>OZ253576.1:0-4800000 GCA_965262985.1 Vicinamibacterales bacterium | reverse complement strand
ACGAGTTCTGGACCTTCGATCTGGCGGGACGCCAGCTCGAGAACCGCCAGGTGGTCGAGGGCCGGCCGCGCATGGCGCTGCGCCCCAGCACGAACGGCCAGATCCTCTACATCCACCAGGCCGGGAACACGCTCGACCTGTACGAGGCGGCCACCTACCGGTATCTGCGCACCATCACCCTCGACGGCGACATGTCCCAGATGTTCGTCGTGCCGCCGCAGTGATATTGCTGCCAAAGGCACGGCGACCATATACCAACACCGGAACGTCCGCGTGCCGATTCCCTCCCCCACCGCGGTCTCCCCGGCCATCCGTGCTCCGGGAACCGCAGAAACTGCATGTTGGGGTGCCCCGTTCCCCTCAAGGGACACGTACAGTCCCCAAGGCACAGAGACTCGCCGCGCGAGAGCCCGCCGGCCATGGTGCCATCTTGTTCCAGAGTAGAATCAGCAGCGTGGACACATTCGGGTTCCCACATGAACTTTGGAATGCCGCAACGTCCGAAGCACGGGATGCAATGATCGAGTGCGCCCGAAACCAGGGCACGCTGTCGTACACAGAGTTGGTCTCCAAAATCTCGTCAATTCAGCTTGAGCCACACGACGTGAGGCTCGATCGACTATTGGAGTCTGTCGCCAGGGACGAAGAGTCCGCTGGACGCGGGATTCTCACGGTCGTAGTTGTTCACAAGACGGGAGATATGCTTCCAGGACCGGGCTTTTTCGAACTTGCGGAACAACTTGGTCGGGACACTTTGGATCGTATTGCGTGCTGGATCGCCGAATTGAAGCGGGTTCATGCCCAATGGCCCTGACATCACGCCCGCAGCGCCTCACCGGACATTATTGACGCCATGCAAGAGTCCATCCGTACTGGCTCACTTGCCCACACACGCTTGGACCCGCCGCTCGGTGCTGCCGAGTATCGTCACCCCAAGAGGTCGATCGGGATTCTCGCGTTTGGTTCGCTCATCAATGATTGAGGCGCCCCCAGTTTTCTTGGACACGGATTAAGGGAGAATCCGATGTCCAAGGAGGTTGGGAGAATGGGTCAGTCGAGGAGCGTGAAGGGACGTGGATCGGCACAGACGGAGGGAGCCCGGAGGGCGACTGGAGTCCGTGCCGACGGCGCGGCCGGGGTTGGAGCCCTGGGCCCGGGGCAGCGGTGGAGCGCGGGCCGGAAGCGGGAGGTCGTGGAAGTAGCGAGAACTACAGCAGATCACGCATGAGCAACGACGATCAATGTACCGGTTGTTAATCACCATGCCGCCATCACTGAGGATCACATACACGTCTGAGGATTTCGTCGCAGGTTCGCCCGTAACGAATGGGCGGAGTGATTTGAAGACGAACTGGAATGACTTGTTGTGGGCGGCGATCACTGTTGGACGGCCGAATCGCCAATACGTCTTCAAGCATGGACGCGCATCACTATACGAAGCGCTCTTTCGGTTGTCTCTGGTCCGCATGGCGCTAGAGCAATCCGGTCCTCACGCGTTCCGCCTGCGGCGGACGGATGCCGCGAAGACGCTCGATCCTTCGGAAAAATCCGCGGTCAACTACTTCCTGGGTCTGGCGGTCTGCAAGTTATTCGCCGACAAGGTTCTAAATGTTCCGTGGATGCTTCACCTGGATGTGTTTCGACCGCATCTGAATGCAGTGCTGAAAGGACGTTCGCGACCTGATCTGATTGGTCAGAACGAAAACAAAGACTGGATCGTTATGGAGTGCAAAGGCCGAGCCAGTCTTCCGGACGCTGATGCGAAGCGAAGGGTAAAGGAGCAGGCCCAGCGTGTGGTAACGGTCAAGGGTGTGCCACCGGTGCTGGCTGTCGGTGGGATCATGCATTTTCGTAACGATGTGCTTGAGTTTTTCTGGCGTGATCCACCACAGAATCCCGAACGTGTCGTACATCCCATCAACGTGGAGATTCAGGGCAACAGACAGCCGTGGGCTGTGTACTACCAGCCGGTGCTCGATCTTCTTCGGGCGGATGCAAGGTCGTTCGGTCGAATGACGAGACGATCGGATCTGGTGCGATTCGAGGAGCTCGACGTCAGCATCGGTGTCGAGCCCACGGTGTTCCGATTGCTGGAATCCGGCCAATGGGATGAAGCGCGCTCAACGGCCGAACGACTGGCCGTTGAACCCGGCGAAATCACGTATCAACGTGACGGAATTCGCGTGGTGGCCGGTGAAACGTGGTTGCGTCCGTTCGATGACGAGGGCGGAGAGAGGATACCAGTAACTGGTCACCTTTTGTGATCGCGCGGCGGGATCCAGCGGACGTGACAGCCACAACGGGTTGCCCCTACAGGACCAGGTACGGGAGCTCCATACCCAGCAATCCCGGCCGGCGAGCTCGGCCTGCTCGACTTCCGTCAGTCAGTTGACTTCGTGAGGTTGGCGATACTTCGGATGCTGTTCGGCCTGGAACAGTTCATAGAGGTTCATACGCCGGCACGAGCCTTGAGTAATTTGATCACTTCGTCACGCGTGATCGTGCTGCGGCTGGGTAAGTTGCCGAAGGCCCACGAGATGCGCTGGGCGTCCACCTCCTGTTTCGTCAGCGGTCTGCTGGCCGCTCGGTTCAGACCCGCAATCACCGCTTCATCCTCTTTCGTCAACTTCTTCGGCTTCGGAATGGGCATGGCGTTCTCTCCTCCATAAAGATACACCCGTCGTTGGCCTGGCGACGGAACGGCGTCGACCGGCAGCGGCGTGAGATGCTCGAGGCAGGGGCTCGGGCGTCCCATGTATGTTGCGATCATGGTTCGCAGTCGATTCCGGGGCGCCTTTCTTTAGAAAGCGCCCGGTCGAGCGCGCGAATCGGTCAGGAATCCAGGGACAGACCGCGTCGGGGAACACCGGCAACTCGATGCTCGACGTCCTGGTCACGAGACTGCAACGGTCCTTGCGGGCGACAACGTCGAAATCGTCGGAGATGGCTGCAGATGTCACGGCCTGCCCACGGGCGAACGACCCGCGCGACCTAGCCACCGTGTGCACCTGGGCCACTCCCCTGTCAAGTGTCCAACTCGGTGCTGCCGCACCGTTCGCATCTCAACGGCGCAGACGGCCGGTTGGGATCGCGCGCCTCTTCAGGGTCCAGGATGTCCTCTCGAAACTCGTGGCGGCAACTCCCGCAGCGAACGGTTATCGTCCTCATCCAGACCTCCAAGACTGACTCTATAATACGCCCATGTGGCGCCAGGACGACCAACCCGACGTGCTCTTGATCGACCGTGCAGCGGCGGCGGAAGTGCCTTCGGACGAGGCGGTTCACGAGTGGGCTCGCGACAAGCGAGCGTTCATCTCGAGCGTCATGGCGGATCTCGGCGACGAGCGGGCGGCGGCGGCCGCTGGCGTGCGCTCGGTGGGTGCGCGTGCCGTGATGTTCGAGGAGTTCGGCGGTCGCGACGCGGATCCGCTGAACGCCTACCTGGGGGAAGTCGAGACCAGCCAGATCTACATCGGCATTCTTGGCCGGCGCTACGGCAAGCCGCTACCCACTCGCTACTCCGCGACGCACACTGAGTTCCTGCACGCCGAGCAGCGGGGTCTGCGGATGGCGGTCTGGGCGCTCGACACGCAGGAGCGCGAGGGGCCTCAGCAGTCCTTCCTCGACGCGGTCCGCGCCTTCTACGTAGTCCCAGCGTTTCGCACTCCCGTCGACCTCGAGCGACAGGTGAGTGAACGGCTTCGCGCCATCGCGGCCGAGGACCTCGCACCGTGGTCCAAGCTGGGCCGCATCGTGTTCCGGGCAAGCGAGGTCACGTACGCGGGAAACGAGATCGCCGTCACGGCGCGCGTCCAGAGCGCCGATGTGGCGCACGCTCTCGATGACCTCGCTCCGGACGGGTTCGGAGCAGGAGAACCACTCCGGTTCACATGGGCCGGCCGCTGTCGCCATGTTCGAGTGGCCAACGTTGGAAGCACCACCACGACGGCCCGTTCCACGTTGATGCATCTGCAGTTGGAGGTCGTTGAGGGCCACGGAGAACCCATGCTGGATGTAGGGTTCAACGGGCAGACTCCGGATGACCTGACGGACATCGCGCTTCGCACTGCCTTGTTCGGCCAGCCGAATCCGCTGGCCCGCCAGGACATGGGCTTCATGGCCGAGATGCCTGACCCCCTGCAGCCGTTGCGCGACGCCCGCGTGCCGGACGAGATCGTGCGCCCGCTGGCTGAAGTGATGGTCGTTGACGAACTGGTCGGCTCCGGCCGGGCGGCCAGAGTGACGATGTTCAGACTCGGGGCTTCCGTGGGAGGCCAGCGGAGACTTGAACTGGAATGGGAGCCGCAGCAGCGGTACGAGAACGAAAGGCACGAGCGAAGACAGTTGGACGGACGGGTTCGACTCTAGGATCTCGAGGTCTGGACGTTCGACCTGGCCGGGACGCCGGCTTGAGAACCGTCACGTGGTCGCGGCGTCCTCACGCATGAATCGCGGCGTCCGAGAGGCATCACCACCGATGAGCGCGTCGATCTCGTCGAGATCTTCGAGAAACTCGAGGGCGGATACTTGGCAATATCGCCAGCAACTGAACTCGGAACGTCGCGCCGACTCCATCTGGTCTTGCGCCCTGCGCGCAAAACCCGACGCCACCGGGGCATCGCCGATAGCCCAGCATGCAATCGCCAGGCATTGGCTGTAATTCGGCGGCGGCGTATCACCGGAATCGCTATCCAACTGGTCAAGCACGACGACGCGGGCGAACGGCGCCGACTCGACAGCACGAATCTCCCCCCAGCGCGCCATGCCGTAGTTGAACGCGTTCTGTATATCCATGCCATCGATCTCGGGCCATTCGCCGCGCAGCAGGCTTGCGGCCTCGGCACACGCTCCGATGCGGAGATAGGCCAATGACAATGGATGGATCGCAAGACGACGTTCTTCCGTGGACAAACCATCGTCGTGAACGAGCGGGAGCAGAATGAGCACGACGAGAACAATCACGTCCTGGTTCTTCTCGGATGAAGACGACAATCCCGCTGCAAGTTGGATCCGTTCATAGGGATTCAACGACATTACTGCCGCCGATTCGGCGAATTCTCCGAAGTCGTCCGATTGTGCTAGCGATATCGCGTCGAGAACGTTATGCCATGCAAGGTCGGTGGACTGCAATACCCGTCGCGCATCTTCGTTCGCACCGTCAAGATCGCCCCGTGCCGATCTAACGCGAGCTCGCTTCAGGTATGCGTCAGGTTCCTCATATCCGGCTTCCACGGCCCGGTCGAACAGTGATTGCGCCTTCTCGAGGTCCCGATCGTCGTCCCGAAACGCGGCGAGATTGAACAGGACGTCTCCGTCGCTCGAATGATCCTTCTCGATCTGTTCGAGTCGTTGATCCATCAATTGCCGCGATTCACGGTCGAACCTGCGACGGCGGCGGCCGCGCCGCAACCGATTGACATAGTCGAGCGCCCCGTCCCGGTCCTTCAAGTTGCGACGAACGATTTCATCGACCAGGGCGACATATTCTCTCGCGAGTCGACTTCTCGGACGGTCCTTCGTGAAGACCACCTGGCTCAAGAGTGACAGGCTGTCGTACCTGTGCACGATCATCGGTTCGCCCTTGAAGCCAAGCTGTTCCCGGAACGCGTCGATCTTCTCCTCCAGAATGCTGTCTTCGTCGTCCAGATCCGGCACGTTGGACATCACGAAGTGGAGATCGATCTCCTTCCTGCGCGGACCGTCGACCTCCGATCGAATGTCGTGCACGACCGTGGTCAGTCCGCGCAGATTCTGTTCGTTCGGAAAAAACAATATTGCGACCGCATCCGGAAGCTGGCGAGTACAGATGCCTCCGGTATCCGTGTGGCCGGTGCGGGAGTCAATCAGGACGTAGTCCGGCCTGAGGACCTGTTTCCATTGCTCCTTGAGGTCTTCGAACAGAAGATATCCGTCGTGGCGTTCGTACAACGCACCCCAATCAATCTGGTTGAAGTTGGCTGCGTAGGCCGCGTGCTGCGCACCCGACGGCATGCTCCAGAGCGCGCCGCCACCGTCACCGACGCCAGCCGATTCGCTGACGAATCGGTCGACCTTCGGAGCCTGGCCAGAGAGGAGATACTCCGCAACGAAGTCGATGACGCCGGGAACCGGTTTCGGGGATCGAAAGATGTCAAAGGTATCCAGACCAGGCGCTTCCAGATCGAAATCGACCACAAGTACGCGACGCCCTCTCTTCGCGAGTGCGACGGCCGCGTTCACCAGCGCCATCGTGCGGCCGACACCGCCCTTGAACGAGTAGAACGTCGTGACGTACATGTGCTGTAGCCGGCTGGATATCAAGCAGCTCGGAGCCGAAAGCCCGCCTGCTGCTGGCGATATTCCTCAGATACCTTGATGTAGCGGAAACGGGATACGTGCGCGTCCGATGTCGCGAGCGAACGTGTCGCTGCTGAAGCCAATTGTTCCAGCGTTTGCACATTGGCGCGCGATGCGAGCAGGCGAAGATAGCGGTCATTCGCCCGATTCTGAATCAAGATTCCGTTTTCCCAACGGTTCAGTGTCGCTTGGCCGAGGCCAGTCATTTTCGAGAACGCGGCACGGGACATGTTGTCGTGCATTCGTCGAATATCCCGTATTGCCTTTGGTGACAGGACGCCAAGGTGCGCGCAGACGGCTTCATGCTTCAGAATCTCGGCCTCATGATCGAGAAACTCGAAGCCGCATGAACCGCAAGTCCGAATGGGAATCTCGACAGTCAAGTCGACGGCGCCGTCGCCGGACCCGTAGGTGAACGTGTGTTTGCGCCAATCCGTGCCGGCCGGTTCGTCACATTCGAAGCAGCGTACCTTCTGCGTTGCTCTGCCAACCGGTCTGGTCGAAGTGCGTGGTTGCACGGTGTAACCCCCTATTCGCGCTCGGAGTAGTGAAAGCTCCGTCCAAGAATCTCACCGTGTCGCAGTTGGAGCTTCACGTAGAGAAGCGGCCTCGTATCTTCAAGCATGATTTTCATGACATAGCCGGTGCCGCCGGCGGGTTTCAGCAGTTTGACGGCCTCGACGTCCTGCCCGTGCTCAAGTCTGGACGCGATCAATTCCCACGCTCCCGGGTCGGTGAACACGTCGTGCGGTGGACCGAGCGACGCATCCGGGTTGCGGACCTGGTGTGGCCGCCAGTCAGTCGGACGGTCTCGACTGAACTTCGCATTCCGCCTGCGTGGCTGCCTTGCGAGACTTGCAAGCTGACGGCGCGTTGCGTCGTCGACGCTCATCCGAACATCCGCTCCGGGACTGCACGCGCGCAACCGCCATAGAAAATCATATGAGTTGACAAAACGGAAATCAAGTCGGCTGCAGGTCTCATATGATGCTCGTTCTCGATCACTCTCAGGACCGTTCCACAAATCCTGTCGCCACAAGACGTTGAGGGGCGCGACGAAACGGTCATGGTATTCGATCAGATCGCGCCACCGCAGCCGAACCTTGGCCGGCTTGAGAACCGCCAGGTCGTCGAGGGCCGGCCGCGCATGGCGCTGCGCCCCAGCACGAACGGCCAGATCCTCTACATCCACCAGGCCGGGAACACGATCGACCTGTACGAGGCGGCCACCTACCGGTATCTGCGCACCATCACCCTCGACGGCGACATGTCCCAGATGTTCGTCGTGCCGCCGGACTGAGTCCGGCGCCGCCGCGTGTCCGACTTCGCTGGCGGACACTATCCGAGATGAATGACCTGGATTCCGCCCCAGTGGCGATCGAGGTACTCCGCGACGAGTCGACGGTGGCAGTGGGTCGGCGTGTCCTCGCTGCACAGCAGGCAGCCATCCGCGAGCAACTCTCGAGACAGAGTGCGCTCGATGCGTCTCTGCGTCATCAGCGCGAGGAACCGGCGCTCATACGTCGACCAGTCCCCATTGTGCTTCTTGTAGTCGTCGAGCATCTCTTTGGTCGGTGCGAGCTCGGACAGGTGGACGTACTCCATCCCGCAGATCGCTCGCAGGAAGTAGGCGAGGTCGTCCTTCTTGGCAAATCCGGCGAGTTGCGACACGTTGTTGAGCCGGACGTCCACGATCCGCCTGGCGCCCGATGAGTGCAACAACCCGAAGAAACGGCGGGCCGACTTCCTGGTGAAGCCGATAGTGAATATCTTCATGCCTCAGGACCTGCGGTGGCGCCCATGACCCTTTCTCGGTCTGATGGTCCTTCGGCTGAGGTTCCAGCAGCGGGACGTCGATGATGTCGAGCACTCGAGGATCACTGCCGTCTTCGAACTGACGCTCGCCCTCCGACACCTCCTGGCCACCGCGATCGCTCACGGGCCGAATCCAACGGCCGGCCCGATTGTCGTTCCATTCGCGGCCCGCAACGCACCGCCCGTACAGCTTCCGGGAATTCGCGAGACAGACGATACGCTTCACATCCTGCTCCGTAGATGCCCATTCGTTGCCATATCAGGTGTGCATAGCCGCCGCCGGGATGACAAGGCGGAGCTCGCTATCGTCGATCACCGTGTATTCTGGCGCGCGTCCCGACAGATTCCGGCTTTCTCGGAGAATGATCGGCACCCCGTCGCCCCGCCGGTCCATCAGGTGCACGCGGCCGAGGCCGGTCGGCGTCGGGCAGCGCGCCAGAAGGGAGACGATCAACTCGTTCCGGTTGGCCTGCCGCAAATGCAGGCTGTCCGGGGTGAGGGTGTTCGCCAGCGCGCCGGGGACGTAGAGTTCAAGACGATCCCCGAACATGTGGAGGCGCACGCGCGCGCCCGCCACCGAATAGTCCCGGTGCGCCACCGCGTTCACCAGCGCCTCGAAGACCGCGCGATCGCTGAACTGCGGGCGCTCTGCACGGGCGGTGGCCTTCGTGGCACGCACCAGCATGTTCCGTCGCACGAAGTGCAGCGCCTCCGCGACCTGCTCGTCGAGCGGCCCGCCGATATCGCGGGCGTCAGTCTGGTAGTCGATATCGGTGCGCTCGCCGGCGTAGCTGACTGCCTGCACGTACGCGTGAGACAACCACCGTTGCGGCTCGCGCGTGCACAGCAGGACGCCAGCGAGCGTCAGCCGCGCCTCGCCGTCGTCGTCGGCCACGAGACGGAGCTTGCGCGCCGCCAACTCGGAGACGCCCTCTTCGCTGGAATCGTCCTGCAGGAACCGGCGCGTCAGCGCATAGTCCAGATCGCCCGGCGTGGTGCGTGGCACCACCGACTCGTCGAAACGGATCATCCGGGTCTGACTGCGCTCCTGGAAAAGCCGCGCCAGCAGCTCGGGGGACATTTCTCGCTTCGAACTCCCGAGCCTGCGGAAATATCCGCCGTGGCTTATATGGACGAACAAGCTGCGGTCAATGTCCACGCTGAGCACGGGCACGAGGTCACCGGCCGCGTTGGGCAACTCAATCTTTCGAATCGTGGCGTCGAGCGCCGGTTTCAGCACGTCATTGCAGATCTCGCGGACCCACGCCTCGACCGTGTCCAGCGCGTCGAGCGGAATCCCCACCACGTCGCGCGTCTTGTCGTCCACGCCCAGGACCAGCACGCCGCCCCGCCCATTGGCGAATGCCCCCAACTCGTCAGAAACATCATTCCGGCGCGGCGTGGTTACGCGCGACCCGGCCAGCGAAATCCGTTTGAGTTCCAGCGTGGAATCCTCGCCAAGTCGAATGCGCCGCAGCAAGTCTTCGCGTTGTGTCATGGTTCCGTGTCCGCGGGCGCAATCCGCCTCCCGTCATTATCCCCGAGCATAACAGCCCGTGCGGCGGGTCTGTACGCACCATCACCCTGGACGGCGACATGTCCCAGATGTTCGTCGTGCCACCGGAGTGAGGCGGCCATCGCTGGTCTGCGCGTCGGGACAGACGCGGTCATGTCTTCAGTTCACGGCCATGAAGAGATGATGGATGCGGAACGTGCTCTTTTCGTGTTCGCGCTGATGATGAGTCTCTCGGACGCGCTCGTCGGATGACACAGTGGAGTCGCGTAGGTGTCCGGGTGGTGTCACGCGGAGGGCAGAGCACCGAGCCTGGATGTTTGCCTCGACGTTGGCAATCGCACGGGTGATGTTCTGGTCAAGGACGTAGCCGATCATCCCACCATGTCGCACGGCGCGTGAATATTGGCCGGCAATAAATCTCATCATGCCAGAACGCACATATTCTGAGGCGTAGGACCGTGGAATGCCGTCCTTGACAACGTTGAGGCGCTTCCCCTCCAGGCAGAAGTAAATTTCTTCACGCGGCACAAGCAGATTGAACGCGATATCAAGGCGGCCCATGTCTTCCCCTGGCGAAGGGTCGAGCTCTACTTGCTGCGTATGAATCTGAAAGGGCAGATTCCTGACCGCACGATTCTGCCGGAGGGCGCGGCACAGTGCAAGTGTCATGTAGTCCTCTTTCGCGTCAGGGGCGATCGGCGATAGTGACTCCCAGGCCGCGATGGTGAGACTGAGGATGTCTGGGACCATGGGGTTCAGCAGATCAGCCCAATCAGCCGGGTTGCCTAGTACTTTCACGCCATTTCCCTGGAGTTTTGCATCAGGATTGAGCCTGCGATTTCGTCCGCATCGTTGAGGGCCGCCGTCTCTGTCCAGAAACGCTGTCCGATCGGCTTCACGATGTACAGGCGATCCTGGTCGAAGACCTTTATGCCGCGTATCAGTTCGAACGTGTTGAGCGGGCGGGAGGCGATCCGGCTAAGTCGATCGAGTGTCATTAGCAGATCGCCGTCGTCGCGCGGGTGCGCGGGAGTTGCGCTTCCGCGGACATTCTTCTCGAGCATCTCGACCCCGATACCGAGGTTGGCGGATGCGATTGCGCGACCTTCGACGACGAACGGACTCTTCTTCGCCCATTCGTTGAGCGTGGCGCACAGCCGCTTCGTGTAGACATCTCGCTGCGCTTGCGTGCTCGGCTCGACTGTTGGTATGAGGCCGCGGTTCCTTGTGGGGCGGGTACTCGGGATGATGACGCGAACTGTATCGTCGATCAGGGTTCGCTCAAACGAAAGGATGTCGAAATATTCGTCAATAAGTGGCTCAATCGACTCAAACGCGTCGGTCACGTGCGCTTGGCGATCGATGAACGGGTCATCAGCCGCGGCCACGGCCTCAGTGAAGATGTTGGTCACGTCCTTGATGATTGTCCGGGCGCGCTGAGGGTCGGGCAACGCCTCCGGCAGGGGAAACGGGAGCCGCAGCAGTTCGTCCACCCCCACGCGCTGACGGCTGACGCCCCAGCTCGACGACGTGTGAAACAGGAAGAACCTCGCGAGGGCTGTGCGGAAATAGGCTGCGAGGAAGATCAGGTGGTCCCGATCGTCGGGTGGGCCGCTGATGCCTCGCAGAGCAAACAGAAACGAGACATCAAAATCGGCGTACGCCGCCCCGGCAAACCCTTCCTTGACGAGCACATGCGGTGCGTGAAAGACCGTGGTCGCTTTGTTCGATCCGCTTCTGACCGTGTACTCGGCTGCAGGGAGTTCCCTGCAGTCGCTGGGGAGTACGAACAATTCGATGTTCTTTGATGTTGCGTCGATGAACAGCTTCGACGGCAAGACGATGGTCTCAGCCCGTGCAGGATCATCGTGTCGCCCAACGTCCTGAACGCCCGCCGAAACCACCCACGGCTTGGCGGGATCAATCTCCTTGATTTGACGTACGTGGTCGCGAAGGCGTGGGTAAAGCAACAGTCGGTCGATCAGTCGGCGGTCTCGTGGTGTGGCCCAAAATCTCTGTTTCCAGATCTGCGGCGCGTCTGGACCCTCCAGGTCCAGGAGCGCGTCTCCAGTCGTCACGGTGCTCCGATCTTCCGGCGCCACGGCGACGATTTCACTGCGCGTGACGAGCCCGTCCACTTTCGGCGCCGAATACTGGATCTCGTGTCGCCAGTCTCTCGGTGATGGTTTCCTGTAGGACATCACGATCGCAGGGTGGCCGGCCTTTTCAAAAAGGAAACGCTGATAGTCCGCCAAGTTCATGACATGGTCGACGGTGTGTCGCGTGAACAGCGTCCGCTGGAACTGGAGCGCCGTATTGCTGCGATTGAATAGGGTTCCAGATGGAAGCACGAAGCAGATGCGTCCCGAGTTGTTTACATGGTGGGCCGCTTTCCAGATGAAGGCGGCGGCGATCTGTTTGTCGGGCACCGCGAGCGCGGGGTCGCTGTGCGAACACCAGACTGCGGCAGGTGTGCCTGCCTTCGCGGTGCTGCCCCATGGCGGGTTGCCGATTACGACATCGACATCAGAAGGATATTCTCCGGTTTCGGCGAAAAAATTGCCACACCAGATGTTGCCTTCGGTATTCTCGCTCCGCGCCGCCCGCTCTCGATGCACTAGTGTCGGAAGTTTGTGGCCCTTTATCCGCAGTTCATCGATGTCGCGGGGGGAGAGTTGGTCGAGATAGGCGAGGTAAAGACTGAACGTCGTGATGCGGCATGCCGTCGGATTAATATCAATCCCGCACAGGTTCTCGCAGAGTACTCGACGGAGTTCCGTGGCTCTGCGGTCATTCCGGGCGTCGGGATTAGCTCGCGTCCATTCCTCAGCGATGCGATTGAAGAGGCCCACCAGGAAGATGCCAGAACCGCAGGCCGGGTCCAGGTACCGGCGGTTGAGGAGCGAGGCGGTCGCGCTCAATGCAATGTCGAGAACGAGTTCGGCGAGGAACCGCGGCGTATAGAACGCGCCATCGCGTTGTTCCGGCGCTTTGAGGAACCGTTCATAGATGGCGCTGATCGTCTCGACGGGAATCGCGGAAAAATCGTAGGGCCAGAATGAACGTTGCCCGGTGACGGCGTCGGTGGCGCGAAAGAATTCATGCAGACATTCGATGTGAGATGCCGATACAAGTCGAGCCTCAGACTCGAGGTCATCGCTGAAGAGGTCACCATTGAAGTCGTTGCCAAGCCGCGCAAAGAGCCGGTATAGGTGCTCCTTGGCCTTCGTTCCTGGCCGCAACCCGAGCACGTCGCTCAGGTGCGTCGCGTTCGGCAATCCGATTCGTTTCAAATGGCTGGCACCGATTATCCGGCGATCGAACAGATAGCATGCAAAAACGAGTCTGCACAAAAGGGCGTCTAGCGCATTGGCATCCATGTCTGCTGCCGGAAGAGCGAGCAGCTTGTCACGGGTTGCTTGAAGGTTCTCGTGGAGATCGCGATCAACGCGGTGCGAAAGATCGAATGATCGAGGATGCTTTCGGAGAAACTCTCCCGATGCGACCGCCGGCACAAACGTCTTCAACTCGGAAGACGCCCGTTCGAGCGTCTCGACCAACGCCGGGATGCGGTGTGCGGTTTCGGCGCCAGGGGCCGGTTTTACAAATCCGGAATAGATGTGAACCTCATCCGGCGCGACAAGGGCGAGGATGGGCGCACCGCCGTGGTTCCAGAAGGTACGGTGGAGAGTGGCGATTTGGGCGTTGTCGATTCGCTCGACCTGTTTGAAATAAACGAGCGGCGCACGGTCGGTGCAAAGCACACCGTCGAGTTCGAGGAGATCGAACGCGCGGCGTGCGACGTGAGCCTGGGGAGTTTGGGAACCCGCGCGATCGAGGTCGGCCTTCGTCGCGAGAAAAAGATCACCCTGCTCGGCGAGCCCAAACTCCTCTTGCCACGGTTGTCCGGTCGCGGCGTTCATGCTAAGCCGTGACGTGAATTCCGCCGCCGAGGCATTTGCAGAGCCGATGTGATCGACCGACCCCGCTCGACGCGCCAATCGCCGCCAGCGAGTCGGGCGTTCTCGTTTTTCGTCAAGTTGAGGGACACACGGTGTCTGGTTGTCAGCATCAGGCCCTGCAATTGACGAACATATGGCGAAAGAACGGCACTACGAGGCACCTTGCGGCATCAGGTTCAGTTTGTCAAGCTCTGATCGTTGATGGGTTCGTACGCTCGGGAATCTTGAACACCGATTCCGTACAGGTGTCACGCGACACCCGATATTATGCGCAAAGATGACGCCCACATTCTCGATGCCGCGGAGGGGCTTGAACAGTTCACGGATCGTGATATTGGCCCTGGCGGCGCAGTGGGAACGGGCATGCGGCGAATCGGGGCAGGAATCGTGTTCATGGTGCTCGCGGCGACCACGGTGTCGGCGCAGACCTCCCTCTCCATTGCAATGCGTCGTGCCGGCCGCGTCGTCGGCACGCACGAGACGCTCCCAGAGAGGGCCAACGGACTGGTGATCGGGGCATCGACACGGGTGATAGGACGCCTCGGGGCGTGGGCGTCCTGGACGAAATGGCCGGAGGAAATCGGCCAGACGGTCGCATTCGGCGGGCGTTTGAACCTCGCCCGCACGGGGTGGAGGCTGCGTCCGGGTGTCCTGTTGGGCACCTGGCGAAAACCGGAGCGGGGAGCGCCCTGGGAGCTGATTTTCGGTGGCGGCGTCTCGTTCGGCATCAGGGGCCGGTGGAGCGGCAGCGTCGCGCTCGGCGTGATCACGATCCGCTCGTCCGGGTTGGCCTACGCCGTGCCGCAGGCGGGCGTGGCGTATACGCTGCCGTGAACGGTGGAGGCTGACGCGCTGTGCTCAGGGACACTCCGGGGCGCGGATCAGTGCTGATGAGAACAATCACACCGAGCCGGTGGGCGAAGAGGCCGGCGATGGCGGCCCTCGCGCTGGTGCTGGCCCCGGCGGTGTGTCTGATCGCCTTTCGCTCGGTCGTGTCGCAGATGTCCGGCGAGTCCGACTATCCGGAGCATATCGAATTCGCCCGGCGACTCGCAGAGACCGGCGCCCTGCTGCCGCATTTCGGCTACCACGTCCTGGTGATCGTGGTGCACGCGCTCACGCCGGCAGACTGGGTGACCGCGGCAGAGATCGTGACGCTGGGGGGCGTAGCCGCGTGCGCCGCCGTAGTGGCGTGGTGGCTGCGGGGCGCGCTCGGCACGTCGACCACGGCGCTGCTGGTCGCCGCCGCGCTCGTGCCGGCCGCGTTGTTGGTGCTGCAGCCCATCTTGCCGCTCGATCCGACCCGGTATGACGCGTGGTTATTTGGCTATTTCCCGCCGAACCAATGGCATTCGCCGACAACGTCGTTCTCGAAGCCGTTCGCGCTCCTGTTGCTTGGGCTGGGCCCGATGGTCGTGTGGCCCGCGCACCATACCCGCGTTGGACGGACGCGCATGCTGACGTCCGCGGCCCTCGTCGTGATGTCATGCCTGGTCAAGCCCAACTTCATCATGGTGTTCCTGCCCGCGCTGGGCGCCCTGGCCGTGCTCAACTGGCGGCACACCGACTGGCGCTGGCTCGGCCTCAGCTTCGTCATTCCGACCGTCGCGGTGCTGGCCTGCCAGTACGTTCTCACGTTGAACATCGAAAGAGGCGGCGTGATTCTGGCGCCCCTCCATGTCATCGGGCTCCGCTCTCCGACCGACCTCGTGACGCTCGGCTGGCGCCTCGCCGCCTCGGTGCTGTTTCCCGTGGCCGCGGCGGCGTGCTTTCCGTCCGTGCGCGCGGACTGTCGTGTGCAACTCGGCTGGGCCACGTTTTTTGTCGGGGCGGCCATTGCTTATCTGCTGGCCGAAGACATCAACGCCGACCACGGGGCGTTTCTCTGGTCGGGTCAACTGGCGGCCTTCGTGCTGTTCGCCGCGTCAGCGGTCGCTGTGCTGCGGGCCGCCGCGACCGGCGGCACGGGCGCGAGCCGGCTGGGCCGCTTCGCGCTGTGCGGATGCGTCTTCCTCTGGCACGTCACGAGCGGCATTCTGTACCTGGATGCGAAATGGCTTGGCTGAACCGTCATCGCGGCGCGCCGGGAACCACCGCGTCCGAATTCACCTGGATCTCGGGCAGAGCCGGGTTCGTCGTCGCGGCCTGCGGGGTGTTCGTCACCTCGTTCTGGTTCAGATTCCTCCAGCCGGTGGTCAACAACGACTTCTTCGTGCACGGTGGCCTCGGCGCGTATCTGGGGACTGGCCTTGAGTTCAGCCGCAACGAGGCCGCGCGCAACGCGCGTGTGTTGCCGGCCTGGACCTACGATTTGCGCGACCCGTCGAGGGCGACAGGACTCTCGATGCTGGACGATCCGGACCTCGAGGACACACAGGGCATCGATCGAGCGACGAGTGACCTGGTGGCGCCCCGGGCCGAACCAACGTCCTGGTCCGTGCTCTTCGAGGATGTCGGCACGCTCATCTCGTCAAACGCATTGACCTGGCTTTTCTATCTCTTCTGGGTCATGCCGCTCGCAGCCATCGGGGTCCTGGTTTGCCGGCGCGCCCGCAGAGCCGGTTCAGTGGCTATGATGCCCAGCGAAACCGAGAAGATTCTCGTGCTCGCGCTGCTCGCGCTCTGTGTGAACTTCGGCATGCTTCGCGACCCGCTCCCTGCGCGGATCAGTGATGTCGCCGGGATCACGCCACTCGTCGGGGCGTGGCTGATGGGTCTGGCCTTCGGCGGGCTTGGCTCGATACCGAGGCGGTTGCATGTCTGGTGGGCGGCCGGCGCCCGCCAGGTCTCGTGGCGTCCGCTCGCGCGGGCGGGAAGGGGGGCTGGTCGCGGCATGGCCGCCGCGGCCGTGCTGGTCGTGACGTGCGCAAGTGTCTGGAACGTCGAGGGGTTGCGGATCTGGCTCGACCGTACCGGGTTGGATCACGGGGTCTCTCTTGCACGCATCAGGACGCTTACCATCGAGGCATACCGCTATCTCTCGATTTCTCCACCCGTGGACGGGTGGGCGCCACCAGGCTCGCAAGGTCTCGGCGGCGTGACGCGCTACATCCGCGAGTGCACCACTCCCGAGGATCGCGTGTTCATCGCCGGGTTCTTTCCGGACGTACATTTCTACAGCGCACGCGGCTTCGCCGGGGGGCGCGAAGATTTCAACCCCGACCTGCATTCATCGCTACGCGATCAGCGCATGACCGTCGACCGGTTGGAACGGCAGTCCGTGCCAATCGTGCTGATCAAGCGCGACCTGGCGCAAGCCCCGTTCGTCGACGCATATCTGCGACAGCGCTATCGGCTCGTGCCGCACATCGATCCCGAGACGACACAAGGTCTGAGCCTGTTCGTGGAGCGCCGCCGCGCCCCCACACGTGTCTACACGCCGCTGAACACACCGTGCTACTCCTGATACCCGTGGCCGCTGGTGGCGCCCGTTCGAAATCGCCCTGCCCGCCCGCGCGTTCTACCCGGCGTTGCCAATTGCCGTCCCCTGATCGTGCGTTCCCTGCTCCGCAACCCGCCCCGTTCAGGCTCACTTGTCGTTGGAAGTGGCGACACGTTGCAGTCCATGCGGCAACCGCGCTAGGCTTTGTTCCAGTCTCATGAGATTGCGTATGGTCTGTTCCAACATCGTTCGCATTACCGCCGTCAGCCCGTCGATCGTCCTGCTCGCGGGGCTGACCGGGTGCGGCTCCACCGACTCCGCGCCGCCGGTGGCGACGCCGGCCGTGGAGCTGAGTCGCTCCATTGTCTCGCTCGGTGGCGCGCTCGAGATGCGCTACCGGTTCACGGTGGCGCCGGATATCACCGGCATCCCCGGCGACTACCAGGTCTTCGTCCACTTCCTGGACCCCGACGGGGCCTTGATGTTCACCGACGATCACGCACCGCCCCAACCAACCGGCGCGTGGCGTCCCGGCCAGGAGATCGAGTACGACCGCCGGATGATCGTGCCGGTGTACCCCTATATCGGTGAGGTGACCGTGGCGGTCGGTCTGTATTCGCCGCAGGACGGAGACCGGCTGCCGCTGGAGGGCCGGCATCTCGGTGAACGCGTCTATCAGGTCGGGACGGTCGAGATGGTCCCGCAATCCGGGAACGTATTCGGGACAGACTCCGAGAACGGATTAGCGAAATACCGAGACGGCTGGCACAGCGTCGAGTCCGGCGTGACTCGGGAATGGCGGTGGACCACGGGTCGGGCGACCCTCGCCTTCCCGAATCCGCAGACCGCTGCGACCTTGCGTCTGGATGTGGCTGGGAGCCCGAGGATGTTCGAGACCGCACAACGGCTCACGCTGGAGATCGACGGGACGGAGATCGAAACGTTGGAGCTCGCGTCAGAGGCGCCGATCTTCCACCGCATCGACGTGCCGGTTGAGAGCCTCGGTGACGGCGCCACGGTTGTGCTGACGTTGAATGTCGAGGGCACGTTCGTGCCCGCGGAGCAGACCGGAAACGAGAGTTCCGATCAACGAGAGCTCGGGGCACGGGTGTTCTACGCCTTTCTCGAATCCGAGGGCGGATTCGCGACACACCAGGACGGCTGGTACGACTTCGAGTCCGGGGTGACTCGGGATTGGCGCTGGACCGCGGGTCGGGCGACCCTCGCCTTCCCGAATCCGCGCACCGCTGCGACCTTGCATCTGGAGGTGGCTGGGCGCCCGAGGCTGTTCGAGACCGCGCAACGGCTCACGCTGGAGATCGGCGAGACAGAGATCGAGACGTTGGAGTTCGCGTCAGGGGCGCCGGTCTACCACCGCATCGACGTGGCGGCCGAGCGCCTCGGTGACGACGACACGGTTGTGCTGACCCTGAATGTCGATGGCACGTTCGTGCCCGCGGAGATAGCCGGAAACGAGAGTTCCGATCAACGAGAGCTCGGGGCACAGGTGTTCTACGCCGTACTCGAAGCGCACGACGAGCAATAGACTTCAATGGTCCGGTGTCGATTCGGCCGTGTGGTCCCGGCGCGGCGGCTGACACCGCGTGCACGCGACACCGCGTGCACGCGTGCACACCGGTGGCAGTCCATGCCAAGGGTAGCCCATGTTCGAACATTCGTTAGAGCGCGTGGCGTCTGCGACGGCGATCGCCGTTGGTGTTGCTGCACTGCTGGCGATCGCTGCGAGCTCTGAGGTCTATGCGAACGATGACATCTATATCTATTTCAATTACGCGAAGAACTTTGTCGCCGGGCGCCCATTCGCCTACGATCCCCGCAACATCCCGTCCGAGGGGTTTACCAGCGTAATCTACCTGCTGCTGCTGGTGCCGTTCGAAGCCGCCGGCATCAACATGATGTTCGCCGCGGTCATCCTCAACCTGGCCGCGGTCGCCGTCATTCTCTATCTGAGTTATCGGGTGCTGCGAGCAGACAGGGTCCTCGACGGGGGGTTTCTGCTCATCGCCGTGGCGCTTTTCGCCCTGTTCATGGCGCGCGACACGCACATTCCCATCATTGTGGGGCGTGGCCGAGGCGGTTGGCGGATATAGCCTGATGACCGAGGTCACGGTCGGCATAATCTTCATGTCGCTCGGCGCCGTCCTCGTGTTTCTGCTCGCCAGCGAGGCGTCCCGGTCCCGGATCATCGGTCTGCTGATCGCCGTGTGGACGGTGTCGATGGCGGCTCGGCTCTACTCGTATCCGAAGATCTTCCTCTACCCGCTGGCCCTGTGGATGCTGTGGCGGTATCTCGATCGGCCCGGCCGCGTCCAGACGGTTGTCCTGGCCGTGTGCACCGCGCTGGCATTTTTCTTCCGGCACGATCACGGCGTGTACATCGGCGCGGTCGTCGTGCTGACGCTCTTCATGCGCCACTGGCAAGGCGGGCGCCGCGACCTGTTGCGGGCGATGACGCTGTACGCGTTGGTGACCGCGCTCTTGCTCTCACCCTATCTGCTCTTCATTCAGGTGCACGGTGGTCTCGGCGCATATATACGGACTGGTGTGGAGTTCAGCCGCGACGAAGCCGTGCGCAATTCGCGTGAGGTGCCGGAGTGGAGGTGGGAATCGGTGCGGTTGTTCGAAGAGCTGGCACCGCCGCAGCCCGAGGTCCACGTCCGGTGGACTGCCAACGTGGCGTCCGACGATGCCGCGCGCGCCGCGGCCGAGCGGCGGCATGGCCTGATGCACCCTGATTTTCAGGGCCAGTGGTTGCGGACGTGGACCTACGATCTGCAGGACCCGTCAAGAGAGAAAGGGCTCTCGATGCTGGACGATCCGGACATCGAGGACATAAGGGGCATCGATCGATCGACGGGTGACCTGGAGGCGCCCCTGACCGAACCAGCGTCCAGGTTCGTGCTCTTCGAGGATGTCGGCACGCTCATCTCGTCAAACGCGTTGCCGTGGCTGTTCTATCTCTTCTGGGCCATGCCGCTCGCAGCCATCGGGGTCCTGGTCTGGCGGCGCGCCTGCACGCCCCTGTCATTGGCCGTGATGCCTGGCGAGACCGAGAAGATCGTCGTGCTCGCGCTGCTCGCGCTGCTTGTGAATTTCGGCATGCTTCGCAGTTCACTCCCTGCACGGATCGGTGATGTCGCCGGCATTACGCCAATCGTCGGGGCGTGGCTGATGGGTCTGGCCTTCGATGGGCTTGGCTCGATACCGCGGCGTTTGCATGGTTGGTGGATGGCCGGTGCTCGCCAAGTCTCGTGGCGTCCGCTCGCGCAGGCGGGAAGGCGGGCGGGTCGCGGCGTGGCGGCCGCGGCCGTGCTGATCGTCACGTGCGCGAGCGTATTGGAAGTCGGCGGGTTCCGAATCTGGCTCGACCGTACCGGGTTTGATCACGGGGTCTCTCTTGAAAGGATCAGGACGCTCACCATCAAGAATTACCGCGAGCTCTCGGTTTTCCCACCCGTGGACCCGTGGGCGCCGCTAGGCACGGAAGTCCTCAAAGCCTTGACGCGCTACATCCACGAGTGCACCAAACCCGACGATCGCCTGTTCATCGCCGGGTTCTTTCCAGACGTGCATTTCTACAGCGCACGCGGCTTCGCCGGGGGCCAGGAAGATTTCAATCCCGACCTGCATTCATCGCTACGCGATCAGCGGATGACCATCGAACGGTTGGAACGGCAGTCCGTGCCAATCGTGCTGATCAAGCGCGACCTTGCGCAAGCCCCGTTCGTCGACGCATATCTGCGACAGCGCTATCGGCTCGTGCCGCACATCGATCCCCAGACGACAGAAGGCCTGAGCCTGTTCGTGGAGCGCCGTCGCGCCCCCACACGTGTCTACACGCCGCTGAACACACCGTGCTACGCCTGATGCGTGCGTGGCCGCTGGTGGCGCCCGGTCGGAATCGCCCCGCCCAACCGCGCGTTCTACGCGGCGTTGTCAATTGCCGTCCCCTGATCGTGCTTTCGCTGCTCCGCGCCCCGCCCCGTTCACGCGACACATTGCAGAACATGCGGCAACCGCGCTAGGCTGTGTACCTATCTCATGAGATTGCATACAGCCTGTTCCACCATCGTTCGCGTTACCTCCATCAGCGCTTCGCTCGTACTGCTCGCGGGGCTGAGCGGGTGCGGCGTCACCGAATCCGCGCCGCCGGTGGCGACGCCGGCAGTGGAGTTGAGTCGCACCAGTGTCTCGCTCGGAGGCACGCTCGAGATGCGCTACCGGTTCACGGTGGCTCCGGATACCACCGAATTCCCCGGCGACTACCAGGTTTTCGTCCAGTTTCTGAACACAAACGGGGCCGTGGTGTTCACCGACGATCACGCACCGCCCCAACCAACCGGCGCGTGGCGTCCCGGCCAGGAGATCGAGTACGAGCGTCGGATGATCGTGCCGCTGGACCCCTATATCGGGCAGGTGACCGTGGCGGTCGGTCTGCAATCACTGCTGGACGGAGAACGGCTGCTGCTGGAGGGCCGGCATCTCGGTGAGCGCGCCTATCAGGTGGGGACGCTCGACATGGTCCCGCCGTCTAATAACGGATTAGCGAAATACCAGGAGGGCTGGCACGGCGTCGAGTCCGGGACGACTCGGGATTGGCGGTGGACCACGGGTCGGGCGACCCTCGCCTTCCCGAATCCGCGGACCGCTGCGACGTTGCATCTGGAGGTGGGTGGGAAGCCGGAACTGCTCGAGACCGCACAACGGCTCACGCTGGAGATCGACGGGACGGAGATCGAGACGTTGGATCTCGCGTCAGAGGCACGGATCTTCCACCGCATCGACGTGCCGGCAGAGAGCCTCGGTGACGGCGCCACGGTTGTGCTGACCCTGAATGTCGAGGGCGCGTTCGTGCCCGCGGAGATCACCGGTAACGAGAACCCCGATCGACGAGAACTCGGGGCACGGGTGTTCTACGCCTTTCTCGAATCCGAGAGCGGATTCGGGACCCACGCAGACGGTTGGCACGGCTTCGAGTCCGGGGCGAATCGGGATTGGCGGTGGACTACGGGTCGGGCGACCATCGCCTTCCCGAATCCGCGGACCGCTGCGACCCTGCATCTGGAGGTGGCTGGGCGCCCGGAGCTGTTCGAGAGCGCACAACGGCTGACACTGGAGATCGGCGAGACGGAGATCGAGACGTTGGATCTCGCGTCAGAGGCGCCGATCCACCACCGCATCGACCTGCCGGCCGAGAGCCTCGGTGACGACCACACGGTCGTGCTGACCCTGAATGTCGATGGCACCTTCGTGCCCGCGGAGATCACCGGCAGCGAGAACTCCGACCGACGAGAGCTCGGGGCACAGGTGTTCTACACCTTTCTCGAAGAGCACGAAGAGCAATAGATCACGCTTGAAGAGGGCACCACGTGCGGCTGCTCGCCAATACCGCCTTCGCCCGGCACTGTCTGACCCCGGCCGTCACGCGCGCTGAACCGACTGGGACGGGATGAGCGGCAATCGAGACCGGCGAGAGCGGCGCCTGATGGTGGCGCTGGCCGTGGTCGGGCTGGTGGCGGCCGGGGCGGCGCACGACAGGTCCGACGACGCGATGGGGTGGTCGAGTCTCCCGCTGATCGGCTTGACCCTGTCCGGCAACGACATCGCGCACTTCGAGCGCATCTACGATCGTCTCCCGGGCGGCAATAGCGACTCCCCGTTCTACCGGGAAAACAACCGCTGGCGGCGGGCTCAGCTCCGATACGACGGCACGGTCTACAACGTACGGGTGAAGAGTCATGGCCGGATTCCGGACTTCCACTCGGTCGAGCGTGACGGCCATCGATTCATTTCTCTGAGCATCAGGATGGCGCCGGGCGACCGGGTCGCGGGTTTGAATCGGTTCAAGCTGATCGTCCGAGAGAACCTGACCGAGACACAGCAGCTCGTCATGACGGCGGCGCGCGAGGCGCACGTGCTGGTGCAGGACCACCGTCTGGTCCGCGTGCGAATCAACAATCGGCGGGAGAAGCTCTTCTATTTCTCGAACCTACTTGACGACGAATACGCGGAGTCGGCCGGCCAGGCCTCGTTGCGCACCGTGACCTACGACTATGACGACGGACGGTCGGACAAGTCGCTGGTGTTCACCGACTCCGTGCAATACAGGGACACTACCTTCGATTTCGAGGAGCACTTCAGACGCGCCTTGACACAGATGGGGGTGCCCCGCACCGACTGGGATCCGTTGTTGCGTCGTTACAGCGCATTCAACACCGCGATCCGCGGCGACAGCGCCGCCGACCCGGCCGAGTTCTTCGACCTTGAGTATCTAGGACGATACGAGGCCATACGCTACGTCCTGGGCCTGGATATACACGGGTTCGTCAGGGCTAACTTCCGTGTGTTCCTGAACACGGCGAACGGAAAATTCTATCCCGCGCTCAGTGGTCGTGACGACTTTCCGTCAACACTTGACCTCAGTGGCAGCCGCACGCCGGAGCAGCAACTGAATACCGATACCGACATTCCGCTTGCGCTCCTGATGTTCCACTTCGTGGCCAGCAGCGACCGCGTGCGGCAGGTGATCTATCGGGCGGTCTACCGCTTCATCGTCGAGGATGGTGCGCGGCTGATCCAGGAACTCGAGCGGGGGCTGGTGGAGGGCGGCGCGCTCGCGCCGGCCGAGCTCGCAATCGTGCGGTCTGTAGCGCGCGACGGTTCCACGTGGGGCGCGGCCACCGCACGGTCGGGTGTAGCGGTCGGGCGCGGGGAATCCCGTGCGATCGTGACATCGAACATCCAATCGCTCCGCCAGTATCTGGAGCAATCGGCGCCCTCGTATTCGGCGCAGCTCTCGCGCGGCCGGATCGTGCTCGAGATCCGGCCCAATTCCATGTCCGAGTTGGGCGTCAAGCGACTGACGATCGGCGTGCGGGCCGGCGCCCGGACTGTGGACACCCCGGTCACGGTGCACGTCACAGAGGGTGCGGGCGCAGCAGGTGACCCGAGGTCTGCATCAGTGGTGGTCAACTCGTTGGCCAACGGTCGGCTCGATGTCAGCCGGGCGCTTGCGGATGCGCGGTTCGCGACCGGTCTGGACAGATCGATACCGCAGAGACCGCAGAGACCGCAGAGGCCGGAGATCAACGTGCGCTGGGTTCCCGGATTGGATGCGGACCGCCGCCGCGTGCTGGAGGAGCGCTTCGGGCTCGAACCGCGGAACGCGGTTGCGCCAACGACGTGGAGCTATGCCCTGACCGATGTGTCGCGAGCGAATATCACCACCATCGTGCAGCATCCCGACGTGGAAGACACGCATGGACTCGACCGCGGAGGAAGACTGATCAAGCCGCCGTACCAGGGGCCGAGTCTGGAGCGTGGTGTACCGCGACTTTTCACGCTGGCCCTCACCTTTACGGGTGTGCCTGCCGGTGATCTGCGTCTGGAGGACATCGACCTACTGTTCGTCAACACGGTCACCGACCAGGAGGTCGAGGCGCGGCGTGTCGCGTCGCATGATGTCGGCGACGCGCCGTCTCTCGAGCGACCGAGCGCACTCCCTCCCGCACCTGAAGTCGACGCGTGGCTGGCGGCGCATCCGCACCTGGATATCAGCGAGACTGCCCCCGGCGAGTTGTCGCTGAGACGTGGTGCGTATCGCCTCGCCGAACACCTCGTCCTGCCGCGCGGCTACAACCTGCGCATAGAGTCCGGCACCGACCTCGAGCTTGGCGCTGGCGTCGTGCTGCTCGTGCGGGGCGGCCTCAACATCAGTGGATCCGAGGATCAGCCGGTGACGATACGGCCTATCGAGGCCGGGCAGCCGTTCGGGGCGCTGGCGGTCGTCGGCGATGGCTCCCAGCGCACCGAGGTCAATTATCTGGAGTTGTCGGGCGGCAGTGACGCGTGGCTGGACGGCGCGCAGTTCGCGGGCGCGCTGTCGATTCACTATCAGGACCGGGTGTCGGTGTCCCACACGACGATTCGCGACAATCGGGGCGCTGATGGCCTGAGCATCAAGTATGCGGCGGGCGCCGTTGCCGACTCGTCGTTCACCGGCAACCGGGATGACCAGGTCGACCTCGAGTATTTCGACGGCATCGTGCGCGGCAGCCGGTTCGAGAGTGCGCCGGCCGGTGACCCGAATGGCGACGGTCTCGATCTGCGCGGCTCGCGTGTCGTTGTCATCAACAACGAGCTGACGGGCGCCGCCGACAAGGCGGCGAGTGTGGGCGAGGAAAGCGAGGCGCTGTTCGTGTCGAATCGACTTGGCCACAGCGCCATCGGGGTGGCGGTCAAGGATCTCTCGACGGCCTACCTGTACGACAACCGGTTCGAGGAGAATCGCCGCGACGTGCGCGCCTTCTTGAAGAAGCCGTTCTTTGGCGGAGGCCGAGTAGTGTTGGCGGGGGCCGGTCCGCGGCAGTCGGGCCTGTCGGTCGACGTCGATAATCGTTCCACGCTGGCCCGTATTTCCGCCGATGCGGTCGAGCGGTTGGATCCGACCGGCATGCGGCCCGAGGGCGTCGTCGAGGCGCTCAGCGCACTGACCGCGGCATCCGAGGGCAAATGAACTACGTCCGGCGTGCGGTCTACCGGAGAACGACGAATGCGTGGTAGACCTGAAGGCCCAAATCGCGTTCGTCGCCTCCGCCGGCGGGCTGGGCGGCCGGCACGAACGTCCGGTCCACGGCGATCCGAATCTCGACACTGTCCCCAGTGCCCAGCGCCGCCGTGGGGAGAGGAATCGGATGAAGGCGCCGCCCGGTCGAATCGGCCGCGAACGATTGCAGCACCTGGTCGCCGATGCTGACCGTGACAGTCTGCCGACCGTCGACAAAGACGTCCGGCCGGGCGGCGAAGTCAAGGTAGAGCGCCGCGTTGGCGTGCGGGTTCGCAAATGACAGCGCAGCGGTCTGTCGGGTCCAGCGCCATGTGGATTCCGGCGCCGTGACGTCGTACTCGGGCGGGTACCAGCCGGCGGTGTAGACCGGCGGCTGGGCCGCGAGCCGCGCGACGTCGCCCTCCGGCGCATTCAGCTCGAGGCTTCCGCGGTCGAAGCCGTTCGTATCAGCCACCATGTCGTGGGCGACGATCGCGCGGAGCCGATCCGGCGACGCATCCGGTACCCGGTAGCGCCACGTGGTCCCTTCAGCGTGCTCGGGTCGATAGAGACCCAGCGCTCGTTCGAGCATCGTGCGCCGCGCCTCTTCCAGCGTGTCGACCCAGCGCACGTGAATGACCGGACCAAAACGCGCGTCGGCCGTAAGATGGAAGCCATAGGTGTCGGCCACCATGCCATGGACGGCGAGCGCGTCAATGCGGTCCGGCGAGACATCCGACACCCGGTAGCGCCAAGTGGACCCTTCGGAGTGGCGGGCACCGTAGAGGCCCAGTGTTCGCTCGAGCGTAGACCGCTGAGCATCCGTCAGATTCTCGATCCAGCGTACGTGGATAACCGGATTCCGGCAGTCGGTGATCAAGTCACTCAGAAATCGCTGGAAATATCGCTTGGTCCACTCTGGAGCGCAGCGCGGATTGGGTGGCGGTGACGCGATCGACGCGGCGTGCAATGTCGCGAGCAGCGTGGGGTCTGGAACGTCCCCCGGGCGTTCAGGGTCATAGCGTAGTATCCAGTCCGAGTAAGACTCGAAGGCGCTGTCGCGGACCACGAGCATCGATTCGGCGCTGCGCCAAGTCCAGCCGAAGAGCAGCGCGACCACCAGGGCCACCGACCCCACACGCCTGTATCTGCCTGATTCGACCAGTGATGATGCCATCAGAAAGACCAGCACGGCATATCCGGCCCCCGTGACCAGGCCTACGCGATCACGCGCATAGAGAAAGCCGAGCAGCGAACTGCTCAGAAGCAAGGTACATCCAAGCACCAGAAGCTGGCGCTGGCGCCCCTCGATGCGTTGCCGCGTGAGCATGACCACGGCGGCGCTCGTGGTTGTGGCCAGTGACGTCGCGAGATGGATCCAGCGCCAGGGCGGCGTGTCGCCTGCGATCATGGAGCGAATGAACTCGAACGTGCCCCCGCGTGGCTCCGAGAACAGCACCGTCATAAGGTTCGCCATGACGTTGTAGAGCCAGAACAGATACGGCATCCGACCGAACGTGTCCGAGAACCCCTCCGGGTCTATCTGCCCGAAGCCGAATCCAGATTCGGTATATATCCAGGGCACGTCGGCGCCTGCCCGGCTTAACGTCATACGCACGGTCAGGTAGAGCGCTACGCCGCCCACGCCCCACGCGACGTCGCGACGCTGCACGCCGGGCGCACCTGCCCACCACAAGGACACCATCATCGGAAGCAGAAGCAGTCCAGATTCGATGACAAAAGGGATCACCAGGCACACAGCGAAGAAGTAGGCCGGATACCAGGACCGATGTGCGCGCATGCACAAAACGGCCGTCGCCAGCAGACCCAGGAGGGCGACCGAGTGAAAGCTGACTGGAAAGAAACCGAACATGACGGTCGAGGTATGCAGCCCGACAAAGCAGCTCAGCGCCAGACAGGCGGCCAGCGCCTGATACCTGGTTGCGACCCGAAACAGCGCAACGAAGCACCAGAGGACTCCGGCGAACAGGATGACGGTGAGGGCCTTGAACACGATGAGGTTGGCGCCTACGACCCCATAGAGCAGGTCGATGCCGACACGATTGAGCGGACGATACACCACATCTTCCGTAAACCCATGGATCACCATCTCCTTGATATTGAGAGACTTCGCGAGGTAGAGCTCGTACGGCGCGTCTACAAATGCCCACGGGTGGTAGGTGAACTGCGCGACCATGCCGCCGAACAGCAGGCCCGCCCAGGCCCAGGTCATGCACAGGGCTGGAGACGTCGGCCGGGGGAGGCGGTTCATCAGAGTCGGCATACAATCAACATCCAGCCACAGCAGCGGTTCGTGAGGCAGTCAGTATAGCGGCCCGTGAACCGTCAGGCTGATTCCCTGAAGACATGCGCGGCAACTCCAGACCCGAGTCTCCGTGCGCAGTCTTCGAGTACCGCGAGCCCATGGCGGTCGGCAAGCGCCTGCACGCGGTTGAAGACCGCATGTGGTACAACTTGGCGTGCTGCGGCAAGCGTTCCGTCGAAACATCTTCTTCGGTGCGCCGCTCACGGTTCTCCTCGAGCAGATGTATACCCGCTACAGACACAGCCTCTCGAGCCGTAGCGCCTTCGCCCGGCAGTGTCCGACGCTGGCCGTCAGGCGCGCTGAACCGACTGGGACGAGATGAGCGGCAAACGAGTCCGGTGGGAGCGGCGCCTGATGGCGGTGCTGGCCGTGGTCGGGTTGGTGGCGGCCGGGGCGGCGTACGACAGGTCCGACGACGCGGCGGGACGGTCGAGTCTACCGCTGATCGGGTTGAGCTTGTCCGGCAACGACGTCGCGCACTTCGAGCGCATCTACGATCGTCTCTCGGGCGACAATCGCGAACCCCGGTTCTACCGGGAACACAACCGCTGGCGGCGGGCGCAGCTCCGATACGACGGCAGGGTCTACACCGTGCAGGTGAAGAGCCACGGCCGCGATCCGGACGGTCACTCGGTCGAGCGTGACGGCCACCGGTTCATTTCGCTGAGCATCAAGATGGCGCCGGGCGACCGCATCGCGGGGCTGAACCGGTTCAAGCTGATCGTGGGCGAGAACCTGCTCGAGTCACAGCAGCTCGTCATGACGGCGGCGCGCGAGGCGCACGTGCTGCTGCAGGACCACCGTCTGGTGCGGGTGCAGATCAACGATTGGCCCGAGCACCTCTTCCATTTTTCGAATCTGCTGGACGACGAGTACACGGAGGCGGCCGGTCAGGCGTCGTTGCGCATCGTCACGTACGACTATCCCGACGACTCGGTGGCCGACAAGGCGCTGGTATACACCGACTCCCCGCACTACAGGGACAACACCTTCGATTTTCCCGAGCACTTCAGGCGTGCCATGGCCCAGTTGGAGACGCCCCCCGACCACTGGGAACCGTTGCTGCGCCGCTACAGCGACTTCAACACCGCGATCCGCGGCGACAGCGCCGCCGACCCGGCCGAGTTCTTCGACCTCGAGTATCTGGGACGATACGAGGCCATCCGCTATGTCCTGGGTCTGGATGGGCACGGGTTCATCCTGAACAACCTGCGTGTCTTCCTGAACACGGCGAACGGCAAGTTCTATCCCGCGCTCGGTCGTGACGACATCCCGTCGACACTCGACCTCAGCGAAAACCGCACCCCGGAGCGGCAACTGAACAACTTCGACCACTACGGTCGGAACCCTCCCGATGAGCTCCCGATGTTTCACTTCATCGCCAGCAGCGACCGCGTGCGGCAGGCGATCTATCGGGCGGTCTACCGCTTCGTCGACCAAGATGGTGTGCGGCTGGTCCACGAGCTTGACCAGGAGTTGGTGGAGGGCGGCACGCTTACGCCGGCCGATCTCGCGATCGTACGGTCTTCCGTGCGCGCCGGGTCCGGGACGGACGCGGCCAGCGCGTGGTCGGGTGTGACGGTCGGGCGCGGGGAATCGCGTGCGATCTTGACGTCGAACATGCGGTCTCTCCGCCGGTATCTGGAGCGTTCGTCCCCCGAGTTCTCGGCGCAGCGCTCGGGCAGCCGGATAGTGCTCGAGATACGTCCCGATTCCATGTCCGAGTTGGGCGTCAAGCGGTTGACGATCGGCGTGCGCGACGGCGCCCGAAGGGTGGACACCCCGGTCAGTGTGCAGGTCACGGAGGATCCGGGCGCAGTGGGTGACCCGCGGTCTGCATCAGCGGCGGTCGACTGGCTGGCCGACGGTCGCCTCGATGTCAGCCGGGTGTTGGCGCAGGCGCGGTTCGCGACCGGTCTCGATGCGTCGATACCGCCGGCGCCCTCGGCGCCCCCACCTCCCCCGCCGAAGATCAACGTACGCTGGGTGGACGGACTGGAGGCAGAGCGCCGCCGCGGGCTGGAAGCGCGCTTCGGGCTTGACGCGGGGAACGAGGGTGAGTCATCGACGTGGAGCTATGCGCTGGCCGATGCGTCGCGTGAGAATATCACCGCCCTCGTAAGGCATCCCGACGTCGCAGACACGCACAATATCGACCGTACACAGATGACGCTCGTGACGGGCGCGTTCCGGGCGGAAGGACCGCGGTACCGGGCGCCGAGCCTCGAGCGGGTGCCGAGACTGTACACGCTGGCCCTTACGGTCACCGGTGTGGCTGCCGATGATCTGCGCCCTGAGGACATCGACCTCGTGTTGGTCAATACCGTCACCGGCCAGGAGGTCGAGGCCCGGCGTGTCGCCTCGCATGACGTCGGCGACGCGCCGTTTCAGGACCGCCCGACCGCGTTGCCGCCCGCACCTGCCATCGAGACGTGGCTGGCGGCGCACCCGCATCTGGATTTCCGCCAGACCGACCCAGGCGAACTGCGGCTGCGCCGTGGTACGTATCGCATTCCCGAGCACCTCGTCCTACCCCGCGGGTTCAACTTAAACATCGAATCCGGTGCCGACCTCCAGCTTGGCGCGGGCGTCGTGCTGCTGGTGCGGGGCGGCCTCAACATCAGTGGATCCGCCGACCAGCCGGTGACGATACGACCGATCGAGCCCGGGCAGCCGTTCGGCGCGGTGGCCGTCGTCGGCGATGGCTCCCAGCGCACCGAGGTCAACTATCTGGAGCTGTCGGGCGGCAGTGACGCGTGGCTGGACGGCGCACAGTTCGCGGGCGCGCTCTCGATTCACTATCAGGACCGGGTGTCGGTGTCCCACACGACGATTCGCGACAATCAGGGAACTGACGGCCTGAGCATCAAGTATGCGGCGGGCGTCGTCAGCGACTCGCGGTTTACGGGCAACAGGGATGACCAGGTCGACCTCGAGTATTTCGACGGCATCGTGCGCGACAACCGGTTCGAGGGTGCGCAGAGCGGCGACCCGAATGGCGACGGCCTCGACCTGCGCGGCTCGCGCGTCGTCGTCGTCAACAACGAGCTGACTGGCGCCGCCGACAAGGCGGCGAGCGTGGGCGAGCAGAGCGAGGCGCTGTTCGTCTCGAATCGTCTCGGACACAGCACCATCGGGGTGGCGGTCAAGGATCTCTCCACGGCCTACCTGTATGACAACCGGTTCGAGGAGAATGGCCGCGACGTGCGCGCCAACATGAAGAAACCCTTCTTTGGCGGCGGACGCGTGGTGTTCGCGGGGGCCGGGCCGCGTCAGGCGGACCTGTCGGTCGACATCGACGAGCGCTCCACACAGATCCGTATACCCGCCGGTGTGGTCGAGCGCTTCGATCTGACTGGTATACAGCCCGAGCGCGTCATCGAGGCATTCAGCGCACTGTCCGCGGCATCCGAGGGCCCGTGAACCGTTTCCGGCTTGCGGCTTAGCGCAGCACGACGAACGCGTGATGGATCTGAATGCCCAATTCGCGTTCGTCGCCTCCGCTTGCGGGCTGGGTTGCCGGCACGAACGTCCGGTCCACGGCGATCTGAATCTCGACCGTGTCCCCAGACCCCAGCACCTCGGCGGGGAGGGAAACACGGCGAAGGCGCCGTCCTGGCGCATCGGCCAGGAATGATTGCAGCACCCGGTCGCCGGCGCTGACCGTGACCGTCTGCGGGGCGTCGGCGAACAGATCGGGCCGGGCACTGTAGTCGAGGTAGAACGCCGCGTCGGCGTTGGGGTTCGCGAACGACAACGTGGCGGTCTGTTGGGTCCAGCGCCATGTCGATTCCGGCGCAGTGGCGTCCGAGTCGGCCGGGTGCCAGCCGCTGGTGTAAATCGGTCGGTAGTCTGTGAATTGCGAGAGGTCGCCCGCCGGCGCATCCAGCACCAGACTGCCGCGGTCGAAGCCGCCCGTGTCAGCCACCATGTCGTGGGCGACGATCGCGCGGAGCCGGTTCGGCGACACATCCGGCACCTGGTAACGCCAGGTGGACCCTTCGCGGTGTTCGCCTCGATAGAGACGCAGCGCGCGCTCGAGCGCCGTGCGCCGGGCGTCTCCCAGATTCTCGACCCACCGGACGTCGATGACCGGACCGAACCGTGCATCGGCCGCGCGGTCGAAGCCATAGGCGTCCGTCACCATGTCGTGGGCGAGGATCGTGTCGAACCGGTCAGGCGACCCATCCGATACCCGATAGCGCCACGTGGACCCGGCACTGTATTCGGCGTCGGACAGCCCCAGCGATTGCTCGATCGCGGTGCGCTGGACGTCCTCCAGTGTCTCGACCCAACGCACGCGGACGACCGGTACCGAGTGGGGGCCAAAGTCGTCGCTGCGCACGACGAACCAGAAGCTGGCGTGCGCCAGCGCCGCCAGGCTCAGCGCGGCCACCGTCACGCCCCGCGTGCGCGCGCACAACCACGCCCCGGCGAAGAAGGCCGGAAATGTGGCGAAGATCAGATCCATCTCCATGTCCACACCCTGCACCGGCCACCACGCGACGAGAAACGCCAGCGACGGCAGCGCGAACACCAGGGCCACACGACGTTCACGCGCGGCTCTGCTTCGCGACAGCAGGCCGAGCAGCAGTACCGGAACCCCCACGACGACCGCGGTCGCGACGATGTCCCGGATTCCGGACCCCGACAGAATCGGTTCCACAATCCGGTTGTCCACGACGTACGGCGTGGCGAGCGGGCGCAGGGCAATATTGGCGGCGTGCCCCGGCTCGACCGGCAGCTTGAGTCCCACCAGATACCAGCCCAGCCAGCCGAGCCACGCGGCCGTGGCCCAGACCCCGAAGACGACCGCCCGCTTCAACCGGTCCGCCAGCGTGCCGACCGACACCAAGGTGCTGAGCGCGCCGCCGGCGAGACTCAGCAGGCCAAATCCGTGCAGCGCGCTCCGCAGACCCATTACCCAAGCGGCCGCAATCACGGTCGACCGGCGCCCCACGCCCGAGAACCCCCGCAGCAGCAATGGGATGCCGGCGGCACTCAGCGAGAGATACCCGATCTCACGAAAGCCGAAGAACAACAGCGTGACCGGCGCCGCCACGCACAACGCGAGATACCGTAGCGCGCCGGCAGACCACCCCTCGAGCATCGCGATGCCGAGCAGTTCGGCTACGAACAGGCCACCGGCCAGCGCGGACAGCCAGCGAAACGCCCTCGCCGGCGACTCGGCGGTGGCCCCCAGGCCAGCGTCGAGCGACTTGAGGACGAGCGCCGTCAAGTGGTGCGGGAAAGGAATCGACGTGTAGCCGGAGGCAATATCGAAGCGGTCCCGGTCCTGCGTCATATTCTCGAAGTCGCCCATCCACTCGCCCTTGTCGTCCGTCACATGCAGCGGCAGGGGCGCCGTGACCATCCCCACGAGCAGCAGCGCGAGGGCGACGGCGGCGTAGACCGTGCGCCGCCGCCGGGTGGCGGCGACCGAACCGGCCAGCAGCAGCCCACCCAGACCGAGTCCGAGAAACGACTGCAGCGGCGCCAGCCCGAAGAGCGGTCTGACGACCGCGGGAGGAACCTCCAATCGATCCCGATCGATGCCAGCCGTGCCGTCGACGATCGGGGCCTGCACAATCAGGGCGATGTTGGTGCGAGAGGTGTCGTCAAGCAGGTACGCCCAGGAACCGTCCTCGCGAAGTGTGCCGTTGACGAGCGATCGCTGGCGCTCGAATGCGGCGCGTTGGGCCGCGTCGATCTCGTTCGCCCAGCGGATGCGCACGGTCGGCTCCGCGACCGGAAACACCCAGAGGGCGGTGAGCACGAGGCCCACGGCCAACAGGGGGATACCAAGCCAGCGCAGGGTCCGGGCGCGGTGGCCGACGCGTTCCACCAGCGCGCCGAAGCTGTACATGCCACAGATGATAGCGGAGGGAGCATACCGGCAGGATGCGCCCGACGCTGCACCGCCCAACGCAGCTCATGAACTCATGCCATAGGTCGCGGAGATGCGCTCTCGGCTGCGAATGACTACAGCACCGGGTCGCTGGCGTGGAACGTGAACGTCTGCGGTGATGCAGCCGGCGCCCGGTAGCGCTAGGTGGAGCCAATGCGGTGCTCGGCTGGATAGAGGCCCAACGAGCGTTCGAGGGCGGTGTTCTTGGGATCCCCCAGGTTCTCGACCCCGCGGACGTGAATGACCGGACCGCCGTCGAAGCCGACGGCGCCATCCGCCATCTGCCGGAAACAGGGCAGTCCGAGAACCGGGTGCTCGCCGGCAGGTTCCAACCGCGTGTCCACGAACACCAGATGAGCGGACGGCTCCCCTCCCAGCGTCGATTCCGCCAGTCTGTAGTTTGCCTGGACGTAGTCGTAAATCAGCGGAAACCCCTGTCTGAACGTTTCCATCCGGTCTTCTCGCGCCAATATGATCGGGACCGACTGCCACTGCATGCGCTCGATAGTCAGACGCTGGTCGGCGACCGACGCATGCCAGCCGCCATGGAGAAAGGTCTGACCACCGGCGAACCCTCGTTCGGCGTAAAAGAACACGTCCGGGGCGTACCAGGTCACGAGGACCCGGTCCGACGGCGACGTGCAGTCGAACAGGTAGCGGATGACCGCCGGAAGGCCGGTGCTCTCCGGCGGGGCCCACTCGTCGATGGGACGCCGCCGCAGCCGGCGGTTCACGGCGCCGAACTGCTCCCACACGCCGCTTGGCCCGTCCATCACCCCGGCTCTTGTCAGCCGCGAGAGGTGTCCCCCCGACTCGCCGGATCCGCCGATCGTCCACACGCTCCAGAATGTAATCATCAACAGGCTGACCACGCCCGTGCGTTTGAGCCGCGCACGGAACAGCGATCCGGCCGGATCACCGCGCCAGAGCGCAAGCCACGCTGCGAGCACGAACGTGGGCGCAGCCGCGTCCGCCAATCGTGTAACAGGGTCATCCCGGACGAGGGTGTGCGAGATGATGAAGCAAAGGATCGCCGCTGAGGCGACGACGGCGGCTTCAGGTCGGGATCTGCGTTCCGACCACCAGTCAGCGCTGACGCGAGCGAGCGCGATGAGCGGCACCAACAGCGTCAGGTAGTAGTACCAGGCCAGCGCGTTCCGTGCGGTGAACACGCCGGGGGCCAAGCTGCGGAGTCGTAGCACGAACAGCTGGCGCGTGAGCCAACTACCCCAGCGCTCGGGAAGCACCTGGAACGTCCCGCGATCGATGCCCGCGGTGTCCTCGACCATGCGGTCTTCGACCAGCGCGCGCACGTTCCCGGACTCGTGATCGGTGAGGATATAGCTCCAGGTCGAACCCTCCCGGCGTACCCCCGCGGTGAGCCCGTAGCGTACTTCTCGATCCCGCCGCGCCGTGTCGTTCGTCCCTTCGGCCCAGCGCACGTTGACCGGCCCAATCGGGGGATCGACCACCAGGAGGGGAGCCGCCCGGTCTAATTCCAATGGCACGGGTTGCAGCAGAAGGGACGAGAGCGACGAGGCAATCGTGTTCGCCTGCGGTCCCGATCCGAGGGCATACGACACGAGCCCGGTCGTCATCTGGACGAAGATCAGGAAGGGGAGCAACAGGCCGCCGGTCACCACCACATATAGTCCCAGTCGGCGCCACATCTGCGCTGCGCCCCACTCGCGCAGACCAAGGAAACAGACCATCATGACCGCGATGTAGACACCGTGGTCGTGGCGTAGCAGAAACGCGAATGCGGTTAAGCCAGCCATGAGACTCACGTCCAGCCGGTTGCCGCGCCGGGCGTAAAGCCAGACCAGACCGATGGCCGCGACGTACAGGAACACCTTGGGATAGCTGTACAGCCGCGGGTAGGCCAGCATCGTCAGCAGGGCGGCGCCGGCGGCGAGCCAGCGCGATCCGGAAAGCTTCGCCGAGAGATGAAACACGAGCATCGTGCCGAACGCGACGAACGAGATGGTCAGGACGGCCTCGCCGAACAGGTTGTAGCCAAATACGAGCTGGGCCGCGCTCGACAGGTAGTTCTGGAGAAAGAACCCGACATCGAAGAAATCCCGGATAGGTACATCGCCCAGCAGAATCTGCCGGCCGCGCGACAGGTGCTGAAAGTGATCGTTCGGGAATTCTACGGTGAGCCAGCGGAAAAGGAACGTGCCGGCGAACACCACGAAATCCAGCACGCCGAGGGGAATCCTTCCGAATCTGGAGGGTCCGGCGTGCGTGTTGCGTGTAGTGACGTTCATATCTGACATCGCAGTGCGGGAAGCTCGATGACCGAGGCTCCTCACACGACGCCGGCGGCTCGTCAGGCATCAAGTATAGCGGCCCGCCCTGCGGTCAAGTGCGCGCCACCTTCCGCGCCACGGCGAACAGCGACACGCCGAACGGGAGGATGCTGATGTGCAGCAACTGCTTCTCGACCCGCAGCACGCCGAGCAGCAGCGTATTCAGGAACTCCGGCGTTTGGCGTACGTCCGAGGCCGCCACTGCAGGGAACAGCGTGTCCTGCAGCCGCCGCGCAATCACTATCGGCGGGAACAGCAGCGTGTTCAGGTAGGTGATTCGCAGGGGCTCGAATCCGGCGTGGTTCAGGAGTGCGCCGACCTCGGACGCCATGAAACGGTGCCGGCATTCACCGCACGATCGTGCGCGCCCCCCGCGATCGGCATTGCCGCTTCGCGAAACGCGAGCACTCCGTTCGGGACGAGCACCTCGGCGATGCGCGCGAGAATTGCCGGGTACGCATCGCGATCGACCTGCGTCAATACGTCGAAGAGCGTGACCAGATCAAGGGACGCCGGGGGCGCTTCGAAGTCAAGCATGTTGCCCTGGCTGCACTCCAGACCCTTGCGGCGGCCATAGTTGATGCAGAGCGGGTCGGGGTCGATGCCCCGCGCCTCACCGAACTCGATGAGTACCGCGAGATTGCCGCCGGTGCCGCAGCCGATGTCGAGGATGCGCAGCGGCTCGCGTCCGGCGATATGCGGCCTGAGCAGCGCCATGCAGATCTCGCGCGTTCCGCGGTACCACCAGTGCGAGGTCTCCAGCGCCGCGATCTTGTGAATTTCGTCTGCGGTCACTGCGCGGTATCTCCGATCGTCTGCAAGACCTCATGCAGCGCGTCGCATACGCGGTCCTGCTCGGCATCGGTCAGCGAGGGGTAAATCGGCAACGAGAAGATCTCCTTCGCGGCCTGCTCGGTCTCGGGCAGTGATCCCTCCGGATAGTCAGGATGCGCGTAGGCCCGCATGGTGTGGATTGGCCACCGGTAGCTGACGTTCACGACGATGTCGCGGGCCGCCAGCTCGCGGATGATGGCCTCGCGCGCCGGATGCCGCACGACGTAGAGATAGTAGACATGCTGATTCCCTGAAGACGCGCGCGGCAACTCCAGACCCGAGTCTCTGAGCGCGTCTTCGTAGCGGCGGGCGAGCGCACGTCTCCGATCGATGTACCCGTCCAGGCGGCAGAGCTTGCGCCGGAGAATCTCGGCGTGCAGTTCGTCCAACCGCGAATTGTATCCGTGTTCCTGCGCGTTGTAGCTGCCTTCCGTGCCGTACATCCGCAGCCGCCGCACGCGGGCGGACAATCGCTCGTCCGAGGTGACCACCATGCCGCCGTCGCCGTACGTGCCGAGTACTTTGGTGGGATAGAACGAGAACGCCGCGATCGGTGACATCGATCCGGCGCGGCGCCCGGCCTGCGCTGCGCCCGTGCCCTGTGCGCAGTCTTCTAGTACCGTGAGCCCATGGCGGTCGGCCAGCGCCTGCACCCGGTCCATGGCCACGCACTGACCGAACAGGTGTACCGGGAGGATGCAGCGGGTGCGGTCGGTGATGACTGCATCGAGCTGCGACACGTTCATAAGATACGTTCCGCGTTCGATGTCCACGAACCGGGGTGTGCCACCCGCCGTGACGATGGCCGCCACGGTCGGGATGGCGGTATTCGATGTGGTGATCACCTCGTCGCCGGGCTGGATGCCGAGCGCCCGCAACGCCAGCACGAGCGCGTCTGTGCCGCTTCCGACGCCGACACCATGGCCGGTGCCGCAGTAGGTGGCCAGCTCGTGCTCGAAACTCCGAACGCTTTCCCCCAGGATCAGCCTGCCCGACCGCATCACCCGATCGACGGCCGCCAGGATGTCGGTGCGCTCCGCTTCATACTCTGCACGGTAGTCCCATACGCTGATCGTCATGCGCCCCCAGTCCCCAGCCCCGCCGTCATGAGGCGTCCGGGGGAGCGCCGGACTGCGCCTCGACATAGTGCGTCAGGTGGTCCCGGTAGTAACGCACTGTGCGGGTGAGTCCGTCACGCAGATCGATGGCGCCGGTCCAACCCACTGCGCGCTTGAACTTCGACGAATCGGTATGGAAGTTGCCGATGTCGATCGGCCGGCGGTCATCGGGCCAGGGGATGTATCGAACGGTGCCTGCGCCGGCCACATCGCCCAGCAGTTCGGCCAGATCGCGCAGCGACACCGTTCTGTCACCCCCAACGTTGAAAACGTCACCGTTGCAGGCATCAGACGCGCCGGCTAGCAGGAACGCCTCGACGACGTCGTCCACGTAGACGACGTCACGCAGTTGCGAGCCGTCGCCGAAGATCTGGATGTCGCGGTTTTCGACCGCCAGACGGATGAACCATCCAATGAACCCCTGGCGGTTGTGCTTCATCAACTGCCGCGGTCCGTACACGTTGCTCAGCCGTAGTGAGCAGGAGCGAATGCCGAACACGTTGTTGTAGACGAGGTGGTAGGACTCTCCGGCCGCCTTGTTGATACCGTTCACGTCGATTGGACGCACCAGGTGTTCTTCGGTGACCGGGAGTACGTCCGGCTTGCCGTAAATCTGGCGGGTGCCGGCGAAAACGACCTTGACGGCCGGGTTGTAATGCCGGCACGCCTCGAGGATCGAGAGCTGGCTGCGGCAGTTGATCTCGAGATCGGTGTACGGGTCGCGCATGCTGTCGATGTGACTCACCTGCCCCGCGAGATTGAAAACGACCTCCTGCCCGCGCACCAGATATTGCATCGAGCTGGCATCGCGCACATCCGAGACATTCACTCGCACAGCGTCCCGTATCGGCGCGATATTGAATAGGTTGCCCCCGTAGTCGGGGATCAACGAGTCGACGAGCAGGACGTCGGCGCCGAGCGCGACGAGGCGCGCCGCCAGGTTGCTTCCGATGAAACCGAGGCCTCCGGTGATTAGCACCCGCCGGTCCTTGTAGAATGACGCGTTGTCGCCGTCCATGATGGTCCTGTCAATCGGCGTGCCGTGCGCCAGCCGGTGCCCGGCAACCCGGCCGGGCAGGAGATCCAGGCGCCGCCGCTGATGAACGTCGTGATGGATCGATTGCTCGCGTTGGAGGCCCCCGTGGTCCGCCATGGCGATCTGCCGTGCGGCAATTCGTTGCTGGCGATGGCCCGGAAACCTGGTGCCGGCGCGCAGTGAGCCGCGCACCTTTCGCGGGCGACAATGGCGAACCCCGGTCATGTGTAGCAGGGAAGCGACAACGGCTGGTATACCCTTCGTGGTGCACGCGTGGAATCCACGAGTACGCGAAACACGCTGCCGTCGTCGCCGAACGGCGATTCCGCAACCAACACATAGCGCTCGGCAAGATACCGGTTAACGATCGCATAGTCCCTTGCAAACAGACCGAAGGAACTTACGTCGGCAATGACGATCGGGACCGATTGACTCCGTAGTCGGTCGACGGTCAGACGCTGGTCGCCCGGGAACGACAGCCAGCCTGAATGAAACACGAACATGCCTCCGGCAAAGAGGCGCCCGGAGAAGTAATACGGCCGCGGCTCCAGCCATGTCAACATGAGCCGGTCCTCCTCGGCGGTACATTCCCGGACATACCGGGTCAACGCCCGCAATCCCACGCTGTCTGGCGGCGCCCACCAGTCGAGAGACACGGGGCTGAGTTCGCCCGCGATCACGCGGGCTCTTCGCAAGGCCGGCATCGGTCCCTTCAGAATATCGGTCTCCTCGAACCTTGGCACGAATTGCCCGAACGTCATGGAACTCCACAGGGTCACGGCAACCAGCGCCACGGTTACCAGCGTGACGAGTACCGGCGATAGAAGCGAAATTGCCGCCCTCGACCTTGCTCTCACGGCGCCCGGCCGCAGCACGGCGCGCAGCCGCTCCCACGCGACCGGCGCCACCCCGTGCACGAGCACTTGTCCCATTACCCAGGCAGCCAGGACCGCCGTCGATGTCGACACATCCGCCAGACGGCTGTCCAGCGAGCCGCGTATGAGCGCCCTGTTGAGAAGCAGGCAATAGGCGGCCGCTGTGAGAATCTTCAGCGACTCGCGCGGCATCGCGCTCCGCCACGACAGCCAGCCAAACCGTTTCATCCCGAGGAGGAGCAGGCTGAGCGGCGGCAAACTCGCTGTCGCATAGTAGAGCCATAACGTGGCATTGCCCTCGGTGAGCAGGCCGGGACCGATCTCGACCGACATCCGGAAACCCGGTCGTTCAATCCGGAATGTCTGCCGGTCGATGCCCTGCGTGTCCTCGACGCCGGGATCCGCGACCAGCGCCCGCAGGCGCTGCGTGGAAATATCATCGTCTATGACGTAGCGCTACGTTCGGTCGCCGGTAGCCTCTCCTTCCCGTAGTTCGTGAACCTCTTCTTTCGCCTGCCGCGCCAGGTCGCTTACCTCTTCTGCCCAACGGATGTTGATGCGCGTGTCGACGCGCACCTCGTCATTCACCCACCTCAACAAGGGCTGGGACAGATCGATATCGAATGCCGTTTCGGGGCTTTGGCTGGCACCAACCAGCGATGTGCCTTGCCACAACGATGTCCTGACGTGCGGAACCAATCGGTCGTTGGCGGTGAGGAAGAGGATGTATGGTGAACCGAACGCCAGGACACTGATCAGGACAATCAGCACTCGCTGCAGAAGCATCTTGTAATCGCCCGGAAGATGCACGCATGCGAGCATGGCGGCAGTCGCCAGCCCGAGATAGAGACCATGGTCATGTCGAAAGAGCAGCGCGACGGTGATTGCGGCGGATACCGCCAACAGTCTTCCGACGCTTTGGTGATCGATATAGCGCCACAACAGAAACAAGCCCAACACCGGCAGGAATATCTTCGGATAGTTGTACAGGGCCGGGTAGGAACTGATTGCGATCAACACCGCGACACCGCCGATGAATATCGATCCGGATGCCTGATACGACAGCAACCAGGCGAGGGCCGCCCCGAGAGAGACCAGGCCGGCGGTCAGGACGAGGTCACCAAGCAGCCCATCCCCGAACACCGCCATGGCAGCCGCGGCGGCGTAGTACATCAGCGTGTATCCGCGGTTGAGGAAGTCACGGTCCGGGAGCTCGCCGTCCAGAATCTGCCTGGCGCCCACGAGGCGGATGTACTGCTCCATCTGGAACTCGGGATCCAGAAACCTGAACAGAAAGGAGGCGACAAAGATCCCGGTCCCGATTGCAAGAATGCTCCACGTGAACTTCTTCATACGTCGCCGTCTCTCGGTGTTGTCTCCCCGCGGAGATGCCGCGTCAATGGTAACCTCCCTGGCAGCTTGGAGGTCCTGCGCCCCAGGGTTTCCTTGGACAGCGGAGTATCATTGCGGGCAGGTCGCGCTCTATGCCACGATCCTCCGGCCATGCTCGAATGCCTGCTCGCCAATACCGCCATTGCCCGCCACTGTCCGACGCTGGCCGTTACACGCGCTGAATCGACTGGGGCGAGATGAGCGGCAATCGAGTCCGGTGGGAGCGGCGTCTGATGGCAGTGCTGGCCGTGGTCGGACTGGTGGCGGCCGGGGCGGCGTACGACAGGTCCGGCGGCGCGGCGGGACGGGCGGGTCTCCCGCTGATCGGGTTGACCTTGTCCGGCAACGACGTCGCACACTTCGAGCGCATCTACGATCGTCTCTCGGGCGACAATCGCGAACCCCGGTTCTACCGCGAACACAACCGCTGGCGACGGGCGCAGCTGCGGTACGACGGCACGGTCTACACCGTGCAGGTGAAGAGCCACGGCCGCGATCCGGACGGCCACTCGGTCGAGCGCGATGGCCATCGCTTCATTTCGCTGAGCATCAAGATGGCGCCGGGCGACCGCATCGCGGGGCTGAACCGGTTCAAGCTGATCGTGGGCGAGAATCTGGTCGAGACACAGCAGTTAGTCATGACGGCGGCGCGCGAGGCGCACGTGCTGCTGCAGGACCACCGTCTGGTGCGGGTGCAAATCAACGATTGGCCCGAGCAGCTCTTTCATTTCTCGAACGTGCTCGATGACGAGTACGCGGAGACTGCAGGCCAGGCGTCGTTGCGCACCGTCACGTACGACTATCCCGACGACGCAAGGACCGACAAGGCGCTGGTGTACACCGACTCGCTGCAATACCGGGACAACATTTTCGATTTTCCGGAGCACTTCAGGCGGGCCGTGACCCAGATGGGGGTACCTGGCACCGACTGGGAGCCGTTGCTACGCCGCTACAGCGAGTTCTACACCGCGATCAGCGGCGACGGCGCCGCCGACGCGGCGGATTTCTTCGACCTCGAGTATCTGGGGCGGTACGAAGCTATCCGCTACGTTCTTGGTCTGGATGGGCACGGGTTCGTCCTGGGCAACCTGCGAGTCTTCCTGAACACGGCAAACGGCAAGTTCTATCCCGCGCTCGGTCGTGACAACTTCCCGTCGACGCTTGACCTCAATGGCAGCCGCACCCCTGAGGAGCAACTGAATTCCTACCGCGGGAATGACCGTCCGCGTGCGCTTCCGATGTTCAACTTCGTGGCCAGCAGCGACCGCGTGCGGCAGGCGATCTATCGGGCGGTCTACCGCTTCATCGTCCGGGATGGTGCGCGGCTGGTCCGGGAGATCGATCAGGGGCTGGTGGCGGGCGGCTCACTCGCGCCCTCCGGTGTCGCGATCGTGCGGCCTCCAGTGCGCGCCGCCGCCGGGCCGGGCGCGGCCACCGCTGACGCAGGCGTGCCGGTCGGGCGCGATGAATCCCGTGTGATCTTGACATCGAACATGCAGTCACTCCGCCGTTATCTGGAGCGATCGGCCCCCGAGTACACGGCGCAGCGCTCGGGCGGCCGGATAGTGCTCGAGATACGGCCCGATTCCATGTCCGAGCTGAGCGTCAAGCGGCTGACGATCGGCGTGCGGAACGGCGCCCGGAGGGTGGACACCCCGGTCAGGGTGCAGGTGACGGAGGGTCCGGGCTCAGCGGGTGACCAGAGGTCTGCATCAGCGGCAGTTGACTGGCTTGACGACGGTCGGCTCGATGTCAGCCGGGTGCTGGCGCAGGCGCGGTTCGCGACCGGTCTGGATACGTCGATACCATCGGCGCCCCCGGCGCCCCCGCCTCTCCCGCCGAAGATCAATGTACGCTGGGCGGACGGACTGGAGACGGAGCGCCGCCGCGGGCTGGAAGCGCGATTCGGGCTCGGTGCGGGGAACGAGGGTGAGTCATCGACGTGGAGCTACGCGCTGGCCGACGCGTCGCGTGAAAATATCTCCGCCCTCGTACGGCATCCGGACGTGGCAGACACGCACAATATCGACCGCACACAGGCAACGCTCGCGACGGACGCGTTCTCGGCGGAAGGACCAGCGTATCAGGCGCCGAGCCTGGAACGGGTGCCGAGACTGTACACGCTGGTCCTCACCGTCACCGGCGTGAACGCCGGTGATCTGCGCCCGGACAATATCGACCTCGTGTTGGTCAATACCGTCACCGGCCAGGAGGTCGAGGCTCGGCGTGTCGCGTCGCATGACGTCGGCGATGCGCTGTCTCGAGACCGGCCGTCCGCGCTGCCGCCCGCACCGGCCGTCGAGGTATGGCTGGCGGCGCACCCGCACCTGGATATCCGCCAGACCACTCCCGGTGAACTGAGGCTGAGCCGTGGCACGTATCGCATTCCCGAACACCTCGTCCTGCCGCGGGGCCATGACCTTCATATCGATTCCGGCACCGACCTCCAGCTTGGCGCGGGCGTCGTGGTGGTGGTGCGGGGCGGCCTCAATATCAATGGATCCGAAGACCGGCCGGTGACGATACGGCCCATCGAGCCCGGGCAGCCGTTCGGGGCGGTGGCCGTCGTCGGCGATGGCACCCAGCGCACCGAGGTCACCTATCTGGAGCTGTCGGGCGGCAGTGACGCGTGGCTGGACGGCGCGAAGTTCGCGGGCGCGCTGTCGATTCACTATCAGGACCGAGTGTCGGTGTCCCACACGACGATTCGCGACAATGAGGGCGCGGACGGCCTGAGCATCAAGTATGCGGCGGGCGCCGTCAGCGATTCGTCGTTCACGGGCAACCGGGATGACCAGGTCGACCTCGAGTATTTCGACGGCATCGTACGCGACAACCGGTTCAAGAGTGCGCCGAGCGGCGATTCGAATGGCGACGGCCTCGATCTGCGCGGCTCGCGGGTCGTTGTCGTCAACAACGAGTTGACCGGCGCCGCCGACAAGGCGGCGAGTGTGGGCGAGCAAAGTGAGGCGCTGTTCGTCTTGAATCGTGTCGGCCACAGCGCCATCGGGGTGGCGGTCAAGGATCTCTCGACGGCCTACCTGTATGACAACCGGTTCGAGGAGAATGGCCGCGACGTGCGGGCCACCATGAAGCAACCCTTCTTTGGCGGCGGCCGGGTGGTGTTCGCGGGGGCCGGCCCGCGGGCGGCGGACCTGTCGGTCGACATCGACGAACGTTCCACGCTGACCCGTATTTCCGCCGCTGCGGTCGAGCGTGTGGATGCGGCTGGACTAGCGCCAGAGCGTATCGTCGAGTGGTTCAGCGCGCTGTCTGACGCATCTGCGGGCCGGTGAACGATGTCCTCGCCAGGAACCTCGGTCGCGCCCCGGCACTGACCCGCGGGATCGAGGGCGGATGATCCGCGAATACAATAATGGCCATGTTGAAGAGGGTCATCCAGATCTTGCTCCGCCTCAGCCCGCTGGCGCCATGGAGACTCCTGCGCACGCTGGACGAGGTGCGGGAGCTCCCGGCGCTCCGGACGCAGGTCAAGCATGGGCTCAAGGAAACAAAGAGACTGCAGAAGCAGATCCTGGAGTTGCAGCGACGTCTGGACGCGCAGGCGAAGCAGACACGAGACGAGCCGAAAGCGCTGGCTGGACTCTGGACCCGGGTCGAGCAGTCTCGGGCGGTATACAAGAGTGATACGCGATTCAAGCGGGCGCTCGAGCGTGCGCTGCAGCGGATCGGCGATGCGCGGGTCCCCGCCCAGGTGAGGGCTGTCGTTGCCGCGGCGCCTTTGGAATCTGATCCCTGTCCCTACCTCGTGCTCGACGACCTGCTCCCCGACGACGTGTACGATGCGTTGATCTCGGCGATTCCCCCGCCGCTGTTCTTTGACCACCTGAATGTCACACGCCAGGATCTGAAGGTCCCCTTCGAGTTTGCCCCTCGCTACCACTGGGAGATCTGGCACGCGTTCCAGAAACACATCTTCATGAAGGAGCTCGTACCGGTTCATGAAGGAGCTCGTACCGGCGCTGACCGACAAGTTCCAGGACGACCTCGATCTCCTGGTGCGCACACACTGGCCCGGCGTCGCCGACTCGATGGCCGACGCGGGCATCAGCCTGCACCCGGCGGCCGCGCGGGTCATGCGTCGCCGACCCGGCTACGAAATCAAGCCGCACCGCGATCCACACTGGACGTTCCTGACCTGTATCCTGTATCTCACCAAACGCGACGACCGGCAGCTCTACGGGACGCAACTGTGCCGATTGCAGCACGAACAGGAATTCCCGACACATTCCCCGTTCTGGGTTCCCGAGGACGACGTCGAGGTGGTGCGAGAGGTGCCCGGCCGGCCCAACTGTGCCGTCGTGTTTCTCAACTCGACGGGTGCTCATCGCGCATCGATTCCAGCCGATGCCCCACCCGAGACCGACCGGTATATCTATCAGGTGCAACTCGGCGCGGAACGCGCCGTCCGTGAGGCGCTGACCGCCCGTCTGCCGGCGGACCACGCGCGGCGCCACGTCCAGAAGGATACGTCGTTCAAGTACTAGAGAAACACCGGGCAATGCGAGAAGAGAGCACTAGGGAACGGAGCGAGCGGCTGCTTGGCCAGACGCGGGCTCGACTCCGGCAGTTCGACCAGGAGGCCGATGTGCCGGTGCTCGCCGGACCGTGGCTCGGCGAGATCGCGTTCGAGTTGCTCTACTGGCTGCCGTTCCTGCGGTGGGCGGTCTCGGAGTTTCCGGGTCTGCGCGATCGGCTCGTGGTGCTCTCGCGCGGCGGGGCCGGGCCCTGGTACCAGGGCCTGGCTTGGCGGTATATCGATCTGTTCGAGTACTTCGGCCTCGACGGGTTCAGGGCTCGCTTCCCGAAGTTCTTGAAACAGACGTCCAAGAACAACGATTCCCGGGGCTATCTGCGACGGAAGTACCCCGAAAAGGAGAAAGAACTGGTCGAGCTTGCCCGTCGCGAAGTTGGGACCGAGCGGATCAACATCCTGCACCCCAGCGAGATGTACGACAACTTCAAGCATCTGCGCCACGCGACTGACGACTGGGTCACGACCTGCTACCGAAAGCTGCCGCCTGTCACGATGACGGCCCTCTCCGCGCCGAATGTTGGGGGCTATTGGGCAGGAGCTGTTGACGGGACCACTCCAATGGCCGTGGCGGAGGTGATTCCGGCGTCAGGGCAGCACGAGCGTGGGATTTGAGCGTCTTGTCTCTGTTCTGGAAAGGCGCTCACGCCGGCAGACTCTTCACCTCGGGCTTGACCTCTCGCCTGGTGGTGACGGGGCTGGTGTGCTGGGCGGTCGCGGGGACGGCGTACGCGGTTCTGCGGTTGACGTACGGGGATCGCCCCGTGAAGGTCAATGTTCGCTGGGCCGCGACCGTCGATGACGCCGCCCGGTTCCAATTGGAGCAGCGGTACACGCTTGCGCGGCCCGATGCGCAGGGGGATCGGACCTTCAGCTACGCGCTGACGGACCGTTCTCTCGAGAACATCAGCAACCTCGTTCGCGATCCCGCCGTTGAGGATACCCACCAGATTGACAGGCAAGCGTTTCGGGTCGAGTCCTCTGCGCCTTCGCTGCGGTACGCCGGCATACCCGCGGGCTTGGAATACCTGTCGGTCCTTGGGTTCCTGGGCGGGCTCGCGACCATCGGTCTCGCCCTGATCACACGGTCGCCAACGCTGGTGCAGTGGATTGGTGTGCTCGATCGATTGCTCGCCAGGAATCAGGGTCTGATTCGATCCGCTCTGATCGGCCTGATTCTGCTCCTGCCAGCCCTGAGTCTCACGGGGATGGTGTCCGTCTATCTGGGGCGACGCCTTGCCTACTTTCATCCCGTCGTGTCGGACGCCGTCATGTACTGGCACCAGATCGAGACGTTCGTGGCGGCCGGCTTCTCGGGCGGGTACTACACGATTGGCGAAGAGGCGGCGGCCGCCTCGTTCACGCATTTCTATGCCTGGGGCCCCTGGTATATCGCGTTGTATGGTCTGATCGGCAAAGCGGCGGGCTGGAGCCTGTGGTCGCCGTTGCTGTTCGACGCCGCTGCGGTTACCCTTGCGCTGCTCGGCGGATTGCTGCTGATGAGACCGAGCGTCGAGCGGCTGTGGCTGGTGCTGCTCGTGCTGCTGACGTACTGGCCCCTCCACCTGTACCTGCCGGTCGCGATGCAGGAGCCGTTTCACTACGCGGTCGCCATCCTGCTCGCGGGCATCTTCTATCGCCTGCTCGTGCATGAGGGCGCGGTGCCGCACCGGCTCCTGGCCGCCGCGCTCGTCATGATTCTCGGCGCAGGCCTCGTGCGGCCCACCTGGGCAGTGCTCCTGCTGCCCCTGGTGACGATCGTCGTCGAGAAGCGTCCACACGGCCGCACGACGCGCGGGAGCCGGTTCCGCCAGGTGTTCGCGATTGGCCGATGCTGGCGGCGTGTGCCGCAATTGCTGGGTTCTTTCTGCTGCATTTATACGTGGCCGCCCCCTTTCCGAACCGGTGGACATTCGATATCCAACTCCTGCTGAGTTCTCCAGTCGCCGTTCTGCAGAGCCTGGTCGACGTGACCACCGTGCAGGTGATGGCCTACCTGTGGCCGGATTTCGAGAATCCCGTCTGGACGCTGCTCCGGTATCAGGCGCTCGGAATCGTCCTCTGGATGACCGTGCTGGTATTCAGGCGCCCCGGTCATGAGGCAGAACAGGTGGCGCCGGGGCGGCAGCCCTTGCGCCGGGCCGAACGGCTTACGCACATCCTGAATCTGGGCCTGGTCGTCCTGCTGGTGGTGATGTTTTTCGACGTTGGGTGGTGGCGGGACTATCGTGTCGTTGCCCCGCACTTGTTGCTGTCACTGCTACTGCTGGTCGCATGCGGCCTGACGCGGGTGGTCGCGGTGGCGGTGCTGGCCGGGCTCCTGTTCACCCCCTCGTTTCTGGCGGATTACAAGGAAAAGGCGGGCCGGCAGTTCACGGATGACCGTGCGCGTATCGACGCCTTCGCCGCACAGACGGCCGGCACGCTCGTGTACCGGCCGCAGAGTGACCCATGGTGCAATACGATTCTGTTTCCCCAGCGAACCGCGTTCCTCCCGGAATCTCTGGCGATTCCGGCAGGAATCGGCATTTCCTTCTATTTTGACAACACCAGCCCCGGCGAGCTGAAATCCAGCTACGTCATGGTCGACGACGAGAGCCGGAAAGACCTGACCGAAGCGTTCGACCTGCAGTTCGCGTCCACCACAGCGATTGGCGACCTGTACCGCAACGCGGGGATCTCATGCACCGATTGACAGACAGACGATGACAGTCTCCTGGCTGATCAGAACAGTTAGGTTCGGCCTGCTCGCCATCCCCCTGCCGCCACGAGGTGTGCGCACAGGGCGGGCGCGGCTCCACTACAATAGCTGACTGTGAGGAATATGGTAATGCGGTTCCTGCGCCGCCTCAGCCCGCTTGCGCCGTGGAAACTTCTGCGAACGCTGGACGAGGTGCGGGAGCTCCCGGCGCTCCGGACCAGGGTCCAGAGGGGGCTCGAGGAAACGAAAAGGCTTCAGAAGCAGATTCGAGTCGAGCGGAAAGAGCTGGCTGTGCTCTCGACCCGGGTCCAGCAATTCGAGGCGGTGTACAAGAGTGACAGACGAGCCGCCCGATCAACCGACCGTGCGCTGAAGCGGATCGGCGATGCGCGAGTAGCCGCCCAGTTGCGGGCGGTCGTAGCCGCCGCTCCCCTTGAGTCGGATCCCTGTCCCCACATCGTGCTCGACGACCTGTTTCCCGACGACGCGTACGACGTGCTGGTCGCGGCGATCCCACCGCCAATGTTCTTTGAACACCTGTCCGTCGAACGGCAGGACCTGAAGGTCCCCCTCGAGTTCGCGCCGCGCCACCACCGGGAGGTCTGGCAGGCGTTCCACACGCACATCGTCATGAATGCGCTCGTAGCGGCGTTGTTCGAGAAATTCCGCACCGATCTCGATGTCCTGGCGCGCACCTACTGGCCCGGCCTCGTCGACTCGATGGCCGACGCCGGCCTCAACCTGCACCCGGTCATGTCACGGATGATGCGTCGTCGGCCAGGCTACGAGATCAAGCCGCACCGCGATCCACGCTGGGCGTTCCTGACCTGTATCCTTTACCTGACCCAACGCGACGACCCGCAAGTCTACGGAACCCAACTGTGCCGACTGCAGCACGAGGTGGAAGCCGCCTCACATGCCCCGTCCTGGGTCCCCGAGGATGATGTCGAGGTGGTGCGAGAGGTGCCCGGACGGCCGAACAGCGCGGTGGTCTTTCTCAACTCGACGGGCGCCCACCGCGCCTCGATTCCATCCGATGCCCCACCCGAGACCGACCGGTATATCTACCAGATGCAGCTCGGACCGGAACCCGCCGTCCGTGCCGCGCTGAACGCGCGCCTGCCGGCGGAACACGCGCGGCGGCTGGCCCAGAAGGACCGGGAGTTCAAGTACTAGCAGTCCCGTCGCGGGCTGCGCCGGCGCTCACCCATCTGACTGCTCCAGTAGATCGTGGCTGGAGCGAGGAGCGCCCTGGGAGCTGATTGTCGGACAGCAGCGTATCATTGCGGACAGATCGCGCTCCGTGCCACAATCCTCCGTCCATGCTCGACAGCCTGCTCGCCAATACCGCCTTCGCCCGGCACGGTCCGACGCTGGCCGTCACGCGCGCTGAACCGACTGGGACGAGATGAACGGGAAGCGAGACCGGCGAGAGCGGCGCCTGATGGTGGCGCTGGCCGTGATTGGGCTGGCAGCCGCGGGGGCAGCGCACGACAGGACTGACGATTCGGCGGGACGGTCGGGTCTCGCACTGATCGGATTGACCTTGTCCGGCAACGACGTCGCGCACTTCGAGCGCATCTACGATCGTCTCCCGGGCGGCAATCGCGACTCCCCGTTCTACCGGGAAAACAACCGCTGGCGGCGGGCTCAGCTCCGCTACGACGGCACGGTCTACAACGTACGGGTGAAGAGTCATGGCCGGATTCCGGACAACCACTCGGTCGAGCGTGACGGCCATCGATTCATTTCGCTGAGCATCAGGATGGCGCCGGGCGACCGGGTCGCGGGTCTGAACAGGTTCAAGCTGATCGTCCGAGAGAACCTGAGAGAGACACAGCAGCTCGTCATGACGGCGGCGCGCGAGGCGCACGTGCTGGTGCAGGACCACCGTCTGGTCCGCGTGCGAATCAACAATCGGCGGGAGAAGCTCTTCTATTTCTCGAACCTACTTGACGATGAATACGCGGAGTCGGCCGGCCAGGCCTCGTTGCGCACCGTGACCTACGACTATGACGACGGACTGTCGGACAAGGCGCTGGTGTTTTCCGACTCCGTGCGATACATGGACACGACCTTCGATTTTCCGGAGCACTTCAGGCGTGCGTTGACGCAGATGGAGGTATCCCCCACGGACTGGGAACCATTGCTGCGTCGTTACAGCGCCTTCAATACCGCGATCAGCGGGTTGGGCGCCGCCGACCCGGCGGGCTTCTTCGACCTCAAGTACCTGGGACGATACGAGGCCATACGCTACGTCCTGGGCCTGGATGTGCACGGGTTCGTCCTGGATAACCTCCGTGTGTTCCTGAACACGGCGAACGGCAAATTCTATCCCGCGCTCAGTGGCCGTGACGACTATCCGTCAACACTTGACCTCAGTGGCAGCCGCACGCCGGAGCAGCAACTGAATACCAATATCGACATTGCGCTTGCGCTCCCGATGTTCCACTTCGTGGCCAGCAGCGACCGCGTGCGGCAGGTGATCTATCGGGCGGTCTACCGCTTCATCGTCGAGGATGGCGCGCGGCTGGTCCGGGACATCGAGCAGGGACTGGTGGTGGGCGGCTCGCTCATGCCGGCTGAGTTCGCCATCGTGCGGGCTGCAGCGCGCGCCGGTTCCGACACGGACGCGGCCACCGCGGAGCCGGGGGTGACGGTCGGGCGCGGGGAAGCCCGCGAGGTGCTGACATCGAACATCCGGTCACTCCGCCAGTATCTGGAGCGGTCGGCGCCCAAGTATTCGGCGCAGCTTTCGCGCGGGCGGGTGGTGCTCGCGATTCGACCAGATTCCATGGCGGAGTTGCGCGTCAAGACTCTGACGATCGGCCTACGGACCGACGCCCGGATGGTGGACACCCCGGTCAGGGTGCATGTCACGGAAGACCCGGGCGCGAAGGGTGATCCGATGTCTGAATCGGTGGCGGTCGACTGGTTGCCCGACGGTCGGCTCGATGTCAACCGGGCGCTGGCGCAGGCGCGGTTTGCGACCGGTCTGGACAGATCGATACCGCCGCCGCCACCGCCTCCCCCGCCGAGAATCAACGTCCGCTGGGTGGACGGCCTGGATGCGGACCGTCGCCGCGGGCTGGAAGCGCGCTTCGGGCTCGACGCAGAGGATGGTGAGTCATCGACGTGGAGCTATGGGCTGGCCGATGCGTCGCATGAGAATATCACCGCCCTCGTGCAGCATCCCGACGTGGAAGACACGAACTATATCGACCGTGCGGAGATGACGCTCGCGGCGGGCGCGTTCCGGGTGGCAGAACCGCGGTATCGGGCGCCGAGTCTGGAACGAGTGCCGAGACTGTACACACTGGCCCTCACCGTCGCCGGTGTGGCTGCCGATGATCTGCGCCCGGAAGACATCGACCTGGTGTTTGTCAACACGGTCACCGGCCAGGAGGTCGAGGCGCGGCGTGTCGCGTCGCATGATGTTGGCGACGCGCCGTCTCGGGACGGACCGTCCGCACTACCGCCCGCACCCGTGGTCGAGGCGTGGCTGGCGGACCACCCGCACCTGGTTATCCGCCAGACCGCCCCCGGCGAGTTGTGGCTGAGCCGAGGCACGTATCGCCTTTCCGACCACCTCGTTCTGCCGCGGGGGTACAACCTGGGCATCGAGCCCGGCACAGACCTCCAGCTTGGCGCCGGCGTCGTACTGCTCGTGCGGGGCGGGCTGCACATCGGTGGGTCCGCGGACCAGCCGGTGACGATACGGTCGATCGAGCCCGGGCAGCCGTTCGGGGCGGTGGCCGTCGTCGGCGATGGCACCCAGCGCACCGAGGTCACCTATCTGGAGCTGTCAGGCGGCAGTGACGCGTGGCTGGACGGCGCACAGTTCGCGGGCGCGCTGTCGATTCACTATCAGGACCGGGTGTCGGTGTCCCACACGACGATTCGCGACAATCAGGGCGCTGACGGCCTGAGCATCAAGTATGCGGCGGGCGCCGTCAGCGACTCGTCGTTCACGGGTAACCGGGATGACCAGGTTGACCTTGAGTATTTCGATGGCCTCGTGCGAGGCAACCGGTTCGAGGGCGCCCGAACCGGCGACCCGAATGGCGACGGCCTCGATCTGCGCGGCTCGCGCGTCGTTGTCATCAACAACGAGCTGACGGGCGCCGCCGACAAGGCGGCGAGTGTGGGCGAGGAAAGCGAGGCGCTGTTCGTCTCGAATCGTTTTGGCGACAGCGCCATCGGGGTCGCGGTCAAGGATCTCTCGACGGCCTACCTGTATGACAACCGGTTCGAGGAGAATCGCCGCGACGTGCGCGCCGCGATGAAGAAACCCTTCTTCGGCGGCGGATGCGTGGTGTTCGCAGGGGTCGGGCCACGGGAGGCGGGCCTCTCGGTCGAGATCGATGAGCGCTCCACACAGATCCGTATGGCGGCCGAAGCGGTGGAACGTTTGGATCCGACCGGGATACAGCCCGAACGCGTCATCGAGGCGTTCAGCGCACTGTCCGCGGCATCCGAGGGCCCGTGAACCGCTTGCGGCTTGCTTGCGGCTTAGCGGAGTACGACGAATGCGTGATGGACCTGAATCCCCAGTCCACGTCCGTCGCCTCCGCCCGCGGGCTGGGTTGCCGGCACGAACGTCCGGTCCACCTGCATCACCGCCTTGCGGACACATCCAGTTCCGGGTTCTGGCGGTTGAAGCCATGTGTGTCCTCCACCATCTCGTGGGCGACGATCGCGCGGAACCGTGACCGCGAGGCATCCGGTATCCGATATTTCAGGTGGACCCCGCGAAGTGGTCCGCGCGCTCAAGCCCAAGTGACCGCTCGAGCGCCGCGCACTGGGCGTCTCCGAGCGTCTCGACCCAGCGGACGTGCACGACCGGCCCCGACCCTATACCGGCATTACAGGAGAGCTGACCATCACTCGGTAGCGGAGCCGCGACCGGGGTCATCCGCAGATAGCCGAGCGAACGAAGGCGCTCGAGGACATCCCGGTCCGGCTCTGCGGGCTGTCGGTTGGTGGGATTGCCCGGCGCCTGGGCTAAACGTTGATGGCGGTACAGCTCAGCGATCAACGCATTCGGGAGATCACCAATGTCGGCACCGACTCCAGTCGCCCTCCGGGCTCCCTTCGTCCGTGCCGACCCACGTCCATTCACGCTCCTCGACTGAACCATTCTCCCAACCTCCTTGGACATCAGATTCTCCCTTAATCCGTGTCCAAGAAAACCGGGGGCGCCTCAGCGATCGGCCCCAGAAACCCGTTCTGCCCTGATTGATTCGATCCTTCGGCGAGACCAGCTTGATGGACCAGTGGCCAGCGTCCAGTATAGAGCGAGCCGAAACTTGGAAGTGTCCATGGGGACGGCGCGAGGGCGTTGTCGAACACTCGACCTTGCTTTGCCCACGCATCAAGGGTGGGTGATGTTGGTCTTTCATATCCGTATAGGCCCAAATGGTCAGCTCGGAGGGTATCGACGACGTTCAATTTGACCGAGGCCGGATGTTCACCGAGATTCAGCCGGGGCGTCGTTTCAGGTTTGCCTCCGCACGACATCGTGATAAGGAGCTGTGTCCCGAGACCCACACCCATCCACCAGCGTCTAATCTCTATGGCGTTCTTGAGGCTCATCGGCGTTGATCGCCGCGCGCTGTATCCAGCGAGACAGGAACGGTCAAGCCGATCTCACCGACTTGACCGAACACAGCTTGGCGAGAGTGCCAGTATTGAGGATTGAGGTCAAGGGTTTGTCGGCGGTCGAATTGGCCGACAACCGGTTCACGGCAAATCGCCGTGACGTGCGCGCCAACACGAGGACATCCTTGCCGCCTCGGTGCTGTTTCCCCTGGCCGCGTCCGCGTGTTTTCGTCGGTACGTGTGGACCACCGCGTGCAGTTCGGCTGGCTCGAAATCCACCTCCGTGTACAATTCCGGTGTTAACGTCTGTCCTCCGCGCGGGCAGGCTCGGCCTGAGGTTCTCGGTTGCCGTTCGTCCGAAACCTCTTCTTCGGCGTGCCGCTCGCGATTCTCCTCGAGCAGATGTACACCCGCTACGGACACAGCCCCCCGAACCGCAGCGTCTCTGCGCAGCACTGTCTGACCCTGGCCGTCACGCGCGCTGAACCGACTGGGACGGGATGAACGGCAAGCGGGTCCGGTGGGAGCGGCGCCTGATGGTGGCGCTGGCCGTGGTCGGGCTGGTGGCGGCCGGGGCGGCGTACGAGAGGTCCGACGACGCGGCGGGACGGTCGGATTTCCCACTGATCAGGTTGACCTTGTCCGGCGACGACATCGCCCACTTCGAGCGCATTTACGCTCCTATTATCGCTATCGACGGCGACAATCGTGACTATCAGTTCTACCGGGACCACAACCGGTGGCGGCGGGCTCAGCTCCGGTACGATGGCACGATCTACAACGTGCAGGTGAAGAGCCATGGCCGCGAACCAAGCAACCACTGGGTCGAGCGTGACGGCCATCGATTCATTTCGCTGAGCATCAGGATGGCGCCGGGCGACCGGGTCGCGGGTCTGAATAGGTTCAAGCTGATCGTCCGCGAGAACCTGAGAGAGACACAGCAGCTCGTCATACGAATGGCGCGCGAGGCTCACGTACTGGTGCAGGACCACCGTTTGGTCCGGGTGCGAATCAACAATCGGCGGGAGAAGCTCTTCTATTTCTCGAACATGCTCGACGACGAATACGCGGAGTGGGCCGGCCAGACCACTTTGCGCACCGTGACCTACGACTATGACGACGGAGGGACGGACAAGGCGCTGGTGTTCACCGACTCCGTGCAATACAGGGACACTACCTTCGATTTCGAGGAGCACTTCAGACGCGCCTTGACACAGATGGGGGTGCTTCGCGACGACTGGGATCCGTTGTTGCGTCGTTACAGCGCATTCAACACCGCGATCCGCGGCGACAGCGCCGCCGACCCGGCGGACTTCTTCGACCTCGAGTACCTGGGACGATACGAGGCCATACGCTACGTCCTGGGCCTGGATGTGCACGGGTTCGTTCTGAGTAACCTCCGTGTGTTCCTCAACACGGGGAACGGGAAGTTCTATCCCGCGCTCAGTGGTCGTGACGACTTTCCGTCGACGTTTGACCTCAGTGGCAGCCGCACGCCGGAGCAGCAACTGAATACCAATGACAATGCGCGTGCGCTCCCGATGTTCCACTTCGTGGCCAGCAGCGACCGCGTGCGGCAGGTGATCTATCGGGCAGTCTACCGCTTCATCGTCGAGGATGGTGCGCGGCTGGTCCAGGAAATCGAGCGGGGGCTGGTAGCGGGCGGCGCGCTCGCGCCGGCCGAGCTCGCGATCGTGCGGCCTGCAGCGCGCGCCGGTTCCGACACGGACGTGGCCACCACGTGGCCGCTTTTGACGGTCGGGCGCGGGGAATCCCGCGCGGTGTTGACATCGAACATCCGGTCACTCCGCCAGTATCTGGAGCGGTCGGCGCCCGAGTATTCGGTGCAGTTTTCGCGCGGGCGGGTGGTGCTCGCGATACGACCAGATTCCATGGCGGAGTTGCGCGTCAAGCGGCTGACGATCGGCGTGCGGGACGGCGCCCGGAGGGTGGACACCCCGGTCAGCGTGCAGGTCACGGAGGGTCCGGGCGCAGTGGGTGACCCGAGGTCTGCATCAGCGGTGGTCGACTGGCTGGCCGACGGTCGGCTCGATGTCAGTCGGGCGCTGGCGCAGGCGCGGTTTGCGACCGGTCTGGACAGATCGATATCGCCTCCCCTGCCGAGAATCAACGTCCGCTGGGTAGACGGACTGGATGCGGACCGCCGCCGCGGGCTGGAAGCGCGCTTCGGGCTCGACGCAGAGGACGGTGAGTCACCGACATGGAGCTATGCGCTGGCCGATGCGTCGCGTGAGAATATCACCGCCCTCGTACAGCATCCCGACGTGGCAGACACGCACTATATCGACCGTGCGGAGATGACGCTTGCAGCGGGCGCGTTCCGGGCGCCAGAACCGTCGTGGTACCGGGCGCCGAGTCTGGAGCGTGTGCCGAGACGTTACACGCTGGCCCTCACCGTCACGGGTGTGCCTGGCGGTGATCTGCGCCTGGAGGACATCGACCTCGTGTTCGTCAATACGGTCACCGGCCAGGAGGTCGAGGCGCGGCGTGTCGCGTCGCATGATGTTGGCGACGCGCCGTCTCGGGACGGACCGCCCGCACTACCGCCCGCGCCCGTGGTCCAGGCGTGGCTGGCGGACCACCCGCACCTGAATGTCCGCCAGACCGACCCAGGCGAACTGCTGCTGCGCCGTGGCGCATATCGCCTTCCCGAACACCTTGTCCTGCCGCCGGGCTATGACCTGCGCATCGAGTCAGGCACCGACCTCCAGCTTGGCGCCGGCGTCGTGCTGCTGGTGAGGGGCGGTCTGCACATCGGCGGATCCGCGGCCCAGCCGGTGACGATACGGCCGATCGAGCCCGGGCAGCCGTTCGGGGCGGTGGCCGTCGTCGGGGATGGCACCCAGCGCACCGAGGTCAGCTATCTGGAGCTGTCGGGCGGCAGTGACGCGTGGCTGGACGGCGCACAGTTCGCGGGCGCGCTGTCGATTCACTATCAGGATTGGGTGTCGGTGTCCCACACGACGATTCGCGACAATCGGGGCGCTGACGGCCTGAGCATCAAGTATGCGGCGGGCGCCGTCACCGACTCGTCGTTCACGGGCAACCGGGATGACCAAGTCGACCTCGAGTACTTTGACGGCATCGTACGCGACAGCCGGTTCGAGAGTGCGCCGAGCGGCGATTCGAATGGTGACGGCCTCGATCTGCGCGGCTCGCGGGTCGTCGTCGTCAACAATGAGTTGACTGGCGCCGCCGACAAGGCGGCCAGTGTGGGCGAGGAGAGCGAGGTGCTGTTCGTCTCGAATCGTTTTGGCCACAGCGCCATCGGGGTGGCGGTCAAGGATCTCTCAACGGCCTACCTGTATGACAACCGGTTCGAAGAAAATCGCCGCGACGTCCGCGCCACCATGAAGAATCCCTTCTTCGGCGGTGGCCGAGTGGTGTTCGCGGGGGCCGGCCCGCGGGAGGCGGACCTGTCGGTCGACATTGACGATCGTTCCACGCTGACCCGCATGCCTGCCGATGCGGTCGAGCGTTTGAATCCGACCGGCATGCGGCCCGAGCGTGTCGTTGAATCGTTCAGCGCACTGGCCGCGGCATACGAGGGCCGGTGAACCATGTCCTCATCGCGTGAGTGTTGTTGCGTTCGGACACACCGGTGGCTATCGGATCAGGAACTCCGATATGAGCGGCAGTTCGTGTGTGACCGACATTCCGCGCAGAACGTCGACGCGATCATCAGGCTGCACCCGGCCGGGTTCTGTCGCGTCCACCCCCCGCGGCAGGTCAACAACGTCTATCTCGACTCCGAGGACTTCAGTTGCTATCAGGACCATATTGTCGGGGTCGGCATCCGCCAGAAATACCGCCTGCGCTGGTACGGACCGCCCGGCGGTGGACCAGTTCCCGTAGTCCTCGAGCGCAAGCTGAGGACGGGCCAGGTCGCCTGCAAGATGCGCGTGTATCTGGGCCGGCTTGACCCCGCGGGTGGCCTCAGCGCCGGGACGATTCGAACGGTGTTGGCGGGGGCGCAGATGAGCCCTGACCTCCGGGTCGCATTGGCTGTGCTACGGCCGGTGCTGCTGAACCGCTACCACCGGCAGTACTTCGAGTCGCTGGATCGCACGCTGCGTCTCACACTGGACCAGGATCAGTGGTTCGCTCCCGTGTCCGTCTCCGAGCGCCACCCGCACGCGCGCTGGCGACGGCAGGCCGACACGGTACTTGAGCTCAAGTACGCGGTAGATGCGGAGGACGCAGCGGCACGGGCGGCCCAGGCGCTGCCGTTCAGACTTGCCCGCCACTCGAAATACATCCACGGCATCGACCGCGCGCGGTTCACCCTCGCGCCCGAGGCGCCCCGGACCGCCCGCCGCCACGGCCTGATTACCGCTGGCGGCGCCATCGCGGTCGGTCTCGTCGATCGGCTGGCGATGATCCTGGCCACGCTCGCCGGGTTATGCGTGCTCGTCAGGACTGATCCCGCGCGCGGTGCCTCCGGACGCGCTAGCGCCTCGACGCATCGCGCACGGCAGGCGGGGGCCATCGAGGTGGTGGTGGCGCCGGTGGTGTGTCTGATCGCCTTTGCCGCGGTCGTGATGCGCATTGCCGGCGCTGGTGACCAGCCGTATCACATCGAGGCCGCGCGGTTGCTCGCCGAAAACAACGAATGGCTTCCTCATTTCGGCTTTCACGCCGTGGTGATCGTCGTGCACGCGCTCACGCCGGCCGACTGGGTGGACGCGTCGGGCATCGTGATGCTGGGGGGCATCGCCGCAGGCGCCGGCGTGGTGGCATGGTGGCTGCGGGGGGCGCTGAGTACGTCGGCCTCGGCGCTACTGGTCGCCGCCGCGCTCGTGCCCGCCGCGTTGTTCGTCCTGCAGCCCGTCTTGCCAGTCGATCCGACAGGATATGACGCGTGGCTGTTTGGATATTTTCCCCCCAATCAATGGCATTCGCCGACAACGTTGTTCTCGAAGCCGTTCGCGCTCCTGCTGCTGGGTCTGGGCCCGGCGGTCGTGTGGCCGGCTCACGGCAGTCGGGCCGGCCGAACACGCATACTGACGTCCGCGGCGCTCCTCGTGATGTCAAGCCTCGTGAAACCCAACTTCAGCATGGCATTCCTGCCGGCGCTGGGCGCCCTGGCCGTACTGCACTGGCGGCACCCCCTGTGCCAATAATCTGTGAGACAACCTCCCTGTTGAGTTTAGTGTGGGGGCGGGAGAGGTTGGAGAGATGACGCGCATGCCAGACGCGGTGGAGATCGAAGTGGTTGCGGGGTCGGGGGTGGAGGGAGCCCGGAGGGCGACCGGAGGCCCCGACCCCGCAACCACGTTGCCGGCCCGTGCCCCGGACCCGGAGGTGCCGGCGACGGTCCAGCGGCGGCGCTTCTCGGCCGCGTATCGGCTGCGCATTCTCAAGGCCGTCGACGCGTGCAAGAAGCCCGGCGAGGTGGGCGCCCTGTTGCGTCGCGAGGGGTTGTATTCGTCGCTCCTGACGAACTGGCGGCGGCAGCGTGAGGCGGGCGCCCTGCGGGAGATGCGCGGGCGCCGCCGCGGGCCGCCGGCGGAGACGACGAACGCGAATTGGGCATTCAAGTCCATCACGCGTTCGTCGTGCTGCGCTAACGCGCCAGCCTGTATCGGGCTGGTATATTTGGCCGTCCAGGTCTACGGATGACGTGATTTTGCCTCCTCAAAATGGGTGCTGATACATTCACGTCGAAGGAACACGATGCGGACAGAGATCACGGCTGCCATTGGGAGGACAAAAACGAGGGTGCAACGCTGGAACCGGGCAAGGCTCCCGTTCACCGGGGGCGACGGTCGTGGTCCTGTTGTACTACTGCTCTGTCTCATCTTTCTGGCCGTTCTTCTGCGGACCGCGTGGCTCAGTGACGATGCGCTCATCACGCTGCGTACGGTTCTGAACGTCACGCACGGCTACGGTCTGACCTATAACGTCGCCGAACGCGTCCAGGCCTACACGCATCCGCTCTGGATGCTGATGCTGACCGGGGCGTACCTCGCGATCGGCAACGTGTACTATGCGGCGATCGGCCTGTCGGTGGGTGTCTCCTTGGTTGTCTTCTGGACGACGTTGCGCTTGGCGGCCACCAGCGCGCAGGTTTGGATCGCCGCCGCGGTACTACTGTTTTCCCGCGCGTTCGTGGATTATTCGACGTCGGGTCTCGAGAACCCGCTGTCGAATCTGTTGCTGGTCGCCTTCGTCGCGCTCCTGTTCCGTTCGAGTGAGGCACGCGTCACATCCCCTCCCCGCTTGACCGGGCTCTGGATGGTTGCTTCGCTGCTGTACCTCACGCGCCCCGACAACGTGCTGCTCGTGGCGCCAGCGCTGGTGTGGCTCACCGCACGGGCCGGGAGCTGGAGGCTGGCGGCGCGCCATACGCTGACCGGGCTGCTGCCTGCCGCCGTCTGGACGGCGTTCTCGATGATCTACTATGGCTTTCCCTTTCCAAATACGGCCTACGCCAAGCTCGGACACGGCATTGACCGCGGCGAGCTGGTCCAACAGGGCTGGCTCTACCTGTTCGACTCGATCGATCGTGACCCTGTGACACTGGTCGCAATTCTCTTTGCTGTCACGATGGGACTGGCATACCGCGGGCCAGCCCGCTGGGTCGCGGCGGGCGTGCTCTTAGACCTTGCCTATGTCGTGTCTGTCGGCGGCGATTTCATGTCCGGACGATTCCTGGCGGTGCCGCTATGCGTGGCAGTCCTAGTTCTCAGCCGCGCCGTGCCGTTCGAGCCCGCCCGGGCGCTCACGGCGGCGAGCCTTCTGGCGGTCATCGGGCTGACCTCGGCACAGATCCCGCTGCTCAGTGACAAGCGCTTCGAACTCACGGACGCCAGCATGGATCCGCGCGTGAGCAATGGTTTCGGCGTCGTCGACGAGCGGGCATTCTTCTTCCCGACGCAGTCGCTGCTACTGGCCAACCGCCAGTCGTTCCCGTCGCCCGAATGGCCGACGGGAGCATCCCAGCCCGTGGCGACGAGGGTGGACGCACGTTGCGGCGGCCTGGGCAAGAACGGTCTCCAAAGACCAATGACGCACCTGCTGGACGAATGTGCACTGGCCGACCCACTGCTCGCCCGCCTGCCCGCCGCCTACAATCCCGAATGGCGGATTGGACACTTCAGGCGAATGATCCCGGAGGGATACCGCGAGAGTCTTGAACAAGGCGCCAACCTGCTCTCGGACATCGGGTTGCGACCGCTCTATGACGACTTGCGCCTGATCACACGCACGCCAAGGTTGTTGTCGCGCGCACGGCTGGCCGCGATCTGGCGCGTGAACACGGGCGCCGCCCGGCGCCAGATCGATCACCGGTTCTACCGGTTTGCCGACCCAGGGGAAAGTCCAATGGTTCACGTACGCTGGGTCGAGACACTGGGAGACACCCGGCGCACCGCGATCGCGCAATCGCTGGGCCTGTCCGACGCCGAATACAGCACCGGGTCCACGTGGCGCTATCGGGTATCGGATATGTCGCCTGACCGGTTCGACATGATCGTCGCCCACGACATGGTGGCTGATGCGTACGGGTTCGACCCCGCAGCCGACGCACGTTTCGGTCCGCTTATCAATGTGCGCTGGGTCGAGACAGTAGGAAACGCCCAACGCACGGCGCTGGAACGCGTGCTACGCCTATATCGAGGCGAATTCCGCGAAGGGTCCACCTGGCGTTACCAGGTGCCGGATGTGTCGCCGGACCGGCTCCGCATGATCGTCGCCCACGACATGGTGGCTGACACGGGCGGCTTCGACCGCGGCAGTATGGAGCTGGATTCGCCGGCGGGCGACATCTCGCAATTCACGGACTACCGACTGATGTACACTAGCGGCTGGCACCCAGCCGAGTCCGATGCCACGGCGGCGGAATCGACATGGCGCTGGACCCGACGGACCGCCACGCTGTCGTTCGCGAACCCCAACGCCGACGCGGCGTTCTACCTCGACTACGCCGCTCGGCCGAGTCTTTTCGCCAACGCCCCGCAGACCGTCACGGTCAGCGCCGGAGACCGGGTGCTGCAGTCATTCGTGGCCGATGCGGCCGGGCGGCGCCTTCGCCGTGTTTCCCTCCCCGCCGAGGTGCTGGGCTCTGGGGACACGGCCGAGATTCAGATCGCCGTGGATCGGACGTTCGTTCCGGCCGCCCAGCCCGCCGGCGGAGGCGACGAACGCGATTTGGGGATTCAGGTCCATCACGCGTTCGTCGTGCTGCGCTAACGCGCCAGCCTGTATCGGGCTGGTATGTTTGGCCGTCCAGGTCCACGGATGACGTGATTTTGCCTCCTCAAAATGGGTGCTGAGACACTCACGTCGAAGGAACACGATGCGGACAGAGAGCACGGCTGCCATTGGGAGGACAAAGACGAGGGTGCAACGCTGGAACCGGGCAGGGCTCCCGTCCCAGGCGAGCGGCGGTAGTGGTCCTGTTGCACTACTGCTCTGTCTCATCTTTCTGGCCGTTCTTCTGCGGAGCGCGTGGCTCGGTGACGATGCGCTCATCACGCTGCGTACGGTCCTGAACGTCACGCACGGCTACGGTCTGATCTATACGTCGCCGAACGCGTCCAGGCCTACACGCATCCGCTCTGGATGCTGATGCTGACCGGGGCGTACCTCATCGATGATCGTTCCATGCTGACCCGTATGCCCGCCGACGCGGTCGAGCGCCTGAAGCCGACCGGCATGCGGCCCGAGCGCCTCGGCGATTCGTTCAGCGCACTGTCCGCGGTATCGGAAGGCGGGTGAGACCATGCCCTCGCGCGCGTCTGCGTACGCCTCAATGTACTGCGGACCTCGTGCTCCAATGCAGCCACCAGCATACGCCGCGCGCCCTCTCGGACCACTTCATCCAGTGCCGCCCGGGTCCCTAACCGTGGGAGGTGGTCGCCGATCACGTCGCCACCTGACCGGCGCGACGGCCAGCGCAAAGCAGCTCGCCAACAGAACCGCACCCAGCACAGTCAACATGATGGCGCGGGTCCTGGCCATCGACACGACGACGACCTGATCACCCGGGTGCACGGCGACCGCGCCGAACGTATCCAGCACGAGGTCGACATCACGCGGCTGTCCATCAACGGTGGCAGATCGAGTTGGCCCCACGGCTGCCGACACGAAAAGCGTTCCTCCCGCGTGGTTCGACGGCAGCGTCGCGCGAATCGTGGATCCGCTCACTTCGATCTGCAATCTGGCGACCAGACGCCGCGACAAGGCTTCGTAGTCCCGACAGTAGACGTCCGGCGTGGGGCAATCGGGCCATTGCGGCGGATCCGCGATCTCACCCGGCGTCAGGAGGGCGGCTCGTGTCCACGCGTCATGGTTGCGAAAGACCCGCAGTCCCGGCAGCGCGATCGGGTTCACCGGCGTCAAGCCGTCGGTAAGGGCAATCTCGTCGAGATCGTCCTCGAACAGAGCGACATGTGTGATGCCAAGGACATCGATCCCGAGTTGTGACAACCTCTGCAGGTTCTGGTTCCGAATCCAGCTGATCTGGGTGTCATAGGTTCCATACCTCCCGGTCGATCCCCCACCCAGCATTGGCGTGTCGCCCGCCTTGTACCAGGCGTTCACCACGGGCAGCCCTGCTAGCGGGAAGTCCGTGCCCATTGAGATCCCTTCAGCGAGTAGGCCACCCCTGATGGCTCCTTCAAGCCGTCCCGCAAGCATGGTCCTGCTTTCGTCGTCGGCGCCGGCCAGCCTCAGTGCATCGAAGAACGTGTGCTCGTTCCGTGCATACCCATACAACCGCGGCTCGGCGTCAGACAGGACGATCCTGGACACGATCGGCGCCGCGACACATCCGATCTGAATCAGGTGCACAGCGAGGACCGGGACGAGCCACCTGGAACCGGTCTCTTGCAACCAACGCAACGCCATGGCCGCGCACAGCAGACCTAACACGGTTTGGCCGTCGCGGTACACGTACATCCGGGGCAGGTTCAGCACGACCCACGGTGGCAACAGCGTCAGCGCCGAGAAGACACCAAAACCCACGGCGATGCTTCTGGCGATATCGTTCGGTAGCAGGTGTACCGGGGCCCTGGACCGGAACGGCTGCACGGCGCCGATCGCCGCCAACAGCAGGCCGGCCAGACCGAAGAACGGCACACGTTGATAGTGGAAACCCAGTGCCTGGTCAAGTCCACCAGCGAAAAAGCTCCGGGCAGGCTCGAAAAAAACACCGTACGACGAAAGCGTGAGGGAACTGGCTTCTTGGTCCGGGAGCTCAACGGCTCCGGCGACCGGATTGACCCCACCGTCGAGCATGCCCTGAAGGGTGGGCACCAGCACGTCCGCGGCCGAAGCCAAAGCAACCACCGTTGCGACGCCGACAGCCAGCACATTCTTGGGTCTCGTCCAGAGCAGGAACCCGAGGAACATGGCTATCCCGGAAAAGAAAACGACGATATAGCCCACGTGCACGCTACCCGCGTAGACGCCAAGAACGACACTACAGGCCGCCGCGGCCCTGATTCGCTGCTGTGACGACTCGCTGCGCAGCGTCCGCACGATGAACCAGACACACATGGGGAACATCGCCCATGCCAGGAAATTTTCCGGCCAGTCGTCAACGTATGTGGGACCCAGACTGGAAAAGGAAACCAGCGCTGTCAACAGCAAGATTGCGGGCACGACCTTCTGGCGCGTAAGTTCGCCGCAGAGCTTGAGGAAGTAGAACGAGAAGATAAATTCACCAACCAGCCACACGACCGCATAGAGGACGTCGACGCCGAGCAATGCCGCCGGGATGGCGGGCGGGAACTTGAGGAACCACCCGCCCGACGGAAGCGGAATGCCGAATCCATAGTTCGGCACGAACCAAGGGTCTACGCCAGCGACGAGGTTACGTGCGAACGCGACCGTCGAGAAGACATGGAACGAGTAAGCCTCGATATCGTCAGGCCCCTGGATGATCAAGGGCCACGACATGCCCAGGCTGGCCGCCGCAGAAAGCCAGATGCGCCAGCGACGGTCGGCAGCGCCGTAAACCGTTCGAGCCAGGAACTCGGTCGTCCCATGCATGTCAGGAGGATGGTCCGTAACTCGTGCGCTGACTGAAGGTCGCGGGGCGAATGCACATCCGCATCAAGAATAGCCTCCCCGGCGGGCCGGGATAAGGCGCGTGGCGCCGCAGCACGTCGACTGCCTGCGCGCCCGTCGGGCGGAATCCTGCCGTCAGGTCACGAGCGAGTACTCGGGGCGCGCCCGCCACCGCGAACATGTTCGTGAGGTTCTGTTTCGTCGGCGCCAGCGTTTGGTTCGGTGCGTAGGGGCGAGAGTCGTTCGACACCGCGTCCTTTCGCCGTCTGGTTTACAATCGACGAATCCTTGTCCTGCGGCGCAGACTCGTGTCTCCGCGTCACATCGAGTACGGCCGCGGCTCACCGATAACAACACATGGCTCCGTCGCTGATCAGGGCCCTCACGCTGGGCCTACTCGCCATCACCTTACCACTCGCGGCCCGCGGCCTGTACGGTCCCGCCGGCGCATTGGTGCATGTCCGGTGGCAACCGTCCGTGGACGCCGCCGAGCGCCAGCGTCTCGAGATCGAATGGCAGCTCGTTGATGGGAAGGAGGTCTCGCCGTCCACATGGCGCTATGATCTGACCGCTCCTTCGAATGACCGCCTCCGCGTGATTGTCGAGCATCCGGTCGTTGCAGACACCCATTTCATCGACCGGCAGCGGTACACTCTCGCGCCCGAGACGCGTCGAACAGCCAGACGCCACGGCTGGATTACTGCTGGTGGTACGGTCGCGGTTGGTCTGGTTGATGGTCTGGCACTGCTTCTGGCCGTGCTCGCCGGGCTATGCGTACTCGTCAAGCATCCCATGCGGGTGGCACGGTCGCTCTTGTCACAGATTGAGACCGGTGGGGGAGTCGCCGCCAACGGGTTATACGGGCTCGTCATGCCTTCCCCCCAGACTGATGCCGCGCGAAATTCACCCGACGTGAGTAGCGCCGCCCCTGACGCCTCGTGTGGGGCGGGCGCGGGCATCGCGCTGGTGCTGGCGCCGGCTGTGTGCCTGATCGCCTTTGTCGCGGTCGTGTTGCGAATGTTGGTGCTGGACACGGACTTTCCGCATCACATCAGGTACGCGCAACAACTTGCGGAGACCGGCGCCATTCAGCCGCATTTGGGTTACCACGCCGTGGTTATCGTGGTGCAGGCGCTTACGCCGGCGGACTGGGTGGCGGCAGCGGGGATTGTGACGCTGGGGGGCGTCGCCGCGTGCGCCGCCGTGGTGGCGTGGTGGCTGCGGGGGGCGCTGAGTACATCGGTCCCGGCGCTGCTGGTCTCCGCCGCGCTCGTGCCGGCCGCGGTGTGCGTGCTGCAGCCCGTCTTGCCGTTCGACCCGACACGGTATGACGCGGTGCTGTTTGGGTACTTTCCCCCGAACCAATGGCATTCGCCGACCACGTTGTTCTCGAAACCGTTCGCGCTCCTGCTGCTGGGCCTGGGTCCGGCGGTCGTGTGGTCCACGCGCGGCGCGCGGGCCGGCCAGACGCGCATACTGACCTCCGCGGCCCTCGTCGTGACGTCAGTCCTCGTGAAACCCAACTTCATCATGGCGTTCCTGCCCGCGCTGGGCGTCTTGGCGGTGCTGGACTGGCGGCGCACCGACTGGCGCTGGTTCGGCCTCAGCTTCGCCGTACCCGCCGTCGCGGTGCTCGGGTGGCAGTACTACGTGGTCTACCCGCTGAACCCCGACGGCGCCGGGGTGGTACTGGCGCCCCTGCAGGCGATCGGAGTTCACTCGTCGACGGACCTCGTGACGCTCGGCTGGCGTCTCATCGCCTCGGTGCTGTTTCCCCTGACCGCGGTGGCCTGTTTTCCGTCCGTGCGCGCAGATCGCCGTGTGCAGCTCGGCTGGGCCACGGTTTTCATCGGGGCGGCCATCGGCTATCTGCTGGCCGAAAGTCAACGGCCCGGCGCCGGGAACTTCCTCTGGTCGGGCCAGTTGGCGGTCTTCGTGCTGTTCGCTGCGTCAACTGTGGCGGTACTCAGGGACGCCGCGACCGTGGGTGTGGGGGGGCGCCGGCTGCGCCGGTTTGTGCTGTGCGGCAGCGTCTTCCTCTGGCACGTCGCGAGCGGTATCCAGCACGTGTATTCGAAATCGTTCGCGTGACTGCCTGTACGAAGCTGCCGGCCAACAGCATTACTACAACCAGCACACGCAAAATGACGTTGCCCGTTCTGGGCCGTATCCCGCACGAATCAGCATGATCGAGGGCTGAGGCTCCGCGAATACAATAGTGGCCATGTTGAAGAGGGTCACGCAGATGGTGCGCCGCCTCAGCCTGGGTAGGCAGCTACGGCGGTCTGTTCTACCTGGCCCCGTTCTATGGGTGCCCCGGGCCGTGTCAACGACTTTGAGACAACCTGATTCAGCATTTACTGTAGCGCCTCCACGCTGGTGACGACCGTGCCCGGGCGATTGTCGATGCGTGGTGGCGGGCGCATGGAGCCCGGCTGTGGGTCGACCGGGGTGACGGTGGTCGTGGCTGGGGCCACCTGGGTGGTGAGGGTCGGCGGCCGATTGATCCAGACCGCCGTGGGCATTGTCTCGGGACGGGGTGGCCCGTGCACGAACCGCTCGGGATGGGCCGCATAGGCGGCCAGGCGCGTGCGGTGACGGGCCGCCAGGACCGTTGCGGCGCGGCCGTAGTGGACGTCGGCGGGCGTCAGATAGCTCAGGCCGCTGTGATGGTGCGCGTCGTTGTACCACGCAAACAGGTCGCGGCTGACGCTGCGCGCGTGTTCGAGCGCGCCGAACCGTGCCGGAAACTCCGGCCGGTACTTCACGGTCCGGAACTGCGCTTCGGAGAACGGATTGTCGTTGCTTACGCGGGGCCGCGAATGACTGGCGGTGATACCCAGGTCCGAGAAGAGCAGCGCGACGAGTGTGCTGCGCATGGGCGCACCGCGGTCCGCGTGAATGGTGAGTTGGTGCGGCGTGATGCCCTGCTTCGCGCAGGTCGCCGCCAGCAGGCGCTGGGCCAGGTGCGCATTCTCGTGCCGCGCGACCATCCAGCCCACGACGTAGCGGCTGAAGAGGTCGAGGATCACATAGAGCGAGTAGTAGAGATACGGCACCGGGCCCTTGAGCTTGGTGATATCCCAGGACCAGACCTGATTCGGGCCCGTCGCGACCAGCTCGGGGGCGGCATAGGCCGGATGCCGGGCCTGTGCGCGCCGCTCGCGCACTTCGTGGGCCGCGGCGAGCACGCGATACATCGTGCGCGGGGAGCAGAGGTAGGTCTGCTCGTCGAGCAACGTGGCATGAACCTCGGTGGGCGACTGGTCGACGAACCGCGGGCTGTGCAGCACGTCGAGAACCGCCTGGCGTTCGGTGGGACCCAGCGCCCGCGGCGATGGCGCCCGCGGGCGCGGCGGCGGCGCGGGCCGCCGCTGTCGATAGAGCGTTGCCCGCGACACCCCGACGCTGTGACACAGCGCCGCCGTCTCGCCTGGCGTGGCGATGGTCGTAATGGCCTGCATCAGTCGGTCTCGTCGTCGTCGAGCGGTGTCAGGGGGATCCTCAGGATCTCGGCAATTTTTTTTTGGAGCGTGATGATCGTCTCCGCGCGCTGCAACTTCCGCTGCAGCCGGCGGTTCTCCGCCTCGAGCTGGGCCACCCGCGGGTCGACGGGGCGCGGCGTTGGACCCCGGCGGCGCCCGCGCATCTCCCGCAGGGCGCCCGCCTCACGCTGCCGCCGCCAGTTCGTCAGGAGCGACGAATACAACCCCTCGCGACGCAACAGGGCGCCCACCTCGCCGGGCTTCTTGCACGCGTCGACGGCCTTGAGAATGCGCAGCCGATACGCGGCCGAGAAGCGCCGCCGCTGGACCGTCGCCTCCACCTCCGGGTCCGGGGCACGGGCCGGCAACGTGGTTGCGGGGTCGGGGCCTCCGGTCGCCCTCCGGGCTCCCTCCACCCCCGACCCCGCAACCACTTCGATCTCCACCGCGTCTGGCATGCGCGTCATCTCTCCAACCTCTCCCGCCCCTACACTAAACTCAACAGGGAGGTTGTCTCACAGATTATTGGCACAGGGGGCCCGAGCTTCGCACTCTATTCAGACCAGAGTTCGGCCAAGTTCGAACATCGGACGCTTGCGATGGCGGCCCTCTCCACGCCGAACGTTTGGAGCTATTGGGCAGTAGCTGTTGACGGGACCACTCCAATGGCCGTCGCGGAGATGATTTTGGCGTCAGGGCAGCACGAGCGTGGGACTTGAGCGTCGTGTCTGTGCTCTGGAAAGGCGCGCACGGCCATCTTGTCACTTCGGGCTTGCCCTCCCGCCTTGTGGTGACGGGGCTGGTGTGCTGGGCGGTAGCGGGGACGGCATATTCGGTTCTGCGGCTGACGTTCGGGGACCGTCCCGTGAGTGTCGATGTCCGCTGGGCCGCGACCGTCGATGACGCCGCCCGCGTCCAATTAGAGCAGCGGTACAGGCTTGCGCGACCCGAACCGAACGGGGATCGGACCTTCAGCTACGCACTGACGGACCGTTCTCTTGAAAACATCAGAAACCTCGTCGTCGATCCCGCCGTCGAGGATACAAGCCATATTGACAGGGCCGCGGCTCGGCTCGAGTCCTCTGCGGATTGGCTCCCGTACGTGACGCCCAACCCCCACATACCCGTGGGTTTGGAATACCTGTCGGTCCTTGGTTTCCTGGGCGGGCTCGCGGGCATCGGTCTCGCCCTGATCAAACGGTCGCCAACGCTGGTGCAGTGGATTGGCGTGCTCGATCGACTGCTCGCCAGGAACCAGCGGCTGATTCAATCCGCTCTGATCGGCCTGTTGCTGCTCCTGCCAGCCCTAAGCCTCATGGGAATGGCGTCCGTCTACCTGGGGCAACGCCTCGCCGACTTTCATCCCGACGATACGGACGCCATCTTGTACTGGCACCAGATCAAGACGTTTGTGGCGGCCGGCTTCTCGGGCGGGTACTACACAATTGGCGAAGTGCCGGCGGCGGCCTCATTCACGCATTTCTTTGCCCACGGGCCGTGGTACGTCGCGTTGTATGGACTGATCGGCAAAGCGGTGGGCTGGAACCTGTGGTCGCCGATGCTGTTTGACGTCGCCGCGGTCACCCTCGCGCTGCTCGGCGGCCTGCTGCTGATGAGACCAAACTCCCGGCAACTGTTGTTGATGCTGCTCGTCCTGCTGACCTACTGGCCCCTCCACCTGTACCTGCCGGTCGCGATGCAGGAGCCATTTCACTACGCGGTCGCCATCCTGCTCGCGGGCATTTTCTATCGCCTCCTCATACATGAGGGCGCGCTGCCGCACTGGCTCCTGGGCGCCGCGCTCATCATCATCCTCGGCGCATCTCTCTCGCGGCCCACCTGGGCACTGCTCCTGCTGCCCCTGGTGATAATCGTGGTCGAGAAGCGGCCACACGGTCTTGTGACGCGCGGGAGCCGGTTCCGCCAGGTGCTCCGCTATTGGCCGTTGCTGCCGGCGTGTGCCGTTGTTGCAGGAATCGCCCTGCAGTTTGTGTATGTCGCCGCCCCCTATCCGCATCGGTTGGTTTCCGACATCGAACGCCTGCTGAGATCTCCAGTCGACGGTCTGCAGAGCTTGGTCGCCATCAGCACCGCGCAGGGGATGGCCTACCTGTGGCCGGATGTGGAGAATCCCCTCTGGACGTTGCTCCGCTACCAGGCGCTGGGAATCGTCCTCTGGATGACCGTGCTGACAATCAGGCGCCGCGGCACTGACGCAGGGCACAGGGCGCCGGGGCATCCGCCCTGGCGCCGGGCCGAACGGCTCACCCATTTCCTGAATCTCAGCCCGCTGTTCCTGCTGGTGGTGGTGCTGTACGATGTGGGGTTGTGGGTGGACTATCGTGTCGTTGCCCCGCACCTGTTGCTGTCGCTGTTGCTGCTGGCCGTATGCGGTCGGACGCGGGTGGTCGCGGTGATGGTGCTGGCAGGACTGCTGCTCACCCCGTCGTTCCTGGCAGCGTACAAAGATCTGGCGCCGCGGCAGTTCACGGATGAGCAGGCGCGTTTCGACGAATTCGCCGCACAGACGTCCGGCACGCTCGTGTATCAGGCGCAGAGCGACCCGTGGTGCAATACGGTCCTGCTCCAGTTGCAAAACGCGATCGTCCTGGACCTTCTGGCGATACCGGCAGGGTTCGGCACGTCATTCGGTCTGGACCTCACCAGCGGCAGCGAACTGAAATCCCGCTATGTCATCGTGGACGACGAGAGCCGGGAAGGTATGACGGAAGCGTTCGATCTGGAGTTCGTGTCCGCCACGGCGCTCGGCGACCTGTACCGCAATGTCGGAAGGTCGTGTGCCGAGTGACACACAGACGATGACAGTCTCCTGGCTCAGCAGAGCGGTCACGCTGGGCCTGCTCGCCATCATCCTGCCGCTCGCGGCCCGCGGCCTGTACGGTCCCCCGGGTGCGTGGGTGCACATCCGATGGGAGCCGTCGGTGGAGGTCGCGGAGCGCCAGCGCTTTGAGGCCGCGTGGCAGCTCGACGCTGGGCAGGAGGTCTCGCCGTCCACATGGCGCTATGATCTGACTGCGCCGTCTGAGGCGAGCCTTCGTACAATCGTTCAGCATGCGGCGGTCGCAGACACACACTATATCGACCGGGAGCAGTACACCCTCGCGCCCGAGGCGGTCCGAAGTGCCCGGCGCCACGGTTGGATCACCATTGGCGGCGCGTTCGCGGTCGGCTTAGTTGATCGTCTGGCGCTGCTTCTGGCCATGCTCGCCGGGCTGTGCGTGCTCGTCATGCGTTCTCCCATGCCGATTACGCGCGCGGTGCCCCCGACCTCCATAGCGCTCCTCCTGACGCGTCGCGCACTGCGGCCGGAGGGCATCGCGTTGGTGCTGGCGCCGGGGATGTGCCTGATCGCATATGTCGCGGTCGTGGCGCGGATGCTGTCGGTGCCGGACTTCAACGACCATATCGAGTTTGCGCAGCGACTCGTGGCGACCGGCGCTATGCTGCCGCATTTCGGCTACCACGCCCTCGTGGTCGTGGTTCAGGCGATTACGCTCGTGGACTGGGTGGTCGCGGCGGGGTTCGTGACCCTGGGGGGCATCGCCGCGTGCGCCGCCGTGGTGGCGTGGTGGCTGCGAGGGGCGCTGAGTACATCGGTCCCGGCGCTGCTGGTCGCCGCCGCGCTCGTGCCGGCCGCGGTGTGCGTGCTTCAGCCCGTCTTGCCGCTCGACCCGGCACGGTATGACCCGTGGCTGTTCGGCTATTTCCCTCCGAACCAATGGCATTCGCCGACGACGTTGTTCTCGAAGCCGTTCGCGCTCCTGTTGGTGGGTCTAGGTCCGGCGGTCGTGTGGCCCGCGCAGGGTACGCCGGCCGGCCGGTCGGGCATGTTGACCTCCGCCGCTCTCGTCGTGATGTCAGTGCTCGTGAAACCCAACTTCATCATGGCGTTCCTGCCCGCGCTGGGCGTCTTGGCCGTGCTGAACTGGCGACGCACCGACTGGCGCTGGCTCGGCCTCAGCTTCGTCGCACCCGCCGTCGCGGTGTTGGTGTGGCAGTACAACGTGGCCTTCACGCTAGACACTACTGAGGGCGCTGGCGTGTTCCTGGCGCCTCTCTATGTCATTGGGCTCCTAGCTCCGACTGACCTCGCTACGCTCGGCTGGCGTCTTGCCGCCTCGGTACTGTTTCCCCTCGCCGCGGTGGTCTGCTTTCCATCCGTGCGCGCGGATCGCCGTGTGCAGCTCAGCTGGGCCACATTCCTCGTCGGGGCAGCCATCGGCTATCTGCTCGCCGAAGGGTACCAGCCCGGCACCGGTAATTTCCTCTGGTCGGGCCAGGTGGCGGCCTTCGCGCTGTTCGCTGCGTCAACGGTGGCGGTGCTCCGGGATGCCGCGACCGGGGGCGCGGCAGCGAGCCGGCTCGGCCGGTTCGCGTTGTGCGGCAGCGTCTTCCTCTGGCACGTCACGAGCGGCATCGCGCATCTGTATTGGAGTTGGCTGGTATGATGCCGCCGTGGGTGGCCGCGGTGTCAACGCTCACTCACAACGCACAAATCTGAACGACCGTTGGAGTGCCGTCTAGCTCCGCCAAGTCCCGCTCGTTGCAGTACCCCGCGTCGGCCAGCACCGTATCCGGCTGCACGTCGAACCGCTCCTCCACCTCGTCGAGCAACGCCGGCAGCCCGCCCTGGTCGCTCGCGTTCGCCGTCACATCCGTCGCCACCACCAACTGCTGCTCAGCGTCCACCGCCACCTGCGCGTTGTAGCACTGCTGGAATCCCTCGGTGCTCGTCTTCATGATCCCGCTTTCCGGGTCCGTGAAGTTGCTCTGCGCCTGCTCGTCAGGCTCGCCATACGCCCGCGTGTACGGTCGTCCCCCCTGCGGGTTTCGAGCCTGGCCCGGCTGCCGACCGCGCGCGTCGTCCGCCGTCCGCAACAGCTCGTCGATCTCGCCGGACAGACGCCGTTCCTTCTCCTGCATCCGACCGTAGCTCGTCGCCTTGCGCTTGCTCGCGTTCGCGCGCACCTTCGTCCCGTCAACAGACAGCTTCCCGAACCGCGCAAGGCCCAACTCGCGAGCCAGACCGACCACCTCGACGAACAACTGCTTGAAATCGTCCAGGTGCCGCCGCCGAAACTCGCAGATCGTCCGGTGTTGCGGGAAGTTGCCCGCCGCCAGCACCAACGGGAGCAGCCGACACCACACCCCGACGGTCCTCGCCCCCGCCGTTGCGTTGCCGGGCCGCAGCACCGCCGCGCGCAGCTACTCCTCCGCCTCGCGGTCGATGGTCAGGAATGCGAGCAACGGCAGATCGGGCCGTGTCAACGACTTTGAGACAACCTGATTCAGCATTTACTGTAGCGACTCCACGCTGGTGACGAACGTGCCCGGGCGACTGTCGATGCGTGGTGGCGGGCGCATGGAGCCCGGCTGTGGGTCGCCCCGGGTGACGGTGGTCGTGGCTGGGGCCACCTGGCTGGTGAGGGTCGGCGGCCGATTGATCCAGACCGCCGTGGGCATTGTCTCGGGACGGGGTGGCCCGTGCACGAACCGCTCGGGATGGGCGGCATAGGCGGCCAGGCGCGTGCGGTGACGGGCCGCCAGGACCGTTGCGGCGCGGCCGTAGTGGACGTCGGCGGGCGTCAGATAGCTCAGGCCGCTGTGATGGTGCGCCTGTTGTACCAAGCAAACAGGTCGCGGCTGACGCTGCGCGCGTGTTCGAGCGCGCCGAACCGTGCCGGAAACTCCGGCCGGTACTTCACGGTCCGGAACTGCGCTTCGGAGAACGGATTGTCGTTGCTCACGCGGGGCCGCGAATGACTGGCGGTGATACCCAGGTCCGAGAAGAGCAGCGCGACGAGTGTGCTGCGCATGGGTGCACCGCGGTCCGCGTGAATGGTGAGTTGGTGCGGCGTGATGCCCTGCTTCGCGCAGGTCGCCGCCAGCAGGCGCTCGGCCAGGTGCGCATTCTCGTGCCGCGCGACCATCCAGCCCACGGCGTAGCGGCTGAAGAGGTCGAGGATCACATAGAGCGAGTAGTAGAGATACGGCACCGGGCCCTTGAGCTTGGTGATATCCCAGGACCAGACCTGCTTCGGGCCCGTCGCGACCAGCTCGGGGGCGGCATAGGCCGGATGCCGGGCCTGGGCGCGCCGCTCGCGCACTTCGTGGGCCGCGGCGAGCACGCGATACATCGTGCGCGGGGAGCAGAGGTAGGTCTGCTCGTCGAGCAACGTGGCATGAACCTCGGTGGGCGACTGGTCGACGAACCGCGGGCTGTGCAGCACGTCGAGGACCGCCTGGCGTTCGGTGGGACCCAGCGCCCGCGGCGGCGCCCGCGCATCTCCCGTAGGGCGCCCGCCTCACGCTGCCGCCGCCAGTTCGTCAGGAGCGACGAATACAACCCCTCGCGACGCAACAGGGCGCCCACCTCGCCTGGCTTCTTGCACGCGTCGACGGCCTTGAGAATGCGCAGCCGATACGCGGCCGAGAAGCGCCGCCGCTGGACCGTCGCCGGCACCTCCGGGTCCGGGGCACGGGCCGGCAACGTGGTTGCGGGGTCGCGGCCTCCGGTCGCCCTCCGGGCTCCCTCCACCCCCGGCCCCGCAACCACTTCGATCTCCACCGCGTCTGGCATGCGCGTCATCTCTCCAACCTCTCCCGCCCCTACACTATTCTCAACAGGGAGGTTGTCTCACAGATTATTGGCACAGGGGGGCCGGCGACATTGGCGCAAGAGTTCGCGATTACATCGAGGCGCGTGCAGACGCTTGCACGGACATGGTCTCACCGGCCCTCGGATGCCTCAGACATTGCGCTGAGCGACTCGACAACGCGGTCGAGCCCAAATGCGGTCGGATCCAAACGCTCGACCGCACTGGCGGGCAAAAGGGTCAGCGTGGATCGATCGTCAATATCGACAGACAGATCCGCCTGCCGCGGACCGGCACCCGCGAACACCACGCGACCGCCGCCGAAGAAGGGTTTCTTCATGGAGGCGCGCACGTCGCGGCCATTCTCTTCAAACCGGTTGGCATACAGGTAGGCCGTCGAGAGATCCTTGACCGCCAACCCAATGGTGCTGTGGCCGACACGATTCGCGACGAACAGCGCCTCGCTCTCCTCGCCCACGCTCGCCGCCTTGTCGGCGGAGCCAGTCAACTCGTTGTTGACGACAATGACGCGCGAGCCGCGCAGATCGAGGCCGTCGCCATTCGGGTCGCCGGTCAGCGCACTCTCGAACCGGCTGTTGCGCACAATGCCGTCGAAATACTCGAGGTCGACCTGGTCATCCTGGTTGCCCGTAAATTTCGAGTCGCTGACGGCGCCCGCCGCATATTTGATGCTCAGACCGTCTTCGCCGTGATTGTCGCGAATCGTCGTGTGGGACACCGACACGCGGTCCTGATAATGAATCGACAGCGCACCGGCGAAGCGCGCGCCGTGCAGCCACGCGTCACTGCCGCCTGACAGCTCCAGATAGGTGACCTCAGTGCGCTGCGATCCATCACCGACGACGGCCACCGATCCGAACGGCTGCCCGGGCTCGATCGGGCGAATCGTCACCGGCTGGTCCGCGGATCCGCTGATGGTCAAGCCACCCCGCACGAGCATCACAACGCCGGCGCCAAGCTGGAGGTCGGTGCCGGACTCGATGCGCAGGCTGTACCCCCGCGGCAGGACGAGGTGTTCGTGCAACCGATACACGCCACGTCTCAGCCTCAGCTCACCGGAGGCGGTTAGGCGCAAATCAAGGTACGGGTGCGCCGCCAGCCACGCCGCGACGGCAGGTGCGGAAGGCAGCGCGGTCGGTCGGTCCCGCGACGGTGCGTCGCCGACGTCATGCGCCGCGACACGCCGCGCCTCGACCTCCTGGCCGGTGACCGTGTTGACGAACACAAGCTCGATGTCTTCCGGGTGCAAATCACCGGCCGCCACGCCGGTGAACGTGAGGGCCAGCGTATACAGTCTCGGCACACGCTCCAGGCTCGGAGCCTGGTACCGCCCTACCAGCAGCATCTCTGCACGGTCGATGCCATGCGTGTCTTCCACGTCGGGATGCTGCACGAGGGTGGCGATGTTCTCTCGCGACACATCGGTAAGGGCATAGCTCCACGTCGTTGGCGCAACCTCATTCCGTGGTTCAAGCCCGAAACTCTCCTCCAGCACGCGGCGGCGGTCCTTATCCAGACCCGGCACCCAGCGCACGTTGATCTCGGGCACGCGCTGTGTTGTCGACAGATCCAGACCGGTCGAAAACCGCGCATCCGCCAGCGCCCGGCTGACATCAAGCCGGCCGTCGGCCAGCCAATCGACTACCACTGAGTCAGACGTCGGGTCACCTCGGGCGTCCGGGTCTTCCGTGATTTGCACCCTCACCGGCGTGTCCATTGTCAGGGCGCCGGTCCGCACGCGAACTGTCAAACCCTTGACACCCAACTCCGACATGGAACCTGGCAGTATCTCGAGCACGAGCCGCCCACTTGATAACCTTGCCGAATACACAGGCACCGATCGCTCCAGATACTGGCGGAGTGATTGGATGTTCGATGTCAAGATCTTGCGGGCTTCCTCACGCCCGAACGTCACCCCCGACCCCGCGCTGGCGACGACCGTCTCGGAACCGGCGCGCACTGCGAGCCGCATGATGGCGACGTCCGTCGGCGTGAGCGCGCCTCCCTCCACCAGCCCCCTCTCGATCTCCCGGACCTGCCGCATACCATCCTGGACGATGAAGCGGTAGACCGCCTGGTAAAGCGTCTGTCGCACGCGGTCGCTGCTGGCCACGAAGTTGAACATCGGGAGCGCAGGATAGTCACCCCCTCTAGGCCAAGTATTGAGCTGTAATTCCGGCGTGCGGCTTCCACTGAGGTCAAGTAGTGACGGGAGGTTGTCGCGACCGAGCGCGGGATAGAACTTGCCGTTCGCCGTATTCAGGAATACACGCAGGTTGTCCTGGATGAACCCGTGCCCCTCCAGGCCCAGAACGTAGCGAATGGTCTCGTACCGTCCCAGGTACTCGAGGTCGAAGAAGTCTGCCGGGTCGGCGGCGCCGAATCGGCTGATCGCGGTGTTGAATTCGCTGTACCGACGCAGCAACGGTTCCCAGTCCTTGCGGGGCACCGCCATCTGAGTCAAGGCACGCCTGAAGTGCTCGGAAAAATCGGAGCCACTACCCCAGTATTGCGCGGAATCGGAGTACACCAGCGCCTTTTCCGTGTGCCCCCCCTCAGGATAGTCGTACGTGACGGTGCGCAAGGATGCCTGGCCGGCCGCCTCCGTGTACTCGTCGTCGAGCAGATTCGTAAAATAGAAGAGTTTCTCCCGCGAATCGTTGATCCGTACGCGGACCAGACGGTGGTCCTGCACCAGCACATGCGCGTCGCGCGCCATCCTCATGACGAGCGGTTGCGCCATGACCAGGTTCTCGCGGACGATCAGCTTCAACCTGTTCAGACCCGCGACCCGGTCGCCCGGCGCCATCCAGACGCTCAGTGAGATGAATCGTTGGCCGTCACGCTCGACCCAGTGGTCACTTGGGAGGCGGCCATGGCTCTTGACCCGCACGTTGTAGACCGTCCCGTCGTAACGGAGCTGAGCCCGCCGCCACCGGTTGTGGTCCCGGTAGAACTGATAGTCGGGATTGTCGCCGACGAGCGGAGTGTAAATGCGCTCGAAGTGGGCGATGTCGTCGCCGGACAAGGTCAACCCGATCAGTGGGAGACTCGACCGTCCCGTCGCATCCCCAGATCTGTCATGATCTGCCCAGGCGACTGCCAGCCCAACCACGGCCAGCGCCGCCATCAGGACACGCTCCCACCGGACTCGATTGCCGCTCATCTCACCCCTGTCACGGCCTAACGGCTGACGGACAGCGACAAACCGTGCCGTGCCACGGTGCTACGGTTCGCGAGGCGATGCCCGCAACGGGTGTACACCTGCTCGATGCGCGTCGCGAGCAATGCACCGAACGCGACGTTGCGGACGAACGCGAACTAGGGTTGGGCTGAGTCGGCATCGGCGAGGAGGCTTTCGAGCATCGACGTTCATTGGTCGGCGACTCGACTTCTATGGTGCAATATAAGGCTGGCGGTACGACGAACACCAGACCAGCTGAATTCGCCCCAGACAATTCGATGGCCACCGAGGCACGCGGATTTCCTCCGCAACCGATCACCTCAGGTCGAACATGCCCGCGCGGAGGGCAGACGTCAACACCGGAATTGTACACGCAGGCTTAGTTCAAGCCAGCCGAGCTGCACGCGGTGGTCCACACGTACTGACGGAAAACACGCGAACGCGGCCAGGGGAAACAGCACCTGAGGCGCCCCCAGTTTTCTTGGACACGGATTAAGGGAGAATCCGATGTCGAAGGAGGTGGGGGGCATGGTTGTGTCGAGGCGCGTGAAGGGAGCCCGGAGGGCGACCGGAGTCAGCGCCGACGGCGCGGCGGTTGGGTTGGGGGCCTTGGCGCCCGGCCAGCGGTGGAGCGCAAGCAGGAGCTGTTGACGGGACCACTCCAATGGCCGTGGCGGAGATAATTCTGAAGTGTCAACGGAGCACGACGAACGCGTGATGGACCTGAATCCCCAAGTGGCGTTCTCCAGCGGGCAGGGTCGCCGACACGAATGTGTGGTCCACGTCGATCTGTATCTCGGCTCGTTCCTCGGTGCCCAGCACCACCGTGGAGAGGGGTATACGACGGAGACGCCGCCCGGCCGTATGGGCCACGAATGAGTGCAGCACCTGGTCGCCGGCGCGAACCGTGACCGTCTGTGGCGCGCCGGTCACGAGGTCCGGCCGGGTGGTGTAATCGAGGTAGAACGCCGCGTCGGCGTTGGGGTTCGCAAACGACAGCGTGGCGGTCTGTTGGGTCCATTGCCACGTTGATTCTGGCGACGTGGCGTCGGACTCAACCGGGTGCCAGCCGCTGGTGTAGACCAATGGCTGGGCCGCGAGCCGCGCGACGTCGCCCTCCGACGCATTCAGTTCCAGGCTTCCACGGTCGAAGCCGTTCGTGTCGGCCACCATGTCGTGGGAGACGATCGCACTCAGTCGTTGCGGTGACGCATCCGGTACACGGTAGCTCCAGGTGGTCCCTTCGCTGTGCTCAGCGCGAAAGAGTCCCAGCCCGCGCTCGTGACTCGTGCGTCGGGCGCCTACCGTATCGACCCAGCGCACGCGGATCACCGGACCGAAACGTGCGTCGGCCGCGCGGTCAAAGTCGTAGGTGTCATCCACCATGTCGTGGGCGACGATCGTGTCGAACCGCTCTGGCGACAGATCTGGCACCTGGTAGCGCCAGGTGGACCCGTCGCTGTGTTCGGGCTGATAGAGGCCCAGCGATCGCTCGAGCGCGGCGCGCTGGTCGTCCCCCAGATTCTGAACCCAGCGGACGTGGACGACCGGACCGCCGCCCGAGTCGGCAAAACGGTAGAATCGGTGATCGATCTGTCGCTGGTCGGCACCCGTGTTCACGCGCCAGATCGCGGCCAACCGTGCGCGCGACAGCAACCTCGGCGCGCGCGTGATGAGGCGCAGGTCGTCATAGAGTGGCCGCAACCCACTGTCCGTGAGTACGTCGGTCTCCAGTTCAAGACTCTCTCGGTACCCGTTCGGGATCATGCGCCTGAAGTGTCCAATTCGCCATCCGGGACTATAAGCGGCGGGCAGGCGCGCGAGCAGCGGGTCGGCCAGCGCACATTCGTCGAGCAGGTGGGTCAGTGGGCCTTCGAGGCCTTTTTCACCCAGCCCGCCACACGTTACAGCCACGCTCGTCGGCACGGGCTGGGTCGCCCCTGAAGGCCACTCGGGCGGCGGAAACGACTGACGATTGGTCAGCAGCAGCGACTGCTCCTGGAAGTAGAATGCCCGCTCGTCGACGATGCCATAACCATCGCTCACGCGCGAATCCATGGTGGCGTCCGTGAGCTCGACGCGGCTGTCACTAAGTAGCGGGATCTGTGCCGAGGTCAGCCCGACCACCGCCAGGAGGCTCGCCGCCGTGAGTGCCCGGGCGCGCTCGAACGGCACGGCGCGACTGAGAATCAGGACCGCTGCGAACAACGGCAAGGTCAGGAATCGTCCGGACATGAAATCGCCGCCGACAGACACGACGTAGGCAAGTTCAATCAGTACTCCCGCTGCGATCCAGCGGGCTGGCCCGCGGTAGGCCAGTCCCATCGTGACAGCAAAGAGAATCGCGACCAGTGTCACCGGGTCACGATCGATCGAGTCGAGCAGGTAGAGCGAGCCCTGTTGGACCAGTTCACCGCGGTCGATGCCGTGTCCGAGCTTGGCGTAGGCCGTATTGGGAAAGGGAAAGCCATAGTAGATCACCGAGAACGCAGTCCAGACGGCGGCTGGCAGCAGCCCGCTGAACGTCTGGCGCGCCGCCAGCTTCCAGTTCCCGGCCCGTGCGGTCAGCCACACCAGCGCCGGCGCCACGAGCAACACGTTGTCAGGGCGCGTGAGGTACAACAGCGACGCAACCATCCACAACCCGGTCAAGCGGGGAGGGGATGTGACGCGTGCCTCACTCGAACGGAACAGGAGCGCGACGAAGGCGACAAGCAACAGATTCGACAGCGGGTTCTCGAGACCTGACGTCGAATAGTCCACGAACGCGCGGGAAAACAGCAGCACTGCGGCGACAATCCAAACCTGCGCGCTGGTGGCCGCCAAGCGCAACGCCGACCAGAAGACGACCAGGGAGACAGCCACCGACAAGCCGATTGCCGCGTAGTACACGTTGCCGGCCACCAGGTACGCCCCGGTCAGCATCAGCATCCAGAGCGGATGCGTGTAGGTCTGGACGCGTTCGGCGACGTTGAAGGTCAGACCGTATCCGTGCGTGAAGTTCAGGACCGTACGGAGCGTGATGAGAGCATCGTCACTGAGCCAAGCGGTCCGCAGAAGAATGGCCAGAAAGACGAGACAAAGCAATAACGCAACATGACCACGACCGTCGTTCCCCTGGGGCGGGAGCCAAGCCAGGCCCCAGCGCTGCACCCCCATTTTCATGGTTTCCAGGGCCGCCGCGATTTCTTTCCGCGTCATGTTTTCTTAACTCGTATGTCCCAGATTACCCACTCTGACAGGCCGAATTACATCATCCGTCGACCTGAACTGGCAATTATGCCGACCCGCGCCGCCAGTTTCTTTCACAACCACGGGATCGGTGCAGAGGCGATCACCTCGCCCCCGGGGAATTGATCATTCCCAGAGGCCCCGAGGGGCCGCCTGCCACGTCCGCTGACCGTCGCGGTGGTCACGTGCGCCGCCGCTAACACCGGCGCAGACGAGAAAGATCGTGCGCCACCACAACGGCAGAACTCCCGCTCCGCCCGACAGGTCTCTCCCCGAAGTGTGCAGTTTTCGGTTGCCATTGACAGGTGGTCGCGGATCATATCGCAGTCCGAATGGAGTGATTGTCGGTAAGAAGCTGCCGGCCAACAGCGTCATACCCAGCACACTCAACATGTTACTGCCGGTCCTGGCCATCGACACCGCGACGATCTGCTCGTCAGGCTGCACGGAAACCGCGCCAAACGTGTCCAGCACGAGGTCGACGTCACGCGGCCGCCCGTCGACGTTGGCAGATCCGGTTGGCCCCACGGCCGCCGACACGAAGAGCGTCCCTCCTGTATGCTCCGGTGGCAGCGCCACTCGAATCGTGGATCCGCTCGCATCGATCGGCAATCTGGTCACCAGACGCTTCGACAGAGCTTCGTAGTCGCGGCAGTAGACGTCCGACACGGGACAATCGGGCCGGGGCGGCGGAGCAACGATCTCACCGGGTGTCAGGAGGACGGCTCAAGTCCACGCGTCATCGTTCCGAAGGACCCCCTGTGCCAATAATCTGTGAGACAACCTCCCTGTTGAGTTTAGTGTAGGGGCGGGAGAGGTTGGAGAGATGACGCGCATGCCAGACGCGGTGGAGATCGAAGTGGTTGCGGGGTCGGGGGTGGAGGGAGCCCGGAGGGCGACCGGAGGCCCCGACCCCGCAACGACATTGCCGGGCCGTGCCCCGGACCCGGAGGCGCCAGCGACGAGATCGGGCCTGGCGGCGTAGTCGAGGTGGAACGCCGCGTCGGCGTTCGGGTTCGTGAACGACAGCGTGCCGGTCTGTTGGGTCCATTGCCACGTTGCTTCCGGCGTCGTGGCGTCGGGCTCAGCCGGGTACCAGCCGCTGGTGTAGACCAGCGGCTGGGCCGCGAGCCGCGCGACGTCGCCTGCCGGGGCATCCAGCTCCAGACTTCCGCGGTCGAAGCCGTACGTGTCAGCCACCATGTCGTGGGCGACGATCGTATCGAACCGTTGCGACGACACATCCGGCACCCGGTAGCGCCAGGTGGACCCTGCGCCGCTGTGTTCGGCGCTGGAGAGGCCCAGGGATTGCTCGAGCGCCGTGCGCTGGGTGTCCCCCAGATCGTCGACCCAGCGTACGTGGATGACCGGTACGGAGTGGGCGGCAAAGTCGTCGCTGCGCACGACAGACCAAAGGCCGACGTGAGCCAGCGCCGCCAGCACCAGCGCGGACGCGGTCGCGCCCCGGGTGCGCGCGCACAGCCACGCCCCGGCGAAGAAGGCCGGAAAGGTGGCAAAAATTAGATCCATCTCCATGTCTACACCCTGGACCGGCCACCACGCCACCAGGAACGCCAGCGACGGCAGTGCAAACACCAGGGCCAAGCGGCGTTCACGCGAGGCCCCACCCCGCGACAGCAGGCCGAGCACCAGCACCGGGACACCCACGACGACCGCCGACGCGACGATGTCGCGCATACCGGATCCCGACAGGATCGGTTCCACAATCAGGTTATCCGCGACGTATGGCGTCGTGAGTGGGCGCAGCATAATATTTCCGGGGGTCCCCGGGTCGACCGGCAGCTTGAGCCCCACCAGATACCAGCCCAGCCAGCCGAGCCAAGCGGCCGTGGCCCAGACCCCGAAGACGACCCCCCGCGTCAGCCGGTCCCGCGAAGCGGCAGGGGCGCCGTGACCATCCCCACGAGCAGGAGCGCGAGGGCGAAGGTGGCGTAGACGGTGCGGCGCCGTCGGGTGGCGGCGATCGAGCCGACCAGGAGCAGCAGGCCCAGACCGAATCCGAGAAACGACTGCAGCGGCGCCAGCCGGAGGAGCGGTCTGACGACCGCGGGACGGACCACTTCGAACCGATCCCGATCGATGCCGTACGTGTCGTCAACGACCGGCGCCTGCACAATCAGGTCGACGTTGGTGTACGAGGTGTCTTCGAGCAGGTACGCCCAGGAACCATCCTGACGGAGTGTGCCGTTGACGAGGGATCGCTGGCGTTCGACTGCGGCGCGTTGCGCGGCGTCGACCTCGTCGGCCCACCGGACGTGCACCGTCGGCGCTGCCACCGGGATCATCCAAAGGGCGGCGAGCACGGCGCCCCCGGCCAACAGGGGGAGACCCAGCCATCTCAGGGTCTGGGTGCGCCGCCCAATGCGCCCCACCAGGGCGCCGAGGCTGTTCATGCCGCACATGATACGCCCGGATGCTTGGTCGTACCCCAGAGCTGACCCGCAGGATGGAAGGCGGGTGATGCGGTAATACAATAGTGGCCATGTTGAAGAGGGTCATCCAGATCTTGCTCCGCCTCAGCCCGCTGGCGCCATGGAGACTCCTGCGCACGCTGGACGAGGTGCGGGAGCTCCCGGCGCTCCGGACGCAGGTCAAGCATGGGCTCAAGGAATCGAAGAGACTGAAAAAGCAGATCCTGGAGTTGCAGCGACGTCTGGACGCGCAGGAGAAGCAGACACGAGACGAGCCGAAAGCGCTGGCTGAACTCCGGACCCGGGTCGAGCAGTCTCGGGCGATATACAAGAGTGATTCGCGATTCAAGCGGGCGCTCGAGCGTGCGCTGCAGCAGATCGGCGATGCGCGGGTACCCGCCCATGTGCGGGCGGCCGTTGCCGCGGCGCCCCTGGAATCTGATCCCTGTCCCTACGTCGTGCTCGACGACCTGCTACCCGACGACGTGTACGATGCGTTGATCTCGGCGATTCCCCCGCCGCTGTTCTTTGACCACCTGAACGTCACACGCCAGGATCTGAAGGTTCCCTTCGAGTTCGCCCCACGCTACCACTGGGAGATCTGGCACGCGTTCCAGAAGCACATCTTCATGAGGGAGCTCGTACCGGCGCTGACCGACAAGTTCCAGGACGACCTCGATCTCCTCGTGCGCACACACTGGCCCGGCGTCGCCGACTCGATGGCCGACGCGGGCATCAGCCTGCACCCGGCGGCCGCGCGGGTCATGCGTCGCCGACCCGGCTACGAGATCAAGCCGCACCGCGATCCACACTGGACGTTGCTGACCTGCATCCTGTATCTCACCAAACGCGACGACCTGCAGCTCTACGGCACGCAACTGTGCCGATTGCAGCACGACCAGGAATTCCCGACACATTCCCCGTTCTGGGTTCCCGAGGACGACGTCGAGGTGGTGCGAGAGGTGCCCGGCCGGCCCAACAGCGCCGTCGTGTTTCTCAACTCGACGGGTGCTCATCGCGCATCGATTCCAGCCGATGCCCCACCCGAGACCGACCGGTATATCTATCAGGTGCAACTCGGCGCGGAACGCGCCGTCCGTGAGGCGCTGACCGCCCGTCTGCCGCCGGACCACGTGCGGCGCCTCGTCCAGAAGGATACGTCGTTCAAGTACTAGGAACAGCGGGCAATGCGAGACGAGAGCACTCGGGAACGGAGCGAGCGGCTGCTTGGCCAGACGCGGGCCCGACTTCGGCAGTTCGACCAGGAGGCCGATGTGCCGGTGCTCGCCGGACCGTGGCTCGGCGAGATCGCGTTCGAGTTGCTCTACTGGCTGCCGTTCCTGCGGTGGGCGGTCTCAGAGTTTCCGGGATTGCGCAATCGGCTCGTGGTGCTCTCGCGCGGCGGGGCCGGGCCCTGGTACCAGGGGTTGGCCTGGCGGTATATCGATCTGTTCGAGCACTTCGGCCTTGAGGGGTTCAGGGCGCGCTTCCCGAAGTTCTTGAAACAGACGTCCAAGAACAACGATTCCCGGGGCTATCTGCGACGGAAGTACCCCGAAAAGGAGAAAGAACTGGTCGAGCTTGCCCGTCGCGAAGTTGGGACCGAGCGGATCAACATCCTGCACCCGAGCGAGATGTACGACAACTTCAAGCATCTGCGTCACGCGACTGACGACTGGGTCACGACCTGCTACCGAAAGCTGCCGCCTGTCACGATGACGGCCCTTGACGGCAAGCTCCCGACACGGTTTGTCGCGGTTCGCTTTTACGACAATCTTGCCTACAGGCGAACCGACGCGAACCAGGCGTTTGCGCAGGCGGTCGTGCAGCACCTCGCCGACTCGCTTCCGGTGGTTCTGCTCGACACGAGTGTGAACTACGACCGGAAACACTCGGATTTTCCTCTCGACGTCTCGGGAGACGTGACCTGCCTGGCAGAATACATGACTGACGCCAACAACCTGACCGTCCAGAGCGCTGTCGTCTGCAATGCCACCGCCTGGGTCGGCAGCTACGGCGGTCTGTCCTACCTGGCCCCGTTCTACGGGTGCCCGAGTTTCGCACTCTATTCGGACCAGAACTCGGCCAAGTTTGAACATCGGACGCTTGCGATGGCGACCCTTGCCACACCGAACCTAGGGGGCTATTGGGCGGGACATGTTGACGAGTCTACTCCAGAGGCGGTGGCAAAGATGATTCTGGCGTCAGGGCAGCGTCAACTCGGTACTTGAATGTCATGTCTGTGTTCTGGATAGGCGCGCACGGTCGTCCGGTCACTTCGGGCTTGACCTCTCGCCTGGTGGTGACGGGGCTGGTGTGCTGGGCGGTGGCGGGAACGGCATATGCGGTTCTGCGGTTGACGTACGGGGATCGCCCCGTGAGGGTCCATGTTCGCTGGGCCGCGACCGTCGATGACGCCGCCCAGTTCCAATTGGAGCAGCGGTACACGCTTGCGCGGCCCGATCCGCAGGGGGATCGGACCTTCAGCTACGCGCTGACAGACCGTTCTCTCGAGAACATCAGCAATCTCGTCGGCGATCCCGCCGTCGCGGATACCCACCACATTGACAGGTCCGCGTATCAAGTCGAGTCCTCTGCGCTTTCGCTCCGGTACGTCGGCATACCCGCGGGCTTGGAATACCTGTCGGTCCTTGGTTTCCTGGGCGGGCTCGCGACCATCGGTCTGGCGCTGATCAATCGGTCGCCAACGCTGGTGCAGTGGATTGGTGTGCTCGCTCGACTGCTCGCCAGGAATCAGGGTCTGATTCGATCCGCTCTGACCGGCCTGATTCTGCTCCTGCCAGTCGTGAGTCTCACGGGGTTGGCGTCCGTCTATCTGGGGCGACGCCTTGCCTACTTTCATCCCGTCGTGTCAGACGCCATCATGTACTGGCACCAGATCAAGACGTTCGCGGCGGTCGGCTTCTCGGGCGGGTACTACACGGTTGGCGAAGAGGCGGCGGCGGCCTCGTTCACGCATTTCTATACCTGGGGCCCCTGGTATATCGCGTTGTATGGTCTGATCGGCAAAGCGGCGGGCTGGAGCCTGTGGTCGCCGATGCTGTTCGACGCCGCTGCGGTTACCCTCGCGCTGCTCGGCGGCTTGCTGCTGATGAGACCGAACGTCGAGCGGCTGGGGCTGGTGCTGCTTGTGCTGCTGACGTACTGGCCCCTCCACCTGTACCTGCCGCTCGCGATGCAGGAGCCGTTTCACTACGCGGTCGCCATCCTGCTCGCGGGCATCTTCTATCGCCTGCTCGTGCATGAGGGCGCGGTGCCGCACCGGCTACTGGGCGCCGCGCTCGTTTTGATTCTCGGCGCAGGCCTCGTGCGGCCCACCTGGGCAGTGCTCCTGCTGCCCCTGGTGACGATCGTCGTCGAGAAGCGGCCACACGGTCGCACGACGCGCGGGAGCCCGTTCCGGCAGGTGTTCCGCTATTGGCCGTTGCTCGTGGCAGGTACCGTCGTTGCTGGGATGTTCCAGCTGTCTCGGTACGTTGCGGCCCCGTTCCCGCATCGGAATGTGCCCGATGTCCAACTACTGCTGAGATCTCCAATCGACGGTCTGCAGAGGCTGCTAGCTGTGACCGCCGAGCAGGGGATGACCTACATGTGGCCGGATCTCGAGAATCCCCTCTGGATGCTGTTGCGGTACCAGGCGCTCGGAATCGTCATCTGGATGGCCGTGCTGGCAATCAGGCGCCGCGGCGCCAATACAGGGCAAGGCGCGCCGGAGCATCCGCCCTGGCACCGGGCCGAACGGCTCGCCCATCTCCTGAATCTCGGCGTGATGGTCCTGATGGTACTGATGCTGTGGGAGGTAAATTTTTGGCGAGATTACCGTATCGTTGCCCCACACCTTTTGCTGTCGCTGCTTCTGCTGGCCGCATGCGGCCGGGGGCGGGTGGTCGCGGCGGCGGTGTTGGCAGGGCTCCTGGTCACCCCCTCGTTTTTGGCGGCTTACAAGCAACTGACGTCGGGGCAGTTTACGGATGAGCGGGCGCGTATCGAAGCCTTCGCCGCACAGACGGCCGGCACGCTCGTGTACCAGGTTCAAGGTGACCCGTGGTGCAACACGATCCTGCTTCCATTTCAAACCGCGTTCCGCCCTGAGTCTCTGGCGATTCCGGCGGGGATTGGCATTTCCTTCGATTTCGACATCGCCAGCCGCACCGAGCTGAAATCCCGCTATGTCATGGTGGACGACGAGAGCCGGGACACTATGATCGGCGCGTTCGACCTGCAGTTCGCGTCCACTACGGCGGTCGGTGACCTGTACCGCAACGCGGGGATCTCATGCACCGATTGACAGACAGACGATGACAGTCTCCTGGCTCAGCAGAGCCCTCACGCTGGGCCTGCTCGCCATCATCCTGCCGCTCGCGGCCCGCGGCCTGTACGGTCCGCCGGGGGCGTCGGTCAACATTCGCTGGCAATCGTCAGTGGACGCCGCCGAACGGCAGCGCCTCGAGATCGAGTGGCAGCTCGTCGATGGGCAGGAGGTCTCGCCGTCCACATGGCGCTATGATCTGACCGCGCCTACTGAAGGCCGCCTCCGTACGATTGTCGAGCATCCGGCGGTCGCGGACACCCACGACATCGACAGGCAGCGATACACCGTCGCGCCCGAGGGGCGCCGGACTGCACGTCGCCACGGTCTGATTACTGTCGGCGGTGCGGTCGCGGTCAACCTCGTTGATCGTCTGGCGCTGCTCTTGGCCATGCTTGCCGGGCTGTGCGTGCTCGTCAGGCATCCCGTGCAGGCGTTGCGCGGATCCGTCGCTAGCCCGGATTATTCATGAAGGCCGCGAGTCGGCACCGCGGACGGCGTGATCGTCGCGCACATGGCGCATCGGATGTCGCTGCGGTCGGGTGCCGGCGGGGAGAAACGCGTCGTCGGTGCGGAGGGCTGGGTGAGGAGCGGCCCGGGGACAGCTCCGCCGCGGGCGGGCGCGGGGCCGCCCCTGGGGATGGATGGACGCGCGGCGGGCTGGCGCCGGCCGAAGCCTATCCGGGGCGGGCGCCGAGTGCGAGCGCGATGTGCCGCCAGGCGTGGAGGTCCGGCGTGGCGGTGGGCAGGTGCAGGACCACGCGGCGGACCGAGCCGACGACGTGCGCCCCCAATTTGAGGAGCCGGTCGCGCAGCCACGTCACTTGGGCGCGGGCACAGGCGGTGCGCGCCGCGCGCAGCCGGAGTTCTTGCATCAGCACGTAGGCGGCGGCGGTGAGGAGCACGCGCAGTTGATTGGCCCAGAAGCGACAGCAGCTCGTGCGGTCGATCTGTAGCCCATCGAGCAGTTCCTTGATCCGATTCTCGATGTCGCCGCGGGCGCAGTAGACCTTCTCATAGATGAAGCGCGGCGTCTGCCGCAGATTCGTCACGACGAAGCGCGGGTTGTCGCGCGGCTCGCGGTCGCCGTGCCGGACGACCTCGGCCTTGATCACGACGCGGCGCGCGTGGCCCCACGTACCGGCCTGGTACTGAGTGTCGGTATACACGTGCGCGGTCTGGCCGCTGGCCGCGCTCTGGGCCTGCGCCACGAGCAGGGCGGGCTCGGCGTGGCGCCGCAACACGGCGTTCTTGGCCATCGCCACCACGTAGTCGAGCCGCGGCTCGGCATCCAGGAAGTCGAAGATCTCCGGCGTCGCAAAGCCCCCGTCGAGCCGGACGAGAAACCGCGCCCGGGGAAAGGCCTCCCGCAGCAGGGGCAGCAGCCGACACAACACGCCCACGGTCCCGCAGGTGGCCGGCACATTGCCGGGCCGCAGCACCGCCGCGCACAGATACTGTTCGCGTTCCTGGTCGAAGGTCAGAAACGCCAGCAACGGCAAGTAGCACCAGCTATCGTAATGCCCGTTGAAGAAGGTGAGCTGCTGGGCGCCGTGCGTCGCGTCGTCGGTCGGATCCAGGTCGATCGTGATCCGCCGCGCCCGCCCGTCCAGCCGGCGCTGATGCCGCTCGATGACCCGCATCGCCAGCTCGCGCGCCAGCTCATAGAGGGCGGAGGGGCCAACGCCGTTCTCGAACCGCGAGATCGTCGGCTGCGAGGCCAACGCCTCGCCAGCGACCGGGTCCCGCCCGAGCAGCAGCTTGTGGATCGGGTCGTCGGCGAGGTGGTCGGCGTCGTTGCCATCGGGATGGCCGCAGGCAATGCCGAAGATCCGCTGGCCGAGCAACTCCGTCAGCGTGTGCCGGATCTTTCCGAGCTCCCGCCGGTCCACCAGACACCGGGCGAAACCCGCCACCAACCCATACACGCGCTCCGCCGCCTTGAGCAGGACGGCGCCGCCATCGGAACTCGCGTGCCGGCGGTCGAACGTGGCAACGAGGGGCTTGTCGAAGAGATCCGGAAAGAGGACAGTCTGTGGTATCTTCTGAGGTGTCACGCAAGGGCCTCCGTGGTGGGTAAATGCCTGTGTATAAAGCACTTATACCACGCGGAGGCTTTTGTGTCTATACCGAAATCGGACCCTTCACGAATAATCCGGGCTAGGGTGCGGCCGTTGGGTGGCGAAGGCGCCGCGGAGGCAGCCGAGATATCCGACCGTTCGTTAGAGCGCGCGGCGGCCGTGACGGCGATCGCCGCCGGTGTTGCGGCACTCGTGGCGATCGCCGCGCGCACCGAGATCTTTGCGAACGACGACACCTATATCTACTTCAATTACGCGAAGAACTTTGTCGCCGGGCGCCCATTCGCCTACGATCCCCGCAACATCGCGTCCGAGGGATTTACCAGCGCCATCTATCTGCTGCTGCTGGTGCCGTTCGAAGCCGCCGGCATCAACATGATGTTCGCCGCGGTCATCCTCAATCTGGCCGCGATCGCCCTCATTCTCTATCTGGGTTACCAGGTACTTCGAGCAGACAGGGTCCTCGAAGGGGGGTTCCTGTTCATTGCTGTGTCACTGTTCGCCGTGTTCATCGCTCGCGACACCCATATTCCCACCATTGTGGGGCGTGGCCTAGAGACCATGCTCGGGCCGGCCAGTGTCCTTTGGGCCATTTTTCATCTCGCTCGTGTGCGTCAGGCGGACGATCAGGCAACGCGTCGTCGTGCCGTGACCATGTTTCTCTTCGCCTCCTTTCTGTCGTTCCTGACTCGCCCCGAGAACATCGTGCTGTTGGCGGCGGTCGGCGTCCTGATACTTCCCGTCATGTGGCGGCGCGGACAATTTGCGTGCCTGCTGATGCGGCTGGGAACGTTCCTGGCGGCGCTGGGTGTCTACTTCGCCGGGAAGTGGCTCCTTTTCGGCGATCTGATGCAAACGAGCTATTACCGAAAAATGCGTGCGGACGGCGCCGGCACCGATTACGTACTCGGCGCGCTGGCCGACTACTGGCGATGGATTCTGTACGCCCTGGTCCTGGCGGTGTGCGTGGCGGGCGTGGAGCTGTGGCGCCGGCGAGAGCGCGGGTGGACAACGATTTGGCGTCTTGCGCCGCGATCGTCCGTGCTGTCTCTTGCCGTGGTCGCGGGCGGTACCCTGGTGGTGTTCCTGCCAGCGGAGCCGCTCGTCGGCTATGCCTATCGCTATCTGGTCAATTTCTCCATCTTCTTGTATCTGCTTGTCGCGGCAGGGGCTGCATATCTGCTGTCGGTCGTGACCCCGCGGGTCGAGAGACGCTTTGTCTACGCAGGGGCGATCGTCACGGGTGTGGTGTCGATGCTGTGGGCGGGGTCGATTGCGGCGGCGAACACCGGGACCGGCACAGTCGTCGAGCGTCTCCGCCTGTACACGCGGGCGCAGGAATCGACGGCGCAACATCGCTACATTCGTATCGGTGAGTTTCTCCGCGATCGAATTCCCGACATCGAAGAGTTGACCTTGGTCTTCGGTGACGCGGGGGTGTTCCCGTACGTGCTCGGGTCGCGCTTCGTGGACACCAACGGGCTCACCGAGCCGTATCTTGCTCGACTCTTTCGTGAGCCGAACGGACACGAGAAGGCCAGGAAGTTTGCGGACTACGTGCTGTCCTGGCAGCCCGATATCATCATCGTCGCGTTTGGCGAGGCGGACGATGGGCGCTGGGTTTCGAGAGACAACGACCATTCACCGTTTCTGGGACCCACCCCGATGTCGGTCTTCCGCGCCTATCGGGACTTCGGAATCGGATACGTGTGTACCGTAAGTGCCTCCTCCAACCTGCATTTCGGTGTTCGTCGGACGTCGAGACACTTTACGCCGGCCACCGCAGCGCTGCTGGAGTACTGCGGACAGGACGGTCTTATCCTCGACGACGGGCTCACGGTGACACTGGATTGGGAGGAGGTACACTTTCCCCGGTTGACGCCGTAGCCAAGGAGTCAAACGCCGGAGAAGGACATATGGCTTCCTGGCTGATCAGGGCCCTCACGTTGGGTCTGCTCGCCATCACCCTGCCGCTTGCGGCGCGCGGACTGTACGGTCCCCGGGGGGCGTTGGTCAACGTTCGCTGGCAGCCGTCGGTGGACGTCGCTGAGCGCCAGCGCCTCGAGACCCAGTGGCAGCTTGTCGATGGGCAGGAGATCTCGCCGTCCACGTGGCGCTACGATCTGACCGCGCCCTCCGAAGGACGCCTCCGTGCGATCGTTGCGCATGCTGCGGTCGCAGACACCCACAACATCGACCGGCAACGGTACACCATCATGCCCGAGGCGATCCGGACGGCCCGCCGCCACGGCCTGATGACCGCCGGCGGCGCCATCGCGGTCGGTCTCGTCGATCTGCTGGCGCTGCTTCTGGCCGCACTCGCCGGGCTCTGTGTGGCCGTCCGGCCTTCCGCTGTACCGATGTCCCGCGCGATTCTTCCGACCGCCACGGCGCCCCCTCGGACGCCTCAAGCGCGGCGGGTGGGGGCTATCGCGCTGGTGCTGGCGCCGGCGGTGTGCCTGATCGCCTTTACCGCGGTCGTGGCGCGGATGCTGAACGCGGCGGGAGACTTCGAGGCCCACGTCGAGTTCGCGCGGCAACTCGCGGAGACCGGCGCCATGCTGCCGCATTTCGGCTATCACGCCGTGGTGATCATGGTGCGGGCCCTGACGCCGGCGGACTGGGTGGCCGCGGCGGGAATCGTGACGTTGGGGGGTGTGGCCGGCTCCGCTGCCGTGCTGGCGTGGTGGCTGCGGGGGGCGCTGAGTAGTTCGGCTTCGGCGCTGCTGGTCGCCGCCGCGCTCGTGCCGGCCGCGTTGTGCGTGCTGCAGCCGGTATTGCCTCTCGATCCGACCCGGTATGACGCGTGGCTGTTTGGTTATTTTCCGCCTAACCAATGGCATTCGCCGACCACGTTGTTCTCGAAGCCGTTCGCGCTCCTGCTGCTGGGTCTCGGCCCCGCGGTCGTGTGGCCTGTTTACGGCACTCGGGCCGGTCGGACACTCGTACTCACGTCCGCTGCTCTCGTCGTGATGTCAGTGCTCGTGAAACCCAACTTCATTATGGCGTTCCTGCCCGCGCTGGCCGCCTTGGCCGTCTTGAACTGGCGACGCACCGACTGGCGCTGGCTCGGCCTCAGCTTCGCCGCACCCGCCGTCGCGGTGCTGGCGTGGCAGTATGATTTGGCCTACTCGTTGCGCGCCGAGGGCGACGGCGTGGTTCTGGCGCCCCTTCAAGTGATCGGGTTCTATTCTCCGACCGATCCCGTGACGCTCACTTGGCGCCTCGCTGCGTCGGTGCTGTTTCCCCTGACCGCCGTGGCATGCTATCCGTCCGTGCGTGCGGATCGCCGTGTGCAGCTCGGTTGGGCCACGTTTTTCGTTGGAGCGGCGTTCAGTTATCTGCTGGCCGAAGGTAACGACGCCAACTCCGGGAACTTCCTCTGGTCAGGTCAGTTGGCGGCTTTCGTGCTGTTCGCCGCGTCATCAGTGGCGGTGCTCCTGGCCGCCGCGACCGGCGGTGGGGGAGCGAGCCGTCTAAGTCGGTTCGCGCTGTGCGGAAGCGTCTTCGTCTGGCACGTCACGAGCGGTATCCAGCACCTGTATTCGAGTTGGTTCGCCTGACCCGCTATCGGTGATGTCGTGGTGGACGGCGGCGGGCGTCCCGCGGAAGGATGCCACTGAGATGCCCCGCCTTGTCGCCGGCCTGACCTCTGCAACATCCAAGCTCACGTCGTCAAATCCGTAGGTGCCAGCATTCTCGCAGTCGGTGATCAAGTCACTCAGCAGTCGCTGAGAATAGCGCTTGGTCCACTCCGGAGCGCAGCGCGGGTCAGGCGGCGGTGACGCAGTTGACGCGGCGTACAACGTCGCGAGCAGGGCCGGCTCAGGTACCTTCCTGAGGTGCGCAACGTCATGGCGCAGTACCCAGTCCGAGTACGACTCGAAGGCGTGATCACGAACCCAAAGCATCGACTCGGCGCTACGTCGCGGCGCTGCACGCCTGGCGAGAAGTTCGGTGACTGAGGCTCGATCCTCCACGACGACGGCTCAAGAGCCATCTAGTATAGCGACAGGAAAAAGCCTCTGGCGCTAGGTGGCGGCTCTAAAGTCGTGGTGCGGTCGCAAGCGCGTCGACCACCTGACGGACAGCCCTGTCCTCGAGTCCTGGATACAGGGGCAGTGAGAGCAACTCGTCACACACGGCGGTAGTGATGGGACAGGGAGTCGGACCAGCCCGAGCGAACGCCGGTTGCGCCGGCAGCGGTACCGGATAGTGCACGAGGGTGTCGATCGCGCGGGTGCGGAGGTGCCTGCGCAGCGCATCCCGGGCAGTCGTGCGGATGGGAAACAGGTGATACACGTGCCCGGCATCAAGTTCCGGTGGTATGGACACCGGGGCGTCGGCCAACCCCTTGCGATACCGGGACGCCAATGCGCGCCGGCGTTCGGTCCAACGCGGGAGTCGAGGTAGACGCGCCCGCAGTACTGCGGCCTGCAACTCGTCGAGTCGCGAGTGGGCCGCCGGCTCCGCATGCCGGTCCCGCGCGGTCTGGCCGCCGTTGCGCAACCGACGCAGCCGGGACTCGACGCGCGTGTCCCGTGTCGTGACGGCGCCGCCGTCACCCAGCGCGCCGAGGTTCTTGGTCGGATAGAAACTGTAGGCAGCCGCCACACCGATCGAGCCGATCGGGACCCCGTTGCAGGTAGCCAGGTGCGCCTGGCAGCAGTCTTCAATCAGCGCGAGGCCGTGACGGTCGGCCACGGCGGCCAGCGCCGGCAGATCGGCCGGCTGCCCATAGAGATGCACCGGCATGATCGCGGCGGTCCGGGGCCCGACGAGCGAGGCTGTGATCGCGGGATCGAGGGTCAGCCGGTCGGGGTCGATGTCGGCGAATACCGGGCGTGCGCCGGCCATCATGATGGCCTGCGCCGTGTAGACGGCGGAGAGCGCCGTCGTAATCACCTCATCCCCGGGCCCGATGTCCAGCGCACGGAGTGTGAGCGTGAGCGCGTCCGTGCCTGAGGCGACCGCCACCGTCTGCCCGCCCCTGGTGGCCTGAGCGAACTCGACTTCGAACGCCTCGACCTCCGGCCCAAGCACGAACCGGCCCCGGTCGATGACCCGGCGGATGGCCGTGTCGACTGCCGCGGCGTCCTCGCGCGGCCGGAGATCGATCCAGGGCACGGTCCCGGCCGTCACGAATCCTCCGCGGGAGCGCCGGACGGCGCCTCGACGTAGTGCGGCAGGTGGTCCCGGTAGTAGCGCACGGTGCGGGCGAGTCCGTCATGCAGATCGACGGCGCCGGTCCAGCCCACCGCGCGCTGGAACTTCGACGAATCCGTATGGAAGCTGCCGATGTCGATCGGCCGGCGGTCATCGGGCCAGGGGATGTATCGCACGGCGCCGGCGCCGGCCACGTCGACCAGCAGTTCGGCCAGCTCGCGCAGCGACACCGGACGATTACCCCCGACGTTGAACACGTCACCGTTGCAGACGTCAGACGCGCCGGCCAGCAGGAACGCCTCGACGACGTCGTCCACGTAGACGACGTCACGCAGTTGCGAGCCGTCGCCGAAGATCTGGATGTCGCGGTTTTCGACCGCCAGGCGGATGAACCAGCCGAGGAAGCCCTGGCGGTTGTGCTTCATCAACTGACGTGGTCCATACACGTTGCTCAGCCGCAGCGAGCAGGAGCGAACGCCGAACACGTTGTTGTAGACGAGGTGGTAGGACTCGCCGGCCGCCTTGTTGATGCCGTTCACGTCGATCGGACGCACCAGGTGTTCTTCGGTGACTGGAAGTGTGTCCGGCTTGCCGTAGATCTGACGGGTGCTGGCAAAGACGACCTTGACGGCCGGGTTGTGATTCCGGCACGCCTCGAGGATCGAGAGCTGGCTGCGGCAGTTGATTTCGAGATCGGTGTACGGGTCGCGCATGCTGTCGATATGGCTCACCTGCCCCGCGAGATTGAAGATGATCTCCTGGCCGCGGACCAGGTGTTGCATCGAGCTGGCGTCGCGCACGTCCGAGACGTTCACTCGCACGGCGTCTTGAATCGGCGCGATATTGAACAGGTTGCCGCCGTAGTCCGGGATCAGCGAGTCGACGAGCAGGACGTCGGCGCCCAGCGCGACGAGGCGCGCCGCCAGGTTGCTGCCGATGAAACCGAGGCCTCCGGTGATCAGCACCCGGCGGCCCTTGTAGAATGACACGTTGTCGCCCATCAACGTTCCTGGTCCGCGGACGCCACGTCGACCAGCGGCAATCCCGCCTTGGCGAGCTGATCGAACAGCGCTCGCGCGTCGGCGTCGGGGTGCGGATGCAGGGCGCGGGCGGTCGACGCCGGGATCTCCGGCGCCACGTCGTTCCGCAACAGATACGCGTTCACCCCGCTGGGCTCGACCATGACCAGCCGGTAGCCCTTTTCGAGCCCGAGTTGCTCGAACGCCGCCAGCGATGCCCCGTAGTAGCGCTTGGCCACGAGTTGTGACTTGTCCCTCGTGAAGGCGGGATCATACGGCATCGTCACCGCCCGCTCGGCGCCGAACCAGTGGTTGAACTCGAGAATCACCATCCGCGGCGAGCAGACCTCGAGCGCCTGCCACACCCAGTAGTCGTTGCCGTCGAGGTCCAGGCTCAAGAGGTCGATCTCGCCGTCCAGACGGTAGTCTCGCGCCAACTGGTTCACGTTGTCGCGGGTAATCCAGGCCGCCTTCGTATCGACCCCGTAGCGTGCGAACCTGCGGGCAACTCGCGCGGCATGCTCCTCGCTGCCGTCGACCATCAACCCGGTCCAGCCGAAGGTTTCCACCAGGAACCCGGAATTGCCGCCGTTGATGCCGGCCCCGAGCTCGAGAAAGCGCCGATTGGTCGTCCCCGCTACATCGAACAACGCCAGTGTGATGCCGTCTTCCTCGTTCTGCGAGAGGATATGAAACCGTTGCGCCAGAATACTGTGTGGAAACGGCAGCGTCGTCTGGTCGACGAACTGCCGGCGGATCAACGCGTGGACATTACGCTCGATATGACTCAACCCGCCGCCGCGGTTGCTCAGCATGCGGCGCATCTGTTCGAGCTCCAGGTTCACCGCGGTCATGTCGAGGTCAGTTTGTTCCAGCAGCGCGGTCTGGCGGTCGAACGTCTCGCGCATGGTGTCCAGCCGTGTCTCCAGCGCCGGCAGGTCGCACGTCGCCGCGAGGCCCAGCAGGCGCAACGCACGCGCGCGCAGGCGCGCGACACGTTCGAGCATCAACGTTCCCCTTCCACGGACGCCACGTCGACCAGCGCCAACCCCGCCTTGGCGAGCTGATCGACCAGCGCTTGGGCATTGGCGCCGGGGTGTGGATGCAGGGCGCGGGCGGGCGACGCCGGGATGTCCGGCGCCACATCGTTCCGTAACAGATATGCGTGCACCCCCTTCGGCTCCACCATGACCAGCCGGTAGCCCTTCTCCCGCCCGAGTTGCTCGAACGCCGCCAGCGATGCCCCGTAGAACCACGGCGCCCCTTCCGTGTTTGCCGCTCTGTCGAACTCGGGGTCATACGGCACCGTCACCGCCCGGTCGGCGCCGAACGCCGCGTTGAACGCGAGAACCACCACCCGCGGCGAGCAGGCATCGAGCGCACGCCACACCCAGTAGTCGATGCCGTCGAGGTCCAGGCTCAGGAGATCGATCTCGCCATCCAGACGATGATCGCGCGCCACCTGGTTCACGTTGTCGCCGGTCAGCCAGACCTGCTTCGCGTCGACCCCGCAGCGCGCATACCTGGCGGCAAGTTGCACGACCCGATTTGCGCGGCCGTCGGCCATCAACCCGGTCCAGCCGCAGGATTCCGCCAGGAAGCCGGTGTTGCCGCCGTTGGCGCCGGCGCCAAGATCCAGAAAGCGCCGGTTGGTCGTCCCCGTCAGATTGATCAACGCGAGCGTGATGCCGTCTTCCTCGTTCTGCGAAGAGACGTGGAACCGTTGCGCCAGAATGCGCCGCGGCAACGGCAGTGTCGTCTGGTCGACGAACTGACGGCGGATCAGCGTGTGCAGGTTACGCTCGATCCTGGTCAATCGGCCGCGGGTGCCGACCCGGCGGCGTATGTGTTCAAGCTTCCGGGTCGCCTTGGCCACGCGGAGGTTGGCGCGCTCCAGCAGATCGGTCTGACGGTCGAGGTCTCCGATCAGCGTGTCAAGCCGTGTTTCCAGCGCCAGCAGGTCGCGCTTCGAGACGAGGCCCAGCAGCCGAAGCACCCATGCGCGCAAACGCCCGACAAGTTCGAGCATCAACGTTTCCCGTCCGCGGACAACAGATGGACCTTCATAAAGAGTGCGGGTCAGCGGAGTACGACGAACGCGTGATAGACCTGAATTCCCAGTTCGCGTTCGTCGCGTCCTCCCGCGGGCAGGGTCGCCGGCACGAACGTCCGGTCCACGGCGATCTGAATCTCGACACGGTCTCCGGTGCCCAGCGCCGCCCTGTGGAGAGGTATGCGTTGGAGGCGCCGGCCGGTCGAATCGGCCGCGAATGACTGCAGCACCTGGTCGCCGATGCTGACCGTGATCGTCTGCGGCCCGTCGGCAAAGGCGTCCGGACGAGCGGCGTAGTCGAGGTAGAACAGCGCGTCGGCGTTCGGTTTCGCGAACGACAGCGTGGCGGTCTGCCGGGTCCATTGCCACGTCGATTCCGGCGTGCTGGCGTCGGATTCGGGCGGGTGCCAGCCACTGGAGTAGACCGGCGGCTGGGCCGCGACTCGCGCGACGTCGTCCCCTGGCGCATTCAGCTCCAGGCTTCCACGGTCGAAGCCGTTCGTGTCAGCCACCATGTCGTGGATGACGATCGTGCGGAGGCGTTGCGGTGATGCATCCGGAATCTGGTAGCGCCAGGTCGTCCCTTCGGTGTGCTCGGCGCGATAGAGGCCCAGCGCTCGTTCGAGGATCGTGCGCCGGGCCTCTCCCAGCGTCTCGATCCAGCGCACCCGGATGAACGGACCGAACCGTGCGTCGGCCGAGCGGTCGAAGCCGTAGGTGTCAGCCACCATGTCGTGAGCGACGATCGTGTCGAACCGCTCCGGCGACACATCCGGCACCCGATAGCGCCAGGTGGACCCTGCGCGGTGCTCGGCGCGGAAGAGGCCCAGCGCTCGTTCGAGCGCCGTGCGTTGGGCGTCCCCCAGATTGTCGACCCAGCGTACGTGGATGATTGGACCGGTGTCGCCGGTGGCATCTGCCAGCTCCCGGTAACAGGGCAGCCCGAGACCCGGGTGCTCGGCGACAGGTTCCAAGCGAGCGTCCACGAATACACGAAGAGTCCCGTCTTCTCCCGCAAACGTTGATTCCGCCGCCAGCCGGTATCTGGTCTGGACGTAGTCGTTGATGAGCGGAAATCTCGATGTTGAGAGAGTGCCTGGTTGACTCAGGATGATTGGGACCGACTGCAGCTTCATGCGCTCGAGGGTCAGGCGCTGAGCGGCGACCGACTCATGCCATCCGCCATAGAGGAACGCCTGGCCGCCGGCGAACCCTCGTTCGGCGTAGTAGAAAACGTCCGGTGCGTACCAGGTCACGAGGAACCGGTCCGACGGCGCGGTGCAGTCGAGCACGTAGCGAGTAAGCGCGCGAAGACCGGTGCTTCCCGGCGGCGCCCAGTCATCGATCGGACGACTACGCAGCCCGCGATTCACGACGCCGAGATGCTCCCAGACGCCGGCCGGCCCGTCGAGAACGCCGGCTCTCGCCAGTCGCGGGCCGGTTCCGCCGACGGTCCACACACTCCAGAATGTGATCAGCATCAGGCTGACGATCCCCGTGCGGGTGAGCCGCGCGCGGACGGGCGACCAGCCCGGGTCGCCGCGCGGGCGCGCGAGCCACGCCGCGAGCACGAACGTGGGCGCAGCCACATCGACAACTCGCGTACCCGGCTCACCCCGGACGAGGGTGTGCGAGATGACGCAGCATAGGATGGCCGTGGCAGCGATGACGGCCGCATCGGGTCGCGCCACGCGTCCCGACCACCACTCGGCGCCGATCCAGCCGAGCGCGACCACCGGTACCAACAGCGTCAGCCAGTAGAACCAGGCTAGCGCGTTCTGTGGGGTGAACAGGCCGGGGAGCGGGCTGCGGAGTCGCAGCAGGAACAGCCGGCGTGTGAGCCAACTGCCCCAGCCCTCGGGCAGCACCTGGAACGTCCCGCGATCGATACCCGCGGTGTCCTCGACCATGCGGTCCTCGACGAGCGCGCGCACGTTGCCGGTCTGCTGGTCGGTGAGGACATAGCTCCAGGTCCGACCTTCCCGGTGCACGCCCGCGGCGAGCCCGTAGCGTGCTTCCCGCTCGCGCCGTTCGGCGCCGTCCGCCCCCGCGGCCCAGCGCACGTTGACCGGTCCTATGGGGGGGGCGACCACCCAGAGGGGCGCCGACCTATCAATCGCGAAAGGCGCCGGGAGGCTCAGAAAGGACGGCAGGGATGAGGCAACCGTGTTCGCTTGCGGTCCGGATCCGACGGCATACGTCACCAGCCCGGTCGTCGCCTGGACCCAGACCAGGAAGGGGAGCACCAAGCCGGCGGTCACGCTCGTATACAGACCCAGCCGGCGCCAGAGCAACGCGCCACCCCACTCGCGCAGACCCAGGAAACAGACCAGCATGCCCGCGATGTAGACACCGTGGTCGTGACGCAGGAGAAACGCCAGCGCGGTCAGGCCGGCCATCAGGATCACGTGCAGCCGGCTGCCCTTGCGTGTGTACAGCAAGGCCAGACCGATCGCCGAGACATACAGAAAGACCTTGGGATAGCTGTACAACCGCGGGTAGGCAACAAGCGTCAGCAGGGCGGCGCCGGCGGCAACCCAGCGCGAGCCGGAAAGCCGCGCCGAGAGATGAAATACGAGCATCGTGCCGAACGCGACGAACGAAATGGTCAGGATTGCCTCGCCGAACAGGTTGTAGCCGAACGCGATCTGAAACGCGGTCGACAGGTAGTTCTGGAGAAAGAACCCGACATCGAAGAAGTCGCGGATCGGCACATCGCCCAGCAAGATCTGGCGGGCGCGCGACAGGTGCTGGAAGTGATCGTTCGGGAACTCGACGATGAGCCAGCGGAAGAGAAAGGTGCCGGCGAATACCGCGAGATCCAGAATGCCGAGGGGAATTCTCCCGAATCTGGCGTGCCTGTCGTGCGTGCTGGCGTCCATGTCGCGTCGTGGCATCGCCCGGAGGCAAACTCAGTGGCTGAGGCTCCCTCCGGACGACGAATCAACGGCTAGTATAGCGGCCCGAATCCTCTGATGTGCCGGTGCGAACCGACGTCCGTGCACTCGAGAATGTGACCGGGGAATTGGTGCTACCATACCGCGTGCCGCACAGACGCGGCCAGACGGAGGAGGATCGGAAAGAGGCCGCCTGCTCACGTCGCGCGCTGATCCACAACTTCTGACATCATGATCGAACAACTTCTGGGCACTGTCCTCGAGGGACCCACCCTGCTGGAATTCGTGCGCAATATCGCGTTTGGAGCGCTGCTGGCCCTCGGTCTCGAACGCGTGTACATCAGGTATGGCCACAGTCTGTCCAACCGCACGATGTTCGCCCGGCATTTCTATCTCTTGGCGATGACCACCACGTTGATCATCACGGTGGTGCAGTCGTCACTCACGCTGTCGCTGGGCCTGATCGGCGCCCTGTCGATCGTTCGCTTCCGCGCGGCCATCAAGGAACCGGAGGAACTCGTCTACATTTTCCTCGCGGTCGGCATGGGACTCGCCCTCGGCGCCAATCAGCTCATCGTGACGGTCGTCGCGTTTCTGACCATCACGGCGATCATCTGGCTCAGGCACCGATTCTCGTCCGGTGAAGCAGAGAACGAGAACAACCTGTTTCTCAGCGTCGTTTCGCAATCTCCGGACACCCTCACCATGCCGGCCCTGACCCAACTGCTTCGAGAGCAGTGCCGGCGGTTTCGCATGAAGCGCATGGATACAACCGAAGGCCAACTCGATGCGAGTTTTCTCATCGAGGTCGAGTCTTTGGAATCGGTGCAGGAAATCGTCACCGAGTTGCGGCGGCTGGACGGCGAAGCGGTCGTGACGGTCGTGGATCAGCGTCCCGATGTCGGCACGATTTAGCGCGAAATATTCAGTTGCCGGGACCGGTCGGGGACGACGGGTGATACATCGAAGCAAACCGATGCGACAGCGCCGGCGCCGGAACGAGCATCGTCTCATGGCGGTGCTCGGTGTCATGGCCGTGTCGGCGATGGTGTTGGCTGACGGAGGAGCGTTCGGGGACGTGCCGGACGGACCGGGACGTGAGCCGGACGTTGCTGATCTGCCGCTGGTCCGACTGCATCTGTCGGGCGCCGATATCGCGCATTTCGAACGGCTTCATACCCTTCTCGACGGTCCCCCCAGGAATCCGCGGCGCTATCGACAGGAGAACACGTGGAGACGAGCCCAGCTCGGTCACGACGGCCGGTTGTATGCCATTCGGATCAGGAGTCATGGTCGTGATCCGGACGATCACTCCGAACGGCTCGCCGGCTGGCGCTACAGGTTCATATCGCTCTCGATCAGGCTCGAGGCTGGGGAGCGGATTCTCGGCCTGAACAGGTTCAAGCTAGTCGTTCGGAGGGCGTTTCCGGACGCAGCGCCCGTCACAAGCGTGGCCAAGCACGTCGGCGCCTTCGTGCAGGACCACCGTCTGGTCCGGGTCCGGATCAACAACTGGCCGGAGCACCAGTTTTACTTCTCGAATGCCCTCGACAGCCGGTATCTGGAGAGCATCGGCTTCGCGCCCTTTCGGCGTATCTCGTATGACTATCCCGACAGTGGGAGCGAGGACTTTGAGATCGCCGACGACCACAGAACCTCAGACCACTCGTTGATCTACGCGGATGCGCAGCCGCGGCAGTTCGAAGCGGCTGCGTTCCGTCGCCGGTTCGAGCTCGCCCTCAGCCAGATGGAGATACCGGAGAGCGAATTGGAGCCCTTGTTCGAGCGCTATACCGCATTCAATGCGGCACTCAGCGGCAGCGCCGCGCCGGACACGGATCCCACGGATTTCCTGGATCCGGAGTACATGCAACGGTATGAGACCGTTCGGTACGTCCTTGGCCTGACCGGTCACGGCGCCCTGTTCGGCAACCTGCGGGTGTTGCTCAATACCGCGAACGGCAAGTTCTATCCGGCGTTCAACCGTGACAACGAGCTGGCAGAGTTGGACCTGAGTGGCGGACGCATCCCTGAAGGCCAGATCAACAACCTCGGGCCGGGATTTGGCAACTCGTATGTCCTGCCGCTGTTTCGCTACGCCTCGACCAGCGACTCGCTCCGCCAACGGGCCTATCGCGAGATCTACCAGTTCATTGAAGGCATCGAAGCGGATGGGCTTCCGGTGGGCGGCGCCGGTATGCGCGTATCGGGCTGCAGCCGCCGCCAATTCGTCGGCGGCCTCCCGTTCGTGGGCGAGGTCCGGCCGGTTGGAAACACGCCGTGTGGCACCGCCAACCCGCAATCCCTGAACTTCATTGACGGGACTGGCGCGTCGTCCAATATCGAGTCGCTGAGGACGTGGTTGGAAGCCTCGGTCCCCGAATTTGCGGCGCAGATTGCGCCCGAGCGGCTGACGCTTGCCATTCGCCCGAACTCGATGTCTGCGTTGCGCGTCCAGACATTGACCCTCGGTGGCGATCATGGACACGGTCCCGTTCGCGTGGATGTGACCGAGCGGCAGGGGGCACGTGAGAGCCTGGTGGTCGAGGCGTACCCGGTAGTCGTGCACGAAGACGGGACGCTGGACCTCGGCGGCGCGCTTGTCGACGCGCATTTCTTCACCGGGCTGGATTTCACGCCGGTAGCGCCGCCGCTTCTGGTGAACATCCGTTGGGTGGCCGGGCTGGAGGAAGCGGATCGCGAGCGTCTTGAAGAGCGCTTTGGCTTGCGGAACGGCAAGCTCGAGTCGACTCGAACCTGGCAATATTTGCTGGACGATACGTCGCCCGAGCGGCTCGCCGCCATCGTCGGGGACGACGCCGTTGAGGACACACACGGGTTCGACCGTGACGACGTGTCGCTGGCTGATCAGGGGCGAGACTTGCGGCGCAGGCAGAGACGCTCCCCGAGCTTGTATGAGTTGGTTTTCACGTTCTCGCGACCGTTGCCCGTCTTGCAGGTCGAGGCCATTACGCTGTCGTTCATCAACACTGTCACCGGCCACGAGGTCGTGGCCCGGCGCGTCCCGACCGTCGAGACGCCGGCCGGGGAGGCCCTCTCCCCGGCGAGCGCCTTCGCCGGCCGGACAGACCTGTTCGAGGACTGGGCGGAGGCGCATACTGCGGTGACGACTCGGCGTACCGGTTCTCGCGAGATCACGCTGGCGCGGGGCGCCTACGACCTCCGGGAGGATCTAGTCTTTCCAGACGGCTACGACGTGGTCATCGAGGGCGGCACGGATTTTAGACTCGGTCCCGGCGTCGTCATGCTGATTCACGGCGGATTGACCGTGGCGGGTTCGGCAGGAAATCTCGTGACCGTGCGGCCGATCGACAGCGGCCAGCCATTCGGGACGGTCGCCGTGCTGGGAGACGGGTCCCAGCGCACGACCATCCGACACCTCGACCTGTCAGGCGGGAGCGATGCATGGGTACGCGGCGCACGTTTCTCAGGCGCGCTGAGCATTCACTATCAGCATGACGTGGAGGTATCCCATGCGTCCATTCACGGCAATCAGGGTGACGTCGGGCTGAGCATCAAATACGCCCGCGGCCTCCTGGCCGACTCGGTGTTCACTGGCAATCAGGTGAATCAGATTGGGATGGATTACTTCGACGGGGTCGTACGCGGCAATCGTCTGATCGCATCGGGCGCGGCCGACCAGCACGCCGGTGGGCTGGACGTGATCGGGTCGCGCCTCGTGGCGACCGGCAACGAGTTCAGTGGGTTCGGGGACACGGGGGTGGGTGTCGGGGAAAGCAGCGACGTGCTGTTCGCCGCCAACACCTGGCGCGACAACGCGCTTGCGATGGCGGTCACGGATCTCTCGACAGTGTATGTGTTCGATGACAATCTGTTCGCCACGAACGATCTGGACGTGAGTGCCTTCCTGCAAAAGCCCCACTTCGGCGGAGGCACGGTCGTGCTCGCCGGCGACGCCGGTTCGGCCGGGTTGTCGGTCGAGACCGATCGCCTGTCCACCATCGCCAATGTCTCTCACGCCGCTATCGAGCGGCTCCGCCCGGCGGAGATACCGCCCGCCGACGTGGTGTCGTCATTGACCGACCTGTCGGTCGTTTCCAGGCCTTGACGACAGTGCTTTCTTCCGCAGCCGGGCTCGCGGCGGACAGTGGCCAGACGGTCCGCTACGAGTACAGGTATGAGCGGAAGTTCGTCTGTCCCCGGACAGCTCAGGTTGACATGCTGGTGAAGGTGCATCCGGCCGGTTTCTCGCGGATACATCCGACCCGCTGGATCAACAACGTGTATCTGGATACCTGGAACCTCGACAGTTACAACGACAACGCGGCTGGTGTCGCGACACGACAGAAATTTCGCATTCGGTGGTATGGCGCGGATGCGCGCGAGGCGGTGGACCCCGTGCTCGAGCGCAAGATGAAGGCGGGTCACGTCGGCGTGAAGCAGCGTGTTCCGCTGGTCGCGTTGCCGGCGGCGACTCTGCTCGCGGCATCTGGTGTGCGGCGCGTGTTGGCCACAGCCCTCGTCGGGTTCGCGCTGCAGTCGCAGGTCGCCTCCCTGGCACCGGTGCTCCTCAACCGCTACCGGCGCGACTATTACGCGTCCCGTGATGGGCGGCTCCGTCTGACGGTCGACCGGCGCCAGCAGTTTGCGGCGTTTCGCCGCGTGGGTAACGGTGCGCTGCCGGTATGGCGACATCTCGACGAGGTGGTTCTCGAGCTCAAGTACGCGGTGGGCGACGACGATCTGGCCGCGCATGCGACCCAGGCATTTCCTTTCCGGATCGCACGACATTCGAAGTACGTCTGCGGTATCGACATGATCTTTTGACCCCCTGCACGTTGGATCGCTGCATGCCACGTCTGCGTCCGCTCCTCATGACCAATCGGGGCCCATTGGCCGCCTCGTGGGCTCGGACTGCCTCTGCGCTGAGTTTCCTGGCGCTGCTGGCCATCATCCTGCTGTACCCGGCAGTCGTGCGGCCATCGGCCATGCACGATGGCACAGACACGCACTTGCACACGAGCTGGGAAGCCGTGAACCGGCTTGCCTATGCCGTCGGACAGTCGCCGCACTGGAACCCCTACAGTTTCAGCGGGTACCCCGGTATGGCCGACATCCAGACGCTGGTCTACTATCCGCCGGCGATGTTGCTGCGCCGGCTGCCGATCTCCGCCTTCGTCGCTTGGGGTCTCGTACTGCACCTGTGGGTCATGGGAGTGGGGGTGTTCGCCCTGTGTCGACAGCTTGGGACGTGCCGCGTGGCGGGGTCGGCGGCGGCCGCCGCCGTCATGCTGAGCGGTGTGGTCGCCCCAAGACTCTACCTGGGCCACATAGTCGTGTTGTACGGGTATGCCTGGATTCCGCTCGCGCTCGCTTTGGCAATACGGTCGTCCCGTCGTGCGACCCTCTGGCCCCATCCGGCGCTGGTCGCCGTGCTTGTGCTGCAGGTGCTGGCCGGTTTTGTGCAGGGCACCGTGTACGTGGGACTCGCCGTGGCTGCGGTCTTCCTTTGGCGCGCGCTGGACGCGCCAAGTGCTGGACGCCGATTGTGGCTACCGCTGCTGCAGCCGGTGGTGCTTTTTGCCCTGGTCGGTGCGTTGGCGGCGTTTCAGTTGTTGCCGACCTTCCACCTGCTTCTTGACGCAGGACGCGCCTCCGGCCTTGATTATGCCTCGGCGAGCGAGGACCTGATCGCTCCAGCCGATCTCGTAACCGCGGTCTTGCCGAACGCATACGGAATGGCATCGGCGCTTGGTCACAGTTCGCCCTTCATCACGCTGGGGTTGCTCGCCTTCGTGCCGCTGGCGTGGGGCCGCTCAGGGCCACGGCGCCGCGCGGGACTCCTGTTGCTGATGGCCGGTGTTGCACTCGGGCTGGCGATGGCGCACACCGTGCCGCTCTATCGTCTGCACTACGCCCTGTTGCCGCAGTTCCGCGCCCCGACCCGGCTGCTGTTCTTCTGGACCATCGGTGCAGCCGTGCTGGGTAGCCTGGGACTCGATGCCTTGCTGCGGCGCGCTGGAACCGGGCGCGCGTCGCCGGGTGCCTGGCAGGCGTGGGTGCCGGCAGCGACGGCCGGGCTGGTGTTGGCGCTGGCGCTCACGACGGTGCCCTGGACTGGCGACACGGTGGGCATACTGGGCACTCCGGGCTGGCTGGTGGCGATACAGCTAGGGGCATTGATAACGCTGGGGGCGCTGGTTGCCCGGCGGCAGGCGGGGCTGGCCGGGGCGGTGGCGCTGCTGTTGGTCACCACTGAAGGGCTCGTCTTCGCCAAGCCGTTCGTCAGAGTCGAGGCGGGCGCTACGAGTGATCGCGTGCTGGAGCAACTGGCCACCCACGACGTGGTCCGGGTTGCGTCACTCTGTGAACGAACGCTCCCGGGCACCGATCTGATCTCGGCGGGCATTCCGACCACCGATGGATTCGGCAGTATCTCGCTGGCGCACTACACGCGCTTTCTCCGTCTGATCAGGGACGATGAAATCGAGGGGCACGCAACCCGGCTCGGTCAGAACATCGAGCGCCTGCCGGCGCGGCTTGACCTGCTGGACTATCTTGCGGTAACGCACGTCGTGACGTGCGAGCCGATTGACCACGAACGGTTCAGGCTGGTGGAGCCGCTGGGTTCCATGTATCTCTACAGAAATTTGACTGCCCGGCCACGAGCGCTGCTGGCGTGCGCCGGAGAGCCCCGCGAGGCAGAGTCGGTCATGCAGATGCTCTCGCGAGGCGCCTACGACCGCGACGGACATCTGATCGGGCCGCCGCCCAAGATTGTCGTGCGTTGGGCGCCGGGGACCAGTGACGATGATCGACTGGCGATCGAGCGCAGCTTCGGACTCGATGCCGGCCACTTCCAGGACGATCGCAATTGGGAATACGATCTGCTTGACGTGTCTCCGGCCAATGTCCGCGCGTTGCTGAGCCAGCCGCTGGTCGAGGACACATCCGGCATCGACCGCGGTTCCGGTCGTTTAGTGCCACGCGACCCCGACCCGGCGCCAGAACCGGCGGACTTGGATCAGCCATCGCTGCTTTTGGATACGACGCCGTGCGGCGGGGTCCGGGGCGCCGTCACGGTGCACGAGGCCGACCGCGCCGACGGGAGAATGCGGCTGATGGTGCAGAACGCCGATCCGGCGCTCCTGTACCTGAGTGAACCCTACCATCCGGAGCGTCGTGCCTGGGTAGACGGTGAGCCGCGACCGGTGGAACGCGTGAACGGGGCCTTCAGTGGTGTGCGACTCGATCCGGGGGCACACGTGGTCGAGTTGCGATTCGTACCGCGGAGTTTCCACTGGGGACTGGTGATTTCAGTGCTTGCGGGCGTGGCCTGGATTGGCGCGAACCGTTGGGCGTCGCGACGGCATCGTCCATGATGGTCCTGTCAGTCGCGATGCCGTGCGCCTTCCGTCGCCCGGAAGGCGCACGATAGTCCATGGAACCTCTGCTCGATGCGACGGCCCGCGCGGAAGGCGGCCACTTCTGGTTCCGTGGGTTGCGCCGGTTCGTGCGGCCGCTGCTGGCCGAGGCGCTGTCCGGCCACTCGCGCCCGGATATCCTGGACTGCGGGTGCGGCACCGGCGCCAACCTGCAGCACCTCTTCGATTCCGGAACGGTTCTCGGGGTGGACCGCGAGTGGGCCGCCGTGCGGCGTGCCCGCGACGCTGGTCGACGTGTCGGGCAGGCGACGGTCGCGCAACTGCCGTTCGGTGACGAGCGTTTCGATCTGGTAACGTCGTTTGACGTGCTCTATTGTCTAGAGGCGCCTGACGAACGCGCCGCCGTTGCCGAGATGCACCGCGTGCTGCGAACCGGAGGCCGCGTCATCGTCAACGTTGCAGCGCTACCGCTGCTGGCCGGAAACCATTCGGTGCTCGCTCACGAGATTCGTCGCTACACCGCCCGCTCCCTGCGCGCGCTGCTTGAGCCGGCTGGTTTCGCCATCGAGCGTCTGACCTACACGAACGCCACGATGCTGCCCATTCTGTTCCCGTTGCGATGGGCTCAGCGGATGTTGGGACTCGCGCCGGAAGAGGAAGCCGGGTTGGAGATTCAGACGCCGACGCGACTCGTGAACGTCGTGCTGGATCGACTGCTCACCCTGGAGGCCGCTCTGATTCGTCATGTCGATCTGCCGTGTGGCAGTTCGTTGCTCGCGATGGCCCGGAAGCTTGAATCCGGCGCCCGGTGATTCTCCTACGGCGAAGGTTCCTGGCCTGATTCGGTTTCGGGCGCTTCACCGTCGGCCACGAGGCTTGCCATGAAGTAGTCAAACACACCGCTACGGAAGAGCTGCTCGTCCACTACGCGGAAGTAGGGTGTCAGGAGTCTCCGGTATTCTTCCGCAGGACGGATGTAGTGGCCGTTCTCGGCCAAGTGGAGGAGGCGCCCGACGAGATTGAGGCTGTTTTGGGTGGGTATGTCCTCGATGGCGAGAGCGCGGCCTCCCGGTCGCAGAACCCGCTTCACTTCTCGCGCGACGGAGCTGACATCGTCATCTCCAAGGTGATGGAGCAGTCCGTACACGAGCACATCGTCGAACGTACCGTCCGCGATGGCGAGAGCGCGGGCGTCCCCCCCTGTGCCAATAATCTGTGAGACAACCTCCCTGTTGAGTTTAGTGTAGGGGCGGGAGAGGTTGGAGAGATGACGCGCATGCCAGACGCGGTGGAGATCGAAGTGGTTGCGGGGTCGGGGGTGGAGGGAGCCCGGAGGGCGACCGGAGGCCGCGACCCCGCAACCACGTTGCCGGCCCGTGCCCCGGACCCGGAGGTGGAGGCGACGGTGCAGCGGCGGCGCTTCTCGGCCGCGTATCGGCTGCGCATTCTCAAGGCCGTCGACGCGTGCAAGAAGCCCGGCGAGGTGGGCGCCCTGTTGCGTCGCGAGGGGTTGTATTCGTCGCTCCTGACGAACTGGCGGCGGCAGCGTGAGGCGGGCGCCCTGCGGGAGATGCGCGGGCGCCGCCGGGGTCCAACGCCGCGCCCCGTCGACCCGCGGGTGGCCCAGCTCGAGGCGGAGAACCGCCGGCTGCAGCGGAAGTTGCAGCGCGCGGAGACGATCATCACGCTCCAAAAAAAAATTGCCGAGCTCCTGGGGATCCCCCTGTCACCGCTCGACGACGACGAGACCGACTGATGCAGGCCATTACGACCATCGCCACGCCAGGTGAGACGGCGGCGCTGTGTCACAGCGTCGGGGTGTCGCGGGCAACGCTCTATCGACAGCGGCGGCCCGCGCCGCCGCCGCGCCCGCGGGCGCCATCGCCGCGGGCGCTGGGTCCCACCGAACGCCAGGCGGTCCTCGACGTGCTGCACAGCCCGCGGTTCGTCGACCAGTCGCCCACCGAGGTTCATGCCACGTTGCTCGACGAGCAGACCTACCTCTGCTCCCCGCGCACGATGTATCGCGTGCTCGCCGCGGCCCACGAAGTGCGCGAGCGGCGCGCACAGGCCCGGCATCCGGCCTATGCCGCCCCCGAGCTGGTCGCGACGGGCCCGAAGCAGGTCTGGTCCTGGGATATCACCAAGCTCAAGGGCCCGGTGCCGTATCTCTACTACTCGCTCTATGTGATCCTCGACCTCTTCAGCCGCTACGTCGTGGGCTGGATGGTCGCGCGGCACGAGAATGCGCACCTGGCCGAGCGCCTGCTGCCGGCGACCTGCGCGAAGCAGGGCATCACGCCGCACCAACTCACCATTCACGCGGACCGCGGTGCGCCCATGCGCAGCACACTCGTCGCGCTGCTCTTCTCGGACCTGGGTATCACCGCCAGTCATTCGCGGCCCCGCGTGAGCAACGACAATCCGTTCTCCGAAGCGCAGTTCCGGACCGTGAAGTACCGGCCGGAGTTTCCGGCACGGTTCGGCGCGCTCGAACACGCGCGCAGCGTCAGCCGCGACCTGTTTGCGTGGTACAACGACGCGCACCATCACAGCGGCCTGAGCTATCTGACGCCCGCCGACGTCCACTACGGCCGCGCCGCAACGGTCCTGGCGGCCCGTCACCGCACACGCCTGGCCGCCTATGCCGCCCATCCCGAGCGGTTCGTGCACGGGCCACCCCGTCCCGAGACAATACCCACGGCGGTCTGGATCAATCGGCCGCCGACCCTCACCAGCCAGGTGGCCCCAGCCACGACCACCGTCACCCCGGGCGACCCACAGCCGGGCTCCATGCGCCCGCCACCACGCATCGACAGTCGCCCGGGCACGTTCGTCACCAGCGTGGAGTCGCTACAGTAAATGCTGAATCAGGTTGTCTCAAAGTTGTTGACACGGCCCGGTCCATGGTACCTGGCGTAGTCCCGAAAGCTGCGTATGACCCGAACGGTGTCGCGGTATTGCTCGTCACGCTTGAAGGGCGCCTCAACGATGCGAAGCCCGGCGGAACCACGCAACGAGTCAGGTATCTTCGGGGGAGCCCCTTCGACCTTGTCGGTGATGGCAAGCGTGACACTATGGCCCCGAGCAGTCAGCTCGGCCACGGTCCGTTCGAAATGTCGAAGAAAGCCCGCCGTGTTGAGCGCAAAGAGGATTCGGATCGTAGTGAGGTTGCTCCGGCTCCGTGGACGGGCCAACCCACATTCTTCGTGAAGGCTCAGATTTGGCCGTTCGTACGGTGTGATCGTCGCGCACACGGCGCATCTGATCAAGGACGATCATTCTAGCTGGTCACGGTGCCGTATCGAAAATGTTGCCCGCTCCCGGGGCCCGCCCGCGGCATCCGAGGGCCGGCGAGTCATGTTCTTGCCAGAATCCTCGATCGCCCCGGCGCTGTCCTGCGGGAGTGAGGCCGGATGATCCGCGAATACAATGATGGCGATGTTGAACAAGGTCATGCAATTGCTTCGTCGCCTCAGCCCACTTGCGCCGTGGAGACTATTGCGCACGCTGGACAAGGTGCGGGAACTCCCGGCGCTGTCCGACAAGTTTCAGGACGGCCTCGACCGGCTCGTGCGCACCCACTGGCCCGGCGTCGTCGATTCGATGGCCGACGCAGTCCGTCACCCGCGACGCACCGACTGAGGCGGAATGAGCGGCAATCGAGACCGGTGGGAGCGGCGCCTGATGGTGGCGCTGGCCGTAATTGGGCTGGCAGCCGCGGGAGCGGCGCACGACAGGTCTGATGATTCGGCGGGACGGTCGGGTCTCCCGCTGATCGGCTTGACCCTGTCCGGCAACGACATCGCGCACTTCGAGCGCATCTACGATCGTCTCGTCGGCGACAATCTCGACCCCCGGTTCTACCGGGAAAACAACCGCTGGCGGCGGGCTCAGCTCCGATACGACGGCACGGTCTACAACGTACGGGTGAAGAGTCATGGCCGGAACCCGAACCACCACTCGGTCGAGCAGAATGGCCAGCGAATTATTTCATTGAGTATGGAGATGGCGCCGGGCGACCGGATCGCGGGCCTGAACAGGTTCAAGCTGATCGTCCGGGATAACCTGACCGAGACGCAACCGCTCGTCATGAGGATGGCGCGCGAGGCGCACCTGCTGGTGCAGGACCACCGTCTCGTCCGGGCGCAGATAAACGACTGGCGGGAGCATCTCTTCTATTTCTCGAACCTGCTCGACGACGAGTACACCGAGGTAGCCGGTCATGCCTCGTTGCGTACCGTCTCGTACGACTATTCCGAGAACGGAGGAACGGACAAGGCGCTGGTGTACACCGACTCCTCGCAATACAGGGATAACACCGGCGATTTTCCGGATCACTTCATGCGCGCCCTGACCCAGATGGGGATACCCCGTATCGACTGGGAACCGTTGCTGAGGCGATACAGCGAATTCAATACGGCGCTCAGCGGCCACGGCGGCGCCGACCCGGCGGACTTCTTCGACCTTGAATACCTCGAACGGTTCGAGACGACACGCTACGTTCTAGGACTGGTGGGGCACGGGTTCATCCAGGGCAACCTGCGTGTCTTCCTGAACACGGCGAACGGCAAGTTTTACCCCGCGCTCGGTCGTGACAACATCCCGTCACTGCTTGATCTCAGCGGCCGTCGCAGTCCGGAGCTGCAACTCAATTCCTGGCCCAACCCAGGGGATAACGAACCGCGCGCGCTTCCGATGTTCCACTTTGTGGCCAGGAGCGACCGCATGCGGCAGGCGATCTATCGGGCGGTCTACCGTTTCATCGTCCAGGATGGTGCGCGGCTGGTTCGGGCACTCGAGCCGGGGCTGGTGGAGGGTGGCTCGCTCGCGCCGGCCGAGGTCGCGATCGTGCGGCCTGTCGCACGCGCCGGTTTCGGGACGGGCGCTATTTCCGTGGGGTCGGGCGTGACGGTAGGACGCGGGGAATCCCGCGAGCTGTTGACATCGAATATCCAGTCACTCCGCCAGTATCTGGAACGATCGGCGCCCGAGTATGCGGCTCAGCTCTCGCGCGGGCGGGTAGTGCTCGAGATACGGCCAGATTCCATGTCCGAGCTGGGCGTCAAGACGCTGACGGTCGGCGTGCGGGCCGGCGCCCAGACGGTGGACACTCAGGTCAGGGTACAGGTAACGGAGGGTTCGGGCGCAGCGGGTGACGCGAGGTCTGAATCAGTGGCGGTCGACTGGCTGGCTGACGGCCGGCTCGATGTCAGCCGGGCGCTGGCGCAGGCGCGGTTCGCGACCGGTTTGGACAGGTCGAGTCCGCAGCCGGAGATCCACATACGCTGGGTGCCCGGACTGGACGCGGACCGCCGCCGCCGGCTGGAGGAGCGCTTCGGGCTCGAACAACGGAACGAGCTTGCGCCAACGACGTGGAGTTATGCCCTGACCAATGTGTCGCGAGCGAATATCAGCGCCCTCGTGCAGCATGCCGACGTGGAAGACACGCATGGCATCGACCGTGCGGAGGAACTGCTCGTGGCGCGGTATCAGGCGCCGAGCCTGGAGCGCGTGCCGAGACTGTACACGCTGGCTCTCATCTTCACCGGCGTGGCTGCCGAAGATCTGCGCCCGGAGGACATCGACCTCGTGTTCGTCAATACCGTCACCGGCCAGGAAGTCGAGGCTCGGCGTGTCGCGTCGCATGATATCGGCGATGCGCCGTCCCGGGACCGACCGATCGCGCTGCCGCCCGTATCTGCGGTCGAGACCTGGCTGGCGGCGCACCCGCACCTCGATATCCACCAGACTGCCACCGGCGAGCTGTGGCTGCGCCGTGGTACGTATCGCCTGCAGGAACACCTCGTCGTGCCGCGGGGCTACAACCTGCGCATCGAGGCCGGCACCGACCTTGAGCTTGGCGCGGGCGTCGTGCTGCTGGTTCGGGGCGGCTTGACCATCAGCGGATCCGCGGACGAGCCGGTGACGATACGGTCGATCGAGTCCGGGCAGCCGTTCGGGTCGGTGGCCGTCGTCGGCGATGGCTCCCAGCGCACCGAGGTCACCTATCTGGAGCTGTGGGGCGGCAGTGACGCGTGGCTGGACGGCGCGCAGTTTTCCGGCGCGCTGTCGATTCACTATCAGGACCGGGTGTCGGTGTCCCACACGACGATTCGCGACAATCAGGGCGCTGACGGTCTGAGCATCAAGTATGCGGCGGGGGTCCTCACCGACTCGTCGTTCACGGGCAACCGGGATGACCAGGTCGACCTCGAGTACTTTGACGGCATCGTGCGCGACAGCCGGTTCGAGAGTGCGCCGAGCGGCGATTCGAATGGTGACGGCCTCGATCTGCGCGGCTCGCGGGTCGTCGTCGTCAACAACGAGTTGACTGGCGCCGCCGACAAGGCCATGAGTGTGGGCGAGGAGAGCGAGGCGCTGTTCGTCTCGAATCGTTTTGGCCACAGCGCCATCGGGGTGGCGGTCAAGGATCTCTCGACGGCCTACCTGTACGACAACCGGTTCGATGAGAATCGCCGCGACGTGCACGCCACCATGAAGAATCCCTTCTTCGGCGGTGGCCGAGTGGTGTTCGCGGGGGCCGGCCCGCGGGAGGCGGACCTGTCGGTCGACATCGACGATCGTTCCACGCTGACCCGTATGCCCGCCGGTGCGGTCGAGCGCCTGGATCCGACCGGCATGCGACCCGAGCGTGTCGTCGAGTCGTTCCGCGCACTGTCCGCGGCATCCAGGGCCCGGTGAGCCGATGTACCATTTGGACAGGACACTTGACGAAAACCAGCACATCTATTCTTGCGAAAGAGGAGAGGATCCTGAGGCCACGTGAACAGGATCCAAAGATTAGGGAATCTGATATGACACTCGGGAAACTCGTAGGCGCTATCAAGGGACTGCGCATCAGGCAAAGGGCGGACGAGTTGCGGAGGGAAGAGTTACAGAAGGCAAAGGTGGAGCAGTTGAGGAAGGCAGCGGCGGAGAAGTTGCAGAAGGCGGTGGAGAGGACGAAAAAGTCCGGCGAGTTGTATCAACTCCCGTTCCTCGCATACCGGACGCTGACAAAGATGGCCAAGCGGGAAGCCGTGACCCATCAGACCGCCGAGCCCTTTCCACACGTTGTATTGGACGAGCTCTTCGGTCGGGCAATCGTCAGAATGGTAGCGGATGAGGTCTCGCAAATGGAAACTGATGCATTGCACAGTTCCGATAGCGAGTACGAGGTGAAGCTGTCGACAGATGACGCCGCGCTTTTCGGTCCATGGACTTCGAAGCTGTTGTACTCGCTTAACTCGGGACCCTTCCTTGCATTTCTCGAGCGGCTGACAGGAATCAATGGACTCATCGCCGATCCGCATCTTCGCGGGGGAGGAGTACACATCATCCGCCGTGGTGGCAAGCTTGGAATTCACGCCGATTTCAACCATCACAAACGGCTTAAGGTGTTCCGAAGGCTGAATTTGTTGTTGTATCTCAATGGAGCGTGGGATGAGGCGTGGGGCGGACATCTCGAGCTGTGGAACCGGGACAAGACACGCTGTTGTCGGCGTATCGCGCCAGTCTTCAATCGCACCGTGATCTTTGACACCTCGAACTTCAGCTACCACGGGCATCCGGAGCCGCTTGAGTGTCCACACAACGAGAGCCGGAAGTCGCTCGCGCTCTATTACTACACGGTCGATTGCCCCCACGAGGTTGATCGGGATCCACATGGCACGCTCTTTGTTGATGTACCCCGCGGTGATCTGGGAGGATTCTAACGCTTGAACGTCTTGTCCTGACTCTTCTGGATCCAGCGTTGCGCCTGCTTCGCCGGCAGTTGCGTGATCAGCGCATCACGGGCGGGGGATTCCTGTTCCTGCTGCAGCCGGCACAGTGGTGTGCCGTGGAGCTGCCGGTCGTCGCGTTCAGTGAGATACGGGATACACGTCTTGGAAACGTCCAGCGCGGATCGCGGTGCGGCTTGATCTCGTAGCCTGGTCGACGACGCATGACCCGTCCGGCAACCAGGTGCAAGCGTTACCGGAGTACGACGAACGCGTGATGAACCTGAATCCCCAACTCGCGTCTATCCGCGGGCCGGGTTGCAGGCATGAACATCCGGTCTACCGTGATGTTGATTTCGACCGTGGCCCCGCCATTCAGCACAGTCGCCGGGAGGGGAATACGACGAAGGCGCCGACCAGGCGCATGGGTCGCAAACGACTGCAGCACCTGATCGCCTGCGCGAACCGTGACCGTCTGCGGCGGTCCGGTAAGGACATCCGGACGGGCGGCATAGTCGAGGTAGAACGCCGCGTCGGCATGCGGATTCGCAAACGACAGCGTGGCGGTCTGTTGGGTCCAGCGCCAGGTCAACTCCGGCGCCGCAGGGTCGGATTCAGGCTGGTGCCAGCCGCTGGCGTATACCAGCGGCTGGGCCGCAAGCCGCGCGACGTCGTCCGCTGGCGCATCCAGCTCCAGGCTTCCGCGGTCGAAGCCGCTCGTGTCAGCGACCATGTCGTGGGCGACGATCGCGCGCAGCCGTTGTGGAGACGCGTCCGGCGCCCGGTAGCGCCAGGTAGTCCCTTCGGTGTGTTCGGCTCGATGGAGGCCCAGCGCACGCTCTACTGCGGCGCGCTGGGAGTTTCCAACTGACTCGACCCACCGCACGTGGATGCGTGGACCGAAACGAGCGTCGGACGCGGGGTCGAAGCCGTAGGTGTCGTCAACCATGTCGTGGGCGACGATCGTGTCGAACTGGTCCGGGGACACATCGGGCACCTCGTAGCGCCACGTGGACCCTGCGTGGTGCTCGGCTCGATAGAGGCCCAGCGAGCGTTCGAGCGCCGGACGCTGAGCGTTTTCCAGCGTTTCGACCCAGCGTACGTGAATGACCGGACCGATATCAAAGCCGTCGGTGTCAGCCACCATCTCGTGGGTAATGATCGCGCCGAGCCGTTCCGAGGCCAAATCTGGCACCCTGTAGCGCCAGGTCGACCCTGTGAGGTGCTCCGCTTCATACAGGGCCAGCGCGCTCTCGAACGCCATGCGCCGAGGTTCGGTCAGTGTTTCGACCCAGCGCACGTGGATGACCGGTGCCGCGCGAGTGGAAAAGTCGTCACTACGCACGACAACCCAAAAGCTGGCGTGAGCCAGCGCCGCCAGCGCCAGCGCGGCCACGGTCGCGCCTCGCGTGCGGGCGCACAGCCATGCGCCGGCGAAGAAGGCCGGAAACGTGGCAACGATCAGATCCATCTCCATGCCTACACCCTGGACCGGCCACCACGCCACCAGGAACGCCAGCGACGGCAGCCCGAACAGCAGAGTAAGGCGCCTTTCACCCGGAGCCCCACGTCGGGACAACAAGCCGAGCAGCAGCACCGGGACACCCACAACGACTGCTGTGACGACGATGTCGCGGATGCCGTTCCCAGACAGGATTGGTTCCACAAGCCGGCCCTCCGCGACGTACGGCGTGGCGAGTGGGCGCAGCGCAATATTGGCGGCGTGCCCCGGCTCGACCGGCAGCTTGAGTCCTACCAGATACCAGGCTAGCCAGCCGAGCCACGCCGCTGTAGCCCAGGCACCGAAGACGACCGCCCGCTTCACCCGGCTCCGCAGCGTCCCGACCGACACGAGCGCGCTCAGCGCGCCCCCGGCCAGGCTCAACAGGCCAAACCCGTGGAGCGCGCTCCGCAGTCCCATCACCACTGCGGCAGCGATCACGCTCGTCCGGCGCCCCATAACTGAGAACCCTCGCAGCAGCAAAGGGATGCCCGCGGCGCTCAGCGAGAGATACCCGATCTCGCGAAAGCCGAAGAACAACAGGGTGACCGGCGCTGCCACGCACAGTGCGAGATACCGCAGTGCGCCAGCGGACCATCCCTCAAGGATCGCGACGCCGATCAGTTCGGCCACGAACAGGACTCCGGCGAGCGCGGACAGCGAGCGAAACGCGCGAGCGGGTGATTCGGCGTTGGTGCCGAAGGCGGAGTCGAGTGATTTGAGCACGAGAGCTGTGAGATGGTGCGGGAAAAGAATCGACCGATAGCCGAAGATCCTCTCGAAGTGGTCTCGGTCTTCCGTGAACGTGTCGTAGTCGCCCATCCAGTCGCCATTGTCGTCGGTCGCGCTGACCGGCAGGGGCGCCGTGACCATCCCCACGAGCAGAAGCACGAGCGCGACAGCGGCGTAAACGGTGCGGCGCCGCCGGGTGGGGGCGAACGATCCGGCCAAGAGCAGCCCGCCCAGACCGAATCCGAGGAACGACTGGAGCGGCGCCAGCCCGAGAAGTGGTCTGACGACCTCTTGACGAAGCACCGTGTACTGATCCCGATCGATGCCATAGGTGTCGTCGACGATCGGTGCCTGCACGATCAAGGCGACGTTGGCGCGAGAGGTGTCGTCAAGCAGGTATGTCCAGGAACCATCCTCACGGCGTGTGCCGTTAACGAGGGATCGCTGCCGTACAAACGCGGCGCGTTGTGCGACGTCGATTTCGTCGGCCCACCAGACGTGCACCGTTGGAGCCGCGACCGGGATTATCCAGAGAGCAGTGAGCACGACCGCCCCGGCCAACAGCGGGATGCCAAGCCAACTCAGAGTCCTGCCTCGCTGGACAATGCGCTCCACCTGGGCACTGACGCGGTACATGCGAGACATGATAACGGAGCGGGCATAGCTGCAGGTTCGTATCGATTCATGCGCACTCCAGAAACTGCTCTCAAATTAACGTGTGTTGTTGGAGGGATTGTTTTGTGTCTATTTCTGTTTGACAGATCGGAGCCACGCACCACATCATGCCATGCGGTGGAGGGCTCATACGGTGCGGAAAGGTGTGGCGCCGGCCGGGATACCGTTTTCGCCATGATGGCGATGGCGTTGCGTGTCTGAGTCGTGACACCTCCAACGAGTGGACCGCGGGTCGTGATCGGCGTTCCGCTGTACAACCACGCCGACGATCTGCCGGAAACGCTGGAGTCGCTGCTGGCCCAGTCGTATCGCGCGTTCCGGCTGGTCTGCGTCGACGACCAGTCGACCGATGCGACCGGCGACATCGTCCAGCGCTACGCGGCGCGGGATTCCCGCATCGTCTACACCCGAAATCCTGCCCGGCTGGGCATGATCGACAACTGGCGCCGGGTGTTCGAACTGGCGCTGGCGGATACGCCGGGCGCCGAGTATTTCGCCTGGGCCAGCGACCACGACATCTGGGAACCGGGGTGGCTGGCCACGCTGCTGGAGGTGCTCGACCGGCACCCGGAGGTGGTGCTGACGTATCCGCTCAACCGCCGCATTGAATCGGACGGAGCCCTGCACGACAAGCGGTCCTGGGAGTTCGACACGGCCGGCGTCGACGACTGGCGCATCAGATTCAGGCAGACGATGCACCACATGTCGGCCGGCAACATGGTCTACGGGCTGGGCCGCGTCGGCGCCCTTCGCCGCGCCGGCGTGTATCGGCGCGTGCTGGTGCCCGACCGGCTGCTGCTGATGGAGCTGGCGCTGGAGGGTCAGTTCTGGCAGGCGCCGGCTCTGCTCTGGTTTCGACGCCTGCACGGTCAGACGTTCAGTCTGGAGCGGCAGCACCGGGCGTTCTTTCCGAACGGGCGGCCGCTCTACGCGTACGTGCCCTGGTGGATCAGTCACGCGGCCGTGCTCACCTGGATGTTCGGCGTCCGTGGACAACGGACGCCGGCGATTGGCCGCCGGGCCGGATTTCAACTCGGAGGAAGCTACCTGTGGAAGGCAGGGTTGCTCTATTTCCGCCAGGAGTTGACCAGCATCCGTCCCGCGAGCAAGCGGCGCCACAAATTCCGCCCCGACCTGATCCTCTGGCGCTACTACAAGACCAAACGCAAGGTGGTCCGGAAGTGGCGGGCGCCGCAAGTTCGCAAGTGGCTGCGTCGGCGGCTGTATCATTACCGGATGGTTCTCTGGCAGTACTACAAGACCAAGCGCGAGGCGTTCCGGGAATGGCGGGCACAATGACCGGATGCCGCAGTCAGCGCGCCCGCGCTGCGGTGCCCGCGGTGCGGCCCCGCCATCGCCGGTACGGGGTATAACGCCCCGATGTCCGTGCGTCTGTTGCATCATGTTGCCGCCCACCCACTGGTGTACGACTGGATTCAACGCGGGGCGGGATACGCCGAGGTTTCCGGCCGGGTCGCGCGGTGTCTGCCACCGGAGACTGCAGCGACGGTGCTCGACGTCGGGGCCGGAACCGGGAATCTGCGGCGCGTCGTGCCGGGCGGGGCCAGCTACATCTGGCTGGACAACGACCTGGTCAAACTGAATGGCTTTCTGGCGAAGGGCAGCCGCTCGTTCGCGATGCTCGCCGACGCGTCGCGTCTGGCCGTGCGTGACCGCGGAGTTGACTATATCGTCTGTGTGGACGTATCGCACCACCTGACAGACGATCAACTGGCCGGAATGATGCGCGAGTTCGCGCGGGTCGTGCGCCGCCAGGTCGTATTCGTGGACGCGGTCAAGCGTCCGGATTCGGTACTGAGCCGGATCTTGTGGGGGTTGGACCGCGGTTCGCAGCCGCGCACCGAAGCCGCACTGCTGACGGCGCTGGGACGGACGTTGCGCGTCGAACGGGTCGAGCGGTTCACCGTCTATCACACCTATCTGTTGTGTGTCGCCCGCCCCCTGTGACGGCGAAATAGCAATTGGGGGCCTTCACGCCCGGGCCAGGGACCGTGGCCTGGTCGAAGTCGATGAAATTCAGCACACACGACGGGCACGCCAGGCCTTCCGGATTCGGGAGGGTCAACCTCGGCATCCTGGATCTCGGGGTGTTCGCCGGCGCCTTCCTCTTCCGCTGGCTCACCGTTGAATTCACGAATGATCACTTCGTGCACCTGTCGCGTGCCCGGCAGATTCTGCTGGGCGATGTGCCGATCCGGGACTTCTTCGACCTCGGGATGTTTCTGCAGTACTACCTGTCTAGCGCGGCTCAGCTCGTGTTTGGCGACAACCTGTTCGGCGAGGCGATCCTGACCATCTCGTTGGTCGCGTTTGGCACGATGCTTGTGTTCCATCTTTCCGCGCAGCTCTCCGGCTCGCGCTGGCTCGCCGCCGGCGCCACGCTGCTGACGCTCCTTGCCTTCCCGCGGTTGTACAACTATCCCAAGGTATTCCTGTACGTCTCGGCGATCGGTCTGGTCTGGCTGTACACACACCGGGGCAGTCGGCTGCACGTGAGCCTGATGGCCGCCTTGACCGCGGTGGCGTTTCTGCTGCGCCACGACCACGGCGTCTACATCGCGGGCATGATGGTCTGTTTCCTGGGTCTGCGCGAGTGGGGCGGCGCGCAGCTTTGGCGCCGGCTTGCACTGTATGCGGGCGTCACCGCCGGCCTGGTGCTCCCCTACCTGGTCTTCGTCCAGACGACGACCGGGCTGGTGTCGTTTGTCGGCGGATCCGGACAGCAAGCGCTAGGGAGTGCCTCTTCCTTGTCATCCTTTCTGGTCGCCCCGTTGTCTTTCAAGCTCGACCGGTCGGCGCCCCTCTGGGTGCTCGCGCCCGCGCCCGCTCGTTCGGTCAACGTGCGCTGGACCGAGGGAGCAGACGACGCCGCTCGGCGGGAGCGGGAAGTGCGCTACGGGCTCACCGCGGGCGCGCGCCTGGAAGTGGAGGGTCGCACCTGGAGTTATGTCCCCACCAATCAGGAGTCCGGGAATCTGCGCGCGCTCGTGGAAGACCGCATGGTCGAGGACACCGCGGGCATCGATCCAGCGACGTTCCTTGTGGTTCCTGAACGCTGGCGAAGTTGGCTCAAACGCCGGCTGTTCACACTGCGACCCGGCAGGCTCAGCCCCCGGGTGTTCACCCCGCAGAACGCGCTGGCCTGGTTCTACTATCTGACGCTGTTCGTACCGGTCGTCGCGCTCGGCTGGATCGGCGCCGACTGGTGGTCGGGACGCGTGGCGCGACCCGAGGCGGCCGTCGTCGCTTCCGCAGCCATCCTCTGCTACGTTATCTCGCACACCCTCGTCAGGGGGTCGCCGGACTCGCGACTCCCCGACGTGGCGGCGCCTACATTCGTGCTGGCGGCGTGGCTCGCGCATCGGCTCGCTGATCCGGGCGGGGCGCCTGTCCGCGTACGATTCAAACGCGCGGGGATGGTCAGCCTGTTTCTGGTCACATTTTGGAGTGTGTGGGCGTTCGGCGAAACCAACTGGCAGATTGTGAAGTCCGGTGCTCTTGGGGGGCCGGCCGGCGTCTGGGAGCAGTTCGGTGTCGTGAATCGCGGGCTGCGTGGTCGTCCAATCGACTGGTGGGCCCCGCCGGGGAGCACCGGTCTGCGCGCGCTCACCCGTTACGTGCTCGACTGCACGGCGCCGTCGGACCGGGTTCTCGTGACCTGGTTCTCACCGGACGTGTTCTACTACGCCGAACGGGGGTTCGCTGGCGGCCAGGTCTACCTCCACGGCGGATACCATGCATCGGTTGCCGACCAGGGCCTGACGATTGAGCGCATGCAGCGCCAGTCGGTCCCGATCATTCTGGGGCGACGGGACCTTTTGGAAGCCTTCAGACTGGGGTATCCGCTGATTTACGATTACGTCCAGACCACGTACAGGCTGGCGGCGGAATCGGCGTTTGGAGAGGCGCAGTCTTTTCTGATATTCGTGGACGCACGACGGGACTCTGACGCTGAGCACCCGGACCTCGGGCTGCCCTGTTACCGTTGACGTCTCGCATGCCAGCACCCATTCTCCCGATGTCTGAGCACGGTTCGCTGTCCGTCGTTGTCCCGATCTACAACGGCGCCGCCACCGTCGATCTGCTGGTCGAGCGTCTCACCGCCGCGCTGCGCGCAGACGGGCGGCGCTTCGAGATCATCCTGGTCAACGACGGCAGTCATGACGATAGTTGGACCCGCATCGAAGCCCTGGCGCAACAATCGGATGTCGTCCGCGGCATCGACCTCATGCGCAACTACGGCCAGCACAACGCCCTGTTGTGCGGCATCAGGGCGGCGCGGCACGAGTTCGTGGTGACGATGGACGACGATCTCCAGCATCCGCCGGAAGAGATCCCCCGCCTGCTGGCCAAGGCCGACGAAGGATTCGACGTTGTCTACGGCGTGCTGGCGCGCGAGCGGCACGGGTGGTTCAGGACCCTCGCGTCACGCTGCACGAAGCTCGTGCTGGAGCATGCGATGGAGGTGCGTTCGGCCACCGACTCGAGCGCCTTCCGTCTGTTTCGGACGGTGCTGCGCGACGCGTTCGCCGGTTACCAGAGCCCGTATTCGTCGATCGACGTCCTGTTGAGCTGGAGCACCACCCGCTTCGGCAGCGTTGCGGTGCGGCACGACCCGCGCCATGCCGGCACGTCGGGGTATCGCTTTCGCACGCTGGTTCGTCATGGGTTCAACATGTTGACCGGATACAGTGCACTGCCGCTGCAGATGGCCACCCTGGTCGGTTTCACGTGCGCCGCGTTCGGTGTCGGTGTCGCCGTCTTCGTCCTCGGCAACTACCTGCTCCGCGGCGGCGGTGTGCCCGGCTTCACCTTTCTGGCCGCGATCATCGCGATCTTCGCCGGTGCGCAGCTCTTCGCGCTCGGCATCATCGGCGAGTATCTGTCGCGCATGCACTTCCGGGTGATGAATCGCCCGGCCTACACAGTGCGGGCAACCACCACTGATTAGCGGACTAGCGGACCGGACACATGCCGAACCAGTCGACTGCCACGGGGTCAGCGTCAGCGGCGGCCAAGCCTGGCGCCGGGCACGACCCGTGTACGTTTCTCGCCTGGGACTCTGCATTCTTCGGCCGCCGCATCGCCAGGGTCACCGATGCACCGCGCAATGCCGCCGCACTGCAGGCCATCGAGGCATGGTGCCGCGCCGAGCGTATCGATTGCCTGTACTGCCTGCTGCCGGCGTCGCAGTGGGCAGCGGTCAGTCTCGTCGAGAATGGCGGATTCCGGCTGGTCGACGTGCGCGTGACCTTCAAGTGGCTGCCGACAAAGTCGCCGCCAGCCGGCGGCGACAGCAATGTGCGCCCCGTGCAGCCGGGCGATATCGAGCGGCTCTGCGCCATTGCGGGTGACATCCATCGGATGACCCGCTTCTACAACGACCCCGGCTTCCCTCGGGACCGCTGCGCGGCGTTGTACGAGACCTGGATCAGAAGCAGTTGCGAGGGGCGCGCGGATGCGGTATTCGTCTACGCACCCAACGGTGCCGCCGGCGGATATCTGACCTGCCATCTCGACCCGGGGCGCCGCGGACGGATCGGACTGGTCGGGCTGGCGCCTGAGGTTCGGCGGCAGGGGGGCGCCGGCCAGCTCGTGCGGGCGGCCCAGCGGTGGTTCGGCGATCACGATGCCGCCCTGGTCACGGTGGTCAGTCAAGGAGGCAACCGGGCGGCGCAGCGCACCTACGAGCGGTGCGGTTTCCTGAACGACGACACGGCGTTGTGGTTCCACCGCTGGTTCGCCGGTCCGTCCGGCGCAACCGGCACGAAATGATGACCGGCATCGACATCCCGTTCAATAGAGCGTCGGTCGGCGACCTGGAGCGGACCTATGTGGCCGAGGCGCTGTCGAGCGGTCGGCTCTCGGGGGACGGTCCGTTCACCGAGCGCGCGTCGGCGCTGCTGGAACGCCTGCTTGGGGCGTCGAAGGTGCTTCTGACGACCTCCTGCACGCACGCCCTCGAGATGTCGGCCCTGTTGCTCGACATCGGACCGGACGACGAGGTCATCGTGCCGTCGTTCGCCTTCGTCTCGACCGCGAACGCGTTCCGGCTGCACGGCGGCCGGCCGCGGTTCGCCGACGTACGCCGGGACACCCTCAACCTGGACGAGACCAGGCTCGAATCGCTGATCACGCCTCGCACGAAGGCGATCGTGGCGCTGCACTATGGCGGTGTCGCCTGCGACATGGAGCCGCTGCAGGCGCTGGCGAGCCGGCACGATCTGGCCATCGTGGAAGACAACGCGCACGGGCTGTTCGCCACCTACGACGGCCGGCCGCTGGGGACCTTCGGGTGTCTGGCGACGCAGAGCTTTCACGAGACGAAAAACGTCACCTGCGGCGAAGGCGGTGCGCTGGTCATCAACGACCCGCGCTATATTCAGCGCGCCGAGATTCTGCGCGAAAAGGGCACCGACCGCCAGCGGTTCCTGCAAGGGCAGGTCGACAAGTACACCTGGGTCGACCGCGGCTCCAGTTATCTGCCCGCCGACGTCCTCGCCGCGTTGCTGCTCGGCCAGCTCGAAGAACGGGAACGGATTCAGGCGGCCCGCCGGCGCATCTGGTTGCGCTATGCCGAGATTCTGGAGGGCTGGGCAGACGAGAACGACGTCCGCCTGCCGGTCGTGCCGGAGCGATGCGGTCACTCGTTCCATCTGTTCCACATGATTCTGCCGTCGCCGGAGTCACGGGAGCGGCTGATCAAGCACCTGCGCCGCTCGGGCATCCTGGCCGTATTCCACTACCAACCGCTGCATCTGTCGAAGATGGGGACCGAACTGGGCGGCCGGCCGGGAGACTGCCCGGTGACCGAGTGGGCGTCGGAACGACTGGTCCGCCTGCCGTTGTTCGCCGACCTGACCTGGACCGAACAGGCGCGCGTGACCGAAGCCATCTGGCGCTTCCAGTGCTGACGGCGCCGCGACGCCTTCATCGCCTCGCCTGACGGGTCCTCCGGAGGTTGCGGAACGTCACCAGCGTCGATCAGGCCAGATTGGGTGTCGGGATGCTGTCGAACAGCATCTCGACCAGCTCGATCTCCCGCACGTGGAGCGTCACGAGTGGCGCGTTGAGGAGCCGCGACAGACGTCTGGATACCTCCAGATGGGCCGGCACGAGCTCCTCGTCGTCGGAGAAGAGCCCGATGGACGGCACCCCGTAGAACGGACCCAGATACGCCAGACCGCCGTAGGTGCCGACGAACCTGAGGGCGTTCGCAATCACGGCGCTCTGGACCGCGAGATTCGTGGCCGGGGTCATCAGGTGGTCGATCTTGTAGACCCCCATGCCGGTCCCGGGGTCGAAGTCCTCGTGTTCATCCATGCTGAGACCGGGATTCAACACCACCACCGGCGTGCGCTGCGCCAGGATGCGGATGAGGCGAACCACGAGCGCACGATTCGCGGGCGTGTCAGGGAACGACGACCGGAAGTAGAAGCGGACCGCCACATATTCCTTCGGCAACGCGGCCAGCAGCGGGTCGGCCTCGATCGCCCGGAACGGCCGGTACACGGTATGGTTGTGCAGCAGGCTGATGGCCCCCTTCTCGTACCAGTAGTAGCGCAACAGGCGATACATGACGGAGGGGTGCAGCACCGTGACGTCATCGAGTCCCCGCCGCTCCTTGACCAGATCGACGATGCGGGTGTCGAAGTCGGTGACCGTCATCTGCTTCTGATTGCCGCCCTCCTGCCAGCGCGCCTCGTTCCGGCGCCGGAACTGCTGCAACGTCATCAGGTCGAAGATGTCGACGTAGTGCTCGCTCAGATCGCGATACCACGGTTTCGCACCGCCTCGGGATACGACCACCAAGCGATCTGGACCCAGGTCGAACTCGCGCGCCGCCCAGTGCAGGAACGGGATCCAGTACAGCACTTCGAATCCCACTTCCGACATCCAGGGGCCCACGACGATCTGCCGGCGGCCCTTCGAAATTTGACGCAGCGTCTGGCGCACCAGCCCCACCTCGCGCCCGGCCGGCACCTGGTTGATTTCGGGGCGCACGAGCCACGGGATGACGTGGCTCCGCATCAGGGGCAATGACCGCGCCGCGCCCAGGAATATCCGCCCCGGTGGATCGATGACCCTGGTCGCCGTCCTGCGGACCCTGCGTGCCGCGCGTTGCAGGAGATGCTGTCTGCGCCCGGTGTCGCCAAACCGTTTTCGCCACTGACCGGCGAGCCGTTCGAGACCCGAACGCCGCTTGAGCCCTCGGTAGTAGCGCCGGGCGCCGAGATAGATCGGTTTGAGGAACGCGGCGCGCTCGAACAGATCGATCCGCAACTGCTTGAGCTCTTGCCGCAAGTGCAGCAACCCGGCCAGACGCAGATAGCGTTCCCCGAGACGGAACCCCGCCCAGCGGCTGATCGCCGGCGCCCGTTCTCCACGGACACCGAGCATCCAGGTGAGCGCCGCCGCGTGACTGATCCACCAGGGCACGTATGCGTAGAACGGCCGGCCGTTCGGAAAGAACGCCCGGCGTTGCCGCTGCAGGCTGAAGATGGATCCATACCGGCGTCGAAACCAGAGAATCTCCGGCACCTGCCGAAACTGCCCCTCAAGCGACAGCTCCATCAACAGCAGCCGGTCAGGCACCAGCACGCGCCGGAACACACCGACCTGGCGAATGGCGTCGACGCGGCCCAGTCCGTAGACCATGTTGCCGGCCGACATGTGGCGCATCGTCTGCTTGAATCTGATGCGTCGATTGTCGACGCCGGTCGTCTCGAACTCCCAGGGACGCTTGTCGTGCAGGATGCCGTCGGGTCCGATGCGCTGGTTGCGCGGATACGCCAGCACCACTTGCGGGTGCCGGTCAAGTACCTCGATCAGCGTGGCCAGCCAGCGTGGATGCCAGATGTCGTGGTCGCTGGCCCAGGCGAAATACTCGGCGTTCGGCGTTTCCTCAAGTGCCAGTTCGAACGCCCGGCGCCAGTTGTCGATCATGCCCAGCCGGGCCGGGTTGCGGCTGTAGACGATGCGGGCGTCCTGCGCCGCGTAGCGCTGCACGATGTCGCCGGTCGCATCGGTCGACTGGTCGTCGACGCACACCAGCCGAAACTCGCGATACGACTGGATGAGCAGCGATTCCAGCGTTTCCGGCAGATCGTCGGCGTGGTTGTACAGCGGTACGCCGATGACGACTCGCGCGCCGCTCATTGGTCCTGTTCCGACTCGGACACGCGCCGCCAGCCCACCACGTGCTTGTACCCGCTGTCGTCCTCGTCGGGGTCTTCATGCAGCATCTTGGTATAGCTGACCGGCAACACGTCGATCTCGTGCGGCCAGTAGTACTGCCCGACAATTGAACGGACGTTGCTGAGCTCGGGATTGTGCCCGGAACGGTCGCGGTTGAGGCTGTAGAGATAGGGACACTCGAGCTCGAACGCCCGGCGGACGTAGGCCGTGACCTGCTGGGTCGTCATCTCTTGAAACGACACCATGTTGATCAGCAGATCGACCTGCTCGGGCCGCGCCGCGGCGTGAAAGGTGTCGGGCAGGAAGATGAAGTCGAGGTCGCGCCAGTCGCTGAACGTCTCTTGCGGCGGGACCTCGCCGTAGAATCGCACCTTCGCCTCGGGAAACGCGGCCATGAGGTAGGTGGCCGAAAACAGGAACAGTTCCGGGAAATCGGTGATGACGTAGGTCACGTTGGGGCACAGCTTCTTGAACTGATACGGAAACCCGCCCCACCCCGAACCGATCTCCCACACCAGCTTCCGTTCGGCCGCCTGCCGCATCTCGGGCAGTACCGCCCCGAGCTGCATGGCGATCAGTACTTCGTAGAACTTCAGGGTGTCCATGTTGACCAGCGCACCCTCGATGTCGAACCCGAACCCCCCCAGCAGCCGGGACTCGGGTACCCAGAGATCGGCGTCGTCGAGCGCGCGCAGCGCCTCCAGCTTTTCGGCGAACCGCCGCCGATGCTTGTGCAGGGTCTGGCGATAGTGGTTGGGGTGCAGCCCGGTGAGATTCTGCGTGTGCTGCCGCAGCGAGTCGATGATCAGCGGCGACGCATCGAGCATGTATTCGAACTTCGCGAGTTCACCTGTCCAGTAGTCGCTGGGCTCGTGGCCGGTCAACCGGCGATTGCGGCCGAGCGCGCTGAGACCGAGCACCTGCCGCCGCACCCGCTCGTATGCCTGGTAGACGGGGGTCGCCCGCCTGGAGGCCAGGTGCGTCTCCCATGCCTCGGTTGCGGTCCGGACGGCGGCCATGACCTCATCGGTCGCATCTGACTCGTTCATAGCGTCGAACCGCCTGCGCCTGATCGCCGCGCGCGCCAATCCCGCAGCGACTTGCGTTTGCTCTTGTAGAACTGCCAGAGGGCCATCTCGTAGCGGTACCGCCGCTGGCGTAGCCGCTTGAGCACGCGTCGCGGACTCGATTCGCGGAAGAGTGTGCGTGTGGTCTTGTAGTGCCGCCAGAGCCGCAGCCGATTTCGCAGTCCCGTCCGCAGCCGCAGCAGCAACCTGCGCCAGTAATTGAGGTCGATCAGCCTGAGCCACACGGCCAGCGTCCAGAGCCCTGATCGCAGCGGCCAGAGCTGCGGCGGCAGCGGCGCCGTCGTCCGCAGGGGTCTGTCTGCCAACTGTTCGAGCGCCTCGACCAGACGCGGTGTCGCCGGGACGTCGAGCCCGTGCGGCCGCACGAATGCCGTGATGAACGCCTGCGCCGATGGCGCCGTGCCGCCGTCGATGGTCGCCGAGAGTTGCCGCGTGTGTTCGTCGAGACTGGCCGCGTGTTGCAGGTGCCCGCCGTTCTCGGGCAGCAGGTATCGGAAATGCAGCGTACCGGTTTGCGTGTCGTCGAACGAGGCGTCGACGATCGTGAACACCGGCCGGTGCTGGATACCGGCCTCGATCATGGCCGAGGTATTGATGCCGACAATCGCGGCGCCGTGGTGCAGGGTGTCGTAGTAGTCGGCCCTGTCGTCGGTATCGACCGGGTTGGCGCCGTGGCGGGGATACACGGCAACGTCCGAAAACCGCGACAGATCGACTGCTCTCCAGTGCTCGGAGTTGTAGGGGTGCGGCCGTATCAGGATGCCGACGTCTGCGAGCGAACCGGGGCCGTTCCGCACCGCGTTGATCCAGCGTGTGACGAACTGCACCTCCGCGGCCGGGGAAGAGATCGAGAAGGTGGAACCGACGAAGACGACGAACGGGCGATCGGAGCGCAGTCCGACGCGCGCGCAGAAGTCGTCGCGCGTGCGGCGGGGCGTGCGGTCGAACCAGCGGTCGAAGCAATGCGCGCCGGTCACGACGATGCGATCGGCCTGAGTACCGTGGAACTCGATCGCCTCGCGCCGCTGGGTGTGGTTCCACAGCGCCACCATGTCGGGCTGGATGCGCATCAGCCCCTTGGTGGTCAGGTGGTCCCACGAGGCGACACACAGGGCGCTGGGCACACCGACCCGGCGCGCTGCCTTGATCAGGTCGACCTGCGGCGACTGGTCGGTTACCAGCGGCGAGACGACGAGTACGTCGGGGTCGATGCCGCGTATCCAGGCCTCGATGACGGCGCTGCTCGGCACCGCCCGTTCGCACGCCTGCAGCGCCCGCACGAGCCGCTCGGTGCGCGCGGCAGTGGTCGTGGTCCAGCGTCCCAGCATCCTGGTCAGCGGGGGCAGCACCTGCCGCATCCGGTCGCGCAGATACGACGATTCCTTGAATCGGGGATGCAGATACCGCGCATAGTCGATTGTGCCGCGCAGCCCGCGCGCCACCGGGCGCCAGATGTCATAGCGCCGCGGCGCCTGGCCGAGATTCTCGACCGTAGCGTCCATCGCCTGCAGCGCCGCCAGCCCTTCAGTCTGCTTGTGCGGCTGGTCGAACCCCACCGCGACGTGGTGCCCGCGCTGGCTCAGCGCCTCGAGCGCCGAGTCGAAGTAGCGTAGATAGCCGGGGTATTGCAGGACGAAGAGCACCTTCATCGGCCGCACTCCGCCCGATCGCGCCACGCGGACCGCTGAGGCCCGGCCGGCGTGGACCACCGTATCGGCGAGCTCACGAATCACCCTCCATGATCATGCTGAGCAGGTCGAGTGAACTGACGTCGAGCGCGACGAACGACCCGCGCTTCAGTCTGGCCGCCACACGGCACATCAGGTCCAGATGGTGGGCCGCCACGTGCGCCGGACTCGAATAGAACGCCAGCGACCGGACGCCGTAGAACGGCGGAACATAGGACAAACCGCCATAGTTGCCGATGAAGGCGCGTGCCCCGCTGATCACCTGGGTCTGGACCGTCAGGTTGTTCTTCGGCCCCAGCAGGTGGTCGATGCCGTGCACGCGCCGCGACACGTCGGGCTGCAGGTCTGAGTGGTCATCGATACGGAATCCCGGATTGAGCAGCACCACTTCGGTGGTCTCCGTGACCTTCGTCAGCAGCCGGCGCACGAACTCCACGTTCTCGCTGGTCTCTGGAAACGCGCTGTTGTAGTAGAACCGGACCGCGACATAGTCGTCAGGGAGCTTGTCCGAAATATCGGGTGCATCGATTGGAGGCAGCCGCTCGAACAACGTGAACGACTCGATCAGGTTGATCGACGCGCGACTCTTCCAGTACGGATAGAACAGCCGGTACATGTACATCGGGTGGAACGCCGCGGTATCCCGGCAGGCGATTGAGAGCCTGACCAGCTTGACCACCTCGCGGTCGAACAGGTTCGGCTTCAACTGCTTCATCTCACCGACAGCCATCCGTTCGTCGTGGCGCTGCTGCACCTGCTCGGGCGTGTAGAAGCCGAACAGGTCGACATAGCGCGCCCCGATGCCCGAGTACCAGGGGGCGACCCCGCCGCGGGACACGATGACCAGCCGTTCCGGGTCGAAGGGTCGATAACTCGTCACCCAGCGCAGGAACGGTATCCAGTACAGAATCTCGAACCCCACCTCGCTCAACCAGGGGCCGACGATGATCGGCCGGTCGTCCTTGTGCAGCCTGTGGATGATGCGCGGGATGGCAATCATCTCTTCCGTCGGCAGATCCGGATTCATCCGGGGCAGCACTCTCGGCACCACGTACTGTTTGACGAACGACTTGATCGGCCGCCAGCGCAGGAAGAGGTCAAGCACGGCGAACAGTGGTTTCAGGATGAACCCGATGAGGGTCAGGGGACGCAACTGCCGTTGCCGCTTGTTCGAGATCCGCGCCAGTTCCCGTGACACGTTCAACCCGGCCGTCACCGGGGCGAGCAGCCAGCGCAGCGGCAACAGCCACACCGGCGTGCGCCTGGGCGCCGGACGTGGCAGCCGGCCAAGCTCTTCGATGCCCTCGACCATCAGCGGCGTGGCCGGGACGTCGAGCCCATGGGGGCGCACGAACGCCTCGATGAAGCTCTGCAGTTTGGCGGTCTCCTCCGGTCGTGTCACGAATGCCTGCGCCAGTTGCGCGACGTGTTCCTCGAAGCTGCGGGCGGTGTGCACGAGTCCGCCGCCGGCCTCCAGTAGATACTGAAAGTGCAACGTGCCGGCCTGGGAGTCGGCATGCTCGTCGGTCTCGATGGTGAACACCGGCCGCCCCACGATGCCGGCCTCGATTTGCGCGCTCGTGTTGACCCCGACCGCCAGCACGCTGTGATACAGCGAGTCATGGAAGTCGTTCCGGGAGTCTTCGTCGATCGGATTCGCGCCGTCAGCCGGCCAGATGGCGACGTTCCCGAACTGGGCAAAGTCGAACTTGTGCCACGCCTGCAGATTCTGGGGGTGCGGGCGTACCAGGATGGATGCGTTACGTACGCATTCGGCGGCGGCGCCGCGCGGTTCCCGCAGCGCCTGCACCCAGCGATGGATGAACTCGGCCTCGTGCGGCGCGATGAACCCGGATGAACACAGATAGACGATGAACGGGCGGTCCGCGGGCAGCCCCACCTTGGCGCAGAACTCCTCGCGCGTCGTGCTCGGGGTGCGGGCGAACCACAGATCGTAGGCCGGGGCGCCGGTGACCACTACTTGCTCGGGCTGCAGGCCGTGCATCTCGACCGCTTCCTGCTTCTGTGCTTCGTTCCACACATACACGCGGTCGGGCGGCATCCGCACCAGCCCCTTGTTGGTCAGGTTGTCCCAACTGTGTACGCACAACCCGGTCCGAACACCCCGCGCGCGGGCGCTCTTGACATAGTCGACCTGGTCTGACCCGAGGTCGACGAGCGGGGTCACCAGCACGATGTCCGGCTGTTGCTCGGCAATGATCGCGTCGACCCAGCGATCGGTCGGCAGCGCCTGTTCGATCCAGCGCAGCACCGCCGCCAGCCGCCGGCGTCCGGCCGTGCTGTTGACCAGCCGCAGGCTGCTGAAACGGATCAGGAACTGGGGCAGCCGATCGGCGGCCCGCTCACGCAGCTTGTCCGCGTCCCGATACTCGGGGCCCAGATAACGCAGGTAGTCGGCCCAGAAACGGATGGCCCTGGCCATGAGCAGCCAGAAACGGCTAAACTGCTTCGAAGCCGGATCGGTATGGGTGATGTTCGGAAAGTCGTCAGTCAGGTCCCACAGCGAGCTCTCGGCGCCGAGCTTGTCCGGCATGATGAACGCGAGATGGATGTGGTGTCCACGTTCTGCGAGTCCGCGTACCGTCGACAGGAAGTTCCGGATCGCTCCGACGTGCCGCATCGAGAAGAGAATCTTCATTGCGCAGAATCCGCCATGATCGTGCTCAGCAGGTCGAATGAACCGATGTCGAGCGCGACGAACGACCCGCGGTTCAGTCTGGCCGCTACGTGGTGTATCAGGTCGAGATGGTGGGGCGCCACCTGCGCCGGATTCGAATAGAACGCCAGCGACCGCACCCCGTAGAACGGCGGGACATAGGACAACCCGCCGTAGTTGCCGATGAAAGCGCGCGCCCCGCTGATCACCTGAGTCTGGACCGTCAGGTTGTTTTTCGGCCTCAGCAGGTGGTCGATGCTGTGTACGCGCCGTGACACATCGGGCTGCAGGTCGGCGTGGTCATCGATGCGGAACCCCGGATTGAGCAGCACCACGTCGGTACTCTCCGTGACCCGGGTCAGCAACCGGCGCACGAAATCGATGTTTTCGCTCGTCTCGGGAAACGCACGGTTGTAGTAGAACCGGACCGCGATGTAGTCGTCCGGGAGCTTGTCCGAAATATCAGGTGCGTCGACGGCGGGGAGCCGCTCGAACGAGGTGAACGATTCGATCAGGTCGATCGACGCTCTACGTTGCCAGTAAGGTTCGAACAGCCGAAACATGTGCATCGGGTGCAGCATCTGCGCGTCGCGGCAGTCGATCGCAAGCCGGACCAGCTTGCTCACCTCGCGGTCGAACGTCGTCGTGGGTCCCTGGATGGAGGTCGGCGCCCGCTGCTCCGTCTGACCTTCCGCCAGCCGTTCGTTGTGCCGTTGTTTCAACTGCTCGGGCGTGTAGAAGTCGAACAGGTCGACATAGCGCGCCCCGATGCCCGCGTACCAGGGGGCGACCCCGCCGCGGGACACGATGACCAGCCGGTCCGGATCGAAGTGTCGATAGCCTGTCGCCCAGCGCAGGAACGGCACCCAATACAGCATCTCGTACCCCACCCCGCCCAACCAGGGGCCGACGATGAGCGGCTGGTCGACTCTGTGCGTGTGCAACTTGTGGATGATGCGTGGGATGGTAATCGTCTCTTCCGTTGGCAGATACGGATTCTTGTGAGGCACAACTTTCGGCACTACGTGCTGTGTCACGAACGTCTTTACCGGCCGCCAGCGCAGGAAGAGGTCGAACGCGAACGACAACGGTTTCAGGATGAACCCGACGATCGTCAGAGGGCGCAACTGCCGCGCGCGCTTGCGTGAGATCCGGCCGAACTTCCTGGACACGTTCAACCCGACCGCCACCGGGGACAGCAGCCAGCGCAACGGTGCCAGCCACACCGGCGTGCGCCTGGGCGCCGGACGCGGCAGCCGGCCAAGCGCCTCGACACCCTCGACCATCAGCGGCGTGGCCGGGATGTCGAGCCCATGGGGGCGCACGAACGCTTCGATGAAGCTCTGCAGCCTGGCGGTCTCTTCCGGTCGGGTCACGAACGCCTGCGTCAGTTGCGCGATGTGCTCGTCGAAGCTCTTCGCGGAGTGCACGAGCCCGCCGCCGGCCTCCAGCAGATACTGAAAGTGTAGCGTGCCGGCCTGGGTGTCGGTATGCTCGTCGGTCTCGATGGTGAACACCGGCCGCCCGACGATGCCGGCCTCGATCTGCGCGCTCGTGTTGACCCCGACCGCCAGTACGCTGTGAAACAGCGAGTCGTAGAAGTCGTTCCTGGAGTCGTCGTCGACCGGATTCGAGCCGCCGGCCGGCCAGATGGCGACGTTGCCGAAGCGGGCGAAGTCGAACTTGTGCCACGGTTGCAGATTCTGGGGGTGTGGACGCACCAGGATGGACGCGTTGCGCACGCATTCGGTGGCGGCGCTGCGCGGTTCTCGCACCGCCTGCACCCAGCGATGGATGAACTCCGCCTCGTCCGGTGCGATGAAACGGGACGAACACAGATAGACGATGAACGAGCGGTCGGCAGGCAGCCCCACCTTGGTGCAAAACTCGTCGCGCGTGGTGCTCGGGGTGCGGGCGAACCACAGATCGTAGGCCGGGGCGCCGGTGACCACTACCTGCTCGCGCTGCAGGCCGTGCATCTCGACCGCTTCGCGCTTCTGCACCTCGTTCCACAGATACACGCGGTCGGGCGGTATCCGGATCAGCCCCTTGTTGGTGAGGTTGTCCCAACTGTGGACGCACAACGCGGTATGAATGCCGCGCGCGCGGGCGCTCTTGACATAGTCGACCTGCTCTGACCCGAGGTCGACGAGCGGGGACAGCAGCACGATGTCGGGTTGCTGCACCGTAATCGTCGCGTCCACCGACGGGTCGCTCGGCAGCGCCTGCTCGATTGCGCGCAGCACCGCCGCCAGCCACCGGCGCCCGCGCGCGCTGTTGACCAGCGGCAGAGTGCTGAAGTGGATCAGGAAGCGGGGCAGCGGGTCGGCGGCCCGTTCACGCAGCTTGTCCGCATCGCGATACTCGGGACCCAGATAGCGCAGGTAGTCGGCCCAGTAACGGACGCCGCGGGCCAGCAGCAGCCAGAAAGGGTAGTCCTTCTTCGCGGCCGGGACGGGATCGGAATGGGTGATGTTCGGATACGTGGCAGTCAGATCCCACACCAGGCTCTCGGCGCCGAATTTGTCCGGCATGACGAACGCGAGATGGAGGTGGTGTCCACGCTCGGCGAGTCGGCGTATCGTCGAGGCGAAGTTTCGAAGCGCCCCGGCGTGTCGCATCGAAAAGAGGATGTTCATTGCAGGACGTGATCGATCCACTCGCCCAGGCGCGCCGGGTCGAACTCGGTTGTCCGCGTCATGTCTACATGCCGGTCGGGCAGCGCGGCGCCGATTTCCCGGGCCACCGGGGCGGTCAAAGGGAATGACCCCTTCTCTTCCCCGAACATCAGCGAGACCGGGACGTTGTAGAAGGGCGCCATCAGCGACATGCCGCCGAACGTGCCGACGACCGCCCGGGCGCCGGCGACGACCGCCGCCTGGTCACGCAGCGCGTGATCGGTCTGTCCGGATGCGACCACGCGGATCCGTTCGTTGGCGGCCATCGAGTCTGACAGCCCGGGAATACCGTCCGGGTTGACGAGGACGACCGGCGCCCGCTTGCTGACCTCTTGCAGTACATCGTCCACGACCTGACGATGCAGGGGGCTGTCTGAGAAACAATCGCAGAACCAGAAACTGATCGCCACATACGGTTCCCGCTCAGGGGCGCCGTTCTGCGGCAGCGGAGGTGTTTCGAATCGGTCGTAGCGCGCGTGCTCGGACAGCCAGGCGAGCGGCACCATGCCGCTCCGGATCGTCGCGCAGACCCGGAGAAGTACCGACGGGTGCAGCACCGCGGTCTCGGCGGCCCCCAGACGTGCGGCCACCGCGTCGAGCAGTTCCTGGTCGAGGTCGGAGACGATCTTCTGCTTGAGGGTCCCACCGTCACGAACCATTTCTTGCCGGCGTGCCATGTATGTTTCGAACGGCAGCAGGTCGCACACATCGAAATACCTGCTGACGAGACCGCTGTACCAGGTGTCGACCCGTCCGCGCGACACCGCCACGACGGGAGCGCTGCGCGGTCCGAAGCGGGTGCGCATCCAGGCGATGAACGGCCGCCAGTGGAGCAGCTCGACCGTGACGCTGGACAAGAAGGGACCCAGGATGAGCGGCTGGTCGCTGCGCCAGGCCTCGGCGACCTGATCATCTGCCAGCGAGGCGACCAGCGACCGGTCGACCTTCATCACGTGTTTCTTCATCAGCGCGGCCGGCGACGGGACCTCGTCCTCGGTCTCGTCCGCATCCTCGAACGCCGGCGTGGCGTCGGCTGCCTCTACCCGCCGTTCTTCCACTACCCGCATGCGCTCCATCCGGTACGCGAACCGTTCGTAGATCTGCAGCGCCATCTCGGGACGCCCCTCGTACAGGGTCTCGCCGTCGTGCACGATTAGCGCGTGCGACAGATTGGAGGGGAGCGCGGCGGCGGTCGCCGAAAGAATAAGGTTGCCGCCCTGCTCGAAGTGTCGGCCTACGCACGCCGCGATGCGCGTTCCCACCGGGTCGTCGCCGACGCGCGGCACGCCGTCGAAGATGCGCAGCTCTTGCGGCACCACCAGCGACGCCGCCAGCGACAGATACCCCAGGCCGCTGTCCTGAATATCGACGATGCCCGTGTCGCGGTGGTCCGCCAGCCCGGTCAGCTCCAGCGCCGCGTCGCAACAGGCATCCAGGTTGTCTGGCTCCGCCCCGTGAATGCTGACCGCGAGCTGGGCGAATTCTCCCACCGTCAGGAACGGCGTCATGCCCAGCTTGCCGCTGAACACCAATCCCACCCGTCCGTTGGCGCGCACCGACCCGCCGTCGGGGCGCAGCACGCGTGTGAGCAGTCTTGCGATCGTCGTCTTGCCGGCGCCGGGCAGTGCGAGCACCGCCACGTTCTCGCCCGGCCGTACGGTCACGGAGAAGTCACGGAGCGCGAATCGCTCTCCGGCGCGCAGCCGGTCATGCCGCGGCAGCCCGAGCAGGATGTCGCGGATGGCGTACTTTCGCCGCCGGTCGAAGTTGTCGCAATAGATCTTCGACAGGTCCTCGCACTCGATCAGCGGCGTCCCCCGCGTCGCACTACCCATGGTTCATGGCAGGCTCTGAACGGCCACCGGGAGGGCCTGGCGCAGGAATCTCAGCGACGCCAGCAATAGCACCCCGACCGCCGCCGCGCAGATAAGGAACACGAGATCGTTGCCGGTCGCTCCCCCGACGAGCCACTGGCGTGGAATGTTGATGAGATAGGTCAACGGGTTCCAGCGGTTGATGACTGCCAGGACCCCTTCTTCCGGCGGCGCGTAGATGATGGGCGCCGTCCACAGCAGCAACGGGGAGAGCATTGGCAACCCGAAACGGAAGTCGAGATAGACGAACGTCAGGGGCACGAAGAAACCGCCGATCATCAGCCCGGCGCCGACGATGATCGGAAAGGCGAGCAGCGCCAGACCCAGGCTGAGGGGCGGGGCGCTGCGGGTCAGGATGCTGGCCAGCACGAAGAGCGCGCTGTAAAAGACGGTGTTGAACAGCACGAGCCCGGCGCCGGCCGCCACGAGCGTCTCGGGCCGCACCGGCGCCTCCTTGAACACCCGCCGCAACCGGCGGGCGATCCACTGGGGCGAGATGACGGCGTCCCAGAACACCTGCCACAGCAGGAACCCGCTGAGGGCGAAGAGCGCGTACTCGGCCGCGCCCATGTCTTCGCCGCCGAGCCCGAACGCGTTGCCGACCAGAATCAGCGGCAGCACCGCGAACAGCGGGCGCGCCACCGCCCAGAGATAGCCGAGATAGGCCTGGCGGTAGCGGAAGCGGAAATCGCGCAGGACCAGCAGGCCGCCCAACTGGACCAACTGGCGTACGCTCTGTTGGCGCCCGCCGCGATGATACGTTCCTGCCCTCATGTGCCAAGCCCGTACATATTCGCCGCCGGCGTCGCTGCCGGCGCGTCCAGCACCCGCGCGGCGAAACGGGTGCCCCCGCGACCGTCACCAGCGTCCTGGCGGTCGCCTCGGAGAGGTATGGCGATCTGCGCTGCGTGGAACTTCAGGGTGTCTATGTTGACCAGTTCGACCTCGATCTGCCTCGATCTGCATCGGTCGTCCCTGGAAGCCAACAGCACGGGATTATACACCGCGGGCTGTTGGACGGCCGAAACGCCGGGGCCGCGCCGCCCGCGCCTGTAGCGGCGCCTCGCGTGGGTGCCCGTTGCCCGCGGATGCGCCCGGTTCCCGGTGCGCTTCGGGCAACAACAAGGGTTGCCCCTACGGGACGCCTGGGCCGCCCGGTTTGCGCACATGTGCGTTGGCCCAGTTCAGCATTTCGGCCACGGTGTGCAACACCGACTCGCGCGCGGCGTAGCCGTGCGACTCATGGGGCAGCGTGATGTAGCGGACCGTGGCGCCATGCCCCTTGAGCGCCATGTACATGCGCGCCGACTGGATCGGGAAGGTGCCCGAGTTGTTGTCGGCCTCGCCGTGGATGAGCAGGATCGGCTCGTCGATCTTGTCGGCGTGGAAGAACGGCGACATCGCCGCGTAGATGCCGGTCGCCTCCCAGAAGGTGCGGCGCTCGTTCTGAAACCCGAAGGGGGTCAGCGAACGGTTGTAGGCGCCGCTGCGGGCGATGCCCATCTGGAACAGGTCCGAGTGGGCGAGCAGGTTGGCGGTCATGAAGGCGCCGTAGCTGTGGCCGCCGACGCCAATCGTGTCGCGTTCGGTGACCCCCATCTCGACCACGGTGTCGACCGCCGCCTGCGCACTGGCGACGAGCTGCTCGATATAGGTGTCGTTGGCCGTTTCGCCGGGGCCGATGATTGGCATCGCCGGACCGTCGAAGATGGCGATGCCCTGCAGCAGCAGCAAGAGGTGAGACGCGCCCCGGATGCTGGTGAAGCGGTTGTCCGAGCCGCTGACCTGACCGGCCAGCGCCGGGTCGACGAACTCGCGCGGGTAGGCCCACATCAGCATCGGGACCCGCTGCCCGTCGCGATAGCCGGGCGGCAGATACAACGTGCCGGAAAGCTGCACGCCGTCGGCCCGCTGATAGGTGACGAGCTGTTTGCTGATGCCGGTGAGTTGCGGCGCCGGGTCTTCGAACGTGGTGATCGGCTGGGTGTCGCCGCCGGCCAGATCGCGCACGTAATAGTTGGGCGGCGTGGTGCGGGTCTCGCGGCGGGTGAGCACCGAGGCGGCGTCATCCGACAGCAGGGCGACGACCGTCTCGTAGGCGTCGCCGTCGCTCTGGAACAGCCGCTCGGTTTCGAGCGTGCGCAGGTCGAGGCGGTCCAGGAACGGCCGGTCCCCCTCGGGGGAGGCTCCGGCTCCGGTCAGGTAGATGGCGTCGCCGGTCTGGCGAATCACCCGGCCACCCGGGCGCGAGGCGCTGACGGGGTTGCCGGGGTTCCCATACCGATCTTCGGTGCTGCGATCCCAGATGGTGCGGGGCGGAGCCTCGGCCGCCAGCAGACGGGTGCGTGTCCAGCGCGTGGGCCGGTCGCGTTCGGTCACCAGCGTCGCGCCCTCCTCCGTCCAGGCGATGCCGCCGAAGCGATACTCGGTGCGCGCCAGTTCGCGCGGCGCGCCGCTGAACGGGGCGGCCGCCGCGTACACGTGGTCGCGAACGGTTGCTGTCCGGCGTGGGTCGCCGCCGTCCTGCGCCTCGGCCCAGACCAGCGTGTGCGGCTCGGTCGGGTTCCAGACGTAGCTGCGCGGCCCGGTCGGGACACCCCCGATCGGTACGGCGTCGGCCAGCGGAAGCTGTGCGATCTGGCCCACCACCTCACCGCTGCCGTTGCGGATGGTGACGTCCTTGGGAAAGCTGCCCGCCGTGACGAGCCAGGAGAACGGCCGCTCGACCTCGACCGTCAGGAAATAGCGGCCGCTCGGCGATGCGCTGACCTGCCGGTAGAGGCCGGGGCGGCCGATGGCGGTGCGTTGTCCCGTGGCCAGATCGATCGTGGCGATCTGCGTCGTGAAGTAGTACTCGAACAGCGCTTCGTCGTGCGCGTTCTGCAGCAGGTCCTGGTAGGTGCGGATGGGCGCGGCGCCGCCGCTGTGCTGCTGGATGTTGGGCGCCGCCGGGAGGTCGGTCGCGGTGGGCGGTGCACCCCGTGCCGACGCCTTGAAGCGGCACACCACGGTGGCGTTCTGGTCGAGCCAGTCGCACGGGTCTCCCCAGGTGGCGTTGATCGACGTATCGCTCAGCGGCCGGACCTGCCCGCTGGCGACCTCCATCACCCACGCTTCTATGCCGTTGTAGCGGGTCAGGGTGAACAGCAGCCGCGACCCGTCGGGCGAGAACTCGGCGCGGCCCAGCGAGGTCTCGACGGGGGCGTCGAACACATGTTCGGCGCCGCCGCCGATCGGCCTGAGCGTGATGCGCCGCGCCCCGGCGGTGGTGTGCGGGCCGTTCGTGCGGGGGTTGATGCGGTAGCCGGCCAGACGCAGCATCGGCTGTGCCAGCTCGCTGAGCGGCGGCATGCCCGGCCGTTCAAGCAGCGCGACCGTGTCGCCGGTCGGACTGACGACCACCTGCGGCGCCGCCGGAGCGTCGAGGATGTCGACGATCTCCCGCGGGGGAGTCAGATAGCCCGCTGGCTCCTGGGCCTGTCCCGCCGCGGCGCCGAGCAGGGCGGCGAGCGCGCCAACGGTGATCGGAACGACGCCGGACGTCCATCGGTTCTCGCGCATGAAAATCTCCTTGACGCGTGGTGACAGCGGCGCGCCGCGGATCGAGACGACCGATTCACCAGCGTGTGCCTACTGTATCAGCCCGCGCCGCGAGTGCCGCGCCGCGTTCTACACTAGCAGTTCCTGGTGAAAGTCCCGTGTCGCACCGAGACCGGTGCTGGGCCAGGCGAACAAGGCGAGAAGAGGGAGAATACCGGCAGTATTCGACCGATGAACAACGCCGGTCGGCGGGATTCAGCGCCGGTCGAATGCAGCGGGACTTTCACCAGGAACTGCCAGCGCGATGTTCTCGGCTCGTGTGCCCGCACTCAGGTCGAACCGCGTCGCGCGGGTGCTGGCCGACCTGCGGGCGTCCGGCGCGCCGATCGACGATCTGACCAGCTCGAATCCGACGACGGCCGGGTTGACGTATCCGCCTGACCTGCTCGACCCGTTGTCGGACGCCGTGGGGCTGCATCATGACCCGGCCCCCTTCGGGTTGCCGGCGGCGCGCGCGGCGGTCGCGGCGCATCTGACGGCGCGGGGCGTGACGGTGCCGTCCGAGCGGGTCGTGCTGACGGCCAGCACGAGCGAGGCGTACTCGCTGTTGTTCAAGCTGTTGTGCGACCCCGGCGACGTCGTGCTGGTGCCGCGGCCGGGTTATCCGCTGTTCGAGCATCTCACCCGGTTGGACGGCCTCAGGGCCAGGCCGTATCTGCTGGAGTATCACGGCCGCTGGTGTCTGGACCTCGACAGCCTCGAACGGGCGCTGGACCCGCGCGCCCGCGCCGTGCTGCTCGTGAATCCGAACAACCCCACCGGCTCGTTTGTGCGGGCGGACGACCTGCGAGCCGTGCGCGCCATCGCCATCCGGCACGAGCTGGCCATCATCAGTGACGAAGTGTTCGACACCTATCCGATGGACCCCGGCGGGGGCGCGCAGACGACCGGCGCCCTGACCGGCGATGCCGAGGTGCTCACCTTCACGCTGGGTGGGTTGTCCAAGACGGCGCTGCTGCCGCAGCTCAAGCTCGGCTGGATCGTCGTGGGCGGACCCGAATCGCTGGTGCGGCCCGCGCTCGAACGCCTGGAGCTGATCTGCGACAGCTATTTGTCGGTGGCCGCACCGGTGCAGCTTGCGGCCGGGGCGCTGCTCGCACGGACCCGCCCCCTGGCCGAACAACTGCGCAGTCGTGTGCGCGCCAACCACGCGGCGCTGGGCGAACTGCTGCGGCGCTATCCGTCGTGTCAGGTCCTGCACATGGAAGCGGGGTGGTACGCTGTGCTGCAGGTGCCGGCGACCCGTTCGGAGGAGGCGCTGGTCATCGAACTGCTGGAGAAGGATCGCATTCTCGTGCACCCCGGCTATTTCTTCGATTTCCCGCGCGAAGCGTTCCTGATCGTGAGTCTGCTGCCCGAGCCGGCCCGCTTCGAGCGGGCGATGTCACGGGTGCTGGCCCGAGCCGCCCGATGAACGCGCAGACCGTCCCCGTGGTCAAGGACCTCGTCCTGGTGGGCGGCGGACACACCCATGTCGCGGTGCTCAGGCGCTTCGGCATGCGGCCGGTCCCGGGCGTGCGGCTGACGGTGATATCCCGTGATGTGCACACCCCGTACTCGGGGATGCTGCCTGGGCTCATCGCCGGGCATTACGACTTCGACGAGGTGCATATCGACCTCGGGCCGTTGAGCCGCTTCGCCGGCGCCCGGCTGTATCAATCCGCGGTGACGGGGATCGACCCGGACCGGCGTCTGGTGCTGTGCGAGGGTCGGCCGCCGGTGCCCTACGACCTGCTCTCGATCAACGTGGGGTCCACGCCGTCGTTCCGGGCGGTGCCGGGCGCCGCCGGCGTGGTGGTGCCGGTCAAGCCGATCGGCGCCTTCGTGCGGCGCTGGGAGCGGCTGTGCGCGCGGGTGGCCGCGGCCGATCGGCCGTTGGCGATCGCGGTGGTCGGAGCGGGGGCCGGCGGGGTCGAGCTGACGCTCGCGGCGCAGTTCGCCCTGCGGCGCCTGCTGGCGGAGCGCGGCCGGCCGCAGGACACCGCCCGGTTCCATCTTTTCGGCGCCTCGGCGGCAGTCGCGCCGACCCACAACCGCGGGATGCGGCGGCGTCTGGAATGGGCGCTGCGCGAGCACGGCGTGCAGCTTCACCTGGGGGCCGCGGTCACCGAGGTGGCGGCCGGTCGGCTCACGCTGGCCGGCGGCGGCTCGGTGCCGGCGGACGAGATTCTCTGGGTGACGCAGGCCGGCGCGGCGCCCTGGCTGGCCGCGGCGGGTCTGGACGTCGACGGACAGGGGTTCGTGCGCGTGGACGACACGCTGCAGTCGCTCTCGCATCCGGGCATCTTCGCGGCGGGCGACGTGGCGGCGGTGGTCAATCATCCCCGCGAGAAGGCGGGCGTATTCGCGGTTCGGCAAGGCCCGCCGCTGGCCGAGAATCTCAGACGCGTGCTGCTCGGCCGCCCGCCGCGTCCGTTCCGGCCCCAGCGCCGGTTTCTGACCCTGGTCTCGACCGGCGATCGTCACGCGGTCGGCGCGCGGGGCTGGTGGTCGGTCGAAGGCGACGCGGTCTGGCGCTGGAAGGACCGCATCGACCGCCGTTTCATGGCGCGCTACCGCGATCTGCCCGCCATGGCCCCCGCCGCGGCCCCGGCGCTCGACCCCGGTCTGGCGGCGCCCGAGGTGCTGCGCGAGATCTCGACCGCCGCGATGCGCTGCGGGGGCTGCGGCTCGAAGGTCGGCGCCACCCCCCTCGACCGGGTGCTCGACCGGCTGCAGCCGGTGCGGCGCGACGACGTGCTCGTCGGTCTCGACGCGCCCGATGATGCCGCCGTCGTCACGGTGCCCGCGGGCAAGGTGCAGGTGAGTACGGTCGACGCGTTCCGCGCGATTGTGGACGATCCGTTCGTCTTCGGGCAGATCACCGCAAACCACTGTCTCGGAGACATCTTCGCGATGGGCGCCGAGGCGCAGACGGCGCTAGCGGTAGCGACCGTCCCGTTCGAGATCGAATCCAAGGTCGAGGACACGCTGGTGCAACTGCTGTCGGGCGCGATCGAGGTGCTCAACGAGGCCGGCGCCGCCCTGGTGGGCGGGCATACGAACGAAGGCGCCGAGCTGGCGCTGGGGCTCGCGCTCACCGGTCTGGTCGACCCCGAGACGCTGCTGCGCAAGGGGGGGTTGCGCCCCGGAGACCGGCTCGTGCTGACCAAGGGGCTCGGCACCGGTACGTTGTTCGCTGCCGACATGCGGATGCGCGCGAAGGGCCGCTGGATTGCCGGCGCGCTGGCCGCGATGCGCCAGTCGAGCCGCGCCGCCGCCGGCGTGCTGCGGCGCCACGGCGCCACCGCCTGCACCGACGTCACCGGATTCGGTCTGCTCGGCCATCTGGTGGAGATGACCCGCGCCTCAGGTGTCGATGCGCGTCTCGATCTGAGCGCTGTGCCGCTGCTCGACGGTGCGCTGGCGACCGCGTCGGCGGGGTTCCTCAGCTCGCTGCATCCGCATAACGTCCGCCTCCGCCGCGCGGTCGCCGATGTCGACCGGCTCGCGAACGACCCGCGCTACCTCCTGCTGTACGACCCGCAAACCGCCGGCGGCCTGTTGGCCGGCGTGCCCGCCGAGAGGGCCGACGCCTGCCTCGCCGACCTGCACGCGCTGGGCTACACCCGGTCTGCCGTCATCGGCTCGGTCGAACCCCGCGGCGACTCCGACCTCCCGATTCACATCGAGTGACCGCGTATTCTGCTGTGACCAGGTTTCTTACGGGAGACGAATGACGAAGCCTCGCTTGCCGACGCGGTTGTGGTCGAATGTGGCGATAGCGTGAGTGAATTCGTCGACCGAAAAATGAATCTCTCCGGTTTCGTCTATCTTGGGCGTGCTGATCTTCACATAGATCCTGGAGTCGTTTTTCGTGGCGCACCTGGTCAACTCGGAGAAAAAGAAATCCCAGTCCGCTTTGTTCCACCTTCTGTAGAAAGTGGGATAGAACATTGCGAAATCGTCGAAACTGAGATCCGCCATAGGTATAGGCACCATCCGCTCGATAGCATGCTCTATGACGTCAACGTTGTACCATTGTGTGAGCTGGTAAATGAGTGGAATCAACGGATCATTCTCATCACGTCGAGGTTTGTCCATGCCGATCGCGTGATGACCCAGTGCATTGCATATGAAAGCGAATGCACCTGATCCACTTCCAATATCGAGTATCTTTCTGTTCCCCCTGGTTGTCTCCGCAACATCGCGTTTTCTTTCGATGAGACGAAGATAGAGACTTGTCGCTTTGCAGATATGTTGGCAAAAGTCCAGATAGGTGTTGTAGCGGCCGTCTTCCGGAAAACGCTCCAGTGTCTCGCGTTGAATCTTGTCGAACCTCCGCGCGTCGAGCAGGTCAAGGGCAATGATGATTCGTTCGGCCAAATTGGTGTCAACGGAGCGGGCCTCGCATAGAGCGTGCAGGTGTTCAGCCAGCGCATGCCGCTGCACATCGAACGTCGTGGATCGGGATGTATGAAAATCCATCCGGGGTAACCGTCAAAGGGACCGGACCTGGTTCATGCGGGCAAAACACCCGCCGTGACCGGCAGGCAGCCCGGCTCCCGCCCGCGCTGGTCGAACACCGCTGGTGACGCGCCGTTGAATTTCCTGGTCACCGCCATTGATGCCGTCAGGTCGAAGGTGGAATCGTATCGTACCGTATTTGTCCGCTCGGCGCCGACCCAGCTCGCTTCACCCGTCTCGACCGAACCATGCCCCCTACCTCCTTCGACACCTCTTTCTCCATTAATCGGTGTCCAAGAAAACCCGGGGGCACCTCAACCGGTATGTGGACGAGCGCCTTCGCGGCCTGCTTCCCAAGCGCGCGGGGTCTCGTCTGGCGGCTGGTCGGGCGCAGGCTTGGCGTCGTCCGTTCTTCGAGGCCTTGGGGCTGGTCCGCCTGCGCGGCACGATTCGGTATCCGGGGGTGGTGTATGCTGCGACCTGAAGTCCATCTGGTAAGCCGTGTGCGGGAAATCCGCACGCACAGTTTGAACGGGGGTCTTGCTTTCAGCCGGTCGGTTCCGCGTCAAGAACAACTTGTCTAGCAGCCGGCGCGGCCGTCTGGTCTATTGGAGTACGACGAACGCGTGAAAGACTTGGATCCCCAGATCGCGTTCTCCGGCGGGCAGGGTTGAAAACACGAACGTTCGGTCCACGTCGATCTGAATCTCAACAAGGTGGCGTAGACGGTGCGGCGCTGTCGGGTGGCGGCGATCGAGCCGACCAGGAGCAGCAGGCCCAGACCGAATCCGAGAAACGACTGCAGCGGCGCCAGCCGGAGGAGCGGTCTGACGACCGCGGGACGGACCACTTCGAACCGATCCCGATCGATGCCGTACGTGTCGTCAACGACCGGCGCCTGCACAATCAGGGCGACGTTGATGTTCGAGGTGTCTTCGAGCAGGTACGCCCAGGAACCATCCTCACGGAGTGTGCCGTTGACGAGGGATCGCTCGCGTTCGACTGCGGCGCGTTGCGCGGCGTCGACCTGGTCGGCCCACCGGACGTGCACCGTCGGCGCTGCCACCGGGATCATCCAAAGGGCGGCGAGCACAACGCCCCCGACCAACAGGGGGAGACCCAGCCAACTCAGGGTCTGGGTGCGCCGCCCAATGTGCCCCACCAGGGCGCCGAGGCTGTCCATGCCGCACATGATACGCCCGGATCCTTGGTCGCACCCCAGCGCTGACCCGCAGGATGGAAGGCGGGTGATGCGGTAATACAATGATGGCCATGGTGAAGAGGACCATGCAGATCTTGCGCCGCCTCAGCCCGCTGGCGCCATGGAGACTCCTGCGAACGCTGGACGAGGTGCGGGAGCTCCCGGCGCTCCGGACGCAGGTGAAGCAAGGCCTCAAGGAATCGAAGAGACTGAAAAAGCAGATTCTGGAGTTGCAGCGACGTCTGGACGCGCAGGCGAAGCAGACACGAGACGAGCCGAAAGCGCTGGTTGAACTCCGGACCCGGGTCGAGCAGTCGCGGGCGATATACAAGAGTGATACGCGATTCAAGCGGGCGCTCGAGCGCGGGCTTGAGCGGATCGGCGATGCGCGGGTACCCGCCCACGTGCGGGCTGTCGTTGCCGCGGCGCCTTTGGAATCTGATCCCTGTCCCTACATCGTGCTCGACGACCTGCTACCCGACGATGCGTACGACGCGTTGGTTTCGGCGATTCCCCCGCCGCTATTCTTCGACCACCTGAGTGTCACACGCCAGGACCTGAAGGTCCCCTTCGAGTTTGCCCCTCGCTACCACTGGGAGATCTGGCACGCATTCCAGAAGCACATTTTCATGAAGGAACTCGTCCCGGCGCTGACCGACAAGTTCCAGGACGACCTCGATCTCCTGGTGCGCACACACTGGCCAGGCATCGCCGACTCGATGGCCGACGCGGGCATCAGCCTGCGCCCGGCGGCCGCGCGTGTCATGCGTCGTCGACCCGGCTACGAGATCAAGCCGCACCGCGATCCACACTGGACCTTCCTGACTTGCATCCTGTATCTCACCAAACGCGACGACCAGCAGCTCTACGGGACGCAACTGTGCCGATTGCAGCACGAACAGGAATTCCCGACCCATTCCCCGTTCTGGGTTCCCGAGGACGACGTCGAGGTGGTGCGAGAGGTGCCCGGCCGGCCCAACAGTGCCGTCGTGTTTCTCAACTCGACGGGCGCCCATCGCGCATCGATTCCGGCCGATGCCCCACCCGAGACCGACCGTTATATCTATCAGGTGCAGCTCGGCGCGGAACGCGCCGTCCGTGACGTGCTGACCGCCCGTCTGCCGGCGGACCATGCGCGGCGCCTCGTCCAGAAGGATACGTCGTTCAAGTACTAGCGGAATACCGGGCAATGCGAGACGAGAGCACTCAGGAACGGAGCGAGCGGCTGCTTGGCCAGACGCGTGCCCGACTCCGGCAGTTCGACCAGGCCGACGTGCCGGTGCTCGCAGGACCGTGGCTCGGGGAGATTGCGTTCGAACTGCTGTACTGGGTGCCGTTCCTGCGGTGGGCGATCTCGGAGTTTCCGGGATTGAGCGATCGGCTCGTGGTGCTCTCCCGCGGCGGGGCCGGATCCTGGTACCGGGGATTGGCCTGGCGGTATATCGATCTGTTCGAGCACTTCGGTATCGAGGGGTTCAGGGCGCGCTTTCCGAAGTTCTTGAAACAGACGTCCAAGAACAACGATTCCCGGGGCTATCTGCGACGGAAGTACCCCGAAAAGGAGAAAGAACTGGTCGAGCTTGTCCGTCGCGAGGTTGGGGCCGAGCGGATCAACATCCTGCACCCGAGCGAGATGTACGACAACTTCAAGCATCTGCGCCACGCGACTCACGACTGGGTCACGACCTGCTACCAAATGCTGCCGCCTGTCACGATGGCGGCCCTTGACGGCAAGCTCCCGGAAGAGTTTGTCGCGGTTCGCTTTTACGACAATCTTGCCTACAGGCGAACTGACGCTAACCAGGCGTTTGCGCAGGCGGTCGTGCAGCACCTCGCCGACTCGCTTCCGGTGGTTCTGCTCAACACGAGTGTGAACTACGACCGGAAACACTCGGATTTTGCTCTCGACGTCTCCGGAGACGTGACCTGTTTGGCAGAATACATGACTGACGCCAACAACCTGACTGTCCAGAGCGCGGTGCTTTGCAATGCCACGGCCTGGGTCGGCAGCTACGGCGGTCTGTCCTACCTGGCCCCGTACTACGGGTGTCCGAGCTTCGCACTTTATTCGGACCGGAGTTCAGCCAAGTTCGAACATCGGACGCTTGCGATGGCGGCCCTCGCCACGCCGCACCTTGGGGGCTATTGGGCAGGACCTATTGACAAGACCACGCCCGAGGCCGTGGCAGAGATGATTCTGAAGTGTCAGCGGAGAACGACGAACGCGTGATGGACCTGAATCCCCAAGTGGCGTTCTGCAGCGAACAGGGTCGCCGACACGAAGTTGTGGTCCACGTCGATCTGTATCTCGGCTCGTTCCTCGGTGCCCAGCACCGCCGTGGAGAGGGGAATACGACGGAGGCGCCGCCCGGCCGTATGGGCCACGAATTTGTACGCGGCCTTCAATGTCGCGACCGGGGAGGTGCTCGGACGGGTCACCTGTCGCCATCGCGCCAGGGAGTTCCGCCAGTTCCTCGCGCAGATCGACCGCGCGACACCGCCCGACTTGGCGCTGCACCTGGTTGTCGACAACAGCAGTACGCACACGACCGACGCGATTCGGGACGTTCTGGCCGCCAATCTCCGCTTTCACCTGCACGTCACGCCGACCAGCGCTGCCCTACTATCGGTGACGTCTCGCATTCCTGCGCCCCTTCTTCCGATGCCTGAGCGTGGCTCGCTGACTGTCATTGTCCCAATCTAAAACCTGGTGCAGGCGTCGCAGTGGGCGACGGTCCGGCTGGTCGAGGACGGCGGGCTCCGGCTGGTCGACGTTCGCGTGATGTTCAAGTGGCTGCCCGCGCACCTGCCGCCGCCGGACGGCGGTGAGAGCGGGGTGCGTCCGGCTCTGGCGGGCGATGTCGACCGTCTCTGCGCCATTGCCGGTGACGTCCATCAGATGATCCGCTTCTACAACGACCCCGGTTTCCCTCGAGACCTCCAGCTATCTGTCCGCCGACTGCCATTGTTCGCCGACCTGACATGGACCGAACAGGCGCGGGTAACGGACGCCATCTTGCGCTTTCGGTGCTGACGGCGCCGCGACACTTTCATCGCCTTGCCTGGCGGGTCCTCAGGAAATCTCGCCTGTCCACAGCGCCGACAGGAACTCGGTGTACGGCAACACCTCCACCCCGCCGACCCGCCGCCGGCGTGGCTCCAGGCAGACGCAGAGATAGCGGCGGAGTTTCTCCTCCTCCGCGAGCGCGCGCAGCGCCTTCAGGTCTCGCGGCCCTACGTTCGCCTTGCATTGGACCTCGATGGCCGTGTGGTCGCCGAGGATGAAGTCGACCTCGAAGCCGGACGTGGAACGCCAGTAGCGCAGGTCTTCGCCGGAGCGGTAGTCGATCCAGCTTCTGAGCTCGTGAAACAGCCACGTTTCGAACCCCTGGCCGAACTCCGGTGTGCCGGACCGCAGGCGGCGTCCCTGCAGCGCCGACGCCACGCCGATGTCGAAAAAGTAGTACTTCGAGGATGCGAGAGGCTTGCGCTTGACCGATTGCCGCCACGCGGGCACTTCGTACAGCACCAGCGTGTCGCGCAGAATGCCGAAATACTCGTAGACGGTCGACCGCGGCGTTTGGGCGTCGTTGGCCACGTTGCTGAAGTTCACGATGGTGGCGTTGGCGAGTGCGGCGACGCGGAGGAATCGTCCGAACGCGGGGATGTTCCGCGTGGCGCCCTCGGCAACCACTTCCTCCTGCAGATAGGTTCCCGTGTAGGCGCGCAGGTCGGCGTCGGGATCGTCGGAAAAGTAGATGGACGGGATGGTGCCGCGGCAGACGGCGCGATCGAGGTTGAAATGCCCGCTCAACTCCATCCACGTGAGCGGGTGCAGCACCTTCGTGCGCGCCCGGCCGCCGAGCAGATTCACGCCGCCCCGGCGCAGCTTGCGGGCGCTCGATCCGGTGAGAAGAAAGCGCACGCCGTGCGTTTCGATGATGCGGTGGACTTCGTTGAGCAGCAGCGGCAGCCGCTGGATCTCGTCGATCGCGATGATCTCGACGTCCGGCGTGAGCTCTTCCATCAACCGGCCGGGACGCTGGCTGAGTTCGAGGAAGACGGCGTGGTCCAGCAGGTCGTAGACCCGCGCCTTCGGAAGCGCGCGCCGAATGAGCGTGGTTTTGCCCGTCTGCCGAGGCCCGAGCAGAAAGTGGGACTTCCGGGCCAGCAGCGCCGGCAGATCCAATGCCCGGGCGATAATGAATTCTGTCGACACAGTCGTCACCTATCATGACATATGACGACAACGTCGGCGGCCGTCACCATTATCGGTCATTCCCGGCTGGCTGTCGGGATGCTGTCGAACAGCCTCTCGACCAGCTCGATCTCCCGCGCGTCGGGCGTCGATGCGCGCCTCGATCTGAGCGCCGTGCCGCTGCTCGACGATGCGCTGGCGACCGCGTCCGCGGGTCTCTGCAGCTCGCTGCATCCGCACAACGTCCGCCTCCGCCGCGCCGTCGCCGGTGTCGACCGGCTCGGGGACGACCCGCGCTACCTTCTTCTGTACGATCCGCAAACCACCGGCGGCCTGCTGGCCGGCGTGCCGGTCGATCAGGCCGACGCCTGCCTCGCCGAACTGCACGCGCTGGGCTACACCCGGTCTGCCGTCATCGGCTCGGTCGAACCCCGCCGCGACCCCGATCCCCCAATCCATATCGAGTGACCCCGCCCGCGGGGCGCACCGCGACGCGCCGGCCCGCACGAAGGCCGGAAGTCGTGAGGCGGCGCGCCGAGTCGAGCTCAAATGTCGCTCGCGTGGGCGCAAGCTTGCGGCATGCCTGGAGGGGGAGACCATATAATTCGGTAGCGCACGCGTCTGGACCCGAGCGAACGCCGGGCTTCGACGATTCGAGGATGAGGTCATGCCGCCTGACAGCCGCCTGAATCGAACACCGGTCACGTTCACCTTCGCGAACGTCGGCCCCATCACCAACGCCAAGCTGGAACTCGGCGACCTCACGGTGATCGCCGGCCGCAACAATACCGGCAAGACCTATCTGGTCTATACGCTGTACGGGTTCCTGAAGATGTGGGACTCGTGGCCTGGTCTGACCAAGTTTCTTCCGCGAGCACGCAAATCCGCGGTCGCTGACGCCAACCGGCAGCACACAATCTTCGGACAGATTCTCAAACAGTTGAAAGACCAAGGCAACGCCACGGTCGCCGTCGATCGAGAGGTGCTCAACGCCGAGCGTGCGGAGCTCATGGGGTCGTTTACACGGTCTTTCTCTACGGGCGCGCTGGCCGAGGTCTTCAGCTCCCCCCCGGACGGGTTCAAGGGCGCCTCGATCAGTGTCGATCTGAACGCGGCGCTTCCGGAATCCCTGCAATCCGTTGACATCAATGTTCGCTCGGATGCGACGCTCTCGATCCGATATGACGGCACGAACATTCTCGTGACCGGACCTGCGCCGGGACGACAGCAGATCGACGCTGGCGAACTGCTGTTTCCCGTCTTACGTCTCTACGTTCGATTTCTGTTTCCCGAACTTTCGTCCGATCCGTTCGTCCTTTCCGCCGAGCGTTTCGGCATATCGCTCTTCTACAAGGAGCTTGACTTTACGAAGAGCCGACTGGTCGACTTGTTGCAGAAAATCGGAGACAGGAAAAACGCGGATCCCCAATTCCCGTTTTTACTGATTGGCCAAAACTTCAGCCGATACGCCCTGCCCATCAAGGACAACATCGACTACACACGGAGCCTCTCCGACATCAGCAAGCAACGGAGCGAAATCCACGACCACCGTCTGTTCGACGACATCAAGAAGCTGATGGGCGGCTATTATGCGGCGTCCAGTGACACTATCGAGTTCCGGTCCGTCGCGCGCGGCAAACGCCGTTTCGCCATACCACTGCACCTCGCGTCTTCGTCGGCGCGCGGATTGTCGGACTTGTATTTCTTCCTGCGACACGTCGCCCGGAGGAACCAACTGCTCATCATCGACGAACCGGAAGGCCATCTCGACACCGCCAACCAGATCCTGCTGGCGCGGCTGCTGGCGCGCGTGGTGCGGGTCGGGTTGAAGGTGCTGCTGACAACCCACAGCGACTATCTCATCAAGGAGATCAACAACCTCGTCATGCTGAGCGGACCCATCACGGACAAGACGACGATCGCCAAGGGGCTCGGATACGGAGACAATGACTTCATTTTCCCAGAAGCCATCCGGGCATATGTCGCCGAAGAAAACGGGCTGAGCAGGTGCAAGGTCGACAGGTTCGGCATCGACATGCCGATCTTCGACACAACCATCGACCGAATCAACACCGTCGCCAACGAGCTCTCGTCGCGAGTGGCGGAAGACGCGGAGGGTTGATGTGGCGCTCGCGTCCGCTCTGGCGGGTATCCTGAAACCTGCCGCGCTCGTAACGACGCCGGCAGAGACCGACGGTGTCGAACTTCGGGAAAAGCAGGCCAGAATGCGGGTGAAGGTCGTCGGGCTGCCGGCAGAGTTCACCGCGATACGCATGGAACGGGTCGGTCATTCACCGAGGCTCGGTGCTGACCGCTTCAGGCCCATCTGCGATTACCTGCTGGTTGCCGAATCGGGTACCAACACGCAGGCCATTTTCGTTGAACTCAAGAAAACGAAGAACAACGGAGAGAAACCCAGGGAGCAACTGCGGCGCTCGCTGCCGCTCCTGGAATACCTGCGCTCGGTCTGTGAGGTCGAGCATCGGACCACGTTCGATAGATCCGACATATCGACCCATTACTGCATCGTTTTCGAGAGGTACAACCAGAGGCTGGACAAACAGGCGGTCCGGGCCGACCCGGCGCGGCGAATGCGGGACGAAGAGTACAAGGACATCACGGTCAGGACATTTGTCGGAACGCCGGTTTCTCTTGCGACCTTGACCGGTGAGTAATCAGGCCGACGCCTGCCTCGCCGAACTGCACGCGCTGGGCTACACCCGGTCTGCCGTCATCGGCTCGGTCGAACCCCGCCGCGACTCCGACCCGCCGATCCACATCGAGTGAGTTCGCCCGCGAGATGGGCCGCCCGGCGCCGGCCCGTACGAAGGCCGGAAGTCGCGCGGTACGTGTGTGTTACACTCCGAAACTTATGCACCAATGTTGGCGTGTCGGTCCGGTTCTTGTCCTCACTCTGTCCGGTCTGGCCGGGTGCGGTTTCGTGGAACCGCCGCTGCCCGTGGCGACCGCCGGTCCTGACATCTTCCTGAAGCCGGAAACCCGGGTCGTCGAGGATGCGGTGCCCCGCAACGCGACGCTCGCCGGTCTGCTGGCCTCGCACGACATGGCGGGGGATGCGGCGCATGCGTTCGTCGAGGCGGTGCGTCCGGTGTTCGATCCCCGCCGGTTGCGGTCCGGGAATTCATACAAGGTGGTGTACGGTCCCGACGGCCGGTTCCGCCGCTTCGAATATCACGTCGACAACGATCAATACCTGCAGGTGGATTGCGCCGCCGCGCCGCCGCTGTTCGACGCTGCGCTCGTCGACTACGAAAAGCGTCTCGAACAGGTGGCGATGCGCGGCGAGATCAACCGCCAGCAGAACTCGCTGTTCGCGGCGATGGCGGCCGGCGGGGCCGACACCCAGGTCGCGGTGGAGCTGGCCGGGGTCTTCAGCGGCGAAATCGATTTCAATACGGAGCTGCAGCCGGGCGACGACTTCGGCGTGCTCTACGAGCGGTTCGTCCGCGACGATGCCCATGTGACCTATGGCGACGTGCTGGCCGCGGAGTTCAACAACGCCGGGCGGCAGGTGTACGCGTTCCGATTCGACGTGCCCGGCGAGGCGCCGGCCTATTTCGACGACGAAGGGCGCTCGTTGACACGGCAGTTTCTGCGGGCGCCGTTCAGGCTGGAGCGCCGAGTGACGTCGCGCTTCTCGCACAACCGCATGCACCCGATACTGGGCACGCGCCGCGCGCATCTGGGCGTCGACTACGGCGCGCCGACCGGGACGCCGGTCATCGCGGTCGCCAACGGCGCCGTCGTCTCGGCGGGCGCGAACGGGGGCTCGGGGAACATGGTGCGGCTGCGCCACCAGAACGGCTACGAGACGTACTATCTGCACCTGTCGCGGTACGGCAAAGGGATGCGCCCGGGGGCGCGGGTGATGCAGGGGCAGGTGATCGGTTATGTCGGGTCGACCGGTCTGGCGACCGGACCGCACCTGGACTACCGCCTGCGCAAGAACGGCACCTTCGTCAACCCGCTGATCGAACATCGCTCGCTCCCGCCCGGCGCTCCCGTGCCGGCGGAGCATCTTGCGGCGTTCCGGACCGTCAGGGACGGGGCGCTGGATCTGCTGGCCGGCCGGACACCACGGCGTGACGAGGATTCGTTCGCCGCGGACAGCCAGTGACGCCGGCGCCGCTCGGCCCGTCCGCTGACGCGTGCGCCGGCGTGGTGCGGATGCGTGTCGACAGATTTCCCTGATGGCCCTTGTTCGTCCGTTTCGCGCCCTCCGTCCCGAGCCGCATGCCGCCGCCGCGGTTGCCGCGGTCCCCTATGACGTCGTCTCGACCGACGAAGCGCGGGCGCTGGCGTGGGGCGCGCCGCTGAGTTTCCTGCACGTCACCCGGCCGGAGATCGATCTGGCCCCGGACGTCGACCCGCACGACCCCCGGGTCTATGAGACGGCGCGCGCGAACCTGACGCAGTTGTGGGAGATCGCTCCGCTGGTCGTGGAAGCCGAACCGGCGCTGTATGTCTATCGCCTGCGCGCCGGTGCGCACGAGCAGGTCGGGGTGGCCGGCTGTTTCTCGCTGGACGAGTACGACGCCGGCATCGTCAAGAAGCACGAGCGGACACGGCCGGACAAGGAGGATGACCGGACCCGGCACATGGTGACGATCGAGGCGCAGACCGGAATCGTCTTTCTGACCTACCGGCAGACGCCGGCGATCGATGCCGTGGTCGACCAGATTTGCGCGACTGAGCCATTGTTCGATTTCGACGCGCCGGACGGGGTGGGGCACACGGTCTGGCGCGCCACCGCCGGCGACACCTGGTCGCTGCGCGATCTGTTTGCGGTGGTGCCGGCGCTCTATATCGCCGACGGGCACCACCGGGTGGCCAGCGCCGCCCGCGCGCGCAAGGCCCTCGGTGTACGCACATCGACCGCCGACTCGGGCACGACCTTCGGTTCGGGTGCGGCGGCCGAGCGCGACTACTTTCTGGCGGTGGCGGTTCCCGATCGGCAGGCGCGCATCCTGCCGTACAACCGCACCGTGGCCGATCTGGCCGGCGCGACCCCGGCGCAGTTTCTCGAGCGCCTGTCGGCCCGCCTGGCGGTCGAGCCGGGTGACGCGTCGACGCCGCCGAAGGGCTCGCTGGCGATGTATCTGGAGGGGCGCTGGCGACGGGTCAGGTTGTCGGGTGGTCCGGGCGGCGCTGGTGGCGGCGGCGGGGTCGGCGGCGCGGCGGCCGACCTGCTGCGCGCGCTCGACGCGTCGATGCTGCAGGACCACGTGCTCGGTCCGCTGCTCGCCGTGCGCGACGTGCGCACCGACCCACGCGTGCGCTTCGTCGGCGGGGCGCGCGGCACGCGCGAGCTTGAGCGGCTGGTCGATTCCGGCCAGGCGGCGGTGGCGTTCTCGATGGCCGCCGTCACCGTCGAAGAGCTGCTCGCGGTCTCGGACGCCGGCGAGATGATGCCCCCCAAGTCGACCTGGTTCGAACCGAAACTGCGCGACGGTCTGCTCACGCATCTGCTGTGAGCCACCGCCGCCGGCGCACTGTCCCGCGCGGTCAAAGCGAGTTCGTCATGCCTTCCACTTCCACAGCGCGAGTGTTCAATTTCAGCGCGGGGCCGGCGGTGCTGCCGGAGCCGGTCCTCGAGGAGGCGCGCCGCGACCTGCTGGCGTTGCCCGGCGCCGGTATGTCGGTGCTCGAGATCAGCCATCGGTCGGCGGTATTCGACCGCATCCTCAAACAGGCCGAGGCCGACCTGCGCCGGCTGCTCGACCTGTCGGACGAGTATCACGTGCTGTTCCTGCAGGGCGGGGCCAGCCAGCAGTTCGCGATGGTGCCGATGAACCTGCTCGACGCCGGCGGGGTCGCCGACTACGTGCTGACCGGCATCTGGGCGAAGAAGGCGGCGGCCGAGGCGGCCAAGTTCGGCACGGTGCATGTGGCGGCGACGACCGAAGCGCAGGCGTTCACCCGCGTGCCGGCCGCCGGCGAGCTGCGCCTGAGTAGGGACGGCGCCTACCTGCACGTCACCTCGAACAACACGATCACCGGCACCCAGTGGCCGGAACTGCCGGACGCCGGCGACCGCCCGCTGGTGGTCGACGCCTCGTCCGATCTGCTCTGCCGTCCGTTCGACACCGCCCGTTGCGGGATCGTCTACGCCGGGGCGCAGAAGAACCTCGGTCCGGCCGGTCTCACGCTGGTCATCATCCGCCGGGACCTTGCGGAGCGGGGGCGGGACGGTCTGCCCGCCACCCTGCGCTACGCCGTCGCGGCGCAACACGGGTCGCGCTACAACACGCCGCCGGTGTTCGCGATCTACCTGTTCGGACTCGTCATGCGCTGGCTGCTCGATGGCGGCGGACTCGACGCCATGGAGACGCGCAACCGCCGCAAGGCCGCGCTGCTCTACGACGCAATCGACCGCAGCCGGTTCTATCGCGGCACCGCGCAGACGGGCAGCCGGTCGCTGATGAACGTGACCTTCCGGCTACCCTCCGAGGCGCTCGAGCAACGATTCTCGGCCGAGGCGGACGCCGCGGGGCTCGCGGGGCTCAAGGGACACCGCTCGGTCGGCGGTCAGCGGGCGTCGATCTACAACGCCTGTCCGGAAGCGGGCGTGACGGCGCTGGTCGAGTTCATGGCCGAGTTCGAGCGCACCCATGGTTAGCCGTGGCGCAAGCCCCGCGGCATTCGCACGGCGATGCATCCCGCCTGGACGGCGAACCGCGTTCTGCGTGTGGTAGCGTAACTGCCCGTGAGACAGGTCCACGGTTCCGTCGTCTGTTCGCAGTGCGGGCGGCTGGTGGGGGTCAACGAAGAGAAGTGCCCCTTCTGCGGCGCCTGGCGGCCGGGGCTGTTCGGCTGGGCCACGGTGCTGCGCCGATCGCTCGGGGGACGTCTCGATCTGTTCACGCTGATCGCGGTCGCCTGCGGCACCCTGTATGCGCTGGCGCTGCTGGTGCAACCGGAGGCGATTCTGCAGCCGGCGGGGCTGCTGTCGATTCTGTCACCCGGGTCGCGGGCGCTGTATCAGCTTGGCATGACCGGCGGCCTAGCCTGGCAGCAGGGCTGGTGGTGGACGGTGCTGACCGCCATGTATCTGCACGGCAGTCTGCTGCACATCATTTTCAACGTCATGTGGATTCGCAACCTCGGTCCGGGGGTGGCCGAGGTCTACGGGCAGGGCCGGGCGTTCCTGCTGTTCAACGTCGCCGGAGTCGGTGGCTTTCTGGCCTCGAACGTGATGAGCGGGGCGCCGACGATCGGCGCGTCGGGCAGTATCTTCGGTCTTCTGGCGGCCTTGATCGTCTACGGCCGCCGCCGCGGCAGTTCGGTGATGACGCAGCAGCTCTGGCAGTGGGCCATCATCCTGGGGGTGTTCGGGTTCCTCATGCCCGGCATCAACAATTGGGCGCATGGCGGCGGATTCGCCGCGGGCTGGATTGCCGCCCAGCTCATGAGTCTGGACGATGACCGCCAGGACAGCAGTTGGGTGCTGCTGGCCTCGCTCGGCCTGATAGTCCTCACGCTGGCCGGCGTCGTGATGTCCTTCTACCAGGTAACCGCGATACTCCTTTCGTAGCGCGCCGAAGCGGGCCCGCCCGCGGAGGCGGAAGCTACGGCGGGCTCTCCCGCGAAGGCGGGCGCCCCCGCCTACCCCGCCGCCCCCGCCGCCGCCGCCGCGGCTCCGCGGGCGCCGCCGCCTCGGCCCGCAGGCCGTCGAGCACCTCCGGCGTTTCCCCCTGGATCTCCATCCACGTGAGCGCGTCGGCCACCGCCGACCGGCGCAACAGTGAGCGTCTGGCGCCCGGCGACAACGGCTCGCCGGTCAGGCGCCGCTGCAGGTCGAGGATCTGGCGCAGATGTTCCACGTCGCGCCGCGCGATCGGGAGCGCGCCGAGCGAGACTTCCAGCGGGCGTCGTGCCAGCGTGTCGTCCGCCGCCCGCCGCCGTGGCCGCTCGATGCGGGTGAACGGAGCGACCAGGCTGCCGAGCAGCAGCGCGTTCCCGAGCGTGGGCGGACACTCGTCGAATCGGCGGCGGTAGCGGTCGAGCGCCGCGAGCGACTGCCACAGGGCGTCGGACCGGTGGCGGTGCAGTTCCGGCGCGATGAACTTGAGCAGACCCGCGTCGCCCAGATCGCGGATGATCCGTTCCGCCGCGCCGCTGCGCGCGATCTTGAAGAGTTCTTCGACCAGCCGCGCCGGCGCGCTGTGGACGATCTCGCCGCGGTGGCGCCGCAGCGCCGCCGTGACCGCCGGGTCGATGGTCAGGTCGAGCCGCGCCGCCAGCACGATGGCGCGCAGCATGCGGACCGGGTCTTCCACGAAACGTTCATTGGGGTCGCCGATGCTGCGCAGCGTCCGGGTGCGGATGTCCCGCATGCCGCCGACATGGTCGATGATGGCGCCGGTCGACGCATCGTAGAACAGCGCGTTGATGGTGAAGTCGCGCCGGAACGCGTCCTCGGCCGCCGTGCCGAAGGTGTTGTCCCGCGGGATGTGCCGTTTCGACCGCCTCCCCTCTCGCGCCGCCGCTTCCCGTTCGGCGCGCTGCCGCGCCTCGCGCGCCTGGCGCTCGGTGTCGGTCTCGGGCGGCACCTGCTTGCGGAACGTGGCCACCTCGACCGTCTTGTCCCCGAACTTGATGTGCGCCAGCCGGAACCGGCGCCCGATGATCCAGCAGTTCCTGAACAGGCTCTTGATCTGCTGCGGATGGGCCGACGTGCCCAGGTCGAAGTCCTTGGGACGCCGTTCGAGCAGCAGGTCGCGGACCCCGCCGCCGACGAGGTAGGTCTCGAACTCGTGCTTCTGCAGGCGTTGAATGACGCTCAGCGCCTCGTCGTCGATGTGCTGGTTGGAGAGGTTGTGCGCGGAGTGCGGGATGGTTGTGGGCGCCGCCATCTGGCGGGGATTATACAACCGCGGCCCCGGCCGCGGCGGGCGTCATCCCTTGGCCGCCATCCAGTCTGTCCCGATGCCGACGTCGACCGTCAGCGGCACCGCCAGGGTGACGGCCTCCGCCATCCGGGTGCGCACCAGCGCGGCCACCGGCTCGGCCTCCTGCTCGGGCGCTTCCACGACCAGCTCGTCGTGGACGGTGAGGATCATCGGTGCGGAGGGGGGCAGGACGCCGGCCAGATCGATCATCGCCCGCTTCAGGATGTCGGCGGCGCCGCCCTGGATCGGCATGTTCACGGTGGCGCGCTCGGCGGCCGATCTGATCTGTGCGTTCCGGCTGCGCAGCTCCGGCACGAGCCGGCGGCGGCCGAACATCGTCCGGACTTCGCCCGTCTCGCGGGCCTCCACGACCACCTGCTCGAGGAACCCGCGCACCTGCGGATAGCCGTCGAAGTACGCATCGATGAATGCCTGCGCGTCGTGCGGCGATACGCCGATGTCGCGCGACAGCGTGAAGGCCGTCTTCCCGTAGAGCAGCGCATAGTTGATGATCTTGGCGCGCCGCCGCAGCTCGTGCGGGTCGAGTCCGCTGTCCACGCCGAACACCCGCTCGGCGGTCTGATCATGGATGTCGTCGCCGCGCACGAACGCGTCGACGAGGGCGGTATCGCCCGAGAGATGCGCCAGGACCCGCAGTTCGATCTGCGAGTAGTCGGCCGAGATCAGCAGGTGTCCGTCGCGGGCGACGAACGCCCGCCGGATTTCCCGCCCCAGCGCCGTGCGGATCGGGATGTTCTGCAGGTTCGGGTCGCTGCTGCTCAGGCGGCCGGTGGCGGCCACCGCCTGGTTGAATGACGTGTGCAAGCGGCCGGTCTCGGGCCGCACGAGCAGCGGCAGCGCGTCGACATACGTGCCCTTCAGTTTCTGGATGGTGCGCCATTCGACGATCAACCGCGGCAGCTCGTGCTGCAGGGCCAGGTCTTCGAGCACGGCGGCCGACGTCGAGGCGGCGCGCGTCTTGCCGGTCTTCTTGCGGGCCGGCAACGCCAGCTTGTCGAAGAGGATCACCGAGAGCTGCCGCGGCGAGTTGATGTTGAACTCTTCGCCGGCGAGGTCGAAGATCTGTCGCTGCAGCGCCGTCAGCGCGGCGTCCATCTGCCGCGACTGGTCGGCCAGCGCGTCGGTCGCCACCCCGATCCCGACCTGTTCGATACGGGCCAGGATCGGCAGCAGCGGATGCTCGAGCTCCTGATACAGACGTTCGAGACCCTCGGCGGCGAGCCGGGCGGTCAACCCTTCGGCCGCCTGCAGCGGCAGGTCGGCGCGCTCGCAGGCATAGGCGAGCACCCCCTCCGGCGCAAGCTGGTCGAAGTCGGGCGCCTTGGATCCCTTGCCCCGCACCGCTTCGGCGGTCAGCGCCCGGTAGCCGGTTTCCTCCAGGGCCACCGTCTCGAGCGTCGGCGTGACCCGCGTGGCGTCCAGCAGATAGCTGGCGATCATCGTGTCCAGCTCGAGGCCCTGCAACGCGATGCCGCCGGCGGCCAGCCACAGCATCTCGCGCTTGAGGTCGTGCCCCACCTTGCCGATGCGCGGGTCTTCGAGCAGCGGGCGCAGGGCGTCGAAGACCACCGTCGGTTCGAGATGGCCGCTCAGGTCCAGTCCGTCGTTCGCCACCGGCACGTAGCGGGCCGAGCGCGCGGCGGTCGACAGGGCGATGCCCACGATGCCGCCGCGCGACGCGGCGCCGGACACCGCCAGCACGTGCACCCCGCAGCGGCCGGCGGCGCGGACCGACGCGACCAGCGCCTGCAGGCCGGTCTGCTCGGTGACGAGCCGATAGTCGGTGTCGACGGTCTCGGCGGTCGGTGCGAATTCGCCCAGCAGCGACTTGAATCCCAGTTCGGTAAACAGCGTGTAGCAGCGCGCGCGGTCGGGCCCCTCGAAGCGGTACAGCTCGGGCGGCAGCGTGACCGGCACGTCGGTCCGGATGCGCACTAGGTCGCGGCTGTGGCGCGCGTCGTCCGCGTGCTCGGTGAGCGCGGTCCGATACTTCTTCTTGGGCAGATCGGCCGCCTCGGCCAGCAGCCGGTCGAGTGAGCCGTAGCCGGTCACCAGGTCGCGCGCCCCCTTCTGGCCGATGCCCGGCACTCCCTTGACGTTGTCGCTGGCGTCTCCCATCAGCGCCAGGACGTCGACCACCTGGTCGGGACGCACGCCGAACTTCTTCTGCACCCCGGCCGCGTCGTACCAGACTCCGTCGTCGCGCGGGTTGAAGATGGTCACCTGGTCGTTCACGAGTTGAAAGAAGTCCTTGTCACCGGTGACCAGCACCACGTCGAGTCCGGCGGCCGTCGCCTGCACCGCCAGTGTCCCCATCACGTCGTCCGCCTCGAATCCCTGATACGTCACGATCGGCACGCCGAGCGCCGTGCAGGCCTCGTGCACCAGCGGGATCTGCTCGGCCAGGTCGTCCGGCATCGGCTGCCGGTTCGCCTTGTAATCGTCAGCCATTTCGTGCCGGAAGGTCGGACCCCGCAGGTCGAACGCCGCCGCGATCAGCTCGGGCTGCTCGCCGTCGATCAGCTTCCGCAGCATCGTGATGAAGCCGAACACGGCGTTCGTCGACTGTCCGTCGGGCCCGGTCAGGCCGCGGATGCCGTGATACGCCCGATACACCTGGGAGTAGCCGTCGATGAGGAACAGCCGTCGATTGGGGGACATGACCAGCGGGCCGCCAGTATATACCGCGGGGTTGCTCGTCGCCGGTCGGCAGCGGGCAACCACAAGGGTTGCCCCTACAGGGATGCGCGTCCGGGGGTCGGTGCGGGTGCGGGGGTCGGTGCGGGTGCGGGGGTCGGTGCGCGTCGGGGGTCGGTGTGCGTCCGGGGGTCGGTGCGGGTGCGGGTGCGGGGGTTGGTGGGCGTCCGGGGGTCGGTGCGGGTGCGGGGGTCGGTGCGGGTGCGGGGGTCGGTGCGCGTCGGGGGTCGGTGTGCGTCCGGGGGTCAGGGGGTGGCGGTGTAACCGCGGCGGGCGCGGACGCGATAGGCGGGGTTGCGCATTTCGACCCGGATCGCATGCCACTTGCCGTCCTGTTCGGCCTGCGCCGGATAGCCGAGGAAGTACTGCTGGCTCAACTCGCGGGCGATACCGGCCGTCGCCGGGTCGAGGTCGCTCGCGTCACGGACGATCTCGGTACGGCCCCCGCTGTCGTCGGTGAGGTCGCGGAGCGCGTTCACGTTGACGCGGTCCTCCTGATTCACGCCGGCCGGGAGCCGGCCCTGCGGTAGTTGCGGCGGGCGGCGTCCTCCGCCGGGGAACGGGAAAGGGGAGTTCCCGGGGAGCGGCAGCGCCGGACCGCGGCGGTTCCATCCGGAGCGGCGCGCGGCGGTGTCGATGCCGATGGCGTAGACCAGCGCCTCGGTCTCGCGGATGATCTGGCGCAAGTCGCGGACGTCGATCTCGCTGTTGGTGTCGTTGCCGTCGGAGATGATCAGGAGCGCCTTCTTGCGATGCCGACCGTCCTCGACCAGCGGCACCGATTCGGCGACGGCGTCGTACAGCGCGGTGCCGCCCCGCGGCCGGATTTCGCGGAGCGCACGGCTCAGGCGGTCGCGGTCGGACGTCCAGTCCTGAATCAGGTCGGGGGTGTAGTTGAACTCGTACAGGAAGATCTGGTCATCGGGGCCGAGCAGGTCGTACAGGAAGCGGTCGAGGGCGCGTCGCGCGGAGTCCATCTTCGGACCGTCCATGCTGCCGCTGGTGTCGAGCGCGATACCGAGGCTGACCGGCACGCGTTCGTTGCTGAACATGGTCACGTCGACCGGGACGCCGTCTTCATGCACGATGAAGTCGTCGACGGTCAGCCCGGGCACGAAACGGCCGCGGCGGTCGGTGACCGTGGCGGTGATGTCGATCAGGTCGATGCCGGTCCGGAAGATGGGCGGCTGGGTGTCGTCTGCCGGCGGCTGCTGTTGTCCGGCGCCGGTCAGCGGCAGCGCGGCGGCCATGGCGAGCGTGACGCACATGGCGCGCATGCGGGTCATGACGGAGCCCCGTCGGGCGGCGGCGCCGACTGCGTGCGGTCGTGGGTCTGCCGCCGGTCGACGTGCGGGACGTTCTTCTGATCCTGACTGAAGCTGATGCGATAGCGGTCGACGCGGTCGGCGTCCGGGAGCGAGATGGTGAACGGCGTCTCGCTGTCTGGCGCCAGCGCGGCAACCGGCAAGGGGGTCTGACCCGCGCCGACGATCTCTCCGGCTTCGTCGAACAGGGTGGCGGTGACGCTCAACTGGTCCCGTTGCGTGCCGTCGCTCGGATTCCGGACGGTCCCGCTGATAGATAGATAGTCGCCGTTCCTGGTGTGATCGAGCGAGAGCAGTTCGACCGGTCGCGCGTCGACGGCGGCCGGTGCGGCGGCAGGCCGCCGCTCGACCCACGAGAACGACACGATGGCCAGCAGCAGGACCACGGCGCCGGCAGCCAGGATCTTTGGCCGCAGCGATGACGTCCACGGGCGGCCGCCGGCGGCCCGCGGGTCTGCCGCCGGCCGTGCGGTCCGCGGCGGCGCGGCAGGAGACGCGGCCGACCGGGGGCGCGCCTGCAGCGCGTGTTCGAGCTCGGTCATGAGTTCGGCCACCTGCGCCTCGGCGCGCCGGCGTTCCTCACGCAGCAGGCGCGACGTGACGATGGCCATGGCCATCGTCATCGCCAGGGAAATGATGGTCGCGCTGACCAGCGCCACATCCATAGGTCATGCTCCTGTTTCTGTCCCGTGGTGTTACCGCAACTGTAAAGCAAAAGTCTTGCCGTCGAATGCACCTGACGCACGGCGCCGATCGCCTGTATTTTCGGATGATGAACGCCAATCCTGTTGCCCCCTGCCCGCCGCGCGGGACACTGCTGTGCTCTGCAGAGGTCACCGATCGGGGCCGGGTCTCCCGGCGGCGCCGGACCCGCTAGTTCTCGATGTCAGGCTTGCTGCCCTCTGTGAACAGCAGGCCTTCGCGCTCTGCGAGCGTGCGGACCGGTTTGAAGCCCTCGGCCCGCAGCGCCGCCTCTGCCCCGCCCCGGGCCCGGTAATGGGAGTCGACCGCGCGGGCCGACAACAGGGCGCCGAGCCCGCCGCGCGGCGCCGCTTCGATCACGACACAGCGTCCACCGATGCGCAGCACGTGACGCGCCCCCTGCAGGACGCCGACCCGTTCGTGAGGACGCATGCCTCCGATCAGCTCGGGGATCACCACCACGTCGAACCATCCCTGCGCGAACGGTGGCGTGCGTAACGGCGAGATCTTCACGTCGACGAGCACCCCGCGCGCCTTCGCCGCACGGTGCAGCGTGTGGGCGGCGTCGTCATCGGGGACCAGGGCCGCGGCCTGGCCGCTCACGCCGACCTTGGCCGACAGCCGGGCGATGAGATCGGGGTCGCGGTGCCCGATCTGCAGGACCCTGGTGCCGAGCCGTATCCCGGTCATCGACACAAGCAGGTCGGAATGCCCCTTGATTCTCTTTAAGAACGCCATGGTTCGCCCGTCGACGCCGGCCGGGACCGCCATGATATAGTGTCGCGCCGTGAAACGCCCAGTGGAAATAGCGCCTGCGCAGGGATCTCTCGGGGTCCTGCTTGTCGGTATGGGAGCGGTCAGCACGACGTTCATGGCCGGCACGCTGTTGATCAGGAAAGGGCTCGCGCCGCCGATCGGATCGCTGGCCGAGATGGGTACGGTGCGGCTTGGCAAGCGCAACGAAGGACGTTCGCCGCGCATCAAGGATTTCGTGCCGCTGGCGGCGCTCGACGACCTGGTGTTCGGCGCCTGGGACATCTTCGAGGACAACGCCTTCGAGGCCGCCGTGACCGCCGGCGTGATCGAGCCGGCGCTGCTCGAGCAGGTGCGGCCGGAACTGGAAGCGATCAGACCCTGGCCGGCGGTCTTCGACCAGCGCTACGTCAAGCGGCTGATGGGCACCAACGTCAAGACGGGCGCCAACAAGCGGGATCTCGCCGAGCAGGTGCGGGCCGACATCCGCGCCTTCAAGACGGCGCACGACCTCGACCGGCTGGTGATGATCTGGTGCGGCAGCACCGAGGTGTTCATGACCCCGGGCGCGGCGCATCAGACGATCGACGTGTTCGAGGCCGCCATGGAAGCGAACGCCCACGAGATTTCCTCGAGCATGATTTACGCCTACGCGGCGCTGAAGGAAGGGATTCCGTATGCGAACGCGGCGCCGAATCTGAGCGCTGACGTGCCCGCGCTCGACCAGCTCGCGGTCGACAGCGGATCGCCGGTGTGCGGCAAGGACCTCAAGACCGGCCAGACCCTGATCAAGACCATCGTGGCGCCCGGCCTGAAGGCGCGCCTGATCGGGGTGGCGGGGTGGTACTCGACCAATATTCTCGGCAATCGCGACGGCGAAGTGCTGGATGACCCCGAGTCGTTCAAGACAAAGGAAGAGAGCAAGAAGTCGGTGCTCGACTACATCCTGCAGCCCGATCTGTACCCGGCGCTGTATAGCGACCTGTGTCACGTTGTGCGGATCAACTACTACCCGCCGCGCGGCGACAACAAGGAAGGCTGGGACAACATCGATCTCGTGGGCTGGCTCGGCTATCCGATGCAGCTCAAGATCAACTTCCTGTGCCGCGACAGCATTCTCGCCGCCCCGATCGTGCTCGACCTGGTGCTGTTCCTCGATCTGGCGAAACGGGCCGGCATGAGCGGCATCCAGGAGTGGCTCTCGTTCTATTTCAAGAGCCCGGTGCATGCGCCCGACCTGTACCCCGAGCACGATCTGTTCATCCAGCTCATGAAGCTGAAGAACACGCTCAGGTTCCTGCGCGGCGAAGAGCTGATCACCCATCTCGGTCTTGAGTACTATGACTGACCGATACCGGAGATCTGCAGCCGGCGCCGCCGGTCCGTCCGCTCTGCCGTGGCTTCCCGGCCGTCAGCGTTGCCCGCGTCGACACGTCCTTGAATGGTGAGAACCCATGAATCCATCCATGCTGCAACCGGTCCTGTTCGGCGCTCTGTTCATGGGGGTGCTGTCCGCTCTCCCCGTCATTTCGATTGGGAACGTCTGCTGCTGCCTGTGGGTGATCGGCGGCGGCGTGGTGACCGCGTATCTCATGCAGCGCGGCCAGCAGGCGCCGATCGAGTTGGGTCAGGGCGCGCTGGGCGGGTTTCTCGCCGGCGTCCTGGGTGCGGTCATCACCTCCGTCCTGGAGGGACTGATCAGTCTCGTCACCGGTCCGGTGCAGGAAGGCATCATGGAGAACATTCGCGACGGGATGCTCAATTCCGGCGCGGACGTACCGCCCGAGATGCTGGAGCTGTTCGACACCTTCGGTTCGTCGGGCTTTCTCGACATCGTCATTGGATTCATCTTCATGTTGCTGGCCGGGATGGTGTTCTCGACCCTGGGCGGGCTTGTGGGTGCAGCCATCTTCAGAAAATCTGCGCCCGCCGGACCCGGCGTGCCGCCGCCTCCGCCTCCGCCCGCGAACGACGACAATCTGTTCGCGTAAGGCGGGACAAGGGCGCATCCGCCGCGCCGTCGGGGTGGTCCGTTAGACGGCGTTCTCGCGGTACTCGCCGAACACCGCCCTGAGGGTGTCGGCGATCTCGCCGACCGTCGCCAGCGCCTCGACCGCGGCGATGACCGGCGGCACCAGATTGGCGCCGTCCCGCGCCGCCCGGGTCACGGCCGCGAGCGCCTGCCGCGCGCGCGTCTGGTCGCGGGCACTCCGTAGCTGCGCGACCCGCGCACGCTGCTCGTGCTCGACCGCCGGGTCGATACGCAGCACCTCGATGTTCAGCGGCGTCTCGTCGGCGAACCGGTTCATCCCGACCACGGTCCGTTCACCCCGTTCGATCTCCTGCTGCTGCCGATACGCAGATTCCTGGATCTGGCGCTGGATCAGACCGCCCTCGATGGCTGCGAGCGTGCCGCCCTGCTCGTCGATGCGGGTCAGCAGCGCCGCGGCCTCGCGCTCGATCGAGTCGGTCAACGACTCGATGGCATGCGACCCGGCGACCGGATCGACGGTATTGGTCACGCCGCTTTCGGCGGCGATGACCTGCTGCGTGCGCAACGCGATACGGGCCGAGGTCTCGGTCGGCAGCCCCAGCGCTTCGTCCCGCCCGTTGCAGTGCAGCGACTGCGTGCCGCCGAGGACCGCCGACAGCGCCTGGAGCGCGACGCGCACGATGTTGTTGTCCGGTTGCTGGGCGGTCAGCGTGCTGCCGGCGGTCTGCGTGTGAAAGCGCAACTGTTGCGCGCGCGGCTCGGTCGCGCCGAACCGGTCGCGCATCAGCCGCGCCCAGAGCCGGCGCGCCGCGCGGAACTTCGCAATCTCTTCGAGGAAGTCGTTGTCGGCCGAGAAAAAGAAGGACAGCCGGCGGCCGAACAGATTGACGTCGAGTCCCGCGTCGATGGCCGCGCCGACGTAGGCGACCGCGTGCGCGAACGTGAACGCCACTTCCTGCACCGCCGTCGCCCCCGCCTCGCGGATGTGGTACCCGCTGATCGATACCGGATGCCAGCCCGGCAGCTCGGCGCTGCAGTAGGCCACCACGTCGGTCACGAGGCGCAGCGACGGCCGCGGCGGAAAGATGTAGGTGCCGCGCGCTACGTATTCCTTCAGGATGTCGTTCTGCAGGGTGCCGGCGATGGCGTGCGGCGCGACCCCCTGGCGCCGGGCGGTCGCGACATACAGCGCCAGCAGGATGATCGCCGTGGCATTGATGGTCATCGAGGTCGAGACCCGGTCGAGCGGGATGCGATCGAACAGCCGCGCCATGTCGTCAAGGGAATCGATGGCGACGCCGACCCGGCCGACCTCCCCGGCCGCGAGCGGATGGTCCGAGTCGTGCCCGATCTGCGTCGGCAGATCGAAGGCGACGCTCAATCCGCTCATCCCCTGGTCGAGCAGATAGCGGTAGCGGCGATTGGATTCGGCAGCGCTCCCGAAGCCGGCGTACTGGCGCATTGACCACGGGCGGCCGCGGTACATCGTCGGGTAGATGCCGCGGGTGAACGGAAACGCGCCGGGGGCGCCGAGGGTCTCGTCGGCGTGCCGGTCCTGGCGCGGCTCGGGGGGAACGGTCTTCGAAGGCATCGCGGTGCGATTGTAGTCCGGGAGCGGGGCGGCCGCACGTTGCCGCCTTGACACAACAACATATGGCGTCTAGAATCCACCCAAACAACTACATTTAGTTGCTTCGTCGAATCCGCCGCGTTTCCGATGGCTGTCGTGAGGTTCAGGAATGGAAGACATCGTGAACCGATTGTCACGTGAACTCGTGACCGCCATGGCGGCGGCGGTTGCCGGCGATCGGCAGGTCGAGACGTGCCACGAGAAGGCGCGCGCCGCCGGCTATGACATGAAGGTGTCGCTCGAGGCGGTGATCGGCTTCGCGCAGCGGTCCAAGGAGCCTGGGCTGGCGAAAGTCGGCGTCGCCGTGGCCACGCCGCCCGGCCCCGAGCCGTGCGTGATGAACTCGAACGATCGCCGCTTCCTCCGATCTCTGCGGATCGCCTCGGGGGATACCGGCCAGCCGGTCAAATGACGGGGCGCGGCTGCCGCCCTGGCAGCCCGCCCGGTCCCGCGGTCCGGTCACTCCAGCCAGCGGCGCAGGTCGCGCCCGGTCATCTCGGGCGGCGCCTCGATGCCGAGCACCCCGAGCATGGTCGGCGCCACGTCTCGCAGCGAACCCTCGCGCAGAGGCAGGCCGGCGTGCAGATCAGGACCGATCAGGACCACCGGGACCGGATTGGTGGTATGCGCCGTATGGGGGGCGCCGCGCCGCGAGTCCCACATCTTCTCTGCGTTGCCGTGATCGGCCGTCAGGATCACCGTGCCGCCTGCCGCGCGCGCCGCCCTGACGATCCGTTCGAGGCAGCGGTCCAGGGTCTCGACCGCGGTCACCGCCGCGTCGAGTCGTCCGGTGTGGCCGACCATGTCCGCGTTGGCGAAGTTGCAGATGATGACGTCGTGCCGTCCCGCGCGCAGGTCGGCCACCAAGTGATCAGTGATGCCCGCCGCGCTCATTTCCGGTTGCAGGTCGTATGTCGGCACCTTGGGAGAGGGCACCAGGATGCGGTCTTCACCTGCCGCCGGGCGTTCCTCGCCGCAGTTGAAGAAGTAGGTCACATGCGCGTACTTCTCCGTTTCCGCGAGTCTGAGGTTGGTGCGGCCGTGCGCCGTCAGTACCTCGGCCACGCTGCCTGAAAAGGTCTCGGGTGCGAACACCGCCGGGAGCCCGAAGGTGGCGTCGTACTCGGTCAGGGTCAGCAGCCGGATGTCGGGCCGCGCCGTGCGCTCGAAGCCATCGAAGTCGTCGAACGCCAGCGCCCGCGTCAACTGCCGCGCGCGGTCGGCCCGGTAGTTGAAGAAGAGCACGGCATCGTCGTCGCGCAGCAGGCCCAGCGGCTCGCCGCCGGCATCGGTCACCACGCAGGGCGCGATGAACTCGTCGGTGACGCCGGCGGCGTAGGCCTGCTCGACGAGCGCGGCGGCGTCCCGGCCGCGGTCGCCGGCCCCGAGCGTCATGGCGTCGTAGGCGCGCCGTGTCCGATCCCAGCGCTTGTCGCGGTCCATCGCGTGGTACCGGCCGCACACGGTCGCGACCCGGCCGACCCCGGTGTCGTCGAAGGTGCGCTGCAGCGCCGCCAGATAGCCGGCGCCCCCGGTGGGCGCGGTGTCCCGGCCATCGGTGATCGCGTGCACGCAGACCCGTGACACGCCGCGCCCGGCCGCCAGTCGAATCAGCGCATCCAGATGCCGCTTGTGCGAATGCACCCCGCCGTCCGACAGCAGGCCGACGAGATGGAGGGTCCGCGCTGCGCCGCGGCACGAGTCGACGAAGGCGGTCAACGTGTCGTTGCGCTGCAGCGCGCCGCTCGCGATCGCCTGGTCGATGCGCGTCAGGTCCTGAAAGACGATGCGCCCGGCCCCCAGGTTCATGTGGCCCACCTCGGAATTGCCCATCTGTCCCGGCGGCAGACCGACCGCTTCACCGCAGGTGGTCAGGAGCGACGACGGAAACCGCTCGCGGAGCTCGCGGTAGACGGGCGTGCGGGCCTGGAGAATGGCGTTGCCCTCGCGTGCGCCGCCTTCGCCCCAGCCGTCGAGGACGAGGAGCACGAGCGGCGAACCGGTACGTGTGACCGCGGTGGGCATGGATAGCAGCCCGTGGCAAAAGCTGCGCTTCGTTGTTCCGGCTGACGAACAGGGCAACCACAAGGGTTGCCCCTACAGGTATTTTCCCTCTTCTCGCCTTGCTCAGCGGGCGCATCGCCGATCTCGGTGCAACGCGGGGTTTCACCACGGACTGCCAAGCCTGTGTCCGCAACCGTGGGAGGGGTCTGGCGGCGCCGATCGGCCGGCCGCAGAGGGCAGCGGATGATACCATGCGCGCGCCCGGCGCAATTGACTTGAAATTCTTGGGTCGCCTATGATCCCTGGTGGCGTCGAGTCCCTTTTGGCCGCCGATTCGGCCGTCGCCGTTGCGCCACGTGCCGGGCACGGGCGGCGGGGCCGCGTGCCGATCGCCGGCCGGCGCCGGGCCCGGAAGGCACGGTGAATCAGGTCACATGATATCCACAGTTCGTCATCGCCCGGCGGCGCCGGCGCTCGCCGCCGGGCTGGCCGCAAGTCTGCTGTCCGCGACGATCGGGCACGCGCAGCAGGCGCCGACGGAAGAGCAGCAACAGGAATACGTAGAGCTCGCCACCATCGTCGGGGCGGCGCTGAAGGGGGAGATCGTCCCCGCCGGCGAGCCGTTCGGCTGGGCGAACGATTTTCTGAAGAGCAGCGATCAGACCACCTTCCTCCCGTTCACCCTCTCGATCGACCAATCCAAGATCGGCACGTCGACGGCGGCCATGTACATCTTCGTGACCGCACAGGGCGAGCGGGTGGCCGAGGCCGGGGCGCTGCCGGCGCCGGCCTTCGAAGACGCCTACCACGTCAATCTGGGTGCGCCGTCCGAGGACGGGGCGTATGTGGTGCGGCGCGGGTTTTCGGTGCCGGCCGGCAGCTACGACATCTACCTGGCATTGAGCGAGAGCGGCGTCGCGGAGGGCGCCGACGCCCGCAAGATGATGCTGAAGAAGACGTTGTCGGTGCCCGACCTGTGGTCCAACCGGCTGGCGACCAGCACCGTCATCATGACCGCGCGGGTCGAAGAGCTGTCCGAGCCGCTGCCGCTCGATCAGCAACTGGCGAATCCGTACACCCTGGGTACGATGCGCATCGTGCCGGAAACCGATCTCGACTACCTGACGACCGACGACTTCGCCATGGTGTTCCTGGTGTACAACGCGGGCCTGACGCCGTCCGGTATGCCGGATTTGACGATCGACTATACGTTCAATACGCGGGGACCGTCCGGTAACGAGTTCTTCCGTGCGACGAATCCGCAGAACTTCAACGCGCAAACGCTTCCGCCGGGCTTCGACGTGGCCGCGGGGCACCAGTTGCTGGGGGGGCAGGGGGTGCCGTTGACCCCGTTCCCCGCGGCCGACTACCGGCTCGAAATCAAGGTTACGGACAATACGAACGGCGCGTCGCTGATCCACAACATCGACTTCTCCGTGTCCGAGTTCTGAGCGGACACGACATCTTGCCGGAGAAAGCGCCATGGTTCGGTTCCAACAGACACTGGCTTCTCTCGTAGTCGCTGCCGCGTGCGGTATCGGCACGGCGGCGGACGCGGGGCAGGCGCCGCGGGCGGCGGCATCGGACGCTGCCGCGACGCTACAGGCGGCGGCGTCCGGTGGCCGCATCGCCGGCGCCGTCAGCGACGCGGCTGGCGCGCCGCTCGGCGGCGTGATGGTCTCGGCGGTCGGGCCGTCGGGCGCAGAACTGGCGCTGTCGGATACGACCGGGCAGTTCCTGCTGCGCGCGTTGCTGCCCGGCGTCTATCTGGTGCAGGCCCACTTGCCCGGCTTTGCCGCCTCCCGGCGGGAGTTGATCGAGGTCTCGGCCAGCGAGCCGACCGTGCACGCCATCATTCTTCGCCGCGTCGGATCGGAGGCGTCCCCCGAGCCGATCGCCGCCAGCTTCGGTCTGACCGGCGCCGCGGGTCTGACGCAGGTGGACGAGTCGGCCGGCGCGCCGGCCGAGACCGAGGCTGAGGCCGAGGCGGGGGCCGGGGCGTCGGCGCCGCACGATCACAGCGAGAAAGCCTGGCGCCTGCGGCGCGTCCGCCGCAGCATCCTGAAGACGGCCGAGCACTGGGTCGCGGGCGAGCCGGCCGCTGCGCCGGTCGAGATCGGCGGCCGGTTCGTGCCGCCGACGGCGAGTAAGCGCGCCTCGGCCACGCCGTACATGCCCGGTCTGGCCGATCTCCCGGTGCGCGGGCAGATCAACCTTCTGACGCGCGGCATGAGCCTGCTGACCGGCGAGGCCGCCCCGGCCAACATCGCCAACGTCTCGGTCGGCGCGCCCGTCTGGAACGGCGACTGGTCGGCGCAGGGCGCCATGACGACCGGCGACGTCTCGTCCTGGGTCGTGTCGGGCGCCTACCTCAATGACAAACAGAGCGCGCATCGCTACGGGATGACCGTGACCTACGGCCGGCAACAGTACGAGGGGGGCAATCCGGCCGCTCTGATGGTGGCGTCGGAGAGCCGGTATGCGGCGAGTTTCGGAGCCAGCGACGTGTGGCAGGTCTCGCCGCTGCTGGCGCTCGAATATGGCGGCCGGTATTCGACCTACGGCTATGTGGAGGGGGACGGGCTATTCAGTCCGCGCCTGGGCGTCACGGTGTCGTTGACGCCGGACACCCGTGTCGTCGTCGTCGGCTCGCAGGAGAACGTCGCACCCGGCGCCGACGAGTTCATCCCACCGGCGCAATCGGGGCTCTGGCTCCCGCCGGAACGCACCTTCGCCGCCTTCGCGCCGGCCGGCGGCATCCATCCTGAACGAACCCGCAACCTGGACGTGGCGCTGGAGCACGATCTGACCGAGCACTATGTCGTCGGGGTGCGCCGGTTCCGTCAGGACGTCCGGGACCAGTTCGCGACCATCTTCGGCATGGACTTTCTGGGGCTCGCCATGACCGGGCACTATGACATCGCCCGGGCCGGTTCCGTGTCCAGCGATGGGTGGATGCTGACCCTGCGCCGGCAGCTCGGCGAGCGGGTCAGCGGGAGCATCGATTTCGCCGTCGCCGAGGCTGACTGGAATCAGGCGGCGGCCGATATGGCGCTCGGCGCGGAGTCGCCGGGCTCGTTGCGGGCGGGCCGGGAACGGTTCCACGACGTCAGCGGGGTTATCAACGTGGAGATTCCCGAGACCGCGACACGCGTGTTCGTGCGCTGCCGCGTAAACACGGCGTTCGCCCGCCCTGACCGCGACGACCCGGTTGGGATGGACACCCGCTTCGACGTGCGCATCAACCAGGAGTTGCCGTTCTCGCCGTTCCACGGCAGTCGCTGGGAGGTGCTGGTCGCCGTGCGCAGTCTGTTCTTCGAACCGACGGCGTCGGCGTCCCTGTTCGATGAGTTGCTGCTCGCCCGCCCGCCGAAGCAGGTCGTCGGCGGTCTCACGGTGCACTTCTAGTCCGTTCCCGCGACATGCCGATCTTGATTCCATCGAGTCCAGGGACCGCCCACACCGGGCGCCGCCAGGGCTGGCGCGCCCTGGGACCTCCGCTGCTCGCGATCGCGCTGGTCGCCATGCTGCTCTGTCTGGCGGCGGCGAACGTGGTGGTGCGCGCCACCTGGACCGACGTGGCGGACGGCGTCCTGTGGGTGGACCGCCCGGAGGGCGTGACGGCGCTCGAGATCGGTCCGGACGAGGCGGGCGCCGAGGCCGGGCTCGAGGTGGGCGACCTGCTGCTCACGATCAACGGGACGCCGATTGACAGTGCCGGCGACGTCGTCACGGTGCTGCACGACAACCGGCGCGGCGCCACGCTGCGCTATATCCTGCTGCGGCTCGGTGAGGCCCGCTTGTTGGAGGTCACGCTGCAGCCGGTCCCGGCCGGCGCCACCCAGATCTACTTCGTGCTTGCGGGGATCGGCGTGTTCACGCTGCTGGTCGGCGTGCTGGTGCGGTTGCGGCGGCCGGACATGCAGGCCACGCTGCATTACTTCTGGCTCAGCGTGGCGTTCTTCGGCATGTTCGCGTTTTCCTTCAGCGGACGCTTCGACCGTCTCGACTGGATCTTCTACTGGGCCGACGCGCTGTCGACGCTGGTGCTCGCGCCGATGTTCGTGCACTTCGCGCTGGTCTTTCCGGAGCGCGCGCGGGGCTGGCTGCAGGAACGTCTGGGACGGCTGCTGCTGCCGCTGGTCTATGCGCCGGCGGTCGTGCTGGGCTCGATCCACGCGATCGTTCTGGCCGGCGGCGCCTCGACACCAGTGTTCGCCGATCGCCTGGACCTGATCTGGCGGCTCGAATTCGGATACCTGGCGGCCTGCGTCATCGTCAGCCTGGCGTTGATGGTCCTCACGCTGCGGCGCGCCCCCTCGGTGACCGCCCGGCGGCAACTGCGCTGGATCGTCGGCGGCGCCCTGCTGGGCGGTCTCCCCTTCGCGCTCGGGTATGCGCTGCCCTGGGCGTTCGGCTTCAACCCGGCGCCGCTCGATCTGACCGCCATTCCACTGGCCCTGATTCCGCTCGCGTTCGCTTCGGCCATCGTGCGCTACCGCTTGCGCGACGTCGAAGTGATCATCAAGCGCGGGCTGGTCTACACCGCCGCGGTGTCGGCGATGCTGGTCCTTTACCTGGCGCTGCTGCGCCTGGCTGCATCGGTGCTCCAGCACGAGATGGACGGGCACGATGCGATCATCGCGTTTCTGGCGACCGCGGTCGTGGTGCTGGTGGCCAGCCCGCTCAAGAACGCCTCGCAGTCGATACTCGATCGGGTGTATTACCGCGATCGGTACGACTATCGCCGCGCGCTCGTCGGATTTGCCAGCGATCTGAACAGCGACCTCGACCTCAATCGTCTCGCCGAGCGGCTGGTGACCAGGGTGACCGAGACGCTGGCGGTCGATCACACCGTCCTGTTGCTGTCGCCGCCCGGCCGTGCCGAAGGCGGCGTCTTCAAGCCGTTCCATGCCAGCCGCGAGCGGCAGGGGAGCTGGCCGGCGCTGGAGCGCGCCTCGAGCATCGGCGCACGGCTGGATGCGGGCCACACGGTGATGCTCGACGACCCGGCCTCGGCCAGTCAGCATGCCGATGACGAGGTGGCGTTCTGGCGCGATGCAGAGCTGCACTACTTCGTGCCGTGCGTCTCGGAGGAAGGCACGATCGCGGTGCTGGCGCTGGGCGCCAGAGCGAGCGGCGAACCGTTGAGCAGCGAAGACATGGTGCTGCTGGCTGCCGTGGCGGCGCAGGTCGCAACCGCGATCGAGAATGGCCGGCTGTTTACGCAGCTTCAGGTGAAGGCGGCCGAAGTCGATCGAATTCGGGAGTTCAACGAGAACATCATCGAATCGCTGAACGACGGGCTGGTGGTGCTCGACCTCGAGGACCGGGTGCTGCGCTGGAACGCGGCGATTGAACGGTTGCATGGCGTGTCGCACGACGCCGCGGTCGGCAAGCGGCTGACCGACCTGTTCGACGCGTCGTTTGCCGATGCATTGCGGCGCGCGCGGGATACCCAGCCCGACGGCGCCGCCCTGTACCGGTTGCCGCTGACCTCCCGTCACGACGCCGGGAAGCAGTTGCTCGTCAACGCCGCGATGGCGCCGCTGCGGACGCCGGAGGGTGACACGGCGGGCAGCATGGTGATTCTCGAGGACATCACGGACCGGGTGCGGTTGGAAGAGCAGTTGCAACTGTCGGACAAGATGGCGTCGATCGGTCTGCTGGCGGCCGGCGTGGCCCACGAGGTCAATACGCCGCTGACCGGGATATCGAGCTTTACCCAGATGCTGCTGCAGAACACCGCGGCTGACGACCCGCGCACACCGCTGCTGGAGAAGATCGAGCGCCAGACGTTCAGGGCCGCCAAAATCGTCAACGGCCTGCTCAATCTGGCCCGGCCGGGCCGGTCCAATGATATTGGTCCCGTCGACGTCCACACCGTGATCAACGATGTCCTGGCGCTGCTCGAGCATCAGCTCGAGACCGCGAACATCCAGTTGCGCCGCGAGCTGTCATCGACCCCGATCGTCGTGCGGGGAGTCGAGTTCAAACTGCAGCAGGTGTTCCTGAACCTGTTCCTGAATGCCAGGGACGCGATGCCTGCCGGCGGCTGGTTGTCGGTCACCTCGCGGATCGAGGACGACCAGGCGCTGATCGAGGTCGCCGATACGGGCACCGGAATTCAGAACGAGACGCTGGCGCGGATCTACGATCCGTTCTTCACGACCAAGCCGGCTGGGCGTGGGACGGGGCTCGGGTTGTCGATCACCTATGGCGTGATCAAGGAGCACAACGGGTCGATCGAGTGCCAGAGCGGGTCGAGTCGCGGCACCAGCTTCACGGTGACGCTGCCGATGCCGCCGCGTGCGCGGACACAATCGGCGGCACGGGAGTAGCGTCCGCCTGCCACCGGCGGCAGGCTGGACGACCCTCGATCCCGACGCGCCGCCCGCGCAGACCGGGGACCATCCATGCTCAAGAATGCGTCCGTGCTGGTCATCGACGATGAGGAGATCATGCGGGAGATCCTGCAGACGCTCCTCGAGCGCGAGCAGTGCCAGGTGTCGGTCGCCACCAACGGCGAGGACGGTCTGGCGCTGGTGCGCGGACAGCCGTTCGACGTCGCCATCGTCGACATGATGATGCCGGGGATCGACGGCATCCAGACTCTGGATGAGCTCGGCAAGATCGACGACGATCTGCCGGTTATTCTGATCACGGCGTTCGCGTCGGTCGAGAACGCCATCTCGGTCATGAAACGCGGGGCGTTCGACTACATCACCAAGCCATTCAAGAACGAGGAAGTGCTGGTCGTCGTCCGCAACGCGGTCGAGCGGCGCCGGTTGATGATCGAGAACCGAACGCTGCGCGAGGCGCTCCAGGGCCAGGCCCACCAGTTCAGCGACCTCATCGGGCGCAGCGCCCGAATGCGGCAGGTCTTCGCCCTGATCGCCCAGGCGGCCCCGAGTCGCACCACGATTCTCGTCGAGGGCGAGAGCGGCACCGGCAAGGAACTGGCTGCGCGGGCGCTGCACGCCAATTCGACGCGGTCCGATTGTCCGTTCGTGACCGTCAATTCCGGCAGCCTGCCGCCCGATCTGCTCGAATCGACTCTCTTCGGGCATCTCAAGGGCGCCTTCACCGGAGCCATCGCCCCCAAGAAAGGGCTGTTCGAGCTGGCGAACCGCGGCAGCATCTTCTTCGACGAGATCGGCAGTGTGCCGCTCGAGACGCAGGCGAAACTGCTGCGTGTCATTCAAGAGCGCGAGTTCATGCGTCTGGGCGGTGTCGACACCATCAAGGTCGACGTCCGCATCATCGCCGCCACGAACGTCGACCTGCAGCAGATGGTGTCGGAGGGCCGGTTCCGGGAGGATCTGTATTACCGGCTGCACGTCATCAAGGTCGTGTTGCCGCCGCTCCGGGAGCGGCGCGAGGATATCCGCCTGCTGGCGGAGCACTTCCTCGACAAGTACGGGCGCGAGAACCGTAAGGCGGGGATCGAGCTGACCCTGGAGGCGCTGGAGTTGATGGAGGAGTACGACTGGCCGGGCAACGTGCGCGAGCTCGAGAACGTCGTCGAGCGGGCGGTGGTGCTGGCGACCGGCTCGAAGATCGGCCCGGAATTGATCCCCGACGCGGTGCGGACCTCACGGCTGTTTCAGATGCCGGACTTCGTCATGCCGCCGGAGGGGATCTCGTTCAAGGAGGTCGTTACGGCGTTCGAGGTCCAGCTCATCGAGCGCACGCTCGCCGCGACCGGCGGCGTGCAGAAACGGGCGGCCGACATGCTGCGGATCAAGCCGACGACGCTCAACGAGATGATCAGGCGCCACGACATCCGTCCACGGCGTCTGCGCGCCGCGGTGCGCGGTCCTACGGCGATGGATCCGGTCGCGCCTGCCACCCAGGCGGCCAGGGCGGCGGATGCGAGGTTGGGCGCGCCCCGGCGCCCCGGCCTCAGCCGCATCGTGTAGCGGCCCCAGGCGCGGGCCCCGCGTCAGCCGCCCGGCGGGTCGCTACGTATTCCCGCCGCGCCGCCGCCCGCCGCGCCGCCCGCGGCCGGACGCCCGCGGACGCTGGACCCGGGCGACCAGGCGGTCGTACTTCCCCATGATCACGTCCCACCGATAGTTGGCGCGGACGTAGTCGCGGCCCTGACGCCCCAGTGCGGCGCGCAGGGATGCATCGTCGATCAGCAGGCGCAGGCACTCGCGGAACTCGTCGCGCCCGCCGTAGTACAGCCCCCCGTTGCTGCGCTGGCAGTGGTCGCTGAGCACGTCGCTCCGTGCGTTCGCCAGCACCGGCGTTCCCGCCGCGAACGACTCGAGGGCCGGCAGCGACAGGCTGTCGCACGGTGAGGGCACCGCGACCACCGTGGCCGCCTCGAACGCGTCGAACCGCTCTGATTCCGACAGCATCCCGGCGAACCGGATGTGCGGCAACTCGGGAATCGGCATCAGCTTCATCCCCATCAGCACGAGCGAGGCGTTGCCGTCAGCGTCGGCGAAGCTGTGGAAGTAGTCGAGCAGCTCTTCGCAGCCCTTGCCCGGGTCGATCCGGCCCGCGTACAGCACGAGTGGTCCAAACAGACGATGTCGCCGGCGGAAGACGGCGCCGCGCGATGTCGGCGGCGATTCGAGGGCGTTGGAGGCGCTCGCCGCCAGCGACGCCGGGTCGCCCGCGTCGTCCCTGGCCGCCGCCGATACACCTGGCCGTCGCGCGGGCGGCAGGTCGACCCCACAGCCGACGATGTCCTCGACGGTCGACCTGGTCGTAAACCGCTGCGTGACGACGCCGCGTTCGACGTGGGTGTTGTAGGCGATGCCGGCCGGGGCCGAGAACAGATCCCGATACAGACCGAGCCCGAGCGCCGGTTCGTCCTGCGCCGCGGGCACCAGAATGCTGCGGGCCGGGTCGACGCGCAGGCCCTCGACGGTCGGCGCGTAGCGGTAGTCGAAGAAGATCAGCGCGTCATATGACCGGTGATGCTGCGTGAGATAGGACAGCAGCGCGGGCGACCAGGGTCCCTGTCGTTTCAGCCACTCCGCTTCCTCGGCCGGTGCATGGTCGTGCTGGACGATCCAGTTGGAATACTCGCTGAACGACCCGGGGTCGCGCGTGAGTTCGTTGGCGAATCGGCGCACGGTGACGCCGCGAATCCGGTCCTCGCCCTCCGGACACTCGTTCTTCCAGGTCGCGCTGTCGCGCGCGCACGTCGTCAGGACCTCGACCTGGTGCCGGGCGGCGAGGCGTTCCGCCACCAGCCTGCAGTGGTACTCGGAGCCTTCGGGTATCTCCCCACCGTAACGTTGGACGACGACCGCCAGCTTCACTGTTCGTCGCGTGCGGTCGTGGCGCCGGGCTCGGACGGCTCGCTACGGTCCGGCGCAGGTGCGGGGGTGGCGGCCGGCGGGTCGCCGACCGGGCTCGAGTCGCCCGCCGCGGCCGCGGCCGCGGCGGGTTCCGGCGACGACTTCGGTTCCGGCGACGACTTCGGTTCCGGCGACGAGGCCGGTTCAGCGGCGGGTGGGTCAGCGGCCGTATCGCTGGCGTCAGACCCGGCGGCGCGCGTTGCGGCGTCGTCGCCGGCAGGCGGGCCGGCGCTGTCGCCGCCGTTCGATGGCGTGCTGGCGGCCCCGGTCTCCACCGCGGCGGAGTCGCCCGTCCGCCGCCGCGACCGCCGCCGCCGCCGGCGCGTCCGGCCGCTGTCGGCCGGGGTGTCGCCCGCCTCGTCGTCGGCGGCCCTGGGCGCTGACGGGGTGCGCGGCTTGGCGGCCGGCTCGACCGGGCGCGCGCGCCGCTCGGCGAAATCCAGTCGTCCGGCGACCGACTCGACCAGCATCTTGTGGTTCTTCATGTCCACCGAGAGGCGGGTCATCTCGACGACCAGATCGTTCAGCACCTTGTATTTCAGGGCATCGATCTCTTCACGCGCGGCGAGCCGCTTGCTGACCTGCTCGAACAGCTCGGTCTGGCGCTGCAGCAGTTGCACCGTCCAGGCATTGATTTCGGCTTGACTGCCGAGCGCCGCGATCATCGGGTCGGGATTGAAAAACAGCTTGAGCACTGGATTCAAGAGCCGGCGGATCAGGTGGATCAGTTTCCCCATCAGTCCTCTGGACGAGACATAAATCGTGTTCTGGTCGAACGCCGGCAGCGCTGGCGGCGGCGCCGCGGGCAGCGCTGGGATCGGATCGAGCGGGGCCGCGGGCTCGGGCAGGTTGGCGAGCGTCGCCGCGGCCTTTTCACGTACGCGGGCATCGGTCGCGTCCCGTTCCTGCGGGTCTCCAACGCGCGCACGGATCTGCTCCATGATGCGCTTGACGTCGACGGAATCGGAACGACTGTCGAATTCGGCCATGGTGTTGCGGTTGGCGTCCCGCGTGCGGGGCGGCGCACCGCCGGCTGGCGTCGCCGCGGCTGCCGAACGGTGGTCGGAACCTGTCTCCATATGCTAGCAGCCCGTGGCAAAAGCCGAACAGGGCAACCACAAGGGTTGCCCCTACTGAATTCTGCTGATCCCCGCTGAATTCTGCGGTTTCACGCTGAATTCAGCTGATCCCCGCTGAATTCTGCTGTTTCCCGCTGAATTCTGCGGTTTCACGCTGAATTCTGCTGCTCTGCGTTGTTCCGGCTGACGAACAGGGCAACCACAAGGGTTGCCCCTACAGGTATTCTCCCTCTTCTCGCCTTGCTCAGCGGGCACATCGCCGATCTCGGTGCAACGCGGGGTTTCACCACGGGCTGCTACGAGGTGAACGGCCGGTAGATGATCACCGCGGTCGAGAGCACCCAGCCGGCAACGCACAGCGCCAGCGGCCGGTCGCGCATCAGAATATCCGCCGGTCCCTGGCTGGAGCGGTAGCGGTCATCGCGCACCAGCATGAGATACCGCAGGATGCCATAGACCGGGAACGGAATCGTCAGGGTCAACAGGTCGGTGCCGAACTGTTCCACCGTGTCCGCGACGGAGGCGTACACCGCGTAGCTGATCAGGGTCGCGGCGGCCACCACCGTGACCATCTGATTGAGCACCGCGGCGTCGTAGTGCGCCAGCGCCGGCCGATGCCGCGCGGCATCGCCGGCCAGCGCCGTGACCTCCTGGTAGCGCTTCGTCAGACCGAGAAACAGGGCCAGAAGCAGCGTGCAGACCAGCAGCCACTGGCTGATGGGGACCGCGATGACGATCGCACCGGCAGCCGCCCGCAGCACGAACCCGACGGCGATCGCCAACACGTCGAGGATCGCGATCGCCTTGAACACGCCGGTATACAACGACAGCAGCGTGGCGAAGGCCAGGGCCGCCGCGCCCGCGCGGACCCCCAGCAGAAAGGCGCCCAGCAGCCCGCCGGCGAGCAACACCGCCGCCGTGCCCCACGCGGTCGCCGGAGTGACCAGACCCGCCGCGATCGGCCGGGTGGCCTTGACCGGATGCATCCGGTCCCGTGCGCGGTCCCCCAGGTCGTTGATGAGGTACATGGCGCTTGACAGCGAGCAGAAGACCGCGAACATGCCGGCGGCGCGGGCGACCGCACCAGGGTCGAGCAACTGCTCCCCGAACAGGAGACCGGCGAAGACGACGAGATTCTTGGTCCACTGGTTTGGCCGCAGCGAGCTGATCAGGTTGGCCACAAGGCCACGGCGCGGCGCCGCGCCAGGGGGCGGGACGCCGGTCAGTGCCATAGTGTGGATTGTGCGCCATGACAGCGCAACAGGCAGGGGCTGCTAGGAATTGAAGCTGCTCACGGCGGCGGCTTCTGACTCGAATGTGTCGAAGACGGTCAGCAGTTTGGTGATCGTCAGGAGGTCGGTGATCCGTTTGGTGAGGTTCACGAGCTTGAGGCTGCCGCCCTGGCGCCGCACGGTCGTATGAGTGCGGACGAGTTCTCCGAGCCCGGCGCTGTCCACGTAGGGGACGTCCTCGAGATTGAGCAGCAGATTGCACCGCCCCTGCTCTATCAGGCCGTTGATCTTCGCCCTCAATTGCTCGTCACCCTCGCCTATCGTCAGTTTGCCCTTGAGATCAAGGACAACCACGTGTTCCAGCGTTCTTTCCTCGATATCCATGGAGATTCCTCACTTCGTTTCCGCCGTCATCACCAGCCGCGCTGGATGAGCAGGCGTAAGGCTCTGTTCAGTCGAGCTTTAACTCTGAACATGAGCGCGCAAACCCTACTATGAACCCCGGCCACTGTCAAACGCTGCGCGGGGGCCGCTAGGAGCCCGTGGTGAAACCCCGCGTTGCACCGAGATCGGCGATGCGCCCGCGTGGCAAGGCGCGACGAGGGAGCATACCTGTAGGGGCAACCCTTGTGGTTGCCCTGTTCGTCAGCCGGAGCAACGAAGATCAGCGGGATGCAGCGTAAGACAGCAGAATTCCGCGGGGAAGCGCAGAATTCTGCGGGGTCGAATGCAGCGGGGCTTTTGCCACGGGCTCCTACTCCGTGTCGCGGCGCAGTTTCTTGCGCGAACGCTTGCGGGCCAGTATCTGTTTCGCGCGGCGTTTGTCGCCCGGTTTCAGGTAGTACGAGTGCTTCTTGATGTCCTTGATGATGTCTTCCTGCTGGACCTTGCGTTTGAAGCGCCGCAACGCGCTTTCGACGGACTCGCTGTCTTGCACCTTGACTTCAGCCAAACCTATTGCCACCTCCCTCGCGCGGCGAGTGCTGCGGTTCGTGACCTACGTCACTCGTGCTCGTGTCTCCACGAGTGACGCCCCAACGTCACTCGTGCCCGTGTGTTTCCACGAGTGACGCTTTACGTCACTCGATCCGAGTGTTCGCGAGTGACGGCTTACGTCACTCGTGCCCGTGTGTTTCCACGAGTGACGTAGGCGTCTGTCGATCCCGGGCTTCCAGAACGAATATGCTAGGCTACCAACCCGTGAACGGGGCCGGTCGATGCTGCATCAGGCTCGCCGCGGGCGTTCCGTGATTGACCTGCCTCCGGCGCAAACGTGAATTCTCGCCAAACAACCGAGAATTCACGTAGAGCAAACGAGCAAACGTGAATTCTCGTAGAGCAACCGAGATTTCTCACTGAGTAAGCGTTAATTCTCGCCAAGCGAGCGAGAATTAACGTAGGGCAAACGAGAATTCTAGGCTGAACGTTCGAGGGCCGTCAATGATCATCGTCGGCGGCGCCGGCGCCGCGGGCTGATCCACGCGGTGCGGCACCGGTGTCGTGGAGTCGCCGGCCTCTGCGGCGAGAGGTCGGTAGGGCATGAGAATACTGGTCGTCGGAAGCGGGGCGCGCGAGCACGCGCTGGTGTGGAAGCTGGGGCGGGAACCCGGTGTCACGGCGGTCGTCTGCGCACCGGGCAACGCCGGCACCAGCCAGCACGCGCTGAACCGGCCGGTCGACGTGTCGGACCCGGAGGCGATTCTGGCGCTGGCCGCCGCTGAAGCGGTCGACCTGACCGTGGTCGGACCGGAATTGCCGCTGGCGCGGGGGGTCCAGGACCTGTTTGCGGCCCGCGGGCGATCGCTGTTCGGCCCGAGCCGGACGGCGGCGCAACTCGAATCGAGCAAGGCGTTCGCCAAGGCGTTCATGACCAGCCACGGCGTGCCGACCGCCCGTTTCCAGGTGTGCGACAGTCCGGACGCGGCGCTGGCCGCGGTGTCGGGGGCCGAGTTCGGTTTCCCCGTCGTCGTCAAGGCGGACGGGCTGGCGGCGGGCAAGGGCGTGACCGTGGCGCCCGACCGGGAGACCGCCTGGCAGGCGGTGCGCGACGCCATGATTGCCGGCCGCTTCGGGGCGGCGGGGCGGCGGGTCGTGATCGAAGAGTGTCTGACTGGACCGGAAGCCTCGTTTTTTACCATCTGCGACGGGCGCCAGGCGCTGGCGTTGCCGGCCGCGCAGGATCACAAACGCGCCTTCGACGGTGATCGCGGACCGAATACGGGCGGAATGGGCGCATTTGCGCCGAGCCCGCTGGTAACGCCCGACCTCGAGGCCCGTATTCAACGCGAGATCGTGCAGCCGGTGCTGGAGGGGCTGGCGGCACAGGGGCATCCGTATCGCGGGTTCCTGTACGTGGGTTTGATGCTCACCGCCGAGGGGCCGAAGGTGATTGAGTTCAACGTCCGACTCGGCGATCCGGAAGCGCAGGTGGTGTTGCCGATGCTGACCGGCGAGTTGGCCCCTGTGCTAGCGGCGGCGGCGAGGGGGGAAATGGCGGCGCCGTCGCAAGCGGCGGCGGCGAGCGGAGAAATGGCGGCGCCGTCACTAGCGGCGGCGGCGAGCGGAGAAATGGCGGCGCCGTCACTAGCGGCGGCGGCGAGCGGAGAAATGGCGGCGCCGTCACTAACGGCGGCGGCGAGCGGAAAATTGGCGGCGCCGTCACTAACGGCGGCGGCGAGCGGAGAATTGGCGGCGCCGTCACTAGCGTGCAGCCCGGACCCGCATGTCGGGGTCGTCCTGGCGTCGGGCGGCTATCCGGGGGCCATCACGACCGGCGAGCCGATCATGGGGCTCGACGCGGCGGCGGCGCTCGACGGGGTGCTGCTGTTCCACGCCGGGACGGGCCTGCGTGACGGCGCGGTGGTGACGACCGGTGGCCGGGTGCTCACCGCCGTCGGACGGGGCGGCGACATGGCCACGGCGATCGACCGCGCCTATGCCGCGGAGGCGTGCATCTCCTTTGCGCGCAAGCAGGTGCGCACCGATATCGGCCGCACGGCGCTGGCCGGCGAGGTAGGACCCGCTGCCCCTCTGCGTGGCTGAGTCAGGGGCGGCGGGGCGAGGCGGGTCGAGGATTCGGAGGACAGGAGGCATGAGCGACGTGCAGGTGCAGATCCTGATGGGGTCCGGCTCGGACGCCGGGGTGATGAGGAACACGGTCCGTACATTGCGCGAACTGGGCGTGACCTGCGAGATGACGATTGCGTCGGCGCACCGGTCGCCCGATCGCGTGCAGCGGGTCATGGCGCAGGCGGTCGATCGCGGTGTGCAGGTGTTCGTGGTGGGCGCCGGCGCGGCGGCGCATCTGGCCGGTGTGGTGGCGGCGCACACCGCCCGGCCGGTCATCGGCGTACCGATCGATTCGTCACCGCTCGGCGGGTTCGACGCGCTGCTGGCGACGGTGCAGATGCCGCCGGGCGTGCCGGTGGCGACCGTGGCGGTGGGAAAAGCGGGGGCGACGAACGCCGCGGTGCTTGCGGCGCAGATTCTGGCGGTTGGCGACCCGCAGATCAGAGCCCGTCTGGAGGACTACCGGCGCGGCCTGGCCGCCAAGGTCGAACAGGCGGCGGCCGACCTGGCCGGCGAGGACGACGGGTCGGCGTCCTGACCCCGACCGGCGACGAGACCTGACCGCCGCCGGCGCCCAATCGCGGCCGGCCGCCGCGGACGCGCTACGTGCCGCCGGGTCCGTCGCTTCCGCCCAGCAGCGTCAGCAGCAGCGCCTTCTGCGTGTGCAGCCGGTTCTCTGCCTGGTCGAAGACGACGGAGTGAGGCCCGTTGAGCACCTCGGCGTCCACTTCCTGACCCCGGTGGGCCGGCAGGCAATGCATGAACACCGCCTCGTCGCCGGCCTCGGCCAGCAGCGCCGCGGTGACCCGATAGCCTTCGAACGCGGCGCGGCGCGCCTGCGCCTCGGATTCCTGTCCCATCGACGTCCAGGAGTCGGTGTAGACCGCGTCCACCCCGCGTACCGCCTCCAGCGGGTCGCGTAGTTGCACCACCCGCGCGCCATGCCGCGCAATGCGGCGGGCGGTGGCCAGGGTGCCCTCCGGCAACGCGTACCGTTCGGGAGACGCCACCCGCACATTGAGCCCGAGCATCATCGCGGCGTGGGTCACCGAGGTGGCGACGTTGTTGCCGTCGCCGATGAACGCGATGGTGCGGCCCGCCAGCGACCCGAAACGCTCACGCAGCGTCAGACAGTCTGCCAGCGCCTGACACGGGTGCTCTTCGTTGGTCAGGGCGTTGACCACGTGCAGCCGGGTCGTGGCGTCGACGAACTCGTTCAGACGGGCCTGTTCGAACGTGCGGATGGCCGCCACCGACACCCAGCGTTCGAGTGTCCGGGCGACATCCTCAAGCGCCTCGCGGGTACCCAGTGCGCTGGCCGAGGGGGGACAGGTGACGTGTCCGCCCAGTTCCCGCATCGCGATCTCGAACCCCGTTCTGGTCCGCAGCGACGGTTTGTCGAACAGCAACGCGAGGGAATGCCCCGCCAGCGCCTGGGCGGTCGGCGCCTGGGCGCCAAAACGGCGCTCCTGCTTCAGCCGCGCCGCCAGCGACAGGCACGCCTCCAGGGCGTCCGGGGTCAGGTCCAGTACGGAGAGATAGGTTCGACCCGCGGCGCCTCCCGCGGCGCGCGCGTCCGGACCGGTCGACGGGGCAACACTGGTGATGTTCATCGCTTCTTCATGTCAGGCACTACGCCTCGGGCGACGACCGGCGTCACGTCCGGTAATCTGCGTTGATGCGCACGTACTCCGCACTGAAATCACAGGTCCAGACAGTGGCCTGTGCGTCGCCGCCGACTCCCAGATCGACGGTGATCGTCACCTCGGAGCCGTGCAGGTGTGTCGCCGCCGCAGGTTCCCGGTCGGCGAAGATGGTCTCGTCCGCGAACAACTCGACATCGCCGATGCTGACCCGCATGCGGGCCGGGTCGCACGCGACGCCGGCGCGGCCGGCGACCGCCACGAGCCGGCCCCAGTTCGGGTCGCCTCCATGGACCGCGGTCTTGACGAGCGGCGAGTTGCCGATGGCCCGCGCCGCGCGTCTCGCATCCGCCTGCGACCGCGCCCCGGTCACGGTGATCTCTATCAATTTGGTCGCGCCCTCGCCGCCTGCGACGATGGCCAGCGCCAGGGTCCGGCAGACGGTCTGCAGCGCGTCGATGAACGTGCCGAGCTCGTCCTCGCCGATCGCCACGCCGGACCGTCCGCCCGCCAGCAGCAGGACCATGTCGTTCGTCGAGGTTTCCCCGTCGACGGTGATCGCGTTGAACGTCTCGGCGGCGGCGGCCGACAGCGCGCGCTGCAGTAGTGCGGGCGCGATGGCCGTGTCGGTGGTGAGGAACGCCAGCATCGTCGCCATGTTGGGCTCGATCATGCCGGCGCCCTTGGCCATGCCGCCTATATGAAACTGACCGCCCGCGGTCGTCACCCTGACCGCCGCTTCCTTCGCCCAGGGGTCGGTCGTCATGATCGCCTCGGCCGCGGCGCCGTGTCCGTCCCGACTCAGCTCGGCGCGGGCGGCCGAGATGCCCGCCCGCACTTTGGCGCCATCCAGCGGTTGGCCGATCACGCCGGTCGACGAGATCAGGACCTGCTCGACGGGGCAGTCGAGCGCGCGGGCGGCGTCGGCCGCCATGGTCTGCGCGGCGGCGAGCCCGGCGGGGCCGGTACAGGCGTTGGCGCAGCCGCTGTTCACCACGATGGCCCGCGTGGTCGCGTCCGATCGCTGCAGATGGTCCTTCGTGACGAGCAGCGGCGCCGCCACCACAAGATTCGTCGTGAAGATGCCGGCAGCGCGTGCCGGAGGGCTCGCGACCAGCAGCGCCAGATCGAGGCCGGCCGCCTTGATGCCGCAGGCGACGCCCGCCGCGTCGAATCCGGCCGGCGCCGTGACGCCGCCGGGAATTGGTTCAACCATCAGATGGTCCCCGCCGTACCCCGAGGTCCGCTCTGTCCCCAGTCGAGCTCGTAGACCATGGCGTATTGCTCGCAGCGCCGGAACCATTGGCAGCCCTGGCAGTCGGTCATGATCTTCTCGGGCAGCCAGGTGTGCGGCACGATGGAGAACCCGAGCGACACGAAGCCGTGGGGCACGTGGGTGAACGCGCACAACCGCGGGACACCCTTCCGTCGCGCGTCGGCCACGAGCGCGGTCAGCACGGCGGTGCCGATGCCGGCGCCGCGCGACCCGGCGGCCACGACGAGCGAGCGGACCTCGGAGAGCGTGGCGCTGAGCGGCGCCAACTCGGCGCAGCCGATCACCTGATCGCCGCGGGCCGCCACGAGAAATCGTGACACGTGGCGGGTGATCTCCTCCGGTGTGCGCGGCAACAGGTGCCACAGCCCGACGTTGGCGCTGACCAGCTCGCTGATGGCGATGGCGTCAGGCCCGCGGGCGGCGCGAATCGAGACCGTCGAAGACATGTCGTGGCCGGCGGCGCCGGCAGGGGTGCGGACCGGGTCCATGGTGATCATGATGGTGTCGTGGCACGACCCAGTCCGGCAATGATCTGGTCGAGAATCTGCAAGGCGTCGTCGATGACCGTATCCGAGACGTTCAACGGCGGGAGCATGCGAACGACGCGGCCGGCCGTGCGGTTGAGGAGCAGCCCGGCGGCGAGCGCCTGCTCGACGACGTCGGCCGCCGCCGTGCCGGTCATCTCGAGGCCCCACATCAGACCGGCGCCCCGAATGTCGGTGATCAGGGGCGAGCGTTCGGCCAGGGCACGCAGTCCCGCCTCCAACCGCGCCCCGGCCGCACGCACCCGCTCGAGTCCACCCTGCTCCATGGCGTCCAGAAAGACCAGCGCCGCGCGGCAGGACAGCAGGTTGCCGCCGTAGGTGGTGCCGTGGTCGCCGGGCGACACCGCGTCGGCGACACGCTGGCCCATCAGGATCGCCCCGATCGGCACGCCGGCGCCAAGCGCCTTGCCGAGCGCCAGCAGGTCGGGCTGCAGTCCGAGCGTGGTCGAGTGGCACGGCGCCCCGGTCCGGCCCAGCCCGCACTGGACCTCGTCGGCGATCAACAGCGCGCCCGATTGCCGGCAGGCGCGCGTCACCGCCGCCGCGAAATCGGCGGACAGCGGCCAGACGCCGCCTTCACCCTGGATCGGCTCGAGGATGATCGCGGCCACGTCGGGGCCGGTCGCCGCATCGAGCGCCGCCGGGTCGTCCGGCGACACGAAGGTGACGGTGGGGAGCAGTGGTTCGAACGGCGCGCGGTACCCCGGTTCCCAGGTGGCCGACAGCGAGCCGAGCGTGCGGCCGTGAAAGGCCCGCTCGAGCGCGATGACGCGGTCGCGGGGGGCGCCCTGTGTGTACCAGTACCGCCGGGCGAATTTCAGGCACCCTTCCACCGCCTCGGTGCCGCTGTTGCAGAAGAAGGCGCGGGGCAGGCCGCAAAACGCCGTCAGCCGCTGACCCGCCTGTCCTTGCAGCGGATGGAAGTAGAGGTTGGAGGTGTGCACGAGCGTGCGGGCCTGGTCGGCGAGGGCCGCCGCGAGCCCCGCGTGCGCGTGTCCCAGCGACGCCACCCCGAGTCCGGACAGGAAGTCGAGATACCGGCGATTCTCGGTGTCGAAGAGGTAGCTGCCGTCGCCGCGCGCCAACACGATCGGTATGCGGCGGTACACCTGCAAGAGGTGCTCGGCCTCGACCGCCTGTATCGTGTGATCCTGTCTCGCCATCAGTGGTCAATCCGTGGTTGCGCGCCCGCCGACGGTTGATCCAACGTCGCCATCAGTGGTTACTCCGTGGTTGCGCGCCCGCCGACAGTTGATCCCGCATCGCCATCAGTGTTCACTCCGTTGTCGCGTGCCCGCCGACCCTCGTGCCGGGTCGCTGGTCGAGCGTGGCCGTCCGTGCGCCGTCGACGATCTCGACGCGGGCGACACCCCCCCGGAGCGCTTCCCGGCAGGCGATCAGCTTGGTGACCATGCCGGCGCTGGCGCGCCCGTCCGCGATCATCGTGCGCAGCAACTCGTCGTCCAGCGCGGCGATCGTGCGCCCCTGCTCGTCGAGGACGCCCGCCGTGCCGCCGGCGATCAGCAATCGGGCCGCCGACAGCCGGGCGGCCAGATGACCCGCGAGCGTGTCGGCGTTCACGTTCAGCAACTGTCCATCGTCAGCGCCGATGCTGGCGATGATGGGGACGAACCCGCCGGCGCAGAGACGTTCGACCAGTGTGGCCCGGCCCTCGCCCTGCGGCTGGCCGACGTAGCCCAGGTCGACGACCGATCCGTCCGCGGCCGGGTAAGGCGCCGCCCGCCGAACCTGCGCGACACCCGCGTCGGCGGCCGTCAAACCGACGGCGGCGACCCCGGCCGCCCGCGCCGCCGCCACCAGCCGGGTGTTGACCTGCCCGGCCAGAACCCCCACGACCACGTCGAGGGTGGCCGCATCGGTGATGCGCAATCCGTCGACCGCCCGCTTCGGGATCTGCCGGACCGCCATCTCAGCGTCGACGTCGCGCCCGCCGCCATGGATGACGACCAGCGGGCCGCTGGCCCCCAGACGGTGAATCGCCTGGGCGATGCCGCGCCGGCCCTCCGCATGCTCCAGCAGTTCGCCGCCGAGCTTGAGGACGACGATGCCCGGGTTCTCCGGTCTCGCCGCCGCCGCGGTCATGTCAGCCCCGTGGTCTCGTCCCATCCGCACGCGACATTCAGATTCTGCAGCGCCTGACCCGCTGCGCCCTTGAGGAGGTTGTCCAGGCAGGCGACCAGCACCAGCCGCCGCGACGGCGCGTCGAACCTCCAGCCGATGTCACAGAAGTTGGTGTGCGCCACATGCTTGATCTCGGGCAGCGCCTGCCCGGTCACCCGCACGAACGGCGCGTCCGCGTAGGCCTGCGTGAGCGCACCCGCCACCTGGTCCTCGCCGACGCCGGGGCGCGTGCGCACGTAGATCGTTTCAAGAATGCCGCGGTCCAGCGGCACGAGATGCGGCGTGAACGTGACCAGACGGTGCAGTTCCTGCTCGATCTCGGCCCCGTGCCGATGCGCCAGCACACCGTAGGCGGCGACGTTGCCGTGGCACTCGGAGAAGTGCGTGCGTTCCGACGGCTTCTTGCCGGCGCCCGACACGCCCGACTTCGCGTCGATGATCACGTCGTCCTCGATCAGGTCGCCGTCCGCCAGCGGGCGCAGCGCCAGCAGCGCGGCCGTCGGGTAGCAGCCGGGACAGGCCACCAGACGCGCGGCCGGCAGCGCCGATCGGCAATGCTCGGTCAATCCGTACACGGCGGGATCGGCGAGGTCGGGTGTGGCCGGGTACCACCGGCGGCGCAACCCCGGGTCCCGCAACCGGAACGTCCCGGACAGGTCGAACACTCGCACGCCGCGGTCCACCAGGGCCGGACCCACTTCTGCCGCCACCTGCTCGGGCAGCGTCATGAAGACCGTCTCGGCGTCGGCGGCCAGCCGCTCGACCGAGAGGGGGGCCACTTCGCCGTCCCAGAGACGCGCCAGCGCGGGCAGCGTCCGCGCACTGTCGGCCGCTCCGGACGCCATCGCGGTCGTGACCTCGATCGACGGGTGTCTGGCGGCCAGCCTGAGCAACTCCTGGCCGGCGTATCCGGTGGCCCCGGCGATGCCGACGTGGATTGGGGACGGCATGTATATTTATACCAACCTTCCGCTAGTTATACGCTGGACGTGAGCCCCAGTCAATCAAAATGGACCATGAACATGCAGGGTTGACTTGAGATTCGTTTATGTATATTAATTCATAGGCTTGCATAAGCATGAAGAGCGACCGCCAGAGCGCCATTCTTGACATCGTGTCGCAGCAGGACATCCACAGTCAGGATCATCTCAGGCGGCAGCTCGCGGCCCTGGGGATGAGGGCGACACAGGCGACCATTTCGCGCGATATCAAGGAGCTCGGACTGGTCAAGCGCGCGGCCGACGGCGCGTATCGGGTCGGACAGGGCGAGCGGCGGGCGCCGGCCGTCGCGGGCGAGCGGGTGCGCCGGGCGGTCGTGGAGTATCTGCGGCGCACCGACCGGGTTCAGCAGTTGCTGGTGTTGAAGACAGACCCCGGTCAGGCGCAGCCGCTCGCTTTCGCGCTCGATCAGGCGGCCTGGTCGGAAGTGGTCGGCACCGTGGCCGGCGACGACACCATTCTGGTCGTCTGCCGTACCGAGCGCACCGCGATGGCGTTCGAGCGCCGCGTCGAGGCATGGGCGAAGCAGTAGTGCAGTCGTGGAGGAACAGCGATCATGGAACGTATCGTGCTGGCGTACTCGGGTGGTCTGGATACCTCGGTGGCGATTCCCTGGCTGACCGAGAAGTACGGCGCCGAGATCGTGGCGGTCACCCTGGACCTGGGCCAGGGCAAGGAACTCGACGACGTGCGCGAGCGTGCGATGGCGGTCGGCGCCATCCGCTGTCACGTGCTCGACGTGCGGGCCGAGTTCGCCGAGCACTACATTCTTCCGGCGCTGCAGGCCGGCGCCCTCTACGAGCGCCAGTATCCGCTGGCGACCGCACTCGGTCGGCCGCTGATCGCCAAGCGGCTCGTGGAAATCGCCGAGATGGAAGGGGCCGGCGCCATCGCGCACGGCTGCACCGGCAAGGGCAACGACCAGGTGCGGATCGACGTGTCGGCGCGCGCGCTGAACCGCGGCATCCGGGTCATCGGGCCGGCCCGTGACTGGGGCATGTCCCGTCCGGCGGAGATCGCCTATGCCAAGGAACGCGGTATTCCGGTGCCCGCCACCGTCGCCAGTCCCTACAGCACCGACTCGAATCTCTGGGGCCGGTCGATCGAGTGCGGTGTCCTCGAAGATCCCTGGAACGAGCCGCCCGAGGAGATCTACACCCTGACCCGCTCGGTTGCCGCGGCGCCCGACTCGCCCGCCTACGTCGAGCTGGATTTCGAATGCGGCGTGCCGACCGCGGTCAACGGCGTCGAGATGCCGCTCGTCGAGCTGATCGGGAGCCTCGAGACCATTGCCGGCGGGCATGGCGTGGGACGCATCGACCTGGTGGAGAACCGCCTCGTCGGCATCAAGTCTCGCGAGATCTACGAGGCGCCGGCGGCGGTCGCTCTGCACGCGGCGCATCGTGAGCTCGAGTCGCTGGTGATCCCGCGGGATCTCGAACGGATCAAGGGAGGCCTGTCGCCGGTGTACGCCGACCTGGTCTACAACGGGCTGTGGTTCACACCGACCCGCACGGCGCTCGACGCCCTGGTGGCCGAGGTGCAGCAGCGCGTGACCGGGCGGGTCCGGCTGAAGCTCTTCAAGGGGAACTGCCACGTTGTCGGGCGCAAGTCGCCGCACGCGCTCTACGACGAGAGCCTGGCGACCTACGACGAGGGAGATCGGTTCGATCACGGCGCCGCCGAGGGCTTCATCAAGATCTGGGGGCTGCCGGTCGAGATCGCCAACGCGCGCACGCCGGTGGCGGCGGCCGCCGGACTGCCGGCGCCGGGCGTCTGACAGCCAGAGGGGCAGACGGGCGCCAGCCGCCTGCATGAGCTAATCCATGTCGCACTTGTGGTCCGGCCGCTTCGACTCGGCTCCCGATGAAGAAGTGTTCGCGTTCCAGTCGTCGTTCCGGTTCGACCGGCGCCTGTTCGACGACGACGTGACCGGCAGCCTCGCGTGGGCCGAGGCGTTGGGCGCCGCCGGGGTGCTGTCGGCCGGCGAGGTGGTCGCCATCAGCACGGCGCTGGCCGAGATCGGGCGCCTCGGTCGGGAGGACCCCGGCTTCGTCGACGGCGCCGACGAGGACGTGCATGCGTTCGTCGAGCGCCAGTTGATTGCACGGGTCGGCGACGCCGGCAAGCGGCTGCACACCGGCCGATCGCGCAACGAGCAGGTGTCGCTCGATCTGCGGCTGTATCTCCGGCGACGGATTGCGGTGCTGCAGCGCGAGCAGGTGGCGCTCGTCGGCGCGCTCGCCGGGCAGGCCGCGGCGGCGGGTCAGGCGCTGATGCCGTCGTACACGCACCTGCGCCGCGCGCAACCGATTCTCGTGGCGCACTTCCTGCTGTCTCACGCGGTGGCGCTCAGGCGCGACCACGGCCGGTTGGCGGCGGCCCGCGCGGAAGCGGACGTGCTGCCGCTCGGCTCCGGGGCGGTGGCGGGCGCCAGTTATCCCATCGACACCGCGGCGCTGGCCGGCCGGCTCGGGTTCGCCTCGGTGGCGTCCAACAGTCTCGATGCGACCGCCGATCGCGATTTCGTCTCCTCATTCCTGCACGCCTGCGCGTTGGGCATGGTGCATCTCAGCCGGCTCGCCGAGGATCTCGTGGTCTTCAGCAGCGAGGAGTTCGCGTTCTTCCAGCTCGCGGACGCGGTCACGACCGGCAGCAGCCTGATGCCGCAGAAGAAGAACCCCGATCCCCTCGAGCTCGTGCGCGGCAAGACCGGGCGGGCAATCGGGCATCTGACCGCCTGGCTGACCACCATGAAGGGGCTCCCCAGCGGATACAACAAGGATCTGCAGGAAGACAAGGAGGCGGTCTTCGACGCTGACGACACGCTGCGGCGGTCGCTACGGGCGATGGCGTCGGTGGTCGGGTCGCTGTCGGTCGACGCGGCGCGCGGCGAGGCGGCGGCGTCGGGTCTCGCGCTCGCCACCGACGTGGCCGATCTGCTGGTCGCCAGGGGCGTGCCGTTCCGCGCGGCGCACGAGGTGGTGGGCCGCATGGTCAGGGATCTGCTGGCGTCCGGCCGCGAGTTCGGGTCGCTGACGCCTGACGAATGGCGGCGGTATCACGACCAGTTGGATGTGGACGCCGCGACCCGGATTTCGGCGCGCGGTTCGGTGCTGGCCCGCCGGACGCCGCAGTCGACGGCGCCCGACGCCGTGGCCGCGGCGCTGGAGGAGACACGCCGCTGGGTGGACACGCAGGCGGTCGGGATGGAGGCCTCGGCGTAGCCGCAATTTTTTTCTTGTCGATCCACCATTTACTGATCTGGACAGTAGTAGTAGAATACAGGGCACTGCGCAGCCGCCAGGCCAACCTCCCACGGAGGGCGTATCGTCGCTAGGCCGTCTCGTTTTACCGTCCCTGCTGCGCAGCGCGAATCTTCTTCCTGACGCGACGGAACTACGTGCTTCACGTATTTGTATTTCGGACCCGCTCCCGTGCGTAACGGCTCTTGGCTGCCACGGCGTTGCGTTTGTCTGTCCGTCCGACCGCGGACGGAGTACACCCGTCCTTGAAACGGCCGCGCCACAATCACCGAACCTACTTACTTGAGAGGAATTATGGAGCAGCGCCAAGTTGGCCTGGGTGATGTACTGGATGACTACTGCACGCGCGAGCGTCGAGTCACCAATCATGCGGTGGTCGCCATCGTCGGCACGGAAATCAAGCTGACGCGATGTACGACCTGCGACACCGAGCACCCCTACAAGGCGGCGCGTGTCCCGCCTCGCCGTCAGACCAGACTGGTCGCGACGGTGGCGAGTCCGCGGGCCGCCGCCGCCGGCGCCGGCCCGGCGCTGCAGGGGTCAGGCAGGATCGAGTTGGAGGCCCCGCCGCCGGCAGCCGCCCCGCCGCCGGCAGCCGCCCCGCCGCCGGCGCCCGCGCTCGTCGACTCGGTGCGCCGCCCGCTCATACGCGCCACCCTCACACGGCCTGAAGGCGTCTCGGCCCCCACCCGCCAGGCGCCGGTGTTCACCATCAGGGAGCACGCCGGCCGGGACGGGAACGTCGACCGCGGCGGCAGGCAGGCCCGCAAACGCCGGAACGGCACCCGGCCCGGGGCCGAGCCCAACGGGAACCGCATCGAGGACCATTCGGGGCCGCCCACCCGGTTCGGTCAGGACAAGACCGGTTCGCAACCGGGCCGTTCCCGGGGGCCGGCCAACCGCACGGAACGGGCCGGCAACGGCCAATCGCGCAATCGCGGCAAGGGCCGATCCCGCTAGGTAGAATCCCGTGGGGCTCCTGCCGCCGGCCGCGGCAACCCGTTGACCCTGTCCCGACGTGACCGGTATCAGACGCGCACGCGGTAAGCTGCTGCGCGTGGCGCACAGCCGCCGTGCGGCGGCGCTGTCCGGCGTCGTGCTGCTCGCGCCGGTGCTGGTCGCCGCGCTTGGCGACCATCACTGGGAGAGCTGGGTGACCGATGGGCTCGGTCTGGTGCTGGGCAGTACCGGCGTGGCCCTGCTCCTCATCGCGGTCGGAGGTCGGCGGCCCGATTGGATCGATCCCGACGGACCACGCGATCGGTGAGTCGAGAGCCGCGGCGAGAGCTCCGTTGCCGGCGACCCGTGCGGCGTTGAACCGGCCGCTGCCCGGCGCCGCGCGCGGATGCACCACGGACTGCTGATGCCTCATCGTTCCTCAGGCCCGCCTGCCGCCACGCCCGCCGCCCGTCATCTGACGGGCGCACCGATTCGCCACTACCGACCGCGCGGCAGCGCCGATGTGCGGCGCCTTGTGGACGAGGGGTTCCAGGCCTTCAATGCGAGCCGTCTGTCAGAGGCGTGCCACGTGTTCGCGGACAAGATGCTCGCGCCCGAGCACGACACGACAATCGGGCTCACGATGGCGGGAGCGCTGACGCCGGCGGGACTCGGGGGGTGCGTCATCGAGCTGATGGAGCGGGGCCTCGTCGACTTCGTCGTCAGCACCGGCGCCAACCTGTATCACGACCTGCACTACGCGCTGAACTTCACGCTGCATCGAGGCTCGCCGTTCCTCGACGACGTCGAGCTGCACACCGACGGCGTCATCCGCATCTACGACGTGCTCTTTCCGGCGCAGGTCCTGCTGGAGACCGACGCCTACGTGCGCGACTTTCTCGCGCACCAGTCGTTCGCGGGCCCCGTCTCGTCGGCGGCCCTGCACCACGCCATCGGCCTTGACCTGATGGCGCGGCATCCGGGGTGCGACGCACATTCGGTCGTGGCCAGCGCCGCGGCCTGCGGGGTCCCGATCTACACCTCGTCGCCCGGCGACAGCTCGATCGGCATGAACCTCGCCTCACACGAGCTCCTGCATGGCGGCGGATGCCAAATCGACACGAGCCGCGACGTCAACGAGGTCGCCGCCATCATCCTGAGCGGCCACCGCAACGGCTGTCTGATTCTGGGCGGCGGGTCGCCCAAGAATTTCTATCTGCAGGGGCAGCCGACCCTGTGGGAGATCTACGGCATCCCGAAGGGCGGCAACGAGTACTTCGTGCAGATCACGACCGATCAGGTCGTATGGGGCGGCCTGTCCGGGGCGACCCCTTCGGAAGCGGTCAGTTGGGGCAAGGTCAATCCGGGCATGCTGCCGGACGCGGTCATCGCCTACTGCGACTCGACGATCGCCTTTCCCATCCTGTGCGAATACGTCGTGGGGTCCGAGCATGCGCGGCGGCCACTGCGCCGGCTGGTCGACCGCCGCGACTCGCTGATCGCCGAGTTGGAGCGGCAGGCCCGGGCGCGGCAGGATGCCCCGGCGTCTCCGGCCGCGGCACCGGACCGCGGCGGCGGGGGCAGCGGCTAGCGGGCCGTGGCTACGTCACGCCTTGGCCAGCCGGGCGCAGGCCGCGGGGCGTGCATTCAGTCGCCGGCGTGCGGGTCGTCGTATGCGGCCGGGTCGTCGATGCCGGCTGCCGCGAACGCGTTCCGCCGCTCGCGGCACTTGCTGCAGCGTGCACAGTGCAGATGCCCGACCGGGCCCATGCACGACAGCGTCAGCTCGAACGGCACGCCGAGCGCCGCACCGTGTCGGATGACCTCCGTTTTCGAGAGCGTCCCGAACGGGCAGGTGATCGCCAGTGGGTGATCGAGGCCCAGTGACAAGGCGCGGCCCATCGTCTCGAAGAAATCCGCGGTAGCGTCGGGAAACGGATTGCCGGCCAGGGTGCCCAGCGCGATGACGCCGATGCCCCGGTCGGCGCAGAACGGCGCCGTCTTGGCGAGCAGCATGATGTTGCGGCCTGGCAGATACACGTCGCGGTCCGGCGTATCGTAGGCCGGCGGTGTCCCTCGCCGCGCCCAGTGGGTTGCGGGATACAGGTCGCGCGCAGTCACCTCGAGCGTGGTCAGCGGCGCCACCGCGCCCCGCAGGGGGGGGGCGTCGAGCAGCCGCGCCAGCATCGCCAGCTCTTGCGCCTCCCAGGACAACCCCGCCCCGACATAGACCGGGTGGACCAGCGCGTGCCGCGCCTCGCTGGCGACCAGGATGGCGCTGTCGAGTCCGCCCGAGCAGAGTACCGCGACCTGGAGTTGACCGGTTTTCCTGGGCTCGTCTACCATCAGTGGCTCCGCCGGACGGCCGTTCCGTGCCCCGGACCCCGCCCGATGGCGGCGGCATGACCGGTGGCCGGTTCGGCCGCGATGTTCGCACGCGCAGCGCCGGCGCCCCGGGTTCCGCAATTCGAAAGGTCGAGACAAGATGGGGGATCACATCTACTCGGTCACCAAGCGCGTCGAGTTCTGTTACGGCCATCGGCTGCTTGACTACGACGGGATGTGCCGCCATCTCCATGGTCACAACGCCGTCGCCGACGTCGAGGTGCGGACCGCGACGCTCGACGCGTGCGGCATGGTATGCGATTTTGGCGACATCAAGCGTGTCATGAAAGGTTGGATCGACAACACGCTGGACCATCGGATGATCCTGCGCCGCGACGATCCGCTGGCAGCGCCGCTGCTGGCCGCGGGCGAACCGCTCTATCTCGTCGACGACAACCCCACCGTGGAGTGCATCGCGCGCATCATCTTCGAGCAGGGCAGGGCCGCCGGGTTGCCGGTCGCACGCGTCACCGTATGGGAAACCCCGTCGTCCTTCGCCACGTATGGGGACGTGGACGCCTGACCGCAAGCTTCGCCGCCCATGGCGAAGCGGAAGTGGGTCCCGCAAGCTTCGCCGCCTATGGCGAACCGGACGCCTGACCGCCGGCTTCGCCGCCTATGGCGAACCGGACGCCTGACCGCCGGCTTCGCCGCCTATGGCGAAGCGGAAGTGGATCCCGCAAGCTTCGCCGGAGCCAGATTCAGAGCGCTTCGATCAGGACCTTCGAGGCCGCGCTCGTCCCGAGTGTGATGCGCCGCTCCCGGCCGGTGCGCAGCCGCACGCAGTCGGCAATCGGGTCACGTTCTTCGATCTCGATTGCCTGACCCGGTTTGAGTTCCTGCGCTTCGAGAAACCGGAGAAAGGCCGCATCCTGATCGGTCACGCGCCGTACGGTCACCCGCGTGTGCAGGGGACAGGTCAGCAACGAGTGGTAATCGGGGGCCGCCATGTCGCCGTCGGCCGTCGGGATCGGGTCGCCGTGCGGATCCACCGAGGGGTGACCGAGCATCGCGTCCATGCGCTCGACCAGCCGGTCGGAGACGACATGTTCGAGCTTCTCGGCGTCCTCGTGCACCTCGGTCCAGCTCATGCCCATCACCTCGACCAGGAACTGCTCGATGAGGCGATGCCGCCGGAGCACAAGCGCGGCCAGTCTGGCGCCGGCCGCTGACAGCCGGACGCCGACGTAGGGCTCGTACTTGACCAGGTCTGCCTGCGCCAGGCCCCTGACCATCGTCGTCGCCGTGCCCGGAGCCACGCCCACGGCGCTCGCGAGCTGTCCCATCGGCACCAGCGCCTCGCCCTCCAGTGACGCCTCGGCCTGATACAGCGCTTTCAGGTAGTTCTCGACGGTGCTGGACGGGAGCATGGTCTGGCAGCTTCTCGACGGACGTGTCCGGCGTCCCGATTCCGTATGTTGAGTGGTCAGCCGACCGCTGTCAATGCCAGGAGCCTGCGCCGCAGAAAGATTACGGCTGCAAAGCCGCTCTCGCTCATGGCTTTCACCACGCCTTTTCGTTACATAGTGCCGCTATGCTCCTCAAATGCGTGAAGAAATCCATGGCGATATCGAATTTTCGCTTCGCAATCTTCTACGGCGCAGACTCCTGGCAGCCCGTAGTAGAACCCCGCGTTGCACCGAGATCGGCGATGCGCCCGCTGAGCAAGGCGAGAAGAGGGAGCATACCTGTAGGGGCAACCCTTGTGGTTGCCCTGTTCGTCAGCCGGAACAACGAAGATCAGCAGAATTCAGCTGCAGCGGGGCTTTTGCCACGCGCTGCTAGCCTGCGGAATCCTTCACGGCCGGTCGGCAGCCGCGGTGAGACCGCGCGCGGCACGGGACGTGTGCCACGGGCTGCCCGGCGGCCGGTCCGTGACTGCGCGCCTGCCCTGGCCACGGTAAGATGATGCGCGGCGCGCTGGACGCGGCCGAGCGTCGGCGGCGCCGATCGCCACCAGTCGCGGCGGCCCCGTGACGTCATATGGATGCAGATGGATCTGGAGACCACCAACTGGTCGGGTGAAGGTGCGTTCACGCAAGTGGTGATCGATGCGTTGCAGACGGTCGAGCAGGTGGTCCTTCTGCGGGTCGAGGATGCGTCGTCCTCGCGCGCCGACGTCGAGTACAACTTCGTCAGCAACGAGCTGTTCGTCCGCTTCAGCACGCACGACCGCCAGGTGCGCGCCAGGGCGCTCGGGTTCGTGCCGATCACCCGGACCGTGTCCGAAGCGGACATGACCGTCACCGGTCTCGAACGCGTGCTGTGCGGCATCGACGAGATCGGGCCGCCGGACTATGCCGACGACGGCATGCTGCAGTATCTCCGCACCGAACGGATTGTGCCCCCCTACCAGACCCGCGGATACAAGCTGGTCGAGCTTGTCCGCATCTACGAGGTCGGCGCCACGCCCCGCGCGCCGGAGGACAACGAATGATCGAAGTGGCTGACGTGCGCCGTCGGGTGCAGGTCATGATTGAGCGCGCGCGGCAGGCGGCGGCCGATCGCCGCGCACGCGCCGGCGTGGCGGATGAGCAGGCCAGGCAGTTCATGAAGGACATCGCCATACCCGTCATGCGGCAGGTTCTGCTGGTGCTGAAATCGGAGGGGTACGCGTACCGGCTCTCGACGCCGCTGGCGGCCGCGCGACTCGTGTCGGAGAAGCACCATGAGGACTTCATCGACCTGTCCGTCGACACCACCCAGGACCCGATCGTCATCATGACCCTGGTCAGCCACATCCGCGGCCAGCGCGTGTCGACCACCGAGCGCCCGCTCGGCCCCGGCGTGGCGCTCGACCAGCTCACCGACGAGCACGTGTTCGAGTTCCTGCTCGACGTCCTGCCGGTGTTCGTCGAGCGATAGGCTGGCGCGCGTGGGGACCGCGCCGATCGCCTTGGCCAGCCGGTACCGGGTCACCTGCAGGAGGGCCTGAGGAACTCGCTGTTCAACAAAGCGCTGCAAACTACTCCATGAGCTCCGCTTCGAGAATAACCGCAGCTTCCTTGCCACCGAACGTGGACTGAAACACGGTCATCCCTACGATGTTGAACTCCGGTGGTGCGTTGTTGAGTTCGTCCTGCATCGTGCCGGTTCGATTCGTTGCCAACAAGATGTACCGGAATCGCCGGCTATCGGGATCGAGCGACATCACGATGACCGCCTCTCGTCCCCCGAACGCCGTCTCGCCGCCCTGCGTCCCCGCAAACCGGTATCCCGCAGCACCGGCCGCATTGAGCTCGTCCTCCATCGTTCCGGTCCTGTTGGTTGCGAGCAGCTTGTACTTCTCCTGCGCTTCCATCGGCGCAAACGCCGTCAATACGCACACGCAGGTCACAATCCACCAGAGCTTTTTCATCTCATGCTCCCTGGAATGGCCAGGCTCGTGATGAGCCGAGCCGGCAAACACTCGCCGCGCCGACGACAATGGCGCCGTTCGGTTTGGTTCGGGAAGTAATACCATGCGTGCCCTGCGCCCGCTCCGTAATCCGACGGTCGCCCTTCCGGCCGGCCATGTCATCGCCGCCCGCCCGCTGACCTGCCATCCACGGATCGATGGGAGACCGCCGCAGATTCGGATGTCCGCACAGGGGAACCACGGATCGAATGCGTGTCAGGGTTGCGCGATGACCGGGGGCCGGTGCTCCGGCACGCGGTCGAGACGGTCACCCAGGCGATCCTGCGCCACTTCCATGTCGTACTGACTCTGCAATCCCATCCAGAAGCCGGCAGCATTGCCGAAGAACCGGGCCAACAGGAGCGCCGTCTCCGCCGTGATGGCCCGCTCGCCGTGCACGATCGCATGCACGCGCCGGGGGTCGACGCCGATCGCCTTGGCCAGCCGGTACTGGGTCACCTGCAGGGGCTTGAGGAACTCGTCGTTGAGAATCTCGCCAGGGTGTATGGGTGGCAGTTTCTTACTACGGTGAGGTGTCATGGCGGATCCTGTTGTCTGAGATCTCCGTGTTGCGCGTCAGTGGTAATCGACAATCTCGACCTGATAGGCGTGGCCGTCCTGCCACACGAAGCAGACCCGCCACTGGTCGTTGATGCGGATGCTGTGTTGCCCGCGCCGGGATCCTGACAGCGCCTCCAACCGATTCCCGGGTGGCACCCGGAGATCGTTCAGGTTCGTGGCGTTATTCAAAATCATGAGTTTGGCCTGTGCCCGGCGCTGCACGTCAATCGGTAACCGCCGGCAACGTTCCCGCTTCGCGACGGCCTCGGTGTCGGCGTTGCGAAAACTCCGAATCACTCGTCAATAATAGCGTGTCGCACTAATAGCGTCTAGTGACAATACACCCGAACCGAACGATGCGGCTGATGCGTCCATGACAGGCAGGTGGCCGGCGACGGTCCCCACAACCCCCCGCGGCAAGACAATGACCGTGCTGCCTCACATCCGGGTGACCGTGCCCGACGCCTTGGTCCCGCTTCGCGACGACGGGCTCACTGTGCATGCGGCGGACGACAACCGGCACCGTGTCATGCCGTTCTTCAGGCACGAGGACGGTCGTGTTCTGGCGCCGACGGCCCCATTCGTGCGGGATCAGATGCTGGCCGACGAGTTACCCATCTGTTCAGAGGTCCAGGGCAGTGCGGCGACCGAGGCATTCGATCGCGTCTATGCATCGGCCCGCAATCACGGACAGCAGATCTACCAGGAGTTGGTTCAGACGCACCAGCCGCGCCTCGCTGCCGAGCGCGAGAAGGGCAAGTACGCGTTCGCCGAACGCCGTTTGGCAATCAATCGGGTTGGGTTGCCGGCCGTCCGTGACCATCGACTGACGCAGCTTGCAGCGGAAGAGCGGTCGTGGTCCGAGCGGCTCGACCGCCAGGCCGAGACCAGCCCAGAGTCGTTCCGCTGGTACTTGTCCAAGTCGAGGGCAGGAGCGGCGCACTGCCTCCGGGGAAGCACTCAGCGTGGGATGTGTAGTACAGATGTATATGGCGCCTGGAGGTGTGGCATGGTGCGTACCCAGATCTACTTGACGGAACAGCAACGTGAGAAGCTAGCTGCCATCGCCAGGATCGGAGGCAAGCGGCAAAGCGCGCTCATTCGCGAAGCGATCGATCACTTCATCGAGCAGACGGGCCAACAACGCCGCGAGGCGATATTGCGCGAAACGGCCGGTATCTGGAGGCACCGATCCGACCTGCCCGACTATGAGGCGATACGGGCCGACTGGGACAGAGATTGAACCGTGTCGAGACCACTCCTGCTCGACACCGACGTGCTGATCGACTTTTTGCACGGCCAACAGAATGCGGTGTCCGTCGTCAGCGGCAACGCGGACCGCAATGTCAAGCACTACCCCATGTTGAAAGACCTCGAGCCGGCCTACCGGAAGTGATGGCGGTGGGTAGCAGGCGCGACAGCGGCCGCCTCTTGTCAATCAACCAGCATTCCGACGCCTTTCAGCCGCGGCCCGTCGTTAGACTGAGGTTTTGACGCTGGTTCGATGCACTGATCACAAAACGATCGTCCAATTCGTGAATTGACACGAACGGGAGAACGATCATGCGGATGCTGAATACGACCCATCCTGGCGTATTCGTCAAGACCGAGATCATCGAGTCTCTGTGCCTGACCGTTGCCGCCGCCGCGCCAATCGTCGGCGTCTCGCCTCCCGCGGTCATCAGCCAGCAACGCGTACAGCCCGTCGTCCGGCAAACCTCCCGCTGCGGCAACTGCATCCGGCCGTTGACAATCTGATCAGGCAGGGTTGGCTATTCGGCCGTGGGCGCGGGGACTGACTGCTTTGGGCCATACGCGTATCAGTGTTGCGCGATGACTGGCGGTCGAGGCTCCGGCACGCGGTCGAGACGGTCACCCGGGCGATCCTGCGCCGCTTCCATGTCGTACTGACTCTGCAATCCCATCCAGAAGCCGCCAGAATTGTCAAAGAACCGGGCCAACAGGAGCGCCGTCTCCGCGCCCGCGGCAAGACTACGATCGTGATGAGGGTAGAATAGATCCGATATTTTCTACCCAAGGACCGCGTGATGAGCCTCAACATCAAGAACGAAGAGACCTGCCGGCTCGCCGGCGAACTCGCCCGGCTGACCGGCAAGACCATGACCGGCGCGATCACCGTCGCGTTGCGTGAATACCTGGAGCGCGAAAGGCGCCGGCGAGACGTGGATGTCCGCGTTGAAAAACTGCTCGCCATCGGAGAACGTTGCGCACAGCGCCTGGACCCGGGACCATCGGCAGTGGAGCACGGCGATTTCCTGTATGACGAGCGGGGATTGCCCAGATGATCATCGACACATCGGCAATTCTGGCCGTGCTCTTCCACGAAGCGGACGCGGCACATTTTGCAAGGATGATTGCGGAGGCCTCACCCTGCCGACTGTCGGTCGCCAACCTGCTGGAAGCGTCAATCGTGGTCGGAGGTCGTGGCCGGGCGACGGATGCCGAGCTCGATCTCCTCATCGAGGCGGCCGAGGTCGAGTTGATGCCGGTAACGCATGAACAGATCGAAGCTGCCCGTCGCGCCTGGCGGCGTTTCGGCAAGGGCAATCATGAGGCGGCACTGAACTTCGGCGACTGCTTCGCCTACGCGCTGGCGGACACCACCGGCGAGGCGCTGTTGTTCAAGGGCGACGATTTCGCCCGCACCGATGTCGAGGCGGCGTGACGCAGCATGTGCGCATCAAGGACAGCCGTGACGTGACACGACGTGGTCAGTTCCTGAGTGACCATGTGGCGGGAGGGTCGCGTACGCCTGGCCGGAATATGGTCGGTGACCATGTCGGCGGGATCCAGCGCCAATCGAATGCCGCGGGGCCTTGACCATGAGCCCGCTACTCTTCGGCAATCTTGTAGAGATAGCGGCTGCCGCGCAGATACAGCTCGTCGTCGACGAGTGCGGGTGAGGCGTCGAATCCGTCGTCGAGCGTGTTCGTGGCGAGCACCTCGAAGCGGGGGCCGTGCCGGATGACCAGCGTCGCGCCGTCGCGGCCGGCGATGTAGACCCGTCCGGCGGCGCCGACCGGGGAGGCGAAGACGTTGGGCACGCCCGCCAACCGCTGGAGCGCGTAGTGCGGGTCGCCGGTCGCCGGGTCGAAGACCGACAGGATGCCGTCGTTGCTCTTGATGAGATAGAGCGCGTCGTCGTAGAGCAGCGGCGACGGCACGTAGGGAGTGTCGCGGTCGAGGTGCCAGACGATGGCGCCGGTGTCGGCGATGTCGCCCCGCGCGTCGGCCAGCCGGATGGCCTGCAGGTTGCTGCCGCGATAGCCGCTCGTGACATACACGATTCCACCCGCGTGCACCGGTGACGGGATCACGTTCATGGTCGTGCCGCGGCTCCGCCAGATGGTCTCGCCGGTCTCGAGGTCATAGCTGTAGACCTGGTCCATGGCCGGCGTGATCACCTGCGCGCGCCCCTCGTGTTCGACGATGAGCGGCGTGGCCCAGGTGTCGATCTCGTCCCGGTTCGATCGCCACCGCTCGTCCCCCGTGCGCTTGTCGAGGGCCGCGACGAACGACTGGCCGCCGATGTGGTCCCAGGTCACCACCAGCGTGTCGCCGTGCAGCGCCGGAGACGACCCTTCGCCGAACGCGTTGCGCATGAGCCGCGTGCCGAGATCGACTTCCCACTGCAGCTCGCCGTCCATGTCGTAGGCATACAGCCCCCACGAGCCAAAGAACGCATAGAGTCGCTCGCCGTCGGTGACCGCCGACCCCGAGGCGTAGGTCCCGTTCGGCTGCTGATACCCCTCGTGCGGCACCTCTTCACGGGCGACCCGCTCCCACACGACGGCGCCGGTCTCGCGGTCGAACGCCATGACCATGAACCGGTGCATCGGGATGGCCTGTGGAGCACGCCGGCCACGGCGCCCACCCCGACCTGCCGGTCCAGGTGGCGGTTGCGGAGCTGGATCGGTTGCCGCCGCCGCAGGACCGTCGATCGGCACCGCGGTCAGCAGGAACACCTTGTCGCCCCACACGATCGGCGACGCCGATCCGCGCCCGGGCACCTCCACCTTCCAGGCGATGTGCTCGGTCTCGCTCCAGGTCAGCGGTGGATCGGCATGCCGGCCGACGCCCGTCGCCTCGGGTCCGCGCCACTGGCCCCAGTAGCGCTCGGCGTCGGTTTGGGCGCTCGCCGGCAGGGTCCATCCGAGCACCAGCGACAGTGTTGCGACGGTCGTCACGCATCGATGCATTGCATATCTCCCCTGTCGCGCACGCCGCGCGCTCGCGTAAATCTGCGCGATCGTTGCCATCCCGGCGCGCTGACCGCCCTCTGACGATAATGACGACAGTGCGACCGATCCGTTACACCTGCCGCCGCCGGCGATGCGCGGACACTCGCATCGCTCATCTGCCGGGAAGGTAGGATCGCACACGGAAAGGATCCCGCATGACTCCACGGACACGTGATCTTCAGTATCCCATCGGGCGGTTCACGCCCTCGGGCTCGGCCACTCGGGACCAGATTCGCGTCTGGATCGACGACATCGCGGAGCTGCCGTCCAATCTGCGGCGCGCTGTCGAGCCGCTCACGGACAGCCAGCTCGATACGCCGTATCGCCCGGGTGGCTGGACGGTCCGACAGGTCGTGCACCATCTGCCCGACAGCCACATGAACAGCGTCATTCGATTCAAGTGGGCGTTGACCGAAGACCGACCTGTGATCAAGCCCTACGATGAGAAGGGCTGGGCGGTGCTGCCGGATTGTGAGGAGCCAATCGCCCACTCGCTGGATCTGCTCGACGCCCTCCACAGCCGCTGGGTTGACCTGCTGCGCAGCCTGAGCTGGCCGCGCCTGCAACGCGAGTTCGTGCATCCGGAGTCAGGCGCCGTCACGCTGGCGGACACGATTGGCGTCTATGCCTGGCACGGCCGGCATCACCTCGCGCACATCGAACGGCTCGTCGCACGCGAGGGCTGGACCTGACGGACCGCGTAACCGACTTCGCGCCCGACCGCGCGGCCGTCGACCCGAGCTACCCGAAGTACCCGCGCCTTCCGATGTTGCAGCGCGACGGACACGAGCGCCGGTCGCTGGCGACTACCCGAGCTCGTTGACTTTGCACTGGTCGGGCCCGAGATCTGGCGGCGGGGTCCCGGCGACCGCGTTGCGCGCCGTCTTGACAGACGCTTTCAAAATACTGAAAAATGAAACCCTCACTTTCTATTTTCAGAGTATTGAATTGGACAGACCCGGCTTCCTGGCGCGCATGGCGACGTTGTTCCGGAGCCACCCGATGGTCGGGATTCTCGGCCCCCGCCAGTGTGGCAAGACCACGCTGGCGCGTGACCACATCGCCGCGCTGTCGGAACGGCAGGTACACTACTTCGATCTCGAAGATCCGGATCATCTCAACCGGCTGGCGGATCCCAAGCTCGCCCTGGAGCCGCTCGAGGGTTTGATCGTCATTGACGAGATCCAGCGCAGCCCCGAGCTTTTTCCACTGTTGCGGGTTCTGATCGATCGACACCGCCGGCGCCAGCAGTACCTGATTCTCGGCAGCGCGTCCCGCGAGTTGATCCGCCAATCGTCCGAAACGCTCGCCGGCCGGATCGCGTACCTGGAGTTGCCCCCGTTCACCGCGGTCGAGGCCGGAGACGCCTCGCGCCTGTGGCTTCGGGGCGGCTTTCCCCCGGCGTATCTCGCGCCCACCGATGGCGACAGCATGGTCTGGCGAAAGGCGTACGTGACCACCTTCCTGGAGCGGGACGTGCCGGCGCTGGGCATCGACTTCGCCGCCCACACGATGCGTCGATTCTGGATGATGCTGGCGCACTGGCACGGGAACGTCTTCAATGCGTCCAATCTGGCGCGTTCGCTGGACGTCTCGGCGCCCACCGTCAGGCGCTACCTGGACATCCTCGACGGCACCTTCATGATTCGGACGCTTCAGCCGTGGCACGTGAACCTCCGCAAGCGCCAGGTCAAGTCGCCGAAGATCTACTTTCGCGACACCGGGATTCTGCATGCGCTGCTGAACCTGCCGGATATGGCTGCGTTGCACGCGCATCCCGGAGTCGGCGCGTCATGGGAGGGATTCGCGCTGGAGCAGGTCATTCAGATCTGTGGCGCCGATGCGAATGAGTGTCATTTCTGGGCGACCCACACCGGCGCTGAGCTGGACCTGCTGATCGTGCGCGGCGCCCACAGGATGGCATTCGAGTTCAAGTATTCCTCGGCGCCGAAAGCGACCCGGTCGATGCACACGGCGATAGAGGATCTCGACCTCGATCACGTCACCATCGTCTATCCGGGCGACGGCGCCTATTCGCTGGCAGAGAGAATCCGGGTGGCTAATCTCCGGTCGCTGGCGCGGGCGGCTGCGCAGCACTAAGCGAAGGCCGGCGCGCGCACGCCGTGCGGCTCACGCGAGCGCTTCGATCAGTTCGCAGGTCCGCGTCAGCGGATCGACTTGTTCGAACCGGTGCGCGGCGGCGCGGCAGGCGTGCGCCGTGTCATCCGAGCAGAGCAGCACGTCCAACGCCCGCGCCAGCGTGCGTCCGCTGCAGGCAGCGGGCCGCAGGATGCGCGCCACGCCCAAGCGTTCCAGCCTGACGGCGTTGTCCGGCTGGTCGAACGTCATCGGCGTCACGAGTTGCGGGCAGCCGGCCCGCAGCGCCTGCGCGGCGGTGCCGATGCCGCCGTGGTGCACGATGGCGGCGGCCCGCGGCAGCACCCGACCGAACGGGATGTATTCGACGTGGCGCACCCCGGACGGCAGCGGATGTGGAATCTGCTCTGTGAACTTCGTCAGGAGCAGTCCGCGGCGGCCGAGCCGGCGGCAGGCGTCCGCGCCCGCCTGGAAGAACCGCGCGGCCTGGCGGTTGCCTGTGCCGGCCACGAAGACCACCGGCCGGTCGCCCGCCGCGAGCCAGGCCTCGAGCGCCGGCGCCGGTGGTATGGCGTCTCCCTCGTCGTACAGCGGAAAGCCGGTCAATGTCGTGTGGGGCGGCCAGTCCGGTTGCGCGGCGGCGAACCAATCGGGGAACAGCCCGATGACGCACTGCGGCGAATGCCACCACTCGCGCACGATATGCCGTACGGGCGGCAGGCCGAACTCGGCGCGCAGCGCATTCGCCCCGGGCGCCAGCGCGCGGTCGGTCAGCCGGTCGGCGGCAGCCAGGGCGAGACGCCTGACCGGGCCCGGCCAGCGGTTGATCGACCGCAACCATACGTGCGGCACCGCCAGATCGTGGGCGCTGAGGAATGCGGTTGGCTGCAGGTGCAGCGTTACCAGCGGCAGTCCGAGGGCTTCGTGGGCGGCCCGTGCACCGAACGCCAGACCGTTCGCCACGAGGAGCGGGGTGTCGCCCGCGACCTGCTTTCGCAGCACGCGGACGATCTCCGCCGCATGGCGCCCCGCCGCGCTGCCGATCACGCCGAGTCCGCGGCGGGCATGCCAGATGTCCGGGTCGCCGAGAACCTCGTGGTAGTCCTCGACCGTGCCGAGCGGGACGACCGGCAGGCCGACCCGTTCGAGGATCGGCGCGAAATAGGGATTGGCGATGACCGAGACGTCGTGGCCGCGACGCTGCAGCGCGAGCGCGATGCCGACGTGGGGATGCACGTCGCCGCCGCTACCGACCGGGGCCATGATGATACGCATCGGTGTGTGGTCTGAACCGCGCTCAGGTCCACCGCCGGCCACAGATGGGTGAGCAGCGCGAACGCTCGACGGTCGAGTATAAGGTAACACCTGGTCTCGATTGCCGGGCGTTCCGGCGCGATGCGTACCCAGCGGCCGGCCGGCCCGACCTCGCTGGCGTCGGTGCCTGGATGACACGGGCTGCGTGCGCGTGAGGCTGGTGCGATTGCTGATGGATTCCGTCATCCGGCTCCTGCGCGACCTGATTGCCCTCGACTCGGTCAACCCCGCACTGGTCCCCGGCGGCGCCGGGGAAGGGGCGGTCGCCGAGCGGGTCGCCGCCGCCCTGCTGGCGGCCGGCATCGACGTCGAGGTGACCGAGGCCGCTCCAGGTCGTCCCAACGTCGTCGGCGTCATCGAGGGACGGGCGCCCGGGCGCACCCTGATGCTCTGCGGACACATGGATACCGTGGGCGTCGAGGGCATGGCGGCGCCGTTCGATCCGATCGCGCGCGACGGCCGCCTCTACGGCCGCGGAAGTCAGGACATGAAGAGCGGCCTGGCTGCGCTGGTCGATGCGGCGACCGCGATGGCGCGGCGCGGCGGGCTCGCGGCCGGCCGGCTGATCGCGGCGGCGGTGGTCGACGAGGAGCATGCGAGCGCCGGCGCCGAGGCGCTGGTCAAGGTGCACACCGCCGACGGCGCCGTGGTGACCGAGCCGACGGATCTGCGGATGGCCACCGCGCACAAGGGGTTCGAGTGGGTCGAGGTCGAGACACGCGGGCGTGCCGCGCATGGCAGCCGCCCGGAGCACGGACGGGACGCCGTCCTGCACATGGGCCGGGTCCTGGGACGCCTGGAGGCGGTCGAGATCGCGTTGCGGGCCGGTCCGAGCCACCCGCGGCTGGGCCGGGCGTCACTCCACGCCTCGACCATCCACGGCGGGCAGGCGTTCAGCGTCTACCCGGACCGCTGCGTGCTCGGTGTCGAGCGGCGTACGGTGACGGGCGAAGCCTCGGACATCGGGTTGACCGAGGTGCGGGCCGCCCTTTCGGCGCTCGGACGGGACGACGGCCAGTTCGACGCCGTGGCGCGGCAGGTGCTGACCCGTCCACCCCACGAGATTGCGGACGGCCATCCGCTCTGCCGCGCGCTCACCGAGGTCCTGCGCCGGCAAGGTATCGAGGTCGCCCCGACCGGCATGTCGTTCTGGACCGACGCCGCGATCCTGGGCCGCGCCGGGACGCCGGCGGTGCTGTTCGGCCCGACCGGCGCGGGCCTTCACGGTCCGCAGGAGTATGTCGAGATCGACTCGGTGCGGCAGTGCCGGGACGCGCTGATCGAGGTCACGCGGGCATTCTGCTGACGCCGGCGCGGCCGCCGGCATCGACGCCGACCATGCCCGTGGCGAACGGCAGCAGCCATTCCGCCATCCCCGGCAACCCCGCACTGGCTGCTGGACGAACTCAAGCGCGAGGGCAACCGCCGGGACGCGCCGGCAGCGGCTCGCCGTCCGGTCCGAAAGCCCCCTTCATCGTGAACGCCTCGGGACCGGGGCCGTCACGCCAGAGCCGTTCGAGGCGCGCCATCGACTCGGCGACCGTCGGCCGGTACCCCTCGGGCACCCACCACATCGCGAGCGGCGGCTTCGGCGGCGGCAGGAACCACTGGCGCCGGCGGCGAAGGAAGTCGACGTGCTCGGTCCGGTAGACGTAGCGACGGAGGTCGTCCACCGAGCGCCAGACCGTCAGGTTGAAGAGGACGCGGGTGTCATCGAGAACGCGTACCGCGGTCGCGTCGCCGACCGCGGTCGCGAACCGCCAGAGGCAGCCGGGCGAGCGGTCGCCGATGGCGTTGATCCGGTCGATCTCGTCACGCATCGACGCCATGCGCGGGTCGTCGAGCGGATAGCGCATCCAGGCGAGGTTCGTCTGGGCGAGATGCACGGTGCTATCCTGCCAGACCGACCGCGGGCGCGCACGTGCATTCGACGATCAATCGATGGTGGGACGCCGAGACGGGCGGCGCGAGGTGTCGCGGGTTGGGAGATTCCCACAAGCCGGGCACAAGAGACCGATGACAATGCAGACGGCGTACGCCGCGCGGCTCATAGCGGGTTGTGCCATCCTGGCGGGCATGGCGACCGCGTGCAGCCGCGAACCCGTGGTCGACGTCGGCCCTGGTGTGGCGCTGGACCTGGCCGAGCGGCGCGCGGCGACGATCTCGGACCTGCGCTACGACGTCCGGTTCGTGATTCCCGCGGCGCGCGCCGAGCCGATCACCGGGAGCATGACCGCAACGTTCACGCTGGCCGAGGCCGGTCCGCTGATCTTCGACTTCGCGCAGCCGGCCGCCAGCGTCCACGCGGTGCGGGTCGGCGGCCAGCCGGTCGACTTCGAGGCGCGCGACGAGCACGTCATCGTGCCGGCGGCGGCGGTGTCCCCGGGACGCCTCGTCGTCGACATCGAATTCACGGCGGGGGAGGGGTCGCTCAATCGTCAGGACGACTTCCTCTACACGCTGTTCGTGCCCGATCGCGCGCGTGTCGCCTTCCCGCTCTTCGATCAACCGAATCTCAAGGCGCGGTTCCGGCTGCGACTCGACGTGCCGGCGGCGTGGCGCGCGGTGGCCAACGGGTCGCTGGCGTCACACGAGGTGCGCGGCGAGCGGGCGCTGTTCGTGTTCACCGAGACCGACGCGATCAGCAGCTATCTCTTCGCCTTCGCGGCGGGTGAGTTCGAAGTGGAGAACACGGAGCGCGGCGGGCGGCGCATGGCGATGTATCACCGCGAGACCGACCGCGAGCGGGTCACGCGCAACGCGGATGCCATCTTCGATCTGCACGCGGCGGCGCTGGCGTGGCTGGAGGAGTACACCGGTATTGCGTATCCGTTCGAGAAGTTCGACGTCGTGCTCGTCCCCGCCTTCCAGTACGGCGGGATGGAGCACCCGGGGGCGATCTTCTACCGCGCGGACGCGCTGCTGCTCGACGAGAGCGCGACGCAGAACGCCCATCTCGGCCGGGCCAGCGTGATTGCGCACGAGACGGCACACCAGTGGTTCGGCGACCTCGTCACGATGGAGTGGTTCAACGACGTCTGGATGAAGGAGACGTTCGCCAACTTCATGGCGGCGAAGATCGTCAACCCGGCGTTTCCCGAGGTGAACCACGACCTGCGGTTCCTGCTGGCGCACTATCCGGCGGCGTACGGCGTCGACCGCACCGCGGGCGCGAACCCGATCCGCCAGCCGCTCGACAACCTGAACGAGGCCGGGACGCTGTACGGGGCGATCATCTACCAGAAGGCGCCGATCGTATTCACGCAGCTCGAGCGCCTGATCGGCGCGGCGGCGCTGCGCGACGGCCTGCGCGAGTATCTCGCGGCGCATGCCTACGCGAACGCGAGCTGGCCGGACCTGATCGCGATGCTCGACGACCGGACGCCGGAGGACCTGGCGGCCTGGAGCCGGACATGGGTCGAAGAGAGCGGCCGGCCGCGCGTCGAGGTGGCGGTCGAGACCGACGGCGACACGATTGCCGGGCTCGTGGTGCGGCAGTCCGATGCCGCGCAGGCCGGCCGCGTCTGGAACCAGCGGCTCGACGTGCGGCTGGGATACGGCGACGGCGGGTCGGACACCGTGTCAGTGCATCTGCGGGCGGCGGAGGCGGTCGTTCCGGACGCGGCCGGGCGCCCGGCGCCCTACTACGTGCTGGCCAACGGCAGCGGGGTCGGCTATGGGCTGATGGTGCTCGACCCGCTGACCCGGGACTACCTGCTCGCGACATTGCCGGACATCGGCGACGCCCTGACGCGGGCGGTCGGCTGGGTGTCGCTCTGGGACGCGTTGCTGGAAGGCGAGGTCGACCCCGAGGCGCTGGTCGAGCTGGCGCGGCGCGCGCTGGCGGCGGAGACGGACGAGCAGAATGTCTCCCACATCCTCGGCTCGCTCACCGCGGTGTTCTGGCGTCATCTGACGCCCGAGCAGCGGGCGGCGGCGGCCCCGGCCCTCGAGGCGCTGCTGTGGCGGCAGACAGCGGCGGCCGGCAGCCGCAGTCTGGCCGCGGCCTGGTTCGGGGCCTACCGGGACATCGCGTTGTCGGCACAGGCGGTGGCGCGGCTCGAGCGCATCTGGCGCGGAGAGGAGGCGGTGCCCGGCGTGCCGCTCGCCGAGCGGGACTTCACGGCGCTCGCCCAGGGGCTGGCGGTCCGGGATGCAGCGGGCAGCGCCGACATTCTGACCGCGCAGCGCGACCGCATCGACAATCCGGACCGGCGCGCCGCGTTCATGTTCGTGATGCCGGCGCTGTCGGCCGACCAGGGCGAGCGCGATGCGTTTTTCGCGTCGCTTGGCGACCCGGCCAACCGGGCGCGCGAGCCGTGGGTGTTGACCGCGCTCGGCTTCCTGCATCACCCCTTGCGGGCGCGCGAGTCGGAGGCGTACATCCGGCCGAGCCTCGATCTGCTGGAGGAGATTCAGCGCACCGGCGACATCTTCTTCCCGGAACGGTGGCTGCACGCGACGCTCGGGGGACATCAGACGGTCAGCGCCGCCGCGATCGTCGAGCAGTATCTGGAGGATCGGCCGGACCTCGCGCCGCGGCTCCGCGCCAAGGCGCTGCAGGCGGCCGACGGGCTCCTGCGCGCGGCCCGCATCGTCGGCGGGTCGCGCTGAGCGCAGATTACGTCTCTGCGGCGCGGGATGCCGACCGGACCAGCCAGATCGCCGCCGCGCCGACAGTGTTTCCTACCGGCTCCACGGTGGCACGATCTGGTTGGTGCGCGCGTAGGCAATGAGCTGACCGAGATGCTCGTGCATGTCGCCGCCCACGAACATCACCAGCTCCGGCGTCGATCGCTCTTGCCCGAACAGCGAACGCGAGCCGACCAGGGTCGCCGGGTCAATCGCGTCGATCGCCGACCGCGCGTGCGCGAAGCCCTTGGTCAGGTGGTCGATGACCATGGCCTTGTCGGTGATATCGGCCAGCGCCTGCGATTCGGCGCGGCCCATCGCCGTCTCGCCGCCGAGCGCCATCGGTGCGAACCCGTATCCCTCGCTGGCGATCAGCATCAGCACTTCCGAGACCGAGCGCACGCCCTCCATCGGGCGCCACGTGTAGGTCTCGGCGGGGAACGCCTCGGCGAGCCCGAGGAACTTCCCGCGCATCACCTCGATGTCGGCGAGAAACGCGGCCTTCACGGCCGCGGCCGATTCCGGCGTCAGGTCCTGTGCCTGCGTCGCCGCCGGCGCGCCGGCCAGCACGAGGGCCGCCAGAGCCGCGATGAGAACGGAGCGTCCGCGCCGGGTCGAAGAACAATGGGTCATCCACGTGTCTCCTTTGGGTCTTGTCAGTCTTGACAGACTATCGCAGGTTTCCGCGCCGGACGCGAACCGGCGTCCGGACGATCACTGTCGATAGCATGTACCGAGCGTCGCGACTTGGAGGCATTCGGATTTCCGCCCCCCGCCGGCGAGACGCAGGCGGGTGCGCGGTCATCGACGATGTGCGCATTGGCTAGCCGCCCGTGGTGAAACCCCGCGTTGCACCGAAATTGGCGCTGCGCCCGCTGAGCAAGGCGAGAAGAGGGAAAATACCTGTAGGGGCAACCCTTGTGGTTGCCCTGTTCGTCAGCCGGAACAACGAAGATCAGCGGGATGCATCGCCGCGCGAATGCAGCGGGGCTTTTACAACGGGCTGCTAAGCCTCCTACAGATCTGACAGCCGAGCACATCCTCGCCGCCGAGCGATGATTGTGAGCGGGAAGGTGATCCGTGGCGCCGGACGAATGTTCCGCGACAACAGCGGCCTTCCGGCCCCCGCTACGGCGACGTTCCGCGGCATCTTCCAATGCTCTTGATGTGGTACGCTCAGGCATTGTTCCGTGATGGAGAATCGTGATCGATGGGACCCAATGTCTTCCTCAGTTTCGCCATGGAGCACAAGGCACTCGTTGATCTGTTTCGTGGCCAGGCGAAGAACAACCGTTCGGCGCTGACGTTTCGCGACTATTCCATTAAGGAGCCGGTCGATGGCGCGTGGAAGATCCATGCGGAGCGCCTTATTCGCGCCGCGACGGCAACGGTCTGCCTGGTAGGCGACACGACCTGGCGAAGCGAACCGGTGAACTGGGAGATCCGGCGGAGCACAGAACTCGGCAAACAAGTCCTGGCGGTTTACTTGCAGTCCAGTGCAGTACGGATTCCCGCGGCGCTTTCTGAAATCGGTGTCAAGCCAATGCTATGGAACGTCGACGCAATCGTGGGTGAACTGAATGGAGAACGACGACGGGCGGGTTGATACGGTTGAGACGGATCTGTTCGGTAGTGGTCAACCCACGGATGCCGACGCGGAGGCGTTGCTGACGCAATACCGGATGTTTGTGGAAACATCCGAAACCCTTGGCTCACGGCGCCAGGGTGTGAACACTTTCTTTCTTTCCGTAAACTCGATCATGCTTACCATTGCCGGGTTGCTGGTGCGCGACGGTACAGCCAGTGATCTGGAATCCGGCGCACTTGTCGGGCTCGGCTTCGGTGGAGTCACGCTGTGTTTTGTATGGCTTCGATTGATCACTTCCTTTCGGCAGTTGAGCAAAGGCAAGTTCGCCGTGATTCACGCGCTTGAACGCCGGCTGCCGGCTCGAGTATTCACCGCGGAATGGGTTGCACTTGGATGTGGTCGGGATCCCGCGAAATATAGGCCGTTTACCAAGACCGAGAGTCGCACGCCGTTGATTTTTGGCGTGCTTCAGATCTTTCTTGTTGGGACTGGTATTCTCATGCTCGCTCAATGAAGGAAATCGATGGTGCTTTGGCCAAGGAGAAGCCGATTCTTGGTGTAAATCCATGGGGACAGCAGCGGACGTCGTCTGTAGTTGCGGAGGCTGCGGCGACAACAGTTGGATGGAACGAGAAGAGTGTCGTGGGCGGTATCTGGGAACTATACCAACAGTAATGCCTGACAACTACGTTGCAGGATGATCACGTAGTATCGCTGGCAGACAACGGCGAGGTGCTTGCATATACGTTCAGCCACGAGAATCAAGAGTGGCCACACCTTTCTGGTAAACCGAGGCGCCGCCGACCAGGTATCGGGATATCGCACGTCCAGATGCCGATCGGCAATGAGAATATGAACGATGGCCGAAAGGCGCTACGCTCCAATGCCTTCGCCCTCGCTCACGCGACGCCAGATCCTGCGGGGCGCGGCCGCCGGGATCGCCACGGCGGCGGCGGGGCCCGGGCGCGGCGCCGGCGCGGCCGCACGGGTGACGGCGCAGCGTGAGGGCGCGGAACCCTATACGGACGACGTGCTGCCGGCGGGCGTCCGCTCGCGGTTCGTCGGCAACGTCAACGGCCTGCGCATGCACGTCCTTGAGGCCGGGTCGCGTGTTGGCGCGCGCGCCGGCGTCCTGCTGCTGCACGGCTTCCCCGAGCTGGTGCGGGACCGTCTTGCCTTCGATGCGAGCAAGGTGGATGAGGTGGTAGGGTAGCCGAACTGCGATGATGTTCCGCCTAGGAGCCCGTGGTAGAACCCCGCGTTGCACCGAGATCGGCGATGCGCCCGCTGAGAAGTAGGGGCAACCCTTGTGGTTGCCCTGTTCGTCTGCCTGAACAACGCCGCGCAGCGGGATGCATCGCCGCGCGAATGCCGCGGGGCTTTCACCACGGGCTCCTAGCCGGCGGTCAGCGTCGAATTACCCCATCCGAACGTGTTGAACCACGATTCCGAGTCCTGACGCCCTCGACAGCCTGCCGTCGGCAGTCAGCATGGGCGCGTCGTGAGCGCGTGCGGCGGCGACGTACAAGGCGTCGTATGCACTGACGTTGTGGAGATGCTGCCAGGCCAGTCGAGGCAGGGTCCGGTTGGGGATACGGTCCACTGGCCAGGCGGCCAGATCGTCGAGGGCCGTCAGCGCACGCGTCTCTTCGAGACGCCCGTTCAGCACCAACCCGCGCAACACCGACAGCACTTCGGCGTCCATCAGCTCGGGCGCGGTCAGGGCAGCGCTCTCGATCAGGTCAGCTACTGTCAGTCCAAGTGGTGTCTTCAGCAGGTACTCGACCGCCACGGAGGCGTCGATGACATATCGAGTCACCCCGACCCCAGCTCACGGTCACGGAGCGCGCGCGCTTCGGCGATCAACGTAGCAGCGTCTACCCCGAGGTCGGTCTCGGGCCGCTGAGCCAGCCGCTTTCGCCACGTCCACAACTCCAGCTCCCGCTCTACGGCGGTCGGGGAGCTGGTGATCGAGTGTCTGCGCGCGCGCTGACCGTGCATAATGACGCATGGCTGCACGACCGACTGACCGCCGGACCGCGATGATGTTCCGCCTGATTCGCATCGGCTGCGTGTTCGTTGCCCTCGCCGGCGTAACCGCCGGGGTTGCGGCGCAGTCGCTGCCCAACCCGTATCGTCTCGTCGACGAGTGGCCCCGGTTGCCCGCGCGGATGAACGGCGGGACGTGGGGCGAGACGATCGGCGTCGATCGCGATGCGGACGGGAACATCTGGGTCTTGCATCGCTGTTTCAACAACCAGCCGCCCGGCGCCGCCACCTGCGTCGGCCGGGACAACGATCCCCCGATCCTGAAGTTCGATCCGGCGGGCCGGCTTCTCGACAGTTGGGGCGAAGGGGTGTTCGCCGCGCCGCACGGCTTCCATATCGACCCTGACGGCAACATCTGGGCGACCGACTACAACGGGAGCGATACGGTGCTCGGGATGCCGGCCGGCGGCCGCGGGCACCAGGTCTTCAAGTTCAGTCAGACGGGCGAGCTGCTGATGACGCTCGGCCAGGCGGGGGTGCGGGGCAATGGTCAGGATACCTTCGACCGGCCGACCGACGTGGCGGTTGCCGCCAACGGCGACATTTTCGTCACCGACGGTCATGGACCGAACAACCGGGTGGTGAAGTTCGCCGCGGACGGTCGCTTTCTCACGACGTGGGGACGACCCGGGGACGGCCCCGGCGAGTTCAACCAACCGCATACCATCACCCTGGACAGTCGGGGGCGGGTGTTCGTCGGCGACCGATCGAACAGCCGTGTGCAGATCTTCGAGCCGGACGGGACCTTTGTCGCCGCCTGGACGCAGTTCGGGCGGCCGAGCGGGATGTTCATCGACGAGGACGACGTGCTGTACGTCACCGACTCGACCTCGAACGCGAGAAACAACCCGGACTTCCAGCGCGGGATCTACATCGGGAGCGCCAGGGACGGCACGGTGACCGCCTATATTCCGGATCCGGACCTGGACCGGCAGGAAGAGCTGGGCATCTCGGGGGCGTCCGGCATCACGGCCGATCGCCGGGGCGGCGTGTACGCTGCCGACGTCGGTCCGCAACGGATCCGTAAATACGTCCACAACCCGTAGAGCTGGATCCGGACGTGCGATACACTCGCCCGAAAGTGGAGGCCCAAATGCTTGCAAAGAACCTCGTGAGTCTGGTTGCGGTGTCGGTGCTCGCGACCGCGTGTTCCTCGGCGCCGGCCGTCACGGCCGAGGCGCCGGATGCGGCGATGGACGTGGCCCAGCCGCCATCCGGTGTCGATATCGACCGCGCCCACGCGCCCGGACAGGTCGTCGACGGCCAGGGCCTGGCCGGCTGGTATCCGCACGAAGGCGGGTTGATGGAGTATCGCGTCGCCATTCGCTTCGGGCAGGAGCCGAACACGATGCCCGACGGGTGGTCCTTCGGCCGGGTCTCGGCGGTGGCCACCGATTCCAGCGGGCAGGTCTTCGTCTTTCACCGGGGTGACGTCGCCGACCCGATCATCGTCTTCGATGCGGCAGGCGCCTACGTCCGGTCGTTCGGGCGCGATCTCGAGTTCGGCAACGAGCACGGACTGCGGATCGACCGCCACGACAACGTCTGGGTGACCGACAACGGCAACCATCAGGTGATGAAGTTCACCAACGACGGCGAGCTGTTGATGACGCTCGGCGTCAAGGGGCAGGCGGACACCACCGACGACACCTTCGACCGTCCGGCCGACATCGCCTTCGGACCCGACGACGAGCTCTATGTCGCCGACGGCTACGGCAACAGCCGCGTCGTCAAGTACGACGCCGAGGGGAACTTCGTGAAGACCTGGGGCACGCCCGGGTCGGCGCCGGGCGAGTTCAATCTGGTCCACTCGGTGGCGGTCGATTCGCAGGGCCGCGTCTACGCCAGCGACCGCGAGAACAACCGGATTCAGATCTTCGACGACAACGGCGAGCTTCTGAAGATGTGGACGCACCTTGGCGCCACGCAGAACATCTTCATCACGCCGGATGACCAGGTGTGGGTCATCACGCACCGGGACAACGTCGAGAACATCACCTATGACACGCTCGCCGGCCGCATCATGCGCGTCGACATCGATTCGGGTGAGATTCTCGGCGCGATGGAGAGCCCCGGACACTGGATCGACGTCGCCAGCTCTGGGGAGATCTTCATCGGCAGCCTCACCGGCAACGTCTTCCGCTGGTACCCGGACTGGATGGAGACCGAGGCGGCGGCGCAGGCGGAACGGCCGTAGAAGGAACGGCCGGCCGCAGGCTGAACCGCCGCCAGTGTTGGGTGACCGGCGCTTCGAGTCCCTCTTCTCGACCGCACTTCGGTCCCGGTGACGCATGGGCACAGAGGCGCTGCAGCCACCCGCTCGGACGGCCCGCGTCAATACCGCTCGTCTCGGGGTGGTGGTCCTCGTCGGGGCCGCGCTCTGGCTCCTTCCGGCGCCGGCCGGCGTGGAGCCCCGGGCGTGGCACCTGCTCGCCGTCTTCGTCGCCACGATGGTGGGCATCGTCCTGCGTCCGCTGCCGATGGGCGCGATGGCGTTCGTGGCGGTCGCGTTCGCGGTGCTCTCCGGCACCCTGACGATCGCCGAGGCGACGGCCGGATTCGGCGAACCCATAGTGTGGCTGGTGGTGGCCGCGTTCTTCATCGCCACCGCCTTCATCAAGACGGGGCTCGGCGCGCGCATCGCGTACCACTTCATGCGCCTCCTGGGGAGACGCAGCCTCGGGCTGGCGTACGGATTTCTCGCCACAGATCTGGTCCTGGCCACGGCCATTCCCAGCAACACGGCGCGCGCGGGCGGCGTCATCTACCCGATTCTCAAGTCCCTCTGCGTCTCCCTCGGCAGTGACGTCGCGCACGGTACCGAGCGGCGCATCGCCGGTTTCCTGACGTTCACCGCCTATCAGGGCGTGGTGGTGACCAGCGCGATGTTCCTCACCGGCATGGCGGCGAACCCGCTCGCCGCCTCGCTCGCGGCGCAGCAGGGCGTGGAGATCACCTGGTGGGGGTGGGCCCTGGCGGCGTGTGTTCCCGGCGCGCTGAGCCTGCTGGTCGTGCCCCTGCTGATCTACCGCCTGTATCCCCCGCAGATCACCCACACTCCCGAGGCGCCGGCGCTGGCGCGGCGGCGGCTGCAGGAGATGGGCGGGATGTCGCGCGACGAGCGGGTCCTTCTGATGGTGTTCGTCGGCCTGCTGACCCTGTGGAGCTTCGGCGGCATGTTGGGGGTCAACGCCACCGCGACGGCGCTGGCCGGCGTGGCGGCGATGCTGGCCACCGGTGCGCTGGCCTGGGAGGACATCCTCGAGGAACGGAACGGGTGGGACACGCTGATCTGGTTCGCGGTGCTCGTCATGATGGCGAGCCAACTGGGCGAGCTGGGCCTGTTGGCCTGGTTCACCGACCGGGTCTCCGGCGTGCTGGGTGTGGGGCACTGGCTACCGGCGTTCCTCAGCCTGAGCCTGATCTACTTCTACGCGCACTACTTCTTCGCGTCGAACACCGCCCATGTGACCGCCATGTACGCGCCCTTCCTGGCGCTCGCCCTGGCGGTCGGGACACCGCCCGCCCTCGCGGCGCTCGTGCTGGCGTTCTTCAGCAACCTGTTCGCGTCGATGACGCACTACGGCACGGCTCCGGCGCCCATCCTCTTCGGATCGGGGAACGTCGACATCGGCACCTGGTGGAAGCTCGGGGCGCTCATCAGCGTGGTGAACATCGCGATCTGGCTGGGCGCCGGCAGCCTGTGGTGGCGCCTGCTGGGACTGTGGTGATCGGTGTCACCAACCTTGAATAAGGCGCACGTGTGTTCAAGGATATGCATTATTCTTGAACACGGAAGGCGGCCATGGCCAGCCTGGAAGAGCGACTTCGGGCGGGCGGCGGCTGCTCCGCGCCGACACCGCGCGCCAGCCCCGCCGTGATTCGGCAGCGCGCCTGCTCATAGAGGCGCTGCCCGCCGCGCCGATGCTCACCGCGTCCACCGCAGCAGCGCTGATCGACCGGTCGTTTCAGGCGGCGAGCCAGGCGATCGACCGGCTGGTCGGCGCAGGAGTGCTCGCGCAGGTCAACGTGGGCCGGCGCATGCGCGTCTTCGAGGCGCCCGAGCTGATCGATGCCTTCACGGCCATGGAGCGCCATCTCGCGAGCTCGGCCGGCGACACGCGTGTTTCCGAGCCCGCCCGCCGCGTGCGCTACTCGGGCGCCGGCAGGTAGGCGAGCCGGTCGCCGCGGTATGACCCCAGCCACAGTTCATCGCCGATCTGAATCGCGGTGGTCGCCGCGATGAACCCCTCCATAGCGGGGTGCACGAACACCCGGTCGACGTCGAGGGTCTGCGGATCGATGGTAGCCACGTTGGTCGTCTCCCGCGTCGGCTCGCGCTCACCGCTGATCGAGTTGCCGTCCTTGTCGGTGTGACCGGCGGCGAACATGACGGAGCCGTCGAGCGCCATGCGCAGGTTGTCTGGTCTGAACCCGAGCTGGATGACGTCCTTCTGTACCGGCGTGAGACCACGCGACAGGCGCGTCAGCTTTTCCTCGGCCCAGCCGGCGATGTAGACGAACTGCCCGTCCTCTGACACCTCGATGCCGTTGGCCGCGGTGTCCTCGCTCTGCGGCAGCACCTCCCACCCGCTGTCGGCCTGCCACTCCCACACCCCGATCCCGGCGTTCGTCGTGGCAAAGCCGCCGCCAGGCAGGGCGACGACCGAGTTGAGACCGGCTCCCTCCGGCGCCACGGCGCACCCTGTCCACGCCAGACTCGGCGGCGCGTTCCCGGCATCGATCTCGAAGAACTCGATCGACTCCCGGGGACCGTGATGGACGACCAGCAGGGTGTGGACGTCGTCCGCCCCCGCAGTGAGGTAGAGCCCGTGCAGTCGAGAGACGTCCGGGTTGGAGACGTCGAGCGGACCGGGACAGTCGGGATAGGTGTCGGCGTCGAGTCGCTGCTCGCTGCCTGGCGTCGGAAAGAGCAGGGTCGAGGTCTTCGCGTTCACGTCGAGCAGGTGCAGCCGGCCGCCTTCGCGAGCGCCGGACGTGATGGCCCATTCCGCACCGGGGATGACCGCGATGTCTTCAGGACTGACCATGTCGCAGATGAACTGAATCTCGCCGACCGGGTCGCAGGGGTGCTCGCCGCTGACGGCGAACTGCGGCGGTGCCGGGGCGGCGTCGGCGGCAGGTTCCGGCTCGGGCGCCGGTGCCGGCGCGCCGCAGCCCACCGCGAGTATCGTGACCATCCCGAGTCCTGCCAGCTTCGCCGTGTTCATGACACCCCTCCTGCCGGATTGCGATGGCGACAGGATACCACCGTGCCCGCGGCGCGCATCAGCGTCGTGACCAACGCGATCCGGCTGGGCGCCGGGATACCGTGGCGGCGCCTGCCGGGCCTGTGGTGATCGCCGGGGCCGGGTGAGAAGATAGTCCGCAGTGCCGGGCCTGGTGGAACCCGCGCGGCGCCGACCGTGGCGCGGCGCTTGCGCCTGGGCCGCGTGACCCATGGGATAGCTGATGCATCGGCTGGACTACGACCGGATCGCGCATCTCTTCGACGAGCCGCTGCGCGATCATGAAGTCGATCCGCATCTGGTCCGTTTCTTCGCCGAAGATGCCCAGCGGCGCGGGCCGGGCGCGTCGATGCTGGATGTCGGCTGCGGAACGGGGAAACAACTCGCCTCGAATCGAGCCGCGTTCCCGAACCTGCGCATGATCGGCCTCGATCGTTTCGCCGGCATGCTCAAGATCGCGCGGGCGAGGTGCCCAACCGTGACGTGGGTGCACGGTGACGGCGCCGCGCTGCCGTTCAGATCAACCAGCTTCGACTATGTGTGCAATCAGTTCTCGTATCCCCACGTCCACCACAAGCCGTCGTTGATTGCGGAGATTTTGCGCGTACTCAAGCCGCGCGGCCGTTTCGTCATGACGAACATCGATCCCTGGTCGATGCCGGACTGGGCCATCTATCGGTTCTTTCCGGAAGCGCGGCGTCTCGACGAGCAGGATTTCCTGCCCGTCCACGAGTTTGCCGGCTTGATGACAGCGTCCGGATTCGACCGCGTCACCACGGAGCGCACGCGGTCCGGTGTGCGCGAGAGTCTGCGCGGTTTCCTGGACTATGCGTCCGCGCGGCATCGAAGCTCGCACTTCATGGCCATGTCGGATGCAGCCTACGGCGCCGGGATCCGTCGTATTCAGGAGGCGCTCGACACAACGGAAGACCCGAGTGAGACCTTCGACAACGACGTGGTCCTGGTCACGATCGCCGGGCAGAAATCCTAGTCGTCGCGCTGAACGGTCTGGCCCAGCCGCGCTTCGTACACCTTGACCATCGCGCTCTTCGGTTGGTCGCCGAGTCCCATTTCGATGGCGGCCCGGTAGGTCGCCACCATCGCCTCGACCACCGGCAGCGCGGCATCGAGCCGGGCCGCGACCTGCTGGACGTTCACGATGTCCTTGTAGGCCGCTTGCAGCGAGAAGTCGCCCTCGAACTGTCGTCTCAGGATGCGCGGCACGAAATAGTCGCTTGCGAAGCTCCTGGAACTGGCCGTGGTCAGGACCTTCGCGAGTGTCTCGGGTTGCAGCCCGGCCTTCACCGCGAGCGGCATGACTTCGCAGAACGCGGCGATGTTGACGTCGTAGATGATGTTGTTGACCGCTTTCATGAGCTGCCCCATGCCGACCTTGCCGCAATGGACGATGAACTCTCCCATGACGTCGAGGTACGGCTTCGCGACGGCGAACATCTCGGCGCTGCCGCCGAACATCATGGTGAGCGTGCCGTTCTCGGCGCGAAAGGGCATCCCCGAGATCGGACAATCGCTGTAGGCCAGCCCGGCGTCCTGCGACTGCTGCGCAAGCCGCAGCGCCGCACCATGGTTCATGGTCGTCGTGTCGACGACGGCGGGGGTCTGCCCGCCGTGGACCACCCCGCGCTCGCCGAACAGCACGCCGCCCGATTCGGTCTCGGACGGCACGCAGACGAAGATCAGATCGACCCGATCGGCCAGCTCGGCGGGGTCCGCCGCCACGGCGGCGCCGTCCTCGACCAGCGTCTGCACCGGCTGCGGATTCACATCGCAGACCACCAGCGGGACGCCGGCCCGTGACAGGTTGCGGGCCATGCCAAGACCCATGCGGCCGAGTCCGATGAATCCGATAGTTTGTTCGTCCAGAGACGCCTCCAGGAGTGTCCGTGCGGTACACGGGGAGACGCCATTCTATGCCCATGGACGCTCACGGAACGCACCGGCGGCTAGCAGCCCGTGGCAAAAGCCCCGCTGCATTCGATCGGCGCTGCATCCCGCTGAACGGCGTTGTTCATCGGTCAAATACTGCCGGTATTTTCCCTCTTCTCGCCTTGCTCAGTGGGCGCATCGCCGATCTCGGTGCAACGCGGGGTTTCACCACGGACTGCCAGGTGCGGCTCGCGCAGGCCGGCCGGCGGGCGGCGGATACCAGCGATGCGGCCCCGTCTTTCGCGCAGGCGCTTCGGACCCCCTGTTGTATCGCTCCCCTGAATACTGAACAATGATGAGGCGTGGGAGCGCTACGCGACGGACGATTTCATCGTGGTTGGTGCCACCGGAGGCATCGCGAACAGGTCGCTACGCATGCCGGTAGTTGCCGTTGACTGGCAGAGGAGGCACGTATGAAGGCACTTCTTGTTTCACTCGTCACGCTTTCCTGCCTGTTCGCACCAGCAGTCCTCGCCGCTCAGGATGAAGTGTTCCGGAAAGTGGACGTGTTCGTTACAGACCAGAACGGCGACGAGAAGAAGAAAGATGCCAGGCTCGAAATTGACTGGGCTGCCGGCGAAATCCGTCTGGTCGACGAGAAACGCGGCGCGGCACGCGCCACCTACGCGTCCCTGTCGATCGATCAGATCACTCGCCTGGTCTACGAGGCTGAAGAGGGTACACGATGGGGGGGAACCGTCGGGGTAATCCCCTTGACGCACTGGCTGACCATCGAGTCCGAGGCATTGCCGTCGGGGCACATCACGCTTCGCCTCGACAAGGGCAACCAGTACGAGCTGCGGGCCGCGTTGCGGTTGCAGACAGGGCTCGTGTTTGACACGGGTCGTTCCGCGGTGCGCTGATCACTGACCTGACGTGCGCGTAGACCCTGCCGCACCGCCAGGGTGACCGGCCCGGGCCAATGAGACCAGCCGGTTGCGACCGCGCGCGGCAAGATTGTCCTTTGTTCGACCAGAGGCCTTGTCGTAAGCTTCGCTGATACCGCTTGATCAGGTCGCTGCCTTCCGGGGCCAAGGACGTCGCCCTGCAGGTTTCGAAGCGTTTCATCCATAGGTGGCGTCCAGGCCCGGGCCACGACACATGACGTTTCGACGCTTCCGACGCGGATGGCTCCCGGCGTGCCTCGCCCTGGCGTCGCTGGGCGCTGGCGGCGCCGACACCCGACTGGCCGATGCGGCGCGCAACGGCGATCTGGCCGGCGTCGAAGACCTGCTGCGGGCGGGTGTAGCGGTCGACACAGCCGAACCGGACGGCACGACCGCGCTGCACTGGGCTGCGTATCGCGACGACGTCAAGATGACGGCCCGCCTCATCGCCGCCGGCGCCGACGTCAACCGCCCCAACGCCCACGGCGCCACCTCGCTGTCGCTCGCCTGCGTCAACGCGAATCCGACCCTGGTGCAGCACCTGCTCGAGGCCGGCGCCGACGCCGCTCTGATGGCGTCGGGCGAGCCGCCGCTCCTGACCTGCTCCCGCACCGGGAGCGTGGAGGCCGTCGAGCTGTTGCTGGGACGGGGCGCGGACCCCAACATCCCCGATGCGTGGAAGGCACAGACCGCGGTCATGTGGGCGGCGGCGGAAAATCATGTATCGGTCGTCGAGACGCTCATCGCGCACGGCGCCGACGCCGATGCGGCGGCCACGTCCGGCGAGACGCCGCTGCTCTTCGCGGTGCAGCTCGGGCACGACGCCACGGTGCGGGCGCTCCTGGCGGCGGGCGCCGACGTGACGGTGACGTCGCCGGCCGGGGCGCCCCTGACGCATGTCGCGGCGGGGGCCGGCCACCCCGCGCTCGGTCCGCTGCTGCTCGATCATGGACTCGATTCGAACGCCGTCGACAAGCAGGGACAGAGCGCGCTGCACGCCGTCGTGGAGGCGCGCCGGCTGAGGCACGAGTCGCGGCGCACGACGCCCGGCCACGAGAGCTTCGCGTTCATGGAGCGGCTGATCGCCGGCGGCGCAGAGGTCGACGCGCGGATGGTCGCGCCGTCACCCGAGAGCGAATCGGCGCGTCCCGATGAGCCCGACCAGGCCGACGACGCCGACGGGGCCGAAGAGGCCGACGAGGCCGACGGGGCCGAAGAGGCCGACGAGGCCGACGGGGCCGACGGGGCCGACGAAGCCGACGAGGCCGACGGAGACGCGGGCAACCCCGACGAGGAGACCGAGGCGGCCGAGAAGGAAGAACCCTCGCCCGAGCGCAACGTCCTCGGCCTCGACGGAGGTACGGATCTCGTCGAGGCGACACCGTTTCTGCTAGCGGCGCGCGCGGCCGATCTGGAGGCCATGCGGCTCCTGCTGGCGCACGACGCCGATCCGCTGGCGACGACCAGGGGAGGGAACAGTGCGTTGACGCTGGCGTCGGGCGTCGTCTTCCTCGAGGGTGGCTTCGGACAGTTCTCGGGGCCCCCGAAGCGCGACGTGCTCGAGGCGGTTCGCATGGCGCTGGAGCTCGGCGCGGACGTGAACGCCGCGAACGACCGGGAGCAGACCGCGCTGCACGGCGCCGTCTACCGCGCGGCCGACGACCTCATTCGGTTCCTCGTGGACGCCGGGGCGCGCACGGATGCGGAAGACGCGGCGGGACGGACTCCCTTGCGGCTCGCCGAGGAGGGATTCAACCAGTTCGCCAGCCGGATTCGCCGCGATCGCTCCGCCGAGGTGCTTCGCGATCTCACCGGGGAGGCGCACCCCGAGACCGGACCCGACGCGAATGCCGAGGCGCGGCGATGACGCGCGCGTGCAGCGTCCGGCGCGCCTCCGTGTTCGCCCTGATCGTGCTGGCGGGCGCGTTGCTCCTGCCCGCGTCCGCCGCAGGGCAGGCGGTCTCCGACAGTCACGCGGACTATGCGCGCGTGCTGCAACGCTACTGCGCCGCCTGCCACAACGCGCGGCTGCAGACCGCGGGCCTGGCGTTCGAGGAGATCGACCTGGCCCACCCGAGCGACGCGATCGACGTCTGGGAAAAGGTAGTCCTGAAGCTCCGGGGCCGCACGATGCCGCCACCCGGCCGGCCGCGACCCGACGACGCGACCTACGACCACTTCGCCGCCTGGCTGGAGACCGCGCTGGACCGCGCGGCCGCCGCCAATCCCAACCCCGGACGTCCGCTGCTGCACCGCATGAACCGCGCCGAGTATCGCAACGCCGTCCGGGATCTGCTGGGGTTCACCGTCGACGTCGACGCGCTGCCGCCGGACGACGAGGCGCACGGGTTCGACAACATCGCCGACGCGCTCAGCGTCTCGCCGCTGCTCCTCGAGAGCTACGTGACGACAGCGCGGAAGGTCGCCCGGCTCGCCATCGGGGACCCCGCCGCGCCGCCCGTCACCGCCAGGTATGCCGCGCCGCCCCGCCTGTCCCAAAGCGCCCATCTCGACGGTTTGCCGCTCGGCACCCGCGGGGGGCTGCGCGTCGACCCGTACCTGCCGGCCGACGCCACCTACGAGCTCCGCATACGGCTCAAGCGGAATGGCGGCGGCTCCATCAACGGAATCGCCGAGGAGCACCGTCTGGACCTGAGACTCGACGGCGAGCGGATCGCGCAGTTCGACGTGGGCAGCAAGGGCATCTACACGCCGATCAACAAGGAGACCAACAACCAGTTGGTGGCCATCTCCAGGGCGTTCACGGCCGACGAGCACATGCACCTGCGCCTGCCGATCACGGCCGGCGCGCATACGATCACGGCCGCGTTCGTGGGCAAGCCGGCGGCGCTGTTCTCGGCGGCCGGCGACCGCCGGGCAGGTCCGTCGGTGGAAGCGATCCTGCTGACCGGCCCGTTCGACGCGCAAGCCGCCACCGAAACGGCCAGCCGCGAGCGCGTGTTCGTCTGCTACCCCGCCACCGTGGACGAGGAAGAACCGTGCGCGCGGACGATCCTGTCCAGGCTCGGACGGCGTGCCTACCGGGGACCGCTCACCGGCGACGAGCAGGAGACCCTGCTCGACTTCTACCGCGACGGACGGCAGCGCGGCGGCTTCGAGAGCGGGATCGAGCTCGCGCTCCGGTTCCTGCTGGCGAGCCCCGCGTTCGTCTTCCGGGCCGAGACCGAGCCGACGGACGTCGCGCCCGGCACGGCCTATCCGGTCGCCGACCTGGACCTGGCGTCACGACTCGCCTTCTTCCTGTGGAGCAGTCTCCCGGACGAGGAGCTCCTGACGGTCGCCGAGGCGGGCCGTCTCTCCGACCCGCAGGAGCTGCGGCGACAGGTCCACCGCATGCTCGACGACGCCCGCGCGTCCGCGCTGGTCGAGAACTTCGCCGGGCAGTGGCTCTTTCTCCGGAACGTGGGCACCGTGGAGCCGGACGGCACCGAGTTCCCCGGCTTCGACGAGAACCTGCGCCGCGCCCTGCGCCGCGAGACCGAGCTGTTCTTCGAGCACGTCATGCGCGAGGACCGCGGCATCCTGGAGCTGATGACCGCCGACTACACCTTCGTCAACGAGCGGCTGGCGAAGCACTACGGGATTGCGGGCGTCTACGGCGACCGGTTCCGCCGCGTCGCGGTGGCCGACGAGTACCGGCGCGGTCTGCTGGGGCACGGCAGCATCCTCACCGTCACGTCGTATCCGAACCGCACGTCGCCCGTCCTGCGCGGCAAGTGGGTGCTCGACAACCTGCTCGGCGCGCCGCCGCCGCCACCGCCGCCGGTGGTGCCCCAGCTCGAAGAGAACGCGCCGGGTCGAGAGCCCCGCTCGATCCGCGAGCGGCTGGAGCAGCACCGGGCCAACCCGGCCTGTGCGAGCTGTCACGCGCAGATGGACCCGATAGGCTTCGCCCTCGAGCCGTTCGATGCCATCGGCCGCTGGCGCAGCGCGGACGGCGGACTGCCGATCAACGCGTCCGGTGCGCTGCCCAACGGGGCCTCGTTCGACGGCCCGGGCGAGCTGCGGGAGGCGCTGCTCCGCCGGCCCGAGGACTTCGTCGGCACCTTCACGCGCAAGCTGCTGACCTACGCCGTGGGCCGTGGACTCGAGGCATCCGACGCGCCGGCCGTCCGCCGCATCGTGCGCGACGCCGCCAGCACCGACTACGCGTTCTCGTCGATCGTGACCGGCGTCGTCCTGAGCGACCCGTTCCGTCTGAAGCTGAAGCGGGCTACCGGAGACTAGACCGATGATGATTGCCAAGCTGTCCTTGCCGCGACGGACGTTCCTCCGGGGAGTCGGCGCCACCCTGGCACTTCCGCTCCTCGACGCGATGGTGCCGGCGCTCACGGCGATGTCGCGAACCGCCGCCGCCCCGACACGGCGCCTGGCGTTCACCTACGTCCCCAACGGCGTGATCCTGGAGCGGTGGACGCCGGCGACGGAGGGGGCGGGGTTCGCGCTGCCGCCGATCCTGGCGCCGCTCGACGGGCACCACGACCGGATCGTCGTCGTGTCGAACCTGGCCATGCGGACGGCGGAGGCGGCCGAGGGAGAGGGGGCGGGGAACCACTCGCGCGCCAGCGCGGCGTGGCTGAGCGCCGTCCGGCCGAAGAAGACCGAGGGTGCGGACATCCGCGGCGGCACCACGATCGACCAGATGGCTGCCAACGCCATCGCGCAGGACACGCCGTTGCGGTCGCTCGAGGTGGCGGCCATGGACTTTACGGCCGTGGGCAGTTGCGACGTCGGATACGCCTGCACCTACTCGAACACCGTCTCGTGGCGCACCCCGACCGCGCCGCTGCCGATGCAGACCAACCCGCGGGTCGTGTTCGAGCGCCTCTTCGGGGAGGTGGGGCGCGGGATCGACGCGCGCCGGCGCGAGCTGGCCGAAGACCGCAGCATCCTCGATGCGATCGCCGGGCAGGTCGACAGCCTGCAGCGCGGTCTCGGGGCGGCCGACCGGGCGCGGGTCCGGGACTATCTGGAGAGCGTGCGGGAGGTCGAGCAGCGCATCCAGCGCATGGAGCAGCGCGTCGACGCCGACCTGGCGCTGCCCGATACGCCACTCGGGGTGCCCGGTTCCTACGACGACCATGCGCGCGTGCTCTACGACCTGCAGGCGCTCGCCTTCCAGACCGACGTCACCCGCGTGAGCTCGATCATGCTCGGCAAGGAGGCCTCGCCGCAGGCCTACCCGCACATCGGCGTGCCCGAGGCGCACCATGCCGTCTCCCATCACGGCGGCAAGCTGAACGAAGTCGAGATGCACGCCAAGATCAACACGTACCACATCTCCTTGTTCGGGCAGTTCCTGGATCGGCTGCGGGCGACGCCGGACGGCGACGGCACGCTGCTGGACCACACGCTGCTGCTCTACGGCAGCGGGATGGGGAATGGCGACGCCCACGAGCACGTGCCCGTGCCGGCGCTCCTGGCGGGCGGGGCCTGGGGCCGGCTCAAGGGCGGGCGCCACATCCGGAACGAGGAGGAGACGCCGATGGCGAACCTCCTGGTTTCGATTCTCGAGAAGACGGGTCTCGAGGTGGACTCCGTCGGCGACAGCACCGGTCGCCTGAGCGACCTGTGAGGGTCTGCAACACAAATGGAATCCGGCATTCCTTCGGGAACCGCATCCTGACGCGTCGCCATCCGTTGCGCACGCCCGACGTTCCGGCTGACGGCTACATCCGGCCGTCGTCCTGAATCGCGGCGAGCCTGCCGGAGATCTCACGGAGACGCAGCCACTCCTGATAATAGAAGGGGAGCATACCGATCGATTCGATGAACTGGAACACGTACATGACGATGGCGAACACCTCGCCGTACTGCACGGTGTTCTCAGCGGCGGTCCTGACGGAGAAGACGATCAGACCGATCATGAATATCCAGATGACCCCGAAATTGGCGGCTTCGAGGTCGGAGAGCTTGATGTTCCAGCGCATCATGCTGCGGACATGCTGCGCGAGGCGCTGGGGGTCGCCGCTGTCGACGATGTCGACCTGCTGTTCGTACTCGTTGTTGAATCCCTCGTTGTAACGGGTGGTCCAGCGCCCGGTGAGGCCGTAGAGGATTACGGTGGCGCCCGTGACGACGAGGCAGCCAATGAAGATGGGCAGGTTCAAGGCGGACAGAATCAGAACGGTGCCCGCGAGCCCGATCACCTGAGTGATGAGCGAGGGAAGCGAGTTTTCCAGAAACTCGACGACCTCCCTGAGCATCCCGAGTCGGGCCGTCCTGGTCGACGTGCTGCTGTCGGACTGGCGAGTGACCAGCTCTTCGCTGAGCCGCGTGTAGATCCGGGCAAAGAAACGGCTGTCGACGACGCGGCGGCAGATCGCGACGGCCATCGTCACGACGCCGAGTCCAGCCAGCTCGTACAGGCCTCTCGTGGAATCGGCGAGGACGCTGTCGATGGCCCGGCCGATGGCCAGTGGAAACAGTAGCCAGCCCGACGCTTCCAGCAGGACCAGGGTGAATGTGAAGCAGAGGCGTCCCCTGAAACGCTTCAGCGCGGCATACATGGCTTCATGGACACTGGACCGGTCCGTGGCGGACCGCTGCGAGCCGATTGCTCTCCGCCACCGTCGACATGGCGGATCTCATGGGCGTGGGGACAGAATACCGCATGGAGATTCGCATCCTGTCCGCATCCGACATTCGACGCGCGCTGACGGCGCGGGACGCCGTGGACGCCATGCGCAGCGCGTTCAGCGAGCTGTCGGGCGGCACGGCCACGGTCCCGGTGCGCAGCCACATCGAGAGCGCGCACGGACGCACGTTGCTGATGCCGGCCTTCCTTGGACGGCGGGTGGCGCTCGGCGCGAAGATCGTGTCGATCTTCGCCGACAATCGGTCTCGGGGTGAGCCGCCCATCCAGGGCGTGGTCCTCCTGCTCGACGCGCAGACGGGCCGGGCCCGCGCGTTGCTGGATGGAGCGTCGTTGACAGGAATGCGCACGGCCGCCGGCAGCGCGCTCGCCACCGAGCTGCTGGCTGGCTCGACCGCCGACGTCCTGGCCGTCTTCGGCGCCGGCGCCCAGGGGCGATCGCACGTCGAACTGCTCGCGCGGACGCGCCGGCTGCGGGAGGTGCGCATCGTGTCGCGTTCGGGCGCGACCGCCGAGCGTCTGGCCGAGCGTTTGTCGGAGGTCGCCGACTCGCTGACGCCGACGGGCGATCCCGGTTCGCCGCCCGTCATCCGCGCGGTCCGGGATCCGGCCGCGGCGCTCGACGGCGCGCACCTGGTGGTGACCGCGACCAGCAGCACGAGCCCGGTGTTCGACGCCGGTGACCTGGCGCCCGGCGCGCACGTGAACGCCGTCGGTTCCTATCGCCGCGACATGCAGGAGGTCGACGCCGACGTGGTGCGGCGCGCTCGCGTCGTGGTGGATCAACGCGAGGCGGCGTGGCAGGAAGCGGGCGACCTCATCATCCCGGTGGAATCCGGTCTGGTCGGCAGGGACGTGATCGACGCCGAGCTTGGCGAGATCGTGAACGGAAATGCGCCCGAGGGACGCGGGGACCACGACTACACGCTCTTCAAGTCCGTCGGAAACGCCGCCCAGGACGTCGCGATCGCCGCCGCGGCGCTCGCGCGTGCCGAAGCCGCGGGCCTCGGGGTGCTGGCGCCCTTCTGATGCGCTAGCGCCGCCGCCGGACGCGCCGTCTACGCTCACTGGACTACCATGAAGCGTGCCTCGGCAACCAGTACTTGTCCTAGCAGCCCGTGGTAAAAGCCCCGCTGCATTCGATTGGCGCTGCATCCCGTCTGGCGGCGTTGCTCCTCGGTCACAAATGCCCCAATTTGCTCCCTCGTCGCGCCTTGCCAGCCGGGCGCCGCGCCAATCTCGGTGCAACGCGGGGTTCTACCACGGGCTGCTAGTGTGCGCCGTGAGCGCCGTGTTCACCGCGTGCGGCCCCGGCCCGGAACAGACGGTGGGCGGCGTTCCGCCGGCGGATACGGTCTTCCTTGGCGACCACATCGTCACGATGGACCCGAATCAGCCGGCCGTCGAGGCGGTGGCGGTCAGGGGCGAGACGATTGCGGCGGCCGGGGCGCTGGCCGACGTGATGGCGCTCCGCGGGGAGACCACGCGGGTCGTCGACCTCGGCGACCGCGCGTTGCTGCCCGGGTTCATCGATGCGCATGGCCACCTGCTCGCGGTGGGGCGGGCGCTCGACGCGTTGTCGCTGCACCCGCCGCCGGTGGGCGACGTCAGCAGCATCGACGATATCGTGCGCAAGATCGGGGCCTGGATCGCGGAGCGGGACATCCCGCCCGGGGGATTCGTGTTAGGGAGCGGCTATGACGATTCGCTGCTCGCCGAGCGCCGGCACCCGACCCGCGACGACCTCGATCGGGCGTCGACCGATCACCGGATCGTGCTGACCCACGTCTCGGGACACCTGCGCACCGCCAACTCCGCGGCGCTGGCCGCCAGCGGCATCACGGCCGACACGCGCGATCCGCCCGGTGGGCATATCCGCCGTGCGAACGACTCGATGGAGCCGGATGGTGTCCTCGAAGAGCTGGCAGGCGGGCTCGTCGCCAGCGGGCAGTCCGCGCCGACACCGGACGAGACGGCAGCGCTGGCTCGGCGCGCCATCGGCGAGTACGTCCGTTACGGGACGACCACGGTACAGGACGCGTTGACCGGCTGGGCGACCGTCGAGGCGTTGCGCGCCGCCGCCGAGCGCGCGCCGTTCGAAGCGGATATCGCTGCGTTTCCGCGATACCGGACCATGGCGGACGCCGAGCGTGTGGCCTTCCAGGCGGACTATCGCGGCGGGTTGCGGGTGGCCGGCGTCAAGTTCAGCCTCGACGGCTCGCCCCAGGGGCGAACCGCCTGGGTCACCGAACCGTACGACGAGGGACCGCCGGGCGCGGGCCCGGACTATCGCGCGTACGGGACCCTCGATCCGGACGCATACCTGTCCGGCGCCGCGCATCTCATTCGGCGCGGCGTGCCGATCATCGTGCACGCCAATGGCGATGCGGCGATCGACCTGATGCTGGACGGGGTCGAGGCGGCCGTGGCGGGCATGGAGGAGATGCCGGATCATCGCGCTGTGATCATCCACGCCCAGCTCATGCGCGCGGACCAGCTCGACCGCGCCGCCGCCCTGCGGGCCGTGCCCTCGTTCTTCTCGGCGCACGCCTTCTTCTGGGGCGACTGGCACCGGCGCAGCTTCGGCGAGGCGCGCGGGAACAACGTCAGTCCCGTGCGCTGGGCGATCGAGCGCGGCGTCCGCTTCACCGTACACAACGACGCGCCGATCGTCCCCCCCGACATCATGCGGCTGGTCTCCATCACCGTGAACCGGACGACCCGCAGCGGCCATGTGCTGGGACCACACCAGCGCGCCACGGTCCGCGAAGCGCTCAACGCGGTCACACTGGGCGCCGCGTACCAGTATTTCGAGGAAGAGACCAAGGGTTCCATCACGGCGGGAAAACAGGCGGACCTCGTGATCCTCGAGCGGAATCCGCTGACGGCGGAACCGGCGACGCTCGAGCACATCAGCGTGCTCGAGACGTTCTCACGGGGCCGGTCGGTCTACACCCGCTGAATCGAGCAGGACGACGCCAGCCGTCGTAGGTACGGCGAGGTCCGGTAGACCAGCGTCGGCGTCAGCGTCGGCGTCGAGTTGCGCCGCGCCGCGTACTGCCGTTGCTGCGTCGGCGCCAGCATCAGGCCCCGACGGGTTCTCCCCCGCGCCGGCGCAGCCACTCGACGGTGCACAGCAGCAGCACCGCGAAGACGATCAGGAACGTCGCCACGGCCAGGATGGCGGGGCTGATCTGCTCGCGCACGCCGGCCCACATCTGGCGCGGGATGGTGCGCTGGTTCTCGCCGGCCATGAACAGCACCACGACCACCTCGTCGAACGAAGCGGCAAAGGCGAAGAGGGCGCCGGAGAGGACGCCGGGGGCGATCAGCGGAAGCTGCACGCGGTGGAAGGTGCGGAACGGCCCGGCGCCCAGGCTGGCGGCGGCCCGCGTCAGGTTGGTGTCGAAGGCGGACAGCGTGGCGGTCACCGTGATGACGACGAACGGTGTGCCGAGCGCGGCGTGAGCCAGGATCAGGCCAAGGTGCGTCTGTGACAGACCGAGGCTCGAATAGAAGAAGAACATCCCGGCCGCCGAGATGATCAGCGGCGTGACCATCGGCGAGATCAGCAGTCCCGTCACGAGACGGCGCGCCGGCATGACGCGGCTCGACAGCCCCAGGGCGGCAAGGGTGCCGAGCGCCGTCGCCAGCGCCGTGGCGGCGACGCCGATGAACAGACTGTTGGCGAGCGCGCGCGCCCACACCTCGTCGCCGGCGATCTGCCGGTACCAGCGGAGCGAGTACGCCTCCGGGTCGAGGCGCAGCATCCCTTCGGTGAAGGTGAAGTAGGGCTCGGCATTGAAGCTGAGCGGCACGATGACCAGAAGCGGCGCGAGCAGGAAGGTGAAGATCAGACCGCAAACCGCCAGATAGACGACCCGCCCGATGCTGAACCGGGGCTTGGTGGCCGCCATGCTCATCCCAACCTCAGGCGCTCGACGCCGACCACGCGATCGTAGAGCAGATACAGCGCCGCCACGCACATCAGCAGGATTCCGCCGAGCGCGCCGGCCAGCCCCCAGTTCAGCGAGGTCTGCATGTGGTAGGCGATGAAGTTGGAGATGAGCTGGCCGCTCTGGCCGCCGACCAGCGCGGGCGTGATGTAGTAGCCGATGGCCAGGATGAACACCAGCAGCGACCCGGCGCCGACGCCGGCGATCGCCTGCGGCCAGTAGACCCGCCGGAACGCCTGCGGGAAGCTGGCGCCCAGCGACGCGGCGGCGCTCATCTGCTGCGGCGGGATGGTGCGCATGACCGAATAGAGCGGCAGGACCATGAACGGGAGCAGCACGTGGGTCATGGCCACGACCGTGCCGGTCATGTTGTAGACCAGGGCGAACCGGCCGTCGTCGCCGATCAGCCCGACCGCGACGAGCAGGTCGTTGATGACGCCCTGGGTCTGGAGCAGCACGATCCAGGAGGTCGTGCGGACCAGCAGCGACGTCCAGAACGGCACGAGCACCAGCGCCAGGAGCAGAGCGGCGCGGCGCGGCGGCGCGTGCGCAATCAGGTGGGCAATCGGATAGCCGAGCAGCAGGCACAACGCCGTGATGCCGAGACTGACGGCGAACGTGCGCCGCAGCAGCGGCAGGTAGATGCGCCGGTCCGGCGGCTGGCGGGCAATCGAGCCGTCGGGCAGGCGCTGGAGATCGACGGCGTTCAGATAGTGCCGCGCCGTGACGCGATCACCGGCGGTGCGGACCGCGTGCCAGGTCCCGGCGTCGCCCCAATCGGCGTCGATGTCGATCATGACCTCGCGCCAGGGGCCGGTCGAGACCTCCCGCAGCCGCCGCACACTGCGGATGACGACGCTCCGCAGCCCGCCCCGCACCCGGTTGACGCGGCTGGCGACCCGGCCGAGCGTCCGCTCGTCCCGCGCGCGCAGCAACTCGCGTGCGGCCGCCGCATACACGGCCTCGACGGGAGCTTCCTGCCCGTTCCAGTCCTGCAGCAGGGCGAGCGTGTCGGGCAGCGCATCGGCGACCACCGGGTCGTAGACGCTGCGCACCAGCATGGTCGCCAGCGGGACGACGAACGTGACGCCGATGAAGGCGACCAGCGGCAACACCAACCCGGCGGCGCGCAGCCGCGGCCGGGTCACTGCGCCAGCCACGCGCTGAAGCGCTCGTTCATCTCGTCCATGTGATCGCTCCACCAGACCCAGTCGTTGCGCAGGGTGCGGCCCATGTTCCCGGGATACGTCGGCATGTGCGGGTTCATGTCGACGCCCGCCTCGGCGTGTGTCGAGATGAGCGGCAGACCGGACCGGCGGGCGGGGCTGTAGGCGATGTAGCGGCTGACGGCGGCCATCGAGGCGGCGGTCGAGGCGAACCTGACGAAGTCCAGCGCCGTGTCGAGCTCCGGCGTCCCGGCCACGACGCCCATCTGACCGACGTCCAGCACCTGACCGTCCCAGACGATCACGAACGACTGGTGTTCCAGCACCTGCGCGTTGAAGATGCGGCCGTTGTAGGCGGTGCTCATCACCACCTCGCCGTCGGCGAGCATCTGCGGCGGTTGCGCCCCCGCTTCCCACCAGACCACCTGATCCTTGATGGTGTCGAGCTTGCGGAAGGCCCGATCCACGCCCGCGGGCGTGTCGAGCGTGGCGTACACCTGGTCGATCGGCACCCCGTCCGCGATCAGGGCGAACTCCAGGTTCACGAACGGCACGCGGCGCATCCCGCGGCGGCCCGGGAAGCGCTCGAGGTCGAAGAAATCCTCCATCGTGGCCGGTGTCGGGCCCGACATGCGGGCGGTGTTGTAGGCGTAGATGGTTGAGTACAGCAGTGTGCCCACGCCGCACTCCAGCAACGTGTCCGGCAGGAAGTCGCGCAGGGCCGGGGTGCCGTCCGGCGCCGGCGCGAGCAGGGCCGTGTCGAACTGCTCGAGGATGCCTTCGTCGCAGCCGCTGACCGCGTCGGCGATCTCGAGGTCCACGACGTCCCAGTGCACGTTGCCGGTCTCGACCTGCGCGCGCACCTGCGCCAGCCCGCCGTTGTAGTCCTCGAGGCGGATCTCGACGCCGGTTTCGGCCGTGAAGCGCTGGAGGTAGGCCTTGGTGACGGCCTGCGCGTACGAGCCGCCCCAGGAGACCACGGTCAACGATGCTCCGGGCGGGTCGAGGCAGCCGGATGCCAGGACCGCCAGCGCCGTCAGGGCCGACAGCAACGCCGCCGGAGGGAGGACCGCCGCTGCACGTCCGCCTTGGCTGATCATGGCGTGCCCTTCTGGTCGTCCGGATCCAGGACCCGGCAATCGGTCGGTGTCCAGCCGATGCGGATCAGATCGCCTTCGATCACCGCGCCGTGCCCGACCAGGTTGGGGATCTTGACGACGAAGTCCGACCGGCCGCAGACGGAGAGGTGCAGGCGAAGGTGGTCGCCCAGGAAGGTGATGTCCTCGATCCGGGCGTCGAACTCGTTGGTGTACAACCCCGGCACTGGCGCGATGGCGACGCGCTCGGGGCGGATGGACAGCGTCGTGGCGTCGCCGGGGCCGCAGGGCGCGACGCGGAGCGCACGGACGATCTGACCGCCGACGTCGACGTCGCAGATTTCATCGTCATCCACGGCCGTGACCCGCCCGGCGAGGCGGTTGTTCTCGCCGATGAAGCGGGCGACGAACGAACGCGACGGCTCTTCGTAGAGCGCCTCCGGCGACGCGATCTGCTCGATGCGTCCGGCCCGGAAGACCGCGACGCGGTCGGACATCACCATCGCTTCGTGCTGGTCGTGGGTGACGTACAGGACCGTCACCCCCAGGTCGCGGTGAATGCGCCGGATCTCGTACTGCAGCTCCTCGCGCAGGCGGCGGTCGAGCGCGCCGAGCGGTTCGTCCATCAGCACGAGGTCCGGCTCGAACACCAGCGCCCGGGCGATCGCGACGCGCTGTTGCTGGCCGCCGGACAGTTGGCTGGGCCGCCGGTGCTCGAGCCCGTCGAGCCGCACGAGCTGCAGGGCGCGGCGCACCCGGTCGCGGCGGGCCGGCGCAGCGAGCCCGCGCACCTCCAGCGGGAAGGACAGGTTGTCGCCCACGGTCATGTGCGGGAACAGCGCGTAGTTCTGGAACACCATGCCGATGCCCCGTTGGCGGGGCGGCACCAGGTGCATGGCGCGGCCGTCGATGCGGATGGCGCCCGTCGTCGGCGTCTCGAAGCCGGCCAGCATCATCAGGCAGGTGGTCTTGCCCGATCCCGACGGTCCGAGCAGCGTCAGGAACTCGCCCTTGCGGATGCGCAGGTCGAGGTCGCGCACCACCATCGTGCGCCCGTCGAAGCTCTTGCCGACCTGCTCGAACTCGACGTACGCGCTGCCGTTCGACGGCTGGCTCTGCATGCGGTGCATTGTACCGAACCGACTGCCGCGATGGAGGAGTGGACGCGGTATCATCCCGCCGGACCTTGGACGCGAACGATGAACCACCGTCAGATCGCACGGATCGCAGGCTATCCGGCGCGCTGGTCCGTGGACGCGGTCGGTGTCTGGTGCGCACTGGGGTATGCCGCCCTCGCCTGGCTGGCGCGGCAACCCGGCGAACCCGACCTGGCGGTGTTCTTCCTCCTTGTCGCCTGGACCGGCCTGCCGGTGTTCGGCCTCTACCTGCACTTCCGCCGGCGCGGCGACCCGTTCCCGCTGGGCCGCCTGATCGTGTGGGCGGTCGTTTTCAGGCTCTGCGGGCTGATCGGCGGGCCGTTCTTCGAGGACGACTTCTATCGCTATCTGTGGGACGGCTACCGCTTCGCGACCACCGGCACGCCCTACGGCGCCGCGCCGGAAGCCTTCTTCGTCGACCCCGGCGTCCCGGCGCTGTTCCAGGGCGTGCTCGACGGCATCAACTATCCGGAGCTGCCGACCATCTATGCGCCGGTCACGCAGATCGTCTTCCTGATCGCCTACTGGGTGCAGCCGGCCAGCGTCACGACGCTGCAGGTGATCCTGATCGCCGTCGACATGGCGGCCATCGCGCTGCTGTTGCGTCTGGCGCCCGCCAGGAACGTCATGCTCTATGCGTGGTGTCCGCTGGTCGTCAAGGAGATCGCCTTCACCGCACACCCGGACGGCATCGGTCTCTGCCTGCTGCTGGCGGCGATCGTGCTCGCCGGAGACCGCCGCTGGCGGATGGCCGCCGTCTGTCTCGGGCTGGCCGCGGGGGCCAAGACGTTCGGTCTGGTGCTGGCGCCGTTCGTGCTGGTGGGCGCGCGCTTCAGGCACTGGGTGCTGTTCGGCGCCACGCTGGCAGGGGTGTATCTGCCGTTCGCCCTGGCTGGCGGCACGGACCTTGACTCGTTGCAGGTCTTCGCGCGGGAGTGGGAGTTCAACTCGGCGGCGTTCGGGCTGCTCACGACCGTGGTGCGCCCGTTCGAGGCCAGGCTCGTCCTGGGTCTGGCGTACGCCGCATTCTGGGGATGGTACTATGTCCGCTACACGCGGCGCGGTGCGCCGGGTGTCCCGCGGGGCGACTGGCTCTACGGCGCGTTGCTCGCGGTATCGCCGGTCATCAATCCCTGGTACCTGCTCTGGCTGCTGCCGTTCGCGGCGGTGTTTCCAAGTGTCTGGGCCTGGACAGCCTCGCTCGCAATCCTCCTCAGCTACATGACCGGGCTCAACCTGTACGACTTCGAGATGCATCCGTACGCACAGCCGGTGTGGGCGCGATGGCTGGAGTTCGGTCTGATTCTGCTGGCGCTGGGCGGCCATCGACTCTGGCGCCGGTGGTCCGGCGCCGGCGACGGGGCCGATAGCGGGCGCGGTGAAGGCATGTCATGTACGAAGGTCTGACCGTGGGCGCAGTGATTCCGGCGCGTGACGAAGCAGACAACATCGGCGCCGTGGTCAGCGGGTTGCTGCACCTGCGAACCGAGGCTGGACATGGCGTCATCGACGACGTCGTGGTGTGTGACAACGGTTCGACCGACGCCACCGCCGCGCGGGCTCGCGCCGCTGGTGCTCGCGTGGTCGTCGAGCCGACACCCGGCTACGGCTTGGCCTGCCTGACCGCCATTGCCACGCTCCAGCCGGTGGACGTGGTGCTGTTCGTGGACGGCGATCAGTCGTTCGATGTCCGGCAGTCCCTCGATCTGCTGCGGGCGATCGCGCGCGGCGCCGACATGGTCGTCGGCTCGCGCGTGCTGGGGCGGATGGAGCCGGGTGCGTTGTCGATACCACAGGTCGCCGGCAACCGCGTAGCGTCCGTGCTGATCCGGCTGTTGTGGGGGCGCACGATCACCGATCTGGGTCCCTTCCGGGCCATCCGGGCCGACGCGTTGCGGCGCCTTTACATGTGTGATAAATCGTACGGTTGGACCGTGGAAATGCAGATCAAGGCCATCCAACAGAACCTGCGGCTCGTCGAGACGCCGGTCGACACGTTGCGGCGGCGTTTCGGCAGATCGAAGGTGGGTGGCACCGTGAAGGGGGTCGTCGGCGCCAGCGTCGGCATCCTGGCGATGATTGTCCGGTTGCGCACCCGTGGTGGCGCCGTATCGGCGCGGGCGGACCCTCCACGCAACGACACGGAATATCGATAAGGAACACCGATCATGATGCCAATCAGGATTGACAGGACGCGTGAACCTGCGCCACACTGCCGCCGGCTGGTCGCGTTCCTGCTGGCCGCGGCGCTGATCTCCGTGGCGTGCGGCGCACCGGAGCCGGAACGGATTGCGAGCTGGGACGCCAGCGACGAATCCAACGCCGAGCGAATCGATCACGACACGTGGCAGGACCTTCTGGACGCCTACGTGAGCACCGATTCCTCGGGCGTCAATCTCGTCGACTATGCTGCGCTCGCGGCCAATGCCGCGGATGCCGGGAAGCTGGCCGGGTATCTGGAATACCTGGAGGGATTCGATCCACGGGACTACTCGCGTGCGGAACAGATGGCGTACTGGATCAACTTCTACAACGCACTGACCGTGAAGGTCGTGCTGGACGCCTATCCGGTAGACTCGATCCGGGACATCCACGAGGGGATGATCCCGAATACCGGTCCGTGGGAAGACGTGCACGCTACGGTCGCCGGCCAGGACTTGACGTTGAACGATATGGAACACGGCATCCTGCGGCCCCTCTGGCGCGACAAACGGATTCACTATGCAGTGAACTGCGCCGCCTACGGCTGTCCGCATCTGTTGGCGACGGCCTTCACGGCGGCCAACACCGAGACGCTGCTCGAGGCCGGCGCGCGGGACTACGTGAACAATGCACGGGGCGTCGACGTCGTCGATGACGACTTCATCGTCATCTCGAGCATCTATGATTGGTACGCCGAGGATTTCGGCGACACCGAGGCGTCGGTGTTCGAACACCTCGGCGAGTACGCCGACGAGGCGCTTGCGGCGCAAATCAAGGGCTTCGACGGGGCTATGGAATATGATTACGACTGGAACCTGAACCAGCCGCAGCCCTGACGCGCCGCGGTTGCTGCTGTCATCGTCGGATGTTCTGTTCGAGGGTGGATTGACGACACCGCATGATAGGAGAAGAGAAATGATGAGATCCCTGTGTCTGGGCGTGCTGCTCGCCGCCGGTATCGGACTGTTCCACCTGTCTGTCTCGGCGTCCGGCTCAATCGGCGCCGGCGCCGGCAAGGTGAGCCCGCGCGCCGCGTATTCGCAAGGCAAGGCGCTGACGTTCGACGAGCTGGTGTGCGACTCCTGTCCGGTGCAGAAGAACGAGCTCGATCGTGACCGTGCCCAGAGCCTGACGGCCAGTCTCGTGGCGGTCGATGCCGGCACCGGATCCGAAGCCGATGGCGAGCTCGTCGCGGCGCTCTGCGATGGCGCGTCGGCGCAGAGCGAAGACTGCAACCTCAGGATGGAGCTGGTCCACTACTTCCTCACCCGCCGCTACAAGCTGTAGCTCCGGCCGTTTACTGAATTGATTGACGCTAGGAGATGCAACCCATGCACCGTAACCGTCGTTCACTCGTGGCTGCCGTCGCTTGCACGGTGGTGCTGTCCTGCCTGTCTGTCCAGCCGGCGTTCGCTCAGGGAACGCCGTGGATCGCGGAACCGGAGACCGGCTCCGTCAGCCTGTCGTTCGTGAACCAGAAGGCCGGCGAGTTCTTCCGCGCCGACACGATCACGAAGGGCCCGCTCGAGGCGACCGGCGCAAGTCTGTCGCAGAACACCCTGTGGTTCGGCGTGAACTACGCCGTCACGGACGCTGTGGCCTTCGACATACAGTCGGGCTTCGCGCGAAGCTTCCTGCCTGGAGCGGTCGGTCCGGCCGGTGGCCGCGAAAGCTACAGCGGCCTGGGCGATACCAACATCGGCGTCACGTGGCGGTTCGTCGACGAGCTGGTCAGCGACGCGCCGAGCGTTGCGCTCCGCGCCGCGGTGATCGCTGCCGGCTCCTACGACCACGGCTATATCAACTCCATCGGCGATGGCGGCAACGGGTTCGAAACGTCGCTCATCATCGGCAAGTTCGGCAGCCGGGCCGGGTTCTCGGGCGAGATCGGCTACCGTTTCCGCTCGAGCATTCTGGCCAACTCGGAAGCCGTGGGCGGCGCGAACCGGAGCACAATCGATATCCCGTCGGACATGTTCCTGAACCTGTCCGCCTTCATCCCGGCCAACGACGCGATCACGATCGGCGTCGACTATCGGTTGGTCAACGCCTTGTCCGGCATCGACATCGGCGGCGAGGGCTTCTCGCCCAGCCGATTCCCCGGGCTGCAGGAGGACGCTCAGATTGTGGGCGGCCGGCTGCTCGCCAACGTCACCGACACCGTCAGCGTGAACGCGTTCGTTGGACGGGTGGTCGCCGGGCGGAACACCGCCAAGTCGCGTGTCTTCGGCGTGGGTGCGACCTTCGCCTTCGGCGGCGGCGGCCCGGGCCTCTGACAGCCTAGCAGCCCGTGGCAAAAGCCCCGTTGCATTCGATTGGCGCTGCATCCCGCTGATCTGCGTTGTTCCGGCTGACGAACAGGGCAACCACAAGGGTTGCCCCTACAGGTATGCTCCCTTTTCTCGCCTTGTCAGGCGGGCGCATCGCCGATCTCGGTGCAACGCGGGGTTTCACCACGGGCTGCTAGAATTCACCCTCGCGAACCTGTGCGGCCGACAGTTGCTTGACGACGGTCGGCTGCACGGGTTCGTTGCCGGCTTGAACACCCTCTCCCTTCTTCACTTTCGTTGCGGCCACACTGTCCAGGCCCGCCAGTTTTCTCGCGCCGTCGAGTGCGGTCAGGTCTCCGCCGTAATAGTCGAACCAGGGCAGCCCGCCGTGCCGCGCTTCTCCGGTCAGTTGCTCCTCGGCGGTGTAACCCTCTCCGAGGGGCATGGCGACGAACTGCCGAATCAATCCCTTCCCGACGCAGAAGCCGTCCAGCCACGGTTGATCGGGAACCGCCAGGTAGTTCTGCGGTTGCTCGGACAGGTCGTTCGTCCAGGGCTCCCCCGTCACGGCGTCGATCTTCCCGGCGGCCACCTTATCTTCCGGGGCTTGCCCGTTCGTCGACTGCCGGCGGACATCCAGCGGCGATCGCGCATGCGGCTTCAACGGATCATCGCAGCCGTCGACCTCGCGGACCTTCGGCTTCCGCCGTCACATCGGCTGGAGGCGCTGCGCGGTAACCGGGCAGGCCAGCACAGCATCCGTATCAACGATCAATGGCGTATCTGCTTCCGCTGGACGGAGCAAGGTGCGAAGGAGATCGAAATCGTCGACTACCATTGAGGGCGACACCATGACGAGCAGCACTCCCATCCATCCCGGTGAACACCTCGCCGAGATGCTGGCCGAACTCGGGATCAGTCAGTACCGTCTGGCCAGAACCATCGGCGTATCTCCGCGGCGCATCAATGAGATCGTGCATGGCCGCCGGTCCGTCACGGCGGACACGGCACTGCGAATCGGCCAGGCGCTGGGAATGACGCCCGAATTCTGGTTGAACCTGCAGCGGATGTACGACCTGGACCTGGCGCGTACGTCGGCCGACGTCAGCAGCATCGAACCCCTTGTCACGGCGGGTTAGCAGCCCGTGGCAAAAGCCCCGCGTTGCACCGAGATCTGGTCGTAACAATGCCGCGTCCGGCCAGCGCAAGGCGTGTGGAGGGCGCATACCTGTAGGGGCAACCCTTGTGGTTGCCCTGTTCGTCAGCCGGAACAACGCACATCAGCTCTGCCGGAACGTACAGTTCCCGCCGCCGGCCGCCCTGCTCGCGACCGTAGCCGCCGACCGGCGCCACCGGCGCCTCACGAACTGGATCTGGTTGCCGAGAGGAGATCCAACTGCTTGGAACTTCCCTCGTCGATTGACGCCGGCTCGAACGTCTCGATCAGACGGCACGCCTCCGAGAAATATCCGTCATCCATCTCGAAGCCCACGAACGGAACCCCCAGCGCCTTGCAGGCCAGGGCGCTGTGTCCCAGACCCAGGAACGGATCCATGACCCGCCCGAGTCTCTGGAGCCCATGCAGACGGATGCACATCAGCGGAATCCTGACCGGGAATGTCGCCGGGTGCGGGCGTTCGCTGTCACGGCTCTGAATCGTGCGATAGGGAACGAACCACGTATTGCCGCGGCACCGCAGATCGTGGGTTACCGACGCCCACCTGGCGATATTGGACTTGTCCTGGTACTCCACGCCGACGGCCAGTCTGTCCAGCTCAACGTCGCCATGCTTCGTCAGGTGGAAGATGTATTCATGGCAGTCGTTCACGTAGCGTTTGCTGTTGATCGGTTTGTAATGACCGATAGCGACGTTCCCGGTCAGGCCGGTCGCGGCGCCGACAAGGTCGCCGTCGATTGCTATCGACTTGATCCAATGGAAGGTGTTCTGCAGCACGAAGTGTTTCTTCAGCCGTTGCAGCACCTCGAACGGCCCCCACGGATCGGATGGCTTGCCCCCGATGTTGAGGAACAGCGACCCGCCGCGAGACAGCACGCGCCGCAGTGCCTCGCCCCAGTCCTCGATCCAATCCAGATACTCACTGCGCGGCAGCGTATCGTCATAGGACCGGTAGGCGATGCCCAGGTTGTAGGGAGGCGAGGTCACGACAACATCGACCGACTCGGGATCGAGCAGTTCCCGCATGCCGGCGAGACAATCCCGTTGATAAACCGTGATCGCCGCGCCGTCTGAGGTATCGTGGTATTCCGTTGCTGCGCTCATGGTTCATTTTCTCATTGTGGGCACATGGACGGCCCCGGCCTACGCTGGTCGACGCCGTCCACGGGCCGGATGGTTCCGAGCCTCGAACCACCAGCAACTCGGGGCAAGAGTCCGGCGGGCATCACCTTGACATCATGTTGGCGGGACATCATGATGTCTCAATGAGAACGACGCTGACCCTGGACGATGATGTTGCAGACTTTTTGAGAATGCAGAGTCGATTGCATGACAAGCCGTTCAAGCAGGTGGTTAACGAGGTGTTGCGTCGCGGCATGGCGCCCGGATCACGGAAGCCCGAACCGGCTCGATTCCGGGTTGTTCCCAATCGCAGCGGCCTCGTTCCGGGCATTGACCCCCAGCGGCTCAATCAGCTCAACGATCAACTCGAGGCGGAGGATTTCGCCGCCGAGAGCGACCGATGATCGTACCGGACATCAACCTGCTGGTATACGCCTACAACGATGGAACGCCGCGCCACGATGCGGCCAGGCAGTGGTGGGAGGGTCTGGTCAATGGCGCGGAGAGAGTCGGGGTGCCCTGGGTCGTCTCGATCGGATTCGTACGGTTGATGACCCATCCCGCAGCGCTGACAGCCCCCATCTCACCCGCGGACGCTATTGAGCGGGTCGGGGAGTGGTATCGGTACCCGCATATCACGCCGATCAATCCTGGCGCCGAACATCTGACTCACATGCAACGGATTCTCGATGCCGCCGGTGTTGGCGGGAATCTCGTGACCGATGCCCACATCGCCGCAATGGCGATCGAGTACCAGGCAGAGGTGCACTCGAACGATTCGGATTTCAGTCGGTTTCCCGGCCTCCGCTGGCGCAACCCGCTATAATTTGTGCATGTTCCGCCTTGGTCTCCTCTGGCGGAACCCGCTATAACTTGTGCGTGTTCCGCCCGCGTGAATCCGGCTGACGCCAGGCTGCGGTGAGGACCGGCCGGCGTGTCCCGCGCCGCGCGGGATCACCCTGGGGACTCGGAGATCGAGGCGCTCCGCGGTCCGGACGGCGTCGTGAACACGGCTTTCAGCAGCGGCGGTGTCGCGAGCGTCGTCAGCATGACCATGGCGACGATCGCGGAGAACGCCTCGTCGTTGAGGACCGGCGCCCCGGCGACCATGACCGTATGTCCGACGCTGGCGAAGATCAATCCCACTTCGCCGCGCGTAATCATGCCGACCCCGATCGCCCGGCGGTTGAGGCCCTTCTCGAAGACGCCCAGCACGCAGGCCTGCTTGCTCACCACCGCCGCGACGGTCAACAGCCCGGCGAAGACCAGCACGTCGAGGGAGGCGAACGAGCGCAGGTCCACCCGCAGCCCCATGTACACGAAGAAGACCGGCACGAAGATCGTGCTGACCGGTGTGATCGCATCGTCGATGCGGTACAGGGCTTCCTTTTCCCCGAAGAACCGGGTGATTTCGTCGTTGATCACCAGTCCCGCGGCGAAGGCGCCCACGATGTCCGCGAGGCCGACCAGTTCCGCCAGCGCCGCCATCAGGAAACAGTAGGCGATGGCGAGGACGACAGGCACCGACCGGGAGCGGGCCAGACGGACAATGCGCATGAGCGGGATGATGACCAGCCGGCCAAAGACGAACGACCCGGCCAGGAACCCGGCCGCCTTCACGACGATCATGAGAATCGGAACGACGGAGACCTCCAGCGCGCCCCCGGTATCGGCCGCGCGCACGAATCCGAGGACAATCGCCAGTACGATCAGACCCAGAATGTCGTCCACGACCGCGGCGCCGAGGATGACCTTCGACTCGGGGGCGTCCATCTTGCCGAGGTCCTTCAGCACGCGGGCCGTGATGCCGACGCTGGTCGCCGCGAGCGTGGCCCCGACGAACAGGTGCACAGGCCACGCGGCGTCCGCGGGCATGAAGACGGACGACACCGCATAGCCGAGCGCGACGGGCGCAATGACGCCCAGCACCGCGACGCCGACGGCGGAGGTGCCGACCGCCAATAGTCCGTCGAGATCGCTCTCGAGTCCCACCTGGAACAGCAGCAGGATTACGCCGATTTCGGCCGCGACGGGCAGAAAGGGCACGGCCTGCAACCCTTCGAAGACCTCGATACCGGTCAAGCCGACGTTGCCCAGGAGGATGCCGACGAGCAACTCGCCCAATACCGCGGGCTGGTTCAGCCGTTCGACCAGCTCGCCGCCGATCTTCGCGGCCACCAGGATGACGGCGATCGCCAGGAGGAAGGGCGTAACGTCGCCGGAGTGAGCGCCGTCCTCGGCGCCGGCTACCGCCCACAGGCCGAAGACGATCGCCGGCACGACCAGCGAGCAGCGCCTCAGCACCGCGGTAGGGACGCTGCCGGGGCGGTTCACCCGGCGGCGGACGCAGTGCCGATCGCGGTGCAATGCGGGGTTCTACCACGGGCTGCTATGGCAAGGACGCACCGGCGCTGGCGAGCACGATGGCCGACGTGGCGGCCATGGCATTGTAGTAGCCGACGAACCGCGTAGTTTCGAAGGCATCATAGTCGGCGAGATTGCGCGCCCAGCGGAAGCCTATCGGCTGATACCAGAGCTCGGCCTCGACACGCAGCGGCCCGCTGGCGTTCGACACGTCCGTCACGTAGCGTACCCGATCGCTGCCGCCGACGAAGTCCTCGTCCGGCGCGGCCCCGCCATGCACGGCGATGTCCGGCTCGGCGGTCGTCTTGTCGAATCCGCGGGGTAGCAGGCGATTGTCCTTGACGTAGCGCACGCCGGTGAGCAGTCCGGTAGTCGTCGTCCCGTGCTCGTCGACCAGCACGGACTCGTAGACCTGGACCTGGTCCGGGCTGCTGATCTCGGCGTAGTGCGGTTCGAAGGCATTCGGACGCACGTCGTTGTCGTTGCCGCGTATCGCGCCGCTGGCCTCGAACGCCCCCGACTCGAACACCACCTCGCCCGCGGCATCCATCACGGTGACGTGGAGCCACGCCCTGCGGGACGGGTAGGCGGTGGGCAGCTTGTGCCCGGCGAGGTTCTTGACGGCAACGTCGAAGCGCAGGCGGCCGCCCGAGCGGTCGATCCGTTCCACCGCGACGGTGGCGGCGTCCGATTGCAGGTGGTCGATGGTCCGTCGCGCCGCGTTCTCGAGTTCCTGCGGCAGCGCCTGCACGCCCAGATCCACGCGATAGCGGTTGAGCATGCGCAGCATGAAGAAGTTCCCGCCGCGGAAGACGTGCCGCGAGAACCCCTCGCGCTGTTCGCCCAGCACGGAGGTAATGGCCGTTTCCTCCTCGACCACCGGCATGTGACACGACTGACAGCTCTCTTCACCGTTGTAGGCGCTGTGGCGCCATTCGAGATACGGCACCTGCTCGGGCAGCGGGCCGGATTCGGCGCCGTCAAGGTCCAGCGCGTGTGTGTAGAGCGTGTGACAGGTGGCGCAGACCTCCGATTGCTGGATGTGGGTCGCTTCAGTCGGCTGAAAGCCGGTGGCCGACTGCATGATGCGGGTGCGCCCCTCGTCGATGTCGAAGGGGCCGAAGATCTGCCGCTCTCCGTGTGGCTCTGCCGTGTCGATGACAAAACCGCCCGTAAAGCTGTCGGTCCTGCCCAGATTCGCATCGGTAATCTGATGGCACGCGGTGCAGGACACGCCGTCCGCGGCGAGGCGCTCGGCGCGCGTATCGCCGGCCCCGATTGGCAAGTGCGCGAGCACCTGTCCCGTGCCGCCCGCCGAGGCGGCCTCGAACCGCGCCATCGGCATGTGGCAGGTGGCGCAGGTGTCCTCGATGACCGCCTGCGCCTCGGGGTGATCCATCACCTCGCGCCGAACCGCCGCCTGCCAGTACGGATCGCGCGCCGCGTTGGCCATCATCGAAGCCCGCCAGTCCGATCCGATCGAGACATCCTCACCGCTTTGAATCGTCAAGCCGTTGTGGCACGCCATGCAGGTGGTCGCGGTGTCGAACAGCTCCTCGGGCGGATAAGGCGCGAGGGCGTCCGGATCCTGTCCGGCCGTCGCCGACGGCACGGTCATGGAGATGGCGAGCCAGCAGCCCGTAGTGATCGTCCAGCGTCGCACCGAAACCGGCCCATTCGAAATCTGCATCACTACCAGCCCTCGAAAAAGCCGCCGTCGAACCAGTCCCAGAGCAGATAGACCAGCACCTGGGTCCCCCGGCGGTCCGCGTCGGTCACAGGGAGACGGACGCCGACGTTCGCAATCACATGTTGTCGCGTGTTCAGCGTGACCTGCAGTTGCGGGACCAGGTCCCACTGCGGACGAGCAGCGCCGGTGAGTTCCTGCGCACCCAGGATCTCCAGCATCGGTGTCCAGGCGCGGCCGAACGCACCCTCGGTGAAGCTCTTCCCGACCGCGGTGCGCCAGAACGCCTCGCGCCCGGCTGCGGCGGAGTCGGTGGGTACCTCGAATCCGGCCTGCACCTGCACGAATCCGTCAGCCGGGAGAAGCTGGCCGATGAGCACCGACGGTTCGAACACGGCAGTGCCTCCGCCGAGGCCGTCGTCCCGGTCGCCGGTCGGCACGACCAGCTCTCCGAGGACGCTGACGATCGAACCGCGGTCGGCGTTGTGCAGGAGCGCGCGCTTGAAACCGACCGCGATGTCGCCCACACCGCCGGTCCACTTGCCGGGCGCACGCTCGACCGCGGCAAACGGAACGTCGAGTTCAATCTGGTTCCGGGCGCCGAACCGCTTCTCGTAGATGATGCGGGTGGCGACACGACCCGCGTCGCCCCTATCGACGCTCGACGTCAGCACGAGTTCGTCTTCGGGATACGCCTTTTCCGTGATGAGCGCCAGCGGCATGTTGAGATCTCCGGCCGGCCAACTCTCGTCCCCGCAGAAGGTACGCACATGGTCGAGCGATGCCAGAATCTCGTCCGGTCCCCATGCCTCGCCGAACGCCGGCATCAGCCGATCGAAGCCCCGTACCGGTCCGCCGTCATGCACCACCGCCGCCCAGTCGCCATCAGGCTCGCGCGAGGCGAAGCTGCAGTCGCTGAAGTCCGGCAACGGGACGTCAAAGGCGACCGAGCTCAGGGGTGCGCCTCGCCCGTCGGCGCCATGGCATGCCGCGCAGGCCGATGCATAGAGCTGCTCAGGGTTGGGTGGGCTCGCCGCGTCTGGAGGTTGTGGCGAGGCGACGGCAGACGCGCCGAGCACGATGCTCAGCAGTGCGCTACCCGCGATCTGAAAACGGAACCGACACGCCATGGATGCACTGTAAGAACATTGGTTCGCCGTGCGCAAGCTAAATCTGTTACTGAGACTGAGACTCATTATCCATGATGGCTAAGAGGCAAAGAAGAAGATTGGTACGTAATAGGTGTGCAAGAAAGAAGAAAGAAAAGAAGAAAGAAAAGAAGAAAGATAAGGAAGACGACAAGACGTGTCCAATGTGCATATGAGCTCGATAGTGCAGCCGAATGACCTGCACAGATCGCCCCCAAAGGACAGAATGTGGCTACAATAGGGAGATGTCGCAGAACGATACCTCACCGAAGGGGCTGGACCGGCCGACCGCCAAGGTCGCTGGCGACGCCGTCGATGCGTCGCGCGTCATGGTCGAGGTGTTCCGCCTCGCGACCGACGCCCCCGACGCGGCGCGCATCCTGAACGGCATTCTCGACGGTCTGGCTTCGCTCGTCGAGCACGACGCGGCCGGCGTCTACGTGGTGGATCCGACCGGGGCGCACGTGTCGCACAGCCTGGCGCGCGGGTGCATCAATCCGGCGCCGGTCGAGATGCGTGCGCCGTTCGATGACCAGGGTATGGTCGGCCGGGTACTGGCGCATGGCGAGCCGCTCGCGCTGCACGATCAGGCCGGCGTCTGCGAAGGGCGTTCGCTGGCGCGGTCGCGGCTGATCGTTCCACTGATCGGCGCGCGCGGCCGGGTGCGCGGGGCGCTCGATCTCTGGTCGGACCGATCGGCCGGATACGACGACGCGGCGCAGGCGGTGGTCGGCGTCTATGCCTCGGCGGTCGCCGCGACCATCGAGAACGCGCGCCTCATCGCGGAAGTGCATGACAAACGCCGGCTCGACAGCGACCTGGCGCTCGCACGCAACGTCATGGACGACCTGCTGCCGCACGTGACGCCGGTGGTGGACGGATTCGACATCGCGGGGGCGCATGAGACGTCGCTGGCTGTCGGCGGCGACTACTACGAGTTCATAGCGCTGCCCGAGGATCGCTACGGCATAGTGATCGCCGACGTCGTCGGCAAGGGTGTCGCCGCGGCGCTGCTGGTCGCGGCCATTCGCGCCTCCATCTCCTCACTGGTCGGTCACGAACTGGCCGTCCGCACCGTGATGCGGCGGGCGAATCGCTTCTTCCAGAAATCGGTCGAAGAGGGACGTTACGTCACGCTCTTCTACATGGTGCTCGACGTGCCGGTGCAGCGTCTCCTCTACGTGAACGCGGGGCATGTGCCGCCCGTGCTCGTGCGGGCCGGCGGTGAAGTCGAGCTGTTGGAGGAGGGCGGCGTGCCGCTCGGCCTCTTCGAGGCCCCGCGGTATTACGAGGGGCACGCCGCGTTGCGGCCGGGCGACGTGCTGGGGCTCTACACGGACGGCATCGTCGAGCAGATGAACCCGGCGGGTGAAGAATTCGGCCGGGCGCGGCTGATCGAGATCCTGCGGAATGCCGCTGACGAGAGCGCGACCGAGATGTGCAGCCGCGTGATGCAGCAGGTCCACCGGTTCGGCGCCGGTACGCAGACCGACGACCGCACGCTCGTGATCATCAAGTCGAATGCGCCCCCCGCCCTCAACGGCAGGTGAAGTTTCCTGCGATGACGTTTGCCGGTATGTCGGCGACGCCCGCCGTCAACGGCAGGTGAAATTCCCTGCGATCCAGTTCGCCGGGTCGTCGGCGCCGCCCGCCGGCCCGGTATAGACGGCGCGCTCGGGGAACGCGCAGATTGGACGTGTGTTGTCGACGACGCCGTCCCTGGCATGCGTGGCGATCAGGGCGCCCGGCGCCGCGCCGCGTTCGACCCAGTCGACAAGCGGGCTGAGCCGGTCCCAGGTATCGGGTCCCGCTCCGCCCCGGCAGTGGTTCATCCCCGGCGCCATGAACAGGCGGGCCCGCTCGCGGGTCGCCGCCACGTCCCCGCCGAATGTAGTCTCGATCACGTCCTGGTAATAGGCGACCGTCGGCTGCGGCACGACCAGCCCATCGGCCCACCCGTGATAGAGGATGAGCTTCCCGTCGTTCTGCAGCAGGAACCGGGACAGATTCGGATCGACGGCGTCGGTGATCCCTTTCATCAGATCACCCTTTCCGGCCGTCACGTCGTCGATGTCGAACTCCCACCAGGCCCACTCCGGCGGTGTGCCCGTGCGGTCGGGCGCCGCGGACGTGTCGAGCAGATCGACGGGCGGCACACCGGGATCTGTCTCGTAGAACAGGTAGTTGAGGTGGTCGCCGCCGAGCCCCACCGCGCCGGGGGCGAATCGGTTGCCGGTATAGGGGATGAACAGACCGGCCCACTGCCGCTCCGAACCGAACGGCTTGCCGGCGTAGATCGGCGCGCCTCGACGGTCGCGCGGCCCGGCATGAAAGTCGGCGACCGTCCGTATCTGCGCCGGTGTGAAACAGGCGTCGCCGTCGGCCCCGCGCGGACAGCGGTGCGCCGCGAGATCGCGGTCCGCATCGAAGTCGCAGGCAAGGGGATCGTCGATGACGCCGTCCGTCACGCCGTCGTTCCGGTCACACACCGCGAGTACCGCGTCGGCCAGGATGTCGAGCTTGCGGACGCTGTCGAACCGCCCGTCGCCGTCGGCATCGAACGCGAGCGCGCCCGCGAAGTCGTCGCGGAACATCCGTTGCAGCAGCCAGACGCGAACCGCGTTCATCTCCTGGTAGTGGTTGGCGGGCGCCCCGGCCACGATGCCGTCGAAGTCGGTCGGGTAGCGCTGCGCCTCCATCAGGCCCTGCCGGCCGCCGGTCGAGCAGCCCTCGAAATAGGAGTACGCCGGGGTGTCGCCGTAGTAGGCGCGCACCACCGTCTTCGCCGCCGCGACCGTCAGATGCACGGCCCGATACCCGAAGTCGATCTCGGCCTGCCGGTTGTCGTAGGCGAACGACGAGCGGGGCTCGGCCCCGTTGTCATGGCCGGTGTTGCTGTTGGCGACCGCGTAGCCTTCGACGACGCGATGGTCGGCGAAGTCGAGATCCCCGTCCTTGCCGCCGTCGCCCCACTTGAGGAACCGGCCGTTCCAGTTGGCCGCCAGCGGCAATTGCACATGGAACTGAATCGCCGGCGGCAGGATGCCCTTGACGTAGCAGTAGGGGACACCGTCGCCGGCCTCCGACAGTCCCGCGTGGGTCATCGTCAGGTTGCGCAGATGCTGGAGCGCCTCACAGCTTGCGCGGTCGGCCGCGGTCGCCGCCGTCGGGCTCTGGGCGGCCGGTGCGCCGTGATGCAAGCCGGAACCCAGCAGCGCCGCCAGCACAACGAGATACGTCTGTCGCATGAAAGGTCTCCCCGCGCCACCCGCCTCATCACGAGCGCGGTCCACAGAATGGTACCCAACCTGTGCGTTCGCCGCACAGGGATTGGAGGACGTGACACCGGACGTCCCGGTCGTGAGAACGACTGACTGGGCGGCCCGACACCGGGGCGCGCGGCTCGCCTGCGCCGGTCTCGGATTCATCGGCCTCCTCTCCCTGACTGGTCCGAGTGGGCCGGCTCACTCGACGTAGGTGCTGCGGGCCAGCACGGTGCCCTTGCGTTCCAGCAGATCGACCTCGATGGGATAGCTGCCCGGCTCGAAGTCCGGCCGTTCGGTGAAGAGCACGTAGTGACCGGAGATCGCGTTGGCCACCCGATCGATCGCACTCCGTGCGCAAAGGTGTGTGCGTACGAAGAACCCGCCCGTGTCGTCGGCCACCGTTTGCAGCCCGTGCTCGAACGTGTGGTAGTCCGCCTGCGTGACGTCAAGCGAGAAGACGGTGGCGCGCGCGGCCTCCAGCGCGGCGCGAGCGTCGTCGTAGCGACTGTCCAGTGTCGATCCGACCATCCCCAGCATGACCGTGAGCTGCCCGAAGCCGTAGCCAATCAGGACCACCGACTTGGAGCCGGGCAACGGCTCGAGCGCGTTCCCGAGCCGCTGCAACGCCTCCTGGATCTCGTAGGTCCGACGCCCGACGTCCTGACTGAGCGCCGTCAGAAGCGAGACCTCACCGTGCGGCTCGAGCGTGGGCGGCGCGCCGAACATGACCTCGTCCGCGAGCACCGTGCGGACGCGGTCGAAATCATCGGTGAAGTCGAGCCAGATCTTGAGATGGGAATCGAACGAGAGCACGGCGATGCGGTCGTCGGGCGTGACCCGTGTCAGCAGTCGTTCGCTGTCCATCAACAGACGCAGCAGCCCCAGCGCCCGATTGCGTTCCAGGCTCTTCTGCACGACGAAGACGATCAACTGGCCGGGGTGTTCCGGTTCGACGACACCGGCGATACCGGTCGCCGGGAGGGGCCCGTCGGCCGGGGCATCGCTGCCGAACCATTGCGCCGATTCGACCCGGACCGGCTCGCCCGCAATACGGACCTCGAAATCGGCCGGCTCCAGGCCCAGGATCGGACGGCCGTGACCGTCGACCACCCGTACGTCGATGATGACGCGGGCGACATCGACCCGCTCGGCGATCTGCGGCTGCTGGGCCGCGGTCGCGATCACCGCGAGCGAGACGAGCGTGCCGACCGCCGCCGCCCGACGCGAGAAACCGATTCGATGGTGCATGTGGCTCCGTGGCCCGCGACCGGGCCGGCGTTCCCGAGGTGCCTACGGCACACGGATGTGCGGCGCGACCTGCAGCACGAGTCGGGAGGGGTGCAGGTCGTCGTGCAGCACCCGTTGGGTGGCCGGCTGCAGTTCGGCGCCCTGGCCGAAGTCTGCGGCGGTGTTCAGATTCCGGTCGAAGTGCGGGAAGTTCGACGAGCTGACCTCGAGTCTGATGCGGTGTCCCCGCCGGAACACGGTGGCGGTGTAGCCCAGGTCGATGGTGTAGTCGTGCACGGCGCCCGGTGTGATCCAGGACGTCGTGTAATCGGAGTTCCGGTAGCGTGCCCGGCGGATGCCCTCGGCGACGTTGTGGGCGTAGCCGTCCAGGTGCACATCGACCAGCTTGGCGGTGAAATCGGTGTCGCGGGCAGACGACGCCGCCCACAGCTCCACCGCGACGGGGCCGATGACGGTCAGGTCCTCCTCCAGCGGGTCGGTGGTGTAGACCAGCACGTCGTCCCGCCGCTCCACCTCGCGCTGATCGAATGCGCCCGATGGCAGCATGTCGTTCCGGCAGCACATGTTGCCCCCGACGGTGGGCACCGGGTTGCCGGGGTCGTAGGTGTAGCCGTCGGCCTGTCCCCCAGGTCCGTCCCCGCTGAGGACGCCGTCGCCGGCCGCCGAGTTGGCGTGGCCGCCGCTCCGCAAGTAGAAGGGCGTCTCGACTGCGTCAGATAGCGGGAACTCGTCGGCCGTCACCCAGAACCCACCGCCGGCCGTGCCCTCGTCCGGCGGCACCATTACGAACAGCCGTACCGGCGGTTCGTCCTGGATGCCGGTGTCGATCCCTTTCAGCCAGTAGTCGAACCAGCGCGCCCATGTGGCATTGAGGTCGAGCGTGTTCTCAGGACCGAAATCGATCTCACCCGCCGTGGTGTCCGGCGGGCAGGCGTGACAGAGCGCCCGCATGATCAACTTCGTACCCTGCCGCGCGGGGTCCGACCCGCCCGTCGCGCGCATCCCCTCGAAGTTGCGGATCGTGCCCTCGTGAAAGATGTCGTACCAGCCGCCGGTCACCAGCGCCGGCACCTGTATGCGCGGGTATTTCGTTTCGACGTCGAGGTCGGCCCAGTAATCGTCGTAGCTCGGCCGCGCCAGCCACTCGTCGTAGTAGGCGGCGATGTTGCCATTCCGCCGAAACGCAGGCAAGTCTGCCAACGGGAGCTGCCAGAGCCAATCGTCCAGGAGCTTTTCGCGCCCCTCGGTGACGAACGCGTCGACCACCTGGCGCACCTGATTGGCCGGTGTGCCGGCCGCCTCGAGCCGTCGCTGCAACGTATCGGGCGCCAGTGTCTGCGAGGTCCAGCTCTGCGCGAACCACAGGTCGAGCGCGCCGCCCTGGTAGGTCCAGCCCTCGTGGTAATCCGACGAGCTGTAGTGTGGGGCGATGGCCACCAGGTGGGGCGGCTGTTCAATGGCGGCTTGCCACTGCGTCAGCCCGACGTAGGACCCGCCGATCATGCCCACCCTGCCGTTGGACCACGGTTGCGTGGCCGCCCACTCGACCGCGTCGTAACCGTCGGCGGCTTCCTGCCGCATGGCGTCGAATTCACCCTCCGAACGGTAACGCCCGCGCGTGTCCTGATTGAGCAGCGCGTAGCCGCGTTCCGCGAAATAGCGGCCGACGCCCGCATCGCAGTTGCTGCCGGGGCTGGGCGAACGGCGGTTGTAGGGCGTGCGCTGGAGAATCACCGGGAACGGTCCGCTGCCCGCCGGCAGATACACCTCGGTCGCGAGCCTGACACCGTCCCGCATCGGCGCCTGCTCGACCGCGCAGCGTATGCCGTTCGACTCGCCGGCTTGCGCGGCCTGTGGCGCCCGTCCCGCCTCGACCGCTCCCGCCAGCATCAGACTCAGGCCAGTCGCCACCGCAATCACCGCGCGTTCAGTCGTGCACTGTTGATCCACCATCGTCTCCCCTGCCAGACCGCCCGGCACACGTCCGTCCGAACCGTCAGCATATCCCGAGAATGCGCAGATCACACCCCCCGGCGAGCGCACCTCCGCGCGAACCTGCCGAGAGGTTGCGCACGACCGCCGTTGCAGTCGTTACGTGCTATAAGGGGGTGCTCGCATGTGGGGATGAAACCCGCGCGCAGTCGAATCAAGGTCATGACGCGTGCAGTCTTGCGCGGTCGGACGGCCTGTCGGAAGAAGAAGAGGATATGGAGATCGACGTCTCGTTGTTTGCGATCAAGGTCGTGGCCGTCGTGGCGATTGTCGCCGCGGGCGTCGTGGGAGGCGTCATCCCGCTGCTGGCGGACCGTCATGCAGGGATTCACCGCGGGTTGTCGCTGGGCAATGCCCTGGCGGGCGGCATCTTTCTCGGCATAGGCTTCATTCGGCTGCTGCCTGCGGCGGGCGATGCGCTCGCGACGGAGGTCGCGTATCCCCTCGCGCCGATGCTGGCGGCGGTCGGAGTGGTCGTGCTGCTGCTGATCGATCGTGTCGTCTTGGAAGCCACTCGCCGCGTCGGGTCAGCGCAAGGGGTGGGGACGCGTCAGCCGGTCTATCCCGTCGTGCTGCTTGGCGTGCTGTCGATCCACTCCGTCATCGCCGGTATCGCCCTCGGGCTCGAGCCCGAGCTGGCCGCGTTCCTGCTCCTCACGCTCGGCATCCTGCTCCACAAGGGCTCGGCTGCCTTCGCCCTGACGGCCAGCGTGAACGCGTCTGGTGCGGAACGGAGTCGCGTCCAGTCGGTCCTGACGACCTTCGTCGTGATGACGCCATTGGGGATCGTGCTCGGCATGGCGGTCTCGGGCCTCTTGGAGGGCCGCACCGCGACGCTGATCGCGGGTAGCGTCAATGCGCTGGCCGCGGGGACGTTCATCTACGTGGCCATTCTGGATGTCATCGATTCGGAGATGTCCAGGTTCGACGACCGCGTCGCGCACTTCGTACGCAGCACGTTGATCGGGGAGGATGACGTGCCAATGCCGTCGCAGGACACGGACCGCATGTTCAAGTTCGTGCTGGTTCTTGTCGGCCTCTACAGCGTGGCGATGCTCGGAATCTGGATGTAGCCGTCTCGTCCCGACGGCGCCGGCGGTGTCGGCGGCTGCTGACGCGCGGTCCGCCTGGCAGCCCGTGGTAGAACCCCGCGTTGCACCAAGATCTGGTCGTAACAATGCCGCGTCTGGCCAGCGCAAGGCGCGACACCCGGCTGGCAAGGCGTGTGGAGGGCGCATACCTGTAGGGGCAACCCTTGTGGTTGCCCTGCTTCTCCGAGCGTGGCGAGGCGCCCGGCTGGCAAGGCGTGTGGAGGGCGCATACCTGTAGGGGCAACCCTTGTGGTTGCCCTGTTCGTCAGCCGGAACAAAGCAGATCGGCGGCTTTCAACGCCGATCTGCTAGATTTTACGCACATCAGCAGAATTCAGTGTGAAACAGCAGAATTCTGCGGGAATCGAATGCCGCGGGGCTTTCACCACGGGCTCCTATGTCGCCGGCGCGCCGTTGACGTCGACGTCGAAGGCGGCCGTCTCGACGGTGCCGTCGATCTTCACCTGCACGACAATGCGGTAGGCGCCCGGCTCGGGAAAGACGAACGGGAACGTCACCGCGTTCGGCGCCGCGGACGCAGGGTGCATCGGCATGCCCGGCATGGTGCCCATGGCCGGCGCCCCGCCGGCGCCTTCCGCAACGGCAAAGCGCATTTGCGCCGTGAGATTGATGCTGCCGGCCGGATGCAGATGCACGAACACAGCGCCGTCGTCCCGGACGACGGCGGCGTGGCTGCGCATGCCCATATAGAGCTCGAGCGGCGAAGGCGACCCGTCCGGCTCGGTCACCGTGAACCGCAGCGTCGTCTCCTCGTCGACGGCCAGCGGGTCGTCGCGCTCCCAACGCATCGTCCGGCCGCTCGGCAGGTTGCCGCTCGCGGATCGCGGCGCACCGTGCGGGTGCAACGCGGCCCACGAATCGTCCGGGTCACGCGCTGGAACCCCCGGCTGGACGTCGGGCGCCGTCGCAGGTGCTGCGCCGGTTTCGACGCTGGCGGCGGCCGGCACACGCACAGTGTCGACCAGCGTGGGCGCGAAGCCCGTTTCATGCACGATATCCGCAAAGATGCGGTACTCGCCGGGGGGCAGGGGCGGCAGCCGGACGGTAAACGATTCGCGGCTGACCGGCACCGGGTGCAGGTGCGCGAACGCCGAGAGATCGGTCGCCTGCACCAGGAACATGTGCATCAGCTTGCCGTGGTCCGGCAGGAGCCCGGCACCGGGGTCGCCTTCGGCGGCGCCCCAGCGGGGGTCGTCGATCGTCAGGGTCAGGAGCGGCCCGCCGCGGGTCGCCGTCACCTCCGCGGTGGTGCTCAAGGGGCGGTACATTCGACTTCGATAGATCGCGTCGACCTGGTCCCACCAAAGCCATCCGCCGCCGAGGACGCCTCCGAGCAGGACGGCGCCCACGGCCATAGCGATGCGACCGCGCCGGCGGTGCGTGGTGTCCGGTTCCAGGCCCGGTAGCAGCACGCTCTCACGAACGGCGGCGCCGAATATGGTGACCGCGCCAACGAAGAGGAAGAGCGCCGCGCCGGCCAGCCCGACGCCGACCGCCGGGTTCATGTCGATCCGCCGCACGGCGACCGCCACGACCGGGACGAAGGCGGTCCCCTGCCCCGCCGTCCCGGTCACGGTCACCTCGACGCTGTAGGAGCCGCTGGTCATCAGCCAGAGATCGGCGCTATAGAGCGCGGTCTCGCCCGGCACCGGGCGGGCGGCGTCCGGGGGCGGCGCGCCCGCCAGTCCGACATCTGCCCGCAAGGGGCGCACGGTCACGCGCTTGACGCCGTCCCCGCTGAGAATCCGGACCGAGGTTTGCGCGAGACCGGGGATCACACCGGGCGTACGCACGATCACGCGGATGCCGTACGGTCCGGCTGCGCCGTCGAAGTAGGCGTTTGACGTGCCGACGTGCGTGGAAACCGTGACCGCCGCCACGGCGATCAGTCCGGCCGTGATCACCGGCAGGGCGCATGCGCACCAGCGGGGCGTGGGCCGCGGGCTGCTGGCACCGGCGCGCACGCTACCTCCGGACCCGCGCCATCCAGTTGCCCAACCAGAGACCGGCGACGGCCGACCCTGCCGCGACAGCGGCGGCCCACCCCCCGGCGCCTGCCGTCATCGGACGGCCCATGAACTGGTACTGGAAGGCTCCGGGCGCGACGTCGTAGCCCCACAGGTCGGCGGCGAAGAAGAAGTTTCTGGCGTGTTCGGTCAGCAGGAATTCCGAGAACGGCCACTGCACGGCCGCCAGGACGAGCATGGCGGCGACCCCCGCGCCCACGGCGGTCAGCGCCTGCCGCATGCGGCCTGCCCCGGTAGGGATGCGATGGATGATGATGTCGACGATCAGGGCCGGCGCGACGAGCAGGAGCGGGAAGGCCGGCGGCACCATGTGATCGACCTGACGCATGATCGGGGCCAGCATCGGCTGCGCCGGGAAGAGCTGCAGGATCCAGATCATCAGGAGCGTGACGCCCATGTAGACGGCGGCGGCGGTGGTGGCGCCCCAGCGCGACAGCGAACTGCGCGAGATGCCCACCAGCAGCAGGGGAAAGACCGCGGCGCACACGAGGAAGAAGGCCGGGGTGTGCTGGACGTTCGGCATCATGATGTACTCGGTGAAGAGCGTCGCCACCATGAGGATCAGCAGGCCGCCGGCGTACGCGAACAGGCGCCGGATCAGGCGGTCCGATGCGTCAGCGTTGTTCTGTTTGGCGAGCGCCATGAGCATCGCGCCCACCCCGATGCCGTAGATGCCCGTGGCGAGCACGACGTGCGGCGGGCTCAGGATCTCGACGTCGAGGCCGTACGCGTTGTGCCACCAGTCATCGAACGGCGCCGACACGATCATCGCCAGCGCGCCCCAGATGCAGACCCAGGCGCCCAGCGGGCCGCGGAAGCCCCAGAACGACACGCCGCCCGCCCGCTCGCGCGCGGCGTCGCCGGCGAACGTGGTGCGCAGCACCAGCCAGCCGCACGAGAGTCCCGCCACGACGCCGCCGACATAGGTGGCCATGTGCGCCGGGGTCCAGAACGAATCGCGGCCGATCGTGCGGTGCCAGGAAATGTCCCACAGCGACCCGACGATGATGCTCGTCGACCCGAACGCCACCGCCCAGAGGTACCACGGGACGACGGCCGCGGCGGCGGGCGCCGCCGATTCGCCCGCCCGGGGCGCTACGTTTGACGCGGGAGGCGCGGCTGTGTGCACGACCACTCCAGCGTAACGCAACAGCGGGCGGGCGTGCTACCCGCACCGGTGTCCGGCGGCGACCCTAGCAGCCCGTGGTGAACCCCCGCGTCGCACCGAGATCTGGTCGTAACAATGCCGCGCCCGGCCAGCGCAAGGCGTGACGAGGGAGCAAATTGGGGCATTTGTGACCGAGGAGCAACGCCGGCAGCCGGGATGCAGCGTGAAACCGCAGAATTCCGCGGGGAAGCGCAGAATGCAGCGGAGATCGAATGCAGCGGGGCTTTTGCCACGGGCTGCTAGCCCGACTTCCGCTATTCGGCACCTCAGAAGCTCTAACTTATTGATTTCAAAGAGTCGATCACCCAAAGGTCGGCACTACACGACGCTGCGCGGAGGGCGTGGTGGGACGTGGTGTCAGGTCGTGAGGCGTGGCGCGGGCTGTGTCGGCAGTTGCAGCTGGAGTTGGTGCAGCAGCAGGTCGTGCTCCGCATTCGGCCGGGTATGGCGCGGCAGGACGAGCTGCCGGCCATCGGTCGTCGGCAGATGCACATCGACCATCTGGAGGGTGGCGAACGTCTCCAGGATGGCGCGCGGGGTCAGGCCGGGGGCGTGCGGCCGGGCCAAGTTCTTCAGGGTGGCGTGCAGGCAATAGGCGATGAACGAGACGAAGAGGTGCGCCTCGATGCGGGCTTCGCGCTGATGGAAGACCGGACGGATCGCGAGGTCGTGCTTGAGCTCCTTGAAGGCCTGTTCGATCTCGGTGAGCTGCATGTAGTACTGCCAGAGCGTCGCGGGGTCTTCGTCGGTCAGGTTCGAGCGCAACAGGTAGCGGCCCTCCCGCCGGCGGGCCTGGCGGAGCCGGTCCCGCCGCAGGCGGACGGTGAAGGTCTCCGGGGTGACCGCCTCGCCGGGGGCGGGCACGCCGATGTCGACCAACGCCCAGGCCCGGCCGGCGGCCTGTTTGGCGGCACCGAGCTTGAGCAGCAACTGATCCCGGCTGTTGGCTTGCTGCTGTAACTCGCCGAGCCGTTGCCACAGGGTCTTCAACCGCCGCCGGCGCATGCCGCGTTCCTTCAGCCGCCGCTGGTCACTCCGGACCAGAATGTAGAGTTCTCCCTCCTCGGCGAGGAGCTTGACCGTGACCGACGGCCGCACCGCCTGCCAGGGCTGCGCCAGGAACGCCTGCTCCAGCCGCGTCAGGCGGCCCTTGGGGGTCCGCAACGGGACAGTCTTGGAACGACACCGTTGAATGGATGCGACGTGCGGAAGGTCTCAGGCGGTAATTATCAAGGGCTGGAACACAACCAGCGGATGGAGGCGCGATGACTCATTGCGAGGACTGTGGACGACGGGTGACACTGCGGAGACGGCTGACGGACTGGATCGTTGAGTGGGAGTGCCGAGTCTGCCGGATCGTGTTCCTGCGGTGATGACCGCTGTCGTTGCCGCATACACTGTGGTATACTTCTCAGTATAGGAGGATTTATGACCCAAGCAGACAAGGTACGAGAGAACAGGCTGCGGCGCAGGGCGGATCGGTTGGGGCTGGTGCTGTTGAAGTCTCGACGGCGCGACGTCGAAGCGCTCGACTACGGCAGGTATTTTTTGATGCAAGCTGATACCCGTATTCCGATTCACGCCGGTATAGACGCAATCAATTCGCCATACTCGGAGACGATTGAGGACGTTGAGGAATGGCTGGTGATCTGGGCGGAGGACGTTAAAAAGCATCTTCAAGTGATCCCGCGTCTCGGGACGTCGGGTCTCTGAATGACTGATCGCGGTATGCCGAACTGCGGTTAGTCGAGTCGCGGGCCGGTCTCCCCGGCTCGCGACTCTTTGTCCATCTACAGCAAAAATAAGGCAGATTGCAAAAATAGTCCGATCTTGATACGATAAATCCGTGGAACCTGAATTAATCCTCGAACCTAGTCAGTCGGTGTCAGCCGAATTTCTAGCTACCGAGGGTACGACCTTCGTGATGTTGGCTGACTATGCGGGCGGGACCTGGCTCCTGGAAGTTAAGACGCCTGACGGTGCTTGGATCTCGTGTGATGAAGGCACCGGGTGTCAGTTCATCGACGATGGGCTGAAATACTTCACCACGTCGCCGCATTTGGCCTACCGGCTGAATGGCGGCACTCCTGGTGCCAAAGCCTGGCAGGTCGGACGCGGCGAAATCGGGTAAGACTCCCACCTAAGACGACGGCGGCGATGGCGATGACGACTACGTTAACGCGTGGAGGTCATTGCTATGGACCGTATAGTCACCACGTCAGAGATCATCGAACGCCAGCACGCGGCGCATGACCGCGCGGATACTCGCCTGAGTACCGCCGGCGGTACTATTCGAACGCCTCGCCAGACCTGGCGCGACACCGGCCGCTACCGTCCACTGCGCTACTGCCGTGCGTGCGGCGCTCGATACCGTCAACAAGATCCGGCAGGCTGCTGCTTGGAATGCGGGGCAGTCGATGCCTGAGCTACGCATAGGCGTCAAGGGTCTCACCGAGGCGGATCGCGCTCTACGTAAGTTCTCAGATGCGCTAGACCTACGCGAGTTCTGGCCGCTACTCGGAAAAGAACTGGCAGACGAAGCACAGGCACGCTGGCCGTTGCGTCGGCGCACTGGCCGGTTGAGGAAGTCGCTGACCTGGCGCGACAAGGGACTCGGGCGCGGCGGCGTGTTCGAGGCGCGGCCTGGAAGTCTGACATTCGGGACAAGCGTTTTCTACGGCAGATTCTTCCAATCCGGCAGCCGTTATCACCCTCAGCGCACGCTCATTCACGTTGACGAAGCGAAGCACGCTGAGCAGCTACAGCAGTGGCTAACTGAGCGTGCTGTCGCCTCTGGTCTGGAGGTCAAGTGAGAACGTCCAAAGTTGCTATCGCCTCGGCGTTGCGAGCCGACCCAAACATCGACGTGCCGTCCACGGGCATCTACGCGGTCGAACGCAGCATCCTGCCGAAGCTACCGAGCGTCGAGGTCATCGGTGTATCGAGCGAGCGCGTGGGCAATGGACCGATGGTCCAGCACGCGATGCGCATCGAGGTCACGGTTGGCGGTCAGTCGGAGGATGACATCGATGATCAGGTGGACGAACTCGTAGGTGCTGTTCGTCGCCGTCTGGACGCCGCCGAGAACGGCAACGAACACATTACACAGACGGACGGTCAGCACGCAGTCATCGTGCTTGGCAGCACCGCCTGGTCCGTCTCGGCTCAAGGTGGCGGCGGTGTCATCCGCGGCGCGTCCATCGCTCTCTTCGTCGAGGTGAACGAGTAATGACACAGCGGCATGGGACCCACCGAGGCGCTGATCACCCTAGCGGACCGAAGGTGGCACTTCCTGTGCAAGGCAACATTGTTTTTTTGCCTTTTCAGCGGCGTTTCTTGAGGCGCGCTCTGGCGCCAGGCGTGGCGATTGCGTGCCTGAGCGTTCCGCGCGGTGAGGGTAAGAGCCTACTGGCGGCGGACTTGCTTACGGAGGCGCTGCCGGGCGGGAGTCGGTATGTTCCGGGCGGTGAGTCGGTCCTATTAGCTGGCAGCATGAATCAGGCGCGCACGGTGTTTCGGTTTTTACGGGCGCAGTATCCGTGTCCACAGCACACGGATAGCAAGTGCAGTCGGTGTGAGCTTCGATGGACGGACTCATACCAGCGTATCGGCGCCACTCACTGGCCGACTGACACACGGATCACCGTCCGCGGCCGGTCTGGAAAGTTGGCGCTGGGCTTGGCGAACTGTCCGATCATCGTCGGTGACGAGCCGGCGTCATGGGACGTGCTGGGCGGTCAGGACATGATAGACGCTTTGATTACGTCTGCCGGGAAGACAAAGCAGCTTCTGTGTCTGATAGGAACGCTGTCACCTGGTCCAGAGGGCGGATGGTGGCGGGCGCTTATCGAGGCAGGCAGCCAGCCGGGTATCTACGTGCAGTCGCTTATAGGCGACCCTGAGAAGTGGTCTAGCTGGCGTGAGGTTCTGCGGGTAAATCCGGTCGCCAAGGTCAACCCGATCTTGCGAGACGCATTGAGGCGGGAGTTAGACGAAGCGAAGCGAGACGAACGGGCGAAGGCAAGATTCTGTAGCTACCGTATGAACTATCCCACGCGAGACGAGGTGTCAGTCTTGTATACGGTATCCGAATGGCGGGCGGTTTTGGCGCGTGACGTACCGCCGCGGCGCGGGCGACCACGGGTATCGGTGGATCTCGGTGGCGGCCGGGCCTGGTCGGCGTCCACGGCGGTCTATGCGAATGGTCGTACCGAGGCGATAGCGGTGGCACCGGGCACGCCATCGATAGCTGAGCAAGAGAAGCGGGATCGGGTACCGCGTGGCACGTATCAGAAGCTCGTTGATCAGGGCGTTCTGACCACGGACGGTGAGCGGCGCGTACCGAGGGTTTCGGCGCTGGTGGATCGCGTCATGACGTGGCGGCCGTCAAGCATCACGTGTGACCGTTTCCGGCTCGGGGAGTTACAGGACGCGGTTAGGTCACGGTGTCCCGTGTACCCCCGCGTGGCGCGCTGGTCTGACGCGAGTGAAGACATCCGCGCTGCTAGGCGGATTGCACTAGACGGGCCTATGTCGGTGGCGCTGGAATCGCGGGATCTACTGTCTGCGTCACTTGCCGCGGCGAAGGTCGAGAACGACACCAGCGGCAATCAGCGGCTCGTTAAGAGGGGGACGCACAACACCGGGCGCGATGACGCTGTGGCGGCGCTGGTACTGGCTGCCGGGGCGCACAGTCGGCGGCGTAGGTCACTCGCTGGCGCTGTGCGGTCGTTCTTGGTGGAGGCTACGGCGTGAGCAGGTTCCACCGTCTCAATCGGGCCGGCTGGGATCGTGTGCGACTGATGGTCCTGGCGCGCGACAAGCGGCGTTGTCGCAAATGTGGGAAGGCTGGAAAGCTGGAAGTCCACCATATCGTGCCACTAGCAGAAGGTGGAAGCAACGACCTATCGAACCTGGAAAGCCGCTGCACATCGTGTCATATAGCAGCGCATCACCCGCCTGACCCTGACCGTGTGGCGTGGCAGGCATACTTGAGGGAGTTAGCAGCATGAAAACTAGCATTGAGAAAGCCATCGCACTGTCTGAGGTGCGCGAGAAGCTGAACGCGCTTAACGGCATTTCAGAACCGACCGACACCCAGAAGGGTGACGAGACGACCCTACTGGCGTCTCAGAAGACGCTGGAAAGCGAGTATCGAGAGGCGCTGAAGACCGAATCCGAAGACAAGTCGACCGAGACCGTGACCCAGGATGCCGAAACGCGTGAGCGACTGGAGCTGCGCAGCAAGGCTCGCGTGGCAGACTACTTCACGTCGGCACTGACCAGATCGCCACTGTCTGGTGCTAGCGCCGAGTATAGCGAGGCCTGCGGAGTGCCTGGCGCTATCCCGCTCGACTTGCTACGGGAGCCAGAGGTCCGCGACGCGGACTCGCCAGCACCATCCACGCATCCGACGTCGCCAGACGCTGTGACCCCGTTCGCCTACTCCAGGCCGGTGCGGGAGTTTATAGGCGTCGATGTCGTCACCCAGCAGGGCGGCGATGCAGCATATCCAGTTGTCACGACGGCGCTGACGGGCGGCATGGTGAGCGCGGGGGCAGCGGGCGAAAGCACCGCGGCGGCGCTGACCGTGACCAAGCACGCCGCGGATCGCCGGCTTCAGACTCGCCTGACGCTCCGGAGGGAGGATTTGGTTGCCTATCCGCAGGTTGAAGCGGCGCTCAAGCAAAACCTCATGCAGGAGCAGGAGAGCACGCGTGATGCGCAAATCCTGACCGGTAACAACAGTTCTCCGAACTTGAACGGAATCGGGAAGCAAATCATCGTGACGGCCGAGGTCAACACGACGACGTTTGATCTGGCGGTGGCGAAAGTCGCCTCGCTGGTAGATGGCTTCTATGCGCCGGATCTGCGGGCCATCAGACTTCTGGTGAACGCCAACGTCGCAGCCTGGATGCTCGGGACGTTCCGGGGCACGGCGGCGGTCGGCGGGCCGGTCGAATCGCTATGGACCTATCTTTCTAGCGAGCTAGGCGGGCTGCGTGCGTCCAATAGGATGCCTGCGGCGGCGTCCGGCGTATCGTATGCGCTCGCTCATCGTATGGCGGTTCCGGGCCGGCTGGGCGTCATGACGAGCTGGGGCGGGCTTACCATCGAGGACATCTATACGGACAGCAAAAGCGGCAAAATCAACGTCACGATGGTTGAGATTGTCCAGGGCGTCGGTTTGCTCCGCGCTAGCGCGTGGCAAGGTTTGTCGTTCAAGACTGCTTAGAATCGGCGGGTCGCGGGTGTCCGGTATATCCGTAAGGTGCCGGGGGTTTCGCTCCGCCCTACATGCGCCTGCGCTCGCCGACCTTAGGAGATAGCTATGCCGCTACGCGTTGTCGTGTCGCCAGGATGCAGCGACATCCTGACTGAGGCCGAGTTGGCACTGCAACAGGGCGAAGTCTTAATAGACACGGGCAAGATTGCCGAGGCGCTTGGCTACAGTCCTACAGATCCGAATAGGAACACGGAGATATTGCGCATAGCACAGCGGGCGCGTGGGTTAGCCATCGTAGCGGCTCAGGAAGCGAACTTGGATGGCATCGTTAGAACTGGCAACCCTAACCACGTCGAGCGTCTACGCGAACAGATAGGCGGCGGCGAGGTGCGGACAATAGCATTGACCCGAGCCGAAGCTTGCCGTCGTATTAGGGCTAGGTTTCCTAGCGACAGGGATCGTCAACTGCTATGCGAGGCGGGGCTAGATCGCTATTTCGCCAGCATAGACGAGGGATAGAACATGGCTATAGAGTGTCGTGAGTTTGAGGGCAAGGTAGAGATCCGAGAGTCGGCGGGATCGCCTGGTCGTCTCGTTGGGATGATTCTTCCGGCCGGGCGTGTAGCTGGCGACCGCCGCGAATTGTTCGTCGGCAATGGCATAAGAACGCCGTCGAACGGGATCGCGTTGCTACCGGAGCATCGGAGCAAGAATGTGATCATGAGGTTTGACCCGATCCGAGGGGCTGACGGCTCGCTGAGCGTGGATCACGCCTTACCCAACACCGACCTAGGCAGGTCGGCGGCGCAAAGTGTCAAGGATGGCACGCGGGCGAGACTGAGCGTGGAGTTCCACAGCCTTGACGAGGGACGCGTGCAGGGTGTCCGCGAGCTCCGAGAGTCCCTGGTTAACGCTGCGGCGCTCGTAGGTGCTGGAAGCTATGACCAGGCTCGAGCTGAGATCCGCTCACGTGTGGGGAGGCACAGAAGGCGATGGCTGTAACTCTAACGGCCGCTCAGATGTCATCGGAGCTAGGAGCAGACGCTAGTCAGACTGTCCGCGTTGCTAGACTGCTAAAGGTCGTTAAAGCGAAGTGCGATAGGTATGCGATAGGAGCTCCTACCTGTACTTCTAACGAGTCTGCCATCCTACTAGCGGGGTTCCTATACGAGGCAGGCGCACGAGCTCGCACTATACTTCCTAGCGATGGCGAGGGCAGAATCTTGAATATATCTACAGCATTCCGCAACTCTGGCGCTCAATCGCTACTCGCGCCATATAGAGTACTACGGGCTGGAAGGACGGAACCGCAATGAGATGGCCATGGCAGAAAGCGGAGGTCAGGAACTACACCGACTCCATCGTCTCGGCGTTGACGGCTCACGCGGCGGGCACCGGCGGCATTACAGCGCTGTCCACCGCGGCGCTGCAAGCGTGCGCGCAACTCTACGCCAACGCACTCGGCGCGTGCGCGGTCACGGGACCACCGGGCACGGTGGCGGCGTTCGATGCTACATGGCGATCTGCGGTGGCGGCGTCCCTGGTCAGATACGGGTCGTCGGTGCATACCGTCTCGGCGCACCCACAGAGCGGACTGGTCATGCGACCTGCGGCAAGTTGGGATATGACAGGCGGTAGCGATCCGGCAAGCTGGCGCTATAGCATCCAGCGGGCCGGTCCAAGCGTGACAGAATTCGTGAAGGTTCCGGCCGACGAGGTATTACATTTGCGCTGGCAGGTGGACCCGGCGCGGCCGTGGATTGGGGTGTCCCCGCTGGCGCACGCGGCTGACACCGGAGGACTGGCCGGCTGGCTAGATCGGCGGCTCAGGGAAGAGTCGAGTATGCCATGTGGCGGAATCATTCCCACATCGCGATTTGAACCGGAGGATGATGCAAACCTGGGCGAAAACGCGACCGACCCCTTGGCACAGATACGCGCGGACCTATCCGGATCGAAGGGCCAGTTGCTGCTGTTGGAGTCGGGGATGGCGTCGGCCGATTCGATGGCCAGCGCACCGCGGCGGGATTGGATCGCGTCTCGTTTCGGTGCAGATCCACCGACCGGCCTGATTGAGCTGCGCCGCGACGTCGGTATCAGCGTGGCGAGTGCTTGCGGCATACCGAGTGGTTTGATCGGCGGGTCCGCTGCCATCAGCGGCCAGCTTGCACGCGAGTCCTGGCGACAGTTCGTCAGCACCGCGGTGGATGGCTTGTGCCGGCGGGTCGAGAGTCAGGTGTCGAGCCAGCTCAGCATAACTATCACTATAGACAGTTCGCCTCTGGGCGGCCGTGACGTTCTGGCGCGGGCGTCTGCGTTCCGGAGACTGATAGAGGCTGGGTTGTCTGTGGCCGACGCGCGGTCAGCGGCGGGGATCTGATGCCAGAGGTACTCAGGGAACAACGACCAGGCGGGCTACTCAGCGCCGCGTGCCGGGCGGGTCTGGCCAAGTGGCGGGCGACCAGGACGAAGATGACGCCTGAGCAGCGCCGCCTCAGGTTGAACGAGCTACAGCGCAAGTACGCACGTGCACGACGTGCTCGGCGCGGCTCACAGGCGGTGCAGCACGGCGACGATGACGATCTCAGCTTGATCCTGACGGTCACGCTGTCCCCGCAGGATCTTCACCGCCTGCATTCACTGTGCGAACGGTTGAAAACCGGCCGCGCACATTTCATCCGGCGGGCCATTAGGCATTACAGAGATCCTTGGGATACGCGCGCACCGTGGCGGCCGAGCTTCCGGACGTTCAGAACCGACCGGACCCAACCCTTCGCGCTCAACGTGAATGTGGACCCCGAGACGCTGGCGTTCATCGACCAGCGGGCACACCCGCAGGGATGTCCTGATCGAAACTGTCAGCATCGGGGATCGGTGGCGCGGTCGATCTTGAGACGGTTCATGACGCACATGGAGAGTGTCTAATGATACTATCATCTTAAGTTTTCCTTAAGTGGGAATATCCTTATTGACACTGGCCTGTACTATCGTTGCGTTGAAGACACGGTTGATGCTACGTTTGCCGGTACAGTGAAACAGCCGAGCGAGTAACTCGGCTGCTTCGGTCTCAGTCGGCGGGGATGACGCCAGCAAAGACACACGCGGGATACTTAGAGTATCAACCGCGACCTTCTGGCGCAACCCCAAACTGACATACGGACCGACACACTGTCATGCAGGCAGGTGCGGGTAAAGTCTACGCGGGCTGTCTGTGTGTAAGTGCTGGTCCCGGATACGCGCCAGCGGCAGAGGCCGAATCAGCCACTCTGCGAGTAGGGACGGTTATTGGCGACCGTGACTGGCTGACGATGCGACGGTGAGGCCAACACCAACCGTTGCTGCGCGAAGGGCCTGGCTCCATACGACCTAAGCGCAGAGGCTGCCCGGGGGAGCAGGTTGAAGCAGAATCCTGAACTCATCCCCTGGGCAACCTCTGCCCGTAACCTCCACCACCGACCTAACAAGATCAAGAGACTAACAACCCGTACTGTTGTACTGGTCCACACTGAAGGACACCATGATCAGAAAAAATACCTATACTTATAGTTGACATCCATGATACTATCAATGTGGTTATGGAGGAGACGATGATGAAGAAGGCTTTGATCTACCGCAGGGTTTCAACAGAAGAACAGGTTGACGGCTTCTCTCTCGGTACGCAGCTTACCGCCTGTCAGCGGTGGTGCGAACAGCACAAGTACCGAGTCGCGCATGTGTTCACTGATGCTGGCCGCAGCGCAAAGACCACCAACCGACCTGCATTTCAGGCGATGCTGAAATTCGCCCGGAAGCACAAGAAAACGACTGATGTCGTTGTTTTCTATGCGTTGTCGAGGTTTTCGAGAAGCACGTTAGATTATCTTTGCACCAAAGGGAAACTGGACAATTTGGGCATCGGCGTACGCAGTGTCACGGAACCGATCGACGATACTAGTTCGGGAAAGCTAAACGGTTCGATGCATTCTGCGTTCGCGCAATTCGATAACGACTTGCGATCAGAACGCACCTTGACCGGCATGAAAGCGGCTGTTGAATCTGGCCGTTGGACCTGGAAGGCTCCAATCGGTTTCACGAACAACAAGGCGAAGGGCGAACCCAGCCTGAAGCCAGACCCTGACCGCGCACCGTTGGTGCTGGAAGCATTCAAGATGGCAGCGCAAGGTCGGCCGCTGGTAGACATCGTTGATGCCGTTACACGCGACGGTCTGACAACGAAGCGCGGCAGGCCTTTGTCGATACAGACAATGAGCCAGTTAGTCAGGAACCCGTTGTATTGTGGCAGAGTGAGCGCGCCGAGTTTTGACGTTCATGACATCGAAGGCGACTTCGAACCATTGATACCTGAATCGCTGTTTGCGCGCGCACAAGCAGCGCTGTCCAGCCGTGCAGCGACGTCTACGCGAAGCGCCCGCAAGTCTGCGGACTGGCCGTTGCGTCGATTCGCCAAGTGCAAGTGTGGTACGTCGCTGACAGGCTCATCGTCAACCAGTGGCACCGGCAAGGCGTATGCGTATTATTCCTGTCCGCGTGGCTGCGTGCGTATCGCAAAGCTCGCACTCGAAGCGCTGTTCATGGACCTGTTGTCGGAACTTCAACCGACCCGCGAAACGGTGACCGGTATGCAGACCGCAATCCGCGAACGGCTGTCGAAGCGCACAGAAGATGCAGCGCGGCGACGTGGTGAACTGAAGCGCAAGCAGCACACGCTGGAAGCGCGTCAGGAAGCGCTCGTTGAAAAGATGCTGGAAGATGATGCCGACGCCGACGTCTACAGCCGGATGATGGCCAAGCTGCGGACGCAGGTGCAGCAAGTCAGGGTTGACCTGGAACGCGAACAGGATGGCGATACGGTCGATATCTCAGGTGCGCTTGATGCGTGCGCCTACCTGCTGAGCGATGCGCCGGGGCTGTGGTGCACGTCGTCTGCGGCTGAAAAGGTCGCGTTACAGACGTTCTTTTTCCCTGCTGGTGTGGTGTTGGAACAGTCAGCGGACAGCCAAAACCACACACTTGGAACTGACGTAACGTGCAGTGCTTTCAGTAATTTAGCTGCTGTCTCTGGTGACGATTCAAGTTTGGTGTGCCCACCAGGTAGCGCACGGGCGCGTCACCCGCGCGCATGGCCGCCAAGGTGGCTTCGGTGGGGATGCCGCGGTCCATGATCCAGACCCGCTGGGAGCGGCCGTATTGCTGTTCGATCTGTTCCAGGAAGCCGGCCAGCGTGGTCTGATCCGTCGTGTTGCCCGGCATCACCTCGTAGGCCAGCGGGAAGCCGTCCGGCGTCACGATCAGCGCGATCACCACCTGCACGCAATCCGACCGCTTGTCCCGGCTGTAGCCGAATCGGCGCTTGCCGTCGAAGGGCGGGTCGCTCTCAAAGTAGGTACTGGTCAGGTCGTACAGCAGCACATCGAAGCGGGCATCGAACAGCGTGGTCCACCGCGCCCGCAGAAACGAGAAGAACGCCCGCTTGTGCGCGACCAGCTTGTCCAGGCAGCGGTACAGCGTGTCGCTGGGAATGACCCGGTCGGTCCCCAGCAGATCGCGCAGGGCGCTATGGTGGTACCAGTGCCGGTGCAGCCGCCAGTCGCTCCCCGGATCGATGAGCCGGTAGCAGACTTGCACCTTCAACACGTCCAGCCACCGCGTCCCTTTCCGACTCGGCGGCAAGCGCGGCCCCCAGAACCGGTCCAACTCCAGCCGATCCCACACGGTCAGCGCCAGCCAGCACGCGCCCCATTGGCGGGGGTCGCGCACCTGCACGTCCGTGACCCGGATCTGCACCACCTCACAGTCCAGCACCGGCGCCGCACGGTCCGCGGGAAACAGCGCCAACTGCCGCGCGCCCGCCGTCTCGTCCAGCACTGCAATCGAGCGGCACCACGCCGCGCGCTGACTGTCGTTGATCTCCCCGAGATAGAGCACCTGGCGCTGCACGACCCGGCCCCCGCGGACGCGCACGTTCTCCACCACGCTCCAGTAGCGGTGCTCCTTGCCGTCCTTGCGGCGCATCTTGCAGCGCACGAACATGCGTAGATCGTCCGTGTATGCGACCCGTCAATCAAGGGGGTAGGTCGGCACTACACAGAGATCCGGCAGGCCACGAACGCGGAACCCCCCGGTTTTGTTGGCACACCGGGTCGGGCGAGGCGGGAACACCCCTGAAATTAGTCGGAAATCACGCCGAATAGCGGAAGTCGGGCTAGGGCCGCCGCGATTTCCCGCGGTACGCCCGAGCGCCAGCGGGTGTATCCTGCCGCGCAGAGGCTTTCGCGAGGGATGCCGCCATCTGGCCGCGGTCGGGCCGGCGGGCGTCAGGCTGCCAGACAGGGGAGGAGGTACGAGATGAGCCAACGACTACTCACGGTGCCGCGGGCGCTCGTAACGGTGATCGCGGTGCTGTCGCTGGCCACGCCCGCCGGGGCGCAGCCGCCCGCGGCGGCGGGGGCCGCGCCGCGCACGCCGTGGGGCAATCCCGACCTGCAGGGTATTTGGAACAACTCCACCATCACCCCGCTGGAGCGTCCGCGGAGTCAGGCGGACAAGCCGTTCTGGACGCCGGAGGAGGCGGCGGCGCTCGAGCAGCGGGCGGCCGACGGCGTGAACCGTCAGAATGCGCCCAGCGTGGTGCGCACCGATCCGCTGCCGGTGGGCGGCAACGTCGGCGCGTACAACAGCTTCTGGACCGATCAGAACACGTCGGTGGTCGGGACCATGCGCACGTCGCTGATTCTCGATCCCCCGGACGGACGGCTGCCGCCCCTGACCCCGGAGGCGCTCGCGCGGATCACGTCACCGGAATCGCGCCACCTGGCCGACGTGAACGACGGCCGCGTCCCCGCCGACGGACCCGAGCAGATGGGTCTCAGCGAGCGCTGTCTCTGGTACCGCGGGATCCCCTCCATCCCGACCGGGTACAACAACAACTACCACTTCCTGCAGACCCCCGACTATGTCGTGATACTCCAGGAGCACATCCACGATCTGCGGGTCATATTCCTCGATGGGCGGCCGCATCTCCCGCCGCACATGCGCCAGTTCGCCGGCAGCTCGCGCGGCCGCTGGGACGGTGACACGCTGGTTGTCGAGACCACCAACCTGCGACAGCCCTTCATCCGGCGCTGGAACCGTCCGGAGCACTCGTTGTCGCGGGGCTGGCTCAGTGAGGCCGTACGGGTGACCGAACGCTTCACACGCACCGGTCCCGACACGCTCGACTACCAGTTCACCGTCGACGACCCCGAGACGTGGACGCGGTCGTGGTCGGGCGCCCTGCCCTATGCGCGCACGGATGGCCCGATGTTCGAGTTCGCGTGTCACGAAGGCAACTACGGGCTGCTGAACATCATGGCCGGGTCCCGCGCCGAAGAGGCCGGGGGCGGCCGGTAGCAGCCCGTGGCAGAAGCCCCGCTGCATTCGCGCGGCGCTGCATCCCGCTGATGTGCGTAAAATCTAGCAGATCGGCGTTAAAAGCCACCGATCTGCTTTGTTCCGGCTGACGAACAGGGCAACCACAAGGGTTGCCCCTACAGGTATGCTCCCTTTTCTCGCCTTGTCAGGCGGGCGCCTCGCCACGCTCGGTGCAACGCGGGGTTCTACCACGGGCCGCTAGACGAGTGGCGGCAGGCGCAACCGCAGTCGACCCCGCGGAGCCGCCGCCGGCGGGCGCCGCAGCGGGCAGACGCCGTCGTGAATTTACGGCGATTCGTCGAGCAGTGGTTCGAGCGGGCGCAGCTCGGCGCCGTTCCCGGTGCAGACGGCATATCGGCTCGTGGCGCCGGCATACATCGACACGCCGGCGTGCCGTCCCTGCCTGTCGAGGATGTAGAACGAGAGGCCGAATCCGGGCAGGCCGCGCTCGTTGAGCAGACGGTCCTCCACGGTATTGGCCTGCACGCGGCGGAGCGCCTCCATGCCCGCGTCGGTCGGATGCATCCCTGCCCGCAGCCGCTCGACGATCAGAAACGACGCCAGGTTGTAGAGGTTGGCCTCGCCGCGCCCGGTCGAGCCGGCCGCGCCGACCTCGCCATCGACATACAGCCCGGCGCCGAGAATCGGCGAGTCCCCGACCCGCCCCGGTATCTTCCACGCCAGCCCGCTGGTCGTCGTGACCCCGCAGATGCTGCCGGCGGCATCGATGCCGTTGCAGTTGATCGTGCCGTACAGCTCCTCCTCGGTGATGACCCCGTCGGCCAGCATCGCGCGATCGACCTCGCCCCCGCGCGCCGCGGCGTCCGGAACGCCCCGGTCGGGATCGAGGTAGTGGCCCGGATCGGTGCGGCGCTTCCAGTCGAGCCACATGCGGCGCGAGCGGTCGGTGTTGAGGTCGTCCTCGATGGTGAACCCGAGCTGCCGCGCGAACCGCTGCGCGCCGGCGCCCGCGAGCAGATGATGGTCGGTAAGGTCGGCCACCATGCGGGCGACGCGGGAGGGTGTGCGCACCCCTTCGAGCGCCGCGACGCCGCCGGCCCGCCGGCGCGGCCCGTGCATGCAGCAGGCGTCGAGCTGCACGACCCCCTCGGCGTTGGGGCGTCCACCGTAGCCGACGCTGGCGTCCTCGGGGTCGAGCTCGACGATGTTGACCCCGGCGATGAGCGCATCGAGCACGTCCGTGCCCGACGTCATCATGCGGAACGCGGTTTCCACGCAGGTGTCGGATCCGCCGTTCCTGTAGCGATGCCCGTTCGCAGATGCGATGACGACCGGCGCGACGCCACGCTGTGCGATGACGGCGGGCGCGCGACCGAAGACCGGGGTCGGGGTCGCCGAGGCGAGACCGACCGCCGCGGACGCCACGAACTCGCGACGACTCAGCTTGTGTGCCATGGCACGCTCCTCGTTGCGCGGGAGCATCGTACCACCGCGCCCCGCGGCCGGCGCAGCGTGCCTGTGGTCAGAATCCAGCCGCGCGCCTGGATTGCGGGAGGAAGGCGTCACTGGCGGCCCGCTATCCATTGAGACCAGGTCCGGCGCCAGGGCTCGCACCGTCGAGACCGCGTGTCATAATCCCGCAGAATCGTGACTGGCATCGGAATCGCCGCAAGCTCCGGCATCGCGGCCGAGGCGGGATCACGCGTGGCGGACGAGGGCGGGAACGCCGTCGATGCCGCCATCGCCGCCGTGCTGGTGTCCCTGGTGACGGAACCCTCCGTCTGCTCACTCGGGGGCGGCGCCTTCGTGACGGTCGATCCCCCGGCGCAGCCGACCGTGACGATCGACGGGTATGTGGAGATGCCTGGTCGCGGCCTGGCGCCGGAGCGCTTCGGACAGGGCGTCCGAGACGTCCACATCAAGTATGGCGGCGGGGTGGAGACGACGGTCGGCCACGGGTCCATCGCGACCCCCGGGGCGCTGGCCGGCTTCGGCCTCGCGTCGAAGGCCTACGGGAAGCTGCCCTGGGCGCGGGTCGTGGAGCCGGCGTACGACTGGGCCCGGTCCGGTTTTCCGCTGTCGCGCACGTCCCGCCTGTACCTGGAGTTCTGCGGCGAGGAGATTTTCGGCTGGCACCCGGAGAGCCGCGCGGTGCTATACGGGCCGGATGACCGGCTGGCGGAGGCGGGCGACCAGATCCGGATTCCGGATCTGGCCGGCAGTCTCGAGCGGATCGCCAGAGCGGGTGCGCAGGACCTGTACCGCGGCGAGCTGGCGCGCATGATTGCGCGTGAGATCGAGGGCCACGGAGGCATCCTGACGCTGCGGGACCTGGGCGCCTACGAGCCGGTCGTGCGGACGCCCGCGGAGGTGCGCCTGGGGAGGTGGACGCTGGCGACCAATCCCCCGCCCGCGATCGGCGGCTGCAGTCTGGCGGCCATGCTCGCCCTGATCGGAGACGGGCCCCGGAGCGGCTGGAGCGCGGCAGGGGTGCGGGAGATCGTACACGCGCAGCAGACCGTGCTCGAGTACCGGGCGGAGCGGCTGGACACCGCCGAGGATCTCGCCGGGGAGACCAGGCGGTTGCTCGAGTCGGCCGCGCAGGGTGTGCTCGGGAACCGCGTGCGCTCGGGATCGACGGTCCACGCCTCGGCGGTGGATACCACGGGACTGGCGTGCGCGATCACCGCCTCGGCCGGATACGGGTCGGGCGTGATGCCGTCGGGGACGGGGATCTGGATGAACAACAGTCTCGGTGAACAGGAATTGACGCGCCGCGGTCTGCACGCGCAGCCGCCGGGGACGCGGCTGCCGTCGAACATGGCCCCGACTGTGGGGCATGACGGCAGCGGGGCGGTGCTGTCGCTCGGGAGTCCCGGGGCGGATCGGATTACGACCGCGCTCTTTCAGACCATCGTCAACTTCATCAACCTCGACATGCCGCTCGGCGCGGCCGTGGCCCAACCTCGCATCCATGTCGAACGGGACGGGGAGACCGTGCGGGCGGCCCGCGAGCCGGGAGTGGCTGTCGACGAGGTCGATCTGCCGGTGCGGGAGTTCGACGGGCTGCATATGTACTTCGGGGGCGTCGGGGCGGCGCTCTACACGCCGGGACAGGGGTTCACGCTGGCCGCCGATCCGAGACGGGACGGCGCCACCGCGATCGGCGGCGGCCGTGTGTGAGCTGTCCGGCAGGATGTCCCTGGAAGCGGTCTGCGGTCTGGCATTCGACCGGCCACGAGCGACAGTATGATAGGTAGTGTCGCGATGTGACACGCTCGTGTACTGAACGCACGTTACTACCAATGTATCGGATCAACAGATGACACGACTGTCGGCAAGTGCGGTGCGTGAGGACTTCGCGGAAACGCTTAACCGCGTCGCCTACCGGGGCGAGCGCATTGTGCTCGACCGGCGCGGAAAGAGTGTAGCCGCGCTTGTGCCGCTGGAGGATCTGGAGTTGCTCCGGCAAATCGAAGATCGGCTCGACAACGAGGCGGCGATGCAAGCACTCAAGGAACCTGGTCGCGTCGAGTGGTCCACGCTGAAGCGCGATCTGGAGCTCTAGCAGCCCGTGGTGAATCCCCGCGTTGCACCGAGATTGGCGGTGCGCCCGCGTGGCAAGGCGCGACGAGGGAGCACATTGGGGCATGTGTGACCGAGGAGCAACGCCGCCACGCGGGATGCAGCGCCAATCGAATGCAGTGGGGCATTCACCACGGGCTGCTAACATCCCGTGGTGAATGCCCGCGTTGCACCGAGATTGGCGCTGCGGCCGCGCCGGGCGTCCGGCGTCAGGTGTTCTCACGGGAGGCTGATCATGAAGAAGACGGGGCTCCTCGCAATCCTGCTGAGCGTGTCGTGGCCCGGCCCGGGCCTGGCCCAGACGACCGACGAGCTGGTCAACGACGCCAGGACCGCGGAGAACGTCATCACCCAGAGCATGGGGTACGACCGCAAGAGCTACAGTCCCCTCGATCAAATCGATACGTCCAACGTCACGCGGCTGGTGCCCATCTGGAACACGAGCGTGATGAACGACCAGGGCGAGCTGGCCGCGCCGGTCGTCTACGACGGCGTCCTGTACGTGATCAACGGCAAGTGGACATTCGCCATCGACGTCGAGACCGGCCGTCAGATATGGCGCACGCCGGTCGTGCTCGACGGCGAGACGCGGCGGGCCGGGTTCAACCGGGGGGCTCCGACCCTCCACGAAGGCCGGCTCTTTCGCGTGACGATGGACAACCACGTGCTCGCGCTCGACATGCAGACCGGCGAAGAGCTGTGGAACCGGAAGTTCGCCGACGCGGCGGAGGGTTACTACGCGACGGGCGCGCCGATCGTGGCCGACGGCGTCCTGATTTCAGGGATGTCCGGCGGCGAATCCACGACGCGTGGATTCCTCGATGGCTGGGATCCGGCGACCGGGACGAAGCTGTGGCGCCGCTACACGATCCCGGCGCCCGGCGAGCCCGGTTCCGAGACGTGGCCGGCGGACAGCGACGCCTGGAGGTACGGCGGTGCGCCGACGTGGCGCTCCGGGTCGTACGATGCCGAGCTCGACCTCGTCTACTGGGGGACGGGCAATGCCGAGCCCTACGACCCCCGGCCGCGCAAGGCGCTGGACAGCCTGTACGCGTCAAGCGTGCTCGCGATCCGGCCGCGGACGGGAGAGATCATCTGCCATTATCAATACACGCCCAACGACGTCTACGACGTGGACGGCACCGACGAGCATGTGCTCGCCGATCTCGACATCGACGGCCGGCCGCGCAAGGTGATGATCCAGGCCAACAAGAACGGCTTCCTGTATGTCCTCGATCGCACCGACTGCACGTTGATTGCCGCGCATCCCTATGTGGAGGTCAACTGGGCCACGCATATCGATCTCGAGACCGGCCGCCCGGTGCTGACCGATCTCTACAACAGCTTCCTGGCCGGTGAGGAAGTCGCCATCTGGCCCTCGCGCGGCACCAACGCGGTGCCCATCGCGTTCAACCCGAATTCCGGCCTCGTCTTCTCGACGACGTGGCACGTGCCGCGCATCCAGAAGCTCGCGCCGCCGGCCGAGCAGGTCATCGGCGAGAACTCCACCGGTGTCCTCAATCGGTTCCCGGCAGTCGAGCCGGGCGATCTCCTCGGTCACATCGTGGCGATCGATCCGCTGACCGGCGACAAGGCCTGGGAGATCCCGCTGACCGATTTCCCGAGCGCGGCGGGCGTGCTGGCGACCGGCGGCGGGCTGGCGTTCAGCGGCAAGATGACCGGAGAGTTCATGGCGCTCGACCAGGCCACCGGCGACACGCTGTGGCAGTTCCAGACCGGATCGAGCATCAACGCGACGGCGATTACCTACATGCACGCCGGCCGGCAGTATGTGACCGTGGCGTCCGGACTCGGGGGCTTCCTGGCCAACCGCTACGCCGCGGGCAAGATACCGACCGGCGGCTCGGTGTGGACATTCGCCTTGATGCCCGACTGACCCGCCGCCAGCACATCGACCAGCGTGGCCGTCCAGGCCGGCCCGTTGGCGTCCTGCCGGGGATGCGCGCGGACCAGCCACCGGTCTGCGCCGCCTCCGATGCGTGCCCGTCGCGGTAACATCGGCTGCATGCCATGGATCCGGACCCTCGGCGTCGAGGCCGCCACCGGCCGTCTCGCCACAAGCTACCGCGCCGCGGTTGATCGCGCCGGTCGCGTGTTCGGCATCGTGCGCGCCATGAGCCTGCAGCCGGCGGTGCTGGACGCCGCCATCAGGCTCTACATGGCCGTCATGAAGGACCCCGGCGAGTTGTCCGGGCGGCAGCGGGAGCTGCTGGCCACGGTGGTGAGCCGCGCCAACGACTGCCACTATTGAATGCTGCAGCACGCGGACGATCTCCGGGCCGAGATCGCACGGGAGGGTGGCGACCAGGCGCTGGCCGACGCTGTGCTCGCCGACTGGCGCGGCGCGCCGCTCGATCCGGTCGACGCGGCGCTCTGCGCCTACGCCGAGAAACTCACGCGGATGCCGGCGGCGATGACCGAGGCCGATCTGCAGCCGTTGCGCGCTGCCGGCCTCGACGACCCGGCGATTCACCACGCCGTCCAGGTGGTCGCCTACTTCAACTACATCAATCGCATCGCCGATGCGGTCCATGTCGAGCTTGAGCCGGAGATGCCGCCGTACCCCGACGGCTCGCGGTGACGCACGGAAGCAGGGATCCCGGGACCCGTTCGTTTCCGCGGACTTCCGTCGTTACGGCGACCGGATAGAGCTGGTGAACTTGGGGCCGGCTTGACGAGCGTGCAGACCGACGCGCCCTGCCGGCCCGATTATTCCCCTTGACGTTCTACCTGAAGGGCGCTACTGTGGTAGCCATTCTACCTGGAGGTGCGCATGGCCCGGCCACGGCTGCGGGACGACCAGATCGGGTTGTTGCAGGGGACCCTGGACATGCTGATCCTGCAGACGCTCCGGCCGGGTCCGGCGCACGGCCACCAGGTTGCCACCACCATCGAGCGAACCTCCGACGACGTGCTGCAAGTGGACCACGGGTCGCTCTACCCGGCGCTTCACCGTCTGATCAAGCGGGGCTGGATCACCGGAACCTGGGGAACGTCGGCCAACAACCGGCGGGCGCGGTTCTATGCCCTGACGCCGGCGGGCCGCCGCCAGCTCCGGCGGGAAGCGATCAGATGGGGGCAGTTGGTCGCGGCGGTCGGGCGCATCATGCAGCCGGTGAGCGCCGGGAAGGGGGAGGGCTGACCCGATGCACGCGCTGAACTGGTTCCGTCGTCTCTGGCCGTATCTCGGGCGCCGTCAGGCGGAGGAGGACCTGCAGGAGGAACTGCGGCTCCATCTCGAGTTGGAGCGTGAGCGCCTGCGTGACGCAGGCGTCCCCGAGGCGGAGGCGAGCCGGGCCGCGCGGCGTAAGCTGGGCAATGCGCCTCTGATTCGGGAACGCACGCGCGACGTCTGGGGCTGGCGCTGGCTGGACGACCTCGGGCGGGATGTGCGCCACGCCGCCCGCGGGCTGCGCCGCGAGCCCGGCTTCACCGCCACGGTGGTGTGTGTCCTCGCCTTGGGCATCGGCGCCAACACGGCGATGTTCAGCATCGTCTACGGCGTGCTGCTGCGGCCGCTGCCCTATCCTGATTCCGAGGCCATTGTGCGTGTCGGCGAGTCGTTCGGGGGGTTGAGCATGGGCCTCGCGAGTCCCGCGATGCCCTTGATACGGGACGAGGCGGAGTCGTTCGAGCAGTTCGGCGTCTATGCGGTACGCGGCGTCGAGTGGACGCGGCCGGAGGGCGCGGTCACCTTGCGCGGCGCGGCGGTTACACCGTCCATGTTCCCCCTGCTGCGGGCGACGCCGCACCTCGGTCGCCTCTTCAGCGAAGCGGACGGCCGGGCCGGCGCGGAGGGCGTCGCGCTGCTGAGCTATCGTGCCTGGACCGCCCGCTTCGCCTTGGATCCGGACATCGTCGGGACCGTCCTGACGCTCGACGCCGCGCCGCACACCGTGATCGGGGTGCTGGCAGAGGGGTTCTCCTTCCCGAGCCCCGACGAGGAAATCTGGACGCCCTTCGCGATTAATCCCGGCGGGCTATCCTCCGGTTCCAATGCGCTCGGACGACTCCGGCCGGGCGTGTCGCCGGAGCAGGCCGCCACCGAGGTCCGCACGATTCTCCAGCACACTGACGATCCACTATATGCGGCCGCCACGAACGGCGCACGCGCGGCCCTACGCGCTTCTGGCAGGTCGGCGGGCGACACCGTCGTGCACGATGCCCAGGTCGTCCCGCTGCGGGAAGAGATGGTCCGAGAGTATCGACCGGCGCTGCTGGCACTGATCGCGGCGATGGCGCTGGTGCTGCTGATCGCTGGCAGCAACGTCGCCGGGCTGCTGCTGGCGCGCGGGGTGACGCGGCAACGGGCGCTGGCGGTCTGCGCGGCGCTGGGCGCCGGCCGCGGCCGAATCATGCGGCAGCTCATGACCGAGAGTGTCGTGCTGAGCTTTGCCGGCGGCGCGCTCGGGCTGGCGGCGGCGGCCGTGGTGATCCGCGCCGTGCCCGCGCTGGTCCCGGGCGACATCGCGCGGCTCGACGAGGTGGGGGTCGACGGCGTGGTGCTCGCGTTCACCCTGGGGCTGTCGGTCGTCGTGGGGTTGGCGTTCGGCGCCGTGCCGGCGTTCCAGTGGTCCCGGCTCAAGCTCGTGGGCATCCTGAACGAGGGCAGCGCGCAGTCCACGAGCGGTTTCCGGTTGCTGCGCTCGGGCCGGACGCGGGCGGCGCTGGCGACGACGCAGATGGCGCTCGCGCTGGTTCTGCTGGTCGGGGCCGGGCTGCTCCTGCGCAGCTTCGTGGCGCTCATGACGGTCGATCGCGGTTACGACCCGGCCAATGTCATGACGGCCCGCATCCGGGTTCCGGGCGAGAGCCGCCGGGGGGGTCGGTTGATGTTGACCCCGGAGGAGGCGGCCGCACGCGGGGCGGTTGGCCGCCGTTTCTCCGAGGCGCTCCTCGAAGCACTGGACCGCATGGCCCGCCTGCCGGACGTGGCGGCGGTCGGGCTGTCGTCCAGCCTCCCGCTCGCGGGTGGCAGCTTTTCTCCCCGCAGTGCGCGGGTCTTTGGTCGCCCGCCGCCGAGCGACCCGAACGCGTCGCCGATGGTGAATCTTCGGTCGGCGAGCCCGGGCTACTTCGACGTCATGCGGCTGGGCCTCCGTGTCGGGCGCTTCTTCACCGCTCTCGACGGGGCCGGCAGCCCGCGGGTCCTCGTCGTCAACGAGAGGTTGGCGCGCGAGGTCTTCGGCGGTGAGACCGCCGTCGGACAGCGTCTCCAGATTGGCGGCGACGACTCATGGGAAGTGATCGGCGTGGTGGCTGACGTCCAGTACCGGGGCCTCACCGGCACCGAGTCGCGCGCCGAGGCGTTCGTGTCGGTGCACCAGGCCGAAACCGCTGGGATGATTTTCGGCTTGAATGCCCCGTTCATCCTCGCGCGGACCACCGGCGATCCACTCGCGGTGATCCCCTACCTGCGTGAGGCGGTGGCCGAGGCGCACCCGCGCGCGGCGATCGATGACGTGATGACGATGGATGCACGGTTGTCGGCCGCGGTGGCGCAGCCGCGTTTCTACGCCGGTTTCACTGTGGGCTTTGCGGCACTGGCGCTGTTTCTCGCCGCGTTCGGCATCTACGGCCTGCTCAGCTACACCGTCGCGCAACGTCGCCGTGAGATCGGCGTCCGCATGGCGCTCGGGGCGCAGCGTGGCGACATTCTCGCCCTGGTCGTCAGACAGGGCGCCGCCCTCGTCGCGGCGGGCGCGGTCGTCGGCCTGCTCGCTGCCTTCGCGTCCAGCCGCGTGATGGAGAGCTTCCTGTACGGCATCACCACCGACGACCGGCTCACCTTCGTGGCGGCGCCGCTCGTGCTGATCGTCGTGGCGCTCGTCGCCTGCTGGCTGCCGGCACGGCGCGCGACCCGGATCGATCCGATGGACGCCCTGCGTGTCGAGTAGCCGGTTGCACGCCCCGTCGCGACTCCTATGCAGCCCGTGGCAAAAGCCCCGCTGACGAACAGGGCAACCACAAGGGTTGCCCCTACACGCCTTGCTCAGCGGGCGCATCGCCGATCTCGGTGCAACGCGGGGTTTCACCACGGACTGCTCGTCGTTGGCGGCGGCGTGAGTCGTATTCTCGACGGCCACCCCCGCCGCGCTTGACGCCGTCCGTGCCGGGGCGATAATCGACGGGCGTCGTGCTGTTCACGAAAGGCGCCTGATGCGGGTCATCGTTCCCGTCTCGTTCATCGTCGTCGTGCTCGGCGCGGCGTGCACCGTGCTGGCCCAGCGCGACGCCGTGCGTGTCGAACCGGCCACCGGCATTGCCGGCCACTACGGCACGTGGACGGTGACCTACCAGGTCGGACCGGCCGGGCTGCGTCCAGGCGGCGCGGTGCGGGCGCCGGCGCTCACCCGCGACGCGATCTTCGACGCGCTCCACCAACGCCGGACCTGCGGCACGACCGGCGCGCGAATCCTGCTCGAATTCCGGGTGAACGGCGAGCCGATGGGAGGGGAGACCGTCACGGACGGCGCCCCGCGCCTGGACTTCGCCGCCCACGGGACCGATGTCATCGACTCGGTCGAGATCCTGCGCTACTCGGAGCCGGACGGCGGCTTCCGGGTCGTCTACGACCTGCAGCCGGATGCGCTCGATTTCGAATGGTCGGGCACGGACGGCGGCTTTCGCGCCGACGCGGTCTACTACCTGCGCCTGCGCCAGCGGAGTCAGGTTCGCGGTCGCATCGTCATGGCGTGGTCGAGCCCCATCTGGGTCCGCGGTCAGCCCTGATCGGCCCGCGACGGGCGACGCGCACCTGACGCATGACGTCTGTCAGATGCGATTCCTGACGATACGCACTGGCATGGAGATTCGCGATTGCGCATATTGGTGTCACGCAGGACGTGACATCGATGCACTGGTATCCCCGCGTCAGAATCCATATCCCGCCGTTGCGGCGCCGGCGACAGCCGGCGTCGCGCCGCGGCAAGCTGCTCGGGAAACCGGGTGTTTCCCGACACTGTGACCGGTTCGGCGAAAAACAGTTTGCAACATGGCGTACCGTGGTGCGTATAGAAAGATGAAGCGAGACATTCGGTGCCTGCGTCTCGGCCCCGCGGCGCAAGCACCGGCGGAGAGTCATGACCAAGGTCAAACGGGAAGCCACCGCACCCTCTGACGGCTCGATCGAGGTCCGGGGCCTGCGTCACACCTACAAGGGCGGCCATACGGCGCTCGATGGGGTGGACCTGTCGTTCGGCACCGGCCTCTTCGGTCTGCTCGGCCCCAACGGCGCGGGCAAGAGCACCCTCATGCGCATCATCTGCACGCTGCTCCCGCCAACCGCGGGCCGGGTCACCGTCTGCGGACACGATGTGACCCGCGACCGCCGGGCGGTCCGCGCGCTGCTCGGCTATCTGCCGCAGGATTTCGGCGCCTGGAGATTGCACCGCGTCGAAGAGGTGCTCGACACCCTGGCGCAACTGTCGGGGATGTTGGACTCGAAGAAACGCCGCGCCCGCATCGCGGAGGTCCTGGACCAGGTCGGTCTCGGCGATGTCGCCCATCGCAAGGTGAAGAAGCTCTCGGGCGGGATGGTGCGCAGGCTGGGTGTGGCCCAGGCGCTGGTCCACGAGCCCCGAGTGCTGGTGGTCGACGAGCCCACGGTCGGGCTCGACCCGGAGGAGCGCCTCCGCTTTCGCCAGTTGATGAGCGGGCTGGGGCGTGAGCGCACGATTCTGCTGTCGACCCACATCGTGGCCGATCTCGGTGCGGGCTGTCGCGAGATGGCCCTGCTGGACGCCGGCCGCATCGTCTTTCAGGGGCCGCCGTCCGAATTGCTCGCGCAGGCGGCCGGTCAGGTCTTCGAAGTGACGGCGTCGCTGGCTGATTCCGAAACCATAGAGAGCCGCTATGAGGTCGTGTCGAGCAGCGTCGCGGGCGGGCAGGTCACGCTCCGCGGCGTGGCGGACGGCGACCAGTTGCCGCCGGCGGCGACGGCGGTGGCCGAGCCCACCCTGGAAGAGAGCTATATCGCGTTCATGGTGGCCCGCGGACGCACCGCGGCCGCCCGGCAGCATGACGAGACCATGCCCGACGGGGAATCACAATGATGCGACTGCCGATGATCCTGGCCATCGCCCGCGCCGAGATCCGTTCCGTCCGCCGCCTGGTTCGCTATTGGCTGTTCGCCATCCTGTCGGTGTTCTTCACCTTCCTGACCTACGGCTACTACGCGGGCATCCACGCATTCTTTTCGCAGTTCTCGGCCACCATCGGCGCCGTCGGACCGCGCTACCTGATGTCGGGCGTTGGCCTGTACTTCGTGGCGATCTTCCTGGTGGGCCTGATCTTTCTGGCCTTCGACGTCAGAGCCAGGGACGAGCGCGAACGCATTGCCGAGGTGCTCGACTCGCGCCCCGTGTCCAACACCGAGTTCCTGATCGGCCGCACCCTCGGGTTGGTGGCGATGGCCTGGGGGCCCGTGCTGTTCATGGCGGTCGTGCTGCAAGCGGTGGGTGTGCTGGCGGTGCGGCTCGACTGGTACGTGGGTGAGCCGATCGAGCCGTACTCCCTGGTCGGCTTTCTGCTCGCCGCGCTGTCGATCTTCGTCCTCTGGTGCGCGGTCGTCATGCTGCTCGCCGTCCTCGTCCGCAACCGGCTGCTCGTCGCGTTGGGTGCGCTGGCGCTCGCCGGACTCCAGGTCTGGATTCTGTTTCGGATGCCGCTCTACCTGCAGCCGGTGCTGGGCGTGTTCAACTTCGAAATGGGGTCCGACCTGGTCCCGAGCCTGAGCAGTGGCGCCCACGTCGCGCAACGTCTTGCCTTGTGGATCGTGGCGGCGGGGTGCTTCGCCCTGGCGGCGGCGTTCCATCCGCGCCCCGACGGCGGGTCTCGGTCTCGCCGGATCGCCCTCGGCGCCGGGCTGGTGGCTGCCGCCGGTCTCCTGGTCGGCGCCTCGGTCTGGCAGGTCGTCGGCGTCAGGGACGACCGCGCCGCCTGGCTCGCCGCGCACCAGGCGCGCCGCGACGACCCGCGCGCCGACCTGCGGGCGGTTGCCGGGACGGTGCAGGTCGAGCCCGGACGGCGCGTCGAGCTCGCTCTCGAGATCACGGTGCAGGCGCCGGCGGACCGACCCCTCGACACGCTGCTGTTCACCTTCAACCCGGGGTTCACGGTGGAGCGCGTGGCCGTCGGCGGGGCTGAGGCGGCCTGGACGCACGCCGCCGGGCTGCTGGACGTCACGCCCCCGCGCGCGTTGGCGCCGGGTGAGGAAACAACGGTTGCGCTGGAGGCTGCTGGTCGGCCCGATATCAACTTCGGCTATCTCGACTCCGAACTCGATCTGTCCTCCGCCAACGCCATGGAAGCGCAGATCGTGCTGATCGGGCTCCACAACGGCGTCTTCAGTTCGCGCTATGTCGCGTTGATGCCGGGTCTTGGCTGGCTGCCGCACGCCGGCAGCGACGTGCCCGTCGGTGACTCGCGGACGCATCCCGCCGATTACTTCGAGGTCGATCTCGAGGTCGAGGTCCCGGCGGGCTGGCTCGTGGCCGGGCCCGGCCGCCGGCAGCCCCTCGACGCCGGCGGCGACACGGCGCGCTTCCGCTTCCAGCCCGGGGCGCCCGTCCCCTACGTCGGGTTGGTGGCGTCGCGTTTCGAACGGCGCGCGATGGAGGCCGCGGGGGTCGAGTTCGAAATCCTCGTCCACCCGAAGCATGACCGCAACCTGCGTTTCTTTGCGGATGCCGCCGGCGAGATCCGGACTCGTGTCGAGGAGATCTTCACCGACGCCGCGCAGCTTGGGCTGCCGTATCCCTACGATGGCCTGACGCTGGTCGAGTCGCCCACCGGCCTGCGCGGCTACGGCGGCGGTTGGCGCATGGACACGACCCAGACCATGCCCGGCGTGCTGCTGCTGCGCGAGAACGCCTTCACGACCTCGCGCTTCGAGTTTGAGTTCCGCAATCGGGAGGCCTCGAACATCGACTTCGAATTCGGCGATCGCGAGAGCCTCGCAGGGCGCGACGGCGGACTGGCCCGCGCCAAGGTCGAGGCAATCGAACAGTTCTTTGAGAACGACGTGAGCGGCGGCAATCTGTTTCTCGGCGGGTCGCGCAACTTCCTGCTCTATCAGACCGGCGCGCGCGGCGAGGGCGCGCTGGCGATCGACTTCGTGCTAGACGAGCTCGTCAACCAGTTGCTGACCGGCAAGGGGGGTTACTTCTCGGCCTTCATGTTCGATCAGCAGTTCGGCGCCGTGGTCGGCGAGGTCATCATCGACATGCTGACGGGCCGTATGGACTCGGTCGCCGATGCGGTGCTGAGTTCGGCCGCGGATCGCCCATCAATCTGGGACCGGGCCCTCGACACCTCGCTGGCGGATCTCGACCCGGCCGGGGACGCGGCCGGGTCTCTCAACGTTCTGGCGCTCAAGAGCCGCGCCATCGCGCGGTCGATTCTCGACGGTCTTGGGCGCGAGAAGACCGGGGCGCTGCTGGCCGAGCTGCGCGCCCGCTACCGTGGCCGGCATTTCGAGGCGGCCGATCTCGCGCAGGTTGCCGTGGAGCTCGACGCCGACCTGTACCCGCTGATCGGGGACTGGCTGTACGAGGCGACGCTGCCGGGCTTCGTCACCTCGCCGGTCGTGGTCGAACGTTTGACCGACGACGAGCGGGGCATTCCCCGCTACCAGACGCGCGTTCACGTGCGCAACGGCGAGGCCGTGCCGGGCCTGCTGCGCCTGCGCTACGCGACGGCCGGCGAGGACGGCGCCAACGTCTGGCAGGAGACCGAGCCGGTGCGGGTGCCGGGACATGAGACGGTAGAAATCGGGATGCCGAGCTCGACGCCGCCGGTCGAGCTCTGGTTGCAGCCCTATCTGTCGCTCAATCGGCAGGAGGTGCAGTTGACCCTGCCGCGTGTCGATCAGGAGACGCAGGTACGCGCGGAGCCCTTCCTCGGCAGCCGACCCGGCGCCTGGCGGCCGGCGGTGTCGACCGACGTCGTGGTCGACGATCTCGACCCGGGATTCACCGTCGAATCCGATGAAGCGCAGAACGGCATGCGTCTCGCCGGGGGCCTGTCGAGCTTCTTCGTGCCGCCGGTCGACCTGGATCAGGGGCTGCCGGAGGTGAACGAGCTCACAGGTGGAACGCCCACCGAATGGAGCCGCCGGGAAGTGCCGTCCAGTTGGGGCAAGTACCGGCACACCATCGCCATGATCCGGCGCGGGACCGGCACGCGGCGCGGCGTGTTCACGGCCGATCTGCCGCATGCCGGGCGCTGGCGTCTGGCGTTGCACCTGCCCGCGCTGACTACCCAGCGGAGCAGCTCGGCGCCGGCGCCGGGCGTCCAGATCAACGTCGCTACCGGACTTGGGGGCTCGGTCGGGACTTATGCATTGACCTTGATCGCCGGTGGCGACGAGCGTTCCCTGGAGTTCGACGGCGGCGCGGCCGAGGTCGGTTGGAACACCCTAGGCGAGTTCAACCTGCCGGAGGGCGCGGCGCAGGTCGTCGTGTCCGACGAATCGTCGGGTCGTATCGTGATCGCCGACGCCGTTCGTTGGCAACCAGTTCGTGAGGACAGATAGATGCGCCACCGTCTGATCAGCGCCCGCCCGTGGGCCGCTTCGCTCGGCTTGCTCTGCTGTGCAGTGGCCGGCTGTGCTCCCGCCGCCGGCGGCGAGGCCGCGGCGGTCGAGTTCCGCATCCCGGTGGAGGTCGCCGACGTCGGGACGGACGCCGTCGAGGATCGCATCGTGACGACCGGCACGCTGCGCACCGAGGAGAACGTCGTCCTGAGCGTCGAGACCGCCGGGTTGCTGATCCTGGGGCGGGACGCCGCCGGGGCGCGGCTGGTCGAAGGATCGACAGTCGTCGAGGGGCAACTGGTGGCGGAGATTACCGGCGAAGACGCCCGGCTCGCCGCAGGCCTCGAGGCGACCCGCCGGCATCTGGAGAACGCCGAGGGGGAGATGAACCGCCGCAAGATGCTGTTCGACCGCGGGCTCATCGCCGAGGAAGAGTACCGGCGGACCGAGGTCACCTACGAGGACGCGCTGCGCAACTACGAGCTCAGTCAGCGCACTGACGAGAAGACGCGCCTGACGACGCCGATCGCCGGGGTCGTGCTCGCACTGGCGCGTGACGAGAACGGCTTTCCGGTCGCCGACGGCCAGATGGTCCAGGCCGGCTTCGAGGTCGCCCGGGTCGCCCCCATCGGACGGTTGATCGCCGACATCGACCTGGTCGGTCCCGAATTGTCGCGAGTCCGGCCCGGTCAGGCCGTACAGATCCGCCACTATGCCTTCGACGGCATGACGATCGCCGGCAGCATCCTGCGGTTGTCGCCCTCGATGGATCCTCAGACGCACACCTTCCGCGCCGAGGTCGATGTCGACAACTCGCGCGGGCTCCTGCGACCCGGCATGTTCATCGAGGCCGCCATCATCGCCGAACGTCGCAGCGGGGTAGCGGTGGTGCCGCGCGACGCCGTGACCGAACGTTCCGGACGCGACGTCGTCTTCGTCGTCGACGCCCAGCGGGTGGCGCGCCGTGACGTCACGCTGGGTCTGGGCGACGATGACCAGGTCGAAGTGCGCGAGGGTGTCGAGCCCGGCGAGCGCATCGTCGTGCGCGGGCTCGAAACGCTGACCGACGGGACCCGCGTGCGGGTGGTAGGCGCCCCGTGAGCCCGCCAGCGTCGGTCGCCGCTTTCGCCACCCGGCGACCTGTTGCCGTCGGCGTGTTCGCCACCGCCGTGGCCCTGGTCGGCTGGCTGGCGTGGCGGCAGTTGCCGGTCGATCTCCTTCCCGATCTCCAAAGTCCCACCATCGTCGTCTCCGTGCGCTCCGGCGACCGCCCGCCGACAGAGATGGAGCGTCTCTACGGCGAGCAGGTCGAGCAGCGTCTTTTCACCGTGCGGGGCATACGGGAGGTGTCACAGGTAGCGCGCACCGGCCGGCTGGTCGCGACCGTGGTGTTCGACTGGGACGCCGATCTGGACCTGGGTCTGGTCGACGTCCAGAAGGCCGTCGGCCCGGTGAGCGCCGACCCCGATGTCGACGAGGTGCTGGTACGCCGTCTCGACCCCCGCCAGGCGCCGATCCTGACGCTCGGTCTGGTGGCGCCGGAGGGGCGACCCGACCTGGCCGAGTTGCGCCGCTTGGCCCGGCGGCAGGTCGCGCCCGGGCTGGAACAGTTGCCCGGCGTGGCAGAGGTGCTGGTGACGGGCGGCCGGGAACAGGAAGTCCGTGTGCTGCTGGACCGCTACCGGCTCGAGGCGTTCGGGATCACGCTGGCGGACGTGGAGAACCGTCTCGTCGCCGAGAACGTGGACATCTCCGCCGGCACGCTCGAAGAGGGCTCGCAGGTCTTCCTGGTGCGGGGGATGTCGCGCTTCCGCCGGCCCGCCGACGTCGAACGGGTGGTGGTGCGCTACCTCACCGGCGGCGACAACAGCCGCCAGGCGATTCACGTGTCCGACCTCGGCACGGTGGAGATGGTCGACCAGGAGATCGATCACGTCGTGCGGGTAAACGGTGTAGAGGGGGTGGGGCTCGCGGTCTTCAAGGAAGCGGGCTCGAACACCGTGCAGGTGTCGACGACCGTGCGCGCGGCGCTGGTCGGGTTGGCGGAGGATCTGCCCAGCGTCGAGCTCACCGAGGTGAGCGACGACGCGGCGCTGGTCGTCGATGCATTGACCGATCTGCAGAATGCCGCCGGGTTGGGGGTGCTGCTCGCGGTGGCCGTGCTCGCCCTGTTCCTGCGGTCCGCCGGCGCCACGCTCGTCGTCGCGGCCGCCGTCCCGGTGTCGATCTTCGCGGCGCTCTTTCTGATGCGGTTCGGCGATCAGAGCCTGAACATCGTCACGCTGGGCGGGCTGGCCCTGGGTGCGGGCATGTTGGTGGACAACGCCATCGTCGTGGTGGAGAGCATCTACCGGCGCCTGTCCCTGGGCGACTCGGCGCAGGCGGCGGCTGCGAACGGCGCCAGTCAGGTGGCCGGCGCCATTACGGCCTCGACCCTCACCACGTGCGTCGTCTTCCTGCCGGTGCTGTTCGTCGAAGGTCTGGCCGCGCGTCTCATCGAAGGCATCGCTTTTGCTGTCGTGGCGTCCCTGTTGGCCTCGCTGGCGGTCGCGATGTTTCTGATTCCGGCGCTGGCGAGCTGGTTCCTGCCACAGACGGCCGCACCCGCTGCCTCCGCCGCCTGGGTGATACCCCGCTACCGCCGCCTTCTCGAGCGTCTCGTCGGCGGCCTGTTGCGCTACCCGCTTCTGACGGTGCTGGCAGCGGTGCTTGTGACCGGGTACAGCTCGTGGCGGTTGCTGGGGCTGGGCACGGAGCTGCTTCCGCCGGCCGACCCGCGGCAGTTCTCGGTGCGGGTGGTGGGGCCGTCGGGACAGCGGGTCGAGTCGACGGCGCAGGTCGTCGAGGGTATCGAGTCGCTGCTCGAGCAGGCCAGCGCGGGCACCCTGCGCGCCGTGCTGTCCGAGGTCGGCCGCCTGCCGGAGGACGACCGCATGGTCCGTACCGAGCTCGCCGAGGAGAATACGGCGCGGCTCACGATCCGCATGGCCGCCGAGGGGCCGACCGGCCGCCAGCTCGCGAACCGCCTCGCGCCCGAACTCGAGGCGCTGGAGTCGACGGAAGTCAGTTGGGAGGTGGGCTCGTCCGCGCTTGCCAGCGCGCTCGGTGCCAGCGGTCCGCCGGTGGTGGTGGAGATCTCCGGTCAGTCGCTGCCCGATCTGCGGCGCGGCGCGGAGGTCGTCAGAGAGAGCCTCGCCCAGCTCGACGAGTTGTGGGACGTCCGTTCGTCTTTTGAGGGCGGTCCGCCCGAGTTGCGGGTCGAGCTCGATCGCGCCATGGCTGACGGTCTCGGGGTCGATCTCGAGATGCTCGCCCGCGTGCTGGAGACGAGCCTCGACGGACGCGAAGTGACGATGCTGGCGATCGGCGACGAGGAGCATCCGGTGACCCTGCGCCTGCCGACGCCGCGACGCGAGGATCTTCGCAACCTGGTCTTCCGCAATCAGCAGGGCCGTCAAGTCGCGATTGACGAAGTGGCCAACTTCACCGAGGCCGAGGGCGCCCGCGAGATCTTCCGCCGCGACCAGCGGCGCACCGCGCAGGTCAGCGCCAACATCACGGACGGTGCGGATGCCCCGAGCGCGATCGCCGCCGTGGTCGGCGCACTCGACGCTGCGCCGCTGCCGCCCGGTCTGCGCGCGCAGCTTCGGGGCGAGGAGGAAGAGCGGGTCCGCACCTTCGGCGAACTGCGGCTGGCCGGCATCCTGGCGCTGGTGCTCGTGCTCATGGTGCTTGCCGGCACCTTCGAATCGTTCCTGCACCCGGTGACGGTGCTGGCCGCAATTCCGCTCGCGCTGGTCGGGGTTGCCTTCGTGCTGGTGCAGGCGGGGCGGCCTATCGGCGTGATGGCGATGATGGGGATCATCGTCCTGGCGGGCGTCGCGGTCAACGACGCCGTGCTGCTGCTGGCGACTGCGCGTCAGGCGATGGCGCACGGCGTCGAGCGGGTCGACGCGCTGGTGCAGGCGGCCGGCATCCGCTTGCGTCCCATCCTCATGACCACCCTGACGACGGTGCTGGCGTTGCTGCCGTTGGCCGTCGGGACCGGCGAGGGCGCCGAGTTGCGCGGTCCCATGGCGATCACCATCATCGGCGGCATCCTGGCGTCCACCGCAGGCTCGTTGCTGGTGCTGCCGTGTCTGTATCTCGTGCTCGATCGACTGCGCCCCGGCGGGCGGCGGGTGGAGACCGCGTAACCGTGCTGAGCCTGCCCATTCGCCGGCCGGTCGCGGTGGCGATGTTCTTTCTGGGCATCGTGCTGGTGGGCGCGGTGGCCTGGCAGCGCATGCCGGTCGAGTTGTTCCCCGCGCTGGCCGGCGACCGCCTGTTCGTCAGCTTCTCACGGCCAGGCAGCGAATCGCAGGTGGTCGAGCGCGAGATCCTGCTGCCGTTGCAGGCCCGCGTCGCCGCCCTGCCTCGGTTGTCGGAGACCTGGGGCGAGATTCGGGGCTCGTCCGGCAGCTATCAGGTGAGCTTCGAGCCCGGCACCGACCTCAAGGTGCGCGAACTCGAGTTGCAGCGCATCGCGGCGGCGCTGCAGCGCACGCAGCCTCGCGGCACCTTCGTCAACGCGAGCTCCTTCGATACGTCGGTGCTGTCGAGCTTCGCGATGATGGTCCATGTGCTCGGCCCCGAGAACGAGGACCGCAACGCGTTGCATGACCTGGTGGAAGAGCTGGTGGCGCCGCGGTTCGCATCCATTTCCGGTGTCAGTCAGGCAACGACCAGCGGCGGCGCCGGGCGTCAGGTGACGGTGACGGTCGACCCCGATCGCACCGCGGCGCTCGGTGTGACCACCGACGCCGTCACCCAGTCCGTGAACAGCAATGTCGGCCATCTGCGGTTCCTCGGCACGCTGGAGAGCGAGGCGGGGCGCATGCCGGTCATCCTCGACGGACGACCCGCTGGACTGCACTCGCTCGGCGAAATTCGTGTCGACGCCAACCGCCCCGTGCTGCTGCGTCATGTGAGCGACCTGCGCTACGGGTCGGGGCGGGAGGAATCGCTGCTTCGAGTCAACGGACAGCCCGCGGTGGGCGTGGTCGTGTTTCAGGAGCAGGGCGCCAACCTGGTCCGGCTCGGACGGCAGCTTCGTGCGCGGGTGGCCGAGCTGCAGACCGAGTTGCGGCCGCTGGGCCTGGATCTGGTGATCGGCTTCGATGCCGCGGATATCGTGGAAGACCAGATCACCCGTCTGGCGCGCCTGGGGGCCTCGGGCTTCGTCATCGCGCTGGTGGTGCTGTTTCTCTTCCTGCGACGCTGGCGCGCGGTGGCCGTCGTCGCGGTGGCCGTTCCGGTGAGCCTGCTGGCGGCGTTGTCGATGTTGTATCTGGTGGGCCAATCGCTGAACCTGATCACGCTCTTCGGTCTGGCGCTCGCCGTCGGGCTGCTGGTGGACAACAGCGTAGTCGTGTACGAGGCGGTGCAACGGCGTCTCGAGCGCGGCGCCGACCCCGCGACCGCGGTGCGGGAGGGCCTGCGGCGCACCGTGCGCGCCATCGTCGCCGCCAGCGCGACGACCGCGGTCGTCTTCCTGCCGCTGCTCCTCGTCGACTTCGACGACGTCATGGTGCGCGAGCTGTTCGAACTCTTTGCGCTCTCCATACTGTTGCCGCTCGGCGCCTCGCTGCTGGTCGCGCTGGGGCTGGTGCCGCTGCTGGCGCACCGTCTGGCGGCGCCGGCCGCGCTGCGCCGGCTCGCCGACACCCGCCGCCGCCGGGCCGAGCGCGGCGATCTGGTCGCTCCGGACCGTGCACGGATGCTGTTCGGCGGCGTGGTGGCCCGCGCGCTGCGCCACCCGCCGGCCTGGATTGCCGGCACGGCGGCGGCGCTGCTGGGGACGGTCGTCATCGCCCTGCCCTGGGTCACCGTACAGACGGCGACGCAGGAGGCGCCGGAAGCCGACACGGTGCAACTCGCCACCCGGTTCTCCACCGGCCAGGGCTCGATCGAGGCGGCCAGTCAGGCCATGGGCCGCCTGGAGCGCGTGGTACAGGAACTCGACGGCGTCGACAGGGTGGAAGCGATGATCCAGGAAGACGGTGGTTCGCTCACCGTGCACCTCGCGGACCCGGCCGAACGTCCCTTGGGGTTGAGTGCTCAGCGGGTGCGGGCGATGGTACGTTTTGCGGCGCGTGAGGTGCAGGGGCTCGAGATCCTGCGCCCGGGCGAAGACCAGATGGGTGGCGGCGGTGGCGGCGGCGGGGGACAACAAGGGCTGGGTGCGCTGCTGGGCGGGTCGCCGGCAGAGGTCGTGCTCTCGGGGCCGGACAGCGAGCAGCTCGAGACGCTGGCCGAGAGCATCCGCGCCCGGTTGGAGTCGATGCCGCAGGTCGCCCAGGCCTGGATGTCGACGCGGGCCGGCATGGAGGAGATCTGGGTCGAGCCGAACCGCCGCGCGTTCGAGGCGTTCGGATTGACCCTCGACGACGTGCTGCCGTTCCTGCGGTTGGCCGGACGTGAGGGACAGCGGAGCCAGACCGGCTTCGTGCTGCCGAACGGCCGCGAGCTGCCGCTTGTGGTGGAACGCAAGGACGCCCGGCGCCAACGCGGCGCCAGCGGCGACCTGACCCGCATGCGCATCCAGACCGAATCCGGCGTGGTGCCGGTGATGGCGCTGGCCTCGGTGCGCCGCATGCCGGCGCCGTCGATGATCGTGCATCACAACGGACGCCGGGAGTTGTCGGTGCTCTACCGGCTGTCGCCGGACTTGCCCGACACCGGCCCCAACCGCGTGGCGATCGAGGATCAGATTGCCGCAGCCGTGCGGTCGGTACCGCGTCCGGCCGGCTTCACGGTCGAGACCCCCGGACCGGAGGAGGCCAGTAGCTGGTTTCGGCGGATACTCCTGCCAGTCACGGCGTTGCTCTTTCTCGTGCTCGCCATGACGTTCGAGTCGCTCACGCTGCCGGTGCTGGTATTGCTCGCGTTGCCATTGACGTTGCTCGGGGCGACGTGGGCGCTGGTGTTCGCCGGCATGCCGCTCGACGTGATGGCGATGTTCGGGGCGCTGACGCTCATCGGCCTGGCCGTGAACCCGGCGATTCTGCTCGTCGACCGCATGCAACAACTGGTGCTCGGTGGTGGGTGGAGCGCGGGCGCCGCGGCGCTCGCGTCGGTGCGCGAACGGACCCGGCCGGTGTTGATGACGACGGCGACGACCGTGGCCGCGCTCTGGCCGCTGGCGCTCGCGACCGGCCGCGAGAACGAGATCTGGCCGCCCTTCGCGACGATCGTCATCGGGGGGCTGGTGACCTCCGCCCTGCTCACGTTGCTTATCGTGCCGGTCGGCTTCATCCTGTTGCGGAAGCTCGACCTGCTCTTCGGCCGTGTCGGCCCGTGGCTGGTCCTCGCCTGGCTCGGCGCCACGGTCGCCGCGGTAAGCACGCTCATCGTCACCGGAACGGTCACCTCGCTGCTCTGGCAGGTGGTGGTCGCCCTGTTGATCGGCGGTGGGCTGCTGGCCGTCGTGGTGCTGATCTTCCGCCCGCGGGACCTTCCCGAGCCGGCCTGCGAGCAGGGACCGCCGGCGCTCGACGTCCGCTGCCTGCGCAAGGTCTACGGGCTGCCCGGACCGCTGCGCGCCACCTTGCGCGCCTCGAAGGACTTCGCGGCGCGGGTGCTCGAGCGCGGCGGGCGGGCCTTCGACCCGGCCGACGCCCGCGACCGGCTGCTGCCGCTGGCGGTCGGTGCGGTCGGGGTGGGCTATCTCGCGCTGCAGCTCCAGTCGACCTTCTGGCGGTTTGCGCTCTGGATGGTGGCCGCGTCGCTGGGCTCGCGTCTGATGCTGCAAATACGTCGGGCGCGGGGCAGAGCCGACGCGACCGGCGCCGTGCTGCCGGGTGGTGTCGAGGGCTGGATCGCAGGGGTGCTTCCGTGGGCCACGGTCGGCACGTTCACCTGGTTCACCGCGATCGAGCCCTGGCTGTCGGGCCAGGCGATCGCCGCAATCTTCGTCTTGCCGATCCTCGTCTCGCTGCTGCTGGCCGTGGGTCAGGCGGCCAGGCGCAGCGCCCGGCGGCAGTCCAGCGGGGCGATTGGCGCGCGGGCCACGCGCGGGTGGTTGCGTTCTCCGCGCAGTCTGTGGCGGCGCTGGGCGGCGCGTCTCGGCGGCTTCGACCTGCCCGCGAGCCCGGTCCTGGCGCTGGCCGGCGTCAACTTCAAGATCACGCGCGGCATGGTGGGCGTCCTGGGGCCCAACGGCGCCGGCAAGACCACGCTGCTGCGCCAGTTGGCGGGGGTGCTCGACCCGACGCGCGGGACCATCGGTCTGGGCGGGGTGCCGTTGCGTGCCGTCCAGCGGTACCTGGCGCGCTGGGTGGGGTACCTGCCGCAGGATGCCGGATTGCCGGGCGGCATGACGGCGCGCCAGTACCTGTCCTATTTCGCGGCGCTCTACGACCTGCCGCGCCGCGTGCGCCGGCAGCGAGTGAACGACCTGCTCGAGGAGGTGGGTCTGGCCGCCAAGACCGACGTGCCGATCAAGGCGCTGTCGGGCGGCATGCGCCAGCGGGTGGCGGTGGCCCGCACGCTGCTGCGCCTGCCGCCGGTCATCATCGTCGACGAGCCCACCGTCGGTCTCGATCCGCGGGAGCGCATCCGTTTCCGCAATCTCCTGAGTCGACTGGGGCGCGACCGCATCGTGCTGTTCTCGACCCACGTGGTCGAAGACGTCGCGGTGGCCTGCGAACGGGTGCTGGTGCTGGCCGGCGGCCGTCTGCTCTTCGACGGCGAGCCGGGTGCGCTCGCGGCCGCCGCCCGCGGCCGGGTCTGGGAGCTGCGTACCGCCCCGGATGTCGTGCTCGATCTGCCCTCCGGGGCGATCCGCGCCGAGGCGACACCGGCATTGGACGGCTCGGTGGCGCATCGCGTGCTGGCCTCCGAGCCGCCGGGCGACACTGCCCGCCCGCTCGATGCCGTGCTCGAAGACGGCTACCTCTGGCTGCTCGCTCGAGGCGCCGCCGGCGCGGAGGGAGCCCAAGCATGAGCTGGCGTCCGGATTTGGGGCTCTTGCGGCTCGCCCTCGTGGTGGTCGGCGGCCGGCGCTTCTGGCTGCTGCCGCTGCTGCCGATGCTGTGGTTGCTGTTCCAGGCCGGCGTGCTCCTCGTCGGCGCCGGAGAGGCGTTCACGCCGAGCTCGGCCCAGGGCACCCTGATCGGTCTGCCGCTGACGCTTCTGGCGGCCTTTCTCGGTCTGCGGATCATCGCCGGCGAGATCGACGGCCGCAGTCTCGAGATCGCCTACACGGTGCCGGGCGGCTGCGAGCGGGTGTGGTGGGTGAAGCTGTGCGCCGCCGCGCTGGTCCTGCTGGTGAGCGAGGCGCTGCTCGCCACGGTCACCTTCATCTTCTTCACCCCCTTCCCGTGGATCGCGCTCTATGGCGCCACGCAGGCGGCGCTCTTCTATCTCGTGCTTGCAATGGCGATGGCCACGCTGTTTCGCAGCGAGACGGCCGGCGCCATGGGGACCGCCGCGATCCTGGGTCTGAACGGGCTTCTCTCCGGCTTTGGTCAGAATCAGATACGGATCTCGCCGTTCTGGAACCCCGCGGCCCTCGCCGGCGAGGACCCGACCGAGCTCTTCGCGTGGACCCTGCAGAACCGCATCGGCATCGTGCTGGCGATGGCGGCAATCCTCGGGCTCGCCTTCATGCGGGCCAATCGCCGGGAGCGCATGCTGGGGGGCTGATCGGCGCCCGCGCCGACACGGACCGCTCGGCGTCGCGGCGGTGTGACACGCTCGGCGCGCGTTTCCCGCCGGACACTCATTCGGTTCGCAGCGCCGCGGCGACGTCGAAGCGTGCCGCCCGGCGCGCGGGCAGGTCGCAGGCGAGCCCGCCGGCGCCGAACAGCGCGAGCACGCTCGCGGCCACCGTCGGGACGTCGTGCGGTGCAATTCCATATAGCTGGCTCGCGAGGAGCATCAGCAGCGGAACGGCGGCGGCAAGTCCCAGGACCGCCCCGGCGGCCACCAGCCGCAGCCCCTGGGCCAGCACCATCCGGCGCACGGCGGTTTCGCGCGCGCCCAGGGCCACTCTGAGCGCCAGTTCGCGGGTCCGCTGACTGACCGCAAGCGTCACGACGCCGTAGAGCCCGCCCATGGTCAGCGCGAGCGTGACCAGCGCGAGAATCCCCGCGAGCTGCGCCGGCGCCCGCCAGCGATTCAGCGCGTCGTCCACCCGGTCGCTCAGGGCATGGATGTCGCTCAGGGGCACACCCGGGTCGAGCGCGGCCGTCACCTGATGCAGATGTCGCAGCGTGATCGCCGGGTCGGCGGACGACCGTGCGTACAGGAAGGCGGGTGAGAAGACGCGTTGCGCCAGAGGAAGGTAGGCCAGCGGCTGCGCCGGTTCCGTCAGCGTGCGATAGCGCATGTCGTCGACCACCCCGACCACGGTCCGATCCCCGCCGCTGCGCGGGAACGTGAGGATCCGTCCGACCGCCACCCGTGCCGGCGCGCCGCCGGCCACCATCGTGAAGTCGAACTGGCCGAAACAGGCGAGGGAGAACGCCTCGTCGCCGAGGTCGCGCACCTGCGTGTACTCGGGATGACTCTGGGGCGAGAACGTGCCGTCCTCGAGCTGCAGCTGCATCGTGAAGAGTCGATCCGATTCGGGGAGGTCGAGCGGCCGCCAGAAGTGCCGGTCCACCGTCGACAGCACGACCGCGGGCAAACTGAACGCCAGCGAGAGCGTCAGCACGACGATTGCCGCGAACGTGCGGCGGCGCACGAGCAGTCGCACCGCACGGCGCAGGTCGTTCAGCACAGGCATCGGTCCGTCAACCATACCGAATCATGTATGGTCACTCCAATGCTCTCCGGTCGTGACATGGGGAACCCAGGCGAACGAAAATGTGGGTGAGCCCGGAACGACGGGATGATGAGCCCTGAGGCGGGGGGTATGGCTGTGATGGACACGATACTTCGGGACATCCGCTACGCCGCGCGGACGCGGGCCGGAGCTGGAAAGCCGACGACGCCGTGCTCGCAACCGTTTGGGCTGCGCAGTTCTGGCGTCCACGTCTCGTGAGCGCGTACCGTGCGGGCGCGGTCCAACACCCGCTCTTGATCGAAGGATGACGCTGCAAGGGTACACTAGTGGTATGAAATTGAAGACATCTGTCACACTTGATGAAGAGCTCGTGTCGGCCGTCGAAAAGGCTGCTCGTGAAGGAGAAAGTCGATCGCGTGTCATCGAGCGGCTGCTTCGTCAGAGCCTCGCGGCGCGTGAACGCGCCGCGATCGACCAGCGCGACCGTGACATCATCGACGCGCACGCTGCCGAGCTGAACGGGGAAGCGGTCGATGTGCTTGGCTATCAGGTGGAGACGTGAGGCGCGGCGAGCTCTACCGCGTCGCGAGACCGCATGCGCGCGACCCGAAACGCTCTCGTGTGTTCGTCGTGGTCAGCCGGCAGGCGTTGATCGATTCGCGCTTCTCAACGGTTATCTGCGCACCGGTGTACTCGGCGCGCCACGGACTGGCGACACAAGTCGATGTCGGACTGAACGAAGGACTTCGACACGACAGCAGCGTGTACTGCGACGAGCTCGTCAGCCTGCAGAAATCGCAGTTGACCCAGTTCGTGGGGAGCCTCGACTCCGCCGGGCTCGAGCGTCTTGACGACGCGCTGATCATTGCGCTGGAAATCGACCCGATCGGAAACGGAAACCGGTGATCCGCTAGCGGTCATCCCCTTCCTTATGGCGATCGGGGCGCAGCGCCGGTCGCGGTGCGGCGCGGGACATTCACCACGGGCTGCTGAGCGGGAGGAGACCGAATGATCACGACCGAATCCCGGGACGGCGTCACGCTCGTGCGTCTGGCGCATGGCAAGGTCAACGCGTTCGACACCGAGTTGCTGACGCGCTGGATCGCCGAGCTCGCGCGGCTCGAGAAGGCGGACACGCCGGCCGTGGTCCTGACCGGCACGGGCACGGTGTTCTCTGCGGGTGTCGAGCTGCGCCGCCTGACGGACGGGGGCCGCGACTACATCAAGGCGTTCCTGCCGCTGATGGGCGAGGCCTTTTTCAAGACGTTCACGTTTCCGAAGCCGCTGATCGCGGCGGTCAACGGCCACGCCATCGCCGGCGGCTGCATTCTGGCGTGCGCCTGCGACTACCGCGTGATGGCCGACGGCGCCGGCCGAATCGGGACACCCGAGTTGTCGGTCGGGGTGCCGTTTCCGAGCATGGCGCTGGAGATTCTGCGGCTGGTCGTGCCGGCGCATCTGCTCCAGGCGGTGGTGTATCGCGGGCTGACCTGCGCCCCCGGCGAGGCGCTCGCCAACGGCTTCGCCGACGAGCTGGCCGCCCCGGACGCGGTGGTCGGTCGCGCCGTGCAGGTGGCGGCGCATCTCGGCTCGTTGCCGCCCGCGTCGTTCGCACTCACGAAGCGCCTCATCCGCCAGCCGAGCCGGGATCGCGTCGAGCGCGATTCGCGGTCGGTCGATGACGAGGTGCTGGAGGCGTGGATGTCGCCCCGCGTGCAGGCGGCCGTTCGCGCGTATGTCGATCGCACCTTGCGGAGGTAGCCGCATTTCCCAAAAGGCGATCCGCCTGGGCTGCGCGGACCGGGGTGTCGACAGTCTGGTCGTCTCGGACAGTCGCACAGCCTGTCGCACGAAACCAGGGGTGTCATACTTGCTTCATTGACATTAAAATACTAGAGTGACAGTGTATGTAATTTGAGTCATCTCACGACGTGACATCATCGCGGGGAGGCCGAGGATGGCGGCGGGCGTTCCAGCGCACGATCGACGACCCATGGCCGGCGTCATTGCCGGTCTGACGACGAAGAGCGACAAGATCCGCGCCTTGTTCCGCGCCGGGTACAGTCGGTCCGAAATCCGGCGGTATCTGCGCATCAAGTACCAGCATGTCCGCAAGGTGCTGGTGGACAGTGGCTTCAGGGAAATCCGATTGAACCGGCCGCAGGAAAAGGAACCTGTCCACACCGGGCAGCGCTGGGGCGCGCAGCCTGAACAGGCGCGGGTGATCGTCGGTCCAGGCGGGCGGGTGGTCATCCCGGCGCCGTACCGCGCCGCCCTTGGGATCGACGAGGGAGACGCCGTGTTCATGCGGCTCGACGGTGCGGAGTTGCGCGTCGTCAGCGACGAGATGGAAGTTCGGCGGGTCAGGGAGATGATTGCCCGCTACGCTCCCGAGGGCGTCAGCCTGGTCGACGAGCTCATCCGGGAACGCCGCCGGGAAGTCGACGCGGACGGCGGCTCATGAGTCGCGCCGTACTCGACGCGTCTGCCATTCTGGCCTTTCTTCGTGGCGAACCGGGCGCCGATATCGTGGCCGGCTTCCGTGGCGATGCCATCGCCTCGGCGGTGAACATCGCCGAGACGGGCACTCGACTCGCTGATCACGGTGCGACTCCTGCCGAGGTGCGGCGGTCGATCGCCCTCATGGCCATGGAGATCATTTCCTTCGATGTAGAGCAGGCGCACGCCGCCGCCGGTATCCGCGACGCCACGCGCCGTCGCGGATTGTCGCTCGGTGACCGCGCGTGTCTGCAGTTGGCGATACGCAGCGGCCTGCCGGCGGTGACGGCGGACCGAGCCTGGGCCGGGCTTGGCATCGATGTCGACATCCATGTGATTCGAGACTGACGTGAGCAGGCCGTGGGCGGTGCGGGCCGGGGGCGATCGGATGGTCTTCAGCTTTGCGGGCGATCTCTCGCTCGCGTCGACCGCGGAGGGACTGGCGACCCGACTGACGGCCCATCACGGTCTGGAACTCTTCCCGCGGTTCGGCACGAATGGCGCCGACGGAAGCTGGGTCGTCGAGAACGTCGGCGTCGAGCCCGATATCGAGGTCGAGAACGATCCGCGCTCGGTTATCGCCGGCCGGGACCCGCAGCTCGAGCGGGCGGTAGAGGAGGTGCTGCGGCTGATGCGCGAGAATCCGAAGTCGCTGCCCGAGCGCCCGGCGCCGCCGGTCAAGACGCTGTAGGATTGACGATAAGCATAGCGAGTGGAGAGGTCATGGCGCTGACAAGAATAGAGCTGGATCACTTTACGGCATTCACGAAGCTGAGCCTGGACCTCTGTCCCGGCATCAATGTCCTTGTCGGCGCAAATGGCACCGGCAAGACCCATTTGATGAAGGTCTGCTACGCGGCGTGCGACATCTCTACGAACGGAGTCGACTTCGAGCGAAAGCTGATCGAGGTCTTTCTGCCGTCCGGCCGGAACCAGGGGCGCCTCGTCAGGCGGCGACGGGGCATCGCTGATCTGGCGACGATAGGCGTAGAGCGCGGCGCCCTGAGACTGAAATTATCGTTCACGAGTCATCTCGCTGAAACTGAGAGACTCAGCCAGGACATCGGAAACTGGGCGCGTGAGCCGGTCGAGACTGTCTATATTCCCGTCAAGGAAATGCTAGCCAACGCGCCTGGTTTTCGGTCGCTCTACTCCAAGCGTGAGATACACTTCGAAGAAATCTACAAGGACATTCTGGATCGAGCGTATCTTCCCCCTCTGCGCGGGCCCATGGACCGCCGGCGGGAGGATCTGCTGACCAGACTGCGGAAGGCGATTGGCGGCGAGGTGGCGGTTAAGGACGAGGAGTTTTTCCTGCGCTACAAGCGGGAAGACATCGAGTTCTCCCTGCTTGCGGAGGGCGTGCGCAAGCTGGCGCTGCTGTGGCTGTTGATCCGGAACGGCGTCTTGCAGCCCGGTTCCGTCCTGTTCTGGGACGAGCCCGAGACCAACCTGAATCCGAAGCTGTTCGGCGTCGTGATGGACGTGCTCCTGGAACTGCAGCGCGACGGCGTTCAGGTATTTCTGGCGACCCACGACTACGTCATCCTCAAGGAGCTTGACTTCCGCACGAGAGACACCGACCAGGTTGCGTTCCACGCGCTTTATCTGGAGGTGAAGACGGGAGAGATTCGTTGCGATACGACTCGCAACTACCGTGACATTCACCCTAATGCGATCGCCGATACGTTCACGGATCTTTATGACCGGGAAGTGAAGCGCAGCCTGCAGGGTGCGGCAAGGTGACGTTCACAGAAGGGAATCTGCAAATCCACATAACTGATGCAGTGGATGGACGAAAGTTCGATGGCGCCGACCACCGACTGAGTCACTGCATGAAGGCAGTGGACTTCGTCGTCGAGCTTGCGGATCGCTATCTTTTCATCGAGGTGAAGGACCCTCAGCGTACAGAGGCTGCCGAGGCACGCCGCGACGAGTTCATTCGGCGATGCCAGAGCGGCAAGCTTGACCACGACCTCAAGTACAAGTACCGGGATTCCTTTCTCTACGAATGGGCCGCAGGGCGAGCTGACAAGCCAGTCGATTATCTCGTGCTGATCGCCTTGGACACGTTGGATGCGGCGCAGTTGTTGACCAGAACGGAGTCGTTAGCGCGTAATTTACCGCTGATGGGACCGGATGGTCAGGCGTGGCGTCGCCCGATTGCCCGTGGTTGCGGCGTCTTCAACCTCGATTCATGGAACCGGCGTTTCCCGGAGTATCCCGTCAGTCGCGCCGCGGCGGTGGAATAGTGCAGAAACGCCTTGATGATGGAGAGGCGTCGCGGCGGACAGTGGGCAGCGGCATGGCAGTTTCAGGTCCGCGCTGGCGTCTCAGCTCTTGATGCTGCTCCCGATCACTTCCCGATTACTTCCAGCACTCGACGAGCATGGCGAATCTGCGCGCAGTCGCCGTAACGCCTTCGGCGTCCAGTACGTCGTCGGACGACGCCGTCTCATAGGGTACGCCTTTGGCGTCGAGAAACGCACGCGCCACGTCGGCGTAACCGCAGGGGTAAACTGAGAAACTGCCGAAGCGGTGGCACGTGCGACACGCCTCGGCCGCGTCTGTACATGAGCCCGAGACGGCACTGAGCGTCGGCGTAGCCCTACTCGGCGGCGGCGTGGTTCCAGCGTACCGCTTCGCTGTCGTCCTGCGGTACACCTCGGCCATGCTTCCGAGATTGGTCTGCGCTTCGGCATCTGGCTGGGTTGCGAGTGTCTACCGGTTGTCGTCGGATTGGTCGCAATTGTGCTCGGACTGTTGTTGATGCGTCAGCACCTGGTCACGAAAACGAACTTCCTTGAACGAGTCGTGGTCGCGTTCAACATTGTCGAACGGGAGCACCAGAACGGCACATGACGTACTTCGCGTACGGCTCGAACATGCTGGCGCGGCGGCTGGCCGATCGGTCGCGCGCGCCGTCGGCCGTTGCTTGTGGGGTCGCGCGGGCGCCGGGGTTCGTGGTTCAGTATCACAAGGTCGGGGCCGACGGGTCCGGAAAGTGCACGCTCATCGCGACCACTGACAACGCCGCGGCGGCGTTCGGTGTGTTGTATGAGATGACGAATGCCGACGCCGTCAGGCTCGACAGGGTGGAGGGCGTGCATACGGGTGGCTACAGCCGGCGCGCCATGCGCCTGCGCCTCTCCGATGACCGCACGGTGGAGGCGATGACGTATGTGGCCGGTGACCAGCATGTCGACCCGACGTGCGTGCCGTTCGAGTGGTACCGCGATCTTGTCGTTGCGGGGGCGATCGAGCACAAGCTGCCGGCGCGGTATGTCAATGAACTGGCGCGAGTGCCCGTGATGTCCGATCCGGACCCCGCGCGCGCCGCCCGTGCACACCGGCTGCTGGACCACTCGTGACGATCTGCCGTGGGTACGTGCGAATCGTCGCCCCTTGTCGTCATCGCCGAGACTTGGGGAAAAGACCATCGTGCAGGAAGAGGTGGGCGGCACGGTGGAGGCATGGCGGCGGCATGATCTCATTCCGGTCCGGAAACGGATTGCGCGACTGGTTCCAGTCTGCGATGAAGCCACAGACCGGAGGTCTTCATCGCGAAGCCGAATACGCCGCCCAGCATGAGCGATGGCGCGACGAGCTGCCAGTTCCCGTCCGCGGCGAACGTCGCGCACGCACCGATGAACGTGCCCGGAATATGGGCCAGCCACGCCTGCTTCGCCTGGATGCACATCAGGAACGCGACGATGGCGATGATCACGTAGCCCAGCGCCGCCGCGCCGGCGCTCTCCGAGCTGCGCATGATGACCATGGCCCAGAAGATGCCGGACAGATTCGTGGCGACGCTCCCGGCCAGGCCGCCGACGCCATCCCTGGGAGAGGCGAAATAGCTCGTGCACCCGAGAAACCCGGCCCAGGTGTACAGCCCCAGCACGACCGCCGTCCAGCCCCACAGCCCTGACAGGACACCGGTGGTCAGGGCCACGACCGGCAGGCTGCCCTTGCCCGTCATGCGGCGCGCCAGACGCGCTCCGACAGGTACGCCGGGGACCGCGCGACCCGGGCTGCCGCCGGTTCCTGGTTGGGCATTCGGTTGCTGTCGGTTCATGCTCATCCGGTCTCCCCTGACGCGGTCGTGCTTCTGATATTACGCCGTCATGGCCGTAGCGGCGCCGATCCCGTGCTCCGCTCGGCCGGTGCGCCCCCCCCCCTGGCGTCGTCTCCGGCGCTGCGCGGCGCGGTGAGGTTCAACGGCGGTCCCGGGAGACACTCGCCGCGGCGGTCACGGCCGGCGGGGGATCGGCTCGGTGAGGTAGCCGACCAGCTCGCGCGCCCACCAGTCCCCGCTCGTCTCCTCGTCCGGCGTCGTGAACCGGTAGCGGTACATCACGAGACGGATGACATCGGGCGGCTCGCCGGGGAACGGATTGCCGTCGAGCAGGCCGAGCGCCGCCGGGTCGTTCTCGAGGAGGCGGTCGACCAGGGCGAACAGCCAATGGCCTTCCCGCCGCGGGTCGAGCGCTGCGAACCACATCTGCCAGTCGAGGCGTGGCATGTGCGGCTGGACGAAGCCGGGACGCCGCGCGAGCGCGCCTGGTTTCCACGAGAAGGGGTACTCGGTCCACGTCACGCCGTCCGTGCTGCCTTCAATGACGATCTCGGACCGCTCGGTCGTCATCACGCGGAACAGACCGTAACCGTTGACCGACCGCAGCGGAGCGACCCCGCCGAGCAGCGAGTTGGACCAGGCCGGCATCGGTGCCGGGCGCCGGATCTCGCGCACCAGCGTGAGCGCGCTCAGGACCGCCAGTCCCGCGGCCAGGACGGCCATGCCGGCCCGCCGCGCGGCCAACGGCGTGGGCGCCGGCTCGCGTGCGGGGAATCCCGGCGCCGCGCGCAGCCACGGCGCCGCGCGGGCGATCACGGTGTCGTCGAGCAGCGAGAGATAGAGCACGACGGTCAACAGGTTGAAGAAACCGTAGTTGCCGGTGACCGCGATCAACCCCTGCAGCAGGCAGAGGAGTACACAGCCGGCGACCCGCACGCGGCGGAAGCGCGCCGGCACGAAGATGACGAACGGGACCGCGAGTTCGATGACGAACATCGCGCCGACCGACAGCACACCGAACCAGTCTGGGGTGTTGTGCGCATACCAGCTCACCCAGTTCGGGATGGGTTGCGTTTCGTAGTGGAACTCCAGCGCTGTCAAGCCCCACCAGGTCGCGTCGCCGCTCAGCAGTTTCGTGACGCCGGACAGAAAGGTCAACTTGAACGCGAGGCCCCAGATGAGCCAGCGCGCGGCGGCGCTCGGCGGACTCCGGGTCTCGATCGGCGGCCACCAGCCCAGCGGCGCATAGAGCATGGCCAGCAGGCCGGCCTCGAGGAGCAGCGAGTCCCACTGGAACGAGAGAAAGTCCTGGCCGGCGATCGCGAGGGACAGGTAGACGACCCACAGCGCCGCGAAGGTCGCAATCGGGGCGACGCCCGCGACCGCGGCGATCGACAACGCCATCCCGATCCAGCACAGTGCGCTGATGATCGCATCGCCGGGTTGGATCCAGACGAGCGTCGGTAGTTGCACGTACGCGTCAGCGCCCCAGAAGTCGTACGCGCGCCCGAGGTAGTCCGCGGCAGGAAGCAGACCGTCCGAGCCGACCAGCGGCAGAATCTGGGGTGTGAGCGAGGCGAACGCCACGAAATAGACGACGCCGAGCAGTCTGAGGAACACTCCGCGGGACAGGGCGAAGCGGGGCGTGTCGCCGGCGGTCAAGGGGGAGCCGCGCACGGCGCATTGTATGTGGGGCCGCTCCATGCATGAAAGCGATACCGGTCATGCCGGCATGGTGGACACGCCGCCGCTCGCGCCCCGCGTCGTCCCACACCCTTGCGCACGGAACGCGTCCGGGTCCATTATGAGGATCGCTGCCGGCTATCGAGAGCGCGAAGAGGAGAATCAGATGAGTCATCGACGTCTGCTGACGGTGTGCACGGTGATCGCGGGTCTGGCGCTGGCTCCCATGCCGGTTGCCGGCCAGTCCACGGACGCTCAGGCGGCGCCGCGCACGGCCTGGGGAGAGCCCGACCTGCAGGGCATCTGGGACTTCCGCACCATCACCCCGCTGCAACGACCGGAGGAACGGGGTGATCAGGAGTTCCTGACCGAGGAGGAGGCGGCCAGCCTCGAACAGGATGCGGTCGATCGGGCGCTCCGCTTGTGGGAATCGGAGGCGCGCAGAACCGAGGCCGGCGGCAGCGTCGGCGGCTACAACAATTTCTGGATGGACCAGGGGACGAAGCCGATCGAGACGCGACGCACGTCGCTGATCGTGGACCCGCCGACCGGGCGGCTGCCGGACCTGTCAGCGGTCGGGCAGCAGCGCACGGACGCGCGGCGCGAGTATCTGGAAGCGCATGCCGCGGACTCCTACGTGGACCGGAACACCTCCGATCGGTGCATCGTGGGATTCAACGCCGGTCCGCCGATCACGCCGCTGGCCTACAACCAGAACATGCAGCTCTTCCAGACCCCGGACCACGTCGTGATCTACACCGAGATGGTGCACACGCCCCGCGTCGTGCCGCTCGACGGCCGTCCCGCGCTCGACGCGGACGTGCGTCTCTGGTCGGGTGATTCTCGCGGACGCTGGGAGGGCGACACTCTGGTCATCGAGACCGCGAACTTCAACGACAAGCGTCAGTGGATTCCGCTCGGCTCGGCGGCGGCCGGCATGGGGACCACCGCCAAAATGACGTTGGTCGAACGTATCCGGCGCGTCGACGGGGACACGCTCGAATACACGTTCACCGTGACCGATCCGGAGACGTGGTCGAGTCCCTGGACGGCGTCGATGCCGATGCGGCGGACCGACGCGCCGTTGTTCGAGTACGCCTGCCACGAAGGCAACTACTCCATGGTGGGCATCCTGGCCGGGATGCGGGCCGAAGAACTGGCCGCCGCCGACGAGTCGAAATAGCGCGCGGGGCGCCGCATCGAACGCTGGCCTGCCGTCGTTCGGGTCCGGGTCAGCGGACGAACAGTGACCCGCCGCCGAGTTCGTAGAACACGATCGGGACGAAGTCGTTCGCGGTCCAGGACGCTTCCTGTCCCCACTTGGCGTCGTAGGCGGCCGTCGGCGCCGCGGCCATGACCTCGTCCAGAGTGCGGCCGTCGGCGATCAGCGCCCGCACCTGGTTGCGGACGTCGAGGATCATGTCGAGGAACTCGACCATGGCCTCGCGCCCTACGACGCGGAGGCCGTGGCCGGGAATGACCCTGGTGTCCGTTCCCGCCATGGCGATCGCCGTCTCGAGCGCTTCGATCGTGCCCGCCACGGAACCGCCGTTATAGACGTCGATGATCGGGTAGCTCGTGGTGCGGAAGACGTCCCCCAGGTGCAGCACGTCCGAGTCCGGAAAGTGGACGAAGGTGTCGCCATCCGTGTGGGACGGCGGTGCGAGAAACGCGCGCACCTCCTCGCCGTTGAAGTGAAAGCTCACGGCGTCGTTGTAGGTCACCACCGGCCGCGCACCTGGGGACGGCTGTGGGGCGAAGCGTCCACCTCCGCGCGGGAAGCGGAGCCGCTCGAGCGCACGCACCCTGACGTTGTCATGCGCGAAGATCAGGACCCCCTGTCCGGCCAGCGGCTCGTTGCCGCCGATGTGGTCCGGATGCACGTGGGTATTGATCAGGAAGCGAATCTCTCCAGCCGAGACGTTCTGCACCGCGGCGACCAGCCGCTCGGCCAGCGGCGCGAACAGGGAATCGACGAGTAGCACGCCGTCGGGCCCGGCGAAGACGCCGACGTTGCCGCCTCCGCCCGGGCGCTGCAGCATGTGGACGTTGCCCGCCACGGGCACGGTCGTCAGCTCGACGCCTGCAAACTGTCCGCCCTGGGGCTGTTCTCCCGCGGCGGCGACGACAACGATGCAAGCCGCCGCGAGCGCGGCGGCGGCGATTCGGGGATGTCTGGTCATACGCTGGCTCCTGGCGCGTGGCATGTCTCCTGAACCGCCATGATGGCTGACGGCCTGCCGCGATCTTACGGCGAATTCACGGCAGATGGCTGGACTTCCGCCGGGCCCGCGCCGGGCGGCAGCCCCCGGGGCTGGGAGCCCGTGGTGAAACCGCGCGTCGCACCGAGATCGGCGATGCGCCCGCTGAGCAAGGCGAGAAGACCTGTAGGGGCAACCCTTGTGGTTGCCCTGTTCGTCAGCCGAGATGCAGCGTCGATCCGCAGATGTCCGCGCGGATCGGCGGGTTTCAGCGTGAAACAGCAGAATTCAGCGTGAAACCGCAGAATTCAGCGGGAATCGAATGCAGCGGGGCTTTTGCCACGGGCTGCTAGCAGTACGAGCAGCGGTGGTTGGCCGCAGGACCGGCGCCACGTGGGTCAGCCCCTCGCGACGGTGCCGGACACACGGTGCTCGCTGCCGATCTGTTGACACGGAGTGATCAGCGGCGTACATTTCATGTCCATCGCCCCACAGCCCGTGGTGACGACTCAGCGGGTACCCGCATGCCACTGTTCCGGCCCGACGAGCATCAGACCATCGAAGCGCTGGCGCGTCTGACCCACTGCAACCCGTTCGACCCGGAGTTCATCGACCTGGAACGCACGGTGCTCGGCGCGGAATACGTGCCGCACGGCGCGGTCTGGAGTCTGCGGCCCGACGCGGATAACCCGGCCATGAAGCAGTTGGGCGCCGTCTCGGAGCGGGTGGCGCGCGACATCCGGGAGCGGTTGTTCCGCTCGCGGTCCGCGACCGCCGGAGAGCTTGCACTCTACGCCTACATCGTGGTCACCGCGTTGTATCTGCGCTACGCGGATGAGTTGCACCAGGTTCACGTCGACCCCGCGCGCGGCCGGCGCCGGCTCTCGTGCTACCAGCGCTTCTGCCGCGACGTGCGGCACTACCTGGCGATTGACGGGGTCCGCCTGCCGGGCAGCGGGGACGCCCCGCACCTGTTTGCCTGCTTCTACCAGATCCGCCGCGCCTTCGACCTCATCTACAGTCATCTCGTCGGCGGGTCGCGTCCCGCGGCCAACCTGCGCGCCGCCGTGTGGCAATCGATCTTCACGCACGACATGCGACGCTACCAGCGCTCGCTCTTCCGCCGGATGCACGATGTCACCACGCTGGTGACCGGACCCTCGGGCACGGGCAAGGAACTGGTGGCCCGGGCCATCGCGCTTTCGCGCTACATCCCGTTCGACCCCGACCGCGAAACATTCGTCGCCGATCTCGATGGATCCTTCCACGCGCTGAATCTGTCGGCGCTGTCGCCGACGCTCATCGAGTCGGAGTTGTTCGGGCACCGCAAGGGCGCGTTCACCGGGGCGCTGGAGGACCGGGTCGGCTGGCTGGAAGCGTGTCCGCCGCTCGGTGCCGTGCTGCTCGACGAGATTGGCGAGATCGACGCGTCGATCCAGGTCAAGCTGTTGCGGGTGCTGCAGACGCGCGAGTTTCAGCGCATCGGCGAGACATCGCCACGCAACTTCCAGGGCAAGCTGATCGCCTCGACCAATCGCGATCTCGAGGCCGAAATGCGCGCCGGTCGGTTCCGCGAGGACCTCTACTACCGGCTCTGCTCGGATCTGATCGTGACCCCGTCGCTTCGCGACCAGCTTCGCGACTCGCCCGGCGAGCTGCGCCACCTGGTGATGTTCGTCAGCGAGCGGGTGGTGGGTGCGGACGAAGCTGCCGACCTGGCCGACGAGGTGCTGGCCTGCGTCGATCGGGACCTCGGCGCCGACTACGCGTGGCCCGGCAACGTCAGAGAACTGGAACAGTGCGTCCGCAACGTGCTCGTGCGCAAGCGGTATCGCCCGCCTGCCGCTCGGCCGACCGGTCCGGGCGACGACCTCGGCGACACGTTGCGCGAGGGGGGCGTCAGCGCCAAGGAACTCATCCGGCGCTACTGCACACTGGTCTACGCGCACACCGGCAGCTACCAGGAAACCGCCCGGCGTCTGGAGCTCGACCGGCGCACGGTCAAGCGGGCCATCGACCCTGACCTGCTGGAACGGCTGACGGCCGGGACCGGACCGCCCTCGTGACGGCAGGACGTTGCGGGCCGCGAAGCGACTCCCGCGGGGTTGCGCGGCCGTCGCTCGGCGCTCGTGCTGGGCCGGTCTCGTACATACATCCGATGTACGTTGCATGACACCCAGTGTCCGCTCCGCCCGGCGTGTACCGCATGTCGGCCTGTCACCGAACGACCTAACCGACTCCACACCAAGCACTTGGACGAACGAACGCCGGTTGGCATCACCTGTGCTCTATTCAGAGCCGTGCGCGGCCTGAGACGGGAGGGTCACATGGATGCCGGACATGCTCACACGATCTGCAGCCGGGAGTTGCCGTTCAACGGTTGTCCATGCGGACGCACGCGGACGACTCACGCCGTGATCGCCGGCCGCTGGTGTGCGAGGCGTCTCGTTGCGCACGCCCTCGCGTTGGCGACCGTGGTTGCGTCTGCGCCCGCGGCGGCGCAGCCCCGCGCGGGCGCCCCGAACGTAAGCCAGACCACGCAAGGCGGCAACGACGTCGACCGTTTCATGATGCGGGTGTTCGACAACCGCGATACCTCGTGGCGGCGGCTGGGCGACTTCATCCTGCGCGAGGTCCTGACCCTCGAGTTCGAGGCGCCGCTGGAGCTGCCACTCTCCGAACGGGGGTGGGAGTACGCGTGGTACATCCGCGACGGCGTGGCGGTGCGCCGTCCGGTGCAGGTCGATGGCGTCGAGATCGACGAAGGGACGCGTCGGGAGTACGAGGACGCCTGGCTGCGCGAGGAGGCGCGCCGGCGCGCCGGGAGTGACGGGGAGGACATCGAGCCGCGGTTCCTGGTCGACACCTACTACTTCGCGGAGTTCCCGTTCGAGCCGGGCAGCTACTATTTCGCCGGCCGCGAGACCGTGGCCGATCGCGAAGTCTTCCGGATCGAGTATTACCCGACCGCGCAGGTGGACCAGGGGTTCGACGCACGGATGAACCACGGGTTCAACAAGACCTCGCTCGTCACCTACTGGGTCGATCCCGCGGTCCATCAGATCGTGAAGTACACCTTCGACAACTCGGGGCTCGATTTTCTCCCGTTCCGGTGGCTCTTGCGGGTGGACGGTCTCGAGTCGTCGGCCGACATGGCGCCGATCGGCGGCGTCTGGCTACCGGCGCGGGTGACGACGACCGGACGCGTCACGACCGCGCTCGGCGGGTTCGACGTGACGGTCACGCGCGAATTTGTCGACTACCGGGAAGCGGAAACGGGCGCCCGGCTCATCGCTGGCGGAAGTCGGCAATGAACACCGACGATGAGGTTCTGATGGCACGAGACAGTGTGAAGGGCGTAGCTGGTTGGCTGCTGGTCTACATCGTCGGCTCGATCCCGATCCTGACGGTCTATTCGATGGGCCTGTCAGGGTGGTTCTTCGAGTATCCAATTGTGCTCATGCTCGCGATCTTCATCGTACTTGCGATTCCATTGCTGCTCATTCTCATGAAATCCCCACGCGCGCCGCGCTGGAATATCACTGCGTTGTGGACTGCAGCGGTCTTGATGACGCTGCGTTCCATCAGTGTGATTGTGTTTCCGATGAGCGGCGAGGACGATCCGCCGTTGCGCGGGGAGGAACTGCTCGCCGTAGTACAGACGCTCTCGGTCATCGTGGCCGTCTCGCTGGGATGGGCGCTGGCGTGGACGCTGTACTTCAAGAAATCGGTGCGCGTCGGAAACACCTTTCGCTGAAAGACGTCAGACCGTGACGTACGCCTTCGACGACCGTGACGCGAACACGGGCGCCCGGCCCATCGCTGGCGGAATACCGCGATGAACGATGAAAAACGTCCCGCGCGCAACGGACAGCGCCGGCCGAAGGATTGGCGCGTGTGGCTCGGGTGGGTGCTGGCCAGCACGATCGGGTGGTCCGTGGGTGGGCCCGCGGGCGTCGCCGCGGGCGGTTCCGGGGACATCATCGTGGCCGGGTATGCCGGCGTGGCCGCAGGCGGAACCCTGGCCGGCGTGCTGCAAGGGCTGGTGCTGCGGCGGCACGTGGCCGGAGCGGGCTGGTGGATGGCGGCCGGCCCGGTCGGCGCACTCATCGGCGGTGTCGTCATCTTCGCCGGCGGCGCGGTCGTGGGCGCGGACGCCGGCTGGGTCGTCGGGGCGGCTCTGTTCGGTCCCCTGGTCGGGGTGCTGCAATGGCTGGTGTTGCGGCGGCGGGTGACCCGCGCGGGTTGGTGGGTGCCCGCCAGCGTCGCGGGTTGGGTCGCTGCCGGCCCCGGCGTCGGGCTGGTGGCCGCGGTCATGGACGCGGCGCTGACCGCGAACGCAGGCTGGGCCGCGCTCGGAATCATGTACGGCGCCGTAACCGGCTGTGCGCTGGTCTGGCTGTTGCGCCGACCGCGGCCCGCGGCGGCGACGGGGTAATCGTCTCGACCGAGCGGTGCGCGGGCACCCGTGGGCCGTCGTCCGGTAACGGTTGTCTTCGAGTTGCGAGCCTCAGTTTCCGTCCGGCAGCGTAAATGCCAACAGCTCGGCTGGCACGTCCCGGCCACCGGTGGCCACCACCACGTACTGCCGGCCGTCGAGCATGTAGGTCATCGGCGTGCCGGTCTGCGGCGCCGGCATGTAGACCGCGGCGACGTTCTCGCCCGTCGCCTTGTCGTAGGCGCGCAGCATCGCGCCGCGCCGGCCGTCGGGGGTCGTGATGAACCCGCCGTCGGCCGCCTGCCGCCCCCCTTCGCCCGAGATGACGAGCGTCTTCGTGGTCAGCGTCCCGACCGGTCCCTCCCGCCCGGTGCGCGGAATATCGACGCCCTGCAGCGCCGGATGCTCCTTGACCCAGTCCGGCGTCTCGCCGTGGGCGACCTGCCAGACGATCTCGCCCTCGTTCAGATCGATCGCCGTGATCCGTCCCCATGGCGGTTTCATCAACGGCAGTCCCTGCACCGTCATCCCCGGCCCCCGGGCCGGTCCGTTGATGTAGTCCATGTCCGAGCGCGCCGGGTCGTTGCGCATCGCGAGCACACGGCTGAGGGTGTGCGAGGAGATATAGAGGATGCCGGTCTCCGGGTCGAAGGACCCGCCTGGCCAGTTGGCCCCGTTGGGTACGAACAACGTCCCGAACTTGTCCCCGTCGCCGCGCGTGATCGGCGGCGTGAAAATCGGACCGGTCTGGTACTGTTGGGCGATGCGCAGCGCTTCGGCCTTGATTTCCGGTGTCAGGTCGATGATTTCGTCGAGCTCGAATCCCTGCCGCTCGAACGGCGGCGGCTTCGTGGGAAACGGTTGGGTCGGCGCGTAGGTCTCGCCAGGAATGTCGCCGGCCGGCACCGGCCGTTCCTCGATCGGCCACACCGGCTCACCGGTCACGCGGTCGAAGACGTAGACCCAGCCCTGTTTGGTCGGTTGCGCAATCGCCTTGATCGCGCGGCCGTCCACCGTGATGTCGGCGAGGATCGGCGCGCACGGAACATCGTAGTCCCAGATCGGATGATGCACGAACTGGTAGTGCCAGAGGCGCTCGCCGGTCTCGATGTCCACCGCGACCAGACTCTCGGCGAACAGGTTGTCTCCCGGCCGATGCCCCCCGTAGTAGTCGCCGGTCGGAATCTCGATCGGCAGGTAGGCGATGCCCAGCTCGGCGTCGACGGTCATCTGCGTCCAGACGCCGGTGTTGCCGGTGTACTCCCAGGAGCCATCCTCCCAGGTGTCGTGGCCGAACTCGCCCGGTTGCGGGATGGTGTGAAAGATCCAGAGCCGCTCGCCGCTGCGGGCGTCGAAGCCGCGCACGTAGCCCTTGGCGGTGGCGCGGCTCGGCGGCGAGCCCCCGGGGCGGCCTCCGGCCCCGACGATCACGACGTTGCCGGCCACCACCGGCGCACCGTTCCAGGCCAGCTCGCTCGTGATCGGGTCGAGGTCCTGGTCGTTGTTCTGTTTGAGATCGACGACGCCGTCGGCGCCGAAGTCTCGGATCGGCCGGCCGGTGGCGGCGTCGAGCGCGACGAGCTGATAGCCGATGGTGACGAAATAAATCCGTTCGTCGCCTGCGCCGTCCGTCCAGTACCCGACGCCGCGGCCCGATAGCCGCCGCATCGACCGCTCGGCCCGTTCCCCCTCGTCGAGGCGATACATCCACAGGTGCTCGCCGGTCGCCGCGTCGAGCGCGACGACGGCGCGCCGGCTGCCGGCGGTGGTGTAGAGCACGCCGTCGATGACGAGCGGGGTCGATTGCAGGTTGAAGTCGGGGCGCGGCCCGAGGTTGTCGGTCCTGAAGCGCCACGCGACCTCCAGGTCGCCGAAGTTGCCGGCGTCGATCTGGTCGAGCGGTGCGTAGCGCGTCGCGCCGAGGTCGCCCGCCCAGGTGCGCCACTCGCCGCCGGTCGCGCCGTGCTGCGCCGCTGCCGGCGCGCCGCCGAGCAACGAGGCCGCCGCGAGCAGCAGGAGCGCCGCGCGGAATCGGAACGGGGACGGCCTAAGCAGCCCGTGGTGAAACCGCGCGCAGCGCCGGTCGAATGCAGCGGGGCTTTCACCACGGGCTGCCTGGGTAGTGGGAGATGGCATCGGTGATTCCTCGCGCCGTCGATCCGGGGGTCTCCGACTCGATCGTGACCGCGCCGCACGGGCGCACCGACATGATATCCGCGGAGACGCCATCCGCGTACGCGTGTCCACCGGCGCGCGGGCCACTCGGGCGATTCGATGCGTGCCAGACCTGAGCGCCTCCGCGCGCGGCTGAACGCACCGCGTTTGTGTGAGGTGATATCACTATGATATAAGAGTGAAATCAATCAGGAGGCGCATTCATGATCAAGGAAAAGCCGTTCACCCCCCTGCCGGGCGTCCTCATGCTGCTCGGTCTGCTCGCCGTGCTCGCGCTCGACATTGCGCTGTTCGTCAGTGACGTCAGACAGGACAGTCAGGTGTCGATCGGCGGGCTGATCAACATCCTGCTGGTCCCGGTCCTCATCTTCCTGATGGTGGGCCTCTTCGTGGTCAACCCAAACGAGGCGCGGGTGGTGCAGTTCTTTGGCCGCTATGTGGGCACCGCCAGCGACCCGGGACTGCGCTGGGCCAATCCGTTCTACACGAAGCGGCGCGTCTCGTTGCGCGTGCGCAACTTCGAGACCGAGCACTCGAAGGTCAACGATACGGAAGGCAACCCGATCGAGATGGCCGCCGTCGTCGTCTGGAAGGTGGTCGACACCGCCGAGGCCAGCTTCGAAGTGGACGACTACGTCAACTACGTGCACGTCCAGAGCGAGTCGGCGATCCGCAACCTGGCGACCCAGTACCCCTACGACACGCATGAGGGGGAAGAGATCTCCCTACGCGGCAACACCGATGAGATCGCCGGCCAGATGAAAACTGAGATTCAGGGCCGACTCCACAAGGCCGGCGTCGAGGTGCTCGAGGCGCGAATCACGCACCTGGCCTACGCGCCGGAGATCGCGTCGGCGATGCTGCAGCGCCAGCAGGCGGGCGCCATCATCGCGGCCCGCAGCCAGATCGTCGAGGGCGCCGTCAGCATGGTGCAGATGGCGCTCGATCAACTGTCCAGTCGGCAGATCGTCGAACTCGATGAAGAGCGAAAAGCGGCCATGGTGAGCAATCTGCTGGTCGTGCTGTGCGGTGACAAGGGCACCCAGCCGGTGCTCAACACGGGCACCCTGCACCAGTAGCCGGGATCGGCAGGGGGAACACGCGAACTGTGTGGCGCGAATGGCTGGACGGAAACCGTTTCTGTTGCGCACCGACCCGGAGATCATCGCCGCGCTGCATCGCTGGGCCGGTGACGAGCTGCGCAGTGTCAACGGGCAGATCGATTTCCTCCTGCGGCGCGCGCTGCAACAGGCCGGCCGACTGCCGGCCCTCGGGACCCGTCCAACGACCGAGCGGGCGCCTGCCGCCGAGGCGCGCGGGCGCCGTCGCCAGGCGGAGCAGGACTGAGGCGTGACTTTCAATCGGCGCCTGCCCGTCCCGCCGTCACGGACATCCGCCTGACCGGGTTCCGGCGCCGCTCACCTTCCACTGGATTTAACGGTGTGCCTGTTGTACCCTGTAACGCCATACTACATCTGGTACATAAGGCTCATGGAACTGGTCATCGACATCGACGATGTGGTCCCCCTGTTCGCGCAGTTGATTTCCCAGATCAAACGTGCGGTGCGCAGTGGGACATTGCGTCCCGGAGATCCCTTGCCGTCGATTCGACAGCTTGCGCACGACCTGGAGCTCAACAACAAGACGGTGGCGAAAGCCTATCGTCTCCTCGAGCGTGACTCGGTCATCCAGACCAGGGGATATCGCGGCACGTTCGTGCACCCGGACGCCACGACCAACAGCGCTATCGATCTGAACCGGTGGGTGCTGACGAAACTGGGCGAGACGATCGCGGCGTGCAGAATGGCGGGAGTCACAGATTCCGAGATCCGGGTCGCGTTCGGGAGGGTGATGAACCAGCGCGGATAGCGGCCCGTGCCCCGCGGGCGCCGTTTGATATGCTCCGGCTGGCCCCGGTTCAGAGGGTACGTCACCGCCATCACGTGCACAAGAAAGGCATCGATGTCCGAAAAACGCCCACAGACCTACGCGAACCATTCCAGGGTCGTGCCGCTGTTCCACTACGTCGTGCTGCCGCTGCTGACGATCAACCTCGCGGCGGCCATCGCCACGCTCGGCGATGGACTCACGTTCGCCGCGGTGAACGGCGTCGGCACGGCATCCGCGCTGGTGCTGGTGGCGCTCTTTGCCCGCGGCAATGCGCTGAAGGCGCAGGATCGCGTCATTCACCTCGAGGAACGGTTGCGTATGGAGCGCCTCCTGCCCGACGACCTCAAGCCGCGTATCACCGACCTGTCGACCTCACAGGTGGTCGCCCTCCGGTTCGCCGGCGACGACGAGCTGCCGGCCCTGATGCGCATGGCGCTCGACGAGCACGCCGGTTCGAAGACGATCAAGCAGGCCATCAAAAACTGGCGCGCAGACTATCGGCGGGTGTAGCGGGCGCGATTCGATGCTCTCGTGCGCGGCCGTCGCTCCGGCATTGCGGACACGAGAAAGGTCTACCGCCGCAGCCGCGCGCCGAACGTGCCGCTGCAGAGGGTCTGACGAATGTCGTTGCACTTGATTCTAGACTGCCTCAATCGCGAGCGGGTCCGCTGCACGTATGGTGCAGTCGGCGCTGTAATTGGCGAGTCGGCGCGCGGGGTCAGCCGGCACCTGGAGGCCAAAGATGCGCGCCATAAGCGGACAGCAGCCGTCTTTGCCGGTCATGCCGTTCGCCGCTTGCCGGCGCAGATTCAGCCGCGCGCGCGATCGAAGCTCCTTGCGATCGATTCGGCCGTCCTGCTTGACGATCTGCGTGCGCCGCCCGGAAACCGTTTGGAGGCCTTGAGCGGCGACCGTCGTGGCCAACACGCGATTCGTATCAACGATCAGTGGCGCATCTGCTTTGTGTGGCGCAAGGGTGAAGCCTGGAGCGTCGAGATCGTCGACTACCACTAAAGGAGTGGACCATGACCATCAGTCGTGAGGATGTCGACCGCCGTGCAGTTGACTTCTCGGACGTCATGTCGGGCCAACGACTGCCGGCGGCGCATCCCGGCCAGTTTCTGCGCGACGAGTTCCTGACGCCGCTGAACCTGAGCGTGTACGCGCTCGCCCGGGCCCTCAACGTCCCGCGCCCGCGCCTGAACGACATCGTGCGCGGCCGTCGCTCCGTCAGTGCGGACACGGCGCTGCGGCTCGCACGCTACTTTGGTACCTCGCCGCAGTTCTGGGTCAACCTCCAGACCCGCTATGATCTCGACATCGCCGAGCGCACGCTGCGCCGGACGATTGACGAGGAAGTCAAGCCGCGTGCCGCATGAAATGACGGCGGTCAGGCGGAGTCTGCCGCATATGCAGCCGGTCCAGGGTGGCAAGTCGCTGACCGACCTTCCCGACCGTGACTGTTGGTGTTCGGACCGGGGTCGAAGAACAGGCCGCTCCGGCCTCCAGGCGTCCGCAAGGAGCAATACGTCAGTGACTGGCAGCAGGCGATCCTGTCGCGGGTGGACGACGACCCGCTCATCTTCGAGTACCTGCTCACGCATCTCGGCCAGTCGGCGCTGAACGGCCAGTTCCGCACGCCGCGGCAGATCCGGGCCTTCATGGTCGAAATGGTCGATCCTGATCTCGGCGACTCCGTCTACGACCCGGCGTGCGGCACCGCTGGGTTTCTCATCGATGTCGTCGACCGCCTCTTCGCCCGCTACAGCGAGAATCCCCAGGAAGTGCCGATCTATGGCGAAGACTGGCTTGAGACACGCAAACAGACCCTTGAAGACGCGCAGCGTGAGATCCCTAACCTCCAGACCTACCACAAGGGCGCCGGCGAGAAGATCCCGGATTGGAGCCGCCTCGAAGCCTCGATTTACGGCACCGATGTTTCGCGTCAGATGATGCGGATCTCGGTGATGAACCTCGTGCTCCACGGCATCCGCCACGCACGCCTGAAGCGCGCCAACGTGCTGTCGGAAATGGGCGGCCTGACCGAGGACGACCTCCACCACCGCTATCAGGTGATCCTGTCGAACCCGCCGTTCGCCGGGCAGATCCCGAGCGAATCGATTCGCCAGGACCTGCCGACGAGATCGAAGACGAGCCGGTTTGCTGGTGGGCACCGTTCGATGCCATCGCCGGGAACGATTGTAACCTCGCCGCCTCGCGCTACAAGCCGCGCGTGGCCGAGCCCGTTCCCGACGAGGATCCTGCCGATCTGATCCGGCAGGTGCTGGCTATCGAGAAGGAGATCACGGTCGGACTGGAGAACCTGCTCCGCGAGGTCGAACAATGACAACGGTCACGGATGATCTCCTCAACCGGATGGTCCACGCGATAGTCGACGAGGTCGATCCGGAACAGGTCATCCTCTTCGGCTCCCGCGGGCGGGGCGACCATCGCATCGATTCCGATGTCGACCTCATCGTCGTGGAGGCCGAGCCGTTCGGTCCGGAGCGAAGCCGCCACCGGGAACCGGACCCTCGGCCGACTCGTCCATCACCGCGATGCCCGCGTGTCCTGTCCACGGCACGAGGTCCTGCATCTGCGCGCCGGTGTGGCGGGCCACGCGAAAACGGCGGTCGTTGGCAATCTGGAACGAGACGTACGCGGGGGTCGCCGCGTCGAGGTCGCGGCCGGCGAGGAACAGACCGTAGGCGCTGTCGAGCCGCGTGGAGCCGGACTGGCTCGGGTCGCCCTCGGGAAACAGGAAGATCGTGCCGCTGACGCCGTAGCCGCCGGACGCAAAGCTGCCCGGATCCCACAGCAGCCCGCCGGACCCGGCGAAGACGTGCCAGCCGGGGCGCATCACCACGAAGCGGCGTTCGGCGGCGCCGGCTCCGTCGTCGTACCTGACCTGCCAGTGCCCGGGGCGCTCCAGGTTGCGCCCGGACTGGGCCGGCGCGGCGGTTGCGACGCCGGCAACGAGGGCGGCCGACACCAGGATCGCGATCGCGGCGGGTGGCCGCGTCGCCATTTTGCGGGAAACAGTGCGCATGGACGCGCTCCTCACGGCAGGACGTTCCCGATTCCGCACGTACATCGATGGCCGCATGTATCACCAAGAGTGTCGGCGAAGACGCCGTCGAGGATCAACCGTTCGGTCGCAGTGTCTTGCATTGACAGCCTGCCCGGCCCTTGGTCACACTGTGCGCCGTGTTCCGGCGACACGGGAACGGCACAACTGCAGGTGTTATCGGGTCTTGCAGGATGGCCGGGAACGACGGTAACAGATGCTGACCAGACTCATCATCCGCAACTTCAAGCGCTTCGGAACGGTCGAAATCGAGCTCGGCAGTCCCGTGGTCTTCATTGGCCCCAACAACTCTGGAAAGACCTCGGCGATGCAGGCGCTCGCGCTCTGGGATATCGGTCTCAAACGCTGGAACGAGAAGCGGTCCGGAAAAAGCACGCCCGAGAAGCGCCCCGGCGTGACCGTTAACCGTCGCGACCTCGTGGCCATTCCGATTCCGGGCGCGAACCTCCTGTGGCGCGGGCTGCACGTGCGTGACGTGTGCAAGGTCGACGGCCGTCAGCGTACCAGCAACATCCGCATCGATCTCACCGTCGAGGGCGTGACCGGCGGCAGACGCTGGACCTGTGGACTGGAGTTCGACTACGCGAACGAGGAATCCTTCTATTGCCGGCCGCTTCGGCTGTCCGACGACAAGACTCCGGACCGCATGCCGGTGCCGGACGAAGCAGGACGCGCCCGGATCGCCTTCTTGCCGCCGATGTCGGGGTTGGCGGCAACGGAAACACGTCTCGACGAAGGGGCCATCGCTGTCCGGATCGGAGAGGGACGCACCGCTGACGTGCTGCGCAACCTCTGCTTCGGGATTCAACAGAATGAGCCGTCAACGTGGAAGAGCCTCGTCGAGCAGATTCAGCACCTGTTCTGGGCCCATCTCGATCCGCCCCGCTACATTGCCGAGCGCGGTGAGATCGTCATGACCTACCGCGAACAGGGGGCCAGGCTCGATCTGTCGTCCTCCGGTCGCGGTCTACAGCAGACGCTGCTGCTATTGGCGTACATGTATGCGAATCCGGGCGCGGTCCTGCTGCTCGACGAGCCTGACGCGCACCTGGAGATTCTCCGCCAGCGTCAGATTTACCGGCTGTTGACCGAAGTGGCGCGCACGAGTGGCAGTCAGATCATCGCCGCCAGTCACTCGGAAGTGCTGCTTAACGAGGCGGCCGGCCGCGACGTCGTGGTCGCCTTCGTCGGCCAGCCGCACCGCATCGATGACCGTGGCAGTCAGGTTGTCAAGGCGCTCAAAGAGATTGGGTTCGACCAGTACTACCAAGCCGAACAGACTGGATGGGTGCTCTACCTGGAGGGTTCGACGGATCTGTCGATCCTGCAGGCATTTGCCGGACGACTGGGGCACGAGCGTGCGATACAGGTGCTGGGACGGCCGTTCGTGCATTACGTGGGGAACCAGCCCGCGGCGGTTCGGCGTCACTTCCACGGCCTGAAGGAGGCTCTACCAACGCTGCGCGGCGTCGCGCTCTTCGATCGTCTGGAATCAGAGCCGCAGGACATCGCCCCCGTCGAATGCCTGACCTGGCGTCGCCGGGAGATCGAGAACTACGTGTGTTCGCGGGCCACGCTCGACGCGTACGCAACGGCGTCGGCGATGGACGCCACGCCGGGACCACTTTTCGCGCCCGCCGAGACAGACAGCCGCCGCCACGCGATGGGCGAGGCGATTGACGAGGTTGAATCGGCGCTGAAGACGCTGGGCAAGGGCTCGCCCTGGGATCCCGACCTCAAGGCCAGCGATGAGTTCCTGGTCCCGCTCTTCGAAGCCTGGTTCGATAAGCTCGACTTACCGAACCTGATGGCCAAGAAGAACTTCCACGAGCTGACCGAATACGTGCCCGACAGCGAGATCGATCCAGAGATTCGCGCCACGCTCGATGCGATTGCGCGTGTCGCGGAGAGTGCGACGGCGGGAGACTAGGCCTGGCCTCCCGCCCCCTGACTGCGATGGGGCTGGCGCCCCGACGATGTTCGCCTACTGGCCGCCCTCGGCCGCCTTGCGCTCGTCGTCGCGCGCGCCGGTGAGCATCGTTTCCATCGCGTAGTTGCCTTCGTGACAGGCGTACTCGAACATGGACAGATCGTTGCGCACCATGGGCAGGTTCACGGTCCAGGGCGCTTCCCAGGCGTCCGGATCGGTCACGGTGTACTCGTATTCGAGGTTGTCCGCATCCACGCGGGTGAATCGTTCCTCCAGATGCATCGTGGTGCTTGATCCCCGCCAGTTCCGGTCAGTATCGAAATTGGTGGTCTCGACGATCAGCGTGTCCCCCTCCCAGCGCCCCCGCGAGACGCCTGACCACTGGGCGACACTGTCGTCGAGCGCGGGCCGTCCGTCGAGCGGCACGACACGTACGGTGTGCACCATCTCGGTCAGCAGCACGACGTGGTCGGGGGTCTGGAAGACCTGTACGTTCTGGTTGTAGCCGCCCGGTGTGATCGGCGGTCCGGCATTGAAACCCATGATGCAGCGGTCGGCGTTGCTCAGGTCCGTGAAGGATGCCGGGATTTCGCTGCCAAAGGAGCCGCGGCCGGCGGCGGAACGCGCCCGCCCCGCATCGGTTACCGCCGGCAGCCGGCCGTTCGGCGGGTCGATGACCAGCGATGTGCGCCGCGTGCCGATGACCCTCGTGCCCTGGTCCATCCAGAAGTTGTTGTAGCCGCCCACGTTGCCGCCGGCTTCCGTGCGCTGGGCCTCTCTGTTCCAAAGCCTGGCGGCGCGCTCGACCGCGGTTCGCTCGCGTTCGGCCGCTTCCTCTTGGGACAGGAACGCCTTGTCGCCCAGGTCTTCGGGACGCTGGAGCGGCGTGATGGTCCGGAAGTCCCAGACCCCCTGCAGATCCGGCGCACCCCAACCGGTGCGGGGCATGTCCTGCGCCACGGTCAACGCCGGCAGCAGCAGCAGGCCGGCCAGCGCGCAGATCAACGACCTCGTTGTCGAGTGTCCACTTGTCATTACAAGACCTCCACGGTGAAAAACTGATTGGAATGTTGTCTACGATAGCATAACAGCCCGTGTTGCACCTCCCGCGTCGCACCGAGACCTGCGCAACGGCCCGATACGCTGACGCGACTACGATGCACCACGCCGGTGCGTTCGCACGCGAGGGGAGACGGGAGTGCACGATGACGCACAGGAGCATGGACGTTGTCACGGTGGGTGTAGCCGCGCCGCTCCGGACCTGGGAGGTTTTCTTCTGGACCCCTCGGTGAGTGGATCGCGGGCGGTTCCTGTGACCGTCGCGGTCACCGCGGCGAACAGCGCCGTTGGCGCGGCGTTGCTGGCGCAGATCGCCGGCCAGGACACGCTGCGCGCCATCGCCGCGGTGCGGCGCCCCGAGGCGCTGGACCGCCTGCCCCGCTCGCAGCGCATCACGCCCTGTGTCATCGGCTACGACGATGCCGACCGTCTGATCACTGCGCTCGCCGGCGTCGAGTGCGTCGTGCATCTCGCGGGTGTGCTCTTCGAGAGCCGGACCTCCGACTATCGGGCCGCCAACGTCGAGACCACCCGCGCGCTGGTCGAGGCGGCACGGGCCGCGGCGGTGCGGCATATCCTGTTCGTCAGCTCGCTGGGCGCCGACCCACGTTCGCCCAACGGCTATTTTCGGTCCAAGGGGGAGGCCGAGCGCCTCGTCACCGGCGCCGGCATCGACGCCACGATCGTCAGGACTCCGCTGCTCCTGGGCCCCGACACGGCCGGCGGGCGCGCGCTGCTACGCGCCGCGTCGCAACGCGCGGTCAGGGTCCTGGGCGGCGGAGCGCACCGGCTGCGCCCACTCGACGTCGACGATCTGGGCCGCGCCCTCCTGCACTGTTGCCAGCGGCCGCCGGCCGGCGTGAGGACGTACGAACTGGTCGGGCCGGAGACACTCACGTATCGCGCGCTGTTGCAGCGGACCGCCAGCCTGCTGGGCCGCGATCTCTCGATCAGCTCGACGCCGGTGTGGCTGGCCCGACTGGGGGCCGGCCTCGCGAGTCTGGTGCGCATGGGCGGCATGACCCCGACGGTGATCGAGGTCATCACCTCCGATGAGGAGGTCCCCCGGAATGCCGATGGCGATCTGGGGGTCGACCTTACCTCCTTGTCCGACACGCTGGCGAAGCTGCGCGAGACCGCCCAATGACCATGAACACGTCCGACGTCGAGTCCCCGGCCCCCGACCAGCCCACACCTGGTGCTCACGCGACACGCGGCAGGGCGGGCCGCACCGGCCTGCTCGCCCTCAGCGCCGCCTGCTTCCTCTACCTCTTCTACCGCCTTAACGGCGCCGCGGTGCGTGAAGGGCTTTCGCTCGTCGACTACATGGTGCGCGTGTTCGAAAACGTCCAGTGGGTGTCCTGGATCGCGCTGATGGTCGCCTACTCGGGCTTCTATTTCTGCATCGACACCCTGGTCGTGACCCGGGCGCTCAACTGGTTCATCAAACCGATCCGCTACCGGGACATCCTGCCCATCCGCGCCAGCGCCTACATCATCTCGATCTTCAACGAGCAGATCGGCAAGGGCGCGATGGCCTACTACCTGAACCGGCGTGACCGGGTTCCCGGGTGGGAAGTCGGCTCGGTGATGCTGTTCGTGATGTTCTGCGAGGTGTTCTACCTGCTGTTCTGGGCGACGGTGGGCTTTCTGTTCAGCCCAGACTCGCTGCCACCGGCGTTCGGACTCATTCCCTATCTGGCCGTGGGGGCGGCGCTGTTCTTCGCCGCGTGGGTGCTGTATTTCCGAGGCGCGATCTGGCCCGGCAGCGGCCTGCGGGACAAGCGCATCGTCCACGCGTTCCGCATGGCGACCCTCAGGCACTATGCCCTGTTTCTGGTGCTGCGCTCACCGGCGCTGCTGGCGGCGGTGGTCGTGTACACCGTCGCACTGCGCCTGTTCGGCGTCGAGGCGTCCTTCCTGTCGCTGCTCGGCTACCTGCCGGTCATCTTCTTTGCCGCCGCCGTGCCGACACCGATGCGCGCGGCCGCCATCACGTTCTGGGTGATTCTGTTTCCGGAGAACGAAGGCCAGATGGCCGCGTTCGGATTCGTCCAGCACAACTTCTTCATCCTGTTCAACGCGCTCATCGGGGTGGCGTTCTGGCGCCGCGCGCAACGTGAGCTGTTCGGGTAGGAGCCCGTGGTGAAACCGCGCGTGGCACCGAGAGCGGCGAGGCTTTCACCACGGGCTCCTAGGTTCGGGTGAGCATGGCCCACCTGCTCACGAGCGTCCGGCTGGGTCTGGCGCTGCCGCTGGCGATCGCCTTCGCCCGCCCCGACTTCCTGGGCGCCGGTCTCGTCGCCGTGCTGCTGGCCGTGGCCATCGCCACCGACTACTTCGACGGCGTCGCCGCCCGCCGGTGGGGCAGTGCCTCGGCCGGGGGGCAATTGTTCGACCACGGTACCGACTGTCTGTTCGTGACCGCCGGGTTGACCGGCGCGGCACTGGCGGGCCGGGTCCCGCTGCTGCTGCCCCTCCTGATCGCGGTCGCCTTCAGCCAGTACGTGTTCGATTCCTTCCTGGTCCACCGTCAGAAGCAGCTTCGCATGAGCGCCATCGGCCGCTGGAACGGCATCGCCTACTTCGCACCGCTGGTGCTGCTCGCGGCTGCACGGCTGGAGGCGTTCTCCGGCGTGGCCGCAGCGTTGACGCCGACCGCCCGAGCGACCGCCTGGGTGCTGGTTGCGTCGACCCTTGTCTCAATCGCCGACCGCGCCACCGCGGCCCGCCGGGTGCGCGGACAGTAGCGTCGCTGGTCCGCGGGCGCGGCCGGGTCGCAGGAGCCACCCCACTGGTCGGGGACCTGCCACTCACGCCGGCCGACGAACAGGGCAACCACAAGGGTTGCCCCTACAGGTTTGTTCCCGCGGACATCTGCGGATCGACGTTGCAACCCGCTGCGCGGCGTTGTTCCGGCTGACGAACCGGGCAACCACAAGGGTTGCCCCTACGGACGAACCGGGCAACCACAAGGGTTGCCCCTACGAGCGTGCGCAGCGCCGATCTCGGTGCAACGCGGGGTTTCACCGCGGGCTGCTAGTTCGCCAGTGGGTTCGGTCGCATCTGGAACCGCACGATCTCGCTCGTCGCCCCCTTGCCCCCCTCGAGGTGGAACGTCGATCCGGTGTTGAAGCTTGACCACACGCCGCGCCCCTTCCAGCCGGCGTCCGCATCGTCGATGCGGCCGTCGAGGCCGCGGCTGTAGAAGCCCAGCGGATAGGGAACGCGCATGATGACCCACTCGCCGCTGTCGGGATCGAGCGCCAGCAGCGCGTCCGACGTCGTGCCAGTGGCGATCGGCACGTTCGCGCCCAGACCGAGCGTGTTGAACTGATCGACCCAGTTGTAATAGTGATAGTCCGCGTTGGCCGAGCCCTCGACGCCCTTCAGCTTCGGCCCCGGGGTCGAGTGGAGCGTCCAGCCCTCCGTGCAGTGCTGGCCCGTGGCCGTCGGCCCGTTGCGCACCGTGCACTTGCTGCGGTCGAAGCTGGCGAGGTGGCCGCTGCCGCCGAGCGCGGTCCAGATCACCCCGTTGCGGTCCACGTCGATGCCGCGCGGGCCGAACCCCCACTCGCCCGGGTCCCCGTTCGGATCGTAGGGCGGCTCGTAGACCTCCGAGATGCAGGTCTCGGGCGGACTGTCACCGAGATCCAGGCGAATCAGGCGGCCCGGTACGTCGAAACGCCGAGTGATCCAGACCGAGCCGTCAGGGTGCGGAATCACGCCGTAGGCGCGCTTGAACTTGTCGAGGCTGCCGATGCGCGTATCCCGCGCCGGGTCGATCTCGACCTCGCCCTGCGGGTTCGGATCGTTCCACGGCTTGGTGATGCGGCCGTCACCGTTGGTGTCGATCACGGTCGGGCACCAGCCCTGCGATGCCCGTTCGTCGCCGGTCTCGTCGTACAGCCGCGTGTTCAGCCAGCCGATGGCCTCGGTCGAACCGCTCAGCCAGAGCGTATCGTCGTCATCGTCGGCAAACTGCAGATGGTGGGTGAAGTAGCAGGTGTCGATCAGCTCGAACTCGCTGGTCTCCGGGTCGTAGTAGGACACCTGACGGGACTCGGCGCGATGCTGAATCGGGTAGTACTGCGCCGACGGGTGATCCGACCCCTCCAGGCACCAGGCGGGCACGTCGTTGGGCCGGACCGACTGCGTGATCCAGAGGCGCCCCTTGTCGTCCAGCATCGGATTGTGGGCGCTCCGGCTCTGGAGATTGACCGGTTCGTTGCCCCAATAGAGCGACGGCACGGCGGTCGACGATCCCTGATACGAAGCGCTGCGCCGCGGCCGCTCGATGCGGGTCGGCAGATCCATCCGGACCGACTGGTGGGTGCGGGTATCGGTGATCACGAGCCCGGCGCCGCCGACACCGTACACCGGCCCGTTCGCGTTGAGCGTCGGGTTGCGCTTGTCGGTCGTGACCTCGTCGTGCACCATGCCGCGCGGATGGCCCCACGCCCACATGCTGAGGACGAGGTTGCGCTCGCGGCCCTGCGGGCGCGGCGGCACGGGCGGCAACTCGCCGGCGGCGATCCGATCGCTCCAGTCGGCATACAACTGGAGCGCGCGCGGCCGGCCCATCCGATTGATTTCAACCGCCATCGCCGGTCCGGCGCCGCCGGCCCGGATGCGGTACTCCCACGCCTCGACGGACGAGTCGAACTCGTTGAGGTCGAGCATCGGCATCTCGCGCGTCGCCTGATTGCCGAGCTGGTGGCAAAGCTGGCAGCCGTCCTTCAGGCGATCGACCCAGTCGGCCTGGGTGCGCATGGCGACGCCGATGCCGTTGCCCCGCGGTCCGGTGCCGGGAAAATCGCTGGCCGGCGGTACCTCGAGCAGCGAGTACCAGTAGTTGGCCGGATAGATCTGCGCCGCGTCCCTGGGCGTCGCCGCGGCCGTCGCCGTCAGCGCCAGGTCGTCGCCGGGGCGTGCGGAGGTCTTGTCCGAGTCGGCCAGACCGTATCCGCGCACCCACACCTCGTAGGCGGCCTCCGGGAGATCCGGCACCAGAAACCGTCCGGCGTCGTCGGTCACGACGATCTTCCGGAACCCGGTCTCGAAATCCTGTGTCTCGGCAATGACCCAGACACCGGCTTCCGGCCCGGCGGCGCTGGTGACGACACCACCGATGTCATCGTTCTGGGCCGCGACCGTTCCGCTCACCCCCATGAGCGCCGACGCCGCGAGCGCCGACGCCGCACAAATACTCATCGCGCGAAGTCTGTTGGTCATGTCGTCCCTCCCCTGCGTGCCCGGTGACGTCCGTCGGCCTTCGGCCAACGTTGGTTCAATTCCCCGGAGTCCCCTGGTTGCGGCCTCGTCGCCCGCGGTATCCCCCGCGGACAGCGCTACGTGAACATGCCCAGGGTCTGAAACTTCTTTCCCAGCACGTCCTCGGACTTCGGATAGCCCAGGAATTCCTCGATGAGCGTGGCGTACACGCGCCGGAAGTCGGTGGTGTACTGCAGGTTGTCCCCGTGCACGAGCTCCGTGAGGCTGGGCGGGCGGCTGTACTGGCCGCCGGTAATCCCGCCGCCGAGTACGAAGGAGACGTTGGCGGTTCCATGGTCGGTGCCGAGACTCGTGTTCTCGGGCACGCGCCTGCCGAACTCGCTATGGATGAAAACGGCCACCTCGTCCTGCTTGCCGAGCCGCTTCATCTCTTCGAAGAAGCCCCAGACCGCGTCTGAGCAGTACTGCACCTGGCGGTTGTGCGGGCTCTCCTGATTGACGTGCGTGTCGAACAGGCTGTTGCGGAGCCGCACGTAGTAGAGCCGCGCCGGGAAGTCGTTCTCGATCAGCGCCACGACCTTGTCGAGGTCCAGCAGGCGCAGGTCGGGGTTGCGGGTGCGGTTGTAGGTCTGCCAGGCCTGGCTGACGAGGGCCGAAGCCTCGCGGGCGCTCTGGTTGACGTCCAGCAGGAACTTGTGGACCTCGCCGCGGGCCGCCTGCCCGCTGCCCAGCGTCTCGATATACGGGCGCTGCGGGTGGAACATGTCGCGGCGGAACGCGCTCGGATCGTCGAAGACGACCGGGACGTGGTCGCGTGCCCGCACGGCCAGCGTCTGCGTCGACGAGATGTTGACGAGGTAGTTGGGCGACCCCTCCGGGTCCAGGGCGTCGGCAGTACGGCCGTACCAACCGTAGGGTTCACCGCTGTTGGGGGCGCCGGTGTGCCAGAACGAGCTGGAAGCGAAGTGGGAGAACGACGGTTGGTCGTAGCCGGCGCCGTGGATGACGGCGGCGTTGCCCTCGTCCCAGAGCCGGTGCATGCCCACCATCGACTTCTGGAAACCGAAATGATCATCGACCTTGATCACGTCAGGCTCGCGGACGCCGATGGTCGGGCGGCGCCGATACAGCGCATCGTCGCCGTAGGGGACAAAGGTGCTCAGGCCGTCGTAGCCGCCGAACCACTCGAACACCACCAGAATCTTGCCCTCGGTGGCGGCCAGCGCTTCCGACGCCGCGCCGAACAGCGGCGGCAGCGGGCTGAAACCACCGAGCATGCCGAGCCCGATGCCACGGGCGCCGATCTTGAGCGCCTGGCGGCGGGACACGCCGCACATCTCGCACAACTTCCTGCTTCGGCTGGTCATGGTCGAAACCTCTAGTCGATCTGGTACTCCGGGGCGCTCATGATGAGGTGAGTCACCATGCGCAGCGGATCTTCCAGATAGGTCCGGGCGCGGCCGAGATCCGGGGCGCCGAGTTCGGCATCCAGCAGCGCCACGAGCCCCTGGCGCAGGTCGGCCGACACGGGCACCCGCAGGAACCGCCCCAGCAGGTAATCGACCGCCTCGCCGGTCGTCGCCGCGCCAGAGTCCAGGACCATCCGGGTCATGTCGATGCGGGCCGCGCCGCGCGGCGTCGGAATCAGCTTGCGCGCAGCCTGTTCCCACGCACGGTACCCGGAGACGCGGGTGTTGAACAGCTCGTCCCGCTCATTGTTGGCCAGGTCGAACGCCAGCATCCTGGCGGGGTCGTCGGCGCCATCGAGGGCAATCGCCGTGCTGAAGTCATAGCCGCGCCGCAGGCGCTCGCCAACCAGTCCATCACCACTCCTGGAGAGGAAATTCGGATCGCGGAAGTCGACGACGTCTGGAAACAGATAACCGAAGGCGACGTTGCCGCGCTCCTGGAGAGTGGCGGGTGTAATCCAGGACCTGCCCTGGGCCCAACCCGCGACCGACGGCGGGTTCAGCAGGTGCTGGCCCAGTGCGATCGTGGTGCTGTTGAAATCCGGCACGCCGGGCACGTCTTCGACGCCGAGATGTTTCAGCATCGTGACCACGTGCTCGACCGGGCCCTTGACGTGGGCGCCGACGCTGGCTTCGCTGTAGAAGTCGCGGGACAGGAACAGGGTCCGCAATAACGGCCGAAGTTCGTAGTCGCTCTCCCGCAGGACGGCGCCGAGTTGCGTCTGCAGCGCCGGCGGCAGATCCTCGCGGACAACGAAACGGTAGAGCTTGCCCGCGATGTACTCGGCCGTGACCGGCTGATCGAGAATGATACTGAGCACATCCACGCCGTCGAAGTTGCCGGTGCGGCCCAGGAAGGTCTTGGGTCCGTCGTCGTGCTGGGTGGTGTTGACGACGAACTCGAGGTTCTCGAAGTTCCAGCCGGTGAAGGCCCGCGCGGCCTCGCGGACATCCCGCTCCGTGTAGTTGCCCACGCCCATCGTGAACAGCTCCATCACCTCGCGGGCGAAGTTCTCGTTGGCGGCCCCCTTCACGTTCACCCCGGCATCAAGGTAGTACAGCATGCCTGGGTCCTTCGCGACCGCGACCAGCAGGTCGCCGAAGTTGCCGGTCGCGTGCCGCTCGAACAGGTCGATCTGCAGAAGCATCTTCCGGTAGTCGCGGACCTTGTTCTGGGCGGTGGCGAAATGTCCATGCCAGAACAGCGCCATCTTCTCTTCCAGCGGCCGGTGGGTGTCGAGCATTCGTTCGGCCCACCAGTAGCCGACCCGACGGGTTTCCAACTGGGTCGCGCGCAGCCAGTAGAAGAACCGATCCGAGACCGGTTGCACATGGCGGTTGACGTGGTCCGGTTTGACCCCCACACCCATGCTCTCGCCGTTCCTGATCGCCAGATCGGTGGCGGCGGGCCGGCTTGGCGGGAAATGTGTCAGCGTCTCGTCCCAGAAACCGGAATGCACGAACGGCTGCAGGCGGGTGTTCGGGATGCCGTCGTAGTCCACCAGGGATCGGACCGCCTGCTCCGGCGTCATGGCCGTCAGCTTCCGGATCTCCTCTGGTGTGCCGCTAAAGCCGGCGCGGCCAAGCAGATGCGCGGCGCGGTCGTAGTTCCAGTCCGCGGCGGTGATCGGGGTCAGATTCCCCTGCCAGGAGGCCGCTGCCGGGGCCTGGCCCTGACGGTTGGCCGATACGGCGTGGCCGCTGATGAAAACCGTCAGCACGGCGCCGGCCACCGCCGCACAACGGTGGCGTCGAGTCGTCATCGGCAGGTCTCCCTCATGTCCAGGCCGGCACGGCCGTTTCTTGCATCCGGGATGCACCCAGGATGTCCATTGTGGACGCCCAACCGGTATTGTCAAGCCCCGCGTGCGTGTCGGGGACAGGGCTGGCAGCCCGTGCCGAACCCCCGCGTCGCACCGCGAATGGCGGTGCGCCCGCTGAGCAAGGCGAGAAGAGGGTGTAGGGGCAACCCTTGTGGTTGCCCTGTTCGTCAGCCGGCGCAACGCCGTCAGCCGGGATGCTCAGGCGCGTCCCTTGAGGCGCTGCAACTGCCGGCGCTGGCGCTTGTCGGGCGTCGGGGCGGCGGGGCCGCTGCGCCGTAGCAGCGTCCTCAGCGCTGCTTCCTCCGGCGTCGGCGGCGGCGTCCGATCGTGATACAGCGTCCGGGCGTCGGCCTTTGGCACATGCCGCTCGGCGACCGCCACGATGGTGACGACCTGCGTCACGCCGTGCGTTCGCGTAATCCGGATCTCGTCGCCGGCCCTCACCTCGCGGTGCGGCTTGGCGCGGCCCCCGTTGATCTCGACCTTGCCGCCCTTCACGGCGCGTTGCGCTTCGGATCGCGTCCGGAACAGGCAGGCGACATCGAGCCAGACATCGACACGGACGGAGTGCAGGCGTGCGTCGGTGTCCGCGGCCGGCGGGGGAGTGCGCGGCACGGGCGCTTACGATCCGGCGAGCCTGCGGCCGCGTTGGCCCGGCCCGTGGAAGGCATCGAGAACGCTCCGGCGGGTCTCGACGGAGATCATCGGATCATTCTGTCATACGGTCGAGTCAGCAGACATCGGCCGGCGCCGCGGACCATGCATGTGCGGCGAGTCCATCAGGGGACGGCGCCCGGACCGCGGCCGCGCTCGATCTGATCGGTGTTCGCGAACAACGTCAGCGCCACGCCGTCCCAGCGGCCGTCACCCGAGGGGCTGTCCTCAGCCTCGGGGCCGAGCGGCATCGTGCCGGTCAGCTCGGCCGAGCGGCGAAAGGTGCGGGTCAGATAGTCCAGCACCAGCGCCGCGCGCGCGCTCGCCGCGAGGAACTGCCGCCCTGGACCGCCGCCGGTGGCGTAGCCCTCGACGACGAGCGGGCTGTTGCGGGGATACTGCAACAGTTCGCCCATTGCTTCCTCGATGCGGCGGTTTGCTCCGCCGCGCAGCGTCACGCGGCCGCTGGCATCCGTTTCGAACAACACGTCGGCGCCCAGCCAGATGCGCAGCGGCGTATAGCGATCATCACGCAACAGCGTGCGATAGTCGTCCACCGTAAGCTCGTCGAGGTTGTAAAAGCCGCGCTCCGAGAAGAAGCCGCGAAACAGCCAGTTGCGCTTCATTGCCTCGGTGTTCTCGGCGAGGTCCGCCATGGCGTCGCGCGCGTAGGTGACGACATCGCCGGCGTCGACGAGCATGCGCTGCGTGGCGCTCTCGGGATTCTGCAACCCGGCGACGAGCTGCTCGAAGTGCACGGCGCTGCCCCGCACCGCCTGCATCGTCGCCTCGGTCTCGCGTGCAAGTCCCGTGATGTGCGTGTAGAGGGCGTCGTCGGTGAGCAGCTTGCCGGCGGTCCCCTCGCCGGCCGCGACATCCGCCAGCACTGCGCGGGTGTCCGTCAAGATGCCGCGGACATCTGTCAGGACACCGCGGGCGGAGTCCACGAACTCGGCGCTGGAGGTGGTGATCTCACCGACGTCGCTGCCGATGTTGTTGATGAGCTGGGTCGTGGCCTCGACCGTCTCGCCGAGGTCCCCGAACGTCACCGACACCTGCTCGCTCAGCGTGACGAATTCGCCGGCGACCACCCGAAACGTCTCGCGCCCTTCGTCGATCAGGTCTCCGATCTGCACGGCGTCAGCGCCGGTCACCGTGCCGCCATCGGCGACCTCGGGCGCCGACTCGGTGCCTGCGCGAATCTGAATGAACACGGCGCCCAGCAGCCCGTCGGTCAGGACGGCCGCGACCGAGTCGGTCCGCACCAGCGCGTGCAGGTCCTCCCGCACCCGCATTCGCACCAGGAACCGTCCACCTGGTGCGGGCGGGATGATGAGGTCGATCACCTCGCCCGCCGGCAGTCCGGAAAGGCGCACGTTGGTGCCGATCTGGATGCCGGTCACGTTGCCGAAGTCCGCCTGCACCTCGAAGTGCTCGGCGAACAGCAACCGCCGGTCGCCGATCATGAACAACCCGACCGCGAACAGCAGCAGCCCGCCGACCACGAACGCTCCGACCAGCGCCAAACGTGGGGAACCCATCGTCCACCTCCCTCTATAGCTTCCAGCGCGCGTGTCTCAGGTCAAGCGCCGCGCGCCGCGAGCGGTCACCCGCCCGCTTCCGACTGCATGAATTGCCTCACCAGGTCGTGCTCGCTGCGCTCGAGCTCGGTGGCCGTTCCGCGGGCGAGCACCCGGCCCTCGTGCAGGAACAGCAACGTGTCCCCGATGCGCCGCGCGCTCGGGATGTTGTGCGTCACCACGATCAGCGTCGTGCCGCGGTCCTGCTTGACGCGCACGAGCAGGTCGTCGATTTCTTCCGAGGTGACCGGGTCGAGGCCTGCGCTTGGTTCGTCGACCAGCAGCACCGACGGATCGAGCGCCATCGCGCGCGCCAGGCCGGCGCGCTTCCGCATACCGCCCGAGAGCGCGGCCGGCATCAGCGCCGCGGCGTGCGCCAGCCCCACCGCCGCCAGCTTCTCGTGCGCGCGTGCACGAATCTCCGCATCCGGGAGCTCTGTGTGCCGGCGCAAGGGAAACGCCACGTTCTCGCCGACCGTGATCGAGTCGAACAACGCGGCGTTCTGAAAGAGGAAGCCGATCTGCCTTCGCACCGTCGCCATGGCCGGGGCCGGCAGCGCGGTGATGTCCTGGTCGCCCAGAAACACCCGGCCCGCGTCGGGGCGCAGCAACCCGATGATGTGCTTCAGCAGCACGCTCTTGCCGGTCCCGCTGCGGCCCAACACGACTGTCGCCTCGCTGCGGCCGATCGCCAGCGACACGTCGTCGAGCACGCGGAACGCGCCGAACGCCTTCGAGACGTGTTCGAGTCGGATCGCCGTCGCGCCGGCTGCGTCGCCGGTCACCCGCCGCTCTCCGGAAAGAGGAAGAAGATCAGGCGGACCAGCACGACGTTGGCGGTGATAAGCAGGATCGACGCCGTCACGACGCTGCGCGTCGCCGCGTAACCGACCCCCTGTGTCCCGCCCTGTGTGTGGATGCCGAGATACGACGCGGTGATGGCGATGATGAAGCCGAAGACCATCGTCTTCAGAGTTCCCGGTACGTAGTCGCTGAACGCGACGATCGAGAAGGCGGCGCGGAAGTAGGTTCCGAACTCCATACCCGAGATGGCCGCTTCCGCCGTCCACCCGCCGATGATGCCGGTGAAGTTCATGACCGAGGTCAGGATGGGCATGGCCAGCATGCAGGCAATCATGCGCGTGACGACCAGGAACTTGAACGAATCGACCGCCACCGCCTCGAGCGCGTCGATCTGCTCGGTCACCTTCATGGCCCCGAGTTCGGCCCCGATACCGGCGCCGATCCGGCCCGCCACCAGCAGTCCGACCACGAGCGGACCGGTCTCGCGCACCAGCGCCAGCGTGAGCGCCGCCGGGATCAAGGCCTCGGCGCCGAACCGCTCGAGCGACGCCCGCGTATGCATCGACAGCACGATGCCGACGGCGAAGCCGGCCACCGCGATCAGCGGTACCGAACGCCAGCCGATCTCGTACAACTGGCGCGCGGTCTCCTTGATCTCGAAGGGCGGCCTGACCGTCTCACGAAGCGCCCGTCCCGCGAAGGCGATGGCGTATCCCGCGCGAGCCAGGGGCGTCACGACGAACGTGCGCGCGTAGCCGGACATCAGGTCCTCCGTTGTCTGCGGTGGCGAGGCCGCCGCCGGCCTCGCCCGCGGGCGCAGCGCCAATCTCGGTGCAACGCGGGGTTTCACCACGGGCAGCTAAAAAATCCAATACGCTACGCCGACGCTGACGACGACGGCGTTCGCGCGCAGCCGATGCGTTACGACTGACGTGTCGCTCGCGAAAGTGGTCTCGGGGCGTGTGAACAGATATCCGCCGAACAGATTTATGCCGATTCGGGGCGCCACGTCGTACCAAAGGGACACGCCGGGGCGCCACACGAAGCTGTTCCCGACGGCGACAGCGCGGCCGGTACCCGCCCGTTTCGCGTCGACGTCGAGGCTGTTGAACGCGTACCCCGCCACGATCGACGCTCCGGCGGCCAGCCGTCCCCTGACGATGCCGTACTCGAGACCGGCCATCACCGGCCGCAGACGCACGGTGGCGAGCGCCGGATACCCGCTGGGGTCGGTCCCGATCTCGGCGTCCATCCAGTTGAACGCGATGGTCGGCCCGAGCCCGTCCCGCGGGCGCAGCCGCACGAGCGGCCCGATGTCGAACCCACCGGCCAGGGCGTCACCCGCCGGGTGGGTAACCCGCACCGAGGCGCCGGCCCCGATGAGGCTGAGCGGTCCGTCGTCGGGGCGCGGCGCCAATGCGGCCAGCGCCGGCTCTCCCCGGGCGACCAGCGGGTCGGGGCTGCCGACCGCCAGCGCCGACTCGACGCGTGCGACGCCCGCCACGCCGCGCGCCAGCGCCAGCGCGCGGTCGATCTCGGCGGCCGACCGTACGATCCCCTCCAGCGTGACCACCCCCCGGCGGGCCCGCACGTCGATTGGTAGCGTGCCCAATTCGGGGTCGTTGACCAGCACCGTCTTGACGCGCACCGCCGTCTGGGCGTCGGTCACCAACGTCCGCGATCGGGTGGCGCAGCCCCCGAATCCGACCGCCGCGACGACGACCAGCGCCAGCGCGGCGGTTACCCGGCGATAACGCCGGCGCCAGGCCGCAGTTCGTGCAGGCAAACGATCGAATGAGAGAAGGTGAGGCGAGGAGAGGGTCGTCAAGCGGCCTATCGTACACCGCGCGCCGGGCAGCCACTTCATCAGGAGCCTTGCGATGCCGAGGCGGGTATCTGTTGGGCCTGATGCGGACGATCGTCCACGCGCCGCCGCATCTCGTCGAGCTTGTCCAGGTAGAGCTGGCGGTAGTGGGCGTGGTCCAGGCCGAACGGGGCCTGCCCCGGCTGGAAGTCGGCGAAGGTCTGGTAGGGGTCGTCTTCGGCGAAAGGGCGCAGCGCCTCGACCTGATGCTCGAACAGGTCGATCAGGTGGGGATGGTCGGCGAGCAGCCGCTGCAGGACGTAGATGCCGAAGGCGATGTGCCGCGCCTCGTCGCGCTGGATCAGCCGGATGCCGCGCTCGAGGCCCGCGAAACGGCCGGTCCGCGCGAAGATCGCGTAGTACATTGGGTAGTTGGCCTCGGCCCCCACGCCCTCGACGTAGAAGTGGTACAGCATGACGGCCTGCAGCAGGGCCTCGGGGCTGTCGTCGTTCAACAAAGCCCGCATGGTCCGCGGCAGACGGGTTGTGAACATGTCGCCGTGCAGGTCGGGATAGGGGATGTCGACGCCGAACCGGCCGGGCAGCGCCTCGACCAGCCAGCGCTCGAAGAACTGGACGTGCCGCGCCTCCTCATACATCTGCGCGCTGACGAAGATCTCGTCCTCGATGCGGCCGTCCTGACGGAACCGGAACTGCAGCGGGGCCAACTCGTGGGTGACGCCGCGTTCACCGACACGGAAGCTCGATACCAGCCGCAGCAACAGCCGGCGCTCGTCGTCCGTCAGCGCCAGCCAGTCTGATCGCTCCCGAGAGAAATCGATGTCGCCAGGGCTCCAGGCGCGTTCGTGCGTCGCCGTGAACAGCCGCATGGGCAGCGAGTTGTTGTCGAACGGCATCGGTGTCGTCCTCCTGTGGGAGACTCTACACCCCATTGTGCGCGAGGGCGCCGAATCGGTCACCCGGACGGGCGCCCGACGCGTTGCGCCGCGATGACCCGCGCAACCCACGTGATACCCTTCACGGAGGAGGACGGGCATGCCGATTTCCAGACGCAAGGCGCTTCAGATTTCAGGGTCGGCGTTGACGGGGATTTCGCTCGGCGCGCTGACGGGCGAACGTCTTCTGGCCCAGGGCGGTCAGGCGGCGCAGGAGTTCCCCGATACGCTTGTCGACGGACCGTTGCGCGAGGGGTTTCCCGCGGACCTGCCCCTGCTGCCGGACGGATCGGCGCCGCTGCACGACCCGGGCGAGGCGGGTGAGATCACTCGACCGCTCATGTGGCGCACCGAAGGCCGCCGGACACCCGACGTCGAGACCGACTATCGGAACATGGCCGTGCGGGTGGACACCCGCGGGCTGGGACGGATGCGCGGGACGCTCCGCTTCCAGGACCTGGCGCGGCTGCCGCAGATGTCGGCGACCTACCTGCTGCAGTGCGGCGCCCCGAACCCGCGCGGGATCGTGACGTGGACCGGCGTGCGCTTCGCCGACTTCGCCGCGCTGCTCGGTCTCCACGAGGGTGTGCACTACTGCAGGTTCACGGCCGCGGACGGTTTTTACGCCGATGAGGACATGGACACGCTCCGCCACCACCAGGTGATGCTCGCCTGGCTGATGAACGGCGAACCGATCCCGGCGGATCATGGTGCGCCGCTACGACTCATCGTGCCGTTCCGTTACGGCAACCGGAGCGTCAAGTCGATCACCAGCATGCTGTTCGCCACGCCGGGCCTTCCGCGCCCGACCGCGTAGGCGCCGGACTCGTCACCGCCGCCCCGGATGATCTCGTCTTCGAGCTGCGCCGGATCGTCGGGCACGTCGTCATTGAGGTGCACGAGCTTCTCGACCGCCTCGATCCGTGCCGACACACCGCCGGCGCCGTACCGGATCATGGCCGCTTCGCGCACCAGTTCTCCGACCGATCGTCCCTGCCGGCGAGCCTCGTCCTCCAGCTCCTGGTAGAGCGCCGGCGGGAAGAGGATCGTCGCCTTCTTCGTCATTTGTTGAGCCATATCCATATCCGTATCTGGATGTTCTGAACGCTACCGTGCATGCGAGTCGGATGTCAACGAGCCGCTCGCTCTGTCCGCGTCGCGCGACTCGGCCGAGTGGACAACCTATTGAAAGATCACACCTGGCTACCGCGGGACACGACGCGGAACGACCACCAGTGGTCCGGCCTCGGGGTGCCGAGCGGCGCGGGTGGGTTGGCCGGCGCCTCCAGCGCGTGGAGCTTGTCGAGCCTCGCGGTCCACGCCGTGTCGAGCTCGGTCGGGTCGAGCGCCCGGGTCAGCGCGACCGGGTAGACGGTGCCGTCGAGCCGCAATCGCGCCCAGCCATTGTCGACCGCGAAGCCGGACCAGCGTTTGGCGGCGCACTGCGAGCAACTCAGATACAGGTCCCCGCTGCTCGTGGCGAAGCAGTTCAGGTTGATGGCGTGCGGCAACAGGCCGGCGCGGATCTGGATCTGGCACAGCGTGACCTGGTTCGCGAACGTCCAGTCGGTCACCGGCTCCTCGTGCGCGGCGCCGAACAACCAGGCCCCCGGCGTACGCTCGCAGGGACAGGTGGCCGACCACGCCACGAACCCGCCGGCCAGCACGACCACGACGGCCGCCGCCGCGATGATCGCCGGTCGTCGCAACGCCTTCACGAGGTATTCGCGGATTGCGCGGTCGTCAGTCATTGATTCGTCTCCTTGCGATTCCCGCCATCGTCACACCAGCCTGGCGCGGTCTGGACTCGATGCGGCGTCGGGTGTCATCGCGGACCTTGCGTCACGTCAACTCCGCTGGGGGGTGATCCTCGCCGACCTCGAGTCCGGGCCTGACGAGCGTCTCGCGCGCGCCGGGCCGCGCCCAGGCGGGATTCGGGGTCAGCACGACCGGACGCAGGTCAGCGGCGTGAAACGAGCGGGTCGCCTGCCGGGCGGACGGCTCGCCATACGCGGTCGAGCGCTGTCTCGGAATGCGGCCCGCCCCGCAGATCAGGGCTTCCATGCGCTCGGGCGACAGCTCCTCGCCAAATCCGGCGCCAGCGGCCCGGGTGATGCTCTCGTTCATCAGCGTGCCGCCCAGGTCGTTCACCCCGGCAGCGAGACACGCGTGCACGCCGCGCGGACCCATCTTCACCCACGAGGCCTGAATGTTGGGCACCAGCGGGTGCAGCGCCAGTCGGGCGACCGCGTGCATCAGCAGCGACTCGCGGAACGTCGGGCCGCGGCGGGCCTGCCCTTTCAGATAGATCGGCGCTTCCATGTGCACGAACGGTAGCGGCACGAACTCGGTGAACCCGCCGGTGCGCGCCTGCAGCGCGCGGATGCTGGCCAGATGCCGGGCCCAGTGCCGGGGACGGTCGATGTGGCCGTACATGATGGTCGCCGTCGTCCTGAACCCGACGCGATGCGCCGTGTCCATCACTTCGAGCCACTGCCCGGACGACAGCTTGTCGGGGCACAGTTCCTGACGGACCTCGTCGTGCAGCACCTCGGCAGCGGTCCCTGGCAACGTCCCGAGCCCCGCGGCCTTCAACTGCCCGAGGAACGCCTCGAGCGGCAGGTCAAGGGTGGCCGCGCCCTGCCAGACTTCCAGCGGCGAAAAAGCATGCACATGCATCATGGGCACGGCCGCCTTGACCGTGCGGCAGATGTCCAGATAGGTGGCGCCGGTGTACTCGGGGTGAATGCCGCCCTGCATGCACACTTCGGTGGCGCCGCGCTCCCACGCCTCCACGGTCCGACGGGCGATCTCGTCGAGATCGAGGTCGTAGGGCGCGCCCCGCAGGTTCTCGCTGAGCTTGCCCTTGGAGAAGGCGCAGAACTGGCAACGGAAGTAGCAGACGTTGGTGTAGTTGATGTTGCGATTGACGACGTAGGTGACTTCGTCGCCGTTGACCTCGCGGCGCAGCGCGTCGGCCGCCCGCACCACTGCTACGAGATCGTCGCCGCGGGCCGAGAAGAGCGCCGTGATCTCCGACTCATCGAGCCCGTCGCCGCGCGCGGCTCTGGCGCACAGCGCCCGCGTCATCGACGCCGGGGTCGCTGTGGCCGGGCTCCCGAGGCGCTGCAGGAGCGCCGCCGGCAGCACCGCGTCTCGATCGCCGGGCGACCAGGCGCTCTCACGCGCAAATCCATCCGCGTCGGAACCCTGCCGGACCGCCGGCCTGAGCGGCTCGGCCACCCAGGTCTCGAGCTGTCTCACATAGGCGGGATAGACCGTGAGCCGCTCGGTGAGCACCTTGCCCTCGCGTTCGGTCTCGCCAGCCAGTCGCTCGAGGTGCGGCCACGGCGCCTCGGGATTGACGTGGTCGGGGGTGACCGGCGACACCCCGCCCCAGTCGTTGATGCCGGCCCGGATCAACGTGCCGAAAGTATTCGGCGACAGGTTGGGCGGCGCCTGAATCGCCATGTCCGGACCGAAGATGAGCCGCGCGCTGGCGATGGTCCACTGCAGGTCCTCGAGCGTAGGTTCGGGCGCCTGCGCCATACGGGTGTCCGGTTTCGCCCTGAAGTTCTGGATGATGATCTCCTGGAGATGCCCGTACGTGTCGTGCAGATCCCGCAGCGCGAGCAGCGAGTCGATGCGTTCTTCCCGTGTCTCGCCGATCCCGATCAGAATGCCGGACGTATACGGAATCGCCAGCTCTCCCGCCAGCCGGACCGTGTCCAGGCGCAGGTCCGGTTCCTTGTCGGGCGAGCCATGGTGGACCTGGCGCGGTTCGAGCAGACGTCTGGAGGCGCTCTCCAGCATCAGGCCCTGCGACGGGCACACCTCGCGCAGCGCGAGCAGTTCGGCCCGCGTGACGACTCCGGGATTGGCGTGCGGCAGCAGACCAGTGGCGTCGAACACTGCTCTGGCGGCGGCCACCAGATACGACACCGTGGTGGGTTGGCCCAGCGCGTCCAGTTCGGCGCGGGCCTGCGGGTATCTGAGCTCGGGTTTGTCGCCCAGCGTGAACAGCGCCTCCCGGCAGCCGGCCTCGGCGCCGCGCCGCGCCACGTCGACCACTTCGTCCAGTGTCAGATAGGCCCTCTCGCCAGGCCTCGGCGGCTGGGCGAACGTGCAGTAGTGACACACGTCCCGGCACAGCTTGGTGAGCGGGATGAACACCTTTCTCGAATAGCTGACCGGACGGCCGAACCCGGCATCGCGCAGCGCCGCCGCGCGGTGCATGAGCGCGGGCAGATCGGGCGCCCGCACGAGGTCCAGGGCGGCATCTCGTGACGGCGGGGCATATGAATTGGTGTCCATCGTGATCCTGCGGAATCGTCCGGCTCGCTAGCCATAGCAGCCCGTGGTAAAAGCCCCGCTGCATTCGATCCCCGCTGAATTCTGCGGTTTCACGCTGAATTCTGCGGTCTCACACTGCATCCCGCCGATCTGCGTTGTTCATCGGTCGCATACTACCGGTATGCTCCCTCTTCTCGCCTTGCTCAGCAGGCGCATCGCCGCTCTCGGTGCAACGCGGGGTTCTACCACGGACTGCTAGCCCTTATAGCACGTCGGGCGCGAGCCGCGAATCGGGCCGACCGCGGGGCCGCGCTGTGGGTCTTCGCGCAACCGGAGTGAGACGGGACCGGCGCCGAGTCGCGATAGCGAGGCGTCAACGCCGTCGTGTGTCTACCCGCCGCGCGGCTGGGGGCGGTCCGTAGCACGGTCGAGCGTCATGCTCGCGCCGGTGCGGGTGAGCCGCCCTGCAGCCATCCTTTGAACACGAGCAGCAGGAGCAGTCCCGGGATGGCGACGAGTGCGGAGAACACGAAGAAGGGCACCCAGCCCATTTGCGTGGCCATCCAACCGGTTGGCAGGACCAGCAAAGTGCGCGGCGTCCCGGCCAGCGCCGACAGCAACGCGAACTGCGTGGCCGTGAACCGGCGATCGGTGAGATAGGCCATGAACGCGATCAGCGCCGCCGTACCCATCCCCTGGGTGAGATTCTCGAACGCGATCACCGCGGCGAGCCACCACAGGTCGTAGCCGATGATGGACAGCACGGCGAATCCCGCCGTGGAGACCCCTTGCAACACGCCGGAGATCAGCAACGCCCGGTACAGCCCGGCCTTGAGCGTCAGGGCGCCGCCGACGAACACGCCGAACATCAGGGGCCAGAAGCCGAACAGCTTGGCGACCGTGCCGATCTCGGTGTTGGAGAATCCGGTCTCGAGATAGAACGGGATCGTCATGTGGCTGGCCAGGTTGTCGCCGAGCTTGTACAGGAGGATGAACGCCACGACCAGCAGCGCTCCGCCGGGCAGCTCCCTGCGGCGGAAGAACTCGGCGAACGGCCCCAGGAACGCGGTCTTCAAGGTCTTGGGCCGCTCCTGATCGACACCCGGCTCCGGCGCCAGCAGTGTCACCACAACCATGGACAGCATGATGGCGGCCATCGACAGGTATACGGCGGTGAAGCCGATCTGGTCGGCCATCACCAGACCGCCCGCCGACACGACCAGCATGCCGGTCCGGTAGCCGTAGGTGTACATCGATGCGCCGAGACCCTGCTCGGCGTCGGCCAGACTCTCGCGCCGGTAGGCGTCGATCACGACGTCCTGCGTCGCCGAAAAGAAGGCGACGAGACAGGCGGCGAGCCCCACCGCCCAGAGGTCCCGGGTGGGATCCTGGAAGCCCAGCAGGGCGATGCTCGCGGCCAGGCAGCACTGGGCGATGACGAGCCAGCTCCGGCGGCGTCCCAACCCGAACGGGTTGAACCGGTCGAGCAGCGGCGCCCACAGGAACTTCAGGCTGTAGGGCAGCCCCACCGCGCCGAGCAACCCGATGGTGGTCAGGTCCACCTGCGCCGACGTCAGCCACGCTTGCAGAAGCGTCAGCGTCAGCAGCAGCGGCAGGCCGCTGGCAAAGCCCATCAGCGCGGCGATCCAAAGGCGGCCACTGAGCAGCACTCGCCAACTGGAACTCGTGAAACTGGCAGCCATCGTCACTGTGTCGTCGGCGGGGTTGACGGCGCCCGGCGCTGAGCGGTCGAATTCGGCGTCGCAGGCCCGTCGCAGGCGTATAATCTGTATCACTGTTTTGTCATGAGCCCGGTTGGATTCGTCCGAGGGGCGAAACTGGAGGTGTCAGATGACTCGCTCGTATCTCCGTGCCATATTGGGTGTGATTGCATTCGTGGGGTTGTCGCCGGTGGGCGCTGCCGGTCAGGATGCACCACGCACTCCCTGGGGTGACCCGAATCTGCAGGGGACCTACACCAACAAGACCATCACGCCGCTCGAGCGTCCCGAGAGGCTGGGTGACAAGGTGTTTCTCACGGCCGAAGAGGTGGCGTCACAGGAGCAGGCGCGGGTCGACCGCAATGCGGAACTGCTGGTTGCCGCGCCGCAGCGGACGGTCGCCGGTGGGAACGTCGGCGGCTACAACAACTTCTGGCTCGATGGTGGCACGCGGCCGACCGGCCGCACATCGCTGATCGTCGATCCGCCAAACGGCCGGCTGCCGGCGCGGACCCCGGAGGCCGCGACACGCAAGGCGGCGCACGACGAGGCGTTTCCCGTCGACGGTCCGTTCGATTCCTTCGTGGACCTGGAGCTGAACGATCGCTGCCTGGTCTGGTCGGCCGGTCCCCCGATGCTGCCGAGCGCGTACAACAACAATTTCATATTCATGCAGACACCGGGGTATGTCGTGATCTACGCCGAGATGATCCACGACACCCGCATCATTCCGCTCGACGGGCGTACGCATCTGCCCGAAGACGTCCGCCAGTGGCACGGCGACGCGCGCGGACACTGGGAGGGCGACACGCTCGTCGTCGAAACGACCAACATCCGTCGGACGGAGGCGAACGCGGGCGCGGTCGGCGGCGACCCCGTTCTGCTCCGCGTGGCGAACGGCCGGACGGACGACACCATCACCGTGACCGAGCGGTTCACACGGGTCGACGGCGACAGCGTGCACTACGAGTTCACGGTAGACGACCCGACCCACTGGACGACAGATTTCTCGGGCGAGTTCCCCTTCACGGCGTTTCCTCCCGAAGAGTTGCCCTATCTCTTCGAGTACGCCTGCCACGAGGGCAACTACAGCATGACCAACATCCTGGGTGGCGAGCGCGCCCTGGAGAAAGCGACCGATCAGCCGTAGCAGTCCGTCGTGAAACTCCGCGTCGCACCGAGAATTGGTCGTAATAATGCGGCGCCCGGCTGACGCACCTCGCGCCGGATTCGTGCGCCTTGCACGTACGTGGCGACCAGCGTGTCCAATTCCTGGACCATGCCGCCTCCTGTCGGTATCCCTGTGTTGCATCTTGCCCGCTGGACGCACTGGCCTGGTCGCGGACGCGCTCGGTTCTACGATACGCTGGGCCGGAACCGGCGGTTCGGCGGTACCCGGGGAGGAGTCGACATGAGCTGGAGACACACGGTGGGAGTCGCCACGGTCGCGCTGGTGCTCGTCGCCGCCGGCGGGCCGCACACGGGTGCGCAGGATCGCACGCTGCCGGCGTTCGAGGTCGACCCGTCCTGGCCGATGCTGCCCGACGACTGGGTCCTTGGCCAGGTCGCGTCGGTGACCGTCGATGCCCGCGACCATGTCTGGGTCCTGCACCGGCCGCGTACGGTGGAAGAGGAGCAGCAAGCCAACGCGGCGCCGCCGGTGCTGGAATTCGACGCCGCCGGTACGTTCATCCGGGGCTGGGGCGGTCCTGGCGAGGGCTACGAGTGGCCGGCCAACGAGCATGGCATCCACGCGGATCCCCAGGGGAACATCTGGGTGGGCGGCAATAGCGGCCAGCCGGAATCGGACGACATGCTGCTGAAGCTCACGAGCACGGGCGAGTTGCTGCTGCAGATCGGCCGGCGCGGCCAGAGCGGCGGCAACGCGGACACGCGGAACCTGCGCCGGCCGGCAGAGTCGTTCGTATACCAGGCGACGAACGAGGTCTTCGTGGCCGATGGCTACGGCAATCGCCGCGTGATTGCGCTCGATGCGGACACCGGCGCCTTCAAGCGCATGTGGGGCGCGTTCGGGAACGAGCCGCTCGATACGCCGCCGGACGCGCCGCCGGACGACGAGCGCGGACCGTCGCAATTCGGCATCGTGCACGGCATCGAGGTGTCGAACGACGGGCTCGTGTATGTCTCCGACCGGAACAACAGCCGCATTCAGGTGTTCACCATCGCCGGGGCGTTCACCGCCCAGGGCTTCGTCAACCGCAACGCGGAGAGCGGGTCGACGGTGGCGGGCCTGGCGTTCTCGCCGGACCCGGAGCAGCGGTTCATCTACGTGGCGGACCAGGGCAACTCCCGCATCCATGTCGTCGACCGCGGGACGCTCGAAGTGCTGTATTCGTTCGGCAGCGCCGGGGCCGAGCCTGGACAGTTTCAGGCGCTGCATCACATCGCCGCCGACGGCGACGGCAACATCTACACCGCGGAGGCGCAGCGCGGCCGGCGCGCGCAGAAGTTCACGTACACGGGCATGGCGCCGGTGCGGTGACGGTCGCTGCTCGTCGGCGTGTGCCGGCAAGGAGAGCGACGTGATTCCTGCAGGACGAGCCTGACTCGCCGAAGCGTCAGGAAAGATTGACCCACTCGTGGACGTGCACAGCGCCCGCGCTGGCGGCGGGCGCCCGCTCAGGAGGTGTCATATGCGCAAGCCGGTGCATTCCGTCTGGCGGTTCGCCGTTGCATTCGCGGTGGCGGGTGTCCTGGCGGCGTCCGCCGCGCCCGCCCAGCCGCCGGTCCCGGCGTACACCGAGGCGCCGGACTGGCCGCTGCCGGCGACGACGGCCGCCGGGACCCCGGCGCCCTGGAACTTCGGCCAGGTCGTCGCCGTGGCGACCGGCGCCGACGGGACCATCCTGGTGCTGCACCGCGGCGCGCAGCCGATCATGGTTTTCGAACCGGACGGCACGTTCGTGCGGGCGTGGGGCGAAGGGCTGTTCAGCAACGGCAAGGTCACCGCCGTCGCGCCGGACGCCCGGGCGCCGGGCGCCTCGGGCTACTCGGCCGTGTATGGCGCGGCGGGCTGCCATGCCTGCGGCGCACACGCCATCCGGGTCGATCCAGACGGCCATGTCTGGGTGGTCGACGCGCCCGGCCACGTCATCTACAAGCTGCGCGAGACCGGTGAGCTGCTGATGGAGCTTGGCACGAACGGGGTGTCCGGCGCCGGGCGGGACACGTTCAACCTGCCGACCGACATCGCGTTCGCCCCGAACGGCGACCTCTACGTCAGCGACGGCTACGGCAACGCCCGCATCGTCCGATTCTCCGGTGCGGGCGAGTACATCGGCGAATGGGGATCGCGCGGCGCCGGACCGGGCGAGTTCGGCCTGCCGCACGGCATCGCCGTCGCCGGCGACGGCCGCGTGTACGCGGTCGACCGGGACAATCGCCGGGTCCAGGTGTTCGACGCCGAGGGGGCGCTCCTCGACGAATGGGCCGACCTCACCGGTGTGCAGACGCTCTTCGTCACCAGGGAGCAGCAGATCTGGGCCGGCGGCGCGCTCCGGGATCTCGACGGTGCGATCCTGGCCGAGTTGAACGGCGGCGGCGGTGGACACGGGATGACCGTCTCGCACACGGACGACGTGTTCGTCGCGCAGCTCAGCGGGAGCGTGCAGAAGTTCGTGATGGACTCGATCAACTGAGCGCCGGAGAAGGACAACGTCGAGTATCCGTGCGAGAGAAGGCGTCGTCCTCGAGGATGGCGCGGCGGGTTCGGTGTCGGGGATGGCCGCGCGGCCGGCGGCGTCAGAATCGCACGCGCACGCCGGCGAACGCGCTGCGCGGGGTGCCGGGCGCGATGAACCGGGGATCGCTGGCGTTCGGCGCCTCGCGCAACTGAAGCTCGAGCTCGGCGAGCACGCCGGCCGTCGCGTAGCGCGTGTCGAGCAGGTTGTCCAGCCGCACGAACAGCTCGACGCCGCGGTCGAAGCGATACGACGAGCGGAGGTTGAGCACCCCGTAGCCCTCGAGCTCGACCTGGTCGTTGCCTTCATCCCCGACGAAGATACGGCTCGACGCGACGACCGTCTCGATGGCCAGCTCCCAGGCATCCGTGATCCCGTGGCCGACGCCGGCCTTGAGACTGTGGCGCGGGATGCCGGGCAGGCGGTCGCCGGGCTCGACCGCGATCGTGCCCCCGTCCGAGGCGGCGTCGTTGACCTCCGCGTCACTGGGCAGCAGCACGGGCGATTCGAAGGTGGCCTCCAGCAGCCCGAAGTTGGCGTACCAGTTCGTCCTGCCGGCCTCGCCGTGCAACTCGATATCGAGCCCGGCGCGCGCAGTGGCGCCGGCGTTCTGAAAGTACCCGGTCCCGATGAGCGTGGGCGACGCGATGAACAGAATGTCGTCGTCGAGCCGGGTCCGATACGCCGACACTGACCACTCTCCCTGTCCGAACTCGGCGGCCCAGCGACCCCGGATGCCCGTTTCGATCGATCGTGCGACAGCCTGCACGAGTGGTGGGTCCGAGACGAACGCGTTCGGGATGCGGCACGGTTCCTCCGGGTCGGCGCAACTCAGTTCCGCCGCCGTGGGCGCCCGGTTCGACTCGGAGTAGCGGGCGAAGATCGCTGCGCTGCCGCCCGTCTGGTAGACGATGCCGACGGCCGGGTTGAAGCGCGCGAACGTGTGCGTGCCGTCGAGCGCCGTACCGAGCTGATCCGCGATGTCGAGACCGACGTGATTGTAGCGGCCGGAGACGCTCAGGTGGGCGCGCTCGGTCATCGAGAAGGTGTCGCTGAAATAGAGTCCGATGCCCTGGTTCTCGGTCTCGATGCCGGTGTTGAACAGATCGTCGCCCCCGAGGCCGTGGATGCCGGCCAGCAGCCCCGAACCGGCCACGCCGCGCTCCGCGGTCAGCGTACCGATTTCGCTGTGCGACGCGAAGGCGACGTCGGCCAGATCCGCCGAGGCTCCAAGCATCAGCACGTTGTCCCGCCCGCCGACGGCGGTCGTCGCGGTGGCCTGCAGCGCGGCGCCGTACCCCTGCGCACGTGTGGTGGTCCGGTTGAAGGCGGCATCGCCGGCCGCGTCCAGGCTGGTGATGAAGCGTCCGGACTGCAGGTCGACCAGAGGCGATGCGGCGACGTCACCGGCATCGCCGGCGTCGACGTCCCCGTGGTCATCGTCGTCATCGTCGTCCGCTCCGAAGCAGAGCGTCTGGACGGGCGCGCCGGCGGGCAGCGCCTCGTCGTCGCAGACGCGGAACTCTGCCTCGTCGCCGTTCAACGTGCGCCGGTCCAGATCGCGGTAGTAGCCGGTGACCTGCAGCGACCAGGTTGCGGTCGCGAAGATGTTCGCCCGGCCCTGCACGAGCGCAAGCCGGTTCTCGGTCGTGTCCGGAAACGTGAAGACGGCGGTCCGGTTGGCTTGCAGCAGCTCGATCGGCGCGGGCGCGTTGCCGTTCAGGCGGGTGTCGGCAAAGGTAACGCTCACGCCGGCATTCATGCGCCCTGCACGGTATCCGACATCGGCGAAGGCCTGTGTAACCTCCGAGGGAGACGCGACCCGCCATCCGTCTTCGTTGAAGTGCGTTGCGCCGGCGTAGAGCGCCCACGGCCCGCGGTGGGCGCCGTACGCCGCCGTGGCGGTGAACCGGCCGAACGCGCCGGCGGAGAGTTCGCCGCTGAAGCCCGGGTGCTCGAACCCGTTCTTGAGACCGAAGGTCAGTGCGCCGCCGAGGGCGTTCAGTCCGAAGGTCGGATCGGTTCCGGCGCTGAGCTGCACGCGGTCGAAGGCGAACTGCGGCAGGAGGTCGAACTGTACCGTGTCGCCGAACGGCTCGTTGATCCGTACGCCGTTCTGATAGACGGCGATACCCTGCGGGAGGCCGATTATCGGTGACGCGCTGAAGCCGCGAAAACGGAGCGTCGGTTGGAAAAGGTTGGTGGTCGTACCCTCGAGCGTGACGGCGCCGAGACGCTCGTTCAGCGCGTCGGCCATCGAGGGCGCGCCCCGCGCCGCGAGGTCGCCCGAGTCGATCACCGAGATCACGGCCGCCAGGCGGTCCCGGCTCACGCCGACCCCACCCAGCGGTGTGACCCCGACCACGTCCACCTGCTCGGTGAACGTAGCCAGGAGCAGCATTACGTCAAGGACGCGCGTGTCTCCGGCCGTCACCCGCACGTCCGCCCGTTGCTGCGGTTCGAAGCCGCTCAGCGTGAAGGTCACGGTGTAGGTCCCCGGCTGCAGCGCCAGGGCGTAGGCGCCGGTTCCGTCGCTGGACATGGTGACGGGGAGTCGCAGCGCCGGCGCGCGAGCCGTGACCGTGACCCCGGGCACCGCGGCTCCCTGTTCGTCGGTAACGCGTCCGGTGAGGGCCGCGGTCTGGGCCCCGGCCGCCTGCAGGTCCAGGAGGCCCAGCAGGAGACCGCTGATGACGAACAGGCGGCCGACGTTGATCACGCGCGACGGGCGGCGTGCCCGCGGAACCGCACCGGCGGAATACGGGCGTTCGAACGGGTGCTTCATCTCACTACATTATGGCCGGACCCCGGGCGCGTGCCGGCGAAGCGACACGTTCGATCGGTCCCGGCCGGTTCAGAGCGGTGCCCGCCGCGCTCGCCCTGCCACCGTGCGAGGCAGATTCGCGTGTATGGTACGGACGTCACAGAGTCTGGACCCTCGCGCCATGCGCATCGTGAGCTGGAACGTCAACGGACTGCGTGCCTGCGCCAGGAAGGGGTTTCTCCAGTTCCTGGATGTCGCGGGCGCCGATGTCGTCGGCATCCAGGAAGTACGCGCCTTCGAGCACCAGTTGGACCCCGATGTTCGGACGCCGCCGGGATGGCACGCGACCTTCGCAGCGGCGGAGCGGCCCGGGTACAGCGGCGTCGCCATCTATTCCCGTGAACCACCGACCCGGGTGGCAACCTCCCTGGACGAACCGCGTTTTGACGCGGAGGGCCGGCTCGTCATCGCCAGTTTCGGGCGGCTGTCAGTGGCGTCGGTGTATTTTCCGAAGGGGAGCGGCCGTGACCGCGACAACAGCCGCGTGCCGTACAAGCTCGACTTCTACGCGGCGGTCTTCGACCGCCTGCAACCGTTCAGGCGCCGCGGCCCGGTGTTCGTGGTCGGCGACTACAACACGGCCCACGAGGCGATCGACCTTGCGCGGCCCGCATCCAACACCAAGACCAGCGGCTTCCTTGCGGAGGAACGGGCCGAATTGAGCCGCTGGCTGAGCGCCGGCTGGGTGGACACGTTTCGCGCCCGCCACGCCGGCGCACCGGGCCACTACACCTGGTGGCGGCAATGGGGCGGCGCACGCGAGCGGAACGTCGGCTGGCGCATCGACTACGTGCTGGCCTCGCCAGCCGCGGCGAAACGGGTCACCGATGCCTTCATCTGGCCGCAGACGACCGGATCCGATCACTGCCCGGTCGGCGTCGACCTGTCCTGGTGAGCCCGGATCACCGCGTCGCGCGTTGCCACGCGGGCGAGAAGAGGGAAAATACCTGTAGGGGCAACCCTTGTGGTTGCCCTGTTCGGCTTTTGCCACGGGCTCCTAGGGAAACGAAGGAGGCGGTCATGCGGCGATGGATACAGACGGCGGTCGTGCTCGCGTCGACCGGTGTCCTCGCGACCGGGTTGCCGGTCGCGCACGCCGGTCAGCTCCCCGACGACGTCCATCCCGTGTCACGCAGCCGTCTGCCGCCGGTCGATCGCGAAGAGCTCGATGCCGGGCGCCGCGCGGCCTACGATGCCGCGGTCGAGGGCCCGGCCGGCGCGCCCACGGGCGCCGCGGCGCTGCGGTTGCACGGGTCGGGCGCGAGTCTGCGGTTCGACGCGCCGATGGGACGTCAGCTCACGGAGCTGACCATTCTGACGACGGCGCGCGAGTACGACCAGCCATACGAATGGGGGCTGCACGAGCTGGAAGCGCTCGCCGTCGGGCTCGACGCGGGCATCATCGACATCGTGCGGCACCGGCAGCCGATTACCGCGCTGAGCGACCGCGAAGCGATCATCATCGAGGTCGGGCGCGAGCTGTTCGGCACGCGCCGGCTCGACGCCGGCACCTACGCGCGGGCGCTGGGGCTGCTGGGCAAGACCAATCTCGTCGACGTCATCGATGTGATGGGCAGCTATGCGAGCACCGCGGCCACGCTCACCGCCTTCAATCAGCGGATGCCGGCCGGCTGGCGACAGTCCCTCCCGCTGCCCTTCACCCATCCGGACGACATCCACCCCGATTCGAGGAGCCGTCTGCCGCTTCGCAGCCCGGCGAGCCGGGCGTCGGTGTCGGTGCTCTACGGCCGCATGCTGTCTCCCTCGGGGATCGGTCCGGCGGTCATCCGCAGCTACGGAGCCGGACTGCAGACGCTGGAAGCCCGAGTGGGACGCCGGATCATGCAGCTCGCGATTCTGGTGACGGCGCGCGCGCACGACTCGCAGCACGACTGGACCGTCCATGAGCCGCAGGCCCGGGAGGCCGGTCTCGGTCCGGCGGTCATCGATATCGTCCGCCATGGCCGGCCGCTGGTGGGCGTCGACGAGCAGGACGCCGCCGTGATCGCGTTCGGCCGCGAGCTCTTCGGCGATCACAACGTCGGCGCCGAGACCTACGCGCGCGCATTGCGCGCGTTCGGCGCGCAGGACCTGGTGGACGTGGTCGCGCTGATGGGCGCCCACGCGGCGGACGCCGCGCTGCTGGCGGCGTTCGACCAGCACTTGCCCGAGGGCGTGCAGCCGCTTCTCCCGCCGCCGTAGTCAGGCACGGCCGCGTGACCGGCTATAGTAGCGGCAGTCAATCTCGATACGGGTTCAGCTCAGGCGGGAGGTTCGCATGAGGGTCAGACATTCCGTGCTCCTGGCGGCGCCGTTGCTGCTCTGTATGCTCACGATCGGTCAGGCGCAGGAGCAGGCGCCGATCGGCGTACCGGTGCCGCCGCTGGGTGACGGCCCGTGGGTGTTCGATACCGCCGAGCAGCACAAGATTCGCGTCAGCGTCGTGGCCGGTGGGCTGTCGCACCCCTGGGCCATCGCGTTCCTTCCTGACGGCGGCATGCTGATCACCGAGCGGGACGGCCGTCTCCGCCGCGTTCACGACGGCGTGCTCGACCCGCAACCCATTTCCGGCCTGCCGCAGGTTCGGACCGACGGCAACGGCGGTCTCATGGACGTGGCCCTCCATCCCGCGTTCGCCGACAACCGCCTCGTCTATCTCACCTACACGAAGCCGGCCGGCGACGGCCGCGGTTCGCCGGCGCTCGCGCGGGGACGGCTCGATGCGGGCGCACTCCTCGATGTCGAGGACCTGCTCGTCACCGAGGCGTACGAGGGCAACTCGGGGCTCAACGGGCGGGTCGCCTTCGGCCCTGACGGCAAGGTCTACATGTCGACCGGCGGCCGGGTCGCCAACGTCGCGCAAGAGCCCGACAGCCTGCGCGGCAAGGTCCTGCGCCTCAACGACGACGGTTCGGTGCCGCCCGACAACCCGTTCGCCGACCAGTCGGGCTACCGGCCGGAGATCTACACGATGGGGCATCGCAACACGCTGGCCCTCATGGTCCACCCCGAGACCGGCGAGCTCTGGAACCATGAGAACGGCCCCAACGGCGGCGACGAGATCAACATCATCCTGCCGGGCCGCAACTACGGGTGGCCGCTCATGAGCTTCGGGCGTCTCTATCCCGGCGCGCGCGTCTCCGAGCATCCGACACGCGAGGGATTCGAGTCGCCGCTCGTGGTGTGGCTGCCCGCCATCGCGGCCGCCGGCATGGCCGTCTACACCGGCGACCAGTTTCCCCCGTGGCAGGGCAACGTGTTCGTCGGCTCGCTGCGCCAGGGCGGGATCCCGGGCACGGGCCACCTGCAGCGCATCGTGTTCAACGAGAATATGGAGGAGCTGCGGCGCGAGTCGATGTTGACCCAACTCCGGCAGCGCATCCGGGAAGTACGCCAGGGTCCCGACGGATTCCTCTACGTGCTCACGGACGCCGAGGACGACGGCGCGCTGCTGCGTCTCGAGCCGGCTCCGTGAGACGCCCTGGCGGCGCGACTGGCGGCCGGGCGTGTCAACCGGCCGAGCCGGCGGTGTCCTCGAGGAACGCCTTCCACACCTCGACGTAGCGAGCGCCCCCGGCGAGATAGGTGTCGTTGTGCCCGGCGCCTTCGATGACGTGGAAGCGCGCGGGGCGCGCCGCCAGCTCGAACAGGCGGCGGCCGTGTGCAAGCGGGACGATAGTGTCACGGTCGCCGTGCAGCAGGAGCATGGGCGGCTGGACGCGACCGATCTTCGATTCGTTGTCCATCCGGGTACGGACCACCGCGCTCGGCACGAACCAGTAGTGCTCGCGCGCCAGCGCCGGCACCGAGCGGAACACCGATTCGAGCACGACGGCCCCGGCGGGACGCCGCAGCGCCGTCTCGATCGCGACCGCACCGCCCAGCGATCGGCCGAACAGGACGATGTCCTGCGCCCGTACCGATCGGGCCGTCACGGCATCGTAGATGGCCAGACCGTCGAGATAGAGCCCGGCTTCGTCCGGTGTTCCCTGACTGCGCCCATAGCCGCGATAGTCGACCAGCACGACGGCCAGACCGAGCTGGTCCACGAACCACCGCGCGTTGTGAAGCCGGTCGGCGATGTTGCCGGCGTTGCCGTGATACCAGATCAGAACCCGATCACTCGGACCGTCGATCCACCAGCCATGGAGCGCCACCCCGTCTGACGTCGTGATCGACAGTTCCTCGGCGCGCAGCCCGACATCGGCCGGTGCAGCGGCCAGGACCCGCGTCGGAAAGAAGATGAAGCGGCGTTCCTGCAACGCAAGCAGCCCGACGAGCACCAGCCACCCGAGCGCGGCGAGTCCCGCGACCGACAGTGCCGTACCGATCATCGTCCTCGACGTCACCTCCGCTGGATTCTACCGGGGTCCTTCTTGAAATGTTCGGGGGTGTGCTTCGAGAGACCGCTCGTTCAGGTGCCGATCAGCGACAGCTCAACGCCTGCCGAGCGCGGTGCGCAGCCTCGATCTCATCCAGGCTGGCGAACTCGCTGAGGTCGCCCGCGTTCAGATGACCTTGTCCCGTTCGAACGCAGCGACCTGATCGGCGTCGTAGCCCAGTTCCGCGAGCACCGCGTGCGAGTGCTGTCCGAGCACCGGGGGCGGCGTGCGCACCCCACCGGCGGTGTCCGACAACTTGACCGGTACCCCCAACACCTGCATCGCACCCGCCTTTGGATGCTGCATCGGCAACACCATCATGCGTTCGACGAGCTGCGGATCCGAGAGCACTTCGGCCAGATCGCGCACCGAGCCGCAGGGTACGCCGGCCTGCTTGAGAACCTCGATCCACTGCGCCCGGGTGCGCGTGCGCAGGCGTTCGGCCAACAACGGCCGTAGCGCGTCCTGATTCTCGACCCGCCCCTTGTTCGTCGTGAAACGGGCGTCCGCGGCCAGCGCCGGTGTGTCGATCACGTCGCAGAACTTCGCGAAGAGCCCGTCGTTGCCGGCCGCGACCACCATGTCGCCGTCGGCCGCCGTGAACGTCTCATAGGGGACGATGGTCGGATGGTGGTTCCCCAGTCGGGGCGGCGCCTGGCCGGTGGCGAAGCAGATGCCCGCCTGGTAGGTCAGCAGCGCTGCGACCGAGTCGAGCATCCCGATGTCGATGAACTGGCCGCGCCCGCTGCGTTCACGCGCAAGCAGTCCCAGCGCGACCCCGTAGGCGGCGAACATCCCGGACACGATGTCGGCGATCGCGACCCCGAGGCGATAGGGGGTGCCGCCGGCCGGCCCCGTGATGCTCATCAGGCCGCCTTCTCCCTGCATGACCGCGTCGTAGCCCGGTTCCGCCCGCCGCGGTCCGGTCTGGCCAAATCCGGAAATCGAACAGTAGACCAGCCGCGGATGACGGGCTGACACTGCGTCATAGCCGAGTCCCTGGCGCTCGAGCGTGCCCGGTCTGAAGTTCTCGACCAGCACATCCGCCTGCGCGATGAGCGTGTCCAGCACCGCTCGGCCGGCGGGATGTTTGAAATTGAGGGTGACGCTCTCCTTGTTGCGGTTGATGCTGAGGAAATACGCGCTTTCCCCGTGCTGAAACGGTGGACCCCATCCGCGCGTATCGTCACCCTTGCCCGGTTGTTCGATCTTGATGACCCGGGCGCCCATGTCGGCCAGCATCATCGTGCAATACGGGCCTGACAGTATGCGGGTCAGGTCCAGCACGGTCAGTCCGGCCAGGGCGCCCCCGGCCTGCACATTCGTGTTCATCGCGCTGTCGCTCATGAAATATCTCGAGTTCTCCCGTCGTTCGTCGTTGATGCAGGCGTCAATGTCCCGGCGCGCCGGCGAGCACCGGCGCGAGACGCCGCAGACCTTCCACCAGAGCTGCGGTGTCGCCGCCAACCCCCAGCCGCAGATGGTGTTCGAGTCTGAAGTGCGATCCGGGGACGATCAGCAGGCCGTGCTCCGTCCGGAGGATTTCGGCCAGATCAGACGATGGCCGTGATCCGTCATAGCGGATCAGGGTCACGCCGCCTGCTTCCGGCGGAATCTGGTGCAGTCCGGGTCGATCGGCCGCCCAGGCGGCGACGGCTGCATGGTTCCGGCGCAGAATCTGCCGCGTCCGTTCGAGGAGGCGCGCGCGCCGCCGAGGTTCGAGCACGACCCGCGCCAGCAGGTCGCTGATCGCGCCCGGCGCGATGGAGCTGTAGTCGCGCCGGCCCCACAGCTCGTCGACCATGCCCGGCGGTCCCGCCGCCCAGCCGATGCGCAGCCCCGGCAGGCCGTACACTTTCGACAGCCCGCTGGTGACGATTACCCGTTCATGGCGGCCCCATGCCGACGCTGTCTCGCGCCCGTCGAGTTCTGCGCCGCGGTATACCTCGTCGGCGAGCAGCCAGCAGCCGCGGTCGGCCGCAATCGCGCACAGCCCCGCCACTTCCGCCTCGGTGAGACGGCCGCCGGTCGGATTGGTGGGGTTGCACACGACGATCAGCCGGGTCCGGGCGGTCACCGCCGCGCGGACCGCGGCGAGATCGAGCGCCCATCGACCAGGCCCCGGTGTCAGCCAGACCTCGCGAACCGCGGCCCCGAACGCCCGGGCCAGCCCCGGAATCTGCATGTAGTTGGGCTGGATGCTCACCACCTCGTCGCCCGACTCGATCAGACGCCAGCAACTGAGGAAGTTCGCTTCCGAGCCGCCGTTCGTCACCAGCACGTTGGCGGTGGTCGCGCCGTCGTAGAGAGCCGCGATTCGGGCGCGCAGGGCGGCCGTGCCGTTGGTCTGCGGATAGCCCAGCTCCTGTTCCAGCAGCGCCTCGAGTTGCGACGGCTGCACGAGTTCCTGCAGACGCAGCGGCTGGACTCCGCTTTCGGTCAGGTTGATCTCGACCGCGTGCTCGTGACACGACTGCCAGCGTTCAAGGTCGAAAGGCTCGATCTGCATCGGGTGAGGTCAGGTCAGAACGTGTAGTCGTTGCCCGCGCCCGGACCGCGCGGTCTGTCGTACGGCCGCGATTGAGGTCCGCGGCGCGCCTGATAGTGTAACCGCTTGGTGTTGCCGCAGGTGGTCCGGCCGGCCGCGCCGGCGCTGCTGCGGCCCTGTGCTTGAAGCCTTCGCAACGTCCGCATAACATGTAGTGTTCCGACCGCGTTGAACAGTTGCACCGATGAACGACCACGCCCTGCGCATCTACGACTCGATTCTTCGCCTCCAGTGCGATGCCGATAATCCGACGCCCCTGGTGCGTTTGAACCGCGTGTCGCCGTTCGCGCACACCGTCGTCTACGCCAAGCTCGAGTGGTTCAACCCGTTCGGGGCGGTCAAGGACCGGGTGGCGGCCAATCTGATCGCCGATGGCGAGGCGCGCCAGACGGTGCATGCGAAACAGAAACTCGTCGAGCCGACGTCGGGGAACACCGGCATGGCCCTCGCCATGATCGCCAACGCCAAGGGCTACAGCCTGACCACGCCGCTGTCGAGCGAGATTCCCCTCGAGAAGCGCACCATGCTGCGGTTTTTCGGCGCCGACGTGCTGGAACTCCAGGACACGTTGTGCCCGGCGCCGGGCGCGCCCGAGGGCGCCATCGCCAAGGCGATGGAGATCGGCGAGCGTCCGGACGTTCACATGCTGAACCAGTATGTGAACGAGGCCAACCCCGACGCGCATTACAAGACCACGGGCCCTGAAATCTGGCGGCAGACCGAGGGGCGGGTCACGCACTTCGTGGCAGGTCTCGGCACGTGCGGCACCGTCACCGGCACCGGCCGCTTTCTCAAGGAGCAGCGATCCGGCCTGCAGGTGCTGGGCGTGTATCCAGCCGAGGGGCACGATATTCCGGGCGTGCGCAGCCTGCGCCAATTGCAGCAGACGCAACTGTATCGGCCCGGCGAATACGACGGGCAGGTGGAGGTGTCCAATCAGGACGCGTTCGACCTGTGCCTCAGACTGAACCGCGAGGAGAGCATCACCGCCGGCCCGAGTTCCGCCATGGCGCTGGCCGGCGCGTTCGCGCTGGTGCCGGACGAACCGGGGAACGTCGTCGTCGTCATCTTTCCCGACAGCGCCTTCAAGTACGCCTCCTCCCTCGTGAAGCATCTGCCGCACCTGGCGCCGAAAGCGCGGCCCGCGGCCGGCCGGAATCCGCTGCTGGAACGGATGCGGGAAAACGTGCGCGGGAACGCCGAGCTGACGATCGACGTCGACGCGGCACACGAGCAGTGGAAGCGTGACAAGCCGTTCGTCCTGGACGTGCGGCCGAGCGAGCAGTACGACGAAGCGCACATTCCCGGCGCCATCAATATGCCGCTGGGTGGCCTGGGAGAGAATGGCCAGGCGCTGGGGGTGTTGCCTCGCGATCTCGATGCGCCGATTCTCAGTGTCTGCCAGCGCGGAAACGCGTCGCTCTCCGGTCTGTTGTTCCTGAAGTCGCTCGGGTATCGCAACGTCCGGAGCATCACCGGCGGCACCCTGGCCTGGCGAGAGAAGGGCTACGCGACTGATTCCGAGTGACGTGGCGCCGACACGCCGCGCAACGAGCATGGTGGTCCCGACGCTGGTCCTCGAGCCCGAGGTCGTGGCGGGGATTCGGCGGCATGGCCGCGAGTCGTACCCCTACGAGTGCTGCGGCGCACTCATCGGACGCGGTTCGCTGGTGACCGAGGCGCTCGCGTTGCCGAACACCACCAAGGACGGCCCACGGCGCCGCTTTCTGGTGCGTCCGGTGGACTATCGGGCGGCTGAACGACGGGCCGACGGGTTGGATGCGGAACTGGTCGGATTCTACCATTCGCACCCCGACAGTGCGGCGCGGCCGTCGCGGTATGACCTGGATCACGCCTGGCCGGTGTTCTCGTATGTCATCGTGGCTGTCGCCGGGGGCGAGCCGGCGGCGCTGACGTCATGGCGGTTGCGGGACGACCGGTCGGCGTTCGATGAACAGCCGGTCGAAGTCGAGTAGAGACGACGGGCGGGAGACCTGGATACATGAGCACCAAGATTCTGATACCGACACCGCTCCGCTCGTATACCGGCAAGCAGGATGTCGTCGAGGCCGAGGGCGCCACGGTTGGAGAGCTGCTGTCCGACATGACGGCGCGGCACGGCGGCCTCCGCAAGCATCTGTATACCGAGGACGGCAAGCTGCGGAGCTTCGTGAACATCTACGTCAACGACGACGACATCCGCTATCTGGAGAAAGAGCAGACCCCGGTGACATCCGAGGACACGGTCAGCATCATTCCGTCGGTGGCGGGCGGGGGTGGACGTGAGCACTGAAACGCCCCCGCTGCGCCCGCCGCGGATCCCGTCGCTGAGCAACGACGAGGTCGCACGCTACAGCCGCCACCTTATCCTGCCGGAGGTCGGCATGGAGGGGCAGTTGAAGCTGAAGGCGGCGCGGGTGCTTTGTATCGGCGCCGGCGGCCTCGGCTCGCCGGTCGCGCTGTATCTGGCCGCGGCCGGGGTCGGCACCCTCGGGGTCGTCGACTTCGACACGGTCGACTTCAGCAATCTTCAGCGACAGATCATTCACGGAACGCCGGATGTGGGCCGTTCGAAACTCGAGTCGGCCAAGTCGCGGCTCAACGCGCTGAATCCGGAAGTCGACGTCGTGACCCACGAAATGGCGCTCTCCTCGCAGAATGCGCTCGACCTGTTCGCCGACTACGATCTGGTCGTCGACGGGACCGACAACTTTCCGACCCGCTATCTCGTCAACGATGCCTGCGTGATTTCAGGGAAGCCGAATATCTACGGCAGCATCTTCCGGTTCGAAGGGCAGATGTCGGTGTTCGCGGCGCCCGGCGGTCCGTGCTATCGGTGCATGTTTCCCGATCCGCCGCCGCCGGGGCTCGTGCCGAGTTGCGCCGAAGGCGGTGTTCTGGGCATCCTGCCGGGCGTGGTTGGCACGATCCAGGCGACCGAGGCGGTCAAGACGATTCTGGGCGCCGGTGAAACGCTGATCGGACGATTCCTGCTCTTCGATGCGCTGAAGATGCGGTTCCGCGAGCTGAAGGTTCGGAAGGACGCCGACTGTCCGGTCTGCGGCGACCATCCGACGGTGACCGAGCTTATCGATTACGAGCAGTTCTGCGGCATCGCGCCGGCCGTGGCGGTCACGGAGGCGCCGCCGGCGGATGAGGCAACGGTCGAGGAGTTGAAGACCCGGCTCGATCGCCGGGATCCGTTCCTGCTGCTCGACGTGCGCGAGCCGCGGGAATTCGAGATCTGCCGCATTCCGGGGTCCGTGCTGATTCCGCTCAACGAGCTGCCGTCGCGGTTGTCCGAGCTCGAGGGGCGCGGCGAGATGATCGTGCACTGCCGATCCGGGGTGCGCAGCGGCAAGGCGGTGAGGCTGTTGCGCGAGTCGGGATTCGGCGGCGCCCGCAACCTCACTGGCGGTATCCTGGCCTGGATCGACCGGATTGATCCGTCATTGCCGAAGTACTAGCAGCCCGTGGTGAAACCCCGCGTTGCACCGAGATTGGCGATGCGCCCGCTGAGCAAGGCCTGTAGGGGCAACCCTTGTGGTTGCCCTGTTCGTCTGCCGGAACAACGATGCGCAGCAGAATTCAGCGTGAAACCGCAGAATTCAGCATGGATCAGCAGAATTCAGCGTGAAACCGCAGAATTCAGCATGGATCAGCGGGATGCAGCGTGAAACTGCAGAATTCAGCGGGGAAGGCAGAATTCCGCGGGGAAGCGCAGAATTCAGCGGGGAAGGCAGAATTCCGCGGGGAAGCGCAGAATTCAGCGGGGAAGGCTGAATTCCGCGGGGAAGCGCAGAATTCAGCGGGGATCGAATGCAGCGGGGCTTTTACCACGGGCTGCTAGAGCTCGGCGGGGTGGTTCCGTTCGCGATGGTCCGGTAGAATCGGGCTGCTGGTATTTCGACATGCTGCGATTGTCCAAGAAAGCCGAGTACGCGCTCATGGCGCTCAAGGATCTGGCCTCGCGTCCGGAGGCCGAGGCGGCGAGCGCGCGCGAGATCGCCGAACGGTATGGCATCCCGGTCGAGCTGATGGCCAAGGTGCTCCAGCGTCTCGTCCGGCAGCATCTGCTCGCGTCGCATCACGGAACCCATGGCGGATATCACCTGGCGCGGCCCGCCGGCCGGATCTCGGTGGCCGACGTGATCGAAGCGATTGATGGTCCCGTCATGGTGACGTCGTGCACCACCCTGGACGACGACTGCGAGCAATACGCCACCTGCAACATTCGCGATCCCCTGTGGCGCATCAAGGACCAGATCGTGCAGGCGCTGGCGTCGTACAGCCTGCAGGCGCTGGCCGCCGACGAGTCGCCGCTCGTGTCGATCTCGATGTCCCGCAGCGCGCCGCCGGCCCACACGCTGGCCACGCCGGTCGGCCCGCGCTGAACCGGCCGCGCCCACGCACGTGGGGCGCTGCGATGGTCGCCAGCACGCCAGCGGGCGTCGGGCCGCGCCCACGCACGTGGGACGCTGTCCGCCCGCGGCGCCATGTCCCGGTTGTCCAGCACGTACGAATGTCGATGCACCTGCCGATCTACATGGACGGACACGCGACCACCCGCGTCGATCCACGGGTGATCGCGGCGATGCTGCCGTTCTTTGGAGAGGAGTACGGGAACGCCGCCAGCCGCCATCATCGGTTCGGTTGGGCGGCGCGGGACGCCGTGGCGGACGCACGGGCGGCGGTGGCGCGCCTGATCGGCGGCACGCCGCGTGAGCTGGTGTTCACCAGCGGTGCAACCGAATCGAACAATCTGGCGCTGAAAGGGATCGCGGACGCCTCGCGCGATCGCGGAAACCACATCGTCACCGTCCAGACCGAGCACCGCGCCATCCTCGATCCCTGCGCCAGGCTCGAACAACTGGGCGCCGCGGTGACGTATCTGCCGGTGCGGAGCGACGGGTTGCTTGACGCGACGGCGCTCGAGGCCGCCCTGACGCCTGGCACCGTCCTGGTGACGGTCATGGCGGCCAACAACGAGATCGGCGTGCTGCAGCCGTTGGCGGACCTGGCCCGGGTGACCCGCGCGCGCGCCGTGCCGTTCCACACCGATGCGGCGCAGGCGGCCGGCAAGGTCCCGCTCGATGTCGCCGCGGACGGCATCGACCTGTTGTCCCTCACGGCGCACAAACTTCACGGCCCCAAGGGCGTGGGCGCCTTGTTCGTCCGGCGGGGACTCGAGCTCACGCCGCTCGTCGATGGCGGAGGACACGAAGCGGGCCTGCGATCCGGCACGCTGAACGTGCCGGCAATCGTCGGGTTCGGTTGCGCCGCCGCCCTCTGCGCCCGCGAGATGGTCGAGGAATCGGTGCGGCTGCGCCGGCTCAGAGACCGGCTCTGCCGTGGTCTGCAGCGCGTGCTGACCGGTGTGACGGTGAACGGTTCGATGTCGGCGCGGTTGCCGCACAGTCTGAATGTCACCATCGCCGGTGTGAACGGCGAGCAGTTGCTGACGGGGCTCGACGATGTCGCGGTGTCCTCCGGCGCCGCCTGCACGACGGCGAGCCGCGAGCCGTCGCACGTGCTGCAGGCGCTGGGGCTGGGCGACGCCGCGATCCGGGCCTCGATTCGGTTCGGTTTGGGACGGTTCAACACCGAGGCCGAGGTCGACCATGTGGTGGAGACGCTGGGCAGTCTGGTGTCCGGACTCCGGACTCCCGCTGCGGTCTTCGAACTTGCGGATGACGATGCGGATCTGCCGCCCGGGTGGCGTGCGGATCCGGACGGTGAGGTAAACTGAGACAACAGATGATTGAAATTACCGAGGCCGCGTCCAAACGGATCCAGAGCGCGATGGATGAGGAGGGGATCACCGGCGGTGGTCTCCGTGTCGGGATCAAGGCCGGCGGATGTTCCGGACTGAGTTACATCTTCAAGTGGGAACAGTCGCCCGGCACTGAGGACCAGGTGTTCGAAGCCTGCGACGGGGCCAAGATCTTCGTCGACCCCAAGAGCTTCAAGTATCTCGACGGCACAATATTGGACTGCGACCCGAACATGCTCGGGCAGAACCTGATCCTGCGGAACCCCAACACCAAGGCCGAGTGCGGCTGCGGTCTGTCGTTTGGCGTGTAGAGCGGCACGTCAGCCGAGTCGGTGTCTCGCGGCGCGGGCGCCACTCACGGTCCGACAGGGCGTTGCCCGCGACGCGAGCATTGATGTCAGACTCCCGGCAGGATTCCCGTATGCTCGCCGGCTGGTCCGGCCGGCCGCTCGCTGTCGTCTCGAACCGCGAGCCGTATCTGCACTCGCGCACAGCGGGCGGCGCGGTCACCTGGGAACCAACCACGGGCGGCGTGTCCGTCGCGCTCGATGCCCTGATGCGCGAGCGTGGCGGGGTGTGGATTGCGCACGGCGCCGGCGACGCCGACCGGGAGGTGGTCGACGAGCATGATCGGGTGCCGGTGCCGCCCGATGCGCCGAGCTACGTTCTGCGGCGCGTCTGGCTGACCGAGAAGGAAGAGCAGCACTTCTACGAGGGATTCGCCAACGAGGGGTTGTGGCCCCTGTGCCACCATGCCCACGTCAAACCGGTCTTCCGGGCCGAGGACTGGCGATTCTATCGCGGGGTCAATGAACGGTTCGCCCGGACCGTCAATGACGAGCTGCCCGACGTGACCACGCCCGTCTTCATTCAGGACTATCAACTGGCGCTGGTGCCCGGACGCCTGCGCGCGCTTCGTCCGGCCGCGCGGATCGCCCTGTTCTGGCACATACCCTTTCCCCACCCCGACACGCTGCGCATCTGCCCGTACCGCCGGCAGATTCTCGAAGGCCTGCTGGCGACCGACCTGCTCGCGTTTCAGTTGGAGCGTGACCGCCGTAATTTTCTGGCGGCCGTGCGCGCCGAACTTGGCGCGAAGGTGAGCCGGAACCGCATTCATGCGCACAACCGCTCGACGACCGTCTGCGCGATCCCGATCGGCGTCGACTTCGACCGTATCCAGACGTATGCCGGCGACCCCGGTCTGGAGACGGAGATGACGCGGCTGCGGCGGGAGCTGCGTATCGACACCCGGCTGGTCGGGGTCGGGGTCGATCGGCTCGACTACACGAAGGGCATCCCTGAGCGGCTCAACGCGTTGGACGCCCTGTTCACGAGATGGCCGGGGCTCGCCAGCCAGTTGACGTTCGTACTGATCGCCGTGCCCTCCCGATCGAAGCTGGACAGCTATGCGGCCGTCGAGGCCGATATCGACGCCCGGGTCGCCGCGATCAACGCGAAGTACGCGGGCGACCGTGACGACGGCGGACCGATCCGGTATCGCAAGTCGGCGTTCCGCATCAAGCGCCTTGTGGCGCTGTATCGTCTTGCCGATTTCTGCATTGTCAGCTCGATCCACGACGGGATGAATCTGGTCGCGAAGGAATTCGTGGCGGCCCGCGGAGACCTCGGCGGCGTGCTCGTGCTGAGCGAGCTGGCCGGCGCCGCGCAGGAGTTGCGCGATGCGGTCATCATCAATCCGTACAACATCGAGGGGTTCGCTGACGGACTCCAGCAGGCGCTCGATATGACCGTCGATGAAAAGCAGCGCCGCATGCGGGCGCTGCGCCGCGTCGTCGCCGGCCGCGACGTGCTGCGCTGGGCGTCCGACATTCTCGAAGGGCTCGATGACCTGGATCCGCGGGCGCGTCCGCCGGCGATGGGTTGAGAGCTGGGGGAGTGGGGCGCGGGCCGGTAGCGAGACAGGCGACGCGGTTTCAGGAGGTATGGGCAAATGGCTATGGAAGGACTCCTGCAGGATCTGCGTGACGCGGTACGGCAGCTCCGGGCGCGCCCGGCGTTCACCGTGGCTGTGGTAGGGATTCTCGGCCTCGGCATCGGCGCAAACACGGCGACCTTCAGCCTCGTCAGCGGTTTGATGCTCCGACCGCTGCCGTATGCGGACGCGGACACGGTCGTCGCCGTGGGGCATCCGGCCGGAGACAGCGGGGCGGCATCGGCGCGTCCGGTGTTTCCGTACCTGATGCCGGACGAGCTGCAGCAGCTTCAGGATGGCGCTCGGTCGTTCGAGCACATCGCGGCCTACCGCAGCGTCAGTGTCGTCACGGACAGTCCGAACGGCTTGGTGGAGCTTTCCGCTGCCGAGGTGACGCCGTCACTTTTTCCGCTGCTGCGAACGACGCCATGGCTTGGGCGGACCTTCACCGAGGAAGATGCGGCGGAGGGTGCCGGCCGCGTGGTGCTGTTGAGTCACGGGGCCTGGACACGTCGCTTCGGAGCCGACCCGGACATCGTCGGCGCGCCGGTGGAGCTGAACGATGAACCGTATGCGGTGATTGGCGTGCTTCCGGACGCCTTCGCGTACCCGTCCCGCTCGGTGGAGCTGTGGACGCCGCTCGTCGTGCCGGAGTACGAAGCCGCGGGTGAGGGTGTGGTTGTGATCGGCCCGCCGTTGAACGCGATCGCTCGTCTGCGGCCCGAGGTGTCCCCGGAGCAGGCGGCGGCGGAGGCGCGAACGCTGCTGGCTGAGTCGAGCGGCAACCTGCCACCGACCGGCGATCCCGAGGTGTCCGTACGTCCGATTCGGGAGGAGTTGGCGCGCCCGTTCCGGACGGTGCTCCTGATGCTCGGCGCGGGGACCGGGCTGGTGCTGCTGGTAATGTGCGCGAACGTGTCCGGGTTGCTGCTCGTGCGCGGCGTCGTCCGGCAGCCGGAGCTGGCGATCCGTGGCGCGCTCGGGGCCAGCCGCAGCCGGATCGCGCGCCAGATGCTGGTCGAGAGCATCATGCTGAGCGTCGCCGGCGGCGCGATCGGCGTCGCCGTGGCAGCCGGCATGGTGCGCGCCGCGGCCGGGCTGGTGCCGAATTACGTCCCCGGGCTGGCCGGCGCCGGGCTCGACGGAACCGTGCTCCTGTTTACCACCGGGCTGGCGGTCGGGACAGGCGTGCTGTCCGGGACGGCGCCGGCGCTCACCGGGTCGCGGGTCAATCTGGTGCGCACCCTCAACGAAGCGGGCAGTGCAACGGCCGGCGGTTTCGGACGTCTTCGGATGAATCGGACCCAGGCGGTTCTGGCGGTCGCGCAGGTGGCGGTGGCCCTGGCCCTGCTCATTGGCGCGGGTCTGCTTCTGCGCAGCTTCGTGGCGGTCGTGACGTTCAATCACGGCTACGAGCCGGCCGGCATCTTGGTGTTCCAACCTGTAAACCCCGACAGGAACAGCATCCTCCCAGAGATGCTTACTGACCCCGACCTGATTGCCGAGAACTACGCGAGTGTCCGTGTGTTTGCTGAAACGTTGCTGAGGGGAGTGGAACGGATCGAGAACCTGCCGGGCGTCGACGCCGTCGCGCTGGCGCAGGTGATGCCGATCGTCCCCGGCGACCCTGAACCAATCGCCGTCGCAGGCCCGCCGGCGCCGATCCCTCCCCGGCAGCAACTGGTCGCCGGGATACGGAGGGTCAGTCATGGCTACGCCGACGTCCTGGGGCTACGGGTGCAGGCCGGTCGGTTCTTCACGGATCGTGACTCGGCTGCCGGCCAGCGCGTCGTGGTCGTCAGCGAGTCGTTCGCGCAGCGAGCGTTCGGCGACGCGCCGGCGGTGGGGCAACGCCTGATGCGACCGGCCGTCATTGGCGACGCGACTGCGGCGTGGGAGGTCATTGGCGTGGTGGACGACATCGCGTCTCCCTTCCTTCCGGCCGACACACGGACGCTGCTCTCTGACGTCTATGTACCGTTGCTTCAGCCCGGCATGACTCGGCGTCACGCGATGTTTCATGACACCCCACTCATTTTCGTGCGCAGCGATCGCACGGCACTCACCGTCCTGGCCTTCCTGCGCGAGGTGCACACCGAGACCTTCCCAGGACCGGGCCCCGACCAGATGCTGTCGACGCTGGTCGCGCAACCGCGGTTCTATGCGATGTGCGCCGGGATACTCGGGACGGTGGCGCTGCTGCTCGCCGCGTTCGGTCTCTACGGCGTGCTCAGCCATTCCGTGGCCGAACGCCGGCGCGAGATTGGCATTCGCATGGCGCTGGGCGCCGGACGCCGTGACGTCGTCGGGTTGGTCGTCCGGCAAGGGGGAGCGCTCGTGGCCGTCGGCGTCATCATCGGCCTGGCGGGCGCCGTCACGACGACTCGCCTGATCGAGCACCTGCTGTTCGACGTCGTACCGCTGGATCTGCTGACGTATGCCGGCGTCACTGCCGTGCTCGTCGCCTTCGCGCTGCTAGCCTGCTGGCTGCCGGCGCGTCGGGTCTCCCGAATCGCTCCAATGGACGCCGTGCGCGAGGCATAAGGATGAGGTACAGCCGACTGCTGGCTATCGAGAGTCCGAAGCCACGGTACCCGGCGATGTCTGTGGAGAGCGGCACCAGCGGCATTGCAGACTCCTAGCAGTCCGTGGTGAAACCCCGCGTTGCACCGAGATCGGCGATGCGCCCGCTGAGCAAGGCGAGAAGAGGGAGCATACCTTGTAGGGGCAACCCTTGTGGTTGCCCTGTTCGTCAGCCGGAACAACGAAGAGCAGCAGAATTCAGCGTGAAACCGCAGAAATCAGCATGGCGCAGCGGGATGCAGCGTGAAACCGCAGAATTCCGCGGGGAAGCGCAGAATTCAGCGGGGATCGAATGCAGCGGGGCTTTTGCCACGGGCTGCTAGTCCCCTGTGTCTGAAAAAGCTTTAAGAAGTGTGCCGAGTGTGATGTATTGGGCGGCATGGCAAGAACAGGTCGGCCCAAAGCGAGATTGGAAGTCACCGCCGTGGAGCGAGGAGAACTTGAGCGGCTCGCCAGGCGCGCCAGAACGAATCGGCATGTGGCCTTGCGGGCGAAGATCGTCCTGAGGTGCGCGCGTGGCGAATCGAACGTGGCGGTCGCGGCGAAACTGCGCTGTTCGAATGTGACGGTCGGCAAGTGGCGGCAGCGGTTTACGACAGGTCGCGTGGATGCGCTGTATGACGAGCCCAAGCCCGGAGCCCCCCGGACACTGTCCGATGCGGATGTCGAGTCGATCCTCGTCGCCACGTTGGAAAGTAAGCCGAAGGGACGGACCCACTGGAGCACCCGCAAGATGGCGGAGCGCGCTGGCGTCAGCGCCTCCACCGTGGGCCGCATCTGGCGCACCTTCGGGTTGCAGCCGCATATCGTGGAATCGTTCAAGATCTCCGACGACCCGCTGTTCATCGAGAAGGTGCGGGACATTGTCGGCCTCTACCTGAATCCACCCGACCACGCCGTTGTCTTGTCATTCGACGAAAAGCCTCAGATTCAAGCCCTCGAGCGAGCGCAGCCGATCCTGCCGATGGACATGGGTCGGCCCGAACGCCAGACGCACAACTACATCCGCCATGGCACGGTGGACCTCTTCGCGGCGCTCAACGTCGCGACCGGCCAGGTCGTGGCGCAAACCAAGAAGCAGCATCGGTCGAGGGATTTCGTGAGCTTTCTGCGCGAGATCGACAAGCGGGTGGACCCCACCCTCACCGTCCACGTGATCCTCGACAATCTCTCGGCGCATAAGTCCCCGCTGGTCAAACGATGGGTGGCCCGCCACCCGCGCTTCCAGTTCCACTTTACGCCAACCTACTCCGCCTGGCTCAACCTCGTCGAGCGGTTCTTTGGCCTCCTCACCGAACACGCCCTCAAGCGCGGCTCACATTCCAGCACGCACGCGCTGCGCCACGCCATCTCCGCCTACGTGGACGCCCACAATGACGAGGGCAAGCCCTTCAAGTGGACGAAAACAGCCGACGAGATCCTCGCGAAGGTGAAGCGGTTCGGACAGCGCACCGTTCAAGTCCACGGTGGCCCCAGATGACCAACGACTTTTTGAAGAAATCAAAGATCAAGGGGACTAGGTGTTCGTTGACGAGAACGGACACACAGAGGAGGTTTGCGTGCTGCTAGCGCGACCTCCGGGAGTGCCGTGACCGGGCAGGGCGTCGGCCGGTAGCGAGACAGGCGAGGCGGTTTCAGGAGGTACGGGCAACAGGCCATGGAAGGACTCCTGCAGGATCTGCGTGACGCGGTGCGGCAGCTCCGGGCGCGCCCCGCGTTCACCGTGGCTGTGGTAGGGATTCTCGGCCTCGGCATCGGCGCGAACACGGCGACCTTCAGCCTCGTCAGCGGTTTGATGCTCCGACCGCTGCCGTATGCGGACCCGGACACGGTCGTCGCCGTGGGGCATCCGGCCGGAGACAGCGGGGCGGCATCGGCGCGTCCGGTGTTTCCGTACCTGATGCCGGACGAGCTGCAGCAGCTTCAGGATGGCGCTCGGTCGTTCGAGCACATCGCGGCCTACCGCAGCGTCAGTGTCGTCACGGACAGTCCGAACGGCTTGGTGGAGCTTTCCGCTGCCGAGGTGACGCCGTCACTATTTCCGCTGTTGCGAACGACCCCATGGCTTGGGCGGACGTTCACCGAGGAAGATGCGGCGGAGGGTGCCGGCCGCGTGGTGCTGTTGAGTCACGGGGCCTGGACACGTCGCTTCGGAGCCGACCCGGACATCGTCGGCGCGCCGGTGGAGGTGAACGATGAACCGTACACGGTGATCGGCGTGCTGCCGGACGCCTTCGCGTACCCGTCCCGCTCGGTGGAGCTGTGGACGCCGCTCGTCGTGCCGGAGTACGAAGCCGCGGGTGAGGGTGTGGTTGTGATCGTCCCGCCGTTGAACGCGATCGCTCGTCTGCGGCCCGAGGTGTCCCCGGAGCAGGCGGCGGCGGAGGCGCGAACGCTGCTGACTGAGTCGAGCGGCAACCTGCCACCGACCGGCGAACCCGAGGTGTCCGTACGTCCGATTCGGGAGGAGTTGGCGCGACCGTTCCGGGCGGTGCTCCTGATGCTCGGCGCGGGGACCGGGCTGGTGTTGCTGGTAATGTGCGCGAACGTGTCCGGGTTGCTGCTCGTGCGCGGCGTCGTCCGGCAGCCGGAGCTGGCGATCCGTGGCGCGCTCGGGGCCAGCCGCAGCCGGATCGCGCGGCAGTTGCTGGTCGAGAGCATCATGCTGAGCGTCGCCGGCGGCGCGGTCGGCGTCGCCGTGGCAGCCGGCATGGTGCGCGCCGCGGCCGGGCTGGTGCCGGATTACGTTCCCGGGTTGGCCGGCGCCGGGCTCGACGGAGCCGTGCTCCTGTTTACGACCGGGCTGGCGGTCGGGACAGGTGTGTTGTCCGGGACGGCGCCGGCGCTCGCGGGGTCGCGGGTCAATCTGTTGCGCACCCTCAACGAAGCGGGCAGTGCAACGGCCGGCGGCTTCGGACGTCTTCGGATGAATCGGACCCAGGCGGTTCTGGCGGTCGGGCAGGTGGCGGTGGCCCTGGCCCTGCTCATTGGCGCGGGTCTGCTTCTGCACAGCTTCGTGGCGGTCGTGACGTTCGATCACGGCTACGAGCCGGCCGACCTCTTGGTGTTCGAACCTGTAAACCCCGACAGGAACAGCATCCTCCCAGAGATGCTTACTGACCCCGACCTGATTGCCGAGAACTACGCGAGTGTCCGTGTGTTTGCTGAAACGTTGCTGAGGGCAGTGGAACGGATCGAGAACCTGCCGGGCGTCGACGGCGTCGCGCTGGCGCGCACGATGCCGATCATTCCCGCCGGCGCCGAACCAATCGCCGTCGCAGGCCCGCTGGCGCCGATCCTTGCCCGGCAGCCACTGGAGGCCGGGATACGGGCGGTCAGTCCCGGCTACGCCGACGTCCTGGGGCTGCGGGTGCAGGCCGGTCGGTTCTTCACGGATCGTGACTCGGCGGACGGCCAGCGGGTCGTGGTCGTCAGCGAGTCGTTCGCGCAGCAAGCGTTCGGCGATGCGCCGGCGGTGGGGCAACGCCTGATGCGACCGGCAGTCATTGGCGACGCGATTGCGACGTGGGAGGTCATTGGCGTGGTGGACGACATCGCGTCTCCCTTCCTTTCGGCCGACACACGGAGGATGCTCTTTCCTGAGATCTTTGTACCGTTGCTTCAGCCCGGCATGACTCAGCGTTACGCGATCTTTCATGACAACCCGATCATTTTCGTGCGCAGCGGTCGCACGGCACTCACCGTCCTGGCCTTCCTGCGCGAGGTGCACACCGAGACCTACCCAACGCCGGGCCTCGACGCCATGCTGTGGGCGCTGGTGACGCAACCGCGGTTCTACGCAATGTGCGCCGGGATACTCGGGGCGGTGGCGCTGCTGCTCGCCGCGTTCGGTCTCTACGGCGTGCTCAGCCATTCCGTGGCCGAACGCCGGCGCGAGATCGGCATTCGCATGGCGCTGGGCGCCGGACGCCGTGACGTTGTTGGATTGGTCGTGCGGCAAGGGGGAGGGCTCGTGGCCGTCGGCGTCATCATCGGCCTGGCGGGCGCCGTCACGACGACTCGCCTGATCGAGCACCTGCTGTTCGACGTCGTACCGCTGGATCTGCTGACGTATGCCGGCGTCACTGCCGTGCTCGTCGCCTTCGCGCTGCTAGCCTGCTGGCTGCCGGCGCGTCGGGTCTCCCGAATCGCTCCAATGGACGCCGTGCGCGAGGCATGAGGACGGCGAGTTGCTGCACGTTCGTGGCTCGGCGCTAAAGCGGCAATTGCGTCAACTGCTCGGGGCGCCGGCCGACGCTAACCCAAGTTTACCAGTCAAAAATATAAACTATTGTAAATAGGCAGCTTACGCCGACAGGAATACTCGAGTGGCACTACAAACCTGCGCAAACCGGTGAGCTGGGTTGGTCAGATGAGCGTTTTGCGGACGCCCCCGGGGTGCGGGTCGACGCCGAGCGCGTCGTAGATGTCCCGCTGCTCGGGTTCGGGTTGCGTGGCTGTGCGCACGTGCAGCGTGCGCCCGTCGGGGCGACGGAAGGTGGCGGTGACGCGCTGCTGGCCGTCGAGGATGCGGCGCAACGTGGTCCAACTGGCGGGGTTGCCGTGCCCGCGCAGTCGGGTGCGGATGACCTGTACGAGTTGGTAGGCGATGACGGTGATGAACAGGTGGCCGTCGGCCCGCCGCGGCTTGTGGTGGTAGATGGGGCGCAGGCCGAGTTCGGCCTTGAGCGAGCGGAAGACGGCCTCCACGTCCGTGAGGGTGGTGTAGGTGCGCCACAGGGCGTCTTCGTCCCAGTCGGTCTCGCTGCTGCGCAGGCAGTAGACCCCCGGATGGGTGGCCATCGAGCCGTCCCGGGGACGGCGGGTCCAGGTGACGGCGACCGCCTTTTCGCCGGTCTCGTCGGCGGTGACCCCGATCTGGTAGTGGGCGGCGACGCGGGAATGCTTCGTCTTCAATCGCCCGATGCGCTGCCACACCTGGTCGAGCCGTTTGTGGGTGCGGGGGCGCGCCAGCCCCTCGTGGAGCTGGGTCAGGGCGGTCTCGAAGCGGGTGGCGAAACGCTCGACGATGCCTCGTTCCTTCTCGGCCCGCGCCTCGGAGTAGCAGTACAGGCGCACCTCGTCGGGGTCGGTCGAGACCACCTTGTGCAGGTGCACGGTCTGGTTGGACTGGGTTTGGAGCGATACGGCGGCCTCGGCGTCGAACTGACGGTGCGGTTCGCGGCTGACGACCAGATAGCGGTAGTCGTGCTCACGCAACCACTGCACGCAGGCCTCGGTGGCGACGCCGCGGTCCATGACCACGAGGGCGCCGGGTGGCGCCTCCAGCGCCTCGAGCATGTCGGCCAGCGTGCGCTGTTCGCGGACGTTGCCGGCGAAGACCTTGGAACGGCGCACGAAGCCGCTGGCGTCGAGCATCAGGCCCAGGGTCAGCAGCGGACAGTCGCTGCGCTTCTCCTTCGAGTGCCCGCGCTTTGCCTGCGGCTGCTCGCTCGCCTCGCCCTCGAAGTAGGTGTTGGTCAGGTCGTAGAGGGTCACCGTCGGCTGGCGGTCGAACAGCCCCATCGCGCGGTCGAACAGATGCGCCTCGATCGCCTCGCGATGCTTCACCAGCGCGTCCGAGGCGCGGTAGAGCTGCATCGCGCCGACGGTCTCGAAGTCGACGCCGAGCAACTCGCCGAGGCCGCTGCGCGCTTGCAGCCAGCGGTGCGTCGCGCGCTCCGAGGCGGGCTGGGCGAGACGCCCGACAATGACGCCGGCCGCCGCCGCGCGCAGGGCGCCGTTGACGCCCAACTCGGCGAGCAGGGCCGGCAGGCCCAATTGCTCCAGCGCCCACAGGCCGAGTTGCTCGACCCCGACGCTGCGGGGACGGACCAGACGCAGCGAGTCGACATCGACCCGTTGCACGTCGGTCGGTCCGGCGGCCGTCCCGTCCCCCGGTGCGCCGCGAGCGAGCAATTGCGCGGCGATGCGCTGGGCTTCGTGCTCGACGGCGGGCGGGCCATCGGCGAGCAGGGGCGCCTGGCCGGTCAAGATGTCGTCGATGCGAGCGCACAACGGCGGCCATTGGGCCTGGGGGATGTCGAAGTGGCGCCCGAGATTGAGCAGGGTGCGCTGCCGGACGGTGTTTCCGACGCGCTCGGAGTGCACGAGGCGATGGGAGAAGTAGGGTTTTCCGTCCTGGGTCCGCCGGGTTTGGGTGCGCCGAATGAACACGCTACCCACGATAGCGGGCGCGGCGGCCGGAGTCAACCCATTATATACGATTATGGCACTACATCGCGTACCGTCAAACCCCGTTCCTTTAGAATCAACAACTTACAGACATGGCAATCCCGAAATACAGCCAAAATCGGCAAAATGGCCGGTCAACTTGGTAAACTTGGGCTAATTCGTATTAGCGCGCTCCAGATTATCCTTCCCTGGCCGGCCCCCGACGCCGCCGTCGCCCCTGCGGGGCGATTCGTGTCGAGAATGGCCGCTCGGGTGACCGGCGTCAGGGGTTAATTCCGGGCGCGACTCCAAGGGTGTCACCAACGCCGGCACAAGGAGGCCGAGCATGGCATTGGCGAGTTCACCGCGTCAGTTCGCCAGCGGATGCGGCCGGAACTGGAACTTCACGAGGATCGGCTTCGAGACCGACCGGTACTCGCTGTTCTCGACGGCGAAGCCGTCCTCGGCGTGCCACACCGTGTCGGAGCCGGTCGACGAATAGACGCCGCGCCCCTTCCAGCCGGCGTCCGGATCGTCGATGCGGCCGTCCAGGCCCCGCGGGTGGAAGCCGGCCAGCGGGTAGGGCACGCGCATCACGACCGTCTCCCCCGTCTCGGGCAGCAGCGCCACCAGCGAGTCCGAGCCGGTGCCGGTGGCAATCGGCACGTTCTCGCCGAGGCCCAGGGTGTCGAACTGGTCGACCCAGTTGTAATAGTTGTAGTCGGCCCGGACATCGGTCCCCTTGAACGTGGGACCCGGCAGCGGATGGAGGGTCCATCCCTTCGCGCAGTGACGCCCGGTGTGCGCCGCCGGTCCGGTCAACCCCCCGCACTTGCCGCGGTCGAAGCTGGCGAGGTGGTTCGTCCCCGACAGCGCGGTCCAGATGACGCCATTGCGGTCGACGTCGAGGCCGCGGGGCATGAAGCCGACCTCGCCGCTCGCCTCCACTTCCCAGCGCTCCGAGGGCACCTCGAAGACCTCGGCGATGCAGCTCTCGGGCGTGTCGTCGCCCACCACCAGCCGGACGATCCGGCCGGGATAGGAATCCTGCGCGCCCCACACCGACCCGTCTAGCGGGTTGACCACGATCCCGTAGGCCCCCACCGTGACGCGCGTGTCCAGCGCCGGGTCGAAGTCGTAGGCGCTCGATGTGGCGTCCTCCTCGAACCGGGCGGCGCGGACCACGGCCGGCTCGTTCCACGGCTTCGTGATCCGGCCGTCGCCGTTGGTGTCGACCACCGTCGGACACCAGCCCTGCGCGATCTGCCCGTCGCCGGTCCGATCGAGGAGCCCGGTGTCGACCCAGCCGAATACCGGGCTGTTGGGCCGGCTCAGAAACAGGGTCTCGTCCTCGTCGTACGCGAACTGCAGGTGGTGGCTGCCGAAGCAGGTGTCGACCATCGTGAACTGCCCGCTTTCCGGGTCGTAGTAGCTCACGTTGCGGCCCGACCGATCCAGCGGGAAGTACCGCGCGTAGCGGTTGTCCGAGCCTTCCCGGCACCAGTCCGGCTGATTCTCCGGGGGCCGCAGGGTCGCCGTGTACCAGACCCGGCCCCGGCTGTCGAGCATGGGGTTGTGGATGCTGGCCGGGTTGAAGCGCTCGAGGTCCGCCAGCCGCGACGGCGGGTAGCCCGACTGCGCGTAGGACGCGCGCATCGTCGAGCGGTCGGCGAGGGTCGGGATGCGCAGCATCGTCGTGGTGTGCGTGTTCGGATCGAGCATGGCGAGGTTGTCGTTCGCGATGTCCACCCCGTAGATCGGACCGTAGGCGTTCACGCGGGGGTTGCGCTTGTCGGTGGATGCCTCGTCGTGGATCTTGCCCATCTCGTCGGTCCACTCCCACTGGGTGAGGACCAGGTTCCGCTCCACCCCTTGCGGGCGCGGCGGCGCCGGCGGCACCTCCCCCGTCGCGATGCGGTCGCTCCAGTCGGCGAACATCCGCAGCCCCCGCTCGCGCCCGAACCGCGTCATCCACAGGCTCATCTCGGCGCCGCGTTGCCCCATCCGCACCCGCGCGTCCCACGCTTCCGCGGTCGAGTCGTACGCCTCCGCGTTCGGATGCTCGCGCGTGAACTCGCCCCCGACCTGGTGGCAGCGCAGGCACGCCTTCACGTTGTAGAGGTACTCGTCGCGCGTCTGGAGTTCCTCGCTGATGCCGTTGCCGTCCGGCCCGGTGCCCGGGAACTCGCTCGCCGCCGGCGGCTCGATCAGCGACAGCCAGTAGGCGGCCGGATAGACGGCCGCGGCTTCCTGCGGCGTCTGGGCTGCGACCGCGGTAAGCCGCAGATCCTGCCCCGGCGCCGCCGTCACCCGAGCCGAGTCGATCAGCCCGTACCCGCGCACCCACACCGAATAGCTCGCGGCGGGCAGCTCCGGCAGCAGGAACCGCCCATCGTCGTCGGTCACCACGATCTTGCGGAACTTCGTCGGCAGGTCGTCCGTCTCGGCGATGACCCACACGCCCGCCTCGGGACCGGCGCTGCTGGTCACGTTGCCGGTGATGGTCTCACCGCTCTGTTGCGCGACCACCGCGAGCCCCGCGGCGCCCACGGCCACAGTCATCCCCACCGCCAACCGTCCCAGTCTCAGTCGCATCGTGGTCTCCCGTTCCGCAGCCTTTCCGACCGCCCTCGCGCCGACGATGACCGTTCGAACGGTCGACGTCAAGAGTCGATGTGTCGCGATCGATTGATACCGTTTTGATGGCGATGTATAAATGATGGCGTGATCAAGACACAGATCCAGCTCCCGGACGCGCTGTATCGTGACATCAAGCGACTGGCCGCCTCCCGGGAATGGTCTCTGGCGGAGACCATGCGACGAGCGGCCGAGCAGTTCCTGGCCCGCCATCCCGTCGTGACGCCACCCTCGTCGCCCTGGCGGCCACCGGTGTCGGACACGGTCGGCTGGCGCGGACTGAGCCACGAAGCGGTTCGCGAAGCTGCGCTCGACGACCTCGAGGCGCGGACCGTCGAGGCGCATCGAAGCACCGGACAGCAAGGGAGACGTCGACGGTGACGTCGTTCGACACCAACATCCTGCTCTACGCCTTCAGCCGGTCCAGCCCCTTCCACGACCGCGCCCGCCTGTTTCTGGAAGACCTCACGCCGCATGACGATGTCGCCGTCTCGGAACTGGTGCTCGTGGAGTTCTATGCCCTGCTGAGGAATCCCGCAGTGCTCCTGCGCCCCCTGCAGGCCGCCGCGGCCGTCGAGGTCGTGCAGAGCTACCGTCGCCATCCGCGGTGGATGCTCATTGGTTTCGACCCCGACAGCACTGCGCTGCATGACGAGCTCTGGCTGCTGGCGGCCAGGGCGCGTTTCGCCCGGCGCAGGATCTACGACGCGCGCCTGGCCCTGTCGTTGCGGAGACAGGGCGTCACCGAGTTCGCCACCGCCAACGTGAAGGACTTCGGCGGCTTCGGCTTCGATCGGGTCTGGAACCCCGTAGGGTGACGCGGCGGGAGCGCCCTCCACCGCTCGGGCGTCATTCCGCCCGCAGCACCGTGCCCGGGGGCTCGCCGGCGCCACCACGGTCCGGCTACCGCGCGTCTGGGGGCGTGTGTGATACTCGGACCGATGCGGTTCTTCAACGTAATGCCTGCTGCTCTTCCGTCACTGCTCTCGGCCGTTCCGGTCATGCGGCAGGAAACCATGGCAGGAGCCAGGAAGTCACGCCGACGCCCGTGCTGGCCGCCATCGGCGCAGGTGACAAGCTTCTGCCTCGTCGCCGTTTCCCGGGGGGTCGACAATGCAAGTGAACGCTGAGAGACTGCACGAGGTGCGTAGAAGAGCCGTCCACCTCTTTTGTCGATGCGTGATGTTTCTCCCTGTGACGGTACGTCAGTTAGTCCGCCATGGTCGATTTCGTCCGAGCGGCGCTTGGCGTTCTCGACCCGAGCTTGTTTTTCTGGAGAACGTCCAGAGGGTCGCGGGCAAGAAAGGGGCTAGCAGCCCGTGGTAGAACCCCGCGTTGCACCGAGATCGGCGATGCGCCCGTTGAGCAAGGCGAGAAGAGGGAGAATACTGGTAGTATTCGACCGATGAACAACGACGATCAGCGGGATGCAGCGTCGATCGAATGCAGCGGGGCTTTTGCCACGGGCTGCTAGGGAAATCACGTTGGCAGACTTCCATGCGGCTATCGACGCAGGCGGCGAAGTCCTGCCTGGTTACGGTTACGGCCTAGCGCAGTACTCTGCGGATGCCGGGCGCCTCTTGGAGGACGCGATCCGCTCCGCAGGGGGTCTGAACGCGACGGTGATCGATCATCTTCGCACCGCCCTTGCGTCACGGTCAGCGACAGGGTCGAACTCCAACACGAACCTCACTCGATGCTCCCCGGCGACGTGACGGGCCGGCCGGCGGCGGTGCACCGTCCGTTCGGGCAGGAACCCGCGGGACAGGCGCTGCGTCTCCAGGACGGCCAATCGGGCGCGTCGACGCCACCGCACTCAGGCACCGGCTTCGACTCGTGACGCGGGACCGCGCGATCACCGAATCCGGCCTCGTCGATGTGCTCTTGTAGCACTGGGCCACCTTCGATCGCCTGTGCGGCCGGCATGACGTGGTCGGCAACCGTGTCGCGGACGTCTGTCTGGCGGCTATCGCGATCGAGGCCGGCTGCGGGCTCGTGACCGTCGACCGGGACTTCGCCCGGTTCGCCGAGTTGCGCTGGCGCCATCCGCTGATGCCGTGAGCGCCACTCTTCTTTTGACAAACTGAAGAGCGCGTGGCAAGCTCCCTTTGGATCATCAAAAAGAGTTCGCATGACGGTCGACCGATCCGACGTTCTGCAGGGCACCCTGGAGCTGCTGGTGCTGCGCACGCTCGCCCTCGAGCCGATGCACGGCTGGGGGCTGGCCCAGCGGATCGAGACCATGTCGGGCGACGTGTTCGCGATCCAGCAGGGCACGTTGTACCCGGCCCTCCAGCGCATGAAGCGCAAAGGCTGGGTGAAGTCCGAGTGGGAGCGGACAGTCAACGCGGTGAACGGCGTGTTGGACTGGGCCGGAGGGACGAAATGAGCCTGCTTGCCAGCCTCGTCCGGCGACTGGCCGCGCGGCTGCGAAGCCTCTTCCGCGGCGGGCGTGAGGACGCCGAGGCCCAGGAAGAGCTGCGGTTCCATTTGGAGATGGAAACCGAGAAGAACCTGCGCGCGGGCATGGACCCCCGCGAAGCGCGCCGGCAGGCCCACGTGCGGCTGGGCGGCGTCGACGCCATCCGCGAAGCGGTTCGGGATGCGCGCGGTTGGCGTCCGCTGGAGGACCTGCTTCGCGATCTCGGCTACGCGCTGCGGATCGCGCGTCGGAATCCGGGCTTCACTGCCGCCGCCGTCGTGTCGCTGGCTATCCCGATCTGCTTCAACACCGCGGCCTTCACGATCGTCGACTCGCTGCTGTTCCGGCCGCTGCCGGTCTCTCGTGCCGCGGAACTCGTGGACGTCTACACGAGTGACCCCGGTGTCGAGCGGTACTCGACGACCTCGTATCCGGACTACCTCGATCTGCGCGCGGAGAACGACGTGTTCACGGACATGGCGGCGCACTCTTCGATGGTTGCGGCAGTGCGCGTGGACGAGGCCGTCGACCTCGTGATGGGCGAGACGGTGACGGGGAACTACTTTCAGCTTCTCGGCGTTCGGCAGGTACTGGGCCGGCTGCTGGCGCCGGAGGACGATCGACCGGGCGCCGCCCGCGTGGCCGTGATCTCCGACCGGCTCTGGGAACGAGCCTTCGGACGGGATCCGGGGGTCCTGGGCCGGAGCCTCCGCATCCAGTCTCAGCCGTATCTCGTGGTGGGTGTCGCGCCGCCCGGGTTCGCGGGCATGGTGCCTGTACTGGACGCGGATCTGTGGACTCCGATGACATGGGTCGGCGACGTGGTGACGGTGGGCATCAGGTCATTCGTGGACTCCCCGGGCGGGATCCCGCTCGAACGCCGCGGAGACCGCTGGCTGTTCGTCAAGGGGAGGCTCCGCGAGGGTGTCACTCCGGCTCAGGCGGCCGCGAGCCTCGACGTGATCATGGCCAATCTGGCCGCCGCCTGGCCCGACTCCAACGAAGATCGGCAGGTATCTCTGACCCTGACGGACGACGTGCGCCTGCCGCCCCAAGTGGCAGGCGCGGTGGACGTCCTTTTGTTCGGCTTGATACTTGTGGTCGGGATCATTCTGCTGGTGGCGTGCGCAAACGTCATGGGCATGCTGCTGGCTCGCGCGGTGGCGCGGCGGCGCGAGATCGGGGTGCGGCTCGCGGTTGGCGCCGGGCGGGGCCGTCTCGTCCGGCAGTTGTTGACCGAGAGCCTCTTGCTGTCGTCCCTCGGCGCCGGGGTGGGGCTGGCGCTGGCCTGGGGCCTGCTGCGCGCGCTCTCCGCGGCGCCGCCTCTCCTGGACACGATTCCGCTCAACTTCGACTTCGTGCCCGGTGCGCGCGCGTTCGTGTTCACGGCTGCATTGGCGGCCGGCGTGGGCGTGCTGGCGGGTCTCGTGCCGGCCCTCAGCGCCACGCGGCCGAATCTCGTGCGCGATCTGAACGGCGCCGTCGCGGTCGCGCGGGTCGGCGGTCGCCGCTGGGTCCTGCGCGATGCGCTGGTGGCGGCGCAGTTGGCGGCCACGGTGCCGTTGCTGGTGCTCGCGGGTCTCCTGGCCCGGGAAGCAGTGGGGGCGGTCGGCGTCTCGCCCGGGTTCGATGCGGACCGCGTTGCGACCGTCCGCCTCGGCCTGGAAGTGATTGGCTACCAGCGAGACCGCGTGGAGCCCTTCCTGCGTGACGCGCTCGAACGCGTGCGGTCGATGCCGGGCGTCGAGGCGGCGTCGCTGGCGTCGAGCGTTCCCCTCGACATCTTGTCCAACACGCAGAACGTCCTCGTTCGAGGTGTGCATGGGCCGGACGACCGCGGTACGTCGGTGGACACGGTCGACGTGTCGGCGGACTACTTCGACACGCTGGGCGTCGCGCTGCTGCAAGGGCGGAGCTTCACCACCGCCGACACGCGGGAGTCACCGCGCGTGGCCGTCGTCAGCGAAGCCATGGCCCGGCGCTTCTGGCCGGTGGGGCCGGCGGTCGGGCGGCAGTTCCGGCTGTCGGAGTGGGGCGGACGAGAGTACCAGGTCGTCGGCGTTTCGGCCGACTACGAGGTGAATTCCCCAGGGGAGGACGCCGCACCCTACCTGCACTTCGCGGTTTTGCAGGGCCTGCTCGTGCGCGGGGTGCTGCTCGCCCGGACCGGGGGCGACGCGGCGGCCCTGTCAGCCGACATCCGCCGCGAGCTTCGCCGGATGGAGCCGGACGTCTTCTTTCCTCGCCAGGGCGACACGCTCCGGGAGACGGCCGCCGTCAGTATGCGTCCGACTCGAACCGCAGCATACGTGGCTAGCGCCTCGGGCGGCGTGGCGCTGGCGCTGGGCGCCATCGGCCTCTACGGCGTGGTCGCGTATCTCGTCATGCAGCGAAGGCGCGAGTTCGCGATCCGGGCGGCGCTGGGCGCCCGCTCTGGCGCCCTGCTCCGCCTCGTGCTGGCGACCGGCGGCTGGGTGGTCGCGTTCGGCGTGGGCAGCGGCGCCGCCCTGGCGTTCGTGGCGACGCGTGTCGTCGCGCGGATGACCGGCGGCGGCATCCCGCTGGCCGACCCGGTGGTCTGGGCTGGCGCTCTCCTCCTGACCGTCGCAGTTGCCGCGGCCGCCCATGTCGGACCTGCGCGCCGCGTCATGAGGCTCGACCTGACGCAGACCCTTCACGTGGATTGAAACGCACCCGGGCACGAGTAGCGGGAAGGAGACCCGAAGGCGTCGCGGGCGTATGATCCTTTTTGCGGGGAAGACTACTTGGGAGAGAAGCGATGAAGCGCAATATCGTGTTTTACCCTGCGTGCGTCGTTCTGCTGGGATTCTCGTCGGGTTGCCTGGACATCGCCTTCGGGCGCGAGGTCGTACGAGGTTCAGGCAGCATGTCCGAGGAGAGCCACCGGCTCACCGGACTCACCGGCGTGGAACTTGCCACGATAGGCGAGTTGGAGATCCGCCTGGGCGACACGGAAGCGTTGCAGGTCTCGGCCGATGACAACCTGCAGGAGTACTTCGAGATCACGACGGACGGCGGCACCCTGAGAATAGGCACCCGGCCCGGCTTCAACCTGCGACCGTCCCGGCCGGTTCGATACACGCTCACGGCAAGAAGGATCGAGTTCATCGGGCTGTCGAGCAGCGGAAACGCCACGGCCCCGGCCCTCCGCGCGGACCGGTTCGAGGTCCGCCTCGGCAGTACCGGCGACCTGTCAATGGATGGAATCCGAGCCGACTCTGTCGACGTCCGCCTCGGCAGTACCGGTGACCTGTCAGTGGATGACCTCCGGGCGGGGTCACTGGCCGTCCGCATCAGCAGCACGGGTGACGTCCGGCTGGGCGAAGGTGGCGTGGACAGTCTCGACCTCACCATCTCCAGTACCGGGGACTACCACGGAGAATCGGTGCGCAGCACGCGGGCAACCGTAGCGCTGAACAGCACCGGAAATGCACGGTTGTGGGTGGAAGAGTCGCTCAGCGCCACGTTGAACAGCACCGGGTCGGTCTCCTACACGGGCGACCCGGAGGTCAACGAGAGAAGCAGTTCCACAGGCCGTGTCAGGCCGATTCGCTGAACCGAACACCCCGCCGTGGGACGACGGCAGCCGGCATCGTCAACTCTTCGGAAATCGGCTCCGAGCTTCTCCCAGGCACCCTCGACGTTTTGATCCTGCAGACCCCCGCCGCCGGCTGCGGCTTTCTGCAGGTCCCGATGCGATTGATGCCCCTGACGTGCGCCGTGGCGCTCCGCCTGCCGATCGTCGTGCCGCTCAGGCTCATGTGTCGTTGGAAACGACTCAGGGTTGCGTTGAACCTCCGCGGCGTGCGATTCTCTGTATTCGATTTCAATGAGGAGTCAGGACATGCCACGTCAAAAGCAGGGGAATTCGCGGCGCCGGTTCATGAAGCAGGCGGTGCTGGGCGCCGGTGCGACCGCGGCCACGCTGGGCGCACGTGCGGCAGGGGTGTCGGCGGCCGCGGCAGAGGAAGACGCGCAGCCGATACGCATTCCCGCCGAATTCGAGACGGCGAAGAACGCCCCGCTGCCGGAGATCGATTTCCCGATGACCGGCGCCCAGGTGTTCGCGCGGGCCTGCAAGGAAGAGGGCGTGGCGGCGCTCTTCTGTTGCCCCGGCAACTACAGCGTGGTCCACGCCATTTCCGACGTCGGGATTCCAACCTATGGCGGTCGCCACGAGGGTGCGCTCTGCCACGCTGCCGACGCGTTCTCGCGCGTGACCGGCGAGGTGGCGGCGACCTCCGGCACGGAAGGTCCCGGCTTCACCGACATGATCTGCGGCGTTGCCGCGGCGAATTCGGCCCGCTCCCCGATTCTGGTGCTGGCCAGCAACAAGACGATCTTCGCAGAGGATACGGAGCGCGGGATCCAGGACGCGTATCAGCAGCCGACGACCGAGGGGATGCGCAAGTACGGCAAACGGATGATTACCCCGGCCCGTGTGCACGAATACGCCGGGTACGCGTTCAGACAGTTGCGCAGCGGCGTGCCCAAGCCGGTGCATCTCGATTTCCCCGCCGAGATCGCGAACGCCAGGTTCCGCGACGCCAGCGAGATCGAGTACTTCTACGACAAGACCAAATACCGCACCGAAACGAAGCCCTATCCGGACCCGCGCGCGATCGATCAGGCCGTGGCGCTGCTGCGCGCCGCCGAGCGTCCGCTGATCGTGTCGAGCAACGGCGTCTTCCATAGCCGGGCCTGGGACGCGTTACGGCGTCTGGCTGAGCGGGCGCAGATTCCGGTCGTCGAATCGGGCGCGACCAAGGGTCAGTTCCCCGCCGATCACGAGTTGTCGGCCGACACGGCGCCGGGCGCGCTGGCCAGCGCCGATCTCGTGCTGCTGGTCGGGCAATACTGCATGCCGACGCAGGGCGAGTTCGCGTTCGGTCCCGACACGAAATACATCCGCATCGATCCGGCGGCCGAGGACATCGGCCGCAATCTGCCGATCGATCTGGGCATCGTCAGCGACGAACGGGCGGCGCTCGAGGCGCTGGCCGACGCCGTCCCCCGCCTGCGGCACGAGGCGTGGGTCGCCGAAGTGGCGGCGGCGCGGGCCGACTTCGAGGCTGAGAACGCGCAGTACTACCAGATCGGATCGGAGTACACCGATGCGGTGCATCCGGCTGTCATCGGCAAGGAGCTGGCCGACTTTCTACACGCCGGCAGCCTTCCGCGCGATCGGACCACCATCGTGCAGGGCGGCTACGGCATCGCCCGCTACACACGACGGTATCTGCGCAGCTTCCGGCCGGGACAGATCATGAACGGCGCCTACCAGTACGGCGCAATCGGTCCAGACGTCGGTTACACGGTCGGCGTGGCGGCGGCGGTCCGGCAGGGGACCGGACCGCAGGCGGACTACCAGGGCCATCCGGTGATCGCCATTACCGGGGACGCCGGCTTCGGATATACCGGTATGGAAATGGAGACGCTCTCCAAATACCGGCTGCCGGCGGTCGTCATCGTCTACAACAACAACGCCTGGGGCACCTGGGAGGGGCAGCGCAATAATCAGGTCGGACTGCCGGTCCATCTGTTCCAGGAGAATCTTCGCTACGACAAGCTCGGCGAGGCGCTCGGTGCCCACGGCGAATACGTCACACAGCCGTCCGAGTTCCGGCCGGCCCTCGAACGGGCGTATCAGGTGGCGCTCGACGAGAGTCGTCCGTCGGTCGTCAACGTGCAGGCAAAGAAAGAGTTCTGGCTGCGTGACCAGTACGCACCGGGGTTCCTCGGCAAGGTCGAGCCTGGCGTGATGTCGTATTACCACTAGCGGCCCGTGGTGGCAGATCGCACGCACGAGCAGAGCCCCGGGCGGGGCACACCGGCCCCCAGGCGCCGCCTGACGCCGGAGCAGTCGCTCGACGTGGTACGAGAGCGCCTGCAGTCGTACGCCGATCGCGGGGTCTTCCGGGGGTTCAGCGAGCAGCGTCCGGTCGCCGGACGGCACCGCTTCCGCTTTTCGTGGCTGGGGACACGGCCGTTGGCGCTGGACTACACGCCGGCCACCGGGATCTTCGTCTTTCGCAACCTGCTGCCCAATGTCGGCGCCCGCACGTCGTTGTTCAGTGACCTGCAGGCGTTCGTCGCGGGGCGGGCTTCGCCGCGACTGCCGCCGCATCGCCGCGTCGACCGCCGCCGCACCAGAATCCGCTGCGTGTCTGCGCGAAAGACCGTGTCAGTAGAGTTGGTGGCGACGCGCAACCATCACGAGTACGGCGTCAACCGGGTGATCAACCTCGTGCACGAGATCTTCCTGTATCTCCACACCTATCGACCTGAATACATGTGGGAACACTTCGACGCCCCGCAGGAATGAGCGGAGAAACACGAGATGACAGCATTCAGGGTGCGAGTCCTTGCCGTCTGTGGCGTCGTTGGCGCCGCCGCCGTGACCGCGGCGGCGCTCCAGAGCCATCCGACCGAGCCGCACAGGCATCCGGAGGGGCAGGCGCTGGAAAATCCGGTCGAGGCCACGGCCGACTCGTTGGCGACCGGCCGGCAGCGGTACGTGTTCATGTGCCGTGAGTGCCACGGCAATACGGGTCTCGGTGACGGGGACATGGCCCACGCGGGCGGCGACGTGCCGGACTTCACGGACGACATCTGGCTGCACGGACCATCCGACGGCGAGATCTTCCTGATCATCAAGGAAGGTGTCTCGGCCGACATGCAGCCATACAGCAACCGGATAAACGACGACGACATCTGGAGCGTCGTCAACTATCTGAAGACATTGCAGCGATAGCGCGGCCCGGCCGCGGGGCCATCTACACGTCGTCGTCGGTCGCTTCGGCTTGAATCCGGGGCGCACGTTTGAAGACGATGGTCAGACCGAAGAGCGCGATTGCGGTGGCCGCCGCGAGGCCCACATAGGCTCCGGTCGCCATCACCGGATCGAGCGCCGGCGCCGCCTGCCCCCCCTGCACGATGGCGCGGGCCTGCGCCTCGGCCCAGCCCTGTTGCGACGCGCTGCGTTCCATCAACTGTTCCGCCACGACGAGCAACCCGACGGCGAACAGCCCGACCAGCAGCAATGGGTGTCTGGAGTTCTTGCGGGTGGAAATGCTCAATCCCGCCAGCACCAGCGCCAGCACCGCCAGACCGAGCAGCGCCAGGCCGGCGAGATCCGGCACGCCGCCGTAGCGCTGGCTTCCGACCGACGTCCACGGCATGAAGGCGCTTCCTCCCAAGACCGTTCCGGCGGCGATCGGCCAGTAGTAGGCCCGCATCGGGTGCCGCAGCAACTCCTTCATCCTGGTGGCCGGTGACATGCGTGGCGAGTGTAGCATCGATGTCCGGTCCGCTCGGGACGTGCGGCTTGAGCGGGACGGCGGCCGGTCGTCAGGGCGAATCGAGCCGCGTAGCCAGACGCTGCAGAAGCTGTTCGACGGCCGCGGGGTCCGGCAGGCGGTGCCGCGCCAGCGACGGCCGTGGCCCGACGACCACCGTCACCCCGCGATCGCCGATCGCCTCGAACGCGTGCTCGTCTGTCTGGTCGTCACCAAAATAGACCGGCAGCGCGGTGCAGCCACGGCGGCGCGCGTCATCCTCTTCGATCCAGCGCACCGCGTCGCCCTTGGTCCAGGAGATGTCCGGAAGCAGCTCGAACACGCAGTCGCCTCGCTGCAGCCGTGCGGCGCCCGTCTCGAGCAGCGGCCCGGCCAGCGTCCAGAACAGGCGTTCGGCCCGCTGCCGGTCGGCTGGCGCCGCGGCTCGCACGTGCAGCGCCACCGAGAGGTCCTTGTTCTCGAGCAGCGCGCCCGCGAGCGGCGCGACCGCGCGGCCGAGCGCCTGACCCACCTGCTGAAGCTCGGCGCGGCGTGCGCCGAATGCCGGCGCCTCGAATCGGCCGTGCGGGCCGTCGATCTCCAGGCCGTGCAGCCCGGCGTAGTAGACCGGACCGGCGAGCGCGGCGCGCTCGCGCACGTCCAGGGCGCGCCGCCCACTGACGATGCCGACGGTCACCTCCGGCCGGGCGGCCAGAGACGACAACGCCAGCCGGCGCGCGGCAGACAGTTCGACGGCCGCGGGGTCGTGCTGAAATTCGCAGAGCGTTCCGTCGAAGTCGGTCAACAGCAGGATTGGTCGCGGACCGCCGCCCAGGATGAGCTCGGCGAGGCTGTCGATGGTCGAGAGGAGAGGTGCCGGCACGCGGGTCCGCGCGGGGTCGATGTCAGCGCGGCCGGGATGCGTCGGCCGGGCGCGGCGAGGCTGACGGTGCCGCGCACAGGGTGCGGGCGTTGCCGGGGTCCGGGTCCGAGTCGGTGGAGACCCGCGCAAGCTGCAACAGATAGAGGCGATAGGCGCCCGGATCGCGTCCAGGGTTCCCGCAGAGTCGTACATGGTCGCCGGCCGAGAGGCCGTCCGCGGTCCAGCCCTGGGTCTCGAGCCGGCGCGCGCCGCGCCATTCGATCGCCCAGGTCCGAATCTCGCCCTGATCGTCAGGTACCCGCACTTGCACCATGGAGTGCGGTTCGCCGAAGAGAAACGAGACCACCTCGCCCTCGAGCACGACGGTCCGTTCCTCGTCGTAGATCTCGCTGATGGCGTGATGCGCCTGCACCGAAAGGCTGGTCAGGCAGCCAGCGGCGATCAGGATTCCCAGCCCACGTCTCATGACTTCTTCTGCACCAGTGTGGCTATCATACTGCGCGGTTCGGCCTGGATGAGTCTGAAGATTACCTGAAGTGCGATCTGCCTCCGGCCCGCGCCGCCCCGCCTGGCGAGATATTCGGTAAGCTTGAGACCGTGCCGTCCACCGTGCCTGTCTCGGGTGATCCAGCGACACCGGCCACGCGGCTCCTGGTGGTCGAGGACGAGTGGAAGGTCGCCGGCGCCCTGCGGGAAGGCCTCGAGGGCGACGGGTACGAGGTTGCGGTCGAGGGGACCGGCGACGGCGCGTGCGTTCGATTGGCCGCCGAGCGCTTTGACGCGATTCTGCTCGATCTCACGCTGCCGGGGCGCGACGGGCTCGACGTGCTCGCCGAGTTGCGGCGCCGAGGCGATGCGACCCCGGTCGTGGTGCTGACGGCCAGAGACGGGCTGGAAGATCGCGTGCTCGGGCTCGACGCCGGCGCGGATGACTACCTGATCAAACCGTTCGCGTTTGCCGAGTTGCTGGCACGCATCCGGGCGGTGGTGCGACGGGGCCGGGGCTCGGATGCCGAACGCCTGTCGATCGATACGCTGGAGATTGATCGCACGACCCGTCTGGTGACCCGCGCGGGGCAGGCGGTCGAGCTGACCGCGAAGGAGTTCGACCTGCTGTGCTATCTGGCGAAGCAAGCGCGCCAGGTGGTGTCGCGCGACACGCTCGCGCGCGAGGTCTGGCGGGAAACGGCGCGCAGCACGACACTGGACAACGTCATCGACGTGCACATGTCGCGTCTGCGCCGCAAGATCGACCACGATCAAGCAGTCAAGCTGATTCACACCATACGGGGTGTCGGATTCGTCGTGCGGGAAGAGGGGGCATGACACGGCGCTGGGTGCCGCACACCGTGCGCGCGCGTTTGACGGCGTGGCACGTGGCGACGATGGTCGTCGTGCTGGGCGTGTATGTGTCGGTCGTGTTGCTGCTCGTGCGGAACAACCTGTCGGGGGCGCTGGACGCCCGGCTCCGAAGTGACTACCGCTGGGCGGCCGAGATGGCGCAACAGGGTCCGGATGGGGCGCTGTCGTGGTTCGAGGGCGATCCCTGGAGCGCCGACGGCCCGTGGTTGCAGGTGTGGAGCCCGTCCGGCCAGCTCATCTACCGGACGGCGGTGGCCAGCCGCCTACCGGTGCCCGAGAGCGAGACCCTGGTCGCACGCGCCGACGGTGCGATCATCGCGCTGCCGGCTGAACCGGCGCCGTTCCGCCTGCTCGGTGATCGGGCCACCGTCGGCGGCCAACCGGTCGTCATCCAGGTCGGGCGCTCGGAAGCGTTCATGCGGCTCGAGGTCCGCGAGCTGGCGTTCCTCCTCTTGCTCGGACTCCCGCTGACAGTCGCCGTCGCCGGCGCCGGGGGCTACGTACTGGCGCGGGGCGCGCTCGCGCCGTTGCAACGGATGGCCGAGCGAGCCCGGGAAATCACCGCGGCCCGCTTGAGCGACCGGTTGCCGATAGACAATCCCCGCGACGAACTCGGACGTCTGGCGGCGGTGTTCAACGACACGCTCGGCCGGCTCGAGTCGAGTTTCAAGCAGATGCGCCGTTTCACCTCGAACGTGTCGCATGAGCTGCGCACTCCGCTGACCGCCATACGGAGCGTCGGCGAGGTCGGGTTGCGCGAGCGCCGCGACGCCGCCTCGTATCAGCACGTGATCGAGAGCATGCTCGAGGAGGCCGACCGTCTGACCCGTCTGGTCGACCGGCTGTTGCTGGTCTCGCGCGCCGACAGCGGCGACGTCAAGCTCACGCGCCAGGCGCTGGATCTGGGGCAGCTCGCCCATGAGGTCGTCGCACATCTCGGGGTGCTGGCCGAGGAGAAGGGCCAGTCGCTGTCGGTCGAGCAGGTGGGGCGGCCGACCTGTCACGGAGACCAGATTACGCTCCGCCAGGCTGTGATCAACCTCGTCGACAATGCGATCCGCTACACGCCCGACGGCGGCGCCATCCGTCTGCGCGTGCTGGAATCGGCGGCCGGCGCCATTCTGGAGGTCCGCGATACCGGCCCCGGGGTGCCGGAAGGTGATCAGGCCCGATTGTTCGACCGGCTCTATCGTGGACGGCAGAGCGATGAGGCGGCTGGCAGCGGTCTGGGACTGTCCATCGCGCGCTGGGCGGTCGAGGCCCACCAGGGACATTTGAGCTACGAACCGGCGCCGGGCGGTGGCAGCACGTTCCGGATCAGCCTGCCGATCTCCCCCTCCTCAGCGTGACGCGATACGGACCCCCGCGATGACACTCCGCCCGAGACCGGGAAACCCGAGCGCCTCTTCATAGTCGCGATTCAGCAGATTCAGAACGCGGGCCGTGAGTTCGATGCCGGCCGCCATCCGGATGCGTCCGCCCAGGTTGACCAGCGCGTAGCCCGGGTTGTCGAAGAATCCGCCGAACGAACCGAAGGAGGGGTCGATGTCGAGCGTCCGGCTGCGCGTGCCGATCGAGGTGAAGACCGAGAACCGCGGCTGGGTGAGCGACAGTTCCACCGAGCCCTGGTGCCGGGGGCGGCGCAGCAGCGCGTCACCGACCGAGAACGGGCCGGGCCGCCCTGCTTCGTGATGATCTGCACCACACCGCCAATGGCGTCCGACCCCTACATCGCGCTCTGCGGTCCGCGCACCACCTCGATACGCTCGATGTCGGCGACCGGGAGGTGCGCGAAGTCGTAGGCGCCGCCGAAATCGTTGACCCGCACGCCATCGATCATCACGAGCGTGAAGTCAGACTCGCCGCCGCGGGTCAACAGCGACGTCTGGCTGCCGCGTCCGCCGTTGGCGGTGACCCCGAGACCCGGCACCGTGTATCGCAGCGCATCGGCCACCGTCTCGAACTGCCTCGCGGCGATGTCGTTCCCGGTCACGACGGTGACGCTGTCGGTCACCCGCGACCGCGGCAGTTCGCGTCCGGCCGCCGTGACGACGACCGATTCGCCGACCGCGCTGACCTGCAGCGAGACCGTGAGGTCCCGGGCTGCGCCGGGAGCGAGATCGACCGTGGCCGGCGTCGCAGAGAAACCGTCGAGCGCGACCCGTATCTCGTAGCGGCCGGCCGGGAGGTCCGCAATCCGGAACCGTCCCTGCGCGCCGGTCACCGCCGTGGCGCGGACCGTATGCTGATCCGAGACGAGCACGGTTGCGTTCGGAGCGGGACGTCCATCCGGGTCCAGGACGGCGCCGGTCAGCGCCGCCGGTTGTGCGGCGGCCGGCGCCGCGGCGGCCAGCAGCGCAAGTACTGCCAGTACAGCGAATACGGCATTCACAGGCCGTGCGGTGTTCCGTGTCATGTGCGTCGTGTCTCCTGGAAGGTGGCATGGCGGTCGCCGTGCGCCGCCATCACCGGTCGATGTGTTGCGAGATGTCACGATGGGCGCCTACTGAAATGCGTCCGGATGCAAGACCTGCGCAATCGCCTCGGTGGCGTCGGCCAGACGCGGGCCCGGCTGTACGAACTGATTGCCCAGCAGAAGGTGGACGCGCCGGGTGCGCACCGCCGGCACCGCCGGCAGCCGATCCCAGACGGCGATCTCGGCCGCCTGCGTCGCCGGTGTCATTCGTTTGTCGTAGGTCAGCTCGACGATGACCTCCGGGGCGGCCGCCAGGATCGCCTCCGAGGTCAGTTGCACCGACTCGCGTCGGACGGCGGCGAACACGTTGCGGCCACCGGCGGCGGCGAGCATGTCGTGCAGGAATCCGACGCCGCCGCTGGCGTAGACGTTGCGCAGCGAACCCGGCTCGCGCCCGAAGACGAGGAGCACCCGGGGCGGCGTGCGTCCGCCGAGGCGCGACCGCAGGGCAGCCAGCCGCGTCTCGATGGCCCCGCTCACCCGCGCGGCGTCCTCCGCTTGTCCAATCCGCGCGCCCAGGCGCCTGATGACCGACAACGTGTCGGTCAGCCCGCCGTGAGCATGCGCAAACACCGGGATCCCGGCGCGGCGGAGTTGTGCAATCTGGTCCCGTTGGCTCTCGTAGAGCAGGACGAGATCGGGACGCAGCGCGAAGATCTGTTCCATGTCAGGGTCGATCAGCCCGCCGACCCGCGCGCGGGAGGCGACCTCCGCGGGGTGGGTGGCGAAGCTGCCGACTCCGACCACGCGGTCTCCGGCGCCCATGGCGAAGAGCGCCTCGGTCAAGGCCGGGACGATCGAGACGATACGCGTTGGGTGCTCTTGCGCGGCGGCCGCGGCCATCGCGGCCGAGAGCACGCAGGCGGCGGCCACCACCCGGCGGTGTCGAGTCAAGCTGCTCCAGGTGCTCATCGGTTGCGTACCAGGAGCCAGAGAAAGAACGGTCCGCCGAGCAGCGCCGTGATGATCCCCACCGGCAGCTCCATGGGAGACAGCAGGGTGCGCGCCGCGACGTCGCACGTCACGAGGAACGCCGCGCCAAGACCGGCGGAGGCGGGTAGCACCAGCCGGTGGTCTGCGCCCAGCAGCAGCCGGACCAGGTGCGGAATGATGATCCCGATGAAGCCGATCGGCCCGCCCAGCGCCACCGCCGCGCCGGTGGCGAGCGAGGCGCTCAGGAACGCCAGACGCTGCGTGCGGAGGACGTCGACCCCCCGTGCGGCGGCGCTGTCGGCGCCGAGGGTCAGCAGGTTGAGCGCGCGCGGGAGGCGGGCGAACGCCGCGAACGCAAGTCCCATGGGGGGAAGGGCTGACAGAATCGGTCCGTAGCTGCTGACGTCGAGGTTGCCCATCACCCAGCGCACCGCCTGGAAACTCTGCGTGAAGTCGGCCAGATACTGGACGAACAGGATGATCGCGGAGAACAGCGAGTTCAGCGTTACGCCGGCCAGCAGCAGCACGTTGGTCGACAGCCCCTGCCGCCGCATCGTGGCCAGCCAGTAGACGATTGCCACCGCGCCCAGCGCGCCGGCAAAGCTCGCGACCGGCACGGCCGGGATGCCGGCCAGCGCCAGCGGAAACCCGAGCGTGATGACCAGCATGGCGCCCAGCGACGCGCCGGCCGAGACGCCGAGCGTGAATGGCGTGGCCAGCGGATTGCGCAGCAGCGCTTGCAGCACGACGCCGGCGGCGGCCAGTGACGCGCCGACCAGCGCGCCCGCCAGCGCGCGCGGCAGCCGGGCGATGAAGAAGATCTGCGCGTCGACGTTGTCGGCGAACGGGATCGCCGGGTCGAAGACCTGCCGCAGGTTGATCGCCGTCGGTCCCAGCAGCGGCGCGATCAGGCAGACGGCCGCCGCCAGTGCGCCGAAGCCGATCTGCACGACCCGGACACGACGGCGGAGGTCGCCCCCGGGCGTCACGGACACGGCGGCCACCGTCGAGACGCCGGTCACGAGAGACGATCCTCCGTCCGCCGGGCGAGGGGTACGACGGTCAGGCGCCCGAGCGCGGCATGCCGGTGCACGTCGGCCACCACGTCATACACCGCGCCGATCGTGGCCGGGGTCAGCACCGTCTCCGTGGGGCCCGCCGCCGCGACGCGTCCCTCGCGCAGCAGCACGAGCTCGTGACACAGTCCGGCGGCAAAATTCAGATCGTGGGTGCAGACGACGATGGTGGTGCCGCGCTCGCGGTTCAGGCGTTCGAGCAGCGCGGCGGTCTCGAGCTGGAAGGCAAGGTCGAGCGACGACGTCGGTTCGTCGAGCAGCAGCACCCGCGCGGCGTCGGCCTCGCCGGCCGCCGGGGCCGGATCGAACTGCGCCAGCGCGGCCGCCATGACCACCCGCTGCCGCTCGCCGCCGCTCAAGGTCCGGAATGACCGTCCTTCCAGCCCGGCGGTACCGGTGGCGGCGAGCGCGCGCCGCGCGATCTCGATATCGGCCGGGCCTTCGAGCTGGAACGCCTGCAGGTGCGGATACCGTCCCATCAGGACGATCTCGAGCACCGTATAGTCGAAGGCGAGCTGCGTGTCCTGGGGCACCACCGCCAGACGGCGGGCGAGCGTGCGGCGGTCGAGTCCGGCGGTCGCCTGCCCATCGAACGTCACCTGTCCGCGGGTCGGCGCCAGCAGCCCGGCCAGCAGCTTGAGCAGGGTGGTCTTGCCCGATCCGTTGGGACCGAGCACGCCGACCCGGCGTCCGGCGGACACGGAGAGGCTGACGTCGTCGAGCACGCGCCTGGCGCCGTAGTCGAACGAGACGCCGTCAGCGCGGATCACGCCCGGTCCCTTCGGCGCACGTGCGGCCGAGACCGGAATTGAGGTAGGGGTCAGGAATCACAGGGCTCCTTCCGGCGTCCACGCGCCGTGCCCGTTCCATCACGAACGGGCAAAAAGGACGAGCCCGATGGCCAGGTCTCCTGACTTGCGGAGGCACGCGACAGGGCCGCGCCTTCCCAGACTCAACGAGTCCAGTGGCGGGCGTTCCTGCCGGGATCGGCCAGGTGCAGCCGATGAAGCAGGGACGCCGCAACGCCGTGTCGCTCTCCGCTTACAGTGGCGGGACCGCGTGGGCTTCGCACCCACTTCCCTTGACCATCAGAGCGTCGAGTCGGCGGCAGTGTAGCACGCCGCTCCCCGCGCGCTCAACGTGGCCCGCGGTCGACGGCGCGAGAGGCCTGTCGTGCCCGATCGGAGCGCGGTTGCTCATGAGAGCCGTCCAGCGTACGATAGCTGGTTGTGGCGTGCGGCGTATGCGTGGCGGGCTCGGTACGGCGTTGTGCCGCCAGCCGTCGACGGCAGATGCCATGGTGGGGAGCAGCGTGACGACCTCTGACGTGCGGAACGGGCAGTCGACCGCGAGCGGTGCGCCGGCGCCGGCCGTCGCCTCGTCCATTCCAGCGCGCGTGCGGTCCGCCGGGTTGTCTGAGATTGCCGAGAAACTCGACACTGGCGTCCGACTCGAGCTGGACGACGGGCTGCGCCTGTTCGACTGTCCCGATCTGCTGGCGGTCGGCTGGCTGGCCAACCGCGAGCGCGAGCGGCGGCACGACGGCCTCACCTACTTCAACCACAACATCCGCATCGAAGCGACGAACGTGTGTGTCGCCAGTTGCCTGTTCTGCGCATTCGCCCGGTTGCAGCCGGGGGACGAGGGCGCCTATACCCTGAGCCTGGAGCAGGTGTGGGACAAGCTGCGGGCGCGCCGGGACCAGACGCTGACCGAGGTGCACGTCGTCAACGGTCTGCACCCCGATCTGCCGTTCGACTACTACCTCGAGTTGCTGCGCGGCTTCAAACGCATCCGTCCGGACGTGCACCTGAAGTGTTTCACTGCCGTCGAGATCGCGTTCTTCGCCGATCTCTACCGTCGCACGGACGAGCAGGTGCTGCGCGAGCTGATGGCGGCCGGACTCGATTCGCTGCCGGGCGGCGGGGCCGAGGTGTTCGCCGAACGCGTGCGGCGGAAGATCTGCCACGACAAGTGCGGGACCGACCGCTATCTGGACATTCATCGCACCGCGCATCGGCTTGGGATGCGCTCGAACGTCACCATGCTGTACGGGCATATCGAGACCGTCGCGGAACGGGTCGACCACATGCTGCGGGCGCGCGCGCTGCAGGACGAAACGGGCGGCTTCCAGGCGTTCATTCCGCTCGCGTTTCATCCCGACAACAACCAGATGCGCAAGTTGCCGGCGCCCACCGCGGCCGACACGCTGCGGGTGCACGCGGTGGCGCGGCTCATGCTCGACAACGTGCCGCACATCAAGGCCTTCTGGATTGCGACCGGCGTCGAGACGGCGCAGGCGTCCCTCTGGTTCGGGGTGGACGACCTCGACGGGACGGTGCAGGAAGAGCAGATCTACCACATGGCCGGCGCCCGCACGCCGGAGGCGCTGACCACCGATGACATCAGCCACCTGATCCGTGTCGCCGGTCGAGACCCGATCGAACGCGACACGCTCTACAACGTCGTCACCCACCACTAACCCCGACCTGTTTTCGAAGGAGATTTCTGCATGGCGCATCAGCTTCCCGGTTTGCCGTACGATTTCGACGCCCTGGCCCCGCACATCGACGAACAGACGATGCGCATCCACCACGGCAAGCACCACGCGACCTATGTGGCCAAGTTGAACGCCGCACTCGAGGCGCACCCGGATCTGCAGGACAAGAGCGTCGACGATTTGATCGGCGATCTCGACGCGCTGCCGCAAGGCATCCGCGGGCCGGTGCGCAACAACGGCGGCGGTCACTCGAACCACACGCTGTTCTGGCAAGTGATGGCGCCCAACGCCGGCGGCGCGCCGACCGGCCGGATCGCCGACGCGATCAACGGATCGTTCGGCAGCTTCGACACGTTCAAGGCGCAGTTCGCCGCCGCGGGGGTGGGACGGTTCGGGAGCGGCTGGGCCTGGCTGATCGCCGGCGGCAGCTCGCTGTCGATCGAGAGTTCGCCCAACCAGGACGGCCCCGTGATGAGCGGCAAGACCGCGGTGCTCGGACTCGACGTCTGGGAGCACGCCTACTATCTGAACTACCAGAACCGCCGGCCCGACTACATCGCGGCCTGGTGGAACGTCGTGAACTGGGCGGAGGTGAATCGCCGGCTCGGGTGATTCACGAATCCAGCGTCACGAGGCGGGGCCGGCGCGTCGACTCTGCCTCGTGCCGTTCCCTCGGCCCGTCAGGCGCCGCACGTCCCCCGCCACCGTACCGGCGCTCTGCCGCACGTCATGACCCTGTCCTTCGTTCTGTTCCTCTTTCTCGCGCACCTGGGTGTCGGGATCGCATGCACGCTGGTGCTCGTACCGCGCGTGGCCGGGGTGAAGTTCTTCCGCTTCAACGCCGGGGTCGCGGCTGCTCTGCTGCTGGTCGCGCTGGCCATGCGTCCGGACGAGGTGGCGCTCGGCGCCGGCGCGCAGGGCGTGGCCCTGGCCGCGCTCGTCGTTGCCTCGGGCGCCCTGCTGGTGTATTGGGCCACGATCGGCCGCATCCTCGCCCGCTTCCGACAGGTGTGGCTCTGGGGCGCGGTGCTGAGCGGCCTGGCCGCCGTCGCGGCGCAGGGGGTCGCCGCCGCGGCCGATGCGGGCGCATTGGCGATGGCGCTGACGGTCACCAGTCTGCTGGCGTCGACCGCCCTGCTCGGGGGCGCCTCGACCGCCATGATCCTGGGGCACTGGTATCTGGTGCTGCCCTCCATGGACATCTCGTTGTTGCAGTCGATCGTCAAGTTCCACATCGCGTCCACGGCGGTGCGAATTGTCGTGGTGGCGGCAGTCGTGTGGTGGGCGATCGCGCTGGCCGAGCTGCCGGGTCCGGGATTCGACCGGTATATCCTCTCGCTCGACGGCGTTTTCTTCTGGCAACGGGTCCTGTTCGGGTTGCTGGGGCCGGCGGTGCTCGCGTACCTGACGTGGGAGACCGCGAAGATCAGGTCCACACAGTCGGCCACCGGTATTCTGTACGTCGATTTCTTCACCGTCATCGTCGGCGAGGTGCTGGCGAAGTACATCCTCGTCGCCACGACCGTGCCCGTGTAGACGCCGGCCTGATCGCCGGACCAGTCATGGAAGTTACCGTCGTCTGTCATCAGTGCGGAAGCGCACTCCCGGTCGAGCCGACCGACACGTCGTTACAGATCACTTGTGGCCGCTGCCTGCAGGCGTTCCTGCTGACGTTCAGCCGCGCCGTGCGCGCCGATGAGACGGTCGATCTGTGTCCCGTCTGCGAGGGCGGCGATTTCTACATGCGGAAGGACTTCGATCCCAAACTGGGGGTCACGGTCATCGTCATCGCCGCCCTGATCAGCGCCGGCTTCTACTACTACGGTCGCGACCTGATCGCGTACGGCATTCTCGGCGGCGCCGCGCTGATCGACCTGGTCGTCTACAGCCGTCTCAAGGACCTGACCGTGTGCTATCGCTGTCACGCGGAGTTTCGCGGACGCTACACGCAGACGGCCGAGCCGTTCGATCTCCACACGGCGGACGAGCTGGAACCGGAATACGAACGGAAAGTCGGCAAGCGCTAATCAGAACAACTTCACGTCGACCGCCGCGCCTGCCTCCACGATCTCGGTCTGCGCCGGAATCTCGATATAGCCGTCCGCCTGCGACATGCTGGTGATGTCGCCCGAGGCCTTGAAGGCGGGCGCCGCCAGGCCGTCGACCAGACGGACCGTGTAGAACTGGTGCCGGCCGCTCACCGACACGATGCGCTGCGCCGTACGCGCCGGCACCGTGCGGAACCGGTGGTCCGGCAAGCGCGCCACCCGCCGCAGCATCGGCACCAGCAGCATGTACGCATTCGACAGGCACGACGTGGGATACCCCGGCATGCCGAGCACCGGCGTGCCCCCGATCGTGCCCAGGGCGGTGGGTTTGCCGGGCTTCACGGCGATGCCGTGGAACAGGACCGTCCCTTTCTGCCGGATCACGTCGAGCGTCAGGTCGCGTTCACCGACCGAGCTGCCGCCAGAGAACACGAGGATGTCGTGTTCCAGGCAGGCGTCCACCGTGGCGCCGAGCTCATCGAGGTTGTCCGGCGCGGTCGGAAACGGCGCCGGTATGCCGCCATGTTCTTGGATGACGGCGCCCAGGGTGAAGCGATTGATGTCGTAGATCTGGCCCGGCCCCAGCGGCTGTCCCGGCGCGATGATCTCGTTGCCGGTGGACAGGATGGCGACCCGTGGCCGGGCATACACCTCGATCGCAGCGATACCCAGCGCCGCGATCGAACCGACCCGGCTCGGCGTCAGCAGGTCGCCGGGCTGCAGCAGCGCCGCGCCGGCGGTGATGTCGGCGCCCCGGCGTCCCACGTTCTGGCGGGGCTGCACCGGTGTGAAGACCGAGACCTGAGCGTGCTCCCGGCGGTCGGTTTCCTCCACCATCACGACCGCATCGGCGCCGTCCGGCATCGGCGCCCCGGTCGCGATCTGCGTGCATTGCCCAGCCGTGAGCGTTCTCGTGGGAACACCGCCGGTGTGCACGCTCTCGACGCAACGGAGCACGCGCGGATGGCTGCGACTCGCGCCGCACGTGTTCTCCGCCACGACCGCGTATCCATCCATCGCCGCCCGGTTGAACGGCGGAACGTCACGGTCCGCCACGACCGGCGCCGCCAGCACCCGGCCGGCACTCTCCTCGAGGGTAATCCGCTCTGTGCGGTCCAGCGGAACCGCCGCCTGCACGGCCAGCGCCAGGGCGTCGTCGAACGGAATCGTCTTCCGGAACGGCCGCATCTTGGTGCCGGTCATCGTGTGACCTCTCGTACCAGATGCCCCAGCTCGGGCAGGATCAGCCGGGTCATGCCGAGGCGGACCGCGTTCTGCGAGCCGGGAAGCGAGATCAGGATCTTGCCCCGTGACGTCCCCGCGCAGGCTCGTGACAGCATCGCCGCTGGACCGATCTCCCCGAAGCTCAATGCGCGGAACAGTTCTCCGAAACCATCGACGCGCTTGTCGATCAAGGCGGTCACCACTTCGTAGCTGCCGTCGCGCCGGCTGATGCCGGTACCGCCGGTCGTGATCACCGCCTGCACCGCCTTGCTCTCCAGTTGGCGTACGAGCGCGGCGTGCAACGTCGCCGGTTCGTCGGGCACGATGGCGTGCCCCAGCACGTCGTGCCCGCTGCCGGCGAGCAGCTCTCTGAGCAGCCGTCCCCCGGTATCGGTCTCTGCGGTGCGTGTGTCGCTGACCGTCAGCACGTAGCACCGGACGCAGGCCGGTGACGCGGCACGATGTTCGCGGTGACTCATCCGCACGATGATAGCAGCCGGCCTTGCACCCCGGGCCGCGGGCCATCGACGGCCGCGTGTGTGCCGCCAGTGCGGTCAGCGTCTCCCAGGTGAGCGTCGCCTCGCGGGCCGCTTGCCCGTCGCCGGATGTCGGAGCCGACTCAATCCAGCAGCGCTTTGAAGACACCGTCCGCCGCGTCACGGTAGAACTCGATATTCACTTTCGTCCAGAGATCATCCGGCAGATCAATCAGTGCTCGCCGCGCGGCAACTGGCATCAGCAGCGTCACGGCCTGCTTGTCGACCGCGAGCTCCGCGATGGCCACCGGGTTCGGGATCATCTCGATGGATCCGCCCAGATTGAGCGGACCGACGACGATGGTTCCGCCGCGCGTGCTCCGCTCCAGCAGCGCGCCGACACAGGCCACCAGCACGGGCAGCCCGAGACCGGCACCCGACCTGTCCGTGTCGAACGGCCGGAGTTGAATCGAGAACTCGTGCGATCGCGGGTCGCGATCATGCACGAACTCGCTCGTTCTGGCGTACAGGTTCTGTTCACCGATCCGGACGCTCTCCCGAAATGCCGGCGGCACCGGATGATTCAGGATCTTCGCGCCGCTTCCGGGGCCGGCCACGATTTCAATCCGGTAGAGCCCCGCGCCGGCTTCGCCGTCGCCCGGGCCGACGGCCCAAACCTGACCCGGCGGCAGCGGGTCGCCGTCGATGGCTTCGTCGCTATGCAACTCGGGGGTCGAGACGAACTGCTCGACACCGTCGACGCCGTGCGTGAACGAGAGGTGCGTGTTGCGGAACTCGCTCTTCAGGCACCGCTTCTGCTGCTCCTTCACGCGCCGGCGCGCCTCCAGTGCCAGGCGCACGATCCACTCCAGGTCGTCGTCGGACACTTGCGCTTCCCGATCAGGGAAGAGCAGCTTGACAAGGCCGGAACAGGTCTTGTGCACGGCTTCCACGTCCCGGCCGCTGAGGGCACCGCCCCAGAACACACGGTTCTGGAGCACCGAGACCCGGCTCGTATGCCGCAGGCGGGTCCAGCACTCGCTCAGGAAGTCGCTCACCAGACCGAAGTGATCGGTCAGGTGATCGGCCGGGTTGAGCTTCGGAAAGTTCCAGCCCGGCGCGTACGCGTGAATTCGGTCGTGGAACGCGGTGTCGTCCCGCATATCCTTCGGCAGCGGACTCAGGAGATGGCCGATGCGCTGCTGCTGCTCGACATCTACCTCGAAGTTGCCGACCATCACGATGCCGCCCTCGGCGCGGATGCTCTCCCTGCCGCGGCTGAACTCGCCGGAGGCCATGTAGCCCTTCATGATGTTGACGCCATCCTTTTGGTCGAAGGAAATCCCGGCGATCTCGTCGAAGCAGACCACGTCGTACTGGCACACGAGGCCGCGCTGTCCGTTGGCCATGTTCACGAACATCTTCGCCACCGTGGCCTTCCCGCCCGACAGCAGATGGGAGTACGGTGAAAGCTGCTGGTAGATGTGGCTCTTGCCGGTGCCGCGCGGACCCAGTTCGACGAGGTTGAAGTTGCGCTCGACGAAGGGCGCCATGCGCAAGAGCACGACACGCTTGGCCGGCTCGTCCAGCGCCTCCGGTTCGAGGCCGACCGACCGGATGAGGAAGTCGCGCCACTCGGCCGTCGTGAAGGCCCGGCGCCCTCTGGCCAGCACGTCGAGCACGTCCGGCTTCGACATCTGGATGGGACGCAGAAACGCAATCCTGAACGGACGGCCGGAAGCGTCATGCGATTCGAGCGGGTCGTACGTCAGCGTTACCTCGGCATAGAAACCGTCGGTGAGCATCCGCTCGTTGTCTTTGACGATCGCGTCCTCCACCTGCACGTCTTTCAGATTCAGACTCGGGAGCTCGGCGACGTAACAGTCGTTCTTCGCGTCCAGCCGCGCGCGGACGATGTCGATCAGCTTGACCGAGCCATCCTCCCGCGCCCGCGACTTGAAAATCTCCTGGTCGCTGGTTCTGACCGTCCGGCCCTGAAGCTGCCGCTCGACGATAGCGAGCCCCTCTTCGATCTCCCGTTCGTCTACGCTCGCGCAGTAGCGGCCAAGCAGGAACTCCACCACGTACGTCGGGACTGGGTACTGCCGCGCATAGCGCCGGACGAGGTCCTTGCGTACCAGGTAGCCTGGAAACGCCTCCGCGGCGAGGGTGTCGAGATGATCCAGCTTCACGGGCTCGGTCATGCATCCACTCCCACGCGGGTCGGCTGTTGAGCCACGACGCGGCCAGCCTCGTCCAGCAGCACGAGCACCAACGGCGCGCCTTCGTGCTCGTCGCCGGCCAGAACCACGCTTGTGGCCCCGCCTGCGTCCACGGTCTTCGGCATCGCCACCACCGATTCGCCCGACGGCCGCTCCAGGCGCAGGTCGGCGATCGCCTGACCGCCACGGACTTCGGCTTCGATGACGCACCGAAGCCCCCGCCACGTCAGTGAAGTGATGAAGGCGGTCACCGTTTCTCCCCCGGCACGCGTCACGAGAAGATCCGGGATGAGGCATTCCTGGATGCTCAGACCGCCGTGCGCGTACTCCTCGGACTTGTTGAAGCACGCGATGCCGGGCGCCGTCGCGAACCATTGCGAGGGGTTCCAGTGCCACGCGGTCCTGGGCACGTCGGGGGCTGCCTCGCCAGCGATCACCGCGCAGCGAGCCCAACGGCTCGCGGTCAGATGCTTCGGTAAATCCACTTTCGGCAACCCACCGGGCAGCAGCAGCCATCCGTGATCCGTGACGACCCGCACCGCCGTCCAGCCGGCGTCGAGCAGGCGCGCGATGCATTGCTCCAGGCGCTCAATTTCCGTACCGAGTTGCCGAGCGAACTCGACTGCCCCAAGTTGATGACCGAGACTGTCGAACTTGCCCGTCTCCAACCAACCGCGCGCCGGATGGCTGGAGGGAACATCCTGGCCATCGCCGCCGAGGATCTGATAGCCACGCGCTTCCAATGCTCCGCGCAGGTTCGCCGCGTTGGCCGGCTTGCCGCTGTCGTGCATCCTCGCGCTGAACGTAGCGCCCAGTGCATCCCCCTCAATCTTCTCTGCCGCGGGCGTGACGGCCGGTTTCGCCGTGCCCGTAACCGTCGGCAGCGCCGCCCACCGGCGACGCAGATCGGTACGAAACCCTCGCGCATCGAGCCGTTCCGCCAGACGCCGCGCCAAGTCGAACCGCAGTCCGTCCGCGAACAGGAGGCAACCGTCCTCGTCCGCCACCACCGTCGGTTGCCCGCCCAACCCGGGCAGTGGCGTGCGCCCAAGGGCCGCCTGAAACGTCCGCGCCGACTCGTCCAGCCACGGTTCAAGCAGATGGCGGACGGCCGTCACGATGCACCCTTCGTCCGCGATTGGTGCGCCTGCCAGCGCCTCCCAGGCGCCCAGATCCGCCCGCCAGCCATACTCTAAATACGCGCTCGCCACGTCCGCGGGCTCGGTTCCGCCGACGACTTTCTGGACAGCGGTCGCCAGGCTCGCGAGCGGCTTGAGCACCTCGGCCATCGGCGCCTGTTCCAGACGCGCCCACACCGAGTCGCGCCGGCCCCCATGCTCCCGCTCCAGGCGCACAACCGCCTCGCACGCTGGGCTGTGCTGCAGCGTCGGAATCAGCGCCAGCGTGCGCCGAACCGCACCCTCGTCCTCCTCATTCAGGTCAGGCCACCGATCCCGGTCAAAGCGAAAACCACCCGACGGCCTGCTGCGCCGCAGAAGCCCGGCGATGTCGCCGTAGCGGTCGGGCGCCTCCGCGAATCGCTCCCACACGGCCGCCCAGGCGCCGTCGCCCTGCGCCAGCCGCGCGCCGGCGACTACGTCGGCCTCATGCGCCGGATCGAACTCCAGCTCCTCCCGGCAGCGCGCACAGAAGGCGTCCCAGCCGTTCGGGCCCATGCGTTTGCACGCCGCGTCGGGATCCCCCAACCACCGCAGGAGGTCGCGAATGACATCGGCCGCAAGCATCCGATCGAAGTCGTCGGCCGCCAGATGCCGGCCCGCAAGCTGCGCCACCGGCGTGAGCGCCACCTCGGGCAGCGCCCGCTGCAGGGCGTCCGCTGTCGCCCGGTCCCCTGCCACGTCAAGACCAAGCGCCTTGCGTGACGTCAGAAAGGCGTTCACCGTCCAGTCGCCGCCGTTCGGGTGATGCCACAGCGCGCCGCGGAACAGCAGCTCCACCAGCGGCTTCAACCGGTCAGGACACTCCTCGCCCGCCCGCATTTCCTGGCGCGCCACGCCCGGCAGGTAGACGATGGGCGGCCGATCGTCCGGAAGGCGAGGCTCTTCGAGGGTACGATCCACGATGCAGCGCACCCAGACCGCGGGACCGGTGCGCCGCTCGGGGTCGTAATCGCCCAGGACGAGGAACTCGTCGACGCGCTCCAGGAGCAGGTCGACCAGCGGCAGCCACTCGCGCTGCGGGTCGGTCCACAGGATGGCGGCCGGCCGCGCCTGCCCGTCGAGCGGCGCGTCCCTGGTGCGAAGGCCGGCGATCAGGCGGTCGAGGACGGTGTCGGGCGCCAGCGGCGGAGCGGGATGTTCGCGGGCGCTCACGACCGCGGCCTCTCCTGGCGCCGATTATGTGCGTTATGCCGCTGCGTCATATCGCTCATTTCTCGTGTAGATCGAGCGGGATTCCGGTCACGCGACGGGTCCGGTGCGACACACCCAGGATCAGCACGCATCCCCTGGCGTTGGCGAACGCGGCCAGCGTCCGCCCGACTCCGCTCAGGTCCCCAATCCCGCGTTTGAACTCCGTGCGGGCGTCCTCGCCGCCCGCCATGCGGCGTTGAACGTCAGGCCATTCCATGGTGGTTGTTGTACTGCGTCCTATCGCAGCCGAGAATGGTCGAGTCGCTCATTTGCCCGTCATGGTCGTTATCGGACAACTCATGCGTGCCTGGTCTCCGAGCGGTTCAACGCAGTAGTGTTGTCTGACAGCGCCTGCTTCACACACCCGGCGCGTAAATCGTTAGCAACAGTTCCGATTCGCCGACCTGACGGTACTCCGGTGTCCTGCCAGCCAATCGTTCACTGTTGTCCAGGATCAGGCGCACTCCTTCTCCTCTTCTGTCCATGAGAGTCCGCCGGTCAGTCACCAAACGCGGAATATCGTCCGGAACCGGACACCGGGCAAGCAGGCTTGCTACGACATCATTGCGCGCGGACTGCAACAGGAGAAGGTTGTCGACGTCCATGGAATTCGGAATCGCACCGGGGGAATGCAGTTCCAAGCGGTTGTCGAACAGTCGCAGCCTGACCTTTGAGCCATACAATGAATAGTCCCGATGCGCCACGGCGTTCACGACGGCTTCGAACACAGCCGTCATGTCGAACTGCGGCCTGTCCAGCCGCCCCTGATCCTTGAACGCGGCGACCTTCATGTTCTTCGCCACGAACCGGCAAGCCTCGGCGACCTGACGATCTAGCGGCCCAACGAGGTCGGCTGCGTCCAGTTGATATGGATCGCCGAACGCTTCCGAACGGATCTCATTCCCTCGATAGGCGACAGCCTGAATGTACGCGTTCGACAACCACCGGCGCGGATCCTCGGTCGCCAGGAGGACGCCCGCCACCGTGGGCCTCAACACGCCGCTTTCGTCTGGACGCGCCAGGCGTAATTTGGTCAGTAGACCGTCCCTCGCGTCGTTGGTGCGCGGCGTCCGGAACCGTTCCCAGAGATCCGCAGACAGATCGTCCAACTCGGCCCCAGGAATCGTCTGTTCGTCGAACCTGATGACGCCTACCTGGCTGCGTTGCTGAAACAACCGCGCCAGATAGTCCGCGGCCATCGCGCGCTTGGCGTCGCCGACACGAAGCAGGAACCCCCCGGGACTCCTGTGGACGAACAGGCTGCGCGCCACGTCGATCTTGATCACGGCGAGATCCTCGCCGGTGGTCGCCGGCAACCACAAGGGCTCTATGACGGGGCTGATCGGCGGATCAATCGAGTCCGTGCAGATCTCGCGGACAAGGACCACCACCGTCTCCAGACGATCGACAGGAATGCCTGTGATCTCACGCGGGCTGTCCGCAACCCCGAGCAGGCATACTCCTCCGCGGCTGTTGGAGAACGCCGCCAGCTCGTCGGCCAACTCGTCCCGGCGCGGTCCCCTGATCTTGTCGCCGGCAAAGCGTACCTCTTTCAACTCCAGGAAAGAGGCTTCGCCCAACCGAATCCTGTCCAGAAGTTCCTTCCGGCTGTCAAACACTGAGCGGCTCCGGTCCCAGACGCCGGTAGCGTCGTTCGAATGCTTCTCGCCCGCCTTCGATCACGCGACAGACCTCCTCCCGCATGGCGCTCTCCTGCAGGGAACCCGATTGCGCGACGATGCACTGGCCATGTACGAAGTCCATGGCGTGGAGCATCTCCGCGTCCCCGTTCACGACGATATTGGGATTGTGCGTAACGACGATGATCTGCCGCCTGGCCTTGTTCTCCCTGATCTGTCTCACCACGAGGTCGTAGATCAGATGGTTGTCCAGATCGTCCTCGGGTTGATCCAGCACCAGCGGCTCCTCGCCGTGTGCCAGCAGAAACGCCAGCATCGCAGCCGAACGTTGACCCGCCGACGCCTGTCCAATCGGCCTGAAGTCAGTGCCATCTCCGCGCCGACTGTATTCCACATTCAGCCCGTCCTCCGGAAACCAAGTCAGCATCTTGTCGAGCAACTCGGGCTTCCTGGTGAACTCACGCTCCAGGTAGTTGTTGAAATGCCCGCCGAAGTTGCCCTGGCCGCAAGCCGCCATTACGATGCGGTGCTTGAGGCATTCGATGCGGCGCTCGAATTCCGGGCGGCGTTTTCCCGTCTCCTCCGGCAACTTCTTGAGCAGGTCGGCCACGCTGCCCTTCGTGGGCCGATTCTCGCTGTCCGTGACAAGAATGTCCTCGCTGAAGCGGTCGTCAAAAACACCAAGCACCTCTCGCAATGAACGCTCGATGACCCGCGGATCCTCGCCGTACGTCCGGCTTCGAATACGCACGAAACGGTTCTGCGCCAGCGCGGTCTCAAGAAAAGCGTCGCGGGCGTTGCTCACGGCGCGACGCGCCTCCAAAACTCCTTCGAGCCGTGACTGGGTTTGCCGGACCAAGCTGTCACGATCTTCCTTCATCGAGTCCAGGCGCTCGACCTCGCTATCGATTCGTTGCCGCTCCTGCAACAGCCGGCCGTATTCACTCGGGTCGGCAACGCCGCCCGCACGCAGCGTTTCTACCAAGCCCTCGTAGTCGCCGTTTGCCTCTTCCGCGGCGGCCCGCCACGCGCTCTTCGCCAGTGCTTCCCGCTGTGTCTCGACAATCGCACGGAGACGTTCCGCGGCCTCTCGCAGTTCCCTCGACGCGGCCGTCACCGCCCTCGCCAGGATGTCGACGATCGCAGCGATTTCACGTGCTTCATCCGAATCCGTCGCGAACAGTCCGTCAGGCAGGTCGTCGGACATCAGCTCAGCGGCGAATACCTCGATGCGCTCCGGAATCGCCTCCGTCGCATCGAACTGTCGGTCGATTTCCCTGCGTTGCCGGTTGCACCGTTGGTAGGCTGTCAATATTTCCTTGTGGCCCGCCTCCTCGAAGCGTGTCAACTTGCGCGCGGTGTCCTCCTGTTCGACCACAAGGCTGTCGCGATTGGCCAGCTTGCCGTCGAGTTCCCGAATCCGGGCTCGTGACGAATAGTACGCGTTGCGCGTCTCCTCCAGCTTGTGCTGGAGATTGGCCACGCCTGCCGCGTCATCGATCACCTGCAACAGCGCTTGCTGTCTGTCACCCGCAAGTGCGGCGATCTGACCTTGACCGAACATGCGCATCGGAAATCGCGCGGCCGTGACAACCTGCGCCGGCGACGCCTTCCACTCCCCAGCAACGCTGGCTTCCTCCACGGTCGGGGCGCCTCCACTCTGTTGCCAACTCACGCGATACCGGACACCGTCGCGCATCACGGTCCAGCGAATCTTCGTGGACTCTGTCAGTCCTCCCTTGCTCTGCCGGTCTGTGGGAACGCGATTGAAACGTTCGAACGTTACGCGTGGGTCGCTGCCTTTGTCGAGATTCTCCAGTTCGCGTTGCCTTCCGGAAGCAAGCCTCAGCGTATGAACAACCGTAGACTTGCCCGTACCTCGGCCGCCCACCAGTGCATTGAACCAGGGATTGAACTCCAGCTTTGCCACCTGACCACGCCCCATGTACCGCGCAGCGCCAATCTCGATCGCCTCGATGAAGTTCGTGGGCAATGCAAATGGATCCCACGATCCGTGTTTGTCGCTGCGCCGGATCGAGAAAGCTCCCCCGTCCAGCAATGCCAACCGGAGCCCATCGAGCGACGGCTCGGCCATCTTGACCCACGTGTAGTGAGAACCGGGAAAGCGAGACCCCGCGTTGCCATCAGGATGATGTGAATCGGAACCGAGGACCTCGGCCCACTCAAGCCGCCGCTTGCGGTACGCTTCCGGATGTTCGCCGCCCGCATCAAGGACCTCCATGGCAAATAGTTCATCGACTTCGAATAATCCCGCCAATGTATTTCCGGTCAGTTCCCATGCGCCGGACGGACCATCAACGTGTGCGAGGATGGAAATACCGCTAGCGGCAATGATGGATTCCACCACTTCGATTGGCGCCTGCTTGGCGGTGACGTCGCTTGCTCCACGCTCGCCGTGATATCCGACGGCCCCCAGAATCGCATCGACGTCGGCCGACCCCCTGCCGGCATCAAGCAGGGCCAATATGTGGACACCGCCGTTGGCGGTAATTTCCACACCGGGAAACAGGTGCAACGGCCGGTAGTCGGCGTGGGATTCCCGCCCGAGTTTGTCAAGAGCCGCCTTCAGTTTGTCAATCCACTCTCCAGAGTTGTGGTCCGTCACCGCCACACAGTCAACACCCGCGCGCATGTAGCCGAGCAGCCAGTCTGTGGGTGCAATTCTCCTCAACGACGCGCGGTCCGGTCCCTTGCCATAGTCAGCGGACGCCGGTGTATGCGTGTGGAGGTCGAACTTCCACCAACGTGCGCCTGGGTAGCGCCACTCCTCATCCCGTTCTGACGTCATGCTTGCTCCTCGTCGGCGCCATAGCCCGACGGATGCCGTGAAGTCGCCCGTGTATTCGCCCGCACTCGCGCCCGCGCCGCGTGCTTGGCCGCGTTCGTGTAGTGCAGATCGTTCCAGCGGTTGCCGTCGAAGTCGGGGCCGCCGAGGAAATCGGTGCGATCGGCCAGCGTGCCTTCGCCGTGCCAGCCCCAGAACCAGGGGTACCCGTCCCGTGGGCGGAGCTCCCGGTCGTCGTCAACCTCAGTGTCGTGGTCGTCCCCGTCCACCCACGGCGGCTTCCAGCGCTTGCGCGGCTTGAGCGCTTCCTTCCCGCGGTCCTTCTTCCAGGTGATCTTCGGTCTGACGCGCAGGACACCGGCGCCCGCGCGGCCGCCCCGCGTGAGATCGGCCGACATGAACGGACGGATGTTGATACGAACTCCGTCGTCGATGTCGGGCTCCCAGCCGATCGGCTGTTCGCCAAGCGGCTTCCAGCGGACGAAGAGGTCGCAGGGCGGCTCGCCGGCGAGGATAGCCTCGAGCTGGTTCTTGAGATCCAGAGCGGCGGCAAGTCGGCCGTCAGCGCCTTCGATGCCCCGGTCGCGGTCCGCCTGCTGACGGGCAGTCCAGTCGCCAAGGTGGCTGTAGGCCAGCGCTTGGAGCGTGCGCCGGGCCCCGCCGTCGGGGCCGGCGAGGCGGTGGTAGTTCACCAGGGCGTGGAAGCCGTCGCGGCGGCCGTCCCAGACGTGCCAGATGAAAGGGCGCTGGCGGAAGAGTCGGCAGTGCTCGTCGAAGAAGCGGTCGCGGAGCCACGCTTCGAGGGACTCGGCCGGGCGGGCCTCTCCGGCGGCGGCGGCCAAGAGGCGCCGCTCGGCGGCGGCGGACCAGTCAGCGCCATAGGCGGCGGCGAGGAGCTGTCGCAGCCGGTCGGCCGCCGCGGGCTCGCCACCGACCGGGGCGAGACACACGATGCCGTCCACATCGGCGAACGCAGCGAGGTGCTGGTAGCGATCGACCCACGCGCGCGCCTCGTCGGCCAGACGCATCTCCGGATCGTGCTCCGCCGGCCAGCGGTAACCGAGCAGCCGGGCGACGGCGACCTGGAGGACGGTTGCGTCGATCCGGGGCGGTCCGTGGGTCGTGCGTTTCGCTCTGTCGTCCCAGACGACGCTACCGCAGGGGTGGCCGTGGAAGATCCACTGAGTCGGATCATCGGAGTACGGTTCTGGAAGAACGTTGGGATACTGCTCGGCCGCAACCTCCTGCCAGTGAGCGAGGTCGAAGGGTATTTTCCCGAAATATCCGTTTTCGACACTTACCTTTTGGTTGATTCGGCGAACATCCTCGGAGAACCAGATACTGGAACACAACGCCCAAATCGCGGATGTTAACTTCTGATCCTGGGAGAAGACAACCGCGGTACTAGAATCAAACTTTTCGCCAGTGTAGATGGTGACAGGGAGATTGTGCATTTGACTGACAGCTACTCCCCACTTGTGCCACGCCGCATTACCGCGCCGGTCTGAGTCATGCAGTTGGCCCCTACGAATAGCGGCATTTTCCCTCAGGTGGCCATTAACGTCGTCATAGTAAATCACACCCGTACGGCCGCCGAAGGGAACCGTGGTTCGCACCGTGCTTTGCTGAAACACCCATTCGGCAGGAAGTTCAGGAAACTCCCAAAATAGTCTTCGAAATCGCGGCGAATCTCCGTTCATGATTCCGGCGAGACAAGACGCGTAGTCACCCAAAACGGAAGTGCGGCCGTGCGGCTGGAGAACAATGTGCGCGTCGGGATTCGTCAGTTGGTCATACTGACAGGCAGTCGCAATAACTTGTCTATTGTCGCGAAGTAACGCCGCCTTCTCCTCCGCCCGGATCGGCCGCTGTCCTCGCGGCGCCGACACGTCAATGCCGGCCATCCGCGAGGCCGGTTGCGGCCGGTCCGCGGACAGCACGTTCAACGCGACGTTCACCACGTGTCCGCCGATGGTCTCGAACGCGCCCGGCCCCAACCGCGCGACCAGGTTCCACGTCCGCTGCTTCAACAGCTCTTCGCGGAGCTTCCTGTAGCTGGTGAGGAACAGCCAGTTCTGCGGCGTCACCAGCGCCTGGACGCCGTGACTGTCGAGCCATCCGAAGCCGCGCGCGACGAACAGGGTGGCCAGATCGGCCTTCGCCGCCGGGTGGCGGTCCTGCGCGAATTGCTTCAGTGCGTCGGACTGCTTGCCGCGCGCGAGATAGGGGACGTTGGTGATGACCAGGTGGTAGCGGCCGGCCAGCAGCTCCGCGGCGCGCGCCATCCCCTGCGCGGCGACGGCGCGCTCGGTCTGCTCGTCGCTGGCGCCTTCCTTCTCGAGCAGGTCGCCGAGCAACGCCCGCGCCCATTCGTAGTCGTGCTGGTAGAGGTCGGCTTCCACTGTGCGCGGGTCGATGAGCGAACCGAGCACCGGCGCCTTAATGAAGAGGTCATGCAGCGCGCCCAGGCTGTTGCGCAGGGGCGCGGACAGCAGCGCGTCGTCGACGCCGAGCAGGTCGCGCTTCGGTGGCAGTCCGCCGGCGCCGGCCGCCTCATCCGACAATGAGATCCACTCGTCCCGGGTCGCGTTGGGGGCCGACCCGCTGCACGCGAGATTCAACGCCGGCAGCGGTCGATAACCGCCGGCGCCGGGCCAGGTCCAGGCGGCCAGCGCCAGGTTGAAGGCGGCGATCTGCGTGCAGCGCGGATCGATCTCCAGACCGAACACGTTGTCCCGCAGCACGGCGTCGACCGCGGCGGCAGGCGCGAGCCGTTCCTCCTCCATCCGCAACCGGGCCAGGAGATCGAGGCTCTCGATCAGGAAGTGGCCGCTGCCGCAGCAGGGATCGAGCACCCGCAGTTCGGTCGCCGCCTGTGGCCAGCCCGCGAACGCGCCGGCGGCGGGGCGCCACGGTCCGGCCGCTTGGCCCGGTTCGTCCCCGTCCCGCATCTCGCGCACGAACCGCAGGTACGAGAAGTCGTAGCCGCCATGCGCCTCCAGTCGCACGGCCCGGCGCAGCTCCGCCTCGCTCGCGGCGGTCGCCGCGAGCTCTGGCCGCGCCGCGAGGATCTGCCCTGCGCACCACGCGCCGATGGTGTTGTGCAACAGGAACAGCACCATGTAGCGCTCGGTGAAGAGCTGCGTCACGGCCGGCAACTCGTCCGCGCCGATCTTGACGCCGCTCCTGTTGACCGCGTCCTTCTGCTCCGCCTGCCAGAACTGGTACGTCCAGCCCAGCGAGTCGCGCGCCGCGAAGACGGCGGACGGCAGCGACTCGAGCAGGCGCTCCAGTGCCTGCCGGGTCTCGGGCGCCAGCCGGACGGCGAGCGCGGGATCGTTGCCGCGGAAGATGCGCGGCAGCATCCGCTCGGCGAAGCGGGCGGCGAGCGTCCAGCGGTCTTGCCCCTGTTCTTGCGCCAACTCCTCACATTCGTTCAGCGACACGGCCACGCCCGATGACGGCTCGATCAGGAGGTCGTTGTCCGCCAGGAAGCGGGTGAACAGCATCCGGTGCCAATGCTCGTAGGCCACCTCGCGGGCGAGTCGGTCGATCTGTTGCGCGCCGGTTTCCGGATCGCGCCGGTCGCCAAGCTGCCGCCCGTGGGCCCGCAGGCGCCGCCGGAGTTCCTGATCTGCCGGCGGCATGGACGCATGGGCGCGCGCCGCCCCGGCAGCCAGCACGTCGAGCGCCTTGCGCGCACCCGCCTCGCCGACGCGCCGCGCCGCCTTGACGGCGGCGGCAAGCTGGTTGCGAAGGTCGCCGGATAGTGTTTGCATTTGACGGTCAGAGCCGCAGGACGGTCACCTGCGCGCGGTCCTCCGCGAGGTCGGCGACCGCGGCATCGAAGGTCACGAGCCGGCCGTCGTGACGCGCCGCCAGCGCCAGCAGATGCGCATCGGTTACCTGCCGGTAGCCGCGCAGCCGGTCGAACGTCGCCGCACACGCGCGGACGAGGTCGATGTCGTCCTGCCAGACCTCGTGCCCCTCCAGATCCGTGATGGCGCGCAGCACCGCCGCCGCCTCGCCCGGGGATCTGGCGTCCGGCAGCACGTTCCGGTTCGACGAGACCCGGATGAAGCCGGCCTGCGTAATCGGCGCCGTCGCCCAGGCCGCAGGCATGTGAGCCGAGAACCAGGAGACAGCGCGGTGATGATGGACGTGCGTGGGCCAGGCGAGCGCCACCAGGACGTTGACGTCAAGCAGCGGCGTCACGAATCCTCGCTGGCGGCCCGGACCATTTCCGGCGTGATGGGCGGACTGTCGCGATCGACCGTGAAGCCGGGGATGTTCCGCTCCGTGGCCACACGGCGGGCGCGCATGCTGCGCCGCGCCAACTCGGACAGGGCCGCACCGACCGAGACCCCCCGTTCCTGGGCCAGCGTCCGCGCGCCCGCCAGCACGTCGTCGTCAACGTTCAGCGTGGTTCGCATCGCCGCACCAACGTATCACAACATCTCCCGGCTCTCGCGGAACGGACCGGGATCCGCGGCCCAGGCCGCCAGGCGCCCGGCCGCGTTCAGGCTCCCCGGCTTGATGTCAACCACCGCGCCGGAAGCCAGCGACGGCCCGTAGCGATCGAGCACCTTGTCCACCCAGTTTCCGCAGCGACACTGGAGCGCGTCGACGCGCGCCGGCGTCATCAGGGGGGCTTTCGCGCTGCTTGCGTACTCGGATGCGGCGTTCACGAGCGCATAGGCCGTGTCGCCGAGCTCCTTGCTGTACTGTTCGCCCAGGCCGCGCAAGCACGGTTCCAGGCCCAACCACCCCTCCCGGCGCGCGGCGTTCCGCGGCAGTTCGGCTGGCGGTTTCACGTCGAGGATCTCCAGTATCCCGGCCACGAACCGCCCAGGCGGCACCGACAGCCGCGTCAGTTTTTCGAGCTTGTCCGTGAATCCGGCCACGTTGAACCGCCGGTGCCCGAACGCCTCCAGAAGACGGCGTTGAATGTCCTCATCAGTCATGTGCGGCACCTTCAGCTTGAGGGACCGCTCGCCGAAGATCATGCCGTTCTTGCAGATCCACCGGCAGATCCCGATGCTGAATCCGAGTGCCCGGCTGCGGTTGTAGCTGTTGGTGACGCGCAGGAACGGCAGCCAGCGGTCCCCACCGGGAGGAGCGAAGCCCATACCCTTCGCCGTCAGGTCCATGTGCGCCGACGACCGCGTGGCCGGCATGGTGACGTTGAAGAGCTGTAACCCGCTGGCGGCCTTGGCGCCGAAGACGAGCGCGAACGCCCGGCGGCCGAACTCGTACGCCTGGAGGTTCGACACCAGCCGGTAGTTCTCGGTCACGATCGAGAAGACCTCCCGGCGATCGTCCGACACGACGGCCCAATGTCGGCCGAACGTGTGGCCGGTGTCGGTCGCATGCACGCGCACCTTCGACACCGGGAAAAACGGCTGATCGACCGCGGGTTCCACCACCGGCCGAGGTTCGCTGGCGACAGCATTGTCGTACAGGTACTCGGTCGCGAGATCTGCGCCGGTCGGCCAGACGATGGTGTCGAGCTCGGCGTCGAACCTGAAGCGCCTGAACAACCCGACGTCCCGCAACGGCTCGAACACTTCCCCCCACAGCTCGTGCTCCAGGTCGATGACGCCGCTCTTGCCGTCCTCGAACCCCACCTGGATCTTGTAGTCGCGCAGGTATGCCGCGCTGGACAGTCTCGGGGTCATCGGTTTACTCCAGTGACGCCGCCTTCCATGCGGATCGCAACGCTCACGGGTTGGCTCCCAGCTCGCCCATTCGCCACAGATCGCCGAGACGGAATTCATCCAGCCACGAGGCGAGCTTCTCCGGATCAAGACGCCACAGCTCTGTTCCGGCTCCCGGCCGCTCGCAGGCGACGATCGCGTCCGGCTGGTTGCTCAACGCCGACACCAGAGCGTCCGAGTGCGTCGTGACTACAACCTGCATGCGGTCGGAAGCCTCGACGAGGAGGTCGGCGAGCAACGCGACCGCGTCGGGGTGCAATCCAAGCTCCGGTTCCTCGATGCACACCAGAGGAGGCGGCGACGGAGACAGCAGCGTCGCCAGGAGTGCCACGAATCGAATCGTGCCGTCGGAAAGCCGCGTGGCTGGAATCGGCGCGGTGAACCCGGACTCGTGCAGGTAGAACTGCACGGTACCGCCTGACACTCGAGTCGACATGCGCGCGAAGCGGGAAAAGAACCGACGCAGCAGTGCATCGAAACGAACCCCGCCGGTGTGCTCAATCTGGTTCAGCACGAGGGCCAGGTTGCGGCTGTCCGGCAGCAACCGGTCATCGGGAAGGTCCGCCGGCTGCGGCCGTCGAAGCGGCACGTGTCGGCCGAACGTCCATTCGCGAACGGTCTGGATGGCGCCGAAGCTCCTGCCCACCCAAGTGACCTCCGGGTACAGATCCGGATCCTTCCGTTGCGCGAGGACAGACTGGTCGGGATACAGGCTCTCTCGCTGAAGGCGCCGCGGGGTTCCAATGCCCCTGCGGTTGCGGACGTTGATTGCCGGATGACCTCCCTGGAACCGGTAGTAGAAGAACACGTCCGGCTTGCCAGACCCCGGTTCGAGTTCCTCGATCGCCTCGTCGACCACTTCCACGCGGCCCTTCACGTCGGTAAACCCGAGCCTGTACCTCAACGGTCTACCGGTCGGCGTCCCCTCCTCCAGCACGACATCGATCTCTGCCGGCTGCGTTGGACCGCCGCCCTTCCACAGCCATTCGCCGGCTCCACCGCCGTCCCGGATCGCAGTCGCAAAGTCCGATGGCGTGGCGCGCAGAAGCTCCAGCGCCTCTACGAAGTTCGACTTGCCCGACGCGTTCGGGCCGATGAGGACGTTCAACGACTGCATGTCGAAGAAATCCATATCCGGCGGGAACGACAACAGTCCGGGCATGCGCAGGCGCTGGATATATCGCATCGGCGTCGTCCTCACTCACGCTCGAACACGCGCCTGAACCAGGCAACGAAATGCACAGCTATCGGACTATCGTGGCGAAAGTATCCGGCCCGGATTGCGGTGCCATACGGCAGGCCGGGCTCCTGCTGCCAAGCCAACCACGCGTGCAGGACCGCCTTCCTGACGTCCCCGTCCGGGTAGCCTGCACCGTGAACTGCCCTGGCCTCCATCGTCGCTTGCCGAGCATACGGAAACAATGGATCCGCATCCTCGACGAGTGTTTCCAGAAAGCGCTCCAGTGTTCCCTCTCCCTGCTCTCCCTCCTCTCGATTATCCGGCATTAGCCACACGCCGACTCGCGCGCGGTACTCCCGGGATTCCCCCACGAAACCATTCGCCGGTATGGCCGGCGGCGGTGCTACGCCCGCTTGCAGCAGATGAGTCGAGATCGACCGCCATCGATCCTGAAGCGACAAGTCGGCGTCCAGCACGAAACCGACCGCTCGGCCGCTACTCGCGCGCACGCCGAGCTCCACATCGGCAAGCAGCACGTCCTTGCCTCCCGTCGTCTCTATGGAAGGGAACCACGCCGGCCACGGTTTCTCGTCGTAGTCGATACCGTGCCTCAGGAGGAGGAGGTGTCGGATCGCGTGGCTGTCGTCGCTCCCCTCGACACGAAGTTGAGATCGTTCAGCCACTACCGCACCTCGATGTTGCGCTCGACGGCCGCCTGTACGTCATTCGCATCGAAGCGCACGGCCTTGTCGAGCAGTCTCTCTATCTTGTGGACGCACACTTCCGAAGCGAGATCCGAACGGGATTCGACGAGCGACGCGAGCCCCCGTATGCAATCTTGGCTGTGGGTCGTGGCGAACACCTGTACCGACGACTTGCGTGTGGTGTCGATGACCAGCCGCCACATGTCTTCCATGACCGTCCAGTGCAAACCCGTATCGATCTCGTCGATCAGCAGGACTCCATTTGCGGCTTGTATGAGAGCAAGCGACAGCGCGAGAAGCCGGCGCATCCCATCCCCGTAACTGCCTAGGGGCACGCGGCGACCGGCCCCTCGAAACCCCAGCAGTACTCCGGCGCGGCCCGAGCGGGCCCGTGAATTGTCGCTTGTCAGAAAATGAATGGATTCAAGATCCTCCTCCAGCAACGTCATGGCTTCAATAGCTTCGGATTCGCGTCCCTCCGTCAAGACCTTGTCCCACACCTCTCGCATGGGCTCAAGATCGAGTGAATCCGGCGTGACGAACTGTACAGGTGGTGGTGGCGGTTCCATCTCGGACCAGGGGTTTCGAAATCGAAGCAGTCGGGAGTTGAACAGAGAGCCGTTTTCCGTGACCGGAATCTCGGGCATCTTCCTGAAAGCGCTGCCCTCTATCTGCAGAACGAGAGGCAGGAAATGGTCCGTGTCGTCATCGAACAGCCGAGATTCATCCTCCATGTCAGCAGCACGAACGTTGACGGAGACGTGCCCATATCCCTTGCTCGAGAGGCGAAAGCCCGCGCCTGGGGCAAAACGGTGACGGAAGAAAAAGTGAGAGACGCTGGGTTCTCCTTTCCGAGACTTTGATCCAGCGTCACCCACTTCGCCGCGCCGACTCGCAGATCGGGTCAGGACGAACGGATCGCCTCTCGAAACCAGAAAGTGCAGCGCCTCGAGAATCGACGTCTTGCCGCAGTTGTTCCTGCCGACGAGCAGATTGACTCGCGACAAGTCGACCAACTCGTAATCGTCGAAGCCGCGATACTTTTCCAGCTTCAGGTTGCGAAGCATATGTGTTCCTCCATCAGCCCGTTTTCCTGCCCGGCCAGTGACTCCCACACGGCCGACTCGTCCGGCAGGGTACCACCAGATTGACGTCCGGCAACATCATTCGCGGCGGCGGGCCTCCCGTTCCCGATACGCATCGGTTTCGAGTTCATCAACCAGTTGGTTCAACCTGGTCTGGTCATATTCGGCACGCATCCCAAGCTTGTGCGGCGTTACGCGGTATCTCGCCGCCGGCCGCTGGTCCTTTCTCAGTCCCTCGCGGAGCAGCAGGTTGATGACCTGGTTCAGCGACTGTTCGTCGCGCCGCCGCTCCTCGATCCGGGCGGCGATATCGTCGTCAATCGTCAACGTAGTTCGCATCGTTGCACCATACCGATCGCCACAATTGATGTCGAAGATGTCACCGCACGATCACCGGTCCGTTCCGGACCGCCTCGACCAGCTTCGTCTCCTGCTCCTTCAACCAGTCGCGCACCGCGACCTCGTCGGCCAGCGTACCCCGGCGCAGGTGAACCGTCGTCGTGCGGCGTGGCGCTGGCCGAGTCGTGCCGTCTGCCGCATCCTCGTCCTCGCGCGGCGTGTTCGTATCGATCAACTCCGCCGCCTCCTGCAAGGCCTGCCCCGTGCGGGCGTCGACGGCGTCTATCTCGGATCGCCACGCGGCTAGCGGTCGAGCATCGAGCGTGCGAAGCAGGTGGTCGTCCGTGGCTACGGCGAGCGGCGACGGCTCCTGGAGACCTACCCGTTTGCGAATGTGCAGCCTGGCTGCTTCGTCGATCTTCGACCACGTCGCATCACCGGACAGCGCGGTGCAGGCTGCCTCAATCGCCTTTGCGAGCTCCGCATGCTTCGCGACGACGGCTTTGCGCAACGTGCCCGACAGCGTGGCAACCAGCGGCTCGACCTGATCGTTCTCTGAAAGCAGAGAACGCTGCGCATGGATGGCATCAATCTCGGGACCGACCTCCGCAGCTACTGGCAGTCCCTCTGCGTGCCGCCGAAACGCGGCCGCTCGCTCCCAGGCTGGCACGCGGTCGGCAGCCCGGTCCGCAAGACGGGACCACGTCTCGATTCGGTGTTCCAAGTCGTCCGTGCGGGCGTGAAGCGCGGCGAGCTGTTCGCTGCCGGCGAGATGCTTCAGGTCATCTATCGACGTCGAGTCTGGAGCGGTTGGAAGCGGCGCCGGTCCGCCGGCGCGCGTACGGAGCTCGGCCAACGCTCCGAGGAACTCGGGCGCACGACGCTCCTCCTCCCCGCTCTTTGCGTTGATTTCGAGCTTCGCAAAGAGTCCGCGCAGGGCGATTCGCTGACTCGTGGTCAGGCGAACCTTCTCGGGACGGAACTCGGCCGCCTTGATCGCCGCCTGATCGAGCGCGCCTGCAGGTACCGGCTGCCCATTCCGGGTGGCGCGTAGATGACCGCCTCGATGCAGGGCGATCAGCACGGCGTCAATGGCGTCCTGGGGCCAGCCGTAGGGAGGCGCTTTGAGCGTCTTGTGGATCGCGGTGCCCCGTGCGCCGGATCCGATGGCGGCAAGCACCTCCTTGGCCACCGGGTGGGCGTCGGTCGCGCCTTCCCAGCCGACCACCTTGAGCGGCTGGTCCGATCCCTGTCTGGCGCGAGTCAGCGCGGCCTCCCACCCCCGATGGTCGCCATCACTGAAGCGCGGAAAGAGGCGGGTCAGGGATGCGTGGACGCCCTTCCTGATCTTCTCACCGAGCGCCTCGCCGAATAGCTCGCTGCCACCGCCCTGCAGGACCGTCGCGGCGCGCAGCACGTCGCGCACGATGGCGTCCCGCTCGTGCGCCGCGTCGGCACGCCGGCTCTCCATGCTCTCCCGCGCTTCGCGCCCTTCCGGAGAGGCGGGGCGCCCGTACTGGTCGAGCACCTGGCGCGCGGCCTCGACGTCGATGATGCGGGCCCGCAGCAGTTCGGCGCTCTTCTTCGGCAGATGCACGTGGAGCGTGGGATCTTCGGCGCCCATCCGGCGCGCCTCCGTGTCGACATCCCTGCGCGCGCACGACCAGCCGTCCCGGATCCAGACGCTGACCACTTCGACGTTTCCCGCCGGCGGTTCCCCGCCGGTGTGCAGCGCCAGCTTGCGACGCAGTTTGGACTCACCCTGGACCGGCTTGATGTCCGACAGTAGCTCCTGAACGGCCTGCAAGAAGAGCTGATCGCGGCGCGTCGCGATGTCGACTTCATTCACGGCCCGCTGGCGTTCGCGGAAAGCGCGGTCCCACTCGGCGCCCTCTGTGGTCTGCAGGCGGTACTCGTCGCCCACCTTCATGAGCACGCCGTCGTCTGCCAACAACTCGAGGGTGCCGGCGATTCGATGACGCACGGGGCCAGAGTCGGTGGTGATGTCGTCGATGAGGAGATCGGCCAGCGTGGTCGCATTGGCGCGCACGCCGAGGTCGACACCCTCCTGCCGCGGCAGTTTCCCGATCAGGAAAACCACTCCGCACAGCTCATGCTGCAGGTGCCCTTCGTCACTACCGTCGTCCAGCCTCTGAATACGGGTGCTGATCTCGTTCAGCAACACGCCCGTGGTCACGAGGCTTGGCGCCAGGGCGTTGAAGAGATCGCCGGCGGGGATTACCGCCCCGAGCGGTCGCTCCGCCACGTTCTGAAGCGAGTCGTGCAGAATGCGCAACTGCGAGCGCAACTGGCTCTGCATGCCGGCCGCATCGACCGCCTGAAAACAGGCCTCCCAGAAGCGGCGGCGCGTGGAGAGCAGTGGATAGTCGGCCACGCGGTTGTTCATGTCCTCCGCCCGCGGCCCTACCCGCGTGCTCTGCAGGTGGCGCGCGACCTCGCCCGCATGCGCCTCGAACATTCGCTCGATTGCAGGTTTGGCGGTCGGCCGCTTGCGCAACAACACCTTGCGGGTCACCGCCTCGACGTCTGCGTCGGTCAGCTCGATGGCGATCCGGAAGCGGTCGCGCAGCCACATCAGTGCATGGGTGCCGGCCGAGAGGGCTGACTGGCCGGCGCCCACGAGCATGACGCGGCTGTCGAACTGCGTCTGCACCGCCTCGGCCACCTCCGTGATGGCCGCCGAGCGGTCCTGGGCCTCGCTGATGTACTGCTGCACTTCGTCGAGCACGATGATGGTGTGCGGCAGCTCACCGTCCTCGGACAGGGCACGCCGCGCGGCCTGGATGAACTGCTCGGTCGAGATGTCGGTCGCCAACGGGGGGAACTGTCGGGTCAGAAGTTGGCGGGCCGCCTTGACGTCGGAGGCGAAGCTCCTATCGGCCGCGATGAGCGCTGCGGCGATGACTGGACTGACGTACAGGTTGTTCAACTCGTGCAGCCAGACCTTGCCGGCCGCTTCGACCGCCCCGCGAACGCCCGCGAGCAGCCCCTGCTCGCGCAGCCAGAAGCAGAACCGCGCCAGGGGGTATTGCGTGGGCCAGCCGCCGGCGCGCAGCAGAATCTGCAGCACGCTGTGGCGGACGTGGTCGACACTGCCGCCGAGCAGCGTCCCCGCGGCAGCCACGGGTAGCCGGCCGGCGCGGCGCGCATGGGTATCCAGTTCCTGAAGCTGTGCATGAACCTCATCGGGCAGCCTGTCCTGTACGAGACCACGGGCGGTACTTCCGTCGGGAAACTCCGTGTTCCTCCAGAGATGGGCGAGCATCTTCAGCAGGTGCGACTTGCCGCTGCCGAAGAAACCGCTGACCCACGCCGAGTCCTGTTTCGGGGTCCCGAGATTCGCAAGATAGCGATCGAGAATGCGCTGCAGCGCCTCGCCGAACTGCCCGTCGCAGACGAACATCTCGAGCTCGGCTCTCAACTCGTCCAAAGCCGCCGCGTCCCTGGCTTCCACAATGCGCGCCTGTCCGTTGTTGGCGAGCCGCGCAGTGCGCGGGTCGCGGTCGAGCACGTCGTGGATATTCACAAGACCGGTCCTCCGCCGTGCAGCGTGACGCTCTGGGCCAGGTAGTTCCACCCGTCGCGGGCGTCCAGCAGCCGGTAGTTGCTCTCGTTCTTCGTGCCGGGAAACAAGACCACCAGGCGTCCGCGAATGGCATGTTCGACGGAGCGGATTACCTCCGAGACGCGCAGGAAGCCATAGAGAGAGGCCACACCCATGAGGGCGACGACGCCGTCGTCGGAGGCCGCTGCGAGCTCGGCGCACAGCTTCTGGGCGGCCACCTCCCGGAACTCCCCTTCCAGCTTCATACCCAGCAGGTCCGGGTCCTCGAACCATGCGTCCCGGTATTCGTCATTCCCCATCCACTCGGCAAACCAACGTGTGCAGTCGACCAGTGTCCAGTCGTGCCCGCTGCGCCGCGTCGCCTGCTCGAATTCACCGATCCTGGCTCGCAACGTGCGTTCGAGATCCTTCTCGTACACCACCAGCATCACCCGCTGGGCGCCAGACAACGTGCGTTGCCACGGAACGCTGAGGTGTCGTTCGTAGACTGCCGCCAGATCTTCGATTTTGCCCATGGTCAAGTCCGCAGCGTCGCAGGATCCAGACGGCTGATATCAATCTCGACCACGCCTCCGCCGGCTCGGGCGTGGATCAGGCCGAGCTGCTTTGCCTGAAGGGCCACTGCCAACAGCTCGGCTCCCGTGCGGTCCAGCACGCGGCTCCAGGGAGAGTCGAGCAAGGCCCGGCCCGCGAGCCCATCGAGTGCCCCGAGCCACAGCGACATCGCCAGAGAGCCGGGTGTCGGCGCCACTCGGGACCGAATCTTGCGCATGCGACCTTGAAGATGCCCCGCCTGCGCCCATGAGCTGGCGGCGTTCCGGGCAACCTTGTCGAGCACTGCCTCGTTCAGCCGAATGCCAACGGCCTGCCGGATGCCGTCCAGGAATCGCGACCGGACGAGCTCCGAACCCACCGGCAATGCGAGCACGGCCGGCGCGGTGGTTCGCAGCAGCGGATCGCGCGCCAGTGCACAGAGCATCGCCAGGAGCGGCCGGCCCGGAACGTCAACCCGCCAGAGCCGGCGCAGGACTCGAAAGATCGGCACACGCGGGTCGAGCGCGTACAGCTCGCGCAGACGCTGACAGGTGCTGCGTCGTGTTGCAATGGTCGGCTTGCCGAGCACGTTCTCGTCGGCCACGGCCGCAAGGTAGTCCGCATATGCGGCGCGGGGCTCGACGGCCGCAAAGAGGTCCTCCACCTCCGCGAGCATGATCGTTCGACTGGTGTGGGTACCCCTGTTGCCGAACCGGAACCCGGCCCTGGTCGTCGATTCGCTGGCGTCCTGGCCGGCGCTGGAGAGAAACATCGATGACATCCTGGCCGCCGCGCGGCAGAATGTCAAGTGTCGTCTAATTCATGCCGGCAAGTTTGCCGGCATGAGAGTTAATGATCTAAATGCGTGTGCGGCACCCTCCCCGCCAGATTGACAAGGAACGCGTACTGCAGCGCCAGCTCTCGGTAGCGCCGTTAGCCGCCCGATGCGCCGCCGTGCCCGGCGTCCGTTTTCGTCTTGAGCAGCAGCCAGCGCCTAACGCCGCCGGGATCTCGACGGACCAGTCGACCGTCTCTTGCGGGTCGACCGCCGCGATGTGGATGTTGTGGTGGCCGTTGATCGTGATGGCCGCGCGACCGCTCGACACCCCCGCCGCGATCGCGATGATGGCTACGAGAACACGCTGTCGTTCTTGTGTGGCATGCCCTCACAGGTCGCTGAGGCGCCCGGTGCTGTCGCCGACGGTTTCCACCTCGAGACCCGTCTTCTCGAGAATCGACACCAGGAGGTTCGCCATCGGCGTCTCCTCCTCGTTGCGGATGTGGCGCCCGCCCTCGAGCCGGCCCCAGGCCCCGCCGGCCAGGAGCGCCGGCACGGGCACGTGCTCGTGGGCGTCGCCGTTCCCCATCCCGCTGCCGTAGAGCAGCAGCGTGTGGTCCAGCAGCGTGCCGTCGCCGTCCGGTGTCGCCTGCAGCCGGTCCAGGAACTGCCCGAACAGGGAGATGTGGTACGTGTTGATCTTGGCGTGCATCTCGACTTCGTTCAGTTTGCCGCCGTGGTGCGAGACGGCATGGTGCGCCTCGGGCACGCCGATGTGCGGGTAGGCCTGCGGCGAGGCCTCCTTGCCGAGCATGATCGAGCTCACGCGGGTGACGTCGGTCTGGAAGGCGAGCGCCTGCAGATCGTAGAGCACGCCCGCATGGTCGTCGTAGGAACCGGGCACCCCGAGTGGCGTATCGGGCAGCGCCAGGTCGGCGTCGACGCGCTGCTCCATGCGCTGGATGCGCTGCTCGACCTCCCGCACGCTCTCCAGATAGTCCCGGACCCGCGCCCGGTCGGCCGCCCCGAGACCGCGCTGCAGGCTGTCGACCTGCCCGGCGATCGCATCGAGGATGCTGCGGTCTTCGGCCAGCTCGCGCCGGCGCGCGTCGATCCCGCGTCCCACCTCTCCGAAGAGGCGCTCGAACACGACCCGCGGGTTGGTCTGCATCGGCAGCGGCGCGGTCGGGGTGCGCCACGAGACGGTGTTCGAGTAGGTGCAGGCGTATCCGACGTCGCAACTGCCCACGGCCGTAAAGTCCATGGCCGCCACCTCGAGCGACCGCAACGGCGTGTCCTGCGCGATGGCGTTGGCAGCCATCTGGTCGATCGTGGTGCCGCCGCGGATGTCCGCACCCTCGGTCTTCTTCGGCCGGACGGCGCTCAGCCACGCCGCGCTGGCGCGCGAGTGGTTCCCCGCCCCCTCTCCCTCGGCCGCCTCCGCCGTCCGCATGGCCAGGTTCGACACGACGACGATCCGGTCGCGGTGCCCGTCGAGCGGCGCCAGGATCGGCGGCAGCGCGAACCCGGCCCCCTCCGTCGCCGGCGTCCACTGATCCAGGATCACGCCGTTGGGGACGTAGGTGAACGCCAGGCGCCGGGTCGGGGCGGCGGCGGTTCGCGACATCGCCGTGAGCGCCGGCACCATCGCGTCGAGGAGCGGCAGGGCCAGGGTGGCGCCGACGCCCCGCAGGAACGTCCGTCGCGGCAAGGACAGCTTGGCAATCATCATCGGTCTAGTCTCCGGTAGCCCGCTTCAGCTTCAGACGGAACGGGTCGCTCAGGACGACGCTGGTCACGATCGACGAGAACGCGTAGTCCGTACTGGCGGCGTCGCGCACGATGCGGCGGACGGCCGGCGCGTCGGATGCCTCCAGACACCTCTTCCGCCCTCCGCGCCACCGCCACGGCCTCGCGCAGCGCCTCAAGCGCGTCCTTCACCTCCACCCGCGTTTCCGGCTCGAAGGTGTCCACGTAGCGCGGGATGTTCAGGTTGAAGTCGTTCTCCTCGATCTCGTCGAGGTCGACGACACGGGCGTGCTTGAGCAGCTCGTTGGGGTCGGCGTACACGGCGATCAGCTCGACGCCAACTGCGGCCACGTCCTTGCGGTCGTCCTCCGCACGGCGCTGGGCTTCGGCGGTGCGCTCGTCACGCTCGGCGAGTTTGGCGGTGAGCTTCTCGCGTTGCTCCTCCATCTTGGCGATGGCGCCTGCGATCTTCGCCTTGTGATACCTCACTCCCGCCGTTGCCTTGCGCTTGCGCGTCCCGCTCAGCTCGGCGTCCAGCGTTGCGAGCTTATCAACGTGGGACTCGTACTCCGCCTCAATGCGGCCGACCTCCTCCTCTTCACGGGCATCGATCTGCCGGCGGATGCGACCGGCGTGCTTCTCCACGAGCCCCGGCACCTTCGCCGCGTCGCCGTAAGCGTGGTAGTGGACGAGTATCCGCATCACGTCCTGAGGACGGAGCTCGTTCTGGGCGGACAGCTCGCGATCATGCCGCGCGGCGTAGATCAGAAGCACACCGTCGCGGCGCTTAACCGGCCGCTGCTTGCGCAGAATCATGAGGCACGCGGGCACACCGGCTCCGTAGAAGACGTTCAGCGGTAGCGAGACGACGGCGTCGATCAGTCGTGAGTCGAGCAGCGCCTTGCGAATCAGATGCTCGTCGTCTGCCTTTCGACGTTTCATCTTCGGGTTGCCGTCCTTGTCGAGTTTTTCCGTCTCCTCCTCGACTTCCGGCAGGCCGCGAAACAGCACACCCTGCGGGCAGACGATCCCTGCTCGCCCCTCGTCGGTCAGCGAGGCGAGGATATGGAGGATGAACGCGTAGTCGCCGTAACCAGCCGGCGGTGCCGTGAAGGACGTTCCCCGGCCGAAACGGCCGCAGGGATCCTTGAAGCCCTCCTTGCCGAAGACTTCCTTCTTCAGCTTGGCCGACTTCTTCTTGTCGTCGGTCTGCTGCTCTGGCTTCAGCCACCAGAATTTGTCGGAGAAGGGGAAATTGGCAAGTACCAGGGAGAACCGCTTCACGCGCCCGCCGTCGAGGAACCGCGGGTCGGTGATCGTGCTCGCGCCGGCCCTGATGTCAGCTTCAAGGCGGTGGAGGACGGAGTTGATCTTGCCGATCGCCGCGTTGCCCCAGTTCATCTCCTGCGCGAAATAGCGGGCGCTCGTGGCGTGGTGACCGTTCTCGCGGAGGAAGTCGGCCGCATGCACGAGCATGCCGCCGGAGCCGGCGGTGGGGTCGTAGACCGCGTCGCCGGGGCGCGGCTCCAGCATGCGCACGAGCGCATCGACGACCTCCGGCGGCGTGAAGAACTCGCCCGCCTTCGCCCCCGCGTCGTCGGCGAAATGCTTGATCAAGTACTCATAGGCGCGCCCCAGTACATCGGGTGGGACGTTCCGATTCGAAAGGTCGTGCTCGTCAAAATGCTGGACGAGTGCGTGAATGAATCACCTCGTTCGAGATGAGCGGCTTGCCGGAGCCGTCAGGGGCGGGTTGGTTCCAGTCCACCGTGAAGACGCCGCGCAGCTCGTCGTTGGCATCCGCCACGGCGTGCATCGCCTGGGTGAGCACCTCGCCGAGGTTGATCGAGGCGGCCTTTACATCCGCCCAGCGCGAGCCGTCGGGGATCTGGAAGCGGTGCTCGCCGCGCTTACGGAAGATGGCCTTTTCCATCTCGCTGAACGCGCGACCTTGCTGCAACTCCAGCTCGGTGATTGCTTCGTCGGCCTCACACTCCCACTGGTCGCAGAGGCGCTTGTAGAACATCAACGACAGGATGTAATTCTTGTAGTCCTGTCCGGCGGTCTTGCCGCGCAGGATGTTCGCCGCGCCCAAGAGGTGCGCCTAGAGCTGCTGGAGGGTGAGCGTCATGCCGGCTCCTGGGGGGGATTCGCCCCGAAGTACCGCCGCCTCGGATCCTGCGGCCCCGTGCCGATCTGGCGCACGAGCCCACGCCCGACGAGACGCGCGAGGCGTGTGCGGGTGGCGCGCGGCGTGAGACCGATCGTCCCCGCGATCTCGCTGGTCAGCAGCCCCTTGCCGCCGGCGAGACTGGTGAGAATGGCTTGATCGGTAGTGTCCAGCACCGGCGGGCCGATCGGCGCGGTGCTGATCGTGACCCGGAAGCGAGTGGCGAGCTCCTCGAACACCGGCGCCGCGAGCCCGGCCTCGCGGCAGGCGGCGGTCATGCGCTGGATGCCGCTCCCCCACTGCTCGATCAGGCCCAGCGTGTGGAAGACGCGGCCGATCACGCGGTTGCGCAGCTTCGACACGCCGCGCGGAAGATCCTCGACCGTGAGGCCGAACGGCAGCAGGCCCGGATTCTCGACCTCGAGCCGGTCGTCGAAGATGGACACGCGCAGCGGGGCGCCGCGCTGAGCGTAGTCGGCGTGAGCCACCGCGTTGATGACCGCCTCACGGACCGCCACAGGAGGAAGGCTCCAGCGCTCTGTGCGGCGCACGGAACCGATCTCGGCGCCGTAGAGGACGTGTTTGTTCACGAACGTGATCGCCTCCTCGACGGAACGGACCGCAAGAGAGCGGATCTCGGCACGATCGACGATACGGCGCTTGTCAGTGCCGTCAAAGCGGCCGGCCTGAATCCAGGCGTCCGGGAAGTGACGCGCGCGGTCCTTGCCGAAGAGGAGCACTCCGCCCACGGTGGGAACTTTATGACCCTGGTGATTGGTAACGAGTCGCAGCGTCTCCAGGTCTCGGCGGGCGAGCTTGCGCACCGCGGCGAACGACTCGGAAGCGGCTCGGAAGTCGATGGCTTCCGAGTCGAGCCCGAGCATTGGCTGCTCGTCGAACCCATCGCCCCGCGCAAAGCGACGCAACTCTTCGACCATCTCGGCGTCGGCACGGCGGTTCGTCGAGCCCACCCGGACATACACCCCGCCGAAAGGCCCCTCTCGCGTGAGCCAGTGCGGCCGGACCGGGCTGGGATGGACCTGCACCGCCAACACCTGCGTCTGCCGCCACGACAGTATCTCGATTTCCGGCAGGAGCCGAGGGGTAATCCGGTCGCTGATGAGGTTCGTGAGGCGCTCCTCCAGACCGAGCACGTCGCGCACGCCTCGGACGTGGCGGCTCCCGTCCTCGACGCCCAGCAACAGCGTTCCACCCGCGGTGTTGGCGAAGGCAACGATCGTCTTCACCACACCCAGGGGTCCGGAGAGGTCGCGCTTGAACTCCAGCGTCTTGCCCTCCGGCCGTCTGAGGATCTCGACGAGGTCCATGGACGCTAGGAAACCTACTAGGAAGTCTCACGAACCGTCAAGCTTCCGAGCTGGCATGTCTTGGTGACAAGCGCACTGGCTCAGCCGGCGGTCGACGAGATCGACCGAGACGACCGCGCAAACTGCCTAACCTGCATTATTCGGTGCGCCGTGAAAGGCGCCATTCCTCAGCGGGTGCGAATCCCGCCCGGCAACTGTCGCTCCAGCCGGTAGCAGTCGGAGCGGACGATGGAGGTAACGACATCGGCTGAAGCACTCCGATGACAAAGGGCCGCCTTGGGCGGTTCAGCGACCACGCGGGCCGCAATGCGAGTAAACGCCGAGCAGGCCTCGAAACGGGCAACGCGGAAGCCGACCCGCCCGAATATCGGGGAAGGCTGCCAGCGGTCGGGAAGCGAGCGACGCGAGCACCGACCGGTTCCGCCGGGGTAATGGCGGCGGCACGTGTGGAAGAGGGGAATGGACGCAACACGGGAAGCCCTGCCGGTGGCGTGGCACGCGCCAACCGACGACCCGTGAGGGCAAGGTCGGGCCGGCCAGGGTGGCGGAGAAGCCCGTATTACCGTTGAAGCCGGGCAATGCCGGCCGAGGGAAGGGGCTTCAGGTGGAAGGGATGGCGAACGGGAACAGGCTCCGGGAGTGGCCGAACGGCCTATCACCCCGACAAATGAGCAGGAATGCCAGACGTCATCACATGCACAAGCGAAGGGGACGACCCGCGCGGTCGCCGTCGTCAGGGCGTCAACAGGTCTGACGACGCACCGGCCGGCCAACGCCAGGGTGTGGAGCCGGGTGCCACGGCTCGCAAGACCCGCCCGCTGGTCGCAACCGGCAAGCCCGTGTGCGAGCCGCATGACTCCACTGGAGAGCCCGGTGCCGGAAATCGGCACGCCGGGTTCGGAGAGCGGGGGGAGGAAACGTGCCCACGGGACTCGGACTGCGGCCCGGTACGAAAGCGCCGGATGAGCCACCGACTCCCTACCGGTTACGCGCCTCCCCTCGACTCTACTGAAGGGTCCGATTTCGGTATAGACACAAAAGCCTCCGCGTGGTATAAGTGCTTTGTCTACAGGCATTTACCCACCACGGAGGCCCTTGCGTGACGACCCATACGATACCACAGACTGTCCTCTTTCCGGATCTCTTCGACAAGCCCCTCGTCGCGACGTTCGACCGCCGGCACGCGAGTTCCGATGGCGGCGCCGTCCTGCTCAAGGCGGCCGAGCGGCTGTACGGGTTGGTGGCGGGCTTTGCCCGCTGTCTGGTCGACCGGCGGGAGCCCGGGAAGATCCGGCACACGCTGGCGGAGCTGCTCGGCCAGCGGATTTTCGGCATTGCCTGCGGTCATCCCGATGGCAACGAGTCCCACCACGTCGCCGACGACCCCATCCACAAGCTGCTGCTCGGGCGGGACCCGGTCGCTGGCGAGGCGTTGGCCTCCCAGCCGACGATCTCGCGGTTCGAGAACGGCGTTGGCCCCTCCGCCCTCTATGAGCTGGCGCGCGAGCTGGCGATGCGGGTCATCGAGCGGCATCAGCGCCGGCTGGACGGGCGGGCGCGGCGGATCACGATCGACCTGGATCCGACCGACGACGCGACGCACGGCGCCCAGCAGCTCACCTTCTTCAACGGGCATTACGATAGCTGGTGCTACTTGCCGTTGCTGGCGTTTCTGACCTTCGACCAGGAACGCGAACAGTATCTGTGCGCGGCGGTGCTGCGGCCCGGAAATGTGCCGGCCACCCGCGGGACCGTGGGCGTGTTGTGTCGGCTGCTGCCCCTGCTGCGGCAGGCCTTTCCCCAGGCGCGGTTTCTCGTGCGGCTCGACGGGGGCTTTGCGACGCCGGCGGTCTTCGACTTCCTGGATGCCGAGCCGCGGCTCGACTACGTGGTGGCGATGGCCAAGAACGCCGTGTTGCAGCGCCACGCCGAGCCCGCCCTGCTCGTGGCGCAGGCCCAGAGCGCGGCCAGCGGCCAGACCGCGCACGTGTATACCGACACTCAGTACCAGGCCGGTACGTGGGACCGCGACCGCCGCGTCGTGATCAAGGCCGAGGTCGTCCGGCTCGGCGACCGCGAGCCGCGCGACAACCCGCGCTTCGTCGTGACGAATCTGCGGCAGACGCCGCGCTTCATCTATGAGAAGGTCTACTGCGCCCGCGGCGACATCGAGAATCGGATCAAGGAACTGCTCGATGGGCTACAGATCGACCGCACGAGCTGCTGTCGTTTCTGGGCCAATCAACTGCGCGTGCTCCTCACCGCCGCCGCCTACGTGCTGATGCAAGAACTCCGGCTGCGCGCGGCGCGCACCGCCTGTGCCCGCGCCCAAGTGACGTGGCTGCGCGACCGGCTCCTCAAATTGGGGGCGCACGTCGTCGGCTCGGTCCGCCGTGTGGTCCTGCACCTGCCGACCGCCACGCCGGACCTCCACGCCTGGCGGCACATCGCGCTTGCACTCGGCGCCCGCGCCGGATAGGCCCCAGACAGCGCCCGTCAGCCGCGCGTAAACGCATCCCAACGGCGCACCGAGCCCGCCCGTGGCGAAGCTGTCCCTCCACGGCCCCGTACCCAGGCCTTCCGCACCGACAATCAGTGTCTATCCCGCCGGCGCCCGACGAAAGCGACGTCCGGCGTGCCGTGTGCGCGACGATCACACCGTCCGCGGGGGCGACTTGGAGCCTTCACGAATAATGCAGGCTAGCAGCCCGTGGTGAAAACCCCACTGCATTCGATTCCCGCTGAATTCTGCGCTTCCCCGCGGAATTCTGCGTTTTCACGCTGCATCCCGCGTGACGGTGTTGCTCCTCCACGGCGATAACACGAAGCAGCTGCGTGATCTGGTCTACAACCACGACTGTCCTCGAGACCGCGACGAAGGCCAGACGGTACTGCCCGATGTGGTCGTGCACAAGCGCGGTGTCGACGACTCGAACCTGTTGATCATCGAGATGAAGAAGTCGGCGAACCGGCGCGGTTCGGACCCGAGCAGAACCGTGATGTCACCCACGGCGATCCAGTTTGCCCTGAATCCTTGGACCACTACCGATTCTACTCGGACCCCGCACCCAGCGCGTCGGGCTGAAAGGTGCCCTTCCGGCTCGCCACACACGACCCGGAAACGCGCGGAGACGACCACCGCAGGCCCACGTGAGCGAGCAGACGGCAGCCGCTCGATCCGACGGCCCGGGATCCGTCAGAAGTAGTACTTCAGGCCGACCGTTACCGCCAGGTAGCTGATGCCCTCGAATCGCTGCGTGGTGTCGAATGGGGTGACGCCGTCCGCCTGCACGGGCGCATGGCTGCGGATAAGATCCCAGGTCGCCTCGTCGGTGATATGGCCGAATTGGGCCCAGCGCCCCGTCACGCCGACCGAGGTGTGCTCGGTCAGCGCGTAGTCGGCGCCGGCGAGCACCTGGAACCCAAACGCTTCTTGACGCACCGTCGTATCGAGGGAGCTGAGGGTGCCCGCCGCGGCGCGCTTGGCGGCGTCCGGCCAGTCCGGCTCAAAGTCGATGCGCAGGTACTCGACGTCCGGCTTCCGGATGAACTGGTTGGCATAGTTCAGGGTGGTGATGGCCACGCCGAGGCCGCCGCCGACGTACGGCGTCCAGGGCGACTCGTTCGGAAAGTCGTAGTACGCGTTGGCGAAGATCTGGTGGGCGGCGTAGTCACGGATCCACTCGCGCGGCGTCTGGTCGTCGCTCCACTCGGTGTCCTTGCCCTGGAGCACCACGTCCATGGTGGCCCCGACCGCCGCGGTGGCGGGCCCCTGGGACCGGGTGACGTACTCCACTGCGACGCGCACCCGGGCGGCCCGGTAGCCGACCAGGAGGCCGCTCACGCCCCCGCCCCCCGGGTTGAACGCGTTGCGCAGGATGGCCGTCGGCGTGCTGGCGCGGCACGCCTCGTCGCTGGCCGGCGGGCTGGTCGACGCCGGATAGAGGAGCCGGTCGCACCGCGTCGGGTGGTTGACCCCGGTGACGACCGAGGTGAGGGTGGACGCGTTCGCCCTCCCCACCTCGAGGCCGACATAGAAGCCGTCCTGGTCGGTCTGGCCGCGCGCGGGCGCTGCCGGCCCCAGGAGTGAGAGGCCCAGCGCCGCAGAGAGGCCCGCGCGCGCCGCCGATCGTGCCCCGCCGCCGGATGGCATCAGTCCCATGTCGGTATTGTACCCGCGAGCACGCACGCCGGTCCTGGGGCTTGGTCAGGAAGGCATCGAGGCCCTGTTGGAGGCGGCGTCCGGGTCCTGGTCGGCGCGGGCGAGCACCCAGGAGCCAGCGAGGAGTTTACGCCTGGTGTCGCGCTTCCGTTCCCTGGTTGATTCAATGGTACGCAGCCGCGCGATCCGGTTGGCGATTTGCTGCTTTTGTTTTTCGAGCTCGGCGATCCGCTCATCCGCTGGTTTAGCCATAATCAGAGCGTCGCACGAGCCCTCTTGACGAGTTCACCAGAACGAGGAAAGCGCACTTATAGTTCATGCGAAACCTCGGGCTAGAGGATCGTAGCGGCGGCGCACACGGCGAGCGGACGCGGCTCAAGAATCAGATGCGGCGGCTCTTTCGTTGCACGGTGTCGCTGAGCGAGGGGAGGCAAGCGTGAGTGCGCTGATCGCCCGCCGCACGGAGTTCTGGTGGAGCGAACGCCAGCGGCCACGGCCTGCCAGTCGGCGAGCTCGGCCGGAGGCGGTGACCGTGCGGCGCTCCGCCATCAGGACGCGCCGGCACGAAGGACGGGGGGCGAGCGCCCCGCCCGCGAACTCCGCCGCAGAGTGGGCCTCAGTTCGGAGATCGACTTCCCACCGCGGCTGGTGAACACGAGCGGGCTGCTATGGCTGAGCGTGCGCGCCGCGTCGAGGATCTGCGCTGCGTGCCTGCACAGCGGCGCCCGGGGGCCTTCTGCGTCCGGTCCCGCTCGGCGGCGGCGAAGGTCGGTATGCTCTTGGAGCGGCGCCTCTCGGCCAGCGGGTCGCCGCCGGCGCGGGCGAGCCTGCGGTTGGCGAGGGCCTGGACGCGGGCTTCCTTGAGGGGCACGAGCGGAAACCCGCCGAGTCCGAGTTCATGCCGCCGCAATACCTGCCGGCCTGGGCGACGGTGCGGACGAAGGTGGTCGAACGGGCGTGCAACCATCGACGCGATGCGCTAACCAACCTGTTGACGGTGCTCTACGGACGCCGCGCCGCGGCCGAGCTGGTCGACCTCGTCCGGTTTACGCGTCCGGCTCCCCGGCCACAGTGGTTCCATCGCACCCACATCGCGGACGCGCCGGCGCAGTTGACGCCGGGGTCCACGACCGTAGTACGCTTACGGCTGTTGCATCGGACGGGCTTGCGGCCGTCTCGGATGCGATGCGTGCGGCCTGAGGACTTCCGCCGCGACCGAGCGTTGGCATCGCGCGGACCGGACGCCGGCACCGGTCCCGCCGCCGATTCGGCTGGCAGAGATGGCTGGCAGGGTCGATAGCACGTCCGTAAGTCGTTGATTCCACACGCGCGCCCTTAGCTCAGTTGGATAGAGCGTCTGGCTACGAACCAGAAGGTCGCAGGTTCGAATCCTGCAGGGCGCGCCATCCTCCTTCGCTCGCATGTATTCTCATGCGAGCTTCGGCGGATGGTGCTTGAGTGCCTGTGTCCGCTGAAGCTCCGGAGGAGCGAAAGCGGGCAGGGCGCGCCATCCTCCTTCGCTCGCTTGAAATCTCGTGCGAGCTATGGCGGATTGGTGCTTGAGTGCTTGTGTCCGCTGCAGCTCCGGAGGAGCGAAAGCGGGCAGGGCGCGCCATCCTCCTTCGCTCGCTTGAAATCTCGTGCGAGCTACGGCGGACGGGTCGCGCGAGTGCTTTTGTCTCGCCGAAGCTCCGGAGGAGCGAAGGCGGGCAGGGTGCGCCATTCTCCTTCGCTCGCATGTATTCTCGTGCGAGCTTCGGCGGATGGGTGCGCCATCCTCCTTCGCTCGCACTCGGTTTCCGTGCGAGCTACGGCGAGACGGCGCGGGTGCGCTCGTTGGTGCATCCGGGGCGATCTTGTGTTACAAGGTGTGAACGGGTGCCCCGCGTTTTCGACGTCCTCCGGCGCCGATCCGCATCCGAAAGGTGAGAGGGATGAAAAGACGACCGCTACCCACTGGTCGAACGTCGGCTGGCATCGTCGCGGCGCTGGTCATCGCCGCGGGAACGGGGCCGGGTGCGACTCTGCAGGCGCAGGACCTGGAGCAGTCGGCGTTCGTGAGCGTGATCCGCAGCGGCGAGCCGGTGCTTGACCTGACGGCCGACGAGTTCGTCGTCGAGGAGGATGGACAGCGCCGCAACGTGCTCAGTGCGGAGCTGGCGGATGTGCCGGTGCAGGTGGCGATTCTCGTGGATGACAGTCCGGAGATCGGGCGCAACCTCTCGCATGTCCGCAACGGACTCACCGCCCTCATCGACAACCTGCCGGACGGGGGGCATATCGCCTTCCTCAAATTCGGGCAAGAGTTGACCACGGTGGTCGACTACACCACCGAGAAAGACGCGGTACGGGCGGCGGCGGCCGAGTTTGCGCCGTTCTCGTATCAAAGTTCCTACCTGCTGAACGCCATCTTCGAGACCGCGGACGACCTCGACCGGCGCGGCGCCATCCGTCCGATTATCGTGCTCCTGACCGCCGACAGTTCGCAGACCCAAGCCTGGCGAACTCATGGACTGGGGTACGACGTGGTGCTCGATGGGCTGCGCGAGGCCATGGTGGCAGTACATTCGGTCATTGTCCGAGGGTTCGAGGACAAGAGTACTGCGCAGTTCACGGTTCCACCCGGTGCACGGGAGACATTTACGCTCCCGCTCCTGGGCTCCGGAGATCGGGATCGGTTTGCGTTGTTCGAGCAGTTGCCGAAGGTGACCGGCGGGCGGCGTGAAGAGTTGAGCGCGACATCGGCGATCGAGAAGACGCTGACTCGGATCGCCGACGAAATCAGCAACCAGTACCTGGTGACCTATACACGTCCGGTGGGGCTGGATCCTCCGGAAAAGACGGAAGTGAAGGTGACCCGCCGCCGGCACCAGGTGCGCAGCACACCGGCGCGTCCACTGGAGCGCTGAGCACCGCCGCCCCTCCGGTCTGCGGCGCCCCCAGATCTTCGTCAAGACGAACGACAACGCCGACCCCGAGAGCTTTCTCAGCGTGGCCGGTCGCAGCGGGCGCCCAACGGAACCACTTGAGGTCGGGAGATGTCGTGCCCTCACCGGGAACCGATCAACAGCTGAAAGCCTTTCTGTGCGACACGTTGGGCGCTTTCCCGTGGCGGATACGTGTCTCGGACTGGACCGGCCAGCAATACCCGCTGGGGCTGGGCGAACCGCACTGGAGAGGCCCCTCGCTCGAGGTGCACCTCAGGTCCAAGGCTGCGGGACACGACTTGCTGTCCTTGAACGCCCTCGCCTTCCTGGACCGCTTTGTGCGGGGCGAGGTGGACCTCCGCGGGAACCTGTACCTGCTGGCGGATATCCGGAACCACGCCAAGCTTTCCGTGCCGTTCTGGCAACTCGTCCCTCAATTGCTGAAGAGTAAGGCGCTCTTGTTCCAGGGCGTCTCGCGCGCCAGCGTGAACGTCAAATCCCACTACGACATCCCGCAAGAAGCGCTGAACGTCTATCTCGATACGGTGTACATGTCGTATTCCTGCGGCATGTTCGAGCGCCCGGACCATCTGGACGTCGAAGAACTGACCCAAGTAGGCCACGGGTCGGGCGACACCTATGATTCGCTCGAGAAGGCACAGTGGAGGAAGTTCAAGGACGCCGTGGATTTCGTCGATCCGAGAGACGGAGAGACGCTGCTGGACGTCGGGTGTGGATACGGCGGTCAGCTGCTTGTCGGACTGGAACACTACCCGTTCGGGACCGTGGTCGGCTGGACCCACTCCCACAACCAGGTCGTCGAAGGCACCAAGATGCTGTCGCGATATCGGCCGGATCGCTGGGAGATACACGAAGGGGACTTTCGACAGGAAGCGCGAGTCTTCGACCATGTAACGTCGACGGGCATGATCAGTCACGTGGGGCCGAGGGGGTTGATTCCCTACGTCAGAAAGATTCGAAGGCTCATCAAGAACGGCGGGCGCTATGTGCATCATGCGCTGATGATTCCCCACACCGGTCGTTCGCTCGATTCGAGCGTCGGCATTGCCTTCAACAAGAAGTACGTCTGGCCGGGGTTTCATTGGTTCACGCTGGGCGCTCACGTCAAGGCGCTGGAAGAGAACGGCTTCGAAGTCGTCAGGCTCGTGAACCTCTCCCCCCACTACGGCAAGACCACTGCAGCCTGGTACGAGCGCATGATGAAGAATCAGGGGACCATGGTGCGGAATCTCGGTGAGGCCACCTTCCGCGCTTGGCAGATCTATCTCGCCGGTTCCTCCACCGGATTTCTCAAGGGCACCATGCACGTCTATCGGATATATTGCCGGGCAGTGTGAAGGGCTGGGCACGAATGGCGCCACGCGGAAATTAAACGGTATATCGACGGGACCGAACCGCAACAATCCGCCTTCGGACATGCCTGACATGAGGACGCGGTCCATTCACGGGATGAGGACGTCATGAACAGCATCGACCGGCGGCGGTTCCTGCAGGCGGGTGCGGCGGGGCTCGGCATCGGGGTCCTCGAATCCGGCGCGGCGGCGCAGGGCGGGGCCGGCGCGGCGTCGTCCGCCGCCTCGTCGACATCGACGCGGGTGCGGATGACCGGGGACGGGCTGGGGTTGACGGCGGCCGAGCAGGGCCGGCTGTTGACGCGGATGGCCGACGACGGGCGCATCACCAGAGACTCGTACTCGAACGGCGGGACGGTCGAGGCGCTGGAAGCGCAGTTCGCGGCGGCGCTCGGGAAGGAGCGCGCCGTCTTCATGCCGACCGGGACGCTGGCCAATCACCTGGCGGTGCGCGCCCTGGCGGACGCCGCCGGCGGTCGGGCCATCCTGCAGGCCGAGAGCCATCTCTTCAATGACTCGGGCGACTGCGTCCAGACCCTCAGCGCGATCACCCTGATGCCGCTGGCGTCGGGTCGGGCCAGCTTCACCCTCGACGAGGTGCGGGAGGCGATCGACCGCACCCGCGGCGGGCGCGTGTCGAGACCGGTGTCCGTGATCTCGATCGAAACGCCGGTCCGGCGGCGATTCGGAGAGACGTTCGACCAGGCGGAGCTCGACCGGGTGACCGCCTTCGCGCGCCGCGAGGGCATCAAGCTGCACCTGGACGGCGCCCGGCTGTTCCTGCAGAGCGCCTATACCGGTATCGACGTCGCCGAGTACGCGCGCCCGTTCGATACCGTCTACGTCTCGCTCTACAAGTACTTCAACGCCGTGTCGGGGGCGATCCTCGCCGGTCCGCGGTCCCTGCTGGACGGCATGTATCACACCCGGCGGATGTTCGGCGCCGGTCTCCCCGGCGCCTGGCCGTTCGCCGCGGTGGCATTGCATCATCTGCCCGGGTTCGCCGGCCGGTTCCGCGCCGCGGTCGCGGTCTCCGAAGCGTTCATCGAGCAGGTGAGCCAGCACGAGGCGTTCGCGGTCGAGCGGATGCCAGCCGGCACCAACCTGTTCCGGCTGCGCGTGGCCGGCGCCGATCTGCAGGGGTTCCGCCGCCGGCTCCAGACCCAGCAGATCGACCTGGGCGCGCCGGGCTCGGACGGCAGGTTTCTGGTCGGGGTGAACGAGACCTGGAATCGCGCCGCGGCCGACGATCTGGCCCAGCGCTTCCGCACGGCGCTGGCCTGACGACACGACCGCGCCAGCGGTACGTGCCGGGGCAGGGTGAGGGGTCGCGCCTCAGAAGCGCTACGTCGTTCCCGACCATCCTGCCCCGCTGTGCGCCCCTCGAACAGCAGTGGCACCTTGTCGAAGAGCATCTTGACGGCCAACCAGTTGTTGATAACGCCGGCGAATCCGAATAGCCCCGCCGCCAGGATCCAGGGTCGCCGCGCTCGGCGAGAACTTCGTGCTGCTGGTCAACCTCGCGTGGTCGGCCTGGCTGTACGCGCGCTTCCTCCGGGGCCGCGGCACGTTCGCCGCGCTCGAGCGCTGGCAGATCGCGTACCTGCCGGTCTACTGCGTCTGGGCCGCCTTCGTCGTGGCCGCCTTCCCCCCGCTCTTCGGCTTCGACTGAGGGGGCCGCGGATGCCGAAGCGTCCGCGCTACGCGCGGCGGATCAGTTTCCGCGCCTGATGTAGATATTTCCGTTGAACGTGTGCAACGAGACCCGTGCGCCGCCGTCGTTGATGTCTCCGAACAGCGTTTGCGATGTCTCTCCGTGAAAGAAAGGCGCCAGGCCGCGCAACCTGTCGCGATTAGGTATGAACGAGATCCGTGTGGTCTGAAAGCTCCATAGATCCGTGACCCCGATGACCGGTTCGACAATTGTGTTTCCATCCGTCGATCGGGTTTCGAGACTCACGTCGAAATCGCTGTAGATGTCTCCTTGCGATGTGTTGATCGCCAGCGTCGCATCGGCCGAGGAGGGCAGGGTCAGGTCGATTTCACCGTTCAACGTGCTCACCGAGATGGGCATATCGCCCGTGACCGACGTGAACGTTCCGACGACATCGCCGTCTTGGGCATGCACCACCGTGGGTCCCGACACGTCGGTCAGATGGACGTCGCCCGCCATTGTGTGGACCTCCACTTCTCCGTCGACCGCGGTGATGCGCATTTCTCCGGTCGTTGTCGCCAGTTGGAGCGATGTGTCCCGAGGCACGCGAACGGTCAAATCTCGTGTGTGACCCGTCAACGCATGGTCTTCGATCGTAATCACGTTGTTTCGTTCGGTGATATTCATGCCGCCGGCGCCCCCGATTCTCCGTAGACCCTGCGCTCGTTCAGGGACCTCTTCTTCGTCGAGTCCATTGATGCGGTTGGCCGTGGACACGACCACATGCTCTCCGTCGTAGCCCGTCACGGTGATATCGCCTTGCCAATGACTGGTGGTCACGGTGCCAGGCCGCGACGGGTCGGAGAACTGGATGGTGATTGCGGGCTGCGCCAGTCCGTCAGCCGCGAACATCGCCATCGACACGAGCAACGCAACAGCACACGTTACAGAGTTCTTCATTTGTCTCATCCTCATTTCGTTCGCCGTCCTATCCCAGTTGGTCCAGCCCCCATGCCGCCCGCTCCCGCACCGTGGCGTCGACCATGTCGTCGGCAACGAGCCGCTCGAAGATGTCGGCCGACCGCTGGTCGTGAAGCCGGACCAACAGATCGATCAGGGCCACCTGGATCATTGGAGACTGCTGCATGGGCAGGGACTGGACTATCCCCTCACGCACCACCGGCGTGTCTGCAAACTGCCCCAGAACGCCGACGACAGCGAGGCGCACGTTGATGTTGGGGTCGAAATTGAGAGTGTCGATGAGCGTCGACAAGACGTGTTCATCCGGCTGGTCGATAAGCGAACTCCAGCCCACGCCCTGCAGCCGCTGGCTGGCTGAGCGCTGGTCGAGCATCGAAAGTGCGACCAGTTGCTGAAGCGTGCGGACCTCTTGCTCCAGCGACACCAGGCTGCCGGCGGCCGACGAAGGTCCCGCGGGCGGCTGCAGCGCGAACCCCATGATCGTGCCGGCCGCCAGCAGCATCACTGCCGCGGCGACGTGCCCGCCAGGCCGGCGCGGCCACCATCGGCCGGCGCCGATCCCGGTCGTCTCATTCGACGCGCGGCCCGCGCTGAAGGCCTGCAGCATCGCATCGAAGCGCACGCGGGCCTCCGCCGACGGAGCCGCGGGTCGGATGGTATCGAGATCCGACCAGAGTTCGTCCAGTTCCCCCGCCTCTGTCCGGCACCTCGAGCATGCCGTCAAGTGGTCCTCGATCTCGAGCCTCGCGGGAGGTTCAAGCGTGCCGGACAGATACTCCGGCAGGTGTTCGTTCACTTGTGGACAGTCCATTGCGTCTGTTCTCCCGTCATTCCCAAGTAGATCTTCCGGAGTTCCTTGATTGCCCGAAACACGCGGACCTTGACCGTGCCGGGAGCACAGCCGACGACTTCAGCGATCTCGGCGTATTTCATGTGTTCGAACCGACTCAGGATCAGAGCCTCTCGCAAGTCGATTGGCAGCCTGGCAACGGCCCGGTGGAGGAAGTCGGCCTTCTCCTTATGCTCCAGATCGTTGGGTATCGTCGTGCCCGCGAGTCGTTCCAGTACGTCGTCGCCCATATACAAATGGGCGCCCTTCCGGCCCAAGAAATCGGCACCGGCATTCTTGGAGATTCGATATATCCATGTCTTGAAACAACTTGAGCGTGTGAATGTGGAGCGGTGTTTCAGTATTCGGAGGAATACATCCTGAAGCAGGTCCTCGCTGGCGCCGCGATCACCGGTGAGGCGAAAGAAAAAGCCGAAGATGCGGCGCTGGTAGCGATCGAAGAGAAGTCCGAGCCGATGGATATCGCCGTCCCGGACGGCCAGCATCACGGATTCGTCGGATGCGCCGCTGTGCTGATGGAGGGTCATTCAGCCGGTCTCACAGATAAAGACCGGCCGCCAGCGAAAAGGTTACAAAAAAGTCCCCGAGAGTCGCACTCGAACGGCGGGACGGTCCAGGCGGTGTCCACGCAAACGGTTCGGAGCCCGTCGCAGCGCCACTGCTGGCGACGACCCCGGCGCCCGACCGAGGCGATGCGTGCGCCGGCGACCTCGCCTCAGTTGCGAGCCGGAGGGAGCGCGAACACGTAGAGCGCGCTGCCAGCCCGACGGAAGCGTGCGCCGGCGTCCGGCTCCGCATCCGGCACGACTTGCACGCTTCCCGGGCGTTGGCTGCCGATGATGGCGACATACTGCCGGCCGTCCGGCCCGATGTAGGTGATTGGCGAGTTCCGGAAGTTGCTCCCGGTCCGGAACGTCCAGACGATGTCCCCGGTCCGGGCATCGAACGCTCGCACCACACCCTCGTTGGGACCGCCCTGGAAGACCAGGTCCCCGCCGGTCGCCATGACCGGGGCGTTGTTGGCGGTCGTCCACTGAATCCGCCAGACCGTCTCGCCCGCTACCGGATCGTTGGCCTGCAGCTCGCCGACAACCTCCTCGTTGGGTGGTCGCGGGGCGCGTCCGCCGCGCTCACGGAGTGTGTAGCCTTGTCCGGGCACGTACTCGCCTTCGACCATTCTCAGCATCCCGCACCTGTTCGAGGTCGAGGTGTACAGGAGTCCGGTGCGCGGGGAGAACGCGTCGTTCTGCCAGTTCCTGGCGGCAATGCCGGGACACCAGCCGACGGCGGTGTCCTCGGCGTCCGGCACGTACTTCTGTCGATCCTCGAGGTCGGTGAACATGATCTTCCCGATGTCGTACCGCGGTCTGCCGGTTTCCATGTTCACGCCCTGGATGAGGTCGTTGTAGACGAACATCCAGGGCTCGAGCAGCATCTCACCCGTCGCGCGATCGAACACGTAGAAGAAGCCGTTCCTCGCCGCGCGGACCAGCGCCTTGCGCGGCTGGCCATCGATCTCGAGGTCGACGAGGATGTTTGCGCTGGGCTCATCCAGGTCCCACTGATCCTGAGGGGTCACGTTGTAGGCCCAGATCAGCTCTCCGCTGTCGGCGTCGCGGGCCAGGATCGACGAGCAGTAGTTGTTCCGGAAACCTGTGAGGCCCCCGTCCTCGTCCAGCTCGACGACGCCCCACTCCCGACGGTAGTCCGGATTCCACGGGCCGCAGTTGCTCGTGCCGTAGTAGAAGAGATTGAGCTCCGGATCGTACGTGAACCAGCCCCACACCGAGCCGCCGCCGCGCCGCCAGGAGTCGCCGTACCAGGTGTCGAGCGCCGGGTCGGGGATCCGATCGTCCGGATAGAAGGGGTCGAAGCGAGACCCGATGCCCACCTCGTTGTTCGGCCCCATGCTGTAGTACCGCCACCTGAACCGACCGCTGTCGGTGCTGTAGGCAGTGACGTGACCGCGGACGCCACGCTCGCCGCCTGCGACGCCGACAATGACCTTGTCGCCGACCAACAGCGGCATGGCGCTCACCGTTTCGCCGCTCGCGACGTTCGCGTTCTCGGCCCGCCAGATCTCTTCTCCGGTCTCCGAATCGAGCGCGAACACCTGTCCGTCGAGGGTGGCGAAGAAGATCCGACCGTCGGCGTAGGCCAAGCCGCGGCTCTGCGCACCGCAGCAGGCGCTCCTCACCGCCGTTTCCAGGTCGGGGATCTCGGGCCGGAACTCCCACTTGATGACCCCCTGCCGGACGAGGTCGAGCGCATAGACGTAGTTCGGCTTCGGGGTGACGATGTACATCGTGTCGCCGATGACGAGCGGCGAGGCTTCGTATGAGTCCTGGATGCCGAGTTGCGTCGTCCACGCCATCGTGAGCTGCTCGACGTTGTCGACGGTGATTTGATCCAGCGGGCTGTAGTTCCAACCTGCATAGTTGGCATTCGGCATGACCCATTGCGCCGGGTCGTCCGCCGAATCCTCCTGGGCAACCGCAGCCTCAGGTACGTCGAGAACGCACAGCAGCGACAGGAGCGGAATCCACATCCAGCCGCGCCGGTTGGTTGACAGGCTCACGCTGCACTCCTTGGCTCGGGGTACACGCCCCAGGTTTTACGCCGTTGATTGTCGACGATGTTATGCCGCTGGCACGGCGGGATCAACCTTGGGACCGCGTGCCCGATCGCGGTCTTGACACGCCCGGATCGACTCGGGCATACCTCCATCGTTTAACAATGGGAAGAAAAAGCGGCGCCGAGCTCCTCCCGGGCACCCTCGACCTGCGGCAGATGAAGCGCCGGGAGCTGGAGTCTCAAGGACTCGATCGCGCCGCGGCCGACGATCTGGCCCACCGCTTCCGGACGGCCCTGGCCTGACCATCGGGGCGCGCCAAGCGCGTGCCAGGCCGGCCGAATCTATTCCGGCAATGCGAAGGTGAAGATCGCGCGCCCCGCCGCGATCGATACCTGCTGGCGCCCGTCGGTGAGATAGCTCACCGGGGCCGCGATGATTTCACCGCCGAGCCGGCTGCGCCACAGGTCGACGCCCGTCTCGGCGTCCAGCGCGATGAAGTTGCCGGTGACCGTGCCGGCGAACACCAGGCCCCCGGCCGTCGCCATGACCCCGGACATCGATTTCGACGGCACCTCGAACTGCCAGCGCCGTTCGCCGCTGCGCGGGTCGATGGCCCGCACGGCGCTGGTGTATTCGTCGACCGGCGCCGCGCGGATGTAGCTGCCGCCGACGAACAGCCGTCCCGGCTCGTACTCGGCCTCCGCCTGGAAGTAGATCGCGCCGCCGTCATACGCCATCAGGTAGAACAGCCCGGTCTCGGGGCTGTAGGACGGTGACCACCAGTTGGACGCGCCGGTCACCTCGGGGACGACGTAGGTGCCCTCCCGCGACGGCTCCATGTTCGGCACGCGCACCGGCCGGCCCTGCGCGTCGATCCGCTCGGCCCAGGTCTGCTCGGCGAACTCGAACGCCGACAGGAATTCTCCGGTCTCACGGTCGAGCACGTAGAAGAACGCGTTGCGGTTCGCCCAGTACATCAGCTTGCGCGGCTGACCCTCCCAGACGGCATCGACAAGCACCGGGATCTGGCAGGCGTCCCAGTCGTGCACGTCGTGCGGCGTGAATTGGAAGTGCCAGCGGATCTCGCCGGTCGCGGCGTCCATCGCCACGACGCTGTCCGAGTACAGGTTGTCCCCCTCGCGGACCTCGCCGTTCCAGTCCGGTCCCGGGTTGCCGACGCCCCAGTAGATCAGGTTCAGATCGGGGTCGAAGGCGCCGATCTGCCAGGTCGAGGCGCCGCCGGTCTTCCACGAATCGCCTTCCCAGGTGTCGTTCCCCGGCTCGCCCTCGCCCGGAATCATGTAGCGGCGCCAGCGGCGTTCGCCGGTCCGGGCGTCGTGCGCGTCCACGAACCCGCGGATGCCGAACTCGCCGCCGGCGATGCCGGTGATCACGAGGTCGTTCACCACCAGCGGAGCCGCCGTCATGCTGTAGCCGTCGAGGTGCGGCGCCACGACGGTGTCCCACACGACGTTGCCGGTGGCGGCGTCGAGCGCCACCAGGTGCGCATCCATCGTCGCCAGGTAGAGCGTGTCGTCGAGGATGGCCAGCCCGCGGCTCTGCTTGCCGCAACAGAGCGTGAGCGCCTCCTCCAGGGGATGGATGTACGACCAGAAGACCTGCCCGGTGGCGGCGTCGAGCGCCAGGACCTCGTTCTCGGGGGTCGTGACGTACATCACCCCGTCGACGACGAGTGGCGACGTCTGCACCTGTCCGAGCGTGTCGAGCTGCCGCACCCAACCTAGTTGCAGATCGCCCACCGTGTCGCGGTTGATGTCGGTCAGCCGGCTGAACCGCTGGCTGTCGTATTGACCGGAATAGGTCATCCAGTTGCCCGGATGGTCCGCCGCGGCGACCAGCATGTCGGTCGTCACCTGCGCCGAGACCGGCGCGGCGGCGAGCAGCAGGCACCCGAGTGCGATTACGATGCCCCGCGGGGCACGGCCAGCGGTCCACATGGTCAGGTTGTCTCCATTGCTGCGCGGTCCGTCTCCACGGACCGCTACGGTCTGAGCGACGCCAGATAGGCGACCAGGTTGGTGATGTCCCGGTCTCCGACATTTCCGGGCAGGGCCGGCATCAACGACCCGGTGTTCCGTTCGATCTCGATGAGATCGGCCTTGGCGAACGAGCGCAGCTCCTCGCGGCTGTCGATCAGTTGTATCGAGAACGCGTCCTCGTTGCGCAGGATGCCCCGCACGGCGGCGCCGCCCCGCGGATGCACCGTGATCTGGCGATAGCCGGCATCGATATCGTCGTCCGGGTTGAGGAGCGATGTGCGCAGATGCCCGGCGGAGCGGCGCCAGCCGACGGCCGTCAAGTCCGGTCCCAGGCGTCCGCCGCGACCGTCAATCCAGTGACACCGTCCGCAGGCGGCCCGTTCGTAGACCAGGCGTCCGGCGGCCGCATCACCCTCCACCTCTTCATCCGTCCGGCTCAGCGATCGGACATAGGCGACGATCTGCCACATCTCCTTGTCAGAGAGCCGCACCGACGGCATGCCGGTACCGGGAATGCCGTTCAGGATGTTCAGGAACAGCGCGCGGTCGCTGTTGCCGTGGCGCATGACCGGCCGGGTCAGGTCCGGCCCGCGGTTGCCGGTGCCGTCGAAGCCGTGGCAGCTTGCGCAGCGGGAAAGAAACGCGGTCTGACCCGCGGCGACGTCCTCGGCCGACGTGAAGGGGTTGTCGGCCGTGCCCCGCTGTGCGTCGAGCGAGGCCACCCGGCGCTGGGCCGAGAGCGGACCCGCCGTCGCCAGCACCAGGATACCGGCCGCAACCATCGTCTGTGCGCGTGTCATGCGACTTCCCAAGCGGGGAATTATAGCGTAGAGGTCGCCGCCGCCTGCCGAGCGGCGCAGGCGATGCGGCCGCGGGGCGAGGCGCTCGGCTGATCCTGGGGGTGAACCTTTCCCGGCGGGCTCCCGTATACATCGGACAGAGCACCACGGCCGGGTCTGGAATCTGGGCGCCAGATCGCCCGAGTGGGAGAGAACGCCAATGAGGACACGACGTATCGGGACGGCGGCGCTTCCGGTCGCGATAACCGCGCTCGTTGCCTCGGCCGCGGCGATCGGCGTGGCGGCGCAGCAGGAGACCGAGCCCTGGATTCACGTGGCGGTGTCGGGCGACAGCGGTGAGACCGTCAATCTCAATCTGCCGCTGGCGGCAATCGAAGCGGCCATCACCCTGGCGCCCGAGGCGATCGTGAGGGACGGACAGGTGCAGCTCGGCGGGGCGGCTGAGCTGCCGATCGCGGCCATCCGCGGTATGTGGCAGGAGCTCATCGACGTCGGAGACGTCGAGTTCGTCACGATCCAGGCCGGCGGGAACGACTTGCGAATCGCCCGGGAGGGCGAGATCATCCTGATCACCGTCAACGAAAGCGGCGACGAGACCGCGGAAACAGACGTGCGGATCGAGATTCCGGTGCCGGTCGTCGACGCGCTCCTGTCCAGTCAGGGCGACACGCTCAACATCACGGCCGCGGTGCAGGAACTCAGCACGCTGCGCGGAGAGATGGTGCGTGTCGTGGCCGACGACAACAACATCCGGATCTGGATCGACGAGAGTCCGGTGCAGTAGTTCCATTCCCGATCGAGTGCGTGACACGGGGCGACCGGAGACACCGGCTGCCCCGTTCGTGCGTACGGACGCGCCACCGCGGCACCACCCGTCCAACCCGGGCGCGCACCCTGCTGATCCCGCCGGCGGATGCGCGCCGGCAGATCAGTTACGATAAAGAGCGGGGACGGTGACAGACACTGACGGCGTGGGCGACGAGGGTTGCATGCGCGAGGCGCTCGTCGAGGCCCGCCGGGCCGCAGACCGCGGTGAAGTCCCGGTCGGCGCGGTCGTCGTGCTCGACGGGGTCATCGTCGGCCGCGGCGGCAACCAGCCGATCGGCAGCATCGATCCCACGGCCCACGCCGAGATCGTGGCGCTGCGGGACGCGGCGCAGCGGGTCGGCAACTATCGCCTGACCGGCGCCGACCTGTTCGTGACCGTCGAGCCCTGTGTGATGTGCGCCGGCGCGATCGTGCATGCGCGCATCAGGCGTCTCGTCTACGGGGCGCCCGAACCAAGAACCGGCGCGGTGCATTCGGCGCTGGCGGTGCTCGACGCGCCGTCGCTGAATCACCGGGTCGACGTCACCGCCGGCGTGCTCGAGTCAGAGTGCCGCGCGCTGCTGCAGGCGTTCTTCAGCGAGCGCCGCGCCGGCTGACAGGCTGATATTCGTGCGGAGAGGTACCGAAGTGGTCGTAACGGGGGCGCCTCGAAAGCGTCTTGTCGGGTAACCGGCACGTGGGTTCGAATCCCACCCTCTCCGCCAATTTCTTACCATAAGTGCTTCATTCCCGGTCTTCGTCGTGCCGTCGGCCGCCACCCGGTCTCCGCATCCCGCGCACCGACCGAACGAACTCGGACAGACCGACTTCACGTACCAACGAACGGTTCCGCGAAGAGTGCCGGCTTCAGGCGGCCGTGATCACGGCGCGGGGTGATACCGTGCGCGTGATCAGCTTGCGGCGAGCGAACACGAGAGAGGAACGAGCGTATGCGAAAGAACACCAGTCGTCCTGACATGGAGAATCCGGAATGGACTGCAGAAGAGATTCGCCAAGCAGAGCCGTTGATGGACATGTTGCCCAAGGAAACAGCGGAAGCCGTTCGTCGATATCGGGGTCAGCGCGGTCCTCAGAAGAGCCCTACGAAGGAAATGGTCAGTTTGCGCATCGACCGCGACATCGTGGAGGCCTATCGTGCGACGGGCTCCGGCTGGCAGAAGCGTGCGAACGAGGCACTGCGCGTGTACGCCAAGAAGGGCGGTTTGACCGAAGAATGAAGCCTCCCGCGTCGGGGAACCACGGTCCCGTAGACCGAATCCACCCCGAGCCCGGCGGCCGACTTCAATACGGATGTGCCAATCGTCGATATAATCACGGGGGAGAGGAGCGATGGCAGACGTCATGGAGAACATCGCGGCGTACGAGGCCATGCGGAGCGATCTAGAGGCCGGACACCCCGGCGACTGGGTGCTCGTCCACGATCGACAGCTGATCGGCACCTACCCGACATTCAATGATGCCGCTCAGGAGGCCGTCGCCCGCTTCGGGCGGGGGCCGTACTTGATTCGGGAGATCGGCGCGCCGCCAGTCAGGTTGCCAGCGTCCGTTATGTACCATGCCCTCGACTAGGTGTGGGTTTATTGACATCCCAGACGGTGCGCCCGGGCACGCGCTGCTAGCGAGGTACGGTCCCACCGTTCATGTGAACATCGGGTTTGACGAGGACTTCCGGCCGGAGGCGGACGGCCCGACGCCGCGACCCGGCGTGATCGGCGTCCAGGCCCTTGTCGATACCGGCGCGACGACAAGCTGTATCGATAGCGTACTTGCCGGGGAACTCAGTCTCCCCGTCGTCGACCGCCAACGCATCGGCGGGGTCGGCGGCGAGCATGAGGTCAACATGCACCTCGCGCAGATTCACGTACCGAAACTCGACCACATCATCTACGGCGAATTTGCCGGCGTGCACCTGACGGCCGGAGGCCAGCCGCATCGCGCGATCCTTGGGCGCACCTTCCTGCGACGATTCCTGATGGTCTACGAAGGCCACACGGGCACGGTCACGATTTCAACCCCACCAGCACCGGCGACATAGCGCGGCCGTGAGACGTGAAACTTCCATGTCCGAGAAGTCCCGGCGCGGGTGCTTCGCGTCAGACTCGCACCGATGGCTGGAAATGGCAATGAGAAATGGGACCCCTCTGTATGGTGGTCGTCGCGACGGGTGCCCATCAACGCGTTTTCTTCTGTCGAGCGTGGGCCGTCTGGTTCCGTTGGGCGGTGTCGTCCCGGATGGGCCGTTGTGAAACTATCGCTCTCGGCCCGCACGTTGGTCCTGGCGCGGGTCAGAGGGCGTCTGCTGACACTCTCAGGTCCGGAGTCCGGAGAACCCCACGAATCGACCCGTCGAGGACTGGGGTAAGCTGCTCGGCGACACCGCCGCTGTCACCGCGCTGATCGACCGTCTTCTCCATCACGCGCACGTGCTCAAGTGCGGGCCGCGCAGTTGGCGCACCAAGGTCCAGACAGACTTGCGAACACAGGACGCCGTGAAGTAAAACTCAACTCCCGTCTCGGGCCGCTATCCGTAATGGCCGGTTTTCAAGTGCCCACTAGAATGGCCGGATTTGGGTGTCCACCGAGCGTTCATCGGCGGCGGCTCAACATTGCCCGCAGATCCTTCATGAGCAGGAACAGGTGATAGGGATCCGTGGGGCTCGGCTCGAACTCCAAGGCTTCGTACCAGCCCCGCGCCTCGTCGTCCTTGGCATGGACGAGAAGTGCCCGAATACCAGCGATGTCGGCGGCTGCGGCGGTTCTGAGCAGTGCGTCCTTGACGAGGGCCTTGCCCAGGCCTCGTCCTTGCCAGGTCAGGTCGACCGCGAGACAGGCAAGGAGCATCACCGGGATCGGGTGCCGGGCCAGCCCCTTGCCGACCCGGAAAGGTGCGTCGGCATGTTCGACGGCTCCCGCCGCAAGGCTGTAGTAGGCGAGCACCGTCAATCCCTGGCAGGCGACATAGGTCCGGGCGCTGTCGGCCTTCTGGTTCGCCAGCGCGAAACGCTTCAGAAAGCGATCGAGTGGCTCTTCCCCGCACTCGAAGGAATCGACATCGTGCGTTGCGTCGAGCTTTTCGACTGGAGACAACCTCTCCTGTTGCGGCGTCACTCCAGCACGCTCTTCTCGGCAAGCAATCGAGTCAAGCGGGGCTTGTCGGCGACCGGGCGGTCGAGGATGGCCTGGAAGGCCTGCCACTGGCGATCGTCGAGCCGGAAAATCCGCCGGTTGACCAGGGCGTCCTCAGCGGCGTTGATCCCTGCCTCGAGCAGAAACTCCGTGACGTTCTTGTGCGACGAGGCCGCAGCCCGCTGAAACAACGCCTTCATGTTCGAGGTCGTCCGAACCTCAATGCGTTCCGTCTTGTTTTCGGCGATGGCCATGAATGTTCCTCCGATTGGATCCACCGACATTCTGGCATACGGATAGTGTACGGACAAGAACGCATCGACAGGCACCCCACAGTGCCTCACCTCCTCCTGACGGTCCACGGCACGGTGCCGACGACGTGGGCCCTCCCCCCTGTGCCAATAATCTGTGAGACAACCTCCCTGTTGAGTTTAGTGTAGGGGCGGGAGAGGTTGGAGAGATGACGCGCATGCCAGACACGGTGGAGATCGAAGTGGTTGCGGGGTCGGGGCTGGAGGGAGCCCGGAGGGCGACCGGAGGCCCCGACCCCGCAACGACGTTGCCGGCCCGTGCCCCGGACCCGGAGGTGCCGGCGACGGTGCAGCGGCGGCGCTTCTCGGCTGCGTATCGGCTGCGCATTCTCAAGGCCGTCGACGCGTGCAAGAAGCCCGGCGAGGTGGGCGCCCTGTTGCGTCGCGAGGGGTTGTACTCGTCGCTCCTGACGAACTGGCGGCGGCAGCGTGAGGCGGGCGCCCTGCGGGAGATGCGCGGGCGCCGCCGGGGTCCAACGCCGCGCCCCGTCGACCCGCGGGTGACTCAGCTCGAGGCGGAGAACCGCCGGCTGCAGCGGAAGTTGCAGCGCGCGGAGACGATCATCACGCTCCAAAAAAAAATTGCCGAGATCCTGGGGATCCCCCTGTCACCGCTCGACGACGACGAGACCGACTGATGCAGGCCATTACGACTATCGCCACGCCAGGTGAGACGGCGGCGCTGTGTCACAGCGTCGGGGTGTCGCGGGCAACGCTCTATCGACACCGGCGGCCCGCGCCGCCGCCGCCGCGCCCGCGGGCGCCATCGCCGCGGGCGCTGGGTCCCACCGAACGCCAGGCGGTCCTCGACGTGCTGCACAGCCCGCGGTTCGTCGACCAGTCGCCCACCGAGGTTCATGCCACGTTGCTCGAGGAGCAGACCTACCTCTGCTCCCCGCGCACGATGTATCGCGTGCTCGCCGCGGCCCACGAAGTGCGCGAGCGGCGCGCACAGGCCCGGCATCCGGCCTATGCCGCCCCCGAGCTGGTCGCGACGGGCCCGAATCAGGTCTGGTCCTGGGATATCACCAAGCTCAAGGGCCCGGTGCCGTATCTCTACTACTCGCTCTATGTGATCCTCGACCTCTTCAGCCGCTACGTCGTGGGCTGGATGGTCGCGCGGCACGAGAATGCGCACCTGGCCGAGCGCCTGCTGGCGGCGACCTGCGCGAAGCAGGGCATCACGCCGCACCAACTCACCATTCACGCGGACCGCGGTGCGCCCATGCGCAGCACACTCGTCGCGCTGCTCTTCTCGGACCTGGGTGTCACCGCCAGTCATTCGCGGCCCCGCGTAAGCAACGACAATCCGTTCTCCGAAGCGCAGTTCCGGACCGTGAAGTACCGGCCGGAGTTTCCGGCACGGTTCGGCGCGCTCGAACACGCGCGTGGCGTCAGCCGCGACCTGTTTGCGTGGTACAACGACGCGCACCATCACAGCGGCCTGAGCTATCTGACGCCCGCCGACGTCCACTACGGCCGCGCCGCAACGGTCCTGGCGGCCCGTCACCGCACACGCCTGGCCGCCTATGCCGCCCATCCCGAGCGGTTCGTGCACGGGCCACCCCGTCCCGAGACAATGCCCACGGCGGTCTGGATCAATCGGCCGCCGACCCTCACCAGCCAGGTGGCCCCAGCCACGACCACCGTCACCCCCGGCGACCCACAGCCGGGCTCCATGCGCCCGCCACCACGCATCGACAATCGCCCGGGCACGCTCGTCACCAGCGTGGAGTCGCTACAGTAAATGCTGAATCAGGTTGTCTCAAAGTTGTTGACACGGCCCGCTCATCGGAAAGGCAGGCATAGGGCTCGCAAGCCAGGTTGGCGGAGATCAGTCGCAACCGAGGCCGCTCGTCTCCGCGCAACGTCTCGACGCCCATGACCGCCAGGCTGCCGCCCACAGCACGGCCATCTCGCCGATGCCCCGGCCCACTCATCTGGTCGTCACGCTCCCAGACAACCGCTGGAGCCAGGCGATCCGTCGAACACGGCGACCGCAAGAAAGTTGGGCGGAAAGCTTGCACATCGATGGGGATTATTGGGTGACTGGGGACACCGTACTCCGCAGGGTGTAGCATGGGATTCCAGAGTCGGGAACAAGAATGCCCACGCTTGATTCTGTCGTGCGATGCGACCCGGACGTACTGGGCGGCACCCCGGTTTTTGCGGGCACACGTGTCCCGGTCAAGAATCTGCTGGACTACCTCGCCGCCGGCGACAGCCTGGAGCGCTTCATCGACCACTTTCCGTCCGTCACGCGGGAACAAGCGGTCGCGGCGCTGGAAATCTCCAAGGACTTGTTGACGTCGCGTGCGACTCCTGCTCTGTCACCGGTCACCCAATAATCCCCACCTGTGGTCACTGAAAATTCCTCACCTCGATAACTGAGGGGAGGAGCAGAGGTCGACGATAGTGACGACGATCGACCCTGAGCGTCAGATGCTCGGGGAGGTCGAGATGGTTGGACGGGAACGGTGGGAGGAGATTCATCGTCGGGCGAGCTCAGGCGCCTCGATCCGAGCGATCGCTGGCGCGTTGGATCTCGATCGCAAGACGGTGCGGCGGTGCCTGCGGCAGACGGCGTGGACGCCGTACGAGCGGGCGGCGCGTTCGGACACGCTGCTGACCACGCACGCGGAGTATCTGCGGCGGCGGGCGGCCGATGTCGGCTACTCCGCCCAGGTGCTGTTTCAGGAGCTGCGACGCCGGCAGTATGCAGGCAGCTACGAGACGGTGAAACGGTTCGTGCGGCCGTTGCGGGAGACGCAGCTGCACGCAGCGGTGACGCGTACGCGGTTCGAGACGCCACCAGGGTTGCAGAGCCAGGTTGATTGGGGCCAGGCGCGGGTCTGGCTGGGTGCGCAGCGCGAGGTGCGGCATATCTTCGTGCTGACGCTCGGCTTCTCGCGGCGGAGCGTCTACGTGCCGTGTCTGAGCGAGACGCTCGGCGAGCTGCTCGATGCGCACGAGCAGGCGTTCACGCACTTCGGCGGCTACACCCAGGAGCATCTCTACGACCGGCCGCGCACGGTCTGCGCGCCGCGTGGGACTGATGGCGTGCGGTGGAACACGACGTTCAAGGCGTTCGCCGACTTCTGGGGTTTCGAGCCGCGGCTGTGCCGGCCGTACCGGGCCCAGACGAAGGGCAAGGTCGAGACGGGCGTCACGTATGTGCGCAACCTGGTGTTCCGGCCGCGCGCGGCGACCGAGAGCTGGGCGGCGCTCAATGCGCTGATCCGCACGGAGCTGGAAGCCGACCTGCCGCCGCGCCACCTTGATGACGGGCGCCCGGTGCAGGAAGCATGGCGGCTGGAGCGGCAGCATCTGCGGGCGCTGCCCGTGCATCGTCCCGCGACCTGCCGCATCGTCGCGCGGGTGGCCGACAAATTCGGGCATGTGCGGGTGGACCAGGAGACGTATTCGGTGCCGATCCGCCACGCCTACCGGCCGGTGTGGGTGAAGCTGTATCACGACCACGTGGCGGTTGCCGTCGGCGCGGACGTGGTCGCGCAGCACCCTCGCGCGTTCCGCCGGGGCACGAATGTGCTCGATGCGCGGCACGTGTTGTCGTTGCTGGAACGCAGGCACCGGCCCGTACCCGAGGCGACAGCGCTCATAGGCTGGCGGCTGGTGCCCGTGCCGCCGCGGCGATCGACCGCTTGGCGCACCACTCGGTGGTGCTCGAGTTCGACGTGCCGAGTTTTCGAACGGACCCGTCGCGGCCGACGTTGCCGCCACCGTCACCATCGCCCGCGCATCGTGGACGGCCACCGGGTCCGCTGCTGCCGGCGCGTCGTCGACCTGCGACCACCTGAGCGTTTTCGGTCCGGAACCGAGCGCAGCTTCGGCGGCAGGCGGCCCGCGTCGAGCGACGTTCTTGCTCTCGACCGTGATCGAACTCGTTGAGCACCTTCGCGATGGTCGGTTCGACGCCCGACAGCCTGTGCATCCTGACAGCGGCGTGGAAAACGCGCGAACGATCAGGAGAGTGTGTGACCGTCGAGGAAGCGCGTTTCCCACCCCGCTTTGGACGGCGCAAGCGCCGCCCACAGGCTACACAGGCATCACCTTACCTCGATACTGATCTCCGATCCTCTCAACCGGCAAAAAATTCTTGACTCCCACCGGCAAAAGTAGCAAACGCCGAACAGGCGGCGCCGTAGTAGGATTGGCGTTCGTGCCTGAGCACCATCTGCACGCGCTGCCTGCGGGCCACCGCATCGATGAGTACGAGATCGTCCGCGTGTTCGGCGCGGGCGGCTTCGAGATTGCCTACCTCGCGTTCGACCACACGCTGGACCCGAAACCCGGATGACTTTTCCGGTAACTGCTTGGCCGTGAGCCTCATGCGTGCTACTTTCTTCCTTGAGACCATCCAGTGCCGACTGCCGCTCAAGTCAAAGCGTTGATCCGTAGCCACTCCGAGGGCAACGACCAGCGTTTCTATGCGGTCGCACTACAGGTCGCGGCCCAGGCCGCGCGACAAGGCCACAGTCATTTCGCCCAAGAGCTGCGCGATGTCATCGACCGCGCGCGGTCGGCCACACGTCAGAATGGCGGGGGGCAACGGACGCGGCCGGTGCCGATGGTACAGCCACGCGGCGAGTTGGCCGGACTGCTCTCGGCTGCATATCCAAGAACGCGATTGGCCGAGATGGCGCTCGCCGCCGACATCAGCAGTCGCATCGAGCGGGTTCTAACTGAACAACGCCAGCGCGCACGCTTGCAGGCGCACGGCCTAATGCCCCAGCACCGCCTGCTCCTGGTTGGTCCCCCCGGCACGGGGAAGACGATGACCGCTACAGTACTGGCCGGGGAGCTGAGCCTGCCTCTCTTCAGTATTCAGTTGCACAGCCTTATCACGAAGTACCTGGGTGAGACGGCTGCGAAGCTGCGGCTGATCTTCGACGCCGTCAGCGAAACACGGGCGGTGTACTTGTTCGACGAATTCGATGCACTCGGAACGGATCGAGCCTCGCGCAACGAGGTCGGTGAAATTCGGCGGGTGCTGAATTCCTTCCTGCAGTTCATCGAACACGATGACTCCGACAGCATTATCGTTGCAGCAACGAACCATCCAGGTCTCCTCGACCGTGCCCTGATGCGGCGGTTCGATGCTGTCATCCAGTACGTCTTGCCAAGTGAGACGGTCGCGCTCAATGTCCTTAGGAACCGGCTAGCTTTACTTGAGACCGCGAAGATTCATTGGGCTACCGTTCAGAGCGCGACGGAGGGATTGAGTCACGCCGATCTCGCGCACGCATGCGAGAACGCGGTAAAGAGTGCCGTCCTAGGACGACGAACCAGCTTGGAGACCGCTGAAGTGGTGGAGGCGTTGAAGGAACGTCGGTCGGACCACACATAGATGTTTCATGACATGGCGACCCCGCGAAACCGTCGGCACATCCTCGTTGTCGATCCACCTCAGACCGAAGCGTTCACTACTCGAAGATCGGGTCGAGCGAAGGAATTCCAGCGGCCGGCGAATCGAGCAGAGCACGCCCACCAACTCACTGTCGCCCTGAATCGCGCGGTCGAACAGGCGGCGGTTGGTGAACACCAGGAAGCGCAGGCCGAACGGGCAAGAACCGGTATCCTAGTCTCGTTTCGGGCACCTCCCAGCGTCGAATTAAGCCTTACATCACTTGAGAACAAGCGCGCTGGCATCGAGGTCCGGGACGTGATTCGGTCAGCCGGGCAGGACGAGCAGGCGTTCGTCGAGACCGCCACCGTGTTCATCCCGCAAGAAGCAGTTGTCCACTTCCTCAACAAGTTTGAGCAGTACGCTACAGAGGAGACAAAACGCGGGCACCCAAAGAACCGGGACCTCGTGGACCGGATCGCCGCGATTTACTTGGCGACGCTCCGCGCTCTGTGGACCGACGCCCCCGAAGACTTTCCGACGGACGACACTCCGATATGGTGGGAAGTCTGGTTGCGAAGCGACGGTGCGGGTCAGGAAGTTCAGAGATTGGAATCGTTCGCGATGCAGGCTGGTGTTCGCCTCGGAACCCGGCACCTAGCGTTCGACGATCGGACGGTTTGTCTTGTTCTGGCTACAGCGCAACAACTGGCCGCCTCGCTGAATGTCCTCGGGGAACTCGCCGAACTTCGCAAAGCGAAGTCCGCAAGCGCTTTCTTTGTTGATTTGACACCCGCTGAACAGGCTCAGTGGATAGATGATGCCACTGCGCGGTTGACGCCGCCAGGAGGCGACGCTCCGGCCGTGTGCCTTCTCGACACCGGGGTCACCCAGGCTCACCCTTTGATTGCGCCCGGACTGTCGGTTGGGGACGCGACCGCGGTCAATGCCGCATGGGGCTCTCATGACAACGGAGGTGGTGCACAGCAAGCAGGACACGGAACCGAAATGGCGGGCCTCGCGCTGTATGGCGACCTCGCACCCGCACTGGCGTCTGCGGGTCCGGTGATTCTTCGTCATAGGCTCGAGTCGGTGAAGATCCTGCCGCCGGTCGGCTCGAACGACCCAGACCTCTACGGGGCGGTCACGGCACAAGCAACAACCTTGCCGGAGATCCAGGCACCGTTCCGGCGGCGCGTGTTCTCGATGGCGGTAACAGCGCCGCCGGACGGTCAGCAGGGACAGCCCACATCGTGGTCAGCCGCCGTGGATGCGCTGGCCGCTGGCCGTTCCTTCGACGTCGCCACAGAGGGGCTCGTCTACTTGGACCAAGCCGAACGCAATGCGCACCGGCTGTTCGTGCTGGCCGCCGGCAATATCGACGAGGCCAAGTTGAACCCAGACCACTTGAGCATCTGCGACACCGAGGCTGTGCACGATCCCGCGCACGCCTGGAACGCGCTCACTGTCGGGGCGTTCACAGAGAAGGCCACGATTGAGGACGCCGACTACGACGGCTGGGTACCTGTTGCAACCCCCGGGGATCTGTCGCCGTGGAGCTCGACGGGCGTGATGCTGTCGGCAAAGTGGCCGAACAAGCCTGATGTTGTTTTCGAGGGCGGCAACATCGCGACAGATGGCCAGGACTTCGACGGGGGCATCGCGAATCTATGTCTCGTCTCCACATTCCATCGGCCGGTCGAGAAATTGTTGGTGCTGTCCAATGCAACCAGCGCAGCGACGGCTCAGGTTGCGCGGATGGCCGCCATCGTTTCTGCGGAATATCCATCCCTGTGGCCCGAGACGCTACGGGCGCTGGTCGTTCACTCGGCGGAGTGGACACCGGTCATGCGTGCCGCAATCAATAGGGAAGGAGGCAAACAGGCGCTCGCCGTACAGGTGCGCCGCTACGGGTTTGGCGTCCCGTCGGCGTCGCGCGCGCTGCGCAGCGCCAGCGACGCGTTAACCATCATCTCGCAGTCCGTCATCCACCCCTACACCAACGGCAAGACGCTTGAAATGCACCTCCACGAGTTGCCGTGGCCGAGGCAGGTCCTCGCGGACCTTGGCGAGCGTCAAGTAACCTTGCGAGTCACGCTCTCGTACTTTGTGGAGCCAAACCCTGCCCGACGTGGGTGGCGTGCCAGGCATCGGTATGCGTCACACGGTCTGCGATTCGACGTAAAGACGGGCGAAGAGTCACCCGTTGACTTTCGGCGTCGCCTCAACAAACAGGCGACGACTGACGACACCAAGAAGCCCATGACTTCGTCGGACTCCGCCGAATGGCTTCTCGGCGATCAACTTCGGCACCGTGGCTCGCTTCACTGCGATATCTGGCGAGGCGATGCGGCAAAGCTGGCGGAGCGCGGCCTAATCGGCGTGTATCCCGTGAAGGGATGGTGGCAGGAACAGCCGAAGCGCGACCGGAGTGCTTTCGGAGCCCGCTATGCGCTGATCGTAAGCATCCAGACCGATGCCGAGGACGTGGACATTTGGACGCCCGTCGCGCAGCAGGTGGGCATTCCGGTTCAGGCCGTAGACGTCGAGTTGTAGAATCTGGTCGTAAGACCCGTGACGATGGGCATCAACACGGCGGCTTGAAGGTCGTGGACTAGTGCTTCGTCACGTCAAAATTTTAGGATAGACGGACTTGAGTTTACGGCGCGCATCGTCGACCTGCATCTGCCAGTCGACACCGCGTTGCGTAGCAGTGACGTCGGTGGACCACGCCGACACTTCGCCGTGCAGCGTCTCGAGGTCGCCGATGCGGCGCCCGTCCAGGCATTGACGCGTCATCGAACTCAGTTCATTCTCGGCGATGTTCAGCCAGCTCCCGTGCTTCGGCGTGTAGCAGAACTCGAGGCGACGAACCAGTTCCCGAGCCCGGGCCGGCTCGAACACCTCGTAGAAGGCGCCGGGCGTGTGCGTGTTGAGGTTGTCGCACACCAAGGTGACCTTCGGGCAGTCGGCGTAGCGGCCCTCCAACAGGTCGGCGACCTCCACCGCCCAGTCCGCCTTCGTCCGCCGGGCCCGCGCCGTCGCCCGCCGCCAACACGCCAGCGGCTCGCTGAACAGGAAGACCGAGGCCGTACCGGCCCGTTCGTACTCGTAGTCGACGCGGCGGGGCCGCGCCAGCGTGGCGGCCATCGGCGGGCGCGTTTCCTTGACCAGTTGCACCGGCTGCTCATCCATGCACACGACCGGGCAAGCCGGGTCGTACGGTTGCGCATAGGTGTCCAAGACCTGCTCCATGTGCGCCACGAACTCGGCGTCGGCCTCCGGCGGGATCACCCAGTACTCGATTTTCCGCCGGGTCATCCCGTTTTTTTTAGCGTACGCCGGATGGTCTCGTGGCTGACCGACTCGACGACCTCCAGCTCGACGACCCGGCGCGCCAGTAGCCGCAACGACCAGTTGGCATAGCCCTTCGGGGGCGGCCCCAGACGCAGGGCGATGACCTGCGCCTCCTGCTCGCCGTCGAGCAGCTTGGGGACCGGGGGCGACGGCCGTCGTTTGCGTTCCAGCGCCCGCTCGAATCCTTCCAGTACGCATCGTTGGCGAATGTTTTCAACGGTCTTGGTGCGGCACGACAAGGCGTCGGCGATCTGCTGGTCGGTCCACGCCGGTCCGTCCGCATCGGCCTTCAAGAGGATCTGAGCACGGCGCACCTTCTCGTTGCTGCCGTTGAGCTTCCGGACTGTCTGTTGACAGACCTCGCGTTCCTGGTCGGTGAGTCGGACGATATACTTTTTCTGCACGGGAACTCTATCGGTTCCGCGTGCCCTAATCTTTAATCGTGGCGCAGCACTAGGTTGCCGCGAATGTCGGGCATCTCCGGTCGAGCGTTTTCGGAGCGGCGGAGAACCAGTTTGAAGCCGGCTTCAGTACCATACGTGCTTCCGCTAGCCGTAGGTCGTCCGTGCGTGCACGCCTGGTTTTTCGCCACCTCCGGGACCGGCCGCCGATCGGCCTCCCGGAGCACGTCGTTCGACGGAACGAAGATCGTACACAACTTCCACGTTGCCGCTACCCGCCGGCTGCAACCTGCTCCGCTCGGTCATAGAGAAATCCATTGATCTCCTTGAGCAGGCACGCATCCACGTCATTCGTGCCGTGCAACTGAGCGTCGGTTTCACGTAAAGCCTTCTTGACGGTCATCCATGGCACGCTTGTATCCTCGGCTAACACGCGTTCGGCCATCCAGCCTCGGTGGACACCCAAATCCGGCCATTATGACCAGCTGGACATATTGCAGAGCATTCTTAGGTTGGCGGCGCGGCGGCAAACAGCGGGCAAGTGGCAAGGCGTGTGACCGCGCCGGTGAGCTAAGAATGAATTGGACTGAACCGCTGCTCCGCTGCTCCGCTGCTCGGCTATGGGCGTTGCATGGTCGGGAGGCGCTGGCGGCGTGCTTGCCACGGTGTTGTAGGTGGTCGTTGCCGGCCGACGGGGCCGGTGGGGATGTCCACGAAGGCGGTCCCGCGGCCGTGGTGAGGAGTCGGAGACACAGGTCGACCGACCCCGGCACACCGAGAGCTTCGAAGGTTTGCCTGGCGGGGCGTTGGTGGAGTCGTCACGAGGAATCCAGGATGGCGGGCGCCACGCACCTGCCGGCGAGGTGGTCGACGACGAGCATGTTTCCGTCGTCGCACCGGGGACACCGCCGCATCGAGCGGCCGGTCAGCGCCTCATAGCGATCCCGGTAGTCGATTGTGGCGGGACCGGCGTGCTCTGCCGATGGTAGCGGGGGCGCGTGCAGCAGCCGCCGGCACTCGGAGAGCTTCTGCTGCCGGTTGCGATTGGCGAGGAAGCCGTAGTAGCGAATGCGGTGGAAGCCGGGCGGGAGCACGTGGAGAAGCATGCGCCGGATGAACTCGGTCGCCGTCAGCGTCATGGTCTTGTGGCGGGACGCGCCGGCCCGACGATAGTCCTTGTAGCGGAAGCGCACGCAGCTGTCGTCGAGGCTGCACAGGCGCTGGTCGCTGATGGCGATCCGGTGGGTGTAACGGCCGAGGTAGTCGAGGACCTGCTCGGGACCGGCGAAGGGTCGCTTCGCGTAGACCACCCATTCGGCCTCGCGGGCCGGGCGGAGGTGCTCGGCGAAGCGCCGGGGGTCGTTGAGGGCCTGCAGCCGACCGGCGAAGCCCAGTTTTCCGGACTCGAAGGCGTCCTGCAGCGCGTGGAGGAGGACCCGACGGAAGTAGCGTGACAGGACCCGGACCGGCAGGAAGAACCCGGGGCGGCAGGCAACCCACCCGCTGCCATCGGTTGCGAGCCCCCCACCCGGAATCACGCAGTGCAGATGCGGGTGATGGACGAGCGTCTGGCCCCAGGTGTGGAGGACGGCGAAGAAGCCGATCTCGGCGCCGAGATGGCGAGGGTCGGCGGCGATGGTGCGGAGCGTCTCGGCGACGGCGCGGAAGAGGAGACCGTAGACGACGGCCTTGTTCTGGGTGGCGATCTCGGCGACCGCCGGAGGGACGGTGAAGACGACGTGAAAGTACTCGGTGGGAAGCAGGTCCACCCGGCGCCGTTCGAGCCACGCGGCGCGGGCCAGCGACTGACAGGTCGGGCAGTGGCGGTTGCGACAGGAGTTGTACCAGACGCGGCGATGGCCGCAACGGTCGCACTGCTCGACGTGGCCGCCGAGTGCGGCGGTGCGGCACTGCTCGATGGCCGTCATCACCCGACGCTGCGCCGTCGAGAGGGCGGCCCCGGCCTGAGCCCGGAAGGTGTCACCGTAGCGGCGGAAGACCTCCGCCACGGTGAGCGCGGCGCGTGGCACGACCGTCGCTCAGGCGATGTCCGGGTTCGGTTTCCCTACAGGCCGCGGGAGGAGGTCCAGCGGACTGGCGGTCGAACAGACCGTGCTGGTGGCGACCTGCAGGTAGCGGGCCGTGGTCTGCAGGCTCCGATGCCCGAGCAGCAGCTGAATCGTACGGAGGTCGGTGCCCGCCTCGAGGAGATGGACCGCGAACGCGTGGCGGAGCGCGTGCGGAGAAACCGGCTTGGTGAGCTTCGCGCGTCGGACGGCGCGCTGGCAGGCAAGCTGGACCGCCTTGCGAGTGATGGGCTTCTCCGGGCGCTCGCCGGGAAAGAGCCAATGCCGGGGCCGGTCGACCTGCCACCAGGCGCGCAGGACCTCGAGCAGCTTCGGCGAGAGCATCACGTAGCGGTCCTTCTTCCCCTTGCCCTGCTCGATGCGGAGCACCATCCGGTGGCTGTCGATGGCGGACACGGCGAGATGGATGGCCTCGGAGACGCGGAGGCCGGCGGCGTAGCACGTGGTCAGGATGGCGTGATGCTTGGCGGCCTTGACGGCGTCGAGGAACTGCACCACCTCGTCGCGGCTGAGCACGACCGGCAAGGACCGGGGCTTCTTCGGTACGGGGATCACGTCGTCGAAGACCCACTGTTTCCGGAGCGTGACCCGATAGAGGAAACGGAGCGCCGACACGGCGACGACGACCGAGCTCGGCGCAAGACGGCGTTCGTTGGTCAGGTAGACCTGGTAGGCGCGGATCGCCTCCGGGCCGAGACGAGCCGGGGAACGGTCGAAGTGGCGGGCGAACCGCGCGACGGTCTCGACGTATGTCTGTTGGGTGCACGGCGACAGCTGCCGCACCTGCATGTCTTCGAGCATGCGTTGACGAAGAGATGTCATGGAACGCTCCTCTGCGAAGGGCCCGGGGGATTCCAGGCGCTTGCAGAGCAGCGTACGGCGAGACGGCGGACGAGCTGCAGCGGCCGGACGATCTGGCTGGCTGGCCGCCTCAGGGTCGGCAGGTCGATTCAGCGTCTACCGCGAAGCGGTTTAGTCCAATGGCCGTCATGACCAGCGCCGCGTTATGACAAGTAGCGGCGGCGCGGTCCGGTGGTGGCCGGGGTTGAGGGGTTCCGGCGCTTTCCATAATCAGAGGCTCGCCAGGAAGGTCAGCAGAGAGGCGTCGGCCTTGAAGCGCTGGGTTCGTTGACCGAGCGGCTCGAGTTTCCGGAGGGCGCGTTCCTTGAGTTGCAGGTCCGCCTCGATGTAGTGATGGGTGGTCTCGAGGCGCTCGTGGCCGAGCCACAGCGCGATGGTCGCCATGTCGACGCCGGCCTGGAGCAGGTGCATGGCGGTGGTGTGGCGGACGATGTGTGGCGACACGCGTTTCGCGGCCAGGCTCGGGCATCGCTGGCGCGCCCGCTGGCAGGCCTGATCGAGCAGATGCGTGACGCCCTGTCGCGTCAAGCGGTCGCCACGCGCGTTGCGGAACGCATAGTCGGGTGTGGCCTCACCTTCCTCGTCGAACCACTGGCGCAGACTGCGGCTGGTTCGGGTCCACAGGGGTACGGCTCGCTCCTTGCGCCCCTTTCCGAAGAGCTGGACGATCGTGGCGGCGCCGAAGCGCACGTGGGAGCGCCGAAGCGCCACGAGCTCGGAGACACGGGCCCCGGTGTTGTACAGGGTCAACAGGAGGACGTGGTCCCGCCGTCCGCCGTGGGTCGAGCGGTCACAGCCGGCCAGGATGGCGTCCATTTCCAGCCGCGTCAGGTAGTGGACCTGTCGTCTTGGCGCGCGCTTGCGGGGAATCGCGAGGACGCGAGACGTCAGGTCGAGGGACTCCGGCGTGCGCAACGCTGCGAAGCGGACGAACGACCGTATGGCGGTCAGACGCGCATTGCGGGACTGAACGCTGTTGGCGCGATTCTTTTCGAGGTGGTCGAGGAACGCCAAGATCACGGGAGCATCGAGGTCGTCGAGCGTGAGCGCGTCGGGCTTCCGCTGGCGGTGTTGATCGAGAAAGGTGAGCAGCAGTCGGAAGGCGTCGCGATAGGCGTTGATGGTCTGGGGGCTGACGCTTCTCTGTTGCATGAGATGGTCGGCGAAGAACGCACGGAGCAACGGGCCGAGCGGGACGGGGGCGATCATGGCGCCACCTTCCCGTCGACGAACGCCTCGAACCGGGCGGCGGCCGGTTCGAGCACGGGCGGGGTGGCCGTCAGATACCAGTAGGTGTTTTGCGGGCTTACGTGGCCGAGGTAGACGGCGAGCACGGGGAGCCGATCGCGGACTACGACCCCTTGCTGCGCCCAGGCGGCGAGGCGGCTCACGGCGAAGCTGTGGCGCAGGTGGTGCAGGCTGACGCCGCGGGTGCCGACCGGCCCGCGCAGCCCGAGCCGGCGGGCCAACTGCACGAAGGTCCGGGCGAGGACGTGGTAGTTGAGTCTGGTGCCGCGTTCGGAGACGAAGAAGGCGCCCGACAGGCGGTCGTAGCCGAGGACCCGGCGTTGCTCGGCGTAGGTCCGCAGCGCGGCGGCGGTCGTGGGATGAAGCGGCACGAGGCGCGACTTCCGGAACTTGGTGCGTCGAATCTGCAGGCACGGAAGGGCGTCGACGAGATCGACATGATTGATGTCGAGGCGGATCGCCTCGCTGGCGCGGAGCCCACAGCTCGCCAGTAGCCCGATCACGGTGGCGACGGTGTGCGGACGTAGCGCGCCGCGTGGACCGAGCGAGCGGGCGGCTTCCATCAGGGCGACGATCTCGTTGGGGTCCAGGATGCGCGGCGTGGGACGCTTGCTCGTGCGAACCAACCCGGTGCCGGGCACGTCGATTCCAGGTTCGGCGGCGCGCACCATCCTGAGAAATCCCCGCACGATGCTCAACCGCCGCACGTGCTGGCTCTCGGTGCTCGCCGAGGCCCACTCAACGGCAACCTGCGCGACCGGGACGTCGTGGCCGCGCCGTTCGAGATGCTCGACGAAGCCCTGCAGGAGGTGCGCTTCCTGTCGCATGGCGAAGCCGACGGCGCGGCGCAGCGCCACGTAAGTCTGCAAGTACCGTCGCCAAGCCTCGCCGGTCATCGTGCACCTCCGGGCCATGGCAGGGCGATTGTGGCCAGGGCTTCCCGGTCCAGCTTCGCGTAGATGGTTGTGGTGCGCAGGCGGGCGTGGCCCAGCAGATCCGCCACCGTCTTCATCGGCACATCCCGGCGCACCATCTGGGACGCGAAGGTGTGTCGGAAGACGTGGGCGCCTGGCCGCGGAACGGAGACACCAGCGCGCCGCAGCGCTCGCTGGGCGATATCCGTCACGTTTCCGCCGTTGAGTTGCCGATACGGGGGCCGAGCCGTTGCGAAGATCACGTCGGGCGGACTGGTCGGGGGCCGCGAGCGCAACGCGGCGACCAAGGCCTCCCCGATGTCGGCGGACAGCGGTAGCCGTCGCTCTCGTCCTCCTTTGCCGGCTACACGGACGGTCCCGTTGTGCCAGTCGACGTCGTGCACCGCGAGGGCGGCGACCTCGCCTGCCCGGAGGCCAAGCCGGATCAACAGCAGCAGGATGGCGCGGTCACGAAGGCCGCTCGGGCGCGTCACGTCCACCGCGGCCAGCACCTGCTGGACGTCTTCGGCGGCGACGGCGCGGGGCAGCGTGGCGTGCTTCCACTGGCGGATGGTCGGCACGGCGCCGTCGATGCCGGCTGGAATCACACCGCGGGTGGCGAGGAAGCGCAGAAACGCCCGGGTGGCGGTGACAGGGCTCCGCCGCGTCGACGGACCGAGCCGGTTGGCCCGCGTCTGCACGAATGCCGCGATCGTCGGCACGGTGAGCCGGGACCAGTCGGGCGTCGGCGTCCCCGCGCACTCGGCAAGAAGGGCTGCGGCATAGCGCCGGTACATCCGCCGCGTCCCGACGACCAGGCCGTGCACATGCACGAGGTGATCGTCGAAGCGCTGCAACCACTGGTCGGTCTCGCATCGGGCCGCGACCGGCCGGCGGCGCGCCGCCACTTCCCGTGTCCACAGGTGTACAGCCAACAGACGGACGCCGCTTGCCACCTCCGACGGCCGGCCGCTCGGGCGCGTCGAGGACGGTCTCCGCGACAGCCCCCGGACGAAGCGACTGACCAGCGTCTCGTCGATGTCAGTCGCCGCGACGCCCTGCTGATCCAGCCACCGGCTGAAGATCGCGGCGGCTCGAACATACTGGCGGATGGTGCTCGTCGCGTACTCGCGCCCCGCGAGTACGTCGACGAAGTCGTCGACCCAGCGACCCAGCGGTCCTGACCGGATCTGCTCGCAGATGCGTGGGTTAACCGAGTGGGTTTCAAGCATGGTCTCCTCCTCGGTCCCGTCTGGGGACCCTCAGAAGACCATGCGTACTATGTCAAGCTCGCCGCGATGCCAACGCCTGCCACGTCGGCAGAAAACAACGCCGTCTGACGGCTACTTGTCATAACGCGGCACTGGTCATGACGGCCATTATGACCAGCTGGACATATTGGCCGGATTTGGGTGTCCACCGAGGGTGGCTGGCTTCCCCGCGCCCGCGGGGATAGACCCTGGGACCGCCGTTCGAGAGACCCACGGAGTAGGGCTTCCCCGCGCCCGCGGGGATAGACCCCCGAATCCCCAGTGACGAGATCATGTAGAGATGGCTTCCCCGCGCCCGCGGGGATAGACCCGTAGTCTGGTCGGTCCAGGCCGCACCCAAGCCGGCTTCCCCGCGCCCGCGGGGATAGACCCCGATCTGAGATTGAGAACGCTGTGATAACCGTGGCTTCCCCGCGCCCGCGGGGATAGACCCCACACCCAGGTCACGCTGTTCCAGTATTCGGCGGCTTCCCCGCGCCCGCGGGGATAGACCGTCGCACGCTACAAACGCAACCGGGCCAAGGGGGGCTTCCCCGCGCCCGCGGGGATAGACCCGCCGTCACGGTGAAGATCGAGCCGTCCACTTCGGCTTCCCCGCGCCCGCGGGGATAGACCCTCTACGTGGCTCCCGAGATCAGACCGATCGGCGGCTTCCCCGCGCCCGCGGGGATAGACCTATTCGATCGGCCCGGGCGGCGACTTCGATCAGGGCTTCCCCGCGCCCGCGGGGATAGACCCTGTAGGATTCAGATATGGCGGTGCCATCATCAGGCTTCCCCGCGCCCGCGGGGATAGACCTAGCATAGCCGATATCCCGGCACGCGGTCAAGGGGCTTCCCCGCGCCCGCGGGGATAGACCCTGTAGGATTCAGATATGGCGGTGCCATCATCAGGCTTCCCCGCGCCCGCGGGGATAGACCTAGCATAGCCGATATCCCGGCACGCGGTCAAGGGGCTTCCCCGCGCCCGCGGGGATAGACCCCGCTCCGCCAACGTCGCCGCCAGTCCCATCACGGCTTCCCCGCGCCCGCGGGGATAGACCTCGAACCGCGTCAAATCCGGTTGTTCTGAGGAGGGCTTCCCCGCGCCCGCGGGGATAGACCCTCGCCACTGCCGGAGAAAGTAGCGCAGCAAGGGGCTTCCCCGCGCCCGCGGGGATAGACCGGTCGAGCACGTGGAGGATGTCGGTTTCAATCTGGCTTCCCCGCGCCCGCGGGGATAGACCCAAAGTCGGCCCGGCCAAGGTGAAGGTGCACGCGGCTTCCCCGCGCCCGCGGGGATAGACCCTGACCCCCGCACCGACGAGCGCCGGATGGTGAGGCTTCCCCGCGCCCGCGGGGATAGACCCTGCTGATGCTCGCCCAGATCCACTCGCAAGGCGGCTTCCCCGCGCCCGCGGGGATAGACACTGTGGCCAGACTCGGGCTAATGTCCCCGGACGTGGTGGGCATTCAGTAGGCCGACGCGGCTAGACAGCAGAGCGGACATCACACTCATCGATGTTGATCTCGATCCACGACGATCGGAACCGGCAAAAACGGTCGGCGGTATGGATTGCGCCCCTTGAAGTGGAAAGCGTCATAGGTCACCTTCTTGTACCGGTCCGTCGCCGCGTTCGGCCCGGCCAGTTCCAGCCGGTTCAGCGTGCTCTTGCCCGCCAACGCCGCTCCGCGGTCCGCCGCCCGTACCCGGGTCGCGACCGTCTGTGTGACAAACGCTTCGACCGTGTGCTGTGTTCGCGACCGCGAGGAAACGCTGAATTCTGGACTTCCGTCGACCGCAAGATGTTGTGGTCGACGGTGGGCATCGTCGGACCGTCAGCGTGCGCGTGTGCTCGCCGGCCTCAAGGCGCGTCGCTCCGCTCCGCCCCCGCTTCGAGGGGCTCAAGGCCTTGACCCCGGCTCCGCGCACGCTCGTCCAGACTGGCTCTTGCCGACGATGCCAAATCGTGACCCCTTACATGTTGTGGTCGACGAACTGTCCAGAATGACGCCCTTTCGGGCGACCGTTGACAGCTGCAGCACCCGCGGGTCCCGGTGCTCCTGGAAACACCGCGCCGCCCGTTGGCACACGCAGGTGCACGCCTCCACCGCGCGCAGCAGCAGCAGCAGCGTCCCCGCGGTGGGCGTGATCGTCGCACCATCGAAGCGGGCGACCAGCCGACGGCGGCCGACCCGAGGAAATTCCAGCTGACGTGGCGCACACTGTGTTGACGAGGGGCTGCCTCCGTGTATGGCGTCAAGTGTTTGTGAGTACACCACTTTACGACATGAGGGTGTCCCGCCGGTAGTTGAAAGTCGGCGGCGACAGGAACACGTTACCCCACCTTCTGCATCCCGGCAAGGACGCCATCCTTCTCTTCGTCGAGGTGCGCCTTCAGCATCCAGAGGTGCTCGTACCCGGTGATACGGCGATAGTGCTTCTCCGTCTCCCGGAACGTCACCGCCGCCCACCGCACCGCCATCTCCTCGTTCCGCCAGCGACTCACCCGATCCGTATGCTGGCGAACCCCCGCGTGCGACGAGTCGATGATGTTCGTCGTCGTCAGCCCAAGTTTACCGAGTTGACCGGCCATTTTGCCGATTTTGGCTGTATTTCGGGATTGCCATGTCTGTAAGTTGTTGATTCTAAAGGAACGGGGTTTGACGGTACGCGATGTAGTGCCATAATCGTATATAATGGGTTGACTCCGGCCGCCGCGCCCGCTATCGTGGGTAGCGTGTTCATTCGGCGCACCCAAACCCGGCGGACCCAGGACGGAAAACCCTACTTCTCCCATCGCCTCGTGCACTCCGAGCGCGTCGGAAACACCGTCCGGCAGCGCACCCTGCTCAATCTCGGGCGCCACTTCGACATCCCCCAGGCCCAATGGCCGCCGTTGTGCGCTCGCATCGACGACATCTTGACCGGCCAGGCGCCCCTGATCGCCGATGGCCCGCCCGCCGTCGAGCACGAGGCGCAGCGCATCGCCGCGCAATTGCTCGCTCGCGGCGCACCGCGGGACGGGACGGCCGCCGAACCGACCGACGTGCAACGGGTCGATGTCGACTCGCTGCGTCTGGTCCGTCCCCGCAGCGTCGGGGTCGAGCAACTCGGCCTGTGGGCGCTGGAGCAATTGGGCCTGCCGGCCCTGCTCGCCGAGTTGGGCGTCAACGGCGCCCTGCGCGCGGCGGCGGCCGGCGTCATCGTCGGGCGTCTCGCCCAGCCCGCCTCGGAGCGCGCGACGCACCGCTGGCTGCAAGCGCGCAGCGGCCTCGGCGAGTTGCTCGGCGTCGACTTCGAGACCGTCGGCGCGATGCAGCTCTACCGCGCCTCGGACGCGCTGGTGAAGCATCGCGAGGCGATCGAGGCGCATCTGTTCGACCGCGCGATGGGGCTGTTCGACCGCCAGCCGACGGTGACCCTCTACGACCTGACCAACACCTACTTCGAGGGCGAGGCGAGCGAGCAGCCCCAGGCGCAGCGCGGGCACTCGAAGGAGAAGCGCAGCGACTGTCCGCTGCTGACCCTGGGCCTGATGCTCGACGCCAGCGGCTTCGTGCGCCGCTCCAAGGTCTTCGCCGGCAACGTCCGCGAACAGCGCACGCTGGCCGACATGCTCGAGGCGCTGGAGGCGCCACCCGGCGCCCTCGTGGTCATGGACCGCGGCGTCGCCACCGCGGCCTGCGTGCAGTGGTTGCGTGAGCACGACTACCGCTATCTGGTCGTCAGCCGCGAACCGCACCGTCAGTTCGACGCCGAGGCCGCCGTATCGCTCCAAACCCAGTCCAACCAGACCGTGCACCTGCACAAGGTGGTCTCGACCGACCCCGACGAGGTGCGCCTGTACTGCTACTCCGAGGCGCGGGCCGAGAAGGAACGAGGCATCGTCGAGCGTTTCGCCACCCGCTTCGAGACCGCCCTGACCCAGCTCCACGAGGGGCTGGCGCGCCCCCGCACCCACAAACGGCTCGACCAGGTGTGGCAGCGCATCGGGCGATTGAAGACGAAGCATTCCCGCGTCGCCGCCCACTACCAGATCGGGGTCACCGCCGACGAGACCGGCGAAAAGGCGGTCGCCGTCACCTGGACCCGCCGTCCCCGGGACGGCTCGATGGCCACCCATCCGGGGGTCTACTGCCTGCGCAGCAGCGAGACCGAGTGGGACGAAGACGCCCTGTGGCGCACCTACACCACCCTCACGGACGTGGAGGCCGTCTTCCGCTCGCTCAAGGCCGAACTCGGCCTGCGCCCCATCTACCACCACAAGCCGCGGCGGGCCGACGGCCACCTGTTCATCACCGTCATCGCCTACCAACTCGTACAGGTCATCCGCACCCGACTGCGCGGGCACGGCAACCCCGCCAGTTGGACCACGTTGCGCCGCATCCTCGACGGCCAGCAGCGCGTCACCGCCACCTTCCGGCGCCCCGACGGACGCACGCTGCACGTGCGAACGGCCACGCAACCCGAACCCGAGCAGCGGGACATCTACGACGCGCTCGGCGTCGACCCGCACCCCGGGGGCGTCCGCAAAACGCTCATCTGACCAACCCAGCTCACCGGTTTGCAAACGTTTGTAGTGCCACTCGAGTATTTCTGTCGGCGTAAGCTGCTTACTTGCAATAGTTTATGTTTTTGACTGGTAAACTTGGGTCAGGCAACGCCGCAGCGACTGCGGCAGTCCCAGGCGATTGACCGTGAACAACTCCGCCAGCCCTTCCCGCAGGCTGGCCGCCGCCGACGGCCACTCCCGCTCCAGCCACGACGCATACTGCTCCAGCTTCCGGATGCCCTCTTCGGCGTCCAGCTTCCACGCCGCCCGCAGCGTCGACCGCGCCTGCTCCTGCTGCTCCTTCGGCAGATGGCCGAGCACGTTCCTCAACTTGTGATTGCGGCAGCGCTGCACCAAGTGCGACGACCCGAACACCTGCCCGATGGCCTTGCGCAGCGCCTGGGCGCCGTCGATGACGAACAACCGCCGACGGTCCGCCCGCAGACCCCGTGTCACCAGGTCCTCCAGTAGGCTGATGGTCACCGTCGTATTCTCCGACGCGCCACCGCAAAGACCCAGCACGTGCTTCCGGCCGTCCGCATCCACCCCCACCGCCGCCAGCACGTGGTAGTCCGCGAACTGGATCCCGTCAAGGTAGACCACCAGCACGTCCAACTCGCTCAGATCCCGTTCCGCCAACTCTTGAAGAACGCGAGTCCCCGCCTCGATGGTCTCCCGAGACACCTCGGACTTGCTGATGCCCACCTGCTCGGCCATCGCCGGCAGCACCGGCTCGTACTTCCGCGTGGACACGCCATGCAGCATCAACTCCAGCATCCTGTCCGCCAAGCGCCGGTTGCCCTGCAACGCCGTATACGCCGGAATCTCCACCTCGCCAGACTCGCCGGCGCGCGGCCGCTTCTTGCGCAGCCGCGGCTTGGCGACCCGCAACTGCCGTTCCTTCAACGCCACACGCCCCGCCTGCACGCCGTGCCAGTACAGTTCTCGGTCAGCGTCGCGGCGGCCCTGCTCCTTGGGACCTGCGACCTGCTCGGCGCTCATCTTCAGGACGGCTTCGACCGTCGCACGGCCCATCACGTCGATGACCTCGTCAATGGCCCGTTCGCCCTTCTCCAGCAGCTCGACCAACGGAACGAGCAGTTGCCCGTCCTTGGCCAGCCAGTCTGCCAGCTCCCGGCTGCTCGGCGTAGACGCGTCCGGGACGATCGTGTACGGTTTCTTCATCGGTGGCCTCTCCTTTCTGATGAGCACCCGACTGATACCACAGCCGGGCAGGAGTCGCCACCGACTTTCCACTACGCTTGGGACAGCCTCTACGACATCACGGGCAGCCTCTTGCCACCACCGCGGTGAGATATCCGGACTAACGGGAGTCAACTAAGAACTAGTCTCTGGGTTGAATCATCAGCCGACGAAAACGAAACCGATGAGCATTGACCCGTGAACCACGACATGTTGAGGGAGAGTGACGAATGCCGCTTCCGACAGTCGACGAAGCGTACGCGCAGTTGCAGCAAGCTCCCGCAGCGGGCTCCATCCAGATCGATGTGCAATTGCGGATAGCGACACTCGCAGCCGCGGTTCAGGCGGAGTCAGCGCAGACGATGGCACAGGCTAGTCGCGATGCCGCCAACGCCTTGGTCGAAGCAAGTGACGCCCTGCGTGACAGCGTTGATCGTTTCACCGCTGCTAGCGATGCCGGTGCCCAGAAACTGGTGCAGTTTACGAGTCAGACCGCCGCCGCCACACGCGGCCTGAAGTGGGCCACTTGGGGTCTGTTTGCAGCGATGGTCGTGCAGGTTGTCGTGATGCTGATGCGAAGCTGGGGATAAACCCTACCGATTGAGGAAGTGGTATGGTCCGGTGCTGGCTTCCCCGCGCCCGCGGGGATAGACCTGCGCCCGGTATGCCGTGCTCTACGACTGCGACGGCTTCCCCGCGCCCGCGGGGGTGACCAGAAGAGTTGGTGTCATTCATTCACCCACGGGAGTTACTTGGGTAGAGAGCAGTGATATGGTGCCCACAAGTGTCTTCGTAGCTGAGGGGCAGAGGAGACGGGATGACTCCACTTAAGTGGCATTACCAAACGAGGGATCGGGCGGCGTGTGGGGCCAGCTCCCCGCGGCTGCAGATAACCGAGGATCGGAAGAAGGTGACGTGCCGTCGACATCCGTGCCGCGACGAGCGCAACAAAGCCGAGGAGTTCGGTCGAGAATCGTGATCCTCCGGGTGGTAGCGGTGCCGTTGATCAGCCCCTTGGCGAACGAGAGACGTCCTGGTGAACAGCGCGCGAATCAACGGGCTTGTACGGCCTCCCCGGGTTCGGGGTCGTGGTTGCCGGCCTCGGCGGTCAACCGGCCATAGCTGAGCGGGTCGAGCGGCGCGGAGCCGGCGGGTTGCCCGTTCTCTCGCAGCAGGAACGCCAGGATGTTCTTGTAACCGTCCCCGCGCGGGCGAACTCCCATCGGGGGCATGCCGTCCCGCATCCGGACGAACAGATCGCGCACCCGCCGATCACCCCACGTGCCGAGGAATCGCGGGCCGATCGGCGCCGGCGCCAGACGCTCGCCGTCGGCGTCCGGCGAGTGGCACGCGGCGCATTTCCGCTCGAACTCGATCTGGCCGGCGCCGGCCTGGGCCTCGGTGAAGCTGGCACCGGGGGCGGGCGCTTGCGCCGCGCCGGCCGTTACGGTCAGGATCAGGAGACCGGGGCAGGAAAGAGAAGTCAGACGCATGGGTCACCGGATCGACATTCAGATGATCGATGGCGGGGCCGAGGGAGTCAACGCCCGATGATCGCGGTGGGGCTGCTGGCGGCGGCGCTCGGGCTCTACGCGTTGCATCGCCTGGGGCTCTACATGGAGGGCCGCGGCTGGATCTACTACCGCAAGGCGAGGGGTAGCAGCGGCGCATTGGCTAATGCGATGCTCGAAGCGCACAAGGCGCTCGAGCCGGGCAACGCGCAGGTCATCGAGGCGCGGCGATACGAGCGAAGCGACGATGCGGCTCAGGGGCCCCTCCGTCCGGGGGCGACGACGACGGGAGATGACCCGGCGCGGCGCCGGAGAACCCCCGCGTTGGCCGTCGCCACCTCGTGTCTTCCCGTCTACTGCGTCCTCACTGGTTTTTCGAGTGGCGGGGCGTACATACCAGCAGGTCCAACGCGCGGTCGATGATGAATAGTGTCGACAGAATCGTCACAATTCACGACATCCGACGACGACGTTGGTCGAACTGCGTCGCCGGATCGGGCCGGGGAAGATGTTCGAGTGCGACGGGCGCGACCCGCAAATCGTGACCGTCGACCGGACACCGCAGATGCCGGCGTGGTGATCGCGGGGACCGTGAAAGTGCACGGTCTCGTGATGGCGATCCGCGACCGCATCGATCTCGATCCATGCCGTACCGCCTGCCGGAAAGATCCTCCACCTCCGCAACCTGCCTCGCGCACCCGACCGGACAGCACCGTGGATGCGGGTAAGATCGGAGGATCATGTCGTCCGGGTCTTGGGCGAAGATCGTCTGTTCGACAGTCAGTTGTCTCCGGGAAGGTGAAAGGACCTCGCATCGTGAATCGGGCCGTCGTGCTCGATGACAGACCGCTGGGAGGAATGGATGCTCAAGAGATTCAACATCACGAATCTGACCGTGTTCCGGAAAGCGGATTTCCGCTTCTGCGATGGCGTGAACGTGGTAATCGGCGAAAACGGCAGCGGGAAATCGCACCTGCTCAAGGTAGCCTACGCATTGATTGCGGCAGGCATGGATCAGAACGGATCCCCATCCTCGGCAAGACCTGTCAAATCGACGCTGCAAAGAACATTCGGGACCAAGCTGGTCAACGTGATGCGCCCCGAGTACCTGGGTCGCCTGCAGCGACGAAGAACGGGCCGGCAACGTTGCGAACTCGCGCTCGAATTCGAGGATTCCGCGCTCGATTGCGCCGTCAGCTTCACAACGGGAAGCAAGAGCGACGTGAATGTTGACGGATGTCCGAGTGTCTGGCAAGAGAAGGCGCCCGTCTTTCTGCCACCCCATGAATTGTTGACACTCTATCCTGGATTTGTGGCCTTTTACGACGGTCACTATCTGGAGTTCGACGAAATTCACCGCGATACCTGCATCCTGCTCGGACAGCCGCCGCCCCGTGATTCACGGAAGACGCTTGCATCGGATCTGATCAAGCCGATTGAGAAAGAGATGGGCGGCCACTTGGAGTTGGACGCGACCGGACGCTTCTATCTGAGAGTGCCCGGTCAGGGCGAGATTGAAATACCTCTTGTCGCGGAGGGAATCCGGAAACTGGCCATGCTCGCGCGCTTGATTGCTACGGGTCTGCTGCTTGGGAACGGCTACCTCTTCTGGGACGAGCCCGAGGCCAATTTGAACCCGAAACTCATCAAGGCGGCGGCGATAGCGATTCTCACCCTGTCCCGCGGCGGCATTCAGGTATTCGTTGCAACGCATTCCCTGTTCCTGCTTCGCGAGTTGGAGATACTGTCGAAGACGCGTGAATTCGGACATATCGAGCAACGGTACTTCGCCCTCGCGATCGGCGAAAACGGTGTGCGCGTCGAACAAGGCGACACGGCCGATGATCTGCAAACACTGATGCTGCTTGATGAGAATCTTCAGCAGTCCGATCGCTATCTGGAGTTGCAGGATTGACATGCCGTCACTACAAGAGGGTAAACTGACGTTCGACTTTCCGGATAACGAGGCTGAGGTCGGGAGATACGATGACTGGAGCTATTATCGGAATCAGTTCCAGAACGTGTGTGGAGGAGCCAAAGCTGTCGATTTTGTCTTCGTCGAAAGAGAACGAACATGGTTGATCGAGGTCAAGGACTATCGCCATGGGCCTCGGACGAAAACCATCGACCTCCCGGTCGAGGTGGCTGCGAAGGTCCGGGACACCCTGGCCGGTCTTGCCGCGTGCCGTTGCAACGCCAACGATGCAGACGAGCGGCGAATCTCGAATCGGGCCTTGTCCACCACGCGCATTGGTGTCCTCCTGCATCTGGAACAATCGGCCAATCCTTCGAGACTGTTTCCGCGTATTGCCGATCCGGCGAGTGTGAAGCAGAAACTGAAGCAGCTCCTGAAACCCGTCGATCCCCGTCCGATGGTCGTTGACCGCATCTCACTTCCGGCTTCCATAAGCTGGACGGTGACGTAAAGCGGACGATGACGATCTCAATCTGCCAACCGGCCGGGACGCCGGCTGAGTTCCGGGAAGACGGAGTTGTCCAACATGAGACGTGCGCCCTCGGCAAGGCACGCTGAATGAGCGTCCTCGTCGCTGGTCCGGGAAGACAATGGGCGCGTCTGTGTCGTCGATGTCGTGCGTGCCGGGGGCGACCGTGCAGGAGGCGATGCTGAAAGACGGACATACCGATCCCGCTGTTCGCGCCGCCCACTGCCGGCTCGAATTAGAATCAGCGTGTCAGGTCAAGACAACGGCGGGAGAATTCAAGCTCGTCCTTGCAGGAGTTGTGCAATGCAGGATCGCTACGTCGGGGACGTGGGAGACTTCGCGAAGTATGGACTGCTGCGGGCCATCAGGGGGCGGAAGCGTCTGGGTATCGCGTGGTACCTGCATCCGGACGCCGGTCCAGCCGGTGACGGCAACCACACCACCTACCTCCGGCGGCGCGAGGGATGGCGACATCTCGACCCGGAACTATTCGACACACTGAACGGACTGATCGGCCCTGGCGTCCACCGGTCGGTCGAGGCCGTGCAGCAGTCCGGCATTCTCGGCGACGCGGTCTTTGCGGCCGAGCGTCTCGACATTGCGGGGATCGCGGTCCGCGACCGCTTGCGCTGGCGGCGACGGTGGTTCGAGCGAGTCAGGAATCAGTTGTCCGGTTGTGACATCGTCTTCGCCGACCCCGACAACGGTCTCTTCCGGGACGATCGCTTCGAGCCCACGCGGAAGGACAGTGCGAAGCGGATACCGCTCGCCGAAGCGAAGACGCTCGCACGGGGACGTGCGGCCGTCATCTACCATCACAACACCAGGGTCCACGGCGGACACGACCAGGAAATCCGGGAGTGGATGCGCCGACTGCCAGGTTGCAACTGCGCCTATTACTGGAAGCGCTGGAGCAACCGGACGTTCTTCATCGTCAACCCCGACGACGAGATCGAACGCCGGCTGAGGGAATTCGCGGACCTCTGGGCGGATGGCGGCCAACTGGTGCGCGACGGCGCCGGGCTGCACCACCGCGTCCACATCAGCCGCGGCGCCGGTGCCGGTCCGGCCGGATCCGCGCCCAGCCGCGCACCGAAGATGCGAGCCGACACGTTGGCAACCGATCCGGTGATAGAGGCGTACAAACGCCACGTCGACCGGACCCTGCTGCGGCAGAACCTCCGGCGGTCCGTAACCGAACGGGTTGCGAACCTGATCGCCCTCCAGCGGCTGGCGGCGGCGGCGCGGCGGGCGGGGCGCGCGCTGGAGAGCAGTTCTTGACCGACTTCGAGAAGGTCATCCAGGTCTTCAGCGGGTCCGGTGTCGACTGCGTGATCGTCGGCGGTCTCGCCGCCACGATTCACGGTTCGGCGCGCCTCACGCAAGACGTGGCCTTTGTCTATTCGAGAACCGCCGTGAACAGCGCGCGTCTCGTTGCTGCACTGGGGCCCTACGCGCCGTACCTGCGCGGCGCCCCGCCCGGTCTGCCCTTCGACTGGAGCGCGGCGACGTTCGAGCGGGGACTCAACTTCACGCTCACGACTGCCATCGGTGACATCGACCTGCTCGGTGAAATCACCGGCGGCGGGGACTATCAGGCGCTCATGCCCGACAGCGTGACCGTCGAGATCTTCGGGTGCCGGTGCCGATGTCTGGACCTGCCGGGATTGATCCGCTCGAAGCGCGCCGCGGGGCGCCCCAGGGAATTCGACGCACTCGCAGAGCTGGAAGCGCTTCTCGATGAGCGCGACGGCGACCCCAACGCGTGACGATTGGCGCCGTCGGCCGCGAGATCCGTTTCGTCGGATGTCGCGTGAAGGCCCCCGAGGTTGATCTGAACAATAAGCTAGTCCAGACTGGTCTAGCAGCTCGTGGTGAGAGCTCCGCTGCAATCTGCGCTTCCCCGCGGAATTCAGCAGAACCGGGCAACCACAAGGGTTGCCCCTACTCGTCTTGCTCGGCGGGCGCATCGCCGATCTCGGTGCAACGCGGGGTTTCACCACGGACTGCTAGTATCAGCACGGGAGAAGCCGATGGTCACACACGAACGGAAGGCGCCGCGGATCTGGACCGTCGCCGAGGCGAAAGCCCGGCTGTCAGAGGTGCTGCGACGGGCCGAGGAAGAGGGACCGCAGCGCATCGGAACCCGGAAAGAGTTCGTCGTCGTGCCTGCCCGTATCTGGAACGAAAAGAACGAGCCGCGTCAGTCGCTCGGCCAGTGGCTGGTCACGAATCTGCCGCGCGTCGGGGGTCTGGAGATTCCGCCGCGCGATGAAGGGCGGGAGCGCGTCATCCCGTTTTCCGATTGGACGGAGCAGGATTGGAAGGCCTTCGATCAGGCGCACTTCGACCGCGAGGGCGACGAATGAGGGGTTTCCTGCTCGATACGAACGTCATTTCCGAAGTAATGAGACCGGCCCCGAACCCGCGGGTGGCGGCGTTCCTGCGTGAACGGGGTGATCTCTGGTTGTCGGTGGTCGTGCTGTACGAGCTCGAGTACGGCGTGGAGCTGATTCCGCGGGGGAAGCGTCAAGCCGAGATCAGTTCCATGATTGCGGAGATCGTCGCGAACTACGGCGATCGCATCCTACCGGTTGGGTGCGAGGCGGCGCGACGGGCCGCACGGCTCCGCGCACGGGCGCTTCGCGCCGGCCGGCCTGCGCAGAACGCCGACGCGCTGATCGCGGGGACCGCTGAAGCGCACGTCCTCGTGGTGGCGACCCGCAACCATGCCGATTTCGCTCCGTTCGACATCGACGTGACCAACCCCTGGGATGCACACTCCGGGTGACCCCGTCATACACCGACCCTTCCGGCAGGGCGTCCTTGCGCCGTTGCGCTCCAGCTGCAACTGCCGACACAGCCCGCGCCACGCCTCACCACCTGACACCACGTCCCACCGCGCCCTCCGCGCGGCGTCGTGTAGTGCCGACCTTTGGGGGAACAATCCAGTAAAATCAGGCTTTTTGGGAGTTTTCAACGCCGAGTTGCGGAAGTCGGGCCAAGTGCCGATGACCACCCCACACGCGCAAGCCGCGCGCAACCAACAAGCCGCCCGCATGGTGCGGGCGGGGCGGGAGGCAGTGGAACAGCAGGAACTGACCGACGACCAGGGCGAACCCCTTGCGCCTCTTCACAGCCTCGCGCTGCGCGACCAGCGCACGCGGACCCGCGAGGCGCGCGACGTCGAAGGCACGCACACCGTGTGATCGGGGCGTGTCCGGTTGTCGCGTTCAGGCGAACAGGACACCGCCCAGCGCCGAATCGGTCGACGACAGCGGTCAGGGCAGGATTAAGGTGGGGTCCGCGGGCGGTTGTCCGTCTACGGGGCCGTTCAAGGGGATTTCTCGGCTGTGCGCGCGGTTCTGGATGCAGCGCGCACCGCATGAAGGACGTTGGCGTGAGTTTCGACGACGGGACTGGCGGCGTCAGGCGCTCGGAGGCGAGATGACTCAATGGAGCGCCCGATGTGTCGTGCTGCTCGGCCTCGCGGCCTGCGCCGGTTGCGGGTCGGACGCGAACCCGGTGGCGCCGACCCCGGTGGTCCTGCCGCTCGATGTCCGCATTACCACGATCTGGCAGACTCTCGACGGCGGGGGTACGCTGCAGCTCAGGGCGGGGGTCACCGGCGCCAAGGCACAGGGACCGCTTACCTATCGCTGGTCGGGCACCGGCGGGAGTTTTGTCGACAACGCGGTCAAGAATGCCACGTGGCTGGTGCCCATGGCGCAGCCGTCCGTGCGGAATTACACCCTGCAGCTCACGGTCACCGACACTGATAGCGCCATGGCGACCGATACGGTCTTCTTCACTGTGCGTGCCGCGTGGCCCGTGCGCCCGATTGACCTGGAGTTCAACGATACATTCTGGACGCAACTCGTGTACGGCCAGCACGACGATCCCGGTGACCTCATGAGCCGGACGAGCTGGGTGCTCGACAGTCCGTCGCGCATGAACATCTATCTCCGCACTACGAACTGGCCGCACCACCGGCTCCGGCTGGACGAATGGCTGGCGTGGATGGAGGACGCCTGGCCGGTGTTGGTGGAGCGGATGACCGGCGCTCCGTGGCGGGGTCGCTTCGAGACGGGATCCGAGCGGGCGAATCAACTTGACTGGATCACGATTCGACTGATCGACCCCGCGAAAGAGTATCCAGACGATTGGGGCCGTGCCTGTGGGCGCGCGCGGTTAGGGTCCAACCCCGGCCAAATCTGGCTCGATGAGACCAACCCTAATTGCATGCGTGAAAGCTACTTTCCTGCGCTGCTGTCGCACGAACTCGGCCACTCCTATGGGTTCTGGCACGTCCCTGACCCGCACGCGGTCATGTCGTCTCGCGGCAACCGGGTGTTGCGACTCACGCCTGCCGAGCAGTATCACGCACAGCTCGCCTACGACGTCGGCCCGGGCCAGCCCTACTGCGGGTGGCCCTACGGCGCCACCTGTCCGCCGCGCCGGTTGTTGCTGCCCCCGAAGCCGAGCCCGCCGATCGTCGTCGTGGACTGAACGTGGTGTGGGCATCAATGTGATCATCCCCTGAGATTGGAGCGGGTGGGTGGTGCAATGACGGACTCTAGCGGCTCGTTCGCCATGGCGGCGATCGGCATCTGATCCCAGTTCCGGCCGTCCAGTGTGCGACCTGCGCATTCCGGTGAAGTTGAACGCCGGATCCGGGGAACGTGAACACGGATTCCGGCGAACGTGAACGCTCGTCGGAGCGCAGCGACGTTGGTCGGTCGGGTGTGCGGCCGCGTAGCGGGCCTCGCCGGCTTCGCGCGAGGGCGCGTCGCGCCGGCAGCGCCCTGCGATGCCGGCACTGGTCAATGGTTCGCACTGACTCCAGCACGTCGCCCTTTCAGCGATAATCTGGCGTCGATCCGAACCGGTTGTTACTTTGTTCACTTCGGTTTATATTCATGATGATTAATCGCCATTTGGTTGTTGTATGGGATCAAAAATAAACCTCCTGCTGCAAGCATGGCCCGCCGGGGCGGTTGGTACCCAGCGCTGGCTGAACAGCCGAGGCGTCGATTCCCGGCTTGCCGACAAGTACGTTCGATCTGGTTGGTTGGAGCGACTCGGCCACGGCGCCTACGTCCGCGCCGGTTCCACGGTCGATTGGCCTGGCGCCGTTCATACTCTCCAGCATCAACTCGCGCTCGACGTGCATCCCGGCGCCATGACGGCCTTCGATCTTCGCGGCTATGCCCACACTCTGGCGCTGAACGGCCGTGAAGTCGTTCTTTTCGGCAAGACAGGGACCAGGCTGCCGTCGTGGTTCAGCAGCCACGACTGGTCGCAGTCGGTGTCACTCGTCACGAGCAACATGTTCGGTACGAACTCCGAACGTGTGTCCACGATCAAGTTCGACGGGCTCGATCTCGCCGTTGCGACCCTTGAACGAGCCGCGTTCGAGATGATGTATCTCGTGCCCAAGCGCCAGTCCTACGAGGAAGCGCTGCAGGTCGTCGAGGCGTTGACGGCGCTCAGGCCCCAGGTCGTCCAGCGGCTACTGGAGAACTGCGCATCGAAGAAGGCCAAGCGCCTGTTCATGCACGCCGCCGAACGCATGAATCACCCATGGGTCACCGGCCTCGATCTCTCGAATGTTGATTTCGGGTCCGGCAAGCGGACCATCCATCCGGGTGGCCGCCTCGACGAAAAATACAATCTCATTGTTGCGGACCCGAGCGACGGATAGCGACTTCATGCCGATATTGGATACCTATCGAGCCCAGGTGGACTTGTTGATCCGGAGCTTGCCTGCGGTCGCCAAGGTCCGGGAGTTCGCTCTGAAGGGCGGAACCGCCATCAATCTGTTCGATCACGACATGCCGCGACTCTCCGTCGACATCGATCTCGCGTTCCTGCCGATCACCGATCGCGATATTGCGCTGAGCGAGATCCGTTCGCGACTCGCTGCAATCGCCGATGACATCTGTCGAACGATCCCCCGGGTAAGGGTTCAACTCGCCCGAGGCGATACGCCGAAATTGAACGTCGCCACACCTGACGCGCACATCAAGGTGGAACCAAACACCGTCATCCGCGGCAGTCTGTATCCACCCATCGACAGAGATCTTTGTCAGGGCGCTCAGGACGAGTACGAACTCTTCGTGCGCATCCAACGGCTGGCGGCCGGGGATCTATATGGCGGTAAATTGTGCGCGGCTCTCGACCGCCAGCACCCGCGGGACATGTTCGATATCAGGCGTCTCTTCGAGACTGGAGAAATATCCGACGAGATCCGTCGGGCGTTCGTCGTCTACCTCGCCAGTCACCGCCGTCCCATGGCGGAGTTGTTGGCGCCCAGGCCAAGACCGATGGAACCACTCTACGCCCATCACTTCGCCGGTATGACCGATGAGCCGATTGCGCTGGAGGCGCTCCAGGATGCCAGGGTGCGCCTGATTGAGTGGGTAGCAACCGCGCTTTCTGAAAGTGAGCGGATGTTCCTTCTGTCAGTCAAGCAGGGTGAGCCGGACTGGACGCTGCTGCCTTTCGCCGATCTCGAGCATTGGCCTGCGATCCAATGGAAACTGCACAACATTCGGCAGATGAGCCCTCGTGCTCATGAGGTGGCAGTCGATCGACTGCGTGCAGTGCTTGAAATCTGAACCAGCGAAGGTACATCCCGGCCGGCGCCAGCGACCACCTCGGCCTCGATGGCGACGTACGTGCGAGTCATCAGCGGAAGGCGTAGCGGACGCGAACGCCCGTCCGCCGCGGGGCGAGTACGTTCGCAACGTAGCGGCGCACCGTGAAGCCGTCTTCCGTTCGGCCGATGAGATCGGGCGTCTGGCGCACGCCGGTCACGGCGTACTCGTCGAACAGGTTGTCGGCGTAGCACGTCAGGGTCCAGAGATCCATTGAGACCGACACTGACGAGTTGCGGAGTGTCGTAGGCTGACAGAGTCTCGCCGCCAGCGGCGCTCCGGCAAGTGGGTCACGCAACCCGGGATGGTGCATCATAGGCCGGTGGTCGAACCAGACAGCCGCCGCCGTCGACCGGCGTGAACCGGGGGAGACTAATGACCGAGTCGGGAGAAACATTGGGAGAAAAGAAGCGGGTGGATCTGAGAACGGTCTGGCCTCATGAGCTCGACTTTTCCCGCTGGCTGGCCGAGAACATCGAGACCTTGAATGAACAGGTCATATGGGAGATCGACTCGGAGTCCGTGCGGCAGGAGGTGCCCATCGGTTCAATGCGTGTGGACCTCCTGGTCGAGGCGACGGCGCCTGACACCGGCGACTGCTTCAAGGTGGTGATCGAGAACCAGCTCGGCATGACCGATGGCGGTCATCTCGCGGGCGTGATGGACTACATGGTCGCGTTTCAGGCCAAGGGCGCGATTTGGATCGCCGGCGACGTCAGCCACGAATACGTCGAAGTGGTGCGGTGGTTGAACAAAGAGTCCAGCATCGACGCCTATTTGTTCAAGGTCGAGACCATCCGCATCGACGAATCTCGTCCCGTTCCCATTCTCACGAAGATCGCTGGTCCGACCCGCCTCCCCCATGCGGGGCGTAGCGGACGCGATCCGCGCCATAGTCAACAGGTGCGGGACTGGTGGGGGCGTGTGCTGCCCGGGCTCGCCAAAGTCCATGATGCCTGGGGATCCGTGAGACCGACCACGCACCAGTACCCGGGGGTGCGCATTCCGAATGGACCGGAACCCGTCAAGTGGTATGTCAACGTGACAGAAAAGAGAACGACGCTCGGGATCCATATCAGTGGTGCAACGAGAGACGAGGGCGACTATTACTTCAACCAACTCTTGGCGCGGCGAGATGAAATCCACGACGCTTTCGGCGAATCACTCGTGTGGGATCAAAGAAGGTACCCGCCCGGCACTCGCTGGGTGACCTGGAAGAACCCCCAACCCGGCGGATTCGATGACGACCCGGACGTCCAAGCACATGCTGGGATCGCCATCGCCGACGCCATGAAGCGCCTGGTGGCTGCCACCGAGGGCATCGTGCGAGATATACCGCCGTTCCAGCCGCCATCCGGGGACGCGTCCGGTGAATCGCAGGAGGAGAATGGAGCCGGCGAGTCCTCGAATGACAGCGCAGACCCGGGAGGTTCTGTGTGATCGAATCCTCGTCGCGGCGGCGTCCGCGACCTGCCAGACAGTGGATGTGACGATACCTGGAGCCGATTCTATGCGGATTGCAATTCTCGGATGGGGTTCTTTGCGGTGGGAGGAACAAACAGACAAAGCCAGAGAGTTCAACAAGCATCGTCGCGGAGACTGGCAATCTGACGGCCCACGCCTGAAGCTCGAATTCTCGCGAGTGTCAAGCAGCCGCGGCGGTGCGTTGACGCTGGTGCTTGACAGCCGTAACGGAGAGTCGTGTCAAGTGGCCTATACGTGCAGCAGGCGTAAGTGTCCTGACGATGCGATTTGCGATTTGCGGTGCCGTGAAAGCACTACGCTTGCAAATATCGACTTCTACTTTGCCGATGGTTCGCGAAACGCGCGACCGAGAAATAATGAAGAAGCTTTGACAAGCATCAAGAATTGGGCAACGGAAAAGAGGATTGATGTCGTCGTTTGGACAGCTCTCGAGAGTAACTTCGAGGAGAAGAGCACGTGCAAGAGCTCCTTTTCCATCGAAGCCGCACGAAACCACATTGAATCTCTTCCTCCCGCGGGAAAGGCGAAAGCCGCGGAGTATATCCGGCGCGCACCAGATTTCATCGAGACGCCTCTTCGCCGGGTATTCCAGTCGGAGCCCTGGTTCAAAAGCGTCCAGTAACACCGGAGGCGTCCGGATTCTCGCCTTGAGCATCGGGGTGGCCGTCGAGGCGTCAGGCGGCACTTCGGCTGAGACCAGCGCTTTCCCGCAGCATTGACCTCACCACCGCCCGCATGACCGGCGGGCAGACCGCATTGCCCAATAGCTTTATGCGGTCACGTCGCGTGCCGTAGGGCAGGACGTAACGTCGATCGAACCCCATCGCCCGCTTCAGCTCCGGCGGTTGCAGCATGCGAAGCATCGGAGTCCTGCCGTCCCAGGTGACCAGTCCGAACCGATCGATGGTGGTCAGGGTTCGAAGAGGGACATCGACCGACTGCCAGCCGCCACTTCCGTCGGAGCCGTAGTAGACCACCAGAAACGGTTCTCCGCGCCCAAGCGTGTGAATGGCCCGCTCCGCTTTCTCGATCGTCGCGTCCGCGCGTCGGGCTGCGTATAGCGGTCTGGACGCCCACGGTCCATTCCACATGACGACGTGGGACCTCGCGGAGCGGGTTGGGGTCCTGGGAGGCGTTATATTTCGCGGCAACACATCGCGATCACACATCAGAAACAGGCGGCGGCGCTTCTGCGGAACGCCGAACTTGGACGCATCAAGCACCTGCTGTCGTACGTGGTACCCCAGAGCCTTGGTCTCGGCAATTAGCGTCTCGAAGCCGTCCCAACTGCGCATGTGGATCACGTTCTCGAGGATGATCCACCTCGGCTCCAGTTTCCGCGCGAAATTCAGCACGTACCGGGCGGTCCCCCGGCTGCGATCATCGAGACCCCGGTTCCCCTTGGCGCAGGTGTGGTTTCTGCATTCCGGTGACGCCAGGATCAAGTCGATGTCCTGGAGACCATCCAGGGATGGTTGGCCGTTTTCCGCCAGCGTCGCGTTGATGCCGACCCCGGCACCGAAATTCGCATCGTATGTCTGGGCGGCCACGTCCCAGGCATCCACACCGCGTACGATCTCCGCTCCGGCGGCGCGCGCACCCCAACTGCTTCCACCGCCGCCACAGAACAAGTCCAGCGTGCGCACTTTCTCCTTCTGGAACCGGCGCACCGCCGCGCGCTCCGTTTTCCGCATGGCGTCAATTCTTCTCTGGTGTCTCGTGGTTTGGCTCAAGAAACGACACGACTTTCACCAGACACTCGTCACGAGACCGCTTGATCTGATGTTCCCAAACTCGGACTACCTTCCAGCCCATTCGCCTGAGGCGTCGGTGGTTCCGCGCATCCCGGTGGCGCGTGGCATCGATCTTGGCCTCCCACTTGTCGGAGAGCTTGTCCCGCCATTGCGGAAACCGCCAACCGTGCCAGAAATCGCCGTCAACGAAAACTGCCACTCGATCCTCTCGAAAGACAAAGTCCGGTCGTCCCGGCAGTTCACGCACTTGGCTTTCCCAGGTCAGCCCGCGCGATGTGAAAGCGTCGGCCATCGCCCGTTCGGGGCCGGTATCGCGCCCTCTGATTCGGGACATGACCGCGCTTCGTTTTTCGGGCGACATGATGTCGCCCTTGTGACGGCGCCCCATCACTCCTTCCAGTGCTCATGCATGGCGCATGCCCGTTCTCGCGGCGACCAACTCCGGCAAGTTCGCAACCGTTTCCGCGTAGTATTCGGCGCGAACCGCATTCCAGCACTCGGGCTTTTTCGCCCACTCCGAGATCATCCGTCCGTTTGCCGTCCGATGCAGGACTCTGTCGATCTTCTGGGCCCACGTCGCGATCTGTTCCCCGAGCGCCGGCGACACGTCTTGTTGCTGCCACACCCTGTCGAGGTCGAGCCTGGATCCGATTCGAGATGCAACGATTGCGACGGTGTACGTGGCGATGTTGGCCTGGAATGCCGGGAACATCCGGCGCGCCAACTTCTGCGTCGCCTTGTACAAGATCGCCTTCGCGATCATCTGCTTGAACCCCGTCACATCCAGGTTCCGCCCAGGTGAGCCATCCTCCGATTCATTCAACCGGTCCATGAATTTCCCGAAGTTCTTTTGGGCACCGAAGCTGACGGCATCCGGCAGTTGATCCCATGCGTTGAGAAATTTCGCGAGGTCGGTCTTCGTAATCTTCCGCGCTGGCGGAATCGCCTGTCGCAACTTGCGAAGCCGCGCCGGTGTCGTCCCCTCCCTGGCCAGCATCGTCTTGTAGCTGCCTGCCGCGCGCTCGTAGAACCAGCGTCCCATGCCGTCCGGGCAATAGGTGGTCAGCGCGAGGCTCTCAACCTGCCTGTGAAACGCCTTATTCGCTGAGAGATCGGACTGTCGTACGGAGTTCTGGCTGTTGGCGTATTTCGAGATGTTCGCGATGAGCTCCTCCTCCGCGGCGGGATCGGACGACTTCAGTGCGATAACCTTTGCCGGAACACGCACGCGACTGAGATCCACCTCCTGGTTTTTCTTCTGGCCGAAGTAGAGCGATGCGGTAGTCTGGCCGCCGTTCACGATTTGCATGCCCTTGAGCCAGCGGATACCCGGACCGCCGTCAGTGGTATCTCCGAGTCGCACCTCGTCGGCGACAATAACGATTCCGTTGTTGTATGCCATGAAGCGTTCCGGATCATGCTTGAGAGTGTCCCGGATACCCTTGTTGACTTTTCCCGTCATGCTGAGGAACGACCGGACATTCGCCTCGAGGAGGCGGTCCCCGTATTTGTCGTAGACGAACCTGAGAGCCTCGCCGGGTATGACCGTCATTGCGTAGTCGTAGTCGGACATGTCGCCGGGAACGTACACACATGGCAGCGGGCCGCCGGCAACCTCATCGAAGTCGACCGTGAGCTCGTCACGCGGCTTGCCCTCGGCCCAGTGGCGGTAGAGCCGTTCGATGTCCATGACTTCGAGCTTGACCGTCTTTCCACTGACCTCCCTGGCCTGGAAGTTCTTGGCTTTCGCCCGCAGGTCTGTGAGCACATAGATCCTGACCTGGTCGAGCCTGCTGTAGGATTCCCGGATCGTCAACACGAGGCCATACGCATCATTCGACTGCTCCATCGTGGATGCCAGTCGGCCCTGCGCTGCTCTGTCGAGAAAGCGCAGGCATTGTTCGGCAGCGGTCTTCGTCGATGAATCAGGGATGGGTGTGATCTCGTCGACACCACCATAGAGGCTGACGAACAGATCGAGTTGTTCCGCGTCGTCTGACACCGCGTACCCGCTGAGGCGTAATTTCGCGTTTCCGACGGTGGCCGTGTAGTGGCAGATTTCGGGATCATCGAACGTCATCCCGATCTCGGACATGTGATCCATCACGACTTCGGCGAACACCGACTCAGGATAAGGGTAGGCGTTGTCCGATTCGCCGCGGCGTTTGTCAATTTGCGACCTGACTTCCGCCTGGGTTTGTCGGAGAAACTCGTCAAGGGTCATCGTTCAGATCACTCGCAGTTCCGAAAGCGCCCTGTCCAGCTCAGTCCTCGGAACATCCACCATGTCGAGGTCCAGTTCGTAACGGGCCTTTCGAATCGCCCGGGGGACAAGACCGTGCGTCAGCCGGGGAAATGCGCCGTCGACAGGGACGATCGCCGTGTGGGAGTGTCGAAACCGCCGCTGATAGCGATCCGAGACGCTGGCAAGGAAACCTGCCCTGAGGATGAGATCCGCGAATCTGGCACATGCCGCAGGGTCATCATACAATCGATCCCCGAGGTCGGCGATGATCGCAGGTAGCGTCCGACCCGACGCGTCGAGTGCCAGCCTCACCCCCACCAGAAAGAGCGGCTGGACGAGCGAGTCGTCAAGCTGCTCGAGCGAGCCGACGACGACGGGAAACTCCCCCGAAGCGACCACGCTGGCCTTCACTTCCATTGCGCCGGTTCCCAGCGCGAAATCGTGCAGTCCGTCAAGCGGCCCGCGCCAGCCGTCAAGCGCGACGGACTCCACCACCCCCGCATCCAGAAGCTGCTGCAGGAACGAGAGCTCGCCAACGAGTCCGACTTCCGCAGCGGCGGTGAGTACCTCGTCCCATCCCCGCTCCATGAACGCCTGCCATGCCCTGATCCTGCCGGTGAACACCCGAAACAGCGCGGCGGCGTCACTCTCTTCATAAGCGCGCAGCAAGACGAGAACGTCATCAGCCATTCTGGCGAAGAGGGCCGCGTTGCCGGCAGGCTGCCTGGCGAGGGCCACCCAGTTCCGGATTTCTCCGGGCATCTCCTCCCTCACGGACTCGACGCGGAAGCCCCTTCCGCGAGGCAATCGACCTGTGTCAACCGCGGTGTCGGTAGGAATGAACCCGATCAGCAGGGACTCTTCGCCGCCCCGAAAATGGCGGCCTGCCAGAATGCGACACGGTCCTGCAGTTTCGATCGGAATCGTGCGCCATCCCTCGCCGGCCGAACTGTCTTCGAGCGCTCGCCACGCCGAATGCAGGGGGTCGTCAGTCTGCGGAGCCATACTCCTGCTCCCACAGCACGTTGTTGACCTTGTATTCGACCTTCTCACCACGGTTGCTTCCAGGGAAGCTCATCGCGAAGCCTGCTATGGGAGGCGTGTCGATCGAGAATCCGGCGCCGGCCCTGTTCGGGTCGAGTGCGTACAGAAACAAGAGACCGCGGTCTGGACGGCTGGTAACTCCAGGCGCACCGAAGCCCCGAACAGCCCGGATCGCAGGCCCCGCCGGGGCTTTCGGCACGGGAGAGCCCTCTCGGGCGGCCCGGTCTCGGGTCATTTCCAGGGCGGCGTTCCACTCGGCGTCATCAAGGTCGATCCCCTCGTCCCGTGGGGACATGAGTCGGCCGATGGAATACCGATTCTCGTGGAGTGTCTTTGCCGTCCGCTTCAGTAGCCTCACCTTGATGTCGTCCCGCAGATGAACCTCCGGTCCCTCCCCACCGCCAAACAGCACCACAGTCCATCGGGTCAACTCACCATGCGGTAGCATTTTCCGGATGAATTCGGACAGCAGCGGGCTGTTGACCTTGTAAGCGTCCGGGTGCGTCCGGTACCCGGCCAGGAACTCCAGAACGTGTGCCGCCGGGACATTCTGCCACAGCCAGCTACCTTTCCACTGCTCGCGGCGCCCGCCGCGTCGCCGTTCCGGATCGGCTTGCGGTTCGCCGAGGTGTGCGATCAGTTCCCCGGCCGCCGACAGGTTCCCTGCGAGTTCTGCCCTTGTCCGGTACAGCGCCACAGTTTCCACGAGCGTGCCGCTGAACGAGAGCAATATGTTCCTTGCGGTTCTCATCTTCAGTCTGGACGTCACCATCAGGACCGGATGAGACTGCACCTTCAGGCCGTAGTCCCGAGGCGTCCCCCCGCTTGCAGCCATGTAGTCGAACTCCTCGCGAAGCTCATCGGCCGCGTCCGTGATATGTCCAAACCACTCCGACAGATCCGACGTCGTGTAGAGACGGCAAAGATCCACGTACCCCGGCCGGTATCCGAACCAGCGGCCCATCTGCATCAACGTGTCGTACATGCGGGAGGCCCGAAGGAAATAGCTTACGCAGAGTCCATCGAGGGTCAAGCCCCTGGACAGCTTGTCGCCTCCGATGGCGATCACGGTGAGTCCGGTGTTCGAGTGCTCCGCGTAATCGAGAGCGTCTTTCGCGGTGCCGTTGATCGTCCTCACCTGGACATCAGAGACTACCTCGGGAAGAAGCGACACGATCTCCGCCCAACGACAGTCAATCTCCGGAACGAGGTCCGGATCCCTTAGACGGACGCGGCGGGTGGTCGCCGCAAAGTCCGTCTCCCACAACGACTGCATGTTCCCAAGTGTGCGCGCTGCACCAATACGGCGAGTCAGTCGTTGACGGAGGAATCCCACTCGCGCTTCCACTTGGCGGTGTACCTCCGCCTGGACGGATGTGAAGCGGGTTACGTGGATGAGCATTGACGAGTGCTTCTTGGTTTGGCCGCGCACCCTCCGAGTCGCGCACGCCAGCAGGAAGGCGTCTATCGCCTCGTTCAACGAAGGAGGAAGGGCATCCTGCCCCTGAAACAGAGGCATGTGACCGTTCTTGTGGCGCTGTGGCATCCAGCCGACGCTGTCGCCAATGGAGTGATCGTCGATGGTTCGCACGAGGTTCAAGTCATTGCCATCCTCGTCCCGGCGACCAAATATCGTCGGGGACCCGACGTAATCGGAAGGAGCCGCAAGGTTGACGATGAATGCCGAGGGGAACAGGTCCGCTCCCTCGCGTCTGGTTTCTCCTCGTTCATGGATGAAGATGTTCGCGAACGGAGTCGCGGTGTACCCCACGTACGCCGCGCGGGCAAACGAGTGCATGATGCGTCGCACGAGACGATTGATGGTCGTCGGCTGGTGTTCCTCGTCAGGCTGGCCGTTCGAATCGACGACGTGTTCCCCGGTGTCGACGCTCGCGTGGTCCGCCTCGTCGTCGATCATCAGCAGCGGAAGGCTTGTGACGATTCGTCGTTCGCCATCCGGATCATGTTGGTCGGCGACGTGGTTTCGGATCCACCGGAGCAGGCGGTCCAGAACGGTCTTGTTCTTCTTGACCACGAACAGCCAGGGTCTCTGTTCCGGCGAGATGCCCAGGTTTCTGGCCACTTTTGTCGTGAAATCGCCGTTGTTCGTGCGGTTCGTCGCGAAGTTCGGACGGATGGACGGATCGGTGTCGATCTTCCCGACACCGATGGCCTCGATGTCTTCCTCGTTCGGTTTCGTTTCGTAGCCCAGAAAACCTTCGTCAAGACGCATCTGGGTCTGCGATCGGAGATTGTTGTGGAGGCCGGCGAGGACGATGACAATCTTGTAGCCGGCGTCGGCAGCCTTGGAGACGAGCCCGATATAGTGTCCGGTCTTGCCAGACTGGATTTGTCCGACGACCAGGCCGCGTCTGTTCCAGCTTCCTTTCCTTGACGGATCTTCCAGGAGGCCGAGAACCGTATCCGTCGACTGGTCGATGGCCTCGATCGCCTTCACAGACAGATGGCCATCCAGCCATTGCCGGTAGCGAGGCCAGTACCGCCAATCCCTCTTGCGCGAAGACACCAGCCACGCCTCATGGCCAGTGTCGCTTGTCAGCAACGTATCCTTGCCGATCCAGAGACTGAATCGACGGATCATCTCGTCGATGATCGCCTGTCGGCCGAATCCGTCGGGCTCGATGCCGAACTGCGGGCTTGCCTTGAGCAGCCAGTCCAGCTTTTCGGCGATCACCGTTGGCGTGATGTCGCGCTTGCCAAGCTCGGCGTGCAGGAGCGCTTGCAGCAGCTTGATGACCAGTTCCTCGTTCGCCATCCGTTTGATTCCTGAGCCTATCCGTCGCCCTCCGTACCGGTCGACAGGGCCGAGATCAAGTCCGGGTAGTCGTGGAAGGGCTCCGTATGACGCAGTTGCTCCCGCGCCACCTCACGCGACAGGCCCTGCCGGTCGACAAGATCGCAAAACAGCACTTCGGCAATGGCCTTGACGTCCATTGCAGCGGTCCCGGCGAACCCTGTGCGGGGCGTCTCCCTGCCTTCCGCGGTGTCAAGCCAGATGCGCTGCACCGGAACCGATTCCTCCAGGACGCGGATCATCGCCCTGACCAGCGGTGCCAGCGTACCGGCGTCTTCGAGGACCGCTTTGACGGCAGGATGCGCGAGCTCGACCCGGTACCGTATTCCGTCGTTCGAGTGATCGGCGCGCCAAGCCTGTACCACCGATCGGTCGCTGACGTGTCCTACGATCCTTCCGCGGTGCGCGAAAACCAGTCGCGCGCGCCGGCAAGTATCCTCCATCAGGTGTGTCAGATCCTGACGCACGGCGACGGGCGGTCGTGCCGTCGACTTGCGGATATCGATTTTCCAGTCCGCGTCGGCCGAATTTGGGAGGTCCAGTCGGATCCTGGCCAGTCGATGCGCCTCCTCCTTGGTCCAGGAACGCCCGCGGCCAAGGCCGAGCCAGCTTCCGGCTACCAGCAGTCGTTCGTTTCGGTAGACGTAGAAACCTTGTTGTGCCGTCCAGCCGTGCGGACCTCCTGCGAGATCGTGTTGTTTTCGGTCCAGACGGTCTTTGTGGGGCAGCACGTGACACCGCGCCTTGATGCCGAGCCCGAGCGGCACGGAAGGCGAAGACCACGTGGAGGGGTGGTTCAGCAAGAACGGATCCCACGCCACGACCGCCCTGCCGTTGATCGCGATACGGAGCCGGTGTCGCTGTTCGCCCAGGTATCTGTGAAAGACCATCGCCAAGTGACGTTCCACCACATCAATAACGTCCAGGAAGTTCTGCTCGGAGAAACCGGGTGTCACAATGCGATCGAGGTTCTCCCACAGGACCAAGGTTCCGCGCGGAACCGCCAGCAACGGATCCAGCAGACCGTGTGATCCGTCCGCCGGTCCTTCGATGAGATGCCATCCGTCGTCGGCGCTCGCGGTCAGGATGTCCAGGTCCCAGCGAAGGCAGCCGACCGCGTCGGTTTTCCTGCTCGCAACCGTCAGACGCCGGCATTGGGAGAACGACGCGGTTTTCAGCCCGAGACCGAAGCGCCCCAGGTCGTTGCTGTCCCGCTCATCAAGGGGGCTCTGCTCGCCCAGGCGCATGGCACGGTCCAGTTCGGCCTCGTCCATCCCATTGCCGTCGTCCTGGATCGTGATATGGCTATATCTCCCATTCCAGGCAAACTTCAGATCGACGTTTTTAGCACCCGCCGTGATGCTGTTGTCGACAATGTCGGCAAGCGCCGTCGCGGTCGAGTAGCCGAGCCCCCGCAAGGCCTCGATCATTGCGCTCGCTCTGGGCGGCGCATGGCGGTATTGCGGCGTCATCTTGATATTGTTGGATTCGCAAGGTGTGTGCCAGAAATCCGACGAAGGGCGCGGGTGGTTGCCGCTTCCAGCCGTCTGATGTCGTTGCGGTAGTTGAAAAGCGGATCGTTGTTGCGCGAGAGGTCACAGAGAAAGGTGATGGCGTCTTCCACGATTTCGTCGTTCCGTTCGTCGTACGGCATTTGGTAGCGCGGCAACGGGACGGCGAACACTTCGACAGCGTAGAGGTCATCCTCCACGGGAATGCCTATATCCTCAAGGACGAACCGGAGGCGAATCTCGATGTTGGCTGTATTCTCCTCGTCTCCGCTGTTCAGCGCCAGCTCCGATAGCTGGTGTTCGGTTACGCAGTCGCAGGAAAGACCGAAACGGATGAGATCGCGAACCTCTTCGAGCCAAGCCGCGTAATCCGGGTTGTGCAGATCGGCGACATCCGGCAGAACAACGTCGACATCCGACCAGTCGTGGTCCGTGTTGACCGGTAGATGTTCGGAGATCTGGTTCTGCAGATTACGGGAATTCGAAAGAACAGACGGACTATCTGGAGGCGGCGGGGATACTTTCAGCTCCTTCCAGTTGGAGAGATCGAGGATTTCATCATTGCCGGCAGCGACGGCTGTTCCGCCAGACGGCACGACATCCGCGATCGACGAATGCCCGCCGCCGGCAACCGAATCGCCGGGTGATACCGACGCTGAGGGGAGACAGGCCCGCAGCACGGCCTCCGCTTCTTCGTTTCCCCTCGCGATTGCAGCGGACAGGGCATCGTTGCCCACCGAATCGCACAGCGAAGGATTGGCGCCCGCCTCGATCAGCAAATGGCAGATGTCGGCGTGACCGCCCGCTGCCGCGATCAGCAGGAGCGTGCGGCCTTTGGCATCCGTCGCGTTTATGTCGTGACCCCTGCGCACGTAGAGCTCGATCGACGCCTTCACACCGGCACTCGCGGCCCATCGGAATGACGGTGACAAGCGTTCTTGTGGCATCGAATTGGTACCCAGACGACGGCAAGCGCCTCAGGATACCCCCGAGACGAACAGGGAATCGCCGACGATCGGTGGGTGGGACGTCGCTGGCGTGAGTCACCGGGCCAAGCTTGACAGATTATCTAGTTCTAATCGCGTCGTTTCAACGTTGATACTCTCGGTTGTCTCCCAGTGGACGAAGAAGGAGCCGGAGCTGGCAGAGTTCACTCAATCGTGTGCAAGTCTGAACGACGATCGAAGCACAGGCCGAACGGCGCACAGTACCGGGCCGAGTTACGCCTTCGGCCGCAGGGTGAGGTCCAATGGCGCCTGCCGGCGCTCCATCGCGAGCTGGAAGCCTGGTTTCGACGGTTCTAGAAAAGTGATGGCGTCGTAGAAGTCGTCCAGCGCGACGAACACCCCATTCTGCTCGGCCCAGCATCGCATCCGCTGGTTGCACGAGTGCTTCCACGAGAGGATTTCCACCCTCCAGCCCCGTGCGTGCATCCGTTCCAGCGTCCGGTGAAATCCGGCGCCTTCAACATAACCTGCGCCGTCGCCGGTGAGGAGCGTCACGATCCCGGGGGTCCCGTTGAAGTCCAGCGCATCCTCGAGCATCCGCAACTGCAGCATGCGATCGGGCATTTCCTGCTCGCCGCGATCGGGTTGGCCGCGATCGAACAGCGCGACTTCCACGCCGCGCGCCTCCATCCGATTCCAGAGGCCCCGCATTTCCGGCGGGACCGACCCGGCGGCGAACGCTTTTCGAAGCTGCCGGTCAGCGTGCGCGAGCCGCAGCAGGTTGTCGAAGTGGAGGTGCACCCGGTAGCGCGCATCCGGTCCTTCGTCCCGTTCCTCCGCGAGGCGCTGCGCCTCGTGAAGGATGTTCGAGTTGTCCCAATAGACGAAGGTCTCGTCCATCCAGCGTTCTCCCTTGCTTCGTCATGTTCGGCGGGTGCAGGGACCTGTTTCGTCGGCGCGCACCATATCCTCATCGACGAAGGGTATGGCTCGCCGCTGAACGACAACATACGGTCGCCGGCGGCGCTCCGGCTGTTGCCTACAGCGCGAAGATCTCGGTGACCGGCAGGCGGAACCCGGGAAACGGCGGAGCACCGTCCAGCGTGTCGGCCTTGTCGAAGCGTCGAGGCGTCCGGCGGGGTTGGTGGATCGTCACCGACATATCGGCCGGGTCCACCACCCACACGGCGAGTGTGCCGTACGAGAGCCAGGCGGTCACCTTGTCGGTGACCTCGGTGTGTGTGTCGCCGGGCGACAGAACCTCCACCGCCAGGTCCGGAGCGCCGTTCCAGAAGGTCCTGGGGCGGCCTGCCGGCGGAATCCGCGTGCGCCGGACGAAGGCGATGTCCGGGGCGAGCACGGTGTCAGGGTTGGTCGCCAGGACGAAGCCGGTCTCGGCGCCGCAGACGACGCCGAGGCGGCCGCTCTTCACATGCTGGCTGAGCGGCCCGGCCAGATTCATGATGACGGCTCCGTGGTCGAATCCGGCTGGGGCCGTGCGCTGAAGTTCTCCTCTGAGGAGCGCATGCCGGAGACTGTCGTCTGGCACACGCCACAACTCATCAGCCGTCATGAGCCGTCCCTCTACGGTCACGGAATTCGCTCCCTGCTGGATCGCACCCGCCCCATGCTTCCGATTCAACCGGGTGTGGCCGATCTCCGCCATGGCGTCAAGACACAGCCTTGTCTATCGCCGCCAACCGTCGTCCAGATGCCGGCTAATTCGCCAGCGGGTGCGGCTTCCGCCGACTTTCGCCGTCCGGCCGCTACGCCGATTGCAATGAATTGTACCTCCATGTCGACCCGTCCGGGGCACGCAGGTGGGTGCAGCGGCTAGTCATCCGAGGCCGGTTCCGCGGGCTCGGTCTTGGCAGCTACGCCCTCGTCTCGCTGGCCGAGGCCCGCCAATCCCGCGAATCACGACTTTTGACGGCGTCATCGGTAGGGTCGCCCCTTTCACTGATCCGAGCCCGATGGTTACGCGTTTCCGCAGGCGCACGGGCGCAGTCTTCACGAAGCCACCCTCGACCGTGTGGCCCGACAGGTGATCGGTTTCCGTCGGAATGGGTGATCGATTTCGCCGGAATGCGATGGGATTGCCCGCGGTCCACGCGATCAGCGGCTCCCAATCTGACCCGGCGCATCCGGCAGAAACAGCTTCCTTACGACGGTCGGCGCCCGATCACCGCGTCCGTCGCTGTGCAGACAGGCGGCCCAGGAATCGAGATATTCGGAGAATGTTCGATCCATGCGTGCGTCCCAATGGTTCAGCCAGCCGCAATCGCCCCACAGGGACGGCTCGTCACGAAACCGGTCCAGCAAGGCAACGGCCACCACGGCGTTGAGTTCGCGCCTGAGGGAGTTCGCTTCCATGGCTTCGATATTCGCGTCCAGCCAGCGCGCAAGATCGCGGCCGGGGGGTAAACGGTGCTTCTCCTCTATCCGCTCGGCATAGGTCGCGTGGTGCGGCGCGAATCCGGACGCTCCGAGAATATCGGGCGGATGCCCGGCCCAGCCTTGCGCAAGCCGATGCAGAACGAAGAGGGAGGCCATCTCGCACAAACTTTCCTCAAACCACTTGTGCCTGTGCTCTTTGTAACGATCGAAGTGGGTCATCACGTGACACAGTTCGTGTGAGAACTGGTAGACGTACTGGCACCAGTGGGTATCGCGCGCATTGACTCGGATCTCGTATGGCCGACGGTCAAAGAATACACGAGGGTCCTGGCTCCACCAGGCGACGCGAATGGAAGCGTCCGGAGGTCTTCCGAACGCGTCCAGCAGTTCCTTGCGTGCGGAGTTCAGAACCTCGCGCACCGATCTGAGACTTGCTGCATTCCAGTTGCCGTTTTCCACGGTCAAATCCGGCACTGTTTCCTGGTCCCTGGCTGCCGCTACCGTCACTATTCTTCTCCCACGATCTTGGGCGATGCCGCCAGTTGTCCTCTTGGGCCTCGGGCCTCGTCGTGAAGCATGCGCCGGAAGTCGGTCAGATCCCGGCAGAGCCAATCGCCGGCTTCGAGCCTTGCACGCTGTTCCCCGGAGAACCGGGGAGAAAAAAGCGCGAGTTCTTGCCGCCACCCCGCGAAGCGTCTTCCCGTCGATGTCGACAGGAACCGGCTCACATGTTGACTGAAAGCACGTAGCGACTTCGGATCGTGTCTGTCGGCGGTCCGCTTGCACGATCCGAAGCGCACGCGTCGATCCTCTTCATTCCACGCGATGAGGTCGATCTCCATCGCCGCCGGGTTGCTCCGTGGCCTGTTCCAATAGCCCCGAACCCGGTCTGTCAACGGAAAATCCCCGTCATCCGTGCGGGATGCTTCCTCGCTCGCGGCCCGCATCATGCGCTCGAAAGCGTGTCCTTCCATGGTGCGAAGCCTCGGCAGGAAGCGTTTCGCTACTTCGGAAGCGGGCAAAATCCGCGCGGCTTGGCAGGCGGGCTGAATCGCCGCGAGCCATGCGGAAAGGAACGGGTCGGAAACGATGTACCGCGCACCTCTTGAAGACTCGCCGGCAAACACCGGAAGCTCTTTTTCAACCAGCCGCAAATCTCGTGTCAGGGTCTTCAGGTAAGGTCCCAGGCTCGTCAACTCCGGAAGGGCCTCACGCAATTCGGCGTGAGTGCAACTCCTTCGCTCTGCAAGCGTACGAAGGATGGCAAGATAGGTACGGCGCAATTCGTGCCCCAGCAGGTGCTCTCCCTCTTCACGCAAGGGGGCGTCGGAGCGCAGGAAGAGCCTCTCGCACAACTCCGTTGCCCATTCCTCCCATTCGGGAATGAAGTCCAGACCGTCCGTTTCGGCGAAGTGACGCCAGTATTTGGGCACGCCGCCGAACAGGGTCCACAGGGTGAGACAACGCATCGGTTCGCGCGCCCCGTGGTTCTCGCAGACATCGAAGACCGTGCCGAGGTTCCAGGGGTCGAGCGACATTCGGAATGTCGTCCGTCCGAAGAGCGGCGCCCTGCGGTCTTCGAGCAAGGCTTCCATTTCCGTTTGGACCGAGCCGACCACAATCAGCCCACCCACCGGACCCTGCTTGTTCTGGAGCCGGTCGACCTGTGCCTGGAGCAGAGACGGGAAAGGGCTCAGCGGCCCATCGAGGCAGATCTGAAACTCGTCGAGGACCACGATCGCACCCGCCGCGCAGAGCGAACCGGTCGCGATTGCGACCCCCGGCAGATCACCAGGCTCGTCGGATTCGCCGAGGTCGCCACCGAGTTTCGTTTCTCGCAGGGCATTTCGGAAGACTGCCGCGAAATCGCCGGGGGTGCTGTCGGGCAACTGAACAAGCAGCGCCGGTCGCCGGCCCGGCTTGTCCTCTGCAAGCGTGTTCAGCGCCTGCTGGACAAGAGCGGTCTTGCCGATACGGCGGCGGCCGCGAATGGCGCCGAAAAACCAGTGCTCGCCGCGCATCCTTTCGAGCAGGGCGCCCAGTTCGTTCCGGCGACCGTAGAAGGACCAATGGCCGACCACGACATTAAGATAATAATATTTCCAAAATGATTCAAGCCCGCGGGGAGTGGTCCGCGCCGCCTATTTCAAACGGTCCAACTTCCCTTGCTAGAGGAAAATTCGATCCACGATCCCGATCTGGAACCAGGCAAGCGTGAAGCCCACGGTGGCAAGGACAACGTTGATGGGCAACTGCACCGGCAGTGTGCGGTACCGGGCGACCCGAATAAATCTTGCCGGCAACCAGTAAAAAAGCGCGTAGACGATAACCGGGATTACCTAGTGCTTCGTCACGTCAAAATTTTAGGATAGACGGACTTGAGTTTACGGCGCGCATCGTCGACCTGCATCTGCCAGTCGACACCGCGTTGCGTAGCAGTGACGTCGGTGGACCACGCCGACACTTCGCCGTGCAGCGTCTCGAGGTCGCCGATGCGGCGCCCGTCCAGGCATTGACGCGTCATCGAACTCAGTTCATTCTCGGCGATGTTCAGCCAGCTCCCGTGCTTCGGCGTGTAGCAGAACTCGAGGCGACGAACCAGTTCCCGAGCCCGGGCCGGCTCGAACACCTCGTAGAAGGCGCCGGGCGTGTGCGTGTTGAGGTTGTCGCACACCAAGGTGACCTTCGGGCAGTCGGCGTAGCGGCCCTCCAACAGGTCGGCGACCTCCACCGCCCAGTCCGCCTTCGTCCGCCGGGCCCGCGCCGTCGCCCGCCGCCAACACGCCAGCGGCTCGCTGAACAGGAAGACCGAGGCCGTACCGGCCCGTTCGTACTCGTAGTCGACGCGGCGGGGCCGCGCCAGCGTGGCGGCCATCGGCGGGCGCGTTTCCTTGACCAGTTGCACCGGCTGCTCATCCATGCACACGACCGGGCAAGCCGGGTCGTACGGTTGCGCATAGGTGTCCAAGACCTGCTCCATGTGCGCCACGAACTCGGCGTCGGCCTCCGGCGGGATCACCCAGTACTCGATTTTCCGCCGGGTCATCCCGTTTTTTTTAGCGTACGCCGGATGGTCTCGTGGCTGACCGACTCGACGACCTCCAGCTCGACGACCCGGCGCGCCAGTAGCCGCAACGACCAGTTGGCATAGCCCTTCGGGGGCGGCCCCAGACGCAGGGCGATGACCTGCGCCTCCTGCTCGCCGTCGAGCAGCTTGGGGACCGGGGGCGACGGCCGTCGTTTGCGTTCCAGCGCCCGCTCGAATCCTTCCAGTACGCATCGTTGGCGAATGTTTTCAACGGTCTTGGTGCGGCACGACAAGGCGTCGGCGATCTGCTGGTCGGTCCACGCCGGTCCGTCCGCATCGGCCTTCAAGAGGATCTGAGCACGGCGCACCTTCTCGTTGCTGCCGTTGAGCTTCCGGACTGTCTGTTGACAGACCTCGCGTTCCTGGTCGGTGAGTCGGACGATATACTTTTTCTGCACGGGAACTCTATCGGTTCCGCGTGCCCTAATCTTTAATCGTGGCGCAGCACTAGTTCGCCAGTGGGTGCGGCCGAATCTGGAACTTCACCAGGTTGCCCGGCTCGACCGGTCCGCCCTCGACGTGCCAGGCGGCGTCGGCGCCGTAGGTGGCATAGAGGCCGCGCCCCTTCCAGCCCCCGTTCGGGTCGTCGATGCGGCCGTCGAGCCCGCGGCTGTGGAAGCCTTGCGGATAGGGGACGCGCATGACCACCCACTCCTCGGTCTCGGGTAGCAGCGCCAGCAGCGAGTCGGAACTCGAACCGTTGGCGATCGGCACGTTCTCGCCGAGCCCCAGTGTGTTGAACTGGTCGACCCAGTTGTAATAGTGGAAGTCGGTCCCGATGTCGGTGCCGGCGAAGTTGGGGCCGGGCACCTTGTGGAAGCTCCAGCCCTCGTCGCATTGCCGGCCGTCGCGGACGTCCGGGCCGTTGAACACCGTGCACTTCGAGCGGTCGAAGCTGGCGAAGTGGCTGCTGCCGGCGAGCGCCGCCCAGAGAATGCCGTTGCGGTCGACGTCGAGACCGCGCGTGCGATAGCCGTGCTCGGCCGGCACGGTATAGAGCTCGCTGACGCAGGTCTCGGGCGGGTTGTCACCCCGGTCGAGCCGCACGAGCTCGCCGGGATACCGGTCGGAGACGATCCATACCGCGTCATCCAGCGGGTTGGTGATGATGCCGTACGCGCCGGCGACGATGCGGGTGTCGCGGGCGGGGTCGAAGTCGGCCTCTGCGCCGCGGCGCGCCGGTTCGTTCCAGGGCCTGGTGATCGCGCCGTCGCCGTTGGTGTCGAGCACCGTCGGGCACCAGCCCTGCGACGCCCGCTCGTCCCCGGTCTCGTCATACATCTTCGTGTCGAGCCAGCCGACCACCTGACCGCCGCCGCTGAAGTAGAGCGTGTCGTTGTCGTCCTCGGCGAACTGCAGGTGGTGGGTGCCGTAGCAGGTGTGAATCAGCACGAACTTCTGCGCCTCGGGGTCGAAATAGCCGGTGTGCCGGCCGGCGCGCTCGACCGGGAAGTACTTGGCGTACGGATTGTCCGAGCCCGACTTGCACCAGTCGGGATTGTCCGGGTGCTGCACCCGCGTCGTCAGCCAGACCCGGCCGCTGGCGTCCAGCATGGGATTGTGCGGGTTGGCCGGGTCGTTCCACACCGCTTCCGCGCCGAAGTCGCGCCAGGGCTCGAACCCTTCGGTCCGGAACATCGAGGGGACCGTCGACCGGTCCGCGCGCAGCGGAATCTTCAGCATGGTCGACTGGTGCTGCGCCGTATCGGTGATCAGCAGGAAGTCGTTGCCGATGTCCACGCCGTAGATCGGGCCGTTGGCGTTCACCCGCGGGTTGCGCTTGTCGGTCGCCACTTCGTCGTGCACGAAGGCCACGTTGTCGCCCCAGTTCCACATGGTGAGCACGACGTTGCGCTCGACGCCCGCGGGTCGCGGCGGCGCCGGCGGCACGGCGCCGGCGGCGATCCGGTCGCTCCAGTCCGCCACCATCTCCAGACCGCGGCGCTGGCCGAACTGCGTGATGAAGCTGCTCATCAACGACCCGCGCTGCCCGCGGCGGGTGCGGTCGTCCCAGGCGGCGATCGTCGAATCGAACCGATCGAGGTCCGGCACCACGCGGGTGCGCTCGTTGCCCACCTGGTGGCACCGCTGGCAGCCCTTGAGCACGTTGATCCACTCGTTCTGATGCTGCAGGTTGGCGTTGATGCCGTTGCCGTCGTCGCCGGTGCCGGGAAACTCGTTGGCGTCCGGCAGGTCGATGAGCGCCAGCCAGTAGTTGGACGGATAGACCTGCGCCGCCTCCTGCGGGGTGGCAGCCACGGTCGCCGCCAACTCGAGCTCGGCGCCCGGAGACGCCGTGACCGCCGTGGAGTCGAGCAGACCGTAGCCCCGGACCCACACGTCGTAGGCCGCGTCCGGCAACTCGGGCAGCAGGAACCGGCCATCGTCGTCGGTCACGACGATCTTCCGGAACACGGTCTCCAGGTCATCGGTTTCGGCGATGACCCAGACCCCCGCTTCCGGGCCGTCGGCGCTGGTCACGACGCCCGCAATGACGCCGGTGTCGGCGTCATCCTGCGCCGCGACCCGGTTGTCGTGCACGGCCGTGAGCCACGTCACGGCCAGAGCGATCGCCAAGGCAAGTCCGAAGGTCCTTCGCATCGTTGGTCTCCTCGACGCCGGCGGCGGCCGGCCGTTCACGTCAGGGTGCGGTCCCCGCGCAGGGTCAGTCGGAACGGGCGCCCAGCTCGCGGAGCAGGGCCACCGTGCCGGGCCAGGCTTTCTCCGTGTTGGCCACGAAGACTCCTTCGGCGACCATCAGCGGTGTCCAGCCGAGCCCATTCTCCGCATTGATGTCCGCCCCCTGCGCCAGCAGGTATTCCACGATCAGATTCGAGCCCATCATCGCCGCCCCGTGCAGCGCGGTGCTCCCGTTCCAGCGCATGTCGCCCCGGTCGCGCTGGGCATCGAGCTCCTTGAGATTGAGCGGATGCCGCAACAACAGCGTGCGCCCTTCACCATCAAGCCGGGTGTCGCCGAAGTCGGTGACAGCATGGATGTCGTTGCCCAGTTCGTGGGCGAGGCGCACCGCCTCGAGCCGCTCCTGCTCGGGCGTGCCGTTCAGCGGGCCGGGGCTCTCGCCATCCCAGAACCCGACGCCGGCGGCCGCCATCAGCGGTGTCACTTGCTGGCCGGTGGGGGTCAACGGGTCGGCGCCGTGGGCCACGAGCAGCCGCATCAGGTCGACGTCGGCATGCTTGGCCGCCAGGTAGAACGGCGTCGCGCCGACGAAGCTGAGGAAGTTGCGCCCGACCGAGATGCCGGGCGGCGGTTTCACGATGCCGAGGTCGACTTCGAAGGGGATCTCCCGCCAATCGATCTGCACGTTCGGGTTCGCACCCGCGTCAAGCAGGGCCCGGGCCAGGTCGAGACTGTCCAGGGCGCCGGTCGGAATCGGCGGCCGGCCGGACCCGGGACGCCGTATCCAGGCCAGCGCGTGCAGCACCGAACCGCGAGGGTCGGACAGATTCGGGTCGGCTCCGGCGGCAAGCAGTATTCCGGCCAGCTCGTAGTGGGCGTTGATGACCGCCAGCGTGAGCGGGGTGGTGGTGTCCCGGGCGGTCGCATGGACGTCGGCGCCGGCGGCGAGCAGCGCGTGCACGGCGTCGGGGTGTCCCTCGCGGACGGCGAACAGCAGCGGCGTCATCTGACCGTTGGAGCGGGCTTCGAGGTCGGCGCCGGCGGCGACGAGGGTGCGCACGGCCTCGGCGTACCCCTCGGCCGCGGCCCACATGAGGGCGGTCTGCCCCTTCCAGCTTTCCGTGGCGCTCACGGCCGCGCCGGCGTCAAGCAAAAGGCGCAGCACGTCGGCGCGCCCCGTGCGGGCGGCGATCATCAGCGGCGTGTCGCCCCCGGGGGTCGGGGTCTCGGGCGACGCTCCGGCGGTCAGCAACGCCTCGACCATGACCGCGCTGCCATTGGTCGCGGCCAGCGTCAGCGGCGTCACGCCGTACCGGTTCGCGGCGTCCACGTCCGCCCCGGCGGTGATCAACCGGCTCGCGATGTCCTGCCGGTCGCGCTGCACCGCCCAGTGCAAGGCGCTGGTGCCGTCCGGCTCCACGGCGTTCGCGTTGGCGCCCTCGTCGATCAACCGGGCGACGATAGCCGCCGACTCCGTTTTAACGGCGTCAATCAGGGAAGTCTGGGCACCGGCCGGCGCCGCTGCGCCCAGCAGGAGGCCGACCGTCCAGAGACACGCCAGCGCCCGAAACACCAGCCGCAGAGGTCCGTCAGTCATCGTGAATTCCTCACCGGGGCTCCCGGCCACACTATATACCGGATGGTCCAGCGCGGAACCTGATCCGATCGCGATGTTGACCGGTCCCCGCCGATCCGGCTAAGACCACAACTCCTCGCGCCGTGTCGGGCGCAGGTAGTGGCGTTGTGACCACGGGCGGTCAAGGAGTGTCTCTATCCCAGAAGATCGGTGATGGGAGGACCGCCGCGTGTACCAACGGTTGCAAGCGCGAGTTGTGCGCGAGCGACCAGTTGAAGCGGCGTGAGGTTGTCAACGTAGGAGGCATGGACAATTCGATCAATTCCTGCACCCACAATGGGAGCCGCCGTCCGCAGGCTTGCCCGCAAGGCGACGGCGTCCGTCTTTCCCCCGTGAAGAACCAGGTTTCGCTGACGATACAACCGGCTGAATGCGGTGGTTGCATGTTTCTTGATCGCCGCCAGGGTTTGCCGCGGATCGTCAAGCACATCAGAGATTCTGTCGACTGCAATGCGATCTGAGTGGGAGAGTCCGTTCAGATCGATCTCCCGCGTTGTCAGGGCCTTGGCGACGATTTCGCACCGCTTGCGATTCTCATCAACCGCATGCAGACGCGCGGCCAGTCTGGTGTCATTCTTGGGAATGGCGTACGACAACACCGTGAGCTCCGCCCTGGGGTACGAGCAGGCGACCAGCATGGCCAAGCGGTCAGCGGCCTGTGCGCGATTTTCGGATTCGCTCAACAGCGCTTCGATCGCGGCCCAACCGCCCGCTACGGCAGCACCCGGCGAACTTGACTGCAGGTGCGACAGCAGTTCGATTGCCGCATGAATGCCCCTGGTGGCATGAGCGTCGTACAGTTGGTTCTCTCGTTCGAGAGCCTCCACCCGCACTCCGCGCCTAACGCGAGCCGTCTGGCGTGGCTCGGCCACTCCCTTTATCCAGACGCGTCCAAGAAATGCCAGGTCTCGTCTGGTGCCGACGGCCACCCGGGCAGACAGTTGGTCCAAGATTTCGGAAACGCGAGCAACCGCGGCTTCCGGATCCCGCGCCGAAATCTCGAAAAGGAAACCGCCGTCCTGCCGGACGCCTTTCACGTCAAAGCCATTGCCGCGTAACCACGCCGTAACCTCTCCAGCCGAACGCCACTCACTTGGCCGCGGAGCGTCCTTCAGTCGAATAGCCCTCGAAGCGGGAGCCATGACTTCGAATCTGTGCTCGTGTACCAGTGCAAGTTGCTGCGCGTCGTCGACGATGTCGGCCATCGAGCGGATTCCCGGCTCGTGCCGCAAGCGGCGTGTCCACCATCGATGCAAGGAATCCGAACTGTAGCCGATGTCAAGCAGATGGGATGCGATGGAGCGGGCGGCCAGTTCAGCCAGCGGCGGGTCGGTTTCTCGTAATGCGTTTGCCCACCGAGCCAAGTATGCCGGACTTGACCTCGATTCCGCCTGTGCGACGACGTGATAGTCCAGGCCGTCCATGGGATGTTGCGATTTCAGGGCGCGCAGAAGTGCCGTCCTCAGTACGTTCCTCTCCTCAGCCGTTCCGGCACCAGGATCTCTTCCCGCGAGTTCTTGCGCCGCATTGACGAGAGCCTTGAAGGAGCCTCGGCTCAGAACGCCGGAGCGGAGTGCTTCAGCAGCTTCCAGTACTTCACGGAGCGTCAGACAGAAGCCTGCGTTCCAGAGCCTTCGATGCCACGGGGATCTGGAATCGAAGAAATCGAGCAGGCGGTTTCCAATGTAAGCGTCAGACTCATTGACGGGATCGATCATCCTGAATATCATACTGACAGGACGGAACACGTCCGCGGTCTAACAGGGGTAAGTCCCTCGGCGATGTCGGTGGCTTTTCATGAGCTCCACGGACCGAGGCGCGAGCCCCTTTTTCTTTGTACCACTGACAGAATTCAGACCCGCCGGGATCTTGGCGCCGGCCTCGACTCTCTGTGTGAGCCGCGTGCTCTTGTGCGGGGAGGGGGGCCGCGGCGGGTCATTCGGGAACCCGATCCGATTGCGACGTTGACAAGGCGGGCGCCGGGGCGTATTAAGAGAGGGTCCGATGAGCTACAAAGGGGTGATCTACGTCTCGGCGGTGGTGCTGGCCGCGCTCGGCGGCGGTGTGCTGTCGGCGGCGTCCGGGCAGCCGGCCGGTGCGACGCCGCCATTGACGGCGGACGCGGTCGGCGCCGTGCTCGACCAGTACTGCGTGACCTGCCACAACACGCAGGTGGTCCAGGGCGAGGGAACGGCGCCGTCGCCGCTCGTAGCGCAGCTCCGGATGTCCGGTCTGGCGCTCGACGTCCTCGACACGGCGGACGTGGCGGCCCACCCCGCGGCCTGGGAATCGGTGGCGCGCAAGCTGCGCGGCGGGTCGATGCCGCCCGTGGGTCGACCGCGTCCCGGCGAGGACACGCTGGACGCCGTGGCCGCCTGGCTCGAGACCTCGCTCGACCGCGCTGCGGCGTCGGCCCCTGACCCGGGGCGGCGTCCGGCGCTGCACCGGTTGAGCCGGACCGAGTATCAGCATGCCGTACGCGACCTGCTGGCGCTGGACGATCTACCGAAAGAGCTCGACATCGCGGTGATGCTGCCGGCCGACAACGCCACCAGCGGGTTCGACAACCTCGCCGACCTGCTGTTCGTGTCGCCGACCCTGATGGAGCGGTATCTCGCCGCGGCGCGCAAGATCAGCCGGCTGGCGGTCGGCGACCCGACGATGCTGCCGATCGTCGATACCTACCAGCTCGACCGCGACCTGGTGCAGGACGGCCACGTCGAGGGCCTGCCGCTCGGCACTCGCGGCGGCACCCGCGTGCGGAGCCACCTGCCGCTCGACGGCGAGTATCTGATCACCATCCAGTTTCCCGGCGCGGCCCGCGAGCCGCACGACATCGAGGTCAGTGTCGACGGCGAGCGCGTGGAACTGCTCACGATCGGGGAGAATCCGCCGAAACGGCTGGCGAGCGGCGTCTTCACGTACGATGCCGATCCCGACCTGCAGGTCCGGGTGCCGCTCAGAGCCGGTCCCCGCGACGTGGCGGTCGCCTTTCTGCCCAAGAGCGGCGCGCTCTCCGAAGGGCAGGTGCGGTCCTCCCGGTCACGCAGCCGGCAGCCGTCCGTCGCCAGCGTGATCATCAGCGGGCCCTACGGCGCCGACGGCGCGGGCGATACACCGAGCCGGCGCCGCATCTTCAGTTGCCGCCCGGGCACCGGCGCGCCGGACGCCGAGCAGACGGCCTGCGCGCGTTCTCTGCTGTCGACCCTGGCGCGGCGCGCGTATCGCCGCCCGGTGAGCGCTGACGATCTCGACCGGCTGCTGCCGTTCTACGAGCAGGGGCGGACCGAGGGAGGCTTCGAACGGGGCGTTCAGCGAGCGATCGAGCGGCTGCTCGTGAGTCCGGAGTTCCTGTTCCGGGTCGAGCGCGACCCGGCGGGCGTCGCCCCTGGCGAGGTCTATTCGGTCACGGACCTCGAGCTGGCCTCCCGGTTGTCGTTCTTCCTGTGGAGCAGCATTCCGGACGACGAGTTGCTCGACACGGCGATTCGCGGCGAGCTGCAGGACCCGGCGGTGCTTGACCGGCAGGTCCGGCGGATGCTCGCCGACCCGCGGTCCACCGCGCTGGTCACCAACTTCGCCGAACAGTGGCTCTTCCTGCGCGATGTCGATGCCAAGGAGCCGGATACCGGGTTCTTCCCCGTGTTCGACGAGAACCTGCGGCAGGCGTTCCGGCGCGAGACCGAGCTGTTCGTCGACAGCATCCTGCGCAGCGACCGCAGCGTGCTCGACCTGTTGGCGGCCGGCCATACCTTCGTGAACGAGCGGCTGGCGAAGCACTACGGGATTCCCCACGTCTACGGCAGCCATTTCCGCCGCGTGGAGATCGAGGACGAGACCCGGCGCGGGTTGCTGGGGCAGGGCAGCATTCTGACGCTGACCTCCTATGCCACCCGTACGTCGCCGGTGCTGCGCGGCAAGTGGATTCTGGAGAACCTGCTCTCGTCGCCGCCGCCGCCGCCGCCGCCCGACGTGCCGGCGCTGGACGAGACGACCGACGACGGCCGGCCGCGCTCGATGCGCGAGGCGATGGAGCAGCACCGCGCCAACCCCGCCTGCGCGAGCTGCCACTCCCAGATGGACCCGCTGGGCTTCGCGCTCGAGAATTTCGACGCGATCGGACGCTGGCGGGCGCTGAGCGAGTCGAACACTCCGATCGACGCCAGCGGCGTGCTGCCTGACGGCCGGCGGTTCGAGGGACCATCCGGCCTGCGCGCCGAACTGCTGCGGTCACCCGATCAGTTCATGCACACCGTGACCGAGAAGTTGCTGACCTACGCGCTAGGGCGGGGGGTCGAGCACTTCGACGCGCCGGCCATTCGCGCGATCGTGCGGGCGGCCGAGCGGGACGAATACCGCTTCGCGTCGGTCGTTTCCGGCATCGTCAACAGCACGCCGTTCAAGCTGAGAAAAGCCTCATGATCATCCACAAGCTCGCGTTGCCCCGTCGAACCTTTCTGCGCGGCATCGGCGCCAGTCTGGCGTTGCCGTTGCTCGACGCGATGGTGCCGGCCGCCACCGCGCTGGCGCAGACGGCCGCCAACCCGGCCCGCCGGCTCGGGTTCGTCTACATTCCGAACGGGGTCATCCAGGAACAGTTCGTGCCGGCGGCGACCGGGACCGGCTTCGAGTTCTCGCCGACCCTCAGCCCGCTGGCGCCCTTCCGCGACCGGCTGTTGGTGCTGAGCGGTCTCGCGCACCGGCAGGCCGACTCGTTCGGTGACGGCAACGGCGACCACCCGCGCGCCACCGCCGTCTGGCTGAGCGGTGTGCATGCCTGGGAACGGCGCGGTCGGATCGGGCCGACCAGCATCAAGCTGGGGACGACCGCCGACCAGATCGCCGCGCGCGAACTGGGCAAGGCGACCCCGCTGCCGTCACTCGAGCTGGTGCTCGAGAAGCCGACCGCCATTTCCTGCGACTCGGGCGACTGCTTCTACTCGAACACCATCACCTGGCGTGACGAGACCACCCCGCTCGAGATGGAGCCGCATCCCCGCGTCGTGTTCGAGCGACTGTTCGGCGACGGGGGCAGTGCGGCCGACCGGCGGGCGCAGGTGCGGCAGACCGGCAGCATTCTCGACTCGGTCACCCAGGAGGCGCTGAGCCTTGAACGCACCCTGGGGGCGTCGGACCGGAACAAGCTGAGCGAGTATCTCGACTCGGTGCGCGACCTCGAACAGCGGATCGGCCGCGCAGAAGCGCGCGGCGAGCAGGAAGAGATCGAGCTGCCGGACCGGCCGATCGATATTCCGGAGAACTTCGAGGAATACGCCGGGCTCATGTTCGACCTGCTGGCGCTGGCCTACCAGGCCGACGTGACGCGGGTCGGCACGCTCATGATGGCGCGCGAGACGAGTCCCCGGACCTTCCCGCAGATCGGGGTGCCCGACCAGCACCACACCGTGTCGCACCACCGGAACGACCCGGACTACATTGCCCGCAAGGCGAAGATCGACACCTATCACGTCTCGCTGCTGGCGCGCTTCCTCGAGACGCTGCGGAACACGCCGGACGGCGACGGCACCCTGCTGGACCACTCGATGATTGTCTACGGCGGCGGCATCGGGAACGGCAATTTGCACGAGCACACCAATTTGCCGTGCCTGGTGGCGGGCGGCGGCGGCGGGCGTCTGCGGGGTGGACGGCACCTCGCCTACGAGGCAGACACCCCGATGGCGAACCTGTTGCTGACCGTGCTCGACAAGGCGGGGGTGCGCGCCGAGGATCTCGGAGACAGCACCGGGTTGCTGAACACCGGCACCCTCTCGGATGTCTAGCACGTGTCCAGGTCATATCCAGGTAAGGAGTCTGACATGCGTCGAATTACGTTCTGTCTCGGCGGAATGGCCGCGGTCTGTCTGGCGCTGGCTCCGGTGGCAGGGGCGCAAAGCGGTGACATTCCGCGCACCGCGAGTGGCCGGCCCGACCTGTCGGGCACCTACGACGTGTCGACCCTGACCCCGATGCAGCGGCCGGCTGCGCTGGGTGAGAAGATGGTGCTGAGCGCGGAAGAGGCGGCCGAGGTCGCGGCCCGCGCGCAGGTGCGCGACCAGCGGCGGCTCGAGCCCAGCGACCCCAATCGCGGCGCGCCGCCCCAGGGCGGCGATGGATCGCGTGGCGCGTCCGGCAACGTGGGCGGCTACAACGGGTTCTGGATCGACAATGGCGACAGCGCGTTCCAGGTGGACGGCCAGTGGCGGACGTCGATTCTGATCGACCCGCCGGACGGCCGCTATCCACCGCAGACCGAGGCGCGGCTCGAGGCCCAGCGCGTCGCCCGCGAAGCCCGGGCCGGTCAGGTCCGCCGGGCCCAGAACGACGGCACCGCCTACTGGCTGGAGGCGGGTCTCGATGCGCCGGGCCCGTACGACAACATGGAGCAGCGCCCGTTTGCCGAGCGCTGCATCCTGACGTTCGGGTCGACATCGGGGCCGCCGATGCTGCCGGCGCTCTACAACAACCACAAGCGGATCGTGCAGGGCGAAGACACCGTCATGATTCTCATCGAGATGGTGCACGACGCCCGCATCGTGCGGATGAACGCCGAGCACGACCCGCCCGAGATCAAGAAGTGGCTGGGCGACTCGATCGGCTGGTGGGAAGGCGACACGCTGGTGGTCGAGACCACCAACTTCGTCGATCGCCCGGCGTTCCGGCAGGGCTCGGGGAACATGACGGTGACCGAGCGTTTCCGGATGGAGAGCGCCGACAGTCTGATCTACACCTTCACGGTCGAGGACGCGACGGTCTGGACGGCGCCGTTCACCGGTGAATACGCTTGGCCGCGGAGCCCGAACAAGGTGTTCGAGTATGCCTGTCACGAGGCGAACTACGCACTCGAAGGCATCATGAAGGGCGCCCGGTTGCTCGAAGCGGACTTCCGCGGCGAGGAGCCCGAAGGCGTCGTCAATCCGACCCGGTAGCAGCCCGTGGTAGAACCCCGCGTTGCACCGAGATTGGCGATGCGCCCGCTGCGCAAGGCGAGAAGAGGGAGAATACCGGCAGTATTTGACCGATGAACAACGCCGTGCAGCGGGATGCAGCGCCGATCGAATGCAGCGGGGCTTTTGCCACGGGCTGCTAGCATTCGCCAATTCGTCGTTCGAGACAAGGAGTCCGACATGCGTCGAATCACGTGCTGTCTCGGCGGAATGGCCGCGGTCTGTCTGGCGCTGGCGCCGGTGGCCGGGGCGCAGAGCGATGACATTCCACGCACCGCGAGTGGCCGGCCCGACCTGTCGGGCACCTACGACGTATCGACCCTGACCCCGTTGCAGCGGCCGGAGGATCTGGGCGAGAAGATGGTGCTGACCGCGGAAGAGGCGGCCGAGGTTGCCGCCCGCGCGCAGGCGCGCGATATACGGCGCCTCGAGCCCAGCGACCCCAATCGCGGCGCCCCGCCCGAGGGCGGGGTCGGAAACGGCGGCGTGGGCGGTTACAACGGATTCTGGATCGACAACGGCGACGATGCGTTCCAGGTGGACGGGCAATGGCGGACGTCGATTCTGATCGACCCGCCGAACGGGCGGTATCCGCCGCGCGTGGACCCCGCCCCCAGCGCCCGGCGCACGCCGCGGCGGAACGGCGGCACGGCGTTCTGGCTCGAGGCGGGGCTCGACACCCCCGGGCCCTACGACAACATGGAGCAACGCCCGTTTGCCGAGCGCTGCATCCTCAGCTTCGGCTCCACGTCCGGCCCCCCGATGCTGCCCGCGCTCTACAACAACCACAAGCGGATCGTGCAGGGCGAAGACACCATCATGATTCTCATCGAGATGGTGCACGACGCCCGCATCGTGCGGATGAACGCCGAGCACGACCCGCCCGAGATCAAGAAGTGGCTGGGCGACTCGATCGGCTGGTGGGAAGGCGACACGCTGGTGGTCGAGACCACCAATTTCAGGGATCGTCCGGCGTTCCGGCAGGGCTCGGGAAACATGACGGTGACCGAGCGTTTCCGGATGGAGAGCGCCGACAAGCTGATCTATACCTTCACGGTCGACGACCCGACGGTCTGGACGGCGCCGTTTACCGGCGAGTATTCCTGGCCGCGGAGCCCGAACAAGGTGTTCGAGTATGCCTGCCACGAGGCGAACTACGCGCTCCAGGGCATCATGAAGGGCGCCCGGCTGCTCGAAGCGGACTTCCGCGGCGAGGAGCCCGAGGGCGTCCCCAACCCGACGAAGTAGCGTCCGCCGCCGCTTCGACCAGGCCGCTGCGCTGCTGACGGGGTGCCGTGCCGCTCGGGCCCGGTTCGCCACGGGCCGGGGCGCGCCTGACTACCGCGTGAGCCACGCCTGCCGGCGCGGCCAACGGGGTCCATCCTCGAAGAACCGTACGCCGCGGCCGATCCGGTCGTGATCCCCGAGCTCGTCGCGGGCGTCGTCGGCCAGGGCAGTCAGCCGCGCGACGACGTCCGGGTGGTCCGCCGCCACGTTGCGGCGCTCGCCGATGTCGGTCTCCAGGTTGTACAACTCCAGCCCGGTCACCGGTTCGAGCAGTTCGCCCAGGAACGCGCCGGTCTTCGACAGCAGCCACTCAGACTCGTTCCGCCCCGGGCGCGGGAACACCAGCTTCCAGGGGCCGCTGCGAACCGCGTCCAGGTGGGTTTCCCGGTAGTAGTAGAACGCCTCGTGCGGGCTCGCCGCGCCGGGCGACCCGTGCATCAGCGGAGAGATGTCGCGGCCGTCGATCGTGCGGTCGGCCGGGAGCTCCGCCCCCGCCATGGCGATGAATGTGGGCAGCAGGTCCATGGTGGTGGTGATCTCCGCCGATTCGGTACCGGCCGGAACCCGCCCCGGGCCCCACATGACGGTGGGCACGCGCAGCCCGCCCTCCCAGGTGGTCGCCTTGGCCCCCCGCAGCGGCCCGGCCGACCCGCTGTGCGCGGTGATGTCGGCGGTGTACTGCGGCAGCGAGTGGTTGCTCCACGGTCCGTTGTCGGAGGTGTAGACAACGATGGTGTCGTCGTCGAGCCCCAGCTCCCGCAGCAGGTCGAGGATCTCGCCGGTGCTGGCGTCGAGCTCCTCGATGACGTCGCCGTACAGCCCGCGCGCGGACCCGCCCCGGAACGGCTCGCTGGTGTCCAGCACGACATGCGGCATCGTGTGCGCCAGATACAGAAAGAACGGCTCGTCCTGGTGGTCGCGGATGAAGCGCAGCGCCTCGTCCGTGTAGCGGCGGGTCAGGTTGTGCAACGGCGCCGATTCCTCAATCCGTTCCTCATCGCGATAGACCCAGTGGACCTCGCCGCTGTCGTTGGCGCCGACGACCCCGAACCAGGAGTCGAAGCCGCGCCGCACCGGGTTGAGCTCCGGTCTGAACCCGCGCCGGCGCGCCGTGATGTCGGTCTTGCCGACCATGCCGGTCGCGTAGCCCGCCTCCTGCAGCACGCGGGGCAGCAGGATCTCCTGCTCGTGGACGAACGGGAAGTAGTTCTTCTCGTTGCCGTACTCGCCGACCCGGATCGGGTAGCTGCCGGTCAGCAGCGCCGTGCGCGACGGGCCGCACACCGGCTGCGCATAGAAGCTCGTGAACCGCATGCCTTCCCGGGCCATGCGGTCGATGTGCGGTGTCTCGAAGTCGGTGGCTCCGAAGACGCCGAGATCGCCATAGCCCTGGTCGTCGGCGAACAGGAGCACGAAGTTCGGCCGCACGGGAGTCGCCCGGTCGGCCTCTGGCGGAGTCCCGGCTGGCGGCGCGCCGCATCCGAACGCGCCGGCGGTGGCCAGCGCCGCGGTCAGGAGAAAGCGAATGGATCGAGTCTGCATGGTGATGTGTCGAAAGTCTAACCTGATCTTTCCTGCTTTCCAGTCGGGGTAAACTTGCCCGACGCGTTACAGCGCCGGTCAAATGCCGCGGGGCTGACGGCTGGGTCCCTGTGGTGTGGTACTTGAGAAACAGCCTATGAGGTAGATTACCGGGTGATGCCGTCAGCACCCGCGCCGCCGCAGCCCGCCAACTCCGGAGACACCGGTTCGCGTGCGTCCACCTCGTCGTTGCGCCTTCTTCTGCGTGCGCGCCGGGGAGATCGTGCGGCCCGTGAAGCGCTGGCCGCGCGGTATTTTCCGTGGCTACGGCGGTGGGCCCGGGGGCGCCTGCCCTACTGGGCGCGGGACGGCGTTGATACGAGCGATGTGGTCCAGGACACCCTGCTGCAGACGTTCAAGCGAATCGCCTACTTCGAACCGCGGCGAGACGGCGCATTCCGGGCGTACCTCCGGCTTGCCGTCGACAACCGGATCCGTGACGAGATGCGCCGGGTCGTGCGCCGCCCGAAAGTGGACCCTTCCGAGACGACCGACCTGCTGGTCGACGCGGGTCCCTCTCCGCTCCAGCAGCTCATCACGGACGAGACGTGGGCGCGCTACCTGCAGGGGCTGCAGCGCCTGACGCCGCGCGAGCGCCGGCTGATTGTGGGCCGCGCCGAGATGGGATACAGCTACAAGCAGCTCGCGCTCATCGATGGCCGCACGGGTCCCGACGCGGCGCGGATGGCGCTGCGACGGGCGCTGGTGCGGCTCAGCGCCGAGATGCCGGATTCCTGACGGAAGTCGGCTGCTCGCCATCGCGGACGCCATCGCGTCAAACCCGTCTTCCCGCACCTGGACACCACGGTCGACCCCGAGCCCGACGACCAACGGCAATCGCTCGGGCCGGCCGCCGCCCGGACGACATTGGCGAAGGCGACATCCGCCGCGCCCGTGACGTTGTTCGTCCCGCCGCCGTGACGCTCGGCGCAGACATCCGCAAGAGGCCGCAGGTGCGGTGACGAGCGGACTCCGACCTGGTCTGCCAGCTCCTACCGGGGCCGACCATGTGTTTCCGTCCCACCGTGCAGGTCCGGTCCAGATTGCGATTGCAAGGATTTCCGTTGACTTATCCCCGCGTGCGGTTTAGCGTGTGAATTGTCAAACACCGGTCGGCGCTGTCGTCTAACGTCGGGTTCTCCGTCCTATACAAGACCCCGGACCCCGGGGAAAGTGACGGAACCCTGCACAACCGACAGTGCCTGGTGTTTGGCGACGAGCCCGGCGACCACATCCGGTCGGGGCCGCACGAGATCATCGCTCGCCGTCGTCCGGCGTCGTGCCTCATTTCGGTTCTCCGGAGGCGCACCATGCACACACGGATCACTGTCGTCGTCGCACTCGTCAAACCCTTCTTCGGGACGCTCGTGGCCCCCCTACCCTCACCGGTGACACGATTAGCGTCCCTATATCTCTTGACCCGGACTGTTCGGTTTCGGCGTGATGGTCGTTGGTTGATAGTGGGGGCGGTACATCCTTGGTGAGAGTGGTAAATGGAGTGGAGATTGCAGGTCGACGAGAGTGGCGCCGTAGACAAGGCATTGCGGCCGGGTTCGGTGTCCGGCAGCGGCGGTTGCAAGGCGATTGTAGCAGGTTGCTCATCCCGGGCCGTGGTCGCATCGCAAGCGACGGATAGGGATGAGCGTACAAGGGTCCAGACGTCGCGGTGCCATGATTGGCCGCCGGCTCTGTACGGCAAGTCTCACGAGAGTTGGGTTGATGCGTTCGCCAAGGGAAGACGGTAAGGGAATCTGGACTCGTTTAGGCAACGACACCCGGTGATGGGAACGACGGCCGGGGGGATTCGGCGATGGCGGTAGCGGAGTCGGCGGACCAATTCAGGTTCACAGGCGCAGGAGGAATGACATGATGAGACGAGTCTACGCAGCGATGGTGGTGGCAACCGTTAGGACAGTAGATTCGAGCCCGTTTCATGCAAAGGAACTGAAGATGGCGAATGGAGAACAGCCGATCGTAGACTAGCAGCGCGTGGCAGAAGGGGCTGATTGTCAATCGAGAATCGCGTGTCCGTATTGGCGTGTTGCCGGACCATCCCACGACGAAGCCGGCCGATCGTGGCGCTCAGGGGCTCAGAAGCGCCGCGCACGCCCCAGCACCCGCACAGGAGGCCGATCAGCGCGCCCAGATGCGCCGCGGCGAGGTGTTCGGCTCGCGGCCCCGCGCGGACGCCCTGACCCTCACTTCTCGGATCAGACGGAGGCGGGGGTTGCTCGTGGAGTTCGAGAACCGTGCCGACGATTGTGCGCTGAGTTTCTGCGGACAAGAATTCAGGTTCCCCAGTCGGATGCTGCCGGCGGTCGAGTTCGTCACCGCGAATGATACGTTCACGGTCAGCGACGTTCCGGACTGTCTCGACGCGGAGAGCAAGGTCACCCTTGTGAACAGGTTGGTCAGAGAAGGGCTGCTGCAAGCTTTGCCCGACAAGTAGCGGCGGGAGAAGCAGTATGACTCGAATCGTGAGTGGAGGTGTCGTGGCGGGCGGGGTGACGCTGGTGGCCCTCTGGTTGATCTTCGCCAGACACGACCCCGCCCCGGCGGCTGTCTCGACCGTTCTCACGCCCCCGCCGGCGAGTCGTGCTCACGACAGCCCGGCACCGGTCACGGCCGGGCCGCGCGAACTCGCGCTGTTTCGAGTGATCGTCAGGACACGTCAAGCGGCCGTGTTAGAGTCGCGAACCCTGGTGCCGCTACCGGAGAGCGGTCGACTGCCTTTCGCGCCCAGTGTCTCCCGGAAGGGCGCCGCCAATGGAAACCTGGAGGCCAGTAGACGGACCGCCAAGAAGCTGGCCGACATCGCTTACGCCCATGGGATCACTCTGGAGGAGCTTGAGGACATCGACCGGCGCGGTGAGGCCGAGGGCTGGCCCACGACCCCGTAGGCGCAACCGCTGAGGTCCGTGGACTCGCAGCCGAGTCCACCGGCCATCGCCGCGTTGGAACTGGCAAGAGGTTCACCGGGGCTCAGGCTACGACCGTATCCTGGCGTGCAGTTCGGAGCCCCATTTCATGGAAAGGAACGGAAGATGGCGAATGGAGAACAGTCGATCGTAGACCAGGCGATCGAGGAATGCGTCGATGCGCTTGTCCGCGGGGTTCAGTCTCACAGTCCGGGCGACCCTGATGTGACGCTCGCAAATGACATTGTCCAGTGGTTGAAGACGAGCAAGAGGGTGAGAAGGGCGTTTGAGGAACAGCTCGGCTCCGCACCGAATAAGTGGACGATCGACGGTCCGCGAGTGCGCCGAGCGGCATTCCACGCAGGCTCTCTCGCAGCCTTCCATGCGTTTTCGGAGAATGCGACGCAGGTAAACCGCGACCATGTCAAAGCGGCGTTGAAGCACATTGGTTCAATATGCACTGTTCGCTTCGGCGCGCGCTTTGTCTATTGTCCATGGTGGCCCGTTCCCCCGAATTCGTAGCCGAATCCCCGTGACATCGCAAATGCCGTGCCCGGCTACCGGAACGTCACTGTAAACGTGACCCTCGGTGGCCGGGCCGGATGCGGTCTCTCGCCGGGTGTGGCGCATGGATGGTGTGAGCGGAAAGCGCGCGGCGGGCGGGCTCTCGATCTCGCCTGGCATGGGCGGGCGCCTGGCGCGACGGAGACGCGCGCCGCGGGCACGGTCGTGCGACGGATTCACCACATAGGTCGAGAGATCCGTTAACACATCCGGTGACGCCCCTGTTGAAACCGGCGACGGAAAGTTTCGCAAGTCTGATTGCCGTGTGGCAACATATGCCGTCGTGCGCCGATCGCCAGGATCTATAACACCGCTTTCAACGCACGGCGCGCCGGCATGGCGGCTGATTGTGGTCCGCGCCGAGGCGCCGAGTGTCTGACGGCACTCTGCTGTTCGACGTCGCGGACGCCATCACCTCGAACCAGGACGTGGACTGGAATCGGGCGCGGGGCGCGTCGCGTCCGGGGCAGCGCCGTGCACTCGACAACCTGCGCGCGCTGTCAGAGATATTTGGCACCAACAGACCGCAGCGCGCCGTCTCCCCCTCGCTCTTCCGTGAGCAGCCCGGCACCGCGTTCGCGCGCCTTGCGCTTGGAGCGCTCGTTTCCTTGTCTGCGCTCCAGGCGGCGGCAGCGCTGGTGATGACCGCGTGGTGGTGGGACGACCGGTACCTTGGCGAGCAGTTTGCCCTGCCGCGGTTGCTGGTGCTTGTCGCCCTCTCGGCGTGCGCGTTGCTGCTGCTCCGCGGTGGTCGTTTCGATCACCGGTCGCAGTTGCTGGGCGCATTCTTCGCATTGGGCGCTTCGTCGTTTTTTGCGTTTTCGCCGATGATCCTCCCGGAGGTTTTTTTGCCGGCGCTCATGTGGGCCTTCGCTCGGGAGTTTCCGCGGGTCCATCGCCGAACCCGGATCGATGATGTCGCGCGCCGCATGGTGCCCATCAGCGCGATGATCGGCGGCGCGTTCTGGATCGTGAACGCGTCTCCGTTGCTGGAGCGGATGCCGTTTCTGGCGCGGCAAGCGGACGATGGTCTCTACTATTGGGGATTTCTGGCGCTCCTGATCCTGTCCGCGCTCGTAGTCCTCGCACTGCGGGCGCGCAACGCGAAGGCCGACGAGTCACGTCGCGCCGCGCTGTTCATTACCGGATTCGTGGTCGGGGTAGGGCCGATTATTCTCGACACCGTGATTGAGTCGTTCTGGGCCGCGGCGAATCAGTTTGGCAATGAACACCGGGACGCGCTTGCCGTCATCGTGTTCACGGCCATCCTTTCAATCCCGCTCTCGACTACCTATGCCGTCCTGTCCAGACGCGCGCTCGATATCCGCGTCGTCGTCCGGGCGTCCTATCGGCGCCTGCTGACGCGCCGCCTGCTTGCAGTGGTCGGCGCGGTGCCGCTGGCGGCGCTTGGCTGGCTGCTCGCCAGTCAACCGACCCGGCCGGTCGGCGATGTGATGTCCGAACCGCTGGCCCTGCTGCTTGTCGCGGCGACCGGCGTTGCGTCGTTGGCGGCCGGCGTCCGCCGTCGCCTGCTCACGTACCTGGACGCCTGGGTCGATCCCGAGTCCGAGGAGCAGCGGCGCGTGCTGGCTGCCGCGAGTGGGACGCTGGCGCAGGCGACATCCGTCGCGCAGGTGGACGAGGTGGTCGTCCGTGCCGTACGGCGCGCGGCGGCGGCGCCGGCGACGTTGTTGGTAGCGGCTGGTGTGGCAGATAAGGACGCATATCATTTCACCGCGCCCAACGCCGGTATGGCGCCACTGGCCCGAACATCAGCCCTCGTCCATCTGCTGGAGTCCACCCGCGAGCCGCTCCATGTCGATCCCGACGATGGGACTTCGGCGTTCGAGCTCCTACCGGGCGACGACGCCCAGTGGGTGCTGGCCGCCGCCGCGGCGGTCGTCGTACCGGTGGTCGGGCCCGGCTCGGAGATCAATGGGGCAATGGTGGTCGGCCGCCGCTTCGACGACCGGCGCGTCCCCGTCGATCTCACGTTCCTGGCCGCATTGGTGGCGACGGTCGGTCTGGCGCTCGATCGGCTGCGTCTGCTCCAGGCGCCGGCCGGAGGCGCCGCCGACCCGCAATCCGCCCGCGAGTGTCCCGTGTGCGGGATCGTGGCGCCGGCGGACACAGGGAGCCGCTGCCAGTGCGGTGTGGCGTACGAGGAGACACCGACGCCGGCGTTTCTGGCCGGCAAGTTCCGCGTGGATCGGCGCCTCGGCGCCGGCGGCATGGGCGTGGTCTATCTGGCGCACGATGTCCGCCTCGGGCGCGACGTCGCGGTCAAGACGCTGCCGGCGCTGGCGGGTCACGGTCTGGTGCGGCTGCAGGAGGAAGCGCGCACCATGGCGGCACAGGCGCACCTCGCCATCGCACAGATCTACGGCCTCGAGACCTGGCGCGGCCGCCCGCTGCTCATCGTCGAGTTGCTGCCCGGGGGCACGCTGGCGGCCCGCCTCAATCGGGGACCGCTCTCGGCGAGCGCGGCGGTCGGCGTCGCTGCCACCGTGGCGGAGGCGCTCGCGGTGCTGCATCGCGCCGGCTATCTGCACGGCGACATCAAGCCGAGCAATATCGGATTTACATCTGACGGCGCCGCGAAGCTGCTGGATTTCGGTCTGGCGCATCTGACGGACGATCGCAACCAGCGGGTTGGCGGCACCGTGCTCTACACGTCGCCCGAGCTGCAGGCCGGCGGCGCCGCCGGCGCGGCGGACGACATCTGGGCGCTGTGTGTCGTGCTGTACGAAATGGTCGCCGGCCGACATCCGTTCATCGGCGGTGACCGCAACACGGTGATCGACCGCATTCGACGCCAACAGATCCAGCCGGGGGGCGAACCGGGTGACGACGCGTCGTCAACGTTGATCTCGGCCGTCGGCGCAATCCTGACGGCTGGGCCGTCCGAGCGCCCGGCGACCGCCCGTGCGTTCATCGACAGGGTGCGCGGCAACTGAATCGCACGTGTCCGTTGGCCTGTCCGGACGACGGCCTGGCGATGCGCCCCGCCCGGCACCGGCGGCGGCCACGTGTCGCAGATGCTGATCGAGCGACTGGGCCGAACCGTGCTCGGCACCCGCTTCGCCCGCACGTACGACAGCCCCGGCACGTATCCTGCCACCGCCTTTCACGGCCACCTGGTCTGAATCCTCGACGAGGACTCGGCTTCCGACGGCGACATCTTTCCGTACCGCTTCCGCGAAGCCGGTCTCGGCCCGCTGATCGGAAAGCGCTCCCGGGGGGCGTCATCGGCATCACCAGTCACGGCCCGCTGCTCGACGGCGGCGGGGCTTTCGGCGGGACACCCGTGGTGTAGTATTTGTGACACAGCCTGTGTACATGAGTAGTGATGTCGCCAACACCCGCGGAGCAGCAGCCCGCCGACCCTAGACACACCGATTCGCTCGCGTCCGCCACGTCGCTTCGCCTTCTTCTGCGTGCGCGCCGGGGAGATCGTGCGGCTCGTGAAGCGCTGGCCGCGCGGTATTTTCCGTGGCTACGGCGGTGGGCCCGGGGGCGCCTGCCCTACTGGGCGCGGGACGGCGTCGATACGAGCGATGTGGTCCAGGACACCCTGCTGCAGACGTTCAAGCGAATCGCCTACTTCGAACCGCAGCGAGACGGCGCATTCCGGGCGTACCTCCGGCTTGCCGTCGACAACCGGATCCGTGACGAGATGCGCCGGGTCGCGCGTCGTCCGAGAGTGGACCCTTCCGAGACGACCGACCTTCTGGTCGACGCGGGTCCCTCTCCGCTCCAGCAGCTCATCACGGACGAGACGTGGGCGCGCTACCTGCAGGGGCTGCAGTGCCTGACGCCGCGCGAGCGGCGGCTGATTGTGGGCCGCGCCGAGATGGGGTACAGCTACAAGCAGCTCGCGATCATCGATGGCCGCACCGGTCCCGACGCGGCGCGCATGGCGCTGCGACGGGCGCTGCTGCGGCTCAGCGACGAAATGCCGGGAGCCTGAAGACATCCGCTGCCCGCCATCGCGGACGCTATCGCGTTCGACGCCACTTCGGTTATCTGAAACTCACCGTCGACCCCGAGCCCCACGACCAGCCTCCGAGCTGGACTGCCAGCTTCTCCCATCCGGTCGACTTCTTGCGCGATCCGGTCCTCTCTGATCGGCGCTGACCCTGGAATACGCCTGTTTCCTTTTCCGGGCCCCGTTCGGGGTCCACGCGCACATATTCGATGCAGTTTGTTCGGTTTCGGTGCGATGGACGTTGGATGACAGTGAGTGCGCTCGCATGCACCCGTACACGGCGGGCCAGCTCGCGGTAGGACTGCAACAGAGGACAGGGAAGGAAGAGAATGAACGCGTTCCGCGAGGTCAGGTGCATGGTTTCGGGATTGGTTCGCCATACCGATGAGAGTTGCCGAGACCGGGTCGGTCGGACGTTCACCTGCGCCGGTGCGGCCTACAACCCGGTCCGAATACGAAACCTGATGGCGGTGCCGGCATGAGGCGGCTGATCCAGCGACACCGGCTCTCTCCCCCGGTTTTCTTCCCAGGGGTGGTCGCCGGCCGAAGTAGGCGCGCGGTCCGTCTCGCGTCAGTCTTTCTTGCAGAATTAGAGTGCCAGGCAGGGGGGCCTGTTCTCATGCGCTTCGTCCCCTCCTGTGGGGGTAGCAGTCAGTCTGCCAGTTCTTCCATTGAAGGGTTGCCCGTCATTGGCATCCAGCCTGAGACTGTCGCCATTACCATCGACTGCATGTCCCCACTCCAGGCCACCAACAGAACCACTATACGAAGGCATCTGCTTCTCGATCAGGATGACAGTCTCCGCACCCCCAGGGTCACAGCGCGCGCGGACCGGCCTGGCATCTGGGTTCACCATCCGATGCGTGTCAACCACCGCCGTCGTGCCCGTCGGCCGCTGGAGGATCTCGATGATGGTTGCGCACTACCGTCCACGCTTCACCGCTCAGCGCGGTGGTGTGCCGGGCGTAGATGCCTGCGGACCGCGACGGCCAGAGGCGTGATGATTCACTACCGGGAGGGAAACCATGAATGAACTTTGGACTATCCTCGTTCCACCTGCGATCACTGGACTCGCCACTGTGGTAGCAGCCTTGATACAAAGCATGCAAAACAAGGATTCGCCCGCTCGAAACTTGGCAGGCGTGATCACCGTATTGGGGCCGATAGTTACGGTCGTACTCGCGGTGGGCATGTTTACGTGGTTTTACGCTCAGGAGTCCAAAATCGACCGCGCACGGATTGATCTCCTAACTCACACCCTCAACAAGTTTCCCGAATCCTCAAGCGAAATCCGCGCGAATCAGATCGCGCCTGACCTAGACGCAAGGGCGGTGCGCGACGGGGCAGGACCCGATCGGTGGCAGTTGCCGGACGGCACCTTTATCGGCAAGGGCCAAGTGTTCTACGTCGATGGCTGGCGATGGGTCGATGTGGTCTTCCCCGCCGACGATCGGGAAGACCCCGACGCTACTTGCGGTATTGAGGCCTTGGGGACACTGACGACGCGCGGATTCAGCAGTGATCGGAATGCGGCGCTCGTCGAGTATACGGCGCCGGGTGATACGGCCGGCACGCCCTGCGAGACCGGAACCTATTTCTTTTACCCGCTTCCGTTGACACAATGAACCCGGCGTGGTGCATCGAAAGGAGATCGGCGATGCCGCGAGATGGCATTCGCTGGACAACTGCGATCGGGGCGAGGGCGCTCGTCCGGGTCCCGGTGACGGACGCGGACGCGTAGCGGATGTTTGGCACGGCCGGCATCGAATCGTGCGGGACCGCGCGGATCTTGACCTATCCGGAGGCGGCCTGTCCAACGTCGTGGAGGCACGCCATGCGGCGGACGATTAGGAGCATCTGAAAGTGAGTCACGGGTCGCCGCTGGCGGTCTGGCAACTGGATTTCTCGGTCTACAATGGGCCGGGAAAATGGCTGGATCATCTGACCGCACGGCATGGTATGGAATCCGAGTGGCCTCAGCGCCTTATAATAGCGTTGCAGATGCTGGACCAACGGACGAGAATGAGATTACTGATCGGAAAGGTGGTGTCGTTTACGACATAAGCGAAACTCGTCAGGAGTACATTCTGCGCCATGCCGCGTAGCGCAAACGTGTGTCCAAGAAACCGGGTGCGGTACAGCAGCTCTGTGTCCCACCTTATGGAAAGAAAAGCAAGATGGCAGATGAAATGAAGTCGATTGTTGACAAGGCGATCGAAGAGAGTGTGAATGCGTTTGTCCGCGGGGTGAAATTCCACGATCTGACCGACCCTAAGACGACAATCCCGGATGAGATTATCGATTGGTTGAAAACCCACAAGGATGTGAAAACACAATTTCGGACGAGGCTTAAGTCCAACCCGGAGACACAGTGGAAGGAAGACCGTGAGCAAGTGTGCAAAGCGGCTTTTGATGCAGGCGCGCTCGCAGCCTTCTATGCATTGTCTCAGAAAGTCACGGAGGTGAGCGCGGAGCATGTCAAATCAGCATTGGAGCATATAGGTACAATATGCAAGGTTAGCTTCGGCGCGCGTTATATCTATTGTCCATGGCTGCCAGGGCCAAAAAAAAAGCCGGGGATGATAGCTAAGATTCCCTGACATTGGTCATCCGGTGTCCGGCTACCGAAACGTCGCGGTAAACGTGACGCCTGGTGGCCGCGACCGGGATGGGCATGACTCGGCTATGCAGAATTCAGCATAACGGAACAACTGCATCGGCCGCATGCCGATGTTCGCGGTCATGCGATGAACCTTGCCGTGAGCCCCACGGCGCCCGCAACGTCGGTTTGTCGCCGGTCGGCGCTCAGGAACAGCGGCGGCGTCGGCATGCGGGCAAAGAACAGTTGAGCCGACGCCACATGAATCGCATCGAGTGTGCGTAGCGGATGCGTCGCGACGAGCGCCTCGGCCGCGGTCAACACCTCCGGGCCGACCGCGACGAGCGTCCAATGCGACCGGTCGGCCGCCAGTCGGTCGAGGAGCCCCGGCAACCGCTCAACGTCGAGTGTGCCCTCGTGCACGCGGCGTCTGAAGGCGCTCCGCAATTCGACCGGAGTCAGGGCGGAGGAGACGCACGACCGTTCTCGCAGCAGGCCCAGCAGCCTCTGCCGCCCTGGCTCGCGGACGTAGCGCTTTACCAGCGCGCTCGAATCGCAGTAGGCCCACACGGTCAAGCCTGGTCGCCGCGATCCTCGGTGATGGTCTCGGAGACGGGTTTCCCGGTTACCGCGACCGGGCGCCACCGCGGCGCGGGCATGGGTCCCGGCTCGCGGGCCGCCACGACCAGCCCTGCATCGATCAAGCCGCGCAGCGCCGCCGCGTCATCCTTGGGTCCCCCGCGGGCGATCGGCTTGATCACGGCGATTGGGCGCCCCCGCTCGGTCAGCACGACCTCTTCACCGCGCCGGACGGCCTGCATCGTGCGGGAGAACCGCTGATTGGCTTCGCGCAATCCGACTTTCATGTAGTCACCATACTACATGACCGGTCGCCTGACGCGCGCCGACACAGCTCCCTTCACTCGCCTCGACCCAACCATGCCCCACCTCCTTTGACATCGGATTCTCCCTTAATCCGTGTCCAAGAAAACCGGGGGCGCCTCAGCATCGGCGTCGCGCCATCTGGACGTTTCCGAAAGCAGCCGCGGGGTCGCGGTGTAGAATCGCCGGAGACCTCCCGTCCGGGAGCGCGACCATGTCCACGACTCCGACCATTCCCCGCCGGCGGGTGCTGCAAATCCTTGGCGCCGCGACCGTGGCCCCGGCCGTGGCCGAGGGCGCCTGGATGTTTCATCCGCTGGTGCCGCCGCAGGAGGAGGGCGGCCCCTGGCGGCCCCGCTTCTTCACGGCCGACGAGAGCGCGACGATCGAGACGGTCGCCGAGTTGATCATCCCTGAAACCGACACGCCCGGTGCGCGCGCCGCGAACGTTCATCAGTACATCGACTGGCGGGTCAGCGAGGCGGCGCAGAATACCGGCGGACGGCTCCCGGCGATCATGCGCGACGGGCTCTCCTGGCTCGATGGCCGCGCGGAGGCGCTGCACGGCCGCCGCTTCGTCGAGGCGGACGCCGGACAGCAGACGGACCTGCTCACGCGGCTGGCGGCCGATCCGCCGCAAGAGGCGGCGGCCGGCGTCGAGTTCTTCCGCCAGGTGCGCCGACTCACCATCGCGGGGTACTACCGCTCGGAGGCCGGCATGCGCGAAGAGCTGGGGTATGACGGCAAGCGATTCCTGACCCGGTTCGACGGGTGCACGCACGACCATCATCTGAGCTGGACGCCGGACACGGCGCCGAGGCGGGGATAGCCGTATGGCAGTGTTGCAGCGCGGAGACGTGCATGACGTCGTCGTCATCGGCAGCGGCGCCTCGGGCGCCATGACCGCCCATACTCTTGTGCAGCACGGCGTGCGGGTGCTTATGCTCGACGCCGGCTGGAAGTTCGATCGCAGCGAGTCGTGGGCGCATGTGCTGCCGTTCGAAGCGGACCGGCGCCGGCGGGAGGGCGATGTGGCGCCGCAGCTTCGGCTGAGCACGAGAGAGCAGCCGTATCTGACTCCGGCCGACCGGCCGTTCGACCTCTGGCGCACCTGGGGCTGGGGCGGCAAGACCAACGTCTGGGGCCGCGTCAGCCTGCGCATGTCGGATCTCGACTTCACCGGTCCGGCGCGCGACGGCTGGCACATCCCGTGGCCCATCCGCTATGCCGACATCGCGCCGTATTACGACCGGGTGGATCAGCTTATCGGAGTGACCGGCGGCGACGACGACTCGGACTCGCTGCCCGGCAGCCGCTTTCACCTGCCGGCAGTCAAGCCGCGCTGCACCGAGGTGATTCTGTCGAAAGCGGCCGAGTCGCTGGGAATTCCGACGGTCGCCACGCGGCGGGCGGTGCTGACCCGGCCGCACAACGGCCGCACGGCGTGCCACTACTGCGGTTCGTGCGGGTCGGGGTGTCGCACGGCGTCCTTTTTCAACGCGACCGACTACCTGCTGCTGCCGGCGCTCGAGAGCGGGCGGCTCGAGATCATCTCCGGCGCCGTGGCGGCGAGCGTCCTGACCGACGACGAGGGGCGTGCGTCGGGGGTGCGGTATTTCGAGCGCGAGAGCGGTGTCGAACATGCGGTGCGCGCGCGAACGGTCGTCGTGGCGGCGTCCACGATGGATTCGACCCGTCTCCTGCTGAATTCGCGGTCCGCACGGCACCCCACCGGGCTCGGAAACGGCAGCGACCAGCTTGGGCGGAACTACTGCGAGCAGGTGCGCTTTCACCGCTACGGCTTCCTGCCGCAGGTCTTCGGGCAGGGGTATTCGAACGACGACGGGATCGGCGGCGGGCACCGATATGTCCCGCGCTTCAACCACCGGCTGAGCGGGCTCGACTATCTGCGCGGGTTCGGGATCCAGATGTGGGAGAACGGCTGCCAGACCACCGCGGTCAACGTTGCCGAGCTGATGCCGGGACTGGAGTTCGGCGCCGGCTTCAAGCGCCGGGTCAAGGAGCGCTATCCCGCCCTGGCCGCGCTCCACCCGTATGGCGAGATGCTGCCGCGTGCGGACAACCGGGTGACCGTCGACGAGAGCCGGACCGATCGCTACGGGGTGCCGCTGATGCACATCGACGTCAAGTTCGGCGAGAACGAGATGAAGATGGTGCGCCACATGCACGAGGTGGCTGACGAGATCCTGCACACCGCCGGCGCCGAGATGATTCCGGCCGGGCCGCAGGACCACGACCGGCCGGGCGCGGCGATCCACGAGCACGGGACCGTCCGCATGGGCGACGACCCCGCGCAGTCGGTGCTCAACCGCTTCAACCAGATGCACGAGGTCGACAACGTGTTCGTGGTCGACGGGTCGTCGTTCACCACGGCCTCGGAAAAGAATCCGACGTTGACGATCCTGACCCTGGCCTGGCGCGCCGGCGACTATCTGGCCGACGAACTGCGCAGCGGCCGGTTGTAACCACACCCCGCGGTTGATCGCGATTGCCCGGTCGCCGTAGGGGCAACCCTTGTGGTTGCCCGGTCGCCGTAGGGGCAACCCTTGTGGTTGCCCGGTGCGCCTCAGCCCCGACCAGTCGGGTGAGGCTGATGTTCCGGGCGCAGCAGATCGTTCACGGTTTTCACCGGCGTGAACGTCTCCGCCGGCACCTCGACGAAGAGACTGATCCAGCGCGCCATCCCGCCGTTCCAGAGCCCGGGGTGCTCGAGCGCCTGCACCGGCCGACCGCCGATCGATTTCTCGGAAATGAAGACCGCGTCCGGGTCCGTGTAGCGCGTCAGATCGAACGGATAACCCCGCCAGGTGCGCACGCCGCAGACCAGGTCGACCGGATTGAAGTGCGTGGCGGCGTCGAAGATCCTGCGCTGGTCCGCGGAGTCGGGGTCGACCTGCGCCGATTCGACGATCTGCTTCGTGAACGCCCCGCCGCTCTCGACGACCCAGTACGGCCCGCCGCCCGGTTCGCCCGTGTTGCAGACCATGCCGCAGACCCGGATCGGGCGGTCGAGCTGCTCGATCGCGAACGCCCGGCGCCGGCTGATCGGCGCCTTCGCGATGTCCGGCGCCGGTCTGATCCCGCAAGTATCCAGAAACGCCAGGGCGGCGCCGATGTCCCTGTCACCGGCCCCGGCCGCGTGCAACGCTCGCAGGTGTGCGTGCGCCTGGTTCTGGGTCGCCACCAGACAGCCGCCGAGCACCCGTTTCCAGTGCACCGACCCGCGGCTGCGATGGTCGGCTGCGATGTTGTCGATGTTCTTGACGAAGACCACGTCGCCGCGCAGGTCGTTCAGGTTGGCCAGCAGCGCGCCGTGACCGCCGGGGCGAAACACCAGACGCTCGTCCTCATCCCGGATCGGGACGCCGGCGCGGTCGACCGCCACGGTGTCGGTGTCCGCCCGCTGCGTGGAGAAGGTGGTCTCGAAGCGGGCATCGAGGTCCGCTTCGTACCGCGCGCGCACCGCGTCGAGCCGGGACACGAATTCCGGCAGATGATCGGCCGAGACCGTGAGGTGCAGGCGGCAGACGCCGGCAACGTCGCGGATGCAGGCGGCCGCTTCGACGAGCTGCTCCTCGAACGGGGTCCGGACGGCGTCGGCGACCCGGTGGAATTCGAGCAGACCTTTCGGCCGCGCCGCGTAGCCAAGGCCCGGTTCGTCGAGCAGACAGTCGATCGCCGGGGCGTATGCGCCGCCGGCGATCAGAGCCTCGGCATCGAGGCCGGCGGCGGCCAGAGTGCCGGCCAGGGACGGGAAGAAGGCGAACCGGCGCAGCCCGGTCACGAACTCGAGGGCGGCACGCGCGTCGCGGTCGCCCTGGCCGGCCGCGCGGGACAACACCGCTTGCGTCAGCGCCGGCAGGCGCGCCCGCACGCTCAGCAACGCCTTGAACATCCGGGTGGCCGCGCCGGAGGCCGGTACGAACTTCACGCAGCGGCCGGCGCGTTGGGCAGTCTCGTGCGCCAGACAGTAGCGTTCCGCCAGGTCCGGATCGATGCGGATGATGCCGTCATCGAGGCGGCAGGGGCGGGCGAGCGTGACCGGCGTCGGCGGTGCGCGGAAGAGACGCAGTTGGCGGGTCAGCGCCGCGTCGCTGATACCGCGGCGCTCGAGGTCGGCGCGATCGGAGGGCCGTATCATCTCTGGTTCCGGTCCGGTTCCGGTCTACGTGCAGTCTGGTCCCGGCCGCACGGGCGGCACCGGGGGATTCTACAGGGTGAGCGCCGCGACTGACGGCGTGGACGCTCCGTGATAGTGATCTAGAGAATGTCCGACCCGTCTGCCCGCCCCGCCCCGCTCGAGGGCATCCGCATCATCGACCTCAGCCGCGTCGTGTCCGGACCGTTCTGCACCCAGAGCCTCGGCGACATGGGCGCCGACGTCATCAAGATCGAGGAGCCCGGCCGGGGCGACGAGTCGCGCGCGTTCGGCCCGCCGTTTCTCGGCGGCGAGGCGCCGTACTTCCTGTCGGTCAACCGCGGCAAGCGCAGTTGCACCCTCAACCTGAAGAGCGAGCAGGGGAAGGCGGTGCTGTGGCGGCTGCTCGGGGGTGCCGATGTGCTGATCGAGAACTTCAGGCCGGGCGCCATGACGCGGCTCGGGCTCGACTACGAGACGGTGGCGGCGCGGCATCCGCGGCTCGTCTACTGTTCGATCTCGGGCTTCGGCGGCAGCGGTCCCGATGCCGGACGGCCCGGCTACGACCTGATCGTGCAGGGCGAGTCCGGGTTGATGGACCTGACCGGCGACGCCGGCGGTCCGCCCACGCGCATCGGCACCGCGATCACCGATCTCACCGCCGCGATGATGGCGGCGCAGGGCATCACCCTGGCGCTCTATGCGCGGCACACGACCGGCCGCGGGCAGCAGGTCAAGATCGCGCTGCTCGACGCCGCGGCGTCGCTGCTCACCTACAACGCCGGCAACTATTTTGCCTCGGGCGAGAGCCCGTCCCGGCGCGGCAACGACCATCCCTCGGTCACGCCGTATCAGACACTGCGGGCGACGGACGGCTGGATGAACCTCGCCGTCGCGAACGACTCGCTGTGGCGCCGCTATTGCGACGCCATCGCGCGGCCCGACCTGCGGGACGACCCGCGGTTCGCCACCGCACCCGAGCGAGTCACACACCGGGACGCGCTGATGCCGATCGTGGTCGAGTTGACGGCGGCGCGCACCGTCAGCGAGTGGATGGACCTGCTCGGTCCCGCCGGTGTGCCCTGCGGCCGTATCCGCACTGTGGAGGAGGTGTGCACGAATCCGCAGCTTGTCGAGCGCGGCATGGTGGTGGACCGGCCGCATCCGACCGCGGGGACGGTGCGCATGATTGGGATTCCGATCGAGCTGAGCGATACGCCGGGGCGCATCGAGACGGCGCCGCCGTTGCTCGGCGAGCACACCGGCGACGTGCTGCGCGAGGTGGGATACACGGTGGACGAGATTCGCGCGTTCCGCACGGAGGGTGTGGTGTAGCCGAAGTTCCAACACGACGTAATGTCGCCCTCCTGGCCGGCTGTATACTTCCAGCCATGGCGACCCGGGCCGGGACAGCGCTCGATCGACTATCTGGCGAGCCCGACCCGCAACGCCGGCGATTGCTCGCCCTGGGGCTGCTGACCAGACGGCTCGCGTTGCTCTACGCCGACCGGATCGACTGGGGGTATGTGCGGGAGCGGACGAACGGCGTCCCGGAGGAGGCGCAGGGAGTGGAGACACTCGTGCGCGAAGCAGGCGAGCGGTGATCGAATACGACGAGTTTCAGCGTGACGTGCGGCGGCGCAAGCGGGAGCGTTGGTCGAAGATTCTCGATGGGGAACCGCCGGGCCGGGCGGCCGGCCGGCGCCCGCGCGACCCGGAGCAGGAGCGCATGTTGCTGCGGCTCGACCGGATCCGGCTGGCACGGCGCGACGGCGCAAAGACAGAACGGAGGAGCAAATGACTCGACGAATCCCGATCGTCGTCCAGGCGCTGCTGGTCGCGAGCGTCACCGGCGCGAGCGCGCAGACCTTCGAGCCCCCGCGCCTGCCCGACGGCAAACCTGACCTGCAGGGCGTCTGGGACTTCCGCACGCTGACGCCGCTCCAACGTCCCGAGAGCCGCGGCGACCAGGCGGTGCTGACGGCGGAAGAGGTGGCCGAGCTCGACTCGCAGTCCGCGGCCCGGGAGGCCGCCGCATTCGCCCCCAGCGAGGTGCGGGACGAACCGCTGCCGGTGGGGGGCGACATCGGCGCCTACAACAGCTACTGGGTCGACCAGGGCGCGTCGGTGGTGGACGGCCATCGGACATCGCTCATCGTCGACCCGCCCGATGGACGTCTCCCTGCGCTGCAGCCCGGCATCGAGATGGCGACCCTTTCGCTCGGCGAAGACCTGCCCGGCACCCGTCCGGTGCGGGTCAGAGCCGCCGGTATCGGCGCCGACAGTTGGGAGGATCGCGGGTTGGCCGAGCGCTGCCTGCTGGGATTCAATTCCGGTCCGCCGATCGTGCCGGCAGGCTACAACCAGAACATCCAGATCTTCCAGACGGCCGACCATGTGGTCATCCTGCACGAGATGGTGCACGACGCGCGCATCGTGCCGCTCGATGGGCGCGGGCATCTGCCCGCAGGCGTGCGGCAGTGGATGGGCGACTCGCGCGGCTATTGGGACGGTGACACCCTGGTGGTCGAGTCACGGAATTTCTCTGCCAAGACCGCCAGCTTCAATCCATCGGTGGCACAGGCGGCTGGCAGCGGCGAGACGCTGCAGTTGACCGAACGGTTCAGCCGGACGGGTGACGACACCCTGCTCTACGAGTACACCGTCAACGATCCAGCGACCTTCACAGGGCCGTTCACGGCGGCGTTGTCGATGAAACGCGGAGTCGGGATGTTCGAGTACGCCTGCCACGAAGGGAACTACGGGTTGCCCAACATGCTCGCCGGCGCGCGGGTCGCGGAGCGATCCGGCCCGTAATCGGCTTGGCTGGCCGCGGTCGAGCAGCACGTCCGCTACCCGGTCAGTTCCCCGCCATCGTCGCGCGGGGTCACGCTGACGTTGACGCTGACCGTGTGGGCGCCACCTCCCACGGTGACCCCCTTGAACGGCGTGACGTCCTCATAGTCGCGGCCCCAGGCCAGGGTGATGTGGCCGTGCGACGGCAGGACGTTGTTGGTGGGATCGAAGTCGACCCACCCGAGTCCCGGGCAGTAGACCGATACCCAGGCGTGCGACGCCTGCCCGCCGACCACGCCCGGTCCGGGCACGAGATATCCGCTGACATAGCGCGCCGGCACATCGTGCGATCGCAGGCAGGCCAGCATCAGGTGTGCGAAATCCTGGCAGACGCCGCGCCGGACGTCGAGCACGTCGGCGACCGGTGTCGACACGGTCGTGGCCACCACGTCGTAGTCGAACTCGTCATGGATGCGTCGCATCAGCGTCTCGACGCCGTCCAGCAGCGAGCGCTCGGGCGCCAGTGACGTCTCTGCGTAGCGGGCGTAGGCGGCGCCGCGCGGGGCCAGCGGCGACTCCATCTGGTATTCCACGGCCGCCAGGTCGGTCTCGGTGTCGCGCCGGCGCAGCAGCGCCGCCGTTTCCGCGAGCGTCGGCGACAGCAGCCGGCCGCTGTGCCGGCCACGCAGCGTCACCAGGCTCTCGGCGGTCACCCGCAGCCGGTGGTGCGCTCCGGCGATGGTGAAGGTGTTCGTGACGTTGCCGTAGTAGTCCTCACGGCTGTTCGAGGCGCTGGCCGGCGGGTCGATAAGCAACCGGGTGCTGCGCACCGGCTGGGTCGCGGTGCCGCGCGGATGCAGCCGTACCTGATGCATCGACAGCGAGACCGGTTCAGCGTACGAATACAGCGTCGTGTGGGTGACCTGGAACGTGCGCTCGGCGATCATGGCTGCGCTGCGCTCCCGAGGTCAGCCGCGAGGTGCCGCACCGGCGTGACGTGGGTGAGATAGTCGCGGGTCAGGGCGTCGGACAGCCCGCCAAGATCGTTCTGCACCTGGTCGAGCAGCGCGGTCAACCGCGGCCGGCGGCCCTGCCGTGCTTCGCAGAGTTCGTCCAGGTCGACGAGTTGAATCGCCGCGATGGCGTCGGTGACCAGCTTCGATTCCGGCGTTCGCCGGCCGGGCGTCGGCGTTTCCGGCAGTTGCTCGACGTGCTGCTTCAGACGATCGAGTTGAAAGGCGACTCCGCGCGGATTGGCGTCGTCGAGCAGCAGCAGGTCGACGACGAGGTTGGCCCGCAGCGAGGTCAGATAGCGTGACCGGTAGGTGATCACACTGCCGGTCGCGTCGAGCAGCAACTCGATACGTGCGCGCTCGTCGTCCAGGACGCCGGTCAGTCCGTGCCGCAGCAGTTGAATCACCTGCAGCGCACGTTCGAGGCGCCGGCCCAGGTCGAGCAGGCGCCAGCCGTGGCCGCGCGTCATGCCTTCGCTGACCGCGCCGCCGAAGCTGGACAGGACCATCATCATCTGGTCCAGCGAGCGGCGGACGCCGCTGCGCCCCCAGCGGCGGATGCCGCCCTGCAGATCGGACTCGATCCGGCTGATGATGTTCCACGAATCGGCCGAGAGTCGATCGCGCAGCAGCCAGGCGGCGGTCCGCATGTGGTTGACCTGCCATCCGACGCTGCCCCGTCGCGTCGTATCCGACAGCATCGAGGAGAGCGCCGCCTCGAGCCGCCGCTCCGGCGGTTGATCCGACCCGGCGTCGTCAGCGACGTAGTTGAGCTCCGTCAGCAGGCTCAGTGTGCCGGTGAGCGCGGCGGTCGAGCGGCGGGACGATTCTTCGAACAGCAGCGGCACCGCCGCGCGCAGCAGCCGCACCGCCGCCTCGACCCGTTCGGCGTAGCGCCCCAACCAGAACAGGTTGTCGGCAATTCGGCTCGGCAGGTCGAAGGTGGCGCGGCTGACGCCGATCGGCGACACGTTTTGCGGCAGCAGCGACCGATGCGGCTCTTCCGTCCCGCCGACGACCCAGACATCCTTGCTGCTGCCCCCACCGAGCAGCGTCACGTCCAGCGAGTCGGTCGAGGCTGACACCCGGCCGAGGCCGCCGGGCAGCACCTCGTAGCCATCGCCGCGGGCCACCGCGAACACCCGCATGACGAAGAAACGCGGCGCCAGACCACCGGCCGTGCGTACCGGGGTCGTCGACAGGGCCACCTGTTCCTGCGCCACATAGCGATGCGGCTGCCGTGCGATGCGCCCGGCCAGCCGGTCGCGCTGCCGCTCGGGCAACCGCCGTCCGAACGTGCGCTCTCGCCGGCCGCGGGGGTAGGCCGGCTTGATCACCAGCCCGTCGAGGTTGTCGAGCACGTAGCGGCGGGCGGCGTCGTCCCCACACCACCAGGTGGCGACCGAGGGCAGCAGCAGGTCGGCAGCGAGCAGCGTGCGGCAGAGCGCCGGCATGAACGCCGCCAGCGCCGGTGAATCGGCGACACCGCTGCCCAGCGCGTTGACGACGCCGACCGATCCTCGACGCACGGCTTCCACGAGACCGGGGACGCCGGTGTGCGAGGCGCCGGTGAACTCCAACGGATCGCAGGCATCCGACTGGTGACTGCGCATGATCAGGTCGACCGGCTGCAGGCCACCCAGCGTCTTGATGAAGACCCGGTCGTTCCGCACGGTCAGGTCGCTGCCCTCGACCAGCGTATAGCCCATCGTGCGCGCCAGAAACGCATGCTCGAAGTAGTTGTCCGCGGCCGGGCCCGGCGTCATGACCACGATATGCGGGTTCTCCCGGTGGCCCGCGGCGCTGGCCTCGAGCGTGCGCTTGCGGTTCTCGAACGTGCCGGCCAGCCGCCGGGTCTTCGAGGCCAGCAGCAGGTCCGAGAGCACCGAGTTCACGACGATCCGATTCTCGAGCGCGAAACCGATTCCAGCCGGAGCCTCCGTGCGGTCGCCCAGCACCCACCAGCGGCCATCGGGAGAGCGCACCAGATCGGCTGCATAGAGGTTCAGCCAGCGTCCCCCGGCCGGCGTCAGGCCATGGCATTCCCGCAGGAACGCCGGGTGGGCGTACAGCCATTCCGCCGGCAGGATCCGTTCGTGCAACAACCGTTGCGGTCCATGGAGATCACTGAGTACGGCGTCGAACAACAGCGCCCGCTGGACGATCGCCGATTCCAGCGTGGCCCACTCGGGGCCGTCGATCACACACGGAATCAGGTCGAGCGGCCAGGGGCGCTCCTGCATGCCGGCGCCCCGGTGGACGTGAAACGTCATGCCGTTGTCGCGGATGAGTCGCCGGGCCTCCTGCGTCCGTCGATTCAGCTCGTGACGCCCGAACGACGCCAGCGCGGAGGAAAGCGGACGCCAGTGGGGGCGGACGGCGCCGCCGGCATCGACCATCTCGTCGTAGTGGCCAGGCAGCGGGGTGTAGACCGGCGGTCCACTCATGGGGTCGGTTCCGGGAAGACGGCGCACGCCAGGTAGTTCCCGTGCGGATCCTGTTGCCGGTTCAGGGAATGCGTCGAAGGCTGAGTCGAGAATCTGTAGCTGCAGACCGTGGTGCGGCAGTGGGGCGCCGGCCGCAACCCGATGGTGTGCGGCGAGAGGGTGACCGGCCGGTCGTACTCGTAGTCGGTCCGATGGTTGATTGCGACCTGTATGGCCATGAGCGGCGCTGATTCTACCAGCGTTCCGGCAGCCCGTGGAGACCGCTGCGGCGATTGTCGCCACGGGCTGCCAGGCCGGTCGCAAGACGCCCCGCGCCGCCGGCAGGGCGCGCGGGTATGGGTGGTTAGCGGTCCATTTCTTCGTATATCTTCGTGGCGTTGTCCTCGGCGCTGGTGAGATTTCCACGGCTCATGGCGTAGTTCGCATAGCGCGCCGGCAGGTTGAGCGCCGCGGCAGCCTCGGCCGCCGTCTTGCCCTCGGCTTTTCCGCGCTCGACCGCCGCCAGGAAGTCGCGGTTGAATTCGCCGAACTCGCGGAAGTCGGCCCAGGTCATGACGGGGCTGTGACCCGGAATCACGGTGTCGACACCGGTGATGCCGTCGGCCGCTGTCAGCAGCGTGGTCGGATAGCTGACGCCGCTGCCGCCGTTGCCGACGTCGATGTAGGGCACGCCCTTCCAGGCGAACAGGTCGCCGGTGTGCGCGACGCCGAGCGCGCGGAAGACGACGATCGAGTCGCCGCTCGTATGACCGGCGCCGAAGTGATAAAGGTCGATCGCATCGTCGCCGCTGAGCAACGTCAACGTGTCGGTGTAGGTCTGGCCAGGCAGATACCGCCGCCCGTCGGCCGACTGGAACGCCGGCATCCGCTCCATGTTGGTCTTGGTGTTGGCGTGCGCCACGACGTCGATGGGCAGCGGAAAGTCGATATTGCTCCCGACGTGGTCGCCGTGGGTGTGGGTGTTGACGATCATCGTGACCGGCTGGTCGGTCACCGTCTTGATCTTGTCGAGAATCGCCTCGCCCCAGTTGGGGTTCTTCGTATCGACCACCACCACGCCGCCGTCGGTGACGAACGCCGCGGTGTTGCCGCCGCCGCCGGTGATCACATACAGGTTGTCCTTCACCTGTTCGATCTCGGCGACGTTGCCCTGGGCGACAGGGCGACCAATCGTCGCAACCAGACCCAGCGCGATCAACGCTCCCAGAAATGTCACTCGTCTCATGACGGCCCTCCCGGCCACGGTTCTTACGACACGCTCAATATACACCCACGGGCGGTGAGCAGCTATCAGCCCGTGGCAAAAGCCCCGCTGCATTCGCGCGGCGATGCGGTCGCAAATTTCCCAATTTGCTCCCTGTCCCGCGTGGGCGGCGTTGTTCCGGCAGACGAACAGGGCAACCACAAGGGTTGCCCCTACAGGCGAACCGGGCAACCACGAGGGTTGCCCCTACATCTCGCCTTGCCACGGAACCGGGCAACCACAAGGGTTGCCCCTACGCCGTCAGGCGGTGTTCGAGCACCAGCTCTTCGGTGAGCGTCGTGCCGAACCCGGGGGCGACAGGCGCGATGACGTAGCCGTTCTCGACCGCCGGCGACATCGCGTCGAGAATCGGCGATCCGGCCGGGAAGCTCTCGGCCATCGTGCAGCTTGGCGAGGTCAGCGCGATCGGCAGGCCCCACGAGCTGCCGCCGCGGTGCGGGATGATCTCGAGCCCCGCCGCTTCGACGAGTCGGGCGATGCGGCGTCCGGCAGTCGTGCCGCCGCACCAGGTGATGTCCGGTTGCAGGATTTCCGCCGAACCGACCCGCACGAGCACGTCGAACCCGTACTCGGTGTATTCATGTTCGCCGCAGGCGACCCGGGTCCAGCCGGGGCCGCCGCCGCCGATCCGTTGTACCAACTCGGCGTAGCCGAACACGTCGTCGGGTGACAGCAGCTCTTCCATGAAATACAGGTTCGCCGGACGCAACCGTTCGGCGAACGGCACCGCCCACTCGACGGTGCCGTTGCGCGACACGCAGTCGGTCATCAGGTTGCCGTCCGGCCCCATGGCGTCACGGGCCGCCAGCACCGAGTCGATCACCCGCCCGAGCTGGTCGGCCGGCGTATGCGGTCCGACCTGGATCCCGCGCTTGAAATGCCGGATCCCGTTCGCCCGGCCCTGTGCGACGCCGCCGCCGGTCTGGTAGACGGCGATCCGGTCGCGGTTGGCGCCGCCCAGCAGCTCGTACACCGGCTGACCGGCATGCTTGCCGGCGATGTCCCACAGGGCGTTGTCCACCGCGCTGAGCGCCATCGCGAAAAGCCCCCGCCGTCCGTAGAACAGCGCCGAGCTGTACATCTGGTCCCAGAGCTGCTCGACGTTCAGCGGATTGGCGTCCAGCAGCAGATGCTTCAGGTGCCCGTCGATGATCTCCACCGCCGCACTGCCGCCGGCGCCCATTCCGAACCCGGTGAGGCCCTGGTCGGTCTTGATGACGGCGATGATGGCCGAGGGAAGCTGCTCGAACGGGCCGCCGAAACGCCAGCGCCGCGGGTCGTCGTCTCCCGAGAAGCTGGGCGCGTCGAGCAGTCCGTCCGAGCGCCGGTTGATGTAGATGGGGTAGGCGTCGACGGCGCGAATGCGCAACGCCGGCGTCTGGGCCGCCAGCAGGGGACGCGGGCCGCCGGCGGCAGCCGCCAGCGCCGCGAGACCGCCTACGTCACGAAGAAACCGCCGCCGGTTCGGCAAGGTCCGGTTCTGATGCATCATGTCCCCCTGGCGCCACGGGTGGTTTTACCATGGACTGCCATCGCCCGCGTGCCACGGTCAACGTCCCATGCACCGGCATGTTAAGGTTTTCCCGGTCTTTCAGCGCCTCACGCACCGGCGGCACATGCCAACTACTGGCTTTCTCGGGACACGGGCAGATGCCCTCGTGGACGTCTCGCTCGTGTTCTTCGTGGCCGCGCCGTTCCTGATGACCTTCGCGCTGCGCCTTGCAGCGCGACGCCGGTTCCGCGCGCACCGCAACCTCCAGGTGGGCGTGCTGCTGGCCGGAATCGTGGCCATCCTGCTGCTCGAGGGCAGCATCCGATTCGGGCACGCCGCCGAGGCGTTCGCCGCGGGCTCGCTGCACGGCACGCCGCTGCTGCGGTGGAGCCTCGCCGTGCATCTCGCGCTCGCCGTACCGACGTTCGCAAGCTGGTGTGTCCTTGCGGTCCTTTCCTGGCGGCGCTTCTCGCGCTCGCTGCCGGGCCGCTTCAGTCGGAGGCACCGGCGCTGGGGCCGACTCACCTTCGTGGGCCTGTGGCTCACCTGCGCGACAGGCGTCGCCATGTACGTCATGAGTTTCGCGCTTTGAGGGTGCTGCCGGCGCTCGAATCTGTTCGGCCAGGACCCACGCCCCAACGGCATCGCGGTTGCGTGCATCGGATTCCGGCGATAGAGTGCGACTGTCTGCGCAACGGTCGCGGTGCGTACGTGCCGTGAGGAGTCTGCGCCGTAGAAGATTGCGAAAGCGAAAATTCGATATCGCCATGGATTTCTTCACGCATGTGAGGAGCATAGCGGCACTATGTGACGAAAAGGCGTGGTGAAAGCCATGAGCGAGAGCGGATTTGCAGCCGTAATCCTTCTGCGGCGCAGGCTTCTAGTGCTTCGTCACGTCAGAATTTTAGGATAGACGGACTTGAGTTTACGGCGCGCATCGTCGACCTGCATCTGCCAGTCGACACCGCGTTGCGTAGCAGTGACGTCGGTGGACCACGCCGACACTTCGCCGTGCAGCGTCTCGAGGTCGCCGATGCGGCGGCCATGCAGGCATTGGCGCGTCATCGAACTCAGTTCATTCTCGGCGATGTTCAGCCAGCTCCCGTGCTTCGGCGTGTAGCAGAACTCGAGGCGACGAACCAGTTCCCGAGCCCGGGCCGGCTCGAACACCTCGTAGAAGGCGCCGGGCGTGTGCGTGTTGAGGTTGTCGCACACCAAGGTGACCTTCGGGCAGTCGGCGTAGCGGCCCTCCAACAGGTCGGCGACCTCCACCGCCCAGTCCGCCTTCGTCCGCCGGGCCCGCGCCGTCGCCCGCCGCCAACACGCCAGCGGCTCGCTGAACAGGAAGACCGAGGCCGTGCCGGCCCGTTCGTACTCGTAGTCGACGCGGCGGGGCCGCGCTAGCGTGGCGGCCATCGGCGGGCGCGTTTCCTTGACCAGTTGCACCGGCTGCTCATCCATGCACACGACCGGGCAAGCCGGGTCGTACGGTTGCGCATAGGTGTCCAAGACCTGCTCCATGTGCGCCACGAACTCGGCGTCGGCCTCCGGCGGGATCACCCAGTACTCGATTTTCCGCCGGGTCATCCCGTTTTTTTTAGCGTACGCCGGATGGTCTCGTGGCTGACCGACTCGACGACCTCCAGCTCGACGACCCGGCGCGCCAGTAGCCGCAACGACCAGTTGGCATAGCCCTTCGGGGGCGGCCCCAGACGCAGGGCGATGACCTGCGCCTCCTGCTCGCCGTCGAGCAGCTTGGGGACCGGGGGCGACGGCCGTCGTTTGCGTTCCAGCGCCCGCTCGAATCCTTCCAGTACGCATCGTTGGCGAATGTTTTCAACGGTCTTGGTGCGGCACGACAAGGCGTCGGCGATCTGCTGGTCGGTCCACGCCGGTCCGTCCGCATCGGCCTTCAAGAGGATCTGAGCACGGCGCACCTTCTCGTTGCTGCCGTTGAGCTTCCGGACTGTCTGTTGACAGACCTCGCGTTCCTGGTCGGTGAGTCGGACGATATACTTTTTCTGCACGGGAACTCTATCGGTTCCGCGTGCCCTAATCTTTAGTCGTGGCGCAGCACTAGCCCGACTTCCGCTATTCGGCACCTCAGAAGCTCTAACTTATTGATTTCAAAGAGTCGATCACCCAAAGGTCGGCACTACACGACGCTGCGCGGAGGGCGTGGTGGGACGTGGTGTCAGGTCGTGAGGCGTGGCGCGGGCTGTGTCGGCAGTTGCAGCTGGAGTTGGTGCAGCAGCAGGTCGTGCTCCGCATTCGGCCGGGTATGGCGCGGCAGGACGAGCTGCCGGCCATCGGTCGTCGGCAGATGCACATCGACCATCTGGAGGGTGGCGAACGTCTCCAGGATGGCGCGCGGGGTCAGGCCGGGGGCGTGCGGCCGGGCCAAGTTCTTCAGGGTGGCGTGCAGGCAATAGGCGATGAACGAGACGAAGAGGTGCGCCTCGATGCGGGCTTCGCGCTGATGGAAGACCGGACGGATCGCGAGGTCGTGCTTGAGCTCCTTGAAGGCCTGTTCGATCTCGGTGAGCTGCATGTAGTACTGCCAGAGCGTCGCGGGGTCTTCGTCGGTCAGGTTCGAGCGCAACAGGTAGCGGCCCTCCCGCCGGCGGGCCTGGCGGAGCCGGTCCCGCCGCAGGCGGACGGTGAAGGTCTCCGGGGTGACCGCCTCGCCGGGGGCGGGCACGCCGATGTCGACCAACGCCCAGGCCCGGCCGGCGGCCTGTTTGGCGGCACCGAGCTTGAGCAGCAACTGATCCCGGCTGTTGGCTTGCTGCTGTAACTCGCCGAGCCGTTGCCACAGGGTCTTCAACCGCCGCCGGCGCATGCCGCGTTCCTTCAGCCGCCGCTGGTCACTCCGGACCAGAATGTAGAGTTCTCCCTCCTCGGCGAGGAGCTTGACCGTGACCGACGGCCGCACCGCCTGCCAGGGCTGCGCCAGGAACGCCTGCTCCAGCCGCGTCAGGCGGCCCTTGGGGGTGCCCACCAGGTAGCGCACGGGCGCGTCACCCGCGCGCATGGCCGCCAAGGTGGCTTCGGTGGGGATGCCGCGGTCCATGATCCAGACCCGCTGGGAGCGGCCGTATTGCTGTTCGATCTGTTCCAGGAAGCCGGCCAGCGTGGTCTGATCCGTCGTGTTGCCCGGCATCACCTCGTAGGCCAGCGGGAAGCCGTCCGGCGTCACGATCAGCGCGATCACCACCTGCACGCAATCCGACCGCTTGTCCCGGCTGTAGCCGAATCGGCGCTTGCCGTCGAAGGGCGGGTCGCTCTCAAAGTAGGTACTGGTCAGGTCGTACAGCAGCACATCGAAGCGGGCATCGAACAGCGTGGTCCACCGCGCCCGCAGAAACGAGAAGAACGCCCGCTTGTGCGCGACCAGCTTGTCCAGGCAGCGGTACAGCGTGTCGCTGGGAATGACCCGGTCGGTCCCCAGCAGATCGCGCAGGGCGCTATGGTGGTACCAGTGCCGGTGCAGCCGCCAGTCGCTCCCCGGATCGATGAGCCGGTAGCAGACTTGCACCTTCAACACGTCCAGCCACCGCGTCCCTTTCCGACTCGGCGGCAAGCGCGGCCCCCAGAACCGGTCCAACTCCAGCCGATCCCACACGGTCAGCGCCAGCCAGCACGCGCCCCATTGGCGGGGGTCGCGCACCTGCACGTCCGTGACCCGGATCTGCACCACCTCACAGTCCAGCACCGGCGCCGCACGGTCCGCGGGAAACAGCGCCAACTGCCGCGCGCCCGCCGTCTCGTCCAGCACTGCAATCGAGCGGCACCACGCCGCGCGCTGACTGTCGTTGATCTCCCCGAGATAGAGCACCTGGCGCTGCACGACCCGGCCCCCGCGGACGCGCACGTTCTCCACCACGCTCCAGTAGCGGTGCTCCTTGCCGTCCTTGCGGCGCATCTTGCAGCGCACGAACATGCGTAGATCGTCCGTGTATGCGACCCGTCAATCAAGGGGGTAGGTCGGCACTACACAGAGATCCGGCAGGCCACGAACGCGGAACCCCCCGGTTTTGTTGGCACACCGGGTCGGGCGAGGCGGGAACACCCCTGAAATTAGTCGGAAATCACGCCGAATAGCGGAAGTCGGGCTAGTGAACCACGCCGCAACGGTGGCGCCACGGCTGGCTTCTATCGGCAGCATTGACGACGGCGGCGACGGCGACCGGGATGGCGTAGCCCTGCAGGAAGTCGAGGCAAAGGCGCCGCCAGTGCCTCGCCTCGACAGCGCTGCCTTCCTGGTAGCGGCCCGCGCACGCTCGACGATCCATCCCGGAACCGAAGCCCCGGCCCGTCGAGATGCGGGGCGCGGGAGGATTGGCAGCGCATCCGCATCGAGCACTGCGAGCGAATCTACCGTTCCAAGCGGAGCGGAACCCGTCGGCCGCGGACAAGGGGCAACACTCCCCTTGGATAAACGGTCCCCGTCCTTGGAGGACATGGACGAACAGGGGGAGCCAAGTGGGGCCGAACCGACCGCGGGATCAGTCCTGTTGACCGACGAAGCAATCGCATCCACGCCATCGATTCTGAAGGCGGAGCGACCCGCCGGCGAGCCCGGTCCCGATTATGACTCCATGCTTGGCGTAACGAGCGCGTCACCGCAGTACGGTCTGCTCGGCGAGACGTCCGGCCGCAAGGTCGCCCTCGACCTGAACCAGACCCACACGATCAGCCTCTTCGGCGTGCAGGGCGGCGGCAAGAGCTACACACTGGGCAGCATCGTCGAAATGGCCTGCATGGCGGTTCCGGGCGTGAACGCGCTGCCGCATCCGCTTGCCGGCGTCATCTTCCACTACAGTTCGACACTTGACTACAAGCCGGAGTTCACGTCAATGGTAGCGGCCAATGGAGTTACGGCGGAAGTAGACGCCTTGCGAACCCGCTACGGCGTTACGCCCCAGGCGCTCGAACATCTGGTGATCCTCGCTCCGGCCGCGAAGGTCCAAGAGCGTCGCGCCGAGTATCCCGGAATCATGGTGATGCCGATCGCATTCGCCGCGTCAGAACTGAAGGCATCACACTGGAAGTTCCTCATGGGCGCAGTCGGCAGCCAGAGCATGTACATCCGGCAACTCGCCCTCATCATGAAGAAGCTGCGCGGCGAGCTCACCCTCGATGCACTGCGTCACGGTGTCCGGAAGTCCGGTCTGTCCGACTCCCTGAAGGATCTCGCTCTACTCCGCCTTGAATTTGCCGAACAGTACGTCGACGACGCCCGCCGCCTGTTCAACAAGCTGGTCGTCTTCGACGAGGCCCACAAGTACATCGGCAGCCCGGACCTCGTCACCGGGCTGGTTGAGGTTGTGCGCGAAATGCGCCATAAGGGCACGAGCATCATGGTCGCGTCGCAGGATCCACCGTCTGTCCCCACAGCGCTTATCGAGCTTTCGACGCAAATCATCCTACACAGATTCAACTCACCGGCTTGGCTGAAGCACATTCAGAAAGCGAACGCCGCGCTTGACGCGCTCACTCCCACCAAGCTCGCCTCCCTCGGCCCGGGCGAAGCGTATGTCTGGAGCAGCAAGGCAACGGATGACGCGTTCACTCGTGGGGCGGCTAAAATTTCCTGCCGACCCCGCGTCACGCAGCACGGTGGCGGAACGAGAACGGCGGTTGATCCAGCGGGTGAATAGGTGTCGAAGACGTGTTGATGGGCGACCCGACAGAATCGGCGGGAAGGACGAGTCCTGGCCCAACGACGGAAGGACTGGTTCGTCGATCAGGCGAAGGTCCTCGACACGTCCCGCGTGCTGGCGCGACGCGTGACACAGGTCCATCCCGTGCGGGCACTGCATGCCAGCGCGACGCAATCCGCGACCCGGTAGCTGCTACGTCCCGGATGGCCAGCGACTGACACAGTCAGCGGCGCAATCCATCCCAAGGCGCTGTGCGTGCTCCGGGTTCGAATAGCAGGGTTCCTATCGCGACGGCGCCGGAAACCGGGCGATCCTGGTGCCTTCGGCGACGCCGCCGACCCAGATCTCGTCTCCCACCTGGATGGCGACGGTCCCGAGAATCAGCAGATCGTTCGAGGGATACTGGACGATCTCCTCCGCCGTGAAGCTCTGCAGGTCGACCTGCGACACCCGCGACGTGACGCCGTCACACTGCCGCTGCCGGATGCAGGCGCCGATCGACGCGCGCGTCGGTCCGAGGTGACCGGCGGCCAGCAGCGTCTCGCCGGGACCCCAGCGGACGTTGTCGATATGAAACCCGACCTCAACAGCCTCCTGCTCGACCGGGGTCCGTCCGCGCGACAACCGGATCAACGCCTGGCGTCCGTAGCCGCCCACGTAGAACCACTGCCCGTCTCGCGAGATCTCCAGTCCGTTGGGACCGATGTCCTCGCTGCCCGGGACACGGCTCCACCCGCCGCCGGTCGTCCATTCCCAGATGTCGCCCGTCCGGGGACTCGTCGTCGCAAAGCCGCCGTCCGGCAGCGCGACCACGGAGTTCAACCCGAGCTCCTCTGGCGCCACCGCGCAGCCGACCCATGTCAGCGCAGGCCTGCCACCGGCCGTATCGACCTCGAAGACCTCAATCGCTTCCCGCTCGCCGTGGCCGACGACATACAGGGTGTGCCGGTCCCCGTCGCCGGAGTTCAGATACAGACCATGCGGTCTGAACTGCCGCGACACCGGGCCCGGGCACGCGCCGTAGGTCGTGGTGTCGTGCCGCGCCTGCTCGGTCCCGGTCGGAAAGATCACGGTCGCGGTGTGGTCGCGGGTGTCCGCGACATACAGGTGTCCTTCATCCACCATGCTCGAGACGATGACCCAGGGCGAGCGGGGAACGGGGGCCAGATCTTCCGGGCTCGGCGGGCCGCACAGGAACTGGACCTCGCCGTCCGGCTCGCATTGCGCGGCGCCCGGTGCGGCCGCACCCAGCAGCAGGAAACCGAACGTGCACGCGCCGACGATTCCAGGCATCCTCATGTCATCTCCAATACTGTCGAGATTCTGGCCGATTATGCCACTGAACCGCGAGGGGGTCGTATGCGAACACGGGAATCGACTGCGGCTGACCTCGGCCTGAATGGCGCGGCCAGCGGCGCGTCAAAGCCGGAACTGTTTGCCCAGGCGACCGGCGTCTCGTCGTGGGAGGACACCAGCATCGCCGAATTCGGCTTCGGCAGTCGGCCGGACGACGCATGACGACGCATGGACTCGCGCCGACGTGGCGCATGACGGCGCCGATCAAGAATGTGCACGTCCAGTTGATATTCGAACAGGTGTGTACCGGCGGAGACCGGAACTAAAGAACGTGCAATCGTCCAGTTGATATTCGAACAGGTGTGTACCGGCGGCGACCGGAAAGGTAGAATGTGCAGTTGTGCAGTTGATATTCGAACAGGTGCGTACCGGCGGCGACCGGAACTTCGGGTACCTCGTCGGTGATCGGCACGCGCAGCGCGGCGTCCTGATCGACCCCTCGTACTCGCCCGGCGTGCTGGTTGACCGGGCCGCGGCCCAGGGGCTGACGGTGACGCACATCGTCAATACGCATGGGCATCCCGACCACACCGAGGGCAACGCCGAAGCGGTGCGGCTCACCGGCGCCGCGGTCGCCGCGCATCCCGGGTGTCCGAGCGATCCGGACCTCCCCCTCGGCGACGGCGACCGGCTCCCGGTCGGCGCATTCGCGCTCGAATGCCTGCACGTCCCCGGGCATGCCGTCGATCACATCGTGCTGTACGAGCCCGCGCACCGTCTGCTTTTCACCGGGGATCTGCTGTTCGTGGGGAAGGTGGGAGGCACGCAGAGCGATGCTGACGCCGCGACCGAGTGGACCAGTCTGCGGCGCGTGCTCGACACGTTTCCCGACGACGCCACGGTCTGGCCGGGACACGATTACGGTGTCCGGCCAAGTTCGACGCTCGCGATCGAGAAGCGAACCAACCCGTTCCTGCTGTGCGGCGATCTCGACGCGTTCCTGGCGCGGAAACGGGACTGGCCGCTGTTCAAGGCGACGCACGGGCTGAAGTAGCCCGGCGGCGGCGCTCGACGCGGCGGCGGGGGCGTCACATCCAGAGCATCGACATGCCGCGGTCCCGCCGGGAATGACGCGGTCGCATCACGATTTCCTGCGGCCCGTCCAGGTCCCCCGCGCCACTGCCGGGACGAATGTGTCGAGTCCGGCCGGTCGGAACGGCAGCGTCCGCCCCTGCTCGGCGCTCATGTAGGCGGTCATCAACAGCTCGACCACCTCGACGCCGTCGTCGAACGTGACGTCCGGCGTCTCCCCACGCAGGAAGGCCCGGACCATGTGCCGGTTCTCCGCGGTGTAGCCGTACTCGGCCGTCTCGTCGACGACGACCGGCATCAATCCGACATCGGCGTTCTGCTTCTCGACCAGGTCCTCGCCCGCCGCGCCCCGCACCTCGCGGCTGAAGAACAGCTTCACGCCGCTGTCGAGCGAGTTGACCGACATCGAGTACTCGGGGCCGAGCAGCTCCATGCTCAGCCGCAATCCGGCGCCGACGTAGTTCCACGAGGTGCTGACCGCGCCGATCAGCGGCATCCCGTCGTCCGTCTCGTACTCGATCGTGACGCTGGCGAAGTCCTCGGCGGGGTGCGCGTCGTAATCGACCTCCGTCCCCATGGTCCGCCGCAGTTTGGCGCTGTAGTCGGGGCGGGTCCATTTCAGCGAGGCGATGTGCCCCGTCACCCGCCGCGGTCTGATTGAAGCCCGGGGCGCACCGGGCGCCGTCAGCAGATGCCGCACCACCTCGACCGAGTGGCATGCCATGTCGTTCAGCACTCCGCCGCCCTGCAGGTCGCCCCGCCAGAACCAAGGAGAATGGGGTCCGCTGTGCTCCTCGGCGGCGCGGGCCAGATACGGCCGGCCGGTCAGGGCGGCGCCGCGCCGCCACAACAGCTCGCGCCCGCGGGTGACCGCCGGCGCGAAGAGCTGGTTCTCGAGGTAGCCGTGTCTGAGACCGGCCTCAACCACGAGCGCCCGCATCCGTTTCGCCTCGGCGACGGTGCGCGCCAGCGGCTTTTCGCAGGCGACGCCTCGGAGCGATGCTCCGGCGTGCACGGCGGCGCAGATCGCCTGCATGTTGGCGACGCGCGCCTGGTTGGGCCCGCACAGCCAGACGGCGTCGATCGACGAGTCGGCCACCATGGCCTCGATAGAGGGAAACGCGCGCGCGTCCCCCACGCCGAGCTCGCGCGCCAGCGCGGCCGACGACGTGGCATGCTCGCCGCACGGGCTCCAGCACCCGCGCACGTCCGCGTCACGCACACCGACCAGCGACTGTGTATGAAAGCGGGTGATGAACCCGCTACCGATGAATCCGATGCCGAGCCGCTGAGATGTCACGCTGCCGACAGGCTAATGCACCGCGCACAGCGGCTCAAGCTCGCACACCACACGGCGGCGGCGCCCGCCCGAGCACCAGACGTTTGAGCGGTGCAATTCTGCGATACACTCGCCAGTAGCAGGAGGTTGTTTGCCATGCATGCAACTTGGTGTAGCCAGAGGACTTGCGCTCCGATCGCGTGGGCGGTCCTCGTCCCGCTCATGCTGGCGCCCGGCATCGCGAGCGCCCAGGACACTGCCCTATCCGGTACGGTCACCGACAGCACCGGTCTCGTGCTGCCCGGTGTGGCCGTGGAGGCGCAGAGCACGGCGTCCGGCGATCGGGCCGGGACCGCGGTGACCGGCGGCGCCGGTACGTTCACCATCACCGCACTGCCCCCCGGCGCGTACGACGTGAGCTTCACCCTGTCCGGCTTCGCCACGGTCGTGCGCGACGGTGTCGAGGTCGGCGCCGGGGTGACGGTGACGCTCGACGTGTCCATGTCGGTGCAACTCGAAGAACGGGTGGTCGTCGTCGGCAGCCGCGCGCAGCCGCGGTCGGTAACCCAGTCTCCGGTGCCGATTGACGCGATCCCCTTTCAGGATGTCGTCAGCCAGGGCGCCACCACGCTCGACTACCAGTTGCGGACGCTGATCCCCTCGTTCAACGTCGCCACGCATCCGATCAGCGACGCGGCCACGCTCGTGCGGCCGGCCAGCCTGCGCAACCTCGCTCACGACCATACGCTGGTGCTGGTGAACGGCAAGCGCCGCCACCGCTCGTCGGTCATCGCCTGGTTCGCCGGCGTGACCGACGGCGCGCAAGGTCCGGATATCTCGACCATTCCGTCGATCGCCTTGCGGCAGGTCGAGGTGCTGCGCGACGGCGCCTCGGCGCAGTACGGTTCGGACGCCATCGCCGGCGTGATGAACTTCCTGCTCAAGGACGACCGGGCGGGGGGCAGCCTCGAACTCAACACCGGCACCTACCGCGCGGGCGACGGCGACGCGTACAGCCTCGCCGGCAACGTCGGGTTGCCGCTCGGCGCCACCGGGTTCGCCAACCTCAGCCTCGAGTACGGCAACGCCGACCCCACCAATCGCAGCGTGCAGCGCGCCGACGCGGCCGCGCTCATCGCCGCCGGCAACACCGCGGTGGCCGACCCGGCGCAGATCTGGGGCAACCCGACGATCGAGGATGAACTGAAGCTGTTCGGCAACTTCGGCCACCTGTTCGCCAACCGGGTGCAGTTCTACGGTCACGCCAACTACGCGGAGAAGAAGGTGACGGAGGGGTTCTACTTCCGGAATCCGAACAACCGCGCCAACATCTACAGCCTCGACGACGGCGAAACCCTGCTGATCGGCGACGTGCTGGCCGCGACCGGCGCCGGCTCTGCCAACTGTCCGACCGTGGCGGTCACCGGCAACGTACCGGACCAGGCCGCCCTGGATCAGGTGTTCGCCGACCCCAACTGCTTCTCCTTTCAGGAGACCATTCCGGGCGGCTTCACGCCGCAGTTCGGCGGCGTGGTCAGCGACATGTCGGCGGTAGGCGGCGTGCAGGGCATCACCGCCAACGGCGTTACCTGGGACGCCAGCGCCAGCTACGGCGCCCACGAGTCGGACTTCTTCTTCAACAACACCGTCAACGCGTCGCTCGGCCCTGACACGCCGCGCGACTTCGACCCGGGGCTGTACCGCCAGGAGGAAGTGAACCTCAACTTCGACGTCTCCCACGCCGTCAACGACATCGTCAACATTGCGGCCGGCGCCGAGTGGCGCGACGAACGGTTCGAGATCGGCGCCGGGGGACGGCCCTCCTGGGAGGTGGGACCGTATGCCGCGCAGGGATTCGTATCCGGCTCGAACGGCTTTCCCGGATTCCCCGACTACACCGCCGGAACCTGGACCCGCAGCAACGTCGCGATGTACGGCGACCTGGAGCTGCGGGATCCGGGCGAGCGCTGGACGGTCGGCGGCGCCGTGCGTTTCGAGCACTTCGACATATTCGGCTCCACGACCAACGGCAAGCTGTCGGCCCGCTATGGCCTGACTGACGACGTCTCCGTGCGCGGCGGCATCAGCACCGGTTTTCGAGCGCCGACCCCGGGCCAGCAGAACACGCTGAACGTCCAGACGACCATCGATCCGAAAACGCTGCAACTGGTCGACAGCGCCAACGTGCCGTCGACGTTCCGGGCCGCGCAATTGCGGGGCGGCCAGCCGCTGGAGCCCGAGACGTCAATCAACACGACCGCCGGGCTGGTCGTGGATACCGGCCCGTTCACGTTCACCGCCGACTACTTCCGCGTCGACGTCGACAACCGCCTCGCGCTGTCGCAGACCTTCACGCTGGACGACGCCGAGCGCGCAATCCTGCTGTCGGAAGGGATCGCCTCGGCCGGCACGCTCAAATTCTTCCGCTTCTTCATCAATGACTTCGCCAGCCGGAACCAGGGCGTCGATCTTGTCTCCACCTACGCCCCGCCGGCGCTGGGCGGCGGCACAGTGCTCAGCTTCACCATGAACTACACCCACACCGAGGTGACGGAAAAGTCGCAGTTGCTCACCGCCGGCGACGTGCGCGGCCTGGAGCGGGGCGTGCCACGATATCGCTGGAACGCCACCGTCAACCAGCGCGTCGGGCGGGTGGGCCTGCTCGGCCGCCTGCATCGCTACGGCGCCTGGGTCGACCATTTCGACGCACGGTTCGTCCGCGGCGCCGACGCGCCGCTGCTGGACGGCCGGTACATCGTCGACCTGGAAGCCGGCATCCCGCTCGCCCGCGACGCGACGCTGGCAGTCGGCGGCCAGAACGTCTTCGACGTTTTCTCGGACAGGATGGATCTGTTCGCCGATATCTTCGGCCTGCCCTACAGCCAGTTCACGCCCTGGGGCCTGAGCGGCGGGTACTACTATGCCCGCGTCAACTACCGCTGGGGGCGTTAACAGTTCGGCGTGGACAACAGCGTCAACCGGGCGAGCGGGGCCTCCAACCGGAAGACGATCAAGCAACTGGCCCGGCAACTGAACGTCGACCCGCGGGTGGTTTCCGAGACAGCCCGGCAGATACTCGACGTGGAGTCCGGCCGGGTCCGAGACCCCCACTTCACGCTGTCCCCCGGCCAATGCCGACTGCTCGCCGAGGAGCTGGGACGACGGCAGCAGCCCTGGCTCATCCCGGCCGCTGCTGCCGGAAAAACCGCCAGGCCGAGGTCGCACGCGCACTCGGTGTTGCCGTTTCGGCCCGATCGCCTTGCCGAATCGGGCGACCTCCGGCTCCGGGACCTGCGTCACGGTCTCTGGCTGCATCCCGAGGTGTCGGATCACCTGCGCGAGTGGCCGCATCTCTACAAGCGGTTGGGGATCGTGCTCCAGCATCTTGCAGCGCATGGGCGAACGACCGTCGTCAAGGGATGCGTAGAGGAGAACCGCGGCTGGCGCCGATCACCCCTGGGCGGCGTCAACGGAATGCAGTACTACCTGTGGTGGACACCGCAGGGCAGCCGGGTGGCCAAAGCGCTGGACCTTCCCGCGCGCGCCATTCTGGTGCGAGCCGTCAGACATCACGATGACCACGCCCCGCTCGCGGCGGGCGGCCTTGACGACTTTCTGACGCTGTCGACGCCGGAGGATCTGAACGACGACATCGCCGGCCGTCCCTGGACGGACGCGCAGCTCGACTTCGTCGAGAACGACCGACCGGTCCGTCTGATCCTTGGTCGCCCGGGATCCGGAAAGACGACGGTGCTCTGGAAGGCCGTGGAGGCCCGGAACGGCCAGCGCATACTCTATCTCACCTGGTCAAGCGCCCTTACCCGCCACGCCGAAGAGCGTTTCGCCTCATTCGCACCGGCCGACGTCGAGGTGGCGTGCCGCGACTTCACGACGTTCCTCGGCGAGGTCTGCGGCGCCGACGTAGCGAGGCAACCGCTGGCTGCCAGCCGCCGCAAGTTCGATGCGGCCGTCACGAGGCTCGGACGCGACATGGCCGGACCATGGAAACGCCGGCTGGATGCGCTGCATGCCGAGCTGCGGGCCGTCCTCTTCGGCCGGGCGATTCCAGGCGACCGCGGCTGCGTCACCGACCGCGGCGCCGCGCGCCTGAGCGACGACGAGTACCACTCCCAGCGGGGCGGCCACGACGGGGTCGGCGGCAAGGCGGCCAAGGCGCTGCTGAAGGTCGCCCGCGCCCTCCCGCGGGAGGCCGTCAGGACGATCTTTCCCGAGCTCGCGGCCGCGGCGCAGGCCGTCGATCGGCTGCGCGACGACCACGTACCGGAGGGGTTCGACCGATTCGACCGCATCGTGGTCGACGAGGCCCAGGACCTGACCTTGCTCGAAACCGCCGTCGTGGTGGAGCTTTGCTGCGCGGTCGCGCGCAGGCACGTGCGTGCGCCCTGGCTGCTGATGGCCGGCGACGCCGGACAGACCGTCAGGCCGACCGGGTTCGACTGGGGGCCGCTGAGCAAGCTGCTGGTCCGCCGGGTCGGCGCGCCGGCGAAGTTTCATCTGGAGGACCATCTGCGCTGCCCCAGCCGCATCGCCGAGGTTATCGAAAGGGCGACCGAACGGTACACCTATATCGAGAAAGAGGTGCGTCCGACGAAGCAGCGGCGCCAACGCGGAGGACAGCACGTCGACGCGCATCTCGTACACGTGCCGGTCCCCGGCCGCTCCCAGGCCGTCCAGCTTCTGGAGCGCCTGGCGGAGACGGACGATGTGGTGGTCGTGACGCCGCAGAACGATCCCCCCGCGTGGGTGCCGGAGCGCCTGCGGAACGGCGTGCTTACGCCGGCGGAAACCAAGGGCCTGGAGTACCAGTCGGTCTGCGTCCTCGACCCGGGTCGCCTGCTGTCAAGCCTGGAGCCTCTGGAGTTGACGTATGCGGCCGACGCGGCGCTCGATCAGCAGGCGCGGAGGACGGCCATCGACCATCTCCGTGTGACATTGAGCCGCGCGACGGAAACCCTGGTGTTCGTGGACGTCGAGGCCACCGCCGAGGAGCAGGATCTGAGCCGGGATCTGCTGTGGGACGCGGCGCCGTATGACGTGGAAGACCTGCTCGATCACTTCGACCATGCCGATGCGACCGCCGAGGAGCGGGTGCTGGCGCGCACGCACGATGCCCGGGGGCTCATCGACTCGGCGCCGGGCCGGGCGTGGCAACGCGCGTGTCAGGCGATCCGGCTGCTCGGGGACCCCGAGCTGCCGAACGGCGTCTCGGACGACGTCGTACGCCGGGACGCCCGCACGACATTGCTCGCCACGGCGGCCCGACTGCTGGTCGACGGCGTGCCCGACGGGGTGCCCCACGACGAGGTGCACGCTGCGGCCCGGGACGCCATCGACGTACCGGAGGGAATCCCGCCCGCCCGACTGATCAGCATCATTCGCAATGCCCGAGCGGGTGGCTGGGCTGACGAGGACGGACCTGGCGGCGGCGACCTGACACGGCGGACCGTGCTGGCGGCCTGCGAGCAGCACGTACTCGATACGCTGGACGCCTGGTCGGTCGACAGGACGACACCGCCGTTCGCCCTGCTGGAGGCCGCACGCGGGCTCGGCCAGTTGCAGGGTCCCGGCGGCGACTGGCTGCAGGCCGCGCTGCTGCCGGCGGCGCAGGCGTTACGCACCGGACTGAACGCGGGCGCCGAGCACCCGCTGCTGGCCGGGGCGTTCGTCGGTGATGACGTCGAGGCGTGGCTCCGGTTGACGGGCTACGCGGGCGATGCGCCAGCGCGGGCCAGGGTGCTGCGCGGCAAGGCCTTCGATACGCTGCTCAAGGCCGGCGGCGCCGGGGAGTCGCGAGCGGCGCGCAGAGCCCGGCTGGAACAGGCCGAATCGGTGCTGGAAGCGATTGCGCCCGATCTGCCGCGGCTCGGCCGGCTCCGCGAGGCGCAGGAACGGCCCGCCGACGCGGCCGTCGCGTATGAGCGGGCCGGCGCGCGCAAGGACGTGCTGCGCGTATGGCGTAACACCGGCGCGTGGGAGCGCGCGATAGAACTGGCGGAGGGTGAAATCCGGACCGATCTGGACTGGCTCATAGAATTCGAGACGCTGGTCCACCGGCGTCCCGCACAGCAGAACAAACGTCTGCGGAATGGCGAGCGCGAGCGTCTTGAAAAGCTGCTCGACAAGATCCAGAAGCGACCGCCGCGGAAGCACCGGGGCAACCCCTGACACGCGCCGGTCCGACCGTGGAATCCGTGACGGACGCCAAATACGACACCATGGACGCCCACCCCGCGATCATCGGCGCCTTCGTACGTGCGTCCCGGCATACGGTGCTGGTTCTTGGCCTGGTGTTCTGCGTCCAGTGGTCCACCACGGCGCGCAGCGCCAATGCGCCCGGTCTCCCGGGCCGGCACCAGACGCAGACCGGGCAGACCCGGCCGGACGAACAGGACCGGCAGACCGAGCGGGAACAGCAAGCCGGTCGCACCGGACAGGACGACCCGCCGCCGCCGCAGTTCGACGACGAGGTGGTCGTCGTCGGCAGCCGTGCGCAGCCGCGCTCGGCGACCGAGTCGACGGTCCCGATCGACGCCATCCCGTCCGAGGACTTCGCCGGGCAGGCCGGGACCGACATCGGCGACCAGTTGCGGACCATCGTGCCCTCCTACAACGTCAACCCCCAGCCGGTCGGCGACGCGGGCCGGCTCATTCGCCCCGCGAACCTGCGCGGCCTCGCCCCCGACCACACGCTGGTGCTGGTCAACGGCAAGCGGCGGCATCGGGGCGCCGTCATTACCTGGATCGGCAACGGCGTCGCGGACGGGGCGCAGGGCCCGGACATTTCGACCATCCCGGCGATCGCGTTGCGGCAGATCGAGGTGTTGCGTGACGGCGCGGCGGCCCAGTACGGCTCGGACGCCATCGCCGGTGTGCTGAACTTCCTGCTGAAGGACGACCGCAGCGGCGGCAGCCTCGAGCTGCACACCGGCGGCTACGGCGCGGGTGACGGCGGCACGTACACCGTCGCCGGCAACGTCGGGCTGCCGCTCGGCCGCACCGGCTTCGCCAACCTCAGTGTCGAATACGGCAACGCCCGCCGCACCAGCCGCAGCGTGCAGCGTGACGACGCGGCGCTGCTGGTCGCGGCCGGCAACGACGCGGTCGCCGACCCGGCCCAGATCTGGGGGTCCCCGCGGGTCGACGACAACGTCAAGTTGTGGGGCAACTTCGGCCACCTGTTTGCCAGCGGCGTGCAGGCCTACGGCTATGCCAACTACGCCAGCCGGCGGGTGGCCAGCGGCTTCTTCTTCCGCAACCCCAACACGAGGGCCGCGGTCTTCAGCGCCGACCGGGGGCAGAGCCTGCTGATCGGCGACGTGCTCGACGCGCGGGACGGCACGCCCGACCGATCCGCCAACTGCCCCGCCGTGCCGGTCAGCGGCGGCCGGCCCGATCAGGCCGCCCTCGCGCGGGTCGTCGCCGACCCGCACTGCTTTTCGTTCCAGGAACGCTTTCCGGGTGGCTTCACGCCCCAGTTCGGGGGCGACGTGCTCGACACGTCCCTGGTCGCCGGACTGCGCGGACAGTTCGCCGGCATCATGCTCTGGGACGTGAGCGCCCGCACCGGCTCCAGCCAGGCGGACTTCTTCATCGACGACACCGTCAACGCCTCCCTCGGTCCGGCGACGCCCACGACGTTCGACCCGGGTCTCTACCGGCAGGACGAGGTCGGGCTGAACGTCGATCTCAGCTATCCCCTCACCGACCGGGTCAACCTCGCCGGCGGCGCCGAGTGGCGGGACGAGCGGTTCGAAGTCGGACTGGGCGACGAGCCGTCATGGCAGATCGGCCCGTTCGCCGCCCAAGGCTTCAGTGCGGGGTCCAACGGCTTCCCGGGCTTCAGCCCGATCGCCGCCGGAGTCTGGAGCCGCGGCAACACGGCGCTTTACGGTGACGTCGAAGTGCGCGGCCTGGACGGCGCCTGGACCATCGGCGGTGCACTGCGGGTGGAGAACTTCGAGGATTTCGGCACGACCACGAACGGCAAGCTGTCAGGGCGCTACCAGCTCACCGGCGCCGTCGCGCTACGGGCCAGCGCCAGCAGTGGCTTCCGCGCGCCGACGCCGGGCCAGCAGAACGCCTTCAACGTCTCGACCGAGTACGACCACGCGCTGATGGACCTGGTCAACAACGGCACCATTCCCTCCACCTCGCGTGTCGCCCGGCTTCGCGACGGCCATCCGCTGGAGCCGGAGCGCTCGGTCAGCTACGCCCTCGGCGCGGTGATCGAGACCGGGCCGTTCACCCTCACGGCCGACTACTTCCGGATTCGGCTCTCGGATCGCCTCGCCCTGACGCAGTTGTTCGCGCTCACGCCGGCAGAGGTCGACGGCCTGCTCGCGGAAGGCGTCACGAGCGCACGCAACCTGCAGAACTTCCGGTTCTTCACCAACCACTTCGAGACCCGGACACAGGGGTTCGACCTGATCGCCACCTATGCGCCGCCGCGCTTCGGCGGCCGGACGACGTTCGGGCTCCTCTTCAACCACACCGCGACCGCCGTCACCAGGTTCGCTCCGCAGGTGCTGGACGCGGTGCGGATTCGCGAGCTGCAGGAGGCGATTCCGGGCACGCGCTGGAACGCCACGGTCAGACAGACGCTCGGCCGCTGGCGCCTGCTCGGCCGCCTGAGCTATTACGACGAGTGGTTCGACTCGAGGGACCTGTACGTCTACCACGGCGACTCGGTCGTCGATCTCGAAGCGGCGTATCCGCTCAGCGCGTCCACCACGCTCACGATCGGCGGCCAGAACGTGTTCAGCAACGACCCGGAGGTGAATCCGATCGCCCGCGCCAAGGGCAACCGCTACAGCGCGCACACGCCGTTCGGCATCAACGGCGGGTTCTACTACGTCCGCTTCAACTACCGCTGGAATTCCGCTCCGTAGCTGGGTGCCGGCGGTGCGCAACGCCGGTGGCGTGGCGGGCCGCGCCGCGCCGGCCGGGGGCGCCGGTCTCAGTCGATCAGCTCGGTGTCGGGGAACTGCGCATACCAGCCGAACCAGAAGGCGCGCTGCGCGGGGACGCGCGCGCGCTGCACGCCCGGGTCGCCGTCCAGCACGAGCGCGGCTTCGGTGACCTGCCACGCCCGGCCCGTCTCGTCGGCCACACGGCGGTCGTCGAGCAGCCGCGCGAAGCGGACGTCGCCGGCGTCGTACACCCGGTTGGCGCCCTGCTCGCTGGTGACGACCACGAGGTTGCGCCCGGCGAAGGCGTGCTGAAACACGCGATTGCGCGCGAGGAAGCGCGCGCTGACGGCCAGCGGCCTCGGGTCGTCCGGCTGCGCCGGATCGGCCAGCCGCAGCACCAGCACCTCTTCCTTGTTCGGGAGGCGGTCATCGACGTTCGAGACCCGGAACATCAACTCGTCGGAACCGAAGTAGGTCCGGTAGGCGGCGCCCTCCGCGTAGTTCCGCCGATGGCCGGTGTCGAGCGACAGGACGGTCGTCGCCGGATGCCGGCGGCGCCACTCGCCCCACGTCGTCGTCACCACGGCGTGCGGCGTCAACCGCAGGCCGCTGCCAGCCAGCGCGCCGACGACGGGGACCCCCTCGAACGTGTTCCACAGACTCTGCGTCTCGTGGTCGAACATCAGCTTGTTCGAGCGATAGAGGAGTCCGCTCGTGCCGAACGTCAGATGCCGGCCGTCCGCCTCGCTCTCGAACGGGATCACCGTCCCGCACAACGTGCAGTAGACGATGGTCAGCTCGATTCCGCCGATCCGGTCGAGCGCCATCTCGTGCCAGGCAAGGATGCGTTTCGGATACGCGCGCGCCTCCCCGTCGAGCGCGATGCCGAAGACGACGTGGTCGTCCGCCAGGTAGTCGGCGGCGCCGGCCGCGATCCGCGGCGGATACTCGAGCGGCGGAATCCCGTTGACCCCCACGCCGCCCCACTCGATCTCGTCGAGCCGGATGAGCGACGTCACGCCGCGGGGGAAGAACGCCGCGAAGCGCGGATCGATCTGGCTGTACCACTGCCCCTTGAAGAAGCCGTAGTCGGGGTGCGGATCGTAGGGCTGCGCCCAGATCCACTCGTGCCACCCCGCCAGATCGGGACCGAATTGCTGGCCGGTCTGCTGCTGGAGGAAGTCGATGAGCGTGAAGAATTGGATGAACCCCTGCGTCGGCGGGCGCCGCAGCCACGCCACGTCCCAGACGATGCCGGCGTACCCATCCCGCCACTGGGCGCCGATCTCACGGAGTGCGTTCCCGGCCCGCGCCCCGTCCTGCGCACCCGCCTCCAGGAACAACCGGATGTCCGGATGTTCGCCCTGCGCGGCCGGCTGCGCCAGGGCGGGACCGGCCGCGGCGAGGGTCAGCCATCCCCCTGCGGCCAGCGCGCGTGCGAACGCCATGTTCGCCATGAGGCAGTCTACACACAATTCCACCCGCACGCAGCAGAGAGATGTGAGGCCCACCCGAACTTGACATCTATCGAGATGTCACTGTAATGAGCGAGGATGGCTGGCTGAAGTGAGCCAGCCTTTCTCCGAGAGCACGTTGAAAGCAAGCTCGATCTGCCGTCGGGAGAATTGTCTCTTCCTCGCGTTCCAGGCGTAGGTATGCCTTGAGACTTCGTCGAGGTCACGGGCCAACTGCACGCCGGCAATCCAGTGCACGGTGGCGAGCAACTCCAGGCCGAACGGCGACTCGAACCCGTCGACGAGATCGGACACTCTCCCAAAACGAGCTCGCGTGTCGGCTTTGCTCTCCAGAAACACGCGAGCATCCTCAAGCGCGCCGGGTATCAGCTTCAGTTGGCTGTCAGGAGCATCCTCGCCATCCGCGTAGCCTGACACGAGATGTCCCTCTATGGCGTTCAGCACGTGCCGGAGGTTTTCGGCGTACGGCCCGTAGGGACCCTTGGTGAACTTCAGCCTTAACGGCTCGCCCGCGGCCTGCATGAAATACATGAGCTTTTGTGCTTCCAAGAGCGTGACGAACGGATCCAGCAAGCCGCGCAGGTAGCGGTCGAGCAGTCCGACCAGTGCGGCCCGCCCCGCCGTCATCTTCGGGACATCGCGCGAACGATTGACCCGACCGTCCGCCGGCCCGCCCCCCGGCTCGAAGATGACGACCTCGACCTCATCAAGAGTCTCGAGAGCCGCCTCCAGGCGGACGCGCACGCTCGGCCAGTCCAGTCCGCCCAGCCCGCAGCCGAGTGGAGGGATGGCGATCGATCGGATGCTGCGCGATCGGATTTCCCGCACAAGCGACTCCAACCCGGATTCGATGTCCTCAATACGGCTCTTGCCACGCCAGTGCCGCTTGGTCGGGAAATTGATGATGTAGCGCGGGGGAACGGTTGCACCCGTCTCGAACACGAACACGCGCCCCGGTCGCATTTCATTGCCCTTGCACCGGGCAACGTACTCCTCGAAGTTCCCGGGGAAGGCGCGTTTGAACTGGAGCGCGATCCCGCGCCCCATGACGCCGACGCAATTGACGGTATTGACCAGCGCGTCGGCCTGCTCTGCGAGGATGTCGCCGGTCTTGTATGTGATCACGGCAGCCTTCCCATTGTCTCAGTAATACCACTCGCGACGGATTTCGACGCGCGGTTTGTGCGCGGCGGCTTCGAGGGCCGCCTCGACCTGATCACAGACCTGCCGCGAGTGTACGCCGATACGCGAGACATGGATTGCGGGACGCTCGACACTTGACATTCGTTTTTTGATCGTCTACTTTTGCGGTCTGCACTGCTTCCCACACTGACCAATCCAGGCCGACCGATGGATCACGCCGCCACATCGAAACTGTCGTACGAGTTTCGGTGCCCCGTACACGGCTTCATCGAAGTCAACGACTGGGAACGGTCGGTCATCGACCACCCTGTGTTTCAGCGACTTCGGAGAATTCGGCAGCTCGGCTGGACGGACTACGTGCAGAAGGCGCTGGCGCACATGCTGCCGGACGGAGTTTTTCCGGCGCCTGTCGATGGCGGCATCGACGATTATCTCCAATGGGACGACTGGCGTGTCTTAGCAGCCCGTGGTGAAAGCCCCGCTGCATTCGATTGGCGCTGCATCCCGCGTGGCGGCGTTGCTCCTCAGTCACAAATCCCCCAATTTGCTTCCTCGTCGCGCCTTGCCACGCGGGCGCAGCGCCGATCTCGGTGCAACGCGGGGTTTCACCACAGGCTGCTAGTGCTGCGCCACGACTAAAGATTAGGGCACGCGGAACCGATAGAGTTCCCGTGCAGAAAAAGTATATCGTCCGACTCACCGACCAGGAACGCGAGGTCTGTCAACAGACAGTCCGGAAGCTCAACGGCAGCAACGAGAAGGTGCGCCGTGCTCAGATCCTCTTGAAGGCCGATGCGGACGGACCGGCGTGGACCGACCAGCAGATCGCCGACGCCTTGTCGTGCCGCACCAAGACCGTTGAAAACATTCGCCAACGATGCGTACTGGAAGGATTCGAGCGGGCGCTGGAACGCAAACGACGGCCGTCGCCCCCGGTCCCCAAGCTGCTCGACGGCGAGCAGGAGGCGCAGGTCATCGCCCTGCGTCTGGGGCCGCCCCCGAAGGGCTATGCCAACTGGTCGTTGCGGCTACTGGCGCGCCGGGTCGTCGAGCTGGAGGTCGTCGAGTCGGTCAGCCACGAGACCATCCGGCGCACGCTAAAAAAAACGGGATGACCCGGCGGAAAATCGAGTACTGGGTGATCCCGCCGGAGGCCGACGCCGAGTTCGTGGCGCACATGGAGCAGGTCTTGGACACCTATGCGCAACCGTACGACCCGGCTTGCCCGGTCGTGTGCATGGATGAGCAGCCGGTGCAACTGGTCAAGGAAACGCGCCCGCCGATGGCCGCCACGCTGGCGCGGCCCCGCCGCGTCGACTACGAGTACGAACGGGCCGGTACGGCCTCGGTCTTCCTGTTCAGCGAGCCGCTGGCGTGTTGGCGGCGGGCGACGGCGCGGGCCCGGCGGACGAAGGCGGACTGGGCGGTGGAGGTCGCCGACCTGTTGGAGGGCCGCTACGCCGACTGCCCGAAGGTCACCTTGGTGTGCGACAACCTCAACACGCACACGCCCGGCGCCTTCTACGAGGTGTTCGAGCCGGCCCGGGCTCGGGAACTGGTTCGTCGCCTCGAGTTCTGCTACACGCCGAAGCACGGGAGCTGGCTGAACATCGCCGAGAATGAACTGAGTTCGATGACGCGTCAATGCCTGGACGGGCGCCGCATCGGCGACCTCGAGACGCTGCACGGCGAAGTGTCGGCGTGGTCCACCGACGTCACTGCTACGCAACGCGGTGTCGACTGGCAGATGCAGGTCGACGATGCGCGCCGTAAACTCAAGTCCGTCTATCCTAAAATTCTGACGTGACGCAGCACTAGGCCGCCTTGCGGACAACCAGGGTGGAGAGCATGGGCGACGATTACGCGACCGCCGCCACTATCGTCAGATATGGGAATCGTCCGAGAGCCCGCTGGTCGATGCACAGACGCATCTCGATGAGGCGCGTACTGCACTCGGGGACCTGCTGGTGGCGGAGGAGCGATCCGAAAAGTCCTGGTACAAGACCGGAAATCCGGACATCCTGGTCGCGACAGAGGATTCCGATGAGGTGCGACCGTTGTCGGATTATTCCCCGGTCATCAAGCAGTTGAAGGAGGCTCCGCACCGCCAGGTCAGGATGTACTCGCTGCCTGAAAAAGCGGACGAAGGAAGACGGGTCGTACAGGAGAAACTCAGGAGCACGTCATGAACGACACCATGTGGCAGAGGTTGGCGCTGTTGACGGCGCTGGTGAAGCAGGCTCCGCAACAGACACTCGGGCGAACCGTTTTGATGAAGCTGCTGTTCTTGTTGACGGCGGTTCGCGACGTCCCGGTGGGCTATCGATTTCAGATGTACACCTATGGCCCGTTCGATTCGGAAGTGCTCTCGGACGTTGACTACGCCGCGCGACTCGATGCCCTCTCCGTCGAGATAGAGCGATATCCGAACGGATATGGGTACATCATTCAGCCCGGCTCCGCCGCACAGGACATCATGAATCGTGCCCAACCGTTCATCGATGCGCATCAGCCGGACATCGACTGGGTAGTGAATACTTTCGCGCCGCGGTCTGCAGCCGACCTGGAACTGCTGAGCACGATCGTCTATGTGAATCGGGAACATCGGGTGTCTTCTCTGAACGAAATCGTCGACACCGTTCATGACATCAAGCCGCGGTTCACGTGTTTATCGATTCGGGAGGAGGCGCAACGGCTACAGGAGACCGGAGTCGTGGTCTGCTCCGACTGACGAACAGGGCAACCACAAGGGTTGCCCCTACGTCACAGGGCAACCACAAGGGTTGCCCCTACGTCACAGGGCAACCACAAGGGTTGCCCCTACGTCACAGGGCAACCACAAGGGTTGCCCCTACGTCTCGCCTTGCGCGGCGGGCGACGTCGTCGAGCGACGTCGTCGAGACCGAGCGGACCACCGTGCCTGCCGACCGCACGCCTATACGATGGGTCAACTGCGGATTGCCTGCCTTGCGGCGAGCACGTCGTTGACGAGGCTCTGGACGTGCCGCTCTTCGATGAACGGCGACAGGGTGAAGCTCTTCAGGCCCACGATCGGCTCGCCGTAGTCGGTTTCGCGATAGCAGTCCGTCATCGAGATGTGCACACCTTCGCCCCGCATGGCGCGGTCGTAGAGATACCGGAACAACGTGCGGTTGTAGTCGTTGTGGCGCAGCAGCTCGTCCCTGGCGGCCGGATCGGTACGCTCGCGCTCCTTGATGGTCCAGGTGTCGACCCCGTCGGGATAGACCCGAAATACCGTGACCATGCCGACGCCGTCATTGTTGAGCACCGTCATCGAGTCGTGACCTTCAAGGTGCTCGCGCAGCGACTCGGCCATCTCCACGAGGTGGCCGAGCAGCACGCGCAGGCCGGTCCGGCCGAAGAGGTGCAGGTTGGCGTACGCCGCGAGCACGCCTGAACCGCTGCGCGACGTCTCCAAGGTGAACACCCCGGGGTGGCGTTCGCCTGACTGGAACAGATAGGGCATCTCGTCCCGGCCACGCACCAGGAGCTGCAGGTCGGCCCGGTCGCGAACCAGGAACAGGCTCGAGATGTATGGCGCGAAGCCGGTCTTGTGGAAATCGATCCCGATGGAGTCGGCCCGGTGCAATTTCGAGATGCGGCGGCAGGCCATCGCGAGCGCCCGCACCGTGCGGGGTCGAAACCCGAGCGGATTCCGTTCGAAGTCATAGTCGTTGAAGACCGACCACGCCCAACCGATGACGGCGTCGGCGTGGACGTGCGGTGTGTAGTCGAGGTTGTAGTCGTCGACCAGCCGGTCACGCAGATCGACGACCGCGTCGAGGTCGTCGACGCCGAACGCGTCGGTCGTCCCCATCGTCGCGACCAGCGCCACGATGCGCCGGCCCTGGTCGATCGCCGCGCGGGCAGCCGCGTCGAGCCGGTCGATGCGAATGTCGTTCTGCAGGTGCGTCGGCACCTCGACGATGCTCTTCTCGCCGAGGCCCAGCCAGCCGGCGATGTTCAGCCGGCAGTAATGGCTCTGCGCCGACGCCAGAATGACGCCGTCGGCGCCGACACCGTTGTCCATCGCGCCGGGCATGGCCTTTTCGATGCCGAGCTTGACGCCGTAGAGCGTCGTGCCGGTCCCGCCGAACGTGAAGACGCCGGCCGACTGCTTGGCGTCGTAGCCGACGAGCCGGGCCGTCATCGCGGCCACGGCCGCTTCGGTCAGCGCCAGGCCGAACGACGTATCGTCGGAGACGAGGTTCGGATTGTAGATGGCGGGCAGCAGCGAGCCGATGATGCTCGGGATCGACGACGGCGGGACGACGTTGATCTGCGTCCGCGGATGCCCCCAGATCGGCAGCCCCTCGAGCTTGCCGACCAGCAGGTGCGCCACCTCCTCGACGCTGCGTCCCTCTTCGGCCAGCTCCGATTGCTCGGCGGACACGTAGTCGAGCGCACGCGGCCGGCCGAGCAGCGGCACCTCGGACTTCATGGCGTCGACCTGATCGAGCGCCCGCAGAATCGAGAAGACGAAGTACGCGTCGTGCAGCCGGTCGGAGACGGGCGCAGGGAAGGCCTCCCGTATTTGCGTCAGCAGCTCGTGGTAGGTGGAATCGGTCACGCGTCGACAGGCCCGGCCGGAGCGTTCCAGGCAACGCCATCCGGCTCACACGTAATAGATTACGCCCTTTTTTGGATCTCCCTGCGCATCTTGACAATGAGGCTATGCTCAGTCAGTGGGAACGGCTGGATTGCAACCCTTGATCGACCATGCCTGACCCTGCCCCGCGTTCCTCACCTGACGGCCCTGTCGACATCGACGTCGTCGAGGGCCTCTTCGCCGACTACATCACCGACCCGGCGTCCGTGCCGGCCCGCTGGCGTGCCTGTTTCGATGCCCTGCCGGCCGACCCGGACGCCGTGCAGGCGGCCCTCGCGCAGGTCGCCAGCGCCGGACCGGATGGCGGGTCTGCCGCCGCACCGGCAGTCGCACCGTCTGACCAGCCGCGTTCCGAAGAGGATGCGGTCTCCGGCGCGGTGGGCATCCAGCATTGTGTCAACAAGCTCGTCAGGGCCTACCGGGTCCGGGGCCACATGTCTGCCCGCGTCGATCCGCTGGAACTCGCCCCTCTCAAGAGTCCTGAATTGGACCCGGCCTATTACGGCCTCCAACCGCGGAACCTGGATCGGAAGATCTCGCCGAAAACGCTGTCAGGCTGCTCGCTGGACACCCCTCGCGCCGTCATCGAACGACTTCGCGAGACCTACACCCGCTCGATCGGCGTGCAGTTCATGCACATCGACGATCTGGGCATACGCGAGTGGCTGCAACAGCGGATGGAAACGGTCGGCAACCACGTCAACCTCACACTCGCGCGCCAACTGCGGATCCTGACCAAGCTGACCGACGCCACGATCTTCGAGGACTTCATCCAGAAGAAGTTCGTCGGCGCAAAGAGCTTCTCGCTGGAAGGCAGCGAGACCTTGATCCCGCTGCTTGATCTGCTCATTGAACGCGCCAGCGTCCAGGGTGTCAACGACATCGTGATCGGCATGGCGCACCGCGGCCGCCTCAATGTCCTGGCCAATGTCGTCGGCAAGAACGCCCAGGAAATCTTCCGTGAGTTCGCCGATCTGGATCACCTGCATTACGAAGGACGGGGAGACGTCAAATACCATCTCGGCTACCGCGGTCAATGGACGAGTTCCCAGGGTGAGACCCTGCGGCTGTCCCTGTGTTTCAATCCGAGCCACCTCGAGTTCGTCGATCCGGTCGCCGTCGGCCGCCTGCGGGCCAGGCAGGACCGCAAGGACGACACCAGGCGACGCCACGGACTCTGTATCCTGCTCCACGGCGACGCCGCGTTCGCCGGCGAAGGCGTCGTGCAGGAAACGCTCAACATGAGCCAGTTGTCGGGCTACGCCGTCGGCGGCACGATTCACGTCATCATCAATAACCAGATCGGGTTCACGACGACCCACTGGCAGGCCCGCTCGGCGATCTACGCCAGCGGCGTCGCGAAGATGCTGCAGGTTCCGATCTTTCATGTGAACGGAGAAGACCCTGAAGCGGCGGCCCAGGTTGTCCGTCTGGCGGTCGACTTTCGGCACGAGTACCAGCGCGACGTCGTGATCGACATGTACGGCTACCGGCGCCGGGGCCACAACGAAACCGACGAGCCGCGCTTCACGCAACCGCTGCAGTATCAAGCCATCCAGCAGCGCAAGCCGGTGCGGGACGCCTATCTGCAGCGCCTCCTGAGCCAGGGCGGCGTGACCGGGGAGCAAGCCGAACTGATCGCCAGCGCGCGGCGCGAGCGCCTCGAGACGGAGCTGGCTTCGGCGAGAAGCGAAGACTACATTCACATCGGCGACCAGGTGACGGGCGATTGGTCAGGCTACAACCGCGGCCTGGATGCCGAGGTCCCCGACGTCGACACCGGCGTGCCGGCCACCCGGCTGCGGACGATTCTGCAGAAGCTCGGCAGGACACCGCAGGAGATCGTGCCCGATCGCCGCATCGCCCGCCTGCTCCAACAGCGCGCCGACGTGGCGGACGGCACACGGCCGGTCGACTGGGCGTGCGCCGAAGCGCTGGCGTTCGGCAGCCTGCTGCTCGAGGGGTTTCGCGTGCGCCTGACGGGACAGGACTGCGAGCGTGGCACGTTCTCGCACCGGCACGCGGTCGTGCACGACTGCGAAACGGGATTCCTGCACGTACCGCTGCAGCACCTCTCTCCCCGCCAGGGCGCCTTCGAGATTCACAACAGCCCGCTTTCCGAGACCGGCCCGCTCGGCTTCGAATACGGATACAGCCTGGAATCTCCGGACGGCCTCATCATCTGGGAGGCGCAATTCGGGGACTTCGTCAATGCCGCGCAGGTCATCGTCGACCAGTTCATTTCCAGCGGTGAAGACAAGTGGAGCCTGTGGAGCGGATTGGTGCTGCTGCTGCCCCATGGGTTCGAGGGCCAGGGCCCCGAGCACTCGAGCGCCCGACTCGAGCGGTTCCTGCAACTGGCGGCCGAGGACAACATCCAGGTCGTCAACCCGACCACGCCGACGCAGTACTTCCACCTGTTGCGCCGCCAGATGGTTCGGCCCTGGCGCAAGCCGCTGATCGTGATGGCGCCCAAGAGCCTGCTGCGTCATCCGCAGGCCGTGTCCGGTCTGGACGAGCTGTCGGAAGGACGCTTTCACAGGATTGTTGGCGATCCGCACGTCGAGCCAGACGCGGTCCGGCGTGTGCTGGCCTGTAGCGGCAAGTTCTACTATGACCTCACGGCGGCCCGCGATGAAACGGAACGACAGGACGTGGCCATCATCCGCTTCGAACAGCTCTATCCGCTCGGCCTCGATACGATCAACGACGCGTTGGCGCCGTTCGGGGACACCGAGGTCTGGTGGGCGCAGGAGGAGCCGATGAACATGGGCGCCTGGACGCACCTCCAACTGCAGTTTCCCGACGTGTTCTCGCGCGTCGTCTGCCGCCCGGCGTCGGCCAGTCCGGCGACAGGATCGCCGAGCAGTCACAAACGCGAGCAGCGGCGGTTGATCGAAGAAGCGCTGGCGGTCGCATAACGGAGACGATCCACCCCTATGGCAGTCAATCTGCAAGTCCCGGAACTGGGCGAGTCGATCACCTCGGTCCAAATCGGCGCTTGGCGCAAGTCGGAGGGCGATGTCGTCACTGCCGACGAGGTGGTCGTCGAACTCGAAACGGACAAGGCCGCGGTCGAGCTGCCGGCGCCGGTCGGCGGCACCCTGGTCCGTATCGTCCTGGCGCAAGGGGCGACCGCGGCGGTCGGCGACGTCATCGGCGTGATTGACGAGCAGGGCGCGACGGCCTCGGCCCCCTCGCCGTCCAAGGCGGCGTCCAGCGCCAGGGCGCCGGCGACACCAGACCCGGCGCCGGCTGCCGCCAAAGCCACACCGGCGCGGCGGCTGTCGCCGTCGGCCAGACGCGCCAGGCGCGAGGCGGGTCTCGCTGCTCCGGCCGCCACCGGCGCCGGCCCGGCCGACAGCGTAGCGAAAGCAGACCCCGCGCCGGCAGTCGAGCAAGCCCAGGCCACGCCGGCGCAGCCACCCGTGCCGCCGCCGACCCCGGCGGCGAGCGAACACCGCGAGGAAGAACGGGTCGCGATGACCCACCTGCGCAAGGTCATCGCCGGCAACCTCGTGAAGGCGCAGCACGCCGCGGCGCTACTCACGACGTTCAACGAAATCGACATGACCGCGGTGAACGAGCTGCGGGCGCGCTACAAGGACGCGTTCCTCGAACGCCACGGCATCAAGCTCGGGTTCATGTCGTTCTTCGTGAAGGCCGCCGTGGACGCCCTGCAGACCGTGCCGGCCGTGAACGCGCGCATCGACGGCACGACCATCGTCTACCGCAAGTACCAGGACATCGGAATCGCCGTCGGCGGCGGGCGCGGACTGCTCGTGCCCGTGCTGCGGAACGCCGAGACCATGAGCCTCGCCGCCATCGAACTGGCAATTGCAGACTTCGCCAAGCGCGCGCTGCAAAACAAGATCGGGCTCGCCGAGTTGCAGGGCGGCACCTTCACGATCACGAACGGCGGGATCTATGGCTCGCTGCTGTCGACACCCATCGTCAACCCGCCGCAATCCGGCATCCTCGGCATGCACGCCATCCAGGACCGGCCCGTGGCGATCGACCGGCAGGTGGTCGTGCGGCCCATGATGTACGTGGCGCTGACCTACGATCACCGCATCGTGGACGGCCGGGAAGCGGTCACGTTCCTGCGCCGCATCAAGGACCTGGTGGAGTGCCCGGAACGGCTCTGGCTGCAATTGTGACGGCGGCGCTACACTCTCCGCGCGTACTAAGGACAAGGAGTCGAATTTCAGCCCAATCAGTCGAAATATAGTCAATATTGGTCAACAACATCGATAAACCAGACATTTCAGGACTGCCGTGACGACATGAGCCCGAATTTCCTCAGGGGCGTTCGTCATGCATTCCCGCTCATCTCCGGGGTACTAGCCTTCGGCCAATCCCGGGGGAGCCTGCTCCCTTTCGCCATCGCTTCCACCTGAGGTCCCTTCCCTCCGCCGGCATTGCCCGGCTTCCTCGGTACCTACGGACCTCTCCGCCACCCTGACCGGTCCGACCTGGCCCTCACGCGGACTGAAGCGGTCGAATGACACCGTCAGACGCTAGCAGCCCTGACCAGCGTCGCCCAGAACCCAACCACCGACCTCAGACGGCGAAACGGGGAAGCGACAACTCATTGGATCCGGGTCCGGACACGTGCCGACAGGGTGAAGCGGAAGCATCTGGATGTAGAATTCAACCCATGATCAAAGAGCTTGAGGCCGCCGCACTGAAACTCGAGCCAAAGGCCCGGGCCCGGTTGGCCGAACGGTTGCTCGACAGCTTGGAGAACCTGTCGCCTGGAGAGAACGCGCTCATTTGGGCAGAAGAGGCGCAGCGCCGGTCTGAAGCTCTGGACGCCGGCACCCTCTCAAGCCGCCAGGCAGACGAAGTCTTTCGAGAGGCGCGGACCCGGATCTAGCAGCCCGTGGTGAAAGCCCCGCTGCATTCGACCGGCGCTGAATTATGAGTACGAGTAGCCCGGGCTTGGCGCCGCCTTCATCGCAGAAGTACGGCGATGTACCGTTGCGGTGGCCGAATATCCACAAACCAGTCCGGTACACACTGATGCACATCCTGCGTGGGTGGACCTTGGGGCATTGACTGGTTCCATCGCCCCGCCGAGCTCGAGCGCCCGACGCCGACCGCGCGGCGCCAACCTGACCGAAGAGGACGACTGCGCGGGCCACTGGATCAAGGCCACCGTCCAGCCCGACGGCCGCACCTGGACGATCACCAACGGCCGAACGGGTTACAGCCGGAATTATCAGTCGAAGTAGCGGAACGGCGAACTGCGGCGGTGCGGATACATGACGCTGTACGATTTGACGCATCGTCGGACTTACCCGCGGATTGTCTCGCGTTCGCCAGACGCCGACGCTCGACATCGAGGAGGCGAGCGTTGGCTTCCATGGAGTTGAGCACACATGGAGTTGAGCACACATCTTCTCTTCGACGGAGACTGCGAGAAGGCGTTCCTGTTCTACGAGCCACTGCTCGGCGGTGAGATCGTCACGATGCTGTCATACGGCGACTCGCCGATGGCGGGCGACGTCCCGGACATGTGGCGGTCGAAGATCATCCACGCAACGATGACGCTCGACGGCCAGACGCTGAGCGGTGCCGATGCGCCACCGGATGGCTACGAATGTCCACAAGGTTTCGCGGTGCTCGTCCATCCTTCGACCGAGAAGGTCTGTGAACGCATGTTCAACGCGCTGGCCGCGGGCGGCACCGTGAAGATCCCGCTCCAGAAGACGTTCTGGTCGTCGGCGTACGGGCTCGTCGTTGACCGCTTCGGGATACCGTGGGAAGTGAGTTGCGCCGATATCGGCTAATTGCCGCGGCGCTACTCACGACGTTCAACGAAATCGACATGACCGCGGTGAACGAGTTGCGGGCGCGCTACAAGGACGCGTTTCACGAACACCACGGCATCAAGCTCGGGTTCATGTCGTTCTTCGTGAAGGCCGCCGTGGACGCCCTGCAGACCGTGCCGGCCGTGAACGCGCGCATCGACGGCACCGACATCGTCTACCGCAAGTACCAGGACATCGGAATCGCCGTCGGCGGCGGGCGTGGACTGCTCGTGCCCGTGCTGCGGAACGCCGAGTCGATGAGCCTCGCCGCCATCGAGCTGGCGGTTGCCGACTTCGCCACGCGCGCGCTGCAGAACAAGATCGGGCTCGCCGAGTTGCAGGGCGGCACCTTCACGATCACGAACGGCGGGATCTACGGCTCGCTGCTGTCGACACCCATCGTCAACCCGCCGCAATCCGGCATCCTCGGCATGCACGCCATCCAGGACCGCCCCGTGGCGATCGACCGGCAGGTGGTCCGTGCGGCCCATGATGTACGTGGCGCTGACCTACGATCACCGCATCGTGGACGGCCGGGAAGCGGTCACGTTCCTGCGCCGCATCAAGAACCTCGTGGAGTGTCCGGAACGGCTCTGGCTGCAGTTGTGAGGGCGGCCGCGGGGCCGGGGCGCGGGCTGGACACCGGCGGTGCGCCCGGAGGGACATACCGCAGTGTACGCTGATAGGCGTGGCAGTGAGCAGAGCCACGCCGAAACGCTACTGCGACGGTCACGGCCTCTACGTGGATGTCCGGCCGACCGGAGGCCGGAGCTTAATCCAGCGGCTGGTGATTCGCGGACGCTGGTGCGAGCCTCTGGAGCGACGGTCTCCGCGAAGCTCTCGTTCGAGTTCCTGGTCTTGACGGCGGCCCGTTCCGGCGAGGTGCGGCTGACGCGGTGGAAAGAGATCGATCTCGACGCGGTTGAATGGAAATCACCCGCTGTGCGCATGAAGGCGAACCGCGAGCACACGGTTCCGTTGTCCCGCCGCGCCGTGGAGATTCTCCACGAGGCGGCGGGGTTGCGCGACGACAGGGCCTCCTCTTCCCGAACCCGCGCGGGAAGCCGCTTTCCGACATGACGCTGTCGAAGCTGCTCAAGGGGCAAGGCATCGCCGCCGTCCAGCACGGCTTCCGGTCGAGGTCCCGGCGGTTCGACGACTCGATGGAGACGCGCGAGATGGAATCATGATCACCGGTGAGCTGAAGTCCAAGGTCGACCGAATCTGGGACACCATGTGGTCGGGCGGCATCTCGAACCCGCTCTCGGTCATCGAGCAGCTCACCTACCTGCTCTTCATCAAGGGGCTGGACGAGTTGCACACGCGCAAGGAGCACAAGGCCGCCCGCACCGGCAACCCGATCGAGGAGCCGGTGTTCACCGCCGGCCAAGACGCTCTGCGCTGGTCGCGTTTCAAGGAGCTTGCGCCCGAGCGAATGTTCGAGACGGTGCGGGACAAGGTGTTCCCCTTCATCAAATCGCTGGGCCAGGCGGGGGACTCGGACGAGGGATCGACCTACACCCACCACATGAAGGACGCCCTCTTCATGATGCCCACGGCTCGGGTGCTGGCCAACGTGGTCGACCAGCTCGACGACATCGACATGGCCGACCGCGACACCAAGGGTGATCTCTACGAGTACATGCTCGGCAAGATCGCCACCGCCGGGCAGAACGGGCAGTTCCGCACGCCGCGCCACATCATCAGGCTGATGGTGGACATGACCGCACCCACCCCGAAGGACGTCATCTGCGATCCAGCTTGCGGCACGGCCGGCTTCCTCGTCGCGGCCTCCGAGCATCTCGTCGAGCACCACGGCGACCGCATCTACAAGAACGCCCGGGCCCGCCGCCGGTTCAACGAGGGCACCTTCCACGGCTACGACTTCGACACCACCATGCTGCGCATCGGCAGCATGAACATGCTGCTGCACGGCGTGGAGAATCCGGACATCCGTTACCGGGACTCGCTCGCCCAGACCGACCTGACGGCAGCCGGGGACGACGCCGAGCGGTACTCGCTCGTCCTCGCCAATCCGCCGTTTGCGGGCAGTCTCGACTACGAGTCCACCGCCAAGGACCTGCAGCAGGTCGTCAAGACGAAGAAGACCGAGTTGCTGTTCCTTGCCCTGTTCCTGCGCCTGCTCCAGACCGGCGGACGCGCCGCCGTCATCGTGCCCGACGGCGTACTGTTCGGGTCGAGCAAAGCGCACAGGACCCTGCGCCGGATTCTCGTCGAAGAGCAGAAGCTCGATGCCATCGTCTCCATGCCCTCCGGCGTCTTCAAACCCTACGCCGGGGTCTCCACCGCGATCCTGCTCTTCACCAAGACCAACTCCGGCGGCACGGACCACGTCTGGTTCTACGACATGCAGGCGGACGGCTACTCGCTCGACGACAAGCGGACCCCGCAGCCGGAGAAGAGCGACCTTGCCGACATTCTCGCCCGCTGGCGGATCCGCGGGGCGGAGCGCAAGCGGGCGAGGACGGACCAGAGTTTCCTGGTGCCCAAGGCCGAGATCGCGAGCAATGAGTACGACCTGTCCATCAACCGCTACAAGGAGGTGGAGTACGAGGCGGTGGAGTACGACCCGCCGCGGGTGATCCTCGGACGGCTCGGGGCGTTGGAGAACGACATCGCGAAGGGGCGTGAGGAGCTAGAGAGGTTGTTGGGGTGAGGTTGAAGGAGTATCCGATCGGCGATTATGTCGGCAAGTGCCAGACCTGGAATCCAAGGTCCAGCGGTGTCGGAAGCTTCGACTACATCGACCTCAGTTCGGTGGACAAGGACACCAAATCTATTGTGTCAATCGAGCGTTACGAGTGTTCTGACGCCCCCAGTAGGGCACGGCAGTTGGTAGAAACTGATGATGTTCTCGTTGCCACCGTGCGCCCCAACCTGAATGGGGTCGCTCTGGTCAATGGTTCACATCATGGCATGACAGCATCGACCGGCTACTGCGTCCTCCGCCCCGATAAGGACAAGCTCGATTCACGCTATCTGTTTCACTGGGTCAAGACTGGCGTGTTTGTGCAGCGGATGGTCGATATCGCGACCGGGGCGAACTACCCCGCTGTGTCGGATGCCAAGGTCAAGGCATCGAGGATCCCCCTCCCGCCGCTCGCCGAGCAGAAGCGGATCACGGGGATTCTGGATGCGGCGGACGCCTTGCGGGCCAAGCGCCGCGAGGCCCTCGCCCAGATCGACACCCTCCTCCAATCCACCTTCCTCGACACGTTCGGCGACCCCGTCACCAATCCTATGGGGTGGCCCGAAGTCGCCCTCGGCGCGCACACATCCAAAATCGGAAGCGGGGCGACGCCGTTGGGAGGAGAGGCAGCTTACAAGAAAGATGGCATCGCTTTGATAAGGAGCATGAACGTTCGCGATGGCCATTTCTCCCAACATGGTATCGCTTTCATAGATGACCAGCAGGCGGCGCGTCTCGACGGAGTCGTAGTGGAGCCCGATGACGTGTTGCTCAACATTACCGGAGCGAGCGTTGCACGTGTCTGCCGGGCACCGCGCGACGTACTCCCTGCGCGCGTAAACCAGCACGTGGCGATCATCCGACCAACCAACGGCTTTGACCAGAGGTTCCTAGAGCAGTGTCTCCTGTTCCCTTCGATGAAGCGCCGGCTCTTAAGGATTGCTGGGGCAGGAGCCACACGTGAGGCGATTACTAAGGATGCGATCAAGCGGCTCATGGTTATTCAGCCTCCACGCAACGAACAGGATCGATTCGCCGCCATCGTCCAATCCGTCGAACGACAGAAAACCAGCCAGCGCACCCACCTGGCCGAACTCGGCAACCTCTTCGCTTCCCTGCAATCCCGCGCCTTCCGGGGAGACCTCTGAGCCGCCATGGAAATCTCCGCCAACTTCGCGTTCCTGAAACAGGAGTTCCCGCATGCGGCGGAGAGCGCGAGCTATGCGGAGCACCACGTCTACGGCGACCCGCGGGCCTCCTGCTTCCATGCGAGGCATGCGCTGGAGCGTCTGGTCAAGCGTGTCTACAAGGTAGACAAGACCCTGAACCCGCCGAAGGTCACGAACCTGGACGCCTACCTCAGCGAGCCCGCCTTCCGTGCCATCGTGCCCGAGGTCGTGTGGCAGAAGGCGGAGTACATCCGGCAAGCGGGCAACGTGGCGGTGCACGGCAACAGGACGCCCGCGCCCGAGCAGGCGTTGAATGTGGTGCGGGAGCTGGCGCACGTGCTCTACTGGGCGGGTCGCACCTATCTGCGGAAAGGGGCGGAGAACCTTCACGGGAAGACCTTCGACGAGTCCCTGGTCCCCGCACGGGAACCGGGCGCCGCGCCGGCCAGCGTCGAGGAACTGGACGCCCTGAAGCGCGACCTCGACACGGCCGAAGACGCGCGCAAGGAGGTCGAAGGCGAGTTGGAGGCGCTGCGTGAACGGCTTGCCGCCATCAAGGCGCAGAACGAGACCGTCGCCGAGACCCGTGACTGGAACGAGAGCACGACGCGCAGGCTGATCATCGACCTGGCCCTGCAGCGGGCCGGCTGGCCGCTCGACCGGGAACACGACCGTGAGTACGAAGTCACGGGCATGCCGAACGCCTCGGGGGTCGGTTACGCCGACTACGTCCTGTGGGGAGATGACGGCAAGCCGCTGGCGGTGGTGGAGGCGAAGAGGACCACCGTCGATCCGGCGGCGGGTCGACAGCAGGCCAAGCTCTACGCGGACTGCCTGGAGGCCATGCACGGCCAGCGCCCGATCATCTTCTACACGAACGGGTACGAGACCTACCAGTGGGACGACCAGGCCTACGCGCCGCGAGCCGTGGCCGGCTTCCACAAGAAGGACGAGCTGGCGTCACTGCTCCATCGCCGAGTTCACCGCGAGCCGCTGGACGTGGCGCGGGTGAAGAACGCCATCGTCGAGCGGTACTATCAGAAGCGGGCCATCGGGAGCATCGGCGAGCAGCTCTCGCAGGCGCGGCGCAAGGCGCTGCTGGTGATGGCAACCGGCAGCGGCAAGACCCGCGTGGCGGTCGCGCTGGTCGACCTGCTGCAGCGGGCGGGCTGGGTGAAGCGGGCGCTGTTTCTGGCCGACCGGGTGTCGCTGGTGAACCAGGCAGTAGGGGCGTTCAAGGCCCACCTGCCAGAGTCGAGCCCGGTGAACCTGGTGACCGAGAAGGACAAGGCGGGCCGGGTCTACGTCTGCACCTATCCGACGATGATGGGGCTGATCGACGAGACGACGGGCACCGAGGCCCGCTTCGGGGTCGGGCATTTCGACCTCGTGATCATCGACGAAGCGCACCGGTCGGTGTATCAGAAGTTCGGGGCCATCTTTCGGTACTTCGACTCGCTGCTGGTGGGCCTGACCGCGACGCCTCGGGATCAGGTCGACCGGAACACCTACGAACTCTTCGACCTGGAGCCGGGCGTGCCCACCGACGTGTACGAACTCGCGACCGCGGTGGCGGACGGCTTTCTCGTACCACCGAAGGTTCAGCAGGTGGATCTCCGGTTTCCACGCGACGGCATCGACTACGACTCGCTCAGCGAGGAAGAGCAGGCGCAGTGGGAGAGCCTCGACTGGGGCGACGACGAGGACGATCGCGGGCTGCCGGACCGGGTCAACGCGTCCGCCATCAACAGTTGGCTCTTCAACAACGACACGGTCGACAAGGTGCTGCAACATCTCATGGAGCACGGCCACACCGTCGACGGTGGCGACCGACTGGCCAAGACGATCATCTTCGCGCGCAATCACGCGCATGCGTCGTTCATCGAAGAGCGGTTCAACCACCACTACCCGCGGTACGCCGGGCACTTCGCCCGCATCATCGATCACTACGCCACGTATCCGCAGAGTCTGCTCGACGACTTCTCACGGAAGGACAAGGCGCCGCACATCGCGATCTCCGTGGACATGCTCGATACCGGCGTCGACGTCCCCGAGGTGGCCAACCTGGTCTTCTTCAAGCCGGTCTACTCGCGGATCAAGTTCTGGCAGATGATCGGGCGCGGCACGCGCCTGTGCCCCGATCTGTTCGGACCCGGGGACGACAAGGACGACTTCCGCGTCTTCGACTTCTGCTTCAACTTCGACTTTTTCCGCGAGCATCCGGAGGGGATCGAGGACAGTGGCGGCGTTTCCCTCCGCGCCCGGCTCTTCCGGTCGCGGGTGCGGTTGCTGTCCGACGTCCAGGCGACGCCGGATCTGGACCCGGAGGCGGCGCTGGCCCGGGCGTTGACGACGGAACTCCACCGGGAAGTGGCGGCGATGAACCGCGAGAACTTCATCGTGCGGATGCAGCTCGAGGCGGTAGAGCGTTTCCGGCAGCGGGAGTCATGGGAACGGCTCACCGCGTTCGACGTCGAGATCCTGCAGAGTGAGGTTGCCGGGCTGCCCAGCGAGATCGAGACCGACGACATCGAGTCGCGCCTGTTCGACCTCACGGCGCTGAAGATGCAACTGGCCCTCGCGGAGGGCGACACGGGCACCTTCGAGCGGCACCGCCGACGGGTGGTGGAGATCGCCATGCTGCTCGAAGAAAAGAGCACGATTCCCGCCGTGACGGCTCAGCTCGCCTACCTGGCCTCGGTGCAGGAGAGCGCCTTCTGGGAAGGCATCGCCTTGAACGGTCTCGAGGAGCTGCGCCTGCGCCTGCGTGGCCTGGTGCCCTTCCTGGACAAGAAGACGCGCAAGGTCGTCTACACCGACTTTCAGGACGAGATCACGGCCGTGCGCGAAGACGCCGCCGTCTTCCTGCCGAAGATGACCGGGGTCCAGTACGAGAAAAAGGTGCAGGAGTACCTGAAGAACCACCTCGACCACATCGTGATCCATCGCCTCCGGACCAACCAGCCGCTCACGGCTACCGACCTGCGGGGGCTCGAACAGACACTGGTCGAGATCGGCGAGGACGACGGCCAGACGCTGTTGACGCACCTCCTGGCCCGCAACGACGCCCCCTCACTGGCGCATTTCGTGCGGAGCCTGGTGGGAATGGACCGCGCCGCCGCGCAGGAGGCCTTCTCTGAGTTCCTCTCCAACCGAAGCCTGACCACGCCGCAGATCCGTTTCATCGAGATGGTGATCGACCAACTCACGGCCCGGGGCGTCATGGAGCCATCCGCGCTCTACGAGGCGCCGTTCAGCAGCGTGCACGCCGGCGGTCCCGAGGCGTTGTTCGCCGGCAAGAGCAACGTCATCGAGGGGATCTTCGAGAAGTTGGAGGCGCTCCGCCCCGAGACCCTGGCCGAGGCCGGCTGAAGCGCCGGTCTCAGGGTCTACCGAGAGCCCACGTCGTCGCGGGTCGTCCCCATCGCCATGGGGCTTCAGTGTAGTACAGAGGATCGGTCCTGTCGATCCCGGCAAAACTGACTTTCGCCACAGGCTGCTAGGGAGCATTAGGAGGCCCCAGTATGCGTCGAAGCTCTCGGCATCGTACCCATTCACCGAACCGTTCCGTGTATTCCTTCAAGCTACCGCCGCAAACCAGGGTAATAAGCGACGCAATCCCGGCTACCCAAGCCAACATCGCTCCTACGAGACCCGCGATGCCGGCTAACGTCAGTAGCACACCGCTTATCAAGAAGGTCACGCCAACCCAGAACGCACATGCTCTCGCTATGTCACCGGCGCGAGTGGCGGCGGCGAGGATCTTCAGCTCGGTCTGCCTCTGTTTCTCAGCGCTGGCTACCGCTTGGGCTTCTGCGACGGATGCTCGTCTTCGCTCCTCTACTAGTGCGGCATCCACCTCTACCAACCTCTTTTCGCCTTCTGCCCTAATCTCATTCTTGACGGCTTCGACTATCTCGGCAACCGTGGAGGGATCTTCGTATTCCGCGTCGTCGCATTCGAGCAGCCGAGCCTCTGTGAGTTCGTGGGCGACAACGGCAACCATTTCCTCTGTGGAGAGCTCGCCAGTCTGTGTGAGTTTCGCGAGGTTGTCCTTCAGCGCCTGCCAGCGCCGAGCGCTTGGTTGAAGAGCAACCGAGCAACTCGCGATCAGTTCGTTTAGCTTGACATTGCTGGCCGCCGCTGGCTTCTTGAGCCAAGCTGCTGTGGACAGAGTAAGATGCCTGACCATGGGAGAAACTCCAACCTTGCCCTGACCCTTGTACCACTCCCTCACAATGTCCACGACCAGCTTGTTAGTCGTCACGAACACGGCACCCGCCGTATCAAGCGATTTGGCCGTTTGCCCTCGTCGCATTGTCATGATGGCGGCGGCGCAGTCAACATCGTGCCTGACGCGTTCGTCGACCGCTTTCCCACGGCGCTGGAGACGCTCCGTAAGGTCCGCTTCATCCAGCGTTAAAGTTGCATGGTGTTTGGGGAACGATCGTGTGGTGAGCCCAAGGCCCCTGAGTTGTGTGTCCATCAGCCCCACAGCTTGAGCCACGTCCGAGGGACTGTATCTCTCTGAGATCAGATGCTGAGTAATCGCTCCCTCGCGGAGACTGGCAATACCACTTGTACTACCAATTCTCTCTTGATAGAACCGCAGGATTCGCTTCATCTCTGCGACCGTCCGCTCGAATACAAAAAGCCGCGCCCGTGTGGCTCTTAGGAGATCGATCAATTCTCTTGACGCTCGTTGGGTATTGACCCCGGCTAGTCCCAGCGCTCGAAGTAGAAATAATGAATCGAAGTAGACTGACAGATCTCGAAAAGACCCAGGGTTGGACCCAATGTCTCTGAGAAGCAAGGCGTTTTGGAGAACGAATCCTTCCACCATCCGTTGGATATACTTCGTCAACTCAGGCTCGCTGTTGTAACACCTCTTGAGGAACTGAGCCGTCACCCTAGTCTGGTCACCAGTAAGTGGGGATGCTTTCGAGCGGAATAGCACATCCCCAGGCTCGTCAAGAATCATAGCGACATGCTTGTCGTCCAGGAAGGCCAGTAAAACTTGTAGCGCCTCATCATCTGAAGCGATCGGCACCTTGGTGTCGGCGGTGAATTGGCGAAGTCTACTGGCCAATAGTTTGTGCTCGCGTTCCACCGACTTAATCTGTTCGGCGAGGTCAACTAACTGAACCGTGTCGAGTTGTCGCTCATACCGTCCGGCTGAGCGCCGGCAATAGCCTTGCCGGCAAGCTCGGCTCAGCACCGTACTCAAGGTATGGTCCGGGATGGTGAGCCGAAAGCGCTTGTTGATAGCCTTTCTTGCCTGCCCGAGACCGAAGGAGTCCGTGTCGAGGCTCCGGATAGCGTCCAACGCGAAGGGAAGGAACATGTCGATGTGGTCGCGGCCTGCATCGTAGTTGACCTTTAGGAGTGCAACCGTTGCGAGGCCGCGGACATGGTCTTGGGATTTCGTCACATCGTTCTCCTAACGTCGGAAGTCGATCGCGCCAGGTACGAGATCCCCGATCGTCAGTAGCACCGGGACGTAGAGTTCGGCGGTGATTGTACGTTGTTCCGCTAGCAGCCCGTGGCAGAAGGGGCTGATTGTCAATCGAGAATCGCGTGTCCGTATTGGCGTGTCGCCGGACCATCCCACGACGAATCGGGCCGATCGTGGCGCTCGGGGGCCCAGAAGCGCCGCACACGCCCCCAGCACCCGCGCAGAAGGCCGATCAGCGCCTCCACCAGCGCCGACGCGCGGCCCTGGAGGCTCAGCGGCGTGCCCACGCCCGTCAGGTGCCGCATGAGCAACCCCAGGTTCACGCCGCAGACCTGCACGAGCAGCCGTTTCAGGATGTTGGGATGCCCGCGCAGATGGATGCGGCGCATCCTGCCGGTCTCGTAGAGATGCGCGTTGGGCCGTTCCAGCAACTCGCCCCGCTGCCGCAGCAACCGTCTTCCCGCGCGCGCCGCGAATCCGCCGCCGGTTGGCATACACCGCGTCCCGCGCCGCCGCCTGGCCCCTCCAGTGGCGCCGGCCGCGATCCGGCTCCGAGACGTAGCTGCGCACGCCGATGGCCGCGAACCCGACCATCGTCTCGTTGCTGTGATACCCCTTGTTAGCGACGACCTCCGCGATGCCCGGCACGCCGACCGCCTCGGCCTGCTCGGCGGCCGTGACGAGCGTGTCGACCAGGGTCGTCGTGTCGCCCGCACTCGCGTCCTGCACCGTCACGCCCACGATGGCGCCTGTGTCCAGGTCGACCGCATGCTCGGCGGTGTGCGCCAGATGCGTGCGGCCGTCCTTCATCTTGGCGATCTTCGCGTCCGGATCGTGCAGGTGGGTCCAGTCGTCGTTCGAGCCCTTCCTCTTGCGAGTCCGGTCGAACCGGGCCAACTCGGCGCGCGTCGGCGTCGAGAGGCCGGACGCCTCGGTCAGCCGGGTCAGAAACGCGTCGTAGCTCTCGCCCGTATCCCGCCGCACAATGCTCCGCATCGCCGCATTGGCTTCCAGCGTCGTGGCATCGATCCCCACCGTGCGCCCCACCACCAGCGTGGCGTCGGCCAGTCGCTGCAACACCCACGTGAACACCGCCTGGTGGGTCTCGACGTCAATCAGGCGACGGGTGCGCGACAGCGTCGAGTGGTCCGGCGGCGCCTCGTGCACCGCGTAGTCCAAGAACGCGCGGATGCTCAGCGAATCGGCCGCGCGCCACGCGATCGCTCGTTCCGAATCCAGCCCTTCAAAGTAGCCGAGCAACAGCAGCCGGAAATAGCGGCCCGGCGCCAGACTCGGCCGACCGACCCCGTCCGCGTTGAACGACGCGCACTGTGCCTCCACGAACGCGTCGAACCCCGCGTCGTCGAGCACTCGATTCAGCCGCTCGTAAAACGGGTGCCCAGCACTCTTCGGCAGATCCGCCGTCGGCACCCACATCGTCGCTTGCCGCGTTCGACCGCAGCTTGTCCCCTTCGCCATGCCCGACAGTGTAGGACACAGGACCGATCATGTCGATCCCTGGAACGAGGGACTTTCACCACGGGCTGTTAGCCCTTCGCTTGGGGGACTATTTCGTAAAGTGCCCATGGTGATACGATGTTGAAATGACTAAAGAGGAGGAGACCAACGATGTGTCTAGAAACTGAATGGGTGGAGGTTGTGCACACCTGCACTCCCGAACGCCTTTTTTCGCGGTTGCGGGAGATCGCCGAGGCGTGTGTGATAAATCGGAATTCACAGATCGGCACGGAGCAGTTCTCCGTGCACCACGAAGAGGGCCGACCACGGTTCTTCTCTGTCAACACGCCTGCGCCACGCTGCCCTGGCGATGACCGTATAGCAGGTGTATTTTTCCTCCAGAACGATGACCACATAGCCGTGGAGGGCAACGGCATTGATGTCAAGTTCAACGTGTACATGGGGTTGAACGACGAAACGGGAACCTGCGGATTCCAACTCCTGGTTCCAGATGGGATCAAAACGGACGTGAAACTCTGGCAGGTATTGTATCGCGCCCTGGAGCCGTTGTTGTTTCGAGATCCTACCCTCGACTGACCAGGGCGTCTGCCGCGGTCTGCGTGGGCATTTTCCGATATAGTCCCCTTCGCTTGAGGTATGCTGCTGAGTTCGTGCGCGGACCGCGCGAATTGGCGCGTGTCGCCAGCCGTCCACGGACAGTTGAGCATAGACGTTGATCATGAGTACGCGCATCTGTCCGCGATGTACTTTATCGGTTGCTGGGCTAACTAGTCTCCCACGCGTCCGACGCTTGGCGAAACGTAACGCGGCGTAACGCATGAGGCAACATGACCGCTTCAGAAGAGGATTTCGTTACAGTCGCGGTAGAGAATCTATTCGAGAAGATTAAGCGCGGAGAGGTGCGTTTTACGGAGGCGGTCCCGCAGACAGTAAAGGAAGTGAAGGCTGTACGCTTCGATCGTCAAGGGAGACCGATTTACAACACAATCGGTCCTTTGGTTCGGGCGTTGGCGTGGATGGCGATGGGGCAGAATAGAGAAGGGTGCGGCTCTTTTGCATAGAGAGCTATCTCGCTCATTCATAAGGGTTTATACCAACGGACACCCCATCGTTGGTGCGCTTTGAGTGGGGACAGGGTCCGGCCAGCCTCCCCACCCGCCTCTTTTCAGGCAGCCGGCCCGACCGGTGATCTCGCGTCCGGGTCCTTCGGTCTGCCCTCCGGCGCCCCCCTGGACATTCCCGCGGCGTTCTGGTACGGTGTCTTGGGAAGGGAGACACGTCTGGCGATGACGGTGGCGACGACGAGGTTCTCGGGACGCGTCTTCAGCGCGCGCGAGGTGACGCTGATCGGCGAGATCGTACGGGACTGTTCGGGTTTGAGCCGGATGGAGCTGGCGCGCACCGTGTGCGAGCTGTTGCGGTGGCGGCGCCCCAACGGGAGGCTGAAGGCCCGCGAGTGCCGCGAGTTCCTGGAGCGGCTCGACGCGGAGGGTGCCCTGGTGCTGCCGGACAAGCGCCGGGGCCGCGCGCTCGGTTCGGTCACCCGCGTTCCCCGGACGGCAGCAGGGGAGCCGGGGCGCCCGCTCGTGGGCAGCGTGTGCGACGTCGAGCCGCTGCGGGTCGAGCGGGTGCGCGAGCCCGCCGAGCGCCTGCTGTTCCGGGAGCTGGTGGGACGCTACCACTACCTCGGGCACACGGTCCCGTTCGGCGCGCACCTGCGCTATCTGGTGTTTGCGTCGAGGCCGGCCCGGGCGCTGGTCGGCTGCCTGCAGTTCTCGAGCCCGGCGTGGCGCATGGCGGCGCGGGACCGCTGGGTCGGCTGGGACGAGGGGACGCGGGCTCGGAATCTCCAGCACGTGGTCAACAACAGCCGCTTCCTGTTGCTGCCGTGGGTCAGGGTGAGGAACCTCGCCAGCGCCGTCTTGGCACGCGGCCTCGGGCAGATGGTGGTGGACTGGCCGCGCCACTACCGCCTCGAGCCCTGGCTCGTGGAGACGCTGGTGGACCCCCGCCGCTACCACGGGGGTTGCTACCGCGCCGCCAACTGGGTGGCGTTGGGCGCCACCAGCGGTCGAGGGCGCATGGACCGGTACGGCCGCCGCGCCGGTGAGGCGCCCAAGACGGTTCTGGTCTATCCTTTGGTTCGGGATGCGAAGCGGCGGCTGCAGGAGCGTTGAGCCATGCGAGTTGTTCCCCGCCGCACCGCTCCGCCCGCCCCGGCGCCGTATGCGGCGGCGGAGGCGGCCTTCTCGGAGGCCAAAGCCTACCTCTCTTCGCGCGAGGCCCTGCAAATGAGCGAAAGCGACCTCGAACGGGAGCTGCACCGGCGTGGTCAGGCGTTGATGCGCAAGCTCCTGCAGGGGCACCTCGACCAACGCAGTCCGGGGGAGGCGGCCGGTCCAGTCGAGGGGGCCGACGGTGTCGAGCGTTCGGAGCGGCGCGTGCACGAACGCGACGTGGAGACGATCTTCGGCACGGTGGAGGTCGAGCGGGTGGGCTACGCGCGAGCGGGTCACGAGAGTCTGCATCCGCTCGACGCCGCGCTCAACCTGCCGGTGGAGCGTTACTCGCTGGAGGTGCGGCGGCGGGTGGCGGAGGCGGCTGCCTCGCGGTCCTTCGACGAAGCGCTGTGGGATCTGTCTCGCCATACCGGCGCGGAGGTGCCCAAGCGTCAGGCGGAACAGTTGGCGGTTCGCGCGGCTGAGGACTTCGACGCCTTCTACGAGGCGCGCCGTGCGGCGGCGGGCGAGCCGGCGCCGGAGGAGTCGGTGGTCGTGCTCACCTTCGACGGCAAGGGCGTGGTGCTGCATCGCGAGGACCTGCGCGAGGCGACGCGCAAGGCGGCCGAGCGGCGCCGGCGGCAACGGGAGCAGCTCTCGCCGTTCAAGCGCCTCAAGCCGGGAGAGAAGAAGCACTCGAAGCGGATGGCGACGGTGGCCGCCGTCTACGCGATCGCGCCGTTCGTGCGGAGCGGGGAGGAATTCCTGCAGAGCTTGATGCCCCGACAGCCGGTGGCCAAGACCAAGAAGGCCAAGACCCCGGCGGTGCGGCCTCGCCCGGTGGCGAAACGGGTGTGGGCGAGCCTCGAACGGGAGCCGTGGGAGGTGATCGCCGAGGCGATGCTGGAAGCGGAGCGCCACGACCCGGAGCGCGTCAAGCGCTGGGTCGTGCTGGTCGACGGCGCCGAGACGCAACTCGACCTCGTGGAAGCGGGCGCCGCCGCCTACGGCGTGGACGCCACGGTGATACTCGACATCATCCACGTGGTCGAGTACGTCTGGAAGGCGGCGCACGTGTTCCATCGCGAGGGGAGCCTCGAATTGGCGCACTGGGCCTGGACGCGCGTGCAGCGCATTCTCGAGGGCAAGGCGAGCCGGGTGGCGGCGGCGATGCGGCGTGCGGCGACCGTCGCGGGCTTGCCGAGGGACAAGCGCAAGCCGGTCGATACGTGCGCCGACTACCTGCTGAAGTACGCGCCGTATCTGCACTACGACCGCTACCTCGCGGCGGGCTATCCCATCGCCACGGGGGTCATCGAAGGGGCGTGCCGGTACCTGGTCCGCGACCGGATGGAGTTGACCGGCGCCCGCTGGCGCCTGGTCGGTGCCGAGGCGGTCCTGAAGCTGCGGGCGCTGCGAGCCAGCGGCGACTTCGATGCGTACTGGGACTTCCACGAAGCGCGCGAGTACGAGCGGAACCATGCCCAGCGATACCTCGATGGGATAGCACCGCCGGTCACCGAGCCGCCCCCGCCGCCCTCCTCATCCCGCCTTCGACGAGTCAAGTAGCTCTTGCCATGCCGGTCGCACACTCGCAGAACCGAACCGACGAAAAAGAGCCGCACCCAATAGAGAACGAGAAGCGGAAGAGTGCCGGCAGGCCAGCGAAGTGCTTACGCTACTGGGCCAGCCGGTAAGTGTGACTGATGAGGTATTGCAGGAGTGCACTGCGAAATCGTCATTCTCTCCGCTAGCTTTCGAGCTGTACAAGGAGACTGTTAGGGCGCTGGCAGTATGTTCCCACCTATACGTGAGTTTTTCTGCAGAAGAGGCGAGCTTGCCGAGAAACCAAGCAATTTGTGCAGGCTTGCTTGTGAGAATTGCGAAATTCATGACTGCGGTCGCCAGCCTTGTGGCGGACGACCCAGATCGAGCGGACGTGGTATTTGCGCTGAATCGGTCGATCACTGAGTCGGCCACGAACCTGCGCTATCTGCTGGCGAAGAATGAAGAGCAGGTCTTTGATCAATTCGTAAAGGCCGGTTTGGCTTCTGAGGGGAGCCCTATGACCTGATAAAGAGGAACATCGCGGCGCGAGGTGGCGAAGCACTGCCAATTGAGCGGCGCATGCTGAAGTCCATCGAGAGAGTGTGTAGGCTCTCTGGCGTGGCGATTGCGGATGTTCCCGGGAAGATGACGAACTGGGCAGGTGGACTGAGGAATCGGTTGGTTGCCATGGGAGAGGGAGACGCCTATCCGATGCTGCAGCGACTCCCGTCGCATGCGGTTCATGGGACTTGGGTTGATCTCCTCCAGCATCATCTAGCTAATGCTGGGGACGGCGGATTCAAGCCCGATCCGACATGGTCGCGCGTTGACAGTCGACTAATGCTTCCGGTGTGCGTTCTCGTGTTGGGAGCTGCGCGCACGTACTTGCAGGCGTTCTTCTTGGGAACACCGGAGCTGAAGCTACTGCTGGAACGTATTGAGGATTTGATGCGGCGGATTATGTCCGTCGACGAAGCGGAGGAGGCAGCGAGGATCCGCGGGGGAGAGGAGGAGTGATTGACGGATGTCGGCGGACGGGGTTGTGGAGGCGCGGGGACCGTCATTGTCGCATGGAGCAGCGGGCGACCGGAAGCGGGACGTGGGCATGAGTTGGTTGGACGTGGCGGTGTGGGCGTGGCCGTCGACACGCGAAAGAGCGGTCACGGCGGTGTCGCCGCGAACGCTCACCACGAGCGATGTCGGAACGCGCCCCCGGCGTTCGGTCAGTGTCCCTTCACGGCAAGCGACGTTCGCCGGAGTGGCTGGACTCCATGGAAAAACGCGCAGTGACGACGACCGCGAGAGAGGCGTGACAGCCCCATCAATGAGTGTCGAAGTCGTTGTACCGTGCGCCGGTGAAGACGGCGACGTAGATCTCGAGCAGCGCCTGCTGTAGCGGTTCGGGCTCGTGCACGTATCGGACTTGCATGCTACGAATCCTGGCCCTCGCATTCTCGAACTGCGTCCGGAACTGCGGGTCCGCAAGCAGTTCGCGGCGTGACCCTGTCCGCTTGTAGGTGGCCCTTCTGCCCGTTGCCTCGCGGGCAATCAGCCAGGGAAACGAAGCCGCACTCGGATTCGCACCGAATTGATTCCGTATGCGTTCGCGGATGGGCCGCTTTGTGCGGCCTGCGTAAAGGTGCACGTTGCCCTCGGAGAACAGGTAGATGCCGCCCACGGGTGTACCGGTCGGTACGTCGACGGCGGCGACCGGGGACATCGCCAGCAGCGCCTTGCACTTGGCGTCCAGCGTCTCCACTAACGCGGCGAATCGTTGGTTCATGGTCGCTCCAGGGCTTCCGAGTACTGGTTCTCGGACCTCGGAAGGGTGCGAGGGCCCGGGGCCTCCGCGGCTCAGAGATGAGTGTACTTCGCCCGAAACTAGCACACCGCTGAACTGCCGTGTCGTCAAGGTGCCGCAGATGCGAGCGGGATCCACCGTCGCCCGGCGACATCTTCGGGCGACCTTGTCACGGATCGATTTCGGGATCTCTAATACGGCCGGCACTTCCGGCTGAGTCTCGGCGCGGGCGTGTGGAATCCGGCGAATGCCGCGGGCCGTCGTCGCCCCCCCGGGCCGTGTCAACGACCTTGAGACAACCTGATTCAGCATTTACTGTAGCGACTCCACGCTGGTGACGAGCGTGCCCGGGCGATTGTCGATGCGTGGTGGCGGGCGCATGGAGCCCGGCTGTGGGTCGCCCGGGGTGACGGTGGTCGTGGCTGGGGCCACCTGGCTGGTGAGGGTCGGCGGCCGATTGATCCAGACCGCCGTGGGTATTGTCTCGGGACGGGGTGGCCCGTGCACGAACCGCTCGGGATGGGCGGCATAGGCGGCCAGGCGCGTGCGGTGACGGGCCGCCAGGACCGTTGCGGCGCGGCCGTAGTGGACGTCGGCGGGCGTCAGATAGCTCAGGCCCCCCTGTGCCAATAATCTGTGAGACAAACTCCCCGTTGAGTTTAGTGTAGGGGCGGGAGAGGTTGGAGAGATGACGCGCATGCCAGACGCGGGCGTTCGCTGGGAGGTTCTGGCCGACGACGTGCCCCGCCAACAAGCTTCGCGTCGTGGCTGGGGGATGTCCCACTGACTGTTGAAAATTGGAGCGGCGGCTCCTCACTGCTCGTGATACACGAGTGGTGCGCAACCCGAGGCGAAACGCCTCACAGCAAAGGAGCCGCCATGAAGAAGTCTCGCACAGTCCGTCCGACCGCCGGTGTTGAATCTCAGACCACGCGTCGGCTGCCGCTCGTCGAGTTGCTGATTGACACCGATGCGGAGCTGTTCGACCTTGCGGTGCGGTCGGGATTGCAGGTTCTGGACGCCATGCTCGAGGAGGATCGGACGGCGATCTGCGGGCCGCGCTACGCGCACCAGGCCGACCGCACGGCGTCCCGGGCCGGGACGGTGGCCAGTACTGTCGTCCTCGGGGGGCGGAAGGTATCGATCCGCCGCCCGCGGGTCCGCTCGGGGCGCCAGGAGGTGCCGCTCCCGACCTTCCAGACGATGGCCCAGACCGATCCACTGCGGCGGCGCACCGTCGAGCAGCTGTTGGTCGGCGTGAGCACCCGCGGCTATGCCCGGAGTTTGGAGCCGCTCCCGGCCGACATCCCCAGCCGCAGCGTGAGTAAGAGCGCCGTCAGCCGCCGGTTTGTCGCCAAGACCGCCTCGCAGCTGGCCGCGTGGCAGGCGACGCCCCTCGACGATCTGGATCTGGTCGGTCTCCTGCTCGACGGTGTCCACATCGGCGAGCACTGTGTGGTCGTCGCGTTGGGGGTCGGCGTCGACGGCACGAAGCACGCCCTCGGGCTCTGGGAAGGTTCGACGGAGAACGCGACCGTCTGTCAGAGCCTGCTCGCCAACCTCCAGAGTCGTGGCCTGCGCACCGATCGGAGCATCCTCGTGATGCTCGATGGGTCGAAGGCGCTGCGGGCGGCGGTCACGGCGGTGTTCGGTCGTGCCGCGCTGGTGCAGCGCTGCCAAATCCACAAGACCCGCAACATCCTCGACCATCTGCCGGAGCGTCAGCGGCCCTGGGTACTGGCGACCCTCAAGCGCGCCTATCAGAGCGAGGACGTCAAGACCGCGACGCGGTTGCTGCGACACCTCGCCCGCCGTCTCGACCAGGAGCATCCCTGCGCGGCGGCCAGTGTGCGCGAAGGGCTCGAGGAGACGGTGACCGTGCTGACGCTTGGCCTCTCGCCGCGTCTCCAGCGCTCGCTGGCCACGACCAACGCCGTCGAGAGCCTCATCAGCAGGACCCGCCACGTCAAACGCAACGTGAAGCGCTGGCGAGGCGGCCAGATGATGCTGCGCTGGGTCGCCGCCGGCGTCCTCGAAGCGGCCAAGGGGTTCCGGCGCCTGAAGGGACATGCTGATACCCCCTGTGCCAATAATCTGTGAGACAACCTCCCTGTTGAGTTTAGTGTCGGGGCGGGAGAGGTTGGAGAGATGACGCGCATGCCAGACACGGTGGAGATCGAAGTCGTTGCGGGGTCGGGGGTGGAGGGAGCCCGGAGGGCGACCGGAGGCCCCGACCCCGCAACCACGTTGCCGGCCCGTGCCCCGGACCCGGAGGTGCCGGCGACGGTCCAGCGGCGGCGCTTCTCGGCCGCGTATCGGCTGCGCATTCTCAAGGCCGTCGACGCGTGCAAGAAGCCCGGCGAGGTGGGCGCCCTGTTGCGTCGCGAGGGGTTGTATTCGTCGCTCCTGACGAACTGGCGGCGGCAGCGTGAGGCGGGCGCCCTGCGGGAGATGCGCGGGCGCCGCCGGGGTCCAACGCCGCGCCCCGTCGACCCGCGGGTGGCCCAGCTCGAGGCGGAGAACCGCCGGCTGCAGCGGAAGTTGCAGCGCGCGGAGACGATCATCACGCTCCAAAAAAAAATTGCCGAGATCCTGAGGATCCCCCTGACACCGCTCGACGACGACGAGACCGACTGATGCAGGCCATTACGACCATCGCCACGCCAGGCGAGACGGCGGCGCTGTGTCACAGCGTCGGGGTGTCGCGGGCAACGCTCTATCGACAGCGGCGGCCCGCGCCGCCGCCGCGCCCGCGGGCGCCATCGCCGCGGGCGCTGGGTCCCACCGAACGCCAGGCGGTTCTCGACGTGCTGCACAGCCCGCGGTTCGTCGACCAGTCGCCCACCGAGGTTCATGCCACGTTGCTCGACGAGCAGACCTACCTCTGCTCCCCGCGCACGATGTATCGCGTGCTCGCCGCGGCCCACGAAGTGCGCGAGCGGCGCGCACAGGCCCGGCATCCGGCCTATGCCGCCCCCGAGCTGGTCGCGACGGGCCCGAAGCAGGTCTGGTCCTGGGATATCACCAAGCTCAAGGGCCCGGTGCCGTATCTCTACTACTCGCTCTATGTGATCCTCGACCTCTTCAGCCGCTACGTCGTGGGCTGGATGGTCGCGCGGCACGAGAATGCGCACCTGGCCGAGCGCCTGCTGGCGGCGACCTGCGCGAAGCAGGGCATCACGCCGCACCAACTCACCATTCACGCGGACCGCGGTGCGCCCATGCGCAGCACACTCGTCGCGCTGCTCTTCTCGGACCTGGGTATCACCGCCAGTCATTCGCGGCCCCGCGTAAGCAACGACAATCCGTTCTCCGAAGCGCAGTTCCGGACCGTGAAGTACCGGCCGGAGTTTCCGGACCGATTCGGCGCGCTCGAACACGCGCGCAGCGTCAGCCGCGACCTGTTTGCGTGGTACAACGACGCGCACCATCACAGCGGCCTGAGCTATCTGACGCCCGCCGACGTCCACTACGGCCGCGCCGCAACGGTCCTGGCGGCCCGTCACCGCACGCGCCTGGCCGCCTATGCCGCCCATCCCGAGCGGTTCGTGCACGGGCCACCCCGTCCCGAGACAATGCCCACAGCGGTCTGGATCAATCGGCCGCCGACCCTCACCAGCCAGGTGGCCCTAGCCACGACCACCGTCACCCCGGGCGACCCACAGCCGGGCTCCATGCGCCCGCCACCACGCATCGACAATCGCCCGGGCACGCTCGTCACCAGCGTGGAGTCGCTACAGTAAATGCTGAATCAGGTTGTCTCAAAGTTGTTGACACGGCCCGATATGCCGCAACTGGTCGCGGCCCTCCGCGCCCGAGATCAGCGCCTCGGCCTCAAAGACGCTACGGAGGTGGAGCAGGTCGCGTAGAATGTCACCCGAGCCGCCGCCGAATTTCAACAGCGGCCGGGACATCCCCCGTGGCTGCCCGGCGACGACCGTCCTCGTGTAGGTGATATGCTCTCCCCATGACACGGTCGCCGCAAATTGCTGGAAACAAGGGCCTGTACTATGTTTGCTTTCAAGCTGTCCGCGCTCGGCTGGAACGTGATTCCAATGTCGCGCAATACCCGCGACCCCGCTTGACCCTCTGGAGCAACCCCAACTGGTCGGACACGGCCAGCGTTTAGCAATACTTCGGGCCGCCCAAAATGGTGAAGAGACGTTTTAGGATTGCCGCGGACAGCCTCCCGGATTTGCCCGGAATGATGCTAGTTACGATCGAGGCACTCAAGCACTTGGGTGGATCGGCCACCATCCAGGAACTTGACGAGAAGGTGGTCGAGTTGGAGGGCGTGACTGAAACCGAGCAAGCCTTCACAATGCCACGAAACGACAGCCAAACTCGGGTGAACTACTACCTCGCTTGGGCGCGCACCTACCTTAAACGTGGGGCCGCGCTGGTGAACTCTTCGCGCGGGGTCTGGGCGCTGACCGAAAGCGGCGCAGCGATCACGGAGCTCGACGAGACCCGTACGATCTATGCGCACGTCACGCAGGAGGAGCGTGAGCGGGCACGTGCCAAGCGACAGGCTGCCAAGGCGGCGGCGCAAACCGATATCGTTGAATCGACGAATGACAACCCGGAGGAGACAGAAGACTGGAAGTCGGCACTCCTGACCGTACTAGGCGCGATGTCGCCGGACGCGTTTGAGCGGCTATCACAACGCCTCTTGCGCGAAGCGGGGTTCACCAAAGTCGAAGTGCGTGGAAAGTCCGGCGACGGTGGAATCGACGGTGTGGGCGTGCTACGCGTGAATCTCGTGTCATTTCAGATCTTTTTCCAATGCAAACGTTGGAGGGGAAGCGTCGGCGCCAAGGATATTAGGGATTTTCGTGGGGCATTACAGGGGCGCGCTGACAAGGGCCTGTTCATCACCACGAGCACTTTCACCAGTCAAGCTTCAGATGAGGCTACCCGTGAAGGCGCGATCGCGATCGACTTGATCGACGGGAAGCGCCTGTGCGACCTGCTCAAGGACAATGAACTTGGTGTGGCGACTGAGATGATCGAAAAGGTGCGGATCCAAGCGGATTGGTTTGGGAGCATTTAAGAAGGGGGATTATATACGAGAGTGGCGAACCGGTATCACCGGTCCTTCCGTGGCATCATCCGCTGCACGTTGACGGGCTTCACAAGCGCCTTGACCGCATCCTCAAACGTGCCCTTGAGTCGCAGATCTTCGCGCAACTCCGAACGACTCGGCTGGTAGGATGGATCAACAATATGCACCGTGCGTGGTTGCGGCTTCTTGATCTTCTTTGGCATCGTTCTTCCTCATCCAACCGCGTAAACGTAAGATCTAATCATGATCATGAACAACGAACCGAATCTCTACTTTCGTACTGCTCAAGTTCAGAACACTACGGAAACTCTCAAGAAGTTCCTCATTCGGATCAAGGCGACTTCCAGAGATTGGATTAAGCAAGCGTGTTTTGCAACTTCCGCACTGCTCACTTGGGCGATAATCGCCTTGCAACGGAACATGAACCTCTTGATGACATTTCGAGCAGACGTAAATCACCGTCACGATATCAGACGGATCGAATACAAATCGGTGTTCTTTAACCATTCGAGTACTCCTTCATGATCCTAGTCTTCTAGTTCTGGATAAGATCATCGCCTTATGCCCCGGTCTAGAAGGATGGCGATAAACTCAGCTTGACTGCGTGCGCCCTTGGTACTGTTGCATGCTCCGCAGAGTAATTGTAGATTGTCAATGTGATCGGAACCGCCCTGACTCTGAGGCACGACGTGATCCACGGTGAAGTTCCTAAACGGAAACGCGACACGGCATCCACCACAGCGCCCCTCCTGTTTCCCGAACAGCGTGTGTCGGTGCGTACGGTAGTTCGGCAGAGTACCTAGATCAGTCCGGCGCGGTATGTCGGTTCGATGGTGGATATCATAGAAGATCTTGAACGCCTCCTTGAGCCGCGTCTTAACCAGCGTAGCTGCGATGTGTGATAGGTCAATTCCGATCCATTCACGGCCCAATGTTTCAGCTGAAACGCACGCTGTAGCGCAGCCTGCGAACGGGTCAAGTACAACATCACCAGGGTTACTGCTCGACTTGATGATTCGGTCTAGTAATTCTAGCGGCTTCTGGGTGGGGTAGCCGACGCGCTCTTTCGCGCGTGACGAGATCACGTTGATGTCGGTCCACAGATTCTGTACGGGCTGCCCCTTCAACTCGTCAAGAAACCGTCGTCGTTGAATACGCCCGGTCATACTCTTCGGAAAATGAAGCCTGCCTTCAATGTCCCACTGTTCCATCTTCGTACGTGAGATCGCCCACCCGTTCTTGGGCGGCTGGTATCCCTTGTACTCGTACATCAGATTTGGACGCGGCGCGGGATTGGCAAGGTTATCAATCCGGTAGATCCGGCCTGATGCGTCCTTATGCCGGAACGTCCGAGTGACGTACTGCTTGTACTTCGGATCATTGAAGCTGTACTGTGGTTTAAACGGTGTCGCTTCGCTCTGGGCGTAAAACAGAATCGTATCTGTCGACACGCCAAACCGATTCGACGTATGTACTGTGCTGAACGTGCCGTATCGCCGTTGCCACGTGATCTCGTTCCTGAACGCGGCACGACCGAACACCGCATCGAGTAGCATCTTGAGGTAGTGGCTCGCAGTCGAGTCACAGTGTAGGTATATGCTTCCGGTTGGCTTCAACAGCCGGTGCATCTCTAAGAGCCGCACGGCCATCATGATCAGGTAGGACTTCATACCCTTGCCGTGAGTCACACCAGAGGCGTCGATAGCCGCATAGACGGCTGGGTTTTGCTCGGCAATCTCACCATGCCACGCAAGGTCCACATCGTCAAGCGTCCAGGTGTCCTTGAACGACGCACCGGCAGCATCACTACCGATAGGCGCGCTGTAGGTCTTGTTCGAGTTAAACGGCGGGTCAAGGTAGATCAAATCTACACTCGCGCTGTTCATGCCGCGCATGATGTCGAGGTTATCCCCCGTCCACATCGTACGATTCTTCCAGTTCGGTTCACTCACAGCCATGACTATACAAATCCCAGACGGAAATTTAAGCGAAACGTGAAAGCTTGCGCTTGATACTGTCAAGAGCGGCCGTCAACTCTGTGGCCATCTTGACGGCTGAGATCAACTCGTCTGCTGTCGGAAACGATTCGGGCCTGAATGTGTTACACACACGGCCATTATCATCAACGGTGAGTCCCTCTGGTCTTTCGCACAAGACCATGATTCTACGAGCGAGTTCATCTCGATGCTGGATCGCTAGTCGATGCTTTTCGCAAATCCGTTTCTCTTCTAGCAGAAGATCGGCGTGAGCGCGGTCGAGATCTTCTTCAGTCATATCGGTAATCCCCAATCCTAGAATGCCCGCGCGCCAGACGCCAGCCCGTTCTTGGCGATCAGCGTGCGGTAACGGAGTCGCTTCCCGTCCATGCCGGCGTTGAGTGCCACCAGTTGGTCAATGGTGTCCTGTTCTCGCAGGTTGTGGCGTCCGGCGAATTCCTGAACGTAGCGGTCAAGATGCTTCGGACTCAGTTTGTGGAAAGTGCCCTTGTGCGCCCGCTTGAGCATCGACCACAGTGACTCGATTCCGTTGGTGTGCACGTCGCCCCTGACATACTCCGAAAGCGAGTGCTTGACCGTGGCATGATTGAACGGCAGAGACTCGTAGGCCGTCGCGTCATCGGTGTAGACCGTGGCATCGTGGGACGCATGGTCAATCACGAAACCTTGCAATGTCTCCGCGTCAGTGGACGATACCACCGTCGCCGCGACTTTTTTGGTAGCACGATCCTTGACACCAACAACCGCTGTCTTCCCTACAGGACCGCGACCAGTAAGCGCCTTACGCTTGGCGTTTGTCATGTTACGACGCTTTCCACCGAAGTACGTTTCATCAACTTCGACCGGCCCGGCAAACAGCGTCTTGCCTTGTGACAGGGCAACCCGGAGCCGCTGTGCGAGGAACCATGCTGTCTTCTGTGTCACGCCCAGATCCCGGTGAAGCTTCATGCTCGATACGCTCTTGAGGTTGGTCATCAGTAGGAAGGACGCAATGATCCAGTCCTGATATTTGACCTTTGATCCCTCCATCACAGTGCCGGTCTTCACGCTGAACTTCTGTGCGCACTCACGCTCTCGGCAGCGATAAGGCATCGTCTTGTGCTTGCAATCGGTCTGCACGTTAACCGACCCACACGCGGGACACGCGATGACACCGTTCCAGCGCTGCTCTATAAACCACTGTTCCGCTGTATCGTCATCCGGGAACATCCGCATGATCTCCTTGAGTGTGATTCCCTTGCGGTAGGCTTTCCCTGGTGCGCTCTTCATGATGATTAGATATTACCTGAAAGTGGCGGTCCCGTCAAGTCTTTTCGCCACTCTTGTATATAATCCCCTTAAGAAGAATCCACAACTCTCATCGCCATAGGACCACGAGGCCCGTCGCGGGCCTCCGGACCCGGCACTCCCCACGATCACACCCGAGTCGCGCGTCACCCCGCGCCTTGGTCTGGTGCGCCCCGCAAGCCGCGACCGGGGCTTCCGCACCGTCCGCCCCCGGCCCCTGTGGACCGCGCGGCGTGTCGCTCGCCCTCGGCGTCGACCGCGTGCCGGAAACGGGACGGCTAAACGTCCGTCACCCCCGGTGCATCCGCCTGGCCGCGCTCGCCCGCTCAAGGTGTCCGAAAATTCCCGTCGCGACATCGTCCGCCGCGGATATAGTCGGTGAGCGCCCGCATCCGTCGCCGCGGCTTCAGCGCACGGTACGTCCGCATGCCACGACTGCTGCACGAACTCGCCGTCGGCCGCGGCGACGGCTCCTACGCCCGGCTCCTGACTCGCCTCGCCAAGCTCGACTCTCGGTGGACACCCAAATCCGGCCAGTATGACCAGCTGGACATACTGGCCGTCATGACCAGTGCCGCGTTATGACAAGTAGCCGTCAGACGGCGTTGTTTTCTGCCGACGTGACAGGCGTTGGCATCGCGGCGAACTTCACATAGTACGCGTGGTCTTTTGAGGGTCCCCAGACGGGACCGAGGAGGAGACCATGCTTGAAACTGTCTCGGTTCACCCACGCATCTGCGAGCAGATCCGGTCAGGACCGCTGGGCCGCTCGGTCGACGACTTCGTCGAGGTACTTGCGGGGCGCGAGTACGCGACGAGCACCATCCGCCGGCATGTTCGAGCCGCCGCGATCTTCAGCGCTTGGCTGGATCAGCAGGGCGTCGCGGCGACTGACATCGACGAGACGCTGGTCAGTCGGTTCGTCAGGGGGCTGTCGCGGAGACCGTCCTCGACGCGCCCGAGCGGCCGGCCGTCGGAGGTGGCAAGCGGCGTCCGTCTGTTGGCTGTACACCTGTGGACACGGGAAGTGGCGCCGCGCCGCCGGCTGGTCGCGGCCCGATGCGAGACCGACCAGTGGTTGCAGAGCTTCGACGATCACCTCGTGCATGTGCACGGCTTGGTCGTCGGGACGCGGCGGATGTACCGGCGCTATGCTGCAGCCCTTCTTGCCGAGTGCGCGGGGACGCCGACGCCCGACTGGTCCCGGCTCACCGTGCCGACGATCGCGGCATTCGTGCAGACGCGGGCCAACCGGCTCGGTCCGTCGACGCGGCGGAGCCCTGTCACCGCCACCCGGGCGTTTCTGCGCTTCCTCGCCACCCGCGGTGTGATTCGAGCCGGCATCGACGGCGCCGTGCCGACCATCCGCCAGTGGAAGCACGCCACGCTGCCCCGCGCCGTCGCCGCCGAAGACGTCCAGCAGGTGCTGGCCGCGGTGGACGTGACGCGCCCGAGCGGCCTTCGTGACCGCGCCATCCTACTGCTGTTGATTCGGCTTGGCCTCCGGGCAGGTGAGGTCGCCGCCCTCGCGGTGGACGACGTCGACTGGCACAACGGGATCGTTCGTGTAGCCGGCAAAGGGGGACGGGAGCGACGGCTGCCACTGCCCGCCGACATCGGCGAGACCTTGGTCGCCGCGTTGCGCTCGCGGCCCCCGACCAGCCCGCCTGACATGATCTTCGCAACGGCTCGGCCCCCGTATCGGCAACTCAACGGCGGAAACGTGACGGATATCGCCCAGCGAGCGCTGCGCCGCGCTGGCGTCACCGTTCCGCGGCCGGGCGCCCACGTCTTCCGACACACCTTCGCGTCCCAGATGGTGCGCCGGGATGTGCCGATGAAGACGGTGGCGGATCTGCTGGGCCACGCCCGCCTGCGCACCACAACCATCTACGCGAAGCTGGACCGGGAAGCCCTGGCCACAATCGCCCTGCCATGGCCCGGAGGTGCACGATGACCGGCGAGGCTTGGCGACGGTACTTGCAGACTTACGTGGCGCTGCGCCGCGCCGTCGGCTTCGCCATGCGACAGGAAGCGCACCTCCTGCAGGACTTCGTCGAGCATCTCGAACGGCGCGGCCACGACGTCCCGGTCGCGCAGGTTGCCGTTGAGTGGGCCTCGGCGAGCACCGAGAGCCAGCACGTGCGGCGGTTGAGCATCGTGCGGGGATTTCTCAGGATGGTGCGCGCCGCCGAACCTGGAATCGACGTGCCCGGCACCGGGTTGGTTCGCACGAGCAAGCGTCCCACGCCGCGCATCCTGGACCCCAACGAGATCCTCGCCCTGATGGAAGCCGCCCGCTCGCTCGGTCCACGCGGCGCGCTACGTCCGCACACCGTCGCCACCGTGATCGGGCTACTGGCGAGCTGTGGGCTCCGCGCCAGCGAGGCGATCCGCCTCGACATCGATCATGTCGATCTCGTCGACGCCCTTCCGTGCCTGCAGATTCGACGCACCAAGTTCCGGAAGTCGCGCCTCGTGCCGCTTCATCCCACGACCGCCGCCGCGCTGCGGACCTACGCGGAGCAACGCCGCGCTCTCGGTTACGACGGCCTGTGCAGCGCGTTCTTCGTATCCGAACGCGGCACCAGACTCAACTACCACGTCCTCGCCCGGACCTTCGTGCAGTTGGCCCGCCGGCTCGGGCTGCGCGGGCCGGTCGGCACCCGCGGCGTCAGCCTGCACCACCTGCGCCACAGCTTCGCCGTGAGCCGCCTCGCCGCCTGGGCGCAGCAAGGGGTCGTAGTCCGCGATCGGCTCCCCGTGCTCGCCGTCTACCTCGGCCACGTAAGCCCGCAAAACACCTACTGGTATCTGACGGCCACCCCGCCCGTGCTCGAACCGGCCGCCGCCCGGTTCGAGGCGTTCGTCGACGGGAAGGTGGCGCCATGATCGCCCCCGTCCCGCTCGGCCCGTTGCTCCGTGCGTTCTTCGCCGACCATCTCATGCAACAGAGAAGCGTCAGCCCCCAGACCATCAACGCCTATCGCGACGCCTTCCGACTGCTGCTCACCTTTCTCGATCAACACCGCCAGCGGAAGCCCGACGCGCTCACGCTCGACGACCTCGATGCTCCCGTGATCTTGGCGTTCCTCGACCACCTCGAAAAGAATCGCGCCAACAGCGTTCAGTCCCGCAATGCGCGTCTGACCGCCATACGGTCGTTCGTCCGCTTCGCAGCGTTGCGCACGCCGGAGTCCCTCGACCTGACGTCTCGCGTCCTCGCGATTCCCCGCAAGCGCGCGCCAAGACGACAGGTCCACTACCTGACGCGGCTGGAAATGGACGCCATCCTGGCCGGCTGTGACCGCTCGACCCACGGCGGACGGCGGGACCACGTCCTCCTGTTGACCCTGTACAACACCGGGGCCCGTGTCTCCGAGCTCGTGGCGCTTCGGCGCTCCCACGTGCGCTTCGGCGCCGCCACGATCGTCCAGCTCTTCGGAAAGGGGCGCAAGGAGCGAGCCGTACCCCTGTGGACCCGAACCAGCCGCAGTCTGCGCCAGTGGTTCGACGAGGAAGGTGAGGCCACACCCGACTATGCGTTCCGCAACGCGCGTGGCGACCGCTTGACGCGACAGGGCGTCACGCATCTGCTCGATCAGGCCTGCCAGCGGGCGCGCCAGCGATGCCCGAGCCTGGCCGCGAAACGCGTGTCGCCACACATCGTCCGCCACACCACCGCCATGCACCTGCTCCAGGCCGGCGTCGACATGGCGACCATCGCGCTGTGGCTCGGCCACGAGCGCCTCGAGACCACCCATCACTACATCGAGGCGGACCTGCAACTCAAGGAACGCGCCCTCCGGAAACTCGAGCCGCTCGGTCAACGAACCCAGCGCTTCAAGGCCGACGCCTCTCTGCTGACCTTCCTGGCGAGCCTCTGATTATGGAAAGCGCCGGAACCCCTCAACCCCGGCCACCACCGGACCGCGCCGCCGCTACTTGTCATAACGCGGCGCTGGTCATGACGGCCATTGGACTAAACCGCTTCGCGGTAGACGCTGAATCGACCTGCCGACCCTGAGGCGGCCAGCCAGCCAGATCGTCCGGCCGCTGCAGCTCGTCCGCCGTCTCGCCGTACGCTGCTCTGCAAGCGCCTGGAATCCCCCGGGCCCTTCGCAGAGGAGCGTTCCATGACATCTCTTCGTCAACGCATGCTCGAAGACATGCAGGTGCGGCAGCTGTCGCCGTGCACCCAACAGACATACGTCGAGACCGTCGCGCGGTTCGCCCGCCACTTCGACCGTTCCCCGGCTCGTCTCGGCCCGGAGGCGATCCGCGCCTACCAGGTCTACCTGACCAACGAACGCCGTCTTGCGCCGAGCTCGGTCGTCGTCGCCGTGTCGGCGCTCCGTTTCCTCTATCGGGTCACGCTCCGGAAACAGTGGGTCTTCGACGACGTGATCCCCGTACCGAAGAAGCCCCGGTCCTTGCCGGTCGTGCTCAGCCGCGACGAGGTGGTGCAGTTCCTCGACGCCGTCAAGGCCGCCAAGCATCACGCCATCCTGACCACGTGCTACGCCGCCGGCCTCCGCGTCTCCGAGGCCATCCATCTCGCCGTGTCCGCCATCGACAGCCACCGGATGGTGCTCCGCATCGAGCAGGGCAAGGGGAAGAAGGACCGCTACGTGATGCTCTCGCCGAAGCTGCTCGAGGTCCTGCGCGCCTGGTGGCAGGTCGACCGGCCCCGGCATTGGCTCTTTCCCGGCGAGCGCCCGGAGAAGCCCATCACTCGCAAGGCGGTCCAGCTTGCCTGCCAGCGCGCCGTCCGACGCGCGAAGCTCACCAAGCCGGTTTCTCCGCACGCGCTCCGCCACGCGTTCGCGGTCCATCTCCTCGAGGCGGGCACCGACCTCCGTACGATTCAGCTGCTGCTCGGGCATCGGAGCCTGCAGACCACGGCCCGCTACCTGCAGGTCGCCACCAGCACGGTCTGTTCGACCGCCAGTCCGCTGGACCTCCTCCCGCGGCCTGTAGGGAAACCGAACCCGGACATCGCCTGAGCGACGGTCGTGCCACGCGCCGCGCTCACCGTGGCGGAGGTCTTCCGCCGCTACGGTGACACCTTCCGGGCTCAGGCTCGACGGCTGCGTCGAGGTCGCCGCGGCCTACTACAGCGCGCCGCCCGGCTGGATCGGCCGCCGCGTTGACGTCCAGTGGAACGCGGCCCACGTCCGGCTGCTCGACCCCCGCACCGGCCAGCTCCTCCGCGAGCACCTGCGCACGCCGCGCGGCTGGCATCGCATTGCCGATCAAGACCGGCCCGCCCGGACGCCGGCCAAGACCCTCGCCCTGCTCGCCGCCGCCAAGCGGGCCGGCCCGGGCATCGCTACGATCTGTGACCACATCCACCGCCACGACGGCGCCGCCGGCGTCCGCCGCATTCTCGGCGTCCTCGCCCTCGCCAGGAAGCACGGTCCCGCCGTCGCCGAAGAGGCCGCCACCGCCGCGCTTGAACTCGGCGTGCCCACCTATCGCTTCTTGCGACGCTACCTCGACCGCCGGCCCCCGCCGCCCCTCTCGCTGCGCCAGGTCGACCCGCTCATCCGGCAACTGACCCTCTACCGCGATCTCATCGACCGCAGAACAGGAGACCCGTCATGAATCTCGTCGAACTCGATCAGGCCCTCCGCAAGCTGCGCCTCTCCGGCATGGCCGACGTCCTCGATACGCGCCTGCGGCAAGCCCAGACCGAGCAGATGGTCCCGATCGACCTGGTCGCAACGCTCGTCAGCGACGAACTCCAGCGGCGCCAGGACCGGCTGCTCGCCCGCCGCCACAAGCAGGCCCGATTCCGTGACCCCGAACGCTCGCTCGACGGCTTCGACTTCGCTTTCAACAAGAAGATCAACCGCGCGCTCGTCTTCGAACTCGCCACCGCACGCTTCGTCGCCCAGCGCGAAGACGCACTCCTACTCGGGCCACCCGGTACCGGCAAGAGCCACATCGCCCAAGCCATCGGCCGCGCCGCGATCCAGCAGGGCTATCGCGTCATCTACCGCGAAGCGCACACCTTCCTCGAAGAACTCGCCGAGGCGACGCTCGCCGACACCCGCAAGGACTATCTGGCCGAGCTGACCCGCGTGCCCCTGCTCATCATCGACGACCTCGGCATGCGAAAGCTGCCGCACACCGCCGCCGAGGACCTGCTCGAGCTGATCATGCGCCGTTACGAGCGGGCCTCCACGCTGCTCACCTCAAATCGACCCGTCGAGGACTGGGGTAAGCTGCTCGGCGACACCGCCGCTGTCACCGCGCTGCTCGACCGTCTGCTCCATCACGCGCACGTGCTCAAGTGCGGGCCGCGCAGCTGGCGCACCAAGGTCCAGACAACCTTGCGCACACATGACCCTATGAGGTAGAACTCAACTCCCGTCTCGGGACGCCGAATATGGCCGGGTTTGCGGTGTCCACTAATGGCCGGATTTGACCCGTCCGCCGAGGGCCAGCCACCAGCGCCGCGGCGTGGTCGACACCCCGGGTCTATCCCCGCGGGCGCGGGGAAGCCATGGCGCGACAGTTGATCGATACCGGTCGATAGGGTCTATCCCCGCGGGCGCGGGGAAGCCACGACGGCGTATGTGACCATGGGAAACTCCGTGGGTCTATCCCCGCGGGCGCGGGGAAGCCGACCTCACCAATGGTCATTCCGGGGAACAAGCGGGTCTATCCCCGCGGGCGCGGGGAAGCCGCCACGCGGGACGGCAGGCCGCTGCGCGCCTGAGGTCTATCCCCGCGGGCGCGGGGAAGCCGACCGCGGCCTTCTCCTTTTCCTGCGCGAACAGGGTCTATCCCCGCGGGCGCGGGGAAGCCGCGCTGATGCTTGGCGACCGGTGGCGGCGACGGGGTCTATCCCCGCGGGCGCGGGGAAGCCCCGCGCGCGCTGTGTCCATCGCCGTCTTCTGTGGGTCTATCCTCGCGGGCGCGGGGAAGCCGCGTGGTCACGTCCCAAATGGGGCATATCTACGGGTCTATCCCCGCGGGCGCGGGGAAGCCTCGACCGCCAGCCGCGCAATCAAGTGGTGTCGGGGTCTATCCCCGCGGGCGCGGGGAAGCCTGTCCCGCCTTCGCCTTGCGGGCGATCTCATCGGGTCTATCCCCGCGGGCGCGGGGAAGCCACAGAAATCAGTCTCATGCTGGAAGTCTTACCAGGTCTATCCCCGCGGGCGCGGGGAAGCCATCGCCGAATACTCGGACGACATGAACGCATGGGGTCTATCCCCGCGGGCGCGGGGAAGCCCTGCTCAGCGGATGCGGCGTAATCCTCGAGTACGGTCTATCCCCGCGGGCGCGGGGAAGCCTATCCCGGTGGGAGGAGATCACAGTGCTGACGGGGTCTATCCCCGCGGGCGCGGGGAAGCCCGAGGGGCTCGCCCGAGTCGTCGGTCAGTTCCTGCTGTTCCATGTGTGGGCTCCTTTCAGGGACGTTGGCAGGCGGCGCTGTAGGGCCACCCGCAGTAGGGCCGGTCACGGCCGACTTCGTAGGCGAGCTGCATGTGGAACTGCTCGCGGGCGGTGAACGACGACGGCGACGACGACGACGCGTGCATGACCGCCCGCGGGTCGCTGACGTGCGAGAACCCGAGCACGTGGCCGAGCTCGTGCGGGAGCGTGTTGGTCATATACGTCGACCACGGCCGACAGTGAGGGTGGAAGCGGAGCGTGACGTAGCCCCGGTCCGGCCAGTTGCCGGTTGGGGCCGTGCCGCACGCGCTGCCGCCGGCAAGCTGCCCCTCCCAATGAATGGTGATCGAGCCGGGAGGCGGGTTTCGAGTCGAGGGGGTATCGCGCGCGGGGCCGCTCTCGAGACGGCCGGTCCAGGGCTCGCCCGTCATCGTGCGAATCCACCCGGACCACTGCCGCTCAATCCACGGCAGCCACTCGCCCTGGGGCAGCGCGTCGGGCCACGACGACACGTCGACGTAGACGTTGAGGCGTCCGGGGTCGACCATGACCCGCGAGCGGGTGTAGTCCGTCCCGCCATAGACGATCTCTCTCCAAAAGGCGTCATCGAACCGCGGATCGGCTGGCCTGGTCGGCCACGTCGTGGTGGTCGACGTCGGCCGGGTGGTGGTTACCGGCGTCGGGGACGTCGGCAGCCGGAGCGGGCCGTCGTCGCCGCATCCCGCCAGGACACTCGCCAGGACAAATAGACCGGCGCAGGTAATCCGCGGATAGATCATGAGGTTGCCTCTAGTGCTGCGTCATGACTGAATGTTCGGGTGCGTGGGCTGTGATTCGTCAACGATTGCGGGCCCTGAACTCATGTCCGTGTCCGAAGATTGGGACGTGACGCACCACTAGCCCAAGTTTAGACACGTCTGTGTCGCAAATGCCAGTTGGGTCTATCCCCGCGGGCGCGGGGAAGCCCAACGGACGTTGCGCGGGTGCCAGTGGCCAGAGGGTCTATCCCCGCGGGCGCGGGGAAGCCCTGAAATAGCCTGAATCCCTGACGCGACGACAGGGTCTATCCCCGCGGGCGCGGGGAAGCCCGGAGGCGGAACGCCGTTGGCGATACGGTCGGGGGTCTATCCCCGCGGGCGCGGGGAAGCCGATACCAAGCCAACCGAGCTGTAGTTCTAACCATGTCTATCCCCGCGGGCGCGGGGAAGCCCAAGCCATTGAATTCAGTTTGAAGTCTCGTCTGGGTCTATCCCCGCGGGCGCGGGGAAGCCGCACGCCGATCCACCAGTAGCGGCGGTCTTGCGGGTCTATCCCCGCGGGCGCGGGGAAGCCGTCTTCGCAGACCATGCGCCTGGCGGTGTCCGTGGTCTATCCCCGCGGGCGCGGGGAAGCCCGACTTGAACATGTTGAGCTGCTCGCCGATCTGGGTCTATCCCCGCGGGCGCGGGGAAGCCGGTCTCGGGGATGCGTGGACCACCCAAGCCTCGGGTCTATCCCCGCGGGCGCGGGGAAGCCGTGGCCTTGTTCTGGATGCCGTACGTGGTGCCGGGTCTATCCCCGCGGGCGCGGGGAATGTAGCGCGACAAACAGGATGAGAAGAGCGCGACAATCAAGATGAGAAGGTGTCGCGACGGTTGATGATGCCTTATGGGCGGTGGACGAGGCAAGGGGCGTTCATAACGCCGCTGCAGGATTGCGAAGGGGTGAGGTGTCACGGGTTGTTCTCCGGTTCCTGCTCGTTCTTCGATGAGGCGCTGCCGGGGAGCTGGACCTTGGTGTTGGCGGGCGTGGCCCGGGAGGCGATGCGCCCGCGGCGGCGTTGGGTCTGCACCGCGGAGCGCCGGCGATAGCTTTCGACATTGAGTTCGAAGATGGTCGCCCGATGCACGAGCCGGTCGATGGCCGCCAGCGTCATGGCCTGTTCGGGGAAGATCGAGCCCCACTCGCCGAACGGCTGGTTGGCGGTGACGAGCAGGGAGCGGTCCTCGTAGCGGGAGCTGATCAGCTCGAACAGCACGCTGGTTTCGGCTTGGTCCTTACGGACATAGGCGATGTCGTCGAGGATGAGCAGGTGGTACTTGTGCAGCTTGCGGATAGCGGCCTCGAGTGCCAGTTCGCGGCGCGCGACCTGGAGTTTCTGCACCAGATCGGTGGTGCGCGCGTATAGGACCCGGAAGCCGTTTTCGAGGAGCGCCAGGCCGATCGCCGCCCCCAAGTGACTTTTGCCGGCCCCGGGCGGGCCGACCAGGATCAAGTTGGCGCCCTGGTCGAGCCAGCGGTCGCCTGCGACCAGGGCGTTGACATGCGCCTTGGAGACCATGGGCACGACATTGAAGTCGAAGTTGGCGAGCGTTTTGCCGGGCGGCAGTTGGGCCTCGGCGAGCTGGCGTTCGAAGCGCCGCCGGGCCCGATCGGCGATCTCCTGTTCGGCCAACGCAGCGAGCAAGCGGGCCGCGGGCCAGCCGTCGGCATCGGCGCGTTCGGCGAGTTCCGCCCAGGCGGCCTTGAAGGTCGGCAGGCGCAGTTCGGTGAACATGAGGTCAAGCTGTGCGGTATCCATGGCGCTCATGAGCCGTCTCCTGCGCGGGCCGTGGCGGCGGACATCGGCGTTGTGAGCAGGGCATCGTAATCGGCGAGCGAGCCCAACTCCACCCGGATCTCCGGCACCGTGCGCGGCGCGCGGGCGAACCGCGCGGTCAGGGCGGCCGGGTCGGGCAAGGCACCGTCGTCCAGGCAGGTCTCGATGGCCTCGGCGAGCTCGGCTTCGCAGGTGCGTTCGTGGGCCAGCGAGAGCAAGGCGACGGTCTCGCGACAGGCGGCGCGTTCGCCCTTGGTTTCGAGCAGCGCGTCGAAGGCGCGCCGGTACGCCTGGCGCGGGAACAGACTGTCGCGGTAGACGAGGTTGCGCAGTGCCATGGGCTTGCGTCGCAGTGAGTGGATGACGTGGCGGTAATCGACGACATGTCCGTTACACCCGTTGGCCTGGACGCGGCCGCGTGGCAGTTGCATCAGCGGGGTGCTACCCAGGAACAGCTCCAGGCGCTCGTCGTACAGGCGCACCGTCAGTTGATGGCCGACGAGACGCGAAGGCACGGAGTAGAACACCTTGCGCAGGATGAAGCCGCCGGAAGCGGTGACGCGCACGCGGACCGTGTCGAAGTCCTCGGTGCGCTGCCGCGGCAAGGGCTTGAGCACGGCGCGCTCGACATCGATGCGCGCCCGGTGGTGGGCGTTGCGCCGCCCAACCACTTCGTCGACGAAGGCGCGGTATTCGCTCAGGGCGTGGAAGTCGTGCGAGCCGCGCAGCAGCAGCGCGTCGGCAAGCGCGCGCTTGAGATGCCCGTGCGGGCCTTCCACGGCGCCGTTCTCGTGCGATTCGCCGCGGTTGTTGCGGCTCGGCGCCATGCCGTAGTGCGCGCACAGCGCCGCGTAGCGTGCCGTGGCGTCCTCGCGTTGGTCCCGCTCGAGGTTGCGATAGGCCGCCGAGAGGCTGTCGCTGCGGTGCTCGAGCGGCGCCCCGCCGAGGCTCCACAGGGCGTTCTGCAGGCCTTCGGCCAGGGCGGTGAAACTCTCCCCACCCAGCACGACGTGTGCGTGGGAGAAGCCGGAATAGGCCAGGCGGAAGTGGTACAGAAGGTGTTTGAGCCGCGCGCCGGCAATCCTCACCCCCAGACCGCTGGTATCGGTGAAGTCCGACAGCCCGAGCTGACCCGGCGGATGGGTCTGGCGGAACACGATCTCCTGCGCCGGACCGTGCACGGCGCGCCATTGGCGAACGCGACGCTCCAGCGTCCGACGAACGCCGGGCCCGAGTTCAGGATGGCGGCGCATCAGCTCCTCGAACAGCGCCACCGCGCGAATGCCCGGCGTGTGCTCCAGCAGCGGCACGATCTCCTCGTCGAAGATCCCCGCCAGCGGATCCGGCCGGCGTCGACCCCACGGCTTCTTCCGGGTGGAGGGCAGTCGAGGATCGGCCTCGATCCGGTAGGCCGTGGCGGTGCTGAACCCGGCCTTCGCCGCAGCCGCCTGCAGCGCGTTCCTTTGTCGAAATAGCATGTAAAACCTCACTTGGTGATCGGTGATATGACTGCCTGGCATCGATGTCCGCCCCCTGAGAAGACGGCACCACTTTGCCAACTCTGTCGCGATCACCCAGCGGGGCCATCGGCCTCGCCGCCTCTCGCCTTGCTCGGTCGGGCTACGCCCTCCCTCCCAAGGCGAGAGGCGGCGATTCTCTCATCCTGATTGTCGCTAAATTCTCATCTTGATTGTCGCTGTAGAGGGGAAGCCCTGGCGGCTCAGTCGAGGCGGCAATCGCCAAGGGGTCTATCCCCGCGGGCGCGGGGAAGCCCAGGGGGCGATCAAGGTGGCCGGGGATCGTACGGGTCTATCCCCGCGGGCGCGGGGAAGCCCCCAGATCACAGCCGTATACGGACCGAGGCCAGGGTCTATCCCCGCGGGCGCGGGGAAGCCGGACTCTATGGCGACGTCAGATTCGGTGCATGGGGTCTATCCCCGCGGGCGCGGGGAAGCCATCGAGCGGGTGGACACCACCGGCAAGATCGGGGGTCTATCCCCGCGGGCGCGGGGAAGCCGCTCATCGGCGGGCTGGCCGGCGGCGGCCTCGGGGTCTATCCCCGCGGGCGCGGGGAAGCCTTAGCGCTCGTGATCGCGTTGGTCGACGATCAGGGTCTATCCCCGCGGGCGCGGGGAAGCCTGGCCCTGCGAAACCATCATGGCGATTAGTTGGCCTCTATCCCCGCGGGCGCGGGGAAGCCTGTACCTGTACGCGTCGGAGACCGGATCGTAGAGGTCTATCCCCGCGGGCGCGGGGAAGCCGTAGCCGTTAGCGTTGCCGCGTTCAGGAAAAAGGGTCTATCCCCGCGGGCGCGGGGAAGCCAGAGTCGTTTCCGTCTGGGTCTATCTCGAATAGGGTCTATCCCCGCGGGCGCGGGGAAGCCCAGCGGACCTTGCGCGGGTGCCAGTGGCCAGCGGGTCTATCCCCGCGGGCGCGGGGAAGCCGTCAACAGGTCGGCCGCCGCCAGATCATCGTCGGGTCTATCCCCGCGGGCGCGGGGAAGCCGAGATCCTATACACCGAGTTCCGCCTCGGGGAGGGTCTATCCCCGCGGGCGCGGGGAAGCCAGGGCCTCTTTCTCGACCCAGACTTCGCAGTAGGGTCTATCCCCGCGGGCGCGGGGAAGCCACCATCGACCTCCGTGGCACCGTGTGGGTGACGGGTCTATCCCCGCGGGCGCGGGGAAGCCGCTCTCGGCCCGAATCACACGCAGGTGGTCCGGGGTCTATCCCCGCGGGCGCGGGGAAGCCTACGCGATGCCACCGTATCGTGACGGCCACGCGGGTCTATCCCCGCGGGCGCGGGGAAGCCCGGACGCCCGACGCGAACACCGGCAGGCTGGAGGGTCTATCCCCGCGGGCGCGGGGAAGCCGTATCCGCACTCGCACCTGCAATTCATGGCGCGGGTCTATCCCCGCGGGCGCGGGGAAGCCGCAACACGCACCGGCGACGACGTGTTTCTGACGGGTCTATCCCCGCGGGCGCGGGGAAGCCACTCCTTGAGCCGGTCGGGGTCCGCTAGTAGGGGGTCTATCCCCGCGGGCGCGGGGAAGCCCATTGCGGAAGTCGAAGCGGTAGTTGTGCGGTGGGTCTATCCCCGCGGGCGCGGGGAAGCCGTCTACGTCTTCCACGATGACGGCAAGCTCTGGGGTCTATCCCCGCGGGCGCGGGGAAGCCGAACCGCGTCAGTTGCTTGTCGAGCGCGTCTTGGGTCTATCCCCGCGGGCGCGGGGAAGCCCTCGTGCGCTCTCGGTGTCCACCGACTGGCTCGGGTCTATCCCCGCGGGCGCGGGGAAGCCGAGGTCCTCGGTGACCATCAGGAACACTCGACGGGTCTATCCCCGCGGGCGCGGGGAAGCCGTTACCGCCACCGGGCGCATTGTGCAGGTGAAGGGTCTATCCCCGCGGGCGCGGGGAAGCCTGCTACCCGATTGGGCCGTCACCTTTACCAACGGGTCTATCCCCGCGGGCGCGGGGAAGCCGAAATACCCGATCCGGACGAAGACGCAGCCGAGGGTCTATCCCCGCGGGCGCGGGGAAGCCAACTACGAGGAGCGCGTGCTCTCGTGGGCCGAGGGTCTATCCCCGCGGGCGCGGGGAAGCCAACTACGAGGAGCGCGTGCTCTCGTGGGCCGAGGGTCTATCCCCGCGGGCGCGGGGAAGCCACCTGCGCATCAATGACGCAGAGACCTATACCGGGTCTATCCCCGCGGGCGCGGGGAAGCCCATCGTCCATTACGTAACATGCGCGGCCAAACGGGTCTATCCCCGCGGGCGCGGGGAAGCCCAACAGGCGTCAAGCCAGACCAGCTCGACATCGGGTCTATCCCCGCGGGCGCGGGGAAGCCGCTCTGCCGCCTTCTTTGGCGAAGTGTATGGAGGGTCTATCCCCGCGGGCGCGGGGAAGCCCTAGCAGCCCGTGGTGAAAGTCCCCCATTCCAGGGATCGACATGATCGGTCCTGTGTCCTATACTGTCGTGCATGGCGATGGGGACAAGCTGCGGTCGAACGCGGCAAGCGACGATGTGGGTGCCCACGGCGGATCTGCCGAAGAGCGCGGGGCACCCGTTTTACGAGCGGCTGAATCGGGTGCTCGACGAGGCGGGGTTCGATGCGTTCGTGGAAGCGCAGTGCGCGTCGTTCTACGCGGACGGGGTCGGCCGGCCGAGTCTGGCGCCGGGCCGCTATTTCCGGCTGCTGTTGCTCGGCTACTTTGAGGGTCTGGACTCGGAACGAGCGATCGCATGGCGCGCCGCCGACTCGCTGAGCATTCGCACGTTTCTGGACTTCGCCCTCCACGAGGCCCCGCCGGACCACTCGACGCTGTCGCGCACCCGTCGCCTGATTGACCTCGAGACCCACCAGGCGGTGTTTACCTGGGTATTGCAGCGACTGGCCGACGCCACGCTGGTGGTGGGGCGCACGGTGGGGATCGATGCCACGACGCTGGAAGCCAATGCGGCGATGCGGAGCATCGTGCGGCGGGACACGGGCGAGAGCTACGACGCATTTCTGACCCGGCTGGCCGAGGCGTCCGGCCTCTCGACGCCGACGCGCGCCGAGTTGGCCCGGTTCGACCGGACCCGCAAGAAGAAGGGCTCGAACGCGGACTGGACCCACCCGCACGATCCGGACGCGAAGATCGCCAAGATGAAGGACGGCCGCACGCATCTGGCGCACACCGCCGAGCATGCGGTCGACCTGGAAACAGGCGCCATCGTGGGCGTGACGGTGCAGGACGCGAGTGCGGGCGACACGACGACCCTGGTCGACACGCTCGTCACGGCTGCCGAGCAGGTCGAGGCGGTCGGCGCGCCGGGGATCGCGGAGGTCGTGGCCGACAAGGGGTATCACAGTAACGAGACGATGGTCGGGTTTGCGGCCATCGGCGTCCGCAGCTACGTCTCGGAGCCGGACCGCGGCCGACGACACTGGAAGGGCCAGGCGGCCGCGCGGGACGCGGTGTATGCCAACCGCCGGCGGATCCGAGGCGCACGCGGGAAACGGCTGCTGCGGCAGCGGGGCGAGCTGGTGGAACGGCCCAACGCGCATCTCTACGAGACCGGCAGGATGCGCCGCGTCCATCTGCGCGGGCATCCCAACATCCTGAAACGGCTGCTCGTCCAGGTCTGCGGCGTCAATCTCGGGTTGCTCATGCGGCACCTGACGGGCGTCGGCACGCCGCGGAGCCTCCAGGGCCGCGCGGCGGCGCGTCTGGGCGCGCTGATCGGCCTCCTGAGCGGCTGCTGGGGGCGTGTGCGGCGCTTCTGGGCCCCGGAGCGCCATGATCGGCCCGATTCGTCGTGGGATGGTCCGGCGACACGCCAATACGGACACGCGATTCTCGATTGACAATCAGCCCCTTCTGCCACGGGCTGCTAGACCAGCACTGTCCGTCCCGAATCTTGGGGGGTCTATCCCCGCGGGCGCGGGGAAGCCACTCTGATTCATGATCCATACGTGAAAGTGTGGGGTCTATCCCCGCGGGCGCGGGGAAGCCGTAGCCGGGCACATGGGGGTCGATGCCCCAGAGGGTCTATCCCCGCGGGCGCGGGGAAGCCTGTGAGGCTGTGCAGCCGGTCCCGGGTGAAAGGGGTCTATCCCCGCGGGCGCGGGGAAGCCCGGCGGGATAGCCGCAGACGCCAGATTGAACGGGGTCTATCCCCGCGGGCGCGGGGAAGCCGGTTGGTCTCCCTTGACGATCCGGACTAGACGGGGTCTATCCCCGCGGGCGCGGGGAAGCCGACGTCGAAGGCTACAAGCGGCTGCTGGATCAGGGTCTATCCCCGCGGGCGCGGGGAAGCCGATGTAAAGATGCCAGAGATACCAGGACGAACGGGTCTATCCCCGCGGGCGCGGGGAAGCCGGGATCGCGCTCAGCAAAGGCAGCATGACGGGGGGTCTATCCCCGCGGGCGCGGGGAAGCCCGGACCGAGCCTTCGAGATCCCGAATGCTCGGGGGTCTATCCCCGCGGGCGCGGGGAAGCCCTAGACCAGCACTGTCCGTCCCGAATCTTGGAGGGTCTATCCCCGCGGGCGCGGGGAAGCCACTCTGATTCATGATCCATACGTGAAAGTGTGGGGTCTATCCCCGCGGGCGCGGGGAAGCCGTAGCCGGGCACATGGGGGTCGATGCCCCAGAGGGTCTATCCCCGCGGGCGCGGGGAAGCCTGTGAGGCTGTGCAGCCGGTCCCGGGTGAAAGGGGTCTATCCCCGCGGGCGCGGGGAAGCCGGTTGGTCTCCCTTGACGATCCGGACTAGACGGGGTCTATCCCCGCGGGCGCGGGGAAGCCGACGTCGAAGGCTACAAGCGGCTGCTGGATCAGGGTCTATCCCCGCGGGCGCGGGGAAGCCGATGTAAAGATGCCAGAGATACCAGGACGAACGGGTCTATCCCCGCGGGCGCGGGGAAGCCGGGATCGCGCTCAGCAAAGGCAGCATGACGGGGGGTCTATCCCCGCGGGCGCGGGGAAGCCCGGACCGAGCCTTCGAGATCCCGAATGCTCGGGGGTCTATCCCCGCGGGCGCGGGGAAGCCAGCTGGTCTGGCTTGACGCCTGTTGATGCGAGGGGTCTATCCCCGCGGGCGCGGGGAAGCCCTAGACCAGCACTGTCCGTCCCGAATCTTGGAGGGTCTATCCCCGCGGGCGCGGGGAAGCCAACCCCCATCCGCACCAAGCCCACACCCAGCCGGGTCTATCCCCGCGGGCGCGGGGAAGCCTGAGCCGCCCAGGTGCGCGCGCTGGATCTGGAGGGTCTATCCCCGCGGGCGCGGGGAAGCCTGAGGTAGTTCGTCCAGTCTCCATCGGCGGAGGGGTCTATCCCCGCGGGCGCGGGGAAGCCGTTTCAGCTCCCGGGCGGCTGTCTCAACGTCCGGGTCTATCCCCGCGGGCGCGGGGAAGCCGCGGCGAACGTGTCACCGTCTCCGCCAAGGACGGGTCTATCCCCGCGGGCGCGGGGAAGCCCTGGCGGCCGACTGTGCTGTCTGAAAGCGCGCCGGTCTATCCCCGCGGGCGCGGGGAAGCCCCAGGCGCGTCAAATACCGTCGCGGGCGGGCTGGGTCTATCCCCGCGGGCGCGGGGAAGCCCATCACGCCCCCTCTCATGGTCAGTGCTTCCCGGGTCTATCCCCGCGGGCGCGGGGAAGCCGTCTCGGCGGCGCCCAGCACGCCCATCACGCCGGGTCTATCCCCGCGGGCGCGGGGAAGCCAGCACGAGCCTCTTGCCGCCAACGGTAAATGGGGGTCTATCCCCGCGGGCGCGGGGAAGCCCCGCGCGACGTCAAGCCACACCATGCCGTAGCGGGTCTATCCCCGCGGGCGCGGGGAAGCCAGGCGCAACGCCTGCGCGTTGTATGGCATGCCGGGTCTATCCCCGCGGGCGCGGGGAAGCCATCCTCCGTTTCGACCGGCACAGGCGAATAGAGGGTCTATCCCCGCGGGCGCGGGGAAGCCCAATGCTCCTCGCTCTGCAGCCCGTGTCTCCTGGGTCTATCCCCGCGGGCGCGGGGAAGCCGCGCAAGCATCCCAATAGATAGCAGCCAATCGGGGTCTATCCCCGCGGGCGCGGGGAAGCCGCCGTAAACCATTACGAGCAAGCCGCCAAGTGGGGTCTATCCCCGCGGGCGCGGGGAAGCCGGCGGCAAGCGGCTCGTGTTGTCAAAGGTGCCGGGTCTATCCCCGCGGGCGCGGGGAAGCCCGAACCACGCGGACCGCCGCATTCGTCCCGGAGGGTCTATCCCCGCGGGCGCGGGGAAGCCGCAACGAGCCATCGCGCTGTTCAAGTTGCCAGGGGTCTATCCCCGCGGGCGCGGGGAAGCCGGCCCATTCGTCCGACACAAGCCCGACAACACGGGTCTATCCCCGCGGGCGCGGGGAAGCCTCTGTCAATTTCTTGACAGAGGGACGGCGTTATTCAGTTGCCAATGAGCGACAATCCGCAGAATTCAGCATCTCACAACCTCTTGACGAGAAGAACCCCGTCGGCGTCTCGGATCTCCTTTGGAGGATCTCCCAGATGGCGGAGCGCCAAGCCGCCCACGGCGGCAGCGTCGCGCCAAATCATGGCTACAGCGCCGTTTCCGAGCGTTGCGAACCAATCTTCGAGCACCAACCAGATACGCTGGCGAACCCCGGTTGAAAGATCGGGCGAAACATAGACGCCTGGCGCAATCTCGAGCATCGCGGAGGCGAGAAAACCGCGGTATCTCGGCTCGACGTCACGCGTAACGACTACGGTCATGGGCATAGAAATCACTCTCCCTCGAGCGAGGGATCCTGGAACAGTTCCTTGATCCCGTCGATCATTCTTGGAATCGTCCGTTCCCGGCTGAGCGCACGTCCGGTTTCGCGTCGGGTCACGCGCTCGATATTCTCGCCAGAAGATCCGGCCATGGCTTTTTTTGCGGCTCGGAACGCCGTAGGGATGGTGACGGAGTCGCGGAAAAGATCGGCGATATCAAGCACGAAGGACTGTCCCGGATCTTCATGGATGAAACCGAGTTGCGGTACGGTTGATGTCGCTGAAACAGCAATCGCCGCAGCGGCTTCAACCGCGCTCGACGCGTGGTTCAGCGCCTGATTCGGCAGGTCGGTCGCCATCGGGTCCGATCGATCGTACCGCCGCCCTCTCCACTCAACTCCAATCTTCGTCGCCAGCAAACGATAAGTTTCCTTCATCCTGGCGCCCTCAATACCGCGCAGCACCGCGATGTCGCGATGCGGCAGCACCTCACCCAGGCGCCGTGCGTACATGCGACGCGCGACGTGCATCCGAGTGTTGGTGTCTGCCCACGCACGTGCCTGCTGCCGTGCAAGTCCCGATCGGTCGGCGATCAGCGGCGGCGCGGTGTAGCAGCGCACGCCATCCTCGCCAACGGCGGCTAACGCAGTACCGTGTCGCGCCAGTAGACGTAGCGCGTCGTGGCTGACGGTCGATCCGGGACCGAGCAAGATCATCGAGACGCCCTGAAACGGAATGGCGTAGTGACCCGCCTCCAGGGGATCGTTGTCCGTCAACTGAGGGCCGCGTTCAAAGGAGAGGGTGCCGTCGCGTGCGGTCAGCGCGCCACGCGAGAGCCAGAGAAGCCCGGCCCGATCCGCGTGCGGGATCCGGGCAGTTTCGAGACCGAGACGACCCTTGAGCATTTAGGGCTCCGGCGCCGGACGGTTCGTCGGGCGCAGAAGCAGCATGCCGTAACCGTAGGCACGGTGACGCCCAAGACCGTTCCGTAGGATGTGTGAGAAAACCGTTGGATTCGACACGGTTAGCGTTCCTTGCAGGGTCACGTCCGGCCCCTCCGGTCCTCGACCCCTGCCGCGAATCGCGCGACTCCGCCGGAACGCGACCAGGTCGCACTGCTCAACGCCGGCTGCATCGCCGATTCGTTCGGTGAGCCATTCAGCGTACACGGACTGTCGGGTCACGCCGTTCTTCGCGGCCGCTGCATCGGCATCGGTCCATCCCGACGGGAACCGCCGGATAGCCTCAAGCCGGAACGCGTCCACCTCCGCGCCTTTCGTGAGCACCCTGCCGGGTTGCGGGTCCGTCAAATCCTGGTTCAACCGCCGGACGGGCCGGAGCCGGAGATCGAAGCCGAGACGCCGGCCGGGCTCAAAGACCGACGGCATCCGCTTCGATCGCATCTTCTGAAAGTCAATTACGTCGATGCAGTCGGGCGGGGCCGCGGCGGCCGCTGTATCGCGCAGCGCAATCCCATCCACGTCTGCATAGGCGTAGAGCGAAGCGCACGATCGACGCTCGGACGCGAACAAGCGGAAGGGCTGCAGAACGGCCTTGCCGAACATGGCGGACAGTAGGACGTGGAGAGCATAGCCTTCGTCAAACGACCCACGCCTGATGAGCCCGCGTTCACCGGCCCAGCGGTTGAATGCCCGCATGCTGAACGACGCGTGGACCAGATGGGTCGTCATTATTCATCCTTCAACGCTGTGATCGTACCTTCGCAGAGGCGCCGTGCGCCGCCGTGGAGCCCACTCCGCCAGTTGCGTTCATCCGTCACGTCGGTCGTCCGATGGGCGCCATTGGAACCCTCGGATTCGGGCCAGAACGCGGGCAGATTCGTTGTGCCTGCGGGTGCAACGGCTCGCAGCGCAGCGCGGGCGTCATTAGCTTCGTTCACCCAGCCGTCGAAGATCGGTGCGGACGGCAAGCACGATTTGCGTCCTATGAACAGCGGTCTCGCGGGCCGGTCGAGCGCCGCTGCCAGATCATCCAGGGTCGGCGAATCGTCGGCGGGCTCAAGTCGCAGCACGACAGCCACGCGCAGATCTGCGTGATACTCGCGCCAGCGCTGATGCGCCCCCGCATAGGTCGCTGTTCCGCCGGCGCGTCCACCTGGGACCCCGCGTGTGGTCCAGGCGCGATCATTCTTGCCGAGCTGCGCCGTCTGATAGTCCATCATCCGGCCCAGCCCTAACTCGTGTTCCCACAAGACCCCGAACACAATCCGCTCCTGAAGCGACTGGTGCTCGGCGCGCATCGCACGCCTCCAGCCACAGGCGTTGGCTAGGAGCCCGGTCAGCATGGATTGGGCTGGAAAATCCCGAACTACGCCGTGTGCGTCGATCGTTTCGCCGCCAAAGGACGCAATCGGTGCGCGGAGCCGTAGAAGCATCCACCGCATCAAACGTCACCCGTTCGAATCGCGGTGCCGGACCATCCGGCAAGATGGGCCAGCGGGAGCCGGTCTGCACTCGGCATGGTTGCATCGTCGAGGCTCATCAGCCTTCGCGCTTCACCCGTTTCGTAGACCGTGTCGAGCTTCTCGAGATGTTGCCGCGCCGCCTCTTCTGCCTTCCTGGTGTCGGGTGGGCAGTGTCCGCGAAACGCCTCGGCCAGACTGCGCGGTTGCCGGTTGCCTGCCTCGACCAGCATCCAGCTCGCATAGCCGTAGGGCGCGGTGGGACCCAACTTCGCTCCCGGTGAGACGGTGGCGATCAAATGGATCAGCCGCTCGGCGACCGCTCCTGCCATCTCGGCGTCGCCGCCGAGATTGTCGAGCAGCATGCCTCGATCGAGCACGACGTAGCCATAGAAGAGACCGGAGGTCAGCTCGGTTTCGCCAATGTGGTCCGCTCCCGCGTCGTCCTCGGTGCGCTGCAGGTCGTCGACGACGGTGAAGTAGTCGCTTTCGCTCTCTTCCTCGTGCACGGTAAAAGCGTGGGCGACGTGGATCGCCGCATCGATGTTGGCCTCGACATCGGATGTCACCATACGGCCGAACAGGGCAGCGACGATTCCACCCGGCAGCGCGCAGTTTTGCCGCAAAGCCTTCATGTTTGCCTTCGATTTCTTCGCCCACTCCTTTGCAGCCGCCTCGGACGCTTTGGGGTCACCCCTGTGGTCGTCCGCGATCTTGCGGGCTTCATTGGCGAGATAGGAGATCTCCGGCTCGCCGAGCAGCAGCGGTTGGCGATTCGACACGTTGTCGCCTTTCTCGCCATATACAGCGGTCTGGAACGCAAATCCAATTGCCTTGATTGCCTCGGGATCATGGCCGGCATCTTCCAACGGCCTGATCACCCGGCGGGTGACCGTTTCCCGGGAGCGGACTGAGTCGGTCGCGCCATCAATTCCTTGCAACGCATGGATATCGTCAGCCATGCGCCAGTGACGCTTGAGACACTGCGAGGACACGCGCGTCCGGATGTGGCCGCCATAGGTGATCCGTTTGGCGAGACCGGAGTCGTCGCGGTTCAGGAGCGCGGCGGAGTAACCATGCAGGCTGTGAATCTGGAGAAAGCGGACGTCAGGCATCAGGGGATGTCTCCTTGTTCTGCGACTCGCGCCGGGCATCGGTGTCAGCGCGGTAAAAATGACTGGCGATTCGGCGGTCCGTTCTATCGTCGCCGAACAGGATGAATTGCGCGAGTGTCACGAGATCGAAGCGGTTCAGTTCGCTGGCCGCAATTCGGCGGCATGCGCGGATCGCACGTTCACGACGCCGATCTGAAGTCGCCGCCAGCAGGCTGGCCAAACGCAACTCGGACAAGCCTGCTTTGTAGAGTGCGCTACCCATAGGCAGTTGCCGATCATGTGCCGATTTCTTTTGTGGATCTCGCCCCTTCGGCGTCAGGATCGCGATTGCTTGAAGTACCGCAGCCCAGCCGACGAGATTCCTCTCGGCGGCGTTCGGAACGTGCTCGGCGATCAGCTTCCAAAAAGCAGCCGCACCGGCACCGGCGAGCGGTCCATATCGGAGCGCCGCCACAGGTCCCGCATCGAGACGCGCGATCGCAGACGCGAGCTTCGGAACGACTTCACTCAAATCCTCATGCGACATGATCCGCCTCCCTGGCACCAAAGATCTCTGGTTGATCACTGAACACGCTCTGCGTTCGGCGAAGCCGTCCCCGAAAGGCACTGCTCGCTCGCGCTCTCGCCCGATGGCGCCGGATTACCTGGCAGGGAACGGTTTCGACGGCCTCGTTCAGGAGCGTCTCAGCGGCAGCGATCAAGTCACGCGCGAACTTCGCGCGGCTGTCAGCAACGGCCGTCTCAGTCGCAGCAAGGAACCGGTCTTCGAGCGCGAAGAAAAACTTCGCGTCCGCCACGGCGTCCAGTCGGAGCGCATAGGGATTCGCGTGGGCTCGGTCCGCCTTCGTCAGATCGGTAGCGTCCTTGCCGCCGCTCGCCGCCACGGCGATACCGAACCGCAACGCCTTCTCCACTTCCCGGATCTCCTCGATTTGCGCCTCCGCAATCCGCGCCAAGGCGTCGCGTTTCTGCGGTCTCAACAGAGCCGAAACGGTTACGTGGTCGAAAGCGATGTCGCATCGCTCGTGGTATCCGTCGGTCTTGCCTTGACCGCCGGCGACCCCGCGCGCAATCACCCGCCAGCGTCCCGAATGCGTCGTGTCTACGCGCATCGACGGAGGATGACGGAAAGCGGTCTCGTCGAGAATCAGCTTGGCAAGGCGGTCGTAGCGGAAACCGACGCTGGAGAGGGAGAGCGCCTTGCCCTCCTGGTTGACCGGTGTCCAGAAATCGCCCAGATCACCGTGAGCCTCCTTCGCCGCAATGCGCGCCGTCTTTGACGAAGCCGTCGAGGCGATGGTCCCACTGCCGTCCACCCGAAGCCGCAGCCGGCGGCTGATTTCGATGAAGTACGGGTCCAGGTGACGAAGATCGAGAGAGAGCACGCCGTCCCAGGGCTCCAGCCAGACCAGCGCCAGTCCGCGATCGGGATGGAAGTAGTCCGGGTAGGCCTCCAGCAGTGCTGCTCGCCCGACGAGCATCCGGTGCATATCGTGAAAGAGATGCGCGCCCAGCCCGCCGTCGGCCGGGGCAAGCCCCAGGCAGGGCCGCGCAGAGAAACCGCCGTTCATGCGGGCGATGCCGTAATTGCCGGCGCCCAGAAAGCCGGCCATGGTCTGGAGGTCAATCATTGCGAAGATCCAGTCGTCGAGCGCACTTTCAGTCGCGACCGTCTGCTTGACGTCGTGATTCTTCGCGGTGACCAGAATGTCGAGGTCGTCGGGCGTCACTGCTCTGCCGCGATAGTCGTCGAGACCGTTCGGTGCCGGGGACTGCATGAAGGCAGGCCGCGCAGGGTCCTCGACAGTCAGACGCCACGGCTCGTCATCACGGAACTCCGGCGTTAGGCCCCGCAGCAATTCACACCAGTCCGCTGCGGTCCGAGGCGGGGAATCTTGGCCCGCCCGGTGCAACGCGACCGTTCCGAGCTGGGCCAGAAAGGCATGCCAGGCGTGACGTTGATGGGGCCGCAGCGCGGGAAAAGCCGCGACGGCGTCCGACGACATCCAGCCGTACACTTCAGGCAACGACATCGCTCTCGTCGTGCCGTCGGTCAAGCGAACGCGGATCAAATGATCTTTGAGCAGATTGTGCATAGTGCCGCCATCGGCATGGACCAGTATCAAAGCATCGGGTGGATTCCCATTCAATCGTACGTCAGCCTGTGGTGCCCGATGTGCAAGATCAGCCCGTCTCGATCGGTTGCGGCTCGTGCGGCGACGATCTCTTCCTTGGTCGGCGGTGTCCCTCTGAACAGGTGCGCCGGCAGATTGAAGGTCTTCACCGGCTTCCCGAACGGTCCTGGTGCGGGATCGGCGAGCACGATGCGCGGACCGTCCTCTCCGAGTCGGGTGCGCACGTGCTCGTCAACATCGGGGAATGTAAATCCTTCGTCGAACTTCTCTTTTCGGGTGAGTGCATGGCTCCGCGCGAGCCCCGCCTCCGCCGCCGGCAAACCGAACGCCCTCTTCTCGTGGGTGAGCCAGCGATCCCCGAGGGCCTGCGCGAGTTCGACCAATAGTTGAGGATGGGTTGCGCGTTCGACCAGCATCCTGTTCATGTCAGGGATGGTCCAGATGGAGTGATCGGCGATGAGCCCCTGTGTGGCCTCGAGAACGAGCAGGTTCCGATAGACACCGCCACGATCCGAAACGCCAAGCCCGTGACGCAGAAGACCGCCGCCCAGCCCGCTCTGCAGCCCGGCCTCTGGAACGAGCACCAGGCAACTCGGTTCTCTGTATCGTTGTGCCCGATCCGATCTCTCGTGCCGGTGCAGGCGACCGATTCGTTGGAGAAGGACGTCGACCGGGCAGATATCGGAAATCAGATAGTCAGCATCGATATCGAGCGATTGTTCGAGCGTCTGAGTTCCGATCACCACCACGCCGCCCGATGAGCGCTTCTTGCCGAGAACGACCTCCACGGCTGCGTCAAGCAGCGCGCGATCCTCGGCGGCGAAGCGACTGTGATGCAGCGTCGGATTCTGCGCAACTCTCAACGCCAGCGCTTCCCCACCCTGATCGAGGAGGGCATTGAATACGTCCTGCGCGCTGGTAACCGTGTTGCGAAGAACGAGGACATTTGCCCCGTTCCGCGCAGCATCAATCGCCCGGCCGGCGATTTCGACCGGATCACCCAGGATCGGCTCCACGTTCATCGACACCCGTTTCGTCGACGCGGTACCGATGATCGATTGGGTTTCCAGGGCGCCGCGGCCGTCCGCGAGAGTGAGTGCCGGGTAAGGGACTGCTTCCGCTTCGGCCGGTGTTGAAGCCAATGTCCGTGCTTCTGTGGTTGCAAGCGTCGTACGCGCTACCGCGCCGAGGGTCGCCGACATCAAGAGCGCATGTCCACCGAGTTCAAGGTGCCCGCGGAGTAACGTTCGCAGAAGTTCGGTCATGTACGCGTCACTTGCATGCACTTCGTCCACAATCAACAGACTCCGCGCCAGCGACGCAGCGCGGAAGTGCGCCCACTTCACCTGCAGTCCGCCAAGCAGCGCTTGATCGACCGTTCCAACCGCCGCCGCTGCGCTCAGAAACTTCCGGGCGCTCTCCGCGGACCAGCGCGCCAAACGCGTCGCCTCGTCTGGCTGGTCCTCCCAGAACACATCGAACCTCCCGACGCGCTGCCCTCCGGTCTTTCCCGCGACGAGGTAGCCTGGCACGGCCAGAACGGTCTCGACATGTGCGTTGGCCGGAAAGAGCCGCGTCAGCGCCCGGCGGACCCGATCGTGCAGTTGCTTCGCCGCTGCCCGCGTCGGCACCGCAAAGTACAGTCCGTCCACGAGACCTGCACGCCACAGCGCGGCGAAACGCAGGACCGCGGCCTCCGTTTTCCCGGACCCGGTTTCACTCTCCAGGATCAGAAGTGGCTGATCGAGCGGTGCCGCACTCACCGCGATTTGCGACGGCCGCGCCTCCTGGTAATCGAACAGGGTTCGGATATCGGCGGGGGCCGTCCGGGCGGACCAATTGGCCCGCCGGAAGCCCTTGTTCCTGACCGCATCGTTCGCGATGCGTCGGGCCCGGTCGATATAGCTCGGATCGGCGTCCGGTTCGAAGTCAAAGACCTCCTCGTCCGACCCGATTTGATCGGCGAGCGCGACGATTCCGGCAAACAGATGCGCCAGGGCGGGCGTCTCGGGTAAAGTCGGACCTTCCTCAAATGCGCCCGGGAACCACGCCAAGCTCCGCTCCCGAAGCAGTGCAGCCGTCGCGCATGGGTCATAGTCCGCGAACGGCTTCCAGAGCTCCGGGGGCCCGCTCCCCGAATGCGTCGGCTTGCGTGCCGGCCGGCCGTGGTGGGACAGGGCAGCGAGCAATAACGGCTCTACAGCGTCGCCCCATGCCCGGTAGAGGTCGAACAGCCCGAGCGTTTCAAGAATCTCGCGCGGCGCGAGCAGCGCAGCACCGATATGACCGGTTCTCGGCGGAACATGGTTGGGGAGCTCATTGCGGTCACGAACCTTGAACTGGAATCCGGTATTCAGCTTGCCGAAGTCGTGCAAGAACGCCAGAACCGTCAACCGGGCAGCGGTCGTGTCTGAAAAGCCGGTGTCGCCTGACGCACGCTCGAACCGAGCCCGCAGCACCGGTTCGAGAAGCAGCGATTCGAAACACGCTGCGACATCGGCACAATGATGTTCGAGGCGATGGAAGCCGTCAGGCTCACGGAATTTACCCCATGCGTCCACGGTTTACGTCTCTGTCACGATGCCTTCAGTGGGGACTGGACTCAATGGCGATATGGCCGAGTCAAATGTGGTCGGCCAGCGCCGCGACGAAGTCGACGGCGCCGTCAACGGCGCCGTTGGTGGTCGAGTCGCCCAGCGCGGCGGGCGCCAGCACGTTGGTCGCGGTCAGCACGACGCCAAGCGCGGCGCCGGCCGGCAGCCACGGCCCCCACGGTCCGTGACGCCGGAACCAGGCCATCGTCAACGGCCGATCACTCGTTGGGAGAGACGGTGACCACGAGGTTCTCGTAGGTGAACAGCGCGCCGTCGCCGGCGACCGCGCGCAGCGTGTACTCGCCCGGGGTATCGAAGGTCACCTGCGTTTCGAAGCGCCCGCCCTCGGGCACGTCGGGGAGGATGTAGGGCGGCGACCAGGGAGAGTTGGAATACACGCGGGTGTCCTGCCAGGTCTTCAATTGTTCCGGCTCGAAGGTCGCCTTGGAGGCATCGCCCCGATACACGATCCACGACAGACGCAGCCCGTTCGGATTCCCCGGCACGATCTGCCGCGGCGGGTTGTAGGCCGGATGCGGCTCACCCGGTCGCGGGTCGCGGCGACGGTTCCTGCCGCGCGGAATACCGTCGTCCTCCGCATAGGCAATCAGCGTGAGCGGTTCACCGACGCGCACCCGGTAGGGCTGGTCGACGGCCAGCCGCAACGCCGGCGGCTCATTGATGCGGAACTCGTCGCGTATCCCGCCGAAATTGCCGCCCACCTCGGTGGCGATGGTCTGCCGGTCGAGCAGATAGTCCGACCGCAGGGAGGCATACACGCGGCGGGTCTCGCCGTGCGTCGTCAGCGTCCAGATGAGTTCCTGGTCGCCGAAGTCGGCCGGCATCTCGACGGTGAACAGGAACATGTTGCGCCGGGGAAAGAAGTGGGTCGGCTGGCCCCGGTCGGGTCCGCCCGGCTCGATGTTGTTCAACGGACCGATCGGCACATCGAACTGTTCTTCCCAGTTCGAGTTCATGTAGCCGAAGAACAGCGTATGCGTGCCGTCCTCGTTCTGCCACCAGCCTTCGTACGCCGGCGAGATACTTTGCCCGCGGGAATAGGTGAACCGGGTCTGGGCGCCGGCGACCGCTGACGTTAGCAACGCGACACCGACGGCCAGCAGCAGGCGCGCCGTCCGGACGCGGCGGTGCTGCTGTCGTGAGCGCGACTCGCTATTCCTGGCCGCCGTCATCGTCACCATCGTCATCGTCGCCATCGGCCGTCTGGTTCTGGTGGGCCTCGAAGTCGACGCCGCACAGCGCGCACCCGATCAGATGGTCGTTGGCCCCGAGATTGAGGACTTCACGGCGCCGAATGATCTCCGCCTCGAACTGCTCGTCGGTCAGCGCGACCGCCTGGCCCAGGTCGATGAACATGTTGGCCACCGAACGGCGGCCGCCCCCCGACCAGTTGCGCGAGTCGGCGATGTTCCGGTTGCCTTCGGTGCTGTCCAGGAACCCGATCATGTGCAGGATGGTGCCCTTCGGCAGCAACGGCGCGTAGTCGTCGTCGTAGATGTACTGCTTCACCCAGTTGTGGTCATAGCCGACGCAGTTCAACGTCTCGATGTTGTGCCCCCAGATGGCCTCGAGACACATGCGGACGCCGGGCGCGTGCAGGTGCGGCTCGAACGCCACGATCTTCGTATGCTGCCGCAACACGTTGTAGGCGTGCAGCTCCTGGCCCGCCTGCTGCGGGAGCAGGTCGATGTCGACGCCGTTCCCCAGGCCGGTGCTGGCCCGCGTGACCGACGGCTCGTAGTCGCGCGGATGGAACTTGAACGCGAACTTGAGGTGCGCGGTGGTGTCGCGCCCGTTGGCGTGCAGGTGCCCCGTGCCGAGATCGAGCGACGACCCAGCGGCCAGCAGCCGGCCCGCCTCGGGCGGAAAGACGTCGGCGTTGCGGCCCACCTCGTGAATCGGCCAGCGGGTGGAGGTCCGGCCGTCGAGCCCCTCGTTCGCCACCGACGAGTAGGTCATGTGATGAAAGACATACCGGCCGCCCACCGTGTCGCCGGCCGCGTCCGCCGGGATGTCGTTGAACTCACGCACCTCGACCGCCGCGACGTATCGATCTTCGGTGAGACCGGTGGGCACCAGGCCGAGCGAGGTCCACTTGTCGGCCGCGGTGGCCGGCACGTCCACTGCGGGAGAGGACAGAATGAGGTCGGGCTCGCCGATGTTCCAGGCGTCCACGGTCGTGAAATCGAGTGACGTGGGCATGTCGGCCGGGTTGCCCTGCGGCGCCCCGTTGTCGACCCAGGTCGCGATCATCGCGATTTCGTCGAGACTCAGCGACGGGTCGTCCTTGAACTGCTGGATGCCCAGATCGCGCTCGACGAACCAGGGCGGCATGGACCCGCGCGCGTTCGCCAGACCGGTGCGCGCCTTGATCGACCGCGCCCACGGCCGCACATCCGCGTAGGTGATCAGTGACATCGGCGCCACGGAGTCGGGTCGGTGGCACTGCTGGCAACTGCGCTGCAGAATTGGCGCGATGTCCCGGGTGAACGTCACCTCGGCGCCGTCCGACTGGGCGACCGCGGGCACCGCGATGGCGAGTGCCGCCACGGCGGGGAGGATGGTACGGAGCCCCATGATGATCCCTTCGTTGTTGCGCCGCCTGCTGCCACGCATGGATACACTCCCTGGAAGGAAGAGCCTGAAACTGTCATTATCCCCCGGAGTGGCCTGTCCGCGTCAACGCGTGTGTCTGCGGCGCTTGGTGGACCTGACAGGCGTACCGCTCGCTTCGAAGTACGCCGCCGAACTCCAACCGCAGCATGGCAGCGCCTTGACCGATGGGTTTCGGCAACATCCAATCATCCTGCGCACCAATGAATTACCGTGGCAAATGGATGCCGATGTACCCAATCTCGACTTCGCGAGAGCCCGCATCAAAGCGAAGGTGAATTCTCCCGCTGTTGCCAAAACGGGCGTGCCACTCGAACAGCTCTCTCTGGCCTTGATGGGATCTGAACCGCCGCGCTTCGCGCAACCTCGGATTCGCCATCAACTGACCGCTCTCGGGTGTCACCAAGCAGGTCCACGGCGGAGCGTCACCCCCTCTTTCTCTCCACTTGGCAGCGGAATCGTTGAGTTCCGCCAACCTGTTGACGACGGTCTGCACACGTGCCGGCAAATTCGTGAGATGACGCTCCACGTCCGGCCCGAACACCAGGTTCGGAAACGCAACGCTCTTCAACCTCCACAACGACGCTGGGTCCTGGATTCCACCAAGGTGTCTCTGGCTGTAGCGCCTGCAGATCGGAGGAGCATGACTCGACCGCGTCAGGTTGTCGATCCTCTCAGACGCCTCCTCAATGCTTCCGTCGTCCCGCAATTCATCGAAGCTGACCGTGACCTGATCGCTGTCCCAGTTCGGGTTGGACGGAAAGCCCACAGCAATCGAATCAGTGATGGCGCACAGCAAGAGAGGCTGCCCGTCTTCCTGAGCCAACGCCGTCGCTTCGCATCCTCGGAACCGATTCGCGACGTCCAGATTAACTTCGCTCAGCAGCGGCAATTTCGTGTCCAAACGAACGAGGAACAGATACTCGTCCCGCGCTCCGTCCCGTCGCAGTTCTTCGTACACGTCCCGTAAGGACCAGTTGGCCAGACAACGGGTGTCGCGTAGAGATCGGCACGTCCTGAGTATTGCTTGGGCGGCACCAGTATCGACCAGCGCCGTCATGCCAACTGTAACGTCCTTCAACCACTCGACGGACGCGCGCCGGTCCGGCGACGCGAGACTCGCGTGGTTCAGCACCATCTCGCGCATGTCACGACCGCGGCGCGAGCAATTTCGCGAGATTCTCTTCTTGCTGATCGAAAAAACCGGATGGCCACTTTGACAGACGCCCGTCCGCATCGATCTCTGGCCGGGAAACCACGGTCTTGCCGCCAACACGTTCGAAATAGTGAAACGTCGTCTCCGCCGGCAGGATGAGTCCATCGCGGACTGCAATCCGAACCCCGTCCATGAAGTGATCACTGTGGGTTTCGACGAACACCTGAATACCAACCTTCGCTGCGCGCGCGGCCAGTTCCGCCAGCTTCGTTTGACCTCGGGGATGAAGGTGTGCCTCGGGATTCTCTATCAGGCAGAGCGTGCCGGGCGTCGAAAGCAGAGCGAGGACAACGGGCAGGGCGTACGACAGGCCGAAGCCGACGTTCGTGGCGCGATACCGTCGAGTTGCGACATCTCCTTGGCGATCGAACGAGAATCCGGCAATGACCGCGTCGGCTGCCGCGACCGCTTCAAGTTGCAGATGTACCCCGGGGCTCACATCCTGCAGCCACCGATCAACGACATCGGGCAGGCGGTGAGTCCGCGCTTCCGCACAACGCGGATCGTCCTCCGGCAGAACGTCGTTCCGATGATCGTTCAGGAAGTTCCACGCGTACTCGCCGCGCGTTCCGATGTCGCCGCGACGAGCCTTGACCTCCGAAAGCGGGTAGAACTTCCGGGGACCGACCCGTTCGGCATTGACGTAGACGACGTGACCACCGAACGGCGGGACCCGACACCATCCATTCGGCACATGCACGCTGGATGTATCGTCTTGGCGTATTGCACCCAACTCATCGGCCGCCCTGTTACATTCGAATGTCAGTCGCGCCGGATCTAATCCGTCGCCGTGAAGCAGGAACCCCACAAGATCAGCGTCGGCATCCTCGAACAGGACATCCGATCCGGCTCCAAGATCCGTCAACTCGCCGCCCAGGACCAGTCTGCCGTCGAGCAGGTCTCCAGTGTCGAACGACTGCCTGAGCACCAGCAACGCCTGGATCACGCTGCTTTTGCCCATCCCGTTCAGACCGCACAGCAAATTGAGCGGTGCGCTGTCCAACGTCAAGCGTTCGAAGCACTTGAAATTCGACAGCTCGATTCGTCGAAGCATCAGACGATCTCCTGAACCAGTTGCTGGACTGCCCGGAAACGCTTCTGCACACGCCGGGGCACGCCGGTCGAGTAGGAAATCGCCTTATCGAATTCCTGGTCCTCCCGCATGAGCTTCACAAAATGACTCCTGACCTTCCTCTTGTTGGCGACGAGACAATCGACCTGCTCTTGCGAACAACGGGCCAATTGCACGGTCCAGGTCTCGAACAACGCCTTGCTGATCGGACGACGGGAGTCATTCCGGCTGACGCGTTTGCGGAAAGCGTCGTCGCCGAAGATCTCGAACGCGGCCCGCATCACATTCCTGAAGTCAGCCGCAAGCGCATCTCGCTCTTGCTCGGTCATTCTGTTGATCTTCTTCATGACTTTTCCGAGATAGCCATTGAGGTCATTGGCCGAATACTGTTCCCACGGATCGATGTGGAACGCGAGGAAGCGGAGCACGCATTCTCGATCCGCCATCCGATCGCTCTTGACCGACCTATCCGTCGCGGCGGCAAACTCATCGGTCTCGGCAAGTTCTTTCAGGTAATCCCTGACCGGACCCGGATTCAGGGCGTGACGGATTTCCTGGCCGTTCAGTACCATCCCTCCGGTGTTGATGCGATGGAAGATGTTGAACATCACTTCCTCGGGCGTACCCGGCTCGATGATGTTCACGATGAGTTGCGTCTCGCCGATGCGCCGCTGCATCGGACGCGGGAGATCGCCGTGACGGCGACCATCAAGCCGCCTGAGATATTCGAGCCGCGTCAGCTCGAACTCGCCTGTCACGTAGTCGTAGATGGTCGACATCCGCTGCACACCATCGACAACCGACCATTTCTCGTCAATGTCGGCGGCAACATAGAAGACCGGTATCGGAATGCGCAGAAGCAGCGATTCGATCAGGCTGCTCTTGCGCTGCGGGTTCCAGATGCCCCTCATGCGCTGGAAATCCGGCGCCAGATCGATCTCCTTGTACCTAATTCGTGAAACGACCTGCTCCACAACGACATTCACCGTGCGAACTTTGATCTTCTCAGGGTCAAAGGGGTGTGTAATCTCGACCTGCGGATCGTCCTGTTCGTTCTCAACGCCACTGTCGTGTCCGAGGTCGACCTCGGCGCCGGGTGGCTGGATCGTAGGCAAAACATCAGCGCTGGTCATTGACAGACATCTCTCGCCTAGTGCGTGGCCAAACGTTCATTGTACGCTAACAACAAATGGTGTTTGGACCGGGAATGGGCAGGAACCACGGGAGCCCACCCGCACTCGAATCGGCCCGAAACATATTTTACCGAACCTCGCTTCAGTCGGGCGCGACGCCGCTCTCGGTGCTGCGGGCGGTGTTACTACGGGCTCCTACCGGGCCTCGGCCGGCAGGGCGAACGCGGTCAGGGTCGCGCCGGACGGAATCAGCACCTGCTGCACGCCGTCGAGCATGTAGGTCATGGCGGCGGCGCCCCAGATCGGGTTGCCGGTCTGGTAGTGCCAGAGGTGCTCGCCCGTATCGGCATCGAACGCCATGAAGTTGCCCTGGTGGTCGCCGGCGAACACCACGCCCGCCGCCGTCGACATGACCCCCGCCATGCTGGGCGTCGGATAGGGGAACTCCCAGCGCAACTCGCCCGTCGTGACGTCGAGCGCGCGCAACGCGCCCCAGGCCTTATCCTGATCGACCCAGACCGTGCCGCCCATCGAGCGGCGTCCCGGCGCGATCTCCGGCTTCTCGGGGATGAAGGTCGCACAGGTCTCGCGCGCGGTGACGAAGAACAGCCCCCGCGCCGGATCGAACGACGGCGGCATGAAGTTGGTGCCGCCCCAGTAGTCGGGCAGACAGCCCGCGCTGCCGTCGTTGAGGACGATTGGCCGGCCGTCTGCGCCGATCTCGCGCGCCCAGGTCGTCGCCACGAACGGCTTCCCCAGCAGCAGCTCTCCAGTCTCGCGGTCGAGCACGTAGAAGAAGCCGTTGCGGTTGGCGACCATGACCACTTTCCGCGGGCGGCCCTGCCAGTCGATGTCCGCCTGCACCGGCACGTGGTTCGAGTCCCAGTCGTGGGTGTCGTGCGGCGTGAACTGATAGTGCCAGCGCAGCCGGCCGGTCTCGGGGTCGAGCGCGACGAGGGAATTGGTGTAGAGGTTGTCTCCCAACCGGTCGTCGCCATAGTAGTCGGGGTTCGGGTTGCCGGTGCCCCAGTAGAGCAGACGCAGCTCGGGGTCGTAGGTGCCCGTCATCCAGGTGCCGCCGCCCCCGCGCTCGCGGACCCCGGTGAACGGCCAACTGTCGCCCCCCGGCTCGTCGGCGCCGGGAATGGTGTAGAAGCGCCACTGCCGCTCGCCGGTCTGCGGGTCATAGGCGTCGACGAACCCGCGGGTGGGGTATTCGCCGCCCGAGATCCCGACGATGACCTTGCCGTCTATCACCAGCGGCGCCATCGTGGCCGAGTACCCGATGTGATAGTCCGCCAGTTCGACCTCCCACGACACCGTGCCCGTGGCCCGGTCCAACGCGAGCAGATGCGCGTCGAGCGTCACCATGAACAGGTGATCGCCGAGCATGCCGAAGCCACGGTTGACCGGAGCGCTGCGCCCGTAGGTGAGGTCGTCCGGCAGGTCGCGGCGGTACTCCCAGAACGGCCGGCCGGTGCGCGGATCGAGCGCCCAGGCATAGTTGTTCGAACCGCTGACATAGAGTACGCCGTCCCACACGAGCGGCGTCGCTTCGAACCCGCGCCCGCGGGCCATGGTGCCGGTCTGAAACGTCCACTGCGCGGCGAGGCGATGCACGTTCCCGGGGGTGATCTGGGTCAGGGGACTGTGGCGGCGTCCGCTGTAGTCGCCCGAGAACGTCGGCCAGCGGGTGGGGTCGTTGAAGCCCTCCAGCAGCGCCTCGTAGGTCGGCCCCGACGCGGGGTGCTGCGCGCCCGCCCAACGTAGCCCCGGCGCCGCCAGCAGCGCGGCGGCCAGCAGGAGTCGACCGACCTGCAGCATGCTCATCGTCGTCCTCGTCATCGGGCGCCTCCGGCAGCGGCCCCGGCCTCGCCGACCGAGGCGAGAAACCGCAGCAGATCGTCGAGATCGCGGTCGCTCAGTTGCTCGACGCCGAACACCGGCATCAACGACGCCGGCTCGTCGCGCACTTCCCGCAGATCGGCTTTCAGAAACGCCTGCAGCCGCTCGCCGGTGTCGAGCATCTGGATCGAGAAGGCGTCTTCTCCCTTCTTGACGCCGCGAATCTCCCGGCCGTCGGCGGTGACCACGGTCACGGCCCGAAACCCCACCCGCATCGACGCGCTCGGATCTCGAATCGCCGCCGTCAGCCCGGCCCGCGAGCGGGTTCGCGTGATGCGCGACAGATCGGGGCCCAGCCGGCCGCCCCGGCCTTCCGCCCGGTGACAAGTGGCACAGGTCTCGAAAAAGACCTCGCGGCCGTGACCGGCATCGCCGGTCGCGAACTCGAGCGCCGACACCGTACCAACGCTCTTCAAAAAGCTCACCAGCGCCCAGATCTCATCCTCGGGGGCCGTGCTCGACGGCATGATCGTGCCGGGGATCCCCGCGCGGATCGTCTCGAACACCCGCCCATCGGCGGCCCCGGCGGCCCACAACTCGGTGAGATCCGGACCGCTGATGCCTGTCGCGTCCGGCCCGTGACACTCTGCGCAACGATTGGCGAACAGCGCCCGCCCGGCGCGGACCGCGGCGGCGTTCCCCTCGTGCGGATTGACCGCCGTCGTCTGCGCCCCGGCGCCGGTCGCCGCCACGAGCAGGAGCGCCCACGCGGCGCACCGCGCCCCGGCGCGTCTCGCGGCGCCGATACGGCGGTTGCGTCTGTCCAATTGCCCGATCATGGAAACCCGCCCACCGTATAGCATCGGCCGGTCGCGTCGGTACTCCAGCCCCATCATGGAAACCCGCCCACCGTATCGCATCGGCCGTTGCGTTGCTATAGGCGAGCCGTCGCCGGCGGTCAGGGCTTCCGCCGAGAATGTCCTGTAACTTACTGAACATAAACATTCTATATCCTCGAAGAGCGCGTGTTGCCCTCGTTGCATCCCTCGTTCTCAGTGGGATTCCAGGGGCGCAAGGCACTATTCATCGGTCGACGTCCACGACGAGCGTGCGTGCCGGGTTCACCAATGGCCGTGGTAAGCGGTTCGACGGCGCGGGCGGAGAACGTGGGGAGAGATGGGTAGGCGCCCGCTCAGGGTGCTGTTGTTGATCGTCACGGTGCGCGGCGTGCTCGTTCCGTTGGGCGTGACGATGTTGGAGATCTCATTGGGCGTGGTTTCTCGCTCGTGATCTGTTTTCTTGACAAGCTAGGTCGTGGGGTTGCCAGTGGTCCTGAGCGTTGCGCTCGCATGAGTCGGGCCGCCGGTGCGGTGGGTGTTGCTCTTCGGGATTCTCGTGCTGGCAGACGGCATCGTCGTGGCTGGGGGTCTCCTTGCTCTTTGGTACATGACGACCGCAGGGTGTTGACCCGCCATTTGCTCAGCCGTTCACACAACACCGCAACGGTCGCTACGAGCGTCAATTTCTCGCGTCCTAGCCCAAGTTTACCAAGTTGACCGGCCATTTTGCCGATTTTGGCTGTATTTCGGGATTGCCATGTCTGTAAGTTGTTGATTCTAAAGGAACGGGGTTTGACGGTACGCGATGTAGTGCCATAATCGTATATAATGGGTTGACTCCGGCCGCCGCGCCCGCTATCGTGGGTAGCGTGTTCATTCGGCGCACCCAAACCCGGCGGACCCAGGACGGAAAACCCTACTTCTCCCATCGCCTCGTGCACTCCGAGCGCGTCGGAAACACCGTCCGGCAGCGCACCCTGCTCAATCTCGGGCGCCACTTCGACATCCCCCAGGCCCAATGGCCGCCGTTGTGCGCTCGCATCGACGACATCTTGACCGGCCAGGCGCCCCTGCTCGCCGATGGCCCGCCCGCCGTCGAGCACGAAGCCCAGCGCATCGCCGCGCAATTGCTCGCTCGCGGCGCACCGCGGGACGGGACGGCCGCCGAACCGACCGACGTGCAACGGGTCGATGTCGACTCGCTGCGTCTGGTCCGTCCCCGCAGCGTCGGGGTCGAGCAACTCGGCCTGTGGGCGCTGGAGCAATTGGGCCTGCCGGCCCTGCTCGCCGAGTTGGGCGTCAACGGCGCCCTGCGCGCGGCGGCGGCCGGCGTCATTGTCGGGCGTCTCGCCCAGCCCGCCTCGGAGCGCGCGACGCACCGCTGGCTGCAAGCGCGCAGCGGCCTCGGCGAGTTGCTCGGCGTCGACTTCGAGACCGTCGGCGCGATGCAGCTCTACCGCGCCTCGGACGCGCTGGTGAAGCATCGCGAGGCGATCGAGGCGCATCTGTTCGACCGCGCGATGGGGCTGTTCGACCGCCAGCCGACGGTGACCCTCTACGACCTGACCAACACCTACTTCGAGGGCGAGGCGAGCGAGCAGCCGCAGGCAAAGCGCGGGCACTCGAAGGAGAAGCGCAGCGACTGTCCGCTGCTGACCCTGGGCCTGATGCTCGACGCCAGCGGCTTCGTGCGCCGCTCCAAGGTCTTCGCCGGCAACGTCAGGGAACAGCGCACGCTGGCCGACATGCTCGAGGCGCTGGAGGCGCCACCCGGCGCCCTCGTGGTCATGGACCGCGGCGTCGCCACCGAGGCCTGCGTGCAGTGGTTGCGTGAGCACGACTACCGCTATCTGGTCGTCAGCCGCGAACCGCACCGTCAGTTCGACGCCGAGGCCGCCGTATCGCTCCAAACCCAGTCCAACCAGACCGTGCACCTGCACAAGGTGGTCTCGACCGACCCCGACGAGGTGCGCCTGTACTGCTACTCCGAGGCGCGGGCCGAGAAGGAACGAGGCATCGTCGAGCGTTTCGCCACCCGCTTCGAGACCGCCCTGACCCAGCTCCACGAGGGGCTGGCGCGCCCCCGCACCCACAAACGGCTCGACCAGGTGTGGCAGCGCATCGGGCGCTTGAAGACGAAGCATTCCCGCGTCGCCGCCCACTACCAGATCGAGGTCACCGCCGACGAGACCGGCGAAAAGGCGGTCGCCGTCACCTGGACCCGCCGTCCCCGGGACGGCTCGATGGCCACCCATCCGGGGGTCTACTGCCTGCGCAGCAGCGAGACCGAGTGGGACGAAGACGCCCTGTGGCGCACCTACACCACCCTCACGGACGTGGAGGCCGTCTTCCGCTCGCTCAAGGCCGAACTCGGCCTGCGCCCCATCTACCACCACAAGCCGCGGCGGGCCGACGGCCACCTGTTCATCACCGTCATCGCCTACCAGCTCGTACAGGTCATCCGCACCCGACTGCGCGGGCACGGCAACCCCGCCAGTTGGACGACGTTGCGCCGCATCCTGGACGGCCAGCAGCGCGTCACCGCCACCTTCCGTCGCCCCGACGGACGCACGCTGCACGTGCGAACGGCCACGCAACCCGAACCCGAGCAGCGGGACATCTACGACGCGCTCGGCGTCGACCCGCACCCCGGGGGCGTCCGCAAAACGCTCATCTGACCGACCCCTCTCACCGGTTTGCAAACGTTTGTAGTGCCACTCGAGTATTTCTGTCGGCGTAAGCTGCTTACTTGCAATAGTTTATGTTTTTGACTGGTAAACTTGGGCTAGCAGCCCGTGGTAGAACCCCGCGTTGCACCGAGATTGGCGATGCGCCCGCTGAGCAAGGCGAGAAGAGGGAAAATACCTGTAGGGGCAACCCTTGTGGTTGCCCTGTTCGTCAGCCGGAACAACGACGCTCAGCAGGATGCAGCGTGAAACAGCAGAATTCCGCGGGGAAGCGCAGAATTCAGCGTGGATCGAATGCAGCGGGGCTTTTGCCACGGGCTGCTAGCCCGACTTCCGCTATTCGGCACCTCAGAAGCTCTAACTTATTGATTTCAAAGAGTCGATCACCCAAAGGTCGGCACTACACGACGCTGCGCGGAGGGCGTGGTGGGACGTGGTGTCAGGTCGTGAGGCGTGGCGCGGGCTGTGTCGGCAGTTGCAGCTGGAGTTGGTGCAGCAGCAGGTCGTGCTCCGCATTCGGCCGGGTATGGCGCGGCAGGACGAGCTGCCGGCCATCGGTCGTCGGCAGATGCACATCGACCATCTGGAGGGTGGCGAACGTCTCCAGGATGGCGCGCGGGGTCAGGCCGGGGGCGTGCGGCCGGGCCAAGTTCTTCAGGGTGGCGTGCAGGCAATAGGCGATGAACGAGACGAAGAGGTGCGCCTCGATGCGGGCTTCGCGCTGATGGAAGACCGGACGGATCGCGAGGTCGTGCTTGAGCTCCTTGAAGGCCTGTTCGATCTCGGTGAGCTGCATGTAGTACTGCCAGAGCGTCGCGGGGTCTTCGTCGGTCAGGTTCGAGCGCAACAGGTAGCGGCCCTCCCGCCGGCGGGCCTGGCGGAGCCGGTCCCGCCGCAGGCGGACGGTGAAGGTCTCCGGGGTGACCGCCTCGCCGGGGGCGGGCACGCCGATGTCGACCAACGCCCAGGCCCGGCCGGCGGCCTGTTTGGCGGCACCGAGCTTGAGCAGCAACTGATCCCGGCTGTTGGCTTGCTGCTGTAACTCGCCGAGCCGTTGCCACAGGGTCTTCAACCGCCGCCGGCGCATGCCGCGTTCCTTCAGCCGCCGCTGGTCACTCCGGACCAGAATGTAGAGTTCTCCCTCCTCGGCGAGGAGCTTGACCGTGACCGACGGCCGCACCGCCTGCCAGGGCTGCGCCAGGAACGCCTGCTCCAGCCGCGTCAGGCGGCCCTTGGGGGTGCCCACCAGGTAGCGCACGGGCGCGTCACCCGCGCGCATGGCCGCCAAGGTGGCTTCGGTGGGGATGCCGCGGTCCATGATCCAGACCCGCTGGGAGCGGCCGTATTGCTGTTCGATCTGTTCCAGGAAGCCGGCCAGCGTGGTCTGATCCGTCGTGTTGCCCGGCATCACCTCGTAGGCCAGCGGGAAGCCGTCCGGCGTCACGATCAGCGCGATCACCACCTGCACGCAATCCGACCGCTTGTCCCGGCTGTAGCCGAATCGGCGCTTGCCGTCGAAGGGCGGGTCGCTCTCAAAGTAGGTACTGGTCAGGTCGTACAGCAGCACATCGAAGCGGGCATCGAACAGCGTGGTCCACCGCGCCCGCAGAAACGAGAAGAACGCCCGCTTGTGCGCGACCAGCTTGTCCAGGCAGCGGTACAGCGTGTCGCTGGGAATGACCCGGTCGGTCCCCAGCAGATCGCGCAGGGCGCTATGGTGGTACCAGTGCCGGTGCAGCCGCCAGTCGCTCCCCGGATCGATGAGCCGGTAGCAGACTTGCACCTTCAACACGTCCAGCCACCGCGTCCCTTTCCGACTCGGCGGCAAGCGCGGCCCCCAGAACCGGTCCAACTCCAGCCGATCCCACACGGTCAGCGCCAGCCAGCACGCGCCCCATTGGCGGGGGTCGCGCACCTGCACGTCCGTGACCCGGATCTGCACCACCTCACAGTCCAGCACCGGCGCCGCACGGTCCGCGGGAAACAGCGCCAACTGCCGCGCGCCCGCCGTCTCGTCCAGCACTGCAATCGAGCGGCACCACGCCGCGCGCTGACTGTCGTTGATCTCCCCGAGATAGAGCACCTGGCGCTGCACGACCCGGCCCCCGCGGACGCGCACGTTCTCCACCACGCTCCAGTAGCGGTGCTCCTTGCCGTCCTTGCGGCGCATCTTGCAGCGCACGAACATGCGTAGATCGTCCGTGTATGCGACCCGTCAATCAAGGGGGTAGGTCGGCACTACACAGAGATCCGGCAGGCCACGAACGCGGAACCCCCCGGTTTTGTTGGCACACCGGGTCGGGCGAGGCGGGAACACCCCTGAAATTAGTCGGAAATCACGCCGAATAGCGGAAGTCGGGCTAGGGCAGCGCTTGCATCAGATTCCCGGGGTGATTGCACCGCGCCGTCTTGATGGTCAGTTGCTGGCCCCGGAAATGTACCTTGGCTCGATTGAGTGTTCGTCGCTGGTACGGGTGAACCCGCCCTCCATGAACCAGGATCGGATGGCAGGTGGACGTGACGTCCGACCGAATGAAGCGATCAGCGAACGCCGCTCCCTGCTGCAATTGTGCGGATGCCTCCGATGCGTCAACGTCGCCGCTCTTGAGTTCCAGGGGAACCGTGACGAGCGTCTCGTGGGCACCGGCGGCCCAAAACAGCACGTAGTCACAGCGCTTACCCGTCATTCCGTGCGCCGGAAACGCTCGATCCGCATCCACGACGATGCGCGGAGAGGGGATGTCATCCAACGACGCTCGACACCCGTTTCGTCGGCACCCATCGCAAAGGTGTCCTTCGCCGATTCCGGAGCGGACGTGGTCGAGGACGCTATTCGTGCTCACGCGCCGCCACCCGCCGTTCATCAAGCTGGTTCTGCAGGTCGGCCGAGCGGTTGTAGAGTTCCCTCTCGACCTCTTCGTACTCTGGGGGGTCCACGCCTTCGCTCTCGTTGAACGAGATTTCCCGCACCGTCGTGCCAACCCCGGTGCCATCGTCGTGAAACAGCCAGACACCAACTTCGTCTGGATGCAACCAACTCTGCCCCGGCGACCCGCGCCGTGGGTCTACAGGCGATGTCTGGATTACACCCTTCCGGAGCAGGTTCCCGATCTCTTGAAGCAGCCAATCGCTGTGGGTCGTCACCAGCACTTGCACGCCGGCGCGGACAACGGCAGCTAGGCTCTCTGCCATCTTCGTCTGCGCGTGCGGGTGCAGGTGGGATTCAGGCTCTTCGAGGATGAGCAGGTCGTGGGACTTGACGAACCCACGGAGCGTCAGCACTACGGGAGCCAACTCGGACACCATCGACGACGAACGGCTTAGGCGAATGCTCCGATTCGTTTTCTGCGGCCTATACTCGAATTCTATGCCCGCCTTCGATCGTCCCGTGTAACGTACCTGCCCTCGAAGCACGCCGCGTTCCAGAACACGGGCCAATTCGAACCCGGGGCTATTGACCGGTCCATCCTCATCGTACAGGATGAGCCGTTGCAGGAAGTCGGCAACGATTCCTGAAATGGTCGGAAGCTCCTGGGGGTGCTCCAACCGCCATCGTGTCGAGCGTTCGACGAGTCCGCTCTCGATCAACCGGTGACATTCCATGATGCCACCTCGTGAGGCCGGCAAATAGTACGCGTTGGGCTCGCGGCCGGCCATGACGGCATCCAGGACGGCATCGAAAACGCGCGACCTCTTGCGGTTGAGTGCGTCCAGAAGCCGAGCGCGCGTGCACTTGTCATCTTCCGGAACGAGAACAAAGTCCTCGGCCTCGATCCGGACGCCCACGGTTCCGTCGCCTTCCGTAACGCCCAGTTCGGCCCGCCAGAGTTTTCGATCATCCTGGCTGATAACCGTCGCCACCTTCATGCCGTCCGTTCGCCCCCACGAACGCAACGCCGATACGGAGGAGACCTCAAAACACCGTTTGAGATCGGCCAACAGATCGTGCTCGAAGGACTTGGACGCCTCGACGTGGGAACGTACCGCGTTGCACAGACGTTGCGGAAAGTCGGAGAACGTGAATGGGCGATCACACATCTCCAGCTTCGAACGCACATGGCGTATCTCGTCCTCGGACAGGTCGGCCACGGTCGGCGGAGACTCCACACCGAAATACGACCAGTCGTGTCCTACGCCGAACGACGGAGCGGAGGATCGGTACACCACAGGGTACGGTGGGAATCCCGCGAAGGTCCGGTGAAGGGCATAAATCAGGCTGGCAACATACGTTTTGCCGCTGTCGCTTCGGCCGACGAATACCGTCAACGGCCGCAGATCGACGGCACCGTGGGTGACGGGGCCGAAGTTCGCCACCTCAATCCGAATGTTGCGCCGGCTCGAGACGCGGCGGCTCGTGGTTGCGGGATTGTCCGGACTGGTCATCGTTGCGGGGATCGGCCGGTGCGGTCGACGGGGCTACCGTGATGTCGGTTGCCGTAGCCATGCGTGGCACCGCGACACCGATGACAAGTCCAGATGGTCTGGTGTCATCGTGATTTGAGCCTACCACAGACCAGGCCCACGAATCGCGGGTGGTTCGGTCTGATCGAAGTCGCGATCGTCGCGCCGACTGTTCCGTTCACCTGCGTCAGCGGCTGAAGGACCGCACCTGATGATGATCGCCACCAGCCATGGGAACAGCACGGTGGGTTGTGGCGGCAAGTTCGCGGCCGGCGGCCGTGACTACAGCGACGTTCTCCTTCCAGGATGGAAACCTTGGATGGAGGCCTTGCCAACGGGGAGGCGTCCAATCCAATTCCTCTTTACGCCTGGCCCCGTACCTGACCCCGAATGTGTATCGTACGTGTTCAGTTTTCTCAATAGAATCACGAGTCTATAGAAGGAGTCCGGCAATGGGACCACTCGCGGGCGTGAAGGTGATCGAGCTGGCCGGTATCGGCCCCTGTCCGATGTGCGGCATGCTGCTGGCGGAGCTCGGTGCGGAGGTGCTGAAGATCGACCGGGTGCGGCCGTCCGGGCTGGGCTTCGACGTGCCGCACGAGCACGCCTTGCTCAATCGCAGCCGCCGGTCCGCCGCCGTCGACCTGAAGCACCCCGACGGCCTCGCGCTGGCGCGGCGCCTGTGCGCCTCGGCTGACGCCCTGATCGAAGGGTTCCGGCCGGGAGTGACCGAGAAGCTCGGGCTCGGCCCGGACGACTGCCGCGCCGTGAACCCCCGTCTCGTGTATGGCCGCGTGACCGGCTGGGGTCAGACCGGCCCGCTGGCGCGGGCGGCCGGACACGATCTCAACTACATCGCGCTCACCGGCGCGTTGCACGCGACGGGACGGGCGGGACAGCCGCCGACTCCGCCCTTGAACCTGGTGGGCGACTTTGGCGGCGGCGCGCTGTATCTGGCGCTCGGGGTGGTCGCGGCGCTGCTGGAGGCGCAGCGGTCAGGACAGGGTCAGGTGGTGGATGCGGCCATGGTCGACGGCGCCGCCTCGCTGATGACCGGCATCTACGGTCTGCTCGGCGCCGGTCTGCACCGCGACATCCGCGGCGTCAACGCGCTCGACGGCGGGGCCCACTTCTATGACGTCTACGAAACGCGCGACGGGAAGCACATCGCCCTGGCCCCTATCGAGCCGGGGTTCTACCGGACGCTGCTCGACCGGCTCGGCGCCGACCCCGGCGCACTGCCCCACTCGTCAGATCGCGACGAGTGGCCGGTGCTGAAGCAACGGCTGGCGTCCGTGATCGCCACACGCACGCGTGACGAATGGGTGCAACGGCTGGAGGGGACCGACGCCTGTTTCGCCCCGGTGCTGAGCATGACGGAGGCGCCCCACCACCCGCACACCCGCGCCCGGCGCACGTTCGTGGAACGGGACGGAGCCTGGCAACCGAACGCGGCCCCGCGCTTCAGCCGCACGCCCAGCGCCATCCGCAGTGGACCGGCGGCCGAGGGCCAGCATACCCGCGAGGCGCTGCTGGACTGGGGGATGGCCGGCAACGAGATAGATGCACTGCTCGAACGGGGCATCCTCGCGCAGCGCGCCGCATCCCGGCCGCCTGCAGCAGCCGGGAGCCAGGAATGACCGCCCCGGCCCGGCCGCCCGTGGCCACGGCCCCGCTGCACTCGACCGGCAGGGGAGCGACAACCGGCGCTGGCGTATCTTGCGGCCATCGCGGTCGAGGCCGGCCGCGAACTCGTGACCGTGGCGCGGGACGTCACTGGGTTCCCCGGCGTGCACCGGCGTCACCTGCTGCTACCGCGCGCAGTTTGCTTTTGACAATCTGAATAACTCGTGGCAAGCTCCCTTTGGATCGACAAAAGGAGATGCCATGACCGCCGACCGGTACGAGGTCCTGCAGGGCACCCTGGAGTTGCTGGTGCTGCGCACGCTGGCCCTGGAGCCGATGCACGGCTGGGGGCTGGCCCAGCGGATCGAGACCATGTCGGGGGACGTGTTCGCGATCCAGCAGGGGACGCTGTACCCGGCGCTCCAGCGCATGAAGCGAAAGGGCTGGGTGGACTCCGAGTGGCGGATCACGGAGAACAACCGCCGGGCGCGCTACTACTTCCTGACCGGCGTCGGACGGCGGCAGCTCGCGACCGAGCGCGCCGAGTGGGAGCGGACCGTGAACGCGGTGAACGGCGTGCTGAACTGGGCCGGAGGGACGAAATGAGCCTGCTCGCCAGCCTCGTCCGGCGACTCGTCGCGCGGCTGCGAAGCCTCTTCCGCGTTGGGCGCGAGGACGCCGAGGCCCAGGAAGAGCTGCGGTTCCATCTGGAGATGGAGACCGAGAAGAACCTGCGCGCGGGCATGGACCCCCGCGAGGCCCGGCGGCAGGCCCACGTGCGGCTGGGCGGCGTCGACGCCATCCGCGAGGCGGTTCGGGATGCGCGCGGTGGGCGGCCGCTGGAGGATCTCGTCCGTGATTTCGGCTATGCGCTGCGGGGCGTTCGCCGGAATCCCGGCTTCACCACCGCCGCCGTCGTGTCGCTGGCCATCCCGATCGCCTTCAACACCGCGGCCTTCACGATCATCGACTCGTTGCTGTTCCGGCCGCTGCCGGTCTCTCGTCCCGCGGAACTCGTCGACGTCTACACGAGCGACCCCGGTGTCGAGCGGTACTCGACGACCTCGTATCCGGACTACCTCGACCTGCGCGCCGAGAACGACGTGTTCACGGACATGGCGGCGCACTCTTCGATGGTCGCGACGGTGCACGTGGACGAGGACGTCGACCTCGTGATGGGCGAGACGGTGACGGGCAACTACTTCCGGTTTCTCGGCGTGCAGCCGGCGCTGGGCCGTCTGCTGGCGCCGGAGGACGATCGGCCGGGCGCCGCCCGCGCGGTCGTGATCTCCGCCCGCCTCTGGGAACGAGCCTTCGGACGGGATCCGGGGGTCCTGGGCCGGAGCCTCCGCATCCAGTCTCAGCCGTATCTCGTGGTGGGGGTCGCGCCGCACGGGTTCGCCGGCATGGTGCCCATATTCGACGCGGACCTGTGGACTCCGATGACGTGGGTCGGCGACGTGACGACGACGGGCATCGTGACATCCGTGGACTCCCCGGGAGAGACCTGGCTCGAACGCCGCGGAGATCGCAGGCTGTTCGTCAAAGGGAGGCTCCGCGATGGCGTCACTCTGGCTCAGGCGGTCGCGAACCTCGACGTGATCATGGCCAACTTGGCCGCCGCCTGGCCCGACTCCAACGAAGATCGGCAGGTATCTCTGACGCTGACGGACGACGAGCGCCTGCCGCCGCAGTGGGCAAGAGCGGTGGACGTCGTATCAGCCGGCCTGATGCTGGTGGTCGGGGTCGTTCTGCTGCTGGCGTGCGCAAACGTCATGGGCATGCTGCTGGCTCGTGCGGCGGCGCGGCGGCGGGAAATCGGGGTGCGGCTCGCGGTCGGGGCCGGGCGGGGCCGTCTCGTCCGGCAGTTGTTGACCGAGAGCCTCGTGCTGTCGTCCCTCGGCGCCGGGGCGGGGCTGGCCCTGGCCTGGAGCCTGTTGCGCGCGCTCTCCGCGGCGCCGCCTCTCCTGGACACGATTCCGCTCACCTTCGACTTCGTGCCCGGTGCGCGCGCGTTCGTGTTCACGGCGGTATTGGCGGCCGGCGTGGGCGTGCTGGCGGGTCTCGTGCCGGCCCTCGGCGCCACGCGGCCGAATATCGTGCGCGAACTGAACGGCGCCGTCGCGGTCGCGCGCGTCGGCGGCCGCCGCTGGGTCCTGCGCGATGCGCTGGTGGCGGTGCAGTTGGCGGTCACGGTGCCCTTGCTGGTGCTCGCGGGTCTCCTGGCCCGGGAGGCGGTGGGGGCGGTCGGCGTCTCGCCCGGGTTCGATGCGGACCGCGTTGCGACCGTCCGCATCGGCCTGGACGTGATCGGCTACCAGCGAGACCGCGTGGAGCCCTTCCTGCGTGACGCACTCGAACGCGTGCGGTCGATGCCGGGCGTCGAGGCGGCGTCGCTGGCGTCGAGCGTTCCCCTCGACGTCTTGTCCAACACGCAGAACGTCCTCGTTCGAGGTGTGCATGGGCCGGACGACCGCGGTACGTCGGTGGACACGGTCGACGTGTCGGCGGACTACTTCGACACGCTGGGCGTCCCGCTGCTGCGAGGGCGGAGCTTCAGCACCGCCGACACGCGGGAGTCACCGCGCGTGGCCGTCGTCAACGAAGCCATGGCCCTGCGCTTCTGGCCGGCGGGGACGGCGGTCGGGCGGCGGTTCCGGCTGTCGGAGTGGGGCGGAGGGGAGTACCAGGTCGTCGGCGTTTCGGCCGACTACGATGTGAATTCCCCAGGGGAGGACGCCGCACCCTACCTGCACCTCGCGGCGTCGCAGGGCCTGCTCGTGCGCGGGGTGCTGCTCGCCCGGACCGGGGGCGACGCGGCGGCACTGTCCGCCGACATCCGCCGCGAGCTTCGCCGGATGGAGCCGGACGTCTTCTTCCCTCGCCAGGGCGACACGCTCCGGGAGACGGCCGCCGTCAGGCTGCGTCCGACTCGGGCCGCCGCATCCGTGGCCATCGCCTCGGGCGTCGTGGCTCTGGCGCTGGGCGCCATCGGCCTCTACGGCGTGGTCGCCTATCTCGTCATGCGGCGAAGGCGCGAGTTCGCGATCCGGGCGGCGCTGGGCGCCCGTTCCGGCGCCCTGCTCCGCCTCGTGCTGGCGACCGGCGGCTGGGTGGTCGCCTTCGGCGTGGGCAGCGGCACCGTCCTGGCGTTCGTGGCGACGCGTGTCGTGGCGCAAATGACCTCCGGCCGCATCCCGCTGGCCGACCCGGTGGTATGGGCCGGCGCTCTCCTCCTGACCGTCGCAGTTGCCGCGGCCGCCCATGTCGGACCTGCGCGCCGCATCATGAGGCTCGACCTGACGCAGACCCTTCGCGTGGAGTGAACGAGAGGCCTGGCGGTTCGGAGCCTCACGCCGGCAATGTCGGGCGCCGCACCTGCCGGTCGATTGCGCTGCCGCGTTGCCGCTCTATCCGCGCGATGTCGTACTGACTCTGGAGACCGAGCCAGAACTGCGGGCGGTTGCCGAAGTAGAGACCCAGACGGACCGCGGTGTCCGCGGTGATCGATCGGCGACCGTTGAGGATATCCGTGATGCGGCCCGACGGAACACCGATGTCGAGCGCCACCCGATTGGCGCTCAGATTCCGAGCCTCGATCTCTCTTCGCAAGAGCCGGCCGGGGTGGGCAATCGGGAACATGTGGTCATCACCTGTGATAGTCGACGATCTCGACGTCGTGGGCGTCGCCGTCCCGGAACTCGAAGCAGATTCGCCAGGGGCCGTTCACGGTCATGGCCCATTGCCGCCGGCGCGCACCCTTGAGCTTGTGCAGTCCCACGCTCATGAGCGGGCTGAGATCCTGCAGACTCTCCGCTACGTTCAGCGCAAGCAGAAGGTCGACGGCGGCCTCGCGGTCGAGGCCGCGAAACCGATTCGGCGATTCGTCTTCCCAGACCTTGCGGCTCGCCGCGTTTCGCCAGGAACAAATCACGGCAACAACATACTACGACAAACGGTGAGTCCGTTCGACCGTGGCACGGGCTTGGTGAGGGCTCCGGCCGGCATCACCACGTCCGTGAACTCCCCCGGCGAGACCCTCCTCGAACGCCGCGGGGAACGCTGGGTGTTCGTCAAGGGGCGACTCCGGGAGGACGTCCCGATGGCGCGGGCGGCCGCGAGTCTCGGCGCGATCATGGCCGGTCTGCACGCCGCCTATCCGGAGTCCAACACGGAATGGAGCGCATTTCACGGGGCCTCCGTGGTCGCGCCGGGATCCGCCGCGTGGTAAGAAACCGCTATCTATTCAGCAATTTGTGTCCAATCCTGCATGGCTCCGCATGCTCGCGGATCATGAGTGGCTGTCAAGGCAGCGCGAACGTCACCAGCGTGTCGGTCGCCGCGATGGCGACGTACTGCGTGCCGCCGGCGTCCTGATAGGTGATCGGGTTCGCGTTGCCCGGAGCGTTCAGACGCGCCGTCCACAGTTCCGCACCGGTCGCCGCGTCGAAGGCGCGCAGCCGGCTGTCGTCGGTGCCCGCCACGAACAGCACGCCACTCGCGGTGGTGATGGCGCCGGCCCGAATCGGACGGCCGGTGGCCTGGCGGCCCTCCGGCAACTGGTCGGTCACACCCAGCGTCTCCTGCCAGGCGATGTCACCCGTGGCGGCGTCGACCGCGGTCAGCCGTCCCCAGGGCGGTCGCTGACACGGCAGCGTCGCGTCACCGACCCGGACGACGAAGCTCGCTGGCCGCTGCGCCCCCTTGCGATAGGGCACGGGGTGATCGGCGGGCGCCGCTTCGACGTAACCGAGCGCCGCCATGTCCTGGGTGACCACGATCAGATAGCCGGTGCCCGGGTCGACCGCGACCCCGCCCCAGTTCGCGCCGCCGACTCCGCCCGGAAACGAGAGAGTGGTCCGCAACGGCGCCCCCTCGGCGCGATACACCCAGGGCGTGAACGGACCGGCGTTGTACAGCTCGCCCAGACTGTCGACCAGTTCGCCGCACGCGGCGGCATGCTCTGCCGACGTGTCATCCGCCGTCACCAGGTCGCCCGGCGCGTAGGTGAGCTTCGACAACCCCACCGGTTTGACCGGAATCGGTTGCGTCGGCGAGGTCTCTTCGTCCGGCACATCGCTGGGCGCCACCGGCTGCTCCTCGACGCCGTAGATCGGCTCGCCGGTTTCGCGGTTCAGAATGTAGAGATAGCCGGACTTGGTGGTCACCCCGAGCGCCGGAATCGGTCCGCCGTCGGCGGGGATGTCGAACAGCGCCGGCGGCGCCGGCGGGTCGGCGTCCCACAGATCGTGATGAATCGTCTGAAAATGCCAGCGATAGTCGCCGGTCTCGACATCCACCGCGACCACGGCGTTGCCATACTGGTTGTCGCCGGGACGGTCGCCGCCGTAGTCGCCGGGAATCGGCGACGCCAGCGGCAGATACACCAGCCCGCGCTCCTCGTCGAGCGAGAAGTAGAACGGCCACGCGTTGGCGCCCAGCCGACCGCGCCAACTGTCCCCCTCCCAGGTGTCGTGGCCGGGGTCGCCCGGCTGCGCCACCGAGTCGAACTCCCAGACCTTGGCGCCACTCACCGCGTCGAACGCGCGCGCGTTGCCGATACCGCCGATCGTGCCGGCCGGTGTGTTCGCGCCGACGACGACGATATTGCCGTAAATGAGCGGGACCGAGTTGTACGGGACCATCATGTCGACGGCGCCGCCGTCGCCGAAGTCGGCCACCGGCTCGCCGCTGGCGGCATCGAGCGCGCGCAAGTGCAGCCCGGTGGTGAAGATGATGCGCGGCGCCAGCCCGTCGCCGCCGGCCCAGTAGGCGACCCCGCGCCGCGAGGGACGCGGACCCTCGATCTGATGCCGCCAGATCTCGGTCCCTGTCGCCGGGTCGAGCGCGACCACGCGGTCAGCCGCCGGCACGTACATGACGCCGTCAACGACGATCGGCGTGGCCTGCGAGTTCGGCCCCCGCTCCCCGTCCGCCTGCGCGTTGAGCGAATAGGTCCAGGCCTGTGTCAGGGTCGACACGTTGGCGGCGGTGATCGCACCCAGCGGCGAGGCGCCGGTGCCCGCCAGGTCATAGCGATACATCGGCCAGTCGCCGCTGACCGGGGCCGCATCCGTTCCGGACGCCGGCGCGGTCATCTCGTCTGTCATGCCGCCGCCGCACTGTGCGAGCGCCAGGGCGGACAGGACGGCGCCGGCGCCGAGCGCCCGCCGCGTGGACCGCCTCCCCCGGGATCCCCCACTCCGCATGGCCGCGCGCATCGTACGCCTGTTCACAGCGTCCACCCCTCGCGATACGGCTCGTCGAGGAACGCGTTGGCCTCGGGCACGTTGGTGGCGCGCATCCCGGCGGCATCCCACTCGATCGGCTTGCCGGTGCGCACGGCCAGGTTCCCCAGCAGGCAGATCTCGGTGAGCGGACCGGAATGATCCGGGAAGTTCGACCCCGGCACGCCGTTGCCCTTGCAGGCCTCGATCCACTCGAGATACACGCCGGGCGAGCGCGGATACGTGCGCGGCGGCGGACTGGCGAGCAGGTCCTCGTGACGGGCGGTCGGAAACACCTGCGGGTCCCGGCCGTAGATGTTGGCGGCCAACACGCCGTCGTCGCCCACGAAGAGCTGCCCGCTGTCCCCGCCGGGCAACCGTTCGCCCTCGGCGAGTTGCGGCGGCCGGGGCAGCGACAGGTTGCCATCCCGCCAGACGAACCTGATGGCAGGCCGGCTGCCCTTGGCGGGAAACTCGTAGGTGATGCGCGACACCGCCGGGGCGGTCTCGGCGAACAACGGCGTCGTCTCTGCCTCGATGCGGGTCGGCTGGTCGAGATCGAGCGCCCAGAACGCGGCATCCATCGCGTGACACGCGATATCGCCCAGCGCGCCCGTGCCGTAGTCCCACCATCCCCGCCACCGGAACGGGTGATACGCCGGGTGATAGGGCCGCGCCGGGGCCGGGCCCAGAAAGAGGTCCCAGTCCATGCCGGGCGGCGGATGGTGGGCCTCGGTCGGACGGACGATTGCCTGCGGCCAGATGGGCCGGTTGGTCCAGTACTGCACTTCGCGCACCGTCCCGATGGCGCCCGCTTCGATCCACTCGCGAATCTGCCGCGTGCCTTCCTGGGCGTGCCCCTGGTTTCCCATCTGGGTCGCCACGTTCTGCTCGCGGGCCATCTTGCCGAGGGCGCGGGCCTCGGCGACCGTTCTGGTCAGCGGCTTCTCGCAAAAGACGTGCTTGCCGCGCCGCATCGCCTCCGCCGCGATGACCGCGTGCGTGTGGTCGGGCGTGGCGATGACCACCGCGTCCAGGTCGGTCTCGCGGTCGAGCATCACGCGATAGTCGGCATAGGTGCGCGCCGCGGGAAACTCGCCGAAGGTGCGGGCGGCGTGGCCCGGATCGACATCGCACAGCGCCACGATGTTCTGGCTGGCGCAGCCCTGCACGTCGGCGCGGCCTCGTCCGCCGACGCCGATCCCGGCAATGTTGAGGGTGTCGCTGGGGGCCTGCATCCCTCTCCCGAGCACATGACGCGGCACGACCATCAGCGAGGCGGCTGACGCGGACATCCCGGCAATGAAACGGCGACGCGAGACCTTGTGGCGACTCATGGCAGCTCCTGTGATGCGGGGCTCAATAGTCCAGTCGCTGCATCATAACGCGGTTCGCGAGATCTCCAGGCGTCAACGCGCCATCCAGCGGCGCACGCTCCCGCCGCGTCCCGGTAATGATTGCGATGACGAGGCAGTTTCGCGATCTTCGAACGACGGCTGGCAGTAGAATCAGCCTGGTTCGCACCACCGCATGAACGTGGACCTGGGAGCCCGTGGTGAAAGCCCCGCGGTATTCGCGCGGTTTCACCACGGGCTCCTGGCGCACACACGCCGCGATCGCCGCAACTCGAAAGGCAGGCTCTCATGACCAGGCGCATGCCGGCCGCCGTCGTCGTCGCCACTGGACTCATCGCGCTCTCGGTGGGCACCACCGCCCGCCAGCCCGCCGCGCAATCTCAGCCTCCCACGCCTGCACTCTTGCAAGACTTCGTCCCGGTCACCGACCAGATGCTGCGCGAACCGGCGCCCGAGAACTGGATCAGCTTCCGCAACGGCTACAACCTCTGGGGTTACAGTCCGCTCGACCAGATCGACGCCGGCAACGTCGGCGAGCTCCGTCTCGTCTGGTCGCGTGCGATGCAGGAGGGCTACCAGGAGGTCGAACCGACCGTCTACAACGGCGTGATGTATCTCGCCAACGTCGAGGACATCGTGCAGGCGCTCGACGCGCGCACCGGTGATCTCCTCTGGCAATACCGTCGGAACCTGCCGGACAACATCGCGAACGTGACCGGCACGCGGTATCGGTATCGCAACGTCTCGATCTACGACGACAAGATCTTTCTGGCGACCAACGACGCCTTTCTCGTCGCGCTCGACGCGAGGACGGGCGAGCTCGTCTGGGAGACCCAGCGCGCCGACTACCGTGAGCGCGTCGCTCAGACGGCCGGACCGACGATCGTCAAGGGCAAGCTCATTACCGGATCCCGCTGCAATCCATCGAGCCCGCGTCCGGGTGGCTGTTTCATCACCGCGCACGATGTCGACAGCGGGCAGGAAATCTGGCGCGTCAATACGGCGGCCACGCCGGACCAGCCGGGCGGCGACACCTGGGGCGGTCTGCCGCGCGCGGCGCGCCGTCACGCCTCGGCCTGGATGGTGGGCAGCTACGACCCGTTGCTCGACCTTGTCTACTGGGGCACCGGTCCGCCGGCGCCGCTGCCGGAATCACTGCGGGGCGCGGGCAAGGCCGACCTGCTCTACACGAACTCCACGCTGGCGCTCGACCCCGACACCGGCGAGATGGAGTGGTATTTCCAGCACCTGCCGCGCGACAACTGGGACCTCGACCATGTCTTCGAACGCATGATCGTGGAAACCGAGGTCTCACCGAACCCCCTGGAGGTGCCCTGGATCAGCCCCTCGGTGCGACCGGGCGAGCGGCGCAAGGTCATCACCGGCATCCCCGGCAAGACCGGTCTCATCTGGACCCTGGACGCCGCCACCGGACAGTTCCTGTGGGCGCGGCCGACGGTGTACCAGAACATCATGACCGGATTGAACCTGCAGACTGGTCGTCCGGCCATCGACGAGTCGACCACGCCGCAGTCGGTCGAGAACATGGCGTTCGCGTGCCCGCACCTGCTGGGTGGCAAGAACCAGCCGTCCGGCGCGTACAGCCCGGACACCGGCGCGCTGTACATGCCACTGAACAACGCCTGCATGGACATCGCCATGTCGGTCGAAGAAGCTGGCCCGAGCGATGGCTATGACGTCCGCGTCAACGTCCGTCACGTCCCACGGGTCGACCCGGACACCGCGAAGGTGGGGCGTCTCGATGCAGTCTCGGCCTCGACCGGCGAGACGCTGTGGCGCTACGAACAGCGGGCGCCCATCTACGGGTCGGTGCTGACCACGGGCGGCAATCTGCTCTTCTCCGGTGATGTCGTGCGTCGGTTCCGGGCGTTCGACGCGCAGCGGGGAGGGGTGCTGTGGGAGACGATCCTGAACGGTCCGGTCAGTGGCCGGCCGATGACCTACAGCGTCGGCGGCCGGCAGTACCTCGCCATCGGCGCCGGCGGGCTGACCCAGGGCACCTCGTTCCTGAACCTCACCCCGGAACTGACCACCCCGAGCGGGAGCAACACGCTCTTCGTGTTCGCGTTGCCATAGGAGAGAACCCGGCGCCGAGGGCGTCATCCCGACAAGGCGCTCTCGGCCGCCTTCGTCCGTTCCGCCCCGCCACGACGGCACGCCGACGGCAACGGCCTATACCTGTTCGTCCAGCCCACCGAAACGCGAAGCTGGGTCCAGCGGCTCGTCATCCGCGGACGCGCCGCGTACTCGGACTCGGCGTCGCCGCGCTCGTCACCCTCGCCGAGGCCGCCGGGCGTGTCCTCGAATAGAAGCGCGGCGGCTGGCGCGGCCGGTGGCACGCGCGGAACTGGTGGAACAGCATGGAACGGTACGCCGTCCCCCGCATCGGCCCCCCGGCCCGTCTCCGAGGTCAACACGGCCGACGTGCTGGAGATCCTCACGCCGATCTAGTACGTCAAGGCGGAGACGGCCCGCGCCGTCCGCCAGCGCGTCCGGTCGGTCCTGGAACGGGCAATCGCCATGGACCTGCGGAATGACAACCCTTGTGACCGCGTGCTGCCGGTGCTCGGTCCGCAGAACGACATCGTGACGCACCGGCTGGCGCTGCCCCACCGGGACGTGGCCGCGTCGCCGCTGTGCCGCACGCCTTCCGGTCGTCGTTCCGGAACTGGGCGGCGGAGAAGACAGACCATCCGCGCGAGGTCATCGAGACGGCGCTGGCGCACGTGGTCCAGAACAAGGTCGAGGCCGTTTACGCACGCTCCGACCTGTTCGAGCGTCGGCGGCGGCTGATGAACGATTGGGCCGCCTAACTCAGTGGACATGGTTCGTTTCAAGGTGCCAAGCGATTGTGACAGTACCTCGCAGTTGGCGATGCGGGCGGACAGATCCGCCCCGGCATCAGGTGTGCCAGTGGCGCCTGTGCTATCGTCCATCACGTGCGAAATGTGCTCAGATCCGTCGTCGTCTTACTCTTGATTCTCATCGCTGCACCGGCAACCGCCACGACCATTCTGGCTATCCGGCAAGGTGCGAGAATTCTGCTCGCGGCCGACAGCTTGCGTATCGGCACGACGGACCAAGGTGACAGGGTTCCGCTCCGTGTCTGCAAGATCAAGAACTACGGGAGTATCATCTACACGGCGGCGGGACGGTACCAACCGCCGACGATCGTACCGGACGCGCTTGCAGCACACCTGCTACCGCGATACCAATCTGAACCCATCCGTGACAGGGTCGCCCGGTTCGCAGAGGCAGCGAAGACGTCCTTCGAGTCGTACAACCCCCGTGTGCTTTCTGACCAGATCATCTTCACATACGTGATCGGTTTCTTTGAGGCTGGTGAGCCAGTCTTGCTGACGCAACGTTTTCTCAGTATCGGAGGACGGTTGGAGGTCCAGCTCCCGAGGGAAATCGAGAACAATACCCTCTTGCCGGCGGGCGAGAGCAGGTCCCTCAACCATGAGCAACTTGTAGGCCGTACGTTCCAAAGTGAAGAGTATCCCGCAATGCTCGACGAGATTATCCGTCTTCAGGCGCGGCTCACGCCGGACGTCGTCGGTGAGCCAGCGGACATCATCCAACTAACCGCCAAAGGCGCCCAGTGGCTACAGATCAAGCAGGAATGCCGACGGACGATTTCGGAGTGACAGTGCGATGTCTCGGCCGTAGCGGCTGGGGCCTTGGTCCCGCTCCGGTCCACGCTGCCGGCCGTTCTACTGGATCAGTTCCACGGCCCGCGCAACGTTGCGGCGAGCGTCCTGTAGTCCGCGGTCAAGCATCTCAGTTGCCCGGAGAGCTGCTCGATTCGCCGCCGCAAGGTCTCGCTCTCCGCGGTCTGCCGCTCGACACGCTGCTGCAAGGTTTCGACCTGCTCGGAGTGCCGCTGCTGTTCCGTCCCGAACTGCGCGGACAACTCCCGCACGGCTCTCGTCAACTGCCGTTCTAACGCGGTCATACCGTTCCCTTACTCGCTCGACAGCTTCAACGCAGGCCGCCCCTCCACGGTCCAGGGCGGATTGCTCAACGTGCCGGCCGGCAGAACCACGTACCGCTCCCCGTCGATCTTCCGCAACTCCAGGCCCCAAGTCGTCTCCTCGCTCTCGATCTCGGTCAGCGTCTCGCGGGTCTGCTCGATTTCCACGGTCAACGCGGCCAGCGTCTCGACCTTCCACTCGATGGCCGTCCAAAGCAAGCGCATCGCCGCCCAGCTCCCGCCGAAGATGCCGACTGAGAGGCTCAGGCCGGCCACCAGGGGTCAGAGCCACGCGCGAAGCAGCATCCCGCGAATCCGCCCGACCGCCGCCGCCGTATCGTCTTCGTTGGTACGCAGAGCGTTGCTCGCGACGCTTGTCAAGCTCTCGCCAAGCACCTTCAGCTCGCGCGCGGCCATTGCCTCGATCTCCGACCGCTCGGTCTCGAGCCGGCGCTGGAGTCGCGACGTCACGTCGCCATGGTTCGAAGTCATGCTCGTACAACGCTCCCTTCAGCCGCCACCGCTTGCCGTTGTCCGGATTCCGGACGGTCAGGTAGCTCTTGCCCTGGCGCGGCACCTCCAGGCGGGCTTCCTCCAGGGCGGCGACCACGTCGGCGCGGCTCTGCACGGCGCCGTGCTCGACGCGCTGCGTCTGGTAGTCGCGGATCAACTCCCGCGGGTCGGCTTCGTGCTCCAGGCCCGTCCGCAGCGTCGCCGCCTCGATGTAGGCGCGGTGGCCGGGCTGCTGCGCCCGCGCGCGCGCCGGGTCGTCCGGCCGGCTCCAGCCGTGCTCGTGGTTGAAGGCGTCGCGCAGCGGGTCGAAGGTCCACTGCCAGCCGGGCGGCGCGATGTTGAGGCTCTTGCCCGTCTCCAGATCGCACCGTGCGGTCAGCACATGCACTTGCACCCCGCCGCCCTGCTCGCGGTGCAGGACCGCCGTCCACGAGTAGCGGTCCGGCTCCAATCCCGCCCAGGCCGTCTTCTCGAACTCGTCGAGGAGCGCTTCGATCTGCGCGTCGGTCGGCCGGTCCTCCGGGGACCACGCGATCACGGCCGAGCGGTACTTGTGCTCGAACTCCAGCGAGTCGGCGACGGCCGCCACCTGCTCCGGATCGCCGCGAAGGGCCTCGACGCCGGCGCGCGTCTGCCCGGCCGCGTCGCGCTCACCGAGCAGATTGTCGGCCGCTGCGCGGGCCGAGCCGGTGCCGCGGGCGATGAACTTAACGTGCATCCGGCCGCTCGGGGAAATGGGGGCAAGGCCCCCATCCGCGGACCAGGCAGGGCCGCGGGATGACGGGGGTTCGAAGGGGGCGCGCAGCGCCCCCTCGCCAGCCCGATGTAGCACATCGGGTCGGCTGGCTCATCAACCGCAGACCACCACCATGACCCGTTTCCCTGTGGTGGTCTTCCTCGTCGTGAACTGCTCATTCCCGATCCGTTGCGTGCGTCCGGATCCTCAAGTGCGGCTGGGTTCCGGCTTGCGGTGAGGTTCCCGTGTTCATCTGCCGCGGTCGTTGCGTGGACTTGACGTGGGTCCCGCTCGATGTCGACCAGCTCACGCCGTCGCTTCTGGAAGTCGAGGGCGCCCGGATGCAGGGCACCGAGTCGTTGACGCGGTTTCCGACACCGAGTTGACCCGGGGGTTGTCCGAGCTACGCGGCGGGCCGTTCGGAGCCGCCGCGGGGCCGGCTGGCGATGAAGTCGAGCACTTCCTGCTCGACCCAGCGGACCGCCCGGCTGCCGATGCGGATCGGCCTCGGGAAGCGGGACTCGGCCATCATCGCGTAGACCGCCGAGCGGGACAGCGCGGTCGCCGCCATCACGTCGCGCAGCGTCAGGAGTCTGGGCATGACGCCAGCGGTTCGGGGCTGAGGGGTGGACTGTCGGTTCGTCGTCATCTGATGCGCTCCTTGATGCGGTGGACTGCCGCGATTCCTTCGCGACCAACCTGGATTCGAGCCTACCACAAGACGATGTAACCCTATACCTATCAACATTTTGCCCACTTTAGCCCAGTTCAGGGCAGGTTCTGTCCGGGTGAGTCCACCTGTGACCCGCAGAGACCCGTTCCGCCCCGGCGATCCCTTGCGACCCGACAGGAGACGCGCGAAAAAAGTGAGAATTTTTCTGCCTGCACGCCGCCATCGGATCGATCCGGTCCGTTGCGCCTCCGGGAAAGTGGACCGGCGCGGTCCGTTCCAGGGCCGCAAGCTGGCTTGCGGCCATAGCTGCAACCACCGCCCCGGCGGACATCTTGCGTCCACGGCGCCGGACGCGCAGTCGTTCGAGCGGGTCCTGCGAAGCCAGCTGGCTGAGGTCGGGGTGAGGGGCGAGAACGACGCCGCCTCCGGCTGACGGCCCGCACCCGACGCCCAAAGCGTAGACGGTGCGGTCCGTGGACGGCCCGATAGTTGCGTGAATTCCCGTCTACAATGAAGGGAACGAGGGCGGCTCACGAGAAGCCGGTCGCTCAGGGCTCGGCCGCGCTCGCGGACCCCGAGACGGCCGTTGTCGTCTGCGAGTTCATGGTGGTGCTCGAGCACGTGCCACCGCCGCCCGGCGCAGAGCACGCCCGCTGGCTCAACGACCTACTCGCGGGGCTGGCCAAGCGCGACTGGCGCGCGTGGGATCCCCCGCTCTCACCCGAGGAGCAATGGAGGAGACCTACACCGTTTACCTGCTCGACTGGACGGTGGTCGGTGGCCTACGTTACGTCGGCATGACGACCGACCTCGAGGCCCGGATCGACAAGCACCGCACAGCCGGCGCGCTTCCGTTCCAAACCCTCGGTGAACCTGATGTGTCTATCCTCGCCGATGGGCTCGACGTTTACTCAGCCGCCGCCCGCGAACGGCGCGAAATCGGCGAGAGACGGACGATGACGCCGAGCGGCTACAACCACTCGGCCGGCGGAGAGTACTCGGGTGCCCGACGAGACAAGTTCCTGGGCGCAGCCCATGTCGAACGCCTGGCCCTCGCGACGGTCGCTGTCGCCCACCTCGACGGCAAAGCCCACGACGTCGACGCTCGGAAGCTCGTTGAGCAAGGCACCGGGAAGGTGCTCGAGAACTACCTCGCAGCCTGTTCGATCGTCGCCGGGATGGTCCACCAAGGCGATCACCCGATGAAGATCGGTCGCAAGACGGGCCTCGGGACCGGTCAAATCTACGGGATGCTGAGAGACATCGGCGAGAATCCGCCGTCCGGGCAGCGGAAGAGGCGTGAGGGTTGAAAACCGCCCGCGCCGTGCGGCGTATGGAGCGAGGGGGGCCGCCGCGACCAAAGGAGCGGGAACAACCGTGAGCGAGCGCGACCAGCCGATCGGAATCGCTGTATTTGAGCAACCAGATGAAGTGGTGTTGGCCGAAGACTACGGTTCGACGGGTTACCGTGGGATCGAGATTGACGCCGTGGACGTGGCCGAGGTTCGTCGGCTACTCAAAGTAAACGAGAAGCGGTTGATGTCGACATGGGGAACGTACGCGAACGAACGTGGCGGCGCGTATGCCCTGGTGGACCTGTGGAGATTGGCTTCCGCGATCAGGATATGCCGACCCCGGCTCAACATTGACAGTCTGGCACGCGTGTCGGACGCGTTTGAGCTGATGCACGCGCGCTATCAGGCGGAACTCATGGTCGAGGCGGTGTCGCACCATCCCGGGGCCGTCGTCATGTGTGAGAAGACGGCTAAAGACGAACGCGTTGGAGACTTCGTTGTACGTGACAGCGAATTTGAGGTCAAGACGATACAGACGCTGGGTACTATGGAGCTACGTCGCACAGGTTGGACAACGGCTCAGGCGACAGCGCGTCGATTGGTAAGCGATCTACGGCGCAAGGCGAAGCAGGGGTTCCAGCAGATCGCGGCGGACGGGACAGTTGTGTGTGTTGTCTGGTGTGACGTCGTCGGCGTTGTTCTCGCTGAAGAACTGGCCGAATGCAGGGTGTCGGGCGCCGAGATCTTTGGGGATCATCGCTATGTGATAGGCGCCAGAAACGAGAGCGGACGAGATCTGTGGTTCAGTTTCTCAACGAACAAGGAATGGGAGAGTACACTGGGCGACTTGCAGGCAAATCTCAACACTCGGCGGTACAAATCTCTCCCAATAGGGGATCCAGGAGTCAAGTTTGCGACAAATGCGACGGAGTGGATGTCGATGGGGAGAACCATGCGGATCGACGGGTCGCGCCAGCACGAGGACTGAGGACGGGCGTCAACTCGGCGCTGGCGGCGGGTCTCTCGGTCCGCTGGTCGTACGTACCCACGGGTGAAATCGTGGAGACGGCGAGCTAGAGACCGGCGTTGTCCACGGACGCCTATGACGGGCCAGCGGCTTCCCGTACGAAAAAGGGGGATCGACGAGGGGATGATGGTCGTCAGCATGGAAGCAAGTCATTTATTATGAGTAACTTATGACGATTCTACGGTTATCGCTGCCATAACGCCCGATCATGCCTGGCAGCCCAGCACATGGTGGAGCAGAAGCAGGCCCGCTGCTCAGCTGATATCGAGAGCCCCGTTCCCATGTCCGGTTCGTCCACACTCGGCGTCGGAGAGACGGTCCAAAGGCTCCGTCGATCGCTCCCTGACCAGGAGACGATTCGCGAGGCGGTCGGACAGGCCAGTGGGCGCATGTTCAATGTGTCCGCGCGTTCTGCGGCGGTCGAGAAGCTCCGGGAGTCGCTCAAGGAACACGAGACCCTTCGCAAGCAGGTCGAGCAGACAAGCGTGAGACTGTTCGAACAGCGGCAGCGGGTTGTCGCCGAGGTGCTCGAGCCGGTCGAGGAGTACGTGAACGGATTGGCGAATACACCCAAGGAGTTCGACAAGTCGGTTCGCGCGTTTCGCATCGAGATAGATCGGTTCGACAGCATCGTGCAGCGCATCAAGACGGATGCCGCCAGGGCCGAGAAAATTGGGAGCGGCGTTGGATTGGCCGGGGCGACAGCCGGGATGGGCTTGGCGGCATTCGGTCCATCCGCGGCCCTGGCGGTGGCGACGACATTCGGTACGGCGTCGACGGGAACGGCCATCTCCACCTTGTCCGGTGCGGCGGCCGCCCAGGCCGCCCTCGCCTAGCTCGGCGGCGGTGCGCTCGCAGCCGGCGGTGGCGGCATGGCGACCGGCCACGCGCTCCTGGCCTTGGCCGGACCGGTGGGCTGGACCGTCGGTGGTTTCGCGCTCGTGGGCTCGGGCACCTATCTCCACTACCGCAACGGTGTACTCGCGCAGAAAGCCGTGCAGGAGCGTGTCCGGGTTGAAGGCGAGATCCGTTCCCTGCGGACGGCCCACCGGGAGATCGAGGGGCTCGGAGCAAGCACGCGGACGTACACGGAGGGCACGCTGGCTTCGCTCGGCTGGCTGTGCGATTACGCGCCGCACGACTACCGGCAGTTCAATCCGGGACAGAAGGAACGTCTCGCTGCCCTGATCAATCACATTCGCTCGCTCAGCGAACTGATCCGAAAGGAGGTCGTGTTGTGAAGCGGTCTCCTGCCGATCGGGGCGAGGCGCATATCTCCGCGCAGGTCGCTGCTGCGTGGAGCGCTCTGGATGCCGAACATCGAGCCGGTGAACTCGCCGCCACGCTGCGGGGTCAGGACCGGGCGTTTCTTGGCGCGATGCGGGAACTGCAGGTCGTCCGGGACTTTGTGGGATCGCCCGAGAATATCCTCGGCCGCACGGATACCAAGCACGGCGAGATCGCCGAGCAGGTCCACGTAGGTGTAAGCCGTGCGAGGGACATGCTCTACGGCCGAGCTCCGGCGGCGACGTTCGACGGAGTTCCGCGCACCAGTCCGGTGGATTACCGGGTGGACGGCGTGGACATTCAGTCCAAGTACTACAACGGTCTGCGCAATACGCTGGACGGTGTTGCGACCCATGCGGAGAAATACCCGGAATTTGCCGGCGATTACCACCTTCCCAGCGACCAGCAACAGCAGTTGGAGGAGCTGCTCCAGAAGGGCAGGATCGAGGATCTGTCCGACCGGAGCACAGCCGCGATCCAAAGCCGAGTGGACCATCTCGAGCAGGCGACGGGTCGCTCAGCGGACGATCTGATCGGGCCTGGCGACGCCAGTTATTCCGAGGTTCAACAGAGGCGGGTTCACGACACGCTTCACGACCGTGAGAACCAGCTCGCTCGGGAGAACGAGGATCTACGGCAGGCGGCGCCGGCCGAGCACGGCCCATCCCTGGCCGGGTTGGGTACCGCCGCCGCACTCGGTGCCACGGCCGGTGGCGGCGTCGGCTTGGCGCAGGCGATCTGGGTGAAGTGCCGCGAGGGCAGGAGTCCCTTCCGGGGAGAATTCTCGATCCAGGACTGGCAGGACGTCGGCGTCGTGGCGGCGCAGGGTGCCAGCGGCGGTGCAGTCGCCGGAAGCGCCGTTTATGTTCTGACCAACTCCACGGCGTTAGCGGCGCCGTTTGCCGGCTCACTGGTCAGCGCCCTGATGGGCATCGGAGCGCTATTGCAGGACTATCATGCTGGAACGATAGATAGTGATCAGTTCGTCGAGATGTCACATATCGTGTCCATGGATGCCGCCGTCGCTGGACTGGCGGTCGCGGCCGGCCAGACGCTGGTGCCGATCCCGATGCTCGGCGCTCTGCTCGGAAGCCTCGCCGGGAGACTCGTCGCGTCGGCTCTCAAGGACGGTCTCGGAGAATCGGAGTCCGCATTGGCAGCAAGGCTCGCCGAGTACGAGCGGGACGCCTATGAGCAGCTCGACGAGGAGTGCCGTGCCCTCATGCAACGGTTGGACGCTTGGTTCGGAAACCTGGAGCGCCTGACTGTAGCTGCCTTCGATCTGGAGAGGAACACTACACTCCGGTTCGAAGCCAGCGTCCAGGCTGCGGAGGCCGTCGGCGTGCCCGCACGTCGCATTCTCCGTACAACCGGTGATCTCGACGCGTTCATACAGGAGTAGACATGGACCCGTTGCGTGATCTGCTAGACGGCCTGTCGCCGTCACTGTACGTTGCGACGTTGTCGGAGATCGCGCATGTGGATGGACTCCATCCCGCCGAGCGAGAACTCCTCGACCAGCACGCTGCCCACTTCGGCGTGGATCTCGACAACCTCCCCACAGTGCCCCGCGACTTGTCGGCGCTGCCGTGGGCCACGCGGGTGCTGGTCTACCGCGATGCGGTGACGCTGGCGCTGGTCGACGAGATGAGCGCAGAAGAAGAGCGGTATCTCCGCGATCTGGCGGAACGCATGGGGCTGCCGGCCGAGATAGTCGCAGCGGTCTCCGCTTGGGTGGCTGACTACGAAGCGCTGCTCGAGCGTCTGGACGCGCTGATCAGCGTATGACGAATCCGGTGCGACCCACGGGAGCCAACCCGGAGGGACGGCACCGGCGGCGTGTCCGGCCCGGCGCTGGCGAACGATGGTCATGATCGGCCTGGGGCCGCCGTGGTCGGTCTCCGGTCCGCAGCGGGCCGGAAGCGTGCTTTCGGCCGATAGCTGCACCGGTCGCGGACAGCTCAGAATCAGACATGCCGGCCGGTTGTCGCCGGCTGGCTTCCCCGCCGCCCTCACGCTGGCCTGAGCACCAGCGTCCCGTTTCCGAGTTCGACGCCTGCGTCGCCGCCCGCCGGTTGAGCGGGAACAGCTTTCCGGCGACATGGCTGACGTGGCCGCGGGTACGCCTCCCGACTCCGGCGGGGCGCTACGGCCGGATCGACAGCGTATGATGGTCGCATGGCTGATGCACTTTCGGTCGTCCACAGCGACCCGGAAATCTCGGGGGGCATGCCGGTTTTCCGCGCCACGCGGGTGCCGGTTCAGGCGCTGTTCGACTACCTGGAAGGGGGAGAGACGCTCGACCAGTTCCTCGATCAGTTCCCGTCGGTCTCGAAGCAACAGGCGCTCGCCGCGCTCGATCTGGCTCGGGATTCGGTTCTTGCCCGTGCGCGTTCTGCTTGACGAGAATCTGCCGCGTGCTCTCGCCGCCGAGTTGACGGGACACGAGGTCAGCACCGTGCAGGCCGCAGGCTGGTCGGGCACGACGAACGGTGAGTTGCTTCGGCGTGATCAAGAGCGCTTGGCTGCAACCGCTCTTCCGCGTCGGCAGCACCGCCGCTTCGTCCCTGCTCGCCGGCAAGCGCGGCCCCCAGAACCGGTCCAACGCCAGCCGATCCCACACGGTCAGCGCCAGCCAGCATGCGCCCCATTGGCGGGGGTCGCGCACCTGCACGTCCGTGACCCGGATCTGCACCACCTCGCAGTCCAGCGCCGGGGCGGCCCGATCCGCGGGAAACAGCGCCAACTGCCGCGCGCCCGCCGTCTCGTCCAGCAACGCAATCGAGCGGCACCACGCCGCACGCTGACTGTCGTTGATCTCCCCGAGATAAAGCACCTGGCGCTGCACGACCCGGCCCCCGCGGACGCGCACGTTCTCCACCACGCTCCAGTAGCGGTGCTCCTTGCCGTCCTTGCGGCGCATCTTGCAGCGCACGAACATGCGTCGATCGTCCGTGCAGGCGACCCGTCAATCAAGGGGGTAGGTCGGCACTACACGGGGTTCTGGAGTACCAGATGTTCGGAAACCCGCGGCGTTCCAGGCACACCGGGTGCGTGCAGGGTGGGAACCCCCGTGAAATTAGTCGGAAATCACACCGAGTTGGCGAAGTCGGGTTAACGCCGATGAAATGGGCAACGGGGCATTCCACTCTGGAGACGACTGGGACCGATGTCTGAGGGATCACGCCCAGGGCGTAGTGCCGGCTGCGGCTTGGAATCGACGGCTGGAGGTACGCTCAGGTTCCGGTGCCATCGTTCCCTTGGTTCCCTTGATTCAAACCGCACAGATCTCCCTGACATGCCTGGAGGCCATGCCGGATGACGACTGACAACAGCGAGCAGCGCCTGATGCACCCGATCTGCACCGCGATGACTGTGGGTCGTGTCTCTCTGCGTCGGCGGCAGTGGAGATCCACACCTTCCGTGCGTTGGGAATGGTTGGACAGTCGTGCCGTCTCATGAGCCTCACATGCCGACCGCAAAGACCAGCGTGAGTGATCCGCTCCGCATCGCCGAGGTGACCCCCGACGGCACCCAGGGCCGGATCGGCATCACGCTGTGCCCCGGCAAGACGGATAGCACCGCAATGTTCGGTCCCTGTGCGCGGGATCTCGATCTGGACCTCGATGTGATTCAGCACTGGGGTGCGACCGCACTGGTCAGCTTGATCGAGGATCAGGAATTCGACCGCTTGTCGGTGCGCGGTCTCGGCAACGCGGTCGAGAATCGGCACATGGAGTGGTGGCATCTGCCGATCCCGGATGGGTCGCCACCGGGATCCGTTTTCGAGACCGCCTGGGGGGACGCGGGCGAGGCCATCCGTGACCGACTTCGATCGGGCTTCGACGTGCTGATTCATTGCCGGGGCGGTCTGGGGCGTGCCGGGACCATCGCCGCCCGACTGCTTGTCGAGCTGGGCTTGCGCCCGGACGAGGCGGTCCGCCGAGTGCGCGCTGCCCGTGGGCCCGATGCCATTGAAACACCGGCGCAGGAAGCCCACGTGGCGGGTTGTGTGCCGCGAGCGCCGGCTGACCCATCCCGGACGACGGAGAGCATCCGGAACCGGGCGCTCGGGGCCTTCCTTGGTCTGGCGGTGGGTGACGCGGTTGGCACCACGCTCGAGTTTTTCCCCCGCGATTCGCAGCCCCGGTTGGACGACATGGTGGGTGGCGGTCCCTTCGAGCTGACACCTGGGGCCTGGACCGACGATACGGCGATGGCGCTGGCGCTCGCCGACAGCCTGGCGGCGTCCGGAGCCCTCGACTGTCGGGACTTGATGGACCGCTTCGTCGGATGGCGGAACAACGGCGACTATTCCTGCACAGGGCGGTGTTTTGACATCGGGGAGACTACCAGCCAGGCGCTTGACCGGTATCTGCAGACCGGTCACCCGATCGCCGGCTCGACCGATCCTTGGAGTGCGGGCAATGGCTCGCTGATGCGGCTTGCCCCCGTCGCGCTTCGGTTCTGGAACGACCGGCCGCAACTGGTCTCGACCGCCGCGGAACAGTCTCGAACGACGCACGCGGCCGGCGAAGCCGTGGATGCCTGCCGGGCCCATGCGGAGCTGCTCGCAGACGCTATTGCCGGCAGACCGCGCGCGGCACTGCTCGCCCCGAGACAGTTCGACGGGGTTCCTGCGATCGCCCGTGTCCTGGCCGGCAGTTGGCGTGGACGGTCGCGGGACACGATCCGCTCCAGCGGATACGTCGTCCACACCCTCGAAGCCGCCATCTGGTCGGTCGCCCGCACCGCCGACTTCCGCGCTGCCGTGTTGCTCGCGGCCAACCTGGCCGACGATGCCGATACGGTCGCGGCGGTGACCGGACAACTCGCCGGTGCGCTCTACGGCCTGACCGGCATTCCCGAGACATGGCGTGATCGGATCGTCTGGAAGGACCGACTCCTGACCGCGGCTCGGCGGCTGCTGCCGGGCGTCGGCCCGGGCTTGCCGGTTAGGAGGGTACGGACCGGCGACGATGTCCAGGACCGCGCATAGTCTACCGATACTGTCCGATGGCGCATTCGGTTCAAGCTCGTACCCGTAACCTCATTGCGAGATTCGGCCACTACGTAAGTGCATTTGACGCTGATCCGGCGTTCAGTCCGGAGCAGCTCAGGGCTCACCAGTACGCACTCGCGCGGCGTTCGGCCTTCGAGTCCGCGAGGGAGGCGGCGACGGATCAGGACTTTGCGCGTGTCAGCCACTCGCGCTCGTCTGGTCGCCACCACAAAGGCGCTCCACCACATATTTCGCGATCTCGTCGTCCCAATGGACCGACAATTCACTGGCGCCTTCTTTGGCTGGCCGCAAGCCGCGTGGCAAACGGAGCAGAGGCAGGAGGCGTCGTTCAAGGCAGCCGTCCGGATCTTTGCCGAGATCGCGGGACGGACCCAACCGCCGCGCCGTCGGCGCCGACCTCGCTCCCTTCTCGCGCCTCGACCCAACCAGGCCCCCCACCTCCTTCGACATCGGTTTCTCCCTTGATCCGTGTCCAAGAAAACTGGGGCGCCTCAGGCGCTCGCGTCAAATCGGGATTTCGATGTATTGACCCGGCGCTATCCGGTCGACAACAGCCCGGATGTCCTCAACGCGCCGTTGGATGCGCGGCCATGATGCGGCACGCAAGACCACGAGCGCCAGCTGTCTGTCAGTGAGGTTCTGTTGATGGCGAAGATTCTGATCCGTCGTCACCAGGAGCTGGTAGCCATCCGCCTCCGCACAGTCGAGCAGCGCACCGTTGCGAAGGTTCGACCAACCCCGCTCGAAAGCGGTATCCACCGCGTGTCCTGTGAGATGCCTGCGGAGGGGCGAAGGCACGCCCTGGTCGAACAGGATTCTCAAGCAACCGAGTCCTTCAAGTCGCGGGTTTCGTGGTCGAGCACACTTTCGACCTGCGAGCGCTCAACGCCGGGAAACCACTCCAGAAACTGTTCGATCGTGGCGCCGTCCCTGAGGTTCTCGAAGAGTGCCGCAACGGGCACTCGCGTGCCGCAGAACACCCAGGCTCCGCTGACCTTCTCCGCATCCCGCTCGACCGCGGAACAGGACTTCCAAGCCGTCACGGAGTCACCTCCCTTGCCATCTTGTCGGAGGTTTCGGTAACTGTCATGCCGCCTCCCCCAACTTGCGGCGCCGAAGCTCCACCGACGAACCGGCTTCCCGCGCCGTCGCGGCCGACTCGCAACCGGGGTCGCCGGCCAAACTCCGCAGATGAGTGCGCACCAGCGCGAACACCGACGTGTCCAGTTCCGCCGCCCGGTTGCGCGAACGCCGATAGGTGTCGTCGTCAACGGAGACCGTGATGTTACTCATGGGCAAAGGCTTACGCCTTCAGCGTATCACCGCAACCGGCGGCCCACCCACCCCGATACTTCTCGTGGCATCGTCCAGAGCGTGGCGGCACCGCCCTTCACGGACGTCCGTGTTCACGTCTCCGCCTCCTGACACATCACACCGAACTGATCACCGAACTGATCGCAGTGCAACCCGGCTTCCGGAATGGAGCCAGGGTCCGAATCCTCGTTTTCCGCAAGCTGAACGACCTCCGGCAGCCCGGACGCCGCCTCACGCACGTCGAGCTTGCCTGAGATGCCGAACCTCCCAATGCGCCGGCACCTCCCCCAGCCACTCAACGCCGGAGTCCGTGTAGGTCGGATACGGCTTGAGTGCCTGTGCCGAGTGGTGTACGAGGTCACAAGTTGATTTCACACAGCAACTCCTCGACAGTCATTACGTGGTGATGGGCAACGCTCTTCAGAATGCTCGACAGTATCTTCGCCCTGATCGGATTGTGCAGGGGGGATCACCTCGTGATGTTCACCGTTGACCTGCGTCGTGATTCGCACGTGGGAGCCTCGCTGTTGCACGGCCTCGTAGCCCAGACGTCTAAGCGACGCTTGCAGTCTCGCGCCGCTCACGTTCCGGGGCATCTTCATGCCACGACGACCTCGTCGCGTACGAAGTGCAGACGGATCAACTTCGGCCGCGGCATGGTGTCGTCGAAGTAGCAGTCGACGGCCTCCTTGACGTTGCTGCGGATCTCCTCGACAGAGTCGCCTTGGGTGTGAATGCCGTACCCGAGTGCGCTGGCCGAATAACCGCCGTCCACCTCGTCCTCGGTGACTTCGAAAATGATCTCGGTCATGAACGTTCCTGCCTTTCCTCGGGCGACGATCAACGCCGCTCCAGTTCCGCCTCGTTCGGCGGCTCACCGCCCCCCAGGATTTCCGTCAGCAGCCCCTCCGTCTCCTGCTCCAGCGCCAGGATGTCGGCCCGGATCTCCTCCAGCGTCCGCATTGGCTTCGGCTTGTAGAAGTAGCGCGTGAAGCTGATTTCGAAGCCGACCTTCACGTTGTCGGGCCGGTACCAGGCGTCCGCGGCGTACGGAAGAACGTCACGCCGCAGGAACGCCTTGACGCCGCCCTCCTCGGTGAGCGGGATCTGCTCGGTGTCGCGCAGGTCGGTGTCCGGCTCGTACTCCACCACGGCCTGACGGCCGTTGACGGTGGTGGCGACCCGGCCGCGCAGTGGATTGGCCCCCGTTCCCCGCTTGTCGATCTTGCGGATGACTGGTGGCGCATCGCCGGTGAACAGCGAGCTGCCGTTGTGCACCTCGGCGATGCGGCTGCCGAGCGCGGTGCCCTGCTTCATCTTGGAGAGCTTGTTGGCGAGGAAGAGCATCTGGCCGTCGCTGGAGCGGGTGACCAGGGAGTACTCGGGATCGCCGGCGTGCTCGATGACGAAGCGCGGGTCGCGCATGTCCTTCTTGCCGCCCATGCGCTCCAGATCGGTCTTCCAGCTCTTGCCGTAGGGCGGGTTCGAGAGCATGAAGTCGCACTCGCGGGACGGGAAGGCGTCGTTGGCGAGCGTGGAGTGCTCGGGGCCGCCCACGATGTTGTCAGCCGCCTCGCCGTCGCCCTCGCCCTCGCCCTTCAGGAGCAGGTCGGCCTTGCAGATGGCGTTGATCTCCTGCCCGTAGAGGTGTGTGGAAACGTGCTTGCCTTGCTCGGCGGCGAGCTGCCGTAGGATCTCCTCAGCCACGGTCAGCATGCCGCCGGTGCCGCAGGCGCCGTCGTATAGCAGATAGGTGCCGGATTTGATCTCTTCGGCCACCGGCAGGAAGACGAGCTTCGCCATGAGCCGCACGGCGTCGCGCGGGGTCCAGTGCTCGCCGGCCTCCTCGTTGTTCTCCTCGTTGAAGCGGCGCACCAAGTCCTCGAAGATCGAGCCCATGCCGTGGTTGTCGAGGCCGGGGTGCCGGACGGAGCCGTCGGCGTCTTCACCGGCGCCGGGCTCAGGTTGACGTCGGGCGAGGTGAGCTTCTCGATCAGCGTGCCCATGGCGTCGGCCTTGGAGAGCCGCGGGATCTGGTTGCGGAACTCGAAGTTGTCGAGGATGTCCTGCACGTTGGGCGAGAAGCCGTCGGGCCGCCGCGGTCAGCGTCGTGTCGCCCGCCCTTGCCGTCGTCCGGATCGGCTCGCGTGGCGGAAAGCGGTGCTGATGGGCTAACTTGAACGTGCCCATGACACCGTACGCGCCGCCGGGTCCGGCGCCATCCGTGCAGCGATCCATCGCATGATCCACCATCGGGGATGCGACTCGAATACGGTGACATTCTGCCGGTTCGCGGGCGGCGCGCGGGCGCGGGGACGAGGGAGAACATGCTCGAGGACGGCGGCTCAGTGACACCCATCGAGATTCGCGGCGCTCGCACGCACAACCTCAAGGGCCTCGATGTCGACGTGCCGAAGCGCCGGCTCGTCGCGGTCACCGGCGTGAGCGGCAGCGGCAAGTCGTCGCTCGTCTTCGACACCATCTGCACCGAGGCGCAGCGCCAGCTCGTCGAGACGTTCAGCACCTACGCTCTCCGCCGGCTGCCCCAGCTCACCCGACCGCCGGTCGACGCCATCCGCAACATCTCCCCCTGCATCGTGATCGACCAGAAGCGGCTCGGGGCCAGCAGCCGCAGCACCGTCGGCACGGTAACGGAGATCTACACCTACCTCCGGATGCTCTTCTCGCGCTGCGGCCGGCCGTTCGCCGGTTGGTCGCACCGGTTCTCTTTCAATCATCCGGAGGGCATGTGTCCGGCCTGCAAGGGCTTGGGGAGACGCATCACCCTCGATGTCGACAAGCTGCTCGACCTCGACCGGAGCATCGAGGACGGCGCCATCCGGCACCCGTCCTACGACATCGGCAAGTGGTACTGGCGGGAGATCGTCCAGACCGGGGTGGTCCCGGTCGGCAAACCGCTCCGCCGGTTCACCGCGGCCGAGCGGGAGCGGCTCCTGTGGGCGGACGGCGTGCGCATCGAGAAGGTCCACCAGGGCGTGACCTACGAGCGGACCTTCGACGGCGTGGCCCGCAAGCTCGAACGACTTCACGTCGACAAGGACGAGGACCAGATCCCGGGCACGGTGCGGGAAGCGTATAGGCGGCTGTTCACCGAGCGGATGTGCCCCGACTGCGGCGGCGCCCGGCTCAACCGAACGGCGCTCGCGGTGGAGCTGGCCGGCGGCCTGACGATCGACCGGCTCGTCGAGTGCGAACTGACCGAGCTGGACCGCGTGCTGGGGAGCCTCGTGGAGCGGGACGACTACGAACCGATTCGCGAGGTCGTTGCGACGCTGGTCGCCCGGATGCGCGGGACGCTCCGGCACCTGATCGACATCGGTGTCGGCTACCTATCGCTCAACCGCGGCGTCCCGACGCAATCCGGATCGAGCACAACCTCGACGTGATCGCCACCGCCGACTGGATCATCGATCTCGGACCGGAGGGCGGGAAGAACGGCGGGGCCATCGTCGCCGAGGGCACACCGGAGGACGTCGCGGCACAGCACGCGACCAGCCACACCGGACGCTACTTGAAGGAACTACTGGCGCTCTAGGAGCCTGCGCCGCCCGGCCTGCCGGGATCAGCCGAACACCTCGGCGAAGACCGTCTCGTTGAAACCGACGAGCAGCGTCGTCCCCGCCCGGATTGCCGGCGCACGCAGATTGCCGGTGGGGCCGAGCATGGCGGCAACGGCATCGGCGGGAGTGCTGCCACCGACCGTGAACCGACGCACCTGCCGGCCCTTGGACACGATGAGCGTCGCGGCGTCCTGCAGCAACGCTCTGGCGTCGGCGTCCTGCAGCTTTCGGCTCGCCGGCACCGTTTCCGTCACGGTGATCTGATTGGCCTCCAGAAACCTGGAAGCTCGCGTGCAACTCGTTCAACCGTTGCGGTGGTAGTACCACTCGACTGTTCGCGCCATCGGCCTGTTCCTCTCTTCAGGCATACGAGCCTGCGCCATTGTATCCATCTACCGGCTGCTCGAAAAATCAGGCGAGACAAGACAGCCGGCAGCGGCAGACCGCGGTATGATTGGCGAACGCACCTGCATTCAAGGGAGGGTTCAGATGAACCGTCGACTTCACGCGTCGTTACTCGTCGTCGCGGTTGGGGTTGCGGTGTTGTCGCTGGCCGCGCCGCCGGCGGCCGCGCAAGACTCCGCGCCGCGCACCGCATGGGGGCAACCGGACCTGCAGGGGGTATGGGATTTCCGCAGCATCACCCCGCTGCAGCGACCTGAAGACCTGGCCGAAAAGGAGTTCCTGACCGAGGAAGAGGCGGCCGAGCGCGAGCAGGCGGCCGCCGAACGCGATTCCCGGCTGTGGAACCAGGAAGCCCGGCGTACCGAGGCAGGCGGCAACGTCGGCGCCTACAACAACTTCTGGATGGACCGGGGACTGAAGACCGTCGGGACCCGGCGCACGTCGCTGATCGTCTATCCGCCGAACGGACGGATGCCGTCGCAGACCCCCGCGGGCAGCGAGCGCGCCGCCGCCCGGCGGGAGTACGCGAGCGAGCACCCCGCCGATTCCTGGGTCGACTTCAGCAGCGGGGTGCGGTGCATCCTGGGCTTCAACGCCGGCCCGCCGTTCACGCCGAGCGCGTACAACAACAACGTGCAGGTATTCCAGACCCCTGACCACTTGGTCATCATGACCGAGATGGTCAACACGGCGCGCATCGTGCCGCTCGACGGCCGTCCCCGGCTCGACCCCGACGTCCGCCAATGGTCCGGCGATTCGCGCGGGTATTGGGAAGGCGACACGCTCGTCGTCGAGACACGGAACTTCGCCGAGAAGCGGCGGTGGCGGAACACCACCGAGAGCATGCGGCTGGTCGAGCGGTTCACACGGATGGACGAGGGCACCCTCATCTACGAGTTCACGGTGACCGACCCGGAGACCTGGACGAGCCCCTGGACCGCGGCGGTGCCGCTGGTGCTGAATCCGGAACCGATGTTCGAATATGCCTGTCATGAGGGGAACTATTCGATGCCGATCATGCTGGCCGGCGCCCGTGTGGAGGAACAGCAATGAGACTGACCAATATGAAGATGCAGAGAATCGTGCGAACGGCACTCCTCGCCGCGGTCGTCGCAACACTCGCGGTGCCGGCGGCGGCCCAGAACCTGGAGCTCAACACCGTCGAGTTCTTCAGTCCGGCGGTCGACCGCACGATGAAATACAACATCGTGCTGCCGCGCGGCTACGAGACCTCCACCGAACGGTATCCGGTGCTGTATCTGCTGCACGGACTGACGCAGAACTACACCGCCTGGGGCCGCTCGAACGGGACGCCGTTCTACGCCGGGCTGTATGACGACCTGATCGTCGTGATGCCGGACGTTGGCAACTCCTGGTACGTCAACTGGGCGGCCAACGAAGGCGGACAGACGAACAACTGGGAGAACCACATCGTCCGGGACGTGGTCAACCACGTCGACTGGAACTTCCGCACGATCGCGCGTCGGGAAGGCCGGGCGATCACCGGGTTGTCGATGGGCGGCTACGGCGCCGTCACGATGGGGTTGCGCAATCCCGAGATGTTCATCTCGATCGGCAGCACCAGCGGCGCGCTCGAGCACGCCCGTCAGATCGCCCGCCGCATGCGCGGGGAAACGCCGCCGCGCCAGCAGCAGGCCGGGCGGCAGCGCCCGCAACCCACCGCCGAACAACAGGCCGCACGAGCGGCGCAACGCCGCCGGCCGAATCCGTTGATTGGGATCGACGGCTTCAGCAGTCAGGAAGAACGGTCGCCGCAGGGCCAGGAGTTCGTGACGGCGGAGGACGCCGACGCGTACGATCCGTTCACGATCATCGCGGGACTGTCGAATGAGGAACTGCCGCACATCTATCTCGATTGCGGCACCGAGGACCGGCTGATCTCTGGCGCGCGAGAGCTGGCGGGCATCCTGATGGAGCGGGACATTCCGTTCGACTACATGCAGATGGGCGGCGCGCACAACGCGGGCTACTGGATCCAGGCGATCGGACGCATCATGGGAGTGCAGTACGAGGTGATGCAGCGCGCGCTCGGCCAGCGGCCGTCCGGACAGCGCCGCAATACGAATTAGAATCCGCCCCGTCCCGGCACGCCGGAGTGACCGGGCCGGTCACTCCGGCGTGCCGGGACGCACCGTGTAGGGGCAACCCTTGTGGTTGCCCTTTCCCGCGGCCGGTGGTGTCCCGGTGGCGGGCGCCCGCGAGGGGCGCCCCTACGCACAGGTCGTGGAATCGTGGCGGCCCACCGCCGCGGCGTATGGTGACATTCCGCCGGGCCGCACCGTGTAGGGGCAACCCTTGTGGTTGCCCTTTCGCGCACCCGAGGGAGACGACCGAATGGATGACACCCGCGGACCCATCGACCGCATGCCGGTCATCGTCCTTGGCGCAGCGCTGCTCTGGCTGGCGGGCGCCGCGCCCGCCGGCGCGCAATCGAACGGCGACTTTACCCCGGTGACCGACGCCATGCTCCAGAACCCCGCCCCGGGCGACTGGCTGACTTGGCGCCGCACGCTCGACGGCTGGGGGTACAGCCCGCTGGACCAGGTCGATCGGGACAACGTCGGCACGCTGCGTATGGTCTGGACACGCGCGCTGACCCGCGGCAGCAACCAGGGCACGCCGCTGGTCTACGACGGCACGATGTACATGCCGAACCCCGGCGACGTCATTCAGGCGATCGACGCGGTCACCGGCGATCTGCAGTGGGAATACCGGCGCGACCACCCCGACGATCTGGATGAGTTCGTCAGCCCCGTCCTCAGCAGCATCAACCGCAACGTTGCGATCCACGACAACCTGATCATCGACACGAGTGCAGACGACTTCGTGTTCGCGCTCGACGCGACGACCGGCGAGCTGGTCTGGGAGACGGAGATTCTCGACTATACGACGCTGCCGGCGCACCAGTCGTCCGGCCCCATCATCGCCAACGGCAAGATCATCTCAGGCCGCGGCTGCATGCCCGAGTCTGGTCCGAACGCCTGCGTCATCACCGCCCACGACGCCGCCACCGGCCAAGAGCTGTGGCGCCGGCGCACCATTCCGGCGCCGGGCGAACCGGGTGACGAGACCTGGGGCGGTGTGCCGTTCGAAGAGCGCCGGCACGTCGGCGCCTGGATGGTGCCGAGCTTCGACCCGGCCCTGAACCTGATCTACATCGGCACCTCGGTGACCTCGCCGGCCCCCAAGTTCCTGGTCGGCGGTGTCGACAACCGGCACCTCTACCACAACTCGACGCTCGCCCTCGACGCCGACACCGGCGAGATCACCTGGTATTACCAGCATCTGAACGACCACTGGGACCTTGACCATCCGTTCGAACGCCTGCTCGTCGATACGGCGGTGGCGCCGAGCGCGAGCGCGGTGAGCTGGATCAACCCGCGCCTCCAGCCGGGCGAGAGGCGGCGGGTCGTGACGGGCATTCCCGGCAAGACCGGCATCATCTACACCCTCGACCGCGAGACGGGCGAGTTTCTGTGGGCCACGCCAAGCGTCAGCCAGAACGTGATCAGCAGCATCGACGGCGCGACCGGCGCGGTCATCGAGAACTCGGAAGTGGTGTTCACCGGCGAAGGCCAGGAAGTCATGGCCTGCCCGACCTGGCAAGGCGGCAAGGACTGGGAAGCCGGGGCCTACAGCCCGCTGACCAATCACATGTACATGCCGCTGCGCCACACCTGCGGGCGGATGATGGCCGAGGCCGGCAACGGCTGGTATGCGCTGAACGTGCGCACCCAGATCACGCCGGGCGAGACGCAGCTCGGGACCATCCGGGCCATCTCGGTGGAAACCGGCGAAACGACCTGGACCCACGATCAGGACGCCTTCACGATGTCTTTGCTCACGACCGGGGGCAGACTGGTCTTCGGCGGCGACGCCGCCGGCCGGTTCAAGGCGCTCGACCAGGACACCGGCGAGGTGCTCTGGGAGATCAATCTGGGATCACCTCTCACCGGCTTCCCGATGACCTACGCGGTCGACGGCCGGCAGTATGTCGCGGTCAGCACCGGCAACTCGCTGAACACCGGCGGGCTCAGACACCTGACACCAGGTATCAGCCCGAGCAACGGCAACAACCTGTTCATCTTCGCCCTGCCGTAACAACCTGTTTGGTGGCCCGGTGACGGGCGCCCACATGGGGCGCCCCTGCGCGTACAATACAGCCCTGATGTGCACCCGGAACCGGCCGCCACGGTGCGACGAGCGGGGCGTGGTTGGGGCCGACAACCAATTCAGAGAGGGATGGACGCATGCGTAACGCTGTTTTCGCCGTAGTCCTTTGTTTGAGTGTCAGTGGCATGGCGCGCGCGCAGCCGGCGCCCTGCGGCCCGGCTGGCGATCTGTCGGAAGAGCTGTCGGGCAACGTGGCCGCCGACTCGCGCTGCTTCGAGATTCGAATGTACACGGCCGATACGGCGCGCGACGGTGTCGGCAATTTCAAGGGTGGCATCGACGATCTGCACCAGCGCTTCCGCGAGAAAGAGGTCGCGATCTTCGAGAAACACGGCGCCGAGGTGATCGCGGTCTGGCAGAGTCTCGAGAATCCGAACATGCTGGTCTGGATGCTGGCCTATCGTGACCGCGCTCATCGGCAGGAGGTCTGGGCCGCGTTTGCCGCCGACCCCGATTGGACCGCACTGCTGGCAAAGTACAACGTGCCGATCGAGCGTCCCAGTGTCTTCATGCTGAGCGCCACCGATTATTCGGCGCTCAAATAGGCCGACCGGACGGAACGGTCGTCGTCAGGGAGACGACGCGGCCAGCTCGAGCAGCAGCGCGGCGGTCACCGGGCGGGGACGAAGCGTGCGGGTCGCCACGTCATGGGGTGTCCGCCCGCGGCTGTCTTCGGCCAGCGGGTCGGCGCCCTGCGCAACCAGAAACCTGATGATCCCGTCGCCGGATACGTTGGCGGCGCCGTGTACCGCGGTCTGGCCGCCGGCATCGGCTTGGCGAACATCGGCGCCGACATCAAGCACGAGCATCTTGACGGCGTCGAGCAGCCGCGACAGTTCGACCATGCGCGAGTCGCTCTGGGTCACGCCGGACGCGACCAGTAGCGGCGTCACTCCGCGGGCGGCCGGTCGATGCGGGTCGCCGCCGGCGTCCAGCAGCGCGCGCATCGACTCGACGTCACCGAGTCGGGCAGCCAGCCAGAACGGCGTCGCCTGGTTGTAGGCGCCGCGGCCCACGTAGTCTCCCCGCCGGAACGGGAGCCCGCTGGTCAACTGCACGTTCGGGTCAGCGCCGTGCGCCAGCAGGGCGCGCAGCAACGCCGGCTTCCGCATCTCCACGCTGTAGTGCAACGGCGTCATGCCGTACTGATCGGATTGGTAAGGGTCGGCGCCGCGCTCCAGCAGGTAGATGCCTACTGTCTCGTGTTCGCTCGGTTCGACGACCAGCCGGTAGTCGCTGCCGGTAATGGCATCGACACTCGCCGCGGCCACCAGCAGCGGGCTGAAGCCGTCACTGGTCAGCGCGTTGACCTCGGCGCCCGCCTCCACGAGCAGCCGCGCGGCATCCAGCGAGCCCGATCGGGCGGCAAACAGCAGTGGCGTGAACGCGCCGCTCGAGCGGGCGTCGGGATCGGCCCCGGCGGCCACCAGGGCGCGCGCCGCCCCGATATGCCCGCCGGCCACCGCCCACATCAGAGCAGTCTGTCCGCTGGCGGTCTCGCGGGTGTTCGGGTCGGCGCCAGCGGCCAGCAGCCGTGAGACACCGTCGACGGCCCCGGTGCGCGCGCAGGTCATCAGCGCGGTCTCGCCGCTCGGTTCGGCGAGCGTCGCGTCCGCCCCGCCGTCGCCGTCGAGCAGGACACCCACCATGCGCGACGCTCCGTTCCGGCAGGCCACAGCCAGCGGGGTCACCCCCAGGTCATTCACCGCATTGACGTCGGCGCCCGCCCGCAGCAGGCGTTCGACCAGCGCGACGGTGTCCCAGTGCGCCGCCCAGTGCAGCGCCGTGGCGCCGTCCGGTTGCGTGGCGTTCACGTCGGCGCCGCCGGCGAGCAGCGCAGCCACCGCCGCGGCGTCGTTCCGCTCGGCGGCATCGACCAGCGGCGCCTCGGTCGCGGCGCGCACCACGCCCCCGGCCAGCAGCAGGGCCAGCAGCATGACTCCCACACGCCGCGCGCCGGACATGACCGCCATGCGCTGCACCTCAGACGGACAGCGGCTCGATCCGCCCCGTGCTGTCGCCGAGGTTGTCAAGCGGCACTCCCAGCTTGTCGAGCATGGTCAGGAACAGATTCGTCACCGGCGTCTCCTGCTCGAGCCCGAATCGGAGATGGCGCCCGCCCCGGATCATGCCATTGCCCCGACCGACGATCATGGTCGGCAGATCGTGGTGCAGGTGACCGTTGCCGTCGCTCATCCCGCCGCCGTAGAGGATCATCGTCTGGTCCAGCAACGAGCCGTCGCCGTCCCGAGTCGCCTGCAGCCGGTCGAGATAGTAGGCGAACATCTCGACGTGATAGCGATTCACCTTGATGAGCTTTTCGATCTTCTCGGTGTTCCCGCCATGGTGCGACAGCGGGTGATGGGCATCCGGAACGCCAATCTCGGGATACGCCCGCTGGCTGGTTTCGTGCCCCACCATGAACGTGATCACGCGGGTCAGGTCAGCCTGGAAGGCGAGCACCTGCAGGTCGTACATGAGCCTGGCGTGCTCCTCGAACGTCGAGGGGATGCCGGCCGGCTGGTCGATGACCGGCAGCTCCCGTGCGCTCTGCGCCTCGGCCATCTGGATGCGGCGCTCCGCGTCACGGATCGCCTCCAGATACTCTTCCAGCTTGCGGCGGTCCCGCCGGCCCAGATCGCCTTGCAACCGTGAGATCTTGTCGCCCACCGCGTCCAGGATGCTGCGGTCCTCCTCGCGCCGCGCGCGCCACGCCTCGGGGTCGGTGCTCTCGTTGCCGCCGAACAGCCGTTCGAACACCACCCGCGGGTTGTTCTCCATCGGCAGCGGGGTCGTCGGACTGCTCCAGCACAAGGTGTTGGCGTAGGCGCAGGCATAGCCGGGGTCACAGGACCCGACGTTCTCGCGCGACTCGAGCGACAACTCGAGTGACGAGAGCTGCGTCTCGGCGCCAAGCGCCTTCGCCGCGATCTGATCCATCGAGAGCCCCGCCCTGAGATCGGCGCCCTCGGTCTTCCTGGGATGCACACCCGTGAGATACGCCCCGGCGGCGCGCGCATGGTCACCGGCCCCTTCACCCGGCCAGGCGTCGCCCATCTTGTTCGACAGGCCGCTCAGCACGAGCATCCGGTCACGCTGGGCGGCGAGCGGTTGCATCGTGGACGGCAGCTCGAAGCCGCGGCCATCCTCGGCCGGCGTCCAGTGCTGCATGTACACACCGTTCGGGACATAGACGATGCCCAACCGGCGCACAGGCGCCGCGGCGGTCAAGCGGAGCGGAGTCAACGCCGGCGCCATCGAGTCAAGGAACGGCAGCGCCACCGCCGCACCCAGCCCACGGAGGAACGTCCGGCGCGGCAGGGACATCCTGGTGATGATCATGGCTCTCTCGACCTCCTCATCCGGAACGGCACACTCTCGACGATGCCGTTCACGAGCGCCGACCAGCGGTACTGCTCCGGCGCCGCGCGTCTGACAATCTGGCGCACGGCGGGAGCATCGTAGTCTTCAAGCCCGCGTCCGAGCCCATAGGTCAACAGCTTTTCGGTCAGCGCCGAGACGAAACGTTCTTCCTGCCCGACGAGATGCGCTCGCACGCCGTGCGGCCCCTCGAACGACGACCCGTCGGGGAGCGTCGCCGAGGCATCGATGGCACTCTCGCCGTCATGGGTGCGAATGCCGCCGATGGCGTCGAACGGTTCCAGCGCGAGACCCAGCGGATCCATCTGTGCATGGCAACTGGCGCAGACCGGGTTGGCGCGATGGACCTCCAGACGCTCCCGCACCGACCGGGGGCTCGCCGCATCGCTCTCCTCGAGATCGGGCACGTCCGGCGGCGGGGCGGGCGGCGGCGCACCGAGCAGGTTCTCGAGCACCCATTTCCCCCGCAGCGTCGGCGACGTGCGGTTCGGATACGAGGTGGCGGTCAGAATGCTCCCGTGCCCCAGCAACCCTGACCGGAGACCGCCGGCGAGCGGCACGCGGCGGAAGTGGTTGCCATACACCCCAGCCATCCCGTAGTGCTCGGCCAGACGCTCGTTGGCGAAGGTATAGTCGGCCGTCAGCAGCTCGACCACGCTGCGATCCTCGCGGAGCTGATTGTCGATGAACAGCTCCGTTTCGGTGCGGAACGCCTCCCGCAGGTTGTCGTCGAACTCAGGATAGGCATCGGGGTCCGGCTTCACCCCGGGCAGGTTCCGCAGATACAGCCACTGCCCGGCGAAGTTCTCGACGAACGCCGCCGACCGCGGGTCGCCGAGCATCCGGCGCACCTGGCCCCGGAGCGTCTCCGACTCGCTCAGCCGGCCCGCCTCGGCCAGCGCCAGCAGTTCGTCGTCAGGGAGACTGCTCCAGAGGAAGAAGGACAGCCGGGAGGCCAGCTCGACGTCGGTCACCGGATACGCAGCGCCGGCAGCGACGCCGGCCGGCTCGCGCTCGATCCGGAAGAGGAACTCCGGATCCACGAGCAGGGCGCGCAGCGCCCGCTGGATGCCCCGATCGAAGCCGCCGTCGGCCTGCCCGCTGCGGTAGAACCGGAGCAACGCCTCGACGTCCTCACCGGTGACGGGGCGCCGAAAGGCGCGGCGAGCCAGCGCCGCGAGAATGTTCGAGGCGCAGGCCTCATCCGCGGCCAGCGATCCGACCGCCTCACATGTGAATATGCGCTGCCGGCTCGGTGTCGCGTCAGGGCGCTCCCCCTCGTAGGGCCCGCTGATCTCGATACTGTCGACCGCCATCGACGCGTCGCGGTCGCCCGCGAACTCATAGGAGGCAGACGACAGGCGCGGTTCGAGCACACCCTCCGGCAACCCGCGCTGCTCTGGAAAGGTCACGCCGATCGTGCGGCTCCCCGCCGGCACGGTGATACTGAATTCGAGTCCCTCGTCAGCCGTCTGTTCGTAGGCCGACGCCGCCATCACCGCGCCCCAGGGATTGATCACGCCGTCGCCGCCCACCGTGAACGTGGTGAACAGCGCCCGGTCGACCCGCACCTCGATGTCGTTCGGCCGGACCAGCCCCTTGATCTGGTTGGCGTGCGTCCGCTGCAGCCGGATCTTGATGCTGTACTCGCCGTCGATCGGAAAGTAGTGGCGCACCGACATGCCGCCGCGGGTCCCGAACGGCAGCTCGTCGCTCATCCGTCCCTCCTGAATGAGGGTCGGGCGCATCCGGTAGGTCTGGCGTGCCGGCCGCAGACCCGGATCGCCCACGGCGATCTGGCTGATCTTGGCGGCCGCGATCATGTAGCGGTCGAGCAGGCTGGGCGACAGTGAGAGCACGTCGCCGATGTTGTCGAAGCCGTAGCCGGAGTCGTCGGGCGGCAACAGGTCGCGTTCGTCGACGTCGAGCGCCAGCAGATCGCGAATGGCGTTCGCATATTCGGCGCGATTCAGCCGGTGGATTACCGGCCGGCCCGGATTCGGAGCGCCTGCGGCTACCTCGTCGATCGCCCCCTCGAGCCACGAGGCCACGCGGTCGTAGCCGGCCGGTTCGGGACGGCGGCGCCCCGCCGGCGGCATCGACTGCGACCTGAGCTTGCGGATGACCTTCTCCCAGACCCCCACCTCGCCGGCAACCTGCCCGACGCCGTCGAGCGCCACCGTCTGCAGGGACAACCCCGCCGTCAACGTGCGGTCGTTGTGGCAGGCCACGCAGTACTGATCGAAGAAGGCCCGCTGCCACTCGACCGCGGCGGGGGCGGCCGGCGCGGCCTGCAGTGCAGCCGGGACGGCGCCCGGTGTTCCCGGACCGGGGCCAGCGGCGCTGGTGCGCACGGCCTCCAGCGAGACCAGACCCGCCGCACCGAGCCACACCGCGAACAGCGCTACGCCGCGGCGCATCGGCTCCTCCATGCGACCGTCCGGCCGCGCCGCGCCTGAACGCAACGCCAGCGGACTCTCGAACCCATAATCGGGAAGTGTACCGCAGAACCGCCGGAGTCGGGCTGCTAGTACCTGAACAGGTATGCGATCTTCATGAAAAAGGCGCGGTTGGTGCGCGCCAGCCGGGTGGTCGGGAACAACCCGTTGTCGATCAGGTCGCCCTGCTGAAAGCGGTCGTCGTAGCCGAGAAACGCTACGGTGCCGGCATTCACGCGATAGGTCAGGAGCACGTTGTTGCCTACGGTGCCGGTGAACGTGTCGTGCTCGAGGATGTGGCGAAGCAGCATCCGGTCGGTGAACTGGTAGGTCGCGCGCCAGCGAAAGATCTTCACGTCGAAGATCGCTTCCTCGGCGCCCGGATCGACGAACCGGCTGAAGACGGTGCGCAGTTCGGTCCGCAGACGCGACACCGGCCGGAAGGACACACTGACGGTCCCCTGGGTCGAGCGGCCTAGAAACGGAGCGTCCAGATAGCGAATGCCGTCGCCCTGATTGACGCTGGCGTTCACGGTGAGTATCCGCGTGCTCAAACGCCCGGAGAACGACGCCCCGGTCTTGCGAAAGTCGATCCCCTCGAACCGTTCGAGATCCCGCGTGATGCCGGCGCCGAAGCGGACGTTGCGGACGAACTCGAGGTCCACCTCACCCCGGAACTGCTCGTCCTCCAGCACCCCGTCGTGGTTGTGGTTGCGAAGATAGGTGAATCTCGGTCCCCAGTTGATGATCGTGCCCTCCGGCCACCAGCGGTATTGGACGTTCGCGTCGGTCCGCTGGATGTCCACCCGGGGCACGAAACCGACCGCGGTCCGAAAGTCCGGATCGATCCGACTGTGGGACACCGCATAGCTCAGGTTGCGCGCCTGTCGTGAAAAGTCCGCCTCCATGACCGGGCCGCGCAGATCGCCGGCGATCGAGTCACGATGGTCTGACTGGACGGCCAGGAAGTTCACGGCGTGGGTCTGCCCCAGCCGCAGCCGACCGTCCACGCCGCCCACCCGGTTGTAGTCGTCGACGAACTCCCGATCCGTCGCGATCGCGCCGACATACGAGTCGCCGTACAGGTCATACCGCACGCGCCCGATGAACGATTGCGAGGTGCGTCCGAACGCCGGGTCGGACTTGTCTACCCGTCCCGGCGCCTCGTCGTCGGCCATGAAGACGCCCACGGTGGTCCGGCCGACCTTGCCGGTGAGCTTGCCCCCGTAACGCGGGTCGACCATCGTCCGCGTGTGGACCAGGGTGGTCGGCGTCGCGGCGGCGAAAATCTCCTGCCCCTCGAGGAAGAACGGCCGCTGCTCGGAGTAGAACAGCGCGAACCGCTGGTTGACCTCGACCTGCGGCCGGTCGGACTCGATCTGCGAAAAATCGGGGTTGTAGGCGAAGTCGAACGTGAGATTAGAGGTCAGGCCGTATTTCACGCCTATCCCGACCTCGCCCAACGGGTCTTCTTCGACAAAGCTCCCGGCCGACGTGTTCAGCGCGCCGGTCTGGACGCCGGTAACGGTAGGCAGGATCTCGAGATTGCGGCTCGTGGACAGGTCGGTCAGACCGTCCAGCACCCCCATCTGCGTCAACTGGCCGGCGATGTCGAGCGACACCGGCGACCAGACCAGAGACTCTGACTTGTCGCGGATGTTGCGGTGGATCTGGAAGCCCCAGGTGTGAGGCTGCCCGTCTGCCCGGGCCGGGTAGCGCAGACTCTTGAACGGAATCGCCATTTCGGCGGTCCATCCGTCTGCGACCAGCACGCCGCGCACCTCGAACAGCACGTTCCAGGACGGGTCTCCGCGAATCGCGAACCCACTCGTGCTGGACCCGCCGCGGCTGCTGCCGCCGCCCCGCGAGCTGGACCCGCCACCGCCGGACCCGCCGCTCGACCTCCCGACACTGCTGCGAGAGCGGCCCGTCGCGCCGCTGGCGTTGACGATGCCGTCCAGAGCCACCCCGTACGCGTTCACCGAAAACAGGTAGGCCCGCTGCTGATCGAGGAACGGGTCGAACATGACCGACATCTGGTCATCGCCCCGCGTCTGGTCGCGGTCGGACCGGTTCGCGCGGATGATGCCCGGATCCTTGTAGTGTGCGTAAAAGGCCACATACAGTTGGTCGTCGTCGAAGGCGAGCCAGACTTCCGTGTCTTCCGTGGCCGGCGCACCTTCGACCGGAGTGGTCTGGACGAACCGCGTGATCGGCGCCACGCCGCGCCACACGGGATCGTCGAGCCGGCCGTCAACGGTCGGCGGCTCGGCGGTGCGCGCCACGGTCGCCACGGGGCGCTCGGCGATGGCAAACCCGCCACCCGCACGTCGCACCGGCGAGGCCTCGACACGGCCCTCGCGGGCTGGCGGTGGCACCGTGATCGCCCCCGTTCCCTGCTCGGGTACCGGCGGCGGCGGCGTGATCGCGCCCGTGACCTGCTCGGGCGGCGGCGGCGGCGCCGCGTCAGCGTCCACGCTGGATCGTGTCGGGTGCTCCGGCGCCGCCGACGGATGGAAATCGTGGACGGCGAGCCGGCTGACCACCGCGTCGGTCACCCGATCCTGCACCTCGAACAGATCCCGCACGGCGCCGTCGACTTTCGCACCGTCGACCACCGCGCCAGACCGGACGTCGACCAACTCAACTGTGATGTGCAGCGCGTCGCCCAAGCGCCGATAGGTGCCGCTGACGAGCACGCCGGCGGCACGCCCCCCGGCCGTCGGCCCAATGACGGAAAACCCGTGCAGGTGCAGGTCGGTCGCGACCGCCTCGGCGATACCAACGCCAATCCAGTCGTCGGCCGGATGCCCGCTGGCGTTGACGAAGGGCGCCACGGCGATCGGCGCAGTTACCCCGGGTCGGCCGCCGGCGGGCTGCGCGGTGACCACGGCTGCCGTCAGCGCGACGACGGCGGCGGCGGTGCATGAGCGCCGGGCGACGAAACGCGGCAACCGTGGCACGTTGACCGACGAACTACCGAGGAGATGTCTCGTCCTGTTCCTGTTCCTGTTCCCTGGCTCGCGCGCCGCTCAGGATGTTGGTCATGCCGTAGTTGCCTTCATGGCAGGCGTATTCAACGAGCTCGTACTGCTCGTCGTCCTTGTCGAACCTGAACATCCCGGTCCACGGTCTGGTCCACACCGTCGGGTCGTCGAGCGTGAACTGATACTCGAGGACCGTCTCGCCGATGCGCGTGAACCGCTCGGTCAACGTCAGGTTCTCGCTCGACCCGCGATAGGGCGCCCGGCCGTTGAAGTGGGTCGTCTCGACCACCAGCGTGTCACCCTCCCAGCGGCCCTGGATGTGCCCCAACCAACTGGTCAGGTCCGCACCGAGCGCCGGACGGGGTTCGGTGGGGATGACGCGGGTCTCGTGGATCATTTCCTTCTGGATGGCGACGTGTCCCGGCCCCTGCACAATCTGCAGACCGTTGTTGTAGATCGACGGCATCATCATGCCCGGCACACCGCGCGTGATGCAGCGGACGAAGAGACTGAGATCCTCGGGTCCCCCCGCCAACCGCCGCCCGCCGGACCGGTTGACGGCGGACCGCGCCGCGATCCGCACCTGCGCCTCCTCTGTCCGCGGCGGGATCCGGCCGTCCGGGGGATCGATGATCATCGCCACCTGCGTGGACGGCGCGGTCTTGACGTACCCCAGGGTCGTGTCGCGCCACTCGCGCTCGTAGCCCCAGATGCTGCCGAGCGTCCCGCGCTCGCGCCGGGCCTCGGCCTCTTCCGCCGTCAACGCCCCGATGTCATCGGCGCCGGCCGGGCGTTCGAGCGGAATGCCATGCGCGGAATTGCCGGTCCAGACGCCCTGCAGATCGGGCTCGCCCCAGGGGGTGCGCGGCGTCGCATACGGCTCGGCGTCTGCTGTCGCCGTCTCCTCGACACGTTCGACGACCACCCCGGCCCAGCCGCTCTCGACCACCGCCAGCCGCACGTTGTCAGGACCCACCAGGAATGCGCGTTTCGCCGAGGTGCGTCCGTTCTCCGGCGTCGCCGGTTCCTGCTGGAACGCGGCACCGGCCTGCCGCATCGCCGTGGCTGCTGCATCGAGGTCGGACACGACGAAACCGATATGGTCGATCGCGCGTCCCGCCGTCGTCGCCGGCGCCGCCTCGCCATGCTGCGCGGCGAGCACCCACACGTCCCCGAACCGCAACCCGGCAATCTGCCCCTTCAGGCTCGCCGGCTCGCCGCCAAGGACCTCCTGGTACCAGGCCAGAGTCTCGGCAGGATCGCTGGCGCTGAGATGGATGTGATGGAACCCGAGCGTCTCCGGATCCTCCAGCATCTCGATGCGGGTGCCCCACGGATCGAAAATGAACCCCAGCTTGAACAGACCGGGCACGTCCCGCAGTGTCGACCCGTCCGGAAACCGCTGCAACCGCACGCCCGAGCCGCGCACGCCGACCGCTTCCAGTTCGGCCATCTTGGCGGTCAGATCAGGGTAGGAGAACCCGATGTGGTTCACACCGGTCCCCTGCGTGCTCCCCAGGGTCGGCTGCACCACGAAGATCAGCTCGGCGCCATCGCAGTCGGCGGCGTCGGGACGGTCCGCGATCGGTTCGCAGTCGAGGTACCTGGCGTACCAGCCGACCGCCTCCGAGGGACTCGAGGCGGTGATATGGACGTGATGGTAGTCCGCCCCATGGACCGGGGCCTGAGCTGCGACGAGCAAGACCGCCGCCGCAATGGGCGCGAGTACGGTTCGGGGATGGTTCATCACGAGCTGCCTCCAGATAAAAAGCGCTGCCTCGGCCGCCGTCGCTGCTAGGATACTCCCAAACACATAAAAAAGGCTGCCCCCGCGGAGCAGCCTCGTTCATGATCCCGGCGCCCGGCGCGCCGCCGTCAGCGACCCGCCTCGGTATCCCGCTCCCTGGCCCGGGCCCCGCTGAGGATGTTGGTCATGCCGTAGTTGCCTTCGTGGCAGGCGTACTCGACGAGCTCGTACTGCGAGTCGTCGCGCACGAAGGTGTACATCCCGGTCCAGGGCCGGGTCCAGACGGTCGGGTCTTCCAGCGTGAACCGATACTCGAGCGTGTCCGGACCGGTACGAGTGTAGCGCTCGGTCAGCGTCAGGTGCTCGGTCGATCCCTGGAACGACGCCCGGCCGTTGAAATTGGTGACCTCGACGACGAGCGTGTCGCCCTCCCAGCGACCGCGCGGGTCGCCGAGATAGGAGGTGATGTCCGGGCCGACGTGGGACGATCCGTCGGTCGGGATGACCCGGGTCTCGTGCACCATCTCTCGCTGCACGGTCACGAAGTCGGGCGCCTGCGCGATCTGCAGACCGTTGTTGTAGATGGTGGGCATCGGCACCAGCCCGCGGGTGATGCAGCGCACCCAGTTGCTGAGGTCTTCCGGGCCCCCTGCCGGCCCGCGCCGCCTGAACCCGCCGCGCGCCGCCGCCGTGCGCGCCTGCGCCTCGGCGGTCCGTTCCGGAATCCGGCCGTCCGGCGGGTCGACGATCATCGCGACCTGACGGGACGGCGCCGACTTGACGTAGCCGAGTGTCGTGTCACGCCACTCCGCTTCGTAGCCCCAGATGCTGGAAAGGGTGCCCCGCTCCCGGCGCGCCGCCGCCTGTTCGGGTGTCAGGACTTCCGCACCGTCCTCCGCGTTGCGAGGTCGCTGGAGCGGAATGCCATGCGAGGCGTCGCCGGTCCACACGCCCTGCAGGTCAGGCGTGCCCCAGGGTGTGCGCGGCACGGTGTAGTCCCGGCGTTCCGTGGTGATGTCGGTGAGCGCCGCCGTCTCGGTGACCACCCCGGCGAATCCCGCCTCGACCACGGCGAGACTCACGTTGTCCGGACCGGAGACGATCGCGCGTCGGGCAGATGTCCGCCCGCCCTGCGGTATGGCCGGGTCCTCGACGAACGCGACCCCGTTGCCGCGCAGTTGCGCCGCCGTCGCGTCGAGGTCCTCCACGGTGAACGCGATGTGGTCGATGGCGCGACCCGCCGTGGCCGCGGGCGCCCCGCCTTCGTGCTGCATGGCCAGCAGCCAGACATCGTTCAGCAGAATGCCGTCGAGCCGGTCACGCAGCCTGGCGGTCTCGCCCCCGAAGGTGTCCTGGTACCAACGCAGGATCCCGGACGGGTCGGACGAGCGCAGGTGGATGTGATGGAAACCCAGGTAGTCGCTGTCCTCGACCAGTTCGATGCGCGTCCCCCAGGGGTCGAAGATGAACCCGTACTTGAACAGCCCCGGCACGTCGCGCAGCGTCGATCCGTCCTCGAACCGCTGCAATCGAACGCCGCTGCCGGACACGCCGACCGACTCGAGCTCGTCCATCTTCGCGGTCAGATCGGCGTACGAGAACGAAATGTGATCGATGCCGGTGCGTTCGCTGCTGCCGAGGGTCGGCCGCGACTCGAACACGACCTGCACGCCCGTGCAGTCGATGCCGTCGTCACGGTCGGCCAGCGGCTCGCATTCGAAATGCCGCGTGTACCACCTGATCGCCTCGGTGGCGTTCGACACCGTGAGATGCACGTGATGATAGTCGGCCGCGGCCACGCCGGCGGGCGCCGCCGCCATCGCCGCCGCCGACAACGCCAGCGCGGGTACGAATCCAGTTCGAGTCATGCCGGATACCTCCACCTGCCTGCCGAATGACGTCCCGGGGGGGCGGCTGGCCTACTCCGGCTCGGTCGCGTCGCGACCGTCCAGCGGCGCCCCTGTGCCCGAGGATCCCGCAAACAACCGCCGCCCGTCCGGGAAGGTCACGTCGCGGCCGTTGGCGCGAAACGCGCCGTCAATCGCCTGATACCCCTCGACCAGTACATCCGTGCCCGGCACGACGGACTCGCGAGTCCAGCCGCGACGCACCAGCGCCCCCGGAGGTCCAGCTTCGATCATCCAGCTATCCACCGTGCCGTCGTCATTGGTGACGTCGAGGTGCATCCAGGCGTGGGGGTTGATCCACTCCATGCGCGTGATCTTGCCTTCCAGCCGTACGGGGCGGTTCGCGTCGAACTCGGCGGCGAACGCGTGGTGCGCCTGCACCGCCGTCCCTGCCAGCAAGAGACCCGCACCGACGCCGGCCACCATGATGCCTGTTGTTCTTTTCATTGCCGTTACCTCGTGCATTTCCCGGGAATCGCCTATCGTCCTGCGTCCGCTTCCCTTGCGCGCGCGCCGCTGAGGATGTTGGTCATCCCGTAGTTGCCTTCGTGGCACGCGTACTCGACGAGCTCGTACTGCGTCTCGTCCCTGACGTACATGAACATCCCGGTCCACGGTCTGGTGAAGACTTTCGGATCATCGATCGTGAACTGGTACTCGAGCGTGTCGGGACCGGTGCGCGTGTAGCGCTCGGTCATCGTCAAGGCGTCGCTCGATCCCTGGTAGGGAGCCCGGCCGTTGAAGTTCCGGATCTCGACGACCAGGGTGTCACCCTCCCAGTGCCCGCGTGCGTCACCCAGCCACGACGTGACGTCCGGACCGACGTGCGGGCTTGCGTCGGTCGGCACAATCCGGGTCTCGTGAATCATCTCCCGCTGCAGGGCCACATGGTTCGGCCCCTGCACGATCTGCATGCCGTTGTTGTAGACGCCGGGTGTCGGCACCAGGCTGCGGGTGATGCAACGCACCCACGAACTGAGATCCTCCGGACCCTCGGCGAGCGGTCTCCGCGCGCCGCGGGCCGCCGCCCGCAGCCGCTCGCCTTCAGCCGTGCGCGCGGGAATGCGGCCGTCGGGCGGATCGATCACCATCGCCACCTGGCGCGACGGCGCCGACTTCACATAGCCGAGCGTGGTGTCGCGCCATTCCGCCTCGTAACCCCAGATGCTGCTGAGCGTGCCGCGTTCACGGCGGGCCGCCGCCTGCTCCGGGGTCAGGACGTCCACGTCGGCAAGCGCGTCCGAACGCTCGAGCGGAATGCCGTGCGCGGCGTCACCGGTCCAGACCCCCTGAAAGTCCGGCGTGCCCCACGGTGTCCGCGGCGCGGTATAGTCTCGCCGCTCGGTCGTGATGTCGGTTACCTCGATCGCCTCGCGCACGACGCCGGCGAATCCCGGCTCCACGACGGCCAGACTGACGTTGTCCGGCCCGCCGATGACCGCCCGCATGGCGGTGGTGCGGCCGCCATCGGGCACCGCCGGCGCCTCGAGAAACTCGACGCCGCGCTGCCGCAGCTCACCCGCCGCCGCGTCGATGTCGTCGACCGCGAACGCGATGTGATCGATGGCGCGGCCCGCGGTGGCCGCCGGCGCCCCGCCCTCATGGGGCATCGCCAGCAGCCAGATGTCACCCACCCGCAGGCCGTCGATGCGGTCCCGGAGCCGGGCGCGCTCGCCGCCGAAGCTCTCCCGATACCACTCGAGCGTCGCCGCCGGATCGGTGGCGCTCAAGTGCACGTGGTGGAAGCCGAGCGTGTCGGTGTCCTCGACCAGCTCGATCCGGGTGCCCCACGGGTCGAAGATGAAGCCGTGCTTGAACAGCCCCGGCTCGTCGCGCAGCGCCGATCCATCCGCGAACCGTTGCAGCCGGACACCGGAGCCCCTGACGCCGACGGCCTTGAGCTCGCCCATCTTGGCGTCCAGATCGGGATAGGAAAAGGAGATGTGGTCGATACCGGTCCGCTGACTGCCGCCCAGGTTCCGACGCGACTCGAACACGACCTGCGCTCCGGCGCAGTCCACGCTGTCATCGCGGTCGGCCAGCGGTTCGCAGTCGAGATAGCGCGTGTACCACCTGATCGCCTCGGTGGCGTTCGAGGTGGTCAGATGGATGTGATGGTAGTCAGCCTCGGCCGCGTGCGCCGCCGGCGGCAGCGCCGCGAGAAGCGCCGCGGACGCGGCGACGGCTGAAACGATGCGTGTGCGGTTCATGATGCGATTCCTTCCGCCCGGTCAGCGCGTGGGCTCCCTGCGCAGATGCCCGTACAACAGGTCTTCACTGAACTCGACGCACTTGAACTCCAGCACCTGGGCATTCTCGTCGAGCCGCCGGTAGAGCGGCAGCCGAATGGTCCAGGGCCGGGTGAAGGTGTTCGAATCCTCCATCGTCGCCTCGTACATGATGACGTTCGGGCCCATGGGCGTATACCGTTCCTGGACCCGCAGCGCGTAGCTGGCGTGGTTGCCGGCGCGATCGAACCAGGACTGGCCGTTGAAGCCCTCGGCGTCGACCACCAGCGTGTCGCCGTCCCAGCGTCCGTGCGAGCGCCCCATCCAACTGTCGATCGGCGCGCGCTCCGGGTTCTCCTTGTCCATGTGGACGGTCCGGTTCGCCTCGGCGAAGCCGTAGATCATCATGATCTTCCGGTCGCCCTGAATGATGCGGAATGGATGGGGCAGATAGGTCGCGCGCGGCACACCCGGCATGAAGCACTTCAACTCGGGGTCGTCGGTCCACCGATTCTCGAAGTTCTGTTGTTTCCGGGCCAGCGCGTCCGGGGTGTATGGAATCTCGTTGCCGACCACGACCCCCTGTCCAGGCGGGATCGCGCCGATGGCGCCCAGGTCTGGCGGTCCGGCGGCGGCCGGATGGTCCTGGAGGTCCCAGTGCGCGGTGCCGATCGCCTGCCAGACGCCGTTCAGGTCGGGGTGGCCATCGAACGCGCGGGGAACCTCGCCCTGTGCGGCCGCCGGCGCCGGCGCCAGCACGAACCCGGCAAACAGTGCGGCCGCCACGGCCAGCAGCGTCTTCTCGCGCTTCGTCATCTTGGAATGGTCTCCTACAGCCTTCAAGAGGCCGTGGTGCTACGCGCGGTTCCACCACGGGTTCCTAATTTTGACACAGCCTGCAGCGGGCGACCAGAAGGAGTCACGGGCCATAGCCTTGGCGACGGCCGGCCATCAGGCGCCGGCCCTGGCCAGTGCGTCAGCGAGCGCACGCTTCGCGAACACCTGGATCATCGCCCGGCGATAGGTCTCGCTGGCATGGATGTCGCCGTTGATGTCGGCCAGATCCGAGCCGGCCCCGTCGGCCGCATCCGCTACTGCCTCCGGGGTCGCCACACGACCCGCGAGCGCCTCCTCGACGACGGTCAGCCGCACCGCGTGCGAACTCGCGCCGGTGAGGCCGATACGCGCCGATCTGATCACACCGTCAACCACCTCGAGCGCGGCGGCGACCCCGACGATGGCGAACCGCGACGCCCGCTGATACAACTTGGCGTAGGCTGCCGCACGGACCGGGGCAAACCGCACGGCGGTGATGATCTCGTCGGCGCCCAGGTCGACGGTAAACAGATCCTGGAAGAAATCGCGCGCCGCGACGGCACGCGGTCCCCGCGGCCCCTGCAGATGGATCTCGGCATCGACCGCCAGCAGCACCGCCGGATAGTCGGCCGCCGGGTCGGCATGGGCGAGGCTGCCGCCGATCGTCCCCCGGTTGCGCACCTGCGGGTCGCCGATGGTCGCGGCCGTCTCGGCGACGACCGGACACCGCTCGCGGAGCAGCGTCGAGACCGCGACGGCGTGATGCACCGTGCCGGCGCCAATCTCGATGACGCCGTCCTGTTCGCGGATGCCGGCCAGACCGGGGATGCGCGCGATGTCGATCAGCGTCGTCGGCTCGTTCAGCCGCAACTTCATCAGCGGCACGAGACTGTGGCCGCCGGCAATGAGCTTGCCGGCGCCGCCGGCCGCGGCCAGCTTGGCCAGGGCGTCGTCGACCGAGGTCGCGCGTGCGTAGTCGAATGCGGACGGGATCACGACTGACCTCCGTGGATGATCCGCCACAGCTTCTCGGGCCGCAGCATCATGTCGATATGGGTCACACCGAAGCGGCTGAGCGCGTCGACCGCCGCCGAGACGATGCATGGGGTCGACCCGAGCGTGCCGGCTTCGCCGACCCCCTTCGCCCCGAGCGGGTTGACCGGGGTCGGGGTCACGGTAGCGTCCAGCTCGAAGCGCGGCAGGTCGGCGGCACGCGGAATGGCGTAGTCCATGAACGACGCGGTCAGCGGCTGACCATCGTCGCCATACCGCATTTCCTCGATCATCGCCTGGCCGATGCCCTGCGTGAGCCCGCCGTGGATCTGCCCCTCGACAATCAGCGGGTTGATGAGGTTGCCGGCGTCGTCGACCGCCACCAGCCTGAGCAGCGTCGGCTCGCCGGTCTCACGGTCGATCTCGAGCAGCGAGATATGACATCCGAACGGGTAGGTGTTGTTGGCCGGCTCGAAAAACGCCTCCTCGCTCAACCCCGGGGTCAGCCCCGCGGGCAGCGGCACCGGCACATAGGCATAGGCGGCCACCTCGGCGAACGACTTGCCGGAATCGGGCGCCCCCTTCACCGCGATACGGCCGTCTTCGAAGACGAGATCCTCTTCGTGCGCCTCGATGAGCGCCGCCGCATACTTCGCCATCTTCTCCTTCACCTTGCCGCCGGCCAGGTGGAGGGCGGTCCCCCCAACGGCTTGGGAGCGGCTGCCGAAGGTGCCGATGCCCTGCTTCACCACGCCGGTGTCGCCGTGATGAATCGTGATGTGTTCGAGCGGCACCCCGAACTGATCGGCCAGCATCTGGGCAAAGGTGGTTTCGTTGCCCTGGCCGTGCGGCGACGCCCCGGTGGTGGCGCTGATCCGGCCGTCGCGTTCGATCGTGACCTGGGAATGCTCCCAGCCTCCCGTCGGCAGCGAACTGGACGGCCCGAGACCGCACACCTCCACATACATCGCGAGCCCCAGCCCCACCAGCCGGCCTTCGGCCTGGGCGGCATCCCGCTGCGCCTTCAGCTCCTCCCAACCCGCGTTCTCGAGGGCGAGATCGAGCGCCTTGGCGTAGTCGCCCGAGTCGTAGACGGCGCCCATCTGCGTCGCATAGGGGAACTGGTCCGCCTGGATGAAGTTCCGGCGCCGCAGCTCGGCCGGGTCCATGCCCAGCGCGCGGGCCAGCATGTCCATCCCCCGTTCGACGAAGTAGGTCGCCTCCGGTCGCCCCGCGCCGCGATACGCGTCGGTCGGGGTCTTGTTGGTGAAGACCTCCGTCAACGTCGTCCGGATGGCGGGAATGTCGTAGGTAGCGTTCGCCATCAGCATCGTCAACGTCGGGATGGCGGCGGTGAGCAGCATGTTGTAGGCGCCGATGTCGGCGATGAGCCGCAGCTTCATGCCGAGCACCTTGCCGTCGCGCGTGGCGGCAAGGTCGATGTAGCCGATGATGTCGCGCCCGTGGATGGTCGCCAGGAACGCCTCTGACCGATCCTCGACCCACTTGATCGGCAGACCCAGCCGCTTGGACATCCCGGCGACCACATACTCTTCGCCGTAGATGTTGATCTTCGCGCCGAAGCCGCCGCCGACCTCCGGTGCGATCGCCCGCACCTGGTCCTGGCCCATCCCGTTCAGGGCGGCGATGAAGGAGCGCAGGATGTGCGGGTTCTGGGTCGACGACCAGATGGTCATCCGGTCCTTCCCCGGCTCGTAGTGCGCCACCACCCCGCGCGGCTCGATCGCGGTGGGCGCCAGCCGCTGGTTCACCATCCGCTGCGACACCACCACGTCGGCGGCGGCGAACGCCTCGTCGATCGCGGTGTCGTCGACCGTCCCGTCGGGTGATACCCCGGTGCCGCTCGGCACCAGCGCCACCGCCAGGTTGTTCTCGAAATCGGCATGGATCTGCGCGGGCTGCCCGGTCATCGACTGCTCGGTGTCGACCGCCGCCGGCAACACCTCGTAATCGACGACGATGGCGTCGGCCGCGTCGCGTGCGGCAAACCGATCGCTGGCGACGACCACGGCCACCGGCTCGCCGACGTAGCGCACGGTATCGACCGCGACCGGGTGATGGTCGGGCGAGGGGAACGGCGTGCCGATCGGCATCGGGCCGACGAACTCGGCAATCTGCGCGCCGGTGTACACCGCCTCGACACCCGGCATGCCCTCGGCGGCGCTGACGTCGATAGAGCGAATCCGGCCGTGGGCGACGTCGCTGCGCACGAAGGCCGCATGCCGCATGCCGACGATCTTCAGGTCGTCGACGTAGGTGGCCAGGCCCTGAATCAGACGCGGGTCCTCGCGCCGCTTGACGCGCTGCCCGACCAGTTTTGGAAGTACCGGAGATACGGCCATGACCCTACCCCTTGTTGGCGGCGTGCTGCACCGCGTTGACGATGTGCTGGTAGCCGGTGCAGCGGCAGAGGTTCCCGTCGAGACCGTCGCGAATCTCCGCCTCTGACGGCGACGGGTTGTCGTCGAGCAGCGTGACGGCCGACATGATCATGCCGGGCGTGCAGTAGCCGCACTGCAGCCCATGCTCTTCCCAGAACCCGACCTGCAGCGGATGCAACTGATCGCCATCGGCCAGTCCCTCGATCGTGGTCACCTCCGAGCCGTCGGCCTGGACGGCGAAGATGGTGCACGACTTCGCGCTGCGCCCATCGACGAGCACCGTACAGGCGCCGCACTGGCTGGTGTCGCAACCGACATGCGTACCGGTGAGATTGAGCTGCTCGCGCAGGAAGTGGACGAGCAGCGTGCGAGGCTCGACGTCCGCCGTGCGCTGCCTGCCGTTGACCGTGATCGATACCTGAGCCATATGTCCTCTCTTGAGGGTTGATAGCCTACCAGAATCACGCGCAGGAGCAAGCGCCTAGCAGTCCGTGGAGAACCCCGCGTCGCACCGAGATCGGCGATGCGCCCGCTGAGCAAGGCGAGAAGAGGGAGCATACCTGTAGGGGCAACCCTTGTGGTTGCCCTGTTCGTCAGCCGGAACAACGCCGCGCAGCGGGATGCAACGTCGATCCGCAGAATTCAGCGGGGATCGAATGCAGCGGGGCTTTTACCACGGGCTGCTAGGGCGCCGGGAAGCGGGCGATGCGGTCGGAGCCCGCGATGCCCCCGAGCCAGATTTCGTCACCGACCTGCAGACCGACGGTCCCCAGGATGACGTGCTCGTTCGATGGATAACGCACAATCTCGACCGCGGTCAGCGCCTCCGGATCGACCTTCGCCACCCGTGACGTGACGCCCTGGCATTGCCCTTGCCCGAGGCACTGGAAGATCGACTCGGCCGCCTCGCCGACGTGACCGGCCGCCAGCAGCGAACCGTCGGGCGCCCAGCGCACGTTGTCGATGTGAAATCCGACCGCCACCGCGTCCGTCTGCACCGGCGTCCGCCCCCGCGACAGCCGGATCAGCGAGCGGGTCCCCCACCCGCCGACATAGAACCAGCGGCCGTCCGGCGACGACACGAGCCCGTTCGGTCCGCTGGTCTCGCTGCCCGGCACCTTTGCCCAGCCGGCGTCCGGCTGCCACTCCCAGATCTCGCCGCCCGCCACGTTGAAGTGGGTCGCGGCGAAGCCGCCGCCCGGCAGCGCCGTCACCGAATTGAAGGTCACGCCCTCGGGTGCCTCGGCGCACCCCTGCCAGGTCAGGGTGGGAGCATCGCCGCGGGTATCGACGTCGAAGACCTCGATCGCCTCACGCGCGCCGTGCCGCACGACGTACAACGTGTGCCGGCCGTCGCTCCCCGGACGCACGCTGAGCCCATGCGGCCGGAACCCGTCCGCCAGCGGTCCGCCGCACCCGCTGAACGCGACCTCCGGACGCGACCCGGCGGCGGCTGACGGATAGAGCACCGCCGAGCCGAGGTCACGGGTGTCGATCGCATAGAGATACCCGTCGTTTTCCATGCCGGCGGCGATGACGTACGGCGAGTCGGGCACGATGACCAGGTCCTCCGGACTGACCGGACCGCACACGAACTCGACGCCGCCGTCGGGCGCGCATTGCGCTGCGCTCGGATGCGCCAGCAGTAGCGCCAGGAGCCCGACCATCGCGGACAGCACCAATCGGATTGACAGCAATCTCATGATTCTCTCTCCCTCCCGTGCGCGCCGCGCGCCATCCAGGGAACGGGCGCCCACAAGGGGCGCCCCTACACCTCCCGTGCGCGCCGCGCGCCATCCGGGGACGGGCGCCCACAAGGGGCGCCCCTACACCTCCATCCGTGCGCGCCGCGCGCGGTCCGGGGACTATACTCTGTCAGTCTGTCACAACATGCGCATCCTCATCGTCGGCGGCGGCGACATTGCATAAGCTCGGAGGTTGACATGCTCGAGGCGGCGCGATCCAGTCTGCGTCAGATCCGTGGTCATCCCGGATTCGCCGGCGCGGTCATCGTGACCCTGGCGCTGAGCGTGGGCGCCACCACGGCGGTCTTCACCCTCGCCGACCCCATGCTGTTTCGGCCGCTTCCGTATCCGGAGTCGGACCGCCTCGTGCGGATCTCGGCGACGGGCGGGGAGGGACCGTTCGGCGGCGGCCGGGTGCTCCTGGCGGACTTCGAACGCCTCGCCGCAAACCATCCGGGATTCGAGGCGGTCGCCGAGTTCGGGATGGCAGCGGTCGGCCGCATCGAGGGTCTGGACGCGACGGTACTGGCCTACGACGTCTCACCGGGGTTCTTCGACCTGCTCCGCGTACGTCCGGTGGTGGGCCGCGCCTTCCTACCCGGCGAGCACCTCACAGGGGCGCAGAGCCCCGAGGTCGCGCTGATCACCCATGCGCTGTGGCAGGCCGCGTTCGGCGGCGACCCGGCCGTGGTCGGACAGTCGATCGAGCTCGCGGGCCTGCGGACGTGCCGCTGCCGCGTCGTCGGCGTGCTGCCCCGGGACTTCGTCGTTCCGGACCACGTGAACGAACCCCCGGGGATCCTCCTGCCCGGCACGGTCGACCCGGCTCGTGTTTCTGATCCGCGCTTCGGATCGAGACCCATCGCCAGACTGCGCTCCGACGTCCCGATCGCCGCCGCAACGGCCCTGACCCAGGAACTGCTCACCGCGGTCGAACGCGACCATCCGACATTTCCGCAGGGCCGGATGGCGAGGCTCGTGCCGTTGCACGAAGACCTGTTCGGTTCGGTCCGCACGCCGCTCATCATGCTCCTCGCGGCGACAGGATGCGTGCTCGTGCTTGCCTGCGCCAACCTGGCGCACCTGTTCATGGCCCGGCTGCAGGCACGGCGTCGCGAGCTCGGCATTCGTCTCGCCTGCGGCGCCGGACGCTGGCGGCTCACGCGCCTGCTCGTGACGGAAGCGGCGGCGCTGGCGGTCCTCGGCGGGTTGGCGGCCCTCGTGGTCGGCGGGTGGACCTTCAATGTCCTCATGGCGCAGATGCCGTATTTCGCGCACGTCTACCGGCTGCTGCCGGCCGAGCTCGACTGGCGTGTGGCCGGTTTCGCGGCGCTGCTCAGCGTGGGTGCGCTCCTGGTGTTCGGCGTGCTGCCCGCATTTCGTGCGGCGAGGGTGGATGTCCGCGACAGCCTCCAGAGCGGCGGTTCCTCCGAGCCGTCCCGTATTGGTGTGCGAAGCGACGCCCTGCTGATCGTCACCCAGACGGCGGTCTCGTTCAGCCTGCTCGTGACGGGCGCGCTGATCGTGGGCAGCTACGTCGCGCTCGCGTTTCAACCGCTCGGCTACCAGCCGCAGCAGGTGCGGGCGATCAATATCGCACTGACACCGGCGGAAGAAGACACGCCGGGCGCCGCGGGCCAGGTGCAGACACACCGCCGCATCTACGAGCGGTTGCGAGAGCAGCTTCCCGTGCCCGTGGGGGTGGCCGGGGGGATTCCGGGGCTCACGCTGCCTGCGCGCCTGGGGCGGGCCGACAGTCCGGTGGAAGCCCGCCGTGTCGTCGCGTTCCCGGCAAGCAGCACATTCTTCGACGTGTTCGGGATCGAGCTCCTGCGCGGCCGGCTCTTCGACGACGGCGAGGCGTTCTCGAGTGCCCCGGTCGCCGTGGTCGACCAGCAGACCGCGGAGTCGCTCTGGCCGGGAGAGGACGCCATCGGACAGGCGGTCCGTGATCGCGGCGACGTGCTGCGCACCGTGATCGGGATCGTCAATACGCTGCGTATCGACTTGAGAGACCCCAACCGTGTGCCCGGAACCGCCTTCATCCCGTTCGACGCGGAGCCGCGGACTTTCACACTCCTCTTTCGGCCGGGCCGGGTCGACATCCCCCTGCAACAGGTGGCCGCCATCGTTCAGGCGGTCGAACCGCGTGCTGAGGTGAGCATCAACCCAGTGCGGCCGTTCGAGCGGGTGCTCGGGCAGCCGCGTTTCCTGGCCGCGCTGCTCGGCGCGCTCGGCGTGCTCACGTTCGTCCTGACGCTCGTCGGCGTATTCGGCGTGGTCAATCACGAGGCTGCCCGCCGCACGCGCGAAGTCGGAATCCGGATGTCGCTCGGCGCGGACGCCGGCCGCATCCGCCGGCTGGTCCTCCGGCGCGCCCTCGGACCCGCGGCGGTGGGGGTCGCGCTGGGGGTGGGCGCCTCGTTGTGGTGGACGCGGACGCTGCAATCGCTGCTCTTCGGTCTCTCTCCCCAGGATCCGGCCACGTTCGGGATGACGGCCGCGCTGCTGCTGGCGTGTGTCGCCCTCGCCAGCCTGCTCCCGGCGTGGGCGGCCGCGCGCGTCGACCCCGCCGAGGCGTTGCGCGCCGAGTAGGGGCCGTGACGGGGCGAAAAGTTGTAGGCGACCTGTGCGGTGGTCAGGTTGGCGATGAAGTGGCCGCCGCCGGCCGGGCCTTCGACGCAGGTCGATTCGTGAGAGCCTTGCTCCTCGTGCTGGTGATGCTGGCGGGGACCGCCGTCGCGAGCGCGCAGTCGCCGGATATGGTGACCGATCGTCCGGATCAGACCGAGTCGGCCACGGTTGTGCCGCGGGGTCTGGTGCAGATGGAGACGGGTTACCTGTTCGCCCGCGACGGCGGCGTAGACAGCTACGCAGTGCCCGGTACGTTGGTCCGGATCGGTCTCGGCGGGCGTATGGAGCTTCGCATCGGCCACGCCGGCATCGTGGGCGGCGACGGACGTCACGGCGCGGGCGACAGCGAACTTGGCGCCAAGATCAATCTCATCGAGCACGCGGATGGCTGGCGGCCCGAGCTGGCGCTCCTGAGCAGCCTGTCGCTCCCGACCGGCGCCCACGGGTTCTCGAGCGACGGCGCCGACCCGTCGTTCCTTGTGGCATTCGCTCACGAGATCGCGCCGAAACTTTCAGTTGGCTACAACGTGGGGGCCGCCTGGGAGTCCTCCCCCGATCAGCCGGACCGTGACGCGTTCATCGTGTACTCGCTCGCGCTCGGTGTCGGGCTGACGGATCGCCTGGGTGCGTTCTTCGAGGTCTTCGGCGACCGGCAGGTCACAGGCACAATCGCGGCGGGCACGTCCGTGGACGGCGGCCTGACGTTTCTGCTGACCGATATCGTCCAGTTGGACATCTACGTCGGCCGCGGGCTGCGGGGACCGAGCGACGATCTGTTCGCCGGCACCGGGCTGAGCTTCCGATTGCCGCGCTAGCAGCCCGTGGCAGAACCCTGCGTTGCACCGCGATCGGCGATGCGCCGCCGGGGGGCTCGGCAGCCGGACCACTTGAACCGCGAACCAGCTCAGCGAGAGGGGAAGATGGGCAGAATCCGCTTGCCGAGCGTGGAGGCGACGAGTTCCACGGCGACCTCCGCGGTCTGGTTGCGGATGTCGCGGATCGGGTTCACCTCGGCGACTTCGAGTGACCGCAGCCCGCCGCTCGCCGCCACCGCCTCCATGAGGGCGTGGGCTTCGCGGTAGGTAAGCCCGCCGGGTACGGGCGTCCCGACGCCGGGCGCGACGCTCGGGTCGAGTCCGTCCATATCCAGACTCAGGTGGAACCCGTCGGTTCCCGCGAGCGCCAGTGCAAGCGCCTCGTCCACGACCGGACCAATGCCCCGCCGGTCCACCTCCTCCATGGTGTACACCCGCACACCGAGCCCTGCGATCGTGTCGGCCTCGGCCTCATCCACGCTGCGCACGCCGATCAGCACGGCGTTCCCCGGTTCGAGGCGGGCGGCACCTGGTGCGAACCCGCCCACGCGGGTGAGTGCCTCGGGCCCGCGGCCGAACAGCGCGGCCATCGGCACCCCGTGCAGATTCCCGCTCGGAGAGGTCTCCGGCGTGTTCGCGTCGGCATGCGCATCCACCCACACCAGCCCGAGCCGCTCCACCCGTCCGCCGTTCCCGCCGGCGGAATCGCCCGACCCGGTCATCCCCGACACGGTGCCGAGCGCGATGGAGTGATCGCCGCCGAGCACTACCGGCAGGCGTCCCCGGCGCCGCACCTGGCGCACCCTCGCAGCCAGGTCGTCGAGCACCCGCACCACCTCCGTCAGATAGTGGGCGTTCTGGTCACCGGACCCGTCAAGCGCCTCGGCAACCGGCGCCTCGAGGTTGCCCGCGTCCTCCACGGCATACCCCAGCCGTTCCAGGCGGGCAGCGATCCCCGCCCTGCGCATGGCGGACGGCCCCATGTCGACACCGCGGCACCCGGCCCCCAGATCGAGCGGGACCCCGACCAGACATAGCGTTTGTTTCTCCATACCAGCGATGCTACTCCGCTCCTGCCGGCAGACGGAACCGCCGGCGGGCGGCGTCGAATTCGGCGCGCTGTTCGAGGTCGTCTCCCATCCTGGTTCGGGTGACTACAGGTGCGCCGTGATAGGGCTGCCGGACGCGGCAAGAGCGTCGGCAACCGAATGAGGTCATTGACCGCGCTCGCGAAGACCAGTAACTTATCGACCGTGGCGAGGGGGATGTCCCACTGACTGTTGAAAATTGAAGCGGCGGCTCCTCACTGCTCGTGATACACGAGTGGTGCGCAACCCGAGGCGAAACGCCTCACAGCAAAGGAGCCGCCATGAAGAAGTCTCGCACAGTCCGTCCGACCGCCGGTGTTGAATCTCAGACCACGCGTCGGCTGCCGCTCGTCGAGTTGCTGATTGACACCGAAGCGGAGCTGTTCGACCTTGCGGTGCGGTCGGGATTGCAGGTCCTGGACGCCATGCTCGAGGAGGATCGGACGGCGATCTGCGGGCCGCGCTACGCGCACCAGGCCGACCGCACGGCGTCGCGGGCCGGGACGGTGGCCAGTACTGTCGTCCTCGGGGGGCGGAAGGTATCGATCCGCCGCCCGCGGGTCCGCTCGGGGCGCCAGGAGGTGCCGCTCCCGACCTTCCAGACGATGGCCCAGACCGATCCACTGCGGCGGCGCACCGTCGAGCAGTTGTTGGTCGGCGTGAGCACCCGAGGCTATGCCCGGAGTCTGGAGCCGCTCCCGGCCGACATCCCCAGCCGCAGCGTGAGTAAGAGCGCCGTCAGCCGCCGGTTTGTCGCCAAGACCGCCTCGCAGCTGGCCGCGTGGCAGGCGACGCCCCTCGACGATCTGGATCTGGTCGGTCTCCTGCTCGACGGTGTCCACATCGGCGAGCACTGTGTGGTCGTCGCGTTGGGGGTCGGCGTCGACGGCACGAAGCACGCCCTCGGGCTCTGGGAAGGTTCGACGGAGAACGCGACCGTCTGTCAGAGCCTGCTCGCCAACCTCCAGAGTCGTGGCCTGCGCACCGATCGGAGCATCCTCGTGATGCTCGATGGGTCGAAGGCGCTGCGGGCGGCGGTCACGGCGGTGTTCGGTCGTGCCGCGCTGGTGCAGCGCTGCCAAATCCACAAGACCCGCAACATCCTCGACCATCTGCCGGAGCGTCAGCGGCCCTGGGTACTGGCGACCCTCAAGCGCGCCTATCAGAGCGAGGACGTCAAGACCGCGACGCGGTTGCTGCGACACCTCGCCCGCCGTCTCGACCAGGAGCATCCCTGCGCGGCGGCCAGTGTGCGCGAAGGGCTCGAGGAGACGGTGACCGTGCTGACGCTGGGCCTCTCGCCGCGTCTCCAGCGCTCGCTGGCCACGACCAACGCCGTCGAGAGCCTCATCAGCAGGACCCGCCACGTCAAACGCAACGTGAAGCGCTGGCGAGGCGGCCAGATGATGCTGCGCTGGGTCGCCGCCGGCGTCCTCGAAGCGGCCAAGGGGTTCCGGCGCCTGAAGGGACATGCTGATATGCCGCAGCTGGTCGCGGCCCTCCGCGCCCGAGATCAGCGCCTCGGCCTCAAAGACGCTACGGAGGTGGAGCAGGTCGCGTAGAATGTCACCCGAGCCGCCGCCGAATTTCAACAGCGGCCGGGACATCCCCGTGGCGAGGCCACGGAGCGTCACCTTGCGCATCAGGGCACGGCGCGTCGTGCGGCGATCGATCGCACTTCCGCCCGGGCGGGTTAGAGCGTATCGGGCAGGATCGCATCCATTCTCGTCCCGGTAACCGCCCAGCAGCACGGCGAGCCGCCCCTCGGCGGCAGCGAGCCGGTACTCCAGTTGTAGAGGCGCACGGTTGAAGTCTGGTACGGGTTACCAAACTCCTCTCAGGTGAGTAGACCGGGAGATTTGGCTCCTCAGGCTGGAGTCGAATATCTTCTTTAAGTATATGTTTATAAGTTATTTACGGATATACGATCTGCACATATCCCACATACATACCCACACACGCGGCGGCTCTCAATCGTTCTGCGAGTGCACGCTAGAGACCCGCGCGGCCGGCGGCATGCGATCGGTGACAATCCTGCGAAGCCTGCGCCACGGGTTGCAGTACAGTTGATGCATGAACTCAGAGAATCCAAAGACAAATTGGGTGGCCGTTCGACACCGGTGCACTGCCAAGTGCGAGTTGATCCAGCTTTTCTCGCTCGCCGAAGCGAATGTTGAGACACGCAACGAACAGATTGCGCAGGACTCACGCCCGCCCCTTCATGTCAAACCCGTTGGCCGACACACGCAGACCGGCTTTGTCGTCGAACAGCCATGTCGCAACGAGCATTTTGTTGGACCGCGTGTTCGGTTCGACCTCGACCTCGAGAGCGAGTCAATTCAAATCCGCGGTCACGAATTGAATACCGAACTCGCGCTGGATGTCACGGTGAGACTTGATGACGACGGTGCCTGTGCGTTATACGTCAAGGACCGGCGCCGTGAACGTTGGCAAGTGCTCCGCGAGGCGCTTGAGGAATTGTTCTTCGGGCTCAAGAGCGATGACTACACCTAGTCCGTGCGCTCAACAAACCAGGCGCTGGCGGTCCAAGTGTGCGGGGAAGAGCCACCTCGAGGAACCCCCCGCGCAGGCGCCGCAGATGGTCGACGCGCGCACGCACCGGCCCGGTGCGCGGACGCTACTCGCGGGTACGTGCGGTCTCAACCCGTGGTTTCCGCAATCCTGAATACGGTAGAGGGTCAGTTTACTCTTTTTTTTATTGCGGCCCGTGACGTCGGCCGTACACACGTCGGGCCACCCTCCCCGGGTGGCCCGACGTGGCTTCTTGAGCTATTCGTAAAAGTCCTGTTCCGGAATACAGAACTTATGGGCCAGTCTTGACACGATGCGCCGCGGAACAGCGTCAGTGAACGGCTGCGCGTCAAGAGTCCCGTTCTTCGCAAGCACGTACATCGGAAAATGGCCATCATCAGTGATGATATGAATGCTGACACCGTGCGTGCCCAACACGGACAGCACGCGATTACAGCCCACGGACTGAGGGTGATTATCTCGTATCAGTGGGCGGCCAACGGCTGTGGAGCCTCCGCGTACTTGATGTTCCCGAACGGGAAGTACTGGAGGTTCGGCGGCAGATAATCATGGATGGAGACACTCGAGTACTGCCATTGCTGCTGGTCGCCCTGCTTTTCCACGAACTCGGCCCATGTGCTCAATGGGGCCGACTCGATCATCCGCTCAATGTTCCCAAACCTATCCAGATGCGCCTGAATCAACGTGCAAAGTCCCTGTCCAAACCGAGCCCGCACATCGTCCGGCGACGAACCGGCCGTCGCATAGTCGATTTCGATCCCTTGGGCAATCCAAGCATCATCATCAGGAGCCACGACTACTTGCAAATCGAAAATTCCGACCAGTGCCTGCACTCTCTGTTGATTCTCATCATGCTGCATGTAGCCTCTTTTCAAGCAAAAGACCCACCAAAACGTGGTCTCTGTCAATACTTATCACGAAATTAGAAGCTCACGACCGGAGAATTGCCCGAAGAGCACCCCCCTACGGGGGGTGCTCTTCGGTACGCTTACGGCAGCAGCCGCTCGATCGGCCAGAACGTCTCCGCGATTCCCCGCTCCATCGCCGGCGTCATCCGCAAGGTCCCGCACGTCCGACAGAGATTGCACCACGCCACGTGGATGGCCACCGCCGCCCGCAGGTGCGTCAGGCACTTCGAGAATCCAAGAGTCTTCCGGGTGAACCGGCGCAACTGCTGGCGGATCATCATCGGGCCGCGCTCGCGTCGTAGACGGCCGCGTGGCGGGTTTCCGTGCGGGTTCCGGTGTCTCTCAGCGCGCCCCCCGGCCGGGTGCGCCCACGGGATCGCCAATCCGCCCGTGGTATGGTGCCGCGCGGGGTCGCGCCCGCCCTCACCACGAAAGGATCACCCGATGCTGACCCGTTACCGTCTCCCGCTCGCCGTGCTCGCCGGCATGCTCGCCGGCTGGCTGTTCACCGCCAGCGCCCAACCGACCGCCGCCGAACAAGACACCCGCACCCAGTCCCGCATCTTGGACGAACTTGAGACCATAGCCGCGGAACTCGAGACGACGAACCGACTGATCGGCGGGATGTATCCCAACATGTACAGCGACGGGGTACGCGATCTCCTGGAGGACATCCGGGACAACACGCGGTAGCGTACCGCCCCCGCAGCCCCGGCGCACCTCGCGGACGGCGATCACCGGTGCCCAATCTGGGGCGACACGTGTTCCTTGACGGCCTGCGCGAACGTCTTCGCCGACTCGATCGCCAGCGCGCTCACTGTGCTGTCGGTCGCATGGGTTCCGCTCACGCGGGCGACCGGACACCTTGCCACCCTCGGCGACGGGCGACCGGTGCCCTCGTCCGCGATGAACCGGGCCCCGGCAGGCGACGTCGCCTGCAACCGGATGGCCGACCAGATCTTGAGATTGTGCCGTCGCACGGTTCACCCCTTCGCCGTTGCGGAGCTCACTGACCGCGATCTCGCGACCCGTCCGATTACGGCGACCGCTCCCAGTGCGCTTCGTAGACCGCGGCCGCAAACGTCTGCGCCGACTCAATCGCCGCCTTGCTCACGGTGATATCGTCCGTGGCGGTCCCGCCTACGCTCATCTACCAGGTCCGGCAATCGCCCCTTGGGGACGGCGACCGCTCACGGACAGAGCGTCAAACCCCGTTGAATCATCGGCCCGATACTGATGCGTAGGCCCAGCTCTGGGAAATCGGGGTTGAGACTCCAGATCGGTTCAAGCTCCGGTTGCGCGCCATAGGTCGCCGCGCGCGACGTCGCCGCGCCGTTCACCGGCCAGAGTCGACCATCCGGCGATTCGAAGAATACCGGGGACGATGGATCGGTGCGCATACAGCGCAGAGTTCCGGTCGAGACGGTCAACGGCCACGGCCCATCAGTCCACGTCTCTTCAGACACCGCGCCCGGTTCCGGACCGCACGCGACCAACAACACCGCACCGCACGCGACCAACAACACCGCAACCTGTCCTTGCATCGTTTCCCCTTTCGTCGTCGACCGGCCTAGCCCTGCCCGTGCCCCATAACTTTTCGCTGGACTTCATGAAGCCACTTCGCTACGGTGGCGAGCATGGAGATTCAGAATCAGGTTGGGCACAGCCTGCGGGGCAACCTCACCCGACTGCGCGATGTGCTGGACGGCGCGGTATCGCAGGGCATTGGCAGCCTCGGGCAGGTCGCCGATCGTGTCTGTGAAGCGTTCGATTTCCGAGATGGACGCGGCCGGTGGCAGCGCGCGAGCTGCTGCGCGGCGTTGGCCGACCTCGAGGCGGCAGGCCACGTCTCGCTGCCTCGGGGTCGGCCCTCTCGCGGCGGTGTGTGGCGCCCGCGTGTGCTCCCGCACCCGGTGGCGCCGGCGGCTGACGTGCCTGACACGGTCGGCGAGGTTCGGGACTTGGCGCTGGTGCGGGTGGAGACCGACGAGCAGCGCCGGGTCTGGAACACGCTGATGGTGCATGAGCACCCGCGCGGCGCCGGGCCCTTTGTGGGCCACCAACTGCGTTATCTGGTAGGCTCCGGGCATGGCTGGCTGGGCGGGGTCGGGTTCGCAGCAAGCGCGCGGCGTCTGCGGGCTCGCGACGCCTGGATCGGCTGGGACGACACGCGTCGGCGCGCCCACCTGCACCGGGTGCTGGGACTGTGCCGGTTGCTGGTGCGCCCCGGCATCTGCTGCCGCAACTTGGCCTCGCACGTCTTGGGCCGGGCCGCACGGGCGGTCGGCGACGACTTCGAGCGTCTCCACGGCTATCGCCCCTGGCTGCTGGAGACGTTCGTCGACGAGACCGCACACGCCGGGGCGAGCGTGCGCGCGGCCAACTGGGTTCGCGTGGGTGAGACCAGCGGGCGCGGGCGCCAGGACCGCACGCACGCGGCGCCGGAAACGCGCAAGGCAGTGTATATGTACGCCTTGGAGCCGGCGTGGCGCGCCCGCCTCGCAGTGCCCGCAGCGGGCATTGCGCCGCTGGCGGCTGGCGACGGGCTCGACGCCGAGTCCTGGGCGGGCCACGAGTTCGGCGTGGCGCCGCTGGGCGACGTGCGCCTGAGCGCGCGCCTGGTCCGGAGCGCGCAACATATGGCACAGTGCCCGCAGCGCGCCATCACCGGCGCCACCAACGGAGCGCGCGCCTTGGTCAAGGGACATTACCGGCTGATCGACCAGCCCGCCGAGAGCGCGGTGACGGTCGAGAACATTCTCGCTCCCCATCGCGAGCGCACGCTGCGACGGATGCGCGGGCACGACACGGTGCTGTGCATCCAGGACGGCACCCGTCTGAACTTCACCCGGCGCAGCCAGACGCAGGGGCTGGGGGCCATCGGGTCGAACCAGACCGGCGCCGTGGCCCGCGGCCTGCACCTGCATACGACGCTGGCGGTCGACCCCGACGGGGTGGCGCTGGGTGTGCTGCGGGCCGCCTTCGACGCGCCCGCGCCCCCGAACCCCGACGAGAAAGACAAGCCGAAGCCGCGCGAGGCGCGGACGTCGTTCCGCTGGGTCGAAGGGCTGCGCGACTTGGCGCAGGCGGCCGAGCGGCTGCCCGAAACCCGCGTGGTGTGCACGATGGACCGCGAGGCCGACTTCCTCGACCTGTTCCTCGAGCGCCGCGCGCACGCCCCGCAGGTCGACCTGCTGGTCCGCGCGAAGGTCGACCGCGTCGTGGGCACGGAGAAGACACCCGACGGGCAGACGGTCTCGCGCCGTCTGTTCGACCAGGTGCGCAACGCGCCGGCCCGCGGCGCCGCCACGGTCGCGGTGCAGCGGCTGAGCGCGCGGGCGAAGGCCAGCAAACAGGCCCGCAAGGACCGCCGGGCGGCGCGCGTCGCCGAGGTGACACTGCGCTACCAGCCCGTGGCGCTGCCCTGCCCCGGGGCCACGCCGGTCGAGCTGTGGGTCGTCCATGTGCGCGAGCAACAGCCGCCGCCCACGGCCGAGCCGCTGGAGTGGTTCCTGCTGACCACGCTGCGTGTGACCAGCACCGCCGACGCCACGCGCATCCTGCGCTGGTACGCCCTGCGCTGGCGCATCGAAGAGTACTTCCGGGTTCTCAAGTCCGGCTGCAAGGTCGAAGAATTGCAGCACCACGCGGCCGAGCGGCTCGAACGGGCCATGGCCATCAAGATGGTCATCGGGTGGCGCATCCAGTTGATGGTCCAACTCGGGCGCGAGGTGCCTGACCTGCCGGGCGACCTGCTGTTCTCCGATGGCGAGTTGCGCGTGCTCGCCACCTTCGCCCGCTCGCGCACGCTGCCGCCACCCACGCGCCTCGGCGACGCCGTCGGTCTGGTCGGGCGTCTCGGCGGGTGGCTCGGGCGCACGCGCGACCCGCCCGGCGCGCAACTCCTGTGGCACGGCTACACCCAGCTCGTCGCCATGGCCTTCGCCTTCGAACTGCGGGACGAATACGGATGACCTCACACTCATTACAAGTCCAGCCGGAAGATCTGGGGCACGGGCAGGCCTAGCCATCATTGCCCCGCCGCCCGTTGACCAGGTGCGCGCCGACCGGCTCGAGGTCACCCGCCGCTGTTGATCGGTGCTTGCCACGGCGCAGACGAGGACCGCGCGCCGCGAGGTAGCGCCGGATCGCCCTCGGCGACTTCGACAGAGATCGTCAGCGTCAACCGGCGACCGGACACCCCACCCACGCGGGCGACCGGACACCGGGTGACCCTCGGGGACGGCGACCCCACAGACCCCCACTCCCCTAGAGCGCCAGACACCGTACCGCCTCGCCCGTGGTCCAACGTCGCCAGAGCTCCCGGCCCACGCCACGGCCGGCGATGTGCGCCAACTCCGGACCCCGGTCCGCTGGCCGACCAACGGCCGCGCGTGCACAACCGCCAGCCCCGCCGCGCGGAGTGGATCGGGGACAAAACGCCAGCGGTAGCAGCGGCTGGTGTGGTCGGTTCCGTTGGTCTTTGATAGGGTTCGTTCGTCTTTGTGGTAGGAGACACCCCGCTAAAAAAACGGCGCCGTTCGTCTGTACGGCTGATCCTACCCTACGAAGAGATCGCCGTTGTCGGCCACCGCGTCGCCGCCCGCCAGCGGCTGGCCCTCGAAGCTGGCCCCGGCCGTCGTCTCGAATTCTCGCACCTTCGCGCGCGGTCCTTCAAGCCGCTGCTCGAGATCGGCCAGATCCTGATTCTGCTCGGCGGTCGCCATGCCGGACGCTCGAGCGGCCATCAGCCGATCCAGTTCGGGTCTCTCGGATCGCTCGGCGGCCCTCAGGTCGCGCCGCGCGGTCTGGTAGGCGTCAAACCCCTCGCGGCCATGCGTCGCGAGCACCCGGGTACTCAGTTGCCGAGCCGACGCGCCGGCGCCGAACACCTCTGCGCCTGCGCCGACGTCGCGCTCTGGATGAGACATCAAGAACTTCTCGAAAAGCTGCTCGCGGGCGTCCGGCTCCGGCCGACGATGGCGATCCTGCGCCACCGACAGGCAGTCGAGTTCCGCGCAGATTCGGGCGTGGACCTGCCGCGCCTCGTGACCCTGCGGCCGGCTCAGGAGCTCGGGCGCTTCCTCTAGCTGTCGGATGCGCGCGGCCACCTCTGCAGAGCTCATCGCTAGCGCTGCCTGTCGGCCCTGCTCGATGGCGTCTTCGTGCCGCTTCGGGTCCGGCTCATCACCGCGGCCCGCGAATCGCGCCGCGCGCTGCGCCGCCTCCTGTAGTGATCGGCTGTCGCCGTCGTTCTCGGGAAATAGCAAACTCATGTAGCCCTCCCTCGATATCCGCATCCTGCCGGGTGCCGCCCGGTCGGCCGAGCCTACAGGCCCGTTCTCGCTGTGCTGACCTCGACACGGATCGCTTGTGTCGTGTCGTTCGGTAGCTTCACCTTGATCCGTAGCTCCGAAGCGTGGACGTCGCCCCATTGACAGCCGTGGGCACTGACTGCCGATAGCGTCCGCTCTGCGCCGATGTCATGCCATGCGGAGGCGTCGTCACCCACCAACAACCGCGCCTGCAAGCGGCACGTCACGCCATCCAGAGTCATCTGGGTGAATCCACCCGACGCGCCCACCGAGAAGACCGCGATAACCGATCGCCGCCTGAATAGCGGACCACACGCCCACGGCCCCAGAGTGACCGTACCGGCCACCGTGCCCGAAGCGATCTCTTGCCGCTCATACGGGTAGATCGCCGACTTGCCCGAAGCGATCTGCGAATCGCCGACGTGCTCACCGTAGACCAGACTCACAATTACCTCCTTCAGCCGCTACCGCGGCTCAGACAATCCGACAACCGGCCGCCATCGGCCGCCCTGGCCATCGACAACAACCGCCTCAAGCCTGACCTCGACAGAGCCGCACGACTTGCCAGCGACCGCTGCGATCTGGACCGTCATCGGTCGCCCGGCGATGTCGAACGGCCCCAGCTCGAGCGCCGCCTTGATCGGCGGTTCCTGGACGGGGATCGCGCGCAAATACTGCTGATCTACCTGCACAACAAAGCTCACGATGCCCCCTTTTCGACGTACTTCTCGAGCAACATCCGGACGAACTGACCCGTACGGCTCGGACTTGCGCATGCCTCGATAACCGCCCGACATCGACCGGCCGACAGTTCGCCGCCGGCCGCCCGGTACCGATTCAAGGCGACAGTGATGCGCTGCTGGCGTTCGTCTCCCTCCTAGCTGAACAGCCCGATCCGGGCGATCTGCTTTCTGGTCGGGAAAGACGCCGGGTGACGCCGCCGGCTGGCGGGACGGTCGAACATCGACGGTTGCCGTGCTGTCATCATGACCCCCTGCGTTGCCGCAACCGCATCGCGCGGATCTTGACCGACTGGCGCGACCGCCCGAGCCGCTGGCCGATCTCCCGGTGCATCCGGCCGGACTTGATCCAGCGCCGCAACAACGCGTCGTCGTTCTTCGTCCACCGGCGCCGGATTTTCGGCATATCGGAATCGTAGCATATTGGAACCAAAAACCCTTGCAACCCGTTGCTAATACTGGGCTTGTGGTTCGTCGTGAGTAGTCGTGAGTAGTCGTGATCGCGCACCGTTGCGCGCACCTGGTGCGACCCCGTCGGACGGTGTAGGCTGGCGTATGCCTTTCACGAAATCAGCCCGCGACCGTCGCCTGGCGAGAAACGCCCTGCTCGCCGAGCTATACGCCGACGGCTGGACCGCCGACCGGATCGCGCGCCGGGGCGACATGGGAGGACTCAGCGCCGCCGGCGTCAACAAGGTGCTCGTCCGGGCAGGTGTCGCCCGCCGCGCACCCGGCCCTCAACCGCGCGGCCCCGGCCCCGAGGCGGCCGCACCGGACGACCAGACGCAGATCCAGTGCCCCCGGTGTCGGAGCCGACACGTGTTCCGCCGACATCAACCGGCGTGCACTTGCGGTTGGGTGTTCGAGGTCTTCCACGGCCCGCGCCGGCCGCGCTTTGCGACGACCTCGCGATACTTCGAGCTTGACCACCACGGGATGCCGGTTGAGACCATCGGCCCCGGCGTCTGGTAGCCACGAGGTCCGCCGCGCGACCTCGACCGGCGACGACCTCGACGACGACCGGGACCGGTGCAGACGGTGCCCAAGGCCTCGCCGGCGCGGCCGGTGCGGACCTCGCACGGGACCGGCGCGATCCCGCTTGCCTGCAGGGTTCCGCGCCGCCTTCAGGGTTCCGCAAGGTTCCGCTGTTCGGCCGGGTTCACGGCCCGGATCTCGGCCCCCGATTCTGGAACCCCGGACGGAACACCCCCTTGTGCATTGTGCGCGCGGCCCGGACCTCGAACCGCCCGCGCTGGCCAGCGGGACCGCCGGCAGTCTCGAGACTGCCGGACCTCTTGCCGCCGCTCACACATCCCGAGGACCGCGCCGCGAGTGCCCGACGTCGGCCCCCAGGGACGGCGAACCCGACACGCTGCCCCTTGACCCCAACCCCCAGGACGGCGACCTCAAGTCTCCATCTGCCCTATTACCAGCCACGAACTACACGAACCCTCGCCGCTGCAACTCTGCCGCTTGATGTCGCACCGCCTGATACGACCGCCCAAGCTGCACCGACAGCGCTTCCAACCGCCGCGAATAGTCCCGCCGCCCGCGTTCCCACAACCCCCGCGCTTGGTTCTCTCGTACCGCCTCTGCGACGATGCGCCGCTCGCGTCCAGTCCACCGGCGCCACGTCGGACCCTTGTGCATTGTCGTACCTCGCGAAGACCCGAAATCAGCCCCACTTGTCCGCAATACGCCAGAACCTGAAACCCGTGGGCCTCGCGCGCAGGTTCGCTCCCTGGCTAGGTTTTGCAATTGTGAACGCCCCGCGCGCCGTGTTCCGCGCACCGCTCAGAGGTAGCGTTTCACTGCGCCATTCTCCGCAGTCGCTCCGGCCGCGTAATGTGCGACCATCCTTGACGTCTTCCAGCCCCCTGCGCGCATCGTGTCCGCCGTCGACGCGCCCCGCGCCGTCAACTCGCTTGCCAGCCCGACCCGGCCCGAGTGCCCTGTCAGCCGCGCGTCGACGCCGGCAGCCCGGCCCGCCGCTTCAATGCGCCGCGCCACGCCCTGCCCGGTCAACGGCACGACTCGATCCGTGTCGGCTGGCGACCGGCTCGCGCGCAACCGCCGCACGGCAGCCGCGGCCCCGTTCTTGAGGTATCGCACGTCGGCCCGCTCGCCGTCCTGGTTCGTCTTGGACGTCCGGACCCGAACGAGCAGCCCGCCGTCTGATGCTTCGCTGATGTCCCGCCACTGAAGCCCGGCGACCTCCGACCGTCGCAGCCCGGCCATGAAGAGCAAGCCGGCGATCACCGCGTCCAGTTCGCCGCGCGTCGTGGCCACGTCGGCCGACTCGACCCCGCGCGCCGTTCGCCGTGGCGTGTGCGCCGTCGCAAGGATGGCCGCGAGATTGTCCGCTGTCATGCCGTGCGCCTGTCCCCGACCTCGACCAGCCCCTGATCTCCGGAACCCGGCCAGCACGCGCGCGACGTGCTCGCCGGTCAGGTTCGGCTGGCCGGCGAGCTTCGCCCGGAACTTCACCGCCGCAACCGCAACGCTGGCGGTTGCCGGTGAGCGTCCACCATCGAACAGCACCCCGAGGTATTCCGCAAGGCTGGTATCCGAGATCGGCCGTTCGCCGTGCCACCCGTCGACCCGCGTGAGTGCCGACCGATATGCCGCAGCCGTGTTCGGGCTGATTGAGGCTTCGGCCAGCGTCCGCGCAGTGGCCCGCGCCGTGACCAAGTCTGCCGCAAGCGCCTCACCGAGCCGCTCTCGCCCCGGCCCGGTGTGTGCTGTCGTGTGCGTCGTCATCGTTGCCCCATTCCGTCAGCCGGCACAGGTCGATCAATCGTCACGAAACATCGCCGGCTGCTCCGCCGCTTTCATTAGTGCCTTCGGTGCCCGCTTGTAGGTCCGACTGGTCTGGCGCGGCGGCGGCGCGTCCAGCTTCTTTCCGGCCAGAAGTTCTCCCACGGTCAGGATCTGGACGCGGGGATGCTGACCCCACGGTGAAGCGTAGAAACCAGCGGACGCCGCTTCGGTTCGCATGGCCTTGGTCGGTGCGTTGACCGTCAACAGGACGCCCAGCGCGGCCTGCTCGCGCTCGACCACGCCACGCAGATCCCGGACGTAGGGGGCATGCAGCTTTCCGGCCTTGACCGAGATGACAATCTGTTTCGTCTTCCCGGTGTCGCCATCGTGGAAGTAAATCCGCCCGTCGATGCCCTGGTCCGCGCCCTTCTTGCCTTCAGCTGGTCGAGCACCCACCAAGCCGAGCGCCCACCACTGGAACTGGTATGGATCTGATGCGGCCAGCGCTTCGGCGTCTGGGACCGACACCGGTTCCCCGATCACTTGATAGATCTGCTCGATATCGTCACCGTAGGTGTCTTTCAGTCGGTGGCGGATCAGTGTGATCGCGAGATTCGTCACGTCGATGCCGATCCACTGCCGACCCAGTTTCTGAGCCGCGGCAACGGTCGTACCGCAGCCGCAAAACGGATCGAGCACAACGTCCCCCTCGTTGCTGCTGGCGGAAAGAATGCGTTCTAGAAGAGCTTCCGGTTTCTGCGTGGGGTAGCCTAGACGCTCTTGAGCACTAGCATGGATAGGCGGAAGATCGATCCACAAGTCAGATACGAGAACGCCGGGACTCTCGTCGAGGTAAATCTTTTTTCTGAGTCGCGCGTTGTCCTTCGCCGGGAAAAAGAGCCTGCCTTCGTCGTCAAGCTTGCGCATAACGTCGATGGATATTGCCCATCCGTTCACATGTGGCCGATACAGGCGTCCATCGCTTGCTTTGTAGTCATACGTTAGGTTTGGACGGGGGTGTGGGCTCCGCAAATCGCTGCGACGAAAGAGTCGTCCGTCGGCATCCACGTGCACGAAATGCTCTTTGATGTACTCATCGCTATAGGCGGCAAACGTCTTTTTCCAGACAGTATCCTTCGATTTCGCATAGGCCAATATAATATCGTGGACGCTGGCCAATCGCCTGGACGCATCGCCGTGTGCGCTCGTTCGTTTCCAGACGATCTCATTGCGAAACCAGATTGGCCCAAACACCGCGTCCAGGAGCAACTTCAAGTAGTGGCTCGCCGTGGGATCGCAGTGTAGGTACAGGCTTCCTGTGCGCTTAAGCGCCCGCCGCATTTCGACCAGCCGCGGAGCCATCATCGACAGGTACGCGAGCATGTCGTTCTCGCCCAGGAACGTCCGGAACGCCTGCATCACCTGCGACACACGCCCGCCCGCCTCCACCACGTCTTCATACGCTCGAGCCGCCCCTTCGTCCCAGCGCCAAGTGTCTTCGAACGCCTTGATCTGCGCCGCCGCCTGCGTCCCGTCCCGCTCGGCGAACAGCACGTTGTAATTGGCGTTCGAGTTGAACGGCGGGTCGAGGTAGACCAGGTCCACGCTCTCGTCTGGGATGTAGCGCCTGAGTACGTCGAGATTGTCGCCGTAGTAGAGCTTGTTGGGAGAATTCATAGTCACATACCACGAATAGCTTACCCGGTGTCCGAGAACAAGGGCCACGATCCCGCCCAGCTATTGTGAGCGTTAATGACACTTATAGTGCACGACTAGTTATGTGTCAAGACCCGATCCGCACCGGTCCCCGGCCGACCGACCCCTGCCGGGGACCGTGCCGAGGTGCGCCACGCGCGCCACAGAACACCGCCGACGGACGACGAACCCGACCGCGCCGGTGAGAAACCTCTCGGTTGCCGTGCGTTGCGCTCAGGGCCGCTCAGACGGCTTGTTCCGGGTTCGGCTCGACCGCCAGCCGTCGCCGGCGACCTGTTCGACCTCGAGCACGACCCCGGCGGCGACGTCGACCCCGGCCGGCAGCCCCGGCGACGATCCCAGATGCCGACGACCGCGCCCGATCGACCCCGGGGGGGGGGGGGGGGGCGCTTTTCGTGGCGCCGCATCCACATGACGGGGCACCTGCACGAAAGGTTTTTCTCGAAGGGTTCCGTTGGTTTCCGGGTGCGTGCTGGTTTCCGTTCGCAGGGTTCCGTTTTCAGGGTTTCCGGCGGTGTCCGCCGCCGAGCGGTTTCAGCCCTGATCCGTGTGCAATGCTTGGCCAACCAGGGGCCTCGCTCAGCGCTGGCCGGTGTAGTAGAGTCGGGGCATGCGCAGACGGATCGGTGTCGGGGTGGCGTTGCTGGCGGCGTGTGGCGGCGTCGTGGCGGTCGCGCAAGCGCCTGATCCGGACCGTGCCGCCTCGGTCGCCCTTCTTCAACGGTTTCAATTATTCACTGACTGCGAGCCGTTGATCTTGCTGGTCGAAACGAGCCTCGACCGCCCGGACGTGACCGACCGCGCGCGAGAGATTGCCGAGCGCCGGTTACGGGCCGCGCGGCTGTTCTCCGAGGCCACGCCGGCGTCGGCCGTCATCCGCTCGCCCGTGCTGTATGTGAACGTGAACCTGCCGCAACCCTTGGTCGTGTCGGATGTCAGCCTGTACGGGATCACGATCTGGCTGCAGAAACGGCTATTCGATCCGCTGACCAGAAACACGGGACTATCGACCACATGGCAATCCGGGTCTACCGGCATCGGCGACGATGCGTTGCTGCTCAACGTCCTGTCGCAACTGCTCGACGACTTCCTCGTGGAGTATGTGCGCGTGAACGCCGAGGCCTGCGAGTAGCCCCGCGCGGTCACGGTGCCCAGAACCACGTCACGTGTTCGCGCGCCTGTATCAGTCCGGAATCGCCCTCGGGCCCGCCGAGAAACCCGCGCTCACGCGCCGCAGATCCGCACCGGCCGCACGTCTACCCACTCTGCGGCCGCTCTCAGGACCGCCGCACGCGGCTACCTCGGTTCGCCGATGTCGACACGCGGATGTCTGGTAGATCACAAGCCATAAGAGCACGGCGTACGACATAGCACGCGGTACACCTACAGCCCCGCGAACAGTGACGGCGAGCAGCGCGCCGCCTCCACTTCAGCCACGGCGAGCCGGTGACGCGCTGTCTGTACGGCGCGCTTCGTCACGCGCCCATGGTCCCCGGTCACGGTCAGACGCTCCGCTGTCTGTCGCATGCTCACGCCAGCGTCAAGCATGGCGACGATGGCCCGGTCACGGTCGAGGACCGCACGCCGCGACCGCCGCGCCCGGACGATCCCGCCCCTGCGCCGCCTCGCGGTCAGGACCGCTGGCGACCACGGCACCCGGCAGCGTGGCGATCGGCAGTACGCCGCGACGCTCCACGCCGTAGCGTCGATGCTGTTCTTCGTGTCGCCATGGCTGAACGGGATTGGGAGCGTCGCCGCCAGCGCCCGCGCCTTGTCGAGACAGCGCTCATGCCAGACCGTCAACGGTTCGTCCGGATCGTGCGCACGATAGGCCCACCGCCGCAGCGCGTTGAACAACGCGTGGTTTCGTGCCCCAGGGACGGCATACTCGAGCGTCGCCGCGGCCGGTGCCGTGGCCCCCGAGGGCGCCCGGACCCCAAGCGCCGGTTCGCCGGCCAGCTCGAACAGATCGGCGACCGGCCCGAACGGATAACGGCCGACCCGAGACAGCTCGCTCAGGAGTGCCTCGATTCCAACCCGCCCGCCATGCAACTTGACGTACCCGCGCTCCCCGCGAACGTCCATCCGGACCCCGGCGACATTCACCCCATTCCGGTTCTTGCGCGGCAAATTATCGTCGTACCAGTCGTGCAGTCCGCGGCGGGTCGGCAAGCTCACCCGTGGCGGACAGTGCGCATGCAACCGCGCCGGATCGCCCGCGTCGACGTCAACGACGGTCTCGCCAAGCGACCACGGCACGACCCCGAGCGCGCTGGCTTGGTCGTCAAGATGGCGGATGGCGACGGCCGCGCCCAGGTCGGCGACGGGATCAGCTCCGCTGCTATAGGATGCGGTTGCTATCATCATCCTCGGGAATACGACGGCGCCGGCGGGTGAAACCGGCGCCGTCTCTTTTTTTACGCGTTGTACGCACGTCGGCGGCTGGGTGTGTGCCGACGCAGCCCGGCCGCTACAACCAGAGCAACTGATCGCGCGCGGCCTGATTGTCCGCGAGTTCCGCGTCGATACGGCGGATCTCGTCTCGCTCTTCCGGGACCACGAAGCCCCGCCCCGCGCCACGGCCGGCCGTAGCGCCATAGATCGCGTCGAGCCGTGCCTGCAGCGCGTCCCGCTCCGCTTCCAAGGTGCCGAACCTTTCCGCCCCATCCGGACCGCCGCGCAGTTCCGCCACGCGCGCATCAGTCAGATCGCGGATCGGCGTCTCGAGAATGATCCGTTCGGCGTCGGGGTTGCTGCTGGCCAGCGAGCGGCGCTCGCGCTCACGTGAGACCGCATCCAGCGCCGAGAACGCCGAATTACCGGGACGTCCCGCGCGCGCTTCGGTCGTCAACGCCGCGTCAAGCGCGTCCAGATCGCACACGCGCGCCAGCGCCGCCGCCATGCCAGCCGTCGCCGCGTCCCGCTTCGACGCGGCGACATGCTGCCGGCCGGCTGGCCCGCCCTCGCGTTACTCGGCCATCGTGTCCGCATGCGCGCTAAGCTCACCGCCTGCCGTCCCGTCTGCGATACGGGGATCGTCTAAAAGGCCCATTGTTGGTCACGTCCTTTCGATGTCTGTGCCGAGTGCCGCTCGGCCGGTGGTGCGTCAGTTCCCCGCTTGACAAAGTTCGACTCGAACCGGGTTCCTCGACGTGCGCGAGAACTCGACTGCGATTCGAACTTGAAGCCCGAACGGATCAACCTCCCACCGCGATCCGGCAGACCGAATTCTCGTGGCGACCGCTCTCGTGTTAGGCGCGACGCTGTTGACCCGGGATCGCAAGATCGTCGATGCAGCGCTGGTCGACACGTTGCACTAATCGGAGGCGGAGAGCACAAGGGCCTGGTGTGCTGGACTCCGGGCGCGAAGGCCATCTCCGATGATGGACTTGTATCGGAAAAACGTATTGTGATTAGTACGTCAAGTGGTCGTGCTGGCCACCCGCGTCTCCGCGTCGGACGTTCGGGAGACTCACACGGGCTTGCGTCTCAAACGCCAAGACGTGATCGCGCAACCCGCAGGCGGCACTGACCAACTTGCAAAAAACACTTGCTCCGCCGCCTGGTGAAGAAAGTGCTCATACATGATCGGCGCACGGTCGAAGTCTGGTACGGGTTACCAAACTCCTCTCAGGTGAGTAGACCGGCACATTTGGGAACCTCACCGACCCCACGTCGGGCGACGACGAGGCCGCGATCCAGGACATCGACGGCGACGACGCGGCGACCTTCACCCTGACGTTCAACAACGAGTCCAGCCTGGACTGCGCGCCGCCGGAAATGGCCCCGGAGTCTGGTCAGACTTGTGCCGCGAGCCATTGAGGGGTCGATTGGTCTGTGTCTAACGGCACCTTGCACACTAACATTAACAGTGTTAACATGCGCCACGATGTTAGAAAGAAGCCACGACATGTCCGGTAGGCCTGTCCCCGAAGCGCTGGAGCGCTATCTCGGAGACACGCTTCACGAGCCAACTCGGGTCGACGCACTCGAACATGCCCCGGGCCTCCCCTCATTTCTCTCCAGGACGTACAGCCTTCATGAAGGCCACATCGCTGGAAGACGCATCATTTTCCTAGCCACCATGGACAACACCGCTACGCCTTCTGACATTGCGAAGCACGTTGCCTTGGTTCGCCCCGCCGTCGACGCCCTTGTCGTCTTCGTTGCTCCGTGGCTGAGCGCACACAACCGCGCGCGTCTCATAGGACAAGGCGTCCCGTTCGTCGTGCCGGGCAACCAGTTGTATATCCCTGACCTTGCCATGGACTTGCGCGAACGTTTCCGCACACACACGAAGCGGCACGCAAACGGTCTTTCGCCAGCAGCTCAGGCTGTATTGTTCCATCGCCTCCTGCGGCTCGACGAAGCTGCGACTACCCCTTCTCTCATAGCCACGCGGCTGCGCTACTCGGCCATGTCGATCGGACGCGCGTTCAATGATCTGGTCGATACCGGCCTTGCTCATACTGAAAGATACGGCAAGGAACGGCATATCCGGTTCAAGGCCGAAGGGCGGCAACTGTTCGAGGCCTCGCATGACTTGCTGCGCAGCCCGGTACGTACCGAAAAGTTCGTCCGAGACGGTCACGTCCTCCCAACGCTGAAACATGCGGGCGAGAGCGCGCTCGCGGAGCTGACTGATTTATCCCCACCGTCACTGGTTGCTTTCGCCGTCGCGGCCATTGATTGGAAGATGCTTGCACAGACCTGCGGGCTCGTCGAAACTGGCAGGGATCAAGCTGCCCAAATTGTCGAAACATGGGCCTACGACCCTGCCGGTTTGTCCACCGCACGCACCGTGGACCCGCTGTCACTCTACGCACACTTCCGGAACCATCGTGATGAGCGCGTTTCTATGGCAGCTGAACGTTTGTTGAAGGAAATAGCGTGGTAACTGGAATCCAGAAGTTCCGCGAATATTTCGCAGCGCACGAAAGTCAATACGCGATCATCGGCGGTACCGCTTGCGATCTGCTGTTCAACGCAGCAGGTCTCAATTTCAGGGCGACCAAAGATATCGACATGGTGCTCTGCGTCGAGGTGGTCGACGCAGCCTTTGGACGAACGTTCGAAGCGTTCCTCAATGCAGGCGGATATCAAGCCCGCGAACGAAGCGACGGGGGCAGGGAGTTCTACCGCTTCCACCGTCCGACTGACCAAAACTTCCCCTTCATGATCGAGCTCTTTTCACGACGACCCGGAAACCTCGATTTGCCCGAAGACGCAATACTGACACCCATAGCCGTAGACGAAGACATAGTCAGCCTTTCGGCAATCCTGCTGGACGAGGGTTATTTCGAGGCGCTCCAGGCAGCAAGACGGCAGATCGACGGCATTACGATCATCGACGAGACCCTGCTCATACCATTCAAGGCCCGTGCATTTCTCGACCTCACCGCTCGTTTGGAGGCAGGTGGGAACGTCGACCGCAAGGACATCAAGAAGCATCGCAACGACGTGTTCCGGTTGGCGCAGCTCCTACCCTTGGATGCATCTGTCGACCTGCCGGAACCTGTCCGCCGAGACCTCCGAACGTTTGTCGACTCGGCTCAGGCCGACGAAACGTTGGATCCCAAGGCGTTTGACGTGCCGTTCGGCCGAAACGAGGCGGCCAATCTTCTCCGCGCGGTGTATGGGCTGACATAGGTGACCATCAACGGGCAGGAGAAACCCGGTGTCGCCGCGGCGAGCTGGCATGGTGTGTCCATGGCCCGCAGCCGCCGGGGCTGGCGCGCAGCAAGATTTCCCAGATTTGGTGGGCGATTCCGGGTGGCACGCAGCACCTCCGGGGCGTGGCCCACCAGAACAGGGGCAGTCGGTGGGGCGCACGGGCGAAGGCCCGCGTTGCCTCTGAGAACGCTTCGGGCCTCCGGCACGTGGCTGCACAGGACGACCGGGCTGATTCTCACTGCCTGGAAGGGGAATGTCTGTCACCCAGCCGAGCAGAACGCCCCCGCGTTCTGCGGGAACCAGAATGGCTCCTCAGGCTGGACTCGAACCAGCAACCCTCCGGTTAACAGCCGGATGCTCTGCCAATTGAGCTACTGAGGAACACGTGGCAGTCGTGCGGCTCGACGCGGAGGATCGGGCGGATACCCGGCCGAGCAGAGCATAGATCCTAGCGGACCTGCCTCGGGGCGGTCAAACAGCGCTGCGCCAGGAGCGCCGCGGGTGCGGGAATCAGCCGCCGAGTGCGCGGCGCCGGCGGGACATGGTGAGCCCCCGCAACTGGATCAGCGCGGCCACAACCGCCAGGCTGAGCCAACCGATGGCGAACGGCGTCTGGCCGAACGCCGGGGCCATCGGGTACATGCGTGTCAGTTCGCCGCCCGCCGCCGCGGCGGCGTTGGCATCGCCGCCCAGCGCGAGCGCGCCGATCACCGCCGCCCACGCGCCGCCGAACGATGTGCCGACGATGATGACGTAGCGTTGCAGCGTGACGGCGGCGATCGCGCCGATCAGACAGGCGACCACCACCACCCACACCTCGGCGTCGCCCGATTCCTGGGTCGCGAACAGGCTGATCGCCATGGCGCCGAGTCCCGCGCCGAGCAATGCCAGGACCGCCAGATAGACCAGCCGCAAGAGCAGCGCACCGGCCACACCGCCGCCGACGATGATGAGAGTGGCGATCCAGGGCTCCATCTCGCCGACGACCAGCGAGGTGAGAAACGCGCCACCCGCGAATCCGTAGATCAGGAGCATCCAGCGGAACAGCCGGTAGCCGAGGAAACAGGCCAGCAACCCGGCGACGAGTAGAATGATGGCCGTTGGGATGGGCGGTACGGCGAAGGCCATCACGCTCATTATGCCGGGCGGCGTCGAATTGCCGCAAGAATGAGCCTGCATGACGGACGCACCGACCACCGGCGGCGCGCCTGGACGCCTCACTCCGGGCGGCGGGTTCGCAGCCGTGATCGGGCTCGTGCTGTTCGTGTACTTCGTGCAGCGCGCGGGCCTCGGTGAGATCGCGGCCGGCATCCAGCGCCTGGGCACGGTGTTTCTGGTGGTCCTCGCGCTGGCCGGTTTGCGCTTCGCGGCACGGGGGATGGCGTGGCGAAGCTGTCTGGACACCCCGCACAAGCTGTCGCCCGGTCTGGCGTTTCAGGCGGTGGTCGCCGGTGACACGCTGGGCAACCTGACGCCGCTCAGCCTGCTGGTCAGTGAACCGGCCAAGGCGCTGTTCGCGGGTGATCGCGAACCGGTGGCCCGCACCCTCGCCGCGCTGGCGGTGGAGAACCTGTTCTTTACGCTGTCGGCGGTCCTGGTGATCGCCGGCGGCGCCCAGGCGCTGGTGCTGCGTCTGCGCCCCACCGATACGTGGTGGCTGGCCGGCGTGGCGCTGCTCGCGGTGCTGATGCTGCTGGTCACCGCGGCGCACGCAGTCATCTGGTGGCGCGTGCGGCTGGCCAGCGGTCTCTTCGCGCTGTCCGGCGTGCTGGCCCCGCGGTTCATTGCACGCTGGACCGGGCGGGTGCGGCAGCTCGAAGACCAAGTGTATGCACTCTATCCGCGCGAGCCGCGCCGCCTCCTGCCGGTGGCCGGCTGGGAGCTGTCGTTTCACGCCCTCGCCGTCCTCGAGACCTACATCGTCCTGGCGCTCGTCAGCCCGGTCGCCCCGACCCTGCTGGACGCCGTCGTGCTCGAAGCGGCGAACCGTTTCATCAACGCGGTATTCAAGGTGGTGCCGATGCGTCTCGGGGTCGACGAAGCGGGCACCGCGGCGTTCGCCGAATTGCTGGCGGTCGGCACCGCCGCCGGGGTCACGCTGGCGCTCGTGCGCCGGGCCCGCATGCTGGTCTGGATGGCGGCCGGCGCGGGGTTCCTGCTCAGACGCGGATTGCCGGTGAAGCGGATCATGGCCGAGGCGGTCGCGGTGCACTCCGGCGTCGATCGTGAACAGGCCGAATGACGACCACGAGCCACGCGGTCGTCGTGATGGCGCGCGCGCCTGACGGCGCCAGGCCACCCAAGACCCGTCTGGCCGGCATCGTGCCGGACGAACGGCAGCGGCGCCGCCTCTATGCCGCGTTTCTCAGTGACATCGTGGGGCGCTGCGGCTCGTTGCGGAATACTGCCCTGCGTGTCGCATACGCCGCCGGCGGCGGCACCGCCGGGTTCGAGCGCGCCGGCGTGCGGGCCGACTGCCTGATGCCCCAACGAGGCGAGACCCTGGGCGAGCGGGAACGCGGAGTGTTCGAAGACCTGTTCCTGGCCGGGTTCTCACCGGTGGTGATGATCGGATCGGACCTGCCGACCCTGCCGATAGACCGCGTCACCGGCGCGCTCGCCCGACTGCGGGACGCCAGCCGCCGGGTCGTGCTGGGACCCGCCGCCGACGGCGGCTACTATCTGATCGGCCTGACGCGGCCGCCAGCCGAGGCGCCGGTGCCGGATCTGTTCAGCGATATCCGCTGGAGCACCGGATCGGCCTGCGCGGACACGATCGCGGCGGCCGCACGCTGCGGGCTGCAGGTGGCGTTGCTGGACGGTTGGTACGACGTTGACGATGCCGCCGGATTCACGCGGCTGCGCGACGACCTGGCGACCGATGCCGGCGCGCGACTGGCCCCGGCGACGACGGCGGTGTTGAAAACGCTGACGATATTCAGATCTCCCGGCGGCCCTCCATCGCCTTGAGCATCGTGATCTCGTCGGCATACTCCAGGTCGCTGCCGACCGGCACGCCCATCGCGATGCGGCTGACCCGCGCCCCCAGCGGCTTGAGCAGCTTGGCCAGGTAGATGGCGGTCGCCTCCCCCTCGACGTTGGGGTTCGTCGCCAGAATGACCTCGCCCACGCCGTCGGCCCCGACACGCTGCAGCAACCCCCGGATGTTCAGTTCGTCCGGCCCGATGCCCTTCAGCGGCGAGAGCGCGCCCATCAGGACGTGATAGACACCCTTGAACTCACCGGTGTTCTCGATGGCGGCAACGTTGCGCGCGTCTTCCACCACACAGATGAGTCGCCGATCGCGCCTGTCGTCGGTGCAGTAGAAACAGGGATCGCAGTCGGTGATGTTCGCGCAGACCGAGCAATAGGTGATCCGCTCCTTGACGTCACGAATGGCGTCACAGAACCTGTCTACCTCCTCGCGCGGCTGTCTCAGCAGGTGGAAGGCGATGCGCTGCGCGCCCTTGGCGCCGATGCCGGGCAGTCGCTGCAGCGCGTCGGTCAATCGTACCAGCGGCTCGATCCGGATCATGTCAGCCCTGGAATATTCAACCCGCCCATCATGCCGCCCATCTGCTGCGACACCAGGTCGTCGGCGCGCCGCTGCGCGTCGCTGACGGCGGCGATAATCAGGTCCTGCAGCATCTCGACGTCGTCCGGCGACACCACTTCCGGGTCGATCGTCAGGCTCCGGATCTCCTTGACCCCGTTCATGACGACCCTGACCATCCCGCCGCCGGCGGTCGCCTCGACCGTGGTCTGCTTCAACTGCTTCTGCAGGTTCTCCTGCATCTGCTGCGCCTGCTGCATCATCTTCTGGATGTTCATGATTGACTCATCTGCTCAGATTTCTTCGACATCCTTGATCTCGGCCGGAAGGACCTCGAGCATTGCCTGCACCCCCGGGTCCTCCATCGCCTGCGACAACAGGTCCATGGCCGGCGCCGCGGACGCGCCGGTCGTTGCTGGCGGTTCGGGTGTCGGCGCCGGCGCCGACGCCTTCCGGACGGCCACCTTCATCTGGCGTCCCATGGTCTTCTTCGCCAGCGCCTCGAGCCACGCACGGCTCGTCTCCACCTGCCTGGCCAGCGTCTGCTGCCCGGCGGTGAACGTGAAGGTGATGGTGCTCGCGTCCACCGCAATCTGCTGCGCCTGACTGACAACGGTACCGTAGAAGAATTTCTTCGTGCGCTGCAACTCGGCGAGAAACGCCGACTGGGGGTCCTCCGGTCGCGCGGGCGCGGCGGCGGCCGGGGACGGCGACGGCGCGGACGGCGGGGCGACGGGCGGGGGCGGCGGGGCGGCGCGCGGGGCATGACGCGCGGGCGGGACTCCGGGCGCGGCCCCGGTCTGGGGCGCCGCGGCCGGAGCCTGCCGCGACGGGGCGGCGGAGACCGGAGTCTGGCGCGGCCGCGCCGCGGGCGCCGGCTGCCGCTCGAGTCCAGCCAGCAGCTCGGTGAGCGGCACGAGCGTGCGCAGATGCATCCAGCGCAACATCGCCACCTCGAAGTGGTACCGCGGCTGCGCGGCGCTGCGGATCTCGGACTCGGCCCGCGTCAGCACATCGAACCCGCGCAACAGGTCCTCGCGCGAGAACCGCGCCGTCAACGCCTGCAGCCGCTCGCGTTCGGCGTCGGCGGCGATGTCCGGGTCTTCAAGCCGCGCCGGGTCCACCTTCAGCACCAGCATGTCGCGCACCAGCCGTGACAACTCGCGGCACACCAGCCGCAGGTCGTAGCCGGCCTCGACGAAGCGACCGGCCAGCTCGAACACGCGAGGCGCCGTCTCGTCGGCCACCGTCTCGGCGACCTCGAACACCGCGTCGCGACCCACCAACCCCAGTACGGTCGATACCTCCTCCGCCGACGCCGACTCGCCGGCGAATGCAATCACCTGGTCGAGCGCGCTCTGCGCATCGCGCATGCTGCCTGCCGCCGAGCGTGCGATCAGCGCCAGCCCGGCGTCATCGATCGCCACCCCCTCGGATGCGATGATGGCGCGCAACTGCCTGTTGATCTCCGCCGTGCCAATGGTGCGGAACTCGAACACCTGCGACCGGGAAAGGATGGTGTCAGGAATCTTGTTGAGCAACGTCGTCGCCATGATGAAGACGACATGGGGCGGCGGCTCTTCGATCGACTTCAGCAGCGCGTTGAACGAACTGGACGAAAGCTGGTGCACCTCGTCGATGATGAACACCTTGTAGCGGTCACGCACCGGTGTGATCGAGAGCCCCGCGATGATGACCTCGCGCACGTTCTCGACCTGCGTATGCGTGGCGGCGTCGATTTCCAGCACATCGATGTCGCGCCCCGCGGCGATCTCCAGACACGCGTCGCACTCGCCGCAGGGGTCGGCGGTCGGTCCGGACACACAGTTCAATGCGCGCGCCAGGATGCGGGCGGTGGTCGTCTTGCCCACCCCGCGTGGGCCGGCGAACACGAACGCCTGGGCGACCCGGTCCATGGCGATGGCGTTGCGCAGGGTCTGGGTGACCCCCCGCTGCCCCACCACGTCATCGAACCGTTGCGGGCGCCACTTGCGCGCGATTACCTGATAGGACATGGGATGAACGCGTTGCCGGACCACGCGCGCCGGCCGAGACACGCTGCGTGCGGGCGGCGGGTCCCAGCCGCGACCCGGAAGAGCCTGCGGCACATGTCAGTGACTACTTAGCGCTGCTGCCTTCCGGCCCTGACGCGGTTCGTAGGCTGAGATTGCACAGGGTCCGGGCCGCGCTGCGACCCGTCGCCGCTGGCGGTCCCCGCCAGCGGGCGGCCGCCGACAGGAAACATATCAGTCTATCGCCGGCTCAGCGACCGATCAAGCCGCGCCGCCACGCCGTCGAGCGCCGGAAACCGGCATGGTAAACTTGGCCGGAATCGCTCAGTCCGCCACCCGTCACCGCATCTCGTCGATGGGCCGGCCATTGCGGAGAGATGTCCGAGCGGTTGAAGGAGCACGCTTGGAAAGCGTGTGTAGGGGAAACTCTACCGTGGGTTCGAATCCCACTCTCTCCGCCATCCATTTACGATAAAGCTTTTATTATCAGCATCTTATGTTTACCACAAGGGGGTATGGTCCCCCACACGAGTAGTCGCTTGAGGATGTTGGCATGCCCTCGCAGGTGCGTCCGTCGCATGCCGCCGGGGTCGTGCGGATGCTGCCAGTCCGTGTTGCGGCTCTTCTTCGGGCGCGTCACGATGGGCTGGCCTGTCTCGTGCTTTTTGCTTGAACGTGCCAGTCCCAGCTCTTAGCATGGCACTGTCTTCTGCGAAATCTTCTCACCCAGGTAGTCCATGATTGATCCAAGCCGAGTCCGGTCCGCAGGTGTGATAGCGCTTGCCACCGTCGCCGTCGTGACCGCGGTGTTTCTCGTCGAGACAGCCGGGCAGACTTCCGACCCTGTTGCCGGAGACTGGCGACAATGGGGCGGGCCGACGCGCAATTTCATATCCGACGCGGTTGGGTTGGCGGACTCCTGGGGCCAGGACGGCCCGCCCGTCGTCTGGACTCGGCCGCTGGGTCTCGGCCACTCGTCGATAGCGGTTGACCGCGGGGTGTTGTACACGATGTACCGGCGCGGTGAGGAGTCGGCCGGGCGAGGCGGACGGGGAAACCGAGGCGGAGGATTCGAAGGCAGTGAAATCGTCATTGCGATCGACGCGGCGACGGGCGAGACGAAGTGGGAATACGAGTATCCCTCGGAGCCATTGAACTTCCGCTACGGTGCCGGACCCCATTCGACGCCCCTCGTCGTCGGCGACCTGGTCTTTACCGCCGGCACCAACAAACAGCTCCACGCCTTCACGAAAGAGACGGGGGAACTGGTCTGGTCTCACGACCTTGTCGAGGAGTATGGTGCGCCGCCCACTTTCATCCGACCCGCCGTCAAGGCAGGCTACGGAGGGAACCCGCTGGCTTACGAGGACACGATCATCCTTCAGGCAGGGGGCGAGGGTCAGGCCGTGATGGCGTTTCGACAGCGTGATGGCGCGTTGGTCTGGAAGAACGGCGACTTTCTGATCGCCAATGCCGCGCCCATACCGATCGACGTCGATGGGCAGCTTCAGGTCGTCGTCGTGGGCGGACAAACGATCAACGGAATGGATCCAGCCTCAGGCGAGATCCTCTGGTCACATCCTCATGACACCAACGGCGACATGAACAACAGCATGCCGGTGTGGGGACCGGACAACGTGTTGTTCGTTTCGTCGGCCTACAACCAGGGAAGCCGCGCGCTCAGGCTCAGCCGCCGGGGTGCAGTCACCGAGGTCGAAGAGCTCTGGTTTACGGAACGGATGAAACTCATGTTCGTCAACGCGATACGCGTCGGCGATTTCGTCTACGGCTCCGATGGAGGGTTCGGTCCGGCATTCCTCACGGCTTTGGATATCAACACCGGCGAGGCTGGATGGCAGGAGCGCGGTTTCGGCCGATCGAGTCTGGTGTACGCAGATGGGAAGGTAATCCTTCTTGATGAAGATGGCGATCTGGTTCTGGGGAGATTCTCGCCCAATGGTTTCAGTACATTGGGCCAGGCTCACATCTTCGACACGAGGTCGTGGACGGTCCCGACGCTGGTTGGAACGACGCTCTACGCCCGCGACCACGAGAAGATCGTGGCGCTCGACGTCGGTCGATAGGATTCGGTCCGCGTCACGTTTGAGGTACGCCTTCCAGATCGCCGCCGTTAGCAGCCCGTGGTAGAACCCCGCGTTGCACCGAGATCTGGTCGTAACAATGCCGCGTCCGGCTAGCGCAAGGCGTGACGAGGGAAAATACCTGTAGGGGCAACCCTTGTGGTTGCCCTGTTCGTCAGCCGGAACAACGAACATCAGCAGAATTCAGCGTGAAACCGCAGAATTCAGCGGGGAAGGCTGAATTCAGCGGGGATCGAATGCAGCGGGGCTTTCACCACGGGCCGTTAGGGTCATGGTCGCCCGGCTGGCGCTGCCTCACGGCGCGGTGGCGTACGCCCTCGCGACCGTGTGTCGCCGTGACCCGCTTTCCATGCCGGTGCCGCACGCGCGGTGACCCGCCAGCCGTAGATCGTCTGGGAACTCACAAGTTGCTTTACCATCGCCGTAACCGGCCGTCGATCGGCATCCCGGAGCATCATCACCATCTGCTCTTTCGTGAATCGACTCCTCATTTATGGCTCCTACTGACCCGGAGGAGGCCATCCGCTCAAAGGTCGGTTGGACGGCGTCCGGCTCGCCGTGGGTTGTGATTCTGGCAATCTACTGCCGCACGTCGGATTCGTGTTCGAATGGATTCAGGAGATCGACCCCGAGCTGGTCAAAATCGCGCACGTTGCGGGTCACGACGGTCAACCGATGCACCAAGGCCGTCGCGGCGATCATGGCATCCTCCAGCAGGGTGTCTGAACGGCGATGCTTGAGCCGCGCCCATGCCCGGAATGTGTCTGCGTTCATTGGGAGCACGCTACAGGAAACCAGCACCGCGCTGAGCCACGCCTCCAGTTCCTCCGCCTTGGCGAGATCCTGCTCGCGGGTGAGTTCGAGACCCGCTTGGATCTCCCCGACCGTCACCGCGGACAGCAACAGCTCGTCGGCGGCCACCTGTTCGATCCACCCGACGACGGCCGGATGCGGATGAGGGCGGCGCAGTTCCGATACAACGTTGGTGTCAAGCAGATACACGGGCTTACTCGAAGCTCGGAGACACGCGGTGGCGATGCCGTGGCCGCGGCGGCGTCAGTGCGTCGGTGCGCGCTTCCGGGGCCAGCAGCAGTTCCTTGAGATCCGGCCGGGCCCGCTTCTCCAGTCGCCGCCACTCGTCAATAGGCACCAGCACGGCCACCTCCACGCCCCGCCTGGTCACGATCTGCGGCCCTTCGGTGAGACTCGTCTCGAGCAACTCGCTGAAGCGCGCCTTGGCATCCTGAACCTGCCATGTCTTGCTCATGCCACGTCACCTCCGTCGAAGAATGACTAGACGTCACACTGGTCTAGTTTATTCCTCACCCACGCGTCGGCGCGACGCGGCCATGGATGTGATCGGGCGTGTGAGATGGGCTGGCTCACAGCCGTCGTTGTCAGCCGACTTCTCGGCCAACAGGGCACGAAGGGCGGGCCGTCTCGCGCGGTGACCCGGCCGGCGGCTCGGAGGTAGTTGGGAGCCGTCAACGGGCAAGGGGTGGCATCTCGACTTTCGCCGTCGGCCACTGGTGTCGCTCGCCCTGCCGACCGAGGCCCGTATTCATTGATCTTTCTTGGTACCGGGGGTGGCCGGTCCCTCCTGTTCGCGCCAGACGCGCCACCGTTCGCTTGGCCAAGCTATTATTCCGGAGAGGAGCCACCATGCTCGTCCCAGGTCTCGCGCAGCAGCGCCTCGGGCGGCGGTGCCTCGCCGTGGAACTGCAGCCGGTGCGGTCTGAGTCTGAGCGGGTCTTCGCCTTCCGCTTCCGCGTCGTAGGCGCCGAGCGCGAGCAGGACGGGGGCGCCGGCCTTGCCGCCCGCGGCGCAGAGCACGGTGGTCGCGGCGGGCATGAACAGTCAGGCTCCTCGTCGAGCCACGGCACAGACGTTACGATGCATCCGGCTTCATGGGACTCTCCAGCCACTGAGAGTGTGCGGCCAATTCAATCGCGTGCTGCTTCTGCTGCCGCCTTCTCTCGTCTCCGGTGACGTTCAGAACGATGTCCGCGTGACACGGGTTCTCCGGCCGTGGTGTGGCGACCACGGTTCTGCCGCTTCTACCGGCGTGTTCCGCCGTCAGCACGGCCCACCCGTAGAACGCTTGCGGCGGCTGTCTGTTCCGCCCCCGCTCCCCCGCCCCCGCGGTCAGTTCCCGGATCGGTGCATATTCCATTCGATCGACCGAGATCGACTCGGCATCCTCACGCTCCAGGAAAATGTCCATGTCAATCTGGCCCCGGCGCGCGCGACTGCTTCTCCTGCGGGAGAAAACGGTCCTGCCCAACTCTTCATCGGCCCCGATGTGCGGCGGCGGTGACATTTCGCAGGCTCCGGCCGACCGGTCTCTTCACGCAGCCGCGCACCTACAGCACTGTCGGAAAACCGCCAAAATACGCCATGGCGGTCGGCCCGAGCCCCCCCGGCGTTTCGGGAACCACCTTCAGTTCCGGCGTCAGGGCGCGCAACTGTTCCCGGACGAAGCCGTCGGGCAGGTCCGACGAAACGTCGTAGTGGGCGCGCCGACTGTGCCCGCCGGAGTAGGCGTAGCACTGTCCCTGTCCCTGGTTGTCGAGCAGGATGACCACGGAATTGGGCAGATGCGGCGACTTGAAGTGGATGGCAATCTCGGCATCCTGCGTGGGATAGATCGTCGGAGCCCACGGATGCCGCGCCAGAGCGACAATGATCCGCTCCGCCTCCATGGTGGCGGACGTGTTGATTTCCGGGAGGCCGTCCTCCGCGGTTTCGTCATCCACTTCCGCCAGGGCTCGCAGGGCATCCGCCAGCCAGGCGGACTTCGGTGTGCGCACATGCTCGTACGCCGCCGACAGTCTTCCGACCGGCGTTTGCGACTCGTCTGTCGCCGACCAGGGAAGTCCGAATAACGGCGCGGTTGGCGCCGGCGTCTGTAGCGCGTGCCTCCGCATCTGAAACAGCAGGCCCGCCGGGGCGCTACCGGCCGCTCTCCCCGGCCGGGAGTAGACGTCGATGTCGCGCAGTGCGCCGATACGAGGTGCTGTTGTCATCCGTTGTCCCCGTGTTGCAGTCCGACGATGCGATCCGCGAGCCTGTCGAGACGGGCGAGCAGATCCACGAGGTCATCGAAGCCGGCCGGATCCGGAGACTGGATGTGGATCTGTGTATCCACGAAGATACCATTGTCGATGGACATCGACTTCTCGACCACGCGCCTCAACATCCACCGTCCATTCTCGTCCGAGCACGCCACACGAGTCGAAGGCAGATACCTGGCGCCGGCCTCCGTCTGGATGATGCTGTCGATACCCTGGCGCATGAACTGACCGAGGTACGCATCGACGGCGGCGCCATCCGGCGCCTGCAGGTGCGCACCGGTGTTGAACGACATCCAGTCTCGCCCGTGTTCCCCAAGCGCGGCGGCAAGCCAATCCAGGGACCGCCGAACCGTCTCCAGAACCGCGGGATGATTACGTTGTCCCACATTCGAAAAGCTCAGATACAGCGTATCGGGTGCGAGAACGACGCTGCCTGCTCCGCCGAAGAGCTGGCACCTGCACCGCAGATCCCCCAGCGAAAGCGCCGGTGTGATGCTGAAGTTCTCCGGCCCCATCGAATGCCAGTCGTGAAACCGGTCGGCGAGCCCGCCGATGAACCGCTGCTGCGCCGCCGCCCAGTCGGCAATGAACCGACTCAGCTTGACGGTGACCTGGATCGACGCCTCGTGATGACGCACCTGAAGAAGCGGCATGAATCCCTTATAGCACGGACGAAGCCTCTCCCGCGTTACGTCCCATCGGCCGAACGAACCGCCTCGGACCGCTGCTCAGCGCCGATCCCGAAGCGTTGGCCGAACGCGGCCCAGGCCGTGGGTGATGCCGCCGCTGAAGATCTCCGACAGGTAGTCGTGGCTGTAGAACTCGTTCTCGTTGTGGATGCCGATGACGGCGGTCACGGCGGGCATGGGTCTACGCGGTCATCCAGGTCTCGACCGACAGGTCCGGCACGCGCCGGAACTCGGACAGGTTGTGCGTGATCAACGGCACGTCCCGGGCCAGGGCGTGGGCCGCGATCCACAGGTCGTTGGGGCCGATCGGCTGGCCGATGGAACGCAGATGAGCGCGGAGCCGGCCGTAGCGGCGCGCGACCTCTGCGTCCAGGTGGACCACCTGCACCGTGGCGAGGAAGTCGTCGAGGTCCTTCCGGTTCTCTTCCGTGCGACGCGACCATGCAACGCCCCACTCCAGTTCGCCGAGCACGACGACGGAGATCCCGCAGTCGCCGAGCGGCAGTCTCGGCTCGAAGCCGGCCGCCTGCTTCGTGATGTAGATGCAGGTGTCCGTGTCGAGCATGACCTTCAATCGAACGGCTCCCTCTCTTCGAGCGGCAGCTCTTCCTTGTCCAGTTCCTCCATCGCCTCGTAGAAATCATCCGGGAAGCGCGTGCCGTTCTTCCAGTAGTCCTCCCAGTCCTTGAACAGGGGACTCAGCACCACGTGGCGGCCCTCGCGCCGAATGATCACGCGGTCGGTGTCGAACCGGAACTCCTTCGGCAGCCGCACCGCCTGCGACCGCCCGCTCATGAACACCCGCGCGATCTTGCGGCCGTCGCGCGGCCCGGGGACCGCCGGCTTCGCGGCTCTGGCGCGACTCTTCACGACTCCGGCGCTACTTTTCGCGGCTCTGCCACTCATCGCGGCGCTCCCGCGATCGGCGTCCTCTGTCCCGGCGCTGCTCTTCGCAGCGTCTCCTCCATCCGGGTCCGCCACTGTGGCGCTTCTCTCCATACGCATCTCCTTTCCCCGGGATATCCGGCCGATGGCGCCGGCATAAGTATATCTCCGCAGAATATATCATCGGCCCGCCGGTTCGCCCGTCATCACGCAGACGACCTTGATGTACGGCTGCGGCTCGGTGGTCATGGTGTCCTGGACCCACTCCAGGTACTCGTCGAAGATCGTGTCGATGTCGCGCTGGCCGCGTTCCTGACGGGCACGCTTGAACGCCTCCGCCTGGTCCGAACGGTCGAGCTGCAGCTCCAGTTGGCGAAGCTGGCGGGTCTTCAGCTTTTCCAATGCCTCCAGCTCGTCGTTCAGCTTGTCGTTGATGCGGTTCTCGAAGGCGCGACGGTGCTCGACGACCCAGGCGCGTGCCCGCGCGACGGCGTCCGGCAGCAGGCTCCGGAGGGCATCGGTGTCCGCCTGCAGACTGCGGTTCGCGACCCCGTCGCGGCCGAAACCGGTGCGTGCGAGCATCACGTCGAACGTGACCACCGCCTCGAAGCGCGCTCCGCGGTACGCCACGGCGATCCACTCGTAGAGCAGCGGATGGCTCCGCCGGTTCGGGACCAGCCCCGAGAGCACGAACACCGTCTCGTTCGCGGCGAGCCCTGGCACGCCGGCCAGCACCGGCGCTTCGTGCCGCCCGAATGCTGCGAGCATGCGGTCATTCAGCCAGCCCACCACCGGGTTCAGGCGCCAGAGATAGTGGACGCTCGGCCATGCCGTTTCCTCGCGGCGGCTGTCGGCTATTGCGTCCCGCATCCGGTTGCGGTCCGCCGTCAGCGCGAAACGACCGTTCTTTGGAGTCACCTCTCGCGGGAAGTAGCCGAAGCGGCGCCGCAGGTCCTCCGGTGCGTCCAGGGTCAGAACGGTGCCGGTCACGTCACTCTCGAACCGCAGCGTGCCGTCCTTCTCCCGCAGCCGGTGCAGGGCCGCATCGCAGTAAGCGAGATCGCTTTCGAACAGCGAAGTCGGCGCCAGAGGCAGCTCTTGCGCCTCGGGCGGCGGCTCGTCTGGGGAAACTCTACCGTGGGTTCGAATCCCACTCTCTCCGCCATCTATTTACGATAACACCTCTATTATCAGTATGTTATGCTTGCCATGAGGAGGTTTGGTCCCCCGCATGGTTCTCATGTCATTGCGTCAGATCAAGAACAGGATTCCGCTCAATCTCGCTCGGATCCAAGCGACCAACGAACCTTGTCATGTCGGATTGGAACACTGCTCGGTTGTTCAGTACTGAAGAGGCGCTCGTTTTCAGAGAAACAAGAGATGACCGCCGATTCCGAAGACAATCTAGACGCCCGTCCCGCACTGCAGCAGGTTCTTCACTACCACGAGATCACAAAACATCACTTCCAAAGCTATGCCCAGGGGCCAGGGTCTTTGGATTGGGCCACACAGCCAAAGCCGTTTCGGCGGTATCAGGGGGCGCGGCTCGTATCTCTCGAGAAGTTCCCAGCCACGGACGAGCCGCTGTACGACGACGCTTTTGTTCGAGGCCGGATTCCCGCCGCTCCGGTGACCTTTCAGACGATCTCGCAACTCTTCTATGACAGCTTGGCAATCTCAGCTTGGAAGAGCACCGGCGAGCACAGTTGGGCACTCCGCGTGAATCCGTCGAGCGGCAATCTACATCCCACCGAGGGCTACTTGATCTGTGGTCCCATCGATGGGCTGGGCGATCGGCCTATGGTGTGTCACTACGCTCCGAAGGAGCATGGATTGGAGGTACGGGCGGAGTTCGAGCAGGGAATGTGGGACGCATTGTGGCTAGTAGCGCCGGCGGACATATTTCTTGTCGGACTGACGTCCATTCATTGGCGAGAAGCCTGGAAATATGGCCAGCGGGCCTATCGCTACTGCCAGCACGATGTCGGGCACGCGATTGGCGCGATCGTTATTGCTGCGGCTGGCCTGGGGTGGCAGACACAGGTCTTAGACGACCTGGGCACAGAAGAATTGGCGCTGCTCATGGGCACAGGGAATGACAACGCCGAGTCGGAGGAGCCAGATGTGCTTATGGCTGTGGGTCCGCGTGCCGAAGAGGCTATGGGGCTCCAGGAAGATCAGATACAAGCCTTGAGGTCTCTTACCTGGCAGGGCACCGCCAATCAGCTCAGCCCATCTCACCTCGACTGGGGTGTCGAGACCACGGCCGCCGCCGCCCGAAAGCCGCGAAGTCGGCAGCCGTACGAGCGACGCGCGAGGCCGCAGCCTTCGTGTTCTTACGACCATCGGTCCGTTTCTCTCCGGACAGTCGTTCGTCAGCGCCGCAGCGCGGTGGCGATGGATAGGAAAACTCACATCACCCGAGACACGTTCTATCGGATTCTTCAAAGAACGTTGGCGGTACCAGGAAGCATTCCGTTAAGCACGCTTCCGTGGACGCCGCACATTCACTTGGCCATTTTTGTTCACCGCGTAAAGGATCTTCCCGCTGGCTTGTACCTCCTCGTGCGCGACGCGTCACAGACACGCGCTCTTCGGGCAGCGTTCACCAAGGCGGATCAATGGCAGCGACCCGCCGAATGTCCGCCGCAACTGGAGCTGTACTGCCTCATCGAAGCTGAGGCCCAGCAATCCGCCCGGCAGGTGTCGTGTCACCAGGACATCGCAAGCGATGGGTGCTTCAGTCTTGGGATGATCGCGGAGTACGAGGCACCCATTGAACAGAATGGTCCGTGGTTCTATCCACGTCTGTTCTGGGAGGCCGGGATGATTGGCCAGGTGCTCTATCTAGAAGCCGAAGCTGCCGGGATTCGGAGTACTGGTATCGGGTGTTACTTCGACGACCCCATGCATCGTGTCCTTGGCCTCCAAGACCTCACCTACCAAGACCTCTACCATTTCACGGTGGGTGGGCCCATCGAGGACACCCGGCTCACCACTCTCCCCGCCTATGCGAATGAGTAACAGCGCGGGGTTGAGCTCAGCCAGCGGATGAACGGTGTTCGCGCGGCAGCAGCCTACGTTCGTCGCCTCAGGCTCTCCCGATTCCACGGACTGGAGGACAGCCGAGGACGGCCTCACTGCCGTGCCCAGCTGGATTCCGGGCGCGAAGGCCATCGCCGATAATGAAGTGTTACCCCTGTCTGTGGTATAGTGTAAAACATAGACCGCAAATTAACCGATCACGGTTGATGCGGCTAGAGGTTTTCGTCCCCGCCTGGTTCGTCAAACGCTACAACCAGTGCTGACGCCTCGAGAAGCTGGCGTATCGCACGCCGCTCGAAGCGCGCGAGGAATACGTGCTACGCCATGCCGCGTAGCGCAAACGTGTGTCCAATAAACCGGGTGCGGTACAACACGCAGGTGCCTGCACTCGGGTGAAAGGTCGAACAGAAGAATGACGCAACTGGCGCAGTTCGCACTTGGCCCGCGTCGCCCCACTGGCGACGCCTGGTACTCCGACGACCGGTCCTTGATTCGCGAGACGGTCGGCAGCCGGCTGGGGTCATCTGCCCTGAAATGCCGCCTCCGCGAGGCGTCGACCCCCCCAACGGCCGTCGTGTATTGCGAAGCGAACTTCGGCGCCATCGATGGAAAGACCGCCAACGGGCTCGTTCGTCACTCGGAGCGGTATCAGATCCTCTCGGTCGTCGACAGTGAGAAGGCCGGTCTTGATTCTGGCACAGTGCTCGGCGAGGAGCCGAACGCCATCCCCATCCGTCGGGACCTCGCGGACGTACTCGCGCACGTGGGCTTTGTACCCGACTACTTCATCTTCGGCATCGCCCCGGCGACAGGCTTGTTGTCGAAACATGACCGCGGTATCGTGTTTGAGGCGATGCGTCTCGGGATGAACATCGTAAACGGTTTGCATGAGTTCTTGAACGACGATCCGGAGTTCGCGGCGGCCAGTGCAGCGGGGAACGTGGAAATCCTCGACGTGCGAAAGCCGCGGGCGAAGAAAGACCTCCGGATATTCACTGGCCGCATCGCCGAAGTCACCTGCCCCCGGATCGCCGTGCTCGGCACTGACTGCGCCATCGGCAAGCGCACGACGGCCAACGTCCTGACCCGCGCCCTCAACGCTCACGGCCTGAAGACGGTGCTGGTGAGCACCGGCCAGACAGGATTGATTCAGGGTTCCCGCTACGGTGTCGCGCTCGATGCTGTTCCGTCACAGTTCTGTTCGGGTGAGATGGAAGCCGCCGTCGTTGAGGCGTTCGAGGGCGAGAATCCAGACGTGATCGTCATCGAAGGACAAGGCGCGTTGAGTCACCCGGGCTTCTCGACCTCGAGTCTGATTCTCCGGGGCAGCCACCCACACGGTGTCGTGTTGCAGCACGCACCGGGTCGAGCCCATCGCTGCGACTACGAACAGATGCCGATGCCGACGCCGATCTCCGAGATCAATCTCATCGAGACCTTCTCCGATACAAAGGTCATTGGCCTCACGATCAATCACGAGAACATGACCGACACCGAGGTTGACACCGCCATCGCGGAGTATGAATGCGAGCTCGGCATCCCGGCCACCGATGCGCTTACCCGATCGCCCGACCGCTTGGTGGAGATGGTAATTTCGGGGTTTCCAGAGCTCGAGGAGAAGATGACCGTCGTGGTTTCATGACCGCGCCGCGATTGGAGATCAACCTCGACAAGATCCACCATAACGCCCGCGCGCTGGTTGAATCGCTCGCCCGGCGCAGTATCTCAGTTACGGGCGTCACGAAAGCGATGCTCGGCTCACCCGACATCGCCCAGACTCTGCTCGACGCGGGCACAACCGCGGTCGGCGACTCCCGCATCGAGAACATCCAGGCGATGCGTTGCTCGCGAGTACCGGCGCCGATGATGCTTATTCGGTCTCCGATGCTGAGTCAGGTGATCCAGGTTGTACGGCACTGCGACACGAGCTTCAACACCGAGCTTGACATCCTGAGCGCGCTGTCCTCCGCTGCGACGGAGGCCGGCAAGACCCACGGAGTCGTGTTGATGGTCGAGCTGGGCGACCTCCGAGAAGGTGTCATGCCCGGCGACCTTGAGAACACCGTGCGCGAGACGCTTCGTTTCCCGAACATCGCGCTCAGGGGAATAGGGACGAACCTCGCCTGTCACAGCGGGGTGGTGCCCGACGCCAAGAACATGGCGGAGCTGTCGGCGCTGGCCGATTCGATCGAGGCGCGCTTCGGACTTTCACTCGGCATCGTCTCCGGAGGCAACTCCGGCAGCCTCGAGTGGGCGCTCGGCTGCTCAGACACCGGGCGGATCAACAATCTCCGTCTGGGCGAGTCGATTCTCCTTGGCCGTGAGCCACTCCGCCGGTCACCACTCGACGGGCTGCACACCGATGCCGTTACGCTGGTTGCCGAGGTGATCGAGCTGAAGGTCAAACCATCTCAGCCACGGGGCGCCGTCGAACAGACGGCCTTCGGGGAAAGGCCGCCCGCCACCGACCGGGGCTTCATCCCGCGAGCGATCCTGGCCATCGGGCACCAGGACACAGACCCATACGGCCTCTGTCCGCCACCCGGGATCACGGTTCTCGGGGCCAGCAGCGACCACCTCGTCACAGACTCCAGTGGCTACCGCCTGGATGTTGGCAGCGAAGTTACGTTCGAGCTCAACTACAGCGCGCTCGTTCGCGCCATGACCTCACCATTCGTCGCCAAGGCGGTTAAGGCCCGAAGCGTTCCGCAGGCGCCTTCACGTAGCCGATCCAGAACCGAGGGTCATATCCCGATCTAGAGGAAAAATCGGTCGTGGCACGTTGCGATAGGGCAGCCGGTCGTAGCGTGGGGTGCACAGTGCGCCGCAGTCGCACACGATCACCTGTCCAGCAATCGGTTCGAATGCGGCGCGGAAGTGCTGCATCGATCGTAGCGCCACGACGGACTTTTTCTCCGGCTCGATACCGAAGGCCTTGAATTGCTGCAGGTCGAGTATTTGGCGGGCGATGGTCACGACCAGGATCTCAATACCGCCAACGCGCAGTACCGCACTCGGACCGAAACTGCCAGTGAGCCCATCGATCATCGGCCCGTCGCCAGTGAAACGGCCCTCGCTGAGAGACACGAGTTCCGCCTCAAAGGCAAGTGGCCCTCCACCGAAGCGTGGCTCGGTCTTGCCACCCAGAGTCATGTGAACGCGTGTGCCAACGACATCAGAATGCAATCGCCGCGCTACGTCACCATCCACCATCGGACCAAAACAGGCATCCGCCACGCCAGCATCAAGCAGCGCTCGCAACAGATCGGTTGAATCGCCGTAGCCGGCTGCACCCGGATTGTCTGCATAGTCCGCAATGACCAGTGGTCCGTGGACAGGCTGGTATGTGGCGGCAATCGCCGCGGCTTCTTCGACACTCAAATAGTCGTTCAGCACTTCATGGCGTCTGTTCCAGATGTCATCAGCGATAGTTTCGGCGAAGGCGGTGTGCGCCGCATGATCCCCTTGACCGGTCACCAACACCGTCGGACCGACCTCCGTGACGTCAGCACCGGCGAAACCGGCGTTGATGCTCACAGCGAACGCATCCGGGTGTTCCTCGACGCCCCCGATCGTTCTCAGCAGGCGCACGTCACCGCATCCCATTCAACGAACGCGCGAGTGCGGAGCAGACGGTGGTGAGCCGATCGGGGGAAACCGGTATCCGCGGTAGCTGGGCATGCGGTAACTCCGCCAGCAGGAGGCCAAGTTGACAATGCCGCGGCAGGTCCTACCGGCCCCAGCCGTAGCCGATGCGCGCGTAGTAGTACGCGCCGTTGAATCCCCACGGCGTGTACTCGCTGTACTTCTCGCCGACCGACATCGCGCGCGCGCTTTCCTGGGGATAGGTGTCGAACAGGTTCTGCGCACCGAACGCCAGCGTCGTGCCGTCGTAGAGATCGAGACTCACCTCCACGTCGACGGTCGGCCGCCCGTCGAAGAACCCCTGCTCGATGCCGCCCAATGGCAGGAATACCTGGTTGAATCCGCTGTCCCAGTCGTACCAGCCGCCGTAGTAGCTCACGCGGCCGAGCAGTTGCACCCGTCCCAGACGCTGGTTGACCCCGGCATTCCAGCGCACGCGCGGCAGCGCATAGGCGTATTCGGCCAGCCGCCGGTCGCTCAGCAGCCCCTTCTCGTTGTCGGTCACTGCGGTGTCGGTGTAGTTGAACACCGCGCTGAAAACGGTGTTGCCGCGCAGCGCAATCGGCGTGTAGGTCGAGACCACGTCGATTCCCTGCGAGCGCGTGGAGAACGCATTGGTGAAGAACCGGAAATTCCTGAGGTCACGGGCGCTGTCGATGCCTTGCGCCAGCAGGCCGTCGATCTCGGTGTCGTCCAGGCTGAAGTTGCTCGTGATGCCGATCCGATCGGAGACGTCGATCAGGAAGTAGTCGGCGCTGAAGTTGAACGGCCCGGTGTCGAAGACGACGCCGGCGGTGTAGTTGACCGAGCGCTCCGGCTCGAGCGGCACGCCGCCGCGCAGCGCCGCCACCGGCGAGATCGACGGGATGACGCCGTTGTTGACCAGGTCGCCGATGGCGGGGTCGAAGACGGTCGAGATGTTGAAGCCGTTCTGCTGGCCGGGGGTCGGGGCGCGGAACCCGCTGCTCACGCTGGCGCGCACGAAGGCGAAGCGGGCTGACACCTTGCCGTTGGTCGTCGTCCCGAAGTCCTCGAAGTTCTCGACCCGCAGCGCGCCGCCGATCGTCCAGTCGCCGTCCACGTCGTTGACTTCGACGTCGGCGTACGCCGCGACGTTGCTGCGGTTCCAGGTGCCCGCGGCCAGCGGGCCGTAGCCGAAGAAGCCGTTTGAGCCGGCCGAGAAACCCTGGCCACGCCCGTAGGGTCCGACCGTCCACGACGACGGATGGCCCTCGGCGGTCTGGTACTGCTCGTCGCGCCACTCCGCGCCGGCCGCGACGTTGACCATGTCCGTGGCGGCGTACGATACATCGAAGTTGAGTCCGATCTCGCGCTGGCGGTTGCTGCCGAGCTCGAACGCCGTCGGTGTGTCGTAACCGAGCGAGGCGTTGACTGTGTCGCGGATGAAGAGGTCGGTCTCGTGCGCGCCGACCGAGACGCTGGCGTCCCAGTTGAATCCGGCGTCGGTGAAGCCGCGGACGCCCCCCACCACCGACATGTCCTGCGCCTCGCCGCCGAAACTGGGCGTGAAGCCGCCGGGAAACCGTTCGTAAAGCGTGAAGCAGTTCGGGTTGGCCGCGACCGCCGCGAGCGCGCCGCCGTCGGGGACGTTGCCGACTATCGGCACCGTCGGGCAGTTGCCGGCGCCGGGCATCCCCGTCTCGGCCCACCGCCGGTCGCCCACGAGCAGCGTGCCGCCGCCGTCCGGGCTGAAGACCCCGCCGCGCGTATTCGGGTTGCGGAAGAAGAAGCCGCCGGTCACCCGTTTGCTCGCATGGTTGGCATGGCCGTACAACTGGATACCGGTGGCGAACGTGTAGCCGAAGTTGCCGAACAGCTTCAAGTCGTCGTCGAGTTCCGGCGAGCCCCAGATCTGCGGCGTATCCGACGCGACGTGCGTATTCCCGGCGGCCAGCAGCGCGATGGCGTCGCTGCGGGGGGCGCTGCGGTTCGTGGGATTCGAGCTGCCGTACTCCAGGCTGAGATTGGCGAAGCCGGCGGCGCCCAGCGGCAGGCCGACGTTGCCGGCCACGTTGAACGCCGCGCCGTCCCGCTTCTGGAACGTGCCGGTGTCGAAAACGAGGCTCCCGCCGGAGGCCGCGTCCTTGAGCTGGAAGTTCAGGACGCCGGCGATGGCGTCCGAGCCGTACTGCGCCGCCGCGCCGTCGCGCAACACCTCGACCTGGCGCAGCGCGATGGACGGGATGGCGGAGATGTCCGGACCCTGCGAGCCGTACGCCACGCCGTTGCCGCCGTGCCAGTCGATGACCGACGAGCGGTGGCGACGCTTGCCGTTCACGAGGACGAGCGTATGGTCCGGCGCCAGGTTGCGCAGCATCGCCGGCCGAACGACCGTGGAGGCATCGCTGATCGGCTGCGTGTTGACGGCGAACGACGGGACGACCGTGCGCAACTGGTCCTGCAGATTGACGACGCCCTGGTTGGTGAGATCGGAGGTCGACAGCACGTCGACCGGCACCGGCGATGCCGCGACCGTCCGCGGCTGACCACGCGAGCCGACGACGACGGTCTCCTCCGTGAAACCGTCGAGCAGCACCTGCAGCTCGTCCGGCGACAGGCCCAGCGCCCGGATTTCTTCTATCGACATGCCGAGCGCGCGGCCGAGCGCGTCGTACTGTTCCGGCGTCAGGTTGTCCTGCGCGAATGCGGGCGCCGGCAGAGCGGCGGCCAGCGCGATGAGCGTGGCGGCGGCCAGCCAGATGAACGTCGATGTGCGTGACACTTTCAAGTCAACTCCTTGCATACAGCCACCCGGATTCTCGCATGCTGCAGATTCCGGCAGGTGATCAACGGGCATGGGCTCGATCCGCGTCGCGACGAGCGCTGTTGCCATGGTGACGAGGATCAGTTCGCGCCAGACGCGCCTCCGTTCGCTCGGCTACGCTATTATTCCTGAGAGGAGCCACCATGTTTAATTCTCTTCTGAAAACGTCATCTACGATCGTTCTGGTCTCGGCACTTCTGTCGCCCGCGATCGTCGAGGCCCAGGGGATTCTGTTGCTCGCGCACGGCGGCAACGATGAATGGAACCGGGAAGTCCTCTCGATAGCGGATCGCATCAACCCGGTTCGGCCGGTCGAGGTGGCGTTCGGCATGGCGAACAAGCGCACCATTCAGGACGCTGTGGACCGCCTGACGCGCCAGGACGTATCGAGCATCGTGGCCGTGCCGCTGTTCGTGTCCTCGCACAGCAGTGTCCTGCGCGCCACCGAATATCTGCTCGGAAGCCGCGACGATGCGCCGCCGGAACTGGAGATGTTCGCCCGCATGAGCGCCCGCCGCGATGCGGACGGGACGGCGAACGATACGGATTTCGATCGGACCACGCCCGTCGACACGACAGTGCCGATCTCGGTGAGGACGGCATTGGACGGTCACGCGCTCGTCGGCGAGATTCTGATTTCCCGAGCCGTGGCCGTCAGCCGCACGCCGGAAGACGAAATCGTCGTCGTGGTTGCGCACGGGCCGAGCACCGAGGAGGACAACGCGCGATGGCTCGACGACATGGAGACCCTGGCCGAACGGATGCGCCGGTACACGCGTTTCAGCCGCATCGAGTACCTCACGGTTCGCGACGACGCACCTGACGCTGTCCGTTCGCAGGCGACCGCGGAATTGCGCACCCTGGTCGAAGGCGCCGGTCAGGAAGAAAAGTCGGTATTGATTGTGCCGTTGCTGCTGTCCTACGGCGGTATCGAAGCCGGCATCCGCCGGCGGCTCGAGGGATTGCCGTATCGGATGGCCCATCAGGCCCTGTTGCCGGATGAGCGTGTGTCCCGCTGGGTCTTGATGCAGGCAGCGGTGCGCTGACCGAACGCGCGTACCGGCGGGCCTGCTTCTACCCTGTCGACTCCATGGGAGCAGTTGCCGGTGAAAGCAGCCGCGGTACTGGAACCGCAGGTCGCGGAGCATGGCTGAGAGGACGTGCTGAGCAAGACCTGTAGGGGCAACCCTTGTGGTTGCCCTGTTCGTCAGCCGGAACAACGAAGAGCAGCAGAATTCAGCGTGAAACCGCAGAATTCAGCATGGCTCAGCGGGATGCAGCGCCGATTGAATGCAGCAGGGCTTTTACCACGGGCTGCTAATCCACCGAACTCCGGAGTTGACGAGAGGGAGCACGACGTCATGGAAACGCTGCTGCGAGACCTTCGCTACGCCGTGCGCGCGCTCGCCAGGCAGCGCGGCTTCACGCTGACGGTGGTCGCAACCCTCGCGCTCGGCATCGGCGCCAATACGGCGATGTTCAGCATCGTCAACGGCATGCTGCTGCGGCCGCTGCCCTACCCGGACGACGGCGCCATCGTGCGTATCGGTGAGGCGCATCAGGGACAGGCGCGGTCGAACGTGTTCCTGACCAACCACTCGATGCTCCTGCTGCAGGACGAGGCCGAGTCGTTCGAGCAGCTCGCCGCCTACCGGCCCCGGCCGTTCAACTGGTCGAGTCCGGACGGCGTCGTGTCCCTTTCCGGCGCCGCCGTCTCGCCGTCGCTGTTCCCGCTGCTGCGGGCGGCGCCGCAGCTCGGGCGGCTCTTCGTCGAGGAGGAAGCCCGCGCGGGCGCGAACCAGGTCACGCTGCTGAGTCATCGCGCCTGGACCACCCAATTCGGGTCTGATCCGGACATCCTCGGGCGTGTCCTGATGTTCAACGAGAGGCCGTTCACCGTGGTCGGCGTGCTGGCCGAGGGGTTCTACTTTCCCACTCCCGACGCCGAGGTCTGGACACCCTACGTGATACCGGCCTTCTACCGGCCGCAGCCGGGCAACCCGGGGAGGCAAAGGATCATCATAGTCTCCGTTACCGCGCTTGGACGGCTTCGTCCCGGTGTGTCGGAGGAACAGGCCGCCACCGAGGTCCGCACCATCCTGCAACGCAACGCCGATACCTCGCCCGCGATCGCCGCCCGCATGTCGCGTGCCATGCTTCCACCCACGGGTGGGGGCGCAGCGGGTGGACGCGCCGCGGGTGAGGGCGCCGCCGGCGATACCCCCGAGGTCGATGCGCAGGTGCTGTCACTGCGCGAGGAGATGGTCGGCGGCTATCGTCCGGCGCTCCTGGCGCTGACCGTGGCGACGGCGCTCGTGCTGCTGATCGCCGGCAGCAACGTGGCGGGCCTGCTGCTGGCGCGCGGGGTCACGCGCCAGCGGGCGCTGGCGGTGTGCGCGGCGCTGGGCGCGGGCCGGGGCCGCATCGTCAGACAGCTTCTGACCGAGAGCGTGGTGCTGAGCCTGACCGGCGGGGCGCTCGGGCTGGCGGCGGCCACCCTGGTGATCCGCGCCGTGCCGGCGATGGTCCCGGGCGATATCGCGCGGCTCGACGAGGTGACGGTCGACGGCATGGTGCTCGCGTTCACCCTCGGGCTGTCGGTCGTCGTCGGGCTGGCGTTCGGCGCGGTGCCCGCCTTCCAGTGGTCGCGGGTCGAGCTGGTCCGTACTCTCAACGAGGGGAGCGCGCAGGCCACGGGCGGCTTCCGGCTGCTGCGCTCGGGCCGCACGCGGGCGGCGCTGGCGACGGCGCAGGTGGCGCTGGCCGTGGTGCTGCTGGTCGGCGCCGGCCTGCTCCTGCGCAGCTTCGTGGGCCTCATGACGGTTGATCGCGGGTACGACCCGGACAACGTCATTACCGGCCGGGCCGTGATCCCCGACTTGACCTTGCGGACGGACGTGATTAGCCCGGAAGCGATGGCCGAGATCCGGGATGCCATCCAACGCTTCGCAGAGGCGCTCATCGACTCGCTGGACCGCATGGCGCGTCTGCCGGACGTGGCGGCGGCCGGGCTGTCGTCCAACCTGCCGCTGTTGACCACCGGTGGGATGTTCACGACCTTGCAAGTCGCCGGGCGCCCGCCGCCAAGCGACCCGAGCGACACGCCCCGCTCGGCGGTGCGCATCGCGAGCCCGGGCTACTTCGACGTCATGCGGCTGCGTCTGCGCAGCGGACGCCTTTTCACGCGTCTCGACGGGGCCGGCAGCCCGGGGGTCGTCGTGGTCAACGAGACATTCGCACGCGAGATCTTCGGCGGCGAGCCGGCCGTCGGGCAACGGCTGCTGTTCGGCGGCGGCGCGAGCAGCGAGCCGTTGGAAGTGGTCGGTGTCGTGGCGGATATCCAGTACGAGGGCATCACGGTCGCCGAGTCTGGCGCCGAGGCCTACATATCTGTATACCAGCTCGCGGCATCGCCGCTTTTTGGCTTCCAGCCGTTCATCGCCGTGCGGACCACCGGCGACCCGCTCGCGGTGCTTCCCTTCCTGCGTGAGGCGGTGACCGACGCGCACCCCCGCGCCACGGTCGATGACGTGCAGACGATGGATGCGCGGCTGTCGGCCGCGGTCGTCCAACCACGGTTCTATGCCGTCTTCGTCGGGTGTTTCGCGGCGCTGGCGCTGTTCCTCGCCGCCTTCGGCATCTACGGGCTGCTCAGCTACACGGTGTCGCAGCGCCGCCGCGAGATCGGGGTCCGCATGGCGCTCGGCGCGAAATCCGGCGACATCGTCACGCTCGTCGTCCGACAGGGCGCCCTGCTCGTCGCCGCGGGCGCCGTCGCCGGCCTGCTCGCCGCCGCCGCGTCGAGCCGGGTGCTGGACAGCTTTCTCTACGGCATCACCACGAACGACCGGCTGACCTTTGTGGCCGCGCCGGTCGTGCTGGTCGCCGCCGCTCTGGTCGCCTGCTGGCTGCCGGCGCACCGGGCGACGCGGATCAACCCGACGGACGCCCTGCGCGTCGAGTAAACGGCCGAAGCATGCGATGGGCGGCGACCTCTGATGAAGACGTGGCTTGAGACGGTGTCCGTGAACCGTCTTGGCGATCCAGGTGCGTTGGATCGCAAGCCGTTCAATCGGATCCTCCAAGGCGCCCCCGACCGTCGCCAAGTCAAGCGGGCCCTCGCGCGAGGCGAGTCGGACCTCGACGTGCGGACTAGAGAGCCGTGACGAGGGCGATCGTGATGATGGTGCCGACGAGGGCGAGGCTGTAGGAGGTGATCGCCGGGACCGCGGCGCCCAGGCCCATGTCGAGGCCCAGGTGGCGGAGGTGGTGGGCACAGTGCCACAGGGTGAGCGAGATAACGCCGCCGAGGAAGATCCGGCCGACGCCGCTGGAGGCCAGAGCGTAGGCGCGTTCGTAGCGGAGTCCCGACTCGAACAGGCCGAGCGGCGCGAACAGGCAGACGCCGATCAGCAGGCCCGGCAGGAAGAAGGACGCGGCGAAGCCACCCCCGCCGAACAGCATCCACCACAGGGGTTCGAGCTTGTGAATGAAGTTCATCCGATGGCCCCTCCCAGAACAAGCAACACCACGAGCCACAGCGCCACGAAGCCGCCGAGCGGCGCGAGGCCGAGGAGCGGCATCGGGATGGCCGCGGGCGCCAGCGGGATGCGGCCGATCTTTCCACCGGCGGGGATCTTGCGACCGACCCAGCCGAATCGAAGAGCGAAGTAGAGCGTGAAGATCAGCACCACGCTGCTCACGAAGAGCATGACCGGTGATCCGAGACCGGCGAGATACGCGTTCCAGGCCTCCTCGCCGTTCGCCAGCGCGTTCACGCCAACCAGCAGGATGATGCACGCCACGGCCATGAACAGGCTCGTCGCGGCGAACAGCACGTAGTTCCGGTAGTTCGAGAAGCGGAACGGGTAGCCGTCCGGCGCACGCGCGGGGAGCGTCGGAGTCGGACCAGCGGCGCTCATTTGGCGCCTCGCTTGGGGAGGAGCTTCGTCCACTGCAACGCGGCCGTGAGCTTCGTCTGCTGGATGGCCATGGCCGGGTCCACGTTCTTGGGACAGACCTCCGAGCACTCGTTCGCGTAGGAGCACGACCAGACCCCGCGCTCACCGCCGTGCATGCCCTCCCAGCGCTCGGCCTCGCCCTCGTCGCGCGAGTCGCGGTTGTAGCGGTAGCCCAGCGCGACGGCGGCCGGCCCCACGAAGTCGGGCTCGTGTGCGAGCACGGGGCAGGCGGCGTAACAGAGCGCGCAGTTGATGCACATGCTGAACTTCTTGAACTCCTCGAGCTGCTCCGGCGTCTGCAGGTGCTCGCCAAGGTCGAGATCCTTCTCCGCCTTGCGGATGATCCACGGCTTGACGCTCTTGAGCTTGTCCATGAAGCTGTCGAGCTCGACGACCAGGTCACGCACCACGGGGAAGTTCGAGAGCGGCTCGACGCTAACTGGGCCGCTGTAGTCCCGCACGAATGCCGCGCACGTCAGCAAGGGCCGCCCGTTCACGAGCATGCTGCAGCTTCCGCACACACCCATCCGACAGGACCAGCGGTGCGAGAGCGACGGATCGATCTCGTCCTTGATGTAGTTGAGCGCGTCGAGTACGACCCAGTCGGTCTGACACGGAACGTCGTACTCCTGCCAGAAGGGTCCGTCGTGCCTCTCGGGATGGTATCTCCGGACCCGGAATACGAGCGAGGTCACATCGGCCATCAGTATTTGCGCTCCTCGGGCTCCCAGCGCGTCAGCGTTACGGGTTTGTAATCGAGCGTCGGTCCGCTCGGAGAGAACCTGACAACGCTGTGCTTCAGCAGCTCCGCGTCGTTTCGGGTCGGGTAGTCCGTTCGCGTGTGTGCGCCGCGGGACTCCTTGCGCTGGGTCGCGGAGATCGCCACGGTCTCGGCCACGTCGATCATGTTGCCGAGCTCGAGCGCCTGCACGAGCTCCGTGTTGAACACCTTGCTCCCGTCCTGCAGGCCGAGGTCCGCGTACCGGCCCTTGAGCTGGGTCACGGTGTCGAGGGTCGCGCGCATCGAGTCTTCCTCGCGGAACACCCCGCAACCCGACTCCATTGTCAGGTTCAGCTCACGCCGGAGCTGCGCGATCTTCTCCCCGCCCGCCTTCGTACGCAGCGCGTCCATACGTCCTTCTTCCGCGCGCGCCTGCTCCAGCAACGCCGGCTCGGCGAGCGTCTCAACCCCGCCGGCGAACTCTAGCGCCGCCTGCCCGGAACGCTGGCCGAACACCAGGCACTCGGTCAGCGAGTTGGAGCCGAGCCGGTTCGCACCGTTGATCGAGACGGCAGCGCACTCCCCAGCCGCGTACAGGCCGGAGATCTCGGTGGCGCCGTTCACGTCGGTGTCGACGCCGCCCATCATGTAGTGAACGACCGGCCGCACGGGAATCGGCTCCCGGACGGGATCGAGTCCGACGTAGCTCCGCGCCAACTCGCGCACGAAGGGGAGCTTCTTGTCGATCGTGGCCTCGCCGAGGTGGCGCAGGTCGAGGTGCACGTACTCGCCGTAGCGGCCCTTGAAGCCGCGCCCCGCCTCGAACTCCTTCAGGATGGCGCGCGACACCATGTCGCGGGGACCGAGCTCGGCCCGCTTGCCCACGCCGTAGTCGTACTCGACCAGGAAGCGCTCGCCGGCGGCGTTCCGCAGGTAGCCGCCCTCTCCGCGCGACGCCTCGGTCATCAGGATGCCCGTGCCGGGCAGACCGGTCGGGTGGTACTGCACGAACTCCATGTCCTTCAGCCCGACGCCCGCACGATAGGCGAGCGCCATGCCGTCGCCCGTCTTGACCGCGGCGTTCGTCGTGAAGGGGAAGATCTTGCCCGCGCCGCCGGTACAGAGGATGATGGCCCGGCCGAGCACCGCGTGCATCTCTCCGCTGCGGATGTCGAACGCGGCAACGCCGCCGATGCGCCCGCCGTCCACGAGGAGTCGCGTCGCGAAGTACTCGTCGTAGCGGACGATCGGATCGTAGCGCATGGAGTGCTGAAAGAGCGCATGCAGCATGTGGAAGCCGGTCTTGTCGGACGCGAACCAGGTGCGCTTCACACTCATGCCGCCGAAGGCGCGCACGGCGATCCGACCGTCCGGCGAGCGGCTCCAGGGGCAGCCCCAGTGCTCGAGCTGGACGAGCTCCCGCGGAGCCGCCTCTACGAAGGTCTCGACCGTGTCCTGATCCGCGAGGAAGTCACTGCCCTTCAGCGTGTCGTAGGCGTGGAGCTCGAGGCTGTCGTCCGGCCCCACCGCGCCCGCGGCACCGCCCTCGGCGGACACCGTGTGGCTGCGCATGGGGTAGAGCTTCGAGACCACCGCGACGGAGAGTTCCGGAGCGCTCTCTGCCACCGCGATCGCCGCGCGCAGACCGGCCGCTCCCCCGCCGACCAGTACGATATCGTGGCGCTTTACCTCCATCGGGAATCCTGCCGCCAGCCAGATCGCCGTCCTGTGGCAGCGGGCGCATTCTACCCGATTCTCGATTCGAGTGTGCAGGGTTCGAGGCTGCGCCACCATGGCCTCGTGGCGAACGTCTGTGCGGCCGCGGCGACGGGGACCGCCGAACGCGAGGCGGCGGCGGGAGAGGACGCGCAGGCACTGGCGCCTGACACGTCCCCCATATTAAGGTAGCGAGGGCCGTGGCGGCAGGAATGCGCCGCTCTGGCCCGCGGCTGGATCTCGTCGCGGCAGATCCTGCGACGGCGAGGCAGGTGCAGTTCCGTGCGTCTTGACCACGGCTATCGATTGACTCGGGGCGTCTAATCCACCGAACTCCGGAGTTGACGAGAGGGAGCACGACGTCATGGAAACGCTGCTGCGAGACCTTCGCTACGCCGTGCGCGCGCTCGTCCGTCAGCGCGGCTTCACGCTGACGGCGGTCGCGACCCTCGCGCTCGGCATCGGCGCCAACACGGCGATGTTCAGCATCGTCAACGGCATGCTGCTGCGTCCGCTGCCCTACCCGGACGCCGGCGCCATCGTGCGTATCGGTGAGGCGCGTCAGGGACAGGCGCGCTCGAACGTGTTCCTGACCAACCGCTCGATGCTCCTGCTGCAGGACGAGGCCGAGTCGTTCGAGCAGCTCGCCGCCTACCGGCCCCGATCGTTCAACTGGTCGAGTCCGGACGGCGTCGTAGCCCTCTCCGGCGCCGCGGTCTCGCCGTCGCTGTTCCCGCTGCTGCGGGCGGCGCCGCAGCTCGGGCGGCTCTTCGTCGAAGAGGAAGCCCGCGCGGGCGCGAACCAGGTCACGCTGCTGAGTCATCGCGCCTGGACCACCCGATTCGGGTCTGATCCGGACATCCTCGGGCGCGTCCTGATGTTCAATGAGCGGCCGTTCACCGTGGTCGGCGTGCTGGCCGAGGGGTTCTACTTTCCCACTCCCGACGCCGAGGTCTGGACACCCTACGTGATTCCGGCCTTCAACCGGCCGCAGCCGGGCAACCCGGGGAGGCAGGCGGTCATCATGGTCTCGGTGACCGCGCTGGGGCGGCTTCGTCCGGGTGTGTCGGAGGAACAGGCCGCCACCGAGGTCCGCACCATCCTGCAACGCAGCATCGATACCTCGCCCACGTCCGCCGCCTTGTTGAGTGCCGTTCGCGCAGCCAGGGGTGGACGCGCCGCGGGTGGACGCGCCGCGGGTGGGGACGCCGCCGGCGACACCCCCGAGTTCGATGCGCAGGTGATGTCGCTGCGCGAGGAGATGGTCGGCGGCTATCGTCCGGCGCTCCTGGCCCTGACCGTGGCGACGGCGCTCGTGCTGCTGATCGCCGGCAGCAACGTGGCGGGCCTGCTGCTGGCGCGCGGGGTCACGCGCCAGCGGGCGCTGGCGGTGTGCGCGGCGCTGGGCGCGGGCCGGGGCCGCATCGTGAGACAGCTCCTGACCGAGAGCGTGGTGCTGAGCCTGACCGGCGGCGCGCTCGGGCTGGCGGCGGCCACCCTGGTGATCCGCGCCGTCCCGGCGTTGGTCCCGGGCGATATCGCGCGGCTCGACGAGGTGACGGTCGACGGCGTGGTGCTCGCGTTCACGCTCGGGCTGTCGGTCGTCGTCGGGCTGGCGTTCGGCGCGGTGCCCGCCTTCCAGTGGTCGCGGGTCGAGCTGGTGCGCACCCTCAATGAGGGGAGCGCGCAGGCCACGGGCGGCTTCCGGCTGCTGCGCTCGGGCCGCACACGAGCGGCGCTGGCGACGGCGCAGGTGGCGCTGGCCGTGGTGCTGCTGGTCGGCGCCGGCCTGCTCCTGCGCAGCTTCGTGAGCCTCATGACGGTCGAGCGCGGGTACGACCCGGACAACGTCATTACCGGCCGGGCCCGGAACCCCGACCTGGTCTTGAGGACGGACGTGATGAACCTGGAAGCAATGGCCGAGATCCGGGAGGCCGGCCAACGCTTCGCCGAGGCGCTCATCGAGGAGCTGGACCGCATGGCGCGTCTGCCGGACGTGGCGGCGGCCGGGCTGTCGTCCAGCCTGCCGCTGGCGACCACCGGCGGGATGTTCACGACGATGCGCGTCGCCGGCCGCCCACCGCCAAGCGACCCGAGCGAGGCGCCCCGCTCGGCGATGCGCATGGCGAGCCCGGGCTACTTCGACGTCATGCGGCTGCGTCTGCGCAGCGGACGCCTCTTCACGCGTCTCGACGGAGCCGGCAGCCCGGGCGTCGTCGTGGTCAACGAGACATTCGCACGCGAGGTCTTTGGCGGCGAGCCGGCCGTCGGGCAGCGACTGCTGTTCGGCGGCGGCGCGAGCAGCGAGCCGTGGGAAGTTGTCGGTGTCGTGGCGGATATCCAGTACCAGGGCCTCACGGTCGCCGAGTCTGGCGCCGAGGCCTACATTTCTGTACACCAGCTCGAGGCATCGCCGCTATTTGTCTTCCCTCAGCCGTTCATCGTCGTGCGGACCACCGGCGACCCGCTCGCGGTGCTCCCCTTTCTGCGTGAGGCGGTGACCGACGCGCACCCCCGCGCAACGGTCGATGATGTGCAGACGATGAATGCGCGGCTGTCGGCCGCGGTCGTCCAACCACGGTTCTATGCCGTCTTCGTCGGGTGTTTCGCGGCGCTGGCGCTGTTTCTCGCCGCCTTCGGCATCTACGGGCTGCTCAGCTACACGGTGTCGCAGCGGCGCCGCGAGATCGGGGTCCGCATGGCGCTCGGGGCGAAATCCGGCGACATCGTCACGCTCGTCGTCCGACAGGGCGCCCTGCTCGTCGCCGCGGGCGCCGTCGCCGGCCTGCTCGCCGCCGCCGCGTCGAGCCGGGTGCTGGACAGTTTTCTCTACGGCATCACCACGAACGACCGGCTGACATTTGTGGCGGCGCCGGTCGTGCTGGTCGCCGCCGCGCTGGTCGCCTGCTGGCTGCCGGCGCACCGGGCGACCCGAATCAATCCGACGGACGCCCTGCGCGTCGAGTAGACGGCCGAAGCATGCGATGGCGGCAACGCGGATCCGGAAACCTGCGCGAACAAGGAGAAGTGGGATGAACCGACGTCGATTCGTCGTCGCGAGCGTGGCGGTCGTGCTGCTGCACGCGGGTACGGGGCTCGCCCTGGCCCAGGAGCCGGGGAGCACCATCGCCGCCGATGCCCGGCTGCAGGGCCGCACCTATACGTTCGAAGAGACCGGCGTCGAGGTGCCCTACGCGCTGTTCGTGCCGTCGAGCTACGACGCCTCGCGCGAGTGGCCGCTCATCGTCGGCCTCCACGGGCTCGGGCGGCCGTACGACTGGGTCATGAGCTACGACGGCTACGTCGACCTGGCCGAGCGCGACGGGTACATCCTGGTGACCCCGAAGGGCTACCACCCGCGCGGGTGGTACGGCAGCCGGGGCCCGGGCATCCCGCGCGGGCTCGATCGGGACGGGGCCGAAGGGTTGCCTGACAATCTCGGCGAGCTCGCCGAGCAGGACGTCATGAATGTGCTGCGGCTGGTCGTCGACGAGTTCAACATCGACGACGACCGCATCTACCTGTGGGGACACTCGATGGGCGGCGGCGGCACCTACCACCTGGCGGCGAAGTACCCGGACGTCTGGGCGGCGCTCGGCCTGGCGGCGCCCGCGGCGGCGGGCAGTCCGGACCAGCTCGCGTCGTTCCGGCACATCCCGGTCATCGTGCTGCAGGGAGACGAAGACGGGGCGGTCCCGGTTGCCCGCACGCGCGAGTGGGTCGCCAAGATGCGCGAGCTCGGCATGGAGCACGTCTACGTCGAGGTCAAGGGCGGCGACCACTCCGCGTTCATCAACGCGGACCGCGCCATGGTCTCGAAGCTCTTCTCCTTCTTCGACATCGCCAAGAAGAACGAGCGCGCGGCGACGCCCTGATACACGTCGCGCTGCAGACGTGCTGCGCGCGCATGCCGGCGGCACCCTCTTCGTATCCGCGCGCCCGGCACGAGACGAACGGCCAGGCTGCCAGGCACGCGGCAGGTGGTGATACCGTACACGCGACCGTTGCCGTCGGACGCCGTGCATTCTTGTCGGACGTGGGGGATCGCGATGCCGAATCAATCGTTCCCGGTGCTGGCCGGGGTCGTCGTCGTGCTGTCGCTGTCGCCGGTCTCGACCGTCGCGCAAGCGCAGTCCCGCGCCGACTTCGTTCCGGTCACCGACGCCATGCTCCAGGATCCGGCGCCGGCGGACTGGCTGATGTGGCGGCGCACGCTCGACGGCTGGGGCTACAGTCCGCTGGACCGGATCACCCGGGAGAACGTCGGCGATCTCCGCATGGTCTGGACGCGCGGCATGGGCGCCGGGAGCCAGCAGGCGACGCCGCTGGCGTACGACGGCGTCCTGTATCTGCCGAATCCGCGCGACTTCATCCAGGCGATTGACGCCGTCACCGGCGATCTCCTCTGGGAGTATCGCCGCGATCTGCCGGAGGGCACCGCCATCCGCGGCCTCTCCACCACCAACCGGAATCTCGCCATCTACGGCGACCGCATCATCGACACCAGCGCCGACGGCTACGTCTTCGCGCTCGACGCGACGACGGGCCGGCAGGTGTGGGAGACCCGGATCCTCGACTACGAGACGCACCCCGCGCTGCAAAGTTCGGGGCCGATCATCGCCAATGGGAAGATCATCTCGGGCCGGAGCTGCTCGCCGCGAGGCGGCCCCGAGGCCTGCGTCATCGTCGCGCACGACGCCACGACCGGCGAGGAGCTCTGGCGCCGGCGCACGATTCCCGCGCCGGGCGAGCCGGGCGACGAGACCTGGGGCGGCGTCCCGTTCGAAGATCGGAAGCACGTCGGCACGTGGATGGTGCCGAGCTACGACCCGGAGCTGAACCTGGTCTACGTCGGCACCTCGGTCACGTCACCCGCGCCGAAGTTCCTGCTCGGGGGCGCCGACCTGGCGCACCTCTATCACAACTCCACGCTGGCGCTCGACGCCGATACCGGCGACATCGTCTGGTACTACCAGCATCTGAACGACCACTGGGACCTCGATCACCCCTTCGAGCGCCTGCTCGTCGACACCGCCGTCGCGCCGGATCCGGCCGCCGTGAGCTGGATCAACCCGCGCATCGAGCGTGGCCGGGTGCGCAAGGTGATCACCGGAATCCCGGGCAAGACCGGCGTGGTCTACACCCTCGACCGCGAAACCGGCGAGTTCCTCTGGGCCACGCCGACGGTCGCGCAGAACGTAATCAGCGCCATCGACGGCGCCACCGGCGCGGTGACCGAGAATGCCGAGGTCGTGTTCAGCGCACTGGGTCAGGAAGTGCTGGCGTGCCCGACCCTCATCGGCGGCAAGGACTGGGAAGCCGGCGCCTACAGCCCGCTGACCAACACGATGTACATGCCGCTGCGCAATGCCTGCGCCCGCATGCTGGCGACGACCGAGGGCAGCCACCCGAGCTACGCCCTCGGCGTCCGCACCCAGCTTGCGCCGGGTACGGACCAGTTGGGGACCGTGCAGGCGATCTCGGCGGAAACCGGACGCACGACCTGGATTCACGAGCAGCGGGCCGCCACGATGTCGCTCGCCGCCACCGGCGGCGGGCTGGTGTTCGGCGGCGACGTCAACGGCCGGTTCCGGGCCTTCGACCACGAGACGGGCGAGGTGCTCTGGGAGATCAACCTCGGCTCGCCGGTGACCGGTTTTCCCATCACCTACGCCGTCGAGGGACGGCAGTACGTGGCGGTGAGCACCGGCTCGGCGGCGACCGCATCCGGTTTCATGCGCCTGACACCGGAACTGCGCCCAAGCGCCGGCAACAACATCTTCGTGTTCGCCCTGCCGGACTGAGCGCCGCCGCCCGCGCAAAACCAGTGTCCGCCAGAAAACCATAAGGGTTTATTTCACAGGATGTTCGCGCTATTTTTGGTGGCGAAGCTGCCCGGAATATTGTATTTTTGTGGGGAGATTCTCGGTTTTCGACTCCTTCCGCGGAAATCTTCGCGACATCGCCACCATGAGAGAAGTTCACAGACGGCAGTTCCAGATTGGTCAGATTCCGATCAACAAGATCTGGATCAACCCGAAGTCCCGGGACGATATCCCGGCGGTGCTGAAAGGGCTTCAGCACATCTGGAGCGAGGAGGGGCTGCGGGCGCGGTTGTTTGCGCTGCTGGACGAGCATATTCTGCCGGAAGCGGACCGGACGGTTGCGCATTCCGACGAAACCGATCACCCATTCCGACGGAAACCGATCACCCATTCCGACGGAAACCGATCACCCGTTCCGACGGAAACCGATCACCTGTCGGAGCCAGCACGTCGGCCCAGTCCATCTCCAGCGCGTCGGCGTTGCGGATGTGCGGCGACTTCTCGAGCCGGACCCGCGCGTGGGTCTGGCCAATCTCCAAGCTCAGCCGGTTGTTCATGATCCGGCCACGTCGATGCGGGCCGGGAACTGACCGATCTCGATGCCGTAGAACTGATCGGTCGGTGCGCTGGCTCCACCGCCAGCTCTCCCCGGTGGCGAGCGCCACGTCGGGCGGCTCCGGTGCGGAGAGGTGCGCGGCCACCGGCGCCCCCGTGTCATACTGGAGATGGCTGCAGCTTCACGGAGAGTGCGTTGTATTCATCGATACGAATTCGTGGCTACCGCGGGCTGAACTCATTCCAGATGCAGGGGCTCGGCCGCGTTAACCTGCTCGTCGGCACGAACAACTGCGGCAAGACCTCGATCCTGGAGTGCATCGAGTTGCTCCTTTCGGCGGGCAACCCGCATGTGCTGTCGTCCATTACGGGACGTCGGGGAGAGAGTGGCTATACGAGTGAAGGAGATGAACGGGCGACGAGCGTACCTCGTCGAGAACTTCTCAACGTGTCCCACCTGTTCGCGAACCACGAGTTGCGGGGCGAGATACACATCGAGGCCGACCGCATCGGCGACCCCGCTGCGGCCGGTTGGAACGACAAGGTGACGGTGTCCGTCGAAGACTCGTCCACTTCCCAGCACCAGGAACGGGATGCTGAGCTAGACGGAGACGACGAGCGTCTCCTCCTTCGCGTCAAGTGGTCGGATACGGAGGACCAGTACAGGGCTCGTGTCACAGAGGACGGACTTCTGTTCGGACCTCGACGGCTCACGCGCACGCGAGACGTTTCCAGCCAGGCGGTGCAGTTCGTCAGGACTAGTGGCATGACGGCAGCGGATGTCGTTCGGACGTTCAGCAAGTTCGTCCTCACGCCCAAGCACGAGGCCATCAAGCACGCACTTCGCATCGTCGAGCCGACCGTCGAAGACCTAGCCCCGATTGCGGATGACCGTACCCGGTTCAATCGCGACGCGCCCGGTGGCGTGGTGCTCAAACTCCACGGGGTTGCAGACCGCGTGCCGATAGGGAGCATGGGCGACGGCATGTGGCGCATGCTCGGGCTGGCGCTCTCTATTGCGAACGCCGAGGGCGGAGTGTTGCTCGTCGACGAGATCGACACCGGTCTTCACTACTCGGTCATGGAAGGCATGTGGCGCATGCTCGGCGAAGCCGCCGCCGCTGGGTCTGTCCAGGTGTTCGCCACGACGCACAACCGCGATTGCTACGAAAGTCTTGCGGCAATCTCGAAGTCCGACGCGGGCGGCGTCACAATTCAGAGAATTGACCTGAGCCGGGGCGAGGCGGTTAGGTTCAGCGACGAGGCAATCGTCGCCGCCGCCGAGCGAAACATAGAGGTCAGGTGAGTTGCCTGTTCGCCCCAGGAAGCTGCTCGTGGAGGGCAAGACGGACCAGCGCGTAATCCCGTACTTGATGGAAGCCAACGGGGTCCCGTGGCCGGATCATCGAGATCCGGACTGCCCCGCATTCATTCACGATTACGGTGGCGTCGACGCGATCCTGAATCCGGGAGTCATCGAGGCCGAATTGAGAGCGTCGGGACTCGAAGCTCTGGGGCTTGTGGTCGATGCCGACGGTGACGCGGCTGCCCGATGGGATGAGCTCAGAGCGTTGTGGGGCGGAGAGTTCGCAGACTTGCCGGACCAGATTCCCGTCGAAGGCCTGGAGGTTGTCCCCGCCAGTGGCCCGAGGTTCGGTGTTTGGATTATGCCAAACAATCGGTTTCAGGGGATGCTGGAGGACTTTCTCGTCGGACTGATTCCGGACGATTCCAGCGCTCTGTACCAGCGAGCCCGGAATTGCGTCGCCGAGGCGAGAGGCGACCACGCCCCGTTTAAGTCTGTACATGAGAGAAAGGCAGAGGTCTACACGTGGCTCGCGTGGCAGGACCCGCCGGGACTTCGATTGCACGAAGCCGTGAAACACAGGGTTCTCGACCCGAGGCGACCGGAATCTCAGCGTTTTGTCAGCTGGTTCAGGAGCCTCTTTGGCGTGTAGACCCCGCCGCGACAGAGGCGGTGCACCCGGCGCACGGAGCCCATGTGAGGTGTGCGCCCCGTGATTGAAGGCAGTTTGACGAAGGCGGCGCTCGTCGAGGAGGTGGCCCACGTCGCCGATCTCACGAAGAAGCACGCCGGGACCATCGTCGACGCCGTGTTCGGCAGCATCGTGGTGGCGCTGCACGACCCGGCCGCCGCGGACGCGCACGTTCTCCACCACGCTCCAGTAGCGGTGCTCCTTGCCGTCCTTGCGGCGCATCTTGCAGCGCACGAACATGCGTCGATCGTCCGTGTATGCGACCCGTCAATCAAGGGGGTAGGTCGGCACTACACAGAGATCCGGCAGGCCACGAACGCGGAACCCCCCGGTTTTGTTGGCACACCGGGTCGGGCGAGGCGGGAACACCCCTGAAATTAGTCGGAAATCACGCCGAATAGCGGAAGTCGAGCTAGCTGTCAACGGTCGTCGGAAAGCGCGTCAGTCTGGACAGAGGGGGCATGATCGGACAGCGTGAGACAAGAGCCAAGTCTGGACGAGCGTGCAGAGAGGCGACGTCAAGGCCACAGGGCTCTGCGCCGCGGGAGGGAGCACGCGCCTCGCCGCGGGCGAGTACACGCGGCAGCTGTTGGGTCTGACGATGCTGCGCAATGGCAACATCTTGCGGTCGACAAGGTCCAGAATTCGGTGCTTCCTCGCGGGCGCGAAGCGCGCGCTTCAACCGTTCGGCAAACTCCGGATCCATCTTGACGCGCTCGATATCTGTGATTCCCAAGTCGGCAGCTTGCAGCAGCGTGAGCACCCCATCTCGCACCGTCGGATGTTGCAGGCCGTCGGCAGTGACGGCAATACGTCCCATTCGATTGTCAGACTCCATCAGCAGGAGGTTGGCCCGGAACCAATTGAACAGAGGGTCGATCAATCCACTGATGCCTGGACGCTCGTCGCGCGGTCCATCCGCCGCTGCGCCTGCCACCGACAACAACAGTGCGTTCTTGCGCACGAGGCGCGCAAGCATGCGTCCGGACGAACGAACAGCCGGGCCGAAGCTCGGCTCTGGCTCATCCCGCTCTCTACGAAAGACCAGTGCCTGCCGACGTCACCCTGAAGAACCTGGCCCGGCCGAACCGGGAGCACGCTCTGCTGCTACACCAACTCAATCTGCAACTGCCGACACAGCCCGCGCCACGCCTCACGACCTGATTCCACGTCCCACCACACCCTTCGCGCGGCGTCCTGTAGTGCCGACCTTTTGGGAAAAATCCAGTAAAAGCAGGCTTTTTGAGCGTTTTCAATGCCGAGTTGCGGAAGTCGGACTAGCGCTCGAAGAGCCTCCGTGCCACACCGGACTGCCGGATGATGCTGGACAGCGTGCCAAACTTGAGTTCGGAATGGTCCGGGACCGGAACGGTCGTCGTGGTGCTTCGGGATCGCTGCTGCATCACGATGTGACTGCCACGCTGTCGAACCGCTGAGAATCCCTGGCCTTCTAGCAGCCCGTGGCAAAAGCCCCGCTGCATTCGAATGGCGCCGCATCCCGCTGATCCATGCTGAATTCTGCTGCTCTTCGTTGTTCCGGCAGACGAACAGGGCAACCACAAGGGTTGCCCCTACAGGTATTTCCCCTCGTCGCGCCTTGCGCTGGCCGGACGCGGCATTGTTACGACCAGATCTCGGTGCAACGCGGGGTTCTACCACGGGCTGCGAGAATCTGGCACACCTCGCGGCCAGAGAGAACGCGCAGTTTACCCAACCGCTACCTCGACGCGAGTGACGAATACTTCGCTGTGCAACCGCCGGGAAACCTCGGTCGGATCAGCTGACTCGAAGAACAGTTCCAACGCCTCGATCAGGCTTGTCCTCGCGATCTCTACAGTCTGGCCTTGGCTCGCAATGTCGAGCTCTGGACAGAGGGCGACGTACGCGTCACCCTCACGTTCAATAATGGCGGTCAACTGGCGCGTGGATTCCATAGCCCGATGATAGCAGGCATCGGTCGCTCGCCATCCACGATGGGTTCACGTATCGTGCAGCGAATCTGCCCTGGCATGGTGAGTTGAGAGAATTGGAGTGTCCATCCTGATTCAGGAACGATGAACGGCCCCCTCGACCAGTCAGCGAGTTCGTGCCCATCGGCGACATGGCCGGGGCGGTCGAGCTGCCCGACGGTCGCGCCCTGACGCCCGCCGCGCCCGCGTTGTGGGACAGCACGATCCAGCTCGGGGAGCAATTTCTCAACGAGATCATCGCGCACCCGGTTCCGCTCGACCTGCGAATCTTGCGGCCACGGCGCCTGCGCCCTCCATTCGAGAATGTGATCGCGTGGAATCACAGATCGAACTCCACTTCCGCGTTCAAAAACAGCTTCCATGTGTCCTGGCGGCTCGACTTGCCGCGCGGCGCGCCCGGACGGAGCAGGACAGATTCGTGCGCGCGTGCACCCACGTACTGCTGAAGCGGTCCCGTCTTGCCACCGGCTCCGGCCAGCTCCAGAAGGTAGCCCAGCCTTTGCGCCCACGGAACCGGGGCGGCGGGCGCCGCCTTCACGAGTCGCTCTGGATCGATCTTCTCCGCAAGCTCCGAGAGAACCGTGGCCACATTGCTCAGGCCGCCGGCGCGATGGCGGTAACCCACAAGATCGAACGCGGTGGCCTCGGGCGTTGACACCACGATGAATCCGCGTGGCGTATTCAGGGTCTGCGCCGGCACTCTGCGCAGGTTCTTGCGGACGAAGAACCCGACACGGACTTTGCCGCATTCGATACTGCGCCGGGCCTTCTCGACGAGAACCTGGAATTCCTGGGGGCGCTGATGTGCAGCGCCGTGATACTCCGCAGCCGTGAGCAAGCCGGCATAGTAGGGAAGCTTCAACGTGGTCATCAGCGCGGGAACGAACTGGCCGGCCGGGAGCGACCCGAGCGACCGGTATTCCGGAGGCACGATGACGTGGAACCCGCGCACGGGCGATACAATGAGGCGCTGACGCGTCAGCCGGTTGAGCGCCATCTTCAGCGCCGGTGGGGACAGACCCAGGGCAGTTCGGGCTTCGCCGGTCGTGAAGGTGTAGCGGCTCGAAGCCGCCAGATTATCGAGGTATTGCCGCGCCCTGGGGCGGCCTGATTCCGTTTTCATTCACTAAAAGTAACAGTAACTGTTGCCTTCTGCAAATGGAATTGGAAAAGCTGCGCAGCCGAGTTCTGGAATCTATTGACTCCATTCAGAGACACTCGAACTTGATCCCGTTAGTCCGGAGGACGCACCAAGAACGCCGGATATGTCGCCCGGCCACGCTGTTGAACCGCCGAGAATCCCTGGCCTTCGAGAATCTGGCACACCTCGCGGCCAGTGAGAACGCGCAGTTTCCCCAACCGCTACCTCGACGCGGCGTATGTTCGGTCGGAGCTGCGCAAGCGCCGGCAACAACATCTTCGTGTTCACCCTGCCTGAGTGACCAATGGGTTTCCGTCAGGGTCCAGGGCCATGCAGATAGCCACGCAGACGGGTACGGCCTGTACTTTTTCGTCCAGCCGACCGGAACGCGAATCGGAACGTGCTCGGCCATCTGCCGGAGCGGCTGCACGCCAGCGTCGGCCGGGCGCTACGCACGGCGTGGGACCTGCATTCGGCGGCGAGCGCGAGGCGGGCTCACGAACGCCTGGCCCGCTCGCGGGACATCCCCCACTGTCAGCGTGGACCAGGTCATGCAGCGATGAGATCTACTTGCCTTGCTCTCGCCACCCTCCTGCTGTGCTCCTGCACGCCCGACCTGCAGAATGCCAATTGGTCCACATACCTGGGCGATCCGGGACGCAGCCACTATTCCGAGTTGGTCCAGATCAACCGCGTTAATGTCCACGAACTCGAAGTGGCGTGGGTCTACGACTCGGGCGAGTTGGTCCCCGGGTCGAGGCCGGTCATGTACACCAGCCCGCTCATCATCGATGGCTTGCTGTATGGCTTGTCACCGAGACTCGTCGCGTTTGCCCTTGACGCAGCGACCGGTGACGAGCTGTGGCGGCACGATCCAGACGCTGGTGGAGCCGCGCAACGGGGGCTCATGTGGTGGCAAGGCGACGATCGATCTCGCCTGTTCTACACCGCGGGCCGCGAGCTCATCGCGCTCGACCCGAGCACAGGTCAACCCGTTGAAGACTTTGGCGAGAACGGCAGGCTCGATCTGACACCGAGCGGTAGATCTGCTCCGTTTTTCGTCAGCGTACCGGGCATCATTTTCGAAGACCTGATCGTGTTGGGTTTTTCTACCGATGAGGGCGATAGAGCCCATGCCGGCTCAGTCCGTGCCTACAGCGCCATCACCGGCGACCTCGTCTGGCAATTCAACAGCCTCCCCCGGCCTGGTGAGATGGGATCCGAAACCTGGGCGGACGGCGCTCTCGAACGAGCAGGTGGGGCGAACAACTGGACGGGAATGGCCTTGGACGCAGAGCGTGAGCTTCTCTTCGTGCCGACGGGCTCCGCCGCACCCGACTTTTACGGAGCATCGCGTCCGGGCGACAATCTGTTTGCCAACTGCCTGCTCACCCTCGACGCTCGAACCGGTGAGCTGCGTTGGTACTTCCAAGCCGTGCATCATGATCTGTGGGATCGCGACCTTCCTTCCCCGCCCACTCTGGTCCAGGTGGAACGCTTTGGTGTGGTCATCGATGCCGTCGCGGTGACGACGAAATCGGGTCACCTGTTCGTATTCGACCGTGACACCGGAGAATCGCTGTACGACATCGCCGAAGTATCGACGCCTCCCAGTGACCTCCCCGGAGAACAAGCCTCCCTGACGCAACCGATGTCCAGCGTCGCCTTTACCCGTCAGTCGTTCGAGATCACCACGCGAAGCCAGGAGGCGACCGACTTCGTTGAGGATCTGATCAAGGATCTGGATCAACGACCGTGGGCGCCCCCGACCGAGGCCGGCACGCTCTTCTACCCGGCATACGATGGCGGTGCGGAATGGGGTGGCTCGGCCTTCGACCCGAACAGCAATCGACTCATCCTCAATGCCCAGGAGATCGGCGGCATCATTCGTCTGCACGAGATTCCAGTTGGATTCAGCAACCGAAACGCGTACGTCGAGCATTGCGCCAGCTGCCACGGCATCGATCGTGAAGGCACCGACGTTGGACCGAGCCTGGTGGACATCGGTGCTCGGCTGACCCGCGGTCAATTGGCGAGAGTCGTGCGAGAGGGACGCAGTCGCATGCCGAGCTTCGATCATCTCCAGGATTTCGAGCGGAACGCAGTGTTGGCTCATATCCGATCCCCGGAGTCGGAAGTGGAGGATCCACCAGGCACCGAAGTCGACTACGTTTTTGGCGGGGCTCTGCGGGTACGCGATCACGAAGGCTTGCCGGGGAATTCACCGCCCTGGGGAACGCTCAATTCCATCGATTTGGCCACGGGCGAGATCGACTGGCAAGTCCCATTCGGTGACTACCCCGAAACGGAAGGGCTGGGATTTGGCACGGAGAACTACGGTGGACCGGTTGTAACCGCATCGGGCCTGATCTTCATCGGCGCCACTCCGGACAGGAAGTTCCGGGCCTATGATGTCCGGGATGGGGAAGTGCTGTGGGAAACCGAGTTGTCCGCCGCAGGATTCGCAACACCGGCAATCTACAGCGTGGATGGCCAACAGTATGTCGTGATTGCGGCCGGTGGCGGAAGGAGGGGACCGCCTTCCGGTTCCGAGTACGTCGCGTTCAGCTTGCCGAAGAGCGAGTGAGTTGTCGCCCATGTCCGATCCATTTGCCAGCCTGAGCGTGACGAAGCGCACCGGAAAGGCAGCGGTGGCGGCAATGCGTCCCATTCGATTGTCAGACTCCATCAGCAGGAGGTTGGCCCGGAACCAATTGAACAGAGGGTCGATCATTGAGTGTCAAACCTGCGTCATTGCGAAAAAACAGTCAAGAAAGCAATGTTATGAACTGTCTGCCTCGCGCCGCGATCCATCACGACTTCGCAATACCCCTGTCGTATCATTCCGGCAACCATGAGAATCCCAACGCTCGTCGCAGCGCTCTTCCTGTCAACGGTGCAACTGGCCGCGGCCGACGGCGAGGAGTCGTACCGCACGCGGTGCGCGCTCTGCCACGGCGGCGACGCCGCCGGCAGCGATCGGGCCGTGTCGATCCTCCCGATGGTGTACGCCAGCGAGCCCGACCGATTGGCGCGCATCATCACCGAGGGCGTGCCGTCGCGCGGCATGCCGGGGGTCGAGATCGCGGACGACGAGTTGACGCCGCTCGTCGCATACCTGAAGGAGCTGGCCGCGGCGGCGGCGCCGGCCGCCCGTGACCCGCGGGCGCCGCAACCGCGGGCCGCATCGCTTCCGCTCGCCGCGGGCGGCGCCCTCGAAGGCACCATCCTCAACGAGAGCGGCTTCGACGCGCAGTTCCGGACGGCCGGCGGCGACATCGCCCTTCTGCGCCGGGACGGCGACGCCTTCCGCGAGGCGGCGGTCGAGCCGTCCGTCGACTGGCCGTCCTATCACGGCAGCTATTCCGGGAATCGCCACTCCCCGCTCGACCAGATCGATCGGGACAATATCGAGCGACTGGCGATGCAGTGGTTCTTCCCCATTCCCGACATGCCGATGATCGAGGGCACGCCGGTGGTGATCGCGGGGGTGATGTACGTCACCGCCGTCAACCAGGTGTACGCGCTCGACGCGGCGACGGGGCGCGAGATCTGGCGCTACGCGCAGCCCCGCACGGAAGGCCTCGTCGGCGACCCCGGCATCGGGCTCAACCGCGGCGTCGCGGTGCGCGGCGACCTCGTGTTCAGCGTCACCGACCACGCCCACGTCATCGCCCTCGACCGCTTCACCGGCGCGCGGGTGTGGGACACCGAGATGGACGACTACCGCGAGCACTACGGCGCGGTCGTGGCCCCCCTCGTGGTCGGCGACCTCGTCTTCGCGGGCGTCAGCGCGGGTGACACCGGGCTGCGCGGCTTCCTCGACGCGTACCACGCCGAGACCGGCGAGCGCGCGTGGCGTTTCTGGACGATTCCCGCGCCGGGCGAGCCGGGATCGGAGACGTGGGGCGACCCCGACGTGCTGCGGCGCGGGTGCGGGACCACCTGGCTGACCGGCAGCTACGACGCCGAGCTCGACCTCCTCTACTGGGCGACGGGCAATCCCTGCCCGGACATGAACGGCGACCGGCGGCCCGGCGACAACCTGTACACCAACTCGGTCCTCGCGCTCAGGCCGGCGACCGGCGAGCTCGTGTGGTACTTCCAGTTCACCCCGCACGACACCCACGACTGGGACGCGCAGGAGCCGCTGCTGCTGATCGACGAGGAGTTCCGGGGCCGGCCGCGCAAGCTGCTCGTGCAGGCGAACCGCAACGGCTTCTTCTACGTGCTCGACCGCACGAACGGACGGTTCCTGCTGGGCGAGCCGTTCGTGAACCAGACCTGGGCGGACGGCCTCGACGATTCGGGGCGGCCCATCGTCCTGCCTGGCAGCGTGCCGACCGAAGAGGGGACGGACGTCTGCCCCGCCATCTACGGCGCGACGAACTGGTGGTCGTCCAGCTATCACCCCGGGACGAAGCTGTTCTACCTGATGGCCCTCGAATCGTGCGATACCTACACGAAGGCGAATGAGGAATGGCAGCGCGGCCGCAACTGGATGGGAGGCGCCACCCGCCGCGCCGACGGCGCGCCGAACCGCAAGTACATCCGCGCGCTCGACATCCAGACCGGCCGTACCGCGTGGAGCTACGAGCAGGCCGGGGCGGCGCACACGTTCTCCGGCGTCCTGTCGACCGATGGCGACGTGGTGTTCTTCGGCGAGAACAGCGGCACCCTCGCCGCCCTGGACGCCCGGAGCGGCGAGCCGCTCTGGCACGTCCAGCTCAACCAGGAGTGGCGTGCGTCCCCCATGACCTACATGGTGGGTGGCCGGCAGTACGTGGCGATCGCGTCGAGGCTCGGCTTCTGGGCGTTCGCGCTCCCGGAATGATGGCTGACCGCCGAATGTCGATTGCGAGAACAGGCTCTCCACCCCTCGCCGGCCGTTGGCGCCACGGACGGCCGGTTACGCTGGAGGCGGTCGATCGCCCGGGCCGGACTGCGCAAGGGCCCACGTCTGCACGAACGACAGCCGCCCTCGGCACTGGCGCGGCCGCATCCCGGTGGCCGGCCCGCCGTCGTGCTCACGCTGGAGCGCCTCCGAGATCGTTTTCCGTGTCGATGCCGGTGAGCGCGTGAGATCGAACCAACGATCGAGGTCGACGTCGACCTCGCGTACAGACCAGTTGCCGACCGGACGGCCGACCGCTTCCAGCAGGTCTCGCAACTCGGCGCCGGTCAACGCCCGCGTGTGGGAAAGATCACGCATCCGCTCGAACCGGTTGTAGCGGTCAGCGAGCTCCGCATCGTCCGGAGAGAGCAGGTCGATGATGGCCAGCGTGCCCGATCTGCGCGTCACCCGGGCCATCTCGGCGACTTCGACCACCGGATCCGCGAAGTGGTGGAGCGCCAGCCGGCACATCACCAGGTCAAAGCGCCCGTCGGCGAACGGAAGGCGGCCAGCGTCCGCCTGCACCAGGCGCAGGTTGCCAAGTCGCGCCGCCGCGGACGCGGCCCGCGCTTCATGCAACATCGCCGGCGTGACGTCGACGGCCGTGACTGATCGGACACGCGGCGCGACCACGCGGCTCACGTGCCCCGTACCGGCGGCAACATCCAGCGTCCGCATCTGCGGGGCCAGCGGCAGCGACTCGACGATCCATTGCAGCAGGTGCTGCGAGCCCAGGGTCAGCCCCGCCTCTCCGAATCCTGGAGCCTGCTGGCGAAACGCCGACTGCACGCGGCTGACTTGACGCGTCACATTTTCGACCCTACCACGAGCACCTCGAGGTGCGGCGGCACGGAAATTCGCGTCCGCCGTTTGGGCCTCCTTCACCCTTACCGAGTCGGGCCAGCCGGCCGGCGGAACCTGTGACAACATCAAGTTATCGCAGCAGGTGAGTATCTTGCAGTCATTTACAAGACACGTTTCCGCAAAGTCGAGGCGCTGAGCGATGCCTGCGAGGTCTTTGCCGCCACGGAGCGGCACGTTGTCGCCTCCCTCCGCAGCCGGAACGAACTGCCGCCCTCGTTGACGCCGGAGAACCAGAAGCTGATCGACGATGAACCAATCGCAGCGCTGCAGCGCGCTGCCGATCTCGTCGTGCCACTGCTGGGCACCCTGGATGTCGGTGTCGCTGTACCACACCGGAATCTGATGACGGCGCAGAACGCCGACCAACCACTCGGCGAACGGTTGATCTTCATGCGAATGCGAAACGAAAACCTCGGTCGGCACTTGTGCACGGAACCTACGCGGGCTCAGGCTTGGCTGAGTAGCGCATCGGCGATTGGTTTGACTTCGGGGTCCCCGCTCTCCGGGTTCGGCAAATCCACCCAGTGCAGCTTTTGGATTATCCAGGGAATCTCGCCTCTCGGGAGCTGCTCGCGGCCACCGACTGCGACGGGAATCAGTCGGTTTCTGTAGCTTTTCGAACCCAGCGCGTACGCCATCTCAGCCTTGACGTGCGGCGAACTTATCGAGTTGGGCGTCAAGAGAACGACCATGGCGTCTGACTCTTCGAGAGCGCGGCCCACCTGGGCCGCCCAGTTGTCGCCCGGGAGGAGGTTGACTTCCGGATCCCACACCTGCAGCCCGATCTTCCGGAGCGCCTCGGACACCCGGGCGGCCAGCGGCGAGTCCGAATGGGAGTAGCTGACGAAGACCTGCATCAGAATCAATCCTCAACGTACTCGACGACGCTGTAGGAGTCAACGCGCCAGGACCCGACCTCGACTTGAAGAGGCTAGCGCTGCCGTCCCCGGCCAGGCGCGTCACCTGCCCGGCGAAGTGCTCGCCCCGCGCTGCTGGACGATGTGAGAAACTCACCCGGATCGGCGTACGAGTCCAGCGGACCCCGCCTCCATCATGTCCAGCCTGCTTGCCGCCGTCGAACGGTTCCCGAGAGTCCGGCTCGGCCACGCGCCGACCCCGCTCGACCCGGCGCCCAGCCTCGGCGCGGCCCTCGGGATCGAGCTGTGGATCAAGCGCGACGACTGCACGGGGCTCGCCTTCGGGGGGAACAAGGTGCGCCAACTCGAGTTCCACCTCGGCGAGGCGCAGGCGCGCGGCGCCGACACCGTGCTGGCCACCGGGGCCGTGCAATCGAACCTCTCCCGCCTCGCTGCCGCCGGCGCCCGCCGGCTCGGCATGGACGTGCACGTTCAACTCGAAGAGCGCGTCGACGACGCCGGCGCCCTCTACCGCGCTTCCGGCAACCTGCTGCTCGACCGTCTGCTCGGTGCGACGCTGCATGCGTTCCCCGTGGGCGAGGACGAGGCGGCGGCCGACGCGGCGCTGGAGCGGCGCGCCCAAATGCTCGCGGACGAGGGCCGCCGGCCGTACGTCATCCATTCCGCCCCCGGGCATCCGCCGCTCGGCGGACTCGGCTACGTCCTGGCCGCCGCGGAGGTGACGGCGCAGGCGCGGGCGCTCGGCGTCGGGTTCGACGCGGTGGTCTGCGCCTCGGGCAGCGCGCTCACGCACGCCGGCCTCCTGGTTGGCCTGCGGGCGCTGGGCGAGGCGGCGCCGGTCTACGGCATCTGCGTGCGGCGCGACGCCCGGCGGCAGGGCGACCGGGTCGCGAAGGTGGCGGCCGAGCTGGCCGGCATGGTCGAGCGCCCGGCGGCGTTCGATGCCGGCGGCGTCGAGGTCTCCGACGCGGTGCACGCGCCGGGCTACGGCCGGCTCAACGACGCCGTGCGCGAGGCGATGGCGCTGGCGGCGCGGCACGAAGCGCTGCTGCTCGACCCGGTGTACACCGGCAAGGCGCTGGCGGGACTGATCGCGCATGTGCGTTCGGGCCGCATTGCCGCCGGCCGCCGGGTGCTCTTCCTCCATACCGGCGGATTGCCGGCCCTCTTCGCCTACGCGGACAAGCTGGGGTCCTGGCTCTCGAAGGCGCCCTGGGCGCCGGCGCGCTGACGGGAGGACGGCGCCGGCGTGCAGGTGCGACGCCGGCTCACGGATGCCGCCCGACGCCGTCGTTCGCGATCCTGGCCTCGTCCAGGACCCATTCCCGGAACGCCCGCACCTCGGGCCGCTGCCGCGAGGCGGCCGTGGTGATGAGGCAGCAGCGCTCCGGCGCCTCGGTCTGGTGGTCGAAGACGGGGACCAGCGTTCTGTTCTCCAGCTCCCGGGCGATCAGCATCGGGCGGCCGATGGCGGCGCCGATCCCGTGCACGGCGGCCTGCACCAGCATGCTGTAGAGGCGGAAACCCGAGGCCCGCGACAGGTCCGGCGCGGACTTGCCCTGGCGGGCGAACCAGTACGACCAGTCGGCGTCCCATCCCAGGTCGTAGAGCAGCGGCCAGCGGCCGAGGTCGTCCAGGCCGCGGGGCCGGCCGCGCGCGGCGAGCAGCGCCGGGCTGCACACCGGCAGCAGCTCCTCCTCGTAGAGCGTCTCCTCGAGCAGGGTGTCCTCGCGGCTCGTCACCGGGCGCGGCGCCGCGGTCTCGCCGGTGTAGGCGAACCAGGCGTCGAAGTCGCGGCGGTCGGGGTCGACGCCGCGGTGGTTGGTCTCCAGCTCGATGGCGACGCCGGGGTGCGCCGCCTTGAAGGTGGCGAGCCTGGGCATGAGCCACTTCTCGGCGACCGCCTCGACCGAAACGATGCGGACGCGGCGGGGCCAGCGGCGCTGGCGCTCGGAGACGCCGTGGACCTCGGCGAGAATGCGCTGCACCTCCTTCAGATAGGCCATTCCGCGGCGGTTGAGGCGCACGCCGCGATGGCGGCGGTTGAACAGCGGCACGTCGAGATGCTTCTCCAGCAGGCGGACGCGGTGGGCGACGGCGGCCGAGGTGACGCCAAGCTCCTCGGCGGCGCGGACGTAGCCCTGGTGGCGGGCCGCGGCCTCGAAGAAGCGCAGGCTTTCGAGCGGGGGCAGGAGCAGCAACGCTATGGAACCTCCAGACGGGGCGCTTGTGACAATACGCGATTATGCCATTGCACACCATACCCGCCGGCGGCAAGCCGGCTAGTTACGGCGCAGCCAATGGAGACCGAGGTCCGGCCCGGCGGCTTGCAGCCGCGCGGCGGGCCGCAGAGGCTCCGGTCGGCCGGTATTGATAGACAAATATTATTTAGTCAATGCCATAAAATTATTATCTCTAACCTGGCGCAGGTGTGGCGGTCCCGGAGGCGTTCCGAACGCATTGGCGGGCTAGCAGCCCGTGGCAAAAGCCCCGCTGCATTCGATCGGCGCTGCATCCCACTGAGCAGCGTTGTTCATCGGTCAAATACTGCCGGTATTCTCCCTCTTCTCGCCTTGCTCAGCGGGCGCATCGCCGATCTCGGTGCAACGCGGGGTTTCACCACGGACTGCTAGTTTCTCACTTTTCAGTTCGGTCCCATGACGCAATATATGTATCGCATAAGAACAATGAAGTCGTGTTATTGACCAGACGGTGGTGACGCACTCCTATTGTTGCGGCGCGGCGCGGCAGCACTCGATTCAGTTGCAGCAGGGCTGAACGTAGGGTCGACGGCGGGGTGAGGATCGCGCGCTGCGAGTACCGGCAGCGAGCCGGCAGGGAATAACAAAATATATCTTGTCCTGAGACCTAATAATACTACGCCTGTTTGTAGTGTATGCGTACGCGGTCCAAGCTCGTTGACATAATATATGTATGGCATAGGCATAATGAGATAGGACTATTGCTATTGCGATCACAACGGTATAATTGCCCTTCACCGTCATTGCCGGGCGCCTATGCCAGTACGCCCCGTCAGCACCTGATTCGCTGACATGAAGGGCCGAATGTATGGACGGCGGAGGAATCGACGAGAACGGCCTGGACTTGCATTGGCTTCCGGCGCGGAGACACAAGTGGCGTCGAGCGCCGCGGACGTCTCCTCATGACCTGAGCCCGGCGGACGCGCCCGAAGCGGCGTGGTCCGGTGGCACTCCCCACAGCCTCGACGACTCGCGCGGCCCCGCCGCCCGTTGCGGGCGTGGTGACGCCGTGGACCGGGTTCCCGACCGGCGTCGGCGGCCCCTCGCCCGCGTTCTGACCGCACGAGCCGCCGGGCTGCTGAGCGCCGTCCGCCGGGGGCGTCTCCAACGGCCTGATGTCCTTCCGCCCCGCCGGCGCAGTCATCCCTTTCGGGGCCTCGGCCGGCGTGTACGCGCCGGGCGTGGGCGTCCGCGGCGTGCTGTCCAGCGCACCGGTAGCGGGCACGGCGCCGCTCGGAACGCCGGGGCTGATGCGGGTCCCGGCAGGGTCGCTTCGCATCTTCTTCTCGTGCACGCGCCGCTCGTCACCGTCGTCAGGCGGCCGAGCGGCACGTGTTGTGTTGAGGCGCGCGGGGTTTCCGGTTGCAACGGTGCGGAGGGCGGACAAGCCATGAACGGCTCGACAAAAGACTTGACATCCAGTGCGCGTTATGAGTTGGCTATTCCGAGCCGACGAAAGTGCCACAGACCGTGTCACGGAAAAGCGTGCAGCATTGTCGCGGTAGCTGTCATAGGGGTGGCGTGGCTGGCGCCTACGGCGGTTGAGGCCCAGACCGGTCCGGACTTGGTGGTGGAGTCGCCTTCGGTGACCGACAGCACCCCAACTTCCGGAACCACGTTCACCCTGTCAGCGACGGTGCGGAACGCTGGGGACGGAGCCTCGGCAGCCACGACGTTGCGATTCTACCGTTCGACCGACTCAACGATTACGACGTCCGACACGGTGCAAGGCATCAACGCGGAGACCGTGACCGGGCTCGCCGCATCGGAGAGCAGCAGCCACTCGTTGGACATATTGGCGCCGCCAGCACCCGTACAGTTCTATTACGGCGCGTGCGTGACTGCGGTGGCCGACGAGTCCGATACGACGAACAACTGCTCGGGATCCGTGCTGGTGCGTGTACAGGCGCAGACCGTCACGCCCCCGGACGCGCCGACCGACTTCAGGGCGGCAGTGGGCGACGCGCAGGTGGCGCTTGCCTGGAAAGCGCGGGCGTTGGATTCGGGGGTGACGCGCCACGAGTTCCGGTACACGACGAGCGCGGACTATCCCGAGGACTGGACGCCGATTCCGAACAGCGCGCCGGACGAGGCGAACGAGGACTCGTTCACGGTGACAATGCTCACCAACGAGGTGGCCCACACCTTCGAGCTCCGGGCGGTGAACGCCGCGGGTGAGGCGGGTGAGGCGGCGGAGGCGGGGCCGGTGACGCCGACGCCCGGCATCTGCGGCCGCACCCAGCAGGTGCAAGACGCCATTTTCCAGATCGTCCGCCTGGACAACTGCGCGGAGGTGAGCGCAGCGGATCTCTCCAGGATCCAGAGTCTGGGCCTGAATTCCAGCGGGATCTCGTCGCTGCGGGATGGCGACTTCGACGGCCTCTCCGCGCTCACGAGTCTCCAACTGCAGACCAACTCCCTGAGCGAGCTGCCGGCGGCCGTTTTCAAGGGCCTCACCGCGCTCACGAGTCTCCAACTGCAGACCAACTCCCTGAGCGTCCTGCCGGAGGCCGTTTTCGACGGCCTCACCGCGCTCGAGACCCTCCACCTGAACCGCAACACCCTGAGCGGCCTGCCGGATGGCGTTTTCGACGGCCTCACCGCGCTCGATACCCTCTACCTGCACCGCAACGAGCTGAGCGACGTGCAGGCGGGCCTTTTCGACGGCCTCACCGCGCTGAAGCGCCTGGATCTGCGGAACAACTCCCTGAGCAGCCTGCACGAGGACATTTTCGACGGCCTCACCGCGCTCGATGCCCTCTACCTGGACGACAACTCCCTGAGCGGCCTGCCGGCGGGCGTTTTCGACGGCCTCACCGCGCTCAGGTTCCTCTCCCTGCAGTTCAACTCCCTGAGCGACCTGCCGGCGGGCGTTTTCGAGAATCTCACCATGCTCGAGACCCTGAAGCTGGTTGCCAACCCCGGCGGCCCCTTCGTGCCGACGGCGAATGCGGGCGGAGACCGGCGGGTGGCGCAGGCCGCGGCGGTGACCCTCGACGGCAGCGCCAGCGGCGGCGCCTGGGGTACGAACGTCACCTACCAATGGACGGAGACGGGCGGCGCGACGGTCACGCTCAGCGGCGCCGACACCGATAGCCCGAGCTTTACCGCGCCTTCGTCGGACGCCGAGCTGGTATTCACGCTGACGGTCACGGGGAAGGGCGTGGACGCCGAGGCTACCTACACCGATACCGACACGGCCACAGTGCGCGTGGGCGACGCCTCCACCGACGCGACGCTGAGCGGACTCGCCGTGAGCGGCGGCGGTACGGACCTGCTGACCTTTGGCTCGGACACCACCACCTACACGGTGATGGTGGCCAACGAGGTCGAGACGCTGACGTTCACGCCGACGAAGAACGACGCGCTCGCGGGGGTGGCGTATCTGGACTCGGACGGCAATACGCTCGACGACGCGGACACGGCGGAGGACGGATTCCAGGTGCCGCTGGCGGTGGGCGCGAACGCGATCACCGTGCGGGTGACGGCCGAGGACGGCGCCACCGTGCAGGACTACACGGTGACGGTGACGCGGGCGGAGGCGCTGCCGGCCGTCACCATCGCCGCGGACCACGCGTCGTTCACCGCGGTGCTCGACCTAGTGACCTTCACGCTGACCCGCACGAGAGATCCCGCCGCGGCGCTGGACGTCTCGGTCGCGCTGACGCAGGACAAGAACCTGATCGGGAGCGAGCATCTCGCCCAGACCGTGTCGTTCCGGGCGGGCGAAGCCACCGCTACGCTGAACATCCCCGCCCATTTTTTCAGGGGCAACACGGTGACCGGGGAGACCGCCCTGACGGCCACGGTGCAGGACGGGACGGGCTACGTGCCGGGCTCGCAGAATACGGCAAGCACCCGGATCAGGGTGGCCGACCCGGCCGTCACGGCGTCGTTCGAGCAGGCCGCCTACACCTTCGACGAGGCCGCCGGCGACGCCACCGTCGCCGTCATCCTGCGCACCGCGGCCAGCGTGCCGATACCCCATGATGACATCTTTTTCTACATCAACTACGAGCTCATCACCGGAGGGGCGTCGGACAAGGGCGACTTCGAATTCAGCCCGGATGCTATCCGGTTCGTTCCATCCGACTTCACGGCGGATGGAACGAACTTCATCGCCCGCAAGGAAGTGACGCTGGCGATCGTGGACGATGAACTCAACGAGCCGGACGAGGCGCTGACTGTGATCCTGGAACCGCTTGCGAGCACGCAGGCGGTCGTGGCGCTCCGCCGGCCCGACGGCACGGCGTGCCGGACAACCATACGATGCGATGCGACGGTGACCATCACCGACAACGACCCCCTGCCGACGCTGAGCGTGGCGAACGCGGAGGCGGCCGAGGGCAGCCCCGTGGCCTTCACGGTGACGTTGTCGGCGGCGGTCTCGGAGAACGACGTGACGGTGAACTGGGCGACGTCGGTCGAGACCGGCGACACCGCCACCGAGGGCACGGACTTCACGGCGGCGAGCGGCACGCTGACCTTCATGCCCGGCGACACGGCGATGACGTTCGCGGTGACGACGGTCGAGGACACCACCGGCGAGGACAACGAGACCTTCACGGTGACGCTGTCGAGCCCGTCGTCGAACGCGACGCTGGCAACGGACCCGGCCACGGCGGCGGGCACGATCAACGACAACGACGGCGGGGCGCTGCCCTCGATGACCGTGCTTGTCGGGACGGGCTTCGAGAACACCGGCGTGCCGGTCCAGGTAACGCTGTCTTCCGCGGCCGCACAAGACGTGACGGTGGACTGGACGGTCACGCTGGGGAGCGACGACACGGCGGAGCTCGGCGACCTCCAGGCGACGACGGGGACGGCGACCGTCACGGGGGGCGAGACGCAGGGGACGTTCACGGTGGCGGTGAATAACGACACCACCGACGAAGATGACGAGACCTTCACGCTGACGCTATCCAACGCGATGGGCGCCGTACTGGGGGCGGACCCGACCGGGACCGGCACGATCACCGACGACGACGACCCGCCGGGGTTGAGCGCCGAGAGTGCGGCGACGGACGAGGGCGGCCCGGTCGAGTTCACCGTGACGCTGACGCCGGCGAGCGAGAGGACGGTGACAGTGGCCTGGGAGGCCGCGACACTCGCCGTGGAGTTCCGGCCGGCGGTGGCGGGAACCGACTATACGGCCGCTTCGGGGACGCTGACCTTCATGCCCGGCGACACGGAGCAGACCGTCACGGTGCAGACGACGCAGGACACCGCCGACGAGTTCAACGAGACCTTCACGCTGACGCTGTCGGACCCGTTGAATGCGACGCTGGGGAGTGACCCGACGGCGGTCGGCACCATCACTGACAACGACCCCCTGGCGACGCTGAGCGTGGCGGATGCCGAGGCGGTCGAGGGCAGCGCCGTGACCTTCACGGCGACGCTGTCGCCGGTGAGCGGCCGGGAGGTGACGGTGGACTGGGCGCCGTCGGCCGAGACCGGCGACAACGCCACCTCGGACACGGACTTCACGGCGGCGCCGGCGGCGACGCTGACCTTCATGCCCGGCGACACGACGGCGACGTTCGCGGTGCAAACGACGGCGGACACCGTCGACGAGGACGACGAGACCTTCACGGTGACGCTGTCGAACCCGTCGAACGCGACCCTGGCGACGGACCCGACGGCGACCGGCACGATCATCGACGACGACCTGCCGGTGGTGACGATCGCGGCGGACAGAAACTCCTACGCCGAGGTGCAAGGTAACGCCGGCTTCACGCTGAGCCGGACCGGGTCGACGGCGGCGACGCTGACGGTGACGGTGGAGGTGACGCAGCAGGTGGACCGCGACCTGTTGCCGGACGGGGCGGCGGCGGAGCGCACGGTGACGTTCGCGGTGGCCAGCGCGACGGCGGCGCTGAGGGTGGCGCTGGAGAACGACGATCTCGCCGAGCTGCCAGGCAATCTCACCGTCAGGGTGCAGGCGGGCATGGGCTACACGGTGGGCGCCCCGGGCTCGGCCACGGTGAGCGTGGCCGATTTCGACACCGGACGGCCGCAGCCGGCGAACCTGACGGCGTCGGCGGGGGCGGGGGTCGGCGAGGTGGCGCTGTCCTGGGACGCGCACGCGCCGCAACTGAAGTTTTCCCGTCACCAGTACCGGTACAAGACGGACGGGAACTACGCCGCGTGGACGGATATTCCGAACAGTGGGCAAAACGACAGCCTTGGAGGGGATGGTTCGAACCTGACCGGCTACACGGTGACCGGCCTGGTGGGCGGGCAGTCGCACACCTTCCAGGTGCGGACGTACAGCTCGTCGAGTAGCGCCAGCGACCCCTCGGACGAGGCGACGGTGACGCCGCGCTCGGCGGCGGTGTCGTTCGGGGCGGGGTCGTACTCGGTGGACGAGGGCGGCACGGTGGATGTGACCGTGCAGCTCGACGCCGCGCCGGGGCGAGAGGTGGTGGTGCCGGTCTCGGCGGCGGGCGCGGGCGGCGCGACGCCGCCGGGCGAGACCGGGGCGGACTGGTCGGGGGTGCCGGAGAGCGTGACCTTCGGCGCGACCGACACGGAACAGACCTTCACGCTGGCGGCGACCGATGACGCGGATGCCGAAACCGGCGAGAGCGTGTCGCTCTCCTTCGGGACGCTGCCGGCCGGCGTGACGTCGGGAACCCCGTCCGAGGCGACGGTGACGATCGTGGACAACGACCTGCCGGTGGTGACGATCGCGGCGGACAGAAACTCCTACGCCGAGGTGCAAGGTAACGCCGGCTTCACGCTGAGCCGGACCGGGTCGACGGCGGCGACGCTGACGGTGACGGTGGAGGTGACGCAGCAGGTGGACCGCGACCTGTTGCCGGACGGGGCGGCGGCGGAGCGCACGGTGACGTTCGCGGTGGCCAGCGCGACGGCGGCGCTGACGGTGGCGCTGGAGAACGACGATCTCGCCGAGCTGCCAGGCAATCTCACCGTCAGGGTGCAGGCGGGCATGGGCTACACGGTGGGCGCCCCGGGCTCGGCCACGGTGAGCGTGGCCGATTTCGACACCGGACGGCCGCAGCCGGCGAACCTGACGGCGTCGGCGGGGGCGGGGGTCGGCGAGGTGGCGCTGTCCTGGGACGCGCACGCGCCGCAACTGAAGTTTTCCCGTCACCAGTACCGGTACAAGACGGACGGGAACTACGCCGCGTGGACGGATATTCCGAACAGTGGGCAAAACGACAGCCTTGGAGGGGATGGTTCGAACCTAACCGGCTACACGGTGACCGGCCTGGTGGGCGGGCAGTTGCACACCTTCCAGGTGCGGACGTACAGCTCGTCGAGTAGCGCCAGCGACCCCTCGGACGAGGCGACGGCGACGCCGCGCTCGGCGGCGGTGTCGTTCGGGGCGGGGTCGTACTCGGTGGACGAGGGCGGCACGGTGGCGGTGACGGTGCAGCTCGACGCCGCGCCGGGGCGCGAGGTGACGGTGCCGGTTTCGGCGGCGGGCGCGGGCGGCGCGACGCCGCCGGGCGAGACCGGGGCGGACTGGTCGGGGGTGCCGGAGAACGTGACCTTCGGCGCGACCGACACGGAACAGACCTTCACGCTGGCGGCGACCGATGACACGGATGCCGACGCCGGCGAGAGCGTGGCGCTCTCCTTCGGGACGCTGCCGGCCGGCGTGACGGCGGAAACCCCGTCCGAGGCGACGGTGACGATCGTGGACAACGACCTGCTCCCGTCGGTAAGCGTGGGCGATGCGACGGCGGCCGAGGGCGCTCCGGTGGAGTTCCCGGTGACGCTGTCGGCGGCGAGCGGCCGGGAGGTGGAGGTGCACTGGGCGACGACCGACGACAGCGCCACCTCGCCCGCGGACTTCACGGCGGCGAGCGGCACGCTGACCTTCATGCCCGGCGAAACGACGGCGACCGTCGCGGTGGCGACGGAAGACGACACCCTCGACGAACCCGACGAGGAGACCTTCACGCTGACCCTGTCGAGTCCGTCGAACGCGACGCTAGCGGCGGACGCGACCGCGACGGGCACGATCACGGACAACGACGACCCGCCGACGCTGGGCGTGGCGGACGCGGCGGCGACCGAGGGCGCTCCGGTGGAGTTCACCGTGACGCTGTCGGCGGCGGCCACGGCCGACGTGACGGCGACCTGGACGGCGTCGACGATCGAGGGCGACGAGGAGAAGGCGGCGGCGGCGGATCTCGAATCGACGACGGGGTCGGTGACCGTCACCAAGGGCGAGACGACGGCGACGTTCACGGTGGCGACGGCCGAGGACGCCCTCGACGAGAACGACGAGACCTTCACGGTGGCGCTGTCGAGCCCGTCGTCGAACGCGACGCTGGCGGCGGATGCGACCACCGCGACGGGCACGATCACCGACGACGACGCGCGGCCGGCGCTGGTCATCGCCGATGTGTCGGCGCCCGAGGAGTCCAACGTGGAGTTCACGGTGACGCTGAGGCCGGCGAGCGGCAGGACGGTGACGGTGGGCTGGGGTACGTTCCTGAACAGCGGTCAGACGGCGGAAGAGGAGGACTTCACCAGTTTCCCGCAGAATGGGTTTGTGATGTTCTCGCCGGGGCAGACGACGGCGCAGCTTCAGGTCACCGTGGTCGACGACGAGCTCGTCGAGAGCGACGAGACCTTCGAGGTGACCCTGGGGAGCGCGTCGAACGCGAGGCTCGAGGACAACTCCGCCATCGGCACGATCGTCGACAACGACGTTTTCCCGAACGCGGCGCCGGCGTTTACCTCGTCAGACACGTTCACCCCGGCGGAGAACCAGACCGCGGCGGGGACGGTCCGGGCGGGGGACTTCGACGGGGACGCCATCACCGACTACGCGCTCAGCGGCGGCGCGGACCAGGCGCTGTTCTCGATCGGCTCGACGTCGGGCGCGCTGACGTTCCAGGCGGCGCCCAACTACGAGGACCCGCAGGACGCGAACACCGACAACGCCTATCTGGTGGTGGTGCAGGCGACCAGCGGCACGGGCGACCGGGAGCAGACGGGGACCCAGACCATCACGGTGACGGTGATGGACGACGACACCGAGGCGCCGGGCGCGCCGGATGCGCCGTCGGTGTCGCCGGCGTCGGTGACGAGCCTGACGGTGACCTGGCTGGCGCCGGACAACGACGGCCCGGAAATCACGGACTACGACGTGCAGTACCGGGCGGGCACGAGCGCGCCGTGGAGTGACGGGAGCCACATCGGCACCGCCCTCACGGCGATCCTCACGGGGCTTCTGGAGGACACGGAGTACGACGTGCAGGTGCGGGCGACGAACGCCGAGGGCACGGGCGGCTGGTCCGCTTCGGGCAGCGGCGCGACGGACGCGAACGCGGCGCCCTCGTTCACCTCGGCGGCGATGTTCAACCCGGCGGAGAACCAGACGGCGGTGGGCACGGTGGAGGCGGAGGACAGCGACACGACTGACGACATCACCGACTATGCGCTCAGCGGCGGCGCGGACCAGGCGCTGTTCTCCATCAACAACTCCGGCGTGCTGACGTTCCAGGCGGCGCCCAACTACGAGGACCCGCAGGACGCGAACACCGACAACGCCTATGTGGTGGTGGTGCAGGCGACCAGCGGCACGGGCGACCGGGAGCAGACGGGGACCCAGACCATCACGGTGACGGTGATGGACGACGACACCGAGGCGCCGGGCGCGCCGGATGCGCCGTCGGTGTCGCCGGCGTCGGTGACGAGCCTGACGGTGACCTGGCTGGCGCCGGACAACGACGGCCCGGAAATCACGGACTACGACGTGCAGTACCGGGCGGGCACGAGCGCGCCGTGGAGTGACGGGAGCCACATCGGCACCGCCCTCACGGCGATCCTCACGGGGCTTGAGGAGGACACGAGCTACCAGGTGCAGGTGCGGGCGACGAACGCCGAGGGCACGGGCGGCTGGTCCGCTTCGGGCAGCGGCGCGACGGACGCCAACGCGGCGCCGGCGTTCACCTCTTCAACGACCTTCAACCCGGCGGAGAACCAGACGGCGGTGGGCACGGTGGAGGCGGAGGACAGCGACACGACTGACAACATCACCGACTATGCGCTCAGCGGCGGCGCGGACCAGGCGCTGTTCTCCATCAACAACTCCGGCGTGCTGACGTTCCAGGCGGCGCCCAACTACGAGGACCCGCAGGACGCGAACACCGACAACGCCTATGTGGTGGTGGTGCAGGCGACCAGCGGCACGGGCGACCGGGAGCTGACGGCGACCCAGACCATCACGGTGACGGTGATGGACGACGACACCGAGGCGCCGGGTGCGCCGGATGCGCCGTCGGTGTCGCCGGCGTCGGTGACGAGCCTGACGGTGACCTGGCTGGCGCCGGACAACGCCGGCCCGGAGATCACGGACTACGACGTGCAGTACCGGGCGGGCACGAGCGCGCCGTGGAGTGACGGGAGCCACATCGGCACCGCCCTCACGGCGATCCTCACGGGGCTTCTGGAGGACACGGAGTACGACGTGCAGGTGCGGGCGACGAACGCCGAGGGCACGGGCGGCTGGTCCGCTTCGGGCAGCGGCGCGACGGACGCGAACGCGGCGCCCTCGTTCACCTCGGCGGCGATGTTCAACCCGGCGGAGAACCAGACGGCGGTGGGCACGGTGGAGGCGGAGGACAGCGACACGACTGACGACATCACCGACTATGCGCTCAGCGGCGGCGCGGACCAGGCGCTGTTCTCCATCAACAACTCCGGCGTGCTGACGTTCCAGGCGGCGCCGGACTACGAGGACCCGCAGGACGCGAACACCGACAACGCCTATGTGGTGGTGGTGCAGGCGACCAGCGGCACGGGCGACCGGGAGCAGACGGGGACCCAGACCATCACGGTGACGGTGATGGACGACGACACCGAGGCGCCGGGTGCGCCGGATGCGCCGTCGGTGTCGCCGGCGTCGGTGACGAGCCTGAACGTGAACTGGTCGGCACCGGACAACGCCGGCCCGGAGATCACGGACTACGACGTGCAGTACCGGGCGGGCACGAGCGCGCCGTGGAGTGACGGGAGCCACATCGGCACCGCCCTCACGGCGATCCTCACGGGGCTTGAGGAGGACACGAACTACCAGGTGCAGGTGCGGGCGACGAACGCCGAGGGCACGGGCGGCTGGTCCGCTTCGGGCAGCGGCGCGACGGACGCGAACGCCGCGCCGGCGTTCACCTCTTCGGCGACGTTCAACCCGGCGGAGAACCAGACGGCGGTGGGCACGGTGGAGGCGGAGGACAGCGACACGACTGACGCCGTGACCGGCTACACGCTTAACGGCGGCGCGGACCAGGCGCTGTTCTCCATCAACAACTCCGGCGTGCTGACGTTCCAGGCGGCGCCCAACTACGAGGACCCGCAGGACGCGAATACCGACAACGCCTATGTGGTGGTGGTGCAGGCGACCAGCGGCACGGGCGACCGGGAGCAGACGGGGACCCAGACCATCACGGTGACGGTGATGGACGACGACACCGAGGCGCCGGGTGCGCCGGATGCGCCGTCGGTGTCGCCGGCGTCGGTGACGAGCCTGAACGTGAACTGGTCGGTGCCGGACAACGACGGCCCGGAGATCACGGACTACGACGTGCAGTACCGGGCGGGCACGAGCGCGCCGTGGAGTGACGGGAGCCACATCGGCACCGCCCTCACGGCGATCCTCACGGGGCTTCTGGAGGACACGAGCTACCAGGTGCAGGTGCGGGCGACGAACGCCGAGGGCACGGGCGGCTGGTCCGCTTCGGGCAGCGGCGCGACGGACGCGAACGCCGCGCCGGCGTTCACCTCGGCGGCGACCTTCAACCCGGCGGAGAACCAGACGGCGGTGGGCACGGTGCGGGCGTCGGACAGCGACACGACTGACAACATCACCGACTACGCGCTCAGCGGCGGCGCGGACCAGGCGCTGTTCTCTATCGGCTCGACGTCGGGCGTGCTGACGTTCCAGGCGGCGCCCGACTACGAGGACCCGCAGGACGCGAACACCGACAACGCCTACGTGGTGGTGGTGCGGGTGACGAGCGGTAAGGACGCGCGGGTGATGACCGCGGACCAGACCATCACGGTGACGGTGATGGACGACGACACCGAGGCGCCGGGCGCGCCGGATGCGCCGTCGGTGTCGCCGGCGTCGGTGACGAGCCTGAACGTGAGCTGGTCGGCGCCGGACAACGCCGGCCCGGAGATCACGGACTACGACGTGCAGTACCGGGCGGGCACGAGCGGGCCGTGGAGTGACGGGAGCCACATCGGCACCGCCCTCACGGCGATCCTCACGGGGCTTCTGGAGGACACGAGCTACCAGGTGCAGGTGCGGGCGACGAACGCCGAGGGCACGGGCGGCTGGTCCGCTTCGGGCAGCGGCGCGACGGACGCGAACGCGGCGCCGGCGTTCACCTCGGCGGCGATGTTCAACCCGGCGGAGAACCAGACGGCGGTGGGCACGGTGGTGGCGTCGGACAGCGACACGACTGACGACATCACCGACTATGCGCTCAGCGGCGGCGCGGACCAGGCGCTGTTCTCCATCAACAACTCCGGCGTGCTGACGTTCCAGGCGGCGCCCAACTACGAGGACCCGCAGGACGCGAACACCGACAACGCCTATGTGGTGGTGGTGCAGGCGACCAGCGGCACGGGCGACCGGGAGCAGACGGGGACCCAGACCATCACGGTGACGGTGATGGACGCGAACGAGCAGCCGGACACACCGGCCAAGCCGACGGTGTCGGCGGTCTCGGGCTCGTCGACGACCCTGACCGCGACCTGGACCGCGCCGGGGCGCAACGGCGGCCCGGAGATCACGGGCTACGAAGTGCGGTACCAAAGCCGGGCGAACGCGACCGATGCGTGGAGTGCCGTTGTCGACTGGACGCACACGGACACGGCGACCACGACGACCATCACCGGGCTGACGGCGAACACGGAGTACCAGGTGCAGGTGAAGGCGCTCAACGGCGAGACGCCGAGCGCCTGGTCGGACTACTCCGACGCGGTCAGCACCGTTACCCAGACGATGGCCGAGGAGCCTGAAGACCGGCTCCAGGAGATCAACTGTGCGATGGACCGGTTGGACGGCGAATCGGACGCGCGGTGCAACGGCATCGCGGATAGCGTGACCGGGAGCAACGTCAATTTGGTCGCGTTGCAGTTTCAGGTCATGGGCCAACTGGCTCCGGGTAAGTACGACTTCTACGATCTTGTCGGATGGCAGACGCTCTACAAGATGGAGGACGGCCGGGTCATCATCACCAAGGACGGCGACGCCTGGACGGAGGATCTGACCCCGGCGCGCGCGCCGCGTGATCTGGAGGCGAAGGCGACCGACGAGGGCATCGTGCTGAGCTGGCAGGCGCCGAAGGCGGCGTCTGACGAAGTGACGGGCTATCGGGTGCTGCGCCGGCGCCCGGAGGAAGGCGAGCCCGTGCTGCGGGTCGTGGCGGCGGACACCGGCGGCACGGCGACGGCGTGGACGGACACGGGGGTCGAAGAAGGTGTGCGCTACACCTACCGGGTGATGGCGGTGCGGGGCCGGGAGCTGAGCGGAGTATCGAACGCCCGGTCGTTGCGTGGTGTGGCGATGGACGACTCCGGCCCGGAGGAGCCGGCGCTGACGGCGAGCTTCGAGGGCCTGCCGGAGGCGCATGACGGCGAGAGCGCGTTCCGCTTCCGGGTGGCGTTCAGCGAGGCGGTCGCGGTCACGCCCGAGGCCATGCGTACGCGCGTCCTGACGGTGACGGGCGGCGCGGTGACCGGCGCGGCCCGGGTCGACGGGGCGAGCGGCGTGTGGGCGATCACGGTCACGCCGGACAGCCGCGAGGAGCTGTCGATCGCGCTGGCCCCGGCGGCGGAGTGCGCGGCGGACGGCGCGGTCTGCACCGCGGACGGCAGAGCCCTGTCGAACGGGGCGGCGCACATCGTGAACGGCCCGGGTCCCGGCACGGCGCCGGAGCCACTGACGGCGAGCTTCGAGGACATGCCGGCCGAACACGCCGGCCAGGGGTCGTTCAGCTTCCGGGTGGCGTTCAGCGACGAGATCAATATCAGCTACAAGACGGTGCGCGACGCGTCGTTCACGGTGACGGCCGGTGAGGTCACGCAGGCGAGCCGGGTCGACGGCCGCCGCGACCTGTGGGAAATCACGGTCGAGCCCGACTCGGACGGAGACGTGGCGATCACGCTGCCGGAAACGACGGACTGCGACGCGAGCGGGGCGATCTGCACCAGCGACGGCCGGCCGCTGTCGCATGCGCTGTCGGCGACGGTGGCCGGCCCGGTGGGCATCTCCGTGGCCGATGCGCGGGTGGACGAGAACGCGGGCGCCCCGCTGGCCTTCGTCGTGACGCTCAGCCGCGCGGCGAGCGCCGCGTTGACGGTGGACTACGCGACGGCGGACGGCAGCGCGCACGCGGGCGACGACTACACGGCGGCGAGCGGGACGCTGACGTTCCGGGCGGGCGAGTCGTCGCAGACGATCGAGGTGGCGGTGCTCGACGACGCGCACGACGAGGGCGAGGAAACGCTGACACTGACGCTGTCGAACGCCTCGTCGGGCCGGCTGACCGACGGCGAGGCGACCGGGACGATCGCGAACCACGATTCGATGCCGCGGGCTCTCTTGGCGCGGTTCGGCCGGACGGCGGCGGTGCACGTGGTCGAGCACGTGGAAGAGCGGCTGGCGGCGCCGCGCGAGCCGGGCTTCCGGGGCCGGTTCGCGGGCCGGGAGCTGCGGCGCGGCATGGAGCGCAACGTCGCGCTCGACTTCCTGCGCCAGCTCGGCGGGGCGGCCGGCGCGGGTGCGATGGGCGCGGGCGCCAACGGTCCGCTGTCCGGCGCACCGGCGGCCGGGACGGCGCCGTTCGGGATGCCGGGGCCTGCCGGCGGCGGGCGCCTGGCCGCGGCGTCGGGTCCGCTGGACGGCGGGTTCAATGGCGACGGACTGCTGCGGATGGGCCTCGGCGGCGGTGACGTGCTGACCGGCTCGGACTTCGCGCTGGGTCGCGAGACCCGCCACGGCGGCATCCTCTCCATCTGGAGCCGCGGGGCGCAGTCGCGCTTCTCCGGCCGCGAGGGCGCGCTGTCGCTGGACGGCGACGTGCGCACGACGATGGTCGGGGCCGACTATGCGAAGGGGCCGCTGGTGACGGGCCTGTCGCTGTCGCACAGCCGCGGCCTGGGCGAGTACGCCGGGGTCGCCGGCGGCCAGGTGGCGTCGTCGGTGACGGGCCTGTACCCGTGGCTGGGCTACAAGGCGACCGAGCGCGTCACGGTGTGGGGCGTGGCCGGCTACGGGTCGGGCGGGCTGCTGCTGACGCCGCAGGGCGGTCCGGCCCTGGCGTCGGGCCTGTCGATGGCGATGGCGGCGGCGGGGACGCGGGGCGAACTGGTCTCTGGCGGTGCGGGCGGCTTCGCGCTGGCGTTCAAGGCCGATGCGCTGTGGGTCGGGACGTCGATCGACGGGGTCGACGGCCCGGCGGGACGCCTGAAGGCGACCGGCACGGCGGTGACCCGCTTCCGCACGGGGCTCGAGGGCTCGCGCGCCTTCACGCTCGCCGGCCGGCTGTCGCTCAAGCCGAGCGTGGAGGTCGGGCTGCGGCACGACGGCGGCGACGCCGATACCGGCGCCGGCATGGACGTTGGCGGCGGGCTGGTGGTGTCGGAATCGTCGACCGGGCTGGCCGTCGACCTGCGGGTGCGGATGCTGGTGATGCACCAGGCCGAGGGGTTCCGCGAGCGGGGCATGGCGGTCACGCTGAGCTACAACCCGAGGCCGTCGACGCCGCTGGGCTTTACGGCGCGGGTGGCGCCGTCGTGGGGCGGGCAGGCGACGAGCGGGGCCGAGGCGCTGTGGGGCCGGCAGACGATGGCGGGCATGGCGCCCGGCGGCGTCGCGTCGGGCAACCGCCTCGATGGCGAGGTCGGCTACGGGCTGCCGGTGGGCAGCCGCTTCGTGGGCACGCCGCGGGTCGGCTTCAGCACGTCGGAGTACGGCCGGGACTACCGGCTCGGCTACGGTCTCGGGTTGCTGAACCGGGAGAGCCTGAGCTTCGAGCTGGGCATCGACGCGCAGCGCCGCGAGAGTCCGCTGCTCGACGGCGCAAGCAACGGAGCCGTCGGCCGGGCCACGTTGGGCTGGTAGACGGCGCGGGCACGTCTTCCAACACCGCCACCCCGCCCCTTGTGGGCGCCCGTCCCCGGATTGCGCGCGGCGCGCAACAGGGAACACGACCTGCTGTTGCACCAACTCAATCTGCAACTGCCGACACAGCCCGCGCCACGCCTCACGACCTGACACCACGCCCTCCGCGCAGCGTCGTGTAGTGCCGACCTTTGGGTGATCGACTCTTTAAAATCAATGAGTTAGAGCTTCCAAGGTGCCGAATAGCGGAAGTCGGGCTAGCCCTGCCCGTGCCCCAGATCTTCCGGCTGGACTTGTAATGAGTGTGAGGTCATCCGTATTCGTCCCGCAGTTCGAAGGCGAAGGCCATGGCGACGAGCTGGGTGTAGCCGTGCCACAGGAGTTGCGCGCCGGGCGGGTCGCGCGTGCGCCCGAGCCACCCGCCGAGACGCCCGACCAGTCCGACGGCGTCGCCGAGGCGCGTGGGTGGCGGCAGCGTGCGCGAGCGGGCGAAGGTGGCGAGCACGCGCAACTCGCCATCGGAGAACAGCAGGTCGCCCGGCAGGTCAGGCACCTCGCGCCCGAGTTGGACCATCAACTGGATGCGCCACCCGATGACCATCTTGATGGCCATGGCCCGTTCGAGCCGCTCGGCCGCGTGGTGCTGCAATTCTTCGACCTTGCAGCCGGACTTGAGAACCCGGAAGTACTCTTCGATGCGCCAGCGCAGGGCGTACCAGCGCAGGATGCGCGTGGCGTCGGCGGTGCTGGTCACACGCAGCGTGGTCAGCAGGAACCACTCCAGCGGCTCGGCCGTGGGCGGCGGCTGTTGCTCGCGCACATGGACGACCCACAGCTCGACCGGCGTGGCCCCGGGGGCGGGCAGCGCCACGGGCTGGTAGCGCAGCGTCACCTCGGCGACGCGCGCCGCCCGGCGGTCCTTGCGGGCCTGTTTGCTGGCTTTCGCCCGCGCGCTCAGCCGCTGCACCGCGACCGTGGCGGCGCCGCGGGCCGGCGCGTTGCGCACCTGGTCGAACAGACGGCGCGAGACCGTCTGCCCGTCGGGTGTCTTCTCCGTGCCCACGACGCGGTCGACCTTCGCGCGGACCAGCAGGTCGACCTGCGGGGCGTGCGCGCGGCGCTCGAGGAACAGGTCGAGGAAGTCGGCCTCGCGGTCCATCGTGCACACCACGCGGGTTTCGGGCAGCCGCTCGGCCGCCTGCGCCAAGTCGCGCAGCCCTTCGACCCAGCGGAACGACGTCCGCGCCTCGCGCGGCTTCGGCTTGTCTTTCTCGTCGGGGTTCGGGGGCGCGGGCGCGTCGAAGGCGGCCCGCAGCACGCCCAGCGCCACCCCGTCGGGGTCGACCGCCAGCGTCGTATGCAGGTGCAGGCCGCGGGCCACGGCGCCGGTCTGGTTCGAGCCGATGGCCCCCAGCCCCTGCGTCTGGCTGCGCCGGGTGAAGTTCAGACGGGTGCCGTCCTGGATGCACAGCACCGTGTCGTGCCCGCGCATCCGTCGCAGCGTGCGCTCGCGATGGGGAGCGAGAATGTTCTCGACCGTCACCGCGCTCTCGGCGGGCTGGTCGATCAGCCGGTAATGTCCCTTGACCAAGGCGCGCGCTCCGTTGGTGGCGCCGGTGATGGCGCGCTGCGGGCACTGTGCCATATGTTGCGCGCTCCGGACCAGGCGCGCGCTCAGGCGCACGTCGCCCAGCGGCGCCACGCCGAACTCGTGGCCCGCCCAGGACTCGGCGTCGAGCCCGTCGCCAGCCGCCAGCGGCGCAATGCCCGCTGCGGGCACTGCGAGGCGGGCGCGCCACGCCGGCTCCAAGGCGTACATATACACTGCCTTGCGCGTTTCCGGCGCCGCGTGCGTGCGGTCCTGGCGCCCGCGCCCGCTGGTCTCACCCACGCGAACCCAGTTGGCCGCGCGCACGCTCGCCCCGGCGTGTGCGGTCTCGTCGACGAACGTCTCCAGCAGCCAGGGGCGATAGCCGTGGAGACGCTCGAAGTCGTCGCCGACCGCCCGTGCGGCCCGGCCCAAGACGTGCGAGGCCAGGTTGCGGCAGCAGATGCCGGGGCGCACCAGCAACCGGCACAGTCCCAGCACCCGGTGCAGGTGGGCGCGCCGACGCGTGTCGTCCCAGCCGATCCAGGCGTCGCGAGCCCGCAGACGCCGCGCGCTTGCTGCGAACCCGACCCCGCCCAGCCAGCCATGCCCGGAGCCTACCAGATAACGCAGTTGGTGGCCCACAAAGGGCCCGGCGCCGCGCGGGTGCTCATGCACCATCAGCGTGTTCCAGACCCGGCGCTGCTCGTCGGTCTCCACCCGCACCAGCGCCAAGTCCCGAACCTCGCCGACCGTGTCAGGCACGTCAGCCGCCGGCGCCACCGGGTGCGGGAGCACACGCGGGCGCCACACACCGCCGCGAGAGGGCCGACCCCGAGGCAGCGAGACGTGGCCTGCCGCCTCGAGGTCGGCCAACGCCGCGCAGCAGCTCGCGCGCTGCCACCGGCCGCGTCCATCTCGGAAATCGAACGCTTCACAGACACGATCGGCGACCTGCCCGAGGCTGCCAATGCCCTGCGATACCGCGCCGTCCAGCACATCGCGCAGTCGGGTGAGGTTGCCCCGCAGGCTGTGCCCAACCTGATTCTGAATCTCCATGCTCGCCACCGTAGCGAAGTGGCTTCATGAAGTCCAGCGAAAAGTTATGGGGCACGGGCAGGGCTAGGACTGCCCGTGCCCCAGATCTTCCGGCTGGACTTGTAATGAGTGTGAGGTCATCCGTATTCGTCCCGCAGTTCGAAGGCGAAGGCCATGGCGACGAGCTGGGTGTAGCCGTGCCACAGGAGTTGCGCGCCGGGCGGGTCGCGCGTGCGCCCGAGCCACCCGCCGAGACGCCCGACCAGTCCGACGGCGTCGCCGAGGCGCGTGGGTGGCGGCAGCGTGCGCGAGCGGGCGAAGGTGGCGAGCACGCGCAACTCGCCATCGGAGAACAGCAGGTCGCCCGGCAGGTCAGGCACCTCGCGCCCGAGTTGGACCATCAACTGGATGCGCCACCCGATGACCATCTTGATGGCCATGGCCCGTTCGAGCCGCTCGGCCGCGTGGTGCTGCAATTCTTCGACCTTGCAGCCGGACTTGAGAACCCGGAAGTACTCTTCGATGCGCCAGCGCAGGGCGTACCAGCGCAGGATGCGCGTGGCGTCGGCGGTGCTGGTCACACGCAGCGTGGTCAGCAGGAACCACTCCAGCGGCTCGGCCGTGGGCGGCGGCTGTTGCTCGCGCACATGGACGACCCACAGCTCGACCGGCGTGGCCCCGGGGGCGGGCAGCGCCACGGGCTGGTAGCGCAGCGTCACCTCGGCGACGCGCGCCGCCCGGCGGTCCTTGCGGGCCTGTTTGCTGGCTTTCGCCCGCGCGCTCAGCCGCTGCACCGCGACCGTGGCGGCGCCGCGGGCCGGCGCGTTGCGCACCTGGTCGAACAGACGGCGCGAGACCGTCTGCCCGTCGGGTGTCTTCTCCGTGCCCACGACGCGGTCGACCTTCGCGCGGACCAGCAGGTCGACCTGCGGGGCGTGCGCGCGGCGCTCGAGGAACAGGTCGAGGAAGTCGGCCTCGCGGTCCATCGTGCACACCACGCGGGTTTCGGGCAGCCGCTCGGCCGCCTGCGCCAAGTCGCGCAGCCCTTCGACCCAGCGGAACGACGTCCGCGCCTCGCGCGGCTTCGGCTTGTCTTTCTCGTCGGGGTTCGGGGGCGCGGGCGCGTCGAAGGCGGCCCGCAGCACGCCCAGCGCCACCCCGTCGGGGTCGACCGCCAGCGTCGTATGCAGGTGCAGGCCGCGGGCCACGGCGCCGGTCTGGTTCGAGCCGATGGCCCCCAGCCCCTGCGTCTGGCTGCGCCGGGTGAAGTTCAGACGGGTGCCGTCCTGGATGCACAGCACCGTGTCGTGCCCGCGCATCCGTCGCAGCGTGCGCTCGCGATGGGGAGCGAGAATGTTCTCGACCGTCACCGCGCTCTCGGCGGGCTGGTCGATCAGCCGGTAATGTCCCTTGACCAAGGCGCGCGCTCCGTTGGTGGCGCCGGTGATGGCGCGCTGCGGGCACTGTGCCATATGTTGCGCGCTCCGGACCAGGCGCGCGCTCAGGCGCACGTCGCCCAGCGGCGCCACGCCGAACTCGTGGCCCGCCCAGGACTCGGCGTCGAGCCCGTCGCCAGCCGCCAGCGGCGCAATGCCCGCTGCGGGCACTGCGAGGCGGGCGCGCCACGCCGGCTCCAAGGCGTACATATACACTGCCTTGCGCGTTTCCGGCGCCGCGTGCGTGCGGTCCTGGCGCCCGCGCCCGCTGGTCTCACCCACGCGAACCCAGTTGGCCGCGCGCACGCTCGCCCCGGCGTGTGCGGTCTCGTCGACGAACGTCTCCAGCAGCCAGGGGCGATAGCCGTGGAGACGCTCGAAGTCGTCGCCGACCGCCCGTGCGGCCCGGCCCAAGACGTGCGAGGCCAGGTTGCGGCAGCAGATGCCGGGGCGCACCAGCAACCGGCACAGTCCCAGCACCCGGTGCAGGTGGGCGCGCCGACGCGTGTCGTCCCAGCCGATCCAGGCGTCGCGAGCCCGCAGACGCCGCGCGCTTGCTGCGAACCCGACCCCGCCCAGCCAGCCATGCCCGGAGCCTACCAGATAACGCAGTTGGTGGCCCACAAAGGGCCCGGCGCCGCGCGGGTGCTCATGCACCATCAGCGTGTTCCAGACCCGGCGCTGCTCGTCGGTCTCCACCCGCACCAGCGCCAAGTCCCGAACCTCGCCGACCGTGTCAGGCACGTCAGCCGCCGGCGCCACCGGGTGCGGGAGCACACGCGGGCGCCACACACCGCCGCGAGAGGGCCGACCCCGAGGCAGCGAGACGTGGCCTGCCGCCTCGAGGTCGGCCAACGCCGCGCAGCAGCTCGCGCGCTGCCACCGGCCGCGTCCATCTCGGAAATCGAACGCTTCACAGACACGATCGGCGACCTGCCCGAGGCTGCCAATGCCCTGCGATACCGCGCCGTCCAGCACATCGCGCAGTCGGGTGAGGTTGCCCCGCAGGCTGTGCCCAACCTGATTCTGAATCTCCATGCTCGCCACCGTAGCGAAGTGGCTTCATGAAGTCCAGCGAAAAGTTATGGGGCACGGGCAGGGCTAGCCGGCGCCAGCGACAGGCCGGTCTTTCCGCGCGACCCCGGGGCAGCGCCCTGTCCACGTCGATGCCTGACCAGGGGAACCTGCCGGCCGCGATGCGCAGGAGCCGCTCGGCAATGGCGCGCTCGGGTGCAACCCCGGTTGGGACCAGCATCTTGGTCGATCCGCTGGTCGAGAGGCTTTCCATCATCCTACGCCGGCCATCAGCGGAAACGGGCCGCGCCAGCGGCCCTGGCGCTACACCGGAAACGGGCCGGCTGCGGAGCGAGCCGGTGGCTGTCCGTATTCAGCCGGGGCGGTTCGCGTTGGCTTCGAGGATGCGGATTTCCTCGAGCAGCGCGTCGAACCCGGGTGCGTCGTCGCCGACGATGGCGGCGGCGCGCATGGCGTCGTAGTCGGTTTGCAGGCCGGGAAGCTGGTCGTCGTCGGGAACGAGCCGCAGCCGGCCGTCGAGGCATTGATCGTAGTTGGCGTAACCGGCATGGAAAAACACCTTCTTGTGCCGGACGACATCCTGCAGGAGTTCGCGGTCGGCGAGCGCGGCCCGGCCGATATCGTGGGCGGCGAGGCGTATCAGGTCGAACCAGTGCCGAGAGAGCCTTTCGGGATGGGGTCGGGCATGGAGAAGAGGGCCTGGAGGACCCAGCAGACCCAGATGTCCTTCTCCAGGATGATGGCCGCCCGCCCGGACCGGGCGGCGACGGTCCGGAGTATGTGGGCGCGCTCGCGGGGGTCGAGGGACAGGAATGCCTCAGCCATGGAGCCTGTCCCGGGCAGCGGCGGCGAGAGCCTTGGTCATCCACGCCGGCATGCCTGCCGAGCGCAGCCTCTGGAATTCCGCCGGGCCGAGAGCGGCCTCGATCGTGGCGACCGTTGCGGCGAAGTGATAGAGGCGCCCGAATCACGTCCGGGCCAGGAGTCTGGTTTCGTCCGCGGACGGCTCTCGACATGCGCTGAAATCGCGCATACGAATACGGGGTGGAATGCAGGGTTGACGCCCCCTTCAAGCAGCCAACTCTTTTGGTTCGAATAATTTACGGCAAACGAGTGGTGGAGGCGGCGGTCCGCGTCATTCGTCGCAACATCATCACGCACGGCGCTGTTCCCCCCTCGACGCCACGCCAGGTGCCGCCAACGCGTGCTTCATGAACTCCTCGATGAACGGGTCGTGTCGCGTCGCCTCCGGCGCACGCCGCGCGGGGTCAAGCGAAAAATGAGCAACTACCCGCTACGGCCGAGGCACGCACCGACCCGGACGATCGATATCAAAGCGACCATCAATATCGTTAAATGAACAGTATTGAGTCTAGCCCGCATTATGCATGAAGGCCCAGAGTCGCCCCCGCGGACGGTGTAATTGTCGCGCACCGGGCGCGCCGGGCGTCGCTGCCGTCGGGCGCCGGCGGGATAGCAACTGATTGTCGGTGCGGAAGGCCTGGGTACGGGGCCGTTCAGGGACGGCTTCGCCACGCGCGGGCTCAGTGCGTCGTTGGGATGCGTATACGCGCGGCTGACGGGCGCTGGCTGGGGCCTATCCGGCGCGGGCGCCGAGTGCAAGCGCGATGTGCCGCCAGGCGTGGAGGTCCGGCGTGGCGGTCGGCAGGTGCAGGACGATGCGGCGGACCGAGCCGACGACGTGCGCGCCGAGCTTGAGGAGCCGGTCGCGCAGCCACGTCACTTGGGCGCGGGCACAGGCGGTGCGCGCCGCGCGCAGCCGGAGTTCTTGCATCAGTACGTAAGCGGCGGCGGTGAGGAGCACGCGCAGTTGATTGGCCCAGAAGCGACAGCAGCTCGTGCGGTCGATCTGCAGGCCATCGAGCAGCTCCTTGATCCGATTCTCGATGTCGCCGCGGGCGCAGTAGATCCGTTCATAGAGGAAGCGCGGCGTCTGGCGCAGGTTGGTCACGACGAAGCGCGGGTTGTCCCGCGGCGCCCGGTCGCCGAGCCGGCCGACCTCGGCTTTGATCACGACGCGGCGCGCCCGGTCCCACGTGCCGGCCCGATAGCGGGTGTCGGTGTAGACATGCGCGGTCTGGCCGCGCGCCGCGCTCTGGGCCTGCGCCACGAGCAGGGCGGGCTCGGCGTGGCGCTGCAACACGGCGTTCGTGGCCATCGCCACCACGTAGTCGAGCCGCGGCTCGGCATCCAGGAAGTCGAAGATCTCCGGCGTCGCAAAGCCCCCGTCGAGCCGCACGAGAAACCGCGCCTGGGGAAAGGCCTGCCGCAGCAGGGGCAGCAGCCGACACAACACGCCCACGGTCCCGCGGGTGGCCGGCACATTGCCCGGCCGCAGCACCGCCGCGCACAGATACTGTTCGCGTTCCCGGTCGAAGGTCAGAAACGCCAGCAACGGCAGGTAGCACCAGCTTGTCGTAGTGCCCGTTGAAGAAGGTGAGCTGCTGGGCGCCGTGCGTCGCGTCGTCGGTCGGATCCAGGTCGATCGTGATCCGCCGCGCCCGCCCGTCCAGCCGGTGCTGATGCCGCTCGATGACCCGCATCGCCAGCTCGCGCGCCAGCTCGTAGAGAGCGGACCGGCCGACACCGTTCTCGAACCGAGAGATCGTCGGCTGCGAGGCCAACGCCTCGCCGGCGACCGGGTCCCGCCCGAGCAGCAGCTTGTGGATCGGGTCGTCGGCGAGGTGGTCGGCGTCGTTGCCATCGGGATGGCCGTAGGCAATGCCGAAGATCCGCTGGCCGAGCAACTCCGTCAGCGTGTGCCGGATCTTCCCGAGCTCCCGCCGGTCCACCAGACACCGGGCGAAACCCGCTACCAACCCATACACGCGCTCCGCCGTCTTGAGCAGGACGGCGCCGCCATCGGAACTCGCGTGCTAGCGGTCGAACGTCGCGACGAGGGGCTTGTCGAAGAGATCCGGAAAGAGGACAGTCTGTGGTATCGTATCGGTCGTCACGCAAGGGCCTCCGTGGTGGGTAACTGTATGTGCCAACAGCATTTATACCACGCGGAGGCCTTTGTTTTTCTACCGAAATCGGACCCTTCCTGAATAATCCGGGTTAGGCCTTGCCGTGTCCTTTTTGCCACGCCTTCCAGTCGATCCCAATAGAGTTTCTGAGCACCAGATCCTCAGGATTCAGTGCGTCGCAAAAGATGGTTAGGTTGAGGCAATCCCAGCGCGCGCTGGGAGCGATGACACCATCAAATCCGAGGAACGCTGCCGCGTCACCTATCTCCTGGGTACGTTCGTACAGGAGACCACGGTACTTCTCCCGGTCCACGCCGAGAGGTTCGAGGTCACGAATGTCAGCGAACTTCAGCGTGCTACGAGTTGTGACTTCAATCTCGTTGAGGGTGAACGCAACAGTAGACGGGAACACTGGCTGTCTCGTGAGGTGAAAGTACATCTCCGAAACCGCACCATCCGCCTTCAAGGACGTGTATAGCACATCGACGTAACCGAGGTCCCAGCGGCCGACCGAGGGCCGGCAAAGTAGCGGGTCCTGCTCGCTCCGGACCACACGCCACACGGTGTCGTGCAAGGAAACGCGCGGTAGTGTGTCCAGCGCATCAAGGAGGGATAGATCACGCGCTTGCGATCTACTTCTCATAGCCTACAAGTAGGCTCCTGCCTCAAGTCGGTCGATGACTTTGAGTACCTCCGCAGAGCGGCCAGCGTAGATCAAGTCGACCGCCCGCCCTCCTTGTAGTAACGGATGCGACGTGTGAAGCCACAGGCGAGTTTCGTGTGGCGAATAGAAATCGGTCAGACGTTCTACAACATAGCGAAGATCGGCAATTACCGTCTGCGTATGCAGTGACGGAGACGCCGTTCCCTTAGTCCAGCGAGAGACTGTGGGCGGAGATACATCGACGATGTTGGCGATATCCGCGCCTCGCAGGCCACCGCGATTGCGCAGATCGTCGAGAATCCTAGCTACTGCAGTGGACATCCGATCTAGCTCCTTCTTCTGCACCTTGGAAGTCGACAGGATCAAGTTGTCGTGTCTTCTTGGCCCACGCCAAGCCCTTGGAGGCGCCTTCGAATCGGCCTACGGTGCTCAACTCGGCAACGGTAGGATCGATCACGATCTCGACGCCAGCGGCTGACAGTGTGTTGATCAGTTCTCGCTGTGCATCGAATCTCGCTGCATCGATTACGACCCGGTCGGGAGCAAAGCGTCCGCGGGCATACAGAGTTTCAAGCTGGCGGTGCCCGTTGTACCCGACTCTGACGAAGTGCCCTATTGGCGTTGGCTGCCCGTAGATGCAGTGAATTTTTCCGGCCACAGCAATCTCCTCGGCGTATGTTACATCGAGGTGTCGCAAATGGCAAGGCGTGAAAGAAATATGACGGATCGTCGTCAAACCAACCCGGACCATTGGGGCGCATGAGTCAGCGACACTGTCCACCGTTGTGCCGCTGGATGCGGCGTCCTCAGATTCTCCCGTCGGCGCTCCTGCAACGTCCGTTGCGCGATCTGCTCCGTCGAGCCGTGATGGACGGACGCTGGCCACAGTAGACGTCGGCGGACGTCACGTTGTCGAGCGCCTCATGCACTTGCTGCATCTTTCCGGGACAACCAGGGCACGATCGGCGGGCCGTTTCGCGCGGTGACTCGGCCGGCGGCGCGGAGGCGGCTGGGAGCCGTACACGGGCCATGGGTGGCCGCTCACTGTCGGCGTCGGCAGCTGGCGTCGCCCGCTCCCCGCTGGGCCCACTCATCTGGTCGTCACGCTCCCAGACAACGGCTGGAATCAGGCGATCCGTCGAGCGCGGAGACGGCAAAAAAGTTGGGCGGAAAGTTTGCGCACAACTCGCTCTCTCTATCCCTCTGATTTTAGGGGGTTACGCCTGCGTTCGATCGGCCGTCGACCGAAAGTCGGCGCGCGCCCTGGTCACCGAGGCCCGTATTCATTGATTTTTTTGGCACAGGGGGTTGCCGGTCCCCCCTGTTCGCGCACAACGCGCACAGCTACGGTCGTGGAAGGTCGTTTGCACAGTCAGCATGGTGACGATGCCGCACATGATGTTGAGATTTCCGAACGTCAAGGCTCGCACGGGTCTGTCGCGCAGCACGATCTATCTCCGGATCTCCCGCGGCACGTTTCCCGCCCCCGTGTCCCTCGGGGGCCGTCCCGTGGGCTGGATCGCGGCCGAGGTGAACGCGTGGCTCACCGTGAGGATCGCGCAACGCTGGCTGATTCGCGCCCGCGGAACGGGGGCTCCAGCCATGACCCGTTTCAGGATGGGGGGCTGTCGATGACGCCGCGTCACACGACGCCGGCGCCGGTGGCGTACGGCGACGTTCGTGCCCTGGCCCACGGTCGGGGGCGCGGGCGGACCGCTGCCGAGCAGACGGCCGGCGCGCCGCGGCCGGAGCGGAGGACCGTGGCGGTGGAGGACGGTACCGGGCGCGGGGACGCACACCCCGTCCCGAAGAGAAAGGGTGGTCGACATGATCCGGAACGTCACAGTGAACGGCGAGGAGGCGCTTGCCGTGGACACGGCCGTGGATTTGGGCCGCGCCCTCTTGACCGGCCGGTACGTCGTCGCGGCCGACGCGGTGCGCGCGAAGTAGGGGATCACGGACACTGACCTCTCCGACACGCAGGACATCGTCGACGGGTCGGACTGGCGCGATGACGCGTGGCGCGCTGAGGGCGGGAACTGATGGCCTGGGGCCGACGGACCACCGCGGCGCAGAAACCCGCGTGGAGTCAAGACGACTACCACACAGCGTTTGCCACGAAAATCAATGAACAGATCGAGCAGGGCGTGGGGCCGTGGCAGAAATCCTGGAAGCCCGGCGAGCGCCGACTTCCTGAAAACATCCAGTCGGGGAGGTCGTACCGGGGCGGGAATTCGGTTTACCTCAGCGTCACCCAGACCGCGCCAACAGTGTTCAGTTCCGGAACGCACGGCTGGCCGCTGTTCGCTCGTTCGTTCGGTTCGCCGCGTTGCGCGCGCCTGAGTCCGTCGACCTGACGTCCCGCGTCCTGGCAATTCCCCGCAAGCGCGTGTCGCCGCACGTCATCCGCCACACGACCGCCATGCATCTGCTCCAAGCGGGCGTCGACGTGGCGACTATCGCGCTGTGGCTCGGCCACGAGCGGCTCGAGACCACCCATCACTACGTCGAGGCGGACCTGCAGCTCAAGGAACGCGCCCTACGGAAACTCGATCCGCTCGGCCAAAGCACGCAGCGGTTCAAGGCGGACTCCTCTCTGCTGAACTTCCTGGCGAGCGTCTGGTTATGGAAGGCGCCGCACGCCCTCGACCCCGGCCGCCGCCGACCTCGTCCAGCGCCGCTTGTCATAACGCGGAGCTGGTCATGATGAAGAATTCTCGACACTCGTCAATGCGCTCAGGTCCAGCACCGGATCTCTAGTCCAGATCTTGATGGAGAGGAAGATGCTGGCGGTGGGCGCTGTGGGAAACTGCGTTCTTGGCGGTTTTCCAAGCTCTCTGTGGGCGCGCTCTTTACGTCCATGGGGAGCGCCGGCGTCCACAGCCGCGCTGGCGGTCGGCAAGATCGTGCGCGAAGTGATGGCGTCGCCCCGAATCACGTCGGGGTCAAGAATCCGGTTGCGTCCGAGGACGGCTCTCGACATCCGCTGATACCGCGCGAACAAATGGGGGGCGGAATGCGGGGTTTACACTTCTTCGAACAGATAACTCTTTCAGTTCTAAGAACTTATGGGAAAGGAGTGGTGGTGGAGGCGGGAACCTGTTCCCGATCCGCCGTTTGGCGGCGACGGGTGCGGATCCCGCCTCCTCTACGAGTCGGTCGCCCGAGCCCCGGTCGGTTCCCGGCTTCAGCCCCGGTCAACGTCACGTTACTAGCTACAAGTGTAGTTATCGTGCTATACATGTAGTAATGGCGCTGAACATCAGAAACGCTGAAACAGAGCGGCTGGCAGCCGAGCTGGCGCGGCTGACCGGACAGACGAAGACCGAGGCGGTCACCGACGCCATTCGGAACCATCTGGAACGACTTCGACGAGAACAGTCTGGCCGGACGCTGGCCGACGAACTCGACGAGATTGGCCGCCAGTGCGCGAAGCTCCCAGCGCGTGATGGACGGCTCGCCGACGAGATTCTCGGGTATGACGAGCACGGCCTTCCCCGCTGATGGTCATCGACACATCGGCCTTCCTTGCGATTCTGCAAGACGAGCCGGACCGCACTTCGTTCACCAGGGCAATCACGGCGGCGGCTGTGCGCCGGACATCGGCAGCCACCTTCCTGGAAGCCTCGATTGTCCTTCTGTCATAGTGGGACATCCCCTCGCCACCTGACCCCGAGTGCGTGGACCTCGACGGGGGCGATTCACCGGCCTCGCGTAGTCTTTCGCCCCCTCCCGCAACCAAGCCGTCACAGGCGCTCTGCGCCGTGCCTGCGATGCTGCGCCTGCTGGGGTGAGGGTACCATCTGCACATGGCGCTCCCTGCATCCACCATCTTTCCTTTTCCGATGTCTTCCCGTGTTGTCCCACGAGTGTCCATGTAACTTTCCTTAGCAAAAAGAGGTTTTTGTCCTGGAGCGTCCTGAATCGTTGTTCTCAACGATTTGCTGCGGTACTGGCGGACAACGACCTGCATCGCCGGTGAACCCTGGGACCAGCGCGAACGCGTGCGGACCGGACGTGGGGCAACGGAAGTACACGCCGAACACCGCCGCCCCCCCCTTGTGACACAATGGCCGGATGAAACGGTTGGCCGCCGGGAGCGTGGCGATGACCGTGATTCTGGTGCTCGCCGCGGGCGCCGCGCTCGCGCAATTCGGATCGGGCTACGGACGGACGCGGTATCCGCCGCGCATCAGGCCCGCCGATCAGCGTGACGACGGCTTCTCGTTCTGCCGGCTGATGTACTCGAGCGAATACAGCGGCCGCGGCATGGGCCGCTGGTCGACCGACTACCCCTTCGCCGACATCAATTTCATGATCCGGTTGTCCGAGATGTCGACGACGCCTGTCAATTTCGACACCGACGACGAGCCGATCCACTGGGTGGTCCCGGTCACCGACGACGCGCTCTTCGGCTGCCCGTTCATGATCGCCTCGGCCGTCGGGTCGATGGTGCTCTCGACCGACGACGCCAGCCGCCTGCGCGACTACCTGCTGAAGGGCGGCTTCCTGTGGGCCGACGACTTCTGGGGAAGCTGGGAATGGGCGAATTGGGAGAGCCAGATCGCCAAGGTGCTGCCGCCGGCGCAGTATCCCATCGTCGACCTGCCGCTCGAACACGAGCTGTTCACGACGGTGTTCAACGTCTGGGAGATTCCGCAGATCGCCAACATCGGCTTCTGGCGGCGCTCGGGTGGACGCACGTCGGAGCGTGGCGCCGACAGCGGCGAACCCCACTTCCGCGTGATCTTCGACGAGGACGGGCGCATCATGGTCGCGATGACCCACAACACCGACATCCAGGATGCCTGGGAGCGGGAAGGAGAAGACCCGCGCTTCTTCGAATCGTTCGCGCCCTCCGGCTACTCGCTGGGGATCAATGTCCTCGTCCACGCGATGACGCACTGACGCGCCGCGGTCACCGCGGCGAACCTCCCTACGCTGCGTGCGCCATGACAACGACACGCCAAGGTGACGTGGACGAACGTGGTGGTGCAGTCCGTGGGCGGGCCGTAACCATCCGCCCGCGACTCACCCGGCTGTTTCGAGAAAGGACGTGGACCATGCGGGCTGCCAGGGTACCACCTGCCAACCGACACCGGAGCCGATTCGAGGCGCTGACGGCGCTGGCCGCGGCACTGACGCTCGGGCTCTGCACCGCCGTGACCGCCAGCGCCCAGGAGTGGGAGAAGCTGCCCGACATGCCGGTCGAGAAATGGGAGCCGGGCACCGTCGTGCTGGACGGCAGGCTGTATCTCTTCGGCGGGTATACCGAGGGGGTCACGTCGAGCAAGCTCTCCAACGTCTTCGACCCGCGGGACTCGAGCTGGACCCGGATTCAGGATCTCCCGAGTGCGATCACCCACATGAACATGGTGCTCGACGGCCGCACCGTGTGGTTCGCGGGCGGATACAAGGACGGCTACAAGGGGCACACGATCGCCGAGGTGTGGAGCTACGATATCGACGCCGACCGCTTCACCGCGGCGCCGTTGCTGCCGGAGCCACGCGGCGGCGGCGGCCTCGCCCTGTTCGGCCGCAGGCTGCACTATATGGGGGGCGTCGAGGCGGACCGGGACACCGACTCGCCCGACCACTGGGTGCTCGACCTGGACGCGTGGGCGCGGGGCAGCGCCGAATGGACCCACGCCGCGCCGATGCCCGAACCCCGCAATCAGTTCTCGTGCGTGACGTTCGACGGGAAGATCTACGCCATCGGCGGTCAGTTCCACCACGACAGCGAACAGCTCGATCAGGCGCGGGTCGACATCTACGATCCGGCGACCGACACCTGGATCAGTGGTCCCCCGCTGCCCAAGGGCCACTCGCATGCCGAGGGGGCGACCTTCGTGCACGACGGTCGCATCTACATGGCCGGCGGGCACACCACGAAGCCGGGCGAATCGAAGCAGGTCGACGCGGACATTCTGGCGCTGTCTCCCGGCGGCGCGTGGGAGCTGGCCGGCACGCTGCCGATGCCGCTGTCCTCACCGGCGGCGGCCATCATCGACGGCCGGTTCTACGTCGCCGGCGGCTCACCAGGCCGGAGCGCCGTGCAAGCCGACATGTGGGTCGCACCCGCGCCGTGATTGAGACGTCGACGGCGCTGGCAGGGCTCGCCGCGCGCATCGCCGGGGCGGATCGCGTCGGTATCGACACCGAGGCCGACAGCCTGCACTGCTACCGCGAGAAAGTCTGTCTGGTGCAAGTCGGGCTTGCGGACGCCGATGAACTCGTCGATCCGCTGGCCGACCTCGACCTGTCGCCGCTGTTGGACGCGCTGGCGGGTACCGAGATCGTCATGCACGGCGCCGACTTCGATCTGCGCATGTTGTATCGGCTCGGTCTCGGCGCCCCGGCCAGGATCTTCGACACCATGATCGCCGCACGGCTGACCGGCGCCGCCAAGTACGGCTACGCCGCGCTGGTCGCCGAGCACTTTGGCGTCGTCCTGCCCAAGGGCCAGCAAAAGGCCAACTGGGGGCGCCGGCCGCTGGCGCCCGTGCTCGCCGAGTACGCACGCAACGACACGCACTTTCTCCTGCCGCTTTCCGAGCGGCTCGAGCGGCGGCTCGCAGAACTCGGGCGGCTGACGTGGCTGGAGCAATCCTGCCACCGCGCGGTGGCCGCCGCGCGCGTCGTGCGCGAGCGGGACCCGCACACCGAGTGGCGCGTGAAGGGCAGCCACGCGCTGGGGCCGCGCGCGAGCGCCGTCCTGCGCGCGCTGTGGCACTGGCGCGAGAGCGAAGCGCGCACCATCGACCGACCCCCGTTTCACGTCATGTCGAACGAGGATCTCGTCAACGCCGCGCGGCGTGTCGATCAGGATGAATCGGTCTCGCCCAGAGGCGCTCACAGCGACCGTCGTGCACATTTCGCGCTTGCGGCGGAAGAGGCGTTGACGATCGATCCCGGCGAGTGGCCGCACCGTGCGCCTGTCAAGACGCGCACACGTCTCACGAGGGACCAGGACCGGCACGTCGCCGCGCTCAGGCAGCAACGGGACCACGCTGCGAAAACGCTGGCGATCGATGCGGACCTGATCGCGCCGCGAGCAGCGCTCGAACGCATCGCCACCGAGGGCGACGACGGCCTGGACGCGCTGCTGCCGTGGCAGCGGTCACTGCTCCGCCGCCGTGACTGACCACGATACAGACGAGAATCAGGTTGGCGCCGATCTCGGTGCAACGCGGGGGTTCACCACGGACGGCTGCGCGCGGGAACGTCAGCCGCCCTGACGCCGTTGCGACACCAGCTCGACCGACTCCCGGACGAGCTCCCGCAGGACGTCCATATCCACGTCCTCCAGCTTCTTGACGTAGAGGCACGACTTCCCGGTGGTGTAGCGGCCGAGCCGCTGCATCAACGCCGCGTGCCGCGGAAACCCGGTCATGATGTAGAGCGTCAGGCACTGCTTGCGAGGCGATACCGCGGTCGCCATCCAGTCACCCTCTCGGCCGCTGGCGTACTTGAAGTGGTAGCTGCCGAATCCGATGATGCTGCCGCCCCACATCGCCGGCGGCTCACCCGTGACGTCGGCCATCAGCCTGACGACGGTCCGGCAGTCTTCCCGGCGTCTGTCGTTTTCGATGCCGTCGAGGAAGGCCTCGACGTCTGCGTCGTTCTTCCGTGTCTTCAGCTCGGCCATGCGCTTGTGGCTCCTTCGTTGACCGGCATCGTACCGTTCCGGCGCCCGTTCGTTAAATTCCGGCGCATTGGCCGCCGCTCGTCCGCCATTCGCCCCGTCATCCGGCGGGCGCGATTGAGCGAACCAACCTCGTCATGCTCGCCGCCGCCAATGCGAGGCCGTCTCCTCCCCCATCCGGCGGTACAATGCAGATTGAACGCCGCACACCAGTCAGATCCGCGGAGATGACCACATGAACCGACAGTATCCGCTTTATCCGCTCACCGCGGCCGTCGTGACCGGTCTGGCGTGCCTCTCGTTCGGCGTAACGCCAGGTCAGGCGCAACCCCCGATCGTGCAACCCGGCGCGCCGGGCGAACCGAGTCGGGAGATCTCCGCGGCCGAAGCCTCCAATCTCGCCGGCATCCGCTACACGGACGCGGACGTGAAGTTCATGCAGGGCATGATTCCCCATCACGCCCAGGCGCTCGAGATGACCGGGCTGCTCGCCACACGCACCGGGGGCGATGTGATGCGGCAGCTTGCGCGACGCATCGAGATCTCGCAGGAAGACGAGATCGCGATGATGCAGGAGTGGTTGCGCGTGCGCGCACAGGCGGTCACGCCGATCGACGCGCACCATGCGCCCGACTGGGCGCCGATGCCGGGCATGCTGACCCGGGAAGAGATGGATCGGCTGGCCGCCGCAGAGGCGGTCGAGTTCGACCGGCTGTTCCTCGAGTTGATGATCAAGCACCACCGCGGCGCCCTGACCATGGTCGAGCGTCTGCTCCGGCAGCGCGGGGCGGCGCAGGATTCCCAACTGTTCGCGTTCACCGCCGATATCACGGCTGACCAGCGGATGGAGATCGATCGCATGGACGGCATGCTCGCCGAGCTGTCGCCCGATCCCCGGTTCCAGCTCGCGGCCGGTTTTCATGACGCCGGGCAGGCAGCGTGGAACATGGCGCTGATCGCGACGCGTCCGAAACCCGAGGGTTTCTACGATCCCGATACCCCGGCGGGCCGACCCATGCCGGCTGAGCCGACGCCAGAGGCGGAGACGACCACGCCGACACCGGCCGAGTCGGAGGAGCCGGACGAGCCGGTAGAGGAGGAGTCCGACGCGCAGACCGAGGCTGAGAACGCCGCCTCGACCGAGGACGAGGCGGCGCTGGACGCCGCCGGCGGGGAGCCCGACGAGCTGGACGAGGAGGACCCCGAGGACTCGCCGGCGCGCCGCGGTCTGCTCAACTTCGCGAACACCGATCTCGCGTTTGCCGGCGACGTGCTGTTCGAAGGCAACTACCACGGGTTCAGCACCTACCGCGTCGAGGTCCCGGGGTCCCCCCAACTGGTCAGCTCGGTGGTGTGCCCCGGAGGCCAGGGCGACGTGTCGGTGGTCGGCGATCTGCTGATCATGTCGGTCGAGCAGACGCGCGGGCGGCTCGACTGCGGGTTGCAGGGGGTCGCCGAGCCGGTCAGCGAGGCGCGGTTCCGCGGTATCCGCGTCTTCGACATCAGCGACATGCGCTTGCCGCGGCAGCTCGCCGCGGTGCAGACCTGCCGTGGCTCGCATACCCACACGGTGGTGACCGATCCCGACGACGAGGGCAACATCTATGTCTACGGGTCGGGGACCAGCTCGGTCCGTCCCGGGGAGGAACTGGAAGGTTGCTCGGACGAGGCGCCGAGCGAGAACCCGGACACCGCGCTCTTCCGCATCGACGTCATCCAGATTCCGTTGCCGCGCCCCGAGGACGCGCGCATCGTCAGCCGTCCCTACGTCTTCCGGAATCCCGAATCCGGGGCCATCGCCGGTCTATGGCAAGGCGGCGACCACGGGCCGGGAACACAGCGCACCAGCCGCACCAGCGCGTGCCACGACATCACCGCCTACCCTGACATCGGACTGGCCGCCGGGGCCTGCTCCGGGAACGGCATCCTGCTGGACATCTCCGACCCGGTCAATCCGGTCCGAGTCGACGAAGTGGTCGACCCCGGCTTCGCATACTGGCACTCGGCGACGTTCAACAACGACGGCAGCAAGGTGATCTTCACGGACGAATGGGGCGGCGGCGGGCGTGCGCGCTGTCGCGCGTCCGACCCCCGCGCGTGGGGAGCGAACGCGATCTACGACATCGTCGACGGCAAGATGCAGTTCCGCAGCCACTACAAGCTGCCGGCCCCGCAGACCGAGCAGGAGAACTGCGTCGCGCACAACGGCTCCCTCGTCCCGGTGCCGGGGCGCGACATCATGGTGCAGGCGTGGTATCAGGGCGGCATCTCCGTGTTCGACTTCACCGATTCGTCGAATCCCTTCGAGATAGCGTTCTTCGACCGCGGTCCGCTCGACCCCGAGCGGCTCGTCATGGCCGGCTACTGGTCGGCGTACTGGTACCGGGGCTTCATCTACGGCACCGAGATCGCCCGCGGCCTCGATGTGCTGGAACTGCTGCCGAGCGAGTTCCTGACGCTGAACGAGATCGCCGCCGCCTCACAGGTGGCCCCCGAGGGGTTCAACGCGCAGCAGCAGCGGCGCATCGACTGGACCGCGCGGCCGGTCGTCGCGCGCGCCTATCTCGACCAGCTTGGCCGGAACGACACGCTCGCGACCGACCGCCGCCTGGCGCTGTCGAGCCTGCTCGATCGCGTAGATCAGCTCGCGCGCGATGGGACCCCAACCGACGCGGCGCTCGCTGCCGAGCTTGCCACCGCCGCGAGCGCGCTCGAGCCCGACAGCACGGGCGCCGGCGGCCCCGGCCGGCAACGACTCCGCTCACTGGCCGCGACCCTGACCACGCTCGCCGAACGCCTGCGCTGACGGTCGCCCGGTCACACCGTGTGCCGCGCCGGCGCACCGGCGCCGCCCAGCAGCCCGTGGTAAAAGCCCCGCTGCATTCGATTGGCGCCGAAACCCGCCGATCCGCGTGGACATCTGCGGATCGACGTTGCATCCCGTCTGACGGCGTAGAAGCTGGCGGATCGGCGTGGAAGCCTGCCGATCCGCTTAGCTCCTCGGTCACAAATTCCCAATTTGCTCCCTCGTCGCGCCTTGCCAGCCAGGCGCCGCGCCAATCTCGGTGCAACGCGGGGTTCTACCACGGGCTGCCAGCAGTTCGCCGCGCAGGACGGTGACGGCCTGGCCCGAGAGCGTGACGCGGTCGCCGTGGACCGTGACCTTGACGAGGCCGCCGCGGGCGGACGCCTGCCACGCGGTGAACGCATCCCGACCGAGACGGCGTTGCCAGTAGGGCCCCAGGCAGCAGTGCGCGGACCCCGTGACCGGATCCTCGTCGACGCCGGCGCGCGGCGCGAAGAAGCGCGACACGAAATCGAACCGGCCGGGATCGGCCCGCGCGGTGACGATGAACCCGCGGACCGCCAGCGCCCCCAGACGGCGGGTGTCGGGTGCGAGGCTACGCACGGTCGCCTCCGTGTCGACTTCGACGAGGTAGTCGAAACGGTTCCGTCCGACGTAGGTCGGTTCGGCGCCGAGCGCATCGGCGAGCCCGCCGGGCACGGGCGCCGGCGCATCCGGCTCGGCCGGGAAGTCCATCTCGATCCACCCGTCACGCAGAACCGCCGACAGCCGGCCGGAGCGGGTGTGGAAGATGGCCGGGGCGCCCGCAGCGAGATGACCCGCCTCCCACAGCACGTGGGCGCTCGCCAGCGTCGCATGCCCGCAGAGGTCCACCTCGACCGCCGGCGTGAACCAGCGCAGGTCGAACCCGCTGGCGTCGCGGGGCACCAGGAACGCGGTTTCCGACAGATTCATCTCGCGCGCAACCCGCTGCATCCACGCGGCGTCGGCCGGTCGCGGCAACAGACAGACAGCCGCCGGGTTGCCGCCGAACGGCTCGCTCGTGAACGCATCGACCTGCGTGATCGTCAACGGCACGGTTGTCCCTCCGACTGAGGATACGTCGGACTCACCGATCTCGACCTGTGCGGGGCGACGGAACCAGGGCACCCGGCCGTCCAGGAGTGCACGTCACCCAATTGTCATGTGGCCCGGCACATAACAGGCCGCCGAAGGCGGGCGATACCCGCGGGAAGCGGTGGTCCGGTCGTGCAGTTCGTGGTCCTACAGCTCGAGCTGGCCGTTGACGACCATGTCCTCGAGTTCGAATTTCCTCTTGATGGTCACTTCCCCGATTTGCGTCACAAACTCGACCTCTTCGTCGTCCAGCGTGATGGGATCGGTCCTGGGGAAGGCATAGACGAACGCCAAGCCTTGCCCTTCACGCTGTGGTCCTGCCTGAGCGGCCGCGATTGGCGGCTTCTCGCCTCGTTCCAGCCGCGATTCGGCCATCAGCGCTTGCGGCGCCAGCCGTGCAAACTGCCCGGGCACTCCGGTCACCACCACGAAATACGCGGGTGGGGGCTGGGCCAGCATCTGGCGCCCGTTGGGATCCACTGTGCCGCCTTCTCCAATCCGTCCGCGTACCATCGCCTGCCTGATTGGCAATCCGCTCCGCCATTGGACGATCAGCCTGCTCTGAGGACTGCCCCCGCCGAAGCCGGCCGCGCCGCCGAAGCCGCCCCGACCTCGTCCCGACGATTCCCTGGGCGGCCGCGGAAACCGGACCGTCAGTCGCTTCGCCCATGGCGAATCGGTCATCATCTTCTCGACGTCCCTGTCGGACCAGGCCGTGAACTCCTTCTCTTCCCAGAAGTCCGCCGCCGCCAGCACCGCGCATGCAAGCACGCAGACGATCGATATCGCCATGAATCGCCGTGTCACCATGCACCGTCCTTTCCAGCCTGTCGGCTATCTCGCGGGTCAGTCTCGCTACGATAATCCGTTGTTGACACAATCGACACCCCGAATTGCGAGGTGTGCGGAGACCGGCCGCCTCGTGGCGTGCCGGCGCCGCGTTCGAACAGGTCGACGGCGCGCCCGGTCTCCACGAACATCTCGCGCCGTGGCGCCGTGCGCGGCTAGCAGCCCGTGGTGAAACCCCGCGTTGCACCGAGATTGGCGCTGCGCCGACATGGCAAGGCGCGACGAGGGAAAATACCTGTAGGGGCAACCCTTGTGGTTGCCCTGTTCGTCAGCTGGAGCAACACCGCCACGCGGGATGCAGCGTGAAACCGCAGAATTCAGCGGGGAAGGCTGAATTCAGCGGGGAAGCGCAGAATTCAGCGGGGAGCGAATGCAGTGGGGCTTTCACCATGGGCTGCTACAACATCAACGGGCCGAATAGAATCGCCCACACCAGCGCCAGCACGGCGGCGACGGCGCCGGCGAGGGCGACACGGTTGAGAGTCGTGCTCATGGCCGCGTACCTCGTACTGACCAGAATGGTGGCGTGAGAACAGGCCCATTATAGCGATCCTGCGGCGACGGCGCCGTGCGCCTGACCCCTGAATCGAACCTCGTGTCCCTGATGTGCAGCGATCTGCATCGCGAGCGCGCCCAAACGATGAGTTCCGGGGTCTAATGCACAGATCCCGGAAGCCGACAGCAAGGACAACGGCGTCATGGACACGCTGCTTCGAGACATCCGCTACGCCCTGCGCGCGCTCGCCCGGCAGCGCGCATTCACCCTGACGGCGGTCGCGACCCTCGCGCTCGGCATAGGCGCCAACACGGCGATGTTCAGCATCGTCTACGGCGTGCTGCTGCGGCCGCTGCCCTATCCGCAGCCCGAGGCAATCGTGCAGGTGGGGGTGCTGCGCGCCGGACAGACGGGAACCGGCTTCCTCTCGAATACGTCACTGCCGAGTCTCCAGGAGCAGGCCCGGTCATTCGAACATCTCGCCGCTATTGCACCGCGATCACTGGCCTGGCGCGGTCCGGAGGGCCCCATCGTCCTGCGCGGCGCGATGGTGTCGCCGGCGCTCTTTCCGCTGCTGCGCGCGACGCCGCACCTCGGCCGGCTCTTTGCGGAAGAGGAGGCGCTCGACGGCGCCCACCGGGTCGCGCTCTTGAGCTTCCGCACCTGGGAGAACCGTTTCGCATCCGATCCGAATGTCGTCGGGGCGCCGCTCGAGCTCGGGGGCGAACCCTACACCGTGGCGGGCGTGCTCTCGGAGGGATTCTCCTTCCCGAGCGCCGAGGATGAGATCTGGACACCGATGGTCATTCCGCCCTTCGAGGGGCCGGACCGCACGGGCGGCATCGCCGTCTCGTTCGCGTTCACGGCACTGGGACGCCTGCGTGCGGGCGTCTCGCCCGAGCAGGCCGCCGCCGAAATGCAGACCATCCTGCAGCCGCCAGACGCAGGTCGGTCATCCGACACGCGGCCGCCCGGAGGCGGTCAGCCGTCCAGCGGCCGACCAGAGCGCGAGGCCCGAGTGACCCCGTTGCAGGAAGAGATGGTGGGCGAGTATCGGCCGGCGCTGCTGGTGTTGGCCGCGGCGACCGCGCTGGTGTTGTTGATTGCCTGCGTCAACGTGGCCGGCCTGCTGCTCGCCCACGGGGTGACGCGACAGCGTGAGCTGGCGGTGCGCGGGGCCCTCGGCGCCGCGCGCGGCCGCCTCGTGCGCCAGCTCCTGACCGAGAGCATGGTGCTGAGCTTCGCCGGCGGCGCGGTCGGCCTGGCGGCCGCGGTCGTGATTCTCCGCGCCGTGCCGGCGCTGGTTCCCGGCGACATCCCCAGGATCGACGAGGTCACGGTCGACGGCATGGTGCTCGCGGTCACCGCCGGGCTGTCGCTGGTCGTCGGGCTGCTGTTCGGCGCCGTCCCGGCGCTCCAGTGGTCGCGGCTGAACCTCGTGCGCACGCTCAACGAGGGCAGCGTACAGTCCGCCGGCGGCTTCCGGTTCCTCCGGGCGAACCGCACGCGGGCGGCGCTGGCCGTGGTGCAGGTGGCGCTCGCGCTGGTGCTGATCGTCGGCGCGGGACTGCTGCTGCGCAGTTTCGTCGAGCTCGTCTCCGTCGATCTGGGCTACGACCCGGCCAACGTCGTGGCCGCCAGCGTCGACAACCCCGAGGTCGGCAGCCTGTTCTTCGCGGGCCCGGTGACCATCGAGCTGATGGCCGAACGCAACGCGGCGACCCGGCGCTTCTACGACACGCTGCTCGACAGGATGACGCGGGTTGAACGTCTTCCCGGCGTGGAAGCCGTTGGCCTCTCGTCGGTCCTGCCACTCGGCCGCGGCGGCGGATCGTCCACATCGGTGCGTCTCGCCGGTCGACCCCAGCCGGCCGATCCGAGCGAACGGCTGTCATCACGGATTAACTTTGCAAGCCCGGGATACTTCGACGTGATGCGGCTGCACCTGCGCAGCGGACGTATCTTCAGCCGTCTCGACACAGCGGGCAGCCCGCGCGTGGCGGTCGTCAACGACACGCTCGTGCGCGATATCCTCGACGGTGGACCGGCGGTCGGGCAGCGCCTGCTGCTTGGGCGTGACGACGAGCCGTGGACGGTGATTGGCGTCGTCGCCGACGTCAACTACCAGGGGTTCGCGGCTGCGGACACGCGGGCCGAGATCTACCTGTCGGCCCATCAGATCGAGATGAGCCCCGCCTTCTCGCTCGATGAGCCACGTGTCTCCATTCGTACCACGGGTGATCCACTCGCGGCGGTCCCCTTCGTGCGCGAAGCGGTCGCCGACGTGCACCCGGGCGCGGCGCTCGACGACGTGATGACGATGGACGCCCGGCTCTCGGCCTCGGTCGCGCAGCCGCGCTTCTACGCCGTCTTCGTCGGCCTCTTCGCCGCGGTCGCGTTGTTTCTCGCAGCCTTCGGCATCTACGGATTGCTCAGCTACACCGTCTCGCAGCGGCGGGGAGAGATCGGCATCCGCATGGCGCTCGGGGCGCAGCGCGGCGACATCGTCGCCCTCGTCGGCCGGCAGGGCGCCCTGCTGGTCGCCGGCGGCGCCGTCCTCGGCCTGCCGGCCGCGGCCGCCTCGACACGCGTCCTCGAAAGCCTCCTCTTCGGCGTCACCATGTTCGACCGGCTGACCTTCGTGGCAGGACCGCTCGTGCTGATTGCCGTGGCGCTGGTTGCCTGCTGGCTGCCGGCGCGCCGTGCGACACGCATCAACCCGATGGACGCCCTCCGCGTGGAGTAGCGCCCGGACGGACTGGGCGGCGTCTTGCATCCCGACCCCATCCAGTCGATGATTCGGGGGTCGAGGAGCCCGTGGCGGAACACCGCGCCACCCAACGGGCTCTAGCGCACGGATCCCGGCAGCCCGGCGACAAGGAGAACGGCGTCATGGACACGCTGCTTCGAGACATCCGTTACGCCGTCCGCCAGCTCGCCCGGCAGCGCGCGTTCACCGCGACGGCGGTCACCACCCTCGCGCTCGGCATCGGCGCCAACACGGCGATGTTCAGCATCGTCTACGGCGTGCTGCTGCGGCCGCTGCCCTATCCGGACCCCGAGGCGATCGTGCGCGTCGGTGAAGCGCGTCCGGGACAGGTGCAATCGTCCGTGACGCTCTCGAACCGATCGGCGCACCTGCTTCAGGAAAGCGTCGAGTCGTTCGAGCAGATCGCCGCCTACAACCCCCGTTCGGTCGACTGGACGGGTCCGGACGGCGTGGTGCCCCTGCGCGGCGCAACGGTCTCGCCGTCGCTGTTCCCGCTGCTGCGGGCGACGCCGCGCCTCGGCCGGCTCTTCGCCGAGGGGGAAGCACAGGCCGGCGCAGAGCGGGTCGTGCTGCTGAGCCACGGCGCCTGGACCAACCGCTTCGCGGCGGACCCGGACATCGTCGGGACCGCCGTCGACTTCGGCGGCGACCCGTACACCGTGGTCGGCGTCCTCACCGAAGGGTTCTATTTCCCGAACCCCGAGGGCGAATTCTGGACACCGTTCGTCATTCCGCCCTTCACGCCGCCGGTCCCGGACAGTTCGGGGCGGATCACGATGACCGTCGTCCGCTTCCGCGCGCTCGGACGACTCGGCCCGGGTGTGTCGCCGGAACAGGCCGCCACCGAGGCCAGCACCATCCTGCAGCGCAGAGACAATTCCTCCGCCGCGCCGCGAGCCGGCGGCAACCGGCCGCCGGGCGACCGCCTTGCAATCGAGGCCCGGGTGGTGCCGCTGTTGGAAGAGATGGTCGGTGAGTATCGACCGGCGCTCCTGGCGCTGAGCGCGGCGACGGTGCTCGTGCTGCTGATCGCCTGCGTCAACGTGGCCGGTCTGCTGCTGGCGCGCGGAGTGACGCGCCAGCGGACGCTGGCGATCTGCGCGGCGCTCGGCGCGGGCCGCGGCCGACTCGTCAGGCAACTGCTGACCGAGAGTGTCGTGCTGAGCCTGGGCGGCGGCGCGCTCGGGCTGGCGGCCGCGGCCGTCGTGCTGCAGGTGGTGCCCGCGCTCGTGCCGGGCAACATCGCGAGGCTCGGCGAGGTGGGACTCGACGGCACGGCGCTCGCGTTCACCCTCGGGCTGTCGGTGGTCGTCGGGCTGCTGTTCGGCGCGGCGCCGGCCTTCCAGTGGTCACGGCTGCGGCTGGTGCGCACCCTCAACGAGGGCAGCGCGCAGGCGGCGGGCGGGTTCCGGCTCCTGCGCTCGAACCGGGCGCGCGCGGCGCTGGCGACCGCCCAGGTCGCGCTCGCGCTCGTGCTGGCGGTCGGGGCCGGGCTGCTGCTGCGCAGCTTCGTGGGGCTCGTCACGGTCGATCGCGGCTACGACCCGGCCAACGTGATCACCGCCCGCACCAGGAATCCCGATGTGCGTCTCGCGACGGCGGCGCTGACCCCGGACGCGATGGACGAGTTCAGGGCGGCAATCCAACGCTTCAAGGAATCGCTCCTTGAGGAGCTGACCCGCATGGAGCGTCTGCCGGACGTGGCCGCGGTGGGCCTGTCCTCCAACCTCCCGCTTGTGCCAGCCGGAGGGATGACGACGGCGTTTCGCGTGGCCGGGGAACCGCTGCCGAGCAACCGGGCCGACCGCAAGAGGTCGGCGTTGAAGGTCGCCAGCCCCGGCTACTTCGACGTCATGCGGCTGCGTCTTCGTAGCGGGCGCACCTTCACCCGCCTCGACGGCGCCGACAGCTTGCCCGTGCTCGTCGTCAACGAGACGTTCGTGCGCGAGGTCCTCGACGGCGAGCCGGCCGTCGGGCAGCGACTGCTGAGTGGACGTGACGATGATCCGTGGGAGGTTATAGGCGTCGTCGCGGACATCCGGTACGACGGTCTCGGGGCCAGAGAGTCGGAAGCTGAAGCGTTCATCTCGCTGTACCAGGCCGGAACCGCCGAGGTGTCCGGCCTCAGCCTCCCGACGGTCGCTGTCCGGACGACCGGCGATCCGCTGGCGGTCATCCCGTTTCTCGAGCAGGCGGTGGCCGCGGCGCACCCGGGCGCGTCGATCGACAACGTGATGACCATGGATGCACGGCTGTCGGCGGCGATCGAGCAACCGCGTTTCTACGCGGTGTTCGTCGGGTGCTTCGCGGCGCTCGCCCTGTTCCTCGCCGCGTTCGGCATCTACGGCCTGCTCAGCTACACCGTCTCGCAGCGGCGCCGGGAGATCGGCGTCCGCATGGCGCTGGGCGCGCAGCGCAACGACATCCTCGCGCTTGTCGTTCGGCAAGGAAGCGCGCTCGTCGCCGCCGGCGCCGTCCTCGGCCTGGCCACCGCCGCCGCCTCGGCGCGCATCCTCGAGAGCTTCCTGTACGGCATCACCACGGATGACCCGCTGACCTTCGCCGCAGCGCCGCTCGTGCTGGTCGCCGTGGCGCTGGCCGCCTGCTGGCTCCCAGGCCTTCGTGCGACACGCATCAACCCGATGGACGCCCTCCGCGTCGAGTAGCGCTCGGACGTCGGACACGCCCGGCGAATGAGGTGGGACCGAGATGCAATCAGGAAGGTCCTCCCACACGATCGGGGCATCGTGCATCGCCATCGCGCTGACCCCCTGGACGGCGCCGCCGGTGGCTGCTCAGGACGGCGGCGCGGCGCCCCAAGCCGACCGCCAGCAACCCCCGCAGCAGGATCAGACCGAGAACGACGAACAGGCAGGGCGTTTCACCGAAGAGGTGACCGTCACGGTCACGTCCCGGAAGCGTGAAGAGAACATGCAGTCGGTGCCGTTCTCGGTGGTCGCGCCGACCGAGCAGGTGCTCTGGAACCGCGGCGCCCGGAACATCGAGGACGTGTCGGCGAACGTCGCGGGTTTTTCCGTCCAGAACCTCGGGCCCGGCCAGAGCCAGATCGCGATGCGCGGCGTGTCGGCCGGTCAGATCGTGCGCGACCAGCCGGGCGTCAAGGAGCAGGTCGGCGTCTATCTCGACGAGTCGGTCATCTCCGTGTCGCTCTTCACGCCGGATATCGATCTGTTCGACATGTCGCGCATCGAGGTGCTGCGCGGTCCGCAGGGCACGCTGTTCGGCTCTGGATCCCTGTCCGGCACGGTGCGCTACATCACGAACCAGCCGGTCATCGGCGTCATGGAGGGTTCGGGCGAGTTCGGCGTCAGCTCGCGGTCTTCGGCGAGGTCTCGCTGGCCGTCACCGACCGCTTCAGCCTGACCGGCGGTCTGCGCTGGTACGACTTCGACGAGGCGCGCACCCAGACCTTCGACGGTCTGTTCTCAGATCCGCTCGACAGCGAAGGGACGACGACCGCGGCCGGCGTCGCGCCGCGGCTCATCGCCGCCTTCGACGTGACCGAGGCCACGCAGGTGAACGCGCAGGTGTCGAAGGGCTTCCGCCTCGGCGGCATCAACGACCCGCTCAACGCGCCGATCTGCACCCCGACCGATCTGCTCACCTTCGGCGGCCGGGACACCTGGGAGGACGAAGAGCTGTGGAACTACGAGGCGGGCGCCAAGTCGACCTTTCTGGGCGGCCGCGGCACGTTCAACGTCTCGGGGTTCTACATGGACGTCAGCAACCTGCAGGCGACCGTGACGGCGGGATCCTGCTCGTCGCGGATCATCTTCAACGTGCCTGACGCGCGCAGCGCCGGCCTGGAGCTGGAGCTTGCCGCGCAACCGACCACCTTCTTCGACTTCGCCGTGTCCGCCAGCGTCGCCGATGCCCGGCTGCAGTCGACCCTGACGTCGACCGATGACGAGGGCATGGTCAACGTGGTCTCGGGCATCGAAGCGGGCAAGCGCCTGCCGACGACGCCCCTGTTCCAGATGGCGGCGGCAGCCACGTGGCGCTGGGTGATGGGCAACCGTTGGGTCGGCTATGTCAGCGGGACCTTCCAGCACGTCGGTTCACGGTTCACGCAGGTCGGCGACCAGTCGGCGGGGTTCGGCGCGGTCAACCTGACGGGTCTGTCGCCCGCGCTGCACCCGGGCGCGGTCATCGGCGGACCGCTGACGCAGGACACGTTCAGCGTCAATCCGGAACTGCCGGCGTACAACCTCCTCAACACACGCATCGGTGTGCTCGACGGCCGCTGGGATGTGGCGTTCTTCATCGACAACGTCACCGACGAGCGGGCGTTCCTGGCGCTCGACCAGGAGCGGGGCACACTCGCCCGGGTCGGCTATCTGACCAATCCGCCGCGAAGCGTCGGCCTCAGCACGCGCGTCACCTTCTGAGCGCCCGCGGAGACAGCGGCGCGGCATCGTCCGCCCACGCGTCGATGCGCGGCGGCGTGTCGTTGGCCAGCCGGTCCAGCAGGCGCTCGACCTGTGTGTCGACGATCAGCATCGAGCGGTGTTCCGGTTCGAGGAACCGTTGCGCCACGGCGTGATCCAGCCACTGCAGCACGCCGTCGTAGTAGCCCTCCACGTTGAGCACGCCGCACCGTTTGTCATGGATCCCGATCTGCTCCCACGTGAGTATCTCGAAGAGCTCCTCACAGGTGCCGAACCCACCGGGCAGCGCGACGAACTGGTCGGCCAGCGCAGCCATCAGCGCCTTGCGCTGGTGCATCGAGTCGACGATCCGAAGGTCGGACAGTCCCTGATGGGGTATTTCGCGCGGCAGGAGATCGCGGGGAATCACGCCGATGATCCGGCCGCCGGCGTCAAGCACCGCGTCGGCGAGCGTGCCCATCAACCCACCGGCGGCGCCGCCGTACACGACCTCGACGCCACGGGCAACCAGCGCGCGCCCGAGCGCGCGCGCCGAGTCCTGGTACGCGGGATTGACGCCCGTTTGCGTTCCGGCGAAGACACACACGCGACGCACGCTCATCCCTGATACACCGCCTCGCCGGGTAAACGGAACCACGAGGTGCCGCGAATCTGGCTGGGGCAGGGGCAGTCCGACACGGTCTGCGAGCCAGACCGGCATTGTAGCAAACGGCCGCTCCCTAGCAGCCCGTGGCAAAAGCCCCGCTGCATTCGATCCCCGCTGCATTCTGCGCTTCCCCGCTGAATTCTGCGCTTCCCCCGCTGAATTCTGCGGTTTCACGCTGAAACCCGCCGATCCGCGTGGACATCTGCGGATCGACGCTGCATCCCGCTGCGCGTCGTTGTTCCGGCTGACGAACAGGGCAACCACAAGGGTTGCCCCTACGGAATTAGCAGGGCAACCACAAGGGTTGCCCCTACTCGTCTTGCTCAGCGGGCGCATCGCCGATCTCGGTGCAACGCGGGGTTTCACCACGGACTGCCAGGCTGTGACGTCCCCCTTGCTTACCGAGATGAGCCGTGCTACCTTCACACGGTAACCGAGAGGACATCCACATGACCAAGCCGTCGAACCTGGTGCAGGGCACGCTCGACCTCCTGATTCTGAAGATCCTGCATCTGGAGCCGTTGAGTGGATGGGCCATCGGCCAGCGGCTGAAGCGGGCATCGAACGACGTCCTGAAGGTGAGCGACGGCTCTCTCTACCCCGCGTTGCACAAGCTCGAGCAGCAGGGCTGGATTACGGCCGAGTGGCGGGACACCGAGAACAAACGGCGCGCGAAGATCTACGAGCTGACGCCGCCCGGGCGCCGGTACCTGGAGCAGGAATCCGCGAACTGGGAGCGGCTGTCGCAGGCGATCACGCACGTGGTCCGGCTGACGGAGGCCTGACTCATGCCCTTTGCGCGCTGGCTGTATGCATGGCGGGTCCGAACGCGGGCGCTCCTCCACCGGGACCGTGTCGACCGCGAACTGGACGACGAGCTGCAACAGCACGTCGCCCTGGAGACCGAAGCTCGACGTACGACGGGCATCCCGCCCGCCGAAGCGCGCCGGCAGGCGCTGGCAGCCCTCGGCGGTCTGGCGGCGACCAGGACACACGTTCGCGAATCGCGCTTCGGCGCGCCGCTGGAGCAGGTGCTCCAGGACGTCCGTTACGGACTGCGGATGCTGCGCCGGAATCCGGGCTTCACCGCCGCCACCGTCCTGACGCTGACGCTGGCGATCGGCGCGACCACGACCGTCTTCTCGGTCGTGGACGCGGTGCTGCTCCAGCCGCCGCCGTTCCCGCATCCCGAGCGCCTCGTCACCCTGTGGGAGACCGATCCGGACAACGGCAACCTCCCCGCCGAACCGGCGCCCGCGAACTTCCTGGACTGGCGCGAGCAGGCCCGCAGCTTCGAGCAGGTGGCGGCGATCGAGCCCTACTCGTTCGACTTCACCGGCGGCGGCGAACCCGAGGTGCTCTACGCGTCGCTCGTGACGGAGGGGTTCTTCGACGCGCTCGGCGCCGCCGCCGCGCTCGGCCGGACGTTCCTGCCGGAAGAATTCAGGCCGGGCAGCGGGGTCGTCATCCTGACGGATGGGCTGTGGCGCCGCCGCTTCGGCGCCGACCCCGGCATCATCGGCCGGCCGCTGGTACTGGATGGTCAGCCGTACACCATCGTCGGCGTGCTCGCCCCGGACTTCGAACTCGGGCTGGAGCGCGGTCGCGACGATCGCGATCTCTTCGCGCCCAAGGCGATCGCCGAGTACGAGACCTTCATCCGCGGCGGCGGCTGGTGGCACGTGATCGGACGGCTCCGCCCGGAGGTCACGCTTGCGGAAGCGCAGGCCGAGATGGACGCCGTCGCCGGCAGGCTGGCCGCCGACTATCCGCGCACCAACACGGGCGTCGGCGCGCGCCTCATCCCGCTGCAGGCGCGTCAGGTCGAAGCGGTGCGACCGGTGCTGCTGCTGCTCTGGGGCGCCGTGGTCTTCGTCCTGCTGATCGCCTGCGTCAACGTCGCGAACCTGATGCTGGCGCGATACGCGCGGCGCGAGCAGGAGTTCGCCATTCGGGCGGCGGTCGGTGGCGGGCGCGCGCGCCTGCTGCGTCAACTGTTGACCGAGAGCGCGGCGATCGCGGCGCTGGGCGGACTCGGCGGCCTCGTGCTGACCGCCTATTCAATCGACGCGATCGCGGCGCTGATGCCGGTCGACGTGCCGCGCCTGGCGCAGATCACCGTGAACGGTCGGCTCCTTGGATTCGCCGTCGGCCTCGTTGCCCTGACCGCCCTGGCGTTCGGCTGTGCGCCCGCCGTCACGGTGCTCCGGCAGGACGTCAACGGCCCGCTCACGAGAGGGCGCCGGGTCGGCGCCACCGTAGCGCACCAGCGGCTGCGACGCCTGCTGGTCACGACGGAAGTCGCCCTGGCGCTGGTGCTGCTGGTCGGCGCCGGTCTGCTCGTGCAGAGCTTCGCGCGGCTCGTGACCGTCGATCTGGGTTTCGTCCCGCAGAACGCGGTGGCGCTGCAGGTGTTCCACTACGGGGAGGACGGGAGAGAGGCCACCCCGAACTTCTTCCGCGAGACCCTTGAAGGCATCCGCGCGCTGCCCGGGGTCATGTCGGCCGGCGCCGTGTCGTCGTTCCCGCTCGGCCTGGCCGACCTGACAGCCGAAAGCCCGTTGACGATTCACGATCGGCCGCCGCCCCCAGCGGGCGAAGAACCGACGACGAGCGTCTCGGTCGCGACCCCGGCCTACTTCGACACGATGCGCATCCCGCTCAGGGCCGGGCGGTGGTTCGACGAGCGTGACGATGCCGAGCGTCCGGCCGTCGCGGTGATCAACGAGACGCTGGCGCGGCAGCACTGGCCGGACACGGATCCGATCACACAACGGGTGACCGTGCAGATCGCGGGACAGGCGTTCACGGGCACGATCGAGGCGGAGATCGTCGGCGTCGTCGGCGCGGTACGTCCCCGCGGCTTCGACAGCCGCCCGCGTCCGGAGCTGTTCGTCCCGCACGCGCAGGCTCCGAACGGCGCGATGACCTACATCGTGCGGACGGTCGGGGACCCGGCGGCCAGCGTCCCGGCGATTCAGGACGTTGTGTGGGCCGCCGCGCCGCTTCTGACCTTCTACAGCGTCGCCACCGTCGAGCAGCTCCTGTCGGACACGCTCGCGGCGCGGCGATTCACGACAACGCTGATCGCCCTGTTCGGCCTGGCGGCCCTGACGCTGGCCAGCCTCGGCATCTACGCGGTCATCGCGGTCGCCACCGCGCAACGAACACGCGAGATCGGCCTGCGGCTGGCCATGGGCGCGCAGCCCGGGGACGTCGTGCGCATGGTGGTCCGCGGGGCGGTCGGTCTGGCCGGATCGGGTGTCGTGATCGGGCTGCTCGCGTCGCTCCTCGTCTCGCAGACCCTGACCAGCCTGCTGTTCGACATCGCGCCGTTCGATGTCACGACGCTGGCCGCGGTCTCGCTGTTGCTGCTGCTGCTGGCCGCGGTTGCCGCCTGGTTCCCCGCGCGGCGCGCCGCGCGCGTCGATCCCCTCACCGCGCTCCGCACGGAGTAGCAGCCCGTGGTGAAACCCCGCGTTGCACCGAGATCGGCGATGCGCCCGCTGAGCAAGACCTGTAGGGGCAACCCTTGTGGTTGCCCTGTTGTACGCAAGACCCGTAGGGGCAACCCTTGTGGTTGCCCTGTTGTACGCAAGACCCGTAGGGGCAACCCTTGTGGTTGCCCTGTTCTACGCAAGACCTGTAGGGGCAACCCTTGTGGTTGCCCTGTTCTACGCAAGACCCGTAGGGGCAACCCTTGTGGTTGCCCTGTTGTACGCAAGACCTGTAGGGGCAACCCTTGTGGTTGCCCTGTTGTACGCAAGACCTGTAGGGGCAACCCTTGTGGTTGCCCTGTTCTACGCAAGACCTGTAGGGGCAACCCTTGTGGTTGCCCTGTTCTACGCAAGACCCGTAGGGGCAACCCTTGTGGTTGCCCTGTTGTACGCAAGACCTGTAGGGGCAACCCTTGTGGTTGCCCTGTTCTACGCAAGACCTGTAGGGGCAACCCTTGTGGTTGCCCTGTTCGTCAGCCGGAACAACGAAGATCAGCAGAATTCAGCGGGGAAGGCTGAATTCCGCGTGAAACCGCAGAATTCAGCGGGGATCGAATGCAGCGGGGCTTTTGCCACGGGCTACTAGCCCTGCCAGCATGGGCCGCCGCTCACGCCCCGGCTTCTTCCACACCCTCGACCGGCGGCGCCGAACCGACCGTCTCGCGTAGCGGGATCTCGTCCAGATACCACGCAAGGACGAAGCCCAGCACCATGACCGGCGCCGCGGTGGCGAAGACCGCCTGAATCGACACCTCCAGCGACGACGTGACCGCCGCGGCGGTCGCGGCCGGCAAGGCCTGAATCGACGCCGGACTGCTCAGCAGCGCGGTGACCTCGCCGCTGACCGCGGCGAGCGCCTCGGGCGACAGCCGCGCCGGCAGCTCCAGCGCCAGCCGCCGGTTCATGATCGCGCCGAACACCGCGACGCCGAACGCGCCGCCCATCGATCTGAAGAACTGCGCCGACGAGGTCGCGACCCCGAGGTCGCGATGCTCGACGGCGTTCTGCACGGCGAGCAGCGACACCTGCATGACCATCCCGACACCGAGACCGAGCAGCACCATGGCGACCGAGATCACCAGTCGCGGCGTCCCGGCCTGCATCACGCTCAGCAGCGCCATCCCGACGACCGCGCAGGCGTTGCCGACGATCGGATAGATCTTGTAGCGTCCGGTAATGGCGGTCAGCCGGCCCGACCCGACCGACCCGGCCACGATGCCGGCCGTGAGCGGCAGGATCAGCAGGCCGGAACTGGTCGCCGACACCCCGCTGACCACCTGCAGAAACAGCGGCAGGAAGACCACCCCGCCGAACAGCGCGCACCCGACGAGCAGCCCCAGCGCCGATCCGATCGAGAAGATGCGGTTCTGAAACAGGCGCGGCGGCAGCAGCGGCTCCTCGACACGCGTCTCCCACCAGATGAACGCCCCGATAAGCACCACGCCGACGGCCGCCAGTGCGGCGATGGTCGCCCCGCTCCCGGCCGACGCCCCCACGTCCTGCACCTGCACGAGCGCCAAGAGCAGCAGACTCACACCGGCCATCAACAGCGCGGCGCCGGCCAGGTCGATGCGCGCGGGGCGATGGACCGGCGGCAGCCGGAGATTGCTCGAGATCACCGCGAACGCGGCGGCGCCGACCGGCAGGTTGATCAGGAACACCCAGCGCCACGACGTGTGATCGACGATGAACCCGCCCAGCAGCGGACCGATCACACTGGCGCAGGCCCAGACCCCGGCGAGATAGCCGATATACCGGCCGCGCTGCCGGGGCGAGACGATGTCGCCGACGACGGCGAACGTCAGCGCCATCACACCACCCGCCCCCAGACCCTGCACACCACGGAACAGCACCAGCTCAATCATTCCGGGCGCCGCGCCGGCCAGCAGCGACCCGAGCAGGAAGATCAGGATCGCCGCCTGGAACGTGACGCGTCGGCCGTAGATGTCGCTGATCTTGCCGTAGAGCGGCGTACAGATCGTCGCGCTCAGCAGATAGGCGGTCACCACCCAGGAGTAGTAGTCGAGGCCCCCGAGCTCGCCGACGATCGTCGGCAGCGCGGTCGCCACGATCGTCTGGTCGAGCGCCGCCAGGAACAGCCCCGCCATCAGGCCGCTGAGGACAAGCAGGATCTGCCGGTGCGTGAAACGTTCGGTCACTGTAGTTGAGTGAACGGTGTGGACCCGCGGTTGACCGTCAGGGCAGGCGCAGCGCGGCGAGCGACGGCTCGGCCCGACCCACCGAACTTCGCATCATCGCCCATGTGCGCTGGCTGCGCAATGGAGGGACTCCGACTGCCGGCGAGACCGTTCGCGTGACGGAGCCGCGGGGCGAACCTTGAATCGCTCGCGGCGACCGTCGATAATGCGGCACACCGTTCTTGGAATCCGCAGCGGCATGGCCCTGAAGAAGTCCCAACTCTACTCCTCGCTCTGGCAAAGCTGCGACGAATTGCGCGGCGGCATGGACGCCTCGCAGCACAAGGACTATGTCCTGACGCTGCTGTTCATGAAGTACGTCTCGGACAGGCACGCCGGCCGGCCCGACGCGCTCTACAACGAGAGCGGGCCGGCGCCCAACACCGCGACGCCCGGGGGTGACGAGAGTCCTGACGGGTGGCGGCAGGCATGAGCGAGAGCCAGAACGTCGAGTGGAAGAGACGCTGGCGCGACGAGTATCTGCGCTGGATCTGCGGTTTTGCGAACGCAGAGGGCGGGGTGCTGGTCATCGGCCGGGGCGACGACGGCGCGGTCGTTGGCCTGTCCGGGGTCCGCAAGCTGCTGGAGGACATTCCGAACAAGGTGCGTGACGTCCTGGGCATCGTCGTGGACGTCAATCTCAGGGCCGAAACCGGCAAGGAGTACCTGGAGGTTGTGGTGGACCCGCAACCGCATCCGGTCAGCTACAAGGGCGAGTACCACTATCGCAGCGGCAGCACGAGACAGGAACTGAAGGGCGCGGCGTTGTCCCGGTTCCTCCTGCGCAAGCAGGGATTGCACTGGGACGGGGTTCCGGTGCCGCACGCGCGGATGGAGGACCTGTCCGAGGCGGCGGTGGACCAATTTCGGAAAGGGGCCCGGGGGAGCGGGCGTCTGGATGCCGCGCTGCTGGCCGAACCGACGCCGGTGCTCGTCGACCGGCTGCACCTGCGGGAGAGATCGCACCTGAAGCGCGCCGCCGTGCTGCTTTTCCATCCCGACCCGGAGGTCTTCTTCACGGGCGCGTACGTGAAGATCGGCTTCTTTCGCGACAACGTCGATCTGCTCTATCACGACGAGATTCACGGCGACCTGTTCAAGCAGGTCGCGCGGACGATGGATCTGCTATCGACCAAGTACCTGCGGGCGGGAATCCGGTACGAGGGCATTGGGCGGGTAGAGGCGTTCCCCGTCCCGAGGAACGCGCTACGCGAGGCGGTGCTCAACGCCGTGATCCACAAGGACTACGCGTCCGGGGCGACCATCCAGATCAGCGTCTACGACGACAAGCTCATGATCTGGAACCCGGGCCAGCTTCCACCGGACTGGAAGGCGGAGGACCTGCTGGAGAAGCACGAGTCGAAGCCGTTCAATCCCGACGTGGCGCATGCGTTCTTCCGCGCCGGCCTGGTCGAGTCGTGGGGGCGCGGCCTCGAGCTCATCCTCGCCGATTGCCGGCGGGTGGGCGTTCCTGCACCCGAGCTGCGCTTCAAGCGCGCGGGCTTCTGGGTGGTCTTCCATTTTCCTCCGGGCTACCCGACCGCCACCGGCGTGCCGGAGACCGACGGAGAAACGAAGAGCACCACCCAGGAAATTGGGGCTACCCAAGAAACCGGGGCCACTACCCAGGAAACAACCCAGGAAAGCCACGCCACTACCCAGGAACAGATTCTGGACCTGCTCAGGACCGAGCCCGCGATCAGCCGGCGCGTGATCGCCGAACGGATCGGCATCACGCCGGACGGCGTCAAGTATCACTTGACCAGACTGCGGGCGGCCGGGGTCGTCCGGCACGTCGGGGCGACCAAGGGCGGTCGCTGGGAGGTGCTGAAGTGAGCACCATCGACAGAGGTGGGCCGTGAGCACGGTCGGCGAGCGGGAGATCCGCACGCACCGGCGCGTGGCCGCGTTCTTCCATGACGCGCTCGGCTACGTCCACCTCGGCGACTGGCAGGATCGCGCCGGCAACGAGACCGAGGGACTGCGCTACGGCGCCATCGAGACGCCAGAGAAACACTGGCTGCGCTGGAAGGAAGCCGGCGCCCGCCTCTGCCAGCAGGATAATCCGGCGGTGCTTCAACAACTCTGACCAGTCGACGGCTGGGCCGAGATCATGAACGCTGAACGAAAGGAGACGCTCTGTATCCTCAAGTTCTGCGTCCGTCAGGTCGACGAATCGCCGTTGAATGTCGATGAAGTCTGTCATGCGCGTCTTGGCTGAAGGGCGATACCTGATGTCGAGTTCATCCGATCACGGCATGCTGCAGTCCATCTTGGACGACGTGCAACCCACCTCGTTGTCGATTCGAACCAGCGCGGTCGCCACGATCGTCTGGTCGAGCGCCGCCAGGAACAGCCCCGCCATCAGGCCGCTGAGGACAAGCAGGATCTGCCGGTGCGTGAAACGGTCGGTCACGGTAGTGGAGTGAACGATGTGGCCCCTCGTTTGACCGTCAGGGCAGGCGCAGCGCGGCGAGCGACCCGGGCAGGTCCGACCCGGCGACCTGCACCAGGATGTACTGCCGGCCCTCGTGCAGGTAGCCCATCATGCCGTACTGGCCGGAGGCGGGCAGCGCGACCGTGCCGCGCCGCGCACCGGTTTGCTTGTCCAGGGCATGCAACCGCGGTGTGCCGCCGATGCCCTCGGCCGTGATCACCAGCGTCCGGGTGACCATCGTGACCGGGTGCGCCGTGCGTCCCGTGTTCGGCAGCGCCACGCCCCGCAAGGCCGGGTGGTCGCGGATGCGGTCGGGGGTGTCGCCGTTCGGCGTGGCCCAGAGCTGTTCGCCGGTGTTCATGTCGATGGCGACGATGCGGCTGTAGGGCGGCCTGTAGATCGGCAGGCCCTGCGGGCCGCGGAAGTCGCCACGGTTCAGGACCGCGAAGTCGGCAATGGTCGTGCCGGTCGTCTTGATGTCGTCCGGCGCGTCGATTGCCGCGCCCGGCACGATGTTCTCGGACCGGCAGCCGCGCTGGGTCGAGACATAGAGAATTCCGGTCTCGGGGTCCGCCGACGTCGGCCCGAAGATGTTCGACGCGCCGCTCGGGCAGCTCACGAACGACCGCAGCCCCGACGGATGCCCGCGCTGAATCGGCGGATTGAAGATCGGCCCGATCCGGTAGTTGCGGACGATCTCCAGCGCCTCGGCCCGCAGCGCGGGCGTGAAATCGATGAGGTCGTCCTCGGTGAGCCCCTGCATCTCGAACGCCGCCGGTCGCGTCGGCATCGGCTGCGTGGGTGAGAGCCGCTCGCCCGGTACCTCGGACTGCGGCACCGGTCGCTCTTCGATCGGCCAGATCGGCTCGCCGGTCACGCGGTCGAACGTATACGCCCATCCCTGCTTGGTCGTCTGGACCACGATCTGGCGCGGCCGGCCGTCGACGGTCACGTCGAGCGCCACGGGCGCCGTCGGGTTGTCAAAGTTCCAGATATCGTGATGCACCGTCTGGAAGTGCCAGACCCGCTCGCCGGTCTCGACGTCGAGGGCGATGACGCTCGTGCCGAACAACCCGTCGCCCGGCCGGAACCCTCCGTAGAAGTCGATGGTCGGGGGGTTGGTGGGCACGTAGACGAGGCCGCGTTCCGGGTCGGCCGAGATCGGCGCCCAGGAGGACACGTCGCCGGTCCACTGCCACGCGTCGTTCTCCCACGTCTCGTGACCGAACTCGCCGGGGCGGGGAATGACGTGGAACGTCCACTTGCGCTCGCCGGTGCGGGCGTCATAGCCGAAGATGTCGCCCGGCACGTTCTCGATGCGGGTCTGGTTGTAGCCCTGCTCGGCCGAGTTGCCGACGACCACCACGCCGTTGACCACGATCGGCGGGGACGAGCTGGTGATGTGGCCCAACTCGCGCGGGATGCCGAAGTCGGGGTCGTAGGCGCCGTCCCAGCTTTGCCAGGGGCCCCAGTCGGCGATCAGATCGGGGAGCAGGTCGACGACACCGGTCCCCGGAAACCCCGGCAACGGCACCGCCGCGCCCCAGTTCTCGAGCGGCCGGCCGGTCGCGGCATCGAGCGCATGGAGAAAGAAGGCGGGGCTGATGACGTAGATGACCCCACGCCCATCCACCTCGGCGTAGGCCACGCCCTTGCCGTAGCCATTGCGCATGCCGCGATCGAAGCGGGTGGTATGCGGCTCGCGGTAGGTCCAGAGCGTCTCGCCGCTCGCCGGGTCGATCGCGACCACCGTGCGGCGGTCGCCCGCGACCGTGTAGAGGACGCCGTCGACGTAGATCGGGGTCGCGCGCGACACCCCGAGCGCGCCCGGCCCGAAGTTGTCGCCGCGCCAGACCCAGGCCACCTCGAGGTTCTCGAAGTTGTCGGCGGTGATCTGATCGAGGGCCGAGTAGCGGGTATGCGCGGCATCCCCGCCGATGTAGCGCCACTCGCCCGGGGGCGTTCCCTGCGCCCCGGCCCCGGCCGGAGCCAGCAGGAGACCGCAGATCGCCATCGCGGCGACCACGCCGAGCGGAGTCCCACCCATGCGGCGCCGCGCAATCGTGCCCTGCATGTGCTGATCCTTCCTCGCTGGCGGTCGCACGACCGCTACGGACGCTCCACGATTTCCATCAGACGCAACGCCGGCAGTTCGGCCGGCAGCGGCATTTCACCCGCCGGGTATCCATTCAACTGGAGTAGATAGGCCACGAGCGACGCGTACTCGCCGGGACTGAGGCTCCCCGGATCGCCCTCCGGCATCAGCGTCGAGATTGAGTCGAAGAGATCGCCGACGGTCCGACCGACCCAGCTTAACCCGAAACGACCGCCCGAGAACTCGGTGGTGTCGTGGCAGGCGGCACAGACTCGGTTGAAGGTGCGCTCGCCGCCGGACGCCTGGGCCGACGTAAAGACGCCGTCCAGCAGCGAGCCGCCCGACGGGCCGCGCGCGGCATCTTGCGACCATCCACCCTCAAGCCCCGTACGCGCTGGCGCCGCCGCGGGCCGCGCGCCGGCGACCCGAACCAGGCCGAGCAGCGTCACGGCCACCACCGCGGACGCGAACGCACGCATCTTCAACTCGTTCTCCCGAACCACCGCCCCCGACAAGCTCGCGCATCATCGTCGATACGGGCGACCGGCGCAACAGCGCACGGCTCGTGACGGTCCGGTGAGCATGACGGGGGTGACGGCGGGCAATGCGTCCAGCGTGCGCCCTCTCACCGATGGCGGTCGACCTGGCCGGCGGTTCGCGTGGGTCATGGATCCCGAGGGCACTCTGTTCGGGCTGTATTCGTCGGCCGCGTAGTCACTCCTCGGTCGATCGACGAACGGCGCCCGCCACGTGTGTCACAAATTGAAACTACAACTTTCAATTTCACACACGTCCGCGATCCAGCGCACGATTGCATCCACGACGTCGGACTCGCAAGCTGGCTCCTCGGCATCGAGAGCGCACGCCAGATCGGGACGCATCCGCTGCGCGGCGCGCTCTTCGAGAACGCGGTCGTGGTGGAAGCGCTCAAACATGGCTACAACCTCGGGCGACGGCCGGAACTCTCCTTCTTCCGGGACAGCCGGGGCCTCGAATGCGACCTGTTGTACCCCTCGGAAGGGCGCCTGCTGGCTATCGAGGCCAGGTCCGGCTCCACCATCGCCTCGGACTGGTTCACCGGTCTGGGGCGTGTGACCCCGCTCGTGCCGGGGTGCGCCGCTGCAGCCGTGGTCCATGGCGGCGACGACCGGCAGACGCGCAGAACCGGCGATGCCGTCCCGATCGCCGATCTCGGCACCCTGCTCGCTCGCTTCGACAGCGGGTGATACCGGCGCCGTGCTCGCCCCGGGTGTCGTTTTTCCCGGCTAACGACCTGTCAATCCTCATTGGTGCGTCGACGTCAAGTAGTCCGATCTGCCAGGAAAGCACGCCGAGGACCCGCAGAGCCTCGCCGACTTCGTGAACCGGCACCCCGGCGCCAGACTGCTCGTCACCACGCAAACCCTGGGAAGATCCGCGGTGGCGTGACCGGGATCAGGACGGCTGGACGTTGCCCGGACCAGCCTCTATTGCTTCGCCGTGGGGCGCCAAGCGATCCGCGACCCCACAGCAGCTACGTCCTGGTCCGCTGGCGCCTGACTGTGGTCCATGAGACTGCCGCACACGCAGATCGTTCCAACCAGCGTCGGACCTCGTCCGCCTATTCCTCTGTTGTCTTGAGAGTCTCCGACGGCCGGCGCTGCTTGACGCCTTCAATCAGCACTTCAAAGTCTTCCGACGTCAGCTCCATGGCCTTCGCCGTGCGCAGGAACTCGGAAATACGCGGCATCCGGTGAATGTACTGGGCGAGATCCGGATCCGTGCTCTCCGCGAGTCTGAAGAGCATGTCCGGGTCACCGCCGAGCAGCGTGGCCATGCGCTTCACTAGATCCGGCCTGGGCGGGCGCTCTTTGCCCCGTTCGATGCGGCTGAGGTACGCGGGCGAAATATCCAGGCGCCCCGCTGCCGCGCGCAGGCCCATCTGCTGCGCCTCCCGCATTTCGCGTACTGTCTCGCCGAAGTTCTTGGCCACTACCCATCCAACTCTGACATTGTTAACTGTCGCGCAACAAATAACACACGTCGTCGTTCCGATCAAGAACTCCTTGTGCGCGTGCAACTTCCGCTGTAAAGTCTGGCAACATTTGGTAACTTCTGGCCTTTACTGAACTTCATTGGAGAACACTCCCTTGCGATCCGACGAGATTCTGACGCTCAGGGAGGTTGCAAGCCTCCTCAAGGTGGCGAAGAAGACCGTCTACACCATGGCGCAGAAGAAGGAGCTGCCGGCGTTCAAAGTCCGTGGCCAATGGCGATTCCGCCGCGAGGATCTCGACCGATGGATTGACCAACAACAGGGCGAAGACGCTGAGGTGGACTCCAATGGGTAGACGGTCTGCGCTGAAGTTGAGGACGGGTGGGAAACGCGGCGCTGAGACGCACAAAGGCGACAACGTTGCCACGGCCAGGACGACGGAGAACGAGACGGGCGCCGAAACAGACATCGTTCGCGATGGGTTCGTCCTCGACTTCATTTCGGGCGTTAGACAGATCAAGGAGACGCCAAAGGAGCTGGTGCGGCAGCGGATCACCCGCGCCCTGTTCCACGAGTACGGGATTTCCGTAGAGGACATGGCGGCCGACTTCCCCGTGCCGGTCGGGGGCCGGCGACGGCGGGTGGACATCGCGATCTTCGCGGCGGGCGCGGCGCACACATCAGAGAACGTCCAGCGCGTGGTGGTCTGCCGTCCCGAGCCGAAACAAAACAAACGCGGCGCGGTGAAGATGCGCGACTACGATCAGGCCGCGCAGGACATTTGCGATTTCGATCCGTTCCTCATCCGAGCGAGCCAGATGAACATGGTGATGGCTGGCGACGGCAAGGGTCACCTCTACCACCTCAACTCTCTGGAGTTCCCGGACGGCCACCTGCCCGGCGTGAAATCGGCGCGCAGAGCGGCGCCGCTCGGGTTCGCCGACGTCGTGATGACCAACCCACCATTCGGGTCGACCATCCCGATCACCGACGAGAGCATCCTACGCCCCTTCGAGCTCGCGCACATCTGGGAGAGGACTGACGACGGGAGCTTTCGCAACACCGGAGGGTTGCAGGGCAGCGTCGCCCCCGAGATCCTATTCATTGAGCGCTGTCTCGACTGGCTCAGGCCGGGCGGTCGGCTGGGCATCGTGCTGCCCGACGGCATCCTGGGCAATCCGTCCGCGGAGTACATCCGCTGGTGGATCCTGCGCCGCACGTGGGTGCTCGCCAGCGTGGACCTGCCGGTGGAGACGTTCATCGTGGAGGCCAACGTCAACATCCTCACCAGCCTGTTGTTCCTGAAGAAGAAGCCGGCCGAGGTGATCACCCGCGAGGCCATTGGCGGCGCGGCAGACTACCCGATCTTCATGGCGGTCGCCGAAAAGGTCGGCTTCGACCGCCGCGGCAACACGCTCTACAAGCGCTCGCCGGAGGGCGAGGAGATCACCAAGGACGAAAAAATACTAGAGACCATCACCATGAACGGGCGCAAGGTAACGCGCACGCTCCGCCGCAAGACGCGGATTCCTGACAACGATTTGCCGGAGATCGCAAAACGCTATCGCGCCTTCCGCCAGGAGCATTCGGAGCCTGGAGAATGAGCGGAGAACGAGATTTGACATGAATCCTCTCCGCATCTTCATCAGCAGCGTGCAGGGCGAGTTCGCCGAAGAACGCACGACACTACGGACTTACGTCCACGCCGACGTTTTGATGCGGCGATTCTTCGAAGTGTTCCTGTTCGAGGACGTTCCGGCGTCCGATCGACGGCCGGACCAGCTCTACCTGGACGAAGTTGGACGGTGCGACATCTACGTGGGGTTGTTCGGTGCCGAGTACGGAAGCGAGGACGCCGAAGGCGTGTCGCCGACGGAGCGGGAATTCGACCACGCGACCGCGGTGGGATCGCACCGCCTGATCTTCGTGAAGGGGGCTGGTGATGACGCTCGGCATCCCAAGGTGCAGACGCTGATCCGCAAAGCTCAGGCCGGGCTGATCCGGAAGCGCTTCAACACGCCGGCGGAACTGGTGACCGGACTCTACGCTGCGTTGGTCGAGTATCTGCAGGGAAAGGAGCTGATTCGCTGGGGGCCGTTCGACGCCGCGCCATGCGGCAATGCGACGCTGGACGATCTCGACGTCGAGCGGATGGCGCAGTTCACCCGCATGGCGCGCCGAGTTCGTCAGTTCCCGCTCGCGGAAGGGACGCCGCCTCAACAACTGCTGGAGCATCTGAACCTGCTGAGCGAGGGACGGTTGACGAATGCCGCGGTGTTGTTGTTCGGGAAGGAGCCGCAACGATTTCTGATCTCCTCGGAGATCAGGTGCGCTCACTTTCACGGGACGGAGGTCGCCAAACCGATTCCATCGTACCAGGTCTACAAAGGCACCGTGTTCGAGCTGGTCGATCAGGCCGTCGACTTCGTGCTCAGCAAGATCAACCGAGCCGTCGGTACGCGGGCGGAGAGTGCTCGGGCGCCCAGGACGTACGAAATCCCTGTGGAAGTCGTGACCGAGGCCATTGTGAACGCGGTTGCCCATCGCGACTACACGGACAACGGCAGCGTGCAGGTCATGCTCTTCTCGGACAGGCTCGAGATCAGTAACCCCGGCCGGCTTGCGCCCCCGCTGACGCTGGAGAAGCTGCGTGAAGCGCACCGATCGGTGCCTGGGAACCCCCTGCTGGCGGAGTCCCTGTACTTGACCGAGTACATCGAACGCATGGGAACGGGAACCCTGGACATGATTCGCCGGTGCGTCGAGACCGGTCTGCCGGAACCCGAGTTCGCCGTCACTGATGGATTCGTCACGACGATCCGGCGTGCGACCCAAGCCGGGGTGCAAGAGGAAATCCGTGGGGGCCAAGCCCGAGGCCAAGAGGGCCAAGCTGAGGTCCAAGGGGGCCAAGCCGGGATGCCGGCAGGGGACCAGGCTGCATTGTCAGCGAAAGAGACCGCCATGCTTCAAACGTGTCTCGACGCGCCTGTTCCGGCTGAAGCGTTGTTGGTCGCCGCTGGCCATTCCAGTCGAACGGGGCATTTCAGGAAGTGGCTCGACCGTCTCCTGGCCGAGAGGTTGCTGGAAATGACCGTTCCAGACAAGCCGAGGAGTCCGGTACAGAAGTACCGGCTGACGGACAAGGGGCGAGCCGCCATCGCACCTGTCGGCAACAGACACCGGGAGTCTGATGCATGAACGGCGAACCCGATGGACAGGTCGCGGGGAACGACGCCGACGAGCCAAGTGGCACCGAGACGCTGATCCATGTTCTCACCGGCGCGCAGGTCCCGGCGACCCCCAAGAACCGGCTCGTTCAGCAGGTGCTCCGGCAGCTCATCGAGACCTACGGCTTCGACCGCGCGGACATACGCGCCGGCTACCGCCCGACCATGAGGGGCAAGCGCCAGCAGAAGGTCGATATCGTCATCCTCCGCCACGGCGAGGAGGCGCTTGACGAACACGTGGAGCGCGTGATCGTCTGCCAGCCGCAGAAGCCGCGCGAAAAGTTGCGCAGTCCGGGGGAGGCGACAGCCGATCTCCGCAAGCTCGAGACCAAGCTGGAACTGTTCCCCGCCTGCCACCTGGGCATGTGGACGAACGGTCACGAGGAGTTCTTCGTTCGCGTCGCTGAGACGACCTTCGAGACACGCTACGTCGACATCGGGCAGCAGGTCCTGACGCCGAGCGAGCGGCGGAAGCTTGGCGTGGTCCTGGAAGTGTCCCCTCACCCGGGCCAGGTCCGGGGACTGGACCATTTCACGGTACAGATCGTGTCGCAGGAAACGGGACCGGTTGGTGCTTCGCGCAAAGTAAAGATCTGGAAGGCCGCCAGGACCCACGCCGCGGTGTCGCTGCTCAAGCTCAACCGGATCGACTTCGAGGAAGGGTGGCACCACGTACGCGTACGGCCCTGGACCGCGGACGGCGATCCGATCCCGATGGACGAGCCAGCCGAGCCGACCGGGAAACCGGCGAACGAGAGCGAGCCGTTCTACGTGTTGCCGGACGCCGCGGTCGAAGAAGAGCCGCCGCAGCGCGCCGTGCCAAAGGCGGTCAGCGTCGAGCACGCCCGCCTCGACCGCCAGTTCGCGGCGGTGATGCAGCGGCGCGCGGCGGCGGACATCGCTCCGCGGAGCGTCGGCTGGACCCAGCGCAGCACGACGACGCGGCCGGCCGCGCAAGCAACCATAGAAGCCAGGTTCGGCACGGACGGCACCTTCCAGATCGCGGTGGCTCGCTGGCTGAAGAACATCGAGCAACGCATCCTCGAAACGCCGGAGCGGCCCGTGAGCTGGCGGATGCAGCTTCACGGGGGCAGCCGCACATGCCGACCGGTGACGTCCAGGAGTGGGCGGAGTCGTCCGCCGTGCGGGGGTTACTCGACGCCCGCTCGACGTACTTCCGGAGCGTCCGGCAGGACTCCGGGGACATGGTGTCCCAGGGACTCGACCTCCTGAGCAACGGCCCGGCCGTACTCGCCTACGCCGCCGCCTACGTCGACCTGCTCAAGGACCTCTTCACGAAAGTCGAGCGCGAGACCGGCGCCGGCCAGCTCGACACGATTGTCGTACTGCGGTCGGCGCTGGCCGTGGACACCGTCCGGCTGGTCGTCAAGGACTACCGCGGGCAGGTCCGCGAAGCGGCGCTGATTGCACCAACGCATCCGTTGCGCGCACTCTGGCAGCTCGCCTGGGCGCAGCTTGGGGCAGCATGGGTGCGAGAGGCTGCCAAGGCTTCCGGCGATCACGCCACGCTCGCGCGGGATGCTCTGTTACGTGGGTTGTCGTCGGTCAACGTTCCGCCGATGCTGGCGGTGAGCGACGGCCGCGTCTTCACCGCTGTCGACAACATCCATCCATTCTGGCCGCTCTACGCACCTGCCATCGAGGGCGACCCGCGCGGGTTGCTTGGCGACGTGTGCGACGCCCTCGGCGTGTCCGAACCGTCCATCGGCGGCACGGCGATTACCGGCGACGTGCTGGCATCGCGTATCGAGCGCTACCTGATCCAGCATCCGTACGTGCGGAGGCTCACCCTCAACGCGTTCAACGCGGGGCGCGCCAGCGTGCTCGCCGACGCCCTGGTCGCATTGCAACGGCAGGAGGCGTTCAGTGACCTGCGCTACGACGTACGTCTGTTCGTGCCTGACCCGAACGCCCCCGGCGCCGGCGAATCCATCGGCGCTCTGCTCTCCGGCGGCGGGACGTCGGCGAGCGAGGCGTTCGCCATCCCCACCGCGAGCCACGTCTTCCCCAAGCTCACCGTGGCGGTGCGCGCCACGGCGGACTTTCGCGCCGACCCGGCCCGGTTCCGTGCTCACCTCAGCGTGCTGTTCGATCTGTTTCCGCCCGAGGACGTGGCGGCCGGCCGGCCGCTCCGCACCGAAACCACGGCGCCGCTCCACGGTCTGGTGCAGGATTTCACAACCCGTTTTCGCGACGACGACAGCGGTATCGGGTGGCAACGTCAGCCGCGCCACGGAAGGCCCACGGCCATCGAAGGCGGAGAGGAGGCTTCGATACTGCTCGGCGAGCTCCCGGCGCTGATCTCGGTGGCCACTGCAACGGTCGCCCGGTCGACGCCCGATGTCGCATCCCGGCCGATCATCCGTCTGGAGCTGGAGCCCGCCGAACGCGCGCTCATCAACGAGGTGCACGATGCCAGCGATTGGGTGTTCACCATCGATCGGAATATGGGTATCGAGTTCTTCGACCACGGCGGCCGCCGCGATCGCCCCGACTATCTGATCGACTACACGCCGTCGACGGCGCCAGCGCACGGTCACCGTCTGATCATCAGCTCCCGGTCACTGGCCGAGCTGGAAGCGATGCTGCGGCCGGTCCTGACAGAGTACGGTCTCGACGCGGATTTGCGGCACGCGGTCCTCATCCTGGATCAACTGCGCTCGCTCTCCGGGCGTCTGGCACTGAAGCTGGTTTCCGCCCCGACGGCGAGGGCGGAAGCTCTGGGCATGGCGCTTGCGCGCCTGTTCCTGGAGTATCAGGGTGCGCTGCGCAACCAGATCGTGGTGCCGCTAGACGCGCACGTCGATCTGTTCCACACCGCCCAAAACCAGGCGGAGGCCATCGGCGACGAAGTCACGTTGCGCCGGACGGACCTCGCTCTGTTCGACCTCGACATCAGCACGCGCACGGTCTCGTGCAACCTGATCGAGGTGAAGTGCTATGCCCAGCGCCTCGGGCTGAGCGGATACGGTCAGCTAAAGGAGCGCATCACGGAACAACTCAACGAGAGCGAGCGCATGCTCCAGCGCCACTTCGACCCGCGGCGCACGACGCCCGATCGCCCGGACCGCCTGCTCAAGACGCGCGAGCTCGCGACGTTGCTCGAGTTCTATCTCGAACGAGGCAGACGGTATGGCCTGATGGACCGGGATGCCGGAGACGAGGCTCGGTCGTTCCTCGACCTGCTGGAGGACGGCTACACGCTCCGGTTCTCGCGGAGCGGCGTGGTGTTCGACTTCGACAAGCCCGGAACCGAGCCCGCGGATCACGAGGCGGGCGTCGAATTCCACCGCGTGGGCAACGACTTGATTCGCAGCCTAGTGCTGCGCCACGACTAAAGATTAGGGCACGCGGAACCGATAGAGTTCCCGTGCAGAAAAAGTATATCGTCCGACTCACCGACCAGGAACGCGAGGTCTGTCAACAGACAGTCCGGAAGCTCAACGGCAGCAACGAGAAGGTGCGCCGTGCTCAGATCCTCTTGAAGGCCGATGCGGACGGACCGGCGTGGACCGACCAGCAGATCGCCGACGCCTTGTCGTGCCGCACCAAGACCGTTGAAAACATTCGCCAACGATGCGTACTGGAAGGATTCGAGCGGGCGCTGGAACGCAAACGACGGCCGTCGCCCCCGGTCCCCAAGCTGCTCGACGGCGAGCAGGAGGCGCAGGTCATCGCCCTGCGTCTGGGGCCGCCCCCGAAGGGCTATGCCAACTGGTCGTTGCGGCTACTGGCGCGCCGGGTCGTCGAGCTGGAGGTCGTCGAGTCGGTCAGCCACGAGACCATCCGGCGTACGCTAAAAAAAACGGGATGACCCGGCGGAAAATCGAGTACTGGGTGATCCCGCCGGAGGCCGACGCCGAGTTCGTGGCGCACATGGAGCAGGTCTTGGACACCTATGCGCAACCGTACGACCCGGCTTGCCCGGTCGTGTGCATGGATGAGCAGCCGGTGCAACTGGTCAAGGAAACGCGCCCGCCGATGGCCGCCACGCTGGCGCGGCCCCGCCGCGTCGACTACGAGTACGAACGGGCCGGCACGGCCTCGGTCTTCCTGTTCAGCGAGCCGCTGGCGTGTTGGCGGCGGGCGACGGCGCGGGCCCGGCGGACGAAGGCGGACTGGGCGGTGGAGGTCGCCGACCTGTTGGAGGGCCGCTACGCCGACTGCCCGAAGGTCACCTTGGTGTGCGACAACCTCAACACGCACACGCCCGGCGCCTTCTACGAGGTGTTCGAGCCGGCCCGGGCTCGGGAACTGGTTCGTCGCCTCGAGTTCTGCTACACGCCGAAGCACGGGAGCTGGCTGAACATCGCCGAGAATGAACTGAGTTCGATGACGCGCCAATGCCTGCATGGCCGCCGCATCGGCGACCTCGAGACGCTGCACGGCGAAGTGTCGGCGTGGTCCACCGACGTCACTGCTACGCAACGCGGTGTCGACTGGCAGATGCAGGTCGACGATGCGCGCCGTAAACTCAAGTCCGTCTATCCTAAAATTCTGACGTGACGCAGCACTAGCAGCCCGTGGTGAAACCCTGCGTCGCACCGAGAACTGGTCGTAATAATGCCGCGCCCGGCCAGTACAAGGCGCGACGAGGGAGCAAATTGGGGCATTTGTGACCGAGGAGCAACGCCGGCAGCCGGGATGCAGCGCCATTCGAATGCAGCGGGGCTTTTGCCATGGGCTGCTAGACCGCGGGCGATGAGCGAAGCGCCGACAGGCGCGAGAAAGCCGCGAGACGGAAAGTCACGCTTACGGCCGAAGCATCAACACGGTGATTGACCGGCGCCACCGCAGGACCGAGTAGCGAACGGATCCAGGTGCCCCAGGCGATCAGATCCGCCCCGTCGTGGAGGAATATCTCTACGCAGACCAAGACGTAGCCCAAGAATGGCCGTCTCGGCAAGTCTGCCTTTTTCAGCGGTATGGCTTCTGGTGTCGACGGCGGGCAAGAACGCCGCTTTGAGGGTTGGTGGCTCACAGCGAAGCTCCTTCAGTCGGCAGGCTCGGGGCGCTTGAGGGAGTCGATGATCAGCGCTCGCAGATCGCGGATATCGACCTGAACGGCGTCGAGCCGCGCGTTCACATTCGCATTCACATCGCCGATCCGCGCGTTCACATCGCCGATCCGCGCGCTCACATCGCCGATCCGCGCGTTCACATCGCCGATCCGCGCGTTCGTCGAGCACGTCCCGACACCGAGGGTGACGCAGATCGCGCCGACGCCAAGAAAGAATCTGGTCCCGTCAGTCCAGAACTTCATATCCGGGCCACCGGGGACAGGACGTCAAGCCAGGGTGACATACAGGAATGGTATCAGATGGCATCACATGGCATCACATGGGATCACGCGGGGTAGTTGTCCGGGTCCGGCCTGGTCATCGGCGGCATCGAGGCGCCGATCCCTGGGGCCAGTTCCCGGCCCCGGCATCGAGCGGAACCGCGTTCGTCGAGCTGGTGGACGGCGGTGCCGACTACGGGCGGTGACCGGACCGATCAGCCGAGACGGTAGAAGTCGCGGCGGGGTTCGGGGTCCGGGATGGTGTCCCCGGCGCACAGGGGGAGGTATCCGGGCTGCTCCGCGAGCGCCACGACGGCCAGCGTCTCCGCCGGAGTTTCAGCGGTCACAATGCATCCGCAGATCATCGAGCGCCCGTGACGCGCCAGCGAGGTTCGAAGCGCTGACTCGGTCAGATCGAGATCCCGAGCGACGCTACCGACCGTCCTCCCCTCGTCGAGCACCAGCCGGACAGCACCCGTCTTGAACTCCTCACTGAACCGTCGCCGCGACCGCCGCAGCGTGCCTGTGCTTGCCATCGTGGACATCGTATCCGCCTTTCAGAAAGTGTCCACCAAACTGGATTTATGCAGAGTTCGGGATTATGCGGAGTTGATCCAGGGGCCCCGCCTCAAGTGCCCGTGAAACCAGGAGCTTACGTCAGTTGATCGGTTTTCGAGACTCCGCATAGTCGCGGGATGCTCTGTCCGGCCTGATTGGCCGGAAAGGAGCATTTCATGACCGTTCACGGCTCGTGGACCCTCGACCGTCTGGTCGAGGCATATACCCAGCACCAACGACGTACGCGCGGGCTGCGTCCGCAGACGTTGCGTGACCGCGCCCGGCTCGTCCGGATCCTCATCAGGGCCGCTCTTGGCACGGACCCGGTCGACCCCGCCCGCCTTGCGCCGGCCGATGTGGTGGCGTTCATCACGTCGTTACAAGGCCGGTTCTCCCCTGGGTCGATGCGGACCGTGCGATCGACGCTGCGGTCGTTCTTCCGGTTCCTGCGCTTCCAGGGATTCTGTGGCGACGAGCTCGAGGCTGCCCTCCCAGCAGTTGCCTACTGGCGGCGTGCGACGCTGCCTCGTTCGCTGACCGACCAGCAAGTCCAGCAGGTGCTGGGGTCGTTCGATACCTCCACTCCGTGCAGACAGCGGGATCATGCGATTGTGCAGTGCCTTTCGACCCTGGGGCTGCGGCCCGGCGAGGTGGCCGACCTGTACCTGGACGACATCGACTGGCGCGGCGGCACTCTCGAGTTGCGCACCCGGAAGAACCGCCGAGGCGCCGTGCTGCCGCTGCCTCGCGTCGTGGGGCAGGCGTTGGTCGACTATCTGAGCGGGGAGCGCCCGGCGACCGACGAGCGCCGAGTGTTTGTGCAGCACCTGGGAGCGCGTCGCGGCAAGCCGATCTCGAGCACTGCCGTCTCCGGTGTCGTGGCCCGTGCGCTTCGCCGGGCGGCCGTCGACGCGCCGCTCGCCGGTGCCTACCTCTTCCGGCACACCGTGGCCAGCCGCATGGTGCAGCAGGGAGCCAGCCTCAAGGAGGTCGCTGACGTGCTCGGCCATCGCAGCCTCGACACCACGACGATCTACGCCAAGCTCGACCTGCCGAGGTTGCGTGAGGTCGCGCTCCCTTGGCCGGAGGTGCTCCGATGACGCCCCCGAGCTTCCACCGTCTGGTCAACGAGTACCTGACCTTCCGCCGCGGACTCGGCTTCGACCTCAAAACGCCGGAATGGCTGCTGCGGGACTTCGCCCGCTATGCTGACCGGATCGGACACAGCGGGCCGGTGACGATCGAGCTCGCCGTCCAGTGGGCGCGATCCTCACGATCGAGCAATCCGGCGCAAGCCGCACGCCGATTGGTGGTCGTACGACAGTTCGCGCGACACCGCGCGCTCTTCGACCCGGCCACCGAAGTTCCGCCGGTCGGGCTCCTCGGACGCATCCCGCGCCGACCACCACCCCACATCTACACCGCGGCAGAGGTGGCTGCGCTCCTGCAGCAGGCAAGCCGCTTGCTGCCCCGACACGGGCTGCGACCCGCCACCTATGTCGCGTACTTCGCCCTCTTGGTCTCGACCGGCCTGCGGCTCTCCGAGGCCTGCCGCCTCACGACCGACGATGTCGACCTCGTCAACGGCATCCTCACCATCCGCGAGACCAAATTCCGTAAATCCCGACTTGTCCCGCTCCATCCGACCACGACCCAGGCACTGGCCCGCTACGCCGCTCGCCGGGACGCGTGTCGCGCCGAACCCCGGTCGGAGTACTGCTTCCGCACCGAGCATGCACCCCGACTCACGCGCGCCGCCGTGGAGAAGACCTTCAGCCGGATCAGGGGACGTCTGGGCTGGACCGCGCAGGGGCGCACACGCCAACCGCGCATCCACGACCTGCGCCACACTTTCGTCGTGCGACGGCTGTTGTGCTGGCATCAAGAGGGCGCCGATGTCGATCACAACATCCTGGCCCTCGCGACCTACCTCGGCCACGCCAAGGTCACCGACACCTACTGGTACTGCACCGCTGTCCCCGAGTTGTTCGCCAGTACCTCCCAGCGTTTCGAACGTTTCGCCCGCCGAGCGTCGGAGCGCCTGTCATGACGTCGGTCGCGCGGGCGTTCCCCGCACTCCTGCAAGACTTCTTTCACCGGCGCCTCCTCGCACAACGGGGCGCCAGCGCCCACACGATCGCCAGCTACCGCGACACCTTCACGTTGTTTCTCGGCTATGCCGCAGAGCGCACCGGACGGACCCCCTCGGCACTGACCCTCGCGGAACTCGACGCGCCCCTGGTCCTCGGCTTCCTTGACCATCTTGAGACCGAGCGGGGCAATTCCGCGCGCACGCGCAACCTCCGTCTCACCGCCATCCGGTCCTTCATGCGGTACGCCTCACTGCGCGAGCCTACCCTGCTGCCCATCGCGCAACGCGTCCTCGCGATTCCCGTCAAACGCTTCGACCGGCCCGTCCTCGGCTACTTGTCCCGCGAGGAGGTCACCGCGATCATCGACGCTCCCGACCGATCCACCTGGAGCGGCCAGCGCGACGCCGTCCTCTTCGCCGTGCTCTACAACACCGGCGCCCGGGTCTCCGAGATCACCCGTCTGCACGTCGCCGACGTGCTCCTCGATCGCGCGTCCTCCCTGCTCCTCCACGGCAAGGGACGCAAGGAGCGTGTCGTCCCGCTCTGGAAAAGCACCGCAGCGCAACTACGAACGTGGCTTTCCCGAATCGATCACAGCCCCGACGCCCCCGTGTTTCCCAATCGCGCAGGCAAGCCCTTGTCGCGCTCCGGCGTCGAGTACCAACTGCGCGGCGCCTGCCGAAAGGCTTCGGACCGTCACCCCTCGCTCGCAACGCGACCGATCTCGCCCCACACGCTGCGCCACACGACCGCGATGCATCTGCTCCAGTCCGGAGTCGACATCACCGTCATTGCCCTCTGGCTCGGTCATGAGGACACGGCCACCACCCACCAGTACATCGAAGCCGACCTGGCCATGAAGGAGGCTGCACTCCGGTGCGTGGAGGATCCCGCACCTCAACCACTCCGCTTCACCGCCACCGACCGGCTCCTCGATTTCCTCGAAGCCCTCTGACTATGCAGAGTACCCGTCCACCCGATCGCCCACGCCCACGCGGGCCGCCGAGCCAACTCCGCATAGTCCCGAACTCGGCATAGCCCCGGCTATGCCGAGCTCAGCATAGCTGGATCAAGCCCAGATCCGAGTTGAAGCGTGACGACGACGATTCCGACAGCGCGCGCAACTGGAGATTCCATGTGCGCGCTGAGGAATCGTCCTGCCTCCTATGTCTTCAGTTGTTGCAGGATTCGCGGGGAAATCCGGTAGCCGTTGGCCGTCATCCGTTGAATGACGGTTTCCGCATCGTCGATCACCGATCGTTGCTCGGCCAAAAGTAGCATGCGTACCGTGCCGATATACTCCAGTCCGCATTGCATGGCCTGCCGCCTCGCCAACCGGTCGTCCATGATGAGCAACGATTGCCTGGTCACCAGCGCCAGTTGCAGCGCCTCGATCTCGCCGCTGCCGAGACTTGGGGAGAATCGCCGGCTTGCCTGTTCGACGGTCAGGGTGACCACGCTGAGCCATCCATCATGCGCCGCCTGTTCGATTCGCTGACTGTCCTCTCCCGGCTTCTGGCGACACTCCAACCAGACCGCCTCGGGGATCCGGAGGCGGGAAAACAGCGCCTCGGGTATGAACAGGGAGTCGACCTTGGCCAGGGCGATCAAGGGTCCGGCGTCGCTTATGACGACAGCCACGCCGAGACATCGCTGGTTTCGTGACGTGTCGTTTCATCTCGGCTGACGACGTCAATCCCCAGGCTGGCGAGGTGATCGATGAAATCGCTTGCGGACAGACCGCTGACTCTTGCGGCCTTGCCCAGCGAGACGTAGCCTTCGCGATAGAGACTCGCGGCAAGCGCGGGACGTATGCCGTTTTCGGTGTCGGTCAACGATTCGTCCAGATGCACCAGCAACGCATCGGGTTCGTCTCCTTTGAGAATCAGAACGGGGCCGGCCTCTCTGGCCAGGCGTAGCGCCAGCGAGGGGTTCTTCTTCAGCGCCCGCACGTTGGTTGTATGCATCGTCTGCTCCCTTGTTCCAGGATTGAAGCGTGACTGGCGTAGTCCACGCCTAGTAGGAACGCTAACACGCGCCGACGGTGCCGTCAACGGGCGTGCACACGCCGTCGAGTATCTCGCCGCCCGGGACGCCCAGGGCGGCCAGGCGAATATGGACAGGCGGATCGCGCTGGCGCGCGCCCGGCGCGGACAGGGCCGCAGCCGGAACATGTCACGCACCACGGCACCGTGGAGTTGCTCGGGCGGACGAGCCTCTACCACTCGCCGCAGGGGCACACGCGGAGGACGTTGAGATCGTACTTTTGCACACAGAATCTGACACAATGCGTTGAGTGATGGCGAGGATTCGCAAGGTGCCGGCTGCGTTCCGGGCGTTATGCACGGTGCCGGCGGAGACGGGAGGCACGATGACCGGCGGCAAGCCGTTCGTCGCCGACACACACGTCGTTGTGGCAAGGAGAATGACGATGCTGGTTCGACGATGTGCGGTCGGGTTGGGGTTGATCGTCGCGAGCCTGGCCGGCGCGTCCGCCGCGGATCAGCCGGTCGCCGACGCCGCCCGGCGCGGCGACTGGGGCGTCGTGCGCGCGCTCGTCGAGCAGGGCGCCGACGTCAGGGGCCGCCAGGGGGACGGCGCAACCGCGCTGCACTGGGCCGCCTACTGGGATGCGGGCGAGGTTGCCGACCTGCTGATCGGCGCCGGCGCCGACGTGAATGCCGCCAACGACCTCGGGGTCACGCCGCTCTGGGCCGCCAGTGAGAACGGCAGCGCGGCGCTGGTCGGCCGGCTGCTCGAGGCGGGGGCGGACCCGAACGCGGCGCTTCTGTCCGGCGAAACACCGTTGATGACCGCCGCGCGCGCCGGCGCCGCGGACATTGCGAGCCAGCTTCTCGAGATGGGCGCCACCGTCGACGCGGTCGGTGCACGCAGCCAGACTGCGCTCATGTGGGCGGTCGCGCAGCGGCATCCCGCTGTGGTCGAGGTGCTGCTCGCGCATGGCGCGGCCGTCGATGCCCGCTCGGACGTCTGGACCGAGGTGGTGAAGACGACGCCCGAGCCGTGGAATCCGGAGTACGTCGCGGAGATTCCGCAGGGGGGCTACACGCCGCTGCTGTTCGCGGCGCGGGTGGGCGACCTCGCTTCGGCGCAGCTCCTTGTCGCCGCCGGCGCCGATGTGAACGATGCGCCGCCCTACGGCACGAGCGCAACGGTCGTCGCGGCGCACAGCGGGCACGGCGACGTCGCCGCGTACCTGCTGGAGCAGGGCGCCGATCCGGACGCGGCCGACGCCGGCTATACGGCGCTCCATGCGGCAATCCTGCACAAGGATGTTGCGCTCGTGCGCGCGCTCCTCGATCACGGTGCGGACCCGGACGCGCCGGTCATGACCTCCACACCGGTCCGGCGCGACGCGGTCGACTTCTATCTGCATCCGTCCTATGTCGGCGCCACACCGTTCTGGCTGGCGGCCCGCTTCAGTGCGCCCGGCATCATGCACACGCTGGCCGAACGCGGCGCCGATCCGCGAGTCGCGCATCACCCGACCTACTGGCCCGGATCGCTCTCGGTGCGCGACGAACGGACGCAGGTGCAGGAGGGCGAGACGACGGCGCTGATGGCGGCGGTCGGTCTGGGCGGACGGAACCCGTTGGTGGCGGTCGACCGCCTCGGCCGGATCGCCGAGAGCGCGCCGGTCCAGAGCACGCGGCGTGCGCCCGATCCGGTCGCCCGCGAGGCCTCGGTGCTCGCGGCGGTGCAGCTCGCCGCCGATCTGGGCGTCGACGTCAACGTGGCCAACGCCGAGGGCAACACGGCGCTGCACGCCGCCGCCGGCCGTGGATACGTCCACGTCGTCGAGTATCTGGTGGGGCGTGGCGCCCGCATCGACGCGATCAACGCCGATGGCCGGACACCGTTGGCGCTGGCCGAGCGCGGCGGGCTCCGCGGCCGGCGTGCAACGCCGCATCACAGCACGGTCGAGCTACTCCGGCGGTTGGGCACCGGCAAGTAGCCGGTCGCCGCTCTGGCCAGGCTGCTAGCGGTCCGTGGTGAAACCCCGCGTTGCACCGAGATCGGCGGTGCGCCCGCTGAGCAAGGCGTGTAGGGGCAACCCTTGTGGTTGCCCTGTTCTGAAAATACCTGTAGTAGGGGCAACCCTTGTGGTTGCCCTGTTCGTCAGCCGGAACAACGAAGAGCAGCAGAATTCAGCGTGAAACCGCAGAATTCAGCGGGGATCAGCAGAATTCAGCGGGGCTTTTGCTACGGGCTCGGCGGCACCGCGTCCATCAGCAGCGCCAGCGCGTTGCGCAGCGCGCGGCCCCCGGCGCGCGACCCGCGGTAGTGGCCCTGCCGCACGACGACCAGGTCGTGCGAAGGGACGATCAGCGTGGTCTGTCCACCGGCGCCGGACATGTAGTACGCCTCGCGCGGCACCGGGAACGAGCCGGTGCCGTTGATCCAGAAGAAGCCGCCGTATATCGGCCGGCCGTCAGCCTCCCACGCGGGCGCGACGGTGCTGACGAAGTCCGCGTACCCCTCCGGGAGGATCCGCTCGCCGTTCCAGACGCCATCCTGCAGGTACAGGTTGCCGAGCCGCGCCCAGTCGCGCGCCGGCGCCAGTTCGTAGCCCTGCAGCAGGTAGTTGCCATACGGATCGGTCTCAAGCACCATCCCGCGGATGCCGATGCGGTCGAACAACTCGCGTTGCGGGAACGACAGATACTCGTCCCCGCGGCCCTCCACGCCGAGCCGGACGAGGTAGTTCGTGAGCACCGGGTCCGAGTTGCGATAGCGGCCGATGGTGTTCGGCGGCCATTGCTGGGGGCGGGTGGCGGCCCACTCGAACGAGTTGACCGTGCCGGTGTAGACATACAGGTGATCGGGATACCCGAGCGCCGGGTCCAGGTCCGGGTCGGCGACGCCCCGGAATCGGAGACCGCTCGACATCCGCAGAATGTCGGCGATGCGGATTGCCTGGCGGGGATCGCCGGGTGTCTGCCACTCGGGGACCGGCGCCGGTTGGTACAGCTCGTAGACACCCTGCTGGATCAGCACCCCCATCAGCGTCGCGGTCAGGCTCTTGCCCATCGACCAGCTCTCGAGCGGGGTGTGCATCGTGATGCCGTCACCGTAGCGCTCACCAATGATGCGGCCCTTGTGGGTGACCACGAAGGCGGCCGTCATGCCCTCGGGCGGGTCGAAGGCGGCGGCCACCGCCTGCGCCACCTTGTCGGCGTCGATGCCGGGTGCCGGGCCGTCCGGCAGCAGATCGCCCATCGGCCACGACTGCGTTGACGGGTCAGGCAGGGTGCTGGTGATGTCGACCGGCTCGAAGAAGACATCGTCCCTGCCGATCGGCAACGTGACACACCCGTGGTCGCCGTTGAACTTGGCGGTGCGCACGACGCCGTCCGGCAGCGTCAAGTGAATCTGACGGCGGTCGCGATCGACATCGACGTTGGTGACATGCCGGCGATGCTCGTACGGCGCGCTGAAGAACCCCACGTTCTCGGCGGCGAACTCAGGATCGAGCCCCGTCACGAAGACCGCCGAGCAGAGTGTCTTGGCGAAGCCGGCGGTGTGATGCCACAGCGGGTCGCCCGGCGGCGCGACGTAGTCGGTGTCGAGCTCCGCCTCGGCGGCCCGCGCCAGCAGGGCGGCGCGACTGTCCTGGGCGCCGGCGATTGGCGCCCAGCCGGCCACCAGCGCGGCCACGGCGATGACGGCGGCGGCTGCCGGCGCAACGGCGGTTCGCTCGGGCATCGGTTCTCCCCCTGGTTGGGATGAGGTGACGTCGAGGAAGGGTAACATGCGTCGTTCTCGTGCTGTTCACCGACGCCGTCTTCCTGCTCTGGTTCCTCCCCGCCGTCCTCGCGCTCTTCTTCCTCGCGATGGCCGCCACGCCGCCACTGGCGCGGGGGCGCTCGCCGGTTCACCCTGCCCAATACGGTGCTGCTGGCAGGCAGCATCGTATTCCTGGCCTGGGGCGCCGGCCCGTTCATGCCGTGGATCGCCGGCGCCGTCGTCTTCAACTACGTGCTGGCGCTGGCGATCGGATGGGCTCGCCGCGCCGCCGCCGCGGACCGGATTCGGCCGCTGGCTCGTCACCGTCGACGCCTTGACGACCTCGACCCTCATTCTCGTATCGACGAGCGTCGCCTACAGTTGGCGGCGATGCATGAACACCCTGCGTTTTCTGACGGCACGCGGCGGGCGCCGCCCCCCGGTCTGAACCTCCAGGTGGTTGCCCTGTTCGGTCAACCGGGCGACGGGCGCCCACAAGGGGCGCCCCTACGAAAACGTCGGGGGGTTCGGGGCGGCGCGGTCGTCAACAACAGGGGAACGGAGCGGCGCGGTCGTCAACAACACAGGAACGGAGCGGCGCGGTCGTCAACGTCGGAGGATCGGGGCGGCGCGGTCGTCACCCCGGGGGCCGCGTCGCCTCGTGACGATCCGCCGGACCCTGTAGGGGCAACCCTTGTGGTTGCCCTGTTCGCTTGCGGGTCTTGATCGGCCAGCGCGCCGGCTCGTGGTGTTGCAGGTATTCGCGACGGGAGATCGAGCCGCGGATCATCGAGCGGGTCAGCCACCAGTTCTTGGGGCGCGCCCCGAAAATGATGTGGGCGGCGCCCAGGCCGGCGAGCGAGAGACCGGCCAAGCCGTGGAACACGTACACCCAGCCCCAGGTGCCCTCGCCCAGGATGTAGGGGTTGGTGTTGATGAACGGGGTGCCCATGCGCCACAGCATCAGGCACCCGGTCAGGCTGGAGGTGCAGCCGACGACCGTCAGCACCAGGTGATACAGGCGGTTGCCGATGGGGTACTTGGCCGGATGCGGACCAGGCACCTCGTGGCCCGCCTCGCGCATGATCTCCGCCTTGAACTCGGGGATGTCTTTCGGTCCGACCCAGATCGACCAGAAATCGAGGAACAGGGTGGTGTGCAGGATGTGGTAGATGATCGACCCGGTCAGCACCAGCCCGGCCGTATAGTGGATTTCCACCCAGTCGAACTGCCAGCCCATGATCGGGAAGAACGCCGTGCCGAGCAGCGTGAACACCGACCCGGCCATCACCCAGTGGAACAGGCGGGCCATGAACGTGTGGCGCTTGACCCGTCTCGGCAGATCCGGGTGCTTCACTTCCAGGGCGGCGGTCTCTGCCGCCGGTCGTACCCGGTGCGCCGACAGGATGATGTACGAGGCGTGCGCGACCAGAAAGGTGAGGAAGACGAACACCGACACCCAGACGATGTTCCACGCCACATGGGTGAGGACCGTGCGCCCCCACGGGTCCAGCGCTGTTTCCAGGATATCCACGTCGCGCCGATTCTACCGCCGTTTCGGTGTCAGCGAATGTAGCCCAGGCTGCGCAGCCGCCGTAGCTCTTCGGGGCTCAGGTCTTCGGCGGCGTCCTCGTCCGACGGCAGCTTGCGCGCTTCGGCGTAGCGCAGCCGGTCCGCCAGTGCGCCAGCGAGCCGCTCGACAATGTCTGGATGTCCGGATGAAACATCGTGGTGATTCAGCGGATCGTCCGTGTGATTGTAGAGTTCCAGCTCCGGCATCCCCTCCGGCGGGTCGACGTTGCGCACCAGCTTCCATCCGTCCATGACCACCGAATACTGGTCCACGTCATAGGTCGCCCGTTCGGACCGGCTCGGAATCCGCTTCCGCTCGCTCAACGCCGGTCGCTCGACCCAGCCGAGCGCGGTCGGGTTCTCCTGATCGGCCAGCAGCGGCACCAGACTCTGGCCCTGCGCGTTCTCCGGCACCGGGACACCGCTCAGTTCGAGCAGTGTCGCCATCAGGCTCAGCGACTCGACCGTGCGCTCGATGTCCAGCCCTGCGGGTATCACGCCGGGCCAGCGGAACATCAGCGGCACGTTGATCATCTCGCCATACACGGTGTTGCCGTGCCAGCCCCAGCCGTGGTCCAGGAACTCTTCGCCGTGGTCGCTCACGAACGCCAGCAGCGTGTCGTCGGCGACGCCGCGCTCGGCGAGCCCTTCCATCAGGCGGGCGATCTCGGCGTCCATGCCCCTGATCGAGCCGTCGTACCAGTCGAGCTGATGCGACGCGTAGACATCAGGGTCCACACCGGCGGCCTCGAGCTCTTCGCGATTCGGGAACCGTTCGGGACCGAAACGGTTGCCGTCGGCCACACGGCGATCGTCGTCCAGCGAGTCGCCGACCAGTTCGAGGCGCGCCTCATGTTCTTCCTTGCCGGTGGGCGAGGCCCACATCAGGTCGTACGGAGGATACGGCTCGAACGGGTCGTGCGGGTCGAACACGTGGATGAAAGCGTAGAACGGGATGTCATGGTGGTCGTCGAGCCAGGTCAGGAACCGGTCCACGTAGGTCCGGGCCGTCTTCGCGCTGCTGTGTCCCAGACCGCCGTTGTCGATCGAGGCCCGTTCGTGCTGCACTTCGGCCCCCTGATGCAGGTTGCTCAGCTTGCCCGTGAACGAGACCGACGACGTTTGGAACGTGGCGTAGCCGGCGCCGCGGAACGCTTCGGCCAGCGTGGTCGCGGACGACGGCAGCCGGTCGCCGAAGGCGGCGAGTCCGTGCGAGGCCGGGTAGGTCGCACTGAGCAGCGACGGCACCGCCACCTTGGTCCAGGTCGCGGGTGAAATGGCGTCGGCGAACCGTGCGCCGCTGGCGGCGAGCCGGGTCAGCGTCGGCGCCGTCTCGCGGCTGTGTCCCCACGCGTCGAGATGGTCGCGCCGCAACGTGTCGCCCAGAAACACGATGACCCCCTGCGGCGTGCGCGATCCCCCGTCGGCGAGGGCGGTCCGCGCCGCGGTGTTCGTGCTCTCTGCGCGCGGCGGGCGCGTGTCCCGGTTGCGGACGACCGGTGCGCCCCAGAACCCGACCGCGCGTTCCTGGTCGCTTGCGAGCGACAACGACAGGGTCACGTCCTGTCCGGCATAGGCATCCAGTTCGATCCGTCGTGTGACCCAGCGGTCCGGTAGCGTGACCGTACGTCGCCAGAGCGTGTTGCCGCCCGACCCCGCGTCGATGCCCACCTCGAACGTCACCGGGTGATCCTCGATCGTGCCGATCGCCAGCTCGAGGAAGGGCCGGGCCGGCAGTTCAAGGCTCAGCGTGACCCGTTCCGGCGCGCGGCTGACGATCGTCTCGCGATAGATTTCGTCCAGCCCCTGCCACCCCGGACCGGAGGCGATCGAGCGCAGATGTTCCTTGCGTGGGATAAGCCGGACCGACTCGATCGCAAACGTGGCCCCGGAAACGTCGGATGGCTGAATGAGGATGTGCCGCAGCCCGCTGATCGAGAATGACCGCCCCGGGTCCTCCAGCCGGTAGGTGTGGAACTCGTCACCCGGTTCCAGCTCGGCCGAGAGCGGCGCCGCGGTGGCGTTCCGGATCCTCCGGAGGGTCCGTTCTTCATTCAATTGTCGGCCGCCGTTGAACGTGACGCCGAGCGTGGCGCCGGCCGAGACCTGCATCGTGATCTCGACCGCCTGCAGCAGATCGTTCTCGTCCAGCGTGTCCGGCCGCTCGGCGTGCAGCAACGGCAGCTCGCCGCCGGCACCGACGAGCCGGCCATCCTCGACGCCGAACTGCTCGACGTCGTGATACGCCGCCCAACCGAACGTGGCGCGGCGGTCTACCGCGGTCTCGCCGTCCTCGCCGTCCTCGGCCTCCTGATCGTCCTCTGCGTCCTCTGCGTCCTCTGCGTCCTCTGCGTCCTCTGCGTCCTCTGCGTCCTCTGCGTCCTCTGCGTCCTCCGCGTCCTCTGCGTCCTCTGCGTCCTCCGCGTCCTCCGCGTCCTCTGCGTCCTCTGCGTCCTCCGCGTCCTCTGCGTCCTCTGCGTCCTCTGCGTCCTCTGCGTCCTCCGCGTCCTCCGCGTCCTCTGCGTCCTCTGCGTCCTCTGCGTCCTCCGCGTCCTCCGCGTCCTCTGCGTCCTCCGTGTCCTCTGCGTCCTCCGTGTCCTCGTCGTCCTCCGCGGGAGGGAGCGGGACGGTGCCGCCGCCGTCGAACCGCCACTCGGTCGGTTCCATCTCGCCGGCCGCCACGGTACCGTCGATGGTCGCCGTGTCGAATCCGTCGATCAGGCGGAGAGCGACCGGTTCTGGTGCGCCGCCGCACGCTCCCACCACTAGCACGGTCAAGACGACGAGTGACAAGCCTGCGTTACGCATGGCGTTATCTCCCCGGTGTCCACCACGGACTGGTGGATTACGATTTCCTGGCATCATACACTTCAGGCTGTGGCGTCTCAGCACCGGACGGTGGTTCTCTGGGCGGCACTCCTGGTCCTGGCGAGCTGGGGCTCGGCACCGGCCCAGAGCCGGCCGAACATCCTCTGGCTCAGCAGCGAGGACAACGGGCCGGCGCTCGGCGCCTACGGCGACCGCTATGCCGACACCCCCGCGCTCGACCTGCTTGCCGAGCGAGGGCAGATCTACCTGAACGCCTGGTCGAACGCACCGGTCTGCGCGCCGGCGCGCACCGCCATCATCACCGGCATGTATCCGACGGCCACCGGGTCGCAGCACATGCGCAGTCAAGTCCGTCTGCCTGACGGCATCCCGTTGTTCCCGCAACTGCTCCGTGAGGCGGGGTACTACGCGACCAACAACGCGAAGGAGGACTACAACGTCGAACAGCCTGGGCAGGTGTGGGACGAGTCGTCATCGGACGCCCACTGGCGGAACCGGCCCGACGGGGCGCCGTTCTTCGCGGTCTTCAATTTCGGGATCAGTCATGAGAGTCGCATACGGCAGCGCCCGCACGAGGCGGTGCATGACCCGGCCGGGGTGCGGGTGCCGGCCTACCATCCAGACACGCCGGAGGTGCGCCAGGACTGGGCGCAGTACTACGACCGCATGACCGAGATGGACCGGCAGGTCGGGGCGCGCCTGGCGGAGCTGGAAGCGGCGGGACTGGCGGACGAGACCATCGTCGTCTACTTCGGCGATCACGGGGTCGGTCTGCCGCGCGGCAAGCGCTCGGTTCTGAATTCCGGGTTGCGCGTGCCGCTCATCATCTACGTGCCGCCACGGTTCCGCGTCCTGGCCGGCGACGTCTACACGGCGGGGGCGGCCACGCCGCATCTGGCAGCGTTCGTGGACTTCGCGCCGACGATGCTGAGTCTGGCCGGTATTCGCCCGCCCGACCACATGCAGGGGCATGCGATGCTCGGCCCCTACCGCGAGCCGCCACCCGACTATCTGCATGGCTTCCGCGGCCGGATGGACGAGCGCTACGACTTTGTCCGCGCGGTGCGGGACGCCCGCTATCTCTATGTGCGCAACTATGCGCCTCACCGCATCTACGGGCAGTTCGTCTGGTACATGTTCCAGACGCCGACCACGCAGGTCTGGAAGCGGCTGTACGACGCCGGCCGGCTCGAGCCGCCTCGCACCGCCTTCTGGGAGACCAAGCCTGCCGAAGAGCTCTACGACCTGGAGACCGACCCGGACGAGGTTCGGAATCTGGCGGCCTCTCCCGATCACCAGGCGGTGTTGCAGCGGCTGCGGGGTGCGTTGCGCGACCACATGCTGTCGATTCGCGACCTTGGATTTCTTCCCGAACCTGAGATGCACGCCCGCGCCGGTGACAGGGCGCCATACGACCTGGGACAGGACGAAACCCGCTACCCGCTCAACGAGATTCTGGAAATCGCTGAGGTCGCCACGCGGCCGGGCGCCCCGGCGCGAAGGGAACTCATTGCCGCGCTCGGCCACGCTGACAGCGCCATGCGGTACTGGGGCGCGACGGGGCTGCTGGTGCGCGGCGCTCCGGCCGTACAGGGCGCGCTCGACGCGCTGCGCGAGCGGCTGGACGACCGGTCACCGAGCGTACAGATCGTGGCCGCCGAGGCGCTGGGACGGTTCGGCACCGATGACGATGCCGCCGCCGCGGTCGATCTGCTGGTGACCCGGGGCAATCTGGACCGCAACGATCTGTTCACGGCGGTGCTCGCGCTCAACGCGCTCGATTACCTCGACGGCCGGGCGGCCGGCGCCGTCGAGGCGATCCGGGCTCTGCCCCGCGAGCAGGACGGCATGCGCCAGCAGTTCCGCATCTACGTGCCGCAACTGCTCGACAAGATACTGGCGGATCTCGAATGACGCCGCAACCGGCGACCGGCGGTCCACCAGGTACGAGCGCACCGGCGTCGATGCATCACCGTCGGGCCGCGCTGGCCGCCCTCATGGCGGTCTTCCTGGGCACGGCGCCGTCCGGTGTCGAGACCCAGGACCGGCCCCCCAACATTCTGTTCGCGATTGCCGACGACTGGGGCTGGCCGCACGCCGGCCGGTACGGCGATCCGGTCGTCGACACCCCCACGTTCGACCGCCTTGCCGCCGAGGGCGTCGTGTTCACGCATGCCTACGCGTCGTCGCCGTCCTGCACCCCGAGCCGGGCGGCGATCCTGACCGGGCAGTATCACTGGCGGCTCGGCGAAAGCGCGAATCTGTGGAGCACCCTGTCCGCGCAGATTCCGGTCTATCCTGATCTGCTCGAGGCTGCCGGCTACGTCGTGGGCTATACCCGGAAAGGGTGGGGACCGGGACGCATCGAGCCGGGAGGACGCACCCGGAACCCGGCGGGTGAGCGGTTCGACGACCTCGCGGCCTTTCTCGACCAGCGTCCGGCCGACCGGCCGTTCGCGTTCTGGTTCGGCAGCACCGACCCCCATCGCGGGTTCGAGCGGGGCTCGGGGGCCGCGGGCGGCATCGACCTCGACGCAATCGCCCTGGCCCCGCATTTTCCCGACAGCGAAGCGGTGCGCGGCGACGTCGCCGACTACTACTGGGAGGTGCAGCGCTTCGACCGCGAGGTGGGCGAGTTGCTCGCCGCGTTGACCGACCGCGGCGAGCTCGACCGCACCATCGTCGTCATGACCGGCGATCACGGCATGCCGTTCCCGCGCTGCAAGAGCAACCTCTACGACTGCGGCAGCCGCGTGCCGCTCGCCATCCGCTGGCCCGCCGTGGTCCAGCCCGGCCGGGTCGTCGACGACTTCGTGCACCTGACCGATCTGGCGCCGACGTTTCTGGATGCGGCCGGGCTCGAGCCGCCGGCGGTGATGACCGGCGCCAGCCTGCTGGCGGTGCTGCGCGCGACCTGGTCCGGTCAGATCGACCCGCGGCGGAACCACGTCATCATCGGCAAGGAACGTCATGTGCCGGCGCAGGAGGCGCCGGACAGTGGCGGCACGCCGATGCGGGCGATTCGTACGAGCCGGTATCTCTACATCCGCAACTTCGAGCCGGACCGCTGGCCGGCGGGCACCCCGAACTACCGGTCGGCGTTCATCCCGGGATCGTGGTACGGGGATGTGGACAACGGGCCGACCAAGAGCTATATGATCGAAAACGCCGGTCGCGACGCGGATCACCGCCGGCTCTTCGAGCTGGCCTTCGGGAAGCGTCCCGCCGAAGAGCTGTACGATCTTCGCGCCGACCCTGCACAGCTCGACAACGTGGCGGCCAATCCTGCGCTGGCGCCGGAGAAGGCGGTGCTCACCGACGCCCTCGACGTGGCTCTCCGGACCAGCGAGGACCCGCGCGTGCTGGGCGGAGCGGCCGGCTTCGAGGAATATCCCTACTACGGCGGTTCGCCGCTCGCGCCGGGCTACACCCCGGAAGCAGCACCCCGCTGATCGATCGTGCGATCACGGGCTGGCCGAGCAGCCCGTGGTGGAAGCCCCGCTGCATTCGAGCGACGATACACTCCGCCTGACGGCGTTGTTCGTCGGTTGCATATGCCCAATATGCGCCCTCCTCACGCCTTGTCAGGCGGGCGCCTCGCCGCTCTCGGTGCAACGCGGGGTTCCACCACGGACTGCTTGCAGCCCCTGGTGAAAGCCCCGCGGCATTCGCGCTCCGCTGAATTCAGCCTTCCCCGCTGAATTCTGCTGATTCACGATGCATCCCGCCTGGTCAGCGTTGTTCCGGCAGACGAACAGGGCAACCACAAGGGTTGCCCCTACAGGCGAACAGGGCAACCACAAGGGTTGCCCCTACATCTTCCGCTTGCCGGTCCCGCTGCCCGGCCGCCACGGCAGCGGACCACCGCCTTTCGGTTGCAGGAACTTCGCGTCCACCTGTGCGTACCAGGTGTGGGCGCCGCTCTCCGCCGCAACTTCACATTACTGATTACTCAACATTAGTCGACCAGGATGAAGACGAAGTTGGGCGGCTGCGCCGTGGCGGGCCGCGCCGCGGCGAGCAGGAGTCCGAGCGCGGTCAGGACCGATCGGAACAGGGTCGTCGACATCGTCATCCGCTGCAGCGGACGGTCAGGGTTGCTGAAGGGTCTCGATCGGTACGTCCCGCAAACGTTCCTGTACCGTGCCGGGAATACCGAGCGCAGTGTTCGCCCCCAGCCGCGCCAGCAGCGCCGCGGTCTCCGGCCAGCTCTGGAACTGGAACGACTGCTTTGAGCCTTCGGCCATGCGATAGGCGGTGCGCCCGCGGAAATCGCGTGCGTCGATGTCCGCGCCCGCGTCCACCAGGTACTCGATGACCTCGTTCAGCCCGCGGAACGCGGCGCCATGCAGGGCGGTGAAGTCCGCTTCGTTCACCCCATTGACGTCGGCGCCCGCCTCGACCAGGATGCGGACCGCCTCTTCGGCAGTGGCTGACGGCACGCCGCGCGGCTCGCGCGGCGTGTAGGTGGCCCGGCCCAGCCCGGCGGCCGCCATCAGCGGTGTGGTGCCGTCATCCGTGGTCAGGTTCAGGTCGGCGCCGGCGTCGAGCAGTACGCGGAGGACCTCGCCGTTGCTGCCGGTGAAGCTCGGAATCACGCTGAACACCTGGCTCGGAGCGCCGTTCATGTCGAACGCGGCGACCCAGAGCGGCGTGGCGCCGCGCAGGTCCCCGGTACCCGGCGCGAACGGTTCGAAGGCGCCCTTCTTCGGGTAGCCGATATACGACATCAGCATCGCCGACGACGTGATTCGAGCATTGACGTCGGCGCCGCGTTCCAGCAGGGTTTCGACCAGCGTGATGCGGTCTCGGGCGCTCATCCGGCCGCCGGCGCGTCCCTGGCGCCGGGACCAGTCGGCCAGCCACGTGCCTACCCCGCCCGCCGCGGCATGCAGGGCGGTGACTCCGCCCATCCGACCGTTCGGGTCGGCGCCCTGCTCGAGCAGAAAGCGGGCGAAGGGTTCCCGGCCGCTCACGATGGCGAACGGCAGGGCGTGGGTGCCGTCGGCGCTCGGAGCGTTGACGTCGACACCGGCGGCCACCAGCGCCTCACCCATGACGAGGTCGCCGTTGCGCGCGGCGAACATCAGCGGTGTGAACCCCTCCGGCGTCGAGACGCTCGGGTCGGCGCCCTGCTCGAGCAGCAGCCGGGCGATCTCGCGATGCGGTGCGGCGAGCGCCCACATCAACGGGGTGCTGCCGGTCACGTGCGTCGCCGCGTTCACGTCGGCGCCCGCGTCGATGAGCGCCTGCACGACATCGAGGTTTCCCGTGCGGGCGGCGGTCATCAGCGGCGTCAGCCCGCTCGTCTGCGCGGCGTTCGGGATGGCGCCCGCCGCCAGCAGCCGTTCGACCACTGCAAGGCTGGCGTTTTCCGCGGCGCGCTCGAGCGGCGTCACGCCGTGGTCGTCGGCGGCGTTGACACTGGCGCCCGCGCCAATCAGCAGGTCGACCGTTTCCAGGTCGTCCCAGTGGGCCGCCCACAGCAGCGCGGTCGCACCGTCGGCCCGGGCCGCGTTGACGTCAGCGCCCGTGGCCACCAGCGATCTGACGGTCCGGAAGTCCTGGTCCGCGGCGGCGACCACCAATCGGTTGTCCTGGCCGGCCGCGGTTGCGGCGGTGATCACAACCACAAGTGTCGTTGCAAGGGCGGCAGCGATTCGCATCGTGTTTTGCCTCGGGCGAGTCGATCGGGTCTAGCAGCCCGTGGTGAACGCCCCGCTGCATTCGAACCCCGCGGAATTCTGCGCTTCCCCGCGGAATTCTGCTATTTCACGCTGCATCCCGGCTGCCGGCGCTAAAGCCGGCGGATCGGCGTTGAAGCCTGCCGATCCGCTTAGCTCCTCGGTCACAAATGCCCCAATTTGCTCCCTCGTCGCGCCTTGTACTGGCCGGGCGCGGCATTATTACGACCAGTTCTCGGTGCGACGCGGGGTTTCACCACGGGCTGCTAACCGCCACTATATGCAGCCAGTGGCGGAATTGTCCATAGGTACCGCACCGGACGAACGGGCGCCGCTGTGCCGGTGGCGACACCGCGCGTGGCGCGGCGTGCGGCGAGGGGCCAGTGGCGGCCCCGAATACAGAGGCGTATACTGGCACCTTGCGTCGACACGGCACGAGGTGGGCGGTCGGGGTCGCCTCCCGGCGAGGAGTAGAGAGTGACGGCCATGTTCGAGCAGAGCGCTCGCATCGCGGTGCTGGCGGCGGGGGTCGCTATCGTCGGGGTCGCGGCGGCGCCCGAGGCGCGGGCGCAGGCCGCCGCACAGCCTGACGCCGGGACACCCTCGCGGGAGCTGCTCGACCGCTACTGCGTTACCTGCCACAACGAACGGTTGCGCACGGCGGGGCTGCTGCTCGATCAGGTGGATGTCACCGACGCGGCGGCCCACGCCGAGGTGCTCGAGCGCGTCGTGCGTAAGCTGCGCAAGGGGCAGATGCCGCCCGAGGGGCGGCCGCGCCCCGCTCAGGCCGACATCGACCGCTTCCTCGCGCCGATCGAAACGGCGCTCGACCGTGCGGTAGCCGTCCAGCCGAACCCCGGCCGGGTCGCCTCGCGCCGATTGAACCGGCTCGAGTACGTCAGCGTCATCGAGGACCTGCTGGGGCTCGAGGTGTCCGGTGATGAGCTGCTGCCGTCCGACATGGCCGGTTTCGGGTTCGACAACAACGCCGAGGTACTCTCGATTACCCCGGGGCTCATGTCCCGCTACATCGCCGCGGCGACCAAGATCAGCCGGGCGGCGGTCGGCAGTCCGGACATCCGGCCGGTGATGCAGCTCTACCAGTTGGGTTACGAGCGGCGCGACGTGCGTGCCGGCGAGGAGCTGCCGTTCGCGACCCACGGCGGTCTCGCCGTGCGCCATCACTTTCCGCTGGACGGCGAGTATGTCTTCGCCATCCGACTCAAACGGAACCAGACGGTCGAAACGATTGACGGCATCGCCGAGACCGGGCATCAGATCGAGATCCGTATCGACCATGCGCTCGTCGAGCAGTTCGACATCGGCGGGCTGTTTCCGGGACCGGACCCGGGACAGCTCATCGCCGTGTCCGAGGATGATGTCGAAGGACAGCGGCTCCACGAATACCGGATGACGGCCGACGACGCGTTGGAGATCCGCGTACCGGTCGAAGCCGGTATGCGGCTGGTCTCGGTGGCGTTCACCGACTCGGCGCCATCGCCCCGTCCTGCGCGCCAGTTGCCCGGCATCGACAAGTTCTTCGTCTCGGGGCCGTTCGACGGCGCCGCGCCCGGCGACACACCGATCCGGCGGCGCATCTTCGTGTGCCGGCCGGCCAACGCCGGGGAGGAAGAGCCCTGCGCGCGCCAGATCATCAGCGCGCTGGCCCGGCGCGCCTACCGGCGGCCGGTCACCGCCGCCGACGTTGAGCCGTTGCTCGGCATCTATCGCGAAGGGCGCCGCAGCCGGGACTTCGAGGCCGGGATAGAGCGGGCGCTCGAGGCGTTGCTGGCGATGCCTCAGTTCCTGATGCGGATCGAGCACGAGCCGATCGACACCCGGCCAGGGAACGTGTATCGGCTCAGCGACCTTGAGCTGGCCACGCGGCTGTCGTTCTTTCTCTGGAAGAGCATCCCGGACGACGAACTGCTCGCGCTCGCCGAGCGCGGTGAGTTGAGCCGGCCGGCGACGCTGGCCGGACAGGTGCGGCGGTTGCTCGCCGACCCGCGGGCCACGCGGTTCATCGACGATTTCGCCGGCCAGTGGCTGCAGATGCGAAACATCGAGTCCCTGGCGCCGGACGGCGCGCTGTTCGCCGGGTTCAACGATTCGCTACGCGCAGCGATGGTGCAGGAGACCGAACTGTTCGTCCGCAGTCAGGTGCAGGGCGACCGGCCGATTCAGGAACTGCTGACGGCCGACTACACGTTTCTGAACGAACAGCTCGCGCGGCACTACGGAGTCACCGACCTTTACGGCAGCCATTTCCGGCGCCACACCTGGGATGACGACCGGCGCCACGGGTTGCTGGGGCATGCAAGCCTGTTGACGGTGACGTCGTACGCCAACCGCACCTCGGTGGTCCTGCGGGGCAAGTGGGTGCTCGAGACGCTGCTCGGCGCGCCGCCGCCGCCTCCGCCGCCGAACGTACCCCCGCTGCCTGAGAGCGATCGCCGGCAGCCGGCCTCGCTGCGCGAGCGGATGGAGCAGCACCGGGCCAGTCCAGTCTGCGCCGCCTGTCACACGCAGATGGATCCGCTCGGGTTCGCGCTCGAGCACTTCGATGCGATCGGCCGGTGGCGCACGAGCGATGGCGGCGCGCCGATAAACGCGAACATCACCTGGCAGGGCGAGACGATCGAGAGTCCGCGCGCGTTTCGAGAGATGCTGCTCGCGACCGGCGACGAGGTGGTGCGAACGGTCACCGAGAAACTGCTGACCTATGCCCTGGGGCGCGGTGTAGACCATGCAGATGCGCCGGCCGTGCGGCAGATCGTGCGGCGGTTGGCGAGCGACGACTACCGCTGGTCGTCGCTGGTCCTCGGTATCGTGCAGAGCGACCAGTTCCTGATGCGCAGCACCCCGGACAGCACCAGCGCCGCCGCTCAGGAGTAACCGGCATTCTCAGGAAGTCACTATGTTCATCACCAAGACCCATCTGCCGCGACGTACCGTGCTCCGTGGTCTCGGGGCCACGCTGGCGCTGCCGCTGCTCGACAGCATGGTGCCGGCGGTGACGGCGCAGAGCCGGACCGCGGCCGCCCCGGTGAACCGGTTCGGCGTGTTCTACGTGCCCAACGGGATGTCGATGCCGTATTGGTACCCGGCATCCGAGGGTCCGCTCGACCGTCTGCCGCCGACCCTGCAGTCGCTCGACGCGTTCAAGGACCGGGTGCTCATCTGCGGCGGACTCGATGACGAGGCGGCGAACCTGGTGAAGGGCGGCGGCGACCATTCGCGGTCGGCCGGCACGTTTCTCACCTGCGTGCCCTTCAAGGTGACGACCGGCGCCGACGTCTCGGCCGCCGTGTCGATGGACCAGATCGCGGCGCGCGTGCTGGCGCAGGAGACGCAACTGGCCTCACTTGAGCTGGGCATCGAATCGAACGCGATGGTCGGCAACTGCGACGGCGGCGCAAGCTGCGCGTACACGAACACGATCGCCTGGCGGACCCCGACCACCCCGCTGCCGATCGAGAACGACCCCAGGGCGGTCTTCGAGCGGCTGTTCGGCACGACCGGCAGCACCGACCCCGCCATCCGGTCGGCGCGGAACGCACGCGACCGCAGCATCCTCGATCTGGTTGGGGAGGCGCTGCACGGGCTCGGGCGGGAAATCGGGCCGGGCGACCGGCTGAAGCTCGACGAATACGTGGAGTCGGTACGGGACATCGAGCGGCGCATCGCCATGGCCGAAGCGCAGAGCGTCCGGGAACTGCCGGTGGTCGACCAGCCGGTCGGGGTGCCGAGCGACTACGCCGAGCATGCCCGGTTGCAGATGGACCTGCTGGCGCTCGCCTACCAGACCGACCTGACCCGCATCAGCACCTTCATGCTGGCGCGCGAGGTCAGCGGACGCGCCTATCCCGAGATTGGCGTGTCCGACTCGCATCACCCGCTGTCGCATCACCAGGACGAACCGGCCAAGCTCGAGCGCCTGCACAAGATCAACGAGTACCACATGCAGCAGTTCGCCTATCTGGTCGGCAAGCTCGACGCCCTGGCCGAGGGCGACGGGTCGCTGCTCGATTCCACGCTGTTCCTCTACGGCACCGGCATCAGCGACAGCAACACCCACTTTCACGACGACCTGCCGATCGCGCTGGTCGGAGGGAAGAACGCCGGTGTTCGGGGTGGCCGGTATATTCGCTATCCGGAGAACACGCCGCTCGCCAACCTGCACGTCACCATCCTCGATTATCTTGGGCTGCCGGTCGACGCGCTGGGCGACAGTACGGGTCGGCTCGAGCGCCTGACGGGAGTCTAGCAGCCCGTGGTGAAACCGCGGGTGGCACCGAGAGCGGCGAGGCGCCCGCTGAGCAAGGCGAGAAGAGGGAAAACACCTGTAGGGGCAACCCTTGTGGTTGCCCTGTTCGTCAGCTGGAGCAACGAAGCGCAGCGGGATGCAACGTGAAACTGGTGGGGCGACGGCTCTTGCTTCCGGGATCCGGTCTTGCGCTCATCATGTTGACCGTGGCGGGCCCGGTCGCCCAGGACAGGCCCTATCCCGTTTTCACCGCCGTGCATCTCGACGCCACGATGAAGACGCTGGGGCCGAACGTGGCCGGGGTGCGCGAGTCGCTGGCCGGCGGTGCGTACTCGACCGCCAAGGCGCGGGTCATCCGGTCGCGCGAGCAACTGGCGACCACGGTGACCTTCTGGCGCGACCGCGATCGGGACGATGCCGTCAGGTTCCTGCGCGCCGTCCTCGACCGCATGGACGCGCTCGACACGGCGCTGTCCGCCGAATCGGTCGACGCGCCGGCGGCAGGGCGGCTGCTGGCGGCGATCGACGAGGGCTGCGCCGCCTGTCACACGGTTTATCGCGAACAGGACCGGGACACCGGCGACTATCGGTTGAATCGGCGGGCGGCGCGGTAACCGCCCGTGGCGAAAGCCTCTACGTCACAGGGCAACCACAAGGGTTGCCCCTACGGATGTGCGTTGTTCCGGCAGACGAACAGGGCAACCACAAGGGTTGCCCCTACGGAATGCGGCAGCGGGGACGCCACGTAGGGTAGGATTCCGACTGCGATCATCTTCTTCGTGGTGACGCGGCAGGGGGTCGTTGTGTTGAACGCTCGATTGCGCCGGACGGTCGGGGCCGTGGCGATGCTGCCGGGAGCGTGGATTCTGGCGGCGGCCGTGTCGACCCAGACACGGGATGGGAGCCAGCACGGCCACACGGACTGGCCGACCATCGGCGGCGACTGGGCCAACTCCCGGCACTCGACCCTGAACCGGATCAACCGGACCACCATCGGCGACCTGGGGGCCGCGTGGTCGTTTCGCTTCGACGGCGGCGCGTCGACCCGGGCGACACCGGTCGTGAAGGACGGGGTGCTGTTCATCGGGTCGGGCACCCGGCTCTACGCGCGTGACGCCGCGACCGGAGAGGAGATCTGGACGGTGCAGCCGGACCAGGACGCCTCTCCCGACCTCGATACCGCCGGCATCGGCGACATCCTGAACGCCGGTCGGGCGATTCCGTCGCCGCCGGGTCCAGCCCTCGGTGACGGCAAGGTGTTCGTCGGGCTGATGGACGGCCGTGTGGCCGCCTTCAGCCAGGCGGACGGCGAGTTCCTGTGGGCGACGCAGATCGGTTATGACCCGCCGCGCAAGGGACAGGCGGTGTCAGGGGCGCCGATCTACGTGGACGGCAAGGTGTTTACCGGGTTGGCGAACGGCGACTGGGCGTTCCGCGGGAAGGTGGTCGCGCTTGACGCCGACACCGGCAACGTCCTGTGGGACTTCTGGACCATCCCGGATCCGGGCGACCCCGGGTCGGAGACCTGGCCGCAGGAGGGGCAGTACGGCGACGTCTGGAAGCAGGGAGGCGCCGGTGTCTGGCACGTGGCCAATGCGGACCCGGAGCTGGGGCTGGTGTACTACGTGACCGGCAACGCCGTGCCGATGTTCGGGGGCGAGGCGCGGGCCGGAGACAACCTCTACACCGCGTCGATTCTGGCCTTCGACATGGACAGCGGCGACCTGCGCTGGCACTACCAGGTGGTGCGCCATGACCTGTGGGACGCCGACATCGCCATCGCGCCGCTGCTGTACGATCTCGTGGTCGGCGGCCGGGAGGTGAAGGGCATTGCGGCCCTGCGCGCCGACGGGTTCCTTTTCCTGCTGAATCGCGCGACCGGCGATCCGCTGCTCCCGATCGAGGAGCGTCCGGTACCGCAGGATCCCTACAACAACACCGCCGCCACCCAGCCGTTCCCCGTGGGCGCCGAAAGCGTGGTGCCCGACTGCGACTTCTGGCGCGATCGCGTCGCCCCGCCCTGGCAGCTCAGTTGCAGCACCTTCACCCCGCCCTATACCGATCGGGACAACGTGGTGGCGCCCGGGGCGCCGATTCCGGGCGTGCGTGTCACGTCGATGTCGTTCAGCCCCGAGACCGGGTATATCTATGCGCAGGGGCGCGGCAACATCGGGCGCGCGCGCCGCATCACGAACGACCCGTGGTTCCGGGGCGGGGCGCGGTCCTATACCCAGCTTCCGGCGTCCGTGGGCATCGTGGCCGCCATCGACGCGCGCACCAACCGCATCGCCTGGAAGCACGAGGTGACGGCGGCGCAGCTCGGCACCAGCGGTCCGCTGACGACGGCCGGCGGCCTGATGTTCCGGGGGTCCGGGGACGGGTACGTGCAGGCCTACGACGCGCGGACCGGCGAGCGGCTGTGGCAGTTTCAGACCGGCGTGCGCGGCTCGCGCGGACCGGCGGCGACCTACGAGGCCGGGGGCGAGCAGTACGTCGCCCTGGCAATGGGCGCCGAGATGTGGGCCTTCAAGCTGGGCGGCGCGCTGCCGGAAGAGGATGCGCCGCCGCAGCCGGGGCCGCGCACCCCGGGCCGCGCGGCGAACGAGGTGATGACGTCCGCCCTGGTGCAGAGCGCCGAACGGGGTGTCGGGTTCCGGTATGCGGTGGATGAGCATGCGTTCAATCCCCCGCAGATCCGGGTGCGCGCCGGGACGGTGGTGACGTTCGTCAACAGCGGGGCGCTCACGCACACCATCACCTCGAAGGACGCGTCCTGGACGACCGGCACGCTGAAAGAGGCGGAGTCCGGATACGTACGGTTCGAGAACGCCGGCGAGTTCACCTACGAGTGCGAGGAGCATCCGTGGGCGATGGGGCAGGTGTTCGTCGATCCGTAGTGGAGAAGCGATGACTCTGATGCAGCTTCGGCGCCGTTCGGTTGCGCGCGGCGCGTTGGTCTGCGGGCTCCTGCTGGCGGCCGCCTGCGGCGCGCCGGACGCCGATCCGGTGGAGCCGGCGGGTGAACCGATGGAGGAGGCGCCGGTGGACCCGACGGCGGTGCGGCCGTTCACGATCGACGTCCCGGACGCCGTGCTCGACGACCTGCAGGCGCGGCTCGACAACACCCGCTTGCCGGACCAGTTGGACGGTGCGGGGTGGACCTATGGGACCGATTTCGACTATCTGACCGGGCTGCTCGGCTATTGGCGCGACGGGTTCGACTGGCGCGCACAGGAGCGCCGGTTGAATGCGTTCGATCAGTACAAGACGGTCATCGACGGCCTCGACATCCATTTCATTCACCAGCGTTCGGCCGAGCCGGACGCGATACCGCTCGTCATCACCCATGGCTGGCCAGGGTCGATCGCCGAGTTCATGAAGATCATCGGGCCGTTGACCGACCCGGTGGCGCACGGCGGGCAGGCGCAGGATGCGTTTCACGTGGTGGCGCCCTCGATGCCGGGCTACGGGTTCTCGGACAAGCCCCGCGCGCCGGGGTTCGGACCGGAGCAGATCGCCGAAGTCAACGCGGCGCTGATGGCGCGGCTGGGCTACGACCGCTACGGCATCCAGGGCGGCGACTGGGGCAGCATCGTCAGCCGCTGGAACGCGTTCAACCATCCCGAGCAGGCGATAGGACTGCACATCAACATGCTGATCGCCGGCGCGCCGCGTGGAGAGGGTGACCCGACGGCCGGAGTGCCGCCGGAGGAGCTCGAACGCTCCCGGGCGCGGTCCGCGTTCTACAACACCAACGAGAGCGGCTACTCGCAGATCCAGGGGACGAAGCCGCAGACGCTCGGCTACGCGCTGAACGATTCAGCGGCGGGGCAGGCGGCCTGGATCGTCGAGAAGTTCAGGGCCTGGTGCGACTGCGACGGCGACCCCGAGTCGGTGTTCACGCGTGACGAGTTGCTCACCAACATCACGATCTACTGGGTGACGCAGACCGCGACCTCGTCGGCGAGGCTCTACTACGAGAGCCGCAACGCGCCGACGTCGCGGCCGATGGGACGTATCGAGACGCCGACCGGCGTCGCCGTCTTCCCCTTCGAGCTCTTCATCTCGCCGCGGAAGTGGGCGGAGGCGTCCTACAACGTCACCCACTGGACCGAGATGCCGCGCGGCGGCCACTTTGCCGCCATGGAGCAGCCGGAGTTGCTGGTCGACGACCTGCGGGCGTTCTTCAGGCCGCTGCGGGACGGGTCGTGATACGCCGCCGGACCGGGACGGCGCCGTCCCGAGTGATTAGCCGCGCGCGGGTGCGCCAGGTGCTGCCGGCCCTGGTTCTCGTCATCGTCACCGGATGCACGCCCGGCGGCCCAGTGGCGCCGGCGGTCGAGGGAGAGCCGGAGCGGGACGGCCCGGCGGCGTTGCCGGAGCCTTCGTTTCATCACTTGCACATCAACGCGGTCGATCCGGAGGCATCGCTCGACTGGTGGCAGACCGTCTGGCCGGCCGGCGAGATCACGGAGGTGGCCGGATTCCCGGCGTTCACGGCCGACGGCGTCCATCATCTCTACACTCGGGTCGACGAACCGGCGCCGGGAGCGTTCGACCCGGCCCGATACCACGCACCGCCGCAGAGCCCGTTCTGGACGACGGGTCCCAGCACCGACGGGTTGGCGTTCTACGAACGCCTGACGGCGCTCGATCCCGCCGGCGAACGTTTCCGATTCCTCCCGGTCCACACCGGGCCGAACGACCCGGACGGGGTGCCGCACTCGGGGCTGGCGCCGTATGGCGACCGGCTGCTGACGGTCGCCGAGCTCGATGCGCTGGCGGGCACACCGCCAGAGCGCGGGCCCAACAGCCAGGACTTCGGTTATCTGGTCGACCTGGACGGGGTGCTGCTCGAGTTCAATGGCAACACCGAGACCGACGACCTGTTCTTCGGACATCTGCACTTCTGGCACGAGGCGCCGCTGTGCGCCGTGAACTGGTATGTCGAGCATCTCGGGGCGCGCGGGAGGATGCGCGACCCGTGCGAGGTCGATCTGGGGCCGGTCAGCTATCCGACCTTCTTCCCGGTGGGGCAGCTCCGGCAACCGATCGGCACCGTGCGCGTCGCCAATGCGGGACTGATGTGGTACACGCGCCAGTGCCGCGACGGCCGTTGCGGCGAGGGCGCCGACCGGCCGCTGGCGCCCTCCAGGGGGCAGGTGATGGATCACCTGGGGCTCAGCTATCCGGACCTCGACCCCGTGATCGCGCATCTCCAGGCGGCGGGCATTCCAATCGTCGAGGGACCGTATCCGTTCGGCGACACCCGTGCGATCCTGATCGAAGACCTGGATGGCCTCGCGCTGGAACTGATCGAGGCCCCGTAGCGGGAGCCTCGATGGCCGTTGGGGAACCGGCGCTGAACATCGAGACACATGCGGAGAGCGACACCATGCAGTCAGACATCGACCTGTTGACGAGCGCGCGTGAGCCAGGGTGCGTGCCGCGGCGCGTGTTCCTCGGGGCGCTCGGCGCACTGGCCGTGGCGCCGCGGGCGTTCGCGCAGGCGCGTCCGCCGATTCCGGTCACTGCCATCAACCACATGACGATCAACGTCACGGACCCGGCCCGCTCACTCGAGTGGTATCAGGGCCTGTTCGGCATGCCGATCGCCGCGCGCCAGGCAAATACGGTGATTCTGCGCGTCGGCGACGGACCGCAGTTCCTGGCGATCGGCGGCGGCGCCAGCGACAACCCGCACATCAATCACCTGTGCCTCTCGACCCCCGGCTTCGACAGCGAGGGCATCCTGGCGACCCTGGGGAGAGTCGTCGGACGCCAAGTGGCCGCCCGGCAGTTGCAGGTCCGCGTCCGGATGCGTGACGACGAGTTCGGCGGCGCGCCCGAGGGCACCCCCGAGCTGTACTTCACCGATTACGACGGCATCGTCATCCAACTCCAGGACGAGACCTACTGCGGCGGGGCGGGCCTCCTTGGGGAACAGTGTCTGGCCAGCCCGGAGCCGGCGCCGACCGGCGGGTTGCTGACGCTGCGCGACTACAACCACTTCACGATCTTCGGCACCGACCAGCAGCGGTCCATCGCGCTCTATCAGCGGCTGTTCGGGATGCCGATCGACACCTACCAGGGTGCGCTCCCCGTGCTGCGGGTCGGTGCGGGCAACCAGTTCCTGGCGCTGGCGGGCGCCGGCGGCGGTCCGCTCGGATCGATCATCCATCACGCCTGTTTCACCGTCGACGACTTCGACGTCGACCGGATTCTGGCTGTGCTCGAAGGCTACGGGGTTACGCCGCGTGGCGACGGCGCGGGGCCGGCGGGGCCGCTGCAGTCCTACGTGACGATGCGCATGCCGAACCGCGGCGGGGCGCCGGGCGGCACCCCCGAGCTCTACTTCACCGATCCGGACGGCATTTTGATCCAGTTGCAGGACGCCCGCTACTGCGGCGGCAACGGCTATCTCGGGGACGAGTGCGGCACCCCGGAGAACCCGACCGGCCGCGCGTAGCCGCCAGCGGAACACGGCGGCGGCGACGATGGGGCGGTTTGCGACGCTCGGCGCCCCTGAAGGGGCTTGCTACGGCTGCGGCGGAGGGGATTCGCGGGCGGCGGGGAATGCGCGAGGCTTGTGGCGACTGTGGGAAAATGATGGGCCATGCCTGACGACTACTCGAATCCAGCCGCGGAGCGCTATCCGGCCCGGCTGGCGATCGACTACCCCGAGGACGGGCTGAACCGCCTCACGACCCTGTTTCGCCTGTTCCTGGCGATCCCGATCGGTTTGCTGGTCGTGCTGCTGGGCGGCGACGCTACGACGTGGCAAGAGGAGGATGTCGAGGTCTGGGTGCGGGTGCCCCAGGCGGTTGGCGTGCTGTTTCTGCCGGTGCTGTTCATGATTCTGTTCCGGCGGAAATATCCCCGCTGGTGGTTCGACTGGAACCTGGAGCTCACCCGGTTCATGACCCGCGCCGGCGCCTACTTTCTCCTGCTTCGGGACGAGTACCCCTCAACCGACGAAAAACAGGCCGTCCATCTCGACCTCGACTACCCGGACGCCGCACGCGACCTCAACCGCTGGCTGCCGCTGATCAAGTGGCTGCTGGCCTTCCCGCACTATGTCGTCCTCCTGCTGCTTGGATTGATCTCCTTGGTGCTGGTCGTAATCGCCTGGTTCGCGATCCTGTTCACGGGCCGCTACCCGCGGGGAATCTTCGACTTCGTGGTCGGCGTGTTGCGCTGGGGGCTGCGCATCGAGGCCTACGCGCTCCTGCTGGCGACCGACCGCTATCCGCCGTTCAGCCTGTACCGCTGACGGTCCGCGACGGCAGCGGCGGGCGTTGTCCGCAGCGCAGACCACCGCCCGCGGGCTTGAATTGCGTTCGCCCGCCGATTCGTGCACCGGACTATACTCGCGGCATGCACGCGACAGCCGATCCCATCGCACGGTATTTGAACACGTTCGAGAGACTGCGCGCCCGCAAGGGCTGGTCGACACAGACGGACACGTTCCGCTTCGTCGCGCTTACCCTGGGCGCGGCCGGCCCGGACATCGACTACGACCATCTGGAGCAGGCGGCGGCCGGACTGCGAAAACGCGCCCGCTGGACCAGCCCGTTGCGGTCCGAGATCCGCTATGTCGTGGCGGCGATGATCCTCCGGCGCCGGCTCGACCCCGGAGAAATCCACGCGCGGGTGATCGAAACGCGCGACACGTTCAAGGCGCACCGGATACCGAGTCGCGGGACCGGTGCGACGCTGGCCGCGCTGCTGCTGGCGTTGCACGACGAAGGGCGCCCGGCGCCGGAACGGGACCTTGAACGGCTCGCGCGCATTTACAAACGCTGGCGCAGGGATCACGTCTGGCTGACCAACTCGAACGACCTGCCGGCGGCGGCGCTGCATGCCAGCCGGGACGAGGCCGTGGAAATCCTGACCGCCGATATCGAACGGGCCTACGACCGCCTGCGGGACGCCGGGTTCCGGCGGGGGAACGAATTGCAGCTCGTCTCGCACCTGCTGGCCGTGGACCCGCGGGGCACGGATACGGGCGTGCAGCGGTTCTGCCAGGTCGCCGAGCGGATGAAGAGCGCGCGCGAGCATGTCCGAGCGAGCCGCTATGACGAGCTGGCGATGCTCGCCCTGACGCAGGAGAACCCGTCGCGGGTGGTCGACCGCGTGTTGCGGTACCGCGACCGTCTCCGCGGCGCCAAGCCGCGGCCCTCGAAGGAGCTGGCGTTCTCGCTGGCGGCCGGCATCGAACTGGCCGAGGACACCTCGCGCGCCAGTGAGGAGAGCGCCGGCGACCTGGCCGCGCTGCAGGCCATCCGCGCAATCCTGGATGCGCAACAGGCGGCGATGATTGCCGCCATGTCGGCGAGCAGCGCCGCCGCGGCGTCGTCCGGATCTTCCTGACGGCGACTACTGCTGGCTGGCGGCCGCTTGCGCCTCCAGGGTGCGGGCGCCGCCCAGCATGAGGGGCATCGAGTGGTGCCCTTCATGGCAGGCGTACTCCCACACCTCGCCGTCGAGCAGCCGCATCGGAACTTCGAAGGTCCACGGGCGTTCCCAGGTGTCCGGGTCGTTCACCGTGGCCTGGTAGAGCAGCGTCTCCGCGTCGACGCGCGTCAGCCGCTCGGTCAGGTGCATGCTCCCGCTCGTGGAGCGCCACTGGCGCCGGGGGTCGAAGTTCGTCGTGTCGATGACGAGCGTGTCGCCGTCCCAGTGTCCGCGCGATGCGCCCGACCACTGCAGCAGATCGGCCGGCAGCGTGGGACGCCCGTCGAGCGGGACGATGCGCGCGGTGTTCACCATCTCGGTCATGATGACGACATGGTCCGGCGTCTGGAACAGTTGCACATTGTTGTTGTAGGCGCCCGGCGTCATCGGCGGTCCGGCGTTGAAACCGAGGATGCAGCGGTCATAGGTGTTGAAGTCCAGCCACGAGTCGGCCGGATGATCGCGCCGGTAATCCCGACGCTCCTCTGCACGTCGCTGCGCGCCGGCCGTCCGCGGCGGATACCGCCCGCTCGACGGGTCGATGATCAGCGACGTCCGGCGCGTACCGACCGTCTGCAGGCCCTGGTCGAGCCACGTGTGGTTGTACGAGCCGTTCCCGCCGTCGGGCCGCCGGTCGACGTTCGCCCCCGCCTCGGCCCGCTGGGCCGGCAGCGCCAGGAAGTTGTTCAGGCGTTCGACCGCCCGCTGCTCCAGGTCGGCCGCCTGCTCTTCGGTCAGGAACTCCTGTTCGGCAAGATCTCGTGGCCGCTCCATACGCGTGATGCTGCGGTAGTCCCAGACGCCGCCCAGGTCGGGTGCGCCCCAGGCGGTCCGCGGCGGGTCGGTCTGGGCGCCCGCGGGCGCCGCCGCCAACGCCGCGATCGCGACCACCGCCGCGACAGCCCCGGGAAACGCGGTCATTCGATGGCTCATCTGGCCCTCCTTCACGAGGCCGCGCCACGCGGGCGCGTCCGCCAGCGCGATCGGCCCCCATTGTATGCCGATCCCGGGGCACGGCCGGTCGTCCATTGATCGGTGAGCGCGGTGATCTGCGCCTGTTTGACGCACATCGACTTATCGTATAAATGTAGTGCATGAAGACGATCGCATCGCGGATGCTGGCGGCGCGACCCGGGCAGGTCTGGACCGATCTCGAGCGGGAAGGCGCGATCGTGATCACGAAGGACGGCGTCCCTCGCGGCATCTTGGTGCCGACCTGCGACGCGACGCTGCTGGAGGACGTTCAGGAACTGGTGTTTGCGCGGGCCCGCAAGGCCGTCCGGGAGATTCGGACGAGATCCGCCGCAACCGGCGTCAGCGCCTTGACACCGGCAGACATCGAGCGGGAGATCACGGCGGCACGACGGACCCGCACGCCACGAGATCGGCGTGGATGATGCACCTGTGTGGGTACTGGACACCAACGTCCTGGTGTCCGGCCTCCTGTCGCCCTTCGGCCCACCCGGTCGGCTTGTCGACGTCCTGCTGGCGCGGTCGTTGAGAATCGCCATTGACGATCGGGTCGAGTCGGAGTATCGCGATGTTCTGGCGCGGCCCAGGCTTGGCCTGGAAACGATCCGCCGTGAAGCCTTCCTCGCGATCCTGCAGTTCCAGGAACATGTCACCGCCCCACCCTGGCCATATCGGACGCCGCCCGACACGGACGACGTCGTCTTTCTGGAGGTCGCCCTGCGGACGACCGCGCGCACGGTCGTCACCGGCAACCTCAAGCACTTTCCAACCGGTTGCCGCGGACCGGTGACCGTTCGGTCGCCGCGCGCCGCGTGGGAACATTTCCTGAGCCTGTCGCTGGGGTAGGAGAGCGACACCCGGAAAAGTCTGTCCCAACCCGGGCACGTCGGATCGGGTCGGAGGCGACGTCGCTCCTACTCGGCCAGCGGGTGCGGCCGGAGCTGGAAATGTATGATCGAACTTCGCGTGCCCTTCCCGCCTTCGATGTGCCAGTTCAGGTTGGACCCGTAGTTGGCCCACAGACCGCGTCCCTTCCAGCCGGCGTCGGGGTCGTCAATGCGTCCGTCGAGTCCGCGTGCGAAGAAGCCGAGCGGATACGGGACACGCAGCACGACCCACTCGCCGGTGTCCGGGCGCAGCGCCAGCAGCGAGTCGGAGCCTGAGCCGGCCGCGATCGGGACGTTGGTCCCCAGCCCCAGCGTGTCGAACTGGTCGACCCAGTTGTAGTAGTGGTAGTCGGCGCTGCCCGGGTCGGTCACGCCCTTCATCTGCGGCCCCGGCGTCGGGTAGAGCGTCCAGCCCTCGGGGCAGTGCTGCCCGGTCGCCTGCGGACCGTTCAGGATGCGGCACTTGCGGCGGTCGAAGCTGGCCATGTGCCCGCTGCCGGACAGTGCCGTCCAGATGACGCCGTGCCGATCGACGTCCACGCCACGGGGTGCGTGACCGGTCTGCGCAGGATCGACTTCCGGATTCTCGATCGACGGCGGTTCGTAGACCTCGGCGATGCAGGTCTCCGGCGGGTTGTCACCCCGCTCGAGACGGACGAGCCGCCCCGGGAACGGTGCGGTCCGTGCGATCCAGGCGGCGCCGTCCACCGGGTTGGCGATGATCCCGTAGGCGAACCCGCGCAGGCGCGTATCGCGCGCCGGATCGACCGGGTCGCCCGGCTCGTTCCACGGCCGCGTGATCTGTCCGTCGCCGCTGGTGTCGATCACCGTCGGACACCAGCCCTGCGACGCCCGTTCGTCGCCGGTCTCGTCGAAGACCTGCGTGTCGAGCCAGCCGACGACGTTCGAGTCGCCACTGAACCAGAGCGTATCGTGGGCGTCCTCGGCGAACTGCAGGTGGTGCGTCGCGTAGCAACTGTCGATGAGCGTGAACGACTGGACCGCCGGGTCATAGACCGAGATCTGCCGTCCGCTGCGCGCAACGGGGAAGTACCTCGCCGACGGGTGAGTCGACCCGGTCTTGCACCAGTCAGGGTTGTCGCGTTGGCGGATCGTGGAGGTCAGCCAGACCCGCCCGCGGGCATCCATCATCGGGTTGTGCGGGTTGGCCGGCGCGTCGAAGATGATCTCGTCTCCCCAGGCGGGTGACGGCTCGAACCCTGGTGCGGTCGGAAACATCGACGGCACCGTTCCGGACGTGTCGCGCAGGGGAATCGCGATCTCGGTCGACTGGTGCCGCGCGGTGTCGGTGATGACCAGCGTGTCCTGCGTGATCGAGACGCCATACACGAGACCGCCGGCGTTGACGGTCGGCTGCCGCCGGTCGGTCGTGATCTCGTCGTGAACGTACGATGTTTCCCCGGCCCACTCCCACATGGTCAGCACGAGGTTGCGCTCGACGCCCCGCGGCCGGGGCGGGGGCGGCGGCACCTCGCCGGCCGCGATCCGATCGCTCCAGTCGGCGAACATCGAGAGCCCGCGCTCACGGCCGAAGCGGTTGACGACGTTGCTCATCTGCGATCCGCGTTGCCCGAACGTGACGCGGTGGTCCCAGGCCTCGACCGTCGAATCGAACTGGTCGAGGTGGCTCACGTCGAATGTGAATCGGTTGCCCATCTGATGACAGAGCTGGCAGCCCTGCTTGGTGACGTTGACCCAGGCGGCCTGGCTGCGGAGCGCGCGCGGGATGCCGTTGCCGTCCGGTCCGGTGCCCGGGAACACGGCGGCCGGCGGCGGCTCGAGCAGCGAGTACCAGTAGTTGGCCGGATAGACCGCCGCCGCCTCCTGTGGCGTGCCGGCCGGTGTCGCCTCGAGGGTCAGGGTCTGTCCCGGTTGAGCGGTCACCGGCGCCGAATCGACCAGCCCGTAGCCGCGGACCCATACGCGATATGACGCGGCGGGCAGATCGGGCACCAGAAACCGCCCGTCGTCGCCGGTGACGACGATTTTCCGGAAGCGCGTGTCGAGCTCATCGGTCTCGGCGATGACCCACACACCGGCCTCGGCGCCCGCCCGGCTGCGCACGACGCCGCGCAGGTCGCTCTCTTCCGCCTGTGCACCCGGCTGCCGGCCGGCGCTGAGCGAAGTGGCGAGTGCCGCGACGACCGCGGCGGTCAGCCAATGGAGTCGTGTCATGAGATCCCCTTTGAGAGACGCTAACGGCCCAGGACAACGTCGAGACCGGACAGCAGAAGGTCGATCTTGGCCCGCGGGAGCCTGCCGGCGCGCTCCTCGAGCAGGGTCCGATCGAGCGCGACGACCTGTGACGCGTTGGCCACCGAATCTCTCGGCAGACCCGTCGTCCTCGCCGCCAGCAGCACGTTGCCCGGTGCTTCGGCCCACCGCAGGTTGCTCGTCAACGGCACACACACCGCGGTCGCGAGTCGGCTTCGATTCAACGCCTCACCCTGGACGACGACGACCGGCCGCCGAAACCCGGGGCCTGATCCCGTGGGCGCAGGAAGTTCAGCCCACCAGATCTCGCCCTGGGAAATCACCACTCGACATGCTCCAGGACGTTGCGCGCGGCAGCGGCCACAAACGCATCATCCTCGGCGCCGACCTGATCGCACACTCGATTCATCGCATCGGTGACTTCATCTGGAGCATGGCGTGCGACGTATTCCCTTAGCGCGGCGCTGTACACCTCGCTCCGCGTCCGCCGGGCGCGATGCGCCAGCCGCTCGACCTTGTTGAAGATCTCGTCTGGAATCGATACGGCCGTTTTCATACCGAGAGTATAACCGCATGTCCCGGTCTCGCGGTGGCGCGAGAATCGCGCTCCCGGCGCCACGAGCCCGTCGTGCAAGCCACGCGGCATTCGCGCACCGAGACGAGAACGGCTCGACTTCAGGGCGTCGACTTGGCATGCTTGTGGACATCGGATTGACCGCGACTTGTTCAGGGGGTGGAGAATGATGCTGACACCACATACGCAGACCAGACTCGGCTTCGCCGTGGCTTGCCTCGCCGTCGCGGGATGCCTGTATCTCGCCGCCGGATCCGACGGGGCGACGGCCGCCGCGCAGAGCAACTTCGTCGGCGGTGACCCGACCCGGCCCGATTCGTCGGATATTCGCGCCCTCCGACTGCGGTTCGAAGCGGGCGCGCGGTCCAACTGGCACAGCCACGCGACCTGGCAGATCATCATGGCCGAGGAAGGGCGCGGGCGCACGCAGGTGCGCGGCGAGGCGATCCAGGAGCTGGGACCCGGCACGCCGGTCTACGCCGGGCCGAACGTGGTCCATTGGCACGGGGCGGCGCCCGACGAGCACATGGTGCAACTGACCTTCGTCAGCGGCCAGACGAGCTGGGAAGGGCCGGTCAGCGAGGCTGACTACCGCGGCCAGTAGCGGCCGGCCGGAGTGAACGGCGGCGCCGCCGCCAGTTAGCCGGTCCCGGGAAGCCGCGGGGACGGGTCCCGACGAGGACCACCAACCGCGATTGGCTCGGCCACGGCCGCCAATGATAATCTGCCGGCGATGCGGATTTGCCCACCGGTGCGCGCAAGACGGACGGTTATCGCGCCATGAGCTCCGACCACCGTTACGTCAAGGACGCTCAGGACCACCATGTGGGCGACGTTGGCCATCGTCACCGTCACGGTTCCGAAGGGCACGACCATTCCGGCGAGTGGCGCCAGGCGAGCAAGCGACGCCTGACCACCGCGCTCGTCTTGATCTCGGGATACATGGTCGCCGAGGTCATCGGCGGCATCCTCTCTGGCAGCCTGGCGCTCCTCGCCGACGCGGGGCACATGCTGACGGACGCGGCGTCCATCGGTCTCGCCCTGGGCGCCATGCAACTCGCCACTCGACCCACGTCCCCGCAGCGCACCTTCGGCTATCACCGCATCGAGATCCTGGCGGCCCTGCTGAATGCGCTCACGCTCTGGCTGATCGCCGGCTGGGTGATCATCGAGGCCGTCGATCGCTTCAGGAACGTGCCTGACGTTGAAGGTGGGCTGATGCTGTCCGTCGGCGCCGTCGGCCTCGTCGTCAATGTGCTGGCGGCCTGGATTCTCCACCGCTCGGCCAAGCACAGCGTCAACGTCGAAGGCGCCTTCCGGCACATCATGGCCGACCTTCTGGGCTCTGTCGGCGTCGTCGTGTCAGGCGTCCTCGTCTGGGCCTTCGGGTGGACGCTCGCCGACCCTATCCTGAGCGTGTTCATCGGCATATTGATTCTGCTCAGTACGTGGCGCCTGCTCGCCAAGGTGGTTCACGTACTGCTTGAAGGCGCACCTGAGCATATCGACGTGTATCGTCTCGCCAGCGAGATGAAGGAGGTCGAGGGCGTGGTCCTGATTCACGATATTCACGTCTGGACCATTGCCCCCGGCTACGACGCGCTCACCGCCCACGCCGTCGTCGATCCCGACTACCCGGGCAGTGACTTCGGACCGGTGCTCCGCCGCTTGCGAGAGATCGCCTCGCGCGACTTCGGCATCCAGCACATCACGATTCAGGTGGAGCAATCGCGGGACGGCTGCACCGAGCACCATCACGTCGACCACGTGATCGCTGGCGAGCGTCCGGCCGAAGCGTGATCCGTCAGTCGGCATGACGTAGAACAACCATCCCGCACGGGAGCACACCTCCAGGACCGCCATGCTCCAGCTTGCCGGAGCCCTCGCCGCCCCGGTCATCGGCGCAGTGCTGTACGGATGGCTGCACGACAGGCCTGGCGCCGTCCGTATTTTCGACAGCGTCATGTATGTCGCCGTGCCGGCCCTGGTGGCGTGGCAGGTGCTTCCGCACGCCTGGGCCGAATACGGCGTGCTGGCGATCCTGGTGCTCGCCGCCGGCATGAGCACGCCCGCGCTCATCGAGCGCACCTCGCACGCGCTCGCGCCGCACACCGACAACGTGGCGCTCGTGGGCGGATTGTCGGGGCTCGCGCTGCACGCGTTCCTGGAAGGCGCGGCGCTCACGCCGAACGGGTCGGGCATCGCCGCCGCGGTCATCCTGCATCGGATTCCGGTCGGCCTGGTGATCTGGTGGATGCTGCGACCCCGTCACGGCTTCCTGGGAGGCGCAATCGGCATCGGGGCCATCGGCGCTGCCACGCTTGCCGGCTACGGGGTCGGCGCGGAGCTGCTCGGCGACAGTGGCCGCGGCGTAGAGCTGTATCAGGCGTTCGTCGGCGGGTCGCTGCTGCACGTCGTGTTTCACCAGAGCCGCCACGACCACCGGCACGAGCACGACTGAGGCGCGCCGCTGGCGGCCGGCACGCCGCCCGGCTGACGCGCACCGAACTCGTCGAGAGGTGCCGGCCGCCCGGCTCGGCCGACGATGTGTTTATCCACCAGTGTCCAAAATACACATGAGTCTTTTGTCCATCGGTCAACAATGCGGAGCCTTCGCTTCTTCAAGGTGAGGTTCCCCGAGTGCGCGGCGTGGCAGATCTCGGCTGTGGGCACGCAGGACTATGTCAACGCCGACGGCATCCGCGTCGCGCCGGCCCTCACGTTGTTGAAGACGTTGATCTGAGGGCCCGCCAGCGTATCCACAGCATCTTGCGGGTAGCGGCGCAGTCCGAAACCTTTCAGTGCGTCGGGACATGGTACAGTCTCCACGACACTGAGGCACAACCGCACCTGGAGCGCTGAACGTTGGGTGAGATAACTGGAAATACTTCTGACTCGAATTGCTTTATGACGCAGTTCGAAGATGATTATCGGCACCTGGCAAGAACAGAGACTGATCGCTATGAACGCACTTGCATGTGCGTGGACGATCCTGGCGTATTGGCGTCGTTTGTTGCATTTTGTAGTGGCAAAAGGCGACGTGTCTTCCTTCGAGGCAGCACGATCAACCATCAGTACTCCATCCCATCGCTCTTTCGTGACGTTCACGGTAAGCGATGTAATGACGACGAGCTCGACAAGCGTTGGTCCGCCTACAAGGATGTTCTTGAAAAACTGGAAAAACTGACGGCACTCGGTGGGACTCGGTGGGACCGCTGCAATCTGGGAGCGGTTCTTCAGCACTACGGAATAAGAACTCCGTGGCTCGATGTCGTTGACAATCTCTACACAGCGATCTGGTTCGCTGTTCACGACTTCGAAACTCGTGACACCCTTCGTGTGGCCGTACGGAGCGAGCACGAGTGGGGATGGATTTCGTTCTATGTGGGTCAGCGTCAGCGTCCCAAACAAAGCAAGTTGGTAGCCCAAGACATTGTTGGCGAACAATCGTCGAGACACTTCAGGCCGCACGCCCAAAAGGGTCTGTCTCTTGCGATGCAGAACGACGGTGCCTCGGGTCCGTCGAAAGCGCAAGATTTCGTCGATTACCGAATCGCACAGATCCGCTTTCCGAATTCGAAGCGGTGGATGCTTCGCGGGCACATGTTTTCGACGCGTTTCCTGTTTCCCGCCCCCGAGTTCGATGACTCGCTGAAGCAACTGGGTCGGCCGACCGTCGCACATGTCCTCGATGAGGCGTGCAACGAGCACGGCCTCGACGAGGGCACGCTCGGACACGTGGCGCATTACATGTGATCCTCGTTGATCAGCGCAGGTTCGAGAGGCCGAGTGGTGCACACGTACCGGCTCAGGGACGTCGCTCGCACGGATCACTTGAACCAGTCCGCATCGAAGTCCTTTAGAATTCGCACGACGGATGCCACCGAACTGAACTCGGCATCCGGCGCACGACACCATGGATATCAACTCGCCGCGCTGGCACGCGATCACGGACTCGGAGTTTCCGTGGGAGCGGGAGGCGCTGGCGTTCGTGCGCGCCGGGTTGCCCGATCATGAGCCCTATCGCGTCTGGTCGAACTTCGAGTTCATTGCCGACGACGGGTCGATCAACGAGATCGACCTGCTCGTTCTGACGTCAAAGGGCTTCTATCTCGTCGAGATCAAGAGCCGTCCCGGAGTCGTGGAAGGCGACCAGGGAACCTGGACGTGGCGCCACGGTGGCCGATGCCACACGGTGGACAACCCGCTGCTGCTCGCGAACCGCAAGGCGAAGAAGCTGATCTCGCTTCTGCGCCGCCAGCCGGCGCTGCAGAAGAAGGTCCGCAGCCCCTTCCTCGAAGCGCACGTCTTCCTGTCGAATGCGGATGTCGATTGCCGCATCACGGAGGATCTGCGCGACCGGGTGCATCTCCGCGACGCTGGCGCCGGACGCGACGAGCAGCCGGGGATCGTGGCAGCGCTCACCCGCCATAGCGCCGGCACACCGCTCCGCGTGCGCCCCGATCTGCCCATGGCCAAGGCCCTCAGCCGCGCCATGCACGAAGCCGGCATTCGCCCGTCACAGCGCGTCCGTCGGGTGGGCGACTACAAGCTCGACAAGCTGTTGCTGGAAGGTCCGAGCTACCAGGACTGGACGGCCCGCCACACGGCGATCGAGCGCGAGCAGGCGCGGGTCCGGATCTACGGCATCCCGTATGGGGCGACCGACGACGAGCGGACGGCGTTCAAGCGCGCGGCCCGACGCGAGTACGAGATCCTGCGCGACGTTCGCCACGAAGGGATTCTTGCGGCCAAGGCGTACACCGAGCACGTGCTCGGCCCGGCGCTCGTCTTTGAGCATCGGGACGGCGCACAGCGTTTCGATCACTGGCTCGCCGAGCACGCCACCGACCTCGATGTCGATACCCGCATCCATCTCCTGCGGCAGATCGCCGAGGCCGTCCGCTACGCCCATGGGAAGCACCTGGTCCACCGGGCGCTCTCGCCCCAGAGCATCCTGGTGCTCGACGCGGAGGATCCGCTGCCACGGATCCAGATCTTCAACTGGCAGACCGGAGCACGCCAGACGCTCGACACCGGTACGGCCGGACCGGCCACGTCAGGCGCGAGCCGTCTCGATGCGTTCGTCGAAGAAGCGGCCTGGGTCTACATGGCGCCCGAGGCGGTGACCGAACGCGGACCAGCGGGGGAACAGCTTGACGTCTTCTCGCTTGGCGCCATCGCCTACCACCTCTTTGCGGGCCAACCGCCGGCGTCGAGCCTCTTCGAGATGACTCAACGGCTGCGCGAGGAACAAGGTCTGCGGATTTCGTCCGTCCTCGACGGCGCCGGAGAATGCCTGCAACTCCTCGTGCAGTTGGCGACCCACCCAGAGGTGACGACGCGTCTTGAATCGGTCCGCGACTTTCTGGAGGAACTCGAACGCCTCGAAGACGAGCTCACGCAGCCGGAGGAACGTCCGCGACCCGACCCGATCGAGGCGCGCCCGGGCCAGGAGCTCGATCACGGCCTCGTCATGAGACGGCGGCTCGGCAAGGGAGCGACGGCGCTCGCGCTGCTCGTCGAGCGCGACGGACAGGAACACGTGCTCAAGGTAGCGCTGTCTGCGGAGCATAACGACCGCCTCAAAACGGAAGCGGACGTGCTGCGCCGCCTGCACCATCAGTACATCGTGGAATTCCATGACGATCTGACGTTCAAGGACCACATGGGCAACGACCGTGTGGGACTGCTCATGGCGAGGGCCGGAGACGCCACGCTCGCCGACCGTCTGCGTGAGGAGGGACGTCTTCACCTGGAGCTGCTCGAACGCTTCGGTGAGGATCTCCTTGCCACGATCGACTGGCTCGAACAGAAGGGCATTCCGCACCGCGACATCAAGCCCGAAAACCTGGGCACGGCGAAGATCGGCAACCAACTCCATCTCGTGCTGTTCGACTTCTCACTCGCGCGTACGCCCGCCGAAAACATCCTGGCCGGCACGCGTCACTACCTCGATCCGTTCCTGCAGACGCGCACGCCGCCGCGCTGGGACACCTACGCGGAACGATTCGCGGCCGCCGTGACGCTGTATCAGATGGCGTCGGGATCGCTGCCGCGGTGGGGGGACGGACAGAGCGAGCCAGCCGTCCTCGACTGCGAAGCGACGATCGACGCCGACGCCTTCGAACCGGCGATTCGCGAGGACATGACCGCGTTCTTCGGGCAGGCGTTGCGCCGCGACTACCGCGAGCGATTCGACAACTCGCAGGAGATGCTGCGCGCCTGGCGGCAGCTCTTCATCACGGCGGCGCGGCTCGAGACCGACACGGACCACAGAGACCGAACTCCCCGGTTCATCCCGCTCGAGGAGGCGCGTCTCGACACGCTGCTCAGTGCGCTGGACCTCAGCGCGCGCGGCCTGAGCGCCGTCGAGCGGATGAACGTCCGCACCGTTCACGACTTGCTGCGGTTCCCGTTGATCCAGGTGAACCGGATGCGTGGCGTCGGCAGCCGAACGCGGAAGGAATTGACGGATCTGGCTAAACGGCTCGCCAAGCGATTCCCGGAGACGGCCAAGGCGCCGAAGACGGTCCCCATCGACGACCCCGGGGAGATTTCCGACGAGGCCGCGCGCGCGAGCGTGGACGAGCTGCGGCGTCAACTGCTCCCGACCGGCCGAACGGCGCAGACCAGGCGCGACACCGATCTGCTCGCGGCGTTGCTGGGATTGAGCGCTGACGGACCGGTCTCGACATGGCCAAGCCAGAGCGACGTGGCGCGGGCGCTCGACGTCACCCCCGTGGCGATCAGCCACGCCGTCGGACGTGCGCGCCAACGCTGGATCAAGGTCTCTGCGCTCACCCAGCTCCGGCACGACATCGTCGCGCTTCTCGAATCGCATGGGAACGTGATGACGCAGCAGGAGTTGGCCACCGCCATCCTTGCGCGCCGCGGCTCGGTGCAGGACCAACCGCTCCGCTCGCGCCACGCGGTGGCATGCGTGCGCGCCGCGGTCGAAATCGAGCTTCACCTCGCCGCACCGCGCTGGATCGTGCGCCGTATCGATGCGCCGGCCCGCGTGCTGCTGGCCCGTGACGCGACCGGTGAGCACGGAGAGCCGCACATCGACGGCCAGAAGCTGGCTGACTTCGCCGAACGTCTCGGCTGCAGGGCGGACGAGCTGTCGGCCGCCGACCCGCTGCTCTCACCGGCACGGGTGATCGAGGCGCTCCAGGACGTGGCGGCGCCGGCCAGCGTGGCGAGACCGGCGGCGAGCCGACTGCCGGCGCTCGCTGCCGCTGTCTCGCGGGGCGCCGCGCTGTCAAGCCGGCTCGAGCTCTATCCGCGCGGGATGGCGGCGGACCGGGCGCTCAAGCTGGCGCTCGGCGCACTCGCGGGCGCCCGCACCCTCACTCCGGACCAGATCCGGATGCGTGTCGCCGGGCGCTACCCGGAAGCGAAGCGTCTACCGGATCGGCCCGCGCTCGACACGCTGCTCGGAGACGCGGGAAGCGAGCTTCGCTGGAACCCGGACGCCGCCGCCGGTCAGGGCGCCTATCGGTTCGATCTTCGAAAGTTCGTGACGGTTTTATCCGGAACGAGCCATACGCGCACCGGCAGTTCGTCACGGGTCGCCGAAGTGCCCCCGGCGGAGTGGAGCGACGTCGAAGTATTTCAGCAACGACTCCGGCGTGCTCTTGAGAGCCATGCGTTCCTGGCGCTCACCGTATCGCCTCGCCGCCTGGCCGGCGCGGAACGCGCCCTAGCGTCGGCGTTCCCCATCGACGTGCGAAGCGTCGACGGGTTGCTGATTCGCCACATGAAGGAAGCCGCGCACGATGCCGGCGCGGACTGGCGCACTGTTCTGCGCGCCGACCGACAGTCTAGAGAAAGTGCGGATTGGGCGACCCTCATGCGCCTGATCGACCACCGGGCGCTGCCGCGCGTACGCGCGGAACTGGCCGCCGCGCCGCGCGCCGTGCTACTGACGAATCTCGGGCTGCTGGCCCGCTACGACCGGATGTCGTTTCTCGATGGGTTGCGCGATTCCGCGGGCCGGGCGGGAGGCCCGCCGGGTGTCTGGCTGCTCGTTCCGTCCGATGCGCAGGAAACCCGTCCGATGATCGACGGCCAGCCGGTCCCCGTCTTTACGGCGGCGCAGTGGGCGCGCATTCCCTCGGCGTGGCTGGCCACACGGCGACAGGCCGAGCGGGCCTCGGAGACGGCATGTTGACATGGCCATATTGTTATGGCTACATGCGTTGCATGCACCTGATTGCAGCGGGCAGGTTCAAGGACGTCTGTCTGAAGATACTGGACGAAGTGGCCGCCACGCGCACGCCCGTCGTCATCACGAAGCGGGGCAAGCCGGTCGCGCAACTCGTGCCGTACGTCGCCCCGGACGCGGTGAGGAGTCTGGCGGGGAGCATTCTCCGGGAAACCGGCGACCCATACGGCACCGCCGAGCACTGGGACGCGGACCGCGATGCGGGCGGTTCTTGACACCCACGCCTGGATCTGGTGGGTCATCGAAGACCCGCGGTTGTCCGATTCGGCGCGCAACGCCATCGAACGCGCGCGCGCCGCAGGAACTCTGTGGCTGTCCGGCTTCTCGATCTGGGAAATGGCGAAGAAAGTACAGAAGAATCAGCTTGTTCTGGATCGGCGGAACGCTCGGCGCCGTGCTCGTCACGAGGGACCAGCGGATTCGCGACTGCGATCAGGTCCGCACGGTCTGGTGAGGACAGGTCAGGTTCCCACGCATCGATGCTTCCCACGCTGACGCGCCTTGTTGCGACGGCGCGCGACCACGACCGGCTGTCGTCCTGGCAGGATGACGTCGTGACTGAAAAAGGTGATGCCCTACACCGTACCGGCTGCCGCTTGCCAGGACTCGTTCGGACGCCTGTGCTGGTTGACCGGCGCATGCTCCCTGGAGGTCTGTCAACACTATGAGAGACATACTCAGATTTTGGAGTTCGTGCGGGAAAGGGAGTCGGAGTGGTAGCCTCTGCTCCCGGCAAGTCAAGGCGCTTCGCGCCTCCTCCGCTTCGCTACGGCCCTGTGGGACAAGGTGAAGGACCGGGTCCACGAGTCCGGCCTCCCGCTGTCGGGCGGCCGGCAGCAGCGGCTTCGCATCGCCCGTGCGCTCTCTATCCGGCGGGACATCCTCCGTATCACGTCGCGCACCAGGCTCCAGGCATGGCGGCAGGACTCCAGTATCTAGGCGTCTCACGAACCCGGTACGGTCTAACTGTGACGGATCGAGAATGCGATGAAGAATCAAAAGCAGACCATCAGGAAGATCGTCTCGTTTCTGAACGATGTCGAGGAAGACGGTGGTTTTTGGCTTCCGAACATCCAACGTCCGTTTGTTTGGCGCGAGGATCAAATTTGCCGCTTGTTCGACTCGATCCTGCGCGAATATCCGATCAGCACACTTCTCGTCTGGAAGACCACGAGCAGAATTCGACGCCGGAAGTTCATCGACAACTGGAAGGAAACGTTGCGCTTGAGTGATTTCTACGTTCCAGAGGACACGAAGAAAAAAAACCTTGTGCTCGATGGCCAGCAACGCCTACAAAGCCTGTTCATCGGGCTTCGTGGGAGTTTCGAAGGACGGGAATTGTGCCTGAACATCCTCAGTGGTGAGATTGCGGCACCGGATGATGTGAAATACCGGTTCAGTTTCCTCGACTCAACTGCGATCGTGTTCCCGTGGATCAAATTCAACGACTTAATCTTCACGAATAAGAAGAAGCGTCAGATTTTGAATGAGCTGAGAATGGATGTTGAACAGACACTCACCGATGCAGAAAACGACAAGCTGGACGAACACCTGGATTTGGTGGATCGAACGTTCAAGATGGACGAAGCGATTACCTACCAGGAGCTGGACAGCATCGACAATCCGACTCTCTACAGTGAAGACGATGTAGTCGAGGTTTTCATCCGCGCCAACTCCGGAGGAACTAGACTCGGAAAATCGGATCTGCTCTTTTCTCTGCTAACCGCCAGTTGGGAAGACGCGGATGAGCAAATGGATGACCTGCTCGAATCCCTGAACAAGCATGGCTTCTCCTTCGATCGAGACTTCGTGCTCAAGACCTGTCTCGTCCTCCTCGGGCAGGGCGCGCGTTATGAAGTTAAAAAATTCCGCAAGCCTGGCATTCGCAAGAGCATCGAGGCACAATGGGATCGGGTCAAAGAGGCAATCCAGGATGTTTTGGATTACGTGCGTGGAAAGACCTTCATCCGGTGCGACAAGGCTCTGCCGACCTACCTTGTCCTCATTCCGCTCGTGTATATCCGCTTCCACTTTCCTGAAGCGTGGAGGAGCGCCAGGGATCTGGACAGCTACCTGTTGCGCTGCTCGCTTGCGGGCGCATTCGGTGGCGTGCCGGATAATCTACTGGACGGATTGGTCAAGAAGATCGCTGAGCTTGAGGCCTTTGATTTCGATGAGATGTTCGGCGTGATTCGATCGCAGGGACGCAGCCTGGAGTTGACTGAGGACCGGTTCTGGAACCTCGGTTACGGGTCGGACTCCATCCACCTTTTGTTCAACCTTTGGTATCGCGAGTTCAACTACACGCCGGCCTACGACAACAACCTCCCTCAGGTGGATCACATTTGGGTGCGGCTCTTTTTCGTCGGTTCGGTTCTGCGAGTGTGCGACCGGCATGGCAAGAGCTACTTGACTCGTCGAAGGCGTGGTGAGGAGGGCGATGGGGGCGGCTCGGTGACCGGCGGTGCTATCCCATCGAGGTATCGCTGGGCATGGTTCCGCTCGTACTCGCGCGCTTCGTGGAAGTCCCAGTACGCATCGAAGTCGCCGCTGGCTCGCAGCGCCCGCAGCTTCAGGACCGCCTCGGCACCGACCAGGCGCCAGCGGGCGCCGGTCAACTCCATCCGGTCGCGGACCAGGTACCGGCACGCCCCTTCGATGACCCCCGTGGCGATGGGATAGCCCGCCGCGAGGTAGCGGTCGTAGTGCAGATACGGCGCGTACTTCAGCAGGTAGTCGGCGCACGTATCGACCGGCTTGCGGGTGTCCCTCGGCAAGCCCGCGACGGTCGCCGCACGCCGCATCGCCGCCGCCACCCGGCTCGCCTTGCCCTCGAGAATGCGCTGCACGCGCGTCCAGGCCCAGTGCGCCAATTCGAGGCTCCCCTCGCGATGGAACACGTGCGCCGCCTTCCAGACGTACTCGACCACGTGGATGATGTCGAGTATCACCGTGGCGTCCACGCCGTAGGCGGCGGCGCCCGCTTCCACGAGGTCGAGTTGCGTCTCGGCGCCGTCGACCAGCACGACCCAGCGCTTGACGCGCTCCGGGTCGTGGCGCTCCGCTTCCAGCATCGCCTCGGCGATCACCTCCCACGGCTCCCGTTCGAGGCTCGCCCACACCCGTTTCGCCACCGGGCGAGGCCGCACCGCCGGGGTCTTGGCCTTCTTGGTCTTGGCCACCGGCTGTCGGGGCATCAAGCTCTGCAGGAATTCCTCCCCGCTCCGCACGAACGGCGCGACCGCGTAGACGGCGGCCACCGTCGCCATGCGCTTCGAGTGCTTCTTCTCCCCCGGCTTGAGGCGCTTGAACGGCGAGAGCTGCTCCCGTTGCCGCCGGCGCCGCTCGGCCGCCTTGCGCGTCGCCTCGCGCAGGTCCTCGCGATGCAGCACCACGCCCTTGCCGTCGAAGGTGAGCACGACCACCGACTCCTCCGGCGCCGGCTCGCCCGCCGCCGCACGGCGCGCCTCGTAGAAGGCGTCGAAGTCCTCAGCCGCGCGAACCGCCAACTGTTCCGCCTGACGCTTGGGCACCTCCGCGCCGGTATGGCGAGACAGATCCCACAGCGCTTCGTCGAAGGACCGCGAGGCAGCCGCCTCCGCCACCCGCCGCCGCACCTCCAGCGAGTAACGCTCCACCGGCAGGTTGAGCGCGGCGTCGAGCGGATGCAGACTCTCGTGACCCGCTCGCGCGTAGCCCACCCGCTCGACCTCCACCGTGCCGAAGATCGTCTCCACGTCGCGTTCGTGCACGCGCCGCTCCGAACGCTCGACACCGTCGGCCCCCTCGACTGGACCGGCCGCCTCCCCCGGACTGCGTTGGTCGAGGTGCCCCTGCAGGAGCTTGCGCATCAACGCCTGACCACGCCGGTGCAGCTCCCGTTCGAGGTCGCTTTCGCTCATTTGCAGGGCCTCGCGCGAAGAGAGGTAGGCTTTGGCCTCCGAGAAGGCCGCCTCCGCCGCCGCATACGGCGCCGGGGCGGGCGGAGCGGTGCGGCGGGGAACAACTCGCATGGCTCAACGCTCCCGCAGCCGCCGCTTCGCATCCCGAACCAAAGGATAGACCAGAACCGTCTTGGGCGCCTCACCGGCGCGGCGGCCGTACCGGTCCATGCGCCCTCGACCGCTGGTGGCGCCCAACGCCACCCAGTTGGCGGCGCGGTACGAACCGCCGTGGTGGCGGCGGGGGTCCACCAGCGTCTCCACGAGCCACGGCTCCAGGCCGTAGCGGCATGGCCAGTCCGCCGCCAAGCGCCCGAGGCCGCGCGACAGCACCGCGCTGGCGAGGTTCCTCACCCTGACCCACGGCAGCAACAGGAAGCGGCTGTTGTTGACCACGTGCTGGAGATTCCGAGCCCGCGTCCCCTCGTCCCAGCCGACCCAGCGGTCCCGCGCCGCCATGCGCCACGCCGGGCTCGAGAACTGCAGGCAGCCGACCAGCGCCCGGACCGGCCTCGACGCAAACACCAGATAGCGCAGGTGCGCGCCGAACGGGACCGTGTGCCCGAGGTAGTGGTAGCGTCCCACCAGCTCCCGGAACAGCAGGCGCTCGGCGGGCTCGCGCACCCGCTCGACCCGCAGCGGCTCGACGTCGCACACGCTGCCCACGAGCGGGCGCCCCGGCTCCCCTGCCGCCGTCCGGGGAACGCGGGTGACCGAACCGAGCGCGCGGCCCCGGCGCTTGTCCGGCAGCACCAGGGCACCCTCCGCGTCGAGCCGCTCCAGGAACTCGCGGCACTCGCGGGCCTTCAGCCTCCCGTTGGGGCGCCGCCACCGCAACAGCTCGCACACGGTGCGCGCCAGCTCCATCCGGCTCAAGCCCGAACACTCGCGCACGATCTCGCGGATCAGCGTCACCTCGCGCGCGCTGAAGACGCGTCCCGAGAACCTCGCCGTCGCCACCGTCATCGCCAGACGTGTCTCCCTTCCCAAGACACCGTACCAGAACGCCGCGGGAATGTCCAGGGGGGCGCCGGAGGGCAGACCGAAGGACCCCGGCGCGAGATCACCGGTCGGGCCGGCTGCCTGAAAAGAGGCGGGTGGGGAGGCTGGCCGGACCCTGTCCCCACTCAAAGCGCACCAACGATGGGGTGTCCGTTGGTATAAACCCTTATGAATGAGCGAGATAGCTCTCTATGCAAAAGAGCCGCACCCATCACATTTTTCCTCGGAGCAAGTTGAAAGAAATCAAGATCGTAAATCCGGAAACCGGTCGAATGGTGATGAAGTATCGAGACACGGCTCGCAATCAGCTTGCTAACTGCATGCTACTTACGCGCGAAGAGAACGGCGCTGGGCACAAGACCGACAAGACGCCTGACGAGTGGTTCTCTGACAAAAACAAGGAGTACTTAGCAATGCACTTGATACCGACCGATAGGATGCTGTGGAGAATGGAGCGGTTCGAGGAGTTCATGGAGGAGCGTAAGAAGCTGATACGCAAGCGTTTCGAGACCCTGCTAATTAGGCCCGTCGCAGCCGTCTAAACGGACTACTCGGCAGAAACTCCGATTGAATGACATGACCGAAAGTTGTGGATCGTGGGCGTTGGGGAGGTGGGGTGCCTTTTCAGCGAAAACTGAAGACACGCTGTCTGGCAAGCCGGGGGAAAGGAGACACCACCCATGCTTGTGTGATATGTGGAACGCTTCGGGCGACGCTCGCGGCGGACGGGGCGCCGCGTGATCGGCGCGGGCCGTCTGCTCAAAGACCTGACGGGCCTGCGGGCGCACCTCGAAGACGATCTGCGGGCGCGGTGCGGGGAACGGCCGGACCTGGAAACATCGCTACAGGAGGACTACCGGAAGGCGGTCGCGCGCGAACGGACTGCCGGCACGTACGAAACATGGCGCGAAGAGCGCCTGACGCAGGTGGCCGTCGCCTGGATTCTCGGATGCGTCTTCGTGCGGTTCCTCGAGGACAACGCCCTCGTCGACCCGCCGCGCCTCTCCGGCCCCGGCGACCGGCGCCGCCGGGCGCTTGACGAGCACAACCTCTTTTTTCGAGCACACCCGACCGACAGCGACCGCGAGTACCTGCTGCATGTCTTCAGTGCGGTGGCAGCGCTACCGGTCGCCGGACAACTCTTCGACGAAACGCACAATCCGCTCTGGTCGACCGACCCCGAGATCCTCTCCGGCGACGCGGCGACCCGGCTGCTCGATCTGTGGCAGCGGATCGAACCCGATTCGGGCGGCCTCGCGCACGACTTCACGGACCCCGACTGGGACACGCGCTTCCTGGGCGACCTCTACCAGGACCTGTCCGAGAGCGCCCGCAAGCGCTACGCGCTGCTCCAGACGCCCGAGTTCGTGGAGGAGTTCATCCTCGACCGCGCGCTCGACCCCGCCATCGAGGAATTCGGCTTCCGGGACGTGCGCCTGATCGATCCGGCCTGCGGCTCGGGGCACTTCCTGCTCGGCGCGTTCCGGCGGCTGGATGCCCTGTGGGCGCGGCACGAGCCGGGCACGAACCCCCGCGAGCGGGCGAGCCGCGTTCTGGAGCAGGTGGCCGGCGTCGACCTGAATCCCTTCGCCGCCGCAATCGCCCGCTTCCGCCTGTGTGTCGCCGCGCTCCGCGCGTCCGACGTGCGTCGTCTTGCCGACGCACCCGCCTTCGAGCTCCGCGTGGCGGCTGGCGACTCTCTGCTCCACGGGCCGCGGCCCGGGCTGGCCGGCGCACGCCAGGAGTACCTCGATCCGGAGCACGACCCGCTGGGTCACGTCTACCGCACGGAGGACGCGAAGGCGTTGCGTGCAATCCTCGGCCGCCGCTATCACGTCGTGGTCGGCAACCCGCCGTACATCACGCCGAAGGACAAGGCGGAGAACCACGAGTATCGGAAGCGCTTCGGATCATGCCATCGCAAGTACTCGCTCGCCGTCCCGTTCACCGAGCGCTTTTTCGACCTCGCTCACGCGCCCGCGCGCGGCGCGACGGAACCGGCGGGCTTCGTCGGGATGATCACGGCCAACTCGTTCATGAAACGCGAGTTCGGCAGGAAGCTGATCGAGAAGTTCATCCCGCGCTGGGATCTGACTCATGTGGTGGACACGTCAGGCGCCTACATCCCCGGCCACGGGACGCCCACGGTGATCCTGTTCGGACGGCGCCGCCGGCCTGTCGACCGGAGCGTTCGCGCAGTGATGGGCATCCGCGGCGAGCCGGCGATACCGGATGACGCTGCGAAGGGGCTTGTCTGGTCGGCGATCGTTGCGCAAGTCGACCAGCCTGGCTCGCAGAGCGAGTTCGTGAGCGTCTCGGACGTGCCGCGCGAACGCTTTCAGAAGCATCCCTGGAGCATCGGTGGCGGCGGGGCAGCGGAACTCAAGGAACGACTCGTCGAGATGGCCCTGGGCACGCTCGGTGATTTGGCCACCGAAATCGGTTTCGGTGTGGTTACCCGCGAGGACGAAGCCTTTCGCGTCGGAGCCAGTGTTGCCAAGCGACATGGCGTGGCGTGCGACCACATCCGTCTGCTTGTGGCAGGAGAAGAGGTTCGCGATTGGGGAATCGGTCAATCGGTAGGCTCGATATGGCCATACGATCCGAAGAGCTTGGAGACAATCACTGAACCGGCCATTGTACGGTTTCTGTGGCCCTGGGGGTCGCGACTTGCTTCACGCATTGCCTACGGAAAATCGCAGATCGATCGCGGGCTACAGTGGCACGAGTATTCCATGTTTTTTCGCGAGCGATATCGGAATCCGCTCTCAATCGCCTTTGCGTTCGTGGGCACGCACAACCATTTCGTACTGGATCGCGGGGGGAAGGTTTTCAAGCAGTCGGCGCCAGTGATCAAGCTACCGGCGGGGACTGGGGAGCACGATCACCTCGGACTACTCGGCCTGCTCAACAGCTCGACGGCGTGCTTCTGGATGAAGCAGGTCTTCCACAACAAGGGCGGCGGTGGAATCGGTGGCGGTCTCGCTACAGAGGAGTGGGAGCAATTCTATGAGTTTGACGGTACGAAGCTTAAGAATTTCCCCGTGCCTCACGACTGCCCACTCGATCTGGTAAGCGGCCTCGACTCCCTTGTTCAAGAGCGGACTCGAACGCTCCCCGCAGCGCTGTTCGCCCGCAGCTTGCCGTCGGCCGCCTCTCTGGATGCGGCGTGCACTCGCGTGCAAGAGATCCGCAAACAGATGATCGCCCTGCAGGAGGAGCTCGACTGGCAGTGCTATCGACTCTACGGCGTGACAGGTGACGACCTCTGCACACCCCCCGGCGACGCTCCCACCATCCGCCTCGGCGAGCGGGCCTTCGAGATCATCCTGGCGCGGAAGATCGCAGCGGGCGAAGTCGAGACCAAATGGTTCGAGCGGCACGGCTCGACACCCATCACCGAAATCTCCGAGCATTGGCCGGCGGCGTACCGCGCGCTGGTCCGGCGGCGGATCGAAGCCATCGAGAACAACGCGAGCGTCGCGCTGATCGAGCAGCCCGAGTACAAGCGCCGCTGGAACGACGAGGCGTGGGAGACGCAGCAGGAGCGGGCGCTACGAAGCTGGCTGCTCGACCGGCTGGAAACCCGATCGCTCTGGTCGGAGCCACGCCTGACGACAACCGCGATGCTGGCGGACCGGATGCGGGAGGACGCGGAGTTCCTGCAGGTGGCGGAGTTGTACACCCGGCGTCCTGACTTCGACGTCGCGAAGCTGGTCGCGGGTCTGGTGGAGAACGAGAGCGTCCCGCTGCTCCCGGTCCTCCGCTACAAGCCGTCCGGACTCCGCAAGCGCGAGGCCTGGGAGCGCACGTGGGACCTCCAGCGGTGTGAGGATGCGATCGACGCACGTACGAATCTGCCCGCATCGCATCCCGGACACCTCACCCCGGAGGCCGCGGCGGCGCTGAAGGCGGCAGAGATCGGTGCGATCCCCGTCCCCCCGCGGTATACGTCCGCCGACTTCTGGAAAGGTGCCTGGTGGCGCCTGCGCGGCAAGCTCGATGTGCCGAAGGAGCGTTTCGTCAGCCTGCCGTTCTGCGAGCGCGACGCTGACCCGTCGCTGGTGATCGGCTGGGCGGGCTGGAACGCGCTCGATCAGAGCAAGGCGGTCGCCGCGTACTTCAATCAGATGCGGGAACAGGAAGGCTGGCCGGCGGAGCGGCTGACGCCGCTCCTGGCGGCGCTGCTGCAACTGCTGCCGTGGGTGCGCCAGCATCACAACGCGCCGGACCCGGAGTTCGACGTAGGGATGGGCGACTACTTCGAGGGATTCATCGACGAGGAGGCGCGGGCGCTCGCGCTCACTCCCGAGGCCGTCCGCGCCTGGGCGCCGCCCGCGGGCCGGGCTCGTCGCGGAAACCGGTGGCGTTCCTCCGCTGCCGGGGCGTGAGCGCCGGGCAGGAGGGTACCGAAATGGCCGCCACGGAGATCGAGTGGACTGACGCCACGTCGAATCCCGTCGCCGGCTACATGCGCCATTTGGCCGGTGCCCTGGACGCGCTGGCGCCACCCGATGTCGTCGCCGAACAGGTCGCGTAGCGTAGACTCTTGAATAGCAAAGAGGGAGTGCGCCACCCGCGAAATCCGACAGCGAACGGGACATCCCCGGGTGCAGGATCCGTTCGGAAAGCTACTGGCACGCAGCCGGGACTTTTCAAGCGTATCCATTTCGGCCGCAGCGATTCGCAGGGCGGCGGAACAATCCAGATGAACACGGCGCCGTTGCGGCGAGGACGAAGCGGGACGCCGCGTAGAGGACGGCGCATCTGAAGGGAACGACAACACATGGGCGCAACACACGTGACAGTCACAATCCGCAACCCCGCCGACCCGGACAGAGCCTGGGAAGGACTGTTCCTCGTGGACACGGGCGCGACAGACTCGCTCGTCCCGCGACCGCACCTGGAGGCCATCGGACTGCGGCCAAAGGGCCAGCGCGTGTACGAACGGGGACGAGCTCAAGATGGAGATCACAATAGCTGAGATCGAGTTCATGGGCGAGATCGCGGGCGGCACAGTCCTCTTCGGCGAGGCCGATACTGAACCGCTGCTCGGTCTGACCGCCCTCGAGTCCGTTGGCATCGAGGTCGACCCGACCAACCAACGGCTGAAGAGACTTCCCGCGGTACGGCTCAAGGCCATGCGGTCCCGAGATTGCGTACAGACAGCAGCAGCGTCATAATGACAGCATGGCTGTCCAAATCACGGTGCGCAACGTCCCGGAAGCGGTGCGCGACGAGTTGGCCGCCCGCGCCGCCCTGGCCCACAAGTCGATGCAGGAGTACTTGCGCGGCGAACTCGAAAGACTGGCGTCGAAGCCGTCCATCGATCGATGGCTCGAGCGGGTGCGCGAGCGCCAGAACACCACTCGGACACGCCTGCCGGCCAGCGAGATTCTCCGCCATCTCGATGCCGGCCGGCGCTGAGACGCGATGGCGTCGGTCGTCGTCGATGCATCGGTGCTCGTTGCGGCGGTGCTCGATACTGGACCCGACGGCGACTGGGCCCGCAGCGTGACCACCGAAAAGCACCTGATCGCGCCCCAGTTGGCTCCTGTCGAGGCCGGTAACGTGCTGCGACGCGCCGAGTTGGCGCGTGAAATTTCCAGCCTGGAGGCGACGGCGGGCTATCGGGACATCGTCGGCCTGCAGATCGAGCTGCTGCACTTCGAACCGTTCACCGAGCGGATCTGGGAACTGCGATTCAACCTGACCACCTACGACGCCTGGTACGTCGCCTGCGCGGAGGCACTGGCCGTACCCCTGGCGACGCTCGATGCCCGCCTGAGCCAGGCGCCCGGTCCCACCTGCGGATTCCTGTTGCCCGACCCCGGCCCGGCGTCAGCGTAGGAACCGTCATGACGAGACGACTCTGCGCCACGGAAATCATCGCCGCCGCCGGGTCGGCTTGGGTGCCGAAGGCTCCTGGATGACACTGATCCGCGACCTGATCGACATCCCGGAACGGGTCCATCGCGACGATTTCGTCCTGCGGCTCGCGGAGGGTGTGACGCGGCCCGCCGAGACGCTCCGGACCTACGTCGTGACGCCGCAGCTCGCCGGCGCCTTCGACCGGGCGCTCGACCTGATCCGGGGCGCGCTCGCGTCCGGCTCCAGCAAGGCGGCGTACCTGCACGGGAGCTTCGGCAGCGGCAAGAGCCATTTCATGGCGGTGCTCCATCTGCTGCTGCAACAGCACGCGGCGGCCCGCGCCATGGAAGGTCTCGAAGGCGTCGTCACCCGGCATGACGACTGGCTCGCGGACAAGCGGTTCCTGCTCGTCCCGTATCACATGATCGGCAAGCCGAGTCTGGAGTCCGCCGTGCTGGGCGGCTACGCGGCGCGCGTCGCTCAACTGCACCCCGACGCGCCTGTGCCAGGCGTCTACCGTACCGAGGGGCTCTTCAGGGATGCTCGCAGTCAGCGCGCGCGGATGGGCGACGTGGCGTTCTTCGCCGAACTCAACGAGGCCACGTCCAGTATCGGCAGTGGATCTGCCGGCTGGGGAGACCTGTCCGCGCACTGGGATGCATCGAGCTTCGAGGCGGCGCTCGACGCGCCGGCGGGCGCCGAACAGCGCAGCCGCCTGGTCGCCGCGCTGATCGACTCGTTCTTCCAAGGCTACCGTGACGTGGCGCGGGGGAGCGACGAGGCGTTCATCCCGCTGGACGAGGGGTTGGCCGTCGTCTCGCGCCACGCGCGCGACCTCGGCTACGACGGGCTGGTGCTCTTTCTCGACGAGCTGATCCTCTGGCTTGCGACCCACGCCGCCGATCTCCGCTTCCTCAACGAGGAAGGCCCGAAGGTCTCGAAGCTCGTCGAGGCGGAGACGGCCGGCCGGCCGATCCCGATCGTCAGCTTCGTGGCGCGCCAGCGCGACCTGCGCGAGCTGGTGGGCGAGCAGGTGACAGGGGCGCTGCAACTCGGCTTCGCTGACGTCTTGCAGTGGTGGGAGGCCCGCTTCGAGCGGATCACGCTGGAGGACCGCAACCTTCCGGAGATCGCCGCGCGGCGCATACTGCGCCCGCGGAACGAGGCGGCGCGCCAGCAGATCGATCGCGCCTACGCCGACACCGGGAAGGTGCGCCGGGAGGTGTTCGAAACCCTGCTGACGCCGCGCGCGGACAGCGCGACGTTTCGCAAGGTCTACCCCTTCAGTCCGGCGCTCGTCGAGACCCTGGTCGCCGTCTCGTCGCTCCTGCAGCGGGAGCGGACCGCGCTGAGGGTGATGCTCCAGATCCTGGTCGACCGGCGCGAGACGCTCGACCTGGGCGAGATCGTTCCGGTCGGCGACCTCTTCGACGCGATCGCCGATGGGGACGAGCCGTTCACCGAGGGCACGCGCCACCACTTCGAGAATGCGCGCAACCTCTACCGCCGGAAGCTCCTCCCGCTCATCGAGCGCCGGCACGGTATCTCGAAGGCGGAAGCGGAGACGCGTCCGAAGAACGACGGGGCGGCGCGCGCCCTCTGCGCGGAGGATCGGCTCGCCAAGACGCTGTTGCTCTCGGCCCTGGCGCCCGAGGTCGAGGTGTTGAAGAACCTGACCGCGGCGCGGCTTGCGGCGCTGAACCACGGGTCGATCCGGACGCCGATCGAGGGGCGCGAAGGCCAGGAGGTGCTGCGGCGCTGCCGCGCCTGGGCCGCCGAGATCGGGGAGGTCCGGATCGGCGACGACCCGGCCAACCCGACCATTACCCTTCAACTCTCGGCGGTGGATACCGAAAGTATCCTCGCCGACGCCGACCGGCACGACAATGCCGGGAATCGGCGCCGCATGATCCGGGAGATCCTGTTCAACGAGCTCGGGATCGAGGATCGCGAAGAGCTCCTGCTCTACCACAAGATCATGTGGCGCGGCACGCCACGCCGCTTCGAGGTGATTTTCGCCAACGTGCGGGAGCTGCCGGACGAATCGCTGTCGACCCGCGCGGACGAACGCAAGGTGGTCGTCGATTTTCCCTTCGACGAGCCGGGCCGCACGCAGGCCGACGACCTTGCGCGTCTCAACGACTTCCGCCGGCGCGATGTGCCGGCGCGGACGCTGGTCTGGCTGCCGTCCTTCCTGAGCGTCTCGGCGCAACGCGATCTCGGTACCCTCGTCAAGATCGACCACGTGCTGGCCGGAGAGCGGTTGCGAGACTTCGCGATGCATCTCTCGCCGGTCGATCAGGCGTCCGCGCGCGAGCTCCTGCGGAATCAGCAGAGCCAGCTCCGACAGCGCCTGATCCACTACCTGGAGGGCGCCTACGGCGTTGAGAACCCGGCGCCCGGCTCGGTCGACGAGTCGCACCCTCTGGCAGAGCACTTCCAGTCGCTCGATCCCGCCTTCGAACCGCGGCCGCCCGCACGTGCGACCCTGAAAGACGCGCTCGGGAGCCTGTTCGATCAGATGTGCGCCAGTCAGTACCCGGCGCACCCGCACTTTGGTTCGCCGGCCAAACCCGCCACGCTGCGCCGTGTCCACGAGCAGGTCACGCGGGCCGTGCAGGAGCCGGAAGGACGCGTCGCCGTCGACAAGTCGTTGCGCCCGTCGATGACGCAGATCGCCGTCCCGCTGCGGCTCGGCGAGATGGGAGAGACCCATTTCGTCCTCGGCCGCCACTGGTTCAGCCACTTCGAGCGACTCGCCAGGCCGCTGACCGTCGCGAAGCTCCGCGAGGCGATCGACCAGCCGTCGCGCATGGGTCTTCCGAAAGCCGCCGCGAACCTCGTCATCCTGGTCTACGCAGACCAGGCCGATCTCGCGTTTCGGCGACACGGAGGCCCCTGGCCGGCGAAGCTCGAAGATTTGCCCGACGACGTTGAGCTTCGCGAAGAGGAGCTGCCGGCCCAGGAGGCGTGGGCCACGGCCATCGAGCGCGCCGGAAAGGTGTTCGGACTCACGGTTTCTCTGCTGCGCAACGCGAGCAACGTGAGCGCTCTGGCGGCGCGGCTCGGCGAGACCGCTACCAGACAGACCACTCCCTGCGACGAGCTGGTCGAACGCCTGGTGTCGGTCGGAGCCGACTTATCCATCGAGGAGGATGCCGCCAAACGCCTGCGCACGGCCCGCACAACCCGCGCGCTCGTCCAGTCGCTCGTCTCTCTCCGCGGCAGGGCGCGGATCGAGAAGCTCGCGGAGATTGAGCCGGAGACCTCGCTCGAAGCGATGGGGACGAGCTTTCGCAAGGCGGCGACCATGCTGGACACCCTCCAGCGGACGAAATGGACGCTTCTTGGCTCGATCAGACAGTTGACGGATGACCGAAAGGACGCCGCGCAACGCCTCCTGCAGGAACTCGCGGAGACACTGGCGGCTGACGAATACGCCGTGGCGCTCGGTGTCAAGCTAACCGAGCTGGAGGATCGGGCGGTCGGACTGCTCGCTCGGCCGACGCCATCGAATCCGTTTCCGGAGCACGAACCGAAGCACCTGGTCGTGCGCGAGGGTTCGTACGGGGACCTGGATCGCGAGAGCCTGCGGGAAGTGACGGAAGGGCTGGATGCGCTGTTCGGTGAGGACCCCACGGCCCGACTCGACCTCACCTGGAAGCTCCGGCGCGATCGGAAGGACGGCGAATGATCAACATGCCGTCGTTCGCGCAGGTACGCGCCCAGGTGAAGTCGATCCGCGACAGGTATCCGGACGCGCGCGCCATCGGGATCGGCCTGCCGGCGCTCGACGAGGCGATGCCGGCGCCGCCGGTGCTGCGGGTCGGCTCGGAGGAGCTTCCCGTCATGCAGTGCGGCTCGGTGCTGGCGCTGCGCGAACGCCTCGTCGATCTGCCCGCTGGCGGCCCGCCGCTCGTCGTGCTGACCGACCTGCCGCCGGCGGAGTTGGGCGCCGACCTGCTCGCGCGATTCGCCCACCGCAGAGTGTTTTCCATCGAGCCTTGGCAACTCGTGAAGGAGCAGTTCAAGGCGCTCTACGTCGACCCGCGTCTGGTCGAGCGCCATGCGTGGGCGGCCCGCGCGCTCCTCGACGCGGAGCCCGAGGCAGGATATCCCCCGGTGCCGAGCGGTTTCCTGGATGCCGAGACGGCCTGGCGACATCTGTTCGCGACGATTACCGAAAACCCGCGTGGCGAACGGGACCCGGAGGCGCTCCTCGCCTGGGCGATGGATGGCGATCCCGTGCGGACACTGAATGCCCTGCCGCCGGCGGTGCGGGCGGGATTGCCCGACGCGGTGGAGGCCGGCGCGGGACGTACGGCGCGGGCGATCTTCGAATGCGCGGGGCGACTCGGGCGCCGGACGGTCTCCATTGGCCTCGTGGCGCGCGTCCTGTTCGATGCCGACGCGAAGGGTGACGAACGGGCGGCGAAGGCCAGAGGCAAGCTCGAAGCGCTGCTCGACCTGCAGGACCTGGACGCAGCGCTTGCCCGCGGGTGGACCGACGCCGCCGAGCGGGTCGTCCAGCGACGGCTCTCCCGTCCTGCGAATTCGCGAGTGGCGGAGTCGCACGGGACGGTCGAGGCGGTGCTGGCCGACGCCGACGCCCTGTTGCAGGAGCTGGGAGCCGCGGACATCGCCTGGCGCAGCGGGATGCTGCGGGCGTCCCTCGATCAGCGGGTCGCCGGTCTCGCACGAGAGCTGGTCGCGTTCGTCGATGGCGATGCGCACGAGATTCCGAACGCGCTGCGAATCGCTGCCGGCAGTGTCCTGGGCCACGCACTCTCGGCAGACACGCTGCGACGCACCGCCGGCGTCGACATGGCCTTGCGACTGGCCGGCTGGCTCGCGGCGCGACGCCGCGAAGACGCGGCGAATCAGCGGTCGTTCGGCGAGGCCGCGCGCGCGTATCGCTTCGCGGGAGGCTTCGTGGACTGGGCGCGCACGCGCCTGTGGGATGGCGACTCGTCGCCGCGGCTCGCCGAGGCGTACGCCAGTCTGGCGCGGCAGGCCGACGCGGCGCGGCAGCAGGAGAACCGGGAATTCGGCAAGCTCCTGGCCGGCTGGCCGGGCTCGGGATCGCACGACCGCAGCCTGCTGGGCGTCGAGGCGGTGCTCGACCGCTGGATCGTGCCGCTCGCTCGGGAGCATCCGGTGCTGGTCCTGGTCATCGACGCGATGAGCATGCCGGTATTCCGTGAACTGGAACGCGATCTGGTGTGGCACGCATGGGTCGAGCTGGTGGCGGACGAGACTCCGAAGCGCCCCGTGGTGATTGCAACCCTGCCCACGGTGACCGAGGCGTCGCGTACGAGCCTGCTGTGCGGCAAGATCACGTCCGGGAAGTCGTCGACGGAAAAAGACGGATTCTCCGGGCACGCCGGGCTGCGCTCGGCCTGCGCGGCGGGGGCGCCGCCGGTACTGTTTCACAAGGGAGACCTGCGCGAAGCCGGCGCGGCGGGGGTCGCGCCCGGAGTGGCCGAGTCGATCGCCGACCCCGACCGCCGTGTCGTGGGCGTCGTGATCAACGCGGTCGACGACCACCTCGCCAAGGGCGATCAAGTTCGTGTCCCCTGGACCGCGCGGCACATCCGCCCCATCGAGGAGCTGCTCGACGTCTGCCGCTCCAGCGGGCGCGTGGTCGTGCTCGCGAGCGACCATGGTCATGTGCTCGAACGCGAAACGGAGATCCGCGACGTCGAGGGTGGAGAGCGCTGGCGGCCCGCGATCGGCGTGCCCGCTGACGACGAGGTCCTGTTCGAGGGACCGCGTGTCGTCACCGAGGACCGTCGCCTGCTGGCGCCGTGGAGCGAGCGCGTCCGCTTCGGGATGAAGAAGAACGGCTATCACGGCGGCGCAACGCTTCAGGAGGTGGTGCTTCCGTTCGGCGTCTTCGCCACCTCCGAGACAGCCGGACATCTTGCCGGTTGGCGCGAAGCGGCCCCGGAAGCCCCCGCGTGGTGGCAATGGCGGGTTGAAACCATGCTGGCGCCCGAACCCGAAAGGCCGGCGCTGAAGCCGGCGCCCTCCCTGCCCCGTACGGGCGAGACCGGCTATCTCTTCGCGCTGGCGGACGCGCAGGCGTCCCGTCCGGCGGAGACGTGGATCGATCGGCTTTTCGAAACAGACCTGTTCGCGGCGCAACGCAAACAGGCGGCCAGGACGGCTCTTCCCGAGGAGCGTATCCGGGCCATCCTGGCAGCGCTGGACGGACGCGGCGGCAAGCTCACCGGCGCCGCACTGGCGGAGCGCCTGGGCGTGCCCCTGTTTCGGCTGGGCGGCATCGTGTCCGCGTTGCGCCGGATTCTCAACGTCGAAGGGTACGACGTGCTGTCGGTCGACGAAACCTCGGAGACCGTCGAACTGAATCGCGATCTGCTCGACATGCAGTTCGGTCTCGCGCGGGACAGGAAATAACGTGCGAAGGCCCTGCCGGTGATCAGCGTCCAGCGGCGTCACGAAATCGTCGATGCACTCAGGCGCGGAACCGTGCCGCGGCGCAGTCTCGATGCATTCGCGGTCGGCCTCGACGCGTTCGACGCCGCCTTGGCCGAAGAATTGGCGTCCGTGGCCGCCGGGAGCGCAAAGTTCAAGGCCGTTCGGGGCGAGTACGGCAGCGGCAAGACCTTTTTCGTACGCTGGTTGCAGGAACGGGCGAAGCGCACGGGGTTCGCCGCGGCCGAGGTCCAGATCTCGGAAACGGAGACGCCGTTGCACCGCCTCGAGACGGTGTACCGCCGGCTCGCTGAACGCCTCTCGACCGCGGACACCCATCAGGGCGCCCTGCGCTCCATTGTCGACAACTGGTTCTACGCGTTGGAGGAGGACGTCCTCGCCGAAGGCGGCGTCGCCGAACGCGATGCGGCCGAACTGCTTGCGCGGACCACCGACCTCATGGAGCGGCGTCTCGCGTCGGTCGCCCGCCACGCTCCCGCTTTCGCGACGGCGCTCCGCGCGTATCGGCGAGCCGTCGCCGCGAACGACCGCGCCACGGCCGAGGCGCTGCTGGCGTGGATCGGCGGGCAGCCCAACGTGGGCGCCGCGGCCAAGCGGTACGCGGGCATCAAGGGTGACCTCGACCATTTCGGCGCACTCAGCTTCCTCCAGGGATTGCTCGTCATCCTGCGAGACTCGGGCTTCTCCGGCCTGGTGGTCGTCCTCGATGAGGTCGAGACGCTCCAGCGCGTGCGTAGCGACGTGCGGGAGAAGAGCCTGAACGCCCTCCGTCAGGTGATCGACGAAATCGACTCGGGGCGCTTCCCCGGCCTCTACCTCGTGATCACCGGCACGCCCGCGTTCTTCGAGGGCCCGCAAGGCGTGCAGCGACTGCCGCCCCTCGCCCAGCGGCTCGACGTCGACTTTTCCGGAGTGCAACGCTTCGACAACCCGCGCGCACCGCAGGTGCGGCTGCGGAACTTCGATCTGGACCGGCTTCAACGTGTCGGGCGCAAGATTCGCGATCTCTATGCCGAGGGCGCCGCCGCCCCGGCGCGCATCCTGGAGTGCGCAGATGACGCGTACCTGAGCGGCCTGGCCCGTGCCGTCACCGGGAGGCTGGGCGGACGAGTCGGCATCGCGCCGCGTGTCTTCCTCAAGAAGCTGGTCCAGGACGTGCTTGACAGGATCGACGTGCACCCGGACTTCGATCCGAGACGCGACTACGCCCTCACCCTGACCGACGGCGAGCTGACGGACGTCGAGCGCAACGCCCGCGCCGCCGCCTCCCCGGACGACGTCGAGCTTGAGCCGTGAGCCGAGAGTCCTCGTTCGACAGACTGCACCCCGCCCTTCAACATCACATCGTCAATTCGCTTGGGTGGACGTCACTCCACCCGTTGCAAGAGCAGGCCATCGGCCCCGTACTGGACGGCGACCACGCCTTGCTGCTCGCGCCCACCGCCGGCGGCAAGACCGAAGCCGCGGTGTTCCCGCTACTGTCACGGATGCTGACCGAAGGATGGGGCGGGTTGAGTGTGCTCTATGTCTGTCCGATCAAGGCGCTCCTGAACAACATCGAGTCTCGTCTGCGGGCCTATGGCGCCCTGGTCGGGCGGCGCGTCGATCTGTGGCATGGCGATGTCGGCGACGCGCGACGGCGAGCGATCATGCGCGAACCCCCCGATCTACTGCTGACCACACCCGAGTCGATCGAGGTGATGCTCGTCTCGAGTCGCTCGGAGCCGCAGGTTCTCTTTCAGGATCTTGAAGCCGTGGTCGTTGACGAGTTGCACGCCTTCGCCGGCGACGATCGGGGCTGGCATCTGCTCGCCGTCCTGGAGCGGGTGCGCCGGTTGTCGGGCCGCGAGATTCAGCGGCTGGGTCTCTCCGCGACCATCGGGAATCCCGAGGCGCTGCTCGAATGGCTCGCGCCCGCCTCGTCCCGGCCACGGCGAATCATCGCGCCGGCCGGCGAGGTCGCGAAGTCCGCGTCGGTATGTCTGGACCATGTCGGCGGCGTCCGCAACGCCGCGAAGGTGGTGTCTGCGCTCCACAGGGGTGAGAAACGCCTCGTGTTCTGCGACAGCCGCGCCCGCGTCGAGCAGATGGCCGCCGAACTTCGGCAGGCGGGCACGGAGACGTTCGTCTCCCACAGTTCACTTGGCCTGGACGAGCGCCGGCGCTCCGAGGAAGCGTTCTCGCAGGGCAACGACTGCGTCATCGTCGCCACGAGCACGCTGGAGTTGGGAATCGACGTGGGAGATCTCGACCGGGTGGTCCAGATGGACGCGCCGGCAACCGTCGCCTCGTTCATGCAGCGCCTGGGCCGCACCGGCCGCCGCCCGGCGACAACCCGGAACTGCCTGTTCCTGGCGACAACGAACGACGGATTCCTGAAAGCATCGGGTCTGCTGCGCCTCTGGCTCGACGGCTACGTCGAGCCGGTCGTCCCGCCACCGGAGCCGTTTCACATATTCGCGCAGCAGATCATGGCGCTCGCCCTCCAGGAGGGGCGCATCGGCCGCGCAACGTGGCGTGACTGGCTGGGTGAGATGCCCGCATTCAGCGCAATGGCACGTGGACATCTCGACGAGATCGTCGAGTTCATGCTCACGCGGGGCATTCTGTATGAAGACGACGGAATGCTGTCGCTGGGGGTCGAAGGCGAGCGCGTCTTTGGCCGGCGCCATTTCATGGAGTTGATGTCGGTGTTCACCAGCGCGCCACTGTTCTCCGTTCAGCATGGACGGTCGGAGCTCGGTCTCGTGCATCCGCTCTCCTTCCAGGTCCGCCGCACCGGTCCGGTCGTGCTGCTGCTCGCGGGCCGAAACTGGGAAGTGTCGCACGTCGATTGGGATCGCCGCGTGGCCTATGTAAAGTCCACCAGTGAGAAGGGCCGTTCCCGCTGGATTGGACCGGGCATCCCTCTCGGCTTCGATCTCTGTCGCGCCATCCGGCGGATCCTCGACGACGGAACGCTCGACATCGAACTCAGCAGGCGCGCTCGGACCAAACTGGTCGAGATACGTCAACATTTCTCCTGGGTCGACACCACGGCCACCGCCATCGTTCGAGACACCGCGGGCGCCAGCCGTTGGTGGACGTTCGCAGGACTGCGGGCCAACACGATGCTCGGAGAGCTGATCGGCACGCACCGTCTGCCGGCCGCCCGCGAGGAGAATCTTTCGATCCGCCTACAGGACGGGACCGGCGCCGAAGACCTGAAAGGTCGACTCGATCAGGTGGACGCAGAAGCCAACGACGCCGTCTTCCCCATAACGGATGAGGCCGTGGAATCACTGAAATTCTCGGCGTGCCTGCCGAGGAAGCTTGCCGAGCGCACTCTGCGAGCGCGGAACTCGGACGGACCGGCTGCAAGTACCTGTCTTCGGGAGCCGATTCGGCAGGTTACCGTGGCGTGAACACTCAGCGGTCGGACCGCGGCCAGCGTATCCGGACGCGCCGACGGCCAACATGCCAAGGACATGCTCGATGGCGAGACGGCCGCAAGCAAAGCGGCACATGCTGCGAGGACGTCGTCCGGCAGCGGGGCTGCTACACTGACGCGACTGGCGGCTCGCATGCCAGATGCCCCGTCCGCGCGCGACTCGACCCGGTGGGTGACGGACGAAGAAATGCTGGGCATGCGGTGAGGAAATGCTCCCCGGGATTGAGTTGCCGGTCAAAGAAGTCGTCGAGCAGCAATGATGACTGCTGAGACGCAGACGCCGCGGCGCTCGTCCATCGACGAGATCATCGACCTCTACAAGAAGGACATCGATCGCACCCTGCTGCGAGAGCAGCTCGGCAAGACCCCCGACGAGCGGGTGCGGGAACTCGTGGCTCTCGAGCGGTTCGCCGAGGAGCTGCGACGGGCCGTTCAGCGGACACGCACGTGACCGACTTCGAAGGTCTTCTGAAGGCGCTCTCGGGCAACGGCGTCGAGTTCATCCTGGTCGGTGGGCTGGCTGCACGAGCCCACGGCGCGGCGCGCTCGACTCAGGACGTTGACGTGGTCTACTCCCGATCCGTCTCCAACCTTGGACGGCTGCAGCAAGCACTGTCGGATCACGTGCCGTATCTGCGGGGCGCACCGCCGGGTCTTCCGTTTCGCTGGGATATCGAAACGCTGCGCGCCGGACTGAACTTCACGTTGATCACCGACCTGGGCGCGCTGGACCTCCTCGGCGAGATCGCCGGCGGCGGCACGTACGAAGACCTGCTCCCCGCCACCATACGCCTCGATCTGTTCGGGGTCCGGTGCCCGTGTCTCGATCTCGACACGCTGATCGCGACGAAACGGGCCGCCGGCCGGCCGATAGATTTCGAGGCGATCGCCGAGCTGGAGGCGCTCAGAGAGGAGCTCGGGTAGCCGCCGGATGCGATGCCGGCTGTCCGACCGGCGCGCGTGTTGAAACGAATCCCCAGCCGTGTTGTGCAGACGGCGCGACCGGGGAACCGATGCGCGGGTCAGAGATGCGCGCGGCGTCCGGGGCGAGCAGGCCGGGAAATCCGGCGATCAGACTGCGCTTGCCGTCGCGGGAGATCGGGTCTTCGCCCAGGTAGATGTCGAACAGCGCCCGGCAGAGGGGCCGCGAGTCGATGGGAGGTCGTTCGTTGCCGCCCACGGCGGTTGCCAGGCGGCCCGCCGGATTGCACGAGAAGAGGATCTCCGTACCGCGGCTGGAATCCAGGCGAACCCGGAGAGCGCGGCCCGCGCTCCGGTCGGATCGACATAGAGGCCGAACGCGTAGATCTTCAACCGGAAGATCGTCCACTGCCGGATTCCCGTTCCCGCGAGCCAGTGCCGGGTCGTCCCGCCCGGTGGCGTGAGCCGCACCGGGAAGGGCGTACCGCTGCTGGGCTCCCGGACCATGTCCGGCGCGGTCTCCTGGCCGGCGGCTGGCGCCGGCCCGGTGGCCAGCACGACGATCAACAGCAGCGACGCCGAATGGAAGAACCGCTGCATCGTCATCTGCCGGCCGCCACCAGCACTACGTGATCCCTTTCAATTTCCCGGTGAAAACTCTCCGGCAGGCGCGCCCAGTCGCGTGCGTGCCGCAAGGCAGGTTGTCAATCACTTGTCGAGACGAATGACCGGCAAGATGCCTTGCTGTCAATGAATACGCAAGAACACCCCTGCCAAACCCGATTGTGGCATGGCCGAGGTCGAGGATCGACCTCCTCAGCGGGAGGTCGCCGGCGGAGGCGCGGTGTCGATGCGTGGGTACAGCCACGAGTACTTCAGTCCCGGATGCCGGTTGCCGTAGCGGGAGGGGACGTCCTGCGTCCAGTTGCTCGGAATCGTCAGGCAGAACGCCAGCAGGGCGGCGAACGCGATGCGCTGGGCGAGCAGTGGCGCGTCGTCAGACCGGTGGGCGGACGTCGCGGACGCGAGCCCCCATCCGGCGCTGCGCTTCAGGCGGCCGAGCCTTCGCAGGCGCGACCGGTACAGGACCGCGGCGCCGAGCCCTGCCATGACGATGTTCAGCGTCTGTCCGGTGCCGAGCGCGAGCCGGTGGGTCGGGTAGTCTCGGAAGAGGTCGATGAAGAACCGCGTGAACGCGTACCAGAAGACGAACCGGGCGGTCAGCGCGCCGGGCGTCCGGTTCGCCCGCCGCACGTGCAGCAGGTACGCCATCAGCAGCAGGTTCTTGGCCCCGTCGTACAGCACCACCGGATGGCGGAATCCCTCCGCGTCCGGGAACTTGACCCCCCACCAGACGTCGGTCATCGCCCCGACGTCGAACAGAATCGGATCGATCCGGTGGACGTACGGTCCCAACATGGCTGCCTCCCGCGCGCCACGCCAAGGGCCCCGCCAAGGGCACCCGCCATTGTCGCTCACTTGCACGGGATACAACGTTTCACATGTATTGGGATAGAAAGTTTATGATCATGCCGTGCCCGCGGTACTGCTCGCCTGGATCGGTCAGACGGATCTCGATTGCGCGACCGGCCGGAAGCCGGGACGCGGCCCTATCGCCAGCGTCGTGGCGGTCCGCACCTTCGACGCGCTCGTGCTGCTCTCGAACTACCCGGCCGCGCAGAACCGCGCGTTCGTCGACCGGCTGACCGAGACCGGCGCCCCGCCCGTCCAGCTCCAGCCCGAAACGCTGCACGACCCGACAGACTACGGCGCCATCCACGCGGCCGCCGTGCGGGCGCTGGACTTCACCAGGGAGACGTTTGGCGCCGACGCCGCCCTCACGGTGCACGTCAGCCCTGGCACCCCCGCCATGCAGGCGGTCTGGGTGCTGCTCGCCAAGACCCGCTACCCCGCGGAGTTGATTCAGTCGCACGCGCAGACCGGCGTCCGGACGGTCTCGGTGCCATTCGACATCGCCGCCGAGTACGTGCCGGCGCTGCTGCGCGATGCCGACGACAAGCTGGCGCGGCTGACCGCCGGCCTGCCGCCCGAGTCGCCCGAGTTCGACCGCATCATCGGCCGCAGCCCGTCGATGGACCGCGCCCGGACGCGCGCGCGGCGCATTGCTCCGCACGACGTCACCGTCCTGATCGAAGGGGAATCGGGTACCGGCAAGGAGCTGTTTGCGCGGGCGATACATGCCGAGAGTCGCCGTCGCCGCGGGCCGTTCGAGGAGGTCAACTGCGGTGCGCTGCCGGAGGGGCTCGTCGAGTCGCTGCTCTTCGGCCACACGCGAGGTGCGTTTTCTGGCGCCGTGCGCGACCACGCCGGTCATTTCGAGGCGGCCGACCGCGGGTCGCTCTTTCTTGACGAGATCGGCGAGCTGCCGCTGGCCGCCCAGGTCAAGATTCTCCGCACGCTGCAGGAAAGGACCGTTCGGCGGCTCGGGTCGGACAGGCCGGTCGCTGTCGACGTCCGGGTCATAGCGGCCACCAACCGCGACCTGTGCGCCGAGGTGGCGGCGGGCCGGTTCCGTGAGGACCTCTACTACCGGCTCGCGACCGGGGTCATCCGGCTCCCGCCGCTCCGCGAACGCCAGGGCGACCTGACGCCGCTCATCGATCACTTTCTCGCGGCGGCGAACCGCAAGTTCGCCGATCAACCGGGGGTCGAGCAGAAGGCCCTTTCTCCACCCGCAAGGAACGTTCTGCTTCGCCACGCCTGGCCCGGCAACGTCCGAGAGCTGCAGGCGACCATCGATCGGCTCGTGCTGTGGACGCCGAGCGCTGCCGTCGCCGCCGACGATGCACGCGAAGAGCTGCTCAGGACCGTCCGTGACGAGCCGGCCAATCTGCTGGGCCGGCCGCTGGGCACCGGGTTGGAGCTGCCAAACCTCATGGCCGAGCTGGCCCGGCACTACCTGGATCGGGCACTCGCGGAGGCGGACGGCAACAAGACCAGGGCCGCCGAGCTGATCGGGCTGACGAGCTACCAGACGCTCAGCAACTGGATGCACCGCTACAAAGTGACGCTCCCGGCGAAGGTGCGCCGCCGATGATGGCACGCCGATTGCTCTACCATCATTGCCATGCCGGATGAACACAATCGACGCACCGAGCCCGAGCCCGTGTCGCCGCCGGCCAATGACGAGGGCGAAGCATTGACCGACGGAAATGCATCGCAAACGAAGTCTCCGCTGATCTCCGCCGTCGAGATCGAGAACTTCAAGGGTATCGGCCGGCCGGTCCGGATCGACCTGCGTCCCATCACGCTCCTGTTCGGGCGCAACAGCGCCGGCAAGAGCACGGTTCTCCACGCGCTCTGCTTCGCGCACGAGATACTGAGCCACCGCAACGTCGACGCCCACAAGACCGAGCTTGGCGGCGACCAGGTCGATCTGGGCGGGTTCCGGAACTTCGTCCACGCGCATGACCTGACGCGCAAGGTGCGGCTCCGCTTCGAGCTGAACCTCGAAGGCTGGGTAGTACCCAGGCCGCTGCACGAAAAGCTCCTGGCTGAGTACTACGATGAGCACGAGATGGAGGTTGACGTCGATTCCACCGTCGGTGCCCTGGCTCATCAGGCCACCTCCGGATGGGTCGAATTGCAAGCTCAGCTTAGGGACGGACAGCCGGTTCTTGCCAGCTACGAAGTCGGCGTCAACGAAGCACGAGTCGGGCGTGTTCATGCGCAGCATCAGGCGGGATTGGTATTGGAGTTCAATCCGGCACACCCGTTGCTCGAAACAGCCCTGCGGCGTCGGCCACGTGTTCCAGGTCCTCTAGATATTCCTCATTTCGACAAAAACGGCATGGTCGAGGCGCCGAAATCGGACACATATGCCGACCGGGTGCGGGAAGCGGCCGGTTCGACGACCGACAGCGGGCAGATTTCCCGCGTGGCGGTGCTTGGGTTGGCTTCCCCCTTGCCCCATTGGAGCGATCTCCTCCTTTTGGACGACCGCAAGCTACCAAGCAGCGTCGTCCACGGAGAATTCCAGGCGCGGGTGTCGGCGCTGCTGGTCGGCATCGGACATGTCCTCCGCGACGAGTTGGCGCAACTCCGATACCTTGGCCCGCTCCGCGACTTGCATCCGCCCGATGATGGTGAACGGGGGCGGTTGAATGCCCGGCGCTGGGCCAATGGATCCGCGGCCTGGGATCACCTGAACGACAATGCCCGGAGCGACTCCAGGATTGTGCGCAATGCGAGCGCCTGGCTGTCACGTGAGGATCGACTGGATACGGGCTACGAACTGCGAGAACGGTCGGATGTAACGCTTCCTGGGGACAATCCGCTGGTAACCAGAATTCATGCCTGGAAACGGAACAGGGTGGTCGCCGACCCGAAGCATGTGTCTCAATTGCCTGCATCTCCTGGCGACGTGATGAAGAACGCCGTTCCAGGAATGATCGAGGATCTGGCCAATACGATTGCAGAAGCTCCGGTTCGCAAGGATGTCGAGCTCGTGTCCATCAGGACCGGCCTGCCCGTGCGGACGTTCGATGTCGGCGTCGGCATTTCCCAGCTCCTTCCAATCGTCGTGGCGACCCTCGATCCGCAACGCCCCGGAATCACGGCCATCGAGCAGCCCGAGCTCCACACCCACCCCAGGTTGCAGGTCGAACTGGGTGATCTCTTCGGGCAGCAGGCCGACAACGGCAGAATCCTCTTGGTCGAGACCCACAGCGAGCACCTCCTGCTGCGCATCATGCGCCGCATGCGGCAAACGAACGACGGCACGTTACCCGACGGCGCCCCAGAAGTGCGGCCGGAGGACGTCAACGTGCTCTTTGTCGAACCCGACGGCGCCCAGACGCTGATTCGCGAGATGCCGCTCAACGAACGCGGGGAGCTGGTGGAAGCGTGGCCGGGCGGCTTCTTCGAGGAAGACCTGCGCGAGATCTTCTGATGCCGCTCCTCGCCGACTATGCCATTACGCCGGACGTATTCGACGTGACTTCATACACGACTGCGGAAGAGTGCGCGGCTCGCCTTGAGTCGATTCGCGAAGCGATGCTGACCGAGGGGCTCGTGCGCGATCTCCGCGACGGGGAATGGCGCGCGCTCTTCAGTTCCGACGAGCGTTCCTGGCACCGTCGCGGAATGGAACTCGTCAAGAAGCTGGCGACGCGCTTCGAGCTTCCATGAGGGCACGCTCATTGCTTTATGGACGTTTTCATGCCTGATGAACACACAACTCCCGCCGAGATTGATCCGGCACCGTCGCCCGGCGAACCGGCCGGCGAACCGACCGGCGAGGTTGCGAACCCTGGTGGCGAGTCCATCGGGGCGTCCGCGCCGCAGCGAGCCAAGTCGGCGTCGCCGCTTGTCACCGCCGTCGAGATCGAGAACTTCAAGGGTATCGGTCGGCCGGTCCGAATCGACCTGCGTCCCATCACGCTCCTATTCGGGCGCAACAGCGCCGGCAAGAGCACCGTGCTCCACGCGTTGTGCTACGCGCACGAAATCCTGAGCCATCGCAACGTGAACGCTCGCAAGACCGAACTTGGCGGCGAGCAGATCGACCTGGGTGGATTCCACAACTTCGTCCACGCGCATGATCCGACACGCACCGTGCGGCTCCGCTTTGAGCTGAACCTCGAGGGCTGGCAGGTACCCGGGCCGCTGTACGAGAGGCTCCAGGCTCTGTACTACGATGAGTACCATATGGAGTTTGACGTCGAATCCACTATCGGTGCCCTGGCTCAACAGGCCACCTCCGGATGGGTCGAGTTGCAAGCTCAGCTTATAGGCGATGAGTCGGTTCTTGCCAGCTACGAAGTCGGCGTCAACGAAGCACGAGTCGGGCGTGTTCTTGCGCATCACCAAGTGGGGTTGGCATTGGAGCTCAATTCGGCGCATCCGTTGCTCGAATCAGCCCTGCGGCCTCCGCCACCTGATCCACGTCCTCCAAATATTCCTCATTTCGACGAAGACGGCATGGTCGTGGCGGCGAAATCGGACACACGTGCCGACCGGGTGCGGGAAGCGGCCGGTGCGATGACCGACAGCGGGCAGATTTCCCGCATGGCGGTGCTCGGGTTGGCCTCCCCCTTGCCCCATTGGAGCGAACTCCTTTTTTTTGACGACCGCAAGCTGCCACTCAGCGTTGCCCGCGAAGAACTCCAGGCGCGGGTGTCGGCGCTGCTGGTCGGCATCGGACATGTCCTACGGGACGAGTTGGCAAAACTCAGATACATCGGTCCAATCCGCGATCTGCATCCACAAACGGGAGTCGAATCACGGATGTCCGCTCCGGCGTGCTGGGCCAACGGTTCCGCCGCGTGGACGTACCTGCACAGCAGCCCCGGACGCGATTTGATCGACGAGGTGAGTAAGTGGCTCGAGCAACCGGACCGGTTCGACACCGGCTACAAGCTGCACACCCGGTCCATCCTTGAGGTCAGGGGAGACGTGCAACTTCTGTCTCTGTTGCGCGAGTACCATCACCTTCGCAAGACGTTTGGAAATGCAGCAGGCGGCGTCAACATTGATCAGTGGGCGCACAAGAAAGCCGAGGACATCGTCGGGGATATTGCCCAAGAACGGACGCGCGTCACGCAAATCTACCATCAGATTCGTGAGCGATTCGCCACCGTTGCCGGGGTTGACGAGCTTGGCGAGAAGGCCTGTCGGGAAGCCGGGGAGGGCATTGAACTGGTCGACCAGTACGTGCGTGAATTGGGCGATATCTCTATCGAGTTGATTGAGGCGCAGATCAAATTGCCTGGAAACGAAAAGATCCACAGGCCGCTGGAATCGGCGCCGGAAGACGATCGCCGTTTGGCCGAGCTGGTCGCCAGGATGACCGTACGCGAGGAGCGTATCGAAGAGGCACGAGAACTCAAGGCCAGACGTGATGCAGCCGAGAAGATCCGTAGTGAATTCACTGCACGGGTTGAAGACCCGGACGAAAAGGAACGGCAGGTCGCTAAAGGCGCCATCGCGAAGATAAACGCTATTTTGCGCACGATCGATGAGAGGATCGAGAGAATCCCCGACCACGTGACCGATTTCTACATCGAGAGAATCAGGGCGCAAATCGAAGTGTCCGGAATCGACGAGTTCCATGCGAGCGTGGAGTTGGCACGGGACAATTGGCGCCGATTGGCCGCGCTCGTCACGAAGGTGGAGCACCGCGAATTTACATCGAAGGAAATGAACGAGCTCGCCGCAGCCGCTGCGGCCCGTCCGCTGCAACGAGAACTTCAGCTTGTGACTGCCGGTTCCGAACTGCCCGTGCGAACGTCCGACATCGGTGTCGGCATCTCGCAGATCCTGCCGGTCGTGGTTGCCGCGCTCGACCCTGACCGCCCCGGAATCACGGCCATCGAGCAGCCGGAGCTCCACGTCCACCCCAAGATCCAGGTGGAGCTCGGAGATCTCTTTGCGCAGCGAATCGACCAGGGCGGCTCGTTTCTGATCGAGACCCACAGCGAGCACCTGATGCTGCGCCTGCTGCGCCGCATCGAGGAGACGCACGACGGGGAATTGCCGGAAGGAAAGCCGTCCTTGAAGCCGGACGAGGTCTCCGTCGTGTTCATGGAGCAGGTCGGCAGCGAGGTCAGAGCGACACGGCTCCGGATCGACGAAACCGGCGAGTTCAAAGACCGCTGGCCGCATGGATTCTTCGACGAGCGCGTAGACGAGCTGTTCTGATGCTCTGCGAATATGCGATCGAACCCGAGCTCGTTGTGACGTGGCTCGATCGCAAGATTGGACGATACTTCCTCGACGCATTGGGGCGCGGGTCGCCACGCATCATGTCGCGATACCCACGCAAACACTGGAAAAGGCTGATCTGGAGCGCTTGGGAGAAAAGCTGTAACGACAACCAACTGGACCGCGAGCGATTGGAGGAGATCGTCAAGAAACTCTCAGAGGTGATGGTGAAACGCCACGATGCCATTTGGAACTCCGATCGCGTCTGGCTCGAGAATGCAGTCGAAGAACATCAGCGAATTTCATTTCATGCGATTCTCGCGCGAAACAATTCGTCTGGCCATTCAAAGATCCTGGTGGCTGAGGAATTGAATGAGCAAACGCCGCTCTGGGCCATTCCTCGTGGAGTGTCAGTTCAGAGAACGGCTGAAGCCATTGCTGGCGCGGTCAGGGATATGCTGCGGGCCGCGACCGATATTATCTTCATCGACCCGTATTTCGCTCCCCAACGACCACGCTACAGGACGGTGCTCGCTGCCTGTCTCCGAGCGTGTCTCGATCAACGGGTTGCAGGTGGTTGCCCCAATGTCCGCATCGTCACTTCGGACGATTCGGACAGGAATGGCACGCGCAAGTTCTTCGAGAAACGTTGCCACCGTGACCTTCCAGGTATGCTGCCGTTCGGCATGACGGTGACAATATGCCGTGTGCGGGAGCGGCCGGGCGGAGAGAAGCTGCACAACCGCTACATCCTGACCGAGCTTGGCGGCGTAAGCTTCGGCGCCGGTTTGGACGAGGCGGTGGGGACGGACGGCGCTACGGATGACCTGAACCTTCTCGCCCGCGGGCAGTATGAAGAACGCTGGCGGCAGTATGCGGGTGAGCCGCCGGAGTTCGACCAACACGAAGGCGACATCAGGATTGTGGGCACGGATCGGAACGTCGCCTGATGGCTTGATCCGTCCCATCACGGCAAGGTGATCGATTCGCCACAGATCGCGTTCAAGACGCCATCGGATACGTTGCAACGGACCACGAACGACATCATCTTCAGCGGCGACGTCACCGTCTCCCGGACCAACTGATCCGCGCGCCCCGACCGGGTGCGCCCATCCCTCGCGCACCGCGTTCCGGACGCGATTGCCGCCGGCTTCCGCCTCGCCGACAGCAAGAAGCTGCCGCACGGCCTGCGGTCCGGGCAATAAGCGCCGCGAGACCCCCCGACTCGGGTTAACCTGTTGTAGGATGGGCACTACCAAGCAGCACCTATTTGCGGACTGGACGGAATCTGATGTATCGAGCCTGCACTGCGATACCGAAACTCATCCTGGGACTGCTGTTGTGCCTGCTGGCGGCGCCACATGCCGCGTTCGCGCAGCAGGGCGGCATCGAGGGCACGGTGACGGACACCACGGGGGGGATCCTGCCGGGGGTGACCGTCGAGGCGTCGGGCCCGGCGTTGGGCGGCGGCGTGAGGGTGGCCGTCACCGGCGGCGAAGGACGGTACACCATCACGGAGTTGCCGCCCGGGACCTACGTCGTCACATTCTCGCTGCCCGGTTTCGAGCGGACGTCGCGGGACAGCGTTGAGGTGAGCGCCGCCTCCACGGCGGCCGTCGACGCAAGCCTGAGGGTCGGCGGCGTGTTCGAACAGGTGACCGTGGCGGTGACCGGCACGGCCATCGCGGCGCCGGCCATCAACATGCCGCATGCGGTGACGGTGGTCAACCGCGAGACGTTGGAACAGCAGGGGTCGACACAACTCGTCGATCTCTTCAAGAACCTGAGTGTCAGCCACGGCGTGGTCGGCGAGCGGAACAGTTGGTACAACTCGAATCAGCCGGCGACGCTCACCGAGAACGTGGCAAACGTCAACCTGCGCGGCCTCGGCGCGTCACGGACGCTGGTGCTGCTGAACGGCCGCCGCCACGTGCCGGTGCCCGCGCGTCTCATCGGCGGTCGCTTCGTCGACGTCAACACCATTCCGGCGATTGCGGTCGGCCGGCTCGAGGTGCTGAAAGAGGGCGCCGCGGCGACCTACGGCTCGGACGCGGTCGGCGGTGTCGCCAACTTCGTGACGCGCGGCGACTTCCGGGGAGTCGAGCTCAACGTGTCGCACGACTACTTCGACAGCGGGGGCGATACCACCATCGCCGGTATCTGGGGCGGACGGATCGGTGCTTCCAGCGTGGTGTTCGCCGCCGAGCGGGTCGGCCGCCAGGAATTGCAGATGGCGGATCGTCCCTGGACTTTCGATCGGATGACCCCGCACGTCTCCGGAAACCGCGCCGGCTGGTCGGGTATCGGGAACCCGGGCACGTTCGCCGTTGGGGCTCCCGTGGCGTTTGTTGCTGATGTCGTCGATCCTCGCTGTTCGGAATTTGGTGGCCAACTCGAAAGTTGGACTTGCCGGTTCCGCTACGCGCCGTACGACAACCTGATCGACGAGCAGCAACAGACGCGCGCCTTCCTAGAGCTCAACGGTCCCCTGAACGCGCGGACCAACTATCACCTCGAAGGTCTCTGGGCCGGCGCGACGATTCCGAATTGGTACACGACGCCGTCCTATCCTCCATTTCCGCTGACGAGCACCACCATCATGGAGGTCGCGCCCAGCCACCCGGGACGGCAGGCGTTCTGCTCCGGCTACGCAGGGGACGGGATGGCCGACCCCGACGGCGCGTGCGCAGGTGGCGACAACTGGTATTTCAACGGCCGCCCGTATGGGAACTCGGGTCCTGGGCGCAGGCTGAGCCGCGAGTCCCGCACTCAGCGGGTCGCGGCGTCGGTCGACGGCCAGTTCCTGGCGGGAGGACGGAACACCAATTGGGACGTTGGTGTCAGCTATTCGCGGGCCAAGGGCAATCTGAACCTGCCGGCGTTGTACACCGATCGGATCTTCCGCGCCTTCCGCGGCTTCGGCGGGCCGAACTGCGGCGTCGGCGTCGTGGCGGACCGGACCTCGCCCGCCGGCATGGCGCTTGGGCCGCTCAACGGCGCCGTCGCGGGTCAGGGCGGCTGTGTGTATTACAACCCGTTCAGCAACGCCATCCAGCATTCCGACCAACCGGGGTCGTCCTTCGAGAACGCGGCGAACCCCGACTACGCCGCCGGTCTGGCGAACCCGGAGGAGTTGCGGTTGTGGCTCAACGAGGAAGTGGATCTGGTCAGCACGACCGACCTGTTCGTGGCGGACGCCACGCTGAGCGGCAACCTGATCGAGAACCTGGCCGACTTCGCCGTGGGGTACCAGTTCCGCGGGATGCGCGCCGATGGCAACCCAAACGATCCGGGGGACGTAACCGTGAACCCCTGCCCGGTGGCGGGCGACCTGGGTTGCTCGGCGGGCGACCGGTTCGGCCCCTACGCCTTCACAAATGTCCACCAGCCCTATGAGGCGGATCAGCAGGTGCAGCGGGTGTTCGGCGAGCTCGCGCTGAGTCTCGGCCCGCGGGTCGAAACGCAGATCGCCGCGAACTACGAGTTCTACAACGTCGCCGGCCGCCATGTCAGCAGCTTCGACCCGAAGTTCGCCGGGCGCCTGCAGGTGGCCGAGGACCTGAACTACTCCTTTTCGTTGCGCGGCTCGGTGCAGACCACATTCCGGACGCCGTCACTCGACGATCTGAACCCCAGCCCGCTGACGACCCTCGAGTGGATTCCGGAGACGCAGACCTATCAGGCGGTCGACCGGTTCGGGCGTCCGGACCTTCTTCCCGAGCAGGCGTTCACTTACAACGTCGGCGCCGTGCTCTTCCTGGAAGGGGGCATGGAAGCGACGGTCGACTACTGGAGCTACGACTTCGAGAACGTGATCGGCTCCATGCCCTACGATGCGGTCACCAGCCTGTACGACAGCGACAATCCGGCGACCCGGGACGCCCTGTCACCATTCATCATCTGTCCGCAAGGCCGGGCCTCGGATCTGTCGGCTGATGCCAGGTGCGCCGCCGCGAGCCTCGAGCGCGTCCAGATCGACCTTGTGAACTGGCCGGGGCTGTCCACCTCCGGGATCGACACCCACTTCGCCCTGCGGTTCGATTCTGGACCGGGCCAGCTCTCGGCGAGTTGGGATTCGACCTATACGGTGGGGTACGAGACGAAGGCCCTGATGCTGCAGGGTGCGGACGTCACGCTCTACAGCAGGCGGGAAACCGCGGGCTACCTGAACTTCGCCCACCCGATCGCGGTGCCGCTGCCCCGCTGGAAGAGCCGCTGGTCGCTGTCCTACAGTTGGAGCGACTACACCCTGGCGGGCTACACGAGCTATATCTCCGGTTACGCGGATGCAGGCGCAAACACCACCACCCCTACCATCGACCCGTTCCTCACGGTGGATGCGAGCTTCCTGTGGCGCTTTCCCGGCAGCGGAATCGCCGTTTCTTTCTATGGGTTGAACCTGACCGGCCAGCGGCCGCCCTGGGTCAACATCGAGCAGTCGTACGACGGCTTCACGCATGACGCGAAGGGCCGCCGGTTCAAGGCCGCGCTGACCTATCGATTCGGCCGGTGAGCAGACCCGGAGGCGGGGCTCCCGGTCCTCCTGTGGCATCCGTCACGGCGGGCGCGTCGACGGCGCGGCCCCCCGTGGGCCGTCTGCCTCGTTCAGCGCGTCAGATGTCGGGGCGCACTCTGAGGAAGCTGGCGAAGCGCGGGATGCCGTTGCGGGTGGCGCCATAGTGCTTGTAGGTAACGGTCGCGCCGATGGGCGGCGGGTGACGGCGTTCGTCGTCCGTGAACCCGGACCCGAGCCTGAAGCGGCGGCCGTCAGGCATTTCCACCAACAGCGATCCGAGCATGCCGGCGTACTTCCCTTTGCCTGGCAGGTGTCCGACGACGACCGCGTCGGCGTCCTGGTACTGCTTGAGCTTCAGCAGGTCGTTGGTGCGTCCGGACCGGTAGCGCGCACGTCCGTCGTGCAACATCAGTCCTTCTCCGCCCTCGGACACGACCCGATGCAGCATGGCCATCAGTTCGATGTGATCTGCAACCCGGAACTGTTCGATCAGGGCGATGCTGGGCGACTCGATGCGGGCGAACATCTCTCTGAGACGCCGCAAGCGGCCATTGAAGTCCTGCGGGTCGGCAGGCAGGTCGAATACCATGAACCGGATGGGGCGCCACGCGTCGTTCGCGGGGACGTGTCGGCGAACGATGCCCGACAGCGACTCGAAGGTCCCGCGGCCGATCCACAATTCGCCGTCGAGCGGCACGGGTGGGAATCGTTCGACGAACCAGGGCGGCGCGTTGAAGCGGTAGCCTTGCCGGGAGTAGAGCGCGGCGCCGTCCCACCGGGCGCGTACGCCGTCCAGCTTTTCGCTGACCCAATAATGTGTGACGTCGATCCCCTCGCGGTACACGTTGGCGAGCGAGAGCAACTGCGGTTGCGGGTGCTCGGCGCCGGCGGCCGGGGCGAGCGCGATCAGCAGGGCAACGGAGAGAAGTCGGTGCATGATGAGTTTTCGCGTGCACACTGAGTGTCGCGGGCCGGTTGGCGGCGGCGTGGACCGCTGCACGTTGGCGGCCCGCCGCTTGTTGGATGGGAACAAAAGCAAGATCCGTTCCCGCCTGATCAAGAGGTCGCCGCCGCGCCGGCGGACGGAACACTTGGCTGCCGCCGTGCGTCATTGGGAGTAGCGCGCATTCTGGCCTGCCAGCGCGCACACGGAGATTGGGATCGATGCTGCTTATCCACACCAACGACATCTGGAAGACCTATCGAATGGGCGCCGAATCGGTCCACGCGCTGAGCGGTGTCTCGGTCGACATCGAGCGCGGCGAGTTCGTCGCCATCATGGGTCCCTCCGGCTCCGGCAAGTCGACGCTGATGAACCTCATCGGCTGCCTCGATACGCCCACCAGCGGTACGTATCGGCTGAACGGACAGGATGTCAGTGTCATGAACGACGACGAGCTGGCGTACATCCGGAACGAGGAGATCGGATTCGTCTTTCAGACCTTCAACCTGCTGCCCAGGGCGTCGGCGCTTCACAACGTGGAGCTGCCCTTGATCTACGCCAGTGTGCCGCCGGCCCGCCGCAAACTTGCGGCGACGGCCGCGCTGCACCTGGTCGAGCTCGACGACCGGATGACCCACCGGCCGAACGAGCTCTCCGGGGGACAGCGGCAGCGGGTGGCGATTGCGCGGGCGCTCGTCAACAATCCGTCCATCCTGCTCGCGGACGAGCCGACCGGCAATCTCGACTCGAAGACCGGCATCGAGATCATGGCGATCTTCGAGGGCCTGCACCGTGCCGGCAACACCATCGTCTTGATCACCCATGAGGCGCACGTCGCCAATCACGCCCACCGCATCATTCACATGAAGGACGGGGCGATCGAGCGGGAAGAGACGAAGACACCGCCGGCGGGCGTGCGGCAGTTGTACGCTGAATCGAAGTAGCCGTCCGTGGACCTCTATCCGAGGTGGGCGAGCGGCAGTTGACGCTGAATCGAAGTAGCCGTCCGTGGACCTCTATCCGAGGTGGGCGAGCGGCAGTTGACGCTGAATCGAAGTAGCCGTCCGTGGACCTCTATCCGAGGTGGGCGAGCGGCAGTTGACGCTGAATCGAAGTAGCCGTCCGTGGACCTCTATCCGAGGTGGGCGAGCGGCAGTTGACGCTGAATCGAAGTAGCCGTCCGTGGCGCCTCTATCCGCAATGTCGTTTCCCGATCTACGCGCATTCCTGGACCGTTTGCGGCGAGATCGGGACCTCGTCGAAGTGACCGTTCCGGTCGATCGTATCCAGGAAGCGGCGGAAATCCATCGGCGGGTCGTGGCGGCCGGCGGACCGGCCCTGCTGTTTCGAAACGTCATTGATGCGGACTTTCCGCTGGTGACGAACCTGTTCGGTACAGCCCGGCGGGCGGAGCTGGCGTTCGGTGAACGCCCGCAGCGGCTGATCCGGCGGCTGGTCGATCTGATCGAGACGGCGTTGCCGCCGACGTTGTCGGCGTTGTGGGACGCGCGCGACGTCCTTGGCGCGCTCCGCTCCGTGGGGCTGACACGCGGCCGCCGCGGTCCGGTGACCGAGGTGGTCAGCGGGGAGGTCCGGCTCGATCGGCTGCCGGCGATGACCACCTGGCCCGAGGACGGAGGTCCGTTCATTACACTGCCGCTCGTGCTGACCGAACATCCCGACGGCCGGGGACACAACCTCGGGATGTATCGTCTCCAGATTCACGACGCCACCTCCACCGGAATGCACTGGCAGATCGGCAAGGGGGGCGGGTTCCACTACGACGTGGCGGAGCGCCGCCACGAGGCGTTGCCGGTGACGGTCTTTCTGGGTGGCCCGCCGGCGCTGATGCTTTCTGCCATCGCTCCGTTGCCCGAGAACGTACCTGAACTGATGCTGGCGTCGCTGATTGCGGGCGCGCGCCTGCGGCTGGTCGAGGGGGTCGGGCCGCATCCGCTGGTGGCGGGGGCGGAGTTCGCGCTGATCGGGTCGGTGGCGCCGGAGCGGCGCCGTCCGGAGGGTCCGTTCGGTGACCATTACGGGTACTACTCGCTCAGACACGACTACCCGGTGTTCCAGGTCGAACGCCTGGCCCGGCGCCACGATGCGATCTTCCCGGCCACGGTGGTGGGGAAACCGCGCCAGGAGGATTTCTTCATCGGCGACCTGCTGCAGGAGTTGCTGTCGCCCCTGTTCCCCGTGGTCATGCCGGCGGTCGAGCAGCTCTGGTCCTACGGTGAAACCGGCTATCACTCGCTGTCGGCGGCGGTGGTCAAGCAGCGATATCCTCGCGAGGCGATGGCCAGCGCGTTCCGGATCCTCGGCGAGGGGCAGTTGTCGCTGACGAAGTTCCTGCTGGTCACCGACCAGCCGGTCGACGTGCGGGATTTCACGGCCACGCTCGAGCATGTACTGGCCCGCACCAATCCGGAGACCGACCTCTATGTGTTCTCGAATCTGTCGATGGACACCCTCGACTACACCGGTCCGTCAGTGAATCGAGGGTCCAAGGGGGTCTGGCTCGGGCTCGGCGACCCGGTGCGCGACCTGCCCGCCGAATTCTCGACCCCCGAGTTGCCGCATGGCGTGCGGGATGTCCATGTGTTCTGCCGGGGCTGTCTCGTGGCCGGCGGGCCGGCGCTGGCCGACGATGCTGGCGCCGCCGCGCGGATTGCGGAGCATCCCGCGTTCGCCGGCTGGCCGCTCGTGGTCCTGACCGACGAGCCGGCGCGCGCCGCCCGTAGCGCGATGAATTTCCTGTGGACCACCTTCACCCGGTTCGAGCCGGCGGCTGACATCTACGCCGCCGCCACCCGCGTCGTGCGCAACCAACTTGTGCGCACGCCGCCGATCGTGATTGACGCACGTCTGTCTCCCTCGTTTCCCGCCGAGTTGTCCTGCGACAAAGTCGTCGCGGCGACCGTGTCCCGTCGCTGGCGGGAGTACTTCCCCGCGGGTGGTGTCGAGATGGGGGATGCCGAGCGGGCGCATCTGGACTGAGCGGCGGCGCGGTCCCGCCGCCGGCGCGTCGCTCCCGGCCGGTGGTCCGGGCGTCACCGGTGGACAAACGGTGGGCAGGGCGATACCGTCGATTACGCCGATACAGGTGCACAGGTTTGCGGTCCACCGGCGCGAGCGTGCGCGCGGTCACAGACACGCCGTGGAATGCGAGACGCTGAGGGAGATGATCGGGGGTACGGAATGAACCGAGACAGCCAGGAGGGTACGCCGCTCGCGGTGGCGTTCACGTTGGCGCTGTTGCTGGCCGGCGCTGCCACACCGGTCTGGGCGCAGCAGGACATCGAGCGCGAGAACCTCGAGGGGATTCGCGAAGTGAACGTGGTCGTCGAGGACCTGTCCTCCGACGCCGAGTCCGACGGACTGACTCGCCGGGCGCTGCTCGACGGGGCGGAGCAGCGTCTGGAAGCATGTGGAATCCGGCTCGGAAGCGGATCGCAGGCAGCCGACCTGTACATCAACGTCGCGACCCATCGTGGGGTGACCGGACTGTACGCGTACTACGCGCGGGTGTCGGTGCAACAAATGGCCACCATCGAGGGCAACCAGTTGCGGGCGCTCGTCGACACCTGGGACATGGCGAGTCTCGGCGCCGTCGGCGCCGGCAACCTGCCGCAAGTCGAGGAGGTCGTGCTCTCGCTCGTCGACCTCTTCTGCGACGATTATTTCGAGGTCAACGATCGGCCGCGCTGACGGCCGGCTGCACGTCTTTTTCATGGTGGGGAACGACCAGGGTACGCCTCGCGGGCGCCTTGGGCGGGACCGATACACTGCCGCTGATGCCGCGCGCACTGACCATCGGGCTGCACGCCGCAATCATGGCGGTGACCGGCGAGGAGCCGCGTATTCTGACGGTGCCCAGGGAGGCGGGCGCCGCCGGCGCGGCAGCGCTCCCGTTCGGGCCGCTGGATGCGGACCGGCACCGCACGCTCGAGTTGGGTCTCCGCGCCTGGGTGCGCGACCAGGCGGGCATGGAGTTGCCCTATGTCGAGCAGCTCTACACGTTCGGCGACCGTGACCGCGCGCGGGACTCGGACCGGCGCTCGCGGGTCATTGCAGTCGCGTATCTGGCGCTCGTGCGCGAACGGCAGGTGGCGGGCGGCCATGCCGCCGCCTGGCACGGCGTCTACCGATGTCTCCCCTGGGAAGATCGCCGCGACGGCGAGCCCGAGATTCTGACCCGCATCCGTCTGGCGCTGTCCGCCTGGGTCGCCGCGGCCGATGACGAAGCGGCGCGGCGGGACCGGCGCGGACGCGTCGACATCACCTTCGGGTCCGGGGTGGCCGCGTGGGACAACGAACGGGTGCTCGAGCGCTTCGAGTTGCTGTACGAGGCGGGACTGGTGCCCGAATCGCGACGGAACCGTGACGAGGCGGCGCGGCCTGCAGCGGTCGCGGGAGGCGCGAGGGCGTTCGGTGTGCCGCTGGCCCTGGACCATCGTCGGATTCTGGCGACGGCGCTCGGTCGGCTGCGGGGCAAGCTCAAGTACCGGCCGCTGGTGTTCGAACTCATGCCGGACACCTTCACCCTGTTCCAGCTTCAGCGGACCGTGGAATCGCTGGTCGGGGCGCGTCTGCACAAGCAGAATTTCCGTCGGCTGGTCGAGCGGGGAGCGCTCGTCGAGGGCACCGGTCGAATCGAGCCGGACACGGGCGGCCGGCCGGCGGAACTCTTCCGGTTTCGCCGCGAGGTGCAGCACGAACGTCCGGCACCCGGCGTGGGGCTGCCTGGGCTACGCGCCGGCACTTAGCGCCGTGTTCTCATGGAAATACCTGCACTTATGTTGTCAATAAAATGTAATAACATTTACAATAAACTGTGATTGTGGGTGAAAACACGGGTCGCGTCAGAGCCAGGGGTGTCGCGATCCGCCGCTACATTCTCCAGCACGTTCAGAAGAACTCCCACAATATCGCTACGTTGGCGACAGGTCGGTTTGGTGTGAGCAGGCAGGCAATCAACCGCCATCTCAAGAGTTTGGTTGAGGAGGGAGCGCTCCGCCAGAGCGGCAACACGAGGAACCGGGTCTACGAAATGGCAGCCGTCCTCGAGTGGAATCAGACGTACCGCATCGACGAGCACCTGGCCGAAGACGTCGTCTGGCGCCGGGAGATCGATCCGGTCCTCGGAGTGCTGACAGAAAACGTTCGAGGTATCTGGCAGTACGGGTTTACCGAGATGTTCAACAACGCCCTGGATCACTCCGACGGTTCCACGATCTCCGTCGCGATCACGAGGACGGCGGTGACGGTGGAAATGATGATCCGGGACGATGGCGTCGGCATTTTTCGCAAGATTCAACAGCAATTGGGGTTGCTTGACGAGCGCCATGCAATTTTCGAGTTGTCGAAAGGGAAGCTGACCACCGATTCTCGGCATCACACCGGTGAGGGGATCTTCTTTGCATCGCGGATGTTCGATGCGTTTGACATCCTGTCCGGCGGCGTCTTCTTCACCCGCGATATCGTCCGGGACGAAGACTGGCTGGTGGAGCCGCCGACTCCTAACGCCGGGACGGCGGTTTTAATGAGGCTTGACCATCATGCAACCCGGACGCCACGGGAGATCTTCGATCAGTTCACCGTCGACCGGGATGTGCCGGTATTCGCCAAGACCGTCGTGCCCGTGCGACTTGCGCAGTTCGGGGACGACCAGTTGATCTCCAGATCTCAGGCGAAGCGGGTGGTGGCCCGCCTCGATCTCTTCCATACCGTGCTTCTGGATTTCACAGGGGTCCCGACGATCGGTCAGGCGTTCGCGGATGAGGTGTTTCGGATTTTCCCGCGCGACCATCCGCACATGAGCATCATCCCGATCAACGCCACCGCTGACGTGACGCGCATGATCGCGCGGGCTCGGGCGACATGATCCATGCCGCGTCGTGACGCTGGGCATCCGCGTATGTCGAATTGCTTGACAACTATTATGCTCATAAATAGTATATGACGTGCGCGTTGCGGTTCGACCTTGGTGTTGTGACGCGACCATAATCCTCATATTGAGCATAACGCGGAGACAGCCGATGACATCCCCGGCGCCAACCGAGACAGCCGAGACCACGCTTGATTACACGCCAGCGGTCGCCGCTGCCACTGCGGACCTGTACGAACGTGTCCGAGGGGTGGTGCCGGAGGTCGAATGGCCGGTGCATGCGCCGTATATCGACGCGATCCAACGGTTGAAGCAGGCCAGGGGCGCCGTGGTGCTGGCGCACAACTATCAGACCCCGGAGATCTTTCACGGTGTGGCCGACCTGGCGGGCGACTCGCTGGCGCTGGCGCAGCAGGCGACCGAGACCGACGCCGACGTGATGGTGATGTGCGGCGTGCACTTCATGGCCGAGACCGCGAAGATGCTCAGCCCGGACAAGACGGTGCTCATTCCTGATCTCGACGCCGGCTGTTCACTGGCGGCCTCAATCACCGCCGCCGATGTCCGATTGCTGCGCGAGCGGTATCCCGGCGTGCCGGTGGTGACCTACGTCAACACGTCCGTCGACGTGAAGGCGGAGTCTGATATCTGCTGCACGTCGTCGAACGCAGTCGAGGTGGTGGAGTCGCTGGGCGCCGACCGGGTCATCTTCCTGCCCGACGAGTATCTCGGGAAGTATGTCGCCAGCAAGACCCGTGTCGAGATCATCCTGTGGCAGGGACACTGCGAGGTGCACGAGCGCTTCACCGCGGCCGATCTGCGTGACTATCGCACGAGCTATCCGGGCATTCAGATTTTTGCCCACCCCGAATGTCCGCCGGACGTGCTGGCGGAGGCGGACTACGTCGGCTCGACTGCGGGGTTGCTTCATCACGTCGATACGACCCGTCCCGAACGGGTCGTGCTGGTGACCGAATGCTCGATGAGCGATAACGTCGCCGTCGCGCATCCGGAGATCGATTTCATCCGGCCGTGCAATCTCTGTCCGCACATGAAACGGATCACGCTTCCCAAGATTCTCGCGTCGCTCGTCGAGATGCGGCACGAGGTGCTCATCGACCCGGAGGTCGCCCGGCGGGGCAGACGGGCGGTGGAACGGATGCTCGAGGTGGGGCGCGGAGCGGGCGGATGAGCGCGCCGCGCGGTCGTCAGGTGGACGCGGTCCACACCCATGACGTGCTGGTCGTCGGGAGCGGCGTCGCCGGTCTCGCCGTGGCCCTCGAGACGACCGCGCTGCGGGTCGGTCTGCTGACCAAGACCGCGCTGGGGGCGGGTGGGTCAAGCCCGCTGGCGCAGGGGGGTGTGGCGGCCGCCATCGGGGCGGGCGATTCGCCCGCGGAACATGCGGGGGATACGATGGCTGCCGCGGACGGTCTCGCCGCCGCCGAGAGTGTGCGCATTCTCACGGAGGAGGGCCCCGCCCGGATCGCCGCGCTGCTCGCGCTTGGCGCGCGGTTCGACCGGGACGGCACGGGGCAGTTGGCGCTGGGTCGGGAAGCGGCGCACGGACGCGCCAGGATTCTGCATGCGAACGGCGACGCGACCGGCGCCGAGATCGTCCGCGCCCTGCGCCGGGCGGTGGCGGCTTCGCCATCGGTCAAGGTCTTCGAACAGGCGTTCGCCTGCGAGCTGGTCAGCGGGCAGGGCCGAGTCGCCGGCATCGTCGCGCGGCACGATGACCGTACGCTCGTCCTGCACCTGGCCCGGGCGGTCGTGCTGGCGACCGGCGGCATCGGGCACGTGTTTCGGCACACGACCAATCCCGCCGAGAACACCGGCGACGGGCTGGCGATGGCGGTGCGGGCGGGCGCCCGGCTGGCCGACCTCGAGTTCGTCCAGTTTCATCCGACCGCGCTCGACGTGGGCGCCGACCCGCTGCCGCTGCTGACCGAGGCGTTGCGCGGGGCCGGCGCCACGCTGGTCGACGAGCAGGGACGCCGCCTCATGAGCGACCTGCACGCTGCCGGCGATCTGGCGCCTCGTGACGTCGTGGCCCGTGCACTCTGGGAGACGCGGCGCCGTGGGCGCCGGACGTTGCTCGATGCCAGGATCCCGTTCAGGCGTGGCGGGCCGGTGCCGTTTCCAACGGCGCTCCGGCACTGTCTCGACCACGGATTCGATCCGCGGTGCGAGCCGGTGCCGGTGTCACCGGCCGCGCATTACCACATGGGCGGGGTGGCGGTGGACACGCATGGCCGCACGAGTCTGCCCGGATTGTGGGCCTGTGGGGAAGTGAGTTGCGGCGGTGTGCATGGCGCGAACCGGCTGGCGAGCAACTCGCTGCTCGAAGCGCTGGTCTTCGGAGCCCGGGTCGGGCGCGACCTGACGCGCGCGGTGCGCGCCGTGCAGCCGGCCAAGGCGCTGGTGGGTCGTCTCGACGCACCGCCGGGAGACCCGCGTCAGGCAACACGGCGGAGCGACATCGGCGCCGCCATCCGGGACCTCATGTGGGATGACGTGGGCCTCGTCCGCACTCACGATCGCCTGCAGTGCGCCATCAGCGAGCTCGACCGTCTCGCCGTGGAGCTGGGCCCGGGATGCTCTGAAACCCACAATCTGCTGACCGTCGCGGACGCGGTCGCCCGTGCGGCGATCCTTCGGCGCGAAAGTCGCGGCGCACATTTTCGGAGCGACTGGGCGCCACCCTCAGATGCGCGTCGGGCGGGCGCGGTGCGGCGGTGACCACCCCTGCGGGCGACCCGCCACGGACCGTGCCGCTGGCCGCGATCCATTACGAGACCCTCGTCCGGCGGGAGCTGAGCGTCGATCTGGGGTCGGCGGGCGATCTCACCTCCGACGCGATCGTCCCGGACGCGCGAACGGCCCGGGCCCGTGTCGTCGCACGCCAGGATGGGCGCGTGTGCGGGATCGGCTGCGGTCTGTTCGCCTTTGAGGTGCTCGGTCCGGCGAGTCGGCGGGTGTTCAGGAACGATGGCGCCGATGTCACCGCGGGAACCACCCTCGCCGAGGTGACCGCGTCCGCCCGAACGGTGCTGTCGGCCGAGCGGACCGCGCTGAATTTCATCGGACATCTGTCGGGCATCGCGACTGCGACGAGAGATATGATGCGGGCCGCGGCGGGTGCGGGCCATGCCCGGGTCACGTGTACCAGGAAGACGACACCGGGGCTGCGGGCGCTGGAGAAGTACGCGGTGCGGGTCGGCGGCGCGTCGAATCATCGTTTCGGTTTGTACGACGCCGTGCTCATCAAGGACAACCACCGCGAGATCGCCGGCGGGGTCGCTCGGGCGATGACCGCCGCCCGTGCGGCGCTCGGGCATCTCGTGAAGCTGGAGGTCGAGGTCGATAGCCTGGCGCAGCTCGAGGAGGCGCTGGCGGCGGGCGCCGACGCGGTACTGCTCGACAACATGTCCATCGCCGATCTCGAACGGGCGGTCGTGCTGGCCCGCGGCCGCGCCGTCACCGAAGCCTCGGGCGGCATCACGCTGCATACCATCCGCGATGTGGCGGCAACCGGCGTCGACATCATCTCCGTCGGCTGGATCACCCATAGTGCCCCGTCGCTCGATGTAGGCCTGGACATCGAGGTCGCCGCACCATGACAGCCCGTGGCAAAAGACCCGCCGCCTCGTGCTCTTGCGCGCCAGCGGGGTCCTGCCAGCGATGCCCCCGACGATGAGGGCCGCTGCCGTTCTCTCCGAAACCGCCGTGAGATGATGTGGCGCCCGACCGAGTGATCGCATGCCGCCGATTGCGCCCGAGAAGACCGTTCAGCTCAGTGTCGTGATTCCCGCGTTCGAGGAGGCGGCGCGGCTCGGTCCGACGCTGGAACGGGTGCGCACCTATCTGGCGGCCCGTCCGTTCGACAGCGAGGTCCTGGTAGTGGTCGACGGAGGACGTGACGGCACCCTGGGGCTGGTCAGGAATCTGGCGCGCACCTGGCCGGCGCTACGGGTGCTCGACAACGGGGTCAATCGCGGGAAGGGCTACTCGGTCCGTCGCGGCATGCTGGCGGCGCGCGGACGCTATCTGCTCTTCTCGGACGCCGATCTCTCGACGCCCATCGCGGAAGTGGAGCGACTGGTGGCCGCGCTTGAGGCCGGCGCGGACGTGGCAATCGGGTCACGCGCGCTCGTCGATTCCGACGTGCGGGTCCGGCAGGCCTGGTGGCGCCAGTCGATGGGCCGGGTGTTCAACCGGTTCGTCCGGCTCGTCGCCGTACCGGACCTGCGAGACACGCAGTGCGGATTCAAGTGTTTCCGGCGAGACGCGGCGCGGCGGATCTTCGCGCGGCAGCGGATCGCACGATTTTCGTTCGACGTCGAATTGCTCTGGATCGCCCGCACGCTGGGCTATCGTGTGGCGGAATTACCGGTGACCTGGATCAACCATCCGTCCAGCCGCGTCCACCCGCTGAGCGACTCGTGTCGGATGCTCGTCGATTTGATGTGTCTGCGATTCAACGACTGGCGTGGAGCGTATCGTGACGGGAACGAGACGCCGCGCTGACGCGGCGCTCACCTCGCGTCTGCTCTGCACGCTCGATGCGCTGCCGCGGGGATGGGTGCGCCATGCCGTAGGCATCGGGGTGCCGGTGACGCTCGCCTGTTACGCGGCGATCTTTCGCACCCACGGCATCAGCGACCACCTGTGGTTTCTGGGTGATCAGCAGCGAGACTGGCTGGCGGTGCAGGGTGCGTTCGCCGATTTGCCGCGCGTCGGGACGCCGGTGTCCAGCGGCGGGGTCTCACTGGGGCCGGTGTTCTACTGGGTGCTGTGGACAATCAAGCAGGTGCTGTCGCCGGTGTTCGGCAACCTGCCGCACGTCGGGGCGGTCGGGTTGGTGATGTTTCGATCTCTGAGCGACGGTCTGCTCGCGGCGGCGCTGATGCAACGCGGCGTGCCGGTCGCCGCCGTGGGGGGCATCCTGCTCGTAATGGTGTCTTCGCCGTTCGACGGCGCGCTGGCAGCGACGATCTGGAACCCGGGGCTCTCGGTCACCTTCGTCAATTTGACAGTGGTGCTGCTGCTCCGCTGGTCGGCGCGACCCTGGACCCTCTGGCGGGTCGGGACGCTGGCTGCGACCGCCTGGCTCGCCGTGCAGGCGCACACGCCGGCGGTGTTCGTGGCGGCGCCGGTGTTGCTTTCTCTGCTCTGGGTCGCCTCGCGGGACGCGCGTCTGCCGTGGGCCGCGGCATTGCGCGCGGGGCTGGCCGTCGCCGCTGTGGTGCTGGTGTTGCAACTCCCATTCCTGCTGTCTGACGTCGTGTCGTCGGAGGGGGATGGTGTCGGCGGCCGCATGGCTCGCGGTGTGGGGCGTCTCGTCTCGGACCCGTCGTCGATCATGGTGGGCAAGAGCAGCCGTTTCCTGGTTGAGGGGACGGCGCGGCTGTTCGTGACACCCGCACAACTGCCCGCGCTCGCACTGTGGGTGCTGGCCGGATTGGGCGCTACGGCGTTCGCCTGGCGCCGCGAGGTCGATCTGCTGACGGTGTCGATACTACCGGTGGCGTGCGCCTGGCTTGGCGTCGGACTGTTGGAGATCGAGACTGACACCTACTGGCTGCTGTCGCTGTCGGCGCCGCTGGGGCTGGCGCTGCTGGGCGGGCTGGCCTGGCGGCCCGCCCAACCGCGCGTGGCTGCAGTGCTGGTCGTCGGGCTGCTCGTGACCGCCGTTGGCGGGCAGCCCGGTCGCTGGCGTGAGTTCGACACGCTGTTCAAGGCGCCGCAATACGGGGTGATCGTGGAGACGCTGCGCGGGGTTGTTGCGGAAGACCGGGCCATCGCGCGAGTGTCCGGTGCGGACGACGCCGCGCGGGACGTGAATCCGGCGCTTCTGTTCACGCTTCTCGGTGGCGCGCTCGACGACGAAGGCGCTGCGATCGAAATAACCGGAGCGGGCGAGGTGGTGTCAGGCGAGTCCTGACCCCGATTCCTCGCCTTGCTGCGTGCCGTGCGGGCCGTCGTCTTCCCCCACGCGCGCTACAAGGCGGCGGTCCAGGCGGCCCCGGACGACCTGTTCCTCCGTGCGGCGCGGGGTTTCCCCACGGCCTGCTACTCGGTCGTCACGGCGGTGCCGCTGACTGAGACCATGAGCATGCTGCCGCCCTGACCGACGACCTCGTAGTCGAGGTCGATGCCGACCACGGCGGTGCCGCCCTGGGCGCGTGCCGCGTCCTCCATCTCTCGAAGGGCAATCTCGCGGGCCGTGTGCAGCTCCTTTTCATAGGCGGCGGATCGTCCGCCCACGATGTCGCGTATGCCGGCCAGGAAGTCGCGGAAGATGTTGGCGCCGACGATGGCCTCTCCGGTGACGATGCCGCGATATTCGCGAATGGTCTTGCCTTCGATCGATGGTGTGGTGGTCAGGATCATGCGTTGTCTTCTCCAGGTGTGGGTGTCGATGGCGTCACGGGTGACCGCGCCAGGGCGGCGAATTCCTTGTCGGTCCGCGCGGTCAAGCGCTCGTAAGGATACCGGGAGACGGCCAGCGCGTCGACGGCACACCGGCGGGCGGTTCGTCGAAACCGCCCTGGTCTTCGACGGGCCGGCCTTGACGGCTGCCGGTTGCCCCGAAAATACTCACATGGCTGCCGCGAGTCTGGCGCGGGCGGGTCAGACTGTTCTGCCCGCGAAGATATGCGGGGTCGCCGGCGCTATCCCGTGACATGACTCGACCGTTCAGAATCATCGCCGCCATCCTGTGTGCGGGACTCGCGCTGCAGGCGTTGCTCTGGTCGCGCCAATGGGTGTACGGCGACCAGTACGGTCTGCTGGAGCCGGCGCTCGAGCTGCTCGACGCCAACCGCCTGCCGCCCTATGCCAAGACCACGAGCGGCGGCGGACGGATTCCGGGTGCGCTGTTGCCGCTGCTTGTCGGTCTCCCGCTGCGGATGTGGGCCGACTATCGGGCGCCGGCACTGCTCATCGGACTCTTTCACGTTGCCGCCGCCGCCGTCCTGTCGATCTGCCTCGGGCGGGCGCTGGGAGCGAGGTTCGCCGCGGCCTACCTCAGCGTCTACTGGCTGTCGCCCTGGCGCCTCTACCACTCGGGCTTTCTCTGGGAACCGGCGTATGTTTTTCTGCCGGCGGCACTGCATCTGGCCAGCGCCTACCGGCTGCGTGTCCAGCGTCATCTGGGCTGGAGCATGCTGCTGGCCGCTACGCTGATGTTGGCGGTGCAGCTTCACACCTCGTTCGTCGTGCTCGCGCTCCTCACCGCGCTGCTGGCCGCGAGGCGGCTCATTCGTATCGACGTCAGGGGGATCATCCTCGGTCTGCTGGCGGGCGGGCTCACGCTCGCGCCTACATTGCAGGCGCTGCTCGCCGGCACACTGCCACGCATGGTGCCGCAGGAAACGGAAGATTTCTCGCGCGTCTTCGTAGGTCTGCTGAATCTGCTGAAGGGCTTCGCGTACTGGTTGCGCCTCGGCTCGCTGGATATCGGACGGCGGCTGCGGCAGACCAGCGTCGGTGCGGCGGACGGCGCCGATCCCAGCCTCTGGACACTGTTCGTCTCCGGCCTGACGATGGTCCTCATCAGCGTGAGCATCGTCTCGATTCTCCTCGCGCTGCAGGCTTCCTGGCGCTACTTCCGGCGCCGGCCGTCAGGCGGTGCGGAGGACACCGCGGACCGGGCATCGCCGGCGACCTGGTTCCGCGCCTACGCCTGGTGGTGTCTGGTCGCCATGTGCGCCGCCGCCGCGGTGTCTCCGGTGCCCGTCCAGGGCTGGCACATCGTTATCGCGTTCCATGCGGCGTGCCTGCCGATGGCGGTCTGGCTGCAGGCGGCGTTCTGGGGCTCTTCGTCTCTGCTGCGGACGATGGCGGCGTCATTCGTCATCCTGGAGGTCGTCATTGCGCTGCTATTGGCCTTCGGGCATCCGATGTACCGACCGCTCTCGGGCGACGAGTTGATACGGCAGGATCTGCCCGACGGCATCCGGCGGCTCATCCCCGACCAGTCCCGCCATTCGCCTGGTCAGCCTGACGGTGCCGATCGCGACGAGACCCCAACCCGGCGCGGCGGCGGCCCGATTCGCGCGACCGGCTTGCCGAAGCGGGTCACGAGCACGGGTTGGCGTGTCTTGCCGACTCGGTCCAGCACGGCGAGCCAGGCCGCCTTGAATGACGAGATCTGTATTTCTTCCATATTCGAACCTGCCCTGGTCCAGATTCCTGGTCATATCTTCGAAGCGGCCAGTCCATTGCATCGAACCTGACATGGTTAGAATTTCTAGTCGTATCTTCGAATCAACCAGTCCACTGCATCGAACCCGCCATGGTCCAGATTGCCGACGTTGCACGTTCCGCCTTCAAGGCTGAATATGCACTGAGACTGACCATGCTGAACCTCGTTGGATCCATCCGAGCGGTGTGCCGGCACAGTGCACTGGCCGTCGTGGTGCTGCTGGCGGTGTTGCATCACCTCGGCGCGCCGGCGCTGGCGGCCCAGGCCGGTACGACGACCGGCATCATCCGCGGAACGGTCCGCGATCCGATCGGCGCGCCGCTCGCGGGCGCGGTTATCGTCATCGAGCACCGCGAGACCGACCTGCTGACCACGGTCGAGACGAACACCTCCGGGACGTTCGTGCGGACCCTCCTGCCGCCGGGCACGTACGACCTGACCGTGGCGGCGGCCACCACCGGATTCGGTGTCGAGCGCATCGAAGGGTCGGTCCTGCGCGTCGGCGAGGCGCTCGATCTGGCGGTCGGGCTGCGGGTCGTGGCGGCCGAAACGGTCACCGTCTCGAGCGACCTGCCGGCGCCGATCGATAGCGCGGACGTAACGAGTTCGCAACGGATCAGGGAGGATGTGGTCGACGGGCTCCCGAGCAACGGCCGCAACTTCCTGAATCTGACGCTGCTGACTCCGGGGGCGTCGATCTCGCAGGGGCCGGACGGCGACGCGCTGAACATCAGCGGCCAGCGCGGCATCTTCAACAACGTCATCGTCGACGGGGCCGACTTCAACAACCCCTTCTTCGGGGAGCAGCGCGGCGGCCAGCGGCCCGCCTTCACGTTCAATCAGGACGCTATCGAAGATCTGGTGGTGGTGAACCAGGGCGCCACCGCCGAGTTCGGCCGATCGGCGGGCGGGTTCGTCAACGTGATCACGAAGTCGGGAACCAACGATCTCGCCGGGTCGGCCCACTATTTCGGACAGTGGGACGAAATGGCCGCCCCGTTCCCGGCGGTGCGGGGAGGCGGGAAGCCCGACTTCCAACGGAACCAGGCCGGCGCGACCCTGGGCGGCCCCCTCGTGCGCGATCGCGTGTTCTTCTTCCTGGCCTACGACCAGCAGGCCGCCGCCGAGACCAAACAGGCGACCCGCCGCGTACGGAACCCGGCGAACCTGCAGCGCCTCGAACGCTTTCTGCACGCGCGCTGGCCGGGACTCTTCGACAACGAGTTCGGTTCGATCCGACGCACGAACGACGCGCGTTCCTTCCTCGCCAAGCTTGACCTGATCCTCGATGGCCGGCACCAGGCCTCGATCAAATACAACTACACGTGGTCCGAGCAGGTGAACGGCACGTTCGATGTCGATGCCTGGGGCGCGTCGGCCAACGGGGTCGAGGGAGACCGCTCGCATGCATTCAACGGCGGCCTGCGCTCTTTGCTCACCAACGCGCTTTCCAACGAGCTCCGCATACAGTGGGCGCGCGAACATCGACCGCGCTGGTATGAGGGGCCGCTGCTGCCCGGGGCCCGCCTTCCGGGTCCGCCGCAGTTCGCCGATCTGGGGGGGCGGCCGTTTCCCGACATTGCCATGGACGTCGACGACGGCTTCCGCATCGGGCTGCCGTTCTTTCTCCCTGTCGATCCGTATTTCGACACGCGGCTCCAGGTGGTCGACAACGTGTCGTTCGCCACGGGCGGCCATCTCATCAAGACCGGGCTGGAGTACAACCGGACCGTCGCCGAGCAGCAGTTCCTCGGGTTGGCGAACAGCCGCTACATCTTCGATTCGGTCGACGGCTTCATCGGCTTCGTCACGCACGGCAACCGCTATGTCACCTGTTCGGACGGCTCCGGCAGTGCGCTCGGGGTCTGTCCAACGGGCGCGCAGGTCACCGGACCGGTGCTGTTGTATCTGCAGGCGGCGACCGTGCCCGGCGTGCCCGCAGATCGGCTCGGGCGCCAGCAGCTTCAGACCCACGAGCTGGGAGCGTTCGTGCAGGACACCTGGCATGCGCACGATCGGCTGACGCTGGACCTCGGCCTGCGCTGGGAGGGGACCTGGCACCCGGAGGTCTTCGTCGATCCGGCCGACACGTTCTTCGCGCCGTATCTGGACGATGTCCGTTTCCCGTCCGACGGCGGGATTCCGGACGACCTCGACAATCTGCAGCCGCGCGCCGGGCTGGCCTGGGAGCTCTCCGGCGACGGCCGCACCGTGCTGCGCGCCAACGCCGGGTCGTACGTGGCGCGCATCCCGATGCTCGTCTTCGCACCGCAACGGACGACCAACGGCGCGTTCCAACAGAACATCTTCCGCAGCAGCGCCGCCACGGAGCTCGGTCCCGTCCCGGCCGTCGACCGCCAGATCGACGCCTCGACCACGGAACCCTTCCTGCCGGACATTCAGGTCGCCGATCGCGATCTCGAGCTGCCGCGCACCTGGTCGTTCAGCGCCGCCGTCGACCGGGATATCGGCGGCGGCGTCGCGGCGACCGCCACGTACCTCCACGCGCGCACCGACGACCTCTTCCGGTTCGTCAACCGCAACGACCCGATCCTCGGCTCGCCGTTCGGCATCGGGACGCATCCGTCCGGCGGCGGCCTCAACGCGCTGACCGTCGCCGAGAGCAGCGCACGTTCGCGGTACCACTCCCTCACGCTCGGCCTGCGCGGCAGGCGTGCGGTCGGCGGTCGGCCGCTCACCTTCGAAACGCACTACACCCTGGCCTTCGATCGCTCGGACGACGACAACGAGCGCGACCCCTTCACCTTCCGGTATGCCGATGCCGGCAACCTCGCCCCGGAGTACGGCTGGTCGGATCGCGACCGGCGCCACCAGGTGAACGGCTACCTGCTGGTCGGTCTGCCGGGAGACGTGCACCTGAACAACGTCGTGCGCTACCAGTCGGCGTCGCCGGTGTCGGAGCAGTGCGCCATCCGGGGCGCGCGGGCCGCCCTGCCGTCAGATCGGAAGTGCGCGGATGGATCGATCCTCACGCGCAACACGCTGCGGCGGGAGAACCAGTTCTTCACCTGGGACCTGCGGGTGTCGCGCCGTTTTGCGCTCGGGGGCGGCGCGGTGATCGAGCCGATGCTGGAGATCTTCAACCTGACCAACGCCGACAACTTCGTCGACACCGCGGTCGGCTCGCTCCTCTTCAACTTCGACGGGACGCTCCGCAGCGGCCTTGGCGACACCCGCCGGGCGCAGGTGGGGCTCAGCGTGCGGTTCTGACGGCAGCCTGCCGGCGCACCATCATCTGGAGGGGTTTCCGAGCGCGCCGGCCGCGTCGTTCAGCCGCGCCTCGAGGTTGTCCACGCGCCGTTCCAGGTCCGCCACCCCTGCATCGCCGGCGGCCCGGTCCTGCACCGCTGGCGGCGGCGCCACCCGACCGCGGACGAAACGGACATAGCCGAGCGCCAGCGTGGTGCCGAACGCCACGGTCATCACCACGAAGCGGACGATCGAGGTGTCGGTTGCGATGATCCAGCCGATGCCATAGACCATCGTGAACAGCCCGCCCAACAAGATTCCGTTTCCCAGGACCGGCAACTGATCCGCCCGTACGAGCGACACGGCCATCACCAGCGTCGCGAAGATGATCAAGATGATGCTCGTGCTGCGGCCCCACCCCTGCTGGGCCTCTCGCACGGCATCCCTAAGCTCGTTTCGCGCAACGTTCAGCTCCTCGATCCGGTCGCGGTCGGCAGCGGTCAACTGCTCGGGTGGCCGCGAATCCCTGACCGTCACCTCCTCCCGATCAAGTATCTGGATCTGCCGGAGCAGCGCCTCCTGCGGCGGCGGGTGGAACGTATAGACGCCCACGCCGGCGAACGCGGTGACCATCAATCCGAGGAAGAACGAGAAGATCGTCTGCAGCGCGCCGCTGCGCCCCCTGTCGGCCATGCCGTCACCGCTCCTTTTCCCACGCTGGCGCCCCGCGGGCACCTGCGTGCGCCGCTATCGGTGTTCGTCGCCACCTTCGCGATCGTGCTCGCCGCGTTCTTCGCCGCCGTGTTCCTCGCCGTGTTCTTCATCTCCGGCGTGCTCGCCGCTGCCCACTTCGGGATGGGCGGTCCAGCCGTCGAAGTCCGTGCTGGCCGCCAGGAGCTCGACTTCACGTCCTTCGCCGGGGGCAAGGTCGGCCGGCGTGGTCGGTCCGAGCTCTCGTCCGTTCGACAGGTGCACTTCGACCCGCACCTGCCTCAAGGTGTCGTTCGTGGTGTTCTCCACGCGACCTTTGAAGGAATTGCTTTGGGCGTCATAGGCCAGCGTCAGCCGCGCGCCGTTTCGGACCGTGTCGTAGGATTCGGTCAGCGGAAGTTCGGTACCGGACTCCTCGCCGGATTCTTCGACTACCGCCGGGACGGACTCGTCGAGTGCCTCTGGCCCCGACTCTTCGACTACCTCTGATTCTTCGGCGACCTCGCTGTCTGCACACCCGCCGATAACGGAGACCGCTGCGATGAGAAATACGGCAGGAATGCCGGGAATGCGAGTCATGGATGGCTCCCTCTTCAGTGGGCGGTCGAGGTGGTCGGTGTCGCGCCGGATCCGGTGCGACTCGGCTCTGCCATTCCGCTGCCGGTATGCTCGTGCATCGGTATGCCCGCGCGGATGGGGAAGGACATGACGAGCAGCCGTTCGGATGATGTACTCGTCCCCGGCGAGCACACGCACGACCCCATCGTCGCACACGTGAGCGTGGGCCGGCAATCAACCGACCACGCGCTGCCAGGACCATGACGTGGTCACGACGGTCGACGGTATAGGATCGCGCCAGACGGTGCTCCTCCGCAATGACGTGCTCGTCCGGATCAGAAGCGGCGAGATCTCGCTGGTCTTTCGCCGTTGGCGGAAGCCCACGGTCCGGACGGGGGGAGCGTTGCGCACCGCCATCGGCGTTCTGAACATCCTGGATGTCCGCGAAGTCCGGGACTCGGACATTACGAGGCCGGACCTGCTTGCGGCCGGATACGCGACGACCGCCGAACTGCTGGCCGCGCTGGGTACCCGCGACGGGCAGATCTTTCGCATCACGGTCGAGTATGCCGGAGCGGATCCCCGAATCGCCCTGCGCCAACAGGACGACCTGTCGGCCGAACAGATCGAGTCGACCGTCGCACGGCTCCACCGACTGGATAGCCGATCAACCACGGGCCCCTGGACGGGGCGGGTCCTGGCGGGAATCGAGCATCACCCCAACGTCGCGGCCCGGACGCTGGCCGAGCGCCTGGGATGCGACAGGGACTGGTTGAAGCCGCAGGTGCGGAAACTGAAGAATCTCGGCCTGACCGTCAGCCACCACCCGGGATACGCGCTGTCTGCCCGTGGCCGGGTCGTGCTGGATCACCTGCGCGCGACGGCCGTCCACTCGGGACACGGGTAAGCGCCGTTCTCTATGTTCCCGTCCCGTCCCGCAGCCACCGCGCCAGTGCCTTGCCGGGATCGGCGATCTCCTCGACCGAGCCGTACCAGTACGCCTCCCAGCCAGCCTCCGGCAGGCCGGTGAACAGCATCAGGTTGAGCGGGTAGACCTCGCTGTCGGTGCAGCGGCGGAAATCGTCCCTGAACAGGAACGTCGGCTTGCCCCAGGCGATGGCCAGACCGAGTTCGACCATGACCCCTTCATCCGGCGGGCAGCCGTTGACCACCGCGAACAGCCCGTCCGCGTCGCGCACGTCCCGTCGATCGGCCTGGCCAACCCGGTAGGCCCAGCCGGCGCTCGCGGTGTCGATCTGGTTGTTCCGTGTGAACGGTTCCCACACCTCGGCGCCGGCCGCCGTCAGGGCGTCGACGAGCGCCGGCAGCAGCCCCGTGCGCTGCTGGGTGGAGAATCCGTAGGCATTCGCGAGATACAGAGTCTTCCGCACGGTCGCGCAGTGTATCAGCCGTCCGCTCCGCGTCGCAATCGAACCGGCGTTTCCATATGATGAGAAATGTCGACTCGGCGATCGGTCAGGTGGACAGGAGTTCTTGAAGTGTCAGGAATCGACTGGAACGCTCTTGAAGCGACCGCGCAGAACGCGCTCACGAACGCCTATGCTCCCTACAGCCGGTTTCATGTGGGCGCCGCTGTGCTCACCGGCGACGGACACATCTATTCCGGCTGCAATGTGGAAAACGCTTCGTACGGAGGAACGGTCTGCGCCGAGAGGGTCGCCGTCTGGAAGGCGGTCAGCGAGGGGCACCGCCGCATTGCAGCCGTGTTGGTGACAACGCGGCAGGGTGCACTCGTTCCACCGTGTGGAATCTGTCGACAGGTCATCAACGAGTTCGCCGCGAGTGATTGTCCGGTGGTCATGTCGAGTGCAGCGGGGGAGTCGAAAGAGACGACGTTGGGAGCACTGCTGCCGGAGAGTTTCGGCCCCCAACATCTGAAGCTGGACCCCCGGTAGAAGCGAAAGCAGGTTCCTCGTCTCCTCGGATATTCTTCACAGCCCCATCGGGTCCGTTGCGGTCTACCGCACCGCATCCGAGTACCAGCCGCTCCAGACTGCTTTCCAGCGGCGGAACAAGACAATGAAGAGGGGGTTGGTCCAGATCAGGATCCTCCACACGGGCCAGGTGTCGAAGCGCCGGCAGGAGGGCCGCACACGCGGATGCCCGATGGTCCGGACCGTGCGATCGGTTGCCTTGGCCAGTCTCTTGAGGCCCCAGTGGAAGTCGACGTCCTCGCCGATCCACACTTTCTCGTCGTAGCCTCCGACCTGTTCGAAGACCCCCTTCCGACAGAACTGCGCGGCGCCCTGGACCATCCCCAGGCGCTGGCCGAGGAACCGCCATGCGCGCAGGTAGAGCCTGACGGAGCGGCGCCGCGGCCGGTAGTCGACGTCCACGCCGCCGCCGATGCACTTCGGATCGCTCATCGTCGCGTGGATCGTGGCCAGGAGTGTGGGCGGCACGACTACGTCCGCATCGAGGAAGACGAGCACGTCCCCCTGCGCATGGCGCGCCCCGGTGTTGCGGGCGCGCGCAATGTTCTGCAGCGGCTCGTGAACCACCGTTGCGCCTTTGCTCCGAGCGACCGCGGCGGTTTCATCCTCGCTGTTGTTGTCGACCACGATCGTGTCGACATCCATGCCGGACCGAGCGCGCAACTCCTCCGCGGCGGTCCGGACCGAGTCCAGGGTCCGCACGAGGTAGGCCTCTTCGTTGAAGGCGGGGACGATGATCGTGAGCTTCACTCAGAGTCTCGGAGCGCCGCCAGCGGGTCGATTCTCGTCGCGCGCCAGGCTGCGAGCAAGCTTGCCGCCGCACACCCCGCCACGAGCAGCGCGGTCAGTGCCGCCAGCGTCCCCGGCTCTTGCGGCGCCACGCCGAAGAGGAGCGGCCGGAGCAAATCGCCGGCGGGAAGCGCCACCCCGAGGCCGATGGCGGCCCCGAGCAGTGTGAGCCGGACCGCCTGCCCCACAGTTGTTGCAGCAGGTCACGTGGCATCTCGCAGGCGCGCTACTTGTGCCGCAGCGCGGTCATCGGGTGGACACGGGACGCCCGGTGCGCCGGGACGAACCCGGCGGCCAGCGCCACGGCCGCCAGCGACACCGCCGCCGCGGCGATGACGGCGGGTTGCAGACCGTCGATCTCGTAGAGCAGCGACTGTGCGAGCCGTCCAAGTCCCAGCGCTCCGACGAGCCCGACCGCGCCACCCGCCAGCGTCATTCGCCCGACTTGGCCGAGCACCATCGCCCGCAGGCGCGCCGGGTCCGCCCCCAGCGCCATCCGCAATCCGAACTCGCGCGTGCGCTGCGTCACCGTGTAGGCCAGCACGCCGTAGAGCCCAACCGCCGCGAGCAGCGTCGCGAGCCCGGCAAAGGCGGCGGACAGCACGGTGATGGCGCGGTCCTCGAACGCGCTCTCCTGCACCTGCCGGGTCAGCGTCTTCAGCATGATCACGGACAGGTTGGAGTCGAGGCCGGCCACCAGCGTGGGGATTGTGCGCAGCATGCCGTCCGGCGGCAGGGTGCTGCGAGCATAGAACGCGAGCGACCCGACCGTGTCTTCCTGTCGATACGGAACGTAGAGAAGTGGTGGAGCCGGGGTCTTGACGTTGTTGTAGCGGGTGTCTGCGACGAGCCCGACGATCTCGGTATCCAGCGCGACGTCGCGGCCTCCGCGTCCCAGGCGTCGGCCGACCGCGTCGCGTCCGAGATTGAACTTGCGCGCGAACGCTTCATTGACGATCGCGACCGGCGGCGCCGCGCGCACGTCCGACTCCGTGAACGTGCGGCCAGCCAGCACCGGGATTCCGAGGGTCACGAAGTAGTTGGTGCCGATCTGATTGAACCGCGTGCTGCGATCTGCATCCGGTCCGGCCTCGAATCCTTCCACCATGACCCGGGTACCCCAACTGTCCCCGGCGAATACCGCGATTGACGCCGCCGTCACCGCCGTCACGGCAGGTAGTGCTGCCAGCTCCGCTTCGACCCGCTCGTAGAGCGCACGTGTCTGCGTGTCCCCATAGCCGCTGAGCGCAGGCGACAGACGAAACGTCACGACATCGTCCGTCCGGATGCCCAGGTCGATGCGGCTCACGTTGCGCAGGCTCTGGATGAAGAGCCCGCCCTCCACCAGCAGCATCATCGCCAGGGCGAACTGCGCGACGACCAGCCCCTGGCGGAAACGAGCGGCCGTGCGGGCGCCCCCCGGCTGGCCGGCGTCGTCCTTGAGCGCGGAGATCAGTTCCGCCCGTGTGCCATGGAGCGCCGGGACGATGCCGAAGAGCACGCCGGTCACGAGCGAGACCGCGCCGGTGAACGGGAGCGCATACGGGTCGAGTGCCAATTGGAGGAGGTCCGCGGCTTCGGGTGGCAGAAGCACGCCGATGAAGCGCAGCGTCCATTGCGCCACGACCAGCCCGGCCGCGCCGGCGAAAACCGCCAGCAGGCACGATTCGGTCAGCAGTTGCGTGACAAGGTGCCGTCGCGACGCGCCGAGCGAGAGCCGCACGGCCATCTCGGATGCGCGCGCCGCCGAGCGCGCCAGCAGCAGGTTCGCGATGTTGGCGCATGCGATCAGCAGGACGACGGCCGTGACGCCGAGGAGCAGGAGCAGGGGAGCGCCGACGCCGTCGTGCATCTGGCTCTGGCCCCGCCGTCCATCCCTGATCGGAAGCTGCCTGGCGACGAATTGCGCCCTGGTCTGGGCGCTCATGTCGGTCTGGAGCGGTGCCTCCACCTCGCTGAGGATGCTGCCGTACAGCGGCGCGAGCGCCGCACGCGCCTGCTCCAGCGACACCTCCGGCTTCAGGCGCGCGAAGAGGTAGAGCCAGTAGTTCCGGCGGTCGGCGAAGCGGCCCTCGCCGGTGCCGGCGGGGAGCCGGCCGTGCATCGTGATCGGTACGAAAATCATGGCCGGCATGTTGATCGTCGTGCCGCGGAATCCGGCCGGCGCCACGCCGACGATGGTCAATGGCTGCCCGTTGACGACGAGGGCGTCGCCGATCACATCGGGTGACGCATCGAAGTCCGACTGCCAGAACGCGTGGCTCAGAACGACGACCGGATGCCCGCCGATCGGCTGGTCGACGTCCGCTCCCAACAAGCGTCCCGCCGCCGGTACGAGGCCCAGTGTCGGGAAGTACGACCCGGAGACCTGCATCCCCTGGACGTTGACGGTGTGCCCCTGATTCGTCACGTGGGCGGCGAAACCGCGGTGTGCGGCGAGATCGGTGAAGACCGTCTGCTCGCGCTGGAGGTCACGGAACATCGGGTAGCTGAAGACCTCGTCGCACCCGCCCGTCCCGTTGCAGCTATTCGATCCGGGCTTGGGTCCCGGGGCTTCGAGGTTGACCAGCCCTGCAGGTTCGACGACCGGCAACGGACGCAGCAAGAGCTGGCTGTAGAGGGAGAAGATCGCCGCGTTGGCGCCGATGCCCAGGGCGAGCGAGACGACCGCCACGCTCGTGACGACCGGGGTCTTGGCGAGCATGCGCAGCGCGAATCTGAGGTTGGCCATCATCTGGTCCGGTTCATCAGCGAGCGGCAGGTCAGGGGCCGTCCGTCAGTCGTCCCTCGCGCGCTCGACGCTGCTGATGTGCACTCGGTCCTACGTCCAGCAACTGTTGGCGTGCACCATCAGTTTCCCTGGTCGGGGCCGAGTGGGCAACCCATTGAACGACTAAAGTCAGACATGCACGGGGAAGTGATCCACGTCCTCATACGTCGAGGGCGAAGCGGAGCGCGTCGGCGACCTGCTTCATGCGATCGCCGCGCAACGTTGCGATGAGCGCGCCGACCTGCGCGCGGGACACCGTCTGCACATGGTCGAGGTTGACGGCGCAGGTTCGGGGCATGCCGTCGTCGCGCGTCAGGAGAACTTCGGTAGGGATGTCGCGGATGGTGCTCGTCACCGGTGCGATGGTGACCTCGGACAGGAACTCGAGTGCGGCGGCGCGGGTCAGGACGACGACGGGGCGCTGCTTGTCCGGCCGGCCGAAACGGTACCAGCGCACGTTGCCCCGTTGGATCACTCGGGCCACGCCTGCTCCTGCTCCCAACCGCTGAACTCGCCGCGCCGGATTGGACGGCGTTCATAGCCGCGGCGATGTCGCAGTTCGAGCGCTTCGACCCGCAACCGCTCCAGAGCATCGGTCAACGCCTTGCGCGTGAAGGCCGACCTCGTCGTTCCGAGCCGTCTTGCGGCACCGTCCACCGATTCGACCAGCGCCCGATCCAGCGTCATCTGAACCGTTCTCATGGGACTCATGTTCGTAATTATAGCTATATCAGAAACTATTACAATAGATATTATTATAGCTATTCCCGCTGAGCCTGGACCGGTTCGTCCGGCGGCTGAACGTCGTTCGGCACGGCCGCGAGTGCGTGAACGCCACGTCACGGCTCGTCGGGAGCTACCTGTGACGAAGTGCGGTCATCGGGTCGATGCGGGAGGCGCGATGCGCCGGGACGAACCCGGCGGCCAGCGCGACGGAGGCCAAGACCACCACCGCGGCGGCGATGACGGCCAGCGGCAGGCCGTCAACCTCATAGAGGATTGCCTGCGCCAGACGTCCGAGGCCGAGCGCCGCGATAAGCCCGATCGCGCCGCCCGTGAGCGTCATCCGTCCCAACTGGCCGAGCACCATCGCCCGCAGGCGCGCCGCGTCCGCCCCCAGCGCCATCCGCAGGCCGAACTCGCGCGTGCGCTGCGCAACCGTGTACGCCAGCACACCGTAGAGACCCACCGCCGCCAGCAGCGTCGCGAGCCCGGCGAAGGCGGCGGACAGCACCGAGGCCGCGCGGTCCCCCAACGCGATTTCCTGTACCTGCTGCGGCAGGGTCTTGAGGCCGGTCACCGGCAGGTTCGGATCGATCTGGGCCACCAGCGCGGGGATCGTGCGCAGCGTGCCGTCCGTCGGAAGGGTGTTCCGGGCATGGAATGCAAGCGACCCGACCGTGTCCTCCTGTCGATACGGGACATAGAGGAGTGGCGGGGCGGGGTCCTTGACATTGCTGTACCGAGTGTCCGCGACGATCCCGACGATCTCGGTATCCAGCGCGACGTCGCGCACTCCGCGTCCGAGGCGTCGGCCGACCGCGTCGCGTCCGAGATTGAACTTGCGCGCGAACGCTTCGTTGACGATCGCGACCGGCGGCGCCGCGCGCACGTCCGACTCGGTGAACGTGCGGCCACGCAGCACCGGAATCCCGAGGGTCCGGAAGTAGTCGGTGCCGATTTGATTCAACCGCGTGCTGCGATCCGTATCGGGTCCGGCCTCGAATCCTTCCACCATGACGGTCGTAATCGACATGCCCCCGGTGAGGACCGCGACCGAGGCCGCCGTCACCGCCGTCATGGCTGGCTGTGCTGCCAGCTCCGCTTCGACCCGTTCGTAGAGTGCGCGCGTCTGCGCGTCCCCATACCCGATGAGCTTCGGCCGCAGACGAAACGTCACGACATCGTCCGTCCGGATGCCGAGGTCGACGCGGCTCACGTTGCGCAGGCTCTGGATGAACAGCCCGGCCGCCACGAGCAGCGTCATCGCCAGGGCGAACTGCGCCACGACCAGTCCGTGCCGGAAGCGGGCCGCCGTGCGGGCGCCCGCCGGTTGCCCGGCGTCGTCCTTGAGGGCCGAGATCAATTCCGCCCGCGTGCCGTGGAGCGCCGGGAAGATGCCGAAGAGCAAACCGGTGGCGAGCGAGACCGCGCCGGTGAACGGGATCACATACGGGTCGAGTGTCAGTCGAAGGAGGTCTGCGACATCGGGTGACAGGAGCAAGACGGTGAAACGCAGGGTCCACTGCGCCACAACCAGGCCGGCCGCGCCGCCGAGGACCGCCAGGAGGCATGACTCGGTCAGCAGTTGCGTCAGCAGATGCCGTCGCGAGGCGCCGAGCGAGAGCCGCACCGCCATCTCGGATGCGCGCGCGGCCGATCGCGCCAGCAGCAGGTTCGCGATGTTGGCGCACGCGATCAGGAGGACGACGGCGGTGACGCCAAAGAGGAGAAACATCAGTGCGCCGACGCTGTCATGCACCCCGCTCTGGCCCTGCCGTCCGTCCCTGATCGGAAGCGTCTTGGCGACGAATTGCGCCCTGGTCTGGCCGCTCATGTCGGTCTGGAGCGGCGCCTCCACCTCTGCGAGGATGCTGCGGTACAGCGGCTCGATCGCCGCGTGCGCCTGGTTCAGAGACACCTCCGGCTTAAGGCGGGCGAAGAGGTAGACCCAGTAGTTCCGGCGGTCCTCGAAACGGCCCTCACCCCCGGTGCCGGCCGAGAGCCTGCTCTGCATCGTGATCGGCACGAAGATCATGGCCGGCATGTTGAAAGTTGTGCCCCGGAATCCCGCCGGCGCCACGCCGACGATGGTCAGCGGCAGACCGTTTACGATGATGGCATCGCCGATCACGTCGGGTGACCCGCGGAGGTGGGTCTGCCAAAAGCCGTACGCCAGGACGACGACCGGATGCCCGCCGATCGGCTCGTCGACGTCGCGGCCCAGCAGTCGCCCTGCTGCAGGTACGAGTCCCAGCGTTGGAAAGAACGATCCGGAGACCTGCATGCCTTGCAGGACACCGAGAGTACGGCCCTGATACGCTACGCTGGCCTCGAAACCGCGATGTGCAGCGATGTCGGTGAAGACTTTCTGCTCCCGCTGGAGGTCACGGAACATCGGGTAGCTGAAGACCTCGTCGCACCCGCCCGCCCCGTTGCAGTTGAGTGAACCGGGCTTGGGTCCCGGGGCTTCGAGGTTGACCAGCCGCTCCGGTTGGACCACCGGCAGCGGGCGCAGCAGGAGCTGGCTGTAGAGGGAGAAGATCGCCGCGTTGGCCCCGATGCCCAGGGCGAGCGACACGACCGCCACGCCTGTGACGAGCGGGGTCTTGGCGAGCATGCGCAGCGCCAGTCTGATGTTCGTCATGATCTGTCCGAGGTCATCGGCAAGCCGCAGGCCGCGCGATTGCCGGCATGCATCCTTGACGCCCTCGATGCTGCCGAACTGGATGCGCGCGCGGCGCGCGGCGTCGCGCCTGGGCACCCCCGAGCGGATCAGGTCCGCCGTGTACGCGTCGAGATGAAACCGCACCTCCTCAGTGAGCGCGTTCTCGAAACGCGCCCGCCGGAACAGCGTGCCGAGAAACGAGCGCAGCCTCGAGAACACGTCATGCCTCCTCGGGGGTCGTGCCGAGAGCGGCCGCCATGGCCGCGGCGAGACGTTCCCAGCCGGCTGCTTCCTCCTGAAACCGCTGCCGCCCGGCGCGGGTCAGCCTGTAGAACTTGGCCCGGCGCCGGTTCTCGCTCTGGCCCCATTCCGACGCGATGAGCCCCTGGTGCTCGAGCCGGTTGAGCGCCGGATAGAGCGAACCCTGCGGCACGTCGAGAACCTCTCCGGTGATCTGCCGGATCCGGAGCAACACGCCGTAGCCATGCAGGCGCTCCAGCGAGACGGCCTTCAGAATCAGCAGGTCGAGCGTACCGGGCAGCAGACCGCCGGATGTGGATGGCATGCAGTCTCCTAGTTGAGCTAGGAGTCTAGCAGGTCATTCCTAGACGTGCAAGGGGAGGATCGGCACCTTGAAAGGGTTGTTCTACCACGGGCTGCTACGTTCCCAGTGGAACGTGGTTGTTCGGGTGCAGAGGATGGTCCGATTCCGGAGGCGTGTCGTCGTGCGGGGACTCGATCTGCACTGATGCGAAGTCGGTCCGCGTCAGCCGCCGTTTCTCGGCGTCCTGGTAGCGTCCTGCCACCAACGTGAGCAGCGCGCCGGCGAGTGGCACGACGATGATGGTCATCAATCCACTATCCCTGCCCATGTAGCTCACCAGCACGGCGGCAAAGACCGCGACGTGAGCAAGGCTCAGCGAAAAACCGTGTCCCTGGCGATCGACACCGGACAGTTCGGCAGCGATCCGGGATTCGATCGCACTCTGGCGGAACGCGTGTTCTGCGGCCATCGCCATGATCCGATTCGAGGACGCGGCGCGGGCGGCTTCGTATCGTGCGAGCGCCTCTGGCGGGGGCAGCGGTTCCGGAACGTGCTGGACGCCCTGCACGGAGAACTGCTCAAAGCCCCCGGCGGGCGGCGGCTCTACGTTGGCCGAATCAGGCGTCTCCATCTGTACCGAAGCCCCCGGCGGGCGGCGGCTCTGCGTTGGCCGGATCGGAAGGTTGCATCTGCGCGTGAGGCCGCAATATCGGGCGGCGCTGTCGTCGTCCGCTGGCGATCCATCACCATCATCGCACACGCGATCCCCGACACGCCTCGCATGACAGCCTTCGCGATCCCGGTTTCCCGTCTCGGCCACTCATCGACCGATCCGTGCGTCCGTGGTCGTGCATCGTGGCTCCCGTCAGGGGTTCAGCCGGCCCGTTCGATCAGCCGCATCAGGTTCGCGACGTGCTCCGTCAGATTCGTGCGGCCGGATGGACTCAGGCTGTACCAGGTCACCGGGCGCCGATCGCGGTAGGTCTTCTCGATCGACACGTAGCCGGCGTTCTCGAGCTTGCGCAGGTGGGTCCCGAGGCTGCCGTCCGTTTCGTCGAGCACCTGCTTGAGACGGCTGAACGACAGCACGTCATGCTTCGAGAGCAGGACGCAGATGGCCAAGCGCACCCGGTGCTCGAGGAGTCCGCTCAACGACTCCAGCTCGTCGAGACCGGGAATGTCCGGGTCAGCTCGCGGGCTCACGCGATCGTGCTCCCAGGTACGCTTGCACGGTGAATGCGGCGGCGGTGGCGACCCCGGCGGCGGTCCAGCCGAACTCCGTCACCCACAGTGTCGCCAGATAGGCAGCGCCCAGAATCAAGCCGATCGGCAGCATCCGGCGGTCAAGGTGCACACCCGCGTGGAAGTTCGCCAGGGCCATGAGCAGCACCCAGAGCGACCCCAACCCGGACGGCGTCAACTGTCCCGTGGCGACGAGCCCATTGCCGAGCGCGCCCGCCGCCATGAACGCCAGCCAGTGCAGGCTCCAGCGTCTGACCGCCTGGCGATCCAGTTGCCCGGCGCGGCGATTCGCCCGCCAACCGAGCCACGCCGAGAGACAGAAGCCGGCCGGACCCGCGACCAGCCAGTACCGGCCGACCCAGCGATCGTCGTCGACGAAGTCGACCAGCGCGAAACCGCAGAGCAGGATTGCCGCCCACAACAGGTAGATGGACGGAGTGGGAATTTCCCCCGAACGCTCCGTGGCGGCGCGGACGTAGGCGATGTCTTCCTTGAGTCGTTCGGTTCCGGTCACGCGGTCCTCCATGATCTACTCCCACATTCTGGATCGGGTGCGGTCATCGAGCGCCGACCCCCCTGAAACCCCCGGCTTCCGTGGCGCGCATGGGTGACTATTGTTGACGTTCGCGTTCTTCCAGCGCCGGCAATAACACCCATCGCACCCAGCCGAATGAAGGTTCGATCTCGAGCGCCTGCAGGTAGTACTGCCGCGCCGCGTCAAGGTCTCCCCGCCTCACCAGCACCTGCCCGAGCCATGCATACGCATCGATCAGCCCCCACCGCGGCCACGGCCGGTCCGGCGGCTCGGTGCGGAACGCCGCGACCGCCTGATGCAACAGGGACTCGGCCTTCCCTTCCCCGCCGCCGAACATCCTGGGCGTATTCAGCTTGCTGACGCCATCGAGGAGCAGCACCCTGGGATTCGCCGGCTCGAGCTCCAGGGCCCGTGCGGACGCGCGTGACGCCCGCGTGCCGAGGACCATACCTTTCCATGCGGCGGCGCCGATCTGCTGGCCGTAGACGCTGGCCAGCAGCGCGTGGGATTCTGCGTTGCCATCGTCGTCCGCGAGGATTTCGCTCAGCAGGTCAACCGCTTCGTCCAGCAGGGCGTCCCGCTCAGCGTCCGGCACACCGTCCGGAATGACGAACAACCGCCAGTTCAGATAGGCGGCCGTGTAGCGCGTTATCGATCGCTGGTCATCCGTCAGCTCCGAGTCGAGCAACTCGTCGAGTGCAGTGCGCACCGTGATCATCTCCGGCCCATCCCCCTGCACGTATGCCCGCTCGATCCGTTCGATCAGCCCGGGCCACACCTCCTCGAAGTCGGCCGCCGGAGCCGGCCCGACCACCATGACGACCGCCGTGAAGAGAACCGCCGCGCCTGCCATTCGCCGCATCTGACACCTCCCGTCTTCTTGAGTCACCGCATGAGCACGATCATTCCGAAATACACCGACCGGGGCAGCGCGCTCGCCACGGGCCGCCGCTCCGAGTAATCGGGCGAGTACGCGTAATCCAGCACGTTGTGCCGGCCCAGCGCGTTCGTGACCGCGGCGAACAGCATGGGGCCGAACGGCATCGCGACGCTGAGACTCAGGTCGAGCCGTTCGTAACGTGGAGTGCGGTACGAGTTGACCGCGCCGTAGACCGGGACGTAGCCTCGCGCGCCGAACCGTGCGTCGACCACCGGCGTGAACGGTCGCCCGGACGCCGTGCGCCAGCTTGCCGAGACCGACGTCGATTCGGTCACGACAGCCTCGATCGTCGCGCGAAACCCATGGGGAATCGCGAAATAGGGTGTCCAGGTCCCCGTCTCCGGCACGTCGAAGCCGGGCGCCTCGATGTTCGACAGCCAGCGCCGCCGCGTGTCCAGCCAGCCGTACACGGCCTCCAGGCTGAGCACCTGCCAGCGCTTCCGTGCGTACAGATCGACGCCATGCGCCGCGCCGTATCCGTCGGCCGAGAACACGTCGGCCGGATAGGCGAGCGGCAGGCGCCGGTAGCGCTTGCGATACGCTTCGATCCTCAGGTGCAGCGGGTCGCCGGCGGTCCCGTACTCGTAGGCGCCCACCCAGTGGCTGGCCTGCATCGGCCGCAGCGCCGCCGCACCGCGGGCGATCCAGTCGTAGCGGGCGCCCGGCGCCTGGTGGTAGATGCCCCAGGCGATCCGCAGGCGCTGGCGGCGGCCCGTCCTGATCAGCAGGCTCAGGCGCGGGTCGACCGTGGTGGCGCCGGTGCGCTGGAACCGATCGACGCGCACGCCGAGGTGGGGGACGAGCACTCCCGGTCGCCCCTCCACCTCGGCGTACGTGCCGGCGTGGCGGTCGTCGAACGCAACGTCAAACAGGGAAACACCGTGCGCGCCGTCGTAGTCGACGTTCGTCAGCGGCGCGCGCCCGGCGAATGCGTTGCTCGATCTGGTGCCGTCAGTCCCGAGGCGGACGGTCCCGGCGGTCGTCACGCGCGAGACCTCGGCCCGCCAGGACTGGCGCCGGTCGCCGCGCTCGAGATCGAGCACGCCGAGGAGAGTGTCGCTACGGTATTCGCTGACGCCGAACGTGGCGATGGCGCGCCAGCCGCTCGCGGAGGTCTTCTCCCAGCGGACGTACGCCAGCTCGTTCGCGGTGGACGATTCGACGACGCCCCGGTAGGCCTGCTGTTCGACCTCGATGCCGACACGTTCACGCAACGACGTCCCGAACACCTTGAACGACCCGAGCGCCGGCGAGTCGTAGTGGCCGCTGAGGTTCACGTCCCAGGAATCCGGATAGCGTGTGAACGCCCGCGGCGACCGGTTCAGCCGGAACATCGGGCCGGTCTTCGACCAGTTGCCGGAGGCGCGCACCCCGCCTTGTGCGCGGACCGGGAGCGCCGCGCTGCCGGACACCCCTGTCAGCAGCAGCGAGGCTCGTCCTTCGGGCGCCGCCGGCCGGCCGAGGCCGCGCATGTCCAGCACGCCGCTCAGCGCGTTTCCGAACCGGGCCGGGAAGCCGCCGGAGCTGAAGGCGATTCCGCTGGTCAGAAACGGATCGACCGTGCCCCGGATCCCGCCCGTCACCGTCTCGTAACGGTAGGGGTGGTACAGCACGGTGTCATCGAGCAGCGTGAGCACTTCATTCGAATCGCCGCCGCGCACGAACAGCCCGGCTTCGTCGTTGAGCTGATTCACCCCGGCCAGGTTCTGGACGTAAAGCATGACGTCCGCCTGCGCGCCGGGCAGTCGCACGATGTCCAGCGGACCGAACGCCTGCACCGACGGCGCGGTGTCTTCAGGCGCCGCTGCCGTGACGGTCGTCGTTTCCGCAAGATTGGCCGGCTCCATCACCAGCTCGACGTCGCGCGCTGCGCCGGTCAGGTCGAGCACCACCTCGGACGACCAGAATCCGGGAGCGAACGCGACGAGCACTTGTGTACCTGTGGCGCTCGTGCGTAGTGCGAAGCGGCCGTCGGCGTCGGTCGCCTCGAGGGTCTGGCTGCCGCGCATGTACACCTGTACGCCCGCCAGCGGCCGCCCTGCGGTGTCCCGGACGACGCCCCGAATCTCCGTCTCCTGACCCGCCAGACTCACCACCGCCGGACCGGCCGCCAGGAGCGCAACGACGGTCAGAGGCGCAACCGGATGCAGTGCCGTTGTCAAACGCATTGATGGTCCTCCCAACCGCTGGCGGTGTCGCTTCCATGCACTCTCATTTTATTATTACTCTGTAAATTAGAGCACTATGACGAACGTGTCAACCCTTTTCTTCGACCGTTCTTGCCGACTGCTGAATCAGAGGCCGCGTTACCGGACGGACGTCGCTCAACGTACAATTGTGCGCACGATCATGCCGGCGACGCGGTGGCTGCAGACTCGGCGTCACGCCGCGGAGATCGCCGATGCACTCGCTTCATTGCGGCCTGGAGCAGGCCGGGAAATGGATGACAGGGATGCGCTGTATCTTCCGCGTGGGTCTCGTGATTGCCAGTGTTTCAGCCCTCGCTGCCGGCGCTGCGCCGGCCGGCGCCCAGACGCCCGGTGGCGGCGCCTGCGCGCCGTCGGCCGGCGTCGAGTGGGCGGGTCTTGACGGTGGTCCTCAGTGGAACGGCTGGGGCGCCGGCGTGACGAACACCCGCTTTCAGCCTGCGGAGCATGCCCGGCTCGAGGCTGCGGATGTTCCGCGTCTAGAGCTAAAGTGGGCCTTCGGATACCCGAGGTCCGCCGCGGCGCAGTCGCAGCCGACGGTGGTGGGCGGACGCCTGTTCGTCGCGAGTCAGCGTGGCGTGGTCTTCGCGCTCGACGCGAAGAGCGGCTGCACGCATTGGACGTATGCCGCGCAAAGCGGCGTCCGCAGTGCCATGACGGTCGGCCGTCTCGAGGATGGCCGCCACGCGCTCTATTTCGGCGACTTCGGTGCGAACGTCTATGCGCTCGACCCTGCAACCGGCGCCGAGCTCTGGCAGCGGGACGTCGAGGACCACGCGGGGGCACGCATCACCGGCGCGCCGGTGCTCCATGACAACCGCCTCTACGTGCCGGTGTCCTCGCTTGAGGAAGCCCTCGCTGCCGACCCCAGGTACCCGTGCTGCACCTTTCGCGGGAGCATCGTCGCGCTCGACGCGACGACCGGCGACGTCGCCTGGAAGAGCTACACCATCCCGGAGGCGCCGAGCCCGCGCGGGCGCAACCCGGACGGCGCGTCCCTCATGGGTCCGTCGGGCGCGGCGGTCTGGTCGGCGCCGACGGTCGATGCCGGCCGCCGGCTCGTCTACGCCGCGACCGGCAATGCGTACACCGCGCCGGCCGCCTCGACCAGCGACGCCATCGTCGCGTTCGACCTCGACACCGGGGCGCTGCGCTGGACCAACCAGTTGACCCCGGCCGACGCGTTCATCCTCAACTGCGAGGGCGACAACCCCAACTGCCCGGAGGACGACGGCCCGGACTTCGACTTCGGCGCGTCGCCGGTTCTCGTCACGATGACCGACGGCCGCGACCTGCTCGTAATCGGCCAGAAATCCGGCGTCGGCTACGGGCTCGATCCTGATCGCGACGGCGCCATCGTCTGGCAGTATCGGGTTGGAGCAGGCAGCGCGCTCGGCGGCATCGAGTGGGGCTTCGCGGTCGACGACGAGAAGGCGTACTTCGCCAACTCGGACTACCTCACACCTGAACCTGGCGGGCTGGCGGCGGTGCGCCTGCGGACCGGCGAGCTGGTCTGGTATGCCGAGCCGCACGCGCCGGTCTGCGACGGGTGCAGCCCGGCGCAACTCGCCGCGGTCACGGCGATTCCTGGCGTCGTCTTCTCCGGCGCGTACGACGGCTCGTTCCGCGCCTACTCCACGGAGGACGGCTCGCTCCTCTGGGAGCAGGACACCAACGGCAACTACGACACGGTGAACGGCGTCCCCGCCAGGGGCGGGTCGCTCAACGGCCCGGGCCCCGTGGTCGTCGACGGCATGGTCTACGTCAACTCCGGCTACGCCGCGTTCGGCGGGCGCCCCGGCAACGTCCTGCTGGCGTTCGGCCTTGACTGACGGGTCCCCCGCGGCGTGTCCGCTGGCCGACGCGGTCACACGGCACTACGGCCGCGACGTGCACACCATCACCCGAATCGCGAGGGGAATGGGCACGACCAACTGGCTGGTGCGCACATCCGAGGGGGACTACTTCCTTGATCCGCCCTGGTCGAGCGGCCGGTCCGTCAGCCAGTACTCCGGCCGATCAGGCTTCGTCTCGCGGACGATCTCCAGAATCGCGCGCCGGTCGGCGGCCGACAGGCGGGGGAACTCGCCGGTGTCCCGCTCGGTGGCCAGCACGTCGAACAAGCGGGCGTACACCGGCGTGCGGATCGCATTCGGGAGCCGGTCGAACAGCTCGCTGTAGATCATGAAGCTGAGCGGGAATCGAAACAGCCGCGCGCGCAGATCGAAGTCCCGCAGCGACCGGTCGCGGCTGTCGCGCCGCCCGCGTGCGGCGAACGTGTCCGTGAAACTCGACACGCCGGCGATCCGACCGGTGATCGGGGCCTCGTCGGCGAACAGCATGTAGCGGACTATCTCCTCGATCCCCGCCTGGCGCGCTCGCGCCTCGGCCTGGTTCAGCACGCCGTCATGGTCCGCGAGCCGGGCTTCCCAGCCGATGCGGGTGAACAGGTTGATCATCCGGGTCTGGTGCTCGAAGGTCATCAGGGCGACGATGTCGCTGGCCGGCGCCAGAAAGGCGTCGGGGTCGATGAACCGAGTGAGCGAGGTGAGGTTCTGGTGCGCCGGGTCGACCAGGCCGGCCGGTGTGGTCGGGTCGCGGGCGAGGGTGTTGCCCCGGTGCCGTTGCGTGCCGTGCGTGCCGGTGACGTACCATCCGCCCCAGCGTTCGTCGAACGGTGTCCGGTGATCGGTGACCACCGTGCCCAGTCGAAAATCGGGGCGGCCGCTGGCGCTGGTCGAGACCGATCCGACATACGGTCCGGGAACCCCCAGCGTCGCCGCCTGCTGGTGGCATTGCAGACAGCGGTCCGGCCGCGCGAAGCGGGGACGGTCCGATCGTGTGTTGTCGAGGGTGTAGAACACGGCGCCCCGGCGCGGATCGAACGCGGCGAGCTCGATAACACCGCCACGGACCGCGGCCACGGCCACGGCATCCGAGAAATAGATTGCGCGCGGAGTGCGCGGAGCGATCAGCGGCGCCTGGAAGCTCGTCTTCGAGAAGACCAGCATCTGCGAGTCGATCGCGACCCCGAGGCGCTCGAGCAGACTGGGCAGATACCCGAACCGTTCGTCGTAGTCGAGTGCCGCGTCACCCCTCGCGACGGTGCGGGCGAGTCTGGCCACCGGGTCATCGAAGGCGCCGGTTTCGTAAGCGATGGCCGGGTGATTCGACGGCAGGTTCTCGCGGTAGGGTTCACGTTGCCGGGCGGTGATCCCCGCCACGCAGAGCATGGCCCCGAGCGCCGCCGCGGACAGACAAAGGACCGATTCTCGGATCATCCTCCCCGTCGATTCTACTTCCTGTAATCCAATCCCTTCGAGATGGTTTTCCGGAGCAGATTGAGGATCTGCAACCGGGGAGCGACGCCGTCCCGGCGGAGTGCGCCGCCAATCGGAGTGGGAGAGGCTTTGCCCAGGCTTTCAGGGATCGGATACTCTGTAAGGTCTCAGTTTCCTTCACCGTGTGGTGGGTTCGTGGCGATACCGCGCATTGCGTTCATTCTGGCGGGTGGGCTCCTGGTGGCGCAGACCTCGATGGTCCACGCCCAGCGGGCGCCGGCGGTCTCGGCCGTGCCGCTCGCCGTGTCTGCCGCGCCGCTGGCCGAACTTCCCGAGCCGCCGTCCCGCGCCCTCTTCGACGAGTACTGCATCAGTTGTCACAACGATGGCGCCCGCCAGGGCGGTCTGTCACTGGAGGAAGTCGATCCGCTGCACGCGGCGGCGCATGCCGACACGCTCGAAAAGGTGATCCTGAAGCTGCGCGCCGGGCTGATGCCGCCGCCGCGGCGGCCCCGGCCGGAGGCGGCCGACATCAGCGTCTTCCTGACCGGGATCGAGACGGCGATCGATCTGGCGGCCGCGGCCGATCCGAATCCGGGCCGCCCGGTGCTCCACCGTCTGAACCGCACCGAATACGCGAACGTGGTTCGCGATCTGGTCGGTCTCGACGTCGATGCCGAGGGGCTGCTGCCACCGGACGACATGAGCCTGGGCTACGACAACATGTCGGACGTGCTGACCGTCTCGCCCGCGCTGCTCGAGAGCTACGTCTCGGCCGCCGGCAAGATCAGCCGGCTGGCGGTCGGCGATCCCGAGGCCTCGCCGCTGGTGGACACCTATGTCGTCCCGCAGGCGGTGTCGCAGATGCGGCACGTGCCGGGGGCGCCCTTTGGCACTCGCGGCGGCACGGCGGTCACCCACAATTTTCCCGCCGACGGCGACTACGTGTTCCGAATGTCGTTTTACTACGCGAGCATCGGCCCGCTATTCGGCGACAACCTCTCTGCCGAGGGAGAGCAGATCGAGATTGCGGTCGACGGCGCGCGCGTGGCGCTGCTGGACATCGATCGCAAATTGAAGACGACCGATGACCTGCGCACCCCGCCGATCCGAATCGCGGCGGGTCCGCGCCGCGTCTCGGCGGCGTTCATCGAGCGCGCGGCGGGGCCGGTGCAGGACTTCGTCATGCCGTTCGAGCGCGCCCTGGCCGATCTGTCCACTGGGCATTTCCCGGGCTTGACGGGCCTGCCGCATCTGAGAAACCTCGGCATCGACGGCCCGTATGACGTGGATGGGGTCAGCGACATGCCGAGTCGGCAGCGCATCTTCACCTGCCGGCCGGCGGCCATCTCGGAGGAAACGCCGTGCGCGCGGGAGATCATCGCAGGACTGGCGCGGCAGGCGTTCCGCCGGCCGGTCACCGCCGTCGACCGCTCGCGGCTGATGGCGCTGTACGACGAGGGACGCGCCGGCCATGACTTCGAGGCGGGAATCCGGCTGGCGTTGCAGGCGATACTGGCGGACCCCGAGTTTCTGTTCCGCTTCGAGCGCACGCCGGCCGGCGTGCAGGCCGGCGCGGTCTACCGGGTGAGCGACCTCGAGTTGGCGTCGCGGTTGTCGTTCTTCCTGTGGAGCAGCATGCCGGACGAGCCGCTGCTCTCGGCGGCGGAGCAGGGACGGCTCTCAGACCCGGCTGAACTTGAACGCCAGGTGCGGCGCATGCTGGCCGACCCGCGGGCCGAGGCGCTGTCCACCAACTTCGCCTCCCACTGGCTGCACCTGCAGAATTTGCGGGACGCGCACCCCGACGTCTACCTGTTCCCTGACTGGGACGAGAACCTGAACCGGTCGATGCGTCGCGAGACGGAGCTCCTGTTTGACAGCATCGTCCGCGAAGATCGGGGCCTGATCGATCTGCTCACTGCCGACTACACCTTCGTCGACCAGCGACTGGCGACCCACTATGGGCTGCCCGGCGTCGTCGGAAACCGATTCAGACGCGTGCCGGTCACGGACGGGCGGCGCCAGGGACTGCTGGGGCACGCCAGCGTGCTGACGCTCACGTCAGTGTCAAACCGCACGTCGCCGGTTATACGCGGCGCGTGGGTGCTCGATGTCCTGCTCGGAACGCCGCCGCCGCGCCCTCCGGCCGACGTGCCCCCGCTCGAAGAGAACGAGACCGGCGAACAGCACCTGTCAGTGCGCGAGCGGACGACGGAGCACCGCGCAAATGCAGGCTGCGCGTCGTGCCACAACATCATCGACCCGGTAGGATTCGCCTTGGAGAATTTCGATGCGGTCGGCGCCTGGCGGACGTTCGACAGCGGGTTCGATGTCGACCCGTCGGGCACCCTCTACGACGGCACGGTCGTGGATGGGCCGGCCAGCCTGCGCCGGTTCCTGCTGGACAATGAAGAGCTGTTTCTGTCCAACTTCACAAAGAACCTGTTGATGTATGCGACTGGGCGGGTGTTTCAGCCGTACGACATGCCGGCGGTGCGCACCATCGTGCGAGGTGCCGCCGCGCAGGACCACCGGTTCTCGGCGCTCGTGATGGGGGTCGTGAACAGCACGCCGTTTCAGATGCGACGTGTGGACGCGGCCGCCGGCGCCGCCGGGAGTCGGCAGGTCGAGCAGTAGTTGATCGAGCCGACCGTGGGTCAGCCGCGAGGGTTCGAATCGGGTAAACCGGGAGAGCGCGATGTATATCACCAGGAAGCACATCTCGAGACGGACGGCCCTGCGCGGCGTGGGGGTCACGCTGGCGCTGCCGTGGCTCGAGGCGATGATGCCGGCCCGGACGCCGATCCGCGGCTCGGCGGCGCAACCGGGCACGAGGTTCGCGGCGCTCGAGATGGTGCACGGGTCCGCCGGGAGCACCGCCGAAGGAACCCGGCTGCACTACTGGTCGCCGGAGACGGTCGGCCGGAACTTCGAGACGACCCCGGTTCTGCGGTCACTCGAACCGCATCGCGACTACGTCACCATTGTCAGCCACACCGACATCGCACCGGCCACGGCGCAGAAAGACGCGGAAGCGGGGGCGGACCATACGCGTTCGTCGGCCGCGTTCCTGACCTCGGCGCACGCCAGGATGACCGAGGGCGCCGACATCCGCAACGGGATCTCGGTCGACCAGATCTACGCGCAGGCGGCCGGGCAGGACACCCCGCTGCCGTCGATTCAGTTGTGCGTCGAAGACGTCGGGTCGCTGACCGGCGCGTGCGGCTACGGCTACAGTTGCGTCTACGCCAACACCATCTCCTGGTCGTCGCCGACCACGCCGTTGCCGATGGTGCGCGATCCCCGCGTGGTCTTCGAGCGACTGTTCGGCGATGGCGCGACGCCCGAGCAGCGGGTCGCCCGGCGGCGCGCCAATGCGAGCATTCTCGACGCGATTCTCGGCAAGGTCGCCGACCTGCAGCGTGACCTCGGCGTGGTCGACCGCGCCCGGCTCGACGACTACCTCGATGACGTGCGTGAGATCGAGCGCCGGATCCAGTTGGTGGAACAGCATAACGCGACGCGGCGCGGCCTCGATCTGCCGGCGGCGCCGGTTGGTGTGCCAGACGCCTGGACCGACCACGTGCGCATGATGTTCGACCTGCAGGTGCTGGCGTTCATGACCGACGTGACCCGGGTGTCGGCGTTCAAGATGGGTCGCGACGTCAGCTCCCGGGTGTATGCGGCCAGCGGCGTGGACACCCCGTTCCACTCTCTCTCGCATCACGGCAACCGATCGGAGAAGCTGGCCGAGTTCGCCAAGCTGAACGAATTCCATGTCGACCAGGTGAGCTATTTCATCGACCGGCTGAAGAACACCCCGGACGGCGACGGCAATCTGCTCGACCATTCGATGGTGCTCTATGGCAGTCCGATGGGGGACGGCAGCGTGCACAACCATCTGCGCGTGCCCCTGTTCCTCGCCGGGCATGCCAGCGGGCAACTGCAGGGTAACGTTCACGTACTGTGTGACGACGGGACGCCGATGGCGAACCTGCTGGTGACGATGCTGCACAAGCTGGGCGTGGACATCGACCGGCTCGGTGACAGCACCGGCGAGGTCGCCATTTAGAGTGGTTGGCAGCCGGGGTGAGAGGGCCGGTTCAACATGCGAAACGCACGGAACGTTTCATGATTAGCCGTATGAACGGCAAACTCGTTGCGTTCAGGGGCGCGGCCGTCATCGCATGCGCCCTCGCGGTGGCGCCGGCACTCGCCGCCGACACGCCAGTCGCAGATGCCGCCATGGCCGGAGATGCCGGGACGGTCCATGCGTTGATCGCGGGCGGCGCGGACGTCAACGCGGCGCAGGGCGACGGGATGACGGCGCTGCACTGGGCCGCATTTCATGACGACCTCGAGCTGGCTCGGGTGTTGATCGACGCGAAGGCCGCTGTCGGGGCGTCGACGCGCATCGGGCACATCCGACCGCTTTCGATGGCGGCGACCAACGGCAGCGCCGCGATGATTGACCTGCTGGTCGAGGCGGGCGCCGTGGTGAACCTGGCGACGTCGATCGGAGCGACCCCGCTGATGGCGGCGGCGACAGCGGGCAGCGTCGACGCGGTTCGCCGGCTGCTCAACCAGGGCGCGTTCGTCAATGCGCGGGAGACGGCGAACGGCCAGACCGCGCTGATGTTCGCCGCCTGGGAGAACCGCGGCGACGTGATCGCGTTGCTGATCGACCGCGGCGCACACGTCGGCTTGACCTCCTGGGTCGTCTCGATGATCGAGCCCAGACTCGACGCCGATGGAAATCCGCTTCCTCCCATTCGTCCGCGGGCGCCGGGCGCCAATTCGGTGATGGGAGGAATGACGGCGCTGCTCGTCGCCGCACGGGATGGTCAGCTCCAGGCGGTCCGGGCGCTGGTCGCGGGCGGCGCACAGGTCGACCAGGTAGCCGGCGGGGACGGGTCCAGTCCCATGGTCATCGCGATCGCCAACGGACACTACACCGTCGCGAAGTACCTGCTCGACGCGGGTGCGGATCCCAACGTGGCGAACATTGACGGTCTGACGCCGCTCTACGCCACCGTCAACATGCGCTTCGCCCCGGTCTCCTGGGCGCCGAATCCCCGAACAGACCAGGAAGCGGTCGGCCCGCTGGAGCTGTTGTCCGCGCTGCTGGACGCCGGCGCCGACCCGAACGCCCGGATTGTCCGCAGGCTCTGGTTCAGTCCGACTTCGCACGACCGGTTGTGGATCAACCCTGCGGGTGCGACCCCGTTCTGGCGCGCAGCGCAGGCAAGCGACGTCGAGTCGATGCGGCTGCTGGCGGCGGCGGGCGCCGATCCGATGCTGCCGACCTTCGCCGGGACGACTCCGCTCATGGTCGCGTCCGGTATCGGCTGGCGCGGGAACTTCAGTCAGAACGCCCCCGATTCCTGGATGAAGGCGGTGCACTATCTGGCCGAGCTCGGCGCCGACGTCAACGCGGTGGACGCCGGCGGCTACACCGCGCTGCACGGCGCGGCGGCGTTGGGGAACAATGAAATGGTGAGGTTTCTCGTCGCACGGGGCGCCGACGTCACCGCGCTCGACGAAGCGGGGAACTCGGTGGCCGACATGGCGTTCGGTCCATCGCGATTCTTCCTTCCGAAGCCGCAGACGGCCAGTCTGCTGGTCGAGCTGGGCTCGCCCTTCCGCAACAACTGCCGCTCCGACCAGTGCGTCGACGGGAAGTACTTCGGCGGCGCGGGGACGGCGCCGCGCTAGTCGCCTCGCGCAGCCGGCCAGATCGCCGAAATGACCCTTCTGCAACTCGCGCGAAGGAGGTGCCGGGTGGACAGGCTCACAGCGGCGGACGTCATGGCCCGATCCGAGGCCACGCTCGAACCCGACGGCGATATCTACGATGCCTTGGCCCGTCTGCTCAAGGGGCGGTTGACCGGAGTGCCGGTCGTGGATGGCGACGGCCGGTTACTCGGCATGCTGACCGAGCGTGACTGTCTGAAGGTACTGGTGGGCGGCGCGTTCGATGGACACCCGCGCGGCAAGGTCAGCGACTACATGACGGCGCCGGCCGAATCGATCCGGCCGACCGCCAGTCTGTTCGACATCGCCCACATCTTTCTCACCCGTAGGTATCGCAAGCTGCCCGTGGTCGACGGCGAGAACCGGGTAATCGGACAGGTGAGCCGGCGCGACGTGCTGGTGGCGATTGAATCTGCCCGCGACAATCCACGGCTGTACGGCGTACCGGAACGGCGCTTGAGCGACGGTACGGGTGTCGACTCGGCGATGCGTGAGGCTCGCGAACGGCGCTAGCGGATGCCTTTCTGCTTGCAACCTCGTCCGGTGTTGATAAAGAATTCGAAATTGAATTGAAATTGATCGGATCAAATTGTCCGGTCGCGTGGTATGGTCGGTTCTTCGGTACAGTGGGCCCGCTGACCGTGGTGTGGCCTTCGAGGACTTGGGCACAACGAGGGAGGTGATCGTCCCATGAGTCAGGAGATCATCGAGATGACAGAGGAGACGGCCCAGCAGGGTGTTTCCCGACGCAGTTTCATCAAGGGCGCGATTGCCGCGAGCGCGGCAGTGTCTTCGTCCAATTACCTGTTCCGCGCGAACGGGGGGGCGTTGCTGGCGCAGTCACCGGCGGCAGGCGCCGTTGAGCGGCTTATCACCGTCAACGTCAACGGCCGCAGCCGGCGCATCCAGGTGCCGCCAATGGAAACACTGGCGATGACGTTGCGCTACACCATGGGGCTGACCGGCACGAAAATCGGGTGTGACCGCGCCGAGTGTGGGGCCTGCACCGTGCTGGTGGATGGGCAGCCGCAATACTCGTGCTCGCTGTTGACCCATTCGGTGCGCGGCCGCGAGGTCACGACGATAGAAGGGCTCGAGGCCGAAGACGGCACGCTTCATCCGATGCAGCAGGCGGTGCTGGCAGAGCAAGGTTTCCAGTGCGCGTTCTGCATGTCCGGGTTCATCATGAACACGGTCTCGCTGTTGAATGCGAATCAGAACCCGACCCGGAAGGAAGCAGCCCAGTGGCTGTCCGGCAACCTGTGTCGGTGTGCCGACTACGACAAGATCCTGACGTCCGTCATGCGGGCGGCGGAAATCACGCGGGGGGCCTGACGTGGCTGACTACAAACTGCTCGGAAAGAACTATCAGACACCGGATCTGTACGCGAAGGTCACCGGGCGCTCGAAGTACGCCGAGGATCATCGCGCCGAAGGCATGGTCTTCGCGAAGCTGCTCGTCAGCCCGATGCCGCACGCGCGTGTGCGGTCCATCGACACCAGCGCTGCCGAAGCGCTGCCGGGGGTCGAAGGCATCCTGACACCAGCCGACCTGCCGGACGAGGTCGCCGCGCCCAACGAGCCGTCGCTGACCATGGAGCCGATGTACGAGGGTGAGCCGATTCTCGCCGTCGCGGCGGTCACGGAGCAGATCGCGTCCGACGCGATCGAACTCATCAAGGTCGACCTCGAACCGCTGCCGTTCGTGCTCGATCCCCTCGACAGCCTCAAACCGGGTGGGCCGAACGGACGTCTCGACGGCAACACGCGGCTCGGTCGTGAACTCGGTGAGATCAAGTGGACCGAGGCGGACTTGGCCGGTCTGTCCCCCGGAGAAATTCCGATGGAGGCCGAGACGGCGTCCGAGTGGTCCTATGGCGACCTCGAGGCCGGCTTCGCCGAGGCTGACGTCATCGTCGAGGAGCACTCCTACAACCAGTCGACGTCACATCAGCCCCTTGAGAGCCGCACGACGCTCGCCTACTGGGAGGGTGGCAAGCTCTTCGTCTATCCCTCGGTGCAGAGCACGGCTCGCAGCCTCGGTCCCATGGCGCGCTGGGCCGGTGTCGAACCGTCCAACGTGGTGCTCATCAACGAGTTCACGGGCGGCGGGTTCGGCGGCAAGATCAGCGGCTATGTCCAGGCGCAGATTCCGATCCTGCTGTCGAAGAAGATCGGCAAACCGGTCATGATGCGAATCACCCGCCGCGAGGAGAACGCCATCGGCCGCGCCCGTCCGGGCGTCCAGGGGCGCATCAGGCTCGGCATGCGGCGCGACGGAAAGATCACCGCGCTCGATGTGCATGCCATCGGCGACCAGGGCCCCTACGGCGGGTCCGGCGACGCGATGAATGTCGCAGGGATCGGGTCGCTCTGCTACCAGCCGACCGCGGCGCGCATGCGAGGCACCAACATCTACACGAACACACCGCCGCGCGGTCCGCAGCGAGCGCCCGGTGGCGTGCAGTCTATGACGATGCTCGAGCCGATTATCCAGAAGGCGGCCAAGCAGCTTGGACTCGATCAGGTCGAGGTGCACAGGCTCAACGCTCCGGAAGGGCAGGCCACGTTCGGCGCGCCTGGCCGGGGCGGTGCCCAGGGCAACGTGTCCAGCGCCTTCGCCAAGGAAGCGATCGACACGGGTGCGGCGCTGTTCAACTGGGAAGAACGCAAGCAGCGCAGCGGCCAGCGCAATGGCTCGAAGGTCACCGGTATCGGCATGTGCCTGAGCGCATACTCGGCCGGCGCCTCCGGCGTCGACGGCCTGTTCGTCATCAAGCCCGATGGTCGGATGTATATCCAGTCCGGTGTTGGCAACCTCGGCACCGGGTCGACGTTCGACACGATGCGGGCGGCGGCCGAAGGCATGGATATGCCGTGGGACAAGTGCGAAGTTGCCTGGGGCAACACCGCGCTCAACCTGCCCTGGAGCTGTTCGCAGGGTGGTAGCTCGACGACCCATGCCCACACCAGGGCAAACTGGGCGGCGGTCGAGGACGCGACGCAGAAGATGAAGGAAATCGCGGCCGGCGATCTGGGCGGGTCGGCGAACGACTACGAGATCGGTGGCGAGCGTGTCTACCGTCGCGGCAATAGTTCGCAGGGACTCAGCTTCGCCAGAGTGGCGCAACGCGCCATCGACCTGGCTGGGAAGTTCGACGGTCACGAGTTGCCCGAGGATATCAACGGCATGACCACGGCATCGGCCACCGCGCTGGCCGGCCAGGGCCTCATGGGTGTTGCCAAGGACAACTACCCGGAAGGCGGACGCCGGATGTCCTTCGCCGCCGGATTCGCCGAGGTCGAGGTCGATATCGAGACCGGCGACATCAAGGTGATTGACTACGCGGCCGGCACGGACGCCGGGACCATCATTCACCCCAAGACCTACGAAGGCCAGGTGTTCGGTGGAGCGATTCAGGGCTTCTCCGTCGCGCTGAGTTCGAAGTGGGTCTACGACCGGCGTTGGGGCCTGCTGGTGGCGAAGCGGTTCTACAACAACCGCCCGCCAGGCATCCTCGACGTGCCGCACGAGCAGCCGATGAAGTGGGGCAACGCGGATCTGCCTGATCCGTTCAACCCGCTCGGCGCCAAGGGCATCGGCGAGGCGGCGCAGGGCGCAGGATCCGGCGCGGTCGTGAACGCCATCGCGGATGCGCTCGAGTCGTTGGGCGAAGGTTACGGCGACTTCCACCGTTCGCCGGTGACACGGGACATGATTCTGACCAAGCTCGAGCAGGCCCCGACGGGTCATGATCGGCTGACGGCTCACGTGTGAGTAAGGGGAGGCGATAACCATGGCCGTAATTCGCGACGTAATACCTCAACTTGAGCTGTTCCAGCCGGACAGTGCGGATGCCGCGCTGGCGCTGCTGGCGGAGCACGGGTCGGATGCCTGGGTGTATGCCGGCGGACTCGATACGCTCGATTGGTTCAAGGATCGGGTGAAGCGACCGCGGGTGGTCGTTGACCTCGGGGGCATCGAGTCGTTGCGTGAGATCCGGTCGACTGCCGACGGGATCGAAATCGGGGCGATGGCCCGTCTGATCGACGTGGTCAACAACACGGAGATCCGGTCCCAGTTTCCGGCGCTCGCCTTCGCGGCCCAATCGGCCGCGTCTCCGCAGATCCGGAACCAGGGCACCATCGGCGGCAACGTGTCGCAGGACACGCGTTGCTGGTACTACCGCGATGGATGGACCTGCTACCGGGCCGGCGGCAACATCTGCTACGCCAGCCCTCCGACAGCAATGAACCGGGAGCACTGCATCCTCGGCGCCAGCCGGTGCGTGGCGGTGAATCCGTCAGACACCGCGCCGGTGCTGGTCGCGCTCGAAGCGGAGATGGTGGTCCGCCGCGGCACGTCCGAGCGGGTCGTTCCGGCCGAAGAGTTCTTCGTCGGTCCGGAAATCGACATCGAGCGGATGACCGTGCTCGAGCCGGGTGACCTGCTGATGTCGATCCGCGTGCCGTCGAAGTGGGCGGGTGCGCGGGTCTATTTCGAGAAGGTCCGCGACCGTACCACGTGGGACTTCCCGCTCGTCAATGTGGCCACCGCGATTCAGGAGAGCGGCGGCACCATCCAGGATGTGCGGGTCGTGGTGAACGGGGTGGCCCCGACGCCGGTCCGGCTCACGGCGGCCGAGAATGCCGTCACCGGTCAGGCGCGCAACGAGCAGTCTGCCGAGCGCGCGGGTAATGCCGCGATCCAGGGCGTCGCGCCGCTGACGCACAACGGGTTCAAGGTGAACCTGATGAAGAACCTGGTGAAGCGGTCGATTCGCGACGAACCGATGAACGACGTGTAGGACACACGTCCACATCGTCGAGAAATACCGAAAGGCCGAGGCCTCGCCGTCTCGGCCTTTCGTTTGTGTACGACATGTTCGACAGTCAGGAGGGTGGATGTCTGCTCACGAGGACGACTCGAGTCGGGCGCCGACCCGGCGGCGGTTCATCGGGCGGGCGATTGGCGGCGGGCTCGGCGCATCAGCGGGGCTGGCGGCGGGAGTGGCGGTGTTGCCCGCACAGACCGGCGGACCGATTCGCGCCTTCGACCATGCGGCGATCCCGATGCGGAACACCGCCGCGATGATCAGCTTCTACCGCGCGCTCGGGTTCACGGTCATGGAAGGGCCGAACATCTGCTCCGTCCACTTCGGTGACAACAAGATCAACCTGCACCGTCCAGAGTTCTGGCAGAGCGGCACGTTCACGCTGCGTGCGCCGGCCGCCGAACCGCCGTGCGGAGACTTCTGCTTCGTGTGGGAGGGAACGGTCGACGCCTTGCGCGCGACCCTGGAACGCGTCGGTGCGGAGGTCATCGAGGGACCGGTTCCACGGACTGGTGGCCGAGATGGCGGCACGGCGACCGGCACGAGTCATTACATTCGCGATCCGGACGACAACCTGCTCGAGTTCATCATCTACTGACCCGCCGGCGCACCGGGTGTCTCCCCAGGCGGCGGTCGGCGAACCCTGACCGTGCCGATCGCAGTGAATTGCCAGTGCGCGCCATTCATATCGAAAGCGCACGGTTCCGTTCAGAAGACTGGTGTAGGATCGGACAAATGGTGTTCGGAATACAGGGTTGGTGATGATGCGGGGATCGTACCTGCTGGCCGCTGGATTGGTGGCGATGACATCGACGTCGTCCATGGCCGGGTCGGCGTGGGCGGCAGCGCAACCGGCAGGCGCCGAGCCGCGTACCACCGAACGGCAGTTGCTCGACCGCTACTGCCTCACCTGTCACAACGAACGGCTGAGGACCGCCGATCTGGCGCTCGACACCGTCGACGTGTCCGACGTCGGTGCCCATCCTGAAATCTGGGAGAAGGTGGTCCGAAAGCTCCGGGCCGGCGCCATGCCTCCGGCCGCCCGGCCGCGACCGAACCCTGCCACCTACGCGGCATTCACCACCTGGCTCGAGACCGAGCTCGACCGCGCGGCCGCCGCACGGCCGGACCCGGGCCGGACCGACACCTTCCACCGACTCAATCGCAGCGAGTATCACAACGTCATTCGTGACCTGCTCGCCCTGGAGGTCGATGTCGCCGCCCTGCTGCCCGCCGACGATGGCAGCTACGGATTCGACAACATCGCCGGGGTGCTCGGGATGTCACCCACGCTGTTGGAACGCTACCTGTCGGCGGCCAAAAAGATCAGCCGGCTGGCGATCGGCCGGCCTGCGCCATCGGCAACGGCCGAGACGTTTCGGCTGGCGACCGATCTCACCCAGGATCTGCGTGTCGATGGATTGCCGTTCGGTACCCGCGGGGGGACACGGTTCGAATTCACCTTCCCGGAGGATGCCGAGTATGCGTTCCAGGTGCGGCTCGGACGGGACGCCAGCGGCACGCTGAAGATCTTCGACACCCCGCATCAGCTCGAAGTGAGCCTCGACGGCGTTCCGCTGCAGACCTTTGTCGTGGGTGAGGCGCGGCCGGTGGATGTGGAGCGGAGCAGTCCCGAGTATCAGCAGTATCTCTTGCGCCAGCGGACGATCGACGAGGGGTGGGAGGTCAGGGCGCCGGTCCGGGCCGGCCCGCACACCGTGCAGGTGACCTTCCACCAGAAGACCTCGGCGTACGCCGAAACCTTGCGCCGGCCGTTCCTGCGTCCGTACACGAGCATTACCGGCGGCGACACCCGGTATCAACCATATGTCGGGAGCGTGACCATAGCGGGCCCGTTCGAGGCGAGTGGTGCCGGACCGGCCGTCGGGACTCCGAGCCGCGAGCGCGTCTTCGTGTGTCAGCCGCCGCGCCGCGATCTCGCCGCCGAGTCACGGTGCGCCCGGCAGATCTTGTCCACCCTGGCGCGGCGCGCCTATCGCCGGCCGGTGGCGGAGCGCGACCTTGATGTCTTGCTCGACTTCTACGACGACGGGTACGCGAACGGTGGGTTCGAGGCAGGTATCGAATTCGGGCTCCGGCGTCTGCTGGCGAGTCCGGAGTTCCTGTTCCGGGTTGAGCGCGACCCGGCCGATCTCGAGCCCGGGACCCCGTATCGCATCAGCGACATCGAACTGGCGTCCAGACTCTCGTTTTTCCTCTGGAGCAGCATTCCGGACGACGCCCTGATCGACGCCGCGGTGGCCGGTATCCTGCACGAGCCGGAGGTGCTTGAAGCGCAGACTCGCCGGATGCTGGCCGACGCCCGGGCGGGTGCGCTCATCGAGAATTTCGCCGGCCAGTGGCTCTACCTGCGCAACGTGCGTGCGCTGACCCCGGACGAAGATCGGTTTCCCGATTTCGGCGAGGCGCTGCGGCTGGCGTTCCAACGCGAAACGGCGCTGTTCTTCGAGAGCGTGCTGCGCGAGGACCGCAGCGTGCTCGATTTCCTGACTGCCGACTACACCTTCGTCAACGAGCGGCTGGCTCGTCATTACGGCATCCCGAATATCTACGGCAGTCACTTCCGCCGCGTGACGTTGACGGATGACACGCGCCGTGGGTTGCTCGGACAGGGCAGCATCCTGGCGGCGACCGCCTATCCGACCAGGACGTCGCCGGTGCTGCGCGGCAAGTGGGTGCTCGAGAACCTGCTTGGCACCCCGCCGCCGTTACCGCCGCCAGACGTGCCGTCACTCGAGGAAACGACGGCCGCCGGCGACGCGATCTCGATGCGCGAGGCGATGGAGCAGCATCGCGCCAATCCCGTCTGCGCCAGTTGTCACCAGTTGATGGATCCGCCGGGTTTCGCGCTCGAGCAGTTCGACGCGGTCGGACGCTACCGGACACGCAACGAGTCGAACGCCCCGATCGATGCCTCCGGCGTGTTGCCGGACGGCACCCGGTTCGACGGGGCCGCCGGCCTGCGCGCCGCGCTGCTGGAACGCCCCGATCTGTTCGTGACCACGCTGACTGAGAAGCTGCTGACCTACGCGCTCGGTCGCGGCGTCGAATACTACGATGCGCCCGCGATACGCGCCATTGCCGGCGCGGCCGCCGCGGATGGGCACCGTTTTTCGACGCTGATCCTCGGTGTCATCAAGAGCCCGCCGTTCCAGATGAGGAGAACCCGATCATGATCATCAGGAAGCTGTCGTTGCCCCGGCGCACGTTCCTGCGCGGCCTCGGCGCCACGGTGGCGTTACCCCTGCTTGATGCGATGGTGCCGGCGCTGTCCGCGCGGTCGAGTACGGCCGGCGACCCGGTGCGGCGGCTCGGCTTCGTGTACATACCCAATGGGGCGGTCATGCAGCAGTGGACGCCGGCTCAGACCGGCGCCCGGTTCGAGTTGTCGCCGATTCTCACGCCGCTGGCGCCGTTTCGCGACCAGGTGACGGTGGTCAGCGGGCTTGCGCACGGTCAGGCCGAGCCTCTTGGCGATGGCAACGGCGAGCACTCGCGCGCGAGTGCCACCTGGCTGAACGGTGTACATCCGAACCAGACCGAGGGCGCGGATGTGCGCGCCGGTGTCACCGCCGACCAGTTGGCGGCAGAGGTTCTGGGACGGGACACGCCGCTGCCGTCGCTTGAGCTGGCAATCGACCTCGACGGGCTCGTGGGCAATTGCGAGAACGGCTACAGTTGCGTGTATTTGAATACGATCGCGTGGCGGTCGCCGACCACCCCGTTGCCGATGGAGAACAACCCGCGGGTGGTGTTCGAACGCCTGTTCGGCGACGGCGGAACGACCCAGCAGCGAGTGGCCGAGATGCGGCGGGACCGCAGTATCCTCGACTCGGTCAGCGCCGATCTGGCCGCGCTGGAGCGGGACATCGGCGGCGGCGATCGGGCTCGCCTGGACCAGTATCTGGATGCCATCCGCGCCCTGGAACGTCGTATCCAGCTCGCCGAGGCGCAGAGCGCCGACAGCGAGCTGCCAGAGCTGGCCCGTCCGGTCGGCATTCCCGGTACATACGAGGACCACGTCAAACTGATGTTCGACCTGCTGGCCCTGGCCTGGCAGGCTGACATCACACGGGTGTTCACGTTCATGCTCGGGCGCGAGCTGGGTGGGCGCACCTACCCGCACCTTGGCGTGCCGGATCCGCATCACGGATTGTCGCACCACCGTAACGACCCGGAAAAGCTCGACAAGCTGGCGCGCATCAACACGTATCACGTCGGCCTGTTCACGCATTTCCTGAACCACCTGCAGTCGACGCCGGACGGTGACGGGTCGTTGCTCGACCACTCGATGGTGCTGTACGGCGGAGGCCTTGGCGACAGCAACGACCACGCGCACTTCAATCTGCCGGAGCTGGTGGTCGGCGGCGGGACCGGGCGTCTCGAGGGTGGGCGCCACCTGCAATACCCGAAGGACACCCCGATGAACAATCTGCTGGTCAGCATGCTTGACAAAGCCGGGTTGCCGGCCGAGGGCTTCGGCGACGCCACGGGGCGGTTGACAGAGCTGTTGTAGTGGCTCGCAATGGGCTGCCAGGTGTCGACATGCGTACGGATCTGATGCGCGCGGCGGTGCGGCGACTGTTGCCGGTCATAGCAGGCCTCGGCGTCTGGAGCGGCGCCGCGGCCGCCGTAGCGGACGAGCCGCTCATCGATGCCGTGCGCGCCGGTGACATCGAGCGTGTTCGGGTTCTGCTCGACGGGCAGGCTGATCCGAACAGCCCGGACCCCGGCGGGTCGACCGCGCTGTTCTGGGCGGCTCACCGCGATGACCTGACGGCGGCCCGCCTGCTGGTCGAGCACGGCGCCCGCGCGGAGGTGGGGAACCGCTACGGGGCAACGGCGCTGCTGGTGGCCGCCACCAACGGCAGCGCGCCTATGCTGCGGCTGCTGCTCGACGCCGGGGCCGACCCGAACAGGAGCCTCCCCGAAGGCGAGACCCCGTTGATGCGCGCTGCCCGCGCGGGGCAGGTGGACGCGGTGGGCGCGCTCGTGGCGCACGGCGCCGATGTCGAGGCCCGCGAGCACTGGCGCGGACAGACTGCCCTGATGTGGGCGGTCATCGAAGGCCATAGCGGCGCGACTCGCGTCCTGCTCGAGGCCGGGGCCGACGTGCATGGACGGTCGGAGGGCGGGTTCACGCCGCTGCTGTTCGCCGTGCGGCACAACCGTCAGGAGACCCTGCGCACGCTGGTCGCGGCGGGCGCGGATGTAGACGACACACTGCCCGGCGGGATGAGTGCGCTGGCGCTCGCCACGCTCAACGCGCACTACGACCTCGGGGTCTGGTTGCTCGAGCAGGGGGCGGATCCGAATGCCGCCGGGCAGGGCTGGACCGCGCTGCATCAGCTTGTGTGGGCGCGCCGCCCGAATCTGGGTTTCAACAATCCAGCGCCGATTCCCACCGGATTGGTGTCCGACCTCGCGTTTGTCGAGGCGCTCGTCGCGCACGGCGCCGACATCAATGCCCTCGAGACGAAGGAGCCGCGCGGTGCTGACGGGTCCGGCGCCGCCACAGGGTATCGCAACGTCCTGAACCGGGTCGGGGCGACCCCGTTCCTGTTGGCCGCGAAGGCCGCCGATGTCGAGTTGATGGCATTGCTGGTACGGCTCGGCGCCGACCCCTTGCTCCCGAACGAAGACGGGACGACGCCGCTGATGGTCGCGGCGGGTGTCGGTATCTGGGCGGTCGGAGAAAGCCCCGGCACCAACGACGAGGCGCTCGAGGCGGTCAGGTTGATGATCGAGCTTGGCGATGTCGTGACCACCGTCGACGCCAACGGCGACACCGCCCTGCACGGGGCGGTCATCCGAGGCTCGGAGCCGCTGGTACGTTTCCTCGTTGAGCAGGGCGCCGATCTGGAGGCGGTCAACAAGAAGGGCTGGGTTCCCCTGACGATCGCGGAAGGTGTGTTCTATTCGAACACCGGCAAGCGCTGGCCCGAGATGGAGACGCTGCTGCTCGAACTCGGCGCGCGCTAGCAGCGGCCGCATGCCTTGGCCGGCCGGCGGCGGTGCTACAATGCCCCCGACTACGCAGGACCATTTCCGAGGAGCTGTCATGCCGAAAGTCCGGATGCTCGCACCTGTCGTTGCCTTCACGTTGGGAGCCGCTGCCCTCGCCGGGGCGCAGGTCCTGGACGCTCCGGACCCTGCGCAAATGGAAGACGCGCCAGACCTCGGATACCGGCCTGTGCCGCACGGGCTGGAGATTCCGGACGGCATGGAGATGGGCGCGCCGTCCAGCGTCGTCTGGACGACGAAGAATCGTCTGCTGGTCTTCAACCGCGGGCCGAATCCGTTGATGGAATTCAATCCGGACGGCAGCTTCGTGCGGGCCTGGGGACAGGGTGACTACCTCAGACCGCATGGCATGCGCCTCGACCCGGAGGGCAACATCTGGACGACCGATGTCAACGGTCACACCGTGACCAAGATGAATCCTGACGGGGAGGTTCTGCTCACCATTGGTACGAAGGGACAACCCGGCGAGGCGAGCGCGGGGCTCCTCAACGAGCCGACCGATCTGACGATCAACGAGGCGGGCGAGATCTTCGTGCTGGTGGGGCACGGGCGCGGCGAGCCGCGACTGGTGAAGTTCGATCGAACCGGCGCGCTGATCACGTCATGGGGCGGTCCGGGTACCGAGCCGGGCAAGTTCGACACGCCGCACTCGATTGTGGTCGACCAGGCAGGCCTGCTCTACGTCGCCGACCGGCAGAACCGGCGAGTACAGATCTTCGATGACGACGGCACGTATATCAAGGAATGGTCCTACAAGGGCCTGCCGTGCGGGCTTCATCTCGGCGCCGACCAGCAGATGTATCTCGCGAGCGGCTTTGCCGGCGAGATTCTCAGATTGGACTCGAACGGCAAGGCGGTCGGCCGCACCGGCCAGCCCGGCCAGGGGCTCGGCGAGTTCGGCGAAGCGCACTACATGACGGTGGCGCCCAATGGAGACATCTGGGTCGCGGACACCGTCAGGCCGGCGCTGCACAAGTTCGTGATGAAGTAGGGGCGCGCGCGCCGGCCGCCGCCGGCGCCGGCGCCCGGCGTTTCGTCCCTACCGCACACTGCCCGGTCTGCACGCTCGGTGCGCCCGCGGCGACCCCGTCGCGGTTCATCTCGATCTCTGACGTCGACCGGGACGGCCCGCCTGACGGAATCGGCCTGCCGCTGATACCGGCCTGTGCGTTTCTCGACGCGTACGCCGGAATGAGTACACGTGTCGGATGAGTATCCGCGAGACTGAACGTACATACGCATTGGACTTGTTCCCGCGCCGCGACGTCGCCATCGTCAGGGGCGAGGGGGCGACGCTCTGGGACGATACTGGACGGTCGTATATCGATTGCGTCGCCGGATTCGGCGTCGCCAATATCGGCCACGCCAACCCCGACGTGGCTGAGGCGATCGCGGCGCAGGCGCGCACCCTCGTCACCTGTCCCAGCGTCTTCTATAACGACGTGCGGGCGCGGTTGATGCAGAAGCTGGTCGCCGTCACGCCGGCCGGGCTCGACCGCGTCTTCCTGTGCAATTCTGGTGCTGAGAGCATCGAGGGCGCACTGAAATTTGCGCGGCACGTTACTGGCCGATCCGAATTTGTCTGTGCGATTCGCGGTTTCCACGGACGGACCCTTGGCGCGTTGAGCGCCACGTCAGCCTACCGGGCCCAATTCGAGCCGCTCGTACCCGGGTTCTCGTTCGTGCCGTTCGACCAGATCGAGAGGCTGCGCGCGAAGGTGACCGGTCAGACCGCCGGTGTCCTGCTGGAGTTGGTGCAGGGCGAGGGCGGGGTGCGGATGGCGAGTCGCGAGTACCTGGAAGCGGCGCGTGAGATTTGCGACGCCGCCGGGGCGTTGCTCATCGTGGACGAGGTGCAGACCGGGTTCTGCCGCACCGGGAAGATGTTCGCGATCGAATACTACGGGCAGACGCCGGACATGCTCTGCGTGGCGAAGGCGATCGCCGGCGGTGTGCCGATGGGCGCCGTGCTGTGCGGGGCGCGCATCGAGAACACGCGTGGCATCCACGGGACGACATTCGGCGGCAATCCGCTGGCGGCCTCGGCGGCGCTGGCCGCGATCGAGTTCATGGAACGGCACGATCTGGCCGGACAGGCGGCGCGCAAGGGCGCCCGTCTGCGCTCCAGGTTCGAAGCACGGTTGCCGGCAGTCGTACGCGAGATTCGCCAGGTGGGCCTGATGGTCGGTATCGAACTGAAGGTGACGGCGCAGCCGTATATCGCAGCCCTGGTCGATCGCGGCATATTCGTGCTCCCGGCCGGACCGACCGTAATCAGGCTGTTGCCACCGCTGGTCATCCGCGACGAGCAGATCGACATGGTCGCCACGACGTTGCTCAAGGTGTTGGCGTGACTGGTGGCCCGGTGGTGGGCTCAACCGGGCAACGGGCGGCCACAAGGGCCGCCCCTACGCACACGTCGAGGGATCTTGGTTCGTATTGCTGGGGTCGTCGGAGAACAGGACGCCCCTACGCACATGTCGAGGGACCGGGGACGCCCGTGAACCTATGGCAGCGGCCGTTGAACGCTTTCCTCGGCACGGGCCTGCGCGAACGAGGCGACCGGCTCGTCGGTCCTGATCTGTTCAATCCAGTACACACCGTCGTAGGGCACGCTGTTGCCGCGGGTGCCGATGAAGTCGATGTCCCCGTCGCCGTCCATGTCTCGAGGAATGAACTTGTCGAACATGCCGCGGGCGCGGCGCGAGAAGTCGTGACGGTCCCAGGTCCCGGTTGCATCGCCCGGGTTCTCGAACCAGGCCAGCCGCCCGCCCGCCGCCTGCGCCCCGGTGTCGGCATCCTCGGCCCGTGCGCCCTGGCTGTAGGCGCCCGCAAGCAGGTCGGCGTCGCCGTCATTGTCGATGTCCGCCAGCACGAAGCCGACCAGCACCTCGGGCGGGATATCGCCGATGATGTGCCGTGTCCAGGGTGTGCCCGGGTCCTCCGGCTGCGCGAGCCAGACGACCCCGTTGCGGCCATCCCGTAACGCCACGTCCAGCCGGCCGTCGCCGTTCAGGTCGGCGAAATCGAAATTGAATCCCGTGACCCGGGGCGGCGCATCGCCGCCCCCGGTGATGTCGACCCGGTGTTCCTCGAAACGGATGTCGCCGCCGTTGCTCACGTTCTCGAACCAGAATACCCGCTGTTCGCCTCGCGACCCGCCCATCACGTCGAGATCTCCATCGCCGTCCAGATCGATCGGCTGCGAGTTGATGGGGATGCGGACACGGGTCAGCTCGTGCTCGACCCACGCGTTCCCCTCCAGCGGGTCGTCCGGCAGCGTGTAATAGGAGATCGCGTGTGTCTCGGTCGTGTCCCGCGGCGGGTTCTGTCCACCCTTGTTCGGGGCGACCACTTCGTGACGGCCGTCATCGTTGAAGTCGGCGGTCCAGACCCGGATATATGACCCCCTGTCCCGCGTAACGTCCGGAATCACCCGCTTCCAGTGCGCGCTGCGCGCGTCGGCGCCGGGGTTCTCGAAATAGATCAGATGGGCAAGTTCGCAGGACACGACAATGTCGGGGTAGCCGTCGTCGTTCATGTCGGCGATGGCGGCATCTTCGGGCGCGCCGACCTCGGCGCCCTCGCCCAGCGTCGCCAGCTCCCATACGTCCGGATCATCCGAACCGAACGCCAGACGCACGTGGCCGTCGGCGACGCCGTCATACGTCGTATCCGATTCATGCACCGAGACGATATCGAGGTGGCCGTCGAGATCGAGGTCCGCCACCGACAACCCGTCGCTGCCGGCGACCGCGACGCCACTCACGTCCTCGCCATCGATAATGTGCTCCTTCCAGGAGATGTACCGTCCATCGGACGCTCGCGCCCGAGTGGGCGTATCGGCGACCGTCGGCGGCCCGGCCGTCGCCGTGTTCGGCGCCGGCGTCTCCGGCTCGGATGCTCCTCCTCCGCACGCCACCGTGAAGATCGCGAGAATCGACGAAGCGAAGAATCTGTTGGTCATGGCTGTATGCAAGATGTGGTGAACCCGACGGTACCATGTTCACCAAAAGTGACGGCCCCTGTTCAACCTGGGAGTCTGCGGCGCAGACTGCTAGCCCATTACACCACGCGGGCGGTGCGCAGCGACGCGATTTCCTGCGCGTCGTATCCCAATTCTCCAAGAATCTGGTCGGTGTGTTCACCGAGCCGCGGCGCGCGTGTGCGGATTCCGGGTGACGTCTCCGACAGCGCGAACGGTGTGTCAGCGACCGGCGGGGCAACCGGCGCTCCAGGGAATCCAAGCGCTCTCAGGACGCCAATGGCCCGCACGTGCGGGTCATCGAGCGCCTGCTGCGGCGACAGGACCGGGCCGGCCGGGATACGCGCCTCCTCGAGCGCCGCCAACGCCTCCTCGGTCGTCCGCTCCGCACACCAGACGGCGGTGCGCCGGCTGATGACCTCGCCATGGTCTCCACGCGACATGTCGTCGGTGAACCGCGGGTCGTCGAGCCAGTGCGACTCGCCCATCAAGCCGGCCCACCGTTCGAACAGCGGCTGGCCGATGGTCTGCACCAGGATCCACCCGTCGCGGGTGCGGTGCGTATCCGATGGAGCCGACACCTGGCTGCGATTCAGGGTGGCGACGCGGTTCGGCGCATTCACCGCCTGCTCGATGAGCGGGGCATTGGCGACCGTGAGCGCGGAAGCCAGCAGCGACCCGGTGACCTGCTGTCCGCGCCCTGTCTGCTGCCGCGCCAGTAACGCCGCCAGCGTGCCGGCGGTCGCGCAGAGGGCGGTCATGTAGTCGACCCACGGGACATAGCTCTTGGTCGGCTGGTCCGGCTGACCCGACAGATACATCGAACCGGACATTGCCTGTCCGATACCGTCGAAACCGACCTTGCCGGAGTACGGGCCACCGGCTCCGAAGGCCGAGACGCTGGTCAGTATGATGTCAGGCTTGACCGCCACCAGCGATGCATGGTCGAGCCGCATTGCCTGCAGCACCGCATCGGGCGCGTTGGCCACCACCACATCCGCCGTTGCGGCCAACCGCCGGACCACGTCCCGTCCGGCCGGTTTCATCGGGTTCAGCGTCAACCCGCGTTTGTTCCGGTTCACCTGGACGAACATGGCCCCGTCGCCCGCGTCGGTCAGCGGAATGACGAAGCGATCTTCGCTCCCCCTTACCTTCTCGACACGAATGACATCGGCACCGAGATCCGCCAGCAGCGCCGCGCAGAACGGACCGGCGATGTAGCGCCCGAAGTCAAGCACACGAATCCCATCCAGGACGCCTGCCGTCATCGCTCCCTCGGTTACGCGACCATTCGCAAACTGCATCTCGCGCCCGCCAGCGGTGGCAGGCTGCCAGGTCATCCTGCTCCGGTCAGGCGTGCCCGCGCGACCGCGTCGTTCAATTCGATGCCGAAGCCCGCGGCGTTGGACACTTGGATCTCGCCGTTCCGGAAACGTTCCGGAGGTTCGATCAGGTCGCCGCGCCAGCCGACCTCGCCCCATTGGTACTCGAGGATGTCGAAGTTCGACATCGGGGCGCAGAGCTGTACGCTGGCCGCGGTCGCTACCGGTCCGCTCGGGTTGTGCGGAGACACGGCCACCCCGTACAGATCGGCGACCGCGGCAATGCGGCGCGCCTCGGCCAGCCCGCCGCAGTGTTTGACGTCGGGCATGACGACATCGACGGCCCGCTGTTGACAGAGTGGGGCGAATCCATCGATGCCGAAGAGGAATTCGCCGCCCGCCATACGCTGGGTCACGGCGTCGTGAATCGTCTTCGTGTCCTCGACCTGCTGCGGCGGAATCGGTTCCTCGTACCAGGACAGCCCGTGCGGCTCGAGCCGGCGGGCGACCTCAATGGACAGCGGCACGTCGAAGTTGCTGTGCGCGTCAATCTTGATGGCGATGTCCGGTCCGACGGCGGCGCGCATTGCGGCCACGCAGGCGATGCCGAGGTCTGCCGCGGCGGCCACCTCCGCCGCAGGTTGGGCGAGGGCCGGAAACCCGTCGAACGGCGCCGCCTTGAGCGCCGCGAACCCCTCGTCCACCGCCGCCCGCGCATTGGCGGCGAACCCCGCGGGCGTCCGGTCGGCGGTGGCCCGATTGATGTTCGCGTAGACCGGCAGCGTGTCACGGAGCCGTCCGCCGAACAGGTCGCTCACCGGTGCGTCGAGCGCCTTTCCCACCAGGTCCCACTGCGCCTGCTCGATGGCGCTGAAGGCGGTGGCGTGCACGCGGTCGCCGGATGAGGCCCGTGCCCAGCCCCGTTGACGATACTGTTCGATTCGGAACGGCGACTCGTCCAGCACCATCTCGACGAACGGATCGAGTTCCGGCAGTTCTGTGCGGCGTCCGAGCGATGCCTCACCGAGTCCCGTCAGCCCCTGATTCGTCGTCAGCCGGACGTTGAGCCACGTGGTGCGTGCGGTGGCACGAACGACGATCAATTCCAGGCCGTTGATGCGCAACCGCCGGCCGGCACCAGCCTCCTGGGCCAGCAGCCGGGAAGTTTCCCGCGGCACCGGCGCCAGCGCCGGCGCCGCCGCCGCCGCGAGCAGCGGCATCCCTGCCAGGAAGCGTCGTCTGTTGACGGTTCCGGTCGTGCTCTGCGGTGCATCTCTGGTCATGGCGCGTTCCTTTCAGCTCACGACCTCTCCTTTGCCGACGACAACGACGCCGCCGGGCGACACGGTGTACCGCGAGGCATCCCGCACCGGGTCGACGCCGATCGACACGCCATCGAGCACGCGCACCTGTTTGTCGAGAATCGCGTTCCGCACTTTCGCACCCGTTCCGATCTCGACGTCGTCGAACAGGACCGAGTCTCGAACGCTGGCCCCTGGACGGATCAAGACTCCGGGGGAGAGGATAGACCGCCGTACACGCCCGCCGGCCACCACCGCCCCGTTGCACACGAGCGAATTGAGGGCGCGGCCCTTCGGGCCGTTTTTCTCATGCATGAACTTGGCTGGTGGACGTTGGAGCTGTCTGGTCAGGATGGGCCACTCGTCGTTATACAGGTCGAAGACCGGTTCGGCGGCGAGCAGATCCATGCTGGCCTCGAAGTATGCGTCGATCGTGCCGACGTCGCGCCAGTAGCCGCGCTCGCGATCCGACTGCCCCGGCACCTCCTGCGTTGCGAAGTCGTAGATTCCGGCGCAACCTTCGTTCGCCAGCATCGGGACGATGTCGCCGCCCATGTCGTGGTTCGAATCTTTGATGGCGGCGTCGCGCACCACGGCGTCGATCAGGACATCGGTCGTGAATACGTAGTTGCCCATCGATGCCAGCGCCCGGGTCGGGTCGGTCGGCATGGGCGCCGGTTCGGTCGGCTTCTCTTGAAACCCGCAGATACGCCCCTCCGCGTTCGCGTCGATGATACCGAACTCGGCCGCCTCTTCAACGGCGACCGGCTGCGCCGCCACGCTGACGCCCACGCCGGAGCCGATGTGATGCTGCAGAAACTGCCGCGGATCCATGCGGTAAATGTGGTCGGCGCCGAACAGCAGCACGTAGTGCGGCCGCTCGTCCCGCAGGATGTTCAGGTTCTGGTAGATCGCGTCGGCGGAACCGGCGAACCACCGCGGTCCGGTGCGCATCTGCGCCGGCACCGACGCGACGTATTCGCCGACGAGCGGCGACAGCGCCCAGGTCTGCGCCACGTGCCGGTCCAGGCTGTGACTCTTGTACTGCGTGAGCACCACGATACGGCGGAATCCGCCGTTCACCAGGTTGGAGAGCACGAAATCGATCAGGCGGTACTGTCCGCCGAACGGTACCCCCGGCTTGGCCCGGTCTCTGGTCAGCGGGGCCAGGCGCTTGCCGTGCCCTCCGGCCAGCACGATCGCCAGCGCGTGCGGTTGTTCGTAGGTCATGGTCCAGGAGCGCCCGGGTCAGGCATCGTCCTTTCTGGCGTCGGGTTCAAGCACCAGTACGCTCAACGGCGGCAACGTCAGGGGAAACGACCGCGGCTGACCATGCCAGGGCTCCAGTTCAGCCTGTACCCGGCCCAGGTTTCCGGCGCCGCTCCCGCCATAGCAGGGCGCGTCACTGTTCAGCCGCTCGATCCACCACCCGTCAAGCGGCACGCCGATGCGATACGCTCCGAGAGTCACCCCTGAGAAGTTGCACACGAACAGCAGCGCCCCGCGGCTGCCTCGGTCACGGCGCAGGAAGCTGAGCACGCAGGCGTCCCGATCGGTATGGTCCACCCAGCCGAATCCATCCGCCTCGGCGTCGAGCGCATGCAACCGCGAGTCTGCGCGATACAGGTGGTTCAAGTCACGCACCCACCGCCGCAAGCCGTCAGGCCTGAGGCCCCGCGCCTGATCCCAGGCGAGTACCGCGTCGTGGTCCCACTCGCGCTGTTGACCCAGTTCGTTGCCCATGAAGAGCAGCTTCTTGCCCGGATGACCATAAAGATACCCGTACAGCAGCCGGACGTTGGCAAACCGCTGCCAGTCGTCTCCAGGCATCTTGTCGACGATTGAACCCTTGCCGTGCACCACTTCGTCGTGCGAGAGCGGGAGCACGAAATTCTCGTCGAACGCGTACGTCAGGCTGAAAGTCAGTTCGTGCATGTGATGCGCCCGGTGCACCGGGTCGCGGGCCATGAACGACAAAACGTCGTTCATCCAGCCCATGTTCCACTTGAACCCGAACCCGAGACCGCCATGATCCGTTCGCCGCGACACACCCGGCCAGGCCGTCGACTCTTCGGCAATGGTCATCACGTCGGGGAAATCCCGGTAGACGACCTCGTTCAGAGTCCGCAGAAAATCGATCGCCTCGAGATTTTCATGCCCGCCGTGCCGGTTGGGGATCCACTCGCCGTCCAGCCTGGCATAGTCGCGGTAGAGCATCGACGCGACCGCATCGACACGCAGCCCGTCCACATGGTACTGCTCGAACCAGAACCGGGCATTGCCGACCAGGAAATTGCGCACCAGCGGGCGACCGACGTCGAAGACCTGGGTATGCCACTGCGGATGACGTCCCTCGCGAGGGTCGTCATACTCGTACAGCGGCGCCCCATCGAACCAGGCCAGTCCATGCGGATCGTCCGGAAAATGGCCGGGCACCCAGTCGAGTATGACGCCGATTCCCGCCTGATGAAGCACGTCGACAAGATGACGGAAGTCATCAGGGCTGCCGAACCGGCTCGTCGGCGCGTAGTAGCCGGTCACCTGGTAGCCCCAGGAGGCGTCGAGCGGATGCTCGGCGACCGGCATCAGCTCGACGTGGGTGAACTGCATGTCGACGAGGTAGTCCGTCAACTGTTGGGCCAGTTGCCGATAGGTCAGCCAGCCCCGATCGTCAGGTCCGCCGCTGCGACGCCACGAACCGACGTGCACTTCGTAGATCGAGATCGGCGCGCGCGGCGTGTGCCGTCCGCCGCGATCCTGCATCCAGCGGTTGTCGCTCCAGCGGTACTCCGACAGATTCCACACGCGCGACGCGGTGCGCGGTCTGACCTCGGCGGCGAACGCGAACGGGTCGGCCTTGTCGGCGGCAACGCGCCCGCCGGCAGAACGGACATGGTATTTGTAGAGCGCGTTCGGTTCCACGCCGGGGATGAAGACCTGCCACACGCCGCTTGATCCGGCTCTCTGCAGCGGGTGTGTTCGCGGGTCCCACGCGTTGAAATCACCGATGACCGACACCGACCCGGCGCCGGGGGCGACGACCGCGAAACGGACGCCCCGCACCTGATCGACAGACACGAGATGCGCACCGAGCTTGTCGTACGCCCGGTCGTGCGTCCCCTGCGCGAGCAGGTGGACGTCATCGTCCGTGAGGACCGTCTCGCTCATGATGCCCCGTCCTCGGTGCATTGCCCCGGGTCTGGCGCCGGGCGCGCGGCGACCAGGCGCCGCAGGGTCTCGGTCACCTCCGGCATCTGCATGACGGTCTCCAGGCGGTGACGCGCCCGTCGCCGCCAGTTGTTACGCTCCGGCCCGGTGCCAGGCACGTTCTGCGCGCTCGGTTCCAGCCACAGATCCTCGAGGTTGACCAGCACGAGTGCAGCGTCCCCCTGTGCGAGCGCGGTTAGACAGGCGCGCAGCACCTGCTGCAGGATGGACGCACCCTGGGGGTCGACCCCGGGCAGGCATTCCAACGCGGCCCGCTCGCGCTGCCGCCGTGACCGCGCCCGGGCCGCGGTGTCAGCGTCAAGATTCCCGCAAGCCAGACGTGCGTCGATATCGGCGCCACCGAGAAAACCGGCGAACGTCGGTGTGTCGTGGGTGTTGAGCGAGGCGATCGCGCCGGGCCCCGCGGGTGCGAGCGGCTGGCCGGTCTGGCGCTTGATATTGAACTGCGCGACGTGCAACGGCCGCAGACGGTGCCGCGCCATCGACTCGTTCACATACGCCGGCACCGTGCCGAGATTCTCCCCGACCAGACGCGTGCGATGACGCCAGGATTCCAGGCACAGGAGCGCGTAGACCTCGTCGGCCGGATACCGCACATACAGTCCGTCCGCCGCCGTCGCCCCCCGGGGAATCCAGAAGAGGCGGTGCACGCCCATGACGTGGTCGATACGCAGCATACCGGCCACGGACATCTGCCGTGCCAGCGACGCCCGGAGATAACGATACCCGTCCCGTCGGTTCGCCGCCGGATGCGGCGGCGGTGTGCCCCAGTTCTGTCCCCCCGGAAACAGCTCGTCCGCCGGGGCGCCCGTCGAAATGCCGCTGGCGAACAGAGCAGGCTTATGGCTCACGTCGAACCCGTCGGGGTGCACGCCCAATGGAAAATCCAGATACAGGCCGTCGCCGACCTGGCGGGCCCGCGCGGCCGCCTGCTCGACCTGCTGGTCAGCCACCCACTGCGCGTACAGATGGTACTGACGAGGGGAGACCCCCTCTGCGTGGTCGTATCGATCGGCGTCCCGCGCCGCCCGGAACGCCGCGTACCGCTCGGCCAGCGGATGCCGCCGGACCCAGTCCTCGAACTCACGGGCGCGGCGTCCGGGTTGCCTGAACAGCCAGTGACCGAGGGTCTCGAGCACTTCTCGTTTGGCCGCCGCCGCGCCCGCATAGTCGATCAGCGGCGCCGCCTGGAGCGCCGCGATCCTGCGCCGGAACCGGTCCGACGCGATCAGATCGCGCGCCGCCTCGCAGGCCCTGAATTCGGGCACCCGGCGGGGGTCGACGAAGAGCTCGTTCCAGAACAGCCGGCTCACCGGCAGATACGGGCTCGGATCGCAGGGGTCTCCGCCGTAGTCTGCCGCCAGAATGGGCAGCATGGAGCTCACGCGCGCACCGGTCGACGGCAGCCACTCCAGCAACCGCTGCAGATCGGACAGGTCGCCGACGCCCCAACTGCGTGCCGACTGCAGGGCGTACAGCGGCAGAAACAGTCCGACGTCGTGACGAACCGCGCCGAACGACACCGTGGGGGCGGCAATCACCTCCGCCTCGGCCGACCGACCGCCGACCTCCACGATCAGGCGGTGGTAGCCGTCCGGCACGGTCCACGGCGCTGACACCTGGGTGGCGGCCCGCGTCGTCCCGTCCATCGCCGATGCCGCGCCGACCGGCGCCCGATCGAGCGACGGTGTCCAGTGGCGTTCGGTCCCATCTTCAAGGACCAGCCGGCAGTGGCACCTGCTGTCGCTGTTCGAGACCGGATGCCGGATGGCCGCTCGGAAACGACCGTCCCACGCCACCAGCACCGGCGGCACCAGCAACTCCCACTCGGCCCGAATCGTGGCGACGGCGGCGGTGTCGATATCAGCGTCCGATGCGATCGGTGCGCCGAGCGCCCGGAGCGCGGCGAGGACCGAGTCTCGCGGAGCCTCCCGCGCCACGCCGCAGCCGTCGGTGTAGCACGTCTCGAGTCCGTACCAGTCCAGCAGCCGCCGCCACGACGCGCCGCCGGCCCGCTCACCGGTCAGGGGGGACTCGACCATTGTCACGGCGTCCCCCGGGGTGCGGACAGGATGGCCGTGGAGCGGTCCTGCAGCCGATAGGTGGCCTGCTGGACGGGTCGTGTCGACACGCTCCGGTCGGCGGCATCCAGGACCACGCGCCAGCGCCGCCCGTCGCCCGCGTCCGGGAGCTGGAAATCGACCGCGGCGCCGGCCGCGTTGAACAGGACGAGCACGGTGTCGCTCATTATCCGCCGGCCGCCGGCATCGGCCGCATCGAGGGCCTCGCCCGGCAGACACATCGCGAGTGATTTCAAGCCGTGGTCGTCCCAGCCCCGGGGTCCGATGTCGTTGCCGGCGGTGTCGAGCCAACTCACGTCCTGCACCTGACCCTCAGGACAGGACCGCCCTGGTCGGAAGCGGCGGCAGCGCAGCACCGGGTGGTCGGCCCGGAACTGCAGAAGCGCGGTCACGAACGTGAGAAACGCCTCCGCCCCGTGGTCCAACCGCCAATCGACCCAACTGATCTCGTTGTCCTGGCAGTAGGCGTTGTTGTTGCCGTATTGCGTGCGACCGAGTTCGTCGCCGGCGCACAACATCGGGACGCCCTGTGAGACAGCGAGGGTCATCAACAGGCTCCGCCGCATCCTGTCTCTGCGGCCCGTCACGACCGGGTCGTCGCTCGCGCCCTCGACACCACCGTTCGAAGTCAGGTTGTGGTCCGTCCCGTCCCGGCCGTGTTCGCCGTTCGCATCGTTGTGCTTGTCCCGGTAGCTCACCAGATCCAACAAGGTAAACCCGTCGTGGGCGGTGACGAAGTTCACGCTGGCGCCCGTCCGCCCCGCCGCGGTCTGATACAGGTCGCTGCTACCCGCCAGCCGGGTCGCCAGATCGCCGACCTGTCCGTCGTCGCCGCGCCAGAACCGCCGGACCGTATCTCGATTCCGGTCGTTCCATTCCCGAAACGGCGCAGGGAATCGGCCCGCCTGGTAACCATCATGGCCCAGATCCCACGGCTCTGCGATCAGCTTGACCTGCGACAGCACGGGGTCCCGTGTGATCGACGTGCAGAAGGCGCCGTCCATGTGTACCGCGGTCCCGTCGCGGACGAGGGTGCTCGCGAGATCGAACCGGAAGCCGTCGACGTGCATCTCCTGCACCCAGTAGCGCAGACTGTCCAGCACCAGACGCAACGCGGCCGGCTGCTGCAAATCGAGCGAGTTGCCGCATCCGGTGGTATCGAGATAGCGGCGGCGGTCGTCCGGTTGCAGTCGATAGTACGCCGCGTTGTCGATGCCGCGCCACGACAGGGTGGGACCGTGCGTGTCTCCCTCGGCCGTATGGTTGTAGACGACATCCAGGATGACTTCCAGTCCGGCGGCGTGCAAGCGCTGCACCATCGTTTTGAATTGCCGGACGGCGGCGCCGGCCGCCGTCGCGTAGCGCAGGTCGGGGGCGAAGTACCCGAGCGTGTTGTACCCCCAGTAGTTGGTGAGTCCCAGCGCCGCCAGCGCCGGCTCGCTGACATGGTGATGCGCCGGCAGCAGCTCTACCGCCGTGACCCCCAACCGGATCAGGTGGTCGAGCACCGCATCCTCGACGAGTCCCAGATACGTTCCGCGCAACGGCGCCGGCACCCCGGGGCACCGCCGGGTCAAACCCTTGACATGCAGCTCATAGATGATGGTGTCGGGCCAGGGTGTGTCCGGGGGGGCGTCGTCCTGCCAGTCGAAGACGTCATCCACGACCATCCCCAGCGGCGCCCAGGGCGCCGTGTCGCGCCGGTCCGGCCCCGAACCGTCCCCGGAATGCGGTGCGTCCAGGAACAGGTCCGGCCGGTCGAGGTTACGGCCGACCTGCCTGGCGTACGGATCGAACAGCAGTTTCGCGGAATTGCAGCGGTGCCCCCGCGACGGGTCATACGGACCTTCCACCCGATAGCCGTACAACTGTCCCGGCGCCACCCCTGGCAGATATCCGTGCCAGACATCGCCGGTCGTTGAGGGCAACGCGATCCGCTCGCGCTCGACCTGTGCGTGGGGTCCGTCGAACAGGCAGAGATCGACCCTGGTGGCGCAGCTCGTGAAGAGCGCGAAGTTCACACCCGATCCATCCCAGGTCGCACCGAGTGGTTCAGGTCGTCCGGGCAGTGGGATCACGATGGCGGTCCTGTCCTGACGGCGCGCCGGGCAGGTCAATGCATCGCGCCAGGACCAGGATACGCCACGAATGTGACGAATCTGATCCGGGCCGGCAACGACGGCGGCTGGCGGGCCGTGCCGGAAAGCGCCGCCGGGCGGCGACCCTCATCTATAATCCGCACGACAGTCGTTCCGGTCGATGATTCTGCACGGGCTGCCAGCCCGTGCGCCACCGCTAGGAGCCCGTGGTGAAACCGCGCGTGGCACCGAGACCGGCGAGGCGCCCGCGTGGCAAGGCGCGACGAGGGCGCATATTGGGTATATGTAACCGAGGAGCAACGCAGTCCACGCGGGATGCATCGCCGGTCGAATGCAGCGGGGCTTTCACCACGGGCTCCTAGAGACAGTTGCCATGCACAGCGCCGAAACCGCGCCGCGGCCCGCCGTCATTCTGAGCTGCTCGCTCAACCCCACCAGCCGTTCCCACAAGCTCGCGCTGGCGGCCGACGCGTTTCTGCGGTCGCGCGGCACGCCGGTCGATCTGATTGATCTGGCGGACCACGCACTGCCGATCTGCGACGGCGTCGGGTCGTTCGACCATCCGGCGGTGAAGCGGCTGACCACGGTCATTGACGGCGCTGCCGCGATCCTGGTGTCGGCGCCGGTCTACAACTACGACCTCAACGCCGCGGCCAAGAACGCGATGGAGCTGACCGGCTCCGGCTGGAAAGACAAGCCGGTCGGATTTCTGTGCGCCGCCGGGGGCCAGGCGAGCTACATGTCACCGATCGGCTTCGCGAACAGCTTGATGTTCGACTTCCGGTGCCACATCATTCCGCGGTTCGTCTACGGCACGGGAGACGACTTCACCGCCGCGGGTGAGCCGGGCCCCGAGATTACCAGGCGCGTGGAACAGCTCGCCGCGGCGGCCGTCGACCTCGCACGGGCCCTGGCGTGGGTACGGGAACAACCGGCGCACTGAATTGGCCCCGGATCGCCGGTCTCGATCGCGGACCGGAATGCTGCCGGACCGGCGGTCCCGAGTCCGGACCGCGATCTCAATCACGGACCCGGACGCATCGAATCAAGGGTTCCGCGGCCGGGCAGTGCGACCGGTGGAGCCGCTGGAGGTGGAGCCGCTGGAGGTGGCTCGGCCGCCGCTTGTATAGCCGCCGGAGGTGATTTGGCCGCCGCCTCCGCCCGAGCTGGCGCCACGGGATGACCCGCCGCTGGAAGGGCTGAGGCCCGACGTTACGCCAGGATCGTTGCGGTCCCGGGCGCGGCGCTGGACGGTTGGCGCTTGAGCGCCGGTGCGGGAGTAGCCGCGCCCGTTGTAGAAGCGGCCCTGTGCCTCGGCCGGGTCCGAGCCCTGCAGGACGCCATACGGCAGGATGCCGTATGAATAGGCGGGCCCCAGGTAATAGAGCGAATTGAAGGGCGACCACCCGTAGTAGTACCCGAAGGGCGACGCATAGTACGGATACCACTGGTCGAAGAGGAACGGATCGTACGAGGAGGCGAAGCCGCCCGCGCCGCCGACCGATGTCGGATAGGCCCGCCCGGCGGGTCGCCGCACGGCGAACTCGTCCGGAAAGGAGAGCGCCACCATCAAGTCGATGAGGTCGTCCGGCAGACCGGCGTCGTCAAGATCGAGCAGGGCGCGTCCGTCGAGCGCAAACGCCGGGCCGGTTTCGACGAGCATCGCCTCGACCACCGCCGATTCGGTCAGGTGGTGCGCCTCGATGACGTCCGTGATGTCAAACCCGGCACTACTCGCCGCACGCGCGGCGTCCAATGCCCGCTCGCGCCGGTCCGGGGTCAGCGGTACGGCCCCGGCCTCTTCGATCGCCAACCGGCCGGCGCGGATATAGCGCCGGATCGTCACGGCGCCGCGTCCTTCCGTTTCGACCAACTGGATGTCCAGCCAGGTCGTTGGGGAGGCCATCAATCCCACGCCGGACACCGACCGTTGTCCGCCGTCCTCGCAGGTCAGATCGGCGCGCGTGAACAGGCGGGCGCCATCGGCAGACCAACTGTCCCGGCGGTGGCCGTTGCATGACGCTTGGGTGACGGCATGGTCGATGGCGTCGGCTTGCAGCGTCTCGAGCAGAATCTGCGTGCCGTCGGCAAAGGTCGCGACCTCGACGGCCTGCGTCCCGGCGGCGGGTGTCACACACACGACCACGCGATCGGCAAACGCCCGGCGCTCGTCGATCTCGTCCGGCAGCGCCCCGGTCTCTTCCACCAATCGCCAGCAGCCCGACCAGGGCAGCCACCGCGAGTCGCTGGAATCTACCGCTTGACCCGTCGCCGGTGTGGCCGCCATGACCTGAACCAGCGTCGCGACGAGCAGCGCGGCCAGCGGCGCGGGCAGTCGGCGGGCTATGAGGGTTCGGATGTGGCGAACTGGGTTCTCAGTCATGGCAAAGTCCTCGTAACGCCTGGCATGATCCAATACCTGCAGATCAGAACACGATCTCGATTCCGCTGGTGACCTGCATGCCGTTGAGATCGAGATTCTCGAATCCGACGAAGGCATCGCTGAGCGGAGTACCGGCCCAAACATACCGCGCTTCGACGATCAGGAACAACCTCTGAAACAGGTTCACGCTGGTGCCGGCCAGCAGGTGAGCGCTGGCGGTCCAGCCTGACGATTCCAGATGGTCCGGCTGGACCGAATAGTCGCCGAAATCGACGAAATCACCAGACAGGCTGAACCGGTACCGGTTCGCTCCGCCGCCGGCCCCCACATAGGGCGACACGCGAGTGGGAACCCAGGCGAACCGGCCGACCTCGCGGCCCCGCGGCGCCAGCCACACCCGCAACGTACCGGTAGTCGTCGTCTGGGCGAGCGAAGTCGTCTGCACGATCGGCCGGTTGCGGAAGTCGACGAAATCCCGGTAATCGGACTCCACGCCTACGTTGCTGCGCCCGACTTCGGCCAGTACCTCGAGTCTGGAGCTGAGCGCGCGGCCGTAGGCGGCGCGGATCGCGGGGGTGTTGAAAGCGCCCTCGTCCACCGTGAACAGCTCACGTGCATACTCGAAGATTCCGCCGCTCGACGATGCGAACAGCCGGCCGCCCGAGACGCCGAGATGGTGTTCGGGACGTCCGAACAGAAAGTCCTGCCTGGCCGTACCGGGTTGACCACCCGCCTGCGCCTCCGGAGAGTCGGCGTCGTCGGCTGCGCCGGCGGCCGGCGTCATGATACAGCCGAGCAGCGCCAGGGTGCAGGCCCCGCGCCGCGCATATCGAAACATCGGGTTCGCCATCGTGACTCTCATCGGATCAGCATCGGGTCCAGCGCCGTGTCATGCGTCGGTGACGCGCCCGATCGCGTGCCCCCACCAAGTGTATCTATTAGCATGAATCGTACCATCGTTTTTCCCGCTATTGGTCAGGGAGTGAACCCTCCGGCCGTCCCATGACGGTGACACGGGTGTTCTGTCGCCGTCCTCCCATGGTGACCCCGGCAGTGTTGCCGCGCTCTCATCGGTGCAACGCGGGGTTTCACCACGGGCTGCTAGCCCGGATTATTCATGAAGGCCGCGAGTCGGCACCGCGGACGGCGTGATCGTCGCGCACATGGCGCATCGGATGTCGCTGCGGTCGGGTGCCGGCGGGGAGAAACGCGTCGTCGGTGCGGAGGGCTGGGTGAGGAGCGGCCCGGGGACAGCTCCGCCGCGGGCGGGCGCGGGGCCGCCCCTGGGGATGGATGGACGCGCGGCGGGCTGGCGCCGGCCGAAGCCTATCCGGGGCGGGCGCCGAGTGCGAGCGCGATGTGCCGCCAGGCGTGGAGGTCCGGCGTGGCGGTGGGCAGGTGCAGGACCACGCGGCGGACCGAGCCGACGACGTGCGCCCCCAATTTGAGGAGCCGGTCGCGCAGCCACGTCACTTGGGCGCGGGCACAGGCGGTGCGCGCCGCGCGCAGCCGGAGTTCTTGCATCAGTACGTAAGCGGCGGCGGTGAGCAGCACGCGCAGTTGATTGGCCCAGAAGCGACAGCAGCTCGTGCGGTCGATCTGTAGCCCATCGAGCAGTTCCTTGATCCGATTCTCGATGTCGCCGCGGGCGCAGTAGACCTTCTCATAGATGAAGCGCGGCGTCTGCCGCAGATTCGTCACGACGAAGCGCGGGTTGTCGCGCGGCTCGCGGTCGCCGTGCCGGACGACCTCGGCCTTGATCACGACGCGGCGCGCGTGGCCCCACGTACCGGCCTGGTACTGAGTGTCGGTATACACGTGCGCGGTCTGGCCGCTGGCCGCGCTCTGGGCCTGCGCCACGAGCAGGGCGGGCTCGGCGTGGCGCCGCAACACGGCGTTCTTGGCCATCGCCACCACGTAGTCGAGCCGCGGCTCGGCATCCAGGAAGTCGAAGATCTCCGGCGTCGCAAAGCCCCCGTCGAGCCGCACGAGAAACCGCGCCCGGGGAAAGGCCTCCCGCAGCAGGGGCAGCAGCCGACACAACACGCCCACGGTCCCGCAGGTGGCCGGCACATTTCCGGGCCGCAGCACCGCCGCGCACAGATACTGTTCGCGTTCCTTGTCGAAGGTCAGAAACGCCAGCAACGGCAAGTAGCACCAGCTATCGTAATGCCCGTTGAAGAAGGTGAGCTGCTGGGCGCCGTGCGTCGCGTCGTCGGTCGGATCCAGGTCGATCGTGATCCGCCGCGCCCGCCCGTCCAGCCGGCGCTGATGCCGCTCGATGACCCGCATCGCCAGCTCGCGCGCCAGCTCATAGAGGGCGGAGGGGCCAACGCCGTTCTCGAACCGCGAGATCGTCGGCTGCGAGGCCAACGCCTCGCCAGCGACCGGGTCCCGCCCCAGCAGCAGCTTGTGGATGGGGTCGTCGGCGAGGTGGTCGGCGTCGTTGCCATCGGGATGGCCGCAGGCAATGCCGAAGATCCGCTGGCCGAGCAACTCCGTCAGCGTGTGCCGGATCTTTCCGAGCTCCCGCCGGTCCACCAGACACCGGGCGAAACCCGCCACCAACCCATACACGCGCTCGGCCGCCTTGAGCAGGACGGCGCCGCCATCGGAACTCGCGTGCCGGCGGTCGAACGTGGCAACGAGGGGCTTGTCGAAGAGATCCGGAAAGAGGACAGTCTGTGGTATCGTCTGAGGTGTCACGCAAGGGCCTCCGTGGTGGGTAAATGCCTGTGTATAAAGCACTTATACCACGCGGAGGCTTTTGTGTCTATACCGAAATCGGACCCTTCACGAATAATCCGGGCTAGACACCTGAATCGGCGCATGTGGCCGTGTTGCCGATGTTGGCGACAAGGGGATTCGGCGCCCGGCGCTATAATCAGCAACGTCATCGGCTACACGTCACGGTTACACAGGAGTGCCACGATGAAACGACAATTCATGGTCGTCGCCGCCCTGGCCGCGTTCTTCGTCGCCGCGCCGGCGCAGGCGCAATTCGACAGCGTCGGTTCGTTGGAATTCCCCACCTCGGGGTCGGCGGCGGCGCAGCCGCACTTCCTTCGGGGTGTCGCGATTCTGCACAGCTTTGGCTGGAAGCAGGCGATCGCGGAGTTTCAGGAAGCCCAGCGGCTCGACCCTGATTTCGCCATGGCGTACTGGGGTGAATCCCTCTGCTACAACCATCCGCTGTTCGGTGAGCAGGACGGCGAGTCTCCCCGCGCCGTGCTCGCGCGGTTGGCGCCCACACGGGCGGAGCGGTTGGCGAAAGCCCCGACCGAACGGGAGAAAGGGTTTCTCGGGGCGGTCGAGATCCTCTGGGATGAAGGGGCCTGGCGTGACAACCGCGTGGCCTACATGGAGGCGATGCAGCAGTTGCACGAGCGCTATCCGGACGACGACGAGGTGGCGGCGTTCACGGCGGTCGCGACGCTGAGCGCGGCCCGGGCGTTGAACGACCGCAGTTTCCGCTATGAGATCCAGGGCGGCGCGATCGCGCTGCAGGTGTTCGGCAAGAACCCGAGCCACCCCGGGGCGCCGCATTACGCGATTCATGCGTTCGACGACCCGACGCACGCCCCGCTCGCGTTGCCCGCCGCGCTGCGCTACGCCGAGATTGCCCCGGCCGTGGCCCACGCCCGTCACATGCCGACCCACATCTTCATCCAGCATGGAATGTGGGACTACGTCTCGAACCACAACCAGATCGCCTACGACGTGGCGCGGGACCTGTGGATGCCCGGCGACAGTGTGGGTGACGCCGTGCACGCCCTCGACTGGGGGCAGTACGGGGATCTGCAGCGTGGTGATTTCGCCAAGGCGCGGACCTGGATCGAACGCCTGGAGATGGTGGACCGGGAGAGCGATGGTCAGGCCCGGGCCCGGACGAGTCTGCCGCTGCTGCGCGCGCGATACGTCGTAGAGACCGAAGAGTGGCGCACGCAGCCGGTCGCCGATGGTTCGTCGACACACGAACTGCTGGCCACCGGTATCAGCGCCGTGAAGACCGGCGATCTGGCGACCGCCCGTCTTGCCGCATCGAAGCTCGAGACGATGGCCGCGGACGGCAGTCAGGCCATCCGAATCATGCACCACGAAGTTGCCGCGCTCGTGCGTCTGGCGGAAGGGCAGGGTGACGCCGCCGTGGCGCTCATGGACGAGGCGCTCGAGATCGTGTCCGAAATGCGGCTGCCGAACGGCGCGGCCAATCCGGTGAAGCCGCCATATGAACTGTATGGCGAGATCCTGCTCGAACTCGATCGGCCTGAGGAGGCAATCGACAAGTTCGCGGCATCCCTGCAGAGAATGGCGGGCCGCTCACGCTCGCTGCTCGGGATGGCGCGGGCTGCATCCCGAAGCGGCGATGCCGGCGCGGCGGCCGAGCACTATGCCCAGCTTCTGTCGAACTGGGCAGGCCGCGATGGGCTGCCCGGATACGACGAAGCCCGCCGCTTCGTGCAGCAGACCAACGAGCAGTAGTGGCAGGGCGAAGGAGGTCGGGAACGGACAATGGCGAAAGCGATTCGCATTCACGAGCACGGCGGCCCGGAGGTCCTGTGCTGGGACGACGTCGACCCCGGCGCCCCCGGCGCAGGCCAGGCGTTGATCCGTCAGACAGCGGCCGGTCTCAACTTCATTGATGTCTACTTCCGCACCGGACTGTATCCGGTCCCGGCCATGCCGGCGGTCATCGGCAACGAGGGCGCCGGTGTCGTGGAGGCGGTGGGCGAGGGTGTGTCCGACGTCGCTGTCGGCGACCGCGTGGCGTACGCGATGAGCCTGGGCAGCTACGCCGAGCAACGGGTCGTCGACGCGGCGCGGCTCGTCAAACTCCCCGACGGCATCAGTGACCGGCAGGCGGCGGCGATGATGCTCAAGGGCTGCACGGTGCAGTATCTCGTGCGGCGGATCTATCCGGTCAAGTCGGGAGAGACCATCCTGTTGCATGCGGCCGCCGGCGGCGTGGGGCTCATTGCGAGTCAGTGGGCGAGCCATCTGGGCGCTACCGTCATCGGCACCGTCGGCAGCGACGAGAAAGCGGAGCTTGCAAGGGCCCATGGGTGCAGCCACACCATCGTCTACACGCGTGAGAACGTCGTCGAGCGTGTCAGGGAGCTGACCGGCGGCGCTGGCGTGCCGGTGGTCTTCGATTCGGTCGGCAGGGACACCTTCATGGCGTCACTCGACTGCCTGCAGCCGCGGGGCCTGATGGTCAGCTTCGGGAACGCGTCCGGCGCCGTCGAGCCGTTCAGCCCGGGGCTGCTGGCGGCGAAGGGATCGTTGTTCCTGACCCGTCCGACCCTGGCCAGCTATATCAGCACGCGCGCAGAACTCGATGCGACCGCGGCCGATCTCTTCGGGGTGGTCGCGAGCGGCGCCGTCAAGGTCGCCGTCAGTCAGACGTTCCCGCTCGAAGAGGCCGCGCAGGCGCATCGCGATCTCGAGGCTCGCAAAACAACCGGATCCACCGTGCTGGCGATAGGAGGGTAGTCGTATGAGAAACGTGCGTATCTTCGTAGTGGGTCTGCTGCTGGGCGGCCTGGCCGCCGGCGCGTTCGGGAACGTGTCGGCGCAACCGGAGCGGCGCGCGATCAACCTGCCCGGCCGCACGACGCAGGCGCCGTTCAGCGATGCGATCCTGGCCGGCGACACGCTTTATCTGTCGGGCCGGCTCGGACTCGTGAACGGGCAGCCTCCTGCCGACCCGCAGCAGGAGGCCCGCACCGTGCTCGACCAGATTCAGGCGGTGCTCGAGCAGGCGGGCATGACGATGGATGATCTCGTCAGCGTGCAGGTCTTCTGCTCGGATGTCGCCTTCTACGGTGACTTCAACGCTGTGTACTCCAGTTACTTCACCGGCGCCCCGCCGGCGCGTGCCTTTGTCGGCAGCGGGGCCTTGCTGGGCGGCGCCCGCTTCGAAGTGATGGGAGTCTCCGTCAGGTCGTAAGCGGCTGGTGCAGCCCGAGGTGGCCATGCGACGCGCGGGCGTGCTGATCGTCCTGTTCTGGATCACGGGGCTGGCCGGCGCGGGTTTGACTTTCCAGACGATCGACCTCGGCTGGATCCGGGTGCCAGCCGGCACGTTCGTCATGGGCTGCGTCGACGCCGACCCGGGGTGTCTCGACAACGAACGGCCCAGCCATGAGGTGACGTTCCTCCAGCCGTTCGATCTGATGGCGGCCGAGGCGACGGTGGCCCAGTACGCGGGGTTCGTGCGCGGCACCGGGCACGCTGTTCCGCCGTTGCCCGAGTTTCCCCAGACCGAGGACCACCCGGTCGTGCTGCTGAGTTGGGACGACGCCCTGGCGTTCTGCCGGTGGGCGGGGGCGCGGCTTCCGACGGAAGCGGAGTGGGAGTATGCGGCGCGCGGCGGTCAGGCCGGGCTGGTCTACGGCGTGCGCGACGAGCTGTCTCGCGACTGGGCGAACTACGGGGCCGATCAGTGCTGTGCCGGCGAGACCGGTGGCGCCGACCTGTGGATGAGCACCGCGCCGGTCCGGTCGTTCGCCCCGAACGGCTTCGGGCTCTACGACATGACCGGCAACGTCTGGGAGTGGGTGGACGGGTGGCTCGACGATGACTATTACGCGTCGTCTCCGGACATCGACCCGCCCGGTGCGCGCACCGGCTACGCCAGGATCGCCCGCGGAGGCTCCTGGTTGAACTTCCCTGCCGCATTGCGGACGTCGGTCCGGTTGCCGTTCGCGCAGACGGGGCAGACAAGCAACGTCGGCGTGCGGTGCGCCCGTGATGTGCCCGGGACGCGCGCGCGTGGGCAGGCCGACCAGCAGCGGCTGGCGGCGGCGATGGCGGTCCCGGCGCGGCCGGAGTAGCCGGCCTCACGGCGCCGCGATGCGATACAACGCCGAGTGCGTCCGGATGATCAGGCTGCCGTCGACGATCGCCGGCGTCGCCATGGTGAAATCCTCGAGGTGGTTGGTGTGCAGTACCTCGAATTCTGCGCCGGCCCGAATGACGAAGGTCTCACCCTCCTCGCTCATCGCGAAGATCTTGCCGTTGTAGGCCCACGGGGATGCCGTGAACCCGGTGCCGACGGCGACCCGCCGCCGGCCGTAGACCTGTTCGCCGCTGCGGGCGTCGTGTGCGGTCATGAACCCGCGGTCCATGAGGGTGTAGTAGAAGTCTCCGTACACCAGCGGCGACGTGTTGTAGGTGCCGCCCTGGGGCAGATGCCAGGCGATGTAGTCGTTGCTGGTCTGACTCGGTTCCAACGAGATGTCGCCCGAGGCGCCGGGGCGTATGGCATATACCGGGCGCTGCCGGTCTCCCGTGTAGCCGGCCTCGAGATAGAGCAGATCGAACCGTGAGAACGGCATCGGCACGGTGATCGACGACAGCCCGTCGAGTTCCCACAGGACCGCGCCGTTCAGACTGTACGAACGTACCCTGTCGGTGCCGGTCGTCACGATCTCGGTTCGGATCTCGTTCTCCCAGACATACGGTGTCGACCAGTTGGTGCCTTCGTCGCGCGGGGTGCGCCAGAGCTCGGCGCCGGTCTCGGCGCTGAGCGCCGTGATGAACGACTGCTCGTCGTTGTCGTTCACGACATAGAGCCGGCCATCATGCAGGACGGGCGATGCACCGGTGCCCCAGCCGGACCGCGTGCGCACCGGTGGCCACTCGACCGACCAGAGTTCGCGTCCGTCGAGGTCGAGACAGAACACCCCGACGTTGCCGAAGTACACGTACAACCGCTCGCCGTCGGTCACCGGGGTTTCCGAGGCGTAGCTGTTCTTCAGATGTTTGCTCTGCGACGGCGCTCCGCGGTGGAGCACCGTTTCCCAGCGAATCTCGCCGGTGTCCAGATCGACCCCGTACACGACCCAGTGGTGCACGTCGCCCGAGGCTGGCCGCTCGCCGCCGCGATAGAGCCCGCCGATCGGGGTTTCGACCTCACCGTCGCTGACCACCGCGGTGACGAAAATGGTGCGGTCCCACACGATTGGCGAGCTCCACCCGACGCCCGCGATTCCGGTGCGCCACGCCACGTTCTCGGTCCGGCTCCAGGTGTCCGGGAGCGAGGGATCGTCGGGGGTGGCGGTGATGCCGGCGCCGTCAGGACCGCGAAAGCGGGGCCACTCCTGAGCGTGTGTTGGAATCTGGAGCGCCAGCACGGCGCAGGCGAGCAGAGTGCGTCTGAACATGAGCGCCAGAATTGTCGCACAGTGTGGAGCCGCGCGCAGCGCCGCTGCGGCCCGCGCGGCGCGCCGATCAGTCCGGTTCGGTGCCGGGGCGTCCCGGCACGACCCGGACGGGCTGCCAGGGCTGGCCGCTCGACGGTACCGGCGCGACGCCGAGCCCGTGTCGATAGACGAGCCGCCCGCCATGGTCCGCGGCGGTCAGCAGCATCCCGATCCCGGTCAGCGCCACGATCACCGAACCGACGGGGACCCAGCGCGTCGTGGCGCACCAGATGTAGGAGATCGCCATCCGCAACGAGGCGAAGACGACGAAGAACCACGTGGTCCGGTCGGCCCACGTGAAATGTGTGGTCACGGCGACACTCTCCTCGGGCGAGACATGCATCATGCCGGCTGCCCCGAGACCGCTGAAGTAGGCCCCCATCGCCATCAGCGCTCCGCCGCAGTAGAGCCACGTGGACGAATCACGCAGCGCGGCGCTGGTGGGGCGCCATGCGCCGATCAGGTCCACACAGGCGGCGGCAATCAACAACGTGAGCGGGAAATGGACCAGCAACGGATGCAGGTTGGGAGCCCAGTCCGGAATCAGGGACATGGCGGTGTATGCGTTGGTGCAGGGTCCGGGCAGCGGCTCTCATGATACAGCGCCTCGATTCCCCGCTGAAACCCGCCGATCCGCGTGGACATCTGCGGATCGACGTTGCATCCCGTCCAGGGCGGCGTTGTTCCGGCTGACGAACAGGGCAACCACAAGGGTTGCCCCTACAGGTATTTTCCCTCGTCGCGCCTTGCGCTGGCCGGGGGCGGCATCGTTACGACCAGATTCCGGTGCGGCGCCGGGCTCCACCACGGGCTGATATGCCGGGGCAGCGCGCCGGAGCATGTTAAAATTTGCGTGATTTTCAGCCATTCAGTCACGGAGTCCTGCCATGTCCGGCCATTCCAAGTGGCATTCAATCAAACACAAGAAAGGCGCCGCCGACGCCAAGCGCGGGAAGCTGTTCACCCGCATCATCAAGGAGCTCACGGTGGCCGCGCGCGACCGCGGCGGCGACGCCGATACCAATCCGCGTCTCCGTACCGTGATCGCCGACGCGAAAGCGGCGAACATGCCGGCCGAGAACATCAAGCGGGCCATCCGGCGCGGCACGGGCGAGGAACCGGGGGTGAGCTACGACGAGATCACCTACGAGGGCTACGGTCCGGGCGGAGTGGCGCTGTTCCTCGAAGTCCTGACCGACAACAGGAACCGCGCGGTCGGCGAGATCCGGCATGCGCTCACCAAGCACGGCGGCAACCTCGGCTCGTCCAACAGCGTGGCCTGGATGTTCGACAAGCGGGGATACATTCTGGTCGAACAGAACGGGGCGGAAGAGGAGGCGCTGATGACCGCGGCGATCGAGGCCGGGGCTGACGACATGCGCGACGACGCGGAGAACTGGGAGATCATCAGCTCGCCGGAGACGTTCGACGCGGTGGCCGAGGCGGTCCGGGCGCTCGGCATCGAGCCCGCGGCGGCGCAGGTCGCCATGCTGCCCCGCAATCAGGTGTCGGTCGAAGGGAAGACGGCGCAGCAGATCATGAAGCTGCTCAACGCCCTTGACGACCTGGATGACATCCGTCATGTCTGGTCGAACGCCGATATCAGCAAGAAGGATATCGAGGCCTCGCTGGCGTGAGGATCTTCGGGATCGATCCAGGCTCTGAACGCACCGGGTACGGCTGCGTCGACTCGGCCGACGGCCGCTGCCGTCTCGTGGCGTGCGGTGCCGTGTCGGTGTCTGCCCGCCTTCCGTTTGCTGACAGGTTGACTGGCATCTACGACGAGTTGACGCGGTTGCTGTCCACGCATCGACCCGCGTGTGTGGCGATCGAGGATGTCTTCTACGCGCGCAATGCCCGCAGCGCGCTGAAACTGGGGCATGCCCGAGGTGTGGCGATGCTGGCGGCGTCGAAGGCGGGACTGGCGGTGACCGAGTATGCGCCCACCGTGGTCAAGCGCGCGGTCGTCGGCTACGGACGCGCCGACAAGAGGCAGGTGCAGCAGATGGTGACGCTGTTGCTCGGGCTCGATACGGCGCCGACCCCGTATGACGCCTCGGACGCGTTGGCGATTGCAGTCTGTCACGCCCATCACGTGGGCGCCCCGCCAGAGACCCGGCCGGTCGCCTCGAGCGCCGGACCCCGGAGTTGGCGCCAGTATCGCCCGCAGGACGGCCGATCGTGACGCGGTGACCCGATGATCGCGCGGCTCAACGGACGGATCCTCGAGAAGCACCCGAGCCGGGTGGTCATCGACGTGCACGGTGTCGGCTACGACGTCCATATTGCGCTGTCGACCTTTTATGGGCTGGGCGAGCCGGGCGCCGACGCCACGCTGCGGATTCACACGCACGTGCGGGCCGAGGCGCTCTCGCTCTTTGGCTTCGCAACCCGGATAGAGCAGCAGCTTTTCGAGCAGCTCATCGGTGTGTCCGGCATCGGTCCGCGTCTGGCGCTCTCTGTGTTGTCCGGTATCGAGCCGGCGGATCTCATCCGGGCGGTGCGTCAGGGGGACATCGGGCGGCTGACCGGGATCCCCGGGGTGGGGAAGAAGACCGCCGAGCGGATCGGGCTCGAGCTGAAAGACCGGCTTCCGGCGTCGGGGATCGAGCTCGAAGCGGATGATCCGACCCGGCGTGACGAGGGCGCCGGCATGCGCGGCGACATGGTCTCCGCCCTGCTCAACCTGGGCTACCATCGACCGCTGGCCGAGCGTGCGGTCGATGCCGCACTGAGCCGTTCTGGAGGGACATTCGAGCAGGTCCTGCGGCAGGCGCTCAAGGAAATCGCGCGATGATGGACGACACGCCGCCACGTGTAGTCACCTCCGAGCGGCTGGGCGATGATGACCAGTTCGAGCCGGGGTTGCGCCCCCGCACGCTCGATGCCTACATCGGGCAGGAGCGGTTGCGCGAGAACCTGGAAGTGTCGATCACGGCGGCGCGCCAGCGCAGCGAGGCGCTCGACCACGTTCTGCTCTACGGCCCTCCAGGGCTCGGCAAGACCACGCTGGCCTACGTGGTGGCCAACGAACTCGGCGCGCCGATCCGCACGACGGCCGGTCCCGTGCTCGAGCGGCCGGGTGACCTGGCGGCCATCCTGACGAATCTCTCCGAACACGAGGTGCTCTTCATCGATGAGATTCATCGAATGAGTCCCGTGATCGAGGAGATTCTGTATCCGGCGATGGAGGACTACGAGCTCGACATCGTCATCGGTCAGGGACCCGGTGCACGTTCGGTCAAGGTGCCGTTGCAGCGCTTCACGCTGATTGGCGCCACGACGCGGGCCGGTCTGCTGACCTCTCCGTTGCGGGCGCGATTCGGGATCGTGCACCGATTGGACTTCTACCGGGACGTGGACCTGCAGGAGATCGTGCGGCGGTCCGCCGGTATCTTCGGGGTGCCGATCGACGAGGACGCGACGGCGGAGATTGCGCGCCGCTCTCGCGGCACGCCGCGCGTGGGCAACCGGTTGCTGCGCCGGGTCCGCGACTTCGCCCAGGTACGCGCCGACGGGACCATCACGCACGAGGTTGCCCTGCGTGCGCTCGAACTGCTTGAGGTCGACACCAATGGATTCGACGAAGCGGACCGCCGACTACTGCGGGCCGTCATCGACAAGTTCGGCGGCGGGCCGGTCGGCCTGAACAGCATTGCGGCCGCCATCAGCGAAGAGAAAGAGGCGATCGAGGACATCTACGAGCCGTTTCTGATTCAGATCGGATTCCTCGATCGTACGCCGCGCGGTCGGGTCGCCACCGCGCGCGCGTACGAGTACTTCGGCATGCCTGTGCCGGACCGCGAGGGTCGACTCTGGTAGGCTGACTCGGGGTCGGGCGAGGAAAGGACATCACCGTAGACATGAGCAACGCGACATCGGATCCGTCGATCGGGGGTGTGCGATACGGCGTGCGACCCGTGCAAATCTCCTCACTGGGCACCTACGTGCCGCCGCGGGTGCTGACCAACAACGAGCTCGAGCAGATGGTCGACACTTCGAACGCATGGATCCTGCAGCGCACCGGCATTCGTGAACGCCACATCGCCGACCCGGACGTCGCGACGTCTGATCTGGCGGTCGAGGCAGCGCGCAGCGCCATCGCGCGGGCAGGGCTCACGCCGCCGGACATCGGGTTCCTCGTCGTGGGGACGACCACGCCGGACATGTTCTTTCCCAGCACCGCCTGTCTGGTGCAGGACCAGATCGGGGCCACCCGTGCGTGGGGGTTCGACCTCGGCGCCGCCTGTTCGGGCTTCACGTACTCGGTGACAACCGCGATGCAGATGGTCGCCAGCGGGGCGCACGACCATGCGCTGGCGGTCGGCGCCGATGTGATGTCACGGATCATCGACTACGAAGACCGCGCGACCTGCGTGATCTTCGGCGACGGCGCCGGTGCGGTCGTGGTCTCCCCCGCGGTCGATCCGGACTTGTGCATCATCGACTTCGCGCACGAGGTGGATGGCAGCGGCGGGCCGGCGCTGCGGATGCCGGCCGGTGGCAGCCGGATTCCCGCCTCGCACGAGACGGTCGACCAGCGTCTCCACTACGTGCACCAGGATGGCGCGGCCGTGTTCAAGTTCGCGGTCCGCAAGACGGGTGAGATCTGCCGCCGCATCCTGGATCGCAACGGGCTGACGGCGACCGACGTCGACCTCTTCGTCTCGCACCAGGCGAACCGCCGAATCATCATGGCGGCCGCCGCTCAGCTTGGCCTGCCTGAAGAGAAGACCGTCATCAACATCGACCGGTTCGGCAACACGACGGGCGCCACCATTCCGCTGGCGCTGGCCGATGCGCTGGCCGACGGCCGGCTGAAGAAAGGCGATCTCGTCCTGCTCGCGTCGGTGGGCGCCGGGTTCACCGTCGGGGCGATCCTGCTGCGGTGGGCATATTAGGACCCCATCGGCGGCGGACAAGGGGTGGTTGCACCGCCTGGGGTCCTCCCCATGCTCGTCTCTGAATTCGATTTCGAGCTCCCGGCAGATCTGATCGCGCAAGCGCCGGCGGCAGTCCGCGGCGCGTCGCGGCTGCTGGTCCTCGACCGCTCGTCCGGCGGGCTCTCGCATCGGCACGTGTCTGATCTGCCTGAGTTGCTCGCGCCGGGGGATCTGGTCGTGATCAACGACACTCGTGTGTTTCCGGCGCGTCTACTCGGTCATCGCGTGCCGAGCGGCGGTGCGGTGGAATGCATGCTCCTGGCGCGCCTCGACGACGAGCGCTGGGACGCCCTGGTGCACCCGGGCCAGAAGCTGCGGGAGGGAGCGCGGGTGATCTTCGACGGCGAGGGGATCTGCCTGCACGGGGAAGTGCTCGCCCGTCATTTCCACGGGCGCAGAACGGTGCGGCTGTGGACGGACGATGGGGCACCCGTGGATCAGGTGGTCGACACGCTCGGACACGTTCCGTTGCCGCCGTACATCAAGCGGCCGGACCATCCCGTCGACCGCGTGCGGTACCAGACGGTCTACGCCCGCGTGCGGGGTTCGGTGGCGGCCCCGACTGCCGGTCTCCATCTGACGGACGCGCTGCTCGGGCGGTGTCGCGCGCGAGGCGTCGACATCGCTCGCGTGACGCTGCATGTCGGATACGGCACTTTTCAGCCGGTCCGAGTCGACCACGTTGAGGAACACACCGTCGAGACCGAGCGGTACGACGTGCCGGACGCGACCGCGACCGCCGTCAATCGGGCGTTGGTCGAGGGGCGCCGGGTGGTCGCGGTCGGAACGACCACGACCCGCACCTTGGAAACGGCAGCGCGGACCGGGTGCGGACGGTTGCCGGCGGGTGGCGGGATGAGCAATCTCTGCCTCCATCCGGGCGTGCCGTTTCACGTGGTCGGCGCGCTGTTCACCAACTTCCACCTGCCCCGCTCGTCGCTGCTGCTGCTCGTGAGTGCGTTTGCGGGTCGCGACCGAATCCTGGCTGCCTATGCCGAGGCGGTCCGGCGCCGCTACCGGTTCTACAGTTACGGGGACGCCATGCTGATCGTGTGACACACGGCAGCCGATGACGCCGGGCGGCGGTCTGCGGCGAACCCCGCCGTCAGAATTGATACAATGCGAAGTTACCCGTTGCGGGAGCGGCATGGTGCGCGCCGCCGGCGGGAAACCTTCGCCGGTGTAGCTCAGTTGGTTAGAGCACGCGGCTCATATCCGCGGCGTCCGGGGTTCAAGTCCCTGCACCGGCACCATTCGTCTTCGTCAGGAGATGGTCGGGTTCGTTGCGCACCGATGCGCGCACCCCGGCCATCGTTCTTCCGCCAGTCGTCCATGGCGCGCTCCTGCGTGGCTTCAGGGGCAGACGCGACGGTATGCGGCGCCGGTCGCCCGCGGAGCGGGGCTTGCCCGCCGGGCTGTTCGCGCGCGCCGGGGCCGGTGTTGCCCGGGGGATCACGGCACAGGGCATGAGCGCGATGGAGTTGTTGGCCCAGCAGGTGCTCGCGTCGATTCGCCGGCAGGATCTGATCCCTGACAAGGGCCGGGTGCTGGTCGCCGTGTCGGGCGGCGGAGACTCGGTCGCGCTGCTGTGTCTGCTGGCGGAACTGGCTCGGCATGGGGCGCTGCATCTCGTGGGGGTCGCCCACTTCAACCATCAACTCCGTCCGCCGGCGTCGGATGAGGATGAGCGTTTCTGCCGGTCGCTGGCGGATCGGTTCGATCTGCCGTGTGTCGTCGAGTCGGCCGCCGTCGCGGCGCTCGCGCGCCGGCAGCGCATCTCGATTGAACACGCCGGGCATCGGGCGCGTCACCAGTTCTTCGAGCGGGCGGCGCAGCGGACCGGCGCCACCCACGTGGCAATTGGGCACACCCGTGACGATCAAGCCGAGACCTGCCTGCTGCGCCTGTTGCGTGGCGCAGGCGCCGCCGGGCTCGCGGCGATCAGACCGCGGCGTGGGCCGCTGGTCCGCCCCCTGTTGGCGGTCCGGAGGGCCGAGTTGCGGGCCTATCTGGCGTCCCGCGGCGTGCCGTTCCGGGAGGACGGCTCGAATCTGGACCAGCGGGTGCCGCGGAACCGGATCCGACACGATCTGCTCCCGTATCTGGAGCGCTACTCGCCGCAGGTGGTCGAGCGTCTCGCGTGCAGCGCGGAGATCGCGCGGGCCGACGAGGAGTGGCTGGCGCAGGCCGCGCACGACACGGCGGCTGGGCTCGTCGCACCAGTCGAGGGAGGCGTCGAATTCGACGCCGGCCGGTTCGCGTCGTTGCATCCGGCGCTTGGGAGACGGATCGCTCGGAATCTGCTGGCGCGCATGTCCGGCCGCGCCGCCGGGTTCGACCAGATCGAACGACTGCGGCGGCTGGCGGGCGGGGCACCGACGCGGATCGACCTCCCCGGCTGCCGGGCTGAACGTCTCGATGCCGTGGTGCGGGTGACCGCGCGCGTGGGCCGGGGGCGCCGCGGCGGGGTGGGGCCGTTCGAGTACACGCTCGACGTACCCGGAGAGGTGCGCGTCCCGGAGGCGGACCTCGTGGTCAGCGCGGAGCGGGCAAGGGTCGAGCTCCTCCCATCGCGGCCGGACAGGGCGGTCGGCCGGGACGGCGGGCAGGCGGTGTCGGTCGATGTCGGGGCCGGATCGCTCGCGGTACGAAACTGGCGGCCGGGAGACCGGTTTCGGCCGCTCGGGCTCCACGGTCATCGCAAGAAACTGCAGGATCTGTTCGTCGATCGGAAGGTGCCTCGCGATGCGCGGTCCAGGGTACCGGTCGTGCTCGACGACACAGGTCGAGTCATCTGGATCGTGGGACTGGGCGTCGGCGAAGATTTTCGAATTACGCGTGTTACGACAAGCGTGCTAATCTTGAGGGTCACACCTTTGGGGGAATTGTTGTGAACTCGACGACGCGCAGTCTGCTGTTCTGGATGGTCCTGGTGGTCGTGGTGGTTCTAATCTGGAACCTCTCGTCCCAGTTCCGGACCGGCGACACCCCAATGGCCTTCAGCGAGTTCATCCGGTCGGTAGATGCCCGCCTGGTGGACCAGGTGGAGATCACCGGGAACGAGATCATCGGCAGGTCATCGAGCGGTGAACAGTTCCGGACGTACGCGCCACCGCAATACGAAGGTCTGGCAAACAAACTCATCGAACAAGACGTCGTGGTGCAGGCGAGAGAGGCCGCGGCCAGCCCGTGGGCCACGTTGTTCTATGCGTGGGCGCCGCTGCTGCTCATCGTCGGGTTCTGGGTGTTCTTCATGCGCCAGATGCAGAGCGGCGGCAACAAGGCCCTCTCCTTCGGCAAGAGCCGGGCGAAGCTCTCGACGAGCACACAGAAAAAGGTGACGTTCAAGGATGTCGCCGGGGTGGACGAGCCGAAAGAGGAGCTGGAGGAGATCATCGATTTCCTCCGCGAACCCCAGAAATTCCAGAAGCTGGGTGGGCGGATCCCGAAGGGCGTGCTCCTGATGGGCCCCCCGGGGACCGGCAAGACGCTGCTGGCCAGGGCGGTCGCCGGCGAGGCGAACGTGCCGTTCTTCTCGATCAGCGGGTCTGATTTCGTTGAGATGTTCGTCGGGGTCGGGGCCTCGCGGGTGCGCGACCTGTTCGAGCAGGGGAAGAAGAACGCACCGTGCATCGTGTTCATCGATGAGATTGACGCGGTGGGCCGGCATCGGGGCGCCGGTCTGGGCGGCGGACACGACGAGCGCGAGCAGACCTTGAATCAACTGCTGGTCGAAATGGACGGCTTCGAGTCGAACGAGGGCGTCATCCTGGTGTCGGCCACCAACCGTCCGGACGTGCTCGACCCGGCGTTGCTGCGCCCGGGGCGCTTCGACCGGCGCATCGTGATCAATCGACCCGACGTCAAGGGCCGTGAGGGCATCTTCGGTGTCCATACGCGCAAGATCCCCCTGTCGGACGACGTGAACATCAATGTGCTCGCGCGCGGCACCGTCGGGTTCTGCGGGGCCGACATCGCGAATCTCGTCAACGAAGCGGCGCTCAACGCAGCGCGGTACAACCAGAAGACCGTGGCGATGCAGGACTTCGAGTTCGCCAAGGACAAGGTCATGATGGGATCCGAGCGGCGCTCTCTCATCATCAGCGACGACGAGAAGCAGATTACCGCCGTGCACGAGGCGGGCCATGCCCTGCTCGGCATGGTGCTCGAGCACGCCGATCCGGTACACAAGGTGACGATCATTCCGAGGGGGATGGCGCTGGGCGTGACCCAGCAGTTGCCGCTCGACGACAAGCACAACTACTCGGCGCCGTATCTGAACGATCAGGTGGCGGTGCTGCTCGGCGGGCGGGTTGCCGAGGAGATTACCAACGCGACGGTGACGACCGGCGCCGGAAACGACCTCGACCGCGTGACCGAGTTGGCCCGCAAGATGGTCTGCGAGTGGGGCATGAGCGACACGGTGGGGCCGCTGACGTTCGGGCGCAAGGACGAGGAGGTCTTCCTCGGTCGAGACTTCGCGCAGCACAAGGACTACAGTGAGGAGACGGCGATCCGGATCGACCAGGAAATCAAACGGATCGTTACCGACAACTATGACCGGGCTCGCACGATTCTCGAAGAGAAGAAGAGCGCGTTGCTGCAGATCGCCGAAGAGCTGCTGACCCGAGAGGTGTTGTCCGGCGACCAGGTCAGCCGGATCGTGGCGGGAAAAACGCTCGAAGCACCCGTGACAATCGCCCCGCCGGAGTCCGATTCGAACGCCTCCCCCGAGACGGCGACGCAGCCGGTCGTGCCGCCGCTTGGAAAACCGTTGGCTCAGGAGTAAGGCGGCCGAACGCGTGCACAGCGGTGCGCGCCGCGCCGGGTCGTCCCGCGGTGTCCCTTGGTGTTGCGTGCAACGGGGCTGCCGGTGGCTCGCCTTGTGTGCCGATGAATCTGCGGCGTTGCTATGCCGTCCCGCTGCCGAACACCCCGTCGCTCAGTCTCGGGGTCCGTACGCTCGTGATGGGCATCGTCAACGTCACGCCCGATTCCTTCTCGGATGGCGCGCTGTGGCTCGATCCCGGGCGTGCGGTGGATCATGCGCTGGCCATGGAAGCGGCGGGCGCCGACCTGCTGGACGTCGGCGGTGAGTCGACCCGTCCCGGCGCCGCGCCGCTGGCCGCCGCACAGGAGCTGGCGCGGGTTCTTCCGGTGTTGAAAGGGCTGTGCGGTCAGGTCCGGATTCCGGTGTCGATCGATACCCGCAACGCGGACGTGGCCGCCGCGGCGCTCGACCACGGAGTGGCGATCGTGAACGATGTGTCAGGGTTGCGTCACGACCCGGCGCTGGCTGCCGTAGTGGCCCGCCGGGGCGCCGCGCTCATCCTGATGCACAATCGAGGCTCGTCTCGCGACATGTATCGGGAAGCGGTGTATGGCGACGTGGGGGCGGAAGTTGCGGCCGAGCTCGCCGATCGGATCGATGCCGCCGTCACTGCCGGGGTGGACCGGGAGCGGATCGTCATCGATCCCGGGCTCGGGTTCGCCAAGCGCGCCGAGCACAGCTTCGCCGCGCTCGCGTCCCTCGACCGACTGGCGGCGCTGGATCGCCCGATCCTGGTTGGTCCATCGCGCAAGTCGTTCCTGGCTGTCGAGGGGGATGGCGGGCCATCAACGCGTGAATGGAGCACGGCGGCGGCGGTCGCCGCGGCCGTACTCGAAGGTGCGCATATCGTGCGCGTCCATCAGGTCGCGGAAATGACCGATGTGGTGCGGGTGGCAGATGCGGTCCGCCTTCATGGTTCCGCCGCGGCTGCTCGGGTGGAGGCGGCCCGTTGATGAACACGCTTTCCGACGTGCTCAGACTGGACAGTGTCTGGATCTGGGGGGTGCTCGACATCGCTATCGTGGCGCTGCTCGTGCATGAGCTGCTGAAGCTCGTCCGGCGGACCCATGCGGTGCAGGTGTTCATCGGCGGCGGGCTGGTCATCGCGCTGTACTACATCTCCCAGGTCACACCGCTCCAGACCCTGAACTGGTTGATCCGCGACAGGTTCGGTTACATCGTCTTCGCCGCGATCGTGCTCTTCCAGGTCGACATCCGGCGGGCGCTCGTGCACCTTGGCCAGGCTCGGTTCTTCAGATACTTCAACCGTCCGGAGACCACCGACGAAACGATTGAGGAACTGGTGGTTGCGCTGCACATGCTGGCCGAGGAGCGTATCGGGGCCATCGTGGTCATCGAACGCGACATCGGGTTGCGCAGCTTTGTCGAGAGCGGGATTCCCCTGGATGCCACGGTCAGCTACGACCTTCTGGTCACCGTCTTCCGGCCAGGCTCCCCGCTGCATGACGGCGCGGTGGTCATTCAGCAGGACCGGGTGGCCGCCGCCGCCTGCTTCCTGCCGCTGACGGTCAACCCGCGCGTGGCCAAGGATCTGGGCACACGTCACCGCGCCGCGATCGGGCTCAGTGAAGAGACGGATGCGATCGCACTGGTGGTGTCCGAAGAGACAGGTCAAATGTCGCTGGTGCTCGACGGGCAGCTCGAGCGCGACCTTGAGTCAGATCAGCTCCGGTACCGGCTCGAGGCGCTGATGCTGCATCGCGGCCGGAGCGCAGGCAAGGACGGCACGCGGGGGCTCGAATCGTGACCGCCGACACGTTTACGCGCAGGCTCGGTCTGAAGCTGCTGGCGGTGGCCCTGGCGATTCTGCTGCGGATGAGCGTCGCCGGTGACCCGACCGTGGAACGTGGGCTCCGCATTCCGTTGGAGTACGAGAACCTGCCCGGGTCGATCGAGATTCTCGGTCCCCCCCCGGAAACGGTGGACGTGCGGGTACGCGGATCGTCCGGTGTGTTGCGGCGACTCGAACCGGGCGATGTCACGGCCATCATCGATCTCGGATCCGCGCGACCGGGGGACCGCCTCTTCGACATGACGGCCGGCAGGGTGCGGGCGCCGTTCGGGGTGGAGGTGACCAGGGTCATACCGTCTACGGTCCCGTTGACGCTCGAGCTGGAAGGGGCGCCCAGGCTGGCGCCGGTGGTTCCTGTCATCAGCGGGGAAGCCGCTGCCGGGTTCGTGATCGGTGCGGTGACCGTGGAGCCGTCGATGGTCGAGGTCGCCGGTCCGCGAAGCCGATTACAGGCACTGACGGAGGTCATCACCGAGTCGATCGATGTGACGGGTGCGGCGGTGCCAATCGTCGAAACGGTCGCGGTCGGCATGGCTGATCCGGATCTGCGAATCGAGACGCCCGGCGCCGTGCGGGTCACGGTCGACATTGTGCGCGAGCCGGTGCAGCGGACATTGGAGGACATTCCGGTGCGGGTCCGGAACGTCGTTCCCGGGTTGGCTCAGGAGGTCAGTCCGCCGTCCGTCACCGTGACGGTCTTTGGCCCGCCCGAACTGATGCGCGGACTGGTCCCGGAGGCGGTCGGCGCCTACGTCGACCTTGCGGGACATGGGGCCGGCATCTACAATCTGACGGTGATGGTCGACGCGCGCCGCGCGTTCGAGGTCATTGCCATCGAGCCGACCGTCGTCCAGGTCACCCTTCGGTGAACACTCCAGCCGCCTCCTCCTCCATGTTGTTCGGCACCGACGGGGTGCGCGGCACGCCTGGTACGCCGCCACTCGACGAATCGACACTCCTCCGCCTCGGGACGGCGATCGTCCGGTCGCTGCCGCGGTCCACGCGAACCCCCCGCGTGTTGATCGGACGCGACACACGCGAGTCCGGTCCCTGGATCACGACGCGCCTGGTGCGCGGCCTGGCCGGCGGTGGGGCCGAGGTGACCGACGGCGCGCTGCTGTCGACACCCGCGGTTGCGTTTCTCACCCGTGACGGTGGATTCGACGCTGGTATCGTCGTATCGGCGTCCCATAACCCGTTTCAGGACAACGGGGTCAAGGTCTTCACGGGGGCCGGTGAAAAGGCGGACGATGCCCTTGAGTCCAGAATTGCCGCGCTGACGGACGAAGGCACCGTCAGCGCGCCGGCAGCGGCGGTCCGGATGCGCGAGTCCCCGCGCCTGATCGATCGCTACGTGTCCCACACCCACCGCATTCTCACGGGGGTCGGCGTGCCGTCCGACCTGCGAATCGCCATCGACTGCGCCAACGGCGCCACGAGCCGCATCGCCCCAGCGGTGTTGCGCGGGCTGGGACTCGACCCGATCGTGCTGTACGACCAGCCGGATGGCCGCAACATCAATCTCGAGTGCGGCTCGATCCATCCCGCCGGTCTGGCGCAGACCGTGGTCGAACGGCAATGCCGGTTGGGCGCCGCGTTCGACGGTGACGGAGATCGCGTGGTGTTCGTCGACCATCAAGGCACGGTGGTCAACGGCGATGCCGTCCTGCTCATCGTGGCACGGAGTCTGGCGGCGTCGGGCCGTCTGCCTCGGCACGGGGTGGTGGCGACCGTCATGAGCAACATCGGTCTCGATCGTGCACTGCGGGCCGACGCCATCAACGTGCACCGGAGTCCGGTGGGAGACAGGTTCGTCTGGAGTGAAATGGCGAAGCACGGTCTGGCGCTGGGGGGAGAACAGTCGGGGCACATCATCCTGACCGACCACCTCTCGACCGGCGACGGGCTGGCCGTGGCTCTCCTGATTCTGCGGGCGCTCATCACGACTGGACGGGAGCTGAGCGATCTGGCCGCCGATCTGACGCTGGCGCCGCAGGTGCACGTGAACGTACGAGTGCGTCAACGTGTTCCGCTGCACGAGTTGACCGCCGTGTCGAGGCTCGTCGCCGCCGCGGAGCGCGAGCTGGCCGGCCAGGGACGGGTGCTGGTCCGGTACTCGGGGACGGAACGGCTGCTGCGGATCATGATCGAGGGACCTGATCGCGAGGTCATTCAGGGGTTGGCGAACGGCATCGCGGCGCAGGCGCAGGCCAATCTCGGAGGGGACGACACCTGAAATCCGGTCCGGGGTGACACCGCGGGGCTGTCAACCCGGGCTCACGGAGCGGATTCATGCGTCTGGGTGTGAACATCGACCACGTGGCGACCGTCAGGCAGGCGCGGCGCGCACGTGAACCTGAACCGGTGACCGCCGCGGCGCTCGCTGAACTGGCGGGCGCCGATGGCATTACGGTACATCTGCGCGGCGACCGGCGCCATATGCAGGATCGTGATCTGTGGATGCTGCGAGACACGATCTCGACTCGTCTGAACGTCGAGATGGCGACGACCGACGACATGGTTGCGATTGCCTGCGAGCTGAAGCCGGACCAGGTGACGTTGGTGCCGGAACAGCCCGGAGAAGTCACGACGACCGGCGGTCTCGACGTCTTGGGGCATCAGGCGGCGATCAGCGCGGCGGTCGATCGGTTGCAGGCGGCCGGCATCATGGTCAGCCTGTTCGTCGACCCTGACCCGCAGCAGATTGCGCTGACCCGCACGACGGGCGCCGCCGCCGTCGAGATCAACACCGGACCGTACGCCGACGCCGTGGCCGGACAGCGCACCGCCGAGGCTGACCGCGTGCGGCAGGCGGCCCGTGCGGCGCGAGACGAAGGACTCGAGGTGTTGGGGGGCCATGGACTGACCTACGTCAACGTCGCACCGGTGGCCGCCATTCCGGAGATTGTCGAGCTCAACATCGGTCACAGCATCATCTCCAGGGCGGTGCTCGTTGGACTGGAGCGTGCGGTGCGCGAGATGATCGCGCTTCTGCGGTAGCGATGTCGCCCGCTGCCGTCGCGGGCTGCTATGATCGAGTGGACCGTCCGCGTGCACGAAAGGGCGCCGTGCCATGAATGTCACCGAACGACTCCCGCTCGCGGTGTCACTCCTGTTCGCCTTCGGGCTGATGGGGTGGATCGTCTGGACTCAGCGTCCCGCCAACCCGGTCGAGGTGGCGGAGGCGCCGTCCATGGAAGCGCTGCCCATGGAAGCGCCGCCCCCGGCGCCTGAGACGCTTCCGGTCGACGAGACTCGCGTTGCGGAACTGCGTGCGGGCGCCGATCGTGCGCCGGACGACCTCCAGGCGCGTGTCGATTTGGGAGACCTCTACTTCAACGCGCGCAGATTCGCGGACGCAGTGCCCTGGTACGAAGCGGCGCTGTCGCTGGACCCGGACGCAATCGACGTCAGCACCAACCTCGGGACGGCGTATTTCTACCTCGATGATACGGATCGCGCACTCGCGCAATTTGCCCGTTCGCTCGAAATCGATCCAACCCACGCGAAGACCATGCTGAACCTCGGCATCGTGCGCGCGTATGGCCTGCAGGATCTCGACGGCGCGATCGAGGCGTGGGAAGAAGTGCTCCGCGTGGCGCCGGACAGCCCGGAAGGCCTCCTTGCCGCCGACGTGCTTGCACGTTTCCGCGCCGTGCACTAGCGTGTTCGGGTGCTCAGATGGTGTTTGGCTGGATCATCCGATTTCTCGTGGTCATGGTGCTCCTGCGCATGGCCTGGAAGTTTCTCGCCGGGCTGGTCGAGGGAGTTTCGACCCAGCCGCCTGCACCACCCCCCGTCAAGGGGATTTCTCTGGTGCGGGACCCGGTGTGCGGCACCCATCTGGACCGCAACCGGGCGTTGACGCTCCGCCGCAAAGGAGAGACCTACTACTTCTGTTCGACGGACTGCCGCACCGCGTTCGAACAGGATCCGCGGACCGCGGCCAGACGTGCATGATGCAGACCGAAGAGCGTCTTCGCGCCGATATCGTGGAGGTCGGCCGGCGTTTGCACGACCGCGGCTTCGTTGCGTCCAACGACGGTAACATCAGCGTGCGCCTGGACGGCGACCGGTTGCTCACGACTCCGACCGGCGTATCCAAGGGGTTCATGACGCCGGACATGATGGTCACCACGGATCTGGCCGGCCGGCAGTTGACGGGAGATCGCAAACCGTCGTCCGAGATTCTGATGCACTTGGCGGTATACGAGCACCGGCCCGAGATCAACGCGGTCGTGCACGCGCATCCGCCGACCGCCACCGGCTTCGCGGTCGCCGGCATTCCACTGGACCGCGCCGTCCTCGCCGAGGTGGTGACCACGCTCGGGAGCATCCCGATCGCCGACTACGGCACCCCCTCGACCACCGAGCTGGCTGATGCGGTGCGGCGTTACATCAAGGCGCACGACGGGTTGTTGCTGGCCAATCATGGCGCGCTGACCGTTGCCCAGACCCTGTATCCGGCGTACTACAAGATGGAGACGGTGGAACATTTCGCTCGCATCAGCCTGGCGGCGCGACAGTTGGGCCGTGAACGGGTGCTGTCGCGCGAAGAGGTGAACCGGTTGCAGGGACTGCGCGACCGATACGGCATCGCGGCGCCGGCGCCGTTCTGTCCGCCTGACCAGGACCCGGGCGACGACGCCGATTGTCAATCCCTCGAGGCGCCGTCCCGTCCGGGGGCGCGTCTGCTTGACCCTGAGCCGGTCGATGCCGCGCCCCCGGAGACCCGGTCCGCCGCCGGCGCGCCGACGCAGCGGGCGGGGACACTAGGTCCGGATGATGAAGTTCGATTAACATACCGCGAGTTGACAGCGCTGATCGCGGACGCGGTCACGCAGTTGCGGTAGCGGGAGGCAGGCAATGGGCGAGGCGCTGGGAATGGTGGAAACCAAGGGGTTGGTCGCGATGATCGAAGCGTCGGACGCCATGGTGAAGGCCGCCAAGGTCACGCTGGTGGGCTGGGAGAAGATCGGCGCCGGCTTCGTGACGACGATGGTCCGGGGCGACGTCGCCGCGGTGAAGGCGGCCACCGACGCGGGCGCGGCGGCGGCGCGCCGGGTTGGCGAGCTTGTAGCGGTGCACGTCATTCCGCGTCCCCATGCAAATCTCGAAGAGGCGCTGCCGATCGGCAAGAGCACCGACCGGTGACCACCGCGGTCTCGTCCGGCCCGGCGGCTTGCCGGCGCCGCCGGAACGGCCTGACACCGCCCGGTTCTGCACACTCCAGCGATGATCCTTGGCAAGGTCGTGGGTACCGTCGTCGCCACCCGCAAGGATGAGCTCCTGGTCGGCAGCAAGCTGCTCCTGGTGCAGCCGGTGTCGCCCGAGGGGGAGCCTCGTGGTGGTCCGATCGTGGCGGTCGACACCGTCGACGCGGGCGCGGCCGAGACGGTGCTCGTCGTCAGCGGCAGTTCCGCGCGCATGGCGTCCGGCCAGAGCGACCGGCCGGTGGACGCGGCGATCGTCGGCATCGTCGACGTCGTCTCACTCGACGACGCTGACTGATCTCACCTCATGCAGTTGGCCCGTGTGATTGGCACCGTCGTCGCCACGGTCAAGAACCCCGGTCTGGCCGGGCGGACCTTGCTTGTGCTGCAGCCGCTGTCGCCGGCGCGCGAAGCGGTCGGCGCGTCGGTGGTCGCCGTCGACTCCGTCGGTGCCGGCGCCGGCGAAGAGGTGTTCTTCGTGCGCGGGCGTGAGGCGGCGTTGCCGTTCTTGCCAGATGTGGTGCCGGCCGACGCCAGTGTCATCGGCATCTGCGATCATTGGACCGTCGGCGGCCGGTCTCCGCAGTCCCCGCGTCGCCGCGCGGTCCGGGCAGCAGGGCGGCGCTGATGCGTCTGGCGCGTGTGGTGGGGGCGGTGGTGGCGACACGGAAGCACCGGGCGCTCCACGGAGCCACGTTGCTGCTGGCTCAGCCGGTCGATCGCCAGGGGCAGCCGACGGGCGAGGTGCAGCTCGTTGTCGACGCCATGGGCGCCGGCCCCGGCGAACTCGTGCTCGTCGTCCTGGAGGGACGCGCTGCCGGCGCCGCGCTTGGCCGTCGGTCTGCGCCGGTCGACGCCGCCATCGTCGGCATCGTCGACCCTTCCGGACTGACCTGACGCGCGGGCAGTCGCCCGCGAACGCGGTCCTCATGAACCGACACCTGCCCTCCGTACTCGTGACCCGGCGGCTGCCTTCGGCCGCCCTCGCCCCGTTACGAGAGACGTGCGAGATCGATCTCCACACCGGCGCCGGCATCATGGCGCACGACCTGCTCTGCGCGCGGCTGTGCGGTAAGCAGGGCCTTATCTGCATGTTCAACGACCGCATCGACGCCGCCGCCATCGCGGCCGGCGACGCGTTGCAGGTTATCGCGACGGTGGCGGTCGGATTCGACAATATCGACGCCTCCGCGGCGGCCTCCCGCGGTATCGTGCTGACCCATACACCGGACATTCTCACCGGGGCGACCACCGAACTGACCTGGGCGCTGATCCTGTCGGTCACGCGCCGCATCGCGGAAGCCGACCGGTTGGTGCGCGCCGGCGGCTGGTCCGGATGGACGTTCGACTTCATGCTTGGCAGCGAGCTGCGGGGCAAACAGCTCGGCATTGTCGGGGCGGGACGGATCGGCCGCGCGGTGGCGGCCGTGGCGCCCGCGTTCGGCATGCGGGTGGTGTTCGCGGGGCGCACCGGCGAGGCGGAGGGAGTTCAGCAGGTGTCACTTGACGAGCTGCTGCTGACGTCAGACGTCGTATCGCTGCATGTCACCCTGACCGGCGAGACCCGGCACCTGATTGACCGGCGGGCGCTCGCGCGCATGAAACGCTCCGCCTGTCTGATCAATACGTCGCGCGGTCAAGTCGTCGACGAGGCGGCGCTGGCCTGGGCGCTCGATGAGCGCTTGATCGCCGGAGCCGGACTTGACGTCTTCGAGGACGAGCCGCACGTGCACCCTGAGTTGATGCACCGGGAGAACGTCTGTCTCACGCCCCATATTGGCAGTGCCACGCGCGAGACGCGAGCGGCGATGGCGTCTCTGGCGGTACGCAACGTCGTCGAGGTCTTGAGCGGGCGGTCTGCCGTGACACCGATACCCCCGCAGTGAGGCGATGTTCGCCGTGACGACGCCAACTCGAAAGCGTGCCGGGACCGGCAACACGTCCGTGAGGCGGCACGTGGCGCAGGTGATGCTGCGTCTGGGGACCGCGATGCGGGAGATGGAGGAACCGGCGGTCGAGAAGATCGCCGAGGCCGAGCAGTCAGACCCGTTCAAGGTTCTGATCGCCACGATGCTCTCGGCCCAGACACGGGATGCCATGACGCTGGAGGCGTCGACCCGGCTCTTCGCCCGCGCGGGCACGCCGCACACGATGGCGCGGCTGCGAGTGGAGACCATTCAGACACTGATCTACCCGGTCAGCTTCTATCGGAACAAGGCGCGGCATGTGAAAGAGACCTGCCGCCTGCTGATCGAGCGGTATGGCGGGCGGGTGCCGGTCACGATGGCAGAGCTGGTGGCGCTGCCCGGCGTCGGCCGGAAGACCGCCAACCTCGTGTTGATCGTCGCGTTGCGCAGCAAGGACAACATCTGCGTCGACACCCATGTGCACCGCATCTCGAACCGCCTGGGGTGGGTCGAGACGCGCTCGCCGGAAGAGACGGAACAGGCGCTGTACCAGGTGGCGGCTCGCCGCTGGTGGCCGTTGCTCAATCTCTATCTGGTGACGTGGGGCCAGCAGGTCTGCAAACCGCTCTATCCGACCTGCCGCCGGTGCGCCATCGACTCGCTGTGTCCGCGCATCGGTGTGGGCAAGATCGGTAATTAGGTACCTGCTCCGTCGCGTGTCCAGCCACGGGCTGGCGGCCGTCCAGGAAGAGGGAGACACGACAGGTCATGAGCGAGCCGGCGTCCAGACGCGCGGTCGTGCTGTTGAGCGGCGGCCTCGACTCGTACACCGCGGCGGCGATCGCTCGCGCCGAGGGGTTCCTGCTGTACGCGCTGACGGTGCGCTACGGGCAGCTCCATGCCTGTGAAATCGAGGCCGCCCGGCGGGTGGGCCAGGCGCTCGGTGTGGTCCGGCACCTGGAATTGAACGTTGACCTGAGCGCGTTCGGCGGCTCGGCGTTGACCGGAGACGGGGCGATACCGGTCGACCTCCCCCCGGACCGGGACGGTATCCCGCCGACCTATGTGCCGGCCCGCAACACCGTGCTGCTGTCGCTGGCGCTCGCGTGGGCCGAGGTGCTCGGCGCGCGCCGCCTCGTCATCGGGATCAACGCCCTCGACTACTCGGGATATCCGGATTGCCGGCCGGAGTTCACTGCGGCATTCGAGACGCTGGCCGGACTGGCGACCCGGTCGGGCGTGCAGGGCGGCCGGTTCCGGATCTTCGCGCCACTCGCACATTGGTCGAAGGCGGAGATCATTCGACGCGGACACGCCCTGGGCCTCGATTACGGATTGACCCACAGTTGCTATGCGCCGACCGGCGCGCGCCCCTGCGGGCGGTGCGACAGTTGCCAGTTGCGGGCCCGCGGGTTCGCCGAGGCTGGTTTCCCGGACCCCGCGCTCGACCCCGCGCTCGACCCCGCGCCGGCACGCCGCGTGCCCTGATCCGGCCCTGATCCATCCACGTTCCGCGCGAGCCCGCGCCGGTCAGCGCCCGCTGTCGGATCGTGTGGACCGCGCCAGTTGATCGACCAGCCGGTCGATGATTCCAAGAATCGGTCCCGGCGCACCCGGAAAATTGTTGGCCAGCACGGCGAAGGCCAGCATCTCGCCATCGGCGCTGGTGACAAAGCCCGACAGCGCCCGTACGTTCGACATCGACCCGGTTTTGGCCCGGGCGTTGCCGGCGGCCGCCGTTCCCGTCATTCTCGAGGTCAGCGTGCCGCTCTCGCCAGCGACCGGCAGCGCGGCGAGATACGGTTCCGCGTGCCGAGGGTCGTCGTACATCCGTTGCAGCACGTCCACCAGCGCGCGCGCCGTCACGTAGTTGTAACGTGACAGACCGGAGGCATCGGCGACGACGATCCGGGATGGGCCGATACCCCACGACTCGAGCACGTCGCGCATGATGTTCCGTCCGGCCGCGGCGGTTCGAGGCCGGCGGCGCTGGTCGAGCGTTCGGAGTAGCGCTTCCGCGTACAGGTTCTGACTGTTCCGCATCAGGGGCACCGAGATCTCGGAGAGCGGCGGCGAGCGATGACGCACGAGCAGTGTCGGTGTGTCGTCGAGCACCGAATCGTCGAGGCTGTCCAGATCGACCGCGTCGCCGGTTACGTCGATCCCGCCGCGCTCGAGCGCGCGTGTCAACCCCCGGACGAAGAACAGGGTCGGGTCCGTGACCGCCGCCCTCAGCGAGATCGGCGAGGCGCTGGCCGGAATTCCGCCCCAGACCTCCAGTGCGCCGTCGCGGGCATGGCGAAGTTCCAGTTCCGGCTCCGCATCCGGAGCGCTGGTATCGACGTGGTTCACCACTGGTCCGCCGGCCGGCGGGTCGATCTCGATCAGCGTGTCCTCGCCGGCCACGCTGCCGGAGTGCACCGTCAATCGTGCGGTATTGGCCCGGTGCATCAGCGCGCCGCCGGTGGCCGCGTAGCCATGCGGCAGGTCGTCCCAGGACCAGCCGAATCCGGGCGCGGCCTCCTCCACGAGATTGTCATCGCCGACTATCCGCCCCCTGATGGCGGTGATGCCGGCGGCCTGAAGTGCGTCCGCCCAGGCGTCGAACACCGGCGTGTCCCGTCCGCCGCCTGCGTTGATGGTCGGATCGCCTCCGCCTCGCACGACCAGATCGCCGTCCAGCGCTCCGCCAACGACCTGTCCGCTCGACAGCAGTTCGGTCTCGTAGCGGTGGTCCCACCCCAGGCGCTCGGCCGCCACGGCCATGGTGACGAGCTTCAGGGTGGATGCCGGCATGAGGAGCCGATCTCCGTAGTGGTCGAAGAGCACCTCGCCCGAGTCGAGCGACCGAACCTGCATGCCCCACACCGCCGGCCGGGCAGCGGGGCTCTCGATCAGGACGTTGAGTGCACGGGCGAGAGCGTGAGCCGGTGCGGACACCGGCCCGCCGGTGGTGGAGGTGCGCGGAGGACGGGCGCCGGCGCAGGCGCCCAGGGTCAGACACAACAGGAGCGAGAGCGCGCGGCGGTGGGGATGGCGCCCCATGTGCGGCTAGCAGCCCGGGTCGACCGTGTCGAGGGCGTCGAGCGCCTCCAGCGCGGCATCCCAGGCGCTCGTCTCCAGTCGTGCGGCGCCCGGTTCGCCGCCGTTCACCCCGAAGACCTCGTCTTCGACCCGACCCACCGTGACCCGCTCTTCATCCCCATCGTCGAACGTGACGCGGAAGCTCGCAAGCGGGGCGTCGAGCCCGGTTGCGTCGCGCACTGCCACGAACCCGTCCGCTCTGAGACTCGACAGCCTGGACAGCAGGTCGTCCATCGCGGCGGTGTCGAGCGCGCCGTTCTCGGGGTCTGTCTGGCGCCACGTCTCGGCCGCGTCGTCGGTCGCAGGACTCTTCTCGAATGCGCGGTGTTCGCCGTCTCGTTCCACCTCCAGACGCTGGGCGTTGAATGGGCGGAACGCGAACAGGTCCTTGCGGCGGTACTCGTCCGCGCCTTGACGCAGATCGGCCACGAGTGTCTGGTCGATCGTGAAGACCATCTCGCGGGTACTGTCCCTCGCGTACGCGTTGCCGCTGGGCGCATCGCCGCCGACGGTCAGGGTCGCCGTCGACCCGCCGAGGCCGACTTCGACAGTCAGTCGGGGCGCATCGAGACCGTAGGGGGCCAGATCGTCGGCCTGCTCCGCTTCGACCGAGGCGATCCTGCCTGTGCTCAGGCGGCTCACGATACCGTTAGTGACGCCGAAGTCGGCGCCTGCCTCGATCGGCTGCACGAGCGACCAGCGGTCGTCCGTCTTCCGGAACGCGACGGCGATGTCGGCGCCCGTGATCCGCAGCGAGTCGGCCTGATTGCCGGTGAAGTCGAGAATGGTCTTGTCGCGCAGGTCGAACGTCGTCTGGTTGAACGTATCGTCCAGAAACCCGGAGATCAGGAACACACGGTTGGACCCGTCGATGGTCGCGTAGACATCCCCCCCGGTCGGGGTGCGCGCCCCGATCAGCAGACGTTCAGCCGTGCCGCCGGTCGTCTCGACAGCGACCGTGATACGGGGCGCCGCGAGTCCGAAGTCGTCCAGGTCGACGGCGTCCTCGCTCTCGGCGACGATCCGTTGCATCTCGAGTGAGGCGACGCTGGAGGTCAAACCCACGACCGCGGTCACGTCGACGTTGCCGGCGACCGGTTCCACCAGGATCCAGCGGTCCTCCGTCTTCCTGATGACCGTCCTGTCTCCGTTCTCGGCGTCGACCGAAAGCGAGGTGATGTCGTCCGACTCGAAGTCGAATACCGATTCGAGTGCGTCCGGCGTCCCGGACGTCGGGCGTTCCGCCTCGATGAAGTAGATGTAGGCGCCCAGACCGAGCGCCACGGCGAACAGCGCCAGCGTCGATCGCAGTCCCCGCATCAGCGCCTCCGCCACCAGGTGTAGACACCGGTCCCGAGCGCCGCGGCTGGAATGAACAGAATCGCGAGCCAGAAGACCCGTCTTTGTTGATCGGCAGTCAGGGTGATGCGGCGGTCTTCCGCCTCGCGGGGACGGATCGAGATCAGGGTGTCCTGCTGCGCGAGCCAACTGACGGTGTTGAGGAACAGGTCGCGGTTCCCCTGGATGCCGGCGGCGCCGTTGGTCGCGAAGTCCGAGTCGCCGATGACCGCCAGACGGGTTTCAGGCGTCGGTGCGTCCTCGCCGGCGTCAAGCGCATCCTCAGCGCTCGACGGCGCCTCGGCCGGCGCCGGCGGGAGGTTCGGCGCCGGGGCAGGGGCCGACACCGTCATCCCGATCGCGACCGGTCCGGGCCGGTCCCCGTTCTGCTCGTCCATCGCGACCTCTCCGCCGGCCAGTTCGGTGAAATCGGCTTCGGCCCAGCTTTGCGCGCTGGTCTGGATGAACGCCTGAGGTGTCCGGCCCTCTGGCGGCGCGGCGACGGCGCTGACCGAGCGCGCCAGGGGAAACGCGGTCAGCAGATTGAATTCATCCGTGATCGGATGGAACGGATAGTTGGCGGCGACCGGAACGGTGGCATCGCCCCCGAACAGTTGTCCGACGCCGCTGGCATCCACAACGACATCGTTCCCCACGTCGATACCCCAGCCTCGCAGCAGACCGAACAGGAGGTCCGGGCCCGGCGACGAGCCGTCCGCGGGCGGGTCGAGCAGCACGAGCAGCTTTCCCCCGCCGTCGAGATATGCCGCCAGCGCGTCGACCTCCCCCTGCAGCAGATCGGTTTGCGGTCCGGCGGCGACCACCACGGTGGCGTCATCCGGCACCGTGCCCTGCTGCGCGAGCAGTAGGGGCTCCACCTGATAGTTGTCCAGCCCGAGCGCCTCCGACACGGTCGAGTATCCGGTGCGGTCGGAACCCTCAGGCTCCCGCTCGCCGTGACCCTGGAGAAAGTACACCGTCTGCTGCTCGCCTTCGATCACCTTGATCAGCGCGTTGGTGAGGTCCTGCTCCGCGTCGGACTGCACCCGTTCCACGCGGCCTTCGTACTCGAACACGATCGTGCCGTAGTTCTGCACCTCGTACTGCCGGGTCAGCGATGGTTGCCGGTCCGCGTCGATGTAGTCGACGGTGATCTGACTCGACTGATAGGCGTATTCGTTGAGGCGATCCTCATACTGCGGAAACTCGAGCTCGCGGGCGAACACCAGGATCCGGACCGGCGCAGGGAGACTGTCGATGATCTGACGCGTCTGGTCCGAGAGCGAGTATTGCCGGGCGGCCGTCAGATCCCAGCGGACGTTGCGGCGGGCGAGGACATAGTTGAGCCCGGCCACGATCGCCACCACCAGGAGCAGTCCGGTGCCGGCGAGCGCCCCGTAGCGGGTCTGCCGGCGATTGAACGACCGCGCCACCTGCCGCCACTGCGTCGCACCGTAGAGCAGCGTGCACGCCAGACCGGCGAAGGCCAGCGTGCGCCGTAGAATCTCCAGGTCCGGTCGAATAAACCAGACCGCGACTGCCGCGAACACGAGCAGCGAACCGAACCAGCCGAGAAAACCGAAGAGTCTGTTCAGCATCGTGTGTGATGTGGCTGGCAAACCGGGGGCATCATCCGTTCCAGCGTGCGGTGTCCATCGATTTTGCCGTCAGAAACAAGCCGAGGGCGATGAAGCTGAGGTAGTAGGTCAGGTGACTCGTGTCGATCACACCTTTCGCGAAGTCGTCGAAATGCTCCAGTATCGAGAGATAGGCGAGCACCGCCTGGGCCGTGGTGCCTGACGCGTCGCCGATCCAGTTGATGATCCAGAACAGCAGCAGCACCGCGAACGTGGCCACGCCGGCGACGATCTGGTTGCTCGTCATGCTGGAGATCGCCAGTCCGATCGAGATGAACGAGCCCCCCATCAGCAACAGACCAAGATAGCCGCTGAGGATCGGTCCCCATTCCGGGTCGCCGTACCAGAACAGGACACCGATGTGCACCAGCGTGAGCGCCAGCATCGACACGTACAGGGTCATCGCGCCCAGGAACTTGCCGATGATGATCTGGAGGTCGCTGAGCGGCGACGTCATCAGCAGCTCCATCGTGCCCGAGCGCTTTTCCTCGGCGTAGGCTCGCATCGTCAGCATCGGCAGCAGGAACAGCAGGATGACCGCCGTGTTGCCGAACAGGGGCCGGATCATGAACTCGTTGACGTTGATGGCCTGCGGTCCGCCCATGCCGAACTGTCCCATGCTGTACTGCAGCAGGACGTTCATGCTGGCGACGTAGAACCATCCGAACAGGAGAGCGAAAAAGACGAACAGCACGTAGGCGATCGGTGACAGAAAATAGGCCCGGAACTCCTTCTGTGCGATCGCCAGGATGTTAGCCATCGATACGATCCTCCACGGTCTCCGCCGGCTCGGCGCCGGCCGCGGCCAATTGCGCCTCCGGGGTGGCCGGTGCTTCTTCCGTGGTCAACTGCAGGAAGATGTCCTCCAGGCTCAGTTGTTGCGGCCGCAGCTCAAGCAGGCCCCAGCCGTTCGTCACCACCGCGTGGGACAGCGCTCGACGCACGTCGTCGCCCTGGCCGCTCTCGATCCGGAATCCGCACACGCCGTCCTGCCAATCGGCGAGGGCCACGTTCGCGACCCCCGGCACCGCTGCGAGCGCCGGCGCCGGGTCGGCCCCGAGCGGGTCCACCTGCAGGTAGAGCGTCTGTGCGCCCTGGAGCCGTGACGTCAGATTGTCGGGGCTGTCGACCGCCACGACTCGGCCGCGGTTGATGATCACGACCCGCTGGCAGGTCTGCGAGACCTCCGGCAGAATGTGGGTGCTGAGGATGATGGTGTGGTCTCTGCCCAGTTCCGTGATCAGCCGGCGGGTCTCGATAATCTGACGCGGGTCCAGACCGGCCGTCGGCTCGTCCAGGATCAGGACGTCCGGGTTGTGCAGGATCGCTTGCGCCAGACCGACACGCTGGCGGTAGCCTTTCGACAGCCTGCCGCAATAGCGGTTCGCCATGTCGGCAATATTGGTGCGTTCCATGGCCGCAGCGATCTGACGCTGGCGATCACCCGCCGGCAGCCCGTTGATGCGCGCCACGAACCGCAGGTACTCGGCGACCGTCATCTCCGGATACAGCGGCGGGGTCTCAGGCAGGTACCCGGTGCGTCGCTTTGCCTCGATCGGCTGCTCGAAGATATCGAACCCGGCGATACGGGCCTGACCCTCGGTGGCCGGCAGATACCCGGTCAGAATCCGCATCGTCGTCGTCTTGCCGGCGCCGTTCGGACCGAGGAAGCCCAGGATCTCTCCGCGCTCGACACTGAAGCTGATGTCGTCGACCGCCGTCAGCGAGCCGTAGCGCTTGATCACATGTTGCACTTCGACCACGTGACGATTCTCCCTGGGAGCGTGCAGTCAGGCGTTACGACCAGGCGCCTGCCGCCGTCCCGATCATTCCGTGGGCGAGACCGATCGGCCTCACCGGTGCTTCGTTGACTAGACGCGTCGTTCCGGCACAAAGACGTGCCGGACGACCTGTACAAAACTAGTGTCACCGCGAGACGGGTGTCAAGGTCGCCGGTCTCGTCCCCGTCCCGGATGGCGCTGGTCGACATATTCGTCGATGGTCATCTGATCATTTCCCTCGAGTCGTTCGAACTGCAGACCCATGCCGACCCGGCGGTCACCCCATGCCACTCGACAGTCCGCCTCGCAGTCTCGCGGCGCGTCCGGCAGCCGGAAGCGCACGTGCACGCGGGTCGAGACCGCGAGCGGATTCATCGTGCGCACCGCCAGCCCCCCCTGTCCGATGTTCAGCGTGAAGGCTGCGGTGATCGTCTGCCCAACCTGGCAGGATACCGGGATCGACAGCACGATCCGGGGCGTGCTGCGGCGGTTGAAGCTGTCTGGAAACAGGTGCGGCGCCAACGCCGGCACGATCCGCTGCGGGTCGCAGTGCTCGTTGACATACCCGTCCACGCCGGCCGCCGCCAGCGCCCGCACGTCGCCCGCGCCGGTGATGGACCCGCTGAACACGAGGATCGGCAGCGATCCGGTCCGGGCCCGGATACGGGCCACCAAAGCCGCCGCGTCATCCAGGCCGGCATCGAGGAGCAGCAGGTCCACGGTGCCCGCGCCCTGCGTGACGGCATCCATCACATCGGTCGGTCCGGCGGCGCCGAGCGCCTGATGCCCCGCCTGCCGCAACGTGTGCGCAAACCTGTCTCTGACGCTTTCGGTGGCCGCGATGAGCACGGTGCGGGTCACGGCGGTCATGGGGTCTCCCGTGCGAACCGAGCCTGGCACGTCCACCCATTGTACGCCTCGCAGCGCGTTGCGCCGGTTTCGACGTTCTCGCTATAATCGCCCGCTCGCGTAGTTGACCGAATCTGTGACGGACGCGATGCACAAGCAGCCCGTGGTAGAACCCCGCGTTGCACCGAGATCTGGTCGTAACAATGCCGCGTTCGGCCAGCGCAAGGCGCGACGAGGGAGCAAATCGGGGCATTTGTGACCCCGGCAATCAGAAGCCCAGCGCCGCCCGAGACGGGATGCAACGTCGATCCGCAGATGTCCACGCGGATCGGCGGGTTTCGGCGCCAATTGAATGCAGCGGGGCTTTTAACACGGGCTGCCAGGGTGCCGGAACCCACCGTTGATGGCCGGCTGCAGTGCGTTGCGGCCGTGCACGCGGCTGCCGGTAAAGGGTCGAGACCGCCGTGGCTACATGCTGTGAGTGCGAGAAGGACTTCGACATCGACGAATTCGACGTCGAACGTGGCGATCGACTGAGCTGTTCCGAGTGCGGCGCCAATCTCGTCGTCGCCTTCCTGTCGCCGCTTGTGCTCGAGCCGGCGGACGACATGGACACCCTGGCCGAGGACGACGACGACGACGACGACGACGACCCGGCCGGGCGCGACGACGATGAGATCGACACGGACGACTGGGAGTGAACGGGATCAAACGGACGTTCGGGTTTGCCGCTATCCGCCTTCCGCGCAAATATGCCTGACAGGCCGCAATTGACAGATTTCGCCGATACTTTGTAAGCTTGCACGTCTGATCCAGTGGGCGCTCCGTTCCGGGCAGGGTTTGGGCATTTCTGAGAACGAATGTGGAGCGCTGAGAGAGGAGACGTAGCACATGAGGTCCAGATATCGTTATCTCCTCGCCGTTTGCCTGAGCCTCGTCATTGGTCTCGGGGCGGCAGGGTGCGCGGACAATCCGCCAATCGAGCCAGAGCCGCCTCCGCCGCCACCCGCGCCGGCGCCGCCGCCACCGCCGCCGCCTCCGCCGCCCCCGCCCCCGCCACCGCCTCCGCCACCGCCGCCACCTGCGCCGCTGACCGAGGACGAGTTGTTCGCGCGGATGTCACTGGAAGAACTCAACAGCACATCGCCGCTCGATTCGGTGTTCTTCGATCTCGATCAATCGGAGCTATTGGCGGCCGGTCAAGCGGCGTTGCAGCGTAACGCCGACTGGATGCGCCGTTGGCCCGGCACTCGGGTGACGGTCCAGGGCCATTGCGACGATCGCGGCACCAACGAGTACAACCTGGCCCTTGGCGAGCGGCGCGCAGCCGCGGTCAGGGACTATCTGGCGAATCTCGGCATTGCGGGCAACCGGATTGCAACCGTCAGCCGTGGCGAGGAGTCGCCCGTCTGCACGGACCAGCACGAGGGTTGCTGGTCTCGCAATCGGCGCGGCGCCTTCGTCGTCACCGCGAAGTAGCCGCCGATCCGTTGCGGGAGTCGCTCCCGCAGCCTCTCATGGGCGCGTGCGGGCGGGCGGTTGCCCGCCGCACGCGTCTTACGCTGTATGCTCGCCGCTCAATGCGTGCAACAGCGCCCCGTCGTCGATCCGGTACCGGGCCACCTCGGCGCCGTCGACGAACAGTACCGGAATGTCGCGGCCGAAGCGGCGCTCCAGCGTCCGATCGGTCGAGATGTCGATCTCCTGCATCTCGAACGGACGGCGCAGTCGAATGCGTGCGAGGCTCTCCTTCATGTCGTCGCAGAGATGACATCCCGGCCGGGTATAAAGCGTGACGTGCATTGGTTTCTCCAGCGATGGATCCTGCGTCCTGGTCCTAGGAGCTCGTCCATTCCGTATCTCCCTGGGTCGTGTCGAGCGTGCCGACAAGATCTGCGACCCGCGGCAGATCGTGGCGTTGGAGGTAGTCGGCCAGACCCGCCAACAGCGTGTCCCAGATGAACGGGTCGACGAAGTTCGCCGTGCCGACCTGTACCGCCGTCGCGCCGGCGATGATGAATTCGAGCGCGTCGCTGGCGGTCATGATGCCCCCCATGCCGATGATTGGCAGGTCGACCGCCTGCCGGCACTCGTGCACCATGCGCACCGCGATAGGTCTGATGGCGGGACCGCTCAATCCGCCGACGACGTTGGACAGCACTGGACGTCGCGTCTCGACGTTGATCGCCATCGCAAGGAACGTGTTGACCAGCGACACCGCGTCCGCCCCGGCGTCGCGTGCGGCGGCGGCGAACGACGCCACGTCGGTCACGTTCGGCGTGAGCTTGGGGATGACGGGAAGCCGGGTGACCCGGCGGACCGCGGCGACGACGTCGTACGTGCCCTGCAGCGAGCAGCCGAACATCATTCCGCCCTTCTTGATGTTCGGGCACGAGATGTTCAGCTCGAGGGCGCCGACCCCCTCCGCGTTGTCGAGAATCCTGGCGATGTCCGCATATTCGTCGATCGTCGAGCCGCAGATGTTGACAATCACGACCGCCCCGCACTCGCGCAGCGGCGGCAGTTTCTCGGCTACGAACCGGCGTACGCCGATGCCCTGCAGTCCGATGGCGTTCAGCATGCCGCTCGGCGTCTCGACGATGCGGGTTGGCGGGTGTCCGTCGCGCTCCTCGAGGAACAAGCCTTTGACCGCGATGCCGCCCAGCCGCGACAGGTCGACGACGCCGGCATACTCGACGCCATAGCCGAAACAGCCGCTCGCGGCGATGAACGGGTTCGCGAGGTGGAGATCGCCGATCCGCACGGACAGGTCAGGCAAGGCAATCCCAGTGGACGGCGGCGCCGTCGAAGACCGGGCCGTCGAGGCACGACCGCACGAAGCGGGTGGCGTCGGGGCCATGCACCGGCACCACGCAACTGTAGCAGCCGCCGAGTCCGCAGCCCATGACCTGCTCGAGGGACACCTCCGTGCGCCGGCCATGTGATGCCGTGAGCGTGGTCACGGCGCGCATCATCGGGGTAGGACCGCAGGCATAGACCTGCACCGGGGTCGCCGGGGCGGTCTCGGCGAACGCCTGCCGTAACGGCACCGTCACGTTGCCGTGGGCGCCGCGGCTGCCATCGTCGGTCGCGAGCCGGAGTCCGACGCCAAGCGCATGAAAGCTATCGAGATGAAACAGATCGGCGGCGGTCCGGCCTCCGTAGAACAGCGTCGTCTGCACGCCGCGGCGGCGTAACGCGTCAGCCAGGGTTGCGAACGGCGCCAGTCCAACCCCGCCGGCGACGAGCCAGGCCTGCACCGGCGCCTCGACCAGCGAGAACGCGCGCCCCAATGGTCCGAGGCATTGGACGTGGTCGCCGGCGCGAAGCTGGTAGAGCGCGCGCGTCGTGGCGCCGATTTGCTTGTTCAGCAGCGAGAGTCCGCTGATCCGGTCTCCTTCGTCCCTGAGAATCTCGAAGACCGAGAAGGGTCGGCGGAGCAGCGGGTCGTTCCCGGTTGTGGCTTTCACCATGACGAACTGGCCCGGTTGCGCCGCTGCGGCGATCCGGGGCGCCTCGAGGGCGACCACGTTGTAGTCGGGTGAGAGCTGGTGGTTGGAGAGGACGATCGCGTCCACGTCGACCGGCATACCGTGGCGAGTATACGACGGCTTGGCGGGTCATGGCGCCGCTGGCCGATCCTGTGGACCGCGGTTTTGCAACAGGTTCGACGGTGGACTAGAATCACATCGTCTCTTTAATGTCGGCCCGGTGAGGTCGCAAAGAGGATGGATCGTGCTCCTTCCCGAATCTCCCGTATTCGTCCACACAGCTTCACGTTGTCTCGACGCACCGCGCCGTGCCCTGCGCGCCGTGCAGCCGGTGGAACCATGCCGGTTGTGATGGCGGCGGATCAGATCGCGCGCGCGATCACCAGGATCGCGCACGAGGTGGTCGAGCGTCACCGGGTGCTCGACGATCTCGCGCTGATCGGAATCCGCACGCGTGGTGTGCCGATCGCGCACAGGCTCTCCGCTGCGCTGCACGACATCGCGGGCGCCGCCGTGCCGACCGGGATGCTCGACATCACGCTGCATCGCGACGACCTCATGCACCATTCGGCCGGGCCGCGACCGGTCGTGCGCAGGACGGAGATCGATTTCTCGATCGACGGCTGCCGCATTCTGCTGGTCGATGACGTGCTCTACACCGGCCGCACCATCCGGGCGGCCATCGACGAACTCATCGACTTCGGTCGTCCAAGAGCGATCGAACTCATCGTGCTGGTCGACCGTGGGCATCGCGAGCTGCCGATCAAGGCCGACTACGTGGGAAAGAACCTGCCGACCTCGCCGAGCGAGACCGTGCAGGTGCGCCTCGACGAGATCGAGGGGCGGGACGAGGTGGTGATTGACGATGCCCTCCATCGCTGATCCGGTTCGTCGCACGTCGGGCCCGGCAACGGCCGGCAACCCCGCCGCGCCGGGCGTGGTCGAGGCCCCGGTCCAGTTGCATGCCAAGGACCTGCTGAGTATCGGCGACCTGTCGGCCGAGGAGATTCTGCTGATTCTCGATACGGCGGAAGCGATGAAGGAGGTCGGCACGCGCCCGATCAAGAAGGTACCGGCTCTGCGGGGCAAGACCGTGGTGAATCTCTTCTTCGAGGCGAGCACCCGCACGCGCATGTCGTTCGAGGTCGCCGAGAAACGTCTCAGCGCGGACACCATCAACATTTCGGCGACAGGATCGAGCGTGGCCAAGGGGGAGACGCTGGCCGACACGGTCCTCAATCTCGAGGCGATGGCCCCGGACATGATCGTGCTCCGGCACGCCTCCGCGGGCGCCGGGCATCTGGTCGCCCGTCTGTGCCGTGCCCGCGTCATCAACGCCGGCGACGGCATGCACGAGCATCCGACGCAGGCGTTGCTCGACGCGCTGACCATCCGTGAGCACAAGGGAACGATTGCAGGACTGAAGGTGTCGATCATCGGAGATCTCCTGCACAGCCGGGTGCTGCGGTCGAACGTGCTGCTGCTGCGCGCGCTCGGGGCCGACGTGTGCGCCTGTGGTCCTGCCACGATGCTGTTGCCCGACATGACGCGGCTGGGGGTGCGCGCGACCACGTCGGTCGACGAGGCGGTCGACGGCGCCGACGTGATCATGCTGCTCAGGATTCAGTTGGAGCGGATGGGGGGCTGTTTCTTCCCGTCGCTGCGCGAGTACTTCCGGCTGTTCGGCATGACGCCGGAGCGGATGCGCCGCGCGAAGCCGGACACCATCGTCATGCATCCAGGACCGCTGAACCGAGGCGTCGAGATCGCCTCCGAGGTGGCCGACGGACCATACTCCGTGATTCTGGAGCAGGTCGCGAACGGGGTCGCCGTGCGGATGGCGGTGCTGTATCTGCTGGCGGGTGGGCCACAGTCATAGCTGCAGGAGAAGGGACGTCGGACGACGTGGCAACGTTGCTCAGAGGGGGGCGGGTCGTCGATCCGCTCAGCGGGATCGATCGGCCGGCCGACGTCCTGATCGACGCGGGGACGGTCGCGCGGATCGATGGCGCAGCGCCGGGCGGCCCCGGCGCCGCCATCATCGACCTGCCCGCGGGTGCGGTGGTCTGTCCGGGCTTCATCGACATGCACACGCATCTGCGGGAGCCGGGCCAGGAGCACAAGGAAACGGTCGCCAGCGGGGTCTCGGCTGCGGTGGCCGGCGGCTTCACGGCGGTCGCGTGTATGCCGAACACCTGGCCGGTGAACGACAATGCCGGGGTGACCCGGCTGATTCTGGCCAGGGCGTCGGCCGCGCGCATGGCCCGCGTGTATCCGATCGGGGCAGTGACGCAGGGGCAGGCAGGAGAACGGTTGGCGGAGATCGGTGAACTGCGGGCGGCCGGGTGCGTGGCGCTGTCGGACGACGGAAAGCCGGTCGCCAACGCACTGGTGATGCGCCGGGCGCTCGAGTATGCCGCGATGTTCGACATGACGGTCATCGACCATTGCGAGGATGCCGCGCTGACCGTGGGCGGGGTGGCGCACGACGGATACCAGGCGGCGGCGCTTGGGCTCCGAGGGCTGCCGTCGGCGGCGGAAGAGATCGCCGTGCAGCGCGACGTCACCCTGAGCGAACTCACCGGGTCGCCGGTGCATATCGCGCATCTCAGCACACGCGGCGCGCTGCGCTCGGTGCGCGCCGGCAAGGAGCGGGGCGTCCGGGTCACCTGCGAGGTCACGCCGCACCATCTCACACTGACCGACGAGCAGCTCGCGGGCTATGACACGAACTACAAGATGAATCCGCCGTTGCGCGAGCCGGCCGACGTCGCCGCGCTGCTTGAAGGTGTGCGCGACGGCAGCATCGACTGCATCGCCACCGATCACGCGCCGCATCACTATGACGAGAAGCTGGCAGAGTTCGACCAGGCGCCATTCGGTGTGGTCGGGCTCGAGACCGCGGTCTCCGTCTGTCTCGATCGACTGGTGCACGCGGGCCACGTCACGTTGAGCCGTCTGGTCGAGTTGCTGTCCGTGCACCCCGCCCGCATCCTCGGCGTGCCGGGAGGATCGCTGGCGGTCGGCGCCCCCGCCGACATCACCGTCCTGTCCCCGGATCTGCCGGTGACGGTCGCAGCCGAGTCCTTCCGTTCGCTGGGTCGTAATACGCCGTTCGATGGATGGTCGGTGCGCGGCGGGGTGATCGCGACAATCGTCGGTGGCCGGGCTGTCTACGTCAACGACGCGGTGGCCGGCGCCGCACCGATTGCCGGCCTCCGGTAGCGCCCCTGGCGACACCTCGTCACGGCCGGTCAGCGCGGCCCGGCGCCGACCCCGGTGCGAGGCGGGACTCGGGACACGCCCGGGTAAGCGTCGATCGTCCGCTGCACCAGTCGTTCGACGCTGAAGCGTTGCCGAACCTGTTCGCGTGCGGCGGCGCCGAACCGCCCCCGCCGGCCCGGGTCGTCGAGTAGCCTGACGATCGCCGCGGCCAGCGCGTGCGGGTCGCGGACCGGCACCAGCAGGCCGGTGCGGCCGTCGACGACAACCTCCGGAATCCCGCCCGCGCGAGTGGCCACGGTGGCCTGACCCATCGCCATCGCATCCAGCAGCACCGAGCCCATACCTTCGGTGACCGAGCTCATCGCGAACAGGTCGAACCCCTTCTGCAGCGACAGGACGTCGGGGCGAAATCCTGTCAGCACGACATGCCGCTCGAGATGGAGATTCGCGATCTGTGTGCGGAGCGCCGTCTCGAGCTCGCCTTCACCGACGATGACGAAGCGGGCATCCGGCGCCTGCCGAATAACCTCGGCGGCCGCCCTGATCAGGTACTTCTGCCCCTTGTGTGGCACCAGCGCCGCGACGTTGCCGACAATGGGCGCTGCGGCGGGCAGGCGCAGGTCGGCGTGCACGTCGAGTCGCGGGGCGGCGGCGACGCGGTCGAGGTCGACGCCGTCGTGCACCGTCGTCGCGCGTTCCGCCGGCACCCCATCTCCGATCAACATCTCGCGAATCGCGTCCGAGGCGCACAGGAACCGGTCGACCTGCGCGTATTTCCAGCGCGAGAACGCGTTGCCCCCGATGTGAAAGTCGACCCGCCGCGACGCCACGAAGAACGGCGGGGGATCGAGCCGGCCCAGCGGGCGGGCCAGCGCGACCATGGCGACCGCGTGGGCGTCGTGCGCATGCACCACCGCCGGGCGCAGCATCCGCAACACGCGTGAAAGCGCCCACGCGGCCCGGAAGTCCACCTCGCCCGCTGACGCGATCGGGATCAGGTCCGGGCCTGCGGCGGCGCGCCGCCGCAGCTCGCCGTCAGGATGCGCCACCAGCGCCGCCCGATGGCCCTGGGCGCGCAGCCCCAGGACGGTCAACAGCGCCTGCTGCTGCCCGCCCCGCCAGGTGCGCGCCGTGTCGACGTGCAGTGAGAACATGCTTCTCACGTCCGGCGCGGTGAGCCGCCGTCCGACTCGCGCCGGCCGAGTTCCAGCAACTTGGCGTACTTCAGGAACACATAGACGCTGTTCATCAGCGAGACGATCAGGCCGGGCACCCCCTGCCGGACGCCGCCATGGAGCAGGTAGTTCCGGATGAACGCCGCCGCCGGGTGAGCCAGGAGGTGGGCCGGGCCGGCGCGCCGGCCTGCGTCGTGCATCTGGCCGGCGGCCAGGGTCGTGTAGCGGTCGATGGTGGCCACATGGTCCGCGAGACCCCGATACGGGAAATGTCGGATGTCGCCGGTCAACGTGCCGACCTCACCGTCGACCCGGACCGACTCGTGCACCCGGTCCGAACTCCACTCCGCGGCCCGGCGGTCATACAGACGCAACTGATAGTCCGGATACCAATCGGTGGTTTTGATCCAGGCATCCAGATAGTGAGTCGACCGCGGAATGCGGTATCCCCGCCGGGAAGGGTCGTGCGCGAGCAGCGCTCGAATTTCGTTCGCCAGCGCCGGGGACACCCGCTCGTCGGCATCGAGCGAGAGCACCCAGTCGTGGCTCGCGATGCTCGTCGCGTGGTCCTTCTGCGCGCCGTATCCGGTCCAGCCGCGATGGCTGACCCGGTCCGTATGACGGCGGGCCCGTTCGACCGTGCCGTCCGTGCTGCCGCTGTCGACGACCACGATCTCGTCCGCCCACGCGACCGAGGACAGTGCGTCGTCGATGTTCGCAGCCTCGTTCAGCGTGATGAGGACGACCGACAGTTCGGGCACGTTCGCGAGTGTACCATCGCCGCCCGCCGCGCCGGGCGACTGGCGAGCGCAAGATACCCGGACGTCTGTGCCGCCGGCTCCGGGCGGCTAGAACCCGGCCACCGGGGCTTCCTGGACCGCGTCGAAATCGACGAGCGACCTCGTGTAGTCGAGGATTGCGGATTGCTCGTTGTTGCGCGCCGAGGCGAGGTCGCGCTGGGCCTGGAACACGAAGAAGCTGGTCGAGAGGCCGACATCGAAGCGCCGTTGTTCGGCCAGGAGCCGACGTTCCGCCAGTTGGCGAGCGGCCCGGGTCGCCTCCACCCGCTGCAGGTTCGTCGTGACGTTGCGGGCGGCGTCGCGAACCTCCGCGGCTATCCGTACCTCTAGACTGCGCCGTCTGACCTCGGCCTGTTCCCGCTGCAGTCTGGCGCGCTCGAGGTTTGCTTCGGCCGAGCTCCTGCCGAGTGGGTACGCGATGGTGACACCCACGGTCCAGGTCGGAAAATCGTTGGTGAAGATGTCGCCGAGGACGCTGCCGAACGAGGTGTGTCGTTCGCCGCTGACGGTCCCGGGAAACCCGCCGGTGCGGATGAGCTGCGTGCCGCCGAGACCGACGAGCGAGTAGTTGACGTCGAGGTTCACGTCGGGGAGCCGCTGATTGTGGAAGTAGTCGATGTTGATGTCGGTCGTTGCGATGTTGTTGTCGAGCGCGTGCAGATCGGTCCGATGTTCCAGCGCGTAGCGTACCGCCGTGTCGATGTCGATCTCGCGCGCTTGCAGTACCGGGGTGTCGCTCGGCACAATCCGGAGCGCCCAGAAATCGGGGGTGTCGGGGTCGAAAATGAGCGTGCGGAGCCGGTCCTCGCGTCGTGCGAGGTCCGCCTCGGCGAGGATGACGGTCTCCTCGTTGCGGGCCACTTCCGATTCTGCCTCGACGATGTCGATCGGCGCCATGGTGCCGACTTCCACCCGCGTGCGGTTGTTGCGCAGCGACTCCTCGGCGAGTTCGAGCGACTGGCGCTGGACTTCGAGGAACGACTGCGCGTACACCAGCTCCCAGTAGGCGTTCCGCACGACACGCTGAGTCTGGACGATCGTACGGCGGAGGTCGATGTCCGACAGGTCGCGGTTGGCCCTGGTGATCGCGATCTGCCGCCGCGGACCGTCAATCTTGAGATTCCGCAGCAATGGCTGTGTGTAGTTCAATCTGACGGTCGATCTGAGAATCGGATCGAACGACGAGAAGACGTTGGTCGTGCTCGAGTGCGACCCGTTCCAACTGGCGGTGTACCGGCCGCCGGCCCAGGGCACCTCCTGCACCAGATCGACACTGTCCTGCAGCAGCCGATCGGTGACTCTGACATCCCCGCCTTCGAAAATGGTGGACGTCGGGTTGTTGCGGATGTTGCTCAGGAACGAGGTCTGGAGCGTTGGCGCGTACACCGACCGCGCGTCCGCCACGCTCAGATCCAGGATCTGCGGATTGAGTCGTTCCACACGCAGGTCGAGGTTCTGTTCCAGCGCCATGGTGACCGCGTCGTCGATTGCGATTCTGCGCGTCGGGCGGACGGGTGGCTGCAGCGACGACGGCGGAACGATGATTCCCCGGCCGCTGACCGGCGTCTCCACGGCGGCGGGCGGAGCCGGTTCGGGCGGCGCCTGCGCGGCGCCGGGGCCGGGCAGGGACGCCGCGATCACCAGCGTGAGGGCGGCGCGGGTGGTGCGTCCACTACGCATTCGAGGTCTCCTGCATCAAAGTGTCCGGACCGAGGCGGCGCCGGTCTCGGCGCGACGCGGGTCGTTCGCCACAGGTTGTTAGACGACTCGCGGGCTGAGCCGGTTCGTCCTGTTCGATTGTATACTCCGAACCGTCGCCCGCCCGGCTGCCGGCGGGTGGGTTGGGGCAGGATGCGTGGCCATGGATTCGACAACGGTGCTTGAGCTGTTTCGGCGGTGCGAAGGGATCCTGGATGGACATTTCCAGTTGTCGTCCGGCCTGCACAGCGCCGGCTACCTGCAGTGCGCGCTCGTATTGCAGCATCCCGAACATGCCGCGGCGCTGGGTCAGGCGCTGGCCGCGCGGACGGGCGGCGCTGAACCGGCGGTCGTGCTGTCGCCGGCGCTGGGGGGTGTCGTCATCGGTCACGAGGTGGCTCGGGCGCTGCGAGTGCGCGCGGTGTTCGCCGAGCGCCGGGACGGCCGGCTGACCCTGCGCCGTGGGTTTCGCCTCGACCACGGCGAGCGGGTGCTGGTCGTGGAGGACGCCGTCACCACCGGAGGGTCGACGCGCGAGACGATCGAGGTCGCGGCGGCGGCCGGGGGGCAGGTCGTGGGCGTCGCGGCGCTCATCGATCGAGGCGCTGAGCCGAACCGCTTCGATGTGCCGTTCGAGGCGCTGGCGCGGATGCCGCTGCCGGCGTATGCATCGTCCGCGTGTCCGCAATGCGCCGCCGGCGCGCCGATTACCCGACCTGGGTCCCGTCCGTCGATTCTCCACTCTGCCCGCGCACGCTGATGCGCACCTGGAAGTTCACCCTCGCCTATGAGGGTACGGCCTACGTCGGGTGGCAACGGCAGTTGCACGGGGCGTCGATTCAGGGCTGTCTCGAGGAGGCGCTGGCCCCGCTCGCGGGTGGTCCGGTCGCGGTGGCCGGCGCCGGCAGGACCGATGCCGGGGTCCATGCGCTGGCCCAGGTAGCGAGTCTCCGCATCGAGCGTGACATCGGGCCGCCGGCGCTCGTTCGGGCCGTCAACGCTCGGCTGCCCGCCGACATCCGTCTGACGCAGGCCGAGGTGGCCGCCGAGACGTTTCATGCCCGCTTCGATGCGACCGCCAAGACCTACCGCTACCGCATTTTGCAGGGACCGGTGGCCAGTCCGTTCGCGCGGCGCTACGGCTGGTATCTGTCTGCTGCCCCCGATCGCGATCTGATGGCCGCCGGGGCGCGGCTGCTGGTCGGTGAGCACGACTTTGCCGCGTTCCAGGCCGCCGGCAGTTCGGCGCGCACGACGGTGCGGACGCTGCATTCGATTGAGGTCGCTTCGCCGGCGGCCGACCCCGGAATGATCGACGAGCGGCTTGGCGGCGACGTCATGACGATTGAGGTTCGCGGCGCAGGGTTTGTTCGGCACATGGTGCGAATCGTGGTCGGTACGCTGGTGGACGTCGGTCTGCAGCGCCTTCGGCTTCAGGACATCGAGCAGGCGCTTCGCACGGGCCGTCGGTCGGCCGCCGGCCGCACGGCGCCGCCCCAGGGGCTGTTTCTCGTGCGAGTGGACTACTGAGGGATTGGGGCACGACGCTGCCCCAGGGGCTGTTCTTCGTGTGAGTGGACTACTGAGGGATTGGGGCACGACCGGCGGCCGCTGGCGACATCCCGTGCCGCGCCGGACGAACGTCGCGGGCGGTGCAACTCCCGCGGCCTGCCCCGGCGGACCGACGCTTGAACGAGGCGCGAACAGTTCGTATCATCGCAGGTGAACAGTCCGCGGTGAGTCCCGCGTCGCACCGAGAGCGGTGCTTGGACCGGCCTGCGGATACCGCCTCGCCGAACTGCCCGATACGCCGATGAGCCTCAACGACCTGCTGACCTGGGCGCCGGCCGGTTCCAGAGAGGAGTCCCTCGCCCGGCAGGTCGACTTCGACCGCCTGCCGGCCCACGTGGCGGTCATCATGGATGGCAACGGCCGCTGGGCGGCCCAGCGGCGCCTGCCGCGGGTCGAAGGGCACCGCGCCGGGATCACCGCGGTGCGCGACGTGGTGGAAACGTCAGCCCGCCTCGGGATTCCGGTGTTGACGCTGTATGCGTTCTCGATCGAGAACTGGAAGCGTCCGCCGGTAGAAGTCTCGGTGCTGATGGGCCTGCTCAAGCGGTATCTGCGGCTCGAGCTCGAGACACTGCTCGCCAACGACATCAGGTTTCAGGTGATCGGGAGGCAGGAGGATTTGCCGGACGACGTGCGGCGCGAACTCGACATCGCGCGTGACCGGACCAGCGCCAACCGCGGCATGCTGTTCAACATTGCCCTCAACTACGGCGGGCGCGCCGAGATCGTCGAGGCCGCGCGGTGCGCGATCGAGGCCGGTGTGTCGCCGTCCGATCTCGACGAGGAGCGTTTCGGCCAATGGCTATACACCGCGGGACAGCCTGATCCCGATCTGCTCATTCGAACCAGCGGCGAGATGCGCGTCAGCAATTTCCTCCTCTGGCAGATCGCCTACGCCGAGATCTGGGTCACGGAAACGCTGTGGCCCGACTTTCGGGCGCGGCACCTGATTGAGGCGATACTCGACTACCAGAAGCGAGATCGGCGCTACGGTGGGATCAGCCACCCCGCCGTGGTCGGACGTTGAGCCGGGTGAGCCGCGCATGACCCGAGTGCTCACCGCCCTGGCGCTACTGCCGCTGGTGTTCGGGACCATCTGGTTTCTGCCGCCGCTGGCCATCCAGGTGCTGGCGGAAGTGATCCTGGTGCTGGCGGTCGTCGAGTACGCACGATTGGCGACCATGCTCGGCGCCAGGCTGTCTACCGTCAGTCTCGTCATCGGCGCCGCCGTCACGGCGGCGGCGGTGCCCTACGGCGTCACGGCGGTTGTGCTGATGGCGTCGAGCCTCGCCATTGTCATCGCCAGCCTGACCAACGCCCGTCGCGGCAGAGAGTCGCTGCTGGATGTCGCCGCAGCGCTCTTTCCGCTCCTGTATGTCGGGTTGCCCATCGGCGCCCTGCTGGCGGTACATGCGTCCGCGGGCCGCGAGGCGGTCGTCTTGCTGCTGGCGACCATCATGCTGAGCGATACGGCGCAGTACTATGGGGGGCGCACGTTCGGACGAACGCCGTTGGCTCCGGTGATCAGTCCAAAGAAGACGGTGGAGGGCGCCTGCTGCGGCGTCGTCGCCGGCGTCGGGGTGATGCTGATCGCGGCCGATCCGGTGCTCGGCCTGTCAAGCATCGTCCAGCGTGTGCTGTTCGGCGCCAGCCTGGCCGGGCTCGGCATCGCCGGCGACCTCTTCGAATCGCAACTCAAGCGGGGCGCCGGTGTCAAGGACGCGTCCGCCCTGATCCCCGGTCATGGCGGCATGCTCGATCGAATCGACAGCCTGCTGTTCGCGGCTCCCGGGTTCTACCTGTTCCAGCAGCTTGCGAATCGTCCGTGGTGACATCGCGTGAAACGCCGATGAAACGCATTGCCATTCTCGGGTCGACCGGGTCCATCGGGTGCAGCGCGCTGTCGGTGGCGGAGACCCATGCCGAGCGCATCGAGGTCGTGGGGCTGGCGGCGGGGCGCAACGCCGATCGTCTTGCCGGCCAGATCGAGCGTCACCGCCCGCGTGTGATCGCCATGGCGGACGATGCCGGGCTGGCGTTGGTGCGGTCCCGGCTCTCGGCGGCGGCCGGCGATGCCATGCAGTGCCGGTCCGGGGCCGACGGTCTGACAGCGGTTGCGACGCATCCCGACGTCGAACTGGTGCTGTGCGCGACCACGGGGACGACGGCGCTCGCCGCTGTGTTCGCTGCGATCGAGGCCGGCAAGACGATTGCCCTGGCGAACAAGGAAGTGCTGGTGATGGCCGGCGGCCTCGTGATGGCGGCGGCGCGCCGGAGAGGGGTGCAGGTGCTGCCGGTCGACAGCGAGCACAACGCCATCCATCAATGTCTGCACGGGCGTCCCTCGACCGAGGTCAGCCGCTTGATTCTGACCGCCTCGGGAGGACCGTTTCGCGAGTCGGCGGCGGAGCGGCTGAACAGGGTCAGGCCGTCTGACGCGCTGGCGCATCCGACGTGGCGCATGGGCCGGAAGATCACCGTCGATTCGGCGACGCTGATGAACAAGGGGCTGGAGGTGATCGAGGCCCGCTGGCTTTTCGACGTGCCGGCCGAACGCATCGACGTCCTGGTCCACCCGCAGTCGGTGGTGCACTCCCTCGTCGAACTGTGCGACGGGTCTCAGATTGCGCAGCTCGGCGTGACCGACATGCGCCTGCCGATTCAATACGCGTTCTCCTATCCGGACCGCTGGGCGACCGGGCTGCCGGTGCTCGACCTGGCGGGCCGCGGGCCACTCGAGTTCGCCGCGCCGGACACCGAGCGTTTCCCATGTCTGGCGCTGGCGTATCGCGCGTTGCGCGGCGGCGCCGCGTTGCCGGTGGCGCTCAACGCGGCCAATGAGGTGGCGGTGCACGCGTTCCTCGACGAGTCGATCCGATTCACGAGCATCCCGGAGATCATCCGACAGGCGCTGGACGACGCCGAGTCGACCGGCGGCGGCGACCCGTCGACGTTGGATGACGTGCGGGCGGTCGATCGCCGGGCCCGCGAGTGTTCCCAGAGCTTCGTGCGCGGGTTACAATCGGAACGATGACGAGTGTGCTTGCGTTCCTGTTCGTTCTTGGCGTGCTGGTGTTCGTGCACGAGCTCGGACATTTCGTCGTGGCGCGGCGCCATGGTGTGCGCTGCCTGACCTTCTCCATCGGTTTCGGTCCCAAGCTGCTCCAGACCAAGCGCGGCGACACCGTTTACTGCATCTGCGCGATCCCGTTGGGCGGATACGTCAAGATGGCCGGCGACAGCCCGGACGATCAGCGCGAGGGCAAGGGCGACGAGTTCCTCTCCAAGTCGAAGTGGCAGCGGTTCCAGATCCTGATCGCCGGGCCGGCCATGAACATCATCCTGGCGGTTGTCGTCATGACCGTCGTGCTGTATCAGGGTGCGCAGGTGCCGGTCTACGAAGACGAACCGCCCGTGGTCGGGTCGGTGGCCGACGATTCTCCTGCCGCCGCGGCCGGCATCCGTCCCGGAGACCGCATCCTGAGCGTCGCAGGACGCGAGGTCGACACCTGGGAAGAGCTCGTCTACGCGGTTCTGCCGCGCGCCGATCGCGAAGTCGAGGTCGTCTTGCGCTCGACCGACGGCATCCGTACGGTCAAGGTCACGCCGGTCGGCCAGACCGAATACAACATGGGTGATCTCGGTATCGGACCGGACGTATCACCCCAGATTGTGTCGGTGTCCTCGCTCGTCTCTTCCGCCGCGGTCGATGCCGGCATCCTGGTCGGCGACGTGATCGAGGCAGTGGACGGAGTCGAGGTCACGATGGAATCGCTGGTGGAGAAGATCAACGCCAGCGCCGACAGACAACTCACGCTGCGGGTACGGCGTGACGGGGTCGTGCGGGACATGGCGATCACGCCCAAGGCGGTCGATGGTGTCGGGCTGATCGGGGTGGGCCTCAGCCCGTACGAACTGTACATCGTGGAGCCGGGGCCGTTCGAGGCGTTCACGATGAGCCTCGATCAGAACTACGAGTGGTCGGGCCTGATCTTCCGGACGCTCGCCGGGCTCCTGACCCGCGATACGCCGGCGTCGCAGATCGTGGGTCCGGTCGGCATCGCGCAGTTGTCCGGCAACGCGGCGCAGATTGGATGGGTCAGTCTCCTCGGTCTGATGTCGATGATCAGTCTCAACCTGGGCATCGTCAACCTGTTGCCGATTCCGATTCTCGATGGAGGCCATATCGCAATCATGGCGCTGGAAGGGGTGTCCCGCCGCGATTTCAGCGTGCGGCTGAAGGAGCGCATGCTGCTTGCCGGCTTCGCGGTGCTGATGACGTTGATGGTGACCGTGATCTACAACGACCTGACGCGAGTCGAGTGGATCGAGCGCCTGATGATCTGGCGCTAGCAGCCCGCGCCGCAGAAAGATTACGGCTGCAAATCCGCTCTCACTCATGGCTTTCACCACGCCTTTTCGTCACATAGTGCCGCTATGCTCCTCAAATGCGTGAAGAAATCCATGGCGATATCGAATTTTCGCTTTCGCAATCTTCTACGGCGCAGACTCCTGGCGGCGACGACATCGGTCACATCCGAAGCACTCTGGATTCAATGGCGCGCGCGAAACCGGATCACGCCTTCGTTCCATCTGGTGAGCCATCGTTACCAGACGTTCCAGACAACCAATTGTCGAATATCGCCCCCGTCTTCCCTGAGATTCGCCTTGCCGCCACGGCATTATCCCTGGGGCAGGCGATCGACCGTTACATCGTTCGTATCCAGACTGTAAGTCACCGCCACGACCTCTTCCAAATTCGGATCGCTCAGCGCCCCGCGCACGAAGATTGGCATGTTTGCCCCCCCTTCTTGCCGGGCTGACGGGACAACCAGGCCATCTATGCCGCGCGCCCTGGCTTCTGTACCGAGCTGGTTGCAAAACGAATAGTCGCTATCGTGGACCAGATCTGGCCACTCCCGCGCCCTGGACCGAAGGTCCTTCTCAATACCTTCGAACACGCAACGGAATCCCTGATAGTAAGCCGTACGACTGCTCTTCGGTGTTCCAACGTAAACCTTCCCGAACCAGAAAGCCACTTCGGCTTCCGCAGTCCTTACCTCCAGCGCACTGTAGAACACGGTATAAGATCCATCAGAAAAACGCGTCTTGTTCCGCAGTTTCCTTTTCGGACGAAACGGACCGTCGAGAAGCTCATCGATTGGGCTTTGAGAAATCCTTCCAGACAATAAATTCAACAACTCCACACGACCATCGGTGTCTAGGTTCAAATCTGCAAGAAATCTATCGTCGTCACTCGATACTCTCGACCATCGGAACACGACACGTCGACGTCTCTCGCTCAATATTTCGTCAAGCATTATCGAAATCCCGCTGCGGAGTCTACATATTCCCTCGCCAACAAAAGGTCTTCCATAGAACCCTCAAGCATAAGGAACAATGGCGACTTCTCGTTCAACATGTGGTGTTGCTCTCGCAACCAGTCATTTTCCACATCCAGATCCCGAAACAGGGACCACAGTGCCCTGCGAATACAGAACAGATGGGCAATTCTATCCCTCACATCCCGTCCGCGAAACTGCTCCTTCCCATGCAGTACAGCGGAGACATGCTCAATATCCTCCGGATCGTAACCGAGCATGCCAACTGCATCCGGCATACCGAGGTGCCAGAATTTCATCAATTTCCGAACGAATTGAACAGGTCCGGTCAGCCTCCCGGTCATCTGTCCCAAATGGCCTCGCGCCACCCAAGCAAGCTCCTCGGGTCGACGGAGAGTTTCTTCGAAAACTCCACCGACGTTTGTTATTACTGTCGGATCGTAAAATTGCCTGTTCATCGCAGGGACCGGCGCTTCCGCATGGTGTGGGGCAATCCACATCATAACGACCGCATGGCCATCGCGACCAATCTGAAAGTCTCCATCTATGCAAACGCCGCGCTCTGCCAAAGCGTCTGTCGAAAAGCGCGATGCTGGGCCGGTGCGGCCTCTCTTGGCTTGAGCGGGCTCCACTAGTTATCTCCTTTGTCTGCAAACAAAGGCACAAATATCACAGATCCGCCGACGCCTCGGGCACCTGCATCCCCTTGCTCGTAGCCACCGCCAGCGCCACCGCCGTCGCCACCTTGGCCTATTTCGATCTCGAACCGGTCTCCTTCAGACAATCCATGAAGTTCTACAATTCGGGTTTCTCCGGGAAATCCTTTGCCGCCGTCACCGCCAATGGACGCTATGCGGCCCTCGGCCGGAGGCGCGACCGCCCCGTGACCACCGTCGCCGCCAGCGCCATAGTGGCAGCCCTTGCCGTTCTTCCCGTTGACCGGTTTGCCGTCAACCAGGCCGCCGCCCGCGCCCCCGTCACCACCATTGCCGCCGGCTGCCCTATAGATCTCCTCTCCAGTCCTAATAGTGGTTGCAGAACCGCCGCCGCCGCCGCCGCCGCCAGCCGCGCCATAGAGATTCAGGCCCTCAAGACAAAGTGCACCTCCGCCGCCGCCACCGCCGCCAGTCGCTCCCACGACAACGGCGAGACCGTGCGGGGTCGCCCATGGCCATGCGAAGATTCCAGATTCGGTGACGCATCGTAGCGCTGTATCCCTCATCGCATGCCTCCGAAAATGCTGACGACCGGCCGCCCGACGCCATTTGAAACCGGGAGCGCCGGGGTTCGGGTGGCGCGGGATGGCGATGGTACGTGCCGTCACGCCACGGCGCCCAGGCCGTTCTTCGCCACCAGCGTCAGCAGCTTCAACGAAGCGCCCCGCGGCCGCTTCTCTCCGCGCTCCCACTGGCTCACCAGGCCCGTGGTCACGTTGAGGTAGCGCGCGAACACCGCCTGGCTCGCGTGCTCGCGAAGCCGCAACTCGCGAATCTCCTCCGGCGTCATCTCCTCGACCGGCGTGAGACACATTTCGTCGAACGCCCGCATGGTCCGCTTGGGCGTTACACTCGTCTCCGCCAGACCGAGCGCCGCCTCATGCGTGGCCGCCAGCGCCTCGCTCTTGTACTGCTCGGTCATTGCATTCCACCTCGATTATCGCTCCAACTGCCTGCGCTGCCGCAAGACCCGCTCGGTCCAGTGCCAGATACTCGTCGGCCAGCAGCCGAAAGGTCTCCAACTCGTCCCGTCGCTCGCGATCGGCGAAACGGGCGAACGCCTTGGTCTTGAACGTCTGCAATCCGGACCTGGCAAACGCCCGCCATCATGCGTAACTATAACACTAAGTGCGCCCTTATCAATTCGCTCACACGGATTCCGGCATTCTTCGCGGCCTGTCAACCCTCGCCCCGCAAGGAGCACGGCCCCAACCCCCGAAAGCGCTGGCCGGGATCATGGTCCGCTTGAACGTACAGGAGTCTTGGTCACATCCGAAGCACTCTGGATTCAATGGCGCGCGCGAGACCGGCCTCGTCATGCGAGGCGGTCGTCGGCCATCCGAAGCGGCGCAGGCCGGGCACGGCGTTGCCCATGACGACGGGGTGCCCGGCGAACGACAACATCTCCAGGTCGTTGAGGTTGTCGCCAACCGCCATCACCTCCGAGGCCCGCACCTGCCGCCTGCCGGCCCAATCGGCCAGCGCGGCCCCTTTCGAGCAGCCTTCGGCCGTCACGTCGAACAGCGAGAAGTCCCGATCTTCATACTCGGTCAGAGTCAGGGTGAGCCGTCTGGCGCAGGGAAGTGTGCGGACATGGCCGGCGAGCGCCCGCATCTCGGCGACCCCACCGGTGAAGGCGACCTGGACCGGTTCGTCCTCCAGCGCGTCCTCGAGCGCCGGCGCCTCCGTCATGAAGGTGCCGTTGCGTTCGTAGTACCACTTGCGCTGGGGGTGCGACCAGTCGATGCGCTCCCAGAGGTACTGCGTCGCGTCAGTTCGATCGAAGATGAGGGCGGCCCCCCGGCGCGCCGGCCGGGTCGACACGATCAGTTCCCTCGCCAGCGGGCGCGGCACCAGCCGGGTCGCCAGCGTATCGCCGCCGGCGGTCTTGACGAGCGCGCCGTTGTTGACGATCAGCACGACCTCGGTCCCGAGTTTGCGGGCTACCGGCTGTGCGTGATGGAAACTGCGGCCGGTGGCCAGGACCACGTCTACGCCGCGGGCCGCCGCGTCATGTATCGCCTGGCGGTTGGCGTCCGGCAGACGTCCGGCGCCGTCGATCAACGTCCCGTCGATGTCGATCGCGATGAGCCGGATCCGGCCGGTCGCGGCCGGCGCGTTGCCGGGCGGCGCCGGCATCGCGGCGCGCGTGCTCACACCGGGACGCCCTTCTTCGCGTAGCGCGTTGTGATGTAGTCGTCGACCAGTCGCAGGAACAAGGCCGCCAGCTCGTCGTACGAGCCGTGCAACGTGGTCGCATGCGCGCCGTCGATGTAGACGGGGCAGGTCGGCGCCTCTCCGGTGCCGGGCAGGCTGATGCCGATGTTGGCCGCCTTCGACTCGCCGGGCCCGTTCACCACGCAGCCCATGACCGCGACACGCAGCTCTTCGACCCCGTCATACTGCCCCTTCCACACCGGCATCATCGCGCGCACGTACTGCTGGATCCGCTCCGCCAGCTCCTGGAACGTCGTGCTGCTGGTTCGGCCGCAGCCGGGGCAGGCGGTGATGCTGGGCGCGAACGACCGCAGACCCAACGCCTGGAGCAGCTCGCACGCCGCGTACACCTCATCCCGCCGGTCGCCGCGGGGACGAGGCGTCAGTGACACGCGGATGGTGTCGCCGATGCCCTCTTCCAGCAGTACGCCCATCGCGGCCGCCGACCAGACCTGACCCTTGATGCCCATGCCGGCTTCGGTCAGCCCCAGGTGCAGCGGCTGGCTGGTTTGCGCCGCCAGATCGCGGTAGATCGATATCAGGTCGCGCGGCGAGGACACCTTGCAGGAGATGATGATCTGATCGGTGCGCAGTCCGGCCTCGAGGGCCAGCGCGGTCGATTCGATGGCCGAAATCACCATGCACTCGTTGATGATCTCCTCCGAGCTGCGGTCCAGGTGACGGTCGGTGTTCTCCTGCATCTTCGCCATCACGAGGTCCTGATTGAGCGACCCCCCGTTGACGCCGATGCGCACCGGTGTGCCGTGGTCCCGCGCGATGCGGCAGATCGTCGTGAACTGTTCGTCGCGCCTGCTGCCGGTGCCGACGTTGCCCGGATTGATCCGATACTTGTCGAGCGCGTCGGCGCACCCGGGATGGCGCGAAAGCAGCAGGTGGCCGTTGTAGTGAAAGTCGCCGATCAACGGCGCCCGGCAGCCGCCGTCTAGCATGCGATGCTTGATCTCGGGCACCGCCGCGGCCGCGGCGGGTGTGTTGACCGTGACCCGCACCATCTCGGACCCGGCAGCGGCCAGCTCGATGCACTGGGCGGCGGTCGCTTCCGCGTCGGCGGTGTCGGTGATGGTCATTGATTGCACGACGATCGGCGCGCCGCCGCCGACCTGGACATCGCCCACCCGTACCCCGGTCGTCCTGTGCAGTTTCGCGGTTGGCATCTGTATATCCGGCCGGCGGACGGGCCAGGGGCCCGTGGCGAACGCCCGGCGGTCTTCGCGCCACGCGGGGTGTCACCAGCCGTGTCCGGAATGATATCACCCGGCGAGGAAAGACCCGGAGGGCGCAGGAGGCCGTCGGTGGGACCAACGATGGGGGTTACGCGGTGCTGGTCCGGCGGCGCCGCAGCGCCTTCATCGCCGCCCGTGCGGCGTCGATGGTCTGGTCGATCTGCGCCGTGCTGTGGGCGCCGGAGAGAAACCAGCCCTCGAACTGCGAAGGCGGCGGATAGACACCGCGCGCCAGCATGCCGCGAAAAAACCGCGCGTAGGCTGCGGTGTCGGCCCGAGTGGCCGTGTCGTAGTCGCGTACCGGTGTGTCGGTGAAGAACGGGGTCAACACCGACCCCTGCACGTTGACCTGGAGATCGACGCCGGCGTCGCACGCGGCATCGGCGAACCCGGTGGCGAGCCGCTGACCGAGCCGGTCGAGTCGGGTGTAGAGAGCAGAGCTCAGCTTCGACAGTGTCCAGAGCCCGGCCGTCATTGCCAGCGGGTTTCCGGACAGGGTGCCTGCCTGGTACACCGGTCCGGCGGGCGAGATCTGTTCCATCAGATCCCTGCGGCCCCCATAGGCGCCGACCGGCAGCCCGCCGCCGATGATCTTGCCCAGACAGGTCAGATCGGGGCGGATGCCATATCGTTCCTGCGCGCCGCCCGGAGCGGCCCGGAAGCCGGAGATGACTTCATCGAAAATCAGGATCGCGCCCTGGTCCGCGGTCAGCCGGCGCAGCCCGTCGAGGAATCCGTCGGCGGGCGGCACTACGCCCATGTTGCCGGCGACCGGTTCGACGATGAGCGCGGCCACGCGCTGCCGATGCGTGCTGAACAGTTGCTCGACCGAGTCGAGGTCGTTGTAGCGGGCCACCAGCGTGTCGGCCGCGACGGCGCGGGCCACTCCGGGGCTTGTCGGCACACCGAGCGTGGTCGCCCCTGACCCCGCCTGCACCAGAAACGCATCGCCATGCCCGTGGTAGCAGCCGGCGAACTTGATGATGAGGTCGCGCCCGGTGGCGGCGCGTGCCAGGCGGACGGCGCTCATGGTCGCTTCCGTGCCCGAGCTCACGAACCGGACACGCTCGACCGAGGGCATCAGCCGTCGCACTGCCAGCCCCAGCTCGACCTCGAGCGCTGTCGGGGCGCCGAAGCTGGTGCCGCGGCCGGCGGCGTCACGCAGCGCGCGTATCAGGCCGGCGGGGGCGTGTCCATGGATGAGCGGTCCCCAGGACATGACAAAATCGATACGGGCGCGGCCATCTTCATCAATGATATTGGCGCCTCGTGCGCGGTGGATGAACCGGGGCACGCCGCCGACTGCCGAGAAGGCGCGCACCGGGCTGTCGACCCCTCCCGGCAAGATCTGTTTCGCCCTTCTGAAGAGTCGGCTGGAAACGCTCATGGCGGGGAACCATATCATGCCCGGTCGCCAGGGGCGTGACGCTGGAGCCTGCGGTCTCCCTGGCTTGGAAGAGGCGCACGTGGTCGGGTTGATGGTTACGGTCGGGAGTGCCAGAATGGGGACACGGCGCGTGTGTTCCCAGTGGCGCTGACAGGGGAGAACGACGGATGAAGACGTTGGTAACCGTTGGCTGTGTCGGGTTGGTGTTGGCGGGTGCGTCGGTGAGCGGACTCGCGAACGGTTCACGTGAGACGGCGCCGGCCGTCAGGCAGGACGTCACGGTGCTCGACGGGGTGTTCACGTCGGCGCAAGCGCGGCGCGGGCAGCGGGTCTACACGAGCAACTGCGCCTCCTGTCACGGCGACGAGCTCAAGGGCGGCGAGATGGCGCCCGGCATCGCCGGCAGCGATTTCTTTGTGTTCTGGACCGAGTTGCCGGTCGGAACGATGTTCGAGCGCATCAAGACGACGATGCCCGAGGACGGGCCGGGACGGCTGTCCGACGAAGAGTATACCGACGTGCTCGCGTTCATCCTCAACGAAAGCAGCTATCCCGCCGGCGACACCGAACTGCCCGCCGACAAGGCTGAGCTCGACAAGATCATGATCGTCGCCGCCGAATAGCACCCCGGTTTCCTCAAAGGTGCGTCCCGACACGCCGGGGGTGCTTCACCCGGCGCCGCGGCAACCGCGTGCAACGCGGCCGAGACGGCGGAGACCCGCGCACCGTGCGGTCATGATTTCAGCGGGTGGCGCCACCTCAGGCCTGGAAAGCGGGCGAAGTCGCCGTCGGTCGTGATCCATTCACACCCGTGCTCGATGGCCATGGCGGCGAAAAAGGCGTCGGGAACCAGGTTGCCCTTCGCACCTGCCGCGTCGCACAACCGACGAAAGATTCGCCAGTGGTCGCGCCCCGGAGTCACCGCAACGCGATTGGGCCGATTCCGAAGCTCTTGGGCAAACTGCATGGCGTCCGCCAACGAACTCGCTGGCATGAAGACTCGTGGATGGGTGACGATGCGCACGAAACCACTGACGACGAGATCGCTCAGCCCGAAGGCAGAGTCGGCGTTGACGGCCGATTCCAGCCAGTCTCGATAGGCGGGATGGTCGTGTGCATCCTCTCGATGTGCGTAGACGAGCACGTTGACGTCGGGAAGGATCACTCGGTGCCGTCCATCACGTCGAGCAACGCCGCGGAATCGTCGAGATCGATACCTGGACGCAAACCCCTGCCCCCGGTCGTCGTGAGCCGCACTCGCGGTGGCGTTTCAGTGTTGGCCGCGCTTCGCGCCAATCGTTCACGCAACGACTCCTCGATGATCGCCGTGAGGGTCGTGCCCAATCTGGCGGCCTCACGTTTGGCTTCCTGAAGCAGCGCGTTTCCCAGGCGAACCGTAGTGCGCATGACATATGAGCATATGAATGGATCATCGATATGTCAACACGTGGTGGCGTGGTTGCGGGCCAGGAGCACGACATGCGTTCCCGCCTCATACCGAGCTGCCGGCCGACAAGGCTGAGCTTGACCATGCCAGGGGCCTGCTGATTGTCAGGCTCGCGGACACCGTACAAGAAAAACGCCGGTGGGGGTGACTCCCCCCACCGGCGCGTAGTCCCCGAGACGCTGCAGGACGAGCCTACCAGCGCGCCGTGGTCGAGAGCCGCATGATGCGGCCGTTGTTGATGTTGCTCACAGACTCGAAGGTGCCGAACTGGTTTCCAACGACTGTGCCGTTGCGACTTCGAGTGTCGCGCTCGAAGCCGGCGTTGGTCAGGTTGAAGCCCTCGATCCGCACTTCCCAGCGCACCCGGTTGCCCAGGTCGAACACCTTGCCGAGACTGAGGTCGGCCTGGATCCAGTAGGGCGGGAACTTCACGCTGTGCGAGGGCATCAACTGAAAGGTGTACCCGCCGGTGCCGGTACCCCAGGTCGCCGGTATCGTGCCGCCGTTGGCGACCGTGCTGATCCGCTCGCCAAGCACGCAGGTCGGCGCCATGCAGTTCTGCTCGGTGTAGAACGGTGGCAAGTAGCGGGCATTGTCGCCATTCCACCGGTGGGTATAACGGGTCTCCGTCATGCTGGAGCCCGCGTAGCCGCCGGCGTTGGCGATGAAGGCCCCGGCGAGCTGCAGGTCGTACCACGGCAGCGGATAGGTGCCCGAGACCTTGAACTCGTGCCGATACGGCGTCGGATAGGCGAACTGGTTGCAGTAGCGCAGCGAGTTCGGGTTGTCCTGTTCCGCTCTCGCCCGCGGGCAGTTGTCGAGCAGCCCGCCGCCGGAGAACCAGCTCGTGCCGGGCGTGTCCACGCTCCAGCCGCCGAACACCGTGCCGCCGCCCTGGATGCGGCCCTGGAAGCTCAGCTCGAAGCCGGTGTACCGGCTCTTGAACTCGCCGGTGTAGTTCTCCTGGATGCCGTCAGCCGCCATCACCCGGACCGCGTTGTCGATGTTGTAGAGCGTGTAGTTCCCGCGATAGGGCAGCGGCATCTGGACCTCGACCGGAGAGTAGTCGTCGAAGTCCCGCGTGAGGTTGTCGTACCACTCCGGATTGCGGAACGAGCGGCGGCGCCATTCGGCGGTCACCGAGAGTCCGGGCCGCACCTCCTGCTGGATGCCGAACGTCAGCAGATCGTTATACCCGCGCGACAGGTCGTCGGCGGGCGCCGAGCGCGTGTTGATCGTGCCGAAGTTCGGGTTGGAGGTCGGTTCGATCTCCCACTCCTGCGGAATGTTGTCGCCGTTCGTGCCGTACGGGTTGGGACAGCTCGCTCCCGCCGGCGTGTCGAGACAGCCGGCCGGGCTCGTGCCGTCCGCGTTGAGCGTGTAGTCGAACCACTCGCGGGTATCCGTCTGCAGACTCGCCGGCTGCCAGCGGCCGGGGTGGCTGGTGCCGTAGGCGTTGACATACCGGTTCCAGCCGAACTTCAGCGCAGTCTTGCCGTTGCCGAACGCGTCGTAGGCGACGCTGATGCGCGGCGAGAAGTCGGGACCGAACCTCGGAATCTGGATCACGTCGTCCGCGGTGAGCGACCGGGCGCCCACCCAGCGGCCGGCGCCAAGCTCCCACGGGGGAATCGACGATGTCGCGACGTCCGCCCGCAGACCGTAGTTCAACGTCAGGCGGTCGATGGTCCAGGAGTCCATCGCGTAGATCCCGAAGTCGTCGTCGACGTTGACCCGCGACCGCGCCGGATCGTTGAAGAGACCTACGGCGTTCGGTGTGCCGATCAGTCCGGTTGCCGTCCCCTGCGACACGTTGTTTGCATTGTACGAGGATGTCGGGACCATCCAGGGCAGCGTATGGCCCCACGGATTCGGTTCGTTGTTGTAGTTCAGCCGCATGTGGCCGTTCGAGTCTCTGACCTGGGTGGCGCGTGACCAGGAGTTCTCGAAGCCGACCTTGACGTTGTGCGACCCGGTGACATACGACAGCGACGCGATGATGTTCTGCTTGAACGGATAGTTCACCTGGCTGCCACCCAGGTTGGCGTCGTAGTCGAGCCCCAGCAGCCGCTGGTCGTTCTTCCCCAGGAACACGCCGTTCGGACCGCCATACCAGGGGTGGCCGCCCGCCGTCTGCGCCAGGTGCCGCGCGCTGCCCACCTCGGGGAAGCACGGCGTCGCCGTGCAGGTGTAGAACATGTCGTTCGGCGGCTTTGTCTGCTCGACGCCGGGCTGGTAGCCGAAGGGGTAGACCTCGCCGTTGAACGAGAGCCCGACCTCGGCCAGCATCCGGTTGGTCAGCGTGCTGGTCCACTTCGTGCCGGCCGTGTAGTACAGGATGGGACGCCGTTTCCGGGCCGCCGTCTCGATGTCCTGGCCCGTGCCGTGCTCGTGGTGCCGCACCTTGCGGACCCGGTCGAGGTAGGCCGACATCTTGTTCCGCGAGTTCGCCTGCCACGTCAACCGCAGCAGGCCGCTGGTCAAGCGGTTGTCGTCGACGCCCGGCGTGACGCCGTCGCGATAGAAGCTGTTGAGCACGACGAGGTCGGTCGACCAGTCGCGAAGCGACCCGAAGAACCACAGCTTGTCGCGGAAGATCGGTCCGCCGAGGGAGGAGTTCATGTCATAGATGCGGTCGACGCGGGGCGCGCCGTCGACCTCGTCGCCCTGCTCGCGCGACTGCACGCCCAACTCGCCGAGGCGCGGGTTCCAGACGCTTGTCTGCCACGAGCGGTGCGAGCCGCCGAAGTAGCCGGCGCCGCTGAACGTGTTCCCGCCGTCCCGCGGGACCATGTTGACCCGGATGCCGCCCCGCTGGGTGTCGGCGTTCGACCCCGAGGTGGTGAACGAGGTTTCCGAGCTCATCTGCGGATTGAAATACTGCTGGTAGGCGCCGTTGCCGATGGCCGCGTTGACCTGCATGCCGTCGACCAGCACGGTGGTGTCCATGCCGCCCGCGCCGTTGCCGTACATCAGCACCTGCTCCATCGCGCGCGCGCCGCCGATGTCGGGCAGGCTGGTGCGGATGCCGGGCACCAGGGTGCCGAACGAGTAGAGGCTGTTGCCGGTCGGAATCGACTCGAGCACCTCGCGTGAGAGCACCTCGGTCCGCTCGACCTGCTGAATGTCGACGATCGGGGACTCGCCCGAGACGGTGATCGTCTCTTCAACCGCGCCGACCGCCAGCACGACGTCCAGGGTCACGGTGATGTCCGACGGCAGGGTGACGCCGTCACGCACCTGGGTGCCGAACCCGGGCAGTTCGTACGTGAGCAAGTATGCGCCGGGACGCAGATCGATCATCTGATACTGGCCCGTACCATCCGTGATGGCGATACGCTGTCCTTCGATGAGTACGTCACTGGCTGCGGTGACGGTGACGCCGGGCAGTGCGCCCCCGGTGTCGTCCGTGACGTTGCCAGCGAACTGGCTCTGCGCCGATGCGGCCGCCGGAATCAGCACCATGATTCCGAGCGCGACCAGAAACAACTTGCCAAACCTCATGCATCCACCTCCTAGCAACTGCAAAGTCTCGAAAACAAATCCGTGCGCGTATTTACAACGCAAGTTCCGTGCCTGGATCCCAGGTTCCTGTGAATAAAATAAAGCCTTTGTTTTCAATTGGTTGAGATCGACATTGACAACCGGAAGCGGAGGATCTAATCAAGATCTTGGATTTCAACCGAATATATCCAAAAATTTGGAGGCCGAGTGAACAGCCGCATCGACGAAGTTGCGGCGATCGCGATGAACAGCGGGTTTGCGTCCGTGTCCGATGTGGACGGCTGTGGCGTTCGTTTCGACAATGACCCGTGAATCGGCGTGACTTGACATTTGACTGCGTCATGAATGGCTGATACGCTCTGGCGGCTCGGAGGCTGATAGTCTCGATTGGCGGCTGAGTATCCGTCGCCAATATCAGTATCGACATTATGATCGCGATGATCGCGCGCGAGATATCGACCTTTTTCAGGAGGTGAACATGCGGATTCGGCACGCAGTACTCGGTATCGTCCTTTGTTCGGCGCTGACGCTGTCACTGGCGCAGCCGGCGGCTGCACAGAGGCAGGGTGAGTGGGCCATCGGCTACTCGTTCCTCGGCAACAACGACCTTGCCGTCCTGTCCTCGAATCTGCCTATCGGCTGGTTCGGGGCCGGCGCGCTCGAGCTGACCGACAACCTGTCGATCGCGTTCGACGTGAGCGGCGACTACGCCTGGGGCATCGACGTCTGCGGAGGGGTCGATTCCAAATCCCTTCCGTTCGAGATGCAGCCGGCCGAGTGCCAGGCCGGCGTCGTCCTGGCGACGCCCGGCGCGGAGTTTCAGGGTTTCTCGAACAACCGCGCCGAGGCGCAGTGGTGCTCCGTCAGGCTGAGCACGTGCCACATCCAGGCAGCTTCGGTCGGCGGGTTCGCCGGCCCGCGCCTGTCGTTCGGCGTCGGCAACGTGCGACCGTTCGTGCACGTCCTGGGCGGCGCCGTGCGCTCGGTGCGGAAGATCGTGTTTCACTCGCACACGTCGACCAACTGGGCCGTGATGCCCGGCGTCGGTGTCGACATCGACGTGAACGAGTTGATGGACTTCCGTGTCCAGGCCGACTACCGGCGCGTGTTCTTCGGCAGCGGAGTCTCGAACGCGTCGCTGCAGACCGCGGGCGCGGATTACAACGAGTTCCGCGTCGCCGTCGGTTTCGTGTTCCAGGTCGGCGGCTGATTCGCCGCGTGCCGCGCTGGCCGCCCCAAACGAGACTGGGGGACCGGACGGGCGCGCGCCGGCCGTGTGATGTCAGGCGGTTTTCCTGCCAGGACCTCCGGGCCGGGAGCCGCCTTCGCTATTCACGATCATGGTTGCGACTGGCCGCCGGCCAGCCCGGGGTTCCCATGTGCGTTTCACGCGCACATGGCCTGGCAGCCCGTGGCAAAAGCCCCGCTGCATTCGATCCCCGCTGAATTCTGCGGTTCCACGCTGAATTCTGCGGTTCCACGCTGAATTCTGCGCTTCCACGCTGCATCCTGCGCTTCCACGCTGCATCCTGCGCTTCCACGCTGCATCCTGCGCTTCCACGCTGAATTCTGCGCTTCCCCGCTGAATTCTGCGCTTCCACGCTGCATCCTGCTTCGGGCGGCGCTGGGCTTCTGATTGCCGGGGTCACAAATGCCCCAATTTGCTCCCTCGTCGCGCCTTGCCACGCGGGCGCAGCGCCGATCTGGGTGCAACGCGGGGTTCCACCACGGGCTGCCAGGCGCTGGGCAGGTCATTGAAACGTCAGGCCAAGTCGCCGCAGTTCGCTGACGTAGTGCCCGAACCGCTCGGGGTCGCGAGTCCGATGGTAGCGCGCCAGCATTTCGTAGGGCGCTGCATAGTCGGGATCGACCGCAACCGCCGCCTCCCACTCGCGTACGGCGTCGTCCAACCGGTTCAGCCGCGCCCACAGAATGCCCAGGTTGTAGTGGCTGTCGGGATACCACGGATTCAGCCGGATCTCCGCCTCGTACCAGGTCTGTGCGGTGTCGAAATCTCCAAGCTGGTAGTGCGCCAACCCCAGATTGTTGCGCACCATCGGCTCGGCGGAGTCGAGTTCGATGGTCCGCTCGAACTGCTCGCGGGCCAGGTCGTAGCGCTCGTCCAGGAAGTAGATCGCGCCGAGGTTGTTGGCGGCGAACGCCGACCGGGGTGATTGCGCGACAGCCGATTCCCAGAGCGTCCAGCGGTCCGCGAACTGCTGCGAGCGGGTGAACCCGACCGCCGCGAACAGCAGGACCCACGACGCCAGCAGGACCCGGCCGACCGGCGTCCCGTGAAACCGGGTGATGTCCAGCGTGTGCAGCAGGAACAGCAGCATGCCCACCAGCGGTGCATAGAGTCGCTCCTCCAGATAGAAGTCGTGACCGGACAACAGCGTCGGCACGACCATGACGGAGAACCAGGCCAAACCCAGCCACAGCATCCGGCGCGGACGCACCAGCGCGAGCGCGGTTCCGACCAGCGCCAGTACGAGCAGGCCCGGCCACAGCGGCGCATGCAGATCGGCCACGGTACGGAGTGACACGGGAATGACCGTCTTGCCGAAGTAGTGGACCAGCACCAGACCGGCCTGACCGAGGTTGTCCACCAGTCTCGGGACGACCGGCGCGGGGTTGTCGAACGCCAGCCACCGCAGCGCGAACCAGGCGGCCGCTGGAACCGCCCAGCCGGCCGCCGCGGCCATCCAACGCGCCCGGAGCTTCGCGGCGAAGTGCTCGTCGCGGACCCAGATCAGTCCGAGCAACAGCGGCGGCAGCACGAACGCCGGTTCCTTGATGAGAATCGCGCAAAAGAACGCCAGCGACTGCGCGGCCCACCTGAGCCGTCCCGGCGCGCGCCAGTACCAGACCCAGGCCAGCGCCGCCACGATCACCGACAGCCCGAGCAGACTGTCGTTGCGGCCCGGAATCCAGGAGACGCCCTGCACGTGCACCGGGTGCACCACGAAGAACAGGGCGCCCCACAGGCCCAGCCGGCGGCAGAAGCCTACGGCGCGGAACAGGACCAGCAACAGGCACGCCGAGGCCAGATGGATGATGACGCTGGTCAGGTGGTACCCGAACATGTCGGTTCCGGTGAACTGGAAATCGAGCATGTAGGTCAGCATGTAGAGCGGCCGGTAGTAGGTGTCCTCCGTGAACCGCCACATGTCGTCCATGAACAGCGCCGGGATGTTCGACAGGTCGGCGAAGAAAAACCGGTTGTTGAAGATCAGTTCCTGATCGTCGAAGTATGTGTAGTCGAAAAACAGCGAGTTGCCGTAGACCGCGAGTCCGCAGGCGATGACCAGCGCGAACGGGGCGGCGCGGCGCGCGAGCCGGCCCGATGTCGGCCGGGACTCGGCCGTGTTCGACGCTGGGGACGATCGTGTGGCTGGAAACACCGGCACGTCTGACGGAAGAGCGCTCCTTCCATGGTGAGACGGATGTTCACCACGGGTCAAGCCGGCATGACAGGCCAGGCTCCGCAGATCCGGCACCCGTCGCGGTGCGGCGCGCGACTCCTGCCACGGGCTGCTGGCGTAGAATGGCGGGGACACCGCTCGCCCCATGGCATCCCTTCTCGCAGCGTTTCCCGGTCGCCGGTCTCCAATGGCGCTGCCGTTCTATCCGATTCTGGCGCTGTTCCTGCTGAGCCTCCTGCCGCGTGTGCGCGTAAGCAGCGGGCTGACCTGGTCTTTCTGGGCCGCCTGCGCCGGGCTGCTGGCGTGGCAGTGGGTGCTGGGACGGCGAGTGGCGCGGGAGGGCCGCTCGCTGGCGATAGAGACCACGATTCGGAAGAACCACTATCTGCAGTTGGTGGCGCACAGCGGCGTGTTTCTGTACTGGGGCTGGTACTGGCCGGAGGTGGGCAATCACGTCTGGCTCATCGGCGCCCAGATCCTCTTTGCGTACGCGTTCGACATGCTGCTGTCCTGGTCGAGACACGACGCCTGGCGGCTCGGGTTCGGTCCCTTCCCGATCATCCTCAGCACCAACCTGTTCCTCTGGTTCCGGGACGACTGGTTCATCCTGCAGTTTGTGATGATCGCGCTGGGTTTCCTCGGAAAGGAACTGCTCACGTGGACCAGGGACGGCCGTACCACGCACATCTTCAACCCCTCCGGCCTTTCGCTCTCGGTCTTCTCCCTCGCGCTCATCCTGGCCGGCCGCACCGACATCACCTGGGGCCAGGAAATCGCGCTGACGCTCCGGTATCCGGAGCACATGTACGTCGTGATCTTCGTGCTGGGGCTGATGGTGCAGTACTTCTTCTCGGTCACGCTGATGACGTTGTCGGCGGCCGCGACGCTGTATCTGATGGGTGCGGCATATTCCGGAGCCACCGGGGTGTATTTCTTCGTCGACACCAGCATTCCGATCGCAGTGTTCCTTGGGCTGCATCTTCTGGTCACCGATCCGTCGACCTCTCCACGGACCCCGTTCGGGCGCGTGCTCTTCGGCGCGTTGTACGGCGCGAGCGTGTTCGTGCTGTACGCGTGGTTCGGGCGGCTGGGTGTGCCGACGTTCTACGACAAGCTGCTGTGCGTGCCGCTGTTGAATCTCAGCGTCCGGGCAATTGACCGCTGGGTCCGCGCGTTGCAGGTCGAAATGCTCAGGGTCGACCGGCTCTGGCCTGGCATCTCACCGCGGCAGCTCAACTTCGGGTCGATGACGGTCTGGACTCTGCTGTTCGTGGCGCTGCTCGCGAGCGGCGCGGTCGGGTCGGGACACGCGGGTGCGAATCCGGCTTTCTGGGAGCGGGCCTGTTCGGAGGGCCTGCGGGACGGGTGCCGCAATCTGCTGATCCGCCAATCGAACAACTGCCGGGAAGGCTTCGCCTGGTCATGCAACGAACAGGGCATCCTGCTGGCCGCGGGTGCGGTCGTCGCGGGTGACGACGCCGGCGCGGCGGCGAGCTTCGCGCGCGGTTGCGAGCTGGGTCTGACCGTCGCCTGCTCCAACGCCGACAGGCTCCGCGCCGGTGGCGCGGACTTCGCTCGGGCGTCGACGAGCATGGCCTACGCCTGGGCGTATCAGGAGACGGCGCCCCTCGGCGAAGCATGCGAAAAAGGCGACGGCGAGGCGTGCTACCTGCTCGGCTCGGCGCATCGGGCCGGCCGCGGCGTTGCCCGCGACGACGCCCTGGCCCGCGAGTACCTGGCGCGGTCATGCGAGCTGGGGTGGCCGGCCGGATGCAGCAGCCTGGCCGAGATCCATCTGCGGGGCGAAGACGTCGCGGTCGACTACCGGCGTGCGGCAGAGGGTTTCGAGCTGGCGTGCAACGGCGGCGAAGCGATGAGCTGCCTGCGGCTCGGACTGATGTATCGCCTGGGCCAGGGCATCACTCCCGACGAGCCGCGGTCGCGAGCCTTGATTGACCAGGCCTGCGCCATGGGGCTCGCCGAGGCCTGTCAGATGCGCGCCGACAGCGGGTCGCCACCGCCGCCGGCGACACGCTGACGGCGGGCCGCCTCGACGGCAGGTCTCGAATGACGTGTCAGATCAGCGTTCCGCCTTGGCAGCGAGCGCGGCCAGCAAGCGGTCTGCCAGCTCGGTGTTGTCGGGCGCCAGCCGCACGGCCTCCTGGAAGTGGGTGATCGCGTCGTCCAGTGCCCCTTGCATCTGCAGCAGCATCGCCAGATTGCCGTGCGCATCGGCCTGGTCCGGCGCCATCGCGATGGCCTGCCGAAAGCGGGTGATCGCTTCGTCCTGCCGGTTCTGCTGCGCGAGAATGATCCCGAGGTCGTTGTAGGTCACCGGATTGCGCGCGATGCGCAGGATGTCGCGATAGCGGGCGATCGCTTCGTCAGTCCGGCCACGCAACTGTGCGGTCATCGCCAGGTTGTTGTGCGCCTCCACGAACGTCGGATCGAGCTCGGCCGCACGTTCGAAATGGGTCGCCGCTTCCTCCAACTGCTGCTGTGACCCGAGCGCCATGCCGAGGTCGTTGTGCGCCTCGGCCGAGTCGGGCGCCAGTTCGATCGCCCGCCGGAAGTGGGTCAGCGCCTCGGCCGTCTGTCCGGCCAGTTGCAACGCGGATCCCAGGTTCGAGTGCGCGTCGGCGTCGTCCGGATCGACCGCCAGCGCCTGCCGGAAGATGGCGGTCCCTTCGGTGAGGCGATCCTGCGCTGTGACCAGCAGCCCGAGATTGTTGAACGGCTGCACCCAGTCCGGCTCCAGTTCGGTCGCCCGCCGATAGTGGCGCTCGGCCTCGTCGAACTCCTCCACGTCGAGCAGCACGTTGCCGAGGTTGACGTGCGCCTCGGCGAACCCCGGGTCCACCTCCAGGGCGTTTCGCAGGTGTTCGATCGCTTCCTCGAGGTCGCCGCGGGCCGCCAGGGCGTTGCCCAGGTTGAAGTGGCCGTCGGCGTCGTCGGGGGCCAGTTCCAGGGCCCGGCGGTGCTGCGTGATCGCGTCATCGAGTTGCCCGTTCGCCGCGAGGGCGGTGCCGAGGTTGCTGATCGCCACCGCGTTGTTCGGGTTGCGCGCCAGCGACTCGCGATAGAGCGCGATGGCGGCGTCAACGTCGCCGCGCAGTTGCAACTCGGTGCCCACGTTGCTGTCGGTCACCGCGCGCATGCGGGCCATCGAGTACATCGGCCAGTTGCAGAAGATCGCCAGCACGGCGACCGCCGCGCCGCCCCAGGCCAGTTGCCGTCGAGACCTGGTCCGCAGCAGGAGACCGGCGTTGGCGACGCCGGCCGCCGCGAACAGGATCAGGAACGGCACCAGCGGGTAGCGGTAGCGCGCCATGATCGCGAACGCCACGAGGGTCGCGGTGTATGCGCCGGCCAGCAGATACAGCAGGGTCAGGTCGCGGCGGCGGGACCAGGTGACCCACACGCCCACCAGCGCCAGCGGCGCGAGGATGCCGAAGTGCCAGACGGCGCCGGTGGCGCGCAGCGGAAACGATTCGTCGGCATAGCTGAGCTGGTCTTCGGTGTCGGCGACCTCCGCTGCGTTCCAGGCCAGCATGAACTTGCGCCCCATCAACTGCAGCCAGTCGACCGGTTGCGACCGGATGTAGGTCAACGCCCGGCCGGTCCAGTAGCGCGAGACTTGGCCGGGACTCAGGGTGCGGCCGGTCGCCTCCTGCGCAAGATCGGTCGCATCCTCACGCTCGAAGCGCGGGTCGCCGCGGCCGAATCGCAGCGGCTGATAGAAACCGCTCGCGTTCTCGTTGTTCCCGATGTAGAAGTTCGGGCCGAATTGGGACGTCGTCAGATGGAACTCGCCGTTGACCGCCAGGTTGCGAGCCGCCACCGGAAGCAGCACCAGCGCCAGCCCCGCGAGCAGAAACGCCGCCGGCGCAAGGCGCTCGCGCGTCAGACGCTGCAGCGGCCAGAGCAGCCAGCACAGCATCACGATTGCGAAGACCAGCGCGTTCTCGCGGGTCAACATCAGACAGCCGACGGCGACGCCGACCGCCAGCCATCCCCGGCGGCGGGCCGGGTCGCTGACCAGTTCGCTCAGCAGCGCCAGCGTCAGACAGAGAAACACCGTGTCGAGGACCGATTTCTGAATGAGCCCGTCGAAGAAGAGGGCCGGTGCATAAAGGGCCAGCATCGTCCCGGCGATGAGACCGACCGGTTTCGAGAAGAGCCGCCAGCCGGCATACGTGAGGAACACGCATGCCAGCGATCCGAGGACCGCCTGGCAGACCCGCACCACCATCGCGCCCTCGCCGAACAGCGTGTAGACGAGACCGAGGAAGTACGGGTACAACGGCGCCTGATAGAACACGTCGGTCCCGACCCAGTTCCCGGCGGCCAGGTCTTGCGCCCAGGCGTGGTAGCTCTGCGCGTCGCCCATGAGGAAGGAAAAGAACGGCGCATCCCGAATCTGCCAGACGTGCAACAACCGGATAACCAGACTGCCCAGAAAGATCGCGGCGGCAACGGGGAGAAACGTGTCGAGCCGGATCGGCATCCGCCCGGTCGAGACCGGCTCCGCGTCCGGAACGGGTGCGTGCACAGGGGCAGTTGCGGGCAGTCGCGTGTCTCGTCGTTTCGCCACCGGCTGTACCTCGGGAGGCTGGGTTAGCGCAGCGCGCGCGCCGCCTCGCGTGCAAAATAGGTGATGACGATGTCGGCGCCGGCGCGGCGGATGGAGGTCAGGCTCTCCAGCATCGCCCGCGTTTCGTCGAGCCATCCCAGCCGCCCGGCCGCCTTGAGCATCGCATACTCGCCGCTCACCTGATAGGCGGCGGTCGGCTGCCCGAATGTACTCTTGACCCGCTGAATCACGTCCAGATACGGCATCGCCGGTTTGACCATGACGATGTCTGCGCCCTCCTCGAGGTCGAGCTGCACCTCTCGAAGCGCCTCGTCGGTGTTGGCGGGGTCCATCTGGTGCGTACGTCGATCGCCGAACGCCGGCGCCGAGTCGGCGGCGTCGCGGAACGGGTCGTAGAACGCCGAGCAGTATTTGGCCGCGTACGACATGATCGCGACCTCGTCGAACCGCTGCGCGTCGAGTTCGGCGCGGATGGCGCCCACCCGTCCGTCCATCATGTCGGAGGGTGCGACGATGTGCGCCCCGGCCTCGGCGTGGGACAGCGCCACCGCCGCCAGATAGCCGACCGTCCTGTCGTTGACGATCCGCTCGCCCTCCAGCACGCCGCAATGGCCGTGGGACGTGTACTCGCAGAGACAGACATCCGTGATGACAGTGACGTCGTCGAACCGATCACGCAGCGCGCGGATGGCGGTCTGCACCGGGGCGTCAGGGGCGGCCGCCGCCGACCCGACGTCGTCCCGATGCTCGGGCAGCCCGAACAACAGCACCGCGCGCACGCCGTCGTCGCGAGCGCCGGCCGTCTCGCGCACCGCCTCGTCGACCGAAAGCTGACACACGCCTGGCATCGACGGCACCTCGCGCCGGACACCGGAGCCTGCGCAGACGAAAAGGGGGTATACCAGCGCCTCCGGCGAGAGCCGCGTCTCGCGCACCAGCGCGCGGATGCCGGCCGTGCTCCGGAGGCGCCGCGGGCGCTGGAGCAGACCCAGGTCAGGCGTCGACTGGTCGTCCGTCATGCTGCAATCCTCCGTCCTCCCCAGCCGCACGCCGCCATCCGTGCGCAGCGATGGCGTCTGCCAGCGCCGGCGCCGTCGACACCGCCGGCATGATCGTCGTGGTGATGCCGAGCCGCTTCGCGATGTCGGCCGTCACAGGTCCGATGCAGGCGATGTCGACCCGGCTCAGCAGATCGGCTGTCTGTTGTTCGCCGAGCGCCCGCGCCAGGTTCTTGACGCTGGACCCGCTCGTGAAGGTGACGACGTCGACCCGCTGCTCGAGGAGCAGGCGGTGGATGTCGGGCGTGCCGGGTCGCTCGAGGTCCACCGGCGCGGTCCGATAGGCGATCACCGGCGTGACCAGGGCGCCGGCGCGCCGCAGCGCCGACGGGAGCATGTCGCGCGCCAGGTCTCCGCGCGGCAGCAACACACTGGTCCCGGTCAGATCCCGGGTGCCGCACATCGCGCGGACGATACCGTCAGACCGATACACGTCCGGAAGCAGATCGACCCTCAGACCGTGTCCATTGAGCGCTGCCGCGGTCAGCGGTCCGACCGCGCAAAGCCGCACCCCCTTCAGCACGCGCACGTCGGCGGGTCCGGCCAGCAGGTGTTGCATCACGTGCGTGACGGCGTTGGCGCTGGTGAAGACTATCCAGTCGAACGTGTCGATCGCGGCGCAGGCGGCGTCGAGCGGCGCCGGATCGTCCGGCGGGACGATCTCGATGGTTGGTACTTCGATGACGCTGGCGCCCAGCCGATCGAGCCGGTCCACGAAGTCGGCCGCTTGCGCGCGGGGGCGCGTCACGACGATGCGCCGTCCGAACAGCGGACGGGTATCGAACCACCGCACGTGATTCCGCAGGGCGGCGACCCGCCCCACGACCAGCAGCGCGGCGCCGTCGTGATCCGTATCGCCGACGATCTCTTCAATCTCGGCCAGTGTCCCCTGCACCGTCCGTTGCTCTGGGAGCGTGCCGCGGTAGATGAGCGCCGCCGGTTCGCTGGCTGAACGGCCGTGACGCCGCAGCGCGTTGACCAGCGCGGACAGTTGCGGCCCTGCGGCATACGAGACGACGGTGCCGGACAGGCGCGCCAGGTGTTTCCACGCCACCTCCGGCGGCGCACTGCTGGCGCCTTCGTGGCCGCGCACCAGGGTCAGCGTGTCGCCCGACTCCGGATAGGTGACCGGGATGCCGGCATAGGCCGGGCTGCCGATGGCGGCGGGAATGCCCGGCACCACTTCGAAGGGCACGCCCTGTTCGTGCAGAAACAGCGCTTCCTTGCCTCCGCTGTCGAACACGAACGGGTCACCCCATTTCAGCCGGGCGACCGTCTTGCCCTCGCGCGCCTTCTCGACCAGCAACAGGCAGATGGCGTCCTGATCGAGCGGGCGCGGCGCCGCGGACCCGACATCGATCGTCTCGGCATCTGGTCGCGCCAGCTTCAGCAGCCGCTGGTCGATCAGGTGGTCGAAGACCACCACGTCGGCGCTGGTCAGATACCGGTGTCCGCGCACCGTCAGCAGCGACGGGTCGCCGGGGCCGCTGCCGATCAGAAAGATCCGGGCTTCGTGCATCATGCGTCAGGCGCTGCCGCGGCGCTTCCCCGCGCGGCGTCGAGCAGCGGGCCGGCGCCGTCCTCGAGAAGCCCTTCGGCCGTGGCGACGCCGAGCGCGCGGGCGCCGGCGATCGGAGACGCCGCCTGGCGCCGGAGCAGCGTCGAACCATCGAGCGCGGCGACGACGGCGCGCAGCGAAAGCTGACGGCCGTCGATCTCCGCGAACGCTCCGATCGGCACCTGACAGCCGCCGCCCAGGGTTTCGACCAGCGCCCGCTCGGCGGTCAGAGCGGTCTCCGCCGCCGGGTCGTTCACCGCCGCCACCGCGGCGATGGTCTCATGGTCGCCGGCGCGCGTCTCGATGGCGATGATGCCCTGTCCCGGCGCCGGCACACAGGTGTCGACGTCGAGGGGAGCCGCGATCCGTGCGGCGTGTCCCAGCCGCCGCAGCCCGGCCGCCGCCAGGATCAGGAGATCGTACAGCCCGTCATCCAGTTTGGCGAGCCGGGTGCCGACGTTGCCGCGTATCGGGTGGAACCGCGCCGCTGGCCACGCCCGGCGCAACTGCGCCACCCGCCGGACACTGCCGGTGCCGACCCGCGGCGCGCCGTTCGCCAGCTCCCCGAGCCGGGCGGCCAGCCCCTCCGGCGGCAGGGTCCGGCCGGTTGGCATGACCGCCGCGTCGCGGGCGTCCGCGCGGGGCAGCACCGCGGGAATCGCAAGCCCCTCCGGCAGCACGGCCGGCATGTCCTTCGCGCTGTGCACCGCGAGATCGATGTCGCCGCGCCGCAACGCCTGCTCGATCTCCTTGACGAAGATGTTCTTGCCTCCGATGGTGGAGGGCGAGACGTCGGTCAGGCGATCGCCGGTGGTCCTGATGGTCACCAGCTCGCACCGGTGTCCGCTGTCAGTCCGAATCCGGGCGGCCACGGTGTTGGCCTGCCAGAGCGCCAGCGCGCTGCCACGCGTGCCGAGTCTGAGCGCGGTCACGACGTCACCGGAGTCTTCGCCGGCGCTGGCGCCGCCTTGTCGGAGGGCGCCCTGGAGACAGGTTCCTCCGCAAGCGCGGGGTCGGTCAGGCTGAATATCTGGGTGATCGCCTCGGCGTACAGCGCGGCGGTCGTGTCGTCGTCGGCGGCCTTGAGCCGTTCGGTGGGGGCCAGCAGCAGCTTCTGCACGAGCAGCCGGGTGACGTCGTCGACCCGTGCGCGGGCGTCAGGCGTGAGGCTGTTCAGCTTGGGCGCGAGCCGGTCGAGCTCTGCCTGCCGGATCGCCTCGAACCTGCGACGGAGCGCTACAACGGTTGGAATCGTCCCGCGGGACCGCTGCCAGACGATGAAGTCGTCGACCTCCTTGCCGATCAAGGATTCGGCCCGGGTTGTCTGCTCCTTGCGCCGGGCGAGATTCTCGCTGATCAGCGCCCGCAGGTCGTCGATGTTGTAGAGGAAGACCTGCTCGAGCTCTCCGGCCGCCGGATCCACGTCGCGGGGCATACCGATATCGACGATGAACAGCGGGCGGTTGCGCCGCGCCCGCATCACCTGCTTGATCGCCGCCGCGCTGATCAGCGGGTTCGGCGCGCCCGTGGCGGTCACGACGATGTCGGCCCGCAGCAGTTCCTCGTCGACCGCCGACCAGGCCACCGCGGTGCCTTCGACCTTGCGCGCCAGCGCCTCGGCGCGGGTCAGCGTGCGGCTGGTGACGGCGATCCGCTGCACCTCCTGTGACTGCAGATGGGTGGCGGTCAGCTCGGCCATCTCGCCGGCGCCGACCACCAGCACGGTGCGGGTCTTCAAGCTGCCGAAGATCTTGCGCGCGAGCGAGATCGCCGCGTAGCTGACCGATACGGCGCCCTCGCCGAGCCCGGTGTCCGCGCGCACCCGTTTGCCGACCGCGAACGACCAGGTGAAGAGCTTGTTCAGGAGCGCGCCGATGCGCCTCTCACTCGAGGCCAGCGAGTAGGCCTCCTTGACCTGGCCGAAGATCTGCGGCTCGCCGACGATCAGCGAGTCGAGACCGGCGGTGACCCGGAACAGGTGCCGCGCCACGTCGGCGCCGCGGCGCGCATAGAAATGCGGTTGCAGATCCGGTTCCGGGACGCCGTGGAAGCGGCTCATGAAACGGGCCAGGTCGGCGCGGGTGGTGTCGGGGTCATCGCAGGCGACGTAGATCTCGGCGCGGTTGCAGGTGGTCAGCACGACCGCCTCGGCTGGCGACGCAAAGATGGCCAGCTCTCGCAGCGCTTCGGTCACGCCCCGCTTCGAAAAGTCGACCCGTTCGCGCAGGTCGACCGGCGCGGTGTGATGACTCACGCCCAGCAACAGAAGGTCCATGACGAGGTGTAGGAGCGCTGGCGGCGGCTGTGCTCGTCGGGTCTAGCAGCCCGTGGCAAGAGCCCCGCGGAATTCTGCGGTTTCACGCTGAAACCCGCCGATCCGCGTCGACATCTGCGGATCGACGTTGCATCCCGCTGAGCCATGCTGAATTCTGCGGTTTCACGCTGAATTCTGCTGCTCTTCGTTGTTCCGGCAGACGAACAGGGCAACCACAAGGGTTGCCCCTACAGGTATTTTCCCTCTTCTCGCCTTGCTCAGCGGGCGCATCGCCGATCTCGGTGCAACGCCGGGTTTCACCACGGACTGCTAGAAGTTGTGGCTCTCCGTCAGGAAATACCCGACGGGGACGAGATTGAGGAGCACGATCGAGAATCCGAGGGCCGACAGCCAGGCCGCGCGTTTGCCACTCCATCCGATCGCCTGACGGGCGTACAGCTCGAACGAGTAGACGCCCCAGCTCAGCAGCACGACGGAGATCTTCGGGTCCAGGAACGACATCGCGCGGACCCGCGGGTCCAGAGTGTCCGGCTGGAGCTGGAACAGCCAGGCCGCGCCGACCATGAGGCCCGCCGTCAGGAACAGCCAGCCGACGCCCACCGCCCGTCCGTTCATGGCGTCCAGCACCTGCAGCGACGGCAGGCGGGCGGCGAAGAACCCGAGTTGTTTCGATTTCAGTTCACGGAAGAGCAGCACGTAGGTGATGCCGACCATGCACGCCAGCGCGAACCCCGCGTAGGCGAACAGCAGCGACAGGACGTGCACGGCGAACCAGGGGCTGTTGAGCACGGGCGCGGGCTCGACGACGTGGTTGTCAAGGGCCGAGACGGTCTGCAACACGACCAGCAACGGCACGATGAACACGCCCATGGCGCGTTCATCGGTGGTGACTTCCGTGTAGAGATACGCCACCGCGAGCAGCCACACGAACGCCGAGATGGCCGCCGCCGTGCCGGCGAACGGCAGATGACCCACTTCGACGGTGCGCATACCGATGACGAAGGTGTGCACCAGCGCGGCGGCCGCCAGGGTCGCAGTGCCCAGACGCCCGGCGCGCTGGCTGCGGCGTGTGAAATGCACCCCGTAGGCGGCCGCGGCCGCGGCATAGAGCAGAAGCGGAAATACATTCATCGATCTGCCTCGTTCATTGCCTCGGGCGCGCCGGCGTACATTCAGTTGATGGTCGGCGCGTAGTAGCCCTGTTTGGTCCGGGCAGCGACGTTCTCACGGTCGACCCGGACGACGACGCGCCGCCACTGGCCGTCCTGGACCGGGTTCTTCGAGGTGTACGCCAGGGTGTACTGGCTCGACAGCTCGTCCGAAATACGTTGATAGATCTCCGGCAGATCCTCCACCTGCTCGGGAAAGAAGGCCCGGCCGCCGGTTTCCTGCGCCAGTTGACGCAGGATGAAGTCGGCTTCCCGAAACCCGCGCCGTGTACGGATGTCCTCTGACCGCAGTCCGATCGAGTAGATGATCGTGTCGGACCGTTTCGCCAGCTCCAGCACCTCGTCGAAGCCGACCAGACTTGAGGTGTCTTCGCCGTCGGACAGCATCACGATCGCCTGACGGCGGATTTCCTGCTCGACGGAGACGGTGGCGCCGATCTTCGCGAGCTCCTTCAGCGAAATGTAGATGGCGTTGTAGAGAGAGGTGGACCCGCCGGCGGACGTCCGCAGAATCGCGCTGGTGAGCGCCTCGATCGAGTCCGTGAACTCGTGCAGGATTTCGACCCGGCTGTCGAAGTCGATGACGCTCGCCAGATCCTCGGCGCGCAACCGCTCGGCGAACCCGATGGCCGCTTGCTGCGCGGTGGACATCTTTTCGGCCATGCTCGCGCTGGTGTCCATCAGGAGCGCCAGCGAGATCGGCAGTTGGGTGCGGGTGTAGAACGAGATGTCCTGCATCGCCCCGTCCTCATAGACCCGGAACTCCTCGACGTCGAGATCGGTCACGTAGCGGTTGTTCCCGTCCGAGACGGTCACGTTGAGCCGCACGAGATCGACACCGGACCTGAAGGCGGGCTGGTCCGGCTGTTGCGCGGACGCCGCGGCGGCGCTCACCGCGAGTGCCGTCACGAAGCAGTGCAGGGCGCGGCGCATGCTCAGCCTCCCTTCCGCGTGACCGGGGTGCCGCGTGCCGACAGGCCGTCCCGGCGCACCCGGACCCTGATCTCCTCGGGCGGGATGAGACTGGCGGGGCGCGCGTACACGACTTCGTACTGATTCTTCAGCACGGCGACCAGTTCATCCAGGGTGTCGTCGAGTACGGGACTGTACGGCACTTCGAGGCGCTGCCCACCGGACCGGCGCGGACCCAGATCGAGAATCATGTCGCGTTCCCGCATGGCATAGAACTGGGTCGGTTCGGTGCTTCGCGCCTGATTCAACCGTCCTTGCAGCACGACCATGTGGGCGGCGGTCCCGCTTGCCTGCAGCGCGTCGATCGCCTGCTGCGCATCCCGGTTGCTGTAGTCGACGCCCTCGGTGGTGATCGCGATTATCACCGGCCGCGCCGCTTCCCGGCGCTCGAATCCCTGCGACGTCTCGACCATGGCGTCCAGCAGATACGCGGCGCTGTCGCTCATGCCGAATATCATCCCGATACCGTCCCGCAGCCGGTCGGCGCGGCCGGTCGACTCGACCAGGATGCGCGGTGGGCCGCCGAACGACACGAGCGCCATCTCGTTGCCCTCGTGGAGTCCTTCCACGAGCCGCTCCAATCCGTTCCGGATGTCCCGCGTCGCGGGGGCGGAGGCGGTGCTGGTATCGACCAGCACCGCGATCTGCATCGGCGCGGTGGCGGGCCTGACCTGCACCACCTCCCGCTCGTTCTCGTCCTCTTCAATGACGAAGTCGGCAGTGCCCAGTCCAGGCACCGGCGCGCCGTCGCGGTCGAGGACGCTCACGAACATGGACGCCTCGGAGCCCTGCGCCCGGAGTTCGCGCTGGACCGGGTTCAGGAGCGCGGTCAGTCCGACGCAGCCGGCGAGCAGCAGACTGGTCGGGGCGGCCGCGGAGCTACGGAAGGCTGCGGGCAAGGTCTTGAGCATGGCGTGTTCACCCCATCTGCGGTTTCCGCCGAGGATCCTCCTGAAGTATAGTGGCAATCCGGTTTCCGGGCGTCGACTCGCGATACGGCGAGGTTCCGTCCTGCCCGACCGGTTTGTGCGAATTGCGGTGTCCCGTCCGGGGCGGCGGCCCTGCCGGGCGACGGGCTCGGTTCCTTGACACTCCAGAGGGCGCATGCTATAAAATCCACCGGTTTTCAAGCCCGCAGGTCGATCAGCCGGCCACACCAAACCTGCCGCATCGAGTTTTCCGGGTGAATCGAGGCGCGTGCACGTCAGGGAGGACTCACTGTCGGTTCGTCTACGTCCGGGGTCGTTAAATGCCTGAAGAGTATCTTCCGGTGCTGCTGTTCGTGCTGGTCGCGATCGGTTTCGCCTTCGTCACGCTGATTTTTGCGTCGCTTCTCCATCCATCGCGCTACAACAAGGTGAAGCTCGAGCCGTACGAGTGCGGCATCGAGCCGCTGACCGACGCGCGTGACCGCTACAGTGTCCGGTACTACCTGATCGCGATGTTGTTCGTGATTTTCGACGTCGAGACCGTGTTCATGTTTCCGTGGGCCGTCATCATGGGCGAGTTGCCCCTGTTCCTGCTGATCGAGATGCTGGTCTTCCTCTTCATTCTCGTCGTCGGCTACGTGTACGCGTGGCGAAAGGGTGCGTTGGAGTGGGTGTAGCGCGCGTGCGCCGCCGTGCATTCCCGCGAACTGGACTCCATGGCTGACGAACCGACACCAGGCGCCGAGCCGGCCGCCCCCAGGCCGGCCGCGGAGAAGCCGGCGGGGCCGCCACGGCCGGCCGCCGCGCGTCCGAGGCCGGCGCGCAGACCGAAGGCGCCCCCCGAGGCTCCGAAAGGGCCGGTCGATCCGCCCCCGCCCGATGACCTCGAGCGCCCCGCGTTCGTGGCCGCGCTGGAAGCGGCGCTGCCTGCTGCCGTGCAGCAGGTCAGCTACTGGGTGGGCGACTGGACCGTCATCGTACCGGCGGACGCGTTGCTCGACGTGGCCCGTTTCCTCAGAGACGACGACCGGACGTCGTTCGACTACTGCTGCGACGTCACGGCGAGCGACTGGCCGCCCCGCGAGCAGCGTTTCGACGTCATCTACTGTCTCTACTCCACACGCCGCCGTCACCGGATCCGGGTCAAGGTGCGGGCCGGCGAAACCGAGCCGGTGCCGTCGGTCTGCGAGGTCTGGCCTGCGGCGAACTGGCTCGAACGCGAGATGTGGGACATGTTCGGCGTGAATCTGACCGGCCACCCCGATCTGCGCCGCATTCTGATGCCGGACGGTTGGCAGGGGCATCCGCAGCGGAAGGACTATCCGCTGGAGGGGCCCGGCGAGTTCCTGCTCGAGAGCCCGATGGAGTGGCTGCGGTTACGCAATCTGGCGGACGAGACCGAGATCGAATAGCACGACATGGCTACCGAAATCGCGCCGATGTTCGACACGGACGAGCTCGTGATCAACATGGGCCCGCAGCATCCGAGCACCCACGGCGTGTTGCGGCTGGTGCTGAAGCTCGACGGCGAGAAGGTCAAGGACGTCGACGTCGTGATCGGCTATATCCATCGCGGCATCGAGAAGCTGAGCGAGAACCGGGACTGGACCCAGATCATCCTGCTGACCGACCGCATGGACTACGTGGCCGCGGCGACGAACAATCTGGGCTACTGCGAGACGGTCGAGAAGCTGATGGAGGTCGAGGTGCCTCGGCGCGCCCGCTACATCCGAACGATTCTCGCCGAGCTCCAGCGCATCGCGAGCCACTGTCTCTGGCTGGGCACCCATGCCATGGACATCGGAGCGATGACGGTCTTTCTCTACGCCTTCCGTGAGCGGGAACTCATCCTCGATCTGTTCGAGGAATACTGCGGCGCCCGGCTGACCTACAACGCGATGCGCATCGGCGGCCTGCCCCTCGACATCCCCACCGGCTGGGACCGCAAGGTGCGGGCATTCTGCGACATCATGGAGGAGAAGGTTCCAGAGTACGAGGAACTGCTCACCAACAACCGCATCTGGCTCGGACGCACTCGCGGCATCGGGGTCATCTCCGGCGAAAACGCCATCGGACTCGGTTTGTGCGGTCCGCCGCTGCGCGGGTCGGGGGTCTGTCGCGACGTGCGCAAGGACGAGCCTTACGCGGCCTACGACGAGTTCGAGTTCGACGTGCCGCTCGGCACCCGTGGCGACACCTACGACCGCTATCTGATCAGACTGGAAGAGTTCCGCCAGTCGATCCGCATCATCAGACAGGCGCTGGACGGGTTGCCCGCGGGGCCGGTGATGGGCAAGGTGCCCCGTCTGCTGAAGCCGAAGGCGGGTGAGACCTATCACGCGATCGAATCGCCGAAGGGAGAGCTCGGATACTTCATCGTGAGTGACGGGCGCGCCACCAACCCCTACCGCTTCCGGGTCAGGCCGCCCTCGTTCTGCAATCTTCAGGGGTTGCGTCCGCTGGTCGTCGGGCACCTGGTCGCCGACGTGGTCGCATTGATCGGCACCATCGACATCGTGCTGGGTGAGGTCGACAGGTAGCGATGTACGATTCCATCGTCGTCCCGTTGGTCAAGATCGCCATTCTGCTGAACGCGGTGCTCGTCTCGGTCACCTTCATGACCCTGTTCGAGCGCAAGGTCATCGCCTGGGCGCAGTCGCGGCTGGGTCCGATGCGGGTCGGGCCCTATGGCGTCCTGCAGGCGCTGGCCGACCCGATCAAGCTGATCCTGAAAGAGGACATCACCCCGGCCCGGGCCGACCGGTTCATGTTCACCCTGGCGCCGATCCTCTCGCTGGTGCCGGCCCTGGTCGTGTTCGCGGTCGTGCCGTTCGGGGGCGATGAGCTCTTCTACGTCGCCGACATCAACGTCGGGCTGTTGTTCGTCATCTCGGTGACGTCGATCGGCGTCTATGGCATCATCCTCGCCGGTTGGGCCTCGAACAGCAAGTATCCGCTGCTTGCCAGCCTGCGGGCGTCGGCGCAGCTCATCAGCTATGAGATCGCAGTGACGATGACGCTGGTGAGCGTCATTCTGACCGCCGGCACACTGAGCATGGTCGGCATCGTCGAGGCGCAGCAGGAGGCGGGGCTCTGGTTCGGCTTCGTGCAGCCGGTCGCGTTTGTCATCGTGCTCGTCGGCGGGTTGGCCGAGACCAACCGCGCTCCGTTCGACCTGCCCGAAGCGGAACAGGAGCTGACCGGCGGATTCCACACGGAATACAGCGGCATGCGGTTCGCGCTGTTCTTCCTGGCCGAGTACGCGAACATGATCGTCATCTCGGCGGTCGTGGTCGTGCTCTTCTGGGGCGGCTGGCTGCGGCCGTTCCCGAACGTCGACGCGCTCGCGTTTCTCGACTTCGTTCCCGACTGGATCTGGTTCTTCGGCAAGATGTTCGTGTTCCTGTTTCTGTTCACGTGGATCCGCGCCACCTTGCCCCGGTATCGCTACGACCAGTTGATGCGGATTGGCTGGAAGGTGTTGATTCCTATCGCCATCGCCAACATCGTGCTCACCGGCATCGTGAAGGTGTGGCTGTAAGTCATGGCTGAGACCATCGCCTTCTACACGCTTTCGGTATTGATTCTGGGTCTCGCCGTACTGGTGGTGACCGCGAAGAACACCGTGCACAGCGTGCTGTTCCTCGTGATGAACTTTCTCTGCGTGGCGGTGCTGTATGTCGTCCTGCAGGCGGAGTTCCTGGCAGTGATCCAGGTGCTGGTGTACGCGGGCGGTATCGTGGTCCTGTATCTGTTCGTGGTCATGCTGGTCAACCTGAAGCGGGCGCCGGAGGCGCACCAGGACCCACGGCGGCTGAGTTTCATCGGCTTGGCGCTGGCCGGCGCGGTGCTGTTCGAGCTGGCCGGCATCGTCGTGTACAGCTACAACCGGGACGGCGCCACGGCGCCGGTCCTCGCCGCGGCCACCCCTGTCGAGGGCGACGTGCAGGAACTGGGGTGGCTGCTCTACACCGACTATCTGATTCCGTTCGAGGTGGCGTCCGTGCTGCTGCTCGTCGCGATGGTCGGCGCCATCGTGCTGGCGCGGCGGGAAACCTGAGAAGTCGTCATGATGGAGATCACACCGGCGCACTACACCCTGCTCTCTGCGGCGCTGTTCAGCATCGGGGTGATCGGTGTGCTGGTGCGCCGCAACATCATCATCATCTTCATGGCGATCGAGCTGATGCTCAACGCCGTGAATATCAATCTCGTCGCGCACGCCCAGCAGCTCCAGAATCTGGTGGGTCAGGTATTCGTCGTGTTCGTGATTGCAGTCGCGGCCGCGGAGGCCGCTGTCGGGCTGGGGATTATCCTGACCTTCTACAGAAACAAGGAAACCGTGAACATCGACGAAATGAACGTGATGCGCTGGTAGGACGCCGTTTCGAGTTTGCAACCTCTGCCACGACATGGACCTTATCTGGCTCATCCCCCTGTTGCCCGGAATCGGCGCCGCGTTGAACGGCCTGCTGGGCATCCGCTATTTCAGCAAGCCGGCGGCGGCCGGAATCGCCTGCGCCGCAATGGGCGGGGCGCTCGCGCTGTCGATTTTCGCGTTCGCCCAGTTGCTTGGCGCCGAACACCGGGAGCATGTCGTCGAGCTGGCGGCCTGGATTCCGCCGATTCCGCTGATGACAGCGGATGGCCCTGGTGTCTTCGAGGCGCCCTGGGCATTCCGTCTCGATCCGCTGTCGGGGATGATGATTCTGATCGTCAGCGGCATCGGGTTCCTGATTCATCTCTATTCGTGGTCCTACATGGACCATGAGCCGCGCGGCGGATACGCCCGGTTCTTCTGCTATCTCAACCTCTTCTGTTTCTTCATGCTGACGCTGGTGCTGGGCAGCACCTTCCTGGTGATGTTCGTCGGCTGGGAGGGGGTCGGGCTCTGCTCGTATCTCCTGATCGGGTTCTGGTATCACAAGAAGAGCGCCGCCGACGCCGGCAAGAAGGCGTTCGTGGTCAACCGGGTCGGCGACTTCGGGTTCGTCCTTGGCGTCTTTTTGATCTACTTCACCTTCGGGACGCTCGACTTCCGCGAGGTGGCCGAGGCGGCCGCGCAGATGCCGGTCGAAACGGCCGCCTTCGGTGTGCTGTCCGTCATTTGCCTGCTGCTGTTCGTCGGCGCCGTCGGCAAGAGCGCGCAGATCCCGCTCTACGTCTGGCTGCCGGATGCGATGGAGGGGCCGACCCCCGTGTCGGCGTTGATTCACGCCGCCACGATGGTCACCGCCGGGGTCTACATGGTCGGCCGCAACGCCGTGCTGTTCTCGCAGGCGCCGATGGTGATGTTGATCGTCGCGATCGTCGGAGCGCTCACCGCGTTGATGGCCGCCACCATCGGACTGGTGCAGACCGACATCAAGAAGGTGCTGGCCTACTCGACCGTTTCGCAGTTGGGCTACATGTTCCTGGCCACCGGCGTCGGCGCGTTCGCCACCGCGGCGTTCCATCTGATGACTCACGCCTTCTTCAAGGCGTTGCTGTTCCTGGGCAGCGGTTCGGTCATCCATGCGATGAACGACGAGCAGGACATGCGGAAGATGGGCGGCATGAAGCTATACATGCCGATCACGTTCGTCACGATGTTCGTCGGCGCGCTCGCCATTGCCGGGGTGCCGCCGTTCTCCGGTTTCTTCAGCAAGGACGAGATTCTGTATCGCACGTTCCTGAGCAACAGGGTGCTTTGGGGACTGGCGGCGGTGACGGCCGGGATGACGGCGTTCTACATGTTCCGGCTCATCTACATGACGTTCTTCGGCGAGTACCGCGGGCCGTCGTGGGACGCCAAAGAAGATGAGGCGCATGGCGGCGATCATGCCGGCGCCGACCACGCACACGCCTGGCGCGGCCCGCACGAGTCGCCGGGTCTGATGACCACGCCGCTCATGATTCTCGCCCTGGGCGCGATCGTGGCCGGTTGGATCGGGCTCCCGGCGTATCTGAGCGACACCAACAACCTCGAGCACTTCCTCGAGCCGTCGTTCGTGGCCGAGTCGGCGGTAATCGGCGAAGAGGGTGCGCAGGCCGAGGTCCATCTCTCCCATGCGGCCGAGATGGGGCTGGCGGCGTTCTCGGTGCTGGTCGCGCTGGCCGGCATCTATCTGGCCTACCGCATCTACGTGCGCCGGCCGGAGCGCGCCGAGCAGTTGGCGGCCAATTGGGCCGGCGCGCATCGAGTGCTGACGAACAAGTACTACGTCGACGAAGCGTACGACGCCACGGTCGTCAAGGGTACGGTGGAGAGCGCGCGCGGGCTGTGGACTGTGGACCGGACCGTGGTCGACGGCGCCGTCAACGGGACCGGCTGGCTGACCCGGACGCTGTCCTGGGTGTCGCACGTACTCGACAAGTATGTCGTCGACGGCCTCGTCAATCTGGTGGGCTGGGTCTGTACGGAAGGCAGCTACGTCTTCCGGCGCGGTCAGACCGGGCTGATCCAGAACTACGCGGTCGCCACGCTGTTCGGCGTATTCACGTTCGTCACGTTGTATCTGATTGTCCGGTAGACCACCGGAATCTGACCGCGAGTCGTCGGACTCGCCTTGAGAGAAGGCATCAGCGTGGGCCGCCGCCGGCCCGTTACGGGAACCTGCTCATGAGCAACACTCTGGATTTTCCGTTTCTGTCGCTAATCATGTTCACGCCCCTGGTGGGCGCGCTGCTGCTGCTGTTCGTGCCCAAGAACAGCGCAGCTCTGATCCGCTGGATCGCCAACGGATTCGCCCTGCTCGGGTTTCTGGTGTCGGTGCCGCTGTGGTTCTGGCTGGACACGACGACCTCCGACTGGCAGTTCGTCGAGCAGCACGAGTGGATTCCGTCCATCGGCGCCCAGTATCTGGTCGGAGTCGACGGATTCAGTGCGCTGCTGATTCTGCTTGCGACCCTGATGGGATTCATCGCGGTGCTGTCGTCATGGACCGCGATCACCGTGCGGGTGAAGGAATACTACGTGTTTCTGCTGGTGCTGCAGACCGGCATGATCGGCGCGTTCGTATCGCTCGATTTCCTCCTGTTCTTCCTGTTCTGGGAGGTCATGCTCGTGCCGATGTATTTCCTCATCGGCATCTGGGGCAGCGCCAACCGGCTGTATTCGGCGATCAAGTTCTTCCTGTTCACCCTGGTGGGCAGCGTCGTGATGCTGCTTGGCATCCTGGCCGTTTACTTCTATCACCACGACGTGACCGGTATCTACTCGTTCGACATCACCCGTTTCCACGAGCTGAACATGCCGTTCGACCTGCAGTGGTGGGTCTTCCTGGCGTTTTTCCTGGGGTTTGCCGTCAAGGTGCCGATGTTCCCGTTCCACACCTGGCTGCCTGACGCGCACACCGACGCGCCGACCGCCGGCTCGGTCATTCTGGCCGCGGTGCTCCTGAAGATGGGCACCTACGGGTTCATCCGCTTCTCGCTGCCGATCCTGCCGGACGCGACCCGGGCGGCGGTGCCCTGGGTGGCGGCGTTGTGCATCGTCGGCATCATCTACGGCGCGCTCGTGGCGATGGCGCAGCGTGACTGGAAACGCCTGGTGGCCTATTCGAGCGTCAGCCACATGGGCCTGGTGATGCTGGGCATGTTCGCGCTCAACGCGGGCGGTATCACCGGCAGCATCGTGCAACAGCTCAATCACGGCATCTCGACCGGCGCGCTGTTCCTTCTGGTCGGCGTCGTCTACGAGCGACGGCATACGCGCGAAATCTCGGAGTACGGCGGGCTGTCGAAGGTCATGCCGGCCTTCGCGGCGGTCTTCCTCGTGATGACGTTTTCGTCAATCGGCCTGCCCACCCTGAACGGGTTCATCGGTGAAATCCTGATTCTGCAGGGGGTCTTCGTCGTCAACATGTACTGGGCGGCGTTCGCCGCCACCGGCATCGTCCTGGGCGCCGCCTACATGCTCTGGCTCTATCAGCGCACCATGTTCGGTACGGTCGACAATCCGAAGAACGAGAAACTGGCCGATCTCAACCTGCGCGAGTGGGTGACCTTTGCGCCGCTGCTGATCCTCGCCGTCTGGATCGGGTTGTATCCGAAGCCGTTCATCGACCGTCTCGACACGTCGGTGGTGCGGGTGATGGCGCGCATCGACGGCGCCAGCGCCCCGGTGAACGCGGCCGGCGATGAGGCCGGGCCGTCCACCGTGTCATCGGCCCTGATCGCACTCGACGGTGACGTCATCGAGTTGCCGGTGCGCGGGGGCGCCCGATAATGCCGGCCGGGTTTTCCAGTCTCGACTTCTATTACATCCTGCCGGAGATCGTGCTGACCGGCGGGGCCTTGCTGCTGCTGTTGCTGTCGGTCATCGTGCCGCGGCGCGACGGCGTGCTGCTCGCGGTGGCGCTTGCCACGATCGGCGGCAGCGCGTTCGCCCTGGCGTCGTTCGCCGGTCTGGACGTGACCGCCTCGCGCGGGCTGCTCGCCATCGACGGCTTCGCCGCATTCTTCAAGTTCATCGCCCTGCTGTCGGCCGCGGTCACGGTGTTGATGTCCGTGCCGTATCTCAGGGTCGAGGAGCTCAAGGCGGGCGAGTACTACTTCCTGATTCTGTGCGCCACGCTCGGCATGATGTTCATGGCCAGCGGTCAGGACCTGATCACGCTGTTCATCGGTCTCGAGACGATGGCGGTCTCGTTCTACGTGCTGGTCGGCTATCTCAAGCCGAACCCGCGCTCGAACGAAGCGGCCGTCAAGTATTTTCTGCTGGGCGCGTTCTCTCTCGGCATTCTGCTCTACGGCATGTCGCTGCTCTACGGGGCGACCGGCACGACCAGCCTGCAGGGCATCGCGGCGGCGCTGGCCGGCCAGGACGCAAACCTGGTGCTGGTACTCGCCGTCATCCTGGTCGGCGCCGGTATGGGATTCAAGATCGCGGCGGTGCCGTTCCACATGTGGGCGCCCGACGTGTACGAAGGGGCTCCCACACCGGTCACCGCGTTCCTTTCGGTCGGTTCCAAGGCAGCGTCGTTCGCCATGCTGCTGCGTATCTTCGTCGAAGGGCTGCCGGCGCTCGTCGACGAGTGGAAGATGCTGTTCTGGGTGCTTGCGGTGGTCACGATGACGGTGGGGAACATCGCGGCCCTGACCCAGAGCAATCTGAAACGGATGCTCGCCTATTCGTCGATCGCCCACGCCGGCTATCTGCTGATCGGCGTGGTTGCCGGCACCGAACGCGGTGTGACGGCGATGCTCGTGTATCTCGGCGTCTATCTGTTCATGCAGCTCGGGGCGTTCGCGATCGTGACGGCGATGCGCCGCAGCGACGTCATCGGCGACGAGTTGAAGGACCTGAATGGACTGATGCGGCGAAGCCCGATCTCGGCGTTCGCGATGCTGCTTTTCATGCTGTCGCTCGGCGGCATTCCCCCGACCGCCGGCTTCATGGGCAAGCTGTGGCTCTTCGGAGCCGCCGTCGACGCCGGTCAGATCTGGCTGGCGGTCATCGCGGTCGGCAACAGCGCCATTTCGCTCTACTACTACATTCGGGTGGTCGTCTTCATGTGGATCAGCGAAGACGAGCCGGCCGGGTCGCCGATTGCGGTCGGTCCCGCCATGGCCATCACGCTTGGCGTCGCCCTGCTCGGCACGGTTCTCCTCGGCCTCTATCCACAGCCGCTCTTCGAGCAGGCCGAGGCGGCGGCGCGCACCCTCGACGGGCTCTCCTCGGGCGGAGCCGCGCTAATTCGGCCGTGACGATTCGATCTGGTTCAGCGAATCTTGAATCAGGGCGTCGTTGTCTTCCGCCGACAGGTTTTTCCTGATCAGCTTCGACGCCACGGAGAGTGACAGGTCGACGACCTCGTGGCGTATCTGTTGCAACGCGCGGGCGGTTTCCTGCTGAATCTGCCGCTCGGCGTTTCTGACCATCGCGTCAGCCTCTTCCTTGGCCTTCTGCTTCAGGCCCTCCCTGACGGTTTCCGCGTCGGCCCGGCTCTTGGCCACAATCGACTGCGCTTCGGCCCGCGCCGCGGAGATGATCTGCGCCGACTCGGCCTGCAGCCGGGCCAACTCCTGATTGGCCAGCTCGGCGTCGTCGAGCGACTTCCGAATCGTCTCCTGCCGCTCGTCGAGCGCCTTCAGCAGCGGGCCCCAGGCGAACCTGCGGAGCAGACCAAGCAGCACCAGGAAGGTGATGATGGTCCAGATGAACAGCCCTGGGTCGGGCTGGACCAATGGATTATCCATGAGACGCTCCTTCTTACGAGGTCACCCACAGCTCTCGTGAACAGTCCCGTTACGGCGTCGGTGTCAACAGGAATGCAAGCAGGAAGGCGAACACTTCCCCCAGAATCGCCACGCCTTCGAGCAGGAAGAGCGGAAGGGTTACGGCACCGGTGATCTGCGTCGCGGCGCTCGGCTGGCGGGCGATGCTCTCGGCGGCAGCGGCCGTGAACTTGCCGATACCCAGACCGGCTCCAATCACTATCAATCCGATACCGATCGCGACGCCGGCGATGTGCAAGAGTTCCATACAGTCAACCTCCGTGTGAATGTCGTTTACAGGACTGGCTAGTGGTGGACGTTGATGGCCATGCCGATGAACACCGATGTCAGCAGCGTGAAGACGTAGGCCTGAACCATGACGACGATAACTTCCAATGCAGAGATGCCGACCGCGAGCGGCAGTGCGACCGTGAAGCCGACGCCCATGCCTATAGCGGCGCTTCCGAAGAACTGATGAAAGATGAACACCAGCGACAGCATCGAGAGAATCGCGATGTGGCCGCCGGTCATGTTTGCCGCCAGCCGCATCGTGAGCGCGAACGGCTTGACGAGCATGCCCATGAGCTCGATCGGGATCAGCAGGATGTAGACCGGCCACGCCAACCCCGGTGGCACCAGGTTCTTCCAGTGTTTGATGAAACCGTGCGCCATGGTGCCCGCAATGATGATGGCGAAGAATGTAATTGTGGCCAGCGCGGCGGTGACGTTGTAGTTGGCAGTGCTGGTAGTTCCGCCGTGCAGCACGCCTTTGACCAGCGAGTCCGGGTCCGTATGCAGGACGTAGTGGTCAAGCAGCCCGACCACCTCGAAGATGGGGATCAATCCGGCGGCGTTGGAAAGGAGGATGAAGAGGAACAGCGTGAGGATCATCGGCGTCCAGGCATTGGCGTACCTGGCGCCGACGTTCGGCAGTACGATCGCGTCCCGAATCGACTGTACCAGCCACTCGAGGGCGATCATGAACCCGGTCGGTACGAGCCGGTCCTGTTTCAAATACGTGCGCGTGGCCATGGTGATGACCACGAACAGGAATCCGGCCACCAGCCATAGCATCATGACGTGCTTCGTCACCGAGAAGTCGATGCCCCCGATTTGGTCGAAATGCAGGATCGGGTGTTCGAGCGAGCTGTTCGAGACGTGCTCGATGATCGTCTCGCCGGCGTCGAACGCGCCGTCGCCGTGATCGGCGGCGGCGCCGAGGTCTTCGGCGTGCTGCGCCGCTTCTGCCTGTTGTGCGCTCATGACGATGCGATGGTCACGCGGGTGGTCAACCCTGGCGGGCGGCGGTGTCCGCGGCGTGTCGCGCGAACAGCCTCTTGAAATACAGCGCTTCAGTGAGATGCAGCGCCACGAAATACGACGTGAGACTGATGACGAACGGTAACGGGTCGACCTCCAGCAGGAAGATGACGACCGCCACGTAGGCGGCGTAGAACACCATCTTGGCGATGAACGCCATCGCCATCCGGCCGGTCAGCGCCCGCATGTCGGTGCGGACCGTCTGCTCGACCATCCGAATCGTCCCGAGACCCGCCACGAGCGGCGCCGCCATGCCGAGAAACACCGCAGCGGTCGTCTCCGGCGCGACGAGCGACGTGAACAGGCCGCCGGTGGCGACGCTGACGAGCACAAGCACCCCGGACAGCTTCATTTCTTCCAGATCGTCATTGCCAGTTCGAAAAAACCGACGGCGATTCCAAGCAACATGCCGGCCAGCAGGAACCAGGGCGCCGTGCCGGCCCAGCGGTCGATCAGATAGCCCACCCCGCCCATCAGCAGAATCGCGCCGATGAGCGTGTACCCGGCGGTCGCCTCCGGACCCGATCGGCGCACGTTTTCCTGCAAGGCCTGCAGCGATCTTGCGAGAAAATGGTCGTTCGGGTCGGGCATGTGACGAACCGGCACCTGGAACGCCCGATGTCCCGGGGCGTTCCCGACAACCGGTCATCCCGAGCCGTCAGGGTGGAGCGCACGCCCACGATGGCCGTTTCCGACCATCTGGAAACACCGGATCATAGCAGGGTGAACGGGGATCTGGCAACTGCGTCGGGGTCCGCGCGGTGCCTCCTGGCGAGTCAGGGACTGGCGCCTATCCTGGCCTCTCGGCGTCCCATGCTTGCGCTCTCGACACTGGCAGCCCGCGGTGAAAGCCATGAGTGAGAGCGGATTTGCAGCCGTGATCTTTCTGCGGTGCAGGCTCCTAGTAATCGGCGACGACCGTGATGGCCCGCAGGATGTCGCTGGTCTGGGGCAGGGTCGATTCTTCGAGATTCGGGTGATACGCGACCGGGCAATCGAGCGCGCCGACGCGCTTTACGGGGGCGTCGAGCTGGTCGAACAGTTCGTCGGCGACGCGCGCCGCCAGCTCTGCGCCGAACCCGCAGGTCACCTGGTCTTCGTGCGCGATCACCACGCGGCTGGTGCGTGTCACCGATTCGGCGATGGCGTCCCAGTCGTAGGGCGCCAGCGTGCGGAGATCCACGACATGCACACTGATTCCCTGTTGCGCCGCGCGTTCGGCGGCCAGCAGGGTGCGCTGCACCAGTGCGCCCCAGGTGACGACGACAACGTCCGTACCTTCCCGTCGAACGCGGGCGCGGCCGAAGGGGATCTGATACTCGGCGCCGGGATACACCGCCTTGTTGTAGGTCTGGCGGTACAGGTGCTTGTGCTCGAGAAACAGCACCGGATCGTCGCAGCGGATGGCGGTGCGCAGCAGACCGGCCGCGTCGGCGGCATCTGCCGGAAACGCGATACGCAGCCCCGGGCAGTGCGCGAAGATGCTCTCGCCGGACTGGCTGTGGTACATCGATCCGCCCCGCAGATAGCCTCCGATGGGAACGCGGATCACGAGCGGGCAGGAAAACCCGTTGTTCGAGCGGTAGCGCAGCATCGTCAGCTCGTCCCGGATCTGCATCATGGCGGGCCAGATGTAGTCGAAGAACTGAATCTCGACGATCGGTTTTACCCCGCGCACCGCCATGCCGATGGCGCGCCCGACGATGTTGGCCTCGGCGAGCGGCGAATTGAATACCCGCTCGCGCCCGTAGCGGCGCTGCAGACCGAGCGTCGCCTTGAAAACGCCGCCCTTGCCCTCGACGGTCGACAGCGCCTCCGGCCGGCTGCAGTCGGCGACGTCCTCGCCGAAGACCACCAGGTTGCGATTCATGCCCATCTCGTCGTCGAGCGTCCGATTGATGGTCGCCACCATCGTGATCGGGTCGCCCTCCGGAGTGCCGGGCACGTCGAAGGCGTCAGATGCCGGATCGACGTTGGGGGAATACACGAAGTCGAGCACGGTCGACGGGGCGGGCGGCGCCGCCTCCAGCGCCCGATCGACCGCCTCCTGGATCTCGGCATCCACGCTGCTCGAGATGCAGGTCAGGGTCTGGTCGTCGGCGATTTTGGCGCTGGTGAGGAACTCGGAAAAATGTCTGAGCGGGTCGCGCGCCCGTTCCATCTCACGTTCTGCTTCGCTCTTGTACTGCCCCTCGTTGTCGGACGCCGAATGGGAGTAGAGGCGGACAACGCTTGCTTTCACCAGCGCCGGTCCGCGGCCGCCGCGGGCGTGGGCCAACGCGCGCCGCATCGCCGCGAAGCTGGCCAGCGGGTCGGTCCCGTCGACGCAAGTGACGTCGAGCCCGGGGAACGCCGACACCAACTGCGCGATATCGCCGCCGGGGGTCTGAATCTCGACCGGGACGGAAATGGCATAGCCGTTGTCTTCCACGAGGTACACCACCGGCAGCCGCTTCGTGCAGGCGGTGTTCAGCGATTCCCAGAACTCGCCCTCGCTGGTCGCCCCCTCGCCGAGGGACACGTAGACGACTTCGGAGCCCGAGCCTGCGGCCTTCGTCCGTCGTGCGTCGTACTGGCATGCCTCGGCGCACCCGATGGCGTGCAGGCACTGGGTGGCGACGGCGCTCGAGGGCGAGACGAGATTCAGTTCCGGGTTGCTCCAGTGCGCCGGCATCTGCCGCCCGCCGGAACTCGGGTCAGCGGCTGCGCCCACCGCGCTCAGCAGCATGTCATACGCGGTGACGCCGATCGCCAGACAGAGCGCCCGGTCACGGTAGTACGGGAAGAACCAGTCCCGGCCCGGAGCGAGCTGCATCCCCGCGGCGACGAGAATCGCCTCGTGGCCGGCGCCGCTGATCTGGAAGAAGGTCTTGCTTTGAGTGTTGAGTTGGATTTCCTTGTCGTCGAGGCGCCGCGACAGTAGCATCGTCCGATACAGACGGAGGAGCTGGTCGCGGGTCAGCCCTTCATACGACTGCGCCGGCCAGGCGGTGTCTGCACCTCTGCTGACCATCGAGCTTTTCATGATGGCAGAGTCCTGCGTGCCGGTCGCGTTGCCGACGGTCGGCATGTGGCCCGCATTGCCAGTAGATTATAGCAGTCCGCGGCAACACTCCGCGTCGCGCCGGGCATGGCGATGCGCGCGTCTGGCACGGCGCGACACGGGAACCGGTCGGGTTCTTGTAAACACTTGGTCGTAAAGGATTAATGATGTTGCCTCTGCCGGGCGGTCTGGTGATCGGATGGGACGGGCTCGACCTCCGAAAGGTTACCGAGCTCATTTCGCGCAAGCTGGTCGCCGGCGACCGGCAGATGCTCGCGCAGGTCTATCTCAAACGGGGCGCGCTCGTGCCCCGGCACCGTCACGAGAGCGAGCAGTTGACGTATGTGCTCGACGGGATGTTGAAGGTGCGGGTCGACGGGAAAGAGATTCTGGTCAGGGACGGCGAGGTGGTGCGCATCCCGAGCGGCGTGCTCCATCAGGCCGAGGCGCTGGCCGACACGTTCGAACTCGACCTGTTCAGCCCGGTCCGCGAGGAGTGGCTGCGTGACGAGCGCTGAGGACGGCGGCGCTGGTGATTGTCGTCAGTGCAATCTCTGGTCCCGGTCGTCGCCCCCGCCGGGATAGACGTTGAACCGCTTGCGCAGGCGGCCCATCTTCCACCGCAGATAGCGGTACTTGATTTCGGCCATCACGCCGAACCGTCCAAAACGGAGCAGACCGGCGCCCCCCCCGCCACGTTTCAGATACACATAGCCGACGACGAGACCGCCGAGGTGCGCCATGTGGGCGACACCGCCAGCCGCGCCGTTGAACGACGAGAAGAACACGAATCCGCCGATGATCAGCACGAAGTACTTCGCTGGTATCGGGATTGGAAACGGGAACATGAACAGCGGTCTCGTCGGGTAGTAGATCGCGAACGCCATCAACAAGCCGTAGACCGCGCCTGAGGCGCCGATCGTCGGCGTGATGTACATGCCGTCGCCAAACACCGACGGCACGAGCGAGGCGACCAGCATGGTGGCGCCGGCCCCGACGCCGGTTACGAAGTAGAACCGGAGAAAGAAGCGGGAGCCCCACAGGCGCTCGAGTTCGGTCCCGAACATCCACAACGCGAGCATGTTGAACAGGATGTGGGTGAACCCGCCGTGCAGGAAGAGATAGGTGATCGGCTGCCAGATCCACAGTCGTTCGAACACCGCCGCCGGGGTCAATCCGAACAGCGGCGTCAGGATCGGCGCGACCTGCATGAAGACGAACATCCCGATGTTGGCCCAGATCAGTATCTTGACCATCGGCGTGATCGTGCCGGGACCGAACGAGAATCCGGTGGGCGCCGGGGCGTATCTGCGCATGGTCGTCAATGTCGGCAGTGTCCGAAACAGCGAATCTACGGCGACAGATCGAAGGCCGCCATCTGTGTGGCGTTGCGCACGAGGATCCGGCCGCCAGCCATTGCCGGGACGTTCCAGGTTTTGCCGTCGATCGCGTGGAAACGGGCGATTTCCCGATGTCGGTCCGGCATCGCGCGCACCAGCACGAGATCGCCGCGCTCGGTGATCACCACCAGGTGGCCGGCGGTTCCCAGCAACTGACCGTAGCCGTAGCGCCCGCCTTTCCACATCAGCTCGCCGGTCGTCGCGTCAATGCAGGCGAGAATGGCGTCGTCGAGACCGTAGATGTAGCCGTCGATCAGCACCGAGCTGCTGAACTTGTTCTTCATCCTGTGCGTTTCCCAGACGGTGTCGGCGCGGTACCGATCCCCGTGGGGCGTCAGTTCGATCAGCGCGGCGCCCTTGCCGTAGCTGGCAGAGAGAAACAACCGGGTGTCGCCGACAATCAGCGGCTGCGCGATGTTCGGGACCATCGACACCGCCCAGGGGTAGTCCCACAGCAGTCCACCATCCTCCGGTCGCAGGCCGGCAACGCGTTCGGCGGTGACGACGACGATCTGACGGACGCCTCCCAGCGTTGCCGGCATCGGCGAGGTGTAGCTCTGCACGTCGTCCAGCACGTGCCAGACGAGGTTGCCCGTCAGCCGGTCATAGGCGGCGACCGACCAGCCATCGCGTCCGCCCGGTTGGACGATGACCATGTCGTCGACGACCAGCGGCGCTCCGGACATCGCCCAGGTGAGGTTGGCGGCGCCGGCGTCCGCCAGGATGTCGCGCTTCCAGACCACGTTGCCGGTGGCGGCCTCCAGAGCGACGAGCACGCCGGCCGCGCCGAGCGCGTAGAGTCGGTCGTCGTGCCATGTGGGGGTGGCTCGCGGCCCCGGACCCCCCATCATCTCCTGGAAGTGTCCCGCCCATGCGCGAGTCCACAATTCGACGCCGGTCTCGATATCGTACGCGGCGACCACCTCTTCGTCGCGGCGTTGCTCTATCGTGAACGCGCGGCCGCCGGCGGCGACGAACGAGGCGTATCCGCCGCCGATCGGCTGACTCCAGAGCGGTTCGAGCCCGCTGTCCGGCCACTCGGTGCGGATGTCGGTTTCCAGGTAGAGACCATCGCGGTTCGGTCCGCGGAAGTTGGTCCAGTAGGCGTCGCCGACGGGAACGGGCCGGCGCGTCGTCGCCGGGGTGGCTCGGGACGCCTCCTCCGTGCTCGGCGTCTCCGTTGCGGCGTGCGGCAGGTCGCGCGGCGGCGAGACTCGCGTCACCGCGGCGGGCCGACTCGCACGGCTCGCATCCAGCGCGGCGTAGTGTTGTTCAGGGTTGCGGAACGAGAAGAGCGGACGGATACCGTTGCCCGCAAACTCGATCTGCAGGTCGAGGACGGCGACGAGAAACACCGCGGCGCCCGCGGCGACCGCGATCGCCAGCACGCCGCCAGCCAACGCCCGCAACAACCAGGTGTTCATTAATCGGTCCCCGATCTCACGTTACCATGCGGGTGCACCGCCAATCTCTGTGAAACCCCGCTGCATTCGATCCCCGCTGAATTCTGTGCTTCCCCGCTGAATTCAGCCTTCCCCGCTGAATTCTGCGGTTTCACGCTGAAACCCGCCGATCCGCGTGGACATCTTCGGATCGACGTTGCATCCCGCTGCGCGGCGTTGTTCCGGCTGACGAACAGGGCAACCACAAGGGTTGCCCCTACAGGTATGCTCCCTCTTCTCGCCTTGCGCTGGCCGGGCGCGGCATGGTTACGACCAGATCTCGGTGCAACGCGGGGGTTCACCAGGGGCTGCTAGCGCCGCCGTTTGGCGGCGAGCGCGATCCGCTTGGCCAGCGTTTGCACCACCTTCACCCGGGCGAACCGCTTGTCGTTGCCTTCGACGAGCACCCAGGGCGCGTGGTCGGTACTGGTGCGCGTCACCATCTCGTTGACGGCATCGGCGTGTGCGTCCCAGTTGCGCCGGTTGCGCCAGTCCTCGTCGGTGATCTTCCACTGTTTGTATGGCGTCCGTTGGCGTTCATGAAAGCGGCTGAGTTGTTCATCCTTGCTGAGATGGAGCCAGAACTTCACGAGCACGGCGCCGTGGTCGATGAGCTGTTCTTCGAATTGATTGATTTCGTCGTACGCGCGCTGCCACTCGTCCGGGCGGGCCAGATGTTCGACCCGCTCGACGAGCACCCGCCCGTACCAGCTCCGGTCGAAGATCGTGATGTGACCCGCCCGTGAGAGGTGCCGCCAGAACCGCCACAAATAGTGATGCGCGTGTTCCTCGTCCGTCGGCGCGGCGATCGGAATGACACGGAAGTACCTGGCGTCGAGCGCGGCGGTGACCCGTCGAATCGCCCCGCCCTTGCCCGCGGCATCCCAGCCTTCGAACACGACGACGGTCGACACGCCCTGCTCGCGCGCCTTTCGCTGTGCGCGGTACAGGCGTCCCTGCTGCCGCTCCAGTTCGACGTGGAACCGATGCTTGTCGATGGATGGCGTCAAATCAAGAGCGCCAAGATGGTCAGGCACCGCAGCTTTGCGCTCAAGAGCGCCAAGATGGTCTGGCACCGCAGCTTGGTGCTCTAAAGCGTGAAGATGGTCAGGTACCGCCGTCTGGCGTTCCACCGGGGCACTCGTCCCTGCATCCGCGCCCGCCGTAGGCGCCTCGCCGAGCGCGCGCTGGATGGCGTCGCGGACACACGCCGCGACCTGCAGATGCCGTTGCTCGCGATCGGTCGCCTCGATGACGTGCCACGGCGTCTCATCACCGCCGGTGAGGTCGGCCGCGCGTTTCCAGGCGCTGAGGACTTTGCCATGCAGACGCAGGCGCCGCCACTGATCGTCGTTCGCCCGCCACTTGCGCAAGGGCTCAGCCTTGAATTTTTCGAGCCGGCGCCGCTGCGTGCGCCGGTCAATGTTCAGCAGGCATTTGACCAGCACGGCGCCGTCGTCCGCCAGCGCGCGTTCGAACGCGGCGATTCGGAACATGCGCCGGTCGAACACCTCTTTCCCGATCCGTCCCTCGGCCCGCTCCAGCAGCGGTGGGCCGTACCAACCGCTGAGGAATACCGCGACCAGGCCCCGTGGGGGAAGCGCCCGCCAGTAGCGCCAGAACGGCGGCCGCTCGCGCTCTTCGTCGGAGGGTTCACCCCACGCGCGCGTAACGAGCCAGCGGGGATCCATCCAGGCGTTCAGCAGGTCGGCGGTTGCCCCGCGGCCGGCCGTCTCCGGCCCGACCAGCACGACGATGACCGGGCCCCTGCCCGCCCGCCGCAGCGCCTGTTGCGCCGCCAGCAGCGCGGTGCGCAGTTCCGACGCCGGTGTCGTGTACGTCTCTTCTCGAGTGCCTGCAACCATGCCGTCCCGACCTGCCGCTGCGTTCCCGAGTGTTGCCGGCCGATGCCCCGTTCAGTGTCGGCCATTCTACTGTGGTGTGGCGTTGCGTGCGACCGCCGCCCGCGTGGGTTACATCTCGGCGATCCGGGTCATCCGGCCGTGCGGTTCGATGCGTCCGTCGTCTTCCGTCCACAGTCTCCGCTCGGCCTGCACGAGCAGGCCCCGCAATCCGGTGCGTTCGAGCGCCGAGACTGCAACTCCGTTGTACCGGCGCGCCAGCGACTCGCCTTCTCCCTCTGCCAGCTTGTCGATCTGATTGAAGACGAGCAGTTCGGGCGCCTTGATGCCGATGTCGTGCAGGATGTCGCGCACCGCGGCGATGCGGCGATCGTGGTCGGTCGCCGAGGCGTCCACCACGTGCAGCAGCAGCGTGGCGTCGGACAATTCTTCGAGCGTGGAGCGGAAGGCGGTGACCAGGTCCGCCGGCAGGTCGCGAATGAACCCGACCGTGTCGGTGATGATGACCTCGCGCTCGCGGGGGAAGCGCAGCCGGCGCGAGACGGGGTCGAGCGTGGCGAACAACTGGTCGGCGACATGCACCTCAGTCCTGGTCAGCGCCTGCAGCAGCGTGCTCTTGCCCGCGTTCGTATAGCCGACGATCGAGAGGACCGGTACGTCGCGGCGCCCGCGGCGCTGGCGCCGGTTCTTCCGCTGTCCGCCGAGTGTCCTCAGTTCGCGCTCGAGTCTGGTGATGCGATCGCGTGTGCGGCGCCGGTCGACCTCGAGCTTCGTCTCGCCGGGCCCTCGACCACCGATACCGCCCGCGAGCCGGGACAGGGAGACGTCGGCGCGTTGCGCAAGCCGCGGGAGCAGGTACTTGAGCTGCGCCAGCTCGACCTGCAGCTTGCCGTCGCTGCTGGTGGCATGTTGCGCGAAGATGTCGAGGATGAGCTGTGTGCGGTCGATGACGCGCAGATCCATCCGTTCTGCGAGATTGCGCGCCTGGGTGGGGGTCAGATCCTGGTCGACGATGACGAGATCGACACCGCTCTGGAAGGCGCGGATCATCAGGTCCTGCAACTTGCCTGACCCGACCACCGTTTTCGCGTCGACGCGCGGCCGCTGCTGGGTGATGACGTCGACAATCACGACGCCCGCCGAGCGCGCCAGTTCGCGCAACTCGGCGACGTGCATCTCGAGATCGCCGGCGCTGCGGCCGGCCGTGACCGACACCAGGATCGCGCGCTCGCGGTCCCCGACCTTGCGCGTCCCGGTGGCGCGCGAGAGTTCCGCCTCGAGCTCATGGACCCAGGTTTGGAAGTCGAGGTCGATCTGCGCGGGGGGCTGCGGGTCGAGCAGTTCCACGCCCTCGCCGGCCGGTCCGAGCGACGCGGTGTGGGCCAGCGTCGGCAGTCCGTCGTGGCCGACACCGATCGTCACCATCGCGTCGAGACGGAGCAGCAGCAGATCGGTCTTGTCGTCCCGGGTCAGGCCTTCGTCGGCGAGGTGCGTGTGCAGGCAGCGCAGACCGCGCAGGCGGCCGAGACCGGCGCGCAGGCGGCCCCAATCCGGCAGCTCGATTGAGTGTGAGTCGCCCACCATCACGTGCTGGACGTCGCCGCGCCGATCGACCAGCACACCCACCTGGCGTCTGGTCTCCCGGCTGATTTCGGTGAGTTGCCGCGCGAGGTCGTGGGTCAGGAGCTGATCGGCCGGCACCCTGCGCCTGAACAGACGTTCAAGCTGGCGAACCTGACTGGCCTTGAGACCGCTGGTGTTGCCGAAGACCTGGATGGGATGCTCCTTCTCGCGCGGCTACCGGACGGCGCTTTCACGCGCGAAGCGGCGATAGACCGCCCGCGCCTCTTCGAATTGCGCGAACACGTGCTCCCGCTCGGTCTCGGCGCGCCAGCCGGGCCAGGCGTCGGCCAGCGCCTGCAGCGTGTCGATCCAGCGCAGCGCATAGTCCGCGGCGGCGGCGTTCCTGATCGGCGTGTCGGCGACCTGGATCCAGACCGGGTTGGTGAACGCCTGGACAAAGGCGACATCCAGCGGGAACCGGTCTCCGCTGGCGCCCTCGGCCCGCAGGTGGCACCAGCCGCTGCGTGTGACCCGTTGCCGCACCGACAGGGCGGCCCCGCGCCGGTCGCCCATGACCGGCACCTCGTTCATGGTCTCGCCGTTGCAGACCAGAAAGATGCGGTCGAGCTCGGTAATCGATCGGACCCGTCCACGGATCTCGATGGTTCCCCCGCCGGCGGGGAGAGTCACGACATCGCCAGGGAGTTGTCCGTCGATGGTGAGCTCGACCAGCGGACCCGACGTGACGAAACTCCGTCCGGCCCGCAGCCCCTCGAACCACGCCTCCATATCGAGCCCGCGGGCGCCGGTGTGGACGTAGGTGCGCATAGACCCGACCAGCTTCGATCGGTGCAGGTTGCTGATCGAGTCCTCGCCCCCGGTCGCGGCGATTCGGAGCCCGTTGTTCCAGACCGCGTAGAGCGGGAAGAAGCCGGCGCGCGACGCGTCAGACCACTCGACGGCATCGGTCGTGGCGAGCGCGGCATCCACGATGAAGCCCTTGCCGCCCCCGAGGCCGCGGTCGAGCGGATCGTTCTCGCCCGGGAAGGCGTGGACGTAGCCGACCGTCGCGCCCTGCGCCTTCGCCTTCCGGAACATGTCCGTGTTACTGGGGTACAGGCTCTCGATGGCGGTGCCCTCGTAGCCCATCGTGAAGGGTGAGAGCAGGTGGTCGCGCATGCCGAACATGAAGACGTGGCCGTAGAAGGGCGGACGATACTCCTGACCCACGACGACCATGCGCTCGGGAGTGGAGGTCGAGTGCGGCCCGCCGCCCGGCTCGAAGTACTGGTAGTCCAGCACGCGGTTGTCCTTGTTGGCGACCTGCTCGAGCACGAGGTCCTGGTCCTCTGCCTCGGACATCATGATCAGGTTCTCGAGCGTGTTGTGCAGGTTGCCGCCGTAGTTCGCGTGGACGTGGGTCGAGGCGCTGTACCAGCCGGCGGCCGCCATGTCGGTCATGCGCTCGAGTTCGATGACGACGCTGGTCGTTGCGCCGGCCGTGATCTCGGCCGACGTGGTGTACGGGTGGAACTCGAAGCCCTTCACCACGGTCACTTCGGTTTCACCCACGGGCAACTCGACCGTGAAGGCGCCGGTCGAGTGAAACAGGTGATCGCCCTGCCCGCTCAGCCGCGCGTACGCCTCGGCCGGCGCATAGAACTTGCCGTCCGAGGCGGTCAGATGGATCCGCGACCCGGTCTGCGCGCCGGTTCCGGCGTCGACCGTGCGAACCGACAGGGTGCCCATCGGCCGCTTCCAACGCCGTTCGGTGATCTCCACACTCCTGATCTCGCCCCCGTGGGTCTCGAGCAACGCGAGCTGCGGCAGCCCGCCGTCGTTCCGGATGAACGCGATCCACTCGTCATCGGGCGACCAGCGCGGATGAAACGCGTCGTAGTCGAAGAACGTGAGCTTGTAGGGCTCGCCTCCGGCCGTCGGTTGCACGTAAAGATTGTTGAACTGGTCGGCGGCGCCGCGGGTCGACGAATAGACGAACCGTTTCCCATCGCTGGCGACGTCGGGTCTGGTCCGATACAGCGTCTGTTCGCGCAGCACGGCGGAAGCGTCGCGGATGCCCTGCTCACGGGCCGGCACCCGCAGCACGTTGCCCGACCCGAGCGCTACGCCCCGATTCGACACCAACAGCAACTCGTCGCCGTCAGGCAGCCACGCCGGCGAGATGTGCATGTCCCACGGACCGAAGTACAGCCGGTTGTTCCCGAAGTCGTTGTCCGTGGTGACCGGCATTTCGTCACCCGCCCAGCGCCCCTGGTCGATCGGCCGCACCGCAACGTTGAAGTAGCCGTTCGGCCGGGTCGAGACGTAGGCGATCCGGGCGCCGTCAGGTGAGAACACGGGATCGCTGTAGACGTGCTGGTCGTCGGTCAGCACGCGGGTCTCGCCGGTCGCCACCTCCAGCAGCTCGAGCTGCACCCGCTCGCCGTCGTAGTCGGCGGTGTAGACGATCCACCGGCCGTCGGGCGACCAGTCCGGAGCCGAGTGGTAGACACCGGGATTGGAGGTCAGCTCGTCGGCGATGCCGGTGTCCGGATCGACACGCCAGATCGACCCGCTCATGGCCACGGCGATCGACGCTCCGTCCGGCGCCCAGCTCGGCGCCCAGGGCGTGGAACCGGGGGCGGGGGGAAAGTAGAAATTGTGCATGTAGTTCCCGCCGTGCCGCGACGCCGGGTAGCGTCCTGCCTGGGCGAGGAGGCCGCTGCCGGTCAGTGCCGCCAACGCCGCCATCGCCGCGATGCCCGCGATGGCCGCGCGCGCCGGAGTCCCTCGCAGCGGAATACCCACCTGGCGGGCCGTCAGGGTCGCGGAGCGCGGAGGCGGTACCCTCACCATCCAGCTCTCAACCCGTCGCGGTCGAGCTCCTCGCCGCTCAGATAGACGGCGGAGATCTGTCTGGTGTTGGCGATGTCGTATATCGGGTTCGCGTCGAGCACGATGAAGTCGGCCCGCTTGCCGGGGGCGAGGAGGCCGGTCTCGATCCCCAGCACCTCGGCCGGGGCGCTGGTCGCGATCCTGATGGCCTCGGCCGGCGAGATGCCGGCCTCCACGATCAACGACAGCTCGTGATGCTCCATGTAGCCCTGAATGTGGTCCTGTACACCGGTGTCGGCGCCCAGGACGAGTGTCGCGCCGGCGTCAGCCAGCTTCTTGAGGCTGCGCAGCATCATCGAGAAGGACTCGCTGCCCTGGGCCGCGGCCTCCGGCGTGCGGTTCACGTACGACTCGCGGATACGCGCGATCGCCTCCGGGGACACCGATTCCGCCAGCAGCGGATCGGCGACCCAGGCCGGCGGCTCGGCATTGCGGCCGCGCTCGGAGATGGCCAGGTTCGGCATGACGAAGACGCCGTGCTCGACGATCGCCGCGACCAGTGCGTCATTCATCTCGACGTCGCGCGCCAGATGCGCGAACCCGTCGACGCCGGCGTCAACCAGCTCCCTGGCGTCTTCCGCAAAGAAGATGTGCGCGATCACCCGCAGGTCGTGGGCGTGCGCCTCTTCGATGATGGGCCGATACAGATCCGGTCCCAGCTTCTCGACCGATCCGCCCCGATCGTCGACCCAGATCTTCAGGAAGTCGGCATTCGTGGCGGCGATCTCCGCCACCCGCGCCCTGGCTTCCTCCTCGGTGGCGGCGCCGAAGGCGGTCGGTCGCATGGTCGGCGCTCCCGGACCGGCGTCCGGCCGCGCGATGCCGCGGAAGGCGGTGTGCAGCCGGGCACCGCCCGCGGTCCCGGCCTCCTGGTCGCTGCGAATGCCGAACGCCAGGTCACCCGCATCGGTGCCCAGCGACACGATGGTGCCGACCCCGTGGTACGCATACCGGTTCAATTGGTCGATGATGTTCTCGCGGGTGTAGTTGGCGTTGTCGAAACTGAGTCCGTCGACGAAGCCGACATGACCGTGCAGGTCGACCATGGCCGGCATCACCGTCTTGCCGGTCAGGTCAACCACCGTCGCGCCCTCGGGAATCGCGACGTTGGCGGCCAGTCCGACATCGGTGATCATTCCGTCGTCGACCAGCAGCACGCCGCCGCCGAGCGGCGCCCCGCCGCCGCCGGTGATGAGGGTGGCGCCTTCATAGGCCACGACGGTGCTGGCGGGCGCCTGCGGTGCGCCGCCGCAGGCGGCGAGTGCGAGGGTGCATCCGATCGCGGCGGAAACGGCGTGTGTGCGAATCGTCATCGGTTGTGGCTCATCCTGTTGCGGTGCCCGGTGTCATCGACCGCGATTATATCTGCCGGCGCGTTTTCAGCGGGAGAGCCGGCGTCGGCGCGGGCGCTGGGCGCCGGCGACCCGTTCGACGCTTGCACGTGAATTCCGCGCTACCATCACCATCGTGACGTGTGACTACATCATTATCGGCGGCGGAACTGCCGGCTGTGTCCTTGCCAACCGGCTGTCGGCCGACCCGGACGCCAGCGTGCTGCTGCTCGAGGCCGGCGGCAAGGACAACTATTTCTGGATCGATATCCCGGTCGGCTATCTCTACACCATCGGCAATCCGCGCACCGACTGGTGCTACAGAATCGAGCCTGACCCCGGCCTGAACGGGCGGACCATCCTCTACGCGCGCGGCAAGGTGCTCGGCGGCTGCTCGTCGATCAACGCGATGATCTACATGCGCGGCCAGAAAAGCGACTACGACCACTGGGCGTCGCTCGGGAACCGTGGGTGGGGCTGGGACGACGTGCTGCCGGTGTTCAAGCGGTCGGAAGACTACCAGCATGGCGCCGACGAGTTTCACGGCGTCGGCGGAGAGATGCGGGTCGAGGAGAAACGGGTCAGTTGGGAGATTCTGGACGCCTGGCGCGACGCGGCGGAGGAATGCGGCATCCCGAAGATTCCCGAGTTCAATCGGGGCGACAATTTCGGCAACGCCTACTTTCAGATGAACCAGCGCGGCGGGCGCCGCTGGAGCGGGACGAAGGCATATCTGCGCCCGATCATGGACAGGCCGAACCTGACCGTACGGACCGGCGCGCATGTCGAGCGGCTGGTAGTGGAACCGGGGTCGGGCGGTGACGGGCGGGCCACTGGTGCCGTGCTGTTAGGCGGGGAAGCGCTCACAGCGCGCCGGGAGGTGATTCTCGCGGCCGGCTCGATCGGCTCACCGCAAATCCTGCAGCTTTCCGGCATCGGTCCGGGCGATCTGTTGCAGCGGCAGGGGATCGATGTCGTGCACGACCTGCCGGGCGTCGGTGAGAATCTGCACGATCACCTTCAGATCAGGACAATCTTCAAGGTCAGGCACACCGTCACTCTGAACACGCGTGTGAACTCGCTGTTCGGCAAGGCGGCGATGGGGCTCGAGTATCTGCTGTTCAAGACCGGACCGCTGACGATGCCGCCGTCGCAGCTCGGCGCCTTTGCCAAGAGTGATCCGTCACGCGAGTCCGCCAACATGGAGTGGCACGTGCAGCCGCTGTCGCTCGACAAGTTCGGCGACCCGCTGCATACGTTCAACGCCATCACGCCGTCGGTGTGCAATCTGCAGCCGGCGAGCCGCGGGCACGTACGGATCAAGAGTGCCGATCCGTTGCGGGCGCCGGCGATCACGCTGAACTACCTGGCGGCGGCGGAGGACCGTGAGATTGCGGTCGCGGGCCTCCGTTTCACCCGCCGCATCATGGCGGCGAACGCGCTGGCGCGGTTCGAACCGGAAGAGTATCTGCCCGGTCCCGCCGTGGACAGCGACGAAGAGCTGATGCACGCGGCCGCCGACCTGGGCACGACAATCTTTCACCCGGTCGGCACATGCAAGATGGGACGTGACGAGATGGCCGTCGTCGACGATCGGCTCGCCGTGCACGGCATCGCGGGGTTGCGGGTGGTCGACGCCTCGGTCATGCCGCGCATCTCGTCCGGCAACACGAACGCCCCGACGGTGATGATTGCTGAAAAAGGGGCGGATTTCATTCGCCGGGCTGCCGGGCGCGTGTGACAGGCGCCGCGCCGCTGCGGCAGCGGCCCGCCCTGGCAGCCCGTGGCAAGAGCCCCGCTGCATTCTGCTGTTTCACGCTGAATTCTGCGCTTCCCCCGCTGAATTCTGCGGCTTCACGCTGCATCCCACTGAGCGGTGTTGTTCCGGCTGACGAACAGGGCAACCACAAGGGTTGCCCCTACAGGTATTTTCCCTCTTCTCGCCTTGCGCTGGCCGGGCGCGGCATTGTTACGACCAGATCTCGGTGCAACGCGGGGTTTCACCACGGACTGCTAGACGTCTGGTGCGGGCGGCGCCGAAGTCCTGTACCATCGCATCCGTGGCCCCGGCAGGGATCCTGGGAGTGTCGGGATGAGCAAGGCGGAATCGCTGCCCGGCGGGTATCGCCGCCCGCGAGCGGATGACGTCCCACCGAACGACTACCCGCGCTATCGGGCCACGGCGCTGCGTCATCCGGCGCAGCCGCTCGTCGTCATTCCGCAGACGCTCTCGGAGATCACGGGGCCAGTCTTTGGACATGGGGCGGTCGGGGCGCTGGACCACGACCTGACCCGCCAGCACCCGGGCGAGCCGCTCGGCGAGCGAATCGTCATCGCGGGGCGCGTGCTCGACCAGGACGGCCGGGCCGTGCCTGACAGCCTGATCGAGATCTGGCAGGCGAACGCCGCGGGACGCTACGCGCACGTGGAGGACACCCACGACGCGCCGCTCGACGCGAATTTCAGCGGCGCCGGTCGGACGCTGACCGATGCCAGCGGCCGCTACCGGTTCGTGACAGTCAAGCCGGGCGCCTATCCCTGGCGGAATCATGACAATGCCTGGCGGCCGGCCCACGTGCACGTCTCGGTCTTCGGGCACAGTTTTCTCACGCGGGTGGTCACCCAGATGTATTTCCCGGGGGATCCGCTGCTGGCGCTCGACCCGATCTTCAATGCCGTGCCGAGCGAGCGGGCGCGGCAACGGCTGGTCTCCACGTTCGACCTGGCGCTGACCGAACCGGGGTGGGCCCTCGGCTATCGGTTCGACGTCGTGCTGCGCGGCCGAGACGCCACGCTCGGTGCTACGCGCGGTTTCACCACGGGCTCCTAGCATGCCTTCGCCGACGCCGTCGCAGACGATCGGGCCGTTCTTCGGGGTGCTCGTTCCCGAGCGGGGTGCGCTCCTGATGGCGGCGCCCGAGGCGTCCGGACCGCGGGTCGTCGTGACCGGCGTTGTGCGGGACGGCCGGGGGGCGCCGGTGCCCGATGCGCTGGTCGAGGTCTGGCAGGCGGACGCCGGCGGGCGCTGGAACCATCCGGACGACCTGCGCGCCGCCGGACCCGTTGCGGCGTTCGGCGGGTTTGGCCGTATTCACACGGATGCGTCGGGAGGCTTCACCATCGAGACGATCAGGCCTGGCCCGGCGCCTGGCCCGGACGGCGCGCCGCAAGCGCCGCATCTGCTGATCGGGTTGTTCGCACGCGGCCTGTTGACCCGCCTGGTGACGCGCATCTATTTCGACGACGAAGCGGCCAACGAGCAGGATCCGGTGCTCCGGCGCGTGCCGGCAGCTCGCCGCTCGACCCTGGTCGCCGCGCGGCGCGGCGGCCGCTACTACTTCGACGTCGTGCTGCAGGGACCCCGGGAGACCGTATTCTTCGATGTCTGAGCCACAGTCCGGCGCTGGTCGAGTGCATGACCTCCTGCTCGCGGAGCCGCATGTCGCAGCGCGGTTCGAGATTCAGGCCCAGGTGCAGGCGATGCTGGACGTCGAGGCCGCCCTGGCCGAGGCGGAGGCGTCGGTTGGAGTGGCGCCGGCGGGCTGTGCGGCGCCCATCCGGGCCGCTGCCCGCGCCGACCTCTACGATTGCGCGGCAATCGCCGCGGAGGTGGCGCAGGTTGGCATTCCCGCCGTCCCGGTCGTCCACCAGTTGACCGCCAGGGTCGCGGCGACCGACCCGGAGGCGGCGCGCTACGTGCACTGGGGTGCGACCAGCCAGGACATCATGGATACCGGCCTGGTCCTGCAGTTGCGGGGCGCCGTTCCGGCGGTGTGCAACCATCTGGCGCGCGCGTCCGCCGCCGCGGCCGACCTGGCGCGGAGATATGCCGATACGCCGATGGCTGGCCGCACGTGGGTGCAGCAGGCGACGCCGGTAACATTCGGATTGAAGGCGGCGGGCTGGCTCGCTGCGCTCGACCGCGTCCGCCGCCGGCTGCTGGTCGCCCTCGACGAGACGCTGGTGTTGCAGTTTGGCGGGGCGACCGGCACGCTGGCCTCGCTGGGTTCGCGGGGGCCGGCGGTGGCCGATGCGCTCGCCGGGCGACTCGGGCTGGCCGTGGCTGAGGCGCCCTGGCACGCCCACCGTGATCGACTGGCGCATCTCGCCTGCGCGCTCGGGGTGGCGGCCGGGACCACCGGCAAGATCGGACGCGACCTTGGGCTGCTTGCGCAGACAGAAGTCGGCGAGGCATGGGAACTGCCGGCTGGCGGCCGCGGCGGTTCGTCGACGATGCCGCACAAGCGCAATCCGGTCGGCGCCTCGGTCGCGCTGGCGGCGGCCGCCCGTGCGCCCGGGCTGGTCGCTACCCTGCTCGGCGCGATGCTGCACGAACATGAGCGCGGACTCGGCGTCTGGCAGGCCGAGTGGGACGCGCTGCCCGATCTGGTGGTGGTGTCGGCCGCGGGCGCCTGCGCGCTGGCCGATACGCTTGCTGGTTTGGTCGTCGACCCGGATCGCATGCGCGTGAATATGGCAGCGGCCGGAGGCCTGCCGCTGGCAGAGTCGGTGGCGATGGCGCTGGCTGTCCCGCTCGGCAAGGCGGCGGCTCACGCGACCGTCGAGGCGGCATGCCGGCGCGCGCGGGAGCATGGTCGTTCGCTCGAGGAGGTGCTCGCCGCCGACCCCGCGGTGACGCGGCACCTCGACCGGACAAAGATCGCACGGTGTCTGGCGCCGGAACGCTATCTGGGCGCCGCGCGTGTGTTCATCGACAGGGTCCTGGCCCGGCACGCCGCCGAGGGCGAGTGAGGCAAGGATGCCGGAGGTCGGGGTCGCTGGGTGCCGGTTGGTCTTCGAGGTCGCGGGGCCGCCAGCGGCGCCCGCCTGCCTGCTGCTGCACTCGCTCGGGACGACGAGCGCGCTCTGGGACCCGCAATGGGAACCCGTCGGGCGCCGGTTCCGGGTCATCCGCTACGACGTCAGGGGGCATGGGCGGTCACAGCCGCCCGCGGGACCGTTTACCCTGGATCGACTGGGACGGGACGCGCTCGCGGTGCTCGACGCCGCCGGTGTCCGGCAGGCTCACGCCTGCGGTGTGTCACTCGGCGGACTGACGGCGCTGTGGCTGGGTGTGCAGGCGCGGTCCCGCGTGCGAGGCATCGTCGCCGCCAACACCGCGGCCCGTCTCGGAAGCCGTGCGGGGTGGGCCGGCCGAATCGAGGCCGTACGCGGCGGGGGCATGGAGGCGGTCGCGAACGGTGTCGTCGCACGCTGGTTCAGCGACCGCTACCGCGAACGCGCGCCGGACACGGTCGCGCGCTTCCGGTCGATGCTGCTGGCGTGCCCGGTCGAGGGCTATGCCGGCGGTTGCGCCGTCCTGCGCGATGCCGATCTGCGAGCCGATATCGACGGGATCGCGGCGCCGACCCTCGTCGTTACCGGCCTGCATGACGATGCGACCCCGCCGCCGCTGGGAGCGCTGATCTGTGAACGAGTGGCCGGTGCGCGTCTGCTCGAGCTGGACGCCGCGCACCTGTCGAACGTCGAACAGGCGGAGGCATTCACTGGCGGCGTGCTGGACTTCCTGTGCGGCCAACCACACCCTGCCGGCGGGTGATCGCGATCGTGGGGGCCAGCGGCGTACGGTAGAGCGCGTGCAGGAAACAGGTCTGTTCGCCCATGTCGAGACACTGCCGCGCAAAGTCCACGCCCTCCGGGGTGTCGAGATAGACGTGCGTTTCGACCGGGCTGGCGGCGCCGGGGCGATCCGTGCCGCCCGCCGTGTCGCCGGTCGAGAAGTGCGTGTTCTGCACGACACGATAGTGTCGAAGATCCTTCTTCACGATTGCGGCGTAGCGCCCCAACTGGGTCATGAAGCAGAAAGCGACCCCTGCCGCCATGTAGCTCGCCGCGTCGGGCGCCGCTCCTGAGCCGCCTCGCTCCGGCGCCTCGTCCGAAAGGAACCGGAACGTCGACCCGAGTGGACTATGGAGTTGCTGCTCGATCTCCATGACACCGTCGGGACGCCGCCGGCAGACCGCGCGCACGTGGAGTTCCCGGTGCTGTTCGGCCTGCAGGCTCGTGCCCGCGCCGCCGGCTACGCCGGCGACCGGGGCCACGGCATCGAGGCGGGTGATCGGCAGACCGGCGGGAACGGTCGGACCGATCGCGAAGAGCTCGGAACCCGGATCCGGCGCGGGGCGTTGGCCGAGCGCGGCGACCCGGCCGACGCGGGCCTCCGTGCCGTCGACCGTGAGCGTGAACCGTGACCTGTGCCGCGCCTGCAGCACCCCGTGCACGGGCGAGACGCGCATCGCTGCGGCCGCGAGCTCGCGCAGCTCGATGTCTCCGGCGTCGGCGTCGATCTGCACGTCAAGCTCCACGGGCAGGGCGCCCCCGGTCATGGTGCGCTGCAGCGCCGAGCCTGCCATCGTGTAGCGGTTGTCCAGGACGAGCGTGAGTTCGCGGACCGTCAGATCTCTTGCGCGGGCCAGGGCCAGCAGCGTGTGCAGGCAGGACGAGACCATGCCGGCAGTCATGAATGCGAGTGGACACGGCGCCTCGTCGAAGCCGTCGAGATAGGGGCCCTCATCGCTGGCGAGCCGCCACACGGGGCCGGCCGCCGAGGCCACGATCGCTTCCTTCTGCATACCCGAGAGCGACCGCGCCCAGACCCGGACGTGCTGCCCGTGCCGGTCGTCCGGTCGGGCCAGACCGAGCGCGTCCGGCCGGTCGATGGCGAAAAACGTGGGCAGCCCGCTCTGCCGAAGCAGGTTCCCGGCGTCCTGCCGGGCGGGCGCCGAGTTACGGGTGATGACCATTTGTCGTGCCGCACGACGCGAGTACGGCTATTGTTACATGCCGGCCCGGCGAGTCCGCCGCGGCGCGCCGATTCCCGGTCCCGACGGAAGAACCGATGCACGCACACGCTCCCACGACGAACCAGCCACCCGCGACGCCGACTTCCGCCATCATCGGGCTCGCCGCGGCGAGCCTGCTCGCGCTGCTGCTGCTGAGCGTGCCGGGGCCCGACGCGCTTCCGGCGGCAGGCCAGCGGATGGCCGCCATCTTCGCCGTGGTGCTCATCCTGTGGGTGACCGAGGCGCTGCCGGTCGGCGTGACGTCGCTGCTCGCCGTGGTGCTGTTGCCGATCTTCGGTGTCGCGGATCTGCCCACCGCGTTCACCACCTTCATCAGCCCCGTCTTCTTCTTCGTGCTCGCGATGTTCGTCATCGCCCAGGCGTTCATCAGCTCGGGGCTCGACCGGCGGTTCTCGCTGTGGCTGCTCTCGAAGGCCGGGACCGACAGCCGGCGCGTCGTGCTGGTGTTCATGGCGGGCACCTGTCTGATCTCGACCATCATGTCGGACGTGCCGGCGACGGCGATCTTCATGGCGCTGGCGGTCGGGTTGTTCGACAAGATGTCGCTGGCGCCGGGTCGATCGTCATTCGCGAAGGCGTTGATGATCGGCATCCCCTTTGCCGCCCTCATCGGCGGGGTGGCCACGCCCGCCGGCAGCTCCATCAACATCCTCGGCATCTTCTTCATCCAGGAGTACGGCGGCGTCACCATCCGGTTCCTCGACTGGATGGTCATCGGGGTTCCGATGGTGCTGGTGCTGCTGCCGCTGTCGGTCAGAATCCTGCTTTGGTTTTATCCGCCCGAGATGGCGCGGGTCACCGAGGTTGGAGACGTCGCTGCCGAACGAGCCGGTCTCGGGCCGGTCAGCGGGCGGGAATGGCGGGTCCTCGTCATCCTGGGCGCCATGATCGTGCTCTGGGTGCTGAGCACCTGGATCGACGCGCTTGACGTCGTGCTCGTCAGCCTGCTCGGCGCGATCACGATGTTCCTGCCGGGGATGCGGCTCTTCACCTGGAAGGAGGTGGAGCGCGGTATCGGCTGGGAGGCGCTGCTGATGGTCGGCGGCGTGACGGCGCTGGGCGCCGCCTCGGTCGAGACAGGTTTGGCCCAGTGGCTGGTGGACGTGTCGCTTGGCGGTATCGAGGACTGGGGCGCGATCGGCATCGTGGCGCTCGTGAGCGCCTTTACCGTCGTCATCCACCTGGCGCTGCCGATCGGGCCGGTGATCAATTCGGTGCTGATTCCGCCGCTGGCGATCCTCGCGCTGTCGACCGGGCAGAACCCGGCGCTCTACGCGCTGCCGGTCGCCTTCACCGCCTCGTGCGCCTTCCTGTTGCCGCTCGACGCCGTCCCGCTCGTCACCTACACACGGGGCTACTACAGGATGCTCGACATGCTGGCGCCGGGCTCGATCCTCAGCCTCTGCTGGGTGGTGCTCATCACGGCGCTGATGGTCTGGTTGGGCCCGCTGGTCGGTCTGCTCTGACCCGGACTGCGCAGTGCGCCGCGGTACGACCCGGTCCGCGGACAGGACGGCAGCCCCCGGCCGTCAGGCCCGGCGAGCCGGCTGAAGTTGTGTGGCGAGCGGCGGCCCTCGCGGACCTTGCTACGTCGGATCGGCGGTTGGCCGTGGTTGGTCGGATACGGTGGCGTGCATTTTCAGATCCCGCCGGTCGATGAGCGAATAGAACGGGAAGAGGATACCGAGGATCCAGACGACCGTAACGAGCGCGGCGACTGCATCGAACAGCCGGAAATTGGTGGCCGGCCTGAACACGGCATCGTGGAAGCGCAGCAGCGGATACCGGCCCGGTCCGATGACCTGTCGCATCCAGACATCGACGAAGTAGAACATCTGCCAGGAGTGCGAACGGACGAACGCTCCGATCCGCAGCAGGAGCCTGAGCGTCCCTCGCGGACCGTAGTCGGTGCGCAACATACGGCAGATCTCGCGGATGACCAGGGTCGGCAACAGCTTTCCGGTCTCTTTCTGTTGCCGATAGATACCGGGCGCCCGCGTGAAGAACTCCGTCGCCCCGGTCCAGTACAGCGCCAGCATGATCGACATCAGCGTGTAGAGCCGGAAGAAGCCGGCCGACTCGAACCGCCTCGCCGACGTGCGCAACTTGCCCGGCAGGAGCATCCAGCGCCCCTGTCTACGGATGTCGGCCGCGATCTTTTGATCCTCGAGGATGTCCAGCGACTCGTCGAAGCCGCCCAGGTCGGCGAAGAATCTACGGTGCAGGAACAGTCCCTGGTCGCCGTTCACGACGTGCGGCCGATCGAGCGCGGTCTTTTCTTCGGCATACCGAAACGCCACACGATGCCGGCCGCGATCGCGGCGGATGAACTCGATCTGGAAACGTCCGGCGATCCGATCGTGACCTGCGGCGCGCCGTGCCGACGTCAGGGCGTCGCAGGCCGACGACAGCAGGTCGGTGTTCTCGATGCGGGTGTCCGCGTGGATGAAGAACAGGTACTCGCCCCGTGTCTCGCGGGCGGCGCGGTTCATCTGCCGGCCGCGTCCTCTGTCGCAGGGCACGACCCGGACGGCGTCACAGCGGCCGGCGATCGCGGCGGTGCGATCGTCCGACCCGCCGTCGGAGACCAGCACCTCGAACGTCACGCCGGCTTGTCTTTGCAGATCCTGCAGCAGTGCGGGAAGAACGTCCGCCTCGTTGAGGGTGGGGACAACGACCGACACGTCGCAGTGCGCCATCGGTTCGAATGTACCACGGTGATGCACCACGGGACGCCGGGGCCGCCGGCTGCCGGTTGCCAGGATCGTCCACTTTGTTCGCCACGACGGATACGCGCAAGGGCGATATTCCGGGCATCCACCAGTCGGGGACTGCGGCCGAATCGTCTCCGCAGTTCACCGGCGATTGCCAGAAGTGCCAGAGTATCAAGTCGATATCGGACTCGGAATCTGCGTCGCAGAAAAGGAATGCGACAATTGCGGTCTGGCGGACGGTCTGGATCTGACGGCGTTGTATGTCGCGTATGAGGAGGACGGGCGGCGCGACGCGCCGGATGGCGCGGATGCTGGTGACGGTGCTGATCTGCGCGTATGCGACGGGGGTGTTATGGTCGCGGGGGATCGCGAGGATGCTGGAAGAGGACGTGGCGTTCCGGTCTTCGCTTCCATGCACCAAAGCCGCACGGAACCGGTCGGGCGACGGAATGACCATGAGGGAGGTGGCGCGAATCCTGACTGATGAAAGCGCAGGGCTGATCCCGGCGTTGGACCCGAGTGCGCCGTACACATCCCGCCTCTCCGCGCGCTCGGCGCTGTACACCGACCTGCACGTCCTGCTGGATGCCAGAGAGTCTCCGCTGTCATCGTCTTTCCGGTCGTTGGTGATCGACGATAACTGCCTTGCCCGAAGGTCCGCCGGGGCGAGAAAGAAGACGTGGAAGGAATTGAAGTCCCGTTACATCCTGGACGCCGAGCACCCCCTGTTCGCCGCATTCCTCAAGGAGTGGCGTCGTTGTCGTTCCGAGCCGGAGCGTGGCCTTACGGCGTACATCCTTCTCGCGCTCAACGATCGGCTGGTCGCAGACCTCGGGACCAACTGGCTGTTTCCGCTCCTGCGCCGAGCGCCAGCCCCGCTTCGCAGCGCCGATGTCCGTGGGTTTATTGATCGTGCGACCAAGACGCACGTTGAGGTAGCCTCCTGGTCGGAGCAGACGCGCGCTGCCGTGGCACAGAAGTACTCTGCCAGCATTCGCGATTTCGGATTGGCGAAGGGGACGGTCAACAAGGTCACGATCCGTCCGGCACTGTATGGCGCCCCGGTAAGGCTGCTCGTTCGCGCCCTGCGACTGGTCGGCATCCGCCCGCCCGATCTCGTTCTCGCGCCGGTCTTTCGGCTGATCGCTCTCGAGGTGCACGAGGTCATCGAGGCCCTCGGCGAACTCAACCGCGTCGACGCCCTGCGCTTTCGCATTCAGGGCGACATCGTCGAGCTCAGCATCGAGGAGGAAGCGTGATGCAGAGCTTGTTCGCCGCGCTGTTCGAGCTCATCGAGGAAACGCCTCGAAACGAGCGGGGCGTCAAGACCGACAGTTCCATTCTGTTGATCTATCCCCCCGACAAAGAGCCCGATTTTCGGGAGTACCTTCTCGACTCCTTCATCCCTCATCTACAAGCCAGGAAGGTCCCGTTCATTCACTTGGACCTCACCGCTTTCTTGTTCCGGGATCTCGCTGAATCCGATGTCGAGGATCTCCAGGAGGACGAGTTTGACGACTACCGGTGGATGCAGCAAGGGCTCTCGCAACGCGTCGAGGCCGCGCTCGTGCAGCGCTTGGCGGCACTGACTTCGCAGACGCCCGGCGCAACGGTGCTGGTTTCCTCCACCGTCGCTCTGCACCCTCTGGTTCGCTACGGCGAGGTTCTCAGAGGTCTACGTGATCTCGAAGGGCGCATCGTACTCGCGTTTCCGGGAGAGGAGCGCGGCGGCAGGCTCCATTTCATGAACCAACCCGATGGGGGCAACTACCTCGCCGTCAAACTGTTCTGGCGATGATCGGCAAGAGGCGCGGCAGGAGAAGTTCATAGTGACTACAGTCCGGAAAATCATCAAGCGGGACATCGGCCAGAAAGTTGAAGGCGTCGTCAAGGTCTTCGACCGATCATCTCTCGCCGCCGAGATTCGTGAGTATGTCGTCACAGACAAGATCGAGAACGAGCTCAAGCGCATCTTCGATACGTTCACCCACGTCAGCGAGACTATCCGCCGCGGTGGTGCTGCGCGTGATGTGGTCGGCATGTGGATCTCCGGCTTCTTCGGGTCGGGCAAGTCCCACTTCGCCAAGGTCCTCGGCCATCTGTTGCAGAACGACCAACTCGGCGACGGCTCTGGCGACTACTGCAACGATGTCTTCGTCAAGCATCTGTCGGACGGTCCGCGCGGCAAGGCCGTTCGACTTCGACTCGGGGAGGTGAAGCACGGCACCAGGATTCGAACGATCGCATTCGAGATCAAGAGCCGGCAATCGCTGACCAACCCCAACTCCGTGGGCGAGATCCTGATCTCGGAGTTCTACCGGCACATCGGCCTGGCGGAGAACTTCGTCGTCGCACGAATCGAGCGGCGACTGGAGCAAAGAGGAGTGCTCGACAAGCTGACCACGACGTATGAGGCCGAGTTCGGGGTTCCCTGGCGGAGCGCGAAAGGACGGGACGATCTGATGACCGTCCGGCGTCGCCTCGCAGAGATTCTCCCTATGGTGGATCCAGCCGAGTACGGCGATCGCAAGTCGGCCAAGAACGCGCTCGACGACATGTTGCGCCACGAGAAGATCACCGCGGAAGGCGTTGCCGACGAGCTTGTCGCCTGGGTCGATGCGCAATCGACGACCGACGGCAAGGTCCAGCATCTGGTCTTCGTGATCGACGAAATGGGAACCTTCATCGGCGACTCGAACGAGCGCATCGGGGAGTTCAACAGCCTCGCCGAAATGATCGGGAACAAGGGCAAGGGCAAGGTCTGGCTGGTCGTCACCAGCCAGCAGGACCTCGAGAAGGTCGTCGACCGCACCAACTTCCAGCCCGCTTTGGTCGGCCGCCTGAATGCGCGCTTCGAGCTCAAACCCCATCTCATATCCGACGAAATCAACAAGATCGTCTCGGAACGGATTCTCAAGAAGCACCCGGCGGAGGAGCCTGCTCTGCGTTCGCTCTACCAGGCGCACGAGGGGCCAATCGCTCAACTCGCAGACATCAAGGCGAGTCGCCGCCTTGGCACCGTGTGCGAACGGACCTTCATCGACTGCTACCCGTTCCTGCCCCACCAGATCCGGTTGGCCCAGGACATCTTCGAGGCACTGTCCGGCTTCCGCATCTCGGGCGGCGTGCGCTCGATGATCTCCGTCGTTCTGGAGGCGCTGCAGGGCCTCGCGGACGAGGAGATCGGCGTCGTGGTCAGCTTCGACCAGGTTTTCGACGCCGTCGAGAACGACCTCTTGTCCCAGGAGTATCTCGGCGCCTCGGGCGTACTGGCGATACGTGAATCTGTCAAACGCGTGTCCGGTGCACCTATCGACCCGGCGCGCGTGCTGAAAGTTCTCTGGCTGCTGCAGCGCATCACCTGGGTCCCGCGCGTCCCGGAGACCTTGGCCAAGTTGCTCGTGCGGAGGCTCGACGCCGAGATCGCACCTCTGCGCGAACAGGTCGAAACCACGCTCGAAGAACTGCAGGAAGCGGGCTACGTGGCCCGTGACGAGGCGACAGGGGAGTGGAAATTCCTCAGCGAGCGGGAACGAACCATCGAACAAGCGATCCAGGAGATGATCCGCCCCGGAGGAGCGAAGAGCTTCAGCATCGCCGCCGTTCGCCGCACGGCTCAGCAAATGGCGAAGGAGAGCGTGGTCATCAAGAAGAAGCTGGGGAATTTTGCAGTCCCGTACGGCAAGACGAAGGTCCCTTTCAACTTCGGCGTTCACCTCGATGGCGAAGCGATCCTCACCGGACCGGAGATCGAGGCCGTGTTCGTGAGCCCGCTCGCATCCGGACGCAAGCAGGAGATCGAGGAGATTCGCCGGCTCAATCAGGGGGCTGGCGCGAAGGGCCGCAAGGTGTGGTGGTTTTCTGCTGTGCCCGACCACCTCGAAGCTCGATTGAAGCGTTACGAGGCGCTCGTCAAGGTCAACGGTGACAAGCGGTTCACGGAAGACTCCTCCTCTGACACCCAGGATGCTCTCTCGGAGAAACGCAAAGAGCGGGACGAGCTTCGCGGTGCGCTGATCGGCGACATCGAGCGCGCGTTCCTGGACGGAACCATCTTCTATGGCGGGCAGGAACTTGAGCTGGATAGCGCCGCGGATCTGAAGGAACCGATCAACAACGCGCTGACGAACATCATCCCGAACATCTATCCCCGCTTCAGCCTCGCGGATCGAAGCTTCGATTTCGGCAAGGACCTCAAGGCATTGCTCAACCCGGCCACGTCCAGGCTGCACACCGTCGCATCGGAGCTCGTCCTGTTCGACACGCAGGGCAGTCTGCAGCGAGAGTCGGATCTCGTGTCCCAGGCGCTGGAGGTGATCGGGGACCTGGAGGACGAGGGCATCGATCCGACGGGAAGCCTCGTCATCGACGCCAAGGACAGCAAGGGATTCAAAGGGTTCGAGCGGCCGCCCTTCGGATGGCCGGCCGAGATCATGCGCATCGTCCTGGCAGCCTGTTTCCGTGGGGGTGCCGTCTATCTCGAGCGGCAAACCAGCACGGGACCCGACCCGGTGTACGACTACCAGGGAACGGCGGACGTATTCGCCAAGGTCAACACCTTCAAGAAGACCACCTTCCGCATCGCCGAGACCAGCCTCACCGTCGCGCAGATCAAGCAGGCGGCCAAAGCGCTCATCGCGATGGGCGTCACCGGCACGCCGGAGTCTGGCAATGCGATTGCAGCAGCCGTGCGTGACCTGGGGGCAGTTCTCAAGTCGGGGATCGCCACCGCCACGCTGCGCGCGCAGCAGAGGCTGCCGGTCCACGACGCGTTTATCTCAGGCGAGGCGGCGCTTCTCGAACCGATGACGGCCAAGGACCCCACCGCAGCGGTCAGCGCGTTTCTCGACGCCGCGGATACCTGGAAAGAGGTCCACGTACGGCTCAGCGCCCTGCTGAATTTCCTGGACGCCAATCGCCACAAGGAGTTCGCGACGTCTCGTCAACTCGTGGAGCTGATCAGGAACCACCCGGTTCCCGACGCGCGCGCAAGCGATGCCGCCATCTCGCAGGCCTGCAAGGACATGGATGCGATCATCGCCGACAAGGCGGTCGTCGAGCGCTGGCCCGACTACCGCAGCGCGTTCGACCAGGCCTACGGCGCATATCGGGCGGTCTACCAGCAGGCCCATGACGAGATCAGGCGCGATGTCGAGCAAGCCGTGGCGGAGATTCGCGGCGGCGAGGCATTTACGCAGGCGCCGAACGACCAACGGGATCCGGTTGTCGACGCGGTTTTCGGTCCTGGGAGGGTCTGCCATTATCCCCAGACCCGCATCGCATCGGCAGCGCAGTTGATCGAGGCCGCCGGCCGCCGCAGCCTCACATCTCTCGACCAGGCACGCGTCGCGCTGCCGGGTTATCTCGCCCAGGTCGAGGCGGACCTGAGGAAACTCGCTGCTCCACGGCCAAAGCCCGATGAAAGGGTTTTCGAGTGGCGACCCGACGATGCGTTCGCAGGGCGGCGGTTCGTGACCGAACAGGAAGTCGAGGACGCGTTCGAGCAGGCAACGAAGAAACTCCAGGAATCGGCCGAGGCGCTGAAGGCCCGCATCCGGGAAGGCTTTACGGTGGTGGTGAAGTGACGAGCGAGGCCCAAGCGTTATCCGACCCCTACAAGGAGGCGGTGAAGTCGTGGGTGCCCCAGGTGCGAAAGGCACTCGAGCACGACTTTGCCGCCCAGCTCGAGCGGCTCGGGATGAAGCCGAGCGGCGAGCACATGCCGCTCGGCACGATGAAGCTGCAGGACGAGGTCAGGGTGGTCCGCAAGCGCGCCGAGGCATTCCTGTCTCGCGAGGTCCTGGCCGAAGGCTCGGCCGAACGCGGGTTTGCCAATGTCTTGAGGGAGCTGACGTACACGCTGCTCAATCGTCTCGTGGGACTCAAGGCGATGGAGGTGCGCCAGTTGCTTTTCCTGCCGCCCCCTGCGAACCCGGATGCGCCGCTGGAGCAGACGGAAGTCGTCAGCCCCATCCCGGGACAGACCCGCTCCCGCTACCTGCGGGACTTCCGCAGCGCCGGCGGCAACCGGTACAAATACGATGAGGACGCCGAGGAGGCGCTGCTTCGCGATGCGCTGACGTCAGCATTCCGCTACGTCACCCGCGACATCCGGGTGCTGTTCGATCCGGACCACGAGCACGCCTGCGTGTGGCCAACCCACGGGGCCCTCGTCGAAGTCTTCCGGTTGATCAACGACGGCCTCCCCGAAGACGCCTACCGCGCACAGGACTTTCTCGGCTGGGTCTACCAGTTTTTCAACCGCGAGGAGAAAAGGCGGGTGCGCGGCGAGAACAAGGGTACGCCCCGCTCGTCATATGAGCTTGCGGTCATCAATCAGTTCTACACCCCGTCGTGGGTAGTGAAGGCGCTGGTCGACAACACGCTTGGGCGCCTGTGGCTGCAGATGCACGCCGACTCGAGCTTATGCGCCTCCGAGCCTCCCCCGTTGCCGGGTGAGCGAAGCGCCGACCTGCCTGTAGCGGACTACCTCGTGCCGCGTACGGGGGAGAAAATCCGTTTCCGGCAACTCACCGAGACAGGTGAGATGCAAAGCTTCAAGCGCGCGCGCGACATCACGCTGATCGACCCGGCGTGCGGCACCATGCACTTCGGCCAGTACGCCTTCGGACTCTTCCACCACATGTATCTCGATGAGATCGAGCACGCGGGGCAGGATGGCTGGCCGGGGGAACCCTCCATCTCGCATCCGGCCGAGATCCCCGCCGCCATTCTCGAGAACAACCTGTTCGGCATCGATATCGATCCCCGTGCGATCCAGATTGCATCGCTGTCGCTCTTGCTGACGGCCAAGGAGGCCGCGCTGCGTCACGGGTTCTCGCCGCTCGACGTCAAGGTCAAGCGCAGCAATCTGGTCGTCGCCAACGCCGTGGACCTCGGCGAGGAGAGGCTGCGCGCACTCGTCGACCGCCTCGGCAACCACACCGGCTCGCCGGAGCTTCGCGAGCGCCTCTTCAAGACCATCTGGGACAACCTCCGGAACGTCGGCGAGCTCGGCAGCCTCGTCCAGGTGCGCGAAGGCGTCACGCGGGTCCTCGACGACTGGGTCGAGGCCGAGGCGCACGCCAAGGGCATCACCAGGATCCTCCAGCCGACAGATGAAGAGCAGTTGGAGCTCGGCGACCTCCGGACCGAAGCCGCCCGCGCCCACGCCGAACAGATCGCGCTGCAACGGGTGGCGCTGGCGGAAGAAGCGGAGGCGCTGCGTCGCGACCTGCTGGCGGACGTCGAGGCGGCCGCCGCCAGCGTCGCCGAGGAACCGGCCGACCGCCTGTTCGCCGAAGACACGGCGCGGGGCCTCAAGCTCGTCCGGCTTCTGTTGCGCCGCTACGACATCGCGGTGATGAACCCGCCCTACGGCTCCTTCGTCCCGAGGGTCAAGGACTTCGTCAAGGCGGCCTATCCGCTCACGTCCAACGACATCTACGCGGCGTTCCTCGACCGCGCCTGCCAGCTCACGGATCCCGAGGGCTACGTGGGAGCGCTGGTGTCTCGAACGTTTGTCGCGCAGGTGTCCGCAAAGAAGCTGCGCGAACAAATCCTCCTCAAACGCAACCCCCTGATCGTGATGCTCGACCTTGGGCCTGGGATCCTCGACGACGCTACCGTGGAAGCGGCAGCAATCGTGCTCCAAGGGGGCACGCCATGAGTCGGGCGCGGTTGCGTTGGCGCTGGGAAGAACAGGACTTCGGCTTCCGGTTCCGGGCGGGATCCGGCCGGAACGCGACCGAACACTATCAGGCGGAGGCAACCGGCGACTTCTATGTGGTCCCGGTCAGCGAGCGCAAGCTGTCGAAGGCGCGGGCGGATGCGCTCGCCGCGCTGGCGAAGATCCCCACGGCGTCCCGCGTCGTGCCCAATCCGTGGGCCGACTACGACCGCGACTGGGACTGGATCGAAGGACCGCGCGGCATCCTGCTCAACTACGCCGGGTGCCTGGACCTGGAAGAGATCCATCGACGAGAGGACGAAGGCGTGGCCCGAGCCATGCGGTTGGTGACCGAACTGCTGGAGCGTCCCGAATCCGCGCCGTTGACCGCGGCCCTCGCGCAGCAGGCGCACCGCGCGCTGCTGGGCGAGATCTATCCGTTCGCCGGGGCCTGGCGGACGGTTGCGATGCACAAGGGGGAAGGACCGACGAGATGGCCGCTGCCACCGGGCGGTATCCAGCCGCAAATGGAGATCCTCGAACGCGCCGTGTTCAGCCGGTCGCCGGTGCTCGCCGACGATGACGCGGCGGTCGTCGCGTTCGCCGCGGAGGTCATGGGCGAGTTCATCGCCATCCACCCCTTTCGGGAGGGCAACGGACGCACGGCGTTCATCCTCGGGAATCTCGTCCTCATGCAGAACGACCTGCTGCCGCTCGACGTCTACGACCGACGCCGGGACGAGGACCGCTATTTCGCGGCGTGCGAAGCGGCGCGCATTCACAAGAACTATGCACCCCTGGCCGCGCTCGTCGAAGAGTGGGAAGGCGCTGCGCTCGCGCGTTGGGAAGGAAGCGATGGCCAGGAATAGGCGCGTCAACGTAAAGGCGATCCTGGCTGAACCCGATCTGTGCCGGAAGCTGATGGTACGGACGATTCAGGCAACGCAGGCACGCGAGGGAATCGAGACGACAGAAGAGCAGGCCGAGCGCGCGTACTACGTCGTGACCGAGGGTGAGCGGACGGCGTTCCTGGACCTAACGAGTTTCCGCGGGCAGAGAGGTCGGCCTGAACGAAGGCAGGAAGTATTCGTCCGGCACTTGCGGAGAGATCATGAGAGTCATCGCTTCGACGTCGCCCGACGTGACTTTCGCACGATCGACGGAGCACCGCTCCTGTATCGGCGAATAGGGTTGATAGCCCACGTGTTCCGCCAGAATCCGCCTCTGGATCCTGCAACTGCACGGGCACGTCGTGGAGCATATACAGGCAACGATCCTCAGTACGTACGGTGCTGGTGGGAGACGGCGCATCGAGTGCAGGACGCGACTGGATTCACCTGGGAGCCATTTGCGAAGGGTGGCGACTACTGCCGCTTCTATGCGGATGTCGATCTGGTCGTTCACTGGGACCCGGCACGGCGTACCTTTGCGAGATTCTTTGGCCGGAAGGGCAGAGAGATTGAACGGCCGGAGTCTCGGGATGATTTTTTCAAGCCGGGTCTGACTTGGCCGCGTCGAACTCAACGCGGATTCAATCTGCGCATCATGCCGCAGGGCTGCATCTTCGCTGACAAGGGACCCGCAATATTCCCCGTTCGCGAGCGGGACGTGTGGTTCCTTCTGGGGCTCGCCAACTCCGCTGCCGCCGAGTACCTGCTTAAGGGCCTAATGTCATTCGGTTCTTGGGAGGTGGGTGTGGTCAAACGCCTGCCTGTTCCGCAACCTGCTGCGAACCAGCATGAGCGTATCGGTATGATCGCCCGCGAGATTCATGACACCAAGGCGGCCTGGGACCGGTGCAATGAAACCTCGACGCGCTTTGAGCGCCCGTGGCTGGTTCACGACCACGCCCAACTGAATGTCGCGGAGCGCCTGGAACAGATAGCCAGGCACGAAGCGGCGGAAGAGGATCGAATTCGACATCTCTACAGCGAACTGAACCACGAAGTCTACAAGCTCTACGGCATCCCCGACGACACACGCGCCATCATCGAGGAAACCCTCGGCGAACGGCCGCCGGAGGTCATCTGGCCGCAGATGGAGCGCAAGACGGACGAGCAGAAGCGCATGGAGCACGTCTGGCGGTTGCTCTCCTACACGGTCAAGCGGGTCGTCGAGGCGGACGGAGACGGCATCGTTCCTTTCACCCCTCAGTCGGGCGAGGCAAGCCTTCTCGATCGCCTTCGCGAGGAGCTCGCGGCGCTCTTCCCTGAGCAGGACGTCAATCGAGTCGAAGTCGAGATCGCCAACGAGTTGAAGCGCCCGGTCAAGGGCTACAAACACGCGTCGAGCATCGGCGAATGGCTCGACAACGTCTACTTCGACTACCACGCTTCTCTCTACAAGAAGCGTCCCATCGTCTGGCACATCGCAAGCAATCAGGGCAGTTCGTCCCCCGCCTTTGGAGCGCTCTGCCACTACCACAAGTTCGATGCGAACCGTATGGCCAAGCTGCGCTCCAGCTACCTGCGCGACGCCATGGAGGCATTCCGGCGCGAAGCCGCGCTCGCCGACAAGGAGCGTCGCGCAGAAGATCGCATCGAGTGGCAGGCCAGGCTCGAAGAAACGCAGGCCCTGGACCGGAAGCTGCAGGCGATTCAGGAGGGCCACCACGAGGGCGCCGAAGGCGGCGACCGGGACTACCGCATCCTGACGCCGTGGAAGGCGCCGGAAGACCGACCCCAAGGATGGGCGCCGGACATCGACGATGGCGTGAAGGTCAACATCGAGCCGCTGCAGAAGGCCGGCGTGCTGCGCACCAGGAAGGTGGTTTGATGATCCTCCAGGCGCTCGTCGATCAACTGGAGCAACGTTTTCAGCACGAGAAGCGTGCTCACGTCTGCTTGTGGTTCGATGAGAAGGAGGAGTTCCTGAAGCTGCTGCCGGCGCTCCGAACCCATCTCGAATCGATGCGGTCACCGCCGTTCCGAATCCTGGAGTACGACCCCGGTCGGCGCCACGGTCAGATCTGGCTCAAGTATCAGGTCTATCGGACCCTCGATGCGTTGCCGGAGGACAAGCGCCGGAACCAGCGCTTTCTGATCTACCTGCCCCTGTCAGAGGACCGCCTCGAGCACGGCGGCCCCAATGGCGAACCCGCGCTCGACATGCTGACGGAGTACCGCATCGCCGGCGTCACCTGGCGAATCGGCGGCAAACGCCCGACGCTCTTCAGCTTCCTGAAGCAGGCGAACGTGAAGCTTCCCATGGGGCCGAGAGACCAGCAGCGCCTGTACGACGGCGGACGCGACTCTTTACTCGCCAAGTACGTGGTCAAGTTCGCTGATCGACCCACGGCGCTCTGGCGGGATCTGCTGAGTCCGGAGATCGCGCAATCGCGGCTGGTTGGAGACGTCGATCAGACGATTCTCGATCTGGCGGTCTCACCCGAGACGACTTGGCAGTCCCTTTGCAACAAGTGTCTCGTTTCCGAGTTTCTCGCGATGGTGCAGGAGAAGTACGGTTTCGAGGGACCGAACGACAGCCCGGCACGCTGGGTCGAGGACCTCGTCACGACGCTCGCGCTGACGGAGACCTTCCTGGGCTACGGGAAGCGCGCGGATTTTCCCCTGGCGGATCGTCTTCCGCCCGAGGCGGTACGCGCCCACCACCGGCAGCTTCTTCATCGATGGCTGCGCGACAGCGAGAGTCGCCCGGCCTGGGATCGCTGGATACAAGATGTCGAAACAAGAATCGACCTGACGACATGGGCAAAGGACAAGCAGGGCTTCTGCTTCGGATTGCCTCACCTGGTTCGAATGCGCTGGCAGCAGATCGCCGATGCCTTCGCGACGGCCGCGGCCAAGTCGTCGACCACGGCAGCGTTCTTCGAGGAACACGGCGCACTCATCGCCAAGGAGGCGGAGCACAGCAAGACCAGCCTCAATCCCGCCGGGTCGTGGGAGCTGATGCGCCGGTTGCAGAAGCACCTTGCCGCGTGCGAGCACGCCACGCAGCTCGCGCGGCAGGCCGACACCATCGAGGCCCTCGTGCGGGTGTTCGTGGAGCAGGCAACGGTCGTTGACGCCGCGCACATCAACGTGCGCCACGAGGCCGACAAGCAGAGCCAACCCGTGGTCATCAAGGTGGCCGACCGAGATTATGCGACCTACACGAATACGCTGAACGGCCGATTCTTCGAGCGCTATGTCGCCGGCGCTACCGCGAATATCCCGAAGCTGCCGTACGTGACGGATCGCCTCGAACAGCGGCTCTGGAAAACTCGAGGCAGGCGGGCTGTTCTCATCGTCGATGCCCTGCGCTACGACTGCGCTCACCTCGTCGGCCAGATGCTCCGGGACTTCACCGTGGAGCTGGAGCCCATGCGGGCCGCGATACCCACCGTCACGCCAATGGGCATGACGGCGCTGATGCCCCTGTCTGCCGCGGAGGTCTCATTCGACATCAAGGGCAACAGCCTGCACCCGCGGGTCAACGGCAGGGACGCCGCGGTACGCAGCACTCGGATCGCCTTCCTGAAGGACTTCGGCGCCGACTGTCGCGAGATCGGCGAACTCGAAGCGATCTCGGATGTACCGGATGGTCTCGGAGAACTGCTCGTCGTCTTCGGGCATGAGGAGGTCGACCGCATCGGTCACGGCAGTGCGAACGCCCTGGTTCGGCATCTCCACATCGAGGTCGAACGCATTGCGCGCCTCGTCCGCAAGCTGCATCGCTGGAGCTATCCGGAGGTCCACGTCGTCACCGATCACGGCTTCATCCTCCTCGATGAAGAGAAGCTCCCCGAAGAGGTCGCCTGCAACACGGAGTGGTGCCGAGTGAAGAAGGAGCGATTTGCGCTCGTGCCCGCGGAAACCGACCTGCCCGTGGCCAGCCTGCCGTTCGAGTGGGACTCGTCGCTGCGCGTCGCGCTGCCACCGGGCCTGGCGTTCTTCAAGGCCGAAAAGTCCTTCTCTCACGGTGGCGCCGCGCTGCAGGAACTCGTCATCCCGCACCTGGTTTCACGCAGCCGGACGATCTCCGCGAAGCGGATCGGCGTGGAGGTGGTGCTGCCCACGTTTGAGCTCATGCGAACGGCGGTCAAGGTCACCCTGCGGCCGAAACTTCCCGCTGCGTCGAAGAGTGAACAGATGGCGCTCTTCGCGGCAACCGATCGGACGCTGCATCTTGACGTGCTGCGGACCGATGCGACGAGCGCGCGGGTCTCGGTGCTCGCATCGGGTCGTCCCAAGGAGGTGCGTGTCGATGCCGAAGTGAACGAACAGAATGTCACCCTTTTCTTCCACTCGGCCCAGTCCTTCTCCGCGGGGGAGATTCTCCATCTCGACATCAGCGACATCGAGACGACCGAGCAGTTCCCGCCTGGAGGCATCAAGCTGACCGTGGGGCGGGATATGTAGCGAGACACCGATGACCGACGAACGATTTGTCCTGAATGAACTCGATACCTTGGCGACGGAGTCCTACCCCGGGCTCGTCGTTCGCAAGGATCTCCTGCGCCGCATGCGCAGCGCCTTCGGAGTGCCCGCGTTCGTCATCGAATTTCTTCTGGGGAAGTACTGCGCGTCGACAGATGAAGAGACGATCCGCGAGGGACTGGAGTTCGTGCGCGAGACCCTGGCGGGCAAGTACGTCAAGCCCGATGAACGGGAGGCGGTCAAGTCGGCGATCAAGCAGCACACCTCGTACGAGATCATCGACAAGATCTCCGTCCGTCTGATCGAAACCCACGACAAGTACTGGGCTCGGCTGTCCAATCTCGACCTCGACTACATCAACATCGAAGAGAGCGAGGTCCGCCGGCACGACCGTCTGCTGATGGGCGGTATCTGGGCCGAGATCGCACTACGCTACGACGATGCCTACGTCTTCAGGAACCAGAATCGCCCGTTCTTCGTCGAGAGCATCCGGCCAATCCAGCTCTCGTCACGACAACTCGACGACTTCATCGAGGGGCGGCGCCGATTCACGCGCGACCAGTGGCTCGACCTGCTGATGCGCTCCATGGGCTACGAGCCGGAGCATCCCTACTACACCAGGCGGCGCAAGCTGCACTACATCCAGCGGCTCGTACCGTTCGTCGAGAAGAACTTCAATTCCGTCGAGCTTGGCCCGCGCGGCACCGGCAAGAGCTTCGTGTACCAACAGCTCAGTCCCTACTGCCATCTGGTTTCAGGCGGGCAGACCACGACAGCTCAGATGTTCGTCAACCTGTCTTCCGGTCAACGCGGCCTGGTGTGTCTGTGGGACGTGGTGGCGTTCGATGAAGCGGCCGGGGTTCGCTTCACCGACAAGAGCGGCCTGAACATCATGAAGGGCTACATGGAAGACGGCGCCTTCAGCCGCGGCCGAGACATCATCACGGCAGAAGGCTCGGTGGTCTTCGTCGGCAACATCGATGGGGACATCGAAACGATCGTCAGAACCTCGAATCTTTTCTACTCGATGCCAAAAGAGATGGACACGGCGTTCTATGACCGCATCCATGCCTACATCCCGGGCTGGGAGTTCCAGAAAACATCCGACGCCGCCTACACGGATCATTTCGGCGTCGTCACCGACTACCTTGCCGAGGTCTTTCGCGAACTTCGCAAACAGAGCTACGCCGACTTCGCCGAGCGGCACTTCACCTTCGGCAGTCACCTCGGTGGCCGCGATCAGAAAGCCGTGCGCAAGATCGTGTCCGGGTTGATCAAGCTGCTGCACCCGCACGGGGAGGTCAGCAAGGAAGAAACCGAGGAATATCTCGCCTACGCGATGGAGATGCGCAGAAGGGTCAAGGAGCAGCTCAAGAAGCTGGGCGGGCTCGAGTACTGGGACACGAACTTTTCCTATACGGACAAGGATAACAATCAGGAAACATTCGTGTCGCTGCCGGAGATGGGCGGGGGTTCCCTGATTACGGAGGGTGGTCTGCCTCCCGGGAGCATCTACACGATCGGCTCCGACCTCTCCGACAACCGGTTGGCGCTGTTTCTCTTGCAGACGCAGATGAATCGCGGCTCGGGCCGCATCATTCCGCTTGGCAACCTCTCCACCAGGATGAAGGAGGCGTTGAAGACGGCCGAGGCCTACCTGAAGGCCAACGTCCACAACCTTGGCATCGACCACGACCTGAAGGCTTACGACTTTACGATGCAGGCCATCAACTTGAATCAGGCAAAGGAAGGCGCCGAAATCGCCATCGCCTTCTTCATCTCCCTTGTGTCGTCGATTCTGGACAAGCCCGTGCTCGACCGTACCGTCGTCCTCGGCGAGATGAGCGTTCAGGGCATACTGCTCAAGGTGAACTCGCTTCCGGAGCGCATGCAGCTCGCGGTCGAGGCGGGCGCCAGGCGCATCCTGATCCCAAGCGACAACAAGCGTGACGTCGCAGAGGTCCCGGACGCGATCATCACGGCGATACAGTGGCAGTTCTTCGACTCGCCGATCAAGGCGGCGATCATGGCGATGGGGATGGGATGAGCATGGCCCCGCTCTTCGGCGAATTCCGCGCGCTTGAAGATCCGCCTAGCCGCCGAACTTCGCTTTCACCTCCCGGCGCCGCGCGTGCAGGATCGGTTCGGTGTAGCCGTTCGGCTGCTCGCGGCCCTTGAACACCAGATCGCAGGCCGCCTGGAACGCGATGCTGTCGTCGAGATCGGGCGCCATCGGCCGGTACCGGGGGTCGCCGGCGTTCTGACCGTCGACCACGGCGGCCATACGCTGCAGCGTTTCGCGCACCTGCGCCTCGGTGCAGACGCCGTGGCGCAGCCAGTTGCAGATGTGCTGGCTGGAGATGCGCAGTGTCGCGCGGTCTTCCATCAGTTCGATGTTGTTGATGTCCGGCACCTTCGAGCAGCCGATGCCCTGGTCGATCCAGCGCACCACGTAGCCCAGGATGCCCTGGGCGTTGTTGTCCAGCTCCTGCTGGATGTCCTCGGGCGACCAGTTCGGGTCCTCCGCCCGGGGAATCGTGAGAATCCTGTCGAGGTCGGCGTGCGGCCGCGACCGCAGCGCCGCCTGACGCGCGGCGACGTCGACCTGGTGATAGTGCGTGGCGTGCAGCGTTGCGGCGGTCGGCGACGGCACCCAGGCGGTGTTGGCGCCCGCTTGCGGATGCCCGATCTTCGTCTCCAGCATGTTGGCCATCAGATCGGGCATCGCCCACATGCCCTTCCCGATCTGCGCGTGTCCGGGCAGACCGCACGCGAGCCCGACGTCGACGTTCCAGTCTTCGTAGGTCGTCATCCAGGCGGACGATTTCATCTCGGCCTTGCGAATCATGGGACCCGATTCCATCGCCGTGTGCATCTCGTCGCCGGTGCGATCGAGGAACCCGGTGTTGATGAAGAACACGCGATCGCGGGCGGCGCGGATGCATTCCTTGAGGTTGACGGTGGTGCGCCGCTCCTCGTCCATGATGCCGATCTTGAGGGTGTAGCGTTCGAGGCCCAGCGCGTCCTCGACCCGTCCGAGCAACTGGTCGGTGAACGCGACCTCGTCCGGACCGTGCATCTTCGGTTTGACGATATAGACGGAGCCGGCTCGGCTGTTCTTGCGAATCTTCAGATCGTGGATGGCGATCATCGACGAGATCATGGCGTCGAGGATGCCTTCAGGCGCTTCGTTGCCGTCCTTGTCCAGAATCGCCGGGTTGGTCATGAGATGGCCGACGTTGCGGATCAGCATCAGGCTACGGCCCTGCAGCGTGAACGCCGAGCCGTCCGGCGCCGTGTAGGCGCGATCGGGGTTCAGGGCGCGGTCCACCATTCTGCCGCCCTTGTCGAAGCGATCGGTCAGGGTGCCTTTCAACAGCCCGAGCCAGTTGCGGTAGGCCACCACCTTGTCTTCCGCGTCGACCGTGGAGACCGAGTCCTCAAGGTCCATGATCGTCGTGATGGCCGCTTCCAGCACGATATCCTTCACTCCCGCCGCGTCGTCCCGGCCGACGGGGTGGTTGCGGTCGATGAGGATGTCGATGTGCAGACCGTTGTTCTTCAGCAGCACTGCCGAGGGCGCCCCGGCATCACCGGCGTGACCGGCGAATCTGGCCGGATCGGCGAGGCTGGTCACACGTTCGTCCCGCAGGGTGACCGCCAGCGCGCCATCGCGGACGGCGTAGGCGGTCGCGTCGGCGTGGCTGCCCGCGGCCAGTGGCGCCGCCTCGTCGAGGAACCGCCGCGCGAAGGCGATGACGCGGGCGCCGCGAACCGCGTTGTAGGCGCCGCTGCGCCCGGCCCCGTCAGCCTCTGATATCGCGTCGGTGCCGTAGAGCGCGTCATACAGGCTGCCCCAACGGGCGTTGGCGGCGTTGAGCGAGTAGCGGGGGTTCGTTACCGGCACCACCAGTTGCGGTCCGGCGATGGTCGAGATTTCCGGGTCGACGTGTGCCGTGCTGACGGTGAACTCGTCACCCTCCGGCGCCAGGTAGCCGATTTCCCGGAGCACAGCCGTGTAGTCGGCCAGGTCGATCGGTTGGTCGCGGTTTTCCTGATACCAGGCGTCGATCTTCGCCTGCAGATCGTCGCGGGTGGCCAGCAGTTCACGGTTCCGGGGCGCCAGATCGTGGACCAGCCGGTCGAATCCTGCCCAGAACGCCTCCTGCGAGACGCCGGTGCCCGGGAGCGCTTCGTCGTTGATGAAATCGTACAGCTCCGTGTCGATCTGGAGCGTGCCAGCCGTGATCCGATCCGTCATCGCGTCTTCCTTTGTCCTTTGCCGTCTGATCGAACTGTTCCTGAGACACGCACGGCGGCGCCGCGCGCGGACGTTCGGCCGAAGACCGGGGCGGCCGCAATCGTGCCCGGGTCGGCGGCTCGGAGATTCTACTCTCTGCGGCCGGGTGCCGCCATGGGGGCCCGGCACGAACGCGGTTCCGCGCCTTCACCGGCGCGCCGGCGCCGGGTCGGGCGCCGTCCCGTCCTCCGTGTCGCCGGCCGCGAAATCGTTGTAGTGCAGGATGGTGTTGAACAGCATCGTGAACTCGCCGTGGTTCTGCCAGCGGTAGCACGGGTTGGTCGCGAAGAGCACGACGCGGCCGCGGCCGCGCGGCACGTCGACCACCGCCGGCCGGCCAGCGGTCTGGCTCACGCCACGCAGGTGACCACTCATCACCGAGCCCGGAAACCGCATCAGCACCCAATCATCGCGATACCGGCGCGGTACCTGCAGCAGCGGGCCGTTGGCGTATCGGACCGCGAGCATCTTCGTGTCGTAGCCGTAGAACATCGATGCGACGGCTTGAGGATCTCAGCCTCGACGATCGGCCCCGGCGCATAGAAGCCTGTGCCCGGGCGCGTGGCGTCGATCTCGCGGACCACCCCGAATTCCGGCGGGAAGTAGCTGGCCGCGCCGAGCGTGACGAGTACCCCGCCCGTGTCGACGAAGCGCTGCAGCGCCAGCACTCCCTCGATACCGAATCCGCCGGTGATGTCGTCCGACGAGCCGTAGGCGCCGAGGTATCTGAAGCGTGCCGTCCGGGTGTACGCCAGCGGTGCGGCCCGAGCGTCGATGTCGAATACCAGCCCCTTGCCGCTGCGGCCCTGACTCGGCACGAGGATGACGTCGTAGTCCGACCGCAGGTCGCCGCCGGCGATCCGCTCCTTGTAGATCAGGTCGAACGGAAGCTCGAACTGGTCGAACGCGTGGCGCACCCAACCGACGTCCTGGGTGTTGCCCCAGGTGCTGAACATGGCCAGCCGGGGCAGGTCGACGTCATGCGTGCGGACATCCGGACGCTCGACCAGGGCCGCGGCGGTCAAACCGAGCGCTTCGACCGCCGACTCGATCCGCTCGACGTCGTTCGGATCTGCGGGTCGAGGAATGATCAGCGACCCGGCGGGCAACTCGAGGCCATCGACCTCGAAGCGGGTCTCGGCCGCTTCGACCTGCAGATCCGCCAGGCGATAGCGCAGCGTGACCATGTTGGTCGAGCCGAAATGCGCCACCGCGAAACCGTACGGGGCATCGCCCCCGGTGACCCGTCCGACGTCGCGCGCCGCGCCGATCGGCTCGACCGGAACGTCGAGCACAGTTCTGTCGTCGACGGCGTGCACCGTGGCGTGCTGCATCAGCCCCAGGGTCCATCCCGTGTCGTCGTAGGTGCGCAGATCCTCCGCCGGAAACTCCTGGGTTTCGAGCATGATCTTGGCCAGCCGGCCATACGGCTGGTTGCGTTTGACGACATACGAGCCACCCGGGTAGGTCTCGTCTCCCAGCGTCATGTCGCTGCCGGCGCGACCCACTTCGATCCCCTGCCGCACCAGCAGGTTCACCAGGCGGGTGACGCGGGTCATGTCCCGCTGGCCCGCGGGAACGACCCACCCGTGCGGGGTCTCGGCCGCGCCCTCGTCAATGGCGTTCCGACTCTTGCGGTAGAAGTTCTCGAGGATGACCTTGGGGTTGCTCGAGGCGAGCTGCAGCGCGCTCAAGGCCGCCGTCTGACTGTAGTTCGTGTTGTTGCGCATCGACCATTCGACCTCGTCGTAGGGGGGCGAGGGTCGATACCACTCGCGGCTCGTGCGCGCCTGCTGTGGCGTGTTGTCCTCGGTCTTGAGGCGTCGCATCATCGTCGTGGCGCCGCCGTTGCCGAACGTTTCGTAGAACCGGACCAGCCCGTTGTGGTTCGACGCCATGAATCCGAGATACCCGGGCGACCACATGTCGACGAAACCATGCGTCCAGACCCCCGGCATGCCGTATTTGGTCAACTGCGCCATCTCGAAGTTGGCGAACCAGGGCAGCTCGCCGTAGACGATCGGATCCAGACTCGGATTCTGCGGGGCCTGACCGCTGAACGTGTAGAGAAACGGCACGGACTCGTGCAGGTCGTGCATGATCGGCGGATGCCAATCGAGATACCAGTCCAGCAGGGCGCGCATGCTGAGCTGCGAGTAGTTGATGTCCCGGTTGTTGTCGTGAAAGATGTACTTGCCCCAGTATGGCGGCCCGCCGATCCGGTCCCGGTCGTCGGTGATGTCGATGAGGTGGCGGTAGTACCAGTCCACGTAGCGGTCACGGCCGTCCGGCTCCGCGGCCGGCGTCATCGTCACGATGACGTTGCGGCGGATCTGATCGTAGAGAGCGCCCTCCTCGACGGCGAGCCGGTAGGCCAGCTCCATCAACATCTCGGGCGGTCCGGTCTCGCCGCTGTGCAGCCCCGCCATGAAGTGATAGATCGGCTTGGCCTCGGCGATGACCGCGCTGGCGTCCGATTCCGAGAGTTCGCGAGGATCTGCCAATTGCGCCAGGAAGCCACGGTAGCGCTCGAGGTCGCGGATGGTCTCTTCGGCGGCGATGGCGACGACGACCAGCTCGCGATCTTCGTCGGTCCGACCGGTGGACATGATGGTGACGCGAGGCGAGGCGGCCGCCAGCGCCCGGTAGTACTCCAGCAGCCCGGCGTAATAGGTCAGCTCGCGCGGCGCACCGGCGTGGTGACCGAGGATGTCGCTCGGGGCGGGCACTCCGTCAGCCAGCGGAAGGTGGTCCACCAGCGAGCTCAGGAACTCGGGGCGGGTGGTCCATTCAACGACGCGCTCGGCGAAATCCGCGTCCATCCGCTGGCTCGTTTGCGCGTGCGCCGGCGCGGTCACCGCGGTCCCGACAGCGGTGATCAATAGCGCCACCATTGCGAGGCGTCGAGAGACGCTGGTCGGGGCGGGGTCAGGCACAATGGGCATCCACAGACTCCTGTCGGCGCGCGTGGCGCCGCTGGCGGGGATGCCCGCGATTCTACATGAGCGCCCCTGCGCCGGCATGCAGCCCGCCGTCGGGTGAGCCGGCGCTGACGCTGCCGGAGGGCGTCCAGCGCACGCGGCGGGGCGGGTTCCGCGGGCGGCGTCAGGCCGGCGGCGCTGGCACTCGGGCCGACCACATATAATTCGACCCGTGCCACGCATCGATCTGAATGGTGACGTCGGCGAGTCGTACGGCCCCTATACCATCGGTCACGACGAGGCGCTCCTGCGCCACGTCACCTCCGCGAACGTGGCCTGCGGCTTCCATGGCGGCGATCCGTCCGTGATGCGCCGGACGGTGCGTCTGGGGCTGGCCGGGGGGGTGGCGCTCGGGGCCCATCCGGGTTTCGCCGACCTGCAAGGATTCGGACGACGGCCGATCCGGCTGCCTCCGCAGGAGGTGGAAGACATGGTGGCCTATCAGATCGGCGCACTGGCCGGTATCGCCACCGCCGAGGGGGCGCGTCTACAGCACGTCAAGCCGCATGGCGCGCTCTACAATATGGCGGCCCGTGACCGTACGCTGGCCGACGCCGTGGCGCGGGCGGTGGCGACGGTGAACCCGGAATTGATCCTGTACGGGTTGTCCGGGTCGTGCCTGATCGACGCGGGTCAGGCGGCAGGGCTGCGCACCGCCGCCGAGGTGTTCGCCGATCGGGCCTACGATGCTGACGGATCGCTGGCGCCGCGCGATCAGCCGGGGGCGGTCATAGACGACCCGACGGCGGTCGTCGAGCGGGCGTTGCGTCTGGTGCAGGAGGGGGAGGTGGTCGCGCGCGGCGGAGCAGTGATTGCCGTCGATCGCGACACGCTGTGTCTTCACGGCGACACTCCGGGCGCGGGCGAACTGGCTGCTCGTTTACGCAACGGACTCGCTGCCGCCGGCGTGCACGTGCTGCCTCTCGGGTGGGCGTAGAGTGCGGCGGTCGTCGCGCTGGTGTTGGGGGTCGCCGCGCGACCGGCCCGGGCCGTGATGTCGGTGGTCGACGCGGAAGGCGGGGTGACCGGGCCGCCCAGATTCCGGAGTCTTGCGTAGGGGCGCCCCTTGTGGGCGCCCGCATGGCAAGGCGTGACGAGGGAGCATATTTGGCATATGTGACCGAGGAACCAAGTAGATCGGCGGCCTTCAACGCCGATCTGCACGATTCTACGCGGTCCACGCGGGATGCAGCGCCAATCGAATGCAGTGGGGCTTTCACCGCAGACGCCTAGTGCACGGTATAGGGTTCGGTGAGCGCGAATTCCGCAATTTCCACTTCGAACGCGGCGCCCTTCCGGGTCAGCATCCGGTAGGTGCCGCGCATCGAACCGAACGGTGTGGCCAGAGGGCAGCCTGACGTGTACTCGAAGTCCTGCCCCGGAGCGAGGGTCGGCTGGCGTCCGACGACACCGAGTCCCTTCACCTCCTGGACTTCGTTCGATCCGTTGGTGATGATCCAGTGCCGGCTGACCAGTTGCACGGTGTCGGTGCCTTCGTTGGCGATACGCACGGTGTAGGTGAAATACCACCGTTGTTCCCGTGCTTCGAGATGCGAGAACTGTGACGTGACCGCGACGCGGATCCCGTTGGTGACGGCTTCGGACGTGTGAATGCTGTTGTCTGACATCGGTTTCCCCGGCGGTATGTTCTCCGACCGTGCGCGGCCGCGATCAGGGCCGGACCGCGCCGGCGCACTCCGCCTATAGTATCGGACGAACACCGCTGGCTGCGCGGGGCGCCGGTCTGCCGCCTTCCATCGGGTTGCATCCGCCTGACGGCCGTGCTCTCCAGTCGGATGCAGACCACGGGCGCCCGCGGCGCAGGGTACCAGCCGTGCACGGCGTTCCCAGGCCAGGATGCCGGGGCGGCGCAGGGTTCTGCCAGGGGCTGTTGAGGGCGGCAGGAATGATTCCGATTGCGACCTTGTTGGGCGGGTATCGGGCCGGCTATTTCCCGATGGCGGTCGACGGCGGGATACGCTGGTTTTCTCCCAGCCGCCGGGGGGTGATTCCGCTCGAGTCGTTCCGCCCGCATCGCCGTCTCGCCCGCCTCGTCCGGCAGGGCCGCTTCCGGTGCAGCGTCGACCGTTCGTTCCGCGAGGTGATCACGGCGTGCGCCTCCAGAACGGACGCCAGCGGCAACTGGATTGACGACGAGATTCTCGACAGCTTCTGCGCGCTGCAGCGGGCCGGTCATGCACACTCGATCGAGGTCTGGGAGAGTGACCGGTTGGTGGGTGGTCTCTACGGGGTCAGTCTGCGCGGCGCGTTTTTTGGCGAGTCGATGTTTCACCGTGTGCGGGATGCGTCGAAGGTCGCCCTGTGTTTCCTCGTTGCACGGCTCCGTGATCGAGGGTTCGGACTGCTGGACGTCCAGTGGGTGACCCCGCACCTGCAGCAGTTCGGCGCGATCGAGATTCCCCGGGCACGGTATCTGCTGGCGCTCGACGACTGCATGCGGCTGGACTGCGTGTTCGACGATGCCGAATCGTCGGACAGCGAGACCGTCAGCGAGGGACATACGCCGGCCGCGTCTCGGCCTGCGCCAGATTCCAGCTCACCTGGTGCACCAACCGCACGATGCGCGCCATCTTCTCGTAGTTGAGGAGGTCGGGCCGGTCCCGTTCGGTGTGGTAGTCCGGATGCAGCCCGGTATGCACGAACATGGCCGGCACGCCCAGGTACAGGAACGGCCACTGGTCGCTGCGGCGCAGGAGATCCGAGGCGTTGTCGTCGTAACGGAACCTGAGTTGCAGCCCGGTGAGACCGTTGGCGTGTTCGACCACCCGGCGCAGGTCGGGAGAACGGCTGTAGCCGAGCAGGTTGACCGAGTTGCGGTTCGTCTCGGCCGCCTGCGGGGACAAGCCGCGAAACCGTGCGCCGCCGTCTTCGGGCACCTCTTCGTCACGGCCGATCATGTCCATGTTGAGCACCGCGACCGTCTGCGCCAGCGGATGCAACGGCGCCTCGGTGTAGGCCCACGCGCCCAGCAGGCCCTGTTCCTCGGAGTTCCATGCGGCCAACAGAATCGAGCGCGGCGGACGGAATCCGGCCGTCGCCGCCGTGCGGTACGCCTCGGCGATTTCGATCAGTCCGGCGACGCCGGACGCATTGTCGTCGGCGCCGTTGAATACCCGCGAGTCGTCCATTCCCACGTGGTCGAGGTGTGCGGTGATCAGAATCCACTCGTCCCTGCGCCGTGGGTCGGCGCCCTCGATGAACCCCACCACGTTGCGGTTCGGCACCGTCTCCCGGTTCACCGTCGCCGTCAGTTGGATCCGCGGCCCGGGCAGCGGTATCGCGGCGATACCGCCGGGTTCCTCGGCGAGCGCCGCCAGCGCCTGGAACGAGTACCCGGACCGCTCGACGATATCGGCGGCGAGGTCGCCCGAGATCTGCACGACCGGAATCCGGATCGCCTGCACCCAGTTCGCGAGCTGATAACGCGGTGCGCGGCGGGGACGGCTGGGCCACACGCTTTGCATCGGACGCGCCGGTCCGCGCTGCCCCGCGTGATTGTGCAGATCGGGCGCCACGAGTACGGCGACCGCCCCGGCGTCCTGCGCCGCCCGGATCTTGCGCACCGCACGCGCCGCCTCCGAGGGCATCTCACCGTCGAACCGGCCGTCGGGGTCGAATTCTCCCGGTTCGTGGTTCAGCATCAGCGCCACCTTGCCGTCGAGGTCCGCCGATTGGTAGTCATCGTGCCGGTATCGGGGGTCGGCGATGCCGAAGCCGACGAAGACCACGTCGCCGGCCGCCTCCCCCGTGGCGCTGGCCGGATCCGGATAGAACGTGGTCCCGAGGGACAGCTCCGTGGCGGCGATGCCGGTCACCTCGAGCGTGTTGGGGGCGCCGAGTCGGGTCGTCGTCAGGTCGAACGGTTGTTCATGAGCGCCGGCCGGTCCGAGGCCCGCGAGTCCGAGCCGAGCGAATCGTGACGAAATGAACGCGGCGGCCTGGCGGTTCCCGGGGGTGCCGGTCTGTCGCCCCTGCATGTGGTCGCCAGCCAGGAAACGGACGTCCGCCTCGAGGTCGGCCGGCTGGATCGAGTCGTTGCCGGGCGCCGCGGTCGGGGTCTGCGCCGCCGCGAGGATGGCCCCCAGACAGATTGTCCCGAGAATCCATCGCGTTCGCATCAGGGCATTCTACCGTTTGCAGTAGATTTACCCGTACCCCCGATTGGAGGCACGTAGGAATGTACATGCACCTGGGTTGCAGTAGGATTGCCCGTACCGCAACGGGAAGCACGTAGAGATGTACACGCACTCGCGTTGCAGTAGGATTGCCCGTACCGCAACGGGAGGCGCGTAGAGATGTACACGCACTCGCGTTGCTGGAGGATTGCCCGTACCGCAACGGGAGGCGCGTAGAGATGTACACGCACTCGCGTTGCTGGAGGATTGCCCGTACCCCGACGGGAGGCACGTGAGATGTACACGCACTCGGGTCGCGGCAGATGCCGGCGCAACGGTGTGGCGGGGCTCGTGCTGGCGTGGCTGGCCCTGACCGCCGTTGGTTGCGGTCCGGGCGTCGTCGAAAGCGGCGCCGGCTTCGACGTCGCGGAACGGACGATTGCCGAGCTCGCGTCGGCGCTCGAGGCGGGCGAGGTGACCTCGCGCGAGCTGGTGACGGGATATCTGGCGCGGATCGAGGCGTTCGATCAGCGCGGGCCGCGTCTGAATGCGATGGTCACGCTCGACGAGCGCGCGTTCGCGGAGGCTGACCGGCTCGACGCCGAGCGCGCCGCCGGGCAGGTGCGCGGCAGGTTGCACGGCATTCCGGTCGTGGTGAAGGATAACTACGACATCGCCGGCATGCCGACCACGGCGGGGGCGATCGGGTTGGCCACCTCGATACCCCCTGACGATGCGTTTCAGGTTCGGCGCCTGCGCGAGGCGGGTGCGATCATCCTCGGCAAGACGAACATGCATGAGCTGGCCCGGGGAATCACCACGGTCAGCTCGATGGCGGGACAGACCCGCAATCCCTACGATCCCACCCGTAACCCTGGCGGCTCCAGCGGCGGTACCGGCGCCGCGGTGGCGGCCAGCTTTGCCGCTGCCGGCATGGGCAGCGACACGTGCGGGTCCATCCGGATCCCGGCGGCGCACCATGCGCTGGCCGGACTGCGCGGCACGCGGGGGCTTGCCAGCGGCGACGGGATCGTCCCGTTGTCGACGACCCAGGACATCGGCGGGCCGCTGGCGCGGTCGGTCGAGGATCTGGCGATCATGCTCGACGCGACGGTCGGCGTCGACCCGGCTGACGAGACCACCCGGCGCAGCGAGGGGCGCATCCCCGACACGTTCACCGGCGCGCTCGACCCGCGCGGGCTTCAGGGGGCACGCGTGGCGCTGCTCGAGGAGTTGCTCGGGGATGCCGGCGCCGACCGCCCGGTGCGCACCGTCATCGAGGCGGCGGCCGAAGAGATGACAGCGCAGGGGGCGGTCGTTGTCGACGTCGGCGAGACTGATTTCGGCGCGATCCTGAGAGGCGCCTCGCTGATCGGGCTGGAGTTCAAGGTCGATTTCGATCGGTATCTGGCGAATACGCCGGGGGCGCCGGTGCGCTCGCTCGCCGAGCTCGTGGAGCTGGGGCTCTACCACCAGGTGCTCGGGGCGGGCGCGCTGCGGTCGTCGCTCGAGATCGACACGCTGGATACAGACGAGTATCGCGAGCGTCTGGCGAGGCGCGCGGAGGTCCAGGTCGCCGTCGTGGCGCTGCTCGACGAGCACGACCTGACGGCGCTGCTCTATCCCACCATCCGTCAAACCGCCCGGCCGATAGGGCAGGCGCAGCCCGGCAGCAACTGTGCGCTGAGCGCGACCTCCGGATTGCCGGCCATCACCGTGCCGGCCGGGTACGCCGGCGACGGCATGCCGGTCGGTCTCGAAATGATCGGCCGCGAATTCGCCGAAGCGGACCTGTTGCGTCTGGCCTACGCCTACGAGCAGGCCACCCGTCACCGTCTTCCGCCGGACAGCACGCCGAGCCTGCTCACGCCGCCGGCCCAGGTCGCTGTCGATGTGGAACAGGAGAGCGCGGGCGGGGTTGGGCTGCGGGCGCGTTTCGTGCTCGATCGTGCGACCCGCCGTCTCACGTACAGCGCGTCAGTGCATGGGGTGATCGACGATGACGTGCTCTTCATGCATATCCATCGCGCGACCGAGGGCGGTCCGGGGCCGGTTACGCATCTGCTCGGCGGGCGAGCTCAGCCGCGCCCCTACGGCACGGTCCCGCTGTCGGCGGGCGATCTCCGCAGCCTGCGCGCCGGCGACCTGTACGTCGACGTCCATACACGGGACGATCTCGCGGGGGTCCGGGCGGCGATCGCCTGGCCCGGCGACGACTGAGCATAGATACACGGGACGTCCCCACGGGAGGTCAGGGTGCGTACGCCAGCCCTGCGCCCGGGCCCACCGGCAGGCCGAGCGACATCCAGATCACCAGCAGGACCGACCAGCAGATGAAGAAGGCGATGGTGTAGGGCAGCATGGTCGCGACCACCGTGCCGATGCCCGAGCGTTTGTCGTAGCGCTCGAAGAAGGCCACGATCAGCGCGAAGTAGGACATCATCGGCGCGATGATGTTGGACGTGCTGTCGCCGATTCGATACGCGGTCTGGGTCAGTTCGGGCGAGTAGCCGAGCAGCATGAACATGGGGACGAAGACGGGGGCCATGATGGCCCACTTCGCTGACGCGCTGCCCATGAAGAGATTGATGAACGACGAAAGCAGGACGAAACTCAGCATCAACGGGATGCCGCCGAGTCCTGAACTGCGCAAGGTTTCGGCGCCCTTGACCGCCATGATCAATCCCAGATTCGTCCAGTTGAAGTAGGCGACGAACTGGGCCGCGAAGAAGACCAGCACGAGGTAGGTCCCCAGCGTCCCGATCGTCTTGCCCATGCCGTTCATGACGTCGGTGTCGTTCTTGAACGCGCCGGTGACGGCGCCGTAGGCGATGCCCACCACCGTGCCGCCGAGGAAGATGAGCGCGACGATGCCGGACAGGAACGGGGACCGCAGCAGCCCGCCGGTCTCCGGATTCCTGAGAAATCCGTCGGCGGGCACGGTGCCCCACAGCAGGAACGCCACCAGCACGCCCATGGCCAGCAGCGCGTAGCGCAGCCCCCGGCGTTCGACCGGCGAGAGCTCCTGCAGCACGTTGGGGTCGCCCCCGCCGTCGCCGTCATACGTGCCGAGGCGGGGGATGACCACGCGTTCGGTCACCCAGGTGCCGGCCGCCGCGATGAGAAACGTCGAGACCACCATGAAGTAGTAGTTCGCCGCCGGGTTCACCCGATAGCCGTCGTCGACGATACGCGCCGCCTCTTCCGACAATCCGGCCAGCAGCGGGTCCACGGTGCCGAGCAGCAGGTTCGCGCTGTACCCCCCGGAGACGCCGGCAAAGGCGGCCGCCAGCCCGGCGATCGGGTGCAACCCCGCGCCGAGGAAGATGATGCCGCCCAGCGGCACGAGCAGCACATACCCGATCTCGCTGGCGGTGTTCGAGAGCACGCCGGCCAGCACGATCACGAACGTGAGCAGGCGCTTCGGCGCAGAGAGCACCAGCAGCCGCAGCGCCGCGCCGATCAGGCCGCTGCTCTCCATGACACCGATGCCCAGCATCGAGACGAGCACCGTGCCCAGCGGAGCGAAACTGGTGAAGTTGGTGACCATCTCCGTCAGGATGCGGTGCAGCCCCGCGATCGTGGCCAGGCTGACCGGTTGAATCAGCTCGCCGGTACCGGGATGGATCACCTCGATGCCGGTCATGGAGGCGAACGCGGAGATGACGATGATGAGGCCGGCGAGCAGGGCGAACAACGTGCCGGGGTGCGGCAGGGCGTTGCCGCCTCGTTCGACGCTGGCGAGAAACAGGGTCAGGGCGCGATTCGCGAACGCGGTGTATCGGGTCATGGCGTCGGTGTCGTCCCGCGGCGGCAGCCGCCGGACGTCATGCTATCCTATGCGCCGGTTCGCGACAGGCACATTTCAAGTCCCGTGCCCGTCATCGAGTCCCGTTCCCGCAGCCGATGACCGACCACGACCGTGGAGCGGACGCCCTGACCAGCCAGCGGCGTGCGGCGGCGGCCGTCGGGGTGACCGCCGCGCAGCGGCACATTCTGCTCTGTTGCGACCAGACGATTCCGAAGTGCTGCGATCAGGCACGGGGTCAGACGGCCTGGGCCTATCTCAAACGGCGTCTTCGGGCGTTGGGGCTGTCCGAGCAGGGCGGCGTCCTGCGCACGAAGGCGAACTGCCTGCGGGTCTGCGAAGGGGGCCCCGTCGCGGTCGTGTACCCCGAGGGCGCCTGGTACCGCGCATGCGACCCTCCAGTGCTGGAGCGAATTATCCAGGAACATCTGGTGAAGGGCCGCGTCGTCGCCGCCTACTGCATTCACGAGCAACCGCTCATCGGCCCACGCCACGGCGCCTGACGCAGAATCGTGGCTGGCGTCACGCGTGCGCCGCGAACCCCTTTGCACAGTGCCCAAATGACAGTCGTGTCACCTGCGGTTCATCATTCAGGTCAGATCCTGGCTTGAACACCAGCGTTGCGATGCTATGTGCTTCCTCGCTAAACGATTCATTCTTAAGACCTTGCACGACTGTTATCGATTCGGACCCTAGTGTGGCCCGAAAATTGCTTCGATCATCGATAGCGTCCGTTCCGACGGGCCGCCGTCTTGCCTCCGGCCGCGGGCACCCGGTTGCCAATCGGCTGCACCGCTGGCCCTGACCCGCCTGTGACCCGCCACTGCCCGGTTGTGGCCGACGTCGGTCGGCACGGCCGGGCACCTACCTCTGATGATTGACAAGCCTCCGCCGTCATCGCTACTGTTCGGCCGACGCAGCCCGCTTGCACGTCGAGCCCGGAATGGACGAGACTCATGACCATCACTGGTGTGTATGCGCCGATCCCGACGCCGTTCGACGAGGACGGCGCACTGGACCTGACCGCCTGGCGCGGAAATCTTGATCGCTGGATGACGACTTCCCTCGACGGGTTGGTGGTGCTGGGGTCGAACGGGGAAGCGCCGCTGGTCGACGACGACGAGTCGGAACGGTTGATCGCTGCCGCGCGGGAGCGGATTCCGACGGATCGACTGCTGATCGCCGGAACCGGCCGCCAGTCCACGAAGTGCACGATCGACGCCTGCCGCCGGGCGGCGGCGGCGGGCGCCGACGCCGTCCTCGTGCGCACCCCGTCGTACTTCAAGGGACAGTTGACCACCGACGCCTTCATCCGGCACTTCACCGCGGTCGCCGACGCCAGTCCCGTCCCGGTGCTTCTCTACAATTTCTCGGCGCTGACCGGCGTGACGTTGCCGGTCGAGGCGGCGGCGGCGCTGTCGATCCACGACAACATCGTCGGTCTGAAGGAATCTGGTCCCGACATGAGCTATGTCGGAGACCTCGCGAGTCTGGCGCCCGAGGGATTCAGCGTCCTCGTCGGGTCGGCGCCGACGTTCTTCACCAGTCTCATGCTGGGTGTCCAGGGTGGAATCATGGCGCTGGCGTGCGTGGCTCCCAACGCGTGCGTCCGGCTTTACGATCTCGTACGGGCGGGCCGCTACGACGAGGCGCGTGCGCTGCAGCGACATGTCATTCCGCTCGCCAGACTCGTCACGTCGATATACGGCATTCCTGGATTGAAGGCGGCACTTGCCCATCTCGGATACGTCGGGGGTCCGCCTCGCGCTCCGTTCGAGCCGGTGAGCCCGGATGCCGCCTTGCAGATTTCGCGACAGATCGACCTGCTGGCCGCGGAGGTGTCCGTCCCACCGGCATGATGCACCCCCCGTGTCTGAGGTCTGCAGGGTGCTGCAATCGGTCGGCGATCCCGCGACACGGAATCTCGAGCGTCTGGCGGCAGACACCTCACGGGCCGGCGGCTATCGGCTGGATTCCGGCGGGACAGCGAGCGCATCAAGATCGCCGTCGAAGGCTGAGGCAGCCAGGTTGCGCCCGCCTACGGCGCGGGGTCGAGGATGCGCCGGGCCCCCAGGTATCTCTTCGACCAATAGCTCGAGCTCAGCCGTTCGACCCGTACGGACCCGCGTTCGGACGGAGCGTGTACGAACTCGTCGGCGCCGATCGCCAGCGCGACATGTGAGGCGCCCGGGGCGACCGTGGTGAAGAACAGCAGGTCGCCGGGTCTGATCGCATCCGGGGCAACGGGGTCGCCGACCTCGTACTGCGCCGCCGCCAGACGCGGTAGTTCCACTCCATGGCGCCGGAAGACGTAAGACGTGAACCCGCTGCAGTCGAAGCCGGTCGGCGATGCGCCGCCATCGACGTACGGCACACCGCGCAGTTCGAGCGCCGTCGCCGTAATCGCATACGTATCCGCCGGTCGCGGCGCCGCGAGCACGGTTGGGAGATCGGCGCGGCGAGACGGTCTGGGAAACGGTTGCGGCACGACCGGTCCGTGGCTGGCGCAGCCGCTCGCCAGCGCCGCCAGCACGACACACCACATCAGCTTGTGCATCGCTGCACGTATCGGCCGTTGCGGGTCGATCCAATAGGGGAACGGTATGCCGGAAATACGACATAACCCATTTATTAACAGTGTGTTACGAGATTGTTTCGACTTGACACGATTGGCGTCGCTCGGGCAGAATGCCAAAGATTCTCGCGGATGACTCAGCGGAGGCGGCCGAAACTGGCCCGACGGCGGTGGCGTGCCTGCCACGCTGCCCGCTGCATTCGGTCTGATTGCCGCGATGAATCGCCCGATTCAGATTACGGTCGGGACACGTGCCGGGGCGAGCTGATGGAGCACACGCTGCTGCTCAACGCGACTTACGAACCGCTGACGGTCGTCGACTGGCGGAAAGCGATTACCCTCTGGTGTCAGGGGAAGGTCGAAGTCATCTCGGTCTATCCCCGAGAAATCCACTCGGTGTCGCTCACCGTGAAGCTGCCGTCCGTGATCCGTTTGCTGCACTACATCACGATCAAGCGGCACTTCAATCTGGTACCGTTTTCGCGGGCGAACATCTATGCCCGCGACCGTCACCGATGCCAGTACTGCGGGCAGGCGTTTCCGCCGGACAAGCTCACGTTCGACCATGTCATTCCAGTGCGGTATGGTGGGCGGAAGGAGTGGGAGAACATCGTCACGTCCTGCGTGCGATGCAACCGGCGCAAGGGGGGGCGCACCCCGGTCGAGGCAGGGATGGCCATCAAACGGCCGCCTCATCGACCGTCGCGTTCGGCCACCGTCCGGATTGCAGTCGGCGTGCGTGAGGCGCCGGAAAGCTGGCGCAACTATCTCTACTGGAACGTCGCGGTCGACGAGGCTTGAGCCCGCCACCCGCCGCCACGCGCAAGGCGGTTGTTGCGCCGGTAACTGTCCGTGCCATCCTCACGTCCCTGTATCGCGTCCGTGCACCCGCTGGCCGCCATCCCCGGCGGACGGGTCACCATTCATGGCCGCGGCCTTGGCGGCGACGTGGTGGGTCCGCCGGAACTCCGCATTGGCGAGTTGCCGGCCCAGGTCGTCTACTGCGACCGGGATACGGTCGTCGGCCTGGTGCCCCGGGGAGTCGCCGGCGGCGCCGCGGCAGTCCGACTGGCGAGCGCACCGGGGGAAACGGCGTTTCTCGAGATCGGGGCACCGGTGGCCACCGGGCTCCATCAGGTCGATAGTCCGGTGTTCGGTGCCGACGGCACCCTGTTCCTCACCTACAGTGGCGCGCGCGGCGATCGCTCGCCCGTGTCGGTGTTCCGGCTTCGTCGGGACGGGTTCCGGGAGCCGTTCGTGAGCGGCGTGGCCAATCCGACCTCCCTCGCCTGCGACCCGAACGGCCGGCTCTTCGTCTCGAGCCGTTTCGACGGAACCGTGTACTCGATCGACGCGGACGGACGGGCGGAGCTGGTGGCGACCGATCTGGGGGTGGCATGCGGGTTGGCGTTCGATGCCGACGGGCGACTCTTCGTCGGCGACCGGTCGGGTACCGTGTATCAGGTGAGCCGGTCGGGAAAGGTATCTCCGTTCGCCGTCTTGCCACCCAGCGTCGCCGCGTTTCATCTCGCCATCGCGCCGACGGGCGCGCTCTTCGTCACCGCGCCGACCCTGTCGACCCGGGACGCACTGTACCGCGTGGACCGGGACGGCACGGTCACGACGATCACCCGGCGGTTCGGCCGTCCGCAGGGCCTGGCGTTCGACACCCATGGGGTCCTGTATGTCGCCGAAGCACTGGCGGGCGCCAGTGGGCTGTATCGGGTCCGGGACGGCGCCGACCCGGAGTTCGCGGTGGCGGCCCAGGGCCTGGTGGGTGTTGCGTTCGATACGGCCGGGGCGGCGGTGGTCGTCTCCGGCGATACCGCGTACCGCTTCGAGCGCTGGCCCCCCGTGGCTGGACGCCGGCGGCGGGTCGCGCCGGCCCCCCGTGACCGCGTGATAACATCGCGAGTTTGGACTGACAGTCAGTCTCCCTGCCATGGCTCACGACCGCATCGAAGTACGCGGCGCGCGCGTCCACAATCTCAAGAGCGTCGACGTCAGTCTTCCTCGTGACCGCCTGATCGTCTTCACCGGTCTGTCCGGATCCGGCAAGTCCTCACTCGCGTTCGACACCATCTACGCCGAGGGACAGCGGCGCTACGTCGAGTCGTTGTCCGCGTACGCCAGGCAGTTCCTCGAGCAGGTGGAGAAGCCGGATGTGGATCTGATCGAGGGGCTGTCGCCCGCGATCTCCATCGAGCAGAAAACGACCGGCTCGAACCCGCGTTCGACCGTCGGCACCGTCACGGAGATTCACGACTATCTCCGGCTGCTGTTCGCCAGCATCGGCGTTCCGCACTGTCCCCGGTGTGATCGCGAGATCACCTCCCAGTCGATCGATCGGATCATGGACATTGTCCTGCGGGGTCCGACCGACATACGCGTCAACGTGCTTGCGCCGATTGTGCGGGGGCGCAAAGGCGAGTTCAAAAAGGAGTTGGCCGGCCTGCGGGGGCGCGGCTTCGTCCGCGTGCGGGTGGATGGGGAGACCCGCTCGCTCGACGACGATCTGAAGCTCGATCGGCGGCGGAACCATGACATCGAAGTGCTGGTCGATCGCCTCGTCATCCGGCCGGGCATGGAGCGCCGGTTGCGCAACGGAATCGAGCTGGCCTTCGATCTCGCCGACAACGTCGTCATCCTCAACACGTTGAGCGGCGGCGATCGGTTGTTCTCGCGGAAGCTGGCCTGTCCGCGCTGCGGCGTCAGCATGCCGGAGCTGACACCGCGGATTTTCTCGTTCAACTCGCCCCAGGGTGCCTGCCGCGCATGCCAGGGACTCGGCGTCACCGATGATTTCGATCCAGCGCGGATCGTGCCGGACGGGTCGAAGACCCTCAGCGAGGGGGCGATTTCTCCGTGGGCGGCGGGAGACCGTACGCTCGTGCGCGAAGCGCTCGCCGGGCTCCAGCAGTATTTCGGCATCGACCTCGATACACCGTTTGACGACCTTCCGGCGAAGCAGCGGCACCTGCTGATGCATGGGCCGCCCGCGCCGCCGCGGCCGGCGGGGAGATCATCACGCGCGGCGCAACCGTTCGGCCGTGATTTCGAGGGCATTCTGCCGAATCTGCAGCGTCGCTACCGGACCGGCACGTGGGCCCGGCAGGAGCTGCTCGCGCCGTTGCGGTCGCTGCAACCCTGTCCGGAATGCAGCGGCGAACGCCTGCGGCCAGAGAGTCGCGCCGTGCGGGTAAAGGGGCGCACCATCGCCGATTTCGTGCATCTTCCGGTCGCGGAGGCGGCCGGCGTATTCGCCGCGCTCGATCTGACCGAGCGCGAAACGTTGGTGGCGGGGCGGGTGCTGCGTGAAATTCGCGACAGGTTGGGTTTTCTCAAGGATGTCGGTGTCGGGTATCTGACCCTGGCCCGCGGCGCGGCAACGCTGTCCGGCGGCGAGGGCCAGCGGATTCGGCTCGCGACCCAGATCGGCGCCAGCCTCACCGGGGTTCTGTATGTGCTGGATGAACCGTCGATCGGATTGCATCAGCGGGACAACCGCCTGCTGCTGGCGACGCTCGGCAGGCTGCGGGACATGGGGAACACCGTGGTGGTGGTCGAGCATGACGAAGAGACGATCCGGGCGTCGGACTATCTGGTCGACCTCGGGCCGGGCGCGGGCGAGCACGGCGGGGAGGTCATCTTTCAGGGGACACCGGACGAGTTGCTGGCCAACGGCCATCCGTCGATAACGGGGCGCTACCTGCGGGGCGAGCGTACGATTCCGATTCCGTCCGCACGCCGGGCACCGTCTCGGGGATGGCTCGTGATTCGGGGAGCCAGCGCAAACAACCTCGCCGGCATCGACGTGGCGATACCGATCGGCGTGCTGACGGCGATCACGGGAGTCAGCGGGTCAGGCAAATCGACGCTCGTCAACGACATCCTCTATCGGTCCCTGGCCCGCGACTTTTATCGCGCCGCGGATCTTCCCGGTGCCCACCGGTGTATCGACGGCGTCAAGTACGTCGACAAGGTGATTCAGATCGACCAGGCGGCCATCGGCCGCACGCCGCGCTCGAATCCCGCTACCTACACCGGGCTGTTCACGTTCATCCGCGAACTGTTCGCCATGTTGCCCGAGTCGCGTGCCAGAGGGTACCGGCCCGGCCGTTTCTCGTTCAACGTCAAGGGCGGCCGCTGCGAGGCGTGCCAGGGCGACGGTGTGAGCGCCATCGAAATGCACTTCCTGCCGAACGTCTACGTAACCTGCGAGCAGTGCAAGGGTCGTCGATACAATCGCGAAACGCTGGAGGTCCGCTATCGCGGGGCCTCGATCGCCGACGTACTCGAGTTGACCGTCGATCAGGCGGCGCCCCTGCTTGAGAACTTTCCCCCGATCGCGATCCGGCTGCGAACGTTGCAGGAGGTGGGGCTGGGCTATCTCGCATTGGGTCAATCGGCCACCACGCTGTCCGGCGGGGAGGCGCAACGGGTCAAACTGTCGAAGGAGCTGTCCCGCCGCAGTACCGGACGGACGGTGTATATCCTGGACGAACCGACGACAGGGTTGCATTTCGAGGACACCCGGAAACTGCTCGACGTGCTGCAGAAGCTGGTCGATCAGGGCAATACCGTCATCGTGATCGAGCACCACCTCGATGTCATCAAGAATGCCGATCACGTCATCGATCTCGGACCGGAAGGCGGGGACGGAGGGGGCCGGCTCGTGGCCGCTGGCACCCCTGAAGAGGTTGCCGCCGTTCCGGAATCGGTGACCGGCAAGTATCTCGCGGCCGTTCTGACGGACCTGGAAAATCGTACAAATGGCTGACAACACGGCCGTTATGTGGTACAACAACCGCACTTGCAGCGAATCGCGGTGTCGTTGTGACCGCACACCGCACGAAACGTTATGATCCATGAGTTGACATGAGCGGAATAACTCTTTGACCAAGAGTCATTTACGATTTGTCGACGTTGGTCGAACAACCGGCACTGCTCTTGCTCTACCCATTGTCGGTCGTTAGCTTCTGGGGGCATGCTGGTCTGTGACTGACGTTCAGCACACTATCCGACGTTCCGTGTCCTGTTCCGGAATCGGCTTGCATTCCGGAGAAAAAGTCACGTTGTCGCTGAGGCCCGCACGTGCCGGGCGCGGCATCCGATTCCGCCGAGCCGATCTCGGGGGCGTCGAGATACCGGCCACGGTCGACAATGTCGACCGTCTGCACTACGCGACCGGTTTGTCGCGCAATGCGGGTACGGTCGAGACGGTCGAGCACCTGCTGGCCGCGATCGTCAGTCTGGGCGTCGACAACGTCATCATCGAACTCAACCAGGCGGAAGTGCCGATCATGGACGGAAGCGCCGCGTCCTTCGTGTATCTGGTGCACGAGGCCGGGTTGAAGCGGCTGACGACCCCGCGGCGCTATCTGAAGGTGCTACGCTCGGTGTCGCTGACGCGTGGCGAGAAACGCATCGCGCTGTATCCGTCCGACTACTTCAAGGTGACCTACAGCATCAGCTTCGACCATCCGTTGCTGCGGCACATGACTCATACGCTGCGGGTCACCCAGGAGTCCTTCGTCGACGAGATCGCTCCGGCCCGGACGTTCGGATTCCTGAAGGAAGTCGAGATGCTGCGGCAGAAGGGGCTCGCTCTGGGTGGGTCGCTCGACAACGCGATCGTGCTCGGCGAGACCGGTGTGCTGAACAATTCACTTCGGTTCGAGGATGAATTCGTGCGGCACAAGATTCTGGACGCCATTGGCGATCTGGCGCTGGTCGGATACCCGGTGATCGGACATCTGGTGGCCCACCGGGGCGGTCACGAACTGCACGCGGCGTTTGCCGAGAAGATCCTCGAGGAGCAGGACGCGTGGGAGATCGTCGAGTCGCCGGCGATCGGGAACGTGGCTGCCGAAGCGACATCGCCGGCTGAAGTGCCGACCCCGGCCGCCAGTTGAACTCCCCCCACCCGCAATCGTCGACGCACCAGCGCGAACCGCCGCGCTCACGGTCCGTCGGTCAACCTGCGCATGTAGGCGCCGAGCCGCTCGTTCTCGTAGGTGACGGTGTTCAGGAAGAGGCTTTCCACCAGATATGTCCGGCGCTCGTCTTCGGTCATTTGCGCGAGCAGATGGTTGACCTCCCGGATCGTGTCCTCGAACGTGCGCTCCAGCCCATGCCGGATGTTGAGCTCCTTGTAGAGCGCCTCGAGGATGGCGAGGAGGTCTCCATCAAGGGGCACCGCGGCGCCGCTCGTCGTGGTGATGCTGCGCATGTCAGCCCCCAAACGTGTCGAGAGCGCTCTGTTCGTCGCCGTGCACCTCGATGAACCGCTGTGCGCCGGTCATGCTGAGCATGGTCTCGACCCGCTTCTGCACGCCTGAAAGTTTCAGCGTTGCGCCCGCGGCTGCCGATTGTCGATACAGATCCATCAAACAGCCGATGGAGGCGCTGTCGATATAGACGACGGGGGACAGGTCAATCAGGATCTTGCGCTCACCGTCCTTGACCAGCGCGGTCACGGCGTCGGCAAACTCCGACAGCAGCGGGTACATCAGCCGCGGCTCGCCGACGCGCACGATGGCGACTCCTCCGGAATGCTCGGTGTTCAGATTCATATGGTCACTCCCTGTGGCGCACGTGCCGCCCGGCGCCGGCATGCCTGGCGCCCCCCTCGGGCATCAGCCGCCTGATCTGACGCCCGAGTTCCTTTCGTCCCCGGTTGATTCTCGATTTGACTGTGCCTTCGGCCAGGTCCAGGCGGTCAGCGATCTCCTGATAGGTCAGTTCCTGGATGTCGCGCAGCAGCACAGCCGTGCGCAGCGTATCAGGAAGCTGCGCCAGCGCGTGATGAAGCAGGGCGCGCCGGTCCCCCTGTTCCAGCCTGGCCAGCGCGTCCGGTTCCCGGCTGACCGGCGCCGCCGCGGCGGTGGTGGAGACGTCGACGCCGTGATCCACCAGTTCGCGCTCCTTGCGCACGCTCCGGTAGTGGTCGATACAGAGATTCCGGCTGACGCTGATCAGCCACGTCTGGAAATTGGCCCGCCGGTCGAAGGTGCCCAGCGACTTGAAGATCTTCAGCAGGATGTCCTGCGTCAGATCCTCGGCCAGATCGTGACGGCCGACGAATTTGTAGGCGACGTTGAAGACCTTGCGCTGATACTGCGAGACGATCGTTTCCCAGGCCTGCTGGTCGCCTTGCAGACAGCCTTCAATCAGTTGCTCGATCGTTTGATCACGCTCCGGCGCTGAACTGGCGAGCATGGGCTGGGGCGATTCGGATTCGCGGGCAGGCCGACGAATCGTAGCAACCGCTCACTCGTGTGTCAATTCACACCCCGGCCGCCCGTGGCGGGCGGCCCGCGCCGCGGGGGCGGCGAGGTGCCGTACAATGCCGAGTCTATGTACGCCTTCAGGCCGGACGGGTCGGCCCTGACCTGCGATGGAGTGCCGCTGTCGGCGATCGCCGCGGCAGTGGGGACGCCGACGTACGTGTACAGCGCCGCGACGGTCCGCCAACGGGTGCGTGCGTTCAGCGCCGGATTCGGGATGTATCCCCATGCGGTCCACTATGCCCTGAAAGCCAACTCGAATCTGGCCGTGGTGCGAGTTGTCCGCGAGTCAGGGGGCCTCGTGGACGCCAACTCCGGCGGTGAGATCGCGGTGGCGCTCAGGGCGGGATACACGCCCGATGACATCGTTTTCACCGGTGTGGGCAAGACTCCGGCGGAGATCGACCGGGCGGTGGCGTTGGGGGTCAAGGCGATCAACTCGGAGTCATCCGGTGAACTGGACCGTATTGCCGACGCCGCGCGGGCCCGGCGCACCACGGCGCGGGTGGCGCTGCGGGTCAATCCTGACATCGCCTCCGAGAGTCATCCGCATATCTCGACCGGGCTGAGCACCCACAAGTTCGGCGCGCCGATCGCCGACGCACGTGCGATCGTGCGGCGCGCGAGTGAGCGGCCCGAGCTGGTGTTCGTCGGATTGCACCTGCATATCGGCTCGCAGATGTTGGGTCTGGGACCGATTCGCGCGGCGGCCGGCGCCGCGGTGGAGCTGGCGCTGGCGCTGCGGGGCGACGGCGTGCATGTTGAGCATCTCGATCTGGGAGGGGGGCTCGGTATTCCCTACGACGGCGAATCGGTGCCCTCGGCGGACGACTACGCGAACGCATTGATCGATGTCGTCCGGCCGGCGGGTCTGGCGCTCGTCGTCGAGCCGGGCCGGGCGGTGGCTGGGCCTGCCGGGGCCCTGCTGGCCTCGGTGGTCGACGTGAAGCCGCGTCTTGACGGAACCTGGTTCGTGGTGCTCGACGCGGGCATGAGCGAACTGATGCGCCCCGCGCTATACGGCGCGTATCATCGGATCGTCCCAGTGGAGGAGACCGGCGCCGATCCGGTGTCATGCGACGTGGTGGGGCCGATCTGCGAGTCGTCCGATGTCGTCGGGGCCGGCCGGACGCTGCCGCTGCCGGCGATCGGCGGCGTGCTGGCGATTCTCGATGCGGGGGCCTACGGGTCGACCATGTCATCGAACTACAACCGGCGTCCGTTGCCGGCGGAAGTCATGGTGGACGACGGGGGCTGGCGTGTGGTCCGCCGCCGGCAGACCATCGACGATCAACTCGCCTGTGAGGTCTAGCAGCCCGTGGTAAAGCCCCACTGCATTCGATTCCCGCAGAATTCTGCGCTTCCCCGCGGAATTCTGCTGTTTCACGCTGCATCCCGTCTCGGGCGGCGCTGGGCTTCTGATTGCCGGGGTCACAAATGCCCCAATTTGCTCCCTCGTCGCGCCTTGCGCTGGCCGGGCGCGGCATTGTTACGACCAGATCTCGGTGCAACGCGGGGTTCTACCACGGGCTGCTAGGCGCCAGCGGGAACCGTGACCATGCTGATTGCGATAGAGGGGCTCGACCAGAGCGGAAAAGCGACCCAGGCGGAGCTGTTGCGTGACCGGCTTCGGGCAGGCGGAACCCGTGCGCGGATGATCTCGTTTCCCGACTACGGCACCTCGATCGGGGAGGAGATCGCCCGGGCGTTGCAGGGTGAGCGCAATTACGGTCCGGAAGCGATGCAACTGCTGCATGTCGCCAACCGGTACGAGCGCAAGGACGATTTGGAGCGCTGGCTGAACGGCGGACTGGCCGTGGTGTGCGACCGCTACGTGGCGTCGGGCATCGCCTATGGGGTATCCCAGGGACTCGATGCCCGCTGGCTGACCGACATGCAGCGATTTCTGCCGGTGCCGGATCTTACGCTGCTGATCGACATCGATCCGGCGCGGGCGGTTGACCGCAAGCCTGCCGGGCGCGACAGCTACGAGCGCGACCTGGCCCTGCTGGAACGGGTCCGCAACAGTTATCTCCAGCAGGGCGAGCAGCCGGGGTGGGTGCGCGTCGACGGGGACCGGCCGAAGCAGGAGATCGCGGACGAGATCATCACGATCGTCGGCGCGCGACTCGCGCCAGCGTGAGCGTTCGCACGTCGTTGGCGCCCAACTGACGCAGCACCCGGGCGCACGCCTCGAGCGTGGCGCCGGTGGTCGCTACATCATCCACGAGCACGACCCGGGCGCCCGCGACCGTTGCCCGCGGGCGCCGGCCGAGGCGGCGGGCCGGCGCGAACGCTCCCCGGACGTTGGCCGCACGGTCCACGGCCGGCAGCGCCATTTGCGGTGGGGTCGCTCTCGTGCGCCGGAGCGCGCCGACCACCGGCGGCCCAAGGCGCGCCGCCAGCTCCGTCGCCTGATTGAATCCGCGGGAACGCCGCCGCATGGCGTGCAGCGGGACCGGGACCACACAGTCCGCATCGGACAGCAGATTCTCACCGCATGTTCGCATCAGGTCGGCGAGGGGACGCGCCAGCGTAGAGCGGCGGTCGTACTTGAACAGGTGCACGATCTGTCGCCACCCACCGTCGAAGGGACCCACCGCCCGGCCCCGGCTGATCGATGACGGGCGCCGACAGGGCGGACAGTAGACCGGGGGGCGCGTCGGTGCGCCCGGCGGCAGAGGGTCGCCGCAACGATCACACCACGGGGGCGTCAGTCGGGGCAGCCCGCGCCAGCAGGCTGCGCAGACCGGACCGTGGGTGGGATGGTCGAGCAGCGTTGCACAGACCGCGCACACGGGAGCCAGCAGCACCGCCAGCAGCGCGTCCAGGCTGTCGCGCGCCGCGACCGCAAAGGGAGATTCCGTGACGGTTGCGGCGCTGGCGCCGGATGCCCGCGGCGTGACGCCTGTGGAGCCGTCAGTCCCGGACGGCCTGCTGCAACTCGATCCGGACCGCGTTGCCCCAGAGTCGTTCGAGGGAGTAGAAGTTCCGGGTTTTAGGTGAGAACACATGAACGATGAAGTCGAAGCAGTCGATCAGCACCCAGTCGGTGCCGGTGCCCTCGATCTGGATCGGTCGGTTGCCTATACGTTTGAGGCGAACCTCGAGTCCCTCGACAATGGCGTTGACCTGCCGGTGGCTGCGGCCAGAGCAGATCACGAAGTAGTCCGTGAAGGCGTCGGCCTGGCGCAGGTCGAGCACCACCAGATTCTCCGCCTTCTTGTCCCGGGCCGCCTCGATGACCTGTTCGAGCGTCTCGCTGAGAGGGGCCGAAGACACGTGCGGAACGGGCGGTGTATTTGTCATGCAAGCTCACTGCCGGAATCGGCTTGGTAGAGCCGGTGACGGGTGATGTAGGCGGCGACCGCGGCCGGCACCAGACCGGTAATCGGCGTGTTGCTGGCAAGGTTCCGCCGCACCAGCGTCGACGAGACCGCCGGGGTCGCCGCGTCGAGCAGCCAGATGGCCGGTGTCGATTCCTGGTCGAGGTCGAGGGGACGGTTGTCGCCGGTCGCCATTCGCATCCGGGGTCGCAGGTCCGGCAGATCGGCGACCAGCTTCAGGAGCGGGTGGCGCGGACGAGCCACCACGACGAAATGCGCCTTTCCGAGCACGGCCGGATAGTTGTGCCAGGTGGCAATGTCTGCGAACGCATCGGCGCCGAGGATGAAGAACAATCGCGTACGGCGAGGTCCCCGTGTCTTGAGGCGGTCAAGCGTGACCGAGGTGCACGACGGTTCGTCCGCACGCAACTCGAGGTCGCACGGCGCGAAACCGGTGTGGCCGTTGGCTGCAAGCTGCACCATCGCGAGCCGGTCGGCGTCGGGTGCGCCGGCCGGAACGGTCCGGTGCGGCGACACGCGGGACGGGAGCAGCAGGACCTGATCCAGCGAAAAACGCCGCTGTGCCGCGGCGGCGGTGGCGAGGTGGCCGAGATGAATCGGGTCGAAACGTCCGCCGAAGACCCCGAGACGCCCGTCTGCCGTCATACCAGTCTCGTGGCGTGCGAGTCGTCAGGATTCGTCGTGTCGGCCGTCCGAAAGACGGTCCAGACCGCCTCGAGCAACGGGGCGATGCCCTGCCCCGTGACGGCCGAGACCGCATGCGTCTCCATGCCGAGGGAGGCCGCGTGTCGCCTGAGTCGTTCGAGACGGTCAGGTTCGTCGAGGGCGTCGACTTTGTTCGCGGCTACGATCTGCGGCTTGCGCGCCAGCGTTCCCGGAGTCGCGCCGGCGCCGGCGTCGCCCTGGAACAAGGCCAGTTCGCGTCGGATAATCTCAAGGTCATCTATCGGGTCTCGCCCCGTGCCGGACGAGACGTCGACAAGATGCACCAGCACCCGGGTGCGTTCGAGGTGCCCAAGAAACCGGTCTCCGAGCCCGTGGCCGTCATGGGCGCCCTCGATCAGGCCGGGCACGTCCGCCACGACGAAGCTCCGTTCGCCGCTCAGGCCGACCACCCCGAGATTCGGACTCAGCGTGGTGAACGGATAGTTCGCGATTCGTGGGCGCGCCGCCGAAATGCGGGCGATCAGTGTCGACTTGCCCACGTTGGGATAGCCGACCAGCCCTACGTCGGCGAGCAGCTTGAGCTTGAGGCGGAGGAGTCGTGTCTCACCCTCGTGCCCGGATTCTGTTCGTCGCGGGGCCTGATTGGTGGGGCTGGCGAAATGCTGATTGCCGCGCCCGCCGCGCCCGCCGAGGGCCACGGCGACCCGCTGGCCTTCCTCACGCAGATCAGCGATCTGCACCAGGGCGTCATCCACCTTCTCGTAGGCGACGGTCCCCGGCGGGACATGGAGCTCGAGGTCGTGCCCGTCCCGGCCGGTACGGTTCGACCCTTCGCCATGCGCGCCGCGCGTGGCCTTGTAGGTGGGGTGGAAGCGGAACGCCACGAGGGTGTTGACGTGGGGCGTCGCCTTCAGGAATATGGTCCCGCCACGGCCGCCGTCACCGCCATCCGGTCCACCACGCGGCGCCGACTTCTCGCGGTGAAAACTCAGGCATCCCCGGCCGCCGTCGCCGGCCGTGACGTGGATGTCGACTTCGTCGACGAACATGCCTGCTTGATCGGGTGGAATGCCTGCGACTAGCGTTGGAGTGGCAGCACGCTGATGGTCCGTCCGCGCGACCCGTGGTTCTCGAATCGAACCTGCCCGCCGATTTTCGCGAACAACGTGTCGTCCTTTCCGAGACCGACGTTCAGACCGGGGCGGAACCGCTGACCGCGCTGGCGTACGAGAATGGCCCCCCCGGTGACGACGTTGCCGTCGTGCCGTTTCACGCCTAGTCGCTGCGCGTTGCTGTCACGTCCGTTCCGTGAGCTGCCCTGTCCCTTCTTGTGTGCCATGACCGCCTCAACCTGAATGCGACCCGGTTGCGATGTCGGTGATCCTGACCCGCGTCAGGTCGCTCCGGTGCCCCCGAACCCGCCGCATGCCCTTGCGCCGTTTTTGCCGGAACACCCGGATCTTGGGGCCTCGATGATGTTCGTCCACGACCGCGACGACACGTGCGCCGCTGACGTTCGGGTTCCCGGTCACCACCGAACCGTCGTCCCGACTGACCAGCAGCACTTCGTCAAAGGTGACCTCCGCCCCTGCCGCCGCAGTGAGCCGGTCCACGTCGATATGTGCACCCGGTTCCACTCTGACCTGGTGACCGGACGCTTGAATGATCGCGAACACGATCCTGCCCCTTCCCTTGGCGCGTTATTCCACAGACCGATCGGGGCGTCTCGTTTGGGTCATCCCCCGCCGCGCAAGCCCTCAAGCGTACTCCTGCAGGGACCGGTCTGTAAAGCGGGGGAGGATGGCTACCGCAGCAGCGTCCGTGTACCCCGGATGCTCTGCGTGCTGAACGCGCCCAGCACCGACGGCAGCAGCCGGTCCATCAGTTCGAAGTAGGACGACAGCGCCGGCGTGTTCTGACTCACGTCGTACAGAATCTCCTCACGGTGCCGTTCGGTGTAGACCGTGGCTCCCGTCTCGCCGTCGATGAAGATGAATTTCGTAGCGAGCACGAATCCGCGCCGGTCGCGGTAGGTCCGCACCGGTGCGGTCCGGCGGCGGCCGAACGAATCGTACACTTCCCGTTCGGTGGTCACCATGCCCGACCGCTGGTGAGGAGAAAAATAGACGGTGCCGGTGAGGATGAGCGGATTCTGGTACTCCTCGCCGCGGTCCCGCCAGAAGCCGACGTTGGCGAAGATCGGCTCGTACGCTTCGAGTTCCTCCTCCGTCATGCGGTCATCCACACCCAACTGTTCCGTGTCTTCGTCCGGTTCGGTGTCGGCCCGGTTGCTCTCGGCGGCGGCGAAACCGTCCGGCACCGCGGGCGCGTCGCGCTCCGCTCCGCCCAGTTGTTCGTCGGCGATATCCAGCAGGGGCATCACGTCGGCGTCGATCACCTCGAGCTCGGAGTTCCTGCGCAACTGGCTGCGCAACAGCCGGGCCGTTTCGATATTCGGATCGACATCTTCCGACCCCCCCGAGACGAATCCCGCGATCAGCACGCGCTGAAACTTCGAGATGTCCAGCTTCGGGGTCAGTTGGGTCTCGATCGGAACTTCGTAGATGGTGGTGCAGCCGGCAAGCAGCGCCACACAGACGAGACTATTGAGAGTTTTGGTTGACACGGTCACTCACTTCCAGGAAGAGGTCGTAGTTCTGTTCGATGATCAGGTTGTTCGGCTCGAGATCGAGCGCCGTCTCATAGGCCTCTCGGGCTTCCTCGATCCGTCCTTCCTGTTCCAGTCCGATGCCGAGATTGTTCCAGGCTGGCGCATACGTGGGGTCGTTTTCGACCGCTCGCTCCCACCGGTAGATGGCTTCCTTCCAGAGACCGCGGCGGGCGACTTCGATGCCGAATGCGACCTGCGCCTGTGCGTCCGAGCGGGAATCGGCATAGGCAGCCGCGTTTCCGAGCACCAGGACGAACGCCAGGGCGGCCACCGAGTGACGACTCATGAATCTCTCCCTTGCCACTATAGCCAGACCGCGGTTGGATATGCAAGTGGACCGCCATGGCGGGGGTCTTGCCTGAGCGCACCGCGTCGGAGCCGCCACTGCCTTGGCGGTATAATCGCGTCAGGTCGGGCACTCCGGTTGCGCGCCGGTTCGCGGTCGGGTGCCGTCGTAGGGACTACCTGTCTCCGATTCCCCCCTCCGTGCGCCAGCCGCATGAGATCCAGCGGTGCGGTGCGACTCCGGCCCGTATCCAGTCATCGCGCTGCGCCTGACAAGCAGCGTGCCGGTGCGGGCCGCTGGCGGCCGCCAATGCCCCGTTGCGTGGTAAGGAGCGAGCATGACGACGGTGGAGTGGGCCGCGTTGGGCGTGTTGTGGTGGCAGGGTGGTGGCCGTACCGCCATCGCCCGCTGGCTCGTCGAGCAGGGCGGTGCGCGGTGCGCCGCGGGAGGCACGCAGCACGGTCTCGACGCGGTCGCCGCCGCGATCGACCCGCGCCTGGCGGCGCCGCGGCGTCTGGACGACGCGCGTGCGGCCGCGCAGGCGGCGGTGGCGGCGGCGCGGGCGGCCGGTCTGACCGTCGTGCCGTGGCCGGACCGGCGCTATCCGACGTGGTTGTCGGAGATTGCCGACCCTCCGCCGGTCTTGTGGCTGCGGGGCGATCCGGCCGCGCTGGAGACGCCGGCGGTGGCCGTTGTCGGGTCGCGCGCCGGCTCCCCGTACGCTCGCGACGTGGCTCGCGAACTGGGGTCCGGATTGGCCGCGCGCGGAATCACGGTTGTGAGCGGGCTGGCGCGCGGCGTGGATGCGGCGGCCCATCAGGGGGCGTTGGCGGTCGATGGCCGCACCGTCGCCGTATTGGGCTCCGGAGTAGACACCGTGTACCCGCCCGAGCACCGCGGGCTCGCGGCCGAGATCGTCCGGCGGGGTGCGCTTGTCAGCGAGTTGCTGCCGGGAACCACGCCGCGGCCGGCTCACTTTCCCAGACGCAATCGGCTCATCAGCGGTCTGTCCCGCGCGGTAGTGGTGGTCGAGGCGGCCGCACGCAGCGGGTCCCTGATCACGGCGCGGCTGGCGGCCGAACAAGGGCGCGAGGTCATGGCGGTGCCAGGCAACGTACTGTCCGGCCGGAACCGGGGCGCACACGCGTTGTTGAAAGATGGCGCCAAGCTCGTGGAGGACGTGGACGATATTCTGGACGAGATCCAGTTGGGGGACGGATGCGGCCAGGTGCCCCGCGACGCCGCGATCGATCCGTTGTTGCGGCTGCTGGTCCGGGGTGACAGCTACGATCTCGACCAGTTGATCGCGCTGTCGGGCCTTGACGGGCCCACGTTGCTGCCGCTTCTGCTCGATCTGGAGCTGAACGGGCATGTACGGCGCGGTGACGGCGGACAGTTCAGCCGGGTCTAGCAGCCCGTGGTGGAACCCCGCGTTGCACCGAGATTGGCGCTGCGCCCGCGTGGCAAGGCGCGACGAGGGAGCAAATTGGGGCATTTGTGACGGAGGAGCAACGCCGCCACGCGGGATGCAGCGTGAAACCGCAGAATTTCGCGGGGAAGCGCAGAATTCAGCGGGGATCGAATGCAGTGGGGCTTTCACCACGGGCTCCAAGGCGGGCGTCGAGTCGGATGCACGTTGTGGAGAGAAGGGTGGTAGGGTAGATCCGTGGCGTCGGGCGACCGGCGCGTGGCCATCAACGGGGCTGAAGGTCCCACTGGTATCAGGACAGTTGCCCATGCCGAAGGCGCTCGTGGTCGTGGAATCGCCGGCCAAGGCGAAGACCATCAACAAGTACCTCGGGCGAGATTTCAAGGTGGTCGCCTCGATGGGTCACATCCGCGACCTGCCGAAGAGCCAGCTCGGGGTGGACGTCGACGAGGGCTTTGCGCCGGTCTACGAGCCGATCGCCGCCAGAAAGCAGGTGATCAAGACGCTGCGCGATGCCGCCCGGGGGGTCGAGCAGATCTACGTGGCGACGGACCCCGATCGCGAGGGAGAGGCGATCGGCTGGCATCTTGCGAACGAACTCGGGTCGAAGCGGCGGAAGATCAGCCGGCTGCGGTTCAACGAGATCACCCGGAAGGCGGTGCTCGATGCGCTCAAAGACGAGCGGGCGATCGACCAGCATATGGTTGACGCGCAGCAGGCCCGCCGCGTGCTCGACCGGCTGGTGGGCTACAAGCTCAGCCCGCTGCTGTGGGACAAGGTGCGCCGGGGTCTGAGCGCCGGGCGGGTCCAGTCGGTGGCGCTGAAGCTGGTGTGCGACCGCGAGACCGAGATCGAGCGGTTCGTCACGGAGGAATACTGGCATCTCATTGCCCGCCTTGCCGGCGCCTCGCCGCCCGAATTCGACGCGAAGGTGGTCAAGCGCGGCAATCAGGCGCTGAAGGTCTCGAACGAGACAGAGGCGCAGCAGGTCGTCTCGGACCTCACGGATGCCAGCTTCGTCCTGCGGATGCTGGCCACGAAGGAGCGCAAGCGGCAACCGCCGCCTCCGTTCATCACCAGCAAGCTGCAGCAGGCTGCGCGGTTCCCGGTCAAGAAGACGATGATGATCGCGCAACAGCTCTACGAGGGCATCGAGCTGCCGGGTGATGGCGCCGTAGGGCTCATCACCTACATGCGCACCGATTCGCCGCGTGTGTCCGATCAGGCGATCGCCGATGTCCGCGCCCATATCGGCAAGCGGTATGGGGCCGAGTTCGTTCCGGCGAAACCGCGGAACTTCCGGAAGAAGGCTGACGCGCAGGATGCGCATGAGGCGATTCGACCAACCGGCATGCAGTACGACCCGGAAACCGTGCGGCCGCACCTGACGCGTGATCAATACTCCCTCTACCGCCTCATCTGGAAGCGGTTCGTGGCGTCGCAAATGTCGCCCGCCGTGTTCGACGATACGACGCTGGACATCGAGGCGGGTGACTACCTGTTGCGGACCAGGGGGTCGGTGCGCAAGTTCGCCGGGTGGTTGTCGATGTACTTGTCGGATGGCGATGCCGCGCCGGTCCTCGACGAGCCGGCTGGTCCGAACGGGGACGCTGGCGCCGCGACCGGTTTGCTGCCGCCGCTGGCGATCGGCGACCGTCTGGAGCTGAAGCTGCTCGACCCGCAACAGAAGTTCACGCAACCTCCCCCGCGTTTCAGTGAGGCGACGCTGGTCAAGGAGCTCGAGGAGAACGGCATCGGCCGGCCCAGCACGTATGCGTCGATCATCGGCGTGCTCCAGACCCGCGAGTACACCGAAAAGGCGGACGGTCGGTTCCGTCCCACCCGCTTGGGGCGGCTGGTCATCGACCTGCTCGCGAAAAGCTTCGAAGACATCCTGGCGGTCGACTATACGCGTGGTCTGGAAGAGCAGCTCGACAAGATCGAAGAGGGCGTCGCCGACTACCGTACGATGCTCGCGGGCTTCTACGAAAAGTTCAGCACCGACCTGGGGCATGCCGCGAAGGCGATGCCCAATATCAAGAGCGAGGGGCTGCCGACCGAGGAGGTCTGCGACAAGTGCGGGGCGCCGATGGTGTTCAAGGTGGGGCGGTTCGGCGTGTTCCTCGCCTGTAGCGCATATCCCGAATGCACGAATACCCGCGAGATCGAGACAACCGAACCGGCGGAGGCCGATCGGGAGCCGGACCCGTGTGAGAACTGCGGCAAGCCGATGGTACTCAAACGCGGCCGATTCGGGCAGTTTCTCTCCTGCTCCGGTTATCCGCAGTGCAAGACCACCCGCAAGCTGGTCGAGACGGGCCGCGGATTGGCGGCGGCCCAGCCGGACCGGGTCCTCGACGAGACCTGCCCCAAGTGCTCGTCGAATCTGGTGGTGAAGCAGGGGCGTCTGGGAGAGTTCACAGCCTGCAGCAATTATCCCAAGTGCCGATACGTCAAGTTGAAGTCGACCGGCGTCACCTGCCCCAAGGACGGCGGGGACGTTGTCGAACGCAAGTCGAGGCGCGGCCGAACGTTCTACGGGTGCGGCAACTATCCCGACTGCGACTTCGTGTTGTGGAACCGGCCGCGTGCCGAAGCCTGCCCGACCTGCGGCGCGCCCTATCTGATCGAGAAGATCACCAAGCGCTTGGGACACCAGGTGCAGTGCAACAACAACGAGTGCAGTTATTCGCGCACCGAGGAAGCGGCTTCGGCCTGACCGCGGCCGCCCGCGGCGGCTCCCCGCGGAGCACGCAGTCATCCATGATTCACATCATCGGCGGCGGACTCGCCGGATGTGAGGCGGCCTGGCAGGCGGCCACGCGGGGCGTCCCGTCCACCGTCTACGAAATGCGGCCCGTCCGGCCGACCGCGGTCCATCACACCGACCGGCTGGCCGAGCTGGTCTGCAGCAACTCGTTCCGCGCCGAGAAGATCGAGAACGCCGTCGGATTGCTCAAGGCCGAGATGCGCCGGCTGGGGTCGCTGGTGATGCGCATCGCGGACGCAGCGCGTGTGCCCGCCGGCGGCGCACTGGCGGTGGATCGGACCCGGTTCGCAGAAGGGATGACCGCGGCGCTCGAGGCCTCGCCGCTCGTCACGATCGAGCGCCGCGAGATTCCCGACCTGTCGCTGGCAGGCGATGCGAACGAACCCGTGATCGTCGCCACCGGGCCGTTGACCTCGCCCAGCCTGTCGGACGCGGTGGCGTCGCTGGTGGGACGGGAGCACCTGTATTTCTATGACGCCATCAGTCCGATCGTGCTGGCCGAGACGATCGACATGGACGTCGTGTTCCGAGCCTCCCGCTGGGGGCGCCACACGGCGGGCGGTCACCCGCAGACCGGTGCGCAGGGCATGACCGTGGCGGGGACGGGCGACTACTTGAACTGCCCGTTGACCGCCGGCGAATATCACCGCTTCCACGAGGCGCTCACTGCAGCGGAATCGGCGACCTTGCACGAGATCGACACGGGGCGCTACTTCGAAGGGTGCCTGCCGATCGAGGTCATGGCGAGCCGCGGGGAAGAGACCCTGCGGTTTGGCCCGATGAAACCGGTGGGGCTGACCGATCCACGTACGGGCTGCCGCCCCCACGCCGTGGTGCAGTTGCGGCAGGATACGCTGGCTGGCGACCACTTCAGTCTCGTGGGGTTCCAGACCCAGCTCAAGTGGGGCGAACAGGCGCGCGTCTTCCGTTTGATTCCAGGTCTCGAGCAGGCCGAGTTCGTCCGGTTCGGCATGATCCACCGCAACACCTACATCAATGGTCCGACCGCGCTGCGGCCGACGTGGCAGGCGCGGCAGGATCCGTCGCTGTTCTTCGCCGGGCAGATCTCCGGCGTCGAGGGGTATGTCGAATCGGCCGCCAGCGGCTTGATTGCCGGGCTCAACGCGGCGGCGCTCGCGGCGGGCGAGTCGCCGCAGGCACCGCCCCGTACGACCGCCATCGGCGCGCTGGGGCACTACGTGTCCCATGCCAGTGCGTCCGACTATCAGCCCTCGAACATCGCGTTCGGGTTGATTCCGGTCATGGAAGGCGCGCCACGGCGCCGCGCCGAGCGGCGGCGCGCGGTGGCCGAGCGGGCATTGTCCGAGATTGACGCGTGGCGGGCCGCACTGGGAGGGGAGCCGAACGACACCGATGCGAACGCATGTGCGCTGCTTTCTTGAGTATCTGCGGCTCAACCGCAACCTCTCCGTGCACACCGTGCTCGCCTACGAGAGCGATCTGGGGCAGTTCGTGTGTTTTCTCGAGGAATACCTCGACCGCCCCGCCGAGCGGATCGAGCCGCACGACGTCGACCACTACGCGATCCGGGCGTTCATGGGTGCGCTGTACGATCGCGGGCAGGCGCGCGCGTCCTCCGCGCGCCGGCTGGCGGCGATCCGCTCATTCGGCCGTTATCTGCGCCGGGAGCAGCATATTGACCGCGAACCGGCCAGACAGGTTGCCACGCCAAAACTGGATCGGAAGATACCGGCCTGTCTCGACATGCACGAGGTGGAGGCGCTGCTGGCCGGACCGGACGCCTCGACCCAGCTGGGGCGGCGAGATCGGGCCATTCTCGAGTTGTTCTACGCGTCCGGCCTGCGTCTGAGCGAACTCGTCCGGTTGGACCTCGAGGATATCAACCTGAGCAGCCGGCTCGTCCGCGTGCTCGGCAAGGGGAACAAGGAGCGCATCCTGCCATTCAATCGCAGCACGGCCGCCGCGGTGCGGGCGTGTCTGGGCGATCGCGACACGATCGTGCGGCGGTCAGCCGTACAAGGCGACTCCGGGCGCGCGGGACGACGCCGGGGAGGCGAGGCGCTGTTCCTCAACTACAAGGGCGGGCGTCTCTCGGCCCGCAGCGTCGATCGTCTGGTACGGCGCTACATGTCGGCGACGAGCCCGCGGGTGGGCATCAGCCCGCACGCCCTGCGGCACTCGTTCGCGACGCACCTGCTTGAGCAGGGCGCCGACTTGCGGACGATTCAGGAGTTGCTCGGGCATGCCCGCGTGAGCACCACCCAGCGCTACACGCACGTCAGCGCCGCGCAGTTGATGTCGCTGTACCGGCAGACCCATCCCCGCGCGTAGCTGGTGCCGGCGCCGCATCTCAGGATTGGGACTCGGCGTCGCCAGCGACCTGGTGCAACGCCTCCCATTGCCCCATCAGATCGCCGACCTCCCACATCAGGCTCTGATGGCGATCGACGACCGGCCTGGCGGCATCCCGGTCGTCGTAGAATCCCGGCGTCGCCATCGTCGCTTCGACGTCCTTGATTTCGCGCTCTCCATTGGCGATCCGGCGCTCGATCTCCTCGATCCGCTTGAGCCTCGCCGTCTGCTCGCGTCCGCGGCGTCGTTCGGCTTGCCCCTGGCGGCGGCGCGCGTCCCGTGCGGTCCGCCCGGATGCCGGCGGCGCGGCGCTGGCGGCGGGCCCGGCGGGAGACGGGCGGCCGTTGCCGGCGGCGCGCGTCCTGGCGCCGGTCTGCGCCCGGCCGCGCTCGGTCCGGCTCCACTGGAACTCCGCGTAGGTTCCGGGATACCGCAGGGCCGCGCCGTGACCCACCTCGATGATCGACGTCGCGAGCTGTTCGACGAAATAGCGGTCATGCGACACGAAGACGAGGGTGCCGCCGAAGTCCTTGAGCGCGTCGAGCAGCACGTTGGTGGAGTCGATGTCGAGATGGTTGGTCGGCTCGTCGAGCAACAGCGTGTTCGACGGTCGCAGCAGCATCCGCGCGACCGCCAGTCGCGTGCGTTCGCCGCCGGACAGGACACCGACCGGCTTGTGCACGTCGTCGCCCGAAAACAGGAACCCGCCGAGGATGTTCCGGATGGCCGGTACCATGTCGAACGGCGAACCGGCGCCGAGCGTGTCATACACGGTCAAACGGGGGTCGAGGCGGGTCGGTTCGTCCTGCGCGAAGTACTGTGCGACCAACTGGTGGCCCTCGATGCGGGTGCCGGCATCCGGCGCCTCCTCGCCGGACAACATCCGCATCAGCGTCGATTTGCCGGAGCCGTTGGGACCGACGATGGCGATCCGGTCACCGCGTTCGATGTGCAGGTCGATGCCGTCGAGCACGATGGTTGACCCGTACGCCTTGTGCACCGCTTGCAGTTCCAGCGCGATCCGGCCGCTGCGGCGGCACGCGGGGAACGAGAAGTGCACGCGTTTGCGGGCGACGGGCACCTCGATGGGCGTGATCTTGGCGAGCATCTTGACCCGGCTCTGGACTTGGGCCGCCTTCGTCGCCTGATACCGGAACCGGTCGATGAACTGCCGGATCCGCGCGATGTCCTCATCCTGCCGCTTCTTCTGCTCGAGCAGGGCGGTTATGCGTACTTCTCGCGCAACCAGATACTCGGAGTAGGTACCGGTGTAGGGTGTCAGCGTCCGCAGTCCTACCTCCGCGATCCGGGTGACCACCCGGTCCATGAAATAGCGATCGTGTGAGACGAGGATCAGCGCGTGCGGGTAGTCCGCAAGGAAATCCTCGAGCCAGTTGCGCGCGTCCAGATCGAGATGGTTCGTGGGCTCGTCGAGCAACAGGACGTGAGGCTCACGCAAGATCAGCGTGGCCAGCGCGATGCGCATCTGCCAGCCGCCGGAGAAACTGTCGGTCGGCCGCTCGAAGTCTTCAGTGGAGAACCCCAGCCCGTTGAGGACGCCCGCGATCTTGAGGTCGATCGTGTAGCCGCCCTGGTCGCGGAAACGATGCTGGAGGTCGCTGTACCGCTCCAGAATCGCTTCGTGGTCCTCGCGAGACCGCCGCTCGTCGGCGAGCTGGTCCTCGAGTTCGTGCATCTCGCGTTTGATGTCCAGCAGTTCCTGGAACGCCGTGCCGACCTCGTCGAGCAACGACCGGCCGGAGTGAATCAGTCCGTCCTGCGGCAGGTAGCCGACGGTCAGGCCGCTGCGGCGGCTGACCGTACCCGCATCCGGCTCGTCGAGTCCGGCGAGTATGCGGAGCAGCGTCGTCTTGCCGGCGCCGTTGGGACCGCACAGTCCGACGCGGTCACCGACCGATATCTGCCAGGTGACGTTCTCGAACAGCAGGCGGGCGCCGAACCCCTTGGTCAGCGAGGAAATCTGGAGCATGTCCGGGCAGCGGCGGTGCAACCGGGCGAGTCACGCACCGGTGCGGCGAGACCGCTCGCCGGGCACGGCGCCACTCGGGATTCCACCACAACCTGATAGCGTACCATGTCTGGCAGGCGCCGGCCTGCAATTCAAAGTAGACCATTTCGCGGGTTCCGGCGTCTAAGCTACGTGAGGCGCAACCGTACTCGACATGCAGCGGACTGACGAAGAACTCGTGGCGTTGGCGACCGCCGGAGATGCCGACAGCTTCAATCAGCTCGTGCGACGCTGGGAGCGGCCGATCTTCGCGCTGGCCTATCGAGTGCTCGGCCGGGAGGATGACGCCCGGGACGTGTGCCAGGAGACGTTCCTGCGTGCGTTTCAGGGGATCAAGGGGTTCAAGGGACAGGCCAAGTTCTCGTCATGGCTCTATCGCATCGCCCTGAATCTCTGCCACGACTGGATGCGCCGCGAGCGCCGGTCCGCGCTGATGGTGCCGCTGCAGGCCGACAGCGAGCCGCCCCCCTTCGCCGACCCGCTGGAAACCGCGGAAGACCGCGTGGTGCGTCGCGATCTGGGACGGATCATCACCGAGGCGATGGCGGCGTTGTCGGAGGAGCAGCGCACCACCGTGGTGTTGAAGGAATTTCATGACCTCACGTTCCAGGAGATCGCGAATCTCCAGGAGTGTCCGCTGAGCACGGTCAAGACCAGGCTCTACCAGGGGTTGAACGTGCTCCGGCGGCAACTGCAACGGCGCGGCGTGCAGGGCCCCGCAACCATGAGCAGCATGCAGGCAAACGCCTGGATGACCAGAAGCAGCCGAAAAGTGGTGAATCTAGATCGATGATCAGAAACAACTGTGTCGGCCAGGACGTGTTGATCGACTACCTGTATGGAGAGGCGGATGCGGAAACCCGCCAGCGTGTCGAGGCGCATCTCGGGGAGTGTCGCGCGTGCGCTGACGAGATTCGGGGGTTGACCCAGGTGCGTCGCACGCTCGCAGACTGGACGCCGCCGGCCGCCGATCCTGGGGTGCGGGTGCCCGCCGCGGCGGTCGTCAGCGCGCCGCCGGTCTCGATCGGGCAGCGCTGGCGCCGGGTGCCGGCGTGGGGGCTGGCCGCAGCGGCCGGCCTGGTGCTGGCGGCGGGCGCGGTCATCGTGAAGCCGGAAGTGCAGATCGGGCAGGGCGGGATGGTCGTCCGGTTCGGCTGGACGGATGCCGTGACGGAGACGGGGCCGCCGGGGACCGCGGTGCCCGCCGGGGAGACCGCTGCGGGTCGCGAGACGCACCGCGAGAACCCGGTCTGGCGGGGGACGCCGGTGGCCTCGGGTCAGCCGCCGCAGGAGATGCAGCCGTTGGGGCCGGTGGGCGACGATGCGGGACGCGCGGGAATGGAGGCGTTCGCCAACGGCCGCGGTGGCGCCGGCGACGACTGGCGACAGAGTGTGGAAGAGATGATCAGGGAAAGCGAACTGCGGCAGGAGCGCGCGCTCTTGGAAAGATTGCGGCAGATCGAGCGGCAGATGGCCGAGCGGCGGCAGGCCGATCTGGACGAGATGGAACGGACCTTCACCGATATCGGTGGCGCGGAAGCGGAGCTGGTCCGGCAACAGTTGCTCGACTTCATGCGACGGATATCGTCGCGCTGACACGTGAACCTGCCGGGACGCCGCCGGCGCCCGGCCGCCCGCGTAGTGACACGACCCTGCGCTACAATCTGTCCATGACTTCCAGATGTCGTTTCGGAGTCCTGCTCGGTGTGCTTGCGGCAGCCGGGTGCTCGCCCTCCCTGGATGTGCCGGCGTCCCTGGCGGTCACGCCGGTGTCCAGCGGCTGGTTCGATGCCGGGCTCGACAGCCTGGGGCGCAACAAGCTGGTGCCGTCGGTGTCGTTGCAGCTCGCGAACGAGACGGACGACACCATTTCCTACCTGCAGGTCAACGCCGTGTTCCGCCGTCAGGGCGAGGACGAGGAATGGGGCAACGCGTTCATCCGCGTCGTCGGGACCGAAGGGATCCCGGCCGGGGCCTCGACCTCCGTGTTGCGGCTCGACTCGGAGCGTGGCTACACCGGAGAGCAGGCCTGGCCGGAGATGCTGGCGCATCGTGACTTCGTCGACGTCAAGATGGATCTGTTCGTCAAACATCGCGGTGACCAGTGGGAGTTCCTGGATTCGGTCGATGTCGACCGCCATTTGCTGACCCGGTAGGTGCCTTCCCCCGCCAGATCTGTACCATCCTCCGCTCGAGCCGGACTCGAACGCCGGCTCGGTCCGTTCGATGGCGCGGCAATCATCGTCTCGAACGTCATCGGCGGCGGCATCTTCTTCCTGCCCGCGATCGTTGCGCAATCGGTCCCGCATCCGTGGGCGATGATGGCCGTCTGGGCGGCCGGCGGCGCCCTCGCGTTCGCCGGCGCGATGGCGTACGCCGAACTGTCGGCCCTGCGCCCGCGCGCCGGTGGCGAATATGTCTATCTGCGCGAGGCGTTCGGTCCGCTGGCGGCATTCCTGACCGGCTGGACCTCGTTCATTGCCGGGTTCAGCGGCGCGATCGCGGTCAGCGCGGTCGGGTTGGCGACCTATCTCGGCCGGTTCGTGCCGATCGCCGGTGATCGGACCCCGTTACTGACGATACCGCTGGGGCCGCTCGCATTCGTGGTGTCTCCCCAGGCCTGCGTTGCGGTGGCGGTCATCGCCGCATTGTCCGTGGTCCACATCCTCGGACTCGGACCAGGACGTACCGTCCAGAACCTGCTCGCCACGTTGAAGGTCGCGCTGCTGGTCGGGTTCGTGGTGCTCGGGTTCGCCATCGGCAACGGTTCGTCCGCGCATTTCACCGGCGGCGAGCCGGTCGCGCCCACCCTCTGGGTGCTCGCGCTGATTCCGGTAATGTTCAGCTACTCGGGTTGGAACGCGGCCACCTACGTCGCCGAAGAGATTCGGGACCCCGGGCGGAACGTGCCGCTTGCGCTCGGGCTGGGCACGAGTGCGGTCGTCGTGATCTACCTGCTGCTGAACCTGCTGTATGTCTACGCCCTACCGATCTCCGAGTTTACGACGGTCGACGCGCGGGTCGTGGATGCGGCGGCCGAGCGACTCTTCGGGCCGTTGGTGGCGGGGCCGTTTGCCGCCGCTTCGGTGATCATGATCGCCGCGAGCATCAGCGCCATGGTGTTCGCCGGGCCGCGGGTCTACTACGCGATGGCGCGGGATGGACAGTTTCCCGCCCTCGCGGCGCGTGTCGATCCACGGTTTCGCACGCCGGTTGTCGCCATCGTGGCCCAGAGCGTATGGGCCAGTGTGCTCGTCTTCTCCGGCCGCTTCGATCAGCTCGCCGAATACACCGGTTTCGCCGTGATTCTCTTCGCCGGCGTCGCGGTCGCCTCGTTGTTCACGCTGCGGCGCCGATGTCCAGACGATGCGCGCCCGTTCCGCGCCTGGGGGTACCCGGCGGCCCCGTTCGTCTTCGTGGTCGCCAGCGCCTTGATCGTCCTGAACGCGCTCTGGCGCAGTCCGGCGACATCGGGCGCGGGAGTCCTGGTCATTGCCGCCGGTGTGCCGCTGTATCTGTGGCTGCGCCGGCGCCGGGACGCGCGTTGACACTGTTTTCAGCCATTGGATAGGCTCGACGGATGATGAGAAGCACAACGGTGTTGTCGGTGCGTCACAAGGGCCTCGTGGTCATGGCGGGCGATGGGCAGGTCACATTCGGAGATACCGTGGTGAAGCAGGGGGCCCGCAAGATCCGGCGGTTGTACAACGACCAGATTCTGGCGGGCTTCGCCGGTTCGGCGGCTGACTCGTTCGCCCTGTTTTCCCGTTTCGAATCGAAGCTCGAACAGTATCGCGGCAACCTGGAGCGGTCTGCCGTCGAACTGGCCAAGGACTGGCGCACCGATCGCTTCCTGCGCCGGCTGGAGGCGATGCTCATCGTGCTCGATCGCGAAGCGACCTTTCTGCTGTCCGGTAACGGCGATCTCATCGAGCCAGACGATGGCGTCATCGCGATCGGCTCCGGCGGCGCCTATGCGCTGGCCGCCGCCAAGGCGCTGGCGCGCCATACCGAGCTCGACGCCAAGGCGATCGCCGAGCACGCGATGGTCATCGCGGCGTCCATTTGCATTTATACGAACGCCAATGTCACGATCGAATCGTTGTAGCCGGGCCGCGTTCGCGCGGCGACGGCTCGGATGACCGCGTATCTCCCCCGCGACGCCCAATGCCCATCTATCTTCCGGAGTCGACCGACGCCGACAGACTGGCGCCAGTCGGCGAACCGGCCGAACCGTCCGTCGAGGCGCTGACGCCGCGGCAGATTGTCGCCGAACTCGACAAGTATGTGATTGCCCAGGCGCAGGCGAAGCGTGCGGTCGCAATCGCGCTCCGCAACCGGATGCGGCGGCAGCAGTTGCCGCCCGAGCTGGCCGAGGAGGTGGCGCCGAAGAACATCCTGATGATCGGGCCCACCGGGGTCGGCAAGACCGAGATCGCCCGCAGACTGGCTCGTCTGGCCCAGTCGCCGTTCATCAAGGTCGAGGCGTCGAAGTTCACCGAGGTCGGATACGTGGGCCGCGACGTCGAGTCGATGGTTCGCGATCTGGTCGAAATCGCGGTGGAGATGCTGCGCGAAGAGCGGCTCACCAAGGTTCGGGCGAAGGCCCGGGCCAACGCCCTGGAGCGGTTGCTGGACCTGTTGCTGCCGCCGCTGCCGCTGTCGGTCAAGGACAACGACCCCGGGCCGGCCCATGAGCATCACGAGCGCACCCGGGCGCGGCTGCGGGCGCAGTTGGCCGAAGGACGCCTTGACGAGCGCGAAGTGGAGGTCGAGGTATCGCAGAAGGGGTTTCCCTCGTTCGAGGTCATTTCCGGGTCGTCGATCGAAGAGATAGACATCAACGTCAAGGACATGCTGCCCGGTCTCTTTCAGGGAAGGTCTCGCAAGCGTCTGGTCAAGGTGCCCGAGGCGCTCGACCATCTGGTGCTGGAAGAAGAGCAGAAACTGGTCGACACGGACAGCGTCCGGAAGGCGGCCGTGGATCGCGTGGAGCAGGCCGGCATCATATTCATCGACGAGATCGACAAGGTCGCCGGGCGTGAGGGAAGTCAGGGACCGGACGTCAGCCGCGAAGGTGTGCAGCGGGACATCCTGCCCATCGTCGAAGGGACCACCGTCAACACGAAGCACGGAATGGTTCGGACGGACCATATCCTGTTCATCGCGGCGGGTGCGTTCCACGTGGCCAAGCCGGCCGATCTCATTCCCGAACTGCAGGGCCGTTTCCCGATCCGGGTGGAGCTGGATGCGTTGGAAACAGGAGACTTCGTGCGGATTCTGACCGAGCCGCGAGGGTCGCTGGTGAAACAGTACACCGCGCTGCTCGCGACCGAGGGCGTCACGCTGACCTTCGAGCCCGAGGCGATCGCCCGCGTGGCGGCGTTCGCGACCCAGGTCAACGATCGCACCGAGAACATCGGTGCTCGACGTCTCCATACCATCATGGAGAGGCTGCTGGACGAGATCTCGTTCGACGCACCGGAACTCGGCGAGACGACGATCGTGATCGACGAGGCCTATGTCGACGGCATGCTGGCGGACGTCGTCCAAAACGAAGACCTCTCCCGCTACATCCTGTGACCTTGTCCCGGCGCCTCCCGGCGCTGTTCACCGGTCTGGCGCTCGTGGCGCAGGTGTCCGGCTGCGGTGCGAAGGGACCGCCGATGGCGCCGCTCCTGCGCGTGCCCGAGCCGGTGTCGGAGCTGGTCGTGCAGCGCATGGGAGACGCGATCTTCATCGGTTTCACCTTGCCGGCCCAGAATCTGGACGGCGCCCGTCCTGCCGATCTCGAACGCGTCGATGTCTACGCGATGACCGTCCAGCCTCGCATTCCGGCAGATCGGCCGTTGGAGCTCGAAGAGTTCCAGGCGGCGGCGACGCTCGTCGCGACCGTGGAGGTCGCCCTCCCGGAACAGGAGGGGGCGGCCGCCGTCGAGGGGACGGACGCCCAGGCGGTCGACCAGCGGCCTGCGCAAGGCATGCCGGTGGTGATCTCGGAAACACTGACCTCCGATCTGCTGATGCCCGTTGATCCGTGGGTGGACGAACGCCGCCGGCGCCTGGAGGAGGAGGCGGAGGAGGAGGAACTGACCGCCTGGGTGCCCGCCCCGCTCATGACGCCGCCGCAACCGGGGCCGTTGCAGCGGCGATACGCCGTGGTCGGGGTCTCGAGCTCCGGGAGGGAGTCAGAACCGCCTGAGCGGGTCGTCGTGTCGCTCGTCCCGGCGCCGTTCGCGCCATCGCCGCCGACAGTCACGTACGGGGAAGACACGGTCGACATTGCGTGGGCATTGCCGGTCGGGGTCCGCTTGACCGTGCAGCGGCCCGCCACGACCGAGCTCGACGATGCCGACGAATCCGCGGAATCGAATGGGTCGTCGACGGCAACCCCCGCGATCGGGACGGCCGTAGCGCCAGCGACGTCCCAGACACCCGTGACGCCTCAGGCGCCCCCGACGTCCCTCACGCCCGCGAGCCCCCTGACGCCTGTGTCGCCCCTGACGCCCCTGACGCCCGCGACGATCTCGCCGCCCGCGACATCGGTGACGCCCGCGACGTCCCTCACGCCGGATGCCCCCGTCGGTCCGCCTCCGGTGCTCCGGTCTCGTCCCATCGTCGAGTGGCCGCCCGCCTCCCGCTACGAGCTGTACGAGGTCGCCGAGCCCGCGGATGACCGCGTGGCGATGCCTCGACCGCTGCACGCGACGCCCATGGACGAGGCCGCGTACACCGACCCGCGTGTCGAGATCGGGGTGGAGCGCTGCTACGCCGTGCTGACCCTGGATGTCGTCGCAGGGTTCGACATTCGCAGCGCGTTGTCGCCGCCAACCTGTGTGACGTTCGTAGATACCTTCCCCCCCGAAGCACCGGACGGTGTGACTGCCGTCGGGAGCGAGGGCGCCGTCAGTCTGCTCTGGCGGCCGACCGAGGACGAAGACCTGCGCGGCTACGTGGTCTTGCGCGGCGTTCCGCCAGGTGAGACACTGCACCCGCTCACCGCCGAGCCGGTACCCGGGAACACGTTCCGTGACAGCACCGCCGTTCCCGGCGTGCGGTATGTCTATGCCGTGCAGGCCGTTGATGATGCAGAGCCGCCCAACGTCAGTCCGGTCTCGGTCCGGGTGGACGCAACCGCGAGATAGGGCTCCCGATCGCCGTGTCCCGGACACCGGCAACGATAATCACACGTCATGAATCCCATTTACAGAATCGACCACGACGGGCATCCCGCCTACGCGTCGAGGCGCGGCGAGACGTGGTATCGGCTGGACGGCGATCCCTTCGGATCGCACCGCGCCGGGGCTCGCCTTGACGGCGTACCCCGCCTGCTGGCGCCGGTTGTGCCGTCGAAAATCGTGGCCGTCGGTCTGAACTACAAGGACCACGCGGCTGAGATGCACAAGGCGCTGCCGGACGAACCCCTCATCTTTCTGAAGCCCTCGACCGCGGTCATCGGTCCGGAGACATCCATCGTGATCCCGACCGGGGCCGGCCGGGTCGACTACGAGGCCGAAGTGGGTGTCGTGATCGGGCGAATCGCGCGCCACGTGCCGGCTGCCCGAGCCCACGAGTACGTGCTCGGCCTGACCTGTGTCAACGACGTCACCGACCGCGATCTACAGCGACGCGACGTGCAGTACACGCGGGCCAAGGGGTTCGATACGTTCGCGCCGGTCGGACCGTGTATCGCGGCGGGCGACATCGACCGGCCCATCGGGGTCGAGTCGCGGGTCAATAACGAGGTTCGCCAGCGGTCCAGTACCCGCGAGTTGATCTTCTCGATCCGGCGCCTCGTCGAGTTTGTGACGGGGGTGATGACGTTGCTGCCGGGCGACGTCATCTCAACAGGGACGCCGCCCGGCGTGGGGCCCTTGACACCGGGCGACCGGGTCGTGGTGGCGATCGAGGGGGTTGGCGAGCTGGCGAACGACGTCGTCGCGGCCTAGGAGCCTGCGCCGCAGAAAGATTACGGCTGCAAATCCGCTCTCACTGATGGCTTTCACCACTCCTTTTCGTCACATAGTGCCGCTATGCTCCTCAAATAAGTGAAGAAATCCATGGCGATATCGAATTTTCGCTTTCGCAATCTTCTACGGCGCAGACTCCTAGTGGTGCGTCACGTCCCAATCTTCGGACACGGACATGGGTTCAGGGCCCGCAATCGTTGACGAATCACAGCCCACGCACCCGAACATTCAGTCATGACGCAGCACTAGTAGATAGTTCCGCGTCGCATCGAGACCGGCGCTGGGCCGGGCTGACGCGGCGTGACGGGGGAGCAGACCGGCAGTTCGTGACCGAGGAACAACGTCGGCAGCCAGGATGCAGCGCCGGTTGAATGCCGCAGCGACTGTGACCACTGGGCTGCCAGGAGTAGAGACATGAAACTGTTTGTCGATTCGGCGAACCTGGAGGAGATCGAGGCGTTCACCCCGCTGGGTATCATCGACGGCGTGACAACGAATCCGTCGCTGCTGTCCAAGGTGGACGGGGACCCGCGGGCGGTGCTGCAGCGGATCTGTCATCTCGTGCAGGGACCGGTCAGCGCCGAGGTGGTCGCCACCGACTGCAACGCCATGGTGCGCGAGGGCCTGCAGTTGGCGGCCATCGATCCGCACATCGTCGTCAAGGTGCCGTTCGGCAAGGCTGGCGTCCAGGCGTGCCACACGCTGGTGAACGAAGGGGCAAGGGTCAATGTGACCCTGATCTTCTCCCCTTCCCAGGCACTGCTGGCCGCCAAGGTCGGCGCCACCTTCATCAGTCCGTTCGTCGGCCGCCTCGATGACATCGGCACCTCGGGCATGGACCTCATCCGGCCGATTGTCGAGATCTTCGACAACTTCGACTTCCCGACCGAAGTGCTGGTCGCCAGCATTCGCGGACCGATGCACTTCATCGAGTCCGCCCGTCTGGGCGCAGACATCTGCACCTGCCCACCCGCGGCGATCGACGCACTGTTCAACCACCCGCTCACGGACATCGGCCTCGAGAAGTTTCTGGCCGACTGGGCGAACGCACGGCAGCAACCGGTGGTCTGATCGCCCGGGTGCCCGCGGCCGCCGCATTCGGCCGGCGATGTCACGAGACTATGGACAAGCACTCCACACGGCTCGAAGAGTACGAGCGGCGCGCACAGCTCGGCGGCGGGGAAGCGCGTCTGGAGCGGCAGCACGCGGCCGGCAAGCTCACCGCGCGCGAACGGGTCGATCTGTTTTTCGATCCAGGGACGTTCCAGGAGGTCGACAAGCTCGTCACCCATCGCTGCCGCGATTTCGGGATGGCCGATCAGGTCGTGCCGGGCGATGGCGTCGTGTGCGGGAGGGGCCGGGTCGAGGGGCGGCTCGTGTACGCGTTCGCCCAGGACTTCACCGTGTTCGGCGGTTCGCTGTCGGAAACCAACGCCGCCAAGATCGTCAAGATCATGGATCTGGCGATGGCCTCGGGGGCGCCGGTCGTCGGGCTCAACGACTCGGGCGGCGCACGGATACAGGAGGGCGTGCTCTCGCTCGGCGGTTACGCCGACATCTTTCTGCGCAACACGCTCGCCTCCGGCGTCGTACCGCAGATCTCCGCCATCATGGGGCCGTGCGCCGGCGGCGCCGTCTATTCGCCGGCCATTACCGACTTTACCGTGATGGTGGACAAGACGAGCTACATGTTCATCACCGGGCCGGACGTCATCAAGACAGTCACCCTCGAGGATGTCAGCAAGGAGGAACTCGGCGGGGCGATGACCCACAACGCGAAGAGCGGGGTCGCCCACTTCGTCGTGCCGGACGACCAGGAATGCCTGGCGTTGATCAGAACGCTGCTCGGCTATCTTCCCGGCAACAACCTGGATGATGCGCCGCGAGGCGCCGGCGCCGACCCGATCGACCGCGGGGCGCCGGCCCTGAACGCCATCGTGCCGCAAAACCCCAACCAACCCTACGACATGCGTGACGTGATCCGCGCCGTCGTCGACGGGGGTGACTGGCTCGAAGTGCAGGAGCACTACGCGCGCAACATCCTGATCGGGTTCGCGCGTCTCGGGGGGCAGTCGGTCGGCATCGTGGCCAACCAGCCGGCCCATCTGGCAGGCGCCCTCGACATCGACGCCTCGGTCAAGGGCGCGCGGTTCGTGCGCTTCTGCGACGCGTTCAACATCCCGCTGGTGACGTTGGAGGATGTCCCCGGCTTCCTGCCGGGAACCCGGCAGGAGTTCGGGGGCATCATCCGGCACGGCGCCAAGCTGTTGTTCGCCTTTGCGGAAGCGACGGTGCCGAAAGTGACCGTCATTACCCGCAAAGCCTACGGCGGGGCGTACTGCGTGATGGCCAGCAAGCATATCCGAACCGACGTCAACTTCGCGTGGCCCACCGCGGAGATCGCCGTCATGGGGCCGCAGGGCGCGGTGAACATCCTCTACCGGCGGGAGCTCGAGGCGGCGGATGATCCGGACGCACTGCGGTCCGAGAAGATCGCCGAGTTCAGGGAGACGCTGGCGAACCCCTTCGTCGCGGCAGGACGCGGCTTCATCGACGAAGTGATTCAGCCGGCTGTGACCCGTTCCAAACTGATTACCGCGCTGCGTAGCCTGGAAGGCAAGCGAGACAGGAACCCACCGAAGAAGCACGGAAACATTCCGCTTTGAGACCGCTGACCCCCGCGGCGCCGAGCAGGTTTCCGTTCGCGTGCAAGTGATAGCATGGTACGCGGATTGCGCCGCCCTGAGGATCGGCGTCCTGCGCGGGATGTCGGCGAGCGTGGCGGCGTCCGGTTGCCAGTGAAGATCCTCGTCGCCAATCGAGGCGAAATCGCCGTTCGCATCATACGGGCCTGCCGCGAAATGGGCGTGCCGTCGGTGGCCGTCTATTCCGAGTGCGACCGGACCGCGCTGCATGTCCGTCTGGCGGACGAGGCAGTCGCCATCGGTCCAGGCCCGGCCACCGACAGCTATCTCGACATCGACCGCCTGCTCTCGGCCGCCCGCGTCACGGGCGCGACCGCCGTGCATCCCGGCTACGGTTTCCTGGCCGAGAACGCCCGGTTCGCGATGGTCTGCCGCGACGCCGGGTTGACCTTCATCGGACCCGATCCGGCCGTCATCGAGACGATGGGAGGGAAGACGGCGGCCCGCCAGACCGCGATTGACGCCGGGGTGCCGGTGGCGCCCGGCACCGCAGCGCTTCCGGACACGCTGTCGGATGACGACCTCCGGGCGCGCGCCGCCGAAATCGGGTTTCCGTTGTTCATCAAGGCGGTGGCCGGCGGCGGCGGGCGCGGCATGCGCCGGGTGGCCGACCGCGAGGGCGTTGTGGCCGGCGTCGTCGCCGCGCGTTCCGAAGCGGGCGCCGCATTCGGCGAGTCGACCGTCTATTTCGAGCGGCTGGTGGAAGCGGCCCGGCATGTCGAGGTGCAGGTGCTGGGTGACCGGTACGGCACGGTGATCCCCTTCGTCGAGCGCGAATGCTCTATCCAGCGGCGGCACCAGAAGGTGATCGAAGAGTCGCCGTCGGTCGCGGTCACGTCCACGACCCGGGAGGCGCTGGCCGACGCGGCCGTGGCGCTGGCGTCCGCTGTCGGCTACACGAGCGCCGGCACCGTGGAGTTCCTGCTCGATACGGACGGGCGCTTCTACTTCCTCGAGATGAACACCCGCCTGCAGGTCGAGCACCCGGTCACCGAACTGGTCACCGGGTTCGATCTGGTGCAGTGGCAGATCAGGATTGCCCGCGGCGAGCCGCTCACGGTGGACCGGGACCGCGCCCTGACGCCGGTCGGCCACGCCATCGAATGCCGCGTCTACGCCGAAGATCCGGATGCCGGTTTCATACCGGCGCCGGGGAAGATCACCGCGCTCCGCGCGCCATCCGGACCTGGAATACGGGACGATAGCGGTGTCGAAGCCGGATTCGAGGTGCCGATCTTCTACGACTCGATGATCTCCAAGGTCAGTGCCTGGGCGCCGGAGCGGGCCGGGGCGATCGCGCGCATGCAACGCGCGTTGCGCGAGTATCAGATCGGTGGCATCACGACCGCCATTCCGGCGCTGCTCTGGGTGCTGGGTCACGACGCGTTCGCCCGTGGAGACTTCGACACCGGTTTCCTCGACCGCGCGCTCGAGGCGCGCGCCGGTGAATCGTTCTCGCGGCTGTCCGCCGAACAGACCACCCTGGCGGTGCTGGCGGCGGCGGTGGGTTCGTATGTGTCGGCGGCCCGGGCGGGCGGTGATGGCTCGGACGGCCCTGCGCCGACACCCTGGCGGCAGGCCGCGCGCCTCGGCGGATTGCGCTCCTGATGGCGATGGGCGCGCGTCGCGGCCCCCTGCGGCTGCACATCGAGGTGGGCGGGGAGGCGCGGCAGGTGACGGTCGAGCCGGTCGCCGGTGATATCTCGCGCGTCGCCGTGAGTTGGGACGGCGCGCGCCACGTCGTCGATGTCGCGGCAGGTTCCGGCGCGCTGTCGATGATTCTGGCGGGTCCGCCGCGCGCGAGTCACGAGGTGACCTGCCATGAGACGGCGCCGGGCGAACTGGCGCTGGGGATCGATGGTCTGCGGGTGACGGCCCTGGTCAACGACGGCCGCCGTTCCCGTACGGTCGCCGCCGAGGGCGCCGCGGGAGACCATGCCGTGGTCGCGCCGATGCCGGGCCGCGTGGTGCGGGTGCTCGTGGCGGAGGGCGACACCGTGCGCCGCGGTCAGGGCGTCGCGGTCGTCGAGGCGATGAAGATGGAGAATGAGCTGCCGGCGCCGGTGGACGGGGTCGTCAGCGGCGTACGGGCGGCGGCGGACGATTCCGTGGAGACCGGCGCGGTGCTGGTCGTCGTGAGCGCCGACACGGGTGATGACTGACACGAATTCCGAAAGCACGGCGCCGCGGGCCGAGACGTCGGCGACGGCCGCGCCGCCGCCCCGGCCGGCGGTGGAGACTGCGGGCGCCGCCCCCCGACGCGTGGCTGGCGTGCGCGCGCGTGTCCGGCGTTGGACCGGCGGGTGGCTGGGACGCGTCGTGCGCTGGGGCGCCGCTGCCCTGGCGGTGCTGCTGGCGGTCCTTGTCGTGGCGAGTTCCACGGTCGATCTGGGGCCGCTGGTCCGGCGTCAGGCGGAGGAGGCCGCGTCGAATTACGTGGATCGCGAGGTGACCATCGGGCGCATCGGGGCGTATCTGCTGCCAGGGCGTTTCCTGGTCGAGGACGTCGTGATCGCGGGCCTCAATCCGGGCGATCGGCCGTTCCTGGTCGCCGACGAAGTCATTCTGTCGGTCACCTGGAAGGCGCTGTTCCAGCGCGAGTTCCTGGTCGACTCGGTGTTGATGACCGACTGGCGGATGCTGGTCGAGTCGTTTCCGGATGGCCGCCAGAGTTTTCCCAACTTCGTGCCGCGGGCGGACACGGATGACGCCGCCGCGCCGGCCGCGCCAGCGTCCGAGGATGACGACCGCGCCCGCCGTATCGTCACCACGGTGCAGTATCTGCATGCATCCGACGGCGCATTTCGCTACGACGACCACGGATCGAACTGGAGCGTCGACGCGCCCAACCTCGATTTCACCATCACCAAGGGACTCGACTATCTGGGACACGCGGCGTTTTCCGGGGGCACCATCAAGATTGGCGATTTCGAGCCCATGTGGGTCGAGATGACGACCAACTTTCGGCTCGACGGCCCCGAGGTACACCTGACGACCATCAACCTAGAGACCGACGGCGCCAGCACGGTGCTCGAAGGCAGGGCCGCGCTTTCCAATTTTCCCTCGATGGCCTACGCCCTCGAGTCGGACATCGACCTCGAGCGAATGCGCGAGATCTTCTTCACCGACGACGATTTCACCACGTCCGGCACCGCCCACTTCAGCGGCACGTTCGAACTGTTCTCCGGCGGTCACGATCTGGGCGGAGGGTTCACGAGCCCCGTGCTCGGTCTCAGCGCGGCCGACATCCCGTGGCGCTTCCCGGACCTGGCTGGACAGTTGCGGTGGCAGCGGGACCGGTTCGAGGTGTGGGACGTTGTCTCGGCGCCGTATGGCGGTCACGCCGATGTTGACTTCTCCATGGCGCCGCTCGGCGCGAAGGAGCCGGGGTGGGCCACATTCGATGTCAGATACGAAGATGTCGAGCTCGAACGGTTGATTGCACTGCTCGATGTGCGGGGTATCAGTCCGGTGGCGCGGGCCTCCGGCCGGAACCTGTTGCGCTGGCCGCTCGGAGAGTTCTCCCGGTATCGGGACGAGGGCCGGGTCGAGCTGCATTCGTCCGAAGGGATTACGCTGGCCGGACCGGATCTCGCACCCGGCGCCGCGGCGGCGGTCGAGGCGCGGGCGGGTCGGCCGGCCGACCTGACCACCCGGGATTTCGCGGTCGGCGGTGCGGTCGACTACGTGGTGACAGACAACCGCGTAGAGCTCACGTCCGGGCACGTCGCCACGCCGTCGACCTACGCGGCGTTCGACGGTCAGACCGGGGCGGGTGTGGACACGCGTATACCGTTTCGGGTGGTCAGTACCGACTGGCAGGAGAGCGACCGGCTGATGGCGGCGGTGATGACCGCCATGGGCTCGCCGACAAGAGCCTTCGAATTGGACGGCGCAGGCACCTTCGACGGAGTCATGCTCGGGCGCCTGTCGGCGCCGCGAATCGAGGCGACCTTCAATGGCGAGGCGTTGCGGGCCTGGAACGTCAACTGGGGGACCGGCCGCGGTGAAATCGTCGTGGACAACGGCTATATCGACATTGCGAACGGCATGTTCGAGCGCGACGGCGCGACGTTCGGCGTCGACGGACTGTTCTCGACGAGTCTGACCCGGACGGACGGCGGCGAAGAGATGAACGCGGTGTTCAACATGTCGGCGTTCCCTTCATCGAACATGCGGGCGGCGTTCGAGCTGGACTACTCGATCGACGGACTCGCGACCGGAGAGATGCATCTCTACGGGGCGTATCGCCGGTTGTTCGGCTTCGGCAGTCTGGCGCTCGACCAGCCGCTGGCGTACGGCCTGTCGTTCGACTCCGCCGCGGCGGGGCTACGCTTCGAGGGTAACGGAGTGCGGCTCGATGGATTCGAGATGCGGCGGGGAGAGGGCGTGTTCACCGGCGCCGCGTTCATCGACTGGGACGCCACGTACTCGTTCAATTGGGATGCCAGGAACATCGACGTGGGGACGATCGAGCTCATCCCCGATCTTCCTGAGCCGCTGTCCGGCGCAGCCGAATTCAACGTGTCCGGCGTCGGAGCATTCGACAACCCCCGCTACGTGGTGGACGGCACGGTCGTGGACCTGTTCGTCGGCGACCAGGAGATCGGTCAAGTCACGGGTCGGCTCGATGTGCGGGACGAGGTGCTGACGCTCGACCTGGAGGGCGCCTCGTCGACGTTCGCGGTCTCGGCCGACGGTCGGGTGGCGCTCAACGCACAGAACGATGGCGATGTGCGGGTCGTGGTGACGAACATGTCGCTCGCGCCGTATGTCCGGATGTTCGTGCCGGGCCTGTCGCCCTACGCGAGTGCGCTCGTCAGCGGGTCGGCGAGGGTCTCGGGGCAATTGCGGGATTGGGACCGCCTGACGATGGAGGCGACCGTCCAGCAGGCGAACCTCAGTCTGCTCGACTACGACGTGTGGAACGACGGACCGATGGAGTTGACGATCGACCAGCGTGTGATTGGCATCGACCGCATGCTGTTGGCTGGCGACGGGACGGCGCTCGACGTCTCCGGTACCGTGGATCTGGCGAATGACACGCTCGGCGTGACCCTTGCCGGCGACGCCAACCTCGACATCCTCGACCTGTTCGTCGATGACCTGCGGGGCTCCGGCACGGCGGCGGTTCAGGCCCGTGTGGAAGGGCCCATCGCGGAACCTGTGTTGATCGGGCAGGCCACCCTGTTCAACGGTCGTATCCGTCACCTTGCGCTGCCCCATGGAGTCGACGCGCTCAACGGCCGGATCGCGTTCGAGCCGGGTGCGATCAGGTTCGATGACGTCGGGGCGTCAATGGCGGGTGGACAGGTGACGATCGGCGGCCGTGTCGGGTTGAACAGCTTCCGGCCGGACGAGCTGGGTGTGACCGTGAGCGGCCAGGAGATGCAGTGGCGGTACCTGGAAGGGTCCCGTTCGCTCATCGACGCCGAGGTGGTGCTGCGCGGCACCGCCCGGGCGCCGGTGCTGTCCGGCAGAATCGACGTGCGCGACGCCGTGCTGCCGGACGGGTCCGAGATGGGGACCGAGTTGTTCGGCTCGGCGGAGGAGACCGTCGACGCCGCGCTGGTCGAGACGGAGTCCGCCGGGGTGCCGCTGGCCCTGGACGTCAGGATCGTCGCGCCGTCGAGTCTCCGGATGACGAGCAACGCCATGCGGGTCGTGGCGAGCGCCGATCTCACGTTGCAGGGCACCCTGGACCAGCCGTTGCTGTTCGGGTCGGCCGAGATCGACAGCGGCGAAACGTTCTTCGAGGGGAACAGGTATCGCCTGAACTACGGCACCATCGGTTTCGCGAATCCGACTCGGATCGAGCCGTACATCAACATTGAGGTCGAGACAGATGTGCGAGTGCCCGGACAGACGTACCGCGTGACGGTGCGCGCCACCGGAACGCTCGATCCATCCGATCCACTGGTGCTGACGTTCTCGTCGGATCCGCCGTTGCCTGAAGTCGACGTGCTCGGGATGTTGATGGGGGATGTTCGCGATCCTCGAAGCGCCGACCTGCGTGCGGCCCGTGCCCCTGAGCTGGCGCAGCAGCAGCGAATGCAGGCGGCCCTCGCCCGGCTCTTCACCAGGCAGCTGTCCTCGCCAGTGGGACGGGTCGTAGAAGAGTCGTTCGGCGTGGACACCTTCCAGATCACCCCGTCCCTGGGCGATCCCTCGTTCCAGCAATCCGCGCAGTTTGAACCGACGGCGCGGCTGCTGATCGGCCAGCAGCTTTCGGGGCGCGCACATCTGACGCTGTCGCGGGCGGTCACTGGCGCCAATCGCGGCCTGCTCGTGGTGCTCGAGTATGACCAGAGCGACCGCATGTCCTGGATTCTGTCGCAAAACGAAGATCGCACCTACGCGCTCGACTTTCGAGTGAGGCACGCCTTTTGAACCACGTTGCGTCTCGGCTGGCTGTCGTAGCGGTCCTGCTGAGCACGCCGTCGCCGGCGCCAGCTGCCGAGATCGAGGCGTTGATCGGGCAGGCGGTGGTCACGGTCGAAGTCTTCAATGACGGTCTCGTGACAGACGAGCGGGCGATCTTCGACCTGCTCGAGACGCGCACCGGCCAACCCCTGTCTCTGCGCCAGGTGCGCGAGAGCGTCACCCATCTGTTCACGTGGGGCGACTTCGCGGACGTGCAGGTCAGCGCGACCGAAGTCGCCCGCGGCGTGGCGCTGCGCTACGACCTCGTTCCACTACGAGGGGCGGCACAGATCGAAATCCGCGGGACGCCCGGCCGCCCGCCGGAGGAGCTGCTCGGGCCGCTCACCCGCCGCTTCGGGCGCGTGATCCGCGCCGATCAGTTCCCCGAGGCGGTGGCGTTGCTCGAAGCGCTGTACGTGGAGGCTGGCCGGTTCGCGGCCGGCATCCGTCCCGAGATGGTCGACGGCCGGCTCCTGTTCGAGATCGACCAGGGGCCCGCGGCGCTGATCGGTCAGATCCAGTTGCGCGGGGTATCGGAAGAGGATCGGCCCGGCGTGCTGGCCAGGTTGGGCGTCGCGACGGGGGTCACCTACGATCCGGCGCGCGTCGTGACCCGCCTCGAGGAATACGAGGCGGACATCCGGGAAGAGCGTTATTACGAAGCCAGTTTTCGGCACGACGTGTCACCCGCTCCCGACGGCAGCACGGTCGACCTGGTGTTCGACATCCGGATTGGTCTACCGGTCGAGGTCGTCTTCGAGGGCGATGCCGTGCCCGACGCGAGGCTCGATGAACTCGTGCCCGTGGCGCGCGAAGGTTCGATCGACGAGGACCTGCTCGAAGACTCGAGTCTGCGGATCGAGACGCACCTGCGCGGTCTCGGATACCGGGATGCGCGGGTCATACATCGCCGGTTGGCGGACGAGGGGATGCTCACGATCGTGTTCACGGTCGACCACGGTTCCCAGTATCGCGTCGAAGACGTGGTGTTCGCGGGGCAGACGACGGAGCCCGGCGTCGAATTGGTGACGTTGTTCGGCGTTGCCACGGGGATGCCGCTGGTGATGACGGAACTCGACGAGGGGACGGCCGCCGTTCGGGCTCTGTACGCCAGCCGCGGGTATCGAGCGGTCCAGGTGACACCGGTGCTTGCCGTGGGGGAGGCGCCAATTCTCGTCGATCTGCCTCAGTTCGTACCGGTCGAAATCACGGTCGAGGTTGTCGAGGGGCCGCGCACGACGATCGGTCTCGTAGCGTTCGACGGCAACACCGCGTTTTCCGGTGAGGCGTTGGCCGCCCTGATCGAGACGAAGATTGGCGATGCCTATTTCACGCCACGTCTCGACGCCGATCGCGATCGGCTCCGGTCGCACTATCGCAATGAAGGCTACGAGACCGTGCAGATCGTGGCCCAGCGGCGATTCGACGAGGACGGCGCCAACGCGCAGGTGACCTTTCAGGTGGACGAGGGTGTGCAGGTGGTCGTCGACCACATTCTGGTCGTCGGCACGAATCGAATCGCGCCCTCCACGGTCCGGTCCGAGACGACGTTGCGCCCCGGCGCACCGCTCGGTTTGGACGAGATCGCCGAAACCCGCCGGCGGTTGACTGCCATGGGTTTGTTTCGGCGCATCGAAATCCGGGGGTTCAGCCATGGCGGCGGGCATCAACGCGATGTCGTCATCTTCGTCGAGGAAGCGCCGGCGAGCACGGTCGGCTACGGGGGTGGAATCGAGCTCGGGCACCGTCTGCGGGCGACCGCGGCCGGGGTGGCCACCGAACAGTTCGAGCTGGCGCCGCGGGGGTTCCTCGAGATCGGCCGGCGCAACCTGTGGGGCAAGAACCGATCCCTGAACCTGTTCACCCGTGTGAGCGTGCGCCGCAAGGACGACGCGCAGGCGGAGACGCTGCGGTCCAGACTGGGGTTCAATGAATACCGCGTGTTGTTGAACTATCGCGAGCCGCGGGCATTCGGTCGCGCGGGCGATCTGTTGGTGTCCGGGTTCGTCGAACAGGCGATCCGTCCCAGTTTCGACCTGTTCAGCCGCGGGGTGAACGCCGAGCTGCGACGAACCATCGGGTTTACGATGACGGGCAGCGTGGGGTACACCTACGGTCGGAACCGTGTCAGCAATCAGCAGTTCGAACCTGAGGAAGGACCGCTGGTTGACCGGCTCTTTCCCGAGGTGACGCTCTCGTCGTTCTCCAGCGGTGTCTTGCGTGACACACGGAATGACGCGCTCGAGCCGACGTCCGGCGGGTTGCTGGGCGTCGACGGCGAGGTCGCCCTGCGCGCCATCGGTTCGGAGGTCGGGTTCGCGAAGACAACGCTTCAGGGGTACTTCTACCGTCAGTTGCCCGGTGAGCTGGTCTTTGCAGGGGGTGCGCGTCTCGGGGTGGCCCGCGGGTTCACTCGCAGCGTGTCCTTGTCGTCCATTCAGAGCGGGGAGCTTGGCGCGGGCGGCGGTCGGAGGGCAGACCCCACCGCCGCCCCCCCGGTGATGCTTCAGGGTCTGCCGGCCAGTGAGCGGTTCTTCGCCGGTGGCGACACGACCGTGCGTGGCTTTGCGCTCGACCAGCTCGGAGACGATTCGACGATAGACGCGCACGGGTTTCCAACCGGCGGCAACGCCATGGTCGTGATGAACGCCGAGTTGCGGGTTCCGGTGACCGGGGCGATCCAGGCGGTCGGGTTTCTGGATGCCGGTAACGTGTTCGACCGGGTCGGCCATCTCAGCCTGGGGCGTATTCGCGGCGCAGCCGGTTTCGGATTGCGGTACCGATCGCCGGTCGGGCCGCTGCGGTTCGACGCCGGCTTCAAGCTGGACCGTCAGGAATTCGCCGGCGAACGGGAAAGTCTCTTCGCCCTGCACTTCAGTATCGGCCAGGCGTTCTAGCGGGGCTACACCGAAAGCCACTCTTCCCGGTCGGCTTCGCCCCGCTAGATCACGTTTCTTGGAGCCCCGATACGCGGGGTGCTGGTCGTGGAATCGTGGTGGCCCGCCGCCGCGTCGCATCGCGAAGTTCCGCCGATCCGTATCGTGTAGGGGCAACCCTTGTGGTTGCCCGGTGGCGGGGGCTGGCCTCGGTGTGTGGCGACGCGAGTCCAGCGGGGCTGCGCCGAAAACCACTCCGACCCGATTGGCTCCGCGGTGTACAGTGGGACCGATGCGGTGGGTCAGCCGACTGGTGTTCGTCTGTGCGGTGGTGGCGGCGACCGTGGCCGGGCGTCAGGTTCCGGCTGATGAGCAGTTGCTCGACCGGGTGCTTGCCGTTGCGGCGAATCAGGTCATCATGTTGTCGGACGTACGCGCCTTCATCGAGTTCAAGCTCGTGGAGCCGCCCGCGGCGGCCGACCCGGCGCCCGAGGTGCTGACAGCCTTGATCGAGCGCCAGTTGATTCTGAACGAGGTCGCCGGCTGGGTCGTGGAGGAGCCGTCAGAGGACGAAATCGATGGCCGGCTGGCAGCGCTGGTCACACGTCTCGGCGGTGCGGACGTCCTGGCGTCGGTGTTGCCCACGGTCGGATTCACGATCGACGATCTGCGGCAGGTGTTGCGTGACGATCTGCGGGTGGAACGCTATGTGGCGCGGCGGTTTCAGGGCGTGCGGCAACCGACGGAGGCTGAACTGGTCGAGTACTTCGAGCAGCATCCCGGCGAGTTTCAGATCGACGGAAGGGCGGCGCCGTTCGATGAGGTGCGTGACGAGGTCCGCCGCCGCGTGGTCGGATCCCTGCGGCAGGAGCCCATCGACGCGTGGATCGCGTCGCTGATCGAGCGCGCCGACGTGGTGCGGGTGCAGTAACCGCCAACGCGACCAGCTCCCGGTGCAACGCACGTGTCCTGCCACGGGCTGCTACCCGTTCACGGCATAGGCAATCAGGACTTCGGTCAGATTGAATCCGGCGTGACAGACGACCGGGCCGATGACGGAGCCGCGCCGCAGATAGACGATGCCCCAGAATGCCCCCAGCAGGCCGGTCACGATCGCCGCGTCCCGTCCCTGCACGAGGTGGCCCAGACCGAAGGCGGTGCTGAAGACGACCAGGCCGACCACGACGCCACCGAGGTGTCGTTCGAATCGTCGCAGGATGAACGCGCGCTGCACTTCCTCCCGCACTCCTCCGGCCAACACCGCGACCAGGGCGAAGGCGACGGCGTTGCCGGGCGACTCGATCAGCGCTTCGAGCGGATTCTCCGGAACGTTGCGCAGACCCGGCGCGACCTCCAGCATGATGGTGAATGCGACGGCCGCCAGCAGCAGTGCGGCCGGGACCAGGAGGACGCCGACGAGCACCTCGCGGGCCGCGGGCCGCGTGCCAACCAGCATGGAGATCGGGTTCTCGCCATGGGCTCGCAGCAACCACCAGATCAGGGCCAGCACGAGCACGGCGTCGGCCAGCGAGAGGATCACGATATACGACAGCGACAGACGGCCGTCGTTGCCGATGGGGGCGGCGCCCAGCAGGGCCAGGATGACGATAAGCGTCAGTTGGGTCGGGAATCCGGAGCAGAGGATGATCTCAAGCAGCGCCGTGACACGCTCGCGCAGCGTCGGTCGACTTTGAGCGGGGTCCTCGATCGCGCCCGAATCGATCCGTGGATCAGGGGAGACCGGTTCCGGCGCCTCGTCGAATTCCACGCGCGGACTGTATCACACGCGAAAACCGCTGTTTTCCGGACATTTTTCTATATCTTGGGATTGACCTAAAACGATCACACAATATGTTGTGGCGTTTTTCTTGACAACCACGACGTCCGGCGGCAGAATTAGCCACTCCAGTCGGACAATTACGTCATGACAATTTCGTGAGGAGTTGCTGCATGTGGAGAGACACTGCCAGTGACACAAAAGCTGTCGACCCGCAGGTGAATCTGGGCCCACGGACGTCGGTGCCGCCAGGCCTGGACTTTCCGCGGTACTTCTCCCGCGAGGGTATCGATCCGTTCGACGAGATCGAATGGGAATCCAGGGTCGCTCTCATTGGCAGCGAGCAGGGCGAGATCGTGTTCGAGCAGCGCGATGTGGAAATCCCGGCGTTCTGGTCGCAGCAGGCGACCAACATCGTCGTCTCGAAATACTTCCGTGGGCCGATGGAGTCGCCGGAGCGCGAGCGCAGCGTCAAGCAGCTCATCGGCCGGGTGGTCGATACGATGACCGCCTGGGGACGCACGAAAGAGTACTTCGCGAGCGAGGATGATCTGCAGGCGTTCAGCGACGACCTGAAGCACCTGCTGGTCTATCAGAAGGCGGCGTTCAACAGCCCGGTCTGGTTCAATTGCGGATTCGAGGAGGCGCCGCAATGTTCGGCGTGTTTCATCAACTCGGTGCAGGACACGATGGAGTCGATCCTGACGCTGGCCAGGACCGAGGGGATGCTCTTCAAGTTCGGGTCCGGCACCGGTACCAATCTCTCGTCGATCCGGTCGTCTCGCGAGTTGCTCGGCGGCGGCGGCACCGCGTCTGGGCCGGTGTCGTTCATGAAGGGCTACGACGCGTTCGCCGGGGTCATCAAGTCGGGCGGCAAGACCCGGCGCGCGGCCAAGATGGTGGTGCTCGACATCGACCATCCGGACATCGTCGATTTCATCAATTGCAAGGTCGACGAAGAACGCAAGGCGTGGGCGCTGATCGATGCCGGCTATGACGGGTCGTTCACCGGTACCGCCTATTCGTCGGTGTTCTTCCAGAACTCGAACAACAGCGTGCGCGTGTCTGATGAGTTCATGCGGGCCGTGCTCGATGACGGGGACTGGCAGACGCGGGCCGTCACCGATGGACGGGTGATGGATACCTGCAAGGCGCGCGACCTCATGCGGCAGATCGCCGAGGGTACGCACGTGTGCGGTGATCCCGGCATGCAGTTCGACACGACCATCAACGACTGGCATACCTGTTCCGAAACGGCCCGCATTCGCGCATCGAACCCCTGTTCCGAGTACATGTTTCTGGACGATTCCGCCTGCAATCTTGCGTCGCTCAACCTGATGAAGTTCGTGGGCGGCAAGTTCGGGGACGAGTTCGACGCCGAGGCGTTCGCGGCCGCGGTGCGCACACTCATCACCGCGCAGGAGATCATCGTCGACAACGCGAGTTACCCGACCGAGGCGATCAGGCGCAACAGCCGCGCCTATCGCCCGCTCGGACTGGGGTACGCCAACCTGGGCGCGTTGCTGATGTCGCGCGGCATACCCTACGACAGCGACGAAGGGCGCGACTGGGCCGGCGCGTTGACGGCGTTGATGACCGGCGAGGCGTACGCCCAGTCGGCGCGCATTGCGCGTGACCAGGGCGGGCCGTTCACCGGCTTCGCCGCCAACCGCGCACCGTTCCTGCGGGTCATGCGGAAGCACCGCGATGCGCTGAAAGGCATCGGCGCCGGACATGTGCCCGACGCCATCTTCGCCGGCGCGACCCAGTCCTGGAACGATGCGGTCGAGTTGGGCGAGGCGTTCGGCTACCGGAACGCGCAGGCGACCGTGCTGGCGCCGACCGGCACCATCGGATTCATGATGGACTGCGACACGACCGGCGTCGAGCCGGACATCGCGCTGGTCAAGTACAAGAAGCTGGTCGGCGGCGGGCTGATGAAGATTGTGAACACCACGGTGCCGATGGCGTTGCAGCGGCTCGGGTATCGGTCCGAACAGGTGGACGCGATCGTCGCCTACATCGATGAACACGAGACGATCGAAGGGGCGCCGCATCTCGACCCGAGGCATCTGGCGGTGTTCGATTGCGCCTTCAAACCGGCGCAGGGGTCCCGCTCGATTCACTACATGGGACACATCAAGATGATCGGTGCGACCCAGCCGTTCATCTCGGGGGCCATCTCCAAGACCATCAACGTGCCGACCGAGGCCACGATCGAGGACATCGAACAGGCATATCTGGACGCGTGGCGTCTCGGCACCAAGGCGGTGTCCATCTATCGGGACGGCAGCAAACGGACCCAGCCGCTCAACACGTCGCGGGCGTCGCAGCGGGTGGCCGCCGCGAGCGAGCCGGCGACACCGGCCCCGTCCCGGCGCCGGCTGCCTGATGAACGGCGGGCGATTACCCACAAGTTCGACATCGTGGGACACGAGGGCTACATTACCGTCGGGTTGTTCGAGGATGGTGCGCCCGGCGAGATCTTCCTCGTGATGGCGAAAGAGGGCTCGACCATTTCCGGTTTCGCCGACGCCTTTGCGCAGGCGGTGTCCTACGCGTTGCAGTACGGGGTGCCGCTGCAGGTGCTGGTCGACAAGTTCAGCCACGTCAGATTCGAGCCGTCGGGCATGACCAGGAACCCGGACGTGCGGGTCGCGAAGTCGATCGTCGACTACATCTTCCGCTGGATGGCCACCAAGTTCCTTTCGCCTGAGGCGCAGTACCATGCCGGGGTCAACGTCGCGGCGGGAGAGGCGTATGGGGAACAGCTCGAACTCGACGCGTTGCACCGCACGCCGGTGTCAGCCGGGTCTGCCGACGGTGAGTCGGCGAATCGCGGCGCGCCGTATGCCATCCAGAACGATCAGGACGCGCCGCCCTGTTCGACCTGTGGCGCCATCATGATTCGGAACGGCAGTTGCTACAAGTGCGTCAACTGCGGGGCCACCAGCGGCTGCGCGTAGTGTCGGTCGCGTTCATGTCCTGCGCCTGTCCGAAGTAGGCCAGACCGACGAGCAGGGCGCCGAAGAGCGCGCGAGCAATCTGGGGCTCGGGGGCGACCTGCCCGTAGAGGTGGCCGGCGTTGTGCAGCGACAACGACTGCAGCCCGAACAACGCAGCCAGCGTCAGCGCCAGACTGCCCGGCATCCGCACTCGCACGAGCAGACCGGCGAGGACCAGCATCGCACCGAAGGCGATCGCACCGAGGTTGGCAAACCACTCCAGTCGTGACGCGCCAAAGAGATCGACGACGCCGGCGCCCAGCGTGTACAGGCCATAGCCGGTCATTCCAAGCGTTGCGGCAGTGAGCATGCTGCTGGTGTTGTATCATGCGTGGCTCGTGCCGGTGCACCAGATGCCTCACGTGACGCCGCTGATTCCCGGCCGGGCGCGGTCCGGTCGGCGTTTCGTCGCGGCGCTGGTCCTGCCGGCCGCCCTCTGGGTGCTCACCTTCAATTCCGCCGGCGCCCAGGTTGGGGCGGACCGGCTGCTGGATCAGATACTCGACCAGTATGTGCGGGACGGGTTCGTCTACTATGCCGCACTGAAGCAGGAACGCCGCGCGATCGATCAGGTCGTGGCGGCGCTCGCCGACCGCCCGCAGGCGTTCGAGGCCTGGTCCGAGGCGCGCCGTCTGGCCTTCTGGATCAACGGATACAACGCGCTCGTGCTGCGCACCGTCATCGACCACTACCCGATACGCGGCGTGCCGGCAGACTATCCGGCGAACAGCGTCATGCAGATTCCGGGGATGTTCACCGGGCGGGACCATCGGATCGCGGGTCTGCGGCTGACGCTCGAGGCAATCGAAGAGGAGCAGATCGCGCGGTTCGCCGACCCCCGCGCGCACCTGGCGCTGGGACGCGGCGCGGTCGGGAGCCCCAGGCTGCGCAGCGAGGCGTATCGTGACGATCGGCTCGAGGAACAGTTGCAGGCGGTTGTCGCCGACTTCGCCACCACGCCGCGTCATGTCACGGTGGATCGGGCCGGCGACCAGTTGCTGGTCAGCGCGGTGGTGGGCTGGCGGCTCGAACGGTTCGCGGCGCTGGCGGGTACCGGCGACGGATCGGGCCGCAGTGCGGTTGAACGCGGGATCGTCGCGCTCATCGCCCCCGCGCTGTTTCCCGGCGAGCGGGCGCTCCTGGCCGGGAACACCTTTCAGTTGCGTTACCAGGACTTCGACTGGCGTCTCAACGACCTGACCGGCGGGCTGCCGTTTTAGCCATCCCGTAACTTCCGGCATGGTGAGAGCGCCCGACGGTTGCAGAGAGGGAGCAGATACAGCGTATGGACTTGCGTCTGGCGAACAAGGCCGCGGTGGTCACCGGCTCGAGCCGCGGGTTGGGGCTGGCGAGCGCGCGCGCGCTGATCGCCGAGGGCGCGCGGGTGTGCCTGTGCGCACGGGGCGCCGAGCGGCTCGCCGAGGCGGTGAGCGAGTTGCGGCGGGCCGCCGGGGCTGACGATGCGGTCGTCGGTGTCGAGGCGGACCTCGGCACCGCCGGCGGGGTGGCGGCGGTCATCGACGGGGCGGTCGACGCGTTCGGTGGTCTTGACATCCTGGTCAACAACGTGGGGACGGCGGGCGGCGCCGGCGTGGTCGAGACGACCGATGCCGAATGGCAGGCCGCTCTCGACCGCACCTTGTATCCCGCGATTCGCGCGTCGCGGCTCGCTGTGCCGCACCTGCGACGCCGCGGCGGGGGCGCCATCATCATGATCGCGTCAATCTGGGGCCGGGAGTCCGGTGGCCGCATGACCTACAACGCCGTCAAGGCGGCCGAGATCAGCCTCGCCAAGTCGCTCGCGCAGCAGCTCGCGCGGGACAACATCCGGGTCAACAGCGTCGCCCCCGGCTCGATCTCGTTCCCGGGCGGCTCCTGGGCGAAGCGTCAGGCCGCAGACCCGGAAGGCATGGCGGCGTTCGTGGATCGCGAACTCCCGTTCGGCCGCTTCGGCCGCGCCGACGAGGTCGGCGACGTGGTGGCGTTCCTCGCCTCGCCGCGCGCGAGCTGGATCAGCGGCGCCTGCGTGACCGTCGACGGCTGCCAGTCACGGTCATTGTTCTAGGCCGCACGCGGTCAATCGGCCGATCGCCACCTCGAGCATCGCGTCGTCGAAGAGCATCTGTTTGCGGCGAGCGGCCGCGCGACTCGCCGGCCACTGTGCAAGTCCCTGTCGTAGACTCGTCACAGTGGCCTCGCATTGCCCGACCGTGATGAGCCAATCGGCCGTTGCGAGCAGCTCCATCCCCAGCGGCGACTCGAAGCCGTCAATGAGGTCAGAGGTCTTCGTCAGAGGCGCCTGATACTGGGCCGCCCACGGTTCGGCGAGATACGTGGCGACTTCGTTCCGCCGCTCGTCATCGAACCAGATGAGATCCTTGGGTCCAGCGTCAGCCAGCCGCCGCTCGCCATGGAGGTAGCTGCCGTCCACGGCGTCAAGCAAGCACCCGAGCCGATCTGCGTACGGCCCATACCTGCTTGCGGCGAACTTGAGCCGCAGGGGGTTCTTCAGTCCGGCTACGTCGATCCAGCGATGGATGAACCAGGCGAGTTTCTGAACTTCAAGATTCGTACACCCGAGTCCAAGGACTTCGTACCTTCGAATGAGTTCCACGATCAGGGCGGTGGCGACCGTCAAGCCGGAGCCGCCCTCGATCTTGCGCGCGTTTGGAAAGGCGGCCGTCGGCGTATACAGGATGAACTCGACACTCGGGAGCGCATCGACCGCCCACTCGATTTCACGGCGCACAACGTCCCAATCGAGCGTTCCATTCCCGCAACCCAACGGCGGCAGGGCCACCGACGTGATGCCGCGCTCATGGATCACGCGGACAAGGTCGCGCAAGCCGTCACGAATCCACGCGAGCTTCGACGGATGCCGCCAGTGCTTCTTTGTCGGGAAGTGGATGAGCCAGCGTGGCCCGACCAGTGAGTCGCCCTCGGTTACGTACATCTGACCCACGTGAACCCCGCCGTTCTGTGCCGCGCTTTGATACTGCTGTGAGCTTGCCGGAAACTTCTCGCTAAACGTCAACGCGACGCCCTTGCCCATCACACCGACCTCATTGACGGTGTTCACGAGCGCGTCAGCCGAAGTATCGAACAAGTTGCCTTCGGTATATCGAATCATGGGACTGCGCCTTCAGAAAAACCAAGGCCTGCGCCGGACGACCTCGATCTGCACGCCGCTATTTTGCACCATGTCCTCCACACATGCACTCGCGTCTGCGCCGTCGCATACGATTGCGTCGATGTGCTCGGCCGGCAAGTGGTTGTGTACCAGCGCCTCGGCTTGATAGCGGTCCGTTTTCTCGAGATTCTCCGGATCCCGATGGAAATCCCGCGTCTGCCAGTATGTCCAACCGAGACGGTGCAGGTCATCCAGCGATGTAAAGAATCTCGCCAAGACCATGATCGCGTGGCGGTCGCTGAACACGAATGGTACACCGCACGCATCCAGCGATGGGAGTGACGCGACCAAGAACACCAACTCCTCAGGTCGCCGACGGGTCATGTTGTTCCACCCCGTGCGGAGGTTGTAGAGCATCATTGAGTACGGCGTGAAGTAAAACGGGATATAGCAGTCGAGCGTGCCGCCGGGTCCCACCGGAACGGGCCAGATTGAACGCTTCTGAATCAGGTCCGGGTTCCCGATAGCCACGAAGTTCGGATCCTGCAGGTTCGACGCCTTGCAATGCAGTCCATGGTCCAGAATCCAGGCCACGTTCTCGATGTGCGTCACGCGAAAGATCAGGGCCTTTGCGGATGTGAGTTCGTTGACGGAGTTGATCACCGCCATGACGAAACCCATTTCCACACGGGATCAGCGGCCAGTCGCATTCGTGCGTCTATCGGGTCACCGTTGGCGCTCACTTCGTCCCGCCGTCCTTCACTGTCGCATCGCTAGCGTTACGACGCGGCGGCGGTCGGGGCGAGATCCCTTCCCGTGCATGGAGGGAAAACCTGCGATCTATCTGACACGATACTACAGGCGGTTCATCCCCGCGCGTGCGGGGAACGCGTCACCAGGGCCACTGTCAGACCGTTCCGATCCGGTTCATCCCCGCGCGTGCGGGGAACGCCCGTCCGCAGAGCGGACCTTTCGCACATTAGACGGTTCATCCCCGCGCGTGCGGGGAACGCCTGTGAACAGAGCGCGATCTTGGCACGGTTTACGGTTCATCCCCGCGCGTGCGGGGAACGCTCCGGCTTTCCGCCCGCGGCCATACGCTACGTCGGTTCATCCCCGCGCGTGCGGGGAACGCAACTGATCAATCAGTCGGTCGCACTCGCTCTGCGGTTCATCCCCGCGCGTGCGGGGAACGCGGCCGCATGGTCAACCTGCTGCGTTTCTTTGGCGGTTCATCCCCGCGCGTGCGGGGAACGCTGAATCCGGGGCTTTACGTGGTTGCATATGACGGGTTCATCCCCGCGCGTGCGGGGAACGCCCCCCGATGGCCTCCATGGCCGATCCCCATGCCGGTTCATCCCCGCGCGTGCGGGGAACGCCTCGGGAGCGGTGGCTACGTGAGGCTGTCGAGCGGTTCATCCCCGCGCGTGCGGGGAACGCACAGGCCGCCAGGATTCTCTCGAGCGCCAACGCGGTTCATCCCCGCGCGTGCGGGGAACGCAACATATCGAGCAGCTCATTTCGCCTCGATACCGGTTCATCCCCGCGCGTGCGGGGAACGCGACGTCCTCCCGCTTGATCGCCGCTTGGTATTCGGTTCATCCCCGCGCGTGCGGGGAACGCGCCCGGAACCCCTCCCAGGAGCCGATCGAGTCCGGTTCATCCCCGCGCGTGCGGGGAACGCAGGAGATCGCCGCCGATCTTCGCCCCGATACTCGGTTCATCCCCGCGCGTGCGGGGAACGCTGTCGCCAGCGGTCTCAACCAGGTCATGCCCACGGTTCATCCCCGCGCGTGCGGGGAACGCCGCCGCTGGATATGCTCGACAATCGCCCGCCGCGGTTCATCCCCGCGCGTGCGGGGAACGCTGTCGCCAGCGGTCTCAACCAGGTCGTGCCCACGGTTCATCCCCGCGCGTGCGGGGAACGCTGTCGCCAGCGGTCTCAACCAGGTCATCCCCACGGTTCATCCCCGCGCGTGCGGGGAACGCGCCTGTGTCTTCGCCGTGGGCATGGCGCCGATCGGTTCATCCCCGCGCGTGCGGGGAACGCGGGGACGTCCTCACCATCGACACGGCTCGAGACGGTTCATCCCCGCGCGTGCGGGGAACGCCATGATGGTCCTCCTCCTGTGTTATGGCGGGGCGGTTCATCCCCGCGCGTGCGGGGAACGCCGGCAGTACATCCGCCCGGATGCTGTCCAGTGCGGTTCATCCCCGCGCGTGCGGGGAACGCGCCACTATCGAGACAGACGCGACCCGAAACGACGGTTCATCCCCGCGCGTGCGGGGAACGCTATGGCGGGGCGTCGTTGTCCCGTTGGCCGTCCGGTTCATCCCCGCGCGTGCGGGGAACGCGCGTCGACCTCGAAGATGAGACTGGCTCCCGACGGTTCATCCCCGCGCGTGCGGGGAACGCAAGCTGCGTCCAATAATGGGTGATTATGAAAACGGTTCATCCCCGCGCGTGCGGGGAACGCCGTTCATGTCTGTTCTCCCTCTCCATTGCCCCCGGTTCATCCCCGCGCGTGCGGGGAACGCCTGGCGTCCTCGGTGGCTCCGATGTCCATCAGCGGTTCATCCCCGCGCGTGCGGGGAACGCCAATCGACGCCATTTTGACGATGAATCCATACAGGTTCATCCCCGCGCGTGCGGGGAACGCAGCTCCAACGCAATGAACTTCGGCACGTCCACGGGTTCATCCCCGCGCGTGCGGGGAACGCCCCCAGACCTTGCTAGCGAGCTTGCCGATCCCCGGTTCATCCCCGCGCGTGCGGGGAACGCGTGATGTCACGCCCTGAATCAGCCGCCGTACCCGGTTCATCCCCGCGCGTGCGGGGAACGCTTGACCGGCACGGCCGCCGCCACGAGCTGGAGCGGTTCATCCCCGCGCGTGCGGGGAACGCTTTTTCCTGCCAGCCTTGGGCCCAAACACCCACGGTTCATCCCCGCGCGTGCGGGGAACGCAGTCACGGCCTGGTCGCCATGGAGGTGGTCACCGGTTCATCCCCGCGCGTGCGGGGAACGCCGCGTAGGCTCTGACCTCACGGATCAGCTCCGCGGTTCATCCCCGCGCGTGCGGGGAACGCGTGACGTTCGGGACGTGGATGGATGTTTACTACGGTTCATCCCCGTGCGTGCGGGGAACGCGAGAAGGTCGAAGATGTAAAGCGGGACATCCGCGGTTCATCCCCGCGCGTGCGGGGAACGCGACAGCCCGGCCGCAGTTGCCGCGTCGACCGACGGTTCATCCCCGCGCGTGCGGGGAACGCCCGGAGGATCTTGCGGCTCTTGAAACCCTGCGCGGTTCATCCCCGCGCGTGCGGGGAACGCGTCGACCGGCAGTACCGCTCGAGTGCCCAGCTCGGTTCATCCCCGCGCGTGCGGGGAACGCGGTATCATCTCCACGACCTTCTGCGACCGGCGCGGTTCATCCCCGCGCGTGCGGGGAACGCGTCTTCTCAAAACGCTTACCCTCCGCGTTACTCGGTTCATCCCCGCGCGTGCGGGGAACGCCGCCCATCCCCTGCCCTGTGCACGGCCGTTAGCGGTTCATCCCCGCGCGTGCGGGGAACGCTCTCGATGCGGCGAAGACGGAAGACGGCCTCCCGGTTCATCCCCGCGCGTGCGGGGAACGCGGTCGGGTGGTGTAGGGGTTCGTCTCCGCGACCGGTTCATCCCCGCGCGTGCGGGGAACGCCGGCGGATCGCGCCGGAGACAGCCTCGCCAGTCGGTTCATCCCCGCGCGTGCGGGGAACGCGGCTGCGTCGTCATGAGGATCCTGCCGTACGTCGGTTCATCCCCGCGCGTGCGGGGAACGCGCCGCCATCACCTCGAGAGTCGTCAGGAGATACGGTTCATCCCCGCGCGTGCGGGGAACGCGGCAGCGCGTTCGCCTCGTCGTAGTCGGACGGCGGTTCATCCCCGCGCGTGCGGGGAACGCGGCGATGCCGGACTGGCGCTGGGCGATCGCGTCGGTTCATCCCCGCGCGTGCGGGGAACGCGACCGCGAGGGCAATATCTCAAGGGAGGCCGTCGGTTCATCCCCGCGCGTGCGGGGAACGCCGTGCGGTGTCGTGCTGGAAATGGTCGGCGCTCGGTTCATCCCCGCGCGTGCGGGGAACGCGAGCACGTCCGTATCGACACCCGCCTGTACCGCGGTTCATCCCCGCGCGTGCGGGGAACGCGCCTCTGCGGCTGGGCCATGGTCCAGCACACCCGGTTCATCCCCGCGCGTGCGGGGAACGCGGCGGTCGCATGGCGGCCCTCAAGACCTACCCCGGTTCATCCCCGCGCGTGCGGGGAACGCCAACCCGGCACGGCCGCCGCGAGCGCGATAGCCGGTTCATCCCCGCGCGTGCGGGGAACGCTGGCGGTCGCTTCGGGAAGCGCGCCGCGAGCTCGGTTCATCCCCGCGCGTGCGGGGAACGCTTCTTCGTGGGCCAAGAGGTGGCTGGGCATGTCGGTTCATCCCCGCGCGTGCGGGGAACGCTTCGCGGCACTTCCAGTCATCCCGTTCGAACACGGTTCATCCCCGCGCGTGCGGGGAACGCTCCAGCGGCCCCTGCGCACCACAATCGCGGCACGGTTCATCCCCGCGCGTGCGGGGAACGCCGGCTGGATCTACCGCTGCGATGTATCTACACCGGTTCATCCCCGCGCGTGCGGGGAACGCTTTCGACGATGAATCCATACATCCCTCACCCCCGGTTCATCCCCGCGCGTGCGGGGAACGCGGGCTATTGGGAGTGAGCGAGATCCAACGGGTCGGTTCATCCCCGCGCGTGCGGGGAACGCATCGATCGCTGCGGCTGTCTGGGGCCGGGGCGCGGTTCATCCCCGCGCGTGCGGGGAACGCGGCATCTTGAGCGCGCCCGCTCGGATCGATTCCGGTTCATCCCCGCGCGTGCGGGGAACGCTTCGGCGCCTTGATGGCGTCGTAGTCGCGCATCGGTTCATCCCCGCGCGTGCGGGGAACGCGCGGTTGCGCGCGCGCGCCGCCGCAATGATATCGGTTCATCCCCGCGCGTGCGGGGAACGCTCGCCCAGCTCGACACCGGCGTCCGACAGACTCGGTTCATCCCCGCGCGTGCGGGGAACGCTTGGGGGCGCGCGGTCGGCGGATCGGGACATGCGGTTCATCCCCGCGCGTGCGGGGAACGCGCCGTCGGATTCGACGCGCCCGAGGCGGCCTGCGGTTCATCCCCGCGCGTGCGGGGAACGCTCTGTGCGGACGGGGGGTTGTCACCTGCAACCCGGTTCATCCCCGCGCGTGCGGGGAACGCAGGCCCCAGCGGTAATACCCAATCCCGCCAAGCGGTTCATCCCCGCGCGTGCGGGGAACGCGCCGCATACCACGCCGCGTCCCTCTCCCGCACCGGTTCATCCCCGCGCGTGCGGGGAACGCTTCTGTTCTCGTCAGGCATGGTCTATCTCCTTCGGTTCATCCCCGCGCGTGCGGGGAACGCAGGTGCTCGCATGCGACCGTCCAATACGCCCGCGGTTCATCCCCGCGCGTGCGGGGAACGCTACCGTGGGTCCGGCTCCAACGCTTCGGCTCTCGGTTCATCCCCGCGCGTGCGGGGAACGCGCACCGTTGGTGAAGTCCCTGAGCCGCTGTTCCGGTTCATCCCCGCGCGTGCGGGGAACGCGGTCACGAACTGGCGCATCCGCTCGCGATGACCGGTTCATCCCCGCGCGTGCGGGGAACGCGTGTCTCGGGATGCCCAGACAGGCCGCGCCCACGGTTCATCCCCGCGCGTGCGGGGAACGCGGGATGAACTGGCAGCACTGCGCACGGATCGCCGGTTCATCCCCGCGCGTGCGGGGAACGCTTTGGGAAGAGACGGCCGAGTTTGCCGTCCTTCGGTTCATCCCCGCGCGTGCGGGGAACGCTTCAGCAGCTCGAATCCGGCCACCCTCAACAGCGGTTCATCCCCGCGCGTGCGGGGAACGCGTCTTCGCCGCTGCGATGCGTGTCGCGTGACGCGGTTCATCCCCGCGCGTGCGGGGAACGCCTGTGCGCAAAGCGCGATCTTGGCGCGGTTTACGGTTCATCCCCGCGCGTGCGGGGAACGCGCGGCCGTCTCCCGCACGCACGGTTTACAACGCGGTTCATCCCCGCGCGTGCGGGGAACGCCTCGGATCGGATTCGCAATTCCTTCGGGCTGTCGGTTCATCCCCGCGCGTGCGGGGAACGCTGCTCCAAGAAGTGACACCGCCGGCATCTCACCGGTTCATCCCCGCGCGTGCGGGGAACGCGAATATGTCGAGCACCAGCCTGATCAGGCCCTCGGTTCATCCCCGCGCGTGCGGGGAACGCGCCGTCGTGCGGCGCCAGCACCGTCTTGATCTGGGTTCATCCCCGCGCGTGCGGGGAACGCCGGATCGGGGGGATCGCGGTGCAGCTTGACGAGGGTTCATCCCCGCGCGTGCGGGGAACGCGGCAACGTCCGGATCTCGCCGAACCCGCGATGCGGTTCATCCCCGCGCGTGCGGGGAACGCCCGGGCCGAAGCACGGCGTTCACTTTCTGCGTCGGTTCATCCCCGCGCGTGCGGGGAACGCTGGTACAGAACACACCCCGGCTGGGCACATAGCGGTTCATCCCCGCGCGTGCGGGGAACGCTCGGCACCCTCGCGCCACCGAACTCGGATGTGCGGTTCATCCCCGCGCGTGCGGGGAACGCGCGCCGGTGGTGAAATCCCTGAGCCGCCGTTCCGGTTCATCCCCGCGCGTGCGGGGAACGCTGCGTATTGGGTTTCCCCTCTCACACTCTCCTCGGTTCATCCCCGCGCGTGCGGGGAACGCTGGTTAGCGCGCCGCGTTAACCTTTGCAACCGCGGTTCATCCCCGCGCGTGCGGGGAACGCCGCCTTGTCCTCTTTGGCGGTCCAAAGTCTCCCGGTTCATCCCCGCGCGTGCGGGGAACGCAAGGCCCGTGACGGCTTCGTGGGTCTGCGTGACGGTTCATCCCCGCGCGTGCGGGGAACGCCAGGCGTCTGACAAAAGCATCCCGATCGCCAGCGGTTCATCCCCGCGCGTGCGGGGAACGCCGGGCGCGTGGGATCTTCCAAGATGGTCACACCGGTTCATCCCCGCGCGTGCGGGGAACGCCGATTCGATCTCTTCTGAGGTCGCCTGCAACGCGGTTCATCCCCGCGCGTGCGGGGAACGCCGGGCCAATTCCCGCCGTGCGTTGCGTCCGGACGGTTCATCCCCGCGCGTGCGGGGAACGCCACAAGCGAATCACAGCGAATCACAAAAAAATCGGTTCATCCCCGCGCGTGCGGGGAACGCAGCCTCAACAATCCGATGCGATCAATGTCTGCCGGTTCATCCCCGCGCGTGCGGGGAACGCCGATCCGCGCAACCCGATTTTCCGCGTGTTGTCGGTTCATCCCCGCGCGTGCGGGGAACGCTGGTGCGACGGACAGGGACAGCGGGCGTACAGCGGTTCATCCCCGCGCGTGCGGGGAACGCCCGCACGCGCGGGTTCGTCGGGACTGGCGGCGCGGTTCATCCCCGCGCGTGCGGGGAACGCTGAGTTTCAATCGCGGATTCGAATAGCCACTCCGGTTCATCCCCGCGCGTGCGGGGAACGCATCACAACCCTGTGCCATTCTGTGCGATCTCTCGGTTCATCCCCGCGCGTGCGGGGAACGCCGTATCTGTCATGTAGAGAGAGTCTATAAACTCGGTTCATCCCCGCGCGTGCGGGGAACGCTCCCCCTGACGTGATCAGCATGAGTCTTTCCAGGGTTCATCCCCGCGCGTGCGGGGAACGCCCGCCGTCGGCTGTGGACTTTACCTGTTCCCGTGAAGCGGTTCATCCCCGCGCGTGCGGGGAACGCCACCATCGTCAACGGAACAAGGTAGACACCTCCGGTTCATCCCCGCGCGTGCGGGGAACGCTCTCTGGCGATACGATCTGCCTCTACCTGTAGCGGTTCATCCCCGCGCGTGCGGGGAACGCTCTTCCGAAAACATGCTGTTATTGCTGGATATTTTTGATGTCCGCGCAGCTACCGATATTCTGGTCAACCCGTGTGCGCATCATCGCTTTCGCTTGGTAGGAAAGATACGAGGCGGAGGCCGTCGAATTCCACGGGCGTTCGACGGTTTGTCCCGAAGGTCTCGAACTCGAACCCGGCGTCGTTGGGTGAGGCCCAGGCAACCACGGCGTCGCCGTCGTCCACAAGGTCCGCGACCGTGCCCATGATCATGCCGCGGGTCTTGGCGGAAAAATTCCCGATATAGACTCCGGCCCTGACTTCGAGAAGCCAAACCGCGAGCCGGCCGCGGAGGCGCGGCGGCACGTTGTTGGTCACGACCATCATCATGACCGATGCCCAGCATCGCCGGAAGACGGCGGGTCAGAAAAGGCCGGATGCACGGCATCGGCGGGCGCATCTGGCGGCGATAACTCACCAGCCGACAGCACGTCTTCGATGGTCGGAATAATCTTCCTCAGTAAGTTGGTCCTGCGGAAGGCGTTGCGGCACGCCAGCCGTACCTCCCGCACGGGGTCACCGGTATGGAGCCGGCCTGCTGCCTGTAGTCCAGCGATGCGAAAGGCCTCGGGAACGACCGTCTCGAACTTGAACAGATCGGCCACATCGTAGACGAAAGACAGAGGCTTGCCGGAATGCAGGAAACCAACGGCGGGTGCGTAGCCGGCTGCCAGCACGGCAGCTTCCGTTATGCCGTACAAGCACGCCGTCGCCGCCGAAAGACAGCGGTTTGGCACGTCGGAAACGTCCCAAGCCGACGGGTCGTATTGGCGTTTCCGCCACCGGACCCCGAACTGTCGTGCGAGTCCCTCGTATACCGTGCGCACGCGCACCCCTTCAATGCCCCGAAGCTGGTTGACCGACCGGCGTTCCGGAGCCTTCTGGTTGAACCGAATCTGGAACATACGACGCACGATTTTCAGACGCGCGTTGGGATCGAGTGCCAAGCGGCACTGCCACAACAAGCGATCTGAGCGCGCGCCACCCGGCTGGCCAGCGGCGTAGAGACGAACGCCGGCCTCCCCGACCCACAGCAACAGCGTGCCGACCCTGGCGGCAAGCGCCACGGCTGCATGGCTGATTCTGGCTCCCGGTTCAAGCAGGATGCATCCGAGTCCCCCTACGGGAATATGCGTTCGTACGCCGATTGCATCCACGAGCACGAATGCGCCGTCAATCACATCAAGCTGTCCCCGCTCCACAAAGACCATGGAGGTACGGTCCTTTATCGGGATCGGCTTCGGCGGAGGAGCGCCCGGCATTCTGGACTGGTCGGCCATCACCTGAGTCTTTGCACCAGCATCAGCCCACACCCGAACGCCTTACCGCGCCCGAAACCAAGCCGAAGACGTTCAAGGAACGGCTCGGGATCCGCAACGGTCAAGGTGCCCTTGAGATCGAAGATGCCCAGCGTTCCGAACTTGTCGCCGCGCCGGGCAAAGCGCTCCGCGCGATACCCCTCGAGAGCCAGCGCGTCGAGGCGGAATCCATTGTCGGCAGCCCGCGTATGCAGCCAGTCGCCTGCCGCCTTTTCGGCCAGGCGCGAGCGATGCCGAGCGCGGTCGATCGTGCCGGCGGGTTGCTGTTTGGCCTCCGTCGTGAGCAGGTCCATAGCGACATCACATCGCTGGCGGATAGCGCGTCCACTAGCGCTCGTGCCGATCTTGCGATCGACCGTGGCGTTGAGACGAAGGTCGAACGCAAGCCTGTCGCCTGGTGAGAGATCTGGCGCAAAAGGTTTCGTCTCGATCTGGAAGAAGCTGGATGCTTCGACTGGCTTCGGTCCGAGCACGAAGTAGCGTCCACGAGCACGCTCTGCTCTCCAGAGGAACGTGGATTGCAGCATTCCAGCGCTTCGAGTCGTGTCGGCATTTGACCGCACGCCTTGCGGCATCACCGTCCAGATCAGTCGATGATCGACCGTCAGGCGTTCCGATGTGTCTTCGGGCTGAATGATCTGCAAGAGGGGCGCAACGCTCAATGCGTCGCGCTGCAGCGTAAGACGGGAGAGGTGGAGCGGTCCAGTCATTCCGAGACCTCCTCTGATTCGATTTCGGCGTCACCCGTGAGGGCGCGAGAGTATTCCCAACGAGGGGAGAATTGCCACGTCGATCGATCACCCGGGTCATCTACGCGCAGCCTTGCTCTCAGCATCGCATCAGAGTTCCCCAAGTCCTGCCGATCCTCTACGGCGACCACACCTTGGCGAAACCATTTCGGCGAATCGCGGTGGCGGATGAACGCCTCGGCCGCGGTTCTGGCGTGCACGATCTCCGGCGCGAGCGGCCTGGATAGCGGGCAGGACCTGCGTCCAAGATACAACGTGTAGATCGGCCGCTTGAACGCTGCGTCCAGGTCTTCCAGCGTGTACGTCGCCCCTGAGTTGGTCCGATAGGCGGCCTGATAGTGGACGTCCGAGCGATATTCCCGCTTGGTAATGGACGTGTTGAGTCGTCGCCGGTGCGCAAGGGCGTCCGCGCGAGTCCGCGCCTGTTCCTTCGTGGAGGGTAGTGACTGATACGTGTGAAAGTCCACGACCAGGGTCCCGCTACGGAGCGTCCGGGTTGCGACGCGGAAGGATGCAAACAGATCGCGCTGGCCGTTGGCATCAGATCGCTCGATACCCAGTGCCGCGCCGGCGATCCCAAGGAGCGCGGATCGTGTCGGGCGGTCAGCCGTGCTTCGCCGAACGTTGCCGGCTTCTTCCCCAAAGCTCGCCAGAGGCGCAGCCAGCGTAACGACCAGCCATTCGGTCATGACGCCGAGTCCTCCATTTCCGCCGCCGCGAATCGCGCAAGTTCGTCCAGGGTTACGCTGTCAGTTCGCCCGACGTGAAGCGTGATGTCATTGCTCCAATCCTTGCCGTAGCTCGCGGCAAACGCAGCACGTTTGTTCGTGAGCGCTGCGACAGATTCCTCGATTTGATCACCCGATCCCACCGGTCTTGTGAACGCGCTGGCCAAGCTGAGCGGAGCCCCGTCGCCGCGCTCCAGCAGCACGTAGTCGGCCCGCACGTGGTTCGCAAAGCTGTTTTTCTTGCCAGAAGGAGATGCGGTCGCCGCCGCACGCACGAAGGCACTCAACGCCGTCGCGGCGAGCGCCCGATTGCCTGCCAGGTTCTTCAGGAGCAAGGCTTGGTCGACGCAGACGTACAGATAATAGACGCCTGCGCCGAATCCCGCCTCACCGACGAACCCAGCGCCCGCATCCTCCGCCGGGGTCTTCAGGTCGTCGACCGCCGTGTAGTAGTCGTCCTCGACATCGACCTTGTTGGTCGTAAAAGCATGCGCCACTTGTACCGCGGCATCGCGGTTGAAATCCGGATTGTCTGCCAACATGCGGCCGAACATGGCGATGTCCACCGCTCCGTCGGCATCGCGGCACAAGATCCGATCCGCCAGATCCTTCCCTGCTGGTGTGGCAGAACCGGCCAGTATCTGCTCTGCCAACTCGCATGCGGCGTCGCGTTCCTCCTGTGAGATGAACGCAAGCTGTTCAGTGTATGCGGGGTGCTTGTCCTTCTCGGGTTTCAGCTTGCCGAACACGCCTGTTACCTGCCGCGCGATGCCGAGCGCGTCTTCCGGGGAGGCGCCTTGGTCCGTCAGGTGCCGTCGTACGATCTCACCCATGCGCTGCGTCCGCTCGCCCAAGTGTCCTTGAAGAGCGGACCGAAACGCTTCGGACGTGCGGATCGCTCGTTTCAGCGCTTGGCTCGAGATGCGCAGGCGCTGAACTCCGCCGACAATTGATGTCTTTGGCCTGCCGAGATCGTCCCGGTTGGGGTTCGACGGCGGATATGCGGTCAGGATGTGCATCTGCAAGAAACGATTCATTACGAGGTCTCCTTTTTGGAAAACGAGGTGGTCGTGCCGCTCGCCGCCGCGCGCGTTCCGTAGTAGTCGAACGTCCAGCGCCGACGCACACTGTCGTCGAAGTTCAGCACGTCACAGATAAGGCGACGGACATCGAACGGCGCGTTGTTCAAGTGCGCGATCGCCCGGCGTAGCGCCCGGGCGAATGCATCCTCGTCCCGTGCTGACCTGAGCAACGCCCCGAAGCGGGTCGGAGACAAGCGCGGGCGGTCACCTTCCTTGGGCGAGACGCCCTTGTCAGTCAAGCCGAGGGCTTCAGCGAAGGACGGCGAACGAGCGCCGTGATGTCCGGCCGGTTTGACGCGCGCGAGGATCGGAGCCAACAACGCCAGCCTTGGTCCATGGTCTCGTGTGGGTCTGCTGTCCGGATCGCTTCGCATCACCTTCGCGACCAACTGATGAGTTTCCGGCTCCAGTAGCGCATCAAGCACACCGGTGCATCGCCTGAGGCTCGCGCACGCGCCGCGATTGCCGGGACGGCGCTTGGGGTTGTCCGGATCTGGATGCAACTCTCGCCACCATTCGTTCACTGCGCCGACGACAGGATTATCCAGCGTGAGCGTCATCGTGTGATCTCCTTCGAATTCGTTCGTATCGATCTCTTGGCAGGGACGGGAAGGCCCAATCGCATAAACAACGCCCTGCCCCGGGCCGTATGTCCCCGAAGAGATGCTGATAGCCGTCCATGGGCCTGGACGACATTCCTGGCTGCCTCGAGATTATCCAGCGGCACCGGTGCCAACCGGTCGAACACTTCAAGTGCCGCGCGCCCAACGATGCGCACCCACTGCGTTCCAGGTTGGAGGGGGTCTGATAGTCGACCATCCTCCGGCATTTCTTGAAGGACGGCGTTGAGCAGGTCGTGGAACTGATCTTCAGTCTGCTCAAAGAACACGGCGCGCGCATGGTCGGTCGGAACTTTGCCGCCGCCGCGTGCCTGCTTCAGCGCCATGCATAGGAAGTTCGCTGCCGCGTCCGATGCGCCGGCCATTGTTCGAGCAATGTCGTCGAGCCCCTCTTGCTGCGCAAGCGTGCCTGCCAGATGCAGCGGTTGCTCCGCGAAGAGATAGGCAATCGCCTCCATGTTTTTCACCGCCCAGCCGCCGACGCGGATTCTCGGGTCGACGGCTTGTTCGCTCCTGATGATGCGCGCTCGTCTGGTCCGGGCGCGAACGACGTTTATCGGCGGGTCGGCGAGCACGCCGCCGCTGTCGCCAACCGTCACGGCCACCCAGTCGCGGTAGCCGAATCGTCCGGATTTCGGCTTGAATGAGTACGGTTCTCCGGCCTCCGTTTGTCGGCGATAGGGGGTGAGCGGATGCCGCCAAAGCCCGTAGTTCACCCCGCCCGGCAATTGGACGAATCCTGTCACGAGGGGTCCCTGCGTGCCCGTCATCGGACAGACGCCGATCTTGTCGGAAAACGTGAGCCGGATTCGCCGTGGCATGCCGAAAAACACTTGCAGTGGATGCGCGTCTGCATCGGACTGATGTAGTTCACGGCGGTTGGGCGTGTTCGACACCACGGTAGGCGCGAGCCATGGAACGACTTTCGGCAAATCGCGAGGGTTGAGCCGTTCGCGATCCCCAACGTTTGCGATCACCTTGTGCCACAGGGACACCTGCGTCCCATTCGCGCCCGATGTGGGAACGACCAAGGCGGTCAGTGGGCCACCGCCACGCAACGACGTGCGGATTCCCTGCCCGCCCGTCGGTGCGTAAGTCTGAAGAGCGTACAACGCCATGGCGGCGGCCGGTCGTCCCAGTGAGTCGTACCGACCGCGGTGGGTCAGCAGGTCGGCATTCTTTTTTTGTCCGTTTGCACCTGGTGTGTCGATCAAGAGCCGCTCGATCGGGATTTCTTCGCCTTTCAGTGCCTCGTAGTCCTGCATGAACCGGGGACCGTCGCCGTCGAGGCAGAACGCGTGGGTCAGCGGCGCGAGCTTCTCGGTCAACGCGTCTGGGCTCGGCGGGTCGCGCCAGAGCTCGCGCCAGTCATCCTCGTCTCGGATGTCGAAAGCCAGCGAGATCACACCGATGCACAACTCGAAGCTCGCGATGTTCAGGTCTGGACGGGGCCAGTCGAACTCGACCGCAGAATCTTCGGCTTGGTCGGGCCCGATCGCGAGTTGAGCGAAGGTCAGCCATTTCCGGGCCCCCGACCGCATGCGAGCTGGAACGAACGGGTCACACAGGAGGTTGAACGCCATGAGGTACCTCAATCGCAATATTTGCCTTACGGCACAACATTTAAATTCATGACGGCGAGGGTTGTCAAGGAGAAAGCCAACGATCGTGAAACCTGAGCCTCCGATTCGGTCGGCGTCATTCTGAATGCGAGACGGAGCGCAGCAGTGCTCCGAGACGCCAGGGCGATGGTTCATCCCCGCGGATACGGGGAACAAGTTGCCTCATGAGGTCTGCCTTACGGCACAACACGGTTCATCCCTGCTGACACAGGGATCGACGCTGGAGACCCGTTCGGTCGGAGTACACAAACCGAAAACGGTTTTTCGGGTCTTCCAAATGCACATTGCCATTCTGCTCCACGATGGCGATGTTGATTTCCTCACGTTCCCATTCTGGCCACTCCGCCTTGGCGCGCCTGTGAAGGTCAGGTTCTCCCACGGGGGACGCTCCGCCGAGGAACTGTTCGCGCACCTGTATTTCCGAAAGCCCCCAGGCAGCTCTCGTGTCTCCGTCTTCGCGCGCGGAGCACCACGGCGCGAGACGCCCTTCTTTCCGGCGCGCCAGGCGCAGCACGACCGTCCTTTCTCCCAACCGCGTGCCAATGTGCTCCGATCCACTGAGGCTCGAACGCAGGTCGCCGTAGCCATCGTTCAGATTGATCACGTTGAACCGGCCGAGCGTGCTCTCGCCGCGGGTTCTTCCCTCGTCGGCGAGTTGTCGCTTCTCGAGGACCTGCGGCACGTCGTCCTCGGCGTAGACCCGTTCGATCAGACGGCGGAAGCTGTCAGGTGCGGTGATGTGTCCGTCGTCGAACAAGGCTTTGGCGCTTCGCCACATCACGCCGGCGTGGGCGTAGACGTACGCCGATTTGCCGAGAACTGCTTCGAGCCACGTCTCGCTCGACACATCCGAATCCGGGGAGACGACGAGCATGCGCGCTCCATCGAGTGGACGACAATCCTGCGGCCGCCGATCCATATGCCGCCACAATCGGCCAGCGCGCTGAATCAATAGGTCCACGGGCGCGAGATCAGACACGACGAAATCGAAGTCGAGATCGAGGCTTTGTTCGACCACCTGGGTCGCGACGAGGACGTGTCCTTTGCGATCGGACGGGCGTGCATCGCGGTTGAAGCGCCGCAACACTTCTCCCTCGATCTTCTGGCGGTCACACTGTGCGAATCTTGCGTGAAACAGGTGGACCCGTGCCGGGTCTTCCAGCCGAGCGAGCAACGAGCCGTGTACCGCCACCGCTTCATCGACAGCGTTACATATAACCAGTACCGCTGCTCCCTGTTCCGAGATCGTAGCCGCCTGTGCGACGGCAATTTCGCGATTGGCCGCGCGTTCTACCGTAACGGTGGGGCGCAATACCTGATCGAAGCCTGGCGTGCGCTCCGTCACGCCGTTGCAGTCGATTGATGTAAGTAGCGGATAGGCTGTGCTGCAAACGTTGTCGCACAGGTCCTCCGGCTCGCGCACGCCGAGACCCGTGGAGAATGCGACCGCCATACGCCGTCGTTCGGCCAGCGACAGGGTTGCTGACAGCACGATCGCCGAGCCGCCGTTCATGGCGTGATGCTCAAGCAATGCCGCGAGCTCCTCGCACATGTAGGCGTCGAAGCAGTGCGCTTCATCAACAATGAGGATGCGTCGCGCGAGTGCGTACTGGCGCAGCGTCAGGAACTTTTTCGGCAGCACGGCAAGAAACGCCTGGTCAATAGTGCCCGCACCGACATCGGCGAAGAACGCTTTGCGGCGATCGTCGCGGAGCCATTCGGAGCAGAACGCCGATGCCGGGGTCTCACTGTCCCCTCCGTTTTCCATGTGACTCCGGCGTTCCATGGTTCGGAAGTTCGCCGACAGTTTCGACCGGCCGTGGGCGAGCAGGAGCGACGGGGCATCGCGAGGATCAACGGATGATTTAAAAAGAGAACGGTACGCCAACGCCAGCCGGTCGTACATCGCGTTTGCGGTTGCCATAGTCGGCAGGGCAAAGTACAGACCTTCCCCCTTTTCCGCTTCCATCATCCGCGCGGCCAGCATGATCGCGGCCTCGGTTTTGCCGGAACCCGTAGCGTCTTCGACGATGACGAGTTGAGGACCGTCGGTCAGCGGTACCGTCATCGCCAGCTTCTGCATCGGTCTGGGCGGCTCTTTGTAGCTCGGTGGACGGGCCGGCATGTGCGGGCGCAGGCCCTTGCTGTCGAGGGCGTGGTCAGCTTTCTCTCGCGACTGATCCCAATAGGTCGGTAACGGCGTGCAGACTGGCTCGAACGTGAATATGCTGCTGTCGGAGCCGACCCAATCCGCGAGAGTGATCAGACCCGACAAACGCCACGACCACCGTGTTGCGTGCTGGTGCCTGGAGAGAGAAGGGATCGGACGTGGATCGACCAGAGCCAAGAGCTGTTCGACCATGGCATGAGCTGGGACCAGGCACTCGGTGCCGAGCTGGGGATCGCGGATTGCCTTGTCCGATCGTGCGGTGAACTCGAGCGCGTCGGGCGGTCTTCCATGATGACCGGCGACTGCGGCAATTATGGGCGCGAGATCATCCGGTTCGAGATTGGGGAACAGTGCCTTCAGGTTGCCGGCGATCGGTTCTGCGCACAGAAGAATTGCGGTGTTCCGCCAGTGACCGCGATCTGCCTCATTGCGCCGCCGACCGAGTGCGCGGTAGGGCCACAGGTCCGGCCTCTTGGCCTGGAAACCTCGCGACGCCTTACCGAGGTCGTGGAGGCCGGCGAGAAATGCTCCGGTGTTCGCCAACGTTTCAGGGCTCGTTCCCAGCAGCGCGGCCTCGCGGGCGAGGGCGGCGGCATTCGCTCGTTGCCATTGCAGCGCCATCGCAGCGACGTCAAGGAGATGGTGCAGCAGCGGCTTGTGGCCGGGTGTACCGTCAGATTGTGTCTTGCCCCAGAAAGTCAATATGTCGTCGACGGTCACGAGAGGGCCTCGCTGGCAATGGTGGTGATTGTAGACGGCGCAGCGGATACCGGCACAGCTTGCCATGAGTCCGGCGGCCGGCCGGTGGTGCATCAGTCAATGCGAGCGCGGCTCCCTCCGCGGTTCGTGCACCCGCTGGCCATCTGAATGGCGTGCTGGAGACGGAGCCTCACGGCCATTACACCAGGACCACGATTCGTATCGCGGCAGAACCCCGGTCGTTCGAGCTCAGCGCGAACTCGACGCTGTCGCCGACGGAGAGGTCGTTGAAGTCCGTGTTCTGAATCTCGCTCCGATGGAAGAAGATGTTCGCGCCGCCCGTCTCAGGCGTGATGAACCCATAGCCTTCCTTGAGATTCTGAATCCGGCCGCGCACGGTGGCACCGTTCTCGGCGTCGACCGGATCTGTCTCCTGCGCCTCGACGGGTGCCACGGTGGCAGGCGCCGTGGCGTCCAGGGCATTTCCAGCCTGCACCGGGAGGCTGGTCGGCTCTTTCGCAGGGACGAAGAGATTGTTGACGACCGGGTCATGCCGGCGCGTCTTGTCGTCGATCACCGTGTGCATCAGGATGGGGTAGGTCACCTCATCCAGCAGTTGGATTGACGTGACCGTTTTCTTCGAATTGCCCTCGGCATCGACGAACGAGTAGTCCCACCCGAGCAGCATGACCCGGGTTCCGAGGGTGTTCAGCTTTCTGACCAGGGGAATGAAGTCTCCATCGCACGCAATGAGCACGCTGACGTCGAATCGCTTGTAGATGGCCAGTTCGAACGCCTCGAGCGCGAACCAGACATCAATGCCCTTTTCGCCGATGATCCGTCCATCACGCTGGCCGACGGGCAGATAGTGGGTCACGATGCCCGCCCGCATGAGCACGTCGTCCCATTGCCGCTCGGCCATCAGGACCTGACGGTTTCTGGCCTCGGTGGCCGACAACCTGCCGCGGAAATAGTGGGAATCGACTATCTGGCAATAGCGTTTATCGACGCTTTCCGCGCCGGCCACCGCATCCCGGATGAATTCGTGCAGGCCGCTGATGGACAGTCGGGACTTGCGCTGATGTTCATAGCAATAGTAGTTGCTGACGTGAGAAAAGAAGCCGCCGTCGTAGAAGACGCCGATGCGGGTGAGTCTCGATTCGGAATCGTTCATTGCCAATCCTCTAGCAGGTCGTGGTGCAACGCGGGGCTTTTGCCACGGGCTGCCAGGTGGTCTGTCGGTCGTCCACTCCTCCCGGGTGGGGATTCACGTGAATTGTCCTGCACGTTCCGGATACCTGCTTGCGCGTCTGCGGCCATTATGGCCGGGATTGGAATCTGTCCGTCGCCGCGGGGCCGGGATGGCGGCGGCGAACGCGCTGCGCCGGGCGCCAAGCCGGATGCCGCCACGGTCGGCCGGGCTGATACTATGCTCTGTGTCGCGTGACGCCTCTCCAACGAACCAGCCGATGAGCACCTTCGTCGCAATTGACTTCGAAACCGCTACGTCACTGCCGGACAGCGCCTGCGCGGTCGGCCTGGTCGTCTGTCGCGACGGCCGGATTACGCACTCGCAGTCGTTCCTGATCCGGCCGCCGGCCCCCGAGTTTTCCTTTACTTACATCCATGGCCTGGCCTGGGTAGATGTTCGGGACGCGCCCACTTTCGGCGAACGGTGGCCGGACCTGCGTCCGTGGATCGAGGACGCGGAGTTCATGGCCGCCCACAACGCAGGGTTCGACATGGGCGTCCTGCGCGCCTGTTGCGCGAGATACCAAATCGAGCCGCCGGCCACGCCGTTCACCTGCACCGTCGAGCTGGCTCGCGCGCAATGGAGGATCTACCCGACGAAGCTGCCGGATGTCTGCCGGCGGCTTCGCATTCCACTGCGTCACCACGACGCGGCATCCGATGCGGAGGCGTGCGCGCGCATCGTGCTGGCGGCCGAGGCCGCTGGCTGGCGGCGCTGACGCACGCCATAGGCGCCCTCAGGCGGCCGCGGATGTCCTGTGTGCCGGCGCCGTTCGAGAACGGTTGCCGCCGTCCCGCGCTCATTCGTGACTGGTGACCAGTGTGGCGCGTCCTTGGGGGTGTGGAACGTGGAACCGCGTGGGCCGCTGGCGCCTGGCGTAGCTCTGCACCGATGCGAGTGGCCGCCGCAGACCCGCTGCGTGCGCGCGCATCGCCGAGATCGTCTGTGACAAGGGGTATCGCCGCACCGACACGATCGGCGTGCGCTAGCGTGGCTTCTGCATCCGCTCTCTGAGGCCGGCCACGGTCAGGGTGCCGTATTTCTTGGTGAACCGTTCGACGCGTCCCTCGGTATCGATCAGCTTCTGCTTGCCGGTGAAGAACGGATGGCAACTGGAGCAGATCTCGAGCCGCACCTCTTTTCTGGTCGATCGTGTCTTCCAGGTTGAGCCGCAGGCGCAACGGGCCACGACGTCGTGATACTCCGGATGAATGCCTTCCCTCACTGTCTGCTCCTCGTCAAGCCGTGCAACGCTCCATTGTAGCAGACGCGGGCCGCGAATCTCACAACCCCGCCAGCATCAGCAGCGCCTGCCAGAAGGCTGCCAGTCCCTCCCCGCTGCTGGCCGAGATCGGCAGGACGGCGTGCTCGAGCGCCGTCTCGTGTTGTCGCAGCGTGCGGACGCGCAACGAGGCTTTCACCTGGTCCATCTTGGTCGCCGCGACGAGCCGCGGCAGGTCGAGTTCGCTCAGCCAGGCCAGCGCGTCGCGGTCATTCGCCAAACCCGGGTGACGGCCGTCCAGCAGCAGCACGGCGCCGGCTGGGCCCTGTCGGCCCCGCTGGTCGGCCGACTCGTAGCGGTCCGTGAAGTACCGTCGGGTGATCTGGTCGAACACTCCGGCGGCGGTGGTCCGTCCGCGCGCATAGCCATAGCCCGGCAGGTCGATCAGCAGGAGTTCGCCCCGGCGGCGGGCCAGCTCGACACGATAGACGTTGAGCAACCGGGTGGTGCCGGGCGCGCCCCCCGCGCGGGCAATCTTCCGCCGCGCCAGCGCGTTGATGAGCGTAGACTTTCCGACGTTCGAGCGACCGACCAGCGCGATCTGCGGCAGATGCGCCACCGGCAGCGGGCTGTCGGGCCCCACGCTCGTCACGAACTCGGCAGTCTGGATTTTCACTGGCGTGCCGGCGTTCCCGAGCGGGGCTGGACGGTTCGGGCACGTCCGGCGCCCGAAGGCTGCGACCGCCGGCCGATGCTGCGCGGCGTTGTTCCGGCTGACGAACCGGGCAACCACAAGGGTTGCCCCTACAGGTCTTGCTCAGCGGGCGCACCGCCGATCTCGGTGCAACGCGGGGTTTCACCACGGACTGCTAGTGCGTCAGCAGGTCGTCCGTGCTCGTGGTCTCGGCGGCAACCGCATCCGGGGAGGCGATCAGACCGGCCAGCGGTCCGGCGAGGGCGATCGCCAGCACCTCGTCCATCGACTCGACCAGATGCAGACTCAGCACGTCGAGCACCGCCTTGGGGATGTCCGCCAGATCCTTCTCGTTGTCTTTCGGCAGAATGATCGTCGTGACCCCGGCTCGATGCGCCGCGAGCACCTTTTCCTTGACCCCGCCGATCGGCAGCACCTTGCCGCGGAGTGTGATCTCCCCGGTCATCGCGACGTCCCGGCGGGTCGGTACCTTGGACAGATTCGACACGAGCGCCGTGGCCAGAGTGATGCCGGCCGAGGGGCCATCCTTGGGGATGGCGCCTTCCGGCACATGGACGTGCACGTCGGTGCGGCGATGGAAATCCTTGGGCAACCCGTACTCGCTCGTCTTGGATCTGACGAAGCTCATCGCGGCCTGGGCTGATTCCTGCATCACGTCGCCCAGCTTGCCGGTCAGCGTCAGCCGCCCCTTGCCGGGCATCAGCGTCGACTCGGTCAGCAGCAACTCGCCGCCGGCCTCGGTCCACGCCAGCCCGGTTGCAATACCGACCTCGTTCTTTTCTTCCGCCATCTGCGGGCGGAAGCGCGGCACCCCGAGATACTCGGTGATCTTCTCGGCTGCGATCTCTTCGAAGAACTTCTTGCCGTCGAGCACCACCTTGCGCGCCACTTTCCGGCAGACCGCGTTGATCTCCCGTTCGAGATTGCGGACACCCGCCTCGCGGGTATAGCGCCGGGTGATCGCTTCGAACGCCTCGTCCTTGAAGCGGATCTGCTTGTCGGTCAGGCCGGTCGCCTTCACCGCCTTCGGCGCCAGGAAGGCTCTGGCGATTTCAATCTTCTCGAGTTCGGTATACCCGGCGAGTGGCAGCACTTCCATGCGATCGCGAAGTGCCTGGGGCACCGTGTACAGCACGTTGGCCGTGCAGATGAACATGACGTTCGACAGGTCGAACTCGACGTCCAGATAATGATCGAGGAATGTGTGGTTCTGTTCCGGGTCGAGAACCTCGAGCAGCGCCGCCGACGGGTCGCCGCGGAAGTCCATCGACATCTTGTCGACCTCGTCGAGCAGAAACACCGGGTTCACCGTGCCGGCCTTCTTCATCATCTGGATGATCTGACCGGGGAACGCGCCGATGTAGGTACGGCGGTGCCCGCGAATCTCAGCCTCGTCCCGTACGCCGCCGACCGACAGTCTGACGAACTTCCGGTTCGTGGCGCGGGCGATCGACTTGGCCAGCGAGGTCTTGCCGACCCCCGGAGGGCCGGTCAGGGTGAGAATGGTGCTCTTCGGCTTTCGCACGAGCGTGCGGACCGCCAGGAACTCGAGAATCCGGTCCTTGATCTTCTCCAGGCCGTAATGGTCCTGATTCAGCACCGTCTCGGCCTTCTTGAGGTCGCGACACTCGCGCGATCGCTTGTGCCAGGGGACGGCAATCAACCAATCGAGGTAATTGCGCGAGACCGTTGCCTCGGCCGACATCGGGGGCATGCCTTCGAGCCGCTTCAGCTCCTGGACCGCCTTCTCCTCGACCTCCTTCGGCATCCGCGCCTGCTCGATCTTCTTCCGCAGTTCATCGAGTTCGTTGCCCTTGTCTTCCTTGCGACCCAGCTCTTTCTGAATCGCCTTCATCTTCTCGTTGAGGTAATACTCCTTCTGCGCCTTCTCCATCTGCTTCTTGACGCGAGACTGGATGCGGCGGTCGACCTGCAACTTGTCCACCTCGACGTCGAGCAGGCCGGCAATCCGCACCAGTCGCTTGAGCGGTGAGATGATCTCGAGCAGGTTCTGCTTTTCTTCCACTCCAACGACAAGGTGGGCGGCGATCGTGTCGCCGAGCTTGCTCGCGTCATCGACCCTCACCGCGGCAATCATGGCGTCGTAGTGCAGGTTGTTCGACAGCTTGACGTACTGCTCGAACTGCGACACCACGCGGCCCATCGTGCTCTCGAGGTCGTCGCTGGTTTCCTCCTGCCTGGGCAGCAGTTTCACCACCACACGGTAGAACCCCTTGTCGGCCTTCCATTCGACCGCGCGCGCCCGATCGAGCCCCTCGACCAGCACCTTGATGTTGCCGTCCGGCAATTTCAGGCTCTGCACGATGGTGGCGACGCAGCCCATCGTGTAGATGTCCTTCGGTTGCGGGTCGTCGGTCGCGGCATCCCGTTGCGCCGCAAGAAATATCCGTTTGTCTTTCAACAAGGCGTGTTCGAGCGCCCGGGTCGACGATGAGCGTCCGATGACGAACGGCATCATCATGTGCGGAAACACGACGACGTCACGCAAGGGCACAATCGGGAGGGTCTCGTAGACTTCCATAGGTCAGATATCCGATATCGGGCGAGGCATCAGCGCGTGGTCCAAGGTTCGCTAGCCGGCCTTTTCCATGACCGTGATCGGGTCATCCTTGGACAGCACTACCTCGCGCGTAATGACGCACTCGCGGATCTTCTTCTGTCCGGGCAGCGAGTACATGATGTCGAGCATCAGATCCTCGATGATCATACGCAGTCCGCGGGCGCCGATCTTGCGGTCGAGCGCGGCGTTGGCTATCTCATCGAGGGCGTCGTCGGTGAACCGGAGTTTTACGTTTTCGTATTCGAACAGTCGCTCGTACTGGCGGGTGATTGCATTCCGCGGTCTGGTCAGAATCTCGACAAGGGCCGGTTTGTCCAGTTCGTGCAGCGCACCGATGACCGGGAGCCGTCCGACGAACTCCGGGATCAGCCCATAGCGAATCAGGTCTTCAGGCTCGACCAGTTCCAGGGTCGCGCCGAGGTCGCGCTCGCGCGCCGTCTTGATGTCGGCGCCGAAGCCCAGCATCTTGCGTCCCACGCGCCGCTGAATCGTCTCGTCGAGCCCGATGAATGCGCCGCCGCAGATGAACAGCACATGGCTCGTGTCAATCTGGAAGAACTCCTGGTGCGGGTGTTTGCGGCCACCCTGGGGCGGCACGTTTGCGACGGTGCCTTCAAGTATCTTCAGCAACGCCTGCTGCACGCCTTCACCGGACACGTCCCGTGTGATGGACGGGTTTTCGTCCTTGCGGCAGATCTTGTCAATCTCGTCAATGTAGATGATGCCCTGCTGGCACTTCTCGATGTCGCCGCCGGCGGCCTGCAGCAGCTTGAGGACGATGTTCTCCACATCCTCGCCGACATAGCCCGCCTCGGTCAGGGTCGTGGCGTCGACGATGGTGAACGGTACCGACAGCATCTTCGCCAACGTCTGCGCCATCAGCGTCTTGCCGGTGCCGGTCGGTCCAATCAGCAGGATGTTCGACTTGCTGAGCTCGGTGTCGTTGCGGTTCTTCGACTGTTTCTGGATCTCGCCCCGCTTGTAGTGGTTGTAGACCGCGACCGAGAGTTTCTTCTTGGTCTGTTCCTGTCCGATCACGTACTCGTCAAGGAACTTCTTGATTTCCTGGGGGACCGGCAGCGAGGACTGTGCGCTACGGGTGTCGAATCGATTGTCGTCGGCGATGATGTCGTTGCAGACCTCGACGCACTCGTCGCAGATGAACACGGTGGGACCGGCGATCAGCTTCCGGACGTCGTTCTGATCCTTGTTGCAGAACGAGCAACGAAGGATATCGAGCTCGCCGCTTTTCTTGACCATGGTCACCGGTTTCAGGCGCGCTGTCGGATTACTTCATCAATGATACCGTATTCCCGCCCTTGGTCGGCGGTCATGATGTAGTCGCGTTCCGTGTCCTCCTCGATCCGTTTGAGGCTCTGTGCGGTGTGCGCCGCCAGGATTTCATTCAGCCTGCTTCGCGTCCTCAGGATCTCCCGGGCATGGATGTCGATGTCGCTTGCCTGTCCCGCCAACCCGCTCATCAGCGGCTGATGGATGATGATGCGCGAGTTCGGCAGGCTGTACCGCTTGCCTGGCGCGCCGGCCGCCAGCAGCACGGCGGCCATCGACGCCGCCTGTCCGATACACACCGTCTGGACATCCGGCTTGATGAACTGCATCGTGTCGTAAATCGCCAATCCGGCGGAAATGGATCCTCCGGGGCTGTTGATGTACAGCACGATGTCGCGGTCCGGATCCTCGGCTTCCAGAAACAGCATCTGCGCGATCACCACGTTCGAGATGCCGTCTTCAATCGGCGTCCCGACGAAGATGATGCTGTCCTTGAGCAGCCGCGAGTAAATATCGTACGCCCGCTCGCCACGATTGGTCTGCTCGACCACCATGGGAATCAACTGGTTGCAGACCTCAGGCATGAGTCGGATCGTTCTTTCGCCGTAACTGAATCGTGTGTTGGAGGCAGGAACCGGCGATCGGGGACGAACACCCCTCACACCGTGACGAGTGTAGCACGCGACAGCAGGAACTCGACCGTCTTCTCCCGGCGCAGGCCCTCGGCGATCGCCGCGACTCCGTCGTCCTTTTCCAGTTGCGCCCGCGTCGCCGCCGGGGTCTGCCCGAGTCGTTCGGCGAAGCGGGCGATCGCCTTGTCGACATCCTCGTCGCTTACGGTGATCGTCTCTCGCCTGGCGATTTCGTCGAGCAGCAGCGCCCCCCGCACTTCGTCGGTCGCCGGTGCGCGCTGGTCCCGTCCCAGTGCATCCCAGTCGACGTTGGCGATCTGCGGGTCGACCCGTCGCTGGGCCAGGCGGTTCGCGATCTGGTCGAGGCGCCGCGCGACTTCGCGATTCACCAGCGCCTCGGGCACCTCGACCGTGACGCGGGATGCAAGCTGGGTCATCAGATCGTGGCGCGCGCTGCGGTCTGCCTCGGATTCCGCCTCCCGCCGCAGGTCGACGGCGACCCGCTCGCGCAACGCCTCCAGCGTCTCGAAGTCGCCCACCGTCTTCGCGAACGCGTCATCCAGATCCGGTAGCGCGCGCCGGTGGATCCCGCGTACCGTGACAGCGTACGCGACAGCCGGGGCCGCCGGCGCGGTCTGGTCGTGGCCGTCCGCCGGGGACAACTCGAACTGTTTCGACTGACCGACCGCCACCCCGATGAGCTCGTCGTCGAACCCGAAGGGGTTGGTCGCCGAGCCGAGTTCGACGGTGACTCCGGTCCGCTGGTCGTCCGGAGCCGCCGGCGCGTCCCGATCCGGACCGCGCACCTCGCGCCGGGTCATGTCCATCGTCACGATGTCGGCCGCCTCCACGGGCCGGCCGGTGACCGGCTCGAGCTGATTGGCGCGGCGCCGCAACGCGTCGAGCGCCTTGTCCGTGGCGGCGGCATCCGGCACGATCAGGGTCCTGCGCAGCGTCAGGGCGTCGTAGTCCAGGCCCTCGATCGACGGCAGCACCTCGAACAGGGCGTGAAACGTCAGCGGCTGGCCGTCGTCGACCGAGACGTCGCGAACATCAGGTGTCTCGATCGGCGTCAATTGCTCGTTGCGCAATGCTTCGTCGACGGCTGGCGGGACCAGATCGTGCGCCACGTCGTGCAACAGGTCCTGCTTGAAGCGTTGTCTGATGATGCGTAACGGCGCCTTGCCGGGTCGAAACCCGGAGACTTTGGCTCTGCGGCCGTAACGCTGCGCCAGCCGGTCGAGGCTCTCGTCCACCTGCTCGGCAGGGATTTCCACATCGAGACGTTTGCGGGTCTCGCTCAACCCGGTGATCGCCGCCTTCATCGTGCCAACCGGTCTCCTGGCGAGGGTTGTGACGCGCTGGTGCGAAAGGGGGGATTTGAACCCCCACGGCCTTTCGGCCACCGGATCCTAAATCCGGCGCGTCTGCCAGTTCCGCCACTCTCGCACAGACACTCGCGTTGCGCGTCGGGGCGCCCCCTTCGTTCTCAGGCTACCATACCGCGCGGTGCCTGACCGCGCGATCCGGCTATGGTAATGTGTGCGCGCCAGACGGGGTCACGAAGGAGACAGGCATGAGCAGCGCACCGGCAGCGGTGGTCGACCGGGAAGCGAGCAGCGAGTGGTTCCGCGCCACCCGCCGGCGCACGGAAGAGATCTTCTCCCTGCTCACCCCCGAGGCCTATTGCGAGCAGCCGATACCGTTGCGCCACCCGGTGGTGTTCTACGAAGGGCACATTCCGGCGTTCAGCGTGAACACCCTCATCAAGCGGGGTCTCGGCCGCCCGGGACTGGACGAGGCGCTCGAGCGGTTGTTCGCGCGGGGCATCGACCCAGAGGATCAGGCCACGGCGGACGCGACGGCCATTACCGCCTGGCCCACCCGCGAGACGGTCAGGGACTACGCCGAGCGCGCCGATCGGGCGATTCTCGAGGCGCTCGCGCATGACGACATCGAGCGTCCGGCGCATCCGGTCCTGCAGCGGGGGCAGGCGGTGTTCACCCTGATCGAGCACGAGCTGCTGCACCAGGAAACGCTGGCGTACATGTGGCATCAGTTGCCGCTGGCACGGAAGCGGCGGCCGGCGGATAGCACGGTCGCGCGCGGCACGGCCGCGGCGCCGGCGGGCCGCGTCACGATTCCCGCCGGCCGGGCGACGCTGGGTGCGACGCCGGACGAGATCGCGTTCGGGTGGGATAATGAGTTTCCGCGCATGTGCGTCGAGGTGCCCCGCTTCGCCATCGACCTGCACGACGTGACCAATCAGCAGTATCTGGATTTCGTTCAGGCCGGCGGCTACCGCACGCCGGCCCTGTGGTCGCCCGCCGATTGGACCTGGCGCGCCGCGGCCGGTATCGACCATCCGCCGTTCTGGCGGCGGCAGGGCGGCGACTGGTTCTGGCGCGGAATGTTCGAGGTCGCGCCGTTGCCCCCGGCGTGGCCGGTGTACGTGTCGCACGCGGAGGCGTCAGCCTACGCGCGCTGGAAGGGACTGCGGCTGCCCACCGAGGCGGAGTACCATCGGGCCGCCTTCGGTGCCCCGGATGGGTCTGAGCGGCGGTATCCATGGGGCCATGAGGCGCCGGACGCGACGCGAGGCAATTTCGGGTTCCGGCGCTGGGATCCGGCGCCGGTCGGGTCCTATCCACGGGGGTGCAGCGCCTGGGGGGTGCACGACCTCATGGGCAACGGCTGGGAATGGACCTCGACGGTCTTCGACGGATTTCCTGGATTCGCCCCGATGGCGTCGTACCCCGAGTATTCGGCCGACTTCTTTGACGGCGGGCACTACGTGGTCAAGGGCGCGTCCCCCGTTACGGCCGAGGAGCTGGTGCGGCGCAGTTTCAGGAACTGGTTCCGTCCCCATTACCCGTATGTATATGCTACGTTCCGCTGCGCCGCCGACGCCCCGTAGCGGCCGTCCGTTGCGCATTCGTTGCATCCGGACGCCGACCGACGTATGGAGCCACTCAACGGAACCGCGCTGACACGCCGGACTCGTTTCGCCGAGGATGTCAGGCGCGACTTGGCGCGTCCGCGCAAGCAGATCCTGCCGCGGTATCTGTACGACGCCCTCGGGTCGCAGTTGTTCGAGGCGATTTGCGAGTTGCCCGAGTACCGCATCACGCGCGCCGAACGCGGGTTGCTCGAGACTCATGCGCAGGCGATCGGGGCCGGACTCGGTTCGCCGCTGGCGCTGGTCGAACTCGGCAGCGGCAACGGCGAGAAGCTGGCGCTGTTGATTCCTCCCTTGCTCGCTGCGGCAGTCGATCTGCGGGTGGAACTGGTCGACGCGTCATCGACCGCGCTCGCGCTCGCCACCCGCACGTTGGCCCGGTTCTCGCCGCTCGCCGTGACCGCCCGTCAGGCGACCTACGAGGATGGCCTGCACCGCCTCGCCGAGCAGCGGTCCGCCAGCGGCGCCGTCATGGTGGCGTTCCTTGGCTCGAACATCGGCAATCTCGATCCGCCCTCGGCGCACCAGTTCCTGACGTCGGTGCGGGCGGCGTTGCGGCCAGGCGACCGGCTGGTGCTGGGGGCCGACCTCGTGAAGCCGGGGGCAGAGCTGGTGGCGGCCTATGACGACGCGCTCGGCGTCACGGCCGCGTTCAACAGGAATCTCCTGGTGCGGCTGAACCGGGAACTCGGGGCCGATTTCGACGTCGATCAGTTTACCCACCGCGCCGTATGGAACGGGATCGAGTCCCGCGTCGAGATGCATCTGGAGAGTCTGCGGGCGCAGACGGTCTCGATCCCCGGCGCCGATGCGGTGGTCCGGTTCGCGGACGGCGAGTCCATCTGGACCTCGAGTTCGTATAAGTACGAGACGGAGGAGATCACCGCTCTCGGGAGGAATGCCGGATTCACGTCTCACGCGCAGTGGGTCGATCCGGTCGCCCGATTCGCCGTCACGGTGTTCGAGGCGGCCGAAGGAGAGGCATGATGGACAGCCAGGGGCGGCACAACGACCGCGGCGCGCGGTTTCTGGTGATGGCGGCTGCGCTTGTGGTCATCGTCGCCGGGTTGCGGCAGTCGAGTCAGCTCCTGCTGCCGTTCCTCACTGCCGTCTTCCTCGCGGTCGTGAGTCTTCCGATCATGGTCTGGTTGCAGCGCCGGAAGGTGCCGGCACCGCTGGCGGTGCTGAGCACCGTGTCGATTGCCGCCGCCGTGGTCAGCGTGCTGGCGATCATCATCGGACGGTCGGTCAACCAGTTTGCGCAGGTTGCGCCGCAGTACGAGAGCCGGCTGCGGGGGCTGGTCACCGATTTGCTGTCGTGGGTGGAGGAGCTGGGCCTGCCCGCGCTCGAAACGTCGTTGTTCGACTATGTGAACGCCGACACGTTGATCAACCTGATGGGCGGCATGCTGGCGGATCTGGCGGGGATCGTGTCGAACGCGTTCCTGGTGCTGCTGGTGGTCATCTTCATCCTGTTCGAGGCGGCCGGGTTCCGCCACAAGCTGCGGGTCGCGTTCGGTGACCGCGAGGGCGGCAGTCTGGCGCGATTCGGCGAGATGACACGCCAGATTCAGAACTACCTGGCGATCAAGACGGTCGTCAGCGTGGCGACCGGACTGCTCGCCGGCGTCTGGGTCTGGGCGCTCGACATCGACTTTCCGCTGCTCTGGGGTCTGATCGCCTTCCTCTTCAACTACATTCCGAATCTGGGATCGATCTTCGCCGCCGTCGGACCGGTGCTGCTGGCTATCGTGCAGTTCGGACCCGGGCGCGCGCTCGGTGTCGCGGCCGGCTACGTGGCGATCAACCTGGTGTTCGGCAACGTGGTCGAGCCGCTGTTGCTCGGGCGCCGGCTCGGATTGTCGACCCTGGTGGTGTTGCTCTCCCTGGTCTTCTGGGGCTGGGTGTGGGGACCGATGGGCATGCTGCTCGCGGTGCCGTTGACGATGATGGTGAAGATTGCCCTCGAGAACACCGAAGACCTGCGCTGGGTGGCGGTGATGCTCGACGCCAACCCGTCCGCCTCACGTGCGCCGGCCGCCCCCGCTACGCCTGACGTTTCGCCCGCAGGGCCCGCAGCACCGTCCGATGTTCGGCGTGAACCGCCAACGCCAACGCGTACTCCGGCTGGGTGAACCCCAACTCCTTGGCGATCTGGCCGGTCTGCGACTCCTCGATGGTGCTGATCGCGCCGTCGGCGGCGGCGACCGCAAACAGGCAATCGAGCAGTTCACGACGTTGCGCGCGGGTCGCGATCTCTCGAAACTCCCGGGTCACGAGGTAGTTTTCGGTGCCGCCCAACAGTCGCGTCTGGCTGCTGGCGATCTTGACGACCAGGGTCGCCTGGACCTCCGGGAGGTGCCCCAGTTTCTGCACGATTTCCTGTATCGTCGCGGTCTCGTTGACGCAGATAGTGGAGTCGGCGTGCGCGACCCGGCTCAGCACGTAGGCGAAGGCGGCGAGGAATCGCGCGCGGTGTGGTTCGATCGCCGTCAGTTCGCTGACGATCCGTTTGACGGTATCCGTATCACCCTGTGCGGCGACCGCGGTCTGCGGCGCCCCCACTCCCAGCATCTCGAGAATTCCCACTCGGTGCCTCCCGTTTCGTGCCGATCGGCGGTCACGGCGCCGAAGCGGCGAGCGTCGCCAGGAACGCGGACGCGACCGCACCGGGGTCGGCGCCCTGCACATCGACCTGCAGGTTCATCTGGCGCATGGCGCCGACGTCGATGACGTTGTCGAGCCGGCGCAGCGCGGCCACGACGTCCGGTAGCTCGCGCGCCAGTCCAGCGCTCACCAGCACGACCGCATCATAGGGCGGGATCGCCGCCCGGTCGTCCTCGAGGACCCGCAGGTCGTAGGCGGTGATGCGGCCGTCGGTGGTATAGGCGCTGATCAGGTCGACAGCTCCCTCGGACACCGCCTGATACATCAGCGCGGCGTCCATGGTGCGCAATCGCTCCAGCGCCAGCCCGTAGGTGTCGCGGACGGCGGCCCACTCGGGTCTGGAGAAGAACTCGAAGTCTGCGCCCATGGAGAGGGTCGAGGCAAGCGGTATCAGGTCGCTGATGCGCTGCAGTCCCAGCCGGTCGGCGTCGGTGGCCCGGGCGGCGACGGCGTACGCATTCTCGAAGCCGAGGGTCGCCGCGACCTGGATGTCATGCCGGTCGAGCAGGAACGACTCGACCTCCGCCGACACTTCGGCCCGGTCTGCGCCAGCGACCGTGCGGCGCATGACGTTGGCCCACACGGTGCCGGTGTAGTCGACATACACATCGACGTCGCCGGCCACGAGGGCATCGAACGCCACACTCGACCCCAACGATTGCCGCTGGTCGGTGGGGCGGCCGGTCTCGCGTTCCACCCACTGCGCCAGCAGTGCCGCCAGCACGTACTGCTCGGTGAACCCCTTGGCGCCGATGGTCACCGTTCGCTCGCGTGCCGGGCGCAGCGACGCAGCCAGGGTGAACCCGGTATAGAGACCGAGTGCCGCGAGCACGGCCATGACGCCGCCGATCAACCGGCGCCGACGGGTGCGCAGACCGATCTCGACCCCGCGCACCAGTGCGTCGAGCAGCAGCGCCAGCCCCGCCGCGGCGACACAGCCGACCAGGACCGCGGCATGGTTGCGCGTCTGCAGGCCGCTGAAGATGTAGTTGCCCAGACTCGTCGCGCCGACCGGCGTCGACAGGGTCGCGATGCCCACGGTCCAGACCGTCGCGGTCCGCAGACCGGCGATGATGACCGGCAGCGCCAGGGGCAGCTCGACGCGGCGCAACTGCTGTGCCGGCGTCATGCCCACTCCGCGCGCCGCCTCGCGCTGCGCGGGGTCGACGCCGTGAATGCCGGCCACGGTGTTGCGCAGAATCGGCAACACGCCGTACAGGGTCAACCCGATGAACGCCGGGAGAAACCCGATGCTCTGCAGGCGCAGCGACGCCAGCAGCGGGACCATCACCGCCAGCAGCGCCAGACTCGGTATCGTCTGGATGATGCCGGCCAGCGCGAGCGCCGGTTGTTCGAGCCACCGCACGCGGGTGACCGCGACCCCGAGCGGCAGGCTCACCGCGGTGGCGCACAGCAGCGCCAGCAGCGTGAGCTGCAGATGGGCGGTGAGATACTCCGGAAGCAGCGCCAACTGCTCGCTCATCCCGGTTGCTCCGTTTGCGCCAGCAACGCGTCGACCAGTTGCGCCTCGCGCCGCGGCGTCTCCAGCAGCCGCCGCACGTAGTCGTCGGCCGGCGACCGCATCAGCGTTGCGGGTGTCCCGACCTGTACGAGTCGCCCGGCCCGCAGCACCACGATCCGGTCACCGAGCCGTAGCGCCTCGACCATGTCGTGCGTCACGAACACGGCCGTCAGACGCAGCTCGCGCCGGATACGAATGAACGAGTCCTGCAGGCGCGATCGGGTCAGCGGATCGAGCGCACCGAACGGCTCGTCGAGCAGCATGACCCGCGGGTTCGCGGCCAGCGCCCGCGCGACGCCGACGCGCTGCTGCTGGCCACCGGAGAGCTCCGCCGGCTGGCGCTGGCCCATGTTGTCGCGGTCGAGCTCGACCAGTTCGAGCAGTTCGTCCACGCGGCGGCGGATGGCGCCGGCCGTCCATCCGAGCAGCGCCGGAGTAATGCCGATGTTCTCCGCCACGGTCATCTGCGAAAACAGACCCACCTGTTGAAAGACGTAGCCGATGCGGCGCCGCAGCACGTGGGGCACGAGCCGGGCCACGTCCTGCCCGTCCACCCGCACCGAGCCGGAGGTCGGCTCGACCAGGCGGTTGATCATCTTGAGGGTGGTGGTCTTGCCGCTGCCGGATCCACCGAGGAGCACGAGCGACTCGCCGTCGGTGACCTCCAGCGTCAGGTCGTTCACGACGTCGGCGCCGCCATACCGTTTCGTCAGGTGCTGTAGCTCGATCATGCGACGCCCGGACTACACGGAAACGAGATCCGGGGCGTCCACCGGACCCGAGCACGGAGACGAGCGCACGGCGTCAGGCGGGTACGGGCACGTTGCTGACGACCTCCAACTGGTCGAGCCAGTACGCCTCGTCGTTGCGGCGGCAGACGAAGAAACGGCCGAGATCCTCGTCATGCTTGGCCTGGTGATAGCGCAGATAGATGTGCTCGTCGTCGACCGCCATGATCTCGATCTTGCCGGTTTCGTGCGACATGCAGAACTTGGCGCGGCGCGCCAGACCCGAGCCGAGCGTCAGCGCGCGCCGGAACACCTGCCAGCCTTGCACCATCGGTACCTCGAACGGTTCGTTGCCGGCCGTGGGGCGTCCCTGGAAAAGGTAGTACGGCGGGCACCCGATGTAGGACAGCGTGGCGTACAGCTCCGCCAGCGTATAGGGATCGTCGTTGATGCCCTTGATCATGGGGCACTGGTTCACGCAGATGACGCCGTTGCGTATGCAGGTGTCGATGCCCTGAATCGCGAGATCGGTCAGTTCCCTGGGGTGATCGAAGTGGGCCATCAGGTAGATGCGTTGCGACGGGGTCGAGTAGGTCCGAAACGCTTCATGCAGCGCCGGGTCGTTGAGGATCCGGTACGGATCGAACGCCGGCATCTTCGAGCCGAGCCGGATGATCTTGACGTGCGGAATCGCCCGCAACGCATCGAAGATCTCCACGAGCCGGCGTGTGCTCATCAGCAGCGGGTCGCCGCCGGTCAGCAGGACGTTGGTGACCTCGGGATGGTCCGCGATGTACCGCAGGCCGGCGGTCACGTCGTTCGTCACCTCGTCGTTGTCGTCCATGAACAGCCGCTTGCGGAAGCAGTAGCGGCAGTAGGCCCCGCAGACCTCGTTGCAGAGCAGCAGCACGGTGTCGGTGTATTTGTGCTGGACCCCGTGGGCCACCGTGACCGCCTCTTCGTTGCTGGCGTCCAGCTTGCCCCACTCGATCAGCTCCTCCTCGCGGGGGATGATCAACTGACGGATCGGATCGTCAGGGTCGTCCCAGTCGATCAGGCCAAGATAGTAGTCGTTGGCGCGGAACACGTAGCGGGCCGAAACCGGCCCCAGCCGGTCGCGCTCCTGAGCGGTTAGCTGTTCGACCTGATCCAGGCGTCTGACGTACTTGACCCGTTTGCGGGATTCATTCGTCGAGGCAGGCGCTGTCTGATTCCCCGTGGGCATAGGCATAACTCCCACCCCGCTTGTGTGCGAGGTTGCGTATCCAGCCGAAGGCGGAACATTCGGATGAAGACTAGTATTGAGTACCCGTCAGCGAGACGCAACCCGGGGGCCGGGACGCGGAAATGGCTGCCTGCCATTCGGTACGCCCTGCGACGCGGGGTTTCACCACGGGCTGCTAGAGTTCGAGCAGCAGGGGATGCTCGAGGCGGGTCGCGATCCAGCGCAGGAACCTGACGCCGTCGGCTCCATCGATCAGCCGGTGATCATAGGACAGGGACAGCGGCAGCATCGGGCGGGCCTCGAACCGGTCGTTCACGTAGACGGGCGCCGGCGTCGTGCGGGACAGTCCCAGAATGGCGACCTCGGGGTAGTTGACGATCGGGGTGAACGACGTGCCGCCGAGGCCGCCGAGGTTCGTGACGGTGAACGTACCGCCTTCGAGGTCCTCGACGCTGGCGCCGGTGGTACGCACCTTGTCTGCCAGCGCGGCGATTTCCGCCGACAACGCGCCCAGGCTCTTGCGGTCGGCGTCCCTGATCACCGGGACCAGCAGACCGCGCTCGGTGTCGACGGCCACACCGATGTTGACGTAGCGCTTGTAGATGATCTCGTCCCGGGCCATGTCGATCGAGGCGTTGAACCGCGGGAATTCTTTCAGCGCTGCCGCGGCGATTGCCACGGCGAAGGCCGTGACGGTCGGCGGCTGATGCGTCGACGTGCGTTTGACCGTGCTGCGGACCGCCTCGATTTCGCTGATGTCCGCCTGATCGTGTTGCGTCACGTGCGGGACGGCCTGCCAGGCCACGCTTATCCGCCGCGCCACGGCGCGGCGCACGCCGATCAGCGGCGAACGCTCGACCGGTCCCCAGCGCGTGAAGTCCGGCAGGGGCGGTGCACTCGCCGCGGGGTCCGCCTCGATGCGTGTCAGGCGGCGGCGGGCGTGCGCCTTGACGTCATCGAGGCCGATCCGGCCTCCGCGGCCTGACCCGGCGACCTCGTCGACGTTGACCCCGATCTCGCGGGCGAGCTTGCGCACCGAGGGTGCGGCCAGCGCCCGTGTCGCGGGACGCCGCGCGGTATCGGGGACGGAGACCCGGCGATCGCCGGTGGCCGCCGGCACCGGCGCCGGCTCGGCCCTATCCGGAGGCGCAGGCGCGCCGTCCGGTTCGAGCGTCAGAATGCGCTCGCCGACGCCGATCGTCGCACCGGCCTCCACGCCAACGGCACGGACTGTCCCGGCCGCCGGCGCGGGTACTTCGACCGTGGCCTTGTCCGTCTCGACTTCCAGGAGCGGCTGGTCGGTTGCGACCCGGTCGCCGGGGGTCACGAGCACCCGCACGACCGTGGCGCGTTCGACTCCTTCACCCAGTGCCGGTAGTGTGATGTCGGTTGCCACGGGCTGTCAGCTTACCGCCGGATCGGCCTTGTCCGCATCGATGTGCAGTTCCTCGATGGCCCGCGCGACCAGTGCGGGGTCGACCGCGCCTGCGCGGGCCAGCGCGCTCAATGTCGCCACGGTGATGAACCGGGCATCGACTTCGAAGAACTCGCGCAGCGCCTCCCGGGTGTCGCTGCGGCCGAACCCGTCGGTTCCCAACGAGATCAACGGTCGGTCGAGCCACTGGCTCAGCGAATCGGGCAGCGCCTTCAGGTAGTCGCTGGCCGCGACCACGACACCCGGGGCGTCGCCGAGGCACCGGGTGACGAACGGCACCCGGGCCGGTTCCGTCGGATGCAGCATGTTCCAGCGGTCGCAGGCGTGTCCGTCGCGATACAGTTGCGCCCAACTGGTCACGCTCCAGACATCGGCGGCCACGCCGTAGCGAACCAGGAGTGCCTGCGCCGCCAGCGCTTCCCGCAGCATGGCGCCGCTCCCCAGCAACTGGGCCCGTTGCGGCTGGGGCGCGGCTGCCGGTTGCAGCCGGTACAGGCCCTTCAGAATGCCCTCGCGGGCGCCCGCGGGCAGCGGCGGCATGGCGTAGGTCTCGTTCTCGACCGTCAGGTAGTAGAGGACGCTCTCGCCCTCGACATACATCCGGCGGATGCCGTCCTCGATGATCACGGCCAGCTCATAGGCGTAGGCCGGGTCATAGGCGAGCAGGTTGGGCACCGGATAGGCCAGCAGGTGGCTGTGGCCGTCCTGATGTTGCAGGCCTTCGCCGGCCAGGGTGGTGCGCCCGGCCGTACCGCCTATCAGGAATCCCCGGCAGCGCGAATCGGCTGCCGCCCAGATCAGGTCCCCGATCCGTTGAAACCCGAACATCGAGTAGAAGATGAAGAACGGAATCGTGTTGATGCCGCGTGTCGAATAGGCGGTGCCGGCGGCGATGAACGAGGCCATCGATCCGGCCTCGGTGATGCCTTCCTCGAGCACCTGCCCGTCTTCCGCTTCCCGATAGTACAGCAGGGTCGCCTGATCGACCGGTTCGTAGAGCTGTCCCGCGTGGGCATAGATCCCGACCTGGCGGAAGAGCGCCTCCATGCCGAACGTGCGCGCCTCGTCCGGTACGATCGGCACGATGAGCTTGCCAATCTCCTTGTCGCGCAGCAGCCGGCTGAGCAGCCGGGCGAACGCCATCGTCAGGGAGACTTCGCGGTCGGCGGTGCCCTCGTGCAGCTCCGTGAACGGATCGGTCGGCGCCGCCGTCAACGGGGCCGCCCGCTCGGCCCTGCGCGGCGCCGGGCCGCCGAGCGCGGCGCGGCGCTCGCGGAGATAGACCATTTCCGGGCTGTCGGCGTCCGGCGCGTAGAACGGGATCCTGGCGATGTCGTCGTCCGAGAGTGGAATGTGGAACCGGTCGCGGAACGCCCGCAACTCATCCTCGTTCAGCTTCTTCTGCTGGTGCGTGATGTTGCGTCCCTCGCCGCCCTCGCCCAGTCCGTACCCCTTGATGGTGCGGGCGAGAATGACCGTCGGCGACCCGCGGTGCGCCGTCGCCGCCGCGAACGCCGAGTACACCTTGGCCGGGTCGTGTCCGCCCAGTCTGAGCTTCTTGAGTTCGGTGTCGCTCAGGTGCGAGACCAGCTCTAGCAATTCGGGATACTTGCCCCAAAAGCGTTCACGCACATACGCGCCGGACTCGACCGCGAACTTCTGATATTGTCCGTCTACCGTTTCGCTCATCCGGCGGACCAGCAGGCCATCCCCGTCGGCGGCAAGCAGCGGATCCCAGTCACGCCCCCAGATCACCTTGATGGCGTTCCAGCCGGCGCCGCGGAACGCCGCCTCGAGCTCCTGGATGATCTGGCCATTGCCCCGCACCGGTCCGTCGAGCCGCTGCAGGTTGCAGTTGACGACGAAGATCAGGTTGTCGAGCCGCTCGCGCGACGCGAGGGTGATGGCGCCCAGCGATTCCGGTTCGTCAGTTTCGCCGTCGCCCAGAAACACCCAGACCTTTGCATCCGAGGGAGGGATCAGGCCGCGGTCTTCGAGATACCGCTGATACCGGGCCTGGTAGATGCCCATGATGGGGCTGAGCCCCATCGATACGGTCGGGAACTCCCAGAAGTCTGGCATCAGCCAGGGATGCGGGTAGGAGGACAGCCCTGGTCCCCGCAGTTCGCGGCGGAAGTTCTCCAGGTGCTCGCGAGTCAGCCGGCCTTCGAGATAGGCGCGGGCGTACACGCCAGGGGAGGCATGGCCCTGGTAGTACACGAGATCCCCTGGATGCTGCTCGGTCGCTCCCCGAAAGAAATGGTTGAACCCGACCTCGTAGAGCGTCGCGGCCGAGGCGAACGTGGAGATGTGCCCCCCGATACCGTCGGCATCGCGGTTGGCCCGCACGACCATGGCCAGCGCGTTCCACCGGATCAGGCTCTTCAGCCGGTGTTCAAGGTCGCGGTCACCGGGGTAGGGGGGGTCTTCTTCCGCCTGGATCGTATTCAGGTATGGCGTGTTGGCGGTGAACGGCAACTGGACCCCGGCATGCTCGGCGCGCCGGGTCAGTTCCTGCAGCAGTCGTCCGGTGGCGGTCAGTCCGTGCTGGTCGATGACGGCGTCGAGCGAGTCCAGCCAGTCGCGGATTTCGCTTTCATCGATCCCGGCGACGTTGCGCATCACGTCCGTCATCACGTTGCCCCGTGGGCGGCAGGCTCAGTGCGGCTGGCGTGTCCCGAGGTCGACGCGCCACGCGGCGAACAGAGATGCGCCCAGGCGCGCCCAGGCGCCGGCGGCGTGCGCCGACCACAGCGCCGGTTGCAATGACCAGTGGACCACGGCGGTCGGACCTGTCTTGCGTTCGATATACGTCGCCTCCGTCCGGGGTGGCGCCAGCATCGCCTCGCCGACCAGTACTTCTTCGCCGCGTTGATTGACGCAGACCGTCGTCAATCGCACGCGCCGTCGCTCGACCAGACGTTCGACCACTTCGGCCCGCGCGGTGACGGTGTCGCCAAAGTAGACCGGCCGGAGAAAACTGATTTGCTGCGATACGTAGATGCATCCGGGCCCGGGCAGCCTGGTGCCCAGCACCGCCGAGATCAGACCGGCGGTCCACATGCCGGGGACGATCGGCTTCTTGAAGCGGGTCGTCGCGGCATAGGCGTAGTCGTGGTGGATGGGGTTGTGGTCGCCGATGGAATCGACGAACTCGGCCACGTCACCCGCCGTGGCCACCCGCGTCAACTCGGCGGCGTCGCCTACCGCCATGGCGTCAAGCGGTCGTCCCTTCATGCGTCTGCCGCCCGCCGTGTGCTTGTCGTCCTGCTGCCGCCCGATTTCTTCTTCGGTCGCGCCCGCGCCGCGCCCGCGCCTGCCGCTGCCAGCGCGTCCAGCTTGTCGGCGAGCGCTTCGAATCGATCTTCGAGATCCATGAGCTGACGCGACAGCCCGACCACCTGTTCACGTGTTGGCAGTCCGAGCGCGGCGAGGGTCGCCTTGTTCGAGCGCTCCGCCGCGTCCTTCGCCTTGCCCTGTACGGTCAGGAACTGATCGAGCGTCTTGCCGAGTGCCGCGGCGAAGGCCTCGGTGCCCATCGCCTGTTCGAGCGCCTTGGACCAGGCGGCGAGCCAGTCGTCGAGGAATTTCTTCCATTCGGCCAGTACGGCGGGGTTGACCGGCCCGCTGCCCTGGAACGCGGCCCAGGGTGGGGCGCCCGCGTTCGTGAACTGCTGCCAGAACGCTATCGGGTCCGGTGGTGCCGGCGGCGCCTGGCCGTGGTGGCCCATTTGCTGCACCGCGTCGCTCCAGGCCTCGGTGCCGGCCTGGACCTGTTTCCGCCATGTGGAGAACAGCTCGTCGAAGGAGGAGGAATCGGCCATGTCTCAGTGTCCTGGTTACGAACGGGCGGCCAGCCAGCCGGCCACATGCGGCCAGCAGTCACGCGACGCGCTGCGTCCCGCGATGAGCGAGATGTGTCCACCCGGCAGCTCCATATATTCCTTGTCCGTGCTGCCAGCCAGATCGATCAGGGCCTTCACGCTGCGCGGCGGTGCGATATTGTCATCTCGTGCGCCGACGACGAGCAGCGGGCACGTGATGCTGCCCAGATCGACGGTTCGACCTGCCAGTCGCAGATCACCCCGGGCCAACCGATTTTCCTGATAGAAGTCGGTCACCCACTGCCGGAAGAACTCTCCGGGGAACGGCACATAGTCGTTGGCCCATTTCTGCAGCGCCTTGTAGCCTTCGAGGTAGCGGTCGTTCCAGGCGTTCCACCAGAGGTTCAGCCCGGTGCTCATGTCCATCGTGGGCCGTAGCAGCTTGAAGCCGAGCTGCACCATCTCGGCCGGCATCTGTCCCAGCGTATCGACCAGCTTGTCGATATCGAAGTGCTTGGCGTTCAACCAGCATCCGAAAAGTCCGGCGTGCTCGAAATCGATCGGACCAGCCAGATTGACGAGGTTCTTGACCGGGAATTCCGGGTGCGTCCCCAGGAAACTGACCGCCAACGGCGCGCCCATGCAGTAGCCCACGATCGAGCAGGCGTCGGCGCCGGCGTGCGCGAGCAGCTTGTCGGCCATGCGCGGCAGCGTGCGCGTCACGCAGTCGGTGACCGTCAGGTGGTCGTCCTCCGGTCCGAACACGCCCCAGTCGAGCAGATAGAACGGGAAGCCCTGCTGCACCATGTATTCGATGAAGCTGGCCTTGGGCAGCAGGTCGAACACCGTGGGTCGGCTGATGCCGAGGTTCGGAACGAACAGGATTGGCGTGGCGTGGGTGGCTGGCCCGTCATAGTAGTACAGACGGGCCTTGTGTTTGCGGTAGATCTCCTGGCGGGGACTTTGCGCGATCGCCGGCTCGTTCGATTCGGCGACGAGCTCGGTGAAGTTGTGGACGCGCTGGACGGTGCGCTCGATTTCGGCCTGCCAAGCCGAGGAAAAAGGTGAGTCGGTCGATGGCCCCGTCATGTGCGTGTCTTTCTCGTTACTCGTCGGCGGCGGCGGCGGCGGTCTGTCCGGTCCAGACTTGCGCCCAGGCCGAATGCGCCGTCGTGACCTTCTCGACCGATTCCTGCCAGGCGGTGTACAACTTCCGGTTCTCGTCGTCGACGGTACCGAGCATCTTCACCGGCACCGCCTTGCGAATCATCCCGAAGTAGCTTTCCCACAGGTCGGCCTGGGCAGCGTTCCAGCGGATGCCGAGCGCCTGTGTCTGTTCGGCCCAGTCGCGGAGATCCTGCGGGACGTTCGGTACGGCCGACGCGCTGTCAGCCACGCTGCTCGACCACTCGCGCTGCGTTTCCAGGCTGTTCTTGACGGCGGCTTCCCACGTGTCGACCGTCTTGCGCCACGTGTCGGTCAGCGTGGTCTGGTCTGCCTGCTGCGCGCTGGCGTCGACCCATCCACTCCAGAGCTTCTTCTGGGTATCGGTCCACGCCTGCACCATGTCGTCGCTCTGTTTGGTCCAGTCAATCATGTCGTGCTCTCCTTGCCGTGCTCTTGGGTCTGGCGGGGTCGGCGCGGGTCTGGAACCCGGGCGCGATCCGCCGTAAGGCAGGCATGGTAACAGGACGTGTTAACTTTTGCAACCAGTTCTTGCGAGGCCAGACCGCGCGATCGGATCGTCTACGTGCCGGACCCGACCGCGTCGTTCACCTTCCGGAACGACTCGTACATATCCACGAGCATTTCGCGCTGGCGGGCCGACAGATAGGGGTCGTGCCGAATCGCTTCGACCACGTCGGCCGCGTCGTCGTCGGACGGGTCGAGAATGCCGGCCTGGGTGTACAGCGTCTCGGATGACAGCGCCAGTCCTTCGGCCAGCGCCTTCAGGACGAAACCGCTCGGCGTGCGGAGTCCTCGTTCGATCTGACTGAGATACGCATTCGAAATACCGCAGGCGTCCGCGAGCTGCCGTAGCGACAGATGTCCCAGCTCGCGCTGTCGCCGGATGAACTCGCCCAGACCGGCATCCGGGCTCCCCCGTTTCTCCATCAATCCCCCCGCCTCACATGCTGCCCGAAACGGCGCCCGAGGACAAGCTACTCGGCCGGTCGCTTGTGGTCCTGACCCGCCGCGTCGACGCGGTCGAGTACGAAGCCCCGTTCCAGGTCGAGCGCCAGCGGCGGCAGCTCGTGCTCGACGAGATACTCGAATTCGTCGCGAAACGCCTCGATCGACAGCCCGGCGGTGGCCGCGAGCTTGGCGAGCTCGTGCGGGGTCTCGAAGTCGTCCCGGCGCAGCCGGAGCATGTAGCGTCTGGCGATGCGGTAACGGCTTGAATGGATGTCGACCAAACGGACTCTTGCGCGGCCGGTCCGGCTGTCGAGGATGCGCTCGAACGGTACCGGTACGAACTGTCCCGCCTGCATCGACATCATCGTCGAGGTGCCCCCGGCCATCACGTAGCGGGCCGCGCAATAGCCCAGGTCGCGCGTATATTCCAGGTCTGTCGGAATCGGGTCCGCGCACCGCAGTTCGTAGCCGATGTTCTTCTCGACGATCGTCACCTTGAGGCCGAGCTGATTCAGGCGTTTGGTCACCGCCGTCTTCAGCAGCTCGCCAAGGTTGATCTCGGCGAGCCGGACGTTGTCGTGCGCGTCGCGCTCGGTGCGCGCCAGCATCTCCAGATCCTGGGGGTCGATGCCCAGGATCAAGCCTTCGGCCAGCACTGCGACCCCATCCCGGCGGCCGTATGTCAAGCGCTTGATGACGGCGCCGGCCAGCGTGTCGACGACGGTCGCGAGGCGCAGGCGCCGACCGGCGAATTCTTCCAGGATGAGCGACAGTGTGGCGCCCGCCGACTTGCCGATTCCCAGTGCCAGATGACCGGCCTTGCGCCCCATGGCGATGACGAAATACCACCGAGACGTGGTCTTGGCGTCCACCATCAGGTTCTTGACGATCTCGACGCCGTGGTGTCTCGCGGTCTGGAAGCCGAACGTGTCGACGTGCGGCGGCAGATCGAGGTCGTTGTCGATCGTCTTCGGCACATGGACGACGCGGATGCGGCCGGCGGCCTTCTGCGCCAGGCGGTGCGCCGAGTACGCCGTGTCGTCGCCACCCACCGTGATCAACTGGGTGACGCCGAGGCGCCGCAGCGAGACGACCGTCTGCTCGAGAAGCGCCTCGTCGCGCGTCGGATTGGCGCGGGAGATGCCGATATGCGAGCCGCCCCGGAAGTGAATGCGGCTGACCGCCTCGATGGTGAGGGGCGTGACGTGCTCGATGTCGCCATGCATGATCCACTCGAACCCGTCGCGGATGCCGATGACGTCGATGCCCGCCAGCCGTCCCCGGATCGTGGCGGCGCTGATGACGCTGTTGATACCGGGGGCGGGTCCCCCGGCCACGAGGATCGCCAGTTTGTCGTCAGGCATGGTGCCGCCAATTATTACAGCGCCGAGGCGATCTCGTCAGAGGACGACGATCGCAGCTCACTCGTGACCGAGGTGACGGGTAGTGCAGCGAAGCGATCAGCAGTCTCAGGCGCGACCACGGCCGGGTCGATGCGCAGTACGGCGTAGCCGGCTACCGCGTCGGCGCCAGGTCGCTGGCCTCCAGTTCGTCGACCGTGTCGATCGACGAGAAGTCCGGTTCGGGAACGAAGTTCGACGGAAACACGAGCCGCCCGTGGCGGTTGATGACGAATGGCTTCATTGCGCTACATCTCCAGGCCGCCGTTGACGGTCAGGACTGCGCCGGTGATGTAACCCGCTTCATCGTCGAGCAGGAACCGCACGCAGCGAGCCACTTCCGACGCCTGGCCAAGACGTCCGACCGGAATCTTGTCGACGATCTTCTTGAGCACCTGCTCCGGCACCGTCGCCACCATCTCGGTGTCGATGAACCCCGGGGCGATGCAGTTGACGGTGATGCCCTTCCTGGCCAGCTCGAGCGCCAGGCTCTTGGTGAACCCGAACTGACCCGATTTCGAGGCGGCGTAGTTGGCCTGCCCGATGTTGCCCACCTGCCCGATGACCGAGCTGATGTTGACGATGCGGCCGCTGCCGCGGTCGGTCATGTGATCGAGCACCGCCTTGACCATGTAGAACCCGCCGGACAGGTTGACGCGCAGCACGGCGTGCCAGTCGTCGACCGACATCCTCCGCACCGTCTTGTCGACGTTGATCCCGGCGTTGTTGACCAGAAAGTCGACACGGCCGTACTGTCCGAGCACTTCCTGCACGACGCGGATGCAGGCGTCCGGTTCCGCCACGTTGCCCTGATGCACCGAGACCGATCGGCCCTTGGCCCGCTGCGCGGCGGCAATCGTTTGTGCGGCCTCGGATCCGCGGTGAAACCCGGCCGCCACATGCGCGCCAGCCTCAGCCAGGGACTCCGTGATTGCGGCGCCGATGCCGCGGCAGCCCCCGGTGACCAGCGCTACCTTGCCTTCGAACATGATTTTCCCTCGTTTTCCCCACGCGTGAATTCATTGCCGGCGGACGACCGTTCGAGGATGTTGGACCCCCGGGCCCGCCGCGTTGCCGAACGCCGACCGAGCCGGTGCGGCTGGACCGCTCCCGATCCGGATTATCGCCAGCAAGGTCCGTGCCGGTTCGCGTCACCCTGAGTTTTCAGGGGTCATCTGCAACCGCCGTATGTGTCGAGACACACTATCGTTGATGGAAATCACTCAGATCGACATTGTTGTGGATGTGGTGACCCGATTTCAGCGCCGGTCGACTGTCCGTCCCAGCGCTCGCAGCACCGCACACGTGTATGAGTTGTGGTCGTGCCGTTCCGCGCCGGAGTCGGTGTGGGTGGTGAGCCGCCGGGGACTCGAACCCCAAACCCGCAGATCAAGAGTGTCACGGATTGCCGTCCAGCCGTGTACGCGGACATCCAGACGACAGGGAGCGGTGGGAGCGTAGTGAGGCCGAACAGGCGACAGAGGCTGCCCGTGAGAGGGCCAGTGGGGACGGCTCTCTTTTCCTGCTGGCCCTGATCGTCTGGCTCGGCCTCATCTGGCTCTGGGCACTGTTCGGATAGGATGTTCAAGAGACGAGATCCTGATGGGCATGACACGAGAAGAATTTCATGCGTGGTTGGATGAGCAGGAAAGCGAGCAGGAAAAAGCCGCCGAAGCGCAGGAGATCATGCGGCTTCTCAACCACAACTTTCTGGTTGGGATGGCTGCGCTCGAGACCCTGCCCGATGAGAAGACGTGGACGCCGAGCCGTGCCGATATCAAGGAGGGCATTTTGACGTACGCGGATCTCGTCCTGGACGCGCTTCGTCGCGCGGTCGAAGGCGACGACGGCCCAACGGAGGATTGAGCGTCGTCATGTCGACGGCTACCGGTGACCGCGCGGCCCGAGTCCGCCCTTGAACCGCAGGCGCACTGAAGACGGCGCGATTGGGTCCACAACGACGCACCAAGTCCGCCACAGTGTGTCAGACGGCCACGGCGGCGACGCTACACGCGCGAAAATCCCCGGAAAAAGTGGTGAGCCGCCGGGGACTCGAACCCCAAACCCGCAGATTAAGAGTCTGCTGCTCTACCAGTTGAGCTAGCGGCCCACACTGTTTGGAATCAATGACTTACGAGAACTTCCCGAGTACTGCCAGCCGGTACTGCCAGCCGAACCGAGCGGATTCCAGCGGCGACACTACCAGCCGAGGTGCACGGATGGCACCGTGAACGGCCGCCCGCGTGGGAACCTTGGCAGTCAGCGCGGACACGAATCGTGTCTCCCTCTCCCGCATCGCGAAGCCTCAACAGATCCTAGCACGCCGCGTCCGAGGCGATTGGTCGTTCCTCTCGGCGGGTTGGTTGCAGCACTGGCGTCAGGATCGTCGCTTTGGGCGGCCCACAGCTTGGCCGCGCCGCTCGTCAACTCTTCGGCCGCGCCGTCGACCCCCCTGTGCCAATAATCTGTGAGACAACCTCCCTGTTGAGTTTAGTGTAGGGGCGGGAGAGGTTGGAGAGATGACGCGCATGCCAGACGCGGTGGAGATCGAAGTGGTTGCGGCGGCCGGGTCGTGCAGCGCCAGGTGCTCTACCTCGGGGAGATCAACGACAGTCAGCGCGCGGCGTGGTGCCGCTCGATTGCGGTGCTGGACGAGACGGCGGGCACGCGGCAGTTGGCGCTGTTCCCCGCGGATCGGGCCGCGCTTGCCGCCGAGCCGGCAGGGGACGCGGTGGCTGGACGTGTTGAAGGTGCAGGTCTGCTACCGGCTCATCGATCCGGGGAGCGACTGGCGGCTGCACCGGCACTGGTATGCCCATAGCGCCCTGCGCGATCTGCTGGGGACCGATGGCCGGCATCTTGTCCTGCCGCGCCATACCCGGCCGAACAAGGAGCACGACCTGCTGTTGCACCAACTCAATCTGCAACTGCCGGCGCAGCCCGCGCCACGCCTCACCACGCCGGATGATCGGGAGGCGGCGAGGTTCAACCACATGTGGGCTTCGACGTTGTCCTGCGGGACGCCTTTACCGTTGGCGTACATGTCTCCGAGGTTGTACTGGGCGCGGGCGTCACCCTGCTCGGCGGCCAGGCGGAACCACCGGGCGGCTTCCGCGGCGTCCTCCGGCACGCCTTCGCCGTTGTCGTTCGATGCGCGAAGGCCCGGCCGCGCGGTCAGAATAAACCACATCCGGCACAACGCCTTGACGCCGCCCGGATCGTAGGGCGAGGTAGGCGGCCAGTGCCGCGTCATCGAGCTGCCGGCTGTTGAGTCAGGCGTCGAGCTGGCCGAGGGCGCCAGCGTCCGCCGCGCCTGAGATTTTCACGAGACGACCCGCAACGTCCAGATGGCCGAGGATCGCTTCGTGGACGTTCGCGAATGCTTCCTCTAGCCCGACTTCCGCTATTCGGCACCTCAGAAGCTCTAACTTATTGATTTCAAAGAGTCGATCACCCAAAGGTCGGCACTACACGACGCTGCGCGGAGGGCGTGGTGGGACGTGGTGTCAGGTCGTGAGGCGTGGCGCGGGCTGTGTCGGCAGTTGCAGCTGGAGTTGGTGCAGCAGCAGGTCGTGCTCCGCATTCGGCCGGGTATGGCGCGGCAGGACGAGCTGCCGGCCATCGGTCGTCGGCAGATGCACATCGACCATCTGGAGGGTGGCGAACGTCTCCAGGATGGCGCGCGGGGTCAGGCCGGGGGCGTGCGGCCGGGCCAAGTTCTTCAGGGTGGCGTGCAGGCAATAGGCGATGAACGAGACGAAGAGGTGCGCCTCGATGCGGGCTTCGCGCTGATGGAAGACCGGACGGATCGCGAGGTCGTGCTTGAGCTCCTTGAAGGCCTGTTCGATCTCGGTGAGCTGCATGTAGTACTGCCAGAGCGTCGCGGGGTCTTCGTCGGTCAGGTTCGAGCGCAACAGGTAGCGGCCCTCCCGCCGGCGGGCCTGGCGGAGCCGGTCCCGCCGCAGGCGGACGGTGAAGGTCTCCGGGGTGACCGCCTCGCCGGGGGCGGGCACGCCGATGTCGACCAACGCCCAGGCCCGGCCGGCGGCCTGTTTGGCGGCACCGAGCTTGAGCAGCAACTGATCCCGGCTGTTGGCTTGCTGCTGTAACTCGCCGAGCCGTTGCCACAGGGTCTTCAACCGCCGCCGGCGCATGCCGCGTTCCTTCAGCCGCCGCTGGTCACTCCGGACCAGAATGTAGAGTTCTCCCTCCTCGGCGAGGAGCTTGACCGTGACCGACGGCCGCACCGCCTGCCAGGGCTGCGCCAGGAACGCCTGCTCCAGCCGCGTCAGGCGGCCCTTGGGGGTGCCCACCAGGTAGCGCACGGGCGCGTCACCCGCGCGCATGGCCGCCAAGGTGGCTTCGGTGGGGATGCCGCGGTCCATGATCCAGACCCGCTGGGAGCGGCCGTATTGCTGTTCGATCTGTTCCAGGAAGCCGGCCAGCGTGGTCTGATCCGTCGTGTTGCCCGGCATCACCTCGTAGGCCAGCGGGAAGCCGTCCGGCGTCACGATCAGCGCGATCACCACCTGCACGCAATCCGACCGCTTGTCCCGGCTGTAGCCGAATCGGCGCTTGCCGTCGAAGGGCGGGTCGCTCTCAAAGTAGGTACTGGTCAGGTCGTACAGCAGCACATCGAAGCGGGCATCGAACAGCGTGGTCCACCGCGCCCGCAGAAACGAGAAGAACGCCCGCTTGTGCGCGACCAGCTTGTCCAGGCAGCGGTACAGCGTGTCGCTGGGAATGACCCGGTCGGTCCCCAGCAGATCGCGCAGGGCGCTATGGTGGTACCAGTGCCGGTGCAGCCGCCAGTCGCTCCCCGGATCGATGAGCCGGTAGCAGACTTGCACCTTCAACACGTCCAGCCACCGCGTCCCTTTCCGACTCGGCGGCAAGCGCGGCCCCCAGAACCGGTCCAACTCCAGCCGATCCCACACGGTCAGCGCCAGCCAGCACGCGCCCCATTGGCGGGGGTCGCGCACCTGCACGTCCGTGACCCGGATCTGCACCACCTCACAGTCCAGCACCGGCGCCGCACGGTCCGCGGGAAACAGCGCCAACTGCCGCGCGCCCGCCGTCTCGTCCAGCACTGCAATCGAGCGGCACCACGCCGCGCGCTGACTGTCGTTGATCTCCCCGAGATAGAGCACCTGGCGCTGCACGACCCGGCCCCCGCGGACGCGCACGTTCTCCACCACGCTCCAGTAGCGGTGCTCCTTGCCGTCCTTGCGGCGCATCTTGCAGCGCACGAACATGCGTAGATCGTCCGTGTATGCGACCCGTCAATCAAGGGGGTAGGTCGGCACTACACAGAGATCCGGCAGGCCACGAACGCGGAACCCCCCGGTTTTGTTGGCACACCGGGTCGGGCGAGGCGGGAACACCCCTGAAATTAGTCGGAAATCACGCCGAATAGCGGAAGTCGGGCTAGCAGTCCGTGGTGAAACCCCGCGTTGCACCGAGATCGGCGATGCGCCCGCTGAGCAAGGCGAGAAGAGGGAGAATACCGGTAGTATTCGACCGATGAACAACGCAGATCAGCGGGATGCAGCGTCGATCGAATGCAGCGGGGCTTTTGCCACGGGCTGCTAACAGCCCGTGGCAGAAGGGGCTGATTGTCAATCGAGAATCGCGTGTCCGTATTGGCGTGTCGCCGGACCATCCCACGACGAATCGGGCCGATCATGGCGCTCCGGGGCCCAGAAGCGCCGCACACGCCCCCAGCAGCCGCTCAGGAGGCCGATCAGCGCGCCCAGACGCGCCGCCGCGCGGCCCTGGAGGCTCCGCGGCGTGCCGACGCCCGTCAGGTGCCGCATGAGCAACCCGAGATTGACGCCGCAGACCTGCACGAGCAGCCGTTTCAGGATGTTGGGATGCCCGCGCAGATGGACGCGGCGCATCCGGCCGGTCTCGTAGAGATGCGCGTTGGGCCGTTCCACCAGCTCGCCCCGCTGCCGCAGCAGCCGTTTCCCGCGTGCGCCTCGGATCCGCCGGCGGTTGGCATACACCGCGTCCCGCGCGGCCGCCTGGCCCTTCCAGTGCCGTCGGCCGCGGTCCGGCTCCGAGACGTAGCTGCGGACGCCGATGGCCGCAAACCCGACCATCGTCTCGTTACTGTGATACCCCTTGTCGGCCACGACCTCCGCGATCCCCGGCGCGCCGACCGCCTCGACCTGCTCGGCAGCCGTGACGAGCGTGTCGACCAGGGTCGTCGTGTCGCCCGCACTCGCGTCCTGCACCGTCACGCCCACGATGGCGCCTGTTTCCAGGTCGACCGCATGCTCGGCGGTGTGCGCCAGATGCGTGCGGCCGTCCTTCATCTTGGCGATCTTCGCGTCCGGATCGTGCGGGTGGGTCCAGTCCGCGTTCGAGCCCTTCTTCTTGCGGGTCCGGTCGAACCGGGCCAACTCGGCGCGCGTCGGCGTCGAGAGGCCGGACGCCTCGGCCAGCCGGGTCAGAAATGCGTCGTAGCTCTCGCCCGTGTCCCGTCGCACGATGCTCCGCATCGCCGCATTGGCTTCCAGCGTCGTGGCATCGATCCCCACCGTGCGCCCCACCACCAGCGAGGCGTCGGCCAGTCGCTGCAACACCCAGGTAAACACCGCCTGGTGGGTCTCGAGGTCAATCAGGCGACGGGTGCGCGACAGCGTCGAGTGGTCCGGCGGGGCCTCGTGGAGGGCGAAGTCCAGAAACGTGCGAATGCTCAGAGAGTCGGCGGCGCGCCACGCGATTGCCCGTTCCGAATCCAGCCCTTCGAAGTAGCCGAGCAACAGCAGCCGGAAATACCGGCCCGGCGCCAGACTCGGCCGACCGACCCCGTCCGCGTAGAACGATGCGCACTGCGCTTCCACGAACGCATCGAACCCCGCCTCGTCGAGCACCCGATTCAGCCGCTCGTAAAACGGGTGCCCCGCGCTCTTCGGCAGATCCGCCGTGGGCACCCACATCGTCGCTTGCCGCGTTCGACCGCGGCTTGTCCCCATCGCCATGCACGACAGTGTAGGACACAGGACCGATCATGTCGATCCCTGGAATGGGGGACTTTCACCACGGGCTGCTAGGGTGTCGCCTGCCGATACGCAGCCCGGCAGGCATGGCACGGTCACGCCGTAATCGGTGCGGCCATCTTGCGTGTGTAGCACAATCAGAAACTGCATTACCGATCCCTCCAGTCCCAGCCCGCTTGGCGGTAGATGCTCCGCAGCGTGTCAATCATGATGTCGCGGCGCGGGTGCGGAGTCGTCTTCCGGAACCGCGCCGTTCTATTCGTATCGGACCGCATCGATCGGCTGCAGTTTTGCGGGGCACCCTAGATCCTGGTCGACCCGTTGCGCTCGTGGGAGTTGGGACCATTTCTAGACGGCAATCCTGGCCACTCCGTGGGACGGCACGGGCTACGTGGTGGGGTTGCGCGCAAAACGTGATACTTGTATTGCAATAAGCACACAGTAGAACCGACATGACCGCTGTTTCCCTCCGCTTGCCCGATGACGTCTCCCAACGCCTGCGCCAGTTGGCCGCCCGCACCGGGCGGAGCAGGACCTTCTACATCCTTGCGGCCATCCGGGAACACTTAGACGATCTTGAGGACGTGTACCTGGCCGAACAACGGCTGGTCGACCTCCGGCTCGGCAAATCTCACGCCGTCCCGCTCGAAGACGTGATGGCACGCGATGGCGTGGACGATCGAGCTTGACCAGGCCGCCGTACGCGACTTGGACAAGCTCGACCAGCAGCCGCGGCGGCGGATTCTCGCTTTTTTGCATGACCGCGTGGCCACGCTGGACAACCCGCGCAGCATCGGAGAGGCCCTCAAAGGCTCCACGCTGGGCGAGTTCTGGAAGTACCGGGTCGGCGATTACCGCGTCATTGCCAGCATCGAGGACCGCGCGTTGTGCGTGCTCGTCGTGAAGATTGGAAACCGACGCGAGGTGTACCGATGAATCGATCCTGCTCACGGAACCCGACGCGCGGTCCCTCGGCACTGGCACACGCGCGCGACGTCTGCAAGACATGGAATCAGACACGGGATACGACACACTGAGGTGCTCGCCGGAAGGCGCCCTCGCCCGTATGTCCCAAAGGACCGTTTACGACACATGCTGATCGGCTACGCCCGCGTCTCGAAGGCGGACGGCTCCCAGTCGACTGGCCGGCCACCTCGGCCCTGATTGACGAGGCCTGCGGCATCGCGGGCAATGCCCTCCTGGTCGGCGAAGGCCCGCCCGACGACATCCGGGTCCTCTTCGTCGGGCTCTACTCCCGGGGGCAGCGCCGCACCGATCTGGAGCGTGAGTACCTCGAGCTCTACCACCCCATCGACGAACGCGTACCGCGCGTGCGGCAACTGCCCGACAGCCATCTGGTGCCGATCAAAGACCTGTACACGGCCGAGGAGCTGAACACCTCGCGTGCCTACAACGAGGCATTGCGCCGGGCCAAGTATCAGCAGGGCTTGAACGTGCGCCTGGACGGGCCGGATCGCTCCCAAATGACGTGGGCCCTCGGCGACCCCGTGGCCTCGGCGGGCTGGGGGGCTTCGCAGATCGCCATGATCAAGACACTGCTCCCCCATATCCGGCAATTCATCCACGTCCGGCAGGCGCTGGTCCGCGCCCAGGCGGGGGACACGACCGTGACCGCTCTGCTCGACAACCCTCGGATCGGCGTCCTCCACCTGGACCGGCGCGGGCGGATCCTGGCGGCGAATGACCGTGCCCGGAGCCTCCACCGACACGGTGAGGAGTTGTCGGATGCGGATGGGGTGTTGCAGGCCCGCGCGCCGGACGACCAGATCCGTCTGGCGCAGCTGGTGGCGGAGGCGCTGCCGACCTCTAACCGCGGCGCGCCGTCGCCTCCGGGGGGTGACGGAAGTACCTTCCCCGGGGCGCCCTCGATCCACGCCCATCGCACCACCCGGCCGGCCGCGTTCTTTCTCTGCTCCCACTCCCGACATTTCCTCGAACTTGCCAATCCTGGCAGTGACGGCAAGGTGTTGAAAGCACTAGCCTTGGCCGTGTTGCAACTTTGGCCGCTGGCGGCGGGGGCAGCCTACAGACTCAACCAGCTCCGTTACTGGGGCACCCGCCCCAGCTTCGCCTTCGTTGAAGAGCCCGAAACCAACGGGGTCGTCGAGCGCTGGAATCGCACGCCAAGCGTAGCGCGCGCAGTCCAGCCAGGTCGAAGCCCGGATGGGCAGTGATCGCGGGCTGCTGAAAGACCTCGTGAAGGAAGCACTTCATGAACAGACCCACGTAGCGATCAGACTTCTTCCACGGGCTGTTGAGCCGAGAAGAATTGAGGAGAAGAAACGATGAGAATTGCAGCTTCCGTCTTTTTCCTGTTCCTGACCCTGACCCTCGCCACAACCGCAGGCGCTCAATCGCCTGCCGTTCGTGTGTTCCTCACGGACAACCTCGCGTCCATGACGGACAACCTCTCGTTGACAGTCAAAGAAGGCGGCGGCTGGGGCGTTGCCGACGGGTGGGGCATCGCCGAGTGGGCCTTCCGGGATTTCGCGGGTCGCGGTGAGTGTCAAGGGTTGACGGTTACCAGCCAACCGTGGAGAGCGCACTTCACCATCTCGACCCCTCGGAACCAGGGAGGTGGCGAGGTTTTGGATTTCGATCTCAGCAGCGGCAACCTTGTCGCCGTGCTCGACGGTTGGGGCGACATACTCTATGCGGGATCCACGCGACAGTTCGAGAATGCCCTGAAGGACGCCTGTGAAGCAATCGACCGGCACGTCACGGGCGGAGCCGAGTTGATCACCATTGGTGAGGCTGGTGGCCGCTGAAGGGCACCCGCCTTGACGTGCCACCTGAGGGTGCTGGTCGGGGTCGGAGTGACCTCCTGCCTCGCTGCTTCCGGGCCGTACCGAACGGCAGAGGTGAATCCACCATCAAGTCAGTGATCTGCGCTCTCCGCCGCTCGCCGTCATGCAGCCCGTCACCGTGATCACGGACCGCTGACCAAGGCTGACACATGATGTGGGGCGGTGGTGTTCCAGCCTCGCGCCGCTGCCCCCTCGCCCCCGCGGTTGGTGGGTTGAGCATCCTGCTGGCCGTGGGGGCACCTCGTGATGGGGGGTCTGTCGTGAGCCCGACCGGTCCTCCACGCCCCTGTGGCGGGCGGGCGCGGCGTCGGCCAGGCCACGGGCCGGTGGCTCTCCTCGAACGCGGCCCGGAGCCAGCTGAAACGCCGGCTGCGGACGGCGGGGCTACCGGGCCAGTTGCGCGAGCAAGGCGAGAAGGTCCTCGCCCCGTGACCCGTGTGTGCGATGTGACATGAGCAAGCCGCCCACGTTCGAGCGCATCCTGGCGTCGTTGTACGACGCCATGCTGGACGAGACCCACTGGCCGGCCACCTCGGCCCTGATTGACGAGACCTGCGGCATCGCGGGCAATGCCCTCATGGTCGGCGAAGGCCCGCCCGACGACATCCGTGTCACCTTCGTCGGGCTCTACTACCGCGGGCAGCGCCGCTCCGACCTGGAGCGTGAGTATCTCGACGTCTACCTTCCCATCAACGAAGGCATCCCGCGCTTGCGGCAACTGCCAGACGGCCATCTGGTGCCGATCAAAGACCTGTACACGGCCGAGGAGCTGCACACCTCGCGTGCCTACAACGAGGGATTACGCCGGGGCCAGTATCAGCAGGGCTTGAACGTGCGCCTGGCCGGGCCGGGGGGCTCCCCCATGTCCTGGTCGCTCGCGGATCCCATCGCCTCGGAGGGCTGGGGGTCTTCGCAGATCGCGATGGTCAGGCGGCTCACGCCCCACATCCGACAATTCATCCGCGTCCGGCAAGCGCTGGTCCGCGCCCAGGCTAGGGACACGACCGTGACGGCCCTGCTCGACAACCCTCGGATCGGCGTCCTCCACCTGGACCGGCGCGGGCGGATCCTGGCGGCGAATGACCGTGCCCGGAGCCTCCTCCGACACGGTGAGGAGTTGTCGGATGCGGATGGGGTGTTGCAGACCCGCGCGCCGGACGACCAGATCCGTCTGGCGCAGCTGGTGGCGGAGGCGCTGCCGACCTCCGGTGCGGTCCCGGTCAGTGGATCAATGCTGCTAGGCCGCGTGTCCGGGCTGCCCCCGTTCGTGGTGCACGTCAAACCCGTGGGGGTCCCGCAACCGGACTACGGCGCGCGGCACGTCGCGGCGCTGGTCCTGATTGTCGAGCCGGGGCGCCATCCGAGTCTCGATCCCGCCCTGGTGGGCACGACCCTGGGGCTGACGCCGGCCGAGAGTCAGGTGGCGGTCTGGTTGGCCGACGGCAAAAGCGTGCGCGACATGGCCGCGGCCACGGGACTCACCGACGGCGCCATCTACTGGCACCTGAAGCAGATCTACCAGAAACTGCCGATCTCCCGGCAGGTGGACCTGGTGCGGTTGGTGCTGTCGATCGCCGAGTTCGGGTAACCGCGGCGCGCCGTCGCCTCCGGGGGGTGACGGAGGCACCCTCCCCTGGGCGCCCTCGATCCACGCCCATCGCACCACCCGGCCGGTCGCGTTCTTTCTCTGCTCCCACTCCCGACATTTCCTCGCAACTACCAATCCTGGCAGTGACTGGAAGGTATTGAATGCCCTAGCCTTGGCCGTGTTGCAACTTTGGCCGCTGGCGGCGGGAAGCCTGCAGAGATCATGAAGAGGGCAATCCGCCCGGCGATCTTACTGACTTCTCGCGAGACCGCATCAAGCGATTCGCCGCGCAGCAGCCGCAACACCACGTCCCGTTTCCGGCTTGTGCTCCACCTCTGGCCGGGTGCCAAGGCCCGCGACCCAACCGCCGCGCCGACCCAGTTCCCATCACTCGCCTCGACCCAGCCATGCCCCACCTAGCTTTGATATCGGATTCTCCCTTTATCCGTGTCCAAGAAAAATGGGGGCGCCTCAAACAGGAGTGAAAGGCTCCGTCCGAAATCGAAGGTCGACAGGCGTTGTTTATCGTCAACCTGAAGCCGAGGAAGACGATGGGGGAAGTTTCCGAGGGTGTGCACTGTCGCCGGCTCGCGATCATCGTCGCAGTCCTCGTCCGCGAACAGTAGCACCCGATCCGGATCGCTCATCGTCCGCCATCGCCGGCTACCCGGACCCGGATGCGGCGGCCAGCCAGCCCCCCACCGCCTGGACCGTGATCCCGTGTAGCGAGCCGATCACCCGGTCTGCATGGTCGAACGGCCAGCCGCGGGTGACGCCGTTCGGGACGGCAACCGCATAGATACCGGCCGCCTTGGCCGCCTGCACGCCGTTCGGGGAGTCCTCGAAGGCTACGGCCTCCGACGCGCTCACCCCCAGGCCGTCCAGCGCGGCCACATAAACGTCCGGCGCCGGCTTGGTCTGCCGCACGTCGTCGCGGCAGCGGATGGCGTGGAACGCCTGCAGCGCGCCGATGCGCTCCAGATGGCTCTCGACCCAGCGCCTCGATGAAGAAGAGGCAACCGCCAGGCGCAACCCCGCCGTGACGGCCGCAGCGACCAGTTCCACGACGCCGGGACGCGGCCCGAGCTGCGCAACCTTGGCCCGGTGGAGAACCTCCATTTCCTCGCGCAACGTGGTGAGGTCGACGTCCGGGCCGACGAGCCGTTGCAGATGGTCATAGGGATCGACGGTCGTGCCGACGCACATCCGCCACTGTTCGGGCCGAACGTCGTGGCCGTGGCGGCGGTACGCCGCCTGCACCGCCGACAGAGAGGAGGATTCAGTGTCGACGATCAGCCCGTCGAAGTCGAAGATCAGGGCGCGCAGCATGCTCCAAGGTTCCGAGCGTGGCGAACCGTATCAGATCTGCGTGCCTGACGTCGAAACCCCGCTCTCCATGACGGTGGTGAGCATCCGAACTTGCACAACTTGACGTACACAACCCAAGAAATGGTCATCACCGGGGTCGGCGCTCAAGGCGGTGCGGAAGTCAGGGCGAGTCCGGCCCCGGGTCGACGAAGAGGGCGCTGGTGGTCAGTTCCGCCACGTAGGCTGCCGTTTCGCTGGCAGCCAGGACGAGAGATTCGCTCAACGCCGGCGTCGGGATGATGATCGTGGCACCCGCCGCATCGAGCGTCTCCACCAAGTGTCTCAGCCGCTCCGGCACCCGGTCAACGGGCTTCGGGTACGCCGCATCGGGATGGAGGTAGGCCCCGAGAATCACGGAATCGAATGCCACGCGCCCGCTGGCGCTATCCTTCCAGCTTGCGCAGAGCCACCAGGTCGCCCAACGGATCGGGGCGCTGCTTCCAGCCCGCGTCAATCGAGCGCAGACGCCTGGTGGCGTCGGCCAGCGATTCCGACGGCAACTCCGCGTAGTCGTGAATGCGGAACGACTTCATGGTCCAGGCGCCCTCGCGGTCACGGAACCAGCGTGCAACGCCGGAAACGCGCAACGGTGTCGTGAACAGGTGCCTGCCGATGTTCTTCGCGAGATCCCGTTTCGCGAGGCAAATATGCACGTGATCGTGGCTCTGCAGATGCACGGGGACCAGTTCGTCTCGTCCGCCGACGACAATGGGCACGCCGTCCAAGGTGCCCGGCTGAGAAAATGGACCGTACTCGGGCTCGTCGTTACGTGTTTCCCCGGCAAAGCGCAAGATCCGGGCGCCGTCCTCGTCGACGAGTTCGGCGTACGCGGCGTTGTCGGCCGACAGGTCGTCTTCGATTGCTCTTCGCGCCTGAAAGACGCGCGCGGGTCCGTCGCCGTCGCGTAGCGCATTGGCGCGTGTCCTCAACTTGGGGTATGCCTCCCGGTCAACGGCCACGACGGGGACCGTGCTGCCGTCCTCGACGCTCACGAGATGGACGCTGCTGGTTTCTCCGAGAACGGTGGCGAGGTTCTCCAGGTAACGTGCCAGTCGCGCCATCGGCATGGTCGCCGGAGAGTACGCGCCGATCTTGAAGCGGAGTTGAACTGGCCGATTTCCCGTAAGGCGGCTACGTTCGTCTTCTGATCGTGCCATGTCCGCCTCGGTTCATCCGTCGGATGCGAGCCCGATTCCGTTCCTTCGAGCATCCATTGTGGTCGCTCTCGGCGCCAGGCGCGCCGGGTCGGAGCCGTACTTGCCCTGCACTTAACACGCGCAGGCGCTGGATGGCGGCGTGCGGGGTAAGTGGATGTTGATCGAGAGAACGAATAGGATATCGCCGGCCCATGGTGGCGAATCAGTTGACCCTGAAGGACCTGAAGTCCGAGCTTTGGAGGTGTGCCGAGATCCTGCGCGGCAGCGCCGTCGACCGGACCGACTGGAAGGGCTACATCCTCCCACTGCTGTTCTTCAAGCGGATCAGCGACGTCTGGGACGAGGAAGCCGCCGAGGCCCGGGAGATCTACGGCGAAATCGATCTTGTCGACTTCCCGGAGCTTCACCGCTTCACCCTGCCGAACGGCTGCCACTGGCGGGACGTCCGCGAGACGCCGGCGAACGTCGGCGCCGCGCTGGCGCGGGCGATGCGAGCGATCGAGCGCGCCAATCCCGAGACCCTGACGCGCGTCTTCGGCGCCGCCGACTGGGGCAACCGCGAGATGCTCGGTGACGAGCTGCTGAAGGACCTCATCGAGGGCCTGTCCGGCGTGCCGCTGGGCAACAGGGCGGTGGGGTCCGACATCCTCGGCGACGCCTACGAGTACCTGATCGGGAAGTTCGCCGACATCACGCGGCGCAAGAAGGCGGGCGAGTTCTACACGCCCCGTAGCGTGGTGCGGATGTTGGTCGATCTTCTCGATCCGCGGGAGGGCGAGAGCATCTATGACCCGGCCTGCGGCACCGGCGGGATGCTGCTTGGGGCGATCGAGCACGTGGACGGGGCCGGCGGCGACCCCCGGACCTTCTTCGGGCGCATCTTCGGCGAGGAGAAGAACCTGACCACGTCGTCCATCGCGCGCATGAACCTCGTGTTGCACGGCGTCGAGGACTTCCGCATCGAGCAGAACGATACGCTCCGGAACCCGGCGTTCACCGACGCGTCCGGCGCCCTGGCGACGTTCGACTGCGTCATCGCCAACCCGCCGTTCTCGCTCAAGGAGTGGGGGCGCGAGGTGTGGGAGGCGGACCCGTGGGGCCGCGCCGCATTCGGACTGCCGCCGGCGAGCTACGGCGACTACGCCTGGGTCCAGCAGATGGTGGCGTCGATGGCGGAGGACTCGGGTCGTATGGCGGTCGTGCTGCCGCAGGGAGCGCTGTTCCGCAAGGGCGCGGAGGGCCGCATCCGCCGGGCGCTACTCGAGCAGGACTTGATCGAGGCGGTGATCGGCCTCGCGCCCAACATCTTCTACGGCACCGGTCTCGCCCCGGCGGTGGTGGCGCTGCGCCGCGCGAAGCGACGCGGCCGGCGCGGGAAGGTTATCGTGATCGACGCGTCGAGCCTTTTCCGCAAGGGCCGGGCGCAGAACTTCCTCGACCCGGCGCACGCTGAACAGATCGTCGGGTGGGTGCGGCGTTTCCGGGACGTGGAGGACCGGGCGAAGGTCGTCTCGACGGAGGAGATCGAGCGCGAGGACTGGACGCTCAACATCTCCCGCTACGTTTTGCCGCCCATCGGCGAGGACCTGCCGCCGCTGCCCGAGGCGGTGGCCGCGTTCAAGCAGGCGGTGGCCGAGGCTCGAGCAGCCGAGGACTGTCTCAGGCGGGTTCTGGAGGAGGACGGTTGGCTGCGGTGATCCGTCCGGGTCGACGTCCTGTGTCAACCGACTGTGCTATTCTGCACCAATAGTATGATTATGCGCGGGCTTTCAGGAGGCTACGATGGGGACCGTCCGTAAGACCATCACGTTGACCAATCTGCAGGACCAGTGGGTCAAGGCGCAGATCGCGGCCGGCCACTTCACCAACGACAGCGAGTACATCCGGGACCTGATTCGGCGCGACCGCGAGCGCGGCACCGGGTTCGAGGCGCTTCAGGCTGCGGTGCGGGAAGGTCTCGACAGCGGTCCGAGCGGCAAGACGGTGCCGTCCATCATGGATGAACAGGAAAGCGCCGGAGACCGGCAGAAGTGAACCTGTCCTCTGAACACTTGGGCCAGCAGGCGCTGGAGTCGTACCTCTGGGGCGCCGCCAACCTCCTGCGCGGTCTGATCGACGCCGGCGACTACAAGCAGTACGTCTTTCCGCTGCTCTTCTTCAAGCGGCTCTCCGACGTGTGGGACGAGGAGTACCGGAACGCCTTCGATGAGACCGCCGACGAGGGCTACGCCCAGGCGACCGCCAACGACCGGTTCATCATCCCGGCCGGTGCGCACTGGTCCAACGTCCGCCGTGCGGCGCGCGACGTGGGCCGGACCCTACGGGACGCGTTCCGCGCCATCGAAAAGGCCAACCCGGAGCGTCTGGTCGGCGTTTTCGGGAACGCGGCGTGGACCGACAAGGCGCAGATGCCGGACGCGACGCTCAAGAACCTCATCGAGCACTTCTCGAAGCACACGTTGAGCCTCGCCGCGGTGCCCGAGGACGAGCTGGGCAACGCCTACGAGTACCTCATCAAGCAGTTCGCCGACGACAGCGGCCACACGGCGCAAGAGTTCTACACCAACCGGACACTGGTGCACCTGATGACCCGGATGCTCCGGCCGCGGCCGGGCGAGCGCATCTACGATCCGACGGCCGGCACCGGCGGCATGCTCATCTCCGCGCTGGCGGAGGTGAGCCGCAACGGCGGTGACGCCCGAACGCTCGGCCTCTACGGACAGGAGATCATCGGCACGACGGCATCGATCGCGCGCATGAACCTCGTGCTGCACGGCGTCGAGGACTTCCGGATCGCGGTCGGCAACGCGCTGAGCGATCCCGCCTTCATCGAGCGAGACCGCCTGATGACGTTCGACGTGGTTGTCGCCAATCCGCCGTACTCCATCAAGACCTGGAACCGCGAGGCGTGGCGGCACGACCCGTGGGGGCGCAACATCCTTGGCACGCCGCCGCAGGGCCGTGCCGACTATGCGTTCTTCCAGCACATCCTCAAGAGCCTGGACCCGCAGAACGGCCGGTGCGCCATCCTGTTCCCGCACGGCGTCCTGTTCCGCCGGGGGGAGGCGGCGATGCGGCGCGCGCTCATCGAGCGCGACCTCGTCGAATGCGTGCTCGGCCTGGGGCCGAACCTGTTCTACAACTCGCCGATGGAGGCGTGCGTCGTCGTTTGCCGGACGCGGAAGCCCCCCGAGCGCCGCGGCAAGGTGCTGTTTATCGACGCGGTATGCCAGATAGCGCGGGAGCGCGCGCAGAGCTTCCTGACACCGGAGCATCAGAAGCGGATTCTGACGGCGTACGAGGCGTTCGGCGACGAGCCCGGGTTCGCAGCGGTCAGGTCCAACGACGACGTGCTCGCCACCGACGGCAACCTGTCCATTCCCCGCTACGTCCGGCGGATCTCTGACTCGGATTCCGACACCCGGACCGACGGGGATCTGCGGCAGGCGTGGGCGAACTTCGACGCCGGCAGTGCGGCGTTCTGGCGCGAGATGGACGACGCTGTCGCGATGGTCGAGCGGATCGCCGCGGAGAGCCGGTCCGATGAGTAACGGCAGGCTCAAGCCCGGCTGGACGCGCGTCGCCTTCGGGGATGTCGCGGTGTGCGTAAACGACCGAATCGACAACCCGGTCGATGCCGGCGTCGAACGCTATGTTGGCCTTGAGCACCTCGACTCCGACTCGCTCGTCATCAGACGTTGGGGCTCTCCGGCTGACGTGACGGCAACGAAACTCCTCTTCCGAAAGGGCGACATCATCTTCGGCCGACGTCGCGTGTACCAGCGCAAGTTGGCGGTCGCGGACTTCGACGGCATCTGCTCCGCGCACGCCCTGGTCCTTCGAGCGAAATCCGGAGCCGTCCTGCCCCGGTTCTTGCCGTTCTTCATGCAGAGTGACGTGTTCATGGAGCGCGCCAAGGCGATTTCGGTTGGTTCGCTATCGCCAACCATCAACTGGCGAACGCTCGCGAGCGAGGAATTCGCCCTGCCGCCGCTGGACGAACAGCACCGGATTGCTGCCACCCTCCGAGAATGTGACCGCGCCACGCAGGCTCTCCTTGCGCTTGTCGACGCTGTGCGAGTAGCGAAGGCCAGCGTGTTCGACGCACTCCTCGCCAACTCCATCACGAGAAACGTCGCACTTGGCTGCTTGTTGACCGAAGCGCCTCGAAACGGCCGTTCAGCCGTCGAAGCGTCCACTCCGACTGGGCATTGGGTGCTGGGACTGGATGCGCTCACGAAGTCTGGGTATCGTCCTGGCCGGCTCAAGCCAGTCCAGCGAACCGCCGCCCTGCTCAGCTCCGTGGTCGAGGCAGGCGACCTGCTGATTTCCCGCTCGAACACGCGTGAACGCGTTGGCTTGCCGGGCATCTTCAACGAGGATCGATGCGACGTGTCGTGGCCGGACACGATGATGAGACTGCGCGTTGATCCATCCGTGGCTCGTCCTCGCTACCTGGAGCTGTTCCTCCGCTCAGCGTCGGGGCGACGACAGATCGAGCGATTCGCGGCCGGGACCAGCGCAAGCATGAAGAAGGTCAATGCGCACGCCATCCGCCAGCTTTCCATCGCCTTACCGTCTTCCGACACTCAAGATGTCATCCTCCGCGCGACAGGCGGCGTGAGATCGGCCGGCGACTCCGCGGAGCGTCGACTACGCGGGTTGAAGCGAATGCGGTCCACCATGCTCGCATCCGTCCTGTAGGTGCCTGCGTTGGCCTGTCGCCGCGTCCAAAAAAGTGCGTCGGACACGTTTGGTCACAGCGACGTATAGCCCATCGGTCGACGAAGTTGGCCGCGACCCGCGATGTGGCGAGGCGCTCGTCGGCGAGCCGGTGCACGGGTGTCCTGGTGACACGGGTGGTCGCCTCATGGCTCGTCGATGGGGTGCGGGGTCCATTTGGGTCGACTGCGGGTGACAGTTCCTCGACTTGCTCCTCTCCGCGCTACTGCTTGACCAACGGCTAGTCGTTACGTAGGCTGGGTCCATGGCACACCTGGACCGGATCACCATCGAGCCAGGAAAGCGTAGCGGCAAGCCCTGCATCCGTGGCTTGCGCATGACGGTCTCCGACGTGCTCGATTACCTGGCGTCCGGCATGTCCGAAGAGGACCTCCTCCGGGACTTCCCGGACTTGACGCGCGAAGACATCCGGGCCTGCCTCGCGTTCGCCGCTGACCGCGAGCGGCGACTGGTAACGGTCGGCGGAAGGTGAAGCTGCTCCTCGACCAGAATCTCTCACCGCGGCTCTGCGACCGCCTGCGCGACATCTGGGCCGATGTTGTTCAGGTTCGAACGGTTGGCCAGGCGGCGGCGGACGACTCGGCCGTCTGGGCGTTCGCGAGGCATCACGACTTCACCATCGCGTCGAAGGACGGGGACTTCAGCGGTCGTTCCTCCCTGCTACGGCGCGCCACCGAAGGTCATCCGGCTGGCGCTCGGCAACTGTTCGACCAGCGAGATCGAACGGCGCCTCCGTGGTCACCGCGATGAAATCGAGATGTTCGCCAGCGAACCGGACACGACGTTGCTCGTGATCGAACCCAGCCAGGGTGGCGGCGCGTCGTAGCGGCACCCGATCAATTTGCCGGCATGGACTTCACCGAGTCGAACACGGTCGAGGCGCTCGTCCGTGACATCCTTTGCGGCGGCGTCACCCACCACACGGCCGCCGGACCCGGCTTCGCGCGGCGCCACGGCGCGGTCTCCGGCCTCGGTTGGCACCACCTCGGGCCGCAGCACCTGACGCGGCAGGCGCACGAGGTCCTCGTCGAGGACCACGTGCGGGAGGCGCTGATCCGCCTCAACCCGGAGATCGCGGCGCAGCCGGATCGGGCCGACGACGTCCTGTACCGGCTGCGAGCCATCCTGATGGGCGTGCGGACGGACGGGCTGGTCAAGGCGAACGAGGAATTCGCAGCGTGGCTCGCCGGAGAGCGGTCGATGCCGTTCGGCGCCGACGGCGAGCACGTCACCGTGCGGCTCGTTGACCTCGAGGATGTCGACCGAAACCAGTATGTCGTCAGCACCCAGTACATCGTCCGATCGGGTGCGAACGAGCGCCGCGCGGATCTCGTGTTGCTGGTGAACGGCCTGCCGCTGGTCGTCATCGAAGCGAAGACGCCGGTACGGTCGAGCCAGAGCTGGTTCGACGGGGCGACGCAGATCCACGACGACTACGAGCGCGACGTGCCGGAGCTGTTCGTGCCGAACCTCTGCTCGGTCGCCACCGAGGGCAAGGAACTGCGCTACGGTTCGATCGGCCTGCCGGTCGATCTCTGGGGACCCTGGCGGACGGACGAGGAAGCGGACACGCCTGCTCTCGAACGGATCGAGCGGACGGTGTCGTCGATGCTCCGCCCGAACACGGTTCTAGATCTGCTGGGCAGCTTTACGGCCTACGCCACGGGCAAGGGCAGGCGGCGCGCCAAGATCGTCGCCCGCTACCAGCAGGTCGAGGCGGCGAACCGCATCGTCGAGCGCGTCGTCGCCGGCCATCCGAAGAAGGGTCTGATCTGGCACTTCCAAGGCTCGGGCAAGTCGCTGTTGATGCTGTTCGCAGCGCGCAAGCTGCGGCTGCACCCGGCGCTCGGGAACCCGACGGTAATCATCGTCGTCGACCGCGTCGATCTCGATGCACAGATATCGAGCACCTTCCACGCGGCGGGGGCGCCAAATCTGGAGAAGGCGGGCACCTGCGAGGAGCTGGAGCGGCTGCTGGCGCAGGACGCCCGCAAGATCATCATCACCACGATCTTCCGCTTCGGCGAAGCCGAGGGCGTTCTGAACGACCGCCGCAACATCATCGTGCTGGCCGACGAGGCGCACCGCAGCCAGGAGATCAACCTCGGACGCAAGATGCGACGAGCACTGCCGAATGCGTTTCTGTTCGGCCTGACCGGAACGCCCATCAACCGCGCCGACCGCAACACCTTCCACGCCTTCGGGGCCGAGGAGGACGAGTACGGCTACCTGAGCCGCTACGGGTTCGAGGAGTCGATCCGAGACGGCGCGACCATACCGCTGCATTTCGAGCCGCGCCTGCCGGAACTGCACGTCGACCGGGAGGCGATCGACGCGGAATACCACGAGCTGACCGGCGGCCTGAGCGATCTGGACCGGGAACGGCTGTCGAAGACCGCGGCCCGCATGGCGGTGCTGCTGAAGACGCCGGAACGGGTCGAGCGGCTCTGCGCCGACATCGCCCGGCACTTCCAGGAGAAGGTGGCGCCCAACGGCTTCGGCGCGCAGGTGGTCACCTATGACCGCGAGGCCTGCGTGCTCTACAAGCAGGCGCTCGACCGGGTGCTGCCGGCCGAGATGTCCGACGTCGTCATGGACGTGAAGTCCAGCGAGGCTGAGTACGCCGCCTGGCGCCGGAACCGGGACGCCGAGGCGCGGCTGCTCGACCGTTTCCGCGATCCGCACGACCCGCTGAAGATCCTGATCGTCACGTCGAAGCTGCTGACCGGCTTCGACGCGCCCATCCTGCAGGCGATGTACCTGGACAAGCCGCTGCGGGACCACACGCTGCTGCAGGCCATCTGCCGCACGAACCGGCCGTACGGCGAAACCAAGACGCACGGGCTGATCGTCGACTACCTGGGGACCTTCGACGACGTGGCCCAGGCGATCCAGTTCGACGAGGAGGGCATCACCCGCGTTGTCACGAATATCAACGAGCTGGTCTCGGCGCTCCCTGCGGCGGTGCAGAAGTGCCTGGCGTGGTTTCCTGGCGTGGACCGCACCGTCACCGGTTACGAGGGGCTGATTGCCGCCCAGGAGTGCCTCCCCGACAATGCGGCGCGCGACCGCTTCGCCGCCGACTACAGCTACCTCGCGCGCCTGTGGGAAGCGATCTCGCCCGACCTGAGCCTGGAGCCGTACGAGGCCGACTACCGCTGGCTGACCCAGGTCTACGAATCGGTGAGGCCGTCCACTGGAACCGGCAAGCTCCTCTGGCACACCCTGGGCGCCAAGACCATCGACCTCATCCACCGGCACGTCCACGTCGTCGCCGTCCGCGACGATCTGGAGACGCTGGTGCTGGACGCCGACGTTCTGGACGCGGTGCTCGGCGCGCCCGACCCCAACAAGAAGTCGAAGGAGATCGAGATCAAGATTGCCAACCGTCTGCGCAAACACCTGCACGACCCCCGCTTCCGCGCCCTCGGCGAGCGGCTCGAAGAGCTGCGGCAGAAGCACGAGCAGGGCGTGCTGGTCAGCATCGAGTTCCTGAAGTCACTGCTCGATCTGGCCCGCGACGTGGTCGAGGCGGAGCGGACCGTCGAGCCTGCGACATCCGAGGAACGCGGCAAGGCGGCCCTGACGGAACTGTTCGAGAAGGCCCGCAACGACCGGACGCCCATCATGGTCGAGCTAATTGTCAATGACATCGACGAGATCGTCCGGCACGTCCGCTTCGAGGGCTGGCAGAACACACACGCCGGCGAGCGCCAAGTGAAACAGGTGCTGCGAAAGACGCTGTTCAAGTACCGCCTGCACCAGGACCAGGAGCTGTTCGACCGGGCCTACGGCTACATCCGGCAGTACTATTGACTGCCGTTCGGAACGGCAGCCACCGGCAAGTTCCGGCCAGCCGATCCTGTGGCCCCATGACCGCCGGCATCCCAAGAGCAAGCCGAACGACCGCACCGATGGCGCCGGCGGAAGGGTCGGGGCGTCACGGGTGGAGCGAGGACAACCGGACCAGTCGGGAGGACTCCCTGAACCAGGACATCCTTCTGAGCGCCAGGCGCTTGCGCTCACCACGTCGCAAGTCCGCCAGAAACTCGGCGCTCGCCACGGTGTACGCACTGTCGGCCACGAGCGTCCGGACGTCATCCACCGCCCACCTGAACCGCGCATCGTAGTGCCGCATCAGCGGGTGGCCGGCCTGGCGGTTCATGGCCTAGTCCAGATTGACCGGATGAGCGCAAGAGCAACGAACCTATGGATCTACGACCAGGCTGAGCCGATCCAGGCAACGCCGAAGGCTGTCGCTCCGGTGGCTTGCAGTGGTGGGCGACCATGCCATCCGGACAAAATCGGTGATACGCCCTCTGTAGCCAGGGCCAACCGATCGACCGCTACCCGCGCGCGGCACAATTTCGCTGCGCATCTGGCGCGACCGCGAGCGTCTAACAATGTCCACCAGGTGCCGCTTCGGATTGACAATCGACTCAGGTTCGTCGCTGATGTTCTGAACGTGGACTGAGAAGAACTGAGCGAACGCGTCACGATCGGCTAGCAGCCACGACTCCACTTCGCGAACCGCGAGGCGGAATACCATATGAGGTGCCGGATTTGGCAACAGGTTATGGCGCAGCAGGGGGGCGCATTCGGCGTCCCTATTCAGATCCCGCAGCACCAGCCACGGCCAAAGGCGAGCGGCCCGGTTGTATCCCTCCATCCGTTGATTGAGTCGGTCCTTGCCCTGTTCTCCGTAAACCGCGCGGATGTGGATACCCAACTGTCTGCAGATCCGCTGAACAACGACCGTGTCGATCACTCCCTCCGTGGCGACGTAGACGGACGGCACACCTAGCTTCCGAACAACCGCAATTGATCGGTATCCCGTGGAGCCGTCCGGGGCAGCACGGCATCTGCCATCGATGCGCCCTCCCCGACGAGGATTCGCGTGGTCTCGTCTGCGCCAGCCAGCTCCACCTGCGTACCGTTCGTGTGAGGCCGGAGCAGCAGCACCTCGTCCACGCCGATACCCTCGTCGCTCAGCAGGTCCGGCGAATGGGTCGAAACGATGACTTGGCGCTTGGTCTTGCGCGTTGCCCGGTGGAACAGTTGCGGCAGGACGCGCACGACGGCCGGATGCAGGTTGAGTTCGGGTTCCTCCATGAGCAGCGGTCCGCTGCCGTCCATCACGGCCCAAAGCAGCCCGGTCAATCGCAGGGTGCCGTCAGAAAACTGATCCTCCCGCTGCCGACCCGCCTTTGGTCGCCAGTGTTCGTACAGTCCCTCAAGGTGTGGAAAGCCATACTCGTCCTTCGTCAGTTTCAGTTCACGCAGTTGCGGCACCGCGATCCGTAACGCCTCTTCGATACGTCTGAGCCGGGATTGTTGCGTCTTTGGCTGGGTGCGCGCGATCCGCTCCAGGAAGTCGCTTCCGAATCTCTCGCCGGACAGGTCATTGTTGATGAACCGCTCCGGTTGACGGACGAGTTGAGGAAGGACGTTCAGGTATTCGATGGAATTGAAGAAGCGGTAGATGTCGCGAAAACGCTTGTTGGTGCTGACACCCTCCAGATGCGTCTGCCGAAGGCGTTCGGGGTCCTTTTCGTCGTCGCCGTCCGGTCGGTAGAGAATGGCGCGACCCTGGTGTTCCACAAGTTCCTCATTGATGGTCGGCTGACGCTGATTGTTCTGAACAAAACTGAGGCGGTAGCGCCATTCTTCGTTGTCGGACGACTTCCCGATTCCCACGTCGACAACGATTGCCGGCTGGCGCCGGGCTGCGAGGCAGCGGATTTTCGAGACACCGCCGCGGTCGCTGACAGCCTTCTCCAACCCGCCGCCGCGCGTCGTAACCTCCTTGAGAAACCGGAACGCGTCCAAGAGATTGGACTTCCCCGCGGCGTTCGGGCCCGCCGCGAAGACGCGCTGCTGCAGCCGCACGTCAACGTGCGTGAAATTGCGCCAGTTCTCAAGCTGGAGATGTGTAACCTGCATCGACTACCTAGGCTCGCTGTCATCACGCCATCGAACTATCCCATCCATGATATTCCATCGCGCCGACCGGACCGCGACTCTGCCGTCGTGGCTCGGTCTCGCCGCCTTGGTCGAGCACGAGATCGAGCGCTCCGGGTCGGGGTGAATCCCGTCCAGACGCGGATCGCTCAGGACCGGAGACTCGGCGTCCCACTCGATTCGGCGAGTCGTGGGTGCGAGCAGTCCGTGGTGAAACCCCGCGTTGCACCGAAATCGGCGATGCGCCCGCTGCACAAGGCGGGAAGAGGGAGCATACCTGTAGGGGCAACCCTTGTGGTTGCCCTGTTCGTCAGTTGGAACAACGCACATCAGCGGCACGCAACGTCGATCCGCAGATGTCCACGCGGATTTCGACCTGCTGAAGGGCCGAATTGCGGACTACCGTTCACGCGTGCACGGCGCTCACTCGAACACGTTGATCAGGGCGTACGTGATCGAGCCGCTCTCGGGAACGACCACCTGGTGCCACGAGCGGGCCGGCACGTGCAGGATCTCTCCCTCGGTGACCTGGAACTCTTGCGCGCCCTCGAGCTGCGGCCGCTGCTCCTCGGGAGGCCGGCCCTCGATCCAGTTGACGCGCTCGCCGCCAACCCGCACCGTGCCGGCGCCCGTCAGGACGACGTAGAGGTCCCACTTGTCGGTGTGGATCTCCGGCTGGGTGTAGCCGGCGCGGTAAATGATCTGCACGCTGTGCGGCCGGTGGTCGGCGCGGTCCAACGCGTTGGCCACCACGAACGAGGTGTCCCAGATGCCCTCGCCGTTGCGGAGCGCCTCGTCGAGCTCGTCCTGGAAGGCCGCCACGGCCGCGGCGTCCCAGTGCAGGTACTCGTCGGGACGAGGCTCGTTCGGGACGTCCCCGAACGGATTCTGCGCCGCCGCGGTCACGGGCAGCGCGAGACACGCCAGAAGCATGACTGAAGCTGCGTAGCGCATGTGTCACCTCCGGCGCCGAATGTCGGTCTTGGCACCTTGCCGCATCGTAGCCGGTATCCGGGCGGGTGGCAAAGGACCCTTCGCGACTCGCCATCCGGCGGGCGCGCCGCCACTCACACTGCGCGGCCGCGGGGAGACGACGGGCAAGATCGAGGAGATGGCGCGTTGGTTTCGGTCCGAGCGCCGTGGGTCACCGGTGCGGACGCATCGAGCTGCGGGCGATCAGAACCTGGCGACGATTTTGTCCAGGGTGCTCCAGTTGCGCGCCGTGGCGGCGGAGCCGAACCGCTTTTCGAGGTACGCATACGAGAGGGTCATCGCCTTGACGCCATTCGGAGTCCAGACATATGCCTCGGTACCTTCGATCGCGATGACCTCGGGGCTGTGGTTCTCCTCCAGCAGGGCCTGTACCACCTCGAGATCGGGCTCTTCCGAGAGGAAGTTCACCAGGTAGCGCGATGGGTCGGAGACGACCTCCTGCAACGGATTGCACGCGAGTGTCTTCCGAGTTGATTCCCCGTGGCATGACGAGATAGCGCGTGGTCATTGACGTCCGTACGTGAGGACGTAGGAGTGCGCTCCCTTGTCGTTGTCGATCTTGAGCGTGCCCGAGATCCCAGCCAGTTCACCGGTGCCGGAGTCCGGAACGATCGTCACTGTCAGCGCGGCCTCGCCCTTCTTCATCAAACCGTGATGCTGAAGGACGAACGAGCCGGACTTGCCGCCAACCGAGCCGGTGAAGTGCTTCGTCAGTTCGCTCCACGGGTGATGTCCGTTCATCGTATTGGGTCTTCCCTGGAAGCGGCTGCGGTCAGCGCGTCGGCGGCGTCGAGCAGCGCACTGCGGGCGCGAACATACAGCGGGTCAGGACGGCCAGACATGCTCGTTCTTCTCCATCCACTTCAACATCTGTTCACCCTGTGACGGCTCCCGACCGGGTCCGGTCAGCAGGTCCACGGCGAGTTGGCTGGGAGCAACGCAGCGAAGGCCGTTGCGCTCGACCGTCCGATCGAACACGACAGGATCGAGAGGTTCGAGAAGCACCACGTTGGCGCCAGCCTCGGTCTCACGGAGATCCAGACGGTCGATGGCCTGGATCGCGTCGGTGACGTAGACGGCCGCCAGCCTTGCAGGCGCGATGGGATCGAATCGCTGAGCTGCAAGAGCGCCGGTGGCGGCGTACGCGAACGTCGTCGCGCGGAGCTTTTTCTCAAATGCCGGCAGACCCCGCGGCTCGAGAACCGTCGTTGGTGTGTTGGAATCGGTCTGGTCGTAGTCCTCGGCCCAGCGGCGAATGGCGCCCTGCCAGTCGACTGTCGAGACGGCCCCCCGTGCGCGGGTGACGATGGCCTCGCGTTCGAGCAAGTCCAGCACGCGGGACAGGGTCGGCGCCGACGCACCAGTCGACTGGGCCAGCTCGCGGACACCGTAGGGAGGAGGTGAATCGATGATGGCCCTCATGGCCCGGGCAGCACCCCGACCCCGCAGGGACCGGAGCTTGTGATCCCTTGGCCAGGGATCGTGATCGGCCCCGTCGGTAACAATGAACAGCCCCGGCGTAGAGACCTCGATACGAACGTTGCCCGTGGTATCGAGGTAGCCGACACCGCGATCACGAAGCAGGGCACGGGCGCGAGGCGAGAGGTAGGCGGCCGCCACGACAGGCACGGCACGCGGAAACGCATCGGCCGTGATCATGGATATCTGCTCGACTGCCTGAAGGACGTCGCGTGGTTCCAGTATTCGCTTGATCTCGAAGGCAAGGAACGCGCTCTCGCCCGCGGGTGACGTGATCTCCGCCAGCAGGTCCACGCGGTAGCGACCGGCCAGCGCTTCGGTCCGCCGGGCTTGGAATGACCAGCCGGACGGAATTCGTTCAGCCAGCAACCGCTCGATTTGGCGCTCGACCTGCATTCCGGTCGGCGGCTGTTGGTTCGTTGCAGGCATGGGTTCTCTTTCGCTGACAGTGTTCCATAAATTGTAGTGTTTCGGCACTCGGGAAACAATTTGTTTAATGAAACGAACGTCCGCGCCCAACCGAGGCCAAATCGTTGGGTTGCGGGTATCCGAATCGGATTGGCTGCTCACGGAGCAGTTCGGTGACGGGCTCGCCACGCCTGTCTGAGGCGGAGCCGCGCGGAGTGTGAATGCAACGCCGTGGGGCGACCCCGACCGGACGGACGTCGCTTATCACAGATCCCTCGGACGGTCGCCTGCCGCCCCGGAAGGCAAGCCGGCAGGCTTACGAGGCGACGGCTGAGGCGAAGTGGTTGCAGGCCGTCGATTGGGGACTTGCGCCGGCGGATGGTCCTGAGAACTATGGACTCAACGCCCGCTGCATCATCGAGCGCCGAGTCCCAATCACTCCAAGCAGCGACAACAACCACGTCCAGATCCTGCAGTCGCCCGAACATGTCGTCATCCTTCAAGAAAAGATCCACGACTTTCGCATCATCCCGGTGACCGATCAACCCGACGTGCGTGATCAGGTCCGGCAGTGGCTTGGCGTGTCGCGTGGACGGTGGGATGGAGACACGCTCGTCCTCGAGACCAAGAACGTCCGCGCCCTAGTGGTCTGTCCCAAGAATGACTTTACACTTCCTGTTGCTGAACCAGCTCTCGACCAAGTTGAGCCACGAGGTGCTTGTGGGGGTGAAGTGCAGCCGGAAGCGCGGGTGCGCGGCCAGCCATTTGCGGACGGTTGCATGTTTGTGGGTGCCGTAGTTGTCCAGGATCCCATGCAGGGTGAGGTCGCGAGGGAACTCACGGTCGAGGCGCCGCGGGAACTTCAGAAACTCCTGATGTCGTCGCGTGACGGGGGGCGACCGCGGTGCGCCCGCGCTGCGTCACCACGACGTTGAGGTCGCCGCCAAGGCGTTCGGTCTCGGTGATCGGGATACGCGTGAACCCGCGCGCCTCGAGGATTTCCAGAAACGGCACGCGACGCGGCTCGGTCCGGCCTGTCTCGAACAGGCGGCACACCAGCACGTAGACGTCGAGGACGCCAAAGAACGAGGGTTTCACGACGGGCTGCAGGGACCGAAACGACGCGCGACGAAGAGATCTGTCAGTGCCCGGGGGGGTGCCGGTGTATAAACGTGCTGACGCGAACAAAACGGAGGTCTCGGGCGACGGGAGCTGTGTGTCTGGAGAGGTCACATGCCCAGAAATGTTTGCATCGTCGCAGCTGCCCTTGTCGTGGTACTTGCGAGCGCGTCGGCCCTGGCGCAGCAAGGCGCCCAGGACGGCGAATGGCGGTCGCACGGCGGCGACGACGGGCACATCCAGTACGCCGCACTGGACCAGATCAACAAGGACAACATCGCGGATCTCGAGATCGTTTGGCGCTGGGCCTCGGTCGACGCGGCGTTGCGTGAGCAGCATGAAGAGCGCCTGGGCCGATCCAGCCGCATCTTCTCCCACGAGGTCACGCCGCTCAAGGTCGGTGGCGCGTTGTATGCCAGCACCTCTCTCGGTCAGGTTGCGGCGATCGACCCGGGCACCGGTGAAACGCGCTGGTCGGTCGACCCCGAGGTCTGGCGCGCCGGCCGGCCGGCCAACCTCGGGTTCTTGAGCAAGGGGCTGGCGTACTGGACCGACGGCGACAGCGAGCGGCTGTTCTATGCGGGCGGGGCCGAGGCGACGCTCGTGTCGGTCGACCCGAGCACACGCGCGCTGGACCCGGACTTCGGCACTGGGGGGAAGGTCGATCTCACCAGGAACCTCGGTTCCCATGTGACCCGGGACACCTATACCCTGACGTCGGCGCCGCTGGTGGCCGGCGACGTCGTCATCGTCGGCTCGTCGATCCGCGATACTCCACGCACACGCGAGGTGCCACCTGGACACGTGCGCGCCTACGATGTCCGCACCGGCGAGCACCGCTGGACGTTCAACACGATCCCGAACGAGGCCGACTATGGCAACCAGACGTGGGAGGCGGAGTCCTGGCGTGACGCCGGGGCGGTCAACGTCTGGACCCTGATGTCGGTGGACCCGGAGCTCGGCTACGTCTATCTGCCGGTCGGCAGCGAGGCGCACAACTGGTATGGGGGGCATCGCCCGGGCGACAACCTGTTCTCGCAGAGCCTGGTCTGTCTCGACGCCGAGACCGGTGAACGAGTCTGGCACTTCCAACTGGTTCACCACCCCGTCTGGGACTGGGATCTTCCCGCGGCGCCGACGTTGATCGACATCGACGTGGACGGGCGTCCGATCAAGGCGGTCGCCCAGGTGACCAAGCAGGGGTTCCTCTTCGTGCTCGACCGTGTGACCGGTGAGCCGGTCTGGCCGATCGAGGAACGTCCCGTCCCGCAGTCGACCGTGCCCGGGGAGGTGACGTCGGCGACGCAGCCGTTCCCGACAAGACCCGCACCGTTCGAGCGACAGGGCATCTCCGAAGAGATGCTGATCGACTTCACCCCCGAGCTTCGGTCCAAGGCGATAGAGGTCATGCGGGACTACGACGGTGGTCCCTTGTACTCGCCACCCTCGGAGCGCGGCACCCTCGTCAACCCCGGGTGGGTCGGCGGAGGCAGCTGGACCGGGGCGTCGTTCGATCCACGCACCCAGGTACTCTACGTGCCGTCCTTCACCGACTGGAACCTGGTCAGGCTGAGCAAGCCCGAAGCCGGCAACGACCAGGACGGCACGCCGTTCGACTATGTCTGGAACGGCGACGCCACGCCGCGGGTCGAGGGGCTGCCGCTCTTCAAGCCGCCGTATGGCCGGATCACGGCGATCGACATGACCACCGGCGAGCACGTCTGGCAGATCGCCAACGGCGACGGCCCCAGACAGGCCGACCCAATCAAGCACCTCGACCTGCCTCCACTCGGCACCAACGTCCTGAACTTTCCGATCTCGACCGAGACGCTGCTCTTCACCGCGACGGGGCGCGATGCCTGGAACCCGCCGCTGCTCAACGTCTACGACAAGACGACCGGCGAGCTGCTCCGGGCCATCGAGCTGCCATCCTCCGTGCGCGCGCTCCCGATGACCTACCTGCACGACGGCAAGCAGTATCTTGCGGTCGGCATCGGTTCAGGCCGCGACCCGGACGAGATCGTCGCGTTGGGGATCCCGTAGCAGCCCGTGGTGAAACCCCGCGTTGCACCGAGATCGGCGATGCGCCCGCTGAGCAAGGCGAGAAGAGGGAGAATACCGGTAGTATTCGACCGATGAACAACGCAGATCAGGGGGATGCAGCGTCGATCGAATGCAGCGGGGCTTTTGCCACGGGCTGCTAGCCCGGATTATTCATGAAGGCCGCGAGTCGGCACCGCGGACGGCGTGATCGTCGCGCACATGGCGCATCGGATGTCGCTGCGGTCGGGTGCCGGCGGGGAGAAACGCGTCGTCGGTGCGGAGGGCTGGGTGAGGAGCGGCCCGGGGACAGCTCCGCCGCGGGCGGGCGCGGGGCCGCCCCTGGGGATGGATGGACGCGCGGCGGGCTGGCGCCGGCCGAAGCCTATCCGGGGCGGGCGCCGAGTGCGAGCGCGATGTGCCGCCAGGCGTGGAGGTCCGGCGTGGCGGTGGGCAGGTGCAGGACCACGCGGCGGACCGAGCCGACGACGTGCGCCCCCAATTTGAGGAGCCGGTCGCGCAGCCACGTCACTTGGGCGCGGGCACAGGCGGTGCGCGCCGCGCGCAGCCGGAGTTCTTGCATCAGCACGTAGGCGGCGGCGGTGAGGAGCACGCGCAGTTGATTGGCCCAGAAGCGACAGCAGCTCGTGCGGTCGATCTGTAGCCCATCGAGCAGTTCCTTGATCCGATTCTCGATGTCGCCGCGGGCGCAGTAGACCTTCTCATAGATGAAGCGCGGCGTCTGCCGCAGATTCGTCACGACGAAGCGCGGGTTGTCGCGCGGCTCGCGGTCGCCGTGCCGGACGACCTCGGCCTTGATCACGACGCGGCGCGCGTGGCCCCACGTACCGGCCTGGTACTGAGTGTCGGTATACACGTGCGCGGTCTGGCCGCTGGCCGCGCTCTGGGCCTGCGCCACGAGCAGGGCGGGCTCGGCGTGGCGCCGCAACACGGCGTTCTTGGCCATCGCCACCACGTAGTCGAGCCGCGGCTCGGCATCCAGGAAGTCGAAGATCTCCGGCGTCGCAAAGCCCCCGTCGAGCCGGACGAGAAACCGCGCCCGGGGAAAGGCCTCCCGCAGCAGGGGCAGCAGCCGACACAACACGCCCACGGTCCCGCAGGTGGCCGGCACATTGCCGGGCCGCAGCACCGCCGCGCACAGATACTGTTCGCGTTCCTGGTCGAAGGTCAGAAACGCCAGCAACGGCAAGTAGCACCAGCTATCGTAATGCCCGTTGAAGAAGGTGAGCTGCTGGGCGCCGTGCGTCGCGTCGTCGGTCGGATCCAGGTCGATCGTGATCCGCCGCGCCCGCCCGTCCAGCCGGCGCTGATGCCGCTCGATGACCCGCATCGCCAGCTCGCGCGCCAGCTCATAGAGGGCGGAGGGGCCAACGCCGTTCTCGAACCGCGAGATCGTCGGCTGCGAGGCCAACGCCTCGCCAGCGACCGGGTCCCGCCCGAGCAGCAGCTTGTGGATCGGGTCGTCGGCGAGGTGGTCGGCGTCGTTGCCATCGGGATGGCCGCAGGCAATGCCGAAGATCCGCTGGCCGAGCAACTCCGTCAGCGTGTGCCGGATCTTTCCGAGCTCCCGCCGGTCCACCAGACACCGGGCGAAACCCGCCACCAACCCATACACGCGCTCCGCCGCCTTGAGCAGGACGGCGCCGCCATCGGAACTCGCGTGCCGGCGGTCGAACGTGGCAACGAGGGGCTTGTCGAAGAGATCCGGAAAGAGGACAGTCTGTGGTATCTTCTGAGGTGTCACGCAAGGGCCTCCGTGGTGGGTAAATGCCTGTGTATAAAGCACTTATACCACGCGGAGGCTTTTGTGTCTATACCGAAATCGGACCCTTCACGAATAATCCGGGCTAGAGGCTAACTGCCGTCATGAGGAACCGTCGGCCGGCCGTCGCGTATGCCCCGAGGGTGACCGTCCTCGTGATCTCGATGGCGGTCGTGGTCAGTCTGCTGCCGCTTCCGGCACACGCACAGACCGGCTCGCGCCCCGACGAGTGGCGCTTCTACGGCGGTGGCCCGCTGCTGACGAAGACGCTGCTCTTCATCGGTCAGGGCATCGAGTCGCACACACTCCGCGCCTTCGACAAGGACACCGGGTACGAGGTGTTCGAGATCGCGTTGCCGGCGCGGTCCTCTTCGGCCCCGATCACATACCTGGCGGGTGGTAGGCAGTACATCGTGCTGGCGATCGGCGGTGGAGACACCACCGAACAGCTGATCGCGCTGGCACTGCCGGAGGGCGCCCGGTAGCGGGAGCTGGTGATGAGGGTCGCACGTCTGATCGCGCGGGCGGGTTTCGGGATCCTGGTGGCGCTCGCTCTTGCCCAGGCGGGCGCGGCGAGCCAGGACGGCGCCGACGGCGGCGAGTGGCGCAGCTACGCCGGGGACGCCGGGAGCACCAAGTACTCGCCGCTGGCGCGGATCACGCCGGAGAACGTCCACGACCTGGCGGTGGTCTGGCGCTGGGTGTCGGTCGATGGGCAGCTCGATCTCGACGCGCTCCGGACGCGCTATCCCGCGCTGCAGGTCGCCAACGACACCAGCAACGTCAGCATCAACGGGCTCAAGGGCACCCCGTTGATGGTCGGCGACACGCTGTATCTCAGCACGCCGCTGTCGCAGGTGGCTGCCATCGACGCGGCAACCGGCGCCACCCGCTGGGCGTATGACCCGGAGAGCTACGCCGCCGGCATTCCGGTCATGGTGCTCGGGTTCAGCAGCCGCGGTCTGACCTACTGGACCGACGGGCAGGAGGCGCGCGTGGTCTGGGCCACCGGTGACGCTAGGCTGCACGCCGTCGACGCGCGGACCGGCGAGCCGGTGCGCGAGTTCGGCGACGGCGGCCGCGTCGACCTGATGCAGGGCATCCCGCGCGCCCGGCGCGACCCGCCGCCGATCAACTACTCGGTCACGTCGCCGCCGGTCGTGTGCAACGACGTCATCATCGTCGGCTCGGCGGTGTCCGACCAGCCGCGATTCAAGGAGTCGCCGCCCGGCCACGTCCGAGGCTTCGATGCGCGGACCGGTGAGCTGCGCTGGACGTTTCATACCGTTCCCCAGCCGGGCGAGCTCGGCTACGACACCTGGCAGGCCGGCTCGGCTTCCTATACCGGCAACGCGAACGTCTGGACGATGATGAGCGCCGACCCGGAGCTCGGCTATGCCTACTTGCCGGTCGGCAACGCCACGAACGATCACTACGGGGGACATCGTCCGGGGACCAACCTGTTCGCCAATAGTCTGGTCTCGGTCGACTGCGCCACCGGGGCGCGAGTCTGGCACTATCAGCTCGTCCATCACGACCTCTGGGATTACGACCCGCCGGCGGCGCCGAATCTGGTCGACATCACCGTTGACGGGCGGCCGATCAAGGCGGTGGCGCAGGTCACCAAGCATGGCTTCACCTTCGTCTTCGACCGCGTGACCGGCGAGCCGGTCTGGCCGATCGAGGAACGGGAGGTCGCGCCCTCCACCGTGCCGGGCGAGTGGACGTCGCCGACCCAGCCGTTCCCGACGAAACCGCCACCGTTCGATCGGCAGGGCGTCACCGAGCAAGATTTGATCGATTTCACCCCGACCTTGCACGCCGAGGCGGTCGAGATCCTGCAGAGCTACGTGTATGGGCCGATCTTCACGCCGCCGTCGCTGATCGGCACCGGCCCCGGCGATACCCGAGGCACCATAGAGCTTCCAGGCTACACGGGCGGCGCCAACTGGAACGGGGCCGCCGTCGACCCGGAGACCGGTTTCCTCTACGTCCCGTCCACGACGCAGCCGATCATCCCGGCGCTGGTCGAGCTGGGCCCGGACCGCTCGAACCTGCGCTACTCCCGCGGGCGGATGCAACCCCCCGGCGGGCCCGATGGTCTCCCGCTGTTCAAGGGACCCTATGGACGGATCACGGCGATCGACCTCAACCGCGGCGAGATCGCCTGGCAGCAGGCCAACGGCCGGGGGTCTCCGGCGATCCGGGACCATTCCCGGCTGCGTGATCTCGAGCTGCCGCCCCTGGGGGGCGGTCGCGACTTCCTGCTGCTGACACGGACGCTCCTGTTCAGCGCGCAACAGACACCGGGGGAGAGCGGCGCCTGGGTGCTGGCGGCGCGCGACAAGGCGACCGGCGCGTTGCTGACCGAGATCCCATTGCCGGGGCGGGCCATCGGCGCCCCGATGAGCTATGAGATCGGTGGCCGACAGTACATTGCGGTAACTGTCCGCGGCCTGCGAGGCAATCCACCGGAGCTTGTCGCGCTGGCGCTGCCGTGAGAGGCTCCACGACCGTCAAGAGGTAGGAGAGGCGTGAAGACGGTCTATCTGTCTGGCCAGGTCGGGCGCGGCGCGGTGTCCAACGAGAACCCACCGACCAGCACGCTCGTCGGGATCGACCGTCTGGTCAACGACCGGATCCAGATCGAGGTGGATGCGGTGGCGGTGGTGGAGGACGCCGGTCGGGGCGAGCGTCTGACCACGACGTTCCTCGACCCGGCCGGCAGCTTTACACAGGTCGCGACCGTGCAGGGTGACGGCGCCAAGACGATCTATGTCTCCGGGCAGGTGGGACGCCCGGGCGAGCCACGGGAAACCCAAGCGCAGCAGGCGCTTGCCGGCATGCGACGACGGCTGGCGCTGGCCGGCGCGACACCGGCCGACCTGGTCAAGGTCACCTACTACCTGCCGGGCTACACGCCGGGCAACACTGGCATCAGCGGCGCCCGCGAGGCGAACGAGTTCCCTGCCGAGAACCCGCCGGCGGCGACGTTGCTCGGCATCCAGAAGGGCGTGTCGCATGCGGCGGTACGTCGTCGCCCTCGCGGTCCTCGCGGTGCTGGCCGGCGGGCCAGCGACGAAGGCGCTCCCTGTGTTCGAGCGAGCTATTGCGGCGGCGTCCCGGATGGACGAGCTAATCGTGCGGATGGACGAGCGGGAGCAGACGATGATCGCCATCGAGGAAAGGAGCGCCAGGCCTCACCGCGACGGCGACTCGTTGTCCTTGCCAAGAACCTGCAGCAACGCCCGGTACGCGGCGTCAGGGTCAAAGGCAGCCGCCTCTTGCTCAAGGATGTAGTAGCGGATCATGGCTCCACAGAGGCCGCGGAGCGCGCCAGCCGGGGTTCTCTCGCTGCCCTGCACAACGGGCTCGCCGCTGCGTTGCGCGGACCACGCGTACGGGGTGCCGAGCTGCTCGTTGAGATCCGGCCGCAGTTCGATGCGGCCTGTGTACCCTTGGTAGGCCATCTCGACGTAGCGTCCGCTGTCGTAGCTGGCCCACGTGCAGGTCTTGCCGTCGAGCTTGTGCTCACCCTGGGCGTCTGGCGTCTGCGCCCCGGCATTGGCGATGCCGACGAATAGGGCGAGAGCGCTAAAGAAAAGTCTGCTCATCGGTCCCCCTCCAGATTCGTAACCCTCACTTCCAGCACTCTGGCTGTAGCTTCCACAGTGTCCAGACGCCCATCCAGGCGTTCGATTCGATCCTCAAGCCGGTCGATGTGATCGCGGATCTCCGAAATATCGGCGCGAATCTCCTGGTGCTCGGCGCGCAGCGGAGCGATCTGGGCGTCCATAATGAACCAAACAACTGCGGCCATTGCTCCAAGCACCGTCGCCGCCACCGCTACCGCCGCTGCCGCATCTTGCCAAGATCGGATCCTTAGCATGGTCCCACCAACGCGCACGATTCAGCATATCTCCACGCCCAATGGCGAAGCTCGAGGCGGTAGATGTTCGGCGTCAATTACTTTTGCCGGTCGCCAAAGTAGTTGACGTTGAACACACGGGCTCCTCCACCAATCCGGCAATCCATCCGACGTCGGCCTGCGCCGCCAGGTACAGCAGTCCAACACGCCGCGCCAACCGGCGGCGCCGCCAGCCGCCTGACCCAGGGCCTTGTGCACGCGGACGCCGCGACGCCCGGTGGACCGCTCCAGTGATGCGAAGAACAGTGTACCCGGCTCGTTGACCAGGAGCCGGTGCCAGGAGGCCCTCGGGGCAACGCACATTCGTCCTTCGTCGAGCGCGACAACCTCGGTCTCGCCGCCTTGGTCGAGCACGAGATCGAGCGCCCCGGACATGACGAGCAGGACCTCGTCGCCGTCGGGGTGAATCCGGTCCAGACGCGGATCGCTCAGGACCGGAGACTTGGCGTCCCACTCGATTCGTCGAGTCGTGGGTGCGAGTGCGGACGCGCCGCGGACGAAGCGAGGGTCGTACCGTCACGGGTTTTAAGTGTTCATAAATATATATTGTTCATTATTATTGAACATGATATTACTCTGAACATGACTCGAACAGGAGCCGAGCCCGACCTCGACCTGTATCGGCCTGCTCTGCAGAAGTGGATGCCGAAGGCCGAGATTCGTGCGCCCGGAAAAGCTCTGGTCCAATTCGACGGCGTCGTCACCCGGATGGCCGCAGGAGGAGCGTTTCGGTACCTTGTCGAGGTGAAGCGACACCTCCGTTACCAGGACGTTGGGGTCGTAATCGAGCAGTTGAACCGATACCGAGCGACCCTGCCCCCCGGCCGAGCGGGCGACAGGGTCCTTCTTCTTGCGCCGCACGTCCGCCGACAACAGGCAGCCGCCTTCGAGCGTGCGGGAATCGACTACCTCGATCTCGCCGGCAATGCTCATTTGCAGGCTCCAGGCTTGTTTGTTCACGTGGAGGGCCGCAAGCCACAGACAGAACTCGCTACCGCTCCGGGCCGCCCGCAGAAGGGCTGGATCAAGACGGTTATGGCCATCCTCATCCGTACAGAACTCACCGATGCGCCGTACCGCGCTCTGGCGGACGAAGCGGACGTGGCCCTCGGCACCGTTGCCGGATGCATGAACGACCTGGCTGCACGCGGGCTCTTGCTCAAGGGGAAGGACGGCCGGAGAGTGGACGACCGGCAGGCGCTGGTTGCGTTGTGGGTGCAAGCCTACATCGAAGGGCTGCGTCCCAAGCTGAAGGAGCGCCGGTTCCAAGTGCGGGCCGAGGGGAAACAGGAAATCTGGCCGCGGCTGCAGAAAGTGTTCGCCGAGCGTGGACAGCCCTGGGCGCTGACAGGCGCCGACGCGGCTCAGCGACGCATGCCCTTCTTTCGCGCGGACGAGACGGAGATTTACGCGCCCGTCCGTGCGCTAGAGGACCGCGAAGCCCAGAAGGCTCTGGTCGCCCAGCCTGCGCGAGCCGGCAACCTGCTGGTCATCGAGCCGCCTGGCCCCCTGGCGATGGCCGGTGAGACCGACGACAATCTTCCCGTTGCTCCGGGCCTGCTGGCCTACGCCGAGCTGCGGTACCGAGGCACCGGTCAGGCGCTCGAAGCAGCCGAACTGCTCTTGCCCAAGGTTCTCGACGATGCCGCGCCTTGGGTGTCCACCGTGGGAAGTCACCGAGCGGTTTCCAGTCGACAGGTGCAGCCCGAGGCGCGATGCGTGGAATAGGGGCCACAAGATACGCAGGATGTGCGTAGTTTATCCTCGACCGTGCGTCGTAAAGGCCCTTAATATACGCATAACGTGCGTAGTATGGGACCAGGTTTCATCCATCGACTCCCCGAATGGCCCCGATTCCACTGGGATCAGGCGGCCCTGGCCGCGCCCTTGGCTGACATCAGGCATCGGCAGGGCCGCCTGCTGGGCCGGATGGAGGGCCTCGGCTTCTCCCTTCAGAAGGAGGCGGAACTCGAGACGCTGACACTGGATGTCGTCAAGTCCAGCGAAATCGAAGGTGAAACGCTGGACGCGGACCAGGTGCGCTCCTCCATCGCCCGGCGGTTGGGTATCGAGACGGCCGGGACGGTCGCGGTGGAACGTGACGTCGAGGACGTCGTCGAAATGATGCTCGATGCGACGCAGAACTTCGACAAGCCTCTGAGCGACGAACGTCTGTTCGGCTGGCACGCCGCGCTGTTTCCGACAGGACGCAGCGGGATGCGGAAGATCATCGTTGGCGCCTGGCGCGACGACGCCGACGGGCCGATGCAGGTTGTCTCTGGCCCGGTCGGAAAAGAACGGGTCCACTATGAGGCGCCGGCGGCTCGTTTGCTCGATCGGGAAATGTCGCAGTTCCTGAGGTGGGCCAACGCGCCGGGAGACAGCATCGATGCGGTCCTGAGGGCAGCGCTCGCGCACGTGTGGTTTGTGACCATCCACCCGTTCGACGATGGCAACGGCCGTATCGCGCGCGCGATCGGCGATTGGCAGCTCGCGCGGGCGGACGGGAGCGCCCAGCGCTTCTACAGCATGTCCACGCAGATCTGTCAGGAGAGGAACGATTACTACGACATTCTCGAGCGGACGCAGAGGCGAACGCTTGATGTCACGCCGTGGATGGAGTGGTTCCTGGCATGCCTTGGGCGCGCCTTCGACGGAACCGAATCCACGCTTGCGACCGTGCTTCACAAGGCGAGGTTCTGGGAGAGACATGCCCAACTGGCGATACCTGAGCGGCAGCGCGCAATCTTGAACAGACTCCTTGATGGATTCACGGGGAAGCTGACAACGAGCAAGTGGGCCACGCTTGCGAAGTGTTCTCACGACACGGCGCTTCGCGATATCCACGCTCTCATTGAGCGTGGCGTCCTGAAGCAGGACGCCGGCGGCGGCCGAAGCACCAGCTATGTGCTCGATGAGGATTGACAAGCCGGAAGTCACCTTGAGATCCTCGCCGCGGCCTGAACAGGTTGAGAGTCTGCTGCGCTGCCAGTTGAGCCAGCGGCCTACACGAGGGGTGGCGCGCCCGGCAGGATTCGAACCTGCGGCCTTCTGCTCCGGAGGCAGACGCTCTATCCAGCTGAGCTACGGGCGCAGTACGGCTTTCTGACCTCGACCGCCGCTGGCATGTCCGAGATTGGCGCGCCCGGAGGGATTTGAACCCCCGACCTACGGGTTCGAAGCCCGCCGCTCTATCCATCTGAGCTACAGGCGCGCGTCGTGTTTTCAACAACTTATGGCGACCATCGTGCCGGCGCCAGCAAAACACCAGTGTTCCCCCCTGACCGTTCCAGGGACCGTGATCATACCATTGAACGACGGATGGGTCGCCGGCATGCTCCTGCGCCCTGGTAGTGTCGCGATCCGTGTGCAAGACCGCTCGAGCGAGGAGAGCGGTCGTGGCAAGAGGTCGATTGACCCGGCCACCCTCACATCCAGAGTACCGGCGCCGGATAGCGCGCGATCGACTGGTCTGGTGTGACGATCGTCAGGCCGCGCAGGATCGCTTGCGACACCAGGCCCCGGTCGAACGGATCCCGATGATACGGCGGTAGCAGGACGTCGTGCGCCGCGTCCCGTTCGTCGTAGGGTAGAGGTTCGATCTGCAGCCGCCGGCGACGATCGGTGACGAACGACACTGGAGATTCAGGAAGCGGCAACCGGCCAAGTCGATACTTGATCGTGATCTCCCACACCGACAGCGCGCTCAAGTACACGTCGTTCGAGGGGGCGCGACACTGCGTCCGGGCGCGCAGCGGCAGCCGCGGATCATCGGACACCAGCCAGAGAAACGTGCACGTGTCGACCAGGAGCGTCACGGCGACACTCCCGACCAGCGAACCGGGGCGGGCCAGGGGACGCCGATCCGCTGTTCGAATGCCTGCTGCGAGCGGGTGCCGTGCCCGCCGAGCCAGCGGGTCACCAACGGCGGATCGTTGCCAGTTCGCCGATACTCCGTGCCGGCCATCGACGAGCCTTCCAGCGGATAGACCTCATCCGTGCGTTGGACCAACGCGCCGGTGTCGCACAGCCGCTCAACGACGCCCGCAACGATCCTCGCCTCCTCTATTCCACCTGCGATGAACAACACCGCCGTATCGTTCCTGGATTGCAGGATCCGCGCTCGCGGCGTGTCATTGGTGTCACGTTCCGCGGGGATGCTCAGCAACTGCAACTCGCTGTTCGGCGCCATGCCGTGGATGGCGGCTTCAACCTCTTCCTCGCGGACCGACCGGTTGCCCCAGTAGTGCGGCTCGCCGGGCCACCCCTTGACGAGTTCGATCTCGAACAAGTCCGCGCTGCCGCTCCGCTTGACAGCTTCCGCAGTCATCAGCGTGCGGGGATGGTCGCGGCCGATCGGACTGAGCGCGTACTGGCACTGCAACGCACAACCGGAACGCCGAGGCCATGCCAGAAACTCGCCCAACGGTTCACTGGCCTCGACCCGCAAGAGGTTTGGGAGCAGCGCGGGATCACGCGCTGCTTCAGTCTGCCGAACATCCAGATCGAACGATTGGCCGTTCCCCCACCCCGCACGATTCAGCGTGATGTCGATCAGCCTGGTGCTCATCTGCCAACCCGTCTCTCCAGCGCAGCCAGCAGGTGCTTCTCGGCACTGGCGAGGAGTGCTCCCAGGTTCTCGGTGCGCGGTGACTGGATGCGTGCGATCACGCTGCTCAGGTTCGACAGATCCTCGTGATGCGAAGGGTGGTTCTTCTGGTTGTAGAACGCCCTGAGACTGTTGGCCGCCTGCCGTATCGGTTGCTCAAGAAGTTTGTCCGCGTCCTGCCTCGGCAGTTCGCTCCCGTTGTCGGCGCCGCCGCCCTCGAACGCTTCGATCAGATCCTCCGGAAGCGGCTCGAAGAAGCTGTCCGGGACCAGCAGGTCAGGGTCGGTGCCGATCGGTCGCGGCTCCGTCGGCGGCTTTGGCAACGGTCTGATCTCAGCGACGGGGACGTTTCGCCGACAGAGGATCACGGTCTCGCCGCGCTCAACGCTGTCGAGGTACTGCGAGAGACGCGACTTGGCGTCGGCGAGGTTCACCTTGATCATGTAGTCAGATTGTTATCTGAAACATGACCAATGTAAACACATGTATATGTCCATGTCGTCTGGGTCTCCGCCAAGAGGAGATCCACGCGTCTCCAGACGCGCACCCACCGCGGCATGGGCAGACCGCAGACGGCCTGCCCACAGAGCCCAACGGCAGTCCTCTCATGGTTGTTGTCAACCACCGGTAGGGGAGTTCTCGATGACCGCAGGTGGGAGACTCTTGAATGACCGTTGACATGTCGGTGGAGGAGGCGCGTCGCGCGGCAGGAACCGCGGCTGTGCCAGTTGGAGAGCCGCTGCCCTCGTCGACGGCGCAGGCGCTGCTGACGGCGATCGCTTCGGAGGACGGAGCGTGGTCGCTGTGGAAACCCGCGGCGCGGTTTTCCAAGGAGCTCGAAGAGCTCCGCCAGCGTCCGCACCATCAACGACTGGAAACTCAGGAACTTTGCGATTCTCCACCACTTGACGGGACACTACCTTTGAATTCAGCCCAGTGCGGGAATGGCCTTTCGGGCGCAGGCTTCGTCGATTTCAAAATAGCGAATCAGTTGGCGAACATGCCCGATTTCGATTTCTGGGTTGTTTCGTTTGCCGTGCCGCCCGAGAGGAAGCCCGCGAAAGATCTTGCTGTCGTAGTAGACCCAGTTCCTGTGCTTCTTCGCCTCGATGCGAGCCCCACGAGCACACTGCTCCAGCATCCGGCGAACGTCCATGATCCTGATTGTAGTGAAGGACGACACGCCTATGCCGCGAGGGCCGGCTCCTGGTCGAGCTCGTTGAAGGCCGTCGTGAAATCATCCTGTGCCTTCAACACGACGTCGATGGAGATGGGGGTTTCGGCCGGCAGCTTGACCATGTCGCGGGCGGCGGTTCCTCCGATGAACTGATTGGACCGGTGCGCCTCGACGGCTTCCTGCCAGGCGGCTTGCACCGGTGCATTGGCCTGGTTGAAGAACTGTTTGGTCTGGGCAGCGAAATCTTCGAAGTTCGATGCGGCTTCGGCGATGTCGAACAGGACCGCCGTGAATGACTTCCGGAACGCAGCGTGGGCTTCCAGGATGGTTGTTCCCGAGGCGGCGAGGTCACCCGGATTTATCCCGTACATCCAGACGCCGTCGTCCTCCTCGACAGCGAGTACGCGCCCGCGTGCACGTACTTCGGCCAGGACTCCGGTGCCATACACAAGATCGTGATACGTGAAGATGAACGGCAGTTCGACGCGAGACTCTCTCTGCAGGGGCATGTTCACTCACCGCGGCTGCATCAGACCGGGGAAAGTATTCTATCCATCGACCATGGTCAAGATCAACCGCTTCAGGCCGGCGAGCCGCTGCTGCAGGCATGCGAAGAAGCGATCCTCCTCTTCGGGGTGGCTACGACCCCGCGAGCCGCTGCTTCAGGCATGCGAAGAAGCGGTCCTCCTCTTCGGGGCGGCTACGACCCGGCGAGTCGCTGCTGCAGGCAGGCGAAGAAGCGGTCCATCGTCATCTTCGAGACGCCGCCCAGCAGCCGCTGACCGAAGCGGGCGATGGTGCCGCCCACCTGCACCGTCCCGTCGATGGTCGCCAGGGTGCCGCCCTCGTGCGCGGTCAGCGTGATCGTCCCGCCCCCGTTGACGAACCCCGGTTTGCCGCGGCCCTCGACGACCAGCCGGTACGACCGCGGCGGATCGAGGTCGGTCATCTCCACGGTGCCTTGGTAACGCCCGGTAACCGCGGCAATGCCCATGGTCATGGCGGCGCGGTACTTGTTCTCGCCAATCGGCTCGAGCGCGTCGCAGCCGGGCAGGCAGGCGGCGACCGCCTCCGTGTCCAGCAACAGGTCCCAGACCGCCTGGGGCGGCGCAGCGAACGTATAGGTACCGGTGATGTTCATGGCAGTGATGAGTGGGCGCCGGTGTCTCGCGCCGGGTGACCGTCCAATCTTGGCACAGGTTGGCGCCGGGTCGGCCGGTGGGTCGGCAATCGGTTCAGATGTTGGGCCAGCGCGTCGAGGCTGGCCAGATTGTGCACCGGCAGAAAGTCGTCGATCCAGGGCAGCGCGGCCTGCATGCCGCGGGTCAGCGGGCGGTACAGGGGCGACCCGAGCAGCGGGTTGAGCCAGATCAGCCGGTGACAGCGGCGTTGCAGCCTGGCCATCTCGTCGCCGAGGCGCGCCGGCTCGCCGCGGTCCCAGCCGTCCGAGATCAGCAGCACCACCGGGGCGTGTCCCATCACGCGCCGCGACCAGTCGATGTTGAACGCGCGCAGCGCGTCGCCGATGCGGGTCCCGCCGGCCCAGTCGGGTACGTGGCGGGGCAGGGTCGGGACGACATCGTCGACGCCGCGTTGCGCGAGCCGCCGCGTGACCCGCGTGAGCCTGGTCGAGAACAGGAACGTCTCGACCTGGTCGAAGCCGCCCGCCAGGGTGTGGACGAAGTGCAGCAGCATGCGGCTGTAGCGCTCCATCGATCCGCTCACGTCGCAGAGCAGCACGAGCGGTCTGGTCCGGGTGCGCCGCCGCCGTCGCGGCAGCGTGAGGATCTCCCCGCCGTAGCGGAGGTTGCGGCGGACGGCGCGCCGAATGTCGATGGCGCCGCCGCCGCCGGGTTGCCAGCGCCGGGTGGTCCGCTCCCCGAGCGTCCACTGCAGCGAGGCCAGCATGGCGCGCGCCTGCGAGATCTCGGTGTCGGTGAACGTGGCGAAATCCTTGCTGCGGGACACCTGTCTGGCGCTGTAGGTCAGCGCCATCACCTGCTGCAGCTCCAGGAGCGGTCCCGTTCCGCCGTCCGGCGGCGCGTCCGCGGGGCGGCTGGGTGGCGAGTCTGCGTCGGATGGGGGCTGCCGCCGCCGTTCGCTCCGCGCGCGCGCCGCCTGCGCGGCGCGGTCCGCTGGTGGCGGGCGCCAGAAAAGGCGGAACGCCTGGTCGAAGACCGGCAGGTCCTGCGCCCGCCGGACCAGCAGGGTTCGCAGCGTGTAGTAGAAGTCGCTCCGGCGCCCGATATCGACATGCGCCAGCGCATCCGAGACGTCAAGCATGCGCCCCGCGTGCGCGTCGAGACCGAGATCGCGCAACAGCCGGCCGAAGCGCAGGAGATTGGGGAACAGGTAGCCGTTCGGCAGCGCCACGGGCACCTGCTCAGGGAGTTGCGGCGGGGAGGAGGCTGTGCTCGAAGAGCCGCCGGGCCTGCGCTCCGCGGACCGCCTGGAGATCTTCCTGGGTCTTCAGGACCAGACCCAGCGTGTCGTCTATCGTGTCGTGGTCGAGCTCGCGGCGGTCCAGGGCCACCAGCGCGGCGATCCAGTCGAGCGTCTCCGATACGCCCGACACCTTGTAGAGCTCGGCGGTGCGCAACTGCTGTACGAAACGGGCGACCTGCTCGGCAAGCCGGGCCGGCGCGTCCGGCACCTTCTCGGTGATGATCCGCAGCTCCTTCTCCAGGTCCGGATAGTCGATCCAGCAGTAGAGGCAGCGCCGCTTCAGCGCGTCGTGCAGCTCCCTGGTCCGATTGGAGGTGATGACCACGATCGGCGGGGTGGCGGCGCGCAGAGTGCCGAGCTCGGGAATCGTCACCTGGTAGTCGGAGAGCAGTTCCAGCAGATAGCCTTCGAACTCTTCGTCGGCGCGGTCGAGCTCGTCGATGAGCAGCACCGCCGGGCGGCCGGCCGGTGCATCGAGTGCACGCAGCAGCGGGCGCTTGATCAGGAACTCGGGACCGAACAGATCGGCCGCCAGCCGCTCGCGGTCGACGGCGCCGCCCGCCTCGCGCATCCGGATCTCGAGCAACTGGCGCGCGTAGTTCCATTCGTAGACGGCGTGGGTGACATCCAGTCCTTCGTAGCACTGCAGGCGGATCAGTTCGGCGCCGAGCCCGGAGGCCAGCACCTTGGCGATCTCGGTCTTGCCGACGCCCGCCTCGCCCTCGAGCAGCAACGGCCGGCGCAACGCGATCGCCAGGTAGACGGATGTCGCGAGGCCGCGGTCAGCAACGTAGTGCTCGCGGGCCAGCAACTGGCTCAACTCGTCGATCGAAGTGGGGAAGGAGGCGTCGGACACTGGATTGATTCCCGGATTATATCCTCGCGGCCGGCGCCGCGCGGGTCCGCCACGGGCTGCTGCGCTATGAGCCGGACCACCTGGCCGCCCGCGCGCGTTGCCGGTCCGCGCCGATCAGGTCGTTGAACCGGTCGAACGTCATCAGCGTGTCGCCGGCGCCGGTGCTGGTCCCCTCAGCGCGCAGATGCCGGTAGATCGCGGTCAGCGCGTGCGCCGATGCGTACAGACCGGCGAGCGGGTACAGGATGAGGCCGAAGCCGAGTGCCGCGAGCCGGGTCTGGTCGAGCACCGGCGTGCGGCCGTGTTCGATCATGTTGGCCACCGTCGGCGCCGGTGCGCGCCGGCCGATCGCTTCCAGTTCGGCCAGCGAGCGGGGCGCTTCGACGAACGTCGCATCGGCGCCGGCGGCGCGGGCCGCGTCGACCCGGGCGATCGCTTCGTCGAGTCCGGCCGGCGCCAGGGCGTCGGTGCGCGCCACGATGAAGAAGTCGCGGTCACCGCGGGTCTCCACCGCGGCGCCGATCTTCTGCAGGTATTCCTCCCGTCCGATGACACGTTTGTCCGGCATGTGCCCGCAGCGCTTGGGCCATTCCTGGTCTTCGAGGAAGCACCCGGCCGCGCCGGCGTCGATCAGCTCGTTCACCGTGCGCATCACATTCAGGGCGCTGCCGTACCCGGTGTCGGCGTCGACGATGATCGGAATCGTGACCGCCTTGCAGATCCGCCGCGCGCGCTCGATGACCTCGGTCTGGGTCAGCAGGCCCAGGTCCGGTTCGCCGAGCAGCGTGGCCGAGACGGCGTAGCCGGACACGAACGCCATCGGGAAACCGGCCTGCTCGGCGATCTTCGCCGACAGCGGGTCGTAAACGCCGGGAAACACCAGCGATCCCTGTTCGTCGATGATCTGCTGCACACGTGACGGCATGGTCTGTTCACTCGGTCAGCACGGGCCCCAGCACCGCCAGGTCGCCGTCGATGTCCGGGTTCGGCGTCAGGTGCAGGAGACGTGCGAGCAGCGGGTAGACGTGCACGGCCTCGATCGGATCGATTTGGATCCCGCGCGCCAGTTCGGGTCCCGATGCCAGAAAGATGCCGTACATGTCGGAGTGCCCGGGATCCCAACCATGCATTCCCCTGGGGGGCGGGTCGTCGCCCATCCCGATCATGACCCCGTTGTCAGCCACCACCACCACGTCGCCGATACGCGGGTCGTCGCGGTACCGCAGCGCGGCCGGGGTCTCGCGCCGAAGATAGGCGCGTCCGCCTGGAAGCACGGCATTGATGGCGTCCCGGACCGCCCCTGCGCGATCGTCGCCGCCCTCCACGAAGATGTTGGCGCCCGGTCCGGTGACGATGACGCGGGTGTTCTGCAGGTCGACCATCGCACCGAGGTTGACGGCAGCGTCCGCAACGGTGGCCGCCATCCCGTGATCCGACACGAGCACGATGGAGGTCGCCTCGCCGTGGGGCAGCGCATCGATGCCGTCGAGCAGATGGCCGAGGGCCGCATCGACCTGCTGGACCGCCTCGGCGACGGCCGGCGAGGCCGGGCCGTCGCGGTGGCCCGCGCCATCGACCGCCGAGAAGTACAGGGTAACCAGGTGCGGCCGGCGGTCGGGCGAGAGCGACAGCCAGTCGAGGACTGCATCGACCCGTTCGCGCTGCGATCCCCGCTCGGCATACGGTGTCCAGAACGTCGGGGACACGCCGCCGACGGCCGCTTCCGTACCCACGAACAGCATCGCGCCGGCGACCATGCCCTGCGTCTCGGCGGTCACCCAGATCGGTTCTCCGCCGTACCAGGTGCCGTCCTGCACGGTCGCGGTGTCCCTGTAGTCGTACAGCGCGGCGCGCGCCGGGTCGTAGAACTTGTTGCCGATTAGTCCGTGGTGCTCGGGGTAGAGACCGGTGGCGATGGAGTAGTGCGCCGGGAACGTCAGCGAGGGGTAGACCGGAATCAGCGCGTCGGCGGTGACGCCGTCCGCCGCGACCCGGTCGAAGTTCGGCGTGTCGTAGCGCTCGAGATAGTCGTGCCGGAACCCGTCGAACGATACCAGCACGAGATATGGCTTCTGCAGCGTCTCCGGCGCGTTGACGCCGCCGGTCCCGTTGGGGGTGCGGGCGCGTGCCGCCTCCACACCCGCGATGGCCCCAGATTGCGCCGCCGGAGCCGGCTCGTCCGGTCGTGCGCGGGAGTCCAGCGGTCCGCAGCCGGCCCACAGGACCGCGGTCAGCAGGGTGCTGCACGCCGCCAGCCGGGCAAGGGTCATCACGGAGTCAGACCGGAAGAGCGGCGGTGGAGTGTGGCAGGGTGATGGGGTGAGTGACGGGGATTGAACCCGCAACATCCGGAGCCACAGTCCGGCGCTCTACCATTGAGCTACACTCACCACAGCGAGTCGGCAAACCTGTAGTGTAGCATCCGTTCCGCGCGCCGGACCGGCCAAACGTCGGAACCCTCGCTGGCGGGGCAGTTAGCAGCCCGCGGTGAAAGCCCCACTGCATTCGATTGGCGCGGAATTCTGCGCTTCCGCGCGGAATTCTGCTGTTTCACGCTGCATCCCGCGTGGCGGCGTTGCTCCGGCTGACGAACAGGGCAACCACAAGGGTTGCCCCTACAGATATGCTCCCTCGTCACGCCTTGCCATGCGGGCGCCTCGCCACGCTCGGTGCAACGCGGGGTTTCACCACGGACTGCTAGTCGTCGGCGTTCCGGGGACCATCGTGCCGGTACTGCTCGTAGTGCGCGGCGAGCAGGTCCCGCCCGAAATCGCCCGCGAAGTCGCGCCAGACGCTGTGCACGTGGTTGGCGCTGCCCTGGGTGTTGTCGTACTCGATCAGGAACGTCGGCCCCTGGATGCGGTAGTAGTGCGGCTCGCCGCGGGCGGCGCCGCCCATCCACCCGAACTTGATGTTCCCCAGCCCCGCGTCGCGCACCTCGGCGAGGCGCTGACTGGAGACCGCCTCCGGCTGCGCGGTGGCGTATTCCTCGATGATCGACCAGAGGACCGACTGCTGACTCGACGTCAGATCGCCGTGCGCCACGCCGAGATCGTCCAGCATGGCCACCTCGCGCTCCGAGGCTGTGAGGATGTCACGCGGCGCCTCGTCCGACAGCATCGCCGCCGCGCGCTGGGTGGCGTTCAGCGACGCGAGCAACGACCGCGCCTGGTCTTCCTCGCTGCCCAGCACCCGCAGGCCGCTCCTCGGTCCCTCGCGCACCTCGGCGGGATTGGTGCCGAAGAACTGCGGGCTGGCCGCGATGGAGGTGCCGTTGACGATGGTCCAGTTGTGCGACAGGTGGTGCCCTTCATAGCGCCAGCCCCACGTATTCCGGTCGCCCGGCTCGCCGAACACCATGAAGAAGTAAAGGTCCGGGTCGCGGATGTCGCGTCCCTCGAGCTCGAACAGAATCTGCTCGAGCTGGCGGATTGCCTCCGCCTTCGTGAATCCGGCTTCGCTCAGCCCGGTCCGGACCAGGTCGAGCGCCGCCGATCGCTGCGCCGAGGTCATCGTCTTCAGCGGCACACCCTTGCGCTCGCGCGGAATGAAGTGCCAGTCGAATCGGTCTTCGCTGTCGAACGCGAACCGCGCGGCCGCTTGCTGCTCGTCGTTCAGGGAGTCGAGAAACTTGATGGCCGCCGTGGCCATGGCCGACGCCGGTTCAGCCGTCTGTTGCGAGTACGCGAGCGTGCCCAGCAGTACGACGAGGCAGCCGATGTTCAAGATGTTGCGAGCCATGTTCCTCTCCCTGCAGTCTTCTCGCGCCGACGGCATCCTCCACCGGCGCGTCCTGATCATCCCGCGGGTACGAATCGGAGCGTACCAACCCGACGTGGGGGAGTCAACCAGGATGCGCGCTTCCGGTCACGCTTGAGATCCTTCTCGAATCGCCTCGTGGTGAGTAGGCGCATCGATCAACCGTGCCGAGCTTTGAGATCCTCCAGGTCGGCGTATTCGGTGAGTCCTGTTCCTGCGCGAGCCTGCCGTAGCGCGGCGAGGGTCTCAGCATTGGGTATCTTCACCGCGAACGGCAACCCGTGATGCAGGGTGACCTGTCGATAAAACAGCGTGATCGCCTCGGTGGGCGACAGCCCGAGCCCCGCGAAGACCTCTTCGGCTTGGCACTTCAACTCCGGTTCAACACGCGCCCGGATCATTTCGGTCTTGGCCATTTGGGATCTCCCTGTCTTGTTCGCGAAGAATGTACCACAAACGGGGAACACTTCAAGCAATCCGAATCCCGCTTTCCGGTCCATCCACCAAGTCGCTGATGTGATGCGCAAAGTGGCCCTCCGGCAACCACTCCCGTACATCCGGCGGCAGCAGCGATTGCTCCGGTGCGTCGCGGCGGAAGGTCGTCGACATCAAGTCCTTTCGTCGTCAGGCTCGTCTACAATTGTCGCATCCCGGTTTCTGCGGCGCAGACTCCTGGCGGGTCCGCAGCCTGACCGGCTACAGAGGCACGGCATGATACCGATGCGATGCGCGCACAGTCTGATCGCGACGGGCCTGCTCGCCGTGGGCCTTCTCCTCGCGCCCCAGGACACGTCGGCGCAGGAGTCGACCGTCCGCGGCAGGGTGCTCTACAACCCCACGTTGCCCGACTGCTGGCAGTTCGATCCATGCACGGCGGACATTGCGCTGACGCGCCCGGAGGACTGGCGGCCACCGCTTTCGGCGGTGAACGTCGTGGTGCAGGGTACGGACCGGGTGGTGAAGACGGACCGGGACGGCAACTACGAGATCGCAGTGCCATCGCCCGACGCGACCCTGATGTTCCTGGCCATCGGGCACAACCGCATCGCGGTCCCTGTCGAGGGACTCTCGCGGGTGGACGTTCAACTGACGCCGACCCCGTTGCCGGTCATCGAGCGTCTGCTCGGCCTGATCATGCCGCGAATGGTCGACGGGGAACTTCTCGACATCGACCGGCTCGCGGCCGACGCGGGGGTCAACCGCGAGACCGCCCGGGACATCCTGTGGCTCGTGATCGGCGACCGGCGCATGGCCGAGCACTACCCGGACGAGTACGTTCCGGACTACCGGTTCGACGACCAGGCCCAACGGGTGGGAGGCAGGCCGTGAGACATCACCTGATATCGCGGCGGTTGCTCGCGTGGGTCGGCGCATTCGTCGCGTGGGGCGCCCTCGCGCCGCTCCAGCCGCTGCACGCCCAGAAAGTCACGCTCCGTGCGGAGACCCCGACGGTGGCCCCCGAGTGGGCGTTGCTGCAGCGCGAGCTGCTGCGCTCGGGTTCGATCGCCATGGAGCGCTTTGCCGAGCGCTACTTCGACGAGCGCGGCTATCTGCTCGCCGATCTGCGCTGGGGCATGAACGACGGCCCGGACGACGCCATCGAGAACATCAACCGCTGGCCGGAGATGTACGCGCTGGGCGGCGCCGCCCGGATCAGGGAGCTGACCAAGAAGATCTACGACGGCCACGTGCGGCAGTTCAGCGAGGCGCGGACCGAGTTCGTGCCCTTCGCCACCGATGGCATGTACTTCAAGGAGTTTCCGACCCATGCCGACTGGATGCACAACGCCGAAGGCATCCAGATGTTCAACAACATGGGCCTGATGGATCCTCACGATCCCGTGTACGAGCAGCGCGTCCGCCGCTTCGCCGGTTTCTACATGAACGAGGATCCGGGTGCGCCCAACTACGATCCGGTCCACAAGCTGATCCGTTCGATGTGGAACGGGAGCCGCGGCCCGCTCATGCGATTCACGACGGCCGTGGACTGGGTGGGTGACCCCAGCGAAATCAGGAACCGCTACGGCGCCGGGCACGGTGAGGAGAGCTACGAGGAGATGCTCTTCCATTACAAGGACTACTACATGTCGGTCGGGGATCATCCCCTGAACCTGCTCACCACCAACCTGGCGATGAACGCGTACGTGCTCACGGGTGAGGACAAGTACCGGGACTGGCTGCTGGAATACGTGGATGCCTGGGCTGAACGCGCCGATGCGAACGGCGGCGTGATTCCCAGCAATGTCGGCCTGGACGGGACGATCGGCGGCGGCGCGGACGGGAAGTGGTACGGCGGCGCCTACGGGTGGAGCTTCACGATCGAGAGCCAGAATCCGCCGGGCGCGAGGATGGAGGACCGGGAACGCACGCGCTGGCCCTTCCCGGGCTTCATGAACGCGTACGTGCTGACGGGCGACGAGCGCTACCTGGACGTGTGGCGGAGGCAGGACGACATCATCGTCGCCGCGGGAGAGATGCGGGATGGTGAGCTCTACACGCCGCGCATGTACGGCAACCCGAACTGGGCCCGCGAAGGGTTCAACGACAGCCCCGTCTGGTACAGCTTCCGGCCGCGCGAGCAGGAGAACATGCTGGAGCTGTACTGGCTGTCGTGGACGCCGGAGGACCGCGCGCGCATCACGTCCAACGCCTGGATCGACTATCTCGAGGGCAACAACCCGGGCTATCCGGAAGACGCGCTGCGCCGCGGACTCGCAGATGTGCACCAGCGCGTGCGCATGGCGGTCGACGATCCGACGACACCGGACACGAGGCTCGTGGACGACCCGATGGCGATGAATCCCATCCAGGCGGGCACGATGACGTCGCTTTACCGGCTCATGGTCGGTGGCATCTACGTCGACCGACGCGCGGTGGTCGCCCACACGCGTCTGCGCTACTTCGACGCCGGGCAGCGCCGTCCGGGCGTCCCGCAGGACGTGGCCGCCCTCGTGGAGCAGATGAGTGACGATAGACTGACACTCTCACTGGTGAACGTCAGCCCGGTCGAGTCGCGCACCCTGGTCGTTCAGGGCGGCTCGTTCGGCGAGCACCAGATCGTCGCAGTGACGCAGGCGGGCGTCCGCACCCGGGTCGCCGACTCGTCCTTCCAGGTCGTGCTCGCGCCCGGTTCGGGCACTACGCTCGAGATCGAGCAGCGCCGCTACGTCAACAAGCCGAGCTACGAGTTTCCGTGGAACCCCTGAAGCGTTCGCTGCCGAGCCACGCGCGCCTGCGCCAGTTCGTAGCTCGCCTGCATGCGCATCCAGTGGTCGGCGGTTCCCCAGCCAATGCCCTCGAGCGCCAGGGCCATGTTGGCGGATACGCCGGCCCTGCCGTTCAGGACACGGGATAGTGTCCCTCGCTCGCAGCGCAACCTGGACGCTGTCTCGCCGACCGTCCAGCCGGCTTCTTTCATGCTCTCGCAGATCAGTTTCCCCAGGTGCGGGGGATTCAGCATCGGGCGCGCACGTTCGTGATCGTTCCTGCCCATATCGATGCTCCCTCACCGTCAGTGATAGTCGATCAGGTTGACGTCAACGACCTCGTGGTTCTCGAAACGAAACACGACACGCCAATAGCCCGACACACGCACGCTCCACACGCCGGCCGACTGCGACTGATTCCAGGCCGATTGAACGCCGCCGCCGATCCACGCGACCTGAGCCTCCCGGGCTTGGCAGCCCGTGGTGAAAGCCCCACTGCATTCGATCCCCGCTGAATTCTGCGCTTCCCCGCGGAATTCAGCCTTCCCCGCTGAATTCTGCGCTTCCCCGCGGAATTCAGCCTTCCACGCTGAATTCTGCGCTTCCCCCGCGGAATTCTGCGGCTTCACGCTGAATTCTGCGCTTCCCCGCGGAATTCTGCCGTTTCACGCTGCATCCCGCTTCTGGCGGCGCTGGGCTTCTGATTGCCGGGGTCACAAATGCCCCAATTTGCTCCCTCGTCGCGCCTTGCCACGCGGGCGCAACGTCTACAGCGACAATCAAGATGAGAATAACCGACAATCAGGATGAGAGAGGCGGCGAGGCCGATGGCCCCGCTGGGTGATCGCGACAGAGTTGGCAAAGTGGTGCCGTCTTTTCAGGGGCGGACATCGATGCCAGGCAGTCATATCACCGATCACCAAGTGAGGCTTTACATGCTATTTCGACAAGAGAACGCGCTACGGGCGGCGGCGGCGAAGACCGGGTTCAGCTGGTCGCGCTGGCATTGCCGTAGGAGCTGGCGCATTTCCGGGAAGCTCACGGACTGGCCTCGGCTCATGAACCCGCTTGTGTAAGGGAGGCAGCTCCATGAGGACCGTCATCGTCGCTGTCGCGCTGCTCGGCGCCGCCGGGGCCGCGCGGGGCGAGGCCGCACCGCAGGCCGAACGCCCGTTCGTCTTCCGCCGCATCTGCAACATTGAACCGGGCCAGGATGCCGCCGCCGCGGCGCTCGCACGGGAAATGGTCGACCTGGTCGCGAGGAAGTACCCCGTCGCGGAGATGTCGGCGACGACCGGTCGCTGGATGACGGGCTTTCAGAACATCGAGCGGCCCGTCAATCAGATCCTCTTCAGCGAGCAGCACCTCGATGCTGCGATGCGTCAGGACTTCAACGACATCCTCATGGCCGACGAGGAGTTCCGAGCCTTGCAAGAGAAGACCCGGGGGGTCATCGACTTCAGCACCTGCACCGAGACGCGGTTTCGCAAACGTCCTTAGCAGCCCGTGGTGAAAGCTCCACTGCATTCGATTCCCGCAGAATTCTGCGCTTCCCCGCGGAATTCTGCTGTTTCACGCTGCATCCCGCGTGGCGGCGTTGCTCCTCAATGCCCGCGCCGGCATTAGTCCCGAGATGGCCGTACGACTGTCGCTGGCGTTTGGCGCGACCGCCGAGAGCTGGATGAACCAGCAGGTGCAGTACGACCTGTGGCATGCCGAGCGGAAGCGGAACACGCTCCGTGTCGAAAGGCTGTCTGCGGCATGACCTATGAGTGGCGCTGAGCGGAGATCGCCGTGGACGGGCCGGTTAACACGCATTGTTCCTGAAGGCTCCAAGTCGGCCCCGCGGACGGTGTGATCGGCGCGCACACGGCCCGCCGGGCGTCGTTTTCGTCGGGATGACTGCAGGCAATGCCGAAGATCCTCTGGCCGAGGAGCACCGCCAGCGTGTGCCGGATCTTCCCGGGCTCCCGCCGGTCGACCAGACAACGGGCAAAGCCCGTCACCGCGCAGTACAGCCGCCTCCGGTTCTCCGGACTGTGTAACGTGGTGATAGACTTGGTCCTGAGGGGGTTGGTCAAACCCCCGTGTCTCGATCGAGCCGCAGTAGGATGGGCGCCGTCGCGAAGCCGCGGGCCGGGGCTGCCAAGACGAAGAACGTGGAAACACCGAATAAGATCGGGTTCCGTTTCGAGAAGGACGACGGCTACCGCCTCGTTCCGGTAAACAGCGTTTGGGGAGGGCCAACGCCCCGCGGTGACATCAAGGTGGACTTCTTCCACGAGTCCCAGCCGCTACCGGAGGTGATCCAGCACGTGGTGACACCGGAAGGCAGGCTCAGAAGGAACTCAGCAACCGTCCGCCCGAGATCCAGCGTACGGTCTTGGTCGGCATAATGGTCACCGTGGAACAAGCGGACAGCATCGATCGCTGGCTTCAGCAAAAGGCGCTCGAGGTCCGTAAACAGAGAGAAACGGAGGGCGGCGACAGTGAGTCCGACACTCGTACCCACTGAATCGACGACGGATTCGCTGGACACCATACCCGTCTTTGGCTCCACAGCGAATCAGGCCTCGGAGCAGGCGATTGTCGACCCAGCCGCAGTGCTGCGGGAACAAGCCCAGCCGGAGGTCGAGGCATGGTTCCTAACCCTACTGCCCGAGGAGCCGGAGTTAAGTGTTCACGTTTACTCCGGCGGCGATCCCGAACAGCCGGCTGATCAACTGCTTCGGTGGTTGTCCCTCGGCGCGGCGGCTGACCAGGCGCTGCCGCGCACTGAGCACTTCTTGATCGACGATCTAGGTGAAGCTGGCTACCATGTTCTGCAGCCAATTCCTGTTGAGATCAGGAGAGTCGGGATCGGGGACTTCGAAGCGTCGTTCCGCGAGGCGAACATCGCGATATCTGGCAGCGACCAGGACGATGCCTATCAGGCCCTCGTGGCTGAGATTCTAGAGACTTTCGACGTGCTCCTCACGGAGCAGAATCTGGGGCCAGACGCCACCGAGCAGCGCCGGATCCTCGTCACGTACATTGTCCGTGCGTAAGCTGCTCACGGCAAATTCGGGGTTCACGATCGCCAGGAAGCTGGGGGCCGAGGTTTCGGAGGGCCGCCAGCACACGAATGTCGTGGTGCGAATCGACGGCATCTACATCGGGCGGTACGGGATCCGGCGGGAGACAAACGTCGGGCACGACTACATCCCCAGGCAGATCGGCGTCGACACCAGGCAGGCTCTTGGCTTGGCCCGTTGCACCCTCTATAGGGCGGACTACGAGAAGATCCTAAGAGATCAAGGAAGCTGCCACCTACTCCTGACGCCGCCCGCGCCGAGCCGCCCGCGCCTCCAGGCGACGGCGATCCCGCCGCTCGCCGCCGTTCAGCACGCCGCGACCGACGCACCCGTTAGCCCGACTTCCGCAACTCGGCGTTGAAAACTCTCAAGAAGCCTGAATTTACTGGAGTGTTCCCCAAAAGGTCGGCACTACACGACGCCGCGCGGAGGGCGTGGTGGGACGTGGTGTTCCGGGAGCTGTGGGAGCAGGTCGAGGCGCAGCGGGCCAGTCGCCGAGACCACCACCGGTCGGCGTCGACCAGGCGGCGGCATCGGATCGTGCCGGCGCTGGGGGCTGGGGGCCGGTGCGAGGTTTGCGGCGAGCCGCGTCCGGACCCTACGGGCACGTGTCCACCTGCACCGACGCCGAACAGACCGCCGAAAGCGCGGTCGGCAGTCTCGGCGATAGCGCGGTGGCGTCTGCCCTTGAGCAGGTGCGCATTCCGGTGAAGTTGAACGCCGGATCCGGTGAACGTGCCTGGAAGGGTGGCCGCTACGGCCACGGGCAGCTTCTGCTGCTGGCCGACCAGGACCTGCTGCTCGTTCTGGGCGAGCGCGGAGACCTGGCGCTGGTGGACGCCACGCCCACGGGGTTCACCGAGCGGGCGCGGGCGCCGGCAATAGAGGGCAAGACCTGGAACCACCCGGTGCTGGTCGACGACATCCTGTTGGTGCGCAACACCGGGGAGATGGCGGCGTTTCGGCTCTCCCGCCAGGCCGTCGGGCCGGCCACGGAACTCGACCCCTGATTCCCCCACGGGCCGATGCCCTGTGAGTCATGCTCCGCTTCCCGCGCTCGCCGTCGGGCCTGTGCCACGATCACGCAGCTCTGGACGGCCCCTGCTAACGGGATGCCCCCCCGGGGCCGGCCCTGCAACCATCTCCTGCAAGTCGTTGATTCTTCAAAGGATTGGTCGCAGCGCTTCCAGAAGCGCGGAAAAACCTGTTTTCTGATCGACACAAAAAACTATAAATGATACACCTTGATAACCTACTATTCGAGCAACACGAAACCCTGTGAAAGACGTAGCAGCGGCACGGAAGCGAGACGTGACATGGCAGGCCCGGAAGAAAAGCTGGCTGAATCCCTTGAGGCCCTGAATGGGCTGCAGCGGCGCGGTCTTGTCGCGATCCGGTCCCGTGATCTGAGCCGCACCCATCGGGAGCGGTTGCTCAAGAGCGGCTTTCTGAAGGGAGTGATCAAGGGCTGGTACATGCCTTCGAGCCCGGATGAGGCTCCCGGGGACAGCACGGCTTGGTACGCCTCGTTCTGGGAGTTCTGCGCCGGCTACCTGAGTGAGCGGTTCGGCAATGCGTGGTGCCTGTCGCCCGAGCAGTCCCTGTCGCTGCATGCGGGCAACCGGACCGTGCCTGTTCAATTGATCGTCCGTACGCCCAAGGGCGGGAACAAGCCGACCCCGTTGCCGCACGGGACATCGCTCTTTGATGTGCGCAACGCCATGCCGAACGACAACGAAATCGTCGAACGGGACAGTCTGCGCCTGTTCTCGGTGCCCGCCGCCCTGGTTGCGGTTTCGGAACGGTGTTTTCGGCGCACTTCAACGGACGTCCGCGCGGCGATGGCGATCGTCACGGACGCCTCGGACGTGCTCGCCCTGCTGCTGGAGGGGGGCCGCAGCACAGTCGCCGGCCGCCTGGCCGGGGCGTTCCGGAACACCGGGCGCGCGCGCATTGCCGACGAGATCGTCAAGACAATGGTGGCCGCCGGCTACCCGATCCGGGAAACGGACCCTTTTGAAGACAAGCCGACCACCACGCTGGCTCTGCGCGAAGCCTCTCCGTATGTGAACCGCGTCCGCCTGTTGTGGGAAGCGATGCGCCAGCCTGTTCTGGATGTATTTCCGCCACCGCCCGGTCTGCCGCACACGCCGGACGCGTACCTGAAAGCGATCGACGAGGTGTATGTCAACGATGCCTACCACTCCCTGTCGATCGAAGGATACAGGGTCAGCCCGGAGCTCATCGAGCGCGTACGCAGCGGCGCATGGAATCCGGAGCAGAATGCGGAGGACCCTGGAAACCGCAACGCTCTTGCCGCGCGCGGCTACTACGACGCGTTCACGAGCGTGAAGGCGAGTGTCGAGAAAGTCCTGCGGGGCGGCAGCGCCGGGGGCGTGAGCCGTGAAGACCACGGCGAATGGTACCGGCGGCTGTTCGGGCCAAGTGTCACGGCGGGCATGATCCGGGCTGCCGACCTGGCCGGCTATCGAAGCGGGCCGGTCTACATTCGGCGCTCGATGCACGTCCCGCCGCCGCGCGAAGCTGCGCGCGACTGCATGCCGGTTCTGTTCGATCTCCTGGAAGGCGAGGCCGAGCCGGCGGTGCGCGTCGTGCTGGGGCACTTCATTTTCGTCTACATCCATCCCTACATGGACGGCAACGGGCGGATGGGACGATTCCTGATGAACGTCATGATGGCATCGGGCGGGTATCCGTGGACAATCGTCCCGGTCGAGCGCCGGGACGACTACATGAGCGCCCTGGAGTCAGCCAGTGTGAAGCAGGACATCCGGCCCTTCGCGGCGTTCGTCGGTGACCTGGTCGAGGCCGGCCTGCGAGGCCGGGCGGCGCCGGCCGTGCCGTCCGGGCGTCCCGCAGAACGTGGCCGCCCTCGTGGAGCGGATGAGTGACGATAGACTGACACTCTCGCTGGTGAACGTCAGCCCGGTCGAGTCGCGCACCCTGGTCATTCAGGGCGGCTCGTTCGGCGAGCACCAGATCGTCGCCGTGACGCAGGAGGGCGTCCGCACCCGGGTCGCCGACTCGTCCTTCCAAGTCGTGCTCGCGCCCGGTTCGGGCACTACGCTCGAGATCGAGCAACGCCGCTACGCCAACAAGCCGAGCTACGAGTTTCCGTGGAACCCTTGAAGCGTTGGCTGCCGATGCAGCCGCCGAACGAGCGGCTTCCCAAAACCGAGGTGCCGTGGCCCACCGGACACCCACACCGGATCCGGCGCGGATTCGGCTGGCAGAAACGGCTGGCAGCGTTGGGAATAATCATGTAAGTTATTGATTCTAAAGTGTGCGCCCGTAGCTCAGTTGGATAGAGCATCGGCCTTCTAAGCCGAGGGTCGCAGGTTCGAATCCTGCCGGGCGCGCCAATTCTTCAAGACGGCGCTGTCAAGTTGAGACGAGGGCTGGCTCTACCATCGTTTCGGTCTCAGCTTCCGAGATATCGAGGGTCTCCTCGCCGAACGCGGTGTCACGGTGACGTACGAGGCGATTAGATCGTGACGGCGAGACGACCGGGAGTCGCCGGAACCCTGGCGTTGTTCTGCCTGCTGATGGGAACCGAGGCGGCGCTCCCGGTGCGTACGCACGCGCCTCAGGCGGGGCCGCCCACGCAGACGGAAGCGGTTTCGGTGGTGATTCCCCTGCATGACGACAAGGGATGGCAGCTTCTGCGCTATCGCGATATCCCTCCCCATGCCGTCGATTTCTCTCCTCTCGGGTTGCGCATCCAGGTCGAGAATTCCGCCGCGCCGTTTGTTTACCCGCTATCGGCTCCGATGGCGGTCTCTCGTCTCACGGTGCGGGGGCGGGTCGATGGCGCCCTTCGCCTCGCGTGGCAGAGGCAGGGAAGCGAGGGCTTCGACGACTACGTCTTCAAGGCAGGACTGGTCCTGACCGGCAGCCGGCGGCTTGGCACATTCAGGAGAATGTTCGCTCCGGAGTGGGTGCGGAGGTTGTATGGGCTGGCTCTGCCGGATCAAGGTATCTCGATCGTGCGCTTCTTCAACGTCGGCATCGACCCGGACCAGGTCGGACAGCGCCGGGTCCATCCACTAAGCGACCTGCTCGAGGAAGAGGTCGTGGCAGTACCCCGCGCCGACGGGACGTTCGACCTCGATGTGTCACTGACCCCACCGGTCGAGACTGTCGCCGTGTGGCTGTCTTCCGACGGCGACGACACAGGGTCGGCGTTTACGGTGCTCGTCGAGCGCATCACGCTCTCGACAGCGGTCCGGCCGTAGCACCGGCCAGAGGCTACACGATCCGGGAAACGGACCCTTTTGAAGGTGGCGGCGGCGCGCTTCGAGGAGTTGACGACCGCCCCGGACCCGCCCAGGCCGCCGCGGGCATCGGCTTCCCAGGCTGAGAACTGAGAACGGCGGTGACAGCTGGCACGACAGGCTATCAGTCACGATAAATCGTTGTGAAAACGGGATCTTATCGTCAGGCCCCGGCACATTTTCCAAGCCGACTTTGCCATCAGCAAGAGCACGCAAGTCCTTGGAAATACTGCAGAATCACACGATCTATTTGCGTCTGAACGAGTCAGGAATGGGCACAAAATGCTCCTCAAGACAAAATATGTTGGACCGAAATTGTACCGGCAAGCTGGAGACACCATTCCCGTATCTGCCCTGCCCGCCGACGACGAAGCCATACTTTCATTGTTTTAGACTTTTTCAACAAATCGTGAAATATATAATATTGGTGAAATTGTGATCTGAAAATTTCATTATTTGTGGTATTTTCATCGTATGCTGAATTCCGTTCATCCAGTGAATGACGTCGAGGGCCAAGCTGCTGAGGCGCTTCGTTTGCTCCTGGAGCAGGTGCCGATGATCAAGCTACGTAGTCTTACTCAGGAACCGCCACCGCAGAACCAAGGGATCGGCATGGTGGCGCACGTCCAGGTTTCTGGTCGGCGTCATGCGCTGGTCTGCGAGGTGAAATCCAGTGGACAGCCGCGCCATGTCCGGATGGCATTGCTCCAGCTACGGAACTATGTCGCTCATTACCCGCACAATGCCACGCCGGTCTTGATCGCTCCTTATCTATCGCCCGCTGCTCAGGCGCTATGTCGCGAACAAGAGGTGAGCTTTCTTGACCTCGAAGGCAACTCGCGGCTGATCTTCGGCAGCATCTTCATCGAGCGCCACGTTTCGAGCAAACCTGTTGTCGAGCGACGTAGACTCAGGTCGCTGTTCAAGCCGAAATCTGCGCAGGTGCTGCGAGTGATGCTGCGCGATCCACCTCGAGCGTGGCGAGTCACAGATCTCTCGGAGGCCGCCCAGGTCAGCGTTGGCCATGTCAGCAACGTGCGCACGGGTCTACTGGAGCGGGAATGGGCGCATGTGTCCGACGATGGTCTGTTTCTATCCAAGCCAGATGCGCTGCTGGATACGTGGCGCGTCGCTTACGAGTCACCGGCCGGCAAGCGGGTGACCTTCTACACCACATTGCATGGCCGCGCGCTGGCGGAGGCCGCGCGTCTATTGCTCAGTGCAGATGGTGATCCAGGCATGGCGATATTTGCGTCGTTCTCGGCGGCCCAATGGCTCGCTCCCTATGGACGCACAGGCACGCAGTACTTCTACGCAGACGATGCCGGGCTGGAACGACTCCGAGCGGCCTTGAAGTTGTCATCCATCTCCAAAGGCGAGAACGTGCAGGTGATCGTGCCCAAGGATTCCGGGTTGTTCCGAGATACGGTGGAGCCGGCGCCAGGCGCCATCTGTACCAGCCCTGTCCAAACCTATCTCGATCTCGCTGTGGCCGGTGAGCGTGGGCGTGAGGCTGGTGACCATCTCCGCGAGCAATGGCTGACATGGCCAAAATGACCCCTGGCGAAGCTCAATCCGCTGCGGAATATGACGATCGCACTACGGCGGCCGTCAAGATGGTGCTCGTCGAAATCGGTCAGGTTCTCGGGAGTTTCAGGGGCAAGTTTGCGATCGTCGGCGGAGCAGTGCCTTGGCTGCTGCTAGCCAACGAGGAGATGCCGCACGTCGGCACACTTGACGTGGACATCGGTTTGGACGCCGAAGCACTAGGTGACGGCGAATACGCAACCCTCGTCGAGGCCTTGCGCGGACACGGCTATGACCAACGCGATGAGTTGCGACGCTTCCAACTCGTTCGCCAGATTCCCGTCGAAGATGGCGGCGCGCCTATCGATGTCATCGTCGATTTTCTGATGGCACGTGACGCCGAGATTGGCAAGAACGATCCGCCATTGATCAGCGATTTCGCGGCGCAACGAGCCGACGGTGCCGAACTCGCTGCGCGTTTCTACCAGTTCGTGGCGATATCCGGGCCGATGCCAGCGGGCGGCACGAATCGTGTCGAGATTGCGGTCTGCTCGATACCAGCCCTTCTCGCGATGAAAGGGCATGCCGTTGAGGGACGCTACAAGCAGAAAGATGCCTACGACATCTACTACTCCATCCGCAACTACCCGGGTGGACCTGAAGCGCTTGCCGAGGCATGCCGACCGCTTCTGAGCCATGCAAGCGGTGCCGCAGGCTACCATTTCATTGACGGCAAGTTCGATAGCGTTGATGGCTTTGGGCCGACATGTGTGCGCCGATTCGTGGAAGACACGAACGTGCTGGGCGGCCGCACTCCGGAACAGTGGCAACAGGACGCTTTCGGCCAGGTTGACGCGTGGCTCAAGGCGCTTGGTTTTAGAGGGGGATTATAAACTTTGCTTGACCGCCCGGCCAGCCCACGACATCTCCGTCGTGTCCGAATACTAACCCGGTTGATTCAGTGCGCGGTGAGAAGGCGCCATTCCTCAGCGGGTGCGAATCCCGCCCGGCACCTGTCGCTCCGGCCGGTAGCAGTGGGAAAGGTGGCGGGGGATGTCCTGTGCTCAGTTGATACTCCGCGGCGGCTGGCGTGACCACTCCGCCGCGACTCTCTCCAAACTCCGCGGCTCGGCTGACCTCTACCCGACCTGCTGCGACCCGTCGGCAAGGGCCGCGGGACCGGGCGACCTTGGTGCCGGGAATCGGGTGTGCGACACTTCTTCAATCCCAGGGTGGCGTGCCGTTGTTCCACAGGGTGTGACGAGACCGATTCGTCGAGGGGAGTGATGTGAGCGACCAGCAGCGCGCCACGAGCGCGGTTGTGGATTTCGTTGGCCGGGCCCGCTGGCAGGATTTTCCGACGGAGGCCGTCCGGATCGCGAAGCGCTGCGTCATCGACGGACTCGGCGTGATGCTGGCCGGTTCGACGCAGGACGCCGGCCGTATCCTGCGCGGCTACGTCCGGACCGTCGACGCGAAGCCGGAGTCCACCGCGTTCGGCCCCGAGCCGTTCAGGAGCGGTGCGTCCTCGGCGGCGTTGCTCAACGGGACGAGCGGTCATGCGCTGGACTGGGACGACACGCAACTGGCGACCAGTGCCGACCGTATCTTCGGATTGCTGACGCACCCGACCGTGCCGCCGATGGTCGCAGCGCTGGCCATCGGTGAGCGGCAGCATGCGTCCGGCAGGGCGTTCCTCGAGGCGTTTCTCACGGGCTTCGAGGTCGAGTGCAAGATCGCCGAGGCCATCAGTCCCGGCCACTACATGAAGGGCTTCCACTCGTCCGGCACCGTTGGCACGTTCGGCGCGGCGGTCGTCGCGGCCAGGCTGCTGGGTCTCGATGGCGCCCGGATCGCGCACACGCTGGCCATCGCGGCGAGTTCAGCCTCCGGCATTCGCGTGAACTTCGGGTCGATGACCAAGCCGCTGCACGTGGGTCGGGCGTCGCAGAACGGGGTGGTCGCGGCCGAGCTTGCCGCGCGAGGATTCACGGGCGGCCGGGACGCCCTCGATCCGCCGTGGGGCTTTTTCCAGGCATTCAGTCACGGTGAGGGCTTCGATGCCGACCGTATCGTCGGCAGGCTCGGCGACCCGCACACGATCGTGTGGCCCGGGGTGTCGATCAAGCCGTACCCGTGTGGCGTGCTCGGGCATCCGACGATGGATGCCATGCGACGACTGGTGATCACGCATGATGTGCAGCCCGAGAGCATCGTGGGGATTCGCGTGCGCGCCGGGTCCAACATCCTCAATCCGCTGCGGTACCCCATCGCGACCAACGAGCTCGAGGCGAAGTTCTGTCCGGCGTTCATGGTGGGCGCCATCGCGCTCCGGCGGAAGGCGGGCATTCACGAATTCAACGACGAGTTCGTCCGCAGTGCGCCGATGCAGGCGATGATGCGGAAGGTGGAGCGCGTACTCGACCCGCAGATCGAGGCCCAGGGCTGGGAGAAGATCCGCAGCACCGTCGAGGTGCATCTCGACGACGGCCGCACGCTCGTCGAGCAGGCGGACGAACGCTATCGGGGCGGGCCGGACCTGCCGTTCACCCGCGAGGAACTTCACGAGAAGTTCAGCGACTGCGCGTCGCTCGTGCTGCCGCCCTCGGCGATCGAGGAGACCTTCAGCATGGTCGAGGCGCTGGAGGACCTGTCCGACGTGAGCCAGCTCTCCCGTGTCTTGAGCGCAGCCGTGGCGGCTGTGGCGCAATGACGCTCGCGTGGATCTCGGTCGGGGCGCTCGTCCTGGCCGTCGCGCTGAGCGTCCTCACGACGATCAATGTCGGCATCCTGTCGCTGGCCATGGCTTGGCTGGTGGGGGTGTACCTGGGCGGTATGTCGGTCAATACCGTCCTGTCGGGCTTTCCCGTGCCGTTGCTGGTCACGCTCGTCGGCGTGACGCTGCTGTTCAGCATGGCCGACACCAACGGCACGCTGTCCAGGTTGACCGGGCGGGCCGTCCGGCTCTGCCGCGGGAACGCGGGGCTGTTGCCCGTCATGTTTTTCGCGTTGGGCGTGGTCGTGTCCACGATCGGTCCCGGTGGCACACCTGCCAGCGCCCTGCTGGCGGCGCCCGCCATGGCCGTCGCGGGGAGGGTGGGCATATCGCCGCTGCTGATGGCGCTCATGGCTGGCAATGGCGCGTTGGCGGGCACGCTGTCGCCGTTTGCGCCCGGCGGCATCATCGCCAATGACGTGATGGCGCGCATCGGCCTCGGCGGCCTCGAGTGGCAGACCTACGGGTACAACGTGCTGGCGCACTCGATCGTGGGCATTGGCGGCTTCGTGCTGTTCGGCGGTCTGAAGCTCTTTCGCAGACGCGAAGGAGACGCCGGATCCGTGGAGCCGGATGTCGAACACTTCGAGCGACGGCATTGGCTGACCATCGCCGGCATTTCGGCGCTGATCGTCGCGGTCGTCGGCTTCGATGCGCACGTGGGCCTGACGGCGGTCTTCATCGCCTCGGTGCTCACCCTCCTTGGGAGCGTCGATGAGCAGAAAGCCATTCAGCGCATGCCCTGGGGCGTCATCCTGATGGTCACCGGGGTGACGGTGCTGATCTCGATAATGCAGAAGACCCAGGGCATGGACCTGTTCACGAGCGGGCTGGCCAGCATTTCCACCTCGGACACGGTCGTGCCGATCATGGCGTTCGGGACAGGCCTGATATCGGTGTACAGCAGCACGTCCGGCGTGGTGATGCCGGCGTTCCTGCCGATGGTGCCGGACCTCGCGCAGCAGCTTGGCGCCGTCGAACCGGTTAATCTCGCGTGGTCGATCACCGTGGGTGGCGGGCTTGTCGATCTCTCGGCGCTCTCCACCGTGGGCGCCCTGTTCCTTGCTGCGGCGCCCCCTGGCACCAACACGCGCGCGCTGTTCAACGCGCTCCTCTTGTGGGGGCTCTCGATGTCCGTGGTCGGCGCAGCGCTCTGCTGGCTTCTGTTCGGGTAGCTCATGCGCATCGCGATTCTCGACGATATTCACGATGCGTGGGAAGGCACCGAAGGCGTACGCCGATTGCGCGAGCGTGCCGAGGTACAGGTGTTCACGGGGCCGCTCGGCGATCCTGCAGCGCTACGCGGTTTCGATACGGTGATTGCCAACCGCGAGCGGACGCGCTTTACCCGCACGCTGCTCGAGCAGCTTTCCGACGTGCGGGTCCTCGTGCAGACCGGCAACCACGCGAGCCATATCGACTTCGTCGCGGCGCACGACTGCGGCATCCTCGTCGCCAAGGCGTCGGCCGGGTATTCGATCGGCGCCGCCGAGCTCACGTTCGGTCTGGCGATGGCGGTGATGCGGCAGATCCCGGCCAGCGATGCCGCGCTCAGACGGGGGGAGTGGCCGACGCCTGCGACGCAGGTGCTGCACGGCAAGACCCTTGGGGTCGTGGGCCTCGGCAGGGTCGGCCGGCATGTCGCGCGGATCGGAAAGGCGTTCGGGATGCGGGTCGCCGGCTGGAGTCGTACGCTGACCGACGAGGCGGCGGCGAGCGCTGGCGCCGAGTGCCGCGAGCTCGACGACCTGCTGGGCGAGGCGGACATCGTGACGATTCACGTGTCCCTGTCGCCCTCCTCGCGCGGCTTGCTCGACGCACGACGTATCGCCCTGATGAAGCCGACCGCGTTTCTGATCAACACCGCGCGAGGCCCGATCGTTGATGAGGCGGCGCTGGTCGACGCCCTCGCGGCGGGGCGCATCGCCGGCGCAGGCCTCGACGTCTTCGACCAGGAGCCTCTGCCGCCTGGGCATCCGCTCACGACACTCGGGAACGTCGTGCTCACGCCCCATATCGGCTGGCCGACCGACGACGGCTACCGGCGCTTCGCCGCGGCGGCGTGCGACGTGCTGCTCGACTACATGGCCGGCCGTCCCGTGCCGGCGTTCGAAGGACACTGAAGCGCTGTTCAGATAGCCCTGGCAGCCCGTGGTGAAACCCCGCGGCGCACCGAGATTGGCGGCACGTTACCGCGCGGCGGTCGAAAGGTGGATCCGAAACGGCAGCACGGCGCCCCTGGCGCGCTGCGAACCCGTTGCGCCGGTCGCGTCGACCTCGAATGGCCGTCCGATGCGGTTGCCGGCGACGTCTTCGAGCGTGTCTGCCGCGACAAGCTGATACAGGCCCGGCTCCCACTGCGTGCGCGGCGTGAAGACCCAGCGCGTCTCGGCCTCCTCTACGCGAATCTCTCCATCCAACGGCCGCCCCGACTCGGTCGCCACCCGCAGTGCGCGTTGCAGCAGGCCATAGTCGAGTGGGGCGGGGAAGTTCACCGCGAGCGGATCCCGCGTCCCGTGGACCGGAATCTCCAGCCGCCAGTCGGCGGGGTCGAGGGCAAGCTCTCGGGGCGGCCCCACCCGGAACTCGCGCCGGAACGGCGCGACGAGGGGCTGCCCGGCGGCGTCGCGCCAGTCCGCATCGATCACGAGCGTGTATGTCCGACCCGCCGCGAGCGGGCGGCCCAGCTCTTCGTTCGGAAGGATGCCGCGCTTGACGCGCCCGGGGTCGTACAGAACGGTGAACCGCGTGCGGTCCGCGTTCCACAGATCGACCTCCAGAGGCAGAAACGCATCGGCAAGTGCGCGACCGTGCTCGTCGAGCAGGCGTATGTGCGAGGCGCCTTCTCCCAGACCCATGGGCGCGGAAAAGGCGATATACAACCGGAGGTGGTTCGCCGGCACCTCGGGAGCCGTCGGATAGACCGCGACTACCCGGGTTGACGCCGTAAGGACCGGGGCCGGAATTTCGATCGTCGTATTGAGCGGGCGCAACGGCGCAGGCACGGCACCGCGTCGCACGGATGGCAGGGACGAGGGATCGAAAACGACCTCGTAACGCTGACCGGGATCGAAGGGAAACTGCGGCGTGAAGCGCAACGCGCCGTCGTGCACGCCGTAGGTTCCGATCACGGGCGGGAGGTCCGTCGAGGTCGGGGCGGTGCTGGAGACGTGGACGCGCAGCAACGCCTGCCACCCGTCGCGTGCCGGCGGAGTCCGTTCGAGATGGGCGAGGTCCTCGGCCGGCAGTCCCTCGACGTCGACCGTCCGTTGCCCGGAAGGCGCGGCGCCCAGGCGAATACGGGGTTCGCCGTCAACGGGGCCGGGAACCTGCCCGCTCGTCTGCGAGCACGCCGGAGCGAGCGCGAGGGCCGCGGCCATGGCCGCGACCCCCGCCGTGTAGCGCATTTGTTCCTACGGGAGAGCGGCCGCTTCGAGGTTCAGTCCGCCGCCCGCGGCGTCGACGAGCAGCATGGCCTGCGTGGAATTCAGCAGATCGAGTTGTCGCACGCCCTGCATGGACGCGATGGTCTCGAACGGCACGCCGCCCGTGTCGGGGACCGGTTCCGTGATCGCTGCGGCGTTGGCGAACGGCTCCGTCGGCACCTTCATCACGCCGCGCTGGTTGTTCGACAGCAGGATGTAGTCCCGCCCGTCCTTCTCGTAGACGATCATGTCGATCGGGCGGTTGCGGTTCCCGAATTCGGCGATGGTCGTCCCCTGTATCTTGCTGCCCGCCTCCAGCGCCGCGAGCGGGAACGTGACGAGCGGCGTGCACAGGTAGCTGGCGACGATCGAAGGTTCGCCATCGATTTCATACGGCACGAACGTGAACACAGGCGAGAACGTCTCCATCTGCCCGTGAGAGCCATGGTAGATCTCGACGCTCGTGCCCTGGTCCACCGTCCTGAACGGATACGGGATAACCCGCATCTTCGACGCGAACTCTTCGTTCGACAGGCCCGCGACATACAGGCTGTCATTGACGAAGGCCATGTGGGTGATGGTCTGCACACCCATCAGCCCCTGGGGATCGACGGTGTCGGGGTAGTTGCTCACCGGAATCGCTCTCCCGTTCGAGAGCAACAGCGGCGTCTCGGGCGGCGGCGGATTGGGCACGCCGATGCGCGTATAGCGGACCCCTTCGAACGAGATGACGTCGATCTCGCCCGCGCCGTCCACGCGCAGCAGGACCGGCATCGCGCCGGCGCCCATCCCGCGCATCACGGAGATGTAGGTATTGCGCGTCTCGGGGTCCACCACCATGTCGGTGATGAGCAGGTTGCCGGCGTCGATGCCGAGCAGCCCGGCGATCTTCTGGTCGACGGCGGGCACGTCCATCGTGCCGGGCGCGCCGGCGGCCATCTGTTCCGCCAGTTGCAGGGCGGTGATCGACACGTCCTGGCCGTCGGCCGCGAATATCACGCCGTCGGGCCCGAACGCCAGCTTTCCGATGTGCTCGAACTCGGGTGTGGTGCCGGTCAGTGCCGTCGACTGGGCCGCCGTCGGGGTCCCGGCGCTGGCCAGGCTCAACACGGCGACCAGCAGCAGGGCAAAGCGTGCAATGGACATGGTGTGATCTCCTTGTTGGCCCATCATAGGCAGCCTCCCGGCGTATCGCCAGCCTTTTCCCAACATCAGAGTAAACGCGATGCGCGGGGTTTCACCACGGACTGCCAGAAATGGCACTTCCCAGGCAACAAGGCACCGCGCCAACGCCGCACTTTTCGGCGGTTGGCACCGATCGCATGGTGGGTCGTCCACGAATCACTCCGAAATGCCACAAAATGTCGTCGGGAAATCCGGATAGATCCGTTTTCTTGAGGGAGGGGCAATATTACGCCGCCCGATCGAGTACATTGTAGGCACGCGAAATGGTAGGGGCTTCACCCCGGAGGTTGCATGGCCACCAGCCGTTGGCTGGCGTTCTGTTCGGCGGGACTGTCGAGCGTGTTGGTGGCCGGGGCTTCCCTGACCGCGGCGAATCCCGCCCGGCAGGATGCAGGGGCCGATGCGGCGACCTCCTCGCGCGCGACCCTTGACCGCTATTGCGTGACCTGCCACAGCGAACGGCTGCAAACCGGCGGACTCTCACTCGAAGGGTCCGACACGACGAACGTTGCCGCGCACGCCGATCTGTGGGAGAAGGTGGTCCGCAAGCTCCGGACCGGGTCGATGCCGCCGCGTCCGCGCCCCAGACCGGATCAGGCGACCTACGACGGCCTCGTGACCTACCTCGAGACCGCGCTCGATCGCGCGGCCGCCGCCAATCCCGACCCGGGCCGCACCGCAACGTTTCGGCGCCTGACCCGCACCGAGTACCAGAACGCGATTCGCGACCTGCTGGCGCTTGACATCGACATGACGGCCTTGTTGCCGCGCGACGACGCCAGCTTCGGTTTCGACAATGTGAATGCCGGCGGTCTCTCACCCACGTTGATGGAGCGCTATCTTGCGACGGCGCGGAAAGTCAGCCGGCTGGCGGTCGGCAGTCGGGTGCCTGCGCCGGGCAGCCGGGTCGTGGTCGTGCCGACTGACCGGACCCAGAAGGACCACGTCGAGGGGTTGCCGTTCGGCACGCGAGGCGGCACGGCGATCACCCACACCTTCCCGTTCGACGGCGAGTACGAGATTCAGGCTCGCCTGGTGCGCAACCGGAACGAGAACATCGAAGGCTTGACCGAGTCTCACGAGGTGGAGTTCACGCTCGACGGCGCGCGGCTGCGGCTCTTCACGTTGCTGCCGGAGCAGACCAAGGTCCTGCTGTCCGGCTCCGCGTACTTCGCGGACGAAGAGCTGGACAAGCACCTGAACGCGCGCGTCCCCGTCACGGCCGGGCCTCATGTGATCGGCGCGACGTTCATCAAGAAGAACTCGGCGTTGACCGAGACCACCCGACAGCCGTTCCAGGCATCGTTCAACATGAACCGCCATCCGCGGGAACAACCGGCCATTCGGTCGGTGTCAATCGCGGGTCCGTTCGTTCCGAGCGGGATAGGAGAAACACCCAGTCGGGATCGTATCTTCTCGTGTCGCCCGACACCGGCGTCTGCAGACGACGCGGATACGTGCGCCACGTCGATAATTGCCACGCTCGCGCGTCGCGCGTATCGCCGCCCGGTGCAGGTAGGCGACCTCGATGAACTCCTGTCGTTCTACCGCGAAGGACACGCCGAGGGCGGGTTCGAGACGGGAATCGAGACCGCGTTGCGCGCGTTGCTCGCGAGTCCCGAGTTTCTCTTCAGGATCGAGAGCGACCCCGACGGGGTGGCGCCCGGTACGCCGTACCGCATCTCCGACATCGAGCTTGCGTCGCGGATGTCGTTCTTCCTTTGGAGCAACCTGCCGGACGACGAGCTGCTGGACGTGGCGGCGGCCAACCGGCTGAGCGACCCGGCTGTCCTGAAGGCGCAAGTGAGTCGGATGCTGGCCGACCCTCGGGCCGAGGCGCTCACGACCAACTTCGCGGCGCAGTGGCTGCACCTGAGAAACCTTGCCGCGGTACAGCCCAACATCAGGATCTTCCCCGACTTCGACGACAACTTGCGACAGGGGCTGCGCCGCGAGACGGAGCTGCTGTTTCAGAGCATCGTGACCGAGGATCGCAGCGTGCTCGACTTGCTGACGGCGGACTACACCTTCGTCAACGAGCGGGTCGCGAAGCACTACGGGTACCCGAACGTCTACGGCGACCACTTCCGCCGCATCGTGCGGCCGGACCGCAGCCGGCGCAGCGGCCTGCTCGGCCACGGGAGCATCCTGACGGTCACGTCGTACGCCACGCGGACCTCCCCCGTCTTGCGCGGCAAGTGGATTCTCGATAATCTCCTCGGCACGCCGCCACCGCCGCCACCGCCGAATGTGCCGCCACTCGAGGAGAACCCGTCGGAGACGCGGGTTCTGTCGATGCGCGAACGCATGGAGGCGCACCGCACGAACCCCGTATGCGCGGCGTGCCACCGGGTCATGGACCCGGCAGGCTTGTCGATGGAGAACTTCGACGCGATCGGCCGCTGGCGCACCCGTGAGGGTTTGGCGGCGATCGACGCCACCGGCAATCTTCCGGGGGGCGACGAATTCGAGGGCGTGGCCGGGTTGCAAGACGCGCTGCTGGCGCGTCCTGACGTGTTCGTCAGAACGATGACGGAAAAGCTGCTGATCTACGCGCTCGGGCGCGGTCTCGAGCCCACCGACGCCCCGGCGGTTCGTGCGATTACCGGTGCGGCAGCCGACGACAACTATCGCCTCTCGTCTCTCATACTCAGCGTCGTTCAGAGCACTCCGTTCCAGATGAGGAGATCGCAGTCATGATCATCACCAAGATGGCATTGCCCCGGCGGACGTTCCTGCGCGGCGCGGGGGCCGCGCTGGCGCTACCCCTGCTCGACGCGATGGTGCCGGCCGCGTCCGCGCTTGCGCAGACCGTCGCGAACCCGCCGCGCCGACTGGGCTATGTCTACATCGCCATGGGGATGAATCCGGTGCCGTGGACGCCGAAGCAGGAGGGACGACTGACAGAGCTCTCGCAGTCGCTGTCGCCGCTGCAGCCGTATCTCGACGACGTGACCGTCGTGACCAATCTGGAGATCGAGGATGCGCACACGACCGGCAACCATGCATCGGCGAACTCTGCGTTCCTGACGTGCGTGAAGCCGAAGCGGACCGAGGGCAGCGACTACGAGAACGCCACGTCGGTGGATCAGATTGCGGCCAAGCGGGTCGGCGGCGATACGCCGCTGCCGTCGCTCGAGATCGGGACCGATCTGATTGCGCAGGTCGGCAATTGTGACGACGGGCTGGCCTGCGCCTACATGAACAACCTGTCATGGGCGTCGCCGACGTCACCGAACCCGACCGAGGCCGACCCGCGTGTCGTCTTCGAGCGTCTGTTCGGGGAAGGTGGGACGCCGGAACAGCGGCGGGCCGAGCTCAAGCGGGACAAGAGCATTCTCGACTGGGTGCTCGACGACATGTCGGCCCTGCAGAAGCGGCTTGGCGCCGGCGACCGCAACAAGGTGAGCGAGTACCTCGATACGGTTCGCGAGGTCGAACGCCGGATCCAGCGGGCGGAGCAATCGGCGGGCGAGTCGACGCTGACCGACCTGTTGCAGCCGACCAGCGTGCCCGAAGATTGGGAGGATCACGTCAAGCTGATGTGCGACCTGCAGGTGCTTGCGCTGCAGGCCGACTTGACCCGCATCGTCACCTTCCAGATGACGCGCGAGGCGAGCACACGGACGTATCCGCAGATCGGCGTGCCCGACCCGCACCACCCGACGTCGCACCACATCAACGATCCGGTGAAGCTTGCAAAACTTGCGAAGATCAACCAGTACCATGTCTCACTTTTTGCGTACCTGGTCGGTCAGTTGAAGAAGGCCGAGGATGGTGACGGCACCCTGCTCGACCATACGACCTACCTCCTGGGCAGCGGTCTCGGCAACCCGAATGTGCACGATCACCGAAACCTGCCGATCGTCGTGGTCCGAGGTTCCGGTTCAGGCGCGATTCCGGGAGGCCGTCACGTCAAATACGACGAGCCGACGCCGATGGCGAATCTTCACCTGACGCTGCTCGACGATGTCGGTGTGCACCTCGATTCCTTCGCCGACAGCACGGGCCGCTCGGGTGAAGTGATCGAACCGATCACGTTGTAGGACATCTTCCACGAGAGCTATCCGATGCGCCTCATTGTCGCGTTCGTCACGGTGGTCACGGTTCTACTGACGGCAGGCAGCGGCGGTATCGCCGCTGCCGAGGTCGCGGACGCGGGGTTGCTCGACGCCATCAAGGCGACCGACCTGGCGGGCGTTCGCGCTGCGTTGGGTCGCGGTGTCGATGTGGCCGCCGCGGACGCGGACGGCACGACGCCGCTGCACTGGGCGGTGCACGCAAACGATGCGGCGATCGTCGAGCTGCTGCTCGCGGCCGGGGCCGATGCGCAGGCGGCGAATCGGCATGGCGTGCGTCCGATCGCGCTCGCCTGTACGAACGGCAACGCGGCCATCGTCGAACTCCTCCTGAACGCCGGGGTCGACGGCAACGCGACCTTGGCGCACGGCGAGACGGCGTTGATGACGGCGGCGCGCACCGGTGCGCCCGATGTCGTCGAGCTGTTGCTGGACCATGGCGCCGATGTGAACGCCACCGAAACGTGGCGGGGGCAGACGGCGCTGATGTGGGCAGCCGCCGAAGGCCACGCCGAACTCCTGCCCGTGCTGGTGTCTCACGGCGCCGACATCGCCGCGCGGTCGACGAAGGGGTGGACCGCGCTGCTGTTCGCCGCGCGCGAAGGGCATATCGATGCCGTGCAGACCCTGCTCGAGGCCGGTGCCGATATCGAAGAAGTCCTGCCGGTCGAACCGTACGAGCGCCGTGCCGGGACGAGTGCCGGACGCCCGTCAACCGGACTGAATGCGCTGCTGATGGCCACGCACAACGCACACTTCGAGCTCGGCGCATTACTCGTGGACCGCGGTGCTGACGTGAACGTCGCATTGCGGGGATGGACCGTGCTCCACCAGGTATCGTGGGTGCGCAAGACGAGCATCCCGGGTGGTAGCAACGAAGCGCCGCCCGAGGGTACCGGCAGCATGACGGGCATCGATCTTGTGCGGAAGGTCGTGGCTGCCGGCGCCGACGTCAATGCGCGCGTGACGGACCGACCGCCGGTAGGCAGTACTCGGATGAATTTCATCGGGGGCACCCCGTTCCTGCTCGCGGCGCGGACAGGTGACGCGGAGCTGATGCGGGTGCTGGCCGAGCTCGGCGCCGACCCGTTGGTGCCGAACGAAGACAACACCACGCCGATCCTGGTGGCGGCGGGTGTCGGGTCGGCCGGCCCCGGGCAGAATCCCGGGACCGCGGCCGAGGTGCTCGAGGCGCTGCAGGTTGCGCTGGAGCTCGGCGGCGACCTGGACGGTGTCGACGACAACGGCGAGACCGTCATGCACGGCGCCGCGTTTGCGCATCTTCCGAACGTGGCGAATTTCCTGGTGCAAGCCGGCGCCTCTATCGACGTCTGGAATCAGCCCAACGCCAGGGACTGGACACCGCTCGATATCGCCGAAGGCGTGCAAAGCGCCACCGTCGAGATAAACGAGTTGCTGGCCGCGACGATCCGCCAAGCCATGGAAGCGGCGGGAGTCCCCATTCCGTCCCGCGTTCAGTAGTCCTTACGCCTCGCGGCACGCCACGACCGCGGCTCGCCGCCGTTGGCGCCGCGCCGGCCGTCACCGAGGCGGTTCAACCGTGTCCACGCCCGGCCGCGCGAGTTCCCAGGGGGCGCCCGTGCCGGACGACCCGAGAAACAGCCTGGTGCCATCGGGGAACGTGATGTCACGGCCGTTCGCCCGGTTCGTGCCATCCTTCGCCTGATACCCATCCACGTGCACTTCGGTTCCAGCCAGGAGCGACCGCCTCGTGAAGCCGCGTCTGAACAGCACGTTCGGCGTACCCGCTTCGAACCCCCAATTCTCGGTCGCGCCAGCGTCAGTTGTCACGTCGATGTGGATCCAGACGTGGGGATTGATCCATTCGACCTTTGTGACCTTGCCGCTGAACTCGACCGGTCTGTCGGCATCGAATTCAGCCGCAAATGCATGATGCGCCGACGCGGTTGCGCCTGTGGCCACCATCCACAGACAGAACCCGGCGACCGCGCTCAAACCGGCAATCATTGACCTTGCGTTCATGGGTGTAGCCTCCTCCGGCTATCTGATGCGTCGAATGTCGAGTGACATCCAACGGTTCTCGCACCGACTGCTCCTATCGCCTATACCACTCATGGAGCAGATCGCCGGGCGGCACCTTGCGCGTGATTTCCACGGTCATGGTCTCACCCTCCCAGCGTTGGACCAACTGTTCCCGGCGAAGGTGCCCGTACATGAACTCTTCGGCGAACTCGATGCAGGGGTAGTCCAGCACGGTGGCGCTCGGCTCCATGCGGCGATAGAGCGGCATGGCGATCGTCCAGGGTTCGGTGAACGTCTGCGGATCGGTGACCGTCGCTTCATACCAGATGGCGTCGGGCGACATCGGCGAAAAGCGCTCTGTCAATTGCAAGGCCTCACTGTGAAAATTGCCGGCCCGGTCGAACCACGTCTTGCCGTTGAACTCGGACACCTCGACGACCAGCGTGTCTCCCTCCCAGCGTCCGACCGAATGCCCCATGTAGGTGTAGTCGGGAGGGCCGGTGACGTCGTTCAGGTGGATGACACGCGCGGCATTCGAGAACCCGAACGTCATGTGGATCTTGTCCGAGCCCTGCGCGATCTGAAAGGGATAGGGCATGTACATCGCGCGCGGAATACCGGGCAGGTAACACTTGAGTTCCGGATCGCGGTCGATCCAGTGCTCGGAGTTCTCCTGCTTCATGCGCAGGGCGTCGGGGGTGTACGGGATCCGACCGTCTCCCCCCACAACCCCCAGCGACCCGGGCACGCCGGCCGCCGCACCCAGCGCCACCACCGGCGCCGCCGGGACTTTGGAGAACTCGTAGGGATAGACGCCCTGTTGCATGACCATGCCCGGACGCGCCTCGTGGGCTTCCAGATCCCAGTGGGCTTCGTTGTTGGCCTGCCACACGCCGTTGAAGTTCGGCCGGCCGTCGGGAGTCTGGGCCGGACGCGACGTCTCGGCCGGGTCAGGGCCGCTGGTGCCGGTCACCGCGACCGCAATCGCGGCGCCCACGGCGGCGGCGGTCAGCGCCGTGACAACGGTCGAGCCTCTGAACGGGATTCCCATCACTGCTCCTTGTTCGCGTCGCGGCACGTCGTCGGTTTCGGCCTACAGGCCCTGCACGCAGGTGGCGGTATCCATCGAGAACGGGTCCGGCCCGGTGCCGTTCTCGAACGCCGCCTCGTCAACCCGCCGGCCCACGAGCAGGGCCGGGAGGCCGTAGTTCCCTTCGTGGCAACGCGGCTCGTAGTAGATCCGGTTCTCCTCGTCGCTCTGGCGTTTCAATTCCTGCCGAACCGTCCACGGCCCCGTCCACACCGTCGAGTCCTCGATGGTCGCGTCGTAGGTGAGTGTGTCGGCGTCGACCCGCGTATACCGTTCGACGAGGCGACGGTTCTCACCTGCACCTCGAAACAGGAACTTGGGCGAGAAATTCGTGGTCTCGACGACCAGTGTGTCGCCTTCCCAGCGGCCCCGCGAGTCTCCGTGCCGCAGGCGGACCTGGCCGGGGGGGTGGTTTCCATTCATGTTGATGATGCGCTGGAATCCCTGGCCCTGTCCGGTGTCGTAGCCAATCGCGATCGAATCGGCGCCTTGCACGATGCGGCGGAACCCGTTGAAATCGGGTGTCCGCCCAGACATGCACCGGTCGCCGGAGCTCTGATCTTCCGGGCCGTCGTGACGGTTCATGCGTCCCGTGTTGTAGAACGGCGTGACATCGAATCTGCGTGGCGAGGGAGGCCCGTACTCCCCGCCCGCGCACCCTCGCCCGCCGGACTGGCAGGTCTCGGTGTTCTGCAAGAGCATGAGCGTCCACTCTCGGCGGATCTCGTTCTGCCGCTGAGCCTCCGCGGTAAGCGCCGGGACTCGTCCGTCGGGTGGATCGACGACGAGCGACGTCCTGGGGCCCGCGGGCTTGGCCGACGTGTAGACGGCGTTGTACGCCCCGGCCACGTCAACCCGGCCATCGTCGCCACGCACGTTCCGGCCCTGGCTGCTCATTCTGGCCTGGTCCCGCGCGGCGCGCTCCTCCGCGGTGGCAAGCTCGCGATCACCGAGGTCGCGCGATCGTTCGAAGGGCGTGGAGTAGACATCGAACCAGATGCCCTCCAGGTTGGGGTGCCCCCACACCGTCGCATCGGGAGCCTGGCCGACCACCGGCACGGCATTGACCAGCAGCGCCATGATGGTGGCCAACACCGTTGCCACACCGAGCGACTCGAGTAGTCGACGCGTCATTCCCATCCCTCCTGGAACCGGTTCCGGCGCTCGGGGTTGCGGGCCCCAGGCGGCTGCCTCTTCCTGCCCGACACGGCCTTCCGGTCCCTTGATTTTCAGATGAATCCGACTATACGCGCGGCGGTCGCACCCTGTCAAAGCGCGCAAACCGGAGCTGCCCGGTGTTGCCGTTGTCGGGGTCGTCGGTGCGGCGCGGCGGTCAGCACGTGTCGGCCCAGCCCTGACTACAGGCCCGAGCCAGCAGCGCCTCGGGGGAGCGGTCCATGATGGGCCCTTTGGTGCCACGCAGGATGATCGGATAGTCGGCGAACGTGGGCGGCGCCTGGTCCAACGCGAACGGCCCCGGGCCCGAGGCCAGCCTGGTCAGGTTCTCACACGCGGGTTCGAAGCCAAGGTCGCAACCACGCGCCAACGCGCCGCCGGCGACGTCCGAATCGAGCCGTGATCCGGTCCCGCCCCGTACGGTCGACGCGAGCCGGAGGATGGCCGATTCGTTGCACGCCCAGCCCGACCCGCTGTCGCAGAACCGTGATTGCATGTCTGCGAGGTACTGGCACGCTGAAGGCCGTCCTTCACCGCAGGCCGTCTGCCAGAAGGGCACCCACTGGCCGGGATGACGGTCGCCCACCCCTTGCGCCGCGCTCATGAGCGTGAAAACGACACCCCAGAGCAGCATGTAGGCGAGATTGCGCCGGCGCCCGGCCAGCGCCCGGTGAGGTGCCGCCCGTTCGAGGATGCGAAGACGCGGCGACCGCGCGAGCCGGTCCAGCAACTGAATCGAGAGGTTCAGCACCGGCACCTGCAGCAGCTTGTCGTAGAACGGGGGTACGCCGGTCCGAGTCAGCAGCGCGTACAACGCCAGGGTGCTGACACCGTAGAACGCCCCGAACAGGAGGCGCCCCATCTCGGTCCGCGGCGCCGTGGACGGATCGGTGAACAGGAGGTGCATGCCCAGAAACACGGCAACCGGGACATACGAGTCGTAGAAGAAATAGACGCCGGTGGCGGCGAAATAGAGGAGACCGAACACGTAGGTGACCACGACCGCGGACAACGTCATCGACGCCACGCCAAAGAGATACTGCCCGGGCAGCGCGACCAGAAACAGCGCCAGGTAGACGTGCGGGGGGAAGAACTGGGCGGTTGCGATGTCCTGCCCCCAGGTGAGGTCGCTCGTGCCGGTGAGAATCAACGCCAACGAGAAGATGGCGAGCGGAAACGACGACGGATTGAAGATATGGACGCGTCGTCCCTCCTTGTTCCAGCGGATCAGCTCCTTGGCCGCGAACCCGAGCCCCACCAGCAGGAACTGCAGATAGAACCAGTCGTCCGCGAACCAGAGAAACAGGTTGATGCTGAAGATGACGGGGAACGGACCAAACCCCGCGAAGTACGTGTCGCGGCGTGACCAGCAGAGCAGCATGTCGAACGCGTAGGCGAAGACCAACTGCGCCGCGACGAGAAAGGCCGCGTCGTACACCGGGCGCCAGTACCACCCCCAGTACAGCAGGAAGGTGAGCTGCGCGAGCGCCTGAACGAGGTGCTGCGGCCGAACCGCGACCTCGAGCGTCAGGCGTCGACCCGTGCGATGGGCCTGTCCGAAGATCACCCCGCTCCACACGAGCAGCACGACACCGGACCCGAGAAACGACCATTGAAATGCCGGGTTGGATCGAACCGCGTCAAGGAATCCGAACGCGCCGAGACCCACCGCGAGGGACGCCACCAGACCGCAACCGCCCATCGGCGACAGCCGTACCATCCGTGGTCTCACGCCGCGTCGTGTTTCCCGATCCATTCGCGAAGCGCGGCATTGATCCGAGTCTGCCATCCGCGCCCGCCAGCCTTGAAGTGATCGATCACGTCCCGCGAGAGACGGATGGTGGTTGACACTTTCGGGTTGGCAACAGGGGGCCGACCTCGGCGAACGGTCGCCTGGGCGAATTTCTCCGGCCAGCTACCCACGGAAAGGTCCGCAGCGCAGTCCCGGTCAGAATCTCGGGCCGTAGAGCGTTCGTTCTCGTTCATTGGCTTGCCTCATGCTGATGATCCGATGCGTACCGGTGCGCGGGGTCCAGACAAGGATCACCATCGTGTTATCGAGCAGCCCGTGGCAAAAGCCCCGCTGCATTCGATCCCCGCTGAATTCTGCGCTTCCCCGCGGCTCACGCTGCATCCCGCTGCGCAGCGTTGTTCCGGCTGACGAACAGGGCAACCACAAGGGTTGCCCCTACAGGTATTTTCCCTCTTCTCGCCTTGCTCAGCGGGCGCATCGCCGAATTCGGTGCAACGCGGGGTTTCACCACGGACTGCTAGGAACCCGATGGTGAGGCTGCGAGGGTGGTCGTGCGCTTTGCCGTGTCGAACTCGATCGGCACGATTTAATGTTACAACAATAAGGCGGCGTCAATGTCCCGTGGTCGACGAGACGGCCGGAGTGTCCGGTCCGGTACCGCGCCGGACGGCCAGCAGCGTGGCGACCAGCGGTCGATCGGCCGGCCCGCGGCCGACGTGGTGGAACCTCACGATGCCGGACGGGTCGATCAGCACGTTTCCGCCCTGCTGCACCGGGTCGGCCCGCGGTATCCGTGGGAACCGCCCCGACAACGCTTCACGCCAGTAGGCCCGCATCGTCGCCAGACCCCAGAGATGGCGGAGCTGCGCCTTGTGCATGCCGTAGGCACGGTAGAGCTGGCGCTCGGCGTCGATCAGCAGCGGCCAGACGACTCCGGTCTCGTCCACGTAGGCGCGGGCCGCGTCCAGCGTTTCGAAGGTGACCACCACCGGCTGGATCTCGAGCGCTTCCAGTTCTGCCTGCGCTTCCTGCAACTGCAGCAAGTGTCGTCGGCAGGGCAGTCAAAACAGATGGCGGTGGAACATGAGCAGCAGCCATCGGCCGTGGTAGTCCTCGATGCGATGCTCGCGATCGTTGGTGTCGCGAAGCGCGAAGGGGAACGCCGGACGGCCAACAAGCGGTGTCATGAGATGCGCGTGTTTCTCGGAGGCACGCTGCTACGTGTTCACCCGTCTGTCGAAATCGGCTGGCAGCGTAGCACGATTGCGGCCGATGAGACAGCGACACCGAATCGCCGGAGTGGTACTATCGTGATGCGCAATCGAGGGAGACATACTGACATGAAACGAGTTGGACTGATGGTGCTGGTAGCGGTGTTCGCCGTGACGCTCGCCGCGTCGACGTTTACCGCCGAAGAGACAATTACCGGAATGCTCGTCGAGGCCGGCTGCGCCGCCATGGGGGGCGCGGAACCGAGTGACGAGCATGTCGCGTGCATGGTGCGCTGCGCGATGAACGGCGACCCGATCGGCATTCTGACCGACGAAGGGCTCTACAAGATCACCGGGGACTGGGCCCAGAGCCACAGCGACGCGCTCGCCGAGATGATGGCGAAACAGGTGCTGGCGACCGGCGAGACCAGCGAAGCGGGCGGCGAAATGCTGCTCGAGGTCGCGACGATCACGTTGGCGAAGTAATCTGGACGCCGCAATGCTGGTACTCATCATCCACGTGCTCGTGATGTCAGGGCTGCTCTACGGCTCGGCCTCGGTGCTCCCCGGGGTGCGTATGAAGTCGTTCGGCACCGCGCTGATCGTGTCGCTCGTCTATGGCGCCCTCAACTACTTCCTGTACTGGCTGCTCGCGTTGATCGCGTTCATCCCGATGTTGCTGACCTTCGGGCTGTTCGGGCTGGTGATCAACGCGTTCCTGCTGTGGTTGACCGACAAGTTCATCGACGACTTCGAGATTCCGTCGATCGGCATTACCCTGATCATGGCGATTGTGCTGACCGTCGGGAAGTACGTGCTGCGCCTGTTTCTCTGACCGTGCGACCGTGATCTGTTCCTGGATTCGCATGCGTGAGTATCGATACATGACGGTCCGCACCCCGCCTCGACGAGCCTCACGGTCTCTTCTCGGCTGCGCCGCCGTCGTCGGCGTGGTGAGCCTGGGGTCGGGAACCGGCTGGTTGGTTCACGGCTCGGCTCAGTCGGACGGGCCGAGCACCCCGGTGCTCGTGGAGCTGTTCACCTCCGAGGGTTGCTCGAGCTGCCCGCCGGCGGACCAACTGTTGATCCGCCTCGACGAACAGCAACCGGTGCCCGGCGTCGAGGTCATCGTCGTCAGCGAACATGTCGACTACTGGAACAGCCTCGGCTGGCGCGACCCGTTCTCGTCGACGCAGTTCACCCGGCGGCAGGAGGAGTACCGGCGAGCGTTGGGCGAACCGGCGAACTACACCCCGCAGATGGTGGTTGACGGACGGGCGGCGCTTATCGGCAGCCTGGAGGCCGAGGCCAGACGGGCGATCGCCCAGGCGGCCACGCAGCCCAAAGCCCGGGTAGTCGTCGAGCCGACCGGGTCCGAGGCCCCGGACTCGGTGGCGCTGCGGGTGCAGGTGACGCGGATGCCCTCCCTGCCAAAGGGAGACAGGGCCGACCTCTGGATTGCGGTCACCGAACGCGGGCTCGTGACCGATGTGCGGCGGGGAGAAAACGCGCGTCGCCGGCTGCCCCACACCGCGGTGGCCCGTCGGCTCGAACGTGTCGACACGCTGCCCGCCATCGTGGCTGACTCATACGACACGACGGTTCATGTCGATCTCGACCCGGACTGGCGGCGGGACCAGCTCCGCGTCGTGGCGTTCCTGCAGGCATCGGACAGCCGCCGCGTGCTCGGCGCCGGCCAGGCCTTGGTCGCCCCCTAGTTTACGTGTTACCGCTGAGTGCGCCGGCGACAGGTGGGACTGCGTACCGACAGCCCGGAAGTGCAATCGAAAGGAACGAGGATGTTTGATCTCCGTGAGTACGGGCTTGATGTCGATACGGTCCACAGAAATGCCGCCCCCCCGGTGCTTTATCAACAAGCCTTCCTGCACGACACGCGCGCGACCCTGTCCGATACCGGCGCCCTGATCGCGTACTCGGGCGACAAGACCGGCCGCTCGCCGAAGGACAAGCGTGTCGTGAGACACCCTGATTCGTCCGCCGACGTCTGGTGGGGCAATGTCAATATCGGTCTCGACGATCTGACCTTCTGCGTGAATCGCGAGCGCGCGCTCGACTACCTCAACAGCCGGCCGGAACTCTACTGCGTCGATGCCTTCGCCGGCTGGGATCCGGAGTATCGGCTGAAGGTGCGCGTCATCTGCGCCCGCCCGTATCACGCGCTGTTCATGCACAACATGCTGATCCGGCCCACGCAGGAAGAGTTGCAGGCGTTCGGCGCTCCCGACTGCGTCATCCTGAACGCGGGGGCGTTCCCGGCCAACCGCTACACGACCGGGATGACGTCAAAGACCACCGTGGACCTGAGTCTCGAACGCCAGGAGGTCGTGATTCTCGGCACGCAGTACGCGGGCGAAATGAAGAAAGCGGTGTTCACGCTGATGAACTACCTGATGCCGAAACGCGGCGTCCTGTCGATGCACAGCTCGGCGACCGTGGATCCGGCGACCGACGAATCATCCGTGCTGTTCGGTCTCTCGGGGACGGGCAAGACCACGCTCTCGGCCGACCCCAAGCGCGCGTTGATCGGGGACGATGAGCATTGCTGGAGCGACACGGGCATCTTCAACATCGAGGGCGGCTGCTACGCCAAGGCCATCTACCTGACCCGTGAGGCCGAGCCGGAAATCTTCGAGGCGCTCCGGTTCGGCGCGGTGCTGGAGAACGTCGTCTACGACGAATCCGACCATCATGTCGACTTCGGCGACAGCAGCATCACGGAGAACACCCGCGGCGCCTATCCGATCGAGTTCATTCCGAACATACGCCGTCCGTGTGTCGCGAACCACCCGAAGCACGTCATCTTCCTCACCTGCGATGCGTTTGGCGTGCTGCCGCCGGTCAGCCGGTTGACGCCCGAGCAGGCCGAATACCATTTCATCAGCGGCTATACGGCAAAGGTGGCCGGTACCGAAGTCGGCGTCACCGAACCGCAAGCCACGTTCTCGCCCTGTTTCGGCGGACCGTTTCTCGTCTGGCATCCGGGAAAGTACGCCTCGCTCCTGTCGCAGAAGATCGTCGAACACGGGGTGAGCGTCTGGCTGGTCAATACGGGCTGGAGCGGTGGGCCGCACGGCGTCGGCGGGCGAATCAAGCTGGCCAACACCCGGGCCATCCTGGACGCGATACACGCGGGCGTGCTGACGACCGCGCCGACCGAGCGGGAACCGTTCTTCGGCCTCCAGGTCGTCACTGCATGTCCCAACGTGCCAAACGACATCCTCGTCCCGAAATCGACCTGGAGCGATCCCGGCCGCTACGATGAGGCGGCGACGAAGCTGGCGACGCTGTTCAGGGACAATTTCCAGGCGTACGCCGAGGGCGTGAGTGACGCCGTGCGCGCGGCCGGTCCGGCCTGATCGCCGGCCGGTGTGTGCAGCTCTCGGCGTGTGCGACTCTCGGCGAGGTGCGGGGTGTCCGTGGAGACGGCCCGGCCGGTTACCGCGCGGATGCGGGTACCAGCTTGCGGACCCACCCGTCGCCTTTGGTCAGCAGATACAGCTCACCGGTCGAGTCCGTTCCCAGGCGCAGGTCGACGCGGTTGCCGCGAGCGTAGGTGTTCGGGAAGCCTGCCACGTCGACCAGATCCTGCTCACGGCCACCGAGAATCAACCTGATCTCCGTGATGTCGGCAGGGCGGCTGGCGTCGAGCGCGTCCGCATCGATGACCAACAGACGGCCTCGGGGGAACTCGGCGAACACGTACTTTCCCTGCAGTTCGGGAATTGCCTGTCCGCGATACACGAATCCGCCGCCGACGGCGTTGCCCTCGTCGTGGTCGTACTGGGCCACCGGATAGACGAACCCGCTCTCATCACCCGCTGGCCGCGGATAGACCGGTCCCGGCCCCCTGCCGACAGCGTAGCCGCTGGCGAATGTCCCCTCCCGCAGCCGCCAGCCGTAATTGGCGCCGGGCCGGCCGAGATTGACCTCCTCGACCTGGTTCTGGCCGATGTCGCCGATGAACATCCTGCCGTCCGTGTCCCATGAAAAGTGCTGCGGATGGCGGAGGCCGTAGGCCCAGATCTCGGGCGCGGCGCCGTCCCTGCCGACGAACGGGTTGTCCGGCGGAATCCCGTACCCCCTGGTTCCGTCCCCGCCGAGAGGGTCGATCCGCATGATGCCGCCATGCGGCGCCGCGAGAGACTGGCCGTAGTCTCTGGGGTCGTGCGCCGCTCCGGCGTCGCCCAGGCAGGCATAGAGCATGCCGTAGTCCGGCGAACCCGCCGCGGCGGTCGGGTTGAACGCGATCGTGCCGATGTTGTGGTTCGGGGCGAACTGGCCGATGCGAAACACCTCGCGCGAGGTGCCGCTGAAGACGTTGGCGCTCGGGTCGTCCGTGGTCCATTCGCGTATCACGCTGTGGTGGCTCTCCGCATCGTCATCCAGGTAGTCGGCGACGCCGCTGTCCGAGCCGGTGCTGTAGGCCGTGTAGAACTTGCCGAATCCTGGCGTTCCCGCGTCGCCGAACTGCGGGTGGAACGCAACGCTCACGAGACCGGTTTCGTTCGGAAACATCGAGTCGTCAAAGCCGACATCGCGGTCGCGCAGGTCGAGAAACGTGACGGGCGTCATGCCGCGCTCGTCGGTCACGTACAAGGGCCCGCGGAGGTCGTTCACGACGAGCCGTCCGGACCCGTCGCCGATGGGCACCAGGAACTGGATGCGTGCATACGCCGGGTTGGTCTGGCCGCCCTCGCTCGAGTCCGACGTGCGCGGCACGCGCACGAACTCCTCGGCGCCGACGACCAGGTCACCCTTCTGAATCGTTGCCGGGATCGGGTCCGCCAGCGGCTCCGTCTGGCCTCCGGCCGCGCAGAGCGAGGGAAGAACAATGAGGATGCCCGCCAACGTGAGACGTCGTGTGAGGTGCATACGCGAAGTATGGACCGACGGCATCGAGTTGGTCCACCTCACGTATTCCGCACGCTGACGACCGGCCCCCCCCGACTCGGTGGCAGGACCGATCTACTCCGGCAGGGCGAATCGGGTCAACAGCGCATGGTGTCTATCACTCACGATAGAATGACATCGGCACAGCATGGACCTGCAGAGCAAACGGCACGAGATCCTTCGAATTGCGGCCGGTCACGGCGCCCGGAACGTCCGCCTGTTTGGTTCGGTCGCGCGTGGCGAGGACCACGGGAGCAGCGACGTCGACTTCCTTGTCGACATGGAGGCTGGACGTTCGTTGCTCGATCTCATCGGCCTGGGTCAGGACCTCGAAGCCTTGCTCCATCGAAAGATCGAGGTCCTCACTGACGCGAGCGTGCATCCGGCCCTTCGCGATCGAATCCTGACGGAAGCCCAGCCGCTGTGAAGGACGAGTCCGTCTACCTGGGGCACATCCGAGACGCCATTGCCGACATCCAGACCTACGCGTCCGTCGACCGCGCAACGTTTATCGGCGATCGGATGCGGCAGGACGCAGTCATTCGAAAACTCGAGATCATCGGCGAAGCGGTCAAGCAGCCCGTGGTGGAACCCCGCGTTGCACCGAGAGCGGCGAGGCGCCCGCCTGACAAGGCGTGAGGAGGGCGCATATTGGGCATATGCAACCGACGAACAACGCCGTCAGGCGAGATGCATCGACGCTCGAATGCAGTGGGGACTTCCACCACGGGCTGCTAGCAGCTTTCGGACGGCACCAGGAGCCGCGCCCCGGAGATTCCGTGGAAGCGGATCGCCGGCATGCGCGATCGTCTGACGCACGACTGATTCGGTGTGGATCTCGGGTTGGTGTGGACAACGGTCGAACAGGAACTGCCGCGGCTGAAGGCCGCCGTCGAGACCTTGCTGACGCTCGGTTGAACCTTGTCGGTTGGTGCGCGGCGGGTGTGCTGACGACGGCGGATTCACTGTAACTTGGTTCTGGACGACGTGCGCGCGCGCCGCCTCGATCACCTCGCGCGGAAGGTCGGTCTCCTCGGCTGCCCAGTCCCGGAACGACGAGCGGAAGCCGTGCGCCACGACCGCGATCCCGTGGTACTGGAGCATCTTGGGCAGCGTCGACGCCGAGTTCGCGGCGTCGTTCGCGAATGACGAGCCGCTGGATTCAGCTTCGGGTGCCGGTCTACTCCGGCAGCGCGAACGCGACGAGGCGCGGGCCGCCGCCGATCGTCACCGCGATATACTGCCGCCCTTCAACCTCGTAGGTCATCGGTGTGCCGATGGTGCCGGCCGGCAGGTCGACCGCGCCCTGTATCTCGCCGGTCGCCTTGTCCCAGGCCACCAGCCCCGGCCCGCCGTCGCTCCCTGCGGTGGGCGTAGCGATGATGAGCAGCGTCCTGGTCAGCAGCGGCCCGGCGATGGTCCCGTCCCCCAGCGGCGGCAGGTTGAGTTCACGCAGACGCGGGTGATTGCGAATCCGGTCACCGTTGCCCAGCGGCACCATCCAGGAATGGTCGCCGGTGTTCATGTCGATCGCCGTGATCCGCGAGTAGGGCGGCTTGAGCAGTGGCAGCCCTTGCGGCATACGGGCTTCGTAGCCGCCCCGCTGCTGCAACCGCACGGCCTCGGGAGCGCCGTGGGTGTAGCGCATGGTCGCGCCCAGTGCCTCATCCGGTGTGTAGAGCGGAATGGCCACGGCGACGTTGCGCGACGGGACATACAGCATGCCCGTTTCGGGGTCGACGGCGGCGCCAGCCCACCCGGCTGCGCCAAAATCCGGCGGCCGCATCAAGGTCCCCTGTGTGCCTCCCTCGATGGGGCGGCCAGGCGGTGTGAAGAGTGGCCCGATCTGGTAGTTCTGCACCACCTCGATCGCCATCTGGCGTATCTCCGGCGTGAAGTCGACCAGGTCGTCAATGGTGACGCCCTGATAATCGAACGGCGCCGGCCGGGTCGGAAACGGCTGCGTCAGCGAGGGCACCTCGTCCGGCATATTGGTTTCTTGCGGGACCGGCCGCTCCTCGATCGGCCAGATCGGCTCCCCGGTGACCCGGTCGAACGCGTAGAGGAACGCCTGCTTGCTCACCTGCGTCAGCGCCTTGATGGGACGACCGTCCACCACGATGTCGAGCAGGTTGGGATGCGTCGGGAAGTCGTAGTCCCACAGCCCGTGATGCACCGCCTGGAAGTGCCAGACCCGCTGGCCGGTCTCCACGTCGACGGCGATGATCGACTCGGAGAACAGGTTGTCGCCCGGACGGTCGGCCCCGTAATAGTCGTTGGTCGTGGTGCCGGTCGGCAGGTAGACGTACCCCAGCTCGTTGTCGCCGGCCAGCATCGACCAGACGTTGGCGTTGCCCGAATAGCGCCACGAGTCGTTGCCCCAGGTGTCGACACCGAACTCGTCCGCGCTGTTCGGGACGGTGTGAAAGTCCCAGGCATGCGCGCCGGTCCGCGCGTTCCAGGCGCGCACCCACCCCGGCGGCGCTTCCTTGGTGATACGCCGGTCGGCAATCTGCGACCCGTGAATCACCATGTCTCGCACGACGATCGGCGGCGAGTTGATCGAGTAGAGCATGGCGTTGAGATAGTCGCGCGCGTCGCGATCGACCCGCGGGATACCGACCATCGCGTCGACCATGCCGCTGCCGTCCGGTCCGAAGTCGGGACAGGGGCGTCCGGTCCTGGCGTGCACGCAGACGAGATACCCGTTGCCGGTGCCCCAGAAGATCCGCTCGTCGTTCTCGCCATCGGTCCAGTACGCCACCCCGCGCTGGGTCCACGGGCTGCTCATCGAGGGCGTGCCTTCCTCGTAGGTCTTCGGGTTGAACACCCAGAGCGTCTGGCCGGTCGTGGCGTCGACCGCCACCCCCTGCGAGAGTGGCGTGTTGAAGTAGAGGACGCCACCCACCATCAACGGCGTGGCCTGCAACCGCGAGAGGTTCGGCGGCTGACTGTCGCGGTACAGGTTCGGGGTGTCCCCCACGAGCGACTCCACGATCGTCTCCAGCGGGGCCCACCATTCGCCCCCGTCCGGCGTCGACCGACTCACGAGCGCGTCAACCGATGTCCATTCCCACGCGATCTCCAGCCGGCTGAAGTTGCCGGCGTCGATCTGGTCGAGCGGCGAATACTTCGTTCCGGCGATGTCGCCGGCATAGCTGCGCCATTCGCCGTTCTCGGTGCCGTAGGTCTGCCACGGTCCGCTGGAGGAGGACTGGGCCTGCGCGCGCGCGGCGCCGGCGCCAAGCGCCACGAGCAGGGCGCCACTCAGCGCCAGTCGAAAGCAGCGGAACTTCCACCCCGGGCGGCTCGGGGACATGAACGTGACGCGCGGACTCATCTTCATTCCCTGTTTCCCTTCACGTGCGGCGACGGTTGGCCGTTGCGCTGCGGGCCAGTGGGCCGCGGTTCGCGCGTCACGTAGGCGGTAATCATATCCTCCGCGGTGCGTCCCTTGCTGGCCAATGGCGCACGTTGTACGTGGTCGTGCATGGCTGGTGCACCCTCGCATGCGCGGCCGAATTGTGCGACACTCGCCCCAGGAGAGGTCAGCGGCGCCGTGACCGCTGACCGACGCGCCGCGGTCGACCCGACGGACCCGAAGGAGGGCATCATGAACAGAAGACGCTTTTTCGCCGCGATGGTCAGCGGCGTCGCCGTGGGAGTGGCCGCGCCCATGCGGCTGCTGGGCCAAAGCGTGACGAAGCTGAAGAAGCCGCTGAAGGAGTGGCGCACGCTCCTCTCGCCGGCGGCGTACGATGTGCTGTTCGAGGAAGCGACCGAGCGGCCGCGCAGCAGCCCCTTGAACGATGAAAAGCGACCCGGCACCTTTGTCTGCGCCGCCTGCTACCTGCCGCTCTTCGATGCCAGCACCAAGTACGAGAGCGGCACCGGGTGGCCGAGCTTCTACGCGCCCATCGAGGAACGTCTGGAAACCAAGCGCGACTGGAAGCTCATTCTGCCGCGGACCGAATACCATTGCGCGCGGTGCGAGGGTCACCAGGGCCATCTGTTCGGCGATGGTCCGCCGCCTACCGGTCAGCGCTGGTGCAACAACGGGGTAGCGCTGAATTTCGTGCCGCAGGGCCAGACCCTGCCGAAACTGCGCACGTAGGAGTCCGTGGTGAAACCCCGCGTTGCACCGAGATCGGCGATGCGCTCGCTGAGCAAGGCGAGAAGAGGGAAAATACCGGCAGTATTTGACCGATGAACAACGCCGCACAGCGGGATGCAGCGTGAAACCGCAGAATTCAGCGGGGAAGCGCAGAATTCAGCGGGGAAGCGCAGAATTCAGCGGGGCTTTTGCCACGGGCTGCTAGCAGTGATCTTTTAATAGGTTGTTCACTCGGACCCGACCGACAAAATTGAAGGTGCGTGTCAACCAGTTTGCCAGAAGGAGGCCCAAGCGGACATCCATAAGCATGCCAAGTTGACGCCGCAGAGTCGAGCCGCCATCGTTCGGTGGGTACTCGACCAGGACCAGCCCCAGCCGCGGTGGCCACCGCTGTCGGAGTTTGTGTGCCCGCGGTGCGCAAGCGGGTGGCCCGCTATCAGGCCGAATGGGCGGACGGGTTGCGCGACCGCAGCTCGCGACCACACCGCCAGCCCCGGGCACTGCCGGCGGCGGTCGCGGCCCAGGTCGTGGCGTTGCGCCGGCGCCGCTGGAGTGGCGCCCAGATCGCCGCCACTGTGCACGTGTCGCCAGCGACGGTCAGTCGCATCCTCCGCCGCGCGCACACGGCGCCGTTCGAGTCCGGCGCCGCTAACGAGGTAGGCACGCTCATAGGGCAACCGTAGCTGACTGAGACGGGATACCCCATCGGGAAGTCCTCGTGTTGTCCGCTGCCGGGTGCCCGCTCTTGATCGCTGGAGCCGGTGCCCGTCTGCGCGTATGATTGGCTCAGTTGGCTCCACGACATGTTCCCCAGAATCCGTGACTGCTTCGGACGCTATGATGGAGTCGCCATCCAATGCTGGGGTAACACCGCGCAGGACTGCGCGGACATTCGACGAGGGGTGCCGCCGCTCGTTATGGAACCGGTTGAACGCCTCACTCCTGGCGACCAGTTGTCCGAGTGGCTGGACCTCTTGGATGAGGTACTGCTGATCGCAACGAGGATCTCCGTGGAACTGACCGAAGCAAGCGATGCAGGCGTCATCCATCTAGACATAGTTCCTGCCGCCATCAGGCGGTGCAATGACCAGACGGTGGAGGTCAATTTTGTGCGCAAAGCCGCTCAATTCGGCACTGCACCGAGATCCTCAGTCGGTCGCCAACGCTCACCGCAACGCAGGTCGACGCGACCACGGCACGGTCGTCTACGTTTTGTCCACGTAGCTGCGGGACAAACCGGACGACAAGCGGGCGCACATCTGGGGAGATAGGTGCGTCAACGACGACCCATTAGCCCGCCAGCGATTGGTTTTTTCGGCTCGATTCTGCACGTCGGTTGGTGCCACCATGGCAGTGTCAATCTCTAAGCTGGCATTCCTGAATCAGGAGCAAAGACATTGAAGGCGAGTCCCCTTGGAGACATTCGAGCTGAAGCTGACCATGGAATGCTCCTGAGAGCCTTTGTCAAGACTCCGGACTACAAGACCCTTCTAATAGCAAAAGAACGGCCGATCGTCGTCGGACGACGAGGCTCCGGTAAGAGCGCTCTCGTTTACGCTTTGAAAAAGCACTGGGACAGTGTTTCGAAGGTACACGCCATCGAGTTGTCTCCCGAAGAAGACCAGATGTTTGGTCTCAGGCCAATCCTGAAACATTTCGGTCCACATTTCCATCTCCTTCGGGCTGCTTCCCGAATCGTCTGGCGTTACGCGCTGATGATGGAGATTGCCAGCGCGGCATCGAGGAAATACCGCTACTCCAAAGTGACAGTGTCGAATAGACTGGTCTCGCATATCCAGCGTTGGACTCAGGTCAACGGGGTCTCAGCTCGTTTGAAGCGGGTGCTCGATTCCGTCCTGCCCAATGACGTGGTGCCTGAAGAGCAAGTCGGCAACTTGGCCAGATTGCTCGAAGTGAATCAGATTAAGGAAGCTCTGATTGAGATCGTCCCAGAGCTCAAGATGGAGTTTGTTCTACTTATCGATAAGCTCGACGAAGGATATCGGGCCGATGATGTCGGAAATGCCATGGCCGATGGCTTGGTTCTAGCCACCATCGAACTGAACGATTGGATGCCTGCGACTCGACTGAGCCTTTTCGCTAGAGACAATGTGAGCCGAGCAATAGCTGAGGTCGACCCCGATTACACTAGAGATATCGAGGGTCAGATCCTTCGACTTCATTGGGATGAGGCTCTTCTCTTCGAACTTGCATGCGATCGACTTCGGCTGGCGTTTGCGCCTGACGTAGAGAATAACCTCAAGATCTGGAATCACTGTACTGGTTCAGATCTGCACGGCAGGGAAGGGTTCCGGAAGGCGCTACGTCTGACTCTCTACCGGCCCAGAGACATTCTGGCACTCCTTAACCAAGCGTTCAATCGAGCCGCTAGCCACAGGCGCGAGAAGATTGTCATGGAAGACCTCAATTCTACGGCTCACGAGATTTCCAGAACACGCCTTGATGATCTTCACAAGGAATACCGAGGCATCGTTCCGGGATTACCCTTCTTGACAGCGGCGTTCAGTAACCGTGATCCAGAGAGTAGCGCAACCGTGGCCTCGTCGCTTGTTGCGGCCGCGGTCGACACCGCTCAATTGGACTCCGCCGCACGGCAACATTTCGTGATTCTGGACAATCCACTCGATCTACTTCAATCCCTATACAGTGTTGGTTTCGTCGGCATTAGAGACACGACCTCTGGTACATTTTCATTTTGCCACGACGGCCGTTCTCCTGCGATGGGATTCGACGGCGACGCCCGACTACTCGTTCATCCTTGTTACTGGATGGCCCTTGGATCGACGCGGCCGGTATTAGGTGAAATCGAGGTCGAAGAGATACACGACGAATACGAGATCAGGATTGAATCGCAAACGCCCCAGATCAGAAACAAACAGATTGGGAGTCATGTTTCACAGCTGGGTAAGATACCTCTAGGGACGGACGGGGCGAAAGATTTCGAGGAATGGTGTTTAAGGGCCGCGCGGATTCTATTTGCGGGACAGTTAGCAAATATTGAATTGCATCCAAACAAGCAGGCGACGCAGCGGCGTGACATCGTTGCGACGAATATTGCGGAAGGCGGAGTATGGAGAAGGGTCTATGATGATCACGGAACTCGTCAAGTGATTTTCGAAGTCAAGAACAAAAAGGGTCTCGAGGGAGACGAGTATCGGCAGATGCTCTCTTATTTGGCAGGAGATTACGGCAAATGCGGCTTCGTGATCACCAGGGACGAGACGATCGAACTAAGAAAAGAAGACAAGGAAATACACTGGGTTAGGGAATTGAACGACAAACACGGAGGAGTTCTTGTTGTCAAACTTACCGGATCCTTCTTGTGCAAGTTGCTGTCGAAGATGAGGAGGCCTGTGAGGCATGACGAGGCGGATCATCAAATCGGAAAGATACTGGACACATACTCAAGGCTCTATCTAGTTGGTGAGTCGCCCGTGAGGAGGCAGTCATACAAAGGGCGAAAGAAGCGTACAAGGGGATAGATGAGTTGTGGCTGAGGGAGGCGCCCGAGGTTCTGATGGCAGGCTGTGGTGAGAGGCATTCGTTATAGAGATCGACAATATGGATCCAGAGTACGGCGCTGCGAAGCATGGGATGGGTACGCGACGGGACTGGACGTGGCAAGTGATGATGCGGGTTGCCACAGCAGATCTGCCGAGAAATGCCGAGTATCCGTTTAGCGGTTGGCTGAATTGCGTGCTTGCCGACGTGGGGTTTGACGCGTTCGTGGCTATGCGGTGCGTTCGACGCGGACGGGGTCTGTCGACCGAGTCTCCCACCGGGCCGAGATTTCCGACCGGTGCTGCTCGGCTGCTTCGAACGGCTGGACTCGTAGCGTGCGATCGTGTGGCGCACGACCGATTCGCTGCGTTTCCGCACCTTCCTGCACGTCGAGTTCTACGAGTTCGCGCCCGAGCACTCGGCGCGGTCGCGCGGTCGCCGCTACTAAATCGACCAGGAGAGGCACACGGAGGTGTTCTGTTGGGTGTGGCAAACGCTTGGCGTCCGCCGAGTGCGCCCAGCGGTTCACGATCGGGATAGATGCGACCACACTGGATTCAACCGCGGCGAAGAGTTTGATCCGACCATGCGGAGCGTAACATGTCGGTGTTTAAGCCGCGGTACTCCACGAAATCACTCCAGTGCAACGGCGTGTCACAGTGTCCGGGAAAGATCCTTTCTACGTCTCGAATGCCGGTGATCTCCTTCTCCAGTGTACGGCCGATCTTCACCGCGTTCCCCCGTCGCCGTTCTCGGCGTCAATGAACGGGAGCAGCTTGACCAGGAACATCCCGCCAGTGTGCGTCGCGCGCGCGTCCTTCACGCCAGCCTACCGGTGGTACGTGGTCGTGTATTTCGGGGACACCCTCGCATGCGCGGCCGACGTGTGCGACACTCGCCGCCGGAGAGACCCGCGCGGCGGCGCTTCTGGACGCGCTGATTGGCCTCCTGAGTGGGTGAAGGGGCATGTGCTGTTGACGCTGATGGGACTTAATCTGCCGGAGGGCCTCTACGAGCGGCTCATCACCGAGAATCTGAAGGCCGCCCTCGAAACGCTGTCCGAGAGTGGGCGGCGCGCGGATTATCGCGGGCTCAATTCCGCCGACGGTCACGTGGCACTCGCCCGTCACGTTCACGACATCCTCCTCCAGGTGCTGCGTGCGATTCCGGTCGACGAGCGGCCCGAGCGGCAGGCCGACGTTTGTAACCGCATCGTGAGGTTACTGATCGACGCGCTTCCGCAGACCGCTGATCCCAAGGATGTCCTGTCGCGGCCTGTCGAAGAACTGCTGGCCATCGTGCCTCGGGCGCCGGCTGTTGGTGGTGCGGCGGGGCATGAAATGCGCCCGCTCGTGAGCCTGGCCGCCAGCGATCTGATGGTGAACGCGCGAGGTGAGCCCGGGGTGGGGCACGCACTCGAGCAAGAGATTCCATCGGCCGATTCCATCGACTTACTCTGCGCGTTCGTTCGATGGACCGGGTTGCGCCTGCTGGAGCGGCCGCTGCGGCAGCATCGCGAGAAGGGTCGGAGGCTTCGGATCATTACCACGACCTACACCGGGTCTACCGAACGGAGAGCTCTCGACTGGCTCGCCTCGCTGGGGGCCGAGGTGAAGGTGTCGTACGACGTCCGGTCGACGCGCTTACATGCCAAGGCGTGGCTATTTCATAGGGACACCGGCTTTTCGACCGCTTACATCGGGTCGTCGAACCTCTCGCGAGCAGCGCTGGTCGATGGCGTGGAATGGAATGTCCGCTTGTCCGAGGTGTCGTCGCCAGACATTCTCAACAAATTTCAGGCCACATTCGAAAGCTACTGGGAGGACGCTGAATACGAGTCCTACGAGACCGGGCGGGACGGCGAACGCTTCAATCGGGCAGTGGCCGCGACGGTGCCGACGGTGCCGCTGCAGTTTCTGGCGCTCGACGTCCGGCCATATCCATACCAGAAAGAGATTCTCGACCGGCTGGAGACGGAGCGCGAGCGCCACGGCCGGTATCGGAATCTGGTGGTGGCCGCCACCGGCACTGGAAAGACCATTATGTCGGCGCTCGACTACAACCGCTTGAGGGAACGACTCGGGGGCAACCCGAGCCTGCTGTTTGTCGCGCACCGCAAAGAGCTGCTGAATCAGAGTCTGCAGGCGTTCCGGGTGGTACTGCGGGACGGTGCGTTCGGCGAGCTGTATGTCGACGGGCATCGTCCAGACGAGTGGAAGCACGTGTTCGCTTCGATTCAGTCGCTGGCCCAGGTCGACCTGGACACCGTGGCGCCGGATGCGTTCGACATCGTCGTGGTGGACGAATTCCACCATGCGGCGTCCGCCACCTACCGGCGCGTGCTCGACCACCTTGCGCCCAGAGTGCTGCTGGGGCTGACAGCGACCCCGGAACGGACTGACGGCGAGAGTGTGCTCGGTTGGTTCGATGGACGCATCGCGGTGGAGCTGCGGCTGTGGGAGGCGCTCGAGCGAGGCCTGCTTTGCCCGTTTCAGTACTTCGGCCTGCACGACACGGTCGACCTGACCAGCGCCCGATGGACACGCGGCGGCTACGACAGGGCGCACTTGCAGCAGATCTACACGGGGCATCACGCCCGCGTGAACCTGATCGTGCAGGCGATACGCGACAAGGTGACCGACCCGGCCCGGATGCGCGCGCTGGGCTTCTGCGTCAGCATCGAGCACGCCGAGTTCATGGCTCGCGAGTGCACTGCCCGGGGCATTCCCTGTGCGGCGGTGTCAGCGAACACGGGGCGCGACGACCGCGACCAGGCGCTGCGGCGTCTGAGGGACGGCGAGTTGAACATTCTGTTTGCCGTCGACCTGTTCAACGAGGGTGTCGACGTGCCCGCGATCGACACCGTGCTTTTTCTCCGACCGACAGAGAGCGCCACTGTCTTTCTGCAGCAGCTCGGCCGCGGATTGCGCCATGCCGGCGGCAAGGATTGTCTGACCGTGCTCGACTTCATCGGTCAGCAGCACCGACGGTTTCGTTTCGATCGTCGGTATCGTGCCCTGGTCGGCGCCTCGCGAAGCGGTCTCATCCAACAGCTCGAAGCGGGCTTCCCGCACCTACCGGCCGGCTGCCGGATTCAGCTCGACCGAGTGGCCAAGGATATCGTGCTGAGTAATGTGCGGGCGGCAGTAGGAGGCAGATTCCAGGGGCTGGTCGACGAGTTGCGAGGGATGCCGCCGGAGACGACGCTTGGGCAGTTCATCGAGGTTGCCGGAATCGACATCGCCGACCTCTATCGCCATCCCTCCTGGTCGTGGTCGCGGCTGCGGCGCGAGGCCGGCTTGGCGGTGCCCGAACCTGGCCCCAATCAGCAGCAGCTGTCCGAGGCGGTCCGGCGCTTCCTCCACACCGATGACGAAGAACGCATAGGCTGCCTGCGCGGCCTGCTCCGGGAGACACGGTCGCCAGACGTTGCATCGCTGACTGAACGGCAACGACGGATGTTGACGGCGGTCCACATCGGGTTCTGGGGCCCGAATAGTGACCTGGAGTCGCTGCAGGCGTCGTTCGACCGGATCTGGCAGCACCCGGCAATTCTCGCTGAGCTCGCCGATCTGGTCGAGCTACTCGACGAGGAGGCGACCCATGTTGGTCACTCTCTGGACAATGAGCTTGGTTGGCGCCACAGCGTGCCACTTCGCGTGCATTGCCGCTACAGCCTCGACGATGTGTTGACGGCAATCGGGAAACAGACCGTAGAGCATCCCCATAGAATCAGGGAGGGGACGATGTTTCACGAACCGATCGCTAGCGATCTGTTCTTCGTGACTCTGGAGAAGTCGGAGGCGCACTATTCTCCGTCGACGATGTACAACGACTACGCGATTTCACCGACCCTGTTCCATTGGGAATCGCAGAGCACAACCACCGAACGGTCGAAAACGGCGCAGCGTTACCTGCACCACCGCGAGCGAGGAACGCACGTGGTGCTCTTCGTGCGCCGCACGGCAAAGGAACAAGGGCGTACGGCCCCCTACACCTGCCTGGGCCCGGCCGATTACGTTTCACACACGGGCGAGCGTCCGCTGGCCATCACCTGGCGCCTGAGGCGACCGATGCCGGCCGACCTCTTCCGTGAAACAAAGGTGGCGGCGGGATGAGGTCCCTGACGGAAAGCGACGCGTGCCTAGTCTCGCCACGAGCCGCGGTCGCTCGCGCGCGGCCGGACTTTCAGGGCCGCGAAGTAGCACAGACGGCGCCACTGGAAACCGGCGTACGGTGACAACCCGCGGCCGCCATTGACACACTCGGCGCCACTACGTACGCTGACGCTCTATTCCTGGGAGGAGACGTCGCATGTCCAACAGTCGAATCACGTTCAGCGCGCTCGTCGGTGTGGTCGCGGCCGCCGTGGCTTCTGGCCCGGTCGCCGCCCAGCAACGTGGCGCGCCGGCGCCACCACCCGGCCCCACGTTGGAACAGTCGATGTCCGCACTCGACGCCGCGCGGGGGGCCGCGGACGCGGCCGGCGTCAAGCTGAGCTGCGCGGTGGTCGATTCGCGAGGCGACCTCATCGCGCTGTCCAGGATGGACGGCGCACGGTTCTTCACCACCGATGTTGCCCGCGGCAAGGCCGCGCTCTCGGCGATGTTCGGACAGCCGAGCGGCAACCTGGGCAACCTCGCCTCGAGCCCGGCCTTCGCGAACTTCGGCGAGGCGGCCCAGACGCCGCTCTATCCGTTTCAGGGCGCACTGCCGATCACACGGGACGGTGAGACCATCGGCGCCATGGGATGCAGCGGGGCCTCGTCACAGCAGGACGAGGACGCGGTCCGTGCGGCCCTGGACCGGTTTTAGCAGCTCCAAGGAACTGACATCATGAAGATCCTCCGATGCCTGGCAGCCGTACTCGTCGTCGGCACGCTGGCCGGCCCCCACGACGCCGCTCGCGCCCAATCGCCGGTTGAACCACTGACCCTGGCCGAAGCGCTGGCGCTGATCGAGGCCACCGCAACCGCCGCGGCCGGGAACAACCTTCTGCTCAGCATCGCCGTCGTCGACGGCCGGGGCGACCCGATCGCCGTGGTGCGGCTGCCCGGGGCCCGACCCGCGACCACCGATACCGCCATTGGCAAAGCGATGGTCTCGGCCATGACCGGGCGCCCGAGCGCCGCGACGACCGGACAGGGACAGAACGCGCTGTATCAGAACCTGAACGACAACACCGGTGGGCGGCTGCGGTTCTTCCAGGGCGCGGTGCCGATTGTGCGGGACGGCTTCACCGTGGGGGCGATTGGAGCCAGCGGCGCATCGGCCCAGGACGATGAGGACGCCGTGACGGCGGGGCTGCGTGCCGTCGGGATCAGGTAGGTACCGTCAACGGCATTGGCGGAGACCCGCGAGCGCACTCAGCTCAGGGCAGCCTGAAGACGAACAGCATGTTGCCGCGGCCCGGCTGCCGAATTTCCGGGGTGAGCCCGCGGAAGTTGACCCCGCCGCCCGCGGCGATGGCGACATACTGCACGCCTTCGTGCATGTAGGACACCGGATATCCCCCCGCGCTCGAGTTGAGAATCTGCTCCCAGTGTATTTCTCCGGTCCGGGCATCGAAGGCGCGGAAACGCCGGGCGTCGTCGGTCACGAACACCAACCCGCCCCCCGTGGTCAGCACCGAGCCACCGAATCCGGCGCGCTGGTGGTGCACCCACAACGTTTCGCCCGTGCCCACGTCGACCGCCGTGAACTGTCCGATCTGCCCGTCACTGTCCGGGGTCTCCGCGAGCGCAACGCGCGCCGAGCCGTGGTGCGCACCGGGTCGCAGCCGGAATTCGTTGAGGGTCAGGTCATTGCAGGTGTTGTTGGTCGGCGCATAGAGCGCGTTCGTCCCCGGGTGATACGCGGTCGCCTGCCAGTTGATGCCGCCGGTCAGGCTCGGGCAGACGAAGACCGGCTCTCCGACCTGCGGCGACTTCAGCGCCGGGTTCAGCAGGACCCGCCGGCTCTCCGCGTCGATGTCGACCACCACATTCTGGTAATTGGTCGGTCTGGCCCAGAGAAAGTCTCCGGTGGCAGCGTCGAGCGCCCAGACGATGCCGGTCTTGCCGGGAATCCCGGTCACGATCTTTCGAAGTTGCCCCGGCGTGACCGACGTGTTCATCCACTGCACGGCGTCGGCCCGCGGCGCGACGACGGTCTCGACGACCATGCGGGCGAACGGATGGTCGAGATCCCACTCGTCGTTGGGAATGTGCTGAAAGTACCAGACGATCTCGCCGGTATCAGCGTTGAGCGCGAGGGTGGAGTTGGTATAGAGGACGTCGCCGTCCCCGGTGCCGCGCTGTACCGAGCCCCACGGAATCGGCACCCCGACCCCGATGTAGATCAGGTTCAACTCGGGGTCGTAACTCGGCGCGTTCCAGGCCGAGCCTCCACGCCGCTCATCGTCGGGTATCCCGCCCCACGTGTCGTAGCCGAACTCCCCGGGTCCGGGAATCGTATAGGTGCGCCACACCTCCGTGCCCGTCTCGACATCGTGGCCTGAGACCCAGCAGCGCGTGTTGAGCTGATAGCACCCTGACATGCCCGCGACGACCCGCCCCTTGATGACCTGCGGGCCACCCGAGTAGTGGTGCCCGACCGTCCAGTCGCCGACCTGTTCCTCCCACTCGACCTCGCCCGTGCGCACATTCAGCGCGACCAGGGAGGCATCGTGGGTGCCGATGATGAGCTTGTCCTCGTAGAGCGCACCGTTGCGGTTCGCACAGGCCATGCTCGCCGCGTGATCGACCTGGGTCCGGCGGTACTGCCAGAGCCGCGACCCATCGCGCACATCGAGGGCCTCGACGAAGTCGCAGGCCTGCACCAGGAACATGATGCCGTCGTGCACGAGCGGCGTCGTTTCCTGTTTGCCCTCTCCCATGGTCCAGGCCCACGCCAGACGGAGGCTGCCAACGTTGGAGGTGTTGATCTGATCGAGCGGACTGTGGCCCCAGTGGCTGTAGGTCCTGCGCCACATGGGCCAGTCGCCTGGTGGGGGATTCACCAGCATCTCCCCGGTCACCGGCGTGTAGTCGTCGATGATGGATTGGGCCGACGCGGACCCGCCAGCGAGCAGGAGGCTGACCACGAAGCACCCCCCGGCCACCCGTGACACGATGCGCATGTTCTCTCCCTCGCCGGTCGTTGACGGCCTCGAGCCCGCAGACTCACCAGAGGATACACTGGACGCTCGATGATGCCGCCCGGGGCGGCGGATGAGCTGCACGCGAGCCGCTTTGTCTCGGCGGAGACGTGGCAGGCCCTCGGTGAGCGGTACACCCGGGAACAGCTCGTCGAGGTTGTGCTGATCGTCGGGAACTACACCCAGCTCACGATGTTTCAGAACACGCTCGGCGTCCAGCTCCCGGCCGGCATCGAGGGGCTCCCGGAGGACTCGGCTCGGTGAACGGGCTTTCGGGAATTTCGCGCCGCGGAGCGTCGCCTCCTCCCGCTCCGTGACCGGGTGACCTCGGAACTGCAGGGCGGGCGGCGGTGCTCGGCGACCTGCAGTGGTGGATGCTGGAAAAACACGGATACCGCAGCCCTGCGCAGGTGAGACGGGACTTTTTCGGGCTGGACGCGGCCGCGTCCAGCGCAAATCGTCTGACCACTGTGAAAGAATTCCGGGGCAGTACACAATTCTGGCCAGGAGCTCTCGACTCATGATCATCAGCTCGACGATACGTCACCACACCGCGCGGCGTTTTCTGTGGTTGCTGCTAGTGGCGGGCCTCGCCGCGCCGCCGGTTCACGCGCAGGACGGCTGGCGCGCCTGGGGACGGGACGGCGGCAACCAGCGCCACTCTCCGTTGACGCAGATCGACACAAGCAACGTGTCGACCCTGGTGCCGGCGTGGCGGTACGAAATGACGAAACCGGGCGTACCGTCACGGCCGAGCCAGTCGACCCCGCTGATGGTCGACGGCGTCCTGTACCTGTCGTTCCCGTACTACCGCGTGGTGGCGCTGGAGCCGGAGACCGGTGACCTCATCTGGGAGTACACGGCGCCCGGAGTCTGGAACTCACCCGAGCACCAGTTGCACTGGACGGGTGGGTCGATGCGCGGACTGGCGTACTGGGAAGGCGACGACGTCACGGCCCCGCAGATCGTGTTCGGCACCGAGGAGGGCGAGCTGATCTCGCTGAACGCGCAGACCGGCATCCCCAACGCCCGGTTCGGCAACGACGGCTACGTCGACCTGAAGACCCCGGACGTGATGAACGGCTTTCCGAACATGCACTACGGGATCTCGTCCGGGGTCGCCGTGTACAAGCACCTGGTGTTCACCGGTGTCCACAACGCGGACGAGACGGGTTCGAAGGGCCCGGCGGGCGACGTGCGCGCGTGGGATCTGCGGACGGGCGAGCTGGTCTGGACATTTCACACCGTGCCCCGGCCCGGCGAGGTCGGCAACGAGACCTGGCTCGACGACTCCTGGCGCAACGTCAGCGGCGCCAACACCTGGACCTTCTTCACCGTCGACGAGGAGCGCGGCATTCTGTACATGCCGCTCGGGTCCGCCCTTAACGATTTCTATGGCACCGACCGCCCCGGGGACAACCTCTTTGCGAACTCGATCGTCGCCGTCGATGCCCTGACGGGGGAGCTGAAGTGGTACTTCCAGGCCGTCCATCACGACCTGTGGGACCTGGACATGCCGGTGCCGCCGATCCTGTTCGACGTCGAGCGGGACGGCGAGACGATTCCGGCCGTCGGCGTCATGACGAAGTATCCGGTGTTGTTCATCTTCAACCGGGTCACCGGCGAGCCGATCTACGAGATCGAGGAACGCCCCGTCCCGCAGGGAAATCTGCCCGGGGAGTACTACTCGCCGACACAGCCGTTCCCGGTGAAGCCGCCGCCCTTCGGGCGCACCAGCTTCACGATGGACGACATCGCGACGGTGACGCCCGAGCACGAGGCCGCGTGCCGCGAGCTGTTGACGGGCTTCGACGGCGGGCGCAACCGCGGCCCCTATACGCCGCCGTCCCTGGAGGGCGCGCTCGTGTTTCCGTCGACCGGCGGCGGGACGGAGTTCACCGGCGGAACCTTCGATCCGAGCCTGGGGTACTACATCATCAACTACGCGGACACCGGACACATCAGTGAACTCAGAAGAGTGGACGACGACCCCGATCGTCGCGGCTATGCGGGGCCTCCCGAGTCGCGCAGGATCTACTGGCACGTCGTCACCCGGTTGTCCGTCAACGGCTGGCCCTGCTGGCAGCCGCCCTGGTCGAGGCTGACCGCCGTGGACGTGAACACGGGTGAGATAGCCTGGCAGATTCCGTTCGGCACGGTCGAAGGCGCACCCGCCGGCGTTGAGACCGGCGCCCCGAATTCCCAGAATGGTGGGCCGACCTCGACCGCGGGGGGCGTGCTCTTCATCGGGGGGGCCACCGATCGACGGTTCCGCGCCTACGAGACAAGGACCGGACGGGAGCTGTGGAGCGTCGCGACCGAGCAGTTGATCAGCGGCGCCAATCCCATCACGTACATGGGAAAAGACGGAAAGCAGTATGTGGCCGTGGCCGCGGGGACGACGCTGCTGACCTACACCCTGCCGTGACGAATCGCCTGCGCCAGTCATCCGGTGGGGGAAGCAGCGTGAACTGGAGAAGCCGACTGAAGGATACGCGGTCGAGATGAAGCCAAACGTCAACGGGCTGACGCTGGTGCAAAAGACGAACGAGCGCATTTCCACGCATCCATTTGCGCTTGTGTGGGTTCTACGGTGTCCAAAGGGTCACCGGGTGCGGGTCAATAGCTGCGATGCCCACATACGCCGCTGTCCAACCTGTGATCCAACTGCCCGACCAGAAGAGCCGTGACCGTCGGATAGGAGTAGCAGCGGTGTTCGCCTCGTCGTCCTCGTCTCGTACCGATTCTCATGGTGCGACACCGCGGTAGGGCGTCTTTGGGCGTGCTGGATCGTCCGGCACCGATTCAGCCAAGCCAGCGCGGGGCTGCCAGAATCACGCCGAGCAATCCGACAGTGACGGCTGTCTGCATCATCATCGCGCGGTAAGTGTCGGCGCGCAGAGTGGCGATGACTACGTCAAGACGTTCGGGTGTGACGTAGTCCCCACGGTCGGCCGCTTGCCGGACAGCGTCCGTGATGGCGTCGGCATGACCTGGATCGACGCCAGCCGCGATCAGGGCGCGGGCGATCGTGTGCGTGTCCAACATTCTCCAGATGCTACCACGCGCTGGCCGTCGGTATGCCGATGCGGAGCCAAGTCCGGGGACAGCTGCAACGGCGTCCCGAGGGCGCGGCCCTCAGCGAGAGCCCGCTCGTATGCTGGCCCCTGGCGCACGTGGTACGTGGTCGTGCTACGAAACGAAGACCGGGCGCGAGCTGTGGCGCGTCGCGACCGAGCAGTTGATCAGCGGCGCCAATCCGATCACCTACATGGGAAAAGACGGAAAGCAGTATGTGGCCGTGGCCGCGGGGACCACGCTGCTGACCTACACCCTGCCGTGACGAATCGCGGCCACCCAGCGGTAAAGCCGCCCGCCGTCACCCGTTGCATGACATTGCATTACATTGAACGTGAGGGAGGGTGGAGCGAGTGCGCGACCAGTTGAGCGTCAGACTGCCCCACGGGTTGCGCAACGCCGTGGGGGAACGGGCGAAGCGCGACGCGCGGCGGCCGTCGGACATCGTGCGGCTGGCGCTGCAGGCGTACCTGCAGGGTTCTCCGAACGACGAGCGCAGAGGAACGGACCGCGTCCGTGAGACCAGCGCAGCGCCGGCGTGGGGTGAGTCCGAGAGCCCGAACTCGGCGCGTACGATCGTGCTCCGGCATGTCCCTGAAGAGCTCTACCAGGCGCTGGAGAAGCGAGCCGCCACCGAGCGCCTGTCCGTGGCCGACTACGTGCTGGACATCCTGGCCCGTAGACGGTTCCGGGAGCGCCTGCAATCGCGTCCCCGCGTCGAACTCAGCGTGTCGGCCGCCGACCTCGTCCGCGAAGGTCGGGACAGCCGGTGATCGTCGTCGACGCTTCGATCGTGGTCGAGGTGCTTCTTCGCTCCGATGCGGGCGCCGCACTGGAAGAGCGCCTCTTCGAAGGCGACGACCCGCTGCACGCGCCTCACATGCTGGATGTCGAGGTCGCCCACGCGCTCAGACGTTGTGCCCTGCACGGCGACATCAACGAGCGCCATGGCCGCGACTCGTTCGGGGATCTGGCGGCCATGTCCATCGAGCGCCACGGACATCAGCCGCTGCTGGAACGGATCTGGCAACTTCGTCACAACCTGACGGCCTACGATGCCGCCTATCTGGCGCTCGCGGAGAGTCTGGACGCACCGCTGCTGACGCGTGATCTGGCGCTGGCATCAGTCGCCGGGCATCACGCCCGGGTCGAGCTCGCGTAGCCTGTTCGGCTGGACTCTCGCCCCGGTGGCGGTGGCGGTGCCGGTTGCGGGGGTTGTAGTCGCTGCACTTGCGGGCCTCCTCGCAGGTCCGGTCCGACCCGAGACTGGCACGATCCGTGGGCTCTCGGCGACCCCTGAGACCGGCGCCTCAGCCGGCCGATCACGTTGCTCTTTCCGGCGAACAACGCCTCGGGACCGCTGGCCTGCAAGGTGTCGTGGACCCGCAAGGCCGGCCGGTGTGCCAGGTCGAGGCCATGAACCGCGCGCGGCTCATTCCGCGGGCGGCTGGCGGCGCGGCCGCCACAGCACGCTCATCGCGTAGTCGAGGTCGAGCCGCTCGCCGCGCCAGGAGGGCGTCGCCGTGTCGGCGCCGATCTCCATGCCCGCTGCAGCCAGGCCGTCGTTCGTGGGCTGCAGCGCCGGTCCCGTCCAGGTCGGCGCCGGCGGCGCCCCCGGCAGCGGGCGGCCGTCCGGCCGCAGGAACTGCACGTCACCGGCGCCGTCTATCGTGACGCGGAACCCTTCTTCGTGCACCGCCCGGTGGTGCCGGCGGCACAGCAGCACCAGGTTGTCGAGCGCGGTCCGGCCGCCGTCGGCCCAGTGCTCCAGGTGGTGAGCATCGCAGCGGAGGTTGCCGCAACCCGGGAACCGGCACTGCCGGTCGCGGGCCGCGAGGGCCCGGCGCAGCGCCGGCGAAATGGTCCGGGTGCGGCGGCCGACGTCGAGGACCTCGCCGCCGCGGCCGTGGCGCATGCTGACCGTGGCCGCGTCGCAGGCCATGCGCCGGGCGGTTTCCGCGGAGACACGGATGCCGCCCGCCTCGTCCAGCACGGTCTGGCGGAAGGCGGCGGACGTCGGCCGTGCCCCCGGACACGGGCCTGACGGCCGGCGCCATCGCCGTTGCCGGGCGCGTCCCGCCCGTCCCAGCAATACCGGGTGTATCGACGATCCGCCGCCGGGACCGCCCGCCGCCGCGCGTGCCGTCGCCGGCGTTCCCGCGGGAACGCGATCGCCGCCTGCCGGCGGCTCCGACTCGGACGCCACGCCCTCGAACGTTCCCGCGGGAACGCGATCGCCGCCTGCCCCCGGCTCCGACCCGGACGCCACGCCCCCGGACGTTCCCGCGGGAACGTCCCGCGGTGCCGCCAGCGCCTCCGCGTCAACGTGCAGCACCACCTGATACCGGTCGCCGGCCGTCCCCCGGTCGAGTCCGCCCGCCAACGCCGCCTCCGCCACCGTTCCGATGGCGTCCGCCTGCCGCTGCAGGAGCGTCGGCTCTTCCACGTCGGCCGGTGCGTCCGCCTTCTTTTCCACGCCGTCCGCCGACCCAGCCCCCGCGGCTGCATCCTCTCCCACACCGTCCGCCGGGTCGGCCGCGTCTTCGTCCCCGCCGCCGTCCCACGCCGGCGCGCGCCGCGCCTGGTCGCACGCCGCCTCCAGCGCCCGCCGCAGCACCGCTCCGACCTCCGGCGTCAACCGCCCGCGGACAACCACCATCCCGTCCTCGTCCACCCACGTCCGCAGCGCGCGGCTCGCCTCCCGCCGCCGTTCCTCCGCCTGCTCCACGTTCCGGTCGATGCGCCGCCACGCGCGGGCGATGCGTTCCACGTGCTCCGCCGTGCCCGCGAGGGCCACCTCGAGCAGGGTCTGCTCGTTCTCGGGAGTGGCCACCCGCGTGACCGCGCGCACCTTCGAGTAGGAGACCTTGCCGCGGCGCATGGCGTCGCTCAGCCCGGGCAGCTTCCCGAGGGCGCGCGCCACGCGCACGTGCTCGCGGGCGGCCCCCTGCGAGAGCCCGGCGCGCCAGCTCAGCCACTGCGCGCACGACAGGCAACCGTCCCAGCCCTCCTGCTCGTCGAACTCGCGGATGAGGACGAGCAGCTCGTGGGTGGCGGCCTGGATGCGGGCCGACAGCTCGGCGATGCGGTCGCCGAGTCGTGCCAGTTGCGCTCCGCGGTCGCCGGGCGCCGTCGTCGGTCCGCGGAGGGGCGACTCGTCGGGCGGCCCGGCGGAAGGTGGAAGATGCGTGGAGGATGTCGACGGGGCGGAGCCATTGTCAGCGAACATGGACCATTGTAACCCTCCATTTTTCAACAGCTTGAGGCGTTCGTAGGCGGCCGATCGGCGGTCGGATCAAGGTTTGTCGCGTCTCCGTGCGAGAACGTGCGGCCTCGCGTCGGAGAGACTGTCAGAAAGGCGATTCTGACGGCATGCCAGACTTGCGCCGCAGCGCCCGGAAGAGGCTGTCAAGTACAAAATGCAGGGTGGGACAAGAAAAATGCACGCGTTGCGGCCAGGGAACGGCCGTGTCACGCGTCGGTTGAACGTGGGGCGTCCGCACCCCCTTCGTGCTTGCCGGGCGACGGCTCGGCCGATGCCGCGGGTTGTCCCGTCGCAATACGGCGCGCGGCGCGGGAGCGCATGCCATTTGTGTAGTCCCGGCGGGTCAATCAGGTCGAATTTGGCCATGCCGGATGACGGCGACTTCGGGCACCTTCGCTCGTGCCTCTCTCACCCGCAGCGTCCCGGCGGTTCGACCGTTTGCGCCGCTGCAATGGAAATGGCGAGTCCGTCGTACCGACGGCGTTCGGTCGTCCTTCTGGAACAGGGCGGCGCAGCAGATGAACCGTCAGCGCGTGGCTCATTCCGCGGGCGGCTCGCGGCGCGGCCGGCACAGTGGCGTTCAGGAAGGACGACGAGGAGCCGGTCCCTGTAACTGCCCGTCTTCCCAATGCGGCGGAGCCGCGCTAGACTCGTTCCGGCTAGGCGTGCGTGGTGGATCCGGGGGAGGGACGCAATGGACAGCCGTATTCGCAAACGGGCCGGGCGGTTCGTCTGGCGGTTGCCGATCATCGTGGCCGCTACGGCGGCGCTGGGGCTGCTGTTGTTGTTGGTGGTGGTTGTTGTCCACCCGCAGTTGCGGTTCGTGCCGGGCGGCGCGTTGGTCAGTTCGGATCAACCGACGTTCGCCGCGACCGTGGGCAGCACCGTGTTGGACATGACCGGCCACCGGCTCGACGGCACCGAGGACAACCTGTTCGCCTACCGGGGCCGGGTCGTGCTCATCGACTTCTGGGCGACCTGGTGCAAGCCCTGCGTCGGCGCGCTGCCGGCGTTGCGTGAGCTGGTCGCCGAGTTGCCGGCCGATCGGTTCACGCTGCTGGCGATCAGCGTCGACTACGACCGCGACACCGTAACCCGGTTCATGGTGGACGAGCCGATGCCATGGGCCAACTGGCACGCCGGTCTCATCGGCGACAACATCGCGCGAGCCTGGGGCATTCGCACCTTTCCGACCTACGTGCTCGTCAACGAACAAGGTCTGATTCTCGCCCGTACGAACGGCCTTACCTACTCGCTCGTTTCGACCCTCAGAGAAGCGGTCGAGGGCGCGTCAGAGCCGCAGGATGCGGGCGCCTAGGATCGGAGTGAACACGGGAGTTGGGAGGATACCGAACGGGGGCGTCCGTTTCCGTCTGGTCGGTGTCTGACCTATTATGCGAAGCGTGGATATCATTCGGCTCGTTGACACTGAAATCGGCCTGGTCCGGTCGTTGCTCGTGCGACGGCTTCGCGCACGGAGAAGGCCGGGAGGGCGGCCCATGACTGACACGACACAGAGAACGCAAGGGATCGGTGCGCGCAAACGGCATGCAGCGCCACTGTCGCTCGCCGCGTTTGTGGTTGCGGCCGGCGCGGTGGTCATCCCACCGTTGATGGCGGCCGGATGCTCGTCCCGCGCCGGCTCGGGTGAGGTCGTTCGTGTCCCCGCCGCGTCATCCTCATCCTCACGTGAGCCGCTCCGGGTAGGCGGCGACATCGGCCCGCCAACCAAGATCCGCAACGTGGATCCCATCTATCCCCCGGAGGCGCAGGAGGCGGGCGTGGAAGGTATCGTGATTCTCGACCTCTTCGTCGAGGAGACCGGCGCCGTGAGCGAGGTCACGGTGCTCCGTTCGATACCGATGCTCGACGCCGCGGCGATCGACGCCGTGAAGCAGTGGCAGTACGTGCCGACGCTGTTGAACGGCGAGCGGGTCGACCTCCTCATGACCGTCACCGTGAACTTCAATAACCGGTAGCCCTGATTCAACCTCCGGGTTGAGGGTCACGCGCCGAACGCCTCCATGGTGGCCCGTCGCGGCAACGGCGCGATGTCCAGATATTCGCGGACGGTTCGTTATGGACGTGGAACGCACGGGGAACCGGGCCTCGCGACTGCGCAGCAGGGCCAGGTCGATCGCGCGGGACAGACACCGATCAGCCGGAGCGGCCAACCGGATGAGGAGGGCTCGTCTTTCAGCCGCGATGTCGTCCGCATCCGCGCGGACAACGGGGGCCGTACCGAGAGCCTGCGGGTGATCGATCGGTTCACACCGGTCGACGCCGACGCTCTCCGCTACGAGTTCACGGTGGAGGACCCGACACGCTGGACCAGCCCGTGGTCCGGCGAGCCGCCCCTGCGGATGATGCCGGTCAGGACGAGGGTGGTGACCTGCAGGCTGAGCCCGAGGGTCAACGCTTCCGAGGGCGTCTCGTCGACGGCGTAGCGCAGGCGGGAGTTCGAGCTCGATCCTCGCGGTTCGCTCATTGGACGGTTGCTCCTTCAGGCCGAATCGCGACAGGCGGCCCGCCGCGCCCCCGTCTTCCTCAATGACTATGACCGGACAGATCACTTACTCGAAACAGGTGATGGTCTCCACGCCTGTAGCGCCTTGGCTGGGAGCCGGCAAGTCACAGCGCCCCGCCCCGCGAGGGCCCGCCCGTATGCCGGCCCCTGGTGCACGTGGTACGTGGTCCTGTATATCCGGTGCACCCTCGCATGCACGGCTGAATTGTGCGAGACTGGCCGCCGGAGAGGCCTGCGGTGCCGCGACCGCCACTGGGGTTCGGGCGGCAACGACCTGCACCATGGAGCCGCTGATGGGGCGACGACGAGGGCGACCATCGCAGGACATCTACGCGTTCGACGTCGGAGACTTCGGGAAGTTCGGCCTGCTGCGGCACCTGATGCCGGCGTTGGTTGCAAGGGCGCGGTCGTCAGGCCTTCGGCCCGTCGGCCCGCGTCCCGATCTGCGTGGCGCACGCAGTCTCGATGCGGTTGGCGGCGATATTCGGACGGTCGAGGCTGGCGAGGAACTGCGCCTTCCGCGCCCGTCTCAGTTTCTTTTTGACATCCATCGCCGTCTCTTGAAGACCACGCGGTCGAGCCAGGCGATCGGCCAGCGGGGCTGAGGGGTGAGCTTGCGGGCATCCTCTTTCGTGGCTGGCGCACCATCCAGAAGGAGTTGGTCCGGCTGTTTGTACGTGCCAAACACCAGGTCCGCGACCGGGATACCGAAGAACCCGGCCACGTTCAGGTTGCACCGGTAGTTCGCGTGATGGGCTTGATGGAATCCGTAGGCCGCACGCCACACCCGGCCGAACATCCGGTTGTTCAGTTTCGGCTTCCACCAGGCATCGTATGACAGGTGATGCGCGACGTGGATCGTTTCGTACAGAAACAGGGCCATGGCAATGGCGGCGTACCCGCCAATGAGTATCGGGATTCGTGGGAACGAGAATGCGAAAGTCGCGAAGAACGGCGTGAACGCCGCGAAGGCGGGAATCAACCCCCAGGGCGGGAACGTGGCCTGGTCGTCGTGCGCGACGTCGCAGATCGGATACCTGCTCCGAACGGTCTTCTTCCCGTCATCGAAGGCGATCGAGGTCAACTTGTGGTGCGAGAGGTGACTGGTGCAGAAGGCGCGGAGGAACCTCACGGTCTCGATATGGAGCATGTAGCGGTGGAAGAAATACTCTCCAAAGCAGAGCAGCAGACTGCAGAGGAGGCCCGTGAGAACGATCGCCCAGATGCCCGATGACAGGTGCTGGTCCCAGGTCGACCTGAAGAAATACCGCACGAACGCAAAGAGGGTGACCAGTTGCAGGGCGATGAATACGGCAAACCACAGAAGTGCGGCCGAGTGTCTGGCGCGGTTCTCGAAGGAGAGGAAGTTCAAGGTCGACAGTCTCATCCAGGAAAACTCCATGCCGAACCGGTGGTGCAAGACAAGCCGCCGATCTCGGTCAACTCGGGTCGCGACGGAGAACCGCCACTGAGGTCGCAACGGCAACGACCTGCACTACGCCCGAGCGAGCGCACGATGCGAGCGTTCCCCGTTTGAGAACCGCCACCCATGTCCACCGACCCTGCCAACCTGGAATTCACGGCCGACGAGATGCGCCGCATGGGGTACGCAACCATCGAGCGACTCGTGGATCATATCCTGAGTCTCGAGACGCAGCCGGCCCGAGGCGATGTGGCCGCGGCCGATCTCTGCCGGCGCCTCCGTGAGCCGGCGCCCGAACGGGGCGTCGCGTACGAGCCGCTGCTCGACCGGCTGCTCACCGAGTGGGTGCCGCGGTCCTTTACGTCGTCGGGGCCCGGCTATCTCGCCTACGTTCCGGGCGGCGGGCTGTATCCGGCGGGGCTGGCGGATCTGATCGCCGGCGTGGTCAATCGCTACACCGGGGTGCGGCTGGCGGCGCCGGCGCTCGTTCAGCTCGAGTCCAACGCGCTCGACTGGCTGCGCGACTGGATGAAATTTCCGGCCCGGACCCGCGGGCTGTTCACGACCGGCGGGTCGATGGCGAATTTCAACGCCGTGCTGTGCGCGCGCGAGCGGCATCTCGGTCCGGAGATCCGCCCGGGCGTGCTGTACGGTTCGACGCAGATGCATCACTCGATGATCAAGTCTGCCCGGCTGGCCGGTATCATGCCGGACCGGATCAGGGCGGTCCCGGTCGATGCGCAGTTCCGGATGGACGTGGGGGCCCTGGCCGACGCGATCGCCGCGGATCGCCGGGCCGGTCTGCGACCGTTCTGCGTCGCGTCGGCGGCCGGCACCACGAATACGGGCGCGGTCGATCCGTTGAATGCCATCGCCGACCTGTGCGCCCGCGAAGGGATCTGGCACCACGTCGACGGCGCCTACGGGGCGTTCTTCCACATGTGTCCGCAGCTTCGGGATCTCATGCCCGGGCTTTCGCGGGCCGATTCCCTCACGCTCGATCCGCACAAGGGCCTGTTCCTGCCATATGGCACCGGAGCCCTGCTCGTGCGCGACGGCGCTGCTCTGCGCCGGGCGCACGAGGCGACCGCGGGCTACCTGCCCGGCCGGCCCGATGGCGATGAGTTCTACGACCCGCATCAGTACGGGCCGGAGCTCTCGCGCGGGTTCCCGGGTCTTCGCGTCTGGCTGTGCGTAAAGCTGTACGGCGCAGGGCGGTTCCGGGCCGCCCTGCAAGAGAAGCGCGTCTTCGCCCTGGAGGCGGCAGCGCGCGTGGCCGCGGTCCCCGGGATCGTGATGGTGGCCCCGCCGCAGTTGTCGCTGTTCGCGTTCCACCTTCGCTGGCCCGGCTCCAGCCTGGCGGAGGAGAACGCCGCCACCCAGCGCCTGGTGGAGCGTGTGAACCTTCGGAACCGCGTGATGCTGTCGGGCGCCCTCGTGGAGGGGAGGTTCCTGGCACGGGTCTGCATCCTGAGCTTCCGGACCCGCGCGCGTCACGTGGAGGCTTGCGTGACGGATCTGGCGGAGGAGGCGGCCGCCGTCCTGGCCGGGTAGAGAGCGGCGGTGCGTCAGACGGTCGTGTCGCAACCATTCGAGTATGCCCGGCAGATCGTCGCTGAGGGGTCCGCTCACTACCGGACTCGCTACGCCGAGCCCGAATCGCGTCTGGCGTCAGGGTGTCGGGAGACGTTCGACTTCGTCCTGGTCGTCCCGGTCTATGGCGAGTCGCCGGGCTTCCTGGACGGGTATTACGCCGCCGCCCGGCATGCGGGCCGCCTGCTTGTCATTGTGGTGCTCAACGGGCGGGCCGGGGCCGCCCCGGCCGTGCATGCGTCGAACGCGGCGTGCTTTCGTGAGCTCGGCACCCGGTTCTCGCTGCGTGCGCTCGCGCGCGGCGGCTGGCTGGGTCATGACGGGCGTTTGAGCGTGCTCGTGGTCGACCGATTCAATGCAGATCGACGTTTGCCGTCGCGGCAGGGTGTCGGTCTGGCACGCAAGATCGGCGCGGATGTGGCCCTCGAGCTCATTGCGGCGGGACAGGTCGGCCACCCGTTCGTCGCAATGACGGATGCCGATGCGCGCCTGCCGGCAGATTACTTCGTGCGTATCGCGAAGCTGGCGCCCACCTGCTCCGCGGCGGTGTTTCCGTTCTGGCACGTACCTGGCGGGCAGGCGGACATCGATCGCGCCACGGCGCTCTACGAGCTCCGTCTCCGCTACTTTCAGCGCGGTCTCACCTGGGCGCGGTCGCCCTACGCGTTTCACACCGTCGGCAGCACGATGGTGGTGCATGCGCTCTGTTACGCGCAGGTCCGGGGAGTGCCCAGACGCCGGGCGGGAGAGGACTTCTACCTGCTGGGCAAGCTGAGCAAGCTGCGTCCGCTCGTGCGTCTCACAGGTGCCCCCGTCCGGCTTCGCAGCCGCCTGTCCGAGCGGGTGCCGTTCGGCACCGGTTCCGAAAGCGCGAAGCTGGCTCGCGGCGGTGAGCTCGTGCTGTACCATCCCGACTGTTTCGCGGCCGTGCGCGAGGTGACGCACGGGCTGGCGCGTCTGTCGAGAGAGTGGCGTGGTGTGGGGCGCTCGGCGCCCGAGCCGGCGGCCGCGGAGTTCATGTCGCGCATGAGCGCTCCCGTCAGGGGCTTCCTCGAGTCACAGGGGGCGCTCCCGGCCTGGCAGCGGCTGGGCGACCAGGCGCCGAACCCGGCGGCGCGGCTTCGTCGTCTGCACGACTGGTTCGACGGATTTCGGACACTCAAGCTTATCCACCATGTGCGGGATCGACTGCCGCCGCCGGCGCCATGGACGGACGTGATCCGAGGTGCACCCTTCATGGACGAGGTCGCCGATGACGGGGCGTGTCTGACCAGCGACCGCATGGCGTTGCTGCGCCTCGAGCAGGCGCTCCCGTGCCTGGCCGGTCCCAGCGTGTATCAATGAGCAGGGGCGCGACGCGACACCGCTTGATGGTAGGCTCGCTCGGGGCTATTCTTGGGGCGCGACGAGAACATGCTACAAACACCCGTGTGGTGCACCCGAGTTTGCCGAAAGTGAGACCAGCATGAGCCTTCTTCGATCGTCACGTTTTGTCCTGGCCCTGGGTATCGTGTCGTTGGCCGTCGTGAGTGCGATGGTGGCGGCCGAGCGGTCCGCGTCAGCCATGGCCACGGCCGCGAACCGCTTCCTCGAGAGCTTGACTCCCGACCAGCGGGCGCAGGCGGCGTTCGAGTTTCAATCCGACGAGCGCACGAGGTGGCATTTCATCCCGACGGAGATGTTTCCCCGCAATGGACTGACCCTCAAGGCGATGACCGATACCCAGCGGGCTCGTGCGCATGACCTGCTCAGTGCCGGACTCAGCCAGCGTGGATACCTGACGGCCACGGCCATCATGGATCTCGAGACCGTGCTGGCGGCCCTCGAGCCCAACGGGCGGTTCGACCGCAATCCCGAGACGTACCTGTTCTCCGTCTTCGGCACGCCATCGAGCGAGGGCGGGTGGGGCTGGCGCATCGAAGGGCATCACATGTCGATGCACTTCACGATTGCCGACGGCGCCGCCGTGGCCGGTTCGCCCTACTTCTTCGGGTCGAATCCGGCTCAGGTGCGCAGCGGGGCGAAGTCGGGCTTGAGAGTGCTCGGCGCCCGCGAGGATGCCGCCCGGGCGCTCGTGACGGCGCTCGACGGGGCACAACGCTCGGCGGCGATCCTTGACGACGTGGCGCCGGATGACATCCTCACCGGCGCCGAGGTCGATATCGACCCGCTGGCGCCGATCGGCGTGAAGGCCGCCGCGCTCACGCCCGACCAGCGCGAGTTGCTCCTGCGCCTGATCGGCGCCTATACGTCGGTCATGGCCGATGACATCGCGGCCGAGCGGATGGCCGGCATCCGTGACGCGGGGCTCGACGACATTGGATTCGCCTGGGCCGGACCGACCGCACGGGGCGAGCAGCATTACTACCGCGTCCAGGGGCCGACCTTCTTGATCGAGTACGACAACTTCCAGGGCGCCGGCAACCACGTCCACTCGGTCTGGCGGGACTTCGACGGTGACTTTGGCCGGGACTTGCTCCGGGAACACCTGCAGGCGTCGGCCCACTAGCAGCCTGCGCCACAGAAAGATGACGGCTGCACATCTGCTCTCACTACGGATGGCGACGCCTGCATTCCTGGTTTGCGTGCTCCTCGCGTCGGGAATCCAGGCGGGCGCCCAAACGTTCACCTTCGAGCGGTCTTTTCCTGCCACCGCGCCGACCCTGCTCGACGTGGCGACCGAACGGGGCAAGATCACGGTGCGCGCCGGCACGACCGCCGACGTGGTCGTCGTGGGTCGGGTCTCGGTGCGCGTCGGCTTGACTTCTCCGGGCGATGCCGTCGCACTGGCCCGGGCGACGGCCGACCAACCGCCGATCGAACACACCGGCGACACGGTTCGACTGCAGATGCCAAGCGATGCTCGAACTCGACGGGCCGTAACGATTGCCTACGAGGTCCAGGTGCCCGCCGGCACGCGGGTCCTGACGTTCAGCGGGTCTGGCGAGACGCGCGTTGAAGGCGTGCGCGCCGCGGTCTCGGTCCGAACGCAATCCAGTGCCATCACGCTGGCGGATCTGGGCGAGACCCGGGTCGACACCGGATCTGGCGCGGTGGCCGTTGACGGCGCCGGTCAGCTCAGGGTGACGACCTCGAGCGGCGGCATCGAGGTGAAGCGCGTCCGCGGTGACCTGTTCGTGCGGACGCAGAGCGGGCGGGTGACTGCTTCATTGGTCAACGAGGGTGACGTGGACGTCGAGACCGGCTCGAGCGCCCTCACGGTCGCCGGGGTGGACGGCGGATTCGCCGCCTCGACGCAGAGCGGCCGGGTCCGGGTCTCGGGCAACCCGAGACGGTCGTGGCGGGTGACCACCGGATCGAGCGCCATCGATGTCGACTTCAGCACGAACGCGGCGTTCACCGTCGACGCGACTTCGGGCTCCGGATCGGTCAAGACGGAGCGCCTCATCGTGCGAGGCGAGACCGACAGGCGCCGCGTGGTGGGTTCGATTGGCGGGGGCGGCCCCAGCGTTCACGTCAGGAGCCGGAGTGGGTCGATCACACTGCGGTCCGCCGGTTCGTAACGGCGCATCAACAACGCTGGGCGGCGTTCACCGCTGTGGCTACATGACCGAATCGACCACCCCAGGCAATCGAGCTCGTGCGCGCCTGTAACAAAGGAGACATGCAATGGGAGACAAAGGCGGTCAGAAGGACAAGAACAAGGGCCAGAAGCAAAGAGCCGCAAAAAACGAAGCAAAGAAGAAGAAGAAACAGGATAAACAGGCGAAAATGAAACAAGTCTGAACCCGGAATTGTTCGAAGAACTCAAGCACCTCGTACCTGTGAACTGATGCCCTTGCAACCCCACACCACCATCGGTCTGAATTCGTCGTGCCGAACGGCAGTCAGGCGCCGGCCAGGATCTTCGCGGTCGAGATAGCCTGTCCCGCGTGGCGCGTGCTGTGCTCGGCGGCGTGGAACAGGAGGCCCAACGTGGTCGACGGCAGACCGGCCCGTCCCACCCTGCGCGCCGTCAGCAGGTCGTCGCGCGGGGTCGCGCGAAGCTGCCGGAGTGCCCGCTCGATCGACGCGTTCATGCCGGCGGCCACGTCGGCAAGCGGCGGCGCCGGATCGCCGGGGTCGCCTTCGGCACGCAGCGCCGCCTTCTGGCTGTCGGACAAGGCTTCGCCGCGGGCATAGGTGAAGAGCCGATCGAGGGCGCCGCCGAGGTGCCGCACGTGGAACCCGATCGACGCCGCCCCGCCGGGACGTGCCCAGGTGTGCGCGGGCGGCACGCGGGCGACCAGGCGCTCGACGTCCTCGCGGGTCTGGATGAGGGCATGCACCACCGGCATGAGCAGCGGTTCGAAGCCGTCGACGGGGCCGCGCAGCCAGGCTTCGGGGAGGGTCGGGGTCGTCATCGGGCGCCTCTGTCGTTCAGTGTATTGTCGCATTGTCAACGGGGTCCACGATGTCGACGTCGCGGTGGAAGACGCGCGGGCTCGCCGGGGCACGCCGCGCCCGCCAAGGCGTCAACGTCTCCCGGGGGTATCATTGTGCGACCAGTTCCGGAACGGCCGCCATCTCGTTGCGGAAGACCGTTGGTCCCATGTTCGAGGTGGCCTGCCACGAAGGCAACTACGCCATCGAGAACATACTCCGCGGCCTGCGCGCCCTCGACGGCACACCGCGCGAGCCAACGTCAGAGCCCGGTATCATATGCTCGGACTGCGAGGCGCCGCGCTGAGGAGCGCGGCGCCTCGCGTCCGCCCTGCCCGGAAAGCGCCGCCCGACGTGCGGGGCCTCCGGGGGTCGCGTGACCGGTCGCGGATCGGCCAGCGCGTGTTGAGAGGAGAGAACCAATGCGTCAGTTGTGCTGCGCCCTCGTACCGCTATTGCTCATGTTCGGGCCGGGGGCGGCATTCGCCCAGACCATCGACGCCGGTCGGGGCGAGCTGCCACTGCATGTCCCGTCGAGCTACGACGCGGCCAGCCCGGCGCCGCTCATCGTGCTGCTGCATGGTTACACCTCCAGCGGCGCCGGCCAGGATACCTACATGCAGCTCAGCGCGTTGAAGGACGCCTACGGCTTCATCATGGTGGCCCCCGATGGCACCCGGGAGCCCGGCGACGGCGACCGGCCTCGTTTCTGGAACGCCTCTACCGCCTGTTGCAATTTCTTCGACAGCCAGGTCGACGACGTCGCCTACCTGGCCGGGCTCATAGACGCGGTCAAGGCCGGTTACGCCATCGACGACACTCGGGTCTACCTCTTCGGACATTCGAACGGCGGATTCATGTCGTATCGCATGGCGCACGAGCACGCGGGCACCATCGCCGCGATCGCCAGCCTGGCCGGCGCCGACGACCCCGGCCGCCGCCCGTCGCCGACAGACGCCGTGCACGTCCTGCAAATCCACGGTACCGCCGACGAGGCAATACCCTACGACGGGGGGAGCTTTCGCGGCGGAGCGGTTCCCAGTGCGAAGACGAGCGTTGAGAACTGGGCCGCGCACAACGGCTGTGCCGCGGCGGGTGTCGACAGCGGCACCCTTGACCTCGACGGCGGGCTTGATGGCCGCGAGACCGAGGTCAGACGCTACCGCGGCGGCTGCCGGCCCGGCGGGTCGGTCGAGCTGTGGACCATCAACGGCGGCGGGCACGTGCCGCAGTTTTCGGCGCACTTCACCAGGCGCGTCGTCGAGTGGTTGCTGGGACATCCGAAGCGGTGACGGTGACGCCTCATGGTTCTTCCCGGTGGTGGAGTTCCGGTCATCGGCTTGTGAAGAGGTCGCGCTGGGCGATTTCGTGAAATATCATGCGGACCCGTGCAATCCTGACGCTCGCCGTCCTGGCGCTCTCGGCGAATGCCCGGGCGCAGCCTCCCGAGCACACGCTGCGGTTCATCTGGGAAGAGGCGCCCTTTCCGCGCGCCCATGCCTCGACGATCGTCGAAGCGCCCGACCGATCGCTGATCGCCGCCTGGTTCGGCGGCTCGGGTGAGGGAGAGGAAGACGTCGGCGTCTGGTCGGCCCGCAAGCCGCGGGGCGGCGAGTGGTCGCCCCCCGTCCAGCTCTACAAGGAGCCTGGGCAGCCGGCCTGGAACCCCGTCCTGTTCCGCGATGCCGCCGACACCATCTGGCTCTTCTTCAAGGTCGGGCCGAATCCCCGCTCCTGGAGCGGGGCCTACATGCAGTCCGCCACGTCGGGTGAGCGGTGGTCCGACCCGGTCTGGCTGCCGGCCGGCATGCTGGGGCCGGTCCGTGCCAAGCCGATCACGCTCGCCAGCGGCGACATCCTCGCCGGCAGCTCGCTGGAGAGCTACCGGACGTGGTCCTCCTGGATGGAGATCAGCGCCGACGGCGGCGCGACCTGGAGCAAGCACGGCCCGCTGCTCTTCGGCGACCGGGAGCGGGACCGCATCGGGACCATCCAGCCGACCCTGCTGGAGATCGCGCCGGGCGTGATTCGCGCGTTCTTCAGGACCCCCCGCCGGCTGGGGAAGATCGCGACCTCCATCTCGAGGGACGGCGGGCGCACCTGGGCGCCGCTGCAGCTCACCGACCTCGATCATCCCAGCGCCGGTATCGACGCCCTGCGGCTCGATGATGGGCGCTGTCTCCTGATCTACAACCCCTCGTCCACCCGGCGCACGCCGCTCTCGCTCGCGGTGTCGTTCGACGACGGGGTCACGTGGCGCGACTTTCTCGTCGTCGAAGCGCTCGACGAGGGCCAGCGCGGCGAACTCTCCTATCCGGCGATGATCCAGGACGCGGAGGGAGATCTGCAGATCACCTATACGTGGAACCGCCGGCGCATCCGCCACGCGACGGTGCCGTTCGACCTGATCCCGGCTGCGCCCTGACCCGGCAGCCCGTGGCGAACGTTCCACTGCGTCCGGCCGGTGATCGTCGCCGTCACCCTTCCAGCCGCACGTGACAACATTCGGATGACCATCTTGCATCTTCCTCGGGAGATGCCGTGCCGCAAGTTGAAGCGGATCGCGGTAGAATCGCTGCGATCCACAACGAAGAAAGGACTCGGTCCCATGAAGAGCCTTGCCGTCGCCTGCGCGCTGTCACTGTGCCTGGGTTCGGCCGCCGCCGCGCAGAACCCTCAGAACGAGCGCACGCGCAGCCGCCCCGACTACGGGTATTCGGGCGGTAACGAGATCCTCGATCCGGCGAAGCATATCGAGGCACAGGCCACGCCAATCTTCTCCGGCCCGCAGCCGGGCGAACCGCTGCCGTCCTTTACCGCGGTCGGACTTCGGGGCGATCTCGAAGGCGAGGAGCTGGACCCGATCGCCCGCGCCGCGGGCAGACCGCATCTCCTGCTCTTCTCGAAGGGCGCCAACGGCGGCCGGCTGTTTCCGCTGCTGGGACATCAGCTCGGTGCGATCATGCGGGGCTCGGGGCGGGAGCTGGCGATGTCCGTCATCTTCCTCAGCGATACGCCCAGCGAGATCACGAGCTACATGGGTCGCCTCGCTGGTCGCATCCCCGAGTTCATCGACGTCGCGCTGGCCAGGGAGGGCGCGGACGGTCCGGGCAGCTACGGCATCGACCGCAACATGACGCACACCATCATCGCCGCGAAGGACGGCACGGTGGTGCACAACCTGCCGTTCTCGCAGGATGTGTTCTACAACGAGCCGCATATCCTCGGAGCGATCGCCGACGCGATGGGTGTCGACCATGAGACCCTCGGGGCGTGGCTCGATGCGGGTGAGCGTCCATTCCCCGAACGGCGCCGGCGCCGGTAGGTCGGCGCCGCTGGGACACGATTCTGCCTCTCGGGAGCCGCGTGTGAGACGGCCAGCCATTCTCGTGACACTGGCGCTGCTGGCGCTGATCGGCGCCGTCGGGCTTGCGCAGCGCCCCGGCGCCGGGGAGGCGGCACACACCGCGCGTCCAGGATTGGCCGCGTTCGCCGTCTCCGGCGCAGAGCCGGCGGCGCTGGTCGACTTCGACAACGACCTGATTCCGGTCTTCACCAGCGCCGGCTGCAACAGCGGCGCGTGCCACGGATCGGCGGCCGGCCGGGGAGGCTTCAAGCTCTCGCTCTACGGCGGCGACCCGCTGGCCGACTACGACGCGATCGTGCGCCAGTTGAGCGGACGCCGCGTCAACCTGGTGCAGCCGGACCAAAGCCTCCTCCTCCTGAAACCGACGGCGGCCATCAGCCATGGCGGCCGGCAGGCGCTGCCGCCGGACAGCGAGGGCGCCGGGCTGCTGCGCGAGTGGATCGCCCAGGGCGCCCCGTATGTCACCCACCGGCAGCTCGCGCGGGTGGAGGTGACGCCGGCGCGGCACTTCGCCGAGACGCCCGGCGCGGCGGTGTCGCTGCGCGCGACAGCGCACTACGACGACGGCACGACACGGGACGTCACGAGGTGGACGATGTTCACGCCGGAGGACTCCTCGGCCGTCACCATCGATCGACAGACCGCCGCGGCCGAGGCGCAGCGGCGCGGCCGGCACAACGTGAGCGCCCGCTACCTTGATCAGGTCGTGCCGATCCAGCTCATCGTGCCGTTGCGCGACGCAACGGTCGATCTGGCCGCCGAAGTCCGGCGCAACTTCATCGACGACGAGATTCTGAGGACACTGGCCGACCTGCGCCTGCCGCTCTCGCCGCCGGCCGGCGACGCGGCGTTCCTGCGGCGCGTCACGCTCGATCTGACCGGACGCCTGCCGCAGTCGCAGCGGGTCGAGACCTGGCTGGCCGGGCGCGGCGATTTCGGGCGCGAGGTGCTGGTGGACGAGCTGCTCGCGTCGGACGCGTTCACCGAGTTCTGGACGCTGAGGCTGGCCACGCTGCTGCGCATCCGATCGCAGCAGGACAAGGCGGTGCTCACGATCACTCCCGAGGCGGCGCGCGTCTACCACGAGTGGCTGGCGGGCCGCATCCGCGAGCGGGTCGGTTATGACGACCTGGTGCGGGAGTTGATCCTCGCCGAGGGCGATTCGCGTGTATTCGGCCCGGCCACGTTCTATCGCACGACCGAAGACCCCATGGCGCAGACCGAGTTCGTCAGCGAGTTGTTCATGGGCTCCCGGATCCGCTGCGCCAACTGCCACAATCATCCGCTCGACCGGTGGACCCAGGACGACTATCACGGGCTGACCGCGATCTTCGCGACGGTGGGGCGCGAGCCGGTCGTCAGGGCGAACCCGGTCGGCCGGACCATTCACCCCGTGACGGGCGAACCGGCCCGGTTGCGGTTGCCGGGCGCGCCGACGCCGCTGGACCCCGCCCTCGATGCCCGCGCGGCGTTCGCCGACTGGCTGACCGATCCGGAGAATCCCTACTTCGCGAAAGCGATCGTGAATCGGCTGTGGAAGGCGATGATGGGCCGCGGTCTGGTGGAACCGGTCGACGACTTCCGGGCCACCAACCCCGCCAGCCATCCGGCACTGCTGACCCGGTTGGCCGACGACTTCGTGGCGCACGGCTACGACCTGCGGCACACGCTGAAACGCATCGCCGTGAGCGCCGCCTATGCCCGCGGCGCAGAGACCACAGCCGAGAATGCCGCCGACGATCGCTACTACTCGCATGCCCTGCGCCGGCCGCTCGAGCCGGAAGTGCTGGCCGACGCGATCTCCGACGTGATCGGGGTGCCGGGCCGCTACGGGTCCGAGCCGATCGGCACGCGTGCGGTCGCGCTGTACGACGCGAGCATCGCGTCGGATGCACTCGACATCCTCGGGCGCTGCGGGCGCCAGGCCTCGTGCGAGAGTGGGCCGCCGACAGTCGGGGCGCTGCCCCGGAAGCTGCACCTGTTCAACGGGGAGCTGCTCAACGAACGTCTGGCGGCGCCCGGAAGCCGGCTCGGCGCGCTGCTGGCGGCGGGCGAGCCGCCGTTGGACATCGTGCAGGCGTTCTATGTGGCCGCGCTGGGCCGCCATCCCACCGCCGGCGAGCAGCAGTTCTGGCGCCGACAGATCGCCGGCGGCGCGTCACGGGCGGTCCTGGAGGACTTCGTGTGGGGCCTGCTGAGCGGCAGCGAGTTCCAGACCAACCACTGACGAGAGCCATGATGCTGCACAGACGATGTGACGGTGTCGCCCGGCGCGACTTCCTGCGTGTCGGCGGCTTGACGGCCCTGGGCTTCGGGCTGGGTGACTACTTTGCCGCGCAACGGGCGTTCGCGGCGCGTGGCCTGCAGGGCGGCGCGCCGGCGCCAACGGCGAAAGCCTGCATTCTCGTCTGGCTCGACGGCGGTCCCAGCCATCTGGAGACCTTCGACCCCAAACCGGAGGCGCCAAGCGAGATTCGCGGGCCGTTCGGGACGATCGCCACGACCCTGCCGGGCGTGCATGTCAGCGAGCACCTGCCCCGCACGGCGGCGATGCTCGACAAGGTGGCGATCGTGCGCTCGCTGACGTCGCCCTTCGGCGTGCACAACTTCGCGATCCAGTACGTGATGACCGGGCATCGGCCCACGCCGGCGCTCGAGTATCCGACCTTCGGCGCCACGCTCGCGCATGTGCGCGGGGCGCGCGGAGTCCTGCCGCCCAACGTGGCGATTCCCGATCTGGTCTCGCGGGACCGGGCGTCGATCGGCAGCGGGTTTCTGCCGGGCGCGACCAGCCCGTTCGAAATCGGCAGCGACCCCGGAAAACCCGATTTCAAGGTCCGCGACCTGGACTTCTACCAGGGGCTCGATCTGCCGCGGCTGGACCGCCGGCGCGAGTTCGTCAACGCGCTCGACGCTTTCAGCCGCGCAAAGGACGCGGCCGGGTCGACCGGCGACCCGGACCTCGAGCGCGCCTACAACCTGATTGCCTCACCGGACGCCAAGGCCGCGTTCGACCTCTCCGAGGAACCGCCCGCGGTGCGCGAGCGCTACAGTGTCGACCCCCGCGCCCATATCGACGACAGCAACAACATCGGCCAGCAGTGTCTGCTGGCGCGCCGGCTGGTCGAGCGCGGGGTGCCGTTCGTGACGGTGAACAACACCGGTTGGGACAATCACACCAACCTGATGCTGTACAAGGATCGGCATCCGGGCACGCCCGATACCCACGCCCACATCCCGGCGCTGGATCAGGCGTTCAGTGCGCTGGTCGGGGATCTCTCGGACCGCGGTCTGCTCGACGAGACGCTGGTGGTCGTGATGGGGGAGTTCGGCCGCACCCCGAAGATCAACAGCAACGGCGGGCGCGACCACTGGCCGAACTGCTTCAGCGCCGCGCTGGTCGGCGGCGGGGTGCAGGGGGGGCAGGTCATCGGCAGCAGCGACGCGCTCGGCGAGTTTCCGACCGACCGGCCCGTGACGCCTTCGGACCTCGCGGCGACCATCTACACGCTGCTCGGCATCGACCCGGCCCTCGAGCTGCACACGAAAGACGGCCGCCCGATCCGCGTGACCCCGCACGACGCAACCGTCATTCCCGAGCTGCTTGGGGCCTGACCGGTGACCCGGGTCGCCGCTGTCCTGACGCTCGTCTGTCTGGCCGCTCCGGCGGGCGGGCAGTCCACCGACAGCCAGGCCGCCCGGCCCCCGCTCACGTCGCTCGCATTTGCGCCCGACGGCCGATCGGTCGTGGCGACGTCGCAGGCCGGGCTGCACCTTTACGACTGGCCCGCGCTCACGGCGCACCCGGTGGTCGCCGCCGCGGCGCGCAACCTGCAGGGCCTGGCGTTCTCGCCGGGCGGCGACCGCCTGGCGGTGGCCGGCGGAGATCCGGCCGAACGCGGCATCGTAGAACTGTTCTCATGGCCCGACGGTGTGTCGGTCGGCACCGTCTCGGAGCAGCGCGACTCGGTCATGGCGGTCGTCTGGCTCGACCAGACCTCGGTGCTGTCGGCCAGCCTGGATCGCAGCATCCTGCTCTGGAATCTTGCGTCCGGAACGGCGATCCAGACGCTCAGCGCTCATTCGCGCGGGGTCGCCGCCCTGGGCCTGCTCGACGACGGCAGGACGCTCGTCAGCGGCGGCGTCGACCTGTCCCTGCGTGTCTGGAACCTGGAGACCGGCGCGGTGGTACGCAGTCTTGACCAGCACACCGGCGCGATACATGCCATCGCGGTGCGTCCCGGCGGCGAAGGCCTGCCGATGGTCGCGTCCGCCGCCGAGGATCGCAGCATCAGGTTCTGGCAGCCGACCATCGGCCGCATGGTGCGCTACGCACGGCTCGAGTCGGTGCCGCTCGACATTGCCTGGTGGCCTGACGGGTCGCGCGTCGTGGCCGCCTGCGCCGACGGCCGCGTCCGGTTCATCGATCCCGTGTCGGTCGAGGTGACAGAGGACCTGCCGGCCCTCGACGGCTGGGCCTATGCGCTGGCGGTGCACCCCACGGACGGCAGCGTCGTCGTGGGCGGCGCCGGCGGTCAGATTCGGCGCGTCGTTCCCGCGCCGGAACGATAAGTGCCTCCGCGCCGGAACGATAAGTGCCTCCGCGCCGCGGGTGGCCAGCCGCTCAATCCCGTAGCGCTCATCTTCCGGTTCCGGTAGAGTGGTCCACGCGCCACCGGGAGGGAGCCATGACCTGCATGCCGCCGCTTCGCCGCGTACTCGCCGCCGCGCTCGTCATCGCCTGCGCCGCGCTGCTCCAGACGGCCGTCGAGGCCCAGACGCGCACGGGCGCCTCCGCGCTGCTCGGCGTGCCCGCGCTGCCGCCGCCGGACGGGCCCGTCGTCCTCTACACGGCCGAGCAGCCGCGGATCCGCGTGGTGCCGATCGTGAGCGGGCTCGACCATCCGTGGGGCATGGCGTTCCGCCGCAACGGCGACATCCTGGTGACCGAGCGCGACCGGGGCGCGTTGCGCGTCATCCGCAACGGCCAACTCCTCGACCGCGACATCGCGGGGGCGCCGGAGGTGTTCACCGGCGTGCGTCTCGCGGGTCTGATGGATGTGGTGTTGCATCCCGAGGACGACACGCTCGTCTACCTGACCTACTCGAAGCCGGAGGAACGGGACGGCCGGCGCGGCGCGACGGTCGCGCTGGCCCGCGGCCGACTCGACGCCGGCGCCGGGGCGCTGACCGAGGTCCGCGACCTCTTCGTGGCTGACGGCTGGGGCGGCGGCATCGCCGCCGCGCGGCTGCTGTGGGGACCGGACGGCAAGTTGTATATGAGCGTGGGCGGCGCGTTCCAGTTCGCCGAGACGGGGCAGTACGCGCAGGACCCGACCACGCACTTCGGCAAGCTGCTGCGGCTGAACGACGACGGCACGGCGCCTGACGACAACCCGTTCGCCGGCGACCCAGGCTCCCTGTCCGAGATCTACTCGCTGGGGCACCGCAACCAGATCGGGCTCGCTTTCCATCCGGAGACCGGCGAGCTCTGGGCGACCGAGAACGGGCCGCAGGGCGGTGACGAAGCGAACATCATCCGGCCGGGAGCGAACTACGGCTGGCCGATCGCCTCGTACAGCCGCCAGTACTCCGGGCTCCCGGTGACCGACACCCCCTGGCTGCCGGAGTTCACCGGGCCGCATGTCATCTGGTGGCCGTCGATCGCCCCCTCCGGCCTGACGTTCTACGACGGCGAGCAATTCCCCGCATGGCGCGGCAACCTGTTCGTCGGGTCGATGATGGTCGGCCGCATGCAGCACACCGGGCACCTCGAGCGGATCGTCTTCAACCGGCAGGGCCAGGAGGTGCGGCGCGAGTGGCTGCTCACCGAATTGAAGCAGCGCGTGCGCGACGTACAGCAGGGCCCGGACGGCTACCTGTACGTGCTGACCGAGGAAGACAACGGCGTGCTGCTGCGTATCGAGCCGGCCCGCGCCATCACCGAGGCGCCCGGCAGCATCGTGCCGGCCGTGCGGCTCCGCGCCGCGCGGGTGCCGCCGCTGCCCGAGTCGGATTGGACCGCCGAGCAGCGCGCGGTCGTGGAACGGTATGCGGCCGACGGCCACGCCGACAACGTGGTGCGCACGCTGGCCCGGGTGCCGGCGCTGGCCGACCGGGTGCTGCCGTTCATGCACTATGTCGCCAGCGAGTCGACCTTGTCGCCGCGCCATCGCGCCATCCTGATTCTGCGCAGCGCGTGGCTGACGCAGAACGCCAGCATCTGGGCGACGCACGCCGGCCGGGCGGCCGAGTCAGGGCTGACCGGCGACGAGGTGCTGCGCATCGCGCAAGGCCCGGGCGATGCCTGGGACGAGTTCGAAACGATCCTCGTGGGGCTCGCGGACGAAATGTTCCGGAACTCCTCGATCACCGACCGCACCTGGGACGCCCTCGCGGAACGATACGACACCCACAACCTGATCGACGCCGTCATGACCGTCGGCGACACGACCGCCGCCGCCATCCTGTTCAACTCGCTCGGGATCCAGCCGGATGCCGGCGCGCCGGCCCGCATCCCGACCAACGACGTCGGCTATCGCGTCGTCGTGCCTGACCCGGAACCGCCGCTCGCGACCCCGCGCATCGAGCCGGTCGAGGGCAACGGGCTGCGGGTGTCGCGGACCTTCAGCCGCCATCCGGCGATGGTCGCGGCGCGCGGCCAGAATCCGGGCTATGTGCTCAACCCCGAGCGCTCGCGGCTGACGCCGCACGACCGCGAACTGCTCATCCTGCGCACCGGTTGGAACGCGGGGTCGGTCTACGAGTGGGCCAAGCACGTCGGCAGCGTCGGCCGCGCCCGCGAGCGCGGTCTCGACCCGCTCTGGATCGCCCAGGGCCGCGACCAGACGGGCTGGAACGCCAACGAGCTGGCGCTCATCGACGCCGCCAACGAGATGTTCCGCGACTCGATGATCGCCGGCGACACGTGGGCGGACCTCGCCACGCGCTACGACACGCACCAACTGATGAGCATCGCGCTGGCGGCGGCGCGTTACCGGATGGTCTCGATGGCGCTCAACGCGTTCGGCGTGCAGCCGCAACCGGACGACGAGCGCTTCCCGGTGCTGGAGGGCTACTGAGCGTCAGGGAGGGCTCGGAACAACCGCCGCGCATCGTGATGCCGCCGCTTCGGCCATGAGCGATAGTCAGTCCGCGCGCGCCCGCGCCGGTCACACGGCCCAGTGATCCGCTACGCGCCGGGCCTCTCCCGCGCCGGGCCAGGGCGGCATGGTCACGATGATGCAGCACAGGTCGCCCTCGCCGGTGTTGCGGAACTGAAAGTGGGTGCCGCGCTCGATGCTCACCGCCACGCCCGGCTCCAGATCGACCACCGCTTCGGCGCCGTCGTTTCTGCGCCAGATCTGACCGGTTCCCTGGACGCAGTACCACATCTCCTCGACCGTCGCATGGGCGACCGCCATCGAGGTTGCACCGGGCGGTAGCAAGCAGTGCACCAGACTGCCGCCCCTGACGGCGACAAGCTCCCGAATCTGAGAGCCGTCAGGAGCCACGACCGTCTCGCCGCGAGACAGCCTCATGGTCTGCATCATCCTCACCTCTGTCGCTTCAGCCATGCCTGTGCAATCGCGCCCCCCGCAACTGATTCGACATGTTCCCGATGGTAGCCGCCGCCGTCTCAGGCCGTCCAGGTCCGCCAAGGGCACCCGCTCCGGCACGCGCGGGGTAAGATGGCTCCCATCGGGAGAAAAGGAGACCAGCCCCATGCGAGTCATTGCCGGAATGTGTCCTTCGCGCGCACGATCGCGGCGTACTGTCAGGGTGACCGGGGCACTGGTCGTGGTCGTGCTGCTCTTGGCGGCAGGACCGGCGCCGGCGGCCCAGGAATCGGAGCGGCGCGCCGCCGCCGACTGGCCGACCTACAACCGCGATCTGGCGGGCACGCGCCATTCGCCGCTCGACCAGATCAACACCCGAAACGTCAGCGATCTGCGCGAGGTGTGGTCATTCACGTTCCATCCCGAGGACGGGTTCATCGAGGGACCGAGCCCGTCCGAGCTCTTTCAGCAGGTCACACCCATCGTGGTCGACGGCGTGATGTATCTGGCGGCGGGGAACCGGGTCGTGGCGCTGCGGCCCGAGACCGGCGAGGAAATCTGGCGGCATGAGCTGACCCTGGGTCTGGCGTCGTTTCGCGGCGTCGCCTATGGGCCGGGCAACGACACGCACGAGCCCCGCATCTACTTCACCAGTCTGAGGAAGGTCATTGCGCTGCAGGCCGGCACGGGTGAACGCGATGCCACGTTCGGGAACCAGGGCGAGGTCGAAATGCGGGTCCCCTACGCCGGCGTGCCGGTGGTCTACGAGGACATCCTGTTGCTGGGGTCCAACGCCTACGGTCCCGGACAGGAGCACATCGCGCCGCACCTCAATCAGCCCCGGGGCGGGGGCGCGCCGACGTATCCCTATCCGCGCGCGCTCGACGCCGGGACGGGCGCGTTGCGCTGGGAGTTTCCGACCATCCCGCGGGAAAGCGACTTCGGCAACCACACCTGGGGCGACCGAAGCTGGCGCAATCGCATCGGCAACAACGTGTGGGCGTTCACGCTGACCGTCGACGTGGACCGCGGCCTGGTCTACATGCCGGTCAGCGGGCCGGGTGCGAACTTCTACGGCGGCGACCGTCCCGGCGACAACCTATTCGGGAATTCGACCATCGCCATCGACATCCGGACGGGCGACCTGGAGTGGTATTTCCAGAACATCCACCACGAGCTGTGGGACTACAACCTGCCGCCGGCGCCGGGCCTGTTCGAGATTGAACGCGACGGCGAGCGGATTCCGGCGCTCGCACAGGTGGGCAAGTCGGCCTTCATGTTCATTCTGAACCGCGAGACGGGCCAGCCGGTGCATGGGGTCGAAGAGCGGCCGGTGCCCGCGGGCGACGTGCCGGGCGAACAGTATTCGCCCACCCAGCCGATTCCGGTCAAGCCGCCGCCAGTGGCGCGGGTCAGCATCGGCCCCGACGACATCGTGACCGCGGACGACACCACGGCCGCGCACGCGGCCGCCTGCCGCGAGCTGTGGGACACCGTCGGGTATTACAACGAGGGTCCCTATACACCCCTGCGGCTCCAGCAGGACGGCACCGCGCCATCGCTCGTGTTTCCCGGCATGAGCGGCGGCGTGAACTGGGGCGGGACCGCCTACGATCCGGACCTCGGCTACATCTTCGTGAATTCGAAGGATCAGCCGATCAGCGGCTGGATGGCCGAGAACCCGCTGTATGGCCCCGAGACGCAGGACACGCAGGTGCCCTACGTCCGCGCGACGGCGCAACCGTTCGAGGCGCCGATCTTCGACGACGCCGGCGAGCGGCGCGGGTCGCTGCCGTGCTTCAAGCCGCCCTGGGCGCGGCTGTACGCGGTCAACGCCGGCACCGGAGAGATTGCCTGGGAAGTGCCGCTCGGGATCAACGAGCTGCTGCCCGAGGGCCGGCAGCGTGTCGGCACCCCCAGTGTGGGCGGCCCCATCGCCACCGCCGGCGGGCTCGTGTTCATCGGCGCCACCACCGACCGGCGGTTTCGCGCGTTCGACTCCCGCACGGGCGAGGAGCTGTGGTCACCCGCGTTCGACTACAACGTCACGGCGGTGCCCATTACGTACGAGGGGCGCGACGGCCGGCAGTACCTCGCGCTCAACGTCTCGGCGCCCGCCGCCGGCCAGCCCCGCGGAAACGAGCGCCTGGTCGTCTTCGCCCTGCCCTGACTGACCGCCGACGGCCGCCGCAAAACCATGCGCCGAGGCCGGCACCGGCAGCGGGCCGTCGCGACACGGAAGGACAGATTGGCCATGGCACCGAAACGCGACTTTCGGCAGACCAAGATCGTGTGCACGCTGGGTCCGGCCAGCTCAACGCCCGAACGGATCGAACAGCTCGCCGCCGCCGGCATGAACATCGCGAGGCTCAACATGTCGCATGGCGACCACGCGAGCCATCTGCAGGTGATCCGGGTCGTGCAGACGCTCAACGAGCGCCTGAACCACCCGATCGCCCTGTTGCTCGACCTCCAGGGACCCGCCATCCGCACCGGCGACCGCCTCGGGCACCTGTCCCTCGAGGTCGGTCAAGAGTTCCACGTCACCGTCGGCCCCACCGAGAATCCGGAGGAGAGAACCATCCACGTCGACTATCAGGACATGATGCATCAGTTGAAGGTGGGTGATCGGATCACGGTCGACAACGGACTGATCAACCTGGAGGTACTGGAAGTACGCGAGGGCGATCTCCGCTGCCGGGTGCTGGACGGCGGGGTCCTGGGATCGCGCAGGCACATCAATCTTCCCGGCGTGCGCATCAACCTGCCGTCGATCTCCGACCAGGACGTTGCAGACATCCGTTTCGCGGCCGAGCACGACATCGACTTCCTTGCCGTGTCGTTCGTGCGCAGCGCCGAGGCAGTGCGCGACGCGCGGCGGATCATCGCCGAGGCCGGCGGGCACCCCATGCGCATCATCGCCAAGATCGAGAACCAGGAGGGCATCGACAATCTCGACGAGATCATCGATGCGGCCGACGGCATCATGGTGGCTCGGGGCGATCTCGGCGTCGAGGTGGAGTTCGAGAAGCTCCCGGCGGCCCAGCGCGACATGGTACGGCGCTGTGCGATCGCCGGCAGGCCGGTGATCGTGGCGACCCACCTGCTGGAATCGATGATCGAAAACCCGATGCCGACCCGGGCCGAGGTCACCGACGTCGCCAACGCGGTGTACGAACAGGTCGACGCGGTGATGCTCAGCGGAGAAACGGCGACCGGCAAGTACCCGGTGCGTTGCGTCTCGGTGCTCGACCGCATCGCGCGGCGCACCGAGAAGGAACGCGGGCTGGAACTCCACCGCGACCGGGAACCGAAATCGATCCGCGAACAGTTGGCCCGGAGCGCCTGTCTGCTGGCCGATTCGCTCGGATCCCGGGCGATCGTCGTCATGACCATGCGGGGCCTGATGGGACCTCTCGTCAGCAGTTTTCGCCCGCGCGGCGCCATCATCTACGCCTTCACGACCACGGACATCGTCCGCCGCCGGCTCTGGCTCTCGCGATCCGTAGTGCCATTCACCCTCGACCTGACGGAGGAGCCGGATGCTGCATGCCCTCGAACTCCTGAAAGCGCACGACCGACTGGAGAGCGGCGAACCCGTGGTGATCGTCGCGAACGTCACCACCAGCTACGGCCACTCGAACGCCATCCAGGTGCGCACGATCGAGTGAGCCGCGGGCAGGCAGTCCGGTGGACAACGCCCGGTAGGCATCAACGCGAGAACATCCGCTCCGCCCGCGATGGCTCTCCCCGAAGTGTGCAGTTTTCGGTTGCGATATCGGAATCACGTGGTCGCGATCCATCCGACCATCGACCAACGCATCGCCCGTGCAAGCGCACCGCCTGCCAAACCAGTCGAGGGTCCGCGCATACGCGATCGGACCAGCCCCACGCGACGAGGACCGTGACATCCAGGAGGTGCTTCACGTGAAATCCGAGTGAAGCTCCTGCCTCAGGAACCTCGTGCCACGAACATACGTCCATCGTTCTACGAAGCGACGTGTGTCCCACCGGCCGCCAATCCATGCGTTCACCCGCAACCGTCATCGACGAGCTCTTCGTGTGGGTGCGCTCCAAGCCTCTGCTCCTGCGCTTCACCCTGTTCACACGGATCCTGCTCGCCGCCGGGTTCATCCCGACCGGGATGGTCAAGCTGCTCGGACGGCGGTTCACCTCCCTCCCGGAGAGCACCGCCATCGGGGCGTTCTTCGAGGCGATGTATCAGACAGGATTGTTCTGGAACTTCATCGGCGCAGCGCAGGTTGTCGCCGGCGTGCTGCTGCTGGCGCCGCGGCACGCCCACCTGGGCGCCCTGCTGTTCCTGCCCGTCATTACGAGCATCAACGTCATCAACATCGCGTTGGGCTTCGGACTCACGACCGTCATCACCGCCCTCATGCTGCTGGCGGCGCTCTACCTGTGCCTGTGGGACTACGACCGCTTCCGGAGTCTCTTCACGACGCGTCCGTTCGACGCGCACGACGAAGTCCAGACCCTCGAACTCGACCGCTGGGAGACGGCAGGGTTCACCGTCTTCGCCATCGCCCTCTTTGCGTTCTTCGGCGGGGGTTTCGGTTCCGACCAGGTGGCGTTCCTGGCCATCCCGGCCGGACTGGCCGCGGGCGTGTTCACGCTGCTGCGGTTCTGCCTGATCGTCTGGCGGCGCCGGCGAGAGTCGGCCTGACCCGCTTCATCGTTCCGGGACGCCGACCACCTGGAGCTGAGTCTGAAAGCGGAGCACCATCAATTGCAGCTGCGCAACCCGTGCAGTCAGCATGGCTAGCCGTACCTGCATTTCGTCCGCCGTCGTGTCGCCGCCCTCCAACAGGTCGGAGATGGATGCAACCGCTTGGTTGAGCTGTTCCACGATCACCTCGATATGTGCCTGTAAGATTGCCCCCTGCTGCTCCACCGCGATGGTAGGCAGGGAGCTGGCGACGACGCGGAGACCGCCTAGGCGAGCGACCGCCGGCTGCAAACTTGCCTGGATTCGCTCCCGGATGGCATCCTCCAACTGCACTCCGCGTAGCTCCATCGCCGCCGCCCGAAGCTGAGCCGCCGCCGCCGGGTCGAACGTGACGATTCTCGGCACCGCGATCTGGAACGGCACAGACGTCTGGAACGTGACCGCGTCTCCACCCACCGCGATGTCGACGGCGCCCAACTCGCGCTGGGGAACGCTGTCGAGATCGATCACGGTGACCGTGACGATCTCGTGCGCGTCGTCGCGTATTCTCGCCACGAACCCCAAATTGCCGGCGTCCCGCGACCAGATGCGCATGCGCTGGCCCTCCAACCCGCGGATCTGCGGCTGGTGACCGCTTGGCAGCGTGAAGTCGAGCACGATCGCGTGCCTGAACTGCGACGGCGGCTGACCGACGCCCGTCGTCTGCAGCGCTACCCCGGGCGCGGCGGCGTTCAGCGGCACCGTCGCGGCGGCGGTCCAGACCGTCGCACCCAACGCCACGCACAGCCCCGTCGCGACTACGGCCGAACGTCGTGTCGACATCGTTCCCTCCTTTTCGAACAAGGCATCAGTCCGGGTCCGCAACTCGCTCGACCGCAGCATCGGTGACGCGAGCCGCAACGTCAGCGGGTGCCCCGCCAACTCGACGAGACACCGCACGTAGGCGCACCGGTCGCCCGTGCCGCGCACCACCTCGGCGTCGACCACCTGCTCGCGGTGCAATCGGATGCGCCGGCGCAGCAGCCACACCCAGGGGTGAAACCACAACAGCGCCGCCGCCACGTCTTCGACCACGACCCGTGCGAAGTCGCGCCGCTCGATGTGCAGCAGCTCGTGGCAGACGATGGCGCGTTGAAACGCCGGTTCGAGGCGGTCAAAGGCGGCCGGCAGCATGACCGTCGGCCGGAACAGGCCGAAACTGCAGGGCATCCGGACCTCTGGATGCTGCACGAAGGCGGCCGACACGCGGAACCGCGCGAGGAGCTCCCGGGCGACCGCCGGGGGCGCGATCCGGTCCGCCGCGCGGGCGAGGCGGGCGAGCCGCAGCAGGCCCAGCCCGATCCACCCCACGCGGACGATCACCCCCGCGGCCAGGAGCCCCAGCACCCATGTCCAGTGGTCGACACGCCAGCGTGCGGCCGGCAGGGCGATGACACGCCCGGCCACCGACACGCGGTCCCCGCCGTCGACCGCCTGGACCATGCCGGATATGGGGGTGAGGTCTGCGGCAGGCGCCGCCGCGACCGGCTGCCAGGGCTGGATCCACGGCGCCACCAGCAGCAGCAGGAGGACCGCCTGCCAATAGCGCAGCAGGAAGCCGGGACGACGAAGATGCAGCACGGTGACCCCGAGCCAGGCGACCCCGGTCACCAGCCCGGCCTGCAGCCAGTGCGCCACGAGGTTGTGGGCCAGCAGGTCAGCGGTCATCGTCCGCTTCCGGCCCGTTCAACCGGCTGGCGATATCGCGCAGGTCGTCTGCGCTGAGCCGCTTGTCGAGGATGAGGTGCTGCACGAGCGGCTCGGCCGCGCCGCCGAATACGCGATCGACGAAGTGGCGCACCATCGCCTGCAGCACGCCCTGCCGGGTGGACCTGGCTTGATAGACATGCGCCCGGGCCGCGCGGCTGACGCGCAGGTGCCCTTTCTGCTCGAGAATGCGCATCGTCGTCAGCACCGTGGTGTAGGCGATCGGCCGGCGCGCGCGAAACGCCTCGTAGACGTCGCGCACCGTCACCTCGCCGCGGTCCCAGACGATCTGCATGATCGCGAACTCCTGGTCGGCGAGCGGCGGAGGTTGTTTCGGCATATCTACTAGCACATTAGTACGTGCAGGCCGCGATGTTGTCAAGGGAAAGCTGCGGGACGGGAGGGTGGTAAGCGAGCGAGAGGATCCAAGAGCAACTTGAAGCGGCGCGCTCGGCGGGTCGCGGCGCGGATAGAGGCCATGACCACGGTTCCCGTGCAGGTCGCCTGACACTGCGCCGAGGCAGTGCGCGACGCGCGGCGGATCATCGCCGAGGCCGGCGGGCACCCCATGCGCATCATCGCCAAGATCGAGAACCAGGAGGGCATCGACAATCTCGACGAGATCAACGACGCGGCCGACGGCATCATGGTGGCTCGGGGCGATCTCGGCGTCGAGGTGGAGTTCGAGATGCTCCCGGCGGCCCAGCGCGACATGGTGCGGCGCTGTGCGATCGCCGGCGGGCCGGTGATCGTGGCGACCCACCTGCTGGAATCGATGATCGAAAACCCGATGCCGACCCGGGCCGAGGTCACCGACGTCGCCAACGCGGTGTACGAACAGGTCGACGCGGTGATGCTCAGCGGGGAAACGGCGACCGGCAAGTACCCGGTGCGTTGCGTCTCGGTGCTCGACCGCATCGCGCGGCGCCATCATCTACGCCTTCACGACCACGGACATCGTCCGCCGCCGGCTCTGGCTCTCGCGATCCGTAGTGCCGTTCACCCTCGACCTGACGGAGGAGCCGGAACAGGCAGTGCTGCATGCCCTCGAACTCCTGAAAGCGCACGACCGACTGGAGAGCGGCGAACCCGTGGTGATCGTCGCCAACGTCACCACCAGCTACGGCCACTCGAACGCCATCCAGGTGCGCACGATCGAGTGAGCCGCGGGCAGGCAGTCCGCTGGAAAACGCCCTGTAGGCAGGGCCTCGCTGTCGCGGAGGGGATCAGGGTGATGCTCAGAGGCTATTCCCCGGCTTCTCGACGTACCGACGACGATCGGCTGTTCAGGGACGGACGACGACAAGCCCGGTCCCGAAACTGGTAGTGCGTCAGTTTCACCTGGTCGTACACCGAGGCGCGAGTAGCATCTCGTAGTGGCGGTTGTCAGCCAGCAAGGAGGCTTCCTTGGCGGGCACGGTGTTGCAGAGCTTCAGTCCATGCGTGACGGGATCGTGCTCGACAACGTTGCAGATCGATCCCGAGAGTGCACCAGTCGCAGCGATCAATCCGAAAACCCCGCCGCCGAAATCGCTGCGCCCGCGGCTCAGAACATACGTCCATGGCGCAATCGTCGCGAAATCCGGTATGTACGTTGACAACAACGCTTCCGGTTCGATGTGCTGGAGCACGTGGCAGGCGAAAACGCAGTCGAACCGCTGACGGCGGACCTGATGCCAGTCGGACACAAGTTCCACGCGGTCGGGTAGCGACTCGCAGCGGCAGCGCTCGATCATCTCTGGCAAATCGAAACCGACGACACGGTTGGCCACGGAACGCAGGTACGGGAAATTGCGCCCCAGACCGCATCCAAAGTCCAGAATGCGATCAAGGGGACCGGGCATCTCCAACACGGGCGCATACGGCCAAAATGGCTTACCGTCGAGATAACCGGTAAGGATGGCTTCCTGGACATCCTCTAGCCGAGCGGCGGTCGCCACCCGGCGCCAGTGGTCATTGCCAAGCACAGTGCCGCTCGTCTCTCCGCATCTCACCCGATCACAGACTCCCGTCGCGCGACCCGTACGCGTGCGGAGACGCACGAAGCCGCCACGCGCAACGAGCGGCGATCAGGGATCAGAATTGTGCCCACACGTTGGTGATGGGGTGTCACCTGCCTTGCCGACTCTCGCTCGTGAACGGAGAAGTGATTCATGGCCGCCCGGGTGCAAACGGGTCGCGCGTCCGAAGCTCCGGAAACAGCGAAAAATCGCGATCGCAGGTGAGCAACGCCTCGGCGCCGTGTGCCACGCACAGCGCGGCGACCCGGGCATCGTGGACCACTGCCCCATGCACCCGCGGTCGCTGAATGAACCCGATCAGCAGGTCGAGGAAGTCGTCGGTCTCGCCCAGCAGTCGACTCGATGGTGACGATGTCCATGCATCAAGCTGACGCCAGGCGCGCTCGACGGTCGTCGCCCGGTCCTTCCAGATGCGACGGTTTGTCACCACGCTGAGGAACTCGTAGCAGCACGGCCAGGGAATCGCCCACGCGTCGTCGCCTTCCGCGAGTCGGCGCATGATGGCGAGTGCGGGACTGTGTACGCGGGATTCCCGGCGGTGTGCGTAGACGAGCAGATTCGAATCTACTGCGATCACGGCGTTCCCGGGTCGCCGTAAATCGCTCCACGCAGGTCCTGCCACGAGTACGCCTCAAGCGGGTCGGGGCCATCCGGGTCGCCGGCGCTCAGGTCCGGCAACCGATACCGGGGACGGGTCGCTGGCGTCGACAGCACTAGTCGGAGCCCTTCCTCGACCACGGCACGCAATGGGCGACCCTTCCGCTTGGCGTGGCGCTTGGCCCGCACGAGAAGCTTGTCGTGTATCTCGATGGTCGTCTTCACGATGCCCATACTACCCACCAAGGATCATAAGGGCAAGCCATCCCTTACGACGATCTTGCCGGCTGCGACCGAGATCGCAACGCCATGGCTTCTTCCACGGCGCGGTCTCCGCCTCCAGTTCCCTGACGACGAAGGCCGCCGTCGGACCGTCAATCATCACCTCGAAACCTCCTCGTCGTCGAGAGATCTTCGAGTCCCGCCAGGAACAGCGTCAGGTCAACGACAGTCAACTCCCTCTACAGGTTTCCGGCCTCTCGGGCGCGCCAGTACGACCGCTTCCGGAGTCTCTTCACGACGCGTCCGTTCGACGCGCACGACGACGTCCAGACCCTCGAACTCGACCGCTGGGAGACGGCAGGGTTCACCGTCTTCGCCATCTCCCTCCTTGCGTTCTTCGGCGGGGGTTTCGGTTCCGACCAGGCGGCGTTCCTGGCCATCCCGGCCGGACTGGCCGCGGGCGTGTTCACGCTGCTGCGGTTCTGCCTGATCGCCTGGCGGCGGCGGCGGCGGGAGTCGGCCTGACCCGCTTCATCGTTCCGGGACGCCGACCTCCTGGAGCTGGGTCTGAAAGCGGCGCACCATCAATTGCAGCCAGGTAACCCGTGCAGTCAGCATGGCCAGCCGTACCTGCATTTCGTCCGCCGTCGTGTCGCCGCCCTCCAACAGGTCGGAAATGGATGCAACCGCCTGGTTGAGCTGTTCCACGATCACCTCGATATGTGCCTGTAAGATTGCCCCCTGCTGCTCCACCGCGATGGCAGCCGGGGGGCTGTTGACGACGCTGGCGACGACGGGGATACCTAGGCGAACACTCAACATCTGCGATACGACTTGGTTTCGCTCCAGGATGGCAGCCTCCACATCTCGTTGCTCCAACTCCTGCGCCCGACGTTGTTGCTCCAACTCCTGCGCCGGCTGACCGGCGCCCGTCGTCTGCTGCGCTCCCTCGGGCGCGGTGCCGCCCAGCGGCACCGTCGCGCAGGCCGTCCAGACCGTCGCGCCCAGCGCCACGCACAGTCCCGTCGCGGCTACGGCCAAACGTCTTGTCGACATCGTTCCCTCCTTCTCAAATAAGGCATCAGTCCGGGTCCGCAGCTCGCTCGACCGCAGCATCGGCGACGCGATCCGCAACGTCAGCGGGTGCCCCGCCAACTCGACGAGGCACCGCACGTAGGCGCGCCGGTCGCCCGTGCGGCGCACCACCGCGGCGTCGACCACCTGCTCGCGGTGCAACCGGATGCGCCGGCGCAGCAGCCACACCCAGGGGTGAAACCACAACAGCGCCGCCGCCACGTCCTCGACCACGACCCGCGCGAAGTCGCGCCGCTCGATGTGCAGCAACTCGTGGCAGACGATGGCGCGTTGAAACGCCGGTTCGAGACGGTCGAAGGCGGCCGGCAACATGACCGTCGGCCGGAACAGGCCGAAACTGCAGGGCATCCGGACCTCCGGATGCTGCACGAAAACGGCCGACAACCGGAACCGGGCGAGGAGCTCCCGGGCGACCGCCGGAGGCGCGATCCGGTCCGCCGCGTGGGCGAGGCGGGCGAGCCGCAGCAGGCCCAGCCCGATCCACCCCAGGCGCACGATCACCCCCGCGGCCAGGAGCCCCAGCACCCACGTCCACGGGTCGACACGCCAGCGTGCGGCCGGCAGGGCGACGACACGGCCCGCCACCGACACGCCGTCCCCGCCTTCGACCGCCTGTTCCATGCCGGATATGGGGGTGAGGTCTGCGGCAGGCGCCGCGGCGACCGGCTGCCAGGGCTGGATCCACGGCGCCGCCAGCAGCAGCAGGAGGACCGCCTGCCAATAGCGCAGCAGGAAGCCCGGACGACGAAGACGCAGCACGGCGACCCCGAGCCCGGCGACCCCGGCCAGCAGCCCGGCCTGCAGCCAGTGCGCCACGACGTTGTGGGCCAGCAGGTCAGCGGTCATCGTCCGTCTCCGGCCCGTTCAACCGGCTGGCGATATCGCGCAGGTCGTCTGCGCTGAGCCGCTTGTCGAGGATGAGGTGCTGCACGAGCGGCTCGGCCGCGCCGCCGAATACGCGATCGACGAAGTGGCGCACCATCGCCTGCAGCACGCTCTGCCGGGTGGACCTGGCTTGATAGACATGCGCGCGGGCCGCGCGGCTGACACGCAGATGCTCTTTCTGTTCGAGAATGCGCATCGTCGTCAGCACCGTCGTGTAGGCGATCGGCCGGCGCGCGCGAAACGCCTCGTAGACGTCGCGCACCGTCACCTCGCCGCGGTCCCAGACGATCTGCATGATCGCGAACTCCTGGTCGGCGAGCGGCGGAGGTTGTTTCAGCATATCTACTAGCACATTAGTACGTGCAGGCCGCGATGTTGTCAAGGGAAAGCTGCGAGACTGGAAGGTGGTTGTGCGGAAGTGACGATCAAAGGGACAACTATGATATATAAATATATATATTTTGACGACTTTAATGTTGTTTTAGGCACCCATCATGGACCATCTGACTGAAATTGTGGCCGATTCGCTGCGGAACGCCCGTCACGCCAAGGGTTTCAACCAGCGCGAGCTGAGCGCCAGATCCGGCGTGCCGCAGGGCCATATCTCGAAGATCGAGAACGGCGCCGTCGATCTCAGGGCGTCGAGTCTGGTCGCGCTGGCCCGCGCCCTGGATCTGGAGTTGATGCTCGTGCCCCGCAAGTCCGTGTCGGCGGTTCAGTCGATTGCGGGCAACGCCTCGGCCGGCGCCGCGCAGGATGGCAGGGCGGCCCGTCAGGTCCACAGGGAGCTTTCACGTCTGCAAGCCGCGATCGACAATCTGCCCACCGACCAGATGTCCAGAACCGAAGTGGCTCAATTTCAGCGTGACGTGCGCGAGCTTGGGTACTTCCGGCCCGCCATGATCGATCTCCAGTCCATCCGGCATGCCAATCGGACGGTCACGGCGTTCTCGAACGGCGCCGTCGCTCGCGGTGCGTTCCGCCAAGCCATGTTCCAGCTCCGCACGCTGCGCGACGTGCTCGCACAGGGCCGGGTCGCGAGTGATGACACCGCATCCGTGCGCCCGGCCTACAGCCTTGACGATGACGAGATTGGCTGACCTTTGAAGGCGATTCCCATCGCGTGACCGGAGCAGGGCAGGGCGCGGCGCCGGCGGGTCAGTCCTTCAGACACCCGTTGAACCACTCGCGCGCCATCTCGGCCGACTCGTCGAACGCTTCGCCGTAGATGCCGTAGTGCGTGATGCCCGGGATGACACGGTACTCGGCGCGCGCGCCGTTGGCCTGCGCGCGGGTGACCGCCAGTTCGCCGGCGCGGTGGCGGTCGAAGAGCTCCTCGTTCTCGGCATCGATGACCAGCAGCGGAATGCTGATGCGGCCGGCGTCGTTGACGGGCTGATACTCGACGACCTTGTCGAGATGCGCCCAGCCGTTCAGATTGGGCGCCTTGTCGGTGCCCTGCGGGAGGGGCGCGATCTCGCCGCGCGCACGGCGGACCGCCTGTTGGCGCGCGTATTGCTCGATGTCGACGCCGCTGCCCTCCCACGACGTGCGCGCGAGGTCGAGCGAGTCGGCGGCGGCGACCTGGCCCACGGCGCACGCGGCCCGCGGCTCGTTGGCGGCCACCCAGATGGCGTGCGCGCCCGAGTAGCTCGATCCCCAGTAGCCGAGCCGGTCGAGGTCGACGTTCGGCTCGCCCTCGATGAAGTCGAACGCCCGCCGGATGTCGAGCGTCTGGTCGATCGGATCGACCACGCGCCGAATCTCCCGTGCGGTGACCTGCACCTCGCCATCGTCGCCGCGCTCCGGCATGTCGCCGATGACGACGAGCTTGCCGTCGCTCTCGCCCCATCCCCGATAGTCGAACGCGAGCACCACGAACCCGTCCGCCGCGAATGTCGCGGCGTTGCGGATCAGGCCCGCCTTGGTGCCGCCCCAGCCGTGGCTCATGACGATGGCGGGCAGCGGCCGGTCGCCGGCGTCGGCCGGCCGGTAGAGGTCGCCGGCCATGCGGGTGCCCTCGCTCCAGATGTCGACGGCCCGCTGCAGCACACCGTCGGGCAACGCCGGACGGCGCTGCGCGCTGGTCGCGGAGGACAAAAGCAGCACGACGGCGATCAGCGAAACGATGACAGCACGCATGGTGCGCATAAGAGCCTCCCTGGTGGGCCGAATGAGTTCCACAAGCATGTCAAGATGGCGCCCCGAAGTCGAGCGGCGACCGATGAGCAAGGCCGATCGGCGGACTGTACCGGAGTTCTTGCCACGGGCGGCTTGTTCCGTCTGCAGGGTCGGGACGTCAGCAAGACGTGTTTCGAGGATACCAACACACGCCGTGTCCCGGTCTGGACGACTGGTTCTCCCGCCGCGTTGCGGCCACAATGAGTCGGCATGAGCAGAACGACATTGCCGCCGGCGGAACGGCGAGCTGGCGCGGCGGACCAATCCGCGCCCATCCTGGAGCACGATCCTGCGACTGAATCCGTCCTCGAACCGGGCAGGATTCCCGCACTGGCGGGTATCGCCGAGCGCTGCGTGCTCTGCTTCTTTCATGACGCGGTCGCGACGATGGTGTCCGGCGGATCGGCCGAGAAAGTGACGGAGCTGCAATCAGAGATGGGTCCGCAGCCGGTGTACGAATTCGAGGAGTCGGGACGGCGTCTCACGCTGGTTCAACCCGGTGTCGGCGCGCCGTTTTCGGCGGCATTCATGGAGGAGTTGATCGCGCTCGGGTGCCGGCACTTCATCGCCTGCGGCGGCGCCGGCGTGTTGCGTGGTGACATAGTGGTCGGCCACCTGGTCGTGCCGACGGCCGCAGTGCGCGACGAGGGAACCTCGTATCACTACTTTCCGCCGTCGCGGGAGTTGACGCCGACGCCTGCAGCGGTGACCGCGATACGCACCGTGCTCGACGAGCAGGGGGTCGGATACCTGACGGGGAAGACCTGGACCACGGACGGGTTGTATCGGGAAACGCCCGGCAAGGTCGCCCGCCGCCGCGCCGAGGGCTGTCTGACGGTGGAAATGGAATGCTCGGCCCTGTGCGCGGTGGCCCGCTTTCGGGGCGTGACGTTCGGGCAGATCCTGTACGGCGGCGACGACGTGAGCGGGCTCGAGTGGGACCGGCGCGGCTGGGACCGCCAGACGGAGGTTCGCCAGCGGCTGCTGCATCTGGCGGCGCAGGCGTGCCTGCGAATTCCGGACTGACGATCGAGTCCCGCCCGTGGGCGGCTGCGGCCACGGACCCCATCGGCGGGGCGGACGGGACGTTACCCTGTCGCCCGGCATGAATCAGGTTCATAATATGGCCTGTCGTCCGGTGACAAGGCTGTCGGAGCCCGGACACCGGCAGACGCAGAACGGCCGGGAGCGCCGCCGGCGTCGAGTGGTGCGGCAGGCGCGTCCCGGCCCGAGGAGATCGACATGAGACGCTTTCACTGCCTGCTGGCCCTCACGTTGGCCGGCATCCTGCTGGCCGTCGTCGCCAACGAGGCGCGCCAGGCCCGCTTCGACATCCGCCCGCTGGAGCTTGCGGACAATCTCTACGTGCTCACGTCCGATCCCGCGGAGCAGGGCATGCGCACCGGAGGGAACACCGCGGTTTTCGTGATGTCGTCGGGCGTGGCGCTCGTCGACACGAAGATCAGGGGCTACGGCCAGGACATTCTCGCCGAGGTGCGCACGATCACCGACAAGCCGGTGACGACCATCATCAACACGCACACGCATTGGGACCACAGCGGCGCCAACACCGAGTTCCCCGACACGATCGACTTCGTGGCGCACGAGAACACGGCGCGCCACATGGCGAGTCAGGACTGTGACGACGGCGCCGGGTTCGAGGGCGGCTCGATCAAGAACTGCGAGGCGTTCACGGGCGAGAACCGGAAATACCTGCCCAAGACCACGTTCTCGACCCAACGCACGTTGTTCAGCGGTGCCGATCAGATCGACCTGTACTATTTCGGACGCGGCCACACCGACGGCGATACGTTCGTCGTCTTCCGGGCCGCCCGCACGATGCACGCGGGCGACATGTTCGCGCGCAAGGGCCTGCCGTACATCGACGCGGGCAACACGAACGGCAGTGCGACCGAGTTCGGCGCGACGCTCATGAAGGCGGTCGCCGGCGTGCAGGGCGTGGACACCATCATCCCCGGGCACGCAGACGACCCGCTGACCTGGAGCGACATCGTCGACTATTCCGGGTTCTACAACGACCTGCTGACCAGGGCGCAGCAGGGGAAGGCCAGCGGTCGCAGCGTGGCGGAGTTCGTGGACAGCTATTCGGCGCCGGACATGTATAGCGACTTCCAGGTGGCAGCGGATCGGCTCCGAACCATTACACAGCACATATACGACGGGCAGTAGCCGCCCTGCGACGCGTGGTGGTCCGATATGAGAAGCACACCAGACACGACCGTGGGGCAGGCGCGCCGGCTGTCGTCCACGCAGCGCCTGCGGGTTCCGCTGCCGATCTGGCTGCTGGGTGCGGCGCTCGCGCTACTGCCCGCCGCGGCGGCCGCAGGGCAGCCGGGGGCGCGCGAGGGCGATGCGCTGGTGGAATGGCCATTCGTCGGGGCGGACAGCGCGAACAGCCGGTTCTCGGCGGCCGAGACGTTGACGCCAGCCAACGTCAGCCAGTTGCAGGCGGTCTGGTCGTGGCGTCCCGAGGACCGACCGCGCCAGGAGTTCGGCACCGTGCCCGGGAACTTCACCAGCACGCCGCTGATGATCGACGACACGGTGTATGTGAGCTCGAACTACAACCGCGTCGCCGCGCTCGACGCCGCCACCGGCGCCGTCAAGTGGATCTTCGACCCCAGGGCCTACGCCGACGGCATGCCGGCGCTCGGCGGCGGCTTCCGTCACCGCGGGGTGACGATGTGGCGGGACGGGGAGGACCTGCGCATCTTCCTGGCGAGCCGGCACCGTCTGTTCAGTCTCGCCGCGGCGACCGGTGAGGTGGTGCCGGCGTTCGGCGACGATGGGGTCGTCGATCTGAGCCAGGATCTGATCTGGCCCATCGATCGCAGCCATTTCGAGTTCAACGCGGCGCCGGTGGTCTACAAGAACCTGGTGATCGTGGGCAGCGCGGTCGGCGACCGCGTCATCTACCGGCGTGCGCCCCCGGGCGACGTGCGCGCCTACGACGCGCGCACCGGTGCGCTCGTCTGGAGCTTTCATCCCATTCCCCAGGAAGGGGAGTTCGGGAGCCAGACCTGGGAGAACGAGGCGTGGCGCTACACCGGCGCCACCAACGTCTGGGCCGGCATGACCGTCGATGAGGCACGCGAGCTGGTCTTCCTCCCGGTCGGCAACCCCACCAACGTCTACTACGGCGGGCTGCGGTTGGGAGACAACCTCTTTGCGGAAAGCCTGGTCGTTCTTGACGCGAATACCGGCGAGCGGGAATGGCATTTCCAGTTCGTGCATCACGGACTCTGGGATTACGACCTGCCGACGCAGCCGATGCTGACGCCGATCACGGTCGACGGCCGGCAGGTTGAGGCCGTCACGCAGATCACGAAGCAGGGTCTGGTGTTCGTCTTCGATCGCGTTTCGGGTGATCCGGTCTGGCCCATCGAGGAGCGGCCGGTGCCGCAGAGCGACGTGCCGGGCGAGCGCACGTCGCCCACGCAGCCGTTCCCGACCCGGCCCCCCGCGCTGCTGCCCACGCTGGGCATGGCGCCGGATGACGCGTTCGACCTGACGCCGGCCCTGCAGGCGGCGGCGCAGGAGGCGCTGGGCGCCTACCGCATCGGTCCGCTCTTCACCCCGCCCAGCCTCGAGGGGACGCTCGTGCGGCCGGGCGGCGGCGGCGTCGCCAACTGGGGCGGCGGCGCGTTCGACCCTGAGACTGGAATCCTCTACGTCAAGGCCTCGAACGTGGCCGCCGTGATGCGCGTGGCGAAGTTCGACCCCGACACGACGACCAACCCGTTCGCCGACAGCACGGACCCGGATTTCGTCGGCTATGACGCCGATCTGGGTGGGCGCGCGATCTTCGAGGGCGGCATCCCGTTGAACAAGCCGCCGTACGCCTATCTTGTGGCGCTCGACCTGAACCGCGGAGACCTCGCCTGGCGCGTCCCCTTTGGTCGCGGCAGCGACAGCCTGCGCAGGCATCCGGCGCTGCAGGGCGTCGACCTGCCGGACCGGCTCGGCACACCCGGGGCTCCCGGCGCGATCGTCACCAAGGGGGGGCTCGTGTTCCTCGGCGGCGGAGAGAACGCGCTTTACGCCTTCGACAAGGGCACGGGCCGCGAGCTCTGGTCGGCTGAGCTTCCGCAGCGGTCGTCCGCCACCCCGATGACCTACCAGACCAGCGACGGACGCCAGTTCGTGCTCATCGCGACCGGCTCCGGGGCGAGCCAGGAGCTCGTCGCATTCGCGACCCCCGAATAGGTGCAGGCGGCGGTCGGCGGCAGTGTCACGCTGGGTGGCACTAGTGGTCCGTCACGTCATAATCTGCGGATAGACGGACTTGAGTTTACAGCGCGCATCGTCGACCTTCATCTGCCAGTCGACACCGCGTTGCGTGCTGTTGACGTCGGTGGACCACGCCGACACTTCAGCGTGCAGCGTCCCGAGGTCGCCGATACGGCGCTCGCGTAGGCATTGGCGCGTCATCGAACTCAGTTCGTTCTCCGCGATGTTCAGCCAGCTCCCGTGTTTCGGCGTGTGGCAGAACTCGATGCGACGAACCAATTGGCGTGCCCGGGTCGGCTCGAACACTTCGTAGAAGGCTCCCTTCGTGTGCGTGTTGAGGTTGTCGCTCACCAAGGCGATCTTCGGGCAGTCGGCGTAGCGTCCTTCCAACAGGTTGGCGACCTCCAGTGCCCAGTCCGCCTTCGTACGCCGGGCTCGGGCCGTCGCCTGCCGCCAACCCGCCAGCGGTTCGCTGAACAGGAAGACCGCGGCCGTACCGGCCCGTTCGTACTCGTAGTCGACACGCCGGGGACGGTTCTTCGTGGCCGCCATCGGCGGGCGAGTTTCCTTGACCAACTGCACCGGCTGCTCGTCCATGCACACGACGGGACAATCCGGATCGTAGGGTTTCTGATACAGATCCAAGACCTGTTCCATGTTCGCCACGAACTCGGCATCGGCCTGCGGCGGGATCACCCAGTACTCGATTTTCCGCTGGGTCAGCCCGTTTTTTTTAGCGTCCGCCGGATGGTTTCGTGGCTGACCGACTCGACGATCGCCAACTCGACGACCCTGCGCGCCAGCAGACGCAGCGACCAGTTCGCGTAGCCCTTCGGGGGCAGCCCCAGACGCAGGGCGATGATCTGCACCTCCTGTTCGCCGTTGAGCAGTTTGGGGACCGGGGGGGACTCCCGCCGCTTGCGTTCCAGCGCCTGCTCGAACCCTTGCAGCACGCAGCGTTGGCGGATGTTCTCGACGGTCTTGGTGCGGCACGAAAAAGCGTCGGCGATCTGCTGGTCGGTCCACGCCGGCCCGTCCGCATCGGCCTTCAAGAGGATCTGCCCGCGGCGCACTTTCTCGCTGCTCCCGTTGAGCTTGCGGACCGTCTCTCGACAGACCTCGCGTTCCTGATCTGTGAGTCGAACGATGTACCTTTTTTGCGGCATGGAAACTCTCTCGGTTCGAGACGAGCTCCCCGATAGTCCTAATGTTTATTGATGGCACAGCACTAGCAGCCCGTGGTGGAAGTCCCCGCTGCATTCGAGCCCCGCAGAATTCTGCACTTCCCCGCGGAATTCTGCTGTTTCACGATGCATCCCGCCTGACTGCGTTGTTCGTCGGTTGCATATGCCCAATATGCGCCCTCCTCACGCCTTGTCAGCCGGGCGCCTCGCCGCTCTCGGTGCAACGCGGGGTTCCACCACGGGCTGCTAATATGACCATGGTCATGACCATGATATTATCGTCAGCTACGACGAGACGAGACGGGACGGCCTGATATGAACAGCGGCAAAAGGACTGGCGCCCGGACGATCAAGGCGTCGGAGTTCAAGGCGAAGTGCCTCAAGCTGATGGACGAGGTCGCGGAGAGCGGCGCTGAGATTGTCATCACCAAGAACGGCCGTCCGGTCTCGCGGCTCCTGCCGTACCGGGAAAAACCGAAGAGCCTTTTTGGCATCGACCGAGGAAGAATCAAGATACTTGGCGACATCATCGAGCCTCTGGATGTGGAGTGGAAGGCCGAGACCGGCAAGACTTGGGACGATGACCAGTGATTCTCCTTGATACGCATGTCATGCTGTGGCTGAGATTGGGCGAGGCTCGATTGGGCACCCGCGCTCAATTCGAGATCGACGAGGCATGGCAGGCAGGCGAAGTTGGCGTGTCCGCAATCTCGTTCTGGGAAATCTCGATGTTGAGGGAGAAAGGTCGGATCGAGTTCGCTGAAGATGTCAGCGTTTGGCGTCGGGAGCAACTGGAACAGGGCGTGGTCGAAATACCGATTGATGGCGAGATTGGAATCCGCGCCGCCGGGCTTGTGGACTTCCATGCCGATCCAGTCGACCGCCTCATCGTCGCCACTGCGCTGGGGGGTCATCGATTGGTGACCGCTGACCATCTGATACTCGACTGGCCCGGCCAACTGAACCGATTGCGGGCTACGGAATGAGGGTCAGTCGCTGGTCCGCCGGTCAAGGTTCGACAACAATCAAGCCGTCGAAATACCGGCGCTAGAAGCCCTGTTTCGTTGCACCGGGAAGTCGGTCTGATCGAAGATGGCGAGACCTGGATGGACATGCTCACCGACCGAAACCGGATGTCCCATACCTACGATTTCGCCAGGTTCGAGGCCGTCATCGGAAACATCAGACGCCGCTACCTGACATTCCCCAGACATGTGACCTGCGGGCCTGTGAGGACATGACATATGCACCCCTTCGCCGGCACCTGGAAACCCACGGGGTGGTCATCTACAGGCGAACGTGACCGGGCCCGGGTCAGTCGCTGCCCCCCGGCTGCTGGCGCGTCTTTTCGTGCATCTTGCCGAGCGCCTCGGGGAGATCGATGCCGGCCTGCTTGGCCAACTCGTGGATGGGAGGCAGCGAGCCGATCAGCCCACGCAGGAAGTGGGCGGTGGCGCCGCCGTCCTGGCCGTTCGCTCCCGAGTCCCAGACGGTGACCTTGTCGATCTTCAGGTTCTGAATCGCCTTCACCTGCTCGGCCACCAGGTCCGGCAAGCGCTCGATGAGCAGCAGGACCGGCGCCAGGTCCTTCCGCTCGCCGCAGATGCGGAGCAGGTTCTCGTACCCGCCGGCCTTCGCGTCGAGCACCTTGCGTATGCCCTCGGCCTCGGCCAGGTAGCGCGCCAGCACGCCGTCGGCGTCACCCTGGGCGATGCGGCGAATCCGTTCCGCTTCGGCGTCGGCGTCGATCTCGACTTTCTTGCGTTCGATCTGCTGCTGGGCGATCTGCTCCTTCTCGAGCTTGGCGAGCTCCTGGTCGGTCTCGGCCTTGAGCACGTCGCGGGCGGCGTTGGCCAGCGCCACTTCGCCGCGCCGCCGCGCGTCGGCGCGCCGTTCGGCCAGACTCGCCTCGTAATCGGCGATGTTCGCCTTCGACTCGTTCTCTCCCTGCACGGCGGACGCTTCGAGCGTGGCGACCTTGACGCGCTGGTCCAATTCGGCCTGCTTCTTGCCCTGGACGGCCAGGGCTTCCTGTTCGGCGACGACGATCTCCTGCTCCCGCGTCGCATTCGCTTCACCCGAGACACCCTCCGCCTCGAACTTCGCGACCTTGACGCGCTGGTCCCGTTCGGCCTGCTTCTGCCCGGCCATCGAGTCGGCCTGCTGCCGGGCGACCTCGACCGACATCTCGCGATTCGCGCTCGCTTCGCCGATCGACCCGGACCGATCGGCATCGGCCACCTCGACCTTGGCCTGGTTGATCGCGTCCGACGCCGCCTTGCGGCCGAGCGCCGCGATGTAGCCCGATTCGTCGGTAATGTCGCGGACGTTGACGTTGATCAGCTCCAGACCGATCTTGTTCACCTCGGTGCTGACGTTCTTGTTGACGAGATCGAGGAACTTCTCGCGGTCCTGGTTGATCTCCTCGATGGAGAGCGTCGCGATGACCAGACGCATCTGCCCGAGGATGATGTCGCTGGCCTGTGCGGCGACCTGGTTGTCCTTCAGCCCAAGCAGACGCTCGGCCGCGTTGTTCATGATGTCGGGCGCCGTCGAGATGCCGATGGTGAACGTGGATGGCACGTTCACGCGGATGTTCTTCTTCGAGAGCGCGCTCGTGAGGTCGATCTCGATCGTCATCGGCTCCAGGTTGAGATAGGCGTAATTCTGGAGCAGCGGGACGATGAAGGTGCCGCCGCCGTGCAGGCAGCGGGCGGCCCGCGGTCCGGAGACCTTGCCGTAGACGACCAGCACGCGGTTGGACGGGCACCGGCGGTACTGCCGCGTCAGCATCGTCAGCACGAACAGGATCAGCATGACGATGGTGGCCACCACGCCGAGGGTGCCGAAGCTGAAGATCTGGTCCATGTCGTTGAGTGTCCTCTCTCAGGAATCAGACGCCCCGTAGGCGTCTACTTGATGCGTCTACTCGTGGGGGTTCACGATCAGGGTGTCGTCGTCGCGCACTCCGACGACCCGTACGTCGGCGTGCGCCGCCAGCGGCGGACCGGCGCTGACCGCGTCCATCGTCTTCAACCGTCCCGACACGCTGACCTGCACCTTGCCCTGTCCTTCACCCTTGGGTGGCACGGTCATGTAGACGCGGGCGCTCCTGCCGACGGCGGTCTCGAGGTCGTAGGTGACGCTTTGATTGAGCCTGCGGGTCATGAACATCATGCCGGACGCCGTGCACATCATGGTGACGCCGAACCCGACCGCGACGATGACCGACACCGGACGGCTGAGGTCCCAGTCGAAGCGGCAGGCCAGACCCATCCAGCCGGTGCCCATGATGAAGGCGGTCACCGACAGCAGGGAGAAGAGGGTAAACGACGCGTCGGTGCCCGGGTCGACGTCGACATCGAAGTCTCCGGCGTCGCCGGCGAACATCGCAATCACGAGGCGGATCGTGAACAGCAGCGTCCCGACCGCCGCCATGAGCGCGTATGTCACGGCGTCGGCGCCGCGCTGCGCCAGATCCGACCAGTTCCAGAAGACGTCCCAGACCCATTCCATCGGTCAACTCTCGCGTTGCGACGGTACCGCCAGCCGGCGGTCGGCGTCAAGAATCAGCGGCAGAGCGTTCAAGGCGGTCGCGCAGGATGCCGGTACGCGTCTCGCGCCTCGTCGTGGCGCTGCACGGCCGTGTCCGCCGAACGGTTCAGTCGGATTGCGGGTCATTCATACCAGACCGTGATGAAGAACAGGAAGGGACCCATGCTTCCAGCGCCGGCGGACTGCTGGATATGCCGAATCTTCACATCTGAATTACGCTGCAACCACTCGTTTATTTCAGCCTCGAACTCGCTCTGCGCAGGCTCGACCTTGTTCTTTTCATTCAGCTTCGTGAATATCTTTGTCTTCATGGCAGCGGTCTCCAGTCGTTCAGCGTGGCTTGTTCATTAGCAGCACGGCGGCGAACAGGACGACGCCGGCCGCATCGAGCACGGGCAGCGAGAACCCGCCCAGCGCGACCGAGGGGCCGGGTGCGAGCAGAAGGGCGGCGGCGGCGAACATCGCAATCCGCAGCGGCAGCGCCAGCGCGCCGCGCAACTGCCCGGTGATGCCCGAGGCGAAGCAGAGGACTCCCAGTGTGCCGATGACCACCGGCACGAGCATGGCGGCCGGGGCGGCGGTCGCGCCGGTCGGGGTCAGCATGAGCAGTTCGGGGCGGTAGACGAAGATGTAGGGCAGCGTGAAGCCGACCAGCGCGAAGCGGAACGCGGCGAAGCTGGTCTGCATGATGTTGGTGCCGGCGATCGAGGCGGCGGCATACCCGGCCAGCGCGACCGGGGGGGTCACCATCGACATCATGCCGAAGTAGAAGATGAACAGGTGGGCCGCCAGCGGCACGACGCCGAGGTTGCCGAGCACCGGGCCGATCAGGGTCGCCAGCAGCAGGTAGCAGACCGCCGACGGGAGGCCCATGCCGAGCACGATCGACGACACCATGATCAGCACGAGCGCCAGGAACAGGCTCTGCTCGGCCAGCGGCAGAATCGTGGCCGGCAGACGGGTGCCGATGCCGGTCAGGGTGACGATGCCGATGACGATGCCGACGGACGCCGACGCCGCCACCAGCGCGATCACGTCCCGGGACGACTTCACGAACGCCTTGATGATGTCCCCGATGGACAACCGGGTGCGCCGGTTGAAGGCGCCCACGACCACGATCGCCAGCAGCGACAGGCTGACCGCCCGGAACGGCGTATAGCCGAGAATCAGCAGCAGAATCAGCGTGCCGAGCGCCGTCGCGAAGACCAGGCCCTCCATGCGCGATGTGGCCAGCGGCTTCGTGTCGGTGGCCGATTGTTCGGGCGCGGGCCGCTCGTGCATCGTGCCGCGTGCGTGAAAGTGGGTGATGAGGAACAGCGAGAGATAGTAGAGGATCGCGGGGATCAGCGCGGCCCGGATGATCTGCAGATATGTCACGGGCGGGTCGACGATCTCCAGCATCATGTAGGCGCCGGCGCCCATGACCGGCGGCATCAGGGCGCCGCCCGAGCTGGCGGCGGCCTGAATGCCGGCGGCGGTGGACGCCTTGAAGCCGGCGCTCCGCATCATCGGAATCGTGAACGTTCCGGTGGTCGCCGTGTTGGCCACGGCGCTGCCCGACAGCGACCCCATCAACCCGCTGCTCAGCACCGCCACCTTGGCGGGGCCGCCGGGGCTCTTGCCGAAGACCGACTGGGCGAAATCGATGATGAACTTCGTGGCTCCGGTCGCGGCCAGGAACGCGCCGAAGATCACGAACAGGAAGACATAGGTGAACATGACGCTCAGGGCGACCCCGAAGGTGCCCTGCGCCTGCAGGAACGCCTGCGCCACGATCCGCTCGATCGAGTAGCCGCGGTGCGGGAACAGCCAATCGGGCATGGCGGGTCCGACGTAGGCGTATACCAGGAACAGACCGGAGAGAATCGGCAGCGCCAACCCGAGCGACCGGCGGGCCGCCTCGATGACCAGCAGCAATCCGATGGCGCCGATCAGGATGTCAGCGAAGGTCTCGAACCCGGCGCGGTTGCCGAGCGACGACCCGCCCTGCCAGACGCTCTCGAAGAACGGTTCGTTCTGGACGAGAATCCAGCCGCAGCAGATGGCGGCCAGCAGCGCCAGCAGGATGTCGGTGGCGCGCGCGACCGGGTGGTGTGCGAGCGAGGCGTGAACCGGGACGTTGAGGAAGCAGATGACCAGCCCCAGCAGCGCGAACACCGCCAGTTGCGGTTGGGGCGCCAGGATCGGGTAGTTGACCTGCAGCAGCGTGAACAGGCACAGACTGACCGACAGCACGCGGGTGACGAGCTGCCTGAGGTCTGTCGGAGCGCCGCCCGCCGGTGCTACGGCCAGATGCCGATCTCCTGATAGAAGCGGACGGCGCCGGGGTGGAACTCGGTGCCGGTGTCGCGCACGACGTTGTTCGGGTTGATGGCCCGGCCGGCGGCATGCTTCTCGACCACGCGCTCGCGCTGTTCGTAGAGCGTCTTCGTGACGTTGTAGACGAACTCCTCGTCGGCGGCGGCGGACGCGATGAGATGCATCGACCCGACGTCGAGTCCCTCGAACGGCTCGGTCTGGCCGCGGTAGGTTCCGGCCGGAATGGTGGCCGGATTGAAGAAGAGATACTCGTCGATCAGTTGCTGCTTCGCGTCGTCGTCGAACGGGATGAAATGAATGTCCTGTGACGCCGACGCCTGCGTGATCGAGGCGGTCGGCACCGCGCCCCCGACGAACACGGCCGCGGCCGAGCCGTCGGCAATCAGGTCGACGGCGCCGGACTGCGTGGCGTTCAACGGCGAGAAGTCGTCATACGTCAGGCCGTGGGCGCCCAGCAGGGGACCGACGAAGAACTCGAACCCCGCCCCGGCCGGGCCGACGCCCACGCGGTTGCCCCGCAGGTCGGCGATCGTCTCGACGTCCGAACCGGCCCGCGTGATGAACAGCGCGACGTTCGGCGCCAGCGTCATGACCGTGCGCATCGGATAGGCCTTGTCCCAGCCCTCGCCGCCGCGGACGGCGAAATAGGTGACGGCGGCGTTCGACATCGCGAAATCGAGCTCGCCGCTGTCGAGCCGGCGGATGTTCTCCTGCGAACCGCTGGTCGCCTCGGCCGTCGTGCTCCAGCCGAACTCGCCGCCGAACTCGTTCAGCACCTCTGCCAGCGCGCTGCCGACGACGAAGAAGGCGCCGCCGGGCGGCGCGGTGCCGACGCTCAGGAACTGCCGCGACGGGGCGCTGTCATCCGCGTCGCCGGCGCCGCCGCCGCACGCGGCGGCGAGCGTGACGCCCATCAACCCAACCAGAAATCCAACTCGGCGCATTCCGTGTTTCCTCTCGATCCGACGCTGTCGGCATCGGTGGACCATCCGCGTGTCGAACCACTAATGCTACTCCAGCGGCCCGGATCCGGGCCAGACGCAGCCTCTTGACCATCCCCGGAACGCAACCACCGCATCGCGAGAGATGACGTCGTTCTCGATCTGGCTCCGCTCACGCGGATCGGGCGACCGCACTGCCGCCAGCGAGACGTGACCGATAATCGGTGCAGCGGAGCAGGAGATTGCCGATGCCGCACGACCGGCTGCACGTGACGACGGCTGACATAACGACCCTTCACGTCGACGCGATCGTCAACGCGGCCAACACGAGTCTGCTCGGAGGCGGAGGTGTCGACGGCGCGATTCACCGCGCCGCCGGCCCCGGGCTTCTGGCGGAATGCCGCGCGCTGGGCGGGTGCGCGACCGGTGACGCCCGGATCACCACCGGCTACGATCTTCCGGCGCGCCATGTGATTCATGCCGTCGGCCCGGTCTGGCGCGGCGGGTCGCGCGGCGAGCCGCGTCAGCTCGCCGGCTGCTATCGCCGGGCGATCGAGCTGGCGGCCGAACACCAACTGCGCTCGGTCGCCTTCGCGGCGATCAGTTGCGGCGTGTACGGCTACCCGCCGGAGCACGCGGCTCCGATTGCCGTCAGTGCGGTTGCGCGTGCGCTGGCCAGCGCCCCATCGATCGACCGTGTCTACTTCGTCTGTTTCGAGCCGCGAATCCGGACCGCGTTCGAGTGCGCGCTCAGCGAGCACGCGGAGGGTGGATAGGCACGATCCCGACCGGCAGCCGGAGCGTCAGTTGCGACGCCTCAAGTCGACCGCCCGACAGCAATGCTCCGCGTCTGTACACGTGCTCTTGCAGCATCTGTTTCGGAGTCAGGCAAGGATCTGGTCGAAAAAGCGCGGTGCCGTTTTGGATCTTCAACTGGCGGCGGCGCCGGAATGTCGCGCCAGGATGTCCTGAATGTCGCCGGGGTTCCTCGGCACGTCCTGGATCCAGTGGCCGAAGCCGCCTTGTCCGCCGCCGGCTCGATGGCAGTTTTCGGCGTTGGCGGCGGCGGCGGACCGTCTTGTCCGCCCTCGTGGGGCAGAAAGGTGAAGGGCACGCCGAAAATGTTGACGTGCTCTGCCTCGAACAACGTGCTGGTGCAGACGGTTCCGCTCAAATTGAGGGAGTGTCAGGCCGGCAACGAACTCCACGGCGTCGCGCGCTGCCAGCAGCATGTCGAGCAGATAGGCATCGTCACGCCGCATAAACCGTCTCTGCGGATCGGAGGATTGCTTCGCGGCGAATGTAGTTGCGGCTCGCCTCGACCGCCGTGCGTTCGACCAGATCCACCCGGCGGCCGAGTATCCGGCTCAACTCGTCCTGCATGCGCACCATGTCCAGGAGCGTTCGCTGCGCCTTCGGGTCGAGACGCACAAGGACATCGATGTCGCTCTCGGGGGCGAAATCGTCACGCAGCACGGAACCGAACAGCGCCAGTTCCGCGACCTGCCAGCGCTCGCAGAATGCGGCGATTTCGTTACGCGGTACTTCGACGCGTGCATTCATTCCGTGGCTCCCAAAGCCAGGTTCGCATCGACATCGAATCCCGCTGACTTCAGTTCGCGGATAACCGGTTGCTCCAGTTGTGCGTGTGCCGGTAGAACTCGATGGCCTGGCGGATTGGCGGGTTTTCCTCGCGCGCGGCGAACAGCGATGGCTGCGGTTCGGTCCCGTTGCGTTTCCGCACGGCTTCGATGACGGTGCGCGGATCGATGCGCTCGTGCACATGCAGCGAGACGGTCGGCACGTCGAACGAGGTATGTTCCGCCTTGCCGGCCCAGTTGAGATGCGGGTCGATGTGAGGGTCGGGGGCGTAGATCTTCCGGCCGGCGTCCTGGTCCGTCTCGGGGGTGACCAGGCCGACGGGCGGATTATTCACGCGTTCGTGGCCGGCGTGCGCGTAGGTTTCGATGTCCCGTTTCGCCATGAACTACTCTCGGATATCGAGCGCTCCGCCGGCTGGCGAATTCGCCGCCTGAGTATAGCCGAGCCGTCTGTCCGTCACGACGGCGCTTCCTCGCGGCGTTTCATTGATGCCCGCCGGACCGGAAGGGCGTCGGAGCGGGGCGATGATCACGATTCGCGCGGGGGTACGGCCGGTTATGCCTTCTCCGGCCCGAAGATCGACAGCAGGTGTCCGTCCGGATCGCGGAAGTTGGCGGCCCACTGGTCGCCGCTGACGTTGCGGGGCGCGTTCAGGAATTCGACCCCGCGTGCGCGCAGCGCCGCGTACGCCGCGGTGACGTCGGCCACCCCGAAGACGACCTCGACCGCACCGGCCAACGGGGTGGCCAGCCGGGCGTGCGCCTCGCTCAGCGCGAGCGTGACGCCGCCGCCGTTGAGAAACGCGAACCCGGGCATCTCCATCTGCACGTCCAGCCCGAGCGTTTCGTGATAGAACGCCAGCGACCGGGCCAGATCAGTGGCGCCCAGCATGATGTTGTTGATGCGGGTCAGTCTGACATCGTTCATGGTTCTGTCTCCAGTGCGCCGGTCTCGACGATGAACCGGCGCGCCTTCAGTTCGAAGCGGGGCAGGGTTCCGGGCGCCGCGATCCGTACCGGCACCGAGAGCCCCATCGATTCTCGCAGCGACTGGGCCACCCGGCCCGTGATGTCGCCGCGGCCCGGCGCCTCGGGGGCGAGCTCGATCTCGACCGCGAGCGCATGCAGCGCATCGCGGGTCGAAACGGTCGATCGGTATTCGACCACTTCGGGAAACCGGCGCACCACGGCTTCGACCGCGGTCGGATAGACGTTGACGCCGCGCACGCACACCATGTCGTCGGTGCGCGACAGGACGCCGCCGTCGATGCGGGCCAGCATACGCCCGCAGGGGCACGGCTCGCGGGTGATGCGTACGATGTCGCCGGTGCGATAGCGGATGACGGGGCTGGCGGTGCGCCCCAGATTGGTGACCACCAGCTCGCCCGCCTCGCCGTCGGACACGGGAACGCCGGAACCGGGGTCGATCGTTTCACAGATGAACTCGCACTCGTTCAGGTGCAGCGCCCCCGGCGCCTCCCGGCATTCGAAACTGACCGGTCCCACCTCGGTCAGCCCGTGGTGGTCGATGACCCGTGCGCCCCAGCCTTCCTCGATACGGGCGCGCGTGGCCGGGATGCTGCCGCCCGGTTCACCGGCGACGATCACCGTACCGACGGAGCCGCCAGCGAGGTCGACGATGCCGCTGGCCCCGGCCACCTCGACGAGCCGCAGCGCGTAGGTGGGGGTGCAGCAGACGACCGTGGGGCGTACGGCGCCGAGCACCCCGAGGCGTGTTTCGCTCGACATCCCCCCACCGGGGATACAGAGGGCACCGATGCGGGACCCGGCGTCGAATGCCGACCAGAAGCCGAGAAAAGGGCCGAAGCCGAACGGAAAGAAGATGCAATCGTGGCGGGTGACGCCCGCCGCGCGATAGACCGCCTGCCAGCAGTCCATGACCCACGCCCAGCTTGCATTGGTGTCGAGCCAACGCAGCGGCCGGCCGGTGGTCGACGAAGTGTGGTGATAACGGGTGTAGCGCTCGAGCGGTTCGGTGTGCGCGGTGCCCCAGGGCGGTGCGGCGTCCTGGTCGGCCGCCAGCTCCTGCCTGGTGGTCAGCGGCAGCGCTGGAAGCTGATCGAGGCCGCGGACGGCATCGATGGCGACACCGGCGGCGTCGAGCTTGCGGGTGTAGAAACGGTTGGCGCCGTGGACCGCCGCGAGCAGGGCGCGGAACCGGCGCTGCTGGCTGGCGGCGAGCTCGGCGCGCGGCGCGCACTCGGCGTCATCCGGGCGGTAGCGCGGCGCCGCGGTCATGCGTCGTGCGCCTCCGCGCTGGCCGCCACGGCGAACCGATCGGCAATGTCGGCCGGCATCTCGGTGGCGCGCATCGGCTCGCCGGGGCGTTTGGCGACACAGGCGACGGTCAACGTGCCGCGCGCCGCCGTGTCGCCGTCCTTCTCGATCGTCGCGCTGTAGGACAGGCTGCGGGCCGACTTGCGCGTGATGCGCAGGCGCACCTCGAACTCGTCCTCGAACCGCAACGGCTTGAAGAACTCGAAGCTGGCGGCGACTCTCGGGAACCCGATGCGCGCGCCCGGCGGGGCGATGCTCACCCCGGCCGCACGCCACATCGCGTGCTCCGCTTCCTCCATGTAGCGGAAGAACACGCTGAAGTGCACGATGCCGGCGGTATCGGTTTCGTGGAACTGCACGCGTCGGGTAAGCCGGAACTCGCTGATCACGATCTTCGGGGAAGGAGTGCTTCTACGTGCCCACGACATCGACCGTCCGGCGCTTCGAGTAGCTGCCCAGCGCATCGAACAGCGGACGCAGGTCCTTGAAGACGTTGCCCACCAGCGCATCGACGAGCTGGGGCTGCAGGTGGGGATATTCACCGATGAACTCGCCGAAATTGAACGTCTGATCGTAGAACGACACCACGAGCTGGCGAAAGCGATCGAGCGCATGACGCACGTCACGCTCGTAGCCCTCGAACGCCGCGCGGTTGACCACGCCGTCACCTTCACCGAGTGCGGCGTGTATCGCGTCGGCCGCCAGCTCGCCGCCTTTCAGCGCCAGGTAGACTCCTGACGAGAAGACCGGATCGAGGAACGAGAAGGCATCGCCCACCAGACAGTACCCGTCGCCGGCCGCCGCCGTGGCCCGATAGCTGAATTCGCCGGTCACGCGGACGGGGCCCTGGTGCGTGCCCGGGGCGAGATGCCGCCTGATCCAGACGCAGTCGGCCGCTTCGCGGCGGAATATCGCTTGCGGGTCACGAGTGCCGCGATACAGGTAGTCGCGTTCGGCGACCACCCCGACGCTGACCGTGTCGTTGACCAGCGGGATGTACCAGAACCAGCCCTTGTCAGGGATGTAGGCGACCGTGGTGGCCCCCTCGTCGAGACCGGGATCGCGCAGCGCGCCCGTGTAGTAGGTGAAGATGGCGATCTTGTTCAGATCGAGGTCGCGGCGCTTCAAGCGGAAGCGGCCGGCCAGCAGCGCGTCGCGTCCGGTGGCGTCCACCACGACGCGGGCGCGCAGCGATTCCTGCGCCCCGCCATCGACGTCAGCCCGTACACCGACCACGCGGCCGTCCTCGATCAGCGCCTCCCGGACCGCGACCCCCTGCCGTACCTCGGCTCCCTTGGCCCGGGCGTTTTCCAGCATCATCGTGTCGAAGTCGCTGCGCAGAATCTGCCAGGTGCTGGCGTACTCGTGCTTGATGGTCTTGAAGAAATAGAACGGCTGCGAGGTCTTCCCGCTGGTGGACACGAACTGCACGCTGTGTTTCAGCGGGCTGCCCGACTGCTTCAACCAGTCGAGGACCCCCAGACGCTCGAACGTGAACCACGTATGGGGCATCAGCGATTCGCCGATGTGATACCGCGGAAACGACTCTCGCTCCAGCAGCAGCACGCGGCGGCCATGCTGCGCCAGCACGGTGGCGGTCGTGGCGCCCGCCGGCCCGCCGCCCACCACGATCGCGTCACACGTGACGTCGGTCATGTTCGTAACGCTACACTCGCGGCAACACTTCGACGATATCGCCGATCTTGCTGCGCCCGTGCAGTATCTCGGTGCGCCGGCCATACAGCGTCCGCGGCTCGCGCATCCAGAAGACCCCCATCATTTCCGGATTGGGTGCAAGGGCCAGGTAGTCCTTGACGCGGCTCGCATAGGCGAACCGGCTGTCGACCAGGAGACGGCCCAGCGGCACCTCGTTCTTCAGGATCTGGGTCTTCAGTGTTGTCCCGAAGGCGTCGAGCTTCATCCGGATCGCACCCATCTCCACCGGCCGGCCGCTGTACTCCTGCACCAGCAGCACGCGCCGGAAATACCAGGCGCCGCTGGCAAACGTGGACAGCGCGCGCAGCATCACCGGTCCGCCGTAGTGGCGTTCGAGCGTGCGGGTCATGTCGTCGTCGTGCACCAGCATCGAGCGATACGGCGACGGGATCTCCTCCGGATCGACCGTGCGCCATTCCGGCATCTCCACCCCTGCCCGGCGGTAGACGACGTTCAGCGGATAGAGCGTGTCGCGGGTCGAGGGTCGTGCTGCCGCGGCGCGCCGCGACCCCGTGCCGCCACGTGCTGTCACCTTCGCCATGTCGAATGCCGCGGAGCTGTCAGCACAGGCTCCTAGGTGTACCGCAGGCTGGTATGTTCTGGCAGGAAGAACCTGGGCAGCAGACTGTCCACCCGCAGCAACCCTTCGCGTGTCAGGGTGATCCGATCGGTGTCGGCGGCCTGCAGATAGCCGTCGTCGCGCAGCGACGCGAGTGGGCCCGAGAAACGATCGAGCAGGTCGACGCCGTACTTCCCCGCGAAGGAGGCGGGTCGCACCGACCCCAGCTTGAGCTGCAGCACCAGCTCGCGGATCAGACGCTCTTCGCCGGTTGGCCGGAACGCCCGGTTCAGCGGAATGTCCCCCCGCTGGACCGCCGCGGCGTACGGGCCCCACTGGTCGAAGTTCTGCATGTGCACCCCGTTCACGTGCCCGAACGAGGCGACACCCAGCGCCGCGAGGTCGGCGCCCTGCCAGAGCTGGTCCCGGTAGACGAACTTCGTCCGCGCCGGGTCCTTCACCGCGGTGTACGCGCTGCCGACCGTGTAGCCGGCCCGTTCGAGCGTGTCGAACGCTTCCCGTACCCAGCGGCGTTTGGTCGACCAGCCGGCGACCGCCTCGCTGAACTGCCCGGTCCCTTTCAACAGGTCGCTGCTGATGGTGGTGTTGTAGGGCAGTTCCATCTGATAGATGGTCACGCTGTCCGGGTTGAGCTCGATGGTCTGCTCGACCGCCGCGCGCCACTTCTCATCCGTGTCGCCCAGCATGCCGGCGATCAGGTCGATGTTCACCTGTGGGAAATCGAGGGACTGCGCGAAGGCGTACGCGCGGAAGATTTCTGCCGAGCGGTGCGCCCGCCCGTTCAAGGCGAGCACCTGGTCGTCGAAGTGTTCGAGGCCGAGACTGAGGCGGGTGATGCCCATCTCGCGAATCTTGGCCAGCTTCGGTTCGGTCAACGTGCCCGGTTCGCACTCGAAGGTGATCTCTTCGGCGTCGCTCCAGGGGGTCACCGCCGACAGCCGGTCAACCAGACCCTGAAGCTGCCGCACCGAGAGGAACGACGGGGTGCCGCCGCCGAAATAGATGAACCGCAGCGGCCGGCCCGCGATTGCCGGTTGCGTCGCGTAGAGTTCCCACTCGCGCCCCAGCACGTCGAGATACTGGGCCACCTCGCTCGCGTTCTTGTCCGTGTACACGCGGAAGTAGCAGAAATGGCACCGCTTGCGGCAGAACGGAATGTGCAGATAAAGCCCGAGCGGTGTCTCGGCAGGCGGTTGGGCGAGCGCTGGCTTCGCCGCGGTCTCCACCCCTTCGTGGGTCCATAACGAAAACGGAGGGTAGTTCGCGACGAAATAGCTGCCGACCTCGGTCTGTTCGGCCGCCGCACTGTGTCCGGTATCAGCCATCAGCTTCCACTATACCTGACAGCCCGCGGCAAGCGCCGCCGCTGCATGCGACCGGTGTTGCATCCTGGCTGCCGGCGTCATTCCTCGGTCACAGACCGCCGGAGTGTTTAACCGAAGCAATACAACACGCCGTCCTCGGACCCGATCACCAGCCGTCCGTCGGCAATGGCGGGCGACGCCACCAACGGCGCCGCGGTGTCGAAGTCCCACAGTTTCTCGCCGGTTTCGAGGTCGAGCACATAGAGCCGTCCATCGCTCGATCCAGCGTAGACGCGGCCGCCGCTGGCGGCCGGTGACGAATCAACGCGGGCGCGGGTGGTGAACGTCCAGCGTGCTTCGCCGGTTTGCTCGTCGATGGCGTGCACCATCTTGTCGCGTCCCCCGACCACGATCGCGCCGCCGGTCGCCAGGGCCGATGAATAGAACGGGAAGTGCCGCTGCGGATGCTCGTATCGCCAGACGAGTTGCTGCGTCTCGAGATCGATGCCGACCACCTCGTTGTCGTAGGTGCCGAAGAAAACCTTGCCGTCACTGATGACGGGCGACGCGGCGGTGTACGCGCCCGCCGACAGGCTGACCACTTCCTGGCCGTCGCTGACCCGCACGCCGTGGAACAGCTCGTCACAGCCGCCGAAATAGGCGACGCCGTCCCAGACCGCCGGGGTGGCGTGCACGTAGTTCTGGGTCTCGTATTTCCACACGAGCTGGCCGTCGGCGAGCGCGAGCGCATACAGATAGCCGTCGTAGGACCCGATCAATACGCGCTCGCCGACGATGACCGGCGACGACTTGATCTCGCCCATGGTCTCGAAGGTCCAGCGCGCGGCGCCCGTCGTCGTGTCGACCGCATGGAAGACACCGCCAAGGTCGCCGACGAAGACCAGATCGCCGGCGACGGCCGGCGACGACTCGCCGATGCCCAGGTTGCCGGTCGAGTAGGTCCAACGCTCCTCGCCCGACTCGAGGTCGAGTGCGATGAGCGTCCCGGCATACGTGCCGACATACACGGCGCCGCCGGCGATCGCGGCCGACGAGTCGATCGCCTCATCGGCCTCGTAGGTCCATTGCAGCGACAAGGTGGCCGGCAGGTCCGAGCCCGAGACCCCGGTCAGGGCGGCGTTGCCTCGGAACTGGGGCCAGGCGTCGGCCGGGGTGGCGGTGGCGGCATCCGATTGCCCGAAGGACACTCCCGGCAGCAGGGCGATCAGCGACAGCATGCTCAACGTCGTGGTCAGAAGGCGCATTGGTAGACCTCCAAGGCATCGGATGCAACGAACGGTCTGGGGTTGAAGCTGCCGGTCCATTGGCTCGCGGCGTCGTCGGCGAGTTGCGGCAGATCGTCCTGGGCCACGCCTTCGGACCGCAGGCGCGCCGGCAGTCCTGCGCGGTCCGCCAGTCTGCGCAGGCGGACGGCCAGCCGGTCGCCCGCACCGCCGGCGTCCAGGCCGTCGCCCAGCAGGCCGGCATAGCCGGGCGCCGCCGCCGCGCTGTTCCAGCGCACGACGTGCGGCAGCAACATCGCGAGCGCGACGCCATGCGTGATCCGGTATCGCGCGGTCAGCGGGTTCGCGCAGGCATGCGCGGCCCCAAGCATCGACTGTTCGATCGCCAGCCCGCCGTAGAACGCGCCAAGCATCATCCCGGCCCGCGCGTTCAGGTCGTCGGGGTGGTCTAGCACCACTTCGTAGTGCCGGTCCAGCAGGCGCCACCCCTCACGCGCGAAACAGTCGGACAGCGGCGTCCGCCGCGTGGTCACTGCCGCCTCGACCGCATGCGCGATGGCGTCGAATCCCGAGGTGGCGGTCACGTAGGCCGGTTGCGACAGGGTCAGGTCCGGATCGAGCAGCGCGACCCGGAACGCCGCCGTCGGGTCGCCGCACGCCATCTTGACGCGGGTCGCGGCGTCGGCCACCACCGCGTAGCTCTGCGCTTCGCTGCCGGTGCCGGCGGTCGTCGGGATGCCGATCATCGGCAACAGCGACCGCGACGCCTTGCCGTATCCCCGATAGTCTTCCATCCGGCCGCCGTTGGTGAGCAGAAAGTTGATGCCCTTGGCGCAGTCCATCGAACTGCCGCCACCCAGGCCGATGATGGCGTCGATCGCGTGCGCACGGGCGGCCGCGCACCCGGTGTCGATCATGGCGGTATCGGGATTCACATCGAACTTGTGGAATCGCATGGCGGTGATGCCGGCCCCCGCGAGCAGTCGTTCCGCCAGCGCCACGTGCCCGGCCTCGACCAGACCGTGGTCCGCCACGAGCAGCGGGCGCCGGAACCCCAGCTCCGCGGCGATGGCGCCGAGGCGCCGGATCGTGCCGCTGCCGAACACCAGCCGCGTGCGGGGCTGAAACTCGAACGCGGTCAGCGCTTCGCGAGCAGGCCCGGGCGCTACCGTCTCGGACGCCGTCGTGTGGCCGGGGGGCGCATGCACTGGATAAGACCTCACCGCGTATCCCCGTATGGTAACAGTCCCGCGGCCCACCGGGCCGCTGGGGCTGCCGGAACGGCCGGCTCATACATCCAGTCCGTCGGCCTCCTCGGCCCTGTCCATGATGAATCGGAACCGCGCCGCGGCGTCGCGTCCCATCAGGTCGGCGATGACGTTGTCGGTCCGAATGTGATCGGCTATCGAGACCCGCAACAGCCGGCGGGTGTCCGGATTGAGGGTGGTGTTCCATAGTACTTTCGGCATCATTTCGCCCAGGCCCTTGAAGCGGGTGACCTCGGCCCGAACGCGTCCGTTCCCGCGCCGAATGTCTGCCAGCACCGTATCGCGCTGCGCGTCGTCGAGCGCCCACCAGGTCTGTTTGCCGGCGTCGATGCGGTACAGCGGGGGCTGCGCCAGATACACCTTGCCATTGGTGATCAGTTTGGGCAGAAACCGGTAGAGAAAGGTGAGCAGCAGGGTCGCGATATGGTTCCCGTCGGCGTCGGCATCGGCCAGAATGATGACCCGGTCATAGCGCAGGCGGCCGAGATCGAAGTTCTTGCCGATGCCGCACCCGAGCGCCGTCACCAGGTCGGACAACTCCTTGTTGTCGAGCACCTTGGTGAGCGCGGCGCTCTCGACGTTGAGCACCTTCCCGCGCAGCGGCAGGATCGCCTGCCGGACCCGGTCGCGCCCCTGCTTGGCCGACCCTCCCGCCGAGTCGCCCTCGACGATGAAGAGCTCGCTGCCGGACGCGCCAGGCGAGGTGCAGTCGCTGAGTTTGCCCGGCAGGTTCAAGCGGTTCGAGGTGGCGCTCTTGCGCGCGACCGCCTGCTGGGCGGCGCGGCTGGCCGCTCGCGCGCGGGCCGAGAGGACGATTCGCGCCACGATCGCTTCGGCGACGCTGATGTTGTTGTTCAGCCAGTGTTCGAGCGCCGGCCGGACCAGTCCGTCGACCACCGAGGCCAGCTCGGGATTGTTCAGCCGGTCCTTGGTCTGACCCTGAAATTGCGGCTCCGGCGTAAACAGGCTGAGTACCCCGGTGAGGCCCTCGCGCAGGTCCTCCGCCGCCAGCGTCACCCCTTTCGGGGTCAGCCCGTGGGTCTCGATGAAATTCCGGACCGCCTTGCCGAGCCCGGCGCGGAGCCCGTTTTCGTGGGTGCCGCCCGACTCGGTCGGAATCCCGTTCACGAAACTGCGCAGATGCTCTTCGGTCGACTCGGTCCACTGCAGGACGAGGTCGAGGCGCGAGCCCGAGACGTCGTGATCGCGGGCCACGGCGAACGGCGCGTCATGCACGGCCGTCGACTTCCGGTCGGACAGAATGCGCCGCAGGAAGTCCGTGAGCCCCGCGTCGTGTTGGAAGATCTGCCGGGCGCCGGCCGACTCGTCCTCGAACAGCACCTTGACCCCCTTGTGGAGGTAGCTGACCATTTCGAGACGGTCGGTGATCAGGCGGGCGTCGAAGGTCGTCCGGGGAAAGATTGTGGCGTCCGGTCGGAAGTAGACCGTCGTGCCGGCGCCGCGGGCCGGGCCCATGTTCGTCAGCGCGCCGGCCGGGTTGCCCTGTCTGAACCGTTGTTCCCACTTCGCCCCGTCGCGTTTCGAGGTCGCCACCAGTTCCTTCGAGAGGGCGTTGACGACGCTGGCGCCAACCCCGTGCAGACCCCCGGCGGTGCGGTAGGAGCCGTGTTCGAATTTGCCGCCGGCGTGCAGTGTCGTGAAGATGACCTCGAGTGCGCTGCGGTTGTTCGTGTCGTGCGCGTCGACCGGGATACCTCGTCCGTCATCGCTGATGGTGATCGAGGCGCCGTCGGCATGCAGGGTGACCCAGATGTTCGAGGCATGTCCGTTCATCGCCTCGTCCACCGCGTTGTCGAGAATCTCCCACACCAGATGGTGGAGTCCCGCCGGGCCGACCCCGCCGATGTACATGCCTGGTCGGCGGCGGACCGGCTCGAGGCCATCGAGTACGGTGATGTCCTTGGCGGTGTAGCTTTTCACCATCGCTGGTGCGCGGTTCCCGGTCTGTCGCTGGGATCGACAGTCGTACCGGAGGTAGGACCTGGGTAACCCTGGCTGCCAGTGTAGCACGTCCCATGGAGTCCAGCCCCGTGTCGCGGGGCTCCGAAACAGGTTGCCCGACGAGGCGGCGCCGGCCGGGCCACGGCGGTCCGAGGCGGCGCCTCGTCAGAGACTGGGCAGGACGATGCCCGGCGGGATGACACGGGTGAACTGACCGCGCTGCAGCAACGCCCGTCCCTTGCCCCCGCGGTCGGTGACGCCGTACTTGGCGGTGCTGACGGTGTGGCTGGCGCCGCGGGTGGTTTCGACGGTCAGCAGATCGCGGTCGCCGGTCGAGGCGATGAAACCGAGCACCCGGTCCTCGCCCGGGGTCAGCTTGATCAGGATTACGCCGCGGCCCGGACCTGAGAGGAATTTGACGTCGCGCGCGGCGCAGAGCACGGCCCGCGCCTTCGCCGTCGCGGCGATGAGCGTCTCGGCCCCGGTCGTGGGCGCGACCCCGACCACTTCCGCGCCGTCCGCCGGGCGTACAAACCGCCGTCCGTTCCGTGTGCTCGGTTCGAGTAACGGCTCGAGACTGAACCGCAGGCTGTATCCGTCGCTGCTGACCGTGACCGCGTGCTGCGGCGGTTCGTCACCCTCCCGTGTCGCCGCGATCCTGGCCGCGACGCGCGGGTCCAGGCTGCGGGCGGTGACGATGTGTTCCCCGTCCTTCAGCTTGAAGAGCCGTTGTATCGGATCGCCGTGACCCGTCGTGGCCGGGATGTCGATGATGCGCGCGGTGTACGCGATACCGAAGTTGCTGAAGAACACACAGGTCGCGCGCGTGCTGCCGGCCAGCGCCGCGATCAGCCGGTCGCCTTCCCTGAGCCGCGTCGCGGCGATGTCGCGGACCTCTTTCTGTCGTCTGACCCAGCCGTCGGCGGTCACAAGGACGATAGCGTCTTCGTCGACGATGAAGTCGTCGGCGCTGTATTCGACCTCTTCCCCGGCGCTTTCGATCAGGGTGCGGCGCGAGTCACCGCAGATCTGCCCAATCTCGCGGATCTCGTCACGCACCAGCGCCCAGCGCTCCCGCTCGTCCTTGAGCAATGCGCCGATCTCCTGCGCCCGCTGCCGCTTCGCCGCCAGTTCTTTGCGGATGACAAGGATCTCGAGCCGCGCCAGCCGGTAGACCTTGAGCTCGAGGATGGCGTCGGTCTGCTCGGCATCGAGATCGAACCGCTTCATGATCTTGACCGCGGCGTCAGCCTTGCCCTCGGACCGCCGCACGATACGCAGCACCTCGTCAAGCGCGTCGAAGACGACCTCGAAGCCTTCGAGCACATGGATGCGCCGCTCGAGCGCCGCCAGCTCATGGTCGAGCCGGCGGGTGACCACGTCGAGCCGAAAGCGCAGAAAATGCCACAGCAAATCATGCAGGTCGAGCCGCTCGGGACGCCCCACCTCCGGCTGCTCGGTTGGCACCAGGCAGGTCAGGTTGACGGCGAAGTTGGTCTGCAACGGCGTGTGTTTGAAGAGATAGGCCATGACCATCCGTTCGTCGGCGTCGCGCTTGAGCTCGAGCGCGATACACACCTCGTCGGTGGACAGGTCCTTGACGTCGAGCAGCGGCGGCAGCTTGCGCGCGATGATGACGTCGGCGATGCGCTCGACAAGCTGCGCCTTGTTGACCGTGTACGGGATGCTCGTGATGTGGATCGTCTTGGTGCTCCGCGTTGTCGGTCCCGGCTCCCAGGTGCAGCGCAGCCGGATGGCGCCGCTGCCGGTGTTGTAGATCTGCTTCAACTCCTCCGGGGTGTTCAGTACCTGGCCGCCGGTCGGGAAGTCCGGGCCCTTGATGTAGACGCACAGCCGGACACTGTTCAGCTCGGGGTTGTCGAGTAGTTTCAACAGCGCGGTGCAGACCTCGCCGGCGTGGTGGGGCGGGATGTTGGTCGCCATGCCGACCGCGATCCCTGTGGCCCCGTTCATCAACAGGTTCGGCAGCCGCGCCGGGAGCACGACCGGCTCGGTCTTCGTGCCGTCGTAGTTGGGACGGAAGTGGACGGTGTCCTGACCGATTTCACGCAAGAACTCCGCGCTCGGCGGCGCGAGCCGGCACTCGGTGTAGCGCATGGCCGCCGCCGCGTCGCCGTCCAGCGACCCGAAGTTGCCGTGTCCGTCCACCAACGGATAGCGCAGCGCAAACGGCTGCGCCATGCGGACCAGGGTGTCGTAGAGTGCCGTGTCACCGTGGGGGTGATAGCTGCCCATGACGTCGCCGACCACCTTGGCCGACTTGCGGGGTTTCGCGTCGGCGGTGATGCGGTGCTCCCACATGGTGTACAGAATCCGCCGCTGGACCGGTTTCAAGCCGTCACGCACATCCGGCAGGGCGCGCGACGTTATGACCGACAGCGCGTAGTTGAGATACCGGCTCTGCGCGGCGTCGATCAGTTCGACCGTCTCTTCGCCGCGCGGCGGCGCGGCGCCGGCGCCGCCGGTCTGGTCCGGCGGGTCGAAGAGGGGCGTCGCGCGCGGCGTCCGTCGTGTCGTCATGGTTCCCTGTCGGGGCGCCCCTTGTGGGCGCCCGTCCCTGTCGGGGCGCCCGTCCCGTCGTCATGGTTCCCTGTAGGGGCGCCCCTTGTGGGCGCCCGTCCCTGTCGGGGTGCCCGTCGTGTGGTCATGGGTCCGCGTAGGGGCGTCCCTTGTGGGCGCCCGTCGGTTGTCCTGCAGGACGTGGCGCACCTCACCGAGCACCATCGCCGTGGCGCCCCAGACGCGCTCGCCCTGCAGCTCGAAATAGGGCACGCTGATGGTGCGCTCGCGCCGGTGCAGCCACCCCTGCCGGAACGAGGCGGGGTCGCACAGCTCGCGCACGGGGACTTCGAGAATGCGCGCCACCTCGTCCGCCGCCGGCGCCAGGACGGGCCGGCGATCCAGGATCGCCGCCACCGGATGCAGGGAGAAGTTGCTCACCGGGATGTAGAGCGGCGACATGCGGCCGATGACCCGCAGGGCGTCGGTCCGCAGCCCGATCTCTTCCTCTGCCTCCCGGATCGCCGCAGCCTCGACCGTTTCGTCCTGATCGACGGCGCCGCCGGGCAGCGAGATCTGGCCGGCGTGCTGGCCCAGCGTCCCTGCCCGGCGTGTCAGCACGAGGTGTACGTGCTGCGCCACCGGATAGAACAGCACCAGCGCGGCCCCGGCGCGGGCCTCCGCCGGAATGACCCCGGCTTGCCAGCCTGCTCTGGGCCGCGGCGCGAACGCGGCGTGAATGTGGCCGAGCGGAGTGGGGGCGTCGAGGGCGGCGCGCACCTGGGTTTCGATCTGATAGAGTGTCGGTGCAGCAATCACGGACAACATGTAATCCTACCGCGTCTCACCAAGGTGTCACCGACCTCCGACAGGTCCCCTGCGTTTCGTTCCCTGACCGACACCGCATGACCGCCACCGTTCGCGCCAGGAAAGAGTTCGATCGATCGATCGTCGAGGGTCCGCTGGGCCGCGCCGTCTGGCATCTGGCTTGGCCGACGATGGTGCAGAACGTCTTTGGCGGGATGCAGGGCATCGTCGACCAGGCCATGGTGGGCAATTTCGTCGGTCACACCGGCAACGCTGCCATCGGCGTCAGTGTGCAGATCTTCATTCTGGTCATCGTGTTCGTGGCGTCGGTGTTCACCGGGATGGGCGTGCTCGTGGCGCGCTTCGCCGGGGCGCGGGATACCGACAAGGTCAATCGGTCAGTGTACCAGGCGTTTCTGGTCGCGGTGATCCTGGCCGTCGGCGTGATGGCGCCGCTGGGGTACGCGCTGGCGCCGACGCTGCTGACCTTGATCAACGCGGCGCCCGAGGTGCAGGTCGAGGCGCTGCCCTACCTCCGGATCACGTTCGTCACCAGTATCGGCATGCTGATGTTCTTCATGTTCAGCGGCGCGCTGCGCGCCGCCGGCGACGCCAAGACCCCGATGCGTCTTGGCATCGTCATGACCCTGATGAACATCATCCTGAATATCGTGCTCATCCCAGGGTTGGGTCCGATCCCGGCGTTCGGCACGCGCGGTGCGGCGATTGGGACCGCGATCGCGAGCGGCGTCACCGGCATCGCGTTCCTGTGGCTGCTGTTTTCGCACCGGCTGGTCATTCAGTTCACGCGCTCGATGTCGTTCCGTCCGGATTGGGGCATCATCCGGCAACTGTTCAGGTTCGGTTTGCCGGCCGGGATTCAGGGCATCGCGATGAACCTGAGCGGCGTGCTGATGCTGTGGTTCATCGGGTCGCTTTACTACAGCGCGGAAGCGCAGGCTGCCTATGCGGTCGGCTACGCCCAGTTGTTCTCGCTGATCACCTGGACCTCGGTCGGATTGATGGGGGCGACCGCGGCGGTCGCCGGTCAGAACCTGGGGGCCGGACTCCCCGACCGCAGCGCGCGGTCGGCGCAAGTGGCCTCGATGATCGGACTCGCCGTCGCGGTGGCGTTGGGCCTGCTGTTCTACGCGATTCCGCGGCCGTTGCTGGCAATCTTCGGGATGCACGAGGGCGTGGTGGTCGATATCGCCGTCGAGCTGCTCGGATACCTGGCGATCTCCGGTCTCTTCATCACGGTGGCGTTGGCGTATACCGGGGGGTTGCAGGGCACCGGCGATACACGGAGCCCACTCTACATCTCCATCATCTCGCAGGGCATCATCCCGCTCGGGATCTGCGCCGTCATTCAGGCCACCTCGGCGCTCGAGGCGCACGATATCTGGCGGGCGATCGTCATCGGTCACATGACCCGCTGCGGCCTCAGCGTGATACGTTTCCGGCAGCGCAGGTGGCGTGACATCGCCGTCGACATTGGCCCCGGGCGGGTGTGATCCGCGGCCCGACGGCGCATTGTTCACAGCCCCAACCACGGGAGCATCGGTGCCATGTCCGCCCATCACGACCATCCCTCGACGATCGCCGCCCAGGCCCTGGGCCGCGTCGATCCGCAAACGCGCGCGATCGTGCCGCCGATCCATCCGTCGACCTCCTACGAACGCGCGCCGGACGGGAGCTGGCCTGGCGGCCACACCTATACACGCGACCAGAACCCGACCTACGACCAGGCCGAAGCGGTGCTGACCCGTCTCGAAGGCGGCGCCGCGGCGCTACTGTTCAGCTCGGGGATGGCGGCGGCGACGACCGTCTTCGAGACGCTCGACGCCGGCGACCATGTCATCGCTCCGCGTCAGATGTACTGGACCATTCGGCGCTGGCTCGAAGAGCTGGCGGGGCGGGGGAGGATCACGCTCGATCTGGTGCCCAACGGCGATCAGGCGGCGCTCGCGGCGGCGTTGCAGCCGGGCAGGACCAGAATCGTCTGGGTCGAGACGCCGGCCAATCCGAGTTGCGCGATCAGCGATATCGGGGCGACCGCCGACGCGGCCCACGCGGCCGGCGCGCGGGTCGTGGTGGACAACACGGTGTGCACGCCGGTGCTCTGCCGCCCGCTCGATCAGGGGGCCGACCTGGTGATGCACTCGGCGACCAAACAGCTCAACGGCCACGCCGACGTGCTGGCCGGCGCGCTGGTCACCGCGCGCCGCGATGACCTCTGGGAGCGGATTGTGCACGACCGGGCGTATCGCGGCGCCGTCATCGGGCCGTTCGAGGCCTGGTTGCTGCTGCGCGGGATGCGGACGCTCTTCCTGCGCGTCACGCACGCTGCGGCCAGCGCGCAACGGATTGCCGAGTGGTTGACGACCCGTCCGACCGTATCGGAGGTGTGCTATCCCGGACTGCTGTCGCATCCCGGTCACGCCGTCGCCGCGCGGCAGATGTCTGGTGGCTTTGGCATGCTCGTCTCCTGCCGTCTGGCGGGCGGCGCATCGGCTGCACGACAGGTCGCCGGCAGTCTGCGGCTGTTCAGGAACGCGACGTCGCTCGGTGGTGTCGAGAGCCTGGTCGAGCATCGTGCGCCGATTGAGGGACCCGGCACGCCGGTGCCGGACGATCTGCTGCGTCTGGCGATCGGCATCGAGGCGGTCGAGGATCTGCTGGCGGATCTCGGGCAGGCGCTGCACGCCGATTGAAACGGCGTCTCACGGATGGAGGAGGCGATGGAGGGTGGTGAGCACAGGGGCACCCGGGTGGTCCTGCGGCCGGCCGTCGAGCGGGACACCGCGCTGGTGCTGGCGCTGATCAGGGAGCTGGCCGATTATGAACGGATTGTGAACCAGGTGACGGCCACCGAGGACGACCTGCATCGCGCCCTGTTCGAGGTGCCGGCGCGGGCCGAGGCAGTGATCGCGGAACTCGACGGGGCTGCGGTCGGATTCGCCCTGTTCTTCCACACGTTCTCGACGTTTTTGGCCAAGCCGGGTCTGTATCTGGAGGATCTCTACGTCAGGCCGGCGTTCAGGGGCCGCGGGGTCGGCCGTCGACTGCTGGTGCACCTGGCGCGGTTGGCGCGCGAGCGCGACTGCGGGCGGTTCGAGTGGTCGGTCCTCGACTGGAACGAACTGGCGATCAGGACCTACCGGCGCGCCGGCGCTGTGCCACAGGACGAGTGGACGGTGTATCGGGTGACCGGCGACGCGCTCGATCGTCTCGCCGCGGACGCCGTGTCACGGCCCCGCCGGTCAGGCGCCTCGGACGCGCCTGAAGAGTGAGCACATGATCAGCTACCAACTGACCCGTTTCGGACAGCCGCTCGAACGTGTAGTTCATCCGCCGCCGGACCCTGTAGGAACAGAGGTGCTCGTCGAGGTGCAGGCCTGCGGCGTCTGTCACAGCGATCTGCACCTGCGTGACGGGTTCTTCAACATGGGCGGCGGCAAACGGTTCGACCTGTCCCGGGGACGGGAGTTGCCGCTGACGCTGGGGCACGAAATCGCCGGCACCGTGGTCGCGCTCGGGCCGGACGCTGCCGGGGTGGAGGTGGGCGCCTGCCGGGTCGTCTACCCCTGGGTCGGGTGCGATGCGTGCGCGACCTGCCGGGCGGGGCGCGAGCACCTGTGCGCGCGGTCGCAGGCGCTCGGCGTGATGCGCCATGGCGGGTTCAGCGACCACGTGCTGGTCCCGCATTCCCGCTACCTCCTCGACTTCGGAGACCGTCCCGTCACGCTGGCCTGCACGTATGCCTGTTCGGGGCTCACCGCGTACGGCGCCATCAAGAAGGCGCTGCCTCGTGTGGAGGAATGTCCGCTACTCATCATCGGGCTGGGAGGAGTCGGGTTCGCGGCGTTGCGGCTGGCGCAGGCGGTGACAAACCGGCCGGCGATCGCCGTGGATGTCGACCCGGCGACACTGGCGGCCGCCGCCGAGACCGGCGCGGCGGTGGTCGATGTGCGTGCGGATGATGCCGCGCGGCAGATACGGGAGCTGACCGGCGGCGGTGCGGCGGCCGTCATCGATTTCGTGGGGTCGGAGAGCAGCACGGCGCTCGGTTTCAGGACGCTCCGGACCGGGGGGCTGCTCGTGATCGTGGGACTGTTCGGAGGAGAGTTCCGTGCGCCGATTCCGTTCTGGCCGTTGCGTGAGCTGACCGTGCAAGGGTCGTACGTCGGCAGCCTGGAGGAGATGCGCGAGCTGATGCGCCTGGTCGAGAGCGGCGCCGTGGCGCCGATTCCGGTGCGATCCAGGCCGATGTCCGATGCGCAGGCGGTGTTGAACGACCTGCGCGACGGTGGTGCGATCGGCCGCATGGTCCTGACCCCCTGACGTTCGTCGTTAATTCGGGTGCGGGGGCGGGCCGCCTTCCGGCGGCCGCCGGCGCCGCCGCAGGAGCCAGACCGCGCCCGCGGTCGCCAGCGACACCGTGCTCCACTGCAGGACCAGCCGCCGCCCGTCGATCTCTGCCGCCCAGAGCCGTAGCGGGACCCCCTGGTACGTTCGCCTGAAGCGGCGGATACGGTCTCTGACCCCGGTCTCCGGTTCGTCGGTCGGCACCGGTGTCCCAATGGTGATGAACGCATAGCCGGCCGGCGACCGGGTCGCGGGATCGTCCACGCGTACGTGTACCCAGGGCGGCATCAGTCCCATCAAGCTGATGATCATCATGCCGACCCCGAGCGCAAGATGTTGTCCAGTGGTCACACGGCGACCTCCCCGACGGCGCGGGCGATGACCCGGCGCGTGTCGTCGCGCAGCCGGACGACCTCATTCCAGCCCGCGTCCCGCGGGCGCAGCGGCGGCAGGATCGCCAGACCGATCCGGCCCGGGCGCAGCAGCAGGGTTCCGGCTGGAAGGATGTGCCGGGTGCCCGTCAGCGCTACCGGTATCACCGGCAGATCCAACTCGGCGGCGGCATGGAAGGCGCCCAGCCGGAATGGGAGCAGCCCCGGGCTTCTGACGAACGTGCCTTCCGGAAAGACGAACAGCGATTCACCGGCGTCAAGCGCGCCGCTGATTCTGGCGGCGCCCTCCAGTTGCTGGACCGGCGTCGTCGTGTCGATGGCGATGAAGCCGGCCCGCGGGATAATCGTGCTGAGCACGGGGTAGGTCGCCAGGCGGCCCTTCGCTGCGAAACGCAGATTCGAGGGCAAGGTGGCGAGCACCACGACCACGTCGAGGTAGCTGGCATGGTTGGCGACGAAGACCGCGGGACCGACGTCGCGCAGGTGCTCGAGTCCGCTGACCGCCAGCGGGCATCCCGACACCGACAGGACCGCTTTCGAAAACCGCCTGAGCCACCGGCGGGCGGTGGTCGCCCGCCGGCTCAGCGCCACCAGTATCCACAATGGCGGCACGGCGATGAGCGTGAGCAGCATGATGTAATCCGTATAGACCGCCCGGCCGATCAGACCAATGGCCCGTGCGGCATATCCCGTGAGGGCATGCCAGCCCAGCGCCGCCCACTGCCGGGCCATCGAACCGTGGCCCTGATCAAGGGCCCCGGCGGCATACGCGTCGCGCGTCGCCGAGCGGCGGATCTTGCCGCTCGAGGTCTTGAGCACCGAACCGGGGCGGGCGAGCACGACGGTGTCGGGCGGTACCCCCAGCGCTGCCGACACGTGCTCCTGCACCTCCCGTTCAAGCTGCGACCGCCGGACGGCGTCGGTCTCGCGCGTCTCCGCCACCACGACGAGCCGTTCGGTTCCGAGCGCGTCGTCGGCGATGCCGAACGCGGCGATACATCCCTTGCGGATGCCGTTGACCGAGGCGACGACCGATTCCGCTTCCTGTGGATAGATGTTCCGGCCGCCCTTGATGATGATGTCCTTGCGCCGCCCCGTCAGAAACAGCTCGCCGCCGGCGAGATAACCGAGGTCGCCGGTGTCGAACCAGCCGTCATCCGTGGTGATCGCTTCGGTCGCCGCCGGGTTGCGGTAGTAGCCGGCCATCATTGACGGGCCACGGAACTGCAGGCGACCTTCGATTCTCTCTTCGACGACGGCGCCGTGCTGGTCGACAATACGGATCTCGTGGTCGGGCAACGCGAACCCGCAGGCGGCGAACTCCAATGCATCGGATTCCACGCTCGGAACCGCACACCCGGTTGTCCGGAAGCTCTTGGCGATGCGGTCCACGCGGGGAGGAGATCTCCGCGGCGTCACCGCCAGCCCCACCGAGCATTCGGCCAGGCCGTAGACCGGCCGCATGGCGTCAGATCGAAACCCGGCCGGGGCGAACCGTTCGGCGAACCGGGCCATCGTGCCGGGCAACACCGCTTCCGACCCATTGAGCACGATGCGCAGCGAACTGAGGTCGAGATCGACGATTTCCTCGTCGGTGATCTTGTTGACGCACAGGTCGAACGCGAAGTTGGGGGCGACGGCCAGCGTCGCGCGGTGTGCATGGATGGTCCAGAGCCAGCGGGCCGGTCTCGACAGAAAGGCCAGGGGCGACAGGATCGTGGCCGGCACCCCCATGTACAGCGTGCCCAGCCAGGCGCCGATCAGTCCCATGTCGTGATACAGCGGCAACCAGCTCACCGCAACGTCGTCAGGCTGAATCTCCAGCCCCGCCACGATGGCGCGAATGTTGGCGAGGAGGTTGGCGTGGGTCAGCAGCACACCCTTCGGCTGTCCGGTGCTGCCGGACGTGTACTGGATCAGCGCCGGGTCCTGAGTGGTCAACCCGAGGGCGGGGGAATCCGGCAACGAACTGTCCGTATCGTCGCCTGGGGCAAGGTCATCGAGGGTCGTGACCGCCGTCAGCGTCGGCACCCGTGCACGCAGCAACCCGGCCAGCCGCTCGACTTCGGCGAACGTGATCATCAGCCGAGTCCCGGCGTTGGACAGGATGGCGGCCTGCCGCTCCGCGTAGTCGGCGATCCGATCGACCCGGAACGGTGGATAGATCGGCACCGCGATCGCCCCGGCGAGCAGCGTGCCGAAGAAGGCGGGGAAGAACGACTCTTCGGTACGCAGCATGATCGTGACCGTGTCCCGTCTGCCGATCCCTCGCCGGCGGAGCGCCGCCGCAACGACCACGGCGCGACGCCAGAGCTGACCGTAGGTGATCGGTTGTTCAGTCCCGTCTTCCAGCCGGAGATAGACGTGGGGACGGTCGGGATGGGCCTGCGCGTGCCAGTGCAGCACCTCGACCAGCGTGCCGGCCGAGGCCGGCGCGGGAGACGCGCCGCCGAGCGGACTGACAACGGCCGGGAGCGTTTCCTGGGCCGCCGGTGCCGCGGCGAGCACCGCGCGCACGAGGTCGGCCGTGGTGTCCGCCTCCGCGATCACGAGGTCCGGGAGGCGCACACCCAGCTCGCGCTCGATCCGGGTGATCAGCTCGACGCGCTCGAGCGAGCCGAGGCTGTGTTCCAGTGGATCGTCGAGACTGACGCCGCCGGCCGTGGCGCCGGGGCGAACCTCGGCGACCAACTGCTCGACCAGCCGCACCAGCGTGCGTTCGAGGGTGGCCCGGTGGTTCCGGGCGTCTGGCTGAGAGGTTAGATCCGACATGGACGAAGGCTTCGGCCCCGTCGCCACCATGACTGCCGCTCGCCTAGTTCGTCGTCTCGACTCGCGTGATCGAGGTGATCACGACCGGCTCGTTCGGGAAATCCAGGAGATTTCCCCGGGTCCCGGTGCGTCCTCTGTTGATGTCACGGACCACGTTCATCCCCTCGGTGACCTCCCCGAACACGGCGTAGCCGATACCCGAAGGGGTACCGTTCCTGTAGTCGAAGTTCGTATTGTTTTCGAGGTTGATGAAGAATTGCTGGCGTGCGCTGTCCGGGGCATCGCCCCTCGCCATGGCTACCGTACCGCGCCGGTTCTGCAGACTGCGGGACGCCTGGTTGATGATCTGGCCCCGCAGCCCGTCGACCTTCATGCTGAGCTGGTTCTCGTCGTCAACAACGAAGGCGCCGCCCTGAATGATGACGTCGCGGATGACACGGTGGAAGACGGTGCCGTTGTAATACCCGTCGCGTACGTAGAGCAGGAAATTGACGACCGTGGCCGGCACCCTGTCCCGGAAGAGCTCTATCTCGAAGTTGCCCGCGGTGGTCTCGACAAGCACGCGTGGGTTTGGAGGCGGATCTTGCGCGAGTGCAGGCGCCGCGACGGTTCCGATCATGGCCACACACAGCCACGATGTGAACGTTCGTAGGGACACGGTGTGCTCCTTCCGGTCAACGATGACGGCAAACCAGCGTGGCCGCGACTGGAACTGCAGCGGCCGATGCTGACACCGACCCGACGGGGGCGCGCATGCCGCCGGCCCGCCCTCCGTCTTGCGTGCGTCTTCCCGTGGAATCGGCGCTACTGTACGGTGATCGACAGAATCTCGACGGGCGTGGTCGGCACGTTGCTGTGGTCGCCCCTGGAACCGATTGCCACATTCTCGATCGCATCGACGATGTCGAGACCCTCGGTCACGCGGCCGAACACCGCGTACCCGTACTCGGCCGGGGTGACTCCTCTGTTGTCGAGCGCAGCGTTATCCACCGTGTTGATGAAGAACTGACTGGTCCCGCTGTCCACGACGTTGGTCCGCGCCATGGCCAGTGTGCCCCGGTCGTTGGACACACCGTTGCGCGCCTCGTTCTTGACCGGCGCCCGTGTCGGCTTCTGTTGCATGTCGGCGGTGAGTCCGCCGCCTTGAATCATGAAGCCCTTGACGACTCGGTGAAACACGGTGCCGCTGTAGTGACCGCTGTCGACATATTCGAGGAAGTTCTCGACCGAGAGCGGCGCGTTGGCGCGATCGAGCTCGGCGGTGATGTTCCCCAGGCTGGTCTCGATCACCACGACGGGGTTGTCCTGCGCGGCGGCGTCCATGGGAGCCGTGATCATGGCGACCATGGCGACGGCGAAACAGCAGGTCACGGCGCGCATCAGATTTCGAATCGACATGGCTGGGTTTCTCCCGAGAGCGACCGACGCCGCTCATTCAAAATGTGGTAGTTCGGATCCAATCTCGTGGAGTTGGGAACCGCAGGTTGACATCACTGGAGCGCTCGGCGCCGATAATACGGACGATAGCGCAGCCGTCATATCCGGCCCAGAGTATGCATAATTCACGGTGGCGCTGTCCAGTGCCGCGTTCGCCGCGGTACTGGGGTATCGTACGAATCCGATGAATTTGCTCGATCGACTTCGCGGTCAGCCCAAGTGGCAGCATGAGGATCCGTCCGTACGGGTGTCCGCGGTTGACGGTCTCGAAGACGACGCCCAGGATCTGTTTCTGGCGATTGCCACCGAGGATGCGGACCCTGGAGTGCGGGCCGCCGCCGTGGCGCGATTGACGGACCCGGCGGCGCTGGCGCTGGTGGTCCGGGCCGACAGTGACCCACGGGTGCGGACGGAGGCGGCCGCGATGCTGCTCGACGTCGCGATCGACGCCACCGATCCGGCGCCGGCGGAGGTTGCGCTCTCCGGCCTGTCAGAGCTGCGTGACCTCGGTGACGTGGCGCGCACTGCCCGGATCGAGGCGATCAGCCTCGCCGCGCTCGGCAGGATTGACACACAAAAGACGATCGGCTCGGTGTCGAGGCGTTCGGAACATGCGGCGGTTCGCGCAGCGGCGCTCGCCCGCATCTCCGATCAAGCGGAACTGCTCGCCGTGGCGGTCAAGAGCGACCACAGGGATATCGCGCTGGCGGCGCTCGAGCGCCTGCTGTCTGGTGGCGAAGCGGCCCGCGGCCCGCTCAAGACGGTGGCGATGCGCGCCCGGGTCAAGTCGGTGGCCCGCCGTGCGAAGGCGGCGATCGCCGCGCTCGACGCCGAACCGGCTGACCCGCCGCTCGAAGATCCCAGACGGCAGCGGGAGCGGTTGTGCGAGAACGTCGAGGCCCTGGCCGGCGCCGACGACTGGAATCTGGTGAGTCGAGGGCTGGAGGACGCCGCACATCAATGGGACGCGACCGAGGCGCTGCTCCAGCACCCGGATCCCACGGCAGCGCCGGACGATGCAACCGGGCCTGAGGGAAATGCCGACGCTGACGCCGACGCCGCGCTGAGCACACGCTGGCGCGAGGCGGTCGCGCAGATCCGGACCCATCTGTCCCGGCTGGACGCCGCGCGGCGCGACGCAGAGCGGAACCGGCAGCAGCGGGCCGAGGCGCTGGCGGCTCGATCCAGCGTGTGCGATCGGTTGGCCGCCAAGGTTGACGATGCGCTGGTCGATGTGGGTGGTCTGGCGGCGGAGGTGGCACGGGCACGGGCCGAGTGGGCGGCGTTGCCGCCGGTCCCGGACGGCGCGGCGGGCATGGAACCATCCGACCGCTTCGACGAGTGTGTGCAGGATGAACTCTCGCGCAGCACGCAGCGGTTCGAGGAACTGGTGGCGCGGGCCGAGGGAGCGATGCAGCGGCAACAGTCGGCAGCCGAGCGCCTGGCGCGTCTGACCACGCTGGTGGCCGCGCTTGAAGAGGTGGCCGCGTCGGCGCCGGTCGGCGACCTGAAGCGGCGCTGGACAGGGCCGCACGCCGAGTGGCGCGAGTTGGTGGGGGACGCGGCCCCGGAGCCGGTCGGCGAACTTGCGCAACGGGTCGCGGCGGCAGCGGCGGCGCGTGCCGAACGGCTGGCTGCCGCGCGGGAAGAACGGCAGCGGCGTGAGCAGGCAACCCTCGCCAGGCGGCGGCGCCGCTGTGACGAACTGGAGCGGGCGGTTGCGGTTGAAAACCTCGAACTCAACGAGGCCGAACGACATCTGCGAACGACCCGATCGCTCATGGGCAATCTCGGCCGCTTGCCGACGCGCGACGATCGCAACGCGCTGACGGCGCGTCTCCGGGCTGTGCAGGTCGGATTCGTGGGGCGGGTCAGAGAGCTGCGCGGTCTGGCCGAGTGGAAGCAGTGGGCGAATCTGGGAGTCCAGGCGGCGCTGTGCCAGCGGCTCGAGGCGCTGGCCTCGGTCGACGACGAGGCGGTCGTCGCAGAGGAGTATCGCCAGATCATGCTCTCCTGGCGGCAGGCCAGTGAGGTGCAGCGCGGGGAGGGCGACGAGGTCTTTCTGCGGTTCAAGGCGGCCCATGACGCGATCCGCCCCAAGGCGGCGGCCTATCTGGCCCGCCAGGAAGTGCACCGCCAGGAGTGTCTCGATCAGAAGGTCACCCTGTGCGAGGAAGCTGAGCGGCTGGCGGAATCGACCGATTGGATCGCCACCGCGCAGCGGATGACCGAACTCCAGGCGGCGTGGAAACAGATTGGGCCCGCAACCCGCAAGCAGGAGCGTGAGGTCTGGAATCGTTTTCGGGCGGCGTCCGGTCAGTTCTTCAAGCGGCGGCGCGAGGATCTGGCGAAACGCAAACAGGTCTGGGCCCAGAACGCCGAACTGAAGGACGAATTGTGCCGGAAGGCCGAGGCGTTGTCCGAGGAAAAGGACATCACGGCAGCAAAGGAGCGCGTGAGGCAGCTCCAGGCCGAATGGAAAGGGGTCGGGCCAGTCCGGCGGAATCGCTCGGAGGCGATGTGGACACGGTTCCGGGCCGCTTGTGACGCGGTCTATGCCCGCCAGCCAGCGCAGGTCGTCGCTGAATTCGCCGAAAAGGTGGCCGCGCGCCTTGCCGTGTGCGAACGGCTCGAAGCGCTGCTGCCGGCGCCCGCGCGCGAGCCGGGGTCGGAACAGACCGAGGCGGCGGCTGCGGATGATCTGGCTGGGCAGGTGGCGGCGGCGCGCACCGAGTGGCGCCAGTTGCCGCCGGCGCCTCATCCGCAGCAGCGCAGTCTGTCGGCGCGGTTCCAGGCGGCGCTCAGCCAGATCGTCGACCGCTGTCCGGACGCGTTCAGCGGCACTGACCTGGATCCGCAACGTAATCTGGCCACGCTCGCGCGACTGTGCGAACGGCTCGAGGCGTTGCTCGGTGCGGCCGCACCCGGGGTCGCCGATGCGCGTTCACCGGCCGAGGTACTCGCCGAGCGCCTGCGCGAGGCGCTGGCCAGCAACACGATGGGGGCGCGGGTCGATCCGCAGGCGCAGCGCCGCGCCGACATGGAGGAGGTCAAGCGGCTTCAGGCCGAGCGCCGCGCCATCGGTGTCGTGCCGGGGGAGACTGGTCGAGCGTTGTCGAACCGTTTCCACGCTGCCTGTGACCGGTTCTTCCAGCAGCAGCCGCCGGCTCCCGAGCGTCCACCGCGACCGACCGGAGAGTCGCGATCCGGCCGCGGCCGGCCCGGCTCGCGACAGGACTCCGGTTCCCGCCGCCGCGCCTGATGGTCGTGCGCCGTCTCCCGGTGCTCCAGCCGAGCAGCACGTCTTGGTCATGCACTCGTTTCATCCCCTGATTGCCGAGTGGTTCGAAGACCGTTTCGAAGCGGCGACCGCTCCGCAACGTGACGCCTGGCCGCATATCGCTGCGGGTCGTGATGTGCTGGTGTCGGCGCCGACCGGGTCCGGCAAGACCCTGGCCGCGTTTCTGATCTGTCTCGATCGGCTGGTGGAGTCCGGTGTCGCCGGACGGCTCGAGGACCAGATCGAGGTGGTCTACGTCTCGCCGCTCAAGGCGCTCAGCAACGACATCGGGCGCAATCTCGAGACGCCGCTGGCCGAGCTGGAAGCGCGCGCCGCCGACCGCGGTCTGCCCGCACCCGGCGTTCGCACCGCCGTTCGCACCGGTGATACCCCCGCCTGGGAGCGGGAACGGATGGTGCGGCGACCGCCGCACATCCTGGTGACGACCCCCGAGTCGTTGTTCATCCTGATGACCGCCGAACGCAGCCGCGAGGCGCTGAAGCACACCCGCACGGTCATCGTTGACGAGATCCATGCGCTGGTGGACGACAAGCGGGGGGCGCACCTGGCGCTGACCTTGGCCAGACTCGATGACCTCGTGCTGAAGGCGGGCGGCGCGCGGCCCCAGCGCGTAGGGTTGTCAGCCACGGTACGCCCGATTGATGCGGTCGCACGGTTCCTGCGTGGAAGTTCCGTCGATGGACGGCAGGGTGCCGTGATCGTCGATTCGGGACATCGGCGGCATATGGAGCTTGCGGTCGAGGTCCCGCGCAGCGAGCTCGGCGCGGTGGCCACAAACGAGATGTGGTCGGAGATCTACGACCGGTTGGCCGAGTTGATCCGCGCCGAGCGCACGACGCTCGTGTTCGTCAATACCCGGCGCTTGTGCGAGCGGATCGCGCATCATCTCGCCGAGCGGCTTGGTGAGGATGCGGTGCTCGCACATCACGGCAGCCTGTCGCGCCGGCTGCGCCAGACCGCCGAGGCGGAGCTCAAGGCGGGCCGGCTCCGCGCGGTGGTGGCGACCGCGTCGCTTGAACTCGGGATCGACATCGGCGCCGTCGATCTCGTCTGTCAGATCGGGTCACCGCGGTCGATCGCGGTCGCGCTGCAACGCGTCGGTCGCTCGGGGCACCAGGTGGATACCTCGGATGCACGGCGCATACCGCGAGGCCGGCTGTTCGCCACGACCCGCGACGAACTGATCGAGTGCGCCGCGGTGGTGCGGGCGATTCACCAGGGACAGCTTGATCAACTCGTGATTCCTGACTGGCCGGTCGATATTCTGGCCCAGCAGTTGGTCGCGGCCTGTGCCTGCGAGAGCTGGAACCTGGAGGACCTGTTCCAGCTTGTGCGTAGCGCGTCGCCCTATGCCCAGCTTCCGCGCGAGGCATTCGACGCTGTGGTCGACATGTTGTCCGACGGCATCACGACCTCGCGGGGGCGCCACGGGGCGTATCTGCACCGCGACCGGGTGAACGAGATGGTGCGCGGGCGCCGCGGCGCGCGGCTGGCGGCGATCACCGGGGGCGGCGCCATTCCTGACAATGCAAACTACCTGGTGGTGGCCGAACCGGAACAGACGACGGTCGGCACCGTCGACGAAGATTTCGCGGTTGAGAGTCTGTCGGGCGACATCTTCCTGCTCGGAACCACATCGTGGCGCATCCGGCGCGTGGAGGCCGGCCGTCTTCGGGTTGAAGACGCCCGCGGTGCGGCGCCGTCGCTGCCGTTCTGGCGGGGCGAGGCGCCGGGGCGCACAAATGAGCTGTCGGATGCCGTGTCAGATCTTCGAGAGCTGATCGCGGACGACCCCGCGAGCCGCGGGGACGGCGGCCCTGACCCGGATCGGGTCGCGTTCCTGACCGAGGCGTGCGGTCTGGATCCTGCCGGCGCCGAGCAGGCGATCGCCTACGTGCGGGCGGGGGTGGCCGGGCTGGGGGTCGTGCCCGCCAGGCGCCGCGTGGTGGCCGAACGGTTCTTCGACGAGGGCGGCGGAATGCAGCTCATCCTGCATGCGCCGTTCGGCGTCCGGATCAATCGTGCCTGGGGGCTCGCGCTGCGCAAGCGGTTCTGCCGCTCGTTCAATTTCGAACTCCAGGCGGCGGCGACCGACAACGGTATCGTCATCTCGCTGGCCGAGCAGCACAGCTTTCCGCTCGACGTGATCTTCCAGTTCCTGACCGCTGACACGGTCGAAGAGGTTTTGACCCAGGCGATGCTGCCGTCGCCGATGTTCAGTGCGCGCTGGCGGTGGAACGTGTCACGAGCCCTCGCGGTGCTGCGTTTCGCCGGCGGACGCAAGGTGCCGCCCCCGATCCAGCGTATGCGGTCCGATGATCTGCTGGCTTCGGTGTTCCCCGATCAGGTGGCCTGCCAGGAGAACCTGACCGGGGAGATTCGGATTCCTGATCACCCGCTCGTCAACGAAACGGTACGGGATTGTCTGCACGAGGCGATGGATCTCGACGGTCTGCGCGACCTGCTTGCCGGCATCATGCGGGGGGAAATCGAGACTCGGGCGATTGACACCGCCGAACCCTCTCCGTTCTGTCACGAGATTCTGAACGCCAACCCGTATGCCTTTCTCGACGACGCGCCGTTGGAAGAGCGTCGGGCGCGGGCGGTGCAGTTGCGCCGCACGCTGGGACACGATGCCGGCGACATCGGTGCGCTTGACCCGGCGGCGATCGCCACGGTGGCCGAGGAATGCTGGCCGGTGGTGCGTGATGCCGACGAGTTGCACGATGCGCTGCTGACGCTCGTGGCGACCCCGCTCGTACCCGCATGGCGGGTCTGGCTCGGCGAGCTGCTGGACGCCCATCGGGCCGCTGAGCTGCGGGTCGCCGGTCTGGTGTTGTGGGTGCCGGCGGAGCGGCGTGCGGTCATCGAGGCGCTGTATCCGGACGCGGTAGTCACGCCGGAGCTTCCCGACCTCGATCAACCGCGGCCCGAGACCCGTGAGGCCGCGATGACCGAGGTCCTGCGCGGCTGGCTCGAGTCGACCGGACCGGAGACCGCGCCGGCGCTGGCGGTCCGGCTGGGTGTGCCGCCTGATCTGGTCGAACGCGGGCTCGCGCGGCTGGAAGGCGAAGGACAGGTCCTGCGGGGACGGTTCACGACGGGCAACCACGCGGACACGGATGCCGGTACGGTCGAGTGGTGCAACCGGCGCGTGCTGGCGCGCATCCACCGGCTGACGCTGGGGCAACTGCGGCGCGAGATCGAACCGGTGTCGTCGGCCGATTTCGTGCGGTTCCTGTATCGCTGGCAGCATTTGGCGCCGGGCACGGTGCTGCATGGGGCCGATGGGCTGTTGCAGATTCTCCGCCAGCTTCAGGGTTACGAGATCTCGGGGGCGTCGCTCGAACCGGAGGTGCTGGCCCGCCGCATCTCGAAGTACGAGCCCGAGCTGCTTGATCGCCTGTGTCTGTCCGGTGAAGTCATGTGGGGGCGGTTGTCTCCCCATCCGGCGTTCGAGTCTCCCGTCGCCATGCCTGTCTCGTCGAGCGCGGACAAGGGAGCGACCGTGCCGGCCGTCCGGCGTCCGAAACGTGTGCGCCCGACGCGGGTCGCGCCGATCACGCTGTGCCTGCGCGAGGATGTCGACTGGCTGCTGGCGTGTGCCGGCCGCCCTGAAAGCGCGTCGCAGGAGTCGGCGCTCTCTCACCCGGCGCGGGAAGTGCTCGACGCCCTCGCCACGCGCGGGGCCTCGTTTCTCGCCGAGTTGGTGCGGGCGACCGGCCGGCTGGCCAGCGAAGTGGAGGACGGACTGTGGGAGCTGGTTGCCGCCGGGCTTGTCAGCGCCGACGGGTTCGACAACCTGCGCGCGCTGGTCGATCCGAAGCGGCGGCGCGGCGAAGGGCGCGGCCGGGCGGCGCGGCCGCGGCACGCCGCCGGGCGTTGGGCGTTGCTCGACGTGGGGGCGTCGGCGCGGAGTCAAGCGACCGGCGCAGCCGGCGCCGCGGCGGCGTGTCGTGACGAGGCGGTGGCGAGATTTGCCGCGCAGTTGCTCGATCGCTGGGGCGTCGTGTTTCGGGATCTGCTCGCACGCGAGACGCTGGCACCGCCCTGGCGTGAGCTGCTCTGGGCGCTGCGAAGGCTGGAAGCGCGCGGCGAGATTCGCGGCGGGCGGTTCGTGGCGGGGTTCGTGGGAGAGCAGTTCGCCCGACCCGACGCCGTCGAGTTGTTGCGGGTCGTGCGCCGGGACGGCCCGTCCACCCGGCCGTTGCGCGTGCCGGCGGCCGATCCCCTCAACCTCACGGGTGTCGTGCTGCCGGGTCCGCGCGTCAGCGCCCTGTCGGGAAGCCCGGTCGAGCTCCTGCCGGCCGGCGCACCGTCCGTGCCGCAGGATGGCCGTCTCGCGCCGGACGGCGGCCCAGGCCTGTCAGCGCAGGTCGCCGCAAGGAGTTGACCCGGTTGACAGCCGAATCCGGTCGGTTCAGAGTGACGACATGATGAGTCTTTCAACGATCTTGCGAGGCTGCGCCGCTGGCGCGTGCACCCTGCTTGCCGCCTGTGTCGCCGAGGCGCCGCCCGCACCCTCGTCAATCCGCGGCAACGTGGAGGCGCTGGCCTCGGACGCGTTCGAGGGACGGTTGACCGGGACCGAGGGGATTCGGCGGGCCGCCGATCACATCATTGCAGAGCTCGATGCGATTGGGGCCGTGCCGTTGCCGGGGAGTGAGGGCTACCGGTTGCCGTTCGAGTTCACCGGGCAAACGAGCGACGTGGGCACCAGCCTGCGCATCGACTTGCCGTCCGAGTTCACCTCGCAAACGAGCGACGTGGGCACCAGCCTGCGCATCGACGGGGCCGCGGCGAGGGCCTGGGACGACCAGACGGCGGTGCGGGCGCTCTCGTTCTCCGAGTCTGGCGCGGTGAGCGGACCGCTCGTATTCGCCGGCTACGGACTGGTGGTGCCGGAAACTGACGGGTTCAGCTACGACAGCTATGCAACTCTCGACGTCACGGACAAGATCGTCGTGGTGCTCAGATATTTTCCTGAAGACGCTGAACAGGAACTCCGATCGACGTTTTCCAGATACTCGTCGCTGCGGTTCAAGGCCCAGGCGGTTCGCCAGCGAGGCGCTGCCGGGCTGATTGTCGTGACCGGTCCACGCTCACCGAATGCCGGGGCGCTGGCGCCGATGACCGGCGATACGGCCGTGGCCGACTCCGGTATTGCCGCCGCGAGCATCAGCGGGCTCGTGGCGGACGCGCTGTTCGAACTGCTGCCGGAGAGAACGTTGGAGGAGGCCCAGCGCGAGCTGGATTCGGGGAACCCCCACGTCTCCGGCTTCGAGATTCCGGCGGAGGCGACACTCGACGCGCAGGTCGTGCGCGAGCGACAGACGGGGCACAACGTGCTCGCCTATCTGCCGCCGACAACCGGGGCGTTGCCCGACAAGCCGTATGTGGTGCTGGGCGCCCACTATGACCATCTGGGACGGGGTGCGGATGGAAACTCGCTGGCCAAATCGGACGAAACCGGCGACATCCACAACGGCGCCGACGACAATGCCTCGGGGGTGGCGGCCGTGCTCGCGGCGGGGGCCGAGCTGGCCGCCCTGGAGCGCGCGCGGGGAGTGATTCTGGCCTTCTGGTCAGGCGAAGAGTTGGGATTGCTCGGTTCGGACGACTTCATCGAGCACTCACCGGTGCCGCTGGATCAGATCGCGGCCTACGTGAACTTCGACATGGTGGGCCGCCTGCGCGACAACAAGCTCAGCGTGCAGGCGCTTGGCAGCAGCAGCGTCTGGCCGGACCTCGTCGACGAGGTGAACGCGGTGTTCGACTTCGAGTTGCAGCACGTGAGCGATCCGTATCTGCCGACTGACTCGATGAGCTTCAATCTGGCCGGGGTGCCCAGTCTCGCCCTGTTTACCGGCAGCCACGAGGACTATCACCGGCCGACCGATGATTCGGAGACGGTCAATTTCCCGGACCTCGATCGGATCGCCCGCTACGGCGCCGCGGTCACCGCGCGTCTACTCGCTGAACCGGAGCCTCCCGACTTCGTGCGCGTCGAGCGCACCGGTCAGCAGGGAGGTCAGATGGCGATCCGGCTGTACACCGGTACGATTCCCGACTATGCCGCCGAGGTGGACGGGTTGCTGCTCTCCGGGGTTATGGCCGGCGGACCCGCGGAACGCGCCGGTCTGCGCGAAGGTGACGTCATCGTCGAGCTGGCCGGCCAGTCGATCGCCAACATTTATGACTATACCTATGCGCTCGACCTGCTCAAGGTCGGCGAGCCGGCGGCGGTGTCCTTCATGCGAGCCGGCGAACGTATCGAGACCGAACTGGTGCCGGAAGCACGGGAATAACGCGGGACGCGGCGCCGTGCCCCGCGCTGTGCAGCGTGCCGCCACGGCCGGCGCCGCGCCGGCAGCCCCCAGCGCCGGGGGCGCCCGTCAGGGTCGCGGTCCGTAACTGCGACTGAAACCGTTGCGGCTGTTGGTGACGGTGAACGAGCCGTCGCGGCGGGCCGCGACGTGGATCCAGTGGGCATCGCCGAGGTGCACGGCGCCGTCATCGTTCGCGCCGGGGAAGTCTTGCAGGTTGGCGATGAACCGCTCGTCCATGTTGGCGTCGCCGGCCTCGACGGCGTGGTGATTCTGCCAGAGGTCTGCGAGACTGTCGACGGTGGCCAGCATGGCGAACGTCTGCAGCCCACCACCTTTCCGCGGACCATTGTTCATCACCGCCGCCCGCGGCTGAAGCGCCTGGACGAGCGCCGCCGATCCGGACGTGTCCGACCCGTGGTGGGACACCAGGTAGACGTCGACCACGCCCACATTGTTGGTCGGACACATCAGCGGGTGCTCCTTGTTCCACGTCAGGTCGCCCATGATGACGGTGCGGAACTGTCCGAAACGGACCCACGCACTTACCGACCGCTGGTCTTCGGCGTCGCCGTACCGGCTCAGGATCTCCGGGCCATGGAACGCGAAACCGTCGCAGAACGGATTGGGCCCGCCCGCGCCCGGCAACGGAGCGGCCAGCACCGCGCCGTCGGACGCGATGATACGGACATCGATCTCGCCGGCCGGCAGCGTGTCAGCGGGTCGTACGGCGCGGTGTGTCCCACCGCGGCGCAGTGTTACGTAGCGGTCGAACGCGGCGCGTTGGCGCTCGCCCTGATCTACGGTCACGCCGTGGTCGAGGAAGTTCACCACAGGCAGGCGGTCGGCGAGCTGCTGCGCGCCGCCCATGTGGTCGGTGTGGAAGTGGGTCACCAGAAGCTGGTCGACACGCGTGACTCCGGCGTCGGCCGCGGCAGACACGATCCGGTCCGCATCGCGGCCGTCGAATCCTGGCCATCCGGTGTCGACGAGCAGCGATTCACCGGACGGCGCCACGAACAGCGTCGCCTCTCCGCCCTCCACGTCGATGATGTAGATATCGAGCGTGTCGTCGGCCGGGGTCTGCGCGCGCGGCGCGGTGGCCGTCACGACGAGACACAGCACGGCGACAGGAATCACACGCATGACGGTCCCCGGGGCGAGACGCGAGGGCGGTGCCGGACGCGTACGTCAGTTGCCGATCGGTTCAGACTGCGCGCCGGCCTGCACCGCCCAGAGACGGTTGCGGGTCAGGAGATACATGATGCCGTCACGCACCACCGGGGTGCTGTAGACGGAAGCGCCCATGTTGATCTCGCCGAGCAGTTCCATCTCCTTGCCGGCGCGCAGCACGGCCACGTCGCCGTCTTCGTCGCCCAGCAACACCTTTCCGTCGACCACGAACGGAGAGCCCCAGACGGCGGCGAACGCGTCATAGGTCCAGAACTCTTCTCCCGTGTCAGGGTCGAGTGCGTGCAGGAAGCCGGAGAGACTCGAGATGTAGAGGACGCCGTCGGCGATCGCGGCGGTGGACATGGTGCGATAGAAGTCCTCGCCGTCGCGGCTCCAGAGCTTGTGCGTGTCGGTCACGTCGCCGGAGCCGGTCGCGTCGATGGAGAAAAAGTGGCCCGGGGCTTCACCGTGCTCGGGATCCTGGCCGACGCCGATGTACACGCGGTCGTTGTAGATGACCGGTGTCGAGAGGATGTTGTTCCTGGTTCCGCGCCCGCCGAGAATCCACTCCGAATCGCTCGGGTTGCAGTCGAACGTCCAGATCGTCTCGCCGGTGGCGGCGTCGAGGCTGTAGATGACACCGTCGCCGCCCGGGACAACCACCTGGGCGCGGCCGTCGATCTCGGCGTAGGCCGCGTTGGTCCAACTGCCATGCAGCACGCCTTCACCGACGTCGGTGTTCTCCCAAATCAGATCGCCGGTGTTCTTGTCGAGCGCGATGATGTGCGGCGAAAAGGGGGACGGGATGTTCACGTGGCCTTCGTCCACGCCGTTGCTGGTGACGGTGTAGAGCACATCGCCCACGATCAGGGGCGATCCGGTGGCGAGGTTGTGCGGGAAGACGTCAAGCTCGCCGATCATGTCATACGACCAGATGATGTCGCCGTCGGTCGGATCGGTGCCGGTCTCGCCGGTGAACGGTCCGTCATTGCCGTTGGCCAGACCGTTGGCGTCGAGACAGACGACATGCGCCTGATTGGAGACGTACCAGACCCGGTCACCGTCCACGAAGGCGGTCGAACAGATGCCCTGCAGCGGCCAGTCGTTGACGCGGCCCGCCGACAGCTTGTCGTGCACCATCTGCCAAATGAAGTCGCCGTTGGCGGCGTTGAACGCCATCAGCACACCCATGTCGCCCTGGTAGGCCGGGTTGCGGACGCCCTCGTTGTTGGTGCCGACGTAGACCTTGCCGTTCGCCACCGTCGGACCGCCGTAGGCCTGCGAGCCGACCGGCTGGGTCCAGAGGATGTTGGCGCCGGTCCGCGGGTCCCAACTGTCCGGCACGCCGGTCTCTTCGGACACCATGTTGCGTGACGGCGTGTTGCCGAACATCCCGATGTCATCCTGGGCTTCGGCGCCGCCCGCCGCGATCAGGCCCACCAACGCGAAATTCGTCATAACCTGTCGAGTCATCGATTCTCCACCACACTGACGTTGTCGAAATAGATGTCGATCGGCGAGTAGCCGATGATGCCGGGGCTGCCGGTTCGGTTGGGCAGCGGGTCCTCGATGGTCAGCGTCCAGTCCGCCGGCTCCGGGTCGTCCCGTGGCCAGACCTTGCCGCGGACGATCCCGCGCTCACCCTCGATGTCCACCCGCAGCATCAACCGGTACCAGGTGTCCGGTTCCCACGGGAAGTCCACCTCTGCCATGACGCGCAGTTCCGCCGCCCACGATTGAATCTGGATCTTCTGGCGGTTGCCCTGCAGATCCATCGTGTAGCCGCTGTTGATCAGACCGATGTCCGGACGGCGCCGTCCCTGCTGGGTCGACAGCACCTCCGCCTGCACGGTATAGCCCGACATGCTGGTGGGACCCATGTAGATGGCATGGCGGTGAATGCCGGTGCGTGAGGCGCCCTTCCGCAGCACCTGGTTGCCGTTCAGATCTTCGACGGCCACGCTGCCCCCGCCACCGATCCAGAACGGCGGCCGCCCGCTCTCGAAGTTCTCGGACCAGGGCAGCGGCGCGTACAACCGCACCTGCGCCACGGCGCTCAGGCCGCCGGCGGTGGCGGTGACGAAGCCCGCCTGATTGGCGGCACGTGCGTCCGTCGAGAGCACGCCCTGGGAGGACACGCTGGCGCCGGCGAGATCGTCGAGCGACCAGGCGGCGTCGCGCGTGCCGAGATACCGCCCGTTGTCGTCATACGCCCGCACCGTGAACTCGACCCGCTCTCCGGCGGCGGCGATCACTTCCGCCGGCACGACCTGCAGCACGGTGGGAGTGTCCGCGGCAGGCGCCTCGGTGCCGAGATCGGGGCTGGCGCTCGCGGTCGTCGTGAACGGGGCGCTCGGATTGCCGATGCAGTAGATGCCGTCCTCCGATGTCACATACAGTCGGCCGTAGCCCACGGCGAACGACCCGTAGATTTCGGCGTTCCGATTCTCGGCGGCTACCTGCAGCTCGTCGTGATCGAGCACGGTCGCACCGTTGGCATCCGGCTGCAGTATGGTCACGTTGCCGTTGGTCTCGGTGATGAACAACTTGCCGTCGGCCCAGACCGGCGACGCCTTGCCGACCGTGCCGACGCTGTGCTCCCACTGCATGGCGCCGGTCGCCGCGTCGATGGCGGAGAGGTTGGCCGAGTTGTCGATCAGATAGAGGCGTCCGTCATGCAGCAGCGGTGACGAGAAGCCGATCGCCAGTTCGTCGGCGCGCCACCGTTCGTGGGTCGCGGTGACGTCGCCAGAGCCCGTGGCGTCGATCGCCACCACCCGCCCCATCGTGCCGGCGTCGACGTTTTCCTCGCTGTGCGCGGCGTAGACGGTCTCGCCGGCGAGCACGGGCGAGACGTTGATGCCGCGCTTGCTGAGGTGGAATTCCCAGACCTTCTCGCCGGTGCGGGCCTTGAGGGCGTAGATCCGACCGTCGGCGTTGCCGTCGATCCAGAGACGCTCGCCGTTGATGACACCGATGACCCCGACCGACTGGGTGTTCATGTCGGCGACGGTGCCGCCCGGCGTCGACACCCAGCGGACTTCGCCGGTCCGCTTGTCGAACGAGACGTAGCGGTGGCGGGGCGGGCCGCCGAGATTGCCCCAGCCGGCGCCGATTACACCGAGCAGCAGTTGATCCTCGTCGACGATCGGGTTCGAGGTGCGGCCGCCGTAGCCCGATGCCCGACCGAAGTCTTCGGCCAACCGCCAGGTCCAGACGACGGTCCCGTCGCGGTCGAAGGCGTTCAGGTAACCGTCGATGTTCATCGCGTAGAGATACCCGGTCTCGGGGTCGCCCGCCACGCTGCCCCAGCCGACCCGATTGAACGGGACGGTGGTGTTCGCGATATTGAAATGGTGTTGCCACAGTTTGGCGCCCGTCTCGGCGTTCCAGCAGGCGACGACCTCCTGTTCGTCGACGCCGTCGCCGCTGCGCCCGTTCGCGCAGACACGCCCGTCGAACACCGCCGGGGTCGAGCGCCCGACCCACGAATCCGACCAGACGAGATTCTCGCCGTCGGGCGACCAGCTCGAGACCAGTCCGGTTGCGTCCGAGACACCCGTTTGCGCGCGTCCGCGCCAACTGGGCCAGTCCTGGGCCGCGGCCGGCGGCGTCAGCGCCGGCAGCAGGCAGACGAGGAGCGCCGCGGCCAACATCGATCCACGCGCAACCCTGTTCATCCGATCATCCCTCGCTGAAATGGCCACCCGGCCGGCGCTGCCGGACGGTGCTGACAACCTAAATAACCAAATATACTACACGGCCGTTTCCGGCGTTTCAGCGCGTGACGATTCGTTCGACCGCCCAGACCAGGCCGACGACGGCGATCATGGCCGAGAGCGGGGTTGCGAGCCGCGACCGGTACCACGACCGGCCGCGGCACCAGCCGGCGGACGCCAGCGCCGCGGCCAGGACCGTCAGTTGTCCGAGTTCGATTCCGGCGTTGAAGCTGACCAGCCCGAGTATGCGCATCTGGGCGGGAAGACCCAGGTCGCGCAGCATCTCGGCGAAGCCCAGACCATGCAGCAGCCCGAACGCGAACACCACCGCTGTGCGCCGCGGCGTCACGCGGTCGGTCATGATGTTCTCGACGCCGACGTACACAATCGAGAGCGCGATCAGCGGCTCGATCAGGGCCGGCGGCAGTGAGACCGCACCCAGCGCCGCCAGCGACAGGGTCGCCGCGTGGGCCACGGTGAACGCCGTCACCTGCCAGATCAACGGGCGGAACCGGGAACCGAGCAGGAAGAGACCGAGCACGAACAGGATGTGGTCGAGTCCGCGCGGAACGATATGCACAAAACCGAGTTGGAGATACCGGCGGGCGGTAGACCACATGCCGGCCGATTCCAGCGGACCGGTCAGGCTGAACGGGTCGCTGCGCGCACCGCGTTCGAGCAGCGACTGGCTGGTCTGGTCTCTGATCTCGTCTCGAATCGTGAGCTGCACCTCGGAAAAAGCGCGCGACGCGAAGAACTCGAGCTCGGCGGCGCCGGCCGGCACCACGCCGGTCAACCGCGCCGTGAGCCCGAGCAGGGTCGGAATCTCCGACTCCAGCGCCGCCGGCGCACCGTGGTCGGGGAAGTCGACCTCGAACCGCGCCGGTTCGCCGTCGAACCGCAGCCGCACGCGGCGCTGGAAGAACTGCCGGAGCCCGCTGAGCCGATCGTCGAGCTCCAGCGGCGACAACGCCTGCAGCGCGGCCAGCAGCGCCGCGTCGTCGGCGTCCTGCGGCGCGCCGAGCGCCAGTGCGTCGAGGTCGGTGATCAGATCCGCTCGAAAGGTCCCGTCCGGCCACAGGGTGATCGTCGTCTCGGTGAAGCGCAGAGGATGCGCCGTCGCGTTCCGCGACGGTGAGAGCAGCGCCGCCAGACACAGACATGTCATGACGAGTACGTGTCGGGGCGGCGCCGGCATACCCGCCTATCCTACGCCAGCCGGTGCACGTCGGACGCCGCGCTTCACGGCAGACGCCGGGCGAGGTACCCTGCCCTGATGGCCGATGAGACGTTCGCGCTCCTGCTGCTCTCGACGGCGAAGTGGGTCACCGACCTTGGCATCGTCTGGCTGGTCGGCGTATCCGCGTTCCGGGTCGTCGCGCGCCGAGGATCGGGCGGTCCGGACGGCACCGATCTTGACCGGCGTCTCACGCGGCAGACTGGTCTGGCGCTCCTGCTGCTCCTGGCCGGCGCGGCGGCGCGTCTCTACGCCCAGACCTACTCCGCGTTCGGTCTCGATGAGCCGGTCACCGGCGATCTGATGCGGCTGGTCGCGGAGCAGACGCGGTGGGGCACGCGTTGGGCGCTGCAGACCGCCGCGATCGTGGCGTCGGTGCTGGCTCTCGCCTGCCTGCGGTCACGGGCGGCGTGGAGTTGGTGGGCGTTGGGCGCAGCGACGGTGGCAGTGGTGGGGACCGCGCCCGCAACGGGGCACGCGCTGGCCTACGCCGGCGGAGCCATCCTGCCGATGGCGCTGCAGATCGGCCATCTCATGGCCGCGGGCGTCTGGATCGGCGCGTTGTTCGTCCTGGTGTCGGCGGGACTCCGGCCGCCGCGCGGTCAGCCCCGGGTCGACGGGGCGATAGCGGCGTCACGGCTGGTCAACCGGTTCTCGCCGTTCGCGCTGGTGTCCGCGGCGGTGCTCGCCGGCACCGGGGTGTGGACCGCGGTACTGTACATCGACCACATTCCGCAACTCTGGCAGACTACCTACGGGCGGGTGTTGCTGCTGAAGGTCGGACTCTTCGGGGTCACCGCGTCGCTGGGCGCCTACAACTGGCGGCGGGTGAAGCCGATGCTCGCATCCGGCGGCGGCGTCCGCACGTTGCGCCGATCAGCCGCAACCGAGCTACTGGTTGCGGCGTGCGTGCTCGCGGTCACGGCCTGGCTCGTGCATCTGCCGATGCCACACGAATAGGACTGTTACGGCTGCCTGAGCTTCACGCGATACGGCCGGCCGCGCCGAAGAAAATTGACCACCGTGTCGGCGTCCCGGGTAATCAGACTGAGCCGCGCCGCCGTTTCGACGTTGTCTTCGACATCGACCCCCCCGACGCGATAGATCACGTCACCGGCGGCCAGCCCGGCCGTTCCGGCGATGCCGCCGCCGGCGACCTCGGTGACGAGCACGCCGGCGCGGAGCTGGAGATTGTCGACCTCGAGTCGGCCGGTCAGCGCCTCGGTCGGGGCGGCGTCGCAGATGGTCGCCCCGATGTCGACGGCGCGCGTGACCGTCGGGTCGGCGCAGCGGTAGAGCATGTCGTCATTCTGGGCGGCCGTGAGCGGCGCGGCCCAGAGCGCGAGACTTCCGACGACAGCGACCCGCAGACTGCACATGATCCGCAGTATAGGTCAGTAATCCGGTAATCTGTGCGTCATGGTCCCGATGCGCTGGTTGTTCGTCCCCGCCGCGGCGCGGGTTCCTGTTGCCGCGCTCCTGCTCGCGCTGACCGTGGACCCTGCGCCGGCCATGGCGTCGCAGGCGGATGAGGCCCTCGCCACACGGTTCGCCAGGCTCGCGCTCGACTGCGTCCACCGCGAATACCCGAACAAGATCGCGCATGTGCTCAATGACGATGCAGACGCGCGGCCGCCCCGTGAACTGACCCCGGCGTTCTACGGGTGTTTCGACTGGCATTCGTCGGTCCATGCGCACTGGCTGCTGGCCCGGCTGGCGCGGCTCTATCCGCATGCGGAGACGGCCGGCGCCTCCCGCGCCGCGCTGGCGCAGAGCCTGACCGCCGCAAACCTACGGGGTGAGGCGGAGTACATGCAGGCGCCCGGCCGCGAAGGGTTCGAACGACCGTACGGGCTGGCGTGGTTGCTGCAGCTCGGCGCCGAACTGCGTGAATGGGAGGATCCGGACGCACGCCGCTGGCTGCGGGCGCTGGCGCCGCTCGAGACGCTGGCGGCAGGGCAGATCCAGGACTGGCTGCCCAAGCTGACGCACCCGATCCGGATCGGCGAGCACTCGCAGACCGCGTTCGCGTTCGGGCTCATCTTCGACTGGGCTCGCGGTGCAGGCGGCGATGACATGATCGAGCTGATCGAGGGGCGGGTCGCCGAGTACTACGGCGAGGATTACGACTGCCCGTTGCGCTACGAACCATCAGGGCACGACTTCCTGTCGCCCTGTCTGGCGGAGGCTGACCTGATGCGTCGGGTGACCGCCCCCGACGAGTTCGCCGACTGGCTGACGACGTTCCTGCCGCAGATTCCGGAAGACGGCGCGGCCGGATGGCTCGACCCGGCGGTGGTCAGCGACCCGACCGACGGGAAACTGGTGCACCTCGACGGCCTGAATCTGAGCCGCGCCTGGATGCTGGACGGGATCGCCGCCGGGCTGCCGGCAGGTGACGTGCGCCGGTCGGCCCTCAACGCCGCCGCCGCGTCACACCGGGCAGCGGGACTCGCCTCGGTCACCGGAGCGACCTACGAAGGCGGTCACTGGCTGGGGACGTTCGCGACGTATCTGATCACCGGGCGGGGGTTGGGCGCATCCGGCGCCCGGTGACCAGGCTCGTTCCTAGCCTTCCTTGTCCGCGTACTGATCCCTGAGTTTCGCCACCACCGTTGGATCGGCAAGCGTGGTGACGTCGCCCAGGGCCTTGCCTTCGGCGACGTCACGGAGCAGCCGGCGCATGATCTTGCCGGATCGGGTCTTCGGCAGGTCGGCCGCCAGAATGATCTCTTCCGGTCGGGCGATTGCTCCGATCTTTTTCACGACATGCTGCTTGAGCGTGTCGAGGGTGGTGTCGTCCGGGGTGACCCCTTCCTTCAGGGTCACGAACGCGGCGATGCCCTGGCCCTTGATCTCGTGCGGCTTGCCGACCACCGCCGCCTCGGCGACATCCTGATGATCGACCAGGGCGCTCTCGACCTCCATCGTACCGACCCGATGGCCGGACACGTTGAGCACGTCGTCGACCCGGCCCAGCAGCCAGAAATAGCCGTCCTCGTCGACCTTGGCGCCGTCGCCGGTCACGTAGACGTCGTGGCCCCAGCGGCCGAAATAGGTCGACACGTAGCGGTCGTGGTCACCGTAGATGGTCCGCAGCATGGACGGCCAGGGGCGTTTCATGACGAGGTATCCGCCGCCGACCTTCACCTCTTCGCCCTGTTCGTTGACCACCATCGGCTTGATGCCGGGGAACGCTCTGGTCGCGGAACCCGGTTTGGTCGCAACGAGACCCGGAAGCGGTGCGATGAGGATGCTTCCGGTCTCGGTCTGCCACCAGGTGTCCACGATCGGGCAGTTCTCGCGGCCGATGTGGGTGCGGTACCACATCCAGGCCTCGGGGTTGATCGGCTCACCGACCGTCCCGAGCAGACGGAGCGTCGCCAGGTCGTGTTTCGCGGGTATGTCGGAGCCCCATTTCATGAAGGCGCGGATGGCGGTCGGCGCCGTGTAGAAGACGGTCACGCCGTAGCGTTCCACCATTTCCCAGAAGCGGCCCCGGTGCGGCGTGTCCGGCGCGCCTTCGTACATGACGCAGGTGGCGCCGTTGGCCAGCGGCCCGTAGACCAGATAGCTGTGCCCCGTGACCCAGCCGATGTCGGCAGTGCAGAAGAAGACATCCTCCTCTTTGAGATCGAACACCCATTTCGAAGTGGCGTACGTGCCCACCAGGTAGCCACCGGTGGTGTGGGCGATCCCCTTCGGTTTGCCGGTGGTGCCTGACGTATAGAGGGTGAACAGCAGGTCCTCTGCGTCCATCGCTTCCGGCTCGCAGCGAGGCGCCGCCTGCGCCATGAGGTCGTGATACCAGTGGTCGCGGCCTTCGGTGATGTCGACCTCCCCGTCGAGTCCGTCGCGATGCACCACCACCACCGATTGCACGCTCGGCGCGTCGGTCAGTGCGTCGTCGGTGATCTGCTTCAAGGGGATGACGCCGCCGCGGCGATAGCCTCCATCGCCGGTCACGACGACCTTGGCCTGCATGTCGTTGATGCGGTCGCGCAGCGACTCCGCGCTGAACCCGGCAAACACCACGCTGTGCACGGCGCCGATGCGGGCGCAGGCCAGCAGCGTGATCGGCAGCTCGGGGGTCATCGGCAGATAGACGGCCACGCGGTCGCCCTTCTCGACCCCGAGGTCCCTGAGCGCGTTCGCGAACCGGTTCACGTCCTGGTAGAGGTCCCAGTAGGTCAGCGTGCGCCGGTCGCCCGGTTCGCCCTCCCAGATGAGCGCCGCCTTGTTGCGCCGCGCCGTCCGCACGTGGCGGTCGACACAGTTCACGCTCGCGTTGATCTGCCCGCCCAGAAACCACTTGACCGTTGGCGGGGTCCACTCGCACACCGTGTCCCACGGCCGGCTCCACTCGAGCTCGCCCGCGAGTTTCGCCCAGAATCCCTCGTGGTCCCTGTCCGCGTCCTCGTACACCTTCGGATCGTTCATGTTCGCCTGGGCCCGGAACGCGGCGGTCGGCTCGAACACCCGGTCTTCCTGCAACAACGCATCGAATCCAGCAGCCAGCTTTTCAGCCTCAGACACAGTCATCCTCCCTGAAACAGGCGAGCGGGCGCGCTCCCACGCCACGCCACGGAAACGGTTCGTTCTCGCCCAGCATTCTAGCCTACTCGTCCTGCGTCGTTCGGTCGCCGCGCGGTGTGCTCTGCCGGAGCGATGCGTCGATCTGGTTCAGGACCGGTATAATTCGACTGCCATCGACGTTGACGACACAGTTCCAGCAGGCAGCCCGGGGGGCGTGTGCCACCGGCTGCAAGGACCACCGCCAATGACTCCCAAGCTCCGAACGTTCGCCGCGGCCCTGCTCGCGTCCGCCCTGTTCGTCCCCGCGGTCCAGGCCGACGTCTTGTCGGTCGACATCACCGGGCGCAGTCCCATCGAGGATGGGCGCCGATTCGGCAACGTCGGTCCCTACGACGAGATCGTGGGCCGCATCACCTTCGGGATCGATCCGGCCGAAGCGGTGAATCAGGCCATCGTGAACCTGGATCGCGCGCCGCGAAACCGGAACGGCCTCGTCGAGGCGACCGCCGATTTCAGGATTCTGACACCAGCCGACGCGCAGCGGGGGAATGGCGTGGCGCTGATCGACATCGCGAATCGGGGCCGCTTGACCGCGCTCGGATTCAACCGCGGCGGCGCCGGGCCCTACGGCGACGGGTTCCTGATGAACGAGGGCTACACGGTTGTCTGGGTCGGCTGGGAGTTCGATGTCCCGGAGGGGCGGCCGATGCGCTTCGATGTGCCCGCGGTCGACGGCGCACCGGTCGGTGGCCTCGGTTTCGCGGCCGTCCGCGACACCGCGTCCTGGATGAAGTACGACGCCGGGGCGACGGTGACCGCAGAGCACACCCTGTCGTTCGGCTCGTCGCAGAGCGGCCGTTTCCTGCGGACGTTCCTGTATCTGGGGTTCAATACAGATACCTCGGGCCGACAGGTCTTCGACGGCGTGATCCCGCATATCGCCGGGTCTTCCCGGCTCGATCTCAACCAGCCCGGCGCCGACCCGATTTCGCTGGGCATGTTCGACGCGACCTCGTTTCCCTTTGCCGATGCCGCTTTGCGCGACCCGCTCACCGGCGTCGTGGACGGCACCCTGGGGAACGAACGGAGCCGGCGTAATCAGCCCCGCATTCTCTATACGAACACCGGCGTCGAGTACTGGGGCGGCGGTCGGGTGGCGACACTGGTGCACTCGGCCCCGGACGGATCCGAAGACATCGTCCTGCAGGACAACGTCCGCTTCTATTTTCTCGCCGGCACCCAGCATGGTCCGGGCCCGTTCCCTCCGCCGCCACCTGGAAACCGGCAGGAAATGGGAAACCCCACCGACTACTGGTGGAACATGCGTGCGCTCCTGACGGCTCTGAAGGACTGGGTCGTCGACGGCGTCGCACCGCCTCCCAGCCGTCACCCGCGGTTCGCCGACGGCAACCTGGTCGCACCGGCCGCCATCGAGTTTCCGGCGATACCGGACGTTCGCTCTCCCCGCGATCGCACCGGGGGCACGCGGGTCGGGAATCCATGGCTGGACGGCGCGGGCGGCAATGACGGGGCGGGCGCGGCGCTACCGACGTTCATTCCGCAAGTCGATGCCGACGGCAACGAGATCTCCGGCATCCGCCATCCCGAAGTTGCGGTCCCGCTGGCCACCTACACCGGCTGGAACTTCACGAATCCGGACGACGGAGATCCCGACACGCTGGTGGCGCTGGCCGGGTCGTACATTCCATTCCCCGCGACGCGGGAGCAACGCGCGCGGACGAGAGATCCGCGACCAGCCATCGAAGAACGCTACGCCTCGCGCGACGATTTCCTGACACGGGTCGAGACCGCCGGGCGCGAGCTCATCGAGCAGCGCTACCTGCTCGAAGCGGATCTGCCTCCCATCCTCGAACGCGCCGCCCTTCACTGGGACCTGCTGATGGGATCGAACTGACACAGGCTGACGGGCTGCTAGTTGCCCAGCCTCGCCACCTGCGCGGTCCAGCGCTTGTCGAATTCGACCCAGCGGCGTTCTGCCAGATCGTCGGAATGGCTCACCGGCAGTTCCATGATTACCGGCGCCGGCGCCATGTGGTTGGCGATGGCGTACACGGTTTCGGGTGGCACGATATCGTCGCGCCGTCCCACCCCGACGAGCGCGGGGCAGTTGATCAGACCGGCAAAGTTGACCGGGTCGAAGTAGGTCAGCGTGCGCATGACCGCCGCCGCCCGTGACGGATGCGCTTCGAGATAGGCGTTGATCTCCTCGCCGGATCCTGCCTTCACGAGCCGTCGCCGGCCTTCGGCCCAGCCGAAGGTGGGCACCGCGACCGCCAGATACGTCGCAAGTTGCGACACGGCCTGCGCCATGACGGCCAGTCCGCCAGCGAAGCTCCGGCCGTGGAACACCACGCCTCCCTCACCGGCGCCGAGGCGCCGGCCGACTTCCGCGGCGCGCACGAAGTCGCACACCGCCCCACGCAGGATCGATGTCTCCGGATTGGTGAGTCCGGTGATGATATGGCCCCGGGAATCGGGCGGAACGGCCGCGCGGGAGAGGCCGAAGCCACGTACGTCGAAGCAGAACAGGTCAGCCCTGGCGGCGACCGTATGCCGGGCCTCGATTACCGGATTGCATTGCGATCCGTAGCCGTGCGTGGTCACGATCAGAGGCCGCCGGCGGACCGCACCGCCGCGCCGGACCGCGTCGTCACACGTGATGAGAAACCCCTGGATGTCGCGGTCTCCGAGCGATCGAAACCGCACCGGCATGATGTGCGCATCCTCCGGGGACGTGACGGCGATGCCGAGCCGCGGGTGCGCAGCGGTCTTCGCGAGAGTCTCGAGCGTGTCGGACCAGAAGCAAGAAAAGTCGGACGGTCTGGTGAGCGGCGGGGTGATGGTGCGGACCGTTGTAGAGTCTGGATCGGCCATGGGAGTCACGACCGAACAGTTTAGCGCCCATGTGGCGCACGCCGTGCCGGGCGGGTCCGCCCTTGGTCCTCTGGGCCGGCTCGTCGAAGAGCATGAGTTCGAGCCGGACCGCGTGCTGACCCGTCAGTTCGCGCCGGCCGCGCATCTGTTCCTCATCGCGCAAGGGACGGTCCGTTTCCAGATCACACTGGACGAGGGCACCGAGGAACTCGACGTCGGCCACCGCGATGCTGCCTGGACGCCGGTCGGATGGTCCGGACTCCGGCCGCCGTGGCGCTACGCGACCACCGTCGTCTGCGTGACCCCCTGTCGGGCGCTGCGGTTCGAGCATGCTGCGCTGCGTGCGTTCTTCCGGGACGATCCATCTGCGGAAGTCGTGTTTCTCGAGATGATCCTCCGTCACGCCTGGAGTCTGCTGACCGAAATCAGGTCGCGGATCGTCGTCTGTTCGCAAACCCCGGCGAACTTCGCCCGCTCGCTGGACTCCGAGGGCGAGGAAGAGACCTACAACCGCGCGCCCCCACCGGTGCTGGACCTGCTGCGACGCTCTGCGTTCTTCGAGCTGTTTTCCGAGGCCCACCTGCGCGCGCTGGTACGAACTGTCGAGAGCCGGTACTACTGTCGCGGTCAGCCGATCGTCGAGCAAGGCAGCCGTGTGCCGGGCCTCTGGGTGCTGGCGACCGGCCGGGTCGCCCTGAACTATCGTCCCCGTCCGGACGCGGATGAGTACGCCTTGCGTACCATTTCGAACCCGGGCGCCATCGTGGCGCTGGCCGGGCTGAGCGGGGTCGAGGCGCACACGGTGTTGGTCGTGGCCACACGCGACTGCACCGTCTATCGGGTCGTGCCCGGGGTCGCCGGGTCAGTCGGCCCGGGTGACGAGGGGTTGGCGAACATCCTCGCCCGCCGTCTGCTCTGGCTGGTGTCCAATCATCTGCGAGCCGGTCGCGCGGTGTTCATCTCGCGCCGCTTCGACCAGGAGAAGCTGGCGATCGGCAACGTGCTCGAACAAAGCTGCACGCAGTTGAGCGTCCACTCGCCGCTGCATCGTCTCCCGCATCTGCTTGACAGTCAGTTGACGCTCGGTGACGCGTTCGCGGTCATCGAGGCGATGGCGGAAAGCGCCGTCCCGTTGGAACGCGACCTGGCGCAACTCTGCGGCGACATGCTGGGCGAGGTGCGGCGGGAGCATCAGTTCTTCGAGGCGCTCAGACGCGTGTATCACGCGGTACGGTCTGCGCCCGCGGCGATGGCGCCGGCCGAGGTGCGCACGCTCTGTGCGCGGGGGTTCCAGAAAGCCTTTCAGCACATCCGGTATGTGATCGAGGGCGCCGAGCATCTCCCTGCGACCCCCGGGCACATCTTCATCCTGAACCATCTCAAGAATCACGAATACAACACGCTGCCGAACAACTTTCAGCTCACGCTCGACTCCCACTTCGTGTCGTCGATGGTTCTGGAACCGCGCTACGGTGACGGCGGCGTGCGCGTGGTGCGGCACAGCCGCGGCACCGAGTATGGCCATCAGGACTACTACGATCGTCTGGGGCACATGTCGGTCTACACGAAGGAGTCCGACCGGCTCGACGAGACCAGAGCGGAACGGCGGGCGCGCCTCAACGCCTTCTTCGAGACCGGCGGGCAGTATCTGCGCGCAGGCACGAACCTGATTCTCAGCCCGGAGGGCACGAGCTACTGGACCGAAGAGTCGCCGGGACCGTTCAAGGCCGGTGCGTTCCGCCTGGCGGCGACCGTCGTGCCGGAACCCTGGATCGTGCCCATCGCCGTCGCGAACTTCGATCGGCGGGTGCATTCGACGATCTGCTCGGTGCTGATCAAGGCGCCCTTCAAGATCTCCCAGGCGATCGACGATCCCTCGAATCCGGGGCAGATGCAGAAGTTCCTGACCGAGTTCAGGGCAACCTATGCCGCCTGGGTCAAGGAGGCGCGCCAACTGGCCCTGGACGCGCGCTGATCCGGACGTGCCGCCGTCGCAGCCCCGGCTGAGACAGCGGGCCTGGTCTACAGCGAACGGTTGCGCTGGAACCGCCTGCTGACCTGGGTCAGCGCCTCATCGAACTCGGCGATTCTCAACAGCCGGGCCGCCGCGGCCAGGACGACAACTCCGAGTGCAATCTCCGCCGCGAGCATCGCCGCCAGCGCGAGCGTGCCGGGGTCGGGCCAGCGGGCCGACAACCAGACGTCGGTCGACCGCAGCGCGATGCCCATGGCCGCCGCTGCCAGACCGATCTTCGTGACACTGACCGCAATGGCCGGGAAATCCAGCCCGTCGAGCCGCCGCCGCAGCAGCACGAGCAACAGCGCCGCGTTGCCCAGGGCGGCAAGCGCATTGCCGAGCGCCAGTCCCTGGTAACCGAGTATCCGCACCAGGGTCAGGTTCAGCACGATGTTCAGCCCGACGGCGCCGCCGCTGACGAGCGCGGGCGTCACGCTGGTGCCGAGCGCAAAGAACGTGGGGACGGCCAGCCGCACCGCCGAATAGCCGATGATACCGGGGGCATAGCAGACGAGCGCGAGCGCGACCGCCTGCGTGTCGGCGGGGGTGAAGTTGCCGCGCTCGAAGATGACGCGCACGATGGGGGTCGCCAGTACGATCAGGCCCACCGTGGCCGGTACCATCAGCATCGACATCAGTCGCAGCGCGTGCGACACGGTACGCCGTATCTCGTGGAACTGATGCTGCGCCGCCTGCCGGGACAGGACGGGCAATGCGGCGGTCGCGATCGAAACCCCGAACACGCCGATCGGCAGATACATGAGACGGAATGCGTACGTCAGCCATGAGACTGCGCCGTCCCCCTCACCGGTCGCCAGGATCGTGGTGACCACCAGGTTGACCTGCATCGCGGCGCCCGCGATCGTGCCCGGCCCCATCAGGCCCAGGATCTCCCGCAACCCGCGGTCCGCCGGGTCGAGCACCATGCGGTAGCGAAAGCCCTCGCGGCGCAGGACCCAATACTGCACCGCGATTTGCCCCAGCCCTCCCAGCAGCACGCCGAATGCGATCGCCATGATCGGGTCCAACCCGAACCGCGGCATGACCGGCACGAGCACTACGGCGCTCAGAATGCTGCTGACATTGAACATCGCCGGAGACAGGGCCGGCGCGAAGAACCGTTGCAACGAGTTCAGCATCCCCATGCAGGCCGCGGCGACCGCCACCAGCGTGAGAAATGGCAGCATGAGGCGGGTCAGTGTGACGGTCAGCTCGAGCTTGCCCGGCACCTCGGCGAAATCACCGGCGAACTGCCGGGTCAGCGGTTCGGCGAAGACGATGCCTGCCACGACCAGGACGCCGGTGATGACCGCCAGGGCGTTGATCAACTGTGTGCCCAGCCGCCAGGCGGCGTCTCGCCCGCGGGTCGTCAATTGACGGGTGAAGGCTGGCACGAACGCTGCGCTCATCGCGCCTTCGGCGAACAGGTCGCGCAGCAGGTTCGGGATGCGATAGGCAACGTAGAAGGCATCCATCGCGCTGCCCGCGCCGAAGTAGAAGGCGAAGGTCTGGTCCCGCACCAGTCCGAGCACCCGGCTCGTCATGGTGGCGATCCCGATGACGGCAGCCGACCGTGCCAGACCGGCCGGCCGTGTTACGGTGTCCGAAGGAGACGCAGGCGGGGCCGCACCGGACGCGGTCGGCTCAGAGGGGTTCATCGTCGCGCCGGCCAGCGTACCATACGGTACGGTGCGCCGGCAGCGGCCGGACCCGGCGACGGGGGTGGGTGCGATGGTGCGTGGAGAGAGGACACAGCGGCTCGACGACACACGCCCTGGATCGCTGGCCGTGGTCGCCGCCGGCGAGACCGATGCGGCAGCCGCCGGTGGGGGACGGCAGGCCGGACAGCGGCTGCGAACGACGCTCGGCCGCGCCGGGCATCCACTGATTCGATTCGCGCGGGTGGAGACGCCCATTGGTCCGGTCTTCGTCGGCGCCACCGAGGCGGGCGTGTGCGACGTCAGCTTCGGGCGGTCGTCCGAACAGGACTACCGGCACGCTCTGCGCCGGCGCGCGGAGGCGGTGCGGCGGGACGATGTCGCTCTGGCCGAGGCGGCCAGCCAGATCGAGGCGTATTTCAACGGTTCGCTCAGGCAATTCTCGCTGCCTCTCGATCTGAGACAGGTGACACCGTTCACGGCCCGTGTGCTGAGCGCGACACGAACGATCCGGTTCGGGTGCCTGACCAGCTACGGTGCACTGGCCGCCCGCATCGGATCACCGGGCGCGAGCCGGGCCGTCGGTGGAGCGCTCGGCCGCAATCCGATACCGATCATCATCCCCTGCCACCGGGTCATTGCGCAGGGGGGACGTATCGGCGGCTTCACCGGCGGCCTCACCACCAAGCGGATTCTCCTCGCCGTCGAAGGCCACCTCGAGGCTCGTCTTACCGGAATTCCGGGCGCCGCGAACGGTGGTGGTCGATGACGAGCGCCAGCACCTCCGGAAGCTGCACGCGCGGCTCGTAGCCGATCAGGTTCCTGATCTTGGTCAGATCAGGCACGCGCCGGGGCATGTCCTCGAATCCGCTCTCGTAGGCCTTGTCATAGGGGACGCTGACGATGTCCGAATCGCTGCCAGCCACCGTCCGCACGAGTTCGGCCAAGTCCCTGATCGTGATTTCCCGCTCGTTGCCCAGGTTGAAGACTTCCCCCACGGCCTGCGGTTCGTCGACCAGCGCCATCATGCCTCGGACGACATCCCCCACATAGCTGAAACTGCGCGACTGGGTGCCTGGACCGAAGACGGTGATCGGCTCGCCGGCCAGCGCCTGGCGCACGAAGTTGGGGACGACCATACCGTAGCGGCCGGTTTGACCCGGTCCGACGGTATTGAACAACCGCAGCACGATGACCGGCAGGCGCCGCTCTTTCCAGTACGCTAGCGCCAGGAACTCGTCAATCGCCTTGCTGCAGGCGTACGCCCAGCGGTGCTGCTGCGTGGCGCCGAGCACCAGATTCGCGGTCTCCCGGAACGGGATGGCGGTGCTCTTGCCGTAGACCTCCGAGGTCGACGCGATGACCACGAGCTTGCGCTTCTTCGCCGCGTGCTTGAGCACCACTTCCGTGCCCGCGACGTTCGTCTCGATCGTGCGCACCGGCGCCTCGACGATCAACTGCACCCCGACGGCCGCGGCCAGGTGATACACCACGTCGCAGCGGTCGACATGTTCCGACAGCGTCGCGTCGTTGGTGATCGTATCGATGGCGTAGTCGAACCGCGGATGCGGCTTGAGTGGTTCGATATTGTCGATCGAACCGGTCGAGAGGTCGTCCACGACGAACACGTCATGACCGGCGTCGAGCAGTGCGCGTGCAAGGTGAGAGCCGATGAAACCGGCGCCACCCGTGATCAGCGTTCTCATCGGTCAGGTCCGCTCATGTCGCGAAACGAAAGTTGATGACGTCGCCATCGCGGACCTCATACTCCTTGCCCTCGAGTCTGACCTCGCCATGTTCGCGACAGGCGGGATACGAGCCGTCTCTGGCGGACAACGCGTCAAAGGACACGACCTCGGCCCGGATGAATCCGCGGGCGATGTCGCTGTGGATCTCGCGGGCGGCCTCCCGCGCCGGCGTGCCCCGAGGGATGGACCACGCCCTGCATTCGTCTTTACCGACCGTGAAGAAGGAAACGTAGCCGAGCAGTCGGAAGCTGGCGCGGATGACCCGGGCCAGACCGGGTTCCGACAACCCGAGGTCCTCCAGGAACGCCGCACAGTCTTCCGGCGCCAGTTCCGCCATCTCGAGTTCGATCTTCGCGCACACGGGCACCGCTTCGGTGGCGACACCCGACAGCGCGTCGGTCAGACCGGCGCGCTCGGTCGCGCCTGATGGATCGGAGACATCCGATTCGTCCAGGTTGAGCACCGCCAGCTGTGGTTTTGCCGATAGAAAGCTGAAACCGCGCACACGTCTGGCGTCGTGAGGGTCGAGGCTGAGCGTGCGCAGCGGCAGGCCATCCTCGAGTGTCAGGCGGCAGCGGTCGATGACGCGTGCCTCTTCGTCCAATTCGCGGTTCCGGCCCTTCTTCAGATCTCGCTGGATCCTGTCGATTCGCCGCTCCGCAACTGCCAGATCCGCGAGGATCAGCTCATCCTCCATGTGTCGCATGTCCCGAGCCGGGTCGACATTGCCCGCGGCGTGCGGCACGCGCGGATCACGGAACATTCGAAGAACGTGCAGCAGGGCGTCAGCGTCGCGAAACCCGGAGACGTCCGGCAACGCCCCGACCCCGCCATGCGCGGCGAGCTCGGTGATCTGCACGGTGGCCGGCACGTGGCGCCGTGGCTCGAACAGCTCGGTGAGTCGATCCAGACGCGCATCGGGGACCTGCGCCACGCCAACATGCGGCTCGGCCCGGCCGCCGGCGGGCAGGGCGCCGCGGCCCGACTGACTGAGCAGCCGAAGCAGAGTCGTCTTGCCGGTGGCCGGCAGCCCGATCAGCCCTGCGCGCAGCATCGATCCTTGTCTGGGGTGCGGTTCATGAGGGCGGTAGCCACAGCCTGTGGGACCGCGGTCATGAGCGGCCGTGCATACGGCGAACGAGAAATATGCGGGAATCGTTGATTCGACAGCTTTTGTCTGTTGACACCGGGCTGGCCGCCTCTTAGTATCGCAGTGGATCAAATGGGATCGTCGTGGAGTAAATAGGGTGCTACGGGGAAACATATCGGCCAAGATCGACGATCGGGGACGGCTGAAGATTCCAGCCCTGTTTCGCGCCACGATCGAAGAACAGTACGGCACCCAACTTTTCATCACGAGCCTGACCGGTGAACACGTCAGCGTGTACCCGATGCAGGTCTGGATGGCGATCGAGGAGAAGCTTGCGCAGGTCCCCACCACGCTCCCCGCTCGCGGCAAGTTCCTTGACCGGGTGAACTACTTCGGTCAGCCCGGCGAGTTCGACAAGAACGGACGAGTGTCGATTCACGGGCGGCTCAGGGAGTCGGCGGCGATGGTCGGAGACGTCGATGTCTTCGGTCAATACGACTATCTCGATGTCTGGAATCACGAGCGCTTTACGCAACGGCTCGATGGTGAGCCGTTCACTGACGAGGATGCCCGCAGCCTGTCCGAGTTCGGCATCTGAACGCGATGATTCTACACGAGCCGGTGTTGCCAGTGGAGACGGTCGAGCAGCTTGCCCCCGCCGGGCGCGCGCTCGTGCTCGACTGCACGCTCGGAACGGGTGGGCACACCGAGGCCCTCGTCCGGGCTGGCGCGACACGGGTGCTCGGGTTCGATCGCGATGCCGAGGCGCTGCGTCAGGCGCAAGAACGTCTGACGCCCTGGCTTGACCGAGTGGAGTTCGTGCACGGCGACTATCGCGACTTCGAGCAGGAGCTCGACGCTCGCGGAATCAGCGAGATCGACGGCGCGCTCGCTGATCTGGGGCACTCGACGGTGCAGCTCGAGTCGGCGGGGCGCGGCTTCAGTTTTCGGCGTGACGACCCCCTGGACATGCGCATGGACCGCAGCCGGGGCCCCACGCTGGCGGAGCTGCTCGACGGCGTGACGCCGGACACGTTGGCTGACGTGATCTACGAGTTTGGCGAGGAACGGCATTCGCGGCGCATCGCGCGCAGCATCGTGCGTGCGCGGGACGATGGATCGCTCGCGACGACCACCGAACTGGCGGCGGCGGTGCGCCGCGCGATCCGCTATCGGGGACACACGCGAATCGATCCGGCCACCCGCACGTTCCAGGCGTTGCGGATCTGGGTCAATCGTGAACTGGAGGGCCTCGATACGTTCCTGAGGTCGATCGCGAATCGTCTGGCCGCCGGCGCCAGGATGGTCGTCATCAGTTTTCACTCGCTCGAGGACCGCATCGTGAAGCACACGCTGAGGGAGCTCGAGCAGTGCGGAACGCTGTTGCGTATCTTGACCCGGAAGCCGGTTCGCCCCGGGCCGGACGAGGTCGCTCGCAATCCACGGGCGCGATCGGCGCGGTTACGTGCCGCGGAGAGGGTGACGTGAGCCGACTCGATCTCGATTACGACATCAGGCGGGATATCCCGAACAGTTCCATCGTGCGGGAGGTTGACAAGGAACGCCAGAGGGAGCTGTGGCGCCTCGTCGCCGTCGGGGTGTGTCTCGTCGTGGTACTGCTGTTTTCGGCCTGGCAGCACTTCGAACTCTTGCGCCACGGCTACGAGATCGAACAGATGGAACAGGAACGAGCCCATGAGCTGGAGATCAACCGGCACCTCCGTCTGGAAATCGAGACCTTGCAATCGCCTCGACGGATCGAGCAGATCGCGACGGAGCAGTTGAATCTGGTGGCTCCGAGTGCTTCCGACATACAGATCATCGAACGAATCGTGCCCGCGGCGCTGCCGGGTTCTTCCGTGGTCGCGGATCGTGGCCCGGGAACGCCGGCCAATCTTCGTCCGTAACCGGCCGAGGCCAGGAACATGGCAGCGTCTCCTCTTCCCACCGACCGCTGGCGAACCGTCATCCGCCGCCGCGTGCTGGTCACGGCGTCCCTGATTGCCCTGTGGGGTCTCGCGATCGAGGCCAGGCTCGTACACCTGCAGGTGTTTCGGCATCAGGAGTTCGTGGAGCTGGCGGCCCGGCAGCACTCGCGGTCCATCGAGACCCATCCCAAGCGGGGAGAGATCCTCGACCGGGAGGGACAGGTGCTGGCCTACAGCGTCGACGCCGACACGGTCGTCGCCGTCCCGGCAGAGGTGGACGATCCGGCGGGCACGACAGACCAACTCTGCCAGGTCCTCGATTGCGACGACGCGCAGCGGAACCGGATTCAGACCCGGCTCGGGCAGGACCGGCAGTTCGCCTACATCCAGCGCCACGTCTCCCTCGATGCCGCGCAGCAGATCAGCGATCTCGAACTGGAGGGCATCGGTCTCATCAAGGAGAACCGGCGCTTCTATCCGAACAAGGAGCTGGCGGCGCATCTGCTCGGATACGTGGGCATCGACAACCAGGGGCTGCACGGTATCGAATCGAGCTACGACGAAGAGGTCAGAGGCCTGCCTGGACGGCTGCTCGTGCAGACCGACGCTCACAATCGGGCCTTCAGCCGGGTCGAGTTGCCGCCGACCGCCGGGGTGTCGCTGGAACTGACCATCGACAAGTACATCCAGTACATCGCCGAGCGGGAGCTTCGCGCCACGGTCCGGGAACACGACGCGGCCGGCGGCAGTGTCGTGGTGATGGACCCGATAACGGGAGAGATCCTGGCGCTGGCGAACGAGCCGACGTTCAACCCGAACAACTTCGCGCTCTCGACGGCGGCGGAACGTCGCAACCGGGCGACGCAGGATGTTTACGAGCCGGGGTCCACATTCAAGATCGTGACTGCGTCGGCCGCCCTCGAAGAGGGGGTGTTCGATACTGAACAGATCATCGACGTCAACCCCGGCGTGCTGCACATCGGTAAGCACCCCATCAGGGACATCCGAAACTACGGCGCACTGTCGTTCGCCGACGTCATCGTCAAGTCCAGCAACGTCGGCGCCAGCAAGATCGGCATCGAGCTCGGGCCGGAGCGGCTGGGACGATACGTGCGCCGGTTCGGGTTCGGGCAGGCCCTCTCGCGCGACTTCGCCGGTCAGAGTCGGGGCATTGTGCACGAGCCGTCGCGGCTCACCCGCCGCTCGCTGGCGTCGGTGTCGATGGGCTACAACATTTCGGTGACGCCGCTGCAGATGGCCGCGGCGATGAGCACGGTGGCCAATGGCGGCGAGTTGATCGAGCCCCGCCTGGTGCGCGCGCTCGTGAGCGGGGACGAGCGTATCGAAGTGCCGCAAAGGGTGATCAGACGCGCGATCAGCCGGGAGACGGCGTCGACTCTGACCCGCATCCTTGAAGATGTCGTGACCCGCGGCACCGCACGCAACGCGAAGCTCGAGGGCTATACCGCCGCCGGCAAGACCGGCACCTCGGAGAAGATCATCGCCGGTCGGTACTCGGAGACCGATCACATCTCGTCGTTCGTGGGATTCGTGCCGTCGACGCGGCCGAAGCTGACGATTCTCGTCGTGATCGACGATGTGGCCCGATTCGGCGGCACGGTAGCCGCGCCGGCGTTTCGGCGCATCGCCGAAGCCTCGCTTCGGCGGCTCGGCGTGCCTCGGAATATCGATGCGCCGCCGTTGATCCTTGTCCGTGCCGATCCACCGCTGCCGCCGCGCGCCCGTCCCGCAGCGCTTCACCAGGAGACCGGGGGAGCGGGCACCCCAACCTGCGTGCCGGGTGAGATGCCGGACCTCGGCGGACTGAGCGCCAGGGTCGCGCTCGACGCCGTGACGGCGATCGGTCTTACGGCGCGTTCCCATGGGCAGGGCTTCGTGGTCGCGCAGACTCCCACGCCAGGCAGTCAGATCGCGGGTGATCAGACGGTGACCCTCTGGCTCGACCGGGTGGCCCTGGCTGACGTGAGAACGGGACCATGACCGTCGGCGACCTGATCGCGCGGCTGTCTGGTGCAACGCCGGATCGAGGCGCGGTCAGCCTGACGGACGCTGTACGAGGTCAGACCGTCACTGCCATTGCCCACGATTCACGTCGGATCAAGAAACGGGGAGCGGTCTTCGTCGCGGTCAAAGGACAGCAGTTCGATGGGGTGCGGTTCGCGTCGGATGCGGTGCAGCGCGGCGCAGTGATCGTCGTGGCGACCTGCGAACAGCCGAACGGCGTCCAGGTACCGTGGCTGACCGTGAGCGACGCCAGGCTGGCGCTGGCGGAACTTTCGGCCGCCTTCTACGGCGACCCCAGTCAGGAACTGACGGTGGTCGGGGTCACCGGGACCAACGGCAAGACGACGACCACCTATCTGCTTGCCTCCATCTTCGAGGCCGCCGGACTGTCGTGCGGGCGGATCGGGTCGGTGGGGTACTTCACGGGCGTGCGTGAGAAGGCGGCCAAATGGACGACGCCCGAGGCGCCGGACATCCAGGCGTTGTTGCGGGAAATGGTCGACCACCGGTGCACGGCGTGCGTCGTGGAGGTGTCGTCGCATGCGCTCGCCATGCGGAGGGTGGATGGGACCCGGTTCGCGGCCGGGGTCTTCTCGAACCTCACCCGGGATCACCTCGACTATCACCCGGACATGGAGCACTACTTCTCGACGAAGCAGCGGCTGTTCGACATGTTGCAGCGGGCTGCGCCAGCGGTCATCAACATCGACGATCCCTACGGTGTCCGGCTCGCGAGCGTCGCCGGTCGACCGGTGACGTACTCGCTTGACAAATCCGCCGACGTCACCCTGGGGCGGCTGGAATCGACCCTGGACGGTTCGTCGATGGACATCCTGACCCCGCGTGGCCGGTGTCGCGTGCGAACCCGGCTGCCAAGCCGGCTCAACGTCTACAACGTGCTGGCGGCCGTGGCGACCGCGGCCGCCCTCGACGTGTCGTTCGAGGCGATCGAACTGGGCGTCGCCGCCCTCGAGGGGGTGCCGGGACGCTTCGAGACCGTGTCCTCACCCGCTGATGACGTGAGGGTGATCGTGGATTTCGCCCATACCGACGACGCCCTGCGCGCCATGCTGACGGCAGTTCGGGGATTGTGCGACGGACGGGTGATCACCGTGTTCGGCTGCGGCGGCGACCGGGACTCGGCCAAACGGCCGCTGATGGGCGCCGTCGCGGACCGGCTCAGCGATCTGGTCGTGCTGACGTCGGACAATCCACGGACCGAGGATCCAGATCACATCATCGCGGAGATCGGTCTTGGCATGGTTTCGGCCGGCGATTCCTCGCATCCGTTCCATGTGGCCCTGGCAGACCGATCCGCCGCGATCGAGTATGCGATCCAACAGGCGGAGTGCGGAGATACCGTGGTGATCGCAGGCAAGGGGCATGAGACCCGACAGATCATCGGGAACGAGGGGCGGCCGTTCAACGACCGGCTGGTCGCGCAGGCCGCCCTCGCCCGCCGGCGGTGCGGGGTGATGTCCTGACCAGGGACGGGCGGAGCATGGACGCGGCGATGGTTGAACGGCTGCCTCTGACCTTGAGCGATCTCGCTCGGGCGGTCGCGGGCCGGGTGGTGCGCGGGGCGCCGGACACCGCGATTGAAGGGGTGTCGATTGATTCGCGCACGGTGCGGCCCGGGGATCTGTTCGTCGCGATTCGGGGAGAGCGGTTCGACGGGCATCGGTTCGTCGCTGCGGCGTTCGCGGCGGGGGCGGTCGGCGCCGTGGTGAGCGAGGAGGCGGCGCTCGGGTCGTCGTCGAAGATCGGTGTCGTGGTGGACGACACGCTCAGGGCGTTGCAGAGACTCGGCCGCTACGTCCGCCGCGCATCCGGCGCCCGCGTCGTGGCCATTACCGGGAGTGCCGGGAAGACGACGACGAAGGAGCTGGCGGCGGCGGCGTTGGGAGCCAGGTATCGGGTGTGCCGGAATCGGGGAAACCTGAACAACCACATTGGTTTGCCACTGTCGTTGCTGGAGTTGCGCACCCGGCCAGAGGTGGCCGTGGTGGAACTCGGCATGAGCGCACCGGGAGAGATCAGCCGACTCGTGGAGATCGCCGAGCCGGAGTTCCGGGTGTGGACCAACGTGGCGGAGGTGCATGTCGAGTTCTTTCCGTCGATCGAGGCGATCGCCGATGCGAAGGCCGAAATCCTTGAAGGCGCGGCAGACGATACGGTCGTGGTCGCCAACGCGGATGACCGGCGCGTGATGCGCCGGGTCTCGGGGACGGTGGCCCGGGTGGCCACGTTCGGTGTGCACGCCGCCGCTGACGTGACCGCCACGGAGATCGAGGACCGCGGGCTCGATGGCACCCGCGCACTCTTGCGCACGCCGGTCGGGACGACGTCCCTGAGTACCCCGCTGCCTGGCCGCGGCAACCTGGCCAATGTGCTCGCCGCGATCACCGTCGCCCTGCAGTTGCAGGTGCCGCTGGCGGCGGCGGCCGAGCGGGTGGCCGCGGTTCACGCGTCTCCCGGGCGCGGACAGATCCATCGGCTGGCCCGCGGCGTCATCGTCGTCGACGACTCCTACAACGCCAATCCGTTCGCAGTGCAGACCGCGCTTCGCATGCTGGCCGGGGACCGCCGGTCAGGTCGCCGGGTCGCCGTGCTCGGCGAGATGCTGGAACTGGGTGCACGCGCCGAGGCGTTGCACCGTGACACCGGGCGCGCCGCCGCCGCAGCGGGGGTCGAGCTGCTGGTGACGGTCGGGGGCGGTCCGGCACGGAGGCTGGGCGAGGCGGCCGTGGCGGCGGGACTCGCGGCGGGGGCGGTCGTGCATTGCGACGACAGCCCGGCCGCCGCGGCGTGGCTGGCGGCGCGGGTGCATGACGGTGATCTGGTGCTGGTCAAGGGGTCGCGCGGCGTGCGCACCGAGACTGTCGTGACCCGACTCGTGGCGGAGTGCGGTTGATGCTGTTCCACCTCCTGTATCCGCCGATCAACCTGGTGCAGTACATCACCTTCCGTACCGCCGCCGCCGGTCTGACTGCGTTTCTGCTCAGTCTGTTGCTGGGGCCCTGGATGATTCGCACGTTGCGCGGGTTCCAGATTGGCCAGGTGGTGCGGGATGAGCTGTCGGAGACGCACCAGTTGAAGGCCGGCACGCCGACGATGGGCGGGCTGCTCATTCTGGCCGCGACGCTGGTACCGACGCTGTGCTGGGCTGATCTGACCAACGCGTACATCTGGATCGCGATGCTGTCGACAGCCGCGTTCGGGTTCGTCGGATTCATTGACGACTATCTGAAGATCGTCCGTCAGAGCGCTCGTGGTCTGCGACCACGCTACAAGGTGATCGGGCAGGGTCTTACGGGTGTCGTGGTCGGGCTCGCGCTCCTGTGGTTGAACGGCTACGGACTGTACAGCACGGAGCTGTTCTTTCCATTCTTCAAACAGCTCACGCCGGATATGGGTTGGTGGTACGTGCCGTTCGCCGTGCTGCTGCTGACGACGTCTTCGAACGCCGTGAACCTGACCGACGGGCTCGACGGGCTCGCGATCAGCATCTTCACGGTGGCCGCAGCCGCGTTCACGGCGTTGGCCTACGTCACGGGGCACGCGATTTTCGCGGAGTACCTGTTGCTGGCGCATGTCGCGCCGGCCGCCGAGTTGACGATCTTCTGCGGCGCACTCGTGGGTGCCGGGCTCGGGTTCCTCTGGTACAACTCGTATCCCGCCGAGCTCTTCATGGGCGATGTCGGGTCGCTCGCGCTGGGGGGCGCCCTGGGCACCGTGGCGATCCTGATCAAGCAGGAACTGCTATTGCCGGTGGTTGGAGCCGTCTTCCTCATCGAACTTGTTTCCGTGGTCGTGCAGGTCGGGTCGTTCAAGCTTACGGGGCAACGGGTGTTCCGGATGGCGCCGATCCACCATCACTGCGAACTGATTGGATGGAGCGAGCCGAAGGTGATCAGCCGGTTTCTGATCGCCGCCGTGGTCTTCGCCTGTTTCAGTCTCGCCACGCTCAAACTGCGATGACCGATTTCTCCGTGCGGGGAGCGCACGTCGTCGTGGTCGGTGCGGCACGGAGCGGTGTCGCCGCCGCCCGGCTGCTGGTCGGGCGCGGCGCACGGGTCACGTTGAGCGAGCAACGAGCCGAGATCGCCGCCGGCGTCAGACAGTTGGTGGCTGACGGAGTGGAGCTGGAACTGGGCGGACATCGTCCCGAGACCCTGGAGCAAGCGGATCTGGTGGTGCTGAGTCCCGGGGTACCGCCGGCACAGCCGGTGCTGGAAGCGGTCAGGAACCGGGGAGTGCCGGTCATCAGCGAAATCGAGCTGGCCTCACGCTGGGTGCAGGGCCGCATCGTGGCGATTACCGGTACCAAGGGAAAATCGACCACAACCGTACTGCTCGGACAGATGCTGAAGGCGGGCGGCCGGCCGGCGTTGGTCGGCGGCAACGTGGGCACGGCATTGAGCACCCAGGTCGAGCAGTCGACCCCGGATGCGATTCATGTCCTTGAGGTGTCGAGCTTTCAGCTCGAACTCACGACGACCTTCCGTCCCTGGATCTCCGTATTCCTCAATCTGCACACGGACCACCTCGACCGGCACGGCGGTTGGGAGGCGTACACCGCTGCCAAGGCGCGCATCTTCGCCAATCAGGGGCCAACCGACACTCTCGTCGTCAACGCCGACGACCCCGAGGTGTTGAGGCTCGCCCGCGAGAGCCGGGCGACTCGCATCGTCTACGCCATCGACGTGCCGATTGACGAGGGAGTGACGATTGCCGGCGACGCCATCGTCCGCCGCACCGCGTCCGGCTCGGAACCGCTGGTCCCGCTGTCGGCATTCCACCTTCCGGGACGCCACCTGCTGAGTGACGTCGTGGCCGCAACCGCGGTCGGGCAGCGCGTGGGTCTCTCCGCGTCCACGATGACGGGCGCGGTCGACCGTTTCGCGGGACTTGAGCACGCACTCGAGTTCGTGGACGAGGTGGCCGGCGTCCGATTCATCAACGACTCGAAGGCAACGAACGTCGAGGCGGCCAGACGGGCGCTGGAGAGTTGTGGGCGCCACGTCGTCGTCATCATGGGTGGCCGCTTCAAGGGAGGACCGTTGGAGGACCTGACGCCGCTGATGGCGGCCCGGGCCGACGCGGTTGTGGCGCTGGGTGAGGCGCGAACGCAGATCCGGGAAGCGTTCGGCGCCGTCGTGCGGGTGGTGGATGCCGAGGCGCTCGGCGAGGCGGTACAGGTGGCCTACGGGTTGGCGCAGCCCGGCGGCACGGTCTTGCTGTCACCGGCGTGCGCGAGTTTGGACATGTTTCGGGACTACGCCGAACGGGGTCGTGTGTTCAAGCGGGCGGTGGCTGGTGTACGCGAGGACAGGCGCGACAAGCAGGAGCAGTGAGCAGTCATCAGTTGGGATGCGGCGGCGAAGAGTCGGCCGCTGGGAACGCAGGCTGCCTCGGTCTGCGAGGTCGGTGTCTTCATCTCGCGCCCGACTGATGACTGCTGACTGCTCATGCCTCTGTCGCAACCTGGATGTCGGATCGAGACGCCCCGATCTTTAGTGTGTGGCCAGCGACGGCTGATGCAACGTAGCAGGTGGCGAGTATGCCGCGAAAGCTGAAATCGGACAAGCTGCTGTTTCTCGCCACTCTGCTCCTGGTGTGCGCCAGTGTCGTCATGGTCTACAGCGCGTCAGCGGTGCTGGCGGTCGACCGCTACCAGCAGCCACCCTATTTTTTTCTGTTCAAGCAGGTCATGTGGGCCGTGCTTGGTGTCTGGCTGATGAGTCGAGCCATGCGGATCGACTATCGCCACTTGAAGCAGCCCGCGGTGATCTGGACTGCGCTGGGGGTCTCGGTGGCGGCCCTGGTCGTTGTCTTCTTCGGACCGCTGATCAACGGCACGCGCCGCTGGTTGGCGGTGGGGGGCATCGGGGTGCAGCCGTCGGAGCTCGCCAAGGTGGCCGTCATCATCTTCACGGCGGCGATGCTCGAGCGGGGTATGGACAAGCTCGATCAGGTGGTCCGGGCGCTGTACCCGATCGTGCTGGTCACCGGCCTCGTTTGCGGGCTGATCGTTCTGGAGCCTGATTTCGGCACCGCGTTCACGCTGCTTCTAATCGTGAGCGTGATGATCTTCGCGGCGGGTCTGCAGTATCGGTACTTGGTCGGAGCGAGCCTGGTCATGGCGCCGGTGCTGTTCGCCATTCTCGCCAGCGCCGAGTACCGCTACCGGCGGCTCGTCTCCTTTCTCGACCCCTGGGCAGACCCGTTGGGCGACGGCTTTCAGGTCATCCAGTCCCAGATCGCGGTCGGCACCGGAGGGCTGTTCGGGCAGGGGCTGATGGCGGGCGTGCAGAAACTCTTCTATCTGCCGGCGCCGCACACCGATTTCATCTACGCCGTCATTGCCGAGGAAACGGGGATGCTGGGAGCGACGGCGGTTCTGGTCTGTTTCGCAGTGATCGTCTGGCGTGGGCTGCGCGTCACCGTGGCTGCGCCGGACCGCTTCGGCGCGTTTCTGGCGCTGGGGTTCACCATGATGGTCGCGCTCCAGGCCTTCGTCAACATCAGCGTCGTGCTGGGGCTCGTACCGACCAAGGGGATACCGCTGCCGTTCGTCAGCTCCGGCGGATCGTCGTTGGTCATCAGTCTGCTCGGCATGGGCATTCTGCTTAACGTGTCGCAGCACGCCTCGGCTGACGCATGAGCGTGGGCCCGTGCCATGGCGGCGGCGTGTCACCAGATGAGGAAGCGACTGCCCAGCGTCCTGATGAGTGGAGCCGGCACCGGCGGTCACCTCTTTCCGGGGCTTGTCGTGGCAGAGGAGATTCGGCGGCGGCATCCGACGGCGCACGTGGTCTTCGCCGGGACGGGACGCGGGCACGAGCGCCTGGAAGTCACCCGGCGGCGGTACGAACACGAGACGATTCGAAGCGCCGGACTCAAGGGAAAGTCGGCATGGGCACTGATTCGCGGTCTGGCGGTATTGCCCCTGAGCGCGTGGGACGCATGGCGCGTGATCTCGCGGGTGTCACCGGACCTTGTGGTCGGGCTGGGCGGTTACTCGGCGGGTACCGTGGTGTTGATGGCCGCCTGTCGGCGGATTCCGACCCTGGTGCTCGAGCAGAACGCGATACCGGGCGTCACGAATCGCCTGCTGGCGCGGTTCGTGACCGCTGCAGCGGTATCGCACGACATCGCGATGCCCTATTTTCGGGGCAAGGCGTTCGTCAGCGGCAACCCGGTGCGGGCCGGCTTCTTCGAGTCCCCACGCCCGGCGGCGCCGCGCACCCGGGTCCACCTGCTCGTGATGGGCGGGTCACAGGGCGCGCACGCCATCAATGCCGCGATGATGGCCGCCGCCCCACGGTTCGCCACCGAAGCAGGTCGGTTCGTAATTGCCCATCAGACCGGCGAGGCCGATTGCAGCGCCGTGCGTTGCGCCTACGACCGGGCCGGATTGCAGGCGCGGGTCGAGCCGTTCGTCGAGAAGATGGTCGAACTCATGCGTGACGCGGACATCGTGGTCTGTCGGGCCGGCGCGACCACACTGGCCGAACTGGCGGCGGTGGGGCGGCCGGCCGTGCTGGTGCCCCTGCCCGGTGCGGCGGATGATCACCAGCGTGCGAACGCGGAGGTGCTGGTCCGGGATGGGGCAGCGGAGTTGCTGCCCCAGGCCGAGCTGACTGGCGACACCCTGGCGACCCGTCTGTTGGCGCTCGCCGCAGATGAAGAACGGCGCCGGCGGATGGCGGCGGCATCGCGTGCGTTCGCGCGTCCGGACGCGGCCAGGGTCATTGTCGACCGGGCCGAGGAGCTGGCGGGATGGTGACCGGCGTACGGACCCCGTCCGGACAGGACGATGGCCCGCGGCACCGTGCGGCGGGCGGGTACGGCTTGCCGCCGGGAGCCAGGCGGGTGCATTTCGTCGGTATCGGCGGCATCGGAATGAGCGGGATCGCGGCGATGTTGAGCGCGCTTGGATACGAGGTCAGCGGGTCCGATCTGATCGCGTCAGACGCAACGGCGCGGCTGCGCCGGCAGGGGATCGACGTGAAGACCGGGCATGACGCACGCTGGGTTGGCGCGGCGGATGCGCTCGTGGTCTCGGCGGCCGTGGCGGAGGACAACGCCGAAGTCAGGGAGGCGCTACGGCGCGGGCTTCCGGTCATCCCCCGTGGCGTAATGCTGGCCGGGCTGACCCGGTCGAGGGCCGCCATCGCGGTGACTGGCACCCATGGCAAGAGCACCACTGCGTCGATGGTCGCCGTCATGCTCGCCGAATGCGGGCTGGACCCGTCCGCGGTGGTCGGAGCGAGGATCGGCGCGTTCGGCAGCAACATGCGTGTTGGCCAGGGGAGTCATTTCGTGCTCGAGGCGGACGAAAGCGAGTCGTCGCTGCTGGAGCTGTCGCCTCGGATCGCGGTACTCACCAATCTCGAAGAGGAACATCTGGAACACTACGGTACCTTCGATCGGCTGGGCGACACGATCGTCGCGTTTGCCAATCGCGTGGTCCCCACCGGCACGGTCGTTGTGTGTGCGGACGACCCGGCGCTCACCGCGCGCCGCGCGCGGATCCTCCCGCGCGTGGTGACCTACGGGCTGGATGACCACTCTGCCGACATCGCCGGCGAGCAGGCGGTCTGCGCCGCCGACGGATCCCACTGTCAGGCGCGTTTCTCTCGGCGGGGGGTGCCAACGACGTTGAGCCTGGCGGTCAGAGTGCCGGGACGGCACAACCTGCTCAACGCCCTGGCGGCGTTCGCGGTCGGGCTGGAAGTCGGGCTCGACTCCGGTCGACTCGTGGCGGCGCTTGCCGGCTTCAGCGGCATCGATCGACGTTTCCAGCTCAAGGGCGTCGTCGGCGGCGTGCGTGTCGTGGACGACTACGCACACCATCCGACCGAGGTTGCCGCGGTGCTGGTGACGGCGCGCCGCCAGCGGCCCGAGCGGCTGGTGGCCGTCTTCCAGCCCCATCGGTTCACGCGCACCGCGCGGTTCCTCGACCCGTTCGCGGCGGCCCTCGCGGCGGCTGACGTCGTCGTCCTGACCGATGTCTTTGCGGCCGGCGAGCTGCCGTTGCCTGGGGCCGCCGTGGAGCGTCTGGCTGCCGCCGTACGTGGTCATGGAGGCGCTGCGGTGCACCAGGTGCACACGCTCGATGACGCGCGTGCGCTGGTGGTCGGACTGGCTCGGCCCGGAGACCTGATCGTCACGCTCGGCGCCGGATCGATAGGAGGACTGGGCGCGCCGCTGGTCGCATCCCTGCGGGAGTCGACGACGCGGCGCGATGCGGTCGGGGGGGCGACTCCCGCATGACGGTACGCGCCCAGCGGGAGAATCGGTTGCGGCGGTCCACGCCGCAGGTCCGCCGCGGTCCCGGCGCGGCGTTGCGTTGGTGGCGCGCCATGCGCGGGGTGCTGCTCCTGGGTGCGCTTCTGGCCGGCATGTCCCAGTGGGCCGGAGCATTGCGGTCGGCGTCGTTCCTTGCAATCGATGACTTCGTGGTGCAGGGACACGAGACCTTGTCTGAAAGCGAAGTGCTCGCGCTCGTCGAACCGCTTCGCGGCCAGAACATTCTGGCGGCGGACTTGGAAATGGGTCGCACGTGGCTGGTGAGGTCGCCGCGGTTGCGTGACGGCGCACTGCGGCGGGTGCTGCCTTCGACAATCGAGGTGTTCGTGTCCGAGTGGACACCGGTCGCCGTCGCGCGATTCGCCGAACGGTTGTATCTGATCGACGAGACCGGCGGGCTCGTCGACGAATACGGACCGCGGTTCGCCAGCTTCGATCTGCCGATCATCCACGGTCTGGCGCCGGACGGCGCCGCTGCGTCCATCGTCGATCCGGTCCGGATGGCGCTGGCGAACCGGGTGCTGCGGCAACTGGCCCCACGACCGGACGTGTTCAATTCAGTGTCGCAGATCGATGTGACGAACCCTGACGACGCAGTCGTGCTGCTCAACGACGATCCGGCCCTGCTGCATCTCGGGAGCGATCGATTTCTCGAGCGGCTCATGTCGTACGCCGAACTGGCTCCCGCGCTTCGCGTGCGGGTGACTGACATCGACTATGTCGATCTGCGGTTCGGATCGCGGGTGTTCGTGGGGCCGGCGGCCCACGAGTGAGTGCCCGCGCCGTGTCCGGTTGATTCCGACACGGTGCCGGCGACAGAACGTCGCGGCGGACAGGCGGCCGCGGACGGAGGACGCGTGACACGCAAGGAGCACTATCTCGTCGGTCTCGATGTAGGCACCTCGAAGACGGCCGCCATCGTCGCCGAGGCATTCGAGGACGGCGGTCTCGACATCATCGGCATCGGTGTGGCCGAGGCCCAGGGCATTCGGCGCGGTGTCGTCGTCAACCTCGAAGCCGCCGTCGAGTCGATCAAGAAGGCCATTGAAGAAGCGGAACTGACGGCCGGGGTGGAGGTCGATTCGGTGCATCTCGGGATGTCCGGCGGACATTTCGAGGCCTTCAACAGTCGTGGTGTGGTGGCGGTCGCGGGAAAGAACCGCGAGATCACGCGGGAGGACGTGCGCCGGGCGATCGATTCGGCCAAAGGTGTGTCGTTGCCCGCCGGCCGAGAGATCTTGCACGTGCTGCCCCAGGATTTCGTACTCGACGACCAGGACGGTATCCGGGCGCCGGTCGGTATGACCGGCACCCGGCTCGAGGCCAACGTGCATGTCATCACGGGCAGCACCTCATCAATCAGCAACATCGTGACCTGCGTGAACCGGTCCGGGGTCGAGGTCGTCGACACCGTGATCCAGCAACTGGCGGCGAGCGAATCGGTGTTGACCGCCGACGAACGAGAGTTGGGGGTTGCCTTGGTCGATATCGGCGGGGGTACGACGGACGTGGCGATCTTCGAACGTGGCAGCCTCTGGCACACGGCGGGTGTCACGATCGGCGGCAGTCACTTTACCAACGACATCGCGGTCGGACTCCGGACGCCGATTCCCGGCGCCGAGAAGACCAAGAGGCGGAGCGGATGTGCGCTGTCGTCGCTGGTGGGCGACGACGAGACCGTCGAGGTGGCGAGTGTCGGCGGACGGCCAACCCGGGTCATGTCCCGCCGTATTCTGGCGGATATCCTGCAGCCGCGCGCTGAAGAAACGTTCCAGGCCGTCTGGGACGAGATTCGGCGCGCCGGGTACGAGCGATCGCTGCATGCGGGCATTGTGCTCTGCGGTGGTGGGGCGCTCCTGGACGGGATGGCGGAGATCGCCGAACAGATCTTCGACCTGCCAATTCGTCGCGGGTGTCCGATCGAGGTCGGCGGGCTCACTGACCACGTCAACAGTCCGTCATTCGCGACTGGAGTAGGGCTGGTCAAGTACGCCCACCGCAATCAAATGCAGGGCTTCGACCGAATGGTCGGAGAGGGCGCGTTCAGCCATTTGGCCGGGAGGCTTCGTGGGCTGTTCAAGGAGTTTTTCTAGCAGCCCGCGGGAGAACCCCGCGTCTTGCCCGGATCCGGTCGTATCAATGGCGCGCCCGGCCAGCACAGGGCGAGAACAGAGCAGGGACGCTGATGAGGTGCAGGGCTCAACGGATACGATGCATGCGCGCATGTCATTCCGTGCAACCCAATGCGATCACGTGCAGGTTGCCATGAGCAACGTGCTCAACGTCGCCGCCACACTGTCAGTGCGGTACTTTTTTGGAGGTTTCACGGAGGGGGATGGATGGATTCTTCAAGGTCAACCGATCAAACCGACGACACACCCACAGGTTTCACGATTGCGCCTGAAACCAACCGATTGACCATCGATGACGCCAGACACGTCGGGGCCAGTATCAAGGTCGTTGGCGTCGGCGGCGGAGGCAGCAACGCCGTGGACCGCATGGTGCGCACAGGGTGCCGCGGGATCGAGTACATCGTGGCGAATACCGATGCGCAGTCCCTCGGCAACAGTGTCACCCCCGTGCGTCTGCAGATCGGCGGCAAGCTGACGAACGGGTTGGGCGCCGGCGCCGATCCCAACGTCGGCCGGCAGGCCGCGCTCGAGGACACCGAGCAGATTATCGCGGCGCTCGACGGCGCCGACATGGTGTTCGTCACGACCGGGCTCGGTGGCGGAACAGGCACGGGCGCGGCACCGGTCATCGCGAATCTGGCCAGCGAGCTGGGTGCGCTGACGGTGGCGGTTGTGACGACGCCGTTCAAGTTCGAGGGGCGGCGCCGCGCCGCGCAGGCGGAGCATGGCCTGGCAGAACTCCGCGAGTGCGTCGACACCGTCATCACGATTTCCAACGAGCGGCTGCTGTCCGTGATAGCCCGGTCGACCACGTTGCCGGACGCCTTTGCCACCGCCGACGACATCCTGCGACAGGCAATCCAGGGTATTTCCGATCTGATCCTGGTTTCCGGGTTGATCAATCTCGATTTCGCCGATGTGACCGCGGTCATGTCCCGCATGGGGGTCGCCATCATGGGCACCGGCGTCGGAACCGGCGAAACCAGGACGGTGGATGCCGCCAACCAGGCCATATCGAGTCCCCTGATCGAGAACGCGTCGGTCGAGGGTGCTCGTGGCGTCATCATCAACGTGACGGGCGGCACCGACCTGTCGCTCCTCGAAATCAATGAAGCGACCTCAATCATCCAGAGTGCCGCCCACGAAGACGCCAACATCATTTTCGGCGCCGTCGTTGATCCCGCGATGAAAGAAGAGGTGAAGGTCACGGTCATCGCAACCGGGTTCGACCGCGTAGGGGCCGAGCGGCCTGCCGAGAAGACGCCGATCGACTTGCAGCAGTACTACGCCTCGTGGCAGCAGGAAGAGCCTCGAGCCGAAGCTGCCGGAGGCGGTGGATTCGTGATGTCGAGGCGTCAGCCGATCCACCTGCCGCAACCCGCGTCCACGGCAGCGCACGAGGCGAAACCGGCGCTGTTCGATTCCGAATCGATCGATTCCGAATCGATCGGGTCAGAGGTGGACGTGCCGGCATTCCTGCGACGGCAGGACACCGGCGATTAACCCGCCTGATCAGTGAACGCCGCGAGCAGCGTGCTGCGCAATACGTCCTGGGCCTGAGTATCGCCAGTCGGTCGCAGCAGTGTGAAGCTGCGGCGTTCGCCATTCACCACATACTGTCTGGATGGCAGGCTCACGCTCGGGCCCTTGCCCTCGCGGCCCTCCCACACGGTGAACCCCAGTAGTTTGAGTCCTTCCAGTGCGCCGGTGGTGAAATGCAACTCGACGTCGGCCAGCTTGCCGGCCGGTGCGCCTTGGTCCGCAGGCAGCACGTTGATCGCAACCGTGTCGTCCAGGTGAGTCATCCGTCGGTCTCCTCGGGTGGTCGTGAACAGTTCCGCCCCTGGAGAATGCAAACGCGCGGCCATAAGGACGGAATGGACCTGAAACGGTGCATCCGACCATGTCCGGCCGAGTTATGGTTCGCGCCGCGTGTCACGCCACGGACGGTATCGCCGCCGGCGCCAACCGCGGTTTCCCAGGACGACACCCGACGGTGTCAGAGGCTTCGATCAGGACATGCCGGGGGTAACCCCGATCCGGATGCCGTACGGCTGAAGCGGGGTTGCCGCGCGCCCCGTTGACGTACGGCACCACAAGCGGTGCCGCGATCAGCGGACCGGGTCGCTGGATGGTGCGGTGTCTCGTCCGCCGTCAGGGTCGTGATACAGGATCCGCATGCAACTCTCGCACTGGATCAGCTCGGAATTCATCAGGAGGTTATTGAACACCTGGGGCCGCAGCCGCACGTTGCAGACCGTGCAGTGACCGTCACGCGCCTCAACCACCGCGATACCCCCGCGCTGTTCCGCAATCGTGTTGAAGAGTTGCCGCGCCCGGGCGCCGACGGTTTCGGTCAGCGCGGCGCGTTCGCCGGAGGCGCCAGCGATCACCTGTTCCAAATCGGACCGTTCCGATTCGAGCGCGGCGCGAGCCTGCTCGACCTCTACGCGGGTGGTTGCCAGCGCCCTGACGGCCCCCTCGACTGCAGCCGTCAGATCGTCGATCTCGAGCATTCGTTCGAGGACGGTGTCCTCCAGTTGCTGCACATCATGTTCCGCGGTTGCGATTTCGTGTTGCATCGCGGTGTATTCCTTGTTCGTTTTCACCGCCATGAGCTGTTCCCGGTACCTGGACAGCCGCGACTGCACCATGGCCAGACTCTTTTCGGCGTCCCGGCGCTTGATCTTCTGCTCGGACAGACGGACGTTGGCGGCTTCGAGCGTCGCCGTCGTCATTGCAAGCTGGTCGTCGAGCGCTGCGACGCGCGATGGAATCGCGTCGACGGCGCGCTGGGCGTCGGCCGCCCTGTTGGCGAGTCGTTGCAACTGAATCAGCCGCTGGAGATCAGGCAGCATCAAGTATCAGGTCTCCGCAGGACGATAGGGTCCGGACATCGGGACCGGAGCCAGAAAACCCCGCCTTGCGGGCGGGGCGTGCGAACGCGGGCAGGGCGCGACCGGACCGGTCTGGCGCTGGCGTCCGTCTCCATGCTGGCCGGGCGAGGGGCTGCCGGTGCCCCAACGGTGCCAGGGCGCTCGGTTGTCGTGTCGCGCCCGGGCGCGGCGGCCGTGTCCGACCGTACCCCCGCTGTAGTTTCCGACCATGGCCGCTCGTTCCATGTGGTGGGCCCACCAGGATTCGAACCTGGGACAGACCGGTTATGAGCCGGCGGCTCTGACCGCTGAGCTATGGGCCCGCATGATTCGACATACCCCGCGGTTGGGGTACCCGCCTCCGCGCCGGTCGCTGCCGGCCGGTTGTCCGATCGATCGACCTACGTTCCCTCCAGGAATGCGCGCAGCCGTCGACTACGTGACGGGTGCCGCAGTTTGCGAAGCGCCTTGGCTTCGATCTGCCGGATCCGCTCGCGGGTCACGGCGAAATTCTGTCCCACCTCTTCCAGGGTGTGCTCGCTTCCGTCGCCCACACCGAATCGCATCTTGATGACCTTTTCCTCTCGCGGCGTCAGGGTCCGCAGCACGTTCTCGGTCTGCTCCTTGAGGTTGAGGTTGATGACGGCGTCGGCAGGGGAGACTTCCTGCCGGTCCTCGATGAAATCGCCGAGATGACTGTCTTCCTCTTCTCCGATCGGTGTTTCCAGGGAGATTGGCTCCTGGGCGATCTTGAGGACCTTCCGGACCTTCGAGACCGGAATGTCCATCCGCTGAGCGATTTCTTCCGAGGTGGGTTCCCGGCCGAATTCCTGCACAAGCGCGCGTGAGGTGCGGATCAACTTGTTGATCGTCTCGATCATGTGGACCGGAATTCTGATCGTGCGCGCCTGATCGGCAATGGCGCGCGTGATCGCCTGTCGAATCCACCAGGTGGCATACGTCGAGAACTTGTACCCGCGGCGATATTCGAACTTGTCCACCGCCTTCATCAGCCCGATGTTGCCTTCCTGGATCAGGTCGAGAAATTGCAGGCCGCGATTGGTGTATTTCTTGGCGATCGAGACGACCAACCTCAGATTGGCCTCGACCAGTTCCTTCTTCGCCAGCTCGGCCAGCCTTTCACCGCGCATGATGGTGTACAGCGTGCGGTCGATTGCTGGAACCGTCATCTCCAGTGCTTCTGCGCGGTTCCGGATTTCAGCCCGCAGTTCGCGCTGGCGCCGGGTAACGCGACGTTTGTCTTCATCCCTGACGCGGTGACGGCTCTTGAGCTGGCGGTCGAGGCGATCGATCTCGCGCTGCAGATCCCGGACCGCTTCGGCGGTGACCTTGGCGTCGTCGATGAGGCGCCGCTTGACCGGTTCCGTGAAATCGATGTTCCTGATCAACCGCGAGAGTTTCACCTGCGTTCTGAGCAGATTGCGGTAGTTGAGCCGATACCGTCTCTTTTCGCGTTTGGAGATGGCGCCGAGAATCCCCTGCTGGCTGATCACCTCGGCGCGGGTCGTCCGGATGAGCTCGGTCTGCGTCATGACGTCCGAGGCACGGCGCTTGAGCCGTTCATCGTTGAGGTCGTCGTCGTGAAACACGACCAGTTCGCGCACGGCGCGGTCACCGGCCTGCACCTGTTCCCCCATGTGCACGACCGCCTTGGCGACCGTCGGCATGCGGGTGATAGCCTTGATGATCGACAGCTTGCCTCGTTCGATCCGCTTGGCAATGGCTACCTCGCCCTCGCGGGTCAGCAATGGCACGGTGCCCATTTCGCGCAGGTACATCCTGACCGGATCGTTGGTCTTGTCGATGGCGCTCGGTGTCAGGTCCAGTTCGACATCGTCCGCACCTTCACCCCGTCGGTCGAGAAGCTTGTCTTCCCGGTACTTCTGTTCCGAGTCGACGACCTCGATGCCGTGGTTGCCGAATGCCGTGAACAGATCGTCCAGCTCGTCGGACTTGGTGATCTCCGGGGGGAGTATCTCGTTGACCTCTTCATAGAGGAGATACCCCTTTTCCTTTCCGATCTGGATGAGCTGTCGAACTTCGTCGTATTTTTCTTCGATCGACAAGAGCGTTCCTCCCCGGTGGTCCGTCCGCCGTGTCGACTGCACTGATGTGGTGTCGGACGTGTGCGATATTCACGACCGTAGCAATTCGAGTGTGGTCAACAGATCCTGCTTCTTCTGCAGGAGCAGGTCTATTTCGGCCAGCGCCGCGGGTGTGCCGAGTTGCTGACAGCGGTCGATTTCCCGTTGCAGCGACGCGCGCTGGCGTTCGACGCCGAGCTGTTTGAGCGTATTCGCGCAATCGACGGCGGAAAGCGAGGGGCGGTCACCGCCCGCCACGGCCGTCATCCAGTCTGCTTCCTCTTTGCTTAGACGATCACGCAACGTGTCCTGAACGGATTCGGCCGGCCAGTCGGCCAATGCCCGCGCCGTGCTCAGAATCGGCGCCGTCGTCAGACCGCCGAGATCGTCGTCGGTCAGCGCCGCGATGGCCTCCAGAGCCGACGAGGTGTCTCGACACAACGCCCAGATCAGCCCTTTTTCCGCTGGCTTGACCTGGCGCTTCGCCACGATCTGCCGATCGTCGACCGTGGTCCGGCGCGCGACCGCCGCTTTTCGAATCTCGGACCGGGCGACATCCTCCATGATTCCCGCCCGATGCGCGAGTCGATCCGCGAACCGATCGCGTGATGCGGCGTCCGGGATTCTCGCTGCGACCTGTAGCATGCGATTCAGGAACTCACGGTGGTGATCGTCTCGGGTCAGGTCGCGTTGCGCAGCCTCCCGATCCAGTAAGTATCCCAGATATGGCTGCGAAGTGCGGAGTTTTTCCTGATATCTGGCTGCACCGTGCCTCCGAATACAGATATCGGGATCTTCGCCCTCGTCCATCAGTGCCACATTGACCTGCAGTCCGGCCGCCAGCAACAGCTCCCCGGAGCGCGCCGACGCTCCAGCTCCGGCCTGATCGGGGTCAAAACTCAGGATCACTTTCGAGGTGAATCGTTTGAGCAGCCGCACCTGCTGTTCATTCACCGCGGTTCCGCAGGCGGCTACCACCGGCCGGACCCCGGCTTGCAGCGCCTGCGCGAAATCGAAGTAGCCTTCGACGAGCACGGCGTAGCCGGTGTTGCGGATGGCGGTCTTGGCGAGATGCAGTCCGTAGAGTGTCCTGGATTTCGAATAGATCGCGGTCTCCGGCGAATTCAGATACTTGGGCTGCTGGTCGGGTTGCAGCGCGCGCGCGCCGAACGCGATCACCGAGCCGCTTTCACGGGCGATCGGGATGACGAGGCGATTGCGGAACCGGTCTGCCAGGGGGCGTCCGTCGCGGACCGCGGCCAGTCCGCTGCGAACCAGGAATTCGTCCGAGAATCCGTGGGCGCGCAGGTGCGTGACGAGACTGTCTCCGGTGGCCGGGGCAAACCCCAATGCGAGCCGGTCGATCGTCTCGGCGCTTACGTCCCTGTCCCGCAGATGTTCCCGCGCCTGCCGGCCCACCGGTTCGGCGAGGCGCGTCCTGAAGAACTCGGCGGCTGCCTCGTGTACGGTCAGCAGCGATTCCCGCTCCGCGTCCGCGGCGGGGTCCCGCTTTGTGTCCGGTTCCGGTACCTGGACTCCGAAGCGCTGGGCCAGTTGCTGCACCGCGTCCTGGAAGCCGAGCTTCTCGTGCAGTTCGACGAACTTGAGGACGTCGCCAGCGACGCCACAGCCGAAGCAATGGAAATACCCCTTGTCGCCGTGGACGTGGAATGACGGTGTCTTTTCCGGGTGGAACGGACACAGGCCCCTGTAGCTGGCGCCTGCTTTCTTCAGCGGGACATGGTCCTGCACCACCTGGACGATATCGACCTGCGCCTTCAGGTCGTCAATGAACGATTGTGGAAACAGGCCCATGTCAGCGCCGCGTGCCTAGGAGTCTGCGCCGTAACGGGCTGCTAGCAGCCCGTGGTAGAACCCCGCGTTGCACCGAGATTGGCGCGGCGCCCGGCTGGCAAGGCGCGACGAGGGAGCAAATTGGGGCATTTGTGACCGAGGAGCAACGCCGCCAGACGGGATGCAGCGCCAATCGAATGCAGCGGGGCTTTTGCCACGGGCTGCTAGACGTAGTCCGCGGGTGTTCATTCCTTCAACTCCGCGACGGTGACGCCGGCGCCGCCTTCGTCCGGCGCGGCGGGCGAGACGCGGATGACCAGGGGGTGCCCATTGAGAAACTCGTTGATCGCGCGGCGCAACTGACCGGTGCCGTGCCCGTGGATGAACCGCACCAGGCGCAACTCCCCCATGAGCGCCTGATCCAGATGTTTCCCGGCCCGATCGAGGGCTTCGTCGACGCGGCAGCCGATCAGATTCAACTCGTCGAGCGGGCCGCTCGGCGGCGCGACCTGAATCGCGACGCGGCTTTGCGATTCGACGGGTGCAGCGGGAGGTCCAATCACTTCCAGTGACGCGAAGGGGACGCGGATCCGCTTTCCGCGCACCTCGACCTCTGCTTCGGTACAACGCACGGATCGCACCGAGCCCTCGACTCCCAGCGCCAACACCGTGACTTGCGCGCCCGGCGTGACGCTGATCCGCGGGCGGGAAGCGGGACGGGGCGAGCTCGGTTCCGGTCCAGCCGGCCGGCGGCGCTCGGTCACCGCGTCGAGCGCCGCGTGGGCAATGCGGCGCAGTTCGCCGCTGTCACCCGTTGGCAGCGCAGGCGCGCGTTGACGCGCGCGTTGCGTCACTTGCTGTTCGATGGCCGCGGCCCGGTCGCGAAGCGTGCTGACCACTCCGTCAATCTCTTCACGGGCGGTTCGCAGTTGCGCGTCGATCGATTGCACGAGCCGGGCGCGCCCCGCCTGCTCGCGCTGTGTGAATTCGGCCTCGCGTGCGTCAAGCCGCGCCGACCGCGCCGTCAGATCGGTCTGTTCCCGATCAAGACGGCGGCGCATCTCCCCGCGCTGCCGCCGGTCTGCCTCAACCTGCGCCAAGTGGTCGGCCAGCAGCGCTTCCCGCTCGCTGCGCAACGCGGCGGCGGTCTCTATGATGTGGGCAGCCAATCCCAGGCGCTGCGCGATCTCGAGCGCGAGGCTGCGTCCCGCCGAGCCGTACACCAGGCGATAAGTGGGCGCGAATGTGTCCGGGTCAAACCCGAAGGCGGCGCAACCGACTCCCTCGGTTGTGGCGCCGTAGGCCTTGAGCACGTCATCGTGTGTGGCGGCGACGACATGAGCGCCGCGGTGTCGAAAATGCTCGACCACGGCGCGTCCTAGCGCGCCGCCCTCCACGGGGTCTGTGCCGGCCCCCACCTCGTCGAGCAGGATGAGCGCCGGGGTAGACAGGCAGCGGTCCATCTCCACGATGTTCGTGACGTGGCCCGAGAATGTGCTGAGGTTGGCGCTGATCGATTGGTGGTCACCGATATCCGCGAAGACCGACCGAAACACCGGCACCCGCGACCCTGGCGCGGCCGGAACATGCAGGCCCGACTGCGCCATCAACGCCAGGAGCCCCGCCGTCTTCAAGGTCACGGTCTTGCCGCCGGTGTTCGGACCGGTCACGATCAGCGCGCGCGTCGGCGGGGACATCAGGATGTCCACCGGCACCGGTTCGGCGGGCATGTCGTCCCTGACCGGCGCGGCGAGCCGACTCGCCACGGCGCGCATCAGCAGCGGATGTCGAGCGCTCAGGAGCTCGAATGTCTGGTCGCTGGCGATCTGCGGCTCGACGCCGTCGACGGCGGCGGCGAACGCGGCCCGGGCCTGAAGCATGTCGAGATCGGTACCGACGGTCAGCGTGCGCTGCAGGTCGGCGGCGCGTCGTCTGAACGCCGTCGAGAGCGCCAGCAGCACTCGACGCGTCTCCTGCCGGTCCTTCTCTTCCAGCGCAACGATCTCGTTGTTGATGTCAACAGTGCTGAGCGGTTCGAGAAACAGACTGGCGCCGCTCGACGAGCTCCCGTGGACGATGCCCGGAATGGCGTTGCGGTGTTCGGATCGCACAATCAAGACTAAACGTCCGTTACGTTCGCTGACCACCTGTTCCTGGAGGTAACGGGCCGTGTCCCGGCCTCTCAGGTAGGCCTCGAGGTTGCTGCGCAGCCGGTTGCGTTGCTTGTGCAGCCGGCCGCGAATGGTCTTCAGTTCCGGACTTGCGTCATCGGCGACGGCTCCGGAACCATCCACCTGCTTGCGGACTTCGGCGCATTCGCGCTCCCAGGTCGCGCATCTGCCTGCAATCGCCGACAGCGCGGGGTAGGGTCCGCCGCTGGCTGCTGGCACCGATCTGCTGACACGTTCGACCGATCCGAGAAAGTCGGCGAGGCTGAGGAGTGGCAGCGGTTCGAGCGGTTGCGCCTCGATGGCCAGCGCCGCGAGGGCCTGGTCGAGGTTGTCCGGCGCCTCGAGCGGCAGGGCGCCGTTCGCCGTCACGAAACGCACCGTCTCGGTCGTGTGCGCGAGCGCCGTCTGGACGGCGCGGGAATCGGTCAGCGGATGCAGGCGGGCCAGGGCCTCTGCGCCCAGCGGGGTGAGCGCGTAACTTCCCACGGCCTCCACGATGCGGTCGAACTCGAGGGCGGTCAGCGTTCCTGTGTGCATCGACATGACCGAAGATGCCTGGCGACCGTGCGCCTGCGCGGCCGGACACTTATCCGCGAGTACTACCCGCGACCGTCTCGGGTCCGGCCGTCGCAGCACCGAACCGCGCGGATCGCATTGGGTGGCCCGAGCCGGACACGACGGGCCGGGGCAGGCGACGTCTCCGATGCCGCGCAGTCCGTGTGAGATGGGTGCCGACAATCCCCCCAGCCATACGCGTGCGGGGAATCCCGGACCTCAAAACTATCACGGTCACGAGAAGAGGCTCAAGTCGCGTGCGTGAGATGGTTGATCAGGCTCGCGATGGCCGCCGCGCCGAAGCCGTTGTCGATGTTGACCACCGCCACGCCGGTCGCGCACGTGTTCAGCATGGACAGCAGGGCGGTGATGCCGCCGAAGCTCGCGCCGTAGCCGACGCTGGTGGGCACCGCGATGACCGGTGTTGCGACGAGCCCGGCCACGACGCTGGGGAGGGCACCCTCCATGCCGGCGACGACAATGAGCACCTGCGCCTGCTCCAGCCGGGTGCGTTCCGCCAACAACCGGTGGAGGCCGGCCACCCCGACGTCGTAGAGTCGTTCGACCCGGTTCCCCATGATCTCGGCGGTGACGACCGCTTCCTCCGCGACAGGGTGATCCGAGGTGCCTCCTGACACGACCAGGACCGTGCCCTGGCCGGTCACTTCAGGCTCGGCGATGCGGCTGATGACCCGTGCCTGCACGTGGAAGACGGCATCGGGTACACGGTCGCGCACCGCCGCGTAGGCCTCCGCATCGGTGCGGGTGACCAGGAGACGGTGTCCGGCCTCGACGATCGCGTGTGCAATCCGGGCCACCTGGTGCGGGGTCTTGCCTTCCCCGAATATGACTTCCGGAAAGCCCTGGCGGATGGCCCGGTGATGATCGACTCTCGCGAACCCCATGTCTTCGAAGGGGGCCTGCCGCATCTCGGCAGCGAGATCGGCGCAGGCGGTGTCGACGTCCACCGCGCCGCGCCGTACCTGTTCAAGCAAGGTCTTCAACTGGGCGGGTCTCATGCTGCGGATACCGGCCGTCTGCGTGACACGCTGGCCGCGTGTGGTGCAAGTATCATAGGCGCTGTCCGCCTGACCTATCTTAACGGCTCGCAGGCGGGTCGGGCGGTGAGCAGTGCCGGAGAGCGCCCCGGGGTCGGCGGTGGAGTGAGACTGACGATGACGACACAGGCCGCGGCAACGGCGGGACTCGAGGGGGTCGTCGTGACCTCGTCCAGACTCTGTTTCATCGACGGGCAGCGGGGGGTGCTGGCCTACCGCGGCCACGACATCCACGATCTGGCCAGATCGGCAACGTTCGAGGAAGTCTGTTACCTGCTCTGGCACGGACGACTCCCGACCCGCGCCGAACTCGGCGACCTGCAGACCGAGTTGGCGCGTTGGCGGGCGTTGCCCGCACCGGTGGTCCGGCTGATGCGCTCGTTGCCGCCCGGTCACACGATGGACACAGTGCGCACGCTCGTGTCCCTGCTGGCCCATCATGACCCGGACGCCGGCGACGACTCGCCGCGGGCAGCACTTCGCAAGGCGGTGCGGCTGACCGCGCAGGTCGGCACCCTGGTGGCGACCATCGGCCGCGTGTCGGCGGGCGGCGCAGCGGTCGATCCTGATCCCGTCCTCGGTCATGCCGCGAACTTTCTCTACATGCTCACCGGCGAGCGCCCGACCGCACTGGCCGCCCGGGCGTTCGACGTCGCGCTGGTCCTGCACGCGGACCACGAGTTCAATGCCTCGACGTTCGCGGCCCGCGTCGCCGCCGCGACCCTGACCGATCTGCACTCTACCGTCGTGGCCGGCGTGGCGGCGTTGAAGGGTCCGTTGCACGGCGGCGCCAACGCCGAGGTGATGAAGATGCTGATCGCGATCGGCAAGGACGCCGACGGCGAACGGGTCGAGTCGGCGATTCGGGACATGCTGGATCGCAAGAAGCGAGTGCCCGGGTTCGGGCATCGGGTCTACCGCACGGAGGACCCTCGCGCCACCCACCTGCGCGAGCTGTCGCGCGATCTGGGTGCACAGGCGGGCGATCGCCGCTGGTTCGAGATGTCGCAGCGCATCGAGGCGGTGATGAAGCGAGAGACGCAGATCGACGCCAACGTCGACTTTTACTCGGCGTCGACCTACTACGTCCTGGGAATCGCCGTCGATCTCTTTACGCCGATCTTCGTGGTCAGCCGTGTGGCAGGCTGGACGGCGCACGTGCTCGAACAGTACGCCAACAACCGGCTGATCAGACCGCGTGCAGACTATACGGGTCCCGAGTATCCGCAGCAGTTCGTGCCGCTCGATCAACGGTGAACGTCGCGGCGACACGGGGTGCGACCGGCACCCGGGCGCCGAGCTGACTCCGCGGTCTATAATGGCGGTCCGTTCATGGACCAACGCTACAACGGAAACTGGCAGACATCGCAATCTGGATTGGCGCTCGGTTGATGGACCAACGCTACAACGGGAACTGGCAGACCTCGCAGTCTAGATTGGCGCTCGGTTGATGGACCAACGCTACATCCGCAATTTCTCAATCATCGCCCACATCGATCACGGGAAGTCGACGCTCGCGGACCGGTTCCTCGAGATCACCGGCGCCCTCCGGCCACGTGAGATGGAGGCCCAGGTGCTCGACACGATGGACCTCGAGCGCGAGCGCGGCATCACGATCAAGGCGCACGCCGTCCGTTTGAACTACACCCCGGAGGGCGGGGTTCCGCATGTGCTCAACCTGATCGACACGCCGGGTCATGTTGACTTCTCGTACGAGGTAACCCGCGCCCTGACAGCCTGCGAGGGGGCGTTACTGCTGGTCGATGCCTCGCAGGGCGTCGAGGCCCAGACCGTCGCCAACGCCTATCTGGCGGTGGACCAGAATCTCGAGATCATGCCGGTAGTGAACAAGATCGACCTGCCGGGCGCGCAGCCCGATGAGACGGCGCGACAGATCGAGGAGATCGTCGGGCTCGACGCCGCCGATGCGATCTGGGCCAGCGCGAAGGAGGGCGACGGCGCTCGTGACATCCTTGACGCCATCGTTGCACGGATACCGCCGCCGGCGGGCGACCGTGACGCCCCACTCAAAGCGCTGATCTTCGACTCGTGGTACGACTCGTATCGTGGCGTCTTCGTATTGGTGCGGGTGGTGGACGGTGCGATCAGGCCAGGGATGAAGGTCCGCCTCATGGCGCGCGGACAGGACTACGAGGTCGAGCAGGTCGGCGTGTTCTCGCCCAAGCCTGTGTTCGTCCCGGAGCTTGGGGTTGGAGACGTCGGTTTCGTGATCGCCGGCATCAAAACGGTCAGCGATGCCAAGATCGGCGATACGTTGACCGAATCGTTGCGGCCCACGGCGGCCGCATGCGCCGGGTTCACGGAGATGAAGCCGATGGTGTTTGCGGGGTTGTATCCCGTGGAGGGACACCAGTACACCGAGCTGCGCGAGGCGCTCGAGAAGCTGCGGCTCAACGACGCGTCCTTCTTCTTCGAGCCGGAGACGTCGGCGGCGCTCGGTTTCGGATTTCGATGCGGGTTCCTCGGGCTGCTGCACCTGGAGGTCATTCAGGAGCGGCTCGAGCGCGAGTACGACATGGATCTGGTCACGACCGCCCCCGGCGTGCTGTATCGCGTGACGACCACGGCCGGCGACACGTTCGAGATCGACAGTCCCGCAAAGCTGCCCGAGGCTGGCCTGATCGCCGCCTTGGAAGAGCCAGTCATCACGGCGATGATTCTGGCGCCCGCGGACTACGTCGGAGGGATCCTGCAGTTGTGTCAGGACAAGCGCGGCGTGCAGAAGGGGATCGAGTATCTGACCTCGAACCGGGTCATGATCACATACGACCTGCCGTTCAACGAGGTGGTGCGGGATTTCTACGACAAGCTGAAGACGCTGTCGCGGGGGTACGCATCGCTCGACTACCATGTGACCGGGTACTGGACGTCGCCGCTGGTCAAGCTCGATCTCCTGGTGAACGAGGAACCGGTCGACGCGCTATCGGTGATCGTGCACAAGGAATCGGCCTATGCGCGCGGGCGTGCGCTGGCAGGGAAGTTGAGACAACTGATCCCTCGCCAGATGTTCGAGGTGGCGATTCAGGCGACGGTGGGAGGGCGCATCATCGCGCGCGAGTCGGTCAAGGCGCTGCGCAAGAACGTGCTCGCCAAGTGCTACGGAGGCGACATCAGCCGGAAACGGAAGCTCCTCGAGAAGCAGAAGGAAGGCAAACGCCGGATGAAGCGGGTCGGCCGCGTCGAGATCCCGCAGGAGGCGTTTCTCGCCGTGTTGACGGTCGACACGGAATAGGACATTCTGACGAGCGTCTGAAACCCTGTCATGTCTGTGCAGAAGTCAAGCGCGCGCGAGTACTTCGAGTCGATCATCATTGCGGTGATACTGGCGCTCTTCGTGCGCACGTGGGTGGTGCAGGCCTTCAAGATTCCCTCGGGGTCGATGGAGCAGAACCTGCTGATCGGGGATCATCTGCTGGTCAACAAGTTCATCCATGGGCCCACTGCGGGCAGACTCGAGCAGATGCTGCTGCCCGTCGGGCAGGTCGAGCGCGGAGACGTACTCGTGTTCAAGTATCCGGAAGATCCCGCGCGCGACTTCATCAAGCGGGCGATCGGCCTGCCGGGCGAGACCATCGAGCTGCGGCAGTCGAGGGTGTTCATCAACGGAGAACCGATCGAGGAACCGTATCTCGACCTCATGCGTCCCGGCGGCAAGATTCCGCCTGATATCCGCGGTACGTTCGGTCCTCTCGAGGTGCCTGCGGGACATCTGTTCATGATGGGGGACAACCGGGGCGATTCGGTGGACAGCCGCTACTGGGGCCCGCTGCCAATCGACTACGTCAAGGGTCAGGCGTTCGTGTTGTACTGGTCCTACGAATCGGAGAGCGAGTTCTACAGCGAGGTCGGCATTGGGCCGACGCTGCGGCGCCTGGCGTCCGGAGCGACCCATTTCTTCACCCGAACCCGATACGACCGATTGTTCATGGCGGTGCCATAGTCGCAAGCGGTCGCGCCGTCAGCGCGAAGCGGGCGTTGGACGCGGCCGCGGTCCGAACAGCGCGGTGCCGATCCTGACGACAGTGGCGCCCTCTTCCACCGCCACCTCGAGGTCGTGGCTCATCCCCATCGAGAGGTGGTCGAGGGGGGCACCCTTCGGCCCGCTCGCCCGCAGGTCGTCACGAAGCTGACGCAGGCGCCGAAAGTACGGCCGCGCTTGCTCCGGGTCATCCGACCAGGGCGGTAGCACCATCAATCCCCGTATGCCGACGAACCTGCATCCGGCGGCGGCGTCGACGATGCGTTCCAGTTCGGACACCGGTGCGCCGTGCTTGTTGGATTCGCCCGCCAGGTCGACTTGAACCAGCAGGTTGAGCATGCGTTCGCGGCCGGCCGCGGCCTCATCGAGACGGCGCAGCAGCGCCACGCTGTCCACCGAGTGTATCCAGTCGAAGGTGGCGGCGGCCCGGCGCGCCTTGTTCGACTGCAGGTGCCCGATCAAATGCCAGCATAGCGGCTGTCCGGCGAGGGCGGCCTTTTTCTGCGCCCCCTCCTGCACCTTGTTTTCCCCGAGGTCGTGGAGACCGGCGGCGGCGGCGGCACGCACGACGTCGACTCCGAACGTTTTCGTCACGGCCACCAGACAAATATCCTCCGGCGCCCTGCCGCAACGCTTGGCGGCGGCGGCGATCCGTTCCCGGACGGTGATCCAGTTCTCCGCAATGTGTGCTGGCGGCTGCATGCTGGTCGCCTCGGGGGAGGGGAGGGGAGCGGACCGTGACACGCGGCTATTGTTGAAGCGTGTCAATGCGGCGTCGGGCGTCGCCGGCGTGCTCCCCGGTCGGTGTCGCCTCGATATAGCGTGACAACAAGCGTCTCGCGGCCGTCAGGTCGCCAGCCGCCTCATGCGCCAGGCCCAGCCAATAGTACGCCTCGACGAGCGTGGGGTCGGCGACGAGCGCGGCGTCCAGTTGTCCGACGGCGTCGTCGACGTGGCCGGCGGTCAGAAACGCTCGTGCCCGCCGCAGCCTGTCCCTTGCCTGCGCGCGCCCCGTCTCCAGCGTCCTGACTGCGATACGGTTCGCCTCCCCACGCGCGGCTGCGGCCTCTTCGGTCCGGTCTTGTCTGGAGAAGATGTCAGCCAACCCGTAGTAGGAAGCCGCGTGGTCGGCGCGGATCGTCAGGGCGGCGCGGTAGGCCGCCTCGGCGTCGTCGAACCGGTTCAACCGGGTGTTGGACACCCCGATGTTGAAATGACAGTCGACACAGGACGGCATGACCTGCAATGCCGCCCGGAACTGGAGGATTGCCGTCTCAAACTCCCCGGCGCGGTTTGCGCGCACCCCTGCGTCGAAGGCGGCGGCGGCAGATCGGTCGTCATGCGACGTGCGCAACCACGGTGCCGCGGTGCGACCCGCTTCGAGGACGAAACGCACGTCCACCACTCCGCCCGGCTGGACGAGCACGCGGTAGATCTGTCCCCCGAGATCGTCCCTGTCGGCAGTGACGCTGTAGTGACCGGGCGGCAGGCCGGCATGTTCGAACCGGCCGCGGTCGTCGGTCGCGGTCTCGTGGCTGACGAAGTCCGAGCCGAGCGCGACGAGCTCGACCGACGCCCCGGCAATCGGTTGTCCGCTGTCGTCGGCCACGATTCCGCGGACTGTGCCGGCGTCCTGCGCGTGCGCCAGGGGCGATCCGAGTATCTGGAACGCGCAGATGAGCAGACCGAATCGCCGCGCCGCCGAACAGATGCTCACTCCGCCAGTCTACATCCCTTTGCGGTCCAGGAACTCCTGGACCTCGTGCATGTGGTGCACGACCGGCGCCGGCGGCAGAGAGGCCCTGAAACGGCTGCCGTAGCCCTTGCTGACGATGCGGGAGTCGAGAATCGACAGGACTCCGCGATCGTGCCGGTGCCGGATGAGACGTCCGAGGCCCTGCAGCAGGCTCAGGATGGCGAGCGGCACCTGGTACTCGGCGAACGGGTCGCCGCCGTCCTGCACGATCGCGTCCATGCGCGCCGCCGTGATCGGGTCGGAGGGCGCCGCGAACGGGAGCTTGTCGATGATCACGCAACTGAGCGTGTCGCCCGCCACGTCGACGCCCTGCCAGAAGCTCGACGTGGCCAGCAGCACCGCGTTCGGTATCGCCCGAAAGTTGCGCAGGAGTACTGGCCGAGGGGCGCTGCCCTGGACGAGCAGCGGGAATCTCGTCCGGCCCGCGATGAGACGATGCACCTCGTGGAGGTTCGCGTAGCTGGTGAACAGGACGAACGCTCGTCCGCGGGTCGCTTCGAGAAGGGCGGTGATCTGCTCGGCTGCCGCTCGAGTGAAGTCCGGCGCCCGCGGTTCCGGCATGCCGGAGGGCAGATACAGCACAGTCTGATCCGCGTAGTCGAACTCGGACGCGAGCCGGATCTCGCTGGCGTCACGGATGCCCAGGCGCGACCGCTGGTAGTCGAACGAACCGTCCACCGCCAGCGTCGCAGACGTCAGAATCGCAGCCTCCATCCGTTCGAGCAGCAACTCCCGGATGATCGCGGACACGTCGACTGGCGAGGCTCGCAGGAACAGGCCGGTACGGCGTCGTTCGAGAAAGTAGACGAACCCCGCGTCGCCGGTTTCAAGCACGAAGTCGAGCTGGTCGCCGAGTTCGCGTGCGCGCCGGGCCAGTGATCGGAGATCTTCCGTGGGGTCGGCGATCTGCGCCAGCGGCGTCTCGAGCGTGCGCAGGGTGCTTGCCAGGCGGCGTCCAGGTTCGACGACCGGCGCCAGGATGTCAGCGTCGAGACGGATGCGGTCGGCCCGCGGCAGGCGCCCGGTCACCGCGCGGAAGAACAGGCCCGCGTCTTGCTCTATTCGCGTGATGACGGCGCGCATGCCGTCGCCCGCGTCCGGATCATCCGCCAGGTCTCGGTCGATTTGCCTGCGGGCGTCGCCGGTCAGTCGCTCGAACCGATGGCTGCTGACCGAGACGCCGAAGTATTGCGTCGCGACATCTTCGAGTTGATGCGCTTCGTCGATCACGGCGTAATGACACGCCGGTATCACTTCGCCATAGTCCGATTGGCGTACCGCGGCGTCGGCGCACAGCAGATGATGGTTCACGATGACCAGGTCCGCTTCGGCCGCCTGTCGTCGCATCCGGGTCACGAAACAGTCGTCGTATTGCGGGCATTCCTTGCCGACGCAGGTCTCGGACGTGGCCGCAATCTCCCCCCAGAATGGAAGATCGTCCGGCAGGTCTTCGATCTCGGCGCGGTCCCCGGTCTCCGTCTGATCGGCCCACTCGGAGATCGCGTCGATATGGCCGGCGCCGGACGCGATCGGCAGTTCGACCCTGGTCCGAAACGCCTCGAAGCGTTGGAGACAGAGATAGTTTCCCCGTCCCTTCATGTAGGCCGCCTTGAAATCCACATGCAGGGCGTCTTGCAGCGCAGGCAGGTCCTTGTAGAAGATCTGGTCCTGCAACTGCTTCGTGCCGGTCGACACCAGCACGCGGCGCCCGCTGAGAATCGCAGGAACGAGGTAGGCGAGGGTCTTGCCGATGCCGGTTCCGGCTTCGGCCAGCAGGACGCCGCCGCTCTCGAACAACTCGGCGACGGCCAGCGCCATGTCCCGCTGGCTGTCTCTGGTCTCGAAGGCGGAGAGGGCGCCAGCCAGCGCACCGTCCGGCTCGAACGCCGCGCCAACCTGTGCGGCTAGCTCACCGGGTGCGGATACAGCGGGAACGTCTCGCACAGCGTCTCGACCTCGGTGCGCACCATGGCCGCCACGGCCTCGTCGTCCGGGTCCGCCAGGACGCGAGCGATGTAGCCGGCGATCTGGTCCATTTCCGGTTCCGCCATACCCCGGGTCGTGATCGCCGGGGTCCCGATCCGGATTCCGCTGGCAACCATCGGGGGGTTCTTGTCGAACGGGATCGCATTCTTGTTGACGGTGATGCCGGCGCGGCCGAGCGCCGCCTCCGCAACCTTGCCGGTGATGTTCCTGGAGAAGACGTCGACCAGCAGGAGGTGGTTGTCGGTACCGCCGCTGACCAGGCGGAAGCCGGCGCCGGCGAGCGCGGCGCCGAGTCGGGCCGCGTTCGCCACCGTCTGTCGTTGGTACTCGGCGAACTCCGGTTCCGCTGCTTCCGCCAGACAGACCGCCTTGGCGGCGATGACGTGCATCAGCGGTCCACCCTGCACTCCGGGGAACAGCGCGCGGTTCACCGCCTTGGCGTGCGCCTCCCGGCACAGCACCAGGCCGCCGCGCGGACCGCGCAGGGTCTTGTGGGTCGTGGCGGTCACGATGTCGGAATACGGTACCGGGCTCGGATGCAGCCCGCTGGCGACCAGCCCGGCGATGTGGGCCATGTCGGTCATCAGCGCTGCGCCGGTCTGAGTGGCGATCTCTCGAATCCGTGCGAAATCGATCACGCGGGAGTAGGCGCTGGCGCCGGCCAGGATCATCTTCGGCGAGCGTTCGCGCGCGAGTCGTTCGAGTTCGTCGTAATCGATCCGCTCGTCGTCCCGGCGGACGCCGTACGGCACGATGTCGTAGAGCTGGCCGGAGAAGTTCAGATGGTGGCCGTGGGTGAGGTGTCCGCCGTGAGCCAGGTTCATGCCGAGCACGGTGTCGCCCGGGGCGACCAGCGCGAAATACGCAGCCATGTTGGCCTGAGCGCCGGAATGCGGTTGTACGTTGGCGTGCTCGGCGCCGAACAGCGCGGTGGCGCGCTCGATCGCCAGCGACTCGGCGACGTCCACGAACTCGCACCCGCCGTAGTATCTGCGGCCGGGATAGCCCTCGGCATACTTGTTCGTCAATACCGATCCGGCCGCTTCCATGACCGCGGTGCTGACGAAGTTCTCCGACGCGATCAACTCCAGGCCGGTGTTCTGTCGTGCTGTTTCGTTACGCAGCACCGCGGCGATCGCGGGGTCGGTGTCGTCCAGTGTGCGCCGCCGGGGGCTCACCCGGCGGTCGGTGATCGCAACCATGCGGTCCTTTCGAGAGCGGCAGAGGATGGAGTCGCACGAACATGGCGATCTGCCGTGCCGGATGTCGATTCTACTATACGCGGACGGTGCCGTCCGGGCCGATCCGGCGCCGGTCGCGCATGCTATAGTGCGGCACATGGCCGAGCAACTTTCATTTTCTCCCGCGCCGGTTGACCGGTTCGCCGCGGCGTTTCCCGGTTCCCGCAAGGTGCTGGTGTCCGCTGATCGCGTGCGGGTGCCGATGCGTGAGATCGAGCTGTCCGGCGGTGAGGATCCGCTCAGGGTGTATGACACCAGCGGACCGCACGGATGCGATGTCGGCGAGGGTCTCCCGTCTCTGCGAGAGCCCTGGATCGCCGGTCGCGCCGGGATGACCGAGGATGCGCCCGCGCGGCACGGGGGGACCGGCGCCGAATTGCCGGCCCAGGCCGCCTCGCGCCGGATCCGGCGCGGCACATCCGGGGTGACCCAGCTTCATTACGCCCGGCGCGGCGCCGTGACCGAGGAAATGGAATTCGTGGCAGTGCGGGAGGGATTCGCGCCGGAGTTCGTGCGGGACGAGGTGGCGCGGGGCCGGGCGATCATTCCCGCCAACATCAATCACCCCGAGCTCGAGCCGATGGTGATCGGCCGCAACTTTCTCGTCAAGATCAACGCCAACATCGGCAACTCGGCGGTGTCGTCGTCGATCGAAGAAGAAGTGGAGAAACTGCGGTGGGCCACCCTCTGGGGCGCCGATACGGTCATGGACCTGTCGACAGGGCCGAACATACATCAGACCCGCGAGTGGATCATCCGAAACGCCCCGGTGCCAATTGGCACGGTACCCATTTACCAGGCGCTCGAGAAGGTCGGCGGCCGCCCGGAAGACCTGACGTGGGAGCTGTATCGCGACACGCTGATCGAACAGGCTGAACAAGGTGTCGACTATTTCACGGTGCATGCGGGTGTGCTGTTGCGCTACATCCCGATGACCGCCCGCCGCATCACCGGCATCGTCTCACGCGGCGGGTCGATCATGGCGAAGTGGTGTCTGGCGCATCACGAAGAGAATTTCACCTACACGCACTTCCGCGAAATCTGCGAGATCATGCGTTCGTATGACGTGTCGTTCTCCCTGGGTGACGGTCTGCGCCCCGGGTCGATCGCCGATGCCAACGACGAGGCCCAGTTCGCTGAATTGAAGACACAGGGTGAGTTGACCCGCATCGCCTGGGAGTACGACGTGCAGGTGATGAACGAAGGGCCCGGCCATGTCCCGTTGCATCTGATCAAGGAGAACATGGAGCATCAGCTCGACTGGTGCGACGAGGCGCCGTTCTACACGCTGGGTCCGTTGACGACGGATGTGGCGCCTGGGTACGACCACATCACGTCGGCGATCGGCGCCGCCATGATCGGATGGTACGGGACCGCGATGCTCTGTTACGTCACCCCGAAGGAGCATTTGGGGTTACCCAATCGGGAGGACGTCAAGGCGGGCGTCATCGCCTACAAGATCGCGGCCCATGCCGCCGATCTCGGCAAGGGGCACCCGCGGGCGCAGGCCTGGGACGACGCGCTGTCGAAGGCGCGTTTCGAGTTTCGCTGGGAAGACCAGTTCAATCTCTCGCTCGACCCGCAGACCGCGCGGGCGTACCACGACGAGACGCTGCCGGCGGATGGCGCCAAAGTGGCGCACTTCTGCTCGATGTGCGGTCCGAAGTTCTGCAGCATGGAGTTGACCCAGCAGGTGCGGGACTACGCCGCCGGGAAAGGTGTCGGCGACGCCGAGGCGCTGCAGGTTGGGATGCGGGAGAAGTCCGAGGAATTCCGGGGAGCGCGCGAGATCTACGTTCGAACCGCGTCTGAGGAACGAGCGACGGGGGCGTCGCCGGTCAGCGCTGCGGCTGGCCCGCTGGGACAGGTACGATCTGGATGACCGTCTTGAAGCGAGCCGGCGTACCGCCAACCGGATAGAGATACCCGTCCGAGCCGTTCCACGTGTAGTCCTTGACGGTCACGCCCGGCGGGAAGGCCATCTCCTCTTCCCGGAAGCGCCCCATCTCGAAGATGTGCGTGCCGGGGGCATCGAACACCCGATCGCCGCGCTCGTCCAGCACGACCGCGTAGTACCGCACCATTTCCTCGAAGGCGGAATTGGTGCCGAACAGATAATAGCGTTGGCCTCGGCCGGCGTCGTACGACGTCAGAAATTGGGCATTGGGGTAGATCGGGAAACCGAGCATCGCTTCCGTCGGGACGGCGTCGCCGGTAAGGGCGGCAACTGGAGCGGTTGCCGCCGGCTGCCGGGTTGGCGCCGGCGATGCTTCCCGGGTGGGGCTCTCCGGTCGCGGAACGGGACGCACCGTCGATCGACGTTGCGGCTCGTGGCCGCCGCCGAGCGCAGGCGACCCCGCCAGTACGGCCAGGGTGCAGGCCGCCACGACACCACGCGCATGCATATCGTCATTATGCGGGCCTGATCGACCGCACGCAAGTTATACAGCGCGGGACGGATCCGGCGCAGCGGGTCCGACCCGCCACGAGAATTTCATGAGCACATCCATCGACGGCCGCAGATCATCGTGTGCGGCGAACACATTGCTGAATTACTGTCGCGCCGAGCGGGACTGGGTGCTGGACACCACCCGCGCGCTGGCGCGCATGGAGTCCCCGACCACCGACAAATCGGCGGTCGACCGCTGCGGGTGCGAACTGGAGCGGCGGATGGCCTCCATCGGCGGCGTCGTGACACGCTGTTCCCAGTCCAGGACAGGCGATCACCTGCGGGCCGAATTCGGTAGCGGGGCAGATCAGATCCTGATGATTGGACACTATGACACCGTGTGGCCGATCGGGCAGGTGGACCGGATGCCGATCGAGATCCGCGATGGGCGTCTGTTCGGACCGGGGGTGCTCGACATGAAGGGGGGCATCGCCATCGGGATGCTCGCGGCGCGGGCGCTACGCGACGTGGCGCCAGTGAACGTGCGTCTCGTCATGCTCTGGACCAGCGACGAGGAACGAGGCAGCGTGACGTCGCGCGCGCTCGTCGAGGAGGAAGCGGTTCGCAGCCGGGCCGTGTTCGTGCTCGAGCCCGCGCTCGACGGGGGCGGGGTCAAGACCAGTCGCAAGGGCTGCGGCGAGTTCCATCTGACGGTGCGGGGCATCGCAGCCCACGCGGGTGTGAACCCGGACTCCGGAGCCAGCGCCGTGCACGAGCTTGCAGCCCAGATCGTCGACCTGCAGCGAGTGCGCGGCGTGGCCCCCGGCGTGACGCTCAACGTCGGGCTGATCGAGGGCGGCACACGGCCGAATGTCGTCGCGGAGGAGGCACACGCCATCATCGATGTGCGTGTGGCCACTATCGAGGAAGCGAAGCTGGTGCACGCCATGGTGTACGACCGGGTGTCCACCGTGCCGCGAACGACCATCGAGATACGGGGCGGTGTCGACCGTCCCCCGCTGGAGCGAACCGGTGCAGTGGTCCGGTTGTACGAGAAAGCACGAGATTTTGCCGCACGCCTCGGATACGACCTGCCGGAGGGCGGGACCGGCGGCGGTTCGGACGGGAACTTCACGGCGGCGTTGGGCGTCCCGACGCTCGACGGTCTCGGCGCGGTCGGGGCCGGACCGCACGCGCTGGACGAACATATCGAAGTGGATGCGTTGCCGTGGCGGGCGGCGCTGCTGGCCGGTCTCATTGCCGAGACCGCTGCGGATGCGTCTGACGATTCCGGCGGCGTTCGGAACGCCGGCGGCTCGTCGTGATGGTCACGCGGCGGGCCGCAGACCCGCGACTTCAGGGTGTCAGCGGGTCATGGCGGCGCGCCAGTAGTCGAGCAGATCGGACAGGGTCTGAGACAGCGGGATTTCCGGCGCCCAGCCGACCGTCTCTCTGATCCGCGAGGGATCGCCCATGAGCATCGGATTGTCGCTCGGGCGCGCGCGGGCGGGGTCGTAGTGGATGGCCACGTCGATGCCGGCGCAGGCGAGCAGGCCGTCGAGCACGTCCTTGATGCGGTGAGCGGCGCCGCTGCACACGTTGTACGGGGTGGCCGTCACGCCACCGGACATCAGCAGGTAGTAGGCCCGCACCGTATCCCGCACGTCGGTGAGATCGCGCCGGGCGTCCAGATTGCCAACCGACAAGACCGGTTCGGAAAGACCGGCCTCGATGCGCGCGATCTGTGCGGCGAAGCTCGACGCGGCGAACGCGAGTGACTGGCCAGGGCCGACATGCGTGAACGAACGGCTCAACAGCACCGCCAATCCGTCCTGGCGGGCGGCGGCGGTCCCCAGCATCTCCTGAGCCAATTTGCTCAGGCCGTAGGGACTGACCGGACCCAAAGGAGCCGATTCGTCGATGGCGGTGGCCGACGGTCGGTACACGAGCGCCGACCCGGGGATCAAGAGTCGTGCTCTCTTGGAGTGGTCCCTGAGCGCCGCGATCAGATGCTCGGTGCCCAGTACGTTGGTGCGTAGCGTCGCATGGTTGTTCGACCATGACCCGCCGACGCTGGCGGCCCCCGCACAGTGATAGACCTGCGTAGGACGGATATCCGCAATCGCCTGCGCCACCGACGGTCCGTCGAGCAGGTCGACCTCGCGCCAGGACACGCGGTCGGTATCCGGCGCAGGCCGCCAGGGGCGAACGCTCGTGTCGGCTCGGTCCGTCTCTGGCCGGCGCCACGCGGTCAGCCGTGCGGCGCCCCGCGTGCGATCCAGGAGTGCAACCAGGTGGCTGCCGACAAACCCGGCGGCGCCGGTTACGAGGATCGTCTCGGCCACGGGCTGTCAGACCTTGTCGTTCCGCCGTCCGTATTGCGTGTCGTAGTACTCGCGGTAGGCCGGGTCGGCCTCCTTGATCGGGCGCCACCACCACTCGTTGTCGCGGTACCAGGCGACCGTGGCGTGCAGCCCGTCTTCGAACGGGTGCCGTGGCTGCCAGCCCAGCGCCCGCAGTCTCGTCGTGTCCAGCGAGTACCGGCGGTCGTGCCCCAGGCGGTCCGCGACCGGTGCAATGAGCGATAAGGGCCGGTCGAGCGCTTCGAGGATGCGGTGCGTGAGGTCGATGTTCCGCACCTCGTTGCCACCCCCGATGTTGTAGACCTCGCCGTCGGCGCCCTTGTCGATCAGCAGGTCGATGGCGCGGCAGTGGTCTTCGACGTGGAGCCAGTCGCGGATATGGCGGCCATCGCCATAGAGCGGCACCGCCAGCCGGTCGATAGCATTGGTAACGAACAGCGGGATGACTTTCTCTGGAAACTGCCTGGGACCGTAATTGTTCGATGCCCGCGTAATGATGACCGGGACTCCGTGGGTGGCCCAGAAGCTGTACGCGAGCCGGTCGGCGCCTGCCTTGCTTGCGGCGTACGGATTACGGGGCTTGAGTTCGTCGTGTTCGGTGCTCGAGCCGCTGTCGACGCTGCCGTAGACCTCGTCGGTGGAAATCTGCACGAAACGGCGCAGCCGTGGCGCGCGCCGCGCGGCGTCAAGCAGCACGTAGCTCCCATAGACGTCGGTCGTAATGAACGAGCCGGCGTCCTGCAGCGAGCGGTCGACGTGGGTCTCGGCCGCGAAATGCACGACGATGTCCGCCTCCTGCACCAGGGGACCGGCAACCGACGCATCGGCCACGTCGCCCTCGACGAACCGGTGACGCGGGTCCTCCAGCACGTCCCGCAGGTTCTCGAGCCGTCCGGCGTACGTCAGCTTGTCGAGCGTCGTCACCCGCCAGTCGGCGTGGTTCTCGAGCGCGTGGAGCACGAAGTTGCTGCCGATGAATCCGGCGCCTCCCGTGACCAGAACCTGGACGGCGGGTGCTACCATCGAATTCCAACCTCCGAGTTGTCACCGAGCATGAACCGGTACGCCGATGGCTTCAGCGGTTGTCGCACGATGCGGACGTTGCGTCCAATCAGACTGTCGATCACCCTGCTGGCCAGGTCGCTGAGCACGCTGCCCTCGAGCACGATACTGTGTTCGATTTCGGAGTTCTGAATCAGGACGTCGTTCATGATCGAGGTGAACGGGCCCACGTAGGCATGCGTGATTCTGGCGTTCGCGCCGATGATGGCTGGTCCGCGCACGACGGATCCGACGATCTTCGCACCGGCTTCGACCACCACCTTTCCCTCCACGCGCGATTCTGCGTCCACCGACCCGTCGAGACGCTGCTCCAGGGTTTCGAGAATCAGCCGGTTGGCTTCGAGCATGTCATCCAGCTTGCCGGTGTCCTTCCACCAGCCGTCCACAAGGTGTGGGCGCACGACCTTGCCGCGGTCGATCAGGTTCTGGATTGCATCGGTGATCTCGAGCTCGTTCCGCGAGCTGGGGGTGATCTGTTTGACCGACTCGAACACCTCTGGGCTGAACATGTAGACGCCGACCAATGCGAGATCGCTCTTGGGTTCCTTTGGTTTCTCAACCAGCCGCACGACATGGCCGCCGGCGAGTTCGGCGACCCCGAACATCTGCGGATCGGGCACCCGGGTCAGGAGAATCTGTGCGGCGGGGCGGGTGCGGACGAACTCCTGCACGAACGGCGTGATCCCCGTCTTGAGGAGGTTGTCGCCCAGATACATGACGAACGGCTCGTCGCCCAGGAACTCCTCGCTGATCAGCACGGCGTGGGCCAGCCCGCGGGGCGCGTCCTGTTCGATGTAGGTCACCCGCACGTTCCAGCGCGAGCCGTCGCCGACCGCGGCGCGAATCTCTTCATGGGTGTCGCCGACGACGATGCCGATGTCTTTCACGCCGGCCGCGGCCAGCGCCTCGATACCGTAGAACAGCACCGGTTTGTTGGCGACCGGAACCAGTTGCTTGGCCCGCGTGTAGGTCAGCGGGCGCAGCCGGCTGCCTTTGCCTCCGCTCAGGACGAGTCCTTTCATCTCACCTCACCCGCGCCGGTTCCCACGCCGAACGGAGCCAGTATGTTGGAGAATGTGCTGAGTCCGGCGAGTGTGAACGAGAGGTTGAAGCGCCGGTCCCGGTCGACCCGTACCCGCGCGCCAAGCCCCTCGAGGTTATAGGACTGGTATTCGAACGCCACGCCGCAGCACTGTGCGTTGTAGTACCAGACAATGCGCTGCTGCAGATGCCTCCGCTGCAGTACGTCGTAGTTGAACTGATAGATCCCGCCCATCCGGTTGTCCCGCGTGCGCAGGTTCGTGAACGAGTTGAGGTAGTGGTCGAGCTGTTCGGGATCGTCGAATCCAGACAGGCCCTCGACGAGTCGCCGCTGGCTCCACCCCGCGGTCTGGTACAGCCAGCCGCCGATCTCGATGCTGGCATCGGCCCCGATCGTGCGCAGCGCCCCGAACTGGGTGTCGTACTCGGCGCGCAACGTGCCGGACAGCATTCTCGTCGGGTTGGCCCGTGCGGTGATTGCCATCGGAGAGAAGTTGCTGGGGGGCGTGTCCTGGAAGCTGGTCCGGAATTGGCGATCGTACAGTGCGGCGTCGGCGTCAGTGTAGTAGCTCTGCTCGACGCCGACGGTCAGGATTTCCTGCGCGACCGACGGCCCGCCGCCTTCTGACCGCCGGGCATAGAGCCGGTTGTTCAGGCCGAAGCGGATCTGCGTCACGTTGCCGACGATCGAGTCGGTGCCCTCGAGCTGCGGAATCTGGTCGAAGTTCTCGATCGCCGTGACCCGCTGCAACGTCCCCCACGGTTCGATGACGTGCTTCATTCGCTCGGAGTATCCGCTGCCGGGCGTGTCCCAGACCTTGACGAACACCGGGCCGGTCACCCGGGTCTGCATGTCCACGAACGATCGGCCGATGCCCTCCTCGATCTGCCCGAGGACCTGATCGACGCTCTCGGTCCAGTACGTCTGGCGCCACGCCACGGAGGAGTTGAGGGTCAGGAACGGCCAGCGGGTGAACGGCACCCTGACGAGCGGGCTCACGTCGACGCGGGTCACCCCCGAATCGACCGTCCGTTCATCGAACTGCGAGTTGCGCAACAGATTGGCATATTCCGTGGTGAACCCGAAGTAGACCGGAGAGTCGAGCAGCGCACGTTCGGCCTGGTTGAAAGAGACCCGCGGCCCGGTGCCGTAGAGGCTGGACTCGGTCTCCCCGAAGAATGTTTCCGCCAGGTCTCCGGTGCCGCTGAGCGTGTACGCGCCCCACGAACCGGTGACGTTGCCGCCCAGGGTCCGGGACCGGTTCGACGCCTGATAGATGTCGGTGTGATAGGTCTGCTGCACGGTGATGTCAGAAAAGTAGTCGACCTGACCGCGGGCCATGATCGAGTCTGAAATGCGGTGCTGGGCATTGCCGCGGAGCTCGTAACTGCGGCGGGCCGGATAGGTCGTCTCGCCCGTGCCCGGGCCCAACCGGTCCACGACCGTCGTTTCGCGCTCGTTGAGCAGAGACGTCCGCAGGTTGCCCTGGGATGCCGGGCCGAGCACATATCGATACTCGGCGCCGAGTCCGTGTCCGGCGCCGGTGAACCAGTCGTGATAGAACGTCGCGTCGTGGCTGCGGTTCAGCGCCAGGAAGAAGGCGTTGCTGATGGAGTTGCCGCGGATGGTCGAGGCGCCGTAGGTCGGCATGCTGAATCCGGTCGCGCGGCCGTCTTCCTGGATCGGGTAGTACATAAACGGCACAAAAAACAGCGGTACGCCCTTGACCAACAGCACCGCTTTGCGCAACGTCGTGTACTCGTCGAGGTTGATCGTCAATGAACTGCTGCGTATCTCCCATCTCGGGGTCGGCTGGATACACGATGTGAATCCGCCGCGCGTGAGCTCGTAGGTGCGAGGGCCGACTTTCTCGATGATCTCACCCCAGAACTTCATCTCCGGCTCCTGCGTGCCGAACATGCTCGGTTCGACGTCCTCGACGAGAATGGTCGTGCCGCTGGCGTCGAAAAACGTCCCGGTCCTGGTTTCCGTGTCGAATTCGACCCGGTCGGCCGCCAAGCGGACGTCGCCGGAGGTGAACACGACGTTGCCGACCGCGACCAGACGTGTTTCATCGAGGAAATAGTCCGCCTGATCGGCATGGAACTCCCACGGCGCCTCGCCGTCGGGATCACCCAACTGGGCGTTGCCGGTCCACCGCAAGTGGTTGCCGGCGAGCCGCTCGAAGCGGTCGCTTCGACGCTCTGGGATACGGGGCAGCGATTGGGCGTGGACCGTACCGACCGTTGCGGCGACGACAAGGCATGCGAGCAGGATCTGGCGAATCATCCGAACGGCGGGGATGTTCGAGGACGCCTGCCTGACGACCCCGCAAGATCCTTGCAGCGTATCACGCCGGCTGCCCGGTGCCGCATCCATCAACGTCCCTGGCGCACGGTGCGTCTGCATGCCGACAGCAATTCGCCGACGAGAAAAATCGATCCGGTGACGCACACCGTGCCGGCTTCACGTCGCGCTGCGGTCAACGCGTCGTCCGGATGCACGATGTCGGTGACAGGCATCGGCCCGGCGAGCCGCCGGACCCGCGCTGCCAATTCGGCCGGCGGGATGGCGCGCGGTGTGGCGGGCGCCGTGCAGACGATGCGCGTGGCGTGGGGGAGCAACGCGGAGACGATGCCGTCGACATCCTTGTCATCCATCACTCCCAGCACGATCGGCAGTCCGCCGGGGAAGACGTCGTGCAGATAGGCCGCCAGCGTGCAGGCCGCGGCGGGATTGTGGGCGGCGTCGAACAGCGTCTCGTCCTCACCGGTCTTCACGAGGTCAAGACGTCCCGGCCAGACGACTTGAGACAACCCGCTGACGATCGCATCCGGGCTGACAGGCACCCCGGCGTCGCCGAGCGACTCCAACAATCTCACGGCGCCGATGGCATTCGAGATCTGGTGCGCACCTGCAAGTCCAAGTCTGAATCTCGGATACGCATGCCGCGGTGTCGTGATCTGGATTTCGCTGCCGCGCGTCATCCGGTGGACCGTGACCTGCGTGTCCCGCGCCGCCGCAATCAGGTGCGCCCCTCGCTGGCGGCAGATCGTGTCGAACAGCGCAAGCAGTTCCGGCCGCGACTCGCTGGTGGTCACCTGCATGTCCGGTTTGATGATGCCGGCCTTTTCCCAGGCGATCTCTTCGAGGGTGTCGCCCAGATACTGCCGGTGCTCAAGTCCAATCGACGTGATGACACCGGCGATGGGGGTGGCGACGTTCGTGGCGTCGAATCGCCCGCCGAGCCCCACCTCCAGCAGCGCGAGATCGATGCGGTTCCGGCGAAACCAGGCGAGGGCGATTGCGGTCGTGACTTCGAAGAAGGTCGCGGGCCGCCGTAGACGGCCCTCGGACACGAGCCGGTCGACCAGACCGAGCAGATCGGCGGCCTCGCGGCGCAACGCCGACTCGGTGATCGGGACCCCGTCGATGACGAACCGCTCGGTCACCGACTGCAGGTGAGGTGAGGTGTAGCGGCCGACCCGGTATCCGGCGGCGCGCAGCGCGGCGTCGACCATCGCCACCACCGATCCCTTCCCGTTGGTGCCGGCGACGATGAGGGTGCGGTACGACAACTGCGGATCATCCAGCGCGCCGGTCAGGCGGCGGATGGTGTCGAGCTCCGGCTCTATTCCGAAGCGCTCGAGCGCGAACAGGGAGCGTAGCGGATCCATCAGGCGGTCACAGAGGGCGGTAGCGAGAATACTCCACCCGTCGCAATCCCGCAGCCCGTGGCGAGGGGTTGCCATGCGCGACCGCCGCGAGATTCCCAATCGAGGGGCCGGCGCGTTCCGCGCCGCGGGCGGTGCGCCGCGACCCGCGTGATATCATGCGCCGGACTTCCAGCCGACGCTGATGACTCCCGTTCCATGCAGAGGCCGTCAGACCGGCCTGCAGTCCACCGTGTGTCTGGCGCTGGTTCTGGCCGCGTGCGCCAGCACACCGCCCCCGCCCCCGCCCAGCCCGGTCGTCGCCGCCGTGCCGCACGCACGGAAGCTCGCGTGGATTCTCCAACTCGAGGATCAGCGGCTGCTCCGCGACCCGGCGCTTCCCGAGCCTGCGCCCCTGGCGCCGGAATCGCCGTCGATTGCGGTGCCCGAGGCGGGCGACGTACCCGCTGGCGCCGTTGAGTTGCCGTCGGTGGAACAGCCCCCTCCCGCCATCGCCGACCTGCGGAGCCTGGCCGAGGACCCGAGCGCCGCCATTCGCCGGCGGGCGGTGATTGCGATCGGCAGAGTGGGGTTGCACGACGGTGTCGAGACCCTTGTCAACGCGCTGGCCGATCCGCAGATGGAGGTCCGGGAATCTGCCGCGTTCGGTCTTGGTCTCATTGGCGATCCGGCCGGCATCGAGCCACTGGTGGCGGCGCTCGGCGACGTGTCACCGGTCGTTCAGGCCCGTGCTGCGCAGGCGCTCGAACTGCTGGACGCCACCGACACCGTCGGCGCGATTCAGGAGATGGCCGCGAGACATATCATCGAGGCGTATGACGTCGATCCAGAGGAGCTTGGATATCCGCTGGCGCCCCGCATCGAAGCGTTTCGATCCGGTCTGTATGCGCTCGCGTCGCTGGGTGCCTACGACGCGCTCGCCGACACGGTGCTCACCGACGACGGCGGCCCGATTCTCTGGTGGTGGCCTGTTGCACACGCGCTGGGACATGCCGGCGACCCCAGAGCGGTCGGGCCGTTGAGCACGCTTGCGGGTATACAGGGCAGTATCGGCGTTGCCATCGCCGCCAGGGGACTCGGCGCACTCGGCGACAGCGCGGCGTTGCCGCCGCTGCTGGCACTGCTCGATCCGCAACGCCGCGACGTACGGGTGATCACGAGTGCCGTCCGGGCGCTCGCGGAACTCGGTGACGCCGGGGCGGCGCCGGCACTGCACCGGCTGCTGCGGACCCCGGAGCTCGAACCGGCGCTGCTGCTCGAAGTGATCGAGGCCCTGATCGCCGTTGACGCACCGGAATCGACCGGGCTCATGATTGAACTGCTCACGCACAGGTCGCCGTTGCTGCGCGGCGCGGCGCTCAGGGGCTTGGCGAGGCTCGACTCCGAAAGTTTCCTGCTGGCGCTCTCGAGCCTGCCCCCCGACCCGGTGTGGCAGGTGCGGGCGGATCTGGCGGCGTCGTTGGCGCTGGTGCCTCCGGAGGTCGCCGCGTTCCGTCTGGGCATGCTGCTCGAAGACGAGGACCGCCGGGTGATTCCCTCGGTACTGCGGGCGCTCGTCGAGGTTCGCGCCCCCAACGCGTCGGAAGTGCTGCTGGCCCACCTGTCAGATGCCGACGTCGTCGTTCGCAAGACAGCCGCGACGCTGCTCGGTGAACTCGAACTGAGACAGGCCGTCGAGCCGCTGACGGCTGCCTACCGTGACTCGGCCGAACCGTCCTATCTGGCGCGGGCGGCGGCGATCGATGCGCTGGCCCGCGTCGGCGGGAACGCCGCCATCGAGACGTTTCGGGCGGCGCTGGACGATCCCGACTGGGCCGTGCGCGTCCGCGCGGCGCAGCACCTCGCGGCGGTCGATCCAGCGTCCGACGCCATAGTCGCCATCCGGCCTGCGCCGTCGCGGTTCCCGCTCGAGGCGTATCGCGCGCCGGAACTGACAGTTCCTACCGTGTCCCCGCACGTTTATATCGATACGGATCGGGGCACGATTCAGATCGAGTTGGCGGTCAACGAAGCGCCGCTCACCAGCGACAACTTCATGCGGCTCGCGCGCTCCGGGTTCTACAACGGGTTGACGGTGCATCGGGTCGTTCCGAACTTCGTGGTGCAGGCGGGAGATCCGCGCGGCGACAGCGAGGGTGGGCCCGGTCATACGATCCGCGACGAATTGAACCCTCTGCCGTATCTGCGGGGTACCGTCGGGATGGCGCTCGACTGGGCCGATACCGGCGGAAGCCAGTTCTTCATCACCACGACGCCGCAACCGCAACTGGATGCGCGCTACACGGCCTTCGGACGGGTGATCGCGGGCATGGACGTCGTCGACGAGCTGCGGCCTGGCGATGTCATGCGCCGGGTGCAGGTCTGGGACGGGGTGACGCCTCAGTAGCCGCCGGCCCGAAGTACGCACGCGGGGCGACGGAGAGTAGCGGCGCAGGCTCCTAGCCTATGGCGCCCTTCGCGGTCACCCGCGCGGCTCCGAACTGGTTGGTGCGAATGTCCGTTGATTCCGCGTGCCGTTCCAGCGCGAGTTCAATCAGGCGGTCCAGCATCGCCGCGTAACTCAGGCCGCTGGCTTCCCACAATTTGGCGAACATGCTGATCGTCGTGAATCCGGGATGGGTGTTGATCTCACTCACGAACAGCTCGCCGGTGTCCGGTTGCAGCAGGAAGTCGACGCGTGCCATCCCTTCACCGTCGATGGCGCGAAACGCCTCCACGGCGAGCTGCTGAATCTCTGCCGTACGCTTCGGAGGCACGTCGGCCGGGATTCTGGTGACCGATGCCTCGTTGAGGTATTTGGCCTCGTAGTCGTAGAAATCACCGGCCGGGATGATCTCGCCAGGGATCGATGCCTCGGGGTGGTGATTGCCCAGCACGGCGCACTCGATCTCGCGACAGGGCGTCACACCTTCTTCAATAACGATCTTGCGGTCGAACTGCGCCGCAAGGTCGATGGCGCCTGCGAGCGCCGCCCGGTCGACCGCGCGCGAGATGCCGACGCTCGACCCGAGATTAGCCGGTTTGACGAACAGCGGGAATCGAAGCTGTCGCACCAGTTCGGACTGCAGCGTCTCGGGGTCGGCGCGCCACTGGCGCCGGGAACAGACCCGGTGGGCGACGATCGGCAAACCTCGGGCCGCGAACAGGACCTTCATGACGGCCTTGTCCATACCGACGGCGGACGCCAGCACCCCGGCCCCGACGTAGGGAATGCGTGCCAACTCGAGCAACCCCTGCAGCTTGCCGTCTTCGCCGTACGGTCCGTGCACGATCGGGAAGATAACGTCGAGCCCGAGTCCGTTGATGACCGCTTCACCCGCGGGTTCGAAGCGGTCTCCGGTCGTCCGTGCGCGCTCGACCTCGAGCAGGGTCTCGTCTCCCGGGTACGCCACCAGATGGACCTGCCGGTTGGAACGGTTCCCGTGCGGCGTTTCCAGCCGCGCCTGCCCAATCGTCTCGGCGGCCGATTCGATCGACGGCGGCCGATCGGCGAGACTCCACTGCCCGCTCCGCTCGATTCTTATCGGTACCGGCTCGTAGCGCGCGTGGTCCAGGTTGCTGAAGATCGAGGCGGCCGACGCCAGCGATACCTCGTGCTCGCTCGAGCGGCCGCCGTAGATCACGCCGATGCGAAGGCGTTTCACAGGAGTGGGGTCACCATGTAAGTGCGTATGCGGACCCGCGGCGCCACGGTGTGGTCCCGGACATCCCGCGTTCCAACTCTGTGTAGTATACGGGAGTGTCCGGACGGTGCCCGTTTCGAGTGACCCATCGCGCCGGTGGCGCGCGGGCGGGCGAGTTCCAGACCCCGCACGGTGTCGTCCATACCCCCGCGTTCGCCCCCGTCGGCACGCGCGGCGCCGTCAAGGGCGTGACGCATCGGGATCTCCTCGGACTCCGCGTCGAGATGATTCTGGCCAACACCTATCACCTGCATTTGCGGCCGGGAGCGCAGTTGGTCGGGCGTGCCGGCGGACTGCACCGCTTCATCGGCTGGGACCGACCGCTGCTCACCGACAGCGGCGGCTACCAGGTGTTCAGCCTTGGCGATCGCAGGACGATCGATGAAGAAGGGGTGACCTTCAGATCGCATATCGACGGCAGTCTGCAACGGCTGACCCCTGAGAGCGCGGTCGACATTCAGAGCCAGCTCGGTGCCGACATCGCCATGGTGTTCGATGAGTGCACCAGCTTTCCGGTGTCGGAGAGTGAGGCGCGGCGCACGATGGAGCGCACGCTGCGATGGGCACGGCGCGGGCGCGAGCGTTTCCTGGCGACGGCCGAGCGTCCAGGCGCGCTCGACGGCGTGATCACCAACCCAGGCCAGGCGCAGTTCGGCATCGTGCAGGGCGGAGTGTACAGGGTATTGCGCGACGAGAGCGCACGTGAGTCGGTGTCGCTCGGGTTCGACGGGTTTGCGATTGGCGGTCTCAGCGTCGGTGAGCCGGTAGAGGTGATGTACGATGTGGTGGAGCACACCGCGCCGCTGCTTCCCGACAATCGGGTCAGGTATCTGATGGGGACCGGCATGCCCGACGACCTGGTCGAGTGCGTGGCCCGCGGCATCGACCTGTTCGACTGCGTGCTGCCGACGCGCAATGCCAGGAACGGGCAACTGTTCACGCGCGAGGGGCCGCTGTCGATCAAGCAGGCCCGTTTCGCGGAGGATCTCCGGCCACCGGATTCGGAGTGTGGGTGTTACACGTGCCGGCGGTTTTCGCGGGCATATCTGCGGCACCTGTACGTGACTGGAGAAATGACGGCAGGCACACTCAACACGCTGCACAACCTGCACTACTACATTGACATGATGCGTCGAATGAGAGAAGCTATCGCGTTTGGCTCGTTTGAGACCTTCAGGCAGCGCTTCCACGAGACGTTCTCTCGCCGACCCAAATCATGAACCCAGGATTTCCGATGTCCGTTGGTATGCCGGCGGTGTTTGCGATGGCGCCTCCCTCCCAGGGCGGGGCAGGGCCGATCTGGGTGCAGTTTCTGCCCTTCGCGCTGATTCTGGCCATCTTCTACTTCATCATCCTGCTTCCGATGCGGAAACGTCAGAAGAAGGTGCAATTGTTCCGCGATGCGTTGAAGGTCGGAGACAGGATCATCACGACCAGCGGCCTCTATGGCAGCATTACCAAACTGAACGACCGGTCGGTGCAGCTCCAGGTCGCCGACAAGGTGAGGGTCGAGGTGTCGCGGGCCTCGGTCGGCGGCTATCAGGGAGAGGATCCGGTCGTGCAGGACTCCGGCTCGATGTAGGCCGCACCCGGTCCTGGCGGGCATGGACAAGCGGATGATGTGATGGCAAAGAATCTGCGCTGGAAGGCGCTGGCGATCATTGCGGTGGTGGCGGCGTCGGTGTTCGCGATCGTGCCTCCGGAAGAGCGGATCAAGCTCGGTCTGGATCTTCGCGGCGGGGTGCACCTGGTGCTGCGGGTGCAGACCGACGACGCCCTGAGGGTCGAGGCCGAGACGAGCGCCGAGCAGTTGAACGAGCAGGCCGGGCTCGACGGCATCGTCCTCGAGTCGGTGAGCGCCACGAGCCCAACGGAAATCCGCGTGGCAGGGGTGCCGCCCGAACGCGATCAGGAATTCCGCGCCCTCGCCGACGATCTGCTCCAGGTGTCCTACGACCGCGAGTCCATGGCCGGCGGCGACTATGTCTTCCGGATGCAGCCGGGCATCGAACGGCAGTTTCGCGAGGAGTCGGTGCGGGAGGCGTTGCAGACGATCGAGCGCCGGGTCAACGAACTGGGAGTGGCCGAGCCGATCGTGGCGCCGCACGGAACGGCGGGCGATCAGATTCTGGTGCAGTTGCCGGGCGTGGAAGATGTCGCCGGCGCGAAGGAGATCATCCGCTCCACCGGGCTGCTCGAGCTCAAGCTGGTGGAAGAAGGACCGGCGCCGTCCCGCGAGTTTCTGCTGCAGACGAGGAACGGCGTCGTGCCGGACGACATGGAAATACTGTCCGGGTCCGACGAGACTCTGGGTGCGGCGCCTGGATCGACCGTCTACTACCTCGTACGGCGCGTGGCGGCAGTGACGGGGCGAGACCTGCGTAACGCGCGACCGACGCTCGACGAGTTCAACCAACCGGCGATCAGCTTCTCGTTCAACCGGGAGGGCGCCAGGAAGTTCGGGAACTTCACCGGTTCGAGTGTGGGACGCAATCTGGCGATCATCATGGACAGCCGGGTCTACTCGGCTCCCGTGATCGAAGAGCGTATTTCCAATGAGGGCCGCATCACCGGCACCTTCACCCAGGCAGAAGCCTCGGATCTGGCGCTGATTCTGCGGTCGGGCGCCTTGCCGGCCTCGCTTACCTATCTCGAGGAGCGGACCGTCGGGCCGACTCTGGGCGCCGACTCGGTGCGGGCGGGCATGACCGCCTCGGTGGCGGGTCTGATCGTTGTGGCGTTGTTCATGCTGGCCTACTACCGGTTGTCGGGCATCAACGCGATCATCGCTGTCGTGCTGAACCTGCTCATCATGCTGGCCTGCATGGGCTACATCGGCGCGGTGCTCACGCTGCCCGGCATCGCCGGCTTCATCCTGACGATCGGCATGGGAGTCGACTGCAACGTCCTGATCTTCGAACGCATCAAGGAGGAGCTCGTATCGGCCCGGGGCGTTCGGGCCGCCGTTTCGGCCGGGTTCGATCGGGTCTTCCTGACGATTGTCGATACCCATATCTCGTCGCTCATCGCGGCGGCCTTCCTGTTTCAGTTCGGATCGGGGCCGATCAAGGGGTTCGCGACTACCCTGTTCTTCGGCCTCCTGTCGAACGTGTTCACGGCGGTGTTCGTGTCGCGCACTCTGTTCGAGGCGATCTTGACACGCCGCCGTGAAGCCACGCTGAGCATCTAGCGAGACACTGCACCTCGGCTTGACCAAGAGAACGCATGCAGATTCTCAAGAATCCGAATTTCGATTTCCTGAAATGGCGCGGGCCCGCGTTGGGACTGTCGTCGTTGATAATCGTGGCCGGGGTGATCGCGGTCGCCCTGCAGGGCGGCCTCGCTCTCGGCATCGATTTTTCCGGTGGCACGATCGTCATCGTGCGGTTCGACACTCCGGTGACGGAAGACGTCGTGCGCAACGTCATCGGCGGTGTCGTCGACGAAGCCGTGGTGCAGCAGTACGGCGATGCCGAGAGCAACGAGATCCTGATCCGGTTGCCGCAGGGAGGGGCTGAAGAAGGGGCCAGCCTCGAGGAAGGGGCGATTGCCGTCAGGGCGGCGCTCGCGCAAAGCGCCATCGGGGGATTCACGGTCGTCGGTCAGGAGCTCGTCGGTCCGGTTATCGGGCAGGAGCTTCAGCGCCGCGGCATCAACGCCTTCGTGTTCGCGCTCGCGGGCATCCTCGTTTACATCGGCGTCCGATTCCGCTTCAGCTTCGGCCTGGGGGCCATCATCGCCGTGGCCCACGACATTCTCATCACGCTCGCGATGTTGACGTTCTTCGGTTACGACCTGTCGCTGAACGTCGTCGCGGCCATGCTCACGATTGCCGGCTACTCGGTGAACGACTCGATTGTCGTCTTCGACCGCGTGCGTGAGAACCTCCGCAAGCTTCGCCGCGATGCGTTCGATACGCTGGTGAACACCAGCATCAATCAGACACTGAGCCGGACCATCATCACGTCCGGAACGACCGCGTTCGCGGTGCTGGCGCTGTTCATCGCCGGCGGCGAGGTGCTGCGCGGCTTCGCCTTCACGATGCTTGTCGGTGTGATCAGCGGGACCTACTCGACGATTTTCATCGCGGCCGCCGCGGCTATCGTCATCAGCGAGCGTCGCGCGTCTCGTCGCATTGAGAGCATGGAGCGGTCCGCCGCGGCGTCGAAATCGAAGACGAAGCGCCGTCCAAGGAAGGGTCGCGCGCGGGTGCGCGCCTGACCGTTCATGGACGCCGGTATGTGTCCGTGCTGGCCAACGCACGCGAAACGGACACTAACTCCATAGACGACAGGTGACCGTCTTTCAGGCCGCGGTGCTCGGGGTCGTACAGGGACTGACCGAGTTTTTGCCGATCTCCAGTTCCGCGCACCTGATTCTGGTCCGGGCGTTCCTCGGCTGGGAGGTGGCGACAGACGAGATCGCGTTCGATGTCGCCTGTCATCTTGGTACGCTGGTCGCGGTGCTCGTCTTTTTCCGCGACGAGATTATGGCGCTGGTCGCGGCCGCTCCCGGAGCACTGGTGGGTCGGGCTGGCGGCGCTGCCCGGTGCGGCAGGCTCATCCTGGTAGCGACCGTTCCGGTCGCGCTGCTTGGATCGCTGGGCGCCGACCTGATAGAGCGGTTGCGTGACCCGGCGGTGGCCGCGTCGGCGCTTGCCACCGGCGCGTTAGTGATGCTGGCGGCTGAACGAGTCGGGGCGCAACGCCGCGACGCGTCGTCATTGTCACTGATGGAGGCCGTCGGTCTGGGGATGGCTCAGGCCGTGGCGCTGGTGCCTGGCGTGTCGCGCGCCGGAGCAGTGATCACGGTTGCTCTGTTGACCGGGCTGCGACGCGAGGAAGCGGCACGATTCACGTTCCTGCTCGGCGTGCCGGCGATCTTCGGCGCCGCCGTCAGCGCCGCGTGGACACTGGGGAGCGTCGGGCTTGCGGAACACGCGCTGGTTCTGGGGGTCGGTTTTGCCGTGTCCGGCGTCGTTGGCTATTGGACGGTTGCCGGCTTGATCCGGTATCTCGCCCGGCACACGCTCGATCTGTTTGCGTGCTACCGTCTCGCGCTGGCCGCCGTGATTGGGGTCTGGTTGATGTAACTCGCGACCCGAGGCGGCACCGCGCGTCGCACCGGGTCGGCGGGATGCGTCTGGCGGGCAACCGCGTCGAACGGAACATGCGGGGCGTGTCCCTGCGGAGCCGGCTCTGTCGTGGTCGCGTGCCGCACACCCTGCGCCAGCGCGGTGGGGCCGCTTGACAGCGGTGGGAAACGAAGGTTACGTTGTCGGGTTTGCAACGTGCGGGAAGGCTGAATCAACGGACAGGCAAGGGCAGGAATGGACAATCCACTTTATCTGGTGTTGGGCGTGGGCGCGCCAGTTGCGGCCGCGCTGTTCGCGTTCGTGTTGGTCAGACGCATCAACCGTTTCGACGCCGGCTCCGAGCGCATGCAGCAAATTGCCGCGTTGATCAGAAGCGGGGCGATGGCGTTCCTGAAGACGGAATACAGTGTTCTCGCGGTTTTCGTCGTCGTCGTCTTCGGCATTCTCGTCGCGTTCCTCCCAGGTAACTCGCTGCTCGTCGGGGTCAGTTTCCTGTTGGGCGCCATACTGTCGGCGACCGCGGGGTGGGTGGGAATGCGCACCGCGACCGGGGCTGCCGTGCGCACCACGGCAGCGGCCCAGACGAGCCTGGCCGGCGCTCTGCAGGTGGCGTTCTCGAGCGGCGCCGTGATGGGGCTTACCGTGGTCTCGCTCGGCACCCTGGGAATCACGTTGCTCTATCTGCTGTACGGGGGGCTGAGCGGCGATGGCCCGGCGGCTGCCGCCGCGCTGTTCGGATTGTCGTTCGGGGCCTCGTCAATCGCCCTGTTCGCCCGGGTCGGGGGCGGCATCTTCACGAAGGCGGCCGACGTGGCCGGCGACCTGTCAGGCAAGGTCGAGGCAGGCATCCCGGAGGACGATCCGCGCAATCCAGCCACCATCGCTGACAGCGTCGGCGACAACGTGGGCGACGTCGCCGGAATGGGGGCCGACCTGTTCGAGTCCTATGTGGGCAGCATCATTGCGTCGATGGTGCTGGCCTGGGCGCTGACGGCGGCCACCGCCGCCGACAGATGGGACGTCGACGCCGCCTCGTTCGGCGCCGTGCAGGCGGACTTGGCCGTCTTCCCGATCCTGCTCGCCGGAATCGGCATCATTGCGTCCATGCTTGGCACATTCACGGTCCGGACCAATGACGAAAAACAGGTGCAGGGCGCGTTGCTGAGAGGCTTGATCGTGGCGTCGGTCATCGTGCTCGCGGGTGCAGCCGGACTGATTCAGATCACCGCGGTGCCCTGGGAGGTGCTGGGCTGCGTCATGTTCGGCGTCGTGTCGGGCGTGGTCATCGGCAAGATCACCGAGTACTTCACCGGGAAGGACCAACCGCCCGCCGCGCATGTCGCGGTCCAGTCGAAGACGGGACCGGCGACCAACATCATTGCCGGACTGGGTGTCGGCATGATGTCCTGCGGTTATCCGATCCTGGTTCTCTGTGTGACGATCTTCTTCAGCTACCAACTGGGTGAGCTGTACGGAATCGCGATCGCCGCGGTGGGCATGCTCTCGACGCTCGGCATCAGCCTGGGAGTCGACGCCTACGGACCGGTGGCCGACAACGCGGGCGGAATCGCCGAGATGAGCAAGTGCGAGCCGTTCGTCCGGGACCGCACCGACGCGCTCGACGCCGTGGGCAACACGACCGCCGCCATGGGGAAAGGGTTCGCTATCGGCTCCGCCGCGTTGACCGCCCTCGCTCTCTTCTCGACGTTTCAGGCGACAGCCGCCCAGTCTGTGGCGGCCGCCGGTGGGGCCGGAGCGTTCGACCCGAGACACCTCTCGCTCGAGTTGACGAACCCCAACGTGCTGATCGGCATGTTCATCGGCGGGATGCTGCCGTTCATCTTCTCGGCGATGACGATGAACGCGGTCGGTCGTTCGGCAAACGAGATGATCGAAGAGGTGCGCCGTCAGTTCAAGACGATTCCCGGTCTGCTCGAAGGAAACGCGGAGCCTGATTCCGCCAAGTGTGTTGCCATATCAACCCGATCGGCCATCAGGGAGATGATTCTGCCTGGTCTGCTGGCGGTGGCCGCACCGGTGGCGACCGGGTTCCTGCTGGGAGTGTCCGGGCTCGGTGGGTTGCTGGCAGGCGCGTTGGTGACCGGTGTGCTGATGGCGTTGATGATGGCCAATGCGGGCGGGGTCTGGGACAACGCCAAGAAGCTGATTGAAGAGGGGCACCACGGAGGCAAGGGCTCCGAGCCGCACAAGGCGGCGGTCATCGGCGATACGGTCGGTGATCCTTTCAAGGACACCTCGGGGCCGAGCCTCAATATCCTGATCAAGCTCATGTCGATCGTCGCGGTCATCTTCGTTCCGCTGGTCGTCGTGTGGATGCAGTGAGATCGATCGATCGGATTGGCTGGGGCGAACTGTGAAACATCCACGAAATGCCGGGTTTCCGGTCGCTGTGAACGGACAGGGACAAACTTGTCGGCCGGGTGCGGAGTTGCGTTGACACTGCTATACGGGCTTCATATAATCGACCCTCTCATCGAGGCGCCGACGGCCCTTTAGGGGCTTAGGAGGGAATAGTGCCAGGTCAAATGTTCGGTGAAATCTCGAATCCGACGATCAAGATCGGTGCACAGAAATGGTACACGGTGCCAGTCTCGATCATCGCCCACGTGGCGGCGATCGCGGCCGTGGTGATCGTGCCGTTGCTGGCCGCCGATGCGCTGCCCACGGTGCCGTCCATGATGGCGTTCGTGGCGGCGCCGCCTCCACCCCCGCCCCCGCCGCCTCCCCCGCCGCCTCCCGCCGCCGCTCAGCCGGTAGTGGCGCCGGTGGTCGACGTGAATCCGAACGCGGCGCCCATCGAGGCCCCTGCCGTCATCGCGCCGGAGACCGGTTTCGACCTCAGCAACGTGCAGGGGGTCGAAGGCGGTATCGTCGGCGGCGTCGTCGGCGGCGTCGTGGGTGGTCTGATGCCCGCGCCCCCGCCCCCGCCGCCTCCCCCGCCGCCTCCGCCAGCGCCGGTGCGCGTGGGCGGCAATATCATCGCGCCGGAAAAGACGAGGAACGTGGAGCCGGTGTATCCGCCGGTCGCGCAGGCGGCACGCGTTTCGGGCATCGTGATTCTCGAAGCGGAGATTGGCGTGGACGGACGAGTGACGAACGTCACTGTGTTGCGGTCCGTACCGTTGCTCGACGACGCCGCGATCGTCGCGGTCCGGCAGTGGGAATACACACCGACGACGCTCAATGGATCGCCCGTGGCCGTCCTCATGACGGTGACCGTGAACTTCCAGTTGCGTTAGAGAAATCAACACTGTCGTCTGGCGGCGTGCGCCGGGCGTGGCTCGACGAATCGTCACACTGACCTAGGTAGGAGGCACAATGGATCTTCTGGAACTTTGGGCGCAGATGGGACTTCCGGTGCGGTCCCTCATGATTCTGTTGGGATTGATGTCCATGTGGTCGACGGGCGTCTTTCTGGAAAGGCTGTTCACGTTCACGCAGGCCGGCAAGCAGTCCAAGGCGTTCGCGCCGCAAGTGGCGAAGCACCTCAAGGACGGCCGTCTCAAGGACGCAATCGCAGTGTCGCAGTCGAAGAACTACAAGTACAGCCACCTTGGAAAGGTCGTGCTGGCCGGACTGCAGGAGTTCCAGTTCCAGAAGGACTCTGGTGTCGAGTTGGGTCGTGACGACCTGGTTGACAGCGTGCGCCGGGCGATTCAGCGCGCCAGCGCCCTGACGTCGGCCGACCTCAAGAAGGGCATGGGTTCGCTCGCGACCATCGGCGCCACCGCGGTGTTCGTCGGTCTGCTCGGCACCACCCTCGGCGTTATCAACGCGTTCCAGGGCATCGCGGCCACCGGGTCCGGTGGTCTGGGCGCCGTGTCGGCCGGTATCGCCGAGGCGCTCGTCGGCACGGCTATCGGTCTATTCGTCGCGATTCCGGCCGTCTGGTACTACAATTACCTGACCTCGCGGATCGAGTTCTTCAGTGTTGAAATGGACAACTCGTCGTCCGAGCTCGTCGACTACTTCATCAAGAGGTCGGACTAGCACGCGAATGCAACCGCGAGGCGTGTGCCCGCGGACCAGAGTAACGGCCCGGCGCCCGTCAGCGTCGGGCCGACATCGTCACGTGAGACGAGCCGAGGAGACAGACCTATGGGAATGCAGGTAGGCGATAAAAAATCCGGTGGGATGAACTCCGAGATCAACATCACGCCGCTTGCGGACGTGATGCTGGTGTTGCTGATCATCGTCATGCTGATCGCCCCCCTTCTGCAGAAAGGCGTCGACGTTACGCTGCCCGAGGCCGCGAATACGAGCGACAAGCCTGAGAACGACGCTCAGACGGTGCTCGCCGTGACGGCTGACGGTCGGTTCTTCGTCGACAGCGTCGAGTCGTCAGAGAACGACATGTTGAACAATGTCCAGACGGCGCTCGACCGCAAGATGGAACGGGTCGTGCTGATCAAGGCTGATCAGGATGCGCAGTATAGCGCCGTCATGCAGATACTCGACCGTCTGCAGCGGGCAGGCATCGAGGACATCGGGTTGATCACCGAGCGCAAGGTCGGTAGCGGCGGCGCTGGAGTCGGGGGAGGCGAGTAGATGAGCAGCAGCTTACAGCACACCCACGAGGCAGACCAGATCGTCACCGCCGAGAAACCGCATTCCCAGGCGGAGATCAACATCACGCCGTTTATCGACGTGTTGCTCGTGTTGATCGTCATCTTTCTGGCGGCCCTGCCGCTGTCGCAGCGTGGTCTCGACATCAATCTGCCGCTGGAGACACGCGGCGCGTCTCAGGCAGCCGCTGACAGCAGCCAGATCGTGCTGCAGTACACCGCCGATCGGGTGATTACCATCAATCAGCAACCGGTGGCCATCCAGGAGCTCGAGGAGCGTCTGCGCAGAATCTTCGAGCAGCGCCGCGAGAAGACGATGTTCATTGCCGGCGCCGGGAATCTTCGGTACGGTGAGATCATCGAGGTGATCGACGCCGCCAAGGGCGCCGGTATCACCAAGGTCGGTATCGTGACCGAGCAGATGCGGCGGGCCGGCGGGGCAGACGCGCTGTAGGAGACGGCTCTCCCACGGAAGTCCAGATCCGGCGCGGCCTTTCAGGCCGCGCCGGTTTTGTTTGTACCTCACTTGTGCCCGCGGAGTCAGCGGCTCGTGGCGCAGGCGTTTCCGGCAGGTCGTGGGGTAAGGTCCGCGTCCCAACGAGACCGGTGCTGCACACGGCACGGCGCGGCGAGCAAGGCGAGTATTCGACCGCTGAACCACGCAGCACGGCTGCTGGATGCAACGTGGGTCGAATGCAGCGGGGCTGATGGCTGGGGTTGCTGGCGCCGGTTGGACAGAAGTCGGTTGTACAGAAGAACGGCCGGGCCGCTTTGGGGGCGGCCCGGCCGTTTGGACAAGCACCGTGCGGCGCGTGCCGGAACGGCGCTGAGGCGCTAGCGCTAGATGGCGCCCTCGGTCCGCAGCTTGTTGAGTGCTTCGGCCCGGTCGCGCAGAGTATCGGCCTCGGCGATGAGCTCTTCCCTCTCGTCGAGGTCTTCGGTCAGGTTCGCCTGCATCCGCATCAGAATGTTCTTGTAGGTCAGCGCTTCGATGTAGTCGGTGTTCAACTGCAGCGCCTTTTCGATCTGCTCGAGACCGAGCATGACGAATTCCAACTCCTCTTCCTCGCTGAGCAGGAAGTCGCGGAACGCCTTCTCCCAGTAGAAGGTGCCAATCGTGTAGAACGCTTCGGGGTTGTCCGGCTCGAGCGCGGCCCGCTGCCCCAGCGCTTCGATGGTGCTCGGGAAATCCTCGTTGCGGTTGTAGAAACCGGCAATCTGCATGTAGACGGCCGGGTCGTCGGCACGAATGTCACGCACCCGATGAAACATTTCCTCGGCCTCTTCGAACAGCCCCGAGTCTTCGTAGAGCTTGGCGAGCACGAAATAGTTATCAGGATTCGACGGATCTGATTCGATCATGTGCTGGAGCACAGGCTCTGATCTCGCCGGATCGTTCGCCTTGTCGGGCCCGTAGGCGGCGACGAGCCACTGCAACGCGATGTTTCGCAGTTCCACGTCGTATTCGCTGTCGACCGAGGTGATGTAGTTGTCGATCGCCTTCGCGAGCAACTCGTCGTTCTCGCGCTCGCCACGCAGTGACGGACGGTATTGCTGGTCGTAGCTGTTGGCAAGATAGAAATAGGCGACGGTCATGCTCGGGTCGTTGACGATGACCTGCTCGTAAAGTTCGACGGCAAGCGGGTAGTCGGAACGCGCATACGCGGTGTTGGCGTCCTTCAACGTCCTGATGGCCTCGAGCTGGTCAATGTAACGGCATGATGTCAGCGGCACGCTCATCGCGGCGACGAGCGCGAGTCTGATTCCAAACGATCGAATTCGCATGACGGCCCCCTTCAGCACAATGCTGTTCCTCAACGTCCTCCGAAGACACGGCGACCCGGCTTTACCCGCTGGCGATTCCTGGTGTTTCGGCTGGGACACCCTGCGGCCGGTGGCGTCAGCTTGGCACCGGTGACCCTGCAGTCAGAACGCATCAGTATAGTGAAGCCAAAAACGGCAAGTCAAGCGGCGGCCGCAATCGACCCGCCCTGTGTGCCCGTTCGACATGCGCGCGGTGTCGCCGGCAACGTGACTGGCTCGCCGGGACCGGGACCGGGCCGGCTTGACGCCGGTCGCCGCTGGTTTCTATGATGTGGAGGGGTGACCGTATCCTGTTGGTCAAAAAGCACTTCTGATGATCAGCTTTGACAAGCTGGCTGCCAAGGCCCGCACATCCAATCCCGAGGCCGACACTGACCTGCTGCGGCGGGCGTACGATTTTTCAGCGGCCGAGCACGCCGGTCAGACTCGCCGGTCGGGTGAACCGTATGTGACCCACCCGCTCGAGGTGGCCTCCCTGGTCGCCGAGATGCGGCTCGACGACGTCGCGATTGCCGCCGGGCTGCTGCATGACGTCGTCGAGGACACGCTGACGTCGATCGAGCGGGTGCAGGAACTGTTCGGGCCGGAAGTGGCGCATGTCGTCGAGGGGGTCACCAAGATCAGCACCATTCCCTTTTCGACCAGCGAGGAGCGGCAGGCGGAGAATTTCCGCAAGATGCTCCTGGCGATGGTCGATGACATCCGCGTGATTCTGGTCAAATTGGCGGACCGGCTACACAACATGCGCACGCTCGAGCACATGCCGGAGGATCGCCAGCTCACGATTGCCCGGGAGACACTCGACATCTATTCGCCGATCGCACATCGGCTCGGCATGAAGAAGGTCAAGAACGAACTGGAGGACCTGGCCTTTCGACATCTCGACCCGAAGGCGTACGAAACGATTCGGGCCTGGGTCGACCGTCGCCGGAAAGCGACACGCAGCACGGTGGCCGGGCTGCGCCGCACCCTCGAACGGACCCTGACGGGGGCGCACGTGCCGTTCGATCGCATCGAGTCCCGCATCAAGCGTCTTTATGGAATCCACCAGAAGATCAAGCGGCAGCGGATATCGCTCGAGCAGGTCTACGACCTGATCGCCCTCAGAGTGATCACCGCCTCGGTGCGCGACTGTTACGCGGCGCTGGGCATCATTCACCAGACGTGGTCGCCGGTGCCGGGCCGTTTCAAGGACTTCATCGCGATGCCTCGCGATAACGGCTATCAGTCGCTGCACACCTCGGTGGTCAGCCCGCAGGGGGTGCCGTTCGAGGTGCAGATCCGGACTGCGGAAATGCACGCGGTCGCCGAGGACGGGATTGCCGCGCACTGGAAATACAAGGAGGGGCGGGTCGGCGTGAAGCCGGACGAGGAGCACTTCACCTGGCTGCGGCAGTTGCTGGAGTGGCAGCAGGAGGTTCGAGATCCAGGGGAGTTCATCAACAACCTTAAAGTCGATCTGTACCCGGATGAGGTCTATACATTCACGCCCAAGGGCGCGGTGAAGGCGCTGCCCCGCGGCGCCACGCCGATCGACTTCGCCTACTCCATCCACACCGATGTCGGCCACCAGTGTGTCGGGGCCAGGGTGAACGGGCGGATGGTGCCTGTGCGCACCCGGCTGCAGAGCGGTGACATCGTCGAGGTCCTGACCGCCCCGGGGCATACGCCGACTCGCGACTGGTTGAACATCGTCGTCACCTCGCGAGCCCGCAACAGGATCAAGCACTTCATTCACGCCGAAGAGAAGGCGCGCGCCATCGAACTCGGGCGCAAACTGTTCGACAAGGAACTGCGGCGTTTCAAAATCGGCGGCAAGTCGATCATCGAGGCGGTGGCCCGCGTGGCGGGCGAGTTCGGGGCGCAGCGCGCCGACGACCTGTTCGCCGCGATCGGGTACGGCAAGGTGCCGGCACGCGCGGTCCTGGCGAAACTCGTGCCGACCGAACTCGAGGAGCGACCGGATGCGCCGTCCATCGGGACCGTCGTGCGCCGTATGCTGCGGCGCAGCGAAGACAAGATCAAGGTGCGCGGTTTCGATGGCCTGCTGGTGTTTCGCGCGCGCTGCTGCAACCCGATCCGCGGCGAGAAAATCGTGGGCTATGTGACCCGTGGCAAGGGTGTGTCGGTGCACGCGGCACGGTGTCCGAACGTGCTCAACCTGCTCTACGATCCCGAGCGCCGGATCGACGTGGTCTGGGACAAGAGTCCGGACGAGTCCGGTTTCGTCGTGCTGCTCGGCATCCAGGTTGAGGACCGCCAGGGAATTCTGGCCGAGGTGACCTCGAAGATTGCGGCGCTCAAGACCAATGTACTCAAGGTCGAGGCAAGCAGCAGCGACCATCACGGTCGCATCAGCGTGACCATCGAGATCGATGATCTCAAGCAACTGCAGCGAATCATCAAGGTGATTCGCGGTGTCGCCGGTGTTCTCGAGGTCGAACGAATGATGCGCTGATCGCTGGCCTTCAACGCCGATCCGCAAGATGCATCGCCGATCCGCAAGATGCATCGCCGCTCGGCGGGATGCGGCGCAGGCTCCTAGTGCTGCGTCACGTCAGAATTTTAGGATAGACGGACTTGAGTTTACGGCGCGCATCGTCGACCTGCATCTGCCAGTCGACACCGCGTTGCGTAGCAGTGACGTCGGTGGACCACGCCGACACTTCGCCGTGCAGCGTCTCGAGGTCGCCGATGCGGCGGCCATGCAGGCATTGGCGCGTCATCGAACTCAGTTCATTCTCGGCGATGTTCAGCCAGCTCCCGTGCTTCGGCGTGTAGCAGAACTCGAGGCGACGAACCAGTTCCCGAGCCCGGGCCGGCTCGAACACCTCGTAGAAGGCGCCGGGCGTGTGCGTGTTGAGGTTGTCGCACACCAAGGTGACCTTCGGGCAGTCGGCGTAGCGGCCCTCCAACAGGTCGGCGACCTCCACCGCCCAGTCCGCCTTCGTCCGCCGGGCCCGCGCCGTCGCCCGCCGCCAACACGCCAGCGGCTCGCTGAACAGGAAGACCGAGGCCGTGCCGGCCCGTTCGTACTCGTAGTCGACGCGGCGGGGCCGCGCTAGCGTGGCGGCCATCGGCGGGCGCGTTTCCTTGACCAGTTGCACCGGCTGCTCATCCATGCACACGACCGGGCAAGCCGGGTCGTACGGTTGCGCATAGGTGTCCAAGACCTGCTCCATGTGCGCCACGAACTCGGCGTCGGCCTCCGGCGGGATCACCCAGTACTCGATTTTCCGCCGGGTCATCCCGTTTTTTTTAGCGTACGCCGGATGGTCTCGTGGCTGACCGACTCGACGACCTCCAGCTCGACGACCCGGCGCGCCAGTAGCCGCAACGACCAGTTGGCATAGCCCTTCGGGGGCGGCCCCAGACGCAGGGCGATGACCTGCGCCTCCTGCTCGCCGTCGAGCAGCTTGGGGACCGGGGGCGACGGCCGTCGTTTGCGTTCCAGCGCCCGCTCGAATCCTTCCAGTACGCATCGTTGGCGAATGTTTTCAACGGTCTTGGTGCGGCACGACAAGGCGTCGGCGATCTGCTGGTCGGTCCACGCCGGTCCGTCCGCATCGGCCTTCAAGAGGATCTGAGCACGGCGCACCTTCTCGTTGCTGCCGTTGAGCTTCCGGACTGTCTGTTGACAGACCTCGCGTTCCTGGTCGGTGAGTCGGACGATATACTTTTTCTGCACGGGAACTCTATCGGTTCCGCGTGCCCTAATCTTTAGTCGTGGCGCAGCACTAGTCCAGATGTGCGATCGCGTCAATCTCGACGCATACACCCTTCGGGAGTGCAGCCACCTCTACGGTGGCGCGGGTCGGGGCGGGGTCGCTGAAGTAACTGCCGTAGGCCTCGTTGACCTTGGCGAAATCACCGAGATCGGTCAGAAAAATCGTGGTGCGCACGACATCGTCGAAGCTGGCGCCGGCCGCACCGAGAATTGCCCCCAGGCTGCGCATGACGCGATGCGTCTGCGCCGTCACGTCGCCGTCGACGACCTGTCCGGACAGCGGGTCGATCGGGATCTGACCGGATACGTACAGGAGCTGTCCGGCGCGAACCGCCTGGGAATAGGGGCCGATCGCCGCCGGAGCGGCACTGGAATGAACCGCCTCGCGCATCCGCTCGTCAGGCCGCTTTCACGACCCTGTTGGAACGAAGACACCGCGTGCAGACCCGGATCCGCTTCACGCCGCCGTTTACGACCGCCTTCACCCGCTGGATGTTGGCTTGGAAACGCCGTCGCGTTACGTTGTGCGCGTGGCTCACGTTTCGCCCGAACGCCGGGCCCTTTCCGCAAATGTCGCAACGCTTTGCCATGGTGGCGTCTGGTCCTTGTTCGTGGCTTGAGCGCACTGGCGCTCGTCAGAACACTCTATTGTAACAGACGAGGATGCCTACGGAATGATCATTGACGGGCTACGGCTCACGCTCGCCGCCTTCGTGTCGCCGGGTGCGGTCCCCGGTGCAAACTGCATGAGCCGCCCAGCGAGGTTCAGATAGGCCCGGTTGCCTCCATCCAGGACGGTGCCGGCCTGGCCGGCTGCCTGAGCGATGCGCCGGAAAACCTCGGCGAGATCGCTCTCGTTCGCCACTGGCCGCTGTCCGTCTCTGCCCTCGACCAGCCATTGCAGCTCGCGCGAGAGCCGTTCGGCGTGCAGCGAGGCCGGCCGGTGCTCATAGATGATGCCCTTGCCGGCCGTCTCGCAGGTGGCCGCCAGCGCCTGCATGGCGTCCCGCACGACCTCGTCGTCAACCGGCAGTTCTCCGCTCTCGGCGAGTTGGAGCACGGCGCTCTGGACCAGGAAGAACAACTCGAACTGTCGCTCGCTGAGCCCGGCGACGATCGGCACGACAAATCGTCCATCGCGTTCCTGCTGTCGCTGGACCATGGCGGGCGGGTGTGCCCTGGTGGACTTCAGGTAGCAGCAATCGTCCGGGCAGCGGATCTCCGTCAGCCGCTTCGTTCCGCAGCAAACCGGGCAAATCTGAAAGCCGAGCGCCGGACAGGCGCGCCGAGCCCGGCGACGTTGGCAGAGAGGACAGGTCGTGGCACGCATCGTCGTTGCAGGTCCGCTCAGCTTGCCACACCGGGATCTACGCGTCAACGGTGGCGACTGGCAGCTCGTGGCACCGGCCCCGCTGCATCCGATCGGCGCTTCATACCGTCTGGGGCGGCGCTGGGTGTCTGATTGCCGCGATCACACATGCCCCGATTGGTTCCCTCGTCGCGCCTTGCATTGGCCGGCCGCGGCAATGTGACGACCAGTTCTGGTGCGACACGGGGGTTCAACCCCGGGCTGCCAAACGCGCTCACAACTCGAGGGGAGCGCCAAAAGATCTGAAACCGAACCGCCGGTATTGTCGTCTAATATACTGACATTGGCACTCGCGGTTGCATGTGAATGACGAACGAGGCCAATAAAGCGTTGTAAATGAAGCAGTTAGCAAGGGCTCGCGAGGATGGGCGAGACCCCTGAGGGCCATCCGCAACCCTCGGGTTCCTTCCCCTCCTTCGCTCGATCTCAACTCAGTTCACTTCGTTTTTCGGACCCTGGCGACATTCATGTCGGCGTGGCGTCCCGGAATCTGAATTGCTATGAATATCCATCCGCAGCGGGGCTTCGATCCGACGCATCCCGAGCACGCATCCCAGCAGGTCGGAAGAAAAGGAGCCGTATCATGAGCAGCCTCACGTATGGCATGACCGAAGACCGGTACACCGAATTGCGCCGTATCCTCATGGAGCGTCGCGACGAGATCGCCGGCGAGGTGCAGAACAAGATCCGCCATGTGCGAACCGGGGCAGGGCAAATGCCCGCGCACCGGAGCGCCGACCAGGCCGAGAATTCGGAAACGGACATCCAGGATGACATCGAGTTCGCACTGATCCAGATGAAGGCGGAAACGCTGACGAAGATCGCCGCGGCGCTGGCCCGGCTCGAAGAGGGCACCTACGGCTACTGTTACGAGTGCGGCGACGAGATCGCGGAGCACCGGCTGCGGGCGCTGCCCTTCGCGGCGCGTTGCAAGGAGTGCGAGGAGGTCTTCGAGATCGAGCGTCACCGCGAGCGCATCCTCGAGTCCCGCAGCAAGGCGGTCTCTCTGTTTGGCGCGACGTACGGCTAGTCGCTCGCGGCCAGCGGCCACAATGTGCGGGCCTGTGAGGCGGCACACGCAGCACTTTGGCCCGCCGTGCCCTCGTGGTTCGGGTTAGACTCCAACTGCATCGGACCCGCCTCCGTGGTGGGCGGGTCCAGTTTCGCAACCTACCTCGCAGAGGAGAACGTACGATGACCGATGAGCGCGAGTTCCTCGACAACGAGGACTCTGACGCTGAGCAGCCGGTCTCGATCCCGCCAGAACTGCCCGTGTTGCCGTTGCGCGACACCGTGCTGTTTCCGAACTCGTTCATGCCGCTGGCGGTGGCTCGCGAGAGTTCCGTCCGGTTGATTGAAGCAGCGATCGCCGGGGACCGGCTGGTCGGGGTTTTCACCCAGATCGAGCCGGGCACGGAGGACCCGACACAGGAAGACCTCTATCCGATCGGGATGGCCACGCACATCCACAAGATGTTCAAGCTGCCCGACGGCACGCTCCGTCTCATCGTGCAGGGCCAGATCCGGCTGCATCTCGACGAAGTCCTCGGGACCGATCCCTACATTCGCGCGAGGGTCCATCAAGCCAACGAGATCACGAACGAGAAGGATCGCCTCGAGATCGACGCTTTGCAACGCAACATCAAGAACAACTTCCAGCAGGTCGTGTCTCTGTCGCCGCTGTTGTCCGACGATCTGCAGACGCTGGCGGGCAATGTCACCGAACCGGGCAAGCTGACCGATTTCATCGCGTCGAGCTTGACGACTATCCAGACTTCGACGAAACAGGAGGTGCTCGGTACGCTCGACGTCCGCGAGCGGATGGAGACGCTGACCCGGATCTTGATCAAAGAGCTCGAGGTGCTGGAATTGGGCTCGAAGATTCAGTCAGAAGTGCAGTCGGAGGTTGGCAAGAGCCAACGCGAATATCTGCTGCGTGAGCAGATGAAGGCGATTCAGAAAGAGCTGGGCGAGACCGACGATCAGACCAAGGAGTTCGCGGAGCTCAGGGAGAAGATCGAAGCGGCGAGGATGCCGGAACTGGTGCAGAAGGAAGCGCTGCGCGAACTCGACCGGTTGTCACGGATGCCGGTGGCGGCGGCCGAGTACACCGTGTCGCGCACCTACCTCGACTGGCTGGTGGCGCTGCCCTGGGACGTGCGCACTGACGAGGTCATCGAGTTGTCCCGCGCCAAGACGGTGCTGGACGCCGATCACTCCGGTCTTGAGAAGGCGAAGGACCGAATCCTCGAGTATCTGGCGGTGCGCAAGTTGAACCCGGCCATGAAGGGGCCGATCCTCTGTTTCGTCGGTCCGCCCGGGGTGGGCAAGACGTCGCTGGCAAGGTCAATCGCGCGGTCGCTTGACCGCAAGTTCGTGCGGGTGTCGCTGGGCGGCATGCGGGACGAGGCGGAGATCCGCGGACACCGCCGGACCTATATCGGCGCACTGCCGGGTCAGGTCATCCAGGGGTTGCGGCGCGCCGAGGTGAAGAACCCGGTGTTCATCCTGGACGAGATCGACAAGTTGGGCGCCGATTTCCGTGGCGACCCGTCTTCGGCGCTGCTGGAGGTCCTGGACCCGGAGCAGAACAACACGTTTCGGGACCACTACCTGGACGTGCCGTTCGATCTGTCCGAAGTGCTGTTCATCACCACGGCGAACGTGCTCGATCCGATTGCACCGGCGTTGCGCGACCGGATGGAGGTGCTCGAACTTCCGGGCTACACCGAGGAAGAAAAGCTGCAGATCGCGCAGGAGCACCTGGAAACACGGCAGATCGAGAACCACGGCCTCACGGCAGAGCAGATCACGTTCGCCGACGACGCCATCCGCGCCGTCATCCGCGGCTATACGCGCGAGGCCGGGGTGCGCAACCTCGAACGGGAGATTGGAGCGCTGTGTCGCAAAGTGGCGCGGCGTCACGCGGAGGGCACCCGGGACCCGCTGGAGATTTCGACGAACACGGTGACGGAGATGCTCGGGGCGCCGCGTTTCCAGGACGAAGAAGTCGCCGAGCGCACCAGGAACCCTGGTGTCGCGCTGGGGTTGGCCTGGACCCCGGCCGGGGGCGAGGTGCTGTTCGTGGAAGCGGCTCGCATGCCGGGCAAGGGCTCACTGACGCTGACAGGTCACTTGGGCGAGGTGATGAAGGAGTCGGCCCGAGCCGCGCTGTCGTGGCTCCGGGGTCAGACCGACACGTATGGCGTCGATCCCGACTTCTACCAGCATGCCGAGCTGCACCTGCACGTGCCGTCCGGGGCGATCCCGAAGGATGGTCCGTCGGCCGGGGTGACGATGGCTGCTGCGCTGGCTTCCGAATTGACCGGCCGGCCGGTGCGGGGTGATCTGGCGATGACAGGCGAGATCACGCTGTCGGGCCACGTGCTGCCGGTCGGCGGCATCAAGGAAAAGGTGCTGGCCGCGCGCCGTCACGGGGTGTTCGAGGTCATTCTGCCGAAACAGAACGAGAAGCACGTCAACGAAGATCTCAGCGAGGATCTGCGTCGCGATTTGACGATTCACCTGGTCTCGACGATCGACGAGGTCCTGAAGCTCGCGCTCCAGCCGGCCACGGGTCGGCCGGCGTCGGCAGGCGCGGACGGGACATCCGCGGTGCACGGGACGGTGCAGTAGGCTGCCGAGTCAGATCAATGTCAGACCGAAGGCCGTCTTCATGTCCACGACATCGCCGGTCAGGACCAGCCGGCGCGCGTCCGCGAGCGTGGCCACCTGTACCTCGATGTCCTCATCTTCGTCCGCCTGCGCAGCGTGGTCCGGTTGTTCGAGGCCGGTCAGCTTGAAAAAGAGCATCAGCTCGTCGCAGTACCCGGGCGTCGGGTAGAACGCGCCGAGCCGTTCGAGTTGCACCGGCGCAAGACCCACCTCTTCGTGGCACTCGCGGGCGGCCGCCTGCGCCGGTGTCTCGCCCTGATCGACGCTGCCGGCCGGGAGTTCCCAGATCAAACTGTCGATGGCGTAGCGATACTGACGGATCAGCACGATGTGATCGGGGTCGGGCATCGGTAGCAGCACGACCGAGGCGGGGTGACGAATGACGTCCATTACCGCCTCGGGGCCATGGGGTAGACGGACGCGGTCGGAGTGGACGGTGAATATCCTGCCGCTGAACAGTGTCTCACTCGAGAGTGTTCGCTGATTCATGATCTGTCCTCCCGATCCCGTCGCGCTCGCAGGTCGTCCACCACACTCTGCAGGTCGTCCGGGAGCGGCGCCCTGAATTCCACCGCGCCGCCGTCTCGCGGGTGTTTGAACGCGAGACGATACGCATGCAGGAACGGCCGGTCGAGCGTCGCCAGAATCCGGTGATCGGCGGCCTGATGACGCCGGACACCGCCGTAGATGGCATCGCCGACGACGGGATGGCCGATGCTGTTCAGGTGGACGCGAATCTGGTGCTGCCGGCCGGTGGCGATGGCAATGGTGGAGAGGGTCAGGCCGCGCAGCCGTTCGGTGCCGGTGACCCGCGTCACCGCTGACCGTGCACGCCGCGCGCGAGTCGACATCTTCTGGCGGTTCAGCGGGTCGCGGCCGATGGGCGCCTCGATACGGCGGCCTGTGTTCAGCAGGCCCCAGACCAGCGCCACGTATTCCTTTTCAACCTCACGATCGGCGAACTGGCGTGAAAGTTCCGTGTGCGCGGCATCGTGTTTTGCGACCACCATCACGCCGGAGGTGCCGCGGTCGAGACGGTGCACGATGCCGGGGCGCTGCTCGCCGCCGATGCCGCTCAATCCGTGTACATGATGCAGGAGTGCGTTCACGAGCGTGCCACTGGCGTGACCGGCGGCGGGGTGTACGACCATACCGGCCGGCTTGTTGACGACGACGACATCGGCGTCGTCGTGCAGGATCATGCAGGGGATTGCCTCCGCCGCGGGCGTGGACGGCACCGCCGGCGGAATATCGACATCGACCACGTCGCCTGGATGGACGGCGTGGCTGGCCCGTACCGGTTGCCGGTTGAGCAGGACGTGACCGTTACGGATCAGGCGCTGGATCTGTGACCGCGTACGCGCTGGAAGCACCGCGGTGATGAAGTGATCGAGACGGGCGCCGTCATGGTCGTCCGTGACTTCCAGGCGTTCACTGGCGTCAGCGGGGGACATCGCGATTGGTCAGGAATTGACGAGGGCGCAGGCTCCTATGCGGCTCGTTGCTGGTGAGATCTCGGAGAGGCATCGTTCTCCGGACCGCGCCGGCGCAGGTAGACGAGCATGACGAGACTGATCGGCACGATCAGCGCCGACACGAACTGCGAGGTCGGGACGGTGTCGAACACCATCCCGCGCGGGTCGCCCCGGTAGAACTCGATCACCATGCGGGCGCTGCCGTAGAGCAGCAGATAGGTCCAGAACGTGCGTCCGGGAAACGAGCGCCAATGACGCTCGCCGACCAGCAGGACTGCGAGGATGAGCAGCACCGCGACCGCCTCGTACACCTGGGTCGGGTGCAGCGCGATCTCGAGCGGGGTGCCGACGTTGGCCGCCGCCAGCGTATTGGTGAAGGTAATGCCCCAGGCCGCATCCGTGGCCGAGCCGTAGCAGCAACCGGCCAGCAGACACCCCATGCGGCCGACCCCCTGGGCGAGCGCGATGCCGGGGGCGAACAGGTCGCAGGTGGTCCAGAGCGGCAGGCGATGGCGGCGGATGTACCACCACGCGGCAGGGACCGCCAGCAGCAGCCCGCCATAGAAGACGCCGCCGGATTTCACGAGCACCATCAACTGCGCCGGGTCGCTCGTGAAGCGGTCGAAGTCCACGACCAACAGCAGCAGCTTCGCGCCGACCAGCGCGCTGACGATCGCGAGTATGCCGAGATCCATGACCCGCTGGCCGTTCAGGCCGGCACGGGCGGCGCGCCGCAGTCCGAACTGCAGCGCCACGATGTAGGCGGCCGCCAGGAGGACGCCGTAACTGTAGATGCTGACCGGGCCGAGTTCAAACAGCAGTGGATACATCGGTGCCGCTCGCTACGAACATGTCCAGGATGAGGAGACCGGCGCCCACCGTGATCGCCGAGTCGGCGACGTTGAACGCCCAGAAATGATACGACCGCCAGTAGACATCGATGAAGTCGACCACATGCCCTGCCGTGGCGCGGTCGATCAGGTTGCCGAGGGCGCCGCCCATGATGAGCGCCAGCCCCACCCGGGCCAGCGTTTCACGGGGGCCGACGCGCCACGCATAGGCGCCGATCGCCGCCAGTGCGATCAGCGCGATTCCGGTCATCAGAAGCTGTTTGTTCTCGAGACTCGCCGAGTCGAGGAATCCGAACGCGGCGCCGGTATTCTGCACGTGCACCAGGTTGAGAACGCCGGGGATCACCACGATCGCGTCGTAGAGGTCGATGGAGGTCAGGACCAGCCGTTTGGTCACCTGGTCGAGGACCAGAATGACGAGAGCGATCAACGCCATGAGGCGCGGGGGCATCACGGTGGCAACCTCGACCGTCTCCGGAGACGGTGACACGCTGGGGGTGATGTGGGACTCGCTGGTCATGAGGCGAAGCGTACGTCAGGCTACCGGCGCCGGCGTTTCGGACAGCGCATCCGCGCATCGCTCGCAGACGTCCGCATCGTCGCCGCCGGCGGGCCGCGTCCAGCGCCAGCAGCGTGGGCATCTGTTGGACTCGCTGCGGCGCACTTCGATACGGACGCTGCCCCGCGCGTCGCGAAAGCGCGCCCCGTCTCCGTCAGCGACGGCGCTGCCGGTGTTCAGAGTGACCGCCGAGGTGATGAACAGAGTCGGCAGGACATCAGCGTAGCGCGCGAGCAGTGCCGCCAGCTCGCCGTCGGCGGTCAGGGTGACGGTCGCCTCGAGGGACGTGCCCACCACCTTGTTCCGCCGCAACTGTTCCAGTTCGCCGTTGACGGCGTCGCGCAGACTGAGCAGCCGGCCCCAACGGTCGAGCAGCAGCGGATCGATCAGCGCATCGAGTGCCGAGGGGAAGTCCGCGAGATGCACACTGTCGGCGTCGGCCCCCGGCAGATTGCGCCACAATTCGTCCGCGGTGATCGGCAGGATCGGCGCAAGCAGACGCGTCAGACCGTCGACGATCGTGTGGATTGCGGTCTGTGCCGACCGTCGCGCATCCGAGCCGGGACCGAATGTGTAGAGCCGGTCCTTCGAGATATCGATGTAGAACGCGCTGAGGTCGACCGTGAGGTAGTGGTTGAGCGTGTGTACCGCCGACTGGAACTCGTACCGGTCGTAGGCGCGCAGGACGCGAGTCGCTACCTCGCCGTAGCGGGCGAGGGCGTAGCGGTCCACCTCCTGCAACGCGGCGGGCGCGAGCGCATCGGCGGCCGGATCGAAGTCGTACAGATTGGCCACCAGGATTCGCAGGGTGTTCCTGATCTTGCGATACGCTTCGATGACCCGCGCCAGCACCTGCGGGCCGATGCGCACCTCTTCTCGATAGTCGACCATGGCGACCCAGAGCCGCAGCACCTCGGCGCCGCTCTGCGTGATGATGGTCTGCGGGTCGACGGTGTTTCCGATCGATTTCGACATCTTGCGGCCGGACTCGTCGACCACGAAGCCGTGGGTGATGACTTGCCGGTACGGCGCGGCGTTCCTCGTCCCGAGCCCGACCAGCAGCGAGCTGTGGAACCACCCTCGGTACTGATCGCTGCCTTCCAGATAGACCGTGTACGGCCACTGCAGTTCCGGATGGTCACCGAGGACACCCTCGTGACTTGACCCCGAGTCGAACCAGACATCGAGAATGTCGCGCTCACGTTCGAACGTCTCGCCGCTGCAGCGCGGGCAGCGCAAGCCGGCCGGCACGAATTCGGCAAGGTCGTGCTCATACCAGGCATCCGCGCCATGTTCGGCGAACACGGTGGCGGCGCGCTCGGTCAGCGCCGTGGTCAGCAGCGCCTCGCCGCACCCCGTGCACTGCAGCGCGGGAATCGGCACCCCCCATGAGCGCTGGCGCGAGATGCACCAGTCCGGGCGGCTGACCAGCATGTTGTGGATTCGTTCCTCGCCCCAGGCGGGAAACCACTCGACCTGCTTGACGGCCGAGAGCGCGCGACCCCGCAGGTCGTTGGTGTCCATCGCGATGAACCACTGCCAGGTGGCCAGGAAGATCACCGGGTGATGGCATCGCCAGCAATGCGGATAGGTGTGGTCGACCGTGTCGCTGCACCACAACCGGCCGGCGGCGGCCAGCGCCGCTTCCACCTTGGGGTTGGCGTCGAAGACCTTCTCGCCGCCGACGACGCCCACATCGTCGTCGAATCGTCCCGAGGGTCCGATCGGGGCATAAATCTCCAGTCCGTACCGCACACCGGTGACATAGTCGTCGGCGCCGTGCCCCGGCGAGGTGTGGACCGCGCCGGTGCCCTGTTCCAGCGTGACGTAGTCGGCCAGCACGCCAATCGAATCGCGATCGTAGAGCGGGTGTCGGAATCGCAGCCCCTCCAGGTCGCGGCCTTTCAGGCTCGCGAGCCGGGAGCCGAAATCACGCCCGACGGCGTCGGCGACGGTGCGTGCGAGTTGTTCCGCCACGATGACGGCGGTACCCTCGGCGTCATAGACGCCGTAGTCGAGGTCGGGATGGAACGCGACTGCCAGGTTCGATGGAATGGTCCAGGGCGTGGTGGTCCAGATCAGCACCGACACCGGCCGGTTACCCAGGCCGGGTGCGCGCTCGACCAATTGGCGGGCACTGTCCGGACGCAGCGGAAATTCGACATGGATGGACGGCGAGGTATGGTTCTCGTAATCGACTTCGGCTTCGGCCAGCGCAGTGCGGCACCGCAGACACCAGTGCACCGGCTTCTTGCCCTTGTAGACCATGCCTTGTTCGACGAAACGGCCGAGCGCCCGGACGATCGCCGCCTGATAGTCGCGGGTCATCGTCAGATAGGGCCGGTCCCAGGCGCCCAGCACACCCAGCCGCTGAAAGTCGGCGCGTTGCCGGGCCACGAACTTCTCGGCATAGCTGCCACAGGCGCGCCGGAATTCGGCGACGCCCATGGTGCGTTTCTTCTTGCCCAGCTCCTTGTCGACCTTCAGTTCGATTGGCAGCCCGTGACAGTCCCAACCGGGTACGTACGGCGCGTCGAATCCAGCCATCGTCTTCGACTTGACGATGATGTCCTTGAGAATCTTGTTGAGTGCGTGCCCGATGTGGATCTTTCCGTTGGCGTAGGGCGGTCCGTCGTGCAGCACGAACTGCGGCGCACCGGCGCGCAGCGAGCGGATCCGCTCGTACAGACCCATCGTGGTCCAGCGCCCGATGGCGGCCGGCTCCGTCTCCTGGAGGTTGGCCCGCATCGGAAAACCGGTGCGGGGCAGGTTCAGCGTGTTCTTCCAGTCGGGCATGACGACGAAACCATTGTAGTGCATGGCCCGAGCGGCCCCGGGCCGGTCTCCGGCGCAGCCTCGGCGATTCGAGCCCGACGTACTAAAGACGACTGGCGGCGGTTGTCTGGCGTCAGTTCGGCGGGAGGGAGGCTCTCAGTTCTTCGAGCCAGTTGATGACGACGTGTATGCGTTGCAACTCGGCCTGCTTGATCATCAGGAAGCGGCCGTCTGGACCGAGGTCGTAGTTCCGCGCGAGATCATCGAGATACTGGCCCTCGAACAACAATTCGGGCAGACCCGCGGTGAACTGGGCACCGCTCTGGACCGCCACCGCCATCAGCGCCTGGCCGTCGCGGTAATAGAGCTCCGTGCCATCGTGCGACCAGAGCGGCGCGGTGCCGCCGTTGGTCGAGATCTGGACGCGCCCACCGAGATCGGGAAAGCGCTGAACATAGACTTCATTGCGACCCGATTCGTCGGATCGGTAGGCAATCCAGTTCCCGTCCGGCGACACGACCGGGTTGCTCTCGGTGAACTCCGACACGAACAGCGGTGCAATCGCGCGGTCCCCGTCCAGCGCCATGACCCGGACGTCGAGCGGCTGGACACCCTCCGCCGGGTCGACCGTGCGGCTGGAGATCACCAGCGAACGGCCATCGGACGACCACGAATGAGGCCACTGCAAGTTCGGGCTCGTCGACAGACGCTCGGTCGGTCCGCTGCCGTCGGCCGCTCTCACGTGGAGATTGGCTTCGTTCCCGGGACCCGAGCTGAAGACGATCCGCCGGCCGTCCGGAGTCCAGACCGGGTGTTCCTCGTCGTCCTCGGTCCTCGCCAGCGGGCTCAGCGTTTCACGAGTCAGGTCGAAGACCCAGACGTCCCGTGCTCCCGGTTCGCCGCGGTCGAGCGCAATCTGCCGACCGTCGGGCGAAACGCGCGCGATGCGATACACGGCCGGCTCGAGGGGCAACGGTTCCTCTCTGCCGGCGCGGTCGACCCACGCGAGCGTGCGCAGTCTCGAGTCGAGGGGTTGTTGGATGAACGCCCGCGTGCCGCCTGCAACGATGTCGGCCAGGTAGCTGCCGAAGTCGAATTCGAAATCGAGCAGCGGGAACGGTTCTCCGAATGCGAGCGCATTCAGATCGAGTGTGCGCGCCGCATACGTAGCGCCGGGCGATCGGTAGATCCAGTGTCCCGTCTCGATGTAAGTCCCGACGCGGCGCGATCGAAGAGATCGCTGACGGCGCCGCTCTGCGGGGAGTAGACTGCGAGCCGAGCGGCGTCGAAGACCTCCTCGTCGGTCGCGAAGTCCTGCACGTCCGGCAGAATCGTGAAGAAGATCTCGTCACGACCAGGCACGCGAGACGGCGCGATATGCGCAAAATCTTCACGTTCTTCGTCCAGCGCCGTGAGGATCTCGACGTCGCCGCCGCCGGCCGGGACCCGCATGAGGCCGGTCCCTGACCGCAGGGCGCCAACGACGATCGTATCGCCGGGAAGCCAAAGGCCCCCGAACAACTGACCGTTGCCACGGCCGATCGTGAGAGGACTGCCGCCGGTGATTGGCACGCGGCGCAGCGTCCATTGCCCGTTGTCGCGCACCTCGAAGCCGATGTGCCGGCTGTCCGGCGAGAAGTAGAACGATGCGCCTCCCGCGCCCTCCGTGCCGGGAATCGGTATCGACTCGAACGCGTCGACGGCCCGCAGGTAGAGCTGTGTCGTTCCGTTTTCGGCGACGCCATAGACGACGCTCCGGCCATTCGGAGAGACGGCAACCCCCCCGGTCAGCACGTGGTGCGGTTCGACGTCGATGACGAACCGGTTGACGGCAGGCGCCGCTGGTGCGGGGACCGGCTTCAGCATCCAGACCGCGAGCGCCGTCACGGCGGCGGTAGCGAGAAGAGTCGCCCCCAGCCACCCGCCCGACAGCCCCGCACCGCCGGTCGCCGCCGGCCCGGCGACCGTGGCGTCGTCCGTGTCGTTCGGCTGCGCGACCCACGCCAGCTCGCGCTTCATGTCGCGCACCGTCTGCCAGCGGTCATCTGGATCCTTCGCCAGACAGGTTCGCAGCAGCCGGTCGAGTGTGCGGGGCAGCTCGCGGTGGTGCTCCCGAATCGAAGGCGGTTCGTCCTTCAGGATCGATCCGATGATGTCCGCCGGACCCTCGCCGTGGAAGGGCCGTGTCCCGGTCACCATCTCGTAGAGCGTGGCGCCGAACGAAAAGACGTCCGACCGCACGTCGGCCGGCTGCCCGTTGAGCTGTTCGGGCGACATGTACTGCAGCGTGCCGAGAATGGTCCCGTCCGTCGTCAGCGCGGCGCGGGTCGGGGCTGACACCGCCGCGTCCGGTCCCCCGGGCTCCGGAAGCTTGGCCAGCCCGAAGTCGAGCAGCTTCACCCCCGCCGCGGTGAGCATGACATTGCCCGGCTTCAGATCGCGGTGGACGATGCCCTTGCGGTGCGCCGCGTCGAGCCCCTCTGCGATCTCGCCGGCGATGCGCAGCGCGTCCTCGATCGGCAGTGCACCCCGCTCGAGGCGCTGGGCGAGCGTCTCGCCGTCGAGGAACTCCATGACGAGAAAATCGATCGGCTGAACGGGGTCGACCGGATCGGCGGTTTCGCTCACCGTTCCCGGCCGGGGTGACGCGGCCAACGCTCGCTCGCGGCCGATGTCGTGCAGCGTGCAGATATGCGGGTGGTTCAACGCGGCCACGGCGCGGGCCTCGATCTCGAAACGCTCGCGCAGCTCGGGAGTCACCTGCGCCCCACTCGGCAACACCTTGATGGCGACCGTGCGGTCCAGTCTGGTGTCCGTGGCGCGGTAGACCTCTCCCATGCCGCCGGCGCCAAGTGGGCCGGCAATTTCGTAGGATCCGAGCCGGGAGCCTGGACCGAGTGACGCCATGGGAGCCGCAGTCCATGCGAGGCATGTCGACCCCGGTCCCGCCCCGATGCAGGACCGACGCCTCGATGGAGTCGTCGGCAGCGATATTAGCGCAGTCGTGGGCGCAGCGCGAAGCGCACGCACGCCTCTTTACACGAGGAACCGGGCCGGGGTCCGTGGACGATCGGCCAGCGCGCGCAGCAACGGGAACACATCGGGAAGCCGCTGTATCTCATCGAGGACGACGAGCCCGTTTCTCATATCATTGAGAAGCGTTCGCCGACATCGGGCCAAGGGCAGCACGCCGATCGATTCGCATCAACAATCGTCCACTCTCGCGCGCCGTGGAACAGGAGGACGAACCATGTTTCGGAAGCTCGTTGTAGTCTTGCCAGCTTACCTGGCGGTGCTGGCGATACCCGGCGGGGTGTCAGCGCAAGAAGGAGCATACGTGGGGATGGCCCTGGGCCCCGCGATCACTCCGGGTATGGTCGTGGCCGGCACGAACAATGATTGGAGCACCAGGTGTGACTTGATCACCAATCCGACGCAGGCGGAGACCGGCGGCGGCTGTACGGAGCCGCCCTCTCGACCGACCTGGTCGAACGAGGTGGCCGGAGGATCAGGGATTCTGCCGGCGCTGGCCTTCGGGTATCGGTGGGCGGGGTGGAGGATCGAAGGAGAGTATTTCTATCGGAGCACGACCTACGACGATCTGTCCCAGACGCGTATCGGCGCCGATGCGGTACTGCTGGCCAAGGCCGATCAGGAAATCGAGATCGCGGACGGCGGCGTCGATGACCTTCTGGCGCACAACGTCTTCGCCAACCTGTACTATGATTTCACGTCCGGCTCGCGGTTCACGCCCTACCTCGGGTTCGGGGCAGGCGCGGCGCGCGTGTCGCTGGACTACTTCAGCCGCTGGACACGGAATGACAATCCGAGCGAGATCGATACGTTCGTCGATCCCCTGCTGCAGGCGAGAATCTCAGGCACCACCAGCATCGGCAGGGCCAAGTTGTCGGATCTGTTGACCGGCGCGCAGGCGCTCGCCGGCGTCGACTATCGGGTGAGCGACGCGTTCAGCCTGGGGGTCAAGGTTCGCTGGACGCGTCTCGGCGAGTTCGAGGATGGGGACGAGTGGGTGCAGCTCCGTAGCCACGAGTCCAGCGTCGGCCGTGATTTTCCAATTCGTTACACCGCGACGACGAGCGACACGTCATCGTTCGCGATCGGTCTCGAAATGAAGTACCGGTTCAATTGATGTTCCAGGATCCTGACCACGAATCGAGCCGCGGTCGCGACAGCCGCCGCGCACGACGCACGCGCACGAAGGCGGTGTTTTTCGACGTCGACTTCACGCTGATCTATCCCGGACCACGGTTCGAGGCGGACGGCTACCGGGCGTTCAGCGAGCGGCACGGGCTGTCGGTCGACGTCGATCGGTTCCAGGCCGCCGTGGCGGCAGCCTCACGTGAGCTCGAGGTGGACACCGACACCACCTATCGCCGGGAGCGGTTCGTGAGATACGGGCAGCGTGTCGTCGAGGAGATGGGTGGGCGCGGGCCCGGTCTGGGGGCGTGTGCCCAGGAGATTTACGACGAGTGGGCGGTCTGCCGGCACTTCATCCTGTACAAGGATGTCAAGCCGGCGTTGCGGCAGCTCCACGCCCGAGGACTGCGCCTGGGGCTGATCTCGAACACGCACCGGTGTCTCAGTACGTTTCGGAGTCACTTCGAACTCGACACCTTCATCGCCGGTGCCGTGTCCTCGTCGGATCACGGGTTCATGAAGCCGCATCCCAGCATCTTCGAGGCCGCCATGACCGAGCTGGGGGTGTGTGCCGCCGAGGCGATGATGGTGGGCGACAGTCTCAGCCACGATATCGCCGGCGCCCTCGAACTCGGCATGCGGGCCGCGTTGCTGGATCGGTCAGGCCGGACGAAGGCTGCCGAGGCCGGGGTGCGTGTCATGTCGAGCCTCGCCGAGTTGCCCGCCGTGGTGGCGGAACAATGACCGTCGGATTACGGCCGGCGGTGCAGCGGTCCGGCGCCGGGAGGTAGCGATGTCAGAGAAGTGTCTGTTCTGCCGTATCGCCAGCGGGGATATTCCGGCGAAGGTCATCTACCACGATGACCGCATCCTCGCATTCGAGGACATCAGCCCGCAGGCGCCCTTCCACGTGCTCATCATCCCCCGCCGCCACATCTCCACGTTGAACGATCTCGACCAGGGCGATGCGGCGCTGGTGGGAGAGCTTGTCGTGTGCGCCGCCCGGATCGCGAAGGCGCACGGCCACGATCAGGATGGCTACCGCACCGTCTTCAACTGCAACTACGGTGCGGGTCAGACGGTGTTCCACATACACCTGCACCTGCTCGCGGGTCGGAACATGACCTGGCCGCCCGGATAGTACGCCGCACGGACACGGGACCCGGCGCTGCCATCCGCATCACCGCGACTCGTGGAATGCCCCGGAGGTCGGGAGCGATCTCGATCAGATCGAGTCCAGCCCCGGCGGCGATGACGCCGATCTCCGTACCTTGATCCACACCGATCTCCAACAGCAGCCAGCCGCCCGGGCGCAGCCGCGCTGCCGCCGCCGGCGCGATGGCGCGGGCGGGGTCGAGTCCGTCCCGGCCACCGCGCAGCGCCGTCCCCGGCTCGTGCCGGCCGACCTCCGGAGGCAGGGTGGCCATTTCGTGGTCCGGAATGTACGGCGGGTTCGACACGATCAGGTCGTAGGGGCCGTCCAGTCCGTCAAGAAACGGTGTTTCGTGAAAGGCGATGCGGCCGGCCGCACCGTGTCGGGCGGCGTTCTGCCGGGCGACGCCGAGGGCGGCGGCCGAGATGTCGGTGGCCACGCATCGGGCCCGCGGCAGCTCGTGGCTCAGCGCCACCGCCAGGCAGCCGGAGCCGGTGCCGACGTCGGCGAGGGACCAGACCGCCGCCCGATTGTCGAGCCGGGCAAGCGCGGTCTCGACCAGCAGCTCCGTCTCGGGGCGCGGGGTGAGGACATCGGAGGTGACTTCGAATTCGAGTCCCCAGAACTCGCGAGATCCGATGATCTGGGCCACCGGTTCCCGCCGCCGCCGCCGCGCCACCAGCGGCCCGGCCCGATCGAGTCCCGGCGGTGCCGGGTCCCCCAGCCGCGAGAGCCACCGCGCGCGATCCCAGCCGAGCGCGTGGCGCGCCAGCACTTCGACGTCGAGCAGCGCGTCGTGCGGGTCGACACCGGCGGCGATCAGGCGCCGGCGGTTCACAGCGACCCAATCGCCCAAGGTCTCCATCGTGCCAGGTCGGGCCGGGTCGAGGTCAGGCGCCGGGGACCGTCTCGAGGCTCTTGAGCATTTCGGCGCGGAAATGGGTCGTGAGCATCGCGCTCATTTCCGTTACGTCACCGTTGAGCATCTCGGTCAGTCGGTGGGTCGTGAATCCGATGCGGTGATCGGTAACCCGGTTCTGCGGGAAATTGTAGGTGCGTATCTTCTCGGACCGTTCACCCGTGCCAACCTGACTCTTGCGGTCCTGGGCGATCTCGTCGTGCTGCCGCTGCATCTCCATGTCGTAGAGCCGGGCGCGAAGCACCTTCATCGCCTTCGCCTTGTTCTTGATCTGCGACTTCTCGTCCTGCTGCGAGACCACCAGTCCGGTCGGCAGGTGGGTGATACGCACGGCAGAGTAGGTCGTGTTGACGCTTTGGCCGCCGGGACCGCTGGAGCAGAACGTGTCGATCCGCAGGTCCTTGTCCTCGACGGCGACATCGACCTCTTCCGCTTCTGGCAGCACGGCCACGGTCGCCGTCGAGGTATGGATCCGTCCACTGGCTTCGGTGGCCGGCACCCGCTGTACCCGATGCACGCCGCTCTCGTACTTGAGCTGGCTGTACACCGCCCGGCCTTCGATCAGCGCGATGACCTCCTTGAGCGCCCCGACGCCGCTCTCGCTGCTGGACAGCACCTCCACCTTCCAGCGTTGTCGTTCAGCGAACCGCGTGTACATGCGAAACAGATCCCCGGCGAACAACCCGGCTTCGTCCCCACCGGTGCCGGCGCGGATCTCCAGCATGACGTTCTTCCTGTCGTTGGGGTCCGCCGGCGCCATCAGAGACTTGATCGCGTCCATCAGGTTGTCGCGGCGTGCAGACAGCGACGTGAGTTCCTGTTCCGCCAGTTCGCGCATGTCGGCGTCGTTGCTCTGAGCCAACTCCTGCGTCTGGGTGATTTCCTCCAGCACTGATTTGTACTCGCGGAACATCTCCACGATCGGCTGAATCTCGGAGAGCGCCTTTGTATGGGTACGGTACTGGTTCGGATCGGCCTGCACCGCGGCATCGCTGACCAGGGCCATGAGCTCGTCGTAACGCGTGTCGATGGCCTGCAGTTTGTCGAACATGGTTATCCGCCGGACACCGGCGGCAGGAACGCGACCTCGTCGCCGTCGGTCAGCGGCGTGTCCAGGCGCGAGTATTCCGCGTTGACCGCGGTCGATATCGACGTTTCGTATTCCTCCAGCCCGGCGAACTCGCCGGCCAGCGCGCGCCAGACGGTCCGCGCGGTGGCGCCCTCAGGCGCCTGTCGCGCAATCTCTCCGGCTCCGACGATGTCTCGCAGTCGGGCAAAGAGTCGAACGGTCACGCGCATGACAGGTTCAGGGCTTCCTGGCGCGCTGCCTCGTCGTCCGGGTCTGCGGTCGCCCCTTCGATCCAGACGTCGCCGCCCTCGAAGAACTCATGCTTCCAGATTGGCGCAATCTGTTTCACGCGCTCGATGACGTAGCGGCAGGCCGCGTACGCCTCGGCGCGGTGTGGAGATGCGACTGCGATCATGACGCTGGCTTCGCCAACCTCGAGCGTGCCCAACCGGTGATGCAACGCCATACGGACGTTCCAGCGCGCGGCGGTCTCGGCGCCGATTCGCTCGAACGCCCGGAGCGCGAGCGGCTCGTAGCCTTCGTACTCGATACGCAGCACCCGGCGGCCCGCGTTCCGGTTCCGCACGATCCCGACGAACGACGTGATCGCGCCCGGGCCGACGTCCTCGGCAGACTCGCGGCGCGATGTCGTCGTGACGGCCCCGATCAACGCGTCGAGCCTCAGTGCATCGGTCGTCACCGAGTACAGGGACGTTGGCATACCTGTTTCATTGTCGCTCATTTGTTCCAAAAATGATTGAGCAGGCCAGGGCCGTGGCCGGGGCGGGCCTGCCTGATCGCCTCCGCCACGTAGTGTTTCGCGCCAGAGACCGCGTCGGAGAGCGCGGCCCCGCGCGCGAGGCCGGCCGCGATGGCGGCCGCGAAGGTGCAACCGGTGCCGTGCGTCGCGCGGCTCACGAGTCGGGGACCGCGCAACGCGACCACCGCGGCGCCGTCGTCGAGCAGGTCCACCGCGTCCGGCCCGTCGAAATGTCCGCCGGTGATGACCACCGCGTCCGCGCCGAGTGCGCGGAGTGTCGCGGCGGCTCGCGCCGCGGCCGCGGGCGACCCGATCCGAGCGCCGGTGAGAACTTCTGCTTCCATCCGGTTCGGGGTCACGATTCGGGCCCGCGGGAGCAGTCGGGCGCGGACGACTGCCACCCCATCCTCGTCGAGCAGGCGGGCACCGCTTGTCGACAGGATGACCGGGTCGACGACCACGGGAATGCCGGAGTGGGCATCGAGCAGGTCGCAGACGACCCCGGCAATCGACCCGCTGGCCAGCATCCCCGTCTTGATGGCGCCGACCTCGAAGTCGTGCAGAGCGGCGTCGATCTGCGCTGCGACGACTTGCGGGCTGATCGTCTGGATGGCCGTCACCCCGGCCGCGGTCTGTGCCGTGACCGCGGTGACCGCGCAGGTGCCATGCACGTCGTGCGCCGCGAACGTCTTCAGGTCGGCCTGGATGCCGGCGCCCCCGCCGGAATCGCTGCCGGCGATGGTGAGCGCGGTTGGCATCGGTCGGCGTGCGCAGGCCGGCAGGCGATCAGTGAGTCGGCGCCGCGAGCCCGGCGGCGGCGGCGGCGGCGGGGTCGCGGCCGAAGACCAGCAGGAACTGGTAGGTCAGGAACGTTTCATGCGAGAGCAGCGTGAATCCGGCCGCTTCGGCATCGCGGATCACGTCACGCGGGTCGGCCCGCAACTCCATCAGCGGTCCAGGTCCGCCGCCTTCCTTCGTGAAGTCGACGATGCCCAGCCGGCCCTGGGGTTTGAGCGCCGTGGCGACATCGGTCAGCAGCGAGACCGGGTCGTCGACCTCGGCGTAGACATCGACGATCAGCACGGCGTCGAGGTCGGAGGGGAGCATCGGGTCTCCCGGCGTGCCGAGCACAGGTTCCACATTCGACAGACCCTCGCGGCTGACCCGATACGCAATCGCATCGAGCATCGGCTGCTGGATGTCCTCGGCATAGACCCGTCCGTTGGGTCCGACCCGCCGCGCGAGCCGGACGGTGAACCAACCGGCCCCGGCGCCGATATCGGCGACACGCGAGCCGTCGGCGATGTTCAGCACGTCCATGATTTCGTCCGGCTTCTGCCACACCGTCCGATCCGGAGCTTCGAGGACGCCGACGTCGTCCGGCGGAAAGAGCCGCGCATGCGGCTGGTTCTGCGCCGCCGCCGGGACGGCGACGACAGCCAGCAGGAATGCCGCCAAGCCTTGCCGTCTGCACATGACTGTGTCTGATTCTAGCAGTCCGAGAATCGCGCCGGCCCGCCGAGTTCGGGAAGCGATGGCCGGCCGAACCCCTGTTGGGCCGCGCATATGTCGAGCTCGGTCGAGGCCAGGTCTGCAATGGGCAGCAGCTCGAAGGGCGTCGGCGCGCCGACCGTCAGCCGTTTCAGATAGGCGCCGCATGTCCTGCAGAGCTGCGCGCGGTCGGATGATGCCCGCTCGCTCGCGGCGAAGCGCATCTGATCGGCACTGCCGCCGCAATAGATGCATCCGGTCGTTTCGAGGGGCCAGTCGAAACCGCAGAACGAACACCGCAGGCGGGCGGTGTCGGCCTGGTCTTCCGCGAACGCGGGCCACGATCCGCAGGCTGGGCAATAGCCGTGCGGCCAGGTGCCGAGCGCGCCGCTGACCGCCGGGTGCGGCGCGGCGCCGCCGGGTGCGAAGATGGCCTGCTGGGCGACGTGCGCTGCCGGCCCGGCCGCGAGTTCCGCCGCCAACCACAGAATGTCCGGGGCAATGCCCTCGTGCGTCGCCTTGACCCGAATGGCGGTCTGGTTGCGGTCGAACGAGGCGTGCAGCAGCGACCCCAGCTCGACACGGCCGGCGTCGAGACAGGTCCGTACGTGGCGGGCTGCGTCGCCCGCGCCGCCGGCGGCGAGATCATCACAGGCCTGGATGACCAGCGGCGCCAGCAGATCCACCGGCAACGCCGGCACTTCGCCGCGCAAGACCGGTGTCGCGCCGCGCAGCTTGGTCGCGGCCAGTCCCGAATCGAGACTCAACACCGGTGTGTCGAGCGTCCCCAGTCGACCGACCATGTCGATGGTGCGGGTGACCAGTCTGCGCTGCAGGGCGATGGCCGGAGCCAGATCCGGCTCGGTGGCTCGTAGTGCCGTCCAGCGAGCCTCCGCGGCGGCGAGCAGTGGCACGGGCGCGGAGGTCATCGTTCAAGCTCTCAATAGCGGCGGGCGTGCGGAAGAGCAGTTCATTGTATGTCAGCCGGGCGCCACGCACGGTCGGCGCCGCGCGGGGTTTTGCCACCGACTTCCGACCCGCGTCTTGAAGCGCCAGGGGCGCGCCGCTATAATCCTTGCAGGCCCCGCGCCCGGGGCCAGGGAGATCTCTATCGATGTCTGAAGTAATCACCGTGACCGAAACCGCCGCATCCAGGATTACCGGTCTCATGGCGGAAGAGAACAAGACGCAGGCAGGTCTCCGCGTCTTCGTGCAGGGCGGCGGCTGCTCCGGGTTTCAGTACGGGCTGATGATCGAGGAGGGCAGCGGCGACCCCGCGGCGGATCGGGTGTTCGAATCCAATGGCGTGCGTCTGTACGTGGACCCGATCAGTTTGCGTTACCTGTCCGGTGCGCAGGTGGACTTCGTCGACAACCTGACCGGTGGCGGCTTCACCATCAAGAACCCGAACGCCAAGTCGACCTGCGGGTGTGGTTCGTCGTTCGAAGTGTAGTTCCCCCACCCGGAGATACGGGAACGTCGCCGGTCGGCGTGCCCACTTGAATGGACGATCAATCTGTCGATCTCGAACGGCTGCGCCCCCCCGGCGGCAAGCGCTCAGGCAAGCGCGATCTGATCGTTACCGTCTTTCTGCGCCAGGAGGGGCATCTCAGCGCCGATGATCTGGTCGATCTGATGCGCCGGGAAGATCAGAAGATCAGCCGGGCCACCGTCTACCGCGCCATCCAATGGATGGTCGATGCGGGCATCGCCAGGAAAGTCGACTTCGGCGAGGGCCGGTTCCGTTTCGAGCGGTCCTATCGTCATCCCCGGCACTTCCATCTGATTTGCAGGACATGCAACCGGTCGTTCGAGTTTCTCAGCTCGGACGTCGAGGTGCTGTTGGAGGAGATCGCCTCCGCTCGCGGTTTCCAGGCGCGGCAGAGCGTGCTGCAGATCTACGGCGTCTGCGAGGACTGTCAGGCGGGGCGTCGCCCGGCGCCCGTGGACGCACCGACGGAGCTCCTGTTTGCGAGAGATGCCCTGCAGATGGCGATCGCGACGGAGCGCAGCGGCCTCGACTTCTACCGCCGGGGCGCCAGGCTCGTGAAGGATGCGCGAGCGCGTGAGGTGTTCAAGCGGTTGTCCGAAGAAGAGACGGATCATCTCACGACGCTCGAAACGCGCTATCAGGAACTGCTCGCGGGGCACCCGCACCTGGAGTCCTATCCGAGGTTCCTGTTCTTCAAGGGCGCCGCGAACGGCCTGTTCGCGACCGGCGCCGAGGAACTCGCCGGTGTTGTCGATGATCGTCAGGCGTTGATGATCGGCATCCGTTGCGAGCGCGGGTCGCATCAGTTCTTCAAACGCTACGGGGAACGCTTCGAAGACTCCGAGGGCAAGCGGATATTCCTTGAGTTTGCCGACGAAGAGCGCGAACACCTGGAGCTGCTGATCGGCGAGTACCGGGCGCTGACCCTGCGCCAACAGCAGCAGTCCCGCCACGCCTCTCCCTGATGGACCACGGGCCGCGGGTGGCCCGTCAGGCGGGCGTTGCGCCCGGTTTCCGCGCCACCACCCGGGCCACTGCCACGGGAGCGGTCTGCTCGGCGTCATGCCATAGTTCCCAGTCGGCGAACACACTGCGCAGTTCGTCTGGCCGCAGGAGATGGTCTGGCGATCGGGGACCGGTGCCAAGCGCCGGTTGCGCTGTCGTGAACGTCTCGTAGATCACGAATCCACCTGGACGTACCGAGTCGCGCAGCGCCTGCCAGATTGTGCGCTGCAGATAGTTGGTACAGATCACCACATCGAAGCGCCGGGACGGAAGCGGCGCGGCTTCAAGGTCGGCCACCCAAAGCCGCGCGTGAGCCAGCGTGCCGGTGCGGGCTTGGCGGACACGGTCGAGATCGCGGTCGACACCGAAGACATGGAAGCCCGCGGTCGCTGCCACACGGCTGTGCCGGCCGCTCCCCATGGCGAGATCGAGCAGGTCGCGCCCTGCGCCGAGCCGCGTCCGGATAATCGGAAGCCAGCGGACCACCACCGCCGCCGGCGCCTGACTCACCCGTGCGTCCTCCGCTGATATGATGAACGGCCGATGTCCGCTGCCTTGATCACCGCGTCAATCCTGTCCCTCGTCGGTCTCCTGTTCAGCGTCGCGCTCGGCTACACCGCCGCCGGCCCCGACGCCGTGCTCCGGCATGCCACGCTGGCGATCTTCGTGACGCTGATCACGCTGCTGGGGCACTCGATGACCATGTTCTACCTGATTGGCAAGGTGCGCGCCATCAAGGACGCGGTCGCCGAGGGCGGACTCGAGACCGATGCGGTCGCCCGGGTGTCCGCCTTGCGTGGACCGGTCTTCAAGCTGGCCTCCATCGCCATGGCGCTGACCATGGTGACCGCCATTGTCGGCGGCGGTGTCGATACCCAGGTGATTCCGCCCGGGTTCCATGCGCTGCTGGCCATACTGGCCGTCGTGGCGAACGTATTTGCGCTGCGGGCCATCGTCGATGCCCTGACTGAGTCCAACCGGATCGTCGACGAGGTCAACCGTGACCTGCTCATCTGATTTCGCCGGTGGCGGCAATCGCCATTCTGCTCATACAGACTACTCGTGGCCTCGAAGATCCTCCTGTTCGATATCGACGGCACGCTGCTGTTGTCAGGCCGCGCCGGCTATCGCGCGCTGACCCGTGCGTTCGACGAACTGTTCGGCGTCCCGCGCGGCTTCGACGACGTGCCGGTCGCGGGGATGACCGACGACCTCATCCTGACCGATGCACTCGCGCGTGCCGGTATCGCCGCCACGGCGGCGGACCGGGCGCGGTTTCACCGTCGCTACTGCGAGCTGTTTGCGACAGAGATTCATTTTCCCGGTCCGCGAAAGGGGTTGATGCCGGGGGTCGCGGCATTGCTTGAGCGCCTCGACCGGATCGACGAGGTCCGATGTGGTCTGGTGACGGGAAACTTTGCGCATCCGGCGCAGATCAAGCTCGAGCACTTCGACTTGTGGCGATTCTTCAAGTTCGGGGCATACGGAGATGACGCGCCGATACGGGACGCCCTGGTGCCGATTGCGCTCGCCCGCGCCGAGCGGGAGGGGGTGACGGTCGAAGCGCCCGGCGATGTGGTGGTGATCGGCGATACGCCGCATGATGTCCGCTGCGCCGCGGCGGCGGGCGCCAAATCGGTGGCGGTGGCGACCGGATCCTACGGTGAGGCTGCGTTGCGCGAGGTCAGCGCCGATGCGGTCCTGCCAGATCTCGGCGATACGGAGGACGTGGTCGCGCTCCTGCTGCGCGACAGGCATTGAGTGGCCGGCGGTCCGGTCCGACACGCCGGCACCCCGCCGCCCGCGTCCTGACGTCGATCTGGACGGATAAACGTTGGCGGAAGCGCCTGGGAGTCGAACCCAGCCCCCCCGCGTTAGCGGGGGGCGACCGGTTTTGAAGACCGGGAGGGCCACCGGGCCCCATTCGCTTCCGGGCGAGCAGCGACAATCATCGCACGAGCGTCCGGTCCGGGTGCGAAATTGGAAGAGGAGGCTTCGCCGTGGAGGCGGAACGGCAAGAGGGCAGGGACAAACGTACACAAGAACATCGACGACACGAAACTGACGTTCCGTGCGAGAACGACGCGACCTTCCTGGGTCTCGACAGAAATCCGACGACTGAAGACGCGCCGTCCCGGCAAGGTGCGGGGACGGCGCGGGAGATTCAGCTCTCGATCAGGCGGACTTCACCTGCGCGGGGACCTTTGCCGGATTCTTCAGGTGTGAAATCGACTCGCTGACCTTCCCGCAGCAACTCGAACACCGCTCCACGAACTGCGCTGCGATGAAAGAAATGCTCGATTCCTCCCTCGTCGCGGATGAAACCGAATCCTTTGTCAATCAACAGACGCGCGATAGTACCACTGGGCATACCCTACTCCTCCGCTACCCGAACCCCGGTGCCGCTGCCGCGACGCACAGACGCGACGCTCACCAGCCCGAGACCTGGCGGCCACTGCTCATCCCATGAGTCTGAACAACCGCCAGAACCTCCCGCAACCCCTGACGGCCGCGGGGCCGCTCCCGAGACAAGAAACCCATACTACACGGTTGCCCACCGTGTGATACGGGCTTTCAACCTTGAGAGGGGCCAGTCTAGTGAGGTTGGTCAGTGGAAGTCAAGCGTTGGATCGGGGTGGCGCCCTGTCTCGGACCGCATCTGCTGCGGCCGCGCGGATGGTAGGCTCTGTTGGTGGCGATGCGGGCTCGGAACGGGGCAGGAACGACGTTGGGCGTGCGGTTCTAGGAGCCCGTGGTGAAACCGCGCGTAGCACCGAGCGTGGCGAGGCGCCCGCGTGGCAAGGCGTGACGAGGGAGCATATTGGGCATATGTGACCGAGGAACCAAGCGGATCGGCGACCGTCCACGCCGATCCGCCGGCTCCTAAGCGGATCGGCAGGCTTTGATGCCGATCCGCAGGCCGTAGCGCTGTCCAGGCGGGATGCATCGCCGCACGAATGCCGCGGGGCTTTCACCACGGGCTCCTAGGTCGCCGGTTTGGCGGGTGGATACGTGGTCCAGAAATGGCGATTGCACTGCGGGCACTCCCAGAACTGATTTGGTGGCCACGGATCTTCCGGACCAGGATCTTTCAGGTCCATTGGGGCGCCGCAACGCTGACAGCGAACACTGACGTCGGGGTGGTTCATGGTGAGACAGATTGTAGTGTTCCGTCTCGACAGTGCGCAACCTGCGCGTGACGGTCGACGGTACACGCCCCCCGGTAGTGGGCGCTGCTGTGGCAGCCCGCGGCACAACCCCGCGTCGCACCGCGAACGGCTGTGAGGCGAGCGAGATGATTCCAGGTGTGATTCTCTCCGGTGGCGAATCCTCCCGAATGGGGGGGCGGCCGAAGGCGCTGCTTCCGACGGGGAATCGCCAGGAGACGTTCCTGGGCCGCATCGCGGCCACCCTGCATGCCGGAGGCGTCGACGACGTGCTGGTGGTGAGCGGGTATCACGATACGCTGATCCGGCGACTCGTCGAGCGGTTCTCGGCGCCGGTACGGGTGTTTCACAACCCGACCCCGGAGCGGGGGCAACTGTCCTCGCTGCTGGTGGCCTTGCGAGCGGTCGACCATCCCGGTGTGCGCGCGCTGCTGGTGACGCTCGTCGATCTCCCGCTGGTGTCCGTCGAGACGGTCCGCGCGGTGCTCGCTGGGTATCGGCGAAGCGGGGCGCCGCTGGTCCGTCCGGAGCGTGGCGGTCGGCACGGGCATCCGGTGGTCTTCGACCGCGCCATGTTCGACGACTTGCGGCGCGCCGACCCGCAGCGCGGCGCCAAACCGGTCGTTCGGGCCTACGCGGGGGAGGGTCTCGAGATCCCAATCGACGACGATGGGGCGTTCGAGGATGTGGATACGCCCGAGGACTACGAGCGGGCGTTCGGGAGGCCGCTGCCGCCTGCGAGCCCGGAGGAGGGCGCGACGGTGCGCCCCTCCCGGAGTGCCGGCGACCCAGTCTGACGGTCCACGGCGGTGTGAGAAAAGGAGTGGTGGACCAGACGGGGGTCGAACCCGTGACCTCGTGAATGCCATTCACGCGCGCTCCCAACTGCGCCACTGGCCCTTCCGTTCTCATTCTATGTCCGCTGCCGTCCTGCGATCAATCCAGCGCGCATTCCCGCGTTGCGCGATGACGCCAGACTTCCGCGTGAAACGTCCCGCGCCGGCGTCGCGGGGGTACGCACCGGACCTTGGAACGGCAGAGTCGGCACCTGCCAGGCCGATGGCTCGATGCCGGCGGTACACACCGGGACCGGGCGAGGGACTTCGCTATACTGCGGGCAGCGGCTCGAAACGGGTCGAGCGGAGCGGTTGGCCCGGAAGGGCGACGGAGCGACAGCGATGAGTGCACATGCCATGACGGTGGTCGTCGGGACGGTGGTGATCCTCGCGTCGGGCGGGGCGGCCGGCGGCCAGCCGCCGGATGACGCCGAGGACGGGGTCCGCACGCTCGTCGGGCGACTGGACCTGGAACGCTACAAGGAGACCATCAAGGGACTGACCCGGTTTGGAGACCGCCGGCAGGGGACGGCGCGCAACCGCGATGCCGTCGACTGGATCGAGGCGTGGCTCGAGGCTGTCGGGTGTGCTGCCGAGCGTGTCGTGTACACCTATGACCCGCAACCCCGCAGCAGCGGCGCTGCACCCGCCAGGCGGGTGCGGGCTCGGCCGCCGTTGAATCCGGACGAGCCGACACCGACCGGCGGACGAATCGGCCGCAACGGGTCCGGCCCCGGAGGCAGCTCGATCTTCGGCTACCGCCGGCGGACCGGAGTGGTGCGCGACCCGCTGGCGCAACCGGACGACGCGTTACGAGCACTGAACAGCGAAGATCCGGTGAACGGCGAGCGCTCCGAGGTGTTCTGCACAAAGGTCGGGACCACGCGCCCCGACGAGATGTACATCATCGGTGCGCACATGGACGGACACGGATTCGGCGAGGCGGCAAACGATGACGGGTCGGGCACCGCCGTGGTCATGGAACTGGCGCGTATTCTCAGCGCCCCCGATGTACACACCGCCCGGTCAGTGCGTTTTGCGCTGTGGAACAACGAAGAGACCGGGCTCAACGGGAGCACCGCCTACGTGGAACAGCGCCGCGAGCGCCAGGGGCTCGAAGACCCGGTCGGTTCAGGCCGCTACCCCGAGCCGACCTGGCTCGGCATGATCCAGCACGACATGATGCTGTTCGACCACGGCGCTCCTGGGCCGGACGGCCAGGTGAGCCGGGACCAGCGTCGGGAGGCGGACGTGAACATCGAGTTTCAGGCGCGCTCCGAGTTTGCAGCCGAGTCCCGCGAACTGGCCTTCTTCTTCAAGGCGGCCAATGACACGTACGCGACCGACTATCCGGCGATGGTGGGCCCGCACATGACCAACACCGACTCGACGCCGTTCATGAACGTGACCCCGGCCATCAGCTTGCGCGAAAACGAGCGCGGCATGCATATCGGGGCCGGGTGGGACCCTCACTGGCACCAGCCCACCGACCTCTATGCGACGTTCACTGACGACGACTTCCGCCTCGGCCTCAACGCGGCGCAAACCACCCTGGCCGCCATCGCCCAACTCGTCGATGCCACGCTCGAGCCCTGATTGGTGCGCGCCGCTGACCCCAATCCTTCAACCTGTGATGCCACGCTCGAGCCCTGATCACTGGGCGCCGCTGACCCCGATCCTTCGAATTGTCAATGCCACGCTCGAGCCCTGATCAGGGGGCGCCGCCAACCGGGGCGGCCAGCGTGCGGTGCGCGTAGGCGCCTTCGACCCCGAACAGGAGCAACGCCAGCCAGACGAACCCGTAGCCGACGAACTGTGTTGGCGTGAACGGTTCGCCGTAGACGAGGACACCTAGCAGAAACTGCAACGTCGGGGCGAGGTACTGGATGATTCCCATGTGAGAGAGCGGAATCCGCCGCACCGAGGCGCCGAAGAGTAGAAGCGGGCCGATCGTGACAAGGCCTGACGCGGCCAGCAACCACAGGCTCGGGCCACCGCCGGCGAGGACGCCGGGTGCGTGCTCGGGAACGGCCAGGAGGAACCCGACCGCCGGCAGCGAGAGCAGACCGGTTTCGATGCTGAGGCCGCGCAGCGTGCCGAGCGGCGCCTGCTTCTTGACCAGACCGTACAGTCCGAACGTCACGGCCAGCAGCATGGCGATCCACGGCAGGCTCCCGGCGGCCGTGGTCAGATACAGCAACCCGGTTGAGGCCAGACCGACCGCGGTCCACTGCGCCGGCCGCAGCCGCTCGCGCAGCACGACGACGCCCAGGGAGACGGTGATCAGCGGTGACAGGAAGTACCCGAGGCTGACCTCGACGATGAAACCGGAGGTGACGGCCCAGACGAACGTCAGCCAGTTGACGTACAGCAGCGCCGCCGTGACGGCATAGGTCCCGATGATGCGGGTCGAGACATGCTGCCGCGTGAACCGGTCAGCGGGACGCATCCACAGCAGCGCGCCCAGCACCAGCAGTGCCCACAGCACGCGGTGACCAATCAGTACCGCCGGCGCCAGCGAGTCGACCTGCTTCCAGTAGACCGGGCTCAGACCCCAACAGACATACGCCGCGATGCCGTACCAGAGGCCTCTGTTCACCCTGCGGCGACCGTGATGAGGTTCATCGTCAATGGTTTGGTTTGATGACTCGGACCGCCTGATGTGTCCGGGGGATGCGGCGCGCCACGCGCGACCGTCAGTAGACGCCTAGATCGTCAATCCAGATTACACCGTCCGTGCCCGGGGGCACAGCCCCGATGTCTACGAGGAAGATGATCGCCCGGATGCTGGTGAGATCGAGTGACCCGTCGCCCTCCGGGGTGACGCTGTACAGCCGATCGAACGGGACGGTTACCTGACGCCACTCGGTGGTTGTCTTGACCGACGTGTACCAGGACTCGACCCCCTCCGGCGCCGCGGGATTGGCGTCGCGCACCTGGAGCCAGAACCGATACTGCCGGTCACTCCGGACCCGGAGAATCAGCCCCCGCCGCTCTGACAGGTCCCGTGGTTCGTAAGTGCCGAGCGAGGCGAACGGCGACGGATATTCGGGGCTCGGGGCGCCAAGGTGGAACGAAACCCGCGCCGCGGGCGACCCGTCGGGCCCGGATCCTGGCACGATGAACTGCGGATCCAGGGTGGTCGACCCGTCGGCAACCGCCTCGAGCAGCGTACCCGAATCGAATCGTTCCAGGCTGTTTACCGCGTCGGCGCGGGGCGGCTCCGGGAGCAGGCCGGCAGTCGCCCGCCGCTCTCGTTCATCGATGGCCAGCACGTAGATCGGGTTCGAGATGATCCAGGGCATGTCCCAGCCGGGGAGCTGCACTTCGACCCGATAGACGCCCGTGTCGGTGATCTGCCGGTCCAGAACGGTTCGGTTCGAGGCGATGACCGCGCCATCGCGGCGCAGCGTCACCTCGGCGTTCGCCGGCAACGCGCCTCCCGCACGTAGTCGAAGCGGGTCGCCGGCCGGCACGGTGTCTCCCATCGTCCATTGTTGCGAATCGCGTTCCGCCACAAAGAAGAACCCGCCGGCAGGCGCCAGGGCGCCGAGGCCGACGTAGCTGCGACCTCTGGCCAGGGCGGTACGGAGCGCCGCGATGTCGTTCACCGCGTCGCCAGTGAGTGGATCATCCAGCAGGACCTGGTTCTGAGCGATTCGGAATAACGCTTCGTAGCTGGGGATCGGTAGCGGCGCGGCCGGGCCGTGGGCGTCGGCCCCGGCGATGCCGGTCGCATGCCGTCGGGCCAACAGGTCGTCCCAGCGATCGAGCGCGGTCGGACGATGCAACATGCGGAGCAGCGCATAATCGCGGTGAAGAGGATAGCGCAAGACGAGGCCGATCAGGCCTGCCCAGCCGGCCGCTCGCAACTGCGAGTCGCCATTCAGAATCTCGAGACCCCAGGTGCCGGGAAGATCCCAGCCTGTCCATTGCAGGTCGTCGCGCGGGTTGTCAGGATGCGCCGCGAAGCCCAGGCCGCCGAGCTCGTCGATGTCATGGAGCGCGTCGAGGCTGTCGCCCGAAAATCGATAGGTCGGCTTCGGGAGCCCCATCGCCAGCAGGTGGCCTTCATGATTGGAGATTTCCGTGCCGACGATCGTGAGTACGCCGGACGCGCCGTAGCCTTCGGCAGGTTTACCGGCCAGCGAGTTGTGGTCGGTCACGATGATGAAATCAAGCTCTGCCGCAGCCGCGGCCGCCTCGACCTCAGGGAGCGTCCCGGCGCCATCGGACAAGGTCGTATGGACGTGCGCCACCCCGGCGACACGAACAAACCTGTCCGGCAGAACGGCGGCCGGCACCGGAAGCGGACGCCACGTCGCGACACGCCACACCGGCACCATGACGGCCAGCACGGCCAGCACGACCACGGTCTTCAAGACCGTTCTCAAGGAAGAGCCGCCCCCTCCGGGCTGCGCGGACACGGACTATCGGCGGGTTTTCAGGGGGCCGAACGTGGTGGCCAGCCACAGCAGCAGGATGGTGACCGCGGTTGCCCCACCGACGGTCATGTAGACGGTGGAATCCACCGCGTAATCCATATACAGCCAGTAGGGCAGAATGGCGATGTCCAGGAACAGTGCGGAGCCAAGGACCCAGAGCACAAGACGGCCGGCGGATCCCAGTTGCGGTGTATCGGTCATGTCCTCCCCACTCGAAGCTGAACACTAGTGTGTTGGCTGCGCGCCGCCATGTCAATCCGCGGCGAAGCAGACGAACAGGGCAACCACAAGGGTTGCCCCTACAGGTTCTCGCCTTGCCACGCGGGCGCAGCACCAATCTCGGTGCAACGCGGGGTTCCACCACGGGCTGCTAGCGTCCGTGTCGCGAACTGGCTACAATCTGGAGGATATCTGGCTCGCGTGCAGGAGCGTGAAGGAGATCGACGAATGCGCAGGACATTGTGGACCGTAGGCTGTCTCGTGCCGGCTCTCGTGCTCGGGGGCGCACATGCGCCCGCGACGGCCGGCCAGGGCTCGGATGCGAACTGGACCCTGCCCCGCACACCCGACGGGCATCCTGATTTGCAAGGCGTCTGGGCGAACAACAACATTACGCCGCTCGAACGACCAGAGGCCTGGGCGGACAAGGCCGAGTTGACCGATGAGGAGGTGGCGGCCCTGCAGGTCGCGGCGGCCAACGCGGTTGGCGATGGCGACGCGCTGTTCGGCGATCAACTCGTGCTGGCGGCCATCGAGGGTATCGAGGCGACCTCGTATGATCCGACGACCGGTAACTACAACCAGTTCTGGATCGCTGATCGTGACTTCACCAGACAGACGTCTCTGGTCATCGACCCGCCGAACGGGCGGGTGCCGGACGTGACGCCAGAGGCCCGCGAGCAACTGCGCGCGGCCGCCCAATATCGGCGTGACCATCCGGCCGATTCCTATACGGACCGCCCGTTGTCGGAGCGCTGTGTGACGTATGGCGTGCCGCGGCTCGGCGCCGGCTATAACAGCTACTACCAAATCTTCCAGAGCGCGGACCATGTGGTCATCATGCACGAGATGAACCACGACGCTCGCATCATCCCGCTCACCGGCCAGCAGCACCTGAGTGATGATGTGCGCCAGTTGCACGGCGACTCGCGGGGGCACTGGGAGGATGACACGCTGGTGGTGGAGACCACGAACTATTCGTCGACCGCCAGTTTCCGCGGTTCGTCCGACGGTCTCCAGATGGTGGAGCGGTTCACGCGGGTGGGCCCGCAGACCCTCGACTGGGAAGTCACGATTACGGACCCCACCGTGTGGACGGCGCCCTGGACCGTGCGGATTCCGCTGGCCTTCAGCGCGGAACCGCTGTTCGAGTATGCCTGCCATGAAGGGAACATCGGCATGGAGGGCATCCTGGCGGGCCACCGTCACGAAGAGAGAACCGCGGGGGACCGCTAGATCGCCGCACCGGTTGTTACTGAACCAGGACCGCCATGTGACGACCGGGCGGTCGCCTGCCCACGATTCACGGGGCGTTCATGAACAGTCCCGCAACTGCGCTGGTGATGACGCTGGTGTGCGCGTCCGTCGCACTCCAGTCACAGCCCGTAATCCTCGATGCGGATGACGAGGTTCGCGCCATTGCGGCGCGGCCTGAGATCCGCCGCGCCCTGACGCTGGCTCAGGAGTTCGAGACGGCCTCGGAAGGCGATCTCATCGAACTGACCGAGATACCGGCGCCCCCGTTCGGCGAACAGGCTCGGGGCCAGCGCTATGCGGAGTTACTGGCCGCAGCGGGGCTGAACGACGTCGGCATCGACGTGGCCGGCAACGTCATCGCCCGCCGTCCCGGTCATGGCGACGGTGGGACCGTCGCCATCTCCGCACATCTGGATACGGTCTTTCCGGCCGGCACCGACGTGACGGTGCGCCGGCGCGGGCATCGGCTGTACGCGCCGGGGGTGGGGGATGACACGCGCGGGTTGATCATGGTGCTGAACGTCGCGCGCGCGCTCATACGGTCGAACGTGCGGACAGACGGTGACATTCTGTTCATTGGCAGCGTCGGCGAAGAGGGAATCGGGGATCTGCGCGGGGTGCGGCACCTTTTTGGCGACGGCGGGCCCCGGATCGATCAATTCATCGCCGTCGACGGCGGGAGCGACAGCCGCGTCGTCAATCAGGCGCTCGGTTCGCGGAGATATCGCGTCACCGTGACTGGACCAGGCGGGCACTCGTGGGGTGACTTCGGGTCGGGCAACCCGGTGCACGCGCTTGGCCGGGCGATGTACTACTTCGACGAGGCGGCGGCGGTCGTCGTCAATGGCGGTGCGCCGACGAGCTACAACATCGGTCGCATCGGGGGCGGGACGGCGGTGAACGCGGTGCCCCAGGAGAGCTGGGCGGAAGTGGACCTGCGGTCAATCGCCCCCAGCCAGTTGGACAGGTTGGACGAGGTGCTCTATTCGGCCGTCGACCGCGCGCTGGCGGAGCAGAATCGACGGCGTGACCGGGGGGCGGCGCTGGAGTCGCGCATCGACCTGATCGGTAATCGTCCCTCCGGGATGGTGGACGCCAGTACCGACCTGGTGCAGCGGGCGGTGGCCGCCACGAGATTTCTCGGATTGTTTCCCCGTTTTGGCGCCGCGTCGACCGACGCCAACATTCCAATCTCGCGTGGCGTGCCGGCGGTCACCATTGGTCGCGGCGGCAGCGCCGGCGGGATCCACACGCTCGACGAATGGTGGATGCCCAGCCGCCCGAATGTGGCGGTCCAGCGGGCGCTGCTGCTGCTGGTCGCCTCGGCTGGCGTCATCGATTGAATCGGGTCACGCGGAACGGTTCGTGCTGGCGGCGTGCCGTCCGGTGGCATGGCCACCGCCGGAGCCTCCCGCGTCAGACACGCACACACGGCGCCGGGCAGTGACGTGACTGCCCGGCGCCGTTGTGACGTACGTGTGGTCCGGTCTACCGATAGGTGTCAATCGCCGGGAGCTGAGCTCCGGTCAGGCCGGTCGGCTCCGCGCCGGCGACCGCCGGCATTCGCAATGTGCCAATGCCGTCGATCGTGGCCTCGATGACCTCACCCGGTTGCAAATACCGGCTCCCGGTGCGCGTGTTGGCCGAACCGGCCGCGGTGCCGCCCGACGTGCCGTTGTTGATGACGTCGCCCGGGAAGAGCGTGATGATCGACGAGGCGTACTCGACGACTTCCCAGAGCGAGTGAATCATGTCGCCAGCCTGGGCGTCCTGCAGCGTCTGGCCGCCGACACTGAGGGTCTGCCGCAGGTTCTGCATCGGGTCGCCGTAGAACTCTTTCGGGACGATCCACGGGCCCTGGGGCGCGAACGTATCGTGGCCCTTGCCGACGAACCAGTCCGAACTGGTCGCGTTGCCGCCAGGCGGGCGCCCGCCGCGGTCGGAGACATCGATCGACACCATGTAGCCGAAGACATAGTCCTGTGCGTCGGTGGCGGGGACGTACTTGGCGGTGCGCCCTATGACGGCGGCCAGCTCCACCTCCCAGTCGGTCCGGTTGCGCCCGTAGGGAATGACCACGTTGTCACCGTTGCCGATCACCGCGCCGCGGCTCGGCTTCAGGAACAGATAGGGGACGCCTTTCTCTTCACGCCGCCGCCGCTGGGCCTCGGCCCGCTGCTCGGCGCTGGCGCCTTCGCTCACGTGGCTGTAGAAGTTGACCGCCGCGTTGAGGACCTTCCCCGGATACATGATGGGAGGCCTCGTGCGCAGGTCAGCCACGTCGTGGACGAAGCTGGCCCGCGTGTTGCCAGCCAGCCGGCCGTTGTTGACCGCATCGTTGACGATTTCGTAGAGGCGATACCGCAAGCCGTAATCGTAGCGGCCGATCAGCTCGAGCATGTCCTCGGGCATCGGCACATGCGGGTAGTCGGGGTTCGCCTCGAGGGCCAGATTGGCCACTTCGATGTCGATGACCAGGCTGTCTCGCAGGACCAGGCCGACATGTGGCACGTCGTGGATATCGAAGGTGCCGACCTTGAACGGCTCCACGGGGGTGACAGGCGGCTGGGCCGAGGCCGTGACGGCGAACGCCAGCATCGCCAACAGGCCAACAATCATGTGTCTTCGCATGGAACTCCTCATTTGACTGGGAACAGGTCGATCGCAAGACGTTCCTTGTACTCCCGAGGGGTCGGGGTGTCAAGGGCCGGCGTATACTGTCGGGATGTCTCAAGCGCCGTCGTTCCTCGCACTGATGCTGGCGGCATCCCTGATCCCCGTGGGCGTGGCGCGCCCGGTAGGCGCGCAGCCGCCGGCCGGGGCGGCGCGCTCCCTCGTGCTGTTCATCGGAGACGGGCTCGATGACCACCAGTTGACCATCGCCCGCAACTACCTGATGGACACGTCCGGCGTCTTCAGTTTCGACACGTTTCCACAGCGCGCCGCGGCGCGTGTCCTGACGGTGCTCGAGTCGGACCCGCGAACGCCCGAGTACGTCGGCGATTCAGCGAGCGGCGGGACCGCCATTGCCACCGGCGTCGTGACCAGCCGCGGCCGCATCGCCACCCGTGCCGGCAGCGGGCGCCCGGTGGCGACCCTGCTCGAGCTGGCGGCGGCAGATGGCAAGCAGACCGGGATCGTGACCACATCCAGCATCACCGATGCGACGCCGGCCAGTTTCGTCGCGCATATCCGCCGGCGGTATTGTGAGGGGCCGCGGGACATGCTGCCGACCGGGACGGACACGCGTTGCCCCGCGGATCTGAAATCGAATGGCGGCCGCGGGTCCATTGCCGAGCAGATTGCCGCGTCCGGCGTGGATCTGTTCCTGGGGGGCGGGTATCGGCACTTCGATCAGCCCGATGAGGCGGGGGTCAACGTGCTGCAGCGTGTCCGCGACAGCGGGTACCGGATAGTGCGTGATGCGGCGGGTCTGGCGGCGGCGTCGAACGAGGGCCCGCTCATGGGACTGTTCGGCGCCGATACGTTGCCGGTCGAGTGGATCGGTGAAGGCGGGGCGCGAGCCGAGCGGGTGCAATTCGAAGCCGATGGCGCACCGATCGCCCCGGAGCCGTTTCGATGTACCGTGAATCCCGAGTTCGGAGATCGGCCGACGCTGGCGGAAATGACCCGCGCGGCGCTGTCGAGGCTGGCCACGGCGCCGGAGGGGTTCGTCCTGATGGTGGAAAGCGCGTCGATCGACAAGCAGGCGCATGCCGGCAACCCCTGCGGTCAGATCGGTGAGACAAAGGCGCTCGACGAGGCGGTGCAGGTCGCGGCGGCGTTTCAGGAACGGTACCCGGAGACGTTGATCGTTCTCTCGTCCGATCATGGACACGCTGCGCAGATCATTCCGTGGCCCAGTCTGTTCGCGTCTCGAACGGAACCGCAATATCCGCCCGGCAAGGTGGCGCGGGTGCGGACACATGACGGCGGCGTGATGGCGGTGTCATACGGCACGAACACGACGTATCTGGAAGAGCACACCGGGACGCAGGTGCCGGTGTACGCTCGCGGACCGGGAGCGCAGGCCGTGCACGGCCTCATCCGGCAGGCAGACCTGTTCGATATCGTCCTCCGGGCGTTGGCGCTCGACGAGCCGGTCGCTACGGACGCGAGCCGCCGTTCGGATGATCGGTGGCGGTAAGGGCGTTGTATGCATGCGGGACGTGGTGGCCGGCCGGCTCCGGCCACAGGGAGGATGAGCCGTTGAGACGCAGGAACACTGTACTGACGGGCGTGATGTCCGTGCTGCTGATGTGGGGAACGCCCACCGGCGGCGCGGCGGCGTCCAAAGACGCGAAGCAACCGGCCGGCGGCGCGCAGGCGTTGCGGGTCTTTCTGGATTGCGGGAACGCCTGCGACCTCGACTATCTGCGGCGCGAGATCACGTTTGTCAACTACGTGCGCGACCGGCGCGACGCGCAGGTGCATGTGCTGGTCACCGGTGAAGGCAGCGGCGGCGGCACCCGTCACACGCTGGCGTTCATCGGGCTCGACGAGTTCGAGGGCAGGGAGGTGACGTATTCGTATGCCGAGAGCCGGACCGACACCGGAGACGAGACCCGCGCGGGCATCGCCCAGGTGCTGCGTGTCGGGTTCCTGCACTACGTCATCGATACGCCGCTGGCGTACGAGATCGAAATCGGGACCAGCGGCGGCGGCGCGGACGGCAACGGCCGGCGCCCGATGATGGCGCAACCCGAGGACGACCCGTGGAACTTCTGGGTGTTTCGACTGAGTACCAACGCGCAGGCCTCCGGCGAGAAATCCCGACAACGACGCAACTACAACGGGTCGGTCTCGGCCAATAGAACCACCGAGCAGTGGAAGATCAGGATCGAGGGGAGCAGTTCGTACAGAGAGAACATCACCAAGCTGAGAACCCGCGATTTCAAGGACATCACGACCAGCAGCAGCCTCAGCGGGCAGGTGGTCAAGAGCCTGGGCGAACATTGGGGCGCCGCCGTGCGCGGTGAGGTCAGCAAGTCCACCTTCCTTAACCAGGACCGCAGGCTGCGGGTGTTTCCCGGCATCGAGTTCAACGTGTTTCCGTACTCGGAGTCGTCTCGACGGAGTCTGACGTTCGCCTACGAAGTGGGCATGGAGTCGTACGACTACAACCAGGAAACCATCTTCGGCAAGACCGAGGAAACGTTGCCCTCCCAGGAGGTCGAGGTCACATTCGACGTCGAGCAGCCGTGGGGCGACAGCCGTGTGCGGGCGCGCTACAACAGCTTTCTCAACAACGTCAGCAAGTACAGCACCTCGGTCTTCGGAGATCTGTCGTTCCGGGTGGTCCGCGGGTTGTCGTTGTTCGTGAGCGCGAGCACGTCACTTGTGCGCGACCAGCTCTATCTGGCGAACGTGGACCTGACGGACGAGGAGATCCTGATCGAACGCCGGCAACTCGCGACCGATTCACGATATCGTGTGTCGTTCGGATTCAGCTACACGTTCGGATCGATCTTCAACAACGTCGTGAATCCGCGATTCTGACTGATGGATGTCTCCGGTGCGTGGGACCTGAGCGGTCCGGCGCTGCACGCGTAGGCGACGATGGCGGCAGACGCAAGCTGGCTCCGGCGCCCGCAGGGCAAGTGGCTGCGCAAGGCGCTCTTTCAGATTCACCTCTGGACCGGGCTGGGGGTGGGGCTGTACATCGTCGTCGTGAGCGTGACCGGCAGCGTGCTGATCTACCGCAGCGAGCTGCGGCAGCGGTTCGATCCGCAGCCCAGACCGGTCGAGATTTCCGGACCTCGTCTCGGCGCGGACGCGCTGATCGCCGCCGCACAGCGCAAGTTCCCGGGCAACGCGGTCGAAGTCTGGACCGAGCCGGACGACCCCGCGCTGGCGGTCACCATGTCGGTACGACAGGAGGGGCGACCGCCCGATCAACTGTTCTTCGATCCTTACACTGGCGAGTATCTGGGCCACGCGCTGCCGGCCGGCTGGCGGCTGACCACGTGGACGCTCGATCTGCACGACAATCTGCTGGCAGGAGAGACCGGGCGCGCCGTGAACGGCGCCGGCGCCGTCCTGCTGACGGTACTGGCGGTGACCGGGGTCGTCATCTGGTGGCCGGGAATCCGAACCTGGCGGCGGAGCCTGCTGATCGACTGGCGGTCGAAGTGGCCCAGGTTGATCTGGAGCACGCACAGCGCATTCGGGTTCTGGACCCTGTTCTTCATCTTCATGTGGGGGTTCACCGGCGTATATCTTGCGTTTCCTGAGCCGTTCGCCGCGATCGTCGACTATCTGGAACCGTTCGAAGAGGACAACTTCGATCCGCGCACCGGTGACCGGGTGCTGTACTGGTTCGCGTATCTGCACTTCGGTCGTTTCGGCGGCTGGCCGACCAAGCTGGTCTGGGCGCTGATCGGACTGGTGCCTCCGGTAATGTTCGTGACCGGTGCCCTGATGTGGTGGCGCCGCGTGATCCGCTCGTAGCGGCCGGAGCGCCGGCGCCGTTGAGAACCGGTATAAGATCAGCAGTCCATGACCGCGCCGAGTGACTGGCGCGAAGGGAGAAGAGAGCATGACTGGTACCCGTACCGGCCGGCGGTTGGGATGGCGCCGGGAGGTGATCGTGAGCGCGACGCTGTGTGCGCTCGCCGCTGGCGGTTTGCCGCCGGCCGCCCTGGCGCAGCCTGTCCCCGATGCGTCCGAGATCCCGGACCTCGTCGGGACATGGGATGGCGGCGGTCGCGCCCGGCGCGTCAACGGACCCAACATGCCGTGGGTGCCGGGGGAGAATTTCCCCGTGCTGAACGAGCGGGGTCTGGCGTACCAGGCGGCGTTCGACGAGGCGATCGCTCCCAAGTACGACTGTCTGCCGTCGGCGTCTCCGGCGCTGCAGTACGACCCGTACATGATGGACGTGACGCAGTGGCCTGACCGCGTCCTGTTCCGGTACGAGAAGGACGATCAGATTCGCACGGTCTGGCTCGACGGCCGTCAGGCGCCCCCCACCGAGTTCACGGTGCAGGGGTTTTCCACGGGCCGCTACGACAGCGGCGCGCTGCTGGTCGAGACCACCAATTTCGTGTTCGATATCGCCGGCTTCGACGACTACAATGGCATTCCGTCCTCGCAGCAGAAGAAGGTGACCGAGCGATACTGGCGCGAGGGTGACGAGTTGCGGATGACGTTGACGGTGGAGGATCCGATGTTCCTGCGCGAGCCCGTGTCCTATACCACGCGCTGGTTGCCGGGGCCAGAGGGCTACAAGCTGCAGGCCTACAACTGCGACCCGTTCGAGGCGGGGCACCCGCGCAAGTTTCTCGTGCCGAAATATCGATGACGGACTCGAGATCGAAACCTGGGAAGGCAAGGAGGACGTTGTGAAATCGTTGCTGTGGATAACTGGAGCGATACTGGCGGTTGCGGTAGTGGTGACCGGCGTGCCGGCGGTCGCTCACCATGCCAGCGGGCCGTTCTACGATCCAGAGAAAAGTGTCGAGGCGATCGGCACCGTCACGAAGTTCGTATTCCGAAACCCGCATTCGTTCCTGTATGTGGATGCGCCCAACGCGGATGGGTCGACCACATCGTGGGAGATTGAAATGGGCGCGTCGGTGTCGATGAGCCGGCGCGGCTGGACGCCCGACACGATCAAGGCAGGAGATCAGATCAAGGTCGTGGGCCAGCCGTCGCGCGCGCCCGGGACGTTCGGCATATGCTGTGCCGAGTTGACCAGACCGGACGGGAGTCCGTTCCGACCGTAACCGGCGATTGCCGCGGCGTCAGGCAGACGGGCGCCCGCCGCTATCTGGCTGGCGCGTCGGCGGGATCGTCCCGGTACCAGAAACGCGCGTGGCAGTTCTCGCACGCCACGTCCAGCCGGTCCCCTCCGGCCAGCAGTGCATCCACGTCGCGCGCGCGCACCGCATCGAGCATGACGACGCCTGCGTCGTGCAACTCGCGCGCCGACCGCCTCCAGGCATCCGGGTGCTCGGCGACGCGCACGGCGATCTCCTGCGGTGCAAGGTCGATATCCGGCAGTTCGGATACGGAATGCTCGCCGGCGATACGCCGGCCCTCAATCTGCAACAGGTTCCCCGACTCGACCAGCGTGATCGCGCTGCGCTCAAGCGCCATCCAGTCGCCGACCGTCTCCGGACGCTGTTCGTCGAGACCCTCCGGGGTAGAGGTGATGACCACCGCGTCCCACAGGGCATCGGCGGCGGGGTCGATCAGCGCACGCATGAGATCTTCGACCGTGCTGGTCGGCTGCATGTCGGCGGCCGCTGGCGGCGGCGGCGCCGGCGCGGCGCATGCGCCCAGGATTGAGACGGCGAGCGCCGCGAGGATGAACCGGGACCGCACGGAGCGAAGCGTCTGCAACATCGATGTGTCTCCTCGGCCGCCAGGCAGTCTGGATCGGTCACCCACCTGACCTCCTGCCGCCACGTGGCAGCGGGCGCAGCCTGTGCGGGTAGTCGCTACGGACAGCGGTAGGTGTTTTCCAGCGCCCGCAGCACGAGGTCCGTGTCTTCCTCTGGCAGCGCCAGCGGATTCTCTTCCAGGTACCGCACCACGACCCAGACCGCTTGCGCGGCGGTCGCTTCCGGCGGCAGACAGACGCGGCCCGGCAGCAGGGTCGCGGCAAGGTCGACCACGCCATGGACCAATCCGGCGCAGTAGCCCATGCCGAACGGGTCGCGTTCGAACGCTTCCTCCCGACCGGCGCCCGTGCGGCCGAGGAATTCGAAATAGAGGCGGCACTGCTGTACGAGCTGGATGCCGGACCCGCCGGTGGTCTGGCTGCCCTGCCGGTTGTCGTTCGGCTGCGCCGCCGCGATCAGCAGGAAGACGGCGATGACCACGGCCCGCTTCATGTGTGTTCCCACAAATCGCAGAATCCGGGCAGGCCGGCACCACGCCGCGCGTCGCCATGCGCCCCGGGCGGCCGGCACGTGCGGGCCGGACCTCGTGGCTGACCCGAACGTGCACCGGGCGGTGCACCGCTATGACCGCTGGCGCGACGGCGGGTGGCCGCTATTGCGCCGCCGCGTCCCGTTCCTGCACTCTCGCCCCCCGCAGCAGGTTCTCCATGCCGTAGTTCCGTTCGTGGCACGCGTACTCGTAAATCAGACCGTCGGTCTTCGGCAGATCGAGCGCGGCGGTCCATGGGCGTTCCCAGGTCGTGGGATCGTCGAAGGTGACCTCATAGCGCAGAATGTTGGCTTCCGGCCGCGAAAACCGCTCGACCAGCGTCAGGTTCTCACCCGCGCCGCGCCAGGGGGCCTGTCCGGAAAAGCGGCTGGTCTCGACAACCAGCGTATCGCCTTCCCAGCGTCCGTGCGAGCGGCCCAGCCACTGGCGCGGCGTGTCCGTGGATGCCGACCCGCCATCGAGCGGGATGATTCGCATCTCGTGCACCATCTCGAGCAGGATCGCGACGTGAGTCTCGCTCTGGAAGATCTGGAAGTTGTTGTTGTAGGCGCCGCCAAGCCGGACCGTGCCGCGGGACAGGCAGCGCTCCCACAGACCGCGGTCTTCGGGGTTCTCGGAGTTGTTGCGGGGCCGCGCCGCCGCGCGCCGCGCGTCCGCCCGTGCGACCGCCGCGGAGGTGCGCGCCGGTATCTTGCCATCGGGTGGATCGACGATCAGCGCTGTCCGGCCGTCGGAGAGCCCCCGGTCCCACCAGAACTGGTTGTAGGCCAGACCGACGTCCCGCGCGGCGCTCAACTCGCCGCGGCGCTCCGACGTGGCGAAGGTGGTGGCCTGGATGTTCGCTTCGGCGATCTCCTCGGCGGTGAGGAACTCGCGGCCCTCGTAGCGGTCCGGCCGCTCGAGGGGCGTCGCGGTGCCGTGGTCCCAGACGCCCTGCAGATCGGGCGCGCCCCACGGCATGCGCGGCGCTGGAGAGCCGTCGGGTGCTCGCCCGGCAGACGCGGGCTGACCCGCGGATACCGCCGATGCGAAGCAAACGAGTGCGAGCACGGTCGACAGCAGGGCGATCTTGCGCTGAATCATGGTTCCCTCTCACGCGGAAAAATAACGCTGGCAGGCCTCCGTCGTGGCGGCGCCGCCTGGCACCCTCGCCAGTATACGCCCCTCGCCGGCGATGCCGGTGCGGCGTCGCGTGACGCTGCACCCGGTACTGCCGGTCCGGTAGGATCCACGAAGTCGAGAGACAGGAGGGCCCATGTCCAGGACAGATACACCGGCCGTCATCGGAACCATGGCACTGGTTGCCGCTGTGCTCGCCTGGAGCGGGTCTGCGGCCCAGACCCCCGACACCGTATTCCTCGAAGATCTGACCTGGACCGAAGTGCGGGACAGTGTGGCCGCCGGCGTGACGACCATCATCATCCCGACGGGAGGAACGGAACAGAACGGTCCGCACATGGTGTTGGGCAAGCACAACTATCTCGTCCGACACAAGGCGGGTGAAGTGGCCGCACGACTGGGCGACGCACTGGTCGCGCCGGTGCTGGCGTATGTCCCCGAGGGCAACGTGGATCCGGCGACAGGACACATGCGCTTTCCGGGCACCATCACGACCCCGCCCGAGGTGTTCGAGCAGGTGCTCGAGTACGCGGCGCGCAGTCTGAGACAGCACGGTTTCGTCGACATCGCGTTGCTTGGCGACAGCGGGGGCAACCAGAACTCGCAGGCTGTCGTGGCCGCGCGGCTGAATGAGGAGTGGCGGCAGACCCCGGTCCGCGTACATCACTTGACGGACTACTACCCGGGGCCCGGCGATGCGTGGCTGATCGCACAGGGCGAGCGGGAGGAGGACGTCGGGTCCCACGCCGGCATGCACGACACCGCGAGTTTCCTTTTTCTCGATCCATCAAAGCTGCGTCGAGACAGGATGGAGCGCGGCACCGGTCCGGACGGCAACGGCGTCAGCGGGCACCCAGGCCGGTCGACCGCCGCGTATGGCGAGCAGATCCTCGAAATGCAGATTGACGCGGCGGTGCAGCAGATCGAACGGCTGCGCGTGACCAGTCGGCGTTGAACACGCCAGTCGTGGACGGGGCGGCGATTACGCCTGTCATCCGTTTGAAGAAACTGCGTACGATCCAGGTTGGGCCGTGTGCAGCGCGTGCGTGCGGAACGCCGTGTTGTCCCTATGACACGTCGATGTGTCGTTGGCATGCTTTCTGCTTGGATGGCTTGGCATGGCAGAGCGCGAATCGGAAATCACGTTGCAGACCCTGGATCGGAAGATGGATACCTCGGTCGGCCGTCTGGCCACTTGGCTTGACGGGGTCGACAAACGGTTCGACCAGGCCTCCACGCAGCTCGATGGGGTCGGCACATGGTGCGATCAGGTCCTCACGAAGCTCGACGAGGTCGACACGCGTCTCGATCAGATCGGCGCCCGCCTCGAACGGCTCGACGCCAAGATCGACGTCAAGACGGATGAAGCCAAGCGCCACGCGCTGGTGCTCTTCGAGGCGACGAGGAGCGAGATCCGTCACGTGGTCGAGACCGTCGGGTCGATCAATGAGAATCTGGACCGGTCGCGCGATCCCAACACCAACGTCGAGGGCGAGGTCGAGTTCCTGAAGATCGCGGTCCGCGGGCTCGACCGCCGCATGAACCGTCTCGAAGACGAGCCGGGAAGCTGAACCGCGCGCGCAGTCGGTTCACACCGTCTTCAGAAATTCGATCAACAAGCGGCTCGTTTCCGCGGGTTGCTCCTGCTGCACCCAGTGACCGGCGCCGTCCACCATGTGCACCGCCCGCATGTCGGTGCATGCCTCGTTCTGCATCCGTTCCAGCGCCCCCGGGCTCTGATAGCTGCCCCAGTCGCTGGCGCCGGAGATGAAGACGGACGGCTGATCGATGGTGCGGTTCGCGAAGAGTTGCATCTCGGCGGCGCCGATGCCTCCAGACCGATAGTGGTTCAATCCGCCCTGGAAGCCGGTCCGCCCGTATTCCCCGGCATAGACCGCCAGATCGTCGTCCGGCAGCCAGGTGTTGGCCGCGATCTCGGCGGCGCTCGGCATATGCCTGGCGACCGTTTCGGCCATGCCGTCGGCGAGATCCATGATGTAGTAGGTGGGCATCTGGGCCATGACGGCGGCGCTGCGCGCCGCAAGCCGGAACGGCGTGTTGTCGGCCCAATCGGCGCTCTTGTAGTGGTAATAGCCACGCAGGAATGCGTGCAGTCCCTGGGGGGCGCGCCACATGTTCTCGTTGGCCGGGCGGGTGGTGTAGTAGCGCTGATAGTGCTTGCGCGGGCGCGGGAGCCGGGCGAGTTCCTCATGGAGGTTGAGTCCCGCGGCCCTGGGCTCGGGCGGGTTGTCGGCCGTGTCGAACGGCAGCGACGCGGTGCCCCCGTACGGTGCGCTCATCAGCGCGACCGAGGTGAAGACGTCGGGGCGTACGACGGCGCACCACGCGGCGATCGGCGAGCCGAAGTCATGCCCGATGACCCCGACCGAGCGATATCCGAAGGCGTAGACGAGCCCGAGCGCGTCGCGCACGACGTTCAACCGCCGGAACGAGTCGAGGTCGCCGTCATAGTCGTCATCCCATCCGGTCGTGCGCCCGTATCCCCGGATGTCGGGAGCGAACACGTGGTACCCGGCCTCGGCCAGCGGCACCATCACGTTCCGCCAACTGTAGGCGAGCTCGGGAAACCCGTGCAGCAGCAGCAGCCCCGGCCGCCGCCCCTCGAACCCCGCCTCCAGGACGTGCACCCGCAGCCCGTTGATGTTGTCCACGAACCGGGAGCGGATCCCGCCGGGGAGAACGTCGGCGCTGAGGGGGCCGATGTCGGCGGGCTGGGCGGCCGCCCGCCCGGCGGCGCTCGCCGGGACAGCGGCGCTGACCTGGCGCGCGGCCAGCGCGGTTGGCGCCAGGGCCGCCAGTCCCCGTATCGCGTCACGGCGTGTCATCGCTCCAGGCATCGCTCTCTCCTTCGCACAATTACGGAACCCGCCTCGGCAAGTGTAGCAGCCCCTGGCCGCAGCCCCGCGGCGAACGCGCCCCCATCGCGCTGCGCGTCGAATCGCCGATCTGGTCGTCATGCGCACGCATCGCCTGCGATACCATTGACCGCATGAGGCGCTACGCGAAGCTGGTGCGGGCGGCCGTCGCGGCAGGCGCGCTGCTGGCGGTGGCCGGCAGCGTCTCGGCACACCCTGCGCCGTTCAGCTTCATCGACGTTCGCATCCAGTCGACCACCGTCGATCTGGAAGTGGTGGTGCACGCCTTCGACGTGGCCTACGTGCTGGGCATCCAGCCCCCCGATCGGGTGTTGCGCCCCGGGGGGCTGGGCGGCCGCAGCGTGCGCCTGATCGATCTGCTGCGCGAGCGGTTACAGGTCGCCGTCGACGGCATCCCGTTGGACGTCGACACCTGGTCCGACCCGCAGCCGTTGCCCGAACGGCAATCGGTGAGTCTCCGCACACGCGTCGACCTCGGACGGGGACCGGGTGTCGTCGACGTGGCGGCCATCCTGTTTCCCTATGACCCGGCGCATCAGACGTTCGTCAATTTCTACGACGAGGGCGAACTGACATCGCAGGCGATTCTCGGCGGCGACGACACCAGCGCCGAGTACTTCGTCGGCAGCCGGCAAGGCACTCTGGCGGTCATCGAGAAGTTCGTGCCGCAAGGCGTGCACCATATTCTCATCGGCCCCGACCATCTGCTGTTTCTGATCGGTCTCCTGCTGCTTGGCGGCGACCTGCGGCGAATGTTGCTGGTTGTCACCGCGTTCACCGTTGCGCACAGCGTGACCCTGGCGCTCGCGGTGCTCGGTGTGGTCTCGCCGCCGGGCGGCATCGTCGAACCCATCATCGCATTGAGCATCGTCTACGTTGGCGCCGATAACCTGCTTGTGCGCGGGGGCCGGGACATGCGGGTCTGGATCGCTCTGGTCTTCGGGTTGATCCACGGTTTCGGATTCGCCAGCGTCTTGCGCGATATGGGCCTGCCGAGCGGAGCGCTCGGCTGGTCGCTGTTCTCGTTCAATCTCGGCGTGGAAATCGGGCAACTCGCGGTTGCCGTCGTCGTGGCGGCGGCGCTGATGGCACTCAGGCGCCGGAGCGACGCGGCCGGTCGCCGGGTGGCGGTCGTCGGTTCGATCGCGGTGATGGCGACCGGTGCGTTCTGGTTCATTCAACGGGTGTTCTTTTCGGGAGGCATGACATGAGAAGGGTAGTGATGCTCGGCGCGGTGGTCCTGGTCGGAGTCCTGTCGGTCGCCGGCGCGGCTGGTCAGCGTGGCGAGATGACGGTCGAGGTCGAGCGCCTTGAAGACAATCTGTTCGTGCTGCGCGGGGGCGGAGGCAATTCGGCCGCGTTCGTCACCGGCGACGGGGTCGTGCTGGTCGATACCAAACTGGCGGGTTGGGGGCAGCCGCTCATCGACAAGATTGGCGAACTGACGTCGCAGCCGGTGACGACGATCATCAATACCCACGCGCACTTCGACCACGTCGACGGCAGCGTCGAGTTTCCAGCGACAGTCGAATTCGTCGCGCACGAGAACACCCAGCGCCTGATGCGGGAGAACAACCCCGTCCGCGGGCTGGGGCGGCCGGCCCGGCCGAGCCCGTTCCAGGGCGAGAACGGGGTCGGCATACCGGAGCGGACGTTCACGGACACGTTGACGCTCGGCAACGGCGCCGATCGCGTCGAGCTGCATTACTTTGGGCGGGCGCATACCGGCGGCGATGCGTGGGTGGTGTTCCCGTCGCTACGGGTGGCGCACTCCGGCGACGCCTTTCCGGCCAAGATGGTGCCGATCATGGACGCCAACAACGGGGGCAGCGGCATCGACTATCCCGAGACGCTGCGCAAGGCGTCGGCAGGTATCACCAACGTCGACCGGATCATCACCGGTCACAGCACGGTCATGACGCCGGCCGACCTGAGCGAGTACGCCGACTTCGTCGCCGCATTCGTCGACAACGTGCGCGAGGCCAAGACGGGCGGGACCTCGCCCGCCGACTTCGTGGCCGGATGGGAGGTGCCGAGCCGGTTCTCCGGGTATGACAAGGGTCCGGCCGAGCGGCTCACCGTCTACGTCCAGGACATCTACGACGCCCTGCCGTAGAGGGGCGCCGCGGCCGGTACGAAAAAACGTGCCCGGCGAATCCGCGATCGGGTTAATAATGTCAATGGATCGGGCGGCGGCCTGGACGGAGCCGTGCATGCGAAGGGAATTCAATCATGCCAAAAGAAACGACTCGTCGTGAGGTGTTGAAGGGCGGCGTTGCGATGGCCGGGCTTGGCGTGTTCGGGGTGCCCGAGTGGGCCTTTCCGGCGCTTGCCCAGAACGAGACCCTGGTCGAATTCACCGACCTTCCAGAGGAGATCGTCCTCGAGCGGACGCCGGATCGGCGGATCATCGACGTACGTCACATCGACGGCCCGATCACGCCCGCCGACCAGTGGTTCACGACGCAGCACTACGGGCATCCGGACGTCGACCGCGCCACCTACCGGCTGCGGGTGTCCGGGATGGTCGACACGCCGCTCGAACTCTCGCTGGCCGATCTGCGCGCCATGCCGAGCCGGGAACTGGTGTTCGGCTTCGAGTGCTCCGGCAACCGCGGTCCGCTCAACGGTCTGTCGAGCAACGGCCGCTGGACCGGCGTACCGTTGCGTACGGTGCTCGAGCGGGCCGGCATACAGGACCGGGCGCGCGAGTTCGTGTTCTTCGGCGCCGACCACGGCGAGGAAGAGGTCGAGTTCCGCGGGCGCACCTCCACAGTCGATCAACAGTACGGGCGCAGCCTGCAGCGTGACATCGCGTTGTCGGACGAACCGTTGCTGGCGTACCAGCTCAACGGCGAGTTGCTGACGGCTCATCAGGGTAGGCCGTTGCGGCTGCTGGTGCCCGGCTGGTACGGCGCGCCGAACGTCAAGTTCCTGTCCGAGATCCATGTGCAGGAAGACCAGTACCTGGGCAAGTATCAGGCGCGCTGGTATCGCACGCTCAAGGGCGAGATGGTCAATGGCGAGATGAAGTGGAAAGAGACCGCGATCACGAAGATGCGGTTGAAGTCCTACGTCGCGCGGGTGACCAGAATGGGGAACCAGCACAAGGTGTTCGGCGTCATCATGCACGACGGCACCCCGATCGAGTCGGTCGAGGTTCGGATCGACGATGGACCGTGGCAGCCGGCGACTCTCGATCCGTCCACAAGCGAAAAGTACTCCTGGAAGTTCTTCAACTTCGACTGGAACGGCGCCACCCCCGGTGAGCACACGGTGACGTCGCGGGCGACCGACACTAGCGGCTACATGCAGCCGACGGCCGAGGAGCTCGAGGTGAAGCAGACCTTCCTCGAGCAGAACAACCAGCACCCGCGCACGGTGATGATCGCGTAACGCGCGTCATCCGCTCGACAGGCACTCGACCGGCGACGGCCCTCCACATGGTGCGGAGGGCCGTTGTCATGTACGCGGACGTGATGCTCGGCGGGCGCCGCCGCCACTCGAGGTCCAGTTTCCGCAGGTGCGTCGCGCAGCCCGAGGTGAATGCTCCGGCCCGTGATCCGGCGCCACGCGGGGTTCCACCAGGGACTGCGACCGGGTCCATTCCGCGCGTATAATCGCACGGAACCGGGACGATGCCCGATCACCGGGACGCGCCGGGGATGGCGCGGCGTCGGAGTCGGAACCGTGTCGACCGGCGTGGTCGAAATGTGCGGCCATTCGATGCACGAAGACTGAGAGGGACATGGCCATGGCGATGAAGACGCGACGATTCGGGGGTGTGCGTCGGTGGCATGGCAGTCTCGCGGTACTCGTCGTGCTCGTGGCCGGGGCGGCCATCCAGGCGCAGCAGCAACCGCTGGTGGATGCCGATGGTCAGGTGCGCGAGGACGCGTACGACCATCTGCGCCGGGCGCTGTCCGGCGCAGATCAGGCCTACGCCAGCATCGACGGGCGCCAGTTGAAGGCGTGGCTGCGCGACGTCGTCGCGTTTTCGCGGCAGAGTCGCGATGACGGCAATCGGTTCTGGGGACGCATTTCCGGCACCAAGTACGAGGTCATGGCGGCAGACTGGACCGAGCAGCACTTCCGCCGGTTGGGGATGCGGGACATCCATCGCGTCGACTTCGACCTGCGGCCGCAGTGGTTTCCGCTCGACTGGAGCCTGACTGCCAGCGGCGCGGGGCAGCAGCTCAGCTTTGCATCCGCGAATCCGGCCACCGGGTCGCGGTCGTTTCCCGAGGGCATCGAGGCTGAAGCGGTCTGGGTCGGGCTCGGGACCGCCGCCGATTTCGCCGGTCGAGACGTCGCCGGCAAGGCGGTGATCATCCAGACGATTCTGGCTCCGGGGCAGATGGGCAACTCGGCCTCGTGGGAGGGCGCGACCATTCGGGCCGAGCAGGCGGGCGCCGCGCTGATCATCGGCATCTGGGGGTACGGCGGCAACCTCGCCGTCTGGCAGAGCACGAATTCGTTCCAGATGGTGCGCAACGACGACGGGACATCGCGCTACGTCAACCAGCAGGTCGCCACGCCGGGGTTCTTCATGGGCTTCGAGGATGGCCGTACATTGCGCGATCTGGTGGCGACAGGGCAGCCGGTCACCATCTCGGCGCGCGCCCGGACCGAAATCAGGGAGGAGCTCTCCAGCCCCAGCATTTACGGCACGCTGCCTGGGACGACCGGCGAGACGATCTACGTGATGGCGCACATGGACGGGTACTACGATGCCGCCCTCGACAACGCGTCCGGCATGGCGGTCATGATCGGACTGGCCGAACATTTTGCGCGCATGCCGCGGACGGAGCGGCGCCGGAACATCACGTTCATCGGTACCGCCGGTCATCACGTCGGATCGCCCAACGCACGGTACTTGCGGGACCAGGGTCTGCTCGATCGGACGGCGCTGATGATCAACTGCGAGCACATCGCGCCGACCCAGTTCATCGCCTTCAACAACGAATTGCGCTTGACGACCACCGTCTCGCCGCGCCGCTGGTGGGTCCACGGCAGCCAGCGGTTGCTCGACGTCACGCTCGATGCGTATCGCACTTTCGGGGTCAGCGTCATCGCCGAGATGGACGGTCGTGCGACCGGAGAGATGATGGCGATCGACAAGGACGCGCCGTCCGTGCAGCTCATCCGGTCGCCGGAACACAAACACACCGATGGCGATGTTCCGTCTCTCGTGCCGGCCGCCGGGCTCGAGGCGGTCGCGCGGGCCTTCGCGAAGATCATCGATCAGGCCAACACCCTGAATCTGGACGAGTTGCAGGCTGCGCCGCGGCGGTCGAGCCGGTAACGTCAGCACTCGGACATGGCAACACCGGATGGATCCGGTCAGGTGAACCCCGGTTTCACCGTCTCATCGGCGGCGCTGACCGCACGGCTCGAACGGCATGTTCGCGAGCTGCGCGCCTGCACCCGCTGTCCGCGAATGCAGGGCCCCGTGGTCAGCGGCGGGGCGGTGGCCAGCAAGGTGCTGCTCGTGGGACAGGCCCCCGGTGACAAGGAGCCGCGGCTCGGACGCCCCTTCGCCTGGACGGCGGGGCGGACCTTGTTCCGCTGGTTCGAGGACGCCTGCGGGATTGACGAGGCGACGTTCCGGGCCTCGATCTATATGGCGGCCGTGTGCCGCTGTTTTCCCGGCAAGAAGGCACAGGGCGGCGACCGGGTGCCGTCACGGGACGAAATAGACAACTGCGCGGGGTGGCTCGAGGCCGAGGTGCGCCTGCTCGAGCCCGAGCTCGTGATTCCGGTCGGCAGACTCGCCATCGAGCGTTTTCTGGCGTGCCCGTCGCTCGCCGCGGTGATCGGCCGTCAGGTTCGGGTGAGGTTCGCGGGTCGCGAGATGGATCTCGTCCCGCTGCCGCATCCGTCGGGAGCCTCTCCCTGGCCGCGAATGGAACCGGGCAAGACGCTGCTCGGACACGCGATGCGGTTGATCGCCGGGCACCCGGCGATCAGCCGCATCAGATCGCAGGCATCAGCGGGGCGTGCGCCACGGGTTGCTAGCGGGCCGGTGAGAAGTCGGTCGGGTTGAGAAACACCGACTGCTCCTTCGTGGCGCGTGGGGCGACAGGTTCAGGGCGTGCGTTCCGTGACGGCATTGCAGGAAAGTCGTGGACGTCCGGAAAGCGAGGCGCCGCGGGCCTCCCGCCGACAGCCGGCAGCCGACGGGTTCGGATACGTAACGCGGATCACGGCGCGACCCGACGCCGCGCCTGCAGCGCCCGCTGCGCGGCGCGTTCGCGCAGCCGGGCCCGCAGTTCCGTGGCCGCGTCGACCCGCGGGCAGGTGTCGGCGACGTAGTGCAGCCAGTTCGTCACGTACGCGGCCAGCCAGTGTTCGTAGTCGCGCCGGGTCTGCTCGGTCGAGACCACGGTCAACCCCCGCTCGGTCCAGATGTCGAACCGGCCTACCGCGAGATCGAGCAACTGTGCGCGGTAGCGCAGTGGATCGAGCGTGACCTGGGCCGTCCGGGCGATGCGGGCGTCCATGTCGCGCAGGCAGTCTCGGGCCGCCGCAGTCCCGGTTTCCCACATCGTCCATTCCGGCGCGCCACGCGGATACGGATTGCCCCCCTCCACGGGATCGCGATGCGACCAGCGGGGGACAGCGGACGACCGCAGCGCAGCGGGCAGACCGTCGGCCACCTATTGAGTATAATTGGCCAATTCTGGACGAAATCGGGATCGAGCATGCGCTGGTCCGCAAATCCGAGGAGAGGGAGTCATGTCGAAAGCGAGCCTCAATGTCGCGGCGTTAGCGCTGACCGTGGTCGTGGCCGGCGCCGCCGCCGCCCCGGCTCAGGTGCTTCCCAACCCGTATCGGCAGGTCGACGGCTGGGCAACGCTGCCCGCCGGACGGACCATGGGCGCCGTTGGCGGGGTGACGATGGATTCGGACGGACGCCATCTCTGGGCGGTGATCCGCTGCGACGCGACCGCGCCGAACCGTTTCGGGAACGAATGTCTCGATTCCGACCTGGACCCCGTGGTGAAGTTCGATCTGGACGGCAACGTCGTCGAGAGCTTCGGCGGCGGATTGTTCATCTGGCCGCACGGGATCGACGTCGATTCCGAGGGCAACGTCTGGGTGACCGACGCGGTCGCCGAGGCGCGTACGCCTGCCGGCACCCGTGGGCATCAGGTCATCAAGTTCAGCGCGACGGGTGAGGTGCTGATGACGCTCGGCACGCCAGGCCAGGCGGGCGGGGGGCGCGACCACTTCAATGCCCCGGCAGACGTCGTGGTCGCCGACAACGGCGACATCTTCGTGGCCGACGGCCATGCGAACAACACGAACAACCGAGTCGTCAAATTCTCCAGAGACGGCGCCTACATCAAGGAATGGGGCGAGTCGGGATACGCACCGGGAGAGTTCCGCACCCTGCACGCCATTGCGATGGACGCCGACGGGCGGATCTTCGTGGGAGATCGGTCCAACAATCGTGTCCAGATCTTCGATCAGGAAGGGGAGTTCATCGCACAGTGGACGCAGTTCGGCCGTCCCAGCGGCATCTTCTTCGACGACAACGGCCGCATCTTCGTCGCCGACTCCGAGTCGGACGACCTGCAGAACCCCGGCTGGGAGATGGGTATCCGCATCGGGGAAGTCGCCACCGGGTGGGTCACCGAGTTCATCCTCTATCCGTGGGGCGACCCGCGTGATCCGGCCGGCAATGGCGCCGAGTTCGTGGCGGTCGATCCCGAGGGGAACATCTACGGGGGCGAGCCGCGGCCGCGCCGCATTCAGAAGTATGTGCGGGTGAGGCCATGATTCGGTCTACAATGTGCGGCCAACCGCCGGCCGGCACAGGCCGGCCTCGAGAGTCCTGATCGCCATTGGCCGTCATGAGACACGCAGGCGTCCTGCTCGGACTCGTTGCGATTTGCGCGCTGGCCGGGGTCTTGTCCGAACCCCCTGTCCCCTGGCGCAGCGCCGCCCTGGCCCGGACGGTCGCGGGGCAGGCGGTAGAGCCTCCGCCACGGGCGGCGCTCCTGCCGCAGATGCAGCATGCGCACGTGCGGTATCAGGCGGACATCGCCGCCCTGCAGCGCTTCAGACCCGCGCATCCGTTCTGGCGGCACATCTACACGATTCCTGACGGCAGCATCATTTTCGGCAGCGCCGAGGATGGCCGTCTGCTGGCGACGTTTCCCGCGAGTGGCAACTGGGCCCGCGAGGGCATCTGGGAGGATGCGGCGCTGCGAGAGACCCTCGCTGGCGTGCGCCTCGAATCACGTCTGAGCAGGCGGCGGCAGCAGGTCGAGGACCTGCTCACACCGCTTGTGGGTGACGTCATTCACAACCCGACTCGCGGGCGCTTCCTGTCACCGCATGCGGCGCGATACGGCGGATTCCTCGAGCAGTGGGGGCTGATCTACGAGCGGTTCGGGGTGCCGGCCGAAATCGGACTGGCCCAGGCTGTCGTCGAATCGGGGTTCAACGCTCGCGCCCGGTCCCGGGCGCAGGCGCTGGGGCTGTGCCAGTGGCTGCGCCGCAACTGGAACCATCTGAACCGTCTGTCGCCGAACGTCATCGAGGTATACAACCAGACGACCCAGGCGCCCTACTGCGCCGCGTATCTCAGCATTCTCGCCACGATGTACGGCAGCTTCATTCCGGCGCTCTCCGAGCATCACGCCGGGGGGGTCAACGTCGGTCGCACCGTCATCAATGGAAAGCGGCTCGGGGGGACCGATACGCGCGAACAATATCTGATGGGGTCCGAGTTCGCGCGCGATCTGCGGGCGATCTCGGTCCGGCGGTATCGCGCCCTGTACCGCACCTACGGTCCGCGGTCGTTCCGTTATGCGGAGATGGTCTTCGGCAACACCGCCAACGTGCGGCAGTTGACCGCCGGGGCGTCGCAGACGCCGATCTTCGCGATGCGCGCACCGCGCAACCTCCCGCTCAACGAACTGCGCCAGAAGACCGGGTTGTCGACGAGCGAGTTGAAGCGCTTCAATCCAGCGCTGATCAAGCAGGTGCCGGCGCGTGCAAACCTGTATCTGCCGACGTATCTCGAGGACTTCGGTCCGGACGTGGCGTTCTGGCAGCGGCCGGCAGACCCGGGGTTCTCGGCGGTTCTCGACGACTTCGTCCGGCTCGAGGCGGGTGTGGATCGCTGGCACGACGCGTCGTTCGAGGACACGCTGCGCGGCTTCCAGCGCCGCTTCGAAGAGACCGCGACCGAAGAGGGCTCGGTGATGGCGACGACCTTGCGGTATGTCATCGGCGACCTGCGCACAAGCCGGCGCGCCGCCATCCTGTCCGAGTTCAGGACCAGCGACCGCATTCAACAACTGTTTCAGCAGGGGCGGCAAGCATTGCGCGGGGAGTAGCAGGTCCGCGACACGTGTGACGACGGCTCACGGTGGAGAAACGAGATGACAATGCGACTTCCGGCGATACTCGGCGTGTGCAGCATGCTTGTCGTGGCGATCGCGGTCGCGTCGGTCGCCGCCGCGCAGGGCGGGGAGGAGATTCCCCGAACCGCGTCGGGCCGGCCCGATCTGTCCGGCACGTTTGACACCGCGACCGTCACGCCGCTGCAACGGCCGCGCGAATTCGGCGAGCGCCTGACGCTGACCCCGGAAGAAGCGGCGATCATCGCGGCCGAGCCTGACGGGCTGGTCAAGGTCTTCGGTCTCGCGCCGGCCGGGTCGGATGAGCGTCAGGCCGCTCGTGAGAACGAGCAGCGTACGGGGTTCGAGACCGGCGACGCCAACCGGGAGGCGCCGCCGGCCGGCGGCGACGGGTCCGGCGGCGCGGCGGGCAACGTCGGCGGGTACAACACCTTCTGGATTGACCGCGGAGAGGCGGCGTTTCAGATTGACGGGCTGGTGCGCACGTCGATCATCACCGACCCGCCCAACGGCCGCCAGCCGCCGCGGACCGAGGCGGTGCGGGCGGCCGCCGCCGGACGGGCGCGGTTCTTTCATGAGAACGACGGCACCGCCTGGTGGCTCGAAGACGATCTGAATGCGCCTGGCCCCTACGACGATCCAGAGATTCGGCCGCACGCCGAGCGCTGTCTGATGGGGTTCGGTTCGACCGCCGGCCCTCCAATGCTCTCGGTGCTCTACAACAACATGAAGCGGATCGTGCAGACCGAGGACACCGTGATGATCCTGGTCGAAATGGTGCACGATGCGCGCATCGTCAGGATGAATCAGGACCATAACCCACCGGAGATTCGCAGTTGGCTCGGCGATTCGGTCGGGCGCTGGGAGGGTGACACGCTGGTGGTCGACACCACGAACTTCACCGACAACCCGTCGCTCGGCGGCGCCTCGCGGAATCTGCACGTCGTCGAGCGCTTTTCACGCATGGACGCTGACACGCTGTTGTATCAGTTCACCGTCGACGACCCGACCGTCTGGACTGCGCCGTGGAGCGGCGAATACGTCTGGCCGGCGTCAGACGACAAGGTCTACGAGTATGCGTGTCACGAGGCGAACTATTCGTTCGGTGGAATTCTGCGCGGCGCGCGGCTGCTCGAACAGGACGCGCGTGAGGCCGCCGCGGGTGCCCGCGATTGACACGCCCCGGAATCAAAAACGCGCCAGCGCCACACGAAATCCGATGAAGGCACGGCGGGCGCCGGGGTCTCCGCCCCCCCTGGTCGACGCCCGCGCGTTGCGCGCCGGGTCGCTGAACGACCCGCCGCGCATGATCCAGAGTGCGTCGGTGCTCAGATCGTCACGGTCATCCGAATCGTCGGCGGGGTACGGCTGATACGGGCTGCGGGTCCATTCCCACACGTTCCCGCTCATGTCGGAGAGCCCGAACGGGCAGTCCGCGCACTCGTAGCGGCCGACCGCGGTCGTGCGTTGCCCCTGATAATTGGCGCGGGTGCGATCGGGTGTATCACCCCATGGGTAGATCCGCCCGTCGGCGCCCCGCGCCGCCTTCTCCCATTGCGCTTCGGTCGGCAGCGTGACACGCCAGCCGTCATCGAGCAGCCGGGCAAGCGCCGGCGGGGTCAGCGAGGAGTCTCGCAGCGTGGCGTCGAGCCAGCGGCAATACGCGAGGGCGTCCGGCCAGGAGACGAACGAGACCGGGTGGTCCGGGGAAGCCTGAAGCCCCCGCGGGTCTGCGCTGAACCGGGCGGCAGCGATGAACGCCGCGTACTGGGCGATCGTCACTTCGAAACGGCTCAGGTGGAACGCCGGCAGTTCGACCGTCCCCTGGACGGCGGCGGCTGACCACCGCTCATTCTCGAACGCCAGCGGGTCGCTGGCCGGGCCGGTGCCCATCACGAACGGTCCGGCGGCAATCTCCACGAAACCGAACCGCTCGTCGTCCGGAAGAAACCAGGCGTCCGACCGGAAACCGGGCAGCGAGGCCGGCGCCGCGCTGGCCGGTATCGTGGCGGCGGTGACCGCCGGCGCGTCGGGGACGGGGCGCTGCACGAACATCCAGCCGCCCACCCCCAACACCAGGAGGATCAGCACGGACAGGCCGGCGGCCGATGGCCGGACGGCGGTGCCCGGCGGCGTCAGGTCTACGGTCGAATCGTTCATGGCCTGCAGGCGAACGCCCACCCATGCTCGCACGCCCGGGCGTAGAGCTGGGTGTCCGGCATGTCGAGCAGATTGGGTCCCGCCTCCCGCAGCAGGAGACGCAGGTCCAGAGGGCGCGGATCGGCGCGGCTGATCGTGTCCCGGTCGAGCAGATTGACGCAGCCGGCCTGGAACCGCAACTCGCAGGCCTGCGCGAAGTACGCCAACGCCCGCTCCAGGTCCGCCGTGACCGCGGCGCCTTCCACGTAGTGCCGTCCCAACTCGTTGCACGCCCAGCCCGCGTTGTCACCGCAATAGTTGGTTTCAATCTGGATGAGCCGCTCGCAGGCCAGGGGCCGGTTCTCGGCGCACGCGCGTTCCCAGAACGGGACTGCGTCACCGCGGTGCCGACCGTCCGTGGCGCCCACCACCGTCATCACGCCGAAAACCGCCGCCCAGACCGTTATCTGCAGCAGGTTTGCGCGGGCCGGTGTCCGGTCCGGCGTCATCCGGCGCAGGGTCGCGCTGTCCTGCCATCTGCGGGACAGGCGGTCGATGTGCTGGACGCTCAGGTTCAGCAGCGGCACGCACAGCAGCTTGTCGTAGAAGGTCGGAACCCCCAACGCTCCCAGCAACGCGTAGAGGACGAAGACCCCGACACCGTAGAGGATGCCGAACAGGGCCTTCCCGAGCGGGGCGCGGGGCGAGGTGGACGGGTCTGTGACGAGCAGATGCAGACCGAGGAACACGGCGCTCGGGATCTCCGAGTCGATGAAATACGGCACGCCGGTGACGGCGTAATACAGGGCGCTCAATCCGAACAGGGCGATCGCGGCCGAGCCGGCCACCAGCGTGATCGAGAAGAAGTACATGACGACCAGGCCGATCAGGAACAGGAAAAGGTAGATGCTCGGCGCGAGCGTGAGCGTCGAGGCAATGTCCTGGCCCCAGGTGAGGTCGGTCGTCCCGGTGGCGATCAGGATCAGCGAAAACAACCCGAGCGAGAATGCGGAGGGGTTGAAGATATGGGTGTCCCGCCCGGCGCGCCGCCAGCGGACCAGTTCCTTGCCGAGGAACCCCGCCGCGAGCATCAGGAACTGCAGGTAGAACCAGTCGTCACGGAACCAGAGAAACAGGTTGGTGCTGAAAATGATCGGGAACGGTCCGAATCCCAGGGTGTACCCGGGGCGGCGCGACCATGACAGCAGCATGTCGAACGCGTACGCGAACAGGAGCTGCGCCACGAGCAGCCAGGCGTGGTCGTAGACCGGGCGCCAGAAGTAGCCCCAGTAGACGAACACGGCCAATTGCACGGCTGCCTGCAGGTAGTGCTGGGGCCGCAGGACGACGGCCAGCGTGCGTGGCGCGGCGCCGCCGGCATACCTGAGGCGGAGCAGGGCCGTCCAGGCGAGCAGGCCCGCTACCGCGGTCCAGAACGAGCCGCTGAGCACCGCGCTGCTCTGGACGCGCGGCGCGAACGAGACGGCAAGCAGGGCGGCCGACAGCGCCACCGGCATCCAGAACAACCGGAACGGGGTGCTGGCTGGTGACCTCGGAGTGGCCGCGTCCGATTCGTGGGGTGTTCCGCGGCGGCGCCCCGCCTGGGTGCGCCGCCGCCGTGCTGCAGGCATCGACTGCCTGCTTGTACCGCACGGACCCTCAGGACGCAAGGGGCCGCCACCGGTCGGACCTGCGCCCCGACGTATAATCGGAGTCGCTGGCGCCTCCGGCCGGTGCAGGTCATCATCCCCATGATTACGGTTTCCGGCATTTTCCTGAATGGCGTCGCGGGTGTGTTCACCGGCATCGCGCTGCTCTACCTGATGATGAAACTGCTGGCGGTCACCCTGGGCCGTCCCGCCGCAGATCCGCCGGACCGGACGTCCGGAACCGGCTGATCAGTCGTGGCATTCCTCGAGCAACTCGGTCTGTTCGCCGTGACCCCCGGCATGGTCGTCATGTGGGTGATCGGTCTGACTCTGATCTATCTGGCCATCAGCAGGGAATACGAGCCGCTGCTGCTGCTGCCGATCGGCTTCGGCGTGCTGCTGGCCAATCTTCCGTTGACCGGCCTGATGACCCCCGGCGAGGGGTTGCTCTGGCGGTTCTATCACTACGGGGTGGAATGGGAGATCATTCCGCCGCTCATCTTCCTCGGGCTGGGCGCCCATACCGACTTCGGTCCGCTACTGTCGCAACCGCGGTTGATCTTTCTGGGTGCGGCTGCGCAAGGTGGTGTGTACCTCACCTTCTTCGCCGCCCACGCGTTCGGATTCACGCTGCAGGAGGCGGCCACCATCGGCATCATCGGCGGCGCTGATGGTCCCACGACGATCTTTCTCGCCGCACAGCTTGCGCCGCACCTGCTCGGCGCCTGCGCCGTCGCCGCGTACTCGTACATGGCGCTGGTGCCGATCATCCAGCCGCCGATCATGCGGCTGCTCACAACCGAGCAGGAGCGCGCCATTCGCATGAAGAAGGCCCGCAAGGTCGCGCCCCGCGAGAAGCTGGTGTTCCCGATCGCCGCGGCGCTGGCCATCATGCTGCTGGTGCCGGCCTCGGCGCCGCTCATCGCGATGTTCATGCTGGGCAATCTGTTTCGTGAATCGAAAGTGGTCGATCGATTGACCGACACCGCCCAGAACGCGTTGATGAACATGGCCACGATCTTCCTGGGCATCAGCGTGGGCGCGACAATGAGCGCCGAGAACTTCCTGCGCGCCGACGTCATCTTCATCTTCGCGCTGGGGCTGGCGGCGTTTGCGGTGAGCACCGCATGCGGTCTGCTGCTGGCGAAGGCGATGAACCTCTTCACGAGCGACAAGATCAATCCGCTGGTGGGGGCGGCCGGGGTGTCGGCGGTCCCGATGGCGGCGCGGGTGGCGCACAAGGTCGGCGCCGAGGCGGACAAGAAGAACTACCTGCTGATGTTCGCGATGGGGCCGAATCTGGCAGGCGTCATCGGGACCGTCATCGCCGCCGGTATATTTCTGACGATGCTGCAGTAACGGCGGTCTGTAGACGAGTCGGCGTCGGACGAGAAACGAGGGATCGGGGACATGGCAGACGAGGTATTGGCGCCCTTGGCCGGCAAGGTGTTGTCGGTCGCGGTCGAGGTCGGGACGACGGTCGAAGAGGACGACGAGGTGCTGGTCCTCGAGGCGATGAAGATGGAGACGGTCGTCTACGCGCCGTGTGACGGGGAAGTGGTCGCGGTCGCGGTGCAGGTGGGTGACCAGGTCGAGGAAGACGACCCGCTCGCGACCATCGCGTGAGTCGACCGCGCCGGCGGCGCGATCAACATGACGGAGACGAAGAGTCGATGAATTTCGAGTTGACCGACGAACAGCAACTGGTGCAGGAGACCGCGCGCGAGTTCGCGCGGAACGACATCGCCCCCACCATGGCCGAGGAAGAGCGGCGCCATGAGTTCAGGCTCGACCGCGTGGCCCGCATGGGCGAGCTGGGCTTCTTTTCGTGCGGCGTGCCCGAGGAGTTCGGGGGCGCCGGGTTCGGCTTCATGGAGTCGGTGTTGATGGCCGAGCAGATTGCCAAGGTGTCGGCATCCTGGCGGCTCCCGTTCAACATGCAGAATCTCGGGCCGGCGCTGACCGTCGCCAGGTTCGGTACCGACGCGCAGCAACGGAAGTTCATCCCGGGCTGGGTGGCGGGCACGAAGATCGGGTTCTTCGGCATGACCGAGCCCGAGAGCGGTTCCGACGTGGCCAGCATGAAGACGCTGGCGCGTGACCGGGGCGATCACTGGGAGCTGACCGGGAGCAAGATCTGGGTGTCGAACGCGACCCAGGGAGACGCGGGGCTGCTCTATGTGATGACCGACCCGGAGAAGAAGCACCGGGGAATGAGCGCCTTCATCCTCGAACCCAAGCTGGTGGACAATTTCGTGGCGACCGACATCGAGACGAAGCTCGGGTTGCACTGCGCGCCGACCGGCGAGATGGCGTTCCACGGCACGGCGCTGCCGAAAGATGCGCTGCTGGGGCGCGAGGGCGACGGATTCAAGATCTGCATGTGGCAGCTCAACAACACCCGTCTCGGGTGTGCCGCGGGCGCGCTGGGGGTGGCCGGGGCGGCGCTCGACGCGGCGGTCGACTACGCCAACGAGCGCACCCAGTTCGGGAAGCCGATCTCACGGCATCAGATGGTGCAGGCGCAGATCGCCGAGATGGCGGTCGAGCACCATGCGGCCCAACTGCTCGTCTACCGCGCGGCGTGGCTGAAGGACCACGGCAAGCCGAACCAGTACGAAACGTCGATAGCCAAGCTGCAGGCGTCGGAAGCGGCGGTCCATGCGGCCAACGAGTGCATGAAGATCTTCGGATCGTACGGCTACTCGACCGAATACCCGGCCGAGCGGCTGTATCGCGACGCCAAGTCGCTGCAGGTGGTCGAGGGCACCTCCAACGTGCAGAAGCTCATCATCGCCGGCATGGCCTGCGGTCACACGTCGAACCGTTAGGAGCCCGTGGTGAAACCGAGCGTGGCGAGGCGCCCGCGTGGCAACGCGAGAAGTAGGGGCAACCCTTGTGGTTGCCCTGTTCTGAGCAAGGCGAGATGTAGGGGCAACCCTTGTGGTTGCCCTGTTCTGAGCAAGACGAGATGTAGGGGCAACCCTTGTGGTTGCCCTGTTCTGAGCAAGGCGAGATGTAGGGGCAACCCTTGTGGTTGCCCTGTTCTGAGCAAGGTGAGATGTAGGGGCAACCCTTGTGGTTGCCCTGTTCTGAGCAAGGTGAGATATAGGGGCAACCCTTGTGGTTGCCCTGTTCGTCTGCTTTCGAAGCTCGCCGCCCTGAGTCAGGCCGAACCCAACGAGGATTGCTGCAGTGAAACCGTATTTCGAGTCGATGGACCCCTTCGGCAAGGCGCTGAAGCCGGGACGGATGAAGCGGGCGGCGACAAGCGCCGAACAGTTGCGCGCGGTCGAAGCGGACATCGCCGACGCTGTCACGGCGGTCGAGCAGGCCGGGTTCCCCGCTGCGAAGATCAACGCGCGCGGCTGGATGACCGTGTACCAGCGCATCGCCTACCTGGTGGACGAAGGCGCCTGGCACCCTCTGCACACGCTGTACAACCCGCTCGAGAACGACGAGGGGACCACCAACGTCGTCGACGGCGTGGGACAGATCGAGGGGCGCTGGGCGGTCGTCATCGGGTTCGACAACAAGGTCATGGCGGGCGCCTGGCTGCCGGGACAATCCGAGAACATCCTGCGCGTGACCGACCTGGCCGCGCGGCTCAACGTGCCGCTCGTGTGGCTGGTCAACTGCAGCGGGGCGAAACTGCCCGAGCAGGAAAAGTTCTACGCCAACCGGCGCGGCGCCGGCACACCGTTCTTTCGGCATGCGGAACTGGAGCAGGCGGGCATTCCGGTGCTCGCCGGCATCTATGGCACGAATCCGGCCGGCGGCGGGTACCAGGCGATCAGCCCGACCATCCTGCTGGCCCACAAGGACGCGAACATGGCGGTCGGCGGAGTCGGTATCGTCTCGGGCATGGCCCCCAAGGGCGGGTTCGACACCGCGATGGTCGAAGACCTGATTGCCCGGGCCAGCGCATTCACCGCGCGTCCGCCGGGCGACATCGCCACCCACCACGAGGCCACCGGTTTCTTCACGCGGGTCTACGAGCAGGAAACGGGCGTGCTCGATGGACTCAAGGAATACATGCGGGCGATACCCGCCTACGGCCCCGAGTTCTTTCAGGCCGCCGCGCCGAAAGCGCCGGCCTTTCCGCTCGAAGACCTGTATCACCTGCTGCCGGCCAATCAGAAGGAGGTGTACGACTTCGACGAGGTGCTGGCGCGATTGGTGGACGGCAGCGAGCGGCTGGAGTTCCGGCCCGGCTACGGCCCGGAAGTGTTCACCGGGGTGTGCAAGATCGACGGCCGGCTCGTCGGGTGCATCGGGAACCGGCAGGGCTACCTGGGGAAGGGTTATCCCGAGTACGCCGACTACCCCGGCATGGGCGGCAAGCTCTATCGCCAGGGACTCATCAAGATGAACGAGTTCGTGACCCTGTGCGGGCGCGACCGGCTGCCGATCATCTGGTTCCAGGACACGTCAGGCATCGACGTGGGCGAGTTGGCCGAGAAGGCGGAGGTGCTGGGGCTGGGTCAGGGGCTCATCTACTCGATCCAGCAGACCGGCGTGCCGATGATGCTCGTCGTGCTGCGAAAGGGCACCGCCGCCGCCCACTACGTCATGGGCGGGCCGACCGCCAACCGGCACAACGCGTTCACGCTCGGCACACCGGCCACCGAGATCGAGGTCATGCACGGCGAGACGGCCGCGGTGGCCACCTATGCCCGCCGCGCGGCGAAGGAGCACGCCGCCGGCCGCCCGCTCGACCCGGTCATCGACAAGATGAACGCACTGGTCGACCGCTACCACGAGACCTCGCGACCGGTGTATTGCGCGCGGCAGGGGTTCGTGGACGAGATCGCCAGGCTGACCGACCTGCGCCGATACCTGCAGGCGTTCACCGGCGCCGCCTACCAGAACCCCACGTCACTCTGCCCGCGCCACCACATGCTGCTGCCGCGGGTCATCCGGGGGTGACGGCGCTCGTCGCAGGCGCATCCAGCGAGAGGTCAACGGTATCGCCGAGTGCGGCGAAGGCGACGGGCGGGAAACACCGAAATCCTGACGCTGCCCGGACCGGCCAGGTCCTTGCGGTGTCATGTTGCGATTCGTGAGCAACACCGCGTGAGAAACCTGTAGGGGCACCCCTTGTGGGTGCCCGCCCCGTGTGGTTGCCCGTTTCGCTCCGCAGGGCCACAGTTTCGTTGAAGCGCCCATGGCCATCTCCCCCGGCAACGTGACGCGAAGTGGGATCAAGGTGTTCGGAGCTCAGACGTGAGGTGGATTGCACCACCCCGCTTCGACTGCTCTTGCGCCGCGCGTCGGCCGGGCGAATAATGGGCGTACGCCGCTCGCCGCGGAGCGAGTCGGCGGACGCTGTTTCGGTTGCCAGGTGTCTGGAGGAGGAGGAAGCGATGGCTGCAAACCGCCTCATGCTCGGCGTGACGGTCCTCATGGCGTTCGGCATCCCGTCCCAACTGCTCGCGCAGCAGGCGGGGCAGCAGGCGGAGACGATGCGCGCCGCTCCCCAGATCCGCACGTTGCGACCGGTCCTCCGCGGGCGAGAGTACGCCGTCAGCTCGATGAAGGCCCAGGCGACGGCCGCCGCGGTCGAGATCCTCGACGCCGGCGGGAACGCGTTCGACGCCGCCGTGGCCGGGCAGGCGGTGCTCGCCCTGGTCGACCCGGCGATGAACGGGATCGGGGCCGACGCCGTGCTGCTCGTCTACGACGCGGCAGAGAAGGAGGTCTTCTCGATCAACGCGGAAGGGATGGCGCCGCAACTCGCGACCATCGACTGGTACGAGCAGCACAACAACGGCGAGCTGCCGCGCAGCGACGGTCTGCTCGCCGCGTCCACCCCCGGCGTCGTCGACGCCTGGTACATCCTGCTCGACCGGTGGGGGACGATGACGTTCGAGCAGGTGCTGCGGCGGGCGATCGCCGTCGCGGCCGAGGGGTTCCCGGTCAGCGAGGGCCTGAGCCGGACTATCGCCGGCTCATCGAAGATCAGGAAGTACGCCACCACGATGAAGGTCTACGCTCCCGACGGGCGCGGGCCCGAACCGGGTGAGATCTTCAGGAATCCCGACGCCGCCCGCCTGCTGGAGAAGCTCGTGGAGGCAGAGCGGCAGAACGCGCATCTGGGACGGGCCGCGGCGCTCAAGGCGGCGCGCGACCGGTTCTACAAGGGAGACATCGCCCGGGCGATGGGCAAGTTCTTCGAGGAGAACGGCGGCCTCTATCGGTACGAGGACTTCGCCGCCTATACAGCCAAGGTGGAGACGCCCGTCTCGACCGACTACCGCGGCTACCAGGTCTACAAGAACCCGTCGGCCAGTCAAGGGCCGGCCGAGCTCTTCACGCTCAACATCCTCGAAGGCTTCGACCTCGCCGCCATGGGCCACAACAGCGTTGACTACGTTCACACCAGCGCGGAGTCCCTCAAGCTCGCCTTCGCGGACCGCGAGAAGTACCTCGGGGACATGGACGCCATCGACATCCCCTACGAGGGGCTGCTGTCCAAGGAGTACGCGGCGCAGCGCCGCAGGCTGGTCGACCCCGATCGGGCGTCGCTGGAGTTCCGGCCGGGCAGCCCCGAGCGGTTCATGGAGAACCCGACGCCGGCCCGCCCCGACCCGCGCGTCAACGTGGCGGGCGACGCCGATCACGAGGGCGACACCAGCTACATTGCGGTGGTCGACGGGGACCGGAACATGGTGAGCTTCGAGCCGAGCCTCCACAGCGGCTTCGGGACGGGGGTGGTCGTCGGCGATCTCGGGTTCAGCTTCACCTGCCGGGGCGACTACTACTCGCTGGTCGAGGGTGAGGCTAACGCTCTCGCGCCGGGCAAGCGGCCACGCAGCACCTTGCAGAGCACGCTGGTAATGAAGGACGGCGAGCCGCACGCGATCCTCGGTAGCCCGGGCGGCGACGACCAGATCATGCGGACGATGCAGACGCTGCTGAACATGGTGGAGTTCGGCATGAACGTGCAACAGGCGATCGAGGCGCCGCGTTGGTCGACGCGCAGCTTTCCGGCGTCACCGTTCCCGCACACGATGTACCCTGGTGACCTGTCGGTCGAAGCGGGCATTCCCGCCGAGGTTCGCGCCGGGCTGGAGGCCAAGGGCCACGAGCTGCGAGTCCGTCCCGCCTGGTCGATGGGATCCAACGGGGCGATCGTGGTCGATCACGAGCACGGCGTGCTGGCGGCCGGCGTCGATCCCCGGACCGAGGGAGTTGCCTGGGCAAAGTGACGCCGCCGTATTAGCGCGCTCGAGATCATCTTGCCCTCCCGGGACCCCGGCACGCCGCACGCCGCCCGCTCGAACAGCAAGCGTCGACGATCTGGCTTGAGATCCGTCACGTGCGGGGAGCCGCCTGACGACCGGCTGGCCTGGGATCACGATCTCTGCCGCGCCGTTGTGGGGCGCACCATGCGGGCGATCCTCGGGTTCCTCCGCCGGCGGGCGCGAGACGCCGGGGTGACGGATGGCCGTGGCGGGGCGGTGGCGATCCTGCAGCGGTTCGGGGGAGCCCTGAATCTCAATGTTCACATCCACGCCTTGGTGGTCGACGGCGTGTTCGCGAAGGACGGCGAGTCGGTGCGCTTCCACCCGTGCCCGTCGCTCCACGCGGCGGACGTCGACGAGGTGCTCGCCACCGTGGAGGCGTACGTTCAGCGGCGAGCGGGCGGGGGCGCAGACGCGGGGAATGACGGCGACGACACGCTGGACGGTGTTGCCGGTCGGCCCGTCCATGAAGGTCCTCGGACTCCTGGACGCAACCGCGGACTGGTCCGCATACTCCTCGAGCTGACGCTCCACCTCGGCCTCCAGGATCCGATCGGTCACGGGCTCGGGGTGGAAGGAGCGAGTCAGTACTCGGGAGACCACGCCCTCGGGGTTGACGAGCTTGACTGACCTCGGCCTGACGAGCGGTCATTCCAGGCCCGACGTGTTCAGTCAGGCGGTAATCCTCCCGTGACGGGGGCTATCTGCGTGACGGTGTGGTCAATCCGCCTGTCGCGGGATGAGGAGTCTTGGTGATCGGGGTGCTCTAATATCGTCTATCGTCTTTTCGTCAAGGAAAATTGGGGTTCGCGGCCGCTGGACATCTTCATCGATGTCCGACACCAGGAAGTCGCCAAGCTGCAAGAGTTAGGCTTCACGCAGATTTTCTATTCGCTGGTTGCAACATTTTGCCGCGAATACCTCGGGCCGTCGCTGAAGAAATGGAGCCCGCGCTTCTTCGGCGACGGTGCCCTCAACCTCGATCTGCTCGCCAAGCGCCGATCCGAACTCTGGGTTCTGCTCAAGGACGATATCGGCGTCGTCCGCAAGGGCGAGCGGCAGGTCGTGACCCGCGCAGACGTCCAGGTCGTCACGCTCCAGGGCGGCCAGGGCCAGACAGAACCGCCGGCGGAGAGGGCTCTGCCCCGTCTTCTCCACATCAAAGACACCACCGGCACCGGTCTTGGCGGGTTCTATATCCGTATGCCGGACAGGGCGTTCGCCGCGTACGGCGACTTGCTGCCTGAATGCGAAAGCCGCGGCGTCGTCTGGGCTGGCAACAAGATTCTCTACGTCGTCTCCGACACGGTCAGCGCCGCATTCCAGTACGAAATCCGCCTCGACGAAGGCGTGGCCGCGGAGATAAACGGCGTAATGCGCGCCGAGCGCGCCGTCCCGCTCGACCGGCCGTTGCAGCAGATGTTCAACGGATCGTACTTCCCAATACCAACACCGCTTGAACGTTATCTCGTCCCGCGCAACGATGCCGAGATCCGCGTCGAACTGCACTGCGACTGGATCGATATGCGTACCGCCAAGCACTGGGCACCCAAGGAACCCAGCGCGTAGCTGGCAAGACGGTGGCCCTCACGGCTACGATGGTTGAGGACGTCAATTTGTGCAATAGGGGCAACCCGTGCTCATCGAGGCGGCCGTCAGCAACCTCGGACTGCCGCTACGTCGCCCGACCCGCGTTCGCACGCCTCGGAGCCTACATCCGCCGATCTGCCCGTTTTCGGTGCGTAGCCCTTTGTGCCCCCGTGTAGCCCCTTGATCTTGGATCTTTGATCGATTAGCATGCGCTGCATGGTGCGGCGCGATGCTGCATGGTGCAGCACCTCCTGCGACAGAATCCAGTGACTTCAAGAGAACGCATTACAGTCAACCTCGGCAAGGCCCAGCATCGGGAGCTTCAGACGCTCGCTAAGCAGCACAAAGTCTCGATGTCGTGGATCGCCCAAGTGGCCATCGAGCGGCTTCTCGATCAGTACAAGCAACGCGAGTTCCAGTTTCCGCTAGATCTGGAGCAAAGGACGAGCTGATCCATGGCGGGCACGCTCGGCGCGTTCTACGAATTCTTCGCTGGCGCGGGCATGGCTCGCGCGGGACTCGGAGATCGCTGGCGGTGCCTGTTCGCCAACGACTTTGACCAGAAGAAGGCCGCGACGTACCGCCTGAACTGGGGCCAGGACAACTTCGTGTGCAGCGACGTGAGACAGGTCACGACCACCGATCTCGCGCCGACCGCCGATCTCGTCTGGGCCTCTTTCCCGTGCCAGGACCTGTCGCTCGCCGGTGTCGGTGCCGGGCTGAAAGGGGAACGATCAGGGACGTTCTGGCCGTTCTGGGACCTCATGACGGCACTGGTCGCCGGGGATAGAGCTCCCTCCATGATTGTCGTGGAAAACGTCTGCGGGACGCTGACCTCCCATTCGGGCAAGGACTTCACGGCGATTTGCCGGTCGCTGTCGAACGGCGGATATCGGTTCGGCGCGCTGATCGTCGACGCAGTCCTGTTCGTCCCGCAATCGCGCCCGCGGCTGTTCATCATCGCTCTCAGGCGCGATGTCGACATGCCGGAAACGCTTGCCGCCGGCGGGCCCGACGGCGATTTCCATCCGCGCATGCTGAGGACCGCTTACCGCAAGCTCCCGAGAGCGCTGCAAGACGACTGGATCTGGTGGAGACTCGATCCGCCGCCGCCGCGCGACGTCGGGTTCGCCGAGTTGGTGGAGGACGAGCCAAACGGCGTCGCGTGGCACTCGCCCGAGGAGACGCGCGACCTGTTGGCGATGATGAGCGACCTGAACCTCAAGAAGGTTCGCGCCGCCGAACAGGAAGACCGCCGAGTGATCGGCACGATCTACAAGCGCACACGCCGGGATGAAGTCGGCCAAAAGGTGCAACGCGCGGAAGTCCGGTTCGACGACATCGCCGGCTGCCTGCGCACGCCCGCCGGCGGATCAAGCCGTCAACTCGTCCTCGTCGTGCACGGACGAAACGTGCGCTCACGGCTGATCTCAAGCCGCGAAACGGCCCGACTGGTGGGGTTGCCTGACGAATATGTCCTCCCAGACAACTACAACGAGGCGTATCACCTCACGGGAGACGGCGTTGTCGTACCCGTGGTTCGCTTCCTGGCCGCCAGGATCTTCGAGCCGATTCTGCTGCACATGACACGAGAGCGACACGCCGCATGAGCGTTATCCCGTGCCAGCGCAACAACAAGCTCCGCGAACAGATCGTGGAAGTCGCAGAGACGCTGAAAACAGAAGCACACACTCTCGGCGAGCACGAACTAGATGAGAAGGAGTTCTACGACAGCGGCCTTTTCAGGGGCGCGATAGAGCGCCTCCGGGGCCAGTTCGCAGCCTCGATGCGAGAGAAGCGCGAGTTGGTTCGGCACGTCCTCAATCACATGGAGGATCGGAAGTTCATCGTCAGCTGGGAGTCCGCGGGTGAAGCCAACCGCCACGACTACACGGTTCAGCTCCCGTCCGGACGGACCGCCGTCATCGAATTGAAGGGCTGCCTGGATGGCAACAACACCAACATCTTTGAGCGCCCCCCGCACGCCCATGAGTTCATCATCTGGAGTGTCTGCACAAACCCCGGGGCGGATCCGCGCCACAACGCTTGGTCCGGAATTCACACGCGGTTGAGCGCAGAGATCATCTCGCGCGATCAGTTCGTGGACGGCATCGTCATCTGGGACATGGTCTGCGGCACCATCGGCCGACCGTGCCCGAAGGTGCTCGCCGATCCGTCTCGCACGACAGTCGTCGGTCCGTTCTCGCTGCCGCCGCCATGCTTGTACGTGCTGCCGGCGACGATCCCGAGCCCACGCAACAACCCGAGCCCACCGCCACAGGCGCTTGCCGACGTTCAGATCATGCAAGCGTTCAATGATTGCTTCCGGTGCGTTGAAGCAGAAATCAACTACGTCAGCATCGACGTGGAGCATCGAGGACCCGACACCGTGCGAACGACTCGCATCAGGCGCGGTGGGGCGATACAGAGGGAATCTGAGCCAACAGCCATCCGCCGGTTATAGCCGTGACCTCTGAGCAGCGCAGCCGAACCATGCGCGCGGTCAAGGGGAAGAACACCGGGCCGGAGATGGCGGTGCGTCGCTTGGTGCACGGCATGGGGTACCGCTACCGTTTGCACCGAAAGGGCCTTCCGGGGAAGCCTGACTTGGTGTTCGCCCCGCGCCGCAAGGTCATCTTCGTCCACGGGTGCTTCTGGCACGGGCACGCCTGCAAGCGTGGTGACCGGATCCCGAAGGCGAACCGGGACTACTGGACGAGGAAGATCGCACGCAACAAGGAGCGCGATCAAGAGCACTTGGCCGTGCTGCACGCGGACAGATGGCAGGCGCTGGTGATATGGGAGTGCGAGGTCGGACACGCTGACACCGAGCACCGGTTGCGGAGATTCCTAGACGCAACGCACCCTCCACGGCGAAAGCACGGGTGCTGAGGATCGCGTCGGGCGGCATCCTTCGCACCCGCATTGCGTATTTTCGTCCAACCCGCCGGTCATCGGCTCGGCCACGCGTCTCGCGACGCCCGATCCGCCCTGGATTCGTCCGCCGATGCCCGGGGACCCGCCATTAGGATACGGCGTGTGCCGCGATTCGTCAGACTGTCCCGTCACGCGTCACTCCCGTCCGGCATGACGGGCGCACCAGCGGCGCGGTTGTGCGCTGAGTCGCGGGCGGGAGACGGAGGCGACTGACCGTCGGCAGGCTGCTCCCCGTGTGCGTGTAGGCCGTCTCCGACGCAAACTGGCTCCGCTCCGGCAGCACCACCTCGTCATTGGACAGCCGATAGTAGGCGCGGTCGCAGGCCACGTGCTTGACATCCACCTCGCTGCTCTTGATCAGGACCTCCGAGCGCTCGTGCCCTTCCCACTCCGGCGCGGCCGTGTCCAGCGACCGCAGCTTGCGGCCCTCAGTCTGCTCGACGTTGAAGACGTACTGGACCTTGACGAGCGGCCGGTCCCGCTTGACGAACTCCAGCTTTGCCCGTCCCTGTTCGTCAAGCACAGGGTTGCCGCTGTCGTCGCGGGCGGTGCGCCGCTGCCGCCACTCGACGTACATGATGGGGGTGCCCTTCTCGCCCTTGCCGACATGCCCGCCAGCCTCCTGGATCTGGCGGTAGCCGCCCCTACGCGGGTCGGCGTACCCGTGAGCGAGCGCCCTCATGGCAAGGTACACGGCGTTGCCGCCGCGATAGTCGCGCCCAATCTGAAAGTTGTGGGGCAGAATCCGCTCGCCGGGCTTCCACGGTTTCCGATGTTGTGTCCGTGTAACATATTGATATAATGAGCTTTAGCTACATGCGACAAGGTCGTTTTCATCGTTGATTCCCCCGTCTCGAAATCGACTTCCGCGGACCGTCGGAGCCGTCCACGGAAATGCCCGACGCAAAATCGTCCATGCACGGCTCGTCGCCGGAACTCGACCCGCCTCGTGACTATATCGGCTGAACGATGAGCAGGATTGCGGACGGCGTTGTACAATCAGGCTCGGCGTGGACGTGCCGGACACCGGCCGTTCACCCAGTTGCACCCGCTCCTGTCGCGGCGTGCCAGCGGATACTTGTCGGACTTGGCGCGGTGCTTGCATGCTCCAGTAGGCGATGACTGGACGCGCGCTCGACTTCTTCGCTGGCAGCGGCCTCGCCCGGGTCGGGTTGGAGCCTGAGTTCCGCACGGTGTGGGCCAACGATATCTGCCCCAAAAAGGGTGGCGTCTACGATGCCAACACGTCGGGACCACGCATTCTGATCGATTCAATCTCGCACGTCCGTGGCAAGGATGTGCCAGCGGCGAACCTCGCTTGGGCCTCATTCCCCTGCCAGGATCTGTCGCTTGCCGGCAATCTGAGCGGCATCGGCGCTGGCACGCGGTCGGGCTTGTTCTGGGAGTGGATCCGCGTGCTTGACGAACTTAGCGACGCAGGCCGTCGCCCCCCGCTGCTCGCCGTCGAAAACGTGGTTGGCTTCCTGATCGCCCACGACGGAGTACATTTCGCCCGAGCGTACGATGCGCTACGCACACGCGGCTATCGCGCTGGTGCAGTCGTGATCGATGCTCGCGACTTCGTCCCGCAGAGCCGTCCTCGCGCGTTCCTGATCGCGGTCGACCGTAGTCTACCGACGACGGGTCTAGCGCAGGATCGTCCCGGACAGTTTCACCCCGGCGCAGTTCTCAGGGCGGCCGAGGCGGTCGCTGACTCGGACTGGATTTGGTGGACTCTCCCTCGTCCTGCCAGCTGCGTTGGCACGCTTGCGGATCTTTGCGATAGGCAGGCTCCGTGCGAAGACCCGAAGCGCACCGCGGAGCGGCTGGCGATGCTGTCGCCATGCAACAAGCGGAAGCTGGAACAACAACTTCGATACGGACGGTCTGCCGTCGGGACCGGGTACTGCCGTACGCGTCCCACCGCGAACGGTCGGGCTCAACGCCTTGAGATCCGATTCGACGGCGTCGCCGGGTGTTTGCGGACTCCCGAAGGGGGCAGCAGTCGGCAGGTCGTGCTCTTGGTCGACCGTGGTGTAGTACACACGCGCCTGATGACGGTTCGAGAATGCGCGCGCCTCATGGGCGCGTCAGACACCTACGAAGTCCCGGGCACGTACAACGACGGATACCGCGCGATGGGCGATGCCGTGGTCGTACCTGTCGTCAGGTGGCTCACGCGCCACCTTCTAGCCCCTCTGTTTCGTCGGAGTGAACGTGCCGCGGAAAGCGCCGCATGATGTCGACGCGATTCGCCGGAAGCTCGCGGAATTCCTGAACTCCGCGGACGAATCCGGCGCGAAGCCGTGCAACGCCAAGTGCGGCGTGTACGTGTTCTACGACTACGACGGCGAGCCCATCTACGTCGGTCAGACGAATGAGCGGCTGCGCGCGCGAATTCGCCGACACATCACAAATCAACGGACCGATGCTGTCGCGATGAACGTTCTGGATCCATTCGAGGTCGCCGACATCGAGGTCTATCCCTTCTACGACCTTGAGCGGGCAGGTCCTGGCGAGAGCAAGCGCGATTACCAGAAACGCAGGGCCAAGCGCTTGGCCGAGGCGGAGTACACTGTCTTTCAGCGGGTGCTCGCCAAGTCCGAATTAAATGCCGTACTCAACGAAAAGGAGATCGCGGAGACTCCGGTCGTCGAGTTGCCCCCTCCGTTCCGGCGACGCATCATTCCACCCGATCTGTTCGATACGCGAAAGCACCCCGACGTGCGGATCGAGCGACGCGCCAACACCATCGCCAGACTCGCGAAGGTGATCCGCGAGCGCCATGTTACCCCGGGACTGCGCCAGACACTTCTCACGCAGACGCGTCGGCTCGAGTTGCTGGCGTGTTCTCGGTTGGACGAAGTCCGCGGCTCCTCTCGCGCCCGTCGCAATCGAGGTCGCAAGTAGTGGGAGATCGATCTTCGCCCGCCGAACGGAGCGCCATCATGGCGCGCGTCAAGGCGGGGAACACGTGTCCCGAGATCGCTGTCAGACGCCTCATCCATCAACTGGGATACCGCTTCCGCCTTCACCGCCGCGACCTGCCGGGAACACCGGACTTGGTGCTGCCGAAGCATCGCGCGGGCACCGTCAGACGCGGCTCGATCTCCATTCCTCGCCGTCGTATTCTTGCCCATGAGCCAAAGACGACTGATTTCAATGATGGTGATGCTGACCGCTGCTCTCTTGAGGGCATCAGTCGCATCCGGGCAGGATGCTGTTATGGAATGACCCCTTGTCAACCCGCGTGCGTTCGCGCTTGGGTTTCAGTCTCCATGGGCCGTACTGCCTAGCCCGGATTATTCGTGAAGGGTCCGATTTCGGTATAGACACAAAAGCCTCCGCGTGGTATAAGTGCTTTATACACAGGCATTTACCCACCACGGAGGCCCTTGCGTGACACCTCAGAAGATACCACAGACTGTCCTCTTTCCGGATCTCTTCGACAAGCCCCTCGTTGCCACGTTCGACCGCCGGCACGCGAGTTCCGATGGCGGCGCCGTCCTGCTCAAGGCGGCGGAGCGCGTGTATGGGTTGGTGGCGGGTTTCGCCCGGTGTCTGGTGGACCGGCGGGAGCTCGGAAAGATCCGGCACACGCTGACGGAGTTGCTCGGCCAGCGGATCTTCGGCATTGCCTGCGGCCATCCCGATGGCAACGACGCCGACCACCTCGCCGACGACCCCATCCACAAGCTGCTGCTCGGGCGGGACCCGGTCGCTGGCGAGGCGTTGGCCTCGCAGCCGACGATCTCGCGGTTCGAGAACGGCGTTGGCCCCTCCGCCCTCTATGAGTTGGCGCGCGAGCTGGCGATGCGGGTCATCGAGCGGCATCAGCGCCGGCTGGACGGGCGGGCGCGGCGGATCACGATCGACCTGGATCCGACCGACGACGCGACGCACGGCGCCCAGCAGCTCACCTTCTTCAACGGGCATTACGATAGCTGGTGCTACTTGCCGTTGCTGGCGTTTCTGACCTTCGACAAGGAACGCGAACAGTATCTGTGCGCGGCGGTGCTGCGGCCCGGCAATGTGCCGGCCACCTGCGGGACCCTCGGCGTGTTGTGTCGGCTGCTGCCCCTGCTGCGGCAGGCCTTTCCCCGGGCGCGGTTTCTCGTGCGGCTCGACGGGGGCTTTGCGACGCCGGAGGTCTTCGACTTCCTGGATGCCGAGCCGCGGCTCGACTACGTGGTGGCGATGGCCAAGAACGCCGTGTTGCGGCGCCACGCCGAGCCCGCCCTGATCGTGGCGCAGGCCCAGAGCGCGGCCAGCGGCCAGACCGCGCACGTGTATACCGACACTCAGTACCAGGCCGGTACGTGGGGCCACGCGCGCCGCGTCGTGATCAAGGCCGAGGTCGTCCGGCACGGCGACCGCGAGCCGCGCGACAACCCGCGCTTCGTCGTGACGAATCTGCGGCAGACGCCGCGCTTCATCTATGAGAAGGTCTACTGCGCCCGCGGCGACATCGAGAATCGGATCAAGGAACTGCTCGATGGGCTACAGATCGACCGCACGAGCTGCTGTCGCTTCTGGGCCAATCAACTGCGCGTGCTCCTCACCGCCGCCGCCTACGTGCTGATGCAAGAACTCCGGCTGCGCGCGGCGCGCACCGCCTGTGCCCGCGCCCAAGTGACGTGGCTGCGCGACCGGCTCCTCAAATTGGGGGCGCACGTCGTCGGCTCGGTCCGCCGCGTGGTCCTGCACCTGCCCACCGCCACGCCGGACCTCCACGCCTGGCGGCACATCGCGCTCGCACTCGGCGCCCGCCCCGGATAGGCTTCGGCCGGCGCCAGCCCGCCGCGCGTCCATCCATCCCCAGGGGCGGCCCCGCGCCCGCCCGCGGCGGAGCCGACCCATGCCGCCGCCCAGAGCAAGGCTTTCAGGCGGCCCCGCGCCCGCCCGCGGCGGAGCTGTCCCCGGGCCGCTCCTCACCCAGCCCTCCGCACCGACGACGCGTTTCTCCCCGCCGGCACCCGACCGCAGCGACATCCGATGCGCCATGTGCGCGACGATCACGCCGTCCGCGGTGCCGACTCGCGGCCTTCATGAATAATCCGGGCTAGGCGTGGGCCGCCGAGACGACGAACGGTCACGGGGCGCTTCGACGACGAGTCACGCTGTTATTCGGTGATTATCACGGTTGCCCGTGGCAGCGCACACATGACGGTGATTCGTCGGGAGAGTGGGCCGTCTAGAATCGCGAGTTGGGAGCGGCGATGCCGTCCGGATCGCATGCAGCCAGGTCGCCCGTTTGTTCAACGTCAACTACTTTGGTGTCTCGGCCAAAATAATTGTCGTTGATCAGATTGGGCTAAAACGCTGGCTAGACGCTCCGCTATGGGGATTGAATGGCGGTCGGTGTCGATGGTCGCGTGGGGCTCGGCACCTCGCCGCGGGTCGAGCGTGCCACCGGCTGCGGGGTCGACCGCGTGTAGGCATCGGCGAGAGCGGCGTTGGGGACGCGAGGACAGTCCTGTGGCTGTGTGACGCGGGGTGCAGACACACGAGTTCGGTGACGCGTGCCGGGCGCCGGTGCGACCGCGTGGTGGGCGCGCGCGGGTGTCATGGTGTCAGGAGGTATCGGTGATCGCGGGGCGCGGACGCGGCAGGTCCTCGACCACGATCATATGCCCGTCGTGACTGTTGGCGATCTCCAGAAACTGATCATTATGTCCAGTTGGTCATAATGCAGAGCATTCTTAGGTTGGCGGCGCGGCGGCAAACAGCGGGCAAGTGGCAAGGCGTGTGACCGCGCCGGTGAGCTAAGAATGAATTGGACTGAACCGCTGCTCCGCTGCTCGGCTATGGGCGTTGCATGGTCGGGAGGCGCTGGCGGCGTGCTTGCCACGGTGTTGTAGGTGGTCGTTGCCGGCCGACGGGGCCGGTGGGGATGTCCACGAAGGCGGTCCCGCGGCCGTGGTGAGGAGTCGGAGACACAGGTCGACCGACCCCGGCACACCGAGAGCTTCGAAGGTTTGCCTGGCGGGGCGTTGGTGGAGTCGTCACGAGGAATCCAGGATGGCGGGCGCCACGCACCTGCCGGCGAGGTGGTCGACGACGAGCATGTTTCCGTCGTCGCACCGGGGACACCGCCGCATCGAGCGGCCGGTCAGCGCCTCATAGCGATCCCGGTAGTCGATTGTGGCGGGACCGGCGTGCTCTGCCGATGGTAGCGGGGGCGCGTGCAGCAGCCGCCGGCACTCGGAGAGCTTCTGCTGCCGGTTGCGATTGGCGAGGAAGCCGTAGTAGCGAATGCGGTGGAAGCCGGGCGGGAGCACGTGGAGAAGCATGCGCCGGATGAACTCGGTCGCCGTCAGCGTCATGGTCTTGTGGCGGGACGCGCCGGCCCGACGATAGTCCTTGTAGCGGAAGCGCACGCAGCTGTCGTCGAGGCTGCACAGGCGCTGGTCGCTGATGGCGATCCGGTGGGTGTAACGGCCGAGGTAGTCGAGGACCTGCTCGGGACCGGCGAAGGGTCGCTTCGCGTAGACCACCCATTCGGCCTCGCGGGCCGGGCGGAGGTGCTCGGCGAAGCGCCGGGGGTCGTTGAGGGCCTGCAGCCGACCGGCGAAGCCCAGTTTTCCGGACTCGAAGGCGTCCTGCAGCGCGTGGAGGAGGACCCGACGGAAGTAGCGTGACAGGACCCGGACCGGCAGGAAGAACCCGGGGCGGCAGGCAACCCACCCGCTGCCATCGGTTGCGAGCCCCCCACCCGGAATCACGCAGTGCAGATGCGGGTGATGGACGAGCGTCTGGCCCCAGGTGTGGAGGACGGCGAAGAAGCCGATCTCGGCGCCGAGATGGCGAGGGTCGGCGGCGATGGTGCGGAGCGTCTCGGCGACGGCGCGGAAGAGGAGACCGTAGACGACGGCCTTGTTCTGGGTGGCGATCTCGGCGACCGCCGGAGGGACGGTGAAGACGACGTGAAAGTACTCGGTGGGAAGCAGGTCCACCCGGCGCCGTTCGAGCCACGCGGCGCGGGCCAGCGACTGACAGGTCGGGCAGTGGCGGTTGCGACAGGAGTTGTACCAGACGCGGCGATGGCCGCAACGGTCGCACTGCTCGACGTGGCCGCCGAGTGCGGCGGTGCGGCACTGCTCGATGGCCGTCATCACCCGACGCTGCGCCGTCGAGAGGGCGGCCCCGGCCTGAGCCCGGAAGGTGTCACCGTAGCGGCGGAAGACCTCCGCCACGGTGAGCGCGGCGCGTGGCACGACCGTCGCTCAGGCGATGTCCGGGTTCGGTTTCCCTACAGGCCGCGGGAGGAGGTCCAGCGGACTGGCGGTCGAACAGACCGTGCTGGTGGCGACCTGCAGGTAGCGGGCCGTGGTCTGCAGGCTCCGATGCCCGAGCAGCAGCTGAATCGTACGGAGGTCGGTGCCCGCCTCGAGGAGATGGACCGCGAACGCGTGGCGGAGCGCGTGCGGAGAAACCGGCTTGGTGAGCTTCGCGCGTCGGACGGCGCGCTGGCAGGCAAGCTGGACCGCCTTGCGAGTGATGGGCTTCTCCGGGCGCTCGCCGGGAAAGAGCCAATGCCGGGGCCGGTCGACCTGCCACCAGGCGCGCAGGACCTCGAGCAGCTTCGGCGAGAGCATCACGTAGCGGTCCTTCTTCCCCTTGCCCTGCTCGATGCGGAGCACCATCCGGTGGCTGTCGATGGCGGACACGGCGAGATGGATGGCCTCGGAGACGCGGAGGCCGGCGGCGTAGCACGTGGTCAGGATGGCGTGATGCTTGGCGGCCTTGACGGCGTCGAGGAACTGCACCACCTCGTCGCGGCTGAGCACGACCGGCAAGGACCGGGGCTTCTTCGGTACGGGGATCACGTCGTCGAAGACCCACTGTTTCCGGAGCGTGACCCGATAGAGGAAACGGAGCGCCGACACGGCGACGACGACCGAGCTCGGCGCAAGACGGCGTTCGTTGGTCAGGTAGACCTGGTAGGCGCGGATCGCCTCCGGGCCGAGACGAGCCGGGGAACGGTCGAAGTGGCGGGCGAACCGCGCGACGGTCTCGACGTATGTCTGTTGGGTGCACGGCGACAGCTGCCGCACCTGCATGTCTTCGAGCATGCGTTGACGAAGAGATGTCATGGAACGCTCCTCTGCGAAGGGCCCGGGGGATTCCAGGCGCTTGCAGAGCAGCGTACGGCGAGACGGCGGACGAGCTGCAGCGGCCGGACGATCTGGCTGGCTGGCCGCCTCAGGGTCGGCAGGTCGATTCAGCGTCTACCGCGAAGCGGTTTAGTCCAATTGTCACTATCTCGCGATCGTTGACATCGTGACAGACGGGACACGTGTGCAGGGAGATCCCGGTGAGGGACTCGTAGCGGTCACGATAGTCCGGAGGTGGCGGGGACTCGCTGGGGGGCGCTGGAGTCGATCCCGTCCCGAGCAGTTGCCGGCAGAGGGCCAGCTTCTCTGCGCGGTGCCGATTGCCGAGGAAGCCGTAGTAGCGAATCCGGTGGAACCCGGTCGGCAAAACGTGCAGGAGATACCGTCGGATGAACTCCGTTGCGGTGAGGGTCATTGTGGCGTGCATCTGGGACCGGTTCGCCCGGTATTTCCGATAGCGGAATCGAACCTGGCCCGCCTCCATGTCCAGCAACCGATTGTTGGAGATGGCGATCCGATGGGTGTAGCGACCGACGTAGTCAAGCACCTGTTGCGGCCCGGCAAACGGCGGCTTGGCGTAGACGACCCAGTCGGTCTGGCGCACCGGTGTCAGGAAATCGGCAAAAGCCTGGCGCTCGGTCAGGGCGTCGAGTGACGCCGCGAAGTGCAGGCGCCCCGCGTCGAACGCCTTTTGGAGATCTGAGAGAAACAGCCGTCGGAACAGGCGCGAGAGGACGCGGACCGACAGCAAGAAGCCGGGCCGGCACGCGATCCAACGGGTGCCATCTGGGGACAGGCCGCCGCCGGGGACGACGCAATGCAGATGGGGATGGTGCATCAGGGTCTGCCCCCACGTATGCAAGACGGCAAAGAACCCGATCTCGGCGCCCAGATGGGTCGGGTCGGCCGCGATCGTCCGGAGCGTCTTGGCGGTGGCGCGGAACAAGATGCCATAGACGACGGCTTTGTTCTGCAACGCGATCTCGGCGATCGCGTCGGGCACGGTGAACACCACGTGGAAGTAGTCACAGTCGAGAATCTCCGCCTGGCGCTGTTCGATCCACGCGGCGCGCGCCAGCGATTGGCAGGTCGCGCAATGTCGATTGCGACAACTGTTGTACCAGACGCGTGTATGCCCACAGCGCCCACCGGCACTCGTCTCATCGTTGTGATCAACCAGGGGTGGGGGAATTTTCGATGACCGCAGGTGGGGGAGTTTTGAATGACCGTTGACACCGTCAAGAGCGCGGCTCCCGCCTGGGCCCGAAGGTGTCGCCGTAGCGGCGGAACACGTCCGCCACGGCGTGTTTCGGCCGATCCATGCGCACCTCGCCCCCTCAGACGCGCTACGGCGTGGGGAGTCGGGCGGCCGGCGGAAGGGGCCGTGGGAGCAAGTCGAGCGGGCTGGTGGTCGAGCAGACCGTCGTCGTGGCGATGCGCAGATAGCGCGCCGTGGTGGCGAGACCGCGATGCCCGAGCAGGAGCTGAATCGTGCGCACGTCGGTGCCGGTTTCAAGCAAGTGGACGGCGAAGGCATGCCGTAGGGAATGCGGGGTAATGGGTTTGGGAATCCGGCACCGCCGGCGCGCGTGCTGGCATTCCTGTTCCACCGCGCTGCGGCTGATCGGTCGGGCCGGACGAGCCCCCGGGAGGAGCCAGTGCGTGGGCCGCGTCCGCTTCCACCACGCCTGTCCCCGATGTGGCGGGCGGCTCACGCTCATCGCGCTCATCGACGATCCCGCCGTCATTGGGCGCATGTTGCAGCACCTGGAGCTGCCAACCGAGGTCCCCGAGGCGCGGCCGGCACGCGCGCCGCCGGCACTGCTCCTCGACGGCGCGCCTCAGTCTGACGCGTCCGACGAGTTCTGCGTCGACGACCCCGCCTGACTCCCCTCTCTGCCCCGTCAGCACACCTGAAGTACGCTTCCATCACGCGCATCTGGCCTTGACCTCGGCCTGACGAGCGGTCATTCTAGGCCCGACGTGTTCAGTCAGGCGGTAATCCTCCCGTGACGGGGGCTATCTGCGTGACGGTGTGGTCAATCCGCCTGTCGCGGGATGAGGAGTCTTGGTGATCGGGGTGCTCTAATATCGTCAATCGTCAGACCCATAACTGGGGGCCGGTGGCCGAGCTCACGGTCGACACCGGCCCGGTCGTGCCGGTTGGTGCCGATGCCGATACCGGCGCCGCCAATACCGGCCCCTTAGCCTCCTGGCGGCCGAGGGCCGTCCGGGTGCCCGGCGCGGTCGCGCACCTGAATGGGCATCTGGCTTCGCAAACGGAACCTGCTGGGCCCGCCGTCCCTGACCACCGCCGGGACCAGTCCCGCTCCGAACACGGTTGACGCCGGCGCCAATTCTCGTTGCACTACGGCCACGGACTTCGACGAGCCATGCATGGAACCATTCAGCTCACGCTCCCTGGCCTCAGTCTTGGCCCAATGCCCATTGTCGGCCATCGCTTCCTTGCCGACCCGAATCCAGGCTATCCAGCCAAGTGGGCGCCGGCGCATACACACCTCCACGGACCTGATACTCCATTGCACGAAGTATGACCTTCTCTTCGACAGGCAAAATGTAGAAATCCATCCCGCCCATTCCCGTTGCCAATCTCCATTGTCGCAACTTACCATGGCCAAGCCATACCCGACCGGACACTACACACAATGACGATCTGTCTGCCCATTTACCGCCAGGTTGCTATCGATGACTACCAAATGTTCCCCGGTGACGAACATAGTCCAGGGCTATCCCACACCTTTAGTCCGGGATTGCATTTAGTTGCCGGGGTCAATGGGCTTGGTAAATCCACATTACTATTGGCTCTCTATCATGGCGTGGTAGGACCCGCTTCGATTAGAAATGATGAATATGGGGTTCCCCGACCGGATGTTGTGCCTCACCGCCTAACAGCCCGTGGCAGAAGGGGCTGATTGTCAATCGAGAATCGCGTGTCCGTATTGGCGTGTCGCCGGACCATCCCACGACGAATCGGGCCGATCATGGCGCTCCGGGGCCCAGAAGCGCCGCACACGCCCCCAGCAGCCGCTCAGGAGGCCGATCAGCGCGCCCAGACGCGCCGCCGCGCGGCCCTGGAGGCTCCGCGGCGTGCCGACGCCCGTCAGGTGCCGCATGAGCAACCCGAGATTGACGCCGCAGACCTGCACGAGCAGCCGTTTCAGGATGTTGGGATGCCCGCGCAGATGGACGCGGCGCATCCGGCCGGTCTCGTAGAGATGCGCGTTGGGCCGTTCCACCAGCTCGCCCCGCTGCCGCAGCAGCCGTTTCCCGCGTGCGCCTCGGATCCGCCGGCGGTTGGCATACACCGCGTCCCGCGCGGCCGCCTGGCCCTTCCAGTGCCGTCGGCCGCGGTCCGGCTCCGAGACGTAGCTGCGGACGCCGATGGCCGCAAACCCGACCATCGTCTCGTTACTGTGATACCCCTTGTCGGCCACGACCTCCGCGATCCCCGGCGCGCCGACCGCCTCGACCTGCTCGGCAGCCGTGACGAGCGTGTCGACCAGGGTCGTCGTGTCGCCCGCACTCGCGTCCTGCACCGTCACGCCCACGATGGCGCCTGTTTCCAGGTCGACCGCATGCTCGGCGGTGTGCGCCAGATGCGTGCGGCCGTCCTTCATCTTGGCGATCTTCGCGTCCGGATCGTGCGGGTGGGTCCAGTCCGCGTTCGAGCCCTTCTTCTTGCGGGTCCGGTCGAACCGGGCCAACTCGGCGCGCGTCGGCGTCGAGAGGCCGGACGCCTCGGCCAGCCGGGTCAGAAATGCGTCGTAGCTCTCGCCCGTGTCCCGTCGCACGATGCTCCGCATCGCCGCATTGGCTTCCAGCGTCGTGGCATCGATCCCCACCGTGCGCCCCACCACCAGCGAGGCGTCGGCCAGTCGCTGCAACACCCAGGTAAACACCGCCTGGTGGGTCTCGAGGTCAATCAGGCGACGGGTGCGCGACAGCGTCGAGTGGTCCGGCGGGGCCTCGTGGAGGGCGAAGTCCAGAAACGTGCGAATGCTCAGAGAGTCGGCGGCGCGCCACGCGATTGCCCGTTCCGAATCCAGCCCTTCGAAGTAGCCGAGCAACAGCAGCCGGAAATACCGGCCCGGCGCCAGACTCGGCCGACCGACCCCGTCCGCGTAGAACGATGCGCACTGCGCTTCCACGAACGCATCGAACCCCGCCTCGTCGAGCACCCGATTCAGCCGCTCGTAAAACGGGTGCCCCGCGCTCTTCGGCAGATCCGCCGTGGGCACCCACATCGTCGCTTGCCGCGTTCGACCGCGGCTTGTCCCCATCGCCATGCACGACAGTGTAGGACACAGGACCGATCATGTCGATCCCTGGAATGGGGGACTTTCACCACGGGCTGCTAACGGATCGATTTCGCAAACGTGTGGCTGACGGCGCCCGGGCTGCTCGTTTGAAATTACGATTTGCACTTGGCTCAGACGAATTTACAGTCTGCAGGTCACTTCATGACTTGTCGATCATCGAGTGGTCATTGAATGACTCTACTCAACCCGTCGACGAAGACAGCTACAAATCCGCGGTCACCTCTGCCATGCGCGTAAGCAGTTTCGCGGATGTGCTTATCTTGCTAAATCTCATTGTCTTCATGTTTGAAGAACGGAGCCTCCTTATATGGACCCCTTTAGCGCAACGTAACGTTCTGCGCGCCCTGTTCATGTCGCCCGAAAAGGCCAAGGCACTGGCTAATCGTGCGCAAAAGGTTGCTACTTGCAACAGTGCCTACCGTAACCTCTTGTACATCGCCAACCGTAACAAGAGGAAACTGAAGCGGGCAAGCGTGGCGTCAAAAGCCGCCGATTCCCTTAGCGCCGAATACCATACCTTGCAGGAGGCGATCGCCGCACAGGCCGAACGCCTTAGCGAACTATATGAACTGCGCGGTCAAGCCGACGACGCCAGAACCGAATTCCGCACCACTCTGGAGGTCGCGAAATTCAATGTCGACGACTACTTACGTGAATTGGAGGCGCTGAAACTAACGCGCGTTGCCAATACTTTCCCGTCGGCGCCCGACGCTGGCCGATATGTCGTCGATCGTCTACTCGGAGACAAATCCTGCTTGGTCTGCGGTGCCGATGATGGTCCATTGATTGCTCGGTGGGTTGCCGCCGTAACCGATGGAGACTGCGTTGTCTGCGGTGCCTCCCCGAAATATCAGGAAGCCATAATTCCCGCAGCAGCCATCGACGCGGCACGTATCTCGCGAGTGGAAGGTCGGCTGAACAGCGCTCGCCAGGCTTTGGAAACCGCGCAGAAGGAATTCGAAGCCAAGCAATCCGCCTACGACATGGTTCAGGCACAAATCGACCAACTCCTGATTGAACGTCGCACCAACGAAACCCGTGTCCGGCAAATAGCCGGCTCACTGCCTCCAACCCCGCCCGAGCTTCGCTCTTTGGAAGAGCGTGTTGCCAGCCAAGATCAAACACTTGCAGAACTGAAGTCCGAACAGGATGACGCAGAAAGGGCGTTTTCTTCAATATTTCTTGAGTATCAGGAGACAATCAACGATCTCGCCGACCAAATCCGAGAGCGCTTTTCTGAGCGAATCTCTGAATTCCTTCTGGAACGCGCCGAAATCTCGTTCACCACTACTCGCGCCCCAATCGGAGAAAGCGGCAAGAGCTATGAATGGCCTGCCTTCAGACTGAGCATGACATCCGGAACCTTCGACAATCCTTCCCCGCGGCTGGATCGCTCTGAGGTCTCGATGTCCCAAGGCGAGTTCATTGACCTCGCGTTTCGCTTGGCACTGGTCGAAGTCGCAGTCGCCAACGGCCCGGCGACACTTATTTTCGACGCACCGGAGGCAAGCCTCGATGCGTTGTTCATGCGTCGCGCAGGCGCTTTCCTTGCGCGCTTCTCAGAACATCATGTCGACAACCGCCTGATTGTGACCTCGAATCTGACCAACGCCGATATGATCCCTGCGCTATTTGGGGCGTACAACGCGGAAGTTGGCGATCCCAACCCGCTCGCCATTCCCCGGGACCAGCGGTGGAGCCGGGTCATTGACTTGCTGAAGATCGCGGCTCCAACAAGTGCAGTTCAAATTATCGGTGATCGCTATGACCATCTCCTGAATCGCGCCTTGTTTCCGCCACACGGAGAAGAGGAACCGGGCTTGTGACTGTCGATGCGGATTTGGCCGAATGGCTAGGATCGCAGGGTATGCAAGTGCGCCGCCGCGTTCGCGTCTTGATGCTCCTGGATGCTGTCGACTATGCGGTACTCGCCCCGATCTCCGTGCAGCGCTTTCATACGCTTGCTTTTTTGGCGGATGTACTCAGTCCCATATTCCGTCTCGTTCCCATGTCCGGAAAGATCTTGAAGCGGCGATCTTTCCCGTATTTCCCCGATCTGCAGTGGGAAATCGACCGCCTGATCGGCCTTGACCTGGTTACTCCTCATGATCTGGCTCCGGTTGTCGAAGAGTCCCAAGCCTACGTCACTTATTCTCTGACCCTTCAACGAGCCCGTTCTTCACCGGTACTCGACGTCGTTTACTCTCAGGACGAGTTGTCCGTCCTTCGAGACTATTTTAGAGAATTGGCGGGGGCCCTGAGCAATATTCAGGACACCGAACTGGACGCCGTCACCAAGCTGGATGTCACATGGGATTCCGGCCATGTCGGGGCGGTAATTGATTACGCGGAATGGCGAGCGCAGAACTATTCCACTTTGGGTGCCGACAGCATCGAGGAGCTTGCGGTACACGCATTCGGCGACGGGGAAGCACGATTGTCGCCCACAGCGAAAGTACATCTTTACGTTAAGTATCTGAAAAGGGCGGCAAATGGCTGACGCCTCCCCGATCCAGTCTCAACCTAGCCCGTTTCGCAACGATATTATCGCGCTCGTCGCTTCACAGGATCTCGATACCGTCCCTGACGAATTTGACCCTCCTGAGAGGTTTGTGATCAACAGCATCAGGGCGGCGACCCGCCGGTCGGACCTCTCCTCCATGTGCGCTTTCGTCTACAGCGAAGCGCCCCGACCCGACACGATCGAACTGGGATTCTCTCGTATTGCCCATATGCAAGACGGTTATGGGGAATTGTCCGGTTACATCGTGGCAACCAATCAAGATGTCAACAATGGCATGAGCCGGTTGTGCAGCCAGGCTTCGCCCAATCGGATAATGGAGGAATTGGAGGAAATGTCGCTGCATGAACGGCCTACGGTTATTTGGGACCCCAAGAGTAGTGTTGCTACGATATATCCCTCTGGCGTTGCTTCGCCAGACGACCACATTCGCAAACCGATTAACGTCGTCGACACCGATTTGACACGCGACGAGGTAAACTCTGCTCTTACAATCGCCTATGAAGAGAATTTGAAGACCCCAAGTGCCCACACGGCGAGGCTCTGGGTCAAGCTGACACTAGTCGAACGAGCTGAAGATGAGCTGGAGCGGCACATCAAGGGTCAGTTGACAACTTTTTTTCTTGGTCGCCAGAGACCCATTAAGGTGTGTCAACGATCGCGAGATAGTGACAAATTCTCGACACTCGTCGGTGCGCTCGGCTCGGGCACCGGTCTTTTCGTGTGGATCTTGAGGAAGATGAAGATGATGGCGGTGGGCGCTGTGGGAAACCGCGCCCACGCGGTTTTCCAAGCTCCGGTGGGCGCGCTCTGTGCGTCCATGGGAGCGGCGGCGTCCACGGCCCCGGCGCTGGCGGTGGGCACGGCGTTCGGGTAGCGTAGGGAGCGGACTCAGACGTGGGGTGAGGGCCCGGTTTGCCCACCGGACCCTCGTGACCGCCCCGAGCTCCGACAGACCGAGCCGGTCCCTGCTGTTGTGCCACGGTTCAGGCTCGTTGTCCAGTCGGAGATCGCCCTGCGCGCTCCGACGCCGTGGACCAGCCCCTCCGCCAGAGAACCTGTCGCCAGTGCAGCCGTCTTTTCGCCGTCTGCGCGGCGTGTGACCGCGGCCATGCCTACTGCACGTCGCCGTGCCGGACGGCCGGTCGTCGCCGGTGCGTTCGAGCCGCCAACGCTCGTCATCAGCGCAGTCTGGAAGGACGTCTCGACCACCGCGACCGGCAGCGCGCCTACCGCGCCCGGCGGCGCGTGACGGATCACACTTCCCCCGCACCCCCGCCATCGGACAGACTCCCCGTCCCTGACGCCGCCCCGGTTCCGGCGGCCACGCGATGCGTGGTCTGCGGCCGATCGAGCCGGTGGCTGACCCCGATGCGGGAGCCTCGCGTCGTGCGGGGAAGGAGGAACGATGATCACGCCCGCGCAGCGCGCCGAGATCCGGCGCCTGTACTACAGCGAGCACTGGAAGCTCGGGACCATCGCCGCTCAACTCGGCCTCCACCGTGAGACGGTCCGCGCCGCGGTCGAGCACGCGTCGGGAAGCGTCCGGGGCGGCGTGTGTCGGCCGACCGCCCTCGACCCCTACCTGCCGTTCATTCGCGACACCCTGGCCCAGTACCCCCGGCTGCGCGCCACCCGCATCCACGAGATGGTCCGCCAGCGCGGCTACCCGGGCTCGGTCATCCAGGTCCGCCGCCTCGTGCGGCGCCTGCGGCCCGAGTCCACCCGCACCGTCTACCGCCGCGTCGTCACCCTGGTGGGCGAGCAAGGTCAAGTGGACTGGGGCTCCTTCGGCAAGGTTCGCATCGGACACGGCACACGCGCCGTCTCCGGATTCGTCATGGTCCTCGGCTACTCGCGCGCCATCGCCGCCCTCTTCACCCTCGACCAGACCCTTGAGAGTTTCCTCCGCGGACACGTCGAGGCCTTCGAGGCCCTGGGCGGCATCGCCCGCACGCTCGTCTACGACAACCTGCGCAGCGCTGTGCTCGACCGCCGCGGTACCGCCGTCCAGTTTCACCCCCGCCTGCTCGAGCTCGCCGGCCACTACCACTTCGCGCCCCGCCCCTGCACGCCGGGACGCGGAAATGAGAAGGGAAAAATCGAGAGGCAGATCCAATACCTACGGCACGCCTTCTTCGCCGCCCGGCCCTTCCGCGACCTCGACGACCTCAACGCCCAGTTCCGACGCTGGCGCGACGAGGTCGCCCACCAACGACGCCACCCCGAGATGCCCGACCGCACCGTCGCCGACGTCTGGGCCGACGAGCAGCCCCGCCTCCTGCCGCTCCCCGCCCATCCCTTCGAGACCGACCTCGTGCGCGTCGTCCGCTCCGGCAAGACCCCCTACGTCCGCTTCGACCGCAATCTCTACTCCATCCCCCACACCCACGTCCGCAAGCCCCTGACCCTGCTCGCCAGCGACACCCGCGTCCGCATCCTCGACCAGCAGACCGAGCTCGCCCGCCATCGCCGCACCTACGACACCGGACAGACCGTCGAGGACCCCGCGCATCTGGAAGGGTTGCTCGCCGCCACCCGCCAGGCCAACGTCCACACCACCCGCGACCGGCTCCGCGCCGCCGTCCCCGCCACCGCCACCCTCTTCGAACGGCTCGCAGAACGCGGGGAGGCGCTGCGACCGCATGGCACCAGGCTGCTCGCGCTGCTCGACGACTACGGGCCGCAGGAACTCGCCGCCGCCGTCGACCACGCCCTCCAACGAGACGCCCTCGGCGCCGGCTCCATCACCCACATCCTCGAAACGCGCCGGCGACAGCGCGGACTCAAACCCCCGCTCCGGCTTACCTTGCCCGACCGCCCGGGACTGCGAGACCTCGACGTCCGGCCCCACGACCTGGAGACCTACGATGCCCTCGGACGACACACCCCCGACGACGCTGGCGACTGACCTCCGCCGACTCGGATGCCATCGCACCGCCGACGACCTCAACGACCTCGTCGCCACAGCCACCCGCAAACGCTGGAGCACGACCGTGCTGCTCGAACACCTCGTCGCCGCCGAGCTCGAAGACCGACAGCGCCGCAGCGTCGAGCGCCGACTCACCTGCGCCCGATTGGGACGCTTCAAGCCCCTCGCCGACTGGGACTGGAACTGGCCGACCGCCCTCGACCGCCCCGTCCTCGAACGCATCCTCACCCTCGACTTCCTCGCCCGCGGCGAGAACGTCATCCTGGTCGGGGCCCAGGGCCTCGGCAAAACCATGCTCGCCAAGAACATCGCCCACCAGGCCATCCTCGCCGGACACTCCGCCCTCTTCACCACCGCCGCCGACCTCCTGCTCAACCTCAACGGACAGGAGACGGCCCGAGCCCTCGAACGACGCCTCCGACACTACACGCGGCCATCACTACTCGTGGTCGATGAGGTAGGCTATCTCGCCTACGACGCACGGGCCGCCGACCTGCTCTTCCAACTCGTCAGCCGTCGTTACGAGCACCGCTCCCTGCTCATCACAACCAACCTGCCGTTCAAGCACTGGGACACCGTCTTCCCCAACGCCTCCTGCGCCGTCGCCCTGATCGACCGCCTGACTCACCACGTCGAGATCCTCCTCGTCGAAGGTCGGAGCTATCGCCGGCGCGAGGCCGAACTCACCCAGCAGCAGCGCAAACGACGACGTCCGCGCCGCAACGACTCGCCAGATGGGGACAACCCACCCCGTCGTCGTCAATGAACCCGGTCGACAGCGGTGCAGAAAACGTCAGTTCCTGGAGATCGCCAACAAGGTGCTGAGCCAAACGAATACAGATGTCGGTCGGTGCGACCTTCTCTTCTTGCAAAGACGTCCCACTGGCGCCCCTACCATGATGGGTGTCCTCGAACTCAAGGTGCTTCGCGGACCCGAAACAAAGAACAAGGCGGACACGCGGGAAGGGCTTTCCCAAGGATATCATTATCGCCAAGACCTGGACCTTCCCTTCGCCATCCTTGCGCTGTTCGATGTAGCGATACCGCCATTGGACGATCTCACCGGCATCTTGTCGGAGCAACTCCGCGAGCACCTTCAGGCAGTGTTGGTTGTGCGGTTGCCGATCTACAATGCACCACGGGCATGGCGCGATTCTACCGTTGCAACAGGCACCTAATGAGCCATCAGCGTTAGCAAAGACTCGCCAAGTTCTCTACGGCCGCCGTGTTGTGGCGACGTTCGCTTCGATGCCAGGGGCTCAATACATACAACATCAAAACCAAGCTCGGACGCTATAACGGCGAACCCATTAATCACCGGAATATGAACCCCCGAATATCTGCTGTCGCCCAACACGGCGTACACCCGCCCCTTGTCGGGAAGCATACGCTTCAGCTCTTTCACTGTCGAAGTCAAGTCGGCAAAATAGGCACCGATCATATTCGGAATCCATGGGTTCCAGAGTCCTTGTGCCATGTGCAGTCTTTCGATCGACTCCTGAACTATGGGGGGCGGTGTTCCGGTAACCATTTCCCGCTTGATCTGTACATGGCTATGCATTGTGCACTTCCGTAATTGAGTATTATCTTCGGAACATGTGAAATATCGTAAAATCCACAACTCAATATTGTATACATCTGTATAGTCGAACGAGTTAGGGTAAGGCGGCGAAAATACTGCTAAATCCATATCATCTATCGTCCCTAGAGCCCGGAGCGCATCGCCTCTCACGAGGCTGAACGATAGCGTCTTTCGACCAGCAAATCTCAGAGAGTCATAGACGGCCGCCCGTACGCTTCTCGCAAAGAAATTGTCCAAATCGGAAGGTGTCGACTGTCGTGCTTCCCAATTGCGTCTATATCGTCGGCCTTTTCCACTAACGGTGGCGTTACAAACTTCAATAGCTGCACTGCCGAGAAGAACGCGGAAAAAACGCCGCAGCCGGATGTCCTCAATGTTCAAAATCGCGTCAAGAAAGCTGGCTATTCGTGATGCCAAGTCATGTGAAAATAGATACCTCCCCTTCACACCCGGTTGCACGAAAGTAGGAGGAGCTCCACGATAGTACGACACGGGATCAAGTACATTCGACGTGGCCAAAATCTCCGCAAGTCGTGCTCCCACCGCTTGACCATCAATCGGTGTCAGCTTTGCTTCAATGAGATCGGACAGAAAGGGATTTACTTCAATTGCGGTAGGTATCACCCCAAGAAATTGGCAAGCCAGCGGAGTAGTTCCGGATCCGGCGAAGGGATCAATGCATGTCCTTACAGGTCTTCCGAGTGAAGCTGTCGTTTCGGCGACAGCGCGCGCGACCAATTCGGGTGCAAATGCCTCCTTAATACGCCGCCAGTTCTGGAAGGCGAGCGGCGGCGATCCTGCAATGGTCCCAAGTGACTTGGGTGTCCTATCGCCTGTCCAACTCGAAAACGAGACATTCGTAGCAATCGTTGAAGAGGTCGCTGGCATATCCATTGCGTTGAATTATCCCCGGATGGACGGGTTACCGCTCTTGATGCATGCCTTCCCAACCGCAGTGAGCGGGAGCGGACAGCAATGTCCCAGCGAATCCTGATCGAGAAGACGACGTTCCAGTCGTTGTGTATCGGATATTTGAGTCGAGCTGATCGCTGCAACGCTCGGTCCGTGTGGGTATGGGCGTGGGATACATGCAGAAGGCATGTCTTTAAAGTACTGATATAGATACACTTAAGTCCGGTGTTTGAGTCCAGCCTGAGGAGCCAATCCCCCTGTTTTCCTGTTCCCGGGAATTCCCGAAGACACCGACAAACTCGTTGAATTACAGTCACTGCGGGGCTACGCGCAGGCTTCGGCGTTCACGCGCAGATACGCCGCCAGGAACTGATCATGCAGTTCCGAGACGGTGTTGAGGATCTCGGGGTCGTCGTTGACGCCATCCTCAACGCCAAAGCGCGCTCGGCCCCAGCCGGTGCGGGTGAGCCCAGTGACTGGGTCGATGACGGGGTTTTCGTACTTGACACTCACCTGGTACCGGCCAACGCCGTACTCCGGGACGAGCTCGATCGCGACGACAAGCGCCGATGGCTGCTGACCGGTCAGTGCGTCGGCCTAGACGCGGGCCGCGCGCAACCGGCTCTCGGCGGCGTCCTGGGCCGGCGCCGGAAGGCGCGGATGTTCCGGCGCTCTGATGGTGACCGCCATCGGGCCGCAGCCGTTGAAGAGGACACGCCGTTCGAATCGGGCGGCTCGTTCCGTTTCACTCGTTTGCGCGCCAGCGGGCGCACCGCCCAGCGCCAGCAGCGCCACCCCGAGGACGATCCATCTGCGCATGCCCCGACTCTACCACGCCGGCCAGCGCTGAGCGCGACCCGCGACGGGGCCGGACGGAGCGGAGCGACGGGAGGCCGCGTCGCGACGAGCGCCATTGCCGTGGCACCTCCTGTGGCACGCGGGACGTCTGGTTGCGTGTGGCGACCTTGAGCCGGTAGCTGTGCGGATCGTCGCCGCGCCCCACCGCGGCGTCAGCGTCGCCGTCAGACCCCATCCGCCCCGCCAGTCCCTCGTGCTCTCCGCCTCGGATCAGTGCAACGTGTCGACCAGCGCTGCATCGACGATCTTGCGATCCTGGGTCAACAGCGTCGCGCCGAACACGAGAGCGGTCGCCACGAGAATTCGGTCTGCCGGATCGCGGTGATAGGAGTCGGGGAGCGTGTCGAATAGCGCCGTCATGGCCCGAGGCTTTCCCAGTGTTCTTCGGGAACCGCCGGCTCAACGATGTCGCCGGTGACGATGACGGTACCCTTGAGTTCCAACTGCGGATACTCGGCATGGGATCGGCTGGCGGGCCACAGCTCTGCCACAGGCTGACCGCGCTTCAGGATGACCAGCCGCTCGCCGGTCGCCTGCACGCGATCGAGGATAGCCAGGCATCGGGCCTTGAAGTCGGAGGCGTTGATGGTATCCATGTGACCAGTATTTGAGACCAGTCAGTGAAGGCAGCCGTTGAGGCGCCCCCAGTTTTCTTGGACACGGATTAGGGGACAATCCGATGTCGAAGGAGGTGGGGGGCAGGCTCTGACAGACGGTCGCGTTCTCCGTCGAACCTTCCCAGAGCCCGAGAGCGTGCTTCGTGCCGTCGACGCCGACCCCCAACGCGACGACCACACAGTGCTCGCCGATGTGGACACCGTCGAGCAGGAGACCGACCAGATCCAGCTCGTCGAGGGGCGTCGCCTGCTCGCGGGATGAGGAGTCTTGGTGATCGGGGTGTTCTAATACCGTCTATCGTCCGTCGGCGGTGAACCCGGCGAGCGCCGTAGTCCCAGGGACGAACTGAAGAGCCACGTGAAGGCGGCACACATGGCACGACCACCGTTGGACGAAGACCAGTTCGGACTGCTGCAGGGCCGCTGGACGTGCTGATCCGCGATCGCACCCGCGACATCTGGCGCTGGCTCGACGATTTGGGCCGGGACGTGCGCCACGCCGTCCGCGGCCTGCGGCGGAATCCCGGCTTCACCGCCACAGTGGTAGTCGTTCTCGCCGTCGGCATCGGCGTGACGACGGCGACGTTCGGCATTGTTTACGGCGTGCTTCTCCGGCCGCTGCCGTACCCCGACCCCGACGCGATTGTGCATGTCGGTGAAGTGCGTGAGGGACAGTCGGGTTCATCCCTGTTTCTGACCAACACCATGCTGCCGCGAATCCGGGAAGAGGCAAGCTCATTCGAGCACCTCGCGGCCTATGAGGAACGCTCACTCGACTGGCTGAGTCCGGCCGGCGCGATGACGCTGAACGGCGCCACCGTCTCGCCGTCTCTGTTCCCGCTGTTGCGCGCGGTACCGCATCTCGGCCGGCACTTCACCGAGGAAGAAGCCCTGTCGGGGGCGGATCGCGTCATCCTGCTGAGTCACGGCGCCTGGAGGCGGCACTTCGGATCGGACCCGGACATCGTCGGCACCGTTCTGGAGTTCGGCGACGAAATACGCACCGTGGTCGGCGTGCTCGCCGAGGGGTTCTTCTTTCCGAGCCGGGAGGCTGAGTTCTGGACGCCCTTCGTGATTCCGCTCTTCGCGCAACCCGGTCCGGGGGACCAGGCGCAATCTGGTCGGGCGCGCCCCGAAGCCCGCCCGCCCGTCAGAACCACTGTGACCTCCTTCACCGTGCTTGGACGGCTTCGCCCCGGCGTTTCGCCGGAACAGGCCGCCACGGAGATCCGCACCATTCTGCAACGCGGCGACGATGACTTCGCACGGGGTGTGCTCGAAAGCTTCACTGGTCCTTCCTCGGGGGACGCCCGGGTGATTCCGTTGCGGGAGGAGATGGTCGATGGATACCGGCCGGCGCTGCTGGCGCTGACCGCGGCGACCCTGGTCGTGCTGTTGCTCGCCTGCACGAATGTCGCAGGGCTGCTTCTGGCGCGCGGGGTGACGCGACAGCGGGCGCTGGCGGTCTGCGCGGCACTGGGCGCGGGTCGGTCTCGCATCATGCGGCAGCTTCTGACCGAGAGCGTGGTACTGAGCCTGTGCGGGGGCGCGCTCGGGCTGGCCGCGGCGGCCGCGGTGCTCCGGACCGTGCCCGCGCTGGTACCGGGCGACGTCGCGCGTCTCGACGAAGTGGGCGTCGATGGTGTCGTGCTCACGTTGACGCTCGGGCTGTCGGTCGCCGTCGGGCTGTCGTTCGGCGCCGTGCCGGCGTTCCATTGGTCCCGGTTCGATCTGGTGCGCATCCTGAACGAAGGGAATGCACTGTCGACGGGCGGCTTCCGGCTGCTCCGCACAGGCAGGACGCGGGCGATGCTGGTGACGGCGCAGGTGGCGATGTCCCTGGTGCTGCTAGTAGGGGCCGGGTTGCTTCTTCGCAGCTTCGTGGGGCTCCTTACCTTTGATCGGGGCTATGACTCGGCCAACGTGATTGCCGCCCGGACCCGGAATCCTGACATGCAAATAGGGCGGGGCCAGATGACGCTTGAGAGGATGGAGAAGCATCGTTCGGAGAGCTTGCGCTTCTATGAGGCGCTCCTCGAGGCGCTGGACCGGGTGGCGCTTCTCCCGGGCGTCGTGGCGGTCGGTCTTTCGTCCGGCATCCCGCTGGAGACTGCCGGGGCGGCATTCCTGCCGATGTACGTTGAGGGTCGCCCGCCGTCGATCGATCCGAGCGAGACGCCTCGGGCGTGGATTGGCATGGCCAGCCCGGGCTACTTCGACGTCATGCGGCTGCGCCTCCGGCGAGGACGCTTCTTCAACTGGCTCGACGGCCCGGGCGGCCCGCGGGTCGTCGTTGTCAACGAGACGTTTGCGCGCGAGGTCTTCGATGGTGAGCCGGCAGTAGGCCAGGAAGTATGGCTGGGCACTTACCCGTTGGACGTCTCGGTCGATGCGCCGGGGCGGCAGATTGCGCCGTGGCAGGTGGTCGGGGTCGTGTCGGACATTCGTTCCGAGGGCCTTACCGTCAGCGGGTCGCGGCCCGAGGTGTTCTTCTCGGCGCACCAGTCGGAGAACGCCCCGCTCTTCGGGTTCGCTCCGTTCATCGCCGTCCGAACCACCGGCGATCCGGTCGCAATCGTTCCGTTTCTCCGTGAGGCCGTTGCCGCCGCGCACCCGCGCGCCACCATCGAGGAGGTGATGACGATGGACGCGCGGCTGTCGGCCGCGATTGCCCAGCCCCGGTTCTATGCCGGCTTTGCGGGCTCCTTCGCGGCGCTCGCCCTGTTCCTGGCGGCGTTCGGCGTCTACGGACTCCTGAGCTACACCGTCGACCAGCGGCGCCGGGAGATCGGCGTGCGGATGGCGCTCGGCGCCCGGCGAGGCGACATCCTCGCGCTGGTGGTGAGGCAGGGGGCGATGCTCGTGGCCGCGGGCGCCGTCGTCGGCCTCGGGGCGGCGGCGGCGTCAAGCCGCGTGCTGGAGAGCTCCCTGTATGGTGTGACCACGGACGATCGCTTGACCTTCGTGGCAGCACCGCTCGTGCTCGTCGCCGTGGCGCTCGTCGCCTGCTGGATCCCGGCCCGGCGCGCGACCCGGGTTGATCCGATGGAGGTCCTTCGTCTCGAGTAGCGAGCGCAGCATGAGGATGACGGCGTCAATGAAATGGCAAACATGGCTGTATCGTTGCATCGGCCGCCGCCGTCGAGCGCCGGCGCGGCGGACCGAGCCAACGAAGTGCACGCCCAGGGTGAGCAGCCTGGCGCGCAGCCACGTCACCTGGGCGCGGGCACAGGCGGTGCGCGCCGCGCGCAGCCGGCGTGCTTGCAGCAGCACGTAGGGGGCGGCGGTCATCTCTTCGCCTACCTCGGCGTCACCCTGCTCGCCTGCATCGGTTACGGCTCCTTGTTCACGCTGATCGGCATGGTGTTCCGCAACCCGATCATTCCCGCCGCCGGTGGCGGTCTCCGTCCTCGGCCTGCTTGCCCTGGCCGCCGTCGTGCTCGGGGTGACCGCCCTGATCGTCCGGCGCCCCCAGTTTCTGCCACGCAAGCTCCTGGCGTCGCACATCTGCCACCATACGCCCATGGCCACGGTCGACATCGGCGGCCTCGCGATCCCCGAAGCAGCGCTGACCTTCAAGTTCGTCCGCGCCTCCGGCCCGGGCGGTCAGAACGTGAACAAGGTCGCGACGGCCGCGCAGTGCCGCCTCGACCTCGACGCGGCCGGCATCGAAGGCCCGCTACGCCTTCGCCTGGAGGGCGTGGCCGGCAAGCGCCTCACCGTCGCCGGCGAGATCGTCGTGTCCGCCGACACCCACCGCACCCAGGCGCGCAACCGAGCCGAGGCGCTCTCGCGGCTCGCGGCGATGATCGAAGAAGCCCGCACCGAGCCGCGACCGCGCCGGCCCACCCGGCCCTCAGCCCGCGCCAAGGCGAAGAGACTCGCGGACAAACGGCGTCGCGGCGAGACGAAGCAACGCCGCGGCGGGGTCGATGCCGGTGAGGAGTAGAAAGACTGGGTGCCGGCCTCCGCGGCCCGCAGTGATGGAGTGACGATTGCTGCACAGAGCTGCGTCGATGCCACGGCGTATCTCTGGGTGCGCGGGCCTTCCGGCCCGCATCCGGGCCGAGCCGCGAAGCGGCGAGGCTTTGGTTCCGTTTCGCCCCTGCACCGCTAGCCGCCGTCACCGGTGACGCCCACCGACCCAGCATCGGTGGCTGTCGCCATCTCCTTCCTCTTGCGGCGGAAACGGGACACGGCGGTGGTGACGTTCCCGATCGTCAACATGACCAAAGGCATGAGGATGTACATGGTGGCCATCACGGACTCAGGCTCTTCCTCGATGCGTTCCAGGCCGCTTCTGGCGAAGGGCAGGATGCAGAGGGTCATTGCGATAATCGTGAACCAGGGATCATTAAGAGTGGTCTCGAAATGCGATTTCAATTCGCGCGGCTTCTCCGGGCCGTTCCCCACGACGTTTTTCTTGGTGTCCGAACGGCGGAGCAGACCGAGCCCCGCGGCGACCGTAGTGGCCCCCAGGGAAACCAGGAACCACGCGGCCCGAACCGTTGCGGGCGGTTCGGCGATCAGATCGAGGGCGAACTGGCAGCAGAGGACGGATATGCAGAAGAGGGCGGGAACCTGGTACCAGGGGTCGGTGAACAGCCTGGGCTGGTCCCGGAAGGGGTCGTAAACGGGAGTGGGCTCCGACGGGGTCGGTGCCTTTCTGGATTCCCGCGACAGGGACATCAACGTTGCCAGCAGTGCCGTGGACAGGGCGGCCGCATAGAGCATCGCGACAGTCGAGGTGCGGAGCGCCTCGATGCCGAGCAGGCCGGTGTCCCGGCCGACAAAGAAGAACCCGGAGATCAGCAGAAGCCGCGCCAAGGGCTTCGACTCGTCGTACTTCTTCTCTTCCGCGACCGTCGCGTCGCCAGCGCCTGGTGAGGGTGTGCTGTTCGTCATGCCTCAGCGTCCGAATAGAACGGTTCACCGGCAACTCCCGTGGACCGATGACCCACGACCTCCGACATCTCCTTCCGCGACGTCGTCCCCGGAGCAACCCTCGCCAACCCCCCGGCCATCTGCTAGCAGCCTGTGGCAGAAGGGGCTGATTGTCAATCGAGGTTCGCGTGTCCGTATTGGCGTGTCGCCGGACCATCCCACGACGAATCGGGCCGATCATGGCGCGCGGGGGCCCAGAAGCGCCGCATACGCCCCCAGCAGCCGCTCAGGAGGCAACGGTGTGGTCAATCCGCCTGTCGCGGGATGAGGAGTCTTGGTGATCGGGGTGCTCTAATATCGTCTATCGTCCTTCCAGTGGGCACGCCTTCACGGGTTCCTCCTGTTGACACACGATCTCGACTTCAGCCGGATTCTCGCGCTCGCCGGTGGCCGTTCACCGAGCGTGTTGCTGCTCCGTACGCACCGCCTACTGCCGGCCGACACAGCGACAACGCTGGTCAAGGTGCTGCACCGGCATGCAGAGGAGATTGAAACGGGAGCTGTCATAGTCCTGGGCCCCGACCGCTACCGGGTTGCCTCCTTCCCCTTCAGCGGTAGCACTCCACGAGCGACGTCCTGCGTGTCGCCGAGTTCACGGGACTTGTCAACCACGTACTCAGCCAGCGGACACACGGATAACGAAGCGCCATACTTGCTGGTGTGCTTGAGTCGGAAGTTTCAGCGGTCTATTTTCCTCAACCCATAGGTTCTAAACGATTTAGGGCGCTTTGGGCCTTGTTTGCACGACAATAACCGGTGTCCGGGATCTCGCCCGGTCGTCGCGTTCGCTTCGGCATGATCGACTCCCTCAGTGATAGTCCTCGCAGCGCACCATGTAGGCGTGGCCGTCCGTGAACTCGAAAGTGATCCGATGCTGGTCGTTCACGCGGATGCTGTAGCGGCCGGCGCGGTCACCCTTCAGGGCTTCCAGTCGGTTCCCGGCCGGGATGCGCAGGTCAGACAGGTCGCGAGCATTGCGGACGGCCGCGAGCTTGCGCCGGACGACCGGCCAGATCGCACGCTGAATCTGGCGCGGCCTTGCTGTTGATGGCGTCCCAGACGTCCTTGGTGCCCTGGTCGCTCCAACTGCGAATCACCAGGACATCATACACACATACTGTCAATGTGTAGATAATTGACAGCAGGGAGGCGGGCGCCCACAAGGGGCGCCCCTACGCAAACCTCCGGAATCTGGGCGGCCCGGTCACCCCGCCTTCCGCGTGGGCCACCGGCGTGTTCGAAGAGATCATGGGCGCGCCGGACGAGTGGATGAGGGTATATCCTGTTTCCAGTTCGAGATGACCCCATGACGACACCGTTTCGATTGCTGATCGTCCTGGCCCTGCTGTCCGCCCCCATGGCGGCGCTGGCGCAGTCGGCGGCCGCCCCCTCCGCGCAGTCCCTGACACCGTCGGGTGATCCGGATCTGCAAGGGATCTGGGATTACCGCACGATGACGCCGCTCCAACGTCCGCGCGATCTGGCGGACAAGGATGTGTTTACGGCCGAGGAGGCCGCCGCCTACACACGGGCTCAACTGGAGAGCCGGGCCGACTACGATGCTCTTCCGACGGTCCACGCCAAGTTCTGGCTCGACTACGGGACAGCGCTCACCGCCGATCGCCGCACCTCCCTGGTCGTCGATCCGCCCGACGGTCGCGTGCCCGCGCAGACCGAGGATGCCCGAGCGCGAGGGCGGGCGCGAGGCGAGAGGCGGGAGCGCACGCACAGCATTCAGGACCGCAGCATCACCGAACGCTGCATCATCGGCTTCAACGCCGGTCCGCCGATGAATCCCGGGGCCTACAACAACAACCTCATGCTCCTGCAGATTCCTGGAATGGTGGTGCTGCACAACGAGATGGTGCACGAAGTGCGGGTCATTCCGCTGGACGGCCGTGACCACCTGCCAGACAGCATCCGGCAGTTGCGGGGTGACTCGCGGGGGCGCTGGGAGGGGCGGACATTGGTGGTGGAAACGACCAATTTCACCGACCGCACGAACTTCCTGGGCTCGGGCGAAGACATGCGGCTCATCGAGCGATTCACCCGAACCGACGACTCCACCCTGCTCTACGAGTACACGGTCGCGGACCCGGCCTCGTTCGTTCAACCGTGGACAGTGGCGCTCCCGATGACCAGAACGGACGGCCCGATGTTCGAGTTCGCCTGTCACGAGGGGAACTACGGACTGACCAACATCCTGTCCGCGGCGCGCGCCGAGGAAAAACGCGCCGCCGCCAGCTCGTCACGGTAGCCGTAGCAGTCCGTGGTGAAACCCCGCGTTGCACCGAGATCTGCGATGCGCCCGCTGAGCAAGACGAGAAGAGGGAAAATCCCTGTAGGGGCAACCCTTGTGGTTGCCCTGTTCGTCAGCCGGAACATCGGCCGGGGCTTGACGTACGCTCGCGCTGCGGGCACTCTCTCCACAGGACGCCGCCCGATCGCAGGTCAGGGCCGGAGGACGACACACGTGCACGTACGACAAATGGGTCGATGGATGACCGCGGCGCTGGCCGTCGTCAGCCTGGGCGCGGGGAGCCAGGACGCGCGGCGGGACTCGCGAGTGCTGGACGCGGCCAGCGCGGCGGACACCGCCGGCGTGGCGGCGTGGCTGGAACAGGGTGCCGACGCCAATGCCGCGCAGGCCGACGGCGCCACGGCCCTGCATTGGGCTACCCACTTCGACGACATGACGATGGCCGCTGCCCTGCTTCGCGCCGGCGCGGCTGTCGACCCGGCCAACGACTTTGGCGTCACGCCGCTCTGGTTGGCGTGCCTCAACGGTAGCGCGGCCATGGTCGAGACGCTGCTCACGGCCGGGGCGGACGCCGGGCTCGCCCTGCCATCGGGCGAAACGGTGCTCATGACCGCGTCCCGATCCGGGTCGGTCTCGGCCGTACGTCTGCTGATCGCCCACGGAGCGGATGTGAACGCCCGCGAACAGTCGCGGGGACAGACCGCGCTGATGTGGGCGGTGGCGCAGCAACACCCTGACGTTGTCGAGACCCTGGTCGCGCTGGGGGCCGACGTCCATTTGCGCTCGGATCCGTTGCCGCGGAGAATTCACACGAGAACCGCTGGCTTCAACCCGGCCGGCGTGATCGATATCGTGCAGGGTGGGTACACGGCGATGCTGTTCGCGGCCCGGCAGGGCGATCTCGACACCGCGACACACCTGGTGGCCGGTGGCGCCAACGTCAATGACACGGCGCCGGCGGGCACGAGCGCGCTGGTCGTGGCGGCCCATGGCGGGCACACCGCGGTCGCGACCTATCTTCTCGGGCAGGGTGCGGACCCCAACGCGGCCGAGGCCGGCTACACGGCACTACACGCCGCGACGCTTCGCGGCGACGAAGCGCTGGTGACCGCGCTCCTGGCGGCAGGTGCGGACCCGAACGCGTTGGTGGTGCGAGGGAGCCCGGGGCGGCGGAACAGCCCGGACTACGTGCTGGAGCACGATGTGGTCGGCGCGACACCGTTCTGGCTGGCCGCGCACTTCTCGGAACCCGGCGTCATGCGAGCGCTCGCCGACAACGGCGCGGACCGGTGGGTCGTCATGCCGGGAGGCACGACGTCGCTGATGGCGGCGACCCGCGCACGCCGCCGGACAGAACCGGGGCTCACCCCGAATCCGGTCGAGAATGAGCGGCTGATCCTGGAGGCGGTGCGGGTGGCGGTCGAGGTGGGGGTTGACGTCAACGCGGCCGACGACACCGGCCTCACCGCCCTGCACACTGCCGCATCGAGGCGCCTCGACACCGTCGTCCAGTTGCTGGCCGACAGCGGGGCGAATCTGAATGCGCAGACCGGTGACGGCAAGACGCCGCTGATGATGGCGGCCGACAGAGGTCAGGACGAGGACAACAGCACGGTCGCGTTGCTGCGCCGGCTTGGCGCGGACGGGGCGTAATTCCTCTCAGACGCCGCTCAGCGGCTCGACGCTGAGCGTGCCGTCGCTCTTCCCGAGACGCTCGATCGGCACCCCCAGCTTCTCGGTCAGGGTCACCAGCAGATTCGGCATCAGCGGGTCACCCGCATACTTGAGGTGACGTCCACCCTCGAGTTGCCCGCCGCAGCCGCCCACCAACAGAACCGGCAGGTTCAGCGGGCTGTGGGCGTTGCTGTCGGACATGCCGCAGCCGTAGAGGATCATCATGTTGTCGAGCAGCGAACCGTCGCCGTCGGGCGTGGCGCGCAGCTTCGCCAGGTAGTCGGCGAACAAGGAGGCATGATAGGCGTTGATCTTCGACATCATCGCGATTCTCTCAGGATCGTATTCGTGATGAGAAAGCGGATGATGGGCGTCGGGAATGCCGATCTCGGTGTAGGTCCTGGAACTCACTTCACGCCCCAGCATGAACGTGGTCACGCGCGTCAGGTCCGTCTGGTGGGCGAGCAACTGCAGGTCGAACATCAGTTCGACGTGCTCGGCGAACGTCGCCGGAATACCCTCGGGCTGGACCACCTCCGGCACATCGAAGCTCTCCTGCTGCTCTGCGGTCCGAATGCGTCGTTCGATGTCCCGCACCCCGTCGAGGTATTCGTCAATCTTGAGACTGTCGGTCTGCCCAACGTCGCGTCTGAGATCGGAGATCTTGTCGGTGACGGAGTCGAGAATCGACCGATCACGTTGCATCCGCGCCCGACGAATCACCGGATCGGTGCTCCCGCTGTCGCCAAACATCCGCTCGAACACCACGCGAGGGTTGTTCTCCATCGGCAGCGGCGTCGTCCGGCTCCGCCAGCAAATCGTGTTCGTGTAGACGCAACTGTGCCCGCCGCTGCATTGGCCGGCGTTGGCCCGGTTGTCGATCGCCAATTGCAGTGACGCCAACTCGGTGTGCTGGCCGTACTCGTTGGCCAGGATCTGATCCATCGAGATGTCGGCGACCGGAGCCGTTTCGCCAGCCACGCCGGCCGCACCGGTCAGGAAGGTCGTCGACGCCCCAGCGTGCGCGGGAGTCCAATACCCTCGGAGGCCGGAGACCACGGTCATCTGATCCTTGAACGGCGCCAGGGGTTGGAGAATCGGCGTGAGGTCGAAACCGCTTCCCTCCTGTTTCGGGGTCCAGTACTCCATGGCGATGCCGTTGGGCACATAGACCACGCCGAAACGCCGTGGCGCACTGGCGGCCGTGCGCGACCTCGCCGACAGTGCCGGGACCATGGCGTCCAGCAAGGGCAACGACACCGCGGCACCCAGTCCGCGCAAGACAGTCCGTCGGGGCAGCGACCTCTTGGTGATGATCATGGCTTGCATCCGCGCAGGACAGCCCGCTGGGGCAGGGACATCTTGGTGATTATCATAGCTGGTATCCGCTTGGCAAAAGAGACAATCCGTAGTCAGCGAGCGGCCTGCGTTCTTGGCGCGGTCTGCACGGCATCGTCGCCCGGTGAGCGACGTCCTTGAAACGGCGCACTGTTGACAATGCCCAGAATGATGGACGACCAGCGATACTCGTCGGCAGACGCGTCCCGCAGAATCTGACGCACGCTGGGCCGGTCATGGTAGTCGAGCCCTCGCCCCAGCGCATACGCGAGCAGCTTTTCCGTCACGGCGCCGGCGAACTCTTCGTCACGACTCAGCAGGACGTCGCGCAGGCCGGCCGGGCCCTCGAACCGGGTGCCGCTGGGCATCGTCCCGGACGCATCGATCGGCAGACCGGCCTCACCCGTGGCGCGCCAGCTCCCGATGGCATCGAAATTCTCGAGGGCGAAGCCGAGAGGATCCATGGGGGCGTGACAGCTTGCGCACACGGGGTTGGCACGATGCTGTTCCAGCCGATCGCGGACCGAGGCCGGTACACCGCCTTCCCCGCGATCCGGCAACCCGGGCACGTTGGGCGGGGGCTCTGGCGGAGGCGCTCCGAGCATGCTTTCGAGCAGCCATTTGCCGCGCAGCACCGGCGAGGTCCGGTTGGGGTGTGAGGTCACCATCAGCAGTCCGCCATGCCCCAGCAAACCGCCGCGCGGGTGATTCTCTTCCAACGTCACGCGCCGGAAGCGGTCGCCGTAGACTCCGCCGATACCGTAGTGCCGGGCCAGTCGCTCGTTCAGGAACGTATAGTTCGCGCTGAGCAGCTCGAGCAGGCTGCGGTCCTCGCGCATGGTGCTCTCGACGAACAGTTCGGTCTCGCGTCGGAACGCCACGCGCAGATTCTCGTCGAACTCGGGGTAGTCGGCCGATTCACGCTGCTGCGACTCGAGGTTCCGCAGCCGCAGCCACTGACTCACGAAGTTGTCGATGAGCGCTCTCGAACGGGAATCTGCGAGGAGACGTCGGGTCTGTTGCTGCAGCACCGCCGGGTCACTGAGCTCCCCGCGCTCGGCGATGTCCAGCAGTTCGTCGTCCGGTATGCTGCTCCACAAGAAGAACGACAACCGGGACGCGAGTTCCACATCGCTGACGCGGTAGGGCGTGTCCGGGAGGAGCCCCGGTGGGTCACGCTCGATGCGGAACAGGAAGTCGGGGTCCACGAGCATCCGTTCGAGCGCGAACTGAATACCGGTGTCGAAGTCCCCCTCGCTCCGCCCGGCCGTATAGAACTCCATCAGGGTCGCCACTTCGCCGTCACGGACCGGACGGCGATAGGCCCGGCGGGCCAGCCGCGAGAGAATGCGACTCGCGCACGCCGGTTCGTCCGCCGCCGCAGTGGGCCGGCAGACCAGAATCTCGCGCCGACTCGGCGTATCGCCCGCGCCGTCGAACGTATACGGACCGCCGATCGAGACTTGCTCGACGCCCGGGTTCTCGTCATAGCGTTCATCGACGAAACGGCCGTAGCCGCGGTTGCGCGGTTGCAGCACGCCTTCGGCTTCGGACAGCCGCCTGACGAACGACACGCCCACGGTTCGCTGACCCGCCTGGGCGGGAAACCGGACTTCCAGCCCGGCATCCCCCGTGTTCATGTAGTACTCCCACTCAGGATCCCCGGCGATGTTCCCGGAAAAACTCAACGGGGCCATCTGCCCGACGGCATCGGCGTCACCCACCGAAAACCGGGTAACGAGCTCACCATCCACCCTTACGTCGATCTCTTGCGGCGACGAAAAGCCGATGATGTAGTCAGAAAAATTCCTGTGCAGGCGAACCTTGATGGTGTACTCGCCGTCCACCGGAAAGTAGTGCCGGACCGCAACGCCACCACGCGACCCGAACGAGAGCGTGTCGTCCTGACGATCGTCCTGCAACAGACCCGGGTGTACGCGATAGCTGGCGACAGCCGGTCCGACCGGAGGGGTTCCCACGGCGAGACGACTGATCTTTCGAGCGGCGGACAGGTATCGCGATACCAGATCTGGCGAAATTGACAGCATCTCGCCGTTGTTGTCGAAACCGTGTTCGTAGGTGTTGTCGGCGGGAAGCAAAGATGCGACATCCACGTCGACCGCGAGCAGGTCGCGGACGGCGGCGTGATACTCGGCTCGATTGAGACGATGAAACGTCTCGCCGCGTCCCGGGTCCGCGCGGGTCAGCGCCACCGCGTCGATCTGGCTCTCGAGCCACGTGGCCGCCGCACGATACGTGGCCTGATCGGGCCGGGGGTTCCCGGCCGGCGGCATCGTCTGTGCCCGCAGCTTGACGATCACGCGCTCCCAGGTCTCGGCCTCGGCGCTCACGTTGGCCAGATCCCTCGTGTCGAGGGCCAGCCCCGCCACGCGGGTCCTGTCGTTGTGGCACCGCACACAGTACTGGTCGAGTACCTGGCGAGCGGACGATGCCGTCGCCTCACGCGCCGACTCCGCCTCCTGAGCGATGAGGCCCTGCGGCCGACCGAAGGCAGCCAGCACGCCGACCAGGACGACCAGCCATCGGACCACCGATTGTGGTCTCACCACCTTGCGCGCCGCCACTTCGATTAGACCGGGCACATGATCTCCTGTTCCGCCGCGGCGATGTCGACGCTCGCAGACGGACACCATGGTTCGATCGGCTACACCGCGCCAACGGCGCACCAAGCCGTATGCCAATCATAGTGCCGAATGCCATTGTGGGAGTGCACAATTACGCTGGTTCGTGTGCGCCGGCTCCCGACATCCGATGCGCGCAACGGCGGGGCATCTCATCCCCTGCCACGGCGTCGTGCCGCCTGGTCCCATTCCCGGTGAGGCTCCCGATGAAGATCTCCCCGGTGTCAGTTCGCCCCTGACAGCGAGTTCAGGGCCGTGACGAACTCGCTCCACGGTACTGGTTGCCCGTGCACCGGTGCCAGCGTCTCGACGTTCAACTCCATGCGCTCCACCTGGTTGAACAGGCTGCGCATCGCCGGCAACTGCGCCCGACGCGGCGGCTCGTGCGTGTCGAACAGATCCGCCTGGAACACGATGCCCTCCGCCGGCAGGTAGGCCATCAACATCCCGGTCACATGCTGCAACGGCTGCACGTAGTAGACCCGCAGAATCCGGGAGTTGTCGGTAATCACGTAGTTCTCCTGGATCGCTTCGTAGTTGTAGCCCTCGGCCAACTCGGTCGGCGGCCACTGCGACACGATGTCAGGCTCCACCGTCCTCGGCTCGTAACTCAACACGTCGCTGTTCAGGAAGTCGAGGTTCTGCTGATGCGTGACGATCGTCGAACCGATGTGGAGGTAGGTACGCAGCCCACCGATGTGATCGAAGTGCGGGTGAGAACTGATCAGCCACCGAATCGGTTTGTCCGCAGCCAGTTTCGCGACTTCCTCGATGACCGCCAGACTCCGTGCCTCGTTTCCGGGCGCCTCGAACACGGCCACGAAATCACTGAACTCCACCATGTAGCTGTTGGCAGGACCACCACCCAGCCGGTAGACGCCGTCGGCCAGTTCCTCGACGATCACCGGCGTGGAGAACGTCGCTTGCGCCACCGACGGAGGCACCGGCGCGGCATCGTCGCACACGTTCGGCTGCACGTTGGGGAACGATCCCCCGTAGGCGTTGTGGCCCGTGCTCTCCCGATAGAACTGCCAGTTGTCGTCCCAACCCTGGTGTGAATGCCACGCCGTTGGCCATTTCACATTGCCGAAGGTGGCCTGATTCGTCGACTCGTGCTCGATGTTGAAATCACCCAACGCGGGGATGTTCACGGTCGTCTTTATCCGCTGTATCTGATTCCGGGGGTTGATGGTGGCGTCGACCCGATATTTCCCCAGCATCGTGATCGCGACGACATGCATCTTTTCGGGACTGACCACATTGCCGTCGCGGCCTTTTTCGATCTGCTCCCAGCGCCACAGGGCCACCGGATTGGCCCCGGGCAGACGGGCGGCTTTGAGAAACCCATGCGGGTTCATCCACATTTCCAGACGATAGACCTCCGCCAACTCCGGGGGCACCGCCAGCGGCGCCCCATCGCCATCGATGTGCCAGGCAAACTCACCGTTGACGACATGCGTTTGCGACGATAGACGATATTAGAGCACCCCGATCACCAAGACTCCTCATCCCGCGAGCCCCCGAGTGGCCATGGCCCCGTCGCTCGGCCACCCGGGCCGCCAAGAGCCGCGTGGCCACACCGATGTCCGTCGATCGCGCACTCTCCCGATACTCCCGCCCGTCCCAGCGGTACGCAATGTAATAGATGATGCCGCGCCGATAGATCCGTCCCCGTGCTGCCATCCGTGCACCCCTTTCTGTCTCGGTCATGCGTCGACCGCGCCGGTCGTCACCGACACACTAGCTTCGCTCTGGACGGGCCCTGCAGGGAAGGGCGTTCTGCGACGGTCTGCGCTGGTGGAATCACCCGCCCAGAGCCCCCACCGCGGTGCGCGGGAGGATCGGGCAGTGACGCAGCATCAGGACGCTGAAATACCGACAACTGTCAACACATCAGTCACTTGCACGGACGGTCACCACGGGCGTGGGGCGCGGGGTCGTACCCTGATGTGAGCGTCGTCGACGCACATGGAGATCGGTTATCGCTGATCAGGGGGATACGCGAGCGTTTGGCCATCTGGCCGACGGATCACGCTGGGTGCGGACAGTCCGCGGACACGAAAATATGACCGCCATTGATGACCGATTCCTGGCGCATGACGGGCCAGATCTGGCGCTCGTCCAGCCACAAGCGGCCTTCTAAGCCGATGATCGCCTGGGCACAGTCGCCAAAGCGCGCCATCTCCTTCCAGGACACCACTTACGGGTATCTGACCCCTGGTCCGCCGAAATCGCGAAACATCGCCGTTCTGTCGCCACACCCGCCGCTTCGCCCCGCTCGATCAGCCCTACCGCGTGCGGCGTCGCAAGGCTCGGCGGGATACGCCTCGCGGCGGGGGCTGACGCATAACGCCGACTACAGAATCCCTATCCGGGTACTGGCAGAAGACCGCCGCTTGCAGCCCGCCAGTGACACTGCTGGAGATCACGCCCCCGGGTAGGCGTGCATCCCCGCGGAGGCGGAGGACGTCGTTCGTGTCAGCTCGCTGCACACCGACCGGCGCCAGCGGCGCCTTCTCCAGAGGTCATGCTCGGCGATTGTTCAACGTCAACTACTTTGGCGTCTTGGCGACAATTATTTTGGCCGGTTCAGGTGCGACCAGGATCGGTGTCGAGAGTATGGTGATGGCCTGACGAGCCGGTGGACGGCGCGCGCGCCGTCCACCGGCTCGTCAACTCAGCATCGAGCGAAGCCCGGTCGTTTCCTGGTTGCGGGCTCAGGAGGCCGAAACTCGGCGAGTCCGCGGCAACAGGGGACCGGGCGCCCGTCCGCGGGGTGTGGCGGGCGGCGGCGACGTGCGGCGGGACCGGTCCGTTCGATAGCTTGGCACGTCGAACTCGAGCACCACGGCGTGGTGCACCAGGCGGTCGATCGCCGCGGCGGTGGCCATCTGGTCGCGGAAGATCCGGTCCCACTGGCTGAAGACCAGTTTGCTCGTCACCATCACCGAGCGGCGCTCGTAGCGCTCGGCGAGCAGCGTGAACAGCACCTCGGCTTCGTCGGGGCTCTGCTGCACGTAGCCCAGATCGTCGAGCAGGATCACCTCGAAGAGGTCGAGCTTGCGGAGGGCGCGGGGCAGGTCAAGGTCGCGTTTTGCGCCGAGCAGTTCCTGGACCAGGGCGTAGGCCGGGGCGCACAGCACGCTGTGGCCGGCCTCGACCAGCGCGTGCCCGACGGCGCTCAGCGCATGGCTCTTGCCCACGCCCGGCAGGCCGAACGCCAGCACGTTCGTCGCCGTCTCGAGGAACGCCCCGGTGGCCAGCGTCTCCAGCTGCTGCACGACCGGCCCCGGCAACCTTCCGGTGTCGAGCATCGCGAACGTCTTGCCCGGCGGCAACCGCGAGGCGCGGCGCAACCGGGTGATCCGGCGCTGACGGCGGGCGTCGGCTTCCGCCTCGAGCACCTCGAGCAGCACCGGCATTGCATCGTGGTGGCCGGCCTGCGTCATGCGCGGCACGAGCTCCGCGGCCGCCGTCGTCAGGCCGAACTGCGTCAGCCGCGACGTCACCTGCGTGCTCGGCGCCGTCATCCGTGCAGACCTCCCGACAGTAGCGCGTCGTACTGCGCCAGGTCCGGGCGCGGCACGTGGACTACAGGGACCGTCGGAACCGGCGGACGAACCTGCGCCTGGACGCTGGCGTAGTCGCAGGGGTCGCCGGCGTCGAGGCGGGCGCGAAGCGTCGCCTCGACCCGACGCTCGCCGCTCGTGGCCGCCAGGTGCAACAGGCGCACGTACTCGACGTCAGCTCGCTCGCCGTGCGTCCGACCGAGCGCGTCATACGCCGCCCGGAACGTTAGCGACGGGAACAGCTCCTCCCGGAAGCGATATCGCGCGAAGGCGCCCGGCTTGCGGACCAGACTCCCGATGATGTGGCGGTAGTCGATCCGGTGATCCGCCGCGCCCCGCAGACGCGGCATCGTACACAGCACCCGGCCGCCGTAGACGACCTCGACCGTCGACGGATGCTGACGCGCCTCGACCGTGTGACCGATCAACCGCGACGGCACCGAGTAGATCCGGCCGCCGACCCGGATCGTGCTCCACTTCCGCACCACGCACTGGAACGTCGTGTACTCCGGGAGCCGAGCCGCAGGTAACGGCCGCAGGTACGGACGCTCCTCGGCCAGCCGCGTCGCCGCCGCCGCGTTCCGCGCCTCGTCGACGAGCGCCCGCACGAACCGCAGATACGCCGACTCGTCGTCGAAGTCCCGGTCGCCCCGCAACAGCAATGCCTGCTCGATGGCCGTCTTCGTCCGGAAATGGGCCTGCTCGGCCACGCCGTTCTCGTGCGGCTTCCCCGGCTGGATGCGCGACGAGCGCAACCCGTAGTGGTCGAGCACCTGCCGGAACCGCACCGTCAACTGCCGACCGCCGCTGCGTCTCAGCTCGTGCGTCGCCGCCGACAGGTTGTCGTGACGAAGAACACCCGGCACGGCACCCACAGTCCAAAGCGCGCCCTGGATCCCCGCCACCAGCGCCTCGAAGGTCTCGCTCAGCGCCAGCCTCACATACGTCCACCGGCTGTAGCTCAGCACCCACTCGAACAACAGGTGCGGGAACCCCACGCCCCGAAGCGTCACCCCCAGGTCGCTCGCGTCGGTGAAGTCGAACGCCGCTTCCCGACCCGGAACCGCCACCTGCTCGAAGTACACCTCGCGATCGCGACCGTACTGCACCCGTCACTCCCGGACCCGCCGCTGCAACGTCCGCAACTGCCCCGGCTGAAAGCGACCCGGATGCCGCCGGCACAGCGCCGTGAACAGCGTCAGCACCTGCAGCCGTCCGTCCGTATCGGCCACCAACTGCGGCACCACCTCCGACTGCCACACGTCGGAGAACGGGTCCTCCCGCGTCCGCCACGTCCGCGGCCCCTGCGCCGTCGACGGCAACGCCCCGCTCCGCCATCGGCGCGCCGTCCGCTCGCTCATCCCGGCCGCCGCCGCGGCCGCCCCCCATGTCTTTCCTGCCATCCGCTTCTCTCGCAATCGCCGCACCTGCGCATCCGTGACCAACCCATCCTCCACAAGGAAAACGGGCAGTGTCACACGCCTCGCTGTGCTTCCGTCAACCGGTCGATCGCCCCTCAGGCGACCGGCCAAAATAATTGTCGTTGATCAGGCGATCCTCGGTATACTCCGGCGGTAGCGTCGCCCCCACCCCAAGGAGGCCCATGGCTCGCGCACTGCGTCGGCGTGCTCGGTTCACATAACGCGTGGAGGTTCACATGAGAGCGCCCTCGATGCGGTGGTCTGTGTTCGGCGTGCTCATCGTGGCGTCAGCGGTGATCGGCCTGAGCGGAGCGCCGGGCGATCTACCGGACATGGACGGCGTCCCGACGGCAGAGCCCGAGACAGTCGGCATGTCCTCTGAGCGACTGGAGCGCCTCGACCGCGTGATGCAGGGCTACGTCGACCGGAACGAGGTGGCGGGTGTCGTGACACTCGTCGCGCGCCGCGGTAAGGTCGTCCACTTCTCCGCCCGTGGACAGCGGGATGTCGAGAATGGGGCACCGATGAACCACGACGCCATCTTCCGTATCGCATCGATGACCAAGCCGATCGCCTCGGTGGCCTTGATGATGCTCTACGAAGAAGGGCACTTCCAGCTCCGTGATCCAATTTCGACATGGCTGCCCGAGTTTGCCGACATGCAGGTCGCCATCCCCGCGCCGCCGCAGGAGCGGATCACAACGCGCTACAAGCTCATTCCCGCTGCACGACCGATTACCGTGCAGCATGTACTCACCCATACGGCCGGTCTGGCCAACACCTATCGCGGCCTCACGCAGACCGACTTCCAGGACATGGCGACTCAGAGAAAGGCAGAGGACAGCGTCGGTGACATGCTGAAGCAGCTGGCGACGCTGCCGCTCAACTTCCACCCGGGTGACGCCTGGGAATACGGCCGGGGCACCGACGTAGTCGGACGACTCGTGGAGGTGATGTCCGGGCAGACGTTAGATGAGTTCCTACGCGAGCGGATATTTGAGCCGCTGGACATGCCGGACACCCACTTCTACCTGCCGATATCGAAGCTCGACCGGTTCGCGGCGCTTTACGGGCCGAGTGACGACGGGCCGATCGTCTTGACTGAAGCACCGACGGCCGACAGCCGCTACGTCAAGGAGCCCCACGTCTACTTCAGCGGTGCTGGCGGTCTGGTCTCCACGGCGCGCGACTACTGGCGCTTTCAGCAAATGATGCTGAACGGAGGTGAGTTGGAAGGCGTCCGGCTGCTGAGCCGGAAGACGGTCGAGCTGATGACCACCAACCATACCGGTAACCTCGGCATCTGGCTGACGGGTCCGGGCTACGGCTTTGGGTTGGGGTATGCCATCGTGACCGATCTCGGGCCGTCGGGCACGCCTCGCTCGGAGGGTTCCTATTACTGGTTGGGCGCGTTCGGGACGATCTTCTGGGTCGATCCGGTAGAGGAGCTGGTTGGCATCATGTTGACGCAGATTCGGCCGTACACCCACCTTCGGATCCGCCAGGACATCGCCACGATGACGTATCAGGCAGTGATCGACTGACATGCCTTTGACCGTCGGCTCCCGCCTCGCCCACTACGACGTCGCCGCCCTCATCGGTGAGGGGGGGATGGGGCAGGTGTATCAGGCCAGAGACACGAAGCTCGATCGGGACGTGGCGCTGAAGGGACGAGGGGAATCAGCATGAACGCTGGACGCTCCAGTCGACGCGAATTCATTGTTTCCACAAGCTTGGCTGGCGTGTGGCTTGCGACCACTCGGTCCATCGCTCAGTTCACCGATCCAACAGGATTGAGCATCACAGAAGCTGCCCGGTTAATTCGTTCAGGTGATTTGTCGCCGGTTAGTCTGGTTCGTGCGTATCTTGAGCGCATCCAGCGGCTGAACGATCGATTGAATGCCTTCATTACGGTAACGACAGAGCCGGCCCTGGCGCAGGCGCGTGAGCTGGAGAGCGAGTTGGCGCGCGGCATGTGGCGCGGCCCGCTACATGGAATTCCGATCGGGCTCAAGGACAATATCGATACCGCAGGGATTCTGACTACTGCGGCGAGCGCCGTTCTTGCGGGTCGGAGACCCGATGAAGATGCCGAGGTTGTGAGACGGCTCAAGGAAGCCGGTGCGATCATTCTGGGCAAACTCAACATGCATGAGTTCGCCTTTGGTGCGACTTCGGCCATCACCAACGCCGGCCCAGTTCACAATCCATGGGACTTAGCTCGAATCCCAGGAGGGTCGTCGGGTGGCTCAGGAGCAGCGGTCGCCGCCAGGCTGTGTGCCGGGGCCCTGGGAACGGACACCGGCGGATCAGTTCGTATCCCTTCGGCTCACTGTGGGATTGTCGGTCTCAAGCCAACGTATGGGCTTGTGAGCACACGCGGGGTCATTCCCCTTAGTGTGTCGTTGGATCATGTTGGCCCGATGTGTCGCACCGTGGGTGATGCGGCGCTCATGCTGCAAGCGATGGCAGGCTACGACTCACTCGATATCACGAGCATTGAGGCAGATCTCCCTAACTTCGTGGCTGCGATGCAGAGCCGGACATCCGGGCTTCGTCTAGGCGTGCCACGCGAACCCTTCTATGACAATCTGGACCCACAGATAGAGGAAGCGGTGGGTAGCGCGCTCGAGGTGCTCGGGGGACTCACGACCGGGATCGACGATGTGGAATTGCCCCCTGGACCTGAAGTTCCGCTTGTTTCTGCTGAGGCGATGGCCTATCACGCCCCGCTCATTGAAGAGAAGCGCGAACTCTACGATCCGAACACGTTGACGCGCATCATGCGCGGCGTGGATTATCCAGCCACAGACTACGTGCGCGGAACGCATCAGCTGGAACTGGCTCGCAAGGCCATCGCGCGCGTGTTCGAGTCTGTGGACCTACTCGTGACGCCGACCCTCTCTCGGCTTCCGATTCGTATCGACGAGGCACAAGAGACTCCGTTTGACGACACGCTCAGTCGCAATACGATGCCGTTCAACGCTTACGGCGTTCCGTCGATCTCCCTGCCCTGTGGGTTCAGTTCGGAGGGGTTGCCGATAGGATTGCAGATCAGTGGGCCGGCTTTGGGTGAACTAGATGTGCTCGCACTTGCCCATGCTTATGAGCAGGCGACGGACTGGCATGAACGTGTCCCGCCACTGGCTTGAGGACGTAGCTGCGGCAAGGCGGAACACGTGTGCGCGCAGGGGCCGTCCCAAGAACACAGAAGTGATCGGCACGCGCACCCGATTTTCTGGCGTCCAATAGACCCATGATCGGCTAGAAGGCGGGGGGCGCTCGAATCTCGAACCTACACCTAGTGCTGTGCCATCAATAAACATTAGGACTATCGGGGAGCTCGTCTCGAACCGAGAGAGTTTCCATGCCGCAAAAAAGGTACATCGTTCGACTCACAGATCAGGAACGCGAGGTCTGTCGAGAGACGGTCCGCAAGCTCAACGGGAGCAGCGAGAAAGTGCGCCGCGGGCAGATCCTCTTGAAGGCCGATGCGGACGGGCCGGCGTGGACCGACCAGCAGATCGCCGACGCTTTTTCGTGCCGCACCAAGACCGTCGAGAACATCCGCCAACGCTGCGTGCTGCAAGGGTTCGAGCAGGCGCTGGAACGCAAGCGGCGGGAGTCCCCCCCGGTCCCCAAACTGCTCAACGGCGAACAGGAGGTGCAGATCATCGCCCTGCGTCTGGGGCTGCCCCCGAAGGGCTACGCGAACTGGTCGCTGCGTCTGCTGGCGCGCAGGGTCGTCGAGTTGGCGATCGTCGAGTCGGTCAGCCACGAAACCATCCGGCGGACGCTAAAAAAAACGGGCTGACCCAGCGGAAAATCGAGTACTGGGTGATCCCGCCGCAGGCCGATGCCGAGTTCGTGGCGAACATGGAACAGGTCTTGGATCTGTATCAGAAACCCTACGATCCGGATTGTCCCGTCGTGTGCATGGACGAGCAGCCGGTGCAGTTGGTCAAGGAAACTCGCCCGCCGATGGCGGCCACGAAGAACCGTCCCCGGCGTGTCGACTACGAGTACGAACGGGCCGGTACGGCCGCGGTCTTCCTGTTCAGCGAACCGCTGGCGGGTTGGCGGCAGGCGACGGCCCGAGCCCGGCGTACGAAGGCGGACTGGGCACTGGAGGTCGCCAACCTGTTGGAAGGACGCTACGCCGACTGCCCGAAGATCGCCTTGGTGAGCGACAACCTCAACACGCACACGAAGGGAGCCTTCTACGAAGTGTTCGAGCCGACCCGGGCACGCCAATTGGTTCGTCGCATCGAGTTCTGCCACACGCCGAAACACGGGAGCTGGCTGAACATCGCGGAGAACGAACTGAGTTCGATGACGCGCCAATGCCTACGCGAGCGCCGTATCGGCGACCTCGGGACGCTGCACGCTGAAGTGTCGGCGTGGTCCACCGACGTCAACAGCACGCAACGCGGTGTCGACTGGCAGATGAAGGTCGACGATGCGCGCTGTAAACTCAAGTCCGTCTATCCGCAGATTATGACGTGACGGACCACTAGTGCAGTGATTCAGAAACACCTCGTGCACCGAGGCCGCCGAGGCACCCGTCTGGCCAGGCGCGACGAAGGAGCAAATCGGGAGTTTGTGACTGAGGAGCAACGCAGCCAGAAGGGATGCATCGGTGGCCAAATGCCGAGGTATTTCTGAATCACTGCACTAGCTTGGAGTCGGTGGAGCCGTTGGCTCAGTCGCGCATAGAATGCCCCTGAAACTGCGTCATTAGCTCAGCCACAACCCATGGCCTTAGAAGTCGGCTCCCGCCTCGGGCACTACGACGTCACCGCCCTCATCGGCGAGGGCGGGATGGGCCAGGTCTACCGGGCCACCGATACGAAGCTGAACCGGCAGGTGGCGCTCAAGATCCTGCCGGAGGCGTTTGCCTCTGATCCTGATCGGCTTGCGCGGTTCCAGCGGGAGGCGCAGGTGCTCGCCAGCCTCAACCATCCTGGCATCGCTGCGATCTACGGCCTCGAAGAAGACGAAGCCGACGACACCCGTGCCCTGGTGTTGGAGTTGGTGGAAGGGCCGACGCTGGAGGATCGCATCAAACAGGGACCGATCCCCGTTGAAGAAGCCCTCCCCATCGCCAAGCAGATTGCCGAGGCATTGGAGGCCGCGCATGAAGCCGGTGTCATCCGGCTGATGACCGTACCCATGGATGCCCAGACTCACTGAAGGTCGTTGCCGCGAGCCGGGTCCTATCTGTATCCCCTTAGCGCCCCAAGCAGTCCCCCGCTGAGCCTCTTCGGGCTCTGACCTGCCGCTTGGCAGTGACCCTCGAACTGCCTCCCACTGCCACCCCCCTTTAGACGGGTGGCATGGCAGCACGGGTGGCAGTCCGACGGAGGCATTGAGACCCCTTCCCAGATGACACCGCCGTCCGTCGGCGTTACCCTCTGAGCTCATGCTGCCTGCGTCTGATCCCGGCACCCTGCGAGCGTTCCTCGAGCACCCATCCCGACTCGCCGGGACGCTCAGCTATCACGAGCTGCAGGGCTTTCTCTTCACCGTTGTCAGTGCCCCAGAGCTCGTTCCGCCGTCCGACTGGGCTCGCGATCGTCTTCGGCGAACACGAGTTCGACTACGCCAGCCCCGACGAGGCCAAGGGGATCCTCGGCCAGATCATGACGCTCTACAACACCATCAATGCAGCGGTGCTCGATCCGCCGACGTTGCTCCCCGCGGACTGCCCGCTGCGTGATGACGTGCTCGCCAACTTCGAGGACGACGCACCGATAGCCCAGTGGTCCCGCGGTTTCCTGCATGGGCACCAGTGGCTTGAGGAACTCTGGGAGGAAACCGTGCCGGAGGAACTAGACGACGAGCTCGGGTCGATCCTCATGACGCTGAGCTTTTTTTCCTCCCGAGAGATCGCCGAGGGTTTCCACGGTGAGGCCGCCGAGGGCGATCAATCCTTCGAGGCAATGGCCGACGCGCTCCACCGGGTCTTGCCGACAGCGGTCGCCCAGTATGCCCGCATGGGCCGATTGATCGCCGAAGTGCTGGCGGAGCACGACGCCGAGGCCCCCGAGCCCATGCACGATGCCAAAGTCGGACGGAATGCCCCCTGTCCGTGTGGCAGCGGCAAGAAATACAAGAAGTGCTGTGGGGCGACTGTGCATTGAGCGTCGGGAACCAGACGGTCGCCAGAGACGACGAGAGCCGAGCGGCCATGGCCGCGCCCTCTCAAGAGGGTGGCATGGCAGCACGGGTGGCAGTCGATCCCGAAGCCGCCGACGCCCACCGAGATCCACCCGGCGCCGTTTTTGAAATCTTGAAAAATAATAAAGACGGGTCTGTCCGGCCACTGCCAGCGCAGGGGGTGGGGGTGCCCCTCGGACAATGAACGGCCGCTTGACGTCGTGGCCGGGGGCGTGCCGGGCATCACGATTGACTGGCAGTGGCCTCCGCGCACCCGCCTGTTCGACCAGCGGCCTGGGGACCATGCGCAGCGTAGGTTCGTCATAGAAACGATGGCACTACGCCGCAACGGGACCACGATTCGGCACCTGGTCGACGTGCCGCACGCCCTGCCAGTGCTGGCGGAGTGGTTCGTCGAGGAGTGGGAACCCTACTACGGAACGGACGGCCCGGGTAATGCCGAGGCCGATCTGCACGCCGCGAGCGACCGGGACCAGCTCCCGATCTGTCTCGTGGCGCTCAGCGCCGGGCAGGAGGTCGTGGGCACGATTGCCCTGCGTGCGGAATCGCTGCCCTCGCACCGCCATCTGACACCGTGGCTTGCAGGGCTGTTGGTCGCACCCGCACAGCGCCGGCGAGGCGTCGGCACAGCCCTCATCGCGGCGCTGGAGACCGAGGCCCGGCGGCTGGGTTACGCGCGTCTCTACACGGCAACCGACACCGCCATGGGCCGGATGGAGGAGCGCGGCTGGCACGCGATGGATGAGGCACCGACGCTCAGAGGCGTGGCTACCGTCTACGCACTCGACCTCTGAAGCCTCCAGCAACGCCGTCCCACAAACACGTGTTAATAGGACACCAGATCGCGCGCAGAACGGTCCAAAAACCTTAACGTTTCAGCCTAGATCAAGAGCAGCGTCAGCAGGGTTTTTGGGACAGTAACCGATGGGCCGCAGACGGCGATATCCGGAGCTTTCTCGCGGCGGCTCGCACCGAGAGACCCCTGGCTTGTTCGATGGCCTCCTGGGCCAAGTGAAGACGTGGCCGCCCGAGCACTTGTCCCTGATTCTTGGCCCGTTTCAGCCCTGCCTTGACCCGTTCGGCGATCCTCGCCCGCTCAAACTCGGCGATGGCCGCGAGAATGTGCATCTGAAGTTTCCCGGCCGGCGTCGTGGCATCAATGCCTTCTTGGAGAGAGACAAACGCTACCCCAAGGACGCTCAGTTCATCGAGCAGCGTGACGAGATGTTTCAGGTTCCGGCCGAGGCGGTCGAGCCGCCAGCAGACGAGGACATCGATTCGGCGTCGGCGTGCGTCCTTGACGAGACGGTCGAGCGCGGGGCGACGGTCTTTCGCCCCGCTGATTGTGTCGGTGTATTCGACGACGCTCCACTTGCGGGCCTCGGCATAGCGGCGGAGCTCGTGCAGTTGGTTGTCGGTGGTCTGGTCAGCGGTGCTGACTCTGGCGTATAACGCAGCTCTCACGATGGCCTCCTTGGTGAAGGCCGGTGGAAGGACCGCTAGAATGACGCAGCCCTATCGACCGGCATGAACGGTTGACTGGGTTAGCCTCGCTTGCGGGTTGCCGCCCGCTTGCGGGGCGCTTGTCTTCAGGTGACACCCTTCCGCAGATAGTCGCGGATCTACGAAGTGGCGCCGGTCAAGTACTCTTCGATCTCGTCGAGGTCAGACGCAAAGCCCCGATTGGCATTTCCGTAGCCACAGACGACCCCGCTAGTGGTCACGTCCACTAGCTGGTATCCTCCGTAAGTGAGCGCCCGCGGATCGCGTACGCCAGAGCCAGGCCGCGACCCGTCCACCTCACCTCCGCTACTCGACGATCGCCGACCGGATCTGCGAGATGGATCGCTTCGGCCAGAAGACCGGAACCGGGTGGTATCGGTACGAGAACGGCACGCGTACGCCGATCCCAGACCCGGGCATCGAACAGCTCATCGTGGATGTCTCGGACGAGTTGGGGATCACCCGCCGGACTGTGTCGGACGACGAGATCGTCCCACGGTGCCTCTACCCGCTCGTCAACGAGGGCGCCAAGATTCTCCAGGAGGGTCTGGCGCTTCGAGCCAGCGACATCGACATCGTCTGGATCTACGGATATGGGTTTCCGCGGTACCGAGGTGGACCGATGTTCTGGGCCGACCTCGTCGGGGTCGAGCACATCTACGAGACGATGAAGCGGTTGCACGACGAGCACGGCGACTGGCTGGAACCGGCGCCCTTACTCGCGGAGCTCGCTCGAGACGGACGGAGCTTCGGAGACCTGTAGACGCCCCCTCGTCCGGGCGCACCTCTTCCAACCTACCGGAGAACGGCTGTCGCTCGTGTCGTGTCGCCCTCCGCGCGCGGCGCGAATCCGGTACAGTGGGAACCGAACCACAAAGCATCATGAGCAGCGGACCTCACGAGTCGGTCGTCTCGGCAGGTGACGAGCCCCCGGTCGATCTGGTCGAGTGGTACTTCGACCAGGGCTGGACCGACGGATTGCCCGTCGTGCCGCCCTCGCCCGACAAGGTCGCCGCGATGGTGGCGGCGCTGGGTGGTGCGGCCACGTGCGTCGAGACGCGGATTCCACCGAGATGGGGCGACCTGACGCGGGAAGTCCTCGCCGTCAACCTGGTCATGGCGGGCTGCCGGCCCGAGTATGCGCCGGTCGTCCGCGCCGCCCTCGTCGCGATGTGCGGTTCGCACTTCAATCTGAACGGCATTCAGGCCACGACGCACATGGCCGCGCCGCTCGTCGTGGTCAACGGTCCCATTCGACAGGCGATCGACATGAATTCCGGAGCCGGGCTCTTTGGGCCGGGCAACCGCGCCAACGCGACGATCGGCCGGGCCATCCGTCTCGTGCTGCTCAACGTAGGTGGCGGCATCGCCGGCGACCTCGACAAAAGCACGCTGGGGCACCCGGGCAAGTACACGTTCTGTATTGCCGAAAACGAAGAAGCCAGCCCGTGGGCGCCCTATCACGTCGACCGGGGATACGCGCCCGACCAGAGCACGGTGTTCTGTCTGGCGGCGGAGTCTCCTCACAGCGTGACCAATCACGTGGCCGACGACCCGGAGGGCATTCTCGATTCCATCGTATCGGCCATGAGCACGATTGCTCACAACAACGCCGTCAGCAGCGGATCGTGCGCCGTCGTGATCGGACCGGAACACGCCGACACGATCGCCTCCCGGGAATGGACCAGAGGCGATGTCCGCCGCTACCTGTGGATGAACACGACGACCACCTACGACGACATCAGTTTTGGTGGGCGATACGGAAAAATCTACAATCGCAATCTGCCGCGCTGGTATCGACGGGAGGCGGGAGCCCGGATTCCCATTGTCCCCACGCCGGACGACATCCACCTGTTTGTCGCCGGCGGGGCGGCGGGGCGCTTCTCCGCTTTTCTGCCGGGATGGGGTCACATGACCGCGCCCGTGCTCAGGGAACTGGAGGGACGGGAGCCCTTGACCGGACCGGCGTGTGCGGACGGAACCTGTGAACTGTAAGACAGCGAGGCCCTGAGCCAAAACGATGACACCACCGCGCCTCCTCCCGTCCGGGCAGACCGTCTACGACCCCCGCGGAACGGTAGCCGCGACCTCGTGTGACCTCGCGCAGAGGCTGCCGTCGCTCGACGGGATACGGTTGGGCGTGCTGGACAATACAAAATGGAACGCCTCGACGCTGCTTCGCGAGACGGTCCAGACACTCCAGGCGACACGCACGTTCGGCGAGGTGACCTTCTACCGGAAGGACAGCTTCTCGCGGGCTGCGTCGGCCGAACTGATACGGGAGGTCGCGAAGCAGTCAGATGCCGTGCTCACGGCCATCGGCGATTGAGGATCGTGCACGTCGTGCAGTATGCACGACGCGGTCGCCCTGGAGGCCGCAGGCTGTCCGACCGCGGTCATCATCACGACCGCGTTCGTGCGCGAGGCGCATCTGCAACGAGCGGCGCTCGGCGCCGGCGCCCTGGATCCGGTCGTGATCACGCATCCGCTGAGTACGTTGTCGGACGACGCCATCCGGTCGCGGGCCGAGGAAGCGGCGCCCCAGATCGCGAAGGTGCTGACGCGATGAAGGTCGACCTGGCGTATGGCCGTGGGCGCTTGCCGATCGAGGTCCCGCCCGAACCGACGACCGTATTGGAACCGACGTACATCCAGGGGCTGCCCGATCAGTCGCAGGCGGTCCGAGACGCCGTCAGGAACCCGCTGGCCTCTGCCCCCCTCCACGAGATCGTGAGGGATGGTCAGACGGTGGCGATTTCAATCTGTGACAGCACCCGTCCGATGCCCAGTCGGACCGTGCTCCCGGTCGTCCTCGAGGAGATCGCCCGGACGCCGGGTGTGGAAATCGTGATCCTGGTCGCCACCGGGACACACCGCGCGACCACGAAGCAAGAGCTACACGAAATGCTCGGCCCGGACGTCCTTCGCGACTACACAGTGGTGAACCACGACGCGTTCGACCGCTCGTCGCTCCGCCAACTCCCTGACGCCGGTCCGGGTGTCCCGGTCTGGCTCAACCGCCAGTGGGTCGAGGCCGACGTCCGCATCACGACCGGATTCGTCGAACCGCACTTCTTCGCCGGATTCAGCGGCGGACCAAAGATGGTGGCGAGAATATCTCGTCGGTCGAGGTCGAGGGCGTTCTGATGCGTCATCCGGCCATCAGGGAGGTGGCCGTCGTTGGCGTCCCCGACGAGAAGTGGGGGGAGACGCCGCACGCCTTCGATGGCGGGAAGCACGCGACAGAAAAGCGAAAAATGACGAATCCAAACTGACCCACTACCAAACGTACAATTGCCTTGACATTCACACCCCCGAATGCTGTAGTGCCCAATCAGCCGCGCAGACCACGGAGTGATGAGTTGAGGAGGAAATGATGCTGTCCCAACGAATGCGGTGTCTGTCGTTCCTGGTCGCATTTCTCGGCCTCGCAACCAGCGTGTCGGCTCAGAATGTGAGTTCTGGGCGAATCACCGGTACGATCACTGACGAATCAGACGCCGCGCTTCCTGGCGTCACGGTCACGGCGACCAGTCCGGCGCTACTGTTGCCGCAGATACTTGCGTTGTCAGATGCTAGAGGCGATTACCAGTTCATCGACCTCCCGCCCGGCACGTATGGCGTGACGTACGAGCTGCCGGGATTCGCTAGCCTCGTTCGAGAGGGCATTCGAATCACCGCACGATTCGAGGCGCGCGTGAACGTGACCCTTGGGTTGTCGACACTGACGGAGACCATCACCGTGTCGGGAGAGAGCCCACTGGTCGACATCGCCAACACCCGAGGCGGTGCGTCGGTGTCGAAAGACCTGCTGGCCTCTACGCCGAACAATCTGAACTACCAAGATCTCTACCTTCACGTGAGCGGTGTTCAGGTCCAAGGACCACCACTCACGGGCGAAAGCGGGTCGAGGCCTATGGGTGCCCAGGCTCGCCCGAAGACCTACGGGCAAGGCGGCGTGCGCAACTTCTACACGATTGAGGGGATTGGCGCCGAGCCTAATGAGGCCCCCGATTTAAGCAGCGTCGATGAGGTCAACGTGCAGACCTTTGGCACCACCGCTGAGATTGGGCAGCCGGGCGTGTCGTCGCAGCTCATCGTGAAGTCCGGCGGCAACCAGTTCACGGGCCGGTATACCGAGCGCTTCATGCACAGCCGGCTGCAATCCTCGAACATCGATGCCGCGCTGATGGCGCAAAACATAAGGGAGGGCAATTCGATTCGGTACTACAACCAATTAACAGCGGATCTGGGTGGTCCCATCGTTGAAGACCGCGCGTGGTTTTACGTGGCGTTCCACGATCTGCGCAACGAGCGCAACGCGCCGGGGTACTCCAGTGGTCGTGGACCTGACGGGGTGTACGGCACCGCCGACGATATCCCGGGTGTCTTGCCGGGAACCACCAATAATCAGACTGCCAAAGTCACATACCAGGCTAACACCAACCACAAGCTCATCGGATTCTGGACCCGGGCTTCCGCCGTCGACGACGGCGCCGGGGCCAGCCGGTTTACACCAGAAGAGTCGACCTGGCGTCAGCTGCAGCCGGGCTATCAGGGCAAGGCGGAGTGGCAGGGAGTGTTCAGCAACGACCTCTACGCGCACGCCATGTACGCCGAGACTCATTTACGCGGCGACCGGGCGGTTCAACCGTCCAGTCGGTTGATTCCAAATCGATTTGATCGCGAAAGCGGGTTCCAGACCGGTGGCTCGTTCCACCCTAACATCGGCTACCGGGCGCCCCGAAGAAGGATAGCGAATGGCAGCGTGAACTATTTTCCGCGAGGGTCCTACGCCGGCTCTCACGAGATCGTGGCGGGCTACGCCCTCATGTGGGGCGTGTTCGATACATCATTCCCGGCTCAGCCGAACGGTAACTACCGTCTGGTTTATGACAATGTTGGCGGCCGGTCTGGGCGGCCGGTGGAGTTTCACGCGCACGACTTTCCGGTAGCCGGGGCATCGAATCAAAACCTCCTTGTCGGGTATGTCTCTGACAGCTGGCGTCCGTCTGACCGGATGACGGTCAATCTTGGCCTGCGCTTCGAACGGAACGACACGTACGTCGGCGCCCAGGTAAAGGAACAAGGGCAATTCGGAAACGCGGGCTCGTTTCCACGAGTCGATGTTGGCACGTGGAACGCGTTCGCGCCACGCCTGGGCGTGGCCTACGACCTATCGGGCAACGGCAAGACGGTCCTCAAGGCGACCTACGGCATCTACAACCACGACTGGGGGTACTCTTTCGCGCACACGTACAACCAGAACAACGTCTCAACGATCTCCTACCTATGGAACGATCCTGACGGTAACGATGACTACACGCCCGGTGAAGTGGATTTGGATCCGAACGGAGCGGATTTTCTCAATGCGACCGGTGCGTCGAACAATGTCATTAATCCAGACCTGGAGCTCACGCGTACCCATGAGGTGAGCGCCTCGCTCGAGCAGGAGTTGGCAGGGGCATTCTCGGTGCGAGCGCTCTATCTGTATAAGCGAGTCGTTGGAGATGTGGCTACGGTGAATATTCTTCGCCCCCCTGAGGTGTACAACCAGGTGTTGACGCGACGGGACCCTGGGCCCGATGGGCTGCTCGACACAGGTGATGACGGGGGCCTGGTGAACGTTTACGACTACGACCCGGCTTTCAGGGGAAGCGACTTCGTGGGGAACCAGATAACGAACTCTGATCTAGTCCACACATTCCAGAATGTGGAGTTCATGTTGAACCGGCGTCAGACCGGGCGATGGCATGCATTTACGTCATTTCTCCTGACGAAGAATCACCGCTTCGGCGGCGCGTCCCCATTCGGAGGTGGTCTAGTGCCCCAAAGCCCGAATGATGACTACTTCCCCCTAGATGAGACCTGGGATTACGCGTACCGGCTTGCCGCAGCGTATCAGCTCCCAGCGGATGTGGACTTTGGCATACTCTATCAAGCGTATAGGGGGCAGGGGGGACAACGAACGTATCGTTTTGGCAGGGTGGATCCGGATGGAGGCCCATCCTTGCCGAGCTCTGGGTCTGTCAACCTACGTGTTGAGCCGTTCGGCGAGCGCCGCGAGAACCTGCGCCACATCATGAATTTCAGGTTCGGGAAGGCGTTCGAGGCGGGTCCGGGTCGACTGGGCGTCGAGCTCGATATCCTCAACGCCTTCAACGCGAACATGGCGTGGGGCATTTTTGGGTTCAACGGTGTCACCTACGCATCAGGCCCCTCGTTTGGCTTCGTCACGAATATCGTGGCCCCACGAGCGGTCCGCCTGGGGATGACGTACGAGTTCTAGGATCCTGCCCCAAGGACGGGGTTGTCGTGCGTTCGGTTCGATATGTGGGAACCCGTGTGGCGCCGCGGCGCTACACGGGCCACCTACTCACGACGCAGTAGCCGGCGGCTAGCATGCCCGCGTCTGATGGCCCGTGATGCCGTATTCATTCTCTTCGTTCAGTCAGCTGCTTTGCGGGTTCGTTCTCTTGGCCTGGCCTGTGGGTGCAGCGCAGAGCGCAGTGCAGGCGGACGTCCAAGAGGTATTCAGAGGGGACTCGGACCTGCGCACAATCGAGGTCAGTGTGAATGGCACGGAGGTCACTCTAGGAGGTCGCGTACCAACATTCTGGGTCAAAGCACAGGCAATCAAGAAGGCGCTTGCGGTAGCCGGTGTCGAGAGCGTCGTCAGCGAGCTAGACATCTCGGCTCGCGAAGATGACCGGGAGCTTGCTCAGGAGGTCGGCAGGGCCGTCTCGAGGTCGTATGGTCAAGAAACTCATGCGGCCGCCCGGTAGTAGAACTTGAGCAGCCCTCCGAGGCGCTCGCGGCATCGCACCGGGCCGGTCGTGGGGACCTCGTCCCGCGGAAAGAGCAAGAGATTGTCCTTGCCCTGGTGATTCCGCTCGCCGTGGAAGTGCCCGGTGTAGGCCCGCAGAGCCGTCCGCAACGCTGGCTCGCCGAACAGGATCAGCTTCGAGAGGCACTCGTCTTTCACCGACCGCACCCAGCGCTCCGCGTGCGGATTCAGGTTGGGGCTGCGCGGCGGCAAGCGCACTGGCGTGACGCCACCCTCCGTGATCGTGTCGTCGAACGCGGGGCAGTACTTGCCGTCGCGATCGTGAATCAGATACCGATGGTCCCCTAGGAAGCCCACGTCGGCCATCGTGAGGTTCCGTGCGACTTGGGTCATCCAGGACTCATCCGGGAAAGGTGTCAGGCCCGCGATGTGGACCCGGCGCGTCGCCACGTGCATGACAAACAAGACGTAGTAGGTCACGAGACCGCTTACCGTCCACACCTCGGTCGTAAAGAAATCCGTCGCGGCCAGCACCTCCCGGTGGGCACGAACGAAATCCTTCCAGGTCGTGGTCTTCTTGCGCTCGGGGGCAGGCAGGATACCGTGACGTTTCAGAACATTGCCGACTGTCTGGTCGCTCACTGCGTGGCCGAGGTTGGCCAGGGCCCCGGCGATGCGGTCATAACCCCAGTCGCGGTTGTCAGTGGCGAAGCGGACAATCAGCTGCTCAATTTCCTGACCGACTCTGGGCCGCCCCGGATAGGTTCGCCGCTCCGAGCCGTCAAACTTCTTGGCGACCAGCCGCCGGTGCCAGGCAAGGATCGTCTCGGGCCGCACGATGCTCGCCACCTGCGCGAGGGCCTGGCGGCCGAGCCGCTTACCGATCTCGGCCAACGTCCGGCGTTCGCCGTCGCTCAGTGTCACGCGGCCGGGGAGCTGCGCCCGGAGGATGCGATTCTCCGCCACGAGATACTCGTTGCGCCGGAGGAGCTCCTCATCGACGGAGCCCGTCACGTAGGCTAGCATGGTCTTCCAGTCCATCGCCGCTCCTGATTCTGCGTGCGTCTGGAACACCCATCAGTATCCACAGTACCGACTGGCCGACCCAACCCCGGTCAGCGGACTCCGAAACTGCTCGCGGACGGCAGGTTCGGATTTCTTGACCCTACGACGACCCCGCCACGTTGGTGGCGGCCGCCCTCACGCTGCTGACCACGACGACGGCGGCCGGCGCCTATCCGGCGTGGCGCGCCACGCGCACGAACCTCATGCGCTCGCTCCAAGCAGGATGAGAACGCACACTCCTGCGAACGTCGCCCCGCTCCCGTGCACGCGTGGCAAGCGCACTGGCAGCCTGTCGGACTTGGGCGCGGCAAACGCGCGTGGAAGCGACCTGGCGCCTGTGTGAACGACGCCCGGTGTCTCTGTCAACGACCATCGAGAACTGATCATTTCTGGACACCCGCTGCTCGGGTTCAGCTCAGGGCCGCCGCTCGCGGGATGAGGAGTCTTGGTGATCGGCGTGCTCCAATATCGTCTATCGTCACGGACGCGTACCCGTGTCGTTCGCGGTAAGCTCTGACCGTTCAGTGCAATACGCGGTTGGTCCGCGCGGTTGCAGGAAGCACCTCCTGCAGCAATTGGCGCTGTTCGAGCGGCAGGCTCAAGAGTTTCTTTTCGTCACCCGTCTTGGTATACGTGACTGCCGCATGAAGCATCCCGAGGGGGATCTGGCAGTCTGCCAGGTCCGCCAGCGAAGACGCCAGCCCGTCGAGGGCATTCTCCCACTCGTCGAGAGAACCCGCGAAGCGACCCACATTTTCTATCAGCAGGTCCGTCAGGATCCTGCCGAGGACGCCTTCGTGGAGCAGACTCACCAACAGTCGGCGCAGTTTCAACAAGCCCTCGGGAAGATACCGCGGACCGAACTTGCGCACGGACATAGTCAAGATCGCCACGATAGCTTCTTGATGGAGCTGTTCGTCGCCCTCAAAATGCTCCGCTTCGACGCAGGCGCCGACGGTCTCCAGCGCCTCGCCCAGCGGCCTGCCCGCTGCAACGGCCTGTGCTGCAAGCAGCCGGCCGAGGAGAGAGCCGCCCGGCAGCGTCTCGACTCGCGCGGCGCTCTCCGCCGCCGCGTCGAATGCGCCCCGGTCGATATCGAGGCAAGAGCGTTCGATCCAGAGTTCCCGGTTATCCGGGTTTCCTTCCGCGGCCCGGCCGAGGTACCCTTCGGCGGCCTCGTATTCTCCGCTCCGGCGCGCGTACGAGGCGGCGATAAGCAGATGCGGGCAGTGGTTCGCGGGAAGAAGTCGATCAAAGGCCGCAATCGCTTCTTCCGGACGTCCTAGTTCGACGAGAGCGCATCCACGAACCAAGTGTGAATAACTGTGTTCCGGACAAATCTCAAGAAGGTGTTCCGCGATTTCTATTGCTTCCTTGAACTGTCCGGACCAGAGCAAGGAGTCGGCCAGTCTGCAGTGCGTCCGAACGGACTTCGGGTGGCGCGACGCGTGTTCGCGCAAGTCCACGGCCGCGTTACGGTAGTCCTCCATGTCGAACAGAAGAAAGCCGCGCAATTGCCGTGCGTCCTGGTGGTCCACATCGATGCTCACCGCCCGGTCGACCAATTCCCGGGCACGATCCAACTGCCGTTGGGAGGCATGGAATTTGGCCGCCGCGAGCAACGCATCTGGTACCGATGGCGCAAGCTGAACGACGTCCCGTGCGCGGGCCTCCGCGTCCGCGACGCGCCCAAGGCGGACGAGGCCCTGAGTGATCTGCTCGATACTGTGCCAGTGGTCTGGTTCCGCTTCGAGCACTGCTTCGGCATCGGCGATCGCCTCCTCAAAGCGCTCGAGGCGTAACAGGATGTCGGCGCGGACGCAGTGGTGGGCGGGTTGCTCACCGAGAGCGATTGCTCGGTCGACTGTGGTGAGGGCCTCGTTAAACTGATCCACCCTGAAGTACGCCTCCGTAAGCTCCAACAACAGCTCACCGTCCCCAGGGTGTCTTGCCGCGGCTTCCCGTCCGACCGCTACTGCCGACTGGCCGTCGCCTGCCTCTACGAGGGCGTGCACCCACATGCCATAGTCGCCCGCGCTGCCGCTGTCCGGCGCCAGGACTTCCTGAATCTTGGCAAGACCCAGGTAGTCGCCAGCATCCAGACAGCGTCGGGCTTCGTCATGAAGCGCGTCAGCGAAGGGTTCCATCCGATCCGCGAGAGAGCACCTGACTGCCTCTTCAACGTGAACGCGGTCCAGATCGGCAAGGGGCGCGTCGTGCTGGAACGCCGTATGGCGCTCCTGGAGTTCGCGCGCCGTGAACCAGTGGCGAAGGAACTCCACGAACAGTCGAAAGTGCTGGGTCTTGTTGTCCTTCACTTCGATGCAAATGCGCATCAGCGGTTCCGAGAGCTCGCAGAAGGTGTTGCGTCCCGACCGGTTGCGACTGACGAATCCTGCGGTCCCCAGTTCGCCGATCTGTTTTGCGGCGGTCTGTTGGGACATCAAGCAGTGAGTTGATATGTCCTTGACGGTCGCGGGCGTCCCCTCGAGACACAGGAACTCGATGATCTTGCGCTGGGCCGGGGGAAGCTGGCGCATTCTGTCCTGATAGTACGGGGTGAGGTCGTCGACCATATGCATGAACGGGCCGATCAGATCCTCGAGCGATTCCTTGTCGAGGAAGTCAAACAGCACAACGTACGCACGATGGTTTCCCGCGGCAAGGTGGTGGACGGCCCGCGCGCGCGCCCGGCCGAGCGGTGTGCGAAGGAAGTCCGCCAAGTCCGACTTGTCTTCGTGGACCGCCTTCTTGGCGAGCAGGTCGATTCCAGTGTCGAGGTCGATCTTCTCCAGCGGACGGATGGTGAAGAAGCCGTAGAAGGGGTTGTCCTGCAGGGTCAGAGCGGCGAACAGTTGCGGCGTTGTCGCCACGATCGCCCAGTTGCCGTCCTCCTGGATGGCGGCACGCCAACGCTTCTGTCCTTCGTCCCCCAGGCCCTGAAACAAGTCCATGAGGTTCTCGCAAAGAAGGAGGAGCGTCTTGCCTTCTGAGTGCCGCCGAAGCAGTCTGACGGCGAATGCCTCGGCATCAACAGGATCTTTAGAAAACCTGTTGTATATTTCGGCGATCTCGGCATTCAGCTGTGGCGCCTCCTCGGAAAGAGCTCTCAGGATCCGAACGACCAGGTCAAGGTACGACGCCACGCCCCACTCTTCCTCGTTGAGTAAAGCGATGGCGACGCTGTCGCCGGCGTCGTCTGCGTCGAACGACGCAATCAGGCGGTGGTAGGCGAGGGCGAGAAGGTGGGTCTTGCCGGCTCCTCTTGGACCGACCAAGAGAATGTAGTGCTTTTCTGGACCTCGAATCGATGTAGTAGTGCGGGACAGAACGTCTTCCATAACGTCGTCACGCCCCACGAAGACGGCCTCCAGGGACTCGCGATCCATGTTTCCCGGGCTATACCGCGAGCTGCGCAGGACCCCGGGCCTCATGACCTTGTCTCCTTCCACCACTTCTTGACAAGGGGCCAACGGAAATCGTACGCCGCTCCGGTCGCGCACTTGGTGCGCTCGATGTAGTGGTCCTCGGATAGGACCGTCAGTGTCTCTCGAAGTTGTTCGTCCGCCAACGATGGATCTCGATGCTTGCACAGATTGAGGAGTTCCGGGACGGATGTGGGTGACAGTTGGGGGGCCATGGTGTCGAGGACGAGCAGAGCAAACGCCCGTTGGTCTTTGGAATAGTACGAAGACAGGCGTGTCACGTAGTAGTTGAGGTTCGCGGGGTCGTGGGGATCGTACGCGAGGTAGTCTACGGCAGTCGACACGTCCTCCAACTTTGGCTGCCGCCGGAGCTGGTCTAGCTGGACGACCACATGATGGACATGGTACGGAAAACCGCCTACCCGCTTGGCGATTTCAGACGCTAAACGGGGGGTGTCCGCCGGGGCGGCGCGGGTCTCGCGAAGCAGTGCTTCGGCGAGTTCGCAGGTGTCGCGGTGGGCCATGGGCGGAACGGTCAGGGACAGCATGTCGTTCACGGGGTCGTTGGTGTTTCCGGCCTCGCGCAGGGATCGGAGCACGAGGTGAAGACCAATTGAACCGGTGAAGAGGAAGCGCAAACGGTCGGCCCGCGCAAGCCGCAGGGCGCGCAGGTGGTCCAGGAGTTGGATGGCCGTATCCGGTCCCGCACTTCGTTGGAGGTTGTGGAGCATCAGCGGAAACTCATCCCACAGCATGAGAATGCGTGTGTTGTCGTCGGCAATGTTGACGAGATCGTCGAACGCCTCAGTGAGGAGGACCTGCCAACTCGCGTCGGCGGTCGGCATCTCGATGCCGCCGATCTTGTCGGGCAATAGCGGGGACCACTTGGCGATGCGAGCCTTGACATTCGGCAGCGTGCTCGAGGACTGCTGAACGGTCCCGTAAATCGAGCGGATGAGCTCCGCTATCGAGTGAACGGCCTCAAGGTCCTGGTAGAAAGGCAGATAGCCGCTTTGGCACTCCCCGCGCATCTTGAAGAGGATGTGGGTCTTCCCGATGCGCCGCTCCGCAGAGAGAACAAGCCCCTGACGCTGGAGAACGCGCCAGTACCTCTCGATTTCGTTGTCTCGACCGATGACGTCTTTCGTGTCCAGCCGCCCGCCGGGGTTGATCTGCACAAGGAAGTACCTCCCAAGCCAGATAATATACGCCAGAAATGACGTACGTCAAGGTTGACGTGCTTTTCGGGCTGGTTCGGGTGGTTGGCGGCCTCTCGAAGCGTCACGGCGAACAACCGGTCGCGGGCCGCGGCGAAGGCACGCTCGCGGCGTGGCCGCGCCTGCCGTCCCTCGCCGCCAAGACCGGAACGCTACGGCATACCGTGGCCCTGGCGGGAATCCTCCACCCGGACTCGGACGCCCCATCGTCTTCTGCTACTTCGTCAACCACGACCCGCGGCCCCGGTCGGCCGCCAGAGGCGAGATAGCCGCCGCGCTCCGGCGCTGGCGAACCGCCGGCACCGCCCGCTGACCGACAGGCCGCCGAGCCGCGGGCCTGCGACTCCTACCCGTGCGCCCGCGCCGCTCACGCGCATACAATGCAGATCCGGCGGTCACCTCGGGTTGCCAGGAGGGTTGCGATGCAGATGCCAGGAGTCCGTGGCGAAACCCCGCGTGGCACCGAGAGCAGCGAGGCGCCCGCGTGCCAAGGCGCGACGAGGGAGCATATTGGGCATGTTCGACCGAGGAGCAACGGAGTCCACGCGGGATGCATCGCCGGGAGGTGCCCGAGGACATCGACGAATACGTCTTCAACAACCTCTGGCAGAACAACCGCAACCTGGCGATCTACGGCTCGTTCATCATCGACACGAGCGTGGACGACCACGTCTTCGCCCTCGACGCGGGGACCGGCCGGCTGGCGTGGGAGACCAAGATTCTGGACTACCGGGAGAACCCCGCCATGCAGAGCTCCGGCCCGATCGTCGCCGACGGCAAGGTGATCTCGGGACGAAGCTGCATGCCGGCGGCCAGACCCGACGGCTGCGTGATCACCGCCCACGACGCGCAGACCGGCGCGGAGCTGTGGCGCCGGCGCACGATTCCGGCCCCCGGCGAGACGGGCGACGAGACCTGGGGCGGGGTGCCGTTCGAGGAACGGAAGCACGTCGGCGCCTGGATGGTGCCGAGCTACGACCCGGAGCTGAACCTGGTCTACATCGGCACGTCGGTCACTTCGCCGGCGCCGAAGTTCCTGATCGGCGGGACCGACAACCGGCACCTCTATCACAACTCGACCCTGGCCCTCGATGCCGATACCGGCGAAATCGTCTGGTATTTCCAGCACCTCAACGACCACTGGGACCTCGACCATCCATCCGCTAAGATGGCCCCGATGAGGAGGTGCAGCATGCGGTACGTCATCGCGATTCTGTCGGGCATCGTCCTGCTGCCGGTACCGGCGGCCGCCCAGGAGCCCGAGCGCACGCCGTGGGGCGACCCTGACCTGCAGGGGGTCTGGACCAACCGGACCACGACGCCGCTCGAGCGTCCGAGCGAGTTCGAAGGGCGGGCGGTGCTCTCCCACGAGGAGCGCGCGGAGATCGACGCGCAGGCCGAGGCCGCACGGGACCGCCCGCCGCCCCCCGGCCAGACCGGCGGCTACAACAGCTTCTGGCTCGACCGCGGCGTGCGGAACAATCAGACGTCGCTCATCGTCGACCCGCCCGACGGGAGGTACCCGGCGAGGACGGAGCGGGTGCGGGAAAGCGACGCGGCATTCGCGGCGTTGCGGGACGGCACGCGGTTCGACACGTGGCAAGACCTGAACCTCTACGACCGGTGCCTCACGCGCGGGATGCCGGGCGCCATGATCCCGGGCTTCTACAACCACAACTACCAGATCCTGCAGACGCCCGACTACGTCGTGGTCCTGGTCGAGATGATTCACGACGCGCGGATTATCCCGCTGGACGGTCGCGCGCATCTGTCGCCGCAGATTGGCCAGTGGATGGGCGACTCGCGCGCCCGCTGGGAGGGCGACACGCTGGTGGTCGAGACGACCCAACCTGACCCCGCGGGGCGATCAGCGAGTCCGCTACCTGGTGCACGCGGGCAGCGAGCAGGCGAGCGTGGTCGAGCGGTTCACGCGGGTCGACGCCGACCGCATCGACTACAGCTTCAAGGTCACCGACCCCGCGACGTACGAGAGCCCGTGGACGGCCGAGATTCCGATGGTGCCGCTCGGGGGCGAGATATTCGAGTACGCGTGCCACGAGGGGAACTACGGCCTGGTGAACATCCTGGCGGGCGCCCGCGCAGCCGAGCAGTAGGTGGTGTCGTCGGGGCCGACGATGTGCATGATGCCGGAACTCCCGGGGTTGTTCCCACCGTTCCCGCGGTATAACATCGCCGGCAATCGACGGCGCACAACCTGGGGCACGTGCCCCGAGCCAATGAGTACAACATGAGCTTTTCAATCAACCGGCGTGGCTGGATGTGGATTCCGCTCGTCTCGCTGGTGTGCGTTCCCGGCGTGCCGGGGGCCGCGGCCGCCCAGGAGGGTTCGGCGCCCGACCCGTCGTCGCAGTGGGTCATGCCGAACGCCAACTACGCGGGCTGGAACTACAGCCCGCTGGATCAGATCAACGTCGACAACGTCGAGCAGCTCACGATGGCGTGGACGATGCAGCTCGGCATCCACGATTCGTACGAAGCCTCGCCGCTCGTGATCGGCGACACGATGTACATCGTCACCCCGAAGCCGAACTACGTCTACGCGCTCGACCTCGCCCGGCAGGGGTTCATCAAGTGGGAGTTCCGGCCCGAGATTCCCGACCCGGAGACGACACAGAGGAGCGCCTGCTGCGGCGCGCAGACCCGCGGCCTGGCCTACGACGACGGCCGGATCTTCTTCGCCACCCTCGACGGACAGGTGTTCGCGCTCGATGCGGAGACCGGAGAAGAGATCTGGCAGGCCGAGAACGCGAGCATCGCGACTGGGGAAACGGTCCCCGGCATGCCGCTGGTGGTCGGTGACAAGGTCATCGTCGGCGTGGCCGGCGGCGAGCGCGGCGTCCGCGGTCACGTCACCGCCTACAGCCTCGAGACCGGCCGGTTCAGGTGGCGTTACTACAGCATGGGGCCGAACAACGAGGTGGGCATCGGGGCTCGCTTCGACCCCTTCTATCCGGACGATCGCGTCCCCAATCCGGCGCTGGACACCTGGTTCGGCGACTCATGGCGACGCGGCGGCGGCTCCATCTGGGGCTGGTTCACGTACGACCCGGAGCTGAATCTCTTCTACTACGGCACGAGCAACTGCGCCCCGTGGAATCCGGACTACCGCCGGGAATGGGGCGTGGTCGAGGTGGATGAGGACGGGGGCATGACCGGCTATCGGAACAACTATTGCGCGTCGATCCTGGCCCGCGACGCCGACAGCGGAGAGCTGATCTGGGCCTACAACATGACCCCCCAGGACCAGTGGGACCTCGACGAGCCCAACGCGAACGTCCTTGTCGACCTCGAGATCGACGGCCAGACGCGCAAGGCGCTGGTCCGCGCGGCGAGGAACGGCTTCTTCTACGTGTTCGATCGCGCGACGGGCGAGATGCTCCTCGAGCCCTGGATGTTCGTCTACAACGACATCTTCGATGGCGTGAACATGGAGACCGGCCGGCCGCGCTACGACATGACGAAGATGATGTTCACCGACCTCGAGGATCGACAGCGGTACGTGCCGGACGCCGAGGACATCGCCATCGGCTGGTGTCCCGGCATCGCCGCCAGGAACTGGCAGAACGACGCGTACTCCCCGCGGACCGGACTCCTGTACACCCCGACCTCGAACAGCTGCGATCGCCTGAGAATGGTCGAAGGCGAGTACGTGCCCGGGAACGCCTACACGCTCCGTGAACGCGGCGGCGACGCCCCGGACCCGCCCAATGCGGAGGTCGTCAACGAGCTGCAGGCCAACGACCCGGTGGCGGGCGAGACGGTCTGGCGGATTCAGTGGACGACCGCCAACAACGCCCCGGTCATGGCCACCGGCGGGGATCTGCTCTTCCAGGGCGGTCCCAACGAGGGCGTGGTGCGAGCGATCGATGCCCGGACCGGCGACATCGTCTGGACATTCCGGACCGGCAGCAACTTCCGGAACTCGCCGATCACCTACATCGGACCGGACGGCCGTCAGTACGTCGCCATCATCGGCAGCCAGCGCCCGGGGAGCGTGCAGATCACGCCGGACGCGGAGCCGGACGCGGTCGCCCGCTTCCGGCGGGCGGGCAGCGCGCTCTACGTGTTCGCGCTCCCTCCAGCTCGCAACTGAAGCCGAGGTCGCAGGCGCCGCCAGGGTGCCTGTGGCCGCGGCCTCGCCCACCCGCTACGGGACGCTCGTGCTCGCGGGATGAGGAGTCTTGGTGATCAGAGAGTTCTAATATCGTCTATCATCCGCATCCGGGACGCCGCCGGGGTCGTGTGGTTCGACATGAGCAACATTGGTGCGCTGGGGCGCATCAACCCGCGGACGGGCGAATCGGCCATCATTCGCCCGCCCGAGGGGGCACGCGTGGGGCCCTGGATTGGCGGCGACGGGCGAGGTGGCATCTGGGCCGCGGGGGCGACGAACGACGCGAAGGCGATGCGCTACGACACGAGGACCCGCGACTGGACGCTCTTCGAGAACCCGGTTCCGAACGCCTCGAACTACGGGATGACCGGCGATGGCGCCGGCAATGGCTGGTGGTCGACCGCCATTCCGCGGGACGGGTTGATGAAGGCGGACCTCGAGACCGGCCAAGCCACGTTCGTGCCTCTACCCGAAGCGGTAAACGACAGGAGCGACCTGTTCACCGCGGAGGAGCTGGCGGTCTTCGCCGATCGCCTGACGTTCTACGGCTACGGGAGGCCGGGCGCCGTGGCGATTCGCAAGCCAGGCGCCGATCCGCGGAGCACCACGTTCTGGGGCTGCTCGTGGTACGGTGGCGGCTTGCTGAAGCTCGACAGCCGCTCTGACCTCGAAGAGATGTATCCCTTTCCGCCCGAGCATGAGGACGGGAACTGCTACGAGACGTCGGTGGACGAAGACGGCATGGTGTGGCTGCCGTTCACGCATGGCGATTCGATCGCGAAGTTCGATCCCAGCACGGAAGAGTGGACCAGCTATTCCCTGCCGACGATCGGGACCAAGACCCACGGGCTGCAGGCGGTGACGGTGAATGGCCGCACCCAGATCGGCATGGGCTACCTTGGGGCCGGGAAGGTGGCGAAGCTGGAGTTCCGGCCGCGGGAGGAGCTGCAGCGACTGAAAGCGGAGACGAGACCATGAGCATGGCTCAGTACGTCCTGCGATGCCTCGGGCTGGCCGGCGCCCTCGCGGCGCTTCCGTGCTCGGCGCTGGCGCAGCCGGCCGACGAGGCGGGCCCGCCCCGTACGCCCTGGGGCGTGCCGGATCTCCAGGGGACCTGGTCGCTTCCCACGATGACGCCCCTCGAGCGACCGGCCGAATTCGAGGACAGACTTCGTCTCACAGAAGAAGAAGAGGCGGAGTTTCTTGCCACGCGGCGGAGCCGCATCCGCCAGGGGCTCGCTCGGGCCCTGAGCGCCGACTTCGAGCTGGGCGATGGCGGGGTCGACCAGTCCATCTACGACCATCCGCTGCTGGACGGGCGCACGTCGCTCGTCGTCTCACCCGAGAACGGGCGGATTCCACGCACCGAGGAAGGCCGCTACCGGGTGGGCATGCCAGGTCGGCGTATGAGCGGCATCCCGGAGGGCCCCGAGGACCGGGCACTGGACGAACGCTGCATGATGGGCGGGATGCTGCCGCTCCGAGGGAGTGCGTTCCCGGCCCGGATCTTCCAGACCCCGGATCATGTGGTCATCCACTACGAGTTCATCAACGCCACGATAACGGTCCCGCTGGACGACCGGCCGCAGGTGTCCAGCGCCATCCAGCAGTGGACCGGGACCTCGCGCGGCTCCTGGGACGGCGACACCCTGGTGATCGAATCGACGAACTTCGACCCGCGCTGGACCTTTGCGGGGTCCGGGGCGGGTATGCGTCTGGTGCAGCGTCTGACGCGGATCGACCAGGGCACGATGCATCAGGAGTACACCGTCTACGACCCGGACTCGTTCACGGAGCCGTGGTCGGCGGAGTACCCTCTGACCAACACCGAGGAGCCGATCTACGAGTTTGCCTGTCACGAAGGCAATCGGAGCATGACGCTGCTGTTGAACGGCGCGCGGGCCACCGAGCAGATGGCCCGGTTCGTCGGCGCGTTCGGTCTCTCGTCGTTCGAGCGGGTCGGGGGGGCGGCCGCGGACGGTTCGGCGTTCACCGACGGGATGCTGTCGTATGACGCCAGCGGCCGGGTGTCGGTCCAGCTTTCAGGCCGTGAGAGCTATCTGGCCTACTACGGCCGATATGACGTGAACGTCACTCGGAGAGTCGTCGAGCATGAGGTCGAGGGCGGGTCTCGACCGGATGTGCGGGGCAGGACGCTGAGCTACTCGTACGACCTCACGGACGACGGCGACACGCTGGTGCTGTCGCTGATGGGTGACGACGGAGTTGAGAGCCGCGCCACCTGGCAGCGTCATCGCTAGTCCCTCCGGACTGGGTTCGTCGCGGTTCGAGGCCGGCGAGACGTGCGACTTGACACGGGCCGCGAACGGCGCCTGCTATATCCGCAACGGATATAGTTGATGCCCCAAGAAGAAAGCCCCCCAGAGCTCCCCGGGCCTGACTCCACCGGTCTTTCATATCTTGCTCGCGCTTGCCGATGGTGAGCGTCATGGCTACGCCATTGGTCAAGATGTGGCGGTGCAGACCGACGGCCGTCTGGATCTCGGCCCCGGAACGCTCTATGGCTGCCTGAAGCGCATGCTCACGGCAGCCCTGGTCGAAGAGTCCGACGTGCGCCCGGACCCGGCCCTCGATGACGAACGGCGCCGGCCGACGCCCCATCGGTATTGCTGACAAAGAGATCGCGGACTTCAATCAGCGCCGCGCCATCGAGCCGGCCGCGGGCGAGGGCCACCGCCGCACCGTTCTCGGTCGTCTGCGAATAGGTGAGATACACCCAACGGTTCTGAGCGAACTCCGGATGGAGCGAGACATCCATCAGACCCGCCAGCGCCTGCCCCGTGTACACCTCCGGCACACCAGCGAGCGCCGCGGCCTCGAGCCGACAGTCTCGGATGACGCGGAGCGAACCGAGCCGCTCCGTCACAAGGATGCGGCCGTCCGGCAGAAAGGCGAATCCCCACGGATAGGTGAGGCCGTCGGCCACAACGCTCACGCGGATGCCGCGTCCCTCGGCCGTGCCGAAGTCCACGGGCGAATCCGGTAGCGGCACGTGCGGGATACCGGACGCGGGCGGTACCTGCGCTCGAACCTCGGGGGCGATACCTCCGCCCACGGCCCATGGAACGACCTGGCGTGACGCGTCTGCTGACTGCCGTGGGCGTGGCGGAAGAGGGGCCGTAGAATATGCTATTGTCGCGCCGTCCGGGGACCAGGCAGGTATCAGACCCTCCCGTATCGAGAGAATGAGCACATGGCGACCAATAGCGTTTCCGCGTGGGTGACAACGGGGTTGCTGCTGGTGGCGTCCGCGGCTGTAGCCGGCCAGGGGGAGGCGCCACCTCGAACGCTTGATGGCCGGCCCGATCTGCAGGGCGTGTGGGATTTTCGGACGGTGACCCCGCTCGAGCGTCCGGAGGATCTTTCCGACCGTGCGTTCCTGACCGACGAGGAGGCTGCCGAGATCGAGGCGGGAGCGACCGAGCGTCGCAACCGCGGTCTCGCGCGCAGCCAGGTGCGGACCGAGCCGTTACCGGCGGGCGGCGGTGGCGCCGCGGTGGGTGGGTACAACGAGTTCTGGTTCGACCGCGGGACCAACGTTGTCGGAAACCAGACGTCATTGATCACAGATCCGCCCGATGGCCGGCTCCCCGCGCTGACGGCTCGGGGCGAGACGTTGCGTCAGGTCGGCTCCCCGTTCGAGGACCTGCCGATGAACCGGCCCGTGCGGGTTCGGACGGTCGGTGCGGGCGTCGACCACCCCGAAGACAGGGGTCTCTCCGAACGGTGCCTGGTCGGCTTCAACGCCGGCCCTCCGATGATTCAGGGTGGCTACAACAACTACATGCAGGTATTCCAGACTCCAGACACCGTGGTCATCTACAACGAGATGGTGCACGACGCGCGGATCATCCCGCTCGACCAACGTCCGAGGGTTTCCGACAGAATCCAGCTGTGGGCCGGGCAGTCACGCGGACACTGGGATGGCGACACGCTGGTCGTGGTGACGACAAATTTCAGCGATCTGAGGGCCAGCTACGAACCCTCATCCAGGGTCGCGATCGGGACGGGATCGACCATGACACTCACCGAGCGATTTCGACGCCTCGACGAAGAGACGCTGCTCTACGAGTACACGGTCGACGACCCGACGATTTTCACGCAGCCGTTCACGGTCTCGTTGCCGATGCGTCGGAACGACCAGCCGCTCTTCGAGTACGCGTGTCACGAGGGGAACCACGGACTGCTGAACATCCTGCTCGGGGCCCGCACGGACGAACTGAACTGAGGCATGACTCGACCAGCCGTTCCCGGTTGAGCTCACATGTTCGAAGGCGGCAGGGACACCTGCTGGCCCGGCGTAGAGGAACAGACGGTGCGACTGCTTGAGAACCGGCGTATGCATCGGGCAATGGCGATGTTCGCGGTCACCACGATTGTCGGGCTTCACCCGACCGATGTCGACGCGCAGGCGCGCACAAGCCCGGGAGGAGACCCGCCCTCGATCATCGCCGGCCAGAGCCAGACCAACTGGGAGAGCAACAACCTCGGCCCTTACAACCAGCGGTTCTCGGAGCTCGACCAGATCGATACGACGAACGTGGGTCAGCTCGAGCGCCGTTGGTCGTTCGACGTGCCGGCCGCCATCAACGTCAGACAGGTCACGCCGCTGGTCGTCGATGGCGTGATGTACCTGCATGGCAGGGACACGGTGTTCGCTGTCAACGCGGTCACGGGCGAGTCGGTCTGGACCACGGAGGTCGAGGGAGTCGGCACCGGAACAGTGCGCGGCCCGTTGTTCGTCGACGGCCGTATCTACTCGTACCATGGCGACAAGCTGGTGGCGACCGACGCCAAGACCGGTGAGCTCGTCGAGGAGTTTGGCGACGGAGGGGTTCTGCCGGTGTTGAGCCTCGCCCTCCAGCACCATTACCCGGACAGCTATCCTCCCGGATTCGATGCGTTGTCGATCCGCTACCGAATCAACAGCTCGCCCGCTTATCACGACGGGACGCTGTACGTCGGCTCCGCCATCTCCGAGGGCAATATCCCGGGTGGCCTCATAGTCGCCGCAGACGCCACCACTGGTGGCATCAAGTGGGTGTTCAACACGGTCCCGCAGCGGCCGACGGACGAGGGCTTCGAGATTGCCGACCCGACCTGGGGCTACGGTAAGCGGGTGGGGGGCGGCATCTGGACCCAGCCGGCTATCGACGCCGAGCTCGGTCTGGTGTACGTCAACGCCGCGAATCCCATGCCGCCTTACGACGGCTCGGCGCGCGTCGGAAAGAATCTGTTCACCAACTCGACGATCGCGCTCGATCTCGAAACCGGTGCACTCCGCTGGTACTACCAGACGATCCATCACGATATCTGGGACTGGGACAATATCACCGGTCCCACCCTGTTCGACGTGACCGACGCGAACGGCGAAACGATCAAGGGCGTCGCCGCGGCCGGCAAGAACTGCCTGCTATACATGTGGCATCGCGAGACCGGAGAGCCGATCAACCCGATCGTCGAGACCCGGGTAGAGACGCGAACGAACGTGCCGGGTGAGGTGGTCTACCCGACCCACCGGATGACCCTGTTCGAGGGGCGAGACCAGATCGACCTGTATCACTTCGGTGCGGGACACACCGACGGCGACACCGTGGTGGTGTTCCCCGCGCTCGGCACGATTCACACGGGCGACCTCTTCGCGTTCCTGGGACCGCCCTACATCGACGTGAACAATGGCGGCAGCGGGGTGGCTTATCCCGAGACGCTCGAAGCGATCGTGGCGGCCTTCGATGACATCACCCGGGTGATCCCGGGCCACATCCCCCTGCCCTCCGGAAGCCCGATCTACGGCAGCGTGGCGTGCAGGCCCAGCTGCAGTGGCTGGACGACGTGGGAGGACCTCGTGCAATACGCGCAGTTCAATCGCGACTTCCTCGCCGCCGGCACTGCTCCTCGACGGCGCGCCTCGGTCTGACGCGCCCCACGAGTTCTGCGTCGACGACCCCGCCTGACTCCCCTCTCTGCCCCGTCAGCACACCCGAAGTACGCCTCCATCACGCGCGTCTGGCCTTGACCTCGGCCTGACGAGCGGTCATTCTAGGCCCGACGTGTTCAGTCAGGCGGTAATCCTCCCGTGACGGGGGCTATCTGCGTGACGGTGTGGTCAATCCGCCTGTCGCGGGATGAGGAGTCTTTGTGATCGGGGTGCTCCAATATCGTCTATCGTCGCCGGCTGGGCGTGGTACACGCGCCAGTGCCGCGACGGCCGCTGCGGGCCGGAGCTGGACCGGCCGCTGGCGCCGTCGCGCGGCCAGGTCGTGGATCACGTGGCGATCAGCTATTCGGACCTCGACCCGCTGCTGGCGCACCTCGCGGCCGCGGGCATCCCGATCCTCGAAGGTCCGTATCCGTTCGGCGACTCGCGCGCCGTGCTGATCGAGGACCTCGACGGTCTGGCGCTGGAGCTGGTTGAGACCGGATTCTGAGCGTGGTTCGACGGCACCGTCCCTTGCAGACTGCCGTTCCATGGTTTCCGAGCCTGCGGACCCGCTAATGTATTCTGTGACTCTGGAGTAGGGTCGTGTTGACAACGGGCGAACTGCGCGCCTTAATCGCGGACCATGAGTCAGACCGTGTGGAGCTCACGGTTTCGACGACGAACACAGACAAGTTCGGGGAGGCGATATGCGCCTTCGCTAACGACTTTCCTGACCACGAACAACCCGGCCATCTCATCGTCGGCGTGGACGATCAGGGAGCAGTCAGTGGTCTGACCGTCACGGATAAGCTGCTGCAGAATCTGGGATCGCTACGCTCAAACGTCAACATCGAGCCTCTCCCAGTCATAACCGTCCAGAAATACACGTTGCCGGACGGTGAGGTGGCCGTTGTTGAGGTCATGCCATCCGATCTACCGCCGGTTCGATACAAGGGCAGGGTCTGGATTCGTGTCGGTCCGTCCCGCCGAGCCGCAAATCAGCAGGAAGAGCGGATTCTGATCGAGAAACGAACCGCCCGGCAGCGGACCTTCGATGTCCGTCCATGCAACGGTTGCACCATGGGCGATCTCATCCTGGATTTGTTCCTGGTCACCTACCTGCCGGCAGCCGTGGAACAAGCTGTGATCGAGGAGAATAACCGCGCCAACGACGAGCAGATGGCGTCGCTGCGGTTCTACGACTTGGACGCCGACTGCCCCACAAACGCGGGCGCGCTGTTGTTCGCCAGAGATCCCCTGCGCTGGGTGCCCGGCGCTTGGATTCAGTTCGTCCGCTGGGCGGGGAAGACTATGGCGGACGACCCGATCGGCGAAAGGCGATTCAGCGGCGACCTGATCACCGTCCTGAGAGAGGTTGCGGCATTCATTTCATTCCCCGTGCAGGCGCGTCCCGTCCCGGAATCGGCTCTGCGGGAGAGAACGGCGACCGAATACCCTACGGTAGCGATTCGCGAGTTGCTGTTGAACGCGATCATGCACCGCTCATACGAGTCGAATGCGCCCGTCCGCTTCTACTGGTACGACGACCGCATAGAAATCCAGAATCCAGGCGGGTTGTACGGCATGGCGTCGCGGGAAAATTTCCCGCGACAGACGGATTACCGGAATCCGGTCCTCTCCGAGGCTCTAGCCACGCTGGGTTACGTCAACGCGTTCGGGCGCGGGGTCATCCGAGCGCAGGATGCCTTGCGCAAGAACGGCAATCCGGAGGCGGAATTTACATTCGAGACCTCCCACGTGCTGGCAACCATCTGGAGGGCGCCGTGAAGACGATCGCGTTCTTCAACAACAAGGGGGGTGTCGGCAAGACCACGTTGGTATACCACCTGGCCTGGATGTATGCGGAAATCGGTTTCTCGGTGGTGGCTGCGGATCTCGACCCGCAGGCGAATCTGAGCGCCGTGTTTCTCAGCGAGGATCGACTCGAGCAGCTGTGGCCCGACCGCGATCATCCCGACAGTGTTTTAGGCGCAGTTTCGCCTATCCTGCGTGGTCTTGGCGACATCCGAGAGCCACACGTAGAGGAGGTCGCTGCGAATCTCGGCCTGGTCGTCGGCGATCTGGGATTGTCCAGTTTCGAGGCGAAACTGTCTGCCGCGTGGCCGGACTGTTTGGGCCGTGACGAGGCAGCGTTTCGCACGGAGTCGGCATTCCACCGCACGATCCTCGACGCGGCCGCAATACGGAACGCAGACTTGGCCTTAATCGACGTCGGTCCAAACCTGGGTGCGATCAACCGGGCGGCGATCATCGCAGCCAACTTCGTCGTCTTTCCACTTGCTCCCGACCTGTTCTCCCTCCAGGCGCTTCGGAACGTCGGACCGACTCTTCGCGAGTGGCGTAGTGAATGGCAGGATCGCGTAGAACGCCGCCCGCAGGTGCAGAACCTCGATTTGCCATCGGCCGATATCGTGCCGGCGGGTTATGTCGTGATGCAGCATGCGGTGCGCGAGGGTCGCCCGGTGCAGGCCTACCAGAAATGGATCAGGCGGATTCCGAAGGTTTATCGAAAGGAAGTGCTCGCTCGGGTCGGTGGCGGTGTGTCCTCGACGGAAGACGACGCCGAATGCCTTGCGACCCTCAAGCACTATCGCAGCCTCATGGCCATGGCCCACGAAGCGCGCAAGCCGATGTTTCATCTCAGGGCCGCTGACGGAGCCCTTGGCGGTCACATTTACGCGGTGCAGGATTGCCGCAAAGATTTCGAGAGGCTGGCGAGATCAATAGCCTCCAAGTGTGGAGTGTGTACCAGCTGACCCCTCGGCTACGGGGAAGACGCTCGTGCCTGCCACCTCAAACAAGTGCCGCTACGGTCGCTGTGGGCCGGATCGTCGCGGGATGAGGAGTCTTGGTGATCGGGGTGCTCTAATATCGTCTATCGTCTCGACCTCTTCTCGGCGACGCTGCCGCGGGCGCTCGAAGGCAAGCCGCTGTCCGACAGCGGGATCGGTTCGCGCACCGGGCTCAGCGTCGTCGCCGTGCAACAGGACGGCCAGCTCATTACCAACCTGCACGCCTCGATGACGCTGGAACTAGGCGCCGAGCTGTTCATGCTGGGCACCATCCAGCAGCGCACGGCGTTCGCCAAGGCGTTCGATTAGGCCGAAGTTTCGGAGCGAATCGCGCGGAAGTCATTATTATTGAGCGAGTTACCGGTTTAGCCCGAGTTTACCAGTCAAAAATATAAACTATTGTAAATAGGCAGCTTACGCCGACAGAAATACTCGAGTGGCACTACAAACGTTTGCAAACCGGTGAGAGGGGTCGGTCAGATGAGCGTTTTGCGGACGCCCCCGGGGTGCGGGTCGACGCCGAGCGCGTCGTAGATGTCCCGCTGCTCGGGTTCGGGTTGCGTGGCCGTTCGCACGTGCAGCGTGCGTCCGTCGGGGCGCCGGAAGGTGGCGGTGACGCGCTGCTGGCCGTCCAGGATGCGGCGCAACGTGGTCCAACTGGCGGGGTTGCCGTGCCCGCGCAGTCGGGTGCGGATGACCTGTACGAGCTGGTAGGCGATGACGGTGATGAACAGGTGGCCGTCGGCCCGCCGCGGCTTGTGGTGGTAGATGGGGCGCAGGCCGAGTTCGGCCTTGAGCGAGCGGAAGACGGCCTCCACGTCCGTGAGGGTGGTGTAGGTGCGCCACAGGGCGTCTTCGTCCCAGTCGGTCTCGCTGCTGCGCAGGCAGTAGACCCCCGGATGGGTGGCCATCGAGCCGTCCCGGGGACGGCGGGTCCAGGTGACGGCGACCGCCTTTTCGCCGGTCTCGTCGGCGGTGACCCCGATCTGGTAGTGGGCGGCGACGCGGGAATGCTTCGTCTTCAATCGCCCGATGCGCTGCCACACCTGGTCGAGCCGTTTGTGGGTGCGGGGGCGCGCCAGCCCCTCGTGGAGCTGGGTCAGGGCGGTCTCGAAGCGGGTGACGAAACGCTCGACGATGCCTCGTTCCTTCTCGGCCCGCGCCTCGGAGTAGCAGTACAGGCGCACCTCGTCGGGGTCGGTCGAGACCACCTTGTGCAGGTGCACGGTCTGGTTGGACTGGGTTTGGAGCGATACGGCGGCCTCGGCGTCGAACTGACGGTGCGGTTCGCGGCTGACGACCAGATAGCGGTAGTCGTGCTCACGCAACCACTGCACGCAGGCCTCGGTGGCGACGCCGCGGTCCATGACCACGAGGGCGCCGGGTGGCGCCTCCAGCGCCTCGAGCATGTCGGCCAGCGTGCGCTGTTCGCGGACGTTGCCGGCGAAGACCTTGGAGCGGCGCACGAAGCCGCTGGCGTCGAGCATCAGGCCCAGGGTCAGCAGCGGACAGTCGCTGCGCTTCTCCTTCGAGTGCCCGCGCTGCGCCTGGGGCTGCTCGCTCGCCTCGCCCTCGAAGTAGGTGTTGGTCAGGTCGTAGAGGGTCACCGTCGGCTGGCGGTCGAACAGCCCCATCGCGCGGTCGAACAGATGCGCCTCGATCGCCTCGCGATGCTTCACCAGCGCGTCCGAGGCGCGGTAGAGCTGCATCGCGCCGACGGTCTCGAAGTCGACGCCGAGCAACTCGCCGAGGCCGCTGCGCGCTTGCAGCCAGCGGTGCGTCGCGCGCTCCGAGGCGGGCTGGGCGAGACGCCCGACAATGACGCCGGCCGCCGCCGCGCGCAGGGCGCCGTTGACGCCCAACTCGGCGAGCAGGGCCGGCAGGCCCAATTGCTCCAGCGCCCACAGGCCGAGTTGCTCGACCCCGACGCTGCGGGGACGGACCAGACGCAGCGAGTCGACATCGACCCGTTGCACGTCGGTCGGTTCGGCGGCCGTCCCGTCCCGCGGTGCGCCGCGAGCGAGCAATTGCGCGGCGATGCGCTGCGCCTCGTGCTCGACGGCGGGCGGGCCATCGGCGATCAGGGGCGCCTGGCCGGTCAAGATGTCGTCGATGCGAGCGCACAACGGCGGCCATTGGGCCTGGGGGATGTCGAAGTGGCGCCCGAGATTGAGCAGGGTGCGCTGCCGGACGGTGTTTCCGACGCGCTCGGAGTGCACGAGGCGATGGGAGAAGTAGGGTTTTCCGTCCTGGGTCCGCCGGGTTTGGGTGCGCCGAATGAACACGCTGCCCACGATAGCGGGCGCGGCGGCCGGAGTCAACCCATACTATACGATTATGGCACTACATCGCGTACCGTCAAAACCCGTTCCTTTAGAATCAACAACTTACAGACATGGCAATCCCGAAATACAGCCAAAATCGGCAAAATGGCCGGTCAACTCGGTAAACTTGGGTTAGAGGGTGTATCGGTAGTGGCTACACTCGAGGCGTCACCCCCAAGAGTTCGAAGCAGCGTTGCTGCATCGGCGTGGGCTGTGTCTGCAGCTTGAAAGTGGCGCCGCCCTCGGTGACCTGCATGGTGTTGGCGGTCAGCGTGCCCAGGTCGGCGAGCAGCGTCCGAAAGCTGTGCACCGGCAGGTGGTCGTCGGTCCGTTTGCGGCCGGCCTTGGCCAACGCCGCAGGCGAGCGTTTCGCGGGTTCCACGACCGAGCGGCGCTGCTGCTCGGCGGCCGCCGGGTCGTGGTCGTCGAACAGCAACGGCGCCAGGGCCTGCCGCATGTGCCATTCGACGTAATAGGCCAGCATGCAGAGCAAGATGTGCGCCCGCACCCGGTCGGGTCGCCGGTGGTGGATCGGTCGCACTTTCAGGTCCGCCGACTTCAAGCAGCGAAACGCCCGCTCCACCTTGGACAGGTCCTTGTAGGCCCGCACCGTCTGCGCCGCGTCGAACTGCTCCGGCTCGACGTTCGAGCGGACGATGTACAGCCCGTCGAGCTGCTGCTCGGTCGCGATCCGCTCGTCGTCCCGGTGGAACGTGAACGTGTCGTCGGTGATCGTGGTCACGAAGTGCTTGGCGACCTTGTGCCGGTTGATGACCTTCCCGACGCGCAGGCCGATCGCGGCCGCCCCGTAGCGGCCGACTCGTACGGGTTGTCGCCGCCGCGATGGGCGCCAGGTCCTCCTCGGTGGCCGCCAGCAACTCCTGCCGCTTGCGCTGCCGTTGGGCGGCCAACAGGGGATTGCGGCACACGATCAGCCGTTCGCCGGGAAACTCCTCGCTGGTGACCTCGGTGACGTCCCGCTCGTCGAACAACCACGGCGTCACCGTGCCGGCGGCCAGCAATTTGCGGATCATCGGCGCCCGCAGTGTGTGATCCAGCGCAGCCCGTCGACGCCCTGCAGGTCCTCGCGGATCCGCGCCACGGTCAGCATGCCCCGGTCGCCCACCAGTACCACGCGCTGTAGACCGAAGCGGGTGCGGATCTTCTCTACCTGGCAGGCCACCGTCTTCGGGTCGCTCGTCGAGCCCTCAAAGACCTCGACCGCAATCGGACAACCCTCGGCCGTGCACATCAGACCGAAGACGATCTGCAACGTGCCCGGCTTGCCGTCGCGGCTGTACCCGCGCTGGGCCAGCGGGCAGTGGGTTCCCACCAGGTAACTGGAGGTCAGGTCGTAGAGCACCAGCGTGTTTTCCCGCAGGTGCCGCTTGGCCAGACGCTGCTCGATGGCCGCCTGCTGCTGCACGAGCCAGTCCATCGCGGCGTAGAGCTCATGCTGGTCGACGGCGCCGAGCCCGAGCACCTCGCCCAGGGTGGAGACGGCGCTTTCGGGCGCCAGGGCGCGGGCGGTGGCCAGCTTCGACTGCGCATCGATGACGCGGGCGACGATCAGGGCGAGGACGAGGTCGCGGACGCGGCTGGCGTTTCGGGCGATCAGCGTGTGCAGTCCGAGTTGCTTGAGGGTGCCGAGCACGGCGGCGATGTGGCCGTGGGGCAGGCTGCGGACGCAGGTGAAGGTGTCTTCCGGGTTGACGAGCCGCTCACCGCGGAGGACGCGGCGCAGCACCTGGATGGCGTCGGTCAGCAGCTTGAAGAAGTTGGCGAGGGTGCGCTTCTTGACGGGACAGCGCCGCCCATCGTGCTTTTTAAAAAGCTCTTGACAAGAGGGGGCGGCAGGAGGTCAACTCCATCCCACGATCGGTCAGTCGATTCGATCCCCCTAATTTCCCCCGAGCATTGTATGCATGTCAAGAGGCTGGTGTTTCTATTCGCCGCATCGTTCGTACCCCTTACAACTTTGGATCTTCTAGTCACATGGATCGGCTTTCAGTACTTTAACACTCCCGATCGACGTTGTTGTCCGGAATCCAATCCCCTGACCGACCTCTCATCAATACCTGCGTACGTCGGTCCGGAAGTCGTCGTTCTGGTCATAGGCATGGCGATGGTCGCGGTTGGTGGATGGTTGAAAGCGCGCGCTTTGGTGAGGAACCGAGAGTCCTTTGCGGACCTGCGGAATCTTCCATTCCGCAAGTTTGCCGGCCGATACGATGCGGTTGGGGGAGGTGTTTCGACTATCATAATCGCGATACCGATGGTGATTGCGATTGGGCGCACATACCCTGTCGTCAACAACACGATATGGCTCATAATCGATTGGGGGCCTAGTGCTGTGCCATCAATAAACATTAGGACTATCGGGGAGCTCGTCTCGAACCGAGAGAGTTTCCATGCCGCAAAAAAGGTACATCGTTCGACTCACAGATCAGGAACGCGAGGTCTGTCGAGAGACGGTCCGCAAGCTCAACGGGAGCAGCGAGAAAGTGCGCCGCGGGCAGATCCTCTTGAAGGCCGATGCGGACGGGCCGGCGTGGACCGACCAGCAGATCGCCGACGCTTTTTCGTGCCGCACCAAGACCGTCGAGAACATCCGCCAACGCTGCGTGCTGCAAGGGTTCGAGCAGGCGCTGGAACGCAAGCGGCGGGAGTCCCCCCCGGTCCCCAAACTGCTCAACGGCGAACAGGAGGTGCAGATCATCGCCCTGCGTCTGGGGCTGCCCCCGAAGGGCTACGCGAACTGGTCGCTGCGTCTGCTGGCGCGCAGGGTCGTCGAGTTGGCGATCGTCGAGTCGGTCAGCCACGAAACCATCCGGCGGACGCTAAAAAAAACGGGCTGACCCAGCGGAAAATCGAGTACTGGGTGATCCCGCCGCAGGCCGATGCCGAGTTCGTGGCGAACATGGAACAGGTCTTGGATCTGTATCAGAAACCCTACGATCCGGATTGTCCCGTCGTGTGCATGGACGAGCAGCCGGTGCAGTTGGTCAAGGAAACTCGCCCGCCGATGGCGGCCACGAAGAACCGTCCCCGGCGTGTCGACTACGAGTACGAACGGGCCGGTACGGCCGCGGTCTTCCTGTTCAGCGAACCGCTGGCGGGTTGGCGGCAGGCGACGGCCCGAGCCCGGCGTACGAAGGCGGACTGGGCACTGGAGGTCGCCAACCTGTTGGAAGGACGCTACGCCGACTGCCCGAAGATCGCCTTGGTGAGCGACAACCTCAACACGCACACGAAGGGAGCCTTCTACGAAGTGTTCGAGCCGACCCGGGCACGCCAATTGGTTCGTCGCATCGAGTTCTGCCACACGCCGAAACACGGGAGCTGGCTGAACATCGCGGAGAACGAACTGAGTTCGATGACGCGCCAATGCCTACGCGAGCGCCGTATCGGCGACCTCGGGACGCTGCACGCTGAAGTGTCGGCGTGGTCCACCGACGTCAACAGCACGCAACGCGGTGTCGACTGGCAGATGAAGGTCGACGATGCGCGCTGTAAACTCAAGTCCGTCTATCCGCAGATTATGACGTGACGGACCACTAGTTTGCTGTTCCGGTTTAGCGTGGATAACGTGCTTGCGTGTTTGTTCGCGCTCTTTCCCATGTACTATCTGATCTATCGCACAACGCTGGTAGACAATGAAACCCCTGTATAGCAGCCCGTGGTGAAAGTCCCCCATTCCAGGGATCGACATGATCGGTCCTGTGTCCTATACTGTCGTGCATGGCGATGGGGACAAGCTGCGGTCGAACGCGGCAAGCGACGATGTGGGTGCCCACGGCGGATCTGCCGAAGAGCGCGGGGCACCCGTTTTACGAGCGGCTGAATCGGGTGCTCGACGAGGCGGGGTTCGATGCGTTCGTGGAAGCGCAGTGCGCGTCGTTCTACGCGGACGGGGTCGGCCGGCCGAGTCTGGCGCCGGGCCGCTATTTCCGGCTGCTGTTGCTCGGCTACTTTGAGGGTCTGGACTCGGAACGAGCGATCGCATGGCGCGCCGCCGACTCGCTGAGCATTCGCACGTTTCTGGACTTCGCCCTCCACGAGGCCCCGCCGGACCACTCGACGCTGTCGCGCACCCGTCGCCTGATTGACCTCGAGACCCACCAGGCGGTGTTTACCTGGGTATTGCAGCGACTGGCCGACGCCACGCTGGTGGTGGGGCGCACGGTGGGGATCGATGCCACGACGCTGGAAGCCAATGCGGCGATGCGGAGCATCGTGCGGCGGGACACGGGCGAGAGCTACGACGCATTTCTGACCCGGCTGGCCGAGGCGTCCGGCCTCTCGACGCCGACGCGCGCCGAGTTGGCCCGGTTCGACCGGACCCGCAAGAAGAAGGGCTCGAACGCGGACTGGACCCACCCGCACGATCCGGACGCGAAGATCGCCAAGATGAAGGACGGCCGCACGCATCTGGCGCACACCGCCGAGCATGCGGTCGACCTGGAAACAGGCGCCATCGTGGGCGTGACGGTGCAGGACGCGAGTGCGGGCGACACGACGACCCTGGTCGACACGCTCGTCACGGCTGCCGAGCAGGTCGAGGCGGTCGGCGCGCCGGGGATCGCGGAGGTCGTGGCCGACAAGGGGTATCACAGTAACGAGACGATGGTCGGGTTTGCGGCCATCGGCGTCCGCAGCTACGTCTCGGAGCCGGACCGCGGCCGACGACACTGGAAGGGCCAGGCGGCCGCGCGGGACGCGGTGTATGCCAACCGCCGGCGGATCCGAGGCGCACGCGGGAAACGGCTGCTGCGGCAGCGGGGCGAGCTGGTGGAACGGCCCAACGCGCATCTCTACGAGACCGGCAGGATGCGCCGCGTCCATCTGCGCGGGCATCCCAACATCCTGAAACGGCTGCTCGTCCAGGTCTGCGGCGTCAATCTCGGGTTGCTCATGCGGCACCTGACGGGCGTCGGCACGCCGCGGAGCCTCCAGGGCCGCGCGGCGGCGCGTCTGGGCGCGCTGATCGGCCTCCTGAGCGGCTGCTGGGGGCGTGTGCGGCGCTTCTGGGCCCCGGAGCGCCATGATCGGCCCGATTCGTCGTGGGATGGTCCGGCGACACGCCAATACGGACACGCGATTCTCGATTGACAATCAGCCCCTTCTGCCACGGGCTGATAGAGCGGAGGCCGTGCGGCACGCGGGTCGACGGCTCGATGGTCAGGTGCTGTTGCCTTCACTGGCGTCGGTGTGGGCAATCGGTGGGGTCATAGTCGCGGCGCTGCTATTTGCCGCGTGGCTATTGTCGACGGCCAGCTATGCCCGTAAGGTGCAGATAATCAGCCGCCCCCTCGTGCGGCCTCTCGGTAGTAGAAGCTGAGAAGTCCGCCGAGGCGCTCCCGCCGCTCAACGTCGGCGTCCGGGTTGACCGGAGGTGGCGGTCGCTGCAGGAGTTGGTTGTCGCGGCCCTGATGGTTTCTCTCGTGATGAGGAGTCTTGGTGATCGGGGTGCTCTAATATCGTCTATCGTCCTCGCCTCGTACAGGCGCTCGCGTTCGGCCTTGGACTCGAAGCGCCGCATCCAGACGTAGACGGTGTCGTCCTATTCGCCCCGCCAGCTCCCGGTGATGACCATGCCCCTGGAGACCTGGAACGGGATGATGTCCTTCTGCATGAACTCGACCCACTCGTCCATCCGCCCCGGATGGATACGGTACCGACGCAGCTCGTAGAACATCGAACGTCTCCTTGTCGAAATTCGGAATCTGGAACGCCTGAATCCGGCGCCGCCGAGCCCCGGATGCTGGTCCGGTCTCAGAGCCTGGCGCGCAGTCGCTCCAGACCCGCCTCGATCGTCTCGTTCGAGCGGCAGAACGCGAATCGCAGGTAGCGGTCGCCGTCGTTCCCGGTGGCATAGAAGTTGTCGCCCGGCACGGTCGCGACCCCGACCTCCTTGATGAGATGCATCGCGGCGTCGGTCGGCGACATGTCCGCGAGCGCCGGCACGCTCCGGTAATCCGCGAACAGGTAGTAGGCGCCCTCCGGGGGACTCGCCGCGAAGCCGACCTCGCGCAGGCCGCCGAGCAGCAGGTCCCGCTTGCGTCGATAGCCTTCCGCGATGCCGTCGAAGAACGCGCGCTCCTGGCGCAGCAGCGACACGGCACCCTTCTGCAGCGGGGTCGGGGCCTGCACCACGAGGTTGTCGTGCACCGCGCGCAGCAGCCGGGTGCGCTCGGGCGGGGTGATCACCCAGCCGATTCGCCATCCGGTCGAGCGCCCGGTCTTCGAGATCGAGTTCACCACCAGGGTGCGTTCGGCCATGCCCTCGAAGCCCGCGAGATACGAATGGCGATGGCCGTCGAAGACGATGTGCTCGTAGATCTCGTCGGTGATTGCGAAGAGATCGTACGTCCGGCAAATCTCGGCAATGAACGACAGCTCTTCGTCGTTCAGCACCTTGCCGGTCGGGTTGTGTGGCGTGTTCACGACGAACGCCCTGACCGACGGGTCGGAGGCGGCGCGACGCACCTCATCGCGGTCGAGTCGCCAGGTGCCTGCGTCGCCATCCTCGCGCAGGGTCACGAACCTCGGCAAGAGCCCGAAGATCTCAGCCTGGGACGGATAGAGCTCATGGTAGGGCTGCATCGTCACGACGCCGTCACCCGGATCGAGCAGCGAACGGTACGCCACCGCCAGGCCTTCGCTCGCACCCAGCACCACCGTGATCTGCTCCTCCGGGTCCGGGCGGTGGCCGTAGAATTCCTGCGTGTAGTCCGCGATCGCGCGCCGCCCGTGCCCCTCCTCGCTGACGCGCCTTCGACCGGAGGTGCGCTCAACGAATTCTTCTTCGACGATCCCGCCTCGCGGGATGAGGAGTCTTGGTGATCGGGGTGCTCCAATATTGTCTATCGTCGGTCGTTCTCCTCCAGCTCGATCTTCGGTGCTGTCAACACCGTCTCGGGCGGATCTGACAGCCCGCGGGGCTCGCGCTACGATGCGCACGGAGATCCAGCCGAAGGGGAGAACATGCGCAGAACTGCCTTTCTTGCTGTGCTCATCGCAGTGTGCCTCCTGGCCCCAGCCTGCGGGGACGACGAACCGGCCGCGAATGCGAGCTCTTCGACCACACGCTGGTCGACGTGGTCTGGCGCGGCTTCTTTCGCTGACGGCGTTCGTCGTGCTGCATCACCGTAACGGTCGTATGATGGTGCAGTCCCGAGCGTTCGCGAACCGGCTTCGGGCTGGCATGCGAGGAAGGTTTCCATGAGAGGGTGGGGAGGGATTCCGTGAGACATTGGATCTTGCCGACCGCAGTGCCCGTTGCCTTCCTCCTGTCGCTCGCCGTCGTCGGCAACCGCGCGCAGGAACCGGAAGAGCGTTTCATCCAGATTGACACCCTCAACGTCCGCGACACGCTGTACCACCTCGGGGAAGGCGGCGCGAACGGTCTGGCTCTCATCGACGAAATCAACGGCGGGGTCGTCCTCGTCGGGACCAAGCTGCCGGGCTGGGGACAGCCGGTGGTCGACGCCGTCTACCAGGTCACGGACCTGCCGGTGACGACTATCATCAATGCCCACGCAGATCCCGATCACACCGGCGCCAACGGCGAATTTCCGGACGTGACCGAGATCATCGCGCACGAGAACACCGCCGCGAAGATGGCGCGCATGGATCTGTTCGCCGCCGGCGCGTCCGGACTGCCGACCGCGACCTTTTCCGTCCGCTTCGGCCTGCTCGAAGGCCTCGACCGCATCGAGCTGTACTACTTCGGTCCCGCCCATACCGACGGCGACATCGTGGTCGTCTTCCCGGAGAAGCGCACCGCGTATCTGGGAGAGCTCTTCCCGGACAAGGCGGCGCCGGTCATCGACACCGCCAACGGCGGGAGCGGCGTCGCGTTCCCGGAGACACTGGCCAAGGCGGTGGCGTCCATCGACGGAGTGGACCGGGTGATTACCGCCCACGGTCCGATTCCGACGACCTACGCCGGGCGCGGCCGGCTCGACCGCGGCGACCGGCGCGCCTGGACCGGATGGATGACGTGGGACGACCTGAGCGAGTACGCGGACTTCAACCGTGACTTCCTCGCCGTCGTCCGCGCTTCCCACGAGGCGGGGCGAAGCGTCGACGAAGCGGCAGCGAGTCTCGATCTTCCGGAGCGCTATGCCGAGTACGGCATGGAGCAGGCGCGTGCGAACGTCGAGGCAATATACGCGGAACTGGAAGGCCGTTGAAAGGGAACGAGATGAACACCATGAAGACGTGGCGTACGGCGACGCTCGGCTGCCTGTTGGTGCTTGCGGGAGGCGCGGCGACGCTCGGCGCCGACGACTGGCCGGAGTTCCGCGGCGAGGGCCGTCTGGGGGAGTGGCGCGAGACCGGCCTGCTCGAATCGTTTCCGGCCCAGGGACTCGAGGCCCGCTGGCGGATGCCGATCAAGGCGGGTTTCTCCGGGCCGTCGGTGGCTGATGGCCGGGTGTTCGCGTCCGACTGGGAGCCGACCGACGGCATGCGTGGCACCGAACGCGCCCTGGCGTTCGACGAGGCGACCGGTGAGGTGCTGTGGACCCGGGAATGGGAGGCCGACTACGCCGGTATCCAATGGGAGGTGGGCCCGGGCGCGACGCCGACGGTGGACGGCGACCGGGTGTACGTCCTGGGCCGCACCGGCGTACTCTCCGCCCTCCGCGTTGACACCGGCGAGCTCCTGTGGCGCAAGCACTATGGGGACGACTACGGCGTGGACCGGATGCAGTGGGGTTTCGACTGGGGCTTCGCCAGTGCCCCGCTCGTGGACGGTGAAAGACTCATCTGCTTCGTCGGCGGCCAGCCTGACGCGCGGGTGGTAGCCTTCGACAAGTTCACGGGCGAGGAGATCTGGCGAGCCTTGCCGAGCGAGGAGGATCTCGGTGTTGCCCAGCCGATCATCATCGAGGCGGCCGGCACGCGTCAGCTCATCGTCTGGAACCCGGAAGAGGTAGCGTCGCTCGATCCGGTCACCGGCGAGGTCTTCTGGCGGCAGCCATACGTCGTCGGCGGGGCGATGACCGTCGCCGTTCCCGTGCAGGTGGGCGCGCAACTCTTCTTGTCCACCTTCTACGACGGTCCGATGATGCTGACGCTCAACCAGGATCGGCCCGACGCCACCGTGGCGTGGAAGGGATCCAGCAACAGCGAGATTCGCACGGACGGCCTCCATGCGGTTCTGGCCACGCCGATAATCGACGGCGGCTACATCTACGGCATCTGCAGCTACGGCCAGCTCCGCTGCCTGAACGCGACGACCGGCGAACGCATCTGGGAAACCCAGGAGGCAACCGTCGAGCGGCGTCGCTGGGTGTCCGGCTACATGGTTCGCAATGGCAACCGCGTGATCATCAACAACGACCGCGGCGAGCTGATCATCGCGCGCCTGAGTCCCGAGGGCTACGACGAGGTGAGCCGCACCAAGCTCATCGCCCCTACTTCGCCGCCCGGTAACCGCCGGGAACTGCGGTTCGTCAACTGGGTCCACCCGGCCTACGCCAACAAGCACATCTATACGCGCAACGACGAGGAGATCGTCGCCTTCTCGATGGACACGGCTGACTACGACTGAGGCGGATGGGCCAGGAAGTCGTCACGCCACGCGCATGTTTCCGCACAGCCGGCTCTCGCGTGGCTCGTCCGACAGGTAGTAGTTGTCGATCCAGCGGACACCGTAGCCGGCGCCCACTGGCCTCCCGCCACGTTTGAGGTGGTGCGCGGCGGCAGATCTCGCGCGTAAATCGTCACCTGCCAGCCCCGGAGACGCTGGCGGAGGCGGACATCGCGGCAGTTTATCGCTCGCGTGCGTCTTCGCCCGGAAGCGCGCTTCTTCAGGCCGCCGGCCCTGACGGCTTCGGCTCCGAACCGCCGTCAGCGCGCGCTACCGACTTATCGGTGCTCGGCCGCCGCGGTGCTCGGGTCGTCGAGATCGATGGCCAGGATTTTGTGCCGGTCGCGCACGTACAGCGTGCTGCCCACGAGGGTGGGCGGGGTCCAGGCGTTGGAGGTCAGCACCGCCGCGCGCGCATGCACCTGCAGTCCGTCCAGGGTGACCGATGCCACGGCCAACTCCCCGTCCTCGTCGAGGATGACGAGGCGGCCGCCGGCGTCCAGCATCTGCGCCCGGGCGAAGGTGCGCTCCCGCCACACCTCCGCCCCGGTCTCGATGTCGAGCGCGGCCACGAATGCCGGGCCGAAGTCGCCCGTGCTGGCGAGCACGAGCCCACCGAGGTGCAAGGCACTGCCGAAGTGCACCCGCATGCGGTTGTTGAACCAGATTTCCTCGGACGTCGTCCGGCCGTCGATCCGCGACAGCCGGATCAGCCGGCTGCCGCCGTCGTAGCCGGACGAGAGGAACAGGGTGTTGTCGCCGCCCCAGACCGGCATGCTGATGTTGAGACCCAGCTCGTTCGCGTGCGGATGGCTCCACAGGCGGCGTCCATCGCGGGGGTCGAGGCCCACCAGCTCCTGCTGCCCGACCACCACGAGCTGGTCCTGGCCGTCGACCTCGATGAGCACCGGCGAGCCGGGTGCGAGATCGAAGGCGGGACTGCGCCACACGGTCGCGCCGGTCTCTCGATCGAACGCGACCACCCCGTGACCGCTGCCGCCCAGGGGTAGAATCACGTTCCGCCCGTACGCGATGGGACTCGACGCGAATGCGTTGTACTCGACGACGTCGAAGGCCGCGACGAGGTCCTGCGCCCACAGCAGCTCCCCCGTCCGCTTGTCGAGCGCATGGAAATGGCCGTCGACGCCGACAGCGAAGACGGTATCACCGGCGATCAGTGGGGTGGAGTACGGGCCGGGACCGGCGGAGTTCAGCCAGACGTCGAAGTACCCGTTGTGCACGAGCGGCGTGTGGTAGGCGTACTGCCAGCGCGTAGCGCCGGTGGCGGCGTCGAGCGCGATGATGACTTCGTCGTCTTCCTTGCGGTACATCGTGACGAGCAGGTCGCCGTCGGCGAGGATCGACGAGTAACCTTCGCCGAGCGACCGGCTCCACAGGCGGGTCGGTCCGCCCGCGCCCCACGCGGTTGCAACCGCCGCCGAGTCCACGCGGAAGTTGCGATGCGGGCCGCCCAGTTGGCGCCAGGCATCCGGCTGCGGCCGCGCGGCATATTCGGTTCCTTCCAACGACAGGGCCCCATCGCGTTCTCCCGCAGTCGAGGCACGCTGAGTCTGAGCGCGCGCAGGGGATGCAAGACTCAGGGGCAACAGGCAGAAGACGAACAGCACGACACTCACTCTTGTCATCACTCTCTCGGTCCCTCTGATGGTGAGTACGGCGAAAATCTGGAGCCGGCGAGCGGACTCGAACCGCTGACTTGCTGATTATGAATCACATTCGGGCCGTCCAGCCGCGGTTGCGATCCAGGGACCCACTCATGTCGCTCATCCCTCGGGCGTCCAGGCATCTCGAATCCGGCAGCGCGCCGTGCCGGATGTACGCGGCTAGCGCCAAATCCGTCGCAGCGCTCCGTGTTCGGCCCCAGCCCCCACCGCCCCAGGAGCCTACGCCGCAGAACTCACTTCGTTGCGTTCTACGGCGCGGGCTGCTAGACGTTGCGAACTGCCGCGGCCGTCGCATCACACGCCTCCCGCAGTACCCGGCGAGACGAGGCCACGTTCATTCGCATGTGGCCTTCTCCGCCGCTGCCGTAGCTGGAACCAGGATTCAGGTAGACACCTGACTGGTGGGTCAGCCAGTCCCGGAAGTACTCCTCGGCAGTGTCGTCTCCCTGCGTCGCGGCCATCTCTTCGGCGCCGATGCGCTCCATGACCCTGCTGAAGTCCAGGAAGGTCATGAACGTGCCTTCGTTGCGCGTATAGCCTACGTCGGGCATGTGCTGCTTGACGTAGCTCTCGACGAACGTGTGGTTGTCGTCCATGTACGCGTTGGCTTGGTCGAACCACTCGCCGCCGTCACTGTACGCCGCGGTGTTGGCTATCACGCCAAGCGTGCTGAGCTCCGCGCGGTGGTATTGGTTCACGCGCGCAAGCAGGGTGCGGCTCTTGGAGTAGAAGTAGGCGTTCTTCATCGCGGCCAGGTTGAAGGTCTTGCTGACGGCGTTGAAAGACACGCTATTGTTCACCACGGCTTCATCCGGCAGGCTCGCAAACGGTGTGTACCTGTGCCCGGAACGGATGACGTCGGAGTGGATCTCGTCCGCCAGCACGACGACCTTGTGCTCGAGGGCCAGCCGGCCGAGGCGGAGCAGCTCCTCCTCCGTCCACACGTTGCCGGTCGGATTCTGCGGGTTGCAGACGATCGTCGCGCGCACGTCCGCGGTCATCTTCGATTCCAGGTCGTCCCAGTCGATCTCGTAGCGCCCGTTCCGATAGAGCATCGGGCTGTCGACGGTATCCACCCGGGCGGCGCGGGCCATTGCGTAGAACCCCGAATACGCGGGTGTGGTCAACAGCACCTTGTTCCCGATCGGCACGAACGATCGCAGCGCCGCGATGACGCCCGGATAGACACCGTCGGAGATGACGATGGAGGCGGGGTCCAGATCCAGACCGTGGCGTTCACCATTCCACTTCAGGATGCCCTCTCGAAGGGGTTGGGTAGTACTCAGGTAGCCCCAGTTGTGATGTTGGACTCTCTCCTGCAGCGCCTCGGTGATGCACGGCGCACATTCGAAGTCCATCGACGCCACGCCCATGCCGTACTTGAACACACCCTCCGGATACCGGAGGGCCGGAGAGTCCCACCGGGAACAGTCGGTACCGACACGATTGTAGGGAGTGTCGAAATCAAACGGGTGCGGCTCTTTTTCGTCGGTTCGGTTCTGCGAGTGTGCGACCGGCATGGCAAGAGCTACTTGACTCGTCGAAGGCGGGATGAGGAGGGCGGCGGGGGCGGCTCGGTGACCGGCGGTGCTATCCCATCGAGGTATCGCTGGGCATGGTTCCGCTCGTACTCGCGCGCTTCGTGGAAGTCCCAGTACGCATCGAAGTCGCCGCTGGCTCGCAGCGCCCGCAGCTTCAGGACCGCCTCGGCACCGACCAGGCGCCAGCGGGCGCCGGTCAACTCCATCCGGTCGCGGACCAGGTACCGGCACGCCCCTTCGATGACCCCCGTGGCGATGGGATAGCCCGCCGCGAGGTAGCGGTCGTAGTGCAGATACGGCGCGTACTTCAGCAGGTAGTCGGCGCACGTATCGACCGGCTTGCGCTTGTCCCTCGGCAAGCCCGCGACGGTCGCCGCACGCCGCATCGCCGCCGCCACCCGGCTCGCCTTGCCCGCGAGAATGCGCTGCACGCGCGTCCAGGCCCAGTGCGCCAATTCGAGGCTCCCCTCGCGATGGAACACGTGCGCCGCCTTCCAGACGTACTCGACCACGTGGATGATGTCGAGTATCACCGTGGCGTCCACGCCGTAGGCGGCGGCGCCCGCTTCCACGAGGTCGAGTTGCGTCTCGGCGCCGTCGACCAGCACGACCCAGCGCTTGACGCGCTCCGGGTCGTGGCGCTCCGCTTCCAGCATCGCCTCGGCGATCACCTCCCACGGCTCCCGTTCGAGGCTCGCCCACACCCGTTTCGCCACCGGGCGAGGCCGCACCGCCGGGGTCTTGGCCTTCTTGGTCTTGGCCACCGGCTGTCGGGGCATCAAGCTCTGCAGGAATTCCTCCCCGCTCCGCACGAACGGCGCGATCGCGTAGACGGCGGCCACCGTCGCCATCCGCTTCGAGTGCTTCTTCTCTCCCGGCTTGAGGCGCTTGAACGGCGAGAGCTGCTCCCGTTGCCGCCGGCGCCGCTCGGCCGCCTTGCGCGTCGCCTCGCGCAGGTCCTCGCGATGCAGCACCACGCCCTTGCCGTCGAAGGTGAGCACGACCACCGACTCCTCCGGCGCCGGCTCGCCCGCCGCCGCACGGCGCGCCTCGTAGAAGGCGTCGAAGTCCTCAGCCGCGCGAACCGCCAACTGTTCCGCCTGACGCTTGGGCACCTCCGCGCCGGTATGGCGAGACAGATCCCACAGCGCTTCGTCGAAGGACCGCGAGGCAGCCGCCTCCGCCACCCGCCGCCGCACCTCCAGCGAGTAACGCTCCACCGGCAGGTTGAGCGCGGCGTCGAGCGGATGCAGACTCTCGTGACCCGCTCGCGCGTAGCCCACCCGCTCGACCTCCACCGTGCCGAAGATCGTCTCCACGTCGCGTTCGTGCACGCGCCGCTCCGAACGCTCGACACCGTCGGCCCCCTCGACTGGACCGGCCGCCTCCCCCGGACTGCGTTGGTCGAGGTGCCCCTGCAGGAGCTTGCGCATCAACGCCTGACCACGCCGGTGCAGCTCCCGTTCGAGGTCGCTTTCGCTCATTTGCAGGGCCTCGCGCGAAGAGAGGTAGGCTTTGGCCTCCGAGAAGGCCGCCTCCGCCGCCGCATACGGCGCCGGGGCGGGCGGAGCGGTGCGGCGGGGAACAACTCGCATGGCTCAACGCTCCTGCAGCCGCCGCTTCGCATCCCGAACCAAAGGATAGACCAGAACCGTCTTGGGCGCCTCACCGGCGCGGCGGCCGTACCGGTCCATGCGCCCTCGACCGCTGGTGGCGCCCAACGCCACCCAGTTGGCGGCGCGGTAGCAACCCCCGTGGTAGCGGCGGGGGTCCACCAGCGTCTCCACGAGCCAGGGCTCGAGGCGGTAGTGGCGCGGCCAGTCCACCACCATCTGCCCGAGGCCGCGTGCCAAGACGGCGCTGGCGAGGTTCCTCACCCTGACCCACGGCAGCAACAGGAAGCGGCTGTTGTTGACCACGTGCTGGAGATTCCGAGCCCGCGTCCCCTCGTCCCAGCCGACCCAGCGGTCCCGCGCCGCCATGCGCCACGCCGGGCTCGAGAACTGCAGGCAGCCGACCAGCGCCCGGGCCGGCCTCGACGCAAACACCAGATAGCGCAGGTGCGCGCCGAACGGGACCGTGTGCCCGAGGTAGTGGTAGCGTCCCACCAGCTCCCGGAACAGCAGGCGCTCGGCGGGCTCGCGCACCCGCTCGACCCGCAGCGGCTCGACGTCGCACACGCTGCCCACGAGCGGGCGCCCCGGCTCCCCTGCTGCCGTCCGGGGAACGCGGGTGACCGAACCGAGCGCGCGGCCCCGGCGCTTGTCCGGCAGCACCAGGGCACCCTCCGCGTCGAGCCGCTCCAGGAACTCGCGGCACTCGCGGGCCTTCAGCCTCCCGTTGGGGCGCCGCCACCGCAACAGCTCGCACACGGTGCGCGCCAGCTCCATCCGGCTCAAACCCGAACAGTCCCGTACGATCTCGCCGATCAGCGTCACCTCGCGCGCGCTGAAGACGCGTCCCGAGAACCTCGTCGTCGCCACCGTCATCGCCAGACGTGTCTCCCTTCCCAAGACACCGTACCAGAACGCCGCGGGAATGTCCAGGGGGGCGCCGGAGGGCAGACCGAAGGACCCGGACGCGAGATCACCGGTCGGGCCGGCTGCCTGAAAAGAGGCGGGTGGGGAGGCTGGCCGGACCCTGTCCCCACTCAAAGCGCACCAACGATGGGGTGTCCGTTGGTATAAACCCTTATGAATGAGCGAGATAGCTCTCTATGCAAAAGAGCCGCACCCAAATCAAACCTGCCGTTCGGCAAGCGCGGGATGCTGCTCGAGCTCTGCGCCGCCGCCGAGCTCGTGCCGCTGACCAGGACGCCGGTGGCGCTGGCGATGGCGGTCGCGCCGGCGTTTCTCATGAAGGCTCTTCGATCGAGTCGGACGATGCTTGACATCGTTGCCCCTCTCATCACGTCAAAGGTAGAGTTACGGCTGTACGGCGTGGAGCCGGCGTCGCAGCTCCGTCGTTCCTCGTTACGCCAAGACCTCCCTGAACACCTTCATTGCCGCCGCCATCTCCTCTCGGCTGCCGATCGAGATTCGGCAATGCGTGGTATGCAACGGGGGAAAATCCCGGCCTACCAGCACCTTGCGCTCCAGGCACGCTTCGCGGAACTCCGGCGCGGGGCGTCCAATGTTGACGAAGATGTGGTTGGTGTTGGAGTCGGGCACGTCGAAGCCCATGTCGCGGAAGACGGCGATGACGCCGTCGCGAATCTCGGCGTTCTCTTTCACTTCCCAATCGATGTGTTCCGTGTCCTCGAACGCGGTGATCGCAGCTATCGCGCCCAGCATGTTGACGTCGCCCATGCCCCAGGCGCCGCGGATCCTGGCCAGGGTCTGCTCCTGGGCGAGGCCGTATCCGACACGCAAGCCCGCAATGCCATGCGCCTTCGAGAAGGAACGGGTGACGAACACGCGCTCGTCCTCCAGCGCCAGGGGCACCGCGGTCTCGATGCTGCCGGGCCGTCCGTAGTTGATGTAGGCCTCGTCGACGTGAATCATGGAGTCCGGCGATTCACGCAGCACGCGGCGCACGAAACGCTCGACGGCGCCGGGTCCGTGCACCATGCCGGTGGGGTTGTTCGGATTGCAGAGATAGACCAGGCCTGCGCCGCGAGACGCCTCCGCCAGCGCCTCGAGATCGATGGCGAGCGAGCTGTCCAGATCCACCTCGGTCGTCTTGGCCCCGATGCGTCGGGCGGTGCTCAAGCTGGTCGAGTAGGTGGGCATGGGGGTCACGAAGCCCTTGGTCGCCGAGCAGAACGCCCGCACCGACCCCTGCAGCAAGGGGGTGGAGCCGGTGGCGAGCTGCACGTTGTCGGTACCGACTTCGTAGTAGTCGGCGATGACCGTTCTCAGCTCGTTGACGTGATCCGGTGAATAGCCGCGGCCCATGCGCTTGTTGGCGTGGGTCTGAATGGCCTGGATGGTCTTCGGGCCAGGGCCGCGGGCACTCTCGTTCTGGTTGAGCTGGATGACGCCACCATCATGGATACCGGATTTCGCGGCCTCCCGAGTCTGGGCGCTGGCCCGCTTGCTGAACGGTGATGTGCCGGTCAGGGCACCAGCCGCGGCACTCAGCGCGATGGTTCCAACGAATCCACGGCGTGTCGTCTTCATTCGATTCCTCCCTGGGGAGCGATGGCGCCTGGTTCTTCGGCCGCCGGCCAGCGGTGAGCGCCTCGGTACCCGCGCAAGACGCCCCCGTCTCGGTCGTGTCGGTCCAGTACGATGCCAGCATTCTAAACCAGTGCGTCGCCTCAGCCACTAGCAGCCCGTGGCAAAAGCCCCGCTGCATTCGATCGACGCTGCATCCCGCTGATCTGCGTTGTTCATCGGTCGAATACTACCGGTATTCTCCCTCTTCTCGCCTTGCTCAGCGGGCGCATCGCCGATCTCGGTGCAACGCGGGGTTTCACCACGGACTGCTAGATGGACGCCGCTCACACGGAGTCGACCCTCTTCGCGCGCCGGCGGCGTCACGTCGTCGCCCCGGCGCCGCGGCCCGCCTGCCAGAGGGTCCAGTTCGCGTTGACGGTCGACGCGCGCCCGCCGCCCTCGAACACGAGCAGCCGGGTGGCCACCTTGTCGATGAAGAACCGGTCGTGGCTGACGACGATGACCGCCCCGGGGAAGTGCACGAGGGCCCGTTCCATCACCTGCGTGGCGGTGACGTCGAGGTGGTTGGTCGGCTCGTCGAGAATCACCACCGGCGCCCCCGACAGCAACGACAGGGCCAGGGCGACGCGAGCCCGCTGGCCGCCCGACAGGGTTCCGATCTCCTGCTGCAGGTCCATCTCGGAGAACTGCAGGAGCTCGAGGAACCGGTGGTTCTGGATCTCGACCACCCGGTTCACGGCGCGGTCCAGGAAGTGCCGGTCGTGCGAGACCACGAGGGCGGCGCCCCTGAACTGCGTGAGCCAGGTCTCGAGCCACGCCAGCCCGTCGAAGTCGAGGAAATTCGTGGGCTCGTCGAGCAGCAGCACATCCGGCGTTTCGAGCAGGATTCTCGCCAGCGCCGCCCGGTTCCGCCATCCTCCGGAGAGGTGATCGATGGGCATCGTCCGATGCCGACGGCTGAACCCCAGCCGGCTGAGCGCGTTGTCGATTCGGTGCTCGTACGTCCACCCGTCCCGGTGTTCCATTTCGGCCGTCAGGGCTTCGTACCGCTTCAGGAGCCTGTCCTGCCGGTCTCCGGCGCCGCCCTCCGCGAGCGCGCGGGCGACATCCGCCAGGTTTGCCTCGATCCGCCGGATCGACTCGAACACCTCCCGCAGCACCGATTCGATCGACGCCTCGCCGCTCAGCTCCGAGAACTGCGAGAAGTAGCCGATGCTGCGGTGGGCCGCCACCTCGATCTCGCCCTCCGACGGTTCCTCGCGCCCCAGAATCAGTCTCAGCACCGTCGTCTTGCCGGAGCCGTTGCGTCCGAGCAGTCCGGTCCGGTCCCCGGGGGCGAGGCGGTAGAAGACATCGCTGAGCACCTGCTTCCGCCCGTACCGTTTGGAGACCTGCCGCAGGCGGATGAGGCTCATGGGGACCGTCGTGGGGGGCGCGTCGTTGGGGAGATGCGGGCGTTCCGGCCGTTCGTCGATCGGTGCATGCTCGCCATGGCGTCCGCCCGAGCCGTGCGACACCGTTCAATCGTGCGATTGTTGCGCCAGGCGCATGGCCAGCTCGTTGGCCACGTCGTTTATCTTGTTGATGGTCTCATCGAAGTTCGGCATATCGATACCGAGTTCGTCGACCTGGCATCGGGTCAAGCCGTTCTTTTGCGCTATGTACGCCCGGATCCGTTCCTGATGATCAGGTTGTTGAGTTCCTTGATGAGGTAGTCGCTGTGAGTGGTCAGCAGCACCTTCATTCCAGCGCGCACGAGTCTCGCCAGCAATCGTGCCAGCTCGCGGGAAGAGGAGTCTTGGTGATCGGGGTGCTTTAATCTCGTCTAACGTCCGGCGACCGATGCCCCCGTGCGCGATCCGCCGGTGAGCCGGTTTCCCTCCCGACTGCGCATTCCCCAACAGAACGGGGAATCGTTGTCAGACATCCCCGAGGGGAGGCGAACCATGACGGATTCGAATCATTGGGCCACCAAACGCGCACGTGCCGGCACGACCTGCGTCTCGAGGGGCGTGGGAAGGCCGCATCGGATCGCCGGGATCGCCACGCTGCTGCTGGCGTTCGCGGCCGCACCGCTGGGGGCGCAACCCCGCCCTGCCGAGGTCCACGCACGTCTTGGAACCGCCACCTTCTTCGAAGCGGCCCAGCACCTCGCTGCGGGCGCGGCCTACCGGCGGTATTTCGGCACGCGCGGCTGGGCCCTCGAACCGGAGTACTCGTTCATGACCGCGGGGTCCCACCAGGACCACATGGTCATCCTGAACGTGGTCAAGGACTTCCGGCCCCCCTCGCGGACGGTTGTGCCGTACATGGTGATGGGAGCCGGCATCAACTTCCCTCGCAATCTGAACGGGCGCGGTCCAAGCTACGGCGGCCTCGGGTGGGGCATCGGGCTCAAGCAGCGGATCGGCCAACGCCTCTTCGTCGCTCCGGAGTTCCGCATCGGCCTGGAGCCGAACCTCCGCTTCTCCATCAGGTTGGGGTTCGCACCCTTCGGGTAGCGCGATGACCGGTCAGAGGGAGCTCGGCATGCAATGGTCCTGGATCGGTCTGCTTTCAGTCGTCGCGTTCGCCGCCGCGTTTCCGCCGGCCGTTTGCGGGCAGACGCCGAGGGTGGACGTCCGCGTGCACGCCGGACACACCGTCGGGTTGGACGATTCGCCTCCCTATGCGTGGGTGGGCGGCGGCGCGGTGACGGTGGCCGCCGGCCCGCATGCGAGGCTCGGGCTGGAGGCCTCGTTTGCCCGCATGTTCGGACCGTACTCCGAATACGAAAGCCGCGCCTTGCTGCTCACCGGTCTGTGGGAGTACGAGTTCAACCGCGGCGCGCGTTGGAACCCGTATGCGATAGCCGGCGTCGGCGCGACGCAGTATTGGGACCTCCTGCCGAACGTGGAGCACTACTTCGATCCTGCCCGCCCGGAACTCGCCTGGGAGAGACAGTCGGGCATGCATTTCCATGGCGGCCTGGGCATCCGGCTGCGCATCGCCAAGTACCTGTTCGTCGCACCCGAGGTGCGAATCGGTCTCCCTGCTCTCCGTTCGACGGTCTCCGTCGGCTACGCCTTCTAGCAGCCCGTGGTTGAACCCCGCGTCGCACCGAGATTGGTGCTGCGCCCGCGTGGCAAGGCGAGAACCTGTAGGGGCAACCCTTGTGGTTGCCCTGTGACGTAGGGGCAACCCCTGTGGTTGCCCTGTTCGTCAGCCGGAGCAACGCCGCCACGCGGGACAGGGAGCAAATTGGGAAATTTGCGACCGCAGCGCCGATCGAATGCAGCGGGGCTTTCACCACGGGCTGCTAGGAGCCCGTGGTGAAAGCCCCGCGTCGTACCGAGACAGGCGCGGCGCCTGCCTGACAAGGCGCGAGGAGGGAGCATACCTGTAGGGGCAACCCTTGTGGTTGCCCTTTTCGTCAGCCGGAGCAACGAAGATCAGGCAGGATGCAGCGTGAAACCGCAGAATTCCGCGGGGAAACGCAGAATTCAGCGTGAAACCGGAGAATTCCGCGGGGATCGAATGCTTCACCAAGCGGGCAGGTACTTCTCGCCGCTCCACTCCGGGACCTGCTGGTTCTGGAGGAATTGACCATGGTACGTTGGGAACTGACGGAGACGATCGCGATCTCGAAGTTCAAGGCGACCTGCCTGGCTGAATTGCAGCGCGTGCGCACCACCGGTCAAACGGTCCGCATGACCCGCGGCGACCGCAGCCGCCCTCGATCTGCAGCTTGCGGAATGAACCGGCTGCGCGGGGAACCATCCGGATTGACCTGCACGGTTCGACGCAACGCGCAAGTGATATCGTCAGTAGAACATACGTGATACTATTCACCTCGCTCGCATGACATCCCACGATACCGCGGCGAAGTCGGGACGGTTCCTGCTACGGATGCCCCGGCCGCTGCACTCCGCGCTAGACGGCGCAGCGCGCGCTGCAGGGCTGTCGCTGAACGAGTACTGCGTGCGGCGCCTCGTGGCGGCCGAACCTGGCGCCGGCGACGGCGACACGGTCGCTCTCGTTTCCCATGCTGGCTCCGTGGCAGGCAACGCGCTGGTCGGGGTGCTGCTTCACGGTTCCTGGGTCCGCGGTGACGCCATGCCCACGTCGGACGTCGACGCGCTCGTCGTCGTCGAACCACGCGTGCGCCTCAGCCGCGCGCTGTACCGCACGTGGGACCAGCAACCGGTCACGTGGAAGGGCCGCCCCGTGGATGCGCACTTCGTGCACCCGCCCGGTGAGGACACCACCAGCGGATTGTGGGCTGAGGCGGCCATCGACGGCTTGGTGTTGTTCGACCGCGGCGGACAACTGTCGGCAGCGCTGGCCCGCGTGCGGCGGGCCATAGCCGACGGCCGTCTCGTGCGGCGCGTCGTGCACGGACAACCGTACTGGGCGGAGTCATCCTGATGCGCAACCGGACGCTCGCCGCAGACCACGTTCGCCGCGCCGCCGCGCGGCTCAAGGCGCTCGACGCGCTTTACGAGGCCGAGAGCTGGGCCGACGTCGTGCGGGAGTCACAGGAGGCCGTCGAGCTCGCCCTGAAGGGGCTATTGCGCGCCGCGGGTATCGATCCGCCGCGCGTGCACGATGTCGCCGACGTGCTGGAGGCCGAGCGGAGCCGGCTTCCGGCCGCCCTGGCGGGCGACATCGACCGTCTCGCCGCCGTCTCACGCGGGCTGCGGCGCGATCGCGAGCTGGCGTTCTACGGCGCCGAGGACCTGACGCCGACGGACTTTTACAAGGAGTCAGACGCTGCCGACGCTCGCGACGACGCCCGCTTCGCCGTCGAGCGCGTGCGCCCGCACGTGCTTGGGCGATGAGCACGCCACACCGCGTCCAGAGTCCAACTACGGGTGGTCCACCTGACGGGGAAGCGTGCCGGTTCACGGGCACCATACCGATATCTTCAGATTTGCAGCGAAGGATTTGGAGGCACCCGACCGCGTGAAGCGGTCCGCAAAGGTGTGGCATTTGCCGCGGCGGCAAGGACGCGACAGTTCGTGACAACGGGTTCGCAGGATCGCGCTTCAGAAGCTGATGCGTGTGAGCCCGTGGACCGCGTCCAAGTGCCTGTCGTTGCTCAAAACCGGAAGGGCATGCTGGTCGACCGCTACCACGAGACCTCGCGACCGGTGTATTGCGCACGCCAGGGGTTCGTGGACGAGATCGCCAGGCTGACCGACCTGCGCCGATACCTGCAGGCGTTCACCGGCGCCGGCTACCAGAACCCCACGTCTCTCTGCCCGCGCCACCACATGCTGCTGCCGCGGGTCATCCGGGGGTGACCACCGGCGTCGCAGGAGCGTCGAGAGGCTGACCGGCCAGGTCGTTGCGGTGTCATGTTGCGATTCGTGAGCAACACCGCGTGAGAAACATGTAGGGGCAACCCTTGTGGTTGCCCGCCTCGCTCCGCAGGGTCGGTGGCGACTCCTCGCTAATCCCGACGGTGCCCGGACCGGCGGGGGAGTTGTGGGCCGCCAAACGAGACGTCAGCCGCAGCCCACCGGCCTTTGCGGGTCGGGTCAGGCGTCGAGCTTCGGCGGGCAGGGGATGCGACGGTCAGCACCCGGGCCTGCGCCACCCGCCACCCGAGCGGCGCCCGTCGTCCCCCGTCGCGCCGTTGAAGCGGGTCGAGGCGTGAGGGTAATCCGGCCCCACGACGCCACCGTCGCACTCGCCGGCCGGCGGAATGACCCAGTCACAACCGGGTGTGTTTTCGGGGCCGTTCTCCCAGCACGCGACGAGCTCCTCATAGTCCGCCGCGAGGGAGCCGGGGGCGTGCGGCGGCATGTGCTCGTTGGGGTTCCAGTGGTCGCCCGTGTACTCCGCAAGGGTCTCCATACCGATGCGGTGGCACCCGAGGCACCCGTTGCCGTCGATGTGGATGGTCCGCATGTCCCAGTCCTGTGCCCCCAAGACATAGTAGGGCGGGTTGGGGCCGGGAACGACCGGAAGCACCGGTTGGCGCGGATCCTCGGGAAGGCGCGCACTGTTGATCCAGGGGTTGTGGTTGAACGGATCCGCCTGATGGCACCGCACGCACTGGACGCCTGGCACGGTGTAGGCCTGATCGAACTCCGGATCGTCCGGACCGGGAAGCACACCGAGCAGCCGGTTGTTCTCGCCCACGGACGTCCAGGGCCGGTTGTCGCCGGACTCGAAGTAGCAGGTCGCCCCGGTGTCGTAGTTGTAGCCAATCAACTGAACGGAATCGGGCATATCGAAATTCGCCACATCGTCTCGTCCGTCGTGGCGGCAGAAGCTGACCCACACCGCGTCGGGTCTGGGCGTGCCATCGGCGTTCCTGGCCTCGTACCGCTGCAGGCTCGAGCCGGGCATGCAGTCGCCAATCTGCAGGCTGGCCTTGTCGCATTCGTGCAGGCCGGGGTCTTCGAACACCTCCACGCCATCGACGGTGATCGGAATGAGGACGCCCGCACCGCAATCGACGGTGGGCGCGACTCCAAGCTCCAGCTCGCACATCGCGGCATACGCTCGGGCGCTGGACGGCATGACGTCGCAGTTCGTGCCCGGAATGCACTCGTCGGGGGGGAGTTGGGGCGCGCGTTCCCCGGTTGCGTTCACCCCGAAGAGGGCCAGCGTGCACAGTGCCGTCAGCGCGACGTAGCGTGTGAGGTGTTCTCGAAGTCCGGCCATGGTCCTCCTCGATCGGGCACGGTCCGCGTACGAGAGCAGGCGTCGATCGAGCCTGCCGCCAGTCGATCGACTGCACACGTCGGGTAGAGAATGCCCGCGCGATCGGTCGAGGTCAAGACCAAATCCGGTGGCGTCCGAACCCAGGCGGAGGTCTCGCTGATTCGCAACAGCTCGCCTGCATACCGCCCGACGGCCGGAAATCCCGCGATCACGACCGTTTCGAAGAGCTGCGTGCGCGCTCGCGCTTTTGTCGCATGAGGTTGCCGAGGCTCGCTTGCTCCGAGGCCTGAGCGACCGGCGGCACCAGCAGCATGAGCGCCGCCGCCCGGGGCCGCGCGCGTGATATGGTGCCGTCAAGAGCTCGACACGTGCGACGGTTTTCAGGCCGTTGGCCGAAGGGAGTCCACGATGATTCGGTGCGCCGCGATTGCCACGCTGGCCGTCCTCGCCCTCGCCGCGCCGGTAGCTGCCCAGGCTCCGGCCGTCAGCCCGGTCACCGACGCCGTGCTGGCCGACCCGCCGCCGGAGAGCTGGCTGAACTGGCGCCGGACGCAGGACGGGTGGGGGTACAGCACCCTGGACCAGATCACCCGCGACAACGTAGCCAACCTCCGCATGGTCTGGTCCTGGGCGATGGAGCCCGGGTCGCAGCAGACCACGCCGCTCGTGCACGAAGGGGTGATGTATCTGGCCAGCCCCGGCAACATCGTGCAGGCGCTCGACGCCGCCACCGGCGACCTGCTGTGGGAGCACCGCCGGGAGTTTCCGACCGCGCGGGGCGGCGGCCGGCCCAACCGCAACATCGCGATGTATGAGGACAAGATCATCCTGAACACCGCGGACGCCAACATCGTGGCGCTTGATGCGCGGACCGGTGAGGTCGCCTGGGAGGCCGAGGTTGCCGACTCGTCCAAGGGGTACTTCTACAGCAGCGGCGCGCTGGTGGTGCAGGGCGTCGTGATCTCCGGGATGGCCGGCTGCCTGCGTTTCTGGGACGAGGGCTGCTTCATTACCGGGCACGATGCCGACACCGGGCGCGAGCTGTGGCGGACCTCGACGGTAGCGCGGCCGGGCGAGGCGGGCGGTGACACCTGGGGCGATCTGCCGATGATGTTCCGCGGCGGCGGCGACGCCTGGATCGCCGGGAGCTACGACCCGGATCTCGGCCTCACGTACTGGGGGGTGGCCCAGGCCAAGCCGTGGGCCCAGGTGAGCCGACGCACCGACGCGGACGCGCTCTATACCAGCTCGACGCTGGCCCTCGATCCCGAGACCGGCGAGATGCACTGGTACTTTCAGCATCTGCCGGGCGAGTCCCACGACATGGACGAGACGTTCGAGCGGATACTCGTCGAGGTCGACGGGCGGCCGTCCGTCTTCACCATGGGCAAGCTCGGCATCCTGTGGCAGCTCGACCGCGAGACCGGACAGTTCATCAACGCTACCGACCTCGGCTACCAGAACATCATCGACGTCGATCCCGACACCGGACGCATGTCGTTTCGACCCGGCATGACGCCGGTGCTCGACGAGGAGCTGTCGTTCTGTCCGAGCCACTCCGGGCTGAAGAGCTGGCGGGCGATGGCCTACAGCCCCGAGACCGAGGCGTTCTACATTCCCCTGACGCTGAACTGCCAGCGGACGATCTACAGCGAGGTCGAGTTCCGTGAAGGGGGCGGCGGCGCCGGGATGGTGTTCCGCGAGAACTTCCTGCACCCGGACAGCGACGGCAACATGGGCGAGTTCGTCGCGATGCACGTGAGCGGCGAGATCCTCTGGTCGCATCGGACGCGGACCCCGTACATTTCGGCCGCTCTGACGACCGCGGGCGGTCTCGCGTTCGTCGGCACGTACGACCGGCAGGCGTACGCCTACGACGTCAGCACCGGTGATCAGCTCTGGGAGACCCGCCTCCCGACCTCCGTCCAGGGATTTCCGGTCACGTATGCCGTCGATGGCCGACAGTACGTCGCGATCGGCACCGGTATCGGGGGCGGGAGCTGGACGACGATGCCGGCCGAGCTGACCCCCGAGAAGCGGCGCCCGAACGCCGGGAACGGGTTGTTCGTATTCGCGCTGCCCACGCAGTGAGCGGGGCGTTCAACCGGGAGGGTGCATGGCGGATTACACCTACGAGAAGCTGAAGCACAGGACGGTCGCCGATCTGCGTGACATCGCGAGAGGCCTCGATCACGAGGCGGTGAAGGGCTTCTCGCAGCTCAACAAGGAGCATCTGCTGCCGGGGCTCTGCAAGGCGCTGGGGATCGATACGCACGAGCACCATCACGTGATCGGCGGGTTCGACAAGAGCGCCGCGAAGCGCAAGCTGCGGGCGCTCAAGGGAGAGAAGAAGTCGGCATTCGAGGCGGGCGACCGCCCGCGGGTGAAGGCGCTTCAGCGGCGCATCCACCGGATCAATCATCAGATCCGCGCGCACGTGCGCTGAGGCTGGCCCGCCCGGGTGCAGACGCTGCACGCGGCTAGCCGGAAGTTTCAGACCGGATCGCGCGTAAGTAATTGTTGCCGAGGGAGTTACTCGATTTCGAGGGATGTCGGTGCTGGCTACACGCGCGGCATGACCCCCAGTAGTTCGAAACAACGCTGCTGCAAAGGTGGCGCCGCCCTCGGCAACCTGCATCGTATTGGCGGTCAGCGTCCCCAGGTCGGTGAGCAGCATCCGGAAGCCGTGCACCGGCAGGTCGCCGCCGGTCCGCTTGCGGCCCGCCTTGGTCCGGGCCGCCGGCGGGCGGCGGTGACCACCGAGGCGCGCTGCTGCCCGGCCGGCAACGGGACACGTCGTGCCGGGAAATCGCGCGCAGAGGATGAATATCGCGGCCGACCTCAATCCCCCGTGCCTCGACGCCCCCCTACGGTCGCGCCACGTCGCGATTGATGGTCCGGCGCTTGATGCGCCAGCCGTCCGGCGTGCGCACGAACTCGTCGTCGTAGTAACCGGTGAACGTCATCCGGGCTGGACTGCTCGTCACGTCGAGCAGGATGTAGTAGGCGCGGCCCTGCGCGCCCTCCGCGGTCGGCGTGATGAGATAGCTGCCGGTGCGATGCCGGCGCCCGACGTCGCCGGTCCGCCCCTGATAGCGTTCTACCCGCTCGGCCCGCAAGGCGGCCATCCCCGTGATGCTGCTGCCGTCGGCGCGCACGATGGTGGCGTCCTCGGAGAAGGCCGACAGGAACAGTTCGGCGTTCTGGAAATCGCTCCCCTGGCTGTATCGGGCATAGAGATTCTCGATCTCTCCGTAGTCCTGCCCGGTCAGCACGCCCGAGCCGCCGCCGTGGGGCTGCGCCGACACCCACCCGAATCCCGCCACCGAGACGATGACCAGCACGGCCACCATGCGTAACTTCGACATGACTGCTCCTCTCCTGACCTGCGAGACCGGCCGCCTCGTGTGAACGCCGCCGCTCCGCGATCCTGTCCACGCGCCCGGCCCCGCAGATCGACCTATCCCCACGGGGATGCTCACCCTGACCGGACACAACCTGCCGAGAATGCGCGCGCGCCGGTCCGGCGTCAAGGCCAAAATCCTGTGCGGCGCGGCGGAACACCGAGTTCCCCGGTACACAACGTTGGCCGGAGCGCGTCACGCGCGATAGACTGGCCGGCATTATCGTCATCGTCATCGTCATCGTCATCGTCATGGTCATCGTTGTTGACAGCGATTCCCTGCCGCACACGCGAGACCTGCTGCAGGACACGGGAGCACCATCATGCAGAAACGACAGGTTGGGCCCGTTCTCTTCGTGCTGGCGACGCTGGTGACGCTGGCGGGCGGCGCGCAGGCGCAGGTCGCCGCCACGCACGACGCGCTGTTGTTCGCCGAGGACGTCATGGTGCCGATGCGCGACGGCATCTACCTCGCCACCGACGTCTATCGCCCCGCGCTCGACGGCGCGCCGGTCGCCGAGCGGCTGCCGGTGCTGCTGCAACGCACGCCCTACGGCAAGGATGGACGCGGGCTGGTCGACAGCGCCCGCTACTTCGTCGAGCACGGCTACGTGGTGGTGCTCCAGGACACCCGCGGACGCTACAAGTCGGAGGGCGGGTTCAGCAAGTACCACGACTTCGATGCACCGGACGGCTACGACACGATCGAGTGGATCGCGTCGCTCCCGTACACCTCCGGCGACGTCGGCATGTTCGGCACCTCGTATGGCGCGCACACCCAGGCGGACGCGGCCAAGATGAACCCGCCGCACTTGAGGACGCTGCTGCTCAACCACGGGGGCATCTCCAATCCCTGGGCGCACAAGGTCCGCAACAACGGCGCGTTCGAGCTGGGCCAGCAGCTTGGCTGGGCGTTCGGCCAACTGCGCGTCTCGCCCGATCCGGTTGTACGGGCCACCTTCGAAACAGAGGCAGTGACCGACTGGTTCGAGGCGATGCCCTTGCGCCCGGGACTCAGCCCGCTGGCCGCGGTGCCCGAGTTCGAGCAATACGTGCTCACCCAACTGACGCGCGGGGATGACGACGACCCCAATGCCGACTTCCGGCACTGGCAGCGAATCGGCGTCAACTGGCGCGAGTACTACGGGCGCACGTCTGATATTCCGATGCTCCACGTGGCCGGCTGGTACGACCCCTATTGCGGCAGCATGTTCGAGAACTATCTGGGGCTGTCGCGCATCAAGACCGCGCCGATGCGGTTGCTGGTCGGACCCTGGACCCACGGCGGGAACACCCGATCGTACGCCGGCGACGTCGAATTCGGGGAGCATGCCGCGCTGCCCGATTTCTCCAGAGAGCTGCACCTGCAGTGGTTCGATCGCCATCTCAAGCAACGACCCACGGCGGTCGACGACTGGCCGCCGATTCGTCTGTTCGTGATGGGCACGGGCGACGGTCACAAGGACGAGGACGGGCGGCTGTACCACGGCGGCTACTGGCGGGATGCGGCGGTCTGGCCGTTGGCCGAGGTAGAGCCCACGCGCTACTACTTCCACGCGGACGGGACGCTGAGCAGCGACCCGCCGCCGGCCGAGGCGGCGCCCACCACCTACACCTACGATCCGGCGCACCCGGTGCCGACGATTGGCGGTTCGTTCTCCGGCGTGCTGAAGCGCGGCGCCTACGACCAGCGCGAGCGGCCGTTCAAGAGTCTTGAGGGGGGATCGGAGAACGGCTTCTACGGTTCACGGGCGCCCTACCTGCCGCTCAAGACGCGACCGGACGTCGTGGTGTTCCAGACCGCGCCGCTGGAGGCGCCGGTAGAGGTCATCGGCCCCATTACCGTCACGCTCCACGCGTCGTCGACCGCGGTCGATACGGACTTCACGGTGAAGCTCATCGATGTCTATCCGCCGAGTCTGGACTTTCCCTCCGGTTTCGACATGAACATCACCGACGGCATCATTCGGGCGCGGTACCGGAACGCGCCGAGCCGGCCCGAGCCGATGACACCGGGCGAGGTCTACGAGTTCCAGATTGAACCCTACCCGACGGCGAATCGGTTCAAGGCGGGGCATCGCATCCGGATCGACATCTCGAGCAGCAACTTCCCACGCTTCGACGTGAACCCGAACACCGGCGATCCGGTCGGTCAGCACCGGCGTGCGATGCCTGCCGACAACTCGATCTACCATCAGGCGGCCTACCCGTCTCACGTCGTCCTGCCCGTCGTCCCGGTTGATCCGGGCCGGTGACTTGACCAACGATCTGGTCAACCGTGCCGTCTCGGTCATGGCCGCGGTCGGTGAAAAAGCACGGAGACGCGTGTGGACGGCGACACTCTGAAACTCTCGCTCGGCAATGACCTGCAGGAGACAGATAAAGTCGCCGATTAGACCGAAGTTTCGGGGCCGAGAGACGAGACTAACCCAAGTTTACCAAGTTGACCGGCCATTTTGCCGATTTTGGCTGTATTTCGGGATTGCCATGTCTGTAAGTTGTTGATTCTAAAGGAACGGGTTTTGACGGTACGCGATGTAGTGCCATAATCGTATATAATGGGTTGACTCCGGCCGCCGCGCCCGCTATCGTGGGTAGCGTGTTCATTCGGCGCACCCAAACCCGGCGGACCCAGGACGGAAAACCCTACTTCTCCCATCGCCTCGTGCACTCCGAGCGCGTCGGAAACACCGTCCGGCAGCGCACCCTGCTCAATCTCGGGCGCCACTTCGACATCCCCCAGGCCCAATGGCCGCCGTTGTGCGCTCGCATCGACGACATCTTGACCGGCCAGGCGCCCCTGCTCGCCGATGGCCCGCCCGCCGTCGAGCACGAAGCCCAGCGCATCGCCGCGCAATTGCTCGCTCGCGGCGCACCGCGGGACGGGACGGCCGCCGAACCGACCGACGTGCAACGGGTCGATGTCGACTCGCTGCGTCTGGTCCGTCCCCGCAGCGTCGGGGTCGAGCAACTCGGCCTGTGGGCGCTGGAGCAATTGGGCCTGCCGGCCCTGCTCGCCGAGTTGGGCGTCAACGGCGCCCTGCGCGCGGCGGCGGCCGGCGTCATCGTCGGGCGTCTCGCCCAGCCCGCCTCGGAGCGCGCGACGCACCGCTGGCTGCAAGCGCGCAGCGGCCTCGGCGAGTTGCTCGGCGTCGACTTCGAGACCGTCGGCGCGATGCAGCTCTACCGCGCCTCGGACGCGCTGGTGAAGCATCGCGAGGCGATCGAGGCGCATCTGTTCGACCGCGCGATGGGGCTGTTCGACCGCCAGCCGACGGTGACCCTCTACGACCTGACCAACACCTACTTCGAGGGCGAGGCGAGCGAGCAGCCCCAGGCGCAGCGCGGGCACTCGAAGGAGAAGCGCAGCGACTGTCCGCTGCTGACCCTGGGCCTGATGCTCGACGCCAGCGGCTTCGTGCGCCGCTCCAAGGTCTTCGCCGGCAACGTCCGCGAACAGCGCACGCTGGCCGACATGCTCGAGGCGCTGGAGGCGCCACCCGGCGCCCTCGTGGTCATGGACCGCGGCGTCGCCACCGAGGCCTGCGTGCAGTGGTTGCGTGAGCACGACTACCGCTATCTGGTCGTCAGCCGCGAACCGCACCGTCAGTTCGACGCCGAGGCCGCCGTATCGCTCCAAACCCAGTCCAACCAGACCGTGCACCTGCACAAGGTGGTCTCGACCGACCCCGACGAGGTGCGCCTGTACTGCTACTCCGAGGCGCGGGCCGAGAAGGAACGAGGCATCGTCGAGCGTTTCGCCACCCGCTTCGAGACCGCCCTGACCCAGCTCCACGAGGGGCTGGCGCGCCCCCGCACCCACAAACGGCTCGACCAGGTGTGGCAGCGCATCGGGCGATTGAAGACGAAGCATTCCCGCGTCGCCGCCCACTACCAGATCGAGGTCACCGCCGACGAGACCGGCGAAAAGGCGGTCGCCGTCACCTGGACCCGCCGTCCCCGGGACGGCTCGATGGCCACCCATCCGGGGGTCTACTGCCTGCGCAGCAGCGAGACCGAGTGGGACGAAGACGCCCTGTGGCGCACCTACACCACCCTCACGGACGTGGAGGCCGTCTTCCGCTCGCTCAAGGCCGAACTCGGCCTGCGCCCCATCTACCACCACAAGCCGCGGCGGGCCGACGGCCACCTGTTCATCACCGTCATCGCCTACCAGCTCGTACAGGTCATCCGCACCCGACTGCGCGGGCACGGCAACCCCGCCAGTTGGACGACGTTGCGCCGCATCCTGGACGGCCAGCAGCGCGTCACCGCCACCTTCCGTCGCCCCGACGGACGCACGCTGCACGTGCGAACGGCCACGCAACCCGAACCCGAGCAGCGGGACATCTACGACGCGCTCGGCGTCGACCCGCACCCCGGGGGCGTCCGCAAAACGCTCATCTGACCGACCCCTCTCACCGGTTTGCAAACGTTTGTAGTGCCACTCGAGTATTTCTGTCGGCGTAAGCTGCTTACTTGCAATAGTTTATGTTTTTGACTGGTAAACTTGGGCTAACGAGGCCAACTCATTGACAGTTGGGAGGTTAGCTGTGTTTTGCGGTCGTTCTTTCGTGCAATATGTAGCCACTAATATATGTTGATAGTCTGCCGGTTATGGTCTATACTTTAGGCATGCCAAGCAGATCAGGTGCCGTTCACGTGGCCACTACGACACGCCGCTATGGGGACAAGACCTATCGCACACACCTACTGCGCCGGACTTTTCGTCAGGACGGAAAGGTCAAACACGAAACGCTCGGCAATGTCTCCCACCTGCCCGACCGCGTCATCGATCTGGTCCGGCGCGCGCTCAAGGGAGAGACGCTGGTCAACCCCGAAGACGCCTTCACCTGCACCCGCAGCCTGCCTCACGGCCACGTCGCCGCCGTGGTGGGCACCCTCAAGCAGTTCGGCCTCCACACCCTGGTTGCCCGGCAACCCTCGCGCCGGCGTGAGCTCGCCCTCGCCCTGGTCGCTGCCCGCGTCATCAATGCGCAGTCCAAGCTGGCCACCGCCCGCGCCCTGGCGCCCGACAGCGCCGTCTCCACCCTGGGCGAGGTGCTCGGGCTCGGCGCCGTCGACCAGCATGAGCTCTACGCCGCCATGGACTGGCTCGTGCAGCAGCAGGCGGCCATCGAGCAGCGTCTGGCCAAGCGGCACCTGCGGGAAAACACGCTGGTGCTCTACGACCTGACCTCCAGTTACCTGGTGGGAACCCACTGCCCGCTGGCCCAGCGCGGGTACAGCCGCGACGGCAAGCAGGGCACGTTGCAGATCGTCTTCGGTCTGTTGTGCACGGCCGAGGGTTGTCCGGTTGCGGTCGAGGTCTTCGAGGGCTCGACGAGCGACCCGAAGACGGTGGCCTGCCAGGTAGAGAAGATCCGCACCCGCTTCGGTTTGCAGCGCGTGGTACTGGTGGGCGACCGGGGCATGCTGACCGCGGCGCGCATCCGCAAGGACCTGGCGGGCGTGGACGGCCTGCGCTGGATCACCACGCTGCGCGCGCCGATGATCCGCAAACTGCTGGCCGCCGGCACGGTGACGCCGTCGTTGTTCGACGAGCGGGACCTCGCCGAGGTCACCAGCGAGGAGTTTCCCGGCGAACGGCTGATCGTGTGCCGCAATCCCCTGCTGGCCGCCCAACGACAGCGCAAGCGGCAGGAGTTGCTGGCGGCCACCGAGGAGGACCTGGCGCCCATCGCGGCGGCGACAACCCGTACGAGTCGGCCGCTACGGGGGGCGGCCGAGATCGGCTTGCGCGTCGGGAAGGTCATCAACCGGCACAAGGTCGCCAAGCACTTCGTGACCACGATCACCGACGACACGTTCACGTTCCACCGGGACGACGAGCGGATCGCGACCGAGCAGCAGCTCGACGGGCTGTACATCGTCCGCTCGAACGTCGAGCCGGAGCAGTTCGACGCGGCGCAGACGGTGCGGGCCTACAAGGACCTGTCCAAGGTGGAGCGGGCGTTTCGCTGCCTGAAGTCGGTGGACCTGAAAGTGCGGCCGATCCATCACCGGCGACCCGATCGGGTACGGGCGCACGTCTTGCTCTGCATGCTGGCCTACTGGGTCGAGTGGCACATGCGGCAGGCCTTGGCGCCGCTGCTGTTCGACGACCACGACCCGGCGGCGGCCGAGCAGCAGCGCCGCTCCGTCGTGGAACCCGCGAAACGCTCGCCTGCGGCGTTGGCCAAGGCCGGCCGCAAACGGACCGACGACCACCTGCCGGTGCACAGCTTTCGGACGCTGCTCGCCGATCTGGGAACGCTGACCGCCAACACCATGCAGGTCACCGAGGGCGACGCCACTTTCAGGCTGCAGACACAGCCCACGCCGACGCAGCAACGCTGCTTCGAGCTCTTGGGGGTGACGCCTCGAGTGTAGCCACTACCGATACACCCTCTAAACCGGTAACCCGCTCAATAATAATGACTTCCGCGCGATTCGCTCCGAAACTTCGGATTAGACCAACTGGAGTCAGTCTGGCAACGCCAGCGCGATGAGCCCGGGCACCTGACCGCCCACGGTCATGGCGATGTACTGCTTGCGGCCTACCATATAGGTCATCGGGGCGCCCAGTGCGCCGGCGGGGAGATCGAGCGAGGCGACCTCGGCGCCGGTGAGTTTGTCGTACGCCACCAGCCGCGGTCCGCCGTCCGTCCCGCCCGCCACCAGGGCCTGGATCAGCAGCGTTTTCGTCAGTAGCGGTCCGGTGCGGCCCCAGTCGCCCCCGAGCGGCGGAAGTTCGAGATCGCGCAGCAGCGGGTGATTGCGGATCCGGTCGCCATTGCCGGTCGGTGTCATCCAGACGTGCTCGCCGGTGTTCATGTCGATTGCGGTCATGCGCGAGTAGGGCGGCTTCCACAGCGGCAATCCGCGCGGCATGACCGGTCCTGCCGACAGCGACCGCCGCAGATAACCGAGCGTCGACTGCGTCTCATGCGGCTGCGGGGGGCTGAGCCCGATCGTCGAGTGCGCATTGACCGACGGCACATACAGGTAGCCGGTATCCGGATCGACCGCGGCGCCGGACCAGTTGGCGCCCCCGCCCACCGACGGACGCATGATGGTGCCGTTTTGCATCTGCGGTGTGAAGAGCGGTCCCAGGCGAAAGCCCTCCACCGCGTCGACCGCGAGCTGGCGAATCTCGGGGGTGAAATCGATCAGGTCGTCGATCGACGTGCCCTGATACTCGAACGGGGCCGGCCGGGTCGGGAACGGCTGGGTCGGTGACGGCGCCTCCCCCTCGAGGTCGGTGTCGGTCGGGACCGCCCGTTCCTCGATCGGCCAGATCGGATCGCCGGTCACCCGGTCAAACGCGTAGACGAATCCCTGTTTACTGATCTGCGCCACCGCGTTCACCTGGCGCCCGTTGACCGTGAGGTCGATCAGATTCGGCGCGGCCGGCAGGTCGTAGTCCCACAGACCGTGGTGCACCATCTGAAAATGCCACTGTCGCGCGCCGGTCTCGGCGTCGACCGCGACCAGACTCTCGGCGAACAGGTTGTCGCCCAGCCGCGCGCCGCCATAGTAGTCGTTGGTGGCGGTGCCGATCGGCAGATAGACCCACCCCAGCTCATCGTCGGCGCTCATCAGCGACCAGACGTTGGTGTTGCCCGAATACCGCCACGAGTCGTTGAGCCAGGTGTCGGCGCCGAGCTCGTCCGGGCTCTGCGGCACGGTGTGGAAGTCCCATTTGTGGCGGCCGGTGCGGACGTCGTAGGCGCGCACCCAGCCCGGCGGCGCTTCCTTCGTGAGCGCGCGGTCGTTGATGCTCGAGCCGATGACGACGGTGTCGCCGACCACAATCGGTGGAGACTGCGACCCGATCGGCAACAGGTTCAACAGATCGAGCTGACCGCGGGTCGCGCGCGGCAACCCGTCCATCAGGTCGACGCGTCCCCCGGCGCCGAACTCTTCGGCCGGCAGACCGGTTCTGGCGTCGACCGCAATCAGAAAGCCGTCGCCGGTGCCCCAGAAGACCCGCGCCGCATCCTGGTCCTCCCAATACGCCACACCGCGGTGGCGCCAGGGGAGCGGTGGGGGAGACCCCGACTCGTATGCCCGCGGGTCGTGCACCCACAGCGTCTCGCCGGTGCGGGCGTCGATGGCGGCCGCCCGATACAGCGCCGTGCTCAGATACAGCACCTCATCGACCATCAGCGGAGTCCCCACCAGCGCACGGAACGAGGGCCGGCTCAGCGACCTCTGGTTGCCGTCCCAGTCGGCCCAGCGCTCGGGATTCCGCTCTTCCAGCAGGTCGAACACGGTCTCGGCCGGCAGCAGCGACGTGCCGGCGGGGGTTGACCAGGGCAGATGCGTGTCGGCGGTGTTCCAGCGCCACGCCACCTCGAGACGGGCGAAGTTGTCGGCGGTGATCTGCGCGATAGGGGCGTATTTCGTGGCGCCGTTGTCACCTGAATGACTGCGCCACTCGCCGCCCCACGCGCCCTGCTGACCCGCGGCCGGTCCTCCGGTCAGGGCGCACGCCGCGATCACCGCCAGCGTGACTCCAGTGATGCTGCGCATGGTCATATTTCCTGCGGTGGGCGGCGCCGCGTCCGCTCAGTCGCCGAGCCGGTCGAACTTCTGGAACCGCTGGCCCACGTTGACCTCGGTCGTGAACAGGTTCCCGCGGGAGTCGACCGCCAGGTTGTGGAGCCGGTAGAACTGTCCTGCGTTCTTGCCGAGCCGGCCGAAGCGGCCGCGCACGTCGAGCGATGCGCGGTCCAGGATCCAGACGACGTTGTTGGTGCCGTCCGGTACGAAGAGCCAGCGCTGGTCCGGATCCTCGGAGAGCGTGACCCCCGACGCCGAGCCGCTGCCGAGCGTCTCCGGCCGGATGAATGCTTCGGTGACGAACGTCCCGTCCTTCTGGAATACCTGCACGCGGTTGTTGGTCCGGTCGGCGACATAGACCAGGCCGTCGCGGGCGATGGCGACGTCGTGCACCGGGCTCCGGTAGTGGCGGCTTGGCTCGGCGTCGGGGTCGTAGGGCGCCAGCTCGGTGTCGTCCGGCGGCTCTCCGTACGCGCCCCAGTGCCGGCGGTACTCGCCGGTGTCGGCGTCGAACACGATGATGCGGCGGTTACCGTATCCGTCGGCGATATAGACCTCGTTGGCGTCCGGGTCGACCCGGATCCCGGCGGGGCGGCCGAGATTCGCGGTGTCGTTGCTGCCGCCGCTCTGCCCGGCGCGCCCGATCTGCAACAGGAAGTCGCCGTCTGCCGTGAACTTCAGCACGTGCGCGTCGCCGGCGGCGTTGCCGCCGATCCAGACGTGACCCTGATGGTCGACGTGGATCCCATGCTCGCTGGACGGCCACTCGAAGCCGTCGCCCGGACCGCCCCACGAGCGGACGACGTTGCCGGCGGGGTCGAGTTCGATCACCGGCGGCGCCGGGACGCAGCACATGCCCTCTTCGCCGCGCTGCCGGGCATCCAGGGTCCCCGGCCGGTGCAGCACCCAGACATGGTCGCGGTCATCGACCGCCACGCCCGATACCTGCCCGAGCATCCAGTTGTTCGGCAGCTCGCGGGCCCAGAACGGGTCGACACGGAACCGCGGTACGTCAGACGCCTCGGCCGCCTCGGACGCCGCCGCCGCGGCTGGCGCAGACTCGGGCTCCCCGCCGGGGCCGCCGCAGCCGCCTACAAGGACCGCCGACATGAGGGTCGCCAGGACACGGGAGCCGCGCTTCACCATGTTGGGCACAATACACCACACGATTATGTTCGGTCCGTGTAAGGCGAGCCGCGGGCGGCTATCCGGGTAGACGTCGTTCGAATTCCGGCGAGCGGATCATCCGGATCAGCGTTTCGGCGTAGCGGCCCGATCGAACCAGATTCAGGTACGTACGGACGCCGCCCGTGTCCGCCGGTCTGTCGAAGAGGCCCATGTAGAACCGGTCGAGCAGGTCGCTGGGCGACACGCCGTTGCGACTCTCGGAGAACTCCCTGCTTCGGACCATGGCGTTGACCAGGCTCTCGAGGTTGCCCTGCTGCACTTCTGCGACGGCGCCCCCCAGACTCGGCGGGTCGGGGTCTCGCGCAAGAATGGCGGCGTACAGCGCGTCGACGATGTAGCGAGCCTCGCCGCGGCTGTACGAAGTCCGGGCGGCAGGGTCCACCTCGAACTCGATGTCCCATTCGAAGTTGAGGTTGCCGGGCACCCAGACCACGAGTCGGCAGCGGTCGGCTGCGGACCGCGCGGTAATCCGCAGGCCGCGCCGCCCGCGGTCTTCGATGTCGAGCACGCGACCGCATCCTGCCTCGTCGTACCTGAGCACGATGCGGTCCGCGGGGAATCTCCGCCCGCGCTGGTCGCGTCCGTCCAGCTCCAGGTCAATCCGGCCGCGCGGCGCCAATCGGTACCGGGACTGTCCGTCGAGCCCGTCCGTGTTTCCGTCGACGTCCGTCGCAACGAGTTGCGCCTGGCACAGCACCGGGCGCGACCAGGACCCGCAGTCCTGGGCCAGTGTGCGTTCGGGCCCGCCGAGAATCATCAGGATGGCCAAGGCCGGCACGCCCAACATTGTCGCCGCGCCCGACAGAGCCGCACCGCTGCGAATCGAATTCGTGGGCATTGATAGAACCTTTCGAGTCGCCCCCTCGTGGCCACGCTCGATCGACAGTATACGGGGTTCCGATGGCGGCGCCGTCCTGCCCAAGGCGGCGAGCGCGTGTATGGGTTGGTCGCACGATTCGCCCGCCGTCTGGCTGAGAATTCTGGAACACGAGAAATTTCGGTACTCGCCAACACCGCCACCCACACCGACTCGGAAGCGATCCAGAAGGACTCGAGGAATCCGGCTGGATCTAGATCTCACCACGATCCAGACGCACTGTAAGTTCTCGTGCGCTCCGCGCCGCCAACTGGGTCGCGTTGGGCGCCACCAGCGGTCGAGGTCGCATGGACCGGCACGGCCGCCGTGCCGGCGAGGCGCCCAAGACGGTCCTTGTCTATGCTGTGGTGGGAAATGCGAAGCGGCGGTTGCGGGAGAGTTGAGCGATGCGAGCCGCCGCCCCCCGCACCGCTCCACCCGACCAGGCACCGTATGCGGCGGCGGAGGCCGCCTTCGCTGAGGCCAAAGCCTACCTCTCTTCGCGGGAAGCCCGGCAGATGAGTGAGAGCGACCTGGAACGAGCGCTGCACCGGCGGGGCCAGGAGTTGATGCGCAAGCTCCTGCAGGGGCACCTCGAGCAACGCAGCCCGGGGGAGGCCGCAGGTCGGTGTCGCGGCGATTCGTCGGGTTATCGACGGAACGCCTCCACACCATTCTGAGTCGGCCGTTGGGCGAACTGGACCTGCGGGTCGTCTGCATCGACGGCAAGGTCTTCCGCGAGTGTCGACGGTCATTCAAGATTCCCCGCTTGCGGTCAGCGAAAATTTCCCACCCCTGGTCGAAACCAACAATGAGCCGGGGCAACCTCACTCGGTGCATTGAGCTTCTAGTGCGCCGTGCGTAAAGCACGTGTACCGAGCGGCGGGGTCCTGTGGCGTCCGTGCACACGACCACCGCATGCAGCTCACGCCCAGCCAAGGACAGACCCGGCCCTGCGCCAGCGGTGACGGTTCCTGCCATCCTGCGAACGCTGCCTCCCGCGCATGGATCGTGCCTCGCCCCGCCTCTTCAGGCAAAACGCCCGGCCGAACACGGAATGCGTATATCGCTGAACGTGAACACCGATTGACCTACACAACCGGCCAAGCGATAATCCGATGTGCTTCCTGCGCTCATCGTCGTCAGGTCGGTGTTGGCCGCTCGTTTTGCCTGTCGAGCTACCTGTCAGCCCGTGGCAAGACCCCGCGTTGCACCGAGATCTGGTCGTAACAATGCCGCGCCCGGCTGGCAAGGCGCGACGAGGGAGCAAATTGGGGCATTTGTGACCCCGCTGACCAGACGCCCAGCGCCGCCCCTTACGGGATGCAGCGGGGCTTTTGCCACGGGCTGCCAGGGCCCTGACAGGTTACCGGCAATGTTGTGCGCGAGTCGGAGGTGCGTTGCGGGCGCGGTCGTAGGCGTGCTGGTGGCGTGCGGGGCGTCAGTCGCCGCAGCCGAGGAGTTGCGGTTCGAGATCGGCGGTGGGCGGATTACGCTGATCGCCGACGACACGGCGCTGGGCGACGTCCTGGAGGCGTGGGCGCGCGCCGGTGGGACGCAATTCACGGGGGCGGGGCCGATCGAGGCGGCGAGGGTGTCGCTTCATCTGGTCGACGTCGACGAGGCGCGGGCGCTCAGATTGCTGCTGCGGCCGGCGGCCGGCTACCTGGCCGCGCGGCGTGCGCGGAGCGACTCCGGTGCATCGCGTTACGAAGTTGTGAGAATCCGCGCCATACGCGTTCCGCCGCGTGCGGTCGTCGCGCGCGGCCGACCGGCGGATTTTGAGCCGGGCCGGCCGCGGTTCTTGCCCGAGGCGTTGCCCGTCCTGTCCGAGACGGTGCAACTCGAGCGGTTGCGGCAACTACTCCGGCCGAACCAGACCGGCGAGGAGGCGCCGCCGGCCGCGCCGCCCGCGGCCGGCGGCGGGTACGCACCGCTGACAACGCCGCGCCCCGGCATGGTGGCAGAGCCGAGGCCGCCGGCGCCGCCGGCGCGCTGACACGCGTGCTGTCGCGGCCTCGGTAATCTGGCCGGGCGGCGCTGTTGCTGGGATTTTCCGGGTTTCGTGCCAAGTATGGGGGTGCTCCAATGAAGTGAATGCGTGGTTTCTGGTTCCTTGCCGCTCTGGTGATATTGGTTGCGGCGGGCGTTGCCTATCTGCAAGCCAATGCGCAGACCGTTCCGGTTCAGCAACCGGTCATAACGGAAGCGCTCGTCGACGTCGAGAATGCCGCGTTGACGATAAACGGCTACGACTTTCCGGCGGGCGTTCCGACGGTGACGCTCGGCATGACGACACTGGCGGTGGTGTCGGCAAAGGAGTCGGCCGTGATGGCGGGGCTGCCGGAACTCCGGCCCGGCACGTATCTACTGGCGGTCACCTGGATCGACGGGGCAGGCACTGTGTTCTATCTGACCGTCGGCACGGTCGGCACCGTCGGCACCGTCGGCCCGGCTGGACCGCAAGGGCCGCAGGGCGATTCCGCCCCGTTCCTGGCGTCCGCGCTCGAGTACCCGTCCACGTCGGAGGCGGGCTATGGAGCCGCTGCCGATAACGGCGACCCGCCGACAACGCAGGACCACGCTGGTAACACCAACACGCACTTCGGGCATAGAGCGATGGAGTCGGTGACGACGGGCACGGGCAATACTGCGGTCGGCCAGGAGGCGTTGCGCTTGCTGACCACCGGTATCGACAACGCCGGCTTCGGCCGGCTGGCCCTGCGCGGCCTGACGACCGGGCGCAGCAACCTGGCCATCGGCACCGCCTCGATGTTGAGGGCGACGAACGCGTCGTTCAACATGGCGATTGGGAGCGACACGCTGAAGAGCACACTGTCCGGTCAGGACAACGTCGCCATCGGCACGGGCTCGCTTCTATATAGCCTGGGCAATCGGAACATCGCCATCGGCCGCAGCGCTTTGCGACGGAACGAGAGCGGCTCGGGCAACATCGCGGTGGGCTACGCGGCAGGCATAAGAAACCAGACGGGCAGCAACAATGTGTACATCGGCAGCGTCGGCGCGAACGGGGACGAGGGGATCATCCGGATCGGGACCGAGGGCGTGCATAACCGGATCTATTTGGCCGGCGATATCGAGGGCAATATCGTGGCGGTGTATCAATAGGTCGGTCCGCGAGGATGCCGCGTGCAACATCGACGGCCCGAACATGGAGGCCCGTTCCACCAACTGCTTGTCGAAGCTCAGGCTCGACTCCTCGTGCACCTGGCGCACCTGCGCCCCCATCTCCAGCTCCGCCCCCAGGTAGGAGACGGTCACGCTGCCCAGCCGAAACTGTCAGCCGGCCACACGCACCCACGCCTGCAGATCCAGCTCCACGAACCCATTGCCCGGCACCTCCACCGAATCCGGGCTGTCGCGCAGATCCCGCTGGGAATACAGCGCCGCACGCGACCGCCCCACGCGGGCGGCGCCGCATACTCGCGGCGTTCATCGATCCGGAGGAGTCTGGTCCGGCGCCGCTGGGACACCGGGCGGCGCTGCGGCGCCGGCGTCCGGAAACGGCGCGATGAGCGGTGGCGGGCCGGTGATGCGCATGTCGTTCTGCGTGCCGATGTGGATCGGGCTGACGTCCTGCTGCGTCAGTTGATGCGCCCGCACAATGCGCGGCGTCAGCAAAATCACGATGTCGGTCTGCAGCACCGACTCGTCGTTGCTCGAGAAGAGCTGCTTGAGGATTGGCAACCGCAGCAGGCCGGGAAACCCGCGCAGAACCTGCCGGTCCTCCTGGCGGATCAGTCCGGCCAGCAAATTGGACTCGCCATCACGTAGCCGCAGCCGGGTAACGACGTTGCGCGAGCCAAACGTCGGCAGCGACTGCCCCGCCACACTGATTGGCGGCCCCAGGGTGCTGTTCTCCACTTCGAGGTCGAGAATGATCTCGTTCTCGTAGGTCACGCGCGGCGTCATGCGCAGGATGACGCCGATCGGCCGATAGGTGAACGACGTCAGAGGATTGAACGACGCCCCGCCAGCCGCCAGCGGCGTGAACGCCGTTGTCGGGACGGGTATCTCCTGTCCGAGATTCAAGGTGAGTTCCGAGCCCTCCTGGCCACGGAGCTGCGGTTTCGCCACGAGCCGGGTCTGGCTGTCCTGTTCCAGAAACCTGATTACGGCGGCCGGCACCGAGGTATAGAAATCGGCCGCGCTGATGCCGCGGGTTATGGTGTTGAGATTGAACTGCGCGGGCGATGCGCCCCCGTCCGCCGTTCCGCCCGTCGGCGCGCCCTCCGGAGAGAACGTCGTCGTGATCGCGTACTGCGACAGCTCGAGGCCGTACTGCTTGGCGCGATCGCGATTTACTTCGAGAATCTCGATATCGATGATGATCTCCGCCTGCGGCTTGTCGTTGGCTGCGATCACCCGTTCGATGATGCCCACGACCGACGCCGGCGCCCGCACCGTGATGGCGTTGGCGGTGAGATTCGCGACGAACTGCGGCTGCACCGGCATCTCCGCCGTCCCCACGATGGTGTCGAGCAGCTCCACCAGCTCTTCCACGTTTCCGTGCGAGACGTAGAACGTGCGGATTACCTGCTCGTCGTAGTCGGCGCGTTTGTCGGGCGTGTCCGGTATGACGGTGATGGTCGTCGGATTGACCACCTTGTAGAACGCGCTGTTGGCCGCCAGAATCTGGGACAGTGCCTCTTCGAACGTCACACCCGTCAGATCGACCGAGTGCGACCGGTCCTCGAACTGCTCGTCGTACGTGACGTTGATTCCGGAAGCGTCGCCGAGGAAATCCAGGATGTCGCGCAGGCTCGTGTCGGTGAACTCGATCACGAGCGGTTCGTCCGATTGCGGGTTCAGCAACCGCGGGCGCGTCTCGCGGCGTGCCTGCTCCCGCATCGTCACGATGGGGGCCGGCGCCCGCGCAGCCTCGATCTGTTCGCGGAGCACCTGCTGCAGGTTGGCGATCTTGACGCCGGCCTGACCATTGGACGGATCCAGATCATACGCACGCCGGTACTCGCGGAGCGCACCCGAGAGATCGCCCTGCTCTTCCAGCGCCGCGGCCACTCCGGCATGGTGGCGCGCGGCGCTCAACATCGCCCGCTCGAGCGCAATCCGATAGTCGGGGCGATCGATGTCTGCCTGCACCGCCTGCCGGTAGTACTCGACCGCGGTATCCCAGTCGCCGGCGCGCGCCGCCAACCCGCCGTTGCGGAACGCTTGTCCCGACGCGCAACCGGACGCCAGGACGACGGCAACCAGCGTGACGATGCACGGGACGCCGCTATCCCGTCCGCGGACCTTACCTCCGTGGGCATGCATGGCGGTCAAACTCCTGACGCGTGAATTCAGAATCCGTTCCGCATGAGGACCCGGTGCTCCCCATCCTGCACGCGTTCGATCTCGACCGATTTCTTGCCGATGGCGAGGATCCGGTACCGTCCCGCGATGACGTCATCGACCCGCCCGTGGTAGACGTCATGGCCGTCGGTCAGGATCGCGACACGCACCGCGCTCTCGGGCGCCTCGACAATACCGATGAACCGTAGCGCGGCGATGTCTGCATCCGCTGTGATCGCATCCGTCGCGCCGAGCGTTCCGGCCGCATCACGGTCCGCCACACCGGCTGGCGCAATCGGGACCGTTACCTGCGGCAACGTGCCTTGTCGACCACTCTCTGCCGAGCCGAATCGAAACGGGTTGCGCGGTGCTTCCCTGAGCGGCGGCCAGTCTCGAATCAAACCGTCGAGCCGGCGTTCCAGAGACGCTCCGTCCAAAGTATCGGCTGGTTGACCGTGACTCATGAGGGGAGGGGCGGCATCCGCCTCCTGGGAATCGACGATCCCTGGCGCCGCGCCGCAGCCGGCAAGCAGGATGAAGCAGACCGGCGCCGTGACCGGCGACAGCAGATACAACTGCGACTGGTGTCGCTGTACGAACTTCGGCATCTACTTCGACCCCCTCAACTCGACAAGCCCTATTATAAAACCCGGGCCTAAGTCCGACAGACTGCTAGCGCGAAACGCCTGCGTGAGCGGTATGCTTGGGAAAGTGTTGTTTCGACCGTTCCGATCTGGTCCGACGGCGTGTGGGCGGCGCGATCGTGGCCAGACTCCGGCACGGTAACCAGGCGGCGCGCCCACTGTCGTCCGGCGATACTTCTGCCGATAGCCCCACTGGGATGATGCACGTACGCGGGCGATACGGTTTGGCCCGCCCGTCGGCGCTGCTGGCGGCGGTCGTAACCGCTGTCTGTCTGTGCCCGTCCTGCGAGCGCGCATCGTTGACGGCGCCGACGTCGTCCGTCATCACGGTGCAGGCGAGCCAGGACGTCCTGAACCTCAATGGCTCGGCGCAGATCGTCGCGAGCGTCATCGAGCTGAGCGGCACACCGGCGCACAACGGAACGCTCGTGACATTCACGACGACGCTCGGCGCGCTCGAACCGACGGAGAGCCTGACGCGTAACGGACAGGCGGTCGTCACGCTGCGGGCCGGCTCCCGGTCCGGCATTGCCGAGGTGTCCGCGTTTTCCGGCGGCGCGCGAAGCGAGCCGGTCATGATCACGATCGGCGGCGCGGCGGCGGCGTCGATCGTGGTTACCGCCAGCCCGGGGACGGTGCCGGCAGGGGGTGGCGCCGTGACCCTCTCCGCCAGACCGACTGACGCCAGCGGCAACGTGCTGCCCGGCGTACCGGTGAGATTCTCCGCCGATGCCGGCACCCTCAGCGCCAGGACCGCGATCAGTGACGCGCTGGGGGAAGCGCGCACCACGTTGACTACGGACCGCGACACGGTGGCCACCGCGTCGGTGGGTGCGCAGTCGGCGACCGTCACGATTCGAGTGAACGTGCCGCCGACGGTGACGATTGCCGCCACCGGCACGTCCCCCACGATCGGGACACCAACGGTGTTCGCCGTGACCGTCGCGGCGGGAAGCAGCGCGATCCGCGAGGTGACGATCGCTTTTGGCGACGGCACATCGCGGTCGCTCGGCGCGCTCACCGGTTCGACGAACGTCACCCACACCTACCGCGACGCCGGAACGTTCAACGTCGTCGCCGCGGCGACGGACACGTCCGGCGAGGTCGTGTCGGTGGCGACCGTACTGGTCGTCGAAGGCGGGGAGCCATTGAACGTCAGCATCACGGCGGCGCCGACCACGGCGCAGGTCGGCGACGCGGTCGCGCTGACGGCCACGGTCACCCAGTCCACGGGAACGCCGGCGATCGACCGCTACGAGTGGAGCTTCGGCGATGGCAGCAACGCGGTGACCACCGGGAGCGCGACGAACCACGTGTACCGCAGAGCAGGTCGCTACGTGGTGAACGTGCGGGCGGTCGAGCGGGATGGGCGGACCGGCGCCGGGCGGATCGAGGTCGACATCACGCCGCGGTCGCCGCTGAATGTGAACCTGACCGCCAGACCGTCGCCGGCCACAGTCGACGACGTGGTCACCTTCACCGCGACGGTCAGTGGATCCTCTGTTCCAATTGCACGCTTCGAGTGGGACTTCGATGACGGCACGCACGCCACCACGACCGGCCCTGTCGTGAACCACGTCTACACGGAGGCCGGCACGCGGACGGTGGAGGTAACCGTCCACAGCGTGGAGGGCGACAGGGGATCAACGCAGACCACCGTGATTGTCATACCGCTGCAGATCGAAGTCACCCTGACCGTGAACCCGCTCACCGCCAACGCCGGCCAGCCGGTCACCTTTACGGCGACGGTCTCCCCGGCGACCGTCGTCATCGTGCGGTATGACTGGGACTTCGGCGATGCCGGCGGCAACACCGCGAGCACGACGGGCCGAACCACGACCTTTGCCTACGGGGCCATGGACAAGGGAACGACCCGGACCGTCACGGTCACCGCCGTCGCATTCGACGGGACCACGGTCTCGACTCAGGGGCTGGTCTCGATCAACCCGTAGCGGCCCGTGCACGCATTCGGGCGCACACCCCGACAGATGGAAACAATCCCGCGGGTCGGCGATGTCCGGCCGCTCGTCTCGGACGGGCGTCCTAGCCCGACTTCCGCTATTCGGCGTGATTTCCGACTAATTTCAGGGGTGTTCCCGCCTCGCCCGACCCGGTGTGCCAACAAAACCGGGGGGTTCCGCGTTCGTGGCCTGCCGGATCTCTGTGTAGTGCCGACCTACCCCCTTGATTGACGGGTCGCATACACGGACGATCTACGCATGTTCGTGCGCTGCAAGATGCGCCGCAAGGACGGCAAGGAGCACCGCTACTGGAGCGTGGTGGAGAACGTGCGCGTCCGCGGGGGCCGGGTCGTGCAGCGCCAGGTGCTCTATCTCGGGGAGATCAACGACAGTCAGCGCGCGGCGTGGTGCCGCTCGATTGCAGTGCTGGACGAGACGGCGGGCGCGCGGCAGTTGGCGCTGTTTCCCGCGGACCGTGCGGCGCCGGTGCTGGACTGTGAGGTGGTGCAGATCCGGGTCACGGACGTGCAGGTGCGCGACCCCCGCCAATGGGGCGCGTGCTGGCTGGCGCTGACCGTGTGGGATCGGCTGGAGTTGGACCGGTTCTGGGGGCCGCGCTTGCCGCCGAGTCGGAAAGGGACGCGGTGGCTGGACGTGTTGAAGGTGCAAGTCTGCTACCGGCTCATCGATCCGGGGAGCGACTGGCGGCTGCACCGGCACTGGTACCACCATAGCGCCCTGCGCGATCTGCTGGGGACCGACCGGGTCATTCCCAGCGACACGCTGTACCGCTGCCTGGACAAGCTGGTCGCGCACAAGCGGGCGTTCTTCTCGTTTCTGCGGGCGCGGTGGACCACGCTGTTCGATGCCCGCTTCGATGTGCTGCTGTACGACCTGACCAGTACCTACTTTGAGAGCGACCCGCCCTTCGACGGCAAGCGCCGATTCGGCTACAGCCGGGACAAGCGGTCGGATTGCGTGCAGGTGGTGATCGCGCTGATCGTGACGCCGGACGGCTTCCCGCTGGCCTACGAGGTGATGCCGGGCAACACGACGGATCAGACCACGCTGGCCGGCTTCCTGGAACAGATCGAACAGCAATACGGCCGCTCCCAGCGGGTCTGGATCATGGACCGCGGCATCCCCACCGAAGCCACCTTGGCGGCCATGCGCGCGGGTGACGCGCCCGTGCGCTACCTGGTGGGCACCCCCAAGGGCCGCCTGACGCGGCTGGAGCAGGCGTTCCTGGCGCAGCCCTGGCAGGCGGTGCGGCCGTCGGTCACGGTCAAGCTCCTCGCCGAGGAGGGAGAACTCTACATTCTGGTCCGGAGTGACCAGCGGCGGCTGAAGGAACGCGGCATGCGCCGGCGGCGGTTGAAGACCCTGTGGCAACGGCTCGGCGAGTTACAGCAGCAAGCCAACAGCCGGGATCAGTTGCTGCTCAAGCTCGGTGCCGCCAAACAGGCCGCCGGCCGGGCCTGGGCGTTGGTCGACATCGGCGTGCCCGCCCCCGGCGAGGCGGTCACCCCGGAGACCTTCACCGTCCGCCTGCGGCGGGACCGGCTCCGCCAGGCCCGCCGGCGGGAGGGCCGCTACCTGTTGCGCTCGAACCTGACCGACGAAGACCCCGCGACGCTCTGGCAGTACTACATGCAGCTCACCGAGATCGAACAGGCCTTCAAGGAGCTCAAGCACGACCTCGCGATCCGTCCGGTCTTCCATCAGCGCGAAGCCCGCATCGAGGCGCACCTCTTCGTCTCGTTCATCGCCTATTGCCTGCACGCCACCCTGAAGAACTTGGCCCGGCCGCACGCCCCCGGCCTGACCCCGCGCGCCATCCTGGAGACGTTCGCCACCCTCCAGATGGTCGATGTGCATCTGCCGACGACCGATGGCCGGCAGCTCGTCCTGCCGCGCCATACCCGGCCGAATGCGGAGCACGACCTGCTGCTGCACCAACTCCAGCTGCAACTGCCGACACAGCCCGCGCCACGCCTCACGACCTGACACCACGTCCCACCACGCCCTCCGCGCAGCGTCGTGTAGTGCCGACCTTTGGGTGATCGACTCTTTGAAATCAATAAGTTAGAGCTTCTGAGGTGCCGAATAGCGGAAGTCGGGCTAGCAGCCCGTGCGACCGTACACGACCGGCGAGACGGTGACGGTCGATCTGGCGATCAAGGGGGTGTCGGGCGAGCGCACCCGGCCAAATGCCGTAATGGGCCAAACGGCCGGTCAAGTTGTTGAAGGTGGGCTGAAATCTCCTATCGTCTCCGTCCATCCGCAAGCCGGCAGCTCACACCCTCTTGCCCTCCCGTCCCGATCTCCACGATGCCGCAGGCCGTCGTCCCGTCACTCCAGCGCCCACACGGCCCTCCGCAGCTCCATGAGGTGCGCGGCCCGGATGACGGTCTCCGCGGGCAGGGCCGGGTCCGTGTAGGTGGGGGCCGGCCGCCCCGCCGCGGCGTAGACCTCCGCGAGCGCCGCGCGCAGCTCGGCGAGGTGCACGCGCCGCACCGGCGTGACGCGGGGCGTCAGGATCGGGTCCGTCCAGGGGAACGACGGCAGGCCCGCGCCGTCGCGCAGCTTGCCGATCCGTTCCCGAAGCTCCAGGAAGTGCCTTGCCTTGACCGGCGTCACCCCGGGACGGAGCGGGTTGTCGGTGAAGGGCACCGGTCCGGAGAACACGACGACTCCCTCGGTGGCGAGCCGGAGGCCCCTGAAGCACCGCGGCAAGCCGCACCCGCTCCCTCGCGGTATCGCAGGCGGCGGTCCCGGCTGAACCGTGGCCGTACGAACATTCCTGTTCACGGTGACGCTGGCGCTGGCGGTATGGCCCGCGCCGATCATGGCCGCGCGCGGCGATAGCGTGGCGCCGGTCGCCGACAGGGGCACGACCATGTCGAACGGGGCCCCCTCCGCCACTTGCACGGCAACGGCCTCACCCAACATGGGCTGCCCCGCGCGAACCGGTCGCAGCGTCAGCGTGAACGGGCTGCCGGGATTGTCGTAGAGTTCCAGATTGGTGAAGCCGGACAGACCGGTGAAGACACCGGCGGGCAGGGAGTGCAGTTCGTTTCCGTACAACCACAAGGACTTGAGCGCGGCCAGATCCGCGAAGACCCCGGGGAGCAGCGCCGTCAGCTCGGCGTTGGCCAGGTCCAGGAATCTCAACCGGGAGAGGCCGGCGAATATCCGCTCCGGCAGCGCATCCAGGGGGCTGGGGCCTATGCGCAGAACCTCCAGGCTGGACAGCCCACGGAAGACCCCTTCAGGCAGGGCGGTCAGGCGGTTCCTACCCATCCAAAGCGTCTGCAGCCTGTCGAGCCCTGCGAAGAGCCCTTCGGGCAGGGTAGTCAGTTCGTTGCCACCGAATAACAGATCCTCCAGGTTGGAAAGCCCACGGAAGACTCGCTCAGGCAGGGCGGTCAGGCGGTTATCAGCCATCCAAAGCAGTTGCAGCCTGTCGAGCCCTGCGAAGAGCCCTTCGGGCAGGGTGGCCAGATCGTTGTACGTGAAGATCAGATTCTCCAGGCTGAAGAGGCCCGCGAAGATCCCTTCCGGCAGTGCGCGCAATTCGTTGTCGCTCAGTCCCAATCGCTTCAGGCTGGACAGACCGGCGAAGATGTTCTCGGGCAGGGCGGTCAGATCGTTGTTGGAGATGTTCAAATCCTTCAGGCTGGAGAGACCGGCGAAAATGTTCTCGGGCAGGGTGGTCAGATCGTTGTACGTGAAGGTCAGATTCTCCAGGCTGGAGAGACCGGTGAAAACGCCTCCCGGCAGGGTGGCCAGGTTGTTGTATCTCAGTCTCAACGTGCGGAGCCGCGACAAGCCCGAGAAATCACCAGTGCGCAGCGTCGCTATCTGCTGGCCGAAGAAATCCAGGCCGTCGATGGCCGACAAGTGCGCGCTCGTGACGTTCCAGCAGTGGTCGGCCCCACTGGTGCGCACAATCTCCTGATGGACCGCCAGAGTGCGATCGCAGATGCCCTCGTTGACGGACCCACCTGCTCGATCAGGATGGACCCGCCGGAGACGTTCAGCCGGCCGGGCCGTGCACTGCCGCTGTTGGCGGCGACCTGGTACTCCACTACACCAGACCCGGTGGCGCTACCCCCGTGCGTCACGGACACGAACGCCGCATCCGGCGTGGCCGTCCAGGCGCACTCGGTGTGGATCGTCACGGAAACCTCGAACGTGCCGCCTGCGGCCGGCACGAACTGCCGCTCGGGCGCCAGGACGGGCTTGCACTCGATGCGGTCGCGGCTGCTCCGAAAATTGGAGACGATGGACCGCGTCTCGTTCAGGCTCCGCCGGGCGTCGGCCGGGCCGTCGTAGGCAGTCGACGGCCTGTCGCCGGGCACGCCCAGCGGGTCGCCCCGGTAGCTCTGGTCCGGATTCGAGAATCGGAGCGGATAGTGGCAGCTGAACCCCGCATCGCTGCATTGGCGGTTGTAGGCCATGATGGTGCGCCAGCGGCTCGATTCCGGCGCCCCCGCGTCGAATGCCCGCTGGTTCACGTAGCCGGCGCTGTAGGGATAGGGCCTGTTCTCCGCATGGACGTATCGATCGTGCCGGAGCCCCATGACGTGCCCCAGTTCGTGCGCGAAGGTCCGTGCGCCGCAGTCCACACCCGCGGTGCTGAAAGCACCGTTTTCGAACGCGGGGTGAACGGTTATCATCCACCCCGCGACACCGCATAAGTCGCCTGCTTGCGCCTTGAAGACCAAGTTCACGATGTCCGCGGCGTAAGCGTCCCGGAGATCGTGAACGTGATCCATGTAACCGTCCAACGGATTTTGTAGGCGCGTCCAATCCAATTCTGTTCCGGCCGTCTCGACGTAGTCCACTTCCTCCCGCCCGACCAGCGCGATTCGCTGCACCACGCCGCTGTCGGCGTAGGCCCGGTTGGTCTCGGCCACCCACAGATCGACCAGGGCCTGGATCTGGGCCGTGCCGCCTTCCGCAATCCGGGCCGCCGGCGTATGGACAACCAGCACATCGATCACGGACCTGTCGTCATCGGTCGCCTCGACGTCGGCGCTCGCGTCGGCGATCGATTCGAGGTCGGCGCTCGCGCCGGCGATCGATTCGAAGTCGGCGCCCGCCCTGGCAACCGATTCAAGGTCGGCGCTCGCGACGGCGGGGGGCGGAACGCGCGGGTCGTCCGGCGAGGGAACCAGCGGCTCGGCCCCGGGCGGAAGCGTCGACAGATCGACCTCGCGGATCACGTACAGCCCCGCCCCGGCCGACCGTATCCGCCAGGTCGCGTCCGGCGTACGGACGGTGCCCGTCACGACCGGGCCGTTGACGACCAACGCCATCGTGCCGAACGGAACGTCCTCGAGCCGCCCCGTCAACACGTATCCGGAACTGGTGGGGCTGCTGCGCTCGACGCGCGCCGTGAAGACGGCGTCCTCGAACACGTTCAGCGTCAGCGTCGCCGGGACCGCCGGGACCGCCGCGCCGTCCACCGCCGCCCGCGCACCGTCGAGCGCCTGCAGGTCGATGCGCACCAGGCGGCTGCGGATCGTGCGCGGCACGGTCGTCCCCGATTCGTCCGCCCCTGGGCGAACGCCCCGCGCCGCGTCCGGGTCGACCGCCGAGAACACACCCTCGCCCTGCGCCCCGACATCTACCGCGGCCGGGACCACCAGACACCAGGCCGCAAACGCAAGGGCCGCGGCTCGTGTCCATCGATGTCTCGCCGGCGACCCGCCAATGCCGCGGCCGCGGCGCAAACCGCCATCGGGCGCCGGCCCCCGGTCGGCGTGATGCTTGCTTCTCATTCCTTCTCCCCAAAGCCCAGGGTCCTCAAAGTCTGTGCTTTCCGGCGACCCGGGTGTGGCGTGCCCCGACGCGGAGAAGGCGGCGCCGCAGGCCGTCGTCCCGTCACTCCAGCGCCCACACGGCCGCCCGCAGCTCCATGAGGTGCGCGGCCCGGATGACGGTCTCCGCGGGCAGGGCCGGGTCCGTGTAGGTGGGGGCCGGCCGCCCCGCCGCGGCGTAGACCTCCGCGAGCGCCTCGCGCAGCTCGGTGAGGTGCACGCGCCGCACCGGCGTGACGCGGGGCGTCAGGATCGGGTCCGTCCAGGCGAACGACGGCAGGCCCACGCCGTCCCGCAGCTTGTCGATCCGTTCCCGAAGCTCCAGGAAGTGCCTCGCCTTGACCGGCGTCACCCCGGGACGGAGCGGGTTGTCGGTGAAGGGCACCGGTCCGGAGAACACGACGACTCCCTCGGTGGCGAGCCGGAGGCCGGTGATGCACCGCGGAAAGGGGCACCCGCTCCCTCGCGGTATCGCAGGCGGCGGTCCCGGCTGAACCGTGGCCGTACGAACATTCCTGTTCACGGTGACGCTGGCGCTGGCGGTATGGCCCGCGCCGATCATGGCCGCGCGCGGCGATAGCGTGGCGCCGGTCGCCGACAGGGGCACGACCATGTCGAACGGGGCCCCCTCCGCCACTTGCACGGCAACGGCCTCACCCAACATGGGCTGCCCCGCGCGAACCGGTCGCAGCGTCAGCGTGAACGGGCTGCCGGGATTGTCGTGGAGTAGCAGCGTGGTGAAGCCGGACAGACCGGTGAAGACACCGGCGGGCAGGGAGTTCAGTTTGGTATTGAACAACCACAAGGACTTGAGCGCAGCCAGATCCGCGAAGACACCGGGGAGCAGCGCCGTCAGCTCGGCGTTGGCCAGGTCCAGGAATCTCAACCGGGAAAGGCCGGCGAATATCCGCTCCGGCAGCGCATCCAGGGGGTTGGGGCCCAGGGCCAGACCCTCCAGGTTGGAAAGCCCACGGAAGACTCGCTCAGGCAGGGCGGTCAGGCGGTTCTCACCCATCCAAAGCAGTTGCAGCCTGTCGAGTCCTTCGAAGAGCCCTTCGGGCAGGGTAGTCAGTTCGTTGAATTGGAAGATCAGACTCTCCAGGTTGGAGAGGCCCGCGAACAACCTCTCAGGCAGGGCGGTCAGGCGGTTATTAGCCATCCAAAGCAGTTGCAGCCTGTCGAGCCCTGCGAAGAGCCCTTCGGGCAGGGTGGTCAGATCGTTGTAATCGAAGATCAGATTCTCCAGGCTGTAGAGGCCCGTGAAGATCCCATCCGGCAGTGCGCGCAATTCGTTGCCGCTCAGTCCCAATTGCTTCAGGCTGGACAGACCCGCGAAGATGTTCTCGGGCAGGGTGGCCAGATCGTTGTTGTAGAGATACAGTCTCTCCAGGCTGGACAGGCCGGTGAAAATTCCTCCCTGCAGGGTGGTCAGGTTGTTGCGGGTCAGGTTCAACTGCACCAGGCTGGACAAACCCGCGAAGGCGTTCTCGGGCAGGGCGGTCAGGCCGTTCCCGTACAGTTCCAGCGAGCGCAGGTTGAAGAGGCCCGCGAAGATCCGTGTCGGCAGGGCGGTCAGATCGTTGCGGCCCAACGACAACTGGCGCATCCGGGACATGCCGGAGAAATCATCGGCCTTCAGCGCCGTGATGCGTTGTCCGACGAGATTCAGCCAACTGATGGCCGACAGGTCCGCGCTCGTCACGGTCCAGCAGTAGTCGGCCCCACTGGTGCGCACGATCTCCTGATGGACCGCCCGTGTGCGACCGCAGATGCCCTCGTTGACGGGACCCACCTGCTCGATCAGGATGGACCCGCCGGAGACGTTCAGCCGGCCGGGCCGTGCACTGCCGCTGTTGGCGGCGACCCGGTACTCCACTACACCAGACCCGGTGGCGCTGCCCCCGCGCGTCACGGACACGAACGCCGCATCGGGCGTGGCCGTCCAGGCGCACTCGGTGTGAATCGTCACGGAAACCTCGAACGTGCCGCCTGCGGCCGTAACGAACTGCCGGTCTGGCCTCAGGGCGGGCTTGCACGCCGCACGATCGCTGCTGCTCCGGAAACCGGCGACGACGGACCGGGTGTTGTTGAGACTCCGCCGGGCGTCGGCGGGGCCGTCCACGGCAGCCGACGGGCTGTCGCCGGGCACGCCTAGTGCTGCGTCATGACTGAATGTTCGGGTGCGTGGGCTGTGATTCGTCAACGATTGCGGGCCCTGAACCCATGTCCGTGTCCGAAGATTGGGACGTGACGCACCACTAGCCGGTCGCCCCGGAAGCTCTGGTCCGGATTCGAGAATCGGAGCAGATACTGGCAGGCGAACCCCGCATCGCTGCATTGGCGGTTGTAGGCCATGATGGTGCGCCAGCGGCTCGATTCCGGCGCCCCCGCTTCGAATGCCCGCTGGTTCACATAGCCGGCGCTGTAGGGGTACGGGCGCTCCTCCTTGGGCGTGACGTATCGATCGTGCCGGAGCCCCATGATGTGCCCCAGTTCGTGCGCGAAGGTCCGTGCGCCGCAGTCCACACCCGCGGTGCCGAAGGCGTGTATGTTATGGCCCTGTCCCACACTCAACATCAGGAAGGCGGCGCCGCAAAACGGATCCTCTGGCGGCCGTTGATAGATCAGGTTCACGATGTCCGCGGCGTACGCGTCGCGGATGTCGTGAACGTCGTCCATATAACCGTCCCGCGGATGTCGGAGGCGGCGGAGATCGTCGAGCGATTCGCTGCTCTCGACGTAGTCCACCTGCTCCCGCCCGACCAGCGCGATTCGCTGCACCACGCCGCTGTCGGCGTAGGCCTGGTTGGTCTCGGCCACCCACAGATCGACCAGGGCCTGGATCTGGGACGTGCCGCCTTCCGCATCCCGGGCCGCCGGCGTATAGACAACCAGCACATCGATGACGGACCCGTCGTCATCGGTCGCCTCGACGTCGGCGCTCGCGTCGGCGATCGATTCGAGGTCGGCGCCCACCCGGGCAACCGATTCTAAATCGGCGCCCGCCCTGGCAACCGATTCGAGGTCGGCGCCCGCCCTGGCAACCGATTCGAGGTCGGCGCTCGCGCCGGCGATCGATTCGAAGTCGGCGCCCGCCCTGGCAACCGATTCAAGGTCGGCGCTCGCGACGGCGGGGGGCGGAACGCGCGGGTCGTCCGGCGAGGGAACCAGCGGCTCGGCCCCGGGCGGAAGCGTCGACAGATCGACCTCGCGGATCACGTACAGCCCCGCCCCGGCCGACCGTATCCGCCAGGTCGCGTCCGGCGTACGGACGGTGCCCGTCACGACCGGGCCGTTGACGACCAACGCCATCGTGCCGAACGGAACGTCCTCGAGCCGCCCCGTCAACACGTATCCGGAACTGGTGGGGCTGCTGCGCTCGACGCGCGCCGTGAAGACAGCGTCCTCGAACACGTTCAGCGTCAGCGTCGCCGGGACCGCCGGGACCGCCGCGCCGTCCACCGCCGCCCGCGCACCGTCGAGCGCCTCCAGGTCGATGCGCACCAGGCGGCTGCGGATCGTGCGCGGCACGGTCGTCCCCGATTCGTCCGCCCCTGGGCGAACGCCCCGCGCCGCGTCCGGGTCGACCGCCGAGAACACACCTTCGCCCTGCGCCCCGACATCTACCGCGGCCGGGACCACCAGACACCAGGCCGCAAACGCAAGGGCCGCGGCTCGTGTCCACCGATGTCTCGCCGGCGACCCGCCAATGCCGCGGCCGCGGCGCAAACCTCCACCGGACGCCGGCCCGCGGTCGGCGTGATGCTTGCTTCTCATTCCTTCTCCCCACAGCCCACTGTACCGCAGTCGGTTTCATGGACACGCGTTTGCGCTACGCGGCATGGCGTAGCTCGCAGGTTGCGCGCGCTTCGATGGGCGTCAGGTATCCGAGCTACTCGAGGCGCCAACTCTGAGCGAGGCGGCAACGAGGTGGCCGGCGGGATCGGAGTGATAGCGGGTCATCTTCGCCCTCCACTTGGCGAGTCCGGTCGGGAATCAGCGTACCAGACCTCACCTGGTTCCCTCGGCGGGGGAATAAGCGACGCTTCCTCGGGGTCACGATCCATGACTGCGTCTGAGGAGACCCGCACATGACCGTGCAAAAGTTCATGGCACTGACCGCCAGGATTCCCGAACACACGCTGCGGCGCGCCATCGCGGCGGCGCTGGCCAACGGCGTCCCGCATACGCCGGAAGAGTTCGCGCGTTTCCACGCCGATGTCATCGACGAACTTCGTTACACGGTCTGCGATCCGCGCGACAGAGCGGCGTGACCGCAGACCCAGCCGGTCGAATGCCGTCAACGCGTCATCCGGAGAGTCTGCCGATGAGCCAGAGCAGAATTCGAGCTTCCACGACCACGGCGATAGCCGCCATCGCACTCAGCGTCGTCCTCGGTGGGGTCGGTGCGCTCGCCGCCGCAACGAATCGGACGCAGGCATCCGAACGACTGGAGAACATCGCGGGAATCTGGGTGTTGAATACCGACCTGAGCGACGACCCGCGCCCGCAGCTGGCGGGACGCGAGCGTGACGACTCGGACCGTCCAGGGTTGGGGGGCGGGTTCGGCGGTCGCCGCCGGGGGCCAGGCGGCGGGTTCGGCGGTCGACCTGGATTCGGTGGCGACCGCGGCGGGTTCGGCGGGGGAGGCGACCGCCCCGATCCGACCGATCTGGCGCGGATGCGCCAGGGCATGCAGGAGGCGATACGCGAACTGACGACCGCACCACGCCGGATGACGATTGGCGGGACGGACGACGAAATCGGTGTGACCTACGCCAATGGACGGTTGATGCGCCTTATCCCGGATGACCGGGAGCACGCCGGCATCGCGGGCACCAACATGCGGGTCATGCGCAAGACGCAATGGACGGATGGGGTGTTGGTGACCGAGGTCGAACTCGAGTCGCGCATCGCGTTCACGGTCGAGCAGTCCTACGAGGCGCTCGTCGACGACGCAGCGGGCCGGCAGTTGATCGTCACATCGCGGTTTTCCGGCGACAACGTCGAGGACGATCAAGTGTTCCGGCGCGTCTACGATGCGCAGGCGCAGTAGGGTGGCGTCGGGTGTTCCCCGCAGGCGCCTGACGCCGGACGGATGCGACCGCGGGGCGCCGTGTGGCTGGATCGGGCGCACCGAAAGGCACGAGGGCCGCGCGCCGCAAGCCCTTTCGGCAGCCGGCTATCCGCCCTCCCCTTCATCTCCTCGAAACAGGAGTCGGGCCAGGGCGTGGGGCGTCTCCACCGTGTGGTGCGGCCGGGCGCGCATCACGACCTCGGGCTCGAAGGGCCCCCACATGGCCGCGGCGGTCGTGACCCGGGCCGCGTTGCCGGCCCGTACGTCGTGCGGCGAGTCACCGACGAGCAGCACGCGACGGGACGCGGCCAGATGCAACGCGTCCAGCGCGGCGAACACCGCTTCCGGATGCGGCTTGCCATGGGTCACGTCGTCCGCCGTGACGATGGTCTGGAAGTGCCGGTCCAGCCCGCAGCACCGCAGGGTCCGGCGGGCCATCATGCGCCGTTTGCTCGTGACGACGGCGATGGGACACCCGGCCTCCACCAGCCGCTCCACCACCTCGACGACACCCGCGCAGGGCCGCACCATGCCGTCGTGGACGGTCTCCTGGAACGACGTGTACGTCCCGAGCATGGCTCGCGCCTCCTCCGGCGTCCTGGCAAACCCGGCGAGCTGGTCCCGAAGCGGCCGGCCCAGCCCGGCGATCCAGGCCGCATCGGGCGGCGCCGCGCCGAGGTGATGCTCCATCGTGTGACGGTAGCTCAGCAGAATGAGGTCCACCGAATCGGCCAGCGTGCCGTCCAGGTCGAACAACACGGCATCGAACGCGCACTGCTCGGTCGAAGCCGCTGCGGTGGGTGCTCGGGACGAACGATGAACGTGCTCAGCCATGCGCCGCATGTGGGCGTCGGTACTCCTCCACCACCGGCGGCCGCGCGGTCGCGGACGGTTACCGTTCCAGGTGCCTGGCGACCAGTGGTGTGAACGGGTCGCAGGACTCACGCTGCAACCCGCTGATCCATGCTGAATTCTGCGGTTTTATGCTGAATTCTGCGGTTCCATGCTGAATTCTGCGGTTTTATGCTGAATTCTGCGGTTCCATGCTGAATTCTGCGGTTTTATGCTGAATTCTGCGGTTCCATGCTGAATTCTGCGGTTCCATGCTGAATTCTGCGGTTCCATGCTGAATTCTGCGGTTCCATGCTGAATTCTGCGGTTTTATGCTGAATTCTGCGGTTCCATGCTGAATTCTGCGGTTTTATGCTGAATTCTGCGGTTCCATGCTGAATTCTGCGGTTTTATGCTGAATTCTGCGGTTCCATGCTGAATTCTGCGGTTCCATGCTGAATTTTGCGGTTCCATGCTGAATTTTGCGGTTCCATGCTGAATTCTGCGGTTCCATGCTGAATTCTGCGGTTCCATGCTGAATTTTGCGGTTCCATGCTGAATTTTGCGGTTCCATGCTGAATTTTGCGGTTCCATGCTGAATTTTGCGGTTCCATGCTGAATTCTGCTGCTCTTCGTTGCTGCGGCTGACGAACCGGGCAACCACAAGGGTTGCCCCTACAGGTATGCTCCCTCTTCTCGCCTTGCTCAGCGGGCGCATCGCCGGTCGAATGCAGCGGGGCTTTCAACACGGGCTGCTAGGGCGCCGGCAACAGCGTGTCGCGCGCCACCCACTCGCCGCGCAGCATCACGCGGTCGATCTGCAGCGTGTTCGAGATGTCGGCCAGCGGGTCGGCGTCGAGCACGACGAGGTCGGCGCTCTGGCCGGCTTCGAGCGTTCCGAAGTCCGCTTCACCGACGGGCGGCGTCCGGCTGGCCCCAGTGGCGGTCGCGGCCACGAGTGTCTGCATCGGTGTCAGCCCCGCCTCGACGTAGAGCTCCAGCTCGTGGTGGGTGCCCCAACCCATCGGCACGTTGCGGGTCCCGCTGTCGGTCCCGAGCGCCACGGCGATACCGGCGTCGTGGATGGTCTTCACGAAGTCCAGGACCTGGCGGAACGCCGCCTTGCGGTCCTCGAATCCAGGGTTGCCGACAATGTTCGCGCGTGCCTCGGGGTCGTCGAATGCGGCCAGTGCGCCCGGATTCAGCACCCGCCGCAGATCCGGGTCCTCCAGCAGCTCCGGGTGCTCGGCGAAGTGCCAGTTGTTCTGGCTGATGGACAACGTGGGCGTAAAGCCGCACCCCTTCTCGAGACAAAGTTGCAGGAACTCCTGTGAGGGTTCAGAGTCGTCCATCGGCACGCCGGCGCCGGGGCCGAATGTGCGCACGGTGCTGTGCAGAAACTCGTTGAGCCCCGCCTCGAGCAGTTGCACGCCATCGGCCTCCCCGTCGATGTGCGCCACCGGGATGACGCCGGCCGTGATCGACTCGTCGACGATCGCCGCGCTGATCTCGGGCGGAATCTTCAAGCCGGGTTGGGGCACGTCGTTCACCCACATCTTCGTGAAGTGGACCCCCAGGGCGGCCTGTTCCCGGACCATCGCGCGCGCCTCCTCTCCCGTCGTGGGGGTGTTCGCGATGCCCGCGTTGAAGCCCTCCGGGAAGGAGAAGCCGCGGCCGGCGGTGAACGCCCGCGGCAGATCGGGCCGCCCGGCGTGCGCTTCGAGCATCAGCGCCACTTTCTCGGGGTCGTCGCTGCCGATGCTGCGCGTCGTGGTCACGCCGTAGTAGAGCTGCGATTTGAGCGCCTGCTCGGCCGCCGCCAGGTCCCCGCCGTAATGGGCATGCAGGTCCACCAGGCCGGGGATGACGGTCTGCCCGGACGCATCGACGACCTCGGCGCCCGCGGGCACGGCGGTCGTCTCGCGCGGACCGGCGGCTTGCACACGACCGTCTTGTATGACGATGACCGAATCGGGGACCGCCGCCGAGCCGGTGCCGTCGATGAGCTGGGCCCCGACGATGGCCAGGCCGCCTGGTTCGAGGGTTTCGTCCTGCGGCGCCGAGGTCCCGCCGCAGGCGGCAAGCGTGGCGGCCAACAGCAAGGGGACGGTTCGTTGCGGCTCGAAGATGAATGCCATGATGCCGGGCATCTTAACATCCGACGAAGTCGGGTCGCACACATCCGACGAAGTCGGGTCGCACACATCCGACGAAGTCGGGCCACAATCAGGACATGATCTTCAGCGCGATATATCAGCCCGTGGTGAAAGCCCCGCTGCATTCGAGCCCCGCAGAATTCTGCACTTCCCCGCGGAATTCTGCTGTTTCACGATGCACCCCGCCTGACGGCGTTGTTCGTCGGCTGCAAATGCCCAATTTGCGCCCTCCTCACGCCTTGTCAGGTGGGCGCCTCGCCGCTCTCGGTGCCACGCGGGGTTTCACCACGGGCTGCGAGTGGAAGGACATCGGTGTATGGTGTTCAGGATGCTTATCCAGGGGGCCAGAATGATATTGCCGGTCAAAGCAAGCAACGTGCACCAGATGGTTGCTGCTCTCGTGTTGTGGAACGCTCTCTTTCTCGTGGCGGGATGCGGCGGTGGCGGACGCGGTGGGACTGCCATCCACACGTCGCACGCCGCTACAGAGGGCTCAGTCAGCTTCCAGCTCGATGCATGGGCCGATAACTGGTTTGCGGCCTATCTTGGTGAGAATCTGCTTGTCGAGGACTCCGTCCCGATCACGACCGAACGGTCGTTCAATGCTGAAACGGTCACCTTCGATGCTGACTATCCGCTGTATCTGAACTTCGTCCTCAAGGACTACAAGGAAAACGATACGGGATTGGAGTATATCGGTGAACGCAACCAGCAGATGGGTGACGGCGGCTTTGTCATGCAATTGACTGATACAGGTTCCGGCGAGGTGGTTGCGGTCACGAATGGCGGTTGGGCATGCACTGTCATTCATCACGCGCCATCGGACAAATCCTGCGAGGATGCATCCGATCCTGTTGCGGGTGAAGGAGTATGCGACTTTGTCTCCCTGGACGAGCCGGCAGGCTGGAAGAGCGACAGTTTCGATGACAGCGGATGGAACGACGTCACTGTCCATACCGCGAGTAACGTCAGGCCCAGGGATGGCTATGACCAGATTGCCTGGGATTCAGGCGCTGAACTCATCTGGGGACCGGACCTCGAAACGGATAACACGATTCTGTGCCGGATGACCGTCAACTCTCCGTAGGAACACACCTCTCCGAGTCGCGCCTGAATCAGGACATGATCTTCAGGGCGAGATAGGGAACGAAGTTCAGGATCAGCACCGCGAATCGATACTGGTGAAACACGCGGAAGAAGGTGACCTCAGCTTCTGGCTTGGTGACACCGAACATCGCCGCAGTGATCGTGGCGAAGATGTCGTGAAAGAGACTGAAGACCAGCACAGCCAGCACCAACACTCCAATATTGATGACGGTGCACCAGCCGAAAAACGTTGCCAGCGTGTCGATTGAGGTCATCGTCCGTGCTCCCTGAGGTAGACCCGGTTTCGCGATCCGGTCAACGCTTTCGGTCACATCATGGCATGTGATTCGGCGTGTCCGACTGCCGATGGCGCCTTCGGGTCGTTCGTCGCCGCCGGCGGTCTGCCACCGGCCGGCCGGCGGAGGTGCTCGTTCGTGGCGCGTGCGGCTCACAGCGAGTCGCGGGACATCAGAAAGGCGTGCACCTGCCAGATCTCGTCGCGCGAGAGCAACTGTTCGAAGGCGGGCATGTTCGTGCCGTCGCGGCCCCTGGTGACGGTGTCGAGGAACCGGCCGGGCTGCAGTCTGGTCCGGAAGACGCTCGGACCTGCGCCGGCGCCGGTCCGGTGACAGACGACACAGCGCGCGCGGTAGATGCGTTCACCGGCGGCGACCGCCCCGGTGTCGCCCAGCAAGGGGTTGAGCGCGTCGCCCGCGGACGCGGCGGTCGAGGGGGGTGGAGCCGCCGTCGTGACCGGCTCGCCGCCATCGGTGGGCGGAAACCCGTATCCCGGCAGCACACGGCCGCCCAGGGTGTGGCCCGGCTCGCCGACGCGGGGCAGGCCGCCGGGAAGCGGGGTCAGGTTCGTGCCCGGCTGGACGGTCCCGGGTCCGCCGTCGAGCGCGAACACCCACAGGTTCCCGGCCTTCGGCTCTGTGTAGTAGAAGATCATGTCCCCGCCGATGCCCCCGGACGGCACCGCCAGGTACTGCGTGCCGTCGAGCTCGTAGGTGATGGGGCTGCCGATGATGCCCGAGCCGGTCTGGAACCGCCACAGGACCTCGCCGCTGCGGGCGTCGATTGCCATGAAGTAGCCGCGCATGTCGCCGGTGAAGACCAGCCCGCTCGACGTCGCCACGGCGCCGGCCCAGAAGGGCGCGGGGCTCGTCACGCGCCACATGACCGTGCGATTGACCACGTCGAAGCCCACGAAGTTGCCGGGATTCTCGCTGGTCAGATACTGCTGATAGTCGCCGCCGAGATACGATTCGCCCTGCGTCGGGGGTTCGAACTGATCCTCGGCCCAGAACCGGTAGCCCATCGCCCACTGGTTGGACATGAAGTAGAGCGCACCGAGGTCGGGGTTGTAGGCGAGCGGTTGCCAGTCGATGGCGCCCTCCAGGCTGGGGATGATCGGACCGACCTCGGGACCGCCGGACTGCGCCACCATGTCGGGATTGACCTGCGGGCGGCCCGTTTCCGGGTCCAGCCCGAAGGCCCAGTTGATGCCGGGCACGATCGGATCGCCGTAGAGGAACCGGCCGTCGGTGCGGTCGAGCGCGTAGAAGAAGCCGTTCTTGTCGTGGTGGAACAGCGCCTTGACGGGCCCGTGCCCGGGCAGGGTCACGTCGGCGAGGACCGGCGTGCTGACCGCGTCGTAGTCCCAGCAGTCCCAGGGGGTGTACTGGAAGCCCCACCGGATGTCGCCGCTGTCGGCGTCGAGGGCGACGGTCGCGGCCGACCACTGGTTGTCGCCCTTGCGGACGTGGCAGTTCCAGGGGGCGGCGTTGCCGGTGTTCCAGTAGACGAGGTTCAGCTCGGGATCGTAGGCGCCGGTGGTCCAGGTCGGGGCGCCCCCGTTCTTCCAGGTGTCGCCGGGCCAAGTCTCGTTGCCGGGCTCGCCGGGACCGGGGATGGTGTAGGTCGTCCAGCGCAGCTCGCCCGTCATCGCGTCGTACGCCTTGACGAAGCCGCGGATGCCGTACTCGCCGCCGGCCACCCCGGTCAGGACCAGGCCGTTGACCACCAGGGGCGCGCCGGTGATGCTGTAGCCCTGCCGCCAGTCGACGACCTCGGTCTCCCACGCGACGGTGCCGGTCTCCCTGTCGAGCGCGACCAGACGTGCATCCATCGTGCCGATGTAGACCAGCCCGCCGAACAACGCCACGCCCCGATTGTTCGACCCGCAGCAGTAGACGCGTTCGACGTCGTCGGACATGCGCGGGTCGTAGCTCCATATCTTCGCGCCGGTACGGGCGTCAATTGCGAACACGCGCGATTCGTCGGCCGACAGGTAGAGCACACCCTCGTGCAGGAGGGGTGTGGCTTCCAGACCGCGGTTGTCGCCGCCCGTCGCAAACACCCAGGCAGGTCGAAGGCGGCCGACGTTGTCCGGCGTGATCTGGTCGAGCTCCACGAAGCGGTGGCCCTGGTAGTCGCGGCCGTACATCAGCCAGGCCGAGTTGTCGGCGGCGGCCGTCTCCAGATCGGTGGTGGTGATCTCCTGTCCCCGCGCCACCGGCGATGACAACCCCGCCGTGACGATCAAGGCCATTGGAAGCGCTGCAACAATCCGTGAAGACCATATCCGCATGGCTTACCCTCCAGCCTGCCTCTGTCGCGGACCCCAGCGCCCACCCTGTCGGCGCTGTGTATCGGATCGACGCGCGGCTCGCTGAATCAACGTACCACGAATGGCGGCGAGAGCCCGCCGGTGGCCGAAGCACGAGAGGAGGAAACGGCTCACGTTCCCCGCATGCTGTCGCCATGATGCGATGGCGCCCCGATCGGCCGCACGCCATCGGCGCAGATGATCTGGTTCATCGCCCTGCCGGGCGCGATGCACTACAATTCGGAACCGAGGTACTCGACCGGCGGCCCTCCGCTGGGGCCTTGCCACGGTTGACGGGCAGGCGCGGCGCCGCGCTGCCACCGAGGAGGATCGAAAATGAGACTGCTACTGACCGCGGTTGCCGTGCTGTCGCTCGTCTCGCCGGCCTACGCCCAGCTCGCCGTGCCCAACGAGGCCGGGTTGACCTACGGACACGTGCATCTGAACGTCACCGACGTCGAGTTGCACAAGCGGCTGTGGGTCGATCACTTTGGCGGAGTCGTCACGCAGAAGGGGCCGCTCGTCGCGGTGCGCCTGCCTGGTTTCCTCGTCGCGCTCAGCGACCGCGCGCCGACCGGGCCGTCACAGGGATCCGTGATGGATCATTTCGGGTTCAAGGTGCGGGATACCGGCAAGTGGCTGGACAAGTGGCGGGCGGCCGGCTACGCGGTCGATTCTGAGTTCTCCGGCGCCGAAGGCCAGCACAACGCCTATGTGACGCTGCCCGACGGCGTGCGCGTCGAGTTGCAGGAAGACCAGATGCTGCCGGTCGAGGTCTCCGGCTATCACATCCACTTCTTCACGCCGGAGTACGAAGCGCTGCTCGACTGGTATCTCGACGTGTTCGGGCTCGAGAAGCGGCCCCGCGGCCGCATCGAGACGACCACCAATGTGCCCGGCATGAACATGAGCTTCGGTACCGCGAGCGGCGAGATGGCCCCGTCTCAGGGGAGAGCGATCGACCACATCGGGTTCGAGCTCGACGATCTCGAGGCGTTCTGCGAGCAGTTGAAGGCGAAGGGGATCGAGTTCGACATCGAGTACCGGGAGATCGACAGCATCGAGCTGAAGATCGCCTTCATCACCGACCCGGCCGGCACCTACATCGAGCTGACCGAAGGCTACGACGCGTACTAGCAGGCCGTCCTGCCGGTGCGTTGGCCGTTGAAGGCGGACCGGGGACCGCGCTGGTCGTGAGTTGCAGACACCCACGACCAGCGCGCGCGCACCGGTGGTCTACCGGACGCTACTGTGTCGCGGCGCCGAGCCAGGCGGCGCTCAGGCCGGCCCGGTCGACCGCGTCGCCGCGCAGATAGACGTCGACGATCCGCCGCGTGTTGGTGATGTCATCGAGGGGATTGGCCTCGAGCACCACGAAGTCGGCGCTCATCCCGGCTGCCAACGTCCCCACGTCGTCCAGCGCGAGCAGTTCGGACGAGGTGCGGGTCGCCGCGACCAGCACGTCCGCCGGACTCATGCCCGTGCGCACCATGTCTTCCATTTCGGCGTGCGCGCTCCAGCCGGCGCCGCCGTCGGTGCCGAACGCAATCTTCACGCCCTCGGCGCTCAGCCGGGCCAGATTGCGGGCCTGGATACCGAACGGTTCCTGCGCGCCCGGCCGGTCGACCGCGCGCTCCTGCATGCCGGCCAACTGATCGGGTGGAATGGTGCTGCTCAGCCAACTCAGGTCCGCGGCCACGCCCGGGCCGGGCAGGTTCGGGACGAGCACCACATCTGGGCGCTCCTTGAGCAACTCGATCACCTCGTCGTCGACGTCCATGTCGCGAATGCCGTGGGCGAAGGCGTCGATGCCGGCCCGCAGCAGGCCCTTGGCGTCTTCCAGCGTGAAGATGTGCGCGGTGACCCGCAGCCCGTGCTGATGGGCCTCGTCAATGACGGCGCCATACAGATCGGGCGTCATCTTGTCGTATTGCCCGTTACGGTCGTCGACCCAGATCTTCACCAGATCGACCTGTTCGCCAGCCAGTTCCTGTACGGCCGCTCTGGCCTCCTCCTCGGTCGAGATCCAGAACGGAATGTCGGTGCGGCCCGGTTCCGGCCGCGTGATGCCGCGCCCGGCGGTACGGAACCGCGCCGCGTCCGGAATCACTTCGTCGCGCACCTGGAAGGCGAGGTCGCCGCCGTCCTGTCCCAGGCTCATGACCGCGCCGACTCCCCAGTACGCCTTGCGCTGCAGATCCTCGACCAGCTCGTCCCGCGTGCGCCGGAGGTGGACGTGCGTGTCGACGATCGCCGGCATGACGGTCCGGCCGGTCAGATCGACCCGCGCGGCTCCCGCGGGGACGTCGACACTGTCGGCGCTGCCGACCGACACCAGGCGATCGCCTGCGACCACCAGCGTGCCGTTCTCGACGACCGTGCCGTCACCGACGATGAGGCGTCCGCCCTCGTAGGCGATTGCGTCGCTCGCGTCAGGCTGCGTTTCAGCCGGTGGCGCCCCACACCCGACAAGAAGGGCCAGGACGGGCCACACCAAAGCGGGGAGGGTCGGGTTCGAGCGGACGGCGACAGGGATGCGGTGCATGGCATTCTCTCAGAAGTGGCGACCTGGGACCCGAACGCTTCTCATGGTCTTTCCCGCGGCGGCGTTCCGAAACAGAACGAGCCGACCGTGGCGATGACGCCGGGGCCGGCCCGTCCCTCGGACGACAAGATGCGGCGGTCAGCTAGGAGCCCGTGGTGAAAGCCCCGCTGCATTCGACCGGCGTTGCATCCCGCGTGGACTGCGTTGCTCCTCGGTTGCATATACCCAATATGCGCCCTCGTCGCGCCTTGCCACGCGGGCGCCTCGCCGGTCTCGGTGCAACGCGCGGTTTCACCAAGGGCTCCTACCGGCGCAGCTCGCGGCCCTGCAGTTCGAGGTTGCGTGCGCCGGCCAGGATGCCGTGCAGGCCGATATTGCCTTCGTGGCAGGCGTACTCGAAGAGCGGGCCGTCGGTGCGCCGGAACGGCATCATGACCGTGTAGGGCGCCGTGTAGACGGTTGGGTCGGTGATGGTCCACTCGTAGGCCATCCGGTCGCCGTTGATGCGTGTGATCTTCTCGATCAGATGCTTGTTGGGGCTGGTGCCGCGACTCTCGCCGCCGCGGAACTGGGTGGTCTCGATCACGAAGGTCTCACCTTCCCAGTGACCGCGGGAGACGCCGGAGAGCTGCTTGAACGGCGGCTTGGCCACGTCATCGATCGGAATGATGCGCGCGTTGTGGACCATCTCGTTGAGAATGACCACGTGGTCCTTCGTCTGGAAGATCTGCACGTTGTTGTTATAGGCGGCGGAGGTCATCGGGGGACCGGAGTTGAAACCCATGATGCAGCGGTCCATCAGGCTGCGGCTCTCGTGCGAATCGTAGCGGCGCGCGATCGCTTCCGCTTGGCTGAGCTGTCGGCGCGGTTGCGCGTCCGGCGGCCGCGGGACCCTGGGCGGCATGCGACCGTCCGGCGGATCGATGATGAGGGAGGTCCGCTTGTCGTCCGTCAGGTCGACCCCGCGTTCGTACCAGAACTCGTTGTAGGACAGTACGCCGCCCTCTGCACGCGGCTGATAGCCGGCGCTCCGCGCACCTGTCTCCGGGTCGAAGAGGTCGCGATTCTGGCGCGTACGCTCGGAGGCCTCGAACTCGGCGGCTTCTTCGGCGCTCAGGGTTTCCTGTCCCTCGAACTGCCGGGGGCGCTGGAACGGCGTCAGGGTCCTGAATGTGAAGATACCGGAGATGTCCGGCTGGCCGTCCGGTGTCCGCATCGGCTGTTCGTTCTGTGCGGCGGCCGGTACCGGCGCGAGCGTCATCACGAGGGCTGTCATGAACACCACCGCGACGCATTGCTTGATCATCGGTTTCCTCTCCTGGCAGTGGGCGCCACCGCCGCGTGCGACGGTCTCGGTCATCGGTTCATGACCGGGACGGTTCACACGTCACCAACCTGCGAAACACAACGTGAACCAAAACATTAAACGCTGGAGCGCGTCTGATGCAAGCGTTACGTGCGGGGGGCGGATCCGGTTGGCGCGGCTACCGTTCGCGCACCGGCGACCACTCGCGGGCCCGCCGCTCGGCGTCCGCCAACTGGCTCGCCGTCAACTGTCTGGCGACCACCGCCAGGTTCTGCAGGATGGCGTTCCGAGCGGGTCCGGTCGTGGCGCCGGCCGCCAGGCTCAGCCAGTGGTGCGCCGCGACGAAGTCGCGCGGCACCCCGTCGCCGTTGGCGTACATGACGCCCAGATTCTGCTGGGCCGAGGCTTCGCCCTGGTCGGCGGCCCGGTGAAACCAGCGGGCCGCCGCGGCGGCATCCCGCGGCACCCCGGCGCCGGCGTCATAGCTCATACCCATGTTGAACTGGGCCCGCGCGAAGCCCTGCCCGGCCGACCGCCGCATCCAGCGGATCGCTTCGGCCGCGTCCTGCGCGACGCCCCGGCCGTGCATATACATGTTGCCGAGGGCGAACTGCGCTTCCGCGTTGTCCTGATCCGCGGCGCGGCGCATCCAGTCGACGGCCGCGGCGTCGTCCTCGGCCACCCCCTGCCCGCTGTCGTAGAGATACCCTAGCGCCACCTGCGCCGCGGCGTCGCCCTGCAGGGCGGCCAGCCGATACCAGCGGAATGCGAGCGTGACGTCCTGCGGCGCGCCGGCGCCGGTTTCGTACATGCTGGCCAGGGTGACCTGTGCGGTGGTGTTGCCCTGGGCCGCTGCCCGCTCGACCCAGCGCGCCGCCTCGGCGCGGTCCATCGCGGCGCCCCGCCCGTTGAAGTACATCTGGCCCAGGCTGTATTGCGCCTCGGCATGCCCCTGGTCCGCCGCGCGCCGGTACCAGCCGACGGCGGCGGCGTCGTCCCGGGCGACGCCGTCGCCGCGGGCGTACATCCGGCCCAGCCTGAACTGCGCCTCCCAGTGTCCCTGGTCCGCCGCTTGCCGGTACCACTCCACCGCCGTGGCGTCGTCTTCCGGAATGCCGTCGCCCAGGTCATACCGCAACCCGAGATTGTGTTGCGCCGCGGGGTGCCCCTGCTCGGCGGCGCGGCGATACCAGTGCACCGCCGCCGTACGGTCCTGCGGGACCCCGGTGCCGGTGACATACAGGCGCCCGAGATTGAACTGCGCCGCCGGGTCGCCCTGCTCGGCGCGGGCGCGCAACTCGTCGACGTCGCGCTGGGCGAGGATGGGTGCGGCGGACACAAGCAGGATGCCGGCCGCCAGAAGTCCCCGGGCAGGGCGGATCGGGCAGCGCATCGTCATCTTCCCGCGGCGATCGGCGCTGCGCCGGTGATGCCGGCGCCTTCCGTGACGGTAATCGTCTGTCCGGCGTCCACGGCGCCCACCGTGTCCACCTGGCCGCTGGGCCAGAGCACCCGCACCGCGCTGGCGGTTGTCGCGGCGTCCAGCCCGAACGTCAGGGGGAGCTCGCTCTGCGACAGATAGCTCGACCCGGTCTTGACCCGTTGCCAGCGGCTGGCGCCGTCTGCCGTAATCTCGACCCGGGCGCCGATGCCGTCGCGATTCGACGCCGTGCCCACCGTGCGCACGCGCAGCATGCGATTCTCGTTACCGCCGTCGTTGCGCAGCAGCCGGGGTGCGCCGCCGTTGGCGGTGACCACGATGTCGAGGTCCCCGTCGTTGTCGATGTCGGCGTACGCGGCGCCGCGCCCCACCATCGGCGCTGCCAGCGCAGTGCCGGCCGCGGCCTCCACATCCTCGAACCGCCCCTGCTGGAGGTTGCGAAAGAGCTGCGGCCGTTGCGCGTAGCCGACCCGCGCCTGCACCCGTTCGACATCGTCGGCGACATGTCCGTTGGCGGCGAAGATGTCCGGCCAGCCGTCGAGGTCGGCATCGAAGAAGAAACAGCCGAACGTCAGGCTCAGCAGCGAGGCGCGGCCGATGCCCGAGCGGGGGCCCTCGTCGATGAACAGCCCGCCTTCGTTGTGAAACAGGGCCGTCATCTCGGTCGAGAAGTGGCCGATGACCAGATCCGGCCGTCCCGATCGGTCGTAGTCGGCGGCGTCGACCCCCATGCCGGCGCGGGCCACGCCCGTTTCGCTGAACGCCACGCCGGACAGCACGCCGACATCCTCGAAGGTGCCGTCGCCGCGGTTGCGGAAGAGCTGGTCCGGCTGGGTGTCGTTGGCCACGAACAGGTCCATCTCGTCGTCGCCGTCGAAGTCGAGCATCGCAACGCCGAGCGCCTTGGATGACGGCGTGCGCACGCCGGCGGCGGTCGTCACATCCTCGAACGTTCCGTTGCCGCGATTGCGATACAGCGTCGGGCTCTGTCCCTGATACGACTCGGGGGTGCAATACGACTTCGTGTCGCCGGCCAGCGAGCAGAACAGATCGGTGTCCGGTGTCCACTCGACGTAGTTCCCGACGAACAGGTCGAGGTGCCCGTCCCGGTCGTAGTCCACCCACAGCGCACTGGTCGAGAACCCGGGGTCGCCGACCCCGGCGGCGGCCGTCACGTCTTCGAATGTGCCGTTCCCGCGCCCCTTGAACAGCCGGTTCGGTCCCAATGCGGTGAGATAAAGGTCGATGACCCCGTCGTTGTCGAAGTCGGCGGCGGCGCCGCCCAGGCCATAGAGCGGGACGTCGAGGCCCGACCCGGCCGAAATGTCGGTGAAGGTACCGTCGCCGGCGTTGCGATACAGCGCGGCATGGGTTGGCGCCGCCGGCTGGCCGGGCCAGTTCGTGCCGTTGACCAGCAGCAGGTCCTGCCTGCCGTCGGCATCCACATCGAGCCAGAGGGCGCCCGAACCGAACGTCTCCGGCAGATACTTCTCGCCGAAGGCGCCGTTGGTGTGAGTGAAGCGAATGCCGGCGCTGGCGGTGACGTCGGTGAAGACCACCAGCGCCGCCCCCGACAGGGTGACGGCGGCGGCGCCGGCGGCGCTGGCCAGGATGAGCATCCATCGGGTCATGGCGAAATGGGGCGGTAACGACACTCATTCATTGTAGTGGGTGCGCGCAGGTGTCCGGTTTGTCCGCACATCGGTATAATCGTGCCGATCGCTTTCTGCCGGGGGTACGTCAATGCAGCGCATCATTCTTGTCCTTGTCGCGGCGGTCACGCTCGCGGCGGTGCCGGCGGTCGCACCTGCACAGACGTCCGGGACGTGGACCATGCCGCGCACGCCGGATGGACGTCCCGATCTGCAAGGTATCTGGACGACCCAGACGTTCACGCCGCTGCAGCGCCCGGCGCAGTTCGAGGGACGTGAGTTCCTGACCGACGAAGAGGCGGCGGCACTGACCGCGGTGCTGACCGCACCCGGGGTCGACCCGCTCAAGGGCGGCGCCTTCACCGATGCGCTGAACCGGGAGGATGAGGCGCGACGACAAGCCGCGACGGTGCAGACCGACCCGACGCATTACGACAACGCCGTCTGGTTGCGCACCCCGGATCCGAAGGGGTTGTCGAGCCGGCGCACATCGCTCATCGTCGACCCGCCGGATGGCCGCATTCCGCCGAGGACCGAGGAAGCGCGTGAACGGGCGTCCAGGCGCAGGGCGGCCGGCGGCTTCGACAGTCACGAGAACCGCCCCGCGCAGGAGCGGTGTCTGGTCTGGAACCATGAAGGTCCGCCGATGATCCCGCCGCCCTACAACGATCTGTATCAGATCTTCCAGACGCCGGGATACGTGGTCCTGTTTCCGGAGTTGGCCAACAATCTCGTCCGCATCATCCCGACCGACGGACGGGCCCACGTGTCGGAACGCATCCGCCAGTGGCCCGGGCATTCGGTGGGACGCTGGGACGGAGATACGCTGGTGGTCGACACCACGCATTTCACCGACAAGACCGGTTTTCAGGGGTCTGGCCCCGACCTCCACGTCGTGGAGCGGTTCACGCGCGTGGACGCCGACACGATTCGATACGAGTTCACCGTGGAGGATCCCACGACCTGGACACGTCCCTGGAGCGTCGAAATGCCGATGCTGCGGTCCGTGGGACCGCTCTACGAGTACACTTGCCACGAAGGCAACTACGGCATGATGAACACCATGCGTGGCGCGCGTCGCGCAGACCGGACGGCGGCCGGAGCGGCCGGCAGTCGGTAACGCGCATGTGCCGGTCGGCAGTCGAACGGTCTTCCTGATGTGGTCCAGCCTCTCGCCGCGAGGTCAGGTGTCGCTGGCGTTGCCGGCGGCGCTCGCGGCGGCGTTGTTCACGCAGGCGCCGTCACGCGAGTGGCTGGCGGGCGACACGCACATCCACAGTCACTGGAGCAGCGGCTACGACCGCCGCCGCACGCCGCCCACGCCGCTCAAGGGCGCGGACGCGCTCTATTCCACGCCCCGCAACGCGGTGATGGCCCGTCAGTTCGGGCTGCGCTGGATGGTCACCACCGACCACGGGGGCCCGAATCACGCGAAGCTGAACCAGGTCCAGGCCTATCGGGAACTGACGCTCTCGCGCGAGCTGGTGCCTGATCTGCTGCAGTTCTACGGCATGGAGCTGAACATGCCGGGCATGGATCACCACACGCTCATCATCCCCAACTCGGAGGACGAGGCGGCGGTGCTCTACGAGATCGAGAGTGGCTTCGACGCGAACGAAGACTGGGCGTTGCCGCCCAATCCGGCCCGGCGATCAGCAGCGGCGCGGCGGGCGGCGCTCATGCACCTGGGCTCGCTCGAACGGCTGCCGATCCTGTTCGCGAATCACCCGTCCCGATCGGCGCGGCGGATAGGCGCCTACGGTCTCGACGAACCGTGGGAGCTGCGGGAGAATCACGACCTGGCGCCGGACGTCTATCGCGGGATGGAGGGGGCGCCGGGACACCAGGCGGCCACGCTGGCGCCGGACGGCGGCCGGCGGCCGGACCGCCCGCGGCAGCGGCCCTACGCCCGCGGCGGGTACCGCAATGCCGGCGCGCCGACGATGGGCGGGTTCGACCAGATGACCGCTATCGTCGGGGGCTTGTGGGACGCGCTGCTGGGTGAGGGGCGGCGGTTCTGGATCGTGGCGGGTTCCGACTCGCACTTCCACTATACGGACCCCGTGGTGCAGGGGTCGGACTTCTGGCCCGGGGAGTTCCACAAGACGTATGTGCTGGCGAGACCCACCTACGACGACCTGCTGGAGGGCTTGCGCGGCGGCCGGATGTTCGCGGTGGCCGGCGACCTGGTGACCGCGCTCGACGTGACCGCGATCGGCGCCGGCCGCGAGGTCGCGATGGGGGGCACGCTTGTCGTCGGCGCGCGGGATGCGGTCGAGGTGACGGTCCGGTTCACCGATCCTGACGCGGCGAACGTCGGGGGAGACGACCCGCAGGTGCAGCGCGTCGACCTGATCGTCGGCGAGATCCACGGTCGGGCGTCCGACCCGGGACTCGACCGCAACCCGACGACCCGCGTCGCCGGGCGTTTCGCGCGAGGCGACTGGACGCGGGACGGCGACCGCTACACCGTGACCGCGACCCTGCCCGCCAGCGGGACGCCGCGCTATCTGCGGGTGCGCGGCACCAGCACCGGGGACCCTGAACCCCGGCCGGACCCGCCCGGCGAAAACCCGTGGCGCGATCTCTGGTTCTACTCGAACCCGATCTTCATCGAGGTCGAATAGCAGCGTCCACCGATGCTCCTGCGTTGCTTGTGATCGTCGACCCCTGGTTCTATGTGGCCGCGTCCGCGGCCGTGCTGATCGCAGGCATCGCGAAAGGCGGTCTCGGGGGCGGAATCGCCGTGGTCGGGGTACCGCTCATGGCGATGATGGTCAGCCCCGTGCAGGCGGCGGCGATCATGCTGCCGATCCTGATGGTCATGGATGCGCTGGCGCTGCGTGCGTACTGGGGGCAGTGGGATCGGGAGAATCTGCGGCTCCTGCTGCCGGCGGGTCTGCTCGGGACGGTGCTGGGGCTGCTGACCGCCGGAGCCTTGTCGGCGGACGGTCTGCGCGTGATGGTCGGGCTCGTGGCGCTGGTCTACGCGGTGCAGTACTTCATGCGCCGCACTGCGCGGCAGGGCGCGCCGGTCCGCCCGGCCGCCGGACTCGCGTGGGGCGCGCTGGCCGGTTTCACCAGTTTCTCCGTGCATGCCGGCGGGCCGCCGTTGCACGCCTTTCTGCTGCCGCAGCGGATGCATCGTACGCGGTTCCAGGCGACGACCGTCGTCTTCTTCTTCGTGATCAACTGGTCGAAGGTGGTGCCGTACGCGTGGCTGGGTCAGTGGACGCCCGACAACCTCCAGACGTCGCTCGTGCTGCTGCCATTGGCGCCGCTGGGTGTCTGGATGGGCCGGCGCATACACCACCATGTCCAGGACGAGGGGTTCTTTCGCGTGATCCACGCGTCGCTCTTCGTCATCGGCGTCAAGCTGCTGTACGACGCCGCCCCGTGGTAGACATGGAATACGCGCTGGACGTTGTAGAATCGACTACCGGCACCTTGACCAGGAGGACAGAGTGACGCTTCGATCTCATTCCAGTTGGCTTGCCGCCGCGGCGGTGGTCTCGCTCGTTGCATCTCCCGCGGCCGGCCAGGCGCCGGGCGAAGCCTGGGAGCCGCCCCGGTTGGCCGATGGCCGGCCCGATCTGCAGGGGGTCTGGGACTTCAGGACCGCCACGCCGTTCGAACGTCCTGCCGGGCTCGGCGAACGGCTGACCGAAGAGCAGGCCGCCGCGTTCGAAGCGGGCGCCGCCGCGTTCCAGCGAGCGGCCGACCAGCCGCCGCCGGAAGGCAACGTGGGCGCCTACAACGCGTTCTGGCTCGATTTCGGAACACGGGTCAACGACGACCGGCGCACGTCGCTGATCATCGAGCCGGCGAACGGCAAGCTGCCGGCGCTGGCCGACGGCGTGCGCCAGCAGTTCGGGTCGCTCGACGCGGACCTGCCCGGTGAGCATCCCTGGCGGGTGCGGTCGGCCGGTCTCGGGGCTGACGGGCCTGAAGACCGCGGTCTGGCCGAACGATGCCTGGTGGGGTTCAACTCCGGTCCGCCGATGATGCCAAGCGCCTACAACAACAACTTCCAACTGTTCCAGACCGAGCACCATGTCGTCGTCCTCAACGAGATGGTGCATGACGCCCGGATCATTCCTCTTCAACCGCAGGCGCACCTGCCGCGCACCGTGCAGCAGTGGGCCGGCAGCGCGCGCGGACGCTGGGACGGCGACACGCTGGTCGTCGAAAGCCGCAACTACTCGGACAAGCGTGCGAGCTTCGAACCGTCGGCGCTGCAGGCGATGGGCATCGGCTCGACCCTGCGGCTGACCGAACGGTTCACCCGAATCGCCAAGGACACGCTGCTGTACGAGTACACCGTGGACGACCCGGACACGTTCACCCAGCCGTTCACGGCGGCGGTGCCGATGCGCCTTTCGTCTGAACTGATGTACGAGTACGCCTGTCACGAAGGCAACTACGGGATGATCAACACACTCAGCGGCGCACGGGCCGCCGAGGCGCCGGGGCAGTAGCCCGATCTTATGGGCGGCGTGCTCCGCGCCGGTTCCCGCCGGCCTCGAGACGCTGCCCCACACGTACGCCGCGCTCGGCGCTGACCGGCAAAAACGCTTGCACGGCGCGGATGCGCGGCCTACCATCCCTTTTGGGAGATGCCATGCGGGTGACTTTTCGGTGTGTGTCGGCTCTCGGCGCGTTCGCCGCCGTGGGCCTTGTCGGCTATCAGTCGCACGATCTCGGCGCCCTGTCGGCGCAGGGACCGGCCTCCGCGATCGAGTTCAACCGCGACGTCCGGCCGATTCTGTCGAATGCCTGCTTCAACTGCCACGGTCCGAATGCCGCCACGCGGCAGGCAGGCTTGCGGCTGGACATACCGGAGGGGCCGCTCGAAGATCGCGGACGCTACGGCGGGCCGGTGATCCGGCCCGGCAACGCCGGCGACAGCCCGCTGGTGCACCGGATCACCGAAGCGGACCCGCGTGCGCGCATGCCGCGCACCGGCGCGGCGCTGACCCCCGAGGAGATCGACGTCCTCCGGCGCTGGATCGATCAGGGCGCCGAGTACCAGACGCACTGGGCGTTCATTCCCCCCGGGCGACAGGCGGCGCCCGCCGTCTCCGACGGCGCGTGGCCGCGGAACGAGATTGACCGCTTCGTGCTGGCCCGACTCGAGGCCGAGGGTCTGGGACCGTCCGCGGAGGCCGACCGCTCCACGCTGCTGCGTCGCGTGACGCTCGATCTGACCGGTGTCCCCCCGACCCCGACCGAACTCGCCGACTTCCTGAACGATGACTCGGCCGACGCCTACGAGGCGGTGGTCGAGCGGCTGCTCGCGTCACCGCGCTATGGCGAACGAATGGCGACCGAGTGGCTCGACGCCGCGCGCTACGCCGACACCAACGGGTATCAGACGGACGGCGAACGGTCGATGTGGCGCTGGCGCGACTGGGTCATCGACGCCTACAACGACAACATGCCGTTCGACCAGTTCACGATTGAGCAGGTGGCGGGCGACATGCTGCCCGGCGCCACGCTCGAACAGAAGATCGCGACCGGGTTCAATCGCAATCACAGCCAGAACGGCGAGGGCGGCATCGTCTCCGAAGAGTTCCTTATCGAGTATGCGGTGGACCGCGTGTCGACGACCGGCACCGTCTGGATGGGGCTGACCCTGGGCTGCGCCCGCTGCCACGACCACAAGTTCGACCCGATTTCGCAGCGCGAGTTCTACGAAGTGCTGGCGAATTTCAACAACATTCCAGAGCGCGGCAAGGCGTTCAAGTATGTGAACTCGCCGCCGCTGCTGACCGCGCCGACTGCCGAGCAGCAGGCGGAGATCGATACGCTGGATGCCGAGGTGTCCGAGGCGCGGGCCGCCCTCGCGGTGCTGGACGCGGCCGCCGCCGAGGCGCAGCGCGAGTGGGAGGCGTCGCTGGCGACGGCGGGGCGGGTCGACTGGTCGTTGCGCGAGGGGTTGCTGGCCTACCACCCGTTCGAGGGCGACCTCGCCGGCATCCAGACCACCACCGAGATTCCGGCGGTCCTCGAGGACGGCCAGCCGCGGTTCGTGGAAGGGCGCATCGGCGCCGCCGCGGAGTTCGACGGCCAGCGCTTCGTCAACGCCGGCGGCAGTCCGGACCTGGGCTATGACGACGAGTTCAGTCTCGCGGCCTGGATTTACCCGACCGCGGCCGCTGGGGTCATTGTCTCGCGGGCCGCGGGCGGCGACCAGGGCGAGGTGGGCTGGGGGCTGTATCTCGAGGACGGCAAGGTCCGGTTGAACCTGTCCACCCGCATCCTTGATGACGGCGTCGCGGCCGAGACGGTCGCCGATGTGACTCTGGACGCCTGGCAGCACGTGGTGGCGACCTACGACGGCTCGAAAACGCCGGGCGGCATGCGTGTCTATGTCGACGGCGTGTCGCAGACACTGACACCGCTGCTCGATCTGGTCGGTAACCGACTACCGACCCGCTACCCGCTGCGTATCGGCGCCAGCGGTTCGGACAAGCCGCGGTTCCAGGGGCGTATCGACGACGTGCGCATCTACGACCGGGTGCTGACGCCGGACCGCGCCGCCGTCGTAGCGACGCCCGAGCCGGTCAGCGACATCGCCGCGCTGGCGCCCGCCGAGCGCAGCGCGGCGCAGGCGGAGAAGCTGCGGCTGGCGTTCTTCACGCAGTACGCGCCGCCGGAGATTCTGCAGACGTGGCGGACGGCCGGCGAACTCGAACGGCGGCGCGACGAACTGTGGGCCAGCTTTCCGACCGTCATGGTCATGGAAGAGATGGCTGAACGGCGTCCCACGTTCCGCCTCAACCGGGGGGCGTACGACAACCCGGCCGAGGAAGTGGCTCCCGGCGTGCCCGCCGTCCTGCCGCCGCTGCCGGAGGGGGTCGAGGCAAACCGCCTGTCGTTCGCGCGCTGGCTGGTCGACCCGGCGCATCCGCTCACCGCGCGGGTCACCGTGAACCGCTACTGGCAGATGTATTTCGGGACCGGTCTGGTCAAGACGGCCGAGAACTTCGGCGTCCAGGGGGACTACCCCAGCCATCCGGCGCTGCTGGACTGGCTGGCCACGTCGTTCATCGATTCGGGCTGGGACGTCAAGGCGCTGCAGCGCACGATCGTGACGAGCGCCGCCTACCGACAGTCGTCCAAGGTGACCGCCGGACAGTTGGAGCGGGATCCCGAGAACCGGATGGTGGCGCGCGGATCGCGGATGAGGCTCGAGGCGCAGATGATTCGCGATCAGGCGCTCGCGGTCTCGGGTCTGCTCGTCGAGAAGCTGGGCGGGCCCTCGGTCAAACCGTATCAACCGGAGGGTCTGTGGGCCGACATGGTCGAAGGGGGCTACGGCGACTATGAAGTGGCGGACGGGGACGACCTGTATCGCCGCAGCCTGTACACGTTCTGGAAGCGCACCCTCGGTCCGCCCACGATGATGACGTTCGATTCATCGACGCGCGAGACCTGTATCGTGCGCACCGGCATCACGAACACCCCGTTGCAGGCGCTGAGCCTGATGAACGACGTCACGTATGTCGAGGCGGCGCGGCGTCTGGCCGAACGGATGATGATCGAAGGCGGCGAGACGCCGGACGAACGCGTCGCGTACGCCTATCTGCTGGCGACGGCGCACCGGCCGCGCACGGAGGCGCAGACGATTCTGGTGAACGGCTTCGAGCAGCACTTCGACCGCTATCAGGCGGACCGCGGGGCCGCGCTCGAGCTCGTCAGCCAGGGCAAACATCCGCGCGACGAGACCCTGGACGTGGCGGAACTGGCCGCGTACACGATGGTGGCCAACCTCATCCTGAACTTCGACGGAACCATCACAAAGGAATGACGATGCACTCGCGTCTCGAGCAGTTGCTGACCAGACGGCGTTTTCTCGATCTGGCGGGGACCGGGATCGGCACCGCGGCACTGGCGACGCTCTTCGGTCAGGAATTGCTGGCCCAGGCGCCCGGGGGTGTCCCCGCCGGGATCGGCGCGCTACCCGGCCTGCCGCATCACGCGCCGAAGGCGAAGCGCATCATCTATCTGTTCCAGTCGGGCGCGCCGTCGCAACACGAGCTGTGGGACTACAAACCGACGCTCCAGCAGAGGATGGGCGAAGACCTGCCGCCCTCGGTGCGCGGCGATCAGCGTGTCACCACCATGACGGCCGGGCAGGAGCGCTTCCCGCTGGTCCCGTCCCGGTTCCCGTTCTCGCAGCACGGCCAGTCGCGCGCCTGGGTCAGCGACCTGATGCCGCACACCGCGAAGATCGTCGACGAGCTGTGCTTCATCAAGTCGATGCACACCGAGGCGATCAACCACGATCCCGGCATCACCTTCTTCCAGACCGGCGCGCAGTTGGCCGGACGGCCGAGCATGGGCGCGTGGCTGTCCTATGGGCTCGGCACGATGAACGCCGACCTGCCGACCTTCGTGGCGATGATCTCGAAGGGGTCGGCGCAGGCCGGACAGCCGCTCTACGACCGCCTGTGGGGCAGCGGGTTCCTGCCCACGCGGTATCAGGGGGTCAAATTCCTGTCGACCGGCGACCCGGTGCTCTACCTCTCCAATCCACCCGGGGTCCATCAGGACACCCGCCGGCGGTTCCTCGATGACCTCAGCGCGCTCAATCAGTTGAAAGAGGAGGAGTTCGGCGACCCGGAGACCGGCACGCGTATCGCCCAGTACGAGATGGCGTATCGCATGCAAAGCTCCGTGCCCGAGCTGACCGACCTGTCGGACGAGCCTGACAGCACGTTCGAGCTCTATGGGCCCGATTCGCGCGAGTCGGGGACCTTCGCCCGCAACTGCCTGCTTGCCCGCCGGCTGGCGGAGCGCGACGTGCGCTTCATCCAGCTCTTCCACCGTGGCTGGGACCAGCACACCCGTCTGCCGCGCGGTATCGAGCAGCAAGCGCAGGATGTCGACCAGGGGCAGGCCGCCCTGGTCACCGATCTGAAGAACCGCGGGTTGCTCGACGACACGCTGGTCGTCTGGGGCGGCGAATTCGGGCGCAGCGCGTACTGCCAAGGTGTATTCACCGAGGAGACCTACGGTCGCGACCACCATCCGCGGGCGTTCACCATCTGGATGGCGGGCGGCGGCGTCAAGCCGGGCACGAGCTATGGCGAGACCGACGACTTCTCGTACAACATCGCCAGAAACCCTGTGCACATTCACGACCTGCATGCCACGTTGCTGCACCTGCTCGGCATCGATCACAGCAGGCTGACCTATCCGTTCCAGGGCCGCAACTTCCGCCTGACCGACGTCGCCGGTCGGGTCGTGCGCGACATACTCGCCTAGGAGCCCGTGGTGAAACCCCGCGTCGCACCGAGATCGGCGATGCGCCCGCTGAGCATACCTGTAGGGGCAACCCTTGTGGTTGCCCTGTTCGTCCGCCGGAACAACGAAGATCAGCAGAATTCAGAGGGAAACCGCAGAATTCCGTAGGGGCAACCCTTGTGGTTGCCCTGTTCGTCCGCCGGAACAACGCCGCGCAGCGGGATGCAACGTCGATCCGCAGATGTCCACGCGGATCGGCGGGTTTCAGCGTGAAACCGCAGAATTCAGCTTGAAACCGCAGAATTCAGCGGGGATCGAATGCCGCGGGGCTTTCACCACGGACTCGTGGCCGCCCGGGCGGGCGCCCCGCGTCGGCGGCGCCGGACTGCGCCGGGCCGCACGTCACCCGCCCCGCGACCAGAGCTTGATGAGGGGGTCGCGCTCCACGAGGAGGGCGCCGGCCAGTCCGGCCACGATGGCCCAGAACGCCGACGTCACGCCGAAGATCGTGAACGGCGTCAGCGCCGGCTCGGCGCACCTGCCCGACAGCGTGCGGCAATGACGCCAAGGCTGCTAATTCGGCGTGCAATATGGTATTTTCGTCAGATACCCTGGACGCTCGCGCATGATGAGCCATACTCCTCGTCACCCACTCGTCGTCGCCGCGGCGGTCGCCGTCCTTGTGGGCGCAGCCAGCTCCTCCGCCTGGGCGCAGGCGGCAGCCGACCCGCACGAGATCACACCGCTCGTCCAAGAGTATTGCTACCGCTGTCATGGTCCCCAGACCCAGACGGCCGGCATCGATCTGTCGTCGCTGGTCGCCGAGCGGCCGCTCGTCAAGAACCGCGAGACCTGGAGCCGGGTGATCGACGCGCTCAAAGAGGGCAAGATGCCACCGGAGGCCGCGCCCCAGCCGGCCGAAGACGTCCGGCAGCGCATGGTCGGGCTGCTGCATCGCGACATCGAGAACTTCGACTACTCGACCATCGACGACCCCGGCTTCGAGTTGATGCGCCGGCTGACCCACGACGAGTACGACAACACCGTGCGCGATCTGTTCGGCGTCGAACTCAACGTGACCGACCGGTTTCCCGATGAACTCACGGGGTCGAGCGGGTTCGAGAACTCGTCCAACACACTCTTCCTGCAGCCGTCGCTGATGGAACGGTATATCGCCGTCGCCGAACGGGTCGTCGCTGTGGCGCTGCCGGAACCGCCGCTGAACGACATCCAGCAGGCCTCGCGGAACCTGATCTTCGTGGCGACACTCGGCAACGGTGTCAGCGAGGCCGAGGCCGCCGAGACAGTGCTGCGCCGGTTTCTGACACGCGCCTTTCGGCGTCCGCCGGGCGCCGGCGAGGTCACGCAGGCGATCGGGCACTACACGGCGGGCCGCGCAACCGGGCTGGACCACGACGGCGCGGTGAAACAGGCGCTGCAGGCGGTGCTGATCTCGCCGAAGTTCCTGTTGCGGGTCGAGGCGGGCGGCGGCGGCGACGAGCCGTTCCGGGTCAGCGACTGGGAGCTCGCCTCGCGGCTGTCGTATTTTCTCTGGGCCTCGATGCCCGACCAGGAGCTGTTCGACCTCGCCGGGCGGGGCGCGTTGCGCGACCCCGCGACCCTCAGGGCGCAGGTCGTTCGCATGCTCGCCGACGAGCGCGCCGACACGCTGGGCAACATCTTCGCGGCCCAATGGCTCGGGTTCCAGCATGTCGGCACCAGAATCTGGCTCGACCCGATCGACAACCCCTGGTGCACCGCCTCGCTGATGACCGCCATGCGAGACGAGTCGTCGCTGTTCTTCATGTCGCTGGTGCGTGAGAACCGGCCGATCCGGACGCTGATCGACGCCGACTACACCTACGTCAACGAAGAGCTGGCCACGACGCTTTACGAGATGGAGGGGATCACCGGCGATCACATGCGGCGCATCAGCCTGGACGATCCGAACCGCGGCGGCATCATCGGGCAGCCCAGCATCCTCGCCCTGACCTCGAACTACAAGGACACGAGCCCCGTGAAGCGGGGCAACTATGTGCTCGACGTGCTGCTTGGCACGCCGCCGCCGCCACCGCCGCCCAACGCCGGCGTGTTGAGCGAAGAGGTGGCCGACCAGCGTGGGCTGAGTTTTCGCGAGAAGCTCGAGATGCACTCGCAGAACGAGACCTGCCGGGCGTGTCACAGCAAGATCGATCCGATCGGGTTCAGCCTCGAGAACTTCGACTACTTCGGCCGCTGGCGCGCCACGTACGACTTCCGCCGGCGGGTGCAAGATCCGGCCGAGGCCGACGAGACCATCGAGTTCCAGACCGAGACCAGCCCCGACCCGGTCATCCGTCACTTCAAGAACATCCGCCGGCCGATCGCCGCCGACGGAGCGTTGCCCGATGGAACCTCCTTCACCGGGCCGGCCGGGCTGAAGCAGGCGCTGCTCGACACGCGGCACGATGACCTCGTGCGCCAGACCGTATCGAAGATGTTGGCCTATGCGCTGGGGCGTCAGCTCGAGTACTACGACGAGCCGGCGGTCCGCACGATCATCGCCAGGCTCGACGCGGACGACTATCGCTTCCAGACCCTGCTGCAGGCGGTCGTCGAAAGCTATCCGTTCCAATACAAGAAGCACCCGCAGGAGTCCAACTGATGAGGTCTCGCCGACTGTCCAGACGCACCGTGCTTCGGGGCCTGGGCGCCACCGTGGCGCTGCCGCTGCTCGACGTGATGCCGACCTTTGCCGCCGGCGCCGGTGGAGTGGGGCAGGCGGCCGCGGGCGGCGTCAACCGCATGGCGTATCTGTATTTCCCGAACGGGATCCCGCGCGGCATCTGGTATCCGGAGGAGACCGGGCCGACCGGGCGGCTGCTGAAGCTCAACGAGTGGATGAGCCCGCTCGAACCGTTCAAGGACGATATCCTCATCCCGAGCAACATCTGGACCCCGGAAGGGAACGGCCATGTGAACGGGCCGCCGACCTGGCTCACGGGGCAGAAGTACGACTCGCGGGGCGTTAACGCCGGGGGCCAGTCGGCCGATCAGGTGGCCGCCGCACATCTTCGCGACGAGACGTTGCTCCCGTCGATCGAGCTGTCGGTGCAGGGAGAGGGCTTTTTCTCGAATTCGCTGCCGCGGAACGCGATCTCCTGGTCGGCGCCCGACCGGCCGATGGCGCGCGAAATCGAGCCGCGGGCCATCTTCGATCGGATGTTTCGGCCGCCGTCCGGCGGCGCGACCAACCGCTCCGTCATGGATGCGGTGCTGGCGGACGCGAGAGACCTGGGCGGCTATGTCAGCGCCGCCGATCGGCACCGGCTGGAGGAGTACTTCGAGTCGATTCGGGCGCTGGAGCGGCGCATCGAATTCGCGGAACGCCGGTCGACGGAGATACGCGATGACGGGGCGCTGACCGATACGCTCAGCACCCCGACGCCCGGCATTCCAGCCGACCACGAGTCGTACATGCGGCTCATGATGGACCTCATGGTCGCCGCGTTCCAGTCTGACGCGACACGCGTCTGCACCTTCATGCTCGATCACGGGCAGTCGAATCGCTACTTCAACTTCATTCCCGACGTGCAGGGCACCTGGCATGCGCTGTCGCACTACAAGAACGCGTCCGGCAAGACCGAGGACGACGACGGCGTTACGACCTGGGAGTCGGTGGAACAGAAGCGGGCGATGTATGCCGAGGTCGTCCGCTGGCACCATCGCCAGGTGGCCTACCTGCTCGAGCAGATGCGCTCGATCACGGAGCCGAACGGCGGCACGCTGCTCGACAACAGCATGATCGTCTACGGCGCCAGTCTTGGTGACGGGAACGAGCACGACGCCCAGGATCTGCCCACGCTGGTCGCCGGACGCGGCGGCGGAACCATCAAGACCGGGCGGTTTCTCGAGCACGCCGAGCCGACCGATCTCGCCGGGATTCACCTCGGGCTGCTGCAACGGATGGGTGTGCCGATCGACACGTTCGGTACGGCCGACGCGCCGCTCGACAGTCTCGCGGGCTGATCCGGCGGCTCGATGCCGCCTGGCGGCCTGGGCCTGCCGGCGTGCTGAAGGGAGTGCCTCGATGCGGATATTCCTGTCGATCACCGCGCTGCTGATCGGCGCCGGCCCGGCGCTGGCCCAATCCAGCCAGATCGCCGCCGAGGGCGGCGACATCGTCATCACCCCGATCATCCACTCGAGTGTGCAAGTCGAGCACGCCGGCACGGTCATCCAGGTCGACCCCTGGAGCGTGGGTGACCTGTCGCAGGCGAAACCGGCCGATCTGATTCTGATCACCGACGACCCGGGGCACCATCTCGATCCGGACGCCATCGCCCGACTGCGCAAGCCCGGCGCACCGGTCGTGTTGACCGCCGCGGCCCAGGCGCGGTTCTCCGACGGCGCCGTGCTCGCCAATGGCGGGAGTGGAGTCTTCGCCGGCGTGCCGGTCGAGGCGGTGGGCGCCTACGACATGACACCGGGGCGTCCCTTTCATCCGAAGGGCGAGGCGAACGGGTATGTGATCACGCTCGGCGGAAAGCGCCTGTTTTTCTCCGGGGTGGGGGAGTGCGTGCCTGAGATCCAGGCGCTGCAGGACATCGATGTCGCCTTCATGCCGATGAATCTGCCGGTCGATCGGATGCGGCCGATTCCGGTCGCCGAGTGCGTCAAGACATTCACACCGGCAGTGGTCTACCTCAACCACTACGACCAGGCCTACACCCGCTGGCTCACCAACCCGCAGGGCTCGCCGCCTCCCGATACGCAGGACACCCCGGCCACGCTGCGCGCCTTCCGCGAGGCGATCGACGGCGAAGCAATCGAGTTCCGCGACGCCGGCTGGTATCCCCCCCGGCCCGGGCAGTAGCGCGGTTCGTCTCTGTCAATTCCTGGCTGCGTACGTATCGACGAGCCACGCGCGCATCGCCTCGCCCTGTAGGGGCAGCCCTTGTGGCTGCCCGCGCGCCAGGGCCACCGGGATCGTCGGTTGAATGGAATCGACCGGGTTGCCCCAGCCGGGAACGGGCAGCCACAAGGGCTGCCCCTACGGGATCTGCGGTTGATCGGGGTGGTCCGAGACCGAGGGATTCAGCGTACCAGTCCCGCGTTGCGCCGGGACCCCGCCGGGCGCGCGGCCGCGACCAGACTGTCAAATCGATCACCGGAATGCCCATTGCCCGGGCGGCATCTGTCATCCGGAACCAGCCGGGCGGACGCCGATCCTCAACGAACAGGTGGGCGAGGGCGACGCGGAGGCGTCGACGTAGATCACCGGTCGCTCTTGACCTCGTCCAACGTCTCCAGGAGCTGTTTCAGCGTCATGACCGGCGGCGGCGCGGAGGGAGGTCCCGAGCCGGGCGCCGCCGCCGGCGTCAGCCAGCCCTTGCGCACCGCATCGGCAAGCAGCGCGTCGGCCAGGATGGGGCTCCGCTCCGCCCTCGGCGGGACGATTTCGGCGACGACACGGTCGCGATCCGTCACCAGCACGGTCTCACCCGCGGCGGCCAGGCGCACATATTCGCTCAGCCTGTTGTTGAGCATCTTCAAGCCCACGGACCTCATGCGTCGAAAGTAGCTTCCGGTCGCCACCTGTGTCAACGGGGCGCAACTTCCGTCGCAGCCGCAGCATGCGATTGCCGCCTCGCCGAGACCGAACATCGCCTGGTACTCGGTCAGGTTCCGGTCCCACGGCACGACGCGATCAATGGAGAAGGGCATCGGCCGCGCCCTGTAGGGGCAACCCTTGTGGTTGCCCGCTGCGCCCGCTGTAGGGGCAACCCTTGTGGTTGCCCGCTGCGCGCCCTGTGCCGGCCGTTGCAGGTTGAGTTGGTGCAGCAGCAGAACGTGCTCCCTGTTCGGCCGGGTATGGCGCGGCAGGACGAGCTGCCGGCCATCGGTGGTCGGCAGATGCACATCGACCATCTGGAGGGTGGCGAACGTCTCCAGGATGGCGCGCGGCCCCCGCTGGCCTCGTGCTAAGCTGATCACGTGCTCGACACCCATGAAGTCGCTCGCGAGTTGATCGCGGCTGGCATCGCACCGGACCACGCCGATGCCATCACGAAAGCTGTGCGCCGTGCCGCCGAGCACGATGCCACCGGCATTGATACCAACACGCTGGCGACGAAAGCCGACCTGACCGCACTTGAGCTCCGGCTCGTGAAGTGGATGATTGGCATCGTGCTCGCCGGCGCCGGTCTCGTCATCGCCACACTGCGCCTCATCGGGTGAGCGAATGCTGAGTGCCAGGAGTCCGTGGTGACAGCCCACCGCAGTAGTGTCGGCCATCGTGGTCCTCGTCTCCTACGAAGCATCGTCCGCCCAGCATCCTGAATCCGATAGCGATCAGGCTGTCAGATCGATCACCGGAACGCCCATTGCCCGGGCGGCACCTGTCATCCGGCGGTCGTATGTGGCGAGTTCGACGGTCTGTCCTTGCCGGCGCAGGTAGTCGATCGACGCGAGGTGCAGCGCATCGAGCGTGCGAACCGGCACTGGGAATGTCCCGAGCGCACGTGTGAGAACCGGCGGTGACAGTTCCAGCAATGCGATGCGTCCGGTGAGTTCTTGAGCGCCCTCGCCGTGGGACTCGGCGAGATTGCCGGTGTGAATGACGGTCCGGATCTCGTACTCGATCAGACGGCTGGCGACCAGCGTCTTTTCCCAGAACCAGCCGGGCGGACGCCGATCTTCGACGAACAGGTGGGCGAGGGCGACGGAGGCGTCGACGTAGATCACCGGTCGCTCTTGACCTCGTCCAACGTCTCCATGAGCTGTTCCAGCGTCATGACCGGCGGCGGCGCGGAGGGAGGTTCCGAGCCGGGCGCCGCCGGCGGCGTCAGCCAGCCCGTGCGCACCGCATCGGCAAGCAGCGCGTCGGCCAGGATAGGGCTGCGCTCCGCCCTCGGCGAGACAATCTCGGCGACGACACGGTCGCGATCCGTCACCAGCACGGTCTCACCCGCGGCGGCCAGGCGCACGTATTCGCTCAGCTTGTTGTTGAGCATCTTCAAGCCCACGGACCTCATGCTTCGAAAGTAGCTTCCGGTCGCCACCTGTGTCAACGGGCGCCCCTGGCAGCCCGCGGCCAATGCACCGCTGCATTCGATCGGCGCTGCATCCCGCTGAGCGGCATAGATCGGACCGATCGACACGACGGTATGCCCTCGCGCCGACAGCGCGCCCTGTAGGGGCAACCCTTGTGGTTGCCCGGTGCGCCGCCGGTCGCTGGTCCAGATCAGCCTCGCCGAGGCCGAACATCGCCTGGTAGTCGGTCAGGTGCCGTCCCCACGGCACGACGCGATCAATCGAGAAGGGCATCGGCCGCACCATACACGCAGGACACCGGGAGTCCGCACGCATCACCGCCGCTTCTACCGTCGCCAAAGTTCAAATCCCTATCGACGACTCCCCCTTGACCTCCGCGTTGCGAGAGCGCTGGCAGCCCATGGCAATAGCTCCAGTGCATTCGATCGGCGCTAAATCTCCCTATTCTGCCCTGTTCATCGGTCGCATACGGCCGGTATCCTCCCTCTGTTCGCCCTGCACTGACCGTTCGCGGCGTTGTTACGATCAGATTTCGGTGCGCGCCAGAGTGCTGCCATGGGCTTTCAGGGGACGATGTGTTCGCCGACTGAGGGGCATGGTTCGCACAGAGATTGTCGCAGGCAGCGGTCTACGTCGGTGCAGCACTGGGATCCGTCCGCGGCATCCACATGACGTCAATTGCAAAGCCGACATCGAGGGGTTCGCCGTGCCAATCCGGCGTCGCGGTGTCAGGGTTGATCACGATGGCGGCCGTGGCCAGGCGTGCGTCGGACGGCGCCAGCGGTGGGCCGCTCCAGCGCGGCGCGGGTGGCACCGCGGGGAACGGCCGGCCATCGGGCCAGCAGAACTCGGCATTGCCTGTCGGGTCCAGCCGGACGGTGAAGCCCTCCTCGTGGATGGCCCGGTGGTGCCGGCGACAGAGCAGGACGAGGTTGTCGAGCCGCGTCGCCCCGCCGTCGGCCCAGTGCTGGACGTGGTGCGCATCGCAGCGCCGGGCGTGGCAGCCGGGGAACCGGCATTGGCGGTCGCGCGCCTGCAGCGCCCTTCGTAGCGCGGGCGGAATGGTGCGCGTCTTGTGCCCAACGTCGAGGATCGCGCCGTCCGCTGAATGCCGCATGACGACCGCCGCGGCATCGCAGGCCATGCGGCGGGACGTTTCCGCGGAAACGCGCAGGCCGTCGGCGTCGTCCAGGGCGGCGTGACCAGTCATCCGAGCGTCGGCGGTCGCGGCGAAGGGGCGGCGGCCTACGTCCGCCGGCTCACGCCCAGCGGGCTCGGTCGGGAGCGGTGACGTTTCCGCGGAAACGTCCGGTTCGGCAGGGGTCTCGGCATCCGGGTCACCCGTTGGCGCCACGCCCACCTGCGCGATTGACAGGTCGTATCCGTCTGCCACAAGTGTGTTTGCCGGTGGCCCAGCCGCCGCCACCGGATCCGCGTCGCGCGACGTTTCCGCGGAAACGTGCGATGCGGGTGCTTTCGCGTCGGTCTCGAGCGTGTCCGGCTCGACGTGCAGCACGACCTGATAGCGGTCGCCCGCCGTCCCCCGGTCGAGGTCGGCCGCCAAGGCGCTCTCTGCCACCAGTCCCAACGCGTCCGCCTGGCGTTGGACCGTGCTGGTCTCGGCGGCGTCGGCCGCGGCCACCTCCGTGCGCAAGCGGTCGCTCGCCGCCTCGAGCGCCCGCCGCACCACCGCGCCCACCTCGGGGGACAGCCGGCCGCGGATGACGACCATCCCGTCGTCGTCGACCCAGGTGTTGAGGTGCCGCCGCGTCTGCCGCCGTTGGTCATCGGCCGCCTCGGTGGCCCGGTCGACCCGGCGCCACGCCCGCGCCAACCGTTCGACGTAGGATGCCGGGGCGCACAGCGCGAAGTCGAGCAGACGGCGTTCGTTGGCCGGGGTCGCCACGCGCGTCAGGGCGCGCACCTTCGAGTAGGAGATCTGCCCGCGCTGCATCGCGTCGCTCAACAGCGTCAGGTCGCCCAATGCGCGCGCCACCCGCACCTTCTCGCGGGCGGCGCCCAGCTTGAGCCCGGTGCGCCAGTTCAGCCAGTGCGCACATGACTGGCACCCCTCCCACCCCTCCCGCTCGTCGAAGGCGCGAATCAGCACGAGGAGCTCGTAGGTCGCGGCCTGGATGCGGGCCGACAACTCGGCGATGTCGTCGCCGAGACGCACCGCCTCCGCGCGGTGCTGGGAGACCGCCGCACGATGCGCCTCGTGGGACACCGGATCGGTGATGACCGGCGGCGGGACCGCGGGCGTGGAAATGTCGATGGCGGTGGAGCGCCTTGGCGATGCAACGGTCGGCGCGGCGGGTGGTATCGGCTGGATCGCCACGTCCGGCAAGTGGTTCAGGAGCGTGGGCGGCGACGCCGCATCGTGCAACGCGGGTGAGCCTACTGCGACGGATCGCGGGTTGGGCGCAGGGTCTTCCGTCTCGTGAATGTCTGATGCGTTGTTCATGGATCCATTGTAAGCCCCTGTTTTGCAACGGTTTGAGAGCATCTCTGGCGGTCGTTCTCGCGGCAAGGGCCGGTTTCAACCACCTATGTCCGGCCGCGGGCCACAGCGCGCCGCTCTGCCGGTCTGAGCGCCCCTGTAGCCGGCATCCCCGACCGTGAGCACCCTTGCCGGCAGAACGCTGTCAAGGAAAAAATGCGGGCGGCGGCGGAAATCGACATCAGCTCCACGGCTGACCACCGCGTATCCGCAAAGGTGACAAACAGGCATCAACAAACAAGACCATCGTTGGCGCCGTGCGGTGACGTATTCTTTACAGCCGGAACGCAGTGACGCCCCAAAGTATCTAGAGCGACAGGAGCAGCGCATTGAGCCACGGCTTTCAACGCACGCTGGACCAGATACGGTCCATCGCCGACACCGAAGTCCAGAAGGGGCGCCTTTTCGAGCGGCTCATGAAGACGTATTTCACCGAGGATCCCCTCTACAAGGAGCGCTTCTCCAAGGTCTGGCGGTGGTCCGAATGGGCCCAACATCAGCGCGGTTTCGATGGCGCGGACACGGGGATCGATCTGGTCGCAGAGGAGCGTGCGGGCGGTTACTGTGCCATTCAATGCAAGTGTTACGCGCCGGGTACGCAGATATCGAAACCTCATCTCGATTCGTTCATCTCCGCGTCGGCTCGCGATCCGTTCACCGCACGGATCGTCGTCGACACCGGCGACGAGTGGGGGCCGAACGCGGTCAAGACAATCCTCCCGCTCAAGCCTGCATGCTCGGTGCTTCGCTTCGGCGATCTGCTCAGTGCGCCCTTCGACTGGCCTGATCTGATCAGCGACGAGCCTGAAGCGCTGTCCTTCCGGCACGAACCGTACAGTCTGCGGCCGCATCAGAATGCCGCGTTCGACGATGTTTCCCGCGGCTTCGAAGATCACGATCGCGGCAAGCTGATCATGGCCTGTGGTGCGGGCAAGACCTTTACCGCGTTGCGTTTGGCGGAATCGGTCGCGGGCATCGGGGGCCGTGTGCTGTATCTCGTTCCGTCGATATCGCTGTTTTCCCAGTCGATGCGCGAATGGGCGATGCAACAGGCGATTCCGCATCGCTATATCGGCATTTGCTCCGACACGCGCGCCGGACGCAATGACGAGGACGCATCGATCCAGGAACTTGAAATCCCGGTCACCACGGATCCTGCAGCGATTTCCGAGGCGCTGCGGGATGCCCGGCGAGACGTGATGACCGTGGTCTTCTGCACCTATCACTCGCTCGCCATCGTGGCGCGTGCGCAAGAGGACGGCGCGCCGGAATTCGATCTCATCTTCTGCGACGAAGCCCATCGGACCACCGGCATCGAGCGCCCCGGCGACAAGACGTCACCGTTCGTGCTCGTTCACGACGCACAGAAGATCCGCGCCGCGAAGCGCCTCTACATGACCGCCACGTCGCGTCTCTATACCGAGGGCGCGAAGTCGAAAGCGGCGAGCCACGACGTCGAGGTGTTCTCCATGGACGATCCGGCGACGTACGGGCCGGAGTTTCACCGCCTTCCCTTCTCCCGGGCGGTCGAACAGGACCTGTTGTCCGACTACAGGGTCGTGGTGCTCGCCATGTCCGAGCAGCATGTCGACGCCGCGTTGCAGGCGCATCTGGCGACAGGCGACAGCGAGATCAACATCACCGATGCGGCAAAGATTGTCGGTTGCTGGCGGGCGTTACAAAACCCCGAGAACAAGCGGCCCGGCGATGGACCGAGCCCCCGTCTCACGCGTGCGATCGCGTTCACCAACACGATCGCCTCATCGAAACGGCTGGTGGATCACTGGGACAACATCGTCGGGCACGCCATCGAACTGCTGCCAGAGGCCGATCGGTCGAGTACGTTCCGGTGCGAAACGCGCCATGTCGATGGACAGCATCACGCACTCGATCGGCGGGCCCGGATCGAGTGGTTGAAGGACGGGTCGGACGACGCCTGCCGCATTCTCTCGAACGCGCGCTGCCTCTCCGAGGGCATTGACGTGCCCGCGCTTGACGCCGTGCTGTTCATGAGCCCGCGAAACTCGCAGGTCGACATCGTGCAGGCCGTCGGCCGCGCCATGCGCAAGGCGCCGGGCAAGAAATACGGCTACATCGTGCTGCCGATCGCCGTGCCGGCGGCCATCGACCCGGCCGCCGCCCTCGACGACAACGAGCGGTTCGCCGTTGTCTGGAGCGTACTGCGCGCGCTGCGTTCGCACGACGACAGGTTCGATGCCGAAATCAACAAGATCGACCTCAACGACACCCCGACTGGCCGCATCATCTTTGGCGGCGACGGGATCGAGGTCACGGGCACGCCGGACATTCCCTTTCCACCGATGGATCTCCCGCCCGGCGCGATCTTCGCCAAGATTGTCGAAAAATGCGGCGATCGGAAGTACTGGGAAACCTGGGCGAAGGATGTTGCAGACATTTTCTCGCGGCTCGTCCACCGGATCGAGGGACTGTTGGCCAATCCGGACAACGCAACCCTGCGCGAATGGTTCGACGCCTTCCAGGAGGAACTACAGGGATCGATCAACGAATCGATCGACCGCGGCAACGCCATCGACATGATGGCCCAGCACATCCTGACCCGGCCCGTGTTCGAAGCGTTGTTCGAGCACTACGATTTCGCTGCTGGCAACCCAGTGGCGCGGGCGTTGGATGCGCTGCGCCAGGATTTCGGGGAGTTCGGGCTGGAGAACGAGACACGCGATCTGGAGCGCTTCTACGAGAGCGTCCGCATGCGCGCCCGAGGTCTCGACAACAGCGAAGCGCGCCAGCGCGTGCTGATGGAGCTCTACGAGAAGTTCTTCGCCACGGCTCTGAAGAAGGACGCCGACCGGCTCGGCATCGTATATACGCCGGTAGAGATCGTGGACTTCATCCTGAGCAGTGCCGACCATGTGTTGCAGCAAGAGTTCGGCCGGAGCCTGAGCGACGAGGGTGTGCATGTCCTCGACCCGTTCACCGGGACCGGTATCTTTCTGGTCCGGCTGCTGCAGTCGGGGCTGCTCCGGGATGGCGATCTCGCGAGGAAGTACCACGGAGAGCTTCACGCCAACGAGATCGTCCTGCTCGCCTACTACATCGCGGCCATCCACATCGAAGAGGCATTCCACGGGCGTCGCGGCCCCGAGAGCGACTACGAGCCCTTCGATGGCATCGTCTTGACCGACACCTTCAATCTGCACACCGACAGGACCGGTTTTCCCAAAGCCTGGCTGCCCGACAACAGCGAGCGGGTGGAACGCCAGCAGAATCTGGAGATTCAGGTCATTGTCGGCAATCCGCCCTGGTCGGCGGGGCAGAGGAGTTCCGCGGACGACAATCCGAATGTGGATTATCCCGAACTGGAGCGGCGGGTCAGCGAAACTTATGCCGCGCGCTCCAATGCGACACTGAAGAACAGCCTCTATGACACCTACAAGATGGCAATCCGTTGGGCATCGGACCGAATCGGCGAACAGGGAGTCGTCGCGCTGGTCACCAACGGATCCTGGATTGACGGCAACGTGGATTCAGGCGTCCGGGCCTGTCTGGCCGAAGAGTTCAGTGCGATCTACGTGTTCAATCTGCGGGGGAACCAGCGGACGCAAGGCGAGCGCTCACGGCAAGAAGGTGGCAAAGTATTCGGCCAGGGCTCCCGCGCACCGGTGGCGATCACGATCCTGGTCCGCAATTCGAACGCCGCTCATGATGGCTGCCGCATTCTTTACCGTGATGTCGGCGACTATCTCAAGCGCGACGAAAAGCTGGGAGTTGTGCGCGACGCGCGCTCGATCGCGGGCGTCGCGGATTGGGAGGAAATCACGCCCGATCGACATCACGACTGGATCGGGCAACGCAGCGAAGGGTTCCAACGACTCTTTCCGCTGGGGTCGAAGGAGGCGAAGGCCGGCAAGACGGAGGATACGATCTTCAAGCTCTTCAGCAACGGCTATAAGACGAGCAGAGACGCGTACCTATACAACTTCTCGCGTGACGCCTCCGCCGAGAATGCCAGCAGGATGGTGGACGAGTATATGGGTGCCATGCAGGTGCTGGAGGTACCTCCGCAGTATCACGTGGATGTGGATGAAATCACGCGCCGTTATTCTTCGAATGTTCGATGGGATCGAGAACTCAAAAACAATTTAAAACGACGAAAGTCGATTAGTTTCCGGTCTGAAAACGTCGCAGTAACTCAATATCGACCATTTGTAAAACAACATTGCTATGTCGAATATGTGCTCGTAAACAACAAGTACCAGATGGACCGGATTTTCCCCGACAGTTCGAGCGAAAACCGCGCGATATGTGTTCCAGGCGTCGGATCTACGAAGCCGTTCTCTGCACTCGTCGTCGACACGATGCCGGACCTTCACTTTGTTGCGTTCGGACAGTGCTTTCCGCTGTATAGGTACCAGCAGCCGGAGGACGCACAGGGTGACCTGTTGGGCGTACCGCATCTCGTGCGTATCGACAACGTCACGGACACGGCGTTACGGAGATTCCGCACACACTATCGTTCCAACTCGATCACCAAGGACGCAATCTTCGACTATGTCTACGGCGTCCTGCACGCACCGGGCTATCGGGAACGATTTGCCAACGACCTGGCAAAGGAACTGCCGCGTGTGCCGCTCGCTCAGGATTTCCATGCCTTCGCGGCGGCCGGGCAAGAGCTGGCGGCTCTCCATCTCGGCTACGATTCCTGCACGGAATACCCGTTGGAGACGGTGTTTTCGCACACTGGGGAGCCGCGACCGGAGCATTTCCGGATCGGCGACCGGGCAATGCGGTTTGCCGATCCCGAGAAAACGACTCTCGTCGAGTAATGTGGAGCTCCACATTACTCGACTAATGGTGAGCGATCGGTAATGTGGAGTTGCCGCCTCTGGCTTCGACCACACCGAGGGCATTTTCTCCAGGACTCCACATTACTTACGTAGCATCGGGACCGTGCCAATCCCGGCACCGCTTTCTTGGAGGTCCCGATGTTGGTCGATCTGTATCCCAGGGTGCACCGGCGTTACACGTCGTTGGCGATCATCGGTCCGATCTTGGACGGATACGGCACGTGGCTCTTGGAGCAGGGCTACTCAACCGAACGCGTCCGCGAGCACTTCTGTGCGGCACGACGCCTCGTCCACCGTCTACAGCAACGCGGCGTGGGGGCCCTGACGAGCCTGACGCGAGCGCGATTGCGAGCCGGTGCTCCCGCGGATTCGCAGGAGGATCCCAATCTCGCGGTCCTGGTGCGGCAGCTGGAGCGGTATTGCGAGTCCGAGCTGGCGCTGTATCCGGCGCCCGCATTGACCCGCATTGAGCAGCACATCGAGCACACGCGGGATTCCGGCCCGAGCCGCTAGGTCGCGGTGGGCGAGGCAGACGCGCGGCAGGAAACATATAGCAATATACTACTATAGTATAGTACTATACTACTCGACGGAGGACGCGCAGCACCTCCGGTCCTGGCTCGTGACCGTGTTCTTGACTTGGGGGCTCGTCGTGGCGGTCGTTGGCGCGCTCGGCCGGCCGGCAACGAGCCAATCACCTCAGAAGTCGGCGCCTGTCATTGTCATAAGAATTCAGTGTGTATCCGTGGCGATAAATTCTGACGTTGATAAGCACATCAGATCTTTCGGCCGTGCCAGTGCCAACATAGATGATTTGCTCAGGTTCCCCATATGGCGGGTTATAGACTAAGTCCAGCACTCCTTCCTCTGTCTCTTCTCTCGATGACACGGAAGTGCACTGAATCGGGCCGCATGCGAACCAGCGGCCGGCCGAATTTTGCCACGTTAAGGAAATTGCTTCATCTGGGGGAATGCCGCCAACTCCTTCTCCCGCAAGACCCTGCCCAGAGGCATTGGGGGTTGGCGTCGGGGTTGAGGACGTTCCCCCCACGGCGGATTCCAACATCGCCGCGATTACTGAATTCCCACTATGGTTAGCCGCGTCTATCGGAGTTCCACCGCCGTCGATCTCCGCCGTAGGGTCGGCTCCGGCACGCAGCAGCGCCGCGATAACATCCTGGTTTGTATTGTTCAATGCCGCATTATGAAGCGGTATCATCCCGTCGTTGCCGCGAGCATTTGGGTCCGCGCCGGCCTCCAGTAATGCGACTATAACCGCGGGGCTGGCGGTATGGTGCGCCGCATAGTGAAGCGGGGTCCACCCGTCGCCGTCCTGTGCACTAGGGTCGGCTCCGGCACGTAAGCACCGGAAAATATCGTCATCGTCATACCTATCGCCCAAAACCATTTTTTCCCAATCCCAACAGGTCTGAGCATTCGCGTGCGTGCTGACACGGAGCCCAGAGGCGTCGGGGGTTGATGGCGTTCCCCAGCTGATGAGACCAGCGCGGAAACGATCACGACAGTCCGTCGCGTCCCTCCCGATGTGGTTGTTGTTGCCTGATGCCGCGAAACCACGATCACCGACGAAGCGCGTATCGTCGCACTCGCCATCGTTGGCGTACTCGCTGGAGTCGTCGCCGAAATCCCCACTACTATCCCTGCTGGCACCGAGCCCGGAGGCGTTGGGGGTTGGCGTCGGGGTTGAGTCCGTGTCCCACCTGATGAGGCCCTGGTTAAAGCGGGTACGGCAGTCCGTCGCGTTATGCCTAACGTGGTTGTCGCTGCTCTCTATTGCCGAGCCGCCACGATCACCGACGAAGCGCGTATCGTCGCAGTCGCCATCATGGGCGAAGTCGCCGGAGTCGTCGCCGAAATCCCCTCGCCGATCAGGCATTTCGCCCCGAGCCTGCCCCCTGAGAGTTTGAGCATTCTGTGTTGAGTCCGTGTCCCACCTGATGAGGCCCTGGTTAAAGCGGGTACGGCAGTCCGTCGCGTCATGCCTAACGTGGCTGTCGCTGTTCTCTATTGCCGAGCCGCCACGATCACCGACGAAGCGCGTATCGTCGCAGTCGCCATCGTTGGCGTACTCGCTGGAGTCGTCGCCGAAATCCCGCCGATCAGGCATTTCCCCCCGATTCTGACCGAGGCTGAGGGTTTGAGCCCTCATGGTACCCACGCTGACGGCGACCACGAGGATAAATAGCGCATACGTTCGCATGGCAATACTCCCTTCTGTTGTCCCAAAATCATCGCATGATGCAGTCCGGGGATCTAAATCCTGTCCCTTTGGATCGGTCGAACCCTACCAGAAGATGGCTCAGGCAGTCCAGACCGGCCGGGGCGTTGACGGCGAACCCGGAAAACCCGCTGAGCGGCGCTAGAGCGACGACAGACAGCCGAGACAGGCGAACGGGCACCGATTGAGTGGTGTCGTGCTCGCGGGCGCGGGGTGCGTCCTCGTGATGTCGATCGCGTGTTAAGGATTGAGGGGAAACGATGCGAAGAGACACAGATCCATGGGGCCAGGTCGACGCGATATCGATGATCCTCCAGTCGATTGACTGGACACAGATCAAGATGGAAGCGACGTCGCCGGCCGGTGACCGGTTCCTGCTCGACGGCAAGGCACCCAAGCGGCTCAAGCTGCACGTGTGCGTAACGGTCGAGTGCGATCCGTCTCGCGGTGAATCCGTGAGCGGCGCATGGTCGACCGGACTGCGCCCGGTCAACTGACCGCGAAAGATGCTGGACGATCGGGTGTTCCCGGCCGCACCGATCCGGCTTCCCGGCGGCGACCCTCGCTGGCCGCAGGAGGTCGTCGATGAATGGGTCGACACCCGCAGATGCGACGGAGATCGCTCACCGCCGAGCTGGAGCCGATAGCCGTTCGGCGGACGCGGCGGCTGCTGCGGGCGCGGACGCGAATCGTGACGGCTGCCGAGTCCGAGGTGGAAACGTGGGCGAGGAATCCGGGACACTGAAGGGCAAAGAGTCGTGGGCGATGGCTCTCCCGATCAGCTCCCGCGAGCGAAAGACACGAGGCCGCCAACCCGGAACGCCCTGTCGACCACCTTCGCGCACCCGCGTCGCCAAGGCAGGCCGCTACTGCGACGGCAACGGGGTCGAGGCCGCGCAGCGCCGGTCGGTCTTGTTCGAGCACCGGCTGCGGTTCATGACGTTTCGGCGTGTCATACTCCGAACACGGGCGACGATTGACTGACCACAAGGAATGACGAAGCTTTGCACGCGGACCAACGCAGGCCCAGGATACGCGGACCCGGACCGGGTCCGGCAGGAAGCGGATCGCCGGCGCGACGAAGAAGACCGGTGGGCACCGGCGACGCTGCTGCCGCCGGAGGCCTTCAGCGACGCGGAAGCGACCCGCCGCGACTTCCAGCGGCTGTGTGAGCCCGGCGCCCGGACGGGCCGGCACGCCGCCGTGGTGCACCGCCGGATCATGAGCAGTTGCGCCGGATGGAGACGACGGCCGACCGCCGAGGAGTTCTACGAGGCGGTCCGCGCAATGCGCCCGACGGTGCGGCAACAAGCGATCGTCGACATGTGGGGGAGGGAAGCAACCTTCCAGGAGCTCCTCGAGGCCTGGGCCCAACGGGCGTACACCGACCGCCAACTGGTGCGGGCACTCCATCTGGCTGACTTCAACTGCGGGGACCGAATCCGCGAGATCAACCAGTGGGCGACGAAGTACTGACGCTGGCCACGACCGGCGGACGGCTGTGGCGCGCCGTGAGGCAACCGATCACGGCGTTCCTGGCCGAGCTCCACGGTGGGCCGCACGAGTGCCGGCTGGGAGGCGGGACGACGCTGGCGGCGAGATGGCGGCACCGAGACAGCGTCGACATCGACCTGACGGTGTCGAGGGGAGCGAGTCTGTATAGCCTGGGGACAGACTTCGAGCGGACGATGGAGCGACTCGGCGGAAAGGCCGAGTACCACGTCGGCCGGTGGAAGATCGACTTCGGGATCGGGCAGGTGGACCTGGCGCAACTCGACCCCTGTCCTGCCCGCGGCCAACGGACCGCCGTTGTCGACGGACAGCCCTTCACCGTGCTGTCGACGGCGCAGATCCTCCACGGCAAGCTCGAGCGGGCCACCCGCAGCCCGGTGCGCGACGTGTTTGACGTCATCAAGGCGCGGCGCCTCGACGCGCAGGCGCTCGCCATCGCGATCAACTGCAAGAACCGACTGGAGGCCGAGACGATCTGCGTCGCCTGGGAGAAGAGCAACGCGACGTTCGAGAAGGTCGCGGACGAGCAGCTTGGCGGGGTTCCGGAAGCCATGCGCGAGAACCCCGCCACCTTGGGGCGGGAAGGCGCCGCAGCCCTGCGAGACGCGCTGTACCGCCGAGTGACGGTGCGGACCGAGGAGCAACTCACAATCGTCGAGACGGAGACGAAGGGCGGGCTGACCCGCCGAATCACGATGGCTCCCGACGAGATCGACCGGGAGTTCGCGGTCAACGGGCTCGACGAACACTTCCACCACAACGTGATGGGCGGGGAGCGACTCCGCGAGGCCGCCCGGCGAGCCGTGACAGCCGCACGACGGAGCGAGCTGCGTTGGGAGACCGGCCAGATGGTACCGGCACTCCAGGCGGCAGGCCGGCCGCACCGACGAGGCCCGGACGTGCTGCGTTGACCTCATGAAGACGTCCGACCGCATCGGCCGACGCCGATTCCACTACGACACCGGGCGGGGACGAACATCCACGCTGAACGACCTCCGGAAACGGCTCTGGGGGACACAGGAGGGCGGGCTTTTGATTTGGGCGATTTCGCGCGAGCGGCGCCGCCCGGGCGACATGCTGACGCGGGCCGACGTGTGCCACCTCCACGACAGCCGCGACGAGGCCGAGCAGTGCGCTGCCGAGTACGGCGGCGCCCCAGAGCTGGTGAAGCTGGAGCGGCGATCGGAGCGCGTGTACCGGGTGGTGTGGTCGTTGTCGGACGCAGCCGGCGGTACGCTGCGACGGAGTACGACAGAAGAGGGCTGACTATGCGGTACTACGCGCACAGCAGCCAAGGTCCGAGGCGTGAATGGCAGACGTTCGCGGGTCACGCGAACGGTGTCGCCGACCGCGCCGCCGAGTTCCTGCAGGGCTTCGGGCTGGGCGACATGGCCCGCGCCTGGGGCCTGCTGCACGACGTCGGCAAGGTGACGAGGGAGTTCCAGGACATCCTGGCCGGAAGCCCGCGGCGTTTCGACCACTCGGCACCGGGCGCCAGGATCGCGCTTGATCGGTATGGCCGGCTTGGTCGGCTGCTGGCACCCGGTGTCGCTGGGCACCACGCGGGGATGGCTGACTGGAGCTCGTTGGGGAGCCGACTCGATCGCGCCGCGGTGCTAGACCAGGCGTGGGAGGGCTTTGTGGACCTCCCGGACGGAGACCGCCTGATCGACGCTGCTGTAGCCAGGCGGTTCGGCGGCGCGTTCGCAGCCCAGCTTCTCGCCCGGATGTTGTTCTCCGCCGGAGTCGACGCGGACTACCTGGACACAGAGGCGTACTACGACAGGGTGGAGGGGCGGAGCAGGCAGCGCGGCGGTCACCCACTGCTCGACGAGCTGCGCGACGGGCTTGCGGAACACCTCGACTCCTTGTCCGACATTCACAGCGAGATGAACCAGCTCCGGCGCGAGGTGCTGCGCTACGCTCGCGAGGCGGCCAGCTCTCCGCAAGGCGTGTTCACGATGACCGTGGCGACCGGCGGGGGCAAGACGCTCTCATCGCTGGCGTTCGCTTTGGATGACGCGCTGCAGCACGGACTGCAGCGCGTCATCTATGTCGCCCCGTTCATGAGCATCATCGACCAGACGGTCGGGGTGTTCCGCGGCGCGTTGCGAGGCGGCGACTTCGTGATCGAGCACCACAGCACCTTCGACGACCAGCGGCTTGGGAGGGACGACTCCGCGGACAGGCATCGGCTGTCGATGCAGAACTGGGACGCGCCCGTTGTGTGCACGACCTATGTGCAGTTCATGGAGAGCCTGTTCTCGAACAGGCCATCGCGCTGCCGGAAGCTGCACAATGTCGCCAACAGCGTGGTCGTCCTGGATGAGCCGCAGTCGCTGCCGCTCACCTTCCTCCGCCCGTGCGTCGCGGCCCTCAAGGAGCTGGCCCGGGCATGGCAGACGACGGTCCTGCAGTGCACCGCCACACCTCCGGCGCTGGCCGAGCGCGACGGGTTCAAGGGAGGCTTTGTCGACGTGCGAGAGCTGGTACCCGACCCACCTGCATTGCACGGCAGAACGCGGCGGCGCACGACGGTTCATGTCGGGGATGTCGCCCGCGGCGATCGGACAAGCGACATACGGCTGGTGCAGCGGCTGGGCGATCATCGGCAGGTCCTCTGCATCGTCAACAGCCGCCGCCACGCTCGAAGGCTCCGAGGGGCAGTGGACGGAGAGGGAGCCTTCCACCTCTCTGCGTCGATGTGCCCGGCCCATCGGCAGGCTGTTCTCGAAGACGTCAAGGCCGCCTTGCGCGACAGAGACAGGATCGTGAGGTTGATCGCGACACCCGTGGTCGAGGCTGGCGTCGACATCGACTTCCCGGTCGTGTACCGCGCGCTGGCCGGGCTGGAATCGATCATCCAGTCCGCGGGGCGCTGCAACCGGGAGGGCAGGCTCGACGCGGGCGACGTGTTCGTGTTCGAGCCAGGTCCCGCGCGGGACAGCCGGGCGCCGGACGACATCCACCGGCGCGGCGGGATCGCGCGGAACGTGCTCCGGCGAAGCGAGGATCCGACCGCTCTGGACACGTTCCGAACGTACTGCAAGCGTCTCTACTGGACCGCTGGCGATGAGCTGGACGGCAAGCAGATTCTGGCCAAGATCGCCGACGGCGGCCGGCGACTGGAGTTCCCGTTCGAGGAGATCGCCGCCGACTTCAAGCTGATCGACACCTACCAACAGCCCATCGTGGTGCCGTGGGGGGATGCAGAGCAGTTGCTGCGAGGCCTGAAGCGCGAGTCGTCCGCCCGACGGGTTGCTCGGCAGCTCCAGCCGTATGTCGTGCAGATTTCGCCTTCCTCTTGCACTCGGCTGATCGAAGCCGGGGACGCACGGCCGTTCCGGGAGAGCGAGTTCGGCGATCGGTTCGTGGTACTATCGAACGCTGTTCTCTATCGACACGACGTCGGGCTGGTCACGGACTAGCCCTGCCCGTGCCCCACAACTTTTCGCTGGACTTCATGAAGCCACTTCGCTACTGTAGCCAGCGTGGAGGTTCAGAATCAGGTTGGGCGCAGCCTGCGGGGCGACCTCGCCCGACTGCGCGACGTGCTGGACGGGGCGGTCTCGCAAGGCGTTGACAGCCTCGGGCAGGTCGCCGATCGCGTTTGTGAAGCGTTCGATTTTCGCGATGGGCGCGGCCGGTGGCAGCGCGCGAGTTGCTGCGCGGCGTTGGCCGACCTGGAGGCAGCAGGCCACGTTTCGCTGCCTCGATGTCGGCGCGCTGGCGGTGGTGTGCACCGCGCGCGTGTGCTGCCGCACCCGGTGGCGCCGGCAGTGGACGTGCCCGACACGGTCGGCGTGCTGCGGGACCTGACGTTGGTGCGGGTGGAGACCGACGGGCAGCGCCAGGTCTGGAACACGCTGATGGCGCACGAGCACCCGCGCGGCGCCGGGCCATTTGTGGGCCCGCAACTGCGGTATCTGGTGGGCTCGGCGCATGGCTGGCTGGGCGGCGTCGGGTTTGCGGCCTGTGCGCGGCGCCTGCGGGCTCGCGACGCCTGGATCGGCTGGGACGATGGGCGCCGGCGCACTCACCTGCACCGGGTGCTGGGACTGTGCCGGCTGCTGGTGCGCCCCGGCATCTGCTGCCGCAACCTGGCCTCGCACGTGTTGGGCCGGGCCGCACGGGCGGTCGGCGACGACTGCGAGCGTCTCCACGGCTATCGCCCCTGGCTGCTGGAGACGTTTGTCGACGAGACCGCACACGCCGGGACGAGCGTGCGCGCGGCCAACTGGGTTCGGGTGGGTGAGACCTGCGGGCGCGGGCGCCAGGACCGCACGCACGCGGCGCCGGAAACGCGCAAGGCAGTGTATATGTACGCCTTGGAACCGGCGTGGCGCGCACGCCTCGCAGTGCCCGCAGCGGGCATTGCGCCGCTGGCGGCGGGCGATGGGCTCGACGCCGAGTCCTGGGCGGACCACGAGTTCGGCGGGGCGCCGCTGGGCGACGCGCGCCTGAGCGCGCGCCTGGTCCAGAGCGCGCAACATATGGCACAGTGCCCGCAGCGCGCCATCACCGGCGCCACCAATGGAGCGCGCGCCTTGGTCAAGGGACATTACCGGCTGATCGACCAGCCCGCCGAGAGCGCGGTGACGGTCGACCACATCCTCGAGCCGCATCGCGAGCGCACGCTGCGCCGGATGCGCGCGCACGAGACGGTGCTGTGCATACAGGACGGCACCCGTCTGAACTTCACCCGGCGCGGCCAGACGCAGGGGCTGGGGGCCATCGGCTCGAACCAGACCGGCGCCGTGGCCCGCGGCCTGCACCTGCATACGACGCTGGCGGTCGACCCCGACGGGGTGGCGCTGGGCGTGCTGCGGGCCGCCTTCGACGCGCCCGCGCCCCCCAACCCCGACGAGAAAGACAAGCCGAAGCCGCGCGAGGCGCGGACGTCGTTCCGCTGGGTCGAGGGGCTGCGCGACTTGGCGCAGGCGGCCGAGCGGCTGCCCGAAACCCGCGTGGTGTGCACGATGGACCGCGAGGCCGACTTCCTCGACCTGTTCCTCGAGCGCCGCGCGCACGCCCCGCAGGTCGACCTGCTGGTCCGCGCGAAGGTCGACCGCGTCGTGGGCACGGAGAAGACGCCCGACGGGCAGACGGTCTCGCGCCGTCTGTTCGACGAGGTGCGCAACGCGCCGGCCCGCGGCGCCGCCACGGTCGCGGTGCAGCGGCTGAGCGCGCGGGCGAAGGCCAGCAAACAGGCCCGCAAGGACCGCCGGGCGGCGCGCGTCGCCGAGGTGACACTGCGCTACCAGCCCGTGGCGCTGCCCTGCCCCGGGGCCGCGGCGGTCGAGCTGTGGGTCGTCCATGTGCGCGAGCAACAGCCGCCGCCCACGGCCGAGCCGCTGGAGTGGTTCCTGCTGACCACGCTGCGTGTGACCAGCACCGCCGACGCCACGCGCATCCTGCGCTGGTACGCCCTGCGCTGGCGCATCGAAGAGTACTTCCGGGTTCTCAAGTCCGGCTGCAAGGTCGAAGAGTTGCAGCACCACGCGGCCGAGCGGCTCGAACGGGCCATGGCCATCAAGATGGTCATCGGGTGGCGCATCCAGTTGATGGTCCAACTCGGGCGCGAGGTGCCTGACCTGCCGGGCGACCTGCTGTTCTCCGATGGCGAGTTGCGCGTGCTCGCCACCTTCGCCCGCTCGCGCACGCTGCCGCCACCCACGCGCCTCGGCGACGCCGTCGGTCTGGTCGGGCGTCTCGGCGGGTGGCTCGGGCGCACGCGCGACCCGCCCGGCGCGCAACTCCTGTGGCACGGCTACACCCAGCTCGTCGCCATGGCCTTCGCCTTCGAACTGCGGGACGAATACGGATGACCTCACACTCTTACAAGTCCAGCCGGAAGATCTGGGGCACGGGCAGCGCTAGCCCTGCCCGTGCCCCATAACTTTTCGCTGGACTTCATGAAGCCACTTCGCTACGGTGGCGAGCATGGAGATTCAGAATCAGGTTGGGCACAGCCTGCGGGGCAACCTCACCCGACTGCGCGATGTGCTGGACGGCGCGGTATCGCAGGGCATTGGCAGCCTCGGGCAGGTCGCCGATCGTGTCTGTGAAGCGTTCGATTTCCGAGATGGACGCGGCCGGTGGCAGCGCGCGAGCTGCTGCGCGGCGTTGGCCGACCTCGAGGCGGCAGGCCACGTCTCGCTGCCTCGGGGTCGGCCCTCTCGCGGCGGTGTGTGGCGCCCGCGTGTGCTCCCGCACCCGGTGGCGCCGGCGGCTGACGTGCCTGACACGGTCGGCGAGGTTCGGGACTTGGCGCTGGTGCGGGTGGAGACCGACGAGCAGCGCCGGGTCTGGAACACGCTGATGGTGCATGAGCACCCGCGCGGCGCCGGGCCCTTTGTGGGCCACCAACTGCGTTATCTGGTAGGCTCCGGGCATGGCTGGCTGGGCGGGGTCGGGTTCGCAGCAAGCGCGCGGCGTCTGCGGGCTCGCGACGCCTGGATCGGCTGGGACGACACGCGTCGGCGCGCCCACCTGCACCGGGTGCTGGGACTGTGCCGGTTGCTGGTGCGCCCCGGCATCTGCTGCCGCAACCTGGCCTCGCACGTCTTGGGCCGGGCCGCACGGGCGGTCGGCGACGACTTCGAGCGTCTCCACGGCTATCGCCCCTGGCTGCTGGAGACGTTCGTCGACGAGACCGCACACGCCGGGGCGAGCGTGCGCGCGGCCAACTGGGTTCGCGTGGGTGAGACCAGCGGGCGCGGGCGCCAGGACCGCACGCACGCGGCGCCGGAAACGCGCAAGGCAGTGTATATGTACGCCTTGGAGCCGGCGTGGCGCGCCCGCCTCGCAGTGCCCGCAGCGGGCATTGCGCCGCTGGCGGCTGGCGACGGGCTCGACGCCGAGTCCTGGGCGGGCCACGAGTTCGGCGTGGCGCCGCTGGGCGACGTGCGCCTGAGCGCGCGCCTGGTCCGGAGCGCGCAACATATGGCACAGTGCCCGCAGCGCGCCATCACCGGCGCCACCAACGGAGCGCGCGCCTTGGTCAAGGGACATTACCGGCTGATCGACCAGCCCGCCGAGAGCGCGGTGACGGTCGAGAACATTCTCGCTCCCCATCGCGAGCGCACGCTGCGACGGATGCGCGGGCACGACACGGTGCTGTGCATCCAGGACGGCACCCGTCTGAACTTCACCCGGCGCAGCCAGACGCAGGGGCTGGGGGCCATCGGCTCGAACCAGACCGGCGCCGTGGCCCGCGGCCTGCACCTGCATACGACGCTGGCGGTCGACCCCGACGGGGTGGCGCTGGGCGTGCTGCGGGCCGCCTTCGACGCGCCCGCGCCCCCGAACCCCGACGAGAAAGACAAGCCGAAGCCGCGCGAGGCGCGGACGTCGTTCCGCTGGGTCGAAGGGCTGCGCGACTTGGCGCAGGCGGCCGAGCGGCTGCCCGAAACCCGCGTGGTGTGCACGATGGACCGCGAGGCCGACTTCCTCGACCTGTTCCTCGAGCGCCGCGCGCACGCCCCGCAGGTCGACCTGCTGGTCCGCGCGAAGGTCGACCGCGTCGTGGGCACGGAGAAGACACCCGACGGGCAGACGGTCTCGCGCCGTCTGTTCGACCAGGTGCGCAACGCGCCGGCCCGCGGCGCCGCCACGGTCGCGGTGCAGCGGCTGAGCGCGCGGGCGAAAGCCAGCAAACAGGCCCGCAAGGACCGCCGGGCGGCGCGCGTCGCCGAGGTGACGCTGCGCTACCAGCCCGTGGCGCTGCCCGCCCCCGGGGCCACGCCGGTCGAGCTGTGGGTCGTCCATGTGCGCGAGCAACAGCCGCCGCCCACGGCCGAGCCGCTGGAGTGGTTCCTGCTGACCACGCTGCGTGTGACCAGCACCGCCGACGCCACGCGCATCCTGCGCTGGTACGCCCTGCGCTGGCGCATCGAAGAGTACTTCCGGGTTCTCAAGTCCGGCTGCAAGGTCGAAGAATTGCAGCACCACGCGGCCGAGCGGCTCGAACGGGCCATGGCCATCAAGATGGTCATCGGGTGGCGCATCCAGTTGATGGTCCAACTCGGGCGCGAGGTGCCTGACCTGCCGGGCGACCTGCTGTTCTCCGATGGCGAGTTGCGCGTGCTCGCCACCTTCGCCCGCTCGCGCACGCTGCCGCCACCCACGCGCCTCGGCGACGCCGTCGGACTGGTCGGGCGTCTCGGCGGGTGGCTCGGGCGCACGCGCGACCCGCCCGGCGCGCAACTCCTGTGGCACGGCTACACCCAGCTCGTCGCCATGGCCTTCGCCTTCGAACTGCGGGACGAATACGGATGACCTCACACTCATTACAAGTCCAGCCGGAAGATCTGGGGCACGGGCAGCGCTAGCCCTTTGTCTCCACCAGACCTGGGCAGAGGACTTGCACCTCCGAGCTGTCAAGCATGCCCGGCACACCCGGCGCCGTGGACGCGCAGACGCGCCCACCGGCACTCGTCTCATCGTTGTGATCAACCAGGGGTGGGGGAATTTTCGATGACCGCAGGTGGGGGAGTTTTGAATGACCGTTGACACGCGACGATAGCCGTGCGGGTGGACCTGGGCGTACTCCTCCCAGAGGAGCTGCAACGTGACGCCGTCGCGCTTGAGCTCGCGGTGGATGTACGCGCAGTCTGGCCGGACCCGGTCGTGCGCCGGGGCAGCGCGACGGAACAACCGCGCCTCGAGCGCCGCGTCGTCCAGCTCGGCCGGCAGCGGCCAGCCCAACCCTTGCTGCGCGATCCGCTGCAGATACAGCGAAACCGTGCCCACGCCGATCACGCAGGCTTGGGCTATCGCGCGGTGGGACAACCCGCGTTCGCGCTTGAGTCGGAGAACCTCTCGAATCTTCCTCACCAGTAGCCTCCGTGTCGGCATCGCCTCCCCCCCCTTTCGGAAAGGCCAAGCGTGCCGCGATCAGGCTACCGACAAGCGTTCACGATGACCGGATTCGGTGTTCAACTTCACCGGATTCGGTGTTCAACATCCCGGATCTGGTGTTCAACTTCCCCGGATTCAGCGTTCAACTTCCCCCGGATTACGCAGCTGCTGGGGGCGTGTGCGGCGCTTCTGGGCCCCGGAGCGCCATGATCGGCCCGATTCGTCGTGGGATGGTCCGGCGACACGCAAATATGGACACGCGATTCTCGATTGACAATCAGCCCCTTCTGCCACGGGCTGCTAGGCCGGCCGCTTCGCCGTGCGGTTGCTCCGTGATTTTCACCAACCGCTCCTTGCACCACTCCACAAGTTCCTCATAGCGCACGTCGTCCGACGCCACGCTCGTGATGACGTCGGCCAAGATCACATCATCCTCAACGAGCCTGTAGCCACTTCTTTCAGCCAGTAGTTCGACCAAGTACAGAGCCGTTCGCTTGTTACCGTCAACAAAACCGTGGTTTGAGACAATCCCATGAACGAGCGCCGCTGCCTTTTGGTGAATTCGACGGTGGTACCCGTGATAGGGTCGCGCGATGGCTGACTCGATTGCGTTCACGCTTAACGTGCCAGGAGCACCACCGTGCTCAAGGGCTTCTTCATGGCCGCGTACTGCGTCGGCCCAGGTTATCCGATAGTGCGCCTTAGCGATTTGCCAATACCTTCATGGCGGTACGCCGCCTAATTGAAACCTCTTTGATGATTCGCTCAGAGGTCCTGGTCACAGGTCGCACGCTGTGGCTTGTCGAAGAACGATGCGTCCCAGAACGCTCCTGAGACGGCTCAACGGATCGCCCGGCCAATGCGCCCTTTGCCGTGGACTGCCGTTGTTTCTTTGTCATCGCGTTCCCTCCCATACCGTGGAATCGCCGCGCGAGTGGCAATGATATCTCAGCCTCCGCTTTGGCGCTCGTCTAGTCCCCTTGATCTTTGATTTCTTCAAAAAGTCGTTGGTCATCTGGGGCCACCGTGGACTTGAACGGTGCGCTGTCCGAACCGCTTCACCTTCGCGAGGATCTCGTCGGCTGTTTTCGTCCACTTGAAGGGCTTGCCCTCGTCATTGTGGGCGTCCACGTAGGCGGAGATGGCGTGGCGCAGCGCGTGCGTGCTGGAATGTGAGCCGCGCTTGAGGGCGTGTTCGGTGAGGAGGCCAAAGAACCGCTCGACGAGGTTGAGCCAGGCGGAGTAGGTTGGCGTAAAGTGGAACTGGAAGCGCGGGTGGCGGGCCACCCATCGTTTGACCAGCGGGGACTTATGCGCCGAGAGATTGTCGAGGATCACGTGGACGGTGAGGGTGGGGTCCACCCGCTTGTCGATCTCGCGCAGAAAGCTCACGAAATCCCTCGACCGATGCTGCTTCTTGGTTTGCGCCACGACCTGGCCGGTCGCGACGTTGAGCGCCGCGAAGAGGTCCACCGTGCCATGGCGGATGTAGTTGTGCGTCTGGCGTTCGGGCCGACCCATGTCCATCGGCAGGATCGGCTGCGCTCGCTCGAGGGCTTGAATCTGAGGCTTTTCGTCGAATGACAAGACAACGGCGTGGTCGGGTGGATTCAGGTAGAGGCCGACAATGTCCCGCACCTTCTCGATGAACAGCGGGTCGTCGGAGATCTTGAACGATTCCACGATATGCGGCTGCAACCCGAAGGTGCGCCAGATGCGGCCCACGGTGGAGGCGCTGACGCCAGCGCGCTCCGCCATCTTGCGGGTGCTCCAGTGGGTCCGTCCCTTCGGCTTACTTTCCAACGTGGCGACGAGGATCGACTCGACATCCGCATCGGACAGTGTCCGGGGGGCTCCGGGCTTGGGCTCGTCATACAGCGCATCCACGCGACCTGTCGTAAACCGCTGCCGCCACTTGCCGACCGTCACATTCGAACAGCGCAGTTTCGCCGCGACCGCCACGTTCGATTCGCCACGCGCGCACCTCAGGACGATCTTCGCCCGCAAGGCCACATGCCGATTCGTTCTGGCGCGCCTGGCGAGCCGCTCAAGTTCTCCTCGCTCCACGGCGGTGACTTCCAATCTCGCTTTGGGCCGACCTGTTCTTGCCATGCCGCCCAATACATCACACTCGGCACACTTCTTAAAGCTTTTTCAGACACAGGGGGCTAGCAGCCCGTGGCAGAAGGGGCTGATTGTCAATCGAGAATCGCGTGTCCGTATTGGCGTGTCGCCGGACCATCCCACGACGAATCGGGCCGATCATGGCGCTCCGGGGCCCAGAAGCGCCGCACACGCCCCCAGCAGCCGCTCAGGAGGCCGATCAGCGCGCCCAGACGCGCCGCCGCGCGGCCCTGGAGGCTCCGCGGCGTGCCGACGCCCGTCAGGTGCCGCATGAGCAACCCGAGATTGACGCCGCAGACCTGGACGAGCAGCCGTTTCAGGATGTTGGGATGCCCGCGCAGATGGACGCGGCGCATCCTGCCGGTCTCGTAGAGATGCGCGTTGGGCCGTTCCACCAGCTCGCCCCGCTGCCGCAGCAGCCGTTTCCCGCGTGCGCCTCGGATCCGCCGGCGGTTGGCATACACCGCGTCCCGCGCGGCCGCCTGGCCCTTCCAGTGTCGTCGGCCGCGGTCCGGCTCCGAGACGTAGCTGCGGACGCCGATGGCCGCAAACCCGACCATCGTCTCGTTACTGTGATACCCCTTGTCGGCCACGACCTCCGCGATCCCCGGCGCGCCGACCGCCTCGACCTGCTCGGCAGCCGTGACGAGCGTGTCGACCAGGGTCGTCGTGTCGCCCGCACTCGCGTCCTGCACCGTCACGCCCACGATGGCGCCTGTTTCCAGGTCGACCGCATGCTCGGCGGTGTGCGCCAGATGCGTGCGGCCGTCCTTCATCTTGGCGATCTTCGCGTCCGGATCGTGCGGGTGGGTCCAGTCCGCGTTCGAGCCCTTCTTCTTGCGGGTCCGGTCGAACCGGGCCAACTCGGCGCGCGTCGGCGTCGAGAGGCCGGACGCCTCGGCCAGCCGGGTCAGAAATGCGTCGTAGCTCTCGCCCGTGTCCCGCCGCACGATGCTCCGCATCGCCGCATTGGCTTCCAGCGTCGTGGCATCGATCCCCACCGTGCGCCCCACCACCAGCGTGGCGTCGGCCAGTCGCTGCAATACCCAGGTAAACACCGCCTGGTGGGTCTCGAGGTCAATCAGGCGACGGGTGCGCGACAGCGTCGAGTGGTCCGGCGGGGCCTCGTGGAGGGCGAAGTCCAGAAACGTGCGAATGCTCAGCGAGTCGGCGGCGCGCCATGCGATCGCTCGTTCCGAGTCCAGACCCTCAAAGTAGCCGAGCAACAGCAGCCGGAAATAGCGGCCCGGCGCCAGACTCGGCCGGCCGACCCCGTCCGCGTAGAACGACGCGCACTGCGCTTCCACGAACGCATCGAACCCCGCCTCGTCGAGCACCCGATTCAGCCGCTCGTAAAACGGGTGCCCCGCGCTCTTCGGCAGATCCGCCGTGGGCACCCACATCGTCGCTTGCCGCGTTCGACCGCAGCTTGTCCCCATCGCCATGCACGACAGTATAGGACACAGGACCGATCATGTCGATCCCTGGAATGGGGGACTTTCACCACGGGCTGCTAGGCGTCAGCCACTCCCGAGAGCCTGCTCCCTTTCGCTATCCCTTCCACCTGAAGCTCCTTCCCTCCGCCGGCATTACCCGGCCTCCTCGGTAGTACGAGCTTCTCCGCCACCCTGTCCGGCCCGACCTCGCCCTCACGGGTCGTCGGTTGGCGTGTGCCACGCCACCGGCAGGGCTTCCCGCGTTGCGTCCACTCCCCCCTTCCATGCATGCCGCCGCCAATACCCCGGCGGAGCGGGCCGGTGCTCCCGTCGCTCGCTTCCCGGCTCGTAGCAGCCTTCCCCGTTTCACCGGCGGGTCGGCTTCCGCATTACCCGTTTCGAGGCCTGCACAGCGTTCAAGACCTTGCGGTTGCGGTAGGGAACCGGGTTGCCCCGGTCCCCCCGCTCAGATCCGTACGTGCGCGCTAACGCATACGGCTCCTACCTTGGGTGCTTGACGGCAAAGCGTGCGGTTGGCCAAGGGTGCCGAATTCTTACGGAGGGCCAATACACGGCCGCAAGGCGCGCGATACTGGCGATCGTCGTCCGATCCTTCTGGGACCGCCCGCGCAAGATGTGTAGCCAGATCCACATGAGGCGCCTCACGAATCCGCGAAGGGTCGGGCCGCTAGTCGGCACGGCGTAGTAGTTCAGCCAGCCGTTGACCACCTTCCCCAACCATTGCGCCGTCGCGTGGACATCCTCGTGCATCCGCTCGCGGAGTTTCTCCTTGAGCCGTGTCAGGGTGCGCATGACCCGTGTCGCTATCGGCTTGCGCCCCAGGCCGAATTGTCCGTTCCTCTTCTTCTTGCAGTAGTGCGTGAAACCGAGGAAATCGAAGGTCTTCGGTCGCCGTGCCCCTCGCGCCCGGCGGTCCACCAGCGCAAACCGGCCGAACTCGATGAGGCGGGTCTTGTCGGGGTGCAGATCAAGCGTGAATTGACCCAGGCGCTCCTTGAGGTCGCGGAGAAACTGTACCGCATCCTCCTTGCGTTGGCAGCCAACGACGAAGTCATCGGCGTAGCGCACGATGATAGTGTCCCCCGTAGCCGTTCGGGCGCGCCACTTCTTCTGGAACCAGAGGTCGAGGACATAGTGCAGGTAAACGTTGGCGAGGATGGGCGAAACCACCGCGCCTTGCGGGGTCCCCTGCAGGTCGTCCTTCCACTCGTCGTCTTCCATGACGCCGGCGTTCAGCCACTTGGTAATCAGCCGGAGTACCCGTTTGTCCCCGATTCGGTGCTCGAGAAACCGCAACAGGTGGTCTCGTGAGAGCCGGTCGAAGAACGCTCGGATGTCGGCATCGATTACCCAGTTGACCTTGCGCCGTTCTATCCCGAACGCCAGGGCGTCAAGCGCATCATGCGCCCCGCGCCCCGGTCGGAACCCGTAGCTGAACCCGAGAAATTCCGGCTCGTAAATCGGCGTCAGGATGACAGCCACTACCGATTTCTGGACAATTTTGTCCTCCAGGGCGGCAATGCCGAGCGGTCGCGTCCCGCCGGCCGGTTTGGGTATTGCTACCCGCCGCGACGGCAGCGCCCGATACGCTCCTGAATGTACGCGGCCGTGCAGGTCGAGCAGCCGCTCTTCCAGCCGGTCCTCGTACTCGCTCCATACCAGTCCGTCCACGCCAGCCGATGCGGTCTTCTTCAGGTCGAAGAAGGCGCACAGCAGCGCGTCCGTCGTGATGTGGTGCAGGAGCGCAGTCAGTTTCTCCTGCGGATTTCTCGTTGCAGCTTGCCGTATCCGCTCGACCGCTTGGGACACGCTCTCCCGACACTGCGTCCGGCACGTGCTTTGGTCTTGCGGATTCCCCTTGGTTGAGGCCCTTCCCTCCAGCGGCTCCGCAGGCGCTTTCGCGCCCTTGTTCGCCGCCTTCATCGGTACTACGGCCTCATCCGACTTCTTCATTCCGTACACCATCGGATACGGATTGCCTCCTTCCCTCTGCGGCCCCGGTCCGACTGCCGGGGCAGAATGAAGACCTCCCAGGTCCCGACGAAGGACGTACGAACGTGCATGGGTTCTACGACACCGTGGAGCCCTCCATCCCCTCACCATCGCGGTGATGTCGGTGTTGCCTTCGACCGCGGACACGGTCTCGGCGCTCCAGACAGGCGACCTTTCGATGCTCGATAGCCCTGCCCGTTCGCACCCCTGTCAACGCTTCGCCTGCCGCCTCACAGCGACCGGCGCATGACTCGGGGCGAAAGTGGTTGGTTATTCCTTCCTTTCCGCCGGACTTCCACCGGCTGTCCTTCGCCAGTTAGCCTGGCGCACGCCTGCATGGTCGCTGAGCCGCCCGAGGCGGCCCTTTTGCATCGGAGTGCTTCAGACGGATGTCGTTACCTCCACCATCCGCTCCGACTGCTACCGGCTGGAGCGACAGTTGCCGGGCGGGGTTCGCACCCGCTGAGGAATGGCGCCTTTCGCGGCGCACGGCGAAGTCGGGCTAACGTGGGCGGAAGGGAAACCGGAGGAAGACCGGTGGACCCCGAGGCCTCATTGGCCTTGGTCGACGCGATGGTGGAAGGTGCGGCAGGCGCCAGAAGGCATTGGCTTCGTGCCGGCCGGGGCGGGCGGGTCGAGGCGCTCCGGCTTTCGAGGTCGGCTATTTCGCTTTATCGCGTGCTACAATGTCGACGACCTGCGAGCTTCGACCGGTTGCACGTAGAGGGAGGCGCTCGTCGGAGGCGGTAGATGAAGTCGGACGGGCAACGCATATGCGGCTGGGCGGGTGGCGTTCGTGGCAGTCCCCTGAGGGTGAGGCCGAGACTTCAGGGGATGGGTTCAGCAACTGGTACCCGAGTGGAGCCGCTAAGCGCGAATGGCGGTGAATTGGCAGGTTCAATCCGTGCGATTGGGGGGTAATGCCATGAGTAGGGTTCAAGTTCAAGTCGTACTTGCGCGGACTGCAATCGCGACAGGAGCATTACTGGCAGGATCCTGTGCTGCACCGGAGCCTGCGCTGGATTCGACTCCCTCGGAGGAAGTGGAATCGGCACGCGCGTATGCAGTAGACTTGGCCTCGATCCGAGAAGAAATACAGATCGAGAAGAACAAGTTTGGACCTGATGTCGCGCTACGTGACAGTCCCAACCTGAATGCGGAGGTCTGGGCCCTAATTGATGCAGCCGACCCATACGGTATAACAGTTCAGGGTGTCAAGGAGGGTGACACAATTGCCATCGAGAGCATCGGCGGGATCGCATGGTTCTCAGACCAATCGATACGGGGGACGGTGTTTAGCATCATTTATGGTGTCGCTTCTCAGCTGATTCCAGCGGGACCCCTCAGCGACATCACGCAGACGGTTGGGAAAGAGGTTGGGCTGGAGGACAACCAAGACAAACCCGACCGCGAAATGGCGCGGGACGGGTATGGAAGGAACTTGGGCAACGGCAACTACGCCGAGAACGAGGGTGGAATCGTCGTTTGCATGCCTTCGGCTTATGGTCCAATGTATGCCAACGCAAAGAACCATCTTGATGGTGACGCAGTCTCCCAAGGTCGGTTTGAAAAGTACGTAAAGTCAGATTCCGACATGAAAGGAAGGTGTTTTTTTCCGACCCGCATCGACCGCGAAGAAGATTCAACGCTCGTGAGTGTAATGGAGAAGACAGCCCAACAGGATGGGGTCTTGCATATGTTTGCATTTGACCGTGAGTACGAGGACAATGCCGGGAATTATCAGGTCAAATTCCGAATCACGCGGTCACAGTGACCGCATTTGAATGCAAACTGAAACGAGCCGGGAGGTAATCGCACCGACCGAATACGGAAATCGTCGTGGGGGAAGCGTGCGGCCGGTCCGGTGAGCGGCTACCATCTTGGGCTACCAGAGCGAACACTGCGGACCGGCCGGCTGACGCCTGTCGGCGGGCTAGCAGCCCGTGGTGAAAGTCCCCCATTCCAGGGATCGACATGATCGGTCCTGTGTCCTATACTGTCGTGCATGGCGATGGGGACAAGCTGCGGTCGAACGCGGCAAGCGACGATGTGGGTGCCCACGGCGGATCTGCCGAAGAGCGCGGGGCACCCGTTTTACGAGCGGCTGAATCGGGTGCTCGACGAGGCGGGGTTCGATGCGTTCGTGGAAGCGCAGTGCGCGTCGTTCTACGCGGACGGGGTCGGCCGGCCGAGTCTGGCGCCGGGCCGCTATTTCCGGCTGCTGTTGCTCGGCTACTTTGAGGGTCTGGACTCGGAACGAGCGATCGCATGGCGCGCCGCCGACTCGCTGAGCATTCGCACGTTTCTGGACTTCGCCCTCCACGAGGCCCCGCCGGACCACTCGACGCTGTCGCGCACCCGTCGCCTGATTGACCTCGAGACCCACCAGGCGGTGTTTACCTGGGTATTGCAGCGACTGGCCGACGCCACGCTGGTGGTGGGGCGCACGGTGGGGATCGATGCCACGACGCTGGAAGCCAATGCGGCGATGCGGAGCATCGTGCGGCGGGACACGGGCGAGAGCTACGACGCATTTCTGACCCGGCTGGCCGAGGCGTCCGGCCTCTCGACGCCGACGCGCGCCGAGTTGGCCCGGTTCGACCGGACCCGCAAGAAGAAGGGCTCGAACGCGGACTGGACCCACCCGCACGATCCGGACGCGAAGATCGCCAAGATGAAGGACGGCCGCACGCATCTGGCGCACACCGCCGAGCATGCGGTCGACCTGGAAACAGGCGCCATCGTGGGCGTGACGGTGCAGGACGCGAGTGCGGGCGACACGACGACCCTGGTCGACACGCTCGTCACGGCTGCCGAGCAGGTCGAGGCGGTCGGCGCGCCGGGGATCGCGGAGGTCGTGGCCGACAAGGGGTATCACAGTAACGAGACGATGGTCGGGTTTGCGGCCATCGGCGTCCGCAGCTACGTCTCGGAGCCGGACCGCGGCCGACGACACTGGAAGGGCCAGGCGGCCGCGCGGGACGCGGTGTATGCCAACCGCCGGCGGATCCGAGGCGCACGCGGGAAACGGCTGCTGCGGCAGCGGGGCGAGCTGGTGGAACGGCCCAACGCGCATCTCTACGAGACCGGCAGGATGCGCCGCGTCCATCTGCGCGGGCATCCCAACATCCTGAAACGGCTGCTCGTCCAGGTCTGCGGCGTCAATCTCGGGTTGCTCATGCGGCACCTGACGGGCGTCGGCACGCCGCGGAGCCTCCAGGGCCGCGCGGCGGCGCGTCTGGGCGCGCTGATCGGCCTCCTGAGCGGCTGCTGGGGGCGTGTGCGGCGCTTCTGGGCCCCGGAGCGCCATGATCGGCCCGATTCGTCGTGGGATGGTCCGGCGACACGCCAATACGGACACGCGATTCTCGATTGACAATCAGCCCCTTCTGCCACGGGCTGCTAGCCCGCATTATTCAGTGCGCCGTGAAAAGGCGCCATTCCTCAGCGGGTGCGAATCCCGCCCGGCAACTGTCGCTCCAGCCGGTAGCAGTCGGAGCGGACGATGGAGGTAACGACATCGGCTGAAGCACTCCGACGACAAAGGGCCGCCTTGGGCGGTTCAGCGACCACACGGGCCGCAACGACGTTGAACGCCGCGCAGGCCTCGAAACGGGTAACGCGGAAGCCGACCCGCCTGAATATCGGGGAAGGCTGCCAGCGGTCGGGAAGCGAGCGACGCGAGCACCGACCGGTTCCGCCGGGGTAATGGCGGCGGCACGTGTGGAAGAGGGGAATGGACGCAACACGGGAAGCCCTGCCGGTGGCGTGGCACGCGCCAACCGACGACCCGTGAGGGCAAGGTCGGGCCGGCCAGGGTGGCGGAGAAGCCCGTATTACCGTTGAAGCCGGGCAATGCCGGTCGAGGGAAGGGGCTTCAGGTGGAAGGGATGGCGAACGGGAACAGGCTCCGGGAGTGGCCGAACGGCCTATCACCCCGGTGGATGAGCAGGAATGCCAGACGTCATCACATGCACAAGCGAAGGGGACGACCCGCGCGGTCGCCGTCGTCAGGGCGTCAACAGGTCTGACGAAGCACCGGCCGGCCAACGCCAGGGTGTGAGCCGGGTGCCACGGCTCGCAAGACCCGCCCGCTGGTCGCAACCGGCAAGCCCGTGTGCGAGCCGCATGATTCCACTGGAGAGCCCGGTGCCGGAAATCGGCACGCCGGGTTCGGAGAGCGGGGGGAGGAAACGTGCCCACGGGGACTCGGCCTGCGGCCCGACTGCGAAAGCATCGGATTAGCCACCGGCCCCTACCGGCAACGCGCCTCCCCTCGACTCTACTGAAGGCCCAGAGTCGCCCCCACGGACGGTGTGATCGTCGCGCACACGGCCCGCCGGGCGTCGCTTTCGTCGGGCGCCGGCGGGATAGCAACTGATTGTCGGTGCGGAAGGCCTGGGTATGGGGTCGTGGAGGGACGGCTTCGCCACGGGCGGGCTCGGTGCGCCGTTGGGATGCGTGTACGGGCGGCTGACGGGCGCTGACTGGGGCCTATCCGGCGCGGGCGCCGAGTGCAAGGGCGATGTGCCGCCAGGCGTGGAGGTCCGGCGTGGCGGTCGGCAGGTGCAGGACCACGCGGCGGACCGAGCCGACGACGTGCGCCCCCAATTTGAGGAGCCGGTCGCGCAGCCACGTCACCTGGGCGCGGGCACAGGCGGTGCGCGCCGCGCGCAGGCGGAGTTCTTGCATCAGTACGTAAGCGGCGGCGGTGAGGAGCACGCGCAGTTGATTGGCCCAGAAGCGACAGCAGCTCGTGCGGTCGATCTGCAGGCCATCGAGCAGTTCCTTGATCCGATTCTCGATGTCGCCGCGGGCGCAGTAGACCTTCTCATAGATGAAGCGCGGCGTCTGCCGCAGATTCGTCACGACGAAGCGCGGGTTGTCGCGCGGCTCGCGGTCGCCGAGCCGGACGACCTCGGCCTTGATCACGACGCGGCGCGCGTGGCCCCACGTACCGGCCTGGTACTGAGTGTCGGTATACACGTGCGCGGTCTGGCCGCTGGCCGCGCTCTGGGCCTGCGCCACGATCAGGGCGGGCTCGGCGTGGCGCCGCAACACGGCGTTCTTGGCCATCGCCACCACGTAGTCGAGCCGCGGCTCGGCATCCAGGAAGTCGAAGACCTCCGGCGTCGCAAAGCCCCCGTCGAGCCGGACGAGAAACCGCGCCCGGGGAAAGGCCTGCCGCAGCAGGGGCAGCAGCCGACACAACACGCCCACGGTCCCGCGGGTGGCGGGCACATTTCCGGGCCGCAGCACCGCCGCGCACAGATACTGTTCGCGTTCCTTGTCGAAGGTCAGAAACGCCAGCAACGGCAGGTAGCACCAGCTATCGTAGTGCCCGTTGAAGAAGGTGAGCTGCTGGGCGCCGTGCGTCGCGTCGTCGGTCGGATCCAGGTCGATCGTGATCCGCCGCGCCCGCCCGTCCAGCCGGCGCTGATGCCGCTCGATGACCCGCATCGCCAGCTCGCGCGCCAGCTCATAGAGGGCGGAGGGGCCAACGCCGTTCTCGAACCGCGAGATCGTCGGCTGCGAGGCCAACGCCTCGCCAGCGACCGGGTCCCGCCCGAGCAGCAGCTTGTGGATCGGGTCGTCGGCGAGGTGGTCGGCGTCGTTGCCATCGGGATGACCGCAGGCAATGCCGAAGATCCGCTGGCCGAGCAACTCCGTCAGCGTGTGCCGGATCTTTCCGAGCTCCCGCCGGTCCACCAGACACCGGGCGAAACCCGCCACCAACCCATACACGCGCTCCGCCGCCTTGAGCAGGACCGCGCCGCCATCGGAACTCGCGTGCCGGCGGTCGAACGTGGCAACGAGGGGCTTGTCGAAGAGATCCGGAAAGAGGACAGTCTGTGGTATCGTATGGGTCGTCACGCAAGGGCCTCCGTGGTGGGTAAATGCCTGTAGACAAAGCACTTATACCACGCGGAGGCTTTTGTGTCTATACCGAAATCGGACCCTTCATGCATAATCCGGGCTAGTACCCCGGAGATGAGCAGCAATGCCGGACGTCGTCACATGCACAAGCGAAGGGGACGACCCTGAGTGGTCGCCGTCGTCAGGGCGTCAACAGGCCTGACGACGCACCGACCGGTGGGCGCAAGGGTGCGAGCCGGGTGCCACGGCTCGCGACACCCGACAGCTCGCCGTGACCGGGAAGCCCGTGCGCGAGCCGCATGATTCCACTGGAGAGCCCGGTGCCGGAAATCGGCACGCCGGGTTCGGAGAGCGGGGGGAGGAAACGTGCCTATGGGTATCGGACTGAGGCCCGGTGCGAAAGCGCCGGACGAGCCACCGACCCCCTACCGGCTACGCGCCTCCCCTCGACTCTACAACTGGGCACCAAGAAACCTGTAACCCATTGATTTAAAAGAGTCGCCTCCCCAAAGGTCGGCACTACACGACGCTGCGCGGAGGGCGTGGTGTCAGGTCGTGATGCGTGGCGCGGGCTGTGTTGGCAGTTGCAGCTGGAGTTGGTGCAACAGCAGGTCGTGCTCCCGGTTTGGCCGGGTATGGCGCGGCAGGACGAGCTGCCGGCCATCGGTCGTCGGCAGATGCACATCGACCATCTGGAGGGTGGCGAACGTCTCCAGGATGGCGCGCGGGGTCAGGCCGGGGGCGTGCGGCCGGGCCAGGTTCTTCAGGGTGACATGCAGGCAATAGGCGATGAACGAGACGAAGAGGTGCGCCTCGATCCGAGCTTCGCGCTGATGGAAGACCGGGCGGATCGCGAGGTCGTGCTTGAGCTCCTTGAAGGCCTGTTCGATCTCGGTGAGCTGTAGCGCGACAAACAGGATGAGAAGAGCGCGACAATCAAGATGAGAAGGTGTCGCGACGGTTGATGATGCCTTATGGGCGGTGGACGAGGCAAGGGGCGTTCATGACGCCGCTGCAGGATTGCGAAGGGGTGAGGTGTCACGGGTTGTTCTCCGGTTCCTGCTCGTTCTTCGATGAGGCGCTGCCGGGGAGCTGGACCTTGGTGTTGGCGGGCGTGGCCCGGGAGGCGATGCGCCTGCGGCGGCGTTGGGTCTGCACGGCGGAGCGCCGGCGATAGCTTTCGACATTGAGTTCGAAGATGGTCGCCCGATGCACGAGCCGGTCGATGGCCGCCAGCGTCATGGCCTGTTCGGGGAAGATCGAGCCCCACTCGCCGAACGGCTGGTTGGCGGTGACGAGCAGGGAGCGGTCCTCGTATCGGGAGCTGATCAGCTCGAACAGCACGCTGGTTTCGGCTTGGTCCTTACGGACATAGGCGATGTCGTCGAGTAATGTGGAGTTGCCGCCTCTGGCTTCGACCACACCGAGGGCATTTTCTCCAGGACTCCACATTACTTACGTAGCATCGGGACCGTGCCAATCCCGGCACCGCTTTCTTGGAGGTCCCGATGTTGGTCGATCTGTATCCCAGGGTGCACCGGCGTTACACGTCGTTGGCGATCATCGGTCCGATCTTGGACGGATACGGCACGTGGCTCTTGGAGCAGGGCTACTCAACCGAACGCGTCCGCGAGCACTTCTGTGCGGCACGACGCCTCGTCCACCGTCTACAGCAACGCGGCGTGGGGGCCCTGACGAGCCTGACGCGAGCGCGATTGCGAGCCGGTGCTCCCGCGGATTCGCAGGAGGATCCCAATCTCGCGGTCCTGGTGCGGCAGCTGGAGCGGTATTGCGAGTCCGAGCTGGCGCTGTATCCGGCGCCCGCATTGACCCGCATTGAGCAGCGAGTCGCCGCCTACAGGACGTATCTGCAGCAGGTTCGAGGGTTCGCGCCTGGGACCCTGGCGCACCACGGCCGCACGGCGAGCGAGTTTCTGGCCTACATCGGCTACGAGATCCACCCGACGCGGCTCGCCGCGCTCGAACGCCAGGATCTCGACGCGTTCCTGCGTGCCGTCGGCCCCCGGCAGTCGCGTGCGTCCCTCCAGCATGTGGTGGCCCACCTCCGAGCCTTCCTCCGTTTCCTGGCCTCTGCTGGCGAGATCCCGACCGGGCTCGACACGCAGATCGACACGCCTCGCGTGTATCGCGGCGAGAAGCTCCCACGGGCGTTACCCTGGGACACGGTTCGGGCGCTCCTCCAGACGATCGACCGCACGAGTCCGCTGGGACGCCGTGATTACGCGATCTTCCTCCTCATGGCGACCTACGGCCTCCGCGCGTGCGAGGTCGTGACGCTCACGCTCGACGACGTGGAATGGCGGGCGGGGCGGCTGCGCATCGCGCAACGGAAGACACGCGGCTCGCTCTGGCTGCCGCTCACCGACGAGGTCGGGACCGCGCTGCTCGACTACCTCCGCCACGGACGCCCCGCCCTGAACGTGCGCCGGCAGCGCGTCCCGTTCCGAGGCACGCCGCCGCGCAGCTATCGGGAGCTGTTTCTCCGCTGCCGCACCCCGACCGGCGTCCTGAAACCGACGGCGGTCACCGCGGCGTTCCAGGCTTGGTCAAAGCGAAGCGGCCTCGCCATTCCGTTCCAGGGAGTCCATTGCGTGCGGCACTCGTATGCGGTGCACCTCTTGCGGTCGGGCCTGCCGCTCAAGACGATCGGGGACCTCCTGGGCCATCGCACCCTGGAAAGCACGTGCGTGTATCTCCGCTTGGCGGTTGACGACCTCCGGGACGTCGCCTTGCCTCTGCCGGCCGTGGTGGACCGCGGTGCACCGGGAGTGGCGTCATGACGTCGTTCAGCTCCGGCTTGTCCGCCACCATCAGGAGCTACCTGACGCTCAAGCGAGCGCTGGGCCGGCAGTACTCCAACGAAGAACACGTGCTGGCCCACCTGGATCGGTTCCTCGCCGCCCGGCGCGTCGATCTCAATGCCGAGACGTTCGCCGCTTGGTGTCTTACCCTGGAGCACTTGGCCTCCGTCACGCGTCGGGCCCGCATGCGAATCGCGCGCAACCTGTGTCTGTATCGAGGACGCAGCGAGCCCGGCTGCTTCGTCCCGGACGAGCGGCTGTTTCCGCGGATCCACCAGGCCATCCGGCCGCATATCTTCACCGACAGCCAGATAGTCCAGTTGCTGGCCGCCGCGCGCACGCTGGCCCGCACCTCCAATTCGCCACTCTGTCCCGAGAACATGCGCCTCGCGATCGTGGTGCTGTCCACCACCGGGCTGCGACGCGGGGAGCTGACGCGGCTGACCGTGGGAGACTATGACCGGCCGCAGCGCACGCTGGCGATCCGCAAATCCAAGTTCCACAAGTCGCGCCTCGTCCCGGTGTCGGCGGATACCGCCCGTGAGGTCGAGCACCTGATCGAGATTCGCGGCCGGCGGCGACTTCCAGCCGGGGCGGACAGCCCGCTCCTCTGGCATCGCAATCCGCACACTGGCGGCGGCTACAGCGGTGGGGGCCTCGGCGGCGCCATGCGAGCACTCTTCCGCCGGGCCGGCGTTCGGACCGCGACCGGTCACCTCCCACGCACGCACGATTTCCGCCACGGATTCGCCGTGAACGCGCTCCTCCGGTGGTATCGCGCCGGACTGGACGTGCAGTCGAAGCTGCCCTTCCTGGCCACCTACATGGGGCACGTCTCGATCGTCTCGACCGCGTACTATCTCCAGTTTGTCGAACCCCTTGCGAGCGCGGCCAGTGCGCGATTCGCCGACCACTGCGGCGCCCTCATCACCGGACCCATTGGAGCGGGAGGTGCGCCATGACCGCCGCCGTCCCGAACGATCTGGCGCGAGCCCTTCGGGCGTTCTTCGCCGACCACCTGCCCCGGGTGCGAGGGACGAGTCCCCACACCATTCAGAGCTATCGGGACAGCCTGGTGCTCTTGCTGCGCTTCGTCACAACCCGGACGCACCGGTCCGTCATCCAGCTGGACCTGGACGACCTCGGCCCCCAGCCGATCCTCGCGTTTCTCCAGTACCTGGAGCTCGACCGGCGCAACAGCGTCGCCACCCGCAATGTGCGCCTCGCCGCAATCCACGCGTTCTTCCGGTACTGCGCCCTGGAGTACCCCGCACGACTCGCACACTGTCAACGCGTCCTCGCCGTCCCGTTCAAGCGAACAGGCAGCCGCCCCGTGGAGTACCTCGAGCACGAGGAGATCGAGGCCATCCTTGGCGTCGTCGATCGCGGCACCATCGACGGCCGCCGCGACTACGCGCTCCTGGCCACCATGTTCAACACCGGCGCCCGGGTCCAGGAAATCGTCGCCTTGGGCGTCGCCGACCTGCGCTTGGACACGCCCGCGCAGGTCCGCCTGTACGGCAAGGGGCGGAAGGAACGGATCTGCCCGTTGTGGCCCCAGACCGCCGACCTGCTGCGTGCCCTGCTGGCCGAACGCGGCCGCGAGCTGCAATCCGACGAGCCGGTCTTCCGTAATCACCGTGGGACCCGGCTGACACGATTCGGCGTCCGCTACCTGCTGCAGAAGTACTGCACCCGCGCGCAGGCCGCCGTCCCGGCCTTGCGCACCAAGCGCCTCCATCCCCACAGCATGCGGCACAGCACGGCGGTCCACCTGCTCCGCGCCGGCGTCGACATCGTCACGATCAGTCAGTGGCTCGGCCACGCCAGCGTCACGACCACGCACCGGTACGCGACCGTCGATCTCGACATGAAACGATAGGCGCTCGCGAAGGCCCGCCCCACCGCGCTCGACACTGCGGGGCCAGCCCTGTGGCGCACAGACGCGTCCGTGCTTGACTGGCTTGAAGCACTCTGAGGAAGGCGATCGGTAATGTGGAGTGTGGCGACCCTCCGCGCCTGCGGTGAGCGCCGCTCTCCGCGGCAACTCCACATTACCGATCGCTCACCATTAATCGTTAACGAGCATGTGCGGCTGATCAACATTCCGGCCGCCGCGCATGGATATCAGGTCAACGGAAGGACACCGCTTGAGTGGTTCATCGACCGCTACAGGGTCTCACCGGACAAGGAAAGCGGCATCGTCAACGATCCCAATGGATGGTTCGATGATCCGCGGGAACTGGTCGCGTCAATTCGGCGAATCGTTCATGTCAGCGTAGAGACAGTTGCTATCGTCGCGAACTTGCCGGACCCGTTCGTGGACCCGGGAGCACGATGACGGAGGCGCCCTTCGCCGCGCCCTGTAGGGGCAACCCTTGTGGTTGCCCGCTGCGCCGGTCGCTGGTAGGGTTGAGCCGGTCCGGACGACACAAGGAGAGTCCCGATGTCCCACAGCCAGCGTAATCTCGTGAACGTCGCGATCGCCGCCGGTCTGGCGTCCGCCGCTGCCGCGTGCGCGACCCCCGCCGCCGACCCGCTGGCGGCGTGCGCCGATTTGACGACCCTGGAGCTGATCGACTTGCGCATCGACGCGGCGGAGCCGGTGTCGGCCGCCGCCGGCGTCCCGGCGCACTGCAAGGTGACCGGGGTGATCGAGACGGAGATCAACTTCGAGCTGCTGCTGCCGGACGACTGGAACGGCCGGTTCCTGATGGGCGGCGGCGGCGGTTTCGTCGGCAGCGTGCAGAACCAGGCGCGGTCACTCTATGCGCATGGCGGCGGTCCGCTGCAGCGTGGCTATGCGACGGTCGGGACCGATACCGGGCACTCCGGGGGCGGCATCGAGGCGGGCTGGGCGCTCAACCATCCTGAACGGCAGGAGAACTTCGGGCACCGCGCCGTCCACCTGACCGCGGAGACGGCGAAGTCGATCGTCGCGCACTATTACGCACGGCCGGCCGACTACTCGTATTTCGTCGGCTGCTCACGCGGCGGTGGGCAGGCGATGATGGAGTCGCAACGCTATCCCGGTGACTTCGACGGCATCGTCGCCGCGGCGCCGGCCTACGACTGGACCGGCATCTCGGCCGGGTTCGTGCAGAACCAGCAGGCGATCTACCCGGATGGCGACCTCGAGACGCCGGTGCTGACACCGGCGACCCTTGAACTGCTCGGATCGAGCATTCTCGCGGCGTGCGATGCCGACGATGGCGTCGAGGACGGCACGCTGACCGATCCGCGGCGGTGCGGCTTCAGACCTGAGGACTTGCCGCGCTGCGCCGGCGACAGTCCGGCGGACGACTGCGTCACGGCGGCGCAACTCGCGGCCATCAAGACCGTCTACGACGGCCCGACGTCGAACGGCGAGCCGATTTACCAGGGGTTCAACTACGGCGGCGAGCACGACGCCGGTGGCTGGGACTCGTGGGTGGTGCGCAGCGCGGGGCGCGCGGCCCAGGGCGTGCCGAATGCGCAGTTCGGGTTCGGGACCGAGCTCTACAAGAACTTCGTATTCAGCGACCCCGAGTGGGACTACACGCAGTACGACTTTTCGACCTGGAAGGACGATGTGGCGGACACGGCCGCGATCCTCAACGCGACCGACACCGACCTGAGCCGGTTCCGGGACGGCGGCGGCAAGATTATCTACTGGACCGGGTGGTCCGATCTGGCGCTGGCCCCGCTCGGCACGATCGACTACTACGAACGACTCGCGGCGGGCGATCCGACGGCGGGCGACTACACGCGGCTCTACATGCTGCCGGGTGTGCTGCATTGCGGCGGCGGCCCTGGACCCGATCGGGTCGACTGGGTCGAGGCGATTCGCGCGTGGGTCGAAGAGGGGCAGGCGCCCGAACGTCTGGTGGCCGCGAAGGTCGCTCAGGATGGCGGCCCGACGATGACGCGGCCGCTCTGTCCGTACCCGCAGGCCGCCGTCTACGACGGGACCGGCGACCCGAACGACCAGGCGAGCTTCACCTGCGCGGCGCCGTAGAGCGGCGGCGCCTGCGTGCGCCGGTCCTCCATCGCCGATGAGAGCGAACGCCTCGCGGACGGTGTCCGGTTCAAGCGCGCGGACGCGCCGTCATGGACGTCGAGCGTCCGGGAGCGCCGCTGCCATCTTGCGATCCAACGTCAGCGTTTCCAGATCCACACGGGCGTAATCGTCCACGATCAGCCTGTCGAGGAGACCGGGGCCGGTGTTGGACTCCAATATGGCGAACACGGCAAGACCGTTGAGCGGCTTTGCCAACCCGCTCTGCAACACGTCGCGCAATGCTTTTCGAACATCCGCCCGCCCGATACCATAGTGATGCTGCACAGCAACGTAGGCTTCACCGATGACCTGATTGGATACGAACACTTCGCCGCCGTCTTCGATCAAAGACTGCAACCGTTGCACGCAACGCGCAAACTCCGCCTCCGGACTGCCGGTGAGCAGTCGAACCAGGACGGACGTGTCAATCCCGAAGTTTCGGGTCATGCGGTTGCTCTCGGAAGGTCTGCATGTCCAGTGACGGTTTCCCGCGCACCAATGCCTTGAGAGGTCCAAGCCGCGTCAGATCGACTCGTTGCGGACGCAGCAGGAACCCGTGCGGGCCTTCCTCCAGCGATAGACGATCGCCGGGCCCGACCCCCATCGCCTCCAGCACTCGTGCCGGAAACGTGACCTGGCGCTTGGAAGTGACTTTGATGAGCATGAACCATCCTCCATAACCTTACTGCAAATATAACTTTTGAAAGGCGGTTCGACAAGCAGGTCTCCCTCTGGCGTCATCCTTTGGATGCCGCCTCGCCGGGCGTCTGCTGCGTTCTGAGAGTCGGACACCGCAAGGACATGAGCCGACCGGGCGCCCGGTCAACGCCGGCCGGCACCGCTCCCGCCGCCGCCAGCGCCAGGGAGAGCGCCAGCGGCCTCAGCTTCGTGATCGCCGGGAATCTGCGCCCTGATCTGTCCGCGGCGCCGACGCCTATCAGCCCGTGGTGAAAGTCCCGCGTCGCACCGAGACCGGCGCTGCGCCGGGCTGCCAAGGCGCGACGAGGGAGCAAATTGGGGCATTTGTGACCGAGGAGCAACGCCGGCAGCGCGGATGCAGCGTCGGTCGAATGCAGCGGCGACTTTCACCACGGGCTCCTAGGCAGTGAGTCCGGGCAGCGGGCCGTGCAGATCGATGAAGTCGCCGCGCTGCGCGCGGACGCGTGCGAGGCCCACGTGGTCGACATCGAGCCCCATCGCGCGTGCCGCGCTCACCAGCATCCGCTGATGGGGAATGCCTGAGAACCGCGTGACGCCGCCGGTCAGAACCTGCGAGGGAACCCGCATCTCCGCCGGTGTCTCGTGGGGCCAGTACAGGTAGCGTCCCGTCTTGAAGGCCCATGAGCCGCCGATGAGCACGGGGCAGTAGCGGCTGTAGCCGTGCCAGCCGTCGCCCAGCTCTGAGCCCCAGACGATGAGGGTGTTGTCCATGAGCGATCCGCCGCCCGCATCCGGGACCGCTTCCAGGGTGCTCACGAGACGCGCGACCTGTTGGGCGTGATACTGCACGTAGTCGGTCATCGCCGCGTGCTTGTCGGCGTCGTCGTAGATGTAGTGGGCGATGCCCTTGTGCACCTTGTCGCTGATGTGGTCGGCCCCGAACTCCGGCGTCGGCATTTCACCGAGCGACAGCGCGACGACCCGGGTGATGTCGCAACTGAACGCGGCGGCGATGATGTCGCTGAAGGCGTCGAACCGCCCGTCGTACTTCTCGAACGACGCGGCCGGTCGCGGCGGCGCGTCGCACGACAGGGTCGCCAGCCCCTCGAGCCGCTGTCCAAGGCGCTCGACGAGCCCGAAGTGGGACTCGAGCCGCGCGCGATCGGCGGCGCCGAACTTCGGGGCCAGGTCCCGATATTCCTGATACGCGAAGTCGAGCGTGGTGCGGCGGTACGCGCCGGCCGCGTCACCGGAGGACGCGGGTCCGAACACCCGTTCCCAGGCGTGAAACGGTGTGTTCTCCACCGGCAGCCGGACACCGGCCGCGTTGTAGGCGATGGGACGGCCAGCCTCGAGCGCGGCGTCGACCGACAGCTCCAGCGAGGGCAGCCGGTCGGGCCGCGCGATGTGCGCGGCGACGAGCTGGTCCAACGACGCTGACTGCGACCGTGTGTCCCGCGCGGAGAAATCGGCCATGTTGCCGGTCCAGGCGTGCACCCAGCCGCGATCGTGGCGGTTGCCGCCGACATCGAGCTCTGCTGTCGCCAGCGAGAGACCGTCGAGCGCGAGCACTCGGCGCCGGTGCGCATACAGCGGCGCCAGCGGCTGGCTGTATTCACCCTGCGCAAGCGTTGTCAGATCGAGCGTCCACGGCTCTGTGTCGGACAGGCCCTCCGGACGCATGCGCCACGCGGCGTATGGCCAGCCGTGGCAGTGACTGATTGCGATCAACCGTCTGATCGGCGTGGCAGGCTCCTGGGCAAACGCGCGCAGCGCGGCGCCGGGCCAGGCGGCCCCGAGCGCTGTCAGCCCGCCCATCTGGAGAACGCGGCGTCGCGTGATCATCGATGGTCTCCTGAGGCAGCTCCCGCGCTGGGCCCGCGGAAGAGGTCGCTGCCGGCAATCGAGACCAGCAGGTCCTTGATCGAGTCGTTGTCGCGAAAACGCGCCTGCAGCGGCGCGAGCGCCGGCATGGTCCCCTCGATCTGGTTGCCGAGGGCGTAGCGGGTCCAGTGCAGCACGTAACAGTCCCGGACGCGGTCGCTGCTCGCGAGCTGGCGTACGAAGTCGATGCCGTCGGTGAAGGTGAGTTCCTCGCCGCCGGCCAGCGTCAGCGACCCGCTGGCGTCGACCGGCTGCCCGTTGTCCTCGGCGCGCCAACGACCCATCGCGTCGTAATGTTCGAACGCGAACCCGGGCGGGTTGATCTGCCTGTGGCACGATACGCAGGTCCCGGGACTTGTCGCGGTCGCCGTCCGCTCGCGGTTGGTGCGTTCAGCCGCCAGCGTGTCGGGTGGCAGCGCGGTCTCCGCGCCCTGAACCGGTGTGCCGAGATGCATGCAGGCGATACGCTCGAGCACCCGCACCCCGCGCAGGATCGGTCCAGGCTGCACGCTGTACGCGCCGAGCGCCAACACCGACGGCAGCGTCAGCACTCCGGCGCGCTGGCTGCGGGGGAACTCGGCCGGGTAGAGGGTAAGCGACTCCTTGCGCCCGATCGAGACCGCCACATATTCAATGGACCGCGTTACCTCAGGGCGATCGGGGATGCGTGTGGCGGTGTCTCCGTAGATCGGCGCCGTGTTCTTCGAGGGGATGCGTGTGGCAGGGTCTCCGTAGATCGGCGCCGTGTACTTCGACATGTAGCCGCGGTGATCGGTCATCAGCGCGGTGAACGTGCCTTCGCCGCCGAAGACCGCCTGCTCGACGAACAGCTCGGTTTCCAACCGCATCGAGTGGCGGATGGGACCCATGATGGTCGGCCACTCCACGTCGTCGTCGCGTGCGATCTTGTTTTCGGGGGTAATGCCGAAGAGCGGACCGTAGGCCCGGCGCGCGGGTGCGATGAGCAGGACCTGTTCGGTGCCGAGCCACTGGTGGTGGAAGCGTACGATGGCCGGCCGGGCCTTGGGATCGTCGAGCATCCGGCGCGCCTGGCGCTCGATGCCCGCCGTCGTGGCCAGCTCGCCCGACTCGGCCGCGGCGAACAGCGCGTCGTCGGGCATCGAATCCCAGAGAAAGTAGGAGAGTCGTGTCGCCAGCTCCCAGCGACTCGGTGGCAGGCTCGCACCGCCGCCGGTCAGGTCCTCTGCCTCGACCCTGAAATGAAACGGGGGGGCCTGCAGGATGCCCGCGACGGTGAGCGCGACCGCCTCGTCACGCGGACCGGCGGCCAGATTCGCCTGCCAGAATGCCTCGAGCCGATCGCGTTCGCTGGCGCGCAGGGGGCGTCGATAGGCGCGCCGGGCGAAGCGCTCGATGCTGGTCCAGGCGCAGGTCTCCTGCTCGGCCGCCGGCAGCGCGGTCCAGTCGGTGCAGGTGAAGAACGTCGGGGAGACGAGCGCGAACGACGCGAAGTGCATCGCCGCCAGGTGCAGCTCTTCCACCTGGTAGGAGGAGGGATCCTGGCCCTGTGCGATGCCCTCGAAGCCTTCGGAGCCAGGTTCGGACGGGAACCGCCACGGCCACGCCGCGGGCGGCGGCGGCGGGGCGAAGACCCCTTTGCTGGCCGCGCGCCGCGGGCTGAGCCTGTCGGCGAGGGCGGACCGTTGCGGCCAGAGGTCGCCATCTCTCGGAAAACCGAGGAGATCGGCAATGGTGTTGTTGTACTCGGCGGGTGTCAGCGCCAGCGGCGGCGTCCGTGGCGCGGCGGCCCGTTCCTGTTGCGCCGACACGCTCGATGTCACACCCCCGGCGAGCGCGATCGAGCACGCTATCGAGAAGAGGATGCAACAGCCGAACCGAGACGGCCGGACCGACGCAGCCGTGCTCGAACTCAGGACGAATCTCATGATCAACCATCAATGTTACCGAAAAATACGCATCGGCCAAAAACAGGGTGGCCGCGCACCCAGCCGGCCGCCGACGGTAATCGACCGTTTGACTCATTTCATCGAGAACCTCACATCGAGAACTGAAGTCAGCAGCAGGATCGCCGCGATGCGGCGGGCCGTGTCTGTGTAGCGTCGAACTTCGGCCGCCAGGAGCGGGCGGCAGAGGACGTCCCGCTCGCGGTACGAGAGCCACTTCAGGATACGCTCGACGGTCCACCGGTCGATGGCCGCACGACCCCGCCGCGGACGGTTCCTGGATCACATCAGGGTGTCGCCCGAACCTCACCGCCGGAAACCGCGCGGCGTACTCCTTACCGTACTGCCCGGACTTCAGCGATGATCGGGTCCATCCGTGTTTTCTGCATGATCCTGCTCGTCCATGAGCTCGTTGGGCGTACAAATGACCGGCGGATCGTAGCCGGCCTTCCGGCCTCGGCACGCCCGCTCGATCCGTTTTGTGTATACTTTTGTATATAGACTGTGCGGTTCACGTGGAACGAAGGCAAGAGCGACGCCAACTTGCGCGACCGTGGATTCGATTTTGCCTTCGCGTCCCTACCGACCGCATCTTGGTTCGGCGCATAATCTCAGCCCGGAGGAGCAATCGTCGTGAACGTCAAATCTACACTGAAGCCGCGGCAGTCTGATCCGCTGCGTCCGAGCCGAGGCCGAGTCGACGTCGAACGCATCCGGGACGTGTCCGAGGCCCGGATCGCCGCCACCTCACCGCCGGAATTGAAGGATCTGCCACCGGATTTCTGGAACGACGCTGCGTTGGTCCCCGCTCCGAAACGCGCCATCTCCCTGCGTGTCGATCAGGATGTGCTCGACTGGTTCCGTGCGGGCGGTCCTCGGTACCAGACCCGGATGAACGCGGTGCTGCGCGCATACGTATCCAGGATGCAGTCCAAATGACGCCGCCGCTGCCAGCGGTTCCGGATCCCGGCGCGCGCGGTCAAGAAGAAGTCAGCAGCAGTATCGCCGCGATAGCGCCGGGCGATCTCCTCCGATGGTTGGGACATGAAATTGCGCTGGTTGGCGAGGCAGAGCCGCCCGGCACAGAGCGGCCCGAGGCGGCGCTTGGCTAGCAGCCCGTGGTAGAACCCCGCGTTGCACCGAGATTGGCGATGCGCCCGGTTGGCAAGGCGCGACGAGGGAGCAAATTGGGGTATTTGTGACCGAGGAACAACGCCGCCAGACGGGATGCAGCGCCAATCGAATGCAGCGGGGCTTTTACCACGGGCTGCTAACCCTGCGGCACGAATGCCAGGAAGCGTCTGGGGTTGTCGACCAGAATTTTTCGGATGGTGTCCTCCGGGACCCCGGCGAAGCGGAGCTTCGGGACGAATTGCATCAGCACCGACGCCCACCCGTGTCCGTAGTAGCGATTGAACTGGCGCACGTTGCCCTGGTCGGACGACAGCAGGATGTGATCCTCGAGTCCGGCGTCAAGGAGGTCCTGCACCATCCGCACCTTGTCGGCGGCCGGGATGTCGGACCGGCCCATCTCGTGGCCCAGCGTGTCGAGACCGACGAAGGCCCCGCGGCGGGCAATCGCCGTATGCGTCCCGAGCGGGTCATGCTCCGGTCTGATGGTGGCCATGTGCCCGATGACGACGTGCGAGAGGTCGACGCCGGCGCCTTCGATGACGTCCAGTTGCTCGATGGCGCAGGTCGGGCAGCTTTCGTGCGGCGTATGCGTGAAGATGGGCAGGCCGGTGCGCAGATGGGCGCGCGCGACCGCTCGATGCACCTTCCGCTCGTCCGGACGCATCACGAGCGACGAGGCAATCTCGCCGAAGGCGCCCCAGCGTTGGGCCGCGGCGTCGGCCACCAGTTCCTCGACCAGATCGTCCTCCGACATCTCCGCCACCCGGACCGGATAGTTGGAGAAACCGATATCCTCGAAATAGCCGCCCGCCATCACGATCCGGACCTCGCTGCGGCCGGCGATCGCGTTCAGATGGCGTACCTGGTCCGGCGTGCGCCGGCCGGTGGCCGCATCGACGATGCAGCCGAGCCCGTTGAACGCGCACTGGCGCAGCTCGTCGACCGCCAGCTCGACATCCTCGCGCCCGACGTGCTCGTGAAACAGGACGGCGCCCTCCGAGAGGATGGCCGGGTCAAGGTCCCCCTGCAAGGTCCGGATGACGGCGCCGGCCGGAAAGGTCGGCGGTTCGGCGCTGGTGAAACGCTGTTGAGCGTGAACCTGGACCGGACCGGCGGCGCTGACGGCCACGCCGGCGCCGGCGGCGGCGATCAGGCCGAGCGCGTCGCGCCGGGTGTAACGCTGGTGCTTCACACTGGTCATGGCTTGTCCTGTCGAAAGCTGTCGGTGTAGTCGTCGTCTTCGAGAGCGAGGATACCGGATGCGCGACTCCAGGGCCAGACACTGGAGCCGCGCGTCTACGCCAGTAGCCCGAAGATGCCGCCGGTGTGGATGAAGAGCGGTCTGGGTCCGAACCGCGCCGGTTCGTGCAGCAGCGGGCGGAACGCCTTGCCGGTATAGACGGGGTCGAGAATCAGGCCGCTGGCCCGCGCCACCGACTCGATGTCGGCCTGCTCCTCGGCGGTGGACAGCGCATATCCGCGACCCCGGTAGCCGTCGAGCACGGTGACGTCCGCGGCGCGCACCCTGGGCAGCGCGGGCCAGCGCGCGCTGGCCTCGGCGCTGATGCGCTCGACGATCGTCTGGAAATAGGCGGCGTCGTCGCAGACCGCGACGCCGGCCAGTGGTACATCGATGCCGCGGCGGCGCAGACCGATCGCCAGACCCGCGAGTGTGCCTCCGCTGCCGGCGGCGCACAGGATCGCCGACGGGGGCGTCCTCCATTGCCCGGCCAGTTCGTCGACCGCCCGGATGTACCCCCAGGCACCGAGGGCGTTGCTGCCGCCTTCCGGAATGACGTAGTCGTCGCCGGCCGCCGCGTCCGTCATGAGGGCGATGCGGTCGCGGTACTGCGCCGGGCTGATGAAACGCACCTCGGCGCCGACGAGGCGGTCCAGCTTCAGATTGCCGGTGGCCGGGCCGTCCCGGTCCGGCGGCTTGGTGGTCCGCAGGAACAGGACCGCACCCAGCCCCAGTTGGGCGGCGGCGATGGCGGTGGCCCGGCAGTGATTGCTCTGGATGCCGCCGCAGGTCAGCACCCGCCGGGCGCCGCGGGCCTGTGCGTCGGCCAGCAGGTACTCCAGTTTGCGCACCTTGTTCCCGGACAGCGCAGCGCCGGTCAGGTCGTCACGCTTCACCCACACCGGCCCGTCCGGACCGATGCTGTCGACACGCTCGATCGGCGTCGGCAGCCGGGCCAGATCGATCCGCGGCGGCTCGGCGCCGGGCGGCGATGTCCGGAACGGGTCCATGGTGGAGGGAATTCGACGAACCGGCGGCCAGCGCCGATCAGAACCGGAACAGGCGCGTGAACTTCACGATGATGGCGCGGTTTTCGATCAGGGGATAACCGCGGTCAGCACGCAGTTCGGTGTCGCGCTGGTCGTTGTAGACGACGAACAGCTCGCTGCCCGGCTGGTACTCCCATCGCAATCGAAGGTTGGTGCTGAGGGCGTTGCGGGTCGAGTTGTACTGCAGCAGGCCTCCGAAGAACATGCGCGGCGTCAACGTGTAGGTGATGCGGGTCGTCGCCAGTTTCGTCGTGACGTTGCCCTGGGGCAACCGGAAGTGGTTGACCGACACGCTGGGCTCGAACGAGAACCGCGGCGTGATCTCGATACGGCCGCGGTTGTAGCCGACGGCGGTGATGTCTCCGCCGAAGAAACTGCCGCGCTGCAGCGAGAAGCTGCCCGCCAGCCGCCGCTGCGCGCCCATCGCATACGACAGGAAGTAGTCCCGGTACTTGTAGCCGCCGGCCGGGATCGGGGGGATCACGCCGGGAGCGAAATCCCATGGACTGAAGAGGACTTCGTAGCTGCGTTGGACATCGGCGCTGAATCGATCGCTGTTCTCGAACTCGGTTTCGAAGTTCGCCCGCGCGATGCGGGCCTCGAGCAGGCCGGCGACCGTTTCGATGTAGTCGATACTGCCGCCCCAGGTGAACTGGCGCACCAGCTCCAGGGACGCGGGCCGCGGGCTGTACTGGGCCTGCACGAACGTGCGCCGGAAGTCGTCGCGGCGCAGGTAGCCGACCTCCGGCTTGAAATTGTCGCCGACCAGCAGGTGGTCGACGCTCAGCGCATACAGGTCGCCGTTGTAGGTGAACGCCGCCTGATAGCTCTGGTCGTCGCCGACGAGGCCCGAAGTGCGCGTCTTGGCGTAGTACCCATTGAAATTGACGTTGTCGTAGAACGAGAATGCGCCATCGACGCCGTACGCCATGTTCTCCCACTCGCGCTCGGTCGATGCCAGCCTGCCCGTGAAAATGGCGCCGACGCTGCTGCGCCGCAGGATGTCGCGTTTGACCCGCAGGACGCTGAAGTTCGTGGCGGCGATGCCGCTGTCCTCGGGGTCGTCGGGGGCGCCGCCGAGGGCCTTGGTCTGCATGTTCAGCGCCCCGATGCTGAACCCGCCCGCCTTGCCGGTCAGCCGCCCCCCGCCCAGAATGGGCACCGTGTCGCCGGACTCCAGCCCGATGCGGCGGCTGAAGAAGATGGTCGGGACGTCGCCGCCGCCGAAGAACCCGCCCGTCCCGGGCCGCCCGCCGCCGCCCGGTGCGCCGAGGCCCCCGAACCTGACCCCGCGGCCGAAATCGAAGATGCCGCGGCTTTCCAGGAAGAACTCGCGCTTCTCCGGGAAGAACAGACTGAAGCGGGTCAGGTTGACCTGCTGCTCGTCCACCTCGACCTGCGCGAAATCGGTGTTGACGGTGAAATCGGCGGTCAGGTTCTGTGTCACGCCGTACTTGACGTCGAACCCGACGTCGCCGTCACCGTCGTTGAGTACCTGCGGGTTGGCGGTGAAGTCGGTCCCGCTCGAGCCGATCAGATACGGTTTGATCTCGAACGTGCGGTTGCCCGCCGGCACGTCGATGCCGGTCACGGTGGCGGCCGCCGAGATGCGGAACAGGCCCGCGCCGGCGGAATTCGGCACCGGGGTCAGATAGACCGACTCGTTCTTGTGGTAAATCCGCCGCCCGAGCTGCAGACCCCAGATCTGCGCGCTGCCGGGCCGATACCGGAGCGATTTGAACGGAATCTGCATCTCGGCCGTCCAGCCGCCCTCGAACCGGCCGGTGCGCACGTCCCAGATCGGATTCCAGTCGCTGTTGGGGTTGCCTTCGTCGGTGACCTGAAAGTCGAAGATGCCGCCGATCGGGTTGACCTGGAAGGCGAACCCGTTGCGGCGGTCGTAGAAGGTGTCGAGGGCGACGCTGAACGTCTCGTTGTTGATGAGCTGGAACGAGTCGCGCTGCATCTCGTTGGCGACCCACTCCGATTCGGGCGCCGTGTCCCACAGGCGGGCCGAGATGTAGATGTTCTGCGTGTCAAAGAAGACCCACGCCTCGGTCCGTTCGGTGCTGGGCTCGCCTTCGTCGGGGAGCTGCTGGATGAACCCCTCCAGCGCCTGCACGGTGGTGTACGCCGGCTCGTCCAGCGAGCCATCCACGTCAAGCGGGGTGTCGAGGCGAACGGCGCGGACCGTGGCGCGCCCCGCGGCGTCGCGGGCGAGCGTGGCGGGCGCTTCCGGGGGCGGCGGGCCGTCGATGAATCCCACCGCCGGCGCGACGCCGCTGGCTGACGGCGCGGCGCTGGCTGAGGGTGCAGCGGCAGGCGCCCGCGGCGAGGCGGGTGTCCGCGCGATTGGAGGCAGCGCGGCCGGTCCCCGGGCCGCACGTTCCGGCGCGGCGCCTGCCCGCAGGGGTCCACCACTCCGAAGAGCGGCGACAAGCTGGTCCTGCAGGTCGAACAGATCGTCCAGCTCGCCGTCGATCTGCGCCCGGCGTACGACGGCGCCAGTCGCCGTCTCGATAATCTGCGCCGTAATCAGCAGTAGGTCGCCTCGCCGCTGATACGCCCCAATCACCGTCCAGCGCGCGCTCCGATCGGGGTCATCCGCGACAGGCACTGCCGCCGTATCGCCGTCCGCGGTCAGTTCGGCGGCGAGCGTCGCCGCGAGCCCCGCCCCGATCCAGTCGTCGACGTCCGCCCCGGTGAGGTTCGAGAACGGGGCGACGGCAATCAGATTGTCGGCTCCGGAAGGTTGTCCGGCCGTGGCGGGAGAGCAGAGCGCCCCGAGCAGGAGCGCCGAAAAGCAGGTGCGGGTGAGACGTGTAGGCACCTCAAGATGATACGTTGGGTATGGCGGTCCTGCGAAATTGGACACCGGCGAGGTTGACCGCCGTCGCGACCTCACGCACGCAGGCTGGACCGGGACGAGGTCGACGCCGAGGAGCGGGAACCACGAGGGGAGCGAGGACAATGACGCGAGGCAGCGGAACCCTGGGTGTGGTGTGCGCGGCGTGCGTGGCCGCCGGAGCGGTTGTCGCGCTGGCGCAACAGGCGCCCGCTGACGGACCCCGCTATGAGAACGGGACCCATCTGGTGCGACCGGACGACTATCGCGAATGGACGTTTCTCAGTTCTGGTCTGGCGATGACCTACGAGGAGGAGACACCTTCCAGCACCTCCTCGTCGCGACCGCAACTATTTCAGAATGTCTTCGTGAACCGGTCGTCGTATCGTGGGTTCATGGAGACGGGCGTCTGGCCTGACCGCACCACGTTCGTCCTCGAGTTCCGGCGGTCGGCGTCCGAGGCGTCGATCAATCGGGCCGGGCGGTTCCAGTCCGATCTGGTGATGCTCGAAGCCGAGGTGAAGGACGCGCGGTTTCCGGACGGCTGGGCGTTCTTCGATTTCGGGCGCGCCGGCGCGCTCGCCGAGACCGCCGAGCCGCTCACCGGCGAGCGGGTCGCGCGCTGCATCGAATGTCACACGCAACACACGGCAGTCGAGCGCACGTTCGTGCAGTTCTATCCGACGGCGCTCGAGGCCGCGCGCGAGCACGGCACCCTGAAGCCGGGTTTCTGACGTCGCGTTTCGCCAGCCAGACCCAGCGCCAATCTCGCCGCAACGCGGGGTCTCACCAAGGACTGCTGGGGCCCGGCAGCGCGGCGGCTCCGGCAAAGACCGCACGGTCGCCGAGCGCCTCCTCGATTCGCAGCAATTCGTTCCATTTGGCCATCCGCTCGGATCGCGAGAACGACCCGACCTTGATCTGCCCGGCGCGCCAGCCGACGGCGAGGTGCGCGATGGTCACATCCTCGCTCTCGCCGGACCGCGCCGACACGATGGTGCCGAAGCTGGCGCGGCGGGCGGCGTCGAGCGCGGCGCGCGCCTCGGTGATGGTGCCGGCCTGATTCGGCTTGACCAGCAGCGCGTTGCAGGCCTGGTCGGCGGCGGCTCGCTCAACCAGTGCCGCTCGGGTCACGAGATAGTCGTCGCCGACCACCTGCACCCGATCACCGACCGCCGCCGTGAACCGCTGCATGCCGCCGGTGTCGTGCTCTGCGAGCGGGTCCTCGACCGAGACGATGGGGTAGCGTTCGATCCACCCGGTGAGCAGTTCGCACAGGCCGTCGCCGTCGATGGCCCGTGCATCGAGACCGAGGCGATAGCGCCCAGACACAAAGAACTCGGACGCCGCGACGTCCAGTGCGATGGCGACCTCGTCGCCCGGTACACGGCCGGCGTCCTCGATGGCGCGAACCAGACATTCCAGCGCCTGCTCGTTGGTGTCGAACGCCGGCCAGTAGCCGCCTTCATCGGCCACCCCCTGCAGACGCCCCGCCGCGGCCATCCTGGCTCCCGCCGCGCGGTAGACGTCGGCGGTCCAGTCGAGCGCCTGCATGACGCTGCGCGCGCCGACTGCCAGCACCATGAAGTCCTGGATGTCGACCCGCCGTCCGGCATGCGCGCCGCCGCCGAAGATCTGGATTTGCGGCAACGGCAGCAGCGCCGGCGCGTCACCGAGGAGATACCGCCACAGCGGCTGGCGCGCCGCCGCCGCGGCGGCGTGCAGCGCTGCCATCGAGACGGCGATCAGGGCGTTGCCGCCCAGTCTGGATCTGTCGGCGGTGCCGTCGAGCGCGACGAGCAGGCGATCGAGCCCGGCCTGGTCGCTGACGTCGAACCCCTGCAGCGCCGGCGCGATCTCCGCCGCGACCTGACCCACGGCCCGGGTCACGTCGTAGCCGCCGAACGCGGCGCCGCCGTCGCGCAGGTCGACCGCTTCGCCGCTGCCCCGCGAGGCGCCGGCCGGTGCGATTGCGCGCCCCACGATGCCGCCGCGCAGACGCACCTCCGCTTCGATGGTGGGCCGGCCCCGCGAGTCCCAGACCCGCCGCGCGACGACGCCGTCTATGGTGTGACTGGTGTCCATCAGCGCTGCCCGCCGGGCGCGCGACCGGTGAGCCCGCCCGCCAACTCGGCGGCCCACGCCACGCGGATGTTCGACAGGGTCTCCACCGGCGTGCGCAGCAGCGCCGCGGCGACCCGCCGCACCCGTTGGCGGTCGACGTCGGAGGTAATGTATTCGACGGGCGACTTGCCGTCGACACGCGCCAGCAACAATCCTGGCAGCAAATGGGCGGTGCGCTCCTCGACCGCGGCCCGCGGTTCCCAGTCGACCCCGCAGAGATAGGCCGCGGCCAGCACGTCGAACGCCTCCAGGAATCCTTTGGTCGCCGCGGGTGTCCAGAGGCACTTGAGCAGCAGGTGGTTGAGACAGAACGCGAGGTCGAACGCCGGGTCGCCGTACCAGGCGCATTCGGCGTCCAGAAACACCGGCCCGGCCGGTCCGACGAGAATGTTCTTCGGACTGACGTCCCCGTGCACCAGCACCCGCCTCGTGCCCGCGGTGCGGGCCGCGAGCTCGCGCAGCCGCGCCGCCAGACCGGCGTGCCGCGCGGCGGTGGCCAGCAGATACGGTTCGAGTCTGATGGCGTGGAAGATGTGGCCGGTGGCGAACCGTCGCGCCAGGTCGGCCCGGCCGGCCGTGGCGCTGTGAATGGCGGCGAGCCGCCGGCCGACCTCCGACGCAGTGTCCGTGCGCGCCACGCCGCGGCGGAGCAGGGTCTTCCATAACGGGTGACTGACGGGGTCCAGGAACCGCATCGCGAAGCACCCGGTCTGCGGATCATGGCCGAGCAGCGGCGGGACCTGCTCCGGGGCGACGCGTGCGGCCTCCTGCAGCCAGGCCCACTCGTAGCGGTTGCGTTCGACCGGCGCTTCCCAGACCGACGCCACCTTTAACCGCGGCAGCGCACGTTTGACGCAGATTGGCCCGGCGGGCAGTTCGACCCGCCAGATGTCCGACGACACTCCACCGGTCAATGGCGTCATCGGCGGTGCGTCGCCAGCGCCGGCGAGGCGCATGCGTCGGAGTGCGGCGAGGATGGCGGGATCGGGCTCGGGCATTATGATCGCGGCGACGTGCAGGTCGTCCTCCATTATGCCGCTGGTCCCGGGCTGACCGCGCGGCTCGCCGCGCTCGACCGCGACGGGTTCTCCGTATCGGTCTGCCCCGCGTCCGACCACGCGCGGTTCGCGGCGCTGCTGACCGCGGCCGAGGTCATCTGGCATCTGCTCGAGCCGCTCACGGCGGCGATGATTGAGGCGGCGCCCTGCCTGCGGCTCATCCAGAAAATCGGCGTCGGGGTCAACACGATCGATCTCGACGCCGCGAGACGGCGGGGCGTGGCGGTGTGCAACATGCCGGGGACGAACAGTCAGGCGGTGGCCGAGATGACGCTGCTGTTGATGCTCGGCGCGCTGCGCCGGGTGCACCGGCTCGACGCCGAGACCCGCGCCGGCCGCGGTTGGGATCTGCCGGTCGAGCTGCAGGATCGCCTCGGGGAGATCGGCGGCCGGACCGTGGGGCTGGTGGGCTATGGGGCGGTGCCGCGGCGCCTCGCCCCGATCCTGCGCAGCCTCGGGGCGCGGGTGCTGTTCACCAGCCGCAGCGCGCCACCGGATGCGGTGGGCGACGCCTGCGCGCTTGACCGGCTGTTGGCCGAAAGTGACATCGTCTCGCTGCACGTGCCGCTGACGCCCGAGACCGAGCGCATGATCGATGCAGACGCCATCGCGCGCATGAAGCCGGGGGCGATCGTCGTCAATACGGCGCGGGGGTCGCTGATCGACGAGACGGCGCTGGCGGCGGCGTTGCGATCGGGCCGGATCGGGGCGGCGGGCCTCGACGTCTTCGAGTCGGAACCGACGCCGGCCGGCAACCCGCTACTGCAGCTCGACAACGTGGTCCTCACACCGCACGTCGCCTGGCTCACGGGCGAGACGATGGACCGCAGTCTGCGGGTCGCCGTCGAGAACTGCCGGAGACTGCGGAATGGGGACGCGCTCCTGCATCGCGTCGTGTGATGCGGCCTGCGTATAATTGCGATGCCTTCAGGTATGGCCCTCCGGCCGTGACGAGCGCGGCCAATCGACGCGCATGACCAGTTTCACACGGGGTACGAGCGGCGTGATCGCGGTCGTGGCCGCGGCGGCGGTCGCCGGCGCGCTTACAGTCCGCTGGGCAGGGAACGACGCGGGTGCGCCGGGCGCGCTGGCCCGTGTGCAGGCCGCCGGCTCCGGTCCCGGCCTGGGCAACCTGACCTACGGCGACGACGAGCTCTGGACGCCGATCGGCCGCGTGACCTCGGCGCAGGGGCATGGCAAGGTCTTCATGGTCGACGGCTATCTGGCCGTCGTCTGGGACACCGACGGCGGCGGCTCGCCCGACGTCGGCGGTCTGGACGTCTGGGACGTCTCGGATCCGCGCGCACCGGTCAAGGTCAAGACCTACGACAATCCGGAAACCCACCGTTTTCGCGAGCCGCATGCCCTGGGGCTGTGGAACCGCGACGGCCAGATCATCCTGGTGGCGCAATCGCACCGGGGGATCGTCCTGTTCGACGTGACCGACATCGACACCAGGATGCCGATGCTGGCCGAGCTGGAGTTGCCGGGGATCACGGCGGCCGACTACGGCGGCGCCTGGTGGGTGGCGGTGCAGGCCCCCTACGTCTACGTGACCGGCATCGGCGAAGGACTGTTCGTGGTGGACGCGTCCGACCCGACCGCGCCGCGACTGGTCAATCAACTGCCGACGGGAGCGCTCGGAGGCATCGGGCCGGCGAGCGTATTCGCGCTCGGGAACCTGCTGGTGCTGGCCGAGGACGAGGACCGCGGCTACACCACGATGGACATCAGCGACCCCGTCAATCCGTTGCTGATTCAGACGCTCGACGGCGCTTCCGGCTACAGCCACATGTTCACGGCGGGTGTGCTGCTGTCATCGGGCGGCAACGGCGATCCGGCCCGGATGTACGTGCATGCCATCGGGCATGACGGCCGGATCACCTACGCCGGCGAGGCGGGCGCGAATCTCGGCAACGGCGGCTACGGATCCTACCAGGACGGTCACTTCATCTCGGGGTTCTCGAACCAGGTGGCGAAGTTCACGATCGACCCGCCCCTGCAGATCGGCAGCGGCACGTCCGGGCTTCGCAATCGCGACGAGGACTTCGGCCAGGTGCTGGGCAATCTGATCTGGGCCGGCGACGACCATGCCGTCGGCACAGTGCTGATTCCGCATCAGACCGCGCCCGACACCACCGGGGCCGAGGTCGAGTGGATTCATCCCGCCGCCGGGGCGACCGGGCTTGTGCTGACGACCCGCATCGGGGTGTCGATGTCGGACGAGGTCGCCATCGAATCGCTGGTTTCCGAGAACGTCACCGTGCGCGGGCCGGACGGGACCGCGATCTCCGGACAGCTCAGCGCGAACATGAACAACGTGAACTTCACCCCGGACGCGCCGCTCGAGGCGTTCACGGCGTACGAGGTCGAGGTCTGCCGCATCAGGGACCTGGCCGGCACCGCGGGGGGCTGCTTCAGTTCGACGTTCACGACCGGGGCCGGACGGGACGGACCGGGTCTGACGACCTCGATCCGGGCGCCGACCTGCGCGCTCGGGCCGCTCAATCCGATCGAGGTCGGGACGCCCGCGCGGTACCGGCCGGCGCGGACGACGAATCGCCCCACGTCGTTTGCCTGGGAATTCGGTGACGGGCGCAGCGTTGGTCCGCAGCCGACCGCGGCGACCGCGGTGACGCATTCCAGCCCCGGTCGTCACTACGTGACGCTCACGGTGTCGAACAACGGAGGAACGAGCCGTTGCGGCGCGGTACGCATTGTGCACACCCCGGTGACGCCGACGCCCCCCGTGTCCTCCAGCTCCATCGTGACGAACGGGCGCGACACCTACGTCGTGAACCCGGACAATGACACGCTGACCCGCATCAACGCCGACCACGCCAGGGTCTGGGAAACCGGGGTCGGTGAACATCCGCGGACGCTGGCGCTGGCGCCGAACGGCGACATCTGGGTGGCGAACCAGGGCGGCAGCGACATCAGTGTCGTCGACCGCGGCGGGTCGCTGGTGCGCACGATCGCGCTGCCCTACGGGTCGGCGCCCTATGGGCTCGTGTTCGCGCCGAACGGCGCCGCCGCCTACGTGACGTTGACCGCGACCGGGCGTCTCATGAAGCTGGATCCCAAGGGCGTGGTGGCGGGCGGCCTCGACATCGGCCCGCGTCCCCGCGGCCTGGCCGTGTCGGGCGACTCCGGGCGCATCCTGGTGACGCGCTTCGTGTCCGCCTATGCCGAGGAGGGCGCCGCCGGAGAGGTGCGCGAAGTCGACGCCGCGAGCTTCACGGTCACCCGCACCTTCAACCTGGCCTTCGACCCGGGACCCGATACGGAGGCGAGCGGGCGAGGCGTGCCGAACTACCTGTCGCAGGTGCGCATTGCGCCCGACGGCGCCACGGCGTGGATCCCGTCGAAGAAGGACAACATCGCCCGCGGGCGGTTCCGGGACGGCGAGGACCTCACGTTCGAGAGCCGCACCCGCACAATCGTCTCGCAGATCGACCTGCTGGCCAACACCGAGCGGCTCGACCGCCGCGTCGATTTCAACGACCGTGACCTGGCGCAGGCGATGGTGTTCACGCCGGTCGGCGACGCCTTCCTGACCGCCATGCAGGGCTCCAACGTGGTCGAGGTCCGGGACGCGCAGGACCTGAGCAGGCTCGGCATGCTGGCGGTCGGGCGTGCGCCCAATGGTCTCGCGATGCGCCCGGACGGCCGCCGGCTGTATGTCCACAACTTCCTGGACCGATCGGTGACCGTCGTCGACACCTCCGGTCTGCTTGATGGAACCGTCAACCAGCCGCGCGTGGTGACCACGGTCACGACGGTCGAGCGCGAGACGCTGGCGCCCCGCGTGCTCAACGGGAAGCGCATCTTCCATAACGCCGCCGACACCCGCATGAGCCGCGACGGCTACATCTCGTGCGCGAGCTGTCATCTCGACGGCGGGTCCGATCAGATGGTGTGGGACTTCACCCAGATCGGCGAGGGTCTGCGCAACACCATCGATCTGACGGGCCGCCGCGGCGCCAACGGCGGGTATGTGCACTGGACCGCGAACTTCGACGAGATTCAGGACTTCGAGCACGATATCCGCGACGGGTTCGGGGGCGCCGGTTTCATGCCGGACAGCGAGTTCGAGATCGGGACGCGCAGTCGACCGCTTGGAGATCCGAAGGCGGGGATCAGCGCCGACCTCGACGATCTGGCGGCGTATGTGGCGTCGCTGACCGACTTTCCCGACAGCCCGCATCGCCGCGCCGATGGTGCACTGACCGCGGCGGGGCGCGCCGGCAGGGAGGTCTTCGACCGCACGGGGTGTGGAAGTTGCCACGCCGGGCCCGACTTCACCGACGACCGGACCCACGACGTGGGCACTCATATGCCGTCATCGGGATTGGGCCGCGGAGTCAGTCTGGACGGCGTCGGCCAGAACACGCCGACCTTGAAGGGCCTGTGGCTCAGCGCGCCGTATCTGCATCACGGCGGCGCGGCAACCCTGGCCGAGGTGCTCGAGAACAGCACCCACATGGGCGGCGCGCTCACCGCCCGGGAACAGGCCGATCTCGAGGCCTACCTGCTGCAGATCGACGACCACGAGACCAACTGACTCTCGCTCGATGCGAGGCCGGCACGAGTGGTGACGATGCTGGATGACCTGCGCTACGGCGTTCGCCAGATCCGGAACCGTCCGGCGTTCGCCGCTGCCGCCGTCACGATTCTAGCGCTCGGCATCGGCGCCACGACCGCCGTGTTCACGCTCGCCGATCCGATGCTGTTCCGGCCGCTCCCCTATCCCGATTCGGAGCAGCTCGTGACCCTGCGCGTCAGCGGCGAGGGCACGTGGCTCGGGTTGTTGCAATACGATGACTTCGAGAGAATCGCGGCGGAACACGAAGGATTCGCCGCAGTGGCCGCGTTCATAGGCGTCTATGGGGGGCGGGTCGACGGGTCCGACGGTTTCACGTTTGCGTACGCCGTCACACCCGGGTTTCTGGACACGTTGCGGGTGCGCCCGTTGCTGGGTCGCGCCTTCCTGCCGGGCGAGTACCGACCAGGTGGCGCGGGCTCGGAGGTGGCGTTAATCACATATGCGCTCTGGCAGGCTGCATTTGGCGGCACGCCTGATGCCGTGGGCCGGACGCTTGAGATCAACGGCCTGGAGTCTGCGCGATACCGCATCGTCGGTGTGCTGCCGCGCACGTTCGTGTTTCCGAACCACGTGAATCAACGGCCCGGGGCGCTGGTGCCGGGGGTGCTCGATGCGGCTCGCCTCTCGGATCCCAACGCACGAATCAACCCAGTCGCGCGCTTGCGGCCGGGTGTCTCGGCCACCGCCGCCGCGGTGGAGATGCAGCACATCGTGACGTCGGTCGAACGGGACTCTCCGCAGTTCCCGCAGGGACGCCAGGTCAGGCTCACACCGCTGCAGGAGGCGTTGTTCGATGGTGTCCGGTTGCCGCTGCTGCTGTTGCTGGGCGCGACCGCCGGTCTGCTGCTGCTGGCCTGCGCCAACCTCGCGTGTCTGTGCACCGCGCGCCTCCGGGCCCGCCGTCGCGAGTTCGGTATTCGGGCTGCGATCGGGGCGTCGTCGTGGAGGATGGCTCGGCAGCTCGTCGCCGAACTCCTGGTCATGGCCGGGCTGGGCGGCGTGGCGGCGCTCGTGATCGCGCAGTGGATGTTCGTGCGCATCATGGCGGGGGCGCCCGAGGTCGCGCACGTCTACCGCCTGTTGCCCGCCCAACTCGACCTGCGTGTGGTGGGGTTCGCGGCGCTGCTCGTTGCACTCGCGCTGACTCTGTTTGGCCTCGTCCCCGCGGCGCGAGCCGTGCGTGGCAGCATCCAGGACAGCCTGCAGCCTGGACGGTCCGTGACGCGGCGCAGGGGACTGCGCGGCGACGCGTTCCTCATCTTCGTGCAGACAGCCGTCTCCATCAGTCTGCTCGTGACTGGTGCCCTCGTGGTGAGGAGTTTCCTCCAGTTGGCGTGGCAGCCCGTGGGATTCGAACCCGAGGGATTGACGGCGGTGGACGTGGAGCCGCGTGTCCCGCCGGGCAGCGACCTGGACCTGCCCGCGGCCATGCGCACGCAGCGACAGGTCTATGAACGCCTGCGCGAACGTCTACCCGTCCCGGTCGCTGTGTCGATGGGCATTCCGGGTCTGCACCTGCCACGCACCCTCGGCCGCCCCGAGACGCCGAGGCCGGCACGCCGAGTGCTGGCGCAACGCGTGGGAGGCCGCTTCTTCGAGGTCTTTGGTATCACCCTCGAATCTGGCCGCTGGTTCGATGAACACGAAGCCTTCTCGAATGCACCGGTGGCGGTACTCGACCGGCGCGCGGCCGAAGTCCTCTGGCCCGGAGAGGACAGCCTTGGCAAACAGGTGCGCGACGACCAGGACACGCTGCGCACCGTCGTCGGCGTCGTGGGTTCGATCCGGCCCTTCCTGACCAGCACCGACCGGCCGGGCAACGCGTTCATTCCGCTCGGAGACCGCGAGCGGTTCCTGGACGTTGTATTCGATCTCACCGCCACGCAGTTCTCCATCGACGACGTTCGCGCCATGATTCACGAGATCGATCCGAACACGAACGTCAGTATCCGAGCATTGCACCCATTCGAACGCAGTCTCGAACAGCCGCGATTCCTGGCCGTGCTGCTCGGCGCCATCGGTCTGCTGACCATCGTGCTCACGGGGCTCGGCATCTTCGGCGTGGTGAGTCACGAGGTGGCGCGGCGCCTGGGTGAGGTGGGTGTGCGGCTGGCGCTCGGCGCCACGCCCCGGCAGATTCGGTGGCTTGTGCTGCGGACGGCGCTCACGCCCGCCTCGCTGGGCGTCGCGGCGGGACTCGTCGTATCGCTCTGGTGGACCGAGACGTTACGGTCGCTGTTGTTCGGCCTGCAACCAGATGATCCCGCGACGTTCGCCATGACGGCGCTGTTCGTGCTGGGACTCGTCGGGCTGGCGAGCCTGCGTCCTGCCTGGCGCGCCTCGCGCCTGGACCCGCTGGTCACGTTGAAGCGTTGAGGTGGCAGGGTTGCCCTTACGCCGTACCCGTCGGCAGGCGCACGCGCTCGGGTCGGATGCCCCAGCCGATCAGCCGTGCGGGGAGGTCTCGCAGCACCGGCAGCGCCGGGATGATCCTGGCAGGCCAGGGCAACCGGAACGGCGTGTCCGCCAGGGCCCGCGTCACCAACTGGCGCTGCACGAGACCCTGCACGCCCTGGATGAACCGGGTCGGGTACTCACGCCGGCGTTGTACGGCCACCAGGTGCGCGTCGGTCAGGTCGCCTCGGTGGAGAGGTTCAGCAAGGAGGTTCGCTGCAGCGACGGCGTCCTGAATGGCGTAGTTGATGCCGACGCCGGCGATCGGCGACATCACGTGCGCGGCGTCACCGATGGCGAGCAACCCCTCGCGGTGCCACGTGGGGATGCGGCTCGACTCCACCGAGAGGAAGTGGACGTCTTGCCAATCGCTGATCGCGCCCACCCGATCGGCCAACTCGGGGATTAGCGCTGCCACCTCGGATCGCAGCGCGTCCAATCCCGCCTCCCGGACCGAGCGGTGGTCCCCTTTGAGCATCACGTACCCGAGCTGCCACTGTCCGGCGCGGGCCAGCACCACGACCAGGCGGCCGCGACCGATCCGGAAACCGGTCAGGTCGTTCGCGCGCTCATCGACCCGCCGGGGCAGGACCAGCCACAGGACGTCCATCGCCGCGGCGTTTTTCCGTGGTGTGAACCCGGCCAACGTGCGCAGCCGTGACGCCCGGCCGTCGGCCGCCACGGTCAAGAGCGCCCGCAGTTCCCGCTCGCCTCCCCGATCCCGGTAGCGGACGCCGCGGACCGCGCCGCCTTCCACGATCAGATCGCTGACCCGAGCTCCCAGGTGCAGGTCGAAGCACGCGTGCTTCTTCGCTTCGCCAACGATGAAGTCGAGAAACTCCACCTGGGGGATGATGGCGATAAATGGAAACCGCGTTCGGAGCCGGGTGAAATCGGCGAGGACGGCCGCGAACGTGCCGCTTTGCAGGGTAACGCGGCGCAGCGTGCCGTGGTCACGGGCGAGCAGCGGGTCGGCCAGTCCGAGGTCGTCGAGCATCTCGAGCGTCGAGGGATGTACGGTATCTCCGCGAAACGCCCGGTCGAAGTCCTCTTTGGCCTCGAGCAAGGCCGTGGACACACCCTGGCGTGCGAGCAGCAAGGCGAGGACCGCACCTGCCGGCCCACCCCCGACGATGCAGCAACAGGTGCGTACCTCCACGTCTTGGCGAGCGTACCATCGGTGGTGCCGGCACCGCGCGCCGGCCTTCGCGGCCCGCACCGGGCAACCACATGGGTTGCCCCTACGCCACACGCCGGCGCCAGGATCAATTCGAGGCCGGCATGACCTGATGCTGGCGGAGGAATGCCGGATTCGCCTCCTGATTCCGGGGGCTCCCGGCTGAACCTTCCCTCCAGTATGGGGGACCATACGTCCAGACGACCATATGACGGTGCGGAAACCGCTCCACCAGCGGGACCAGCCACAACAGGAACCGATACAACGCATTCACTGTCTACTGTGACCAGGAGTGGTATCCGACGTCCGACGAAAAAGAGCGGCTGGCCGCCGAGATGCGGGAGGGGTGGAACCTCCATTGCGAGAAGCTCACGACTTGAGTGGGTTGTGGAGAACCATCGAGAACCGTCCAGAGAGTAGACGGAGCGTCCGGAAAAATGATGGATGAGTTTGCTCAGGTCCACGTTGCGTTCTCAGTTCGGGCGCGCCGCGACCTGCGGCGGCTTGATCCGCAAACGCGTGCCCGAATCGTCGCCGGTATCGACCGGTACACGGAATCAGGAGACGGCGACGTCAAGCGCGTACAAACTCAACGCGGGTGGCTTCGCCTTCGGATTGGCGATTGGCGCGTGTTCTTCACTCGGCCAGACCAAGGCATCGTCGAGATTGACTCGATCCTTCACCGAAGTGAGGCGTACCGACGGCCATGACCATGGCTGAATGCCACCGGGCGGGTCAACAGGCCGCGCTCGATCGGGGCGCCGCAGGTCGGGGAGGCACGCGAGTTGCCTACGGATACGCGGGACGGATTGGGTCAGGAGTCGATCCCCAACCCCTGTTTGATCTCCGCCATGGTGAACGTGCGCCCGGCGGCGTGGTCCGCGCGCCCCTCTTCGATGGCGCGAATCGCGTGATCGCTGAGCACTTCGGTATCGTCCGGAATCGGCTGCGGGGGCGCGGGAGGGACGTTGCGAGGCCGGGCGGGCGGGGATTGTTCAAGCTTGGGCATTCGTCTCTCCTCAAGTACGCCGATTTCTCGCATGCTATTGCGCCTCGTGTCAAGGACACGGAAGAAAGACAAACTCGGCAATGTTGTGCGAGCCGAACAACGTCTATTTTACTTGCGGGCCGGAAAGTCGCGCGCCGTGCCTTCGCGGCCCGCACCGGGCAACCACAAGGGTTGCCCCTACAGGGCCCGCACCGGGGGCAACCACAAGGGTTGCCCCTACAGGGCCCGCACCGGGGGCAACCACAAGGGTTGCCCCTACGCCACACCCCGACGCCCGGTTCAATTCGAGGCGGGCATGACCTGATGCTGGCGGAGGAACTGGCGAATCGTCTCGTAGATCCGGATGTTCTCGTCCATCGGGAATCCGCCGTGTCCGCCGCCTTCGACGGTGATGAGCCGGTTGGGGACGCCGGCCCCGTCGAGCGCCTGGTGCAGGCGGACGCCGTGGTCATAGGGCACGATCGGGTCGGAATCGCCATGGATGGTGAGCACCGGCGGCAGCCCGGCGCGTACATGGGTCAGTGGTGAGACGCGCCGCGCGATCTCCGCGCGGTCGCTCCGGCTGCCAAGCCACGCTTCCGTGAAATTGCCGGACGATCCGGGTGGGCCCTGCATCAGGCCGACGACGTCGGTGATGCCATACCAGTTGATGATGGCGGCCACCTGCAGTTCCGCCATCGAGGTCGTGCCGGTTGACCAGGCGCGGTTCCGGTCGCCGGGGCACTGGCGGTCGAGACCGGCCGAGGCGGGCAGCATACCGGTGGTGAGCGACAGGTGGCCGCCGGCCGAGTTGCCGGTCACGACGATGCGGTCGACATCGAAGTTGTACTGCTCGGCGTTCCTGTAGATCCAGCGCAGCGCACAGCGGCAGTCCTCGACCGCCGCCGGCGCATGCGCGACGTCCGCCATGCGGTACTCGACGTTGACCACCGACCAGCCCATCTCGAGATACGGCAGGAACGTGAGCGCCGAGCTCTCCTTGCTGCCGTTGGTCCAGCCGCCGCCGTGGATATACATGACGACCGGCGTCGGGCCGGCGCCGCGCGCCTGGTAGAGGTCGAGCCGCAGATCGACGCCGCCCGCGCGCAGGTACGTGATGTTCGGCACCAGGCGGTACCCGCCGGCGACTTCGACGAACCGGGTCGCCGGGTCGCTGGATTGGGCGCCGGCACGGTGCGGGGCGGCCAGACCGAGGCACATGGCCAGACCGACGGTCGCCACTGACGAGATGCTCTTATTCATCGTGTCCTTCTCTCTGGCGGTGGCGGCGCGCAGGCGCCGGCCCCCGGCGCCCGTCCTCGCGCGGTCGCCGTGAATCACGCGGTCGTTCGGGCCTTTCACTACGGGCTGTCGAGTATAGCGGGTCGGACCGGCTCGTTACGGGCCCGCCCGGGACCGCCGCCGCCGGCGGCCAGGAGCCCGTGGCAAAAGCCCCGCTGCATTCGTTCCCCGCAGAATTCTGCGCTTCCCCGCGGAATTCTGCTGTTTCACGCTTAAACCCGCCGATCCGCGCGGACATCTGCGGATCGACGTTGCATCCCGCTGCGCCATGCTGAATTCTGCGGTTTCACGCTGAATTCTGCTGCTGTGTGTTGTTCCGGCTGACGAACAGGGCAACCACAAGGGTTGCCCCTACAGGTCTTGCGTACAACAGGGCAACCACAAGGGTTGCCCCTACAGGTCTTGCGTACAACAGGGCAACCACAAGGGTTGCCCCTACAGGTCTTGCGTACAACAGGGCAACCACAAGGGTTGCCCCTACGGGCCTTGTCAGGCGGGCGCCTCGCCGCTCTCGGTGCAACGCGGAGTTTCACCACGGGGTCCTAGGACATACAGCGCGATGCCGGAGGCGGTGGCGACGTTGAGCGAGTCGACGCCGGGGGCGATCGGAATGCGTACCCGGTGATCGACCCGCGCCGCCGCGTCGTCGCTCAGGCCGGCCCCTTCGGTCCCGAGCAGCAGGGCGATGCGCGAGGGGGCGTCGGCCGCGAATGCCTGCAGGGTGTCCGCATCGGCATCCGGCGTCAGCGCGACCGTCGAGAAGCCCAGCTCGCGCAGCCGCCCGAGCCCGTCCGGCCAGTCGTCGATGGCGCCGCAGGGCACCCGCAGCGTGGCCCCCAGCGAGGTGCGGATCGCCTTGCGGTACAACGGGTCGCAGCAGTGCGGGCCGAGCAGCACGGCGGCGGCGCCGAATGCGGCGGCGTTGCGGAAGATGCTGCCGATGTTGTCCGGATTGCCGACCTGCTCCAGCACCACGACCAGCCGTCCGGAAGCGAGCGCGGGCAGGTGTGCGTCGCTCGTCCTGGCGGGGCGTTCGCCGAGCGCCAGGCAGCCCCGATGCACGTTGAACCCGACCACGCGCCGCAGAAACTGGTGGGGCGCGACGTAGACGGGCAGGTCGTGCAGCCGGTCCTGAAGCAGGTCCCCGAGGCTGTCGAGCGCGGCGGGCGTGACCAGCAGCGACCGCGTGAACAGGCGCCGGTGGGCCAGCAGCTCCCGCACGACGAGACGGCTCTCGGCCACGAACAGCCCGCGTTGGCGCAGCAGCACCGGGTCCGGGACGTCGCGATAGTCGGCGATCCGCGGGTCGTCGAGATCATCGACCGGGACAATCGGCATGGTCAGATCCTGCCATGACAGGGCACAATCTCTCTGATGACCGCACCCTATTCCTCCCGTGCCGCGGCGATTGCGCCGTTCCTGGCGATGGAGGTGATGGAGCGCGGCATGGCGATGGCTCGCTCCGGACTCGACGTGCTGCAACTGGGCGTCGGCGAGCCCGGTTTTCCGCCGCCCACGGCGGTCGTCGAGGCGGTCGCCGCGTCGGTGGCTGCCGGGCATACCCACTACACCGACAGCCGGGGCCTGTTCCGCTTGCGCGAAGCGATAGCCGCCGACTGCCTGAGACGGCGGGGCGTAGCGGTCGATCCGGATCGGATCGTCGTGACGAGCGGGTCGTCGCCCGCGCTGTTCCTGGTGCTGAACCTGTTGCTCGACCCGGGGGACGAGATCGTCATCCCGGTCCCGCACTATCCGTGCTATCCCAACATGGTCGAGGTCTGCGGCGGCCGTGCGGTGCTGGTTCCGACGTTTCCGGACGATGGATACCTGATCGACGTGGACCGGGTGCGGGCCGCAATCACCCCGCGCACCAGGGGTGTGCTGGTGGCCTCGCCGGCCAACCCGACCGGGGCGGTGCAGCCGGCCGCGGTCATACGCGAACTGGCGGGTCTCGGCGTGCCGCTACTGTCCGACGAAGTGTATGACGGCCTGCTGTTCGACGGAGCGGCAAATACGTCGCCGCTGGGGATGATCGACGACTGCTTCGTCTTCGACAGCTTCTCGAAGCGGTATGCGATGACCGGGTTCCGCCTCGGATACGTCATCGCGCCGTTGCGCGCGATGCGCGGTCTGGTCTCGCTGCAGCAGAACCTCTTCATCTCGACCGCCCACTTCGTGCAGACGGTCGGTCTGGCGGCGCTCGAGCACGGGGAGGCGCATCGGCGGATGATGGTGACCGAGTACGACCGCCGCCGCCGGCTGCTGGTCGCGGGTCTGCGCGATCTCGGATTCCGGGTGCCGGTCATGCCCCGGGGCGCGTTCTACGTGCTGGCCGACGCGCGTCATCTCGGCGGCGACTCGCTGGCCCTGGCGTTCGATCTCCTCGAACGCGCGCACGTGGCGCTGGGGCCGGGGCGCGACTTCGGGGCGATTGCCGAGGGCTTCCTGCGATTCTCGTTCGCTTCGGACCATGACGACATCGCGAACGGGCTCGCGCGGCTGCGCGCCCTGCCTGAACGTCGCGGGTAACCTGGCAGTTCCGGTCATTCGAACCGCGCGGCATCCGGCCGCCTGCCGAGGGCGCCTGTGCGCTGCTGACGGATCCAACCGAATTTCACCGCTGTAACGTTCCGGTAACCATTCGGCCACGCGTCCGGGGTAGGCTGTGGCCACGGGCTGGCAGTCCGTGGTGAAACCCCGCGTTGCACCGAGATCGGCGGTGCTTCCCGCAGAATGCCGTAGGGGCAACCCTTGTGGTTGCCCTGCTCGTCAGCCGGAACAACGGCGCACAGCGGGATGCACCGTGAAACCGCAGAATTCCGCGGGGAAGCGCAGAATTCAGCGTGAAGCCGCAGAATTCAGCGGGGCTTTCACCACGGGCTGCTAGTTGTGGAACCTTGCGTGGCGGACTGCCGGTGCGGCAGGCGCCGCGTGCGCGCGGGTCGAGTACATGAACCTCTGGACGCCCAGGCTCACCCTGTTCAGCGTGGTGCTGATCGCCATCCTGCTGATTGCGCTCGGCATGCTGCAGTATCGCTGGGTCGGCGAACTGAGCGAGTTCGAACGCGAGCGCATGCAGGAGAGTCTCGAGGTCGCCTCCGACAGATTCCGGACCGATTTCACCCGGGAGCTGGATCGTGTCTGGCGACCCTTCCGCGCGGAGCGCGGGGATGACGTTCCCGCAGGGATTGCCGCCGCGTACGTCGAGTGGATCGCCACGTTTCCGTTTCCCGAGTTGTTTGACGCGGTGTTCTGGGCCAGCGCCGACCCGGGCGGCCCGGAGATCTCCAGGTTCGATCTGCGTCACGGTCGCTTCGATCCCGCGGAATGGCCGCCGGCGCTGGGGGCGTTGCGCAATGAGTTTCGTCGAGATCTCCAATCCCGGAGACGCGGTGACCGGCGCGGCAGCTACTACACGCCGCTCGGAGATGACACGCTCGCGCTTGTGGTCACCCAGCGCGCAACGCAGAGCCGGGCGATCGTCCTGCTGCGCCGCGGCGTGCTGATCGACCGCCTGATTCCGGCCCGGCTCCAGGAATACGTGGCGGGCGGCGGCGAGTTGGACTACGACGTACGGATCTTCGACGGGGCCGGCGACGGGCCGATCGTCTACGACTCGGGTCCGGCGGCCGATACCGCGGTTCGCGCCAGCGCGGACGTCCAGATCGCGCTGCGGATTCCAGACCATCTCGACCTCCGACCCCGCGGGGACCACGACGGTCAGCTCTTCTCGGTCCACCTGCAGCATCGGGCGGGCTCGCTCGAGGCTGCCGTCGCGCAGATTCGCCGGCGCAACGTGCTGACGAGTCTCGGGGTGCTCACGCTGCTCGGCGCCAGTGTCCTGGTCCTGATCGCGTCCACCCGGAGAGCCCAGAGTCTGGCCGCGCAGCAGGTGGAGTTTGTGGCCGGCGTCTCGCACGAGTTGAGAACGCCGATTACGGGTATCTCGTCGCTGAGCCAGAACCTGGCCGATGGGATCGTGGACAACCTCGCCCAGGCTCGGACGTACGGAGACGCGATTCGCCGGGAAAGTGGACGTCTCGCCGACATGATCGAGCGGGTCTTGCAGTTTTCGGCCATGCGTTCAGGGAACCGGCGCCGCGACATGCAGGCCGTGGCGTTGCCGGCCGTGATCGACGATGTCCTCGACGCCGCCGGCGGCGCCCTGTCCGACCGGTTCCGGTTCGAGAAGGTGGTCGAGGAGACATTGCCTCAGGTGCAGGGCGATGAACGGGCGTTGCGATCGGCGATTCAGAACCTGATTTCGAACGCCATGAAGTTCAGCGCTGCCGGGGCGATGATCCGACTGTCGGCCCGGCTCATCCGGGTTGGCGAAAGGAAAGAGATCCAGGTCGCCGTCGAAGATGGAGGACGGGGAATTCCGCCCGCCGAACGGAAGCAGGTCTTCGAGCCGTTCTACCGGGGGGAAGCGGCCCGCACCGATCAAGTGGAAGGGTCCGGCCTCGGCCTGAGCCTGGTCAGGGATATCGCCAAGGCCCACGGGGGCCGCGTAACGCTGGCGGGCAACGCCGCGGGAGGGAGCACCTTCACCCTGCATCTGCCGGTGACGCAGGCGGAGGCCGCGGACGCGCAGGGGGATGGCTGAGGTGACGGGGTCGGGCGGGAATCGAATCCTCCTCGTCGAGGATGACGCCGCATTGCGGCTGGCCTTGTCGGACCGGCTGTCCAGCGAAGGGTACGACGTGGACACGGTGCGCGACGGGAGGACCGGCGCGGCACGCGCGTCCGAGGCGGTCCACGACCTCGTGCTGCTGGACGTCATGCTGCCTGAGAAGGACGGCTTCGAGGTTGTCCGCGACCTCCGCGGCCGAGGTGTCAGAACACCAGTGCTGATGCTGACCGCGCGCGCCGCCTCGACGGACAAGGTGGTCGGGCTGCAGGCGGGCGCGGACGACTACCTGACGAAGCCGTTCGAGTTCGTCGAGCTCCTCGCACGGATCCGGGCGATGCTGAGGCGCGCCGCCTGGGCCGCCGCCGGACGGCGGACCACCACGTTGCGAGCCGGCGACCTGCATGTCGACTTCGAGAAGGCCGAAGCGCGCAACGATGGGCATTCCGTGGATCTCTCTGCCAAGGAATGGCAACTGCTGCGGTACTTCGCCGAGAACCCCGGGGTTGTCCTGTCGCGCAACGAGCTCCTGGATGCGGTCTGGGGAAAGGACGCCATGCCGTCGACCAGGACGGTCGACGTACACGTGGCGCGTTTGCGACAGAAGCTCGAAGCCGAAGCGGAGCATCCGAAGGTGATCGTGACCGTGCGCGGGTTGGGGTACAAGCTGTCGGCGTAGATGTGCCATGTCCGTGAGTGGGCCGATCGCTAAACGACTGGAGATCGGTTGTCGTCAACGCGGTATCGGTGTCGAGATGATGGAATGCACACAGAAGCGGTCAGTTGTCGTGCTGGCGGTCATGCTCTGTACGTGGGGGACCGTCGGGGTCGAGACCGTTGCGGCCGAGCAGTCACAGACGGGATTGACCGTGCAGGTCTCGGGATTGGTCATCGACGAGACCGACGGTGTGCTTCCGGGCGCCTTCGTCCTGGTGCTGCGCCCTGGCGCGCTGGACACCGTCGCGGAATCGGTCACCGGCGCCGACGGCCGCTTCAGCGTGGGCGTGCCGGCCGGGCAGTACCTGGTGCGGGTCTCGATGCCGTCGTTCACGACGGTGGACCAGGTGGTCGCGGCGGCCTCCGGTGCCGATCCAGTGACGGTGCGTCTGGCGCTCGAGGCGCGGGAAGAGACGCTCGATGTCGAGGTCGACCCGGCCAACGCGCTACGGCTCAACACGCTGGCGAGCCTGACCGCGCAGACGTTGTCTGATGAGGAACTGCTGGCGCTGCCAACCGATGAACAGGATCTGGTCGAGTACCTGATGCTGCTCGCCGGCGCGGATTCGAGCGGCGACTTCGAGGAGGATGCGTCCCGCTTCATCATCGACGGCTGGGACGAGGGCCGTCTGCCGGACCCGGACGAGATCGCCCAGATCTACATCGACCCGGCGCCGCTGCGGGCCGACGGCAGCGGCGACGGGCCGCGGATCGAGATCATCACGCGTCCGGGCACGGGGCGCTGGCGCTCGTCGCTGGACTTCAACTTCGCTGACGAGTCGCTCGACGCCACCACGCCGGGCGAGCGCACCAAACCTGCGCGCCAGACCCGCGACCTCGATGTCGATCTGGGAGGGCCCATCATACCCGGGCTGGTCGACGTGGATGTCGAGGTGTCGACACAGCGTCAGGAGCGTGCGGCGAACTCGTTGATTGCGATCACGCCGGAAGAAAACGTCTTCGACGCGGTCGTGCGACCCGAAACGCAGCATCAGTTCGAGGTCGACGCCGACATCGCGCTGTCGCGCCAGCACTCCCTGGGTGTCGACCTCGACTTCGAGACCCGGCGGACCGAGAACAGCCGCGTCGGTGGATTCACGTTGCCAGAACGCGGCTCTGACGAGGAACGCGGCGAGTGGGCCTTGCAGGTCAGCGAGCGCCGGCTCGGGAACGACTCGGCAAACGACTTCCGGGTCCGCGTGAGCCGTCAGACGTCACAGGAGATTCCGAGAACGATTGGTGTCGCCATCAACGTGGCGGACGCATTCAACCGCGGGGGCAGCACCAGCAGCGATCTGGATCGGGACGCCCGCATCCAGCTCGAAAACCGGTTGCGCTGGCAGCGGGGCGTGTGGAGCTATCAAGCCGGCCTCGAGGGGCGCTACGACTCGAACTACAGCCTGTCGGAGAACAACTACAACGGCACCTTCAATTTCGCCAGCCTGCACGACTACTGCCGCGCGACCGGGTTCTTCGGCGTGAATTGCGCCCCGACCCGGCAGATCGTCGAGGCGGCGCTGGCGCGCGGGACCTTCCCGGTCTATCTGGACGCCCGCGGTGACGCGGTCGAGATCTCCGGGGTGCCGACGACCTATTCCGTGACCACCGGAGACGGCGAGTTGGACATCGGTGAGCTGTCGCTCGAGACCTTTTTCCAGGCGGACCGCGGGTTCGGCGAGCATGCGAGCCTGCGCCTGGGGCTGCGATACGAGGCCACGAACCATTCCCAGGACTATCTGCGGGCCAATCCGCTCGCGAACTTCCAGTATCGGTGGTTCGAGGACACCGTCCTCGGTGTCGGTGCGTCGCTGAGCTTCCGGGACTTCGGTGACTACGAGCGGCTGATCCGCAACGACGGCGCCTCGCACCAGAAGCGGTTGTCGATCTCGTCACCCTCCTTTCCCGATCCGTTCCTGGACGGGGTCTCGACCATCGACCAACGACGGACCACGCTGACCGTCCTGGACCCGGCGTATCGCGCGCCCTACAGTTTCAATCCCCAGTTGAACCTGACGCAGCAACTACCCGGTTCAATGCGGGTCAACCTGTCGTTCAGCATGAACTACGGCTATCGGCAACGGCGGATCCGAAACATCAATGCCCCCTTTCCCGGGACCCCGCTGTCGGACGAGATCCTGAGTTTGCCGCGGGCGAGACGGCAGCAGCTCGTCGACCGGAGGCGGCCGTTCTATCCCAACACCGGAAACATCAACCAGATTGAATCGACCGGGCGATCGGTGAGCCGCCGCGTCCGGATTCGCTTTCAGCGCCGAAACTACATCGACGTCCTGGGGGTCCAGCTCTCGGGGAGCGCGAACTACAGCTATCGCTGGGGGGCGAACGACAACGACTTCAACAATCCGTACATTGCCGAATGGGGGCTGTCGAACCGGGAACACAGCCTCGAATCGCAGATCCGCGTCCGACTGCCGCGCGAGCTGTCCATAGAGCATGCCTTCCTGAAGGCGCTGGCGCGGGTCATCTACCAGGACACGAGTCTCAATCTGAGTGTCCGCATGGACTCCGGCCGCCCGTACAGCATCAGGAGCGGGCGCGATCTGAACGGCGACCAGTCGACCCGCGACCGCCCGCTCGGCGTCGCCCGCAATTCGGAGACCGGGCCGGCGCGCACCAACCTCAACCTGACGTTCACCAAGTATTTCCGCCCGGCGCAGCAACCGCGCGGAGCGGACGGGCGTCGCCGGAACGCACGGTCGGTCCGCTTCCAGGCCCGCATCAGCAACCTGCTCAATTCCAGCCAGATCCGAGGCTACAGCGGCGTGCTCTCGTCGCCGTTGTTCGGTCTGCCGACCGGGTATCAGCGCGGTCGCACGATCCGGCTGTCGATGCACGCCGATTTCTAGCCCGCGGGCCGATCCGACCGGCCGCGCCGATGTGTCACGATAGACGGGTCGGCGAGACAGCCGGGAGGACGCAAATGGCTCAGAGCCGGAGAGATTTCCTGAAGACGGCCGGCGCCGTCGGCGCGGCGGCGGTGGCGGGCGCGCCGCCGGTTGCGCAGGCCGCCGCCACGCAGCCGTCGACCGGGTCGCCGGTGCGGACGGTCCGGACTCCGGTCCTCGAGATCGGCTACGAAGAGCATGGACCGCGCGCGGGATTTCCCGTGATCCTCCTGCACGGCTTCCCCTATGACGTGCGGTCCTTCGACGGGGTGACCGCGCCGCTGGCCGCGGCCGGGCAGCGCGTGCTGGTGCCGTACCTGCGGGGTTACGGTCCCACCCGGTTCCGCGACCCCGCCGCCCCGCGCATGGCCGAGCAGGCGGCGATCGCGCAGGATGTCGTCGACTTCGCCGACGCGCTGGGGCTCGAACGGATCGCGCTGGCGGGGTTCGACTGGGGCAACCGCGCCGCCTGCATCACCGCCATTCTGCATCCGGCGCGGGTGCGGGCGCAGGTGGCGATCGGCGGATACTCCGTCCAGAACACCGTCACCCCGGGACGTCCGGCTCCGGCGGCGTCAGAGGCGCGGCTCTGGTATCAGTGGTACTTCAACACCGAGCGCGGGCGCGCGGGGCTCGAGGCGAACCGGCATGACATCATCCGCTACCTGTGGGACACCTGGTCGCCCCGGTTCCAGTACACCGACGAGGCTTATGACCGCTCCGCGCCGTCGTTCGACAATGCGGACTTCGTCGACGTCGTCATCCACTCCTATCGCCACCGTCATGTGAACGCGCCGGGAGAAGCACGGTTCCTGGCGGTCGAGCGCCGCCTCGCCGATCGACCGACGATCGACGTGCCGGCCATCGTGCTGCGCGGCGCCGACAGCGGGTTCGGGCGGCCCTCGCCGGATGCGACCGGTGATCGGCGTCGGTTCACGGCGCTCGCCGACCGCCGAATCGTCGAGGGCGCGGGCCACGACCTGCCGGCGCACCGTCCGGACGCGGTCTCGGACGCACTGCTGGAGCTGCTCGCGTAATGAACCCCGGTTCAGCAGCCCATCGCCACACCCCCCGCCGTGTGCGCCACGCGCTGCCCGCCCGCCTGCTCTGTGTCACGCTGCTCGCCGGTCTCGGTGCGCCGGCGCCGGCCGCCGCGCAGCCGCCGGCCGCCCGCACGGCCTGGGGTGATCCGGACTTGCGTGGTCTCTGGAACCATGGCACCGCCACGCCGCTCGAACGCCCGGAACGGCACGCGGGACGGGACCGGCTGACCGCGGATGAAGTGGCGTCGATCAATGCCGAGGCCCGCTCGGCCGCCGGCGATCTGGCGCGGCGCGCGGTCTGGTGGGAGCGCGGGTTGTCGGACGGCCGCACCGCGATGGTCGTCGACCCGCCGGACGGACGCATTCCGTACACGGAGGCGGCACGGTCCCGTGACCGCCCTCGACCGCATGTCGACGGCCCGGAAGGCCGCAACCTGTGGGAGCGCTGCATCACCTCTGGCGTCCCGCGCCTCGGCGGCGCGTATCTGCAGAACATCCACCTGCTCCAGACACCGGACCACGTCGTGTTGCTGCACGAGATGATTCACGAGGTGCGCATCGTCCCGCTGGACGGGCGGTCGCATCTGCCCGGGCACGTCCGGCAGTGGCTCGGCGACGCGCGCGGCCGGTGGGAAGGGGACACGCTGGTGGTCGAGACCAGCAATTTCCACGGGAGCCAGGTGTTCCGGGGGCTGTCGCAGGGGACGACGCGGCTGATCGAGCGTTTCACGCCGGTCGCGGCCGACACGCTGCGTTACGAGGTCACGTTCGACGATCCCCAACTCTGGACCCGGCCCTGGACCGCCACGCTGCCCCTGGCGCGTACGGCCGGGCCGATGTTCGAGTACGCCTGTCACGAGGGCAACGTCGGCATGACGAACACCCTCGAGATTGCCCGTGGCGAGGAGCGCGCGCCGGTACACCAGTGATCGCGGACCGAAGTGTCGCGGATGGACCAGAAATATCGACGGCCGGAGCGGCGGCAGGTGTATAACAGGATCTGAGGACAGCCGCCTGTTCGAGACGCCGATCGGGGAGGGAACCAATGCTGCGCCAACAGGCATTCCGCAGGACGGTCGCGAGCGGTGTGATGCTCGCCGGTTTTGCGGGCACGCTCGGCGCCCAACCGGGGCAGGGTGACGCGGCCGCGCCGGCAGCGGGCGCGCATACCGCGGTCGTGAACCAGTATTGCCTGGCCTGCCACAACGACAGGGCCAGGACCGGCGGTCTCGGCCTCGAGGCGGTCAACGCGGCGCCGCTCGGCGACCACACCGAAGTCTGGGAGCGGGTCGTGCGGAAGCTGCGTGCGCGGCAGATGCCCCCGACGGGCACGCGCCGGCCGGACGAGGCGGACTACGAGGCCGCGATCGCTTCCCTCGAAGGGGCGCTGGATCGCCAGGCGGCGACGAGGCCGAACCCGGGCCGTTCCGACACCTTCCGGCGGCTCAACCGCACCGAGTATCACAACGCCATCCGCGACCTGCTGGACCTGGAGGTCGACGTGGCGGCGTTGCTCCCCGGCGATTCGTCCAGCTTCGGATTCGACAACATCACGGTCGGCGATCTGTCGCCGACGCTGCTCGAGCGCTACGTCGCGGCGGCCGAGAAGATCAGCCGGCTGGCGGTGGGGCGGCCGGGGCTCGGGCCGGGCGGCACGACCGTCCGCACGCGACCCGACCTCACCCAGGAGGGGCATCTGCCGGGCATGCCGGTCGGGACGCGCGGCGGCGCCCTGCTCTCGCACACGTTTCCGGTCGACGGCGACTACGAGATGACAATCCGTCTGGCTCGGGACAGAAACGAGCACATCGAGGGGCTGAGCGAGGCGCACGACATCGAGCTCCTGCTCGACGGCGAGCTGGTCGAGGCCTTCACGGTGGTTCCGGCGGTCCAGCTCGAGAAGCATGAGCTGAACTATCAGCCGTCGCAGGACAACCTGGACGCGCACCTGACGCTGCGGATGCCGGTCGCCGCGGGGCCGCATGCGCTCGCCGTCACGTTCCCGAAGAAGCCGGACCTGCTGCTCGAGACCGAGCGGCAGCCGTATCAAGCCCACTTCAACTACTACCGGCATCCGCGTATTCAGCCCGCGGTCTACGAGATCTCGATCGTCGGGCCGTACAATGCGGCCGGCGCCGGCGACACCCCGAGCCGCGCCCGTATCTTCAGTTGTCAGCCGGCCGCCGCGCACGAGGACGCCGCCTGCGCGCGCGAGATTCTCGGCAACCTGATGCGGCGGGCGTATCGCCGCCCGGTCACCAACGCCGACCTGGAACGGCCATTCGAGTTGTACAGTACGGCGCGCGAAGATGAGGGCTTCGACGCCGGCATTGAACTGGGGCTGGCCGCGGTGCTGGTGAGTCCGGAGTTCCTGTTCCGGATCGAGCAGGATCCGGAGGGCGTGGAGGCGGGCGCCGCCTACCGGCTCAGTGACCTGGAGCTGGCGTCGCGCCTGTCGTTCTTCCTGTGGAGCAGCATTCCGGACGATGAACTGCTGGGGCTGGCCAAACGCGGCGAACTGCGCGCGCCGGACGTCCTCGACGCGCAGGTGCGGCGAATGCTGGCCGACCCGCGCTCTACCAACCTGGTGACCAACTTCGCCGGACAGTGGCTGCATCTCCGCAACCTCGACGCGATCACGCCGGACATGCGGGTATTCCCCGATTTCGACGACAATCTGCGGCAGGCGCTCCGGCAGGAGACGGAGATGCTGGTCGAGAGCGTCATGCGCGAGGATCGCAGCGTGCTCGACCTGTTGCGCGCCAACTACACGTATCTGAACGAGCGGCTCGCGAAGCACTACGGTGTTCCGCATGTCCACGGCAGCCGCTTCCGCCGCGTGGAGTTCGGGGAACAGAGCACCCGCGGCGGGTTGCTGCGCCAGGGCAGCATTCTGCTGGCCACCTCGTATGCGACCCGCACGTCGCCGGTCATCCGGGGCAAGTGGGTGCTCGACAACCTGTTGGGCGTACCGCCGCCGCCCCCGCCGCCCAACGTGCCGGAGCTCGAAGAGACGGGGCGTGGTGAGCGGGCGGCGTCGATACGCGAGCGGTTGACCGCCCACCGCGCCAATCCGGCCTGCGCGGGCTGCCACCAGTTGATGGACCCGGTCGGGTTTGCGCTCGAGCACTACGACGCCGTCGGGCGCTGGCGCGAGGTCGAGGGGGGGATACCCATCGATGCCTCGGCCACGCTCTTCGACGGCACGGCGATCGACGGCGTGGACGGGTTGCAGGAGGCGCTGCTCGCGCGGCCGGAACTGTTCGTCGGGACGATCACCGAGAAGCTGCTGACGTTCGCCATCGGGCGGGGCGTCGAGCACTACGATGCACCGGCGGTGCGCGCCATACTCAGGTCGGCGCAGGCCGGCGAGTATCGGTTCTCGTCGCTTGTGCTGGGGGTTGTGCAGAGCACGCCGTTCCAGATGAGGAGAGCATCATGATGATTCTCAAGAAGGCGCTGCCGCGCCGGACGTTTCTGCGCGGCGCCGGGGCGGCGGTGGCGCTTCCGTTGCTCGACGCGATGGTGCCTTCCATGACGGCGCTGGCCAATACACCAGCCCGTCCGGTCCGCCGCCTCGGGTTCGTGTATATCCCGATGGGCTCGAACATCGCCCTCTGGACGCCGCCCGGGGAAAGCGGCCCGCTGACCAGGCTGTCGACGAGTCTCGGTCCGCTCGAACCGCTGAAGGACCAGCTCACGGTCGTCAGCAATCTGGAACTGAAGAACTCCTACCCCGGCACCCATGCCACGTCCAATGCCGGATTTCTGAGTGCCGCCAAGGCCAAGTGGACCGAGAGCACGGACTACCATCTGGGCACGACGGTCGACCAGATCGCGGCGCAGCAGATGGGGCAGGACACGCAGTTGCCCTCGCTCGAGCTGGCGATGGATCTGCTCGACATGGTCGGGCAGTGTGACAACGGCTATGCCTGCGTCTATCAGAACAACCTGTCCTGGTCGTCACCGACGACGCCGCTGCCGGCCGAGGCGCATCCCCGGGTCGTGTTCGAGCGGCTGTTCGGCGAGGGCGGGACGGCGGCGCAGCGCCGGGCGGCGCTCGGCCGGCGAGCGAGTCTGCTCGACTGGGTGCGTGACGATATCGCGCGGTTGCGGGGCGAACTCGGTCCGCACGACCGGACGAGAGTCGGTGAGTACCTGGAGACCGTGCGCGAGGTCGAACGCCGGATCCAGAAGGCGGAGATGGAGACCGAGAACGACGCGTTACCTGATCTCGACCGCCCGGTCGGGGTGCCGGCCGCCTACGCCGACCATGCGCGGCTGATGTTCGACCTGCAGGTGCTGGCGCTGCAGGCGGACGTGACCAGGGTCATCACCTTCCAGCTCGCGCGCGAGTCGAGCAATCGGACCTACCCGGAGATCGGGGTGCCTGATCCGCACCACCCGACCTCGCACCATGGTAACGACCCGGAGAAGCTCGCGATGTTGGCGAAGATCAACCAGTACCATGTGTCGCTGTTCGCGTATTTCCTGCAGCAGCTCGCCGCCGTGCCTGAGGGTGACGGATCGCTGCTGGACCACTCGCTGTACATGTATGGCAGCGGCATGGGCAATCCCAACGTGCACGACCACGTGAATCTGCCGGTCGTCGTCGCCGGCGGCGGGGCCTACCGCACACAGGGTGGTCGCCACATCAAGTACGACACGCCGACCCCGATGGCAAATCTGCACCTGACGTTGCTCGACAAGGCGGGGGTCACGCTCGACGGGTGGTCGGACAGCACGGGCACGATCGACACGCTGCTGGACCCGGTCGGGTTGTAGGCGCGCGATGGTCGCGAAGGAGCAGGGATGAGACGCGCAGGTCTGGCAGGCGGATTCGCCGCGGTGGTGCTCGGCGCGACGGCGCTCGCGGCCGGCGTCGTGGACGCCCCGGTGGCCGATGCGGTCGAGGCGCTGGATCGGGCAGAGATTCACCGCCTGCTCGACCTGGGCGCCGATGTGAACGCCGCGCAGGTGGACGGCATGACCGCGTTGCACTGGGCGGCGTATCACGACGACGCCGGCCTCGTGTCCCGGTTGATCGACGCCGGCGCCGATGTCCACGCGCCGAACCGGTATGGCGTGCGGGTGTTGTCGCTGGCCGCCGAGAACGCCAACGCGGCGATGGTCGAGCGGCTGCTCGAGGCGGGCGCCGATGCCAACACCTCGCTGCCGGGGGGCGAGACCGTGCTGATGACCGCCGCCAGGACCGGACGGGTCGGCGTGGTCAGGGCGTTGATCGCTGCCGGGGCCGACATCCATGGCGCCGAGGGGAAGCGCGGCCAGACGGCGTTGATGTGGGCCGCGGCCGAGGGGCATGCGGATGTCGTCGAGACCTTGATCGAGGTCGGGGCCGACTTCACGACGCCGCTCGATTCCGGGTTCACGCCGCTGCTGTTCGCGGTGCGCGAGGGCCGGCTCGGCGTCGTACGGACGTTGCTGCAGGCCGGAGTCGACGTGAACGGCGTCGTCGAGACTGTAGCGCGCCAGGAACGCACGTATCGAGCCGGCCGCGGGTTGCGGGTGGGGACCAGTCCGTTGCTCGTGTCGGTGACCAATGCCCACTGGGACGTGGCGGCGGCGCTGCTCGAGGCCGGCGCGGACCCGAACGCGAGCGGGCCGGGCTACACCGTGCTGCACATGATTCCGAAGGTGCGCAATCCGGGCGTCGGTGACAACGATCCGGCGCCGGACGGCTCTGGACGGATGACGAGCCTCGAGTTCGTGCGGACGCTGGCCGACCATGGCGCCGACGTGAACGCGCGGCTGACCGCGCGCCGCAACCTGAACAACACCCGCCATCACGAGCCGGGGTCGACACCGTTCATGCTGGCGGCGCTGGTGGCCGACGCCGAATTGATGCGTGTGCTGGCCGACCTCGGCGCCGACCCCTCGTTGACGAACGACGAGCACAGCACGCCGTTGATGGCGGCCGCCGGGTTGGGCACCCGCTCGCCGGGTGAGGACGCCGGCACGGAAGAGGAAGTGATCGCGGCGGTGCAGCTCGCGCTGGAACTGGGCAACGACATCAATGCCATCGACGCGAAGGGTGAGACGGCGATGCACGGCGCGGCGTACAAGAACCTCCCGGGGGTCGTCGCGCTGTTGGCGGCGAGCGGCGCCGAGACCGGCATCTGGAATCAGCGCAATGCCATGGGCTGGACACCGCTGTCGATCGCCCGCGGATATCGCGTCGGCAATTTCAAGCCGTCCCCGGTGACCGTGGCGGCGGTCGAGCAGGCACTGCTCGCCGAGGGCATCCGGCCGCCGACGGAAACAGAGGAGGCCGCCACGGGTTTCGACATCTACGCCCCGCGCCGGCCGGCCGCGGCGCCGCCGGCCCAGCCGCAACCGCCGCCCCGCTGACGACGTCCTTCACCCACTGCCGCCATCTTCGATAGCGCGTTCTGCCGGAGGAGCTGGGGCGCGTGGGCCGATCTGATGGACGCCGCCGTCGAGAATCTGACGGTGGAGGATATGGTGAACATTGCCGCCTGGCAGCCCGTGGTAGAACCCCGCGCCAGTCGACTGGAGAGTGACAGCCATGCGCCAAGACCCCAGGTTTCACATGTACGTGTCGTATCAGGACGACGACAGGATTGCGATCTACCGGGTGGACCGCACCTCTGGTGATCTGATGCTGCAGGAGGAGGTCGCGATTGACGGCGGCCCGGCGCCGCTGGCGCTCAGTCCGGACCGGCAGGTGCTGCACGTCGGACGGCGCGGCAGCCAGCAGCTCTCCAGTTTCCGGGTCGATCGGCGCAGCGGTGGACTCACGCACATCCGCACGGTGCCGCTGCAGGGTGAACCGGTCTACGTCTCGACCGATCGCAGCGGACGGTTCGTGCTGTCGGCCTACTACTACCAGAGCACGGCGGCGGTGCATGCGGTGGCGGGCGACGGCGCCGCCAGCGTCCCGCCGGTCGAATGGCGGCTGACGGCCCACGGCGCCCACGCCATGGAGACCGATCGGTCCAATCGTTTCGCCTTCGTGCCGCATATCGCCAATCGCGGACCGAACTCGATCTTCCAGTTCACGTTCGACGAGGCGACCGGGCGTTTGACACCGAACGATCCGCCGCGGCACACGCCGAGCGAGTATCTCGGCCCGCGTGCGCTCGTGTTCCATCCGACCCTCGACACCGTGTACTTCTCCGACGAGCAGGGCGGAAGCGTCACCGGGTACAACCTCGATCCGGTGCGTGGCACGCTGGCGCCGTTTCAGACGATCTCCACGCTGCCGGAGGGGTACGACGAGCCGAATACCTGCTCGCAGATCCGCATCAGCTCCTCCGGCAGGTTTCTCTATGCGCCCAATCGCGGTCACAACAGCGTCGCCAGTTTCACGGTCGACCCTGTCAGCGGGCGATTGACCGCCACCGGCCGGGTCGCGACCGAGCCGGTGCCGCGGGCGTTCAACCTCGATCCGAGCGGCCGCTTCCTCTACGTTGCCGGGCTGGATTCGGGCAGACTGGCCTCCTATCGCATCGACCAGCAGCGCGGCGGGCTCACACCGCTGGAGACCTACGAGGGGGGCCGCCGCCCCATGTGGGTGTTGCTGGCCGACCTGTCCGCGTAGACGCGCCGAGGAACCGACCATGGACGGCCTGATGATGGAGTACCCGCTCACGCTCGACCGCATCGTCGAGCATGCGAGCCGGTTGTTCACCCACAAGCTGATCCACACCCGGCAACCCGATGGCTCGATGCACGCGTACACCTATGCCGATCTGCATCGACGCAGCCGGAAGCTGGCCTCGGCGCTGGCCCGTCTCGGGATCGAAGCGGGTGACCGCGTCGGCACGTTCGCCTGGAATCACTACCAGCACCTGGAGATGTACTTCGGCATTCCCGGCTGCGGGGCCGTGTGTCACACGCTCAACGTCAGGCTCTTTCCCGGGCAGCTCGCCTACATCGTCAATCACGCCGAAGACCGCGTGGTCTTCATCGACGCCTCGACGCTGCCGCTGTACGAGCGGGTGGCGAACGAGGTTGGCTGCGTCGAGCACTACGTGCTGGTGAACGCGCCGCGAGACATCGAGACCACGCTGCCGAACGTGCGGCACTACGAGGACCTGCTCGACGAAGGTGACGAGGGGTTTGCGTGGCGCAGCACCGATGAGCGGATGGCGATGGGGCTGTGCTACACCAGCGGAACCACGGGTGAACCGAAAGGCGCGCTCTACAGCCATCGCTCGATGTTTCTGCATACCCTCGGCGAGAACCAGGCGATGGGGCTGGGCCTGACCGAGACCGACGTGGTGCTGCCGGTGGTGCCGCAGTTCCATGCCATGGCCTGGGGACTGCCGTATGCCTGCACGCTGGCCGGCGCCGAGGTCGTCATGCCGGGGCCGAATCTGCAACCGGCGGCGCTGGCCGAGTTGATCGACACCTACCAGGTGACGGTCGCGGCCGGTGTGCCCAGCATCTGGAACGGGTTGTATCACCATCTGAAGACGAATCCGCGCGACCTCTCGTGCCTGCGGGCGCTCGTCGTCGGCGGGTCGGCGATGCCGCGCGCGTTGATTGAGGGCTTTGAGCGCGATTTCGGCGTGAACGTGGTGCACGCATGGGGCATGACGGAGCTCTCGCCGCTGGGCTCGGTGTCGAAGCTGCAGCGGCGCCACCACGATTTGTCCGAGGCGGAACAATGGGACGTCAAGGCGCGCCAGGGCACCCCGCTGGGGGGCGTCGAGCTGCGGATCGTCGACGACGCGGGGGTGCCGTTGCCCTGGGACGGCGCGACGATGGGCGAACTGCAGGCGCGGGGTCCGTGGGTGATCCGGAGCTACTTCAAGCGCGACCCGACAGCGGAACATTTCACGGAGGACGGCTGGTTCCGCACCGGAGACGTAGCCACGATCATGCCGGACGGCTACCTGACGATCACCGACCGCACCAAGGACCTGGTCAAGAGCGGTGGCGAATGGATCTCGACGGTGGCGCTCGAAAGCGCACTGATGGCGCACGACGAGGTGCTCGAAGCGGCAGTCATCGCGGTTCCGGACGAGAAGTGGTCCGAACGCCCCCTCGCGGTCGTGGTCCGGACCTCCGATGGCGGCGTGTCCGGCGACGACCTGCGCCAGTTTCTGACGTCGCGGTTCGCGAAGTTCGAGATTCCCGATCGGTTTGTGTTCGCCGGCGCGCTGCCGAAGACCAGTGTGGGCAAGTTCGACAAGAAGGTCCTCCGGGCGCAGGTCGCGGCGGGGACGCTCTGAAGGAATCGGGGAAACGTCACGTGAGAGTGCAGAGGAGAGTCGGCATGCCGGATACCCATCGACGCGGTTCGACGTTCACCGCCGCGGCCATCGTCCCGTGGCTGCTGCTGGCGGCTGCGGGAGGCGATGTCCAGGCGCAGTCGTCGACCACGAATCCCTACCGCGCCACGTTCGGCTGGGAGCAGCTTCCCGACGGGCGCGTGCTCGGGACCGTGAGCGGGGTCTTCCCCGATCCGGACGGACGGCACCTGTGGATCATGGATCGCTGCGGCGCGAACCAGTGCGCCGGCACGGACCTCGATCCGATCATGAAGTTCGACCTCGACGGCAATCTGATCGACAGTTTCGGCGCCGGACTGTTCGCCTTTCCCCATGGCTTCTTTCTCGACCACGACGGCTTTCTGTGGGTGACGGAAGGCGGGTCGCACGGGGACGCGCGCGCCACGCTGGGCGAGAGCATGGGGATTGGACACCAGGTGCTGAAGCTCAATCAGCAGGGCGACGTGCTGATGCGGTTGGGGGAGGCCGCGGTCTGGGGCGACGATGAGCGCCATTTCAACGGTCCGTCCGGCGTGGTGGTCGCCCCCAGCGGCGAGATCTGGGTCTCCGACGGACATCGCGGCGGGAACAACCGCATCGTGAAATTCTCGAGTGACGGCGCCTTTCTGCTCGCGGTCGGCGCTGGTGTCGGCTCGGAGAGCAAGGAGGCGGCGCGGTTCAGCGACCCGCACGACATCAAGATGGACTCGCAGGGCCGGGTCTATGTGGCCGACCGCGGCAACAGCCGCATCCAGGTGTTCGACCAGGACGGAAACCTGCTGCACATCTGGACGCACTACGGGAAACCGAGTGGACTGTTCATCGACCGCAACGACATCCTCTACGCGGGCGACGGCCTGTCGGGCATGGTGCGCAGCGGTCCACCCGACAACTGGCGCAGCAATCTGGGGTGGGAAAAGGGAATCCGGATCGGCGACCTCAAGACCGCGCAGGCCTGGGTGACGCATTTCATTCCGCAGCACGATACGGACGTCGGCGCCGGGATCGAGTTTCTCGGCGTCGATTTCTCAGGGAACATCTATGCTGGCGAGGTGCAGCGGAGAAGGCTCGTTCGGTATGTGCCGTTCCGGCCGCCGGAGGTGGGGCGCCGCTGACGCAGCGGGGCGTCCGCCGGAGACGAAAGGACCAGATGCGGGGAGGCAGGCGGAGATGACGGCGAATCGGCCGCGACGAGGCGGCGGCCCCTGGCAGCCCGCGGTGCTGGCGGTTGTCGCGTGCATGGTCGCCGCGCTGCCGGGGACCGCCCAGGAGGAGGCCCTGGTGGAGATCGAGACGGGGCCGATCGCGGGCAACCGCCAGGGATCCATCTCGGTGTTCAGGGGCATTCCCTACGCGGCGCCGCCGGTCGGGCCGCTGCGCTGGCGGCCGCCGCAGCCGGTCGAGCCCTGGACCGCGGTGCGCCGCGCGCGACGGTACGGACCGGTGGCCAGACAGCGGGTCGCCGGCGGCTCGCAGTTCGTCGCCAGTGAAGATTGTCTCTATCTGAACGTCTGGACCCCCGCGCGGGAGGGGGCCTCGCTGCCGGTCATGGTGTTCATCCATGGCGGCGGGTTCGCCATCGGCTCCGGCTCCGAACCGATGTTCGAGAGCACCGAACTCGCCAAGCAGGGCGTGGTGGTCGTGACCTTCAACTATCGGCTGGACATCATCGGGTTCTTCGCCCATTCGTTGCTGACGGCCGAATCGCCCGAGGTCGCGTCGGGAAACTACGGTCTCCGCGATCAGGTCGCGGCGCTCGAGTGGGTGCAACGCAATATCGATCGCTTCGGCGGCGATCCGGATCGGGTCACGGTCTTCGGGGAGTCAAGCGGCGGCCGGTCCGTCTCCCTGCTCCTGTCGTCGCCGCTGACCGAGGGTCTCTTCCAGCGCGCGGTGGCGCAGAGCGGGACATTGGGCGCCGCCGCCGTGCCCCTGTCCGCCGAGGAGGAACGGGGCGCTCGTCTGGCGAGCACGGTCGGTTGCGCCGACCGACCCGATCCGCTGCGGTGTCTGCGAGCCAGAACCTTCGACGAACTGGCGGCCGCCGCAGGCTTCGAGCCTCGGCCCATCGTCGACGGCTGGATGCTGCCAGAGGATCCCGGGCGGGTGTATGCCGGCGGGCGCCAGCACGATGTGCCGATCATCATCGGCAGCAACGCCGATGAGGGGACCTTTGCGATGCTGGGGCGCCGGACGCCGATCCGCACGGTCGCGGACTACGAGGCGTACGTCCGCCGCGTGTCGGGGCCGGGGGCGGACGAGGCGCTCGCGCAGTATCCAGCCGGCGCCGATGACGAGGTGTTTCAGGCCCTGAATCGGTTCGATACGGACCGTGACGTGGCGCGGCATGCCCGCCAGCAGGCGCGCTGGATGGCCGGTACCGCGTCGAACACCTACGTGTACCTGTTTGCCAGGGTATCGCCCCATCACCAGTGGTCGGGACTCGGCGCGACCCACACGGCCGAGTTGCCGTATCTGTTCGGCAATCTGCAGTTCGTGGCCCGCGGGGGGAATCTGCGGACCCTGGAGCTGGCTGACCGCCGGTTGTCCCAGAACATGATGCGCTACTGGACGCGGTTCGCGGCCACCGGCGACCCGAACGGCGACGGACTCCCGGTCTGGCCGGCATACTTGGCCGACGAGACGCTGCTCGTGCTGGACGCCGAGGTTGCACCGGGAGCGTGGCCCCGTGCGGACGGGCTGGATCTGCTCGATCGACTCTTCGACGACCAGCCGCCGCGGTTGCCTGAGGGGTCTGCCGGGCGCTGATTGACTCCCTCCGGCGTTGCCCGGATACTAGCAGCTCGTGGTAGAACCCCGCGTTGCACCGAGATCGGCGATGCGCCCGCTGAGCAAGGCGAGAAGAGGGAGCATACCTGTAGGGGCAACCCTTGTGGTTGCCCTGTTCGTCAGCCGGAACAACGAAGATCAGCGGGATGCAACGTCGATCCGCAGATGTCCACGCGGATCGGCGGGTTTCAGCGTGAGACCGCAGAATTCAGCGTGAAACCGCAGAATTCAGCGTGAGACCGCAGAATTCAGCGTGAGACCGCAGAATGCAGCGGGGATCGAATGCAGCGGTGCTTTTACCACGGGCTGCTAGGCTCGACACCGTGGGTATGTTGCAGTCCACAACCCGGCGCCGTCCGCGTCCACTCGTGGCGGCCGTCTTCGCCGTGGCAGCGGTTCTTGCCGAGACGGCGAGCCAGCCTGACGCCGTCTACACCGCCGGGTCCGGCGCCCAGCGCCCGCAGGCTGACGGGTGGCAACGCGTCCTGCTCGATAGGTATTGCGTCACCTGCCACAACGAGCGGATGCGCACGGCCGATCTGGCCCTCGACACGCACGACGTGCTGCAGGTGAGCGAGGCGCCCGCTGTCTGGGAACAGGTGGTGCGCAAGCTGCGCGCCGGCGCCATGCCGCCCCCGCCCCGGCCGCGGCCTGACCCGGACACCTACGCACGTTTCACGACCTGGCTGGAAGGTCAGCTCGACCAGGCGGCGGCCGCGGCGCCGAATCCCGGCCGGACGGAAGCGTTTCATCGCCTGAATCGCACGGAGTATCACAACGCCGTGCGCGATCTGCTCGATCTGGAGATCGACGTCAGCGAGTTGCTGCCGGCAGATGGCGGCAGCTACGGGTTCGACAACATCGCGGGCGTGCTCGGCGTCTCGCCGACGCTGTTGGAGCGCTACCTGGTAGCCGCCCGCAAGATCAGCCGCATCGCCGTCGGGCGCCCCGCGCCGTCCGCCACGGCAGAGACATTTCGACTTGCCAACGACCTGCCGCAGGACGACTGGGTGGCGGGAATGCCGTTCGGCACGCGCGGCGGCGGATTGTTTCGACATAACTTCCCTGAAGACGGCGACTATCTGTTGCGGGTCGCCCTGAGCCGTGATGCCGGCGGGGCGCTCGCCGTCTTCAACCGGTCGCACACGGTCGAGGTCAGTGTGGACGGCACGCCGGTACGGACGTTCACGGTGGGGGCGGCGCCGCCGGGAGACGCGCCGGGAGACAGCGCCGCGCGCCGCGAGTGGCGGGACCGCCAGCGCACGATCGATCGGGACTGGGAGGTTCGGATCCCGGTGCGGGCCGGGCCGCACGAAGTGCAGGTGACGTTTCTGCGCAAGACGCGGGCATATCCCGAGACGGTGCGGCAGCCGTATCTGCGTCCCTATACGAGCATCACCGGAGGAGACACACGGGTGCAGCCGTATCTGGCCAGCGTCACCGTGACCGGACCGTTCGGCGCGACGGGCGCCGCGCCGGCCAGCGACCCGCCGAGCCGCCGCCGCATCTTCACCTGCCGGCCGACCGGGACAACGGCCGACGCGCAACGCCGTTGCGCGCGTGAGATTCTCGCGGTCCTTGCGCGGCGGGCGTATCGCCGTCCGGTCACCGCCGCCGATCTCGGCGTGCTGCTCCGGTTCTTCGACGATGGTCGCGAGGACGCCGGATTCGACGCCGGGATCGAACTGGCGCTGCGCTGGTTGCTGGCGAGTCCCGAGTTCCTGTTGCGCGTCGAACGCGATCCGCCGGGCGCGGCCCGCGGCTCGAACTACGAGATCAGCGATCTCGAGCTGGCGTCGCGTCTGTCGTTCTTTCTCTGGAGCAGCCTGCCGGACGAGGAGTTGCTGGACACCGCCGCCGCCGGGCGTCTGCGCGAGCCCGCGGTGCTCGAGCGGCAGACCCGGCGGATGCTCGCCGACGACCGCGCGCGGTCACTGGTCACCAGTTTCGCGAGCCAGTGGCTCTATCTGCGCAACGTGCCGGCCGTGGTGCCGGATGAGGATCGGTTCCCTGATTTCGGCGACGATCTGCGGCAGGCGCTGGTGCGCGAGACGGAACTGTTCGTCGAGAGCGTGTTTCGCGAAGACCGCAGCGTGCTGGACCTGCTGACCGCGGACCACACGTTCGTGAACGAGCGACTGGCCCGGCATTACGGCATCCCCAACGTGTACGGCAGCCATTTTCGGCGCGTCACGGTAGTGGACGAGGCCAGACGCGGGCTGCTGGGACACGCCAGCATCCTGGCCGTGACCGCCTACCCGAACCGCACGTCGCCGGTGCTGCGGGGCAAGTGGGTGCTCGAGAACTTGCTGGGGACGCCGCCGGCGCTGCCGCCGCCCGACGTGCCCACGCTCGAGGAGACCGGCGAGCAGGGCGAGCCGCTGTCCATGCGCGAGGCAACGGAGCGGCACCGGGCCAACCCGGTCTGCGCAAGCTGTCACCGGCTGATGGACCCGCCCGGTTTCGCGCTCGAGCAGTTCGATGCCGTCGGGCGGTTCCGGACACACAACACGGCGAACCGGCCGATCGACGCCAGCGGTGCGCTGCCCGATGGCGCCCAATTCGACGGCGCCGCGGGATTGCGTGCGGCCCTGGTGCGGCGCCCGGACCAGTTCGTGCGCACCGTGACCGAGAAACTGCTGACCTACGCGCTGGGACGCGGTCTCGAATACTACGACGCCCCTGGTGTTCGCGCGATCACGCGCACCGCCGCCGGGGACGACTACCGGTTCTCGTCGATCATCCTCGGCATCGTCAACAGCCCGGCGTTCAGAATGCGGAGAGCGGAATCATGATCATCACCAGACGGGCGCTGCCGCGGCGGACGTTTCTGCGGGGCGTGGGCGCGACGCTGGCGCTGCCGATGCTGGACGCGATGGTGCCGGCGCTGTCCGGGATCTCCGGACGGGCCGCCGCACCGGTGCGGCGCCTCGGGTGGGTCTACATCCCCAATGGCATGGTGATGGACTCGTGGACCCCGCCCTCGACCGGCACGCTCGAGCTGCCCACCACGCTGAGTCCGCTGGCGCCCTTTCGCGACCAGACGGTGGTCGTGAGCGGGCTTGCGCAGCCGCAGGCGGAGGCACTCGGCGACGGGAACGGCGAGCACACCAGAGGCACCGCCACCTGGTTGAACGGGGTGCATCCGCGCGAGACCGAGGGGGCCGATGTCGAGGCCGGTGTCACGGCCGACCAGATCGCCGCCGCGCACCTGGGACGGACCACGCCGCTGCCGTCCCTCGAGCTGGCGATCGACCGCGACTTTCTCGTCGGGAACTGCGAGAACGGCTACAGTTGCATCTACATGAACACGATCGCGTGGCGGACGCCGACGACGCCGCTGCCGATGGAGAACAACCCGCGGATCGTGTTCGAGCGGCTGTTCGGCGAGGGCGGATCGACCACGGAGCGGCGGACGCAACTCCGCAAGGACCGCAGCATTCTTGACGCCGTGTCCAGCGATCTGGCCCGGCTGCAACGCGACGTCGGCGCCGCCGACCGCGCCAGAGTGACCCAGTATCTCGATGCGGTGCGCGCCATCGAACGGCGTCTGCAGCTTGCGGCACGGACCGAGACGGAGCTGCCGGCGCTGGACCGGCCGGTGGGGGTGCCGGAGTCCTACGAGGAGCACGTCAAGATGATGTTCGACCTGACGGCGCTGGCGTATCAGGCGGACATCACGCGGGTCTTCACGTTCATGCTGGGGCGCGAGCTGAACGGGCGGGCCTATCCACATCTGGGGATCCCCGACTCGCACCATGGGCTGTCGCACCACCGGGACGACCCGCAGAAGCTGGCCCTGCTCACGAAGATCAACACCTATCACGTGACCCTGTTCCGGCAGTTCCTCGATACGCTGGCGGCGACGCCTGACGGCGACGGTTCGTTGCTGGACCATGCGCTGCTGATGTACGGGGCGGCGCTGAGCGACAGCAACAAGCATCTGCACTATGACCTGCCGCTGCTGCTGGTCGGCGGCAGCGGCGGCCAACTGCAGGGCGGGCGCCACCTGCAGTACCCGCGCGATACCCCGATGACGAACCTGCTCGTCAGCCAGCTCGACAAGGCGGGGGTCAGGCTGGATGCCGGGCTGGGTGACAGCACCGGCCGCCTGCCTGAGCTGGCGGCGTTGGCGGATCTGTGATGCGGGCCGTGGCGGATGCGATGAGACAGCGAGCTCGCCGTAGATGGCCGGGCGTACGGCTCGGCGCGCTGGTCGTCGTGCTGTGCACAGGCGTATCGCCGGCCGTGACGGCCCAGTCGGGCGGGGCGCCGCTCGTCGACGCCGTGAAACGCGGCGATCTCACGGGCGTGGCGCGATTGGCGGCGGAGGGCGGAGTCGACACTCCCGATGTGTCCGGCGCGTCGGCGCTGCACTGGGCGGCGCACAAGGGCGACGGTGACGCGGTTGCGCTGCTGCTCGGCGCCGGCGCAGACCCTGATGGTGTGACGCGCTACGGCGTGACGCCGCTGGCGCTCGCAGGCGCGGGCGGGCATGTCGCCGTGGTCGAGGCGTTGCTCGCCGCCGCCGCCGACCCCGGCCTGCCGTCGCCCGACGGTGAGACCCCGCTCATGACCGCGGCGCGCACCGGGGTCACTGGTAGCGTCCTGGCGCTGCTCGGATACGGGGCAGACCCGGAGGCCCGGGAAGGCTGGCGCAGTCAGACCGCGCTGATGTGGGCGGCCGCCGAGAATCATGCCGCCGTGGTCGGGCCGCTCGTGGCTGGCGGCGCGGACGTGGACGCCCGGTCCGGCGCGGGATTCACGCCGCTGCTGTTCGCGGTGCGCGCAGGGCACGCCGCGACGGTGGACGCGTTGATCGCGGCGGGCGCCGATATCGAGTCGGCGCTGCCCGACGGCACGAGTCCGCTGCTGGTGGCGATCATCAACGGGCACTACGATCTGGCCGTACGGCTGCTCGATCAGGGCGCCGATCCGACGGCGGCCGAACAGGGCTGGACCGCGCTGCACCAGGTCGTGTGGACCCGTCGTCCGAACCGCCACTACAACAACCCGGCGGTGATACCCGCCGGGACGGTGACGGATCTCGATCTGGTCCGCATTCTGGTCGCGCACGGGGCCGACGTCAACGCGCGCCAGACGGCCGAGCCGCGGGATGGCTATCGGAACGTGTTGAACCGCATCGGGGCGACACCGTTTCTGCTGGCGGCCAAGGCGGTCGACGTGACGCTGATGCGGCTGCTGCTCGAGCTCGGGGCGGACCCGCTGCTGCCGAACCAGGACGGGACGACCCCGTTGCTGGTGGCGGCGGGAGTCGGTATCTGGTCCGCCAGCGAAAGCCCCGGCAGCGCCGCGGAGGCTCTGGAGGCGGTCAGGCTGATGATCGCGTTGGGCGATTCGGTCACGACGGTCGACGCCAACGGGGACGCGGCGCTGCATGGAGCGGTCATGCGGGATTCGGAAACGCTGCTGCGATTCCTGATCGACCAGGGTGCGGCGCTGAACCCGGTCAACGAGAGAGACTGGACGCCGCTGACGATCGCACAGGACGTGTTCTACGCGAATCTCGGCCGGCGCTTTCCCCGCATGGAGACGGTGCTGCTGGAGTACGGCGCCACGTCGCCCTTGACCCCGGCGCCGCCCCGGTAGGGATCGGCGCGGGTGGTCGGACAGCGTGGGGCTGCTTGCAGGTATGATCGGCACCCCGGCACGCCACTATGAGGTCGGCTGGTCGTGTCTGACGCGACCGGCTGGCAGGAATCGAGGAGAAGGCCCATGAACCGCTGCAGCACGCTCGGTCTGGTCGTTCTGGCCGTCGGTGGCGGGGTGTTGTTCGACGCGGCGGTCCAGGCGCAGGTGGTGCAGCAGTCGATGTTCGTCAGCGTCATCAGAGGCGGCGAGCCGGTGCTCGACATGACGGCCGACGAATTCATCGTTGAGGAGGATGGACAGGCACGGGAAGTGCTGCGCATCGAGCGCGCCGAGGTGCCGATGCAAGTGGCGATCCTCGTTGACGACAGTCACGGATTTGCGCGCAACCTGTCGCACGTCCGGAACGGACTGAACGACCTGATCGACACGCTGCCCGATGGCCAGCAGATTGCGCTGATCACATTCGGCGACCACATGACCACGGTCGTCGACTACACCACCAGCAAGGAGCGGCTGAAGGCTGCGGCGACCCAGTACGCGCCATTCTCGGAGACGAGTTCCTATCTGCTGAACGCCGTCGCTCAGACCGCGGCCGACCTCGACCGGCGCGGCGCGATTCGCCCGATCATCGTGCTGGTGACCATGGAGGGAGCCAACAGCAGCACGTCGCGGTTGCGGATTGACTTCGATTCCACCTCGGTCATCTCGCCCCGCGGGGGACAGGGTCTGGGCTACAAGCTGGTGCTCGACGTGCTTCGTGAGCACATGGTGGCCGTGCATACGCTCGTGGTGCGCGGTTTCGGCGACCTCGGGACGCCGCAGTTCGCCAGAATTCCCGGGACCTCCACCGGGACCAGGGGCGCCGTGATGATGGGCTCGGGAGATCGGGACCGGGGTGCGTTGCTCGAGCAATTGCCCAAGGTTACCGGCGGCGGTCGGGAAGAGCTCGGCGCAACCTCGGCCCTGTCGGCAATGTTGACAAGGGTGGCGAACGAGATCGGCAACCAGTATCTCCTGACCTACGCCCGGCCGCTGGGATTGATTCCACCGGAAGAGATCGAGGTCAAGGTGACTCGCCGCCGGCACCAGGTGCGAGGCACCCCTTCGCGGCCGATCATGTTGCGCTGAGCGCAGACTCCCAGGTGGCGACAGTCCGGCGGCCTGACGCCAGCGCCGTTGGACAGTGACGGAAATTATCTTCCCCCGTTTCCAGGGCGGTAGCGCCGGAATCATGGGCGGGAGTGTCACGCCGGTTGGCACAGTCGTATCGATCTACGCTTGGATCCCCGCGAATGGGAGTCAAGCCGCAGCCCGCGTTCGGAAACGGATTCCAGCGAACGACACGCACCGTCAACGGACGACGGGAGACCCAGAGAATGTTGCTCGCGGACCCGTCCCGATGGCCCGCCCTGGCCCCTCGCCAGGCGTCCAAGGACTTAGTGGTAGCATGGCCTTCGTGTTCGATACCCATGCGATCGCCCGTCGCCTGACCGACGCTGGCCTCTCCGAGAAGCAGGCCGACGCACTCACGGACGCCCTGCGGGAGGCGGCAGAGCATGATGCTGCCGGCATTGATGTCGAGACTCTATCGACGAAAGCGGATCTGCGTGCCGAGATCTCTTCCCTTGAGGCACGCCTTTACCGCGCTATGCTCATGCAAACCGCGGTAACCGTCGGCCTGCTTGGACTGCTCCTCGGGGCCTTGCGCTGGCTCGGCTGACTTTGCCAGGCGCTGTGTATCTCGTATAAGTGCTTGTAAAATATGATGGTTACGGCCAAGACCGCGCCTGTGCCGCGTGATGCCCGTGACCGCACTGCGGGCCCGGAGAGTAATGGCGGCCATCGAGCAGCGTCTGGCCAAGCGGCACCTGCGGGAAAACACGCTGGTGCTCTACGACCTGACCTCCAGTTATCTGGAGGGAACCCACTGCCCGCTGGCCCAGCGCGGGTACAGCCGCGACGGCAAGCAGGGCACGTTGCAGATCGTCTTCGGTCTGTTGTGCACGGCCGAGGGTTGTCCGCTTGCCGTCGAGGTCTTCGAGGGCTCGACGTCCGACCCCAAGACGGCGGCCTGCCAGGTAGAGAAGATCCGCACCCGCTTCGGACGCTGCTCGCCGACCTGGGAACGCGGACCGCGCCGAGTCTCAGGATTCGCTCAAGCTGAGCGTCATGCGTACCCCGTGCGTCAGGTCCTCCACCTCGATCGACGTTTCGTCGATCGAGACGATCCGGTAACGGCCCTCGATGGCGTCGCCCGCCCGTCCGTGGTAGACGCCGTGCTCGTCGGTCACCACGGCCACGAGGCCCGCGCGGCCGTGCGCCTCGACGAGGCCGATGAGCCGCAGGGGGGCGCCCGCGATGCCCGCCGCGTCCGGGTCGTTCGTGCCGACCCGGTCCGCCGGCCGTGGGGGCGGCGGACCTGCGGGCGGCCCCGCCGGCGCCACCAGCGCGGTCGCCTCTGCCGGCGGCCGGCTCGCGGGCCCGACCGGCGCCGGCCCGGACCGGAACGGGTTGCGCGCGTTCTCGAGGGGCCGCGGCCAGTCGCCGAACCGAGTGTCGAGCCGCAGGTCAGGGAACTCGGGCCCCGGATCATCGCGCGGCTGATCGTGAGACCCGGGGGATGGCACGTCTGCTGCCGCGGCGTCCACCTCCATGTGATCCCAGGGGAGCAGGGAGGCGGGCGCCCACAAGGGGCGCCCCTACGCAAACATCCGGAACCTGGGCGGCCCGGTCGCCCGGCCTGCCGCGTGGACCGCGGCCGGGACGCATCGGTGCGCGGCTATCGCTTGGGCAGCGCGAAACTGAGAATCAGATCGCCGCCGCGACGCCCGCGGGAGCCGCCGCCGGAGGCGACGGTGACGAACTCTTCGCCGTCCACCATGTAGACCGCGGGTGACGCAAAGACGCCGGACCCCGTGTTGTAGCGCCACAGTTCCTCGCCGGTCCTGGCGTCATAGGCGAAGAAATAGCCGGCGATATTGCTGCCGGTGCCCACAAAGACGACACCGCCCCGGGTGACCACTGCGCCCGCCTGTCCGTAGCCCTCGAAGATCTGCCGCCAGACCAGTTCGCCGGTGGTGGGATCGTACGCCGAGAAGTAGCCCTTGGGGCCCCGCCCGGACCTGAAGGGTTGGTCGATGGCGTTGACGTAGAGCAGTCCGGTGTCCGGGCTGTAGGCGATCGGTCCGTAGCTGGCGCCGCCGCCCATGCCGGGCGCGAAGATGATGTCCTGCCCGAGCGGGGTGTACTGCTCGACCAGGCGCTTGCCTTCCGCATGTTCCGGCGGAATATCGGTCGGAAACACCGGCGCGACCGGTTCCATGCGGTCCCCGTTCGCCTTGTGCGGAATCGGCTGTGTCGGCCACGGCTGCTCGCCCTCGCGGTCGGTTTCCGTGGGCACCGGGGTTTCGATGATCGGATGCACCGGGTCGCCGGTCTCCCGATTCAGGATATACATCCAGCCGTTCTTGTTCGCCTGTGCGAGCGCCTTGACCGGTTCGCCGTCCACCACCATGTCGAACAGAATCGGTTGCTGGCCGTTGTCGTAGTCCCAGACGTCGTGGTGCACGAGCTGGTAGTACCACTGCAGTTGTCCCGTATCGAGCGACAGCGCGACGACCGAGTCGGAGAACAGATTCAGCCCGGCCCGCAGCGTGCTGTCACCGAAGGGGTTGCCAACGGCGACGTACATCATGTTCAGCTCCGGATCGATCGACGGCGTCTCCCAGATACCGCCGCCTTCACGTCCGCCGCCCACCCAGGTCGGGCCGGCGATGTCCCAGCCCTGGTCCGCCTCGCTCTGCGGCACCGTGTTGAAGTGCCAGATCACCTCGCCGGTCTGCGCGTCGATCGCGAGGACGTGACCGCCGGGAATGCGGCTCTCGCTACGGGTCGAGCCGACATACAACACGCCGTCGTGAATCTGCGGAGCGGTGGTGAACCAGTAGCCCATCGAAATTGCGGTCTCGACGTCCGGATACTGTTGTCTGAGGACGTCGAGGATGACGCTGGCCTGGCCGTTGTCGCCGAATCCCTCGATCGGCTCGCCGGTCTTGGCGTCGAGTGCGAACATGAACGAACCGGCGGCGCTGTAGACCACGCCGTCCTCGTAGGTCACGCCCCGGTGGCGGAAGACGTACCCCTGCTGGCGGCCGCCGCCCAGCAGTTCGGTGACGTCGTAGAGCCAGAGCAGGTGCCCGTCCGCCGCGTCCACGGCGTAGACGCTGCCGCGGGAATCGGTGACATACATGATGCCGTCGACGATGATGGGCGTCGTCTGGTTGCTGACCCCGTCGATGACCCCGTGCTGGAACAGCCAGCGCGGTGTCAGCAGGTGCGCGTTCTCGGGGGTGATCTGGTCCGTCTCGGCGAACCGGCTGCCGGCGAGATCCAGGTTGTGCAGACGCCAGTCGACGTTCTGGGCCGGCGCCGGCGGCGCGCTGACCCCCATCATCACGATCAACAGGGCGGCGAGGCGTCGGTGGCTCATGGCTGCAGTGTCCTCCAGAAGGGGAGCATAGCCGACGCGGGGTCAGATGCAAACTGGATCGCGGCGCCACGGTGTCTCCCCACGGGCTGCCGGCTGTCCGGCCGCCGGCGGCGTGACCGTGCCCGCGCACCGGTTTGACCCTCCCTGATCGTCATGATACGTTCGCTCGCAAGTCGTCGATACCGGCTTTCGAAGGAGTACCACGATGCAGATCCGGCGTCGAAACACACTCTGGGCGGTGGGGCTGGTGGGACTCTGTGGGGCCGCGGTGTCCGTGACGCCCGCCTTCGCCCAGTCGGCGACGGCCGATCCGGTCACCTTCACGAAAGACATCGCGCCGATTCTGCAGCGCAGTTGTCAGCACTGCCACCGGCCCGACTCGGTGGCGCCGATGTCGTTCCTCACGTACGCAGACACCCGGCCCTGGGCGCGGGCGATGAAGACCCGTACGGCATTGCGCAATCAGCGCGGCGCCATGCCGCCCTGGTTCATCGAGAAGAACATCGGCATCCAGTACTTCAAGGACGATCCCTCGCTCAGCGAGGAGGAAATCGCGCTGATCGCGGCCTGGAGCGACGCCGGAGCGCCACGCGGAGATCCTGCCGACCTTCCGCCTCCAAAATACGTCGGGGGCGCCGGCGACGGCTGGCGGATTGGCACGCCCGACCTGGTCCTGCGGTCACCCGTCGTCACGGTGCGCGCGACCGGCGCCGATCGCTGGGAGCCGATCGGCATCGTCCCGACCGGGCTGACCGAGGATCGCTATGTCGCGGCGGTTGAAATCCGCGAGGTCAACGACATTCCGAAGGACAACGGCAACAACACGGTCGGCGGCCGGTTCGTCCTGCATCACCTCAACTACTCGTCGCACGTCGTCGAGGACGACAACCCCGACACGTTCAGCGCCGAGACGACCACGGTCTGGCCGGTGCACGAGGTGGGGCGGAACGCGGACATCTTTCCACCGGACGCCGGGCGGATTCTGGCGGCCGGGTCGGTGCTGAATCTCGAGACCGCGCATCTGCATTCGAACGGCCGCGACACGAACGCGTATCTCGAGTTCGCGTTCAAGCTCCATCCGGTGGGATACACGCCGAGCGTGAGGTGGGTGCGCCGGCTGACCGGCAACGGCGTCGACATCTCGATCAAGCCGACGATGGCCGACCAGCAGCTTCATGCCTACACCGTGCTGAAGCAGCATACCAAGATCCTCACGTTCGAGCCGCACATGCATGCACCCGGCATCCGGATGTGCCTGGAGGCCATCTGGGGCCACAGTGTCCAGACGCTCACCTGCGCCGGATACGACCACAACTGGGTGCGCAGCTACGTGTATGCCGACGACGCCGCGCCGCTGCTGCCCGAAGGGACCATCCTGCATCTGATTGGATACATGGACACCACGCCATCGAACCGCAACGTGGCCGATCCACGGAACTGGGGAGGTGGCGGGCGGCGGTCGGTGGCCAACATGTTCATCGACCTCGGCGAGGCGATCGCGCTCTCCGACGAGGAGTTCGAGCGAGAGATGGGGGAGCGGCGCGAGCGGCTGCGGTTGACGAAGAACGACTACGTCATCGGCTGTCCGCTGTGTCAGGTGCGTTTTCCTTCGCAGGAGGCGGCGTCCGACGGCCCCTGATGGGCAGGCCGCGATTCGAGGCACGGCAGCGGCCCGCCGGCGCGCGTTCGAGTCGACAGCGAGATCATGGCTATTCTGCGGACCGGGCTGGTCGTGCTGGCGTTGCTCCTGCTGCCGCCGGGAGCCGCCGCACAGCTTACCTACTCGAGCGGGCAGAGCGTGTCGCCGGCGTTCGAGGGCTGGTGGCAGAACGATGACGGCACGTACACGCTGTTCTTCGGGTACATGAACGACAACTGGGAGGATGAACTCGACGTCCCGATTGGACCGGACAACAACATCGAGCCGGGCGGGCCGGACCGCGGACAGCCGACACACTTCCTGCCCCGCCGCAACATGTTCCTTTTCGAGGTCGTCGTTCCGGCCGAGTTCGGCGACCGGGAACAGGAGCTGATCTGGACGCTGACGACCCACGGGAAGACACACCGGGCATACGCGTCGCTGCGTACCGATTACCTGGTCGACCCGCAGACGATTGGTACCGAGGTTGGCGCCAACCGCGGAGGCGTAAGCCAGGACTGGCAGTGGAACGAGCCGCCCGAGGTGAGACTCGCCGTCGACCAGCGGCGGCGGGTCCGCGTCGGCCAGCCGCTGACTCTGGTCGCCTGGGCCAGCGACGAGGATGGGATTCCGTCGTCGCGGAAAGCGGGTGTCACGCTGCGTCCGCGCGCGCAGCGCACGCCGCGCACGCAGCGTGACCGGCACCCGGCCTACACGCCGCCGCGTCAGATTGTGCCGGGGAACCCGAACGGGCTCAGATTGTCCTGGTTCGTCTACCGGGGCAGCGGAGCCGTGCGCTTCGATCCGATCCAGATGAAGGTCTGGCAGGATACCCGGCCGTATGCGAATTCGCCGTGGTCCCCGCCGTTCGAGATCCCACCCCCGCCGCCGGACGGCAAGTGGGAGGTGCAGGCCACCTTCGACGAGCCGGGCACCTACGTGCTGCGTGCGCTGGCCAGTGACGGCGCGTTGTTCTCCGCGGCGGACGTGACGATTACCGTCACCCCGTGACAGCGTCAGGCCAAGGATGGGAGACGCGGTGTGCACCACGGCCCCGGGATCGATCACTCGACCCGGCGGTATTTCCGGATGACCTGTCGGTCCCGTCCCATCAGCAGGAATGTCTTGCCGGAAATGTCGTAGTCCCAGCGCAACGTCTGCGCCGCGTCCTCGAGAATCAGGTGGTTGCCCTCACGGGTGATCTCGAACGTACGCTGTGGAATCCCGGACACGCGCAGTGTGGTGTCGCCGGGAGCCGGCCCGCGGCGGTCTTCCGACCGGTCGTAGCCATACGTCCAGGTGGTCGGCCCCCACCGGTAGGTACCGTAACCAGCGGTTGATTCGTAGCCGTCCCGGCCGTTGCGGTGCCGGATCGCCATCACCATGCCGTCGTGCACCATCCACCGGCCGTCCATCTCGGGCGGGTTGAGCACCCGCCCGTCAACGTGCCATTCCACGAGTATCCAGGTGCCTTCGATGGTGGCCCGCACCTCGGCGGGCGGCCGGTCGTCCTGCGCCACGATCAGCCCGGCGTGCGACGTTGCCACGAGCGCCGCGGTGACGATGGTCTGCCTTCCGGTGTTCACCATGCGCTGGCTACGGGTCATGCGGATCTCCTCCTCGCCACTCGGAGGTGGCATTCGCCGCCGGAGATTCACTGGACGGGTCTCCGGTGCGTCGCCAGCGCCGGTAGATCTCGCCTACCTGGCGGTCCGTATCCTGATGAGCGCCGTCGGTCCGGATCACGAGGTCGGCGTGCTTCACTTTGTCGGCGGTCGGAAGCTGTGCGTCGATACGGCGCCGGGCTTCCGCTTCGTCGAGGCCGCGAGCCATCACCCGGTTCAACTGTCGGACCGGGTCGCAGGCCGTGACGATGACCACGTCGAACCGGTCTGCCCGCGGACCCTCGTAGAACAGGGGTATCGCCACGATACCCGGCGGCGGGGAGGGCCGGGACTCGAGCTGCATGAACCAGCGGTTGACGGCGGCGCGCACGTGCGGGTGCACGATGGCATTCAATGCAGCGCGCGCCGTGTCGTCGGCGAAGATCAGGGCGCCGAGCCGGCGGCGATTCAGACGGCCGTGATCGTCGAACATGTCCTCGCCGAAGCGATCACGCAGCGCCTGCCACGCCGGACCGCCCGGTGCGTACGCCTCGTGCGCGAGCTGGTCGGCGTCAAGGGTCGCTGCACCGAGCGTGGCGAACCGCGCCAGCACGTAGCTCTTGCCGGTGGCGACGCCCCCGGTCAGCACGACCCGCACAGGCGGGGCCGGACCATCAGGCCGGATTGTCTTCACCGTCTTCGGCCGACGTGATCCGCTCTTCGACGAACGTGTTCCACTCGTGGCACTGTGGACATTGCCAGAGCAGCTCGGTGCTTCGATAGCGGCACCGCATGCACACGTGGGGATCGAGATAGAACACCGCTTCGCGAGTGAGATCCATATAGCGCTGTACGCGGCTTTCGTCGAACTCGAGTGCCGCCAGCGCGTTCCACACAACCTGGTGAATCGTCAGCGCGTGAGGATTGTGGACGAGGGACGCCAGCAGGAGATCGAGCGCTTCGGACGGACGTCCGTCATTCGCCAGGTGGCGGCCCAGCGCCAGCCGTGCGCGCCAGTCCTGCGGATTGGCGTCGATCAATCGCCGGCAGAGTGCCGGGAACCGTTCGCGGTCGCCCTGCTCGCTGGTCAACGCTTCGATACGGTCAAACACCAGGTAGGCGCGTTCCGGGGCGATCGCCACGACCTGCTCCCAGGTCGCGATGGCCTGATCGAGGCGTCCGTCCTGCCGCTGCAGATCCCCGAGCGTGACATGCGCGGGCACGGTACTGGCGTTCAGTTGGATGGCCGCCTCGAAGCGTGACACCGCTGCCGCCTGGTCCCCGCGGTCGAGCGCCTGCAGCCCGAGCTGCGTTTCGAGATACGACAGGATGGCGTGGTGTTTCGGTCGCTGCGCCGGGTCCGCCAGGGCCGCCAGGCGTTGCCGGATGGCGTACGCTTCCGTCCACTGATGCTGCTCTTCATGCAGTTTCTCGAGGTTGAGCAACGCGTAGTTGTTGCCCGGATCGAAACGCAGGACTTCGGTGAACGCATCGCGGGCGCGGTCGACGAACCCGCCGCGGCGAAAGTCGAGCCCGAGGCACAGCAGCACGTGGGCCTGCTCGATCTTGGTCAGCTTCGGCCGGCGCAGAAGCTGCTGGTGCATCTGGATGGCTCGTGTGACCTGTCCCTTCTCCCGAAACAGGTTGCCGAGAATCAGATGGATCTCCAGCGCGTCGGCGTCGACGCCCGCAGCGGTAGTGAGTTCCTCGATGGCGAGATCGAGCTGGCTCGCGACCAGGAAGTTCAGACCCAGGATGTAATGGGGAGACTGGCGTGCCTTGCGGCGGTCGATCCAGCGCCCCTCGCGCAGTTTGTAGCGCTCCCACGCCTTGCCTCCGACGAGGCCCAGCAACAGGGCGAGCAGCACGGCAAGCAGGGTGATCGACTCGTTCATCAGAACAACTCGGTCCGCCAGAGCTCGTGCAGATGCAGCACCCCCAGTGGGCGCGCGCCGTCATCGACGACGATCAACGACGTGATCCGATGCGCCTCCATGACCTGCAGCGCCTGGGCCGCCAGCGCGGTGGGAGCAATGGTGCGCGGACTGCAGGTCATTGCGTCGGCCGCCGTATGGTCGAGCAGCCCGTCTCCCTTTGCGAGTCGGCGGCGCAGGTCCCCATCGGTGATGACGCCGGCGAGGCGGCCGTCGTGCTCCACCACGCAGGTCATGCCCAGCCGCTTGTCCGACATCTCGCGCAGCACGTCGCCCATGGGGCTGTCGACTCGAACCGCCGGCGCCTTGTCGCCGCTGTGCATCAACTGGTCGACCTTGAGCAACCGTTTGCCCAGTCCCCCTCCGGGATGGAGCCCGGCGAAGTCATCCGCGCAAAAGCCCTTCTTGACCAGCAGCGTCATCGCGATCGCGTCGCCCATGGCGAGCGCCGCGGTGGTGCTGGCCGTAGGGACCAGATTCAGCGGGCAGGCCTCGATACGGACCTGACAGTCGAGCGTGACGTCGGCCGCCTGCGCCAGCGTGGAGCCGGGCGCGCCGGTCAGACAGATCACCCGTGCGCCGACCCGCTTGATCGTTGCCAGGAGCCGCAGAATCTCGGTCGTTTCCCCGGTGTGCGACAACGCCACCACGACGTCGTCGCCCTGAATCACCCCGAGGTCTCCGTGGACAGCTTCGGCGGGGTGCAGAAAGAACGCCGGCGTGCCGGTGCTGGCCAGGGTGGCCGCGATCTTGCGGCTGATGATGCCCGACTTGCCCATGCCGGTGACGATGACCCGTCCGGCGCAGGTGTCGAGCAGCGTCACCGCGGCCTCGAACTGCTGGTCGACACGGTCGATCAGCGCTGAAATGGCGGCTGCTTCGATCTCCAGCACCCTGCGCGCGAGACGCAGGTCGACCGCGAGGCGCCGCGGCTCCTGGAAGTCGGCCAGGGTATTCATGCCCGCACCGCCTCGTCAATGCGCAGCAGGCGCGTGAGCAGCGGTTCGAGGCGCTCGAGGGGCAACGCGTTCTGCCCGTCGCTTCTGGCGCCGGCGGGGTGGTCGTGGATTTCGAGAAATACGCCATCCACGCCGGCCCCGACGCCCGCTGACGCCAGCGGCTCGATGTACTCGGCCTGACCGGCGGACATTCCGTCCCCCGCTCCGGGAAGCTGCAGACTGTGCGTGACGTCGAATACGACCGGCGCACCGAGTGCGCGCAGTTGTGGAAACGAGCGCACGTCGACGATCAGATTGTGATAGCCGAAGCTCACGCCGCGTTCCGTGACGAGCACGTTCGGATTCCCGGTCGTGCGCACCTTGTCGATCACGTGGCGCATGTCGGATGGCGCGAGGAACTGCCCCTTCTTCACGTTCACCGCGCGCCCGGTCTGCGCGGCCGCGACGATCAGGTCGGTCTGCCGGCACAGGAACGCCGGAATCTGCAGGATGTCGGCGACCTCGGCGGCGGCGGCCGCCTGGTGCGGCTGGTGAACGTCCGTCAGAATGGGCATTCCGTACTCAGCCTTGACTCGTGCGAGCGTGGCCAGACCGGCCTCGAGTCCGGGTCCCCGAAACGACGCGATCGACGTGCGATTGGCCTTGTCGAACGACGCCTTGAACACGTACGGCATGCCGACCCGCCGCGCGACGCCGGCAATGGCGCCCGCGAGCTGCAGGGCATGGCGATCGCTCTCGATTACGCATGGACCGCCAATGAGCGCCAGCGGAGCCCCGCCGCCGATCGACAGGCCGCCGACGTGCACCATGTCCATCTGCTCATTATAAGTAACTGGCCCGGAAACGACGGGGTGCGGACGGGTATCGGGATCAGGCGATGGCCGAAGAGGTCCGCGAGCCGGCGGCGACCTTGTGTTCGTAACTGGCGCGCACGAAGTCGGCGAACAACGGGTGCGGGTTCAGCGGCTTGGACTTGAACTCGGGGTGGAACTGGACCGCGACGAACCACGGATGGTCCGGCAGTTCGATGGTCTCGACGAATTTCCCGTCCGGCGATTGCCCGGAGATGACCAGACCTTGTTGGGAGAGCGCCGATTCGTAGGCCCGGTTGAACTCGTAGCGGTGCCGATGCCGCTCCTCGATCTCGGTGCTGCCATAGATGCGGTGGGCGATCGACCCGGGCGTCAGTCGGCAGGGATACTTGCCCAACCGCATGGTGCCCCCCAGATCGTCGACGCCGAGCAGATCGCGGAGCTTGTAAATCACCTTGTGGGGGGTGTCCGGATTGCACTCGGTCGAGTCGGCGCCCTGCAGGCCGCAGACGTTGCGCGCGTACTCGACCGCGGCCCACTGAAACCCGTAGCAGATACCGAAGTACGGAATGCCTTGCGTGCGCGCCACGTGCGCCGCCCGCATCATGCCGCGGCTGCCGCGGTCGCCGAATCCGCCGGGGACGAGCACCCCGTCGGCGCCGTCGAGCAGATGGAGTCCGTCATCCGTGTCGAGCGCTTCCGCCTCGACCCAGCGGATGTCGACCGCCAGACGATGCCGGAATCCGCCGTGATACAGCGCCTCGTTCAGACTCTTGTAGGAGTCCTCGTACCCGACGTACTTTCCGACGACGTGTATGGAGAGCCGGTCGGTGGGATGCCGGATGTCGTCGACGAGCGCTTGCCACGCGCTCATCGCGCGCGCCGAGTCGGGAAGCTGCAGACGCCGGAGGATGTTTCGATCGAGTCCTTCCTCGCCGAATACGAGCGGTACCTCGTAGATACTCGGGACATCCTTCGCGGTGATGACCGAATCTTCGTCCACGTCGCAGAACAGCGCGATCTTCCGGCGGATTTCGGTCGGCAGCGTACGGTCGGTGCGGCACAACAGGATGTCCGGCTGGATCCCGAGGGCGCGCAGGTCGCGGACGCTGTGCTGGGTCGGTTTGGTTTTCAATTCGCCCGCGGCGCCAATGAACGGGACGAGAGTCAGGTGCACATACAGCGTATGGTCGCGTCCGACATCCTGTCGGAACTGACGGATCGCCTCGAGGAACGGTTGGCTCTCGATGTCTCCTACCGTACCGCCGACTTCCACGAGCACGATGTCGACGCCAGTGGCCACCGCGCGAATACAGTCCTTGATCTCGTTCGTGATATGCGGGATGACCTGCACCGTGCCGCCCAGGTAGTCGCCGCGCCGTTCCTTCTGAATGACCGACAGATAGATCTTGCCGGTTGTCCAGTTCGACTGCCTCGAGGTCAGGGTGTTCGTGAAGCGTTCGTAGTGCCCGAGGTCGAGGTCGGTCTCGGCGCCGTCATCCGTGACGTATACCTCCCCGTGCTGATAGGGGCTCATCGTGCCGGGGTCGACGTTGACGTACGGATCGAGTTTCTGCAGGGTCACGGTGTAGCCGTGGCCCTCCAGGAGACACCCGATCGAGGCGGCGGCCAGACCCTTGCCGAGGGAGGACACGACGCCGCCGCTGACGAACACGAACTTCACGGGACGACCCTGGCTGTTGAGAATCGGTTCACTCATGTGGAGATCCGGCGGCCACGAGACGGCGTACGCGTTCGAGATCCGCGGGCGTGTCGACGCCAATCGAGTCGTGGTCGGTGGCGGCGGTCATGATGCGGTAGCCATGTTCGAGCACGCGCATCTGTTCAAGCTGTTCGGCGCGTTCGATCGGCGTCGGCGCCAGACGGCTCACTGTCAGCAGGAACGGGCGGCGGTACACGTAGAGACCGATGTGCTTGGCGACTGGCGGCACGGTCGCCGACACGGCGTCGCGGTCGAGGCCGATGGCGGCGCGCGAGAAGTACAACGCGTAGCCGTAGCGGTCGACCGCTACCTTGACCACGTGCGGGTCGTGCAGGTCAGCGGCCGCGGCGAGCGGGCATCGCAGCGTCGACATCGATACCGCGGTGTCGTTCGCGCAGACCGCCACCGCGAGATCGATCATGCCGGGCTCGATGAGCGGCTCGTCGGCCTGTACGTTGACGACCAGGTCGCAATCGAGGGCGCCAGCGATTTCGGCGAGGCGGTCGGTGCCGCAGCGGTGATCGGCGCGCGTCATCCGCGCCTGCCCTCCAAACCGGGCGACCGCCTGCGCGACGCGGGTGTCATCGGTGGCGACGACGACTTGATCGACCGAGGTCGCCGCGGCGACCCGTCGATAGACATGCTCGACCATCGGCCGCCCGCCGATATCCGCCAGAGCTTTTCCTGGAAGCCGCGTCGAAGCGTAGCGGACGGGGATGACGGCGACGACTCGGGTGGATGCTGGATGGGAAACATCAGGGACCCGAATCACTGCATGCACGATGAATGCTAACATGAATGTCACGCCCCGATACGGTTCCGCGGGTCGGGGCGCGAGGGACGGCGGGTGGGGGTCGGCGGTGTCGCCGCCGCCGCGCGCTGCGATGGGGCTATTCGCCGCGGGGCCGGCGCCTGCGGCGCTTTGACAGCATTTCCATGACCAACGGTCGGGTCGCGGCGCTCGCGGTTGGAGCGGCATTGCTGGGGGCGTGGCTGTCGTCGGCCGCCGGCACCATCGCGCCGAGTCCGGCGAGACCGCCAGGGCCGCTCGGTCCCGCCGAGGTGCCCGCTCAGCATGCTATGCCGGCCCAGCCGCGGTGGGACCTCGAACGCGAGGTGGACCGGCTGTCGGCACGGCTCGAACGCGTACCGCGCCCGCGTTCGCCGGCGCGCAACCCGTTCACGTTTCAGCGTCAGACGCCGCAGCCGGAGGACGCTGCCGCCGGCGCGGCCGCTGGCGCGCCGGGCCTCGCGCCGGGCGTCGCACCCGTACCGTCGATCCCTGGCATCGCCACGGCGCCGGCGGCCATGCGCCCGCCCGTCACGCTGGCCGGCATCGCCGTCGAGCGGACCCCGGACGGGCCGCGGCAGACCGCGGTCCTGTCGCTGGGCGGACGCGTATTTCTGGTCCGCACAGGCGACGACGTGGCGGGGCGCTACCACGTGCACGCCGTCACGCATGACACGGTCAATCTGCTCGATCTGGAATCCCGCGATACCTTGCGGCTCACGCTCCCCTAGGAGCCCGTGGTAAAAGCCCCGCTGCATTCTGCGGTTTCACGCTGAAACCCGCCGATCCGCGTGGATATCTGCGGATCGACGTTGCATCCCGCTGCTCTTGGTTGCTCCGGCTGACGAACAGGGCAACCACAAGGGTTGCCCCTACAGGTATGTTCAGAACAGGGCAACCACAAGGGTTGCCCCTACAGGAATGTTCAGAACAGGGCAACCACAAGGGTTGCCCCTACAGGTATGTTCAGAACAGGGCAACCACAAGGGTTGCCCCTACTACACCGTCACCACTTCGGCCTGCCGCACCGCCTCCACCGCGCGGATTTCAGCGAGCACGTCGGACGTCACCTGTGGTCCGCGGTCTGCGACGCTGTCGACCTTCACGATCGCGACGGCGCCCCCGGGCCCGCGCCCAAGGGCGAAGCTGGCGATGTTGATGCCATAGCGCCCGAGAATCGTGCCGATGGCGCCGATGACCCCGGGTTGGTCCGTATTGCGAATGACAATGAGCGTCCCCTCGAGCGGCGCCTCGACCGTGACGCCGTCGAGCAGCACCATGCGTGGGCCGGCCTGTTCGATGACCACGCCTTCGACCCAGCGTTCTCCGTCGCTGGTGTGCAGTTTGACCGAGATCAGGTTCGTGAAGTTGCGCGGTCGCGAGCTGCGCGACTCGATGACTTCGATGCCGCGTTCGCCGGCGACGGCGCGAGCGTTGATCGGGGTGACGTTCGACGAGAGCACCGTCCCGAAGAAACCGACCAGGGTCGCGCCGACGAGCATCTCGGTGTTCCCGTCCGCCAGAGCGCCGTAGTATCGGATGGAGACGATTTCGGTGCGTCCCGTCGAGATCTTTCCCAGGAACGCCCCGAGTTGGCGGGCGAGGACGGTATACGGCTGCAGCCGGGCCAGTTCCTCGGGGCCGAGCGAGGGGTAGTTGACCGCGTTGCGCACGACGCCGCCCCGCAGATAGTCGCGGACACAGGCGGCGGTTTCGAGACCGACCAGTTCCTGCGCCTCGCGGGTCGACCCGGCGATGTGCGGCGTGGCGACGACCTGTGGCAGCGCGATGACCGGACTGTCCGCCGGCGGCTCGGTGCGAAAGACGTCCAGGCCGGCGCCTCCCAGGGCGCCGCGGGCAATGGCGTCCGCCAGCGCGGTCTCGTCGATGAGCGTGCCGCGGGCGGTGTTGATGATACGCGCGGTCGGTTTGCAACGCGCCAGGCGGCCGGCGTCGAACAGCGGCCGATCACCGGTCGCCGGTACGTGAAGGGTGATGAAATCCGCTTGCGCGCAGAGTGCATCGAGATCCAGCAACTCGACATCGAGGTCAGCCGCGACCTGACTGGCGATGAAGGGATCGTGGGCGACGGCGCGCATGCCGAACGCATGCGCGCGGTGCACGACTTCCCGGCCGATCCGCCCGAGACCCACGACACCGAGCGTCTTGCCGCGCAATTCCAGTCCTACCAGCCGTTTCTTTTCCCAGCGCTGCGCCTTCATCTGGCTGTCCGCCTCGGCGATCGAACGGGCCGACGCGAGCAGCAGGGCGAAGGTATGCTCGGCGACGCTGATGCTGTTGGCGCCGGGGGCATTGACGACGAGTATGCCGCGCGCGCTCGCCGCATCAAGGTTGACATTGTCGACACCGGCGCCGGCGCGGCCGACCACTTTCAGGTGGGAGGCGTGCCGGAGCAGGTCGGCATCGACCCGGGTGGCGCTCCTGACGATGAGTCCGTCGGCGTCTGCGAGCGCTTCGGCCAGTTCGTCCGGGGGAAGGCCAGCCCGTGCGTCGACGGTCCAGCCCTCGTGTCGGAACAGGTCGGCCGCAGAGGTGGGCAGCGGGTCCGCGATCACGATCTTCATGTGTCGGTCGTTTCCAGATCGGGTCCTGAACGAGTGCGGGCGCGGCCGGCCGCATACGGTCGGCCGCCTGGACGCGCGCCACATGCCGCATCCCAAGGTGGCGTTCGACCTGGCCCGGTCTGCGTGCCGTTGGATCTGGCGGCGCCGCGTGGGGCGCCATCAGGCTACAAGTATAATGGGTCGCCATTTGCGTCCGTCTGGTGGCAGTGCGCTGCGGGTGTGCCGAGAGCGGTCAATGGGTGGCCATTTGCGCGCGACTGGTGGCAGTGCGTTGCGGGTGTGCCAAGAGCGGTCAATGGGTGGCCGTTTGCATGCGGCTTGTGGCCATCGGCAGGGCGCACCAGGATGGTGCAATTCGCTAGAAATCCCCGGTTGATGCGACTTGCCGACCGTCAAAGACGCAGTTTTCCACAGGGTTTTCCACAGAATCTGTGAAGAACTTGCACTACTCCGCGGGGATGTGCCCTAACTGACCGGGCCGGAGCCGTGAAGACAACCGTGTGGTGTCGAGGGCGCACCGTGCGCACCACGGTGTCGTCGCCGGCGCGAGCAGAGGGCGGGCGCGACACCGGAGGAAAGGGGTAGAGAATCTGTCATGAATCGAAAAGTGAGCGTTATCGGTTCCGGAAACGTCGGCGCGACCGTCGCGCGGAGTATCGCCGACAAGGAACTGGCTGACGTCGTGGTGCTCGACATTCTGGAGGGGGTTCCGCAGGGGAAGGGCCTCGACATGCTCGAGGCGTGTCCCATCGAAGGGTCGGACGCACGCGTGCTCGGTACGAACGATTACGCCGACACCGCCGGGTCGGACATCGTGGTTGTGACTGCCGGGCTTGCCCGCAAGCCCGGGATGAGCCGCGACGACCTGCTTCACAAGAACGCCGGAATCATCAAGGCGGTGACGGCGGAGGTCGTCAAGCACTCGCCCGACTGCATCATCATTCCGGTTACCAATCCGCTGGATGCGATGTGTCAGGTGGTCTACCGAGAGAGCGGATTCCCGAGAGAGCGTGTGGTGGGGATGGCCGGCGTCCTTGATTCGGCCCGCATGCGCTCGTTCATTGCCGAGGCGCTGCAGGTGTCGGTCGAGAACACGCATGCATTCGTGCTCGGCGGCCACGGCGACACGATGGTGCCCTTGCCCCGCTTTTCGACGGTGGCCGGGATCCCGATCACCCAGTTGCTCGACAAGGCGACCGTGGACGCGATCGTGACCCGCACCGCACACGGCGGCGCCGAAATCGTGAAGCTGCTCGGGACGGGCAGCGCATATTATGCACCTGGGTCGGCGGTGGTCGAGATGGTCGAGGCAATCCTCAAGGACAAGAAGAAGATTCTGCCCTGCGCGGTGTTCCTGCAGGGCGAGTACGGCATCAACGATCTGTACGTGGGAGTGCCTGTAAAGCTGGGCGCCGGCGGTGCGGAGCAGGTGATCGAGATCGCGCTCGAAGACGGCGAACGAGAGGCGCTGAACCGATCGGCGGCGGCCGTGCAGGAACTGGTCGGCATCCTGGGTTTGTAGGCGACGGCGTCCCGGCGCCGCCAGGCGGCGGTCCGGTCATGCGGATGTCCGAGACATGCAGTGAAGATTCACGAGTATCAGGGAAAAGCGATCCTCGCGCGGCACGGCGTGGGCACGCCGCGCGGTGAACCGGTCTTCTTGGCCGCCACCGCGGCCGAGGCGGCAGCGCGCCTCGGCGGGCGGGTCGTCGTGAAGGCCCAGATTCACGCGGGAGGGCGCGGGAAGGGCGGCGGCGTCAGACTGGCCGACGACGCCGCGGCGGCCGGGCGCATCGCGTCCGGGATGCTCGGCATGACCCTGGTGACCGCGCAGACCGGCCCGGCCGGTCGCGTGGTGTCCCGTCTGCTGATCGAGGAAGGGCTGGACATCGCCAGCGAGCTCTACCTTGGCGTGCTGATCGACCGGGCGTCGCAGCGGCCGCTGTTGATCGCCAGCGCCGCCGGCGGAATCGACATCGAGCAGGTGGCGGCCGACACGCCGGACCGTATTCACCACGTGCAGATCGACCCGGCCATCGGTCTGGCGCCGTTTCAGGCGCGGCGTGTGGCCGGCGCGCTTGGCCTTGCCGGCGCGGTGGCCCGCAAGGCGGCGACCCTGATGCAGCGCGTGTATCGGACGTTCCTGGCGGTCGATGCGTCCATGGTGGAGATCAATCCGCTGATCGTGACCGCCGGGGGAGACGTGCTCGCGCTCGACGCCAAGGTGACGCTCGATGACAACGCGGCGTTCCGGCATCCCGAGCGGGAGGAGCTAAGGGATCTGTCCGAGGAAGAGTCGCTGGAGATCGAGGCGTCGAAGTTCGCGCTCAACTATATTCGTCTCGACGGCACGATCGGGTGCATGGTCAACGGCGCCGGCCTCGCGATGGCGACGATGGACATCATCAAGCTGGCGGGCGGCGAACCGGCGAACTTCCTCGATGTCGGAGGAGGCGCGACCGCGGAGCAGATCCGCAACGCGTTCCGGATCCTGCTGTCCGATACGAAGGTTCGCGCCGTCCTGATCAACATCTTCGGCGGTATCCTGCGCTGCGACGTGCTGGCAGAGGGTGTGATTGCGGCGGTCACCGAGCTCGGCGCCAGCGTGCCGGTCGTCATCCGCATGGAGGGTACCAACGTCGAGCAGGGGAAGCGGATGCTGCAGGACAGCGGGCTGAACTTCACGACCGCCGACGGCATGGGCGACGCGGCCAGCCTGGTGGTCGCACTGGCGCATCAGGCCTGACCCCGAGTCGGGACACGCGAATGGCAGTACTGATCGATCGAGAGACGCGACTCCTGGTGCAGGGACTCACCGGGCGCGAGGGCACCTTCCACGCGCGTCAGGCGGCCGACTACGGCACCACGGTGGTCGGCGGCGTGACGCCGGGCAAGGGGGGCACCACACACGAGGGCTTCCCCGTGTTCGACACGGTGGAGGCGGCCAGGCGGGCGACCGGCGCCGATGCGTCGGTGATCTTCGTACCGCCGCCGGTCGCCGCCGACGCCGTCATGGAGGCCGCGGATGCAGGCATCGGCCTGATCGTGTGCATCACCGAGGGCGTGCCGACCCTGGACATGATGTACGCGCTCACGTTCCTCGAGGGTCGGCCGAGTCGTCTCATCGGGCCCAACTGCCCCGGTCTCATCTCGGCGGGGCGCGCCAAGGCCGGCATCATCCCGGGGCATATCTGCCGGGAAGGCCGCGTCGGGATCGTGTCGAAGAGCGGCACCTTGACCTACGAGGCGATTCACCAGTTGACCCGGCTCGGACTGGGCCAGACCACCTGTATCGGAATCGGCGGCGATCCGCTCATCGGGACGAGCTTTATCGATACGCTGCGGCTGTTCGAGGCCGACGACGCCACCGAGGCGGTCGTCCTGATCGGCGAGATTGGCGGCAGCGCCGAGGAAGAGGCGGCCGCGTTCATCCGGGATGCCGTGCGCAAACCGGTCGTGGGCTTCATCGCCGGGCAGACCGCGCCGCCGGGACGGCGGATGGGACACGCCGGGGCGATCGTGTCCGGCGGGCAGGGTACCGCGGCCGGAAAGATGGCGGCGCTCGCCGAGGCGGGCGTGACCGTGGTCCGCAGCCCGTCGGAAATCGGGAGCGCGGTCGCCACGGCGCTTGGGTCGCCGATTGGTTAGGACAGCGTTCGATCAGTGCACGCTTGTGCCGGCAGGTTCCAGAGAACACTACAAATAGTGCTACAATTGGTCGGTTTATTGTGTTCTTGAAGGCCACTCTACCAACCCAAGCCTTGTGACCCGGCACTCTATCGCCCTGAGGAGCTGAATGCCCGCGTCCGACGTCGCAGTCCAAGAACGTCCATCCAGATCGTCCATCTCGCCCGTCGTCAACGATTTCAGCATCCAGGTGGCGACCGTCAACGGCTCGGGGAGTCAGACGGCCAATCTGGTTCTGCTCAGATCGATCTTTCAGATGGGCGTGCCGGTGTCCGGCAAGAACCTCTTCCCGTCGAACATCGCCGGGTTGCCGACCTGGTTCACGATTCGCGCGAACAAGGACGGCTACGTCGCCCGGAAGAAAGAGATCGACATCGTCGTCGCCATGAATCCGGAGACGGCCCGCGAGGATGTGCTCAGTCTCCAGGCCGGCGCCGTGGTCGTGTATGACGAACCACTGAAGCTGGACGCGCTGCGCAGCGACCTGGTGTTCTACGCGGTACCGTTCGACAAGCTCATCGGCCAGGTGTCGCGTGACGTCAAGCTGCGGCGCCGGGTCCGCAACATGATCTACGACGGGGTGCTGTCGAACCTGCTGGGGGTCGATCTCGACCAGATGGAAGCCGCCCTCGTGAAGAAGTTCGGTTCGAAGCCGAAGGTGGTGGCGATCAACCGCGAGGCACTCGATGTCGGATACGCGTTCGCCGACCGCGAGCTGATCAAGCGGGATCCCTATCGGATCGAGCCGATGGACGAGAACCAGGATCGGATTCTGGTCGACGGCAACGCGGCCGCGGCCATCGGCTGCATGATGGCGGGCGTGACGGTCGTGACCTGGTATCCGATCACGCCGTCGTCCTCCCTGTGCGAAACGCTCATCACCTATCTGCGCAAATACCGGGTCGACAAGGAGACGGGGCGGGCCACGTTCGCGGTCGTACAGGCCGAGGATGAAATCGCAGCCCTGGGCATGGCGATCGGGGGCGGCTGGGCGGGCGCACGGACGATGACCGCCACCTCGGGCCCGGGCGTGTCGCTCATGGGCGAGTTCGCCGGACTCGGCTACTATGCAGAGGTTCCCGCCGTCATCTTCGACATTCAGCGGGTCGGTCCGTCGACCGGATTGCCGACCCGTACCGCGCAGGGGGACATTTTGTCGACGGCGTTCCTGTCACATGGCGACAGCCGGCACCTCATGTTGTTTCCCTCGTCGCCCGAGGAGTGCTACTCGATGGCGATCAACGCCTTCGATCTCGCCGAGCGGTTCCAGACCCCGGTGTTCGTCATGTCTGATCTGGATCTCGGCATGAACACCTGGATGTCTCCCGAGTTCGACTATCCCGAGAAACCGATCGATCGGGGGAAGGTGCTCGACGAAGGCACGTTGGAGCGTATCGGCCGGTTTGGCCGCTACCGCGACGTGGATGGTGACGGCATTCCCTATCGATCGGTGCCCGGCGCATCGATGCCGGCCTACTTCTGCCGCGGATCCGGGCACAACGAGTGGGGCCAATACAGCGAGCGGGCCGACGACTACAAGAAGAACGTCGACCGCTTGACGCGGAAGTTCGAGACAGCCCGCAACTGGATGCCGGCCCCGGTGGTCGAAATCAATCGCAAGGCACGCATCGGCATCATCGCCTTCGGCACCACCCACTGGGCGGTGGTCGAGAGCCGGGACCAGCTTCAGGACGAGGCCGATCTGCAAACGTCGTATTACGGCTGCGGGCCTACCCGTTCCGTTCAGCGTTGGCGTCGTTCATCGAGCGCCACGACCGCGTGTACATCGTCGAACAGAATCGCGACGCGCAGATGGCGACCTTGATGCGAATCGAGTTGCGCGCCGAGCTGGCCGGTCGGCTGCGCAGTGTGCTGCACTACGCCGGCGAGCCGATCGACGCGCGCAGCATCACCGACGATGTCCTGATTCAAGAGGGATACCGGGTGCAGTACTCGGTGGCCAACGAGCGAATACCGCACAACGCGGGTGTTGGAGGCGAGTAGCGGGCACTCCGCCAACGCCGTCCGGACCGCACCGTTACCTGAGACGCACGACGAGTTATTAGGGTGAATCGTGACTACAGCGACACCGCCTCCCAAGAGAGCGAAAAGCAACCGGATCGGGCTTGAGTTGCCGGTCTATCGCGGCAGCAAGACCACGTTGTGCGCCGGATGCGGGCACAACGCCATTTCTGAACGCATCATCGACGCCTGTTTCGCGATGGGCGTCGAGCCGAGCCGGGTCATCAAGCTCTCCGGGATCGGCTGTTCCAGCAAGAGCCCGGCGTACTTTCTGGGCTCGGCGCACGGCTTCAACGCGGTGCACGGACGGATGCCGTCGGTGGGCACCGGGGCGATGCTCGCGAACAAGCGTCTTCTGGCCATCGGGGTGAGCGGCGACGGCGACACCGGCGCCATTGGCATCGGTCAGTTCATACATCTGATGCGGCGCAATCTGCCGATCATCTACATCATCGAAGACAACGGCTGTTACGGATTGACCAAGGGGCAGTTCTCGCCGACGGCCGATGTCGGATCGATGCTCAAGACCGGGGTGGTGAACGACCTGCCGCCCATCGACACCTGCGCGCTGGCCATCCAACTGGGTGCGACCTTCGTGGCGCGGTCGTTCTCGGGCGACAAGAAACAGTTGACCGCCATCCTGAAAGCGGCGCTCAGTCATCGGGGCACGGCGATGCTGGACGTGCTGTCTCCCTGCGTGACCTTCAACGATCATGAGGGCTCGACCAAGAGCTACGCCTACGTGAAGAGCCACGACGATCCTCTGGAGGAAATCGACTTTGTGCCGTACTTCGACGACATCACGGTGGAGTACGAACCGGGGACGACGCAGGAAGTGACGATGCACGACGGGTCGCGCCTGTATCTGCACAAACTCGATGAGCGTTACAACCCGACCGACAAGATGCAGGCCCTGCGGGCGTTGCACGAGACCCACGCCCGGGGCGAGTTCGCGACCGGCCTGATCTACGTGGATCCGATGGCGGAAGACTTCCTGACGTCGCTGAATCTCGTGGATGAGCCGCTGGCCTCGCTCCCGGAGGACCGCGTGCGGCCGTCGCGGAAAGTGCTTGACGACGTCATGCACAGCCTGCGGTAAGCCGGGGCGGTATGCGCCCCGCCCCGGCCGGCGACCTGCCGAATGCTCGCGCCGGTCGGCGGACGATTCAGAAACGGTGCGGTCCGCGCCGGGAGTCAACCCAGATTCATGGAATGTACGCTTGCCATCATCAAGCCGGACGCGGTGGCGGCCCGGCACACGGGCGCGATACTGCAGCGCATCGAACGCGCCGGGTTCGACGTGGTCGCGATGCGGCTGGTGCGGTTGTCAAAGTCCGACGCCGAGGGGTTCTACGCGGTGCATCACGAGCGCCCGTTCTTCGACGATTTGACGACGTTCATGTCTTCCGGGCCGGCGGTCGTGCTGGCCCTGGCGGCGTCCGACGCGATCAGGCAGTGGCGTGCGCTGATGGGCGCCACCGACCCCGCGCAGGCAGAGGACGGCACGTTGCGCCGCGAATTCGGCAGCTCGATCGAGCGCAATGCGACGCACGGTTCGGACGCGCCGCAGACTGCCGCTTTCGAGTTGGGGTATTTCTTCCGCGGATTCGAACTGGGGTAGCGGCAGCGGTGCCGCCGCGGTGCGCGTCGACCCCGCGGCCAATGCCTCGTCATCTTGACCGGTCTGGGGAAGCATAGTAGCATTCGAACACTGTTTGCGGTGATTGCTGTGACCGAGCTTGTGACACAAGGCACAACTTCACCGGACGGCGATTTGGCACAATTTCCGTTACTCCCGACACGCTGATGGAGAAGCTTGGCGAGCGCGACCCTGCGCGTCCGGTCAGTCCGCTTGCGGCGGCGCCGTCGCTGGCCGTCCAGTTCTTCCTGATCCCGTTGTCGGTGGTCGCCGTCGTGGTGGCGATTTACGGCGGATTTCGCATGATGGTCGCCGACGAGCGCAGTCCCGACGAATACCTGCGTGAACTGCGGACCGGGTGGGGCGACCAGCGGTTCAGGCCGGCCTACGAGTTGTCGCGGTTGCTGGAAGATCCGGAGACCGAGGCTCGCTATCCGGAACTGGCCCCCGCATTGTTGCAGGCCTTTGTCGAGTCCAGGGGCGATGATCCGAGGGTGCGCCGGTATCTGGCGCTGGCGATCGGGCGGTTGCAGCATCCACCCGCCCACACCGTGTCCACCCTGACCGCGGCCCTCGATGATTCGGACCAGGATGCCGAGACGCTGATCAACCTCATCTGGACGCTGGCCTCGCTCGGAGACCCGCAGGTGGTGCCGCAAGTCGTCGCGCACTATCGAGCGCAGGACGCCGGTGTGCGGAAGATGGTCGTCTACGCGCTCGGGGTGCTGCCCGACGACGGGACGCACACCACCTTGCGCGCGGCCCTCGACGACCCGGTGCCTGATGTGCAGTGGAACGCGGCCGTGTCGCTCGCGCGTCATGGGGACGCCCGCGGTCTCACGGTGTTGCGACGCATGCTCGATCGCGAGTACGTAGCCGGTCAGGTGACTCCCTCGGGCAATCTACTGGAGCCGGTGAACGACGTGATGATCAGCGGGTTGCGCGCCGTCGCGGCGCTGAGTGAGGACAGCCTGGCCAACGACGTCCGGCCCACGCTTGTCGCGCTCGCAGATTCGGACGAGAGCCTGAAGGTGAGACAGGCGGCCATGGAAGCGCTCGACGCCATCGAGAGCAGTCCGTGGTGAAGATGGAACAATGACGCATGGCTGACGAACGAACGACACCCCCTGCCACCGAGACACCGAGGGCGAAGCCGGCCGCCAGGACGGCCAAGCCCGCGCTGCCGGCCAGCGACCCGAAACTGGTCGGCCGCACGACCACTCCCGCCGCCCGCCCGGTCAAGAAGAAGGCTGCGCCGGAGGATGACTCATCGCCGCTGATGGGACGCCGGGGCTGGATGGGACTCGCCTGGGGCGCGTTTACCGCCGCTTCGGCGGGGTGCCTGGCCGCGACCGGGCGCTTCATGTTTCCGAACGTGCTCAACGAGCCGCCGTCGCAGTTCACCATAGGCTTTCCGGACGAGTACGGCCTCGGTGTCGACGAGCGGTTCAAGGATCAATTCGGGGTCTGGGTCATCCGCACCGACAACGACTTCACGCACGAGGCGCCCGGATTCTATGCGCTGATCTCCGTCTGCACCCATCTGGGCTGCACGCCGAACTGGCTGGCGGCAGAGAACAAGTTCAAATGCCCCTGCCACGGCAGCGGCTTTCGCCCGACCGGGATCCACTTCGAAGGACCCGCCCCGCGGCCACTCGAGCGCGCGCGCATCGTCCGCGCCGAAGATGGCCAGATCCTCGTGGACAAGAGCAGGAAGTTTCAGGAAGAACTGGATCAGTGGACCGATCCGGAGTCGTTTCTCCAGGTTTAACCGAGCATGGCTGAGACCAAGACCGTCGCACCGAGGACCCCGGCGCTCGTACGGGCATGGGACTGGATCACCGAGACGCAGATCTGGACGTCGATCTTCCGGCACAACGCTCCGATCAACGATCGCAACCGGGTGCTGGTCATGCTGTCGAACGTCTTCCTGCACATGCACCCGGTTCGGTTGCGCAAGTCAGGCGTGCGGCTGCGCTATACGTGGTGCATGGGGGGCATCAGCTTCTTTCTGTTTCTGGTCTTGACGTTCACCGGGTTGCTGCTGATGTTCTACTACCGGCCGACCCTCGAGTACGCCTACTCGGACATCGTCGGGCTCCGCGAGCACGTGCCGCTCGGCATCATGCGCGAGATGCACCGGTGGGGCGCCCACGCCATGGTCATCACGGTGTGGCTCCACATGTTCCGGGTATTCATGACCGGGTCCTACAAACCGCCCCGCGAATTCAACTGGAACGTGGGTGTGATCATGCTGGTGCTGACGCTGCTGCTGTCATTCACCGGTTACCTCCTGCCGTGGGATCAGTTGGCAATCTGGGCGATCACCGTCGGATCGAACATGGCCCGCGCGACGCCGTTCCTCGGGCACGAGGGGCCGGGAGCGCAACTGATGGCGCTTGGCGACGTGCGGCTGGTCCATGCGGCCGACGACGCGCGATTCGCCCTGCTCGGGGGCACGCTCGTGGGCGAGGGTGCGCTGCTGCGCTTCTACGTGCTGCACTGCGTGGCGCTACCGCTCGTCATCGGCTTCCTGATGGCGGTGCACTTCTGGCGCGTGCGGAAGGACGGGGGCATCTCCGGGCCGCTGTAGGGCCGGAGGGTCATTCGATGCCGAGACCTGCGATGCCGAGACGCGCAGCCGCCTGCTGACGGACACGAACCATGGACGCGATCAAGAACTTTGTCGATTTGTTTGCCGACCCCCGGCTGTTCTTCCTGCTGACCGTCGTCTCGCTCGTCCTGATTGTCTGGAAGCGCGAGGCGTTCGCCTCCAATACCTGGGGTTGGGGCCTGATGGCCTTCCTGACGATCTTCTTCGGGTTCGGGCTGACGGACGAGAACTTCCAACTGATCATTGCCAAGCCGGACAACGTGCCGATTGTCGCGTTGATCTTCCTGCTGGTGTTCTTCACGTGGTTCTCGATGCGCGAGGCCGTGCGCAACGACCGGCGGGTCGCGGGCGGCGACGACGTGGTCGAAAAGGAAGAAGCGGACCGGGTCTGGACCTGGCCGGACCTCGTCTACACCGAGCTGATCGCGATGGTCGTCTGCACCGTCGTGCTGATCATCTGGTCGATTGCGCTCGAAGCCCCGATCGAGCAGCCGGCGAACAATGCCAACACGCCGAATCCGTCCAAGGCGCCCTGGTATTTCCTCGGGTTGCAGGAAATGCTGGTCTACTTCGATCCGTGGCTGGCCGGCGTCGTCCTGCCGTCACTGATCATCGTCGGGTTGATGGCGATCCCGTATATCGACAAGAACCCCAATGGGAACGGGTATTTCACGTTCAACGAACGGAAGGCGGAGGTCACGATTTTCCTGTTCGGATTCGTGGTTCTCTGGTCGTCGTTGATCGTCCTCGGTACGTTTCTGCGGGGGCCGAACTGGAATTTCTTCGGTCCGTTCGAGTACTGGGACATCCACAAGCTCGAGGCGCTGACCAGCGTCCAGCTCTCCGAATACATCTGGGTGCGCGGATTGGGTAGGGCGCTCCCGGACAACTGGTTCATTCGGGAGATGTTCGGCATTCTGCTGGTGATCGGATACGTCGCCGTGCTGCCGGTCGCGCTGGCCAAGAAGGGATTGACGGCGTATTACGAGAAACTTGGGCCGGCGCGGTATTACGTGACGGTGCTGTTGTTTCTGTCGATGCTGTCGCTCCCGGTGAAGATGCTCACGCGGTGGTTGTTCAATCTGAAGTACGTCGTGTCGATTCCGGAGTTCTTCTTCAATATCTGACGTCGAGGTTCACCTTCGAAGGCCGTCCAGAACGGCGAGATGTCGCGCCATGGCAGACAAGCGGGCAGTCGGGCACGCCTACAACATCGATTTCCTGAACGTGGTGTTCGCCGCGTCCAGCCTGTTCGTGCTGTTCACGACGGTCTGGATGGTCTGGGACGATTACGATCGGGAGTGGAAGAACTACCAGCGGCAGTTCACGCAGCTCGAAATGGAGGTGGCGCGCGCCAACCTTGCCCAGGCGGCACTGGACGTGGACCAGACGCGCGTGAGCGAGCTGACGGCGGCGCGGGAGTCGGCCGGGCAGCAGTTGGCGTCGAATGACGGCCAGATCGCCGAGCTCGAGGCGCAACTGGCGGACGTGGAGACCACGTTGTTCATCGCGACCCAGAACTTCCAGTTCACGAAGGCGCACTACGACGTCGAGCGCTATGCGTTCGAGGTGCGGCGGGAAACGGCGCACGCCGGTGGCGAGGGTGACGACGAAGTCCATGTCGACGGCGAAGAGGATGTCACCGTGCTGTACGAGCAGTGGGTCGAGGAGGGGCTCGAGGTCGAGCGATTGACCGCGGAGCGGGATGGTGTGAGGGGTCGGATTGGCGCCATCAGAGAGGATGTCGACACGCTCACCGACGAACTGGCGTCATTGACCGGCGAGGCGGATCGATTGCAAGGACTCGTTTCTGATCTCCAACCGAGTCTGATCGACGACTACCTGCTGAACGCCCCGTTGCTCGACTTCATGGCGCCGACGCTGACGGTGCGTCGGCTCGCCACGCCGAATATCGTCGACGACGTGAACTTCACGCGGGTGCCGAAGCTGGATAGTTGCCAGACCTGCCATCTGGCGATCGATCGCGTCGGTTACGAGGACTATCCGCAGCCGTTCCAGACCCACTCGAACCTGGACGTGTATGTCGGGAGCGGGTCCCCCCACCCCCTCGAGAGCACCGGGTGCACGGTCTGCCATGAAGGCATGGGGCAGTCGCTCAGTTTTGTCGATGCCGCCCACACGCCGGCGACTCCTGAGCAGGTGACGCAGTGGGAGGATGAGTACGACTGGGAAGAGTCGCACCTCTGGGACTATCCGATGCTGCCGACCGGCATGGCCGAGGCATCGTGCGCCAAATGCCACAAGGAAGAGATCTTCGTGCCGAACGCCGACACGCTGAATCTCGGCTACGGCATGTACGAGCGCGCCGGATGCTATGCCTGTCACAAGACACGTGGCTTCGAGAATCTGAGAAAGCCGGGTCCGAGCCTGCTGCGGGTGGCCTCGAAGCTCGACGAGGAGTGGGTGGCGAACTGGATTCGCGATCCGCGGGCGTTGAAGCCGAGCACCTGGATGCCGCGGGTCTGGTACAACTCGAACACCGATACACCGGAGGATGCGGTTCGCAACGAGGTCGAGATTGACGCGGTCGTGGCGTATCTGTTCGCGAATGCGGCAGACCACGAAATGGCGGTCTCCGACCCTCGCCCGGGCGATGCCGAGAACGGCCGGCAGATCGTCGAATCGGTCGGGTGCCTGGCGTGTCACGTCAGCGGTGACGAGTCACGTGAAGACGCGGGGCCGCGACGGACGTTCGGGCAGCCGCTGCAAGGCATCGGCAGCAAGACCAGCTACGAATGGCTGTTCGATTGGGTCCGCGACCCGAAGCACTACAGCGCCGAGACCTACATGCCAGACCTGCGGTTGACCGACGCGCAGGTCGCCGACGTGGCCACGTATCTCGCCGGACTGACCGGCGGCGCGGGCACCGGCGCCGGGGCGACCTATGCGGCGTCCGACGTCGACGACGTGCTGCTCGATTACATGCGCGCGATCGTGCCGATGGAAGAGGCCAGGTCGGCGCTCGCGGCGATGAGTCCGGAGGAACGGCTGCTTGACCTCGGCAACCGGGCGATCGGACGCTACGGTTGCTTCAGTTGTCACGAGATCAGTGGTTTCGAGGATACCCAGGCGATTGGCACCGAGCTCTCCGAAGAGGGCAGCAAGCTGCTGGCCCAGTTTGACTTCGCGTTCATTCACGACATCCCGCACACCAAGCGGGACTGGATCAGGCAGAAGCTCGAAGATCCGCGGGTGTACGACACGAATCGAATCCTCCAACCGCTCGAGAAGCTCCGAATGCCGGACTTCGGTTTCTCCGAGGAGGAGGCGAGGTTGCTGACCACGGCGGTGCTGAGCTTCCAGCGCGACGTGCAGCCGAAGGAAGCGCAGGTGCCCCGGTCGGCCAGCAAGGATGCAATCGTCAGCGGCCGGAATCTGCTTCGCCGGCGCAACTGCGTGGGCTGCCACGAGATGGAGGGCGACGGGGGCGACTACCGCGATCTCCTGGAGGATCGCTCGCTGGCGCCGCCATTGCTTACCCCCGAAGGGGCCAAAGTCCAGCCCGACTGGCTCTATGCGTTCCTGCGCGGGCCAATCACCATCCGGCCCTGGCTGGAGGTACGGATGCCGACGTTCGGGCTCGACGACGCGCACTGGAACGAGGTGCTCGACTACTTCGCCGCCGTGTCGGATGTGGGCGGCCCGTTCCAGACGCATGAATCGACCGCAGACGCCGAAACGGTGCGTACCGGGGAAGAGTTGTTCGATCTGCTGCAGTGCCAGAGCTGTCACGTGCTGGACACGATTCCGGAGGGGCGGGCGTTGTCGGATCTGGCCCCGGATCTGCGGATGGTGCCAGAGCGCCTCCGGCCGGACTGGATCCTGGAATGGTTGATCCGTCCGATCGACATCCAGCCGGGCACCGCCATGCCCACGTTCTGGGCAGATTATCCCGACTCGTTCTATACCCAACTGGACCAGGATGGCGCCGCGCAGATTGCCGCCATTCGCGACTACATGCTGACCTTCAGCGGTGGACCGAGCCCCGTACTGGAGGATTAGGAGCCCGTGGTGAAACCCCGTGTTGCACCGAGATTGGTGCTGCGCCCGCGTGGCAAGGCGAGAACCTGTAGGGGCAACCCTTGTGGTTGCCCCGTGACGTAGGGGCAACCCTTGTGGTTGCCCCGTGACGTAGGGGCAACCCTTGTGGTTGCCCTGTTCGTCAGCCGGAGCAACGCCGCCACGTGGGATGCAGCGTGAAAACGCAGAATTCCGCGGGGAAGCGCAGAATTCAGCGGGAATCGAATGCAGCGGGGCTTTCACCACGGGCTGCTAGCGGCAGCCCGCGTCGCACGTCATGAAGGCACCCTTTCGGGGGCGCCTTTTTTTTGTGGTGCGCAGACACGCACCCTGTGGGTCACTCGAGTCGCAGCCCGATTGTGCGGCCAAGCTCGGCGCCGGCGGCGCGCATCGCCTCGACCGCGCGTGCACCGTCGCCCGCTTCGATGTCGACCGCGGCGATGGCGTCGGTCAGGAGCGTGACGTGCGCACCCCAGCGGAGCGCGTCCAGCACCGACGCTTGCACACAGTAGTCGGTGGCCAGACCGCCCACGAGCAGACGGGTGATGCCGCGGCGGATGAGATCTGCGTCCAGCGGCGTGCCGTCGCCGAGTCGTCCATCGAACGCGGAGTACCCATCGGCGTTCGGTTCGGTGCCCTTGCTGACGACGATCACGTCCTCCGGAAGCTGCAGATTCCTGTGAAAACGCGCCCCCTCGGTGCCGGCCACGCAATGCACGGGCCAGCGTCCGCCGCCGGTCACGAAGTGATGCGAATCCGGTGGATGCCAGTCCCGGGTGGCATAGACGCGCCGCCCACCGCGGCGAGCCTGGTCCAGCAGCCGGTTCAGCGCCGGCACCACCTGATCGCCGTCGGGCACCGCCAGCGCTCCGCCGGCACAGAAGTCCCGCTGCACATCGACCGCAAGCACGGCGACACCGCCGCCGGAGGGTGCCCGGTCGCCGCTGGGGGGCTGTGTCATCGGTGATACATTACCACTCGTTTCGATGCCTGGAGCGCTGTCGACCGACCTGTACGAGATGACCATGGCGGCCGGCCATCATGCGGCCGGCGACGAGGCGATCGGGTCGTTCGAGCTCTTCGTGCGGGAACTGCCGCCGGTGCGGAACTACCTCGTGACGGCCGGGCTCGAACAGGCCCTCTCCTATCTGGAGCACTGGGCGTGTACGTCTGACGAAATCGCCTACCTGCGGACGGTGCCTGCGCTGAACTGCGTGGCGCCGGAGTTCTTCGACGACTACCTGCCCGGTCTGCGGTTCAGCGGTGACGTCTGGGCGCTGCCCGAGGGCACGCCGGTGTTCGCGGGCGAACCGCTGTTGCGGGTGAGAGCGCCGCTGGCTGAGGCGCAGTTGGTGGAGACCGCGCTGCTGGCGACGATCCTGTTTCAGACCGCGGTCGCCAGCAAGGCGGCGCGGGTGGTCGATGCGGCGGCGGGGCGTCCGGTGATCGAGTTCGGGGGCCGCCGCGCCCATGGAACCGATGCGGCGCTGCACGCGGCCCGCGCGGCGCATGTCGGCGGGTGCCAGGCAACCTCCAACGTCGAGGCGGGGCATCGTTTCGGGGTGCCGGTCTCGGGCACCATGGCGCACTCCTGGGTCATGGCGCATGCGGATGAACGGACCGCATTCGAACGCTTTACGGCGGTGCACAGGTCAGGTTCCGTGCTGCTGATCGATACGTACGATCCGGTCGAGGCGGCACGGACGATCGTTCAGGCCAGGCTGCGGCCGGCTGCCGTCCGACTCGACAGCGGCGATCTGGCGGGCGTCAGCCGGGTCGTTCGCGGCATCCTCGATGCCGGGCGATTGACCGCTACGCAGATTCTGGTTAGCGGCGATCTGGACGAGCATCGCGTGTCGGCGCTTGTGGCATCGGGAGCGCCCATTGACGGATTCGGGGTCGGGACGGCCGTGAGCGCCGTGGTCGATGCACCGGCGCTCGGCGGTGTTTACAAGCTTGTGGAGATCGAACGCGCCGGACACTCGACGCCAGTGGTCAAGCTGAGCGCCGGCAAGCGGACGTGGCCCGGCGCCAAGCAGGTCTGGCGAGTGGGCGGTGGCACGCCGGCCATGCGGGATGTGCTCGGACTCGCCACGGAGGCCGATCCCCCGGATGGCCTCCCGCTGCTGAGCCGTGTGATGCGCGCCGGTCGGCGAACCGCCCTGCCTCGGCCGATCAGCGTCCTGCGGGAGGACTGCAGCGCCGCTCGGGCCGCGTTGCCCGCTGCGGTGCGCGGCCTGGCGCCGGTATCGCCGTATCCGGTCGAGATGAGCGCCGGCCTGTCCGAACTGACGGCGCGAACCGGCGCTACTAGCAGTCCGTGGTGAAACCCCGCGTCGCACCGAGACCGGCCAGGCGCCGGTCTGACAAGGCGTGACGAGGGAGCATATTGGGCATATGTAACCGAGGAGCTCAGCGGATCGGCGGCCTTCCATGCCGATCCGCCGGCTTTAACGCGGTCCACGCGGGATGCATGGCCGGTCGAATGCAGCGGGGCTTTTGCCACGGGCTGCTAGAACCGGGTCGTGCCTCGATACGTCGAACGGCCGGTGCGGAGAGACCGGCTCCGGCATCCTCGCCGGTGAAAGCGGACGACGAGAGAGTTGCTAGTGCGGCGACGTGCGGGTCAGCGGGATATCGAACTCGCCTTGCGCCGTCGTCACCGAGATCGTGAACTGGTCGCCGTTCAGGCTGTAGCCGAGTTGCCGCATGCCGACCTCGCCGGTGTTCGTGAAGACGACCTTGTGGTCGCCGATTTCGCTCAGCTCCATCACCTGGAAGCCCTCCGCCCGCGGCTCCATTCCCGGGTTCCATTGCTTGAGACGAAGGGTCAGGGAATCCCCCTCCTCTTCGATGACGATCAGCTCGATCATGTTCGTCGCGCCGTCGCCGATTCCCCTCACGAGCGAGGCAATCGAGCCTCCCGAAGGTTCGGCCCAGTTCTCCTCGAGTGACCCGTTGCTGTAGTGCCCCGTCATCCAGGCAAGATCCGTGACCTCAGCGGACGGACCCTGGGCCAGAGCTGGCGCGTGCGCCACGAGGATGAGAACAGACACGATGAGCACACGGCGCATGACATTTCTCCCTGCTGAATAAGGAACGATCGGTGACGGATGTCCCGGACGCGGTGAACAACCCTTAGTGACGCTTCGCTGAGAGGATGCCCGCACGGGAGGGTAGAGGTCAAGATCAAACTCGCCAGGACAACCGGGTTGTTCGTCTGTCATGTGTGTACGTTGAGGAGGCGGGGTGACGTATGGCAGCCGGTTCGCGTGGGCTGCGAAAGCTGCCTATAATCGGCCTGTTCCCCGGTCGTCGACCATAGCAACCCGTGGTAAAAGCCCCGCTGCATTCGATTGGCGCTGCATCCCGTCTGGCGGTGTTGATCCTCGGTCACAAATGCCCCAATTTGCTCCCTCGTCGCGCCTTGCCAGCCAGGCGCCGCGCCAATCTCGGTGCAACGCGGGGTTCTACCACGGGCTGCTATCGCGGCCTGGCCGTCTCTCAGTACTTCGCACGCCGCGTCGTGACGGGATGAGGCCGGAACCGGGGCGAGCAGGAGCCATGTGATGCAGGCGCAGTCAGGCGTTTCACAACCTCGACCCTTGCTTGCGCTGGCGGTCGTGACACTCGCCGTGTCCGGGGCGCCGGCGCCTGTCTGGGCGCAGTCCGCCGGCGACTTCGTCCCGGTGACCGACGCGATGCTCGCGAGTCCAGCCGACGACGACTGGCTGACCTGGCGGCGTACCACCGACGGGTGGGGCTACAGCCCGCTCGAACAGATCGACCGGGAGAATGTCGGCGACCTGAGAATGGTCTGGGTCCGAGGGCTCGCGGCTGGGCGAATGGAGGGCACACCGCTGGTGTACGACGGTGTGCTGTACATGCCGCAATCCTCGGACGTCATCGAGGCGATCGATGCGGTCAGCGGCGACCTCATCTGGTCGTATCGCCGCGATCTGCCGGACGACGTGTACGACATGGTCGGGGGCAATGCCCGCGGCAACCGGAACATCGCCATCTACGACCGGTTAATCGTCAATACGACCGACGACGACTTCGCGATCGGACTCGACGCCACGACCGGCGACGTGGTGTGGGAGACCCGGATCTTCGACTACCAGGTTAACCCGGCCGGACATAGCTCTGGACCGATCATCGCCGACGGCAAGGCGATCTCCGGCCGAAGCTGCCGGCCGCTGGGCGGTCCCGAAACCTGCGTCGTCATCGCGCACGACGCTCGCACCGGGGAGGAAGTGTGGCGGCGAAGCACCATTCCGCGTCCGGGCGAGCCGGGCGACGAGACCTGGGGCGGCCTGCCGTGGGAGCAGCGGATCCACGTTGGCACCTGGATGCCCGCCAGTTACGACCCTCGGTTGCGGCTCATCTACCAGGGAACATCGGTGACCTCGCCGGCTCCAAAGTTCATGCTGGGCGGTGTCGAGAACACGCACCTCTACCACAATTCGACGCTGGCGCTCGACGTCGATACCGGGGAGATCCGCTGGTACTACCAGCACCTTAACGACCACTGGGATCTCGATCATCCGTTTGAACGGATCCTCGTCGACACGGCGGTGGCGCCCGACCCCGCGGCGGTAAGCTGGATCAACCCCCGTATCCGGCCCGGCGAGATCAGGCAGGTGATGACCGGCATTCCGGGCAAGACCGGCGTGGTCTACACGCTGGACCGCGTGACCGGCGAGTTTCTCTGGGCCACGCCGACGGTGACCCAGAACGTCATCAGCAACATCGACGGCGCAACCGGCGCCGTCTCCGAGAACGCCGAGGTGGTCTTCAACCGGCCCGGGCAGCAGGTCTTCGTCTGTCCGACATGGAACGGGGGCAAGGACTGGGAAGCGGGGGCCTATAGTCCGCTGACCAACACCATGTACATGCCGCTCCGGAACACCTGTGCCCGGATGATGGCGACGACCGAGTTCGACACCGACACGCCGGCCGAGCGCACCGAGAGTCGTTCGACGACCTACGCCATTGCCTACCGGCACCAGGTTGCGCCGGGGACCGACAACGTGGGGACCGTGCGGGCCATCTCCGTCGAGACGGGCGAGACCACCTGGCTCTTCGAGCAGCGCGCGGCCACCATGTCGCTCGTGGCGACCGGGGGCGGGCTGCTGTTCGGGGGGGACGTGAACGGGCGGTTCCGGGCGTTCGACCAGGAGACCGGCGACGTGCTGTGGGAGATCAACCTCGGCTCACCGGTGAGCGGGTTCCCGATCAGCTTCGCGGTAGCCGGGCGCCAGTACGTGGCGGTCGCCACCGGCTCCGGAGGCACCGCCTCGCACTTCATGGGACTGACGCCCGAACTGCGTCCCAGCTCGGGCAACACCCTGTTCGTGTTCGCGCTGCATTGACACTCAACGGCGTTCCACCGGCGTCCGCGGCCGCCATCCCGACAAGGCCCTCTCGGCCGCCTTCGTCCGCAGTGCCTCGCCAGGAAGGCACGCTGACGGCAACGGGTTGTATCTCTTCGTCCAGCCCACCGGCACCCGAAGCTGGGTCCAGCGGCTCGTCATCCGCGGCCGGCGTGTGCTGCGCGGCGGCTCCTGGGTCAACGGTGCCGGGTTCCGGCGTCCCGGCGCGCGCGGCTGGGTCACCGCCGACTCCCGGGACTGCGGCTTCGGGTTTCGCGTTGCGAGGACGCTTGATTAGGTCTTGAGTCTTCAGGTCTTTACCTCTTGGGGGGTCTGGGGGGCGGAGCCCACCAGCGGTCGCGGAAATGGTGCCGTCGGCGGGGAGCGGGGAGGGAGCCCGCCGGACGGGTCCGGCGCTGGAGGCCATGTATTGCTTCGCGGTGCGGCTGGTGCCGACGGTGGAAGAGTTCCCGCGGCGCCAGAAGTTCCTGTTGGGAGACCGGATGCAGGCCACGGCGCTCGACGTGCTGGAGCGGCTGGTCGAGGCGACATACACGCGCAATGCGGCGTTGGCCCGCGGCGTCCCACCGCCACTGGCCAGCGGAACGATCTGACAATGTGTGCGCACTGGATAGCCGAAGCTTCGAGCGCCGAAGTCTCCACGGGACCGCGAACGAACGATTCACCACTCCACTGCTGCGGTACGGACCCGAGACACTGGCCCTTGTGCTCGGGCTGGTTTGGAGGGATGGGTTTCGCACATTCGGCGCCTGGAGCGCTATTCCCGCGCCCGTCGGCCGAAGTGTGTCCACGCGGGCGTTGTGGGCACCGCGGAGCGGTCGTCGTCCGCGTCCCGTCCGCTGTAGGCGCCGGATCTGGCCGGCCGGTACCCAAACCCGGCCACGTCAGGCGCGATCCGCAAGGCGGTGAGAAATCCGGGCTGGATCTTGCATGTTGACCTATCTGCAGACTATATTCAGTCCGAAGAGAGAGTATCCCATGAAACTGTCCAACCAAATCAAGCCGATCAGTTACCTCAAGGCCCACGCCGCCGAGATCGTGCGCACGCTTGGGGTGCAGCGGGACCCCTTGATCATCACCCAGAACGGCGAAGCCAAGGTCGTTATGCAGGATATCGACAGCTACGAGCAGACGCAGGAGACCGTTGCGTTGCTCAAGATCCTCGCACTGGGTAGCCGTCAAATCGAAGCGGGTCAGGTGCAACCCGCCGCCGATGTCATCACGCGGCTTCGGGAGCGGCGACAAGATCGCTGATGTCCTTCCTGGTTCAGTTGACCAAGGACGCGGCACGCGACTTGGAGGAGATTGGCGATTACATCGATTGGCACGATGCGCCGGGGCGGGCGGATCACGTGCTGGAGCAGATCGAAAAGGCGTTCCACAGCCTATCCGAGCATCCCCAGCGTTGAAACTCCCCGAAGGAATTGCGGGACATTGGAATTCGGGAATACCGTGAGATCTTCTTCAAGCCTTACCGCATCATCTACCGAGTGATGGGAGATAACGTCTACGTGCTTGTGATTGCTGATGGGCGGCGTGACATGCAGGCATTGCTGCAGCGGCGCTTGTTGCAAGCATGACAAGCACTTCTCTGCGCCTCGAACCTTTCGAACCTTTCCGATCAAGATCGGATAGGGTATTCGCAACTCGTCGAAGGAGGCGCCTCAAATTTACGAGCGTTCGCTCGCTAACGCTGCCTGAATAGAAGTGAGTGTCCGCTTCAACTGAATGAGGAGCAGGTCGACCTGCGGCTCGTCCATCTTCTTGCCAGTACTGTGCCTGGTCACTGCAAGGAGAAGGCGACCAGCTCCGCGATTCTCTCGTCATCCAAAGCGGCTACGACAAGGTATTGCCGGCCATCCGCCATGTACGTGATCGGGAACCCGATGGTTGGTCCACCCGGAAGCGGAATCTCATTGACGACGTCACCCGTGCGCTTGTCGTACGCACGGAGAACCGGAGCGCCCCGTTGTCCTTCGCCTGCAAACAGCAGGGTGGACGTCACGAGAAGTCCGGAGCTCTGCGTGAGAATCCCGGTCTGCGGCACGTTCACGCCCTGGAGGTCCGGATGCTGCCGGATATACTCGGGCGTCTCGCCGTGCGGGATCTGCCACAGAATCTCTCCCTCGGTCAGGTCGATCGCGGTTATCCGGCCGTAGGGAGGCTTCAGGAGGGGCAGGTCACGAACGGCCGGAACACCTCGGGAAAACGAGATGTGGTAGCGCACTCCGGTCCCTTCAGTGCCGTCCGTCAATCCGAACAGCGTCGGTCTCGTCTGCGACGGTATAAAGAGGAGACCCGCGTCGACATCCACCGCACCGCCCGGCCAATTGACGCCGCCACCCGCGCCGGGAAGCCCGAGGGTCCCGAGATTGACGCCCGGCTCGATCAAGGACGGCGGAGTATAGAGAGGCCCGAGCCGGATTTGCTCCACGATCCGCAGCGCCTCGGCCCGGAGCTCCGGAGTGAAGTCGATCAGGTCGTCCCAGGTGACGCCCTGGCGCTCGAACGCAGGCGGCCTGGTGGGAAAGGGCTGGGTCGGAGAGGTCCACTCGCCCGGAACGTCCGACTCCGCCACGGCCCGCTCCTCGATCGGCCACACCGGTTCGCCTGTCTCGCGGTCGAGCACGTACGCAAAACCCTGCTTCGACAGTTGCACCAGCGCCTTGATCGAGACACCGTCGACCTCGATGTCCACGAGGATGGGGGCGGTGGGGATGTCGTAGTCCCAGAGTTCGTGATGGGTGAGCTGAAAGTGCCACACCCGCTCGCCGGTCTCCGCGTCGAGCGCCAGCACCGAGTTGCCGAAGAGGTTGTCCCCGGGCCGATAGCCCCCGAAATAGTCGTTTGTGGGAGTCTCGGTTGCCACGTAGAACAGGCCGAGCTCCGCGTCCGCCGTCACGGGCGCCCAATGCCCGACGTTCCCGGTGTACTTCCAGGAGGCATCGAGGAGCTCCGGACGCTCCTGCACCCAATCGTGGGTGCCGGTCGGCACGTCCCAGAGGGCCTCGTCCGCCTTCAGCCAGGTCTCGACGCCGAATTCTCCCTCCTTGGGGACCGTGTTGAAGCGCCAGAGCATCCGACCGGAGCGGGTATCGTATGCGACCACGTCGCCGGGCATGTTCATGGGCCAGACCTCGTTGGGAGAGGCCCGGGTGGGAATGCTGCCGGTATGCATGGTGATCGATGCCACGAGCACATTCCCGAGAATCGCCGGCGGTGACGTGTTCGCCACCCGACCCGCTCTCTCCGCGGCCGGCCGCTCGCTCCAGCGCAGGTCGTCCATCATGTCGATCACGCCGGCCGCACCGAAATCCTGCACGAGATTGCCGGTCCGGGCGTCCAGGGCCGCCAACTGGAAGCTCGGCGTCACCACGAAGATGCGCTCGTCTCCCGCGCCATCCGTCCAGTAGGTCACGCCGCGCCCGGCGCTCCGGGCAACGGGCTCGATGATGTCGCCCCACCTGCGCTCGTTGTCGCCCGGGTGCCAGTTCCAGAGGGGCTCACCCGTAGCGGCATCGAGGGCAATCACGCTGCGTTGGTTGCCGATGGTCGTATAGAGGACGCCGTTGACCACGATGGGGCTGATCTGCGTGCGGCCGGATGGAGGCGGCGTGCCCTGGTCTCGCCCGCTCCATCGCCATGCCACCTCCAGGTCTCCGACGTTGCCGGCATGAATCTCGTCGAGCGGCGAATAGCGGGTGGCGCCAGTGTCCGCCCCGAACACGGGCCATGCCCCATCGGCGGCGCCGTTCTGAGCGCTCGCGCCAACGGTTCCCAGACACGCGACGGCCGCAACCGCAGCGCAACGGATCACCGGGTGCCGACTGGAAAGTGTTTTGCGCATGGTAGAAACCCTCGGTCGGACCGCCGCGCCGCTGCAACGCCGCGCTGTTCTCGTGGGCGACGATCGAGCCGACCCCCGGGCGAAACGTCTGGTTACCGCCGACATGTCTACCGTGGTGGTACGTGTTGACAGGGTAACACCGGCGTGGGGGCACGACCGGTCGGTCCCCGCGTGTGCGGACGGTCGACGCAGGGACCGCCGGCCGATCAATCACCGAGGAACAGTTCGGTCACGCAGACCGCGGGACGCCTCGACGTTTCGATCCCGGCCGCCGAACGTGATCAGCCCGGACAGGATAACCCGGTTATCGACGGCGCCTCCCGGGCGCGAGTAGCGTTCGCCCGACATCTCCACCTGCAGGAACTCGCTCGTCGCGCCGCCGAGACTGCTCAACCGGGTACCGACCTGCAACCGTCGCCCGTATTGCGATTGCCCGTAGACGCCGAACGACGTCAACAACCGGCCGCCGAACGATCGTACCCCATAGTCGACGCGGGCATCCATCGCCCGCTCCACCCCGGCTGCGCCGTGCGTGTCACGACGATAGACATGGTCCTGCCACAGCGCCCCGCTGGAGGCTCGATTCCCCCAGCGCGGCGCAAGCGACAGCGTCAACCCCGGACGTCGTGCTCCTTCGCCGACGCTGAACGTCACGCTGGCGCCCCGTTCCTGGTAGCCGTCCGCCGAGTGCAGCGCCAGCAGCCTGGCCTGGGCGTCCACGCGTATCGTGCCGCGGCTCGCCCGCAGCCCGCCGGCCAGCTCCAGACCGTCCCCGCGCTGTCCGGCGCCGCCGTCGCGCCGCATGTTCAGCTCGCCGAACGGCGCCAACGCCAGACCGTTGGACATCCTGAACGGTCGCGTCAGCTCGACACCGACGCGCGTCTGGTTTACCGCCACGCGTAGCGCATCGATCGTCTCGTCGCCCGCTTCGGTGGTCAACCGCGCCCACGCCGCGTCGCCCCGCAGCCCGAGTTGCACGCCGCCCCCCAGCGTGCCAAGCCGCCGCCGCACCTCGACCACACCAAGTCTCAACCCCAGCCCACTCGCCTCGTCGCCGCCGGTCACCGCCCGCTCGTTGGCCGCCGCGCCGCGACCGCCGCCGACCATCGTCCACACCGACGTCGCTCCATCCGACCAGCGCAGGTACGGATGAACCGCGGTCAGCGTCGTCGTCATCCGCCCGCGCGCCCCGCCTGCACGCCAGTCGCCGGCAGACCCGCTGCGCGCCAGGGCCACTCCGGCCAGCCAGCGATCCGTCAGCCGCGAATCGACCCCCAGGTAGGCGCTGCGCACGTCGCCCTCGTACCCGGACACCGTCGAAGGCGTGCCACGAAACGTCTGGACGTCGCCCTGCCCCCACACCGTGAAGCGCCGCCACGGGCGTACCTCCCCGGGGTCTCCAGCATCCTGGGCCAGCAGGAAGTTCGTGCCGGTCAGCCCCTGGTTCCACCCGCCGCCGAAACCACCAGGTGACCGCGCCGCACCCGGTTGCCTGCCGGCCGGCGACGACCACCCGAGCCCGCGGCCAGACGCGCCGTACGTGGCCGTATCCATTGGCGACAGCAAACTCATGGCCATCCGCTCTGCCGCGGCGTGTGCCGCCGCGGTTCCCAGCGGGACAGACTGCCCCATCACCGTCAGCCGCGACTGCTCGCCGCGCCCGGCCGTCCCCCGCCGGCCCAACATCATCCGTGCGCTCGCCAGGTGTCCGCGACCCATCGCGGCCAACGTGTCTCCGGCCACCGCCTGCACCAGGTGGTCGTTCACCGTCACCGTCACCACCACCCGAGCCAGCGCCTCGGCCCCGAGCGGATCGCGCGCGAGCACCGTCAGGTCGTACCGGTTCGGCTCCATCTCCAAGTTCTCTCCGGGACCGATATAAGTCAGGGCTCCGTCCCGACTCCGAACCGCGAAGCGCTCACGATCGCCGGACGACAGGACATACGTGAGCTCGCCGCCATCGGGATCCTCCGCCGTCACGCTGCCGAGCTCGACCGGTTGCGCGCTTCCGTCCCGATGCTCCGGCAGCTCGAACGAATAACTCGGTCGCTCGAAAACCGGAGGCCGGTTCAGGCGGGCAGTCGCTTCCGCTGCCGGTCCGGGCCCAACTCCGTTCACGGCCCGCACCGCAAACGTATACTCACGACCGTTCTCCAGACCGCTCACGACGACCGATCGCGCAGCGGTCGCCCCCGCGTTGATCCAGTCTCCCTGGTCCACCTGATACTGGTATCCCGTGACGTCCAAACCGCCGTCTTCCGCCGGCGCCGACCAGGTGAGCGTCGCCTGCGCATCTCCCGGCGCCGCCGTCAGGTTCCGCGGGGCCGACGGCGCGCCGCGCGGCGTGGCCAGCACCGTCGCGACCGCCCCCGGCCCTATCCCGTTCACCGCCCGCACCGCGAACGTATACTGACGACCGTTCTCCAGACCTCTCACGACGACCGATCGCGCAGCGGCCGCCCCCGCGTTGATCCAGTCGCCCTGGTCCACCTGATACTGGTATCCCGTGACCACCGAACCGCCGTCGTCCGCCGGCGGCGACCAGGTGAGCGTCACCTCGGCATCTTCCGGCGCCGCCGCCAGGTTGCGCGGGGCCGACGGCACGCCGCGCGGCGTGGCCAGCACCGTCGCGACCGCCCCCGGCCCTGTCCCATTCACCGCACGCACCGAGAATATATATGAACGGACGCTCTTCAGACCGCTCACGACGACCGATCGCGCAGCGGCCGCCCCCGCGTTGATCCAGTCGCCCTGGTCCACCTGATACTCGTATCCCGTGACGTCCGACCCGCCGTCGTTCGCCGGCGGCTCCCAGGTGAGGATCACCTGGGCATCTCTCGGCGACGCCGCCAGGTTCCGCGGGCCAGACGGCGCGCCGCGCGGCGTGGCCTTCACCGTCGCGACTGGCCCCGGCCCTATCCGATTCACCGCACGCATCGAGAACGTATACTCACGGCCGTTCTCCAGACCGGCAAACGTAGCCGGACCGACTTCCGGCGTCGGCACCGATAGCCAGCTTGTCACGAGCCCGCCCCGAATCTGGTATCCCGTAATCGCCGAACCGCCGTCGTCCGCCGGCGGCAACCAGGTGACCACCACCTCGGTGTCCCCGGGCTCCGCCGCCAGGTCCCGGGGAGCCGTCGGCACGCTGCCTTGCGCCTGAACCGTCGCGGCCGGCGCCGCACCGCACAGCAGAAACGCCGCAACGGCGGCATGCACCGCGCATGGCCACGGCGCACGACACCAGAGCTTCGCTGAGCGTGTGGCCTGCTGGAGCGTCTGCGCCCGGGACGAACCCTGCCCGCTACGCGCCACCGCCGGTCTATGGGCCGTCAAGTCATCAATGAGGGCGGCGCCGAGCAGCCACACCAACGGCACGGCGCGCTTCCGCGCGCCCCCAGACCGATCCATGCGCGTAGTGTCCTCCTTAGAGGAGGCGCAGTGTCCAATCGACCGCGGGGCACGGTTCCAGTAGTCCCGCGCCTGCGGTGAAGTCGCTGCCTCTCGTTCGGCGGCGACGCAGTCACGAAACGAAGGCATAGGCCGCGGCGCCGGCGCCGCAGCTTCGCAGCGCGTTTTGGGCTGGACTCCGGTCGCTCCGCTCCCTGCGTCCAGCCCAAAACGCTCGACGGGAATCACCGGGAGAACGTCCGCTCCGCCCGAGGCGTACCTTTCCGAAGTGTGCAGTTTTCAGTTGCCAAATGGAGTGCGCCCCTTCCGCACCGGAAGGGGCTCGGCCCTGTATCCCATCGCTCGGCCGATGACGCCCGCCGCATGCGCGGCAGCCTCGCGCAGCGCGCCATCGTGTACCGTCCAACACGTTCGTGCATTTCTACACGGTGCTGATCAGCGTCAACTACCTTTGCCGCTTGGCGTCAGCCATTCTTGCCGGTTCCGGTCGTCGTGGATCGAGATCAACAACGATGATGCCTGTGGGCCGCGTGGGCGGCGCTTGCGCCGTCCGCGGGGCCATCTTGGAGCCTTCAGGAATAGTCCGGGTTAAGTGGTCTCAGCGACTGAACGACGGCAAGATACCCGAGCTTGAGCAGGAGCAAGAGGCGAGGCTCGATGAACTGGAGCACCATCTGGACCAGGATCCAGATTCGCTCGAGATCAAGTACCACAACGCAATTGGCGAGGACCTGCGCCGGCAAGGGTGAGAGTCGCGTGATGCGGAATCGGAGTCCGTGTCATTCCCGACACGCCGGACACCGGCCGCTGTCCGGGATTGACGACGGAGGAGCCATGAAGACGAAGCGACGGGACATCTACACCAGGAAGGCCCCCGAGTAACCCACGGCGCAGTACGGCACGAGCGCGCGGTGTCGGCCGAATCAGGAGAAGTCCGACCTCCACACTCGGACCGCCCGCATCGCCATCCGCTCCTGCCGCCTCTCCAGCAATTCAGGTGTCCACTGCTCTGGTGCGGTATTCGGAATCTCGCGGCTGAGCGCGTATTGACTGTTCTTGTAGGCTGCGATCTTCTCCTCGTACGCAGCATTGCCCACTGTTCGGTTGGACCCCGACTCGAGCAAGGTGAGATTGCCGAGGCGGTAGACGGAATCGTCCCAGCGCCCTGGATCGAAGTGCTCCTGCCACGCATCCGCGGGGTTCTCGGGCAGGATGTGCTCGATCGTGCCCGGGTCGGTCGCCGGGTCGCAGTCACGGCCTCCAGCATCCTGCTCCAGTCGAGCGAGGATATATTTTGCCAGCTTCCTGCGCCGCCCCGCGGTCTTGACGATTAGTCCACCAAAATCCTGTCGGGTCTTACCGTCGTCCACATAGATCGACCGCAGGCGCTCGAATACCGCGGCCGGCGTGTCTGCGTTACCATCGGCCACCGCTTTCGCAGCGTCGTGATAGATCCTTTCCAGCGCGCTCGGGTTGAGGCCGCTGACCACGGTGTAGCGAAACGAGATCGCGCTCACCAACCGCAGCACGCGGACGAAGTCCTCCTTCTCGAGCGATTCCCAGGCAACGAAGAGCAACGGCATCGACTGCCGTACGCGGAACAGCTCCAACTCGCGAATATACCTCTTGGCTTCAGGCAACTCTGCCCAGTACTCGTGATTGGGATCCGACACCGCTGCGAAAAGTTCGGCCCGCTTCTCCAGCGCCTCAAGTAGTAGGAACACGTCCTCTGCCGTCCTTGCCCGATCGCGCAGCAACTTGAACAGCCTCTGACTACGGACCATGGGTTGCTCACAGAGAAGGTGGTACCGTAGGAACTCGGGGAAGCGTTCCTGTTCGACGGTCGCCACGAGCGCCTGCCAGCGGCGTTGGAGGACTTGCAGGTCAGTTTGGACTCGGACCCGCGAGAACAGGTGGTTCTTCAACAGATCCGTTGTCGTTAGCTCCAGACCGCGCGCATTGAGCGTCTCGAACACGGTGTAGGCGTTCAGTTCGTCGTCCACCGTAATCAAAATGAAAAGGAGCTGGCGCGCCACGGTTTCCGAAAGCAGAGCTGCCAGTTCTTGTCCGGTCTTCCACCGTGCTTCGAACTCGCTGAGGCGCCGCGCGAAGTAACGGAAGCATTCCCACAGCAGCCGGTTCGACTTGGGAAGGCGTTTCGGGTTGAGCGGCTCCCTGGTCTGAACCAGGTAGTCCTGATAGAAGGCGTTGTCGGTCTCATTCAGGTACAGCCGGCTGCTTTCCGTGAGCGACGCAGGGTCCTTCTCACCGATGAAGCGATTGCGCAGTTGCTGTGCTCGTTCGCGGCTTTCTTCTGGCTCGACGCCCTCGTCAGCCATGTCCTGCAGCCGCCCAATCACCGCCAAGGCAAACAGGCTGAGCGTGGCAAGGCGCTGCTGGCCATCTATGATCAGGAACTCGCGGTCTTCCCGTACTTCCACGACCAACGCGCCCAGGTAGTGTCGATCGTCAGACGCACTCTGGAGATCAACGATGTCGTTCCAGAGGTCCTCCCACTGCTCCTCGGACCAGGAGTAGTCGCGCTGGTACGGCGGAACGCGATAGCGCTTACCGTTGCCGATCAGCTCCAGGTAGTCGATAGTGCGGGTATTCAGAATGTTAGCTTTGCCCATCAGCTATTTTTCCTGCAACGCGCGTCAGTGATCAGTCGTGCTGAGCCCCGGATCGGGTTGGCAGCAAGTGGGCCGCGCACACCGACGGTATCGTGTCGACGTGAGTCCGGCGGGCTTCCGGGCGATGTCCGCGGTCGATCGGACCCTCTCCACGCAATCACCGGCAACGGTCAACCGGCAGACGGATCCATGAACCGTCGAACGCGGAATCATGGTACCACGCACACTCAGGTGATAGTACGAGCGGCGCTTCGGCGCCCGGGTTGCATTTGGAGGCGGTTCGTTTACACTTTCACGACCGACACCCGTGGCGGCGACCCTCCGGCCCGTGACCGGTATCGTGTCGTCTCGTCGCCGCCGGCCGGCACTGATTCCCGCGGCATGGCGGGCAATCGAGGAGAGCTGAGCATGACAGGACGAAGAACGGTACCGCGTCTCCCCGATCGAGGTGCGAGCCGCCGGCAGTTTTTCAAGCTGCTGGCCGCCAGTCCGCTGCTGGGCCTCGCCGCGTCGGGGCTGCCCGCAAGCTGGCAGCGGGCGCTTGCGTGGGAGGCTGAGCGCCGGACGACGACCGGACCGCCGCTGGCGGGCAGCCGGTGTCCCGAGTGCGGTCAGGCGATGGCGCCGGCGTCCTCCCGCGGGGGCGCGCCCCTGGCGAGGCAGGCGCCGGGCGGCGGGCAAGAGCCGAGCGCGATCGAGCGGCAACTGACGGGACAACTGATCGAGACGCACGACGATGCGGTCAACGTCTGGGACTTCGAGCGGGTGGCGCACGCGAACAACCTGCCCGAGCACTGGGACTACCTGCACATGGGCGTCGACGATTTCGAGACGCGACGGGCGAACCGCGAGGGTTTTCAGCGGTTGATGATCCGTCCCCGGCGCCTCGGTCCGGACGTGTCGCGCCTCGACCTGTCGGTAGATCTCTTCGGTCAGCGCTACGAATCGCCGCTGTTCCTCTGTCCGGTGGCGAGCCTCGAGGCGTATCACACGGAAGGGGAGAGCGGCGCGGCGCGGGCGGCGGGGACCCATGGCATCCTGCAGATGCAGTCGCACCAGAGCTCACAGTCCTATGACGCGATCGCCGAGGCGCGTGGCGAGCCGCACTGGTTCCAGATCTACACGGTGCCCGACTGGAACGTGAACCTGCGGGTCATCGACCGCGTCGAGTCGGCCGGCTGCCCGGTGCTGGTCTGGACCATCGATCTGCTTGGCGGCAGCAACCGGGAGCTGCAGCGGCGCACGCTCCAGGGCGAAGGCTACGAAGCGGCGCTCTGCCAGAACTGCCACAACCACCGGCCGGACTATCAGCGGCCGATGCGCGCCGGGCTGGAGGGGCCTCGCGGAGATCGATTCCCTTACACCTGGGACTACGTGAAGCGTCTGAAGGACGCCACCGACATGAAGCTCGTGCTCAAGGGGATCGTCACGGCCGAGGAAGCGGAGTTGGCGGTGGAGTACGGCGCCGACGGCATCTTCGTCTCCAACCACGGCGGGCGGGCCGAGAACAGCCTCTGGTCGACGATCGACGCGTTGCCGGAGGTGGTGCGGGCGGTCCGTGGGCGGGTGCCGGTGTTCATCGATAGCGGCGTCCGACGCGGCACCGACATCTTCAAGGCGCTCGCGCTGGGCGCGGATGCGGTCGGCATCGGTCGGCCGTATGTCTGGGGGCTGGGCGGCTTCGGCGAAGACGGCGCCGCCAAGGTGATTGACCTCCTGCACAGGGAACTCCAGATCGCCATGCGGCAGACCCGGACCGCGTCGTTGGATCAGATCACGTCGCGCCTCGTCATGGAGGGCAAGAACCCCATCATGATGCGCGACAACCTGCTCGGATTCGGGCTCTGATGAGGACGATACGATGACGCGTGTCGACAGGGCGACCCGAAGGGGTTTCGCAGCTCGCCTCGCAATCGTCGCCGGTGTCTGTCTGGCGATGTTCGACGGCGCTCCGGCGGCCGCGCAGTCGGCGGTCGACTTCACGGTGTCGGGAACGTCCACCATTCGCGGGTGGACCTGCTCGGTCAGTGGAACCGCGGAGGTCGCGTCAGGGTCCGGCGCGCCCGCGCCCGGCTTCGCGTCAGGGGTCCAGGGGGTCACGCTGACCGTGCCCGTGGCCGACTTCGGATGCCCGAACGAGGAGATGACCGAGCACCTCATGGAAGCGATGAGGCCGGGTGAGTTTGCCGAGATCACCTTCCAGATGGAGAGCTACGAGGTGACTCGTCAGGGGGCCCAGGCCACCGGGGCGCTGACGATCCTCGACACCACGGAATCGGTGACCGTCCCGATCGAGTTGACCCCGTCCGGGGCGGGCGTCGAGATCGAAGGCGAGCTGCGGCTGGACATGACCGCCTTTGGTGTTGTGCCCCCGGAGGTGATGCTGGGGATGCTCAAGGTGCGGCCGCAGATCAGAATCGAGTTCAGCGGAGTCGTCACCCGGTAGGCATCAGAGTGACGCCCCGCCGCGGGCCCGCTCGTCGCGCCCGGCGACCTCCTTCGCGGCGAGGCATCGGCCGCTCGGTCGTCCCGCTGCCGCTTCGGACATTCGTACCAGGTATCCACACACGGAGGTGCCCGATGAGCCCGGTCAAGACTTCCTGCAGGTTCGTCGTCATGCTTGCCCTCGGCGCGATCGCCGCGTCGCTCACCCTGTCCAGCGCCCAGACACCGGCGCCTGGTCGGCTCCTGGTCCTGCTCAGAGATGCGAGCGCTCTCGCGATCGTCGACCCGGCGAACGGCACGGTGCTGGGGCGAGTGCCGACCGGCAGGGATCCGCACGAAGTCACGGCATCGGCGGACGGGCGGCTGGCGTTCGTAGCGAGCATGGTCGACGGGATCTCGGTCATCGACCTCGCCGCCCAGGAAGAGATTCGGCGCATCGATCCGGGCCCGGGCAGCCAGACGCACGACGTGCTCTTTGCTGATGGCAAGGTGTATTTCACCATCGAGGGCTACAAGTCCATCGGGCGCTACGACCCATCTGCGGACCAGATTGACTGGACGCTGGGGATCGGTCAGGACGGCACGCACCTGCTCGTGTTCGACCCGGACACGGACACCATGTTCATGCCGAATACAGGCTCGAACTCCGTCACCATGGTCGAGAACGTCATGGCGGGTCCCGCTCGAGCGCAGCTCACCGACATTCCGGTGCCGGGAGAGACGCCCGAAGGCATCGACCTGGCGCCGGACGGCCGGGAGGTCTGGACGGCGACCCGCAGCGACGGGGGCGTGTCGATCATCGACGTTGCGACGCGGAGCGTCGTCGAGACACTGGATCTCGGGATGCGCGACGCGAATCGACTGAAGTTCACACCCGACGGCCGGGTGCTGATCATCGACGGCGAGGCGGCCTCCCTGGTGGTGATGGACGCAGCCTCACGCCGCGTCATCGAGCGGGTGGGCCTCGGTTCGACCGATACGGGGGATGGCGCCGTCCTCGTGGGGCCGCAGGGCAGGTTCGCGTATCTCGGACTGCGGGCGGCGGACCGGGTGGCGGTGGTCGATCTGGAGACCCTCGAAATCACGCTCGAGATGCAAATGGGCGAGGGCGCCGGTCCAGGGTGCATGTATTGGATCGGCGCAAGCTGACACCGGGCGCCCACGCGAACTCCGGAAACGGCAACTCCCAGGCGGGGCACGCTCCATATGCCGAACGGGGACGGGTCGGCCTAAAGATCGGCGTCCAGCGCGGCCGTGATCGCCGCGGTAATCTCGGACGTCGACGCCGTGCCGCCGAGGTCGCCGGTCCGCGGGTGTCCGGCCGCCAGCACCTGCTCGACCGCCGCCGTCAGCGCCGCGGCTGCCGCCCGTTCCTCCAGGTGCTCGAGCATCATGGCGCCGGTCAGAATCTGCGCGATCGGGTTGGCGACGCCCTGTCCGGCGATGTCCGGCGCCGAGCCGTGCACCGGTTCGAACATTGACGGGTGCGTGCGGTCCGGGTTCAGATTGGCGCCCGGCGCCAGCCCGATCGACCCGGCGATCGCCGGACCGAGGTCAGACAGGATGTCCCCGAACAGGTTGCTGGCCACGATGACGTCGAACCAGTCCGGATGTTGGACGAGATGGGCCGTCAGGATGTCGATGTGGTACTGGTCGGTGCGCACGTCGGGATAGTGCGCCGCCATCGCCCGGAACCGCTCGTCCCAGTAGGGCATGCTGTGGATGATGCCGTTCGACTTGGTCGCCGAGGTCAGGTGTTTCGCCGGCCGGGACCGGGCCAGCTCGAAGGCGTAGCGCAGCACACGGTCGACGCCGACCCGGGTGAACACGGCCTGTTGCACCACCAGCTCCGACGGCGTGCCCTCGTACAACCGCCCCCCGATCTCCGAGTACTCGCCCTCGTTATTCTCGCGCACGATGACGAAGTCGATGTCGTCCGGACCCCGGTCCGCCAGCGGCGTACGCACGCCGGGCAGCAGCCGGACCGGCCGCAGATTCACGTACTGTGCGAACCGGCGCCGGATGGGGATCAGCAGTCCCCACAACGACACGTGGTCGGGCACGCCGGGATAGCCGATCGCCCCCAGGAATACCGCGTCGAAGTCCGCCAGCTCGTCGATCGAGCGGCCGCCCGTCATGCTCCCGGTGCGGGCATGCAGCTCACAGGACCAGTCATAGCGGGTCCAGTCGCATCGAAACCGGAAGCGCCGCCCCGCGGCCTCGATGACCGACTGGGCGGCGGGCACCACTTCCTTGCCGATGCCGTCACCAGGAATCACTGCGATGCGATACGTGTTCTCCGTCATGCCGTCTCCCTGTCGCTCCGCCCGGCGCGCGTGTCGGGCGGGCCGTTCACGCCACCGCCCCGGTCCTGCGCAGCGCGGCGATCTCGGCCGGCGAGAATCCCGCCTCACCCAAGATGTCGTCCGTGTGTTGTCCGATCAGCGGCGCCGGCCGCCCGGGGACCAACGGTGTGTCAGACAGTTTCAACGGAGTGCCCAGGGTCTGCACCCGACCCAGGGTCGGATGGTCGGTCTCGACCACCAGCCCTCGCGCGCGGACGTGGGGATCGGCCAGCACCTCGCCATAGTCGTTGATCGGCCCGCACGGCACATCGTGCGCCTCGAGTCGCGCCAGCCAGTGCGCGCGTGGCTGCGTCTGCATCACCGTCTCGATTCGTGCGGCCAGCGCGTCGCGGTGCCGTACCCGCTGCGCATTGTCGGCATAGTCCGGGTCGGTTTCCCACTCCTGATGGTCCAGCGCCTCACACAGACGGCGGAACGTGCGATCGTTGGCCGCACCGATCGTGATGTACCCGTCGGCGCAGCGGATGGCCTGATACGGCGCGTTCATGCGATGCGCGGAGCCCAGCGGTTCCGGCACCCCCAGCCCCGAGAAGTACTGGGTCGCCTCCCAGACGGACAGCGCGACGCCGGCATCGACCAGCGAGGTGTCGACCCATTGCCCGCGGCCGGTATGGCTGCGGGCGACCAGCGCCGCCAGAATGCCGGCCAGGGCGAACAGCCCCGCGCCCAGGTCCGTCACCGGTATCCCCGCCTTGGCCGGCGGACGCCCCGGCTCGCCCGTGACCGACATCAACCCGGAGACTCCCTGGGCCACCAGGTCGAAGCCGCCCCGCGGCGCCAACGGGCCGGTCTGTCCGTAGCCCGATATGGAGGCATACACGAGTCGAGGATGCTCGCGGGCCAGGTCCTCGTATCCCAGACCGAAGCGGTTCAGCACGCCGGGCCGATAGTTCTCCACCAGCACGTCCGACGCGAGCGCCAACCGCCGCACGGCCGCCTGTCCGCCAGACTGCTTGATGTCGATCACGACCCCGCGCTTGCCGCGGTTGACGGCGTTGAAACTGGGGCTGTCAGTGCCGGCGGCGCCCGGCATGCGCCGCGTGGAGTCGCCGCCCGGCGGTTCCACCTTGATCACGTCGGCGCCCATGTCGCACAGTACCATTGAGCAGAACGGCCCGGCCATCACCTGTGTCACGTCCAGGACCCGTATACCGTCGAGCGCTCGTGTCATCGCCCCGTCACCGCAAGGAGACCGATTCCGTGTCTACGCCGCATACCACGTTCACCATCGACGGTCCGATCGCCACGTTGACCTTCAACCGGCCCGAGGCCCGCAACGCCATGACCTGGGCGATGTACGACGCCCTGGTCGACGCTTGCGACGCCGTTGACGACGACCCGGCCCTGCGGGTGCTGGTGCTGCGCGGCGCCGACGACAACGCGTTCGTGGCGGGTACCGACATCAGTCAGTTTCAGGACCTCCGCACGGCCGAGGACGCCCTGGCCTACGAGACCCGCCTCGACCGGGTCATCGGCCGGCTCGAGCGTCTCGCGAAACCGACCATCGCCCGCGTGCAGGGCGTCGCCGTGGGCGGCGGCTGCGTCATCGCCATGGCCTGCGACCTCCGCATCTGTGGTCCCGGCGCCCGTTTCGGGGTGCCGGTGGCCCGGACGCTCGGCAACTGCCTGTCGGCCGCCAACTGCGCGAGGCTGCTCGACCTCGTCGGCCCCTCCCGCCTCAAGGACCTGATGTTCACCGCCCGTCTGCTCGACGCCCAGGAAGCGCTGGCCGCCGGCCTCGCCACCCGTGTCGTCGCCGCCGAGGATCTGGACGACGTCGTTACGGAGACCGCGCACCAGATCAGCGCCAACGCCCCGCTCACGATCGCCGCCACCAAGGAACTCGTACGCCGGCTGCAGGAACAGCGGCGCGGCGCCCCTGGCCTGGGTGACGATCTCGTGACGGCCTGCTACACCAGTGAGGACTTTCGCGGCGCCGTCGACGCGTTTCTGGCGAAGCGCCGGCCACGCTGGAGCGGCCGCTGACGCCCCGCGGCGACGCCGCGCCGGCCGCCCCGGGGCAGCCATCGCGCCCGCCGTACCCCGTGCCGGCGTCGTCAACCGGCCGCCCGCACCAGCGAAGTGAGCCGCTCGAGACCGGCCTCGACGTCCGGTCCCAGGTGCACCCGCAGCACGCGCCGCCGCCGCGTGACCAGCACCTGCAGGTCTCCACGCGCTTGCGCCGCCTTGATGACCCCGAACGTATACCCTCTGCCGGGCACCGGCAGGTCCGCCGCGTCGTCGCAGGTGATCTGCAGGAACACCCCGCTGTTTGGCCCGCCCTTGAACGCCTGTCCCGTCGAGTGCAGAAAGCGGGGCCCGAAGCCAAGACTCGTTGCCGCGCGATACCGCTCGCGCACCTCCTCGCGAAGCCGTCGCAGTAGCGCCGCGCAGGCCGGCGACCGGTCCAGATACGCGAGCAGCGCGAAGTAGTCGCCAGGTCTGAGCCTCGCCAGATGCGCGCGGATCAGACCGGACACCCCGGCGCGCTCACCGGCCGCTTCGTGCAGGATCGTTCCGGTCGCCGGGTCCGCATACACGGCCAGGGCGTCATCGACCGCCAGCGGCGTCTCCGGCGGCAAGGCGCCGGCCGCCGCGTACGCCGCGGCGAGATCACGCGTCACCCGCTTGCTCGCTTCGACGTCAGGCTGGTCGAACGGGTGTACCCCGAGAACCGCCCCGCAGACCGCGGTCGCGATCTGCCAGCGGACGAATTCGGCGCCGACGTCGAAGCGATCTGCCAACGTCAGCTCGACGACCGGCTGTCCCGCGGCAGCCAGTGCGGCGACCGCCGCGGTCTGGTCAGGGTCCGGCTCTGACGCGACCCGCAGCGCCACGAACAGGCGGTCGCGCCCATACGACATCGGCGCGCCCACCGCTTCGCCAGCGACCGGGATGACCCCCTGCCCCGCCTTGCCGGTCGATTCAGCCAGCAACTGCTCCAGCCAGCTCCCGAGGCTGTCGATCGCGGGCGGCAGGCACAAGGTGACCTTGTCACGCCCCTGCCGCGCCGCCACCCCGAGGACCAACCCCAACCGCAATCCCGGGTTCTGCTCGGCGCTGACCTCCGGCCGGCACCGATCGGCCATCGCGGCGGCCCGCGCCACCAGGGTCCGCACGTCGAGCCCGCCCAGCGCCGCCGGGGCGAGGCCGAAATTGGACAGGGCCGAGAATCGTCCGCCCACCGAGGGCACCCCCGGCAGCACCGCTCTGAACCGCAGCCGCCGCGCCATCGTCTCCAGGGCCGAGCCCGGGTCGGTGATGGCCAGAAAATGCGCGCCGACCTCGGCCGCACCCAGCAGTTTGCGCAGGCGATCGAGAAAGTACTCCGTGAGCAGCATCGATTCGAGCGTCGTGCCCGACTTGCTCGACACGAGACAGAGCGTGTGGGACAGGTCCAGCGCACGCTCGACGCGCCGGATTTGGGCCGGATCGGTAGAGTCGAGCACATGCAGCACCGGCGCGCCGGCGGGGCCGGGCAGCGTCAGGCCCAGGACTTCCGGCGCCAGACTGGACCCGCCCATCCCCAGCAGCAGGAGATGCCGGAACCCGGCGTCGCCGGCACCGCGCCGCAGCGCATCGAGCCGGTGCAGATCCGGCGGCGCAGACGGCAGGTCGAGCCATCCCAGCCAACGCGATTCATCCCCGCCGGTCCAGAGACCGGCATCCCGGTCCCAGAGGCGGCGCACGCCGCCGGCGTCGGCCCATTCGCGGGTCGCGGCATCAAGCGCGGCCTCGAGGTCAGACCCGAGTCGAAGACGCATGTCCGGGACGCTCAGGTCGCACCGCCCGAGAGATCGGACCAGTCCCGCGCTTCGAGGCGATTGACCTTGCCCAGCCGGCGCCGGTGGCGCTCCTCGTCTGAAAAGGCGGCGCCCAGGAACGCATCCACCAGTTCGGCCGCCAGCGCCGTGCCCACGATGCGGGCTCCCAGCACCAGCACGTTCATGTCGTCGTGCTCCACCCCCTGATGGGCGGAATAGGTGTCGTGACAGACGGCCGCCCGTACTCCGGGCACCTTGTTCGCGGCCACGCTGGCGCCGACGCCGCTGCCGCAGATCAACACGCCGCGGTCCACCGCCCGCTGCCGGACCGCGACGGCCACCACTTCGGCATAGTCGGGGTAGTCCACCGCCTGATCGCTGTCCGTGCCCACGTCGACCACGTCGTGTCCACGGCTCCGAAGCGTGCCGGCCAGCGCCGCCTTGAGATGAAACCCGTTATGGTCGGACCCGATTGCGACCCGCATGTCCTCGCTCCACTCCTCACGTCGCCCGACACGCCACACCCGCCGGGAGGGGCGCCGCCCGGCGCCTGGCCGACGGTCACCACCGTCGATGACGGCGGATCGTACTACACCTGTACCTGCGGCGCGCCCGGTTCGGTCCGCTTCGCGCGGGTGCGTGTCCTGGCGCCACCGCCGGCCCCTCGGCGACCGTAGAGGTCACCGGCCGACACGGCGGCCGTGCCGGGAAGGGGCGTACGGTCGCAGTTGGAGTGCCCCGCAACCGGACGCTCGATCTGTGCTGGAGCATAGCTGTCCGGCGAATGCGGACAACGCCGCGGCGACCAGACAACCTCCGTGCGCGGGAGCGCTGTGGCCATCGGCAGTCGAACACCACGGAGGCGCGTGCGTGACGAGGGATCGTGGCAGTCGTGTTCGTGCGTCTCGGCGGCCGCTACAGATCGTATCCGCGTTCGTCGTGCAGCGAGATGTCGAGGCCGGCGCGTTCCTCGTCGGCGGTGGCCCGGATGCCGATCGTGGCGTCGACCACCTTGACCAGGATGTAGGTCAGGAGGCCGGAGTAGACCAGCGTGGCGACGACCCCGATACCCTGCAGCCACAGTTGGTTGGCCATGTTCAGGTCATCGATGGAGCCGCCCAACGCGCTGGAGGCGAAGACCCCGGTCAGGAGGGCGCCGGTGATGCCGCCGATCCCGTGCACGCCGAAGACATCCAGCGAGTCGTCGTAGCCGAACTTCCGCTTCAGGCCGTTGGCGCCCCAGTAGCACAGGAGGCCGGCCGCCAGTCCGATGACGAGGGCGCCCACCGGGCCGACGAAGCCCGCGGCCGGGGTGATGGCCACCAGACCGCCGACCGCGCCGGTGGCGATGCCAAGCACGCTCGGCTTCCCGTGGCTGAACCACTCGACGAGCATCCAGGTGAACCCGGCCATCGCGGTGGAGATGTGCGTGACCGCCATCGCCATGCCGGCGGCGCCGTCGGCGGTCAGCGCGCTGCCCGCGTTGAACCCGAACCAGCCGACCCACAGCATCGACGCGCCCACGACGGTCAGCACGAGACTGTTAGGGAGCGCGGCGCGGTCGGGGTATCCGGCCCGTGCGCCCAGCACCACGCAGAGCACCAGCGCCGCGATGCCGGCGTTGATATGGACCACGGTGCCGCCGGCGAAATCGAGAACCCCCATCTCGCCGAGGAAGCCGCCGCCCCAGACCCAATGGGCGACCGGCGCGTATACGACCGTGAACCAGAGCGCCATGAACACCATCATCGCGGAGAACTTCATGCGCTCGGCGAAGGCGCCGACGATCAGCGCCGGCGTGATGATGGCGAACGTCAACTGGAACATCTGGAAGACCGACTCCGGAATCGTGCCCGAGAGGGTGTCGACCTCGACGCCCGACAGGAACAGCTTGCCGGAGCCGATGACACTGTTCAGCGCGCCGCCGTCGCCGAAGGCCAGTCCGTAGCCATAGACGGTCCAGAGCACCGTTACCATGCAGGTGATGGCGAAACACTGCATCATGACCGACAGCACGTTCTTCGCGCGTACCAGACCGGCGTAGAAGAGCGAGAGACCGGGGATGGTCATGAAGAGGACGAGCACGCTCGACGTCAGCATCCAGGCCGTGTCACCGGAATTCAATCCGTCTTGCGCGGCGGCCAGGCGCGGGAAGACAAGCAGGAGCGCGGCGGTCACGAGTGGAACGGCGGTGCGGCGTGTCAGGATCGTCATCAATCTAGCTCCTTGGCTCGGGTGTGCCAGGGTCGGCGCGGCGAGGTCTGCCCGGGTTCCTAGATCGCTTGGGCGTCCAGTTCGCTGGTGCGGATTCGGATGGCCTGCTCGATGTTGCTCACGAAGATCTTGCCGTCGCCGATGGCCCCGGTGCGAGCCGAGGTCTTGATGCCCTCGATGACGTCCGGCGCCTGGTCGTCGTTCACGACGATGTCCAGCTTGATCTTCGGTATGAAATCGACGGTGTACTCGGCGCCGCGGTAGATCTCCTTGTGCCCCTTCTGCCGCCCGAATCCCTTTACCTCCGTCACGGTCATGCCGGTGATGCCAAGACCAGAGAGCATATCGCGTACTTCGTCCAGCGTGTGGGGCTTGATGATGGCGGTGACGAGCTTCATCGTCCTCTCCTTGGTTGCGCGGTCAGCGGCGCGTACGGTACCGCGCCGAAGATGGACAGACTGGCCGCGTACGTCAAACGCTGGCCACTATACTTCAGCGGCTGCGCCGGACCAAGCAAGACCGTGCGTGACTGCACAGCCGCGTGCTGCGACCGTCCCGCGAGCCTGCGAGCCGGCGAGCCGGCGAGCCCGCCGCACGGGCGCCCGAAACGCCCCGACGCGCGCCGGTCACGAGGGCATGGACGGCGACAATGCTCCGTGCCGGGCGCTGAGGGTGCGGGCGACGAGCGACCGTGCCGCGATCAGGCCGGCCGGGACAGGCAGCCGGCAGCCGACCTGGTGCAGTGCCCCGGCGAGACGGCCCGGGTCGACCAGCGCCGCCAGGACCTCGGTCGATTCCTGCCGAACACGGTCCGCGGCCGAGAAACAGACCAGCGTGGCGAGCGCGGCCTCCGGCGCAAGATCCTCGTCCGCACGACCGGCGGCGAGCTTCGAGACCCTGAGCACGGTGCTCTCGGCGCGATACGTCTCCATGGCGATGTCGGCCAGGCTGCCCAGAAGCTGCTGGTGGTCCGGTGCGAGGAGCTGATCGGGGTCGACCGTATTCCAGATTTCGCCGAGCACGAGCAGAAATACCTGTTTCAGACCGGCCACGTGCGCCCGCAGCGCCGCCAGGTCCGTACCGCTTCGGGGCGCGGTCTGTGAGGGGAGGGCGGCCACGGCCTCGCGCAGCGGAAGCAGGTCGCGCGAGGCCCGCTTGAGAATGGTCTTGGCGATGCTGAGGCGGCAGATCTCGCTGGTGCCTTCGTAGATGCGGGTGATACGGGAGTCGCGGTACCAGCGGGCGGCCGGATACTCTTCGCTGTAGCCGTTGCCGCCGTAGACCTGCAGCGCGTCATCGGCGACGCCGTTGTAGGTTTCCGACCCGATGACCTTGGCCATGGCGCACTCGATCGAGAACTCGGCGAGGGTCTGCAGCTTGCGATCGAGCGAATCGCTGCCGCCCGCCTCGGCGGCGGCGTAGACGAGACCCGCGGTCCGGTAGGCGACCGACTCGGCCCCGTACGTCCGCGCCGCCATGTCGGCCAGCTTGCGCTGGATCAGACCGAATTCGGCGATCGGACGGCCGAACTGCTTCCGCTCGCCAGCGTAGCGCGTCGTGGTCTCGATAATCTTCTTCGATGTGCCGGCGCAATTCGCGGCCATCTTCATGCGGCCCAGGTTGAGGGTGCACATCGCCACCTTGTGACCCTTGCCGACCTCCCCGAGCAGGTTCTCGACCGGAATCGGGACGTTGTCGAGCTGCAGCGCGCAGACCGAAGATCCTTGCAGGCCCAGCAGTTTCTCGTGGTCGCCGACCGTCAGTCCCGGGCTGTTCCGCTCGAGCAGAAACGCGGAAAAGTCGGTGCCGTCGACCTTGGCGAACAGGATGAAGAGGTCGGCCCAGCCGGCGTTGGTGATCCACTGTTTCGAGCCGTTCACCAGATAGTGCGTCCCGGCGGGATTCAGGACCGCGGTCGTCTTGATGTTCATCGCGTCTGACCCGGACCCGGGTTCGGTCAAAGCGAACGCGGCCATCAGCTCTCCGTGCATGCAGGGTTCGAGGTAGCGGTCGAGCTGGGCCTGGGTGCCGAAGTTGATCAGCGGCAGCGTACCGATGCCCTGATGGGCGAAGACGGTCGACGACAGACCTCCAAGATACGACCGGCACTCGCTCATGCCGGCGATGGCCAGGACGCTCAGACCGAGCCCGCCGAGCGACTCCGGCACTTCCGCCAGGAAGAGGCCCAGGTCCGCGGCCTTCTTGAACAAGGGGCGGATTATGTCGATGTTGCGGCGGTCGATCTCGTCGAAGAGGGGGGCCACTTCCTGCTCGGCGAACTCGCGAATCGACCGCATCAGCAGCCGTTCGTCATCGCCCATGTCCTCCGGGCAGACGATGTCGTCGGGCTGAATCTGGTCGAGGAGGAAACTGCCGCCACGTTGTCGAGGCAACACGGTCATGTGGGCTCCTGGGGGATGATCGCCGCGGGTCGATTGCGGTGTGGGTCGGGTCCGCCGTTCCAACGAGCAAAAAGGGGTGACCCTCAGGCCACCCCTTTCGTTGAAACGTCACGTGCGCGAATTGGTTGCGGGGGGGGGATTTGAACCCCCGACCTCTGGGTTATGAGCCCAGTGAGCTACCGGACTGCTCCACCCCGCGGCAACTGCCTGACAAGGCAACAACTGGCAATGCTAACATGACGGTCTGGCCGGGTCAATCGGTGTGCCGGAGCGGGGAATCAGGGCCGGGGCGCGCGCCGGTCCGTCACGATGAAGACCTGTTCGCCGGGACGGATGAGTCCGAGTTCTTCGCGGGCCAGGGCCTCGATGGCGGATGGATCGGCTTGCAATTGCGCCGACTGCTGCGCCAGCCGGGTGTTCTCCTGCCGGATGCGTTCGATCACGCGGGTGAGACGGGTCACCTCCCGCCGCGCCCGCGCGCCCTCGATCAGCCCGCGCTCGCCCGCAATGCCGTTGCCGACGAGCAGCGCGAGGGTGAGCCAGAGCAGGGAGGACGTGACCAGAGGAGGGACTGGTGGGCGCGCTGGCGGCACCTTGACCGCCCCGTTCCGGCGGGCCGGTTCGAGCGGCAGCCGGCCCTGACCGTCGTGCGGCCGGCGGGTGGCGGACGATCGGCGTGGCGTACGCGGCATGCTGAATGATGTTTCGGCCGTTGGCGTCCCGAGATTAGCGTCTGCGGGGGAGAAACACGTGATTGAACGACCGGCGGTCGTGGTGTTGCTGACGTTTCCTGACGACGCCGACGTGCTGGAGTTCGCGCGCAGCTTGGTGGACGAACGGCTGGCGGCATGCGTGAGCGTCCTGCCGGGCGTCGAGTCGGTCTATCGCTGGGACGGCGTGCTGCAGCAGTCTGCCGAGCGGCAGCTCATCGTGAAGACGACCGAAGACCGCATCGAGTCGCTACGCGACCGGGTACACGCGCTTCATCCCTACGACACACCGGAATTCCTGGTGTTGCCGGTGACGACGGGCAGCGCCGAGTACCTGGCGTGGGTCGCCGAGTCGGTGGGCGAGGGGGACAGGTAGCAGCTCGTAATCGTACTCCAGACCATGTCTTCCCCGACTCGCCCGCCCGGGCTGCCCGCGCCGAAGCCGGCCGGCGCCACGCCGACCGTGACCGCCGTCGTCGCGCGCTGGTCGCGCCGCATGGCGTCGACCGTCCTGGGTCGGATTCTCATCGCCACGGTCGTTCTGAAGATGGTCGCCGCGTTTCTCGGCGGCGCCGCACCGGGCTGGCTGCGACTTCTCGATTCGGCTGGCACCATCGTCGTCGCGGTGGTGCTCGGTTATCTGTTGCTGCGATCGTTCGGTTCACTCCAGCGCCGGCTGCTCTGGCGCGTGCGCCGCAAGCTGGTCGTGTCCTACATCCTGATCGGATTCGTCCCGTTTCTGCTTACGATAGTGTTTTTTCTGTTCTTCGGCGCGCTGCTGGTGTTCACCGTCAGCTCGTTGCTGGTGCGCATCAGCATCGAGGACGTGGTCGATAATGCGACGATCCTGGCGGCCAGCACCGCCGCCGATTTGACGGACGCGAGTGCGGCCGACGGCATACGCGCCGTCCTGGAGCGGCGGGTGCAGGCGGCCGCCGACCGCTATCCCGACGCGTCAATCACCGTGTTGCCCGCACCGTCGGGTGGCGGATCCGCTGCGGTTGGGTCGCCTTGGCTCGCCGGCGCGTGGGAGCATGCAAGCGGGCCGCCCGCTTTTCCCGACTGGCTGGGCGAGGTCGGGAGCGGGGTCGTGATAACGGAGGCGGAAGGGTCCGGAGGTGTCGCGGCGCGGGCGGCGCAGCGGTTGGCGCTCGGCGCCGGCGCGGCGGTAGTGATCGCAGACCTCCCGCTGTCGGGCGAGGTCGTGGAGCGGATTCAGAACGCAAGCGGCACGGTGCTGATCGAGGCCGCGTCCGCTGATGGCGGTGCAGCCTCTCCCGACGCGGTAGCGGCGCTCGGCCCGCCCGCGGGCCTGATCGAGACGGCTGGAGGGTTGCAGTTGTATACGTTCTTCGATCGGCTCGACTGGACGACCGGAGAGATGGGGCTCGGAACGCTGAAATACCAGATCCGGCCGGCCGTGTTCGGCAGTCGACTGGTGAGAGGGCTCGACCAGAACCGTGCGGCGATCGTGCTGGTTCTGCTGGCGACGATCGGGGTCATGTTCCTCACCATCGAGGTCGTGGCGCTGGCCAGGGGATTCGAGTTGGCACGGTCGATTACCGGCGCCGTGCATGAGCTCTTCACCGGAACAGAACGGGTCCGACGCGGGGATCTGGCGCATCGCATCCAGGTCGACACACGCGACCAGTTGGGCGAGCTGGCCCGGTCCTTCAATGCCATGACCGGCAGCATCTCCGACTTGTTGCAGCAGGCGGAGGAGAAACGACGTCTGGAAGAGGAGCTCAGGATCGCGCGGGACATTCAGATGTCGCTGCTCCCGGACGGCCCCGCCTCGCTACCCGGGCTGGCGGTGACCGCCGTCTGTCATCCCGCGCGCGAGGTCGGCGGCGACTACTACGACTTCGTCGACCTGGGGCCGCGGCGCCTCGGCTTGCTGGTGGCCGACGTTTCGGGGAAGGGCACGTCGGCGGCATTCTACATGGCGGAGCTCAAGGGGCTGATTCTGTCGTTGAGCCGCATCTATCAGAGCCCGAAACGGCTGCTGATCGAGGTCAACCGGATTCTGGCGGGTAGTCTGGACAACCGCACGTTCATTACGATGATCTATGGCGTGGTGGATCTCGACACGCGCACGATGACCTACGCGCGGGCCGGCCACACGCCGCTGATCTACGTGCCCGCTGCTCCGAGACACGCGCGGCGATCGCAGGTGCTGGCGCCGGACGGTCTCGTGGTCGGACTGCAACTCGACGGCGCGGAGCAACAGTTCGAAGAGCTGCTCGATGAGCGGACGATGCCGATCGCGGAGGGTGACCTGTTCGCGCTGTTTACCGACGGGGTCACGGAGGCGATGAACGAAGAGTTCGATCTGTTCGGCGAAGATCGGTTCAGCCGTCTGCTCGAAGACCAGGCGCACCTGCCGCTGGCGGCGCTGCACGAGCGAATTCTCGGCGATGTCGCGGCGTTCGTGGGCGACGCCGATCAACATGACGACATGACCGTCGTGCTGCTGCGCGTCGATGACCTGTCACCAGTGGTGAACGACGCATGAGCGGGCCACCGCTCTCGGTCGTGTTTCGCACGTCGTCGACCATCGAGGCCGACGTGGTGCGCGGCCTGCTTGAGACCCACGGCATCCACGCGGTCCTGTCATCGGGTGCACCACATGTGATCTTTCCCTGCTCGGTGAGTGCGTTCGGCGAGGTGCGTCTGGCCGCGCGGGCCGACGAGGCGGAGCAGGCGGCGCGGATCATTGCCGAATTCCGGCAGGAGGTCTCCCAGCGGTTGACACGCATCCGGGACGAGTTCCGGGCCGTCGAACAGGCCCTGGGGTATCGCTTCGTGGATCAGGGGTTGCTCGAACATGCCCTGACCCACCGGTCGAAGGCGCACGAAGACGTGAGCGGCGGCGTGCGGGACAACGAGTCACTCGAGTTTCTCGGTGACGCGGTGCTGGGATTCGTCATCGCGGATCGACTGTTTCGTGAATGCCCCGACTGGGACGAAGGGCAGAAATCGAAAGCGAAAGCGATGATCGTCTCGACGACCACGCTGGCCGCGGTGGGCGAGCAACTGGGGTTGGGAGAGCACCTGCTGCTGGGTCGGGGCGAGGAGAAATCGGGTGGGCGCCGGAAGCGATCGTTGATCGCCGACACCTTCGAAGCGGTCGTGGCCGCCATCTATCTCGACGGCGGGATAGACGCGGCGCAGGCGTTTCTCGTGCGCTGTTTCAGACCGCAGCTCGATGCGGTCCGGACGGGCGGCCCGACGCCGGGGTTGATGGTGGATTACAAGTCGGACCTGCAGGAGCATCTGCAGACGCACAACCGCGGCTTGCCGGAATACAAACTCATCGGACAATCCGGACCGGCGCATCGCAAGACGTTCGAGACCGAGGTCCATGTCGGGGGAGAGGTGCTCGCGCGCGGCGCAGGCCGAAGCAAAAAGGAGTCTGAACAACGGGCCGCGGCGCAGTCGCTCGAGGTGCTGGCCGCGAACGACTGACTGGACGCATTCCCGCCGCGGTCAGTCGATTTCGATCATGTTCCAGGAGTCGCGCCGCTGCCTCGGTGCGGGCGGCACGACGGGCGGCGGCGGCGCGGGCGCCGGTTCCATGTAGGGGAACCGGCTGACGACGTAGTCCCGGGCCGCGCGCGCGAGATCATCGTCGTCGGGCGGGGCGGCGCGCCCGTGCAGATGCACCCACAGCCGCAGCAGCGGGTCGGCGAAGGTGTAGCGCTTGTGCCGCACGTCCACCAGGTCGACGTCTTCCAGCCACGACAGATAGTCCCTTGTGGACCCCGGTGTGCGGCCGAGCCGCAGTGCAATCTCGGTCAGGGTCAACGGTTCTTCCCGGGACAGTACCTGGAGAATCGCCTTCAGCGCGCCGTATCCCCGGGCGCGATGCAACCGGAGTTCATAGCTGAAGCGGCAGGCCATCGAGAGCGGGGCGTCCGGCGCCAGTTGGGCCGCCAGCGCGCTCACCGGGTCGCCGTCGCCCATCGCGGCGGTCGCCTCGGCAATCAGACGCAGATACCGCGGACGACCGGTCGTCAGCGCGTGCACAATCCGGCTGAGTTCCCGTTGGTCGTTGTCCGCGGCGCCGAGCCCGAGGCGATGCAGGGCCGCGGCCGTTTCTGCCGGACTGAGCGGCGGCAGATGGACGAACTCGAACCGCTCGGGCGCATCCTGCAGAATGCGCCGGGCGCGCGTGCTGAACCGTGTCGTCAGAACGAACCGGTTCGGACTGTCCCCCAGGGTGCGCCACAGATCGCGCAGGACGCCGCGCAGTCCCGGAAAACTCTCGAACGTGCGGATGTCGAGCACCTCGTCGAGCAGGAACGTCACGCTCGTACCGGTTCGGGTGCGCGCCTGGTCGAAGAAGGCGCAGGCCTGATCGAAGGCGCGGCGGGCCGAGCCCGGGGCGCCGGCCGGTGACGGCGGCGCCGGCGCGACACAGCGTGTCGACCCGCTGATCGAGGTCAGGAACCGTTCAGGCGTGGTGGCGACCCGCTCGATGTCGATGTACTTCGCCTGCGGTCCGATGCGTGCGCCCAGGCGGCTCAGAAGGGTGGTCCGTCCGCTCCCGCAGCCGCCCACGATCACGGGGATCCTGGGTGGGATCGCCTCGACCGCGTCGAGGATTCTCCGTTCGATGGCAGGTCGCTCGAACAGCACGCGATCTCTTTTTGCGCGGACAGAAGGACCGGGAGGCTCACTCGGAACCCAGGAGGCTCACTCGGAACCTAGAAGTTAAAGAAGAGCGCGTTGATTGTCAAACCTGCCCGCGCATGGGGCGCGCCGTGTCCTGCATGGCGTCAACCGCCTGCTCGAACGCCGGGTGGCCGGGGGCCTGTCGGGCCGTGGCGCCGCGTCCTCGCGTGGTGCGCCCGCCCGCGCCTTCTGCTACGATCGCTCGCTTGGGAGACGGCCACGAGGGCCGCCTGGATCGGGGCACAGTGTGAACATCGCGGTCATCGGCGCGCAGTGGGGTGACGAAGGGAAGGGGAAGATCGTCGACCTGCTGACCCCCAACGTCTCGATAGTGGCCCGCTATCAGGGCGGGCACAACGCCGGGCATACGGTCAATGTGGGAGACGCCCAGTTCATTCTGCACCTGCTGCCGTCCGGCATTCTGCATGACGGCGTCCGGTGTGTGATCGGGAACGGCGTCGTCATCGATCCCGACGCGTTGTTCGCCGAGATCGAGACGCTGGCGGCGCAGGGGATCGACGTTGGCGACCGTCTGCTGATCAGCGACAAGGCCCACGTCATCCTGCCGTATCACCGTGATCTCGAAGTGCTCTCCGAGGCGCGGCGCGGGGATCGCAAGATCGGGACGACCTCGCGCGGCATCGGGCCGGCATACGAGGACAAGGTCGGCCGGCGGGGTGTGCGCATCGCCGACCTGAGTGATCGGACGGACGCCGGACCGCTGGCAGCGGCGATCCGAGAAAACGTGGCGGCGCGCAATCGGGCGGTGGGCGGCGCCGAGGCCGACTGGCGGGTCCTGCACGCGGATGTGCGCCAGGCCTGGACGCGGTTGGACCGCTGGGTGGGCGATGCCTCGCTGTATCTGGCGCGGGCGATGGAGGCCGGCGCGCGGGTCTTGTTCGAAGGGGCGCAGGGCACGTTGCTCGACATCGACCATGGCACCTATCCCTTCGTCTCGTCGTCCAACGGCACGGTGGGCGGCATCTGCACCGGGTTGGGCGTGGGACCACAGGCGATCGGCGCGGTGCTCGGCATCGCCAAGGCGTACACGACGCGCGTGGGAGAGGGGCCGTTGCCGACCGAGCTGCACGGGGACGTGGGAGACGCGTTGCGCGAGAGCGGGCAGGAGTACGGCGCGTCGACCGGGCGCCCGCGACGCTGCGGCTGGTACGACGCGGTCGCGGTGCGGTACGCGGTGCGGGTCAACGGACTCGACGCGCTGGCGGTCACGAAGCTCGACGTGCTCGACGCGCACGATGAGATACCGCTGTGTATCGGCTACCGGGTCAACGGAGAGACGTTGACCGAGTTTCCGTCGAACGGGACGACGCTGGCGGCCTGCGAGCCGGTGTACGAGACACTGCCCGGCTGGACGCGGCCGACCGCCGGGGTGCGCGACTATGACGAGTTGCCGGCCGCAGCCCGGGCCTATCTCGAACGGATCGAGGCGGTGACCGGTGTCCCCATCGCGATCGTCTCGACCGGTTCCGACCGGGCGGATACCATCGTGATGCGCGACGGCCTGATCGACCGCTGGCAGGCCGCGGCGTCCGTGGCCGGTTCATCCGCCTAGCAGCCCGTGGTGAAACCCCGCGTTGCACCGAGATTGGCGCTGCGCCCGCGTGGCAAGGCGCGACGAGGGAGCAAATTGGGGCATTTGTGACCGAGGAGCAACGCCGCCACGCGGGATGCAGCGCCAATCGAATGCAGTGGGGCTTTCACCACGGGCTGCTAGGACAATACCGATGCGACACCAACCGATGCGGCGCCGGGCCGCCTGTCTCCTGACGGCGGCGGCGATGCTGGGAAGCGGATGCGCCGAGCCGGCGGGTCCGACCGTCGAGGACGCCAGGGTGTTCCTGGAGGCGGCCGAGACGGAGCTGCTCGACCTGTGGATCGACGCCGGGCGCGCCGCCTGGGTGCAGAGCACCTATATCACCGAGGACACGACCGCGCTCGCGGCCGCGGCGCAGACCGCGGTCATCGGCGCCACGATGCGGCTGGCGGCCGAGGCGGCCCGCTTCGACACGGTGGAGTTGCCTGAGGAGCTGCGGCGCAAGTTGCTGCTGTTGAAGACCTCGATGGGGGTCGCGGCGCCGGCCGATCCTGCACGCCAGGCCGAGTTGTCTGACATCACCACCGGCATGGAGAGCGCCTATGGCCGCGGCGCGTACTGCCCCGGCGGAGGCGCGGCCTGTCTCTCGCTGCCGGAGATGGAACGGTTGTTCGCGGACAGCCGCGATACCGACGAACTGCTCGATATCTGGATCGGGTGGCGCACGGTGTCACCGCCGTTTCGCGATGACTACGCCCGGTTCGTCGAGCTCGCCAACGCCGGCGCCCGCGATCTGGGCTTCGCCGACCTGGGTGAATTGTGGCGCTCCGGATACGACATGCCGCCGGCGGCGTTCATCGAAGAGCTCGAACGTCTCTGGGCGCAGGTGCGTCCGCTGTACGAAGCGCTGCACTGTCACGTGCGCGCCGAACTGGCCGACGAGTACGGCACCGCGGTCGTGCCTTCGGGTGAGCCGATACCGGCCCACCTGCTCGGCAACATGTGGAGCCAATCGTGGTCGAACGTCTATGACATCGTCGGGCCCGCCCGCGCGGACCCGGGCTACGACCTCACGCAGTTGCTCGCATCCAATCGCGTGGACGAGCTCGAGATGGTCAGGTACGGCGAGCGGTTCTTCAGCTCGCTCGGCTTCGACCCGCTGCCGGACACCTTCTGGGACCGGTCGCTGTTCGTGCAGCCGGTCGACCGCGACGTCGTGTGTCATGCCAGCGCCTGGGACCTGGACTACGAGTCCGACATTCGCATCAAGATGTGCATCGGCATCAACGACGAAGACTTCGTCACGATTCACCATGAGCTCGGACACAACTACTACCAGCGGGCGTACCAACGCCGGTCGCCGTTGCACCGCACCAGCGCCAACGACGGGTTTCACGAGGGTATCGGCGACACGATCGCCCTGTCGATCACGCCCGAGTATCTGGCCGAGGTCGGGTTGCTCACGCGGGTGCCGCCGGCCGACCGGGATTTGGGGTTGTTGCTGCGGCTGGCGCTCGACAAGGTCGCGTTCCTGCCGTTCGGGCTGATGGTCGACCAGTGGCGCTGGAAGGTGTTTGCCGGCGAAATCGCGCCCGAGGCCTATAACGAGGGATGGTGGGACCTCAGGACGGAATACCAGGGCATTCGCCCGCCGGTCCCGCGCAGCGAAGCCGACTTCGACCCCGGGGCGAAATACCACGTGCCCGCGAACACGTCCTACACACGCTATTTCCTGGCGCACATCCTCCAGTTCCAGTTCCATCGCGCGCTGTGCGAGGTCGCCGGCGTCGACGGGCCGCTCCATCGCTGCTCGATCTTCGGCAGCGAGGAGGCGGGCGCACGGTTGAACGCCATGCTCGAGATGGGCGCCAGCCAGCCCTGGCCCGACGCCCTCGAGGCGATGACCGGCGAGCGCACGATGGATGCAACCGCCATCCTGGACTATTTCGCGCCGCTGCAGGCGTGGCTGGACGAGCAGAACGCCGACCGCACCTGCGGCTGGTGAGGCCGCCCGATGCGTAGGGGCAACCCTTGTGGTTGCCCGGCCCGATGCGTAGGGGCAACCCTTGTGGTTGCCCGGCCCGATGCGTAGGGGCAACCCTTGTGGTTGCCCGGCCCGGTGCGTAGGGGCAACCCTTGTGGTTGCCCGCGATGCGCGCCCCTGCTGGACGGCTTGTGGTCGCCCGATGCGCGCCCCTGCTGGACGGTTTGTGGTTGCCCGATGCGCGCCCCTGCTGGACGCCGTGTAGGGGCAACCCTTGTGGTTGCCCGATGCGCTATCCGGCGTATTGCGCGTCGGTGACCGCTTCGAACCAGCTCGTCTTCGCGTCGATGTTGATCGCCACGTGGGTCATCGGTCCCCCACGTGGCGGCCGCTGTGCCATACTGAATTAGGTACATATTCATTACACTCACGGAGTTTGACCGATGCACCGCACGCAAGACACCTACCCACTCAGCCACCTTCGCCAGCACATGAACGACCATCTGACCCGAGTGAAAGGCGGCGCCGTCGAGACCATCACGCAGAACGGCGAAGCCGCGCTGGTGGTGATGAGCCCGGAGACCTACGACTACTTGGTCCACGCGCTGCAGCGCGGCCACCTCTGGGACCACGCCATCGACCGGATTGACAACGGCGAACGAGGGAAGGACGCTCGGCAAGCAATCCGTGAGCTGGCCGACAAGCTCGGCATCGAACTGTGAGCCCGACCTATCGGTCGTGTTTCTCCCTGAAGCCGAAGCTGCGCTTGAGAACACGGCCACGTATATCACGACCCACGACGGCCCCCAGCGCGCCGCCAACTGGCTGCGCCGCATGATCGAGAGCATCGACACGCTGGAGACCATGCCGGCGCTCTTTGCCGAGCGAGGCGTACGCGGCGGGCGGAAGATTCGCGCCAAACCCGTCATGAACCACCTGGCGTACTACGTCATCGACGAACCACGCCGTCTCGTATTCATCATCGACATCGCCGCTGGTGCGGAGAGCCCCAAACGCGACAAGTATGAAAGTAACGAATAACGTCGCATCCGAATCGGAGGAGCGGTAGTGAATATCCGATCCGAGGGTGCCGCCGTCGACTCCCAGGTGGCCCGTCGTCAGGGGGTCGGTCAGATGCCGACCGCACCTGCGGCTGGTGAGGCTGGCGGGGGGCCTCGTTGGGGCAACCCTTGTGGTCGCCCGCTGCGCGCCCCTGCTGGACGGGTCGTTGGCGCAACCCTTGTGGTTGCCCGCGATGCGCGCCCCTGCAGGACGCCGTGTAGGGGCAACCCTTGTGGTTACCCGGTGCCCTTGTGGTTGCCCGCGATGCGCGCCCCTGCAGGACGCCGTGTAGGGGCAACCCTTGTGGTTGCCCGGTGCTCTTGTGGTTGCCCGCTACGCTATCCGGCGTATTGCGCGTCGGTGACCGCTTCGAACCAGCTCGTCGTCGCGTCGATGTTGATCGCCACGTGGGTCATCGGTCCGCCGCGTGCGGCGCCGTGCCAGTGGCGCTCGCCGGGGGCGATGGCGACGAGATCGCCGCCGGCGGCCTCCCGCACCGGCCCGCCCTCTACCTGATAGCGGCACACGCCGGCGACGATCTGCAGCAGTTGCGGTCCACTGTGGCTGTGCCAGTGGGTGCGGGCCTGCGCCTCGAACTCCACCCGATAGACGTTGGTGCGCGGCGCGTCGGCGGCGCCGTCCATGCGCGTCAGGCGGGCCTGTCCGACGAACGTGTTCGGGTCTGATGGCTCACCGGCGAGCCGGCTCAGGGTGAAGTGCTTCATCCGTCGTTCCGATCGCGCAGGGCACGCAGATCAGGCCGCGGCCGGCTTGCCTCCGTAGCGGGCGATGGCGTAGATTGCGCCGCCCGCGATCAGCGCCACCAGCAACGTTCCGGCGTTCAAGAAGCCGGAACTGCCATACGAGACGATGAGATAGCCGACCGATCCGGGCAGCAGGGCGTAGTAGACGAAGGGCAGGATCGTCATCCGGATGACGGTACCCTCGCGCCCGAGCAGTCCGACGACCGCCGAGGCCGCGACGACGTTGTGGACGCAGATCATGTTGCCCGCGGCGCCGCCAATCGCCTGCAGCGCCACGATCCACGTGGGGTCGACCGCGATCCGCTCGCCCATCCCGAACTGGAACAGCGAGAACATCATGTTGCTGACGGTGTTGCTGCCGGCGACCGCCGCGCCGATGCCGCCGATGAACGGCGCGAAGATCGGCCAGGCCCCGCCGACGAGCGCGGCCACGCCGTCGGCGAGCACGATCGGCATCTGCTCGTAATCGGCGCCGCCCCCACCGGTGTTCAGGAAGACCTGCACCATCGGGACGGTGAAGACGAGCGCGACAGAGGCCGCGGCCGACACCTTGAGCGAGGTCGACCACGCCGTGACGTAGCGGTCGCCGGGAATCCGGTGCAGCGCCATCGTGATGAGCGACGTGACGATGAAGAGCGTGCCCGGCAGGTAGAGCGGCTGGAAGCTCGCGGTGATTGACGTGCCGAAGATTTCCGGCCAGCTCACGACCCAGGACTGGAGGAAGACGCGGAGCGGCTCGTACAATCGCGACGCCAGCAGCAGCAGCGCGACGACGCCGTAGGGCGTCCAGGCCTTGATGAGGCCCATGGATCCGGTATTCGCGATGTCCTTCACCTCGACCGTCCCGGTCCATTCCGCCGGCCAGTTGCGTTTCTCGTCGAAGTTCCACGCCTCGTCCGCCTTGGGCACGAGGAAGCCGAAGCGCGCCGCGCCGACGACGATGATCAGCCCGAACAGGCTGCCGCTGAGCGCCGGAAACTCCGGTCCGAGGAAATAGGCGGCGGCGAGGTACGGCCCGGTCATCGCGAACGCCGCGAAGAGGGCGAAGGGCCAGATACGCAGCCCTTCCGCCAGCGTGCGGTTCTTGCCGAAGAAGCGGGTCATGAACGAGACGAGAATGAGCGGAATGAGCGTGCCCGCGATGGCGTGCAGGATGGCCACCTTCAGGCCGATGAACCTCAGGAAGTCGGTCCACTCGGTGTATCCGAGCTGCGCGGCGAAGGCGACGATTTCGGGGTTGTTCCCCTGTCCCAGGCCGGTGTTGACGCCCACCAGAATCGGGGTGCCGAGCGCACCGAAGCTGACCGGCGTGCTCTGGATGATCATGCCCGCCGTGACGGCGGCCATGCCCGGAAACCCGAGACCCACCAGCAGCGGCACGGCGACGGCGGCCGGCGTGCCGAATCCGGCCGACCCTTCAATGAACGAGCCGAACAGCCAGGCGATGATGATCACCTGCACGCGCCGGTCCGGGGTGATGTTGGTGAACCCCTGCCGGATCGCCTTGATCGCGCCGCTCGCCTGCAGCGTGTTCAGCAACAGGATGGCGCCGAAGATGATGTACAGCAGCGTGAACGCGATCACGAGCCCGTTGATGCCGGCCGCCGCGACCTGCGGGACGGGCACCTGCCAGACCGCCAGGGCGAGCACGACCGCCACGGCGAGCGACAGCGGCATGGCGCGGCTCGCGGGCCAGCGAAGCCCCACGAGAAAGACCGCGACCGTCGCGATCGGCAACAGGGACAGGACGGCCAGCAGGGACGTGTCCATTCGGGGGTACCCCTTTCAGCAGCTTCGCAGCGTTTCAGCCTCGCCGGAGCCGGTGGCCGGCACGCGCAGGCGCGCCAGCCGCGCCATTGTAGCGCAGACGGGTCACGTGTCCAGTGGGCGCGCCGCGGGCGACGAGAGTGGCGTCTCCGGCGCCGGCGGTCAAGAATAGACTCGTGCGAGTCGGCATCCCCACCGAGGTCAAGCCGGACGAGAACCGGGTCGCGATCACCCCGGCTGGTGACCAGGCGACACGTGCGGCAGATGGAAGACCGCTCGGCGCTCGTCGACGTGGCGGTCGACCAGGGAGGCTGCGCCGAGACGAGCCGGTCGACCCGGCACAGCTTGGGCAATCCTGCACACGTCTGCTAGGATTGCGACATGTGTTCACGACCCGCGCGCCAGACACGGTTGCTTCGTTGGATCTGGTGGGCGATCGGAGCGCTCCTGCTCCCCATCATCGCCATGCCGATCATGGCCGCAGCGCAGGGTCGGCAGTTGCAGCTCGTGTCGACGGCGTGGTCGCCGTTCACCAACGCGCCGGGACAGGCGCGGTTCGCCCTCGATCTGGTCGGCGTGGCTCTCGAACGCCTGGGGATCACCGCTGAAACGGTCATCGTGGACGAGGCCAGGCTGACGCCCTCACTGCTGAGCGGCGAGTTCGACGGAAGCGCGGCGCTCTGGAAGGACACGGAGCGCGAACGCGTGCTGGTTTACTCGCAGCCGTATCTCGAGAACCGGTTGATCCTCGTCGGGCGGCAGGGCAGCGACGTTTCCGCGACCTCGCTGGCCGATCTGGCCGGCAAGCGGATCGCCCTGGTCGCCGGGTACGCGTATGGCGACATCGTCGAGACGACGGACGGGCCAACCTACCTTGGCTCGGACAGCGAGGAGGATAGCGTCGCAATGCTCCTCAACGGTGAGGCGGACTACACGCTGATGGACGACCTGGTCGTCCAGTACCTCATCAGCAACCACGGAGAAGAGGCTCGAACGCGGCTGGCGTTCGGCTCGGCGCCGCTGCTCACACGCTCACTTCACCTCGCGGTCCGCCGGTCGCTTCCGGACGCCGAGTCGATCATCTCCCGGTTCGATGCCGAGTTGCGCGGCATGATCGCCGACGGCAGCTACCATCGCCTGCTCCAGCTCGACTGGATTCGAGCGGACGTTGACGGCGACGGTCTGAGGGAGTACGTGCCTCACGACGATCAAATCGGCCCGCGCCCGCCGGAGCAGTCCTACGTGCTCTTCGCGACGGCCAGTCCGACCGCGGAGCCCGGCGCGACGCCGCGCTTCTACTTTGGCGGCAACATCTACGAAGGCTGGTCCACCGTGCCCGAGCGGTTCAAGGCCCCGGCCGCCAGCAGACCCGAGCCGCGTCAAAACACGTTCAGAATCTTCACCTTCACGTGGTAGCGGGTCCAGTGCGCACGTGTCACGTGATCCCGTAGCAGATCTCGGCCCACGTCGCCGTTGTGAATGTCGCGGCGCTGGTGTTCAGTCTTCGGGTCGATCGGCTCCGGCGGCACGGCCTTCTTAGACCGCGATCTTCGCCCGCCGGTGTGAGACACTGCCGGGGTCAGGGAGGGGCCATGCACATGTTCCGAGACTCCGTTCGTCCGGCGGCGGTCGCGCTGGCGCTCGCCGTTGCCGGGTGCGCCGGTCCTCCGCCCGCCCCGCCGCAGTCGCTCGAGGAGCTCGCCGGCCGGTCGCTCGCAACGATCGACGGCGAGCTGGCGGTGCCGGGGCTGCGGGCGCCGGTCGAGGTGATTCGCGACGAGTGGGGGGTGCCGCACATCTACGCCGGGAACGACGACGACGTGTTCTTCGCCCAGGGCTATGTCATGGCGCAGGACCGGCTGTGGCAGATGGAGATGTGGCGCCGCTGGCACGAGGGACGGCTCGCCGAGATCTTCGGTCCGGAGGCGCTGCCCTATGATCGCCGCACCCGGCTGATGATGTTCCGCGGACCGTGGGACGAGACCGAGTGGACGAGCTATCACCCGGACGCGAAACGGCTGTTCACCGCGCACGCCAACGGGGTGAACGCGTTTATCGCCCAGCACCGGGACAACCTGCCGGTGGAGTTCCAGCTCACCGGCATCGTGCCGGAGCCATGGACCGCCGAGACGGCCGTCCTGCGCTGGGCCGCGCTGGCCGTCCCGAGCGTGCGCGGGCACGCCATCAACGAGATTCAGCTCGCGCTGAACGTCGCCCGCTACGGCGTCGAGGAGGCGAACCGGCGCGCTGCCCCCGACCCCTGGGACGACCTGGTCGTACCCGACGGACTCGACGTCGACATCATTCCCGAGGACATTCTCGACGTGATGCGCGCCGGTGACGGCGATCCGTTCGTGGCCGGCCGGCTGCCGGCCCTGGAGGTGGTCGATGCCTATCGATCGCTGCTGCCGGCGGTGCAGACCACGCAGGTCTCGCCTGGCGAGATCGCGACCGAAGGCAGCAACAACTGGGTGATGAGCGGCGACCGCTCGCCGACCGGCGTGCCGATCCTGGCCAACGACCCCCACCGGCGCATCGAGATGCCGGCGCTGCGCTACTTCGTGCACCTGGCGGCCCCCGGCTGGAACGTGATCGGCGGCGGCGAGCCGCCGTTCGTCGGCGTGGACGTGGGAAACAACGAGCGGATGGCCTGGGGGTTCACCTTCGCCGGCACCGACATGGTCGACGTTTTTGTGGAGGAGCTGCACCCCGAGAACGACCTCCTCGTGCGGTGGCAGGACGGCTGGGAGCCGGTGCGGGTCATCGAAGAAGAGATTCCCGTCAAGGGCCGGGCGCCGGAGCCGATCGTGCTGAAGTTCAGCCGCCACGGCCCGATCTTCTACGAGGACCTGGAGCATCGCCGCGCGTATGCCGTGCGGTCGGTCGTGCAGGAGCCGGGGACCGCCGCCTACAAGGGCAGCTTCCAGCTCGCCCAGGCGGAGAGTTGCGACGACTTCTTCGACCGGGCGATGCACTGGCTGGTGCCGACCCACAGCCTGATCTGCGGCGACGTCGACGGCAACATCGCGCTCCAGGTGACCGGGCTCACGCCCGACCGCGACGGGTGGAACGGGCGCCTGCCGGTGCCCGGCAGCGGTGAGTACGAGTGGCGCGGATTCCGGACCGACCTGCCGCGCGAGTTCAACCCGGAGCGGGGCTACATCGCCACCGCGAACAACAACGTCCACCCGCCGGGTTACGAGGGGCGCCCCGTCTTCTACCATTCGTCACGCGGTGTCGAGACGTCGCGGATCGCGCGTCTCCATCAGATCCTCGGGGCGGACGGGACGCTGTCGGTGGATGACCACAGGCGAATCCAGCACGACGCGCGCTCGCTCGCGGCCGAACGCGACGTACCGCTGTTCCAGGGGTGGACCTCCGCCGACGCCGATGCCGAATGGGCGCGTGGCCTGATCGCCGACTGGGACGCCACCCTCTCACGCGAGAGCACCGCGGCGGCGCTGTATGTGCGCTGGAGCGCCGAGGTCGACCGGCGTGTGCGGGACGCTGCGCTGCCGGAGCCGGAGCGTCGCACGCTGATTGCCGCGGGGCTGACGGCGGCGGTCGCGCGGCTGACCCGCGAGCTCGGGTCCGAACGGGCCGAGTGGCGGCACGGGCGGGTGCACGCGAGCGCGCTGCCGCACATGATGGCGTCGGCGTTCGACCTGCCGACCGTCGAGCGCCCCGGCGGGTTCGGCGCTGTCAATGCCACCGGCGCCAACTTCCGACGCATCATCGATCTCGCCGATCTGGATCGATCGGTCGCCAGCAACTCACCGGGACAGTCGGCGCAGCCCGGCAGCCCCTACTACGACAACCTGGTGCCGCACCTGGGCAACGGCGAGTACTTCCCGCTGCTCTTCACCCGCGGCGCCGTCGAGGAGCGGGCCGCGCATCGGCTCACCTTGACGCCATGACGGCCCTGCCGACGGCAACGCGGAACTGGCCCGCCCCGCTCGTCGCGGCGCCGCTCGTGGGCCTGCCGTGCTGGCCGCCGGTCGCACCGGCGCAGACCCGGGGCGCCGCCGCCGGCATGACGGTCAACGCCGCGCCCACGAGTGGGCCGGCGATCGGGGTGGTCTCGCTGTGAAGATCGCCACCTGGAACGTCAACGGGCTGCGGGCCCGTCTCGATTTCGTCCTCCACTGGCTGCAGGCGCGGGCGCCGGATGTCGTCGGGCTGCAGGAGCTCAAGCTCACCGACGACGAGTTTCCCGTCGAGGCGCTGCGGGCCGCCGGCTACCACGCGGCGATTCACGGACAGAAGAGCTGGAACGGCGTCGCGATCCTCTCGCGCGAGCCGCTGACGGTCGAGCGCACGGGCCTGCCGGGGCAGGCGGCGCTCGGCGCGCGTCTGATCACCGCATCGGTCGGCGACCTGGCTTTCACGACGCTCTACTGTCCCAACGGCAAGTCCACCGACCACGACGATTACGCGCGCAAGCTGGCGTGGTACGACAGCCTGCTGGCGCTGGTGAAAGAACAGCACGACCCGCGCCGCCCGGCCGTGCTTTGCGGCGACTTCAACATCGTGCCGGCGCCGATCGACAGTTGGAACGAGGCGGGGCTGGCCGGGCAGATCTTTCACACCGACGCCGAGCGCGAGCGGCTGCGGCGGCTGCTGGCGTGCGGCTTCACCGATCTGTTCCGTCATCACCTGCCCGACACGCAGTTCTTCTCCTGGTGGGATTACCGCGCCGGCGCCTTTCACCGCAACCACGGGCTGCGCATCGACCTGCTGCTCGGTACTGCGAGCGTCGTGGCGCGCCTGCGTCACGTCGAAGTCGACCGGGACTATCGCAAGAAGAAAGAGGGGCTCATCGCCTCTGACCACGCCCCGGTCATCGCCGAGCTCAACTGAGCGGGGAAGCAGGACGGCCCGGTCTCCGGCACAGGATGTCCATGCCCGTCGCGCCGGACGGTGCGGGCGATACCGTCCTTCTCGTCCCCGGCGTGGACTACCCGCCGGCGCCGCGGGTGGACGTCAGAGGCCGGCCAGGGCCGCCTGCGCGCACTCGTGGGCCACCGTCAGATAGCGGCCCACTGCGTCGGTGCCGATGACGTAGGGATGCGGGTCGCCGGGCTGGCGGGCGGCCAGCGCCGGCAGCTTCGTCTTCGATCCGTCGAAGTTGGTGTGGTTGGCGATCAGCACGTCGGCGCCCGTCCGCTCGACGATGTCGCGAAACCGCGCGGCCGACGCCACGTACATCTCCAACCGCTCCCGGTCGGGCCCGAAGTTGAACGCCGTGCCGCCCCAGGCGGCCGCCAGGTGCGATCGACCGCGGTCACGCACCGGCACGAGCGTGGAGATGGTGCCTTCGGTGTGGCCGGGGGTCAGGTGGAGCGTCACCGTCGTGTCACCCAGCGTCAACCTGTGCCCGTCGGTCGCCACGACGTCGCGGGCCGGCTTCCAGGCGGGGTTCTGACGGTAGAGCAGCGCCCAGTCGGCCTCCGCCATCACCACCTGCGCGCCGAACCGCTCCTGCAGGTACTTCGCGCCGCCCGCATGGTCGAGATGGGCATGGCTGATCACCACGTACTTGATGTCGGCCGGGTCGAACCCCAGCGCCGTCAGCCCGTCGACGACCTCGTCCTCGACCGAGTAGTCGAAGATGGCGTCGATCAGGATGATGCCGTCCGAGGTGGTCACCGCCCACGCCGAGTACTCGGTCATCCCGACGAAGTACAGATTGTCGAAGACCTGCACCGGCTCGGCGTGCCACGAGTCCCGAGACGGCGTCGGTCGCGGTCCGCGGCGCGCGCCGGCGCGGCGCGGGCGCGGGGTGCCGATGGACTCCGCCTCGGCGCAGATGCGGTCGAAGAGCGCGACGTGGTCACTCCCCGCCGCCTGCCTGGCCGCCTCGACATGCCGCTCGACCTCCGCCGGCGACTGTGACGTCACGGCGCCCGAGGCGAATACCGCCGACAGCATGATCGCGATTATCAGACGTCTCACGGTTCCCTCCCACTGTTGCCGCGCGGGCCGGTCGGCCCGGCGCCGAGGCGTGCGGCGATGATAGCGCGATTCTCCCGATACGAGGATCAGACGCCGTCGAGCGCGTGCCGGGGCTCGCAGGTGATACCCGCAGCGCGCCGCGAGCCCGAGCCTTGACGGGGCCCCTCGCTTAACGGAGACTGCATTTCATGATGACTTTGCCTGAGCGGCGGCGTGGCGACCGGCGTGGTGCAGGATCTTGGCTGATGGCGCGCCGCTGGCGCCGCGGAGTCTCCGGGGTTGCCTGTCTGTCCTGGCTGCTCCTCGGTCCGGCGGAGCCGGCGCTCGGCGCTCAGGCTCCCGGCGCCGCGCTGCAGTGCGACCTGGGCGCGTATACTGCCCGGCCGGATGCCACGGCGACCCTGGACGGCGACGCCCTGGTCGTGGAATGGGCCGGGGCGGGCGACGAGGCGCTGCGGCTGCGGCTCGTGCTTCGCGACGGCGCCCCGGTCATCGCCGCCCTGGCGCTGCGGCCCGGTCGAACCGCTGACTGGCGCGTGGTCGCGGCCGACGTGGGGTTCGAGCTGCGGGTGGTCGAGGGGTTCCGGCGCATCAGCAACCAGCAGCTCAATCCGCTTCGCGCGCTGGGCGTCGAGATCACGCAGGACATCGTCGATCGCCACAAGTGGGACGTGTTCTGGGACGCGCCCCTCGACCTGCGCCCTGAGGTCGGCGGCGGGAACCCCCCGCCCGCTGAGGGGGTGGCCGGTCAGCCGGGTCTGCCACGCTCGCCGGACGAGGTGCGCCGCGCGGCGGCGGTGTACGAGGTGACCGGCTGCGCGGTGCAGACCGACGGTCGTCGCCTCAGCGTGACGTTTCCCGGGCTCACCGTCGGGTCGTTTTCCGGGGGTCTGGTGGTGAGCGTCCACGCCGGCACCAACCTGATGCGGGTCGAGGCGGTCGCGTCGACCGCGCGCCCGTCGGTCGCCTACAAGTACGACCTCGGACTCACCGGGCTCCCGCTCGTCCCCGGCGCCCGGGTGTCGTGGCGCGACCAGGCCAGCCAGGCGCAGGCGTATGGGCTCGCCGGGCCGGCCAACCAGGACCCGGTCGCGCTGCGGTCGGCGAACAGGCTCGTGGTGGCCGAGACCGGCGGCGCCGCGATCGCCGCGTTCCCGCCCCCGCATACCTTCTTCTGGGCGCGTGAGGTCGAGATAAACGTCGGCTACACCTGGTACCGAAAGGACAACGACGGGTCGTTCAGCGTCGGGGTGCGGCAGGGCGAGCAGGAGGCGGTCGAACGCTACCTCGCCAACTGGTCGCTCTACAGCGCGCCGGCGGGCACCGAGCAGCACATGGCCGCCTACTTCTATCCGACGCTCGACGATCGTGAGGCGGCGTTCGAGGCGGCGCTGGCCTTCACCAACGGCGACGTCTACCGTCCGTTGCCCGGCTATCAGGTGCTGGGGAGCCACTACCACACCAACCTCGGCCGGACGTTGATGACGTCCGGGAGCGTCGACACCCGGCTGTCGGACTTCGAGGTGCTGCGGGCGGCTGGCATCACCATCGCCGGGCCGGTCGACCGGCCGCGGGATCCCACGCAGCTCGAGGAGCAGCACTGGCTCTTCGAAGGGGCGGCGCGTCACTCTGACGACACCTTCCTGGTGCTGCCTCAGATGGAGAATAGCAACCTGCTCGGCGGTCACTGGGACCTGCTGTTTTCGCATCCGGTCTACTACGTCGACGAGCGCACGCCCGGGACCCCGCTCGTGACCGAGCACCCGGACTACGGCCGCGTCTATAACATCGGCAGCGCCGCCGACATGATGACCATGATCGACGCCGAAAACATGCTGGTCTACATGCCGCACCCCCGCACCAAGGGCTCGACCGGCTACCCGGACGCCATCCGGGAGACTCCGCAGTTCCTGAACGATAGGTATCGGGGCGTGGGTTGGCGGTGGGGCATGGGGTCCGACCTGTCGGAACGGCGGCTGTCCGGCAAGCGGGTCATCCCGCTGCTCGACGACATGAACAACTGGATCGCCGGGACCGCCTTGCGGCCCAAGGCGCTGCTGGCGATCACCGAAACCTATGCCAAGGCACCCGGTGACGACGTCTACGCGAACGGCCCGGTCAGCTACCTGCGTATCGGCGACCTCCCGGCCCCCGGCGACTACACGCCGGTCATCGACGCGCTCGCACGCGGCAACTATTTCGTGACGTCGGGCGAGGTGCTGATCCCGTCGCACCGCTACGAGGGACGCGGCGCCGGCATGCGGCTGGTCGCCGAGGTCGAGTGGACCTTTCCGCTGGCATTCGCCGAGGTGGTCGTCGGGGACGGCACGCGGACCACGACGCACGAGGTTTCGGCCTCGGACCTCCCGGCGTTCGGCCGCCACACCTTCACGATTCCGTTCGATGCCAGCGGCCAGGCCTGGGTCCGCTTCGCCGCCTGGGACACGGCCGGGAACGGCGCGATGACCATGCCGGTACGGCTGGGCGGAGCCGAGTAGGTCTAGTAGGGGTAACCTGGAAGCCTTGGGGTTCCGGGCTTCCACTCCGGTAGTGGTTCCCATCCGTCACGATTCGGCATCTCGACCTTCGGCAGACTCTCGGCGTCGAGCACCAGGTCCTCCGCTATGACCTCGTTCTTGTACAGCAGAAACGCCGTCAGCGCGTACACCTCATCGGCGGTCAGCGTCCCCTCTCTATTGAGCGGCATCCCGCGATTGATGTAGTCCCATACCGTCGTCGCGTACGGCGAGCGGTGCGGCAGTATGCGCCCCGCGGCCCAGGGGTCGACGTCCGACCCCGGTTCGGTCTTTACCAACCTGGGACCCCGCCTGGGAGCTCGGCCGCCTTCCCCCTCCCTCCCGTGGCATCCCGCGCACCCCTTCACCAGATAGACCCGCGCCCCATCCTCGGCGGTGCCGCGCCCCGGCGGGAGCTCCTCTCCCGTGGGGCCGATGGAGATATCCCAGGCACGGATCTCTTCCGGGGTGGGGGTCCGTCCCACGCCATAGGTGGGCCCCTGCGCCAGCACGGAGCCACCCAGGAGCATCACCAACGCGAGAGACCCAACAGCCCGCGGCAGAAGGCCCCGCTGCATTCGACCGGCGATGCATCCTGCCTGACTGCGTTGCTCCTCGGTTGCATATGCCCAATATGCTCCCTCGTCGCGCCTTGCCAGCCGGGTCCATCGCCATTCTCGGTGCGACGCGGGGTTCCACCCCGGGCTGCTAGGCACGCCCATTGTGAACGCTCCCATCGCTGGCGACCCTCCACGGCTGAATCGTGTTGTCGAGGCCCGGCACACCGTAGGACGAATTCGGGGACCCTGTGAAGTGCTCGGCGACCTGGGCTTGCGACGGTTGCTGCTGGCCCAGTTCGTCCGTGCAGCGCGACATGAGCTCGGTCTCCTGTCCGTCCCAGTTCCAGTGCAGGCGGAACCGGGTGTGCGCCATGCGGTGCGCCGTCCCCTGAATCTCGGCGTCCATCCAGTTCCGGCCGGCGTCGGTGGACACCTCCACCCGGCTGATAGCGCCCCCACCGGACCAGGCCAGGCCGGAGACTTCATAGAATCCGCGGCCGGGCAACTGCTGTCCCGCGGATGGAAAGGTGATGACCGATTTCGGTCCGATCTGGTAACCCAACGCGGCGCGAACCGGGTCGCGACTGAGATGCCCGTAATCGTTGTAGTTCAGGTAGTACCGGTCCACCGCCTTGATTCGCCTGAGATACTTCGTGTTGAAGATCCCTTCGAAGCCGGGAATCAGCAGCCGCAGCGGAAAACCCTGCTGGGGACGCACCGCCTCGCCGTTCATGCCGTACGCGACCACACAGTCGTCCATGGCCTTTGCCAGCGGAAAGCTCGACGCGCCTTTCACATTCTCTGTCCCTTCCGCGACGACCCAGGACGCCCCGTCTTTCACGCCGGCTTCCTTGAGCAGCACGGACAGGAGCACGCCGGTCCATTCGGCGCAGCTCGTCATCCCGTGCGTTTCCTGAACGGTCTTGTGACTGCGTCTCGCACGGTTCCCCGCGCATTCGATGAAGTGAGGGCGGGTCACCGACGGGAGACGCTTCAAGTCCTCCATGGTGAAAGTCAGCGGACGGTCCACCATGCCGTGGATCATGAGGCGATGCTCACTGGGATCGATCTCTGGAATGAAGGAGCCGCGGGTGGTCCCCACGAAGTGGAGCGAGGACGGCGTGATCATCCCCACCGAATCCTGAAGCGGCGCCGCCACATGAAACACGAGCCCGAACGCATCGGGCGACTGCCTGCCACCTGGCGGGTGCGGTATGCGTACCGAGGTCACGAAACGGGAGCGCTCGCCATAGGCGATCATGTCCTCGTCGCCCCTGATGAACCTTGCCGGTCCCGGTGTCTGGCCGAACGCCGGCTCTACCGCTCCCGCGGTCAAACCACCGGCCAACGCGGCGCCGCCTCGCAGGAATTCCCGTCGATCTGGTCGTTTCGAACCCATGGGCCTCTCCTTTGCAACTGAGGTTACCCGCAAATCGTCTACCCTCGGCCGAGTATACGCCGATCTCGGGGGCCAATCGAGCACAACCCAGAGTGCCTGCAGCGCGGGAGTGACGGCTAGTTTCCACCGTGCCGTGTCCGTTGGCGACCCCCCGGGCACGACCACGGGGAGGTCGCCGGGCGATCCCGATGAGGGCGTGCCCGAAGGGGTTCCAGGGGGTCACCCTCAGTCGCCCAACGCGATCAGAGGATCGACCTGTGCCGCGCGGCGCGCCGGCAAGAGTGCGTTGACCCCAATCCGTAGCGGATTCTCGCCCGTGGCGTCGAAGAAGCTGGGGGCTGCGTTGGCCGACGACCGGTTTCAGAATTGATATCGCATGCCGATCTCGACGTCCCGAGCGGAGCTGGCCGCGGTGGGGATGCCGAAGTACCTCGACGTCAGCACGCCGCTCGGGTTGCGCAGATTGACGAGGTTGAAGAAGTTGTCCACGTTGGCGTAGATGCTGAACTGCGCCTGGCTGTCGTCCGGCCGGAACGTCTTCGAGAGCGTCATGTCGGCGACGAAGAAGCGCGGCCCGTCGGCGCTGTTCCGCGCCACTCCCTCGGGACGGTCGTTGGTCTCGAGGTCGTGGTTGTCGTCGGCGCCGGTGGTGATGTTGTAGGGCCGGCCGCTGTTGCCGATGGCATCGACCGTCAGCAGCGTGCCGAACGGCGCCTGCATGTTGACGCCGAAGCTGTAGCGATGGCGCTGGCTGAAGCCTGCGCGTCCCCAGTCGGCGTCCGGATCGTAGCTGTTCATCGGCACGTAGAAGGAGCCCTCGTTGTCGTCATGGTCCGACGACAGGGTGTAGCTCGCGTTGTAGGTGAGGAAGGTCAGCCGCTGCCGGTACCCGATCCGCACGCTGTGCGACTGCGACCGGCCGCTGGACTCGAGCTGCAGGATGCGCCCGTCGCGGGGGTTCGGCGTAACGGTCTCGCCCGGCAGCGGCGCGTTGAGATTGATCGTGCGGAAGAGGTCGACGCCGCGCGTGAAGTTATAGGACGCGTCCACCTGGATGTTCCAGGGCAAGGACCGCTCGAGCGACAGCGACGCCCGGCCGTCGTAGGGGACCGAAACGTCGTCGGCGAACAGCCGCCGCGACGAGGGCGGCACGATGCTGGCGTCGCCACCCGCGAACGGGTCCGGATAGCCGGGGGCGCTCACCTCGATGTCGTACTGGCGGGTGCCGTCCAGCCGCAGCACGTCTTCGACGAGCCTGAGACTGAGGTTCTGATGGAACAACCCGGCTCCGCCGCGCAGGACGGTCGACCCCAGCGAGTAGGCAAAGCCCATGCGCGGGTCGACGTTGTCGTTGTCGCTGATGTTGGTCTGCCGCTCGTAGCGGAGACCTGCGAAGACGGTGAAACGGCGGCTGATCCGCCAGTCGGTCTGGACGAAGCCGGCCACCGCGATCTGCAAGGCATCCAGGTGCGGGTCGCCCCGAGTGACGGTGTAGGTCAGCGGCCGACCGGCCAGGTACTCGTCGAGGCTCGAGAAGGTGAACGTGCCGCGAAAGCCGTCCTCCGAGAACGACGAGGTGGTGCGATAGCCGATCTCCGTGCCCGTCTTGAACGTCAACTGCTCGCCCTCGAACCAGAGCGTGTTGGCGAGCGTGTAGCTGTTCGCTCGTTGCCGGTTGTTCCGGTCGGCCCCGCCGCTCCGGAAGGCGTCGAGCACGTTGATCCGTTCCGCGCTGGTCACTGCCGCGTTGGCGGACTCGTTGCCGAAGTACGTCAGCGACACCTCGTTGAGCATGCGGGGCGAGATGATCCAGATCTCGCGCAGCCCGCCGCTGATGTTGGTGCGGGACTGCGTCGACGCGCGCTCCGGCAGCGTGAAGCCGCCGACGCCGTTGTTGTCGCTGGTCTGGCCCTGATACCGCAGGGTGAAGTGCAGGGCGTGGTCGGCTCCGAGCTGCATCTGACCGTTGCCGCTGTAGGAGCGGCTCACCTCGGGCGACACGATCCCGTACGAGACGCTGCCCGCGGGCGTGGACGCCACGACCGTGTCTGCGTTCTCACGTTCGCGCTGGTTGAACGTGAAGCTGGCGGTCAGGAAGTCGCGGATGAACGGACCGCTGACGTTGGCGTTGATGTTGCGTTGCTGGAACTCGGGCTTGGGCCTGTTTTTTGCGAAATGGTTGCGGGCGGTCAGCGCCTCGTCGCGGAAGTCGAAGCTGAAGTTGCCGTGGAAGGCGCCCGTTCCGCCCCGCTCGATGACCTCGATGTTGCTACCGGCTCCACCGCGCCCGCCTCCACCGCGAAAGCCTCCACCGCGCCCGCCACCCCCGCGCCCGCCACCCCCGCGGAAGTTCCCGCGGAAGCTCCCGCCGAAGCTCCCGCCGAAACTCCCGAAGCCCGGGGCGCCCCCGCCGCCGAAGTTCTCGGTGGTGAACTGGTTGCTGTTGATGCGAATCTGCGCGATCTGCTCGGACGAGGCGGACGCGCCCGGTTCCGTCGCCCCGCCGAAGTACGCGGAGTTCGGGAGCGCGACCGCTCGCAGCGCCAGAACCACGCTGCCGAACCGCGTGTCGGGCGCAGGCGCCGCCGAACCGGGCGGCTGCGTTCCGGACCCTTCACTGTCGATCGGCCCGGCGGGACCGCCGGCGTCGCCGCGCGGCTGTTCCGGCCCGGCTGCATCGAGCAGCGCCTCGACCTGGGGGGGCGTCAGCACCTCGGCCACCCTCGCCAACGCGTCGTTCTCGATGTCGGACAGATCGAGTGCTGCCGCTTCGTCTCGCTCGGCTTCGAGCAGCCGGTCCGCGACCGTCTCGTAGATGGACGTCGCCTGGCGCGTCTGGCCCGCGTCGAGCGGCACGCCCGTGTCGTCGAGGAAGAGCCGGAGCGCCGGGAAGCTGCCCGCCGCACGGATCTGGGCGGCGCGATGCTCGGTCCATACCTGGTGCTGCTCGGGCGTCAACAGCTCGGTCAGCGTGACCTCGAACGCTTCGTTCATCCACTGGATGCCGGCCAGGGCCCGGTCGCGGTCGGCGCCGCGGACGGGGCCGCTGCTGAAGTCCATGATGTCGCCGAACAGCCGCTCGGAGGCCTGCCGCTGTTCCTCCATGACCAGCACCAGCTCGCTGTTCTGCTGGTCGCTGAACGGCACTCCGGCGTCGCCAAGGACCTGGTCGGCGACCGCCTTCATGTCATCGAGCGGGTTCGACGTCGTGACCTGACCGATCGCGACGCTCGGAAAAGAACAGAGGACGAATGTGAGGACCAGCGCCAGCCGGCCCGCGGTCGGATCTTGCATGGTGCTTCCATGGTTTTTCATCGTCACGTAGTGAATACGACGACCAAGCCCCAGATGTCTCACCATATTGCGCATAATCGAACGCCATCAATACGACGGCCAAGCCCCAGGCGTCTCACCATACTGCGCGAAATCGAATGCCGGCCCGGGCGGGTCGTGTCGCCGCGCCCTGCAACCCTGCCCTGCATGGGGCAGCGCCGCGGCGGCGCCGAGTTCGTGACGCCGCCGGCGACGGAACGGGTGGCATTCGTGAGGATCTCTGGGGTATGGTCGGTGGAACCGCTCGCCGACGTGGGGCACAGGCGCCCGTGGGCGGCGGATACAGGTGGTGACGCGATCGCAATCTCAGGGAGGCCGTTCATGAGACGTTCCGTGCCGGCGCTGGTGCTCGTGCTGCTCACGTTGACTCTCGTCTGCGAGGCGCCCGCCCAGCAGCGGGGCCTGAGCGACGCCCAGGTGCGGTCCGCCGAGACCGAGGTGCCTCGGCTCGTCGCGCTACTGGAGCTGACCCCGGGCGCGTCTATCGCCGACGTCGGCGCCGGTTTCGGCGCCTGGACGGTCCAGTTCTCGCGCTGGACCGGCTCCGACGGGCGGGTCTACGCCACCGACATCGGCGACAGACAGCTCGAGGCGCTGCGGGAGATCGCGGAACGGGAAGGGCTGTCCAACGTGACCGTCGTGGAAGGGGCGGCCGACGCCACCAACCTCCCGCCCGCCTGCTGCGACGGCATCCTGGTCCGCGACGCCTTTCATCACTTCACCGAGCCGGAGGCGATGATCCTCAGCCTCGCGGCCGCGCTGAAGCCGGGGGGACGGCTGGCCATCATCGACTTCCCGCCGCGCGCCAACAGCTCGGTCCCCGACGGCGTCCCCGCCGATCGCGGCGGGCACGGCGTGCCGCCCGAGGTGGTGCGGCGCGAGATCGGCGCGGCGCTTACCCATGTCAGCACGATTCCGGACTGGTCGGCCGGCAGCCGGCCGGGCTCGCTATTCCTGCTGCTCTTCGAGAAGCCGTGATCCGAGTTGATCCCCAGGTCCCCGAACGAGCATGATTGCCCGCCACGGGTTGCCGGGAACGAGGGTTCCCCGACCGGCCGTGACCCGGGTCGCTGGACGGCCGCCGAAAAGATGCTGTACCGGTCGACGGCCGAGTTGATACTCTTGAGCATCGGTAAGACAAAGGAGGCTGTATGCGTTGCCACGTCGTGTTGTCCGTCGTTGCCGTGGCCGCCGCGGGTCTGGTCGTCTCGGCCGCCGGGCCGGCCGTTGCTCAGACCGCGCCGACGACCGCCTGGGGCGCCCCGGATCTGGGCGGAATCTGGGATTTCCGTACGATCACACCGCTTCAGCGACCCCGGGATCTGGCCGACAAGGAGTTCCTGACCGAGGAGGAAGCCGCGAACCTCGAGCAGGAGGTCATCGAGCGCAACCAGACACTGTTGGAGCGGCCCGCCGAGCGGACGGAGGCCGCGAATCAGGTGGATCGTCGCGACGACGGTTCTCCCGGCTTCTACAACAACTTCTGGCTGGACAGCGGCACTCGGACCGTCGAGACACGGCGCACGTCGCTGATCGTCGATCCGCCCGACGGGCGCGTGCCGGAGATGACCGAGGCCGCCCGCGAGCGGGCCGCCGAGCAGCGCGCCTATCGTCAGGAGCACCCATCCGACTCCTGGCTTGACCGCAGTACCTCGGACCGCTGCCTGCTGGGCTTCAACGCCGGTCCGCCGCTCAGCCCGGGCGGGTACAACCAGAACATGCAGATCTTCCAGACGCCGGACCATGTGGTGCTGCTCACCGAGATGGTGCACACCCACCGGGTGGTTCCGCTCGACGGGCGTCCGCGGCTCGCCGAGCACATGAGCCAGTGGACCGGGGACGCGCGCGGCCACTGGGAGGGCGAGACCCTGGTGGTCGAGACCAGGAACTTCAATCCGGCGCGGCGGTGGCGCAGCACGACCGAGAGCCTCACGCTCGTGGAGAAGTTCACGCGGGTCGATCAGGACACGCTCGAGTACGAGTACACGGTGACCGATCCGAGCACGTGGGCGCGCTCCTGGACCGCGCAGATCCCGTTGCGGCGCACCGACGTGCCGATGTTCGAGTACGCCTGCCACGAGGGGAACCTCAGCATGGAGGGGATCCTCGGCGGGGCGCGCGCGGACGATCGGGCCGCCGCCGGGAGTCAGTAGCGGGCACGTGTCGGCGACGGGTTGGAGGCGATGCGCGCCTGGACGGGCGGGCATCGGCGCAAACTCCTAGTGCTGCGTCACGTCAAAATGTTAGGATAGACGGACTTGAGTTTACGGCGCGCATCGTCGACCTGCATCTGCCAGTCGACACCGCGTTGCGTAGCAGTGACGTCGGTGGACCACGCCGACACTTCGCCGTGCAGCGTCTCGAGGTCGCCGATGCGGCGCCCGTCCAGGCATTGACGCGTCATCGAACTCAGTTCATTCTCGGCGATGTTCAGCCAGCTCCCGTGCTTCGGCGTGTAGCAGAACTCGAGGCGACGAACCAGTTCCCGAGCCCGGGCCGGCTCGAACACCTCGTAGAAGGCGCCGGGCGTGTGCGTGTTGAGGTTGTCGCACACCAAGGTGACCTTCGGGCAGTCGGCGTAGCGGCCCTCCAACAGGTCGGCGACCTCCACCGCCCAGTCCGCCTTCGTCCGCCGGGCCCGCGCCGTCGCCCGCCGCCAACACGCCAGCGGCTCGCTGAACAGGAAGACCGAGGCCGTACCGGCCCGTTCGTACTCGTAGTCGACGCGGCGGGGCCGCGCCAGCGTGGCGGCCATCGGCGGGCGCGTTTCCTTGACCAGTTGCACCGGCTGCTCATCCATGCACACGACCGGGCAAGCCGGGTCGTACGGTTGCGCATAGGTGTCCAAGACCTGCTCCATGTGCGCCACGAACTCGGCGTCGGCCTCCGGCGGGATCACCCAGTACTCGATTTTCCGCCGGGTCATCCCGTTTTTTTTAGCGTACGCCGGATGGTCTCGTGGCTGACCGACTCGACGACCTCCAGCTCGACGACCCGGCGCGCCAGTAGCCGCAACGACCAGTTGGCATAGCCCTTCGGGGGCGGCCCCAGACGCAGGGCGATGACCTGCGCCTCCTGCTCGCCGTCGAGCAGCTTGGGGACCGGGGGCGACGGCCGTCGTTTGCGTTCCAGCGCCCGCTCGAATCCTTCCAGTACGCATCGTTGGCGAATGTTTTCAACGGTCTTGGTGCGGCACGACAAGGCGTCGGCGATCTGCTGGTCGGTCCACGCCGGTCCGTCCGCATCGGCCTTCAAGAGGATCTGAGCACGGCGCACCTTCTCGTTGCTGCCGTTGAGCTTCCGGACTGTCTGTTGACAGACCTCGCGTTCCTGGTCGGTGAGTCGGACGATATACTTTTTCTGCACGGGAACTCTATCGGTTCCGCGTGCCCTAATCTTTAGTCGTGGCGCAGCACTAGTCTTGCGGGGCAGACTCGGGTACGCTGGTGCACACCCTGGAGACCGACACGTGGGCGAAGCCCCGGTCGGCGGAGCGAGGGGGGAGGAGTCGACCATGACTGAGTGGAGAACGACGTTCGGTGTCCGTTCGGTGGTCACCGGCGCCGTGCTGCTGCTGTCGCTGGCGGCGTTGCCGGTGGGGGTCGCGGCGCAGGGCGGGCCGGACGTGACGTTCACCAGGGACATCGCGCCGATCCTGCAGCAGTCGTGTCAGGTCTGCCATCGTCAGGGCGAGATGGCGCCGATGTCGCTGGTGACCTATCAGGAGGTCCGGCCCTGGGCCCGCTCCATCCGGAACAAGGTGGTCAACCGGGAGATGCCGCCCTGGCACATCGACAAGACCATCGGCATCCAGAAGTTCAAGAACGACACCTCGCTGAGCGACGACGAGATTCAGACCATCGCGTCCTGGGTCGACGCCGGCGCCCCGCAGGGCGACCCGGCGGACATGCCGCCGCCGGTGCAGTTCGCCGATTCCTCCGAGTGGCAGATCGGGGAGCCGGATCTCGTGGTGCGGTATCCTGAGTATCTGGTGCCGGCCGTGGGACCGGACCTGTTCGGGAGCAGCTACACCGAGCAGCCGCTCGACCTGCCGTCGGACCGCTACATCAAGGCAATCCAGACCCGGACGCCGGATGCCTCGTCGCGGCGCGTCGTGCACCATGCGCTGTCCTACGCCGTCGACGCCGACGAGCAGGCGATGCGCGAGGCGGGCGACACCGGCGCCGCGGCTGCGCAGTTCCTCGTGGAGTATGCCTCGGGCAAGAGCGCCGAGATCTATCCCGACGACGCCGGCCTCCTGCTCGAGGCGGGACGGAAGCTGCGGGTGGACTATCACCTGCACTCGGTGGGTGAGGAAATCCCGGCCAGGATCGAGCTCGGCCTCGTGTTCCATCCTGCGGAGTACGAGCCGAAGTATCGCCGCTGGTCGAAGCAACTGGGCCAGCACGCCAGCGACCTGGACATCCCGCCCGGCAAGGTGGTCCGCAGCGACGGCTACACCTACTTCCACAAGGCGGCCCGGATCACCGCGTTCCAGCCGCACATGCACGCGCTCGGCACCTACCAGTGCCTGGAACTGATCTACCCGTCGCCGGGCACGCCGGCGAAGACCGAGATGGTGAGTTGCGCCCACTGGGATTACAACTGGCACCAGATCTACAACTACGCGGACGACGTGGCGCCGCTGGTGCCTGCCGGCACCGTCGCGCACGTGATCAGTTGGCACGACAACACGCAGGCCAACGTCAACAACCCCGACCCCAAGAACTGGGTCGGTGGCGGAGGGCGGACCATCGACGAGATGGGCTTCTCGTGGCTCGGGTGGTACGACCTGTCCCCCGAGGACTACGCCGCGCAGCTCGCCGAACGTGAGGCGCTGCAGGAGACCTTGGCCGGGAACGAGCAGCCCTAGCAGTTGTTCCGGTAGACGAACAGGGCAACCACAAGGGTTGCCCCTACATCTCGCCTTGCCACGCGGGCGCATCGCCGCTCTCGGTGCCACGCGCGGTTTCACCACGGACTGCCAGCGATCGAGGAGGACCACCCATGCCCCTGTTCCGACGCACGATCGCGGTCGTGGTCGTTGCGGGTCTGCTCGGTTGCGCCCAGAAAGCGGCGGCGCAGCTCGACCACCTGCCGTACATGTTGAAGTTCAACCGGGGGCAGAACGTCCAACCGGTGTTCCAGGGCTGGTCGCGCAATCCCGACGGCACCTTCGACATGCACTTCGGGTATCTGAACCGGAACTACCAGGAGGAGCTCCACATCCCGGTGGGTCCGGACAACTACATGGCGCCGGGCGGGCCGGACCACGGGCAGCCCACCTTCTTCTACACCCGGACGAACCGGCAGCTCTTCGCGGTCACCATCCCGGCCGACTTCGGGAATCAGGAGCTCGTGTGGGAGCTCACGGCGTATGGGAAGACCGAGCGGGCCGTGGGGTGGCTGCAACCGGATTGGGAGATCTATCCCCCCGGAACCAGCTCGAGACAGAACGAGGAGGCGCGCCGGAACCAGCCGCCAACCGTGACGGTCGCGGCGCCGTCGGTCACGGGGCGCTCGGTCGAGCTCACGGCGACCGTGACCGACGACGATCTGCCCGAGCCGCGGCCCGAGCTGACACCGGAGCAGCGCCGCCAGCGTCAGGCGGCCACCGCCGCCGCCCGGCCGGCGGGCACCCAGGCGCGACCGCCGATTCTGACCGCGCCGGACGGCGCGCCCCAGATTCCCACCAACCTCCCCGACCTGGGGGTGAGCTCCAGGGGCAGCCAGACCCGGCCGCGTCCCCCGACCAACCGACTGAGCGTGTCGTACCTGATCTGGCGCGGTCCGGCCGGCGCCACCTTCGAGCCGGCGTTCGCCGAGGTGGCGGACGGGGCGTCGGTGACCACCGCGACCTTCTCGCTGCCGGGCGAGTATCAGTTGCAGGTGCGGGCCCACGACGGCGCCAAGTCGACCTACGACTACGTGACCGTGACCGTGCAGTGAACCGGTCATGACTGCGCAGTGAGTCGGTCGTGACCGGGCCAGGCGGCGGTCCGCGCCGTCAGCGGCGGTTGCGATACGTGTCCACGGCCGGCAACTGTGCGCCCGACAGATCGGCGGGCGGAGCGTCCTCGGCCACCACGGTGTGCCTCAGCGTACCGATGCCCACGATGCTCGCCTCGATCCGCTCGCCGGGCTCCAGGTATCCGCTGCGGGCGCCGGTCTCGAACGCGCCGGAGGCGGTGCCGCCCGACGTCCCGCTGTTGAGCACGTCGCCCGGGTGCAGCGTGATCAGCGAGGAGGCGTACTCGATCAGCTCCCACAGCGAGTGGATCATGTCGCCGGCTCGCGCTTCCTGCACCGTCACGCCGTCGATCGTGAGTTGCTGGTGCAGCCGCTCCATCGGGTTGCCGTAGAACTCCTTCGGCACGATCCAGGGTCCCTGGGGCGCGAACGTGTCGTGCCCCTTGCCGACGAACCAGTCCGAGCCCGAGCCGAAGCCCCCGGGCGGACGCCCGCCGCGGTCGGACACGTCGATCGTGACCATGTAGCCGAAGACGTGATTCTCGGCGCGCTCGGCCGCGATGTACTTGCCGGCGCGACCGATGACCGTGCCCATCTCGACCTCCCAGTCGGTGCGGTCGCGGCCGTACGGAATGACGATGTTGTCGCCGCTGCCGATGACGGCGCCACGGGCCGGCTTCAGGAACAGGTAGGGCACGCCGCGGTTCTCCTGCCGCTCCCGGGTGCGCGCCTGCAGCTCCTCTTCGGTGCAGCCCTCGCAGGCGTGCGTGTAGAAGTTGACCGCCGCGTTCATGATCTTGCCGGGATACATGATGGGCGGCAGGATCCTGACATTCGCGACATCATGCACGTAGGACGGGCGCGCGCTGCCCGAGAGCCGGTTCCTGGCCACGAGGTCGTTGACGATCTCGTAGAACCGCAGCTTGAGGCCGTACTCGTACTGGCCGACCAGCTCGAGCATGTCGGCCGGCATGGTGAGGCGCGGGTACGCCGGGCTCAGCTCCAGCTCGGTGTTCGCGGCGCCGATGTCGACGATGAGGGTGTCCCGCAGCACGAGCCCCACGGTGGCCTCACCGTCGATCTGGAAGGTGCCGACCTTGAACGGCTCGGCAGATTCCAGCGCCTGGGCCTGAAGCCCGGCCGGCGCCCCAAGCACCACGATCAGGGCAGCGAGTATGGTCGATCGCATACAGTCCTCCGTGTGAGTCGCGTTGTGCGCGCCGCGCGCGGGACGCGCCCCCGGTTGGGCGGCCATCGCGCAGGTCAACCGATCGGTTCTCTCCGAGAATGGCCGGACGGCGGGGCCACGTCAAGAACGAATGTGCGTCGGCGCTCGACCGGCGCCAGGATCCGCGCCACCTTTTCCCGCACGCCGGCCGCACCCTCGGCCCGACTAGCGCGGATCCAGCCTCACGACGCGCCGGGGCGGAAAGCCGGTCAGAATCCGGAAAACCAGGCCGTGCGGGTGCGCGGCCTCGACCCGATCGTGCTCGTCGCCGGTCACCGGCACCGCGCGGTAGTCTTGCGTGGCGCCGTTCACGGTCGCCCGCACGTCCGGGTTCTCCAGCGCCCGGCGGTACCAGGCTCTCGGCCAGTGGTTGGCTGACACGTACAGCCGGCCGTCGGTCTCGTACTGCGCCACGACCCGGTCATGCGCGGTCCCGTCGGCCGCGATGGTCGTGATGACCAGCGACGTCTGCCCGGCGGGCTGGAAGTACCCCAGCATCGACTCGAACCCGGCCACGAGCCCCACGTAGAGCAGCACCACGATCCCGATGATTTTCGCGCCTCGTGTGCTCGAGCCCCTGCCCATCATGTCGCCCCCCCCTGGTCCCATCGACCGGCGCGGTTGCGGTCATGAGCCGACACTGTGACCATACACGCAACCACGATGTACGCGAAACGGGAGATCGGCCGGCAGCTCGACGCTGCGGGCGGGCGCCGGTGTCGCGGGCGGCGGCCTGTTTGCGACACGCCTGGACGGACGCACCGCCGCTTCCCTGCGCAGGCTGCGGGCGCGGAACCAGCGGCCGGCCGCGCGACGTCGCGGTATCATTGCGCGTGGGGCATGGACATCGCGGGGACCGCGGCACTCCGGGCGACCCTCGAGGAGATGGCATCGTGACGCATCGGCGGCGCACCCGAGACGCGGTGGCCGCGAGCCGACTGCTCGCCGCAACGGCCGGCGTGACGGTGACCCTGCTTGCGGCCGAGGGCGTTCTCGTGGCGCAGCGCGCGTCCGAGCGCAGAGTCGCCAACCCGGGTGAGACGCAGTTCGACGTCCAGTTGCTGCGACCGTCCGGCGGGCCCGTCATTCCGATCTTCGAAGGATGGTATGTGAATCCTGACGGGACGTACGAGCTGTCCTTCGGGTACTTCAACGTCAACACCGAAGAAGCGCTGGACGTGCCGCTCGGTCCCGACAACTTCATCGAGCCGGCCGAGTTCGATGGCCGGCAGCCGACCCACTTCGAACCGGTCCCGGAAGGCGATCGCCGTCACTGGGGCGCGTTCACGGTCACCGTGCCGGCCGAGTTCGGCGCACGGGACGTGGTCTGGACGCTGCACGTTCGTGGACAGACCCTCTCGGTCCCGGGCCGCCTCACCAGCCCCTCGTATCAGCTCGCGGGGTGGGAGTTCCCCGGACGCGAGAGCATGGCGCCGCTGCTCAGATGGGATCCGGCCGGTTCTGCCGGGCGTGGTCCGGCCGGGATCACCCGCGCGCAGGTGCACGCCGAGGCGGGAGTCCCTCGCTCCCTCACCATTTGGACGGAGCGCGAGGCCGAGGCCGCCGGCGACGAGCGTCCGATAAACGTCAAGTGGTTCAAGCACCAGGGGCCCGGCGCCGTCACGTTCGCCGAGCGCACGCAGCGCGTCGACCCCGCAGCCTGGGCCGAGGCGGGCGGCGCCGCGGTGGCCGCCGAGGTGACGTTCTCCGAGCCGGGCGAGTACCTGTTGCGGGTGCTCGCGTTCAACGTGATTCGGGAGTTCGAGTTCCAGTGTTGCTGGACGAACGGGTTCATACCGGTTACGGTAGCGCCATGATGGTCCGGGGCGGTACCGCGGCGAGGAAAGGGCACACCATGCCAATGGCAGACAGGTTCGAGATCGGGCGGCGGCGCTGGACGGCCTGTGCCGTGTTGTCTGCAGCCCTGACCCTTGCGGCAGGCGGCCAGGCCCTGGCGCAGGGCGGGCCCGCGGCGGCGCCGGCCGCAGACGACACGGCGCCCACGTTCAGTCGGGACATCGCGCCGATTCTCCAACGGTCGTGCCAGCACTGTCATCAGCCGACCGGAATCGGACCGATGTCGCTGCTGTCCTATCACGACGTGCGCCCCTGGGCTCGCAGCATCAAGGACCGGGTCGAGCGGCGCCTCATGCCGCCGTGGCACCTGGATACGACGGTGGGCATTCAGGAGTTCAAGAACGACATCTCGCTGACACCGGACGAGATCGACATGGTCGTCCAGTGGGTGGACGCGGGCGCGCCGGAGGGCGACCCGGCCGATCTCCCCGAACCGCTGCAGTTCCCCAGGGCCGATGCCTGGGAGGTCGAGGCGCTGCTCGGGCGACCGCCCGACTTCATCGTGCGCTCAACGCCCTACACGGTGGTCGCCAACGGCCAGGACCAGTGGTGGGCGCCGGAGGTCGAGTTCGACGGCTTCGACGAGCCCCGTTATATTCGCGCCGCAGAGTTCAAGCCGTCCTACCCGCTCGGCATCAAGGTGGCGCATCACGGGCACGCGATGTTGCGGGGTGCGGCGCCGCAAGAGGGGGACGAGCGTCCGCCGTCGGTCCGGCTCGTGGGCATGGGCATCGGCAAGCGCTGGGATCTGCTGCCCGAGGGCGTGGGCAAGCTCCTGCCGCCCGGCCCCGCCACCGTGCGCTTCAACCTCCACTACTTTCCGATGGGCGAGCAGGTGACCGACATCATCGACGTCGGGGTGTGGCTCTATCCCGAAGAGAAGGAGCCGAGCAAGGTGACGGCCGGCGAGCGGCAGTTCTATGTCGATGGCACGCATCGCACGCGGCCACGGGCCAGCGACATCCTCATCCCTCCGCACGGGCACCTGGTGCTCGAGGACCAGTACGTCATGGAACAGCCGGCGTTGCTCCAAAGCTTCCGGCCGCACATGCACATGCGGGGCACGGAGATGTCGATGGAGGTGCTCTATCCGGACGGTCGACGCGAGCTGCTGAGCAGCGTCAACCGCTATGACCACAACTGGCAGATCGCCTACGTCTACCACGACGATGCCCAGCCGTTGCTGCCCCGCGGCACGGTGCTGATGCTGCGCTCGAAGTTCGACAACACCGCCGCCAACCGGATCAACCCCGACCCGGACCAGTGGGTGGTGTTCGGGGCCCGGGGCGTCGACGAGATGTCCCACGCCTGGATCGGCATCACCTACCTCGACGACGCCGAATACGACGAGCTTGCGGCGGCCCGCGCCGACAAGCGTCCGACCGACGAGAGCGAGAGCCCCTAATCGTCCAGTCGACAGGCGGAGCGGCCGCGGAGGTTTCGCCCGAGGAGGTGTGAGAATGAGCGCAGAGCGAGAGACCGCCGGCACGCGAGCGAAGACCGTCAAGAAGATTCTCCTGGGTCTCGCGGCCACGCTGGCGCTCGTGGTCGTGGCCGGGGGTGTGGTCTGGACCATGACCTGTCCCTGCGAGACCACCCCGGGATTCGTGCTGCTGGGTGACACGCAGGATGCGCCGGTCACCGACTGGAGCTTCGCGAACGACGTCTCGCTGTGCCAGATCCAGATCGGCATCTGGTTACGGCCACACTCGGTGAACGTCAACTGCATGGCGACGCCCGAAGGCGAGCTCTTCATCAGTTGCTCGGTCGGGGCGAACAAGTACTGGTGCCCCCGCGTCGGGGAGGACCACTCGGGACGCCTGCGTCTCGACGGCGTCGTCTACCCCGTGCTGCTCAACCGCGAGATGGACCAGAGCGTGCTCGATCAGGTCTGGGCCGCGCGCATCCGCAAGCTGCAGAAGCCGGCCGTGCAGGCGCGGCAACCCGGCGGCGGGGGAGCCCCTCCGCCGCTCGATACGCCGCGACCGGAGAGCTGGTGGTCGTTCCACGTCGCGTCGCGCTCCTGACGACGAGTGCCCGCCTGGCAGTCCGTGGTAGAACCCCGCGTCGCACCGAGATCGGCGATGCGCCCGCTGAGCAAGGCGGGTAGGGGCAACCCTTGTGGTTGCCCTGTTCGTCTGCCTCGATCAGATAGCCGGCTTCGTCTTCGGACGGTGCACGGACTGCGAGCCGGGATAAGGACTGAACCCGGCAACCAAAGACCAAGCATGTATCCGCAATTGATCGAGTTCGGCGTGATCCACGTTTACACGTATGGCGTGGTGATAGGTGCGGCGTATTTGATCGCGCTCCAGGTCGCGACCGTGCGTGGTCGAGCGCGCGGACTCGACCCTCATCGGATCATGGACTTGGGCCTATTGATCATTGCAGGCGCTTTGGTGGGGGCAAGGCTGCTGCTGGTTGTCGTGAACATCGACCGCTACATGCGCAACCCGGCGGATCTCTGGATGCTGGTTCGTTCCGGCGGCGTGTTTTACGGTGGATTCTTACTGGCCGTCGTCGTGGCCCTCTGGTACATGCGCCGCCACGCCATGCCGGTCTGGACCACATGCGATGTAGTCGCGCCCGGTATTGCACTCGGTCAAGCGGTCGGTCGGCTTGGCTGCCTTCTCGCGGGGTGCTGCTACGGACGGCCAACCGATCTGCCGTTGGGGATCACATTTACGAACACGTTCGCCGCCGCGAACGCCGGCACACCGCTCGGAATAAGCGTACACCCGACCCAACTCTACGAATCAGCCGCGGCGTTAGGCATTCTCGGCGTTTTGCTCCTTGTAGAACGGCGCGGTCCTTCATTCGCTGGACGCACGTTCCTGACCTACCTGCTCGCCTATTCGACGGCACGCTTCGTTATCGAGTTCTATCGCGGCGATCCTCGCGGCATTGTCCTTGAGATCATGTCAACGTCCCAGTTCATCTCAGCGATTATGGTCCCGCTGAGTATCGTGATGCTCATGGTGCTTGGCTCTCGGGCCGCCCGAGATTCCGCTTTCCGAACTCGTGCGCACGCGGGGAGGGTGTCCCGCCGTCAGTAGAAAGTCGGGGTACTCGGCAATATTTGTGGGAATGCGGGCGGCGGAGTAGCCTCTACTCCCGTCGAGTCCAGTTGCAGTGCGCCTCCTCTGCTTCGCTCCGCCTCTGCGGGTGCCTCGACGCCCGCGCCGGACGCTGGCGTGTCCGGGCCGTGCGGCGAACGCGTTCCGCATTGTGTGAAAAGGGGCTGTCCGCATAGGATTCGAACGGGTGGGTTGTGCGATGATTGGTCGCCTGTGGCGACAGGCCTGCGGCGCACCGCGTTCGGTGCCGCGCACGGATTCGGCACGGGCTGCCAACCCGATGCAGCGGAAGTTTCATCAGAACTGCTGGCATGCATCTTGGCGGAAGCGCACCGGAGATCAAACTCACTGTAGACGAGGGAATACGATGACAAGTCCCAGGATCGGCGACTTGACTGTGCACGAATTCAAGGAACTGGTGCGGGAATCCGTGATTCAGTCCATCGCCGAGTTGCTCGGCGACCCGGACCAGGGGCTCGATTTACGCGATGACCTCACCGAAGATCTTCAACGTTCGCTGGCAGAGGTTGCCGGCGGTGGAAGAACGATGAGCCTTGCGGATGTTGCAGAGAGACTTGAGTCTTCGAGTTGACGTTTGATGTTGCGTTGACACCGGCGGCGGAGGCCGATCTCCACCGTCTCGATGCGGCTGTCGCGGATCGTGTCATCGCGAAGCTCCGATGGTTGGCGGAAAACGCGGCCCTTGTCAGAGTCGAGACATTGTCGGGTCGGTGGCGGGGTGTGTGCAAGCTCCGGGTGGGCGACTACCGAGTAATCTACACTCGAGACTTGGTCGCGACAAAGATCGTTGTCCACTTTGTTAGACACCGCCGCGACGTGTACAAGACCAGCCGAACGGACTGACGATGCCGTCGCCATTCGCGCTGTCGGTCGACGACACCCCCACCCGAGCTGCGAGCTCTTGAGCGTTTCCGGTTCCGGTACGATCACGGTTTCGGCGGAGGGTGTGGGCACGCTCCTGCCGCCCGGCCCCACGACCACGTCCATCTCCACGGCTGGTAGCATGCGATTCATCCATCAAACCCTCCCCGCCCCTACACTAATCTCAACAGGGAGGTTGTCTCACAGATTATTGGCACAGGGGGGATCGTGATGCAGTCGTGGCCCTCGGGGTGCTCGCGGAGCGATTCCGCCATCTCGACGAGGTGGCCGAGGAGGACGCGCAGGCCGACCTGTCCGAACCGCTGCAGGTTGGCGTAGGCCGCGAGCACTTCCGAACCGCCGCGTGACGTCTGCAGCGTGAACACCCCGGGGTGGCGTGCGCCAATGTCGCGAACCTGATTCTGAGTCGGTCGGCCGGCCGAACGCGCGAGTTCGCCGTGCGGACCGCGCTTGGTGCGCGCCGCGACATTTCGGCACGGAGCTGGTCGTGGCGTTTGCGGCTGCGGCGCTCCTCCTGGCGTGGATCGGGCTGTACGGCCTCCTCTCCTTCAGCATCGCCGACCGTCGCCGCGAGATCGCCGTTCGACTCGCCCTGGGCGCGGAGCCTCGGGGGGTTGCGGGCATGGTCGTGGCCCAGGGAGCGCGGCTCGTTGCGATCGGGTTGATTGCCGGCTTCGTTGCTTCGCTCGGGCTCGCGCGACTCTTGACCTCGCTGCTGTAGCGGGAACGCGAGTCCGAGCATCACGGTGCGGCCAACGCAGCTTGCAGACATGCACGTGACATGGTTAACTGTACATTTAAAGGTGCAGGGTGGCCGACAAGCCGACGCCACAAAAGATCCCGCTGATCTTCTACCGTACGAGAGCGGGTCGCGAACCTGTGAGGGAGTGGCTGCAACGGCTGGATGAGGCCGAGCGTCAGGAGATAGGGAAGGATCTGCTACGGGCGCAATGGCGATGGCCGGTAGGCATGCCGCTGTGCCGCCCGATGGGCGACGGCCTCTGGGAAATCCGGACGGACCTGCCGACGAACCGGACGGCGCGCGTGCTGCTGTGCCTCTACCGCAAGCACTTGGTGGTGCTGCACGGGTTCATCAAGAAAACGCGGACAACGCCAGATTCGGATCTGGCGACGGCGCGAACACGGCAGAAGGAGTTGGAACGATGAGCAAGACGCATATGGGATCGAGCATCGATGCCTTCCTGAAGAAGAAAGGCATCTTCGAGGAAACGCAGGCGCAGGCGATCAAGGAGGTCGTTGCGTGGCAGCTCGCGGAGGCCATGAAGCAGCAGAACATCTCCAAGAACAAGATGGCGACGCTGCTGAAGACGAGCCGCACCCAGGTGGACCGGCTACTCGATCCGAAAAACGACATCACGCTCGGCAGCCTGCAACGGGCCGCCGCAATGGTCGGGCGCCGCGTGAAGGTCGAGTTGGTGTAGTGGCGCCTCACCAGTACTTGTGGTCGCCGATGAACAGGTAGGTGTTGCGTCTGCCGAAGAAGCTGCCGGCGACGCCCTCGCCGGCGCGGAAGCGGGCGCGGACCGCCTCGATCAGTTCGCGCTGACCGTACTTGCGGCTGAGGACATACTCGTGGGGCCACGTGTTCCGGTACGTGACGGCTTCCCGCCACGGGGCGCGCGCAATCAGTTCCGTGATCGTCAGCTTGTCCAGGATTCTCACCGTCCGTCCGCCGAGGAACTCCTGCGCCACAAGGTGCGTGACCACGATACGGCAGGTGCGGTGTCGGGCCGGGATTTCCCTTCGAATTCCAGCCAACTCTGGTCAATCCTTCCACCGGAAACCGTCCACTTCAAGGGGCGCACTCCATCAGGGGAGGACGTCGCGGACGAAGCAGACGTTCTCCCGTTGATGTCCACCGGGAACGGCGGGCCGTGACGCGCGGTATCTTCGCCTTGAGATCGCGGATCGGTTCGCTCTGACCAACGAACCGCGCGGACGGTGCCTCGCGGACTATCGCCGGCGAGAGTTCTCCGACAGCCGACCTGACAGACCGCGGGTGACGGTGCGGCAGCCCTCTATTCCGCCTGCAGGGCTTGGCGGGGATCGGCTTGCGCGGCCCGGCGCGCCGGGAAGAACGAGGCGGCGAGGGCCACCGTCACCAGCACGAGGGCGGCGGCGGTGAGCGCCAGCGGGTCGCGGGGGCTTCGGCCCTCGAAGAGTAGCGGGGCGACGAAGCGGCCGGCCCAGAGCGCGGCCAACCCGCCCGCGACGACACCGACCATGGCCAGCGAGACGCCGCGCACGAGGACCAGGCGGAGGAGGTCCCGCGTCTGGGCGCCGAGGGCGCGCCGGATGCCGAACTCCAGCTCGCGCTGGCGCACGCCGAAGGCGATGACCGCGTAGAGCCCGAGAGCGGCAAGCAGCAGGGCCAGCAGGGCGGCGGCGCCGAGCAGCCCGGTCCCGATTGTCCACGAGCGCATCATTTGCGCGAAGACGGCGGGCAGGCTCCGTACGCGGTCGGCCGGCAGGTCCGGGAACAGCTCGGCCAGCGCCGCGAGCACCGGGGGCACCGTGCGTGCGGGATTCCCGCGGGTGCGGACGATCAGGCTGCGCCCCGTGCTCAAGCGCTCCGCCGTCGCGGTCTCGGCCGCTGCCTGTGCGATCGGCAGGTAGTAGTGCGGTACGCGGCCGGTGTCCTCCAGACCCATTTCGAGCGGAGACTCCGCGACGCCGACGACGGTCGTGCAGTCGGTCGCCTCGCGTCCGACGAACAGGCAGCGGCCGACGGCGTTCCGGTCAGGCCAGACGCTCCGGGCGAACGTGGTGTTGACGACCACGACCTTCTGGGCGCCCGCGCGGTCCTCCTCGGTGAAGCCGCGTCCGTCGCGGATGCCTTGGCCCGCCACGCGGAAGAAATTCGGCGTCACGATATTTACGAAGGGGCCGTTCATGAGGGGGAGGCGGTCGAGCCCTTCAGCGCGCAGCCCGCCCATCGCCCCGATCGTCCCCAACGGCGAGTTGGTCCCCTGCGCTACGTCCAGGACACCCGGCAGGGACCGCACCCGGGCTTCCATCGCGTCGATCGTGCTCTCGTTGAGCGGCGTCGTTTCCGGTGAACCGCCTAACCGCACCGTCAGCAGGTTCTGCCTCGCGTAGCCGAGGTCGAGCTGGCGAGCCGTCTCGAACGAGCGGTAGAAGAGGGCAGCCCCGTCGAGCAGGACGAGCGACAGGGCGGCCTGTACGACGATCAGGCCGGTTCGGACCGGCGCGCCGAGCGAACGCGCGCCCCGCAGGCCGTCGAGCCTCTCGATCCCCCGGCCCCGCGCCGCGTACAGGGCCGGGAGCAGCGCGGCCACTAGGCCGACCGCGAGCACCGCCACGCCAGTGAAGGCGATCGCGGTGACGTCCACGATGCCGCCGGCCCACTGGTATCGCGGGAGCAGCGTGACGCGCAGCACCCGGCCGGCCGCCGCGGCCACACCGAGCGCCGCCACACCGGAGAGCGCGGCGAGCACGACGCTCTCGGTCACCAGCAGGCGTCCGACGCCCCATCGGCCCGCGCCGAGCGCGTGGCGCACGGCCAGCTCTCTCCGGCGCGCGGCGACGCGCAGCATCAACAGGTTCGACACGTTGGCGGTGGCGATGAGGAGCACCGCGAGGGTGACGCCGCCGACGACCAGGGGCAACTGGAGGTCACGCCAGAGGGTTCCCGGTCCGCGGGTCCTCAGGAGGGGGCCGAGCGCGACGATGGGCTCGGTGTCCCTCAACGGATGGCCGGCGCGTGCCGTCCGTACCCCGCCCGTCGCCGCCGCCGCCGCGGCCTCGGCCGTGACCCGCGGCGCGAGACGCACGAGGGCCGTGAAAACGACGCCGGACACCCGCCAGTCCTCACTGACATCCGTCGCCGCGACCTGCAGCGGCAGCCAGACGTCGGCCGCGCTCGGATCAGGACCCGAGAAGCCGGGCGGCATCACGCCGACGATCTCGTAGGTGATATCGCCGAAGGTGACCGTGGCGCCGAGCGCCCCGCGGTCGCCCGCGAAGCGGCGTTGCCAGTAGCCGTTGCCGACAACCGCGACCGGCGAGGCCGCGGCCTCGTCGTCCTCGGGCACGATGGGCCGCCCGAGGACCGGCGGCGCGCCGAGCAGCGCGAAGAGGTCCCCGGTGACCCACGAGACGCGGACGCTCTCGGCCGCCTGGCCGCGCCCGTTCTGCATGGCCCGGGGAGCCGTATAGCCGGCCACGGCCGCGAACCGGTCCGGATCGTCGCGAAACGTGCTGAACTCGGCCCAGTTCATCTCGTCGTCCGTGATGACCGTGCCGGCGGCCCCTGCGGGAAACCGTTCCCGCACCCACACGCGGTGAATGCCGTCCGGATCCTCGACGTGCGGCGGGGCCTGGAGAAACAGCCGGGCAAGCAGCCCGTACATCGCTGCGTTGAGGCCGATGCCGAGAGCGAGAGTGACGACCACGGCGACGGTGTAGGCGGGGTTGCGCCTGATCCCCCGTATCGCGGACCGCGCGTCCTGGTACAGGCGCTCGGCGGGACCCCAGCCCCAGGTCTCGCGCGTCAGCTCGCGGACCAGCGGCACGTTGCCGAAGTCGCGCCGCGCCGCCGCACGCGCGTCCTCCGGGGACATCCCCGCCGCGATCCGCTCCTCCATCTCTTCGGCGAGATGGAAGCGAATCTCCTCGTCGAGCTCCACTTCCTGCCGGCGCCAGCGAAAGAACGAGCGCAACCGGACGTAGACCTGCCGCCACATGGTCGTGCCTCCCCTAACCCGACTTCCGCTATTCGGCGTGATTTCCGACTAATTTCAGGGGTGTTCCCGCCTCGCCCGACCCGGTGTGCCAACAAAACCGGGGGGTTCCGCGTTCGTGGCCTGCCGGATCTCTGTGTAGTGCCGACCTACCCCCTTGATTGACGGGTCGCATACACGGACGATCTACGCATGTTCGTGCGCTGCAAGATGCGCCGCAAGGACGGCAAGGAGCACCGCTACTGGAGCGTGGTGGAGAACGTGCGCGTCCGCGGGGGCCGGGTCGTGCAGCGCCAGGTGCTCTATCTCGGGGAGATCAACGACAGTCAGCGCGCGGCGTGGTGCCGCTCGATTGCAGTGCTGGACGAGACGGCGGGCGCGCGGCAGTTGGCGCTGTTTCCCGCGGACCGTGCGGCGCCGGTGCTGGACTGTGAGGTGGTGCAGATCCGGGTCACGGACGTGCAGGTGCGCGACCCCCGCCAATGGGGCGCGTGCTGGCTGGCGCTGACCGTGTGGGATCGGCTGGAGTTGGACCGGTTCTGGGGGCCGCGCTTGCCGCCGAGTCGGAAAGGGACGCGGTGGCTGGACGTGTTGAAGGTGCAAGTCTGCTACCGGCTCATCGATCCGGGGAGCGACTGGCGGCTGCACCGGCACTGGTACCACCATAGCGCCCTGCGCGATCTGCTGGGGACCGACCGGGTCATTCCCAGCGACACGCTGTACCGCTGCCTGGACAAGCTGGTCGCGCACAAGCGGGCGTTCTTCTCGTTTCTGCGGGCGCGGTGGACCACGCTGTTCGATGCCCGCTTCGATGTGCTGCTGTACGACCTGACCAGTACCTACTTTGAGAGCGACCCGCCCTTCGACGGCAAGCGCCGATTCGGCTACAGCCGGGACAAGCGGTCGGATTGCGTGCAGGTGGTGATCGCGCTGATCGTGACGCCGGACGGCTTCCCGCTGGCCTACGAGGTGATGCCGGGCAACACGACGGATCAGACCACGCTGGCCGGCTTCCTGGAACAGATCGAACAGCAATACGGCCGCTCCCAGCGGGTCTGGATCATGGACCGCGGCATCCCCACCGAAGCCACCTTGGCGGCCATGCGCGCGGGTGACGCGCCCGTGCGCTACCTGGTGGGCACCCCCAAGGGCCGCCTGACGCGGCTGGAGCAGGCGTTCCTGGCGCAGCCCTGGCAGGCGGTGCGGCCGTCGGTCACGGTCAAGCTCCTCGCCGAGGAGGGAGAACTCTACATTCTGGTCCGGAGTGACCAGCGGCGGCTGAAGGAACGCGGCATGCGCCGGCGGCGGTTGAAGACCCTGTGGCAACGGCTCGGCGAGTTACAGCAGCAAGCCAACAGCCGGGATCAGTTGCTGCTCAAGCTCGGTGCCGCCAAACAGGCCGCCGGCCGGGCCTGGGCGTTGGTCGACATCGGCGTGCCCGCCCCCGGCGAGGCGGTCACCCCGGAGACCTTCACCGTCCGCCTGCGGCGGGACCGGCTCCGCCAGGCCCGCCGGCGGGAGGGCCGCTACCTGTTGCGCTCGAACCTGACCGACGAAGACCCCGCGACGCTCTGGCAGTACTACATGCAGCTCACCGAGATCGAACAGGCCTTCAAGGAGCTCAAGCACGACCTCGCGATCCGTCCGGTCTTCCATCAGCGCGAAGCCCGCATCGAGGCGCACCTCTTCGTCTCGTTCATCGCCTATTGCCTGCACGCCACCCTGAAGAACTTGGCCCGGCCGCACGCCCCCGGCCTGACCCCGCGCGCCATCCTGGAGACGTTCGCCACCCTCCAGATGGTCGATGTGCATCTGCCGACGACCGATGGCCGGCAGCTCGTCCTGCCGCGCCATACCCGGCCGAATGCGGAGCACGACCTGCTGCTGCACCAACTCCAGCTGCAACTGCCGACACAGCCCGCGCCACGCCTCACGACCTGACACCACGTCCCACCACGCCCTCCGCGCAGCGTCGTGTAGTGCCGACCTTTGGGTGATCGACTCTTTGAAATCAATAAGTTAGAGCTTCTGAGGTGCCGAATAGCGGAAGTCGGGCTAATCCGCGGGTCGCAGCACCCGCGCCATGGCCACCGACAGTGCCTCCCAGCGCGACTGCTGCACCGTGAGGTGCTTGCGGCCGGCCGGGGTGAGCCGGTAGTAGCGGGCCCGCTTGCCCTTGTCCGACTTCTTCCACTCCGCCGCGACCCAGCCGCGCCCTTCCAGCTTGTGCAGGGCGGGGTACAGCGATCCCGTCTCGATCTGCAGGGCGTCGTCCGAGACGCGCCGGATGTGCCTGGCGATGGCGTGGCCGTGCGAGGGCCCGTAGAGGAGGGTGCGGAGGATGAGCAGGTCGAGGGTGCCGTAGAGGAGATCGATGCGGTTGGTCGCGTGCGCCATCATTGTGTAGATATGCTACCTGACATTTACGTAGCGTGTCTACTAAAAATGCTGTGAGCATGCGAATCCCGGCCACCGGCGCTGTTTCACCGTGGGGGCGCGGTACGTCCCGCGGCTGCGCACGCGATCACATCCAGCAGCTCCTCCGCGGAGCGGTCCGGCGTTGGCGATCGCCGTCGCCGCCTGTGACGCGAACAGCACCAGGACGTCTTCGTCCTCGCTCGTGAACTCCCGTCCGCCTTCCTTTTCGCCGAGAAAGAAGCCGCCGACGTGCACGCCCCGATGGCGCATCTGCGTACCCAGCATGGTCTTCGACGGGATCAGGTGCGCGGAATAGCCGAGCGACCGGAGGTAGCCGGGTAAGTCTCGCAGTCTCACCGGTCTCGGCAGGTCGCGGAGGTGCGCGAAAAGCTGCGGCCCGTCGGCCCAGGCACCAACTGCTGGTGTGCAACCGGCGTGATGCCGGAGGTGACGAACTCCTGGGGTTGCCCCGCGTTGTCGATGGTCGTGATCGCGCCGTAGCGGGCGCCGGTCAGCGCGCGAGCGGTGTCGACGACCTCATGCAGGACGGTGTTTACGTCGAGGCTCGCGCTGATGCGCAGAATGGCCGCGCTCAGCCTGGCGATGCGATTCCGCAGCGCCTCGTTCTCCCGTTGCAGTTCGTTGGCACTCGTCATTGTTCCACCCGCGCTGGATCTGGAGTGTCACCCGGTTCGACCGCGCCCCGCGTCGGCTCGATGGCGGAGCCGTATTCGGCTGGATGCGCCGTACCGGTGCCGATGATAGCGGATTAATCTCAATAATTCACTAAACAGGCATACTACAATCCCTTGAATTCACTTTAAATTCATACGACTAGTGTGTGGTAGACGACATCAAACTATGTGTGCAGCGCGACGCTGGTCTGGGGCTCGGGGTCTCGCGACGAACCATGCGTTCGATCCCGGCCGACGCGGCTCGCTGGACCCGTGGCATCAAGAGCTTGACGGCGGGAGCGTCGAGCCGTGCCGCTTTGACCATCCGGGGTCCCAATTTTTCATCTCCGCTCCCCCCATTTTTTGGGGGGAGCAGCAGGAGGGCCTCAGAAGCCGTAGTCTCCTGCCAGTCAACAAGCAAGAACCGTGGGCGCTCACCACTGGGGCTGCCCCGGCTATGCCGAGCTCAGCATAGCTGGATTTATGCAGAGTTCGGGATTATGCGGAGTTGATCCAGGGGCCCCGCCTCAAGTGCCCGTGAAACCAGGAGCTTACGTCAGTTGATCGGTTTTCGAGACTCCGCATAGTCGCGGGATGCTCTGTCCGGCCTGATTGGCCGGAAAGGAGCATTTCATGACCGTTCACGGCTCGTGGACCCTCGACCGTCTGGTCGAGGCATATACCCAGCACCAACGACGTACGCGCGGGCTGCGTCCGCAGACGTTGCGTGACCGCGCCCGGCTCGTCCGGATCCTCATCAGGGCCGCTCTTGGCACGGACCCGGTCGACCCCGCCCGCCTTGCGCCGGCCGATGTGGTGGCGTTCATCACGTCGTTACAAGGCCGGTTCTCCCCTGGGTCGATGCGGACCGTGCGATCGACGCTGCGGTCGTTCTTCCGGTTCCTGCGCTTCCAGGGATTCTGTGGCGACGAGCTCGAGGCTGCCCTCCCAGCAGTTGCCTACTGGCGGCGTGCGACGCTGCCTCGTTCGCTGACCGACCAGCAAGTCCAGCAGGTGCTGGGGTCGTTCGATACCTCCACTCCGTGCAGACAGCGGGATCATGCGATTGTGCAGTGCCTTTCGACCCTGGGGCTGCGGCCCGGCGAGGTGGCCGACCTGTACCTGGACGACATCGACTGGCGCGGCGGCACTCTCGAGTTGCGCACCCGGAAGAACCGCCGAGGCGCCGTGCTGCCGCTGCCTCGCGTCGTGGGGCAGGCGTTGGTCGACTATCTGAGCGGGGAGCGCCCGGCGACCGACGAGCGCCGAGTGTTTGTGCAGCACCTGGGAGCGCGTCGCGGCAAGCCGATCTCGAGCACTGCCGTCTCCGGTGTCGTGGCCCGTGCGCTTCGCCGGGCGGCCGTCGACGCGCCGCTCGCCGGTGCCTACCTCTTCCGGCACACCGTGGCCAGCCGCATGGTGCAGCAGGGAGCCAGCCTCAAGGAGGTCGCTGACGTGCTCGGCCATCGCAGCCTCGACACCACGACGATCTACGCCAAGCTCGACCTGCCGAGGTTGCGTGAGGTCGCGCTCCCTTGGCCGGAGGTGCTCCGATGACGCCCCCGAGCTTCCACCGTCTGGTCAACGAGTACCTGACCTTCCGCCGCGGACTCGGCTTCGACCTCAAAACGCCGGAATGGCTGCTGCGGGACTTCGCCCGCTATGCTGACCGGATCGGACACAGCGGGCCGGTGACGATCGAGCTCGCCGTCCAGTGGGCGCGATCCTCACGATCGAGCAATCCGGCGCAAGCCGCACGCCGATTGGTGGTCGTACGACAGTTCGCGCGACACCGCGCGCTCTTCGACCCGGCCACCGAAGTTCCGCCGGTCGGGCTCCTCGGACGCATCCCGCGCCGACCACCACCCCACATCTACACCGCGGCAGAGGTGGCTGCGCTCCTGCAGCAGGCAAGCCGCTTGCTGCCCCGACACGGGCTGCGACCCGCCACCTATGTCGCGTACTTCGCCCTCTTGGTCTCGACCGGCCTGCGGCTCTCCGAGGCCTGCCGCCTCACGACCGACGATGTCGACCTCGTCAACGGCATCCTCACCATCCGCGAGACCAAATTCCGTAAATCCCGACTTGTCCCGCTCCATCCGACCACGACCCAGGCACTGGCCCGCTACGCCGCTCGCCGGGACGCGTGTCGCGCCGAACCCCGGTCGGAGTACTGCTTCCGCACCGAGCATGCACCCCGACTCACGCGCGCCGCCGTGGAGAAGACCTTCAGCCGGATCAGGGGACGTCTGGGCTGGACCGCGCAGGGGCGCACACGCCAACCGCGCATCCACGACCTGCGCCACACTTTCGTCGTGCGACGGCTGTTGTGCTGGCATCAAGAGGGCGCCGATGTCGATCACAACATCCTGGCCCTCGCGACCTACCTCGGCCACGCCAAGGTCACCGACACCTACTGGTACTGCACCGCTGTCCCCGAGTTGTTCGCCAGTACCTCCCAGCGTTTCGAACGTTTCGCCCGCCGAGCGTCGGAGCGCCTGTCATGACGTCGGTCGCGCGGGCGTTCCCCGCACTCCTGCAAGACTTCTTTCACCGGCGCCTCCTCGCACAACGGGGCGCCAGCGCCCACACGATCGCCAGCTACCGCGACACCTTCACGTTGTTTCTCGGCTATGCCGCAGAGCGCACCGGACGGACCCCCTCGGCACTGACCCTCGCGGAACTCGACGCGCCCCTGGTCCTCGGCTTCCTTGACCATCTTGAGACCGAGCGGGGCAATTCCGCGCGCACGCGCAACCTCCGTCTCACCGCCATCCGGTCCTTCATGCGGTACGCCTCACTGCGCGAGCCTACCCTGCTGCCCATCGCGCAACGCGTCCTCGCGATTCCCGTCAAACGCTTCGACCGGCCCGTCCTCGGCTACTTGTCCCGCGAGGAGGTCACCGCGATCATCGACGCTCCCGACCGATCCACCTGGAGCGGCCAGCGCGACGCCGTCCTCTTCGCCGTGCTCTACAACACCGGCGCCCGGGTCTCCGAGATCACCCGTCTGCACGTCGCCGACGTGCTCCTCGATCGCGCGTCCTCCCTGCTCCTCCACGGCAAGGGACGCAAGGAGCGTGTCGTCCCGCTCTGGAAAAGCACCGCAGCGCAACTACGAACGTGGCTTTCCCGAATCGATCACAGCCCCGACGCCCCCGTGTTTCCCAATCGCGCAGGCAAGCCCTTGTCGCGCTCCGGCGTCGAGTACCAACTGCGCGGCGCCTGCCGAAAGGCTTCGGACCGTCACCCCTCGCTCGCAACGCGACCGATCTCGCCCCACACGCTGCGCCACACGACCGCGATGCATCTGCTCCAGTCCGGAGTCGACATCACCGTCATTGCCCTCTGGCTCGGTCATGAGGACACGGCCACCACCCACCAGTACATCGAAGCCGACCTGGCCATGAAGGAGGCTGCACTCCGGTGCGTGGAGGATCCCGCACCTCAACCACTCCGCTTCACCGCCACCGACCGGCTCCTCGATTTCCTCGAAGCCCTCTGACTATGCAGAGTACCCGTCCACCCGATCGCCCACGCCCACGCGGGCCGCCGAGCCAACTCCGCATAGTCCCGAACTCGGCATAGCCCCGGTTTCGTGGACAGGTTAACGCTTTCGGTCATCTCATGACATTTGTATCGACAGTGGTCGGTGTGGGCGCTGTGGGGCACGCGCGGAGCGCGTGGTCCAAGGGACTTGTGGGCGCCGGCAAACTGCTGGTCAGATCAAGAAACGCCGACCGGCAGTTGGCGGGACGCGTGCACGAGAGCGCCATGCAGTACCACCGCGGCTCCCGGTCGATGGCGGCGGCATCACCCGTCAACTCGCCGGCGGCGCGACCGTCTCGATCTTCGGCACCATCCATCAGGGGATCGACATCGAAATCACGCCGGCGTTGTCCGCCACGGCGGCCAGGACGGCGCTCCAGAATCTGTCGGCGGACATCGGGTGGACGATCAGATCGCTGGATGACCCGGGGTCGATCACGCTGGGCAACACGTCCATCCCCTTCCCGGACGCGTATGGCGGACTGGCGCAATTCGTCATGGGCAGGTTCGAAGACACAGGCAGGCTCTTCTTCTTGCCCGTCGGCTCCGTGGATGGCGGCCGGACGATCGTTTCGCTCCCGGGCACGGCTCGGGCGGCGTGCACTGGAACGCGACGATTCTCGGCCACGCGTTCTATCTCGCCATTGAAGGCGGCCGGAACCAGACGACGGGAATCACCGTCACGGGCGTCGGTGGATCGAACCGCCAGGACGTCGAACGGGTCTTCTTCCGTGCGATGACCGAACTGATGCCCGCGAGCACGAGCTTGCGCCAAACGGCCGATGTCATCCGCCAGTCGGCGATCGATCTGTTCGGCGCCGGCAGCGCGGTCTTTACGTCCGTGCATCAGGCGCTGGTCGCCGTCGGACTTTAGTCAGACCGAATTACCGGACAGCATCATGAGGGTGAGCGCCATGCGTTTCTCGTCCCGCACGTTTCCGCCCGCGGCCCCGGCGGCGGCGTGCCTGCTTCTGTTCGCCGGCGCGCTCGCCGGATTCGCACGGCCTGCCGCGGCCCAGACGTGGGACGCGCGCGGATTTATCACCATCAACGGCGGGCAGCAGGCCGCCTCCCCCGATTTTTCGGACAACATCGCCTTCACGGACTTCGCCGAGGAGGGGGACTTCGATGCGCGCTACGCCAATGGCTCCGACACGCTGTTCGACGCCGGTGGTGGGGTGCGGGTCTGGCGCAACCTGGGGATCGGCGCCGGCGTGTCTCTGTTCTCCCACACGGGCGACGCCGGCATCACGGCGCGCATCCCGCACCCATTTTTCTTCGACCGGCACCGCGCCATCGACGGGACCGAGCCCGGGTTCGCACGCGAGGAAACGGCGGTGCACCTGCAGGCCCTGTGGGTCATCCCGGCCAGCCGCTCGATCCACATCACGCTGTCGGGCGGGCCGACGTTCTTTACCGTCAAGCAGGATCTGGTCACCGGCGTGAACTACGACCACGCGTACCCCTACGACGTGGCGACGCTCTCGGGGACGGACAAACAAGGGCAATCGGTCTCGACGACCGGGTTCAACGTCGGCGGCGACGTGGCGTTCTACTTCTCCGAGTGGATCGGTGTCGGCGGAACGGTCCGCCTCAGCCGCGGATCGGCCGTGCTCACCTCGCCGGATGGCGGCACCGTCACGATCGACACGGGCGCGCTGCAGACCTCGGGCGGCCTGCGCATCCGCTTCTGACACGGACGGCTGCTGAAGCGGGCGTCACCCACGACCGCGACGACGGGCCACCCGCCGGGCTGGCGGGAATCGCGATCAGCAAGTGCTGATTAGGCCCCTGGAGGTTCTCATGAGACTGTTTTCAGTTGCGGTGTGCGTCATGTTGGCGGCGGTGCTCGCCAGCGCCGATCTCCATGCCCAGGGCGGCGGCCTGTTTCTGCCCGCCGAGACCCCCGGCGCCGCAGACCCGGCCCCCGGCGTCACGGTCCTGCGGAGCCGTGTGGTGCGGATCGATTTCGGGGCACTGGCCGTGGCGCGCATGGACGCCGAACCGGAGACGACCTCGCCGACGCTGACGCTGAACCTGTTCGACGATGTCGTGTTTTCGGGCATTGTCGAACGGACGGCGCCGACGTTGTCCGGTGGCTATGTCCTCTGGGGCCGCCTCGACGGCGTCGAACTGGGGACGTTCACACTGGTGGTCAACGGTGAGGTTGTGGCGGGCACGGTGCTGACGCCGCAGGCGACCTACCGTATCCGCTCGGCGGGCGGCCGCCTGCACGCTATTCGCCAGATCGATTCGTCGACGTTGCCGCCCGGAGGCGAGCCGTTGATCCCCCCGCCGCCTGCTGCCGACGCGCCGGATACCTTCGCCCTGACCGCTGCCGATGATGACGGCTCGGTGATCGACGTGGCGGTCTTTTACACGCCGGCCGCTCGGCGCGCAGAAGGCGGAACCGCTGAGATCGAGGCGCTGATCGACCTCATGATCGCCGAGACCAACCAGGCCTATGACGACAGCGGGGTGATTCAGCGGGTGAGGCTCGTCTGGAGGGACGCCGTGGATTACAGCGAGGCCCCGACAAGTTCAGACGATCTCAGGGCTCTCACCTACCTTCGGGATGGTGCCATGGACGGGATTCACGCGATCCGCGATCGGGAGGGCGCCGACCTCGTGCATCTGATCCTCGACAGAAGCCACGGTGGGGACCGCGACGTGTGCGGTCGCGCGTGGCGCATGGTTAACGTGTCGACCGGCTTTGAGGACTTTGGCTTCGGCATCACCGACTATCGCTGCGGAGGGCGCACGTTCGCGCACGAGCTGGGCCACAACATGGGGCTCCACCATGACCGATACGTCGTGGAGGACCGAGGGACTCCAGGAAGCACGCCGTATCCCTACAGTTTCGGCTACGTGAACCAGCGGGCGTTCGAGCGCGGCGCGCCGTTTTCCAGCCGCTGGCGCACGATCATGGCCTACCCCAACCAGTGCGATGACCAGGGGTACTTTTTTCGCTGCGCATGGCTCCTCCGCTTCTCGAACCCGGACCAGACCTACAATGGCGACTCGATGGGCGTGCCCGGCGACCAGGTCTCGGCCAGCGTGACCGGACCGTCCGACGCGCGACGCGCCCTCAACAACACGCGCACGATCGTGGCGAACTTCCGGCCGACAGGGGGATGCCGCTTCACACTGTTGCCGCCGATCCAATACGTGCTGCCACCCGGCGGGGGGCCGTTCGAGTTGGCCGTCGGTACGAACGGCGCCACCTGTTCATGGACCGCGATCAGTACGGTCGCGTTTCTCCGGCTGACCGACGAGGCGACCGGCACGGGGGACGGGACCGTCCGGTATGAAGTGCTCGACCACACCGGCGCCACGACACGCAAGGGCGCCATCATGGTCGGGAATGCCACGGTCACCGTGACGCAGTTTGCCGGCCTGACGCCGCCTCGGACGATAACGTCCGCGGGTGCTAGCGCCGGTGACGCGGGCGCAGCACCGACGGCAGGCAAGACCGCTCCCGATCTGGACACCGGCGCGCCGCGCCGCACGGAGACCCGGCCGCAACCGGCACGCGACCCGGGCGCCCCGTCAGCCGCCGCACCGCCGGATCGCGGACGCCTGGTGCCGATTGCCGCGTCGGCGGCGGACGATCCCGCCGGGCTGCGCGCGTGGGACACCTGGGTGGACGCCCTGGCGGGGTCGGACGCGCTGGTGCTCCAGGCCCGACGGGCGGACCGGCGGGTGCGGGGCCGGGTGCACGAGAGCTTCGCGCAGTACCACCGCGGCGTCCCGGTGCAGGGCGGTGGCGTCTCCCGGCAGCGCGCCCGCGGCGAGACCGTCTCGATCTTCGGCGCCGTGCACCAGGCGATCGACATCGACCCGGTCCCGGGCCTGTCCGCCGCGCAGGCCGCGGCACGGCTCCAGACCGCGACGGGGGCCGCACCCGTGCTCGACCGGCTGCCCACGCTGGTGATCTTCCCGATGCCCACTGGGTCGTACGCCCTGACTTGGCGCGCGACCCTGACCAACGCCCGGACGTATTTCGTGAACGCGCACAGCGGCGCCATTGCGTTCGAGATCCCCGATCTGCAGGCGCAAAACGCGGTCGGCACCGGCTTCGGGATCCACGGCGATCGCAAGAAGGTCAGCGCGACACACGCCGGCGGGGTGTTTCAGGCGCGCGACCGGCTCCGGCCGGGCGAAACCCTCACGCTGGACCTGCGCCATGATGCGCAGCGGCTCGAGTATCTGCTCGCGGCGGCGCCGGCCGGCCCGCGTTGGGCGGCGAGCGACGTCGCGAGCGACGCGGACAACGCCTGGGACGATCCGGCGGTCGTCGACGCCCACGTCCACGCGGGCTGGACCTACGACTACTTCGCCCGGGCGCATGGCTACGCCGGGGTCGACGGCAACAACGGCCGCGTCGTGGGCCTGGTCAACACCGCCGCGCCCACCTCGTTCTTCATCCGGCCGCCGTTCGGCCCGGAAGGCAGCGGAGCCTACGTGTTCGGCGACACGGCCGCCGGGACGCCGCTGGTCGCCCAGGACCTCGTCGCGCACGAGCTGATGCACGGCGTCACGTACTTCGCCGTGAACGGCCGCACGGGGGCCACGCACAGTCTTCTCGACAGCCTGACCATCCGGCGTACGGACCTGCAACGTCTCGTGTATGCGGGCCGGACGCACACCTGCGACACGCTCCGCTTCCGCTACGCGGATGGCGTCGAACTGCCGCCGATCTGCGAGAACGGCCGGTTCGTGCTGTTCACGAACCAGGGACGGGCCGTCAACGAAGCGTTCTCGGACATTTTCGCGACGGCGGTCGAGTTCTCTCAGCACCCACCCGGGGACGGACCGCTGCTGGCCGACTACCTGATCGGCGAGGACGTGCCGAACGGCCTCCTGCGGTCGCTGGCGAATCCCGGCTCGCGGCGGATCGGCGGGACGTCGATCCGCTATCCGGACGCCGCGGCGGGGGCGCTGGCGTTCCTGATCGGCTCCGACGGCGGGGTCGCCCGGTGGATCCCGTTGGCCTTCGTGAACGGACAGTTCGTCGGCGCGCTGCCGTCCACCGACGTGGGCGGCGCCCACTGGAACTCGACCATCCTGAGTCACGCCTTCCATCTCGCCATCGAAGGCGGCCGGAACGCGACCACCGGGCGCAGTGTCACGGGCGGCGGGCGCCAGAGCGCCGACGCGGTCGAGCAGGTCTACTTCCGCGCCATGACCGAGTTGATGCCGGCCTACCCGGACTTCGCCATCGCCGCGGCGGTCATCCGCCAGGCGGCGGTCGACCTGTTCGGCGCCGGCAGCGGGGTCCACACCGCCGTGCATCAGGCGCTGCTCGCCGTCGGCCTGTAGGCCGAGAGAGTTACCGGACACGACCATGAGGCTGAGCGCCATCCGTTTCTCGTCCCGCACGTCAACGCCGGCGGTCCCGGCGGCGAGATGCGGTCGTGGCGACATGGATTCGCGTGCCGGTGCACTTCAACACGAAGGGAACCGAACGATGCCGAAACTCCTGACACGCCGGATTGGACTGGTCTTGCCTGCGTTGCTGCTTTGCGGCTGTGGGAACGTCAACGAAGATCTGGTGGAGGCCGCGGCGAACAGAGACAACGACGCGGTCAAGGTGTTGACGGCCGAAGGCGCCGACCCCTCCACGGCGCTCATCATGGCGTTGCAGCGGGGTCGTGTCGACGCGCTGCAACCCCTTCTCGACAACGGCGCCGATCCCTCGTCCAAGGACGAGGACGGTACGCCGGCCATCGTGGTGGCGGCCAAGCTCGGTCAGGCAGAGAGTGTCAGGGCTCTGACGGGTGGAGCGTCGACGCTGGATGATGTCGATGCCGACAATAGAACTGCGCTCAGGTGGGCGGTCGAGAACGGCTTCCCGGAAATCGTGAGCCTGCTGATCGAAGCGGGGGCCGACGTCGACGTCGAGGACGCAAACGGCAGGACGGCCCTGGTTCTGGCGGATGAAGCGGGCAAGACGGAGATTGCACTGCTCTTCCGCGCTTGTCGTGTCGGACAGGAACTGAACCCCGGCGAGAGCTGCGAGGTGTCCGATGCCGGCACGCTTGGCGTTCGAAGCGACGGGTGTCTGGGCGAGCTGCCTGACCTTGGCGGTCTCATTTCGGTCGGCAACCTGAGCATCGGCATGTCTAACGGCGAAACGACGACGAGTTGCATGGGCGGCTATTACGAACGCGGCGGGTTCAGGACCAGCGAGATCGCCGATACCTCCCGCTGGCGAATCGATGCACTTCCGTAGTACGTAGCGCCGCCTTCGTCTTGCAGCCCCGACGCTGCGGGGTGGGCTTGACTCGGCTATGCCGAGCTCAGCATGACTGGATCAACTGCACCGGCCGCATGCCGATGTTCGCGGTCATGCGATGAACCTTGCGGTGAGCCCCACGGCGCCCGCAACGTCGGTTTGTCGCCGGTCGGCGCTCAGGAACAGCGGCGGCGCCGGCATGCGGGCGAAGAACAGTTGAGCCGACGCCACATGTATCGCATCGAGTGTGCGTAGCGGATGCGTCGCGACGAGCGCCTCGGCCGCGGTCAGCACCTCCGGGCCGACCGCCACGAGCGTCCAATGCGACCGGTCCGCCGCCAGTCGGTCGAGGAGAACCGGCAACCGCTCTACGTCGAGTGTGCCCTCGTGCACGCGGCGTCTGAAGGCGCTCCGCAATTCGACCGGAGTCAGGGCGGAGGAGACGCACGACCGATCTCGCAGCAGGCCCAGCAGTCTCTGCCGCCCTGGCTCGCGGACGTAGCGCTTTACCAGCGCGCTCGAATCGCAGTAGGCCCACACGGTCAAGCCTGGTCGCCGCGATCCTCGGTGATGGTCTCGGAGACCGGTTTCCCAGTCACCGCGACCGGGCGCCACCGCGGAGCGGGCATGGGTCCCGGCTCGGCGGCGGCCACGACCAGCCCTGCATCGATCAAGCCGCGCAGCGCCTCCGCGTCATCCTCGGGTCCCCCGTGGACGATCGGCTTGATAACGGCGATGGGGCGCCCCCGATCGGTCAGCACGACCTCTTCACCGCGCCGGACGGCCCGCATCGTGCGGGAGAACCGCTGATTGGCTTCGCGCAATCCGACTTTCATGTAGTTACCATACTACATGACCGGTCGCCTGACGCGCGCCCGAACGGTCGACGCGATCCAAGTTCAGCCCTGCGAGGCGGGCGCCCCGTCGCCACGGCCTCCGCCCTTCGGATGGCGGGCCACGCCGCCCGGGAAGTTGCCGACGGGCTGCGAATGTCCGCGTTAACGTTTTGCCGGATGGCCGGCGATGCCGAGGTTGCCATCGCGATCGGTCACGACGCCGAGGCCGTGCGCAGAATCTCGTTCGCACGCGTCGGCTTGACAATATCGTGCATCCCGCTACTTTGATACGCTGGAACTCTACTTGACAGAGCCGGTCGGGGAGCAACGCATGAACACAGTCGCCGAGGTCATGGCTGAACTGAAGAAGAAGGGAAATCCTTCAAATGCTAGAAGAAGGATCCGGCGCCGGACGGGTTGCCGGTGGTTGAAAGGATATCGCGTGCAGAGTTGCCGCAGGCCGCTGCCCGCCGCTGCCGCCGGGGCGAGCGCCAGCGCGGCTACGGCGCGCTTGACTTGCTTTTCCTCGGGGTGCATTCTCGTCATCAGACATCCCGTCAATCTTCCAAGGAGCAGGCCAGATGCTGTCGATCATGCGTGGCGCAACCCGAGATCGTGCCCGGCCGTGTGCCGTGGCGTTATGCGCGTTGGTCCTGATCCTGACCGGGATCAGTCTGCAGGCGGCCGTGCCGGGAACGGCCACCCTGTCGGGGACGGTGACCGCCGCCGAGTCGTTCACGGCGGCGCAGGTCTACATCCGCAACGTCGACCGAGGGATCGTGTACATGGTGTACACGAACGGTGGACGCTACCGCGCCGTCGCCCTGTTTCCCGGCACCTACGAGGTGAGCGCCAGCACGAAGCACCTCGAATCGGACGTCCAGACGGTGACGGTGAGCGCCGGCGACGCGGCGCAGGCAGATCTCGCGCTGGGCGAGCTGGCGGGCGACGCGCCCCCGCTGGTGATCCCGGCTGGCCGGACCGCGATGCAGCGCGGCACGGCGGGGGCGTTCGAATACGCGAGTTACGACGAGATCTACCCGCCGGGGCCGGGCAAGGCGGTCGCCGAGCAGGTCTGCATGGTGTGCCACGGCGAGAACTTCTTCCCCACGCGTCCGGGCACCGAGCGGCAGTGGATGTCGTGGATCGACCACATGGTCGGCAGCACGCTCGGGTCACAGGATCCCACCCGCTATGGGCAGGGGCTGCTTTCCTTCCGGGCGTCGACGTTCCGCTTCGGCCGGCAGGACCGGGACGACCTTCTGGCGTATGTCGTCGAGAACTTCGGGCCCGACAGCAAGCGTCGGCGCGTGCGCATCGAGCAGCAGACCCCGGTCGACGAAGAGGCCCTCGGCAGGGCGATGTACATCGAGTACTACCTCCCGCACGACGCCCCCGGCGCGGGCAACAACGATCCCCGCTGGGCGCCGGATCGGGTCACCCGCTACGGGCAGGATCCCCGGTTCGATGCGGATGGCAATGTCTGGCTGGTGGACCGCGGCGTGCCGCACCGGCTGGTCAAGCTGGATCCACGCACCGGTGATCAGCAGGACTATCTCTACCCCGATCCCCGCAACGGCAATCACGAGATTCTCATCGATCCGTCCGGCCTGATCTGGCTGCCGGAGCACCGGGGCCGCACGGGCGACAAGGAAAAGCGGCTGCTTGGGTTCAATCCCGTCACCGAGACGTTCGAGTACCAGATTCCGATGGATCCCGACGACGTGGTTCGCAACCCGACGAAGTTCTTGCAGTCGCTGGCCATGGATTCGAAGGGCAACATCTACGTCGGGTGGATCATGGGTGGCGCCCTGAGCAAGTGGGACCGGGAGACGGGCGAGGTGTCGGTGTTCCGCATCCCGACGCCGCACGCCGTTCCCTACGGCGTGGTCGCCGACCGCAACGACAACATCTGGATTGCCCTCTGGAGCGGCGGCAAGATCGTCAAGTTCGATACGTCGAACAACTCGTGGACCGAGTTCACCACGTCCACCTACCCGGCGCACACGCGGCGTCTGAATGTCGACTCCCAGAACAACATCTGGTGGGGCATCTACTCGGCCGGCAAGCGACCCGGAAAGCTGGTCAGGCTGGACCAGGCGACGGGCAAGATGACCGAGTGGACGATCCCGCAGCAGAATGCGGAACCGTATGACGTCGCCGCCGACCCGGACGACAATATCTGGGCGGCCGACTTCGGCCAGGGGACCGACGGCGAGTATGGCGCGTCGATCTGGAGGTTCGATCCGCGCAGCCAGGAGTTCACGTTCTATCCGAAGCCGCAGCGGCACGCCGACTCGCCGAAGATCCAGGTCACCCGGGACGGCGCCGTCTGGTACTCGCCGCGCGGCAGCCGCGAGGCGCCCGCCTTCGGAGTGCTCTATCCGGACATGGACAAGATCGACGACCTGGGCGCGTTCTACCCGTACGGGCCGCCAGGGTATCCGTTTCCGGTGCCGACTCCCGACACGACCGCAGGCGCACCCTGACCGCATTGACCGCGGCACGGCAGCGAGTACATTCGTCGGCGTCGACCACCGGCAGCGGGTTCGATGCCACGTGTTTCTACGCCACGCGGTGCCATAGTCGAGCCCGATCACGGTCGACGCACGACCGGATTGGAGGACGCGATGCCGAACAGCGCACGATGCCATCCGCCAGCCGTCTGCCACCAGCCGGACCACGCGCCGGTGACGAGGCGGCGAGGCCAGCGGGTGGCTGTTTCGGGTATCGCCTGCGTGCTGGCCGCGCTGGCCGTGGCGATCGGCTCCATGCCGCTGCAGGCTCAGCGCCCGCCGGTGACTGGCCGCACGGCCGGTGTCTCCAGCGGGCATCCGCTGACGACCGCCGCCGCCTTCGAGACGCTGGTGCGGGGCGGCAATGCGTTCGACGCGGGCGTCACGGCGATGCTCGTCGGCGGCGTCGTCGAGCAGGATCTCTACGGGCTGGGCGGCGAGGCGCTGATCCTGGTCTATCCGGCGGCGGAGGGCGAGGTTACCTCCATTGTCGGCCAGGGCTGGGCGCCGAAGGGCGCCAGCATCGAGTGGTACACCGAGCGCGATCGGGACCTCAACGGCCAGGGGCTGGATCCCGGCGTGGTGCCGGGCGCGCTGCACGGCGTGCTCACGGTGCTCGAGCGCTGGGGCACGATGACGTTCGAGCAGGTGGCGGCGCGCGCCATCGACTACGCCGAGCAGGGGTTCCCGCTGCGGCCGCTCACCGCCCGGGCCATTGAGGAGAACATCGACTTCCTGAAGGAGTGGCCCGAGAATCGGCGCTACTGGCTGAAGCCCGACGGCGCTCCCTACGCGGCGGGGGAGACCATCGCCCTTCCCGCGCTGGCCGGCACGCTGCGGAAGATGGTCGAGGCGGAACAGGCCCATGCGCATCTCGGGCGGGCGGGCGCCGTGGCCGCTGCCCGCGACCGGTTCTACAAGGGCGACATCGCCGAAGAGATGGTCGCCTTCCTGCAGGCGCACGGCGCGCCGTTCGACAAGAGCGACTTCGACGAGTTCCACTCGCGCATCGAAGCGCCGAGCCGCACCGACTACCGCGGCTACACCATCTACAAGCAGGGATTCAACAGCCAGGGGCCCGTGCTGCTGCAGACGCTGAACATCCTCGAGAACTTCGATCTGCAGGCGATGGGACACAACAGCGCCGACTATGTCCACACCGTGGTCGAGGCGATGAAGCTGGCCTACGCGGACCGGGACACCTACTATGCGGATCCCGAGTTCGTCGACGTGCCGGCGAAGGGGCTGCTGTCGAAGACCTACGCCGGGCAGCGGGCGGCGGAGATCGACGCGGCGCGCGCCTCCGTCGCATTCCACGCCGGCGACCCGCTGCCGCACGATCCCGATGTGGACGAGTGGCCCTACTGGGTGGCCGACATCGAGGACGGCGAGGCGGTGAGCGACGCGGACGGGTCGTTCGTGCCGTCGGCGGGCGGACTGAAGGACACGACGCACATCGCCATCATCGACGGGGACGGGAACGTTTTCGATGCCACGCCGAGCGGCGGGTGGATCCGCGGCGCGATCATCCTGGGCGGCACCGGCATCGGGCTCAGCACGCGCGGCGAGCAGTTCTGGCTCGACCCTGAGCGGGCCAACCAGATCCGTCCCCGCGCCCGCCCGCGCTACACGCTGACGCCGAGCATCGTCTTGCGCGACGGGGAGCCATTCCTGGCCATCGGCACGCCGGGGGGCGACAACCAGGATCAGACCATCCTGCAGACGTTCCTGAACATCGTCGAGTTCGAGCCGGACTGGTACCCGAACCTGCACGACGCGCTCGCGTGGCCGCGGGTCCGGACGCAGCATCTGCACGGCTCGTTCTGGCCGCACGCGGCCGGCTTCAACCGGCTGGATATCGAAGCGGACGTCTCCCCGGAAGTGAAAGACGAGCTGCGACAGCGGGGACACCAGATCAACGAGGTGCCCGCGCTCGGGGTGTCCGGATGCGCGACGGCGGTGATGCTCGACCCGGCCACCGGCAACCGGATGGCCGCGGCGGATCCACGGCGCGACTGCTACGCGCTGGCCTATTGATGCTGGACGACCTGCGGTGGACCTTGCGGTCGCTGGTGCTCGACGCGCTGGCGATGTCCGAGTACTGGCGCAGCGGCATCGCGTACAACCCGCTGGCGGCGCCCGACGCTCAAGGAGACGACATGCCACACCGACACCTGATCTTCGCGACCCTGCTTTTCGGCGTCGCGGCGCTCTCCTTCCCGCCTCTGCTGGGCGCACAGCAGGGTGAGACGATCACCCGCGAGACGCGGCCGTTCGTGCCGGTCACCGACGAGATGCTGCTGAATCCCGATCCCGGGAACTGGCTGATGACCCACCGGACGTACGACTTCCAGGCCTACAGCCCGCTCGACGAGATCAACCGGGACAACGTGCACCAGCTCCAGGTGGCCTGGATGCGGGCGATGGACGAGGGACCGCAGCAGACCCAGCCGCTCGTCTACGACGGAGTGATGTACCTCGCCAACAACGACGATCACATCCAGGCGCTGGACGCGACGACCGGCGACCTGCTCTGGGACTACCGACGCCAGCTACCTGTCGACCTGCGCGAGTTCGTCACGATAGGCAACCGGACCCGCAACCTGGCCATCTACGGCAACCACATCTACCACCTGACCGCTGACGCGCACCTGCTCGCCTTGGATGCCCGGACCGGCGAGGTGGCCTTCGACACCGAGATGGCCGACTACCGCGCGGGGATCACCCACTCGTCGGGCGCCATGATCATCGATGGCAGGGTGCTCGCCGGACGCGCCTGCATGCCCGCCAGCATTCCGGCGCGCTGCTTCATCTCGGCCCACGACTCGGACACCGGTGAGGAACTATGGCGGGTGTACACGGCGGCCGGCGCGGACGATCCCGGCGGGCAGACCTGGGGCGACCTGCCGCCGTCGGAACGCATCCACGTGTCGGCGTGGGGCACGCCGGGCAGTTACGACCCCGAGCTCGGGCTCATCTACTGGGGCATCGCCGTCCCGATGCCCTACACCCGCATCATGCGCCGCGGCACATGGGACGTCGGCGACAGCACGCCGTGCGAGCTGTACTCCAACTCAACCGTGGCGCTGGCCGTCGAGACGGGCGTGATGGAGTGGTACTACCAGCACCTGCCCTGCGACGACTGGGACCAGGACTTCGTGCAGGAGCGCACCCTGATCGACACGGTGGTCGCACCCGACCCGGAGTCGGTGATGTGGATCAACCCGCGCATCGCCGGCACCGCCGAGGAGCGCAAGATTGCGGTCACCCTGGGGGAGCCTGGCGGATTGTTCGTCCTCGACCGTGCAACGGGCGAGTTCCTGTGGGCCACGCCGCTGCCCTATACCAGCACGGAGCGGTTCGTGATCCGGGACATCGATCCGGCGACGGGGCAGGTCTTCATCAACATGGACTTGGTGGCGCGGGAGGTGGGCCAGCAGTTCGTCATCTGCGGGCACAACGTGAAGGGCTGGTGGTCGTGGTCGTACAGCCCGCGCACCGGACTGCTCTACATCCCGATCAATCGCTCCTGTCTCAACCAGACCGCCAACGACCGGTCGGCCACGGGAACGGGCCCGAGGTTCACGCAGCCCGAACCGGGATTCGAGGAGGACGGCCACCTCACCGAGGTGCGGGCTCTCGACATCTCGACCGGCCGGGAGGCGTGGCGCTACACGCAGCGGGCCCCGAACGCGGGGTCGACGCTCGCCACCGCCGGCGATGTCGTCTTCCATGGTGATCTCAACCGCCGCTACCGCGCCTTCGACGCCGAGACCGGCGACGTGCTGTGGGAGACGATCCTGGGCAGCCAGATCACCGGCTTTCCGGTCACCTATACGGCGGCCGGGCGGCAGTATCTGACCGTGCCGGTGGGCGGTGCGGCGATTTTTCGAATGAGCAACTACGCGCCCGAGCTGGAGGCGCCGATGGGCAGCAACATGCTCGTCACGTTCGCGCTGCCGCCTTCCTGAGGCGCAGCAGGCCGGTTCGTTCCGGTCCTGAGGTTTGCAGCATTGCAAAGACGCCTGATGTTTCCGTTCCTGGCCGTGCTGGCGGTAGCGGCCGTCGCCTGTACGCCATCGTCAGGTAGCGGGCCGGCTGCCGGCGCAGCGGACACGCCTCGGGACGTGGCCGTCGTGACGTCCGGCGGTCTGGCCGCCGCCTACGATCGGCTCGCGCCGCGATTCGAAGCGGAAACTGGCATCCGGCTGGTGACCGCCTACGGGGCGTCGGGCGGCGGCGCTCCGGACTCGATTCCGGCCAGACTGGAACGCGGGGAACGCTTCGACGTCCTGATCATGTCCCAGGCCGGCCTGAACGAGCTCACCGCCCAGGGCCTGGTCCGGCCGGACACGCGCGACGATTTGGCCAGTTCGTCGATCGGGATGGCGGTGCGCGACGGAGCCCCGCTGCCCGACATCAGCACGCCCGAGGCGTTCGTGGAGACGCTGCTCGCGGCCGGGTCCATCGGCTACTCGGCAAGCGTGAGCGGCACCTACGTGTCCACCGAGCTCTTTCCCCGCCTGGGCCTGACCGAGCAGCTTGCTCCGAAGAGCCGGCGTATCGAGAGCGAACGCGTGGCGGCCGTCGTGGCGCGCGGCGAGGTCGAGATCGGCTTTCAGCAGGTCAGCGAGATACTCTCGATCCCGGGCGCGGCGTACGCCGGCCCCCTGCCCGCCGAGTACCAGAGGGTGACGACGTTCTCGGCGGGGATAGCGGCGGACGCCGGGAATCCGGACGGCGGGCAGAGACTGATCGATTTCCTGTCATCGGCCGAGGCGGCCGTTACGATCGCCGAGACGGGTCTCGAGCCGGCGGCGGGCGTAGACTGAGATCGCCCTGGAGCCGATCGGTGCAGCCGGACGGACCGTGGGTCGCGGAATCGGCGCCTGCAACGCGGCCGGAGCGAGTTGGTGGAGCGGTCTTTCGCGCACCTGTACGAGACCGGTGGACACGGGTTGGTAGACTCCACACCATGATCGCACTTGTCGCTACCCTGCTCGCTCTGGCACCGGCCACAGGGACGGCCCGGCAAGGCGAACAGCAGGAGAAGTACCTGCGTTTGGCCAACCAGCCGCACGGGCACCGTGGAGGACGAGCTATTCGAGGCTGGCGCGCGAGGATACCGCTTCGCGGGCACGCAGGGTGGCGAGACCGCCTTCGGCGGCAACGAAGTCGTCGTCATCATGACGCTCGACCCGGCAGGCCGCCGTTTCCGCTACATTCTGCTCGCCACGAGTCGCACCGGAACGATGCAGCGCGAGATGCCTCGAGGAGAACTCGGTCATGCCGACAACGCTGTACTCGGGCGTGGCAGGGAGGCCGCCGTCATCCTCGAAGCGGAGACCGCCGAGGACTGACCGCCATACTGGCGGCAGGACGCGCAGCAGGCGTCCTGCCGCTCACACCTCCCGAGCGTGGCAGTCAGGTCCGGTCCACCGCGGTCTGAACGACGTGCGGACTCGCCGTCAGCCGGACGGCGCCCTTCCGAGGAGAGGCTGAAGTGGGTACTCCGAGTCCGTTCGGTCGCTGGATCCTCATTGGGTGCCTCCTTCTTGTCCTCTTGCCCCTTGGTTTGTTCCTCCTTGCCCTCTTGCCCCTTCTTGCCCTCTTGCCCCTTGATTTGTTCCTCCCCGGAATCGAGGTGGCGCTGGGCGTCGTCCTCGTCCTCGTCCTGGTGCTGTTGTGGTTTAACGCTCCGGGACGCAAGCGCGAGCTCACTGCTCGCGTGAACACCCTGGAGGCGGAGCTCGCCTCCCGCACGTCCTCGTCGCCGCCCACCGGCACGCCGGTCCCCGACGTCCTGTGGTCGCTTCTCTTCGGTGGCAACACACTCGTGCGGGTCGGTATCGTCATTATCTTCTTCGGATTCGCCTTCTTTCTGAGCTACGCGGCTGACCAGGGCTGGTTCCCGCTCGAGCTCCGCCTGAGTACCGCCGCCGCCGCCGGGGTCGCCCTGCTGGCGGTTGGATGGCGTCTGCGGGACGTGCGCCGGGAGTATGCGCTCGCGCTGCAGGGTTGCGGCGCCGGCATCGTTTATCTCACTGCCTTCGCAGCCGTCAACTTCTACGATGCAGTTGCCGCCTGGGTCGGGTTGGTTGTTATGCTCGGGCTGGTCGGGCTCACCGCGGCCCTGGCGCTGAGGCAGGACGCGCCGAGCCTGGCGGTCCTGTCCTCGCTCGGCGGATTCCTCGGCCCGGTTCTCGTGCCCCTCGACGCCAGCCACGTGGCGCTCTTCTCCTACTATGCGTTGCTGGACGCAGGCATCGTGGGGGTGGCCTGGTTCCGGACATGGCGCCCGTTGAACGTGCTGGGGTTCGTGTTCACGTTCGTCATCGGCGCGGTGTGGGGATATGAGTTCTATCAGCCTCAGAATTTCGCCACGACACAACCGTTCCTGGCGCTGTTCTTCACGCTTTTCGTTGCGGTTCCGGTGCTGCATGCGTGGCGCCAATCGCCGCGTCTCGCCGAGTTCGTCGATGGGTTTCTCGTCTTCGGGGTGCCGCTTGCGGCCTATTCCCTACAGTATCGGCTGACGTCCGATTTCGAGTACGGTGATTCGGTTAGTGCTCTGGCGTTCTGCGTGTTCTACGCCGTCGCTGCCGGTCTCGTCCGCTCGTATGGTCGCGCGTCGATGCGGGTGTTGATGGATTCGTTCGTCGCGCTGTCGGTGGTCTTCGCGACGCTGGCTGTGCTCACGCTGGAGGGGAACTGGCGCGTCGCCGTGTGTGCGCTCGCGGGGGCGGCAATCGTCTGGATCGGCAGCGGCCGGAACAGCCGTCTCGGCGTTCTGTCCGGGCTCGTATTGCAGTTCCTGGCAGGCTGCTTTGCAGTCGACTTCACGGTCTCGGAGCAGTCATCGAGTGCGGTACCCATATTGAACAGCGTGTACCTGGGAAACCTGACGGTGTGTCTGTCCGGGCTGGTTTCGGCCTGGCGCGTGCGTCGATACGCGGGTGCGGATGCGTTGCTTGCCTCTGTGGTGGTTGCGTGGGGGGCGGCCTGGTGGTTCGGCTCCGGTATCGACGAGATCTCACGGCATCTCTCGTCACTCGACCGGAATGGCGCGACACTCGGGTTTCTCGCGATCAGTGCCGGCGCCTTCGCGCTGATGCGCACGCGTCTCGACTGGAAGGATCTCTCGTACCCACCGTTGATCCTGTTGCCGGCGATGGTGTTTCTGGCCATCGACTGGTTCTTGATAACGGAGGATCTGCTTGCCGGCTGGGGCATCGTCGCCTGGCCGGCGGCGTTCCTGATGCAGTACTGGGTGCTGTGGCGTTGCGAGAACGATTGGCCGACGGCGGCGCCCGGCTACCACTGCGCCACGTTGTGGTTCGGCGTGTATCTGGTTTGGCGGGAAGCAGTGTGGGTAGGCGGGCATTTCGCCCCCGATGGTCCAGCGTGGTCGTGGGCTGCGTCGACTCTGGTACCGACGTACTTTCTCTGGGCGCTCATGACGTTCCAGACACTTCTTCGGTGGCCGATCGGGCGCTTTCGCGAAATCTATCTCGGCATCGGGCAGCTAGGGCTGGTGATCGCTGCGTCGGGCTTGGTGCTGGCGGCAAGCTTCAAAGCGGGCGATCCGCACCCGCTGCCCTATGTTCCGCTTTTGAACCCCGTCGAGCTCGTGCAGGTGTTCTCGCTCGGTGTCCTGTTCCAGTGGTCCCTGGCGGACGCCGGCAGGGGGTCGAGCGAGACCCGCTGGCGCACGCTCGGCTTTTTTTGCTTCGTGGCGCTGAACGGCGCCCTCGCGCGCACCACCCACCACCTCTTCGACGTGCCGTTCGAGCCCGGCGCGCTCCTGTCGTCCGGGGTGTTTCAGGCCGTGCTGTCCGTCGTTTGGACGATCGCCGCCCTGGTTGTCATGCTCGGTGCAACCCGCGCGCGGCGGCGCCCCGAATGGTGGCTCGGCGCTGCCCTGCTGGCGGCGACCGTGATCAAGTTGTTCCTGTTCGACCTCGCCGATACCGGAACGCTCACGCGGATCGTGTCCTTCATTTTCGTGGGTGGCCTCATCCTGGTCATCGGCTACGTCTCGCCGCTACCACCCGATGACACCGAGTCAAAGAGCGGCTGATGCACCGAGACGGACGGCGGCTTGCGCAGTTTCGACGAGAACGGAACCATGCCTGAGAACAAGAGGGAAGACGGTGCACGCGCGAAGGAAGTCCTCGCGTTGGTGAACACCGCGGCGGCGGTTGGTATCGCAGTGCTCGTGGGTGTTGGCGGCTACTTGCTTTTCGGCGGTGACGGCGGATCTCCGTCCGGGCCGACCAAGACCATCGAGTCTCTCGATAAAGCCGCACCGCCGGCTGCTGCCGCCGTGGATACCGACACCCCGGCATCGGGCGTGTCGACCCCCGCGGTGGAGGCTCCAACGGCGAGGGCGGCGGACGATTCCCCCAATCGCCTCCTGCGGCGGAGTTTCTCGTGCTCACAAGTATCACCTCCTAATCCCCTCTTTCGAGCGGTGGAAAGGGGCGATGTTGAAATCGCTACGATTCTCGCCGATCTATGCGCGGAGCACCTGGACACCGTGTATGAACAAGCGATTTACCTCCATGAAACGCCTCTCAGCCTCGCGGTAAAGGCCCAAGCAATAGAGATGGTGCGGATTCTCCTGGAAGCAGGCGCGGACCCCGACACCACTACCCAAAACGCCTTTTACCTCTATGAAACGCCTCTCAGCCTCGCGGTAAAGGCCCAAGCAATAGAGATGGTGCGGATTCTCCTGGAAGCAGGCGCGGACCCCGACACCACTACCCAAAACGCCTTTCGCCTCCATGAAACGCCTCTCAGCCTCGCGGTAAAGGCCCAAGCAATAGAGATGGTGCGGATTCTCCTGGAAGCAGGCGCGGACCCCGACACCACTACCCAAAACGCCTTTTACCTCTATGAAACGCCTCTCAGCCTCGCGGTAAAGGCCCAAGCAATAGAGATGGTGCGGATTCTCCTGGAAGCAGGCGCGGACCCCGACACCACTACCCAAAACGCCTTTCGCCTCTATGAAACGCCTCTCAGCCTCGCGGTAAAGGCCCAAGCAATAGAGATGGTGCGGATTCTCCTGGAGGCAGGCGCAGACCCCAACAAGTCTCTCGAAAGGGGCTTTCGCCTCATGTTAAGTCCACTCGACATCGCAATAGAGGAAGGTTACACGGAGATTGCCAATATCCTTGTCGGAACTTTCAACTAGGGGGCCTGTTAACATTGACACAGTGCATCGAAAATGAGTGCGAAGTGGATGCAGCCAAGAAAGAGCGCATCCAGCGTGTCAAAGCGCGAGAAGTTCCGGCGATAGCCCTTCAAGCGGCGGAACAGACGCTCGATCTCGTTGCGCCGCTTGTACAGCTCCCGGCCGTACTCCCAGGGGTCCACGCGGGTCGCGACCGGCGGCACCACCGGCGTGAACCCCAGGTCCAACGCCAGTTGGCGGGTCTCGTCACCGTGGTCGGCGCGGTCCATCACCAGCGCCAGCGGCTCGTCGTGAGGGCGCTGCTCGCGACGCTGATCGGCATGCTTGCCGGCGGCGGTCTCAATGCTGCGCTCGGCATCGTGATCGTGGCGCAGGTCCGACGGCGAGCGCGGGAAGCACAGAATGACTGACGACGCCTGCGACGTCTGCTCGATCAGTCTGAGCCGACCTGATGGGCTGGGCTCACCGCGTACTCTTCGTATCTGCCCGTGTCGCCAGACTGAATGACGAAGTCCCGCCGGTCGCGGTACAGGCGTGCCCGGTTCAGCACGTAGTCCTGTTCGTCGTCGAGGTCCACATCGTCCCAGTGGGTCATGAGCCAGTACTTGTGGTCGCCGATGAACAGGTAGGTGTTGCGTCTGCCGAAGAAGCTGCCGGCGACGCCCTCGCCGGCGCGGAAGCGGACGCGGACCGCTTCGATCAGCTCGCGCTGACCGTCCTTGCGGCTGAGGACGTACTCGTGGGGCCACGTGTTCCGGTAGGTGACCGCTTCCCGCCACGGGGCACGGGCAATCAGTTCCGCGATCGTCAGCTTGTCCAGGATTGTCACCGTCCTTCCGCCGAGGAGCTCCTGCGCCACCTGGCGCTTGAACTCGATGCTGTAGGTGCGGTGTCGGGCCATGGGTGTACCTCCGAATATCCCCACGCCCTGTCAATCCTTCCACCCCAAACCGTCCACTTCAAGGGGCGCACTCCAATGTGATGTCAAAGCATCACGATTAGGCAGCATCGCACGCGTCATTTCCAGCTCTCACTCGGTCGCGGCGGCGTCCAAGGCCTCCGCGGAATGGCCGGGACGTTGCGTCACTATTACGCCGCGCCGTTACGCCGCCCGCGTGACGTCAGTGCCCGCCCGGCGGTTGATCCTCGTGTACAGCTTCACGAACTGCTTGATCGGAACCAGCCGTATCGCCACTTCGCGGAGGCCGCAGGCGATGGGGTTCGTGGTTCGCATGACTCTCGCCGTCCGGCGGCCGTGAGCCACGAGGACAGCCGTCTTGGGGCGCCGCTCGCGTTCGTAGGACAGCAAGGCGTCCGCGACGTTCGCGCCGTCACTGAGTGCCTCGCCAAGGGCGACTGCGTCGACAATCGCCTGCGCCGCGCCCTGTCCGGTGTGCGGTAGCAACGGATGCGCGGCGTCCCCGAGCAGCGTCACGACGCCTTCACCCCAGCGCGACAGAGGATCGCGGTCGACCAGTTCGTCGCAGCGCAGTTCTTCCGTGTTGGACGTGACGGCGCGAAAGGTCGCATCCATGCGCGGCGACGTGTGCGCCAGGATGGCCGCGGGGTCGCGCGTGTCGGACGGGACGAGCTCGCGGGCGAGCGACAGATACCAGTAGATGCCGGTGTCGCTGGCCCGGACGAGGACCGACTCGAGGCCCGGGCCGAGGTAGAAAATGCCGGACAGGTCGCCCAGATGATGCGCGGCGCCGGATACCGCCCCCCGCACGCAGATGATCCCGCACGGTCGGGGTGGCGGCTCCGACGGATGGAGCGCGCGGCGAATGACGGAGCCGACGCCGTCCGCCCCGATCAGCAGTTCGCCATCGGCCGTGTCGCCGGATGCGGTACGGACCGCAACCCGGTCGCCGTCTGCCATGAATCCGGTGACTTTGCTCCCGAACGTGATCGCGTCCATGCCGATGGCTTCGAGCAACGCGCCATGGAGCGCCGGGCGCAACGCCACGACCATCGGACCGCCGAGCACCTCGGCCGCCGGTAACTCGCGCGCTTCAGAACCGTGCCGTCCATGCGGCGAAGTTCGCCCCGCGTCGGGGCAAAGGCGCGTGCCAGAACGACGTCCGCGACGCCCAGCCGGCAGAGCGCTGCGATGGCGTTCGGCGCCACACCAAGCCCGAAGCCGAGTTCGCGCGCCGTCGCCGCGCGCTCGAACAGCCGAACGTTCCAGCCCGCCTGCCGCAGAGCGATCGCGGCCGACAGTCCACCGATGCCCGCGCCGACGATCAGGGCCGTGCGTTGCATGGTGGCCGCATTCGTATCGGTAACGTCGTCAGCTCACCGCCGGCCTTGGAATGTCCCACCGGCACTCGTCTTATCGTTGTTCTCAACCACGGGTGGAGGAGTTTTCGATGACCGCAGGTGGGGGAGTCTTGATCGACCGTTGACGCAATCTACCTACGGGGCGTCGGACCCGCCGGATCGGGAACCGCCTCGGGACGCGGCGCCCAACGCCGCCCCCAGGGCCAGCCCAATCGCGAGCCACGTCCCCACATTGTCGGTCGCCGCACCGATGACGATCCCGACGGTCATGCCAAGGACCATCCCGACTCCGACGCGCTGATTCTCGCCACTCACCGCATCGGCAGCGTAGCATGCGTAGAGGCCGCTCGGCAGGGTTTCGGTGATACTGCTCATGGCTCTGGCCGGCGCCCGCGGTCTGCGCGCAAGTCGGCGGCCGCGAAGCACTGGGTGCTGGCCGGGGGCATTGCCGCCACGCCCTGTGCGGCGCATCTCGTCGAGCTGGCGAGAGAGATTCGGCAACACCGTAGGACGTGGTTGCCGGCGCCGGCCTCGATGCTCGTGGCCGGCCTGCAGGTCGGTGCGCCTCGTATTGCGGCATGGCGATTCGGGATCGGATCTTGCTCAAGCCGTTCACGATCCTCTTCCTTTTTTGACACCGATAGCTGGCCGGCTGACGCCTCATTGGCTTACTCTGCCACTCGTCGCCTCAACCTGACAATACCCGCGGTCCTCCGCTCCGCCGCCAGCCCTGCTGGCGATCCCGCCCGACCTCGGAGGCGCGGGTGCGTGTGGATACTACTGATCACATCGCCAAGTAGTAGATCGTCTCCGGGCACAGTTTAGCTGACGCCAATGTGTGCCTGTTGGGCACACACTATGCTACCCTGTCCTGAGTGAAATTCTTCGCCTGGGACGACGCCAAGAACGCGAAGCTCCGAGCGGACCGGGGCATCGGGTTCGAGGACATCGTTTTCCATATCGAGCGCGGTGACTTGCTCGACATTCTCGAACACCCGAACCCCAACCGTTACGCCGGCCAACGCATCTTCGTTGTCCAACGCGACGACTACGTGTATCTGGTGCCGTACGTCGAGGACGAGGACACGGTCTTCCTGAAGACGATCATTCCGAGTCGGAAGGCCACAACTCAGTATCTCGGTGAGGAGTCTGAGGACCATGAAGATTGACGCCAAGGAAAAGGACTTGCTCAAGTCAGTCGAGCGCGGAGAGTGGAAATCTACCGGTGGCGGCAAGCAAACACGAACGCGCTACGCTCGCTACGCCAAGGCCACGTTCCGCAAGGACCGCCGGCTGAATATTCGGCTATCGAGCAAGGACCTGGAGGCGATCCAGAAGCGCGCGCTGGCCGAGGGGTTGCCGTACCAGACCCTGATCTCGAGCCTGTTGCACAAGTACGCCGCCGGGAACCTCAAGGAGGTCTGATCCTGCCCCGCCCCCGCTTCGTCGTGAGGGCTCTGCTCGCGACACTGATCGGCATGCTCGTCGGCGGCGGGCTCTACGCCGCGCTCGGCGAGCAAGGCGCATACACACCAGCGCTCGCGTTGCTCGCTGGCGCACTGGCGGCCGGCGTCGTGTTGCTGGCGCAGGCCCGACGGCGAGCGCGGGATACGCAGGATGACTGACGTCGCATGCGACGTCAGCTCGATGAATCGCTGCCTCGACCGCTGGCTGACCTGTTCGCAGGCCACGATGTTCGTACGGATCCTCAAATAGGCTGGACCCTATCCTACGACGAAGCGCAGCACTACAGATCGGCGAAAGGCAGCGCGGTCACGCCGGAGCCGAGAGGTAGTCGCATATCGCCTGGATGCACCACGTACCCTTGCATTGCCGCGCTTTCCATGTCCCCCTGGAAAGTCTTGACGGCGGCGGCCATGCCTGGTCGTGGCGTCGCCGAGAGCTTGACTTCAATGGGAACGAGCCTTCCGGCGGCCTCTACCACGAAGTCGACCTCGGTTCCCGACAGGGTCCGCCAGAAATAGACCTGCGGGTCGATCCCGCGATGCGTTAGCGTCTTGACGATTTCTGAGAGCACCGCCGTTTCCATGATGGCGCCGCCCATGGGGCCTGAGGCCGCATGTTGCGGGTCCTTCAGGCCCGCCAGGTAGCAGAGCGTGCCGACATCGGTGAAATACACCTTCGGCGTCTTGACAAGGCGTTTGCCGACATTAGCGAAGTAGGGCCGTAGCACGATCACCTGATAAGTGGCCTCCAGCACGGAGAGCCAAGCCTTGATCGTATTGACGGCCACTCCGAGGTCGCGGGCGACGTCGGTCAGGTTCATGAGCTGCGCGCTTCGCGCTGCCAGCACGCGGAGGAAATTCTGATACTGCGTCAGGTCGCCGACCTGACGCAGCGCGCGGACGTCCCGTTCGAGATAGGTCTGGATGTAGCTGGCATGCCACAGCGACGAGTTCCGCTCGGGCTGTGCCGCAAGTTCCGGATATCCCCCTCGAAGGAAGCCTTTCCACAGTCCGTCGAAGGTATGCGACGACAGCGACGATGAGGGGTTCTGGCGCTCCCAGGCGAGCGCAATCCGCGGCCGCCCCTCCGCTTCCCGCCTCGACAGCGGCAAGAGGCGAAGCATGGCGGCGCGGCCCGCCAACGACTCGGTCACCTTCTCTGCAAGCAACAGGTTCTGCGAGCCGGTCAAGAGGTACTGACCGGTCCTGGCGCGGGCCGCGTCGATCTTTTCCTTGATGTAGGGAAGCAGGTCGGGTGCGTATTGCACCTCATCGAAGATGACCGGCGGCGAGTACAGTTCCAGAAACCCGCGCGGGTCCTCCGCGGCGGCGGCGCGAACATCGGGCGGCTCCAGAGTGACATAGCGGCAACGCTGCCCGAAGAGTTGTTGCAGCAGCGTTGTCTTGCCGGACTGGCGCGGTCCGGTCAGGACCACGGCGGGAAACTCGGAGGCCGCCTTCTCGAGGACCGGTTCAAGTGAGCGGTGAATATAGGCGGCAGCCATCACAGGAATATATGCATTTGTAATGCATAATGTCAAGTGCATCCTGCATGCGCGTCCCGAAGCCCGTGGACGGTTGCGACCATCCCTGCAAGTACGGTCTCGCATTGGTCGTGCGCAGGCATTGCGTGTTGCGCTACGACAACGAACGCGGCGGACGGGTCAAATCCGGCCATTAGCCCGACTTCCGCTATTCGGCACCTCAGAAGCTCTAACTTATTGATTTCAAAGAGTCGATCACCCAAAGGTCGGCACTACACGACGCTGCGCGGAGGGCGTGGTGGGACGTGGTGTCAGGTCGTGAGGCGTGGCGCGGGCTGTGTCGGCAGTTGCAGCTGGAGTTGGTGCAGCAGCAGGTCGTGCTCCGCATTCGGCCGGGTATGGCGCGGCAGGACGAGCTGCCGGCCATCGGTCGTCGGCAGATGCACATCGACCATCTGGAGGGTGGCGAACGTCTCCAGGATGGCGCGCGGGGTCAGGCCGGGGGCGTGCGGCCGGGCCAAGTTCTTCAGGGTGGCGTGCAGGCAATAGGCGATGAACGAGACGAAGAGGTGCGCCTCGATGCGGGCTTCGCGCTGATGGAAGACCGGACGGATCGCGAGGTCGTGCTTGAGCTCCTTGAAGGCCTGTTCGATCTCGGTGAGCTGCATGTAGTACTGCCAGAGCGTCGCGGGGTCTTCGTCGGTCAGGTTCGAGCGCAACAGGTAGCGGCCCTCCCGCCGGCGGGCCTGGCGGAGCCGGTCCCGCCGCAGGCGGACGGTGAAGGTCTCCGGGGTGACCGCCTCGCCGGGGGCGGGCACGCCGATGTCGACCAACGCCCAGGCCCGGCCGGCGGCCTGTTTGGCGGCACCGAGCTTGAGCAGCAACTGATCCCGGCTGTTGGCTTGCTGCTGTAACTCGCCGAGCCGTTGCCACAGGGTCTTCAACCGCCGCCGGCGCATGCCGCGTTCCTTCAGCCGCCGCTGGTCACTCCGGACCAGAATGTAGAGTTCTCCCTCCTCGGCGAGGAGCTTGACCGTGACCGACGGCCGCACCGCCTGCCAGGGCTGCGCCAGGAACGCCTGCTCCAGCCGCGTCAGGCGGCCCTTGGGGGTGCCCACCAGGTAGCGCACGGGCGCGTCACCCGCGCGCATGGCCGCCAAGGTGGCTTCGGTGGGGATGCCGCGGTCCATGATCCAGACCCGCTGGGAGCGGCCGTATTGCTGTTCGATCTGTTCCAGGAAGCCGGCCAGCGTGGTCTGATCCGTCGTGTTGCCCGGCATCACCTCGTAGGCCAGCGGGAAGCCGTCCGGCGTCACGATCAGCGCGATCACCACCTGCACGCAATCCGACCGCTTGTCCCGGCTGTAGCCGAATCGGCGCTTGCCGTCGAAGGGCGGGTCGCTCTCAAAGTAGGTACTGGTCAGGTCGTACAGCAGCACATCGAAGCGGGCATCGAACAGCGTGGTCCACCGCGCCCGCAGAAACGAGAAGAACGCCCGCTTGTGCGCGACCAGCTTGTCCAGGCAGCGGTACAGCGTGTCGCTGGGAATGACCCGGTCGGTCCCCAGCAGATCGCGCAGGGCGCTATGGTGGTACCAGTGCCGGTGCAGCCGCCAGTCGCTCCCCGGATCGATGAGCCGGTAGCAGACTTGCACCTTCAACACGTCCAGCCACCGCGTCCCTTTCCGACTCGGCGGCAAGCGCGGCCCCCAGAACCGGTCCAACTCCAGCCGATCCCACACGGTCAGCGCCAGCCAGCACGCGCCCCATTGGCGGGGGTCGCGCACCTGCACGTCCGTGACCCGGATCTGCACCACCTCACAGTCCAGCACCGGCGCCGCACGGTCCGCGGGAAACAGCGCCAACTGCCGCGCGCCCGCCGTCTCGTCCAGCACTGCAATCGAGCGGCACCACGCCGCGCGCTGACTGTCGTTGATCTCCCCGAGATAGAGCACCTGGCGCTGCACGACCCGGCCCCCGCGGACGCGCACGTTCTCCACCACGCTCCAGTAGCGGTGCTCCTTGCCGTCCTTGCGGCGCATCTTGCAGCGCACGAACATGCGTAGATCGTCCGTGTATGCGACCCGTCAATCAAGGGGGTAGGTCGGCACTACACAGAGATCCGGCAGGCCACGAACGCGGAACCCCCCGGTTTTGTTGGCACACCGGGTCGGGCGAGGCGGGAACACCCCTGAAATTAGTCGGAAATCACGCCGAATAGCGGAAGTCGGGTTAGTGGACACCGCAGGCGCATTGTCCAACGGACGTTGAAAATGTTGGATGTCGCGATGCGGATTGACGACCTCGAGCCGCCCCCGGGTAACCGACTGAAGGCGCCCTGAGGTCAGATGCGCGGGTGGTACAGCATTCGCGTAAACGAGTCGTTCCGCGTCACGTGTCGATGGGAGAACAGGCATGCCTTCGACGTCTCGGTCGACGACTCTCACCAGGGAGTCGAGCTGGCTCGGGCCGGCGGTGCCGCCTGGCGATGTTTGCCTTCCAGGGGGGTGCAGCTGGCGGACCAGCAGCGCACCGGTCAGCAGGTCGGAGTAGCGGTCGCGACCGTTTATCTGCGTTTAGAACGGGACCCGTCCAGTCATGTCAGTAGGGCCGGGGATGAAGGCGCCCAAGTTCGGTGGAGAGTTTCATGGCTGTCGTCGGTGACAGACAGCTGAGCGCAGCAGATGGGCGTGAGAGCGTTGCTTGTACACAGAGCCTCGATGTCCGTCCAGCAGTGTCTTGTTCTTGAAGTCCTGACCGAGGGCGTTGTCCCTGGAAAACAACAGACGCGCACCTGACGCGCGCGCCAAGGCAAGGATATGCACGTCGTTGGATTGATGTGGCCCGAGTTTCGCCAGGATTTGCTCTTGTTTTTCGATGTCCGACTTCAGGACTGGCCGCGCTATATTGGCCCGAAGAAGTCCCTTGAGCCAATGTCCGACCTTGTTGTTCTTGTGAAGTTCCTCTGTGTTTTTTCCGCCGATGACAAGAAGGACCTTGCGCTGCTCTATCGAATCGATGACCGGTTTCGCGTCGTCAGATGGTGGCTGCAGATCGCTGACGACGTTGGCGTCGATGATGAGGCACATCGCTACAGGCCGAGAAAGCGACGTTCTTCGGTCAGGAAGAAATCCCGATAGGTGTCAGGTTCGCCGACCAGATTGCCGGCTGCGTCGATCGTGATGGGATGAATGGCGACCTCCGAGCCGTGACGCTCGAAATAAAGCAGCACCACATCGTCGGGTGTGAGCGAGCGGCCATCCCTGATGTCCATGCGCACCCGGTCCACAAGGTAGTCGCTGTGGGTTTCGACGATGAACTGCTTGCCCTGATTCGCGGCCAGGCCCGCCAGAAACGAGCCGAGGGCCGCCTGGGATCGCGGGTGCATGTGGACCTCGGGCTGCTGCATCAGGTGGACGGATCCCGGCTCGCTGCGCAGCGCTTCCACCAGGATGGGAAGCGCCTGACTGACGCCGTATCCAACGTCCACCAGATTGGCTTGCGGTCCCCTGATCTTGACCCGAATCTGGAACGGGTCACTCTCGTACCGTCCGAGCGCTTTGATGTGTACGCCGGTGAACAGGCCGGACTCCCTGCCGAAACGGTCGAGCGTCTCCTTGAGCGACTTCCATGCGTCCTTGTCTTGAAAGAACAACTTCGCGAGCACCATCGGGATGTGTGCACCTTCGGGAACCGGCGTGTCGCTCATCGGATCGTATGTTCTCTGGGGCGTGGTCCGGACAGGCGCGATGCAAATGGGGTGGCCCGCAGGGAACAGGTGCCCAGTTGCCTCACGCAGGATTCGTTTGAATGTTGTTCGTGAACTTGGTGTGATTTCGGCGGAATCGCTCTTCATCCGCTTCTGCGGTTCGTCTGCGACGAAGTAAGACGCATAGCGCCAATCAAATGCCGTCCCGCTAGGCAGCCGAATCGGCAGCCTCATGAGCGGTATCGTCTCGACCGAGTCGCCAACGCGGTATTCAATCGCTGGAATTTCGGTGCTTGGCGGCACGCTGACCGCAAATAGATGCTCGCCAAACCGGAGGAACTGGCTGGCGATCACCGGGTGCGACCCTGATCTTCGAAACACCGCGCCATGCTCGATGCGGCGCGGAGACGCGGATCCGCTGTTCCGTCCGTCCTTTTGCGTCCGCCGTCCGTTTCGGCGCACAGGTGATGCGACCGAAATCTCAAATGTCTGAGCCCGCCCGGCGCGGCCGCCCCTGTAATGCGCGATCTCGTTGAACGAGCCGAGCTGAAACGGCGGCTCGTTGAAATCTATGCGCCACCCCGAGTCGGAGATATTCGACGCCAGGCAAACCGCGGCGAGAAAGGAGGTCTTCCCGGTACTGTTCTCGCCGATGAGCAGCGTCAACGGCCTGAGCGGCACCGTGCCCGGGTCGCTGAAGCAGCGAAAGTTGCGGAGAGTCAGCGCATTCACGGTCTTCCACCCATGCAGGCCATCATCGTCAGTATAGCCGGGCGCCGGCGGTGCTGCCCAATCGGGGCGCGCGTAGCGGGGGGGCGAACGGCGTCTGCTCGCACGCGGTACTCGCGCAGCCGGCAGACGCGATCATGGCAGACAAGCAGGCCGTGGACTTCGCCCGGGTGCGCTTGGCCCCACAGGATCCGCGTCTCCGCGGATACGTCCCGCCGGATGGTGTAGGGGCAACCACATCCGGTGGCACACTGACGGACCGCACGCCCCGATCGAACATCGGTGCGCCGCCGGATTCCGAATATCTCGAAGAACTCGTTGTAGAAGCTCTGCGTCTCGACCTTCTCGTACGCGGCGTCGGCCCACTCGCGAGCGAAATCAGCCGCGCTGTCACAGCAGCCTGCTATTCCGATCGAAGCACATTCACCGGGTTCTCAAGGAGTGCTCGTACCGTGGGCACGGTCACTGCCACCGCCGCAATCACCAGCAAGACGAATGCGGCTTGCATGAGGACGACCGGGTCCCTTGGGGAGGTCTCGAACAGGACGCCACCGAGCCAGCGACTGGCAACGACAACCAACACGGACCCTGCGAAGAGCCCGCTCGCCACTGAAGCTACACCTTCTCCGACGGCTGCGCTGACCGCGTGCGTCCACTGGGCACCAAGCGCAATTCGGATTGCCATCTCCTTCCGTCGAAGCGCGAACGAGGCAGCGACCATCCCGTACAACCCAATCGAGGTAATCAGCAAGGCTATGGCCGCGAATGCGGAAAACACCATGGCCCCCAGGCGCCATGGCCTGAACTCGGGATCCACGATATCGCGCGCCAGCACGCCTGTCGCGGCTGGAAGCTCCGGATTTGCGCTCTGAACTACCGAACGGGCCTGAGCGACAAACGTCCGGGCGTTGCCTCCTGAGCGGACGAACAGAGCACCGGGCACCGCCTCGGGAACCTGCCCGAGCGGCAGGTAGACTGTCATCACGTCGCGCCTCAGCGCACTGAATTTCCACACGCCGCCCAAGACGCCTACGATTCGCATGCAGTTCTGAGCGTCGTCCAGCCACATGCACTGGCCGAGGGCATCCCCGTCCGGCCACAGATGACGAGCCAAGGGAGCGTTGACGATAGCCACCCGTGGAGCGCCGGCGCGGTCCCCTTCGTCGAAGTCGCGGCCGCGCAGGGAACGTGCGCCGACCGTCGCAAAGAACCCCGCGCCCACCGCGCTCCGGTAGGCCGCCTCACTACCGGGGGGCCACAGCTCGGCGCGACTTCGTTCGGCCGTCCACGGACCCGCTCCGATGCCGGACATGTACGGCGATAGTCCCGCGAGCGCAACCTGTTCGACCTCCGGATACCTCCCCAGGACTTCGGCCGCCCGCTCGTACGTCGCCCGAATCTCAGTGGCCGATCCATCGCGAGGGAAGTTGATGGTCAACTGAATGGTGCGATCGAGTTCAACGCCCAGATCGAGCGACTCGGCTCGCCGCAAGCTCGTCGAAAACAGGCCGGCGGCGGACAGAAGCACGAAACACAGACCCGCCTGTACGGCCAACAAGGTGCGACGAGTACCTCTACCGAGCTTCCTGCCGTGCGCTACGCCCGCGATCACTCTCGTGTCCGTTGCGGCCCAGCGAAGTTGCAATGCCGCCGCCACTGCCCACACCATCACGAACGCCAGCGCGGCGCTGCCGGCCATGATTCCCGCCGTCCGCACGTCCCAAAGCTGCCGGGACAGTGGAATCTCGCCGGACAGGAACGCCGCCACTGCGTTTCGGACCAGAAACGACACCATCAGCGCGCCGACCGCACCCGGTATCACAATCATGCACGTGTCGGACAGAGATCGCCGGACGAAATCCCCGCGTGACGCGCCGAGCGCCAAGCGGATGAACGTCTCCTGGCGCCGATTGAACACTTGGATCAGGACAAGATTGGATACATTGGCGCAGGCGATCAGCAGCACGACTGCGGAAACCCCCGCAAGCCAACGCGACACGTTGCTCTCGAGAGATCCGTCGCCGCCACGCCCAGGTACCACGGAGGTCGCCGAGACAGCCAGTGGCGGGCTGCCGTCGCCGCGCTCGACCCTTCGATTCTCCAACACGGCCGTCGCGCGTTGTTCCGCGACGCCGCGACTGATTCCCTGCGCCAATCGCCCAACGACAGCAAGCCAGAACGGCCCTCTGTTATCGCGCCAGTCGGAAGGCCCGAATCCTGTCGCCGGTATGTGATCGAGCGGAAGCCAGAGGTCAATCGCCCGTGCCCCCAGGCTCGGAAAACCGCTCGGCAACACCCCGACCACTGAATGGACATGCCCATCGATGGTCAGCGTCGCGCCAACGGCGCTCGATTCACCGCCAAAGTGCCGTTGCCAGAATCCATACGAAATGACCGCCGACTCGCCTCCGCCCGCAGTGCTGCCGTCGTTCAGGGAGAGGCTGCCAAGACGAGGCGCAGGCCGAAGCACACGAAAGAACTCCTCCGAGACCAGCATGGCATTCGCAAGCCGTGCATCACGTCCGAAACCGATGGAAACCGACGCAGTCGCGTCGTAGGCCGCGATCGCCGCGAAGGCGCCGCTAGCTCTCAGGTCAACGAAGTTCGGATAGTGGGTCCGTGAAAGCAGCCGCGACTCGCCATCGACGCGCAACTGCACTCGCACGACGTCCTGGGGCTGCGCGACGTGGGGCGGCGGACGGAACAGCAGCGCATCCATCAACGCGAACATCGCACCATTGATGCCGATGCCGACGGTGAGCGTGCCTATGGCAAGCGCCGCGAAGCCGGGAGACCCGAACAGCCGTCGCGCTGCCTGCCGGAGCTCCACCGCGAGGGCGGTCGCACTTCTCGTCAGGATCATCACAACCTGCCTCCAACGTCGATACTACTCGGTCGGAGAGTACGTCGCTCACTCTCGAGACAGGTATTCCTCCAACCAACTCGGAGACAGATCCGGTGTCGGGAACACGGTGTAGCCGCCAGCGTGGCACAGGGAATCCCAACCGCGCTAGTTCACCGATCCCTCTACTTCGACTGGTAGTTCCGGCTGTAGCCCGTGCGCCCGTTGGTAATCGTCCAGGTCCGGCCGTCGGGCTGGACGGTGGCCTTGATCCAGTGGCCCTCGCAATCGTCCTCTTCGGTCAGGTTGGCGATGAGCGCGTCCTCCGTCTGGTGGGCGTCGTCGTCGGTCATGGTCCGGTGCGACTGCCAGACGTCGCCGACTTCGGCGGTCGCCTGCACGACCTCCAGTGAATCGGGCGTGCCACCCTTGCGCGGGCCGTTGTTGACGATGGCGACGGTCGGCTGGAGCGCCGCGGCCAGTTCCGGGCGGATGGCGCCGTAGCCGCCGTGGTGCGGCACCTGCCACAGGTCGACCACGCCGAGCCGGTTCTCGGGACAGGCCAGCGCGTGCTCGCGGTCGGGCGTCATGTCGCCCAGGTTCAGAAACTGGAAGCCGCCGAGCGACAGCGGGTAGCCGAGACTGTGGCTGTTCTCGCCCATGTCGGCCGTCGGCACGTCGGCGTCGGCGCAGAAGCGATTGGGGGGGCGCGGCTGCGTGCACTGCTACAGCCGTGATCAGTTGCTACTCAAGCTCGGCGCCGCCAAAAAGGACGCCGGCCGGGTTTGGCAACTGGTCGATAGCCGCGTGCCCGACACCGGCGACGCGGTCACCCCAGACACCTTCACGGTCCGCCTAAGGCGTAACCAGCTCCGCCACACCCGCCAGCGTGAGGGCCGCTACCTGTCGCGCTCCAACATGACCAATGAAGACTCCGCGACACTTCGGCGGTACAACATGCAACTCACCGAGATCGAGCAGGTGTTCATGGATCTCAAGCACGACCTCGCGATCCGTCCGATCTTCCGTCAGCGCCAAACCCGGATCGAGGCGCACATCTTCGTCGCGTTCATCGCCTATGGCCTGCACGTCACCCTCAAGAACCTCGCCCGGCCGCACGCACCCAGCCTCACCCCGCGCGCCATCCTCGAGACGTTCGCCACCATCCAGATGGTCGATGTCCATCTGCCGACTACCGATGGTCGCCAGCTCGTCCTGCCGCGCCAGACCCGGCCGAACGCCGAGCACCGCCTACTCCTGCACCAACTGAGGCGACCCCAGTTTTCTTGGACACGGATTAAGGGACAATCCGATGTCGAAGGAGGTGGGGCATGGTTGGGTCGAGGCAGCAAATTGGGGCATTTGTGACCGAGGAGCTAAGCGGATCGGCGGCTGTCCACGCCGATCCGCCGGCTTTAGCGCCGCCACGCGGGATGCAACGTCGATCCGCAGATGTCCATGCGGATCGGCGGGTTTCAGCGCCAATCGAATGCAGTGGGGCTTTCACCACGGGCTGCCAGGGCCTCCCCGACCCCGACGCGCTGATTCCCACCACTCACCGCAGCGGCACCGTAGCATGCTTCGAGGCCGCTCCGCACGGTCGGCGGTTGACGTGCGGAACACGTGGTGTTAGTTTGATGGCTAGTGGTTATTTTATTAACACATGGGCCCGCGCCTGGCGAACTCTCATGAAGATGAAGACACCGTTGCACAGTCGGCTGTCGCGTCGTGAGCGACAGATCATGGACATCCTCTTCAGGCACGGCCGGGCCGCGGCCAGCGTCGTCCGGACGGAACTCTCGGGCGAGCCGAGCTCGTCCACGGTCCGCACGCAATTGCGCGTACTCGAACAGAAGGGACACGTGCGTCACGAGGAGGAGGGGTTGCGGTATGTGTATCGCCCGGTGACGCCGCGTCGGGCCGCGCGCCGATCGGCGTTGCGGCACGTCGTCGAGACGTTCTTCGACGGCTCCGCCGAGCAGGCGGTGGCCGCGTTGCTCGGTGGCGAGGCAAGGCGTCTGACCGAGCCCGAACTCGACCGGATCGCACGGATCGTCTCGGATGCGAAAGCGGCGCAAGGGACCGCCGGCCGCGCCGAGGGCCCGCCACCGCGCAACCGGCCAGACAGGAACGGCGCGCGCGGAGAGCGGGAGGAACCGCGATGAGCCTGCTCGCCGCGTTGACCGTCAAGGTTTCGGTGATCCTGCTCCTGGCGCTGGCCGGCGCCCTCGGTCTGCGCGCGAGGTCGGCGGACGCGAAGCACTGGGTGCTGGCGGTCGGCGTGGTGTCGGCCTGCGTGGCACCCGCGATCCACATCCTATCTAACCTCCCGGTCATGCAGGTGGCGCCGGTCGGACCGCTTGCCTGGCGTGTCGGGCCCGTGTTCGACGCGCTGCGCCTGCGTCCCTACCCGATGCCGTTCACCGGGCCGGCAGACGCTGGCGTGGTCCGCCCCGCGGCGGGGAGGGTGCCTCCGGCCGGCGCACCCGGTGCGCCTCGACCCACGGTTGCGACGGCGGCGATCGACGAAGCGGTCGGTTGGTTGGCGGTGACGATCTGGCTGATGGGCGCCGTCGCCAGTGTGGGCGTCCTCCTGGTCGGGTTGGCGAGGCTTCGATGGCTGCGCGCGTCGTCGCGCCACGTGACCGGCGGACCGTTGCATCGGCTGTGTAGCGACCTGGCGAGGTCGTGCGGGCTGAGACGCGGCGTCGATCTCCGGTTCGGCCGGTGTCCCGGACTGGTCGCTACGTGGGGCTGGCGGCGGCCGGTCATCCTGCTGCCGCCGTCGGCGTCCGAGTGGTCGGCCGAGCGCATGCGCGTCGTGCTGCTGCACGAGCTTGCCCACGTGCGCCGCGGCGACTGGTTGGTGCAGATGGCGGCCGAGGCATTGCGGTGCGTCTGGTGGTTCAACCCGCTCGCGTGGGTGGTCCGGGCCGCGCTCCGCCTCGAGAGCGAGCACGCGGCCGACGATCGGGTGCTGGCCGGGGGCCTTGCCGCCACGACCTGTGCGGCGCATCTCGTCGAGCTGGCGAGAGAGGTTCGGCAACACCGTAGGACGTGGTTGCCGGCGCCGGCGCTGGCGCTGGCGCGTCCGTCAAACCTGGAACGGAGGGTGTCCACCATGGTGAATCCACGCACGAACCGGCGTCCGATCACGCGTCCCGGCCGCCTCTGGAGCCTGAGCGCGCTGGTGCCGGCCTCGATGCTCGTGGCCTGCCTGCACGTCGGCGCGCAGACCGCGCGGCTCTCCGGCACGGTCGTCGACCAGGCCGGGCACGTCGTGCAGAATCCCGGCCTCGCGCTCACCAACCGCGCCACCGGGGAGCAAGTGCGGGTGCCCGGCGACGACGCCGGCCGCTTCGAGTTCGCCGACCTGGCACCGGGCGAGTACAGCCTCGTCGCCAGCACGGTGCAATTCGATCGGCTCTTTCCGATAACCTCGATTGAGCTGGAATCGGGCGAGTACAGCCTCGTCGCCATCCCGCCGGTTTTCGAGCGGCTGTTTCGGCGCTTCTCGCTGCAGGCGGGAGAGCAACTCGAGGAGGAGCTGGTGCTTCGGCTCGGCTCGCTCGAGGCCACGATCACGGTGACGGATACCGGCGAATCGGCCTCCGCGGCGAGGACGATCAGTGCCGCCACGCGGGAGCGGTATCTGCAGAACCGGAATCGGCGCGGCACGGTAGCGCGGCCCATCAAGATCCGGGATCTGGATCCTGTCTATCCGGCGTCCGTGCGCGGCAGCGGTTTCGAGGGCAAGGTCGTCCTGGACGCGCTGATCAAGACCGATGGCACCATCGAGGTGCTGCAGATTCTGGCCCCGGTGGACCCGGCGACGACGACGACGGTGTACCCCGACCTCGCGCGCTCGGCCGTCGAGGCAGTCGGCGGGTGGCGCTACGAGCCGACGCTGCTCCACGGCGTGCCGGTCGACACGCGCATCACCATCAACGTCACGTTCCGTCCGTAGAGCCGGAAGTCGCCGCCGCGGGAGATGCAAGCGAACGCAGAGGCTCACCCCTGCGGAGCGCCGCACTCCCTCAGCGCGACCATGAGGTTGGGCATCGCGCCTTGGTCCTCAACGCGTCTCTGTCTACGGATGGACGCTTCTTGCGACCCGCTGGTGGGTGATCTGTATGATGAGTGGCAGCGCGGTCGGTCGGCCGGGTGGTTCTGGAGACAGAGCATACGGGCCTGTTGCGGACGAACCGTAGCGCGGGTGAGAGAGAGGGCATGAGCAGGGACATTCCGATCGTCGCCGCTGTCGGTCCCGTCATTCTCTTCGCGGTCGCCTTGGGCCAGATTGGCGTCCTGTCCGCCGTAGTGAGTGTCGTCGTTGGTGGCGACGCTCCCCTCGCCGTCTCCGCCCCGCATCTGCCGCCAAGCGGGGCCACGGCACGAGGCGACCTCGAGGCATCGCCCCGGCGAACCGAGTTCGTCGATGTCCAGCTTCCCGGAAGCGCGGCGCCAATCCGCACCTGGGTCGTGTACCCCGAGCGTTCGAGCGCGCCGATCGTGATCGTCGTTCACGATCTCTACGCACTGTCGAATTGGGTACGCAGCGTCGCCGATGCGTTTGCAGCGGAAGGGTTCATCGCTGTCGCCCCGGACCTCTTCGAGGGCGTGACACCTGGCGGGATCATCCCCACCGCTCCGCGGATCACGCCGCGCCAACGAACGAGCTGGCTTGACGCCGTTCGGGCCTGGGCGCTCGACCTGCCGGCCGCCAACGGGCGTCTCGGCATGGTCGGGTTCAGTTGGGGCGGATCGGCCGGCTTCGCCTACGCGGTCAAGCAGCCCGAGCTGGATGCGCTGGTCGTCTTCTACGGCGGCGCTCCCCGGGCGGAATCCGACTACGCACGGATCGACGCGCCGGTACTCGGCCTGTACGGCGGTGACCTCCAGACGGCCGCGAGGTTGCCTCGGGCGACCGCGGCCATGGCTGCCGCCGGGAAGTCTTTCGAGACGATCGTCTACGACGGAGCGACCGCCTTTCTGAAGGCCCAGGAAGGCCTGGACGCCAATCGCCGCGCGACGGAAGACGCGTGGCCGCGCACGCTGGCGTTCCTCCGACAGCATTTGGCGGACCAGGAGTCCGCGCCGTAGGACGGCGCGGACTCCTGGCGGGTCGGTTGGGCGGCGAGCGGAGCCGCAGGCGACACGCGTCAGGCGCGCAGCCTGGGCCGGCGCACGCTCGCGGGGGTTCGACGGAGCACGTGAACATCTGGGAGACTGAGCAATGACCGAAGGAAGATCCCGTCCACGCCCCCGCTTCGTCGTGAGGGCTCTGCTCGCAACGCTGATCGGCATGCTCGCCGGCGGCGCGCTCAATGGTGCGCTCGGCGAGCAAGGCGCGGACGTACCAGTGCTCGCGTTGTTCGGCGGCGCACTGGCGCTCGGCGTTGTGATCGCGGCGCAGGCCCGACGGCGAGCGCGGAACAAGCAGGATGACTGACGACACATCCGCCAGTGGGGGACCGCGGCGATCTACGGCGTCTTGAACACCCTCGACAGGGCGATGTCGGTCAACGCCTTTCAGCGCACGGCCAAGGCGTCGTGAGTCGCGGGTTCGCATCCAGGCGGCTGGCCGCCACCGCGCACCTCGGTCGCCAATCGGTAGGAACCCTGGCCGTACGCCCACCCCCTACTTCGACTGATAGTTTCGGCTGTACCCCGTACGCCCGTTGGTGATCGTCCATGTGCGGCCGTCGGGCTGGACGGTGGCCGTGATCCAGTGGCCCGCGCAGTCGTTCTCTTCGGTCAGGTTGGCGATGAGCGCGTCTTCCGTCTGGTGGGCGGCGTCGTCGGTCATCGTGCGGTGCGACTGCCAGACGTCGCCGACTTCCGCCGTGGCCTGCACGACCTCCAGGGAATCGGGCGGGCCGCCTTTGCGCGGGCCGTTGTTGACGACGGCGACCGTCGGCTGCAGCGCCGCGGCCAGGTCGGCGCGGATGGCGCCGTAGCCGCCGTGGTGCGGCACCTGCCACACATCGACCACGCCGATCCTCTCCGCGACCCGAAGGCGAGACGCTCACAGGCCGGCCGGTTCGGGCATGCGGTAGCCGACCCCGCGCTCGGTCAGGATATAGGCCGGCCTGTCCGCGTCATCGCCCAGCTTGCGGCGGAGCCTCTTCACGTAGGCGCGCACCGGCCCCAGACTGTTGTGCCTCCGCCCGTCCCATACCTGGCGCAGCAGCGTGTCGTAGGTCACGACCCGTCCTGCGTTGACCGAGAGCACGCAGAGCAGCTTGTATTCGGTGGCCGTCAGCCGCACCGGACGGCCGGCCACACTCACTTCGCGTTGCTCGTAGCGGATGACCAGGTCTCCCAGCAGGAAGCGTTCGGGTTCGGCCCGCCCGCGCAACGCCGCCCCGACTCTCGCCGCCAGCTCCGTCGGCGAGAAGGGCTTGACGATGTAATCGGCGGCGCCGCTCTCCAGGGCCCTCGCGATCGTCTCGTCCCTGCCGTAACCGGAAATGAAAATGACCGGCCGATCGGCCAGCTCGGGAACGCTGGCCATCAACTTGATGCCGTCGGTCCCGGGCAGCATCAGGTCCAGCAGGACCAGGTCGGGCTTCTCCGTCCTGACCAGGCGGGACACCTCCTGCGGGTCGCCCGTGACCAGCGGCACATAGCCCGCCGCCGAGAGCGCGTCCCGAACGTAGCGGAGCGTTTGGGGGTCGTCGTCCACCACCAGGATGCGCGTTGGCTCCGCCCCGTCCCGAGGCGAGCGGAATCGGCTCTGGGCGACGCCGGTCACGGCTCCCTGGCCGGCCTCGTCGGCCACCGGAATCGTGAAGGAGAACCGCGTGCCCTGGTCCGTTCCGCCGCTCTCGGCCCAGATGCGGCCCCCGTGGGCCTCCACCAGCCCCTTGCAGATGGCCAGGCCCAGTCCGGACCGCCCGATCCCGCGCGCCCGATCGCCGCCAGCGATATCGGCGTACTTTCGAAACAGGTGCGGCAGCCGGTCCGGCGGCACCCCCGTGCCTTCGTCGGCGACCGAGATCGCGACGTGCACGCCCTCCTGCACCGCGGCGACCCGGATGGGGCACGACTCGGCCGCGTGCCGGGAGGCGTTGGAGAAGAGATTGTTCAACACCTGGACGATGCGCCGCCGGTCGGCCAGCACCCGGGGCAGGTCCGGCGGCAGGTCGATGCGCACGGTATGCCTGCCGCCCGCGCTCAGAAACGTGTTCCGGGCCTGGTCCACCAGGTCGGCCACCGCCGTGGGTTCGGGGGCGACCGACAGCGTGCCCGTCTCGATGCGCCCCGCATCCAGCAGGTCGCTGATCAGGCCGCGCATGTGATCGGCCTGCTCGTCGATGATGCGGAAGAACTGGACCATCTCGGCCGGGTCCAGGGCCGGCGAGGCGCCCAGCACGGTGGCGGCCGAGCCCTTGATGGCGGTGAGCGGCGCCCGCAGCTCGTGGCTCACCAGGCCCAGGAACTCGGCCCGCAACCGCTCCAGCTCCTCCAGCGGCGCCAGGTCCTGCATGGTGACGATCATGGATTCGACCTCACCATCCGCGGACCGGATCGGCGTGGCATTGACCAGCGTCGTCACGCTCCGGCCGTCGGGAACCGAGAGCACCATCTCCTCGGCGCGCACCGTCTCGGCATTGGTCAATTGCCGCGCCAGCGGAAACTCGTCGAGGGCGATCTCCCGCCCGTCGGCGCGCCGGCACGTCATCACCTCCAGCAGCTCCTCCGCGGAGCGGTCCGGCGTGCACAGGCTGCCGACGATGCGCCTCGCCTCCCGGTTGAGCGACACCGGATGGCCGGTCCTCGCATCGAAGACCACGACGCCGACCGGCGAGGTGTTGACCAGGACTTCCAGATCGGCCCGGGCCCGCTGCTCGTCCCGGTACGTGCGGGCGTTGGCGATCGCTGTCGCCGCCTGCGACGCAAACAGCACCAGGACGTCTTCGTCCTCGCTCGTGAACTCCTGTCCGCCTTCCTTTTCGCCGAGAAAGAAGCCGCCGATGTGCACGTCCCGATGGCGCATCTGCGTACCCAGCATGGTCTTCGACGGAATCAGGTGCGCGGAATAGCCGAGTGACTGGAGGTAGCCGGGTAGGTCTCGCAGTCTCACCGGTCTCGAAAGGTCGCGGAGGTGCGCGAAAAGCTGCGGCCCGTCGGCCCAGTCCATCAACTGCTGGTGTTCATCCGGCGTCATGCCGGAGGTGATGAACTCCTGGGGCTGCCCCGCGTCGTCGATGGTCGTGATCGCGCCGTAGCGGGCGCCGGTCAGCGCGCGCGCGCTGTCGACGACCTCATGCAGGACGGTGTTGACGTCGAGGCTGGCGCTGATGCGCAGAATGGCCGCGCTCAGCCTGCCGATGCGGTCCCGTAGCGCCTCGTTCTCCCGTTGCAGTTCGTTGGCACTCGTCATTGTTCCACCCTGGCCGGATCTGGCGCGTCACCCGGTTCGACCGCGCCCCGCGTCGACTCGAGGGCGGAGCCGTAGTCGGCCGGACGCGCCGTACCGGTGCTGATGATAGCGGATTAATCGCAACAATTCACTAAACAAGCATACTACAGGCCCTATAATTCATTTTTAATTCATACGACTGGTGCATGATACACGGCATCAAGACGACACCCACCTTCTTCCAAGGCCGGCGCCCAAGCTCACGTCTTCAGACCCCGACGGAGCGCAATTGAGAGGATCACGACATGGGACTGCGACGCAGGGATCGGTTATCCAGGAGAGTGCGGGCCGGCGACCGGAACGGTGACGCGACAACGCTCCTGAGTGTGAACGGCGAGCTCCGGAACATGTACATGGACGCCACCGACAGCGGGGATCGAGCCCACGGGTACGCGCCCGTCGAGATTGGCGAGCCGCTGATGGTCCGGTATCTGCACTTCTACCTCAAGCACGCGGACCTTGAAAACAAGAACGAGCTGATGATCTCGACGTTCCTGAAGACCGAAGAGACCAAGCGCGCGGCGGCGGAAGCGATCAACTTCTTCGACGGGCGGGCGCGCTTCACGGACGGCGGTCTGACGATCCGCGACTTCGGCGGCGAGAAATACGGGCATCCGCTGATCTACTACTCGAAGGCGTATCGCGGCGAGTCGCTCTACCTCACGACCAGGATCATGGAGCTCGATTCGGTGGACGGCGAAATCCGGGCCGCCATCAACCAGGGCGTGTCACGGGTGGGCAGCTTCCCGATGTTCGCCGAGTTTCTGCCATTCATCGCCGTGGCGAAGTCCGGCGCCGCCATCATCACCGGGCTCGTGAACCTCTTCAATCGTGACGACCAGATTGTCCGGGGCCACGACTGCGACCTGCACTTCGGCCAGATGCACGCGCGGCGGCTGCAGAGCGGACGCATCCTGTGCGTGCCGCGGAGCCGCATCTCGCGGGAGGCGTTCATCGACAACTATCGATTGCGCCGCGACAACGTCCTGGTCGCGAAGGCGGACGAGACGGCGTACACCGAGACGAGCTACTTCGTTATCCAGGTGGACGCCAGGAAGAACCGCGATCTCGAGAACTTCGACCACTTCGTGGGCGCGGCCGACCTGCTCGCCGAGACGAATCGCGGCGGGACGGCGGCCGATATCGTGAACGAGATCGTCGGCCTCACCCGCAAGGCGGCGGACATCGACGCGATTTTCGAGATGGAGAATCTGTCGATTGACGCCGGGGAGGCCGACGTGAAGAAGGAGATCAAGGCGATCTACAAGTCGCTCAGCCCCGAGCTCCAAAAGCTGTACGAGCAACGGGCGAAGGAGATCCTGGATCGGACGGAATGAGGAGGGCGCCGAGGCTCGCCGAGAATCGCATCGTGCCCGCGCATGGGGACAGAACCGAAAAGGTGCGACGGCCGGACGCCAACGGAGAGTAGCGCTCGTGAAGTGCGGCCGGTGCGTACGATGGTCGGACAGATTCGTCCGGCCCTGAAGCTGCCTGCCATCACGCCTCCGCAAGGTGGGCCGTCCACCCACGCACGCATGGCTCGATCGGGCTGTCAATGAGCCGCAGAACGCCGCTGCAGATTTCAGAGGATGCACGTTGCCAGCTCGCGTTAGCCCAAGTTTACCAAGTTGACCGGCCATTTTGCCGATTTTGGCTGTATTTCGGGATTGCCATGTCTGTAAGTTGTTGATTCTAAAGGAACGGGGTTTGACGGTACGCGATGTAGTGCCATAATCGTATAGGATGGATTGACTCCGGCCGCCGCGCCCGCTATCGTGGGTAGCGTGTTCATTCGGCGCACCCAAACCCGGCGGACCCAGGACGGAAAACCCTACTTCTCCCATCGCCTCGTGCACTCCGAGCGCGTCGGAAACACCGTCCGGCAGCGCACCCTGCTCAATCTCGGGCGCCACTTCGACATCCCCCAGGCCCAATGGCCGCCGTTGTGCGCTCGCATCGACGACATCTTGACCGGCCAGGCGCCCCTGATCGCCGATGGCCCGCCCGCCGTCGAGCACGAGGCGCAGCGCATCGCCGCGCAATTGCTCGCTCGCGGCGCACCGCGGGACGGGACGGCCGCCGAACCGACCGACGTGCAACGGGTCGATGTCGACTCGCTGCGTCTGGTCCGTCCCCGCAGCGTCGGGGTCGAGCAACTCGGCCTGTGGGCGCTGGAGCAATTGGGCCTGCCGGCCCTGCTCGCCGAGTTGGGCGTCAACGGCGCCCTGCGCGCGGCGGCGGCCGGCGTCATTGTCGGGCGTCTCGCCCAGCCCGCCTCGGAGCGCGCGACGCACCGCTGGCTGCAAGCGCGCAGCGGCCTCGGCGAGTTGCTCGGCGTCGACTTCGAGACCGTCGGCGCGATGCAGCTCTACCGCGCCTCGGACGCGCTGGTGAAGCATCGCGAGGCGATCGAGGCGCATCTGTTCGACCGCGCGATGGGGCTGTTCGACCGCCAGCCGACGGTGACCCTCTACGACCTGACCAACACCTACTTCGAGGGCGAGGCGAGCGAGCAGCCCCAGGCGCAGCGCGGGCACTCGAAGGAGAAGCGCAGCGACTGTCCGCTGCTGACCCTGGGCCTGATGCTCGACGCCAGCGGCTTCGTGCGCCGCTCCAAGGTCTTCGCCGGCAACGTCAGGGAACAGCGCACGCTGGCCGACATGCTCGAGGCGCTGGAGGCGCCACCCGGCGCCCTCGTGGTCATGGACCGCGGCGTCGCCACCGAGGCCTGCGTGCAGTGGTTGCGTGAGCACGACTACCGCTATCTGGTCGTCAGCCGCGAACCGCACCGTCAGTTCGACGCCGAGGCCGCCGTATCGCTCCAAACCCAGTCCAACCAGACCGTGCACCTGCACAAGGTGGTCTCGACCGACCCCGACGAGGTGCGCCTGTACTGCTACTCCGAGGCGCGGGCCGAGAAGGAACGAGGCATCGTCGAGCGTTTCGCCACCCGCTTCGAGACCGCCCTGACCCAGCTCCACGAGGGGCTGGCGCGCCCCCGCACCCACAAACGGCTCGACCAGGTGTGGCAGCGCATCGGGCGCTTGAAGACGAAGCATTCCCGCGTCGCCGCCCACTACCAGATCGAGGTCACCGCCGACGAGACCGGCGAAAAGGCGGTCGCCGTCACCTGGACCCGCCGTCCCCGGGACGGCTCGATGGCCACCCATCCGGGGGTCTACTGCCTGCGCAGCAGCGAGACCGAGTGGGACGAAGACGCCCTGTGGCGCACCTACACCACCCTCACGGACGTGGAGGCCGTCTTCCGCTCGCTCAAGGCCGAACTCGGCCTGCGCCCCATCTACCACCACAAGCCGCGGCGGGCCGACGGCCACCTGTTCATCACCGTCATCGCCTACCAGCTCGTACAGGTCATCCGCACCCGACTGCGCGGGCACGGCAACCCCGCCAGTTGGACGACGTTGCGCCGCATCCTGGACGGCCAGCAGCGCGTCACCGCCACCTTCCGTCGCCCCGACGGACGCACGCTGCACGTGCGAACGGCCACGCAACCCGAACCCGAGCAGCGGGACATCTACGACGCGCTCGGCGTCGACCCGCACCCCGGGGGCGTCCGCAAAACGCTCATCTGACCAACCCAGCTCACCGGTTTGCAAACGTTTGTAGTGCCACTCGAGTATTTCTGTCGGCGTAAGCTGCTTACTTGCAATAGTTTATGTTTTTGACTGGTAAACTTGGGTTAGCAGCGCTTCCAAGGCTGGTGGTCTTGCGGACACTTGACCGGACTCTCCAATGAGGTAACGAGGCACTTGAATACGATATAAATTACTGATAAATATAATTTTGTGAGCTCCCAAAAAGCGGACATCGAAGCGGACATCGAAGCGGACATCATGGAGGCGCCAGTGGACAGGGGAGAAGCTGTAAGCAGCATGGAGCCGCTGGTCCTGTCACGGGACTCGCGCCACAGGAGCGCGCTGGGCGACCTCGCTGTAGACCTGGTGGCGGCCTCGGCGGGCTTCAGGCGCAGCCTGCCGCCTGGTACGGTTCGCACGCTCTCGAACCTGGTCCGCTCGATGAACTGCTATTACTCGAACCTCATTGAGGGCCATGCGACGCACCCGATCGATATCGAGCGCGCACTATGCAACGACTTCAGCACCGATCGTGTCGAACGCAACCTGCAGCTCGAGGCGCGCGCGCACGTCAATGTGCAGAGATGGATCGACGCGGGCGGTGTGGCCGGTCGCACGGTCGCCCCGGAAACGGTGTGCGAGGTCCACCAGCGCTATTGCGAGGATTTCCCGAAAGAGTTGCTCGTGGCGACCGACCTGGAGACCGGGGAGGTCGAGAGAATGATTCCCGGTGACTTGCGCCGGAGCGATGTGAAGGTTGGCGGTCACAATCCGGTCAGTCCCGGCGCGGTGCCGCGCTTTCTGGAGCGCTTTGCACACGTCTATGCCGGGTTGGGCCGCGCGGAAGTCATTCTCGCGGCCGCCGCCGCGCATCACCGGCTGCTGTGGATTCACCCGTTTCTCGACCGCAACGGCCGTGTTGCTCGCCTGATGTCACATGCCGTCTTGCTCGAAGCGCTCGATACCGGCGGCATCTGGTCGATTGCACGGGGCTTGGCGCGCAGCGTCAGCGCCTACAGGGGACACCTGACGAGCTGCGATCTCTCTCGCCGCAATGGCCTCGACGGCCGCGGCAACCTGAGCGAGGAGGCTCTGGCGGAATTCACGCGCTTCTTTCTTGAGACCTGCCTCGACCAGGTGCGCTTCATGGCGGATCTCTTGCAGCCCAATCGATTACGCGATCGCATTCTGCTCTGGGCCAAGGAGGAAGTGCGTGCGGGTGCGCTTCCAGCGAAAGCCGGAAAGGTTTTGGAGGCGGTCCTGTTCCGTGGCGAGTTGCCGCGCGGCGATTTGCCGGGGCTGCTTAACACCGGGACGCGGCAGGCGCGCCGGATCGTCTCGGTGCTGCTCGAGCGCGGCGTCCTCGAATCGGAGAGTACCCGCGCGCCATTGAGCCTCATATTTCCGGCGGCACTGGCACCTCGCTGGATGCCCGGTCTGTTTCCCGAGAAGACGACCTGAGACGACGCCGACACAGAGCAGCCCGTGGCAGAAGGGGCTGATTATCGATCGAGAATCGCGTGCCCGTATCGGCGTGTCGCCGGACCATCCCAAGACGACTGTGGCCGAGCGCGGCCGGGAAAAGGCGGTCGCGATCACGACCCGGGCCGAAGCAAAGCGGCGAACCGCGGTCGACGACGAACACATGCGTTGTCTCCCAATGGCGCCGGCATGCCCCTCGTCGAACAGGTGCAGGTCAGTCGTCTTCGATGCCCCGGCCCACATCGGCAGTCCACTTTGCCTCGCGTTCACATACACTGTAAGCCATCGACGTGAAACCGGTTACTCAAGGAGGTTGACATGCGGATGACATCGCGAATCGGTGTCCCGGGAGCCCTGCTCCTGGCCGGCGGCGTCCTGTTGCTGACCAGCGTGAACGCGGCGGCGGCCGATGAGGACATCAGCGGCGTCGTCCAAGGCGCCGGCGGCGGCGAGGCCGGGGTCTGGGTCATCGCCGAGACCGGCGACCTCGAGACCACGTTCCGGAAGATCGTGGTCACCGGCGACGACGGGCGCTTCCTGGTTCCGGACCTGCCCGAGGCCGACTACGAGCTGTGGGTCCGCGGCTACGGCCTCGTCGACTCCGAGAAGCAGGCGGCGCAGCCCGGCGACGAGGTGACCCTTACGGTGACCGCCGCCGCGACCCCGCAGGAGGCGGCGCGCATCTACCCCGCCAACTACTGGTACTCGCTGCTCGAGGTGCCGGCCGCGAACGAGTTCCCCGGCACCGGGCCGAACGGCAACGGCATAGGCCGGGCGATGCGGCATCAGGCGGAATGGGTGGATCGGCTGAAGGACGGCTGCCAGCTCTGCCACCAGATGGGCAACGTCGCGACGCGCGAGATGCCCATGCTGGACCTCGACGACTTCGACTCGACGCTCGCCGCGTGGGAGCACCGCGTGCAGATGGGGCGGAGCGGGCCGAGCATGAGCGCCGGGCTGAACCGGATGGGCCGCGAGCGCGCCCTGAACCTGTTCGCCGACTGGACCGACCGCATCGCGGCCGGCGAGGTCCCGCCCGCGCCCCCGCGGCCGCAGGGGCAGGAACGCAACCTCGTGCTGACGATGTGGGGCTGGGGCGACCCGATCGCGATGGTGCATGACGAGATCGCCACCGACAAGCGCAACCCGCACCTGTACGCGAATGGGCCGGTGTACGGCGTCGGGGGGGCCGGGCTCGTCATCACCGACCCGGTGACCCACCGCTCGGTGCGGATGGACGTGACGACCCGCGTCCCGATTGAGGCGCGCGGCGACTCCTACGCCGGGACCGCCGACCGCGTGCCGTCGCCGTACTGGGGCGACGAGCGCTCGACGGCGCGGGGCTACAGCGCCCACAACCCGATGATGGACGGCAAGGGACGCTTGTGGATCACCCAGCTTATCCGGCCCTCGGACAACCCCGACTGGTGCAAGGCGGGCTCAGAGCACCCGTCGGCGCGGCACTTCCCCATCGACCGCAGCCAGCGGCAGCTCTCGTACTACGACGTCGAGAGCGGCGAGTTCGTGCATGTCGACACCTGCTACATGACCCACCACCTGCAGTTCGCCGAGGACGAGGACGACACCCTCTGGCTGAGCGGATCGACGGACGTCGTCGGGTGGCTGAACACGAGGCTGTACGACGAGACCGGCGACGAGCAGGACGCCCAGGGGTGGTGCCCCACCATCGTCGACACCAGCGGTGACGGCGTCATCGGCGCCTACACCGAGCCGGGCGAGCCCCTGGACCCCGCCAAGGACATGCGGATCCGCGGGTTCGCCTACGGCATCATCCCCAACCCCGTGGACGGCTCGATCTGGATCGCGCGGCGCCTGCCGGTCCCGGGGAACATCGTGCGGCTCGAGCTGGGCGACAACCCGCCCGAGACCTGCATCGCCGAGGTCTACGAGCCGCCGTTCGAGAATCCCGACGTCGACCCGAGCCAGTGGGGCCACGGGGGACGCGGGATCGACGTCGATCGCAACGGGGTGCTGTGGACCGCGCTGGGCGGCAGCGGCCACCTCGCGAGCTTCGACCGCAGCAAGTGCCGGGTGCTGAACGGCCCCACCGCCACCGGGCAGCACTGCCCCGAGGGGTGGACGCTGTACCCGACCCCGGGTCCGCAGATGAAGGGGGTGGCTGCGGCGGGCAGCGCCGACTTCCACTACTACAACTGGGTGGACCAGTTCGACACGCTGGGGCTGGGCGAGAACGTCCCCATCGCGAACGGCACCAGCTCTGACGCGCTGCTGGCCCTGCTGCCGGACGCCGGCGAGTGGGTCACGCTGCGGGTGCCCTATCCGCTCGGCTTCTACACGCGGGGTCTCGACGGCCGCATCGACGATGCCGGCGCGGGGTGGAAGGGCCGCGGCGTCTGGGCCAGCTACGACTCGGTGACGAACTGGCACAACGAGGGCGGCAAGGGGATGACGAGCGAGATAGTGCGCTTTCAGATCCGCCCGCATCCCCTGGCGGAGTAGTCGCGGCCGAGCAGGAACGGGGCGATGCCGCGCCCGCGCGAGGCCGAGCTCGAGGCGAACGGCGCCGCCGGCTACTCGTCGGTGCCGGCCATCTTCGTGCCGAAGACCGCGTAAAGGAGGCGACCAGGCCCAACCGACCTGTCACGCTCGCGGTCGGGACGTCGGCGTCGGCGCAGAAGCGATTGGGCGGGCCCAGCGAGGGGCTGTCGACGCCAATGGCCGACGGCGACGTTGAGAGGCCACCCGTGGCCCGTGGAGGGCTCCACCCGCCTCCGCGTAGCCGGCCGGGTCACCGCGCGAGACGGCCCGCCCTTCGTGCCCTGGTTGTTCGGGAAGGCGGACAACGACGCCTGTAGGACGACAAACCCGCGCGGCGACTTCAATGTGATGTGAGCCGGATTGCTGACTGTAACCGTATGGGTTACACTGGTTGTCGTGGCGATCAATAGCTTTCGGCACAAGGGGCTCGAACGCTTCTTCGTCACCGGAAACAGACGCGGGATCCAAGCGAAACACGCCGACCGACTGCGGCTGATTCTGGGCCGATTAAACGCCGCCGCCGACCCACGCGACCTGAGCCTTCCAGGCTTGGACTTGCACGAGTTACAGGGCACTCGGAAAGGAATCTGGGCCGTGAAAGTCAGCGGGCACTGGCGGATCACATTCGGTTTTACCGACAACGAAGCCGAGCACGTCGATTACGAAGACTACCACTGAGGATCGAGCCATGAAGATGCATAACCCGCCCCACCCTGGCGAAGTACTCCGAGACCTGTGCGTGAAGCCGCTGGGACTGACGGTGACGCAGGCCGCCGCGGCGCTCGGGGTAAGTCGAAAGACGCTCTCGCGCATCCTCAATGCCCGCGCCGGCATTAGTCCCGAGATGGCCGTACGGCTGTCGCTGGCGTTTGGCACGACCGCCGAGAGCTGGATGAACCAGCAGGTGCAGTACGACCTGTGGCATGCCGAGCAAACGCGGAACACGCTCAGTGTCAAGAGGCTGTCTGCGGCATGATCTATGAGTGGCGCCGAGCGGAGATCCCCGTGGACGGGCCGGTTAATCCCGTGCGCGTTGTTGACGTTCCGGCTGTGCGCTGCTTGACGGAATACTGAGGTGGACCCCGGTGGCTGGACAGTTTCCAGGGCCGAGTAAGTTAAGGTCGCCCTCGACGCGCCCGACGACTTTCACCACGGGCTGTCAGGCCGGCAGGTTGACGCGCACCCGATCGAGGGAGACGTGCTCCGGCGCCCGCCAGTGTCGCCCTTCGTGACGGTAGCCCGCCTCCTCCAAGATCTCAGTTAACGTCCCTCTCTCTTCGGACGTCTTCAAGAACAGGCTGACCGCGTCCTCGATGTTGCTCCGCGCGCTGGGCGCTGTGTCTCCACAGCTCGACAGGTCGAGTTCCGGCACGTACGCGACAAAGACGTCGCCCTCCTTGAACCCGCCTCCGGTCGCGGCGACGAACGGCTGAACCTGGCCCCGGCCGCGGTCGCCGGTGTTCAACTTCACCGGAATGCGCAGTAGGCCAGCGCTTGGCTGACGTCGTCGCGATCGAGATGAGGTGGCCGAGGTACGCCGCTCGCCACTCCAGTTGCTGGCGCCGCTCCGTGACGAGCCGCGGCCGATCCGCGATCTGCGGGAGGAAGGGCTCGATATCGGCTGCGAGTGTCCCGACGGTGCGCTTCGTCAGCTCCAGCGACACGCGCGTGTCCATGCGCCATCGCCGAGCCGCGTCCAGCGACGCGCCGACCGGAAACCGCTTGAAGTGCAACTTCCCGTTGGCGCGGACGTAAGCCTGAATCCGACCGTTCGTGTCACGCCGAGGCTGTCTCGCATCGGCATGGGGATCGAGGTCGAGTCGAGGGTCGCGATCATGCCGCCGCCCAAGGATCGATGACCTCGACGTCGGCGTCCTCGAAGTCCCGAACATTGCGCGTCGCAACCGCCATGCGGCGGGAGCGGGCGATTGCCGCAATCTGGCAGTCAGCGGGTGCGACGGGGCGGCCGGTGGAACGGCGCTTGGCGGCGATGTCCGCGTATGCGCGCGCCGCTCCGCTGTCGAACGGCAGCACCCGATTCTCGAAAGCCTCGCCCAGCATCCTCTCGATGTCCGAGACCAGCGTCTCCCGGCGCTGACCTGTCGGCAAGATGGCGGCCCCGTAGCGCAATTCTGCTTCGCCGACCGCGGAGAAGAACAGGTTCTCCAGGCGGTGGCCGGCTGCCCACACCGCGACGGTCGGGTCAGGCGCCTTGCGCATCAGTTCGGACACGACGTTCGTGTCCAGCAGCACATTCATGGCCGCGGGCTCAGTCGAAGGACGGCGGTTCGCGCCCGGGCTCGCGCGGCGGCAGCTCCAGGTCCACGCCGTTGGCCGGGCCGAAGTGCGAGCGGATGATGGTCGTCAGATTCCGGGAACTCGGCTTACGCCCGACGACATCGCGCAGGATCAGGCGCGCTTCCTCTTCCATGGAGCGGCCATTGTCCGCCGCCCGCACACGCAGCCGAGTCTTGACGTCGTCGTCGAGGTTGCGAATCGTGATGCTCGCCATCTTCCATGCCCTCCGTGCGGAAGCATACCCAGACGCCGCTGGCGTTGCAAGCATGACGCAGCGGATGCATGCAGCCCGCCAAGTGAGTACGGAGTCGACGGCGACCGCATCGGCCAGCGCCTCGGCGGGCGGCGCGCTGAGCGGAATCGTCCGCGTACGCCCGCCCTTTCCCGGTGTAGACCACGAGCGTCTGCGTGGTCCGGTTCCAGTGCTCCGGTTAACCGATTGGGAGCGCGGGCGCGTGGACGCACCGTCACGGCTGACAGCCCTCCCCGCGACGAGTTCGAGGAGACCTACGGCTTGACGCTAGGACGCTTCTGGCGGTATGTGTGGGCACCGCAGGGCGAGCCGTGGACCGCGCTCAAAACAGAGTCGCAGGCTTGGTTGTAGGCAATGTAGGAGGTGCCGAAATGGAGATTCTCAAGCAAGGCACGAACAGCCACGCAGGACCAACGGCTCCTGAAGTTAGTGATGACAGTGAGCCGATGTCCGCCATCAGATTTCAAAAAGGTGTGGACTTCGAGGCGTTCGAGGATTTCCGTGGTTTTTTCCTGTCGATTCTGAAAAGCACCAAGCTTGCAGAGGGCGAAAGGCAGATCCAGAAACTGATCGAATCAGACACGCCTAGCCGTTTACGTTCTCTTCCGAACTTTGGAGCGTTGGAGATGACCGTGCCTGACTCGGTCCTGGATTTCGGCAAGCTCTGGACTCGGATCCGGGAGAGCGAGATTGTGATCGAGCAGATGGGAGAGTCCAGATTGGACCCAGAGATGCTAACTACTACCATGCTGCAGATAGGCTGGCCCGGCGGAACACTCTCATTGAGATGCGTGGGGGTACCGAAGATCAGCAAGGGGGCAGAGGCTGAGATCAGGAACACGATGCAGCAGTTCTCCTCTGACTGTCAGATGATGCTGGTCTGGTTCGCGGGCATCTTGGGGAGCCAGAGCGCAATGCGTAGTCACCTCAATGACGTCGCGGAGCGGGGCGAACCGTCAAGCACTTCCCGCACACTGGCGGCGGCACTCGGGCAATCGGAGGCTAAGCGACGGGCGAGATCCTGCAGTAAGCGCTTCCACGACAGGCGCATCGTGGGTGTACGGTCCTACGCGGCTGTGTGTCTCGGCTGTACGGACTCGGCGATCCGCGGCCCCACCGCGATCTCCGCGCGGCGCAGGTCATAGGTCTGCTGCAAGTTCAGCCATACCTGTGGAGTCGTCCCGAAGTAGCGCGCCAGCCGGAGTGCCGTGTCGGCAGTGACGCCGCGGTGCCCCTGCAGGATCGCGGTGATGCGGTTCACTGGCACGCCAAGTGCCTTGGACAGCGCGTTGGCCGACAAGTTGAGCGTTTCGAGTTCGTCACGCAGGATCTCGCCCGGATGCACCGGGCGCATGCCGTTCTTGAGAGGCATCGTCTTTTCCACTCGCTAGTGGTAGTCCACAATTTCCACGTCGTATGGTCCGTCGGTCGCCCACCGGAAGCAGATGCGCCATTGCGCGTTGATCCGAATGCTGTGCTGCCCGGCCCGGGCGCCCCGGAGCGCTTCCAGTCGATTGCTCGGCATCCCCGCCAAGTCCTGGAGCGCGTCGGCGCTGTCCAGCAGCGTGAGTCGGCGCGCGGCCTGGTCCGCGAACCCCTGGAACGCGGAGACCCGGTGGCCCTCGAAGAACCGCCGCGTGTCTTTGTCCTTGAAGCCTCGAATCACCAGCTAGCCCTAACGATATACGTAAATCCTCACGCCTGTCTCGCGTTGAGGCGCCCTGAAGTTGAAGTTCCCGACAGCCCGCCCTCAACGCTCTGGGCTCAGCTCAACCGAGGGCGGCGGTGGGTTGTGTACGTCAAGTTGTGCAAGAGCCTAGTGCTGCGCCACGACTAAAGATTAGGGCACGCGGAACCGATAGAGTTCCCGTGCAGAAAAAGTATATCGTCCGACTCACCGACCAGGAACGCGAGGTCTGTCAACAGACAGTCCGGAAGCTCAACGGCAGCAACGAGAAGGTGCGCCGTGCTCAGATCCTCTTGAAGGCCGATGCGGACGGACCGGCGTGGACCGACCAGCAGATCGCCGACGCCTTGTCGTGCCGCACCAAGACCGTTGAAAACATTCGCCAACGATGCGTACTGGAAGGATTCGAGCGGGCGCTGGAACGCAAACGACGGCCGTCGCCCCCGGTCCCCAAGCTGCTCGACGGCGAGCAGGAGGCGCAGGTCATCGCCCTGCGTCTGGGGCCGCCCCCGAAGGGCTATGCCAACTGGTCGTTGCGGCTACTGGCGCGCCGGGTCGTCGAGCTGGAGGTCGTCGAGTCGGTCAGCCACGAGACCATCCGGCGTACGCTAAAAAAAACGGGATGACCCGGCGGAAAATCGAGTACTGGGTGATCCCGCCGGAGGCCGACGCCGAGTTCGTGGCGCACATGGAGCAGGTCTTGGACACCTATGCGCAACCGTACGACCCGGCTTGCCCGGTCGTGTGCATGGATGAGCAGCCGGTGCAACTGGTCAAGGAAACGCGCCCGCCGATGGCCGCCACGCTGGCGCGGCCCCGCCGCGTCGACTACGAGTACGAACGGGCCGGTACGGCCTCGGTCTTCCTGTTCAGCGAGCCGCTGGCGTGTTGGCGGCGGGCGACGGCGCGGGCCCGGCGGACGAAGGCGGACTGGGCGGTGGAGGTCGCCGACCTGTTGGAGGGCCGCTACGCCGACTGCCCGAAGGTCACCTTGGTGTGCGACAACCTCAACACGCACACGCCCGGCGCCTTCTACGAGGTGTTCGAGCCGGCCCGGGCTCGGGAACTGGTTCGTCGCCTCGAGTTCTGCTACACGCCGAAGCACGGGAGCTGGCTGAACATCGCCGAGAATGAACTGAGTTCGATGACGCGTCAATGCCTGGACGGGCGCCGCATCGGCGACCTCGAGACGCTGCACGGCGAAGTGTCGGCGTGGTCCACCGACGTCACTGCTACGCAACGCGGTGTCGACTGGCAGATGCAGGTCGACGATGCGCGCCGTAAACTCAAGTCCGTCTATCCTAAAATTCTGACGTGACGCAGCACTAGTGATGGCTGAGGCTGCGTTGGTCAGGCTGCTGTCTGCAGCAGCAGTACGATCTTTCTGAGGACGGCTGGTAGATTCTCGAATGAGGCAACGCGAGAGGCCAGAGAAGTCGAGGCCGAACACCCGGACACGCCGATCCGGGGTCACGCTTCTCGGGCGCCCGTGCGTGGGGAGCGTCTCACAGCGATGAAGACGCTTCTGGAGGCCGTGGCGATCATCGCCAGCATAGTTCTCATCCTGGCAACCGCGCAGCAGTGCGCATTCCGACGAAATCGATCACCCGTTCTGACGGAAACCGACCACCTGTCGGAGCCTGCGACGCGGGACCTGTTGTGAGGTGCGGCAACGTCAATGACTGCAGTGATTTGTTGAATTCAAGAACCGGCGTGGACGCAGTAATTCACCGTGCGCGGTATCACCTCGGGGACTGCGCTACGTGTCGCACTGAACGGCTATATCGACGCCCAAAGCCGGCATGAACCTTCAGACCCGGTATGAGCTCGTCGTCGCGGAACGAGACACCGCCGGGGCATTGCGGGCGATCACTCCGCGTGAAGCCGCGTAAGTGCGCCGGGCCAGCGCGGGCGCCGGCGGGTCGGTCGAGACCAGGATCACGCGTCGATTTTGAGATAGCCGCTGTTCACCCACCCCCTACTTCGACTCATAATTCCGGCTGTAGCCCGTGCGCCCGTTGGTGATCGTCCGGGTGCGGCCGTCGGGCTGGACGGTGGCCTTGATCCAGTGGCCCTCGCAGTCGTCCTCTTCGGTCAGGTTGGCGATGAGCGCCTCCTCCGTCTGGTGGGCGGCGTTGTCGGTCATCGTGCGGTGCGCCTGCCAGACGTCGCCGACTTCCGCCGTGGCCTGCACGACCTCCAGTGAATCGGGCGTGCCGCCCTTGCGCGGGCCGTTGTTGACGACGGCGACCGTCGGCTGCAGCGCCGCGGCCAGCTCGGCGCGGATGGCGCCGTAACCGCCGTGGTGCGGCACCTGCCACAGGTCGACCACGCCGATCCGGTTCTCGGGACAGGCCAGCGCGTGCTCGCGGTCCGGCGTCATGTCGCCGAGGTTCAGAAACTGGAATCCGCCGAGCGACAGCAGGTAGCCGAGACTGTGCCCGTTCTCGCCCAGGTCGGCCGGCGGGACGTCGGCGTCGCGCCGGTCGGGCCGGGGCCAGCGGGCATCCATCAGCACCGATTCGCGCTCGGGGGTGACCACGAAGGTGGCGGCGCCGCCCCTTCCGCCGTCTCCGTTTGAAGCGGCAGGTAGCGCAGGAGTTCCTCGACGGCAAAGGCCCAGCGCCGCCGGTTCATGGCGGAGTATCGGCTCCGCATGTTCAGCGTCAACTATTTTTGCCGGTTCAACTCGTCGACGGGGTCGACGGGGTCCGCGGTGTCCCGTGAGATGGTCATGGTCGGTCGGGACGCCCCGTCCAGGCCGGGGCCGCCCGCAGGCGTGTCTCGCCGAGGCTGTCTCGCATCGGCATGGGGATCGAGGTCGAGTCGAGGGTCGCGATCATGCCGCCGCCCAAGGATCGATGACCTCGACGTCGGCGTCCTCGAAGTCCCGAACATTGCGCGTCGCAACCGCCATGCGGCGGGAGCGGGCGATTGCCGCAATCTGGCAGTCAGCGGGTGGGACGGGGCGGCCGGTGGAACGGCGCTTGGCGGCGATGTCCGCGTATGCGCGCGCCGCTCCGCTGTCGAACGGCAGCACCCGATTCTCGAAAGCCTCGCGCAGCATCCTCTCGATGTCCGAGACCAGCGTCTCCCGGCGCTGACCTGTCGGCAAGATGGCGGCCCCGTAGCGCAATTCTGCTTCGCCGACCGCGGAGAAGAACAGGTTCTCCAGGCGGTGGCCGGCTGCCCACACCGCGACGGTCGGGTCAGGCGCCTTGCGCATCAGTTCGGACACGACGTTCGTGTCCAGCAGCACATTCATGGCCGCGGGCTCAGTCGAAGGACGGCGGTTCGCGCCCGGGCTCGCGCGGCGGCAGCTCCAGGTCCACGCCGTTGGCCGGGCCGAAGTGCGAGCGGATGATGGTCGTCAGATTCCGGGAACTCGGCTTACGCCCGACGACATCGCGCAGGATCAGGCGCGCTTCCTCTTCCATGGAGCGGCCATTGTCCGCCGCCCGCACACGCAGCCGAGTCTTGACGTCGTCGTCGAGGTTGCGAATCGTGATGCTCGCCATCTTCCATGCTCCGTGCGGAAGCATACCCAGACAATGCTGGCGTTGCAAGCATGACGCAGCGGATGCATGCATTCCGCCAAGTGAGTACGGAGTCGACGGCGACCGCCGGGTTCGAGTGCGTCCTTGACCGGCCGCGTGTCGCCAGCGACGCGATACAGCGCCGTGCCGTAGCTGTGGAGAAGGTCGTAGGGGCGTTGGCCGTGAATCCCGATCGCGGTGCCCAGGGCCCTCTCGCACCGCGGCCGCCGGGTACGCTGCTCCGGTCGCCCTCCGGGCTCCCTCCGCACTCCCTCCGCACCGCACCCGGCCTGTGCTGCGCCAGAGGCAGAGATCCGCCATCGTTACACCCGGCCCGAGTCCACGTCTGAAGGAGAAACTGCGTAAGACTGGGTGTCGCCTTAGTGCGTAAGACTAGTGCTGTGCCATCAATAAACATTAGGACTATCGGGGAGCTCGTCTCGAACCGAGAGAGTTTCCATGCCGCAAAAAAGGTACATCGTTCGACTCACAGATCAGGAACGCGAGGTCTGTCGAGAGACGGTCCGCAAGCTCAACGGGAGCAGCGAGAAAGTGCGCCGCGGGCAGATCCTCTTGAAGGCCGATGCGGACGGGCCGGCGTGGACCGACCAGCAGATCGCCGACGCTTTTTCGTGCCGCACCAAGACCGTCGAGAACATCCGCCAACGCTGCGTGCTGCAAGGGTTCGAGCAGGCGCTGGAACGCAAGCGGCGGGAGTCCCCCCCGGTCCCCAAACTGCTCAACGGCGAACAGGAGGTGCAGATCATCGCCCTGCGTCTGGGGCTGCCCCCGAAGGGCTACGCGAACTGGTCGCTGCGTCTGCTGGCGCGCAGGGTCGTCGAGTTGGCGATCGTCGAGTCGGTCAGCCACGAAACCATCCGGCGGACGCTAAAAAAAACGGGCTGACCCAGCGGAAAATCGAGTACTGGGTGATCCCGCCGCAGGCCGATGCCGAGTTCGTGGCGAACATGGAACAGGTCTTGGATCTGTATCAGAAACCCTACGATCCGGATTGTCCCGTCGTGTGCATGGACGAGCAGCCGGTGCAGTTGGTCAAGGAAACTCGCCCGCCGATGGCGGCCACGAAGAACCGTCCCCGGCGTGTCGACTACGAGTACGAACGGGCCGGTACGGCCGCGGTCTTCCTGTTCAGCGAACCGCTGGCGGGTTGGCGGCAGGCGACGGCCCGAGCCCGGCGTACGAAGGCGGACTGGGCACTGGAGGTCGCCAACCTGTTGGAAGGACGCTACGCCGACTGCCCGAAGATCGCCTTGGTGAGCGACAACCTCAACACGCACACGAAGGGAGCCTTCTACGAAGTGTTCGAGCCGACCCGGGCACGCCAATTGGTTCGTCGCATCGAGTTCTGCCACACGCCGAAACACGGGAGCTGGCTGAACATCGCGGAGAACGAACTGAGTTCGATGACGCGCCAATGCCTACGCGAGCGCCGTATCGGCGACCTCGGGACGCTGCACGCTGAAGTGTCGGCGTGGTCCACCGACGTCAACAGCACGCAACGCGGTGTCGACTGGCAGATGAAGGTCGACGATGCGCGCTGTAAACTCAAGTCCGTCTATCCGCAGATTATGACGTGACGGACCACTAGACGTCGCTTGACACCTGAAGGCGCTCAGTTTTCAGATGCGCGGTTAGTACAGCATGTGCGTGAACGAACAATTCCGCGTCACGTGTCGATGGGAGCACGGACATGCCTACGAAGTTACGGTCGAAGACGATCAGAGGGAGTCGAGCTGGCTCGGGCCGGCGATGCCGTTTGGCGAAATCCCGCAACCGGATGAACGAGATCGTGTTGGGCAAACGCGCCATTGAGGCGGATTCTGCACTCCGGCTGGCGCGGGTCTTCACGGCGTCGCCACAGTTCTGGATGCGCCTCCAGGCCGACTGGTTCCTGCATTGGGCGATCACGTGCGTGGCCAAGGCGTCCTGACCGCGCCAGTTCACCCACCCCTACTTCGACTCATAGTTCCGGCTGTACCCCGTGCGCCCGTTGGTGATCGTCCAGGTGCGGCCGTCGGGCTGGACGGTGGCCTTGATCCAGTGGCCCTCGCAGTCGTCCTCTTCGGTCAGGTTGGCGATGAGCGCGTCGTCGGTCTGGTGGGCGGCGTCGTCGGTCATCGTGCGGTGCGCCTGCCAGACGTCTCCCACTTCCGCCGTGGCCTGCACGACCTCCAGTGAATCGGGCGTGCCGCCCTTGCGCGGGCCGTTGTTGACGACGACGACCGTCGGCTGCAGCGCCGCGGCCAGTTCGGCGCGAATGGCGCCGTAACCGCCGTGGTGCGGCACCTGCCACAGGTCAACCACGCCGATCCGGTTCTCGGGGCAGGCCAGCGCGTGCTCGCGGTCCGGCGTCATGTCGCCGAGGTTCAGAAACTGGAAGCCGCCGAGCGACAGCAGGTAGCCCAGACTGTGCCCGTTCTCGCCCAGGTCGGCCGGCGGCACGTCGGCGTCGGCGCAGAAGCGGTTGGGGGGGCGCGGCTCGAGGCTGTCGACCAGTTGGCGGTGCGCGCCGATGAACGTCAGTTCGATGCGGGTAAGGGGCAGCTTGTCGCCCGGCAGGATGGTCCGCCGGCGGCCGTTCGAGACGCTGAGGTATTCCTGCCAGAGCGCCCGGCCCGCGTCGCGGTCGAGCTCGACGCTGTCGCCGTGGTCGACGAGCTGGCCGATCGGGACGCGTTCGGCGAGCTGCGCCAGGCCGCCCACGTGGTCGCGGTGGAAGTGGGAGATCAGCACGTAGTCGAGCTCGGTGATGCCGGCGTCCCGCATGGCGGACTGAATCCGGTCGGCGTCGCGCCGGTCCGGCCGGGGCCAGCCGGCGTCCATCAGAACCGATTCGCGCTCGGGGGTGACCACGAGCGTGGCGGCGCCGCCCTCGACGTCGATCCAGTAGATGTCCAGCGTCGCCGGCGGCTGGGCGTGGCTGCCGGCGGAAACCGCCAGCACGCCGACCAGGACGAGCGCCGGCGCCACGCGGGCGAATCGGCGGGGAACCGGGACGGGAAACAGGTGCGTCATGATGGGCTCCTGGTTGCGATTACGGTAATGATACGCGACTGCACCGTTGCCGGCGCGCGAGCCCTTTCGATCGGAGGTGTGCTGTTTCCTCTGGTCCTCCACCCGCCGTTATGACCGGGCGCGTCCTCGCCCCGGTGTTGCATCGAGTTGCCGTCAACTCTCGGCGGCGCCGGGGAACCATCAGATGCTGCAGATGTCGTCGTGACGGCGGGTCGAAACGTGACCGGCGTCAACTGATGGTGCAATCGCGGCACGCCCGGCGGCCTCGAGCGGTGCGCAGCGATCGCACCAGCCGTCCCGCAAGTGCCTGCATTTGCGGCGTTTGTCAGCGTCGATGGAGGCTGGCGCCATTGTTGCTTAAGCGTTGCCCGGCCCCGCTGCGTGCCGCTGGCGATCGTGCCCGACCTGCTGACGTTGCGGCCGGCGGGGCCACCGTGCACGGTCTCCGTCCGGTCAGGACGTGGGCTACGACGATCCGTTTCATGTGAGGAGGACTCAAAATGCGAAGACTATTCCGGGTGGCGACGATGGCGCTGGCGATGTGCGCCGGCGTGGGAGGCGTAGCGGCGGCGCAGACACAGACGGCGCCGGAGGAACAGAGCCCGCCCGCGGCTCAGGTCGATCTGAATCAGGCCAGCGCGGTGCAACTCGAGACGTTGCCCGGTATCGGCCCGCGGACGGCCGAACTCATCATTGCGTATCGGAACGAGAACGGTGGCTTCAAGAAGATCGAGGATTTGATGTACGTGCGCGGAATCGGCGAACGCAGTTTCCTCAGACTTCGTCCACTCGTATCGGTGGGCGAGGGCGAGGCGGCGTCGGATGCGGATGATCCCCAATAGTGCGTCGGAACAGTGCGTCCCGGAGAAGCGTCTCCGGGGCGCACCTGCTCCCGTGCGGCGATCGGCGGGGTGTGGACGCGCCTGGCGCCGTTGCGCGATTCAGCAGGGTTTCTCGGTGATCGAGTCGCTGCTTGCGGTTGCGCTGCTGGCGATGACGGCCGCCATGGCCGCACCGCCGCTCCTTGTCGGACTTGACGGCGCGCGCGGCATGGCGGCGGCGCGTTACGTCGCCTCGCTGGTGCGGTTGACGCGGGTGCAGGCGGTGATGCGGTCCACGACGGCCGGCCTGCGCTTCGAGCAGACCGGTGATGCCTTCACCTACGCGGTGTTCGTCGACGGTAACGGGAATGGATTGCGAAGCCAGGACATACGTCACGGCATCGATCGGTCAATTACGCCGGTCGAGCGTATCGGCGATCGTTTCCCCCGTGCCCGCATCGCCATTGCCGAGAATGTTGTCCCCATCGCCGGCAGCGACGTGAGTGCTGATCCTGTGCGACTTGGTGTGTCTGACACCCTTACATTCACCCCGCTCGGGACATCGAGTGGCGGCACAATCTACGTGCAAAGCGAGAGGGGACGGCAGTATGCCGTCCGTGTGCTGGGCGCGACCGGACGTACGCGCGTCCTGGAGTTCCTCGCCGAGACGGGCACCTGGAGATCCCGGTGAGCGGACCGGCGGGTACGGAGCGACGCAGGGATGCGCGTCACGTCGGAGCGGCGCTCGATTGGGTTCGTGATCTGCGGCTGCGACCAGGCCTGCCTGCGTCACTGGTAAACCTGTCGGCAGGAGGAGCGTTGATTGAGACGTCGACAAGGTTGCGACCCGGCGCGAGGGTCAGTATCAGGGTGACCGGCGGGGGTGGCCGCTGGTCTGTCTCGGGACGTATTGCCCGGGCCTGGGTTGCAGCTATCGATCTCGACGCGGTCAGGTATCGGGGCGCGCTGGTATTCGACGAGCGAGTCGATATGGCGATGTGGCGGGATTCGGGCAAATGAACCGATGAGGCGTCGCTTTGAAGGGTATGTTCTACGCTCCAAAAAAATATGATGGTCAGAATATGCAAAGTTGTAAAAATCTCAACTTTTAATTCACAAACTTGTCATGTTTTCAGCATGTTGGTTCAACGAAACCTAGCTGTTTCGGCACGAAACGGCAGGTGGCACGCTATTTGAAAGGATGAAGGACATATTTAGGCAGGTTGGTGGGGGAAATGGCTTCCGACATGATCACTCAGTCATCCGCGTCCTTCCCTTCGGTCGTCGAAAGGACCCGCCGGCGCAGCGAGCGACGGCAGGGTTTCTCACGCTTTCTGGCGGCGCTCGTCGCTCGCGGTGCAGCAAGGGCAACGTCTGCTTCGATGGAAGAGGGTTTCGTGGCCGCGGTGCGAGATCTGGTGCCGATGCGTCGCGCGAGATTGATCACGCACGCGGTGGACGGGGTAGAGGTGGGGTCTTCGCGGCTGCGATTTCCGGTACCGCTGCCATCACACCCCAACCTGGTCCTGGAAGTGGAACCAGAGACCGGCGCCGCGGTCGACCAGTGGGACCGACATCTGTTAAGAGACGCGGCGCGGGTGTTCGGGCTGATGCTGGTCTGTCGCCGGCCCGCGGCGGCGCATGGCGACCTGGCCGATGCGGCGGTGCCGGTGATCGGATCGAGCCCCGGTATGCGGGCGCTGCGTCAGCGGGTCGAACGTGTCGCCGCTACCGACTTCACCGTGCTGATCGAGGGCGAGAGCGGATCGGGCAAGGAACTGGTCGCGCGGCAGGTGCATGACCTGAGCCCGCGCCGCCGCGGGCCGTTCGTGGCGGTGAATTGCGCGGCGCTGGTCGACACGTTGCTGGAGGCAGAGTTGTTCGGCATCGAGGACCGGGTGGCCACGGGCGTGCGCGCGCGCCGCGGGAAGTTCGAGGCGGCTGACCGGGGTACGTTGTTCCTCGACGAGGTGGCCGATCTGTCCGCTCCGGCGCAGGCCAAACTGCTGCGCGCGGTGCAGGAGCTTGCGGTGGAACGGGTCGGCGGGCATGAGGTGCGGCGGGTCGACATCCGCGTCGTGGTGGCGACCAATCAGAGTCTGCGCCACTTGGTCGCCACCGGACGCTTCCGCGCCGATCTGTTCTACCGGTTGGCCGGGGTCGAATTGCGGGTTCCACCGTTGCGGCGGCGTCGAGACGACATTATTGAACTGGCCGAGCATTTTCTGGCCCGCCATCACCACTTGCGCCGGCTCGTCTTGTCGAACAGCGCCGTCGAGGCGTTCCTCAGCTACGATTGGCCCGGCAACGTGCGCGAGCTTCAACGGGTCATCGAGCGGGCGGTCGCGCTGGCCGCCGGTGACGTCGTCACGCTGACCGACCTGCCGATCGAAATGACGCGCGAGTACACGGAAATACTGCAACCGTCCATCAGCGGCGCCGATTCCATGCGAGCGTGGGGTAGCCGCTATGCACGGCTCGTGCTGGAGCGCTGCAACCGCAACAAACGGCGCGCCTGCGAAGTGCTCGGCATCAGCTATCACACCCTGCAGTCCTACTTGCGGTATCGCGCGCCTCACGCAGATGCGTTGGGCGGTGCGTCCCAGGTGGCCGAGACCCGCGGGACGGGGGAGGGAGATGACCTGCCGCTCGATGGATGAACCCGCGGTGGCCCGCGCACCGGAAAGGTTGCCCTGGTAGCCCGTGGCGGTTGTGTAGACTTGCCACGTCCATGCAGGCCCAGAGGTTCGGCACGGCCCAGGCCGTTCCGTCGAACAACTCCACGGTGAGGCGATCGCCAAGCGACGTGCGAACGCACTCGACGCTCGCGCAAGGCGCGGTCATTGCACCCAGTGCTTGACCGGTTGCGCCAGGAACTCCTCGATCGCGATGCCGTCACCGCCTATCACGAGCGTGCGGTGTGGCCTGAACGCCTCGACGAACGCGTCCAGCCCCGGGAGCGCCGCCGGTGCGCGGCCGCTTTTCACCTCCAGCGCTGTCAGCTTGCGGCCGGAGCGCACGACGAAGTCGACCTCTCGGCCGCGGTCCCGCCAGTAGAAGACCTCGCATACACCGCCGGCGGACGCATTGACCAGGTGCGCGCCCACCGCGGACTCTGTCAGCCGCCCGTGGAACTCGCGATCTGCCTGCGCCTCGGCCAGCGTCAGGCCGGACAGGGCGGTTATCAGCGCCGTGTTGAAGACCTGCAGCTTCGGGCTTGACCCGCGCCGGCGGGCCGCGCCGCCGGCGTACTTCGGCACCCCGGTGATCATCCCGGCGCCGGCCAGCAGATCGACGTAGTGGGCGAGCGTCGTCGTGTTGCCGGCGTCCTGGAGCTGCCCCAGCATCTTCGTATAGGAGAGGATCTGTCCCGAGTAGGCGCAGCCCAGTTCGAACAGCCGGCGCAGCAGCGCCGGCTTGTCGACACGCGACAGCAGCAGCACGTCACGGGCTATCGTCGGTTCGATGAGCGCGTCCCGGATGTACCGCGCCCACCGCTCCGGCTGGTCCACCAGGGACGCCGCGCCGGGATAGGCGCCGTAGAAGAGATACTGGTCGGTCGACCAGCCGAACGCGGCCCGCATCTCGACCAGGCTCCAGTGCGGCAGATGCAGCACCTCGAAACGACCCGCCATGCTGTCGCCGAGGCCCCGCTGCACGAGCAGCGGGCCCGACCCGAGCAGCACGACCTTGAGGGGCCGGCCGGCATACGAGTCGGCATCCCAGTGGCCCTTGACGACGTCGGACCAGCCGGTCACCTTTTGCACTTCGTCGAGGATGAGGAGCGCGCCATCGGCGCCGGCCTCGCCGACGAGCAGGCGCGCGGCCTCCCATTGCGCCGTGATCCACGCCGCATCGCGAAGCGTCGGTTCGTCCGCGCTGGCGTACCGCACCGGCAGACCCGAGCGCTCGGCCACCTGCCTGGCGACTGTCGTCTTGCCGACCTGCCGGGCTCCGGACAGCACCTGGATGAAACGGCGCGGCTCGCGCAGACGGCGCAACAGGTCGGCCACGTGACGACGGGAGAACCCATGCTCAATCATGACACTGAGTTATTTTACACATGGCATTGAGTAAATGGTGCAGCGCAGTTCGTCCGGGGTTGAAGCGATTCGCTACGTACGTTTCATGATGGTTCGGAGCGCCGGCACCAGTCGCGCTGGGGCTTCTTCAGCGAGATGGTTTCCGCTGCCAGACCCTGCAGTCGTGTCTGCGGTATCGCCCGCCTCACGCGGACGCGTTGGGCGGCGCATCCCAGGTGGCCGAGACCCTTGGGGCGGGGGAGGGAGATGACCTGCCGCTCTGTGGATGAATCCGCTGTCCGCCTGCCGGACAGATCGCCCCTGGCAGTCCGCGGCAAAAAGGCCCCGCTGCATTCGATCGGCGCTGTATCCCGCCGAGCGGCGTAGAAGCCTGCCGATCGGCTCTCAGTTCTGCCGGCAAGTTCGCCTTCGCGGTTCAGGCCTCCCGCAGGGCGTCGACCGGGTTGATCCTGAGCGCGCGGCTGGCGGGCCCGATGCAGGCAAGCACACACGCGACAAGCAATACCGCGGATGTCACACCAAGATACCCCGCGTAGAGCGCAACATCTTCCATGGGCAAGTACGCTGCTACGATCGACAGCAGAAGGGCGCCTCCGGCCGTGAGGCCGCTCCCCACAAGCACCATGGCGCGGGACAGGATTCCGGCCAGCAGATGGCGCGGGTTGGCGCCCAGCGCCGCGCGCAGCCCGATCTCGGCCGTCCGCCGTGAAACGGTGACGGACACCATCGAGAAGATGCTCAGCGCCGAAAGAAACAACACGATCGAGAGCGCCCCCCCCATCGCTCCGGCTTGCAGGGCCAAGCTGACATCCCGCTCCCGGATCCATGCGTTCAGCGGCCGCGCGTCCTGGACGAACAAACTGCCGGCATCGACATCGGCCGCAATGAATGGCAGACGCGCGGCGAGGGTGGCCGGATCGCCACGCACGCGCACAATTGTCACGAGCCGAGAGAGTGTTCCCGGCGATGCCGCGTGAAACACAGACGGCCGTTCGTCACCGTAGTCGTCAGGGTCCAGGCCGACGTCGCGCACGACGCCCACAATATCGAACCACGGCTCTGTCGCCGGCGCGTCGGGTCGCGCGGATGACGTTGGATACCGGAGGCGAGCGCCGACGGGCGATTCGATACGCGAGTCGCGTGAAAACGCACGGGCGAACGCCTCATTGACGATGACCGTCTGGGCGCCGGGACTTCGGTCTGCCCCCTGGAAGCCACGCCCGCCGACAATCGGGCGATCCAAGGCTTCGAAGAATCCTGGTCCCACCTCCGACCTCCAAAAAGTATCGTCGTACACCTGCCCGGCGTCGGGAGAGGACTCGACCTCTCCGAATCGGGTGAACGGCGCTGATCCGGGCGCGCGGTTGGCGAACGTGACCGCGACAACGCCAGGTTCCTGCGCGATGCGTCGCTGGAGCTCCTCGAACGTCTGCGCCCGCCGCGCCTCGAATGCCGGCGTGGCCTCCTCCTCGAACGGCGGGTCCATGTCGATGCGAGCGGCGAGATACTCTTGGCTTGGAAACTCTGCGCGAATCATCAGGTTGCGCATCGCCTCGACCCCGGTCTCGAGCGCGACCGGGATGCCGATGGCCGTCAGCGCCACCTGAACTATCAATAGGCCTGTCCAGACGCGCCCGAAGCGCAGCATGGCGCCGCCGCCGCCCCGGTTCGCGAGATGCGATTGCACGCGCGCTCCCGTGGCCTTCAGCGCAGGCAGGAGTGACAACATGGCGGCGCTGGCGACCACGAGGCAACCGGCATACAGGATCGTCGAGAGCTTCAGGCCGGGTGTTATCCAGAACGGTGCGCGTCCCGACAAGGTCCCGACGTTTTCGATCGGCCACGTCACCGCCCGGTCGGCGGCCATGAGGCCGAACGCGGCCGCGACCGACGCGAGCACAAGCGCCTCAACGAAGAGTTGACCGATAATGCGCGCGCGGCTCGCACCGAGCGCGTAACGCACGGTGAGTTCGCCCTCCCGGGTCGCCGTCCTCGCGTAGACCAGGGTGCCGAGGCTCATGCACGCAATGATCAGCACCAGCAGCACAGGCGCGTTCCTCATCGAGAACTTCGCGATGTCCGGAACATCACTTCCAATGGGGGAATCCTCCCCCGGTGGTCCCCCGAGTCGCATCACGCTCGACCGCAGATGCTCGTGCGTCGCCGGAAGCGCCGCGGCCGACCGTTCGACGAGCACGCGCAGCTCGGCGTCTGCCTGCTCGTGCGTGACGCCAGGTGCCAGCCTGCCTATGACGCTGATCGCACCGCCCTCGAGCGCATCGTACGTGGCGCGAAGCGACAGTGGCGTCCAGGCCTCGTGGTTGACCGGGTACCGGAAACCCTCCGGCATCACACCGATCACGGTCGCCGTTGTGTTCCCCAGTGTGACGACCGATCCGACGACGTCGTCGCGACCGCCAAGGAAGCGCTGCCACACGTCGTAGCCGAGCACGACCACGCGGGGTGCTCCTGGCCTCTCGTCGGCGTCGAGCAGGGCACGACCGAGCAGTGGCGGTACACGTGCCGTGCCGAACGCGGCGGCCGTGATCTCGGCCATCAAGATCGACTCGGGAGCCGCGTTGCCGAGGACGAGATTGCGAGGGTCCGTGCCGTACGCCCCCAGATCCTCGACCGTTCGCAGCTCGCGCCGCCATTCGAGGAAGTCGCGCGCGACGCGTTGCTCGGGCTCGGTTGTCAGGGTATTCCGCGTCTCAATCAAGACGAGGCGGTCGCCTTCGGGCAGCGGGATCGATAGCGCCAGGAGCTTACCCGACAAATCGTACCAGCCTGCCCCAATCCCGATCGCAACGGCGAGCGCCAGTCCGCCCACGAGCGTCAGGACCGGGTATTTCACGAGCATCCGCACTCCGAGCTTGACGTCGAGCGAGAGGCCCGTGAGCCACGCCCACCCGCGACCGTCGCGCAACGCTTCCCTGTGCTTCTCCATGCCCCCGAACGCGGCGAGCGCCTGGCGGCGCGCCTCTCGGGGCTCGAGTCTCGCTTCCGAGACGAGTCGCTCCGTCTCCATCTCAACGTGGAAGCGGAACTCCTCGTTCATCCGACGCTCGTGTTCGCGAGCGAACAGGAGGCGCCAACGTGCACGGGTTCTGTCCCACCAGCTCATCAGGTTGGTCCTGTCCGCTGCCCCGGTCGTTGCGCCGGATGCCGACCCGCGCACGCTCACGTACTGTTGAGAACCGCACCAAGACTTTCGGCGAACCGCCGCCAGCTTTCGATCTCTGCGCCGAGCGCGCGCCGGCCCGCCGTCGTCAGCACGTAGTAGCACGCGCGCCGGTTGTTGTCGGTCGTTCTCCAGTCGCTGCGGATCAGCCCCTGTTTCTCGAGCCGCTGGAGGGCCGGGTAGAGCGAGCCCTGGTTGACCTCCAGCACACCGGATGACATCTGTCGAATTCGTTGGCTGATGCCCCAACCGTGCATCGGCGCGAGCGAGAGCGTCTTCAGGACCAGCAGATCGAGCGATCCTCGCAGGGCGTCTCTGTGCGGGCGATGGGTCAAGGTCACCTCAACATGTTGACGAGAGAAAACGATAGCTCTGCTCTTCTGTCGCTGTCAAGAGAAGCCTCCGCGTGAAGCGCTGCCCGTGGCCCAAGCCCGGCTGCACCGCGCCCCATCTTGACCCTCCGCCGGTCGCATAGTACGGTTACGCCGCTGTCCGCGCCTCCGTGACCGCCGCGCGGGTGCGCCCGCCCGCCGGACAGGTCGCCCCGAGTCGCACCGCCGCGTGCGGCCGTCCGCCGCGGCAGACGCCGCCGTTCATGACCGACACCCCCACGCCCCTGCAGAAGACCCCGCTTCACGGCCGCCACGTCGCCATGGGCGCCAGGATGGTGCCGTTCGGCGGCTGGGAGATGCCGTTGCAGTATGCGGGCATCAGCGAGGAACACCTGGCCGTCCGGCAGGCCGCGGGTCTGTTCGATGTGAGCCACATGGGCGAGATCGAGATCGCCGGGCGCGACGCTCTGGCGGCGGTGCAGCGCATCTCGTCCAACGACGCCGCGCGCCTCGAGATCGGGCAGGCGCAGTATTCGGCGCTGACGACCGCGCAGGGCACGTTCGTCGACGATCTGCTGGTCTATCGGTTGACCGCCGACCATTTCATGCTGGTGGTGAACGCGTCCTGCATCGGCAAGGACCTCGCGCACATCACGGCCGGTATCCAGGGGGTCGGGGACGCCTTTGCGGTGAACACGTCGTCCCGCTATGCGCTGCTGGCGGTGCAGGGGCCGCGCGCGCTGGAGATTCTGCAGGCGCTGACCGAGGTCGACCTGGCGTCGATCGGCTACTACCGCTTCGAGACCGGCGAGGTGGCCGGATTGCGGTCGACGATCTCGCGGACCGGCTACACGGGGGAAGATGGCTTCGAGGTCTTTCTGGCCCCGCAGGCCGCCGACCGGCTGTGGAGCACCCTGCTGTCGGCCGGCGCCGAGGCCGGGCTGCGGCCGGCCGGGCTCGGCGCGCGGGACACGCTGCGGCTCGAGGCGGCGATGCGTCTCAGCGGTCAGGACATCGACGACACGACCTCGGTGCTCGAGGCGGGACTGGGGTGGATCGTCGGCTGGGACAAGCCGGACTTCACGGGGCGCGCGGCGCTCGTGGCGCAGCGCAGGGACGGCGTCGCCCGCAAGCTGGTCGGCTTCGAGATGGTCGGCCGCGGCATTGCCCGCCACGGCTACCCGGTGTGCCTCGGCGAGGAGCGGGTGGGCGTGGTGACCAGCGGCACCTGGACCCCGTTTCTGCGGAAGGCCGTCGGTCTGGCCTATGTGCCGCTGGCGGCGGCGGCGCCGGGGACCGATCTCGCCGTCGAGATTCGCGGCCGGCGGGTGGCGGCGCGCGTCGTGCCGCTGCCGTTCTACAAGCGGCCCCGCGGGTAGCGACTCGGGTGCGCCGGGCGCCGGATTCGCGGGATAATACCGGTGCGTCCGCCGGCGCCCCTGGCGGACCCGGACCGATCGCACGCATCGACGACGTCAGGACACGAGCATGTATCCCACCGACAGGCAGTACACGAAGGACCATGAATGGATCGCGGTGTCCGGCGCGACGGCGCGGGTCGGCATCACCGACTATGCGCAGGAGCAGCTTGGGGACGTGGTCTACATCGAGCTGCCGGTGGTCGGGCAGCACTTCGAGCAGGGCGACCAGTTCGGGTCGGTCGAGTCGGTCAAGGCGGTGTCCGACCTCTACTGTCCGCTGGCCGGACGGGTCGTCGAGGTGAACACGGCGCTGGTGGAGCGGCCCGAGACCGTGAACGACGATGCGCATGCGGCCTGGATTATCGTGGTCGAGTTGAGCGGCGCGCCGCAGGCGGGCGCATTGCTCGATGCGGCCGCGTATGCCGAGCTGGTGGCGTAGTGCGGTTGCGCGCGGACCAGTTCAGTCACCGGCACATCGGGCCGGACAGCGGCGAGATCGCCGCCATGGCGTCGGCCGCCGGCGCCGCCTCGCTCGACGCCCTGATCGACGAGGCGCTGCCGTCGGACATCCGGGTGTCCGCTCCGCTCGACGTGCCGGGGCCCGAGACAGAGGCCGAGTTCCTGGCCCGCATGCGGGCCGTGGGCCGCCGCAACCGGCCGGGCCGGCCGTTCATCGGTCTCGGCTATCACGGCTGCGTCACCCCCAGCGTCATCCTGCGGAACGTCTTCGAGAATCCCGGCTGGTACACCCCCTATACGCCGTATCAGGCCGAGGTCGCCCAGGGGCGTCTGGAAGCGTTGCTGAACTTCCAGACCGTGGTGACCGACCTCACCGGCATGGCGATCGCCAACGCGTCGCTGCTCGACGAAGCGACCGCGGCCGCCGAGGCGATGGCGCTGCTGCATCGGGTGCAGTCGCGGACGCGGCCGGCGGCCGACCGGTTTCTCGTGTCGCGGCGCTGTTTTCCGCAGACGATCGACGTGCTGCGGGGGCGGGCCGAACCGCTGGGCATCGCGGTCGAGGTGGGAGACCCGGCGCAGTGGCGGCCTGACGCGCAGGTGTTCGGCGTGTTGCTGCAGTATCCGGCCGAGGACGGGGAAGTGGCCGCGCTCGACGAGGTCATCGCCCGCGCCCACGACGGCGGGGCGCTGGCGGCGGTCTGCAGCGACCTGCTGGCGCTGACGTTGCTGACGCCGCCCGGCGAGCAGGGAGCCGACGTCGTGGTCGGCAACTCGCAGCGCTTCGGCGTCCCGTTGGGCTATGGCGGACCGCATGCGGCGTTCTTCGCGACGCGCGCCGAGTTCGCGCGGCAGACCCCGGGGCGCATCATCGGCCTGTCGCTGGACCGCCACGGCAATCCGGCCTATCGCATGGCGCTGCAGACACGCGAGCAGCATATCCGGCGCGAACGCGCCACCTCGAACATCTGCACCGCGCAGGCCCTGCTGGCGAACATCGCCGGCTTCTATGCCGTGTATCACGGGCCGCAGGGGTTGCGCGCCATCGCCACCCGCGTCCATCGCCTGACGCAGCGGCTCGCGCAGGGGTTCCGGCGCCTGGGCGTCGAGCCGCGGCATGCCTGCTTCTTCGACACGCTGCGGGCGCCGCTGCCCGAGACGGCGGTCGAGCCGTTCCGGACACGGGCCACGGCGGCCGGTCTGTATTTTCGCTACGACGGCGCCACGGTCGGCATGGCCCTCGACGAGACGGCCACGGCGGCGGACGTCGACGAGATCCTGGCCCTGGCCGCGGCGGCGCTGGACCGTCCGGCGCCGGTCCCGGCGGCGCGGGAGGACGAGCGCGACGCGGCCCCGAGCTGGCCGCCGCGGTTGACCCGGCGCTCGCCGTTCCTGACGCACCCGGTCTTCCATCGCCACCGCTCGGAAACGCAGATGATGCGGTATCTGAAGCGGCTCGAACAGAAGGACATCGGTCTGGACGTCTCGATGATTCCGCTGGGCTCCTGCACCATGAAGCTCACCGCCGCCGCCGAGATCCGTCCGGTGAGCTGGCCCGAGTTCTCGCCGCTGCATCCGTTCGCGCCGGTCGAGCAGGCCGCGGGCTATCAGGCGCTGTTCCGCGAGCTCGAAGCCTCGTTGTGCGCCATCACCGGGCTGGCCGCCGTCTCGTTGCAGCCCAACTCCGGGGCCCAGGGAGAATTCGCGGGTCTGCTGGTGATTCGCGCCTATCAGCGCGCCCGCGGCGCGTCCGGCCGGGACGTCGTGCTGATTCCGGCCTCGGCGCATGGCACGAACCCGGCCAGCGCCGCCATGGCGGGTCTGCGGGTCGTCGTCGTGGCCTGCGACGAGCGGGGCAACGTCGACCTCGACGACCTGCGCCGCAAGGCGGACACCCACCGCGACACGCTGTGCGCCCTGATGGTGACCTATCCGTCGACCCACGGCGTGTTCGAGGACGCCATCCGCGAGATCTGCGGTCTGGTGCATGCGTGCGGGGGGCAGGTCTACATGGACGGCGCCAACATGAACGCGCAGGTGGGGCTGACCAGCGCCGCGGCGATCGGCGCCGATGTCTGCCACATCAATCTGCACAAGACGTTCGCCATCCCGCACGGCGGCGGCGGACCGGGCATGGGGCCGATCGCGGTGGCGGCGCACCTGGCGCCCTTTCTGCCGGGGCATGCGGTGGTGCCGGTGGGTGGTCCGTCGGCCATTCCCGCCGTCGCCGCGGCGCCCTGGGGCAGCGCCAGCGTGCTGCTCATCTCGCACGGCTACATGCGCATGCTCGGCCCGGACGGCATGCGGCGCGCCAGCGAGGTGGCGATTCTCAACGCCAACTACCTCACGGCGCGGCTTGCACCGCACTTCGACGTGCTGTTCGCCGGGGCCAACGGCCGGGTGGCCCACGAAGTCATCTTCGATCTGCGGGCGTTCAAGCCGGCCGGCATCAGCGAGCTCGACGTGGCCAAGCGTCTGATGGACTACGGATTTCACGCGCCGACCGTCTCGTTTCCCGTGGCCGGCACGATGATGGTCGAGCCGACCGAGAGCGAGTCCCGCGACGAGCTCGACCGGTTCTGCGAGGCGTTGATCGCCATCCGGGCCGAAATCCAGGCGGTCGTCGATGGCGAGGCCGACCCCGCCGACAACGTCCTCAAGAACGCGCCCCACACGGCCGGCGAGGCGACCGCCGACGACTGGCCGCATCGCTACAGCCGGGCCCAGGCGGTGTGGCCGTTGCCCTTCGTCCGCGAGCACAAGGTCTGGCCGGCGGTGGGGCGCATCAACGACGCCCACGGCGACCGCAATCTGATCTGCAGTTGTCCACCGATCGAGGCGTACGCCGACTGAGCGGCGCCGGTCAGGCGGTCAGGGTCTGGGCGTCGGCCCGCTCCTGAAACCGATGCAGCAGACCCATCGTCGTGGGTCCGGGACGCCCCGACCCGATGATGCGGTCGCCCACCTGGACAACCGGCACCACCTCCCGCGTGGTGCTGGTGATGAACATCTCCTCGACGTGCGCCAGGTCCGCCTCGCGCACGGCCGCTTCCCGCATCGTGATGCCGAGGTCCTGCCCGATCTCGACGAGGTAGTTTCTCGTGACCCCTTCCAGCAGCCCGGCATCGAGCGGCGGGGTCAGGACGACGCCGTCCCTGACGACGAACAGGTTCGACTGCGAGCACTCGGCGAGCTCGCCGCGGTGGTTCAGCAGGACCGCTTCGTCGGCGCCCTCGCGCACCGCCTCGTGCATGGCCAGCACGTTGTTGAGGAGGTTGTTCGACTTGATGCCGGGGTCGACGCTGCGCGGGTGGTTGCGCAGCACGCTGGCGATGATCAGCCGCACGCCGTCGCGGATCTTCGACGCGTCGACGTCGTGATGCGGCCGGGCGATGACGACGACGGTCGGGGTGGGGCAGGCGGCCGGATCATACCTTAGCTCGCCCACGCCGCGGGTGATCATGACGCGCAGGACGACTTCGCCGGACGGATGCACCTCGGCCATCGTGTCCTGGATGCGCCGCTCGAGGTCGCCGTCGGTCAGCGGGACGTCCAGGGACAGACGGGCGGCCGAGGCGCGCAGTCTGGTCAGGTGGCGGTCGAGCAGAAACGGACGCCGGTGGTAGGTGCGCAGCGTCTCGTACACCCCGTCGCCATAGAGGAATCCGTGGTCGAATACCGAGACCACGGCCTGGGCTGCCGGGGTGATCAGGCCATTGACGTTGACGGTTGCGTCCATCATCCTCCGGGTCGCTGAAGTGGATCCGCCGGGCGGGGCAATTGGCTTCGAATTCATCTGCCTGCTGACGGGTCGCTGAATTGGGTGCGCGGGGCGGGGTGTCGATGGTGCGGGACACCGCCGGCCGGCGGTCGCGGGGCGCTCACCCCGGGCTGCTGCGGCCGCCACAGGGTACCATACGGCGGAAGGCTCGACAGGCGGTCGCCGCCGGCGATGGCGTGGACCCCGCGCGCCGGAACGAGCGTGAATCGATGTCATGCGTGTCCTGACCACGGCCCAGATGCGTGCCGCCGAGCGCCGCACGATCGAGGAGATCGGCGTGCCGTCGGCGGTGTTGATGGAGAACGCCGGCCGCGAGGTCGCCGCCGCCGTCACGCGCCATTTCCCGGCGCCGGATCGGCAGCGGGTGGCGGTTGTGTGCGGCAAGGGCAACAACGGCGGCGACGGGTTCGTGGCGGCGCGCGAGCTGGCCTCCCCGGGCGTGGACGTGCGCGTGTATCTGGCGGCGTCTGCGGCGTCGGTCGGCGGGGACGCCGGCCGCAATCTCGCCACCCTCGGTGCGGCCGGTGTGCCGGTCCGCGAGGTGGCGGCCCCGGCGCAGTGGTCGGAGTTGTTGCCGCAGATCGCGGGCAGCGATCTGATCGTCGACGCCCTGTTCGGGACCGGGTTGTCCCGCCCGCTGTCCGGCCGCTGGGCGGCGCTGGTCGGCGACCTGAACGCGACAGGGGCGCCGATCGTCGCAATCGATCTCCCGTCCGGTCTGTCCGCCGACACGGCGCAGGTGATCGGCGCCGCGGTCGAGGCCACGCTGACGGTGACGCTGGGCGCGCCGAAGGCGCCGCTGCTCGTGCCGCCCGCGGCCAGGCTGGCCGGCGAGCTGGTGCTGGCCGACATCGGGATTCCGAACCAGATCATCGACGAGACCGCCGGCCCGCGGACCGAGGTCGTCACGCCTGCGCGGGTCCGCGCCACGCTGCCGCCGAGACCGGACGACCTGCACAAGGGGGCGTGCGGGCGGGTGCTGGTCGTCGCCGGGTCGATCGGCAAGACCGGCGCCGCGCACCTGGCGGCCCTGGGCGCGCTGCGCTCCGGCGCCGGCCTGCTGACCGTGGCCACCCCGCGCGCCTGCCAGCCGGTCGTCAGCGCGCTCATGCCCGAGTACATGACGCTGGGGCTCGACGACACCCCCGCCGGCACCGTGGCTGCGGCGGCCGTCGAGACGGTGCTGGCCGAGCGCTGCGACGTGCTGGCGGTGGGGCCCGGGCTGGGGCAGGCGGCGGCGGTGACGGAGTTCGTGCAGACGCTCGTGGAGCGATCCTCGGCGCCGCTGGTGCTCGACGCCGACGGGCTGAACGCGTTCGCCGGCGCCACCGGCGGACTGCGGGGACGGGCGGGACGGGACGTCATCATCACGCCGCATCCGGGGGAAATGGCGCGGCTGACCGGCATGACGGTCGAGCAGGTGCAGTCCCGGCGCATCGAGGTCGCCCGCGACGTCGCGACCGCGCAGCGGGTCTACGTCGTGCTCAAGGGCGCGCGCACGCTGGTGGCCGCCCCGGACGGCACGGTGCTGATCAACATGACCGGGAACGCCGGGATGGCGACCGGCGGCACCGGCGACGTGCTGACCGGTGTCGTGGCCGCCTGGCGGGCGCAACTGGCCGATGCGCAGGCCGCCTGTGCGCTGGGGGTCTGGTTGCACGGCGCCGCGGGCGATCTCGCGGCCAAGGTCCACGGCGAGGCGGGCCTGATCGCGACCGATCTGGCCGAACGTCTGGGACCGGCGGCGCTGGCGCTGAGCGCGGGCAACGACGACGACGGGCGGTCGGGGTGAGGGCGCGTCATCTCAGCCACTCGGAGGACGAGACGGCGCAGATTGCGGCCCGCCTCGCACGGCAGCTCCCGCCGGGCAGCATCCTGCTGCTCTACGGCGGTCTGGGCGCGGGGAAGACCGCGTTCGTGCGCGGTGTCGTCGCCGGGCGCGGGGTGTCTCCGGACGAGGTCAGCAGTCCGACGTTCACGTTGATACAGGAGTACGGCGGCGGGCAGATCTTCCACGTGGACCTGTATCGTCTCGGGCCGGAGGAGGTGGATGACCTCGGGCTCGACGAGTTGTGCGACGGTGGAGGTCTGGTCTGTATCGAGTGGGCCGATCGGCTTCCGCGGCCGATGCGCGGCGCCATCGCGGTGCACATCGACGATCGCGGCGGCGAGACCCGCGCGATCGTGGTCTCGGGCGAGACCGTCACTCGGACCGGTAGTTCGGCGCTTCCTTGGTGATGACTACGTCGTGGACGTGGCTTTCGCGCATGCCGGCCGGGGTGATGCGCACCATCCTGGCGTTCTGCTGGAGGTCCGGGATGGACCCCGAGCCGCAGTAGCCCATGCCAGCGCGCAGGCCGCCGACCAGTTGGTGAATCATCGCGCCGACCGAGCCCTTGTGCGGCACCCGTCCTTCGATGCCCTCGGGCACGAGCTTGTTGCCCTCCTCGGTGGCGCTGGCCAGATCGAAGTCTTCCTGGAAATAGCGATCGCGGCTGCCGGCGCGCATCGCGCCGATCGACCCCATGCCCCGATAGTCCTTGAAGCTGCGTCCCTGGTAGAGGATCAACTCGCCGGGGCTCTCGTCGGTGCCGGCGAAGAGGCTGCCGATCATGACGGTGTTCGACCCCACGGCGAGCGCCTTGGTGATGTCGCCGGAGTAGCGGATGCCGCCGTCGGCGACAATCGGAACCCCGTGGCGGCCGGCCTCCTCGGCGCACTCGGCCAGCGCCGAGATCATCGGCATGCCGATGCCGGCGATGACACGCGTGGTGCAGATGGACCCCGATCCGATACCGACCTTGACGCCGTCGACGCCCAGATCGATCAAGGCGCGGGTCCCTTCGGCGGTGGCGACGTTGCCCGCGATCAGGTCGACGTTGGGAAACCGGTCCCGCAGGGTCCGCACCATCGTCATCACGCCCTGCGAGTGACCGTGCGCGGTGTCGACGGCAATCACGTCGGCTCCGACCGCGACCAGCGCCTCGGCCCGTTGCAGCGTGTCCCTGGCGACGCCCACCGCGGCGCCCACCCGCAGGCGGCCCAATTCGTCCTTGGACGCCGTCGGATAGGTGATCATCTTCTGGATGTCCTTGACGGTGATCAGCCCCTTGAGCCTGAAGTCCTGGTCGACCACCAGCAGCTTCTCGACACGGTGGGTGTGCAGAATCGCGCGCGCCTCGTGCAGTGTCGTGCCGACCGGCACGGTGATGAGCTGCTCGCGTGTCATCACGGCGGAGATCGGCCGGTCGAGATCGCCTTCGAAACGCAGATCCCGGTTCGTCAGAATGCCGACCAGCTTGCCCTCCGTGCTGCCGTCTTCGGTGATCGGCACGCCCGAGATGCGGTACTTCTTCATCAACTCGAGCGCCTGGAAGATCCGATCGTCGGGAGAGAGCGTGATCGGGTTCACGATCATGCCGCTTTCAGAACGCTTGACCCGGTCGATCTCCGATGCCTGTTCCTCGATGGCGAGGTTCTTGTGGATGATGCCCATGCCGCCGAGTTGGGCCATGGCGATGGCCAGCCGCGACTCGGTGACGGTGTCCATGGCGGCGCTGATGATCGGAACGTTGAGCCGGATGTGGCGCGTGAGCCGTGTCGAGACGTCGACCTCTGCCGGCAGGACCGTCGAGTGGCGCGGCACCAGCAGCACGTCGTCAAAGGTCAGCGCGACGGCGATGTCGGTTGCCGCGAATCGGGTCGCCGTCATCTCGGTTCCCACTGTCATGTCAGGCCCCATGGCATTTCTTGTACTTCTTCCCGCTGCCGCACGGGCAGGGGTCGTTTCGTCCGACCTTTGGCGTGTTGCGACGCACCGTCCGGACCGCGGCGTCATCGCCACCGGTGCGCGCCGGACGCGGCCGGTTGCCGCCGGCGGCAGCGCCGGCGAAGGCCGGGGCGCCGGCACTCGGGTCGTTGAGCGTAATCGGGGCGCGCTGGCGCGGCGCCGGACGGGCGGCCTCGGCGCCCTCCCCCTGCACGACCGGCCGCAGGCGCCAGAGATAGCGCACCATCTCCGTATCGATGCGCTCCCGCATCGCCTGGAACAGCGCGAAGCTCTCCCGCTTGTACTCGACCAGCGGGTCTTTCTGGGCATAGCCGCGCAGCCCGATTCCTTCCTTCAGGTGGTCGAGGCCGTAGAGGTGGTCCTTCCATTGCGAATCGACGATCTGCAGCATGACGTCGCGTTCGACCCGTCGCAGCACCTGCGCGTCGATCCCCTGCTCTTTCTCGTCGTAGCGGGTCTTGACGGCGGTCCACAACGCCTCGTGCATCTCGTCGGGGTTCTTGTCGCTCAGGTCGAACGCCTCGACCGTGTCGGCAGGCAGCCCGGTCAGGTCGGCGACCGACCGTACGAGCGCGTCCACGTCCCAGTCTTCGGGATCGATCTCCTTGCCGCAGTGGGTCTCGACCGCCTGGTCGATGAGGTCGTCCGCCAGCGTCATCAGATACCGCCGGCTGTCGACGACCTCGTCTTCGGAAAGCCGCACCTGGCCATCCAGCAGTTCCCGCCGCAGCGCGTAGATGTTCTCCCGCTGCTTGTTCATCACGTCGTCGTATTCGAGCAGATGCTTGCGTACCGAGAAGTGCTGCGCCTCGACCTGTTTCTGGGCCCGTTCGATCGCCCGCGTGACCATGCCGTGCTCGATCGGCACCCCTTCTTCCATGCCGAGCCGTTCCATCAGTCCCGAGATGCGATCGGACCCGAAGATTCGCATCAGGTCGTCTTCGAGCGAGAGATAGAAGCGCGATGACCCGGGGTCGCCCTGACGCCCGGCGCGGCCGCGAAGCTGGTTGTCGATGCGGCGCGATTCGTGCCGCTCGGTGCCGATGATGTGGAGCCCTCCGGCCGCGACCACCGCCTCGTGTTCCGTGCGCGTCTGCGCGGTGAAGCGGGCCGAGATACGCTCCCAGTCCGGCCGCGGCACCTTGTAGAACTGATCGATGTGAAAGAAATAGACGAACTCCTCGTCATCGACGAACTTGGCCTCCTCCTTCGACAGACGGACGGCGACCTCTTCGGCGAGCGACTGCTGGCGCGACATGTACTCGGCGTTGCCCCCGAGCAGGATGTCGGTGCCGCGTCCCGCCATGTTCGTGGCGATGGTGACGGTGCCCAGACGACCCGCCTGCGCCACGATTTCCGCCTCCTGCGCGTGATACTTGGCGTTCAGCACCACGTGCTTGACGCCTCGGCGCTTCAGCAGACCGGAGAGACGCTCGGACTTCTCGATCGAGATGGTGCCGACCAGCGCGGGACGGCCCGATTTCTGCTTCTCGATGATGTCTTCGACGATCGCGTCGTACTTCTCCTTCTCGGTGCGATAGATTGAGTCCGGCTCTTCGAGCCGGACCAGTTCGCGGTTGGTGGGCGCGACCATCACGTCGAGCTTGTAGATCTTCGAGAACTCCGTCGCCTCGGTGTCCGCCGTGCCGGTCATGCCGGACAGCTGGTCGTACTTGCGGAAGTAGTTCTGGAAGGTGACCGTGGCGAGGGTCTGGTTCTCGCGCTCGATCTTGACCTTTTCCTTCGCCTCGACCGCCTGGTGCAGGCCGTCGCTCCAGCGCCGGCCGGGCATGAGCCGCCCGGTGAATTCGTCGACGATGACGACCTGCCCCTCCTTCACCATGTACTCGGTGTCCCGCTTGAACAGCACGTGGGCCCGCAGCGCCTGGTTGATGTGGTGCAGCAGCGGCATGTTGGCCGGGTCGTAGAGCCCGCCGGGATTGAGGCGAGACCGCAGGAACGTCTCCGACTTGGCCATGCCGCTCTCGGTCAGCGAGACGGTCTTGTGTTTCTCGTCGGTGAGGTAGTCGCCGGTGTCTTCGAGCGCCTCGCGGTCTTCGGCCTTGACGTTGCCCTGCGTGACGGCGCCCGCCTTGAGCCTGGGAATGATTCGGTCGACTTCGTAGTACAGCTCCGTCGACTGTTCGGCGGGTCCGGAGATGATCAGCGGGGTCCGGGCCTCGTCGATCAGAATGCTGTCGACTTCGTCGACGACGGCAAAGTGGTGGCCCCGCTGCACGAACTGCGAGAGCTCGTACTTCATGTTGTCGCGCAGGTAGTCGAAGCCGAACTCGTTGTTGGTGCCGTAGGTGATGTCGGCGGCATAGGCGGCGTGGCGGTCCACGTCACGCAGGTCGTGCTGGATCACGCCGATCGTCATCCCGAGGAAGCGGTACAACCGACCCATCCACTCGGCGTCGCGCCGCGCCAGATAGTCGTTCACCGTGACGACGTGCACCCCTTTGCCGGACAGCGCGTTGAGATACGCGGCCAGGGTCGCCACCAGGGTCTTGCCTTCGCCGGTCTTCATTTCGGCGATCTTGCCCCGATGCAACACCACGCCGCCGATCAACTGCACGTCGAAATGACGCATGTCGAGCACGCGGCGGCCGGCCTCGCGCACCACCGCGAACGCCTCGATCAGCAGATTGTCGATCGGCTCTCCCTGATCGACGCGCTGGCGGAAGGCCACGGTGCGATCGCGCAGCGCGTCGTCGGTCAGCGCACGCACCTCGGGTTCGCGCGCGTTGATGGCGGCCACCTCCGGCTGCAGACGCTTCAGATCGCGTTCGTTCTGGGTGCCGAAGACCTTCTTGAGGACGTTTTGCAGCATCGATTGCCGGTGAGTGCCAGCGGTCCGTCAGGGACCGGAGTCGCCAGTGCGCCCGGAGTGATCGAGCACCGCACACCGTTGCGTCGTGCCGATCGGGTGTGGTCTGCCGGGACCCATCCCGCGCGCTCCTGCGAGGGGGTATTGGACGACGCGGACACCTGTCGTGTCAGGAAAGGGATCCTCCAGAGACCGCTCTCCGATTGTAGGGAAGGGGCCCGATCCCGTCAAGGCGAGTCAGGTCCGACCGGTGTCCGGGTGGCTCAGTTGGCCGCTTGCGCGCGCGGGGTGGAAGTCAGTTGCAGCGGGTTGATGGGACGACCGTTCACCCAGACCTCGTAGTGGACATGGGAACCGGTCGCGCGGCCGGTGGCCCCGGCGTACCCGATCAGATCGCCCCGACTCACGACATCGCCGACGCTGACCGCGAACTTCGACAGATGACCGTAACGGGTGATCAGGTCGAATCCGTGGTCGATCTTGAGCAGGTTTCCGAAGTCGCCGTTGTGTCCGGCCGAGTCGACCGTACCGTCGGCGGTCGCATAGATCGGTTGCCCGTAGCCGGTGGAGATGTCGACGGCGGGATGGAACGCCCGGTCGCCGGTGAATGGGTCGGCCCGATATCCGTAGCGGGCGGTCAGGCGACCCACGGAGGGGAGAGTGACGGGGGTCGCCGCGGCGACCGCCCGCTGCTGTTCGATCCCGGTGCTGAGGACCGCCAGCCGGGCGTCGAGCAACGTCAGTACGTCGTTCACCAAATCGAATGTCTCACTCGGCGATTTCAGCGCGGCCGCTTGCTGCAGGGAGGGGTTGTCGCCGGACGCCTCTGCCATGCGCCCCATGGCCCGTCGGATTCTCGGGTCGACCATGGAGCGGTCAGTCAAGTCTCCGATCGTCAGTTGCAGCGCCGTGATGCGGTCGGACAGCGCCGTCGTCGCGGTGCGGTAGCGCGCGTTCTCGACGCCGAGGGTGGCGTTGAGCAACTGCAATCGTTCGATTTGCGAGGTCGCGCTCCAGCGTGCATGCGCGATGTATCCGATCGGGAGGGCCAGAATTGATAACAGCACCACCAACGCCGGGCGCACTGCGAGCGTGAAACGAAGAGTGGCGCCAGTCGAGCGGTTGGCAACGATAAACGAATAGCGTTTCGACAGCATCTGCCTCGCTGTTGAAGGACTGCGCGACTAAAGTATTTCAGCCGGAAGATCGATACTCAGAAGTCCCCGCACTCTAGCACGGAAACAGCGCATCCCCAAAATGCGCCGGCGGCGCCCGCCGCCCGCCGTCAATGGGCCTGGCAGCCTATTCCCCGGTGTCGGGCGCCCTCATCAGACGGACGGAGCCGGCGCCGTCCGCCGGCACGAACTTCTGGGTCCGGCCCTGGATGTTGTCGGCGGCGTAGACGTTGCCCGCCGAGTCGACCGAGAACTGGTGGAGTTCACTGAACAGTCCCGGACCTTCGCCATCGAGGCTCCAGCCGTCCAGGCGGTTGCCGTTCACATCGAGCTTCACCATCTTGACCGGCATGTTGTCGGCGACCCACACGTCGTACCCGGAGACGTAGATGTCGTTCGGAAAGTCGAATCCGGGCCAGGTGCCGATCGGCGAGATGTTCGGGTGATACCAGACCGACCGGGTCGTCTCGTTGAAGACCTGCACGCGGTCGTTGTTCCGGTCGGCCACGTAGATGTTGCCCCGCGAGTCGACCGCCACGGCGTGCACGCCGTTGAACTGGCCGCGGCCGTCGCCGTTCACGCCCCAGTGGGTCACGTAGTTCCCGCCGGCGTCGAACTTCACGACACGGGAATTGTCGAGCCCGTCGGCGACGAAGATCGAACCGTCAGGCTTGAACGCGATGTCCTGCGGGCGGCCGAAATGGGTTTCGTCGTCGCCGCCCACACCCTCTTCTCCCAGCGTCGTCACCAGCTCGGAGCCGTCGTTCGAAAAGGCGTAGATGCAGTGCCCGGTCTCGTTGACGACCCAGACCTTGCGGTCCGGGTCATGAGGATTGATGCGAATCTTGTGCGGGCCGTTGGAGCCTTCGAACAACGAGTCCCATTGGGTCCACGCCTCGGTCATGTTGCCGTCGCCGTCGACCACGAAGATGCTGTTGCGCCAGACCCGCTGGCCCTCCTCGGGCCGCAGGGCGTTCAGCCCGATCGACCCGACGAAGCCGGCGAACCCGGAGGGCAGCGGGTCGGGCAGCCGGAACTCGCCACGCTGGATCACGAATATCCGATCGGGCGACTCGGCGTAGACGCCCGGGTGGGAGCCCCAGGCGAACCCGTTCGCCGCGAACGGTTTCATCCAGCCGTCGACGACGTCGTAGGGATTCGGTCCGCCCTCTTGCAGCAAGGCCGGCGGTGCAACCAGACTGACCGCCGCGACCACTCCCAGAACCAGAATTGAGGTACGCATAATCACCCTTCCTCCTGCACGGGCCACCGGTGCGTGACCGCTGCTGTCGGTTCTTTTCTCTGCACGGGTTACTGTCCGCGACAACCTGACAGTGGTGGTCACCGCGTGCCTTCGACTGCCTGTGTATTGAGCTTGCGCGCCCCGGCCATGATGCCGGTCAGCCCGTAGTTGCCTTCGTGGCAGGCATATTCGAACAACGGGCCGTCGGTTCTGCGGAACGGAATGATCGCCGTCCAGGGGCGCGTGTAGTTGTGCGGATCCTCGATGGTGAACTCGTACATGACGGTGTCGGGATCGACCCGCGTGAACCGCTCGATCAGAATTGTGTCCTTCGACGACCCCGCGAAGTTGGTGGCTTGCGCGAAGTTCTTCGTCTCGATGACCAGCGTCTCGCCTTCGAAGCGCCCGCGCGAGTCGCCCACCCATTGCCGGATGTCGCCGTGCGGCTGATCCGTGATCGGAATGATTCGGGTGTTGTGGATGTGTTCGTTCGAGATGGTGATGTAGCCGGGTACCTGCAGGATCAGCACGTTGTTGTTGTACGACCCCGGCCGCATCGGGGGACCGGAGTTCGAACCCATCAGGCAGCGATCGCCCAGGCTGCGGTCGGTGTAGTGGTCGGCGAACCCGTTGCGCAGATTCAGACGCCTGATCACGTTGGTGTCGTTGAACTCGCGGGTGTACGGAATTCGGCCGTCGGGCGGGTCGACGACCAGCGACGTGCGCTTGTCGCTGGTAAGCTCGATCCCGCGCTCGTACCAGAACTCGTTGTAGGAGAGCACTCCGCCCTCTTCGCGCGACTGGTAGCCGGCGCTCGGCGCCCCGCTCTCGGGGTCGAAGAGGTCGCGATTCAGCCGGGTGCGCTCGGCCGCCACGAATTGCGCCGCCTCCTCGGCCCCCAGCACGTCCTTCTCGGCCAGGGTGACCGGGCGCTGCAGGGGCGTGAGCGTGCGGAAGGTGAACAGGCCGGAGATGTCCGGCTGGCCGTCCGGCGTCCGCATCGGCGCCGGGCTCTCGCCCGACTGGGCGAGCGCGGCGGGTGCGGGCATCGTGAGCATCGCAACAGCGGTGATTGCCGCCGCGAGGTTTCTCCACGTCATCTGTCGTCTCCGCGTGTTTCCGAGAATCCGTCGTGCTCCGGTCCCCGGGTTCCGCTCGGCAGGCGGCGCACCGGAGACCAATCGTCGTCGCTTGCAATCCTACCGCTGGCGGGCCTGCGGTTCAATGACGGAGATACGGCGCCGGGCGCGGACGTCCTCCGATCGGCGGCGCGGCGCCGCGTCGCTGGCAGTGCGGTAGCATGGGCGGCAGCGCACCGCATCTGTCGGAGGAGGAGCAACGTGTTCACACGCAGCAGCTCACGGTCCGCCCGCCGGTGGCTCGCAGTTGTCGTGCTTGGCGCGGCAATGCTGATGCCGGGAGCATCCATGGTCCGCGCGCAGGAGCCCAGCGACGCGACCATCAGGGCGGGACGCCGCATCTTTACCCAGAAAGCGGATTGCCAGGCCTGCCATGGCTGGTCCGGGGACGGGCGGAAGATGGATCTGCAGTCGCCGGACGGCGCCAACCTGCGTGAATCGACGCTGACCCGCGACCAGTTGGTGCTCGTGATCAACTGCGGGTTGCCCGGCCGCGACATGCCGGCCTTCGACCGGCGGGCGTACACCGATGACCGCTGTCTGGGCCGCACGCGGGCCGACCTGGAGCGGATGGGGCTGACGCTGCCCGACCCGGCCGCCACGTTGCAGCCACGCGAGGTGCAGCGGCTGGCCGACTTCCTGCTTGCGAAGGTCGTCGGGCAGGGCGCGATGGACCACGCGAAATGCGTGGATTTCTGGGGCGAGGACGTGGAGTTGTGCTCGGAGTACTGACTCACTCGTCCAGCGCGAACACGAACAGGTAGCTCGAGGTCTCGTAGTTGTCGTATTTGACCGGGTGCAGGTGCCGGCCGCTTGATTGCACGGCCAGGTACTGTCGCGGACCGATCGAGTACGTGACGGGCGCGCCCTTGAGCGGCGTGCCCACGTTGAAACGCCAGAGCTCTTCGAGGGTCTCGTCGTTGTAGGCGACGATCCAGCCGTCCTGCAGGGCGGTGAATACCAGACCCCCGGCGGTCGACACCACCCCCGAGCGGATCTCGATGTCGGTCACCGCCTTGCCGATCACCTCGTGCCCGATGGCGTCCACCGCCGTCAGCGACCCGTAATACAGGTCGCTTGCGGTCTGGCGCCGCTGGCTGGCCCGTACGTCGACGTCGCCGTCCGGCGAGACGGGCAGCATGGTTGCGCCGGTCTGTGCGAAGCAGCCCTCGGTGCCGACCCCGTAGGCGATGTGCTTGACCGGGTTGTACGCCAGCGGCTGGTGCGCCACGCCGCCGTGCCACGTGGGGCAGGCCCGTTTCATCTCGTCGCGGTCAGACCGTAGCGCGCGCGCTTCCGGGTTGTAGATCTGGACATCGAGATTCGGATCGTACTCGAGCGGCATGCCGGTTTCCGGGTTGAGACCCGCGGTCCAGTTCAGGTCGTTGACGTACTTGTTGCCCCGGATGAAGCTGCCGTCGGTGCGGTCCAGCGTATAGAAGAAGCCGTTGCGGCCGAAGTGCGAGACCACCTTGCGCATGCGTCCGTCGATCTCGAGGTCGTAGAGCATGTGCACGCCGACCTCGTCATAGTCCCACGAGTCGTTCGGCGTGTACTGGAAATACCAGGCCAGCTCGCCGGTGTCGATGTCGAGCGCCACGGCGGAGTTGGTGAACAGGTTGTCGCCGGGGCGGAACTCCGGGTCGTAGGCGGGATAGGGGTTGCCGGTGCCGACGATGTAGAGGTTCGTCTCCGGGTCGTAGGATCCGGTCTGCCAGATGCCGCCGCCGCCGGTTTTCCAGGAGTTGTGGTCGTCCTTCCAGGTCTCGCTGCCCGGTTGGCCCGGTTCCGGCACGACATACCAGCGCCACAGCTCGTCGCCGGTCTCCACGTCGAGCGCCGCCACCCAGCCGCGGGTGCCGCCGTCGCCGGCGCCGTTCTGGATGATGACCTTGCCGTCGGCCACCACGGGGGCGGTGAGAAACCGTTCACGGCGTCCGAACTCGTTGGTGCCCGCCACCTCGACGTCCCAGACGATCTCGCCGTCGTCACGGTCGATGGCGATGACCCGCCCGTCGGGGAGGTTGGCCAGCACCTTGTCTTCCCACAGCGCGATGCCGCGCGAGCGCGAGGTGTTGCCTTCATGGTCGACGCCGGGGTCGGCGATCCACTCGAAGTCGCCATAGTCTCGATTGCGCGCGTCGATCTTGTAGACCGTGCCCCAGCCGTCCGTCGTGTACATGAAGCCGTTGTCGATCAGCGGGTTGACCTCGCTCTCGGGACCGTTGCGGCCGGTGTCCTGCATCCCGCCGAGCGCGATGGCCCAGACCATCCTGAGGTTGTCGACGTTCTCGCGGTCGATCTGCGTGAGCTTCGAGTAGCGCGTCGACCCGTAGTCGCCGTTCATCAGCAGCCAGTTCTGCGGTTCGTTCTGCGCGTTCTTCAGCCGATCGAAATTGACGGTCAGGCTGTACTGCCCGTCGAGCGTAATCGCCGCGGCCGCCACAACGACCGCGCTGGCGAGCATCGTCTTCACCATCGAGTGCTGGCGCATGGTTGGCTCTCCCTGTCTCCAATCGGCATATCAGCCCGTGCTGCACGTCCGGCGTTGCTAGCTTACAACGATTGCCGTCGGACCGTCGGGCCGGCGGACATCGTCAGCCCATCATGGTCACGAGCGTCAGCAGCACCCCGCCGGCAATCACCGACCCCAACTGTCCGGCCGTGTTGGCCCCCATGGCGTGCATCAGCACGTGGTTCGTGAAATCTTCCTCCTGCGCCACCTTCTGGACCAGCCGCCCGCTCATCGGAAACGCGCTGATACCGGCGGCGCCGACCAGCGGGTTGACCTTGCCGCGGGTCACCGCCGCCAGAACCTTGCCGAAGAGGATGCCGGCGACCGTGTCGAACGCGAACGCGATCAGCCCCAGCAGCAGGATGAGCAGCGTCTCCACTTGCAGGAAGGTCTCGGCCTGCATGAGGCTGCCGACGGTGAGGCCCAGGAAGATGGTCGACAGGTTCGCAAGCTCGTTCGCGGCGGTGTTGGCCAGTTGCGAGACGACGCCCGACTCTTTCAGCAGACTCCCGAACATCAGGGTGGCCACGAGCGGCGCCGAGGCGGGCACGAGCATGCCGACCAGGACTGTCACCACGATCGGAAACGCGATGACCGCGCCGCGCGGCACCGGCCGGGGCGCGTATTCCATCCGGATGCGCCGTTCGGCCCGGGTCGTGAAGAGCCGCATGAGCGGCGGCTGGATGATCGGTACCAGACTCATGTAGGAGTACGCGGTCACCGCGATGGCCGGGAGCAACTGCGGGGCGAGCAGCGACGAGACGTAGATGCTGGTCGGTCCGTCGATGGCGCCGATGATGGCAATCGACGCCGCCTCGTTCAGCGGAAAGCCGACCACCGTCGCCAGAATGAGCGTGGCGAAGATGCCGAGCTGACCGGCGGCGCCCAGAATGGCGAAGATCGGCTGCGAGAGCAACGGGCGGAAGTCCATCATCGCGCCGATGCCGATGAAGATGAACAGCGGGAACAGCTCCGTATCGATGCCGAAATCGATCAGGAGCTGCAGCATCCCGTCCGGCTGGTTCATCGGCGAGTTCGGCAGGTTGCCGAGCAGAACCCCGAACCCGATCGGGAGCAGCAGGGTGGGTTCGTACTCCTTGCCGATCGCCAGGTAGAGGAGCAGACCACCTACCGCGAACATCAGGAGGGTCTCGGGGCCGATGGAGGGAATCATGCCGTTTACGTCGGGACGAAGGTGACGAGCGGTTCACCCTGCACGACGCGATCGCCCTGGACGACGTGCACCGTCGACACGGTGCCGTCCCAGGGGGACCGGATGACGTTCATCATCTTCATCGCTTCCAGGGTCAGCAGTTCGTCGCCGCGGGCGACGGTCTGGCCGGGACTGATCGCGACCGCGGCCACGACGCCCGGAATCGGGGCGGTCATCGCCTGCGGCCCGCCGACGGTAGTGTCCGCGGCCGGGACGACGGCCGCCGGCGCTTCCTCGTCGGCGGAGGCCGCGTCGTCCTCCCGCGGCAGATCGACGTCGACGGAGTAGGCGAAACCGGCCAGACGGGCGGTGACGGGACGTGCCTGCGGATCGTCGATCTCGACATCGTAGATCCGGCCGTCCACCGTGACGCGGTAGCGCCTCACTGCCGCCTCCTCGCGCGGGACCGTAGCTGGCCCAGCCGCCGGCCATGGTGCAGCCGGCGCCAGTCGGAGGCCGGCGCGGTCAGCAGCAGCGGTTCGCGCTCGCATTGCGCGCAGGCCACGGCGACCGCCAGGGCGATCGCCCGGCGCTGGCGGTCGCGTTCATCTTCGATTTCGTCGGGGGCCTCGATCGGGTCCGCCACCGGCGGCCCGATGTCGGCGTCCGCCGGCGCGGGGCCGGAGTCCGGTCGATACAGCCGTTGCGCCGTCAGCAGATACATCAGACCGATGAGCCCGGCCAGCGCGGTGAACAGCAGCGCGGTGCCGATGGCCGAGATCTGCAGCACCGTCTCGAGTTGGGGCGTCATGTCAGAGCGGAATGTTGCCGTGCTTCTTCGGGGGCGTGGACGACTGTTTGTCCTTGAGGAAACCGAGGGCGGCGACCACCCGCGCGCGGGTCTCGCGCGGATAGATGACGTCGTCGACGTGACCGGAGGACGCGGCGACGAACGGCGAGTTGAAGCGGTCCTGGAACTCGCCCTCGAGGCGCGCCCGTTCCGCGTCCCGCTCGTCCGGCGCGGCCGACGCCAGTTGGCGCGCGTAGAGAATGCTCACGGCGCCCTTCGGACCCATCACCGCGATCTCCGCCGTGGGCCACGCGAAACAGACGTCGGTGCGGATCATCTTGCTGCTCATCACGATGTAGGCGCCGCCGTAGGCCTTGCGCAGCACGACCGAGATCTTCGGGACCGTCGCTTCCGAGTAGGCGTACACCACCTTGGCCCCGTGACGGATGATGCCCTGATGCTCCTGGTGTGCGCCGGGCAGGAACCCGGGGCAATCCACCAGCGTGACGATGGGGATGTTGAACGCGTCGGCGAAACGGATGAAGCGGGCGATCTTGTCGGAGGCGTTGATGTCCAGCACCCCGGCGAGATGCGACGGTTGGTTGGCGACGAACGCCGCGACCCGGCCGTTCAACCTGGCGAACCCGACCGTGGCGTTCGGCGCGAACGCTGCGTGCACCTCCAGAAACGAATCGCGGTCGGCGATCAACCGGATGGCGTCCCTGACGTCGTACGCCGTCTCTGCCGACGCGGGGATGAGCCGATCGAGCGCCGCGGTATCGGGCGCCAACTGGGCATCCGGTTCGAGGGCCGGGGGATCGTCGGCGTTGTTGGAGGGCAGGTAGCTCAACAGCCGCCGTGTCAACTGAAACGCGCCGTTCTCGTCGTCCGCCACGAAATGCGCGACACCGGAGGTAGCGGAATGCATATGCGCGCCGCCGAGGGTCTCGATGTCGACCTTCTCGCCGGTCACCGTCTTGATGACATCCGGGCCGGTGATGAACATGTAGCTGCTGCCGCGGGTCATCAGGACGAAATCGGTCAGCCCGGGCGAGTAGACCGCGCCGCCGGCGCAGGGGCCGAGCATGAGGCTGATCTGGGGGACCACACCGCTGGCCTGCGTGTTGCGCCAGAAGAGGTCGCCGAAACCGGCCAGGCTCCAGACTCCTTCCTGAATGCGGGCGCCGACCGAATCGAGCAAGGCGATGATCGGGAGACCGGCCATCGTCGCCGCTTCCAGCAGGCGGCACACTTTCTGCGCCTGCACCTCGGAAAACGACCCGCCGAGCACCGTGAAGTCCTGGGCGAACAGGGCCACCCGGCGTCCGTCGATCAGTCCGAAGCCGGTGATGACGCCGTCGCCGGCGCGGCGCTGATGCTCGAGCCCGAACCCGCTGTGCCGATGTTCGACGTATGGTGCGATCTCTTCGAAGCTGTGCGGGTCGAGTATCCGCTCGATCCGTTCCCGCGCGGTGAGTTTGCCGCGGGCGTGCTGCGCGTCGATCCGTTTGCGGCCGCCCCCCATCCGGACCGCACTGCGTTGCGCGGCGACCGGATCGTCGCTGCCGGACTGGTCGTCGGGCCGATCATCGGAATCTGAGCTGTCTTCCGCCGGGGGAGACGCCGCTGTCTCGGCCGCCGGGTCCGGCGCGGCACTGGCGTCGGCCGGCGCCGGGTGCGCCGTGTCGATGCCGGCCGGCGTCGCGAGCGGTTCGAGGGCGCCGTCGCCGGCCGACGCCAGCGCCAAGGTCTCGGCGGTCTCGAGTGCGCCGCCGGTGTCCGGACGCGGCGGCGCCTGCCGTTTCCGCGCAACCCGGCGCTGGTTCCAGGCCCGCACCGTGGCCAGGATCGCGGCGCCGGCCACGGTGGTGCCGACCGGGACGCCCAGCAGCTTGAACCGTTCCCTGGCGGATCCCTGCGTTGCGCCGGCCGGCACGGGGTGCGCGGCGGCGCCGGGCGGCGTGCCCGGGCGGGGAGCGTCAGCCGGCGTGTCAGTCATGCGATCCTGTGGATTATAGCGGGAGCAGGCCGGTTCTACGCCGATGACGGGACCGAACAACCGCCAATCGCGCGGCGGGTCCGATTATTGATCGGACAATGGCGGGCGAGTGGGTGATAATGTTCCCGTTTCGTCATGCCGTCGGTGAGAAGGAGTGTGCAGATGCCTCGTCGCTCTGTCATCTCGATCGGTTCGGTGTCCGTTCTCTGCGTGGCCGCCCTGACCGTGTGCGGTGCGCCGGGGGTCGCCCAGGGCCAGTCCTACACTGCGCCCCGCACCCCGGACGGCCAGCCTGATTTACAAGGCTTCTGGTCGAATCAGACCTACACGCCGCTCGAACGCCGCGACGGTGTCGACAAGGAGTTCTACACGCCGGAGGAACTGGCCGCCATCGAAAACCGCTCCGCCACACGCGAGAGTGCGCAGACCGAGCCCGGGACGATTCCCGACGTGCACTACGACTTCACACAGTTCGGATTGGACCGCAGCCAGGCGGCGCGTGCGCGCAACCTGCGCACGTCGCTGATCGTGGATCCGCCCGATGGGAAAATACCGCCGGTGAACGCCGAGGGACGGCGGCGCGCCGCCGAGCGCGCGGCGGCGCAGGCGCGGTTGGGCGGCAGATGGGATTCGGCCGAGTCCAACCAGCTCGACGACCGCTGCCTCATGATGGGCGCCGTGGGGCCGCCCATGATGAACGTCGGGTACAACAGCAACTACCACATCGTGCAAGGATCCGGCTACGTGATGATCCTGGCCGAGATGATGCACGATGCACGGGTCATTCCGCTCGACGGCCGCGAGGCGCCGCCGGCCGGGACCAGTCAGTGGATCGGTCTCTCGCGCGGTCGCTGGGACGGCGAGACGCTGGTCGTCGAGACGTCGAATTTCAACGGGAAATACGCGTTTCGCGGCTCGGGTGACCAGATGCGGGTGACGGAGCGGTTCACTCGCGTGGCTGACGACCAGATCCTGTACCGCTTCACGGTGGAGGATCCGGGCACCTGGGATCGGCCGTGGACAGTGGAAATGCCGATGCAACGCAGCCGGGGGCCGCTGTTCGAATTTGCCTGCCACGAAGGGAACTACGGCCTGTACAACACGCTGGTCGGGGCGCGTCTCGAGGAGCAGCAGGCGGCCGAGGCGGCCGGACAGGGCAGGGATCGCTAACGGCCGTCCGTGGTGACGCCCCGCGCGGGGTCGCCGCGAACGGCCGCCGGAACCGTGGGTATGTGCACTCGTCGCAGCGTGTCGGTGTTCGCCGTGTCCTGCATGGTCGCTGTCTGTGCGGCGGCGCAGCCGTCCGACTATGTCGCCCCGCGTACCGCGGACGGCACACCCGACCTGAACGGCATCTGGCAGGCGCTGGGCAGCGCGCACTGGGATGTCGAGGCGCATGGCGCCGGGCCGAGCGTCGTGCGGGAGCTCGGCGCACTGTCGGCCGTACCGGCCGGGCTCGGGGTGGTCGATGGGGGCGAGATCCCCTACACCGCGGACGCACGCGCCCGGCGGGACGAGAACCGCGCCGACCGGCTTGCACGCGATCCGGCCGTCAAGTGCTACCTGCCCGGCGTGCCGCGCGGCATGTACATGCCCTTTCCGTTCCAGATCGTACAGAGCCGGCAGCACATCATGCTCCTGCACGAGTTCGCGGGCGCCGTGCGCACCGTGTACATGGAGGACCATGTGCCGGCGCCGGCCGACAGTTGGATGGGGTGGTCGAACGGGCGCTGGGAGGGCGACACGCTCGTCATCGATACCACCGGGTTCAACGGGATGACCTGGTTCGACCGGTCGGGCAACTTCCATTCAGAGGCGCTGCATGTGGTGGAGCGCATCAGCCGGCGCAGCCCCGAGACGCTCTGGTACGAAGCGACCATCGACGACCCGAACGTGTTCACGCGCCCCTGGACGATGAGCATGCCGCTCTACCGGCGGGTGGAACCGAACGCGCAGTTGCTCGAATTCCGGTGCGTGGAGTTCGTCGAAGACCTGATCTATGGCCATCTTCGGAAGCAGCCGCAGTAGCAGCCGGGGAGTAGAGTTCTTCGAAGACCTGAATCTACGGTCATCTTCGGAAGCAGCCGCAGTAGCAGCCCAGGGAATAGAGTTCTTCAAAGACCTGATCTACGGTCATCTTCGGAAGCAGCCGCAGTAGCAGCCCAGGGAGGGTACGTCCATGCATGCGAAACTCGTCTGCGGCCTTGTCGTCATCGGTGTCCTGCTGGCGGGCGCCCCGGCGCCGGCGCATCACGCCTTTTCGGCCGAGTTCGATGTCGAGAAACCGCTGACCCTGACCGGAACACTCGTGAAGTGGGAGATGATCAACCCCCACTCGTGGTTTCACCTCGACGTCGAGGACGACGCCGGCGCGGTGGTGACCTGGATGATCGAAGGCGGGAGCCCGAACGAGCTGATCCGGAACGGCGTCACGAAGAACACGCTGGCGATCGGGACCGAGTTGACGGTCGAAGGCTACTACGCCAAGGACGGGACGCCGAAAGGGGTCGGCCGCAATTTCCTGTTCGCGGGCGGCGAGCGGTTGTTCCTCGGCGGGTCGGCCCCGCCGGTGGCCCCAGCCGCGCCGGAGTAGCCGCTGCACGGAAAGTCGATTACCATAAGCGAGGAACATTTCAGTCTCGCCATGCCACCACCGCCGGGCGTCGCAGAGTTCGGGCCCGGGCCGGAGAGAGGGAGAATCGAATCATGCGAGCACATCTCGCCGCGACCGCGGCAGTAGCCTTCCTGTTGCTGGCCGGCGCGCCGGCGGCCGCGGCGGAACCCCCCACCTACAACCAGGACGTCGGCGCGATCCTGCACGAGAATTGCGCCAGTTGCCATCGCCCGAACCAGGTGGCGCCGATGCCGCTGTTGTCGTATCGGGACGTGCGGCCGTGGGCGCGGGCCATCAAGTCGAAGGTGGCCTCGCGCGAGATGCCGCCGTGGTTCGCGGATCCGCGATTCGGCACCTTCTCGAACGACATGAGCCTCGACAACGACGAGATCGCCACCATCGTGGCCTGGGTGGATGCCGGCGCCCCCGAGGGCGACGGGCCGGCGCTGCCGGCGCCGCTGTATTCCGAGAACGGGTGGAGTCATCCCTCCGGTGCGGAGCCGGACTACGTGATCGAGTTTCCGATCTCGTGGGAGGTGCCGGCGGACGGTGAGACACCCAATTTCAACCTCTATACGCCGCTGCCGTTCGATGACGTGTTGCAAGTGTCCGCGACCCAGGTGCGGCCGGGGAACTACGCCGCCACGCACCATATAACGACCGGCCTGGTGAACCTGCCTCCCGGGATGGTGCTGGGCTCCGGCCCCGCCTGGAACGGTGGACCGATCGTTGACTACGTCCCGGTGACCGACCCGGATGCCGATTCCGACCCGGCGGCCACGGAGGCGAGTGCGCCGCGCGAGGCCCGGACGCGCGGGTCCCGGACGCCTGATCCCGAGGCGCTCGCCGAAGCGGCGGCGCAACGGGCGGGCTTCGGCCCCTACATTCCAGGGGTCGGGGCCGACGTGACCGGCGAGGGTCAGATGCGCGAGATTCGCGGCGACCTGTTCGACTACATCATCTGGAACCTGCACTATCAGGCGACCGGCAAGCCGGAAACGGCCCGGCCGTCGGTGGGGGCCTGGCTGTCGGCAGAGCAGAGCACCCAGCGGGTGCGCAGCCTCGGCCTGCGGGAAACGACCTCTGAAGGGCGGCAACTGGTGGCGCCGCCCCCGCTGACCCCGGAGCAGCGCCGCGCCGCGGCTGGCAGCCGTCAGGTCGGACAGGGGCTGAATCCGCTGCTGGCCCCGATTCCACCCGACGAGGCGAATTGGACCGTCACCGGGATCGGCGCCTTCCAGAACGACGCGGTCATTCAGAGCCTGTTCGTGCACGCGCACGTGCGCGGCAACGACTTCACCTGGCTGCTGACCTATCCGGACGGGCGCGAAGAGGTGCTGCTGCGGGTGCCGAACTACGACTTCGACTGGCAGTTCGAATACGAGCTGGCCGAGCCGATCCGGGTGCCGGCAGGCAGCACGGTGAAGTCGATCGCGCGCTACGACAACTCGCGGAACAATCGCCGCAACCCGGCGCCGCACAAGGAAGTGTACTGGTCGGAGCAGAGCTGGGACGACATGTACCTGACCAACGTGCGGTACACGATTGACGACACGAAATCGAAGGGCAGCACGAACGACTAGCGGGTCGACGCTATTGTCTTGTCTTGTGCAGCAGTGCCCGAAACCGGGCGGAGGCGTTCGGCGATGACGACACGCATGCAGTCCTGTGCGCTGGCCATCGGCGTGGTCACCGCCCTGACGACAACGCTGGCGGCCCAGGATCGGTCGCCGGCCCGCACGCAACCGCAGGTCGAGATGGTGCAGACGACGGGGTGCGTCGAGCAGCGCCCCGACGGCGGGTGGTGGCTGACCCGCGCGGCTGAGGCCGAGGTGACCCGTCCGGGTGTGTTCAACCACGTCCAGGTCGACGAGGTCCGCGACGCGCTGGCGCCGGGAACGAACGAGTTTCAGCTCGTCGGCGTCGCTGACTTTCTCGATGCCGACGGGCTGCTGGCCACTCGCGGGCGGACCGAGTTCACGACACCCGACCAGGCCAACGCCACCGGCGAGTTGCGGCCCGGCCGCACCGTGCTGGTGAAGGGCCTGCTGATCGAGGACGACGACCTGTCCCGCATCAATCTGACGGCGGTGGTCGGTCTCTCCGACACCTGCGGCTCGAACTGACGACGCGCCCACCGGCTCGGGGTCGAATCCGGAGCGGTTGTCCGAACTCGGGGACGATGCGCCCCGGTCCGGACACCGAGTTGCACCTTGACCTTTTGGAGTGCGAACTCGCGTACCTCCTCGAGATCGGCCGGCCCGCCATCCGATCTGCCGATCACTCGAATACGTTACGTTCTTACGCTCGATGCCGGCGCCAGCAGTCTGTGGTGAAACCCCGCGTTGCACCGAGATCGGCGATGCGCCCGCTGAGCAACGCGTAGGGGCAACCCTTGTGGTTGCCCTGTTCGTCTGTAGGGGCAACCCTTGTGGTTGCCCTGTTCGTCAGCCGGAGCAACGCCGCTCAGCGGGATGCAGCGTGGAACAGCAGAATTCAGCGGGGAAGCGCAGAATTCAGCGGGGATCGAATGCAGCGGGGCTTTTGCCACGGGCTGCCAGCAGGTGCGGATCGCCTGCGCCACCGTAAGGAGGCGGCGGCCGGCAACACCGGTGGTCACTCGTGCCGCAGCGCCGCCGCCGGATCTGTGGCGAGGGCGCGGCGGACCGGGTGGACCGCCGCCACGACCGCCGCGGCGACCATGACGAGGCTGCTCGCGACGTAGGTTGCGCCCTGCGCGCCGTCCACCCCGTACAGAAAATCGGCGAGCACGCGGGTGAACGCCAGGGAACCCAGCGCCGCGGCGGCCAGGCCCAGCCCCACGACGACGACGGTCCGCTTCACGACCAGTAATGCTACGGCTGCCCGCGTGGCGCCCAGCGCCACGCTGACGACCGCGCTGCAGGACACCAAACGATCACGCCGGAACTGTCTCAGGGCGCCGCGGAGTTCGGAGAGTTCGAACGGCATCAGTTGTCCGCCTTCCTCGCCTTTCGCCATCGTGCGGTCCGACAACTCATCATACGCCGCTGAGGTCCGGAACCGGCGCGCCCCGCAACGTCCGGTTACTTCAGCCTGGGCTCCTGGACGCCTTGTCGAATGTCGCGGGCCCTGGTGGCCCGTGCTCGCGCGGTTGCCGCCCGGCCTACAGGTCGCGCTGTCGCATACTCAAGAATGCGATCCCCAGGAACAGAGCGGCGTACGCCAGGGCCGTGACGGCCAGCACCTCGAAATCGAGAAACTCCATAAGTTCTCTGCCGTACGCGGCACGGTTGGCGTTTTCGCTCGCGAGCAATTCCGGATAGTGCAGAAGGGCATTGGTGAGCGAGTCACATACCACAAGCGGGAAGAACTTCGTTATGGGCTGCAAAGCGTCGCTCCACCGCCCCAGCAATGAGCCAACGCTTGCCTCAATGAGCGTGTAAACGAAAAAGATTCCCAAGGCCGGCCCGGAGGACCGGACCAGAGCGGCCAGCATGAGCCCCGCGCTGCCGGCGAGCCCCAGGACGAGGGTGTAGCCGAGCATGTAGTTGAATTCGGTGTGCCGCACCAGCACCGGCCCGTCCTCGCTCGGGCTGACGATCGCCGCCCCGCCCCCGATCAGGAGGGGGATGGTCAGGAACAGCGCCACCAGGACCAGGAGCAGCATGACCTTGCCCAGGTAGACACGCTCCCTGCTGAGGCCGTCGATCACCTGCTGCCGGGCGGTCCGCCAGGAGAATTCGGGGGCGAACAGAAGAATCATCGAAACCCCGAGGAACGCCGGACCGAAGTTCGTCGGGAGGATATAGCGCCATCCCTCCGGGAGCGCGACGGCCCGGTACGGGCTCGGCAGCGCGCCGTACTTTTCACTGAAGACCGTGACTACGTAGGTGGTGACGATCGCGACAAAGATTCCCAGCGTGACGCAGAAGGCCGGGCGTTTGACCGCCTTGAGCGCTTCGATACGCAACAGCACGCCCAGGAGGCTCACGACGCGATCTCCGACATCGGCGCGCCCTCGCCCCCGGTCAGGTCGATGAACACCTCTTCGAGGCTTTGTCGGTGCCGCGCCAGGTGGGACACATGGATCCCCTGGCCGGCCAGGTAGCGGTTCAGGCTCGCGAGGTCGTCGCAGTGCAGGTCGACGATGACCCCGCCGCCGGTCGGTCGCACCGACGACGCCTCGGGGTAGCGATTCAGCGCGGCTACCAGCGCGTCTTCGTTCGCCGCGCGCACGAGCGCCGCCACGCCTGCGCGGACGATGTCCTCGACCGCGCCGGTGGCGACGATCCGCCCCGTGCGCACGATCGCGACGTGGGTGCAGGTGCGTTCGACCTCCCAGAGAAGGTGGCTCGACAGGAAGATCGTCTTGCCCTGGTCCGCCAGGACGCCGATGATCTCCCGGACCTCCTTCATGCCCTGGGGGTCGAGGCCGTTGGCGGGCTCGTCCAGGACGACCAACTCCGGATCGCTCAGCATGGTGGCGGCGAGGGCAAGCCGCTGTTTCATGCCCAGGGAGTAGGTCTTGAAACGGTGGCGGCCCCGGTCGCCCAGCCCCGCGAGCGCCAGACATGCGTCGATACGCGGACCGTCCACGCCTTTCACGGCGGCGGCGATGCGCAGGTTGTCGCGACCGCTCAGGTAGGGGTAGAAGTTGGGGGTCTCCAGGGTGGCGCCGATCCTGGCGCGGGCCGCCAGGAGCTCCCGGGGCGCGGACGCGCCGAAGAGCCGGAAGCTTCCCGCCGTGGGGGTGATGATCCCGAGCAGCATCCCGATGGTGGTGGTCTTGCCGCTGCCGTTGGGTCCGAGGAAGCCGAAGACCTGGCCCTGCTCGACGGAGAACGACACCTGGTCCACCGCCAGGACCGAGGCGCCGCGGCCGGTCCGGTAGCGTTTGGTCAGATCGCGCGTGTCGATGACGGTCATGGGCTGGCCATGCAATCAGGAAGGTTCATCCCGTATGACCTGCTCGCACGTAGCCGGCGCCCCGGATTTCGGAAAGTTCGAACGCCATGGGACTCCCTCTGCCTTTCAACGTCGCGCGGCCCGACAGCTCGTTATACGGTGCCGAGTCCCGGAACGTTGCTGGAGATGACCGCCCCGCGGGCTGGACCGGGGTGCAGGCTGCTAGGTCGCGATCGGTTTGGCCCGATCCTGGCGGAACAACCAGACGATGTCCATGGCGAACGAGGCGAGCAGCAGGGCCAGCGTGACGGCGGCCAGCGCGCCGGCCGGCGCCGCTGGCACGATGGGGCCCAGACAAACGAGCAGCACGACCCCTTGCAGCACGCAGCCCGCCTTGCGGCGGAATCGCTCGGGCAGCGGGGCTCGCAACGGCGGCCAGCGCCAGCTTGCGGCGACGAACAGATAGCGGGGGAGCCCGAGGCAGATCGCCCAGGGGCCCACCTTGCCGCTACGCCAGACGAGCGCGGCCAACGCCAGCATCAGGAACGAGTCGAGCTCCATGTCGAAGCGCGCCCCGAACGCGCTTGCGCTGCCGGTGCGCCGCGCGACCCAGCCGTCCAGGCCGTCGAGACAGAGCGCCAGCGTGGTGAGCGCGATGACGAACCAGTAGCCGGTGTCGAACAGAATCTGCGGCTGCGGCACCAGCGCGGCGATCGGCAGCACGAGCGCGGCCCGCCCGAGGGTCACCCGGTTCGCGGGGCCGAGACCAGGGCCGCGTGCGCGCTCTGGCAGATGCCGCAGCAGCAGCACGCCGAGCAGACCGTAGAGCGCCACCGCCCGCAGCACATAGGCCGGCGGCAGGGTGAACGCCCTGGCGACACCGCCGCTCACGCCGAGCAGCAGGATGGCGCCCGCCCAGACGTCGATGGCGGCCTGGCGTGACGGGCGCGGGCGACGGGTGGGGGGCGTGTGGTGCGCGGCCACGGTCATCGAGTATCGTTCACTGCACTGGATTGCCCTATGGCTGAGCCTATCACCGCTCGTCAGTTCTGGATCCGGTCCCCCGGCGTCGGCGAGATCCGACGCGCGGAACTGGCCCCGCGGAGAGGAAACGATGTGCTCGTGGCGGCCCGCTATTCCGGCATCAGCCGCGGCACCGAGTCGCTGGTGTTCCGGGGCGAGGTGCCGCCGTCGCAGCAACGGGCGATGCGCGCGCCGTTTCAGGAAGGGGAGTTTCCCGGTCCGCTGAAATACGGATACGCCAGCGTCGGCGAGGTCGAGGAGGGGCCGATCGAGCTGTCCGGCCGTCTCGTGTTCTGTCTCTTCCCCCACCAGGACCACTATCGTGTGCCGGGCGGCGCCGTGGTGCCGTTGCCGCCGGACCTTCCCGCCGGGCGGGCCGTGCTCGCGGCGAACATGGAAACGGCGCTCAACGTGGTGTGGGACGCGCGGCCCGCGGCGGGCGATCGCATCGTCGTCATCGGGGCCGGGGTGGTCGGCATGCTGGTGGCGTGGCTCTGCGCCGGGACGCCGGGCGTCGACCTCACGCTGGTCGATGTCAACCCTTCCCGGGCCGCGGCGGCTGCGCGGCTCGGCTTGGCGTTCAGCACGGACCCGCCCGCCGATGCCGGCGCGGATCTGGTGGTGCACGCCAGCGGGTGCCCGGCAGGGTTGAGCGCCGCGCTCGGTGTGGCCGGCATGGAAGCGACGATCGTGGAAGCGAGCTGGTATGGCACGCAATCGGTGCCGTTGCCGCTGGGGGAGGCGTTTCACGCCCGCCGTCTCACCCTGCGGAGCAGCCAGGTGGGTCGGGTGCCCCCGAGCCGCGCCGCCCGCTGGACGACCGCGCGCCGACTGACGCTGGCGCTCGAGTTGCTGCGCGACCCGCGGCTGGACGTGCTGATCAGCGGCGAGAGCCGGTTCGACGAGTTGCCGTCGGTGATGGCGGCGCTGAGCACCGAGCCGGGGAACACCCTGTGCCATCGGATCCGGTACTGATGCCGGCATACAGGAGGGAGGCGGTCCGCCGCGATGTACAGCCTGAACGTTCGTGACCACATGATGATTGCGCACAGCTTTCGGGGCGACCTGTTCGGCCCGGCGCAGCGGCTGCACGGCGCCACCTACGTCGTCGATGCGACGTTTCGGCGCGCGGCGCTCGACGCCGACGGCCTCGTGGTCGACATCGGCCGCGCCGCCGCCGAGCTCAAGGCGGTCCTCGCGGACCTGTCGTATCGCAATCTCGACGACGAGCCGGCGTTCGCCGGCCGCAACACCACCACCGAGTTCCTGGCGCGGACCATCTTCGACCGCCTGGCCGCGGCGGTCCGCGGCGGCGCGCTGGGGGACGGCGCCCGCGGGGTGACCGCCATCTGCGTCACCCTGCACGAATCGCACGTCGCGTGGGGCAGCTACGAAGGCGGGGTGTGACCACAGCGGACCTGCATCTGGTGGCGCCCGGCCCGCTCGACCAGTGGACGGGCGGCTACATTTACGACGAGCACATCGTCGGCGGCTTGCGGGACCTCGGCTGGCGGGTCGCGGTGCACGCCCTCGAGGGCGTCTTTCCGGAGGCCGACACCGTGGCGCGGCAGAGTATGACCGCCGTGCTCGCGTCCATTCCGAGCGGCGACCGCGTCGTGCTGGACGGGCTGGCCATGGGCGGGCTGCCCGGCCCGCTCGAGGCCGAGCGGGCGCGGCTGCGGCTGCTGTCGCTCGTGCATCACCCGTTGGCGGACGAGGCAGGGCTCGGCACGGATCGCCGCCGGCGCTTCGCTGCGCTCGAACGGCAGGCGCTGGCCGCCTGCAGGGGCGTGCTGGTCACCAGCGAGTTCACCGCCCGGCGCCTCGAGGACTACGGGGTGACGGCCGATCGCATCCGGGTCGTGCACCCGGGCGTCGATCCGGCGCCGCAGGCCACGGGACCGGCGTCCGGCCTTCCTCCGTCGCTGCTGTGTGTGGGCTCTGTGACGCCCCGCAAGGGCCAGGTGGAGCTGGTGCAGGCGCTGGCCGGGCTCCGGGATCTGCCATGGACCTGCGCCTGTGTCGGACGGCTCGACCTGGCGCCCGACTATGCGGCGTCGGTGGGGCGGCTGATCGAATGCTGCGGGCTGGAGCGCGTGGTCCGGCTGGCCGGCGCGTGCGCACCGGCACAACTCGACGCCCTCTATCAGCAGGCGTCGTTGTTCGTCCTGCCGTCGCGCTACGAAGGTTACGGCATGGCGCTCGGCGAGGCCCTGGCCCGCGGCCTGGGCATTGTCAGCACCACGGGCGGAGCGATTCCGTACACGGTGCCGGCCGGCGCGGCGGTGCTGGTGCCGCCGGGAGATGCGCAGGCGCTGGCGTCGGCGCTGCGTCCGTTGCTGTCCGGGTCGCGTGGAGCCGAGCGGCGCACGGCGCTGGCTGCCGCGGCCCGTCGCCACGCCGGCACACTGCCTGACTGGGGGCAGGCGGCCCTGCGGTTCGCAACGGTGACACGCGAGTTGACGCGCGATGGAAACGTTTGACGCCGACTGGCTCGCACTGCGTGAACCGATCGATCACCGCTCCCGCGCCGTGCGGCTGGTCGAGCCGCTGGTCGCCGCCTGGACGAGGGGCCGCTGGTCGCGTGTGCTCGATCTGGGTAGCGGGACCGGGTCGAATCTGCGCTACCTGGCGCCCAGACTGCCGCCCGGGCAGGACTGGACGCTGGTCGACCACGACCCCGTCCATCTGCACGCGCTCTCCCGCCTCGAGGTCCCGGCGGGGACAGGGCGGCTGGCAGTGGTGGCCGGCGATCTCGCCGTCGCCGGGCTGCACGCGGTCGGGGCGGCGCACCTGGTCACCGCCTCGGCGCTGCTCGACCTTGTGTCGTCGGAGTGGGTGGCGCGGCTGGTGACGGCATGCCGCGGCGCAGGCTGCGGTGCGCTCTTCGCATTGAGCTACGACGGCGGCATGCGATGGTTCGACGCGGAGGCGCCGGGACGGTCCGACGACGACCCGGACGACCTGTTCGTGCGCACCGCCGTCAACAGCCATCAGACCGGCAACAAGGGGCTCGGGCCCGCGCTGGGACCGGCCGCGGCCCAGTCCGCCGAATACGCCTTCGCACGGGCCGGCTATCGCTGCCGGCGGCAACCGAGCGTCTGGCAGTTGACCGTTGCTGACGCCGTGCTCGTCCAGCGGCTCATCGTCGGCTGGGCGTCGGCCGCCGCAGAGATGCAGCCCGCCGCGGTGGACCGCATCGCGGCCTGGGCCGCTCGGCGCCGCGCCACGGTCGACCGCGGTGGATTCAGGCTGGCGGTCGGACACGAAGATCTGCTCGCGCTGCCACCGGATCGCACATGAGTATTCGAGCCCCCGTGTGGCGGGTGGCGGTGAGTCTGGGCCTGTTGCTGGCGCTCGGCTGGTGGCTGGACGTCGGCGCGCTGGCGGCCCGCTTGGCCTCCATGCGGCCGGGCTGGGTGGCGCTGGCGCTGGCGATCTCGATCGCGCAGGTCGCCGTGCTGGCCTGGCGCTGGTGCTACACGGCGCGGTGTCTGGGCGTCGACCTGTCGTTCAGCGCGGCCTGGCGGGAGTATTACCTGTCCATCTTCCTCAATCAGGTCCTGCCGGGCGGGGTGATGGGCGATGTCTCCCGTGTGTGGAGACAGGCGCACGCCCACCGGGGGGGCAGCGGGACGAGCGGGCCCGCGATGCGGGCCGTCGTGTTCGAACGGGTGTCGGCGCAGGCCGTCATGACCTCCGTGGCGGTGATCTCCCTGCTGCTCCTGCCCGTGACTATCGACCGTGGGCCGGGGCGGCTGCTGCTGGCCGGCGGCGCCGCCGCCGCCGCGCTGGCGCTGGCCGCCGTGATCCGGGTGCGGCGGCAGTCGCCGGCCGGCGGTGCGGTCGCACGGGTGCTGGACGAGCTGGCGGCCGCTCACCTGACGGCCACCGCGTTCGCGTGGCAGCTCGCGAGCGCCATGTTCGTCGTTGCGACCTACCTGCTGACTTACCTCGCCGCGGCGCGGGCGGTTGGCGTCGAGACGCCGGCCGTTGTGTTCATTCCACTGGTGGCCCCGGTGCTCATGACGATGCTGATTCCGGTGACCGTCGCCGGATGGGGACTCCGCGAGAGCGCGGCCGCCCTGCTGTGGGGCGCGGTCGGCCTGAGCGCCGCCGATGGCGTGACCGTGTCGGTCGCCTACGGTCTGATCGTGCTGCTCTGCAGCCTGCCCGGCGTGATCATGCTGGTCCGTGACCGCTAGGAGCCTGCGCCGCGCGCGGGCGATTCAGCGCAGATCGAGGTCGAAGAGCACGTCGTCGCCAAGCTGAAACCGGCGGCATGGCGGACGCAGCGCCTGGTCGAGGGTGGCGATCGGGGGCAGGCTCAGACCGGAGCGGCCGGATCCGATCAGGATCGGGGCGATCGCCACGTGCAGGCGGGTCAGGACGCCAGCCTGGAGGAATCGCGAGACGGTGACGCCGCCGCCCTCGACGAGCAGTCGCTGCAGACCGCGGGCCCGGAGCGTGTCGACCACCAGCGCCGGTGGGAATCCGGCCGGTTGGTCCGATTGTTCCGTGGTGATCGGCAACCTGATTTCCTCGGCGCCGGGCGGCGGCGGTGCGGCCACGGCGTCTCGGCGAACGACCAGCGTGGCGGCGGCGCCGTCGGTGAATATCCGCAGGTGCGGCGAGAGGCGGCCGTGCGGGTCGAGGATCACACGTGTCGGGTTGGCGCCGTCGACGGCTCGCACCGTTAGGCGGGGGTCGTCGGCGCTCGCGGTGCCGGCGCCCACGATGACCGCGTCGGACAGGGCTCGAAGCCGGTGCAGCCGGAGACGGTCTTCCTGACCGGTGACGTAGTGCGAATGGCCACCATCGGTCGCGATGCGACCGTCGAGACTTTGACCGATCTGTCCAATCACCGGCGCCGGATCGAGCTGCAGCGGCAGGTACAGGTCCAGCATGTCTTGGGCGCCGCGACTGGCCGGGACGGACAGACGCCAGTGGCCGGATGGTTCCACTTGCAGCCAGAGATCCCGGCGTGCGCTATGATGCACTCGTTGTGGATTGTCGGCGCCGGTATTGGCCGGCGTGACGGCTTGCACCAAGTCCCAGGCGCTGGCTGCGGTCACCGGAGTCGGCACGTGGCGATCTCCTCCATCGTTGCTAACCTTATCGTGTCCCGGCTGGGGGCTGCCCGGGGAGGCGAGGCAGGACGACAGTATGTATGCGGCTGAGCGTGGTCTGTTCGATCTGCGGCGAGGGCGGGTGCTCCGTGTCACCGCGGGCGGCGCGTCGGACGAGGCGGTGCTGCTGGCGGCGGTCGACGGCCTGACGCCGCGGACCCTGGATCAAGTGCAGGGGGCGGGGCGGCCACCGTTGCGCCTGGCGGTGACCCAGCATCGGGCGCACGCCATGGGCTTGACTCCGGCGCCGCCGGTGGGACCGGCGCCCGACCGCGCCACCGGGCGGCATACGGGTGACGTCAGCCTCGCCGTGGGTGGCGGGGCGACCCCCGACGCGATCTGGCGGCTGTCGAGCGGGGTCGACAAACCGGTACGGGGCGCCCTCGACCTGCGCGCGGCGTCGGCCGCCGAGATCGGCGGGTTGACCCTGGCCCGACTCGGGCAACTGCTTCCGGCGGTCGTGAGTGTACGGGTCGACCGGGCCGGCGTACAGGGCGATCCGCGGACCGGCGGCGCCGTCCTGAGCGCGTCCGCCGACCAGATTCAGGCGCTGGCGGGCAACGCGCAGGTCGAGGTGACCTGCATCAGCGACGGGCCGGTGCCGCTCGAAGAGGCGGAGGATGCGCGCTTCGTCTGTTTCCGCGAGGCGAACGGCATTCTCGAACACGTGGCGATTCTGGTGGGCGCCCGCGAGCACTGGCCGGACCCGGTGCCCGTCAGGCTGCATTCCGCCTGTCTCACGGGTGATCTGTTCGGAAGTCTGCGTTGCGACTGCGGTCAGCAGTTGCGCGGCAGTCTGCGCGTGTTCGCCGCCCGCCGCGGCGGTGTGCTGTTGTATCTGGCGCAGGAGGGGCGCAGCATCGGTCTCGGAAACAAGCTGCGCGCCTACACCCTGCAGCAGCAGGGTCTGGATACCGTGGACGCCGACTGCACGCTGGGGTTCGGACCGGACGAGCGGCGCTACGACGCCGCGGTCGAAATGCTGCGGCATCTCCAAATCGGGCGGATCCAGCTTCTGACCAACAACCCGGAGAAAGTGCGCGCCCTGGAGGCCGGCGGCGTCGAGGTCGCCGATCGCCAGCCGCTCTACGGCACGCTGAATCGTCACAATCTTCCATATGTGCAGGCGAAGGTCGATCGTGCCGGGCACTGGCTGACCGATATGCTGTCGGAGCCGATCCGCGGCAGGAAACCGGCCGGGCCGCGCCAGTGACGGGCTGCCGTGCCGTTCGAATGCAGCGGGGCATTGGCCACGGGCTGCTATGCCAACCGGTCGATGGGAAACTCCAGGGTGTCCTGGATGATCTCGGCCAGCACGCGGCCATAGTGCTCTACCAGCCGCGCGCCGAGATCGGCGCTGGCCAGCGTGGCGTCGCCGGTGGCGCCGTGCGGGTTCAGGTCGTTCGCCAGCCAGGCGAATCCGGCTTCACCCTGCGGTCCGAGGCGGCGCAGTGTGTGCTCCAGATCCTGACCCAGCGAGGGAAACGACCGCAGCGCGTCCCGTCTGACCAAGTCCGGACGCAGATGCAGCATCATCGCGGTCTCGATCGCCCCTCCATGCAACCCGTGGCGCCATTCCGAGTCCGGCAGCGCGATCTGGTCGGGGCGCGAGAAGGCAAAGTAGTTGGCGCTGACGACGAGCAGCCCCTGCCGTTCCCGCAGCCGCAGCGCCGCCGCGTCGATCGCCCCGCGGTTGCCGCCGTGGCTGTTGAACAGCACGATCCGGCGCACCCCTGACGCCGCGACGGACGCGCCCACCTGGTACACCGTCTCGGTCAGCAGTCCGGCGTCCAGGCTCAACGTGCCGGCGAAGCGGGCGTGCTCGCGGCTGGCGCCGATCGCCTGCGGGGGCAGCAGCCGGACCGACGCCGTCGGCGGCAGGCGGCGAAACGCCTCGGCCGCGATGCCGAGGCCGATGTCCAGATCGGTCGAGAGCGGCAGGTGCGGACCATGCTGCTCGACCGCCGCCAGCGGCAGCACCGCCACGGGATCGCGGGCGGCCAGTTCCGCCATCTCCCCGGTAGACAACGTCTCCCAATAGCGGATCGGATCGTCGGACATGGGTCGGTGTCAGGTGCGCGCCGTCCGCCGCGGCAGCGGCCCATGCCGCGCCGCACGTGCGTCGTGATCAGCGCCGGCGAAAGACGGCGAGATCGTATCCGATCCAGCCGTTCGCCAGACAGGTTCTCAGGGCGTCGCCGCCAATCAGATGTCCCGCGCGCGTGCCGTGCAGCGGCAGCCATCCGCACAGCGCGGCGAACGCCGCGATCAACCGGTCCCGCGGGCGGTCCAGCGCCAGGTGCGGCGTCAGGTCGTCGACCGAGACCGGTTCGAACCCGGCGCGGTCCGCCAGCGCCAACAGTTCGCCGGCGTCGATCAGCGTATTGAGATGCCAGCCGCGCCGGAATCGTTCCGTCGCTCGGGTGGCCGCCGGTCCGGCGGCCGGCCGGCGGAAGTCGTCGCAGATGACGAGCCGCCCGCCCGCGCGCGTCAGTCGGGCGCAGGCCGCAAGGAACCGGACCGGATCGGGGCCGTGCACGAACGACTCGATGGCGTAGACGAGGTCGGCCGGCGCCAGGTCGTCGGGCGGCTGGCAAAAGTCTGCTTCCCGACAGATGACTCGCTCGGTCAGCGCGGCCTCCCGGATACGGCGGCTGGCGTGGCGCACCTGGACCGGGCTCAGCGTCAGCCCGGTGCCGAGGACGGGGGCGCGGCCGGCGAGGTAGCACAGGCTGCCGCCCACGCCGCAACCGAGGTCGATCACGCGTAGCGGATCGGACCGGTCCGGGAGCGTCCGGATCAGGTCGAGGAGCCGGTCTTCGACGTAGCGGAATGCGGCATCGGGACCGTGCGTGCGCGGTCCCCACACCGGCCGGTGCAGTGCGCCGAGCCCGCCGCCCTGGCCAAAGGCCAGAAAGTGCGCGGTGTTGCGGTCGTAGTAGCGCCGCACGTCCGCGGTGTCGAATTCGGCCATGGTGGTGCTGGCTGCGGGCGGGCCGCGCCGGCGGCGCCGTCAGACGCCGGTCGCCAGTCGCGCGTATACGTCTCCCGAGCGTCGCCGGGCGCGGGGCGACTCGAGCGCGGCGACCAGCGCCTCGCCGGTCATCCATTCCTCCGCCATCAGCTCGAACGTTTCGCCCGGCGACCAGTTGAAGCGGTAGGCGGCCAGTGCGCCCAGCCGCAGGACGCACCGCCGGGCGTATTCCAGGGCGCCGGGCAGATACTCGAACGAGAGCGCGCGCACCGGATGACTGAGGCCGGCGAGGACGTCCGGTTCGCCCCCTTCCACGTCGATCTTGATGAACACCGGCTGGCCGAAGCGGGCGATGAGCACATCGAGGGTGACGATCTCCACGTCGAGCCTGCGGTTCCAGTCCACGCCCGCGAACGTCGGGTCGCCGGCCCGCGCGTCACGCCACGCCGGGGTCAGGGTGCTCATGGTGGGCGTGCGGTCGCTGACCGCGATCGATCCGGTCCCGCTACGGCTGCCGACGGCCGCCTCGACGATCTCCACCGCGGTCGATCGGCCGAACAGCGTGCGCAGCACGCGGGCGCAGGCCGGCTGCGGCTCGATGGCGACGACCCGGCAGCCGATGGCCGCCAGTGCGCGGGTGCGGTTTCCGACGTGGGCGCCCAGGTCGAACACCAGCTCGCCCGGTGCGGCGAAATCGGCGTAGAGCCGCCGCAGCCGGCGCTGCCGGAACGGAATGACATGATAGACGACGACGGAGCGCAGCAGCCCAAGCGCGCGGTCGGTCACTCTCATGCGGGTCACGCGGTCTCGGTCCGTGCGTTCCGCGGCAGACCGGACCCGGTTACAATGCTGGCAGTTGGCGGCCCGCGCCCCACGGCACGCGCCTGGCGCCAGCGGGGTTGTGCGGGTTGTATCACAGGCTGCGGGCACTGGTCGCGCACGTTGCGACAAAGCGCGCCTGCGCGAGCCGTTGCGGCGCGGCGAGGACGTCTCATGAACAGGTATCTGACAGATCGGCCCTCCGGCGGCGGCGGCATGCGGCTGCTGTCACTGGCGATGGGGGTGTTCCTCGTCTGCATGGGGATCGGCAAGCTGGATTGGCTGACCGACAGCGGACTTCTGACGGCGGAGCTGCAGGGGTGGTGGGGATCCGCGCCGGCGGTCAGCCGCTGGTATATCGACAACTTGGCGATCCCGGGCGCGCCGGTGTTCGCCCGGCTCGTTCCGTTCGGCGAACTCACGGCCGGCGCCGCCCTGCTCGCCGGATGCCGAGTGCGGCTCGCGGCCGGGGTCGCGCTGCTGATGATCCTGAATTTCCACTTCACGATGGGCATTTTGTTCCAGACGGCGTATCTGACGAACGGGTACGGCCTGCCGGTGGTGGGCGCTCTGGGCGCGCTGGCGCTCGCGCCGAAACGGATGCCGTTCTGCATCGAGTGGTAGTCCGCGGCGTGGAGAAGGGACGCAGCGAGTGCGCATCACTCCCGGTCCACGGTTGATGACGGGGGCGCGCTGGGGCGTCCTGGCGGCCGCGGTCATCGTGTTGAACGTGTCGCTCACGTTCGCCAACGTCTGGCCCACGCTCGGGGTGCGGCCCAGTGGCGAGGTGTCGGTCGAACTGGCGCTGTGCGTGGCCGGCCTGATCATCGTCGGCCGGCGCTGGCACGGGCCCACGCGGGCGGCGCTGGGATGGCTGGCTGTCGGCTGGCTCCTGCTCGTGGCTGGACGCTACGTCGAGGTCACCACCGCCTCGCTCTACGGTCGTGACGTCAATTTGTACTGGGACCTGCGGCACGTGCCCGCGGTCGGCGCCATGTTCACGTCCGTGGCAGACCCGTGGCTGGCGACGGGCGCCGTCGCCGGACTGGTGCTGGGCGCCGTCGCCTCGTTTCTGGTCACACGGTGGGCGCTCGGCGCTCTCGCCGACGCGGCCCGCGTCCGTTCCTCCCGGTGGGTCCTGGGAGGCCTGGCGGGCGTCGTGCTGCTGCTGGGCGTCGTGCAGCCGCCGGAGGGCCGTGCGGCCTGGGGACCGCGGGTGGCGCGCCCCGTGACGGCCGCGGTCGCCCGCGAGCTGGGTGAGCTGACCTACGAGCTGCGCGGCGCGGGGGTGCGTGACCTGGGACCGGCGCCGGTGCTGCGCTCGGATCTGGCGCGGGTGCGCGGCGCCGATGTGTTCGTGGTCTTTCTCGAGAGCTATGGCGCGGTGAGCTGGGAACGTCCCGAGCTGGCCGCGCCGCTGGCGAAGAGCCGCGCGCGGCTGAGCGCCGATATTGCCGCGACCGGCCGCGCGGTCGCGTCGGCGTTCGTCGAATCCACGACGTTCGGGGGCGAGTCCTGGCTTGCGCACATCAGCCTGCTGTCGGGCACCGAGGTGCGGGACCCGGCGACCAACGTGCGGTTGATGGCGCAGAAGCGTGACACGCTGGTGAAGCTTTTCGGCCGGCAGGGCTATCGCACCGTGGCCATCATGCCCGGGATGCTGGTGCCCTGGCCGGAAGGCGCGTTCTACGGTTTCGACGAGATCTACGACCATGCGCGGCTCGACTACCGCGGCCCGTCCTTCGGCTGGTGGAGCATCAACGACCAGTACGCGCTGGCGCGGGTCGATGCGTCCGAGATCGCCCCGTCGGAGCGCCGGCCGGCGTTCCTGTTCTTCAGCACCATCACGACCCACGCGCCGTTCGTGCCGACCCCGCCCTATCAGGCGGATTGGGCACGGCTGTTGACCGACCAGCCATATGATTCCGAGTCGCTCGACGAGGCATGGTCGGCCTGGCCGGACTGGATGAACCTGGGGCCGAGCTACGTCACGGCGTTGAGCTACGCCTTCGCGAACATCGGCGGGTACCTGCGGTTGCGGGCGGACCGCGACCTCGTGTTGGTGCTGGTCGGCGACCATCAGCCGCCGGCGCTCGTCAGTGGCGCGGGGGCGTCCTGGGAGGTGCCGGTGCACGTCGTGGCGAGCCGGCCGGCGGTGCTGGATCGGCTGATCGGGCAGCACGGGTTCCTGGACGGTTTGCAGCCCAGGGGGCCGGCGGTGGCGCAGATGCATACCCTGCTGCCGGTGTTGCTCGACGCCTTCGGCGAGACGAAAGGACCCTGATGCGCATGTGTCGGATGATCGCGGCGGCGGGTGTCGTGCTGGGGGCGCTGGCGCCGTGGTCCGCCTCGGCGCAGGTGTCGCTCGACGTGATGACCTTCAACATCCGGACCGCGAACGGCCGGGATGGCGAGAACTCGTGGCTGCAGCGCAAGGAGCTGGTTGTCGAGACGATCGAGCGGTTCGCACCCCACGTGATCGGGATGCAGGAGGCGCTCGACGAGCAGATCGAGTATCTGGACGCCATGCTGCCCGACTATCGCTGGCTGGGCATCGATCGCGGCCTGAACGGCGGGGTCGGGCTGAGCGAGTACACGCCGATCTTCTACCGCTACGGCGAGCTGAGCCCGGTGGCGTCGGGCAACTTCTGGCTGACGTCCACACCGGACGCCCCGCCCCAGCCGCGTACCGACGCCAGGCGCCGCCGCGGCGGCGGGCGCATCGTCACCTGGGCGCGTTTCCACCATCGGGCCAGCGGGCGCCAGGTGTATGTGTTCAACACGCACTTCACGCTGCGCCGCGGGCAGTCGCAGATCGACTCGGCCGAGCTGGTCGCGGGGCGGGTCGCCGCGTTGCCGGCCGGCTCGGCGGTGGTCGTGCTGGGCGATTTCAACAACAACGCCGAGGAGAGCGAGACCTGGCGCACGGCCACGGCACAGGGGCTGCGGGATGCGTGGGTGCAGGCGGAGGTGCGCAGTGGGCCGATTGCCACCTACGGTGACTTCGGGCCGCCGGACGACGCGTTGAGCGAGCGTGTCGACTGGATTCTCGTGGGCGGCCCGATCGCGGTGCGTTCCGCGGAAACCGTTGTCCACAACGACCGCGGGCGGTACCCCTCCGATCACTATCCGGTGACCGCTCGTCTCGATATTCGCTGATTCCACCAGCGCGCGCCCCGCGGTGCGCCCCCCGGCCGTACCTCGCCCGGTCAGGGGGGGGCGGCAGCAGTCCCGGTCCAACGGGTGGGGTCCCACGGTCGGCCGGCGTGATAGCGCGGCGGGGCGTCGAGCAACACCCGTCGTCGCCGCAGCTCCGTGTACCGACGGCCGAACATGGCCGGCGCGAGGCGCCCGCTCAGGTCGGTGTCCAGCGTGACCGACGCGGGCAGGTAGCGGCGGCAGCCGCCGAACTCGGCTTCGTACTCGGGGCTGGGAAACGCCAGGGTCAGGACGGTGGCGCCGCCGCGGCGTTCGACCGCGTAGAGCGGATTCACGATCAACTCGCCGCTGACGTCGGCCGGCGCCGGCGCGGGCCGGCATGCGAACAGATCGGCGCGCGGCGACGCCACCAGGGTCAGCGACGCCTCGTTGCCGATCTCGTCGTCGGAGCGGGGGCGGGACAGATCGGCGACGCCCTCCAGGACGCCATCGAACAGCCGGCGGTCACTGAACAGGCGCGGCTGGCGGCCGGCGAAGAGATCGCCATACGCGGCGGGACTCAGCGGGTCGCCGGCCGCGACGTTCTCGCCGCGCGCGTTGTGCAGGTGCGGGAGCACCAGGGTGCCGTCGCCCCGGCTGACCCGCATCATCTCGTCCGCACACAACCGCTTGTGCCAGATATACGGGAAGGCGTCCATCAGCACGGCCAGGGAGAAGAGATCCCGCGTGAACGGCAGCGGCGCCTCCGCGCTGCAGCACACGGCGGCGCAGCCGGGGGCGGTGAAATGCGTGGCGATCCACAGTTTCCAGAAGTACAGATCGGCGACCACCGTCAGGCGCGGTGCGGCCTCGCTGCCACCGATTCCGCCGAGCATGTACGCCCCGTGGCCGAGTCCGCCGCACAGGTCGAGGATCGGCCCGTCGCGGCCTGCACCGCCGCGCGGCAACGCACGCATGAGCGCTTCGGCGGTGACGAACGTCGGGTCGGAGAAACGATACAGAAAATAGGCGCCTTCGGCGTCCGGACTCAGCAGCTCGAGCGCCGCCTGACAGGTCGCGGTCGGGTCCGTGGCCAGCGCGCGGACGTGATCGGCCCGATCGGCCGGCAGCCCCAGCAGCATCAGCCGCGCGTCGTCCGACCGTCCAGCCTCCAGGGCATGCATCGCCCGTCGGGTCGGCTCGTCGGCGATCAGGACCGGAATTCCATCGACGATCGGAAACGCACAGCATTCGCATCCGAGCACCCCGGACACGATGCGTCCCTCCTCACGGACGGTGGCGCCGGTGTCGGCGAGCACCAGCCGGGTGCCGCAGAAGGGGCAGCGCAAGAGCGGCAGCAGTGCGGGGTCCATGGTGTCAATCGTCGGCGGGCGGGTGCAGCGCCGTGCCCGGATCTGCGCCGAGCCGATCGAGGAGCGTTGCGCCCTGGGCGCCGACTTCGGCCCGGCGGTAGTGCTCGGCGCCGAGCAGCCGTGGCGCGCTGTCGGTCGTCACGAGCGCCAGGGCGTCGTCCCGGAGCTGGCTGCGATGACAGTGGATCGCCTGCAGCTTGCGGCCGGCAAAGGCGCTGGCGTCCAGGACCAGCGACGGGGGCGGCGCACAGGCGCCGAAGGCGTCCGGATCGCTGATGCCGAGCACCGCGCGCGGCGGCGCGGCGTCGACCCGCGCCGCCGTCTCGCGTGCGTGGTCGGCGACCGCCCTCATGGCGCCCCGCGGCATCGTGACGTAGTAGAGCGCGGGCGCGACGCGGTTCCGCGCGGCCACCACTGTCGTCGTGCGCTGGTGCACGGCGATGTGGTCCGGATGCCAGTAGAGTCCGTCCGCATCGAAGGTGACCACCACATCGGCGGCCACGCGGTCGATGACCCGTGCGATGTCGGTCGCCAACAGGTCCGCGTCGATCCAGGGCAGCATGCCGTCTGCATGGTGCAGCAGTGTGACGTCGCCGATGCCGAGGACGGCGGCCGACGCCTGCAGCTCCTGTGCGCGGATTCCAGCGAGGTGCGCCGGGCTGGTTGCACCGCTCGCGCCCAGTTCACCACGCGTCAGACAGAGCAACGAGGTGCGCAGGCTGAGCGCCGACCACCAGGAAAGGAGTCCTCCGCAGGCGAGCGCCTCGTCGTCGGGATGCGCGAACACCGCGAGCAGCGAGGGGCCGGCCGCCGCCGGCCGGTGACCCGGCGCCGTCATGCGGGGCACCCGTTGCGCGCCGCCAGTTGCCGGTACACGTGGACGTGGGCGTCGACCATCCGCTGCGCTCCGAAACGTTCGACCGCGCGCGCTCTGACCCGCGCGCGATCAAGCGCCTCGACCGCCGGGAGTCCCTCGATGAGCGCGTCGAGCGACCCCCAGACGTGCCCGGTGACCCCGTCGTCGACGAGTTCCGGCGCCGCACCGCGGTCCAGCACCGCTACCGGCGTGCCGCAGGCCATCGCTTCCGCCAGCACGAGCCCGAAGGGTTCCGCCTCCTGCACCGGATAGAGCAGCACCCGGGCGCCGCCGAGCAGCGTGGTCTTCCCGGCGGCGTCGACCTCGCCGGCATAGACGATCTGGCGGCCGTCCACATGCGGCGCGACGGTGTTGCGGTAGTAGTCGTTCTCGGCGGCGGCCAGCACCAGACGCCGGCCGCTGCGTCTGGACACCTCGATCGCCTCCAGAACACCCTTCCCGGCAGTGAACCTGCCCAGAAACAGCAGATAGTCCTCGGGGTCCGCACGATACGCCAGCCGCGCGGTATCGACCGCGTGATGGATGGTGGCCGTGAGTCGCAGACCTGAGAGTTGCGCCGCCTGTGTGCCGGAGATGGCGACGAACGGCGCCTCCGGGTAGCGCGACCACAGCCGCACCTCGCTGTCCGACGGCGTGTAGTGCAGTGTCTGCAGCAGCGGTGTTGTCGTGAGTCGGGAAAACGCCAGCGCCAGCGGCGTGTACTCGGCCTGGTAGTGGATGACGTCGAACTCGTCGGCGCGCTCGGCCGCGGCCGCCAGATTGAACAGCTCGCACAGCTCCCACGGCCAGAGCGCCGGATCGTCGTGATACCCGCGGTCGCAGGTCGCGTGCAGCGTCGCACTCGTCGTCGAGTCGGCGGTCGCGAACAGCGTGACGTCGTGCCCGCGGGCCACCAGCCCCTCGGTCAGGATCGCGGTGACCGTTTCGACCGAGCCGGACCGCACGGGCGGCACGGATTGCGCGACCGGCGCCACCATGGCGATGCGCAGGCGGCTCATCCACTTGCCTTGTCCAGCAGCCGGGGCAGTACCCGGGCGGCCGAAAAATGTTCCTCGGCGATTTGGGTCGCGGCCTGGGCGTGCGTCGGGTAGTCCTCCTCCAGGTCCGCCAGGGCCGCGATCGCTTCCTCGGTCGTCGAGAAAGGGAGCAGGCCGGCGCCGGAGGGCAGATGAGCGCTCCAGCCGGTGTCCTGCACCACCGCGGGGCGGCCGGCCGCCAGATAGCACTCGGTGCGGTCGCTGAACCAACCGGATTTATGCGCGACGTAGGCGTGCTTGGCGACTCCGAACTCGCTCTTCGAGCCCTGGATGAAGTCGCGGTAGTCCCAGGGTGATCGCGAAATGCTCATTGCGTCGACCGGGTGCCACCCGTGGTCGCGCAGCAGCGTGTGCGGCCCGTTGACCGCCAGTCGAAAACGGCTGCGGGTCCGTGCGGGGAGGTCGAGGAACTTCACGAACTCGCGGTCCTTGTTGCCGTCGACATCGGCAAAGCTCTCGGTCTTCCAGGTCATGACGGTCGTGACCCGGGCGCCGGGGGGCGGCGTCCCGGTGCGCCAGAGCGACGTCACCACCGGTTGCCAGGTCGGGTGCCAGGTGAATTCGCCGGTCGGCACGTCGCACGCCGCGGCGCCGATATTGGCGCCGAACGTGAAGAGCCGGTCAAACCCGCGGAAAAACTCCACGTACCAGCGTTCCCCTTTCGCGATGGCCAGTTGCGTGAAGACCGGGTCCGAGTCGATGAACACCTTCCTCGGAATCCGGCGGTACTCGTCACGCCAGAACCAGGATCCGCCCGACAGGTTGATGAACAGCTCGGCGCCGGCGCAATACGCCCGCAGCGCCTCCTGCGTCAGCCCGTGGCAGGTGTCGTCGTAGTTCACGAAACACCAGCGGTCGCCCAGTTCGAATGGTTCGAGCGCGGCATGGATATAGCGGGTGCCGTAGGACGGGTCGGTCGAAATCGTGTCGCGGTCCGCGTCGTAGACGCATTCGCCCGTGTCTTCAAGATACAACACCTCGTGGCCCAGTTCCCGCAGTCCCAGCAGGTACATCAGCGAGCACCAGGTCACGCCGCCGTAGGGATGGCGCCCGATGATGCCGGCCAGCAGGATTCTCATTCGCTGACACCCGTGGCGGCCGGCGCGTGTGTGGTTGCGGCGCCGCGCAGCAGTTCGTCCACCGATTCCGGTTCGTCGAGCGACGGCCCGACCGACAACCTGGCGCACATCCGGCGATACAGCGCGCTCGACGCGAGCAGAGTCTCGTGCGATCCCTGCGCCGCGAGACGACCGTCATGCAGGAGGAGAATGCGGGTGGCGTCGCGAATGGTCGACAGACGGTGCGCGATCACCAGTGTCGTGTGGCCGGGCCGCAGCCGGCGCAGCGCGTCGAACACCGCCTGCTCCGAGAGGGCGTCGACGGCCGACGTCGGCTCGTCCAGAATCAGGATCGGCGCCTGTTTCAGTAACGCCCGCGCGATGCCGAGCCGCTGCCGCTCGCCGCCCGACAGCGTCGCGCCCGCCTCGGCGACCGGTGTGTCGTAGCCCTGCGGCAGCCTGCGCACGAAGTCGTCGGCATGGGCCGCGCGGGCCGCCGCGGCCACCTCGGCGTCGGTGGCGTCGAGCCGTCCATAGCGAATGTTGTCGGCGATGGTGCCGCTGAACAGGACGGGCGTCTGCGGTACGATCGCGATCTGCGCGCGCAGCGGGCCGAGCGCGTAGCGTTTCACGTCAATGCCGTCGACGAGCACGCGGCCGGCCAAGGGCTCGAAGAAGCGCGGGATCAGGTTGACGATGGTGGTCTTGCCCGCGCCCGTCAGGCCGACGATGGCCACCAGTTCGCCCGGCCCCGCCTCGAAGCTGATCTCCTCGAGCACCGGGCGCCGGTCGTCATAGGCGAACCCGACCTGCTCGAAGCGCACATGCCCGGCAATCTGCGAGGCATCACGTGCGTCCGGCGCGTCGAGCACCTCCGGGGTCAGTGCCAGGACCTCGCGAACCCGCCGCGCGCTTACGATCGCCTGCCGCAGCATGCCGGTCGTCCGGGCGATCTCCGAGAGGGGGTCGTAGACCGCCGCCAGGTAGGCGATCACGACCAGCAGCGTGCCGGTGCTCAGGCGGCCGTCCAGCGCGTGCAGCCCGCCCACCACCAGGATGAGCGCGGTGCCCGCCAGGGTGATGGCGGTGACGGTCACCGAGAACATCGATTCCTGCCAGGTCAACCTCAACCGCGCCCGCATGGTGTCGCGCCCGTGACGGGAAAATCGGGCCAGCTCGTGGCGTTCGCGGGTGAAGCTCTTCACGGCCGCCACCGAGGACAGGATCTCGAAGGTGCGCTCGATCAACGATGCCTCGCGTGACTTCACCCGTTCGGCCTGGGCCGTCATCGTGCCGGCGTGGTAGCGGAGGCACAGATACAGGAACGGTCCGACCGCCAGCGACAGCAGAGCGAGCGTCGCGTCGACGTACAGGAGGATGACGAACATGAGGGCGAGGTTGATGGCGGCCAGCGCCAGCGGGAACAGACCGCCGATGATGAGGTCGTCCACGCAGTGGGCGTCGGCGTCCAGGCGGTACACCGAGTCGGCGGTGCGCGACTGCAGGTGATGACGCAACGGCAGCGTCTGCAGTTGGGCCAGCAGGGTCTCGCGGAGACGGTATACGACACGCTGGCCCAGGTGCACCTGAAGCTGGGTGTGGAGCATCCGCACCAGCTCGCCGCCGATCTGGATCAGCGCCCCGGTCACGACGATCAGGACCAGCAACGCCGCCGGACGGCTCGTGACGCCGGTGGGCAGCCAGACGCTGATGCCCTGCGGGAGCGGCGCGGCGCCGAGCACGTTGTCGACGATCAGCTTGAGCGGCCAGGGCGCGGTGGCGGCCAGCGCGATCTCGAGGAGGGTCAGCGCGATGATGAGAACCACGCGCTTCCGATACGGCCGCAGATAGGAGAGTGTCCAGGCGAGCAGACTCACGGCGTGGTCTTTCCCTGATTCGCGGTTGCCGGCGGCCGCGGCGCGGACGCCGCCGCGGCTGCGGCTTCGGGAGGGATCGGCAGCCGCTGCAGGCCCGCGGCGGTGGTCACATGGGTCAGCGCGTGGTCGAGCAGGGCGGTGGCGCGGGTGACCTGCCAGGCGGTGCGCGCCGCGATCGCCAGACTGGCCAGGCCGGCGACGACCACGCCGACCGGGGGCGTGTACAGCGCCAGCGAGGCGCCGATGCCGCCGGCCAGCAGCAGACCGAGGGTCACGCCCCGCAGGGTGCCGATGAAGCTGAGACGCAGGCGCGCCCGCACACGGCACAGACAGGCGCCGCCAGCGTGCTCTTCGACGTGGGTCTGCACGTGCAGCCAGCTCCAGCGCCCGATCGCCAGACTGATGTCCCGGTCCGGCTGCCAGCCCTCGTCGATGTCGACCCGCTGGGCCGGACGAGAGGCGCGCAGCACCCCGACCAGTTCGCCGAGCAGCGTCGTGTGCGGGGTCCAGGCGCCGCCCCAGAACGCGTGCTCGATGCCGGCCGAGGTAAGCAGCCGCGCCGCCGCGAGTGCGTCACGCGGCCCGGGCAGCGGTGTTTTCCACGGATGCCGCATGACGTGCTGGGGAGCGACCGCTTCCGGCTGCGACAGTCCGCGCACCCGGCCGCGCAGGCGCGCGAGCGGCTGGATGACGTGGAGCCAGGCGATGACGCCGCGATAGATCCAGCGGCTGGCGAGGGGGGGGCAGCGCCAGATGGCGGGCAGTCCCCGCAGGTCCGAGCGCAACGCGTGTTCCAGACAGCGGCCCAGAGTGGCCAGCGCCCCGAGGATGCCGGCCGCCAGCGGCAGCCACGCCGCATCCATGCCGGCGAAGGGGCCGAGGTTGCCGGCGATGAGCAGCGCCCCCGTCACCGCCATCCAGGCCGGCGTGTGCGGCAGATACTGCCAGGATCGCGTCTGTGTGCTGTAGACGGACGGAAACGCCGCGGTGCCCCAGACCCCGGTGTTGACCCGCTGCGCCGAGGCGCTGCGCAGGAACGGCAGCGAACTGTAGATGCGTCCGTGCCAGACCATGTGTTCCGCCAGAAACTTCTCGGGGTGATGGGCGTCGAGCCAGGTTTCGCCCTCGCCGTAGCCGACCTGCTGGCGCCAGTAGGCCCTGATGCTGGCGCGGTGGTGGTGCCAGACGAGCGCGGCGGGGGCGAAGGCGATTCGTTTCCCGGCCGCCTGCAGCCGCCAGCAGATATCCACGTCGTCGCCGGCCCGCAGATACACCGGATTGAAGCCGTCGACCGCCAGCAGCGCGTCCCGGCGAAACGCCATGTTGCAGCCGGGCACATGCTCGGCCGTGCGATCATCCAGCATCACGTGGGTCGGACCGCCCGGGGCGCGGGCGACGCACTGCGCGATCCACGGATCGTCGGCGGGCACGACGTTCGGACCGCCGGCGCCGGCGGCGTCGAACGACAGCAGCGGTTGCACGAGATAGGTCAGCCAGTCCGGGTCGACACGGCAGTCGCCGTCTGTGTACGCGACGATACTGCCCGTGGCGGCGGCCAGCCCGGCATTGCGCGCGGCACTGAGCCCGCCGTTCAGCAGATCGATGACCCGCACGCCCTCGTGCCGGCGGGCGATGACGGCGGTGGCATCGCGCGAGCCGTCGTTGATGACGATGATCTCCGTCCGCGGGTAGGTGAGCGCGCGAAGCGAGGTCAGACAGTCGTTGATCGTGTCCGCGGCGTTGTAGGCGCAGACGACCACCGACACGGTCGGCCAGTCGTCCGCGACCGGCCGTGGGAACGGAACGTCATGGAACACCGCGGAAACCTTCGCGAGCGCCGGTTTCGGGGTGCGGTCGGCGCGCACCAGTCCGAACGCCCAGTCGCTGACGGTGCGCCCGCCCCGCCACCACTCGTCGGTCCAGGCGTAGGCGACCGCGCCGCACGCGCCCTCTTCGAACGCACAACGGAGGTGGGTGGCGGTGATGCGCGCCTGACCGTCCTCTCCTTCGCTGGCGCTGTCGCTGCCTGCCTCGGCCAGCAGCAGCGGTTTGCCGCCGGCGATGTGCTGCAGCCGCGCCAGATAGTCGCGCACCGCGGTCTCGTGATGCAGATAGACGTTGAACGCGCACAGGTCGAAGATATCGAGATCGAGAAATTCGGTGGGCGGGTAGTTCACATAGGTGAACAGCAGGTCCGGCGCGGCCGCCTTGACCTCCAGATACAGCGCCGCGAGGAACCGTTCCACCCGCCGGCGGCCATGCCAGCGGACGATGCCGCCGGGAATCTCGTTGCCCACCGCGCACAACAGCAGGGCCGGATGCGCCGCCAGCCGCCGCACCGCGTCGGCGGCATCGCGTCTGATGCCGGCGGCGACGCCGGCCTCGTCGAGGAACGGAATGTGCTGCGGCCAGGCGAGCCCGGCCATGATCCGCAGTCCGTGCCGCGAGGCGGCGTCGAGCAAGGTGTCGGTCGGCAGCGTATAGGTGCGGACGGTGTTGATGCCGGCCGCCGCCATCTGGGCGAAGTCGGCGTCGATCCGTGCCGGCGGCGGGAACTGTATGCCGTCGGCGTCGGGTGTGAACGTGCCGTAGGTGACGCCCTTGACGAGGAAGCGCCGGCCGTCGACTTCCAGGAACTTGCCGTTGACGGAGCGGCTCGGCGGGACGGTCCCCGCGGCGCCGCCGGGGCTGGACCGCATGTCTCGCATCTTATCAGCGCACCGCCGCGGCGGAGGACGCCCGAGTCCTTTCCAATCCAGAAATGAGCCTGAAGCGGCGGCACGTGAGCCGCGGCTGAGGGGCGACCGAATCAGCAGATCGAAACAGGGATCCTGGCGCGGGCTGCGGTAAGCCGGCGCGACGACAACGGCCAGCAGCCCGTGGTGAAACCCCGCGTTGCACCGAGATCGGCGATGCGCCCGCTGAGCAAGGCGTGTAGGGGCAACCCTTGTGGTTGCCCTGTTCGTCAGCTCGACGAAGAGATCTTCTGGCCGTCCGACCGCCGCACTTCTCACGCCAGTTCGTAGGCGCGCAGCAGCCAGCGCCTGACGGCGTCGTCCACCTCTTCAAAGCGTTCGATGCGTACCCGGTGGCTGACCATCGCATTGAAGCTGCCGGAGGCTTCCAGGCGACCGGTGGTCGGGATGCCGGGCAGGTTGAGCCCGAGATCGACACGGGTACGGGTGGATGGCTGTATGAGACCGAACTGTTTCGATCGCCTGAGACTGACGTAGGCCCGCTTCGGCGCGATCTCGACGTCCGTGCCGAGCGACGCGGCGAGCGCCGCCAGCGCGTCGTAGATCGGTCTGAGCCCGGCCTTGGGCCCCCTGTATTGCGCGGCGACCAGATCGACGCCGGGCGCGGCGGACCCGGCGTCGCTTTTCAGGGCCTTGAGCGCGATCAGATTGGCGAACCCGTGCGTCAGGCCATGATCGCCCTTCAGGAACTTCATGATGTCGCGGTGTCTGGACGCACCTGAGGTCTTGACGATGGCGAGCCACTCTTTCAGTGTCTTGCCGGTCTTCGCGGGCAGGTTGGCGAGCATCGTGTTCGCCATCTGCTCCGGGGACTGGGCCATGCCTGTTCTCCTTGCCTTGCGCGTCAAACTCGCGGCGGCGGATCAGCCGACCGAGGACACCTGATCCGACACGGCGCTCCCGGGTCACCAGTGAGAGTATGATACCTGCTCATGGTGGCAGGATGGTTCGCGACGGGCGCGTTGCTGTGTGGCCTCGGGGTGATGCTGGGCGCGTTCGGTGCGCACGGGCTACAGAATCGCCTGACCCCGGACATGCTGGCGACGTACGAAATCGGCGTGCGGTATCACATCAGTCATGCGCTCGGGTTGCTGGCCGTCGCCTGGGCCGCGGCGCGCTGGCCCAACGCCTGGACCGGCTCGGCCGGATGGCTCTTCGTGGCGGGGATACTCATCTTCTCCGGCAGTCTGTACGTGCTGGCGGTGACCGGCATCCGCTGGCTCGGCGCCGTGACACCGATCGGCGGACTGTGCTTCATCGCCGGCTGGGTGGCCCTGGCCGTGGGCGCACTCCGCGCCGGATAGCCGCGCCGCACACGACGCCGCGCCGGTCTCGGTGCAACGCGGGGTTCCACCACCGGCTGCTAGTCTCCCAGATGTTGCCGGAAGAACGCGATCGTCCTCGGCCACGCGGCTTCGGCGGCGGCCAGGTTGGCGCCCTCCCTGGCATCCTGGGCGCGCAGGAAGCCGTGCCCGGCGCCCTCGTAGATGATCGGTTCGTATGATTTCCCGTCCGCCATCGCCTCCTGGGCGCGCGGGATGGTTGTATTCACCCGTTCGTCGTCCTCGCCGTAAAGCCCGAGCACCGGGGCGTTGATCTGCCCGAAGTCGTCTGGCGATTCGGGCGAGGTGCCGTAGTAGACGACGGCCGCGTCAAGCGCCGGCTGGCTGACCGCGTAGGCAAAACTGGCGCCGCCGCCCCAGCAGAAACCGACCGAACCGATGCGCCCGTTGCCGGCCTCGATGTCGAGCGCGTAGGTTCGCACCGCGTCCAGCCGCCGGCCCCGTTCGTCCGGTTCGAGCGTCCGGATGGTGGCCACGACGTTGTCGCGCTCGCCGAGCGCGGCGGTGCCGCCGCCGTCCGGCCCCATGCCCGACAGCAGGTCGGGCGCGACCGCGATGAAGCCGTCCGCGGCAAACTGGTCGGCGACACCGCGAATCCAGTCGGTCAGGCCGAAGATCTCGTGAATGACCAGCACGATTGGCGCCGGGCCCGACCGCTCCGGATAGACGACCCAGGTGCTGATAGGCACGTCGCTGCCCGGCAGTTCGATGTCGACCCACTCGCCATGGCGGGGCGAACTGTTCAACCGGTCGGGCGCCGTCTCCTCGGTCGGCGGCAACGCCGCCGCCGGCATCGGGGCGGCGGTCTCGGCCATGGGCGCCGCCGTCTCGTCGGGCGCCGCCCCGCAGGAGACTCCCAGCGTGCACAGCGCCGCCAGCGATACCGTCAACAGTCGTCGGGTGTCCAGCATGTGTGCCCTCCAGCCGCCATCCTACCGCACGCTAGGAGTCTGCGCCGTAGAAGATTGCGAGAGCGGATTTGCAGCCGTAATCTTTCTGCGGCGCAGGCTCCTACGGGAATACCGTCAGCGGCGGCGCGTGGCGCGGGCGCAGCCCGATGTCCGTGGCTCGTGCTGCCAGTGTGTCGAGCGCCGCGCGCCCCGTGGGTCCCAGGTCGCTGGTCCACTCGTTCACATACAGGTCCACGTGCTTGAACATGACGTCGTCGCTCAACTCCTGCGCGTAGCGGCGCATCGTCGGGACCGTGTCGTCGCGGTGGCGGCGCGCATGATCCAGCGAGTCGCGGAGGACGTCGCCGATGGTACGGATGGTGTCGGCGCCCAGCCGGTGACGCGCGAGAATGCCGCCCAGCGGCAGCGGGGTCGAGGTGGCCTGCTCCCAGGTGTCGCCCAGATCTTCGACCAGCGCCAGACCGTGCGCCCGCCACGTGAAGCGGCCTTCGTGGATACAGACCCCGAAGTCGGCGGCGCCCGCGGCGAGCGCTGGAAAAATCTCCGAGAACACGACGTGATCCACGACCCCGTCCTCCGGATGGAACAGCTTGTAGAGCAGGGTCGCGGTGGTGTGTGCACCTGGGCACAGCACCCGCGCCGGGCGTTCGCCGGTGTCCGAAACGATCGCACGGCCTGGCCGGGCGCCGTGCCGCGCCGCCAGCAGCAGCGGGCCGACGCCGAACCCGAGCGCCGACCCCACCGGCAGTACGCCCAGCTCGCCGGACAGCAGCATCGCCGCGTGAAAGCTGGCCTTGGCCACATCGAAGTCTCCGCTGAACAGGCGCCGGTTCAGCGCTTCCACGTCGAGCAGTTCGACACGAAAGTCCAGACCGCGCAGATCGACCTTGCGTGCCAGGATGCCGTGGAAGGCGAACGTGTCGTTCGGGCAGGTCGAGATGCCGAGGTGGATGGGGGTCACCGCAGCTCGTCCCACACGGGCTTGGCGACGAGGTCGTTGACGATCGGCCAGACGGCGTCCATCGCTTCCGCCACTTGCCAGCGGCTGGTCGACCGGTTCCCCGCCAGATTCGAGATGCCGCGCGTGATCGCGAGCGGAACCGCCGCCAGACGGCAGGCGACGGCGACGCCGAAGCCCTCCATGTCTTCGGCCAGGGCGCCAGGGTGGAACTGTGCGCGGCGGTGGGCCTCGTCAGCGGAGACCGAGGCCGCACAACAGGTAAGCAGCGGGCCGGGAGCAGCCGGCACCGGGATGCTCAAGCCCAACTCGTCCTGGATGATCCCGTCGTCGTCGCCGTTGCCGGGCCACTGGGGAAACCCCATCTGGCCGGCCGACACGAAGCGGGATCCGGTGCCGACGCCGATGCCGTACATCACGACGCGGCCGAAGACGGCCGCGTCGCCCACCGCCAGCCGTTGCCGGTCGAATGTCCCGGCGATACCGGTCAGGACGACCCGGTCCGGGGTGTGCTGCGCGATCAGGCCGGCCGTGCGGGCCGCCGCCGCCACGGGACCGAACCCGCACAGTTCGCACGGCGCCGCACCGCCGAAGCCCGGCTGGCGGGTCAGATGCCGCCGCTCGATGTCGGTCGGGACCAGCACGAGCGTGCGGGGAGTGGCGTGCACGTTACCCCTTGGTCTCGCGGCGGGCGACTCCGGTCTCCTGGGCCGCCTCCGCCACCGCCTTCGCGACCGCTTTGACGACCGCCCGGTTGAAGACACTCGGGATGATGTAGTCCTCGTGCAGTTCCTCGGCCGGGATCACACCGGCGATCGCATAGGCCGCCGCCTGCTTCATCTGGTCGTTGATCGCCGTGGCGCGGGCGTCGAGCGCCCCGCGGAAGACACCGGGAAAGGCGAGGACGTTGTTGATCTGATTCGGGTAGTCCGACCGTCCGGTAGCCATGATGCGGACGTGCGGCGTCGCCTCTTCCGGCATGATCTCCGGGGTGGGGTTCGCCATCGCGAAGACCACCGGGTCGCGGTTCATCTTCTTCAGCATCGGCACCGTCAGCAGACCGGGGGCGGAGAGTCCCACGACCACGTCGGCGCCCTCGATCACATCTGCCAGCGTTCCCCGTTCGCCGGCGGGGTTCGTATGGTCGGCGTACCATTGCTTCATGTAGTTCATGTGCTCGGTGCGGCCGGCGTAGATGGCGCCGATCCGGTCGCAGCCGATGATGTTGGCGACGCCATGGCTCATGAAGATCTTGCTGACCGCCACTCCCGAGGCGCCGACGCCGCTGACCACCACCTTCAGCTCGTCCGGTTGCTTGCCAACGACCCGTAGCGCGTTGATCAACGGAGCCAGCGTGACGATGGCGGTGCCGTGCTGGTCGTCGTGAAAGACCGGGATGTCGAGCTTTTTTTGCAGGCGCTCCTCGATCTCGAAGCAGCGAGGCGCGGAGATGTCTTCCAGGTTGATGCCGCCGAACGGCGTCGCCAGATGGCTGACGGTGTCGACGATCGCGTCGGTATCCTTGGTATCGAGTGCGAGCGGAAACGCGTCGACCCCCGCGAACTCCTTGAAGAGCGCGCACTTGCCCTCCATCACCGGCATCGCCGCGGCGGGACCGATGTCGCCGAGACCGAGCACGGCGGTGCCGTCGGTCACCACCGCGACCGTGTTCTTCTTGATGGTCAGCGAGTGGGCGTCGTCCGGCCGCCGGTGAATCGCCATGCAGACCCGCGCGACGCCGGGGGTATAGACCATCGACAGGTCGTCCCGGGTCCTGATCGGCACGCGGCTCACGACTTCGATCTTGCCGCCCAGATGCAGCAGAAAGGTGCGATCCGAGTGGTGCACCACGGTGAAGTCGTCAAGCGCGCGGACGCCATCGAGCAGCGCATTGGCATGGTCGTCGTCCCGGCAGTTGACGGTCAGGTCGCGCACCATCATCCCGTCGCCCACCGACACGAGGTCCACGGCGCCGATGTCGCCGCCGAGATGCCCGATCTCCGAGGCCAGACGTCCGAGCATGCCGCTGTGGTTCCTGAATTGCACGCGGACCGTCAAACTGTTGCTGACGTTCGGGGTGTCGCCCATCGGTTCCTCTCATGAGTCAGAGCCTGTCGTCCATCTGAGTGCGACTGATCATCCTACCGCACGCGCCTCGGCGGCAAGGCCATAACGCGCCGCGCGACCCGCCGCGCGGAGCGGATCGTCGGCCAGGTCGCGCACCGGGCCGGGCCGGGGGTGACGATCATGCACGCAGATCGTAGCAGCGCAGGCGGGGACCGGCGCCGGTCAGGATGTCACGGGTGTTCTGCATGACATAGAGCAGGCCGCGGCTGATCACCGGCAGTGTCCATGACTCCTGCGCGGCGGCCAGCCAGGCACGTGACACTTCCCGGTACCCGGCGGGGGTCAGGTCGAGCCACAGCAGGTGGCCCAGTTCGCCCAGCGCCAGGAACTGTCCGTCCACCGCCAGGAGTGATCCTCGCGCCGTGCCGACGATCGCCTGCCGTTGCCGTCCGCCCTGCTCGAACGTCTCGGTCCACTGCGGCGCCTCGCGCCAGACGATCCGGCCGTCGGCGGCATCGACGCACGCGAGTGACGCATCGCCCTGGTTCCGGCCGTCGTATCCATAGAGAAAGCCGTCCTGGTGGATCGCGGTGTTGAAGTGGAGGGCGAACTCCTGTGTCGTCCAGAGCACCTCGTGCGTGAAGTCTGGCAGCACCTGCAGCAGCGCGCTCCCTGTCCGGTAGCTCGCCGAGATGAACACCTTGTCGTCGAAGACCACCGGGCAGGACGCGTTGACCGACTCGTAGGTGCGGCTGCGAAACGGAAACGCGAAATCGATGGCGCCGTCGTTCGGGTCGATCGACAACAGGCCGCCGGCGGGCGGACTGGATTCGCCTCCCGCGAAGACCATGATCCGTGGCGCACCGTGCATGACCGCCGGCGCCGGCGAGGCGTAGCTCGGGCCCCAGTCGCCAGCACGCCATGCTTCGGCGCCGGTGTGGGCGTCGAATGCCACGACACAGGGACCGCCCGGGGCGCCGACGTTCACTATCAGGAGCCCGTCATGGACCAGGGGGGTGGACGAGATGCCGAAGAAATCCTGCCGCACCCCGTACTCGCTGCGCAGATCGCGGCTCCAGACGCCGTCGCCCGTCGTCAGTTCGAGGCAATGCAGCCGTCCTTCTGCGCCGATGGTGTACAGCCGCTGACCGTCGATGACGGGGCTCGCCCGCGGTCCGTTGTTGTAGCCGTAGCGATCGCGATAGGCGGTGGCGTAGCGAAACTGCCAGCGCGATTCACCGGTTTCCGGGTGGCGGTTCTCGACCACTTCCTGGTCGCCGACGCGATGCAGGAACAGCAGATGGTCGCCGGCGATGGCGGGCGAGGTGTAGCCGTCGCCCTTCTCGAGTTCCCAGACGAGCGGCGGCGGCAGGTCGCGGCTGAGATGGGTCTCCGTCGAGACGGCGTTGTGGGACGGGCCGAGAAAGGACGGCCAGTCGTGGGTGACGGCGTTCGGCGACAGCGGTCGCGGCGGTGCGCCGGCCACTGGTTGGCCCCGGGCGGCGCCCGCGATGAGCGCCTGACCCGCCAGCGCCTGCAGCATCGCGCGTCGCGTGATGATGTTCATGGACCGCCGATTCCGCCCGCGGCGAATCCGGCTGCCCGCATGGGACACGTACAGCTCCGCCTTCCAGTCGCGATGTACAACTGGAGCCGTGACGGTCAGGAAGAGACGCGTGTCCCCGCGGGCGCGTCAGTTGCCGAGCTTGACAACGTTCTCGGCGGCCGGGCCCTTGAGACCCTGCACCACGTCGAACTCCACCCGTTCACCCTCGGTCAGGCTCTTGAAGCCGGTGCCCTGGATGGCGGAGTGGTGGACGAAGACATCTTTCTCGCCGTCGTCCCGTGTGAGAAAGCCGAACCCCTTGCTGTCGTTGAACCACTTCACGGTGCCGGTATTTGGCATTTTCTTCCTGCACGTCTTGTATCGTCGGAGTTCGGTCCTACCGCGTACTGCCGACTACTTGGATGCGCGACTGGCGTCGCGCGGCAGACGCCTCCCCGGTGGGCGGCGCCGTTTAGGCGCCTATTAGCATACTCGCAACGGTCGGCATTTGGTCAACAAGAACTGCCGGGAATCGCGCCGGCGCCGTCCGCTGTCCGCCGGCGCGCTATAATCCCGGTTCCTGCACTCGCCGCTCGAGGGCGCCGCGGCGATTGGAGCAAGGGGGCGACGTGTCGACAGATGGTCCGAAGAGCGCGGTCGAGCTGGTCATGGAGCGCTTGCGGCAGCAGGACGCCGCCGGCGGCGCGGCCGCGCAGACTCCACTGAGCGAGGAGCAGCGAGCGGCCATCGCCGCCGCCCGGCGCGACTACGACGCCAAGGTGGCGCAAGCCGAGATCCTGTTGCGATCCACGCTCGCGGTGACGGTGGACCCGGAAGCCCGCCAGCAACTCGAAGCGAACCACCGTCGCGACCTCGGCCAGTTCGTCTCGTCGCGCGACAGGAAGATCGCCGCGGCCCGGCAAGGCGGCGCGGCGTGAGGGGGCTGGTTGTCGCGTTGACCCTCGTGAACTTCCTGCTGCTGGTGCCCGGCGTCACCCAACCGATCTACAGCGTCTCGATTACGACCCAGGTCGAAGCGTCGATCATTCCCGAGCCGGTCCAAGTGACGGTCTACGAGCAGACCCGCTCGATTCTCGGCACGGTCCGCGAACTCTGGCAGTCGGCGGACTATCTGGTGTCGTTCCTGATCCTGCTGTTCAGCATCATCGTGCCGGTGACGAAGGGTTCGATGCTGCTGGCGTCCATCTACGTCGCGAGCGACGCGGTCAAGCGGCGTCTCGTGCTGCTGGTCGACCTGATCGGCAAGTGGTCGATGGCCGATGTCTTCGTCGTGGCCATTTTCCTGGCGTATCTCGCGACGCGCGATCAGGCGCAGACGAACAGCTTCACGGTGCCGGTCCTTATTCAGCAGGTGGATGTCGGGATGGAGACCCACCTGACCTCGACCCTGGGGCCCGGGTTCTACTACTTCCTCGGGTATTGCCTCTTTTCCGTGGCCTGGACGCAGGCGTTGAAACAGCTCCAGCGCAGCAGGTAGCCGCGCCGACGCCGCTCCGCCGCCACACCACGGGCCGTCAGGGCTGGGACGCGGTGTCCAGGGCTGGCGCGGCCGTCCAGTGTTGTAGAGATGTGCGCTGATGCGCCGCCGCCTGCGGCGGGCCATCGTGTACCGCTGGCGCGGAGCGTGGTAGTCTGCAAGTAGGCTGGCAGAACACATCTGCGAGCCGCCTTACCAGCGGAAATCCTGGGGTCGTTGGATCGGTGTCGAACGAGCAGGTCACAATCCACCCGGACAGCCAGGCCACGGACCTCGGCCCGAGCGGGACCGTGTCCGCCTCCGGACGCGGGACTGGCCGGCTGACCTCGAACTGGTGTCGGTTCGACACACCGGGTCAGGCCCCCATCGAATCGTTGCGCGGGTCGCTCCTGGTGGGGGGTCGTGCAAATGACGCCTTGGACCTGCTCCCGGACGGGACGGTGCAGACGGTGGTGACGTCCCCGCCCTACTGGTCGTTGCGTGACTATGACGTCGAGCAACAAATCGGTCGCGATGAATCACTCGCGGAGTATGTTGCAAGCATCGTTTGCACGTTCGACAAGATTCGGCGGGTTCTTGCACATGATGGAACGGTATGGCTCAACGTTGGGGACGCCTATACCTCGGGCAACCGGCGGTACCGCGCAGCGGACCGAAAGAACCGGGCGCGGGCCATGGCTGTCCGTCCCTCGACTCCGGATGGGCTCAAGCCGAAGGACTTGATTGGCATTCCCTGGCGTCTGGCATTCGCTCTTCAGGATGCGGGGTGGTGGCTGCGGTCGGAAATCATCTGGCACAAACCCAATGCGCATCCTGAATCGGTCACCGATCGACCAACCAAGGCCCACGAAACCATATTCCTGCTCTCCAAGAGCAAGGACTACCATTACGACAACAGGGCCGTGCGTGGTCCGAACGGGCGCCGGCTGCGAACGATCTGGGATATTGCGACGGAACCCCAAATGCGGCGAGATGGTCCGCTGGATGACCATCCTGCCATGATGCCGATGACGTTGGCTCGGCGTTGTGTCGCGATTACAAGCCGCCGCCGCGACGTCGTGTTGGATCCGTATGCCGGTTCCGGGACAACTCTGCTCGCTGCGCACGATCTTGGAAGACGGTGGGTAGGTGTCGAGTTGAACTCCAGGTATCTGGACCTTATCGAGCGGAGAATGCGGGAGCGCACGCCTGATTTGCTGGCAGCGGCCGAGACACCCGCACCATGACTACCCCTCAGGACAATCGGAACCTGGAGGCGTTGAAGGCGCGACTCGACACGCTATCGCCGGTCGCGATTCGTTATTCGAAGTCGTTTTCCGCAATGCCTGTGATGCCGTTGGTTGGCAGTCTGAGAAGTCTGGCTCCGCGACCCAACGGTTTGTCGACCTTGTGGTCCGGCGTCCAGGCTGACCGGAACAACGGCTCTCCCTCAAGTCGACCGCAGCGCAACGGCTGTCCAGGACCACGGCGCACATTTCCAAGCTGACGGAAGCGGCTTGGATACAGGATATGCGCAACGCGAAAGAGCGACGGCAACGGACTCTGGATCTATTTGAGGAGTATGCGCAAGCAGTGGACGCCATCATGATGCTACGCGCGTTCCGACAACCGAACGAGCTCAATGATGTCCCCGTTTCCTATCAACTCCTCGAAATCCCGGTCACGATATTCGGATCTCTTCAGCAGGCGCCGCTGAGCGCCTTCGCCGCGGATGGCCCGACCGTGGATTGCCCTTTTCAAGGGCATGACGTTGCCGCTCGCGTGTCGCTCGATCGGTCGGACGCGAAGATTACCGTCAAGCAGATTCTTCTTGCCGCATGCACGGTTCATGCGGAATGGTGGCCCGAGGCGATCTGAACCATGTTCGGACTCGCGCCGACGCCACTCCGCCGCCACACCACGGGCCGTCAGGGCTGGGACGCAGCCACTCGCTCCTCCTGCCGCGCGCCGGACAGCAGGTTCAGCATGCCGTAGTTCCCCTCGTGACAGGCATACTCGAACATCGGCGCCGCGCCGATCTGCATCTGCAGCACCCCGGTGACTGGTTCACTGAGAGTGGCGGGGTCGTCGACGGTGAACTCGTACAGGAGCGTGTCGTCGTCGACCCGAGTGAAGCGCTCGGTCAGGTTCAGCGTGTCACCGGTGCCCAGGGCGGTCGTCACGCTGCTGTTGAAGCTGGCCACCCGGTCCGAGAAGTTGCGGGTCTCGACCACCAGCGTGTCGCCGTCCCAGTAGCCGCGGCCGTCGCCCAGCCACTGCGACACATCGTCCGGCAGATGCGGCCGGCGGTCCAGCGGGATGATCCGCACGTCGTGCACCATCTCGTTCAGGATTGCGACGTGGTCGGGGGTCTGGAAAATCTGGAAGTTCTGGTTGTATCCGGCCGGCAGAATCGGGGGGCCGGCGTTGAACCCGAGCAGGCAGCGTTCCGCCAACCCGCGATCTTCCGGACCGTCGGCTCCGATGCCGCCGACCCGGTAGCGGACCGGGCGTGCGCCGGCGACATCCGCGCCGAGGGATCCGATCTGCTCGATCGCCCCGTCTGTCAGTTCGGGGAGCCGCCCGGTCGGCGGATCGACGATCAGCGATGTGCGGCGGTCCTCGACGACGCGGGCGCCGCGGTCGAACCAGAAGTTGTTGTAGCCGCCCACCGGCTGTCCGGCCGGCAGCGGCTCGGTGCGGACCTCGCTGGGGGCGTCGGCACGAATTGCCGCCTCGGCCGCGCGCTGCTCGATCTGGGCGGCCTCTTCCTCGGTGATGGTCTCACGTTCCTGGTTGCGGGGGCGCTGGAGCGGGGTCATCGTCCGGAAATCCCAGACCCCGGTCAGATTCGGCCTGCCGTCGGCGGTACGGGGCGCCTGAGCGTCCGCAAGAGACGGGACGAAGACCAGCGAGAGTGCTACGAGACCAAAGACCGTGCGGCTCGTTCCGCCACAGGCTTCCCATTGTCGATTCCCCATCCGAAACCTCCCGGTATGAAGCTGATTCCCAGTGTCCGGCGTAATGACTGTACGCGGTGTAGCATACACCGTACGCGAGTTGCCGGCGGGGCTCGCGGAGCATGCGCGGGCGCGTCCGTGCGCCGCGCGGGGGGTTGAACCGATGAGGGAACGCCTGATGGCCGTGATGGCGGCGGTGTTGCTCGGTGGCGCGGTCGCCGCTGCGCAGGAGCGGCTCGACACCGACATGAACTGGCGCATCCGGCAGGAGGCCACATCCAACTCGCAGATCATGCCGACGTTGCATCGGCTGACCGATGTCTACGGCCCGCGGCTGACCGGTTCGCCCAACCTCGAGGCGGCGGGGCGCTGGGCGATCGAGCAGATGGAGGACTGGGGATTGACGAACGGACACCTGGAGCCGTTCGACTTCGGTCACCCCGGATGGTCGAACGAACGGCTCAGCGTGCATCTTGTCACGCCGGTGACGGATGCCCTGATGACCGAGGCGTTGGCTTGGACCCCTGGGACGGAGGGGGCGGTGCGGGCGGCGGTGTTCCACCTTACGTTGCCGGAGCGGCCGACGCGCGCAGATCTGGACGCGCATCTGGAAGGGCTGCGGGACCAGATGCAGGGCAAGGTCGTGCTGGTGGGCGAACACGTACAGGTCGGGGTCGCCATGACCGATTCGGCGCGGCGGGTGGAGGACGCCCAGCTTGCCCGGCAGTTCAACGCGCCGCCCCCGCCGGTCGTTGCGGGGCGCGGCGGGCGCGGCGGGCGCGGCGGGCGCGGCGGGGGCGCGGGCGGCGGCGGGGCGGATCGCGCGGATCGTCCGTTGAGCGGCCGCGAGATCGAGGCCCGCGTCGCCGCGTTTCTGCGTGAGGCGGGTGCGGTGGCGCGGGTCAACGACGCCGGTCGCGACCACGGCCAGATTCGGGCGTTCCAGAACCGCACGTACGATGTCGAACAAGCGGCGCCGACGGTCGTCATGCGCAACGAGGACTACGGCCGGCTTGTCCGTCTGCTCGAATTCGGATCAGCGCCGGTCGAGCTGGAGGTCGATATCGCCAATCGCACCCATCCGGACGGGCGCACCGTCTACAACGCGCTGGCCGAGTTGCGCGGGACCGATCTCGCCGGCGAGGTCATCATGCTGGGCGGACACCTCGACTCCTGGCATGCCGCGACCGGAGCCACCGACAACGCCGTCGGCGTGGCGGTCATGATGGAGGCGGCGCGTATTCTGGCCGCGCTCGGCGTGCAGCCCCGTCGCACGATTCGCGTGGCGCTGTGGGGCGGCGAGGAGCAGGGGCTGCTGGGTTCCCAGGCCTATGTGAAGGAACATTTCGGCAGCGCCGAGGAGCCGACCCCGGAGCACGCTGCGTTCGGCGGGTATTTCAACATCGACGCCGGCACCGGCCGGGCGCGCGGCGCGCAGGTGTTCGGGCCGCCGGCGGCGGGCGACATCCTTCGTGACGCACTGGCGCCGTTCCGTGACCTGGGAGTGATGGGGGCGCGGACCACGAACAGCCAGCGCCGGGGCGGATCGGACCACACGTCGTTCAACGCGGCCGGGCTGCCCGGCATCAGCATGCAGCAGGATCCAATCCAGTACGGCAGCGTTACGTGGCACACGAATCTCGACACCTACGAGCGGGTGCTCGAGCAGGACGCCATCGCGTCGGCGATCACGGTGGCGGCGGCGGTGTATCACCTCGCGATGCGGGACGAGCTGCTGCCCCGGTTCGCGCCCGATACAACGCCTCCGCCGCCCGGGGGGCCAGCGGGTCGCTAGGCGACGGCCGCGGTCCGCAGATTGGCGCGCTCGGCCGCGAGGCGGGGCGGCGCACGGTTCGGTATGGGCTGGCCGGGCTGGCGCGGCACGGTGCGTGCGGGCTGCCAGGTGCGATTACTGGGCCCCGTCACCCAGCCAGTGCACGAACCAGCTTCGGATCCGCTCCAACCGGTCCACCAGCAGCCACGGTTCGCCACTGCGTGACAGCCCGTGGCTCGACCGCGGATAGCGCACCAGTTCGGTCGGAATCTCGCGCTTCTTCAGCGCCATGAACCATTTCTCGCCGTCGCCGATCGGAGTGCGGTAGTCGTTCTCGCTGTGGATGACCAGGGTCGGGGCGGTGACGTGCTCCACGTAGGTGAATGGGGACAGCCGGTCATACCGCTCCCGCCGTGCCCATGGCGGTCCGTCGAACGCGAAGTCCAGGAGCCCTTGCGCGTCCGATGACCCGTACAGGCTGGTCCAGTCAGCGATCGAGCGGCTGGTCACGGCGGCGGCGAAGCGCTCGGTGGTGGCGGTCAGCCAGTTGGTCATGAACCCTCCGTAGCTGCCGCCGGACACGCCGATACGGGCCGGGTCGATGTCCGAATAGGTCTCCAGCGCCGTATCGACGCCGGCCAGCAGGTCCTCCGTGTCGATCTCGCCCCAGCCGGGGGTGGCGGCGTAGGTGAAGTCGTGGCCGTAACCGGTCGAGCCGCGCGGGTTCGTGTAAAGCACGAAGAAGCCGGAGTTCGACAGGACGTGGAAAGTACGGAAGAAGCTGTTGCCGTAGGCGCCATACGGGCCGCCGTGGATCTTCAGCACCAGCGGGTAGGACCGGCCCGCCTCGTATCCCACGGGCTTGATCAGCCAGCCCTCGATTTCGGTGCCGTCGGTGACGGTCCACGTCAGCCGTTCCGCGCGCTGCAGGGTGACCTCGGACAGCCACGCGTCGTTGAACGAGGTCACGCGTTGCTGCAGGCTGCCGTCGCCGCGGTTCACGAACACCTCGGCCGGCGTGATCGCGTCGGTGACCGTATACACCATGATGAGACCGTCGCTCGTGACCGAGACCGACCCCACCTGGCGATCGCCGGACGTCACTTGCCTGATCAGATCGCCGCTGGTCGTCACGGCGTAGACATGGCGGTTCCCGCCCACCCCGGCCACGAATCGAACGGCATCGCCCGCGGCGGACCACGACGGCCTGCCGGGCACGAACTCCCAGTCGCCGGTCAGGTTGCGGGGGACGCCGCGGAACGTGCCGTCGGCGGCGAGATTGACAATGCGCACATCGGTCGGTTCTCCGCGCCCGCGGCTGTGAAGATACGCCAGGGCGGCGCCGTCCGGCGAGACCGCGGGAGCGCTCTCGCTGCCGGGATTCGAGGTCAGCTTGCGGGGCTCGCCGCTTTCGCGGCCGATGACGTAGATGTCGGTCGTCAGGTCGCGGTTGTACTCGTCGTCTTCGAGCTCGTCGCCGCTGAAATACAGCCACTCGCCGTCGGCGGACCAGACGGGGTCGTCCACGTCGAACGGCAACGCGGTGCGCTGCACCGCTGTGCCCCCCTCGGCCGCGACGACGAAGAGCTGCCGCTTACCCTCCGTCCCCGGATGCGGAAGGAGCGCGAGCGTGCCGTCCCGTTTGTAGGCCATCGACGTGATCACCCGTCCGTCGAACCGTTCGGCGTCGAGGGTGGCGGTGATCGCCTCGGGCGAGATCCAGCCGTCCCGCTCGTGGGTGTCCGCGCCGCCGGTATCGTCCGGGCGCGAGAGGTAGGCGATCCAGGCGCCGTCCGGCGACCAGACCGGAGCGGCGTCCACGCCGTCGATCTGATACGCCTCGCCGCCCGGGAAGGTGACTCGTGCGAACCAGGTTGCGCCGCTCTCGGCCTGCGCATCGTCGTCGCCGCGGCGCGACTCGAAACTCAGGACGCGGCTGTCGGGCGACCAGCGGGGCGCGCGTGCGTCGCGCGTCGGGTCGCTGAACCGGAATGGTTCACCGGAGGGCCGCCCGCCGCGCAGCTCCTGCATCCAGATCTCCCGGCGCCGCCGGTTCCGCGCCTCGTCGATCATGGTGACGGTGAACGCGACGAGTGCGCCGTCGGGCGAGATCGCCACATCGCCGACGCCCACCTCGCGGTAGTAGTCGGTCGGCACGAGGCCGCGGCCTTGCGCCGTGGCGGGCGCCGGGGTCAGCGCGGCGACGCCGGCGGCGGCCAGCAGAGTGAGCATGACGACGCTGAGACGCTGGTGCATGGCGGAGGCCCTCATCGATCGGTCGGAAAAGTGTAGCAGGCTCACCTTCGCCCACGCTACGGCAGGCCGGCCCGTCGCCCGTACCGCTGCACCTTGTCTGAGGCGCGAAACGAAGCGATGATGAATGTATGGCAGCGCTGGTTCGGAAGCACCGGGCATCTGTGGCGGCGGCGCTGGCGGCCGTCCTGCTGGTCGGTCTCGCGCCGGTGCTGCTCGTGGGCAGCAGCCAGCCGGTTCGCGCCCGTCAGGCGATGGTGGTCTCGCAGGACCGCCTGGCGTCTCTGGTCGGCGACCGGGTGCTGCGTGAGGGCGGCAACGCGGTCGACGCCGCCGTCGCCACGGCGTTCGCGCTGGCGGTGACCTACCCCACGGCAGGCAATATCGGAGGCGGCGGATTCCTGGTCTACCGACCGTCGGAGGGGCGCCCGGCGGCGTACGACTTTCGCGAAACGGCGCCGGCCGCGTCGGACCCCACGATGTTCCTGCGCGGGGGCGAGTACGACCGGGTGTTGCATCACGACAGTCATCTGGCCGTGGGCGTGCCCGGGACGGTGGCCGGGTTGCACCTGGCCTGGTCCGAGCACGGGTCGTTGCCGTGGGCGCGGCTGGTCGAACCGGCGGTGACACTGGCGCGGGACGGGTTCATCGTGTCGCAGGCGCTGGCCCGGTCGCTCGCAGGCGTGTTGCCGCGCATGGCCGACTACCCGGCCTCGCTGGCGCAGTTCTCGAAGCAGGGCGCGCCGTATCGCGCCGGAGAGACGTTGCGGCAGCCCGATCTCGCGCGGACGCTGGCGCGCGTGGCCGAGCAGGGGCCGTCCGGGTTCTACGAAGGCGAGACCGCCGATCTCATCGCGCGCGAGATGGCGGCCAACGGCGGCATCATGACGCAGGCCGACCTCGCCGCGTATCGGGCGATTCGGCGCGAACCGATCCGGGGCACCTATCGCGGCTACGACATCCTCTCGATGCCGCCGATCAGCTCCGGGGGCGCGGCGGTCATTCAGATGCTCAACATCCTGGAGGGCTACGATCTGGCGGCCTCCGGCAGCGGGTCGGCGGCGACGACGCATCTCATCATCGAGGCGATGCGCCGCGCCTATGCCGACCGGGCTCGCTACCTGGGCGATCCCGCCTTCAATCCCCGTCTGCCAATCGAGCGGCTGATCTCGAAGGACTACGCGGCCGGGCTGCGGCGGACGATCGACCCCGATCGGGCGTCGGTGTCGTCACCGGACAGTTTCGTCTGGCCGGCGGAAGGCGGTGAAACGACCCACCTGTCCGTCGTCGACGGCGCGCGCAACGCCGTCTCGCTGACCTATACGCTGGAGCAGGGGTACGGATCCAGAATCACGGTGCCCGGCGCCGGATTCCTATTGAACAACGAGATGGGGGACTTCAACCCGGCGCCCGGTCTGACGACCGGGACGGGGCTCATCGGGACCGACCCGAACCTCGCCGAGCCGGGCAAGCGCATGCTGTCGAGCATGACTCCGACGATTCTCGCCCGCGACGGCCGATTCGTGATGGCGACCGGCAGCCCCGGCGGGCGCACAATCATCAACACCGTGCTGTTGACCATCCTCAACGTGGTCGACTTCGGCATGAACATCCAGGAAGCGGTGGACGCCCCGCGGCTGCATCATCAGTGGCTGCCAGACGAGACGCGCCATGAACGGTGGGGCCTGTCTCCCGATACGTTGGCGCTGCTCGCGGCGCGGGGCCACCGGATGGTCGAGACTCGCATTCAGGGCGCGGTCGCGGCCATCTACTACGATGCGGACGAGGACATGTTGGAGGGGGCCGAAGATCGGCGCCGAACCAGCGCGGCGATCGGATTCTAGGAGCCCGTGGTGAAACCGCGCGTAGCACCGAGCGTGGCGAGGCGCCCGCGTGGCAAGGCGTGACGAGGGAGCATATTGGGCATATGTGACCGAGGAACAACGCGGTCCAGGCGGGATGCATCGCCACGCGAATGCCGCGGGGCTTTCACCACGGGCTCCTAGTCAGGGACGAGTGAGGATGACATGGCGATCAGCGAGGCGTTGCTACCGGAGTTCGATCAGGAGATACCAGGCGTGCGGCGGACGTTGGAGCGGGTGCCGGCCGACAAGTTCGAGTGGCGGCCGCACGAACGGTCGGGCACGATGATCTGGCTGGCGGGGCATCTGGCCAACATTCCAAGTTGGGCGTTGTTGACCATCGGCCAGGACTCGCTCGATCTGGCGCCGGGGGGAGAGCCGATGCCGCCGCCGCCGACGCCCGCCACGGTTGAGGAACTGGTGGCGACGTTCGACATGCACGCCGCCGCGGCGCGAGAGGCGATTGCGGGCGCGGCCGATGACGCGCTCCTGCAGCCCTGGTCGTTGCTGCACAACGGTGCGACAGTCATGACCCTGCCGAAGATTGCGGTTCTGCGCAGCTTCGTGATGAACCACCTCATTCATCACCGCGCGCAACTCGGGGTGTATCTCCGCCTGAACGACGTGCCGGTGCCGTCCATTTACGGGCCGTCGGCCGACGAGGGCGCGATGTAGACGGCAACCGACCGGGCGCATCGGCCAGGTTGCGGGCTGTGCGCCGCAGATCGTCAGCGGCCGGCGCCGGCGCCATCTCCGTAGACCCGCTGGTAACCCGCCGCGTTGGCCAGCACCTCGCGCACGAAGCGGCGGGTCTCGCTGTAGGGGATGGTGTCGACGAAAAGGTCCTGGGACAGCCCCCGAGCCGATTCCCACCAGATGGCGACCCGGTCTTCACCGGCGTTGTACGACGCGATGACCGGCGCCAGCGCGCCCCCGAACATGGAGAACAGATCGCCGGCCAGCGTGGCCGCGATCGCCGCGTTGACCCGCGGGTCGAGCAGCACGGCCTCGTTTTCGAGATCAGACGGGGCGAGGTCGTCGAGACCGGCGCGGGGACCGAGCGCCGTCGCCGTGTAGGGCATGATTTGAAACAGGCCCAGCGCGCCGACGACCGAGCGCGCGTCCGGGTCGAAACGGGATTCCTGCCGCATCAGGGAGAACATGAACGCCGGATCGAGGTCGCGGCTCTCGGCGGCGCGTCGGACATCGTCCAGAAACGGCCGCGGATAGACCAGCCTGTAGAAGTCATCCGGCAGTCCGTCGGCCGCGGTCTCCAGAAACCCGGCGAAGTGATTGACCAGCAGTCTCGGCACCGGCGCGAAGTCGCCCGCCGCGGCCGAGGCGCGCGCCGCCAGCAACGCCAGCCCGCGGTCGCTCCGCTGCTGGTCGAGCAGCCGCCGCAGATACCAGGCGGCGTCCACCGTCAACCCGGCACGGGCCAGCACCATCGCCGCCTTGTACTCGGCCCGGTCCCGCGTACCCGACCCGAGTGCCAGCGCCGGAAACTGCCGGTCCGGCGTGCCCGGCACGCCGGCCTCGCCGGGCAGCGCCGCCAAGCGCGCGCGCGCCTGCAGCCCGTAGTAGTCGTAGGGTTGCGTCTGGACCAGCGTGCGGAAGGTCCGCGCGGCCCGATCGGTCTGGCCGGTCCGGGTCTCGGCGACCGCCTGCCAGTACTGACCGGCCGCCTGCAGATCGCCGGTTGGCCGCCGGTCGTTCAGTGCGCGCAGATTCGTCAGCGCCCGGTCGTCCTGTCCGGCCCGCAGCGCGGCCACACCCGCCTTCCACAGCATCATGCGCTGGCTGTCCGCTCCGTCCGCGCGCTGAAACAACCGCCGATACAGATCGAGGCCGCTGTCGACGTCGCCGACCGCCACCAGATAGGCGGCCAGCAGTTCGCCGGCGCTGAACTGCTGCTGGGCGCTGGCTCCGGGCACCCGGCCGTCGAACAGATCGAGTCCGAGCGCCTGCGTCCGCCCGGTCTGGCCCATGCGCACCGCCAGCCGGAACGCGGTCAGTCTGACGTCAGGGAGCAACGGGCTCGACGGAAAGCGTGCGGCGAACTGTTCGATCAGGGCGACCGCGTCGTCGTTCGCGCGCCCGTCGTACAGGACGCCGATCAACTCGACGTCGAGCCGCTCGCCGGCGTCCGGTTGGACGCCGCGCCACTCGGCGATCAGTTCGGCGGCCTCGGTATAGCGGGCATACCCCCGCAGACGGCGGGTCAGCGTGCGGTACTGGTCGGGCGTGAACGGCGCGCGCTCCTGTTCCAGGTTGTCGCTCAGACGCTGTTCTTCAGCGCGGGCGGCGACGTAGCCGGCGCCGGTGCGGTGCTCGAGCTGCGCCTCGCGCAGCGTGGCGATCGCGGCGGCGCGGTCGCCGGCGCCGGCCTGCGCCGCGGCCAACCCGAGGCGTGCCCGGTCGGCGTTCGCGCCGCGCCGCTCGGTTCGGAGCGCGCCGCGATACAGCGCCGCCGCGCGATCGAACTCCCCGCGATCGAGATACGCCTGACCGACGAGCAGGCTGAGGTCCAGATGCCGGGCGGCGTCGCCGCGGGTCAACTCGGCCAGGATCGGTGCGGCCTGCGCCGGCTCTCCGCGTCCCGCCATGCTCACGACCAGGGCGCGCCGAGCGAATGTCCGCATCCAGACCTCGCGCTCGATCACCTGGCGCCAGACCGCGTCCGACTCGGCGCCGCGGCCGGCGGCGTCGAGCAGCGTTGCGCGCAGCACCAGCGCCTCCAGGGCGGGAGAGGCCGTGTCGCCGACGGTCCGGTCCAACTGTGCGAGAGCGGCGGCGTGGTCGCCCGACCGGTGCAGACGGGTAACCTCCGGGAATGTCTGGTCAGGGAGCCGCAGGTCGTCGTTGGCCGCCGACGCCGCCGGTGCGCCCAGTGCGAGCAACAGCAGCGTCACGACGACCGGGCGGCGTCGAGCGGGCGCGCGTGTGTGGTCGCGGCAGGCGGTCAGCACGTTCGGTAGGGTACCACTTCGCGTTCGTCGATCAACCGCGCCGTTACAATAGTCAGCCGCGACCCTGCACGGGTAGGCACGTCGTGGAGTACATCTACCATCCCAAGGTCTACGAAGCGCTCGGACGGCTCGGTCTGCGTCCGGGTCCAGCGACGCCGCCGTCGCTTGCGAAGGCATTCGTGAATGACCTGTACCGCTACGAGTTGCGCACGCTGCGCGCCCGTCTCCGCGCGCGGGAGATTCCGAAAGCCGGCTATTCCGACCGGGTGGTGGCGTTGCGCAAGAAGTATTTCCTGCTGTCGATTCGCCTCGACCTGTGGGCGAACCCCGGAGAGACAACCGGAAAGTGAAAACCGGGACCACACCACGTAGCGTGCGCGGCGGCGATTGTCTCTACGCGATCGTGATCTCTTTCGCGAGATAGACGTCCTGGATGGCGTTCAGCAGCGCGATACCGTCGGCCATCGGCCGCTGGAACGCCTTGCGGCCCGAGATCAGCCCGGTGCCGCCGGCACGTTTGTTGATCACGGCGGTCTTCAGTGCTTCCTTCAGGTCGCTCTCGCCGCTGGAGGCGCCGCCCGAGTTGATCAGCCCGGCGCGGCCCATGTAGCAGTTCGCCACCTGGTAACGGGTGAGATCGATCGGATGCCCGGTGGTCAGCGACGAGTAGACCGCCTTGTGCGTCTTGCCGAACCCGAGCGCGGTGAAGCCGCCGTTGGTCTCCGGCGCCTTCTGTTTGATGATGTCCGCCTGAATGGTGACGCCTAGGTGGTTCGCCTGCCCGGTCAGATCGGCGGCGACATGGTAGTCGGCCTCCGACGTCTTGAAGGCCGGGTTCCGCAGGTAGCACCAGAGGACGGTGAACATGCCGAGCTCGTGCGCCTGTTGGAACAGCTCCGACACCTCCTGCAGTTGGCGCTTCGATTCTTCCGACCCGAAATAGATCGTGGCGCCGACCCCCATCGCACCCATGTCGAACGCCTGTTCGACGCTGGCGAAACGGATCTGATCGAACGAGTTCGGATACGAAATGAACTCGTTGTGGTTGAACTTCATGATGAACGGAATCTTGTGCGCGTACTGTCGGGACACCGCCCCCAGCACGCCAAGGGTGGACGCGACGGCGTTGCAGCCGCCCTCCAGCGCCAACCCGGCGATGTTGGCGGGGTCGAAGTAGGCAGGGTTGGGGGCGAACGACGCGCCAGCCGAATGCTCGATGCCCTGGTCGACCGGCAGGATGGACAGATATCCGGTGCCGCCGAGGCGGCCCGCGCCGAACAGTGTTTGCAAACTGGTGAGCACGCGCGCCGGGCGGTCGGAGGGAGCGACGCAGCGATCGATGAAATCGGGTCCCGGCAGATGGAGGGTCGACGCGGGAATCGTACGGCACCGATGCTCGAGCAGGGCCGCATCGTCACCCAGGACGCCGACGATGGCATCCAGTCCCGACACGCCGCGCTCACTCAACCCTGTAGACACGATTCTGCACCTCGACTCTGATTGTGACTGATGCCCGTCGACGAATCGCGGGCCGGCGGCACGTGCGCTCGACACCTCTTGAACAGCTTGACATTTTCCGCGCTACGGCCGGAAAACACAAGCGCGGCGCGGCTGCTAGCGCCCGAACGTCCAGCGAAGGAGGGGAATCAGCGGTATCGTCTCCGAGCGCAACTCTCCCGGTGTCATGGAATTCAGGAGCTCCTGGTGCGTCGGCACGCCGTACGGCACCGGACCGTGACGGACGTCGAATCCTTCGAACGGATTGATCTCGAGCAGATCTCCGTAGACCAACAGTTGGTATTCCAGACGCAGAAGCACACCCGCGCCGTCGTCGGGTTGCGCTTCCAGCCGTTCTTTCACGCGCGCGATGTTGACCTGGATCTCCTCTGTCGGGAGCGGCGCCGGGTCGAGATCCTGCGCTGCGACGGACGTCGGCGCCAGCGGCGAGATCAGGATGGCGAGAAGCGGGGCGATTAACGTGTGGGTGGCCATCCGCGTCCAGTTGACACTACCATCGTTGCCGGCCGTCGGCAACGTGCGCAACGGGTACGACGCCGGCTCGGGTAAAATGGTCGCTCACGTTCCGAAGGACACGACAGAGACCATGACTGAGAAGACCGACGCTGCACCGGCCACCTCGTCTCGCGGCGGGCGACCGCCGTCAACGATGGCGACATTCGTTCCCGATCTCGTCGAGCACGGTGCTCCGGTGCGGGGCGAGTCGCAGACCCTGGAGTCTCGGCTCTTCGTGCAATTGCAGGTATTCACGGGGTGTCTCGACACCGATGCGGTGGTGGCCGCCGTGCGGGCCAGCGGACTCGAAGCGACCGTGTACGCCAATCTCAACGATCCCCGCGGGGTCGCGGTCCTGCTGATGTCGGAGGACCCTGCGCTGTTCGCCGAGACCGGTCGCGCACTGCTGAGCGGACCGCCGTTCGCCGCTCTGACACCGATGCCCGACTTCACCATGCTGGGCCGCACCTACGCGAGCGGCCGCGAGCCCGATCTGGTCGACTATCTGCTGTACAAGGTGCGCCGTCACGCCCTGAATCCAGACTACCCGTGGGGAATCTGGTATCCGCTGCGACGGACCGGCGCCTTCAACCGGCTGCCGCGCGGTGAGCAGGGACGCATTCTGATGGAGCACGGGGTGGTGGGACGCGGCTACGGCGACCTGGGGCTGGCCGTCGACGTGCGTCTCGAATGCCACGGACTCGACCGGGACGACAACGAGTTCGTGATCGGCCTGATCGGTCCCGACCTCTACCCGTTGTCGAAGCTGGTCAAGGATATGCGCCCGACCGTCCAGACCTCCGAGTACATCCAGGACATGGGTCCCTTCTTCGTCGGCAAGATCCTCTACCAGGCGCCGGTGCCCGCCGCGGTGACCGCGGGCGGCAGCCGCCAGTGGTGACCGCTCCACGGCAGGCGCCCGACGGTGCATCCCGTCTCGAGGGCGCTGATCCCCGGTTCCGGCGCGCACGTCAGGACGCCGCCGGCTCGAACCTCCGCCGGTAGCGCCGGGTCCAGACGATGATGGCCGGGACGCCGACGATGGTCGGCAGAATCCAGGGCACGACCGCGAGCGGTCCGGCGATCTCGTACTCCCAGAGGCGTTGTGCCCCGAAGACGATGAACGCCGTGTGGAATGCGATGCCGCCGCCGAGCATCGACGCCAGATGGCTGTAGAACCAGCCCATGTGCTGCGCCGTCGGGTGGCGCATCAGATACAGCATGCGCGACCCGGTGAAGACGCCGATGGGGCTCAGGCCCAGCAGAATCGGCGAGATGTCGGACCAGACCATGACCGCCACCGCGACGACCGCGGCGCTGCCGGCGATGGACAGCCAAGCCAGCGCTTCGTGCAGCCGGGTCCGCAGCGTCTCGGGCCGCTTCCGCGTGGCGATGACGCGCATGCCCTGTCGCACGGCGGCGAACGTCGCCACCCCGAGGTAGCCGAGGAGGCAGGCGAAGCCGTAGAGCTCGGGCTGGTCCGCGACGGTGATCCCCTGAATCTGATACGTGGCGACGCGCGCCACCGATACGCTGACCGCCGACACCGTGACGACATAGGCGCACCAGGCGTAGACGCGGCCGAAACGCACATGCGCCGCGCCCCCCTTCCGCGAGACGACCGGCGCCCAGAATGCCGCGAGGCCGACGAACCCGGTGGCGACGTGCGCCCAGATGATGACGTCGAGCAGCAGGGTCATGATGTGCCTTCCTTCCCGGTCGCGAGTGCGTCCGGTCCAGCCGCCGGCGCGTCGGGAGAGTCCGGGTCACCGGCGTGCGGGCCGCCTGCGAGACGCCGGTCGATCGCTGCGATCGTTTCGTCGCACCAGGCCACTTTCGATCCGACGGAATGGATGCCCATGCGCAGCGCGGCGAAGCGATGGAAGCCGGCGTCGCTGTAGCGTTCCGGCGCGTTGCCGGCCGTGTCGGTCGTATCCCGTTCGATCGCCTGCAGGTGGGTGAGCCAGCGGGCGAGATGGTCTCGGAGCCTGGTCATGAACGCCCGCGTCTCTCCGACGTCGCCAATCGCATCCATGAAGTAGAGCTGCGCGAGATAGGCGAACCGTTCCGTGCCGACCACCGGCCCTCCGTGGAGCCAGCCCAGCAGATCCTCCCGGCCGGCCGCCGTCAGCGTGTAGACCTTGCGGTTCGGCCCCTTCGGCGACGGCTCGACCCGGCTCTCGAGCAGACGGCGCTGCTCAAGATGCTTCAAGGCGGGGTAGATCTGACTGAACTCGGCGGACCAGAAATGCCGGATCCGATCGGCGAACGCTGCCTTCAGGTCGTAGCCGGTGGACGGTTCACGGAGCAGGCCGAGGAGAATGTGGTCGAGGCTCATAGTGCTATATCATAAATGATATAGCACTATATCAAGATAGATATAGAGTGTCAAGCGCTCCAGGGCACGGCCGGGATCGGTCAACGGCGGCTGGCCGTCGCGTGCCCCGACCCGATCGAGGGCGGTGAGCACCTGCCCCACGGCTACGTTCGCTTGTGCGGCACTGGGCGGTCTGCTAGTGTAAGCGGATACTCACGTTGTTGCCGCGACCGCCTCTGGAGAGCACCGAATGAGCGTATCGCAGGGATCCGTGACCACGCTGCTTGCACTGGCGCTCCTGTCTCCGGCGACCGCCGGCGCCCAGTCCTCAGAGACGCCGCGGACGCCGTGGGGTGTGCCTGACCTGGGCGGCGTGTGGGACTTCAGGTCGCTGACGCCGCTCGAGCGCCCGGAGGAATATGGCGACCGGGAGTTTCTGACCGAGGAAGAGGCGCTGGCGCTCCAGCAGGGGGCGGTCGAGCAGAACCAGACTGCGGACCTGGCGCCGGCCAAGCGCACCGAGGCGGGCGGGTCAATCGGCGCCTACAACCGCTTCTGGATGGACTTCGGCACCGAGGTGGTCGGGACCCGGCGCACCTCGCTTATCGTCGATCCACCGAACGGCCGCCGGCCGCCGCGAACCGACTCGGGACGCACCCGCTACAGCACGCCGGGGTCGTTCGGGTCCGCGCCGCTGGAGCAGATCGAGGACCTGAGCTATTTCGACCGCTGTCTGGGGACCGCCGGGTTGCCGATCTACGCCACGGCCTACAACAACAACGTCCAGATCTTCCAGACCGAGGATCACCTGGTGATGCTCATCGAGATGCTCAACACGACGCGGATCATTCCGCTGACCGACCGTCCGCACGGCGGGGTCCGGCAGTGGCTGGGCGACTCGCGCGGCCGCTGGGAGGGCGACACCCTGGTGGTCGAGACCACGAACTTCGACCGCTGGCTCCATCTGGTCGGCGGCAGCCGGGACGCCCACCTGGTCGAGCGGTTCACCCGGGTCGGTCCCGACGTCATCGAGTACGAGTACACGATCGAGGATTCGACCGTCTGGACGGCGCCCTGGACCGCCATCCAGACGCTGCGGAAGAACCCCCTGCCGATCTTCGAGAACGCCTGTCACGAAGGGAACTACGCCGCCGGGAACATGCTTGCCGGCGCACGGCTCGATGAGGCGGCCGCGGCCGGCCGCGACAGCGTTGAGGATGAGCGACCGCCTGGTCCATGAGGTCGCGTGTCACGAGGGCCATGACCCCTCGACATCACCCGCGGGGGCGCACGCGCAACTGGACGGCCGATCGCCTCAACCGTACCCCCGCCGAAGGAGAGTAGACGACTATGCGCCGCATCCCCTGTACCCTCGTCATCCTGCTCGCCGGCCTTGTGGTCGGTCTCTCCGCCCTGACGGCGGAGGCCCAGGCGCCGGCCCCGGCGTCGTCGATCGACCTCAGCTTCAGTGGTGTCGGCATCAACGTCGCAGATCTTGCCCGTGCCGAGAAGTTCTACACCGAAGTGTTCGGGCTGGAGCGGGTGTTCCGCTTTCCACCGGAGGGCGAGCTGATGGAGGTCGGTCTGGCACGGCCCGGGCAGTCCGGGGGCATGATCCTGCTGGCGCACCTCAACGACGATCCCCTCCCGGACGGCAAGTCGTCGTATGGCCGCATCGTCCTCACCACCACCGATGCGGAGGCGGTGGCCAAGCGGGCCGTCGCGGCCGGCTCCACCCTGAGGAATCTGGGCGCGCCGGGTGGCCCCGTCATCATCTTCCTGACCGATCCAGACGGCTATGAGGTCGAGTTGTATCAGCCCGCGCCGGGCGGCGAGTGACCGCGCGGCGCTGAACCCTACTCGAGGTCCGGGTGCGGCGGCGCCGCCTCGATCAGCCGGTCCCAGAACGCGTCGTTGAACGACGACCCGTCGCCCCGACCGTGCGTGTCGCGCCCAGACTGTCGGTACGGGAAGTCGATGTCAAGGCGTGACCCGTATCGCAGCGACGGCGCAGCGTTGACACCTGTCGACGTTGGTCTGTAGGCTGCCCCGGTGACTGACAGTACCCTTCATCTCAGGCCCGTGCATCTGGCGGCAGCGTTCCTCGGCCTCCTGCTCGTCGTCGCCGGCGCCGCGTCGGCGCAGAACGAAGACTGGCGGGGTTACCCGGGCCGTGAATGGCCGCTCGCCGGCGGCCACTTCGGGCAGACCCGGCATTCGTCGCTGACGCAGATCACCCCGGACAACATCGACCGGCTCGGCGGCGCCTGGGTGACCGAACTGGGCGGCGGCGAGGTGTCACGCTCGACCGTGGTCGTGCGCAACGGCCTGATGTTTCTGAACTCCGGCCAGGGCATCCGGGCGCTCGACGCCGCCAGCGGCGAGGAACGCTGGCGCCATGCGGCGCCGGTCGGCCGGATGAACAAGGGCGTGGCGCTCGGCGCGGGGCTGGTGTTCGCGGGGCTCAGCGACTCGCGCCTGGTTGCGCTCGACCAACAAACGGGCGAGCAGGTCTGGGAGCATCTGGTCGGCGTCGAGGGACAGGTCGGGCAGTGGATTTCCTCGCCGTCCACCTATGCCGACGGTCTGGTGATCACCGGCATGGCCAACGGCGACAGCTACCTGCGCGGGCGGATCGTGGCGGTCGACGCCCGCAGCGGGGAGCGGCGGTGGCTTTTCGACGTCATTCCCGAACCGGGGGCGCTGGGCGCCGACACCTGGCCCATCGACAGCGACGTCTGGCGTTTCGGCGGCGGCGGCGTCTGGATGACCCCGACCATCGACGTCGATCTCGGCCTGTTCTACGTCGGCACCGGCAATGCCGTGCCGATGTGGGGTGGCGAGCTGCGGCCCGGAGACAATCTGTTTTCGGCCTCGGTGGTGGCGCTCGACCTGCACACCGGCGAGTACCGCTGGCACCGGCAGCTCGTGCACCACGACATCTGGGAGCACGACCTGGCGACGCCACTGATCGTCTACGACGCGACGGTGGACGGGGAGACCCGGAGGGCGCTTGCGGCCATGCGCACCGACGGCTATCTCTTCATGCTGGACGCCGGGACCGGAGAGCCCATCTATCCAATCGAAGAGCGGCCGGTGGCCCAGGACGAGTTCCTGAGAACCTCGCCCACCCAGCCCTTCCCGGTCGGCGCCGACAAGATCGGCCCCGACTGCGTGGATCCCGACCTGATCCCGGCGGGGTTCGAGGCCGGCTGCTACTACGACCCGATCGGGCCCGACCAGCCGAACACGTTCATTCCCTATATGACCATGCGGTTCGCGCCGATGTCCTTCAGCCCGGGTACCGGGTACTTCTACGGCATGGCCTGCGTGTATCCGCGCTGGATCAAACGTCCCGAGAATCCCTGGTTCTTCACCAACACCACCGTGCGCGCACCGGGTTTGAGGCAGTACGGCCTGCACGTGGCCCTCGACAGTCGCACCAACCGCATCGTCTGGCAGCACCGGGTGCCCTGGTCGGACTGCAACAGCAGCGGCGCCATGACGACGGCGAGCGGTTTGATGTTCCACACCGAGGCCGACGGCACCCTGGGCGCCTACGACCAGCGGACCGGCGATCGGCTGTGGCAGTTCCAGACGGGTCAGATCGGGATATTCGGCTCGAACGGGTTCGGGGGCGGACCGGTGGTGACCTACGAGCTCGACGGCGAGCAGTATGTGGCGCTGACGATGAACCGTCTGGTCTGGGCGTTCAAGCTTGGCGGCACGGTGCCGCCGCGACCGGCGCCGGACCCGCCGCTCACGGTGCTGCCGTTCGACGGCCCGCTGGTCGACACCGACACCATCGAGCTCAAGCGGGTGATTACACAAAGCAACGAGAATACCGGGCGCAACGACGAGTGGCACGACGAGTACGGACTGACCCCGACGCGCGCCGCCGTGGCCGCCGGGACCAGGGTGACCTGGACGAACCCGACCGATCTGGCGCACACCGTCGCGGCGCGTGACGGCTCGTGGACCACCGGCCCGATCGCCCCGGGCGGCTCCGGCTCGGTGGTGGTCGCCGCCGCGGGCGAGCACGAATACATCTGCACCGAACATCCCTGGACGATCGGGCAGCTCGTGGTCGAGTAACGCGCATCGGCGACAGAACGCAATGGAAGCTCGCCCGCAGGGGCGCTCACGAGTCAGGAGGTGGCTGATGACACTACTCGAATCCAGGTCGGATCAGCTCTATGCCGTCGCACGCGCCGTCGCCGGGTTCCTGTTTCTGGCGCACGGCGTCCAGAAGCTGTTCGGCGGTCTGGGAGCCGAGCAACCGGTCGACCTGCTGTCCTTGATGGGCGCCGCGGGGGTCATCGAACTGATCGGTGGCATCCTCATCATGGTCGGCCTGTACACGCCGGTGGTGGCGTTCGTGTGCAGCGGTGAGATGGCGGCGGCCTATTTCATGAACCACTTCCCGCAAGGGTTCTGGCCGATCATGAACCGCGGCGAGCTGGCGGTCCTGTACTGTTTCCTGTTTCTATATTTCGCGTCGCGCGGCGCCGGCCCGCTCAGCCTCGACGCCGTGCTCCGCAACCGCCGCGCCGCCTGACCGGACCGGGCGGCCCCGATGGACACACCGGTTGCGATGCGCCTGTGAGGCGTGCGACCCGCTGGACCGCTACCGCGGGCATGCGGTCATTCCGATACGGTGGGGAGCGTGCCCGGTCACTTCCCTCTGGCCGTACGCCGCCGTCCGGCGGCCGACATCGCGCGATCCGGGTCGCGGATCATCTTCTTGATGAACTCGGCGCGGCGGAATCGCAGGGCCGACCAGTCCTCGTCGATCGCGACCTGCCGGACACCCTCGAACCCGGCGGCGCCGAGCACCTGCCACCCGGTATCGCGGTTGAAATCGCACGCATATCGTTTGGACGTGCCCTTCGGATACGCGAACCAGACGACGGCATCACCGACCGCCCTCCGGGTCAGCGCCCGGGCCACGGTGTCGAGCTCGGTCTGCCGGGTGACGAACGCCAGCGCGAACGTGATCGGGCGCGACCCGGACAGGGTGCGCTGCACCGTCACGCCGCGCAGGCGCTCAATCTCCGGAAGAAACGAGGCTGGCGCGTTCAGAATGACGATGTCGGTCTGGTCTTTCAGGTTCAGCTTGCCGAACACGCCGGGCGCGGCCATGGTCCACTCCGTGCAGATTCAATCACGCGACGAACGACTCGCCCCGTGCAGTGCTGTCGAGATAGTGCGGCTGGTCGATGATCCAGGCACACGGACTCGACTGGGATCGGCGAGGGACTCCCGGTTCCGGTTTGGTCGCGAACTGGGCATCGAGCGAAACAGGGCCTTCCTTCCGCATATTCAGCCTCCAACGGGAACATGTACGCAGGGAGCAACGGCTGTCGCACCGTCCAAATGCAACTTCTGGTCATCGAAAAAGATGTGAGGACGAAAAATCTCAAGGATGCGCGACTTGTCCATTCCACCCAGGAAAAAGGTCTGATCGATGGTGATACCCCATTCGCGGAGTGACGTGACGACGCGCTTATGTGAAGGGGCGTTCCGGCTCGTGATGATGGCGACCTTTAGCCTGGGCTCGTAGTCGTGAACCGATGCGGCCCGGGTTTTCTCCAGTTCTTGAAGGTGCGCGATCTTGACGAGCAGTTCCTGCAGTGGCCCTGCCGGGTGCGGCGTGTTTGCCTGTTCCGTTTCAGATTGATGGAACGCCTCGATTCCATTCGTCTGGAACACCTGCTCCGCGGAATCGTCAGCCACGACCCCATCGAAATCGAAGGCGACACGAAGCTCGACATCATCCGAGTCATCGTTAATCACGCTCTCAAGCACGAGACCAGCAGGATATCCGGCCATGATCGCTCCCTCCACATCACTCGCGTTGGCGGAAAGAAAAATGCTGGCGTTAAAGCCAGGAATGTACTGAAAAGGCGCACTACCGTTGAGGAACGCCGCGCGCGTGATGTCCAAACCGTTGGCTTCAATGGAGTTGAACACGCGGAGACCGGTATCCGGGTCGTTCCGAGACAAGAGAATAACTTCGACAGGCGAGTCCTCTGGAGAGAGATTGAACGAAAGAAGCCGCTTGATGAACGCGAACGCAACGCCGGGCTGCAGTACATCATTCTCGTGCGCGCGCTGGTACTCGCGATAGGCGTTTTCACCTCGTTCTTTGAATACTTGGTCTGCCTCTCCGAGATCGAACAGGGCGCTGGACGCGATGGCGACCACGAGCTTCTGGTCGATTTCGAAGGGCATTCTCTCCACACGATCGCGAATCTCCGCGGCCAAGTCGTTTGCGGCGATTGACGCCGGGCGGGCTTGCGCGCAGCTTGAGAATGCAGCGGTCGGCGACAATCATGATGAAGGCGTGCGATGCCGCATGCCTTCGGGGGCGTGTCGCGCAACGCCAAGGACATCGGGTGAACCAAGTTATCTCCGGCACGCATGCACGGGCATTTGCGCGGGAAAAAGACGAACCGGGCCGATGCGGGCACCTACCTTTCGTTGTCGGGCATCGCGTCTCAATGGTCCGACTCTCGCCATGCTAGCACGAGGTTGCCGGCGTCGGTTGGCACGCCGTCGGGAATCGGCCGCGACAGCCGCCGATCGGATCGATCGGATGAGCTGATGCCGCTGATCGGGCTGTCGACGCCGACCCACCCACCTGCCAAGGAGAAGACCCTGCGCGACTTGCCGGTCCCGCCGCCGGTCAAACGGCCGCGACCGCTACAACGTCAACGGCTGCTGGCGCGGCGCGTCGTGCCCGGGTGTGACCATGGACCGGGGCGGTCGGTGCCCGCGGGCCTCGCGGTGCCGCCGTACGCCGTACTTCGCCTTGAGTACGCCCATCACGGTGCGAAAGCGCTCCGTGTACGACGCTGACGCGTATTTCCCGGCATAGAGGCGGCCGTAGCCGCCGGTGAGCTGCGGGTAGTCCCGCGCCAGGAACTCGAGGAAGTGACGCCGCGTGTCTCCTTGCAGATAGAGCAGCATGGCGCCGACGTAGGCCGCGCCGCTGTCCGCGATGGCCTTGATCGTCCGTTCGATCTTCGCCGGGTGGGAGCTGATGCCAGGCACGATCGGCGCCATGAGCACGCCGGCGTCGACCCCCGCGTCACGGAGCGTGCGGACCGCGCGCAGACGTTGGCGCGGGTGCGCCGTGCCCGGCTCCAGCGTCCGCCAGGCCTCTTCGTCCACGGTGGGTACGCTGAACGTCACGTTGCAGCGCGTCCGTCGTGACAGCTCGACCAGCAGGTCCACGTCGCGGACTACCAGCGGACCCTTGGTGATGAGACCGACCGGCGTCGGGTAACGAATCAAGGTCTCGAGGGTCCGTCGCGTCAGCCGGTAACGCCCTTCAATCGGTTGATACGGGTCGGTCGCGGTGCCGAGGGCCACGAGCTGGCCCTCGAGCGCGCGTCGCGACAGCTCGCGTGCGAGCACGTCCGCGAAGTTGGTCTTGACGAGCACCACGGACGAGAACTCGTCACCGGCGCCGAGCTCGATCTGCGACTGGTAGCGGCGGGCGAAGCAGTAGTGGCACCCGTGCGTGCAGCCGCGGTAGGGATTCAGCGTCCACTGGAACGGCATGCCCTCGACCCGATTCAGAGCGCTGCGGCAGACCACCTCTTGATACGTCGTGCCGCCGCGTCTGACCGCGCCGGTCAGACCGGCGATTCCGGCCTCGCGCACGGCGCCGGCCACGGCGCGGGTCGTCGGCCGTCCTCCGAGATCGAAGAGCGTGCGAGGTGGCAGCAGCATGTATTCGTTATTTGTTCGCCTTGAGTGTAGGCCGCGGACAGTCCGCTGTCAAGGCGTCCGTCATCCTGTCCCGGCATGCGTGCTGGACGAGCACGGGGACGATGACGCTACCGATAGTCGGCGCCGGTCAGGCTGTGCAGCGTGGATTGCTGCCACTCGCGCAGCCGTCGTTCCAGGTCCTGCACGAGGGCGGGTTCGGTCTCGGCGAGATTGTGCGTCTCCGCCGTGTCGTCACGCAGATTGAACAGCTCGGCGCCCGATCCGGCAGAGCCGCCGATGACGAGCTTGTAGTCGTTGTCCAGAACCACACGCGGGCCGGCGAAGTCGCGCGCGTCAATCGCCGGGTAGTGGAAGTTCTGAAACCTGCGGGTCAGTATGCCATCCATCAGCTTGACCAGGGGCGTGGTGCCGTCCTGCAGTTCGGGATCGATATATGGTTCGCGGTCGCGCCCGGCCAAGCCAGCGATATTGAAGCTCCAGAAGAAGATAGGCGTTGGCCGCGCGGCCATCGCGCCGTCGATCAGCGGCTCCAGGTTGATGCCGTCGAGAGGCCGATTGGCGAGCGCCTGGCTCGCGAGGGCCGCGACCGTGGGCAGGATGTCGCTGGTCACGGCGGCGACGCGGCTCGTGCGCGGCGCGGGAATGCGCGCCGGCCATTCAATGATGCCGGGCACGCGGATTCCACCCTCGTACATCGTGCCTTTCAGGCCGCGCAGGGGCGTCTCCGCCAGACCGCTGGGCGGCGTCCCGTTGTCGCCGGCATACCAGAGCAGGGTGTTCTCTCGCAGGCCTTCGTCCTCCAGATAGGTCCGCAGCGTCCCGATGGCGCGGTCCATCGCCGTGATCTCGGCGTAGCGCTCACGCAGGACGTCGCCCAGCGGCCGCTGGACCGGGAGGCCGGTCTCGTTCGAGGTCAGCGTGACGGTTGTCTGCGCGTACTGCGCCGGCAGGTCGTCATAGAGGGCGAGGTCGTGCTCCATGCCGCTGTAGGGCTCGTGGGGCGAGCCGAACCAGACGACCGCCAGGAACGGTCTCCCGTCCTGTCTGGACCGGTCGATGAAACGCATGGCTTGGTCAACGAGGATCGCCGAGCTCTCGCCGGCATACCGTTGGGGCGGTGCCCCGTTGCGCGACAGACTCGGGTTCAGCTCGAAGAAGTTGTCGTGCGACAGCCACTCGTCGAATCCCATCGCGCCGGGGCTGGTTGGCGACGCGGCCTTGACGGGGCCGACGTGCCACTTGCCGAAATGGCCCGTCGCGTACCCGGCCTCGCGCAACAGGTGCGCGATGGTGATTTCCTCCGGACGGATGGACCAGTTCGGAGCGAACGTACCGTAGCGATTCGGATGCCGCCCCGTCAGCACGCTCCCACGCGTGGGTGAGCAGGAGGGGTGCCCAGCGTAGAATCGATCCAGCCGCAGGCCCTCGGCGGCCATCGTGTCGAGCACCGGCGTCCGCACATGGGCGTGCCCGTTGTAGCCGGTTTCCTCCCAGCCATGGTCGTCACCCATGAGCAGGATGATGTTCGGGCGGTCGGCGGCCCGCAGCGGCGGCAGCATGGCGAGCAGCGCCGCAATGCATGCCAGGATGACGCTCTGGACACGTCGTTTCTCATTCATCACGCCCACAATGCCGATATGGAGGACCGACGTCAAGGCCGGCGTGGCCGACCGCCGCCGGCATCGCTGCGCCGGCACTGTCGACGTCCTTCGGTTTGCAGATGGTGCCATCATGGTGATGGGGATGACATGGTGATGACGTCGTGGTCAAAACGCAGACTCAGCGTCCGGGCGCGCCGCATCGCGCCCTCGGGCGGCTGGTGGCAGCCGGAGAATCGACGCTCCCCGAGCCGCTGTCTCGGGGATGTGCTGCTTGTGTTCGCCGCGTTGCTGGCCGTCATGCCGGCCCCGGCCCGGGCGCAAGGCACCGCGCCGTCAGCGACCTACCGGGTGACGTTCGAAGGCACATGGACCAGCAGCGTCACACCCGGCGGTGTGATCTCCAGTGCGCATTTCTCTCCGTTGATTGGCGCTGTCCACGATGGCGGCGTGATTTTCTGGAGCAGGGGCGGCACGGCCAGTGCGGGGATCGAGGAGGTCGCGGAAACCGGGAGAACGGCTACCTTCAGGTCTGAAATCAACGCCAGCCCGAATGCAGTCACCGTCGTCGAGCAGGGCCTCCCGAACGGCCCGACCCCCACGGCCACGGTGGAATTCACGGTCACCACCGACCACCCCCTGGTCACGTTGGTGGCGATGATCGCTCCCAGTCCGGACTGGTTCGTCGGCGTGTCCGGGCTGTCCCTGCGCGATGCTCGGGGACAGTGGCGGGCGCGGCAGCAGGTGGATCTGTTTCCGTACGACGCCGGGACCGAGGAGGGAACCGAGTTCGCGCTGGACAACCCCGCGACCAGTCCGCAGGAAACGATCACGAGCATCAGGGGAACGGGCAAGTTCTCGAACGAACCGATAGCGAGGCTCACCTTCGAACTCCAGTCTCCGGTCGCGCCGGCGTCGATCACGTTGTCGGTGGATCCCGAGCGTGTTCTGGAGGGCGCCGGCGCGACGCCGGTGACGGTGACGGCGTCATTGGACGGCAGCGTTCGCACCGAGGACACGGCGGTGACGGTGTCGGTGTCCGGCAGCGGTGCGGCGGGCGTCGTCGGCTTTGCGGCGGTGGCGGCGTTCGATGTCACGATTGCGGCCGGGGCGGCACAAGGGACGGGCACGTTCACGGTGACGCCGGAGGACGATGCGGTCGACGAGATGGACGAGCGGATCGACGTGCGCGGGACGTCGTCGCTGGAGGTGCGCGCGGCGGCGCTGATCCTGGTGGACGACGACGATCCGCCGGCGTCGATCACGTTGTCGGTGGATCCCGAGCGTGTTCTGGAGGGCGCCGGCGCGACGCCGGTGACGGTGACGGCGTCATTGGACGGCAGCGTTCGCACCGAGGACACGGCGGTGACGGTGTCGGTGTCCGGCAGCGGTGCGGCAGGTGTCGTCGGCTTTGCGGCGGTGGCGGCGTTCGACGTCACGATTCCGGCCGGGGCGGCACAAGGGACGGGCACGTTCACGGTGACGCCGGAGGACGATGCGGTCGACGAGCTGGACGAGCGGATCGACGTGCGCGGGACGTCGTCGCTGGAGGTGCGCGCGGCGGCGCTGATCCTGGTGGACGACGACGATCCGTCGACGACTATCGTGTTGTCGCTGGATCGGACGCAGGTGGCCGAGGATGCCGGCGTGACGCCGGTGATGGTGACGGCGACGCTGGGTCAGAGCGCTCGCACCGAGGACACGGTGGTGATGGTGTCGGTGTCCGGCAGCGGTGCGGCGGGCGTCGTCGGCTTTGCGGCGGTGGCGGCGTTCGACGTCACGATTCCGGCCGGGGCGGCACAAGGGACGGGCACGTTCACGGTGACGCCGGAGGACGATGCGGTCGACGAGATGGACGAGCGGATCGACGTGCGCGGGACGTCGTCGCTGGAGGTGCGCGCGGCGACACTGATCCTGGTGGACGATGACGATCCGCCGGCGTCGATCACGTTGTCGGTGGATCCCGAGCGTGTTCTGGAGGGCGCCGGCGCGACGCCGGTGACGGTGACGGCGTCATTGGACGGCAGCGTCCGCACCGAGGACACGGCGGTGACGGTGTCGGTGTCCGGCAGCGGCGCGCCGGGCGTCGTGGGTTTCGGGGCGGTGGCGGCGTTCAAGGTCACGATTCCGGCCGCGGCGTCGAGCGGGACGGGCACGTTCACGGTGACGCCGGAGGACGATGCGGTCGACGAGATGGACGAGCGGGTCGACGTGCGCGGGGAATCGACACTAGTGGTGCAGCCGGCGGCGCTGATCCTGGCGGACGACGACGATCCGTCGACGTCGATCGTGTTGTCGTTGGATCGGGAGCAGGTGGCCGAGGATGCCGGGGCGACGCCGGTGACGGTGACGGCGACGCTGGGGCAGAGCGCTCGCACCGAGGACACGGTGGTGATGGTGTCGGTGTCCGGCAGCGGCGCGCCGGGCGTCGTGGGTTTCGGGGCGGTGGCGGCGTTCAAGGTCACGATTCCGGCCGCGGCGTCGAGCGGGACGGGCACGTTCACGGTGACGCCGGAGGACGATGCGGTCGACGAGATGGACGAGCGGGTCGACGTGCGCGGGGAATCGACACTGGTGGTGCAGCCGGCGGCGCTGATCCTGGCGGACGACGACGATCCGTCGACGTCGATCGTGTTGTCGTTGGATCGGGAGCAGGTGGCCGAGGATGCCGGGGCGACGCCGGTGACGGTGACGGCGACGCTGGGGCAGAGCGCTCGCACCGAGGACACGGTGGTGATGGTGTCGGTGTCCGGCAGCGGCGCGCCGGGCGTCGTGGATTTCGGGGCGGTCGAGGCGTTCGAGGTCACGATTCCGGCCGCGGCGTCGAGCGGGACGGGCACGTTCACGGTGACGCCGGAGGACGATGCGGTCGACGAGATGGACGAGCGGGTCGACGTGCGCGGGGAATCGACACTGGTGGTGCAGCCGGCGGCGCTGATCCTGGCGGACGACGACGATCCGTCGACGTCGATCGTGTTGTCGCTGGACCGCGAGCGAATGGCGGAGGACGCGGGCGTGGCGACCGTCGCCGTGACGGCGACGCTGGACCAGAGTGCGCGGACCGAGGATACGGTGGTGACGGTGGCGGTGTCGGGCAGCGGCGGGTCAGGCGTCGTGGGCTTCGAGGCGGTCGAGGCGTTCGAGGTCACGATTCCGGCGACGATGGTCAGCGGCGCGGGCACGTTCGCGTTGACGCCGTTGAACGACATGGCGGCGGCGGGTGACGAGACGGTACGGGTGAGCGGCGCGTCGGCTCTGCCGGTGACGGCGGCGACGCTGATCCTGACGGACGACGACGATGCGTCGGTGGCGACGGCCTGGCTGGCGCGATTCGGCCGGACATCGGCCAGTCACGTCGTGGATGCGGTTGCCGAACGGCTGCGCGGCGCGCCAAGCCGGCGTACGCACGTGACGGCCGGCGGTCAGCGTCTGTTTGGCGGGTCCGGTGGCGACGGCGGGCTGGCGACGCTCGCGCAGGGACTGTTCGGTGCGGCCGTGCCAGCCGGCGGCGGTTCGTCGATGGGCGGCCTGGCGCTGGGAGGTCAGCGGCTGTTCGGTACGGCTGGTCGCGCTGGTCCGCGGCCGGCCGGCGGCATCGCGATGGGCGCTACGCCACTGAGTGTGCAGACCGTCGGCGCGCTGGGGTCGGATGCGCACGGTCGTGCGCTACCGGGGGCGGCGCTCTCGTGGGATCGATTCCGGTCGATGCGGGGCCGCGATCTGCTGTCGCAGAGTTCCTTCTATACGTCGTCGGCGCAGGTTGCGGACAGCGGCGACGCGGCCGGCAGAGGCGCGCGCTGGGCGGCCTGGGGGCGTGGCGCGGTGACGCGGTTCGACGGCGGCGAGGGGGCACTGTCGATCGACGGCGACATCGTGACCGGGACGGCGGGTGTCGATTACGCGCGCGGCCGGCTGCTGGCGGGCCTGGCGGTGGCGCACACGGTGGGCGACGGCAGGTTCGTGGCGCCGGGGGTCGGTGAGGCGGCCGCGAACGCCGGCGAGCTGGGGAGCTCGTTGACCAGCGGGCATCCGTACCTGGGATTCGCGGTGAGCGAGCGGTTGTCGTTGTGGGGGGTGTTCGGCTATGGACAGGGCGAGATGTCGTTGAGCGACGGCGACGCCCTGACCGAGACGGACATTGCGATGCGTATGGGCGCCGTGGGCCTGCGCCGCGAGTTGCTGTCGGGGCCGGGCGGGTTCGACCTGGCGGTGAATTCGGATCTGTTTCTGGTGCGGATGACTTCGGACGCGGTCGCTGGTCAGGCGGCGGTGGTCGCCAACGCGACCCGGCTGCGGGTGGCGTTGGCGACCGGCTTCGGGTGGACGCTGGCCTCGGGCGGCGTGGTGACGCCCTCGCTGGAGGTGGGGGTGCGCTACGACGACGGCGACGCAGAGCGGGGAACCGGCGTGGAACTGGGCGGTGGCGTGCGTTTTGCCGATGCGGCGCGCGGCCTGACGATGGAGGCGAGTGCGCGGACGCTGCTGGTCCACGAGGCAAGCAGCTTCCGGGAATGGGGCGCGGGCGGCTCGCTGCTGGTGGACCCGGGGGCGGCGGGGCAGGGACTGTCGCTCGGTCTGCGGTCGTCGATAGGCCCGACCGCGAGCGGTGCGGAGCGGTTGTGGTCTCAGCGCGATCTGGCGACGCTGGTGGGGCCCGGGCGGGGCCCGGTGGGGCAGGCCGGGCGTCTCGAGGCGGAATTGAGGTACGGCCTTCGCGTGTCTGGCAGCCGCGCGCGGCTGTCTCCATACGGCGCGCTGTCACGGGCGGAGGGCGTGCAGGCCTACGGTGTGGGCAGCCGCGTCGATTTCGGACAGTCCTTCAGCGTGAGTCTCGAGGCGTCCCGCTTCGAACACGTCGGCGGCGCGCCGTACCACGGCGTGCTGGTGCGCGGCCATCTGCTCAAGTAGTGCCGCTGGGCGGGGTCGCCGGCGAGCCCCGCTCAGGCTCCGATTCGCCGCAACACCAGCAGGCGGAGATCAATCACCTCGGCCCCGGGGATCTCCTGCGCTTGCAGTGAGAGTGTCCCGCGTCCCGCGGTCAGCTCCATGTCGCCGAGGACCAGCGGCTGGAAGTCCTTGACGTACGACTCGATGCGCTCGTCGCGGTCCTGCTCCATGCCGATGAGCGGCGGGTCGTGGGGTTCGGTGATCTGTGCGGCCAGCGGATGAAGAGCGGCGAGCGGACACCCCCTTCGTCGGTCGAACCCTTCCGTCCCTTCATGCCGCCGTTCCAGCGCCAACCGTTCGGTCCATTGTCCGAGAGGTAGACGACGATCGTGTCATCCGTGAGCCCAAGCTCGTCGAGCCCCGCGGCCGGGCTACGAACTGAAGGTGAACGACACGTCGGCGGTCTGACCCGTCGCCACGGTGACGTTCTGCGTCTGGGTGCCCAGTCGCTCGTGCCAGGCTTCGATGACGTAGTCGCCGGGCGGCAGCGTGTTGATATCGAACATGCCGTCTGCGCCGGACACGGCGAAGTACGGATGATCCAGCACGCCGATGTAGGCGTTCATCCAGCCGTGGACTTCACACTTCACCGGCACCATCACTTCGACCTCTGCGAACGTTTGCGTAAACTGCATGCCCTGGAACGGCTGCGCCGAATTGAACTCCGCGTTCGCACCGTCCTCGTTCGGAATTGCGTGAACATTGTGCAGGGTCGGGTCGCTGTTGGTGACTTGCAGCGTCTGTCCCACCTGGATCCCCATGACGTGCGGCGTATAGCGGCACCCCTGCTGGTTGAGCTCCACCACGTCGGTCGCAGCGGGGAAGCGCTGCCCCTCGAGACCTTCCTTCACATACACGAACACGTTGCCGAGGTGGCCGTCGCTGCCCACGAACGCGTTCGACAGGGTGTTCGTTGCTGCCGGCACGCACTTCGGGTCGGAGCTCATCTGCAGCTCCTCGCCGGCCGGGAGCTCGCCGTCGAACATGACCATGCCCGAGACGTTGCCGGCGGTCGCCGGATCGAACACCGGGGCCGCGGGCGCCGCCGGGGCGTCGCCGCCGTCCCCGCCGCCGCCGCAGGCCACCGCCGCCGCCAGCACGAGCATCGAAAGGACCGTCCACGGATGTCGCTGTTGCATCGAGATTCTCCTGCGCACTTGTATCGACCGGTTGTCGAGCGAGCGGGTCGAACCGAGCGGCGGTCCGACCCGGGCGTGTATGGAACTGCGGACCCGGGAAATCCACATCCGAGTCAATTGTCACACGGCCGGGTGCGTTCACGCCGATCAGGACGCCGCGCGCAGACGACAGGACGCACCGGCAGCTCCCTGACCGGTCGCTCCCCAGTCTCCGACAGCGCCCCCGCCCGGCGTCGGTTGGGGCCGCCGCGGAGCGCCATGGCGCCCCCCTCCCTGCCGGCGGAGAGAACGGTGTCGATTGGGGTATCATGGCTGGCAACTCTCGAACAATCTGTTGTTTGTCCGTCGGCGCCGGGTCGTGACACCAGGAACAGGAGCGCCGCGGATGAACAGCCCCACCGCACGTCATCGACCGGCCGTATCCACGCTCATCGCGCTTGTGCTGATGATCTGGGCCGTGCCCTGGCACGGCCGGGTGGCGCTGGCCCAGAATCAGGTCTTGTTCCTCAGTGTCGTCGACGCGGCCGGTGAACCGGTGACCGACCTCCAACCCGATGACGTGATCGTGCAGTGGGACGGCGAGAACAGCCGGACGCTGCAGCTCGATCCAGTCAATTTGCCGGTGCGCGTCACCGTGTTCATCGACAACGGGGCGAGCGCCCGCCGGGCGCTGCAGAACATGCGCGAGGGACTGAGTGGATTCGTGACCGCGATGCCTGCGGATGTCGAGGTGGCGCTGCTGACGATCGGGGGTCAGCCGCGCTGGATCAGGCGTCACACGACCGACAAGGCGGAGCTGGCGCGCGGTCTGGGCGACGTGGTGCCCGACGTCGGCATCGCGGCCAGGTATCTGGACGCCTGGTCCGAGGCGGCCGGGCGGCTCGAGGACGACGAGGAGCGCGCGTATCTGCCGGTCATCGTGATGATCGCCGCCGACGGCCCCGAGGGCAGCGCGCTGACGCAAGGGCGGCATGACGAGATGGTCGGACGCATGCTCGCGAACTCGGCCACCCTGCACACCTGGATATACTCGAGCCGCGGCCACGCCTTCGCGCCGCAGTCGCAGATCGGGATCGAGATGAGCAACTTGTCTGGCGGGTCGTTCCGGGCGCTGGCCGTGAGCAGCGCGTTCGTGAAGATGCTGCCGGAGCTCGGCCGGGATATCGCCCGCAAGCACAAGTTGACCAGCCACCAGTATCGGGTGACCTACGCCCCGCCGGCGGGCGCATCGGCACAGCCGGCCATCTCGGTCGGGACGACCCGTTCGAATCTCAGCCTGACGCCGACGATCGACGGGAACGTGCAGTAACAGGCCGTCATCACGCTGCGCGTGGTGTCGGGCGCCCCAGCGTCCCGACGCGCCCTCCGCCTGCGTGCCTGCGGAGACGACGGTGCCGATTGGGGTATCATTGCCGGCGACTCTCGGCAAATCTGCCGTCCGTCCGCCGGCGCCGGGTTGCGACACCAGGAACAGGAGCGCTGCAGATGAACAGGCCCACTGCACGTCATCGACCGGCCGTATCCACGCTGATCACGCTCGGGCTGCTGATCTGGGCCGCACCCTGGCACGGCCGGGTGGCGCTGGCCCAGAATCAGGTCTTGTTCATCAGTGTCGTCGACGAGGCCGGCGAGCCGGTGACCGACCTGCAACCCGAAGACGTGGTCGTACAGTGGGACGGGCAGGAGAGCCAGACGCTGGAGCTCGAGCCGGTCAACCTGCCGGTGCGCGTGACCGTGTTCATCGACAACGGGGAGAGCGCCCGCGAGGCGCTGCAGCACATGCGTGAGGGGCTGAAGGGGTTCGTGACCGCGTTGCCTGAGGATGTCGAGATGGCGCTGCTGACGATCGGGCGGCAACCGCGCTGGATCGCGCGTCACACGACCGACAAGGCGGAACTCACGAGCGGGCTGGACGCCGTGGTGCCCGACAACGGTACTTCGGCCCGCTATCTGGACGCCTGGGCCGAGGCGGCCGAACGGCTCGAGGACGACGAGGAGCGCGCGTATCTCCCGGTCATCGTGATGGTCGCCGCCGACGGCCCCGAGGGCAGCTCGCTGACGCAGGGGCGGTATGAGGAGATGATCCGACGGATGCTCGCGAGTTCGGCCACCCTGCACACGTGGATGTACTCGGGCACCGGCAACGTCTCTTCGCCGCAGTCGCAGATCGGGATCGAGATGAGCAACTTCACCGGCGGATCGTATCAGGCGTTGGCCGCCAGCAGCGCGTTCGTGACCATGCTGCCGGAGCTCGGCCGGGACATCGCCCGCAAGCACAGATTGACCAGCCACCAGTATCGGGTGACCTACGCTCCGCCGGCGGGCGCCTCTGAGCAGCCGGCCATCTCGGTCGGGACGTCCCGTCCGAATCTCAACCCGATCCCGACCGTCGACGGAAACGTGCGGTAATCGTTCACCGTCCGGATCCGAGCGTCAGCGACTCGAGCTCGAGGATCGTGAACTGCCGCATCCCCTCGGAGATCTCTACCATGCGATCCAGCGGCACCTCCACGAAGGTCTGCGCCAGCCCGGTGGTTGGCCAGAACACCTCGAGCCGCTCGATGTGTGACGCCCCGCCGAGCCCGATCGTCTGACGCAGCGGGTTGGCCCCGAACGTGCCGCCGCTGTTGACGCGCTTGTAGATTGACCGCCGCGCGCCGTTTTCGATGACGTCGACGCGGATCCGTGCGCCGATGGCCGAACGGTTCGACCGGACACCGACCAGTTTGACGGTCACCCAGCGATTGCCGACGCCGGGATTCTCGAAGAAGGCGTTGCCGGCCCGGTCCGCGGGCACGGCGCCGCCGAGCTGCTCGAAGACATCCTGATCGCCGTCGTGGTCGAAATCGGCGAAGACCACGCCGTGACCCTTCTGCAGGGTGCCGAACCCGCCGGCCGCCGTGACATCGGCGAAGCCGGTGCCGCCGGCGTTGCGGTACATGACGTTCGGCATCACGTGCTCGAGCAGCGGATTCCCCGTGCCGAGGTAGAAGTCGAGGAACCCGTCGTTGTCGAGGTCGCCGAAGTTCGAGCCCATCGGCGCGCTGGGACGGGCGACCCGTTGCTGGACGGACACGTCGGTGAATTGCCCGCCGCCATTGCCCCGGTAGAGCTTCGCCATCTCGATGTCGAGCGGCAGGCCGAGCGCGTCGGCGGCCAGATGGGCCGTGCCGGCGACATACGCGGTCACATAGAGATCCAGCGCCCCGTCGTTGTCGTAGTCCCAGAACCAGGCCGGAAAGCTGGCTTCCGGCCCGGTGACGCCAAGTTCCGGCGCCACATCGGTGAACGTCCCGTCGGCGTTGTTGCGGTACAGGCGGTTGGCCTGACCGTAGTTCGACACATACAGGTCGGGCCAGCGGTCGCCGTCGAAGTCTCCCCAGACAACGGACTTGCTGAACCGGCCGTTCTCGACGCCGGCCGCGGCGGCGACGTCGGTGAACGCGCCGTTGCCGTCGTTTCTGAACAGTTGACAGGGCGCCTGAAACGCCTCGGTCGTCTCGTTGCCGACATACAGGTCGAGGTCCCCGTCGTTGTCGTAGTCGGCGAACGCCGCCGTCTGCGTGGGGTAGTGCACCGCGCCCAGTCCCGCGTCGAACGTCACGTCGGTAAAGGTGCCGTCACCGTTGTTCCGCAGCAGCGAGTTCGGGTGTTGCCCGTGCTGTTCGAGCCAGGCGCCGCGGAGCACCAGCAGATCGACATTGCCGTCGTTGTCGTAGTCGGCCTGCACCAGGTTGAGCCCGCCGTACAGACCGCGCAGGCCGGCCGCGTCCGTGCGGTCGGTAAACGTGCCGTCCCGGTTGTTCCTGAAGAACCGGAGCTGGCCCTGCGTCGCCATCGTCGAGACGACGATGTCCAGATACCCGTCGTTGTCGAAGTCGTCGCCGACCGCCCCGCCCGAGAGGTCGGCGGCCTCGGGGGTGTCGAGCCCCAGCGCCGGCGCGACGTTCGCGAACCGGGGCGCCGGCTCGCCCGAGTCGAACGCGCGTGGCGGAAGGACATACAGCTGGGGCATCCAGTCCGGGTACCCGCCAAGCGTCATGTAGGCGATGTTGAGCAGCCACTGCGCTTCGAGATACTGCTCAGTCCCGGGCGGTTCGTTCCGCAACACTTCGGCGAAATGAAGGATTGCCTGTCTCGAGGCGTCCTGCTGCGTGAAGATGCCGGCGCTGGTCAGCGGCAGGATGCAGCCGTCCGGCGGCTGTACCGTCACGCAGTTCTGCGTCTGCCCCAGCCGGAAGTGGGCCAGCCCGAGCTGGAAGGCGGATTCGATCGCCACGACCGCCGAAATCTCCCCTGACATCTGCGCGAGCAGGGCGCGCGCCTGTGTGAACTGCTCGATCGCCTGCGCCAGATTCCCGAGACGCAGCTCTTGCATGCCGAGCTGCATGCGCACCGTCAGCAGGTCTTGATCGGTCGACTCGGGCGGCATCGCCGCCAGTTGCTCGCGGAGCTGCCGGGCCGGCGCGTCACCCTGATACGGGTTGGTGTCGGCGGTGCGGCCGGCCACCTGCGCGAGCGCCTGCAGCATTCGCTCGTGACCGGCGGGTTGGGCGGGCGCCGGCTGCGCCGGCGCGGCGGGCGCCGCGAGGCAGGCGACGAGGGTCAGGACGGCGCCCCGGCGGGCGGACTGACAGCCGGACGGGCAGGGGTGCACGGACATGCTCACCCCAGCGGCGTGCGGCACGGTCGGCGCTGCTCGTAGAGTCTGAGATTCTGCGCCATGCCTGCGGCGAGGTCGCTGCGGCCCGCCGCGCGGGCGGCAGCCATGGCCTGCCGTTGCCAGGTGACCGCCTCGTCGAAGCGGCCCAGTTCGGCCAGCGTCATCGCCATCGCCTCGCCCATCGAGAAGTTCTGCGGGCCCTCGAGCAGTTCTTCCATCAGCTCCAGGGCGCGGTGGCCGTCGCGCACCCGATCGTCGGGCGCCGCCGCCAGCACGCGCACCAGCAGATCGGCGAGCACCGGGAGATCCGGGTGGACGTGTCGGGCCGCGGTCAAGCGATCGCGCGCCTCCGGATAGCGCTCGAGGCGCACGAGGGTCATCGCCTGCACAACCCACGGATTGGCGAGTCCGGGCGCCAGCGTGACGATGCGCTCCAGGTGCGGCAACGATTCCCGCAACCGGCCGGTGACGCGCAGCGCCTCGGCCAACGCCAGCCGCGCCTCCAGATAGTCGGGCTGACGGTCGACCGCCGCGGAGAATCGTGCAATTGCCTGGTCGGGGCGGCCGTCCAGGTTCAGCAGCATTCCGAGCCCGAACAGCGCCTGGGGATGATCCGGCGCCCGGCGCAGCGCCGCTTCGAATTGCGCGGCGGCCCCGCTCGTGTCACCCGATCGGGACAGCGTCTCGCCCAGTCCGGACAGCAGCGCCGGGTCGTCCGGCGCCAGTGCGAGGCCCTTCCGGAATGCGTCCTGCGCCGCCGGCAGTCGCCCGCTCTCCAGCGCCTGCATGCCGCGAATCTGGTAGGCCGTTGCACTGTCCAGCGCCTGCTCGTAGGCCTGCATCCAGGGGTCGGGCAGCGTTGGCTTGCCGCTGCCCCGCTGGTCGAGATGCGCGCCCGCCTTGTCCAGCGCGCCCAGCCGCTGATAGGCCATCGCGGCCGTGTTGTGCAGACTCAGCGCGCGGGGATCGACCGACAGGGCGCGCTCCAGATACTCTGCCGACCGGGCGTAGTCGCGGCGTGCCAACGCCGCGCGCCCCACGCCGGACAGCGCCGCGGCCGACCCCGGTTCGATCGTCACCGCATGGTTGAACACGCGCTCCGCCGCCTCGGCACGGCCGTCGGCGAGTTGCATCTCGCCCAGCCAGACCAGGGCCGCCAGGTCGGTCGAGCGCAGTTCGACGACGCGCTCGAACGATGTCGCCGCCCGCGCCGGCTCGCCGCGAATCTTGTAGAGGTGTGCGAGATAGTACGGCCAGCGCGGGGCCGCCGGCGCCAGCGCTTGCGCATTCAGGTAGCTCGACTCGGCCGCGCCATGGAAGCCGGCCGCCATCAGGACCAGACCCAATTCGCCAAACGCGGCGCCACGTTCCTCGGACGCGGCGCCGGTCCCGGCATTGCGGGTGGCGGCGGCGAACCGTTCGCGTATCTGGTCCTGCACCGGCTCGGCCAGCGTCGACAGATCGGGCAGCGTGACCGTGCGCAGCGTCCCGGTCGCGTCCGCCCCGGGTGACCCGTTCGTCGAGGTGGAGTCCTCAGGCGGTGCGCAGCCCCCGACCGCCAGGACCAGAGCGATCAGCGCCCCGGTCCCGGCCACCCAGGCGACGGTGCGTGCGCGGGCCGGACGCCGGCCACGCCTCATCGCCCGCCTCCCTGGGTCAAGGTCGTGTACCGGTCGGCCGGCACGCCGCTCCACGCTTCGACCTGCCCGTCCGGCCAGGTGACCCGCACCTGCACCGGGTCAGCGGCATCGCCGAGGCCGACGAGCACGCGGGGATCGTTGGCCGACGCGTAGCTTCCGTCCGCGCGCGCGCGCCGCCAGCGCACTGTCCCATCCGTCGTCGTCACCGTCACACGCGCCCCGAGCAGGTCGCGCGGCGTCCCGTCCCCGACGAGCCGCAGCCCGACCCAGTGGCTCCGGTGCCCGAGGTCGTTGATCAGCAGGCGGACCGGTCCGGCCGCGTTGTTCACCACCATGTCGATGTCGCCGTCGTTGTCGATGTCGCCGAACGCCGCACCGCGACTCACGTCCGCGTGCGCGAACACCGCGCCGCCGCGGTCGGTCACGTCCTCGAACCGCCCGTCACCGAGATTGCGTTGCAGCAGGTTGCGCTGCTGCAGGGGAAAGGGATTGTCGGGCCTGCGCGCCTCGTGGTCCAGCACCACCCGTCCGTTGACCGCTGCGACGTCAAGCCGTCCGTCGTTGTCGAAGTCGACCCAGGCCGCGCCGAAGCCGGTGTAGCGCAGGCTGGGAGCGCGGATGCCGGTGCGGACGCTCTGTTCTTCGAACAGCCCGGCGCCGTCGTTGACATACAGCGTGTTGCCTTCACCGGTCAGCTCGGTGATGAACAGGTCTTCGTCTCCATCGTCGTCGAAGTCGCCCGCGTCCACCCCCATGTCGCTCTTGGGATCCCCGTTGACGCCCACCGCCGCGCCCCAGAGCGGCGCCATGTTCATGAAGGTACCGTCCTGACGGTTGATCCACAACTGGTTCTCCTGCAGATCGTTGGCGACGAAGATGTCGATCCAGCCGTCGTTGTCGAAGTCGGCGGTCGCGACGCCGAGCGCGGGCCCGAACTCGCGCGCCAGCCCGGCGGCGGCGGTGACGTCGGCGAACGTGCCGTCCCCGAGGTTCCGGTACAGGCGGTCCGGCTCTGCCCGGCTCATCTGCGGCGAGCAGTAGTCGGGCGCCCCCGACCGGCTGAGACAGGGGGTGTGCGTCTCGATCGAATAGCGCAGGTAGTTCCCGACGAACAGATCGAGCCATCCGTCGCGGTCGACATCCACGAACGAGGCAGACACGCTCCAGGCCGGGTCGTCCGTGCCGGACGGCTGCGAGATATCGCTGAAGCTGCCGTCCCCGTTGTTCCGGAACAGTTGGTTCGACCCGAACGCCGTGACATACAGGTCGACCCAGCCGTCGTTGTCGAAGTCCCCCGTGGCCACCCCCATGCCGTAACCGTCCGCCTCGATTCCGCTCTCGCCGGTCACGTCGGTGAACTGCAGCCGGGTCGGGTCGCTCGCCCCATCCAGATCGTTGCGATAGAGGCGATCGGTGAGCGGCCCGTTCGGGGGCGCGATCAGCGGCGCACCCGTCCCGAGCATGCGGCCCTGCACCAGGTAGACGTCGAGGTCGCCGTCGTTGTCGAAGTCGAACAGCGCCACACCCGATCCGATGCCCTCCGGCTGATAGTACGCCCCGGACATGCCGTTGAAGTGCACGAAGTCGAGACCGGACGCCGCGGCGCGGTCGGTGAACCACTCGCGTCCGCCGTTCGTTCCCGACGCCGCGCTCGCGTCCGGCGCGGGCACCTCGGTACCCGGGGCCCCGCACCCCGCGGCCGTGCATCCCGCGGCCGCGAGCAGAACCGCCAGGGGAAACACCGCTCGTCGTCCCATCGTTGCGAGCCTTGTTATGCGGTTTCGACTATGGCGCTCCCGCATGCCGTGCCGGCCGCCGGGCCCTGATTACCGCCCGACTTCGCAATCGCCGTAGTACTGCTCGGGCCGCGTGGTCGCCGACGGATCGGCCGCATCCGCGTACACGTGGCGCGTGTGGACCGCCATGAGCTTGCCGCCGACGGTTTCCCGATTGATGACGGTGGTCGTGAAGAGCACGCCGGCCGTGAACATCTGGATGAAATGGAGGTAGTTGTCGGTGACCCGCGTGATGAGATGCGACGGACCGTAGGGCTCGACGGTGTCGACCTCGGTGATCGGCAGACCGGCGTCGACGACCGAGGCGGCGGCCTCCATGTCGATTGCCCCGAACCGCACCGTCAGCAGGGAGCCACCCACGCGTCCTTCGGCGTTGCCGTCCGTCCAGGTCCCCGTGGCGATGACGAGGAAGCTGCAGCTCAGACTCTTCACGTCGATCAACCGGCCCTGGGCCGAGACGTCGGCGGCCAGCGACGCCATGATCACCCCGGCGAGGATGCCCCTGCGGCCCGTGACACGTTTCATGCGCCCTCCTGACTGTGCGAGCAGCTCATTATAGTGCGGCCGGACGCGACGGACGCGGCCTGGCCGGGGGCAGGGCACTCGCACTCGCGCATGGGAGAGAGCTAGGGGTTGTCGCTCTCGGCGTAGCTGTAGAACCCGAACGCCATCTCTTCCCAGGTCTGGTCGCCGAAGCGGACCTCGGCGTTCGGATCCGGATTGTCCCGGTTGCCGGCCGAGTTGTCGAAATGCATCACCACTTCGAGCAGCGAGCCCTTCGGCATGAAGATCGGCTGAGCCAGCTCGTAGATGTGCTGCCAGTTGAAGTCGTACCTCGGCACCGAGAGCGCGACGATCCGCTCGCCGCCCGGTCGCACGACCGTGTAGGTCATGTCCTTCCCGCGCGAGTGCATGTGCGGCGCCATGTCCAGCAGAAACGCGTTCTGCAGAAAGATGCGCCGGCCGACGAGCTCGAAGTTCGGGTCGTGCGGCGGGATCACGAACTGCTCGCCGGCCGAGACGATGCCCCCCTTGCTCAGCCGCGGCTCGGACACCGGCCCCTGCGCCAGCACGACCCCCCAACTGGTCTGGTCGGCGACCGGCGAGCCGACGGTCGTGTAGTGCATCTCGGCCTCGATCAGGGCGCCGGCGGGCAGCCGGGCGATCATCCCCTCGCCGAAGCCCCAGCGGCTGTTGTTCGGCACGTACTGACTGAGCCGGGCGCCCTCGACGGGCGTCCGGGTGCGTTCGAGCTTCGGCGTCCCGTTCACCGGCAGGTCATCACCCGGGACCACGGCCGTGGTCACGTGGTGCACCACACGCGTGTCCCCGGGCCTGACCTCGCTGGCAGAGATGAAGATGTCTTCGGTGAGGCCAGTGGGGACGTCGAAGTAGAGATACGGCACCGTCCCGCCGGCCGGCACCACGTAGGGTTCGATCATCGTGAACACGTAGTCGGGCTCGCCGATGGACCACCCTTCGGGAAAGGTCGGCGCCTCGGGCAGGTCCGCGGCGTTCCCTTCCGGCGCGCCGCCGTCGACCCAGGCGCTGATCGTGTCGACCGCCGCCTGCGGCAGCGACGGGTCGTTCTTGTAGGCCTGGATGCCGGGTTGGGCGTTCCAGGGCGGCATCTCCCGGGTTTCGACCTTGAGTTTGATGGCCCGCGCCCAGGGGCGGGTCTCGCCGTAGGTGATGAGCGACATCGGCGCGATCTGACCCGGTCGATGACACGCGACGCAGTGCTCGTACAGGATCGGCGCCACGTCCCTGGTGAAGGTCGGCACACCCGCGGGCTCGGCGCCCGAGTCCGTCGCCAGACCCAGGAAGAAGAGGAGCAGGACGGCGCGTCCCCGTGCTTCAGCAGACCGCGTCATTTCGTGCAACCGTACAAAAGAGAACCGGTGGAGGCAAGCGCCCCCACCGGTTCCTTCCGACTCGCGTCTCGTTCGTGTCAGAACCTCGCCGTCATCGACAGCCGCAGGACACGCCCGGTCATGACCCGCGACGCTTCCCAAGTGTCGATGGCTTGGCCGCCGTAGGTCGTGCCGGTGCCGTTATTTATCCCCAGCACGGTCCCCGCATTGAAGATGTTGAACGCTTCGAAGCGGGTGTCGATGCGCCAGTTGTCGACGTTGAAGATCCTCGCCATGCTCAGGTCGAGCTGGGTGAAGTAGGGCAGGTTCTTGACGGATGCGTATGGCAGGAGCTCCCGAGAGGTGCCGTTGCTGCTCGTGGAATACTGTCCGGTCTTGCCGCGCCCGCCGGTGGTGTTGAACAACGCGCCGACCGTGCACGGATCAACGCAGTTGGAGTCGTTGTAGAACTGCGGGTCGTATCTCGCGTAGATCGACGGGTAGTAGAACCTCCGCGAGAAGTACCAGTACTCCCACATGCTGTTGCCCGGATACGCCTGGAGCGTGCCGGCAAGCTGGATCTGGTACCACGGCAGCGGGTACGCGCCCGAGAGCTTGAACTCGTGCAGCCAGTTGCCCGGGTTGTTGAACTCGTTGCAGAACCGCAGGGAGTTCGGGTTGTCGCCCTCGAAGACCGTCCCGCCGCAGTGGTTGTTGATACCCGAGCCGCTGCTCTCGCCCGGAACCTCGGCCGTCCATGCGCCGAACACCGTCCCGCCGTTCGGCAGCCGCGCGTTGATGCCCACTTCGAAACCCGTGTAGCGATCCAGCCAATTGGCGGACTTCGGGATGGTGGCGTCCACGGACCCGGCCTTCGCTTCTTCGCTCGGGTAGATGCTGTAGATCGGGATGATCCCGGTGTAGGGCAACGGCGCGACGACGTCGGTCTCGTGCACCCAGACGTCGTTGTCCCGGAACTCGCCGTTGCTGTAGTCGAAGAAGCGGTTGACCTGGACGTTCGCATCTTCTTCCCGCGTCCACCGGCGGCGCCACTCGAAGTTCACCGAGACGCCGTTCATGACCTCCTGCTGGAGCGCGAACGTCAACACGTCGTCGCCCCGGCGCTGCCAGTCGTTGTCGCAGGTGAACCGCCCGTTGAACGGCGTCAGTCCATCGGTGCAGATGACCCGGCTCGACCCCAACGCGAAGAGGTCGTTGTTCGGAACGCCGATCTCCCAGTTCTGCGGGATGTTGTCGCCGTCGGTCCCGTAGGGGTTGGCGCAGGTGCCGGTCTGCTCGCAGCCTTCGGACCCCATCGGGATATCCGTCCCCGGCTGCAGCGTCACGTCGTACCAGTCTCGAGTGTCGCTGCGGAGCTCGGCCGGGGCGTAGGCGTCGAGATTCAGGAGCCAGGTGAACCCGAACGTGCCGTAGTACCGGTTCCAACTGCTCTTGAGTGCCGTCTTGCCGTTGCCGAAGACGTCGTACGCGGCGCTGAAGCGCGGCGACCAGTCCGGACCGATCTGCGGGAAGAAGTCGCCCGAGAGCTGCTGGAACTCCTTGGCCGCCGAGAACCGGCCCGCCGGTTTGGTCTGCGCCGGATTGCTGATGCGGCCGCCTTCCGCCCGGATGCCGTAGTTGAGCGTCAAGCGGTCGATCGTCCAGGCATCCTGCGCAAAAATGCCATAGTCGAAGTCGACCCGCTTCTGGTTCTGGCTCGGCGTGCTGCGGACCGTCACCGACGACGGGAGGCCGAGCAGGCCGCAGTTGAGCCCGTTCGTGTCACAGTTCGAATTCGTGTGGTTGGCATCGACCCAGTCGAGGCTGTGGCCCCAGGGGTTGGGCTGGTCGCCGTAGTTCACCTGTGTGATGTCGCCGTTGACGATCTCGGCGCGGGTCTGACGACCCCAGCGGTTCGTGAACCCCACCTTGACGTTGTGCGAACCGGTCACATACGAGTAGGAACCGGTGACGGACTGGCGATACGGGTAGTCGGTGACCTGCGAGCCGGCAGACTGGTAGCGCAAGCTCTCCAGCCGTCCGTCGCGCCGCCGCAGGATGTTGTACCAGGGATCGCCGCCCACCGACTGGGCCGCGAAGTCGGCCGCGCCCTGCGGGGCGCAGGGCGTGGAGAGGCACTGCGCCACGTTCGACGGCCGGGGCTGGTCGATTCCCGCTTGGCTCGAAGAGCGCCAGGCCTGTCCGATGCCGGACCAGCCCAGCTCGATGAGGCTGCGGTTGCTGACGGTCGACGTCCACTTCGCGGTCGCGGTGTAGTAGTTGATCTCGGGCGACGTCGTCCTCGAAGCGGTCTCCCGGTCGATGTTCGGTCCGAACTGGTGGGGCTGGCGCTTCCAGATCCGGTCGAACGAGGACGCCACCTTGTTCCGCGTGCCCAACTGCGTGGTCAGCCGCAGCAGGATGCTGTTCATCCGGCTGTCGTCGACCGCCGGCGAGCCGTCGCGGTTGAACGTGTTGAGCTCGATGTTGTCCGAGCCCCAGTCGCGATACGACGAGTAGAACCACAGCTTGTCGCGCAGGAGCGGGCCGCCGATGCCGACGTTCACGTCGTACACCTTGCTGATCTTCGGGGTGCCCGACTCCGCCCCTTCGACGCCATACACTTCGTCGTCCGAAGGCCCGCGAATGCCCATCGCGCCCATTCTGTTGTTGAAGTTCTCGAACGTCATGCCCCGCTGGGTCCCGCCGCCGAAGAACTGGCCGCTCAGATTGTTGCCGCCGTCCCTGGGGATGATGTTGATCCGGATCCCCGACGTCCCCGTCTCGGCGCCCATCCCCGACGTCGTGAACGTCGTCTCGGCCGCCTCCATCGGATTCATGTATTGCTTGGTGGCCCCGTCGTTCGCCATCGTGTTGACGTCGAGCCCGTCGACATACAGTCCCGACTCCAGGGGGCTGGTCCCGCGGCCGGACATGTAGACCTGCTGCGTATTCCGCGACCCGGCGATGTCCTGCGCATTGAGACCGAACCCGAGCTCCGGTTTGATGCCCGGCACCAGGGCCGCAAAGTTGTAGATGCTGCGCCCGGTCGGGATGAACTCGAGCGTCTCCTGGGTCAGCACGGCGGTGTTCTCCGCCTGCTGGATGTCGACCACCGGCGATTCGCCCGAGACCGTGATCGTCTCTTCGACCGCGCCGACCGACAGCTCCACGTCGACCGTGAAGGCCACGTCGCCCGCCAGGACCACGTCGTTCCTGATCTGGGTCCCGAAGCCCGCCAGGGTGAAGGTGAGCGTGTAGCTGCCCGGGCGGAGATCGATGACGGTGTACCGCCCTGCCCCATCGGTCACGGCCGCGCGCGCGCCGCCGATCATTTCCGGATTGCTGATCTCGACCGTCACGCCGGGAAGCACGCCCCCGGTGTCGTCGGTGACCTGGCCGCTGAACTGACTTTGCGCGGCGGCGTCAGCCGAGGCAAGAGCCACGCAGGCGAGCGCAGCCACGATACAAATACCGAGCTTCCGTGTGCCCATTCAACCCTCCACTCCGAATCGATTAACGAGTGTTCTCACGGGTTATTGCCTTCAGTCGAAAGGAACCTGTTCGTTCGCACCGAGCGTCATCTCGAGTTACCGACCATCTACGGTATTCATGCAAACGACGTGCCTGTCTGCCGCGGACATGTCCCGTAGATAACCCTTGTGCTTGCAGTGTCTTACGTGCAAGCACAAGGCGGACGACGAACCGCGTGATCCAACCATTTGGATATCCTGCAATCTAAATTGGATCATTCGCTTCCTCCGGCTTTCACTACCGCTCGCCGACCTTGAACGAGAATCCCGTCATGAACCGGAACTCGTTGTGGTCGTTCCGGTCGACCAGCGAGGAGTTCGAGTTGTCGGGGTCGGGAAAAAAGACACGCCGAAAGTCGCCCTGGAAGCGGATGGAGACCTGGTCGTTGATGTCGATCTCGACACCGCCGCCGGGCACGATCGCGAAGTTGACCGCCGTATGCGTGTAGAAGTCGATGCTCCGCGTGGAGCGCACGATCCCCGGCATCACGTGAGCGAAGACCCTCACATTGCCCGTCCGCAGCGACAGCCTCGGACCGCCCACCAGGGAGGCGGAGTTGAGCGATACCTCGCAGCCGGGGTTGTCAGGCAGCGCTGCGGTCGGCTGCAGCCTGGGCGAGCAATATTCCCTTTCCGTCCGGTGGAAGGACAGCGCCTGGAACTCCACGGTCGGAGCAGGGGTCTCGACCCCCTCGATCATCCTGCACTCGGGGTTGCCAAGGGGTTGGTCGACGCCGCAGGGGTCGAGGCCGTATTTGTAGTTGCCCCCGACGTCGACGGCGAGCGAGAACCATTCGTTCACCCGATACTCTCCGCCGCCGGCCCAACCCCACGGCAGGTTGCTGGAGTTCACGGCAAGGTCATCGTTGCCGAGAAACGTGTAGCCCAGGAACACATCGCCCAAGGAGGTATCCTGCGCCGCGGCAGGCTGCGCCGCGAGCAGGATCGAGAGCGCGAACACGAAACTGAGTACGACCTGCCGGCTCCGCATCATCTTTCCTCCTCTAGAAGACGATCTGGACTCCACACAGCCACGGCAGGACGCGCGTTCTTTCCCCACCGGACGCGCTCATCTCGTAATAGTTCGGACCCTAGCAGCCGCCGCCATTCCGGTCAATGAAATAATGCGCGGCACATTGGCGCCCTGAATGTGAGCCGGAACGTCGTGACCACGGGCGGCGCGGCCGATTCGCGCCGCGGCTGCGTTCGGTGTCCGGATTGCCTCTCTCAGCCCCCTTTTGATGTCGTGGTTGCAGCGGCGGTCAGCGCTTCTTCGTTGTCTTCGCCGGGGCGGGTCTCGCCCTGGGTTGGGTCGTGGCGGCCGATGACCGGACAGGTGTGCCATTGGGAGGTGCTTGCGGGTCCGGCTCGAAGACCAGTTCCGGCGTCACCACCTCCCAGTGATCGCATTGCAAGTGGTCGCGGTACGGCGGTTCCGACGCGTCGCGGCTCCACGCCACGACGGCGAGAACCGTTGCGGAGCAGCACCGCGCCGCGGGCGGCGGTTCGAAGCCTGAGGCAAGACGCCCTACGAGCGTTCCCGACCGGTTCAGCAAATCCCAGCGTCCTGGCTCGACCACCCGCACCTCCAGCGGATCACCGGGCGACAGGGCGGCGATGGCGCGATGCACCGGATGGCTGGCGTGATGCCGGCCCGCGAAGCCCAGATTGACCTCGCGCAAGCGCAGCCGCCGATGTTGGCGTGCGAGCTCCGGGGCGGCCGGCGGCAAGACTTCGGCGGCGCGGCGGAGAACCGAGCCGTTTGCCGGCAAACCGTGCGGCAGCGGATGCGAGCGCCCCGAGTACGCGGGGGCGTCGGATTCTCTGACGACATTCGGCCGCGCGGCGTCGCGCCGCGGGTGCAATGGCTCAAAACGCGCGAGGGCGAGGGTCTGCCGGGCGCGGGTCATGGCCACGTAGTAGAGCCTGCGTGGCGCGTCCCGGTCCTCGCCGGGGCCGATGCGGTCCCAACCGCCGTCGAGCACCGCCACGTGGTCGAACTCCAACCCCTTTGCGCGGTGCGCGGTCAACAGCAGAAGCCCGTGCTGGCGGCGACGGGCGTCCCGCCCCCACTCGGCCAGCCATTCGATGAAGTGGTCCACGGGCACGTCTGCGCCTCCGGTGTCCAGTGCATGCTCGTCCAGGGCTTCCCGTAGCAGCGCGATCCAGGGACCCGGGGGACGTGCATCCATCCACCCGTGGAGCTCTGCACCGTTCACGAGGCGGGTCTCGCGCTTGCGCACCCAGTCGACAAGCGCCCGGGTCTCCCTCAACCGCCAGAAGCTCGGGATTTCTTCGTTGCCCATCTGGGCCGGAATACCGTGAACTTCGCAGAACGCGCGCACGGGGTCCAGATATTTCCACTCGCGCGCGATCACTGCGCAGGTGGACCAGTCCCACTCCTGTGCAAGGCCGGAGAGGCGCAGCAACTCCGTCATCGCGACCCGCGCTTGCGAGATCGGATCGCGCCGCGAGGGCAGAATCTGGACCCGTCCGCGGGCAACCGGGTCCAGTACAGCCCAGGCGCCGCCGGGCGGAGACTTCGCGCGAGCCCGATCCAGGCCGATGGGATGCCCGGCCTTCATCCGTTGGCGCGCCGGCTCGATCAGCACATTGGCCGCGGCGATGATGTGGCCGGAGGAACGGTAGTTGTCGGTCAGGTAGATGGGCTTCGGCCCGTAGTCCGCCTCGAAGCGTCGAATGAACTCCACCGACGCGCCGTTGAAGGCGTAAATGTTCTGGTCGTCATCGCCGACCGCGAAGAGGGTGAGCTTGCGATCCTCGTCCTCGATGGTTCGGCCGGCCAGCGCCGAGATCAACTCGTATTGTTCCGGGCCAATGTCCTGGTACTCGTCCACGAGAATCCAGCGGAAGCCGGCCAGCAGCCGCTCGCGCTGCTCGTCGGCTTCCTCCGGCGGCAGACCCTCCCCGCGCAGCAGGGCAACCGCCCGCCGCAGCACCTCCTGGAATACTTCTCCATCCGGACGGTCCACCCTTCCCGTAAAGCTGGCGCCGACCAACCGCATGGCGAGACCGTGGCAGGTGAGCACCGTCACCCCGCGGGCGTCGTCGCCGATTAGATCTTTGAGCCGCCGCCGGATCTCGACCGCCGCGTGCCTGTTGTAGGCCAGCGCCAGGATGCCGCGGGGTTGCTCGCGCCTTGCGCGGAGCAGATAGGCGATGCGATGCACCAGTACTCTCGTCTTGCCGGAGCCTGGTCCGGCGAGCACCAGCACGTTCGTCTGCTCCCGATCATCCGCGACGATGCGCTTCTGTACAGGGTTCTTGAGGCTCTCGACGATGGTGCGCCACGATTCGGGCGTGGTTTCCCGGTCAAGCTCCTTGTCCCGATCCGGCAGCCAGCGGCGCAGGAATTCCTCCTCCGGGAAGCTGAAGTAGTCCATGGCGAGTTGCAGGGCCTCGGCCATGGCGTCGAGGCCCCGTCGTGCGAACTCCACCATCACGTGGATCTGCAACACCTGACCTTTGTAGTGGAGCCTGAGTGGTTTGAAGTCGGCGTTGGCGAAGCCGCGTCGTTGCTCCTCCTGCGTGAGGCGGATGGTCATGGCCGGACGGAATACCGCCAAACCCTTGTGGAGGCGGATGACCTCCTGCTCGTGCAGCCACAGGAGGGCGCGATCCAGCAACTTGTCTGATTTCCTGACCTCGCTCTTGAGAATGATGTCGGACTCAATCGCTGCCAGCAGCTTGCCGAGGGTGGTTTCGGCAAGCAGATCCGTGCCCCGGTGTCCGGACGGCAGGCAGGCGAGCAGGTGCTCGAGCAAGCGCTTCGCCGCCGCGCGTCTGAGCGCCGCGGTCTTCGTCAACGCCGTCCACTCGCGTTGCAGGGTGACCTGCACCGTCTCCGCGTCTCGCTTGCGCACCCGCAGGCTGCCGGCGCCCCCACCCTCGCCGTGACCGTCGTACGCGAGGCCGCGGAGGATTCGCCAGAGCCGTTCCGGCAGCGGATTGGCCACCCCCTCGTCCCGCAGCGCCTGGGCGGCGACCCGCAAGTGCAGCGACGAGGTGTCTCCCTTGCTCATATCCGGCGCCGCCTGGCGCAGGTGCTCGATCAAGGTGGTCTCCAGAGTCGCCGCCTCTTCGAGACGTTTGCGCGAGCTGCGCTCCACACCGGCATGGACATAGGCGGTCAGCGCCGTGTCGTTACTGGCGATGCCCAGCCGCTCCAGGTCGTAGAGAGCGCCGCGCACGCCTTCGGCGCTAAGACCCGATACGCCCATCAGTTCGTCGGTAGAAATTCCGTCGTCCGGGTCCGCGTCGATCAGCGTCTTGGCCAGGTCCAGCAACTGGCGGCGGTACGTGTTCGCCAAGGATTGTTTGTCGAGCTTGGCGCGCGCCTCTTCCACGGAGCTGACCCGGAGGGACGAAGGGAACACCTGTACCCGGTTCTCCTCCCGTGTGAGCAGCACCGCCTCCTCCAGCCACGCGAGGGCGGTCCGCACGCGGGTGTCGTCGGTGGCCGAGTCTCGCTCGAATACCCTTTCGTCGTCCTCGCCGAGGATCTCGCCGGCGGTAGCCACGACCTCGCCGCCCGGACGTTTCTTGCGGTCCAGGTTGCGCAACGCGCGCAGCACGCCGTGGATCTCCCGCCGGGTGAGCCGTGACCGCGCCGACATGCCGAACTGCCGTTCCACGTCGTCCGTTGCATAGAGGAGCACGCAGCGCGCGGTCTGCCGGTCGCGACCGGCGCGGCCCGCTTCCTGCACGTAGTTCTCCAGCGATCCCGGAATGTCGGCGTGGATCACCAGCCGCACGTCCGGTTTGTCGATGCCCATGCCGAAGGCATTGGTGGCTGCGATCACGCGCAGTTCGCCGCCGATGAAGCGCTGCTGGACGCTTTTCTTGCTCTCGGGCGGCAGCCCGGCGTGAAAGTGGTCCGCCGCGACCTCCTTGGCTCGCAGGAACTCCGCCACCTCTTCGGTCCGCCGGCGGGTCGCGCAGTAGACGATGGCGCCTCCGGGTGTGCCCTCCGGCAGGTCGGCAGTCAGGATCTGGTGGATGTGGGGAAATTTCTCGGCCCCGGTCGTCGGTACCACCACGAACTCCAGGTTGGTGCGATGGGCGCCTCCGTCGAAGATCCGCAACTCGACGCCGAGCTCATCCCGAAAGTGCTGCGCGATGTCCGCCACGACATCGGGCTTGGCGGTGGCGGTCAGGCACAGAACCGGCGGGATCGGCTCCGGTCTCGCCTTTTCGCGGATGAAGCGCCCCACGTAGCGATAGTCGGGCCGGAAGTCGTGCCCCCACCTGGAAAGGCAGTGGGCTTCGTCCAGCACCCAGGCGCCGATCTCGCGCTGTTTCAGCACCCGCCGGAAGGAGCGGTTTCGGAGTTGCTCCGGCGAGACGAGCACCAGGCCTGCATCACCGAGCCGGACCCGATCCAGCGCAGCGGACCGTTCGGGCAGGGACAGAAGCCCGTTGATGGCAACGCACGAGCCGATCCCGCGCGCCTCCAGTCCCGCCACCTGGTCCGCCATCAGCGCGACCAGGGGCGAGATCACCACCGTCAGGGCGCCGGTCTTGTCAAAGCGGGACAGCGCAGGGATCTGGTAGCAGAGCGACTTGCCGGTCCCGGTGGGCAGGATCCCGAGGACATGTTCCCCGGCCATCGATGCCTCGACGATCGACTGCTGCATCGGGCGGCCATCGGCGCCGGCCGGCTCCGGGCGGAAGTCGGGGAAGTCGACGAACCAGCGGGCAAGCTCCTTGCGGGCGTCGTGTCGTTCCCGGCACCAGCCGCAGGCGGGGTCGGCGCAGGCGGTGTCCCGCAGCCGGCGAACCAGCCGCCCCGCCTCCGGGAACTCGTGGCGTACCCAGGGCGGCATGACCGAGTTGCCTCCGGACACCGACAGCCACGCAAGGGCATAGGCCAACGCCCAGCCGGGAGGGGCCGCGTCCATCATGACCTCGCCGAGGTGGGTCCGGCAGGCCTTGCCCTCCAGCCAGCCCTCAATTGTCGCGCGCGCTTCGGCGCCCGACAGTCGCGGCGACCCTCGCAGCTCGGAGAAGAGGTCGTCGAGGCCGGCCCCGTCGCCGTCGGTCGTGATGAGCCAGTGCCAGGCCAGCAGCAATTCCGGCGCGGCGCTTCGGAGGGCGCGGCGCTGGTCGTCGAAGAGGCTCAGCGCGAGCCGGGCATCAAGCTCCGGGTCGTTCACCCGCGCGCGTTTGAGCTGTCCGTCCTGGTAGTGCTTGACAAGGTGGTGATAGGGATTGCGCGGAAAGGCAAGGGGGTTGAGCCGCAATGTATCCACCGCCGGCAGCTTCAACAACCGGAGGTCCGGCTTCGCCGCCGCCAGATGCGGCAGATCGAAGGCGATCAGGTTGTGGCCCACCAGGAAGGCGGCCCCCGCGCAGAGATCGTCCAACCGCGCCAGTGCCGCCTGCAGGTCGCCGCCGCGGAAGACCAGGCGCTGGCCGGTATCCGGGCGCACCGCGGCGAAGGCGTGGATGCGGCGGTCCCGCTTGCCGACTTCGAGATCCAGCGAGAGGCAGGGAGGCGAACAGGTCATGCGTCCATGCGGGGACGACGGTGCGCACGAACAACCTCTTTGAAGCGTCGCTCCCGCCGCCCCCGACTGCGCCCGGACGTGTGCCGAAACGCGGATTGGCTCGCGTTTACGGGCGGATTGCCACGTCGACCGAGCAGTTCGTGCCGAGAATCGCCGTTCGGAGGACCGGCGTCAATAGTTGATTCATGCACGGAGACGCGGTTCGAGCGGAACTCACTCTCTCTCCGCACTGGATTTGATTCACAGTGGCAGGAGGAACCACGATGCGTGCGACCCCGGTCCTGATCGCCGCCGCCTGCGTCTCGATCGCGCTGGTGGACCTTGCCGCCCGGGAAATCGACGATAGCAGATTCTGCCGGCCCCTGATTCCGTGGGTGGACGTGGTCGTGCGAGCGGCGGTATCGGCATCTCACCCCCAGAATGCGGCGACCCGATCGATGACCCAGAAGCTCGCGACGGCGCCGAGGCCGTACGCGGCGGCGTGATCGAGCCGGGCGCGCCGGTCCGGCGTGTCGAGGAGCCGGTAGCAGCCCCACAGCACGGTGCCGCACGCGGCCGCGAACACGATCTGCCCGAGCTCGATGCCCAGGTTGAAGAGCAGCAGCGTCATCGGGACGTCGGGGCCCGCCAACCCGGTGTCGAGCAGGGCGCCGGCGAAGCCGAACCCGTGCATCAGCCCGAACGCGAACGCCATCGTCCACGGCTTGACGGAGCCGACGTTCGCCTCGTCCCGCCGCAGGATCTCGAACGCCAGATAGACGATCGACAGGGCGATGAACGCCTCGACGGGCGGGCCCGGCACGCGCACCACGTCGAGGACCGTCATCCCGAGGGTGATGGAGTGCGCGACGGTGAACGCGGTGATGGTCGCGATGAGGCGGCGCCGCCCGCGGACGAGCAGGATCATGCCGGCGACGAACAGGAGGTGATCGACGCCGCCCAGGATGTGCTCGACGCCGAGCACGAGGCGGTCCCAGGCCCCCGCCGAGCCCGGACTCAACGGGATCCGGGTCAACGCGCCCGACGCCACGCGTGTCAACCGGTTGCCGTGCTCGTCCTCGATACGCACGAGGACGTCGACGAAGCCGCCCGCGAGGCCCGCGAGCCCCATCACCGGCGGGGCGTCGGTCACGTCGCAGAAGAACCGTTGCTCGACGACGAGGCTGTCCGCCTGGCGGGAGCGGCGGTCGGGGCCCCGGGGCGCGCAGGTCGCGGGCAGCCTCACCTCGATGGGCCACGCAGTCGCGCCCGTCACCGGAATCTTCAGCACGGACACGAAGTCGCCGGCCCCCAGCGCGCGCACTTCCAGGAACGCCAGGCGCGTCTCGTGGCCGTGCGCCGGCGATGCCAGCGACCACAGCGCCATCGCCGTCAACACGCGGCCCGCCGCTCTCACGGTTGCACCAGGTCGCCGATCGAGGCGAACGGCGCCACGTCGACCTCGTAGCGGGCCCGCATCTCGGCGTAGCGCTCGGACTCGCGCGTGGCGACGTGGTCGCGGCGCCAGTCGTCGAGCACGGTCTCGCGGACCTCGTCCAGCGTCTGTCGGCGCCCCTCCCTGTAGGCGTCGACCCGCACCACGTGGGTCCCGTACGCCGAGGGGACCGGTCCGAACCACGCGTGCCGCGACCGGGGCCGGGCCGCGTGCTCGAGCACGGCATCGTGAAACGCGCCGCCGAAGATCCGCTCCAGCCGGCCGGCGTCCTCGAGCGTCAGCGTCTTGGCTGCGTGGAAGCTGTCGTCGTCGACCGCCCCACCGGCGGCCAGCGCTTCGAGCCCCCGACGGGCGTCCGCTTCCACGGAGTCACCCCGCCGGTCGCGGCTGAAGAACCGGTGGGTCAGGGTCAGCGCGGCCGGCTCGACATACCGATCGGCGTGCGACTCGAAGTACCGCCGGAGGTCGTCGTCGCTCGGCTCGGTCGTCGCCGCGACGTCGTTCAGGGCCATCTCGAGCTTCTCCGCGAGGCGGCGGCGGACGAGGACGTCGTTCTCGTCGAGGTCGAGGGCCAGGGCTTCGCGATACAGCACTTCCTCGCGCACGCGGTCCGAGACGAGCCGCGTCAGCTCGTCACCGGTCGGCGGACGCCTCCACTGGGCCTGCCACAGGGCGGCCAGCGCCTGCAGCTCGTACTCGTCGATGACGATGCGGCGGTCGTCGGTCGGCGCCCGGCTTCCCACCAGTGCGTACAGCACGAAGAGCCCGGCCCCGGCCGCGAAGAACCGGGTCAGGGGCTCACGCCAGAACCGTCGCCACGGGGATGCTGTCATGAAGCGTCCGGCCGCGCGGTGCTCGTCTGCGCTAGTTCTCCGGCATGTACCAGATCGGGGACGTGTACGCGCGCTCCTGCAACGTCGGCATCACGTCGCCGCGCGGGGGGAGGCCGGCCGCCGCCGTGTCGTAGGTCGACCAGCGCGGGGTGGGGATCTCGATCACCCGCACGTAGTAGACCGCGTGCACATCCGGGTCGAAATCGGGGTCCCGCCAGACGGCCTGCAGCGATGCCGCGCCGATGTCGTTGGTGTAGGTCGCCCGCATCACGTCCACGGTGCTGCCGACCGGCGGCGCCTTCCCGGTGGGGCCGACGCGCCGGCCGTCGGACAACGCGACGTCGTGGATGCGCTCGAACGTCTCGCCCCCCGCGCTCCAGCCCTTGATGACCTGGATGCGGTCGAGATTGGCCGCGACCGGGTCCTTCGCGGCCCGGATGACGAACGCCGGCGCATCGCCCTCGGCCCCGCGCAGCACCCCGCCCATCGGAACGCCGCCGGCATACCCTTGCGCGACCCAGTCGTCGTCGTCCAGCAGGCCCTCGGCGTAGTCCCAGCCCCCGAAGAAACGCACCGTGATGCGGGTCCCGGTCGTGGCGTAGGTCTCGCGGCGGCGAAACGCGCCGTAGATCTGGTCGCGGGTGTTCTCGTTGGCCCAGGCCGCGGTCAGCCCTGAGGCGCTGCGCGCGACGAACGGCAACCGGCTCCAGGTATTCGTGACCAGCCGCTCTTCGAGCGTCGCGTCGACCCCGTCGCCGGACATGCTCGTCATGTTGTTCTCTTCCACCGCCGAGGTGCCGGAATGGAAGTCGGTCCCGCCGACGAAGCCGAACTGGAACGGATTGAACCCCTGCTCGGCCCGCATCCGCACGCCGTTGACGAGCGCCTCGCGCGCGTAGCTGCCGGGCACGAGCCCGTCGACGCGGACCACCCCGGGGTTGGCCGCCGTCCCGCCGATGGCGCGGTTGGCGGTGAGGAGCTCGGGGAACAGTTCGAAGTCGGCGAACTCGTCGTTGGGCGACAGCACCGGGTGCGTCTCCGACGTGCCCTTGGCCTGGGTGATCTCCACCACCGGCTCGTTTCGCAGCCGTTGCGCCGCGTAGTCGGCGGTCATCGGCGCGCCCGCGAAGTCGACCAGCGCGAACATCTTGCCGTTGCTGACGTTCATGTTGTGGGGGATCGCCAGCGCCTCGACGCCGGCGGCGCGCTGCGTGTCCAGAAAGTCCCAGAGGTCTTCCGGGTTGTCGGAATCGAGCCGCGAGAACGGGAAGGGCAGGTCGTCGGTGCCCGCGAAGATCACGTTGCGGTGCAAGTTGCCCTCGCGCGTTCCCACCGTCCACTCGTAGGCGGCGAACGTGGTGAACTCGCCCGGCGCGTAGTGCCTGACCGCCGCCTCGACGATCTCCGCCCAGACCGCGCGCCCGAGGTCCGGGGGAGGATTGGGCCCCGCCTGCACGCGGCCGATGTTCTCCGCGTGGTCCGTCACCGCGAGGAAATCGAGCGGGGTCCGGAGCTGGATCTCGATGCCGCCCAGGTGCGGGACGGCCTCGCCCTTCGCGTAGCGGTAGGCGTCGTCCGGCGTGCGCGTCGTGCCGAGCGTCGCGGCGTCGTTCGAGTAGCGCGTATGCAGGTGCAGGTCGCCGAAGTAGACGTTCTCCGACACGGCCGGACCCTGGGCCGCGACGCCTGCGACGAGCAGGGTCACCGGCCACAGCTTCGTGATGACTCTCTTCATGTTCTCTCGCTCCCGTGGCGGCGACAGCCTGGTTGCTTCGCGCACTTGGCGTGCACGCGCGATGTCATGACGAGATGACCCGATGTCACGCGCATGTGCGCGTCCGACGTCTGCGCAATACTCCGCTTCCGACGCCGGTAGTCCCTACCGGCAGGGCGGATTGCCAAACCCGGTCGTACGGGTTGCCGCCCCACTGGCGCCGCGGCTCCGATTCGCGTCCATCGTAGTCCGCATCGGGGCGGTCCGCAAGATCGAACGGGCGCGGGAGGGCGCACGTCATGCATGCTGATTGCGCAGACAGGACGGGCCAGGCACGGCCGTGTCGATGGGGGTCTCCGTTGTTGAAGCCAACGACTGGCCAAGCCCGGCCAGGCCGGCAGGAATCCGCCGCGAGCGCAACGGGTTGCGGACTACTCGGCCCAGAGCGCCGTCATCGGGTCGGTCCGGCAGGCGCGGCGCGCCGGACCGAGACTGGCAAGCACCCCCACGACGGTCAGCAGCAGCACGGCCCTGGCGAACGCGCCACTCGGCGTCAGCCTGCACCCAACCCAACCTTGCGAATCGCTGGCGGCACTTGGCGTACTTGGCATTCTTCTTCTTGTCGAACGGCGCGGTCCCCTGTTCCCGGGCTTTACGTTTCTGACGTACCTTCTCGCATACGGGACCGCGCGCTTCGTCATCGAGATTTATCGCGGCGATCCTCGCGGCACCGTTTTCGAAGTGATGTCGACGTCGCAGTTCATTTCCGCGCTATTGGTCCCCGCGAGCATCGTGATGCTCATCGTGCTTGCCGCTCGGTCGGCCAAGCATTCCGATAACCAGCCCCACGCGCGCGCAGGTTGAGGCCGTCGATGGCCGCCTCAGCCCACAATCCGCTGGTAGTGTCTTCGCCGGGCAGGTGCACGAAATGCGCATCCACCTTGACTCGGATTGCTACGTAATGAACCGAGTTCTCGTCGAGCGCGCCGTAGCCTTCCGGCCCTATCAGTCCGTGGTGAAACCCCGCGTTGCACCGAAATTGGCGCTGCGCCCGCGTGGCAAGGCGCGACGAGGGAGCAAATTGGGGCATTTGTGACCGAGAAGCAACGCCGCCACGCGGGATGCAACGTCGATCCGCAGATGTACACGCGGATCGGCGGGTTTCGGCGCCAATCGAATGCAGTGGGGCTTTCACCACGGGCTGCTATGCCCGTTCCCGGATCCATGTTCGGCAACCGCCACTCCTGGACCGGCGCCGCGCTCCCCGCGGCCCGGGCGGCGGGTCCGCCCACACCGGGTGGGGAGCCTGGCAAGGCCTCGAGCCGCTGTCCCAGCGTCACGCCGTCAACCGCCACCGCGCTCTTCAGGAAACGTCGTCGGGAGGTAGACATCGCGGTTCCTTTCGATACCCTGCGGGCCCGTTACCCAGGGGATATCACCATAAGCAGGACCGACGGTCGGATCAAGCCGGTGCCATCGAACGTCTTGAGGCGTTGGCGGATCCGCCGAATCATCTGCGGCCCTCGTTCTTGACACAGGAAGGAGATTACGGTACTCGGGTCGGGAACGAGTCGTTGAGACAGGAGGGTCTGGGATGAGACGGCTGTGCATGACGTTGGTCGTCGCGTTGATCGCGACGTCGGTGGTTGGGATTCAGGCGCAGGATGAGCGCGCGCGAGGACGAGACGGTATCGGGTGGGGTTTGCCCAGGGGCTACATCCCGGGGGGCGACTGGAAGGTCCAGATTCCGTTCCAGATTTTCGACAACGTCTACTTTGTCGGGAACGAGGCCGTCAGCTCGTACTTGATCACAACGTCCGATGGGCTCGTACTGATCGATGCGACGAATGGCATCATGGTCAATCGTACGCTCGACAATGTCCGACAGCTCGGATTCGACCCGCTGGACATCAAGTACGTGTTCGTCACGGAAGCGCACGAAATCCACTACGGCGGCGCGTCCCAGATCAAGGCCGCGACGGGCGCGACGATCTGCCTGTCGCCGGCGGACTGGGATTTTCTCGAGCACGCGGTGGCCCGTGCCGATTGGGTTGAGTACGACTGGACGACGCAGGTGGCGCCGCCCCGCGACCACGAGATCCAGGATGGGGAGGTCATCACCGTGGGCGACGCGCAGTTCACGTTGTACACCACGCCGGGCCACACCCCGGGAACGAGCTCATTCGAATACATCGCCCACGACGGCGACCGGCGCTATCGCGTGTTGACGCCCGGCGGAACCGGTCTCACCATGGGTTCGGACTGGACCGACGAGTGGATCGACGGCCGCGAGCGCCTCAAGGAGCTGGGTCCCTGGGACGTCGTGCTCGGGAACCACCCGAACAACACGCCCGGCAACCTGTTCAAGCTGATAGTCGAGGGGTCTGATCGGGCCGTTGGGGATCCGCATCCCGTCATGCAAGGGTCGGCCGCAATCGACGATTGGTTTGACACGCTCCTCGAGGTCGCGCGGCAGAAGGCCGAGGCCCCTCCGCACGGGCATCTCCGACGACCGGGTGTCATCACGAATCAGGTGCTACCGTACTTGATTTCACCGAGGTGACCGTCTTCACTACGCCGCCGCGGAGGCGTTCGACCATGCCGTACAGGCCGTCCTGGATGCGAGCCGAGCGCAGGGGGTGTGGGCGGGCGGTCTGACACCATCAGTTTCCTCGGTCGGGTCCGAGTGGACAACCTATTGAAAGATCACAGCTAGCAGCCCGTGGCAAAAGCCCCGCTGCATTCGATCGGCGCTGCATCCCGCTGCGCCGCGTTGTTCATCGGTCAAATACTGCCGGTATTTTCCCTCTTCTCGCCTTGCTCAGCGGGCGCATCGCCGATCTCGGTGCAACGCGGGGTTTCACCACGGACTGCTAGCGCCAACTGGACCTGGCAGGCGCGGCGGACCCCGTCTGACCGTACGAGATACGAGCCGCAACGGCGAAGGCGGGTGCAGCCGCACGACGGCAAGGCGTGCGTCGTGACCTCGCCGCGACTGTCTCAACGTTCCGGCGACCAGCCGTCGTTCGACGGGCCGTTCTGGTGGAACCGTGAATCGGGACTCAAAATGTTGCCCTCGGCGTAGGTCGCCCACGCGTTGCCCCAGAACTTGCCGGCCCGATAGGTCGCGTTGCGTACCCTGATGAGCAGGTTCTGATACTCGACACTGCCGGTCGGGTGGCCGCTGAAGCTCTCGATGTCGCCGTTCCCCATGATGACCACGTCGATTCCGGGGGTCGAGGCGATCTCGTATGCATTGTTCACGCCTTCGACGGTCTCGATCATGACGGCCACCAGAATGTTGTCGTTCACCGAGCTCCGGTAGGTCTCACCGGGGTTCAGGAAGTCGTTCCAGAGCCCGCTGCCGCCCTGGCTGCGCCGTCCGGCGGGAGGGAACCGTGCATGCCGCGCGGCGTCTCTCGCCTTGATGACATCGTCGACCATCGGCACGATGGTGCCCAGGACCCCGAGGTCGTAGGCCTTCTGCATGTTGGCCTCGAGGGCGTCCGGCATCCGGATCATCGGGGTCGCGCCGACGTGGGGGCAGGCGCGCATCATGTCTTCGACCTGATCGAACCGCTGGCGCGAGTGCTGCATCTCGAACCAGGTGTAGTCGTAGTGCTTCGCCATCTCGCAGTACTGATCCGTATCGAACCGGCTCTGCGTATGACTGAAGACCTGCTCGCCCCGCAAGAGCTTGGCCTTCGCCTTGTTGTAGAGCCTGCGGTCCGGATCATCCATGAAGGCTCGTACGGCCCAGCCCCACGGCCGGCCCGGATCGATCGGCACCAGCTCGATGGTGCCGGCCGCGGAATCAACGGCCACGGCGGCCGGCTCCTGAGCCTGCGGCAACGTCGTCACCAGAGGTAGCGCTACCGCCGCCACGCATGCACGAACGAGAACTGTTCGCATGTCACCCTCCTTCCGGATTCAGGCAGCCAGTATGGCACGGACCGCCGGGCCGCGTCTGGCGGCCCGTGGCGGAATCCCCGCTCTAATCCAGCGCCTCGTATACCAGCGTCTGGAACTCGCGTTCGATCTCGTAGGCGGCGAACTCGCCGTATTGCGTCCACACCATGCCGATCAGCTCCGCCACCGGATCGATCCAGAAGAAGGTGTTGGCGGCCCCGGCCCGGCGGAAGACACCGTCGTTGTCCGGTTCCGGCGAGGCGGCGGCGTCCACCGCCACCGCGAACCCGAGCCCGAATCCATACGCGGGACTCAGGTAGTTGCCGACGGCGATCGGAATGAGCGGGTCCAGAATGCGCGTCTTCACGAACTGATCGAACGTCTGTCCCGAGGCCACTTCGATTACGCGGCGAAGTGCACCCAGCGCCCCCTTCAGCCCGCCCTGGCGCGCCCCGTTCGAGCTTGACGATCACCTCCCGTGTGGAAATCCTGGCGCGAATCTGGCGCCCCGGGTGGGCTGAAGGGACGAATCCGCGTGAGGACAGTCGGCAATCCACCCTGTTCGGGCGGCGTGAGCGTGACGGGGTCCAGGAGAGGGCTGGGTCGAAGAACAGCGGGGTTGGGATGACCGAGAGCACGCTAATACGGACTATCGTCTGCGCGCCGACGCCCATCTCGACCCCCTGCTGGCGCGGCTGCGCCCGGATCTGGTGCACGTGCACAACGTGGTCAACCCGGCGGTGCTGGAGTGGGCGGCCGGCGTGGACGCGGTGGTGACGGTCCAGGACCATCGCTTCTTCTGTCCGGGACGGGGAAAGTGGACCTCGGACGGCCGGTTGTGTGGCGACCCGATGGGACGCGAGGTGTGCGCCGGCTGCTTCGATGACCCTGCCTACTTCGAGAGCACCCTCCAGCTCACCGCGCAGCGCCTGGAACCGTTGAGGCGCCTGCGGCTCACCGTGCTGTCGTCCTACATGAAGCGCGAGCTGACCCAGGTGGGGATCCCTGCCGACCAGGTCACGGTCGTGCCTCCCGTTGCCTACGGTCTCGGCCGCGACGCGCGGGCCGACGGTCCACCCTGCGTCCTCTTCGCGGGGCGCGTGGTCGAGGCCAAGGGTATCTGCGATGCCATCGACGCTTGGCGGCGCTCGGGGTCCGAGCTGCCCTCACGCTGGCAGGAGCCGTTCGGCATCGTCGGGCGGGAGGCCCTGACCCTCGGCACTCCGGTAGCCGCCTGGGACAGCGGCGGGGTGCGCGAGTGGCACCCCGGCGGCGAGCTGCTCGTGTCCTGGGGCGACGTCGACGGGCTGGCCCGGGCCCTTCGCAGCGGGCCGGCGCAGGGAGTCGATCCCCCGTGCGGGTTCGAGCCTGAAGCCCTCGTTCGCAGGCTGGAAGCCGTGTGCGGGGGGCGCGCCCCGAATCCGCGGTAGAGCCAGTCGATTCAGTCTGCCTGAGCGATAGAATGGACGGTGGTGCGTCGTGACGACCCGGACGGGAAACCGTCCGGGTCACGCTGTTCCTCGCCCGCGGGCGAAAGTCCCGCCTCGGTAAGCGCCGGAGCGCCGAGTAGCAGACCCCAGGCATGGCCGGAGACGGCCCTGGCCCGAGCGGGTTGTCAAGAGCCACACGGAGAGGGACGGAACACGACAGTCATCATCGCCGGCAGCACAACCGGCGGCGACTATCGCTGCCATGCCTCCACAGCCAATGAAGAGACTCTTGGACAACCTCTCGGTTGCGCGGTATTCGTCGCTCCGGATCGGTTCGCTGGCGGTGATCTGCGCCTGGCACTGCATCGTCGCGCCGGCTCTGTGCGTCGCCGCTTCCCAACAGACGAGCCCGACAGACCCGGACAGATCAGCCGTCGTAACGGCGGTCACCTCAGAGATTGTCATCGATGGGTCGCTGGACGAGGCGCCGTGGCGACAGGCGGCGAAAATCGGCGATCTGGTCCAGAGAATCCCGGTGGCCGGCGCAGTGCCCACGGAGAGGACTGAAGTCACGCTGCTTTACGACGAGGAAAACCTCTATATCGGCGTCATGTGCTACGACGCAGAGCCCCACCGCGTGCTGGCGTCGCAGATGGCGCGGGACGCGAGCTTGAACGCGGATGACCGGCTGGGCATCGTGCTCGACACGTTTCGCGACCAGAGCAACGCCTTCCACTTTGCGACCAATCCGGCCGGCGCCATGGTCGACGGTCTGGTGTTTGCGAACGGTGAGACGAATGACGACTGGGACGGCATCTGGATCGTGCGAACCGCCCGAACGGACGAAGGGTGGAGCGCGGAATTCGCTATCCCATTCAAGACCCTGAGCTTCCCGTCGGGTGATACGGTTTGGGGCTTCAACATCACTCGTACCATTCAACGAAAACTGGAGGAGAACCGCTGGACGGGGGCACGTTTTCAAACGCAGTTCTTCCAGATCTCCGAAGCGGGCGAAATCACGAATCTCGAAGGCCGGGCGCAAGGTGTCGGCCTCGATGTTCGCCCATTCTTGGCGCGGCGCTGGCCGAGTCGGGACACCGGCGGCGACACGGTCGTCGGAAAGCCGGGACTGGACCTGTTCTACAACATCACTCCGAGTCTCAAACTGTCCGTCACCGCAAACACCGACTTCGGTGAAACGGAAGCGGATGCGCGGCAGATCAATCTCACGCGTTTCTCCATATTCTTTCCGGAGAAACGGTCGTTCTTCCTGCAGGACGCCGGCGTGTTCAACTTCGCCACGACCGGGATCGATCCTCCGGGCGGCATTCCCGGGACCGGAGCTGAAGTGTTTCCGTTCTTCAGCCGGAAGATCGGCTTGCTTGAGGGGCAGGAGGTGCCGATCGACTACGGCGCCAAGCTGACCGGGAAAGTTGGCCGAACTGAAATCGGCATGCTCGACGTGCGCACCCGCGACGTGTCGAACGCGGACGCCGACAACTTGTTCGTCGGCCGCGTCAAGCAGAACTTCCTGGAGCAGTCGTACCTGGGCGCCATTCTCACGAACGGCGATCCCGCCTCCGAGTTCTCGAGCAACACGGTGGGAGTGGACGTACGCCTGGCCACTTCCGATTTCCTGGGCAGTAATCGAAACGTGGTGTTCAACGCCTACGGCCTCACGAGCAACAACGGAGGCGTCGCCGAAGAGAACGCGTCTTATGGCTTCGGAGCGCAGTATCCCAACGACAAGTTCGCGGCTCAGATTCTCTGGCGAGAGATTCAGGAGAACTTCGATCCGGCGATCGGTTTCGTTCAGCGCAGCAATGTGCGGATGCTTCGGGTTGCCGGCAGCTTCAACCCGCGCCCGAACCCGTCGACGGGCATTCAGCAGATGTTTCATGACGTCTTCTACACGCGCTTCACCCGACTCGACAACGGATTGGTCGAGAGCTGGAACGTCTACGCCACTCTGGTCGATTGGCACTTGAACTCCGGGGACTCCCTGCACAGCTTGTTCGACATCAACCCGACGTACGAGCACCTGTTCGAGCCGTTCGAGATTTCCCCCGGAGTTGTGCTTCCGGTGGGCGAGTACCGCTTCACGCCCTGGCGGATCTTTTTCACCTCGGCGCAGAAACGGCGAGTTCAGGGCAGCTTCGGTTTGACGTTTGGCAATTACTGGTCGGGCGTCGCGCAAGCGATCCAGACGGGCCTCAGTTACAAGCTCCCTCCGTACTTTTCGATCAGCTTCAATACCAACCAGACGTTTGCCAACTTGCCGCAAGGCAATTTCATCGCCCGCATCTACAGTTCACAGGTGAACTATGCGGTTTCACCCTTCCTGTCGTTCTCCAACCTGATCCAATTCGACAACCGATCCGGGAATCTCGGCCTGCAGAGCCGAGTGCACTGGATTATAGATCCGGGAAACGACGTTTTCTTCGTATTCGGTCAGGGCTGGGTCCAAGACCTCGAGCGGGGCTACGACTTCAGGAGACAGGACTCGCGGCTGGCCACGAAACTCCAATACACGTTCCGCTTCTGAGGAGGCGCGCGTGCTCCGCCAACTCGATCGGGCGGACCGCCAGCTACGGTTTGCTCGGCGTTGGGCGAGGACCCCGCGAAGCTCGACACGGGGTTCGCGAAGTGCTTGGAGCCGCCGATCACCTGCGGGGTCATGGGACCGGTCGCGGTGCGACGCGGGGTTTTGCCGCGGACTTCCACCGGGGCCGCGCGCGTCACGCGACGGCGGGGCGGGGACTCAGTTGCTATGGCGCCATTCCCGGGCCAGCCGTTGCGCCTCACCGACTTCCGCGGGTGTCATCCGAGCGGCAACGCGGTCGCGGTTTTCCAGGGCCATTTCGCGATTCGTCACTGTCGAACCGGAAGCGGCAAGGTTGAACCACATGTGCGCTGTCACATTGTCCTGCGGGACGCCGTCCCCCAGAACATATACGAACCCCAGGCTGCCCTGTGCGCCGGTGTGGCCTTGCCCGGCGGCCAGGCGGTACCACCGCGCCGCCTCCTGAGCATCTTGCGGAACGCCTTTCCCGCGGTGGTGCACTATCGCGAGTATGTACTGCGCGTCGGCCATGCCCTGCTCGGCGGCCAGACGGTACCACCGCACGGCTTCAGCGTCGTTCCGCGGCACACCCCGACCGTTCCCGTACATGACCCCGAGGTTGTACTCGGCTCCGGAGTAGCCCTGCTCGGCCGCGAGGCGGTACCACCGCGCGGCCTCCGCGTCGTCCTGCGGCACACCCCGACCCTTCTCGTACATGACCCCGAGATTGAACTGGCCGGCCACGTAGCCCTGCTCGGCTGCCAGGTGGTACCACCGGCGGGCTTCAGCGCCGTCCTGCGGTACGCCATCACCGTTCTCGTACATGAGTCCAATCTGCACCTGCGCGTTCGCGTCGCCCTGCTCGGCGGCCAGACGGTACCATCGGAGGGCTTCAGCGTCGTCCCGCGGTACGCCCCGGCCGTTCTCGTACATGATCCCGAGGTTGTACTGGGCGCCGGAGTAGCCCTGTTCAGCGGCCAGGCGGTACCACCGGAGGGCTTCAGCGTAGTCTCGCGGCGCGTCCTGGCCGTTCTCGTACATGACACCGAGATTGAATTGGGCCCCGGCGTCGCCCTGCTCGGCTTTGGCGCGTACATCGGCCAGTGCAGGGTCGTCCTGCGCCAGGACTGGCGTGCAGAGTGCTACGAGGAGGGCGCCGATCGCGGCGGTCGCGGCTCGAGAGTACCTCATGATCGTCATGGCCTTTCCGTTCAGCGTTCACTGCAAGACTGTGCAATGACGGGACACTTTGTAATATCGGCCGCTGGCGCCAAGAACTTTCCCCTTTTTTTTGCGCCGAGTGGGACGCGAACGCGGCGTGTATGATGGCACGAGCAGCCTGTGGCAAAACCCGGCGTCGCACCGAGACCGGTCAGGCGGGATGCATGGCCGGTCGAATGCAGTGGGGCTTTCACCACGGGCTGCTAGTCCGGCAGGAGAAGGCGCCGCGCGCCATGGCGCGCGGCCATGAGGAGGACGCGATGCGACTGTCGAGCAGTGCCGGGATGGTAGCGTTGGCCGCGTTGGGACTGGCAGCCGGCATGGAGCTGCACGCGCAGCAGGAAACCACGGGGGCCAACGCGGTGCTGCCGTGGGCCTACGTGCTCAACGAACCCGCCGAAAACGAGACGGCGCCCGATCCCGACGAAGTGGTCACGGTGCCGGGCTCCGGCCTGTCGATGCGGCGCGGGGACATTGCCCTCAGCAACGGACCGCCCGATTGGCACCCCGACGGCCATCCGCCGATGCCGGAGGTCGTGGCGCGCGGCGGCGGCGGCGACATCATGGCATGCGGCTATTGCCACCTGCCGAACGGCCAGGGCAAGCCGGAGAATGCCGGCGTTGCCGGTCAGACGTACGAGTACATCGTGCAGCAGATGACCGACTGGCGGAACGGCCTGCGCCAGCCCGGCGATCGGCGCATGCGGCCGCCGGCCCTCATGGAGCAGATCGGACTGGCCACCAGCGACGCGCAGGCGCGGATCGCGGCCGAGTACTTTTCATCGATCGACTTCAAGAAGTGGGTCCGCGTCGTGGAGACCGATACGGTGCCCGTGACGCGCTTTGCGGGTTGGATCCACGAGGTGGTCGAGGGCGGCGGCACGGAACCGATCGGCACGCGCGTGGTAGAAACGCCCGAGGACTTGAAGCGGACGAAGCTGCGCGACGACACCGCGGGATTCGTCGCCTATGTGCCGCCGGGAGCGGTGTCTCGTGGACGTGAGATCGTGGCGACGGGCGGGGCCAGGTCAGTGTCCTGCACGATCTGCCACGGCGAAGACTTGCGCGGCATCGGCCCGATCCCGGCGCTGGCCGGCCGCTCGCCGACGTACATGGCGCGCCAGCTCTACGACCTGCAGACCGGGATGCGCAACGGCGCGTGGTCCGACCTGATGGACGCCGCGGTGAAGAACCTCACCGAGGAGGACATCGTCAACATCGTGGCCTACACCGCCAGCCTCGACCCGTAGAAAACTGGACGGCTGGGATGTGCCGCTGTTCACCCATTGAGCGGCCCAGCCGCGCCGCCCTCCCTCCTGAAAACCAGACTCAACCTCGCGCTTCGAGTCCGGCCCGCACCCGCTCGGGGGTGAACGGAACCTGGCGGAGACGGACGCCCGTGGCATCGAATATGGCATTGGCGACCGCGCCGGCCACTACGGTGACGGCAGTTTCGCCCGCGCCCATGGCTTCGCCTTCGGTCCGATCGATCAGGACGGTCTGGATCTCGGGAACGGCGGCGTCGAGGTACAGGGGGCGGTACGTCCGCCAATCGATGGACGTGATCTTTTCGTCGTCCCACGTGACTTCTTCCAACAACGTCCGGCTGACCCCGTGCAACGCACCGCCTTCGAGTTGGTTTCTGAGACCGTCCGGATTCGAGATTGGTCCGCTGTCGTTGGCGATCGTGAGTCTGCGGACTTCAACAGCGCCGGTGCCCTGATCCACTTCGACCTCGGCGACCATGGCGCAATACCCGTTATTTCCTTCGTAGAAGACACAGGATATGCCTCGACCCGATACCACGCCCGTCCGGGGATTGCCGGCCTCGGGGGAGGGGCGCGCGACCCAGTTGGCGCGTGCGGCGGCGGCTTCCACCACCTCGATCAATCGGGGGTCGCGGAGATGACGCAGACGGTAGGCGACGGGGTCGGCCTGAATCGACGCGGCGATCTCGTCCACGAACGACTCGTGCGCAAAGGTGTTCTGGAGGCGCGCCGGCGACCGGAGCGGACCTGTAAAGAACGGAGACGGGACGGTATGCGTCAGAACCCGCTGGCTGCGGATGGTTCCGGTTCCTCCCTGAACGCCGCGGACTTCGCCGGTGACGTACGACGGCGCCCCGTTGCTTCCATTGTTGAAGTTCGACGGCTGCGGCGCGGGGCTCCTCGCGGCAAACGGCGCCGGCTCGAAACCAGCCAGAAACCCCGTCACCACGTTGCCGGGCCGATCCATCCGGGGACGGCTGCCCCGGTTGGGCGACCACGATTCGTGATCCCACGCCACAATATCGCCATCGCCGTTCAATCCGGCCCTCTCGTCGATGACGAAGGCGTTGCCGTAGTTTTCCCACGCCATCTCGTCCTTGCGGCTGAGTTGCACGCGAACGGGCCGGCCCACCGCCTGAGACAGAAGCGCGGCGTCGAACGACACGGTGTCCGCACCGTTGACGCCGTAGCATCCCGCCCCCATCCGAAAGATCACGCGAACGTTTTGAGGGTCGAGTCCCAGGACCATTCCCACGGTGTTCCTGAGAGGGTATACGGCCTGGGTGGCGGACCATACCGTCGCGCTCGTCTCCCGAACCTCGGCCACGGCGCACGCGCTGCCGATGGACGCGTGCATCTGATAGGGATAGCGATAGGTGGCCTCCATTCGAGTCGCGGCACCGTCAAGGTTCCGGTCCACGTCCTGCGAGTCCACAATCAGCGTGTCGCGTGTGGCCGTCCGATTTCTCAACCAGTCGTGGTACCCCTCCTGTGCGGGCAGCGGCGCATCCGGAGTCGACCAGGACACTTCAAGCCGTTCCGCGGCCTGGACGGCCTGCCAGGTTTTTTCGGCCACCACGCCGACGAAGTTGTTCCGCGTGACGACTTGAACGAGGCCCGGCATCCCCTCGACCGAGCTTCGATTGACGTCGATCACGGTGGCGCCGACCACCGGGGGACGCACGACGCGCCCATGCAACATGCCGTCCACCCTAACGTTGTGGACATATTCGAACCGCCCGGCCGCAATGTCGGGAATCTCCACGCGCGGCACGGGTTGGCCCAGTACGGTCCATGTGCCGGGATGTTTTCGCTGGGCGGCCGGATCGAGCGTCATGGAAAAAGCCCGCCCGCCGATCAATGCTCCGTACCCCACTTGACGTTCGGGTTCGGACACAACGCGAACCACGCCGTTTTCGATTTCAAGTTGGTCCGCGGACGCGCCGAGTTCATCCGCCGCGCGCGCCACCAGCGCCTCGCGTGCCGTGGCCGCCGCCAATGCCAGATTGGCGCGATTGAAGTTGGCTGGATGCGACTGCGCACCCGAGGTCGTTCCCTGGTCGGGCGTCAACTCGGTATCGCACTGAATCAACGTCACCCGGTCGAAGGCCACTCCGAGTTCTTCCGCGATGAGTTGGCTCTGCGCCGTGTAGAGCCCATGCCCAAGTTCGCACTTGCCCGTGTACGCGGTCACGCCACCGTCGGCGCGGATCGCAATCCAGGCATCCAGATCGTCGTTGCCCGCCCCATTGATTCCCTGCCCGTAAACCGCTGCTGTCGTACGGCCCAGGGCACTGAACCCGACAATCAACGCACCCGAGGTTTTAGGAAGCCGCGGCGGGTAAGCCCGGCCGAATCGAGCGCCGCCAGGGCATCGTCGTTCCACATTGTTCCGGCAGGTCTCATGCGCTCACCTCCCGGGTATACCGGCGTATCGCCTCCAGAATCCTGACGTTCGTGCCGCATCGGCACAGGACGGTGGACAGCGCTTCGCGCAACCGATCGTCCGTTGCGTCGGGATTGCGATCCATAAAGGCCTTCGCGGTCAGGATGACACCGTTCATGCAGAAACCGCACTGTATGGCCTGCTCATCGATGAACGCCTGCTGGATCGGATGCGGACTATCGGGAGTACCCAGACCTTCAAGAGAAACGATGGCCTCATCGGCAACCTGTTCGACGGGCGTGATACACGATCGGATCGCCTGACCGTCGGCTATGACCGTGCACGCGCCGCACTGGCCCAGACCGCAGCCAAATTTCGGGCCGCGCAGTGCCAGGTCGTCGGTGAGCACATAGAGAAGCGGGGTTGCCGGGTCCACGTCCACAACGCGGGTCCGGCCATCGACATTCAGATTCAACAACGCCATTTCGGCACCTTCCAGGAAGTCGGAGTCTGACGAGCCGCGCCAATTCTATTGTGAATCCGCCGGCCGCGGTCAGAGAGCGGTTTTCGAACGGTTCAGTAGACGGCGACCGGAACGACAGTGGAACCCGTCGCTCCCTGAATCTTCAACGGTTGCACGATGAAGGCGAACTCGTAGACACCACTCGCCGCCAGTTCGTCCAGCTTCATCCGTTCCACCAGATGAATGCCGTTGACGACGAGCATGATCTGATGAACCGGAAGCGAAATCGCGGGATCGGGGTTCGCCGGGGCCAGCTTCTGCAGCAGCGTTCGCGCACCGAATAGCGTTTCCTCCAGGCCGGAGTACGATTCGCCGCGTCCGATGCGGCGGCGGCGTACTGCCTCCGTGCACGCTGCCTCGATCGACAGGCGGCAGAAGAGCGGAACGGCCCGCGCGGCAGCGCGCGCCGGGATGTCGTCGGTAAGCGCCATCACGCGCGCATCTTCTGTTCGGGCGGCGTGAGCGTGACGGGGTCCAGGGGAGGGCCGGGTCGAAGAACAGCGGGGTTGGGATGACCGAGAGCACGCTAATACGGACTATCGTCCTGACTTCATGAAGAAGGTTGCCGGTGCATTGCATCGAGCGGGCGTGCCTCTGTTGGCGGGGACCGATGCCATGGGGTTTCCGCGGATCGCTCCAGGCGCGTCGTTGAATCACGAATTGCGGCTGCTGATCGAAAGCGGTCTCAGCCCCTACGAGGCCATGCGCGCGGCCACGGTCGCGCCCGCGGCATTCCTGGCGAAGGAGGAGGAGTTCGGCGCCGTCGCCGCCGGGCAGCGGGCTGACCTGCTGTTGGTCGATGGAAACCCGCTTCAGGATATCGGCTATCTCGCACAGCCAGTCGGCGTCATGGCACGTGGACGGTGGTTCCCGCGCGAACAACTCCAGCAGATGTTGGCGACGCTCGCCTCTGACAGGTGATCGCGAAGCGTCAGAAGCTCGTGGCCGGTTCAAACGGGCGCATGGTACCAATACTCGGCGATCACCTGGATGAACTGAGCGCCGCCATCCGAAGCAAAGACCGCCAGTGAGGAGCCTTCAGCCCCCACCCAGTCGACTCCAATTGTGTAGGATGTCCCTCGCCGAAGCAGGAACACGATTCCAAAACCTTCAGGCGCTAGCAGCCCGTGGTAGAACCCCGCGTTGCACCGAGATCGGCGATGCGCCCGCTGAGCAAGGCGAGAAAAGGGAGCATACCGGCAGTATGCGACCGATGAACAACGACGCGCAGCGGGATGCAGCGTGAAACAGCAGAATTCTGCAGGGAAGCGCAGAATTCAGCGGGGATCGAATGCAGCGGGGCTTTTGCCACGGGATGCTAGCACGCCGCCGTCGCCTACACGCCACAGGCTTTCTCGTTATGACATCACCGTTCGCCGTGCCATTGTCTTCAGAGCATTGAGAAAACACGCGGCCTCTGCCAGACATAAACCAGGATGGAGGTCCAGCGCGGGCTGCCGCGGGACGGTCACCTCGGGCGGCTACGACTCGCCGACGAAGTTGACGGTCACCGTGATGGGCAGGTCGACCGCCACGTCGTTCAGCAACCCCGGCTCGTACTGCCACTGGCGAACCAGGGTGACCGCCGCGCGCGCCAGCTCCGGTTGCACCGCCGCGAGCGAGTCGGGGTTGACCGGCGCCAGCACGTTCAGCACCTGCAGCGATCCGTCGGTGGCCACGATCCCCTCGACAATCACCTTGCCCTCCACGCCGAGACGCCGGAGCTCTTCCGGATACGCGGGGGCGTCCAGCCCCTGCACTTTGACAGGCAGCATCAACCGTCCGTCGTTGAATCTCACGCGGTTGTTGGTCAATCGTCGCAACCTCGGAAGTGTTTCCTCCGGCGTCGTCACGACCGGCTCCGAGTCGGCGGTCGTCACGTTGACGGTCTCCTCCAGTGATCGGATCGCCAGCACGAAGTCTCGACGCTGGCGCTGGCCGGCCTGCAACGTGACCGCTTCCGTAATGTCCGCGAAGCCGGCAAGTCGGACCCGGAGACGGTAGTCGCCGGGGGGCACGTCCTGGATGTCGAATCGGCCGGCATCGTCGCTCTGGACCTCGAACACCCGACCGGCATCGTCTCTCTGGATCTCGAACCGCCCATCTGGCGAGTCGACGGCTCTGATCCAGATCCCATCGACCAGGTTCTGTATCCTGCCTGCGATCACCCTCCCGTCTGTCCGCATACTGCCTGCGATCACCCTCCCGTCTGTCCGTATCACGTTGCCGCTCGCGGCCATGATCGTGCTTGTCGGGCCGGTGGTCATTAGCAATACGTCGCCGCTTACGACCCAGAACTGGCCCACGGGCACGAGCGAGATCCGCGCTCCGGCCCAGGGCTGGCCGGCCGGATCGACCACCGTTCCGCTGATGCTGGCCGGACCCGGTTGAGCCAGGATGGCGAGGGGGACCGTCAGGCACGACGCCGCGATAACGATGGCCATGCGCGTGCCGCGCGCGAGCGGTTGCCGGCGAAGAGACGGATTCATCATGGCGGCGATTCTCCTTTCGAAACCGGAGGGACGGGCCATGGCCACACCGGGCGGCCAGAGCGTCCGACGCGACCGCAGGATCTGCACCAGGTCCAGCAACTGGGACGCATAGGCGGGGCCGGCCACGCCCAGACCGAGCACCTCGTCGTCGCAGGCGAGCTCGCTGTCGCGCCGCTGGCGCCGGAGCACGATCCAGGTCAGCGGGTTGAACCACAGCGCCGCGCGGAGCAGTTCGGCGCACACCTGCCACGCCCAATCGCCCCGCCTGACGTGGGCCAGCTCGTGCGCGAGGACGACCCGCATGCGCGGCCCGGGCCAGCGCTCGGCGCCGGCCGGCAGCAGGATCTTCGGCCGCGCCAGGCCCCAGGTCGCCAGCAACGTCGGATGGCGGCTCTGCAGCACCTGGACGGGCCGCGACAGACCGAGCGCGCCGCCAATCTCGTCGGCCAGCGCGCGCCAGGGCCCCCCGACCACCGGCGTGGCGCGGCCGCGCAGCCAGGCCAACCGCGCGAACCCTACCAGCAGCAGCGCGACCCCGGCGCCGGCGCCGGCCAGCCACACGGAGATCACGTTGACCACCGGACCGGATCGCCGTCCGGAGGACGGCCGGGTGGGCCGGTCCGGCGCACCGGACACTCCCGGACCACGCGGGCCCGACGCCACCTGGCCTGACGCCGGAGAACCGGTCGCCGGCGCACGGTCCGCACCGTGCGCGCCGTCCGCGCCGTTCGCGCCGCCGAGCAGCGCCTCGATCGAGCCCGACCACATGACCTCGACCGGCGGCACGGCCGACGGCATGGACCACGCGGGCCCGACCGCCCACACGGCCGGCAGCAGCAGGGCGCACAGCACCGACACCGACAGCACCCAGTGCCGCGCGGCGGCAGACCGTCGCCGGAGGAGCCCGACGACCACCAGCCCGGCCAGCAGGACCAGCGAGACCTTGACGGTCGCGGCGAACAGCAGATCAGCCGTCATCCTGCCTGCCCTCCCGCCGCGCCTGGTCCACCAGGTCGGCGATGCGCGCCAGATCGACGTCCGACAGCCGTCCGGGGTCGGTCCCCAGCAGTGCCGCGACGACCTTCTCGGTCGACCCGTCGAAGAACGTGTCCACCAGATGCGCGAGCGCCGAACGCCGCGCGGCGTCCCGCGGCACGGTAGGGCTGTAGACGTAGCGCAGCCCTTCCTCGTCGTGACGCACGTGCCCCTTCTGCTCGAGCACCCGGAGCTGGGTGCGAACCGTCGAGTAGCTCAGCGCGCCCGGCATGTCGGCCTGCACCTCGGCGGCAGTCGCCCGGCGGCGGCGATAGAGGATGTCGACGATCTGGCGTTCGCGGCGGGTCAAGGCGGAAGGCTCTGTCCTGGCCATGATGTTATTAAACTAACAATCTGCTAACTGAATAACACCGCGTGGCGTCGCTGTCAACCACCAATCGCGAGCGCCTCTCTGGATGTGGACTGCCGGAGACCGATCACCCCGCCCAGCACCCGCCGATGGACCGTGTGCGTCCAGCAGGCGGCCAGCTTCGTCGCGCAGAACGGTAGGCGCGGCCGGTGCAGGTCGGATCTGCTGGATCTCGCGGAGGTCGATGGCTTCGGGCGGCGTGAGCGTGACGGGGTCCAGGGGAGGGCCGGGTCGAAGAACAGCGGGGTTGGGATGACCGAGAGCACGCTAATACGGACTATCGTCTCGCGGGGTTCGTGCGGCGTCTCGAACAGGCGGGCGCCGTCCCCGAGGACGTCGTGTGCGCATTCCGACGAAATCGATCACCCATTCCGACGGAAATCGATCACCCATTCCGACGGAAATCGATCACCCATTCCGACGGAAACCGATCAGCCGTTCCGACGGAAACCGATCAGCCGTTCCGACGGAAACCGATCACCTGTCGGAGCCAGCGACGCGGGACCAGCGTCGATAGCGTGACGAGCGCGATTAGCCGCCCGGTCATCGGTGTCTCCCTGGGATGCGTCCCGAGCGCGTTGACCGCTCCTACTGCTTGTTGAGCGTCGTCTCGCCCCACGCGAAGCTCAGGAACTGATTGGTCAAAGCCGTCACGACGACCGGCTCGCTGATGGTGTACTTGTCGTCCGGTCCATCGTAGTCACGCACGATCAGGATGGCGCTCAGCTCCTGGATGGAGTAGCTGCCCTCGCCTTCGCCCTCCGCGTCCACGAACTCGAACATCCCGTCGGGTTTGAGCGTCAGGCTGGGCGTCCCGCCCTCGGCTGCGAAGTCGGCTTCGTTCCGCAGGTACTGACCGGTGCCCCGCGCCTCGAGCTCGATGGGAGCCGGGCGGCGTCGCGCCCCGCCGAGGGAGACTTGCGAGCGAATTTCCCGGATCTGGCGGGTGCCGACATATCCATCGAGTCGGTAGGTGAACTCATACGTAGTGGACCGGAGGCCGATCATCTGAAACTCTCCGTCGTCGTCCGTCACCGCCGACTGGGTGCTGCCACCGCCATCCTGCCGCTTTGCCTCAACCGCGACACCCTCGAGGGGATTGCCCCACGTGTCGGTGACCGTCCCCCCGAACCGCACCGTTTGCGCAGACACGTCCTGTACGACCAGCGTGGCGAGAACCGTTGTTGCCAGCGCCGCCGCGAGTGTGCGAACTCTCATCGCGCCCTCCGTCCTGCTGGCAGCCGGTGGCAAAAAGCCGCCGCTGCATTCGACCGCCGCTGCATCCGGCCTGCCGGCGTTGTTCCTCGGTCACATACTACCGGTTCCTGCAGGTAGTTCTCCAGCGATCCAGGGATGTCGGCGTGGATCACCAGCCGCACGTCCGATTTGTCGATGCCCATGCCGAACGCATTGGTGGCTGCGATCACGCGCAGTTCGCCGCCGATGATGCGCTGCTGCACGTTCTTCTTGCACTCGGGCGGCAGCCCGGCGTGAAAGTGACGATAGACGATATTAGAGCACCCCGATCACCAAGACTCCCTCATCCCGCGAGCTCTCGCGGGGGCGGACGGCGAGTCCACCACCCACCCGTCTCGACCGTCCGGCCGCCGACCAACCCGCAGTCTCGTCGAGGGCCTCCGCGCTCCGACGACTCGACGCCGAACGCTCCAAGGCGAGCGTTGCCCACATGTCGGTCCTTCAGACGAACGGATTGACGATTGTCAAGTCCTCAACGCGCCGTCCGGACTGAAGGTCCTCGGTCAGGAGCGTGTCGCAACCGGCGGCGAGCGCCGACGCCACGATGAGCGCGTCGTAGAAGCTGAAGCCGTGCGAACGGGCGAGAGCCACGGCGTGCAGGTGAATCTCGACGTCGACAGGACGAACCGGCCCGAGCGCCGCGCGGACATCGGCGAGGGCGTCGGCGATCACCGCCCACTCCAGACGAAACTTGCGTCGGAGGACGGCGGCGAACTCGTTGAGCACCTGCACGCTGATCACGCCGCCGGTGAGGATCACCTGTCGCGCCGTCTCGCTCTTCGCGCCGGACTCGTGCGCATAGATCAGTACGTTGGTGTCGATGAAGGCGGTCATCGGGCGTTGGCTTCATCGCGGTCGAATTCGTAGCCCTCAGGCACGGGCCATGCGCGGGCGCGCATGCGGTCGACGGCCTGCACCCGGCGGTCGTCCCTCGCTATGACGATCCGGGTCGGTGTGGCCGCCACGACTTCCAGATCGTCGCCGGGCTTCAGGCCGAGGTCGTTCACCAATGCTTGCGGCAGCCGAACGCCCAAGCTGTTGCCCCATCTCGAAACCAGCATGCCGCCTCCTGGATATCCTTGCCGAGCAGGATATCATGCCTCGTGGTTACCGACGGCCGGGAGAGCGACCGGCGGCGTGTAAATCGCCTGCGGCGCGCTGGCACGGGTCGAAGCCCGGGTTGTTTGCGGGAGGGGGCGAGATCGAGCTCGACGATAGACGATATTAGAGCACCCCGATCACCAAGACTCCCTCATCCCTCGGCCTTCAGAAAGATTCGTGCCCTCCAGCAGTACCATGCCGGGGTAGACTATCGCGCTGTCGAGGGTCGGCAGGTTGGGAGATGGCAGCACCCACGGCAGCCCGGTGTCGTCGTGATACATCTCTCGGCGCCATCCCGCGAGCGGCAGGATCTCGAGCGATGCGCCGAGGTTGAACTGTTCGTTGCAAAAATGCGCCAACTCGCCGATCGTCAATCCATGTCGGAGCGGAATCGGAGAGAGACCGACGAACGACTCGAATCCCCGTTCCAGCATCCCGCCCTCGACGGCCACGCCGCCTACGGGATTGGGCCGGTCGCATACCACGACCGGGACTCTGTGACGCGCGCAGGCACGCAGACAGTTGGTCATCGTGTGGATGTACGTGTACACCCGGGTGCCCACGTCCTGCAGGTCGATGATCAGCAGGTCCAATCCGGTCAGCATTTCCGCGGTCGGCTCCCGGGTCTCGCCGTAGAGCGAGTAGATCGGCACTCCGAGTCGAGGGTGACGGACATGATCGGTCTCGATCATGTTGTCCTGAACGTCGGATCGGAACCCATGCTGCGGGCCGAAGAGTGCGGCCAGCGTCGCCCCCGGCAGCGCTGCGACGGCGTCGACCACGTGGACGAGATTCGCATCCACCGACGCCGGATTGGCGACGAGACCGATCCGCTCGCCGTCGAGACGAGACGCGAGACGGGCGGACCCGAGAAGAACCGGCACGCACGTATTATAGGAACGCTGTCGAATCCGTTCCCGGTGCGGCCGGCCGCAGCGATCGTTCTCTGGTCGTCATCGAACACCTGGAGAACCAAGCGTGCGACGACGCTTAGGGAGGGAGGAAAAAACGGGCGGAGAATTAAGGATACCGTGTGCGAGTTGCTGGTGCAACGATTCGGCCGCGTTTCGAGGACGAATCGCGGTGTGAGTGCCTGCGAGTGTACCGAAGCGTTCGGGAAGGCATCTGCTACGCCGTTTCAGTCGGTCAGGAATAGGAAACGGAGACAGTTATTCCAGTAATTCAACAACGTCCCCTAATTCTTACAAAATGTTGTGGTCGACCATCTGTTCAGATTGACGCGGTTTCTGATGACCGTTGACAGCCGCCCCTGCTCTCATGCGCGGTCAGCTGCTGGCGGAGGGTCCGGACGTACCCAGAGAATGACCATAGCTGCAACGAGGATGGCGGGAATCGAGGCGTAGAGCGCCCCGTTCCAGCCATGCAGCTCCATGACTGCCCCCGAACTCCAGGAGGCAAAGGCCGAGATACCCATAATGCTGAAATCGTTCAGCGCCTGAACACGGAAGCGTTCGGCTGGACGATGGGCTCGGGCCAGTAGCGTCGTTCCTCCAACATAGAGGAAATTCCAACCGACGCCGAGCGCCACCATGGCCAGGCCGTAGTGCAGCATGTGGCGGCCCGTCAGGCCCGCAACCAGGGTGGCGCCAAGCAGCGCCACTCCCCCAATCATCACCCGCCCGGCGCCGAAGCGTCCGATGAGAGCACCACTGATCAATGAAGGAAGGTACATGGCCAGCACATGGGCCTGGATGACCGCCGCCGTTGCCGCCAGGGAATACCCGTCGACAATATGCATGGCCAGCGGTACGGCCGTCATCAAGACAGTCATGACGCCCCACCCGATCGCGCCCCCCGTGACGGCCGCGATAAAGAAGTGGCCGCGAACTATGACGCGCAGAGGACGAGCGCCCCCGGTTGTTTCTTCCTCGGCCGAAGGGGTCATCGGCCGCAAGGCAAGGAGGGCGGCAGCGCCAAGTAAATAGCACGCCACAATAGCGGCGAATGAGCCAGCGAACGGTGCGCCCGGGACCCAGGCCTCGCCCCACGACATCAGTCCCGGGCCGAGGAAAGCGCCAAAGATGGAGCCCAAAAGCACGATTGAGATCGCTTTTGGTGCGGCCGCCGCACCGACACATTCAGTGGCGGCAAAGCGGTATTGCTGAGAAAACGCGGCCGCGCAGCCCATCGTGATCGAGCCGCCACAAAGCAGCGCGAAGTCGTGAGTCAGGGTTGCAAGGAAAGCACAGGCTGCTCCGAAGGCGCCCACCGTCGCGCCAATCGCAAAGCCACGGGCGCGGCCCACGTGCGCCATGGTCCACGAAGCGATGATCGTGGAAACGGCATTGCCCACGATGAGCAGTGACACCGGCAAGGTCGCCAGGGCCGGGTTTGCCGCCAGGCTACGGCCAAGGATTCCGCCAGCCGTAACGACAGCGAACCAGCCGGTGACCCCCACTGCCTGCGCGAATAGCAGGATCGCCAAATTGAGGCTGAAGAGTTGGGAACGGATGGCCGGGCCTTGTTTTTTGCCAAAGCGCATAGTTGAGACTCAGCGGCACAATTTCAGACCCCGGAAGCGTGGCGCTATCACTAGCCTGGATTATTCAGGAAGGGTCCGATTACGGTAGAAAAACAAAAGCCTCCGCGTGGTATAAATGCTGTTGGCACAACCATTTACCCACCACGGAGGCCCTTGCGTGACGACCGATACGATACCACAGACTGTCCTCTTTCCGGATCTCTTCGACAAGCCCCTCGTCGCGACGTTCGACCGCCAGCACGCGAGTTCCGATGGCGGCGCCGTCCTGCTCAAGGCGGCGGAGCGCGTGTATGGGTTGGTGGCGGGTTTCGCCCGGTGTCTGGTGGACCGGCGGGAGCTCGGGAAGATCCGGCACACGCTGACGGCGTTGCTCGGCCAGCGGATCTTCGGCATTGCCTGCGGCCATCCCGATGGCAACGACGCCGACCACCTCGCCGACGACCCGATCCACAAGCTGCTGCTCGGGCGGCACCCGGTCGCTGGCGAGGCGTTGGCCTCGCAGCCGACGATTTCTCGGTTCGAGAACGGTGTCGGCCCCTCCGCCCTCAACGCGCTGGGACGCGAGCTGGCGATGCGGGTCATCGAGCGGCATCAGCGCCGGCTGGACGGGCGGGCGCGGCGGATCACGATCGACCTGGATCCGACCGACGACGCGACGCACGGCGCCCAGCAGCTCACCTTCTTCAACGGGCACTACGATAGCTGGTGATACCTGCCGTTGCTGGCGTTTCTGACCTTCGACAAGGAACGCGAACAGTATCTGTGCGCGGCGCTGCTGCGGCCCGGCAATGTGCCGGCCACCCGCGGGACCGTGGGCGTGTTGTGTCGGCTGCTGCCCCTGCTGCGGCAGGCCTTTCCCCAGGCGCGGTTTCTCGTCCGGCTCGACGGGGGCTTTGCGACGCCGGAGATCTTCGACTACCTGGATGCCGAGCCGCGGCTCGACTACGTGGTGGCGATGGCCAAGAACGCCGTCTTGCGGCGCCACGCCGAGCCCGCCCTGCTCGTGGCGCAGGCCCAGAGCGCGGCCAGCGGCCAGACCGCGCACGTCTACGCCGACACCCGCTATCGGGCCCGCACGTGGGACCGCGACCGCCGCGTCGTGATCAAGGCCGAGGTCGTCCGGCTCGGCGACCGCGAGCCGCGCGACAACCCGCGCTTCGTCGTGACCAACCTGCGCCAGACGCCGCGTTTCGTCTATGAACGGATCTACTGCGCCCGCGGCGACATCGAGAACCGGATCAAGGAGTTGCTCGATGGCCTGCAGATCAACCGCACAAGCTGCTGTCGCTTCTGGGCCAATCAACTGCGCGTGCTGCTCACCGCCGCCGCTTACGTACTGATGCAAGAACTCCGGCTGCGCGCGGCGCGCACCGCCTGTGCCCGCGCCCAGGTGACGTGGCTGCGCGACCGGCTCCTCAAGCTCGGCGCGCACGTCGTCGGCTCGGTCCGCCGCATCGTCCTGCACCTGCCGACCGCCACGCCGGACCTCCACGCCTGGCGGCACATCGCGCTTGCACTCGGCGCCCGCGCCGGATAGGCTCCCGCCAGCGCCCGTCAGCCGCGCATACACGCATCCCAACGGCGCACCCCGAGCCCGCCCCCGTGGCGAAGCCGTCCCTGGACGGCCCCGTACCCAGGCCTTCCGCACCAACAATCAGTGTCTATCCCGCCGGCGCCCGACGAAAGCGATGCTTGGCGGGCCGTGTGCGCGACGATCACACCGTCCGCGGGGGCGACTTTGAGCCTTCATGCATAATGCGGGTTAGAGCACCCCGATCACCCATCCCGCGACAGGCGGATTGACCACACCGTCCCCCCGTCACGGGAGGATTACCGCCTGACTGAACACGTCGGGCCTAGCAGCCCGTGGCAGAAGGGGCTGATTGTCAATCGAGAATCGCGTGTCCGTATTGGCGTGTCGCCGGACCATCCCACGACGAATCGGGCCGATCATGGCGCTCCGGGGCCCAGAAGCGCCGCACACGCCCCCAGCAGCCGCTCAGGAGGCCGATCAGCGCGCCCAGACGCGCCGCCGCGCGGCCCTGGAGGCTCCGCGGCGTGCCGACGCCCGTCAGGTGCCGCATGAGCAACCCGAGATTGACGCCGCAGACCTGGACGAGCAGCCGTTTCAGGATGTTGGGATGCCCGCGCAGATGGACGCGGCGCATCCTGCCGGTCTCGTAGAGATGCGCGTTGGGCCGTTCCACCAGCTCGCCCCGCTGCCGCAGCAGCCGTTTCCCGCGTGCGCCTCGGATCCGCCGGCGGTTGGCATACACCGCGTCCCGCGCGGCCGCCTGGCCCTTCCAGTGTCGTCGGCCGCGGTCCGGCTCCGAGACGTAGCTGCGGACGCCGATGGCCGCAAACCCGACCATCGTCTCGTTACTGTGATACCCCTTGTCGGCCACGACCTCCGCGATCCCCGGCGCGCCGACCGCCTCGACCTGCTCGGCAGCCGTGACGAGCGTGTCGACCAGGGTCGTCGTGTCGCCCGCACTCGCGTCCTGCACCGTCACGCCCACGATGGCGCCTGTTTCCAGGTCGACCGCATGCTCGGCGGTGTGCGCCAGATGCGTGCGGCCGTCCTTCATCTTGGCGATCTTCGCGTCCGGATCGTGCGGGTGGGTCCAGTCCGCGTTCGAGCCCTTCTTCTTGCGGGTCCGGTCGAACCGGGCCAACTCGGCGCGCGTCGGCGTCGAGAGGCCGGACGCCTCGGCCAGCCGGGTCAGAAATGCGTCGTAGCTCTCGCCCGTGTCCCGCCGCACGATGCTCCGCATCGCCGCATTGGCTTCCAGCGTCGTGGCATCGATCCCCACCGTGCGCCCCACCACCAGCGTGGCGTCGGCCAGTCGCTGCAATACCCAGGTAAACACCGCCTGGTGGGTCTCGAGGTCAATCAGGCGACGGGTGCGCGACAGCGTCGAGTGGTCCGGCGGGGCCTCGTGGAGGGCGAAGTCCAGAAACGTGCGAATGCTCAGCGAGTCGGCGGCGCGCCATGCGATCGCTCGTTCCGAGTCCAGACCCTCAAAGTAGCCGAGCAACAGCAGCCGGAAATAGCGGCCCGGCGCCAGACTCGGCCGGCCGACCCCGTCCGCGTAGAACGACGCGCACTGCGCTTCCACGAACGCATCGAACCCCGCCTCGTCGAGCACCCGATTCAGCCGCTCGTAAAACGGGTGCCCCGCGCTCTTCGGCAGATCCGCCGTGGGCACCCACATCGTCGCTTGCCGCGTTCGACCGCAGCTTGTCCCCATCGCCATGCACGACAGTATAGGACACAGGACCGATCATGTCGATCCCTGGAATGGGGGACTTTCACCACGGGCTGCTAGAATGACCGCTCGTCAGGCCGAGGTCAAGGCCAGACGCGCGTGATGGGTCACGGGTGGAGCGGCCGGTTCAGCTACATTGGGGAGCGCTTCGTCAATACGATCCGTTAGGAAGATGGGAATGAATACCTACACCATCGTCACGACCCTGCTTACGCTGCTGGGCCTCACGGGTCTGTTCTCCCTGCGGGTGCTCGGTCTCTATAGCCACCAGGCATTGGGAGTCGTGCTGCTGCTAGGCTTCGTCTGGGCGGTCGCGAGCCGCAGCTGGCTGGCGTGGAAAGGGCGTCTGCATCTGGGGCTGCTGCGCGGATTCGGCGGGCGCGACCACCGGCCCCAACTCCTGCAAGCGGTGGGGCGCGCGAGCTTCTGGGCCGTGCTCGCCGCCGCGTGCCTGGCGGTTTTCCCGCGCTCGGCGGAGATGACGCCTCTGATCGCCGGCTTGATCGGTATCTCCGTGCTGCGGGTCGCGGCTTCGTTCCTCGTCTCAAAGCGCCGGACCAACGCCGGGCCGACCCTCGTCATGGCAGCGGCCGCATTGGTCCTGGCATTCGATCTCGGTCGCGCCTTTACTGGCGTGCCCTTCCGGGAGCGACCGGCCGCCATCGTGCAGATCGCTCCACCCATCGAGGGTGAGTGGCTCGTGCTGCAAGGCGGTCCAAGTCCTCTCCAGAGTCACCATCTTTCGGCCTATAACCAGCGCTTTGCCCTGGATCTCGTTCGGCTGGACAACGGCTCGATCTTCACCGACGCGACGGGCAATGCGTCTGTCCACAGCTGGGAGCAGCCGCTGGTGTCGCCCGCGGACGGTTCGGTGGTCGTCGCACGGGACGAGATGGAGGATTCAGAGGGCGCCAACTTCGTGACCGATCCTGCCGACGCGGCGGGGAACGTCATCGTCATCGAGCTCGACACCGGCCTTTTCGTCGTCCTCGCGCACCTCCGGCACGGGACGCTCCAGGTCAGCGAAGGCGACCGAGTCCGGAAGGGCGATCCGCTGGCTCTGGTCGGAAACTCCGGGAACACGACCATGTCACACCTTCATCTCCAGGTGCAGACTCACCGCGACCTCTGGGATCCCGACAACCGTTCGGTGCCCTTCGCATTCGAGCCTGACGGTCGCGTCCTGGCCCGCAATGATCGGGTCGGGGTGCCAACCCGCTAGCCACATTGGTTCAAGTCGGCATTGAGTGGGCGCGACCGAACGGACGCGTGAAGCCATCGATTCCATGTCGCCGAAACACCGCATCGCCGTTTGCACCGCTCAGGGCACGGGGCTGTGTGGCCGCTACCCGACGAGCCGGCGGAGGGAGGGGAAGGTGGATACGACCCGAGCCGGGCACTGCCCCGGCCACCGGGTGTTCCCGTGACTCGGCGGCAGGAAGGGCTTGCCGTAGCCCGCGTCCCAGTTGCTGCTTCCGGCCAGACCATTCCCAAGATGACGCTTGAGCCGACGATAGACGATATTAGAGCACCCCGATCACCAAGACTCCCTCATCCCGCGAGAACCTCGGGGCGGAGGGGACGGTGGATCTCTTCGCCGGTCACCGCGGTGAGGGCAAGCACCGTCGCGCCGGCGTGGAAGTACATCACGCCGTCGACGACCAGCGGGGTGGTCTGGCCGACGTTGAGGCCGGGCGCTACCTCGCGGGATCAGCGCGGCTCCAGTTGACCGACGGTCGCGGTCCCCGCAATCCGCCTATGTGACTGATGGAGAGCCTGGCGGCTCGGGTGTTGGCTGGTGTAGTTCGGTGCGGCACTGTCGCGAGGCGACGTGCTCGAGCCCGGCACCGTCGAGCTCCTGCAGACGGCGGCGCAACTCGCATCGGGCGAGCCGACCGACTACGGCCTCGGCTGGTTCGTGCGGCGCGTGCCGCTCAACGACACCGAGGCCCGCGTGATCGGCCACGGCGGGAGTGCGGTCGGCGGCTCGACGTCCTTCATGGCCTTCCCCGATCACGATCTCGTGATCGCCGTGTCGTCGGCCCGCCCCCTCTGCCCCAGCGGGGCGGCGGGAAAATCGCGCCCGCTGTGCGGGCCTGGCCGTTGCCGCGCTGTGCGCGGCAACGGAGACGAGCAGCCCAGCTGGCAAAGGGCACAGACAACGACCGCGAGGATGGCCGGCACTGGCGCGCTGGAGGCGTTCGGCGACGATCGCCAGACCTGAGCGATGCGGCTGGCAGGCTCGACGCGGCGTGCTGCTGTGTCATGTCATGCTTCGTGCAGACGTGTTCCAGATCCGAATCGAACCGAACTCCGCGACCGCCTCGCGCGACGTCGGGATGAACGGCGCCACCGCGAGGAAGGACGCTGGCGGGGTCGTGGCCGGCACCGGCGCTTTGGGGGCGTTCGTCGAGGAGCACCGAACCGCGCTGACGAACGACGCGGCCCGCAGAACCGGTCGCGCCCCCCGCCCTCACCGACCGCGAGCCCGAACATCGCACCGCGTGTCAACACGCGCACGCCGTGTGGCAGTCGGCACGCGAGGGCCCCTGGCGCGCTAGGGAACGAGAGGCGTCAAGTCCAATCCTCACAGCAGCTTGGAGCGACACTCGGTCAGCCTGGTGGCCTAGCCCGAAACGCGCCTCGGTTCCTGCCCCCAGACCGGCAACGTCAGAAACTGACGCAGGCCGTACGTCGGATCCTGACGTACTAGGGAGCGAGAGGCATCAAGTCCAATCATCACAGTAGCTTGGAGCGAAACTCGGATCGCCCGGGGGTTAGCCCCCGAACCGGTTGAAGTACCCTGAGCGACCCCGGCCCGGGCCGTAAGACTCCCTGCCCCCACAGAAACGAGGGGGCAGCGCGTCTCACGCCCGAGCCGACCGGGGTCGCTCAGGGTGCATTCTTCCTTGCAGGAAGGCTCTCACGCCGGGAGCGCGGGCTCGAGGCCCGCCCCGACGAACCCGAGGCTCGATCCGGCGGCTTGTCATCCGCGGACGAGGACGTGAGCTCGGACTCGGCGCCGACGGGCTCGTCTCGCGCCATCCGGCACGTCAAGGCCGAGACAGCCAGGGCGGTGCGCCGGCCAGCGCCCTCCGGTCCGTGCTCGAGTGGGCCATCGCGATCGACATCGACCTGCGCAACGACAACCCGTGCGACCGGGTGGTGCCGGTCTTCGGCGCGCAGAACGACATCGTGACGCGCCGGAAGGCCCTGCCCCACAAGGACGTGGCCGCGGCCATCGAGACGGTGCGGGCGTCGTCGTCGCCGCAGCCCGCCGTCAAGCTGGCGTTCGAGTTTCTCGTGCTGACGGCCGCGCGCTCCGCGGAGGTCAGACTCTCCACACGGGACGAGATGGACGTGGCCGGGCGCGTGTGGACCGTCCCGGCCCTGCGGATGAAGGCGAAGCGCGAGCACCGGGTCCCGCTGTGCCGGCCACCACAAAAACGACGCAAGTGATTCATTAAGAGTGACTTACGTGCAATCCGCAGAACATGCTTCCCCTGTTGTACCCCTCTTTCTGAGCGGGAATCTACGGGCCTGTAGAAGCACGTCCTGGACGAACCCGGCCAGTAGTTCGACCCACTGCTCACGGGCACTCCCTCACAGACCCGATGTCCAGATGGCTCGTGGTCACGCGACATTCGCCCGCGAACTGGGCCGCGCGCGGGCGCCACGCCTGCTGCCGGACAAGCCCGCTTCCGTCCGATCGAGTCGGGCGGCAAGCTCACGCAGACGCTGGCCACCGTCCTCGTAGTCGAGCGCCGCGGCAAGCCGCACGGCTGTGTGCTCAGTTTCCGTCCAACCGCGCGCCATCATCAACGCCCTACGTCAGCAGTGTGTTGGGGCTTCCGGCGTGGTTGACTCGTAACCCACTGTGAATGCGTGACTTGCGGAATCGGTTCGAATCACGTTCCCGTCGTTGGATCCCTCGTCTTGAGTCGGAGGCAAGAGGACCAAGAGTACTGTCCTCGGACAGATCTGGACCGGAGCCTCCGCACTTGACGGGGCGTGCCGTCGACGGTCGGTACTTGGCCACGCGGACGGCCACGGCTTCGATCTCCATGCCGCGCTCTGCGTGCCGGCCGGCCAGCGGGACCGCCTCGAGCGGGTGTGTCGCTACGCGTTGCGCCCCCCCATTGCGCAGGACCGTCTCGAGCTGACCGCGGAGGGACAGGTACAGCTCCAGCTGAGGCGCCCATGGTCGGACGGCACTACGCATCTGCTGTTTGACCCCCGTGGAACTGCTCGAGCGCCTCGCCACGCTGACACCGCGGCCGCGCATCAACCTGATTCTCTACTATGGCGTGCTGGCCCCGCGCGCGGCGTGGCGGGCCGACGTGGTCCGATTCGGGGAACCCGTCGGCTCCCACGAGAATTCGCCTCCTGAAGACTCCAGGGATGCGGCGGGAGCTGGGGACCCCCCGCCCGCGGCGAACGGTCTCTGGGCGGAGTTCATCCGCCGGAGCTTTGGGTTCGATGTCCTCGAATGCCCCCGGTGTGGCGGGCGCCTGCAGCTCATTGCGGTGATCGAAGACCCCGCCGTGATCGAGCGCATCCTGCGCCATCTGGGGCTGCCGACCGACATCCCCGAGGCCCGGCCCGCGCGGCCGCCCCCGATGCCGTTCCTTCTCGACGGCCTCGCCACCGCTGGGGGCGACGACCAGATCCTCGTCGACACCCGCTCTTGAACGCCTCTCCTCGACGGCCCGCCCGGCCCGCCTGTCCGACGTGCGCCCTGCCGCACCGCTGTCGGTTGTGGCGCGGCGCATTCTCTGCGGCGCATTCTCTCTCGACACCCGCCCATAGTTGTGGGTAGACTAACTGTCCTGTGGGGCGCCCAGGCCTGTGAAGGGGGCCGGCACTAGGGGGGTTTACTCGTGCCTATAGTCTTCGGAGCGAAACACCTGCTGGTCGCAGCAGCTACGGTCGCCGTACTCCTTTTCATGGAAGTTGGTGCCGTTGGACAAGAAGTTGGTGCCGTTGAACACAGTGTGTCGGCGCTGCCGTCGACTCACGAGGCGCCGGGATATAACCCGACGACCCCAGCAAAAGTTGAGCTGGGAAGGCTGTTGTTCTGGGACCCGCTTTTGTCGGGACCCCAAGACGTAGCCTGCGCGACGTGCCATCATCCCCAAAGCGCCTATGCGGAGGACCGCGACCTGTCGCTCGGCGTGACGGGCATCGGCCTGGGCCGCTTCCGGCGTGACGGGCATCTCGTCAAACGCAATAGTCCGACGGTTCTGAACGTTGCTTTCAACGGCATCGATGAATCGGGCCGCTACGACCCGGCGACTGCGCCGGCGTTCTGGGACAATCGCATCAGGAGCCTCGAATCGCAGGCGCTCGAACCGCTCAAGTCGTTTGAGGAAATGCGAGGGGACACCTACCCGGAGGATGAGGCTGTCGCGAGAGTGGTGGCGAAGCTCCAGGCCAACGCCGAGTACCCGAGCCTGTTCGCCGGGGCCTTCGGCAGTGAACAGCCGGTCACCGCGGAAAACCTAGGCAGGGCGATAGCGGCGTTCATGCGGTCGCTGCTGGCCAACAACGCGCCGTTCGACCGCTACATGCGCGGCGACCGCAGCGCCATGACGCAGGAACAGGTCAGAGGAATGCAGCGCTTCGAGGAGATCGGGTGCATCAGGTGCCACAACGGGCCCATGTTCTCCGATTACAAACTGCATGTCATGGGCGTGCCCGACAACCCCGCTCTTGCATCAGGTGCCACAACGCCCGCCTCCGACGGAGGCGCGCAGAACCCTCCTTGCCCGGCAGCTCCTGGGGAGCCGCGTACTGCAGCGTCCCGAGCAGCGTGCGACAGCTATGCGTTTCGCACGGCGTCGCTGCGAAACCTCGAATTGACCTTCCCATACGGGCACAATGGCATGTTCAGGACGCTGAGCGCCGTCGTGGGGTTCTATGAATCCACCATCGCCGGGGAATCCCGGAACCCGAACGTCAGCTACGAGGAGCTCGATCCGCGGCTTCGCGAGTTGCAGAACGTGGACGAAGAAGACGTGGATCTGATCGAGTTTTTATATGCTCTGAGCGATGACTCGTTCGACCGGACGATTCCCGAGAGCCTACCGAGCGGCCTGCCCGTCGGCGGAAGCATTCGATAGAGCAGAGTACGCGCCGTCGTGGGATGCTGCGGGCTTTTGGACACCCAAATTTTGAGGCATAGCGACTGGAGGACTCACATGAAACCGATCTCTCTGTTTGTACTCGGCGTAATGACGGTTGCGATGAGCGCGCCGGCGCAGGCGCAGGTCTATGAGGAGCGCCGGACCGATACGAAAGACCCCATCGAAAAGCCGTTGCTCGCCGCTCCGAACGCGGCTATGGCCAGGAACGCCACGGTCATTAAGTGGATTCGGAATCCGGATGCGGGCGAAGAGGTCACGGCTGCCGACTTTACGTTTGAAGTTTTGAGGCCCGGCCCCGGCCGTATGATCTGCTACGACCTGACCGGCTGGCCTGGAGAGCGGCCGTGGTCGGTGGAGTGCACCAGCAGCGATGCCAACCTGCCGCGCATCGCGCAGAATCGAGCGTTCGCGGAGATGGGGGCCAAGGCCCAGCCACTGCTGGCAGATGGCAGGCGCGCCGGGCGTCCTGTCTTGTCGAGCAGCGGCACCGGAGGGATTAGGGAGCTGGTTTTGGCCGCCGAGAAAGACGGAACGCGTGAGCTGTCCGAAGTCGGGTCCATATGGTATAACCTCCGGGGCGACAGCCAGGACACCGCCATCTGGCACACGTTTATCGGCATGCCGGGCTTCACGGCGGACCAAGTCGGACTGCCGAATGTTCGCGACGAGGGCGGCGCCTGGCTGATGTTTGAGGGCACGCCGGAAGCCCACATCATGTTGCCGGGCCGATAACCGGCAGAGAGTTTCTCGGCCTCGGGGTTTTCGACAACGAATCAGGGGGAGGTGTGTGACACCTTCCCCCGATTTCCCGCAGGTTGCGAATGACTTCGCTTTGCGTGAGCTTTATGAAATATCTACTGATAGGTCTTCTTGCCTCCGCTCTTCTTGCCTCCGCCACGATGTTTGCAACCCAGAGCAGACAGACTTTCTCAGGCACGATCACCGATGACGAGTGCCCCAGCGCCGATCATTCCGGAATGCGGATGGGGTCGACCGACGCTGCCTGCACCATCGCTTGCGTCGATGACCACACCGTCGAGTTCGTTTTGTTTGACGGCAAAGCAACCTATCTGTTGAGCGACCAGGACAAATCAAGAGAGTTTGCCGGAAAGAAAGTAGCAGTCGTCGGCACGCTGGACTCCAACACCCAGACGATCCAGGTCAATTCAATGGCCGCGGCCAAGTGACCCATCGATCCTCCCGGCATCCACACGGTTTTCGAATATTTCCTCATCCGAGCCTCTTGCGAAACCTGCGAACTGGCCTAATTTCCCCCTCCGGGTGCTTGGGCAGGCGCTGCGGCGTTCCGCGGGTAGTACGGATCACAGGGAGCGCTACCGGTCGCGCGCGGTTTATTCCTCCAGTTTCTGTTGTTGCTGGCGTTTCTTGATCTATAGGAAGATCAAAAACTCACTCCTCATTGGCCCCGGAACCACTGAAGACGATCGCCTGCGCGACGCCACGGTCCAGCGACGCTCTCCCAGCCAGCCGGCGTCGTCCCGGCCAGTCATCAGGCAACCGCAGGGTCAGGATCGCGCCGACCTGGGCGATCTCGTGAACGCGGGGCGGTCAAATCTCTGGAGGCTGGGGGTTCGGAGACCGCGGGGGAGGCGTACGCGCGCGCCGGCAGCGAATCAGTTCTGCTCGCCGGGTGGAACGCGACGAGCCCACCGCATTCGCTGGCCGTTGCGGTCGACCAGCGGGTCCACGCCAAAGCATTTCTGCAGTGACGTCGACCATCGGAGCCGTCTGGGCTTCCCCCGCCGCTCCTGGCCCACCAGGGCGAAGACCGTGTCGTGCGTCTGGCACTTGACGCGAGGCGCGAGCAACCCAAAGTACCGCACGGTGTGCCGGTAGCGGTCGGGGACATGGTCAACGAGCGTGGCCAGGAACTCGGCCGGCGTGTAGGTGGTCTCGACGCTCTGTTTGGTCCGCGTGTCCTTCGTCACAAATCGGATTTCTTGACGGCCGATCGTCCGGAACCGGTGCTGCGCGATGGGCGGCCGGCGGGCGTAGCGGCCGGCATAGCCGAGGAACTGCTTCTTGCTCTTGAACCGCTTGACGTCGATGTTCCACCACCGCTCGTATTGGGCGGTCAAGAGCCGCAGCAGTTCGCCGCGAGGCATGTCCGTTTCGAGGACACCAGCCCGCGCCGCTTCCCGCAGCAAGGTGATGACGGCGTAGCGCCACATCGGCATCAGCGCCTTCTTGTCCAGCCGGGCGCGGGCGCGCCACGCGGTGCCATCCTCACGAAGGCCGCCCTCTGACACCAGGATGTGGAGGTGGCAGTTGAAGTTCAGGTGCCGGCCGAACGTGTGCGGGATGACGACGATCATCAGCCGGATGCCGTACTTCTGCCGTGCCCACTGCTGCAACACCTGGGCACCCAGCACGGGCAGATCGTGCAGGAGATGCCGGTTGTGGCGTAACACGGTGTCAAGCGACATCCGGAATTGACCCCCCGGCGACACCGAAAACTGACCCCCGAAGAAACGGCGTATGTTGCTGAACGCTGCGACGCTCCATCGGTGCCGCGGCGGTTCATCGGCGTCGTTCTGGTGACCTCGTGTACGAGAGCAAGGATGACGATGCCTGTTGGTTCTGTGGGCGCCGTCTGCGGCGTCCAAGTGGTGTGGTAAACGCGCTCTCGGCGACGGTTCAGTCGACGCCGAACGCCGCCTGCGCGTTTTCCACGCCACGCCAGAATCAACAGGCCCCCGGGTCCGAGGAGACGGTCGCCGTTGAGACCGACGCCATGGGCCGGTGGCCGAGCTCGTCGCGCTGCCGGTCGCGTGCTCATGTCCTCTTCCGCGGCTGGTTGTCAGGCGTCGGCGCCGAGAGCTTCAGGACGCCGGCACGACGCTTCTCGCGCAACCGGAAGCTCTCTCCGGTGATCGTCAACACGTGGCTGTGGTGCAGCAGCCGGTCGAGGATCGCGGTGGCGACCACCGCGTCGCCAAAGACCTCGCCCCATTCGCCGGCCGAACGGTTCGACGTGATCAGGATGCTGCCGCGCTCGTAGCCCAAGTTTACCAAGTTGACCGGCCATTTTGCCGATTTTGGCTGTATTTCGGGATTGCCATGTCTGTAAGTTGTTGATTCTAAAGGAACGGGGTTTGACGGTACGCGATGTAGTGCCATAATCGTATATAATGGGTTGACTCCGGCCGCCGCGCCCGCTATCGTGGGTAGCGTGTTCATTCGGCGCACCCAAACCCGGCGGACCCAGGACGGAAAACCCTACTTCTCCCATCGCCTCGTGCACTCCGAGCGCGTCGGAAACACCGTCCGGCAGCGCACCCTGCTCAATCTCGGGCGCCACTTCGACATCCCCCAGGCCCAATGGCCGCCGTTGTGCGCTCGCATCGACGACATCTTGACCGGCCAGGCGCCCCTGCTCGCCGATGGCCCGCCCGCCGTCGAGCACGAAGCCCAGCGCATCGCCGCGCAATTGCTCGCTCGCGGCGCACCGGGGGACGGGACGGCCGCCGGACCGACCGACGTGCAACGGGTCGATGTCGACTCGCTGCGTCTGGTCCGTCCCCGCAGCGTCGGGGTCGAGCAACTCGGCCTGTGGGCGCTGGAGCAATTGGGCCTGCCGGCCCTGCTCGCCGAGTTGGGCGTCAACGGCGCCCTGCGCGCGGCGGCGGCCGGCGTCATTGTCGGGCGTCTCGCCCAGCCCGCCTCGGAGCGCGCGACGCACCGCTGGCTGCAAGCGCGCAGCGGCCTCGGCGAGTTGCTCGGCGTCGACTTCGAGACCGTCGGCGCGATGCAGCTCTACCGCGCCTCGGACGCGCTGGTGAAGCATCGCGAGGCGATCGAGGCGCATCTGTTCGACCGCGCGATGGGGCTGTTCGACCGCCAGCCGACGGTGACCCTCTACGACCTGACCAACACCTACTTCGAGGGCGAGGCGAGCGAGCAGCCGCAGGCAAAGCGCGGGCACTCGAAGGAGAAGCGCAGCGACTGTCCGCTGCTGACCCTGGGCCTGATGCTCGACGCCAGCGGCTTCGTGCGCCGTTCCAAGGTCTTCGCCGGCAACGTCCGCGAACAGCGCACGCTGGCCGACATGCTCGAGGCGCTGGAGGCGCCACCCGGCGCCCTCGTGGTCATGGACCGCGGCGTCGCCACCGAGGCCTGCGTGCAGTGGTTGCGTGAGCACGACTACCGCTATCTGGTCGTCAGCCGCGAACCGCACCGTCAGTTCGACGCCGAGGCCGCCGTATCGCTCCAAACCCAGTCCAACCAGACCGTGCACCTGCACAAGGTGGTCTCGACCGACCCCGACGAGGTGCGCCTGTACTGCTACTCCGAGGCGCGGGCCGAGAAGGAACGAGGCATCGTCGAGCGTTTCGCCACCCGCTTCGAGACCGCCCTGACCCAGCTCCACGAGGGGCTGGCGCGCCCCCGCACCCACAAACGGCTCGACCAGGTGTGGCAGCGCATCGGGCGATTGAAGACGAAGCATTCCCGCGTCGCCGCCCACTACCAGATCGGGGTCACCGCCGACGAGACCGGCGAAAAGGCGGTCGCCGTCACCTGGACCCGCCGTCCCCGGGACGGCTCGATGGCCACCCATCCGGGGGTCTACTGCCTGCGCAGCAGCGAGACCGACTGGGACGAAGACGCCCTGTGGCGCACCTACACCACCCTCACGGACGTGGAGGCCGTCTTCCGCTCGCTCAAGGCCGAACTCGGCCTGCGCCCCATCTACCACCACAAGCCGCGGCGGGCCGACGGCCACCTGTTCATCACCGTCATCGCCTACCAACTCGTACAGGTCATCCGCACCCGACTGCGCGGGCACGGCAACCCCGCCAGTTGGACCACGTTGCGCCGCATCCTCGACGGCCAGCAGCGCGTCACCGCCACCTTCCGTCGCCCCGACGGGCGCACGCTGCACGTGCGCACAGCCACGCAACCCGAACCCGAGCAGCGGGACATCTACGACGCGCTCGGCGTCGACCCGCACCCCGGGGGCGTCCGCAAAACGCTCATCTGACCAACCCAGCTCACCGGTTTGCGCAGGTTTGTAGTGCCACTCGAGTATTCCTGTCGGCGTAAGCTGCCTATTTACAATAGTTTATATTTTTGACTGGTAAACTTGGGGTAGCGCCGTGAGACGAGCTGGAAGAACAGATGCGCGGCATGCGCCTCGAAGGGTAGGTACCCCAGCTCGTCGAGTAATGTGGAGCTCCACATTACTCGACTAATGGTGAGCGATCGGTAATGTGGAGTTGCCGCGGAGAGCGGCGCTCACCGCAGGCACGGAGGGTCGCCACACTCCACATTACCGATCGCCGTCCTCAGAGTGCTTCAAGCCAGTCAAGCACGGACGCGTCTGTGCGCCACAGGGCTGGCCCCGCAGTGTCGAGCGCGGTGGGGCGGGCCTTCGCGAGCGCCTGTCGTTTCATGTCGAGATCGACGGTCGCGTACCGGTGCGTGGTCGTGACGCTGGCGTGGCCGAGCCACTGACTGATCGTGACGATGTCGACGCCGGCGCGGAGCAGGTGGACCGCCGTGCTGTGCCGCATGCTGTGGGGATGGAGGCGCTTGGTGCGCAAGGCCGGGACGGCGGCCTGCGCGCGGGTGCAGTACTTCTGCAGCAGGTAGCGGACGCCGAATCGTGTCAGCCGGGTCCCACGGTGATTACGGAAGACCGGCTCGTCGGATTGCAGCTCGCGGCCGCGTTCGGCCAGCAGGGCACGCAGCAGGTCGGCGGTCTGGGGCCACAACGGGCAGATCCGTTCCTTCCGCCCCTTGCCGTACAGGCGGACCTGCGCGGGCGTGTCCAAGCGCAGGTCGGCGACGCCCAAGGCGACGATTTCCTGGACCCGGGCGCCGGTGTTGAACATGGTGGCCAGGAGCGCGTAGTCGCGGCGGCCGTCGATGGTGCCGCGATCGACGACGCCAAGGATGGCCTCGATCTCCTCGTGCTCGAGGTACTCCACGGGGCGGCTGCCTGTTCGCTTGAACGGGACGGCGAGGACGCGTTGACAGTGTGCGAGTCGTGCGGGGTACTCCAGGGCGCAGTACCGGAAGAACGCGTGGATTGCGGCGAGGCGCACATTGCGGGTGGCGACGCTGTTGCGCCGGTCGAGCTCCAGGTACTGGAGAAACGCGAGGATCGGCTGGGGGCCGAGGTCGTCCAGGTCCAGCTGGATGACGGACCGGTGCGTCCGGGTTGTGACGAAGCGCAGCAAGAGCACCAGGCTGTCCCGATAGCTCTGAATGGTGTGGGGACTCGTCCCTCGCACCCGGGGCAGGTGGTCGGCGAAGAACGCCCGAAGGGCTCGCGCCAGATCGTTCGGGACGGCGGCGGTCATGGCGCACCTCCCGCTCCAATGGGTCCGGTGATGAGGGCGCCGCAGTGGTCGGCGAATCGCGCACTGGCCGCGCTCGCAAGGGGTTCGACAAACTGGAGATAGTACGCGGTCGAGACGATCGAGACGTGCCCCATGTAGGTGGCCAGGAAGGGCAGCTTCGACTGCACGTCCAGTCCGGCGCGATACCACCGGAGGAGCGCGTTCACGGCGAATCCGTGGCGGAAATCGTGCGTGCGTGGGAGGTGACCGGTCGCGGTCCGAACGCCGGCCCGGCGGAAGAGTGCTCGCATGGCGCCGCCGAGGCCCCCACCGCTGTAGCCGCCGCCAGTGTGCGGATTGCGATGCCAGAGGAGCGGGCTGTCCGCCCCGGCTGGAAGTCGCCGCCGGCCGCGAATCTCGATCAGGTGCTCGACCTCACGGGCGGTATCCGCCGACACCGGGACGAGGCGCGACTTGTGGAACTTGGATTTGCGGATCGCCAGCGTGCGCTGCGGCCGGTCATAGTCTCCCACGGTCAGCCGCGTCAGCTCCCCGCGTCGCAGCCCGGTGGTGGACAGCACCACGATCGCGAGGCGCATGTTCTCGGGACAGAGTGGCGAATTGGAGGTGCGGGCCAGCGTGCGCGCGGCGGCCAGCAACTGGACTATCTGGCTGTCGGTGAAGATATGCGGCCGGATGGCCTGGTGGATCCGCGGAAACAGCCGCTCGTCCGGGACGAAGCAGCCGGGCTCGCTGCGTCCTCGATACAGACACAGGTTGCGCGCGATTCGCATGCGGGCCCGACGCGTGACGGAGGCCAAGTGCTCCAGGGTAAGACACCAAGCGGCGAACGTCTCGGCATTGAGATCGACGCGCCGGGCGGCGAGGAACCGATCCAGGTGGGCCAGCACGTGTTCTTCGTTGGAGTACTGCCGGCCCAGCGCTCGCTTGAGCGTCAGGTAGCTCCTGATGGTGGCGGACAAGCCGGAGCTGAACGACGTCATGACGCCACTCCCGGTGCACCGCGGTCCACCACGGCCGGCAGAGGCAAGGCGACGTCCCGGAGGTCGTCAACCGCCAAGCGGAGATACACGCACGTGCTTTCCAGGGTGCGATGGCCCAGGAGGTCCCCGATCGTCTTGAGCGGCAGGCCCGACCGCAAGAGGTGCACCGCATACGAGTGCCGCACGCAATGGACTCCCTGGAACGGAATGGCGAGGCCGCTTCGCTTTGACCAAGCCTGGAACGCCGCGGTGACCGCCGTCGGTTTCAGGACGCCGGTCGGGGTGCGGCAGCGGAGAAACAGCTCCCGATAGCTGCGCGGCGGCGTGCCTCGGAACGGGACGCGCTGCCGGCGCACGTTCAGGGCGGGGCGTCCGTGGCGGAGGTAGTCGAGCAGCGCGGTCCCGACCTCGTCGGTGAGCGGCAGCCAGAGCGAGCCGCGTGTCTTCCGTTGCGCGATGCGCAGCCGCCCCGCCCGCCATTCCACGTCGTCGAGCGTGAGCGTCACGACCTCGCACGCGCGGAGGCCGTAGGTCGCCATGAGGAGGAAGATCGCGTAATCACGGCGTCCCAGCGGACTCGTGCGGTCGATCGTCTGGAGGAGCGCCCGAACCGTGTCCCAGGGTAACGCCCGTGGGAGCTTCTCGCCGCGATACACGCGAGGCGTGTCGATCTGCGTGTCGAGCCCGGTCGGGATCTCGCCAGCAGAGGCCAGGAAACGGAGGAAGGCTCGGAGGTGGGCCACCACATGCTGGAGGGACGCACGCGACTGCCGGGGGCCGACGGCACGCAGGAACGCGTCGAGATCCTGGCGTTCGAGCGCGGCGAGCCGCGTCGGGTGGATCTCGTAGCCGATGTAGGCCAGAAACTCGCTCGCCGTGCGGCCGTGGTGCGCCAGGGTCCCAGGCGCGAACCCTCGAACCTGCTGCAGATACGTCCTGTAGGCGGCGACTCGCTGCTCAATGCGGGTCAATGCGGGCGCCGGATACAGCGCCAGCTCGGACTCGCAATACCGCGCCAGCTGCCGCACCAGGACCGCGAGATTGGGATCCTCCTGCGAATCCGCGGGAGCACCGGCTCGCAATCGCGCTCGCGTCAGGCTCGTCAGGGCCCCCACGCCGCGTTGCTGTAGACGGTGGACGAGGCGTCGTGCCGCACAGAAGTGCTCGCGGACGCGTTCGGTTGAGTAGCCCTGCTCCAAGAGCCACGTGCCGTATCCGTCCAAGATCGGACCGATGATCGCCAACGACGTGTAACGCCGGTGCACCCTGGGATACAGATCGACCAACATCGGGACCTCCAAGAAAGCGGTGCCGGGATTGGCACGGTCCCGATGCTACGTAAGTAATGTGGAGTCCTGGAGAAAATTCCCTCGGTGTGGTCGAAGCCAGAGGCGGCAACTCCACATTACCGATCGCTCACCATTAGTCGAGTAATGTGGAGCTCCACATTATGCGACGACATCGCCTATGTCCGTAAGGACCAAGCCGAAACCAGCGTGCTGTTCGAGCTGATCAGCTCCCGATACGAGGACCGCTCCCTGCTCGTCACCGCCAACCAGCCGTTCGGCGAGTGGGGCTCGATCTTCCCCGAACAGGCCATGACGCTGGCGGCCATCGACCGGCTCGTGCATCGGGCGACCATCTTCGAACTCAATGTCGAAAGCTATCGCCGGCGCTCCGCGGTGCAGACCCAACGCCGCCGCGGGCGCATCGCCTCCAGGGCCACGCCCGCCAACACCAAGGTCAAGCTCCCCGGCAGCGCCTCATCGAAGAACGAGCAGGAACCGGAGAACAACCCGTGACACCTCACCCCTTCGCAATCCTGCAGCGGCGTTATGAACGCCCCTTGCCTCGTCCACCGCCCATAAGGCATCATCAACCGTCGCGACACCTTCTCATCTTGATTGTCGCGCTTACACCCGCAGGTGCCGCTTGGCCAGACGCTGCTCGATGGCCGCCTGCTGCTGCACGAGCCAGTCCATGGCGGCGTAGAGCTCATGCTGGTCGACGGCGCCGAGCCCGAGCACCTCGCCCAGGGTGGAGACGGCGCTGTCGGGCGCCAGGGCGCGGGCGGTGGCCAGCTTGGACTGCGCATCGATGACGCGGGCGACGATCAGGGCGAGGACGAGGTCGCGGAGGCGGCTGGCGTTTCGGGCGATCAGCGTGTGCAGTCCGAGCTGCTTGAGGGTGCCGAGCACGGCGGCGATGTGGCCGTGGGGCAGGCTGCGGACGCAGGTGAAGGCGTCTTCCGGGTTAACGAGCCGCTCACCGCGGAGGACACGGCGCAGCACCGGGATGGCGTCGCTCGGCAGCTTGGAGAGGTTGGCGAGGGTACGCTTCTTGACTCGTCCGCCGTCGCGGTAGGACTCGCGCAGGAGCACGGCTGGCGGCGAGGAGCGATTGGGCACGCTGTCGATATACATGGATACTCAGTATCCCATATACGCTCAGTAATAACAAGATAAAACTTGTGATTGTAGCGCTATATACATGGCTACATATTGCCGTGCAAACAAGGCCCAAAGCGCCCTAAATCGTTTAGAAACTATGGGTTGGGGAAAATCGACCGCTGAAACTTCCGACTAACCAGGGGAGGCAGATGATAACCATCAAACGAATCGTCGGGATCATGATCGTCGGGCTCGGGCTGTCTGTGCAGGGGGCTGCGCAGGGGCACAACGACGGTGGACCAATCTCCATCACACGCATAGCCGTGGTGGTGCAGGGCGTCGAGACCAGGGTCTACCCGACGAGCCGCAGCGTGAGCGTCGTCCTGGACACGCCCGTCGACCTGCGTTCGAACACCAGCGCGATCTTCACAGGGCCGAACGCGGGTCGGGGTCCGCAGAATATCCGGTGGTCCTCGGATGGCCTGATGAGCGACTTCGGTGCGGCTCGGAATGATGACATCGCGTGGACGCCGACGCAGGTGAGACTCACCACGATCACCCTGAGCGTCGATGGTGTCAGAGTATCGTTTGCGGTCGACGTGGTTGCGCCGCCTCCGCCGGTTGAGCCGTGGGGGGCGTGGTCGTGGGGAGGCCCCAAGGCTGGCCAGGGTGAGTACGGCGAGCAGATTGTCGGTATCACTCACGGCCACCACACCCCGGACGCCGCGAGGGCAGCCGCGATTACTGCGTGTATCTCTGCGGGCGGCGTCCGAAATGATTGCCGATTCAACCGCGACGATTTTCAGGAGCAGTGCTACGGCGTGGGCCACGGCCGGACGATCAGCAATTTAGGGGAAACGTTCGTCCTTTACAGTTCCGGCGGTAGCACGATACCCGCCGTCGAGGCGGGAGTCCTGGCATTATGCGCCAGTGAACCCGGCGCTTCGTGCGCCGTGGACGCGTCAATATGCAGACAGTAATGAAAGCATTGCTCTGGGCGGCGGCATGGGTCGTCATCGCCTCGATCGGACCCGCGCCCGTGACGATAGACGATATTAGAGCGGGGATGTCCCACTGACTGTTGAAAATTGAAGCGGCGGCTCCTCACTGCTCGTGATACACGAGTGGTGCGCAACCCGAGGCGAAACGCCTCACAGCAAAGGAGCCGCCATGAAGAAGTCTCGCACAGTCCGTCCGACCGCCGGTGTTGAATCTCAGACCACGCGTCGGCTGCCGCTCGTCGAGTTGCTGATTGACACCGAAGCGGAGCTGTTCGACCTTGCGGTGCGGTCGGGATTGCAGGTCCTGGACGCCATGCTCGAGGAGGATCGGACGGCGATCTGCGGGCCGCGCTACGCGCACCAGGCCGACCGCACGGCGTCGCGGGCCGGGACGGTGGCCAGTACTGTCGTCCTCGGGGGGCGGAAGGTATCGATCCGCCGCCCGCGGGTCCGCTCGGGGCGCCAGGAGGTGCCGCTCCCGACCTTCCAGACGATGGCCCAGACCGATCCACTGCGGCGGCGCACCGTCGAGCAGTTGTTGGTCGGCGTGAGCACCCGAGGCTATGCCCGGAGTCTGGAGCCGCTCCCGGCCGACATCCCCAGCCGCAGCGTGAGTAAGAGCGCCGTCAGCCGCCGGTTTGTCGCCAAGACCGCCTCGCAGCTGGCCGCGTGGCAGGCGACGCCCCTCGACGATCTGGATCTGGTCGGTCTCCTGCTCGACGGTGTCCACATCGGCGAGCACTGTGTGGTCGTCGCGTTGGGGGTCGGCGTCGACGGCACGAAGCACGCCCTCGGGCTCTGGGAAGGTTCGACGGAGAACGCGACCGTCTGTCAGAGCCTGCTCGCCAACCTCCAGAGTCGTGGCCTGCGCACCGATCGGAGCATCCTCGTGATGCTCGATGGGTCGAAGGCGCTGCGGGCGGCGGTCACGGCGGTGTTCGGTCGTGCCGCGCTGGTGCAGCGCTGCCAAATCCACAAGACCCGCAACATCCTCGACCATCTGCCGGAGCGTCAGCGGCCCTGGGTCCTGGCGACCCTCAAGCGCGCCTATCAGAGCGAGGACGTCAAGACCGCGACGCGGTTGCTGCGACACCTCGCCCGCCGTCTCGACCAGGAGCATCCCTGCGCGGCGGCCAGTGTGCGCGAAGGGCTCGAGGAGACGGTGACCGTGCTGACGCTGGGCCTCTCGCCGCGTCTCCAGCGCTCGCTGGCCACGACCAACGCCGTCGAGAGCCTCATCAGCAGGACCCGCCACGTCAAACGCAACGTGAAGCGCTGGCGAGGCGGCCAGATGATGCTGCGCTGGGTCGCCGCCGGCGTCCTCGAAGCGGCCAAGGGGTTCCGGCGCCTGAAGGGACATGCTGATATGCCGCAACTGGTCGCGGCCCTCCGCGCCCGAGATCAGCGCCTCGGCCTCAAAGACGCTACGGAGGTGGAGCAGGTCGCGTAGAATGTCACCCGAGCCGCCGCCGAATTTCAACAGCGGCCGGGACATCCCCATTAGAGCACCCCGATCACCAAGACTCCCTCATCCCGCGACAGCCGATGGCCCCGCTGGGTGATCGCGACAGAGTTGGCAAAGTGGTACCGTCTTTTCAGGGGCGGACCTCGATGCCAAACAGTCATATCACCGATCACCAAGTGAGGCTTTACATGCTATTTCGACAAAAGAACGCGCTACGGGCGGCGGCGTGTGATCAGCACGCCCCGCCGTTGCCGCTCCAGCGGGAAAAAACGGGGTAGCTCCTGGTTACGGCCGCGATCGCTGGAGCGGCCGTGCACCGTCGTTTCAATGCATGTTTCGAGCCGCGTTCATCGGGGTTTTCCGCCAGATGGCGTTGTGATCGAGCGGGCAGGATCGGCTGTGATCGGCGGCCATTGACGCGATCACACTCCAGAGCGGCGCCGCTCCCTCGCCGGAACCTGTGTTCGGCGCTCTTCAAGATTCGCCGCCCAGTCTCGCATCGGTCCGCGACGGCAATCAAGAATGTCCGACCGCGGGGAATGGCCAATTATGGATTCCTGAGGTTTCCCGCGAACAGCCCTCCAGCAAAGCCAATGATCGCCAGCATGATCGACGTCGTGTCGTGTACATCGATCTTCCCCACGGCCGCGAGTATCGCGGTGAAGCTGGAGACGGTTAGCAAGAGAAACGTGCTGGTGTTGTACGGACCAAACCCCTTGGTCTGGCTCCCGCTCGCGGTTTTCCAAAAGACCACAAATGCGGCGATGCTAATCGAGAAGATCCCAACGAGTGTCCAGTCCATGAGCTTTGCCTCCAGTTCCGGTTATCGCTCGCATGCCGCTTCATTCTCACGGGGATTCGCAGCGTCTCTTGAGATAGGCCGCCCAATCGTCCATCAGCCGCCGGCGAGGCTTGATCAGGTCCGACTCCGCATAGGCTGCCTCGACCCTGTTCTGGACCACGTGCACCATCAACTAGAACCCAATCCGAGGTACGACAGGATTGCCCTACGAATAGTAGCGATCGTCGCGCCGCTCACGAGCGACCACGCCCGGGAGGCCACCGCCTGCTCCGCTCGCTCAAGCCAGTTCTCACACTTCTGTTTGGCCGTCTGTCCGCTCTCCTGCTCGATTGCGGCCTTGAGCACTTCCGCTTCGTCGGGCGGCACACCGGCGCCGGTCAGCGCCTTCATGAGACCGGGCATGTCGGCAGGAGTGATGCCGATCTGCGCCGACTGCTGCACGCCGGGGCTGGCGCTTGCGATACTTCCGATCTGCGATCCGATGATGACATGGTTGAACACCTGACTCACCGCTGTCGAGTCGGCGACCGTCTGAGGGGAGTCGCCATCAGTCGCCATCAAATCGGGTCTCTCCTTCCCCAGGCGAAGACAGAACTCCAGCACCCGGTTCCTGATCGCGTCGAGCACGCCTGCGACGGCGGACTTATTGATGTCCTGCCACGCTGCGTACAGGACATGGCCTTCCATTATCCGCCCTTTGTGCTGCGCCAACGCGATCCAGTCCCCGGGCCACATGAATGTGAGGGTCTCGCCTTCGCCTTCGAGAAGCCTCTCTACGCCTGCTACGCCCTGCGCGAGCACAGTAGTGTGTGCCTGGTCCCTCAACTCCTTGGGGAGGCCCACCGCTGGAATAGCAACGTTCTTATAGCCTGATTGAAGAGGCCCGGCAAGGTTGCCGCGGAGCACCGCCCCTATCTTTCGGTACTCCGGGGCCTCGCCGTCGGAGCCATACCCCTGAAGCTCCTGGAGAGCCCAGTCCCGGAGGTCGTCATTATTCAGTTGGTCGCCCAGGACAGCGCACTTTCGGAGCACGTTGGCGATGGGTACGTTCGCGTCAACGGTGGCGTCGCGGATCTCTTTCAGCAGGCTAGGCCTGCCCGTGCCCCAGATCTTCCGGCTGGACTTGTAATGAGTGTGAGGTCATCCGTATTCGTCCCGCAGTTCGAAGGCGAAGGCCATGGCGACGAGCTGGGTGTAGCCGTGCCACAGGAGTTGCGCGCCGGGCGGGTCGCGCGTGCGCCCGAGCCACCCGCCGAGACGCCCGACCAGACCGACGGCGTCGCCGAGGCGCGTGGGTGGCGGCAGCGTGCGCGAGCGGGCGAAGGTGGCGAGCACGCGCAACTCGCCATCGGAGAACAGCAGGTCGCCCGGCAGGTCAGGCACCTCGCGCCCGAGTTGGACCATCAACTGGATGCGCCACCCGATGACCATCTTGATGGCCATGGCCCGTTCGAGCCGCTCGGCCGCGTGGTGCTGCAATTCTTCGACCTTGCAGCCGGACTTGAGGACCCGGAAGTACTCTTCGATGCGCCAGCGCAGGGCGTACCAGCGCAGGATGCGCGTGGCGTCGGCGGTGCTGGTCACACGCAGCGTGGTCAGCAGGAACCACTCCAGCGGCTCGGCCGTGGGCGGCGGCTGTTGCTCGCGCACATGGACGACCCACAGCTCGACCGGCGTGGCCCCGGGGCAGGGCAGCGCCACGGGCTGGTAGCGCAGTGTCACCTCGGCGACGCGCGCCGCCCGGCGGTCCTTGCGGGCCTGTTTGCTGGCCTTCGCCCGCGCGCTCAGCCGCTGCACCGCGACCGTGGCGGCGCCGCGGGCCGGCGCGTTGCGCACCTGGTCGAACAGACGGCGCGAGACCGTCTGCCCGTCGGGTGTCTTCTCCGTGCCCACGACGCGGTCGACCTTCGCGCGGACCAGCAGGTCGACCTGCGGGGCGTGCGCGCGGCGCTCGAGGAACAGGTCGAGGAAGTCGGCCTCGCGGTCCATCGTGCACACCACGCGGGTTTCGGGCAGCCGCTCGGCCGCCTGCGCCAAGTCGCGCAGCCCTTCGACCCAGCGGAACGACGTCCGCGCCTCGCGCGGCTTCGGCTTGTCTTTCTCGTCGGGGTTCGGGGGCGCGGGCGCGTCGAAGGCGGCCCGCAGCACACCCAGCGCCACCCCGTCGGGGTCGACCGCCAGCGTCGTATGCAGGTGCAGGCCGCGGGCCACGGCGCCGGTCTGGTTCGACCCGATGGCCCCCAGCCCCTGCGTCTGGCCGCGCCGGGTGAAGTTCAGACGGGTGCCGTCCTGGATGCACAGCACCGTGTCGTGCCCGCGCATCCGTCGCAGCGTGCGCTCGCGATGGGGAGCGAGAATGTTCTCGACCGTCACCGCGCTCTCGGCGGGCTGGTCGATCAGCCGGTAATGTCCCTTGACCAAGGCGCGCGCTCCGTTGGTGGCGCCGGTGATGGCGCGCTGCGGGCACTGTGCCATATGTTGCGCGCTCCGGACCAGGCGCGCGCTCAGGCGCACGTCGCCCAGCGGCGCCACGCCGAACTCGTGGCCCGCCCAGGACTCGGCGTCGAGCCCGTCGCCAGCCGCCAGCGGCGCAATGCCCGCTGCGGGCACTGCGAGGCGGGCGCGCCACGCCGGCTCCAAGGCGTACATATACACTGCCTTGCGCGTTTCCGGCGCCGCGTGCGTGCGGTCCTGGCGCCCGCGCCCGCTGGTCTCACCCACGCGAACCCAGTTGGCCGCGCGCACGCTCGCCCCGGCGTGTGCGGTCTCGTCGACGAACGTCTCCAGCAGCCAGGGGCGATAGCCGTGGAGACGCTCGAAGTCGTCGCCGACCGCCCGTGCGGCCCGGCCCAAGACGTGCGAGGCCAGGTTGCGGCAGCAGATGCCGGGGCGCACCAGCAACCGGCACAGTCCCAGCACCCGGTGCAGGTGGGCGCGCCGACGCGTGTCGTCCCAGCCGATCCAGGCGTCGCGAGCCCGCAGACGCCGCGCGCTTGCTGCGAACCCGACCCCGCCCAGCCAGCCATGCCCGGAGCCTACCAGATAACGCAGTTGGTGGCCCACAAAGGGCCCGGCGCCGCGCGGGTGCTCATGCACCATCAGCGTGTTCCAGACCCGGCGCTGCTCGTCGGTCTCCACCCGCACCAGCGCCAAGTCCCGAACCTCGCCGACCGTGTCAGGCACGTCAGCCGCCGGCGCCACCGGGTGCGGGAGCACACGCGGGCGCCACACACCGCCGCGAGAGGGCCGACCCCGAGGCAGCGAGACGTGGCCTGCCGCCTCGAGGTCGGCCAACGCCGCGCAGCAGCTCGCGCGCTGCCACCGGCCGCGTCCATCGCGGAAATCGAACGCTTCACAGACACGATCGGCGACCTGCCCGAGGCTGCCAATGCCCTGCGATACCGCGCCGTCCAGCACATCGCGCAGTCGGGTGAGGTTGCCCCGCAGGCTGTGCCCAACCTGATTCTGAATCTCCATGCTCGCCACCGTAGCGAAGTGGCTTCATGAAGTCCAGCGAAAAGTTATGGGGCACGGGCAGGGCTAGGCATGGCATTCCCATTGTCCTCGTGAGCGACCCCCACCGGGATCAAATTGCATTGTTAGCGCATCGATGAACGTCACCGAGCTGGTGGGTCGGCTCGCCAGGATGATCGCTTCTGCGCCCGGTCTGCGGTGATAGCCGAACACCGCACCGTAGCCGCCACCGTCCGTGTCTCCGGCGTGGCGCGCTAGTCCCCTGTGTCTGAAAAAGCTTTAAGAAGTGTGCCGAGTGTGATGTATTGGGCGGCATGGCAAGAACAGGTCGGCCCAAAGCGAGATTGGAAGTCACCGCCGTGGAGCGAGGAGAACTTGAGCGGCTCGCCAGGCGCGCCAGAACGAATCGGCATGTGGCCTTGCGGGCGAAGATCGTCCTGAGGTGCGCGCGTGGCGAATCGAACGTGGCGGTCGCGGCGAAACTGCGCTGTTCGAATGTGACGGTCGGCAAGTGGCGGCAGCGGTTTACGACAGGTCGCGTGGATGCGCTGTATGACGAGCCCAAGCCCGGAGCCCCCCGGACACTGTCCGATGCGGATGTCGAGTCGATCCTCGTCGCCACGTTGGAAAGTAAGCCGAAGGGACGGACCCACTGGAGCACCCGCAAGATGGCGGAGCGCGCTGGCGTCAGCGCCTCCACCGTGGGCCGCATCTGGCGCACCTTCGGGTTGCAGCCGCATATCGTGGAATCGTTCAAGATCTCCGACGACCCGCTGTTCATCGAGAAGGTGCGGGACATTGTCGGCCTCTACCTGAATCCACCCGACCACGCCGTTGTCTTGTCATTCGACGAAAAGCCTCAGATTCAAGCCCTCGAGCGAGCGCAGCCGATCCTGCCGATGGACATGGGTCGGCCCGAACGCCAGACGCACAACTACATCCGCCATGGCACGGTGGACCTCTTCGCGGCGCTCAACGTCGCGACCGGCCAGGTCGTGGCGCAAACCAAGAAGCAGCATCGGTCGAGGGATTTCGTGAGCTTTCTGCGCGAGATCGACAAGCGGGTGGACCCCACCCTCACCGTCCACGTGATCCTCGACAATCTCTCGGCGCATAAGTCCCCGCTGGTCAAACGATGGGTGGCCCGCCACCCGCGCTTCCAGTTCCACTTTACGCCAACCTACTCCGCCTGGCTCAACCTCGTCGAGCGGTTCTTTGGCCTCCTCACCGAACACGCCCTCAAGCGCGGCTCACATTCCAGCACGCACGCGCTGCGCCACGCCATCTCCGCCTACGTGGACGCCCACAATGACGAGGGCAAGCCCTTCAAGTGGACGAAAACAGCCGACGAGATCCTCGCGAAGGTGAAGCGGTTCGGACAGCGCACCGTTCAAGTCCACGGTGGCCCCAGATGACCAACGACTTTTTGAAGAAATCAAAGATCAAGGGGACTAGCCCAAGTTTACCAGTCAAAAATATAAACTATTGTAAATAGGCAGCTTACGCCGACAGGAATACTCGAGTGGCACTACAAACCTGCGCAAACCGGTGAGCTGGGTTGGTCAGATGAGCGTCTTGCGGACGCCCCCGGGGTGCGGGTCGACGCCGAGCGCGTCGTAGATGTCCCGCTGCTCGGGTTCGGGTTGCGTGGCTGTGCGCACGTGCAGCGTGCGCCCGTCGGGGCGACGGAAGGTGGCGGTGACGCGCTGCTGGCCGTCGAGGATGCGGCGCAACGTGGTCCAACTGGCGGGGTTGCCGTGCCCGCGCAGTCGGGTGCGGATGACCTGTACGAGTTGGTAGGCGATGACGGTGATGAACAGGTGGCCGTCGGCCCGCCGCGGCTTGTGGTGGTAGATGGGGCGCAGGCCGAGTTCGGCCTTGAGCGAGCGGAAGACGGCCTCCACGTCCGTGAGGGTGGTGTAGGTGCGCCACAGGGCGTCTTCGTCCCAGTCGGTCTCGCTGCTGCGCAGGCAGTAGACCCCCGGATGGGTGGCCATCGAGCCGTCCCGGGGACGGCGGGTCCAGGTGACGGCGACCGCCTTTTCGCCGGTCTCGTCGGCGGTGACCCCGATCTGGTAGTGGGCGGCGACGCGGGAATGCTTCGTCTTCAATCGCCCGATGCGCTGCCACACCTGGTCGAGCCGTTTGTGGGTGCGGGGGCGCGCCAGCCCCTCGTGGAGCTGGGTCAGGGCGGTCTCGAAGCGGGTGGCGAAACGCTCGACGATGCCTCGTTCCTTCTCGGCCCGCGCCTCGGAGTAGCAGTACAGGCGCACCTCGTCGGGGTCGGTCGAGACCACCTTGTGCAGGTGCACGGTCTGGTTGGACTGGGTTTGGAGCGATACGGCGGCCTCGGCGTCGAACTGACGGTGCGGTTCGCGGCTGACGACCAGATAGCGGTAGTCGTGCTCACGCAACCACTGCACGCAGGCCTCGGTGGCGACGCCGCGGTCCATGACCACGAGGGCGCCGGGTGGCGCCTCCAGCGCCTCGAGCATGTCGGCCAGCGTGCGCTGTTCGCGGACGTTGCCGGCGAAGACCTTGGAACGGCGCACGAAGCCGCTGGCGTCGAGCATCAGGCCCAGGGTCAGCAGCGGACAGTCGCTGCGCTTCTCCTTCGAGTGCCCGCGCTTTGCCTGCGGCTGCTCGCTCGCCTCGCCCTCGAAGTAGGTGTTGGTCAGGTCGTAGAGGGTCACCGTCGGCTGGCGGTCGAACAGCCCCATCGCGCGGTCGAACAGATGCGCCTCGATCGCCTCGCGATGCTTCACCAGCGCGTCCGAGGCGCGGTAGAGCTGCATCGCGCCGACGGTCTCGAAGTCGACGCCGAGCAACTCGCCGAGGCCGCTGCGCGCTTGCAGCCAGCGGTGCGTCGCGCGCTCCGAGGCGGGCTGGGCGAGACGCCCGACAATGACGCCGGCCGCCGCCGCGCGCAGGGCGCCGTTGACGCCCAACTCGGCGAGCAGGGCCGGCAGGCCCAATTGCTCCAGCGCCCACAGGCCGAGTTGCTCGACCCCGACGCTGCGGGGACGGACCAGACGCAGCGAGTCGACATCGACCCGTTGCACGTCGGTCGGTCCGGCGGCCGTCCCGTCCCCCGGTGCGCCGCGAGCGAGCAATTGCGCGGCGATGCGCTGGGCTTCGTGCTCGACGGCGGGCGGGCCATCGGCGAGCAGGGGCGCCTGGCCGGTCAAGATGTCGTCGATGCGAGCGCACAACGGCGGCCATTGGGCCTGGGGGATGTCGAAGTGGCGCCCGAGATTGAGCAGGGTGCGCTGCCGGACGGTGTTTCCGACGCGCTCGGAGTGCACGAGGCGATGGGAGAAGTAGGGTTTTCCGTCCTGGGTCCGCCGGGTTTGGGTGCGCCGAATGAACACGCTACCCACGATAGCGGGCGCGGCGGCCGGAGTCAACCCATTATATACGATTATGGCACTACATCGCGTACCGTCAAACCCCGTTCCTTTAGAATCAACAACTTACAGACATGGCAATCCCGAAATACAGCCAAAATCGGCAAAATGGCCGGTCAACTTGGTAAACTTGGGCTAGACCCCGGCGGCGGTGCCATGCGCACGCATGGCCCCACCCCCGGCGGGGGGTCGCTCAGTGAAAAACTTGTCCCTCCGGGAAGGGTGACAGAAGTGGACCCCGAAACCTGGACAGCGGCTTAAGTGAAATCTCCATCGTGTTTCAGGCCGCCGTGCCGAAGCTGGTTGCGTCGAAGTACACCACATCGGGCGTCCGCCGACCAAGTGAACTATGACGCCGTCGCCCGTTGTAGAACTGAAAGTAGCAGGTCAGTCCTGCCCGGAGCGAGGCGGGTGTCTCGTATGCATGGAGATACACATCCTCGTATTTGACGCTGCGCCAGAGACGCTCGACGAACACGTTGTCGACCCAGCGTCCCTTGCCGTCCATGCTGATGGCCACCGCGTGGGTCTTGAGCACCGTCGTAAACGCCTGGGACGTGAACTGGGCGCCTTGGTCCGTATTGAAGATCTCCGGCGGCCCGTGGCGGGTGAGCGCGTCCTCGAGGGCCTCGACACAGAAGTCGCTGTCGAAGGTGTTCGACACCCGCCAGGCCAGGACGCGGCGCGAGTACCAATCCATGATGGCCACCAGATACATGAACCCGTGCGCCATCGGGATGTAGCAGATATCGGTTGCCCACACCTGATTCGGTCGCTCGATGGACAGGCCCCTCAGCAGGTACGGATACACCGTGTGTCCGACCCCGTATGGTGCAACAAAGCGGCCGAGGTTGGCGAATCGGCGAAACAAGGTCGGTGCGAGTGGCTGTTCCCCCAGTAGCCTCAGGGAATGCCCGACGCTCTGCGCTTCCTCATACTCACGGCCGCTGGCTGGGTGAACCGCCACCAGGAAGACGTGATCGATTATCTCCGGGAGGAGAATCGGGTCCTCCGGGAGCAACTTGGCCCACGTCCACTTCGCCTGACCGACGCCCAGCGCCGTCGACTCGCGGTGCGAGGCCAGAAACTCGGCCGGCGGATTCTGGCGCAGGTCGCCGGCATCGTCACGCCTGACACGATTCTCCGCTGGTACCGGAGGCTGATTTCCCGGAAGTACGACGGCCGCGCCCGCCGACGTCGAGGCCGGCCGATAACGCCACGCGAGGTGGCCGACCTCGTGGTGCGGATGGCGGTCGAGAATCCACCGCGGTTTCCGTTCCGTCTCTTCGAATGTCTCGTCCCGGTAGCTGACCTATCAGCACGCTGCCGGTCCGCACACCGCATCGCCGGCACGCCACGTGCCGCAGCAGCTCGGCGATCGGCGCGTCCCAGCCGAAACGCCCGGCCAGCGTCACCGGGTCGAGCGCGACGTACCGCTCTCATGCCGCGCAGCACGCGGTCAGCTCGAACCGGCGATAGTCCGCCAGCGTGCGGAACTCTCCACCGACCTCCGGAGACTCGGCCCATCGAGGGACACAGGGGGGATCGATTCATCATGTGTCCCGGCCGCCTTCACCATCCAGGCGGCCGGGGTGGGAAATCCGCGCGCGCTATGCGCGCCTTTTTCTTGCCGCGCTGTGCGCGGCAAGGGACGAAGAGCCCCACTGGGCGGTGAGACTGCTCGCGACCGAGTTCGGCGGCGAGGCCCCGGGACGGCCGATCTACGGCGGCGGCGTCGACGACGGCGACGCGACGGACCAGCGGATGCGCGTGAAGGTCGGGGTGTGCCGACCGAACGCCTCACGGCATGGAGAACGGACCGCGGGACCCTCGGGCCGACCGGGAGTTGCCGCAGGGCCAGCTCGAGAAGACCATCGCGGTCGGGGAGCTCGAGCCCCCAGTCCCGACCGCACGCGCGGAACGCGGTGCGTCGGCTCGTTCGCTGCCGCCGCGACAGGGGAGGCCGCGAGCGAGCGAAACCTGCTGCTGATCGTGCCGGCCGAGGACACGGCCGCCGCCGAGTGCATGCACATGACCGGCGCGAGGACGCTCGAAGGGCTGCTCTCGGTCCTCGACGGCTGGCGGGAAGCCGCCCTTGCGGAACCCGCCCCGGAGCAAGCGACCGACGCGGAGCGTGAGCGAGGCCAGCCTGGGAGCGCTCGAGATCGCATGCGCCCGCAGACGCAACATCCATGTCTCGGGCCGTCATGGCTCCATCCACATTACGGCGCCATCGCCCAGGCGCTCCTGACCGACCTCGACACCGAGGCGGCGCGCGAGACGACCAGGATCCTCGGTCACTGCGACCCCGGGGTCATATACGACCCCGGGGGCCTACCCCGGGACAGGAACACCCCGAAAATCGAAACCCGCCGGATCTCGGACCTCCAAACCCTCGGGAGCCACGAGCCATAAGTCATACTAGAATAAGCACATACCGCTGATCTCGAAAGCCGTGGGGGCCGACCCCGAGACTGGTCTGAAGTACCCTGAGCGACCCCGGTCCGGGTCGTAAGACTCCCGGCCCGCAAACAGCGCGGGCCGATGAGCCTCACTCCCGAGCCGGCCGGGGTCGCTCAGGGTGCATTTTTCCCTGCGGGAAGGCTCGACGCGCCGCGCGGCGCGGCCGCGCGCACTGGGTCATCCTGGGCGGCTGGCCGCGGCGACTAGCGACTCGTGACGCTGGTCTTCTCGGCCAAGGTCACCGAATACGAGCAGGCGCGGGTGAAGGTCGAGACCTCGCCCCGGCCGCCCGGTCAGGCGAGACCCGGTGGTCGCGACGAGGGCGGCTGCGTGACGCCGGTGCCGCCAGACGGGGTCCGCGACGGCGGACACTACCTCGTGACAAGCGAGAAGCTACGCCGGGGGCGCGCGGCCTCCCGCACCTGACGAACAAGTCCATCCCCCACGCCAGCGCCCCGGGGGATCCGGACGCGATCGACAGAGCCGACGTCGTTCCGGTAGTGGAATTCACCGAGGTGATCGCCCTGCTCTTTGAGGACGACAAGAGCGGGTCCGACGACGCGGCCGCTGCAGACGATGACGGCAACGAAGACTGTGCGGGCGCGGTCTCCACCGGCGGCAGTGCGGCGGCGCCCCACGACCACAACCTCAGCCGTGGTCGGTTCCCGAACCTGTTGTTTCCACGGGGCGCGCATGCACCGCGACCTGCCTCGGCCCGTTCGGACCGCGACGGCAGCGGAACACAGGCGTTCACGTAGCCGGCCTGGAGTGCCCGGCCGCCGTCCAAACGACAACCATCCCGACCCAAACAGCTGCCCGCCACGCTGCCGCCTCTCGCGGGTCGGATCCCACGACCCGCCCGGGGGCGCGCTGCCCCCCGACCTCCGGAGACCCGGCCCGGTAGGGGTGCACAGGAGGGGGGCTGGGGGGCTGGTACGATCGATCCATCATGTGACCCGACCCCTTGTCCCTCGCCCCCGGTCCACCCTCCCGGCCGCCTTCACCCAGGCGGCCGGCAAGGGGACGAACGGCACGACCGGGCGAGAGGCCCCACGACCCAGAAAAGGAGCGGAACGATGAACGACGTGCGACTGGACCCCCAGCAGGTCCCGTCCCGAGCGGAGCTGCTGCTCGCGGCCGAGTTCGGCGAAGACGCGCCGGGCCGGCCGATCTTCACCAGGCCGGAGCCCGACGGCCAGGGCGACGGCGAGCCGGCGGCCCGCATCAAGGTCGGAGCGATGCTGACGCGCCGCCTGTCCGCCGCCGAGCCGACCGAGACGCCCTCCGGGGCGGCGTACGGCAACCCGCTACGGGGCCGGCCCGAGCAGGCGCCGAGCGTGCCGATCGGGTCCGCGGTCCTCGCCCGGACCGACGCGGCGGACGCGCGCGGCTGGCGCGTCTACCGCGTGACCCCCACCGGGACGGTGATGTACGACGAGTGGGTCGACCACGACCCGGCGAACGGCGAGCTCGCGGTGACGCAGCTGCGGGCCGCGGCGAGACGAAGCCCGGAGGCGGCGCTGCGCCACGCGCTCGCCAGCCGCGGCGACCATCCCGCGGCGAGCGGCGTGGCCGAGTGGCTCGCCAACGAGCCGATCGAGCGCCGCGGATCGAAGAAGCCTCGATCACGGGCCGCACGGCGCCGGTGGCGCCGGAAGCTCGCACGCCAGCGGAGCCGCGCATGACCGGACACAGGACGAACGCGCTCGGAGCGGGCGGCAACCTGGTGACCCGTGAACGGCTCGAGCTCCACGGCGCGGGCGCGCTGGCCCACGAGGAGCTGCTCGCGATCCTCGTGGGCGCGAACGGCGTCGAGGCCCCCCGGCTCCAGAACGAGAGGAGGCCGCCCTGGCGCGTCTCCCGGTTGAGCGAGAAGGCGAGCCGGGAGCATGTCCCCACCCCCGAGGCCCATCTGGAGCAGGCCGCCGCCGTTCAGCAGTTCGCCGCCCGGTCCGGCCAAGCCGCCCATCGGCCCACCTGCCGCCGAGATCAAGCAGGCGCGCGCCGATATCGAAGCCGGTTACTTGAGACTCGCCGCTCTTGGCCGCGAAGAAGCGCAACTGCGCGAGCGCAACATCGAGGGCTTGAAGCAGGAGCGCGCCGTGTTCTTCACCAAGACGCTCTGGCTGACTCTAGGTGCGGGGTTTGTCGGTGCGATGTGCTACTGGTGGGCGCTTGCAGTCACCCGGTGGCTGTGGGCTGCGTTCCTCGCCGTCGTCAGTAACGGATGGGCTTCGGTGGCCGCGTGGTGGACCTCGTGAAAGGCGGCGAGTTTTCTATGAGCACAGGGTTTTGTGGAAAGACCCAGCCCGAGGCGCTGAGCGGCCCCAGGGCGCGCGCGGTCCTGGCGGGGGATGGCCCCGAGGGTGCCCCGGCCGCAGTAGCGGCCTCCTGGGGCCATCCCAGAGCCCGGAGGTAAGCCGGCGCTTGGCTGGTCCATAGGGCACCTCCTTCCTGCCCGTCACCAGCACCAACACCGAGTCGATTCTACACGCTTCGTCACTCGATGCCGGGGTGGTAGGTGTCCGCCCCGGCCGTGTGTGTGCAGCACGCCGAATCTTGTCAGTCCGGGTAGTTCGGGTAGCTGCAGGATTCGTCCAAATAGCAGGAAGAGCGCTGTGTGCGTACTCTAAAGCTGCTGTTGATGTTGTCCCTATTATGGAACGTGCAGGCGTTGAAGCGCTGGCCGTTCCCACAGAGCCACCGCGTGCTATTCGCCGGCACTCGCACCTCGCTTCTCAACCGGTCGTGAACGGTTACATGCGGAAGAAGGTCCAGGGTTGCTGAAACGCGAAGGATGATAGTTTCGCTGCAATCGTTCTGATACCGGTTGTTGTACACGAAGCGGCCGTTGTACCGGTCGGCATAATCGTCGATGGAGGCGATGCACGTGGAGGCCGCCGGACGCGGAGGTGGCGGTGGCGGTGGTTGCACCGGACTGGGTGCGATAGGGTTGGAAGTCTCGGAGTCCATCTCGCAACCCGCCAGCAGACCGCACAGGGCGAGAGCTATAGCATTCGCGCGTTTCATCGCTTCCTCCCTAGCAAGTCGCACCCGTCGAACGTCGAGACGTCCAACCTGACCGGCCCAGGCGCCTGCCACGGCAGCAGCCCCCGATGGTCTGACGAACGCCACAATAGCAACATTAGCCCGAAGTTTCAACGGTCGATTTTCCCCAATCCATAGTTTCTAAACGATTTAGGGCGCTTTGGGCCTTGTTTGCACGGCAATATGTAGCCATGTATATAGCGCTACAGACACAAGTTGTATCTTGTTATTACTGAGAGTATATGGGATACTGAGTATCCATGTATATCGACAGCGTGCCCAATCGCTCCTCGCCGCCAGCCGTGCTCCTGCGCGAGTCCTACCGCGACGGCGGACGAGTCAAGAAGCGCACCCTCGCCAACCTCTCCAAGCTGCCGACCGACGCCATCCAGGTGCTGCGCCGCGTCCTCCGCGGTGAGCGGCTCGTCAACCCGGAAGACGCCTTCACCTGCGTCCGCAGCCTGCCCCACGGCCACATCGCCGCCGTGCTCGGCACCCTCAAGCAGCTCGGACTGCACACGCTGATCGCCCGAAACGCCAGCCGCGTCCGCGACCTCGTCCTCGCCCTGATCGTCGCCCGCGTCATCAATGCGCAGTCCAAGCTGGCCACCGCCCGCGCCCTGGCGCCCGACAGCGCCGTCTCCACCCTGGGCGAGGTGCTCGGGCTCGGCGCCGTCGACCAGCATGAGCTCTACGCCGCCATGGACTGGCTCGTGCAGCAGCAGGCGGCCATCGAGCAGCGTCTGGCCAAGCGGCACCTGCGGGAAAACACGCTGGTGCTCTACGACCTGACCTCCAGTTACCTGGTGGGAACCCACTGCCCGCTGGCCCAGCGCGGGTACAGCCGCGACGGCAAGCAGGGCACGTTGCAGATCGTCTTCGGTCTGTTGTGCACGGCCGAGGGTTGTCCGGTTGCGGTCGAGGTCTTCGAGGGCTCGACGAGCGACCCGAAGACGGTGGCCTGCCAGGTAGAGAAGATCCGCACCCGCTTCGGTTTGCAGCGCGTGGTACTGGTGGGCGACCGGGGCATGCTGACCGCGGCGCGCATCCGCAAGGACCTGGCGGGCGTGGACGGCCTGCGCTGGATCACCACGCTGCGCGCGCCGATGATCCGCAAACTGCTGGCCGCCGGCACGGTGACGCCGTCGTTGTTCGACGAGCGGGACCTCGCCGAGGTCACCAGCGAGGAGTTTCCCGGCGAACGGCTGATCGTGTGCCGCAATCCCCTGCTGGCCGCCCAACGACAGCGCAAGCGGCAGGAGTTGCTGGCGGCCACCGAGGAGGACCTGGCGCCGATCGCGGCGGCGACAACGCGTAAGAATCGGCCGCTACGGGGGGCGGCCGAGATCGGCCTGCGCGTCGGGAAGGTCATCAACCGGCACAAGGTCGCCAAGCACTTCGTGACCACGATCACCGACGACACGTTCACGTTCCACCGGGACGACGAGCGGATCGCGACCGAGCAGCAGCTCGACGGGCTGTACATCGTCCGCTCGAACGTCGAGCCGGAGCAGTTCGACGCGGCGCAGACGGTGCGGGCCTACAAGGACCTGTCCAAGGTGGAGCGGGCGTTTCGGTGCCTGAAGTCGGTGGACCTGAAAGTGCGGCCGATCCATCACCGGCGACCCGACCGGGTGCGGGCGCACGTCTTGCTCTGCATGCTGGCCTACTGGGTCGAGTGGCACATGCGCCAGGCCCTGGCGCCGCTGCTGTTCGACGACCACGACCCGGCCGCCGCCGAGCAGCAGCGCCGCTCCGTCGTGGAACCCGCGAAGCGCTCGCCTGCGGCGTTGGCCAAGGCCGGCCGCAAACGGACCGACGACCACCTGCCGGTGCACAGCTTTCGGACGCTGCTCGCCGACCTGGGAACGCTGACCGCCAACACCATGCAGGTCACCGAGGGCGGCGCCACTTTCAAGCTGCAGACACAGCCCACGCCGACGCAGCAACGCTGCTTCGAGCTCTTGGGTGTGACGCCTCAATTGTAGCCACTACCGGTACACCCTCGAAACCGGTAACTCGCTAAATAATAACGACTTCCGCGTTATTCTCTCCGAAACTTCGGATTAGCCCGAGTTTACCGTGCGCCGCGAAAGGCGCCATTCCCCAGCGGGTGCGAACCCCGCCCGGCAACTGTCGCTCCAGCCGGTAGCAGTCGGAGCGGATGGTGGAGGTAACGACATCCGTCTGAAGCACTCCGATGCAAAAGGGCCGCCTCGGGCGGCTCAGCGACCATGCAGGCCGCAAGGTCTTGAACGCTGTGCAGGCCTCGAAACGGGCAATGCGGAAGCCGACCCGCCGGTAAAACGGGGAAGGCTGCTACGAGCCGGGAAGCGAGCGACGGGAGCACCGGCCCGCTCCGCCGGGGTATTGGCGGCGGCATGCATGGAAGGGGGGAGTGGACGCAACGCGGGAAGCCCTGCCGGTGGCGTGGCACACGCCAACCGACGACCCGTGAGGGCGAGGTCGGGTCGGACAGGGTGGCGGAGAAGCTCGTACTACCGAGGAGGCCGGGTAATGCCGGCGGAGGGAAGGAGCTTCAGGTGGAAGGGATGGCGAAAGGGAGCAGGCTCTCGGGAGTGGCTGACGCCTAGTACCCCGGAGATGAGCAGCAATGCCGGACGTCGTCACATGCACAAGCGAAGGGGACGACCCTGAGAGGTCGCCGTCGTCAGGGCGTCAACAGGCCTGACGACGCACCGACCGGTGGGCGCAAGGGTGCGAGCCTGGTGCCACGGCTCGCGACACCCGACAGCTCGCCGCGACCGGGAAGCCCGTGCGCGAGCCGCATGATTCCACTGGAGAGCCCGGTGCCGGAAATCGGCACGCCGGGTTCGGAGAGCGGGGGGAGGAAACGTGCCTATGGGTATCGGACTGAGGCCCGGTGCGAAAGCGCCGGACGAGCCACCGACCCCCTACCGGCTACGCGCCTCCCCTCGACTCTACAGTCAAAAATATAAACTATTGTAAATAGGCAGCTTACGCCGACAGGAATACTCGAGTGGCACTACAAACCTGCGCAAACCGGTGAGCTGGGTTGGTCAGATGAGCGTTTTGCGGACGCCCCCGGGGTGCGGGTCGACGCCGAGCGCGTCGTAGATGTCCCGCTGCTCGGGTTCGGGTTGCGTGGCCGTTCGCACGTGCAGCGTGCGTCCGTCGGGGCGCCGGAAGGTGGCGGTGACGCGCTGCTGGCCGTCGAGGATGCGGCGCAACGTGGTCCAACTGGCGGGGTTGCCGTGCCCGCGCAGTCGGGTGCGGATGACCTGTACGAGTTGGTAGGCGATGACGGTGATGAACAGGTGGCCGTCGGCCCGCCGCGGCTTGTGGTGGTAGATGGGGCGCAGGCCGAGTTCGGCCTTGAGCGAGCGGAAGACGGCCTCCACGTCCGTGAGGGTGGTGTAGGTGCGCCACAGGGCGTCTTCGTCCCAGTCGGTCTCGCTGCTGCGCAGGCAGTAGACCCCCGGATGGGTGGCCATCGAGCCGTCCCGGGGACGGCGGGTCCAGGTGACGGCGACCGCCTTTTCGCCGGTCTCGTCGGCGGTGACCCCGATCTGGTAGTGGGCGGCGACGCGGGAATGCTTCGTCTTCAATCGCCCGATGCGCTGCCACACCTGGTCGAGCCGTTTGTGGGTGCGGGGGCGCGCCAGCCCCTCGTGGAGCTGGGTCAGGGCGGTCTCGAAGCGGGTGGCGAAACGCTCGACGATGCCTCGTTCCTTCTCGGCCCGCGCCTCGGAGTAGCAGTACAGGCGCACCTCGTCGGGGTCGGTCGAGACCACCTTGTGCAGGTGCACGGTCTGGTTGGACTGGGTTTGGAGCGATACGGCGGCCTCGGCGTCGAACTGACGGTGCGGTTCGCGGCTGACGACCAGATAGCGGTAGTCGTGCTCACGCAACCACTGCACGCAGGCCTCGGTGGCGACGCCGCGGTCCATGACCACGAGGGCGCCGGGTGGCGCCTCCAGCGCCTCGAGCATGTCGGCCAGCGTGCGTTGTTCCCTGACGTTGCCGGCGAAGACCTTGGAACGGCGCACGAAGCCGCTGGCGTCGAGCATCAGGCCCAGGGTCAGCAGCGGACAGTCGCTGCGCTTCTCCTTCGAGTGCCCGCGCTTTGCCTGCGGCTGCTCGCTCGCCTCGCCCTCGAAGTAGGTGTTGGTCAGGTCGTAGAGGGTCACCGTCGGCTGGCGGTCGAACAGCCCCATCGCGCGGTCGAACAGATGCGCCTCGATCGCCTCGCGATGCTTCACCAGCGCGTCCGAGGCGCGGTAGAGCTGCATCGCGCCGACGGTCTCGAAGTCGACGCCGAGCAACTCGCCGAGGCCGCTGCGCGCTTGCAGCCAGCGGTGCGTCGCGCGCTCCGAGGCGGGCTGGGCGAGACGCCCGACAATGACGCCGGCCGCCGCCGCGCGCAGGGCGCCGTTGACGCCCAACTCGGCGAGCAGGGCCGGCAGGCCCAATTGCTCCAGCGCCCACAGGCCGAGTTGCTCGACCCCGACGCTGCGGGGACGGACCAGACGCAGCGAGTCGACATCGACCCGTTGCACGTCGGTCGGTCCGGCGGCCGTCCCGTCCCGCGGTGCGCCGCGAGCGAGCAATTGCGCGGCGATGCGCTGGGCTTCGTGCTCGACGGCGGGCGGGCCATCGGCGAGCAGGGGCGCCTGGCCGGTCAAGATGTCGTCGATGCGAGCGCACAACGGCGGCCATTGGGCCTGGGGGATGTCGAAGTGGCGCCCGAGATTGAGCAGGGTGCGCTGCCGGACGGTGTTTCCGACGCGCTCGGAGTGCACGAGGCGATGGGAGAAGTAGGGTTTTCCGTCCTGGGTCCGCCGGGTTTGGGTGCGCCGAATGAACACGCTACCCACGATAGCGGGCGCGGGACGATAGACGATATTAGAGCACCCCGATCACCAAGACTCCCTCATCCCGCGACAGGCGGATTGACCACACCGTCCCCCCGTCAGACCTGCGAATCCGAGGCGCCCCCGCGCGTGATAGGCGGTCAGCACGTCGAGCGCCGCACACCGGACGCCCTGATTCCATGTCCGATCGCGTACCGTCTGCTCCAACACGTCAGAAAGCGCCGGCAGCGGCTCTCCGTCCGCCAGCATCTGCATCAGGAGCATCACGTAGGACTGGTGTTCGCGAGCACGCTCTGGGTTTGTCAGGATTTCCCGGAACGTCCCTTCGAGTTCCGGTGAGACGATCGCGCCGATGCCCTGCACCTTGGACACTGCACGGGTGCACCACGGGTTCCAGTACGATTCCCGGCGGAGGTTTCGCACGATGTCCCGCTTCTCGTCGACCGAATAGATCTGGCCGTCTCCAGCGTATATCAGTCCGCTCGAATCCAGTTGACTGAGCCTCTTCCTGGACCGCTTGCAGTGCACCGCTAGCAGGACGCGAAGTTGCTGAACGACGGCACCAGGTCTCCGTCGAAGCCGGTGATCAGGGCGAGGATCCGTTCTAGCGGGAGACCTCCCTCGACGAGTTGCGAGACATACCGGGCCGCGAGAAACTCCGCGATCTGCCGGTGGGCTGGCGCCAGTTTCCCCTCGGACGTTCCCACGAACAGGCGCGTCCCCAGGACATTCCTTGCAGCGCTACCTCGCGCCTCGCCGTCGACTTCCGTGAAGGAGGGATAGTCACCGTCCGGTTCTGCCCTATCGGGCAGCGTATACCCCGCTACGCCGGAGAGGAACTGGGCGGCGCAGAACCGTCCTGCCGCCTTGATGAGAGGGCCTGTATCTGCGGTGGACGGGTCCGCCATCAGGTGCTCTCCGTTCGGCTCGCGGACGAGCATGCGGCAGGCTTGGTCGAACGTCTCCTTGCGAGAATCCGGCCACTTTCCTCCCGAGACGGCCTTGGCCAGCATGTCGAGGTTCTGGGGATTGTTCAGCAGCCGGTCCACCCCGCGCTCCCGCGCCGCCGCCATAAAGCCGTCGGTGTCCTCCACGCCGTGCCTGTTGGCGAGAATGGCCTTGATGCTCCTTTCTGACAGCGGATCCAGGCGGATGACAGTGACAATGGCGTTCGGCGACACGTCTTTCAACGCTTCCCTGTCGTTTGCTGCCACCCAATCGGCCCACCGGCAGGACAATCGGAAGCGTGGGCATCCTAGGCGATCCAGCTTGTTGCGGATGTCGTTGAGCGGCGTCCGGCCGTCCACCATTCCCGCGCGCGACTCGTCGAGCCCGTCCAGAAAGAGCGTTGTGCCATGCCACTCCGGCTTGTCGTCATAGGTCCGGAAGTTCCGGACCGTGACGTACAAGCCCCCCTGCCGCTCTGCCTCGGCCTGGAATGCCGTTGTCTTGCCGGCACCTGGTTCGGCTATCAGCACGTACGCGGCGGTGTCGGCATAATCGCTCAACGGAGCCGCACGCTTCTTCGCGTCGCGGTTGGCCTCGCGCTCGGCGACGATCGTGCATGTCCTCGGGGCGACATAGATCGGTGCTGCGTCCATAGCGCTGCTCGAATCGAATTCGTCCGTGTAATCGACATCGTAGAGCATGACGTGGATCGCGTCAGGGCCGCGTCGAGCGAGCGCTGCCGATTCGGCGTCAGCGACTCGGACCATGGTCCCGCTCCGTCCCGCGTTGCCGGCCCGGGCGTCGCATCAGTTCCACGGCCCGCGCAACGTCTCGGCGAGCGTCCTCAAGTCCGCGGTCAAGCTCATCACTTGCCCGCCGAAGTGTTCGACCAGCTGCCGCAAGGTCTTGTTCTCCGCGGCCTGCTGCTCGACACGCTGCTGCAAGGCTTCGACCTGCTCGGAGTGCCGCCGCTGTTCCTCGGAGTGCCGCTGCTGTTCCGTCTCGTACTGCTTGGACAACGCGCGAAAGGCCGTCAACAACCGTCGTTCCAACTCCAGCTCGGTCATGCAGCTCCCTCACTCGCTCGACAGCTTCACGGCAGGCCGCCCGCCCACGGTCCAGGGCGGATGCTCCAGTGAGCCAGCCGGCAACACGACGAACCGCTCGCCGTCGAGTTCGCGCAGCTCCACGCTCCAGGTCGTCTCCTCCAGCTGCGCCAGGGTTCGGCGGGCCTGCCCGATGTCCACGTTGAGAATCGCCAGGGCGTTGAGCCGGTCCTCGATGCTCGTCGACATCCATCGCATCGTCCCCCAGCCGCCGCCGCAGATAGCCACCAAGACGCTCAGGCCCGCCACCGTGGTCAGGAGCCACACGCGCATCAGCAGGGCTCGTGTCCGTCCGGTCCACGCCGCCAAATCGGCTTCGATGGAACGCTGCGCGCTGCTCGCAGCGCTGCTCCAGCTCTCGCCAAGCCGCCGCAGCTCCGCCGCTCCGGTCCTCTCGATCTCCTGCCGGTCGGTCTCCCACTTCTGCCGCAGCCGGGCGGCCAAGTCGCTCTGGGTTGAAGTCATGCTCGTACAACGCTCCCTTCAGCCGCCACCGCTTCCCGCTCTCCGGGTCGTGGGCGGTCACGTAGTCCTTGCCCTGCCGCAGCACGTCGAGTCCCGCTTCCTTCAGCGCGGCCACGACATCGGCGCGGTCACGAACGACGCCGTGCTCGACGCGCTGCACCAGGTAGTCCCGGATCAACTCGCGCGGGTCGGCCTCGACCGCCAGACCCGCCCGCAGCTTCGCCGCGTCGATGTAGGCGCGGTGGCCGGGCTGCTGCACCCGCGCCCGCGCCGGGTCGTCGGGCCGACTCCAGCCGTGCTCGTGGTTGAAGGCGTCGCGCAGCAGGCCGAACGTCTTCTGCCAGCCGGGCGGGGCGATGTTGAGGCTCTTGCCCGTCTCCAGATCGCACCGCGCGGCGAGGACATGCCCGTGAACGCCGCCGCCGCGCTCGCTGTGCTCGACCGCCGTCCACGCGTAGCGATCCGGCTCCAGTCCCGCCCACGCCGTCTGCTCGAACTTGTGGAGCACGGCCTCGATCTGCGCGTCCGTCGGGCGGTCGTCCGGCGCCCACGCGATCACGCCGGAGGTGTACTTGTGCTCGAACTCCAGCGCGTCGGCGACGGCGGCCACCACGTCGGGATCGCCGCGGCGGACCTCGACGCCCTCGCGGAGCTGGCCGGCCGCGTCCCGCTCGCCGAGCAGGTAGTCGGCCGCCGCGCCGGCCGAGCCGGTCCCGCGGGCGATGAACTAAACGTGCACCGTCAGCCTCTCGGCCGACACGGGCGACCTTGTCCAGCGTCCGCGCGATATGAACGAGGTAGGCGATCATCTCGATGGCGTCCATCGGCGAGGCGTGGGTGTTCGCCCAGCGGGCGATCTGGTTCAGGTTGTTGCCGACGCGGGCGATCTGCCGGGTGCGCTCGCGCTCGACCTCGGCCGCGGTCCAGGTGCGCGTCCGCGCCGTGGCCTGCCGCAGCAGGCGGGAGGGCGACACGCCGGCCGCCTCGGCCTTGGCCTGCCAGGCGGCATGCTCCTCGGGCGTGACGCGGGCGGCGACCATGACGGTGCGGCGGCGGTCAGCCACGGCGCACCGCCAAGGGGGATCCGGGGGCGCAGGCCCCGAACGGCCGGGGGTTCGAAGGGGGGCGCAGCATCCCCTCGCCAGTCTCAATGTTCAACATTGAGTATGCTGGCTCCCGCCATCTACATGACGGGAGCCAGCTTTTCCCGTGCGCCGTCTCTGTCGTTCGTGAGCTGGTCATTTCGGATCAGGTGAGTGACGTCGGATCCTCAAGTGCGGCCGGGTTTCTAACTTGAGGTTGCCCTGTTCTCGTCAGCTTCCGCGGATCGTGGGTGCCCAGTTCCGTAGTCCGAGGTCGTACGGGTTTTCAAAGGACCGACGGACTCTATGCAGCCGGGCGCTGGGAGCCGGCGCGGGGCCGTCTGGCGATGAAGTCGGCCACCTCCTGCTCGACCCAGCGGACCGCGCGGCTGCCGACCCGGATCGGCTTCGGGAACTGGGACTCGGCCATCAGCGCGTAGATGGCCGAGCGCGACAGCGCGGTCATCGCCGTCACGTCGCGGAGCGTGAGCAGTCTCGTTGTCATGTCTCTCCTCCTGTGGATGCGGCCCGTCGACAGGCGGGATCTACGTGGTATCTTCGCCGCGCTCGTAAGGGCCGAGCATAGCACAGGATATCCCGTAAATTGTTGCGTAATAAAAGATTACTACGCTTGGACCGACGCGGAACGGACGGGACGGAACCGGAACAAGGACGTGTCCTCGTGTGTCCATTTCTGTCCCGCTGAGGACCTGCTGATCAACGGCTGGCCCCGTCGCGAATCGAGGAATCTCGGGGTCAACACCTGTCCGCCTGTCGAAAGGCGGGGCAGCCTCGTGCCTCGTCGGCACCCGGGCGCCGTAGCCGGCCTGGGTTTGATCGGCTACTCTGAATGCGCTCATGACGCCGTACGAGTTCATCGACAAGTGGCGCGCCGCCGAGTTGAAGGAACGCTCGGCCTCGCAGGAGCACTTCATCGATCTGTGCCGGCTGCTCGGCGAGCCGACGCCAGCCGAGGCCGACCCGACCGGCGAGGCTTACTGCTTCGAGCGGGGCGCTCGCAAGGACACCGGCGGCGACGGCTGGGCCGACGTGTGGAAGCGCCACCACTTCGCCTGGGAATACAAGGGCAAGCGGGCCGACCTCGACGCCGCGTTCGGCCAACTGCGGCTCTACGCGCTGGCGCTGGAGAACCCGCCGCTGCTGATCGTCTCCGACATGCAGCGGTTCCGCATCCGCACCAACTGGACCAACTGCGTCAGCAAGACGCACGAGTTCGGCCTGGACGATTTGGCCGACGCCGCGACACGCGACCGGCTCAAGTGGGCGTTCTCGGACCCCGAGCGGTTGCGGCCGGGTGAGACTCGGCAATCGCTCACCGAGAAGGCGGCCGAGTCCTTCGCGACGCTCGCACAGACGTTGCGGGAACGCGGCCACGACCCGCATGTGGTCGCGCATTTCGTCAACCGGCTGGTCTTCTGCATGTTCGCGGACGATGTGGGCCTGCTGCCCGGCCACATGTTCACGCGGATGCTCGAACAGGCGCGGCGCGTCCCGGATCGCTTCACGGAGCTTGCCGGCGCGTTGTTCCGGGGGATGGCCAAGGGCGGGTTGGTCGGCATCGAGCCGGTCGACTGGTTCAACGGCGGGCTGTTCGACGACGACGCGGCGGTGACGCTGGTGAGGTCCGACATCGACACGGTACTGGCAGCATCGCGCCTGGACTGGTCGGAGATCGACCCGTCGATCCTCGGGACGCTGTTCGAGCGCGGCCTCGACCCCGGCAAGCGCGCCCAGCTTGGGGCGCACTACACCGACCGGGACAAGATCATGCTGCTCGTCGAGCCGGTGGTGGTCCGTCCGTGGCTCGCCGAGTGGAACGCGGAGAAGGCGGAGATCGCCGACGTGGTGGAGCGTGCGGAAGCCGCCAAGGCGGCGGCCACCCGAACGAAGCGCCGGAACGAGGCGGCGCGGCGGTACCGGGCGTTCCTCAACCGCCTGCGGGCGTTCACGGTGCTCGATCCGGCGTGCGGCTCGGGCAACTTCTTGTATCTCGCCTTGCAGGCGCTCAAGGACCTGGAGCACCGGGTGCAGTTCGAGGCGGAGGCGCTCGGCTTCCAGCGGGCGTTCCCGGAGATCGGCCCGGCCAACGTCAAGGGCATCGAGATCAACCCGTACGCGGCCGAGTTGGCCCGCGTGTCGGTTTGGATCGGCGAGATCCAGTGGATGCGGCGCAACGGCTTCTCGGAGGCCCGCGACCCGATCCTCAAGCCGCTCGACACCATCGAGTGCCGCGATGCGATCCTGACGCCGGACGGCGGGGAACCGGACTGGCCCAAGGCGGATGTCGTTGTCGGCAATCCGCCGTTCCTGGGCGACAAGCGGTTGATTGGCAAGCTCGGTGAGGACTACGTGACGCGGGTTCGCGCAACCTACGCCGGTCGCGTGCCCGCAGGGGCCGACCTCGTCTGCTACTGGTTCGAGAAGGCCGGCCAGAGGATTGCGGAGAGAGATATCGCTCGCGCTGGCTTGGTCGCAACGAACTCCATCCGAGGCGGGAAGAACCGCGCCGTACTCGACGGGATCGCGGAGAGAGCTGCGATCTTCGATGCTTGGGCGGATGAACCTTGGGTGGTCGATGGAGCCGCCGTCAGAGTCTCGCTCGTGTGCTTCTCGCGACGGGGTGACCGTGACATCCCACGTCGACTCGACGGCCAGTTCGTGACGGAGATCTACGCCGATCTGACAGCCCGACGCGGCGACACAAGCGCCGACGTCACTTCTGCGCGGCGGCTGCCGGCCAACACGGATACGGCTTTTCTCGGAGTCTGTAGGAACGGACCCTTTGATGTTTCGGGCGCTCAAGCCCGCGATTGGCTGCGACTACCGGCCAATCCCCACGGCCGGACGAACGCGGACGTTCTGAAACCGTGGGTAAACGGCATGGACCTGACGCGCCGGTCGTCGGGACGGTGGATCATCGACTTCAGCTTTATGGCCAACTCCGATGCGGCACTCTACGAAGCGCCCTTCGAGCACGTTGTAGAACACGTGAGGCCGGCGAGACGGGGGAACCGAGTGACGCAACTCCGCGAACTCTGGTGGCGCCACCAGCGGCCACGTCCTGAGATGTGGGCTGCCGTCGACGGCCTGTCGCGCTACATCTCGACGCCGACCGTGGCCAAGCACCGGCTATTCGTATGGCTGGACGCCCGCATCTGTCCCGACCATCAGTTGATCGTGATCGCCCGCGACGACGAGACGACCTTCGGCATCTTGCACAGCCGGTTTCACGAGATCTGGTCGCTCCGGCTCTGCACTTGGCTCGGCAAGGGCAACGACCCGCGCTACACGCCGAGCAGCACGTTCGAGACGTTCCCGTTCCCGCCTGGCCTCACGCCGAACATCCCGGCGAGTGACTACACCGACGATCCGCATGCCGTGGCTGTAGCCCTGTCCACCATATACGGAGAGCCGGTACCGTCCTGCGCCGTCCTGAATGGTCCTTAAATGACTGAATAATAAGTTACTACTACTTATTCACGGGCTTGACGAGTGCCGCGTTCGTCCGGTACGATCCACCAGTATCCACCATTCACTGAGGGGAATACTGGTAGGCCATGGAACTCCCGACACGACCGCGGACCGCCAAGCCGAACGGCCGGCAGCCCCACCACGCGCTCTCGACCACCTTCGTCCGAAACGTAGCACAGGCCGGACGCTACTGTGATGGCGATGGCTTGTACCTTGACGTCCAGCCGTCCGGCACCCGCAGCTGGGTACAGCGGCTCGTCATCCGCGGCCGACGCCGCGAACTCGGACTCGGCGGCTTCCCGCTCGTCCCGCTCAAGGACGCCCGCGCCCAGGCCCTCGCCAACCGCAGGATCGCCCGCGCCGGAGGCGATCCGCTCGCCGAGAAGCGCCGACTCAGGAGCATGCCCACCTTCGCCGCCGCCGCCGAGGCCGTCCTGGCGCAGATGCGGCTCGGCTGGCGCAACCCCAAGCACGGCAAGGACTGGCTGTCGAGCATGGCCCGGTTCGCCTTTCCCCGGCTCGGCAAGCTGCCGGTGTCCGAGGTGACGAGCGCCGACGTGGTCGAGACGCTGCGGAAAGTTTGGCACGAGCGGCCGGCGACGGCGCGGCGGGTGCGCCAGCGCATCAGCACGGTCATGGAATATGCCGTGGCCATGGACTACCGCGACGACAACCCGTGCAGCCGGATCGGGCCGGTCCTCGGCCCGCAGCAGGATATCGTTCAGCACATGCGGGCGCTGCCCCATCGCGCCGTGGCGGCGACGGTCGGCGCGGTGCGGTCGTCCGGTGCGGCTCCCGCGGTCAAGCTGGCGTTCGAGTTCCTTGTGCTGACCGCCGCGAGATCCGGCGAAGTACGTGGAGCACGGTGGGACGAGATCGACACGGTGGACCACGTGTGGACCGTCCCGGCCACGCGGACCAAGGCGAAGCGGGAGCACCGTGTCCCGCTGTGCCGCCGCGCCGAACAGATCCTCGACGCGGCCCGAGCGCTCAGCAACGGGAACGCGCTCGTGTTCCCGAGCGGACGCGGCAAGCGGCTCAACGACATGGCCTTGTCGGGACTGCTCAAGACCCTGGAGATCCCCGCCGTGCCGCATGGCTTCCGCTCCACCTTCCGGGACTGGGCCGCCGAGGAGACGAATCACCCGCGCGAGGTCGTCGAGGCGGCGCTGGCCCACGTCGTGCAGAACAAGGTCGAGGCCGCCTACGCCCGCTCCGACCTGTTCGAGCGTCGGCGTCGGTTGATGGACGACTGGGCCGCCTATGCCGGCGGCCGGCGTGAAACGGATCCGCGCCGCGCCCACCTTGATGCAGCCGACGCCGACTGATGATCGCTCATCTTCGAGACCGCCCGGATGGTCTGACGACGCACGCGCGGACCCTTCGCGCCCGATTCTCGCCCTAATCAAGATCCTGGCGGCGGCGTATCGCCGATCCAGGTCCCGCGTTTCTCTGCGGGGTATTCGGTATCGTCCTCGTACCTCTCGGGATCGTAGCGGTCATGGAATTGACCGTACGGCGTGATGATCGCTCGTCCGGTACGGTCAAGGCGGCACATCGCGAGAACGTCAAGCTGATGCTTCTCGTTGGTGGCGAGGTCACGGTAGTTAACGCTAGCCTCGAAGAGGGTTGGAACCTCGACATCCAGATGCAGCGGTGCCCCTTCATCGATCACGATGGACTGGTCGTCCTGGCTGGGAACCCACCTGGGGGTTCGTCGTAGCGCCAAGCAGCGACCCGGCACTCCGCGGTCAGCGCGTTCCACACCAACGTAGGTGGCGTCGATCTGCATCGGCAGACGGCGACTATCGTTCACTGTGAAGACGGCGTGAAGCTGGCCGTCGAGTTGTTGTCGAACCTCCCACTTTCCGTAGAGGATGCTTCGATTCGCGACCAAGTGAGCTTCCTTTGCGGTCCTGGTGGCGTCTCTGGTCGCACGCCAGAGGCCTATCGTGGTCACGGCGAGCAGTCCGGTGAATACCGCCAGCAACCAATCCGCGAGGGTGACTTCAGTGAGCAGGTCCAGCATCGAGTCGTCACACGGTCAGGAAGTGCTAGCCGACAGCATCGTCACCATCGCGTGGATCCACGCAGAACACGCGGAGCCATCGGCACCGCACTCATCTCGTTCTGAGCAGTCAACCCGAAAAACCATCATGCCGACGCTGAAGCTACAAGTCAATCGGCTTCGATCCCGGCGTCGAGGAACCGATCTTACCAACACGTCGCATCCTCGGATCGCGGCCAGCGGAGCACACGAACTCGCGGTAAGCGCCGCGCCGTGACGGGAACGGACGCGGACTTGCCTCCACTGATCGATCCCACTGACCTCGCCGACTGGTGAGGCGCAAACGAGAGCACGGACATCAGGCTAGAACACGGATCGGGCACAGATCACATCGAGGGAGCGCGGACGGAATCGAGAAGATCCAGGCGGACGACGAAAAAGATCTGGCCGGTGAAGAGAACGTGTCGGGCGCACGATTCGAGGGACACGAATAAGCTGGCTCCTGGCACCAAACAGGTCCGTTAGGTATCAGGAGCCAGCATACCCCTTGTGTACACAAGGGCTGGCGAGGGTGAGTTGCCTCCCCCTTCGAACCCCCACTGGCGCGCGCCTAAGTCCGGCTCGCGGGAGAGCGCAGGGCGTCGGCCCGCTCCTTCCTGGCGGTGCGCTGACGGCTGATGCGCCGCGCCGCGGTTGCCGCCGGCCGCGTGTCGTCGGCGAAGCTCGCCGGCCGGCCGGGGCGGCCGGCGTTGCCTGTGCGCGGCCGTGGCCTGGCCGGCGCGGTCGCTTCCGGCCGCGGTGGCGCGGTCGTTCCGGTGGCCGACGCGCCCACCGTCTTGCCGCTGCTATCATTGGCTCACACAAAGTTGTCGCTGGCCGGCGACGCCCGCGCCTGGTGCTTCCGACGATAGACCAACCCGTGACCGAAGGCAGCCTGACGAAGGCGGCGCTCGTCGAGCAAGTGGCCGATGCCACCGGCCTCACGAAGAAGCGCGCCGAAATCATCGTCGACACCGTGTTCGGCAACATCGCCGAGGCGCTGCAACAAGGGGAGAAGGTCGAACTTCGCAGCTTCGGCAGTTTCCGTCTCCGGTGCCGCGAGCCGCGCCGCGGCCGCAACCCCAGGACCGGCGACCGAGTGGACGTGCCGCCCTGGCGCGTCGCCAACTTCAAGCCCGGCAAGGAGCTGATCAACCGGGAGCCGGCACAGGCCGCGTCGCCGCCGTTGTCCGAGTAGGTCGGCGTCGAACCGCAATCCCGTCCGCGGCGTTATGTCCGTCGGACGGTTCCAGCGCACGCACGTGGATAGCCTCTGCGAGCGGCGTGTCAGGCCAGTTATGGCCGGCCTCGACGTCGCCGGGCTTGACGATCGATGCCCGGACGCCCCGGAGCACGTCCGTCCGGGCACGGCTTCCGGTCGAGCGGACCGACCATCCGCGGGAGGTCATCGAGGCGGCGCTCGCGCACATGGTCCCCAACAAGGTGGAGGCGCCTATGCGCGCTCGGACCAGTTCGAGCGGCGGCGGCTCATGGACGAGTGGGCGGCGTATCTGGGCGGAGAGTGCGGACCAGAGGATTCGCCGCGCTGCTGACGCGGTCGGAGACCTTGATTGACTGGACTGGGTCGGTTACGGTGATGAGCCAAGCGAGTACAGCGGTGGACGGCAGGGGATCGCCGGAGACAGCGTGTCCAGTGACGGACGCCGACCGGACCTTGGATCGGTGGCGTAGGTGCGGGCCGCCGCCGGTGACGTGGGACTTGCCTGCGAGAGAGAAGAGCAGAAGATGGAATTCTGGGAATATGTGCTTGCAACGGTAGTCGCCACGGTAGCGGCCGCAGGCGTCCTCACCATTCTGAAGGCGTTCTTCGAACTCAGGAAGAAGATTACCGCGCAACTCGCGCTCGGATTTGGCATCGCCGCGGTGGTGGTCATGAGCGCCGTCGCTACTCTTGGGGTTTTCCTCCAAGTTAATCTGAATCAAAGAGAAATCGACACCCTCAAGCAAGAAACGGAATCCCTCTGGAGCGAGATGGCCTTCATCAGGGTTCCAAAGCCGGAGGAGGCGGAGGGATCCGGGAGACGAGACCTTCTGCAGGCCGAGGACCTGAACGCCACGGCGGATCCAAACATTGGTGAGGTAGCACTGGAGGCAGGTTTTTTACCCGATCCAAACGTGCAGCGCGTCGAGGTTGGCGGTCCAGTCGACGTTTCCGGCCTTAACCTTGGAGAAGGTTGCATCGGGTACGCGGCTGCGGCGCCGGATGTTCGGCTCACGTGGAGCGGGATGACCGAGGAGCTTCACATTTTCTTCGCGGGCGACAACAGTGACGACACTACGCTTCTCATTAGTCTTCCGGACGGAAGGTGGTCCTGTAGCGACGATTACTCGCCGTTTTCGTTAAACCCATCGGTCAGCCTCAAGACTCCAAGCGCGGGTGCGTACAACATCTGGGTCGGCTCGTATCTGCCCGGCCAAGAAGTTTCGGGAGAGCTCCGCATCACAGAGTTAGATCAGGATTCGTTCTGGCGGTCTGCGGATCGGTATATCAGGTGAATGGGGTTGTTAGCCCCTATGGTGCCGAGCACGCGGGACGAAGCGTCCATCCCACCTCGTCGGGCGCCGTCAAGTCGCGGCGCGGCTGCTCCGCTGTCGCTTCGCCCTTGGCGGGTGAGAACCCGCGCTCGCCTGCGTGGCTAGGGCGGCTATGGCCCGCAAGCAGGCTTACGGCCCCACAAGGGACAGAATCGACGACGACTTTCCGGCGAACGGTCGCGGCGCGGCGTCGCCATATGCGACCACGATGGCGGGATGCAGGAAGTCGGCGACGAGCTGAACCACCACCGGGAGCGGCGGACGGGCGCGACCGGCTGCCAAAGGTTCGAAGGGGCGGCGCCCCTCGCCAGAGCCCAATGTGGCACATTGGGTGGGCTGGCTCATGACAACTACCGGTGTCATGAGCCAGTGTTCATTATGCTCCGATCTTGCGCCCGGCCCTCTCCTGACCACCGTCCGGATCGTCGTGGTCGCTCTCCGGGATCCTCTCTCGCCGTCGACTCCGATCTATGTCCTCCCGCTCGACACGTACTGCGCCTGATGTCGGTCCGTGACCTCGTCTGTGCATTCGGCGGGTTGGCGTTCGGTCTGTCGGCGTTCCGGCGTTGCTCGCGGCGTTCTTCGTGACGCTGTTGAAGGCCCTCGGACCTCGCTGGAACTGATCGGTGCTCGCGCTCGCGTGGCTCGCGCGGCGAGTTTGACAGGCGCTTGACGGCCAGGATACGGTTGTCCATGAGCGAAGCCGAAGCGTTACGCGAGATCGTGATTCCGTCAGACGCTACTGGAACCTGGAGGTACCGGACGGCGATCTACGCAAGCGACGGGTTCGGCGTGACGCTGGCCGGTCTGCGGACCGGCGACGTTGTCAAGATTCGCCGGATTCTCGGATGGTGCACGTTCTCGGACAAGTCCACGGCCAGGAAGGTCGCGGGACTTGTCAGCGCGGTAGTTCCACTCTTGCCCGGTGGTGGGGTTGCCACGATAGCCAAGAAGGCCCTTGATGCAGTGAAGAAGGACGGAGGTTTCAGCGTGGTCCAAGGGACTGGCGGAAAGAGGCGAAACGGCTATGGTCGGGTCGCCGGCAAGGATGAGTTCGCCACCAAAGACGGCGGGATCATCGTCTGCATGCCGTCCGCCATGGGCACGATCTCAGCGCGCAAGGGAACGTACCTCCGCAACGGCGCCGAGAAACACGGACGCCTGCCCGAGTACTACCCGGACAGCATCAAGGGGCGCGCGTTCTTCCCTTCTCGCGAGAGACGTGGCCAACGGGAGATGGCCGCGTCTGTGGACGGCCCCGCTTCGATCATCGTGTTCGATTCAGACTACCTGGACAACCGCGGGGTGTATGTGGTTGATCTCGACGTGATCCGGCCCACCGGTTCGCATCCGATCCTGCCCTAGATCACCGGCGGATCCATTGACACAGTCGGTGGGGGGAGTGTGCGGGATCGGGGTGAGGCATCGTCGGACAATTGCCCGTCTGTAGCGCGCGCGGAGCCGGCGTCAAGGCCGAGAGCCGCGAAGCGGACGGAGCGTAGCGACGGGCCTTGACGTCGGTGAGCACGCGCGGATGCTGTGCCGGCCGACGATGCCTCACAGTGCCGTGCTTGCGCGGCGTGAAGCGCCGGTCGAGGGCGGCGGGCACCCGTGGCTGCGATCTGGCGCTCGAAGGGCCTGCCGGAGCGATCCTTCCGGCCGCGACGACGGCAGCGTCCCCCGGAGAGATGGACCACGCCGGCAGCCGACGTGTCAAGCCGCCCACGGGCGGCTCCTCCGCGTGCGTTCCGGCCCGTTGGGTGACACGTCGGCCACCGGAGCGGTGTTGGGCGCTTATGGGCCGAACGCGAGCGTCCGTCCCGCGAGCGGACCGGAGCCCCACCACGTCCTCGATTCCCCGCGCCACCGAACACGCCAGCCCCGAGCCGGGTGCAAGAGATCCAGCGACACCGGATGCAGGGCAACGGAACCGAGCAAGCCTCATGCCACCGAGCCAGAACCGGGACGCCGGCGGACGCGCCGATCAACGACAATCAGCAGGCGGCGGACGCGACGGAGATCAGGTACGGGATGGGAGTCGAGGTCACGGAGCGGGACGGGGACGGAGACAGGCAACGGAACGAGGCTGTGATCAGCCCTGCCGCCCGATCACAGCAAGACGGAGTCCCGAACTTACACCAGATATGCCGGACGAGAGGTGTAAGCAGCCCCAGAGGCTCAAATTACACCCCAGTAACACTTGAGCTTACACCCGCGTACCCGATAAGTCCTTCCATATTAACCACATCCCAACACAACACACCACCCCCACGTACAGAGAAAGAGACAGGGGGGAGGTAGGGGAGCGACCCACCGGAAACCTGCCGGTTTCCGGACCCGGCACGTGCTCCTTCGTCACACCTGCCGCGCCGGGTCGCTCCCCTCGAAATTTTCCTTGGCAGGAAGGCCAACCACGACGCCACGACCGTTGCATCCGCGTTCTCCGCATCGCATGGCGCGGCCCCCGGCAGGGAGCATCCCCGCGCGGACCGCCCGACAAGCCGCCGATTGCGATCCAATGCGACAATAGCACCGTCACCCGATGTCAGGACGATGAGCGGAACGACCACGAAGCTGACGGCGACGGTCGAAGAGTACTTCGCCGACCTGCGCCGAGTCCGGGCCTCCGGGGGTGCGACCCAGGAGCGGTCGCTGTATGGACCGCTCGGCAATCTTCTGACGGCGATCGGCGCGACCGTCAGTCCCAAAGTGTTCTGCGTTCAGGAACTGGCCGACCAGGGCGCGGGCCATCCCGACTTCGGCCTCTACGCGGCCAAACAGGTACAGAAGGGTGCGCCGCGCGAAGGGCAGACGCCAGAGCGCGGCGTGGTCGAGGTGAAATCCCCGGCAGATGACGCATGGCTCACGGCGGCGAGCGCCCAAGCCAGCCGTTACTGGGGTCGGTACCGGCTCGTGCTCGTGACGAACGCCCGCGACTTCGTGTTGGTGGGCGAGGACGCGGGCGGCAGCCCGACGACGCTCGAAACCCTGCGGCTCGCCAGCACTGAGGGCGAGTTCCTGAGTCGCCTGGAGAAGCCGCACGCGTTCGCCCGTGATGCGGGCGCACGCCTTGGCGAGTATCTCGCACGGGCGCTGTCGCACCGTGCGGCGCTGACGGAGCCGAGGGATCTGGCGTGGCTGCTTGCCTCGTACGCGCGCGACGGCCTCGCCCGCGTCGAGGCAGCGGGGGACGCGCCGCAGCTTGCCACCGTGCGCTCGGCGCTTGAGGAGGCGCTCGGCATCCGGTTCGAGGGCGAACGGGGCCGCCGCTTCTTTCGCTCGACGCTGGTGCAGACGCTGTTCTACGGCATCTTCTCCGCGTGGGTGCTGTGGGCGCGTACGGACGCGGCGACGCCGGAGCCGGGACGGCTGTTCACCGGCATTCCCGACGCTGTGCGGTTTCGCTGGCGCGAAGCCGTCTGGCATCTGCGGGCACCGGTGCTCCGAGCGCTGTTTCAGCAGATTGCCGATCCCGGTCGCCTGCAACCACTCGGTCTGACCGAGGTGCTGGACTGGACCGCAGCCGCGCTCGACCGGGTGGATCGCACCGCCTTCTTCGTTCGCTTCAACGAAGGCGAGGCGGTGCCGTACTTCTACGAACCGTTCCTCGAAGCCTTCGATCCCGATCTGCGGAAGCAGCTCGGCGTCTGGTACACGCCATCGGAGGTCGTGCGCTACATGGTGGCGCGCGTGGACCGGGCGTTGCGGGACGATCTCGGCATCGCCGACGGGCTGGCGGCGGAGAACGTCTTCGTGCTCGACCCGTGCTGCGGCACCGGGGCGTATCTGGCGGAAGTGCTCCGGCGCATCGCGGCCAATCTGGACGGCCGCGGGCTGGGAGCGCTCGTCGGTTCGCGGGTGAAGCAGGCAGCGATGGAGCGGGTGTTCGGCTTCGAGATCATGCCGGCGCCCTTCGTCGTCGCCCATCTTTAGGTCGGCCTGACTATGCAGGACCTCGACGCGCCACTGGCCGACGACGGCACGGAGCGTGCCGGCGTCTACCTCACGAACGCCCTGACCGGTTGGGAGCCCCGCACCAACAAGCCACTGCCCTTCCCGGAGCTTGAGGAGGAGCGCGACCGCGCGGAGAGGGTGAAGCAGGAGCGGCCGATCCTCGTGATCCTCGGCAATCCGCCCTACAACGGCTTCGCGGGCATGGCGGTGGACGAGGAACGGGAACTGTCCGACGCCTACCGGACGACGAAGCGCGTCCGGCGGCCCGAAGGTCAGGGGCTGAATGATCTCTACATCCGTTTTTTTCGGATGGCCGAGCGGCGGATCGCGGAGAAGACCGGCCGCGGCGTGGTCTGCTTCATCTCCAACTATTCCTGGCTCGACGGGCTGTCCTTCACGGGCATGCGGGAGCGGTATCTCGAGGCGTTCGACGCGGTTCGCATCGACTGTCTGAACGGCGACAAGTACAAGACCGGCAAGGTCGCGCCTGACGGCTCCCCCGACCCGAGCATCTTCTCGACGGACGGCGATCCAGTCGGCATCCAGGTCGGCACCGCCATCACGACGCTGATCCGCAAGGCCGACCACAAGCGGACCGGAGAGATCGGATTCCGGCATCTGTGGGGGCAGGCCAAACCGGAAGAACTGATCTCGACGGCGGAAGCGGAAACGGATGAGCTCTACGACGGCATCAAGCCCATCCTGCCGCTTGGCCTGCCGTTCGTGCGAACGGCGGTAAGCGATGAGTGGTTCGACTGGCCGGCGTTGCCCGACCTGTTCCGGGTGTCATTCCCTGGCGTCAAGACCAGCCGCGACGGGTTTCTGGTCGATGTCGATCTCGACCGGCTACGGGCGCGCGTCCGCGACTACTTCGACCCGGACGTGAGCCATGAGGAGATCGCCCGGCGCCATCCCGCCGCGATGAAGACGACTGCCGGGTTCAACGCACGCAAGGTCCGTGACGCGCTGCTCGCACGCGGTGGACCCAACGATGGCGGTTTCGTACGATTCGCGTACAGGCCGTTCGACGTGCGCTGGCTCTATTGGGAAGCCGACGGCAGCCTGCTGGACCGCCCGCGCCCCGATTACAGGCCGCACGTGTTCGAGGGGAACCTGTGGACGATAGACGATATTAGAGCACCCCGATCACCAAGACTCCCTCATCCCGCGAGCACGACAACCCCTGCGATCGCGTCCTGCCGGTACTCGGTCCGCAGAACGACATCGTGACGCACCGTCTGGCGCTGCCCCACAAGGACGTGGCCGCGGCCATCGAGACGGTGCGGGCGTCGGGGTCCGGGCGGTTCGTCGTCAAGCTGGCGTTCGAGTTTCTGGTCCTGACCGCGGCGCGGTCGGCGGAAGTCCGCCTCGCCACGTGGACCGAGATCAACACGACGGACCGCGCGTGGACCATTTCGGCTTTGCGGATGAAGGCGAAGCGCGAGCACCGGGTCCCGCTGTGCGGGCGGGCGCTGGACATCCTCGACGCGGCGCGGGCGCTCGGCGACGGCAATCCGCTCGTGTTCCCGATGCGGAGCGGGAGGCCGATCTCGGCGTCGACGCTGCCCAAGATGCTCCAGTACCATCGGATCGCGGCCGTGGCCCACGGTTTCCGATCGTCGTTCCGGGACTGGGCGGCCGAGGAGACCGACCACCCGCGCGAGGTCATCGAGGCGGCGCTCGCTCACGTCGTCCAGAACAAGGTCGAGGCGGCCTATGCCCGGTCGGATCTGTTCGACCGGCGGCGACACTTGATGGACGACTGGGCCGCCTACCTCGCTAGCGAGGGCCGGTGATGCCCCCCGTCGCGATGTGATTCTAGTGAAACAGCATTTTCTCTATAGTGCCTTCGGCGACCTCTTCCGCCCCGACGTGGGCACGCATCTGATGGACGATTCTTGGCAGAACCGACACGTTCGCGCCAGCGGCAACGAGGGCGTCGATGACCTCCCGGTTGCCGTAGATCGCGATACGGAGCCGACCCGCGGCGAGGGCTGTGGCTGCGTCCGATCCTGCTGCGGAACTCGCAACGGCTTCGGCGTAGTCTGCATAAGTCGAAGCGACCTGTTCCAGATTCGCCTCTGTCACTACCAGCGCCGTCTCCGCTGCCACTTGCGGAATGAGGAGGTAATAGGCGCCAAGTGTTACTGCGAGGCCAGTTGCCAAGCCGCCGGCTATCGCGGCGATGACCGGTTCCCAGTTGATCATCATCATCATCATGGTTTCCTTTCAGCTTTACTGTAACGCACCCGGTTTCTTGGACACACATTTGGGGATTATATACTGAGGCGCCCCCAGTTTTCTTGGACACGAATTAAGGGACAATCCGATGTCGAAGGAGGTGGGGCATGGTTGGGTCGAGGCGAGTGAAGGGAGCTGTGTCGGCGCGGACGGAGGGAGCCCGGAGGGCGACCGGAGTCGGCGCCGACGGCGCGGCGGTTGGGTCGGGGGCCTTGGCGCCCGGCCAGCGGTGGAGCGCAAGCCGGAAACGGGACGTGGTGTTGCGGCTGCTGCGCGGCGAGTCGCTTGATGCGGTCTCGCGAGAAGTCGGTTTGGAGGTCTATCGCCTGGAGGCGTGGAAGACCCGTGCGCTGGCCGGTCTCGAGCTGGGTCTGAAGGCGCAGGCCGGTGAGCCGCTGGCCGCCGAGCTGGATGCGGCCAAGCGCCACATTGGCGAGCTGTCGATGGAGATTGAGCTACTGCGGGAGCGTGCCCGCGCATCGGAGCGTCGCCTCCCTTTAGCGACGCGGAGGTCGCGACGATGAGCGCGACGACCTCCGCGACGACGGGGCGGCGCTACGGTCTCGAGCGGGTGTGTCGAACGTGGGAGCGGTCGCGCTCGGCGCTCTACGCGCGGCGGGCTCGTGTGCGGCGCCCAGAGCGGGGTGCTGGCCCAGAGCGGGGTGCTGGCCCGGGGCGCCGTGGGCCGACGCCCGCCCTGTCGGATGCGCAACTGTTGGCGGCCATTCGCAGCGACCTGGTCCGCTCCCCGTTCCAGGGCGAGGGCCATCGCAAGGTCCACGCGCGGCTGCGGATCCTCGACGACATCCGGGTCTCGCGGACGCGGGTGTTGCGGGTGATGCGCGCGCAGGGGCTACTCTCGCCACACCGCGGGCGGCAGGGTGAGATGAAAGCGCACGACGGCACGATTGTCACCTCGGCGCCCGACGTCATGTGGGGTACCGACGGCGTGCGGGTGTTCACGGCGGACGACGGCTGGGTCTGGACCTTCGCGGCGGTGGACCACTGGAACGCCGAGTGCGTGGGCTGGCACGTGTGCAAGGTGGGGAACCGTTTCGCGGCCCTCGAGCCGGTCGCGCAAGGACTCCGGCGACACTACGGCTCGGTCGAGGCGGACGTGGCCCGCGGGCTGGCGCTACGGATGGACCACGGCAGCCAGTATCTGTCGGACCACTTCCTCAACCAGCTCCGCTACTGGGGCATCCACTCCAGCTTCGCCTTCGTTGAAGAGCCGGAAACCAACGGGGTCGCCGAGCGCTGGAATCGCACGCTCAAGGAGCAAGCCGTCTACGGCCGGGTCTTTCGAAATCTCGCCGACGTACGCGCGGCCGTCGCCGAGTTCGTCGAACGCTACAACCAGTGCTGGCGCCTCGAAAAGCTGGCGTATCGCACGCCACTCGAAGCGCGCGAGGAATACGAGCTACGCCATGCCGCGTAGCGCAAACGTGTGTCCAAGAAACCGGGTGCGGTACATGGGGATTATATACGAAAGACGATAGACGATATTAGAGCACCCCGATCACCAAGACTCCCTCATCCCGCGACAGGCGGATTGACCACACCGTCCCCCCGTCACGGGAGGATTACCGCCTGACTGAACACGTCGGGCCTAGAATGACCGCTCGTCAGGCCGAGGTCAAGGCCAGACGCGCGTGATGGAGGCGTACTTCGGGTGTGCTGACGGGGCAGAGAGGGGAGTCAGGCGGGGTCGTCGTCGCAGAATTCGTCGGGCGCGTCAGACCGAGGCGCGCCGTCGAGGAGCAGTGCCGGCGGCGCGCGTGCCGGCCGCGCCTCGGGGACCTCGGTTGGCAGCTTCAGATGCTGCAACATGCGCCCAATGACGGCGGGATCGTCGATGAGTGCGATGAGCGTGAGCCGCCCGCCACAGCGGGGACAGGCGAGGACATCCAGGCCCAAACTGCGGCGCATCAGCTCCGCCCAGAGGTAGTTGCAGCCGTGGCTACATCCCGCGGGGTCCGGGCGCGGCTCGGGGTCATTGTCAGCCTGGGTGGCGTCGGGACCGTCCGCGGCCCCAAACTGGACGACGCGCGCCCGCCACGCGGCACGGGGCGCTAGAACGCCATGGTACAGAATCAGGTTGACTCTGGGACGTGGCGTCAACGCGGCCAGGCGCTCCAGCAGTTCCACTGGGTCGAACAGGAGATGCGTGGTTCCATCTGACCAGGAGCGCCGTAACTCGAGTCGCACCTGGCCGGCGTCGGTCCATGCGAGCCGGTCCTGCGCGACAGGCGGCCGCAGGGCGTAGCGGGCGATCCGCTCCAGCCGGTCGCGCTGGTCCGCGGGCACGCAGAGCCCAGCGTGGAGGTCGAACCCGTTGTGGCGCGCGTGACACGGCCCGACTGCAGGCGGCTCGGCGGCAGCAAGACCCGCGCCGCGGCGGCGAACGTGGGCGCCGGCCCGCGGACCGAGTGCGGCCCGCCCTTGCACCGACGCGGCCGCGAGCCCGGCTAAGACGGGCGCGTCGCCGGCCCACGCGTCCAGCGTGTCGTCGCCGTCATTCCCCGCGTCTGCGCCGCCGCCCGCTCGCCGCTGAACGTACGCCTCCACGGTGGCGAGCACCTCGTCGACGTCCGCCGCGTGGAGCGACGGGCACGGGTGGAAGCGCACCGACTCGCCGTCCTTCGCGAACACGCCGTCGACCACCAAGGCGTGGATGTGAACATTGAGATTCAGGGCTCCTCCGAACCGCTGCAGGATCGCCACCGCCCCGCCACGGCCATCCGTCACCCCGGCGTCTCGCGCCCGCCGGCGGAGGAACCCGAGGATCGCCCGCATGGTGCGCCCCACAACGGCGCGGCAGAGATCGTGATCCCAGGCCAGCCGATAGCGGAGCCGGTGCGGCAAGCTCAGGACCCACTGGCGCACGGGCACCGGCGGGAACACCTTATCGACGAGATGGGCAGCGCGCTCGGCCATACGCCGCCCACCGCAACTCGGGCAAAACCCCCTCCCGTGGCAGGAGAAGGGAACGAGGCGATCGAACCCGCACCCCGTACACCGAAACCGTGCGAAACCTCCGCCGAGGGCGCCGCACTGCAGGAACTCGCGAAACTCCTGCTCGACGAAGCTGGGAAGGCCCTCTCCGTCGCGCAGTACGCGCGCCTGCGCCCGAAACGCCTCGAAGTGGTCGCGCACTACCTGGTGGAGAACTCCGGACGTGGGCTGCCGCGGCTCGTAGGTGGTCGACGGGAGGGCCACGCTCCAGCGAGCGCAGAGCCCATGCCACCTCGCGGAGGTCAAGAAACTGGGAACGATTCAGGCGAGGGCGTCTCTGGCGGTGCAGTTTCTGCCCGTGCCCTTGGCGCCTGACCTGGCAGTCGTCGCATGACCCGTCCGTTCGCCCGGTCAGCCGGTCGTCAGGCGGCTCCCCGCACGTGATGGGTCGCGAGCCAGATCGTCGACGCTGGCTGTTCGAGCGGGCGGCGTGCGGCGTGCCGGGGTCCCGGGAGGGCAAGATGATCTGGAGCGCGCAAATATGGCGGCGTCACTTTGCCCAGGCAACTCCCTCCGTCCGGGGATCGACGCCGGCCGCCAGCACGCCGTGCTCGTGATCGACCACGATCGCCCCGTTGGATCCCATCGACCCGGCGGGACGGACCCGCAGCTCGTGGCCCTTGGCCTCCAGCCCGGCGCGGACCTCGGCGGGAATGCCCGCCTCGACCGACAAGTCACCAGGGTACATCGTGTGCGGGAACGGTGACGCCGGAAAGCGGTGCTGGCTGTTCGGGCTGCGTGAGCGTGACGGGGTCCAGGGGAGGGCCGGGTCGAAGAACAGCGGGGCTGGGATGACCGAGAGCACGCCAATACGGACTATCGTTGGTGGCCGCCGTAGGTTTGGTCGGGGTTCGAGAAGCGGAGCAGCCTGCCGCAACGGAACCCCGCGTCGGCGCATTGGCTGTTGTAGGCCATGATCGTGCGCCAGCGGCTGGACGCCGGCGCGCCTGCGGATCGACATCCACCGGCGGGGGAATCAGCGGCTCGCCCCCGGGCGGCAACGTCGACGGATCGATCTGGCGGATGGCGTGCAGGCCGTCGCCGGCCGAGCGGATCCGGCAGGTCGCCGCTGCGGTAGACCAGGCGCTGGCCGGTATCCGGGCGCACCGCGGCGATGGCGTGGATGCGGCGGTCCCGCTTGCCGACCTCGAGATCCAGCGAGAGGCAGGGAGGCGAACAGGGCATGCCTTCATGCGGGGACGACAGGGCGCACGAACAACCCCTTTGAAGTGTCGCTCCCGCCGCCCCCGATTGCGCCCAGACGTGTCCCGATACGCGGTTCGAGCGGAACTCGTTCTCTCTCCGCACTGGATTTGATTTACAGTGGCAGGAGGAACCACGATGCGTGCGAGCCCAGTCCTGATCGCCGCCGCCTGCGTCTCCATCGCGCTGGTGGGCCGTGCCGCCCAGGAAACCGAGGAGAAGGCCGGGTCCGCGGACCTTCCGCTTACGGCGGCGCGGACGGTGTCGCTCGACACGGACGAGGGGTCGTGGATCTCGGTCGACGTCAGTCCGGACGGCGACACGATCGTCTTCGATCTGCTGGGCGACCTCTATACCATCCCGTTCGCCGGCGGCGACGCCGCGCCGCTCACCGAGGGGATGGCGTACGACAGCCAGCCGCGCTACAGCCCGGACGGGTCGCAGGTGGTCTTCGTCTCTGATCGCGACGGCGCGGAGAACCTGTGGCTGATCGACGTCGGGTCGCGGGAGACCCGCCAAGTCACGGACGTCTCGACCAACAACTTCGAGTCGCCCGAGTGGCTGCCGGACGGCGAGTACATCGTCGCGGCCACCGGCGCCGGCGCGCTCAGCGGCGGCGATGCACGCAATCCGAAGCTGTGGATGTGGCACATCGACGGCGGCAAGGGGGTACAGCTCATCAAGGAGCCGGGGTCACGCCGGACCACCGGACCGGCGCCGGCGCCTGACGGCCGGCACATCTGGTTCGCGCAACGGACCAGCCTGTGGCAATACAACGCCATCCTGCCGCAATACCAGCTCGCGGTGTACGACCGGGAGACGGGCGAGCAGTATGTGCGGACATCGCGCTACGGCTCGGCGTTCCGCCCGACGATCTCGCCTGACGGCGCCTGGCTGGTCTACGGCACCCGGCACGAGGACCAGACCGGTCTGCGGTTGCGCGAGATCGTCTCGGGCGAGGAGCGCTGGCTGGCCTATCCGGTCCAGCGCGACGACCAGGAGTCGGTGGCTGGCGCCGACGTGCTGCCGGGCATGGCGTTCACGCCCGATTCGTCGGAGGTCGTCGTCTCCTACGGCGGAAAGATCTGGCGCGTCCCGATCGCCGAGGACGCCGCTCCGGTCCCGGTGCCGTTCCGCGTGCAGGTCGATCTCGGGATCGGCCCGGAGCTGGCGTTCAAGTACCCGGTCGACGACAGCCCGCGCTTCACGGTGCGGCAGATCCGCGACGCCGTGCCGTCACCCGACGCGACGATGCTGGCCTTCGCGGCGCTCGACCGTCTCTACCTGCGGTCGATCCCGGACGGCGAGCCGCGGCGCCTGACCGATCTCGATGTCGTCGAGGCGCAACCGGCGTGGTCGCCCGATGGTGCGTGGATTGCGTTCGTCTCCTGGTCGCCGGACGGCGGCCACCTGTACAAGGCGCGGGTGGACGGCAGCGCGCCGCCCGTCCGGCTGAGCACCCGCGCGGCGATCTTTCAGCATCCGGCCTGGTCGCCCGACGGCGATCGGCTTGTGGCGATCCAGGGGCCGGCGCGCAGCTTCCGGGAAGCGCCGCGGCAACGCGCGGCCGGCGCCAGCGCGAACATCGTGTCGATTCCTGCCGATGGCGGCGACTGGACGGTGGTGGCGCCGACCGACGGGCGCACCGTTCCGCACCTGACGGCCGACCCGGACCGCATCTACCTCTATCACCAGCAGGACGGTCTGGTGTCGATCCGCTGGGACGGGACCGACGAGAAGGCGCACGTGAAGGTGACCGGCCGGGCGCCGCCCGGCGGCGGCGATCCGGCGCGGGCGTCGCTCGTGCTGATGTCGCCGGAGGGGGACCGCGCCCTGGCGCAGGTCAGCCACGACCTCTACGAGCTGGTCGTGCCGTATGTCGGCGGCGAGACGCCGGTGGTGTCGGTCGCCAACCCGGCGGGCGCCAGCGTGCCGGTCCGGAAGCTGACGGAGGTCGGCGGACAGTTTCCGGCCTGGAGCGCCGATGGGCGGCGGGCGCACTGGTCCATCGGCAATGCCCATTTCATCTACGACCTCGACGATGCGGCGGCAGCGGAAGAGGCGGCGGACGCGGCGGCGCGCGCCGCTGAACGGGCGGACGGCGCGGCAAGTGGCGCCGCCCAGGACGCAACCGAGACCGAAACCGACGCTGAAGAAGACGCGCCGGAGGGCGACACTGACGAGGACGCGCCTGTCTACGAGCCGGCCGAGATCCGTGTGCTGATCGACGCGGTCCGCGACCTGCCGGACGGGTATGGCGTGCTGCGCGGCGGGCGGGTCCTCACGATGCGGGGCGGCGAGGTCGTCGAGGACGCCGACGTCGTCGTGCAGGGCCACCGGATTCTCGCGGTCGGCCCCCGCGGCTCGCTGGAGCTTCCCGATGCGGCCCGCATCCTGGACGTGAGCGGGACGACGATCGTCCCCGGCTTCGTCGACACCCATGCCCACATGCGCCCGAGCTTCGGCGTCCACAAGACGCAGCCGTGGACCTACCTCGCCAACCTGGCCTACGGCGTCACGACGACACGCGACCCGCAGACCGGCACGACCGACGTGCTGACCTATGGCGACCTGGTGGAGACCGGGGACATCGTCGGCCCGCGCATCTACTCGACAGGACCGGGGGTCTTCGTCGCCGAGCAGATCGAGGATCTCGACCATGCACAGCGCGTGCTGACGCGCTACAGCGAGTACTACGAGACGCAGACCATCAAGATGTACATGTCGGGCAACAGGCAGCAACGTCAGTGGATCATCATGGCGGCGAAGGAGCAGCAGCTCCGGCCGACCACCGAGGGCGGGCTCGACATGAAATACGAGCTGGAGATGATCATCGACGGCTACCCGGGGCAGGAGCATTCGTTTCCCATCTTTCCGCTCTACAAGGACGTCGTCCGCCTGACGGCGGAGAGCGGCATCGCCTACACGCCGACGCTGCTCGTGTCCTACGGCGGGCCGTTCGGAGAGAACTGGTTCTTCACACGGGAGAATCCGCACGACGACCCGAAGCTGCGCCGGTTCACACCACACGCCGAACTCGATCGGGTGACGCGCCGGCGCGGCGCCGGCATCGACGCGGGGCCGGGCGGCTGGTTCCGCGACGAGGAGTACGTCTTCCGGCAGCATGCCGCGGGCGTAAAGGCGATCCTGGCCGCGGGCGGCGTGGCGGGGGTCGGCAGCCACGGGCAGCTCCAGGGCCTGGGCTATCACTGGGAGCTGTGGGCGATGCAGTCCGGCGGCCTGTCCGAGCACGACGCGTTGCGGGTGGCCACCAGTCTCGGCGCGGCGGCCATCGGCCTCGATGGCGATCTCGGCTCGATCGAGGCGGGCAAGCTGGCCGATCTCGTTATCCTGGATGCCAATCCGCTCGACGGCATCCGGAACACCACCGCCATCCGGTACGTCATGAAGAACGGCCGTCTCTATGACGGCGATACCCTCGACGAAATATGGCCGCGCGAGCGCCCGCTCGGCACACCGGCCTGGCTGGGCGACGAACCGGACGGCGTCGCCGCCGGGGTCCGGTAGACCAGTGCGCTCACGGCGTCCGGGACAGCGATGCCTGAACGCGACGGGATTCGCCGGCGCCCGCTGCGTCCGTTGCCGCGGCGGGATCCCGCCCAGCGGCGGGCGGTCGACGGGTGGGTGCGCGTCGTGCCCGGCGTGCTCGGCCTGCACCTCGTCATGCTCGTGACGTTGTGGGCCCGCCCGGGGCACGTCGCGCTCTGGATCTGGTACGCGGGACCAATCGTGCTCGTTCTCGCAACCGCCGCGCTGCTGGTCGCCTCGCTCCGTTCGGCCCACCGCTGGAAGCACGGTGCGAACGTCTGGCACCTGCTGGCCTTTGCCGGCCTGTTCGCCGTCATCGTCACGTTGCCGGTGTACGACCCGTACCCCTCGTCCCACGACGCACACCCGAGCGGCGTCGCATTCCGGCTGCCCCTCGCAGGACCGCTGACCGTCGCCTGGGGCGGGTCGACCTCAGAGGTCAACTACCACGTGTTTCTGCCCGATCAGCGCTGGGCATACGACCTGCTCGTCACCAGAGAGGGACGTGCCTTTCGGACGGACGGCGTCGGTCTCGACGACTACTACGCCTACGGCCTGCCGGTGTACGCGCCCGCGCCGGGCGTGGTCTTCGCCGCACACGACGGCGAGCCCGAGGTCGAGATCGGGGCGCCGCGCTGGGGACTGGCGGGGCTCGGCAATCACGTTGGTATCGAGGTGGAGCCGGGCGAGTATCTCTTCATCGGCCACCTGCAACCGGGATCGGTCGCGGCCCGCATCGGCGACCGCGTCACCGCCGGCCAGGTGCTCGGGCGCGCCGGCAACTCCGGCAACAGCAGCGAGCCGCACGTGCACCTGCATCTGCAGGACTCGACGCGTCCCTATTTCGGGGAAGGCATTCCGTTCCAATTCCACGGGTATCGGCAGGACGGCCGCGTCATTGCGCGTGGCATGCCCGAGGGTGGCCGCCGCGACGGCCGGTACCGAGGCGCCCGCATTGCTCACGTAGAGCTGGCGCCCGAGACGGCGGGCGGAGCCTAGTGACCGCCGTCCGATCTAATAGGCCACCGCCCAGCCTTCGCGGCGGCGGTCGGCGCCGGCGATGCGGCGGCCCGTGATCTGGTCGACCAGCACCGCCTGCGCGCCGCCGAACTCGGCAGTCCAGCCGCTGCGCGTATGCACGGTATAGCCGCGGGCCTCGAGCGCGTCTCGCACCGCTTGGGGCACGCGGTCCTCGATTGCCAGCGAGCCGTCGCTCAACCGCCGCAGACGGGGAGCGTCGATGGCCTCCTGCGGGGTCATCCCGAACAGCGCGATGTTGTTGATCACCTGGGTGAGGGTGTGGGTCTGCCCGTCGCCTCCCGGTGTGCCGATCGCCAGCCAGGGCAGTTCGTTGCTCAGTACGATGACGGGGCACAGCGTGTGCAACGGGCGCCGGCGCGGCGCGAACACGTTGGGATGGTCTTCGTCGAAGCGGAACAGCGATCCCCGGTTCTGCAACACGATGCCGGTGTCCGGCACCACCAGACCTGATCCGAATGTCGCGAACAGACTCTGGATCAGCGACACCACGTTGCCGTATCTGTCGACCGCGATCACATACACCGTGTTCGGGTGGTCCTCGCTGGCGGCGACGTCGATCTCCGGCGCCCGGCCTGAGGGGCCGAACTCGCCGGCCAGCGCGGTGATCCGTTCGCTGTCGAGTAGATACTCCGGTGTGACGCGCATCGCACCGGGATCCGCCAGTTCGGCGTCGCGGTCCACGAATGCCACCCGGATCGCCTCGGAGACCATGTGCAGGTACTCGGCGCTGTTGTGACCCAGCGGCTCGAGGTTGTGACGCTCCAGCAAGGCCAGTTCCTCGAGCAGCGTCATGCCCTGACTATTGGGCGGCATCGCCTGGACTTCGAAGCCGTGATAGCGCGTGCTGATCGGCAGCGTCCACTCGGCCAGATAGTCGGCCATGTCGTTGGGCATGAGCAGACCGCTGCGACTCTGGACAAAGCGCACGACCTGCCGGCTCAGCGCACCGCGATAGAGTTCGTCGGCCCCTTTCTCCTGGAGCGTCAGGAGGGTCCGCGCGAGGTCGGGGCGGGGCAGCAGGTCGCCCGCTTGCGGCGGTGCGCCGCCGGGGAGAAAGATGCGCGCCGCCTCCGGTTCCCGCCGCAGCTTCTCTTCGGCGCCCGCGATGTCCGCGGCGAGCCGTTCGGAGACCGGCAATCCGGCCGTGGCCAATCTGACAGCGGGTTGCAGCGCCTGGGCGAAGCTGATCGTGCCGAACCGCCGCAGCGCTTCCGCCCAGGCGCCCACCGCGCCCGGCACCGAGACGCTCAGCGGCCCGGAGCGCGGCATCTGCTCAAGTCCGTCAGCCTTCAGCTCGGCGAGGGTTTTCGCGCTGCCCGACCGTCCCGACCCGTTGAGCGCATAGGTCAGTCTCGTGGCCGAGTCGTGGTACAGCAGGAACATGTCGCCGCCGACGCCGTTCATGTGCGGCCTCGCCACCGAAAGTACTGCGGCAGCGGTGATGGCCGCGTCCATTGCGAGGCCGCCCGCCTGCAGCACCGCCAACCCTGCTTCGGCCGCCAGCGGGTGACCGGCGGTAACCGCGCCCTCGTTGCCGGCGGCGTCGCGGCCCGGCTCGGCATCGCGCGAGATCGGCAACGCGCAGGCGGTCGTCAGAGTCAGCACGAACGCGGTCAGGACGCGGGGGCGTCGCCGGGTCGGTGGGCACGTGGTGCAGAGTGCAGGCATGGCGTCCTCCCGGTTCGCGGCCGGTATCGCGTTCATCTTACCGCTTCCCGCCGCGCTGGTTGCCGTGTGCCGTCGCACCCGGTCGGCTCGGTCGGCCGGCGGCGATGCCCGTGCCCGATCTCCGGGCGCCGATCCCTGTTAGGATGTCGCCCATGCCGGACAAGTCACAGACGTTCAACCACCTGCCGCTGCCCGACACCGGTCCGCGCGGGTTGCTGCGGCACTTCGGTCCCGGACTCATCCTGATGATGACCGGCATCGGGACCAGCCATCTCGTGACCGCGCCGGCGGCGGGCGGGCGCTTCGGGTACGCGCTGCTGTGGTGCATTCCGGTCGCCTACATCTTCAAGTACTACGGATTCGAGATGGCGTTCCGGTTCACCAACGCCACCGGCCGCAGCATGCTGGACGCCTATTCGACGGCGCCGGCGAAGTGGCCCGTCTGGTATGTGCTGATCACCACGCTCATCCAGTGCGCGCTGGGGCAGGCGGGCCGGCTGGCGGCCGCCGCCGCCGTGCTGTTCTACATCTTTTCCGAATATCTCGGGTTCGGTCTGCCAAGCTGGCTGTACGGACTTGCGCTCGGGACGTTGTCGGTGGTCGTCATCCTGTACGGGCGCTATGCCGCCGTCGAGCTGTCCACGAAGATCCTCGCCGGTCTGCTATTCGTGTCGACCGTGGGCGTGTATCTGGTCGAACCGGCGCCGTTGTCGGCGATGGGGCGGTTCTTCACCGTCGAGGTGCCGGGCGGCTCCTGGCTGATCATCGCCGCCTTCCTCGGACTCCTGCCGACCGGCATCGACGTCTCGCTGCAGGCGTCGGAATGGGGCAAAGCGAAACGGGTCGGGATGGGGCGTATCCGGGCGCAGCTCGAACAGCTCGGTTATGCCCGTCCGTTCGATCCGTTCTCCTCGAGCAAGTCCGATCTCGCGGTGCGCCTGTCGAGTCTGCCGGCCCACGCGCAGGAGTATTGCCGGCGCTGGTTCCGCATCGGCATCCTGGATTTCACGCTCGGCCACATCGTGTCGTTCGTGCTCGCCACCGTGTTTCTGCTGCTGGCGGCAGTCTGGTTGTACCCGAGCCCGGTCGAGGGCAACGCGGTGATCGGCGAGATCGCCCGCATCTTCACCGACAGTGTCGGCCCCGGCATGATGTTCGTATTCCTGGCCGGGGCCTTCGCCGCCACGTTTTCGACCGTCTTCAACTACTTCGATGGGTGGCCGCGGGTGGTCGCGGCCTGCTGTCGCAACCTGTTCCGGGCGACCGCGGCGCTGCCGGGAGTGGCTGCCGACGAGGTGACCGACGTCCATCGCCGCGCGCCCGAGTCCGAGTACAACATCTATCGCATCACGATGTTCTACTCGCTCGTCGCCGCCGTGCTGATCATGGTGGGCGTGCCGCGCCCGGTGTTCCTGGTGCTGGTGGCCTCGGCCCTGGCGTTCTTCATCGCGCCGGTCATCTTCTTTCTCAACGTGTACTATTGCCTGACCGTCATCCCGAAAGACGATACGGCGTTCTATCCGTCGACCCCGGTCGTCTGGTTCAGTTGGTTCAGTCTGGCCGTGTTCACCGGGTTGACCGTCATCATCATCCTCGCGCGGGTCTTCGGCATGACGCTGTTCGGGGGGTAGACCGGCCGGCGCCGCACTCCGACACGCTGGCGTGGCGCTGCCGGGCGGGCAGCGCCGGTGGTACAATGCGCGCCGTCATGGCTTTGACTCGGTGTCTCCGCGCCGCCCTGGCCGCCGGTCTGGTGTGCATCGTCGCGGCGGTGTCGGCGGCCCAGCCGTTCGATGCTGACGTTTCGCATCACGCCCGCGGTGTCGTGCCGGGCGAGGCGGTTCTCATTCGCGTCGTTCCGACAGCGCCCGTGTCCGGGATCCTGGGCACGATCTTCGATGAGACGATCCGTTTCTACGACGCCGGGGCGGCGGGCTGGCAGGGTCTGGTCGGTATCGATCTCCAGGTCGACCCCGGTGTCCACGATCTGTCTCTCCGCATCACCCCACGGGGCGGGGCGCCGATTGAACGGGTCTATGCCCTGGTCGTTCAGGACAAGGCGTATCCGACCCGGCAGTTGACCGTCGCGCCGCGTTATGTCGAACCACCCCCGGAGGTGGCCGAGCGGATTGCGCGCGAGGCGAGCGAGCAGCGCGCCATATTCGCCAGCGCGTCCCCCGAACGGCTCTGGCGCGGGTCATGGGGACGGCCGGTGCCCGGCGCGGCGACCAGCGCCTTCGGCAGCCGCAGCGTATTCAACGGCCAGCCGCGAAGCCCGCACAGCGGCGCCGATTTCCGCGCGGCCGAGGGCACGCCGGTGGTGGCGCCCAACACGGGCCGGGTGGTCCTGACGGGGGACACCTATTTCTCCGGTGGGTCCGTGATCCTGGATCACGGCTGGGGTCTGTATTCCTACTTCGCCCACCTCTCGGAGATCGTCGTGGAGACGGGCGACCTCGTCGATCCGGCGCAGACGGTCGGCCTCGCCGGCGCGACGGGCCGGGTGACCGGTCCGCATCTGCACTGGACGATGCGGCTCAACGGCGCGCGGGTCGATCCGCTGTCGGTGATCGAACTGCTCGAAGACTGACCATCACACATGCATGACCTGATGCGTCGCATGATGCGGGTCGCGGCGCTGGTCACGCTGGCCGCGAACTGGCTGCCGGCGATCGCCGCGGCGCAGCCGGTCGGCCCCGCCAACGGGTCCCTGGTGATCGTGGGCGGCGCGATGCGCGACCCCGCCATTCTGCAGCGCTTCATACGGCTGGCCGGTGGACCGCAGTCGCCGATCGTCGTCATCCCGACCGCGGGCGGCGCCGAGACCTACGACCAGTCCTATCCGGGTCTGCGGCCGTTTCGCGACGCGGGCGCCACCGACCTCACCGTGTTGCACACGACCGACCGGAAGGAGGCGGATTCGGCCGCCTTCGTTGAGCCGTTGCGGCGTGCGCGCGGAGTCTGGTTTCCCGGCGGCCGGCAATGGCGGCTGGCCGATGCGTATCTGGACACCCGGGTCCATGAAGCGTTGCGGGACGTGCTGCGGCGGGGCGGGGTGATCGGCGGGTCCTCCGCGGGGGCCACCATTCTTGGCTCGTATCTCGCGCGCGGCGACACCTCGACCAACACGATCATGATGGGCGACCATGTGGTGGGGTTCGCATTCCTGCGCGACACCGCAATCGATCAGCATCTGCTGCGGCGGAACCGGCAATTCGATCTGATCGAGATCATCGAGGCGCATCCGGAGTTGCTCGGGATCGGGATCGACGAAGATACGGCGATCGTGGTCCAGGGGGACAGGTTCGAGGTCATCGGCGCGAGTTATGTCGCGATCTATGACCACGAGCGGATGCTCGATTCCGGCGGACGCTTCTACTTGCTGGGCGCAGGCGACCAGTACGACCTCATGACCCGCCGCGCGTTCCGGACCCAACGGGAGCGCCGTCCGCTCGAACGGGTGGTCGACCGTCCCTGGCGCTGATTGGCGTGCTCAGTCGCCGAGCGCGTCCAGCAGCGCATCCGTATCCGACGCGTCGTTGTAGAGGTGCGGTGCGATTCTGATGGCGTCGCCGCGCACCGACACGAAGACCTGTCGCGCGTCCAGCCGCGCCGCCACGCGGGCCATGTCGGGAGTGTCGCGCCGGCGGATGCCGAACAGGTGCGCGCCGCGCCAGCGGTCCTCCTCGATCCAGTAGCCCCGCGCCTGCAGAGTCTGCGTCAGAGGGCCGGTAAGCTGGGCGCAGTAATCCTGAATCGCCGGTACGGTCCAGTCGAGAATCAGGTCGAGCGCCGCCGCCAGCATCGGCAACAATGTGAAATTCGACCGCTCGCCGACGTCGAATCGCAGCGCCGCCGGCCGGTACTCGTCCTGATACTGCACCAGGTCGGCGAACACCTCGCTGTGGCGGCGTGCGAGCCATCCTTCTTCAAGCGGGATGCCGTCGTCGAACGCGGGTCCGTAGTAGGCCAGTCCGATCGAGTAGGGGGCCAGCAGCCACTTGTAGCCGGCGCAGACCAGGGCGTCCGGACGAATCTGCGCCACATCGAACGGAAACGCACCGACCGACTGCGTCCCGTCGACGACTAGCAGCGCGCCGCACTCGCGAGCCCGTTCGCCGACGCGGACGAGATCGAAGAGGGTGCCGTCGGCCCAGTGGACCTGCGGCAACGCGACCACCGCCGTCCGGGGGCCGATCGCCTCCAGAAGACGGACGTTCCACGCCGCCGCCCGGCCGCTGTCGGACCGGGCCGGCGCCGCGACCACCTGCAACGTCAAGCCGCGCTCCGCGCACAGCCGGCGCCACGTGTAGACGTTGCTCGGAAACTGTTCTTCCACCACCACGACGTTGTCACCCGCCGCTGCGGGGACGTTGCGCGCCACCGTGGCCAGTCCGTAGGATACCGACGGAACGATGGCGATGCGGTTGGGGTCGGGCACGTTGACGAGCCGCGAAAAGAGCTCTCGCACCCGCGTGCTTTCGTCGAAGAACGCCGGCGGGCGGAGCAGATACGGCGCGGCGCGTCGATCGATGCCAGCGATGCCGGCGGTCCGGACGTCGCGCGCAAGCGGCGCCATGTAGGCGCAGTTCAGATAATGCAGCCCCTCGGGCAGCAGGAATCGGGACTTCTGGCAGGTGAGCATGACGGCGACCGGTCGGCGCGGGCTGCCAGTATACGCCGCGCCGTTCGCGGCCGGCGCAAGCGCCCGGCCTCGCGCGGCCGACCGGGACGGAAAGTCGATGGCGCTAGAATGAGGGCGGATCTGGGAGCCGGGCCGGCCGCAGGGGCGCCGACAAGGGGACGAGCGAGATGTGCGATCGGACGGTGATCGGGGTGGGAATCGTGTGGCTGGGACTGCTGGCGGCCGGCTGTCGCGGCGGTATGGCGCCGGAGGGGAGTGCGGGAGTGGAGGAGACGGCCGAATCGTCACTGGTGGACCGGGCGCGCGCGATCCACGACCGTGTCCTGACCATCGACACGCACGATGACATACCGCTCGATTTCGCCAGCGCCGAGGTCGACCCCGGGCTGCGCGGATCTCGGCAGGTCGATCTGCCCAAGATGGAGGATGGCGGACTCGACGCCGCCTTCTTCGTTGTCTACGTCGGACAGACCGCGCGGACGCCGGAGAACTACGCTAAGGCCCAGGCCGACGCGCTGACGAAGTTCGAGGCGATTCATCGGATGGCGGAGGAGATGTATCCCGGCCGGATCGAGATCGCCTACGCCGCGGACGATTTCGAGCGCATCGCGTCCGCCGGCAAACTCATCGCAGCGATCGGCATCGAAAACGGGTATGTCCTCGGCCGCGATCTGTCGCTGCTTCAGACCTATTACGACCTCGGCGCCCGATATCTGGGGCTGGCGCACAACGGGCACAACGACATCGCCGACTCGGCTGCGCCTCGCGAAGCGCTCGGCGACGCGCCGTCCGAACATGACGGCATCAGCGCGTTCGGCGAGACAGTCGTGGCCGAGATGAACCGGCTGGGCATCATGGTCGACGTCTCGCACATCTCCAAGGCGGCGATGCTGGACGCCGTCCGGCTGTCGCGGGCGCCGGTGATCGCCTCGCACTCGAGCGCCCGTGCGTTGGCCGACCATCCACGGAACCTCGATGACGAACAGTTGCTCGCGCTCCGCGACAACGGGGGCGTGATGCAGACGGTGGCGCTGGGGTCGTTCATCAGTGCAACGGCCGGATCGCGCAGCGCCGCGATCCGGACCTTGAGGGGCGAGCTTGGGGTCGCCCCTCAAGGTCCTCTCGACCCCGCCCGCCTGTCTGAGACGCAGCGTACCCTCTATGAGCGTCGAATGGGGGACATCGATCGGGACTGGCCGGCGGTCGATGTCCCGATGTTCGTCGACCACATCGATCACGCCGTCAATCTCATCGGCATCGACCATGTCGGCATCAGCTCCGATTTCGACGGCGGCGGCGGCATCGACGGCTGGCGCGACGCGAGCGAGACGTTCAACGTCACGCTCGAGCTGCTGCGGCGCGGGTATGACGAAGCGGCGATCGCGAAATTGTGGGGCGGCAACCTGCTGCGGGTCCTGCGCGAGGTGGAACGGGTGGCGGCCGAGTTGCAGCGGTAGCCGTGCTGCGCGGCCACCCACGCCGGATTGGAAACGGGAGACAGGCTGGCGATATGGCGTTTCGTTTCGTGCACGCGGCTGATCTGCATCTGGACAGCCCGTTTACCGGCATCCGCGAGACCGCGCCGCAGGTGGCCGACGTGCTCCGGCGTGCGACGTTCGATGCCTATGACCGGCTGATCCAGCTCTGTATCGATCGGCGTGCCGGCGCGCTGCTGGTGGCGGGTGACATCTTCGACAGCGCCGACCGCAGTCTGACGGCGCAGATCCGGTTCGTGCGGGGGCTCGAACGCCTGCGGGATGCCGGAATCGGCGCCTTCATCTGCCATGGCAACCATGACCCGCTCGACGGCTGGGGCGCGCATCTGGCGCTGCCGTCGAACGCGCATCAGTTCGGCGAGACCGCCGAGGCGCTGCCGGTCGACCCGACGTCGCCCACCGGGCCGCTGGTCTGCGGCGTCAGCTACCCCACACGGGAGGTGCGGCGCAGCCTCGTGCCCGAGTTTCCGGCCCGCGAGCCCGGGCGCGTCACCATCGGGCTGCTGCACGCGAACGTCGACTCGAATCCCGGGCATGACGCGTACGCCCCCTGTGCGCTCGACGACCTGACCGCGACCGGATACGACTACTGGGCGCTCGGACATGTCCACACCCGCGCCATCCTGCGGAACCAGGCGCCGATGGTGGTGTATCCGGGCAATACGCAGGGGCGTCACCCGCACGAGCGGGGACCGCGCGGCGTCTACGTCGTCGACGTGGACGACCATGGGGCGCTAGCGCCCGAGTTCGTCGCCGTCGACACGGTGCGGTGGGAACATGCGGAGGTCCCGATTGCGGGCCTCGAGGACGGCGGCGCGTTGTTCGATCGTCTGGAGGAGCTCGTCGAAGAGTTTCTGCGGCGGGCGGACGACCGCGATGTCGTCTATCGCCTCCAGCTCGTCGGACGAGGGGCGCTGCACGGACAGTTGGCGCGGCCGGGCAGCCTCGACGACCTCGTCATGCAGCTCAACGAGCGGTGGGCCAGCCGGCGCCCATTCGCGTTCTGCGGCGGCATCGCGGACATGACGAAATCCGAACTCGACCGCGACGCGCTGCTTGACGGCAAGGACTTCATCGGCGACTTCCTGGCGCTGACCGCCTCGGCCACGCGGGACGAGCACCTGGTCGCCGACCTGCGACAGGAGCTCGCCCCGCTCTACGACAACGCGCGGGCTCGCAGGTATCTGGGCGAGAGTCTGCCGCGGGAGGACGACGTCCGCGAGCTGCTGGCGGTGGCCGAGGATGTCGCGCTCGGTCTGCTCGTCGATGACGAGGCCGGTGAGTAGATCGACGACATGAAGATCGAGCGCATCCTGATCGACGGGTTCGGCGACTACGCCGAGACGTCACTCGCACCGCTGGCGCGGCCCGTGACCCTCTTCTACGGTCCGAACGAGGCGGGCAAGAGCACGCTCCTGGCCTTCATCCGCATGGTGCTGTTCGGGTTTCCGCTGCGTGGCGCGGCCGAGCATTATCCGCCGCGCGCCGGCGGCGCCCATGGCGGCCGCATCGAGTTCGTGTCTGACGGCGAGATGCGCTATACGTTCGAACGCCACCACGGTCGCAAGGGCGGTCCGTTGACCATCACGACGGCGGACGGGGCGCTCGTGCCCGAGGCCGCCCGGCCCGCGCTGCTGGGGCATGCGACGGCGTCGACCTTCACCTCGGTATTCGCGTTCGACCTCGACGGGCTGAGGCAACTGGAGTCTGCGGATGACAGCGGCATCAGCAGCCGCATCTACAGCGCCGGTACCGGCGCTGCAAATCTACCGCGGGCGCTCAAGGAGCTGAAGACGCGCGCGGACGAGATCTACGCGCCGCGAGGCTCGAAGCAGCCGGTGGCGAAGCTGCTTGGCGAGCTGCACGAAGTCGAGACGCAGTTGCGGCAGGCGCTGTCACAAGCGCAGGAGTACGGCGAGGCGGTGTCTCGCTGCGCCGCGCTCGAGAACGAGGGCGCCGCGCTTCGCGAGAAGTGTGCCCGTATCCGCGCGCAGGTGGACGAGCTGCAGCGGCGTCGGGACGCCTGGGACGCCTGGGTGGCGTTGCGCGATGTCGAGACACGGATGGCCGACATTCCGGAACGCACCGATTTTCCCGACGACCCGATCGTCAGGCTCAGCGGCCTGGAAGACCGGCTGCGCGAGGCGGACGAGCAGGTGGCCGCCGATGCCGCTGAACTGGCGCGCGCCCGGGATCTGGCGGAGCAGCCGGTGGACGGTGAGGATCTGCTGCAGGCGGACGCGGCGGTCGAAGCGCTGCGCCGCGGCCGTGGCGGGTTCGACGCGTCGGTGCGAGACCTGCCCAAACGGGAGTCGGAGTTGGCCGCCGGCGCGGCCGAGCTCGCGGGCGCGCTGCGCGAGCTGGGTCCGGGGTGGGACGAGGCGCGCCTGAACGCCTTCGACAGCTCGATTCCGCGCCGGGACGAGGTAGAGCAGTGGACGGCGCGTCTTGCCTCGGTCCGCGCTGATCTGCGGGACCGGACGCGAGACGCCGAGCAGGCGAGTCAGGCGCTCGACGAGGCGCGCCAGCGCCTCCAGGTCCGGCAGGACCACCTCGACCGCTGCCCGGCCAGCGGGACGGCGCCTGTTGCACTGCCCGATCGGCGCGCCGCGCTGCAAATCGCGCACAGCCGCCTCGATGCATTCGAACGGGCGGAGCAGCGCTGCCGCGATTTCGACGCGCAGGCGGGTGCGGCGTCCGAGCCGACCACGTCCTGGCGACGATTCGCCATGCCTGCCGCGCTGGGCGCGCTGGGCGCCCTGTTGCTCGTGGCGGGCGTCCTCTCGGACGGGGAAATGGCGCTGCCTGCCGTGGGCGTCGTGCTGATCGTCCTGGCCGTGATCGCCTACGCGCTGACGCCGTCGTCCGTCCAGCCGGACGCCGGTCGGTCACTGCGCCGGCTCATCGAGGACGCACGGCGTCAGGCCGCCGAGCGGCGCGCGGCGCTGCAGGCCGCCCTGGCAGCGCTGGCGCTCGACCTTCCGGCGGATCAGGCGCCGGGACGCGACCAGTTGCAGGCGGTCGAGACGGCGCTCCTCCGGGATGAGGAGTTGCACCGGGACCGGGCGCAACGCCAGACCGCGGTGGACGAGGCCGCGACAGAGGTCGAGCGGGCGCAGGAGCGCAGCCGGGCCGCCCTGCGCCGGCGGGAGACGCTGCAGACCGCCGTCGAGACCGCGACGGCTGAATGGGCGGCCTGGCTCGCGCGCCAGGGGTTGCCGGAGACGTTGGCGCCGGACACGGTCCCCGAGCTGTTCTCCCGCGTGGACACGGCGCGTGTCATTGCCCGCACGGCCGCTGAGAAGCGCCAGCGCATCGCCGCCATTCGGAAGGACATCGACGCCTACCGCGCCGTCGTTCAGGCGCTTGCCGCCGGCCATCTCGGCGCAGACCCCAGCGCGGACGAGTCCACGGCGGCGATCGCCCAACGCGCCGACCGCATCGTCGCGCGCTTCGACAAGACGAAGGAGGCGGTGCGCGCGCAGGCCGAGGCGGTCCGCGCGGCCGAACGATGCGCCGCCACCCTCGATCAGGCCGTCAGCCGGCGCAGCGGCATCGCCGACCGGATCCGCGATCTGCTGGCGCTGGCGCAGACCGACGACGCCGAAGCGTTCAGGCGTCTGGCGCGGCAGCACCTCCAACGCCAGGAATTGGAGCGGCAGCGCAATGAGCATGCATCCGCCCTGCGCGCCGCCTGGGCGCACAGGCTCGACATCGAGGATCTGCGCGGCGTGCTCGCGTCAACCACGAAGGAAGAGATCGACGAGGCGTGTCGGAACGAAGCGGCAGCGCTGTCCGATCTGGAGCGTCGCGTCACCGATCAGGACGAAGAGCGCGGGCGACTCCGGTTGCGCATGCAACAGCTCTCCGGCGACGAGGACGCCTCGCGTCTGCGAGGGCGCCGAGCCGAGCTGCTCGAAACGCTGCGGAGCCTGGCGGCCGAGTGGTCGACGCTGGTCGTCGCGCGCTCCCTGCTTGTCAAGGCGCGCCGCAGGTATGAAGAGGAGCGCCAGCCCGATGTGGTTCGACGCGCCGAGACGTTCTTTCGCAGCCTGACCGGCGGTCGATACACCAGGCTGCACGTCACGGTGGGTGAGCAGGAGATCACCGTGGTCGACCAGACCGGCCGCCGCAAGACACCCGCGCAGCTCAGTCGAGGGACACGCGAGCAGCTCTATCTGGCGCTGCGGTTCGGACTCATCCGGAGCATGGGCGAAGAAACGGAACGGCTGCCGGTCGTCGTCGACGAAGTGCTCGTGAACTTCGACCTCGACCGCGCCCGTTGCGCCGCCGCCGCGTTCGTCGAGCTCTCGCGCAGCAACCAGGTGCTCGTCCTCACCTGTCACCAGTGGATTGTCGAGTTGTTCAGGTCCGCGGCGCCCGACGCCGCCGTCATCGACCTGTCCGCGGTGCCCACGGCGCCCTGACCGCGCGGTTGCGGAACAACGCTTGACACCATGTCCCTGCACTGTAGTATCGACTCGTGCCGCTGTCGGCGTTCGCGCACACGCGAGACTGCACGGCGGCCGTGCCTGGCGATTCCAGGAACCTGACGGTTCCAGTAGAAGCGGGAAACAGACGTTTCCCCAGAAGGAGGAGTTCGATGCGATACCTGCCGATAGCGGTTGCCGTGGTGGTTGCAGCGATTGCGGTGCCGTTCGCCCTGCAGGCGCAGGAAGGCGGCGTGACCGCGGCCGGATGGGAGGCGCGTCTCGATCGCGACGGAGACGCGGCGAGCGTGCTCAATTTCATGACGATGGGGTCGGGCGTGCATGCCAACACCGCCGGTCGCGGGGCGGCCACCTTCTGGCAGCCAAGCAGCATGGCGAGTGGGGACTACACGATCAGCGCGTCGTTCACGCAGGTGGAGCCCTCCGGCCACCCCAACGCCTATGGCCTCATCTTTGGCGGTGCCGACCTGGACGGCCCCAATCAGCGCTATTCGTATTTCGTGATCCGTCAGGACGGCCAGTACCTGATCAGGAAACGCATGGGCGAAGACATACCGATTCTGGTCGACTGGACCAGCCACGACTCGATCAACCAGCTTGACGCCCAGGGCCGGTCGACCAACGTGTTGGCGGTGGAGGTCGGCAGCAGCCAGGTGCGCTTCCTGGTGAACGGCACGGAAGTGGCGACCCAGCCGCGGTCCGCGGTCGATACCGGCGGGATAACCGGCCTGCGCGTCACGCATCTTCTGAACGTGCACATCGACAGCCTGATGCTTGGCGGTTAGGCCGCGGTCCACGCCCCGTCCCGGTTGCAGTCTCGTCGCGGCGCCCGTCCGGTCCGCTGGTCCGGCTGGCGCCGCGGCGCCACCAACCTCACGGCGCCTTGTGGAGGTGCCGCATGCCGAGCTTGTCGAGCAGCCCCGTGCGACGCGGCGGACGGGGCGCGCAGGCGGCGCGCAGCGCCGCGGCGTCTGCCGCGATCAGAATCTTCGATCGCGCCCGGGTCACGCCGGTGTAGAGCAGTTCCGGTCCGGCGAGTGCGTGGGGCTGGGGCGGCAGTACGAGCAGCACCGATTCGAACTCGCTGCCCTGCGCCCGGTGCACGGTCATCGCCCAGGCGCTGTCATGGTTCGGCAGGGCTGCCGGCGGTACGCTGCGCGGCCCCTGCAGCCCGCGGAACCAGGCGGTTACCCCGCGCGCGTCGGTCCCCTGCAGCAGCACACCGACGTCGCCGTTGAAGAGACCGCTGTGAGGATCGTTGGCGGTCACCAGCACGGGGCGGCCATGCGCCCATTCGCCCGCCGCGAACCCTTCACGGCGCAATCTGGCCTCGATGCGGGCGGTGAGCCCTTCGACGCCGTGGCGGCCGCGCCGCAGGGCGCACAGGATGCGGACGCGCGCCAGGGCATCCAGGGCCGCTGCAGGCTGCTGCGCTTGCACCACGGCCAGGATCTGCGGCCAGACGCGGTCCAGGGCATCGTCGACCTCTTCGGACGCGTAGTGGACCACGTCCTCTTGATACCCGGCGCCGCTCAGCGCCTCAACCGCGGCATCACCATCGTGGCGGCGCACGGCGTCCGCCAGGCGGCCGATGCCCGGGTACTTCTCGAACCGATAGTTGCGGTCCAGCTCGACATGGCAGTCGTGCAGGGCGCCGCCGTCGGCGGCGGCGATCATGTCGCCCAGCACGCGGCCCGGCTGCACGCTCTCCAGTTGGCGATGGTCGCCGAGCACGACGAGACGGGCGCCCTTTCCCAGAGCTGACAGCAGCCGGTCCCAGAGGCCGAGGTCCAGCATGGACGCCTCGTCGACGACCACCACGTCATAGGGCAAGGGGTTGCCGGCATGGAACCGGCAATGGTCGGTGCGGTGATTCCAGCCCAGTTGCCGGTGCAGTGTGCGTGCCTGAGCTGCGGCGCGCTCGAGCCGGGGACGCACCGCCGCCAGCGGTCCGGCGAGTCGCCCGGCGGCCTGGCCGATCGCTTCACCCAGACGCGCCGCCGCCTTGCCGGTGGGCGCCGCCAGCGCGACACGCATGCCCGGGTGGCGTTGCGTCAACAGCGCCAGCAGGCGTCCTGCCGTGGTGGTCTTGCCGGTGCCCGGTCCACCGGTTATCAACGCGAGCGTCCGCCGCAGGCCCAGCACCGCCGCCCGCCGTTGGGCCGAGTTCGGGTCAGGGAAGAGTTGCGCGAGATCGGCGTCGTCCGGGCCGGCCGCGCCAGACGGCCTGTCCGGGGCGGCGACTTCCGTGGACGCGAGCGCCCGCAACCTGTCGGCCACGCGGGTCTCGGCCTGGTCGAGGCGCCAGGATTGCAGCCGTGTGCCGCGCAGGACCAGCGGCGCCGGCCGCGCCCCGTCACTCACGGCGGCGCAGCGCGCAAGGAGGGCCGCGTCCTCGGCGCTCAGTTCGAGCGAGGTGTGCCCGGCGACCCACGCGGCGAAGAAACGTGTCAGCACCGGGGCGGCCGCGTCAGGCAGGTCCCAGCGGCGCTGCAACAACTGCACGGCTGCGCGGCTCATGCCGGCGCTCCGCGCTCAGGGCTCGCGAACAGGCGCTCGAGTTCGTCCAGCAGACCGTCGGGCGGCGTGATCTCGAGCACGCCCCGACTCGTGCCCGGGCGCACGCCGCGCAGATACAGCAGGCTGCCCGAGACCGCTGGCGGATCGGCGTCGTAAAGCCGCAGATAGCGGCGCAGCGCCACCAGATACAGATGCAGTTGCAGCAGATGGTGCTGTCCCGCCGCGCAACGCCACAGCGCCGGCCGGTCGTAGTCGGCGAACCGCGGTCCCAGATAGTTGCTCTTCCAGTCCACGACGCCCCAGCGGCGACCGGCCCGTACCAGGCGGTCGATGTAGCCGGTCAGCATGCCCGACAGCGCCTGACCCGGCAGGCCGGCGAGATCGCGGGCATAGTGGCGTTCGTCCGCGGTGCGGGCGTGACGCGCGAACAGGTCCGACAGCGTACGGCCGGTGATGCCGGTCCGTCCCAGCGGCAGCAGAAACTCCCATTCGGACAGGTCCCTGTCCGCGGCGGCCGTGGCGAGGCTGGCATCCAGGCCGTCGAGGCGGGTGGTTTGCAGGGCATCGAGCGTGTGCCGCACCGCGTCCGCCGTCTCGGCCGAATGCAGCCGGTGTCGGCGCAGGCTGCTGTCGATCAGCGTCGCGGGGTCCTCCTGGAAGTCCCACTTCTCGAGCAGCTCGTGCAGGCAGTTGCCGGCGTGCGTCCCGCGCGCGAAGCGGGCCAGGGGCCCCTCGGCGTCCAGGTCGGGACCGGTCGCGGGCGGCGGGCTGGATTCGGTCTCCACCGCTTCCACCACGGCGTCGCGGCGTTCCCGTTCTTCGTCGCGCCCATGGGCCAGCCGCGAAAAGCTGGTCAGGCGCCAGGGATCGAGGTCGAGTTCGGGGGCGTCGCGCACGTTGAGGGACGTGTCGTCGCGATCACCGGCGGTCCAGGCCGTCCCGCTGGGCGCGGGGGGCGCCGACACGGTCAACACCTCCGGGCACGCCTGCTGCAGGCGGCGCAACGTGACGCCGTGCTCGCACGAGGTGGCACTCTTCTTCAGGTCGGTCATCCGCGCATACCAGTGTTCCAGGCTGTCGACCTGGTCGTCGTCCCGCAGCAGCCAGTCGAGCGCAGACGGAGGCAGAGTCGCCCGTGAGGTATACCCCAGGGGTCCGGCCAGCAGCGTCACGCGGCGGCGCGCGCGGGTCAGGGCCACGTAGGCCAGGCGCAGGTCTTCCAGCAGGCGCTCTGCGGTACAGGTGCGGTGGTCCGCGTGATTGTCCCGCTGGGCGCCGTCCGCCAGCACCCACCCCGCGCCGCGGCGGACGAGCAGCCGGTCGTTGACCCTGACGTCCGTCATCACCGACCACAGGTAGGGGCAGAACACGTACTCGAATTCAAGCCCTTTGGCCCGGTGCACGGTCACCACCTGCACGGCGTCGTCGTCCGATTCCAGTCGGCGCAGACGTTCATCCGACGAGCTGCCCTCAGACTGTTGCTCGCCTTCGAACCATTGCAACAGCTTTTCGGGCGAGCGCAGCCCCTCGGCCTCGCGGGCCTGCAGCAGTTCCATGAGATGTCGCACGTCGGTGAGGTGCCGTTCGCCCGAGGGAGCATGGGCCAGACGCAGCGGCGCCCCGGACCCGGATTCGAGATCGGCGATCAGTGCGGCAATCCCCCGCGTACGCCACACGCGGCCCCACTCCGAGAAGCGGGTCAGCCACTGTTCCGCCTCCGTGCTGGTGAGTGCCGCCAGCATCGCCGAGTCGTATCCGAACAGGCGGGTCGCCATGGCCGCCCGCCGCCATCGCAGGTGGGTCGGCGCGAGCACCGCCTTCAGGATGGATGCGAGGTCGGCCGCCATCTCGCTGTGCATGACGTCCCCGTCGTCGCGCACCACGGCCGGCACGCGCCGTGCGCGCAACGCCTGGTGGACCAGCCGCGCTTCGAGATTGGTTCGGGTCAGTACCGCCACATGCGATGGCGCGACCCGCGACTCGCCGCTTCCCACCGGCCGGCCAAGCAGATCCACGATCGCTGCGGCGGTGCAGGCGGCCGCGCGCTCTCGACGAGGCTGGGCGCGGTCCCACTGCCCGCTGTCGACACGCGGCACCACCCAGGCCACCAGCCGTCCCTGCCCGTCATCAGGCAGCGGCAGCGTGGCGTCCGGGTGGGCGGCCGTCGCCTGCGGATAGGTCAGGGCGGGGTTGCCGAAGGCGTACGGGCGCCCGAACAGGGCGTTGAGGGCCGCCACCAGGCCCTGGGCCGATCGATAGGTCGTGGACAGGTCGCTGACGCGCGTCTCGTCATGCGGCCGGGCTGAGAGGTACGCGTTGAGGTCTCCGCCCCGGAAACTGTAGATCGCCTGCTTGGGGTCTCCCACCAGGATGAGGCGCCCCGCTCCGGTCTCGCGTTCGAAGATGGCCCGGAAGATGTCCAGTTGCTGCTGGTCGGTGTCCTGGCTTTCGTCGATCAGACCCACCGTCCACTTTTCGGACAGCCGCTGGATGAGAGCCGCGCGGTTCGGTCCGTCGCGCAGTGCGTCATGCAGACGCTGAATCAAGCCGTCGTAGGTGACGGCGTTGTGACGGCGCAGGCTGCGATCGTAGCGCCGCCCGGCGGCCTGCCGCAGGTGCGCCAGCCAGGCCCAGCCTGTCGTGTCGATGGCGGTCTTCACCGCTCTGGCCGCGGCCACGATCGGCAATGCGCCCGCATCGGTCGAGGCGGCCGCGCCCGCGCCGCCGGACCGGCGAAACCAGGTGTCCGCAACCGCCAGTCGCGCCACGGCGGGAAAGATCTCGACCGGGGGCTGTTGCGGGTCCAGGGTCTCGAACCGCGCGTGCCAGGCGTCCAGTCGCGCCACTGACGCCAGACCAGGATTCGCTGCCGAATCGTTCAGGGTCACGTGGTTGCGGGCGGCAATCTCCTGCAGCCGGCGGAGATCGGCCCGCGCGGCCTTGACCGCGGCGATCGCCTGCGCCACCTGGTGTCTGGCCTCCGGCAGCGACGGCGGCGCCGGGTCCATGCTCGTGGAGGGCCGTTGGGTCAGGCGCTGCCAGGCCCGCAGGTCGTTCTCGACCGACCACCCGCCCAGGGCCGCCACGGCGGCCAGCAGCGGATCGGCGGCGAGATCGGTGCGCCACGTATCCTTGACGGCATCCGCCTTCAACTCCGTCGGGTCCGGCAGGATCTCGAAACCGGCGGGCATGCCGCACAGGAACCCCTCGGATCCCAGCACCTGCTTGCAGAAGGAATGGATGGTCGACACCGCGAGCTGGTCGCTTTCGTCCAGCGCCAGACGCAGACGCAGCACGGCTGCCTCACGCGTCGGGGCGTCGAGGGCGGCGAGCCGGTCCAGCAGAATACGGAGGCCCTCCTCGCGTTCTCCGGGTTGCGTGCCGGCGCCGGCATGGGCCGCAAGGACCGCCAGTTGCCGGCGAGTGCGCTCACCCAGTTCACGGGCCGCGTCCTCGGTGAAGGTGACCAGCACCACCTCGCCGATGTCGTTGACCACCCCGTCCACCAGGAGCCGCGGCAGCAGGTGCGCGATGGTCCAGGTCTTGCCGGTGCCCGCGCTGGCTTCGATGACCGACAGCCCGGTCGGGATGTCGGTGGTCTGCAGGTCGAAATCAGGCATCGGCCGCCCCGTCCCGCGCTGCGGTGGCGAACCAGGTCTCGAGCCGGCCGAAGACCGCGGCGGCCAGGCGGCGCCACTCGTCGAAGGTCTCCTCCGCGAACGGGTCCAGGTCGCGCCAGGCCAACTGCGCGGACGCCCTGTCGCCTTCACCGGGCGGACCCTTGGGTTGCTGTTCCCAGGCTTTACGGGCCGGGGCCACCGCATCCTTGCCTCGCCGGCCCGCGTCGTAAATCGCGAAACTGGTCTTCGGCCCGAATGGCAACGGGCGGCGCCGCGCCTCGCGGCACAGGTGAAGAAGGTCGTCGAACGCGGCGCGGGCCCACTCGGTAGAGATCGGCGGCATGCAGTCGACCCTCGCGTCCTCCCCGTCCCTCGAGACCACGAGCGTGTCGCAGCGCATTCCGCAGGCGGCCGCAAAGGTCGCGCGGATCCAGACATCGAGTCGATGCTGCGGTCGTTTCCGCAGCTCGGCGGGCATGATCAACACGTGCCGGCTGCCGTCGGCCGTGACCGTGACGGTGACGTTGCCTGCGACCTGCGGGTGTCCCTCGCGGTACACCAGGCGGCGCGGCCGCGGCCGCCCGCCCGCCTCCTGCACCGCGCACCGCACAAGTGCCTCCGCGGCCCGCACGCTCTCTCCACCCATGGCGGCGCCGAGGCTGCCGTAGGGCAACAGGCGGTCGGCCGCCAGGCGTTCCGTCAGAAAGGCGGTCCGTGCGTCCAGTTCGGCGTCGATGACCTCGCGTTGAATCTGCCAGCGGTTCAAGCCCACCGGCGTCGCCACCGGTTCCCGATCGAGGGCGAACGGATCGTCCGCCGTCCGCGGCAGTTCGACCTTGAGGGAACCGAGCCAGGCGGACCAGGGGTCTTTCAGCACGCGGATCAGCTCGTGCAGCTCGAGATCGGCCGACTGGACCTCGTCGGGCGGTTCGATCGTTCCGGAGTGAAACGGTGCGACGACCTCCTCCTCACGCTGCCGGAACGTGCGGGCGATGTCGAGCTGACCCCGGTCGAACGAGGCGCGTGAACCGCGGAAACAGTCGGCGTTGAACGGTTGCAGCGGGTGGTCTTGAATCAGCCCCTGGCCGGGGTGCTCCTGGGAGTCGGGCGGGCCGCCGGCGGTGTCGGCCGCCACCCGCAGGAACTCATCGACGCAGGCCGAGAGCGGTTCCTTCTTGTTGCTGCGGATGTTGCGGGCCGTGGCCGTCAGGATGACCCGGTCGCCGGCGGCCAGCAGCGCGTCGAGAAAGAGCTGCCGGTCCTCGCGCACCGGATCGCGGTCACCGGGCCGCGGCGCCGCGGCCAGCAGGTCCCAGGCGGGCGCCCGGGCGCGGCGTGGAAAGGCGGAGTCATGTAGACCCATCACCGCCAGAATGCGGCAAGGGATGGCGCGCATCGGCCTGAATCCGCCCATGGCGATGCCGCCGCCCACCCGGGACACCGCGCGAATCTCGTCCTGGGCCGCCTGATCGAGCCAGTCGGCCACGGCGGACGCCTCCAACGGGACGGTGCACCCATGGTCCCGCTCGGCGGCGCGCAACTGGTCGACGATGTCTATCGCGGCCGACGAGTCGAACCGTCCGTCCGCAGCGGCCAGCACCTCGTCCAGCGCCTGGTCCAGACGCTCCGCCCACTGTCCCGGGCTGGCCTCGTCCTGCCAGGCTGCGAGCTGCCGCAGCAGGCCGTCCAGCCAGTCCAGCGCCCCGCTCATCGCCGCCGGGTCGGCTTTCAGATCTCCAGAGACCGGCAGGGCCGGCGCGAGCCCGGCGTCGGTCGCGTCGTGGGCGCCGCCCAGCCAGAGACCGGCCAGCAGTCGGTCCAGACCGGCACGCCAGGTGCCTGTGCCCAGGCCGCCGGCGTTCAACGTCTGGCGATGGGCCGCGTCGAGGCCCCAGGTGATGCCTGCCGCACGCAGGCGATGGGCGAGCATGTCCGGGTCGGCGCCGGTCGACTCCAGACTGGCGGCGACCGCGGGCAGCTCCAGCAGCGCCAGCCCCTCGCTCAGCGGTGCACGGCCGCTCGCCAGGTGCAGCAGCGCCCGCAGACCCTGCACCAGGGGGTCGCTCCGGTCGAGCCGCCGCTCCGCCAGACGCAGCGGAAGCGAGGGGTCTCCCTCCAGCAGGATCGCCTCGGCCAGCGGACCGTAGATGTCCAGATCGGGGGCCAGAATCAGGACATCGCTTGCCGCCAGACCGGGCAGCTCGTCGAACGCGTCCAGCAGTTCGTCGCGCAGCACCTCCACCTCGCGCCGGGCGCTGTGGCAGCGATGCACACGTATGGAGCGGTCAGGCTCGAGGGCGGTGGCCGTGTTTCCGTCACCCGGCTGGCGCGCCGCGCGGATGTCCGCCTGCAGGCGGGCCAGCAGCGTGCCACCCCGCGACGCCGGGAGCGGGATGACATTGTACTCCTGGCCTTCGGTGACGAGCGCCTCCTCGAAACTGCGAAAGCTGTCGATCGCCTGCTTTCCCAAATGGGAGAGCAGGGGGTGTCCCTCCCAGGCCGGGTCCACGGCCTGGCCCGCCCGCAGTTGCGCGCGGGCGGCGCGTATGTCGCCCAGGTATTCGGTCGACGGCAGCAGCGCGCGCAGGCAGACGCGGGTCCGTGCCGCCAGTGCGCGCAGCAGTGGCAGGATGGTCGGAGGCAGCGGTCCGGTGACGAGCACCTCCACCGAGGCCGGCAACACACCATCGCCCGCCTGGAGCCGGGTGACGAGGCCGCGCAGCCGAACCGCCGGATTGGCGTGTTGCGGCAGCTCCTCGAACAGCCGCCGCCATAGTTCCCGCTGCCAGTCCTCATGCCCCCTGGCCGACTCGGGCAGGGGGTCCCATGTCCCGCCCCGGTCCCAGGCGGCGATCATCTCCGGTCTGTAGTGCAGATACTGGTGGAAGCGGTCGGCCACCTCGCCGGCCAGGGCCTGCCGCGCCCGGGTGTCCCGGCACGCCGCCTGCAGGCGGGGGGTGCGCCCTTCCTCGACCATGGCGGTCAGCAGCGGCAGCAGGCGCCAGGCCAGCCCCTGCGGGCGCCAGGAGGGGTGGACCGGGTCGAGACCGGCAAAGCGGGTCAGGTGTTCGATGAAATCGCCGGGCAGCAGGAACCTGACGCCCATCGCCACGCCGTGCCGCCGGGCCAGGACGGCCTTGGTGCGGTCCACCAGGGGCAGCGACGGCATCAGCACGGGCACGACCACGCCGGCGGCGCTTCCCGGCCGGCCCAGCGCGTCGACCAGGTCGTCGAGCAGCACCGTCGTATCCGACGCGTATTTCAGTTCCAGCGCCATGGCTGAGTGTAGCGCGGGTGCCCGTCGAGCTCGCGGATCATGGCCGAGGACAGTCTGTGGTAGCGTGTCGGTCGCCACGCGGGAGCCTCGGTGGTAGAGGAACGCCGCTGGCAACAGCGTCCGTATCGGGCGCAGGCTCGTGTGTCCCTGCTTCGACCGAACCCTTCGTAATCGACTCTGGCTGAACGAGGCGACGTGAGAAGAGGACAGCCGGCGTCTCCAGAGCCTCGCCACCCACCGGCGCCGGGGCCCGCGACTCGCCGGGGGCTCGATGCGCTTGTCGTGGCGGCGCTTCTGCTGCTCGCGATCGTGCCTTTCGTCGAGGCCGTCTGGCAGCCTGGGCACGTGCCGGTCGGTCTGGACCTGGTTCAGCACTACAGTCGCGAGTCGTTCAACCGCCTCGCCTTGCAGGAGACGTGGGTGCCGCTCTGGAATCCCTACGATTTCAGCGGATTCCCGACGCAGGCCGACCCGCAGACCGGCGTCTTCTATCCGCCGAGCATGCTGCTGCGGCTGTTCAGCGTGCCGACGTTCCTGACATGGACGATCGTGTTGCACGTCTGGCTGTTCGGCGTGGGCGGGTACGTGCTGTGTCGCACCCTGGGGACCGGCCGCGCGGCGGCCGCGATTGGCGGCGCGGCGCTCATGCTCGGCGGCATCACGATGCCGAGAGTGTACGCCGGCCACCTGGACGTGCTCCGCACCGTCACCTGGGTGCCCCTGGTCCTGGCCACCGCCATGCGGTCGCTGGATCGAGAGTCGAGCCGTCCCAGCGCCGCGGCCGTGGCGACACTCTCGCTACAGCTTCTCGCCAGCTTCCTGCAGATGGCCGTCTATACGCTGGGCGTCGTCGGGCTCTACGCGGCGTTCAGCGCCGTGTGGCCGGCCGCGGGGCCGCCCACGTGGGCCCGCACGCGTCGTGTGGCGTTGCAGTTCGTGGTGCTTGTCCTGCTCGTGTTCGGGGTGACCGCGTTCCAGGTGCTGCCGACCACGCGTCTGATCATGGCCGCCGGGCGCACGCAGGGCATGCCGTACGCGGACGCCGTGCAGGTCAGTCTGCCCGTCCGAGAGATGCCCGCGGCGATGTTCCTGCCGGAGCGGACCGGAGAGGTGTCGCAAGAGCGCTGGGAGCGCACCACGTATGTCGGATGGCTGCCGGCCGCCCTGGCGCCGCTCGGGTTGGTCTTTGTCCGGCGGCGCCGCGGCGTGGTCTTCCTCGTCCTGGTCGGCGCGCTGGCCGTGGGTCTGGGGACGGGCGATCCACTTTACAAGCTGCACTACGATGTCTTTCCGATGTTCCGTATTCCAGGACGGCTGCTCTGTTTCTGGGCGATCGCGGTTGCCGCGCTGGGCGCGGTCGCCCTCGACTGGCTGGCCAGAGGCCGGTCCCCTGGTGCAGGACCATTGCTCCGTCCGACGTGGCGCACCGCGGGTCTGCCGTGCGTCGCCGGACTGCTGGTGGTCGCGGACGGTATGGCCTACGCGGGGCACTTCATCAGGGTGGATCCGCTCGATGAGCGTTTCGCAGCGTCGCTGCCGTTCACGCCGGCGCCTCTCGGCCGCGTGCTGTCGCTCTGCGAGGATTTAGAGACGAGCGAGATCAGCGCGCTCGGCGTGCCCAGCATCGACGGCTACAACTCGTATTTCCTTGGTAGCTACGCGCGGATGGCGCAACGGGCCAGGGGTGAACCGATGGTCGAGCGGTTCACCGCGTTTCCGCGGATCGCGGGCGGCCGGCTGGAGGATGTCGCCGTGGCCAACGCGCTCAACGTCACCGACGTCGTCTCCTGCGAGCCGCTGGCGTTGCCGGGGCTGGCACCGGCGGGCGAGCGTGACGGCCTGTATCTGTACAGGAACAGCGCGGCGTTCGGCCGCGTCGCGCTGCGCTGCGAGGATGACGGCCGTCCGCTCACGGAGCTGGCGCCTCCCTGCGACGACCCGAGCGCAATCACTCGCATCCAGGCGGCGGACACGCCCACCGGCGTTCTGCGCTTCCGCGTGGCGCTGCCCGCAGCGCGCACGCTCGTCCTGTCGGAACCGTTCTATCCCGAACGCCGGGCGTGGGTCGATGGTGTCGAGACCCGGCTCGAGCCGGCCAACATGGCATTGTCCGCGGTGCGGGTCGACGCCGGCTTCCACCTCGTGGAGCTCAGATACGTGCCGGCCAGCCTGACGCGCGGCGCGTTGATCAGCCTTGCCGTCCTGGCGTTGTGGGCCGCCGTGGAGGTGCGGCAGCGGCGGCGGTGTCCAGCGCCGTGACACGGGGGTGTGGCGAATCTGCGATGAAGACGACGGTGATGCCGGTCGCCGCGTCCAGCGCCGGTCCCGGTGCCGCGCGTCACTCCGGCAACGCGAACACGAAGAGGTTGTTGCCGCTGCTCGGTGTGATCTCCGGCGTCATCGCCGTCCAACGCGACGCGTTGCCGCCCGTGCCGGTACCCGCTGCGACATACTGCCGTCCGTTGACCGCATAGGTCACGGGGAATCCGCTCACGGGCGACCCGAGGTTGATCTCCCAGCGAATCTCGCCGGTCTCGTCGTCGAGGGCGCGAAACCGGCCGTTCACGTCGCCCACGAACACGAGGCCCCCGGCGGTGGCCACGAGCGACATCGTGGCGGTGCGCTGCTCGTAGATCCACGCCGTCACGCCGGTCTCTGCCGAGATGGCCCACACGGCGCCCAGTTGATCCGTCCCGGGCGCGAGCTGGTTGCGCATGCCGAGGCTGTAGAGCGACGTGCCGCCGTCGTCGAGCGGCGTCATCCGCGCGCAGGCGTTCCGCAGCGGCATGTACATCGTGTTCGTCCGCGGGCTGTAGGCCCCGGCTTCCCAGTCCTTGCCCCCCATGGCGGTCGGGCACGCCAGGATGTCCTGTCCAAACGCGGTGAAGACCACTTCCGGGTTCTCGGACACCGCACCGGTCGCCCCGTCGATGTCACTGATCACGTTCTGCGTCACGGTCGGCGTCGCCCACAGGAATTCGCCGGTCTCGCGATCGAGCGTATACACGACGCCGGTCTTCCCGGGAATCCCGGTCATCACCCGGCGCGCTTCGCCCGGCCGCAGCCGCGGATTGATCCAGCGCACCGCCGCCGCGTCCGGCCGCACGACGGTGTCGACCAGCAGACGCTCGAACGGATGATCGAGATCCCAGTGGTCGTTCAGGTGCTGGTAGTACCACACGATCTCGCCGGTATCGGCATCCAGCGCGAGCGTCGAGTTGTGAAACAGGTGCGTGTTCCCGGCGCCGCCCACCATGAACTTCGGCGCCGGGGAGGTCACCGACGTGCCGATGTAGAGGAGGTTCAACGCCGGGTCGTAGCTCGGGGCCATCCACGTCCCGACGTGCCGGCGCTCGTCGTCAGGCACGCCGCCCCACGTCTCGTCGCCCGGCTCGCCGGGCCTGGGGATCGTGCGGCGGCGCCACAGTTCCTCCCCCGTCCTGGCGTCGTGCGCCGTGATGACACAGGCGTCCGGTCCTGCAGCGGGCATGCAGCTTCGGCCGGAGATCACCTTGCCGTTGGCGATGATCGGGCCGGTGCTCTGGTTCGCCGGATGCACGCGGTAGTCGAGGATCTCGGTCTCCCAGACGAGGTCTCCGGTCTGCGCATCGAGGGCGAACACGAACTCGTCGACGCTGGTGTCGATGATCAGGTTGTCGTAGATTGCCAGGTTCCGGTTCGTGGTGCACACCCCGGGCAGGATGCGCTCGCACGCATCGTCGGGCAGCGGCCGCCGGTACTCCCAGAGAAGGTCGCCGGTCGCGGCGTCGATGGCCTGGATGACGTCGCTCGGATTCGGCATGTACATGACCCCGTCGTAGACCAGCGGGGTGCCCTGCTGCCGGCCCCCCGCGCTGAGCGCGCGGGACCACACGAGACGCAGGCTGCCGACGTTGCCGCGGTCGATCTGGTCGAGCGGGCTGTAGCCCCAGCCGTCGAGGGTGCGCCGCCACATCAGCCAGTCGTCCGGCGACGGCGCCTGCAGCATCGCATCGGTCACGGGGACGAATGTTTCCGAGGGCTGGCCGCCCTGGGCGGGCCGCGCGAGCCCGGCCACGGCGCACGCGGTGAGGAGAAGGGCGGCGGCCGGCAGCCGGCGTCGTGAACGATCCACTTGCGTCAGCATACGCTCCCTCCGGTCGTGCACGGCCGTGCCAGACGGGATCGGCACCGTTCGCCCCGCTCAGCCGTCCGCCGGCGTCCTGCCGGCAACCCGGGCAGGGCCGTGTCCGTATCTGTCGATTCTATTGGAGCCGGCGAGCGGACTCGAACCGCTGACCTGCTGATTACGAATCAGCTGCTCTACCAACTGAGCTACGCCGGCATCCCTTTGGAATCAGTGACTTGCAAGGATATAGAATTCCTGCCAGCCAAACGGCGTGTGGTGCGGCTGGCATGAGAGCCTCTGCGTCGGACGAGGCGAGCACGACAGGATCCTCGTCCTCGCTGTCACGATGTCCCTATTGTAGTCCGTTCCCGGCATGGGGCGCGACTCCCGCTTGCACCTGACGCGCTGATAAACTGGATAGTGTCACCGATGAGCGCCCGTAGCTCAGCGGGATGGAGCATCGTCCTTCGAAGCCGGTCGCGAAACCCTCGCGGCCTGACGTGCACAAGACGAGTGGAGAGAACATGCACACCGAAAGCAAGTGCCCGGCGCTGGGCGGGCCTCACCGACACACGGCGGCTGGAACCACCTCGAACCAACACTGGTGGCCGAATCAGTTGAACCTGAAGATTCTCCACCAGAACTCTTCCCTGTCTGATCCGATGGGCAGGGAGTTCAACTATGCGGAGGAGTTCAAGACCCTCGACCTGGATGCCCTGACGAGGGACATCGACGAATTGATGACGACGTCGCAGGACTGGTGGCCGGCCGACTACGGCCACTATGGGGGGCTCTTCATTCGGATGGCGTGGCACAGCGCAGGCACGTACCGCATCGGCGACGGCCGCGGCGGCGCAGCCTCCGGCACACTCCGCTTTGCGCCGCTCAACAGTTGGCCCGACAACGTGAACCTCGACAAGGCGCGCCGGCTGCTCTGGCCGATCAAGAAGAAGTACGGCCGAAAGATCTCGTGGGCCGACCTGATGATCTTGACCGGGAACCGCGCCCTGGAATCGATGGGATTCAAGACGCTCGGTTTCGCCGGCGGGCGTGAGGATGTCTGGGAGCCCGAAGAAGACATTTACTGGGGGTCTGAGACCACGTGGCTTGGAGACGAGCGCTACACCGGCGACAGGGAACTGGAGAATCCTCTCGGCGCGGTTCAGATGGGCCTGATCTACGTGAATCCGGAGGGGCCGAACGGGAACCCGGATCCGCTCGCCGCGGCCAGGGACATTCGAGAGACGTTCGGTCGCATGGCGATGAACGACGAGGAGACGGTTGCGCTCGTTGCCGGCGGACACACCTTCGGCAAGGCCCATGGCGCCGCCATTCCGGACCAGTACGTCGGTCGCGAACCCGAGGGCGCCGCTCACGAGGAGCAGGGTCTGGGCTGGAAGAACCGCTTCGGCAGCGGCAAGGCCGGCGACACGATCAGCAGCGGCCTGGAAGGCGCATGGACGACCAACCCGGCGAAGTGGGACAACAACTTCTTCGACAACTTGTTCGGCTACGAGTGGGAGCTGGTGAAGAGCCCTGCCGGTGCTTCGCAGTGGACGCCCAGTGATCCATCAGCCCGGGGCACCGTGCCGGATGCTCACGATCCATCGAAGCGGCACGCCCCGATGATGCTCACGACGGACCTCTCTCTCAGAGTGGACCCGATCTATGCGCCGATTTCGAAGCGCTTCCACGAGAACCCTGAGGAGTTCGCGGACGCCTTCGCCAGGGCGTGGTACAAGCTGACGCACCGCGACATGGGACCCCGCACGCGGTGTCTCGGCCCGCTGGTTCCCGCGCAGCCGCAGTTGTGGCAAGACCCCGTCCCCGCCGTTGATCACGAGTTGATTGGGGAGAAGGACATCGCCGCCCTCAAGAGCAGGATCCTCGCGTCGGGGCTGTCCATTTCACAATTGGTGTCGACCGCCTGGGCGTCGGCGGCCACGTTCCGAGGCACCGACAAACGCGGTGGAGCGAACGGTGCACGCATTCGCCTCGCGCCGCAGAAGGACTGGGAAGTCAACAACCCGGCGGAGCTGGCAACGACGCTGCAGACCCTGGAGCAGATCCAAACGGCGTTCAACAGCACGCAATCCGACGGCAAGAGGGTCTCGATCGCCGATGTGATTGTCCTCGGCGGGTGCGCCGCCGTCGAGCACGCCGCGAAGCAGGCCGGGCACGACATCGAGGTCCCCTTCCTGCCAGGGCGCACGGACGCGTCGCAGGACTACACCGACGTAGACTCCTTTGCCGTGCTGGAACCAACCGCGGACGGGTTCCGCAACTATTTCGGCGGCGGGCACCGGCGATCGGCGGAGGAGCTGCTGGTGGATCGGGCGCACCTGCTGGCGCTGACCGCTCCCGAGATGACGGTGCTCGTCGGCGGCCTGCGCGTCCTGAACGCCAATGTCGGGCGGTCCGATCTCGGCGTCTTCACCAGGCGGCCCGAGGTGTTGACCAACGATTTCTTTGTGAACCTGCTCGACATGAACACCGAGTGGCAGCCATCCGCCACATCCGGGCACGTGTTCGACGGACGTGATCGCGGAACGGGCGAGTGCAAGTGGACCGGCACCGCCGTCGATCTCGTTTTCGGTTCGAATTCCCAGCTCCGAGCGATAGCGGAGGTCTATGCATGTGACGATTCGCGGCATGCGTTCGTGCGTGACTTTGCGGCTGCATGGAACAAGGTGATGAACCTCGATCGCTTCGATCTCGACTAGCGGCCCGTGGTAGAACCCCGCGTCGTACCGAGATCGGCGATGGGCCCGCTGAGCAAGGCGAGAAGAGGGAAAATATCTGTAGGGGCAACCCTTGTGGTTGCCCTGTTCGTCAGCCGGAGCAACGCAGATCAGCGGGATGCAGCGCCGATCGAATGCAGCGGGGCTTTTACCACGGACTGCTAGCGGCCCGTGGTGAGAGCCCCGTTGCGCCGGATGGGCTGGGTCCCGCCGCCGGCCGCGGCGAGGGCCCAACCGCCGAACCGTAGCAGAGGACCCGGCGGAACACGGTCGCCGGGCGCAGATCCTGGCGTGTGGACGCTCGCCACCCGCCGCGGTACACTGAGCAGTTGCGGTGGCGGGAGAATTCGCCACCGACCGCGAGCGATGTCAGAGACCCCGAGCAGGCGGAACGGACACCTCGTGATTCGAGGGGCCCGCACCCACAATCTGAAGAACGTCGATCTGACCCTGCCGATGGGGAAGTTGATCGTCCTGACGGGGGTCAGCGGGTCCGGCAAGTCCTCGCTGGCGTTCGACACGATCTACGCCGAGGGGCAGCGCCGGTATGTCGAATCGTTGTCGGCGTACGCCCGGCAGTTTCTCGAACGGATGGAAAAGCCGGACGTCGACGAGATTACCGGGATCTGTCCCGCCATCGCGATCCGCCAGAAGAACAGCATTCGGAACCCGCGCTCGACCGTCGGCACGACGACGGAAATTCACGACTATCTGCGGCTGCTCTTCGCACGCGTGGGCCGCACGACCTGCCGGCAGTGCGGGACCGACGTGACGCGCGAGTCGGCCGAAGCGGTGGCCCGCCAGTTGCTGGGACTGCCGGCGGGGAGCCGGCTGTTGCTGGGGTTCGAGTTTCCCCTGGTCAGGCGGGACGCCGGCGGCGGACGGACCGGCGGGGACGAGGCCGGGTCTGAGGCACCGGACGCGCCGTTCGAGGGCGAGTCGCTGATCGCCGACGGAGCGGGGGACGAGACCCCGGTCGACGCCGCCCTCCGTGCGCTGCGCAGGAAGGGCTTCGGGCGGCTGGCGGTCGGCGGCCGCGCGGTCAGGTTCGAGGATGTCGATCGGCAGGCGATGGCGGACTGCGCGGTCCTGCAGGTGGTCGTCGACCGCGTGCAGGTGCGGGCGGATCTGCCGGCGCGCATGACCGACTCGGTGGAGACGGCCTACGCTGAGGGCGGCGGGTCGATGTTTGCATTGGAGGTCGGTGGTGCGGAGGCGCCGGGCGCCGCGCCGATGCACCGCTTCAGCGAGCGTTTCGAATGCCGCCGCTGCGGAATCGCCTACGAGACCCCGGAGCCGCGGCTCTTTTCGTTCAACAGCCCGTTCGGCGCCTGTCCCACCTGTCACGGGTTCGGCAACGTCATCGAGCTCGATCTGAATCTGGTGGTGCCGGACCAGAGCAAGTCCATCAGGCAGGACGCCATCGAACCGTGGACGAAGCCGACCTACCGGTCGCAGTTGGCCGATCTCAAACGGGCGGCGCACGCGGGGGGAGTCCGGTTGACGACGCCGTGGCGCGACCTGACGGACGAAGAGCGTGCGTTCGTCGTCGAGGGCAACGGGGCTGAGTACGGCGGCATCCAAGGTTTCTTTCGCGGATTGGAACGGAAGAAATACAAGGTCCACGTGCGGGTCTTTCTGAGCCGCTACCGCAGCTACATGAGCTGTCCCGACTGTGCCGGCACGAGGTTGCGCCACGCGGCCCGCGCCGTGGATGTCGGGGGGCGCACCATCGATGCGGTCTGCGCGCTGACCATCAGCGACGCGGCCGGGTTCTTCGAAACGCTCGATCTGAACGAGGCTCGACGCGCGGTGGCGGCCCGCATCGTCGGCGAGATTGCTCGGCGGTTGTCGTTTCTGCGTGACGTCGGTCTCGAGTACCTGACGCTCGACCGGCTCTCGTCCACGCTGTCCGGGGGTGAGGCCCAGCGGATCAATCTCGCCAGCGCGCTCGGATCGGCGCTCGTCGGCACCCTGTACGTGCTGGACGAACCCTCCATCGGATTGCATCCGCGTGACAACCAGCGGCTCATCGCGATTCTGCGCGCGCTCCGCGACCAGGGGAACACCGTGCTGGTGGTCGAGCATGACGCCGACACCATCCGCATGGGAGACGTAGTCGTCGACCTGGGGCTCGGCGCGGGCGAGTGCGGGGGGCGCATCATTCACGCCGGGTCGTTCGACAGCCTGCTCGCCGAGCCGCGCTCGCTGACCGCCAAGTATCTGCGGGGCGACCTGCGTATCCCGGCTCCGGCCTGTCGCCCGAAGCATGCGCCGCTCTCACTGTGCGTGACCGGGGCCCGCGCGCACAATCTGCGAGGGATCGACGTCGAGGTGCCGCTGCACACACTGACCTGCGTCACCGGGGTCAGCGGGTCAGGCAAGTCCACGCTGGTGCACGACGTCATCTACGCCGCGGTCAAGCGGGCCAAGGGGGGCTGGGACAAGCCGGTCGGCGCGCACGATCGCCTTGAGGGCGTCGAGCTGGTCTCCGACGCCACACTTGTCGACCAGGCGCCGATCGGACGCACGCCCAGGTCGAATCCGGTCACCTACCTCAAGGCGTTCGATTCGATTCGCGAACTGTTCTCGAATACGAGAGGCGCGCGCGCCAACGGACTGACGGCGAGTCACTTCTCGTTCAACGTGCCGGGCGGGCGCTGCGACGGGTGCGACGGCGAGGGCGTCGTACGGGTCGAAATGCAGTTCCTCGCCGACGTGTATGTCCCCTGCGACCAGTGCGACGGGCGCCGCTTCAAGCCGCGGGTGCTCGATGTCCGCTACCGCGACCGCGGCATCGACGCGGTGTTGCAGATGACGGTGCGGGAAGCGCTGTCGTTCTTCACCGGCGCGCCGAAGGTTGTGCGGCGCCTGCACATCCTGGACGAGATCGGGCTTGGCTACCTGCGGCTGGGGCAGCCTGCCACGACCCTGTCCGGCGGTGAGGCGCAGCGCGTCAAGATTGCCGCCCATCTGTCGTCCCGCAAGACCGACCGCACGCTGTACGTGCTCGACGAGCCGACCACCGGCCTGCATTTCGACGACATCGCGAAGCTGCTGGCGGCGTTCCACAAGCTGCTCGATGCCGGCAACAGCCTGCTGGTCATCGAACACAATCTCGACGTGATCAAGTCCGCGGACTGGATTATCGACCTGGGGCCGGAAGGCGGCGCCGGCGGGGGACAGGTGGTCGCGGTCGGGACCCCGGAGCAAGTCGCCATGGACGGCGCCTCGCACACCGGCCGGTACCTGCGTCCCCTGCTGGCGTGAGTCGTGCCGCCACGAGTTGCCAGGGCGCCCCGGCGACCGCCGGTCCGTGGTTGGCGGGTCTGCGTCCCTATGGTACGATCTGCAGGTCGCCGGGCATGTCGGACGGCGGACGTTCGAGCGGCCATCGCCGGCCGTCTGTTCCTCATCGGTTCTTGTTGTCCATGGACGCCACCCAAGCCACGCGCCTTCGCAAAGGCAACCTGATCAAGCTGCACAACGAGCTGTACCGGGTGCTTGACGTCAACCACCTCACCCCCGGGAAAGGGAAGGCGTTCGTGCAGTCGCGGCTGCGCAACGTCAAGGCCGGCACGTTGCTCGAACACAAGTTCCGGTCGGTCGAGTTCGTCCAACGGGCGCTGCTCGACGATCGCGAGATGCAGTTCACCTATCGCGATGGCGGCACCTTCCACTTCATGGACCTCGAGACCTACGATCAGGTCGAGATGACCGCCGACACGCTGGGCGAACGGGTGAACTATCTGCTGCCCGAGGCGACCATCAAGGTGTCCCTGTTCGAAGGCGAGGCGGTCGGGCTCGATCTGCCGGCGACGGTAGACTTGAAGGTGGAGGAAACGGCGCCTGCGATCAAGGGGGCGACCGCCAACGCGCAGCTCAAGCCGGCGCGGCTCGAGACCGGTCTCGTGGTGCACGTGCCGCCGTTCATCAGCGACGGCGATACGGTGCGGGTCAACACCGAGACTGGCGAATACCAGTCGCGGGCCTGACCGTGCCTGCGGACGTTCTCTCCAGCGTCTTTTTCGACCGCATTCTCCCCTCGGCCCTGTGGGTCCTTGGCGCCGGGTTTCTCCTCGTCAACCTGCGGCTGCTGTGGCGGTTCGTTCGGTTCTGGCGGTTGCGCTCGACGGCGCAGTTGACGTGGCCCGCCCGGCGTCCGCGCTCCTACGGCATCTCCCTGGCGTTGGGTCTGGTGTTCGGCATCCTGGTCTTCGTGAAGGTGGTGGTGCAGTCGCTGCCGCCAGCCGACGCGTTCGGCGAGGGGATGATGTTCCTCTACTTCGCCTACGCGTTTCCGTTCAGCCTCAAGATCGGACACGGCTTCTACGCGGAGGGCATCTGGGCCGACACCGGGTTCGTGCCCTACACGCAGATCGGTGGGCTGTCGTGGCGGGAAGGCAGCGACCTGACACTCGTCGTGATTCATCGCACGCGGCGCCTGGTGCGGCGTCTCGACGTGCCGCAGACGCAGTACGGCGAGGTGCGCCGGCTGCTGCGCGACAAGATTGCCGCGCACGACATTCAGTTCACGGGCAAGGGGTTCGATCTGGGCGCCGACGAGCGGCACGTGGTCTGAGCTCCCAAATCTGTCCGGCGCCGGTCCCGGTGCGGCGGGAGGTGCGTCAGGGGCGGCCGAGCTGGTCGAGGATGAGACCGATCAGTCCCGGTCCCGTCGCCGTCGGATCCCCAATCCAGGCCGGCGGGGTCAGCCAGACGAACGCGAGGATGGCGACGACCATGAGATCGTACTGCCAGGTGGCGCGGTCGAACGTCCAGAACAGGGCGTGCCAGACGGCCCGGACCGGTATCTTGAACAGGTTCATGCCGCGCTGGTCTCCTGCGGGTTGAGCGCCCGCCAGGTGAAGTAGATGCGGTCGAGCACCGTCACGATCGAGAGCACCAGAATCACCCAGAGCACGGCGCCCATGCGGTTGGTGAACGCCCCGATCATCACCAGCACGATCCGCTCCGGCCGCTCCATGAAGCCGACCTTGCACCTGTCGATCATCGACTCGGCGCGCGCCCGCGTATAGCTGGTCATGACCGAGAACATCATCGCGAACGCGGCGATCATGACGTAATCGGTCCGTCCGAGTTCCGCATACAGATAGATGACCCCGATGAAGAGCGATAGATCGGAGAAGCGATCCATCACCGAATCCCAGAACCCGCCGAAGTCTGATGAAAGTCCGGTGGCTTCGGCCACCTTGCCGTCGATGAAGTCGAAGATGTTGGCGACCAGCATGATGAAACCGGCGGTCACGAACTCGCCCATGGCGAAGTGCCAGGCGGCCACGAAATTGACGACCACCCCGGCGAGCGTGAGCACATTCGGGTGAATACGCAACGCCGCGCAGGCGCCGATGATGGCGCGAAGCGGAAACATGCAGGCGGCGCCGATGGCGCCGGTGAACGTCATGCCGGGAAAACGCGGGTCAGTGGCCGGAAACGCGAACGCTATAATGCCGCCAACGGGTCGGCCCACGCAGTGTAGCCCATGGCCATTCGCGATCTCAAGGCGCAGATCAGCCGTCTGCCGGAGCAACCCGGCGTCTACCTGTACTTCAATACGGCCGGCGACACGCTCTACATCGGCCGCGCCCGCGCCCTGCGCGACCGCGTCCGCAGCTACCTGACCGCCTACGGGTCAAGCCCGAAGACGAACGCGCTGCTCGACGAGGTGACACGGCTGGAGGTCATCGTCACCGACTCGCTGGTCGAGGCGCTGGCGCTCGAAAACCATCTCATCAAGCAGCGCACGCCCCGCTTCAACATCCTGCTGCGTGACGACAAGAACTACCCCTACCTGCAGTTGACCACGGCCGAGGCGTTTCCCCGCGTGCTGGTGGCCCGGCGGGTCGCGCGCGACGGGAACTACTACGCCGGGCCGTTCCTGCCGGCGACGCTGGCCCGCAAGACGATGTCGCTCACCCACAAGCTGTTCGGCATCAGGTCCTGCAACGAGGTCATCACCGGCAAGCGCGGGCGGGCCTGTCTCGAATATGACATCAATCGCTGCGTGGCCCCCTGCGTCGAGGAGATCTGCAGCCGCGAACGCTACGGCGAAGCGGTCGAACATGCCCGCATGTTTCTCGACGGGCGGAATGCCGAGCTGATCGCCGAATTGAAGCAGCGCATGCAGGCGGCGTCGGACGAGCTGCGTTACGAGGAGGCTGCTCAGACGCGCGACGCCATCGCGACGATCGAGACGTTGCGCGACCGGCAGCAGAAGATGTCGAACGTCCGGCTCGGAGACCGGGACGCGTTCGGGGTCAGGACCGGTCGCGCGGGCGCGGTGATCCAGGTGTTCCAGATGCGCGGCGGACGGGTGATCGAACGGGTCGAGTTGACGGCGGATGCACGGGCCGCTGACCCGCCGAGCCGGAAAGAGACGGTCCAGGCGGCGGTGCAGCAGTTCTACGAGGTGCGCGCGGCGCCGCCGGAGGTGCATCTTCCGGTCGAGATCGACGACCAGGACGCACTTGAACGGTGGTTGGGCGAGCACGCCGGGCGCAAGGTGAAGCTGTCGGTCCCCAAGCGGGGCGAGAAGCGGGGGCTGCTGGACCTGGCCACCCGCAACGCCGCCCTGGCCTACCGGTCGCGCTACAGCGACGAGGCACGGTCGCGGGACGCCGCCCTTGACGAGTTGCAGCAGGCGCTCGGATTGTCCGCGACCCCCCGCCGTATCGAGTGCTTCGACATCTCGACGATACAGGGCAGCGAAACGGTGGGGTCGATGGTGGTCTGCGAGGACGGTGCGCTGGTGCGCAAGGAGTACCGCAAGTACCGCGTGCGCGGCGGCGTCTGGGATGGCGAGCGCACGAGTCTAGCAGGGCCGGGCCGCCGCCGCTCGCGGCGCGCACCGCGGCCGGCGGTGCAGGACACCGCATCGCCGTCGTCCGACGCGGGTGCAGCGCCCGAGTCGGGCCGTCTGCTCGACGATTTCGCCTCGATGCAGGAGGTAGTCGGCCGGCGGTATCGCCGGTTGCTCGACGAAGGCGGGCCGCTGCCGGATCTGGTGGTCATCGATGGGGGCAAGGGGCAGTTGTCGGCGGCCTACGCGGCGTTCGCCACGCTGGGTCAGTCGAATCTGGTGGCGGTCGGCCTTGCAAAGAAGGAAGAGCTCGTCTTTACCCGTGACGCCGGCGAGCCGATCATCTTTGCGCCGGACAGCCCGGCGCTGCTGCTGTTGCAGCGGATGCGGGACGAGGCGCATCGGTTCGCGGTGACGTATCACCGGCGCGCGCGGACCCGCCGCGATTTCCAGTCGGAACTCGACGACATTCCCGGGGTCGGCGCACGCCGGCGCCGCGCGCTGCTGACCCGCTTCGGCAGCCTCGCCAACGTCAGACGCGCCACCCGCGAAGAGCTCGTGCCGTTGCTCGGCTCCAGGCTGGCTGACGCGGTGCTGGGCCACTTCGCCGACGCGGTCCGAGGCCCCGCCGACTTGCCCTGACCTGTGCGGTACCCGTATGCTGGTACGACTTGCCGGATATTGGTCAGAGCCTCGTCATCCTCTCCGTTCTGCTGTTCTCGCTGACGGTCCACGAAATGGCGCACGCCGTGACCGCGGACTGGTACGGCGATCCGACCGCACGGCGGCTGGGGCGCATCTCGCTGAACCCGGCCGTGCATGTCGACCCGATCGGCACCGTGCTGCTGCCAGTGCTCGGACTGCTCGCGGGCGGATTCGTCTTCGGGTGGGCCAAGCCGGTTCCGGTCAACCCGGCCAACCTGCAGCACTTTCGCCGCGATTTTCTGGTGATCGCCGCCGCCGGACCTGCCAGCAACATCCTGCTGGCCATTGGCGCGTCGATGCTGCTCGGCGCGGTACCGGGCGGGCTTGGCGCGTCCGACGGGCTGCCGGGCGCCATGGCGACGATCGGGTTCGCCATGCTGCAGTTGAATCTGCTGCTGGCCGTCTTCAACATGTTGCCGATCCCGCCGCTCGACGGCGGGAACGTCCTGGCGGGAATGCTGCCGGAGTCCGCCGCGGCAAGCTATGATCGGCTGATCCGGCCGTACGGGTTTGTCATCCTCATCGTCCTCATGGCGACCGGCTGGCTGTACCGTCTGATTGGTCCGCCGCTGTCCTTGCTCATGGGGTGGTTGTTACCGTGAAGCCACGCGTCGTCTCCGGCATGCGTCCGACCGGCAAGCTGCATCTTGGCCACCTCGTCGGCGCGCTGCGCAAGTGGACCGATCTCCAGGCAGACTACGACTGCATGTATTTCGTGGCCGACTGGCACGCGCTGACCAGCGAGTACGCCGGCACCGAGTCGGTGACCGCGCACGCATACGACAACGTGGCCGACTGGATCGCCGCCGGGATCGACCCCGACCGGAGCACGCTGTTCATACAATCGCTCGTGCCGGAGCATGCCGAGTTGTATCTTCTGCTCTCGATGGTGACGCCGATTCCCTGGCTGGAGCGTGTGCCGACCTACAAGGAGCAGATGGAACACCTGGCCGAGAAGGATCTCTCGAGCGTCGGGTTCCTCGGCTATCCGCTGCTGCAGGGCGCCGACGTGGTCATCTACAAGGCGCAATATGTGCCGGTGGGTGACGATCAGGTGCCGCACCTCGAGTTGATCCGCGAGGTGGTGCGGCGCTTCCGCGGGTTCTTCGGCGAGCTGTTTCCCGAGCCGCAGCCGCTGTTGACCCGGTTTCCCCGGTTACCGGGCCTCGACAACCGGAAGATGAGCAAGAGCTACGCGAACACCATCGACCTGTCCGACGACGCTGCCGTCGTGACAAAGAAGGTCATGCGCATGTACACGGACCCGAAACGGATCCGCGCCGACATTCCCGGGACGGTGGAAGGCAACCCCGTTTTCGTGTATCACGACGCGTTCAACCCCGACCGGGCCGAGGTCGACGACCTGAAGACCCGCTATCGCGCCGGTGCGGTGGGCGACGTCGAGGTCAAGCAGAAGCTGGCGAGAGCCGTCAACGCCATGCTCGATCCGATGCGCGAGCGGCGGGCGGAAGTGCTGGCGCGGCCGAAGCGGATCAGGGAGATTCTCATGGACGGGTCGAGCACGGCCCGGCGCATCGCGCAGGATACGATGACGCAGGTGCGCGAAGCGGTGCGGCTCAGCTATTAGGGTCATGTCCGAGTTCCAGGATCACGCCGACTTCGAGTCGGTGCTCGAGGACTACCCGGTCAGGCTCGAGAACTTCGAGGGGCCGCTGGACCTCCTGTTGCATCTGATCACGAAGCACGAAATCGACGTCTACGACATCCCCATCTTGCTCATCACCCGCCAATACCTCGACTATCTCGACTTGATGACGGAACTCGACCTGGACGTCGCGGGCGAGTTCCTGGTGATGGCCGCCACGCTCATCCATATCAAGGCCCGCACCCTGGTCCCGCGCATCGAGGACGAGGCCGAGCAGGACGGTGAGATCGAGGATCCGCGCGACGCCCTGGTCCGGCGGCTGCTGGAACACCAGAAATACAAGACGGCCGCCGAGTTGTTGCACGAACGCGAGGCGGTACGCAGCGCCCAGTGGCGGGTGCCGGAGACACGGCTGGGCGACTTTGCCGGCCAGCCGTTCGAGCGCGAGCTCGAGGTCGATCTGTTCGGGTTGTTGCAGGCGTTTCAATCTGTGCTCAAGCGCGCCCGCGGGCGTCCCGAGTTCCAGATTCCCGGCGACGAGGTGTCGATCGAGACCCGCAGCCGGCAGTTGATGGAGCGGCTCGCCGTGAGCGGGGCGTGCGGGTTCGAAGACCTGTTCGATGAGGCGGGCAGCCGTGGCGAGCTGATCACCACGTTCCTGGCCCTGCTCGAGATGATACGGCTGAAGCTGATCCGGGTGTTCCAGTCTGACGCGTTCGCCCGGATGCGGGTATATCGGCGTGATCGTCCCGAGGACGCCGCGTCACCCGATGCCTGACGCCTGCAGGAGTGTTCCGGTGTGCGACGAGCTCAAACCGATTATCGAGGCGCTTATCTTCGCGTCGCCCGACCCGCTCTCGCCGCAGACGCTGTTCCGGTTGCTTGACGGCGAGCCGCGGGAAGATGTCGAACGCGCGATCGAGGCGCTTCGCGCCGACTACGAGCAGCGGGGCGGTCTGCAGATGGTCGAGGTCGCGGGCGGCTTGCAGCTCTGCACCCGGCCCGAGTTGCACGAGTGGGTCCGCCGCCTGTTTCATGAACACTCGAAACAACGGTTGTCGGTGCAGGCGCTCGAGACGCTGGCGGTCATCGCCTACAAGCAGCCGATCACCGGTCCGGAGATTTCCGAGATTCGCGGTGTCAACACGTCCGGTGTCATCGGCACCTTGCTCGAACGGCAACTGGTCAAGGTCCTGGGTCGCAAGCAGGTCGTGGGACGGCCGTTTCTCTACGCCACGACGCGCGAGTTCCTGAACCAGTTCGGGCTGAGCAACCTCGATGATCTGCCAAAGGTCGAGGAAATGGCGGAGGCGCTCGGCATGGACGTGCCGCCGTTGCTCGCCGACCCGGGCCCGTCGCCCGAGACGCTGCCGTTCGACCGCGAACCTGAACCCCCCAGCGCGCCGGACTCGAATGGTGACGGCGTCGGCGACGCTCCCCACGCGCATTGATCGGGCTCTCGTGACAAGACCGAACGAATCCAGAATCGTGTCCGATCCGGCCGGTGTCCGGCTGCAGAAGATCATCTCGGAGGCCGGGGTCGCGTCGCGGCGTGCCGCCGAGACTCTGATTCGGGAGGGCCGGGTCACGGTCGACGGTGTGGTGGTCTCCCGGCTCGGTACGCGGGCCGATCCGCAGGTCGACGACATCCGGGTCGACGGGCGCCGTGTCGGGGCGCAGCGGCGGCGGTATCTGCTGCTCAACAAGCCGCGCGGAGTGGTCACCACGCGCGACGATCCGCAACGGCGGCCTACCGTGATGGACTATCTTTCCGGTGTGCGCGAGTCCGTCTACCCGGTCGGGCGGCTCGACTACGATAGCGAGGGACTGCTGTTGTTGACGAACGACGGAGACTTGGCGTCGCGGCTCACCCATCCCCGGCATCGCATCGAACGGGTGTACGAGGCCCGCGTACGGGGAGTGCCGGACGCCGGCGCCTTGAAGCGCATCGCGCGCGGCGTGCTGCTGGACGGCCGGCGCACCGCCCCGGCTGTCGCGGCCCTGGTGACCGCCGGACGCGGGCAACGCGGCGATCAGGCGCTGGTGCGGATCACGATCACCGAAGGGCGAACACGGCAGGTGCGGCAGATGTGCGCGGCGGTTGGCCACCCGGTCGTCCGCCTGCGCCGCGTGCGGATCGGTCCAATCCAGGATCAGGCCCTGCAACCGGGCCGGTTTCGAGACCTGACATCCCGCGAGGTGACAATTCTGCAGCGCGCGGTGGCGGGCGACGCGGGGCAGGGCGGCGGCGTGCAAGGAGACACGCGGATGAACACCGCGCCGCCGGCGCGTTCAAGAGGTGCACGGTGACGGACAGGATCACGCCACGCGCGCCCGTCATCGCCATCGACGGACCGTCGGGTGCCGGCAAGGGCAGCGTGTCGCGGGCGATCGCCGGGGCGCTGGGATGCCGGCATATCGACACCGGCGCGATGTATCGGGCCGTCGCCTGGATGGCGGTGCACGAGCACCTGGCCCTCGACGACGAGCCGGCGGTGGGTGCGCTGGCGCAACAGGTGCCGCTGTCGGTCGAGGACGGCATCGTCACGGTCGGGGGGGTCGACGTGACGCGCGCGATCCGGACACCGGAGATCGATGCGGCCGCGGCCAGGGTCGCCCGGATGCCGGCCGTGCGTGACGCGTTGGTGGAACGCCAGCGCGCCTATGCCGCCGCCGGCGCGCTCGTCATGGAAGGACGGGACATCGGCACCGCGGTGTTTCCGACGGCCGACGTGAAGATCTATCTCGATGCCTCGCCCGCGGAGCGCGCGTCGCGCCGGGCCTCGGATCCGGCCCACGCACTCGGCACCGCCACGGCGCTGTCTGACGTGGCCAGCGCGCTCGAAGCGCGCGACCGTTCGGATCGCACCAGGGCAAGTTCGCCGCTGATGATGGCGGCGGACGCCGTGTTCGTGGACACGACCGGTGTGCCGTTGGACCTGGTGGTGCAGTGGGTGCTCGGCATCGTTGAAGCGCGTCTCGCCGGCGCGTCGCGGCCACTGCGGCCTGGGTGATTTCCGTTCCCCCGGTATTTGACGGCGTATCGATAACTGGCGTATAGTCCAGGGCTTATCGCCTATCAGCGGATATGTGTCAGAGGCAGGCGAGCGACGCTCGGCCGCCGTGGTTGGCATCCGCCGCAGGGGCGCTGACACGGGCGCCGGGGCAAGGGATTCCAGAGGAGGAACGGCAGTTCCATGATGAAGGTAGACGACTTCGATCAGGTCGCGGTACCGGAGAGGGCTGCGCGACCAGCGCCCATGACGATTCTCGCGCGTCACGATGATGACTACGACGGCGAGCAATCCAGTCATGACGAGTACGAACAGTTGCTCAAGCTCTACGAGGGCAGCTTCCGCAACATCGCCGAGGGCGAGGTCATCAAGGGCACCGTGTTGAAGGTGTCGTCGTCGGAGGTGGTGGTCGATGTCGGATACAAGTCCGAAGGGGTGATCTCCGTCCAGGAGTTTCTCGACGAGCAGGGCCAGTGCACCGTGCGGCCCGGAGATCTGGTCGACGTGCTGCTTGAACGCACCGAAGACCGGGACGGCCACGTCGTGCTGTCGCGCGAGAAGGCCGAGAAGATGAAGATCTGGGACGAGGTCGAGAAGGCATACGAAGATCGCAAGGTCGTCCTCGGCCGGGTCATCGAACGGATCAAGGGTGGTCTGGCGGTCGATATCGGCGTGCGCGCCTTCCTGCCAGGCTCGCAGGTCGACGTGCGTCCCGTGCGCAACCTCGACGCGCTACGCGGTCAGGAACTGCGGATGCGGGTCATCAAGGTGAACAAGAAGCGCGGCAACATCGTGCTGTCGCGCAAGGTGCTGCTCGAGGACGAGAACGCCGAGAAGAAGACGCACACGCTCGCCACCCTGGAAGAGGGCAAGGTGTTGCGCGGCGTGGTCAAGAACATCACCGACTACGGGGCGTTCATCGATCTCGGCGGCATCGACGGCCTGTTGCACGTGACCGACATGTCGTGGGGTCGCGCCGCCCACCCGTCCGACTTGTTCAAGGTGAACGACGAAGCTGACGTCGTGGTGCTGAAGTTCGATCGGGCGACCGAGCGGGTGTCGCTCGGCTACAAGCAGCTCCACGCCGACCCATGGACGGCGGTCGAAGAGCGCTACCAGATCGGCATGCGAGTGAACGGCAAGGTCGTGAGTCTGACCGATTATGGGGCGTTCATCGAGCTCGAGCCCGGTGTCGAGGGGCTGATCCACGTGTCGGAGATGTCGTGGAGCAAGCGCGTCAAGCACCCGTCGAAGCTGCTCAACGTGAGCGACATCGTCGAATCGATGGTGCTGGGCGTGGACCCGCAGGCGCGCCGCATCTCGCTCGGACTCAAACAGATCGAGTCGAACCCGTGGCACCAGTTGGCAGAGACCTATCCGATCGGCTCGACCCTGACGGGCAAGGTGCGGAATCTTACCGAGTTCGGCGCGTTCGTCGAAGTCGAGGAGGGTATCGACGGCCTGATTCACATCTCGGACATGTCGTGGAGCAAGCGTCTGAAGCACCCCTCGGAAGTCCTCAAGAAGGGTGACGAAGTCGAGGCGATGGTGCTCAACGTCGACCCGGACAACCAGCGGCTGTCGCTCGGGTTGAAGCAGTTGGCGACTGACATCTGGGATGAATTCTTCGAGCACAACCACGTCGGCTCGGTGGTCGAGGGCAAGGTGGTGCGCATCACCAACTTCGGCGCCTTCGTGGAGTTGGCGGAGGGCATCGAGGGGCTCATTCACGTGTCGGAGTTCGATGAGGAAAGTGGCCGCGACAGGGTCGAGCTGAAGGTCGACGAGGTGACGAGCATGAAGATCATCAAGCTCAGCCCCGCCGAGCGCAAGATCGGCCTCAGCATCCGTGCGCTGAAATCAGACGACTTTGAGGCGGACTGGGAGTCGTACGGCGGCGGGTCCGGGTCACCGGACGTGACGCTGGGCGACCACTTCAAGCACCAGACATAGCAGCCCGTGGTAGAACCCTGCGTTGCACCGAGATCGGCGATGCGCCCGCTGAGCAAGGCGAGAAGAGGGAAAATACCTGTAGGGGCAACCCTTGTGGTTGCCCTGTTCGTCAGCCGGAACAACGCAGAGCAGCAGAATTCAGCGTGAAACCGCAGAATTCAGCGGGGAAGGCTGAATTCCGCGGGGAAGCGCAGAATTCAGCGGGGATCAGCAGAATTCAGCGTGAAACCGCAGAATTCAGCGGGGATCAGCAGAATTCAGCGTGAAACCGCAGAATTCAGCGGGGATCAGCAGAATTCAGCGTGAAACCGCAGAATTCAGCGGGGATCGAATGCAGCAGGGCTTTTGCCACGGGCTGCTAGCAGCCCGCCGGGCAACTCCGCGGGGCGCCGACAGCCCGCATGATCGACGCCGCGCCCGGCCACTGCACGGCGTGACGAGCAAGCATGGCGGGTCTGCAGTCTGGGAGGAACCTGGTGGAAGGCGGAAGCATGACGAAGGCGGCGCTCGTCGAAGAAGTGTCGCAAGTGGCCGAGTTGACCAAGAAACATGCCGAGGTCATCGTCGGCACCGTATTTCAGAGCATCATCACCGCGTTGCGGCGCGGTGAGAAGATCGAGTTGCGAGGATTCGGCAGTTTTCGCCTGCGCCAGCGTGAACCGCGAAAGGGCCGGAATCCCAAGACCGGAGATCGCGTCGATGTGCCGCCCAAGAAGGTTCCCTATTTCAAACCGGGCAAAGAGCTCAAGGAACTGATCAACCGCGAGCCCGCACAGGACGCGGAGTCGTCGTGGTCCTCCGCGATGGCGCCGGACCCCGGTGTCAGGCGGGACTAGCGGTCCGCCGCGTGGAACGACTCTGGTCGCCCTGGAGACTCGACTACGTGAACGGCGCCGCCGGTGCAGTGAGCGACGGGTGCATCTTCTGCACCGTGTCTGGCCAGGCGGCGCCGGAATCGCTTCTCGTGACGCGGGGCGCCCTCTGTTTCGTCGTACTCAATCTCTACCCGTACAACAACGGTCACGTGATGGTGGTGCCCAATCGACATATCGGGTCGCTGGCCGACGCGACGCCGGAGGAGCTGGCCGAGTTGATGATCCTGATTCGGCGCGCGGAGATGGCGTTGACCGAAGCGTATCGACCCCACGGGATGAACATCGGGATGAATCTGGGGCGCCCGGCTGGCGCCGGGGTGCCGGGGCACTTGCACATGCACGTGGTGCCGCGGTGGGAGGGCGACACCAACTTCATGACGGTGGTCGGCGAGACGCGGGTCATGCCTGAGGCGCCGCCACGGACCCTGGCGCGGCTCGTGCCGATCTTCGAGCGGCTCGCGGCCGAGGCCGAGGCCGGTGGATAGCGCGCGTTACGCACCAAAGCGCTCGGACAGTACGTTGGCGGCGATGACCATGCGCTGGACTTCCGAGGTGCCCTGACAGATCTCGGTGGCCCGGACGTCTCGGAAGAGGCGTTCGACGGTGGAACCGCGGTGGTAGCCGGCCGAGGCCAGAATCTGCATCGCCTTGTCGGCGGTGTGGTGCGCCGCTTCCGAGGCGAACAGCTTGGCCATGGCCGCCTCGGCCGTGCAGCGGTCGCGGGTGTCCCGTGCGGCGGCCGCTCTATACGTCAGCATCCGGGCCGCGTCGAGTTCGGTGGCCATGTCGGCCAGCATCCACTGCACCGCCTGGTAGCTGCCGATCGGCTGCCCGAACGTCTCCCGGCGCCGGGCGTGGGCCAGCGCCTCGTTGAACGCGGCGTCGCCGATTCCGAGCGCTTGCGCCGCAATGGCGATGCGCCCGCCGTCGAGCGCCCACAGCGCCTCGCGAAACCCCTCACCCTCCTGTCCCAGCCGCGCGCCGGCGTCCACCCAGACGTCGGTGAGCGTCAGGTCGCGGCAACCCAGCCCCCGGACCCCCAGTGCATCGATGCTCGTGTCCGCGTGCAATCCGCTGGCATGGGCTGACACCAGAAACGCCGAGACGCCCCGTCCGCCGAGATCGGGCGTCGTGGCGGCGAACAGCAGAATGACGTCGGCCGCCGCGGCGTTGGCGACCCAGACCTTCCGTCCAGTAATCCGATAGCCCCCGGCGTCGGGGGTCGCGGTGGTCTGCTGGTTGGCCGCGTCGGTGCCCGCATCGGCCTCGGACAGCGCGAAGGCGCCGATCGCGTCCCCGGTGGCGAGCCGGCGCAGCCACGTGGTCTGCTGCGTATCGGTGCCGAAACGCGCGATCACGTCCGCGACGAGCGAGTTGTTGACCGCCAGAATGACCGCCAGCGTGGCGCTGGCGGTCGCGATGGTCTCGATCGCGAGGGCGTAGCTGACAACGTCGCGGCCCAGGCCGCCGGCCGCGGCCGGGACGGTCACGCCCATCAGCCCGAGTTGGCCGGCCGCCCGCACCAGGTCCAGCGGAAACTCGTCGTCGGCATCGATCTGCGGCGCGCGCGGCGCGACCCGGGTCTCGGCGAAGTGCCGGACCGAGTCGCGAAACTGTTCCTGTTCGGTCGTGAGTTCAAGCCGCATCGTCGATCTCGGTGCCACCCGGGGTCTTGCCACGGGCTGCAGGAGATCATACGCGCGCGGTCGGATCCCGACGCGCCGACACGCCCGGACGGCGACCCAGTGCTATCATGGGTCAACAAGTGTCATGAGAGGGAAGGGCCCCATGTCCAGCACGCATTGGTGGAAATTCAGACAGCCGCCGGTCGCCGGATGGATTCCGCTGATCACCGTCATGTTGCTGTTCGGGTTGCCGGCCGCCGGGGCGGGGCAGCCGCAACCCCCCGACCCGGATCGCCCGCCGCCCTCCGCGGCCGACGCCGCCGAATCCACCGAAGACAATCAGGCCCGACCACCGGTGTTCCGGTCGGAGATCAACTTCGTCCGGGTCGACGCAATCGTCACCGATGGAGACGGTAATCCGCTGCGCGACCTGACCATCGACGACTTCGAGATCTTCGAAGACGATGTCCTCCAGCGGGTCGAAACGTTCAAGCTGGTCGAGCATACCGGCGAGTTCGATCCGGGCCTGCCTCCGCCGTCGAGTATCCGCAACCAGTTCGACCTCGAACGCGAGGCGGCGCGGGAGGACTCGCGCATTTTCGTCTTCTTCCTGGACGAATACCATGTGCGGGACTACAACGCGATCCGGATGACGCAGCCGCTGGTGGATTTCGTACAGAACGAACTGGCGCCGACCGATCTGGTCGGCATCATGTATCCGTTGACGCCGTTGTTCGACGTGACGCTCACGCGCAACCATGAGCAGATCGTGCATGCGCTGCAACGGTTCAAAGGGCGCAAATACGACTACGAACCGCGCAACATGTACGAAATGGAGTACGCGTACTATCCAACGACCGCGGTCGAGAAGATCCGGAACGACGTCAGCCTGTCGGCGCTCAAGGCGCTGGCGATGAAGCTTGGCGGGCTGCGGGAGGGGCGCAAGTCGATCATCGTGCTCAGCGAGGGGTATTCGGACTACGTGCCGCCGCAACTGCGTGACGAGACCGCGGTCGGCGGCGGTTTGCGCAGCGCCCAGCGCTACAACCCCCGGGCCGGCAACAACCGCTACGAAGACTCGGCCCGGCTCTTCCAGGACATGGGGATGCGCGCGAATCTGGTGTATACCGCCGACATCGCGAATCGGAACAACACCAGCTTCTACATGGTCGACCCGCGCGGGCTGGCGGTCTACGAGTACGACCTGAGTCAGGTCACGATCGATTATCAGACCGACCAGCGAATGCTACGCGATTTGCAGGAGACCCTGCACGTCCTGGCTGAGCAGTCGGACGGTCGGGCAATCGTGAACCGGAACGACCTTTCGCCGGGGCTCGCACAGATCGTCGCGGACCAGTCGTTCTACTATCTGCTGGGCTATACATCGACCGAGGCGCCGACCGATGGCGAGTTTCATGAAATCAAGGTGCGCGTGAATCGGCCCGACGTCAAGATCCGCGCACGCAAGGGCTACTTCGCGTTGACCGAGACAGATGTCGCGCGAGTGCTGGCTCCGGCCAAACCGGAAACCCCAAAGGCGGTGGAATTGGCGCTGGCGACGCTGGCCGAGCCGACCCGCGGCCGGCTTGTGCGCACCTGGGTCGGGGCGAGGCGGGGCGACAACGGCAAGACCCGCTTGACGTTCGTCTGGGAGCCGATCGGCGCCAACCAGAGCCGGCGCAGCGAATCGGCCTCGCAGATCATGCTGATGGCGATGAGCGACAGTGCCGCGTATTTCCGGGGCGAGGTGCCGGCGCGGTCGGATTCCACGCTGCCCCGCGCCGATTTCGACGCCGACCCGGGCGAGATCGAACTGAACGTCGCCATCGAGGATCAATACGGCGATGTGCTGGATCGGGCCGTCGAAGAGTTTGTCGTGCCGGACCTGACCGGCCCCGATCTCGCGTTGAGCACACCTGCGGTGATGCGGGCGCAGAACGCGATCGAGTTTCGCCGGGTGGTCGCCGATGCGAACACGCTGCCGACGGCGGGGCGCCATTTTCGGCGCACCGATCAACTGCTGGTCAGGGGCGAGGTGTATACGCCCGGCAACGCCCCCGCCGACGTCAGTGCGCAACTGCTGAACCGTCAGGGGTCGCCGATGATCGAGTTGCCGGTCGAGCGGACCGCGGATGGCCGTTACGAGTTGTCGCTGCAGCTTTCGCCGTTCCCGCGCGGCGACTATGTGATCGAGATATCGGCCGCTTCGGGGGATGACACGGCCACGGCCCTGGTCCCGTTTCGCATTCAAGGATGAGGTTGGCCGGACAGGCCGCCGGTGGTGAACGCCACGCGGGGCTGGGGTCACGGGTGGCGATGGACAAGATCCGGGTGATCGTTGCGAAGCCCGGCCTCGACGGTCACGACCGGGGGGCCAAGATCATCGCTCGCGCGCTGCGCGATGCGGGCATGGAGGTCATCTACACCGGTCTGCGCCAGACCCCCGAGCAAATCGTCGAGGCGGCCCTGCAGGAGGACGCCGGCGTGATCGGGCTGTCGATTCTGTCCGGCGCCCACAACTACGTCTGTCCGCGGGTGATGGCGTTGCTGCGCGACAAGGGCCTCGATGACGTGCTGGTCGTGGTCGGCGGCATCATTCCGGATGTGGATCTGCCAGGGTTGCAGGCAATTGGCATCGATGGCGTGTTCCAGCCCGGCACATCGATGCGGGACATCGTCACCTTCATTCAACAGCACCACAGGCGCGTGCCGGTCTGACGCCGTCCTTCTCACGGTGCTCCACCGCCCTCATGAGCGATTGATACGATGATCGGGATGCGCGAGCTGACGAAAGGCTTCGAACACGCCACCGTCGACCGCAAGTGGTACGCCTTCTGGGAGTCCACCGGCGCGTTTCGGGCGGACCCCCACTCGACGCGTCCGCCGTTCAGCATGGTGCTGCCGCCCCCGAATGTGACCGGGGTGCTGCACATCGGGCATGCGCTCAACCAGACGTTGCCTGACATCGTCTGCCGCTGGAAGCGGATGCTCGGCTACGACGTGCTCTGGCTGCCCGGCACCGACCACGCCGGCATCGCCACGCAGAACGTCGTCGAGAAGCAGCTCGCCGCCGAGGGCACCGATCGTCATGCCCTTGGGCGGGCGGCGTTCGAGCAGCGGGTCTGGGCCTGGAGCCGCCAGAGCCACGGGACCATCACCAGCCAGATGCGGACACTGGGATCGTCGGTCGACTGGAGCCGCGAGCGGTTTACGCTCGACGACGACCTGTCCCGGGCGGTGCGCCGGGTGTTCGTCACGCTGTATCGCGAGGGGTTGATCTACCGCGGCAAATACATCGTGAACTGGTGCACGCGCTGCCGGACCGCACTGTCCGATCTCGAGGTGGTGCATAGCGAGCAGAAGGGCAGGCTGTACCACATTCGCTACCGGTCGCTCGACGGCGACCAGTCCGTCACGGTGGCCACCACCCGGCCCGAGACGATGCTGGGCGACACCGCCGTTGCGGTCCACCCGGCGGATGACCGCTATCGCGCGCTGGTGGGAGCGACGCTGCAACTGCCGGTGCTGGGGCGTGCGCTGCCGGTGATCGCCGACGCGTTCGTCGATACGACGTTCGGTACCGGCGCCGTCAAGGTGACTCCGGCCCACGACCCGAACGACTTCGAGGTCGGCCAGCGGCACGACCTGCCGCAGGTGGCGGTGATCGGCGAAGACGGGCGGATGACGGAGGCGGCCGGCCCCTACGCGGGGCAGGATCGCTTCGCCGCGCGGACCGCGCTCGTTGAACGGTTGGAGGCGGAAGGGGCGCTGGTCGCGGTGGTCGACCATCCGCACGCCGTGGGCCACTGCAGCCGCTGCAACACCGTGGTGGAGCCGCTGGTCTCGACCCAGTGGTTCGTGCGGATCAAGCCGTTGGCCGAACCGGCCATCGCCGCCGTGCAGGACGGCCGCACTCGCTTCGTGCCGGACAACTGGGCACGCACCTACTTCGAGTGGATGAACAACATCCACGACTGGTGCATCTCGCGTCAACTGTGGTGGGGCCACCGCGTGCCGGCGTGGTATTGCGACCGGTGCGACGCGGTCACGGTGCAGGAGGAGGTTCCGCAGCGCTGCGCCTGCGGCGGGGCGGTGCGGCAGGACACGGACGTGCTCGATACCTGGTTCAGCTCCGGGCTGTGGCCGTTCAGCACGATGGGCTGGCCCGAGCAGAACGCCGATCGCGCACGTTACTACCCGACGAGCGTCATGATCACCGGGCTCGACATCATCTTCTTCTGGGTGGCCCGGATGATGATGCTGGGACTCAAGTTCACCGGCGACGTGCCGTTTCGAACCGTGTACATCACCTCGCTCGTGCGCGACGCACAGGGCCGGAAGATGAGCAAGTCCAAGGGCAACGTCGTGAATCCGTTGCAGGTGATGGACGAGATCGGCGCCGATGCGTTCCGCTTCACCCTGGCCGCGCTCGCGTCGCCCGGCATGGACATTTCGCTGTCCGAGGGGCGGCTGCGCGGATACCGGCAGTTCGTCAACAAGGTCTGGAACGCGTCCCGCTTCGTGCTCATGCACCTGCCGGAGACGTTGACCGAGCGTCCGGAGGTGCCGGACCCTGGCACGCTGGAGACGATCCACCGCTGGATTCTGCATCGCATCAGTGCACTGGCGGGCGAGGTGGCGCGGGCGCTCGAAGGGTACCGTTTCGATGTGGCGGCCGACCGGCTGTATCACTTCTTCTGGCACGAGTACGCCGACTGGTACATCGAGATCGTGAAACCGCATCTGCGGGCCGAAGGGGCGGAGCGCGAGCGGGCGGTGGCCGTGCTGCTGAACGTGCATGACCGCATCCTGCGTCTGTTGCACCCGTTCATGCCGTTCGTGACCGAGGAGCTCTGGCAGACGTTGCCGCACCGTCCTGACGAGGGGCGCACTCCCGACGGCCAGGCCGTGACGATTACCCGCGCGGCCTATCCGGTCGAGATTGCCGAGTGGCGTGACGACGCCGCGCTGGCGGTGATGGAGCTGGTGCAGGCGCTCACGACTACGGTGCGCACCGCACGGGCAGAGCTTGGGGTGCCGCCGTCCCGCAGGCTGACGTTGCTGATCGAGGGGGCGGGTGCGGCGGATCGGGCGGTGATCGAGCGCCATGCCGAGTACCTGCGGCAGCTCGCCGGTCTCGAGTCGTTCACCTTCGCCGCCGCCGTCGCACGCGACCGGGACACCGTTCGGCGGGTTGTGGGCGAGATGCGCTTGCATCTGCCGCTGGCTGGCATCATCGACCGGGCCGCCGAGACGGCGCGGGTGCAACGTGAGCTCGGGTCGTTGGCGAAGCAGCTCGGGGCGCTGGACGGCAGATTGGGGAATCCAAAGTTCAGGGAGCGAGCCTCGCCCGAGGTGGTGGCCGAGGCGGTCGCGCAGCGGCAGGCGGCCGATTCGCGCCGCAGGCACCTCGATCAGATTCTGGAGGAGCTGACGTCGTGAGCGCGGCCAGCGTGCCGAGCGCTGCACTCGAGACCCGGATCAGCGCCGCCGCGGCACGCCTGGGCCCGTTTGCCGGCCGCATCCGTCACCTGTCGGCGGTGGGATCGACCAATGACGCGTTGGCCGAGTTGGCGGATCGCGGCGCGCCGCACGGGACCGTGGTGGTGGCCGATGTTCAAACCGCCGGGCGTGGGCGTCATGGGCGTCACTGGTTCTCGCCGCCGGGCACGGGGCTGTATCTGTCAATCCTGCTGCGGGCCGCGCCGCCTCCCGTGCTGACGCTGGCCGTCGGGGTGGCGGTGGCCGAGGCGTTACGCACCACCGCGGGGCTGCAGGTCATGCTCGAGTGGCCCAACGACGTCGTGGCGGTCGCTGGTCGGCGTGCGCGGAAGGTGGCCGGAATTCTGACCGAGGCGGCGACCGAGCGCGACGGCGCCACCCGTATCGTCGTCGGCATCGGCATCAACCTGCGGGACGCGGCATGGCCGCCCGAGCTCGCCGGCCGCCCCGGGTCGGTCGAGGGGTTGACCGGTCGTCCGGTGGATGCCGGCGCGCTGCTCCTGGAGGTGCTCGCGGCGGTCGCCGGGCGGTGCGCCGAACTGGAGGCGGGGGCGCAGGCCGCGGTGCTCTCGCGATGGACCGCGCTCGCGCCGGCGAGCCGCGGGGCGAGCGTCGAGTGGTCGGTCGGATCTGCGCGGTACCGGGGGATCAGCGCGGGGATCGACGGCGACGGAGCGCTGATGGTCAGGATCGGCTCGCGGCTCGAGCGGCTCACCGGTGGCGAGGTTCGCCACATCAGGCAGGCGTGATGCTGCTCGCTGTCGACATCGGCAACACGAACATCGTCCTGGGGATCTTCGTGGGCGACCGGTTGACCGAGAGCTGGCGCCTGGCCACGTTGCGCGCACGGACCGCAGATGAGCTGCGCGTCATCGTCAGGGCGTTGTTCGCAGAGCGCGGTCTGAACATGACGGAGGTGTCCGGCGTCGTGTTGTCGTCGGTTGTGCCGCCGCTCACCGCCACCATGATCGCGATGGTGCGCGGGGCGTTCGATCGCGACCCGCTGGCGGTTGACGCCGGCAACGTCGGGTTGCCCATCGAGTATCATGCGCCGTCCGATGTCGGGGCCGACCGGCTGGTCAACGCGGTCGCGGCGCTGGCGGCCTTCGGGGGCGCCGGCCGGCCGATCATCGTGGTCGACTTCGGGACAGCCACGACGTTCGACGTGATCTCGGCGGACGGCCGGTACGTCGGCGGCGTCATTTGCCCGGGCGTCGAGATCTCCGCGGACGCGTTGTTTCAGCGGGCTGCCAGACTGCCCAGGGTCGACGTGCGGCGCCCCGACGAGGTGATCGGCACAAGCACCGTGGCATCGATGCAGTCCGGGTTGTATTTCGGGTATGTCGCCATGGTGGAGGGCATCGTCGGACGCCTCCGGAGCGCGCTCGCGGACGGACCGCCCGCGGTGTGCGTGGCTACGGGGGGGCTGGCGGGCACGATCGCGGGGGAAACCGCGGCCATCGACCACGTCGATGCGAATCTGACGCTGCATGGGTTGCGGCTCGTTTGGCAGCGCGCCGGCGCCGGGGGCGACGTGCCGTTCGCGCCCTCGTCCGGTCGGGGCCGTTGACCGGCGCGACGATGGATCCCGGCGCGTTCTGCCGCGAGATCGAAACGTATCTGTGCCGCCGGAACCACGGCCACCTCATCCGCATCGTCGGGCCCGCCTTCGAACGCGTGTGCGGGTGGGCGCAGGCCGGCGTGCCGCTGCAGGTCGTGTTCCGCGGCATCGATCGAAAGCTGGAGCGGTATCAGGCCGCGGGGCGGCCACGACGGCCGCTCAGGATCGAGCACTGCGAGGCCGACATCCTGGAGGCGTTCGAGGAGTGGCGCCGGGCGGTGGGGCTGTCGGTGACCGGCGCGGGAATGGCGGTGTCGCCGGGGATGGGGCCGCCGCGTGCGGGCGCCGACACCGGCCGGCGGCGTGCGAGTCTGCCGGCGCATCTCGATCGGGTGCTGGCGCAGGCCACCAGCCTGCTGGCGCTCAGCGAGCCGGCGCCGGGTCTGCATGCCGCGCTGGAACGGCTCGTCAGCGAGGTGGACGCCCTGCGGGGCACCGCGCACGGCGCCAGGGGCGAGGCCCGGCAGGCGCTCGTCGACCGGCTGTGCGACACCGACCGGGCCTTGATGGCCGCGGCCCGGTCGGCGGCCGGGCCGGCGCTCGACGACATCCAGCGCAGCGCGGATCTCGAGTTGGCGCCATTCAAGCTGCGCATGGCGGAGACGGCGTTCGCACAGGCGCGCTTCGCCTGCGCCGACCGGTTGCTGCGCGAGCGCTACCGGCTGCCGGCCGTACGCTTCGACGGCGCAGGCTCCTAGTGCTGCGCCACGACTAAAGATTAGGGCACGCGGAACCGATAGAGTTCCCGTGCAGAAAAAGTATATCGTCCGACTCACCGACCAGGAACGCGAGGTCTGTCAACAGACAGTCCGGAAGCTCAACGGCAGCAACGAGAAGGTGCGCCGTGCTCAGATCCTCTTGAAGGCCGATGCGGACGGACCGGCGTGGACCGACCAGCAGATCGCCGACGCCTTGTCGTGCCGCACCAAGACCGTTGAAAACATTCGCCAACGATGCGTACTGGAAGGATTCGAGCGGGCGCTGGAACGCAAACGACGGCCGTCGCCCCCGGTCCCCAAGCTGCTCGACGGCGAGCAGGAGGCGCAGGTCATCGCCCTGCGTCTGGGGCCGCCCCCGAAGGGCTATGCCAACTGGTCGTTGCGGCTACTGGCGCGCCGGGTCGTCGAGCTGGAGGTCGTCGAGTCGGTCAGCCACGAGACCATCCGGCGTACGCTAAAAAAAACGGGATGACCCGGCGGAAAATCGAGTACTGGGTGATCCCGCCGGAGGCCGACGCCGAGTTCGTGGCGCACATGGAGCAGGTCTTGGACACCTATGCGCAACCGTACGACCCGGCTTGCCCGGTCGTGTGCATGGATGAGCAGCCGGTGCAACTGGTCAAGGAAACGCGCCCGCCGATGGCCGCCACGCTGGCGCGGCCCCGCCGCGTCGACTACGAGTACGAACGGGCCGGTACGGCCTCGGTCTTCCTGTTCAGCGAGCCGCTGGCGTGTTGGCGGCGGGCGACGGCGCGGGCCCGGCGGACGAAGGCGGACTGGGCGGTGGAGGTCGCCGACCTGTTGGAGGGCCGCTACGCCGACTGCCCGAAGGTCACCTTGGTGTGCGACAACCTCAACACGCACACGCCCGGCGCCTTCTACGAGGTGTTCGAGCCGGCCCGGGCTCGGGAACTGGTTCGTCGCCTCGAGTTCTGCTACACGCCGAAGCACGGGAGCTGGCTGAACATCGCCGAGAATGAACTGAGTTCGATGACGCGTCAATGCCTGGACGGGCGCCGCATCGGCGACCTCGAGACGCTGCACGGCGAAGTGTCGGCGTGGTCCACCGACGTCACTGCTACGCAACGCGGTGTCGACTGGCAGATGCAGGTCGACGATGCGCGCCGTAAACTCAAGTCCGTCTATCCTAACATTTTGACGTGACGAAGCACTAGTGGTCCGTGGTGCAACCCCGCGTTGCACCGAGATCTGGTCGTAACAATGCCGCGCCCGGCCGGCGCAAGGCGCGACGAGGGAGCAAATTGGGGCATTTGTGACCGAGGAGCAACGCCGACAGACGGGATGCAGCGTGAAACAGCAGAATTCCGCGGGGAAGCGCAGAATTCTGCGGGAATCGAATGCAGCGGGGCTTTTACCACGGGCTGCTAGCAGCCGGCGGGGCGGTCATCTCTGCGTGGTCGCCAGCGTGGTCGGCCGGTGTCATCGTGCCAAATCAAGACGTCATCGAGGTAGCCGTCGAGCGGCCGGCCGTGGGCGGCCGGATGATCGCACGTCATGAGGGGCGGATCGTGCTGGTCAGCGGCGCCATCCCGGGCGAACGGGTGCGGTCGCTGGTCGAGCGCCGCGCGCGCGGCGTCCTGCTGGTGCGCACGGTCGAGGTGATCGAGTCCAGCCCTGATCGCCGCGACCTGGCCGGCGACCCGGCGTGCGGCGGGCGGTCGTTCGCGCATATCGCCTACCGGCGGCAACTTGCACTGAAAGCGGAGATTATCCTGGACGGGTTCCGCCGCATCGGGCGCATCGATCTGGCGGATCCGCCGCCGGTCGCCGCGTCGCCGGAGACGGGATACCGCATGCGCGCCCGCCTGCACGTGGGCGACGGCCGCGTCGGGTTTCTTGCAGCGGGTTCCCACCGGGTGTGCGACCTGCGCGGCACCGGCCAGCTTCCGGCCGCGACCGAACGGCTGGTCGGCCGTCTCGTGCCGTGCGCCGACGTGCTGCAATCCGCCGGCACCCGCCGCCTCGAGTTGGCCGAGAATCTGACCGGCGCGCAATGCGCGCTGCACGCCGTCGTCGACGGTGATCCGGAGGCGGCCGCGGGGCTGCTGCGGGTGGTCGCCGACACGAGCGGGCTGACGGGGTTCTCGGTCAGCTCCGCCGCCCGCGCCGGTCGTTCCTGCACCGTGGCCGGAGCGCCCCAGGTCAGCGATGCGGTCGCGGCGTTTCTGCCCTCCCCCGGCGCCGGGTCCCTGGTGTTGCAGAGGCATCCGGCCGCGTTCTTTCAGGCGAACCGGTATCTGGTCCCGGCGCTGGTGTCGGTGGTCGATCGCCTGGCGGCAGGCGACCAGGTGCTGGATCTCTACGCGGGCACAGGGCTCTTCGCCGTCAGCATCGCCGCGGCGCGCGGCGGGCGCGTCACGGCGGTCGAGCGTGACCCCACCGGCGCCCGCGATCTGGCGGCCAATGCCGGTCCGCTCTCGACCGCCATCCGCGTGGTGCGGGCGCCGGTCGAAACCTACCTGAAGCGCACGGCGAGCCTCGCTGGGGCCGCCGTCATCGTCGATCCCCCGCGCGCCGGTCTGTCGCGGGAGGTGGTCACGCGACTCGCCCGCGGCCGTCCGGACAGGATCGTCTACGTGTCCTGCGACGTCGCGACGCAGGCGCGCGACCTGCGGGCGCTGACAGCGTCCGGCTATCGCCTCGACCAGCTCCACGCGTTCGACATGTTCCCGAACACGCCGCACATCGAGACGGTGGCGTCGCTCGAACGGGGCTGACGACCTGCGACAAGCTACATGCGCTCAGGAACCTCGCATCCCATGAGGGACAGGGCGCGGGTCATCTGCGCCTCGAAGTAGCAGACGCCGGCGGCGCGCCAGCGCCGGACGGCGTCGCGATCCTCGGCCAGGACCTGGCTGCTGTGGTAGAAGGCGTTGAAGCGCTGCGCCAACCCGAAGGCGTACTTCGCCAGCACCGACAATTCGAGCGTGCGGACCGCCTGTTCTACGACTTCGTCGAGGCGAGAGGCCTCGAGGATCAGGTCCCAGAGTGCGTCCCCCGACTCGTCCGTGAGGCTGTCGGTGGGCGTTGATCCCAATGCGCGGCGCAGGGCCGCCGGACTCACCCCGTGCCGGGCCTCCAGCTTGTGCAGGATCTTCCGCGCCCGCACGACGGCGTATTGCAGATAGGGACCGGTTTCTCCCTCGAAGCTCAACGCTTCGTCGATATCGAACGCGATGACCTTGCCCCGCGAGAACTTGATCAGGAAGTAACGCACCGCCGCGGTGGCGATCATGACGGCGATCTGCCGCCGGTCGGCCGGAGTGAGGTCATCATGCCGCGCGGCGACCTCCCGTTCCGCGTGCGCCGTCACCTGATCCAGCAGGTCGTCGGCCTTCACGCCGAGTCCCTTCCGGCCGGAGACTTCCACGAACGGCTTGCCGTCGTCGGTGCGGTTGTCCAGGTAGCCCAGCGTGTGCGCGGTCGCGCGCGAGAGCGCAACCATCTCGTACGAGAAATGCACCGATCGTTCAGCCTCGTCCGGATGCTGCAATGCGCGCAGCGCCTGGACGAGCAGTTGCTGCAGATAGCTCTGTCGGGTGTCGATGACGTTGTAGACCGCGCCGGCCCGACCGAAGGGGGGCGGGGCGCTGCCCGCCGCCGGCGAGGGGACGCTGGACGTCGCCCAGAGCGGCCGGCCGGATGGCTGTCGGTCGAACCATCGATAGCGGAAGTCCAGGGTCAGCAGACCGAACTTCCAGAGCTGATAGGCGATGTCCTTGCCGACGTAGGTGACGGTGCCGTTCGAGCGCACGATCACCTTGAGTCGAGTGTCGGGGTCCGACTCGGCGGGCGTCTCGATCGAGCCGTCGTCAGGCTCGCCGCCACCGTCCTCGATCGGCATCACCCAGCATCCCGCGAGGCGTCCCTGCGTCTGCAGGGACACCGCGCCGGAAGCCTTCAGGATCTCGAACGCGCGGTCCCAGAACCGGAGACGCAGGATGTCGCCCTCCCAACTGAGCAGGTCGTATTCGACGTTCAGCCGGGCCATGGTGGCGAGGTGCCGGCGCACGATGCAGTCCGTCAGCAGGTGCGCCATCTCGGCCGCCGGCCCGCAATCGTGTTCAAGATCCCTGAGGGCGGCGCTGCGGAACGCGAGGCGGGTCTTGTCTTCCTCGTACCACTCGGTCACGCGGGCGTACAGATCCCAGCAGTAGTAGTCGAAGCGGGGCGCGCCGGCCAGCGCACGCAGGTCGTCGAACCCCGTGTCTGCAAGTTGCTGGAGCCCAACCACGATATCGGCGACCTGCACCCCGGTATCGTCGATGTAGTTCTGCACCTCGACGTCGGCGCCGCGGAACCGGAGCAAGCGGCACAGCGTGTCGCCGAGCGCGGCATTGCGCAGATGGCCGACGTGCGCCGCCTTGTTCGGGTTGATGGCCGTGTGTTCCACGATCGTCTTGCATACGTCGCCGGCCTCCCCGGTGGCGGCGTGCTCCGTCACTTGCCCGCGGGCGAACCCGGCGCGATCGAGGAAGACGTTGAGATAGCCCGAGCCGGTCGCCTCCACCCGGCCCAGACCGCCGAGGTCGCCGAGCGCGCCGGCCAGTTCCTGCGCGATCACGCGGGGGGCCTTGCGCAGCACGCGCGCCAACTCGAAGGCGACGGTGACGGCCAGATCGCCGTGACGGCGTGTGGGCGGGTACTCGAGGACGATGACCGGCATCGACGCGCCGTCGAGGTCGTAGCAGGCGGCGAGGGCGGCGGTGATCCGGTCGCGAAGTCCGTTGTGCAGCGGCAATATCATGGGCGCGTTCGCAGCGTGGCGGCGTTGTCAGTGACCGGGCTCGAGCATCCGCCGGCGCGCAGCGCGATCGGCCAGGTCGACTGCCCGCCGGTGGTCGGCGGGTGTGTTGACGTTCAGAAACAGTGTGTCGTCAGGGTCGAACGGGGCGATCTCGGCCGGGTCGACGTGTGCGATCCGGAGTGCCTCCGTCAGCGCCGCAACACGGTGCTCGCCACGTTCCAGGCGAGCGCGAATCACCGCTGCGCAAGCCCGGCGATACACCGCGCAGAGCGGTTGGACACCGTCGGCGCCGTACGGCACCGCCGCGTCTGCGGCGCCGACGCGCGATGTCAGATAACGCAGAAACGGCGCGGTCAGAAACGGCAGATCGCAGGCGACGACGATGGTGTGCTCGGTCGGCGACCTGACGAGCGCCGTATACAGACCGCCCAGCGGCCCCGCGCCAGGTACGAGGTCCGCACACACACGCACACCGGCCGATTGGAACCGGTGCGGGTCGTTCGTGACGATCAGCACATGTTCCGCGACCTGGCCCAGCACTGCGAATTGACGATCGAGGATACGCCGGCCACCGACGGCGAGCGTCCATTTGTCGAGGCCGCCCAAACGCTGCGCCCCGCCTCCCGCGATGATGGCCGCCGTCGACACGTTGCGCCGTCTTGCCTCACGGACAACCTAAACAGCCCGTGGCAAAAGCCCCGCTGCATTCGATCCCCGCTGAATTCTGCGCTTCCCCGCGGAATTCAGCGGTTTCACGCTGCATCCCACTGATCCGCATTGAATCCCACTGATCCGCATTGTATCTTGCGGATCGGCGTTGAAGGCCGCCGATCCGCTTGGAAGCCGGCGGATCGGCGTTGAAGGCCGCCGATCCGCTTGGAAGCCGGCGGATCGGCGTTGAAGGCCGCCGATCCGCTTGGAAGCCGGTCAAATACTACCGGTATTCTTCCTCTTTTCGCCTTGCTCACCGGGCGCACCGCCGATCTCGGTGCGACGCGCCTTGCGTTCCCCGCGGGGGCGCGATACCGTGGGTCTGGTCGCCCGTGGCGTGCGTGCGTCCGGCCGGCCCTTGCGGCGTGCAGATGGCCTGCGCGAACCGGGATCAGGGCCGGCATGACGCCGGTCGGCGCCCAGGGCGTGTCCATCGGCGGAGGGAACACCGGAGATGACAGTGCAGCGTGCGCGTCTGGCGGCCGGCTGCGTGGCAGCCGGGCTGCTGCTGTCGTGGGGCAGCGAGCCGCGCTCGGCCGGGCAGCCGGCCGCCCGGCGTGACGGCCGGCCCGTGGTGCATGTCGCCGAGGTCGATGCGCTGATTCATCCGGCCTCGGCGGAATTCATCACCCAGACGCTCAATCGGGCGGATGCGGCCGGCGCCGAAGTGGTGGTGCTGGTGCTGCGTACGCCCGGCGGTCTCGTCGATTCCACCCGGGACATCAACACGAGCATCATTGAGGCGGAGACGCCGGTGGTCGTCTATGTCGGCCCCAGCGGCGCACGGGCCGCGTCGGCCGGATTCCTGATCACGATCGCCGCCGATGTGGCCGCCATGGCGCCGGGTACCCATATCGGGGCCGCCCACCCCGTATCCGGCACCGGCGAGGCGATGGACGATACGGCTGCCGAGAAGGCCGCCTCCGACGTGGCGGCGTACGCGCGTTCACTGGCGAGTCAGCGGGGGCGGAACGTGGAACTGGCCGAGCGGGCGGTGACCGAGAGCGAATCGTTCACCGAACGGGAGGCAATCGGCGCCGACCCGCCATTGATCGACCTCGTGGCCGACGATCTCGACGCGTTGATCGCTGCGCTTGACGGCTACGAGGTCACGCGCTGGGACGGCCGCACGCAGATCCTGCGTACCGCCGGTGCGCAGGTGGAACGGTCCGAGATGAACTGGCGGCAGCGTCTGCTGAGCGCGATCGCCCATCCACAGATCGCGGTGCTGTTGTTCAGTCTCGGGACGCTCGGCCTGACGATCGAGCTGTGGAGTCCAGGGGCGATCTTGCCGGGGGTCGCGGGCGGCCTCTGTCTGCTGCTCGCGTTCTTCGCCTTTCAGATTCTGCCGGTGAACTATGTCGGGTTGCTGCTGATCCTGTTCGGGCTCGTGTTGCTCGTGCTCGAGATGCTGACGGCGACGTTCGGTGCGCTGGCCGCCGGCGGCGTGATCAGCATGATCTTCGGCCTTGTGATGCTGATCGACTCTCCCGCTCCCGAGCTGCAGCTCGGTTGGCCGTTCATCCTGGCCACCATGCTTGCGCTGGGCGGTATCGTGGGGTTCCTGACCCGGCTGGGCGTCCGTGCGCAGCGACGGCGGCCGGTCACCGGGGCCGACGGCATGATCGACACGTCAGGCGAGGTACTCGAACCGATCGGCACGCACGGCGCCGGTCGGGTGTCGACGCATGGTGAGATCTGGTCAGCCGTCGCCAAAGAGCCGATTCCGCGCGGGGTCCGCGTCCGTGTGGTGGCTATCAACGGGATGATGCTGACGGTGTCACCCGATACGCAGGCCGGGACAGACCCGGAAGGAGCGTTGGCATGAGTCCGTATCTGATCGCCGCCCTCGTGGTGGCGTTGTATCTGGCGAGTTCGATCAAAATCCTCAACGAGTACGAGCGGGGCGTCATCTTCCGGCTCGGGAAGCTGCTGCCGGCGCCCAAGGGGCCGGGCATCGTTCTCGTCTTTGCGCCGATCGACCGGATGGTGCGCGTGGGACTGCGAACCATCGTCATGGACGTGCCGCCGCAGGACATCATTACGCGCGACAACGTGTCGGTGAAGGTGAACGCGGTCATCTATTTCCGCGTGATGGATCCGCGGCGGGCGATCGTCGAGGTCGAGAGCTTCCACTACGCGACGTCGCAGCTGGCGCAGACCACGTTGCGGAGCGTGTTGGGTCAGGTCGATCTGGATGATCTGCTCTCGGAACGCGATCGGTTGAACCGGGAGCTGCAACGGCTTCTCGATCAACAGACGGATCCCTGGGGAATCAAGGTGTCCGCGGTCGAGGTCAAGCATGTTGATCTGCCAGACAACATGCAGCGCGCGATGGCTCGTCAGGCGGAAGCCGAGCGTGAGAAGCGTGCTAAAATCATCCACGCCGAAGGTGAATTCAGCGCCTCCCAACGCCTTGCGCAGGCGGCAGGAGTCATCGGCCAGGAGCCCCTTGCGATGACCCTGCGTTATCTGCAGACCCTGACCGAGATCGCGGGAGAGAAGAACTCGACGATTCTGTTTCCGATCCCGGTCGAGCTCCTGTCCCTGCTGCAGACCCGACAACCCGCCGGTAGCAATGGCGCACCAGAGTCCGACTGAGTCGGCGCCCACCGCGAAACAGCTCGTGTTCCTGGCGATGATGGCGATCATCGTCGCGGTCATCGTGTTCCTGTGCGGCGTGCTGGTTGGACGGGGCGTGCCCCTCCAGCGCGGGGGAGTGGCGGCGTTCGGCGATGCTCGTCCGGGCGGTACCGATCAGCGCGCGTTTGGCGGGCTGGAAGACCCGGCCGCGCCGGGCGAGGAGGTCGTGTCGCCGCTCAGGAACCTGAGTTATTTCGATCGCCTGAACGGTGTCGAAACAAAGCCCGTGCCGGACACGTTGGGTGCGCCGGCGCCCGCGGGCGCCGGCACCGGAGCCGACACTGAACCGGGGGCGGTCGCTAGCGGATTGGACGAGCGGTCGTTCGTCGTGCAGGTGACCGCGTTGCCCGAGGCGTCGGCCGCCGCCGGCGTCGCAGCACGCCTCGTTGCCAGCGGCTATCCCGCGTTTGTCGTCGCGCCGGAGGCGGGTGCGCCGGCCGGTACGTACCGCGTGCGGGTAGGGCCCTATGCCGATCGCGGGGAAGTGGACGCGGTGCGCCGCCGCCTGGAAACAGAAGAACGGTTCGAGACCTGGATCATCCAGCGCTAGCAGCCCGTGGTAAAAGCCCCGCTGCATTCGATTGGCGCTGCATCCCGTCTGGCGGCGTTGCTCCTCGGTCACAAATGCTCCAATTTGCTCCCTCGTCGCGCCTTGCCAGCCGGGCGCCGCGCCAATCTCGGTGCAACGCGGGGTTCTACCACGGGCTCCTCGCCGCCAGCCGCCGCATCGTGACACTTCCGTTCGGTTTCGATTCACCTGCGCGCCGGGCGCCGGCGTTCGCCGCCGCGGCGTGCTCGGGTGCGCTGCTGGCGTTCAGCTTTCCCTCCTTCGACCAGCCTGCGGCGGCCTGGATCGCATTGACGCCGTTGCTGGTGGTGTTGGCGGGCACGCGCTCGTGGACACGGGCGTTCTGGCTCGGTCTGACTACCGGTGCCGTGCACTTCGCCGCGACCCTGCCCTGGTTGACCCAGGTCATGATCGAGTTCGGCGGCCTTCCGCGGCCTGTCGGGATGCTCCTCAACGCCGTGCTGATCGCCTATCTGGCGCTGTTTCCGGCGGCGTTCGCGCTGGCGGTCGCGATGCTGTGCACGAGGCATGGCGCGGCGGGGGTGCTGGGGGCGGCGCCCCTCTGGCTGTCCACGGAGCTCGGACGGCTGTGGCTGTTCGGCGGGTTTCCCTGGGAGCTGCTCGGATACAGCCAGACCACGGTGTTGCCGGTGGTGCAACTGGCCAGTCTGTTCGGTGTGCATGGGGTGACGTTGCTGGTCGTCTTCGTCAACAGCGCTCTGGCGTTCGCGGTGACGGGTCCACGGCCATTGCGGATGCGGGTGCTGGCGGCGGCGGCTGGCGTGCTGAGCGCCGTGGTGCTGTTCGGGGCGTGGCGGCTGTCGGACGAACGACTGGTGCACGCGGGTGCGCCGCTGCACGTCGGACTGATTCAGGGCAACGTGGCGCAGGGCGACAAGTGGGACCCGGCGCTGCGCGACGGTATCCTGCGACGGTATCTCGATCTGAGCCGGACGAGCGCGGCAGCCGGCGCCGAACTCGTCGTCTGGCCGGAGACGGCCACGCCGTTTTCCTTCGGGGCGCATCCGGACAGCGAGCTGGTGCGCGAATTCGTCCGGGCCAGCGGGGTGCACCTGATCTTCGGGAGCACGCGGATTCAGCGCGACCCTACGCCGGGGATGTTCAACGCGGCGTTTGCGCTGCAGCCCGACGGCCGCACCGCCGCGGTGTACGACAAGATTCACCTTGTCCCGTTCGGCGAGTACGTGCCGTTTCGGTCCCTGCTCTTCTTCGCGTCGCCGCTTGTCGAGGCGGCAGCCGATCTGACGCCGGGCGCCGACCCGGTACTCCTGCCGATCGGGGCGGGTTCGGCCAGCGCGGCAATCTGCTATGAGATCATTTACCCCGGTCTGGCGCGGGACTTCGTGCGGCAGGGGAGCGAGTTGCTCACCACGATCACGAACGACGCGTGGTACGGACGTTCGGCCGCGCCGCACCAGCACTTTCAGCAGGCGGCGATGCGGGCTATCGAGCAGGGGCGCTATCTCGTCCGCGCGGCGAATACCGGGATCAGCGGGGTCGTCGATCCCTACGGCCGGGTGGTCGAACGCAGCCGGTTGTTCGAGACGACGGCGATCAACGCGAAGGTCCGGTTGCTGCGCGGGCTGACCGTCTATGGACGCATCGGCGATCTGCTGGCCTATCTGTGTCTGGCGGCGTCGTTGGCGATCGTGGCGCTGGCCTGGCGCGGCGCGGCATGAGCGGTCACGGCATGTGCCCATGTGCGGGACCCAAGGAGGATAACCATGGCAGTAGCACTTGAAGAGCAGATTCGGCGATATGGAGACCTCGTGGAGCGTGCGGAAGCCTTGCGGGGCTATCTTTGACACCCCACAGGCAGCGGAGGAACTGACCGCGCTCGAAGTGCGCGCGGCGGCGCCCGAACTCTGGAAGGTTCCCGAGCAGGCGCAGGAGGTGCTGCGCCGCCGCCGCCGACTCCAGGGCGAAAAGGACCTGGCAGAGTCGCTCCAGCGGAAGGCTGGCGACTTGGCGGTCTTGGTCGACTGGGCCGGACAGGGCGAGGATGTGTCGGATGATCTCGAAGCGGGGCTCGACGACCTCGCCACCGAGGTGGAGAACGGCGAAATCAAGAAGATGCTCGGCGGCGAGCATGATGACAAGAACGCCATCCTGACCATTCATCCTGGTGCGGGCGGCACCGAATCCCAGGATTGGGCCGAGATGCTCGCCCGGGCGTATCTGCGCTGGGCCGAGCGGCGCAGCTTCACGGTCGACATCCTCGAATGGCAGCCGGGTGACGAGGCCGGCATCAAAGCGGCGGCGATGACCGTCACGGGCGACCATGCCTACGGGTTGCTGATGGCCGAGGTCGGCGTGCACCGGCTGGTGCGAATCTCTCCGTTCGACCAGGCGGCGCGCCGGCACACGTCTTTTGCATCGGTGTATGCCTGGCCGGAGCTGCCGGACGATGTGGATGTCGAGGTCGACGAAAAAGATCTGCGGATCGACACCTACCGGTCGAGCGGCGCGGGCGGACAGCACGTCAACGTCACTGATTCGGCGGTGCGGATCACGCACCTGCCGACCAACATCGTGGTGTCCTGCCAGAACGAACGGTCACAGCACCGCAACCGCGACGCCGCCATGAAGGTGCTGAAGGCCAGGCTGTACGACCGCCGGCAGCGGGAGCAGCAGGAAAAACTGGACGAACTGGGGGGACAAAAAATGGTGAACGCGTTCGGCAGCCAGATTCGCAGCTATGTGTTGCATCCCTACCAAATGGTCAAGGACGTGCGGACGAGAATCGAAGTGGGGGCCGTCGAGCGGGTCCTCGACGGAGACTTCGACCCGTTCATCAAGGCCTACCTGATGCAGAAGGCAGCCGGCGGCGGCAAGGCCTGACAGGCGGCGTGGCGCTCCGGAATGGTCATGGTTCGAAGCGGCTGCCCGGCTGGGTGCCGGCGATGAACGTTTCCTTGATGGCGTTGGATGCCCAGCGCTCGGTGACCTTGCCGGTCGCGGCGTCCACCGCCACGAACACGATGTTGTTCGGCGTGATGAACCCTGCCGGGGACGGGCGGTCCTCGATGTAGACCTGCATGAAGTCGCGCCAGATGGGCAGCGCCACCGACGCGCCGTCCTGGCCGTTCCCGAGCGAGCGCTTACGATCGAAACCGACCCAGACTCCGACGGTGATATCGGGGTCGAAACCGACGAACCAGCCGTCGGTGAAGTCGTCGACCGTGCCGGTCTTGCCTCCGACCGGCCATGCCAGCGACCGCGCGCTCCGACCGGTGCCCCGTTCCACCACGCCCCGGAACATGTTCAGCATCACGTAGGCGGTGTCGGCCCTGATGGCGTCATGCGCCTCTGGCTGGTTTTCCTCGAGGACCTTGCCCTCGCGGTCGGAAATGCGGGTGATCTGATACGGCGTCATCCGCACGCCCCGGTTCGGGAACACCGAATAGGCGCTGGTGATCTCCTCGAGCGTGGTCTCGGCCGACCCCAGCGCCACCGACAGCAGGGGCGGCATCTCCGACGTGATGCCGAACTGCGGCGCGTAGGCGACAACGGTTTCCGGATCCATCTCGTACATCAGTTTCACCGCCGGCACGTTGATCGATCTCTCCAGGGCGTGGCGCAGCGTGATGGGGCCGAGAAACTCGTAATTGTAATTGGCCGGCTCGTAGGGCGGCTGACCCGGTCCAGGGTCGTAGCTGACCGGTTCGTCCATGATGATCGACGCGGCGGTATAGCCCTGGTCTATCGCCGCGGTGTATACGATGCCCTTGAACAGTGACCCGAGTTGCCGTCTGGCCTGGGTCGCGCGGTTGAATTTGCTGCGCTCGAAGTCGTACCCGCCGACCATCGCCAGTACCTGGCCGGTACGATTGTCGAGCGCCAGCAACGCGGCCTCGACCTCTGGTTCCTGCTCGAGTTCGGTCGTGGCCACACCGGCGTCGTCGTCGAGCGCCAGCACGCGCACCTCGATGAGGTCACCGCGGCTGACGAGCCGTGCGCCACTGGTCCGGCGGGTCCAGTTGAATCCGTCGCGCGAGATGACGGTCGTGTAGCGCCCCAGCCGCGCGTGAATCGCCCCTCCGTCGGTGCCGGTCACGACGGCGGGGACGATGTCGCCCGCGCTGATCGTGAACCGCCAGCGGCGGTCTTCATACTTGTCGACCGTCCCGCCATCCTCCTCCACGTTGCTCGTCGGCCGGCGATACCCCTGGCGCTTGTCGATGACCCGCAGCCAGCGTTCGACCGCCGCGTCCGCGGCTTTCTGCAGTCGGACATCGAGCGTCGCGTGCACTTCCAGCCCATCCTCGTACAGCGCCCTGGCGCCGTAGGTCGCTTCCAGGTGCTGCCGGATTTCCTCCACGAAATAGGGTCCGATCGTCTGGCGCCGCGGCGTGCGCTCGGCGAGCACGACGTCGCTGGCCATGGCCGTATCGGCTTCGGCCGCGGTGATGTAGCCGTTGTCGGACATCCTGGCCAGCACGTAGTTGCGCCGTGCGCGCGCCAGATCGGGATTGATGAGCGGGCTCTGTCGGGAGGGGGTCTGGAAGATGCCGGCGATCAACGCCGCTTCGGCGAGTTCCAGTTCAAGCGCCGTTTTGCCGAAGTAGAGACGGGCGGCGGCCTCGACGCCGTACGCGCCGCTGCCAAGATACATCTGGTTGCAGTACAGGGTGAGGATCTCGCGTTTGGTGTATCGCTTCTCGATCTGGATTGTCAGGAGCGCCTCGTTGAACTTCCGCAGCCAGCGCTTCTCGATGCCGAGCGGGTCGGCTCCGCCCAGCGACACGTGACGGGCCAGTTGCATCGTCAGTGTGCTGGCGCCGCGCCTCCGCTGGCGCAGGACGTTCTGCACCGCGGTGATGGCCAGTCGCCGCAGATCGAAACCGAAGTGGTCGAAGAATCCGGCGTCCTCGGACGAGATGATCGCCTGACGGAGCACGTCCGGAATGTCGTCCGAGCGGATGATCACCCGCTGCTCGGTGGCGAACTGCCCGATGACCTCCCCGTCGGCCGCAAAGACCCGGGTGATGGTGCTCGGGGCATAGTCGTCGAGCGTCGAGACGGCGGGAAGGTCCGGCGAGAAAGCGAATATCACCCCGCCGACGCCGCCGGCGAGAGCGGCGACAGCGAGGGCGACGAGCGCCTTGAACGGTACATCGTATCGATTGTGCGATCGTGTCAGGCGCATCCCCATAGCCGCCTATTCTAACAGTCTCTCGTGGCCCGCGGGGCATGGGGTCTGCGGCCCGCGCAGATGGGACGCAAGCGTTGCGCGCCCGGCAGGTGTCCCTGGCGTTCGGGGGAGCGCAGCCCGTGGTTCGAGGCGGTCGCAGGCGCGGTTCCGCACTCCGGCATGGCATATGTCAGACCCCGCAGAAAATTCATAATTTACAAATACGCACTCATATTTTATAATCTCACACGCATTACATCGTGGATCAGTCAAGCGCTGTCCATCTCTCAGAAACTCTTTCAGGAAGTGGTGTCATGGGCAAGGTAATCGGAATCGATCTGGGTACGACCAATTCGGTGGTGGCGGTCATGGAGGCCGGCGAACCGGTGGTCGTGACGAACCCCGAAGGCAGCCGGCTCACGCCCTCCATCGTGGCGTTCGCCAAGTCAGGCGAACGTCTGGTGGGGCAGGTGGCGAAGCGGCAGGCGGTGACCAATCCGGAGAACACGCTGTTTTCCATCAAGCGCTTCATGGGCCGCAAGTACGGCGAAGTCAATGAAGAGATGAAGATGGTGCCGTACGAAGTCGTGAAAGCGTCGAATGGCGATGCGCGGGTGCACGCCGGCGACAAGGATTCGTCGCCGCCCGAGATCGCCGCGATGATTCTTCAGAAGCTCAAGCAGGCCGCCGAGGAGTATCTCGGGCAGTCGGTGGACCAGGCGGTCATCACCGTACCGGCCTATTTCAACGACGCGCAGCGGCAGGCGACGAAGGACGCCGGGCAGATTGCCGGTCTGGACGTGCTGCGGATCGTCAACGAGCCGACCGCGGCGGCGCTCGCGTATGGCCTCGACAAGAAGAAGGACGAGACGATCGCGGTGTACGACTTTGGCGGCGGCACCTTCGACATCTCGATTCTCGAGGTGGGCGAGGGGGTCGTGGAGGTCAAGGCGACCCACGGCGACACGCACCTCGGCGGGGACAACCTCGACCAGCGGATCATGGACTGGATCGCGGAGGAGTTCCAGAAGAGCGACGGCATCGATCTACGCAAGGATCGGATGGCGTTGCAGCGGCTCAAGGAGGCGGCCGAGAAGGCCAAGATGGAGTTGTCGACGGTGGTCGAGACCGAGATCAACCTCCCGTTCGTCACCGCCGATCAGACCGGCCCCAAGCATCTGGCGATGAAATTGAGCCGGTCCCGGTTCGAGCAGCTTGTCGAAGGTCTGCTGCAGAAAACGGTCGAGCCGGTCACGCGCGCGTTGTCGGACGCCGGCCTGGCCGCGTCGCAGATCGACGAGGTCGTCATGGTCGGCGGGTCGACCCGCGTGCCGCGGGTGCAGGAGATTGTCAAGCAACTGTTCGGCAAGGATCCCCATAAGGGAGTCAATCCCGACGAGGTCGTGGCGATCGGCGCGGCGCTGCAGGCGGGCGTGCTGGCCGGCGACGTGAAAGATCTCCTCCTGCTCGACGTGACCCCGCTGTCGCTCGGGATCGAGACGCTGGGCGGTGTCATGACGACGCTCATCGACCGCAACACCACCATTCCGACCAAGAAGAGCGAAACGTTCTCGACCGCCGCGGACAGTCAGACGAGTGTCGAGGTGCACGTGCTCCAGGGTGAACGGCCGATGGCGCGGGACAACCGGACGCTGGGCAAGTTCCACCTCGTGGGGCTCCCGCCGGCGCCGCGCGGCGTGCCCCAGATCGAAGTGACCTTCGATATCGACGCCAACGGCATCGTCAACGTCTCGGCCAAGGACCAGGGCACCGGCAAAGAGCAGCGGATCACGATCACCGCCTCGAGCGGGCTTGCGAAGGACGAAGTCGAGCGGATGATGCGGGAGGCCGAGGCGCACTCCGACGAGGACAAGCAGCGTAAAGAGACCATCGAGGCCCGCAACCGGGCGGACCACGCGGTCTATGTCGCCGAGGGTATGTTGAAGGACACGGGCGACAAGGTGTCCGCGGCGGATCGCGAGGCGATCGAGCAGGCGATTGCCGGGGTGAAGAAGGCGCTCGAGTCGGACGACGCCGAGGGACTCTCGCAGGCGATGGACACCCTGACGGCGGCGCAACACAAGGCGGCCGAGGCGATGTACAAGCAGGCGTCCGATACGGCCGCCTCCGGGGGGGCGTCGGACGCCGGGGAACCAGGCGCAAGCGCCCCGTCCTCCGGCGCCGCCGACGGCGAGGTGATCGACGCGGAGGTCGTCGAAGACAAGAAATAGCGGGACCATGGACTTCTACGTCATTCTCGGCGTTGACCGGTCCGCGTCGGCGAACGACGTAAAACGGGCATATCGCCGTCTGGCTCGGAGGTACCATCCGGACATCAACCCGGGAGACCAGGAAGCGGCGGCGATCTTCAGGCGGGTCACCTTGGCCTACGAGACGCTGATGAACTCGGAACGCCGGCAGGACTACGATGCACACGGCGACCGCGGCGACCCCCCTGCAGTGGGTGAGGTCCAGTTCCAGGGGTTTGACTTTTCCGTGTCCCCCGCCGGAGAGTCCGCCTCGACGTTCGGTGATCTGTTCGCGGACATCTTCGCCCGCTCGGCGACCGACGCGGGCGAGGACTCGCCGTCGCAGGCGGTCGATCTGCATGCCAACCTCAAAATCGACTTCGCCGATGCCATGCGTGGAGGCCGCCACGAACTGACGCTGACCCGCGTCACCCGGTGTCACGCCTGCGGCGGCTCAGGCGCCCGGCGGGTCGCCGAGAGCCGCTGTCCCGGGTGTGCCGGCAGCGGTCAGTCACGGTGGACCCGCGGGCACATGGTGTTCTCCCGCGCGTGCGCGCAGTGCGGCGGATCGGGTCGCCGCCGCGAACGGCCCTGCAGCGTGTGCCGGACCGAGGGGCTGGTGTCGCGCACGGAGACCGTCGGGATTCAGGTGCCGGCCGGCATCGCCGACGGAACACGGCTGCGGATAGCGGGGCAGGGGAGTAGCGGGCGGCGCAACGCGGCAACCGGCGACCTGTACGTCACGGTGGCGGTCGCGCCGCATCCGCTTTTCGAGCGCGACGGCGACGACCTGCAGCTTGTCGTACCGGTGGCGGTCCATGAGGCGGCGCTCGGGGCGCGAGTCACGGTGCCCACGATCGACGGTCAGGCCACGGTGCGTGTTCCACCGGGCACCCAGTCCGGTCAGCGGTTCCGGCTGCGGGACCGGGGCGCGCCGTCGCCGCACACCGGTAAACCTGGAGATCTGGTCATCAGCGTGCGGATTGTGCTGCCCCGTATGCTGGACGAGCGGTCGAAGGAACTGATCCGTGAGTTTGGCCGGATCAACTCCGAGGATGTGCGCGCGGAACTGCCGCGGTAGGCGCCGGAAAGCGAGCCAGCGATGCCAGGGACGGGAACCGGTGAAGGCTATTACATGATCAGCGCCGTCGCCAGACGGTACGACATCCACCCCCAGACCCTGCGGATGTATGAGCGCGAGGGATTGCTGACCCCCTCGCGTACCGAGGGCAACACCCGGGTGTATTCCGACGCGGACCTGCAGCAGCTCGAGACCATCCTGTCCTTGACGCGGGAACTCGGCGTGAATCTGGCCGGGGTCGAGATTATTCTCAACATGCGCCGCAAGATGGATCGCATGCAGGACGAGGTCAACGAGTTCATGAGCTACGCCAAAGGTGAACTCGCGCGTGGACTGGGAGATTGGGAGCAGCGATTGGGCACGGCCCTGGTAAGATCGTCGCCGACCGACTTGGTACGCGCGGAACCGCGGCCTCGCGGCGACGAGCCGGCGCCGCGTTCGTTGCGCGCGGAGAGCGGCCGCGATCGGCCGGCCGATGGTGGCGTCCGGCGACGCGGATCGACCAGATAGCAGGCGCCGAGGGAGGCCGTGGCGGCCCGGCGCGACGATCTGCGCGGAAACTCGACATGCCTTGTACGCTTTGTCACGATACCGGCTGGCGCGCCGTGTCCGGCGCCGATTCCGATCGGGTCGAGCGCTGCTCGTGTTGGCGGGAGCGCGTCGCGCAGACCTTGCTGTCGGTCGCGAAGATTCCGCCGCGGTATCGCAGTTGCGACCTCTCATCCTTCGTGACCTACGAGAATGAACGGTTGCTCCGAGCGGTCGAGCGCACGCGGCGTTTCATCGATGCCTTTCCGGTCGTGGACAAGGGATTGCTGCTGATCGGTCCGCCCGGTATCGGCAAGACTCACATCGCGGTGTCGGCGTTGAAGCAGGTGGTGCTCGACAAGGGGGCGCGGGGCCTGTACTACGACATCCGCAGCCTGCTCAGCAGCATCCGCAGCACCTACAATCCCGTCACCCGGACCGCCGAGGTCGATATCCTGCGGCCCGTCATGGAGGCCGAACTGCTCGTGCTCGACGACCTCGGCGCCGAGCGGCTGACGGATTGGGTGGAAGAGACGATAAACCTCATCGTCAATACCCGCTACAACGATCGCCGCCCGACCATTTTCACCTCGAACTACGAGGATGTCCCCGATGAGGGCGATCTGGATTCGCTGCTGGTTCGAGTCGGGTTTCGCATGCATTCGCGGCTGCGGGAAATGTGTGAGTTTCTCGAATACGCCGGACCCGATTATCGGAGTTTCGTGGAAGGGCCGCCCACCAGCAGCGAGCTGTCCAAGGCCTGGAAGACGCAACCGCGCCGCAAGCTGCCGGCGCGGGCCTCGGTTCGGGCCCGGGCGCAGCTCAAGCGGGGCGGCGCCGACCTTGGCTGGACCGGCGGGCGCGCCGGCGGATGATGGGCGAGCGGCGCGACGATCACCCGGCGTCGGCGCCGAATACGGGAGACGGCCCGCTCGGTCTGTATGTGCATATCCCGTTCTGCGAAGCGATTTGCAACTACTGCAACTTCAATCGCCGGCTCCACGATGCCGCGCTCAAGGATCGGTATCTCGAGGCGCTGGGGCGCGAAATAGACGCCAGCCGCGACCTCGGTGCGGTCGACACGCTGTTTTTCGGGGGTGGGACGCCGTCGCTGCTCGAACCCGTGGAGGTGGCGGGGGTGATTGCCAGGTGCCGCGCCGCGGCCGACTTCGACCCGCACGCCGAGATTACGCTTGAGATGAACCCGGAATCAGCGTCGCCGGATCGCCTCGGCGGGTATCGTGAGGCTGGGGTGACCCGCATCAGTCTGGGTGTCCAGTCGTTTCGCGACGCGGAGTTGCGGCGCCTGGGGCGGTTGCACGGTGCGGCCCGGGCGGTCGAGGCGTTCGGGCAGGCGCGCGCGGCCGGATTCGACGACATCAGCGTGGACCTCATGGTGTGGCTGCCGGACCAGACCGTGGCGCACTGGATGGAGTCGGTGGACCGCGTGATCGACCTCGACCCGGACCATGCCTCGCTCTATCTGCTTGAGCTGTATCCCAATGCGCCGTTGCGCGAGGAGATGGTCCGCGGGGGTTGGACTCAGGCGCCGGAGGACCGCGCCGCCGAAATGTATCTCGGCGGTGTCGAACGACTCGAGACCGCCGGCTACCGGCAGTACGAGATTTCGAACGTCGCCAGACCCGGCCGGCGGTCCCGGCACAACCTGAAGTACTGGTCCGATGGCGCGTGGGTGGGGTTCGGCTGCGGCGCGCACTCGACGCGCGGCGGTCTGCGTTGGCACAACATGGCTGACATCGGTGGCTACATCGATCGCCTGGCGCATGGGCGCAGTCCGGTGGCCGCCAGACGGGCGCTGTCGGCGGAGGCGCGTCTGGCCGATATGATGTTTCTGGGGCTGCGCCTGTCGGAGGGCGTCGATCTGGCCCGGGTCCGGCGCCGATACGGCGTGGATGCCTGGGCGCGCTGGGGTCATGAACTGGCGCCCTGTCTGGATGCCGGACTCCTGCTGCGCGAGGCAGACCGATTGCGGCTGACGCGGCAGGGCATGCTGCTCGCCAACGAAGTGATGCAGGTGTTCGTATGATGGCGCCGGGGCTGGCTGCTGACGGCTGCCGACACGCGAATTCGGCGCTGGCCGTACGACTGGCCGCGCGAGCACGGGGAGCGTGGCTGACCGCGTTGGCGCGCTGGTGTTCGCGGGCGGCAGTGCTGGCGGCGGCGCTCGCGGCCGGGGTCGCCGGGGGCGCGGTCCACGGCGCCGCGGCGCAACCGATGCCGCGCATGTTCAGCGCCGACGTCGGCCTGATTTTCAGCTACGTGCAGGCAGACCGGAGCGAAGACTTCGAGAACATCATGACGCGCGTGGGCGAGGCGCTCGCGGCGAGCGAGCAGGTCGATCGGCGGAGACAGGCTGCCGGATGGACGCTCTACCGGGCGGAGGAGCTTTTCGCGGGCGGCGCGGTCCTGTATATTTCGGTGCTGGACCCGGTGGTGCCCGACGCCGACTATTGGGTGCCCCGAATTCTCAACGAGGCGTTCCCGACGGAGGTACAGGCGTTGTATGACACCTACGCCGGGGCGTTCGCCGATGGCCAGATGATCCTGAATTTGACCCGGGTGGATCTGGAACCGGCCGCCGGCGGCGCCTGAACGGGGCCGGCGCCACGCACGGAAATGTTTGGTTCAGCGGATTGGTTACGATAGAGTAGCGCACTCGGAAAGCCGAGCAGGTATGAAGGAGGAATTGATGCGGACGATATTGAGAAGGCGGTTTCGGACGAACCACGTGTGGATGGGCACGGCCATCGTGGCGGCGCTCGCTGTCGGCGTCGTGCTGGGAAGCGCTTTTACCCCGCGATCCGAAGCCGCGCAGATCCCCGCCCTGACCTTCACTGGAAACGAGGTCATCGTGGTCAATTACGTCAATTCGGCGAACACTGCCGACTACGAGCGTTTCATGCGTGCCTACGGCGAGACGCTTGCCGCAAGCAGCGACACTCAACGCGCGCGGATGGGCGCCGGTTTTGAACTCTATCGGGCAGCCGAGGCCGGCCCCGGTAACACCGCCGTCTACCTGCAAGTGCTGGATCCGGCAGTGCCTGGTGGGGACTACCAGCACATCACGGTGTTGGCCGAGGAATTTGCCGGAGGGCCGCCAGGAAATGGTGACGAGGTTCGGGAGCTGTACGGCGCCTACACCAGCGCCCTGGCGCCGGGCGCGTACGCGCTCAACCTGACGTCCGTGATGGAATTCTGACGGCCGGTACCAACTGCCAGGTCATGGGTCTCTGAACCGCGATCCAGGTCGCCCTTGCGTGGCCGGGATCGCGGCCTCTTCGTTTCCTGACCGTCATTTACGGCGCCCATCCGGCGCGTCGGCCGCTCAGGCCGGCCGTGTGTACACGGCGTGCGTTCGCCCGCCGTGCGGCAGGATTGGCCGACTACCGGGGCGTGCAGTCCCCGGTTCAGAATCCGATGTTCAGTGCAGCGTAGATCCGCTGGTGGGCGGTATGTTGCGGTGCGCCGAGCAGCCTGAAGATGCGATAGTCCACACGCATGCGGATCGGTCCGGCGACAGAGATCTTGACGCCCCCGCCGAAGTTGGTTCCGGCGCTGGTTTCCAGCAGGCTGCTGCCTTCTTCGCGAAAGAGGCCGCCCCCGGCCGTCCCGTAGAACTGCAGTCCGGCGACGCCGAACGGCGTCTGGACGAGCATGTTGAACATCCCGCTCTGGAGTCGCGGCGCGCCCGCCATCTCGTCGGCGGTGGTGTCGGAGTATTCGAACTCGAAACCGACGATGAGCAGGGAGAAGCCGACCGCCACCCCACGCACAGGGCGGTTCGACGGGGTGACGTTGGTGCCGGCGAACAGGGTCAAGTCGGCATGGGCGACAGGGGCGGCCCCCAGCAGGACCACCAACACAATCGATGCCGCAACGGCGGGTCGCATGAGTTCGAAGGCCGTGGGCGGCGGCCGCCACCGGCACGCGACACATCATAGCAGAGTGGTTGCAGCGGCGATGCTCCCTTCTGCCCGCGGCCGGCGGTCCGCGGCTGACCGTATGATAAAGTGACCGTACCCGATGGACCTCCGGCCCACCGACGAACAACGCCTCCTGCGACGCACCGTTCGAGAATTCGCCGAAGCCGAAATGGCGCCCCACACCATGGAATGGGACGAGGCGCAGCGGTTTCCGATCGCGTTGCTGCCCCGGCTCGCCGAACTCGGGTTGATGGGCATCCAGTTTCCCGAGCGTTACGGCGGCGCCGCCATGCAGGCGGTCGAGTACTGCATTTGCGTCGAGGAGCTGGCTCGGGTCGACCCTTCGATCGCGCTCTCGGTCGCCGCCCATAATGGCTTGGCGGGCGCGCACATTCACTTGTTCGGCACCGCGGCGCAGCGCGAGCGGCATCTGACGCCGCTTGCCGAGGGACGCTGGCTGGGCGCCTGGGCGTTGACCGAACCGCAGGCGGGCAGCGACGCCGGTGCGACCCGCACGACTGCGGTCCGTGACGGCCGCGGCTGGCGGCTGAACGGCACGAAGACGTTCACCACCCATGGTCCCCTGGCCGGGACGTTCGTCGTCATGGCCGTGACCGACGCGGCCCGCGGGGCGCACGGCATCTCGGCGTTCATCCTCGATCGGGGCACCCCCGGGCTGACGTTCGGCCGCAAGGAGAACAAGCTCGGCATGCGGGCCAGTGAAACGTCGGAGGTAGGTCTGACGGACTGCTTCGTGCCCGACGACCAGGTGCTCGGAGCGCCGGGCGAGGGGTTCGTGGGCGCGTTGCGGGTGCTGGACGCGGGCCGCGTCGGCATCGCGTCGCTGGCGGTCGGTCTGGCGCAGGGCGCCTTCGAGGCCGCTCGCCGTCACGCCCTGGAGCGGGAACAGTTCGGGCAGCCGATCGCCCGATTCCAGGCGATTCAGTTCAAGCTGGCCGACATGGCGACCCGGATCGAAGCGGCGCGGTGGTTGACCTACCGGGCGGCGTATCTCGGGGACCGTGGCCGACCCACGACACGCGAGTCCGCCATGGCGAAGCTCTTCTCCAGCGAGACCGCGGTGCGCGTGGCGGAAGAAGGGGTCCAGATCCACGGGGGTTATGGATTCGTGAAGGACTATCCGGCCGAAAAGTACTTTCGCGATGTGAAGCTGACCACGATCGGCGAGGGGACGAGCGAGATTCAGCGGCTCGTCATTGCCAGGGAGTATCTGGATCGTCCAGCATGACCGCCGAATGTCAGCGGTTGGCGGAGGGCGTGCTCGGCGGTGACCGCCGGGCGATCGCCAGGTCGATCAGCCGGATCGAGGCAGACGGTGGGGCCGCGGCCGAGATCGTCAAGGGTATCTTCCGTGACAGTGGTCGAGCGTATCGACTCGGCGTGACCGGCGCGCCCGGCGTTGGCAAGAGCACACTGGTCGATCGCCTGATCGCGGGCGCGCGGCGCCGCGGCCGGACGGTCGGGATACTGGCTGTCGATCCGACGAGCCCGTTCAGCGGTGGGGCGGTGCTCGGCGACCGGGTGCGGATGCAGGTGCACGCCGCCGATGCCGGCGTTTTCGTGCGCAGCATGGCGACCCGCGGCGCGCTCGGCGGGCTTGCGCGGGCGACCTCGGACGCCGCGCTGATTCTGGATGCCGCCGGGTTCGATCTGATCATGATCGAAACCGTCGGGGTCGGGCAGGCGGAGATCGAGATCTCGCGCACCGCGGACATGACGGTCGTCGTGACCATGCCCGGCTCTGGAGACGGCGTGCAGGCCCTCAAGGCCGGGGTGATGGAGATCGCCGATCTGTTCATCGTCAACAAGGCGGATCACGACGGGGCGGACCGCGCGGTCACCGAGATCGAGACGATGCTGGGCTTCAATGTCTACGCGCCCGGCGACTGGCGCCCGCCCGTGCTCCGCACACGCGCGCTCGACGGCGCCGGTGTGGACGACGTGCTCGATGCCCTCGACCAGTTTCGCGCACGCGGCGCCGCGGCCGTGCGGCGTCGCCAGCGCACCCGCGTCAGCGCGTGGTTGCGCCGTCTGGTCGCGGATCGGTTCCTGGAGCGTCTGGAGCAGCGCGTGCTCGATGCGGGCGCCTTCGATCGATTGGTCGCGCGGGTGGCGGCGGCGGAGGTCGACCCCTATACTGCGGCCGAGCAGCTCGTCGATGGGGCGCTCGCGGCTCGCGACGCGACCCTGTCCGGCGCCGAAGACCGCCCCGTCCAGCCGCAGGAGAGGTCGGGGTCATGAAAGCGGTACTCGATCACATCGGGATTGCGGTGCGCGACCTGGACACCGCGCTCGAATTCTATCGGGACGCGCTGGGTCTGGACGTCGGCGAGTCCGAGACGGTGCCGTCGCAACAGGTGCGCGCACAGTTCATCCCGGTGGGGGAGGCGTCGCTGGAGCTGCTCGCGGCGACGGACGACGAGTCTCCCATCGCACGGTCGATCACGCGGCGGGGGCCGGGACTGCACCACGTCACCTTGCGGGTCGACGACATCGCCGCGACCCTCGCGCATCTCAGAGCGCGCGGTGTGCGGTTGGTCGACGACGCGCCGCGCGCGGGCGCCGGCGGCAGCCTGGTGGCGTTCATTCATCCATCGGCTGCCCAGGGGGTACTGCTGGAGTTGAAGCAGGAGCGTTCCGGCGGCGTCGAGCACCGGCCGGTGCGAGGAGGCACCGCGTGACTGCACGCGAGACGAGGAGGCGGCGTTGACCGCGGCACGGCAGGACATCCGGATCGGGGTCATCGGCGGCAGCGGATTGTATGAGATGGACGCGCTCACCGACCGTGAAGAAGTTCAGATCGCCACACCATTCGGCGATCCGTCGGCGCCGTACATCGCGGGTACGCTCAACGGCCGGCGCGTGGCGTTTCTGGCCCGCCATGGTCAGGGCCATCGGCTGTTGCCCTCCGAGCTCAACTTCCGCGCCAACATCTTCGGATTCAAGACCCTCGGAGTCGACTGGATTTTGTCGGCCAGCGCGGTCGGGAGCCTGCAGGAGGCATATCGCCCGTTGGACATCGTTATCCCCGATCAGTTGCTCGATCGGACCAGGGGCCGGATCAGCACGTTCTTCGGCGCTGGAGTGGCGGCCCATGTCGGGTTCGCGCATCCGTTCTGCCCGGTGCTCAGCGGCATCGCCGCCGGCGCGGCCGACGCCGCGGCCGCCGAGACTGGCATACGTGTGCATCGCGGCGGCACGTACGTGTGCATGGAGGGCCCGCAGTTCTCGACGCTGGCCGAATCCCGGCTCTATCGGTCATGGGGAATGGACATCATCGGGATGACCAATCTGCAAGAGGCGAAGCTGGCGCGTGAAGCGGAGATCTGCTACACGACGCTGGCGTTCGTCACGGACTACGACTGCTGGCACGAGGGCCATGACGACGTGACCGTCGAGATGATCATCGACATCCTGACGCGGAACGGCCTGACCGCGCAGCGCGTCATCGCCGGGGCCGTGGCCAACCTGCCGGTCGAGCGGGGCTGCGAGTGCGCCACGGCGCTTGCCTCGGCTATCATTACGCGGCCGGATCTGATTCCGCCGCGGGTCAAGCGCGATCTGGCGCCCATCCTCGGCAAGTACGTCCAGGCCGGGTAGCAGACGCCGGCCGTGCCCAATCTCGAAACGTGACGGTATTCTCGTGCACCCCATACTGACAGTAGGTTCCGTGGCGTTCGACTCCATCGGCGCCCCCTCCGGCAATGCGCGGCGCGTGGTCGGTGGCGCGGCGACGTTCTTCAGCATCGCGGCGTCGTTCTTTACCGACGTGCGCATGGTCGCGGTGGTCGGCGAGGACTTCACCGACGCGCAGATGCAGGTGTTTGCCGGCCGCCCGATCGACCTGGAGGGGTTGCAGCGGGTTCCGGGTGAGACGTTTCGCTGGAAAGGGGAGTACAGCAGCGATTTGCAGCGTCGCGATACGATCTACACCCATCTGAACGTCTTCGACCAGTTTCGTCCGGTGTTGCCCGCGAGCTACCGGCAGACCCCGTTCGTCTTTCTCGCGAACATACATCCGGCGCTGCAGCTTCAGGTGCTCGACCAGACCGGCGCCCCGCGGTTCGTGGCCGCCGACACCATGAATTTCTGGATCGACGGGACGCCGGACGAGTTGCGGGCGGTACTGCGCCGGATCGACGCCCTGCTGATCAACGACGAGGAAGCACGCCAGCTCAGCGGCGAATCGAACCTCGTGCAGGCGGCGAGGGCCATTCAAGGCCTCGGCCCGCGACTGCTGATCATCAAGCGCGGCGAGCACGGCGCCCTGCTGGCCCGTGACGAGCGCTTTTTTGCCGCACCCTCGATGCCGCTTGAACATGTCGTGGACCCGACCGGCGCCGGCGACACCTTCGCCGGCGGATTCATGGGCTATCTGGCGTCGGCCGCCCAGATAGACGACGGCACCGTGAACCGTGCGATGATTGCGGGCAGCGCCATTGCGTCGTTCGCGGTCGAAGACTTCGGTCTGGAGCGGCTGCTGCGGTTGACGCAGACCGAGTTGCGGGCGCGGTTCACCGAGTTCACACGGCTGACCCACTTCGACGCACTGTGATGAGAGATGCAGACCGGTTGGCCGGCGGGCGACGAGCGATGCGGGTCTGGTTGGCGCGCGGGTTGCTGCTGGGCGCCCTGACCTGGATGAGTCTGCTGGTGATGGTGCCGTTTGCGCTCGCCCATGAGTCGGGCGGGCGTGCGGCCACCGTCGTTTCTGCCGGGACCTATCTGATGGGCAGCATCATCTGTCATCAGCGTCCCGACCGGTCGTTTCGACTGTGGGACGTACAGATGCCGGTCTGCGCGAGGTGTGCGGGGCTCTACGCCGGCGCGGTGCTTGGTGCGATCGTGGCCGGGGCCGGACGTGTCCGGTCTGGTCCTGCGCGGGCCGCGGCCGCGCTGCGGTCGATTGTGGTGGGCGCCGGCCTGCCGACCGGGATCACACTGGCCGTCGAGACGCTCGGGGTGCTGCCGGTCGACGGCGGCGTGCGGGCACTGGCGGCAATTCCCCTGGGAGCGGCGGTGGCATGGGTCGCAAGTCTCGTGATACGCGGCGAACTCGCCTAGCGGAGGAGTCGCCGTCGCCGGGCGTCGCACTCGACTCCAGCCAGGCGTTGACCGCCGTCGCGCTCGGCTGGGCGGTGCCGGGCGGCGGCCACCTGTGGCTCGGCCGGCGCCAGAAGGGGCTGGTGTTTCTGATCGCGATCCCCTTGATGTTCGCGACCGGGCTGTGGCTCGAGGGTGCGCTCGCGCCGTTCGATGCCTCGCAACCGCTCGTGCTGCTGGCCGCGTTTGCGGACCTCGGCAACGGGCTGCCCTATCTGCTCGCCACCGTCGGCGGTCTAGGCGCAGGCGAGGTCGTGGCGGTGACGTTCGAATACGGAAACACGTTTCTGATCGTGTCTGGGCTGCTGAACGTGCTGGTGTGTCTCGACGCCTTCGATATCGCGGTCGGCCGCAAGCCGTGAGACCAGTTCAGACGTGGACGTAGACCTCGATGCCGAGTCATTTCCTCAATCTGCTGCTCTTCGCCGGATTCGTGTCGCTGGTGTTCGCGGTGCTCATGAGAGACGAGCCGCTCGAGCAGGCGAAGCTGGGTGGTGTCCTGTTCGGCAGCTTCGTGGCCGCCGCCGTCGTGATCGGCTGGCTGCTGCTACCGTTTCCCCTATGACCTGGCCGGGTCGTTCCTCCGGCCGCTCCGGCCCCGCATCTCGTCCCATGTGTCCGCGCGTATGGTCGAGCGCCGCCAGGTCCACGCGTCTCGTCCCGCTGTCACGATGACCGGTCGCCTGCGGGTCTGGGGGCCGGCGTGGGTGATGATGGCGCTCATTTTTGTCATGTCTTCCATCCCGGAACTGCCGGCGGGCGCCGCCGGTATCGACGACGGGGTCGCACACGCGCTGGAATACGGCGTGCTGGCCGCGCTGCTGCTGCGCGGCTTTGCCGGGACGCGCCGGGCCGGAGTTAGCGGCCGCGCGGCGGTGTTCGCGGTACTCGTGGCGACGGGCTACGGCATCAGCGACGAGGTGCACCAGCGGTTCGTGCCGGGGCGCATCGCCGACCTCGCCGATCTGGCGGCCGATGCCGCGGGCGCGTCAGCGTCGGTCGCCCTGATCTGGGCCTGGCGCCGCGTGACGTTACCCGCCGGCGGCTGGAGTATAGTGACGAGAGGGGACCGGGATGAGCGGTGAACGGATTCTGATTGCGCATGGCGGGGCGGTGGCGACGGTCACGGTCAACCGGCCCGCGGTGCTGAACGCGCTCGACGCCGAGACGGTCGCGGCGCTGACGGCGGCGATGCGCGATCTGGCGGACGACGACGAGGTTCGCTGCGTCGTGCTCACCGGGGCCGGTGAGCGCGCCTTCATCGCTGGCGCCGATATCAACGCGTTGTCGCGCCTGACGCCAGCCTCGGGGCGGGCGCTGGCGGACGCGGGCCATCGTCTGTGCGCGCTGATCGAAGGCCTGGGCAAACCGGTGATCGCGGCCGTGAACGGATACGCGCTCGGCGGCGGCTGCGAGATTGCCATGGCCTGCACCCTGCGGGTCGCCGCGGCGACCGCCAAGCTGGGGCAACCGGAGATCGCCCTGGGTCTGATCCCGGGCTACGGAGGCACGCAGCGCCTGCCGCGGCTGGTCGGCCGCGGACGCGGGCTTGAACTGCTGCTGACCGGCGCGCCCATCAGCGCCGACGAAGCGTGGCGGATCGGTCTGGTCAATCGCGTGGTTCCCCCGGACGCGCTCGCCGATGAGGTGCAGCGCCTGGCCGACACCCTGGCGGCGCAGGCGCCGGCCGCGATGCGCCTGATCCTCGACACCGTGCAGCACGGGCTCGACATGTCCCTGGCCGAGGCCTCGGCGTTCGAGGCGACGGCGTTCGGGCTCGTCAACGGCACCGAGGACGCACGGGAGGGAACCCGGGCGTTTCTCGAGAAACGGAAACCGACGTTTACGGGCCGCTGACGGGGTGGACCCGCGCCGCCGGGGTGTGACGGCCGTCCGCCTCGGGACGATACGGCAGCGTCATGCCGGAGATGGCCATGGAGAGCGTGACGGGGACGGGTGAGGCGGTCGATCTGCGTGTCGGCATCGTGGTGGCGAGGTATAACGACTTCGTCACCGACAAGCTGCGTGAGGGCGCCATCGAGGCGCTGCGCGCCGCCGGTGTCGCCAGCGATCGTATCGTCGTGGCGGCGGTGCCGGGAGCGTTCGAGATACCGCAGGCGGCGCGCCGTCTTGCGGCGGGCGGCGGCGTGGACGCCGTCATCGGGTTGGGCTGTCTGATTCGTGGCGAGACCCCGCATTTCGAATTCATTGCCTCGGCGGCGGCGCACGGTCTCACCAGCGCGGCGATCGACAGCGGGGTGCCGATGACGTTCGGCGTGCTGACAACCAACTCGGCGGAGGAAGCGTTGGCGCGAGCCGGGCCGGGCATGTCGAACAAGGGATGGGAGGCGGCCGACGCGGCGCTGGCGATGATCGGATTGTACCGGCGGCTGCCAGCGGCCGACCCACCGGAGCGTCGCCGGTGAGCGCGTCGCGGTCGGCGCGGGATGGACGCCACCGCGGACGCGTGGCGGCGCTGCAACTACTGTACCAGCGGGAGATCGGCGGCGTGTCGGGCGCGGACCTCGAGGCCGCGCTGGACCGCTACTGGAAAGAGTATCCGGCGCCGGGGTCGCGGCGTCAGTTCACCGCCGCACTGGTGCACGGGACAATCGCGGACCTGGACCGGATCGATCCGCTGATCCAGACAGCCGCGGACAACTGGCGGCTCTCGCGCATGGCGGTGGTCGACCGCCTGGTGCTGCGTCTCGGCGTCTACGAGCTGCTCGCCGCGGCGGCGCCGCCGGCCGTGGTCATCGACGAGGCGATCGAGCTGGCCAAGACGTTCAGCGGCGACCAGTCGGCCCGATTCGTCAATGGGGTGCTCGACGGGGTCAAACGTGCGCTTGACGGCGCGGCCGGCCAGCCGCCGTCGACTCGATGAATCATGCCAGCATCCGGAAAGAACGATCAGCTCGACCAACGCCGCGCGAATCTGTCGGCGCTCGTCGATCTCGGTGTCCCCGCCTATCCCCAGACGTTTCGTTGCACCGATACGGTGTCGGCGATCGTCACGACCCACGGCGAGACCACGGGCGATCAGCTTGACAGCGCACAGATCCGCACGGCGACGGCCGGACGTATCCTGATCATTCGGAGCTTCGGCAAGGCGCGTTTCCTGGTGATCTCGGACGGGGTCTCGCGGCTGCAAGTCTACGTGCGCAAGGACGCCTTGTCAGAGCGCGACTTCAAGGTCGCCGGGCTTCTCGACCTAGGCGACCATGTCGGCGTGACGGGGCGTCTGTTCCGCACCCGGACCAATGAGCTGTCCGTCTGGGCCGATCGGCTGGAATTCCTGGCCAAGTGTTTCGTGCCGCTGCCAGAGAAATGGCACGGATTGACCGATGTCGAGACTCGTTACCGCCAGCGGTATGTCGACCTGATTGTCAATCCCGAATCGCGCCGCGTGTTCGAGGTCCGGGCCCGGGTGCTGTCCGCGATTCGGGTGTTCCTGGTCGAACGGGATTTCCTCGAAGTCGAGACGCCGATGATGCACGCCGTGGCCGGCGGCGCCCTGGCCCGGCCGTTCGTCACCCATCACAACGCCCAGAACATGCGGCTGTACCTGCGGGTCGCACCGGAACTCTATCTCAAACGTCTGGTTGTCGGCGGGGTGGAACGGGTCTTCGAGATCAATCGGAACTTCCGTAACGAGGGCATCTCGACCCGCCACAATCCCGAGTTCACGATGCTGGAGTTCTATCAGGCCTACAGCGGCTACCAGGACTTGATGACATTGACCGAGGAGCTCCTCTCGTCGGTGGCGCGCGAGGCGACCGGCAGCGAGACGGTCAGCGTCGCGGGGCAGACGCTGTCGTTCACGCCGCCGTTTCGCCGGGTGCGCCTCAGACAGGCCGTATGCGACGCATTGGCGGAGACGCTCCGGGCGCCGGTGACGGAGGCCGATCTGCGGGATCGCGCGACGGCCGCCGATCTGGCCGCACGGGCCGGTCTCGCGCCCGCGCCGGGGCACGGCGCCGGGAAGATCGCCATGGAGCTCTTCGAGACGTTGTGCGAGGGCGAGCTGATTCAGCCGACGTTCGTGTACGATTTTCCGACCGAGGTCTCGCCGCTGTCGAAGCAGCGCGCCGACGATCCGGAGACGGTCGAGCGCTTCGAGCTGTTCGCGGCAGGCATGGAGTTGGCGAACGCGTTCAGCGAGCTCAACGATCCGCTGGAGCAGCGGCGCCGGTTCGAGGCGCAGCGTCGTGATCGCGAGACTGGTGATCTCGAAGCACACGAGATGGACGAGGACTACCTGCGGGCGCTGGAGTATGGTCTGCCGCCGACGGCGGGGGAGGGCCTGGGCATCGACCGCCTCGTCATGCTGCTCACCGACAGTCCGTCCATCCGCGACGTCATACTGTTTCCCCTGCTGCGAGACCGGCCGTCATGACCCTGCCGTTCGAGTGTCACATCGCCGTTCGCTACCTGCTCGCGCGCCGCCGGCAGGCGTTCATCTCGCTCATTTCGGTCGTGTCGATTCTCGGAGTCGCCGTCGGGGTCATGGCCCTGGTCGTCGCGACCGCGCTGATGACCGGCATGCAGGAAGACATCCGGGACAAGCTCATCGGCGCCCAGGCGCACGTCTACGTCCACAAGATCTTCGATGGCGGGTTCGAGGACTACCGGGCGGAAGCGGAGCTCCTGTCCACCGTGCCCGGTGTGCTGGGGGCGGCGCCCTCCATGGTGGGTCAGGCCCTCGCCTGGGGCGCCGGCGCCCAGGCGTTCATCTCGATCAAGGGGATAGACCCGGCGCTGGAAGCCAACGTAACCGACGTGGCCGCCTCCGTGCGCCGTGGCAGCCTGTACGACCTCGAGAACAGCCATGACGGTGTGCAGGGCGGCGTGGTCCTCGGTGAGGAACTCGCCGCGAGGCTCGGGGTGTTCGTGGGAGACGTCGTGACGGTGCTCTCGCCGCAGAGCCTGAAGCAGTCACCCTTTGGCCTGATCCCGTGGCCCCAGCAGCTCGAGGTGGTCGGCATCTTCACTCTCGGGTTGTACGAGTACGACAACGCCTACGGATTCGTGACGCTCGACGTCGCAGGGCGGTTGTTCGAGAAGGACCTGGTCGATCTGATGGAGCTGCGCGTGGCGGACCTCGACGACGCCCCCGCGGTCGCCCGCGCCGTGCCGGAGCTGCTGGGTGCCGGATACTGGGCCGAGGACTGGGGGCAGTTGAACCAGGCGCTGTTCTCGGCGTTGTGGCTGGAGAAGATGGCGATCTCGATCAGCATCGGGCTGATCATCATGGTGGCGGCGCTCAACATCGTGGCGTCGCTGATCCTGCTCGTGATGGAGAAGAGCCGCGACATCGCCATCCTGAAGACCATGGGCGCCACCAGTCGCAGCATCCGCAGAATCTTCGTACTGCAAGGCGGCATCATCGGGGTGGCCGGCACCGTGGTCGGCGCCGCGGGCGGGCTGATCGTGTCCTACGTGGCCGATCGCTATCAGCTCATTCAGATTCCGAACGACGTCTACCCGATCTCCTGGGTGCCGTTCCGGATCGGCCTGCTCGACGTCGGCCTGCTGGTGACGGCAGCCATCCTTATCTGCCTGCTGGCGACGATCTATCCGTCACGGCAGGCGTCCAGTCTCGACCCCGTCGAAGCGTTGCGATACCAGTAGCGGTCCGCCCATGTCCTTCGTCGTGGCTCAGGCGCTCACGAAGACCTACACGGTGGGCGCCCGGCGGCTGCCCGTGTTGCGGAGCCTCGATCTGGCGGTGGAGCAGGGCGAGATGGTCGCCATCGTCGGGGCGTCGGGGGTGGGAAAGAGCACCCTGTTGCATCTGCTCGGCGGGCTCGATCGTGTCGATGGTGGCGCCGTGCGGATCGGCGGGACGGACATCACCACCGCTGACGACGACGCCCGCGTGACCTTCCGCAACCGACAGGTCGGGTTCGTGTTCCAGTTTCATCACCTGCTCCCCGAGTTCACCGCCGTCGAGAACGTCGCCATGCCGTTGCGTATCGCGCGGGTGCCGGCGGGCGAGGCGCAGCCGCGCGCCGCGGCGTTGCTGCAGGATGTCGGACTGGCCGATCGACTCAACCACCGTCCCGGAATGCTGTCCGGCGGCGAGCAGCAGCGGGTGGCGGTGGCCCGCGCCCTGGTGATGCGGCCGGCGCTGTTGCTTGCCGACGAGCCGACCGGCGACCTGGACGAGCAGACCGGCGCGGAATTGCATGGTCTGCTGCGGCAGATGCACGCCACCCACGGGTTGACCTCGCTCATCGCCACCCACAACCTGCAGCTCGCCGAGTCGTGCGACCGCATCCTGCGGCTCGAAGAGGGACGTCTCCGGCCGGCCTGATCGCCGCTCGACGCTGCAGGCAGCGACCGCTGGCGCCCGTCCCGGTTCGAGTCTTTGTCCTATAATGCTCCTGAGGGTCACCCCATATGTTCGAGCGCTATACCGAGCGTGCACGTCGAGTGCTGTTCTTTGCCCGCTACGAGGCCAGCCAGCTCGGGAGTATCTCGATCGAAACCGAGCATCTGCTGCTCGGGTTGATCCGCGAAGGCAAGGGGCTGACGAGCCGAATTTTCGCCCGCTCGCATCTGTCCCTCGAGGGGATCCGGAAGGACGTCGAAGGCCGCACGGTGTTTCGCGAGAAGGTCTCCACGTCGGTGGAGATTCCGTTCAGCACGGAAACCACGCGCGTGTTGCAGTTCGCGGCCGAGGAGGCTGATCGTCTGCTGCACAACTACGTGGGTACCGAGCACCTGCTGCTGGGCATTCTGCGCGAAGAACGCTGCGTCGCCGCGTCCATCCTCGTCGAGAAGGGGATGCGTCTGAATGCGGTGCGTGAGGACATCGTGCAGTTGCTCAACGAGAAGACGACGTTGACGCGGGTCAAGGAGGCCCCGTTGCTTGCGGAGTTCAGCCGCGATCTGACCGACCGCGGCATGAAGGACAAGCTCGATCCGCTGGTGGGGCGGACCGCGGAGCTGGAGCGGCTGCAGCACGTGCTCTGCCGTCGCACGAAGAACAACGCGGTGCTGATCGGCGAGCCCGGTGTCGGCAAGACCGCGATCGTCGAAGGTCTCGCGCAGCGAATCGTGCGCGGCGACGTACCGCACTTTCTTGCGGACAAGCGTCTCCTGGCGCTCGACATCTCGTTGATCGTCGCCGGCACCAAATACCGCGGTCAGTTCGAAGAACGCCTGAAGGCGATCATGAAGGAGTTGACGGAGAACGCCAACGTCATCGTCTTCATCGACGAATTGCACACCCTGGTCGGCGCCGGCTCGGCGGAAGGATCGCTCGACGCCGCCAACATTCTGAAGCCGGCGCTGTCGCGGGGTGAAATCCGGTGCATCGGCGCCACCACACCGTCCGAATATCGCAAGTACATCGAGAAGGACCGGTCGCTCGAGCGCCGCTTCCAGGCCGTCAAGGTCGATCCGCCCAGCGAGACCGAAGCGCTCGAGGTGCTGCTCGGGGTCAAGGACCGCTATCAGGCCTTCCACCACGTCGAGTACTCGCCTGAGGCGCTCGAGGCGGCCGTCTATCAGTCGAGCCGGTACATCACGGAGCGGTTTCTGCCGGACAAGGCGATCGATCTGCTCGACGAAGCGGGGTCGCGCGCCAAGCTGCGCGAGGCCGGCGTCAGCGCGGAGTTCGGAGACATCAACCGCAATATTCGCGTGGCCGTCGAGCAGATGGAGAGTGCCGCGGCGCAAAAGGACTTCGAGAAAGCGCAGTTCTTCAAGGAGCAGGAGGTGATCGCCCGGGAGAGCCTCCAGTATGTCCGCGAGCGATTCGACGTGAGAGCCGGATCGCGGCCCATCCCGGTCGGCAAGCAGGATATCGACGAGGTGGTGTCCACCTGGACGGGTGTGCCGCTCACGTCGATCAACCAGGACGAGAGCAACAAGCTGATCCACATGGAGGGCGAGCTGCATCGCCGCATCATCAGTCAGGATCAGGCCATCTCGTCCCTGGCGCGGGCCATCCGGCGGTCGCGGGCGGGGCTCAAGTCGCCTGGTCGCCCCGTGGGCAGCTTCGTGTTTCTCGGTCCGACCGGGGTGGGCAAGACGGAACTGGCGCGGGCGCTCGCGAATTTCCTGTTCGGCAGCGAGGCGGCGCTCGTCCGTTTCGACATGTCCGAGTACATGGAAAAGCACGCGGTCTCGAAGCTGATCGGGTCGCCCCCTGGATATGTCGGCCATGAGGAAGGCGGTCAGCTCACCGAAAAAGTGAAGCGCACCCCGTACTCGGTCGTACTGCTGGACGAGATCGAAAAGGCGCATCCGGACCTGTTCAACATCCTGTTGCAGGTGTTCGAAGACGGCCACCTCACGGACGGTCTCGGGAACCGCGTCAACTTCAAGAACACCATCATCATCATGACCTCCAACATCGGCGCCCGCTTCATTCAGAAGCAGGCGTCGCTGGGGTTCCAGCCGTCGGATGCCAGGGAGCTGCAGCGCAGCGTCAGCGAGATGGTGCTCGGCGAGGTCAAACGCACGTTCAATCCGGAGTTCGTAAACCGGGTCGACGAGATCATCGTGTTCGAAGCGCTCGCCGACGATGACCTGCGCCGCATCACCGCCATGCTGATCGATCGGCTGAATACGCATCTCGTCGACCGCAAGCTGCGCATCAGTCTGACGACGGAGGTGGTCGACTGGATCATCGATCTGACGTGCAAGGATCGCTCGTATGGCGCGCGGCCGCTGCGCCGGGCAATTCAGCGCTACGTCGAAGATCCGTTGTCGGAGGAGCTGATTCGCGGGCGGTTGCAGGGCGGCGACATCGAGGTCTACCTCGATAACGGCCAGCTCACCTACCAGGACGTGGAGGGCGCCTATACCGGCCGCAGATTGACGGCGAGCGTCTAACTCTTCGGAGCGTCTATCAGGGATGTCGCAATATGAACGGCGAACTCACCGTGCACGATGGGGAAGATCCATGCGAAACAGTTTGACCCGCGTCAGGTTGGCCGCGACGCTGGCTGGTGTCTGTCTGGCGATCACGTCCGGTTCGGTAACGGCTGGCGCGGCCGAGCCGGCGGTCATTGGCGAGCAGCAGCCGGTGGCCGTCTTGCCGCCGCCCGATTCGCCGCCCCTGTTCAGGAATCTGCAGTTGCGGTTCCCGACCCAGGGCGACGTGCCCACGATCGAGCCGGCGACCTATCTCTACTACATGGAGGTCGACGACCAGCTCAGCTCGTCGGCGCAGGGCCTCTGGACGCCCTACGACGAGGACCTGGAAGCGCTGATCATCGAGGATGTCAAACGGCTCTGGGCCACAGACTTTCTGACCGACATCGCGATTGAGGTCGTTGACGAACCCTACCCGAACGGGGTTATGGGCAAGCGCGTCATCTTCCTGCTGGAAGAGCGGGAACGGGTGCGGATCGTGAACTTCGAGGGCTCGGACGAATATGACCGCACCGAGATCGACGAAGCGATGCAGTCGGTCGGGATCGAGTTGCGTCTCGATGCCCGCGTGAACCCGGGGGTCATTCGGAACACCGAGGAACTCCTGCGCTCAATGTGGGCCGAGAAGGGCTTCCAGTTCGCCGAGGTGTCCCACGAGCTCTCGCCGTTGCCTGCCGGGCCGAAGACCGTACGGCTGACGTTCAACGTTGACGAAGGCCCCAAGGTGATGGTCCACGACATCGATTTCGTCGGCAACGAAGCGATGAGCGACCGATCGCTCAAGGGGCAGATGAATAACACGAAGGAGCGCTGGCTCTTCTCGTTCATCACCGGGCGCGGGGCCTACCGGCCGCTCGGGTTCGAGCAGGACGCCGACGCGGTGGTGGCCCACTATCGCAACAGCGGGTTCATCGACGCGCAGGTGGGGCAGCCGCAGCTCGAATACGGCGAAGTCTCCGAGGACGGCGATTCGCGGCCGGTGCGCTTGCGGATTGCGGTGTCGGAAGGGGAACGGTACCGGGTCGGCACAGTCGAATTCGACGGCGAGTCGGTGGTGCGGCTCGAGGCCCTCCAGGAGATCTTCGCCGATTTGCAGCCGCGGGGCTACTACGAGGAGGGTAAGGTCCGGGACGCGCTCGAGGTCGCACGCGAGGCGTACGGCGCGGGCGGGTACTACGAGATGACCGGATTCCCCGATCTGGTCCCGCGCGGCGACGATCACCCGGAGGCGCGTATCGACGGCGACCCCGTCGTGGACGTGACGGTCCGCCTGCAGGAAGGGGAGCAGTACTTCGTCAACCGAATTCGGTTCGTCGGCAACAACACCACGCACGACGAAGTGATCCGGCGAGAACTTGGTCTGGTCGAGCGGGGGGTGTTCGACACCTCGGCGCTCCAGTTCAGCGTGCGCCGGCTCAACCAGCTTGGCTACTTCGAGCCGCTCGACGAAGACAACGCGATCCAGATCGAGAAACGTCCCGGGTTCGATAACGAGGTCGATCTGACCCTCGATCTCACCGAGGCCAACCTCAACCAATTGACCTTCGGCGCCGGATCGTCGCAATTCGACGGTTTCTTTCTTCAAGTCTCATTTCAGACCACGAACTTCCTGGGACGCGGCGAGTCGCTGTCGGTGTCCGTGCAGAACGGCGAACGGATCAAGGACTATACGATCGGGTTCACCGAGCCGTATCTCTTCGGCCGGCCGATAACCGGCGGGCTCAATGTTTTTCGACGCGACATCCGTTTCGTCAACCAGTTCACTCAGGGCTCGATCGGCGGCGGCGGCTCGATCGGGTTCCGCGTGGGGCGCTGGTCGCAGATGTTTGTCGGCTACTCGTACGAGGCGACCGACGTCAAAGAGCTCAATCCGATTTTCACGAGCCCGGAGATTCTCCGTTTCAACCCGTTTCTGCAGGATGCGCTGCTGCTCGGCGTCGATGGCGCCCGCACCATCAGCAAGGTCACACCCAGCTTCCGGCACAACACGGTCGACCACCCCATCTTTCCCACCACCGGCAAGAGCTTCTCGGCGGGAATCGAACTCGCGGGGCTGGGCGGGAACACCAAGTTCTACAAGCCGACGGCCGAAGCCATCATGTATCTGCGTCACGCCCCCAGACTGTCGCTGGGCTTCCGCGCGCGCGGCGAGTACATTGAACCGCTCGGTTCGACCCAGGTGCTGCCGATCTTCCAGTTGCTGTCCATGGGCGGCGACTACAGCCTGCGCGGTTTCGACATCCGCAGTATCGGGCCGAGCGATCCGAATCTGTCCGGGCTCGTGATCGGCGGCAACAAGAGCCTCCTGTTCAACGCCGAATACCTGATTTCGATCGCCAACCCGGTGCGGATCATCTTTTTCTACGATGCCGGGCAGGTGGCCGACTTCGGGCAGCAATTCACCAGGGACGGCTTCTACAGTTCGACCGGCGCCGAGTTGCGGTTCTTCATGCCGGTTCTCAACGTGCCGTTTCGTCTGATTTACGCCTGGAACCCCAAAGTGGAGGGCGTCCTGAACGACCGTTTCCAACCGCAGGAGTCGGCCGTCTTCAAGTTCGGGGTCGGAACGACTTTCTAGCGGGGCTACGCCACAGGCCGCTCGAACCCGGTGGCTCCGCCTCGCTGGAAAACGTTGTTCAGAGCCCCGCTACGCGGGGGCCAGACCGGCCACGGCGTCTGGCGAGGTTACGCCACAGGCCGCTTCTACCCGGTGGCTCCCGCAATTGCCGGCGAAGCTGGTATTCTTATGCAGATGGTGCGGGTGCGCGGCCGCGTCCGTGGGGCGCAGACGCCATCCGACCGACGAGTAGTGGACACGCGGCAGAATCCGCATCAAGCGAAGGACTGACCAGATGAAATTGTCGAGTATGGTCGCGATCGTGATGGTCACGCCCATGATCGTGACCGCCCAGGCCCCGGCTGCCGCCGGTCAGCCACCTGCCACCCAGCCGCCCGCTACCCCGACGCCCGCTGCGCCGCCAGCGCGGCTCCCGTTTCCGGCAGGCGCGACGCATGCCTACCTCGACCTGCAACGGGTCGCCAGCGAGTCGCGGGTCGGTGCGGCGGCCAATCAGCGAGTGCAGGGATTGCGCGAGCAGAAGGTGGCGGAAATCAACGCCGCTAACGCCCAGGTCCAGGCCAATCAGCAGACGCTCCAGCAGAACGCCAACGTGATGAGTCAGGAAGCCCAGTTGCAGTTGCAGCGGGATATCAGCAGGGGCCAGATCGATATTGAGCGGATGACACAGGATGCCGAGACCGAGTTGCAAGAGTTGGAGCAGATGCTGCAGATCGAGTTCAACCAGCAGCTACTGCCGGCTATCGAGCGGGTCGGGGCCGACAGGGGACTGCAGTTCATCTACAGCATCGGCGACGGCGGACTAGTCTGGGCCAACCCGGCGCTTGACGTCACCGATGACGTCGTTCGGGCGCTCGACGCCGCGCAGACTCCCTGACCGTGCGCATTCCGTGACCGCGCAGCCACCTTGACAAGGTCCCGACCAGACCCCTAACACTGAGCCGGCGCGCACGTGATGCTCCGCGATCCGGTCGTGGCGTCACGCGTCCAGCGAACATCGTGTTCCTCGATATCCCAGACCTGCTCGATCGGCTCTGTTACCGCTATCCTTCGCCGCTCGTCGACGGGGTGGTCGAGCACGAGCCGGGACACCGCATCGTCGCGGTCAAGAACGTCACCGTCAACGAAGAGGTCTTCCAGGGACACTTTCCCGGTACGCCGCTCATGCCGGGTGTGCTCATGATCGAGGGGCTGGTGCAGGCCGCGAGCATCCTGCTGCTCGGGGTGGAGACCGACTCGGCGGCCAGACTGGCGGTGTTGCGCGGCGTGAACAACGCGCGATTCCGGCGGCAGGTCGTGCCGGGCGACCAGTTGGAGCTGGAGGTCTCCATTCGCCGCCGGCGCCGAAATATCGCGGTGGCGGCGGCGGTGGCGCGGGTTGACGGGCAGGTGGTCACCGAGGCCGAACTGCTGATTGGCCTGGTCTACGACGAAGCGCAGATCGACCTGAGCGCCCATGTCGCGCCGGGCGCGGAAATCGGCGCCGGAACGGTCGTGGGGCCGAACGTGGTCATCGGGCCCCATGTGAAGATCGGACGGGGGTGTCACATCGGAGCCTCGTCGGTCATCGACGGCTGGACGGAGATCGGCGATGAGAACCGGGTGTTCCCGTTCGCGTCCATCGGTCTGGTGCCGCAGGACACGAAGTTCAAGGGCGAGCGGACCGACCTCTTCATTGGACGGCGCAACATCTTTCGCGAGTTCGTCACGATTCACCGCGGCACCGAGGGGGGTGGCGGCGTCACCCGCATCGGCGACGACAATCTGTTGATGGCCTACGTCCACGTGGCGCATGATTGCCGGGTCGGCAACCGGACTATCCTTGCCAATGCGGCAACGCTGGGGGGCCACGTCACCGTAGAGGACTCGGCGTTCGTTGGTGCGGTGTCTGGTGTGCATCAGTTCTGTCGGATTGGGCGTCATGCGTTCATCGGCGGAGCCTCGGTCGTCACGCTCGATGCGTTGCCGTTCGTGCGCACCGTCGGCAACCGCGCCCGAGTCTACGATCTCAACGTCATCGGGCTGGAACGCCAGGGCATGCCGCCAGAGACAATCGCCGAGCTCGACCGGGCATTCAGGTATCTGTTGCAGTCGAAACTGAACACCACGCAGGCCCTGCAGCAGATCGAGCAGGACGAGACGCTTAAGTGCTCGGAAATTTCGTATCTGGTGAACTTCATCCGTTCGTCGCACCGTGGCGTCAACCTGCGCCGTCCGCCACGGCGGATCGAGGCGGTCGGTGCCGACGAATAGCTCGCCGCGGCCGGTCGGGCCGGCGGCGCCGGACGGGGGGCGGAGCGCTCGGTCGTGACGACTCGGATGCGACTCGGTGTAATCGCGGGGAACGGGCGGTTTCCGTTTCTGGTCCTCGAGGGGGCCCGCCGGCTCGGACACGAGGTCACGATCGTGGCGATCCGGGACGAGACCGATCCGGCGCTCGAGCGGACCGCCGGCGCGCCGCCGCCGGCTGACTTCCACTGGGTGTCGCTCGGGCAGCTCGGCACGTGCATTGCCCTGCTGCGCGAGGCAGGGGTGCGCCGCGCCGTCATGGCGGGGCAGGTCAAGCACACCCGGCTGTTCGGCGTCATTCCCGATCTGACGGCGCTGGCGATGATACGCCGCCTCAAGACCCGCAACACCGATGCGATCATCTCGGCGGTGGCGGACGTCCTGGCTGACCATGGCATCGCGCTCGAGTCCTCGACCGTGTTTCTGGAACCATTGCTCGCCCGCGCCGGCGTGTTGACCCGCCGGCCGCCAACGGACGACGAGCGGAGTGATCTGGCGTTCGGGTACGAGATGGCGGATGCGATTGCCGGGCTCGATATCGGGCAGACGATCGTCGTGAAGGGGCGGGCGGTCGTGGCGGTCGAGGCGATGGAGGGAACTGACGCGGTCATTGCGCGGGCCGGGCACTTGGCGGGGGCGGGCGCCTGCGTCATCAAGGTGGCCAAACCGGACCAGGACATGCGGTTCGATGTCCCCGTCGTCGGCTTGCCGACGGTCGCCGCCATGCGCGCCGCCGGGGCCACGGTGTTGTCGGTCGATGCGGAACGGACGCTCGTGATGGACGGCGAGGCATTCTACGCCCGCGCCGACGCGGAGGGGCTGACGGTCGTGGGCCGGGGGGTGAAAGACAGAGATGACGGCGGCCGCTAGCGGTGTGCCTCGGGTCGCGGTCGTCGGGGTCGGCCACTTCGGTCAGCGCCATGCCCGGATCCTGTCGACCCTCCCGGGCGTGCGTCTCGCAGCGGTCGTCGATATCGATACCGCCCGCGCTGAGCAGGTGGCCCGGGAGACCGGCGCGTCGCCAGAGCACGACGTGTCGGCGCTCGATGGTCAGGTGGACGCGGTCACCCTGGCCGTGCCGACGGCGTCCCATCACGCCCTGGCGGTGCCGCTGCTCGAGCGCGGCATCTCCGTTCTGGTCGAGAAACCGATGGCGCGGTCTGTGGCCGAGGCTGACGAGATGATCGCTGCGGCCGAGGCAAGTGGCGCTGTGCTCGCCGTCGGTCATACCGAACGATACAATCCGGCCGTGGCTGCCGCCCTGCCGCTGGTGCGGTCGCCGCGTTTCATCGAGGTCCATCGGATCGGTGCGTTTCCCGGGCGGAGCCTGGACATCGACGTGGTCTTCGATCTGATGATTCACGACCTCGATATTCTGCTGGCGGCGGTCAGCGCCGGCGTGACGACCATCGAAGCGGTAGGCGTGCCGGTGCTCACCGATCAGATTGACATCGCGAATGCCCGCCTGCGGTTCGATTCGGGGTGCATCGCGAATCTCACCGCCAGCCGCATCAGCCGGGAACGGATACGCAAGTTGCGCTTTTTTCAGCAGGATGCCTACATCTCCGTCGACTGCGCCGAACAGGAGGTCGAAGGCTGGCGAGTCATCCGGTCTACGGGCGCGGCGCCCGCCATCGACGGCGGCAAGCTCGACATCCAGCGCGGCGAGCCGCTGGCACGCGAGCTGGACGACTTTGTGACGGCGGTGGCCTGCGGCTCGCGGCCCATTGTGGATGGCGCCGCCGGGCGGCGCGCTCTGGCGCTGGCCCAACGGGTGGCCGAGGCAATGGGACGGCATGAGTGACGAGGTGATGGCGGTGGCGGAGAAGATCGCCGACGGTGGCGGACTTGACGACGGGGATCTGCTGCATCTGACAGCGTCACGCGATCTGATCGCCCTGGGCATGGCGGCCGACGCCGTGCGGCGGCGACGGCATGGCGATTGCGCGACGTTCGTGCAGGTCGTCGAGGTGCCCAGTGGCGCCGGTCCTGGTCCGATTCCGGCCGATGCGAGGGAAATCCGCCTGACCGGTCCGTGCGACAGCGTGGCCGCGGCGACGGCGGCGGTGCGGGCCGCGGTGGCTGCGGGCGGTGCGATCCCGGTGACCGGCTACTCAATGACCCATCTGTTCGAACTGAGCGGCCGCGACCTTGTCCAGCTCGGTGTGACGCTCACCGCGTTGCGTGAGGCAGGATTGGCCCTGGTGACCGAGGTAGCCGCCGATGGCGTCCTGCCGCCGGAGCAGGCGTTCGCCGTGCTGCGGGAGACCGGGTTGACCGCTGCGCGTCTGACGTTGGGGCAGGCGACCGGCGAGGCGGCGGTCGCCCTGACACGCCGCGTGGCGTCGTGGACTGGCGCCGGGTCGGTCTGTCGCACGCTGGCCCCGCTGTCGCTGGCGCCGTCGTCGCCGCCGACCACCGGATACGGGGATCTGCGTCAGGTTGCACTGGCTCGGCTCCTGGTTGACAATATCAAATCGATTCAGGTGAGCTGGGCGATTCATGGACCGAAATTGGCTCAGGTGGCGCTGACATTCGGCGCCGACGACGTGGATGCCGTCCCGGCCGAGGGGACCGCCACGCAGGGGTGGCGCCGCTCGCCAGGTGTGGAGATCAGGCGCAACATCACGGTGGCGGGTTTGACGCCGGTTCCGCGGAACGGCTGTTTCCAGGCAATCAACTCATGAGTGCGATCCGAGTCAGCGCGGTCGAGTATCTGAATGCCAGACCGCTCGTGCACGGGCTTGACGACCGCCGCGACCTGTTCGATCTGCAGTTCGACATTCCGGCGCACTGCGCAAAGCGCCTCCACGATCAGTCGGTGGATCTCGGGCTGATCCCCAGCATCGAATACGTTCAAGGAGACAACTATCGCATCGTGCCGGATCTGGCAGTGGTGTCGGAGGGCGAAGTCGCCTCCGTGGCACTGTTCACCACCCGCCCGGCGACCTCGCTGCGCTCCGTGGCCGTCGACAGCAGCTCGCGTACCGCGAGCGCGCTGCTTCGTATTCTGTGCAGTGAATGGTGGGACATCGACCCCAAGATGGTGAAGCTGCGCCCGGAGCTGCCCGTGATGCTGAAGCGTTGTGACGCCGCCCTGGTGATTGGGGACCCGGCCCTGTTCCTTGACTACGAGCGCCACGGGCTCGAGAAGGTGGATCTCGGTGACGAATGGACCGCCATGACCTCGCTGCCGTTCGTCTGGGCCATGTGGGTGGCGCGGTCCGGAGCGTTGGGGCCGGACCACGTGGCGGCGCTGCAGTCCGCCGGCGCCAGCGGGTTGGCGGCGATTGACGACATCGTCGCCGCGCATTGTCCCGACGACGAGAGGGTGCGCGAGATCGGGCGCCGGTACTTCGACGAGCATGTGTCGTTGCGGCTCGACCAGCGGGCGCTCGCCGGTCTCCGCAAGTTCTACGACTACGCCTACGAGCTCCGGCTGGTCCAGAACCGGGCCGATCTCAGATTCTTCGAGTCTCCTGCAGCATGAGTGTCGAGCAGATCGCCGCGAAGGTCGAGGCGGGCAATCGGCTCGACCGTGACGAGGCGCTGAACCTGTATGCCGGCGCGCCGACCAGTCTGCTCGGCCGCTTGGCCGACACGGTGCGGTCGCGCAAACATCCCTCCGGCGACGTCACCTACATCATCGACCGCAACGTCAACTATACGAACGTCTGTGTGGCCCGCTGCGCGTTCTGCGCCTTCTACCGCCCCGTGGGGTCCGGTGCAGGCTATGTGCTGGGGTTCGACGAACTGTTCCGGAAGATTGACGAGACGCTGGCGGTCGGAGGGGAGCAGGTGTTGCTGCAGGGCGGCCACAATCCTGACCTGCCGCTGGAGTGGTATGAAGACCTGTTCCATGCCATCAAGTCACGGTATCCGACCTTCAGACTGCACGCGCTGTCGCCGCCGGAACTGCTGCATCTTTCCCGGCTGTCCCGGCACGCGGTACCGGTTGTCGTCGATCGTCTGGTGCAGGCGGGGCTCGACAGCGTGCCGGGCGGCGGCGCCGAGATTCTCGTCGACCGCGTCAGACGGTTGCTGAACTGCGACAGCAAGGCGACCTCCGACGAGTGGCTGGCGGTAATGCGCGCGGTGCACGAGGCCGGGCTGCGGTCGACGGCGACGATGATGTACGGCAGTGTGGAGACCCCGGCGGAACGTGTGGAGCATCTGTGCCGGCTCAGGGAGTTGCAGGATGACACGGGCGGGTTCACCGCGTTCATCACCTGGAGCTACCAGCCGTCGAACACCGATCTCGGGGGCGTGGAGGCCACCGGTCTCGAGTATCTGCGAACGCTGGCCCTGTCGCGCATCGTGCTGGACAACTTCGACAACCTGCAGGCGTCCTGGGTGACCCAGGGCGGCAAGGTCGGACAGCTCAGCCTCGCGTTCGGCGCGAACGATATGGGCAGCGTCATGATTGAAGAGAACGTCGTGCGTGCGGCCGGCGCCGCCTACTGCATGGACGAGGCCGAGATCGTGCGCAACATCGAGGACGCCGGGTTCGTGGCCAAGCGGCGCAACATGGTGTACGACGTGCTCGGCGACCCGCTGTACCGGGAACGGGCCATTCCTCGGCGCACCCAGCTCGCGGAGGCCCGCCACGCCGGCGACACCAGTGTCCCGGCCGAGCTGTCACGCTATCCGGCCCGCAGCCGTCCGGGCAAGGAGCAGCGGGCGGCCGAGTAACCGGCCTCCCGCACGCCGTCCTCCGGTCCTGCGACGGTGCACCCGGCCCCGACGCGTGGCGCGACCGCCGAAACGCGTCTGGGTCACTCAGGTTCCCCGAGTCGCTCCATGACCCGATATCTCGCCAAGTGGGTCCTGCCGGTCGTCCGGCCGCTGTTGCGACAGGGTCGGGTCGACGTCGAAGGGGGCCGAGTCGTCGATGTCGGGCCGCGCGGGGCGGCCGCAGAGCCGGGGGTGAGACAGGTCGACCTCGGCGACGCCGTCATCCTGCCGGCGCTGGTGAACGCCCATACGCATCTCGAGTTGTCGGGGTTGCGGGGCGCGGCGCCTCCCGCGGCGACGCTGCCGGACTGGGTGGCGCGCCTCATGGCCTGTCGCAGCGCATCCTGGGCGCCGGACCCCTCGGCCATCGCGTCGGCGCTCGCGGAAAGCCGGGCCGCCGGCACCGGCCTCATCGGCGACATCGGGAACAGCTTGGCCGCCGTGCCGGTGCTGGAGGCGGCGGGCGCGCCGGCCTGCGTGTTTCGCGAGGTGCTGGCGTTTCCCGCGGACGGCGCGGTGGAGGCCGTGGCGGCGGCGGTCGCCGATGTGGACGCCGTCGGCGAGACGCACCATGTGCGGGTCGGTCTGGCCGCGCACGCCCCGTATTCGGTCGGGCCGGCTGCCTTTGCCGCGCTCGACAGCGCTATCAGGCGGTCGTGCAGCGGCCCGCGCTGTATCCATCTGGCCGAGTCGCCGGAGGAGATCGACTTCCTGCGCACCGGCGGCGGACCCTGGCGCGCGCTGCTCGAGCGCATCGGCCGCTGGAATCCGGACTGGGCGCCGCCCGGCTGCGGCCCGGTCGAGTATCTGGAGCGGCTGGGGTGGTTGGCGCCCGGCCTGATCGCGGTGCACGGGGTGCAGTTGACCGACGCCGAGTTGGCGCGGCTGGCCGCAAGCGGGGCGGCGCTCGTGACCTGTCCGCGCAGCAACGTCTGGACCGGAGTGGGTCTGCCGCCGATCGACCGCTTCATCGGTTCGGGGGTCCGGCTGGCGGTCGGCACCGACAGCCTCGCCAGTGCCCCCGATCTCAACCTCTTTGCCGAGCTGGCGCTGATGCGCGAGTGCGCCCCGGCGGTGTCTGCCCGGCGGTTGATCGAGTGCGCCACGGCGCAGGGGGCCGCCGCGCTCGGATACGCCACCGAGTTCGGCCGCATCGCACCAGGGGCTCGCGCGGCGCTGATCGCCGTGCAGGTTCCGGCCGGGGTCGACGATGTGGAAGAATACCTGGTCGGCGGTATCGATGCGGGACAGGTGATCTGGCTCGACGACCACGCCGGTGAGCCGTCGGTCGCCTGACAGCGAGCACCCACATGTTGCGTCGTCTCCTCACCTACGCCTCGTTCGTCCGCTTCGGGCACTCGGTGTTCGCGTTGCCGTTCGCCCTGGTCGGCGCGCTGCTCGCGGCCCGGACCACACCGCTGACGCTGGTGCGCGCCGGCTGGATCGTGGCCGCCATGGTGACCGCGCGAACCGCCGCCATGGCGTTCAACAGACTCGCCGACGCGCGGTTCGATGCGCTCAATCCCCGGACCGCGAATCGCGAGCTGCCGCGCGGGGTGCTGTCGCAGGCCGACGCGATCTGGTTGCTGGCGGGGGCGTCGGTCGCGTTCATCCTCGTGACGACGCAGCTCGGCTGGATCTGCCTGGTGCTGTCGCCGGTGGCGCTGGCGATCGTGTTCTGGTATTCGCTGGCGAAACGATTCACGACCTACACCCAACTGTTCCTGGGTCTGGCCCTCGCGATCGCCCCCGTTGGCGGCTGGCTGGCGGCCGGGGGCGGCGCCGGCTGGGAACCGTGGCTGCTGGCGCTTGCCACCTGCACGTGGGTGGCCGGGTTCGATATCTTCTATGCCTGTCAGGACATCGACTTCGACCGCGCACACGGCCTGCACTCGATCCCGTCCCGTTTCGGTGTGCCGCGCGCACTGCGCTTGGCGCGGTGGCTGCACGTCGTGACGGTGGCGGCGCTCGCGGCGGTGGCGTTCGTGACGCCGCTGGGCGGCGGGTATCTGGCCGGTGTAGCCGGTGTGGCGCTGTTGCTCGCCTATGAACAGACGCTGGTTCGGGTGGATGACCTGTCCCGCGTCAAGCAGGCGTTCGACCTGAACGGCTACGTGGGGCTCTTCTATCTCGGAACCACCGCGGCAGCGCTCCATGTCGGGTGAGGGGGGACGCACGGTCGCCGTCGGCATCACCGGCGCCAGCGGTGCGATCTACGCGGCGCGCACGGTGGCCGCGCTGCTCGCGTGCGGGGCACGGGTGGACCTCGTGGCGTCAGATTTCGGCCGCAGGCTGCTGCGCGACGAACTGGGTCAGGGCGCCACCATCGACCGGTTGCCGGACTTCCTCGCGGACACCTATGGCGATGGCGTGCGGGCCGGTACGCTGACCGTGCACAGCAATCGCGACGTCGGGGCCTCGATTGCGAGCGGCAGTTACGCGTGCGACGGGATGGTCATCGTGCCCTGCTCGATGAAGACCCTGGCCGGGGTGGCGCACGGGTTGTCCCGCACGTTGATCGAGCGGGCGGCCGACGTCATGCTGAAGGAGCGCCGGCCGCTCGTCATCGTCCCCCGCGAGACCCCCATGAGCCTGCCGCAGCTTCGCAACATGGTGGCCTGCGCCGAAGCGGGCGCGCTGGTGCTGCCGGCGATGCCGGCGTTCTATCAGGGGCCGCGGACGCTCGACGACCTGGCCGACTTCATCGCCGGCAAGATCCTGTCAGCGCTCGGCGTGCCTCACGAGCTGTATCCTCCGTGGACCGGATGAGCGGTGTCCCGGCCGGCCCGGCGGCAGGACCGGGCGTCCCGTCGCTCGACAAGGACCCGCGGCGTATCGCGGGCATGTTCGATGCGATCGCGCATCGCTACGATCGACTCAATCATCTGCTGAGCGCGGGCCTCGACCGCCGCTGGCGGCGGCAGGCGATTGACGCGCTCGATCTGCCGGTGGGCGCGCAGGTGCTCGACGTCTGCACCGGGACCGCCGATTTGGCCCTGACCGCCGCTCGCCACCGGGCGGCGCCGCGCTCCGTGCTCGGCGTCGATTTCGCGGCAGAAATGCTGGTCCTCGGGCGAGACAAGGTGCGGGCCGCCGGTTTGCACCGGATCATCCGCCTGGCGCGCGGGGACGCCTGCCGGCTGCCCTGTCCGCCGGCGTCGGTGGAGGCGGTCACGGTCGGGTTCGGAATCCGCAACGTGGACGACCCGGCGGCGGCCGTCGCGGAGATGTTCCGTGTGCTCAAGCCGGGCGGACGACTCGCGATCCTCGAGTTCGGCGAGCCCAGGCTCCCGATCCTCCGCTCGCTCTACCTCTGGTACTTTCGCCGCGTGCTGCCCCGGCTTGGTCGGATGCTGTCCAGGCACACCGAGGCGTACGCCTATCTGCCAGCGTCGGTCAGCGCGTTCCTGACCCCGGACGAGTTCGCGGCGCTGCTGCGGATGACCGGATTCACCGGCGTCGGTCACGACCGTCTGACGTGCGGGGTCGTCTATCTCCATGTCGGCGAGAAACCGGATGGGCGTGCGTCGCTTGCCTCCTCCAGCCAGCGCGCCGCTGGTATACTGACCTCTGGTTGAGCCCCAGCCCGCCATGTACTTCGATTTTGACGACCGCTTCCTCGAGACGCCGACGATCGAGCCGGCCATGTCGTGGCGTGAGCGGGGACTGTTGTCCGTGTTCGCGCACGCGGCGGTCATTCTGCTGGCCATCTTCGGCCCACGGCTGCCGTTCATGCAGGAGCTGGCTGAGCGCCAGGCGCAGCGTCTGGAGGAGATGGCGGCCGAGCAGATGGCGATGCGACAGGAGCCGGAGGCCGACCGGCCAGACTTCATTTTCGTCGAACCACGTGTTGACACCCCGGCGCCGGAAGCGCCCCCGGTGGCGGCGCTGTCCGACATCGACCGCCAGGCCCAGTCTCCGGTCCAGGCTGAGAATCCGCTCAACGACCTGCCGAATGCTGAGGGGAACACCTTTGAATTCGTCGAGACCGAGGAGTTGTCAGACGGGCTCGATGAGGAGACGAGCGAGGGCGACGAGCGCGATCTGACCGCGTCTGCGGATTCCGAGACGGTCGACGGAATCGATGACGGCGCCGCCGACGTCCCGCCGCCCGAAACGCCGGATCCGGACCCCGGCGACGGCGGGGCGCTCTCCAACCCGTTTCTCGCCGACGGCCCGGCGCCGCGCCCGGATCTGCCCCCGACGCTGCGGCCCGGCGCGATCGTGAATCAGGCGCTGCGTGGACTTGATTCCCTGGCGCGAGGGCGGTCGTTCACGAACGACGAGGGGCGCACGGAACAGCACGGCCCGGACATTCAGTTCGATTCGAAAGGGGTCGACTTCGGGTCCTGGCTCAGACGCTTCCGCGCGCAGATCTACAGGAACTGGTTGATCCCCTACGCGGCAATGTCGATGTCGGGTCATGTCGTACTGACCTTCAACATCCACACGGACGGTACCTTGACCGAGCTGACGGTGAAACAGCCGTCGACCGTCGACGCCTTCACGAACTCGGCGTTCAACGCCATGAGCTGGTCGAACCCGACCTACCCCCTGCCTCCGGAATACCCGGACGAGTCCGTGTTGTTCACCGTCATCTTCTACTTCAACGAGCTGCCCCCCAGGCGGTAGCTGGTCGCCCCGGGGGTCGCCGCATGACGCGTCTGTCGCTGCCGACCGCCCGCCAGCAGGCGGGGCTGGTGCTGCTCCTGACCATCGCGTTGGGTGTCGCGTTGTGCGGGTAGACGGCGACGGACGCGTCATGCGCAACGCCAGCGGCTGTCCGATGCTGCTCGCGGTCGTGGGACCGACCGCGACCGGCAAGAGCGCGCTGGCGCTGTCGGTCGCCGAGGCGCTAGGCGGCGAGATCATCAGTTGCGACTCGACCGCGGTGTACCGCGGTTTCGACATCGGGACCGACAAGGTGCCGGCAACGGAACGCCGCGGCATTCCGCATCACCTGGTCGACGTTGCCGACCCGTGCGAAGCGTATTCGGCGGCGCGCCACAGCCGCGAGGCGGCGGCGGCGGCGCGGGCGGTCACCGCCCGCGGCCGGCTGCCGATCGTGGTGGGCGGCACCGGACTGTACTATCGTGCTCTGACCAGAGGGCTCTTTCCTGGACCGGCCCGCGATCCCGAGTTGCGCGCCAGACTGCACCGGGTCGCCGCGCGCCGCGGGGTCGAGGCGCTGCATCGCTGGTTGACCCGCTGCGACCCGCGGTCAGCCGTGCGCATCCAGCCCCGTGACGAGAAACGGCTGGTTCGCGCACTCGAAGTCTGGTTGCTGACCGGTCGTCCGCTGACGGCGCACTTCGCCGACACCCGATCGCCGATTGCCGACTACGCGGTCACCACCGTGGCGCTCGATCTGCCGGGCGAGGCGCTCGTCTCCAGAATCGCGCGGCGCGTCGACGCGCAGTTCGACGGCGGCTTGCTCGACGAGATCCGGGGACTGTGGGCCGCGGGCGTGGCGCCCGACGCCGGACCGTTCGGCGGGCTGGTCTATCGTCAGGCCGTCGAGTGCCTGCGAGGCGCGCGCAGTGAGGCGGAGACCCGCACGCTGATCATTCGGGAGAACTGCCGCTACGCCCGCCGGCAGCGGATCTGGTTTCGCAGGGAACCGGGCCTACAATGGTTGCGGACGCCGGGCGAACACCCGGATGCCTGCGCCGCGGTCGTGCAGGCGCTCGAGACCGCCCGTCTCGCGTGACCACCGGGTGAACACCGCGTGACACCCGCAGACCGTCTGGATGGACCGCTGCCGTGACGATTCGAGCCGATCTCGAGGCCCGGGAGATTGAGCATCTGGCCCCCTTCGCGGCCAGGAGCCGCGAGACGAAGGGGCGCCGGCGGAGTGAACCCGACGACCCCATACGCCCGGCGTTCCAGCGCGACCGCGATCGCATCGTGCACTGCAAGGCGTTCAGGCGGCTCAAGCACAAGACACAAGTGTTCTTCGCCCCCGCCGGCGACCACTACCGCACCCGGCTCACGCACACGCTCGAGGTGTCGCAGATCGCCCGCACGATCGCAAAGGCGCTGCGCCTGAACGAAGAACTCACCGAAGCGATCGCCCTGGGTCACGACCTCGGCCACACCCCGTTCGGCCATGCCGGCGAGCAGAGCCTCCGCGATCTGATGCCGGGTGGATTCAACCACTACGAGCAGAGTCTGCGGGTCGTCGACGTGCTCGAACAGGATCACCGAGGTCTCAACCTGACCTGGGAGGTGCGTAACGGCATCGCCAAGCACTCCAAGGGTAAAGATGGTGCGCCGCTGGGCATGGCGCCGTCGAGGCGTGCGGCCACGCTGGAGGGTCAGGTCGCCCGGGTCGCCGACATCATCGCCTATGTGAACCACGACGTCGACGACGCGGTCAGAGCCCGTGTGCTGGCGGAATCCGACCTGCCCGGCGACGCCCTGGCTGTCCTGGGACGGTCGTCCTCCGAGCGGATCGGGACGCTGGTGTCCGATGTCGTTCGACGGACGCTCGAGACCGGCCCCGACATCGAGCTGCGCATGGCAGACGACGTGCTCTCCGCGCTCCTCGGCCTGCGGTCGTTCCTGTTCGACGCGGTCTACGAGAACAGCGCGGCGGCCGTCGAGTTCCAGAAAACCGCCGGTATTCTCGGGGGCCTCTGGGAACGCGTTCGGCAGGATCCGGGCGCCTTCCTCGATACCCGCACCATCGAGGACGAGGGCATTGACGTGGCGGCCTGTGACTTCATCGCCGGGATGACCGATCGTTTCGCGGTCGGGTTGTACGAACGCCTGTTCATCCCCCGGCCCTGGGTCAGCAGCCGGTAACGTCCGCCCGGCTGCATGCGAACGCCGCTGCATCCCGCCGCCGCGGCGCACCGATGTTATAATTCAGGTTTTGTCTCGGCTCGGAGGGTGTGGCTGGGGTCGTGCGAATTGCGCAGGCTGCGGAACGACAGGGAAGGCCGACGGCGATGGATCTCGACCTCGATCTCCAGGAGATGCAGGGGCCGCGGGAGCGGATTCGCCGCACGTTTCAGGGAACGGTACTCGGCTCGGATGACGATCAATACGGCATATCGGACACCGTGACATTGGATCTGGATGTCCGGAAGGACGGAACCAAGTGCCGTCTCCTCGGTCGGCTCGATGCCCGCCTCGATCTGGGGTGCTGCCGGTGCCTCGTCCGGTTCCGCTGGCCCGTCACGATCGATATCGACCTGCGCTATCTCCCGGCGTCCGAGAATAAAGGCGAGGGTGACGTTCGGATCGAGGACGCGGATCTCAACACGGCGTACTATCATGACGGGCTGATCGACCTGAGGCAGTTGATGCGAGAGCAGTTTCAGCTCGCGTTGCCGATGAAGCCGCTGTGCCGCGACGATTGTCGTGGGCTCTGCGCGGTGTGCGGGGGCAATCGGAACGCGATTGCCTGCGAGTGCGTCGAGACCTGGGAAGACCCCAGACTGGCCGTGCTCAAGGGCCTGTTGAAGCAGTAGCGCCTGCGCTTGCGTCAGGCGCCGTATCTGGAGAAGAAGAGGACTCGACATACAATGGCCAATCCCAAACGGCGGCATTCCAAGTCGCGCACGGCGAAGCGCCGGACACATCAGAGCCTCGACCCCGTGATGCTCGGTGTGTGTCCACAGTGTCACGAGCGGAAACCCTCCCATCAGGTCTGTCCGAGTTGCGGGTACTACCGCGGGCGTCAGGTACGGGCCGTCAAGGAAGAGTAGGGGAGTCAGGGCGACAGGCGCCAGGACGCTGAACGTCGCGCACGACGTGGGTTGCCGTCCGAGGTGAGACGGCTACGTCGACACCGTCGCCAGCCTGGATGACGAACCCCGAATACGGATCCACATCCGATTCGACCATGGTTGCACCGCCGGCGAGAACCTGACCGCAGGGGCGGACGCGCCCGTTCCGGTCCCGCCAGCGTACGAGCGACGGCGCGGCCACCCGCACGGTTCCGTACACAGGGGTCGTGGTCTTTGCTGTCCACGTCAATACCGGTATGCTCCCACAGTGGTCTGCCTGGGACTCCGGGAATCGGAGATCCCTGGAGACCGGCCGCGTCATCCATGCCGGGCAACTCCGATTGCCAGCGGTTGCCGCTGACGGGGTAACGGGGAGACAGCATGATTGCCTTCGTGTTTCCGGGACAGGGATCTCAGCAGGTGGGTATGGGGCGCGCCCTGTTCGAGCATTTTCCCGAATGTCGCGAGACGTTCGAGCAGGCGGACGCCGCGCTCGGGATGCCGTTGAGCACCTTGTGTTTCGAGGGGCCGTCCGAGCAGCTTGCCCTGACCGAGAACCTGCAACCGGCGCTCGTGACGGTGTCCACGGCCGCGGCGCGGGCGCTGGCGGCGCGGGGGCTCGAACCGGCGTTCCTCGCCGGGCACAGCCTCGGCGAGTATTCGGCGCATGTGGCGGCCGGCACCTTGGCGTTCGCGGATGCGGTCAGGACGGTGCGCAACCGCGGTCGATACATGCAGGAGGCGGTGCCGGTGGGGGAGGGGGCGATGGCCGTGGTCATGGGGCTCGACGCGTCCACGGTGAATCGAGCCTGCGCCGAGGCGGCGGACGGGCAGGTCGTGAGCCCGGCCAATCTCAACGCACCGGGACAGGTGACCATCGCCGGCAGTCGTGCGGCCGTGGAGCGGGCGGGCGAGCGGGCGAAGGCGCTCGGCGCGAAACGGGTGGTGGCACTGGACGTCAGCGCGCCGTTTCACTGTGCGTTGATGCGCCCGGTCGAGGAGCGCCTCGGGTCTGAGTTGCGCGCGCTGGTCGTGTCCGATCCTTCAACGCCGGTGGTCGCCAACCTCGACGCCGAACCGAAACAGGATGCCGAATCTTCGATCACGGCGCTGGTGCGGCAGGTGACCGCCCCGGTCCACTGGGAGCAGGTGGTGCGACGGCTTGCATCCGACGGCGTCGACACGTATGTTGAAGTAGGTCCAGGTTCGGTCCTGAGCGGGCTCATCAGGCGAATTCACCGGGGAGCGCAGGTATTGTCCGTGTCCGATCCGCGGAGCGTCGACGCGGCGGTGTCGACGCTGGTAACGTAAGGCAGATCCGGGCGATGCCGTATCCCGCCTGAGTGCGTTGCTTCTCAATCACAGCTTCGTGGCGTTCGAGGTTGCACTGCGCCGGTGTCAGGTGCGCGGCGGCGGCCATACGGCGCGCGGCGACGACGCGTGCGAAGAACATGATTGATCTGCGGGACCGGGTCGCCATCGTGACCGGGGCGTCGCGCGGCATCGGCCGCGCGGTCGCAGCCCGTCTTGCGGGGGCCGGGGCCGCCGTCGTGGCCGTCGCCCGGGGAGACCATGCCGGCCCGGTGGCAGAGGAGATTCGCGGCGCGGGCGGGCGGGCCGTTGCTGTCGGCGCCGATGTGACCGACGCCGACACCGTTGACGCGATGATCAGGACGGCGCTCGAGGAATACGGCCGCATTGACATCCTGGTGAATAATGCCGGTATCGTGCGCGACCAGTTGGCGATGCGCATGACGCACGCCGACTGGGACGCCGTCATCGCGACCAATCTGACGGCAGCCTTCACCTGTTCGCGCGCCGTGCTGCGTCCTATGCTGAAGCAGCGCAGCGGACGCATCGTCAGCGTCGGGTCGGTCGTCGGACAGATGGGCAACGCGGGTCAGGTGAACTACGCGGCCACGAAGGCGGGCTTGATCGGTTTCTCGAAAGCGCTGGCCCGCGAGGTGGCGACACGGGGCATCACGGTCAACGTGGTCGCGCCCGGGATGATCGACACCGACATGACCGCGCGCCTCGGCGATTCGGCCCGTGAGACGCTGATTTCGCAGATACCGGTCGGACGATTGGGGACGCCGGATGACGTCGCCAGCGCAATCTGTTTCCTGGCATCGGGCGAAGCAGCGTATATTACGGGGCACGTGTTGGCGGTGAATGGCGGACTGTACATGTAGGAGGCAGTGAATGGCGGTTGCTGAGAAAGTCAAAAGCATCATCGTGGAGCAGTTGGGTGTGGACGAGGAGGAAGTCACCTCGGACGCGTCGTTCGTGGATGATCTCGGAGCGGACTCGCTCGATACCGTGGAACTCGTGATGTCGTTCGAGGAGGAGTTCGGTCTCGAGATTCCAGACGAGGATGCGGAGAAGATCACCCGCGTCAAAGAGGCCGTCGAGTACATCGAGGCGCACAAGAAGTGAGCGGCGGCTTTTCCGGGGACTGACTGTGAGCAGGCGGGTCGTGGTCACGGGTGTCGGCCTCGTGTCGTCACTCGGTATCGGAACGACGCCGACGTGGGACGCGTTGTGTGCCGGGCTGAGTGGAATTGGTCCGATCACGAAGTTCGAGGCGTCCGCGTTTGCGTCGCGAATCGCGGGCGAGGTGCGGGGGTTCGACCCCCTGGCCTACGTGTCGAAGAAGGACGTCAAGAAGATGGACGTCTTCATTCAGTACGCGATCGCGGCCGCGGAGTTCGCGCGGGCCGATGCCGGGTTGACGATCAGTGAGGAAATGGCGCCCCGCGTCGGCGTCTACATCGCGTCCGGTATCGGGGGGTTCAGCACGATCGAGCGCGAGCACCGCGCGCTGCTGGCGGGCGGTCCGCGCAAGATTTCGCCCTTCTTCATCCCGGCGGCGATCATCAACCTGGCCGCGGGACAGGTCTCGATCCGGCTGGGCGCCAAGGGGCCGAATTCGGCCACGTGCACCGCCTGCTCGGCGTCGGCCCACGCGGTCGGCGACGCGTTCGAGACGATTCGCCGCGAGGCCGCCGACGTGATGGTCGCCGGAGGGTCCGAGGCCGCCATCACCCCGCTGGGTGTGGGCGGGTTCGCCGCCATGCGCGCGCTGTCGACCCGGAACGACGAGCCGGCGCGCGCCTGCCGCCCGTTCGATCGCGACCGCGACGGGTTCATCATCGGCGAGGGCGCCGGCGTTGTCATTCTCGAAGCGCTCGACCACGCGGTCAGCCGGGGCGCGCCGATCTATGCCGAACTGGTCGGCTACGGGATGTCGGCCGATGCGCACCACGTCACTGCGCCGGCCGAAGACGGCGATGGTGCGTTGCGCGTAATGCAGGCGGCCATCGCGCAGGCTGGCGTTACCCCGGAGCGGGTCGACTACATCAACGCCCACGGCACCTCGACACCGTTCAACGACCGCATCGAAACGCTGGCGATCAAGCGTTGCTTCGGTGATCACGCGCGCACGCTGGCGATCTCGTCCACGAAGTCGATGACCGGGCATCTGCTGGGCGCGGCTGGCGGTCTCGAGGCCGGTATCGTCGCGCTGTCGGTCCGCGAGCAGGTGATACCTCCGACCATCAACCTCGAGAATCCCGATCCGGACTGCGATCTGGACTATGTCCCCAATCAGAAACGGTCGGCCACGATCGAATACGCCCTGTCGAACTCGTTCGGGTTCGGAGGCACGAACGCGTCTCTGCTGTTCAAACGCTACGACGGGTAGGCGGGCCACGCACGCCGCCCGGCAGATGAGGTTCGGATGAAGATTGCCGTCTGTGTGAAACAGGTGGTCACCCGCGACTGGCCGTTGCGGGTCGATGCCGCCGCCACGTGGGTCCATGATCGGGACGCCAGCTTCGAGATGAACGAGCCGGACGCGTACGCGCTCGAAGAGGCGTTGCGGTTGAAGGAGCGGCACGGCGGTGAGGTCGTGGTCTGTTCGGCCGGTCCGGCGCGGGCGGCGCAGGTGATCCGTGAGTCGCTGGCCCGCGGCGCCGACCGTGCCATCCGTGTCGAGAGCGACGCGCTGGCGGCGGCCGACGGCGGCATGGTGGCCGGCGCGCTCGCGGCGGCCATGCGGGAGGAGCAGTTCGACCTGGTGCTGACCGGCCTGCAGTCGGACGATCAGGGGTTCGCGCAGACCGGCGTCGTGCTCGCCGAACTGCTGGGGATTCCCCATGCCACCATCATCATGGAGGTGCAGGTCGCCGGCGGTGTGGTGCGGGTGAAGCGTGAGCTCGAGGGCGGCTGGTTCCAGTGGGTCTCGATGCCGACGCCTGCGTTGCTGACAATCCAGAGCGGGATCAACCAGCTTCGCTATGCGACCCTGAAAGGCATCATGTCGGCCAAGAGAAAGCCTGTGCGGGTCGTCGAACCGTCGGCCGATCTGGCGCCGAGTCAGGAGATCATCGAGCTGTATGTCCCGAAAAAAGGGAAACAGACGCGTCTGATCGCAGGCACGCCCAGCGAGGCGGCGACGGAACTGGTGCGGGTGTTGCGCGAGGAAGCCCGCGTGATTTGACCCGGTCTGACCGCAGTCTGAAACCGGAGAGCGCAGGTCGCATGATTCTGGTCATTGCCGAACAACGAGACGGAGTTCTGAACAAGACGAGCTGGGAGGCGATAGTCGCGGCCCAGCAGACCTGTCAGGCGGTCCAGGTCGCCGTCGCCGGCGACCGGCTCGACCCGGTGGCCCGGGAGCTGGCCGCGGCCGATGTCGAGGCGGTGGTGACGGTCGAGCACGCCGTGCTGGCGTCCTACACGCCGGACGGGTTCGTCGCTGCGTTCGCGGAGGTGGTGGCGGCGCTGGGGCCGGAACTGGTCCTGCTGTCACACACCTATCAGACGCGGGAGTTCGCGCCGCGGCTCGCCGCGCGCCTCGGTCGGTCGCTGATCACCGACTGCGTCGCGATGAAGCAGCGCGGTGAGCGGCAGGCGTTCGTACGACCGATGTTCCAGGGCAAGTTCGTGGCCGACGTCGCCCCTGCCGGCCCGGCTCCGCACTTCGCCAGCTTTCAGATCGGTGCGTTCCGGCCTGACGCATTGGCGCGCGGCGCGGCGCCGGCCGACATCCGGTCTCACTCGATCACGTTGCAGGCCAGCGACATCCGGCAAACCGTCGAGCCCCCGTTCCAGGAAGCCAGACAGGCGGTCGATTTGACGCAGGCGGACCGAATCGTGGCGGTCGGGCGCGGGATCAAGGCACAGGAGCACATCGCGCTCGCCGAGCGGTTGGCCGTGTCGCTCGGGGCCGAGCTGGCCGCCTCGCGCCCGATCTGCGATTCAGGTTGGTTGCCGATGGACCGGCAGGTCGGAAGTTCAGGGCAGACCGTGTCGCCCAAGCTGTATCTGGCGCTGGGCATCTCCGGGGCGATTCAGCATCTCGTCGGGATGAAGGGCGCCCGTACGATCGTGGCGGTCAACAAGGATGCCGACGCACCGATATTCGAGGTCGCCGATCTCGGGATCGTGGGTGACCTGTTCGAGGTGGTCCCGGCGCTGATTGCCGCCCTCGACGCTGATTCGTAACGACAGGACCAAGCTGCGAGGAGGTTGCGCTGGAGCGGGACACGATCGATGTCGATGTGCTGATTGTGGGTGGGGGTCCGGCCGGGCTGTCGGCCGCGATCCGTCTGGCCGCCCTGCAGCGTGATGATGGCGGCGACCCGCTCGCGGTGGCGGTGTTGGAGAAGTCGCGCCAGAGCGGTTCCCACATGCTGTCCGGGGCGGTTCTCGACCCGTCGGGTCTCGATGAACTGCTTCCCGACTGGAAGACGCGCGGGGCGCCGGTCGAGACCAAGGTCCGCGCAGACCGCATCTACTACCTGACCGAACGAACGCAACTGCGCTCTCCGTTCAACGGGCCCCTGAGCAATCACGGGAACTACGTCATTTCCCTGAATCGGTTCGTCCGATGGCTGTCCGACGTGGCGGAGGCCGACGGCGTCGACCTGTTCACGGGGTTCGCCGGCACGGAGGTGCTCTACGAGGGCGACAGGGTCGTGGGAGTGCGGACCGGCGACCGCGGCATCGACAAGCACGGAGCGCGCAAGGCGACCTTCGAGCCGGGCGTCGACATCAAGGCGGCCGTCACAGTCTTCGCCGACGGGGTGCGCGGTAACCTCACCAAGACGGTGGTGCGGCGCCTGGGGCTCGAAGGCCCCGCTCCGCAGACCTTCGCCGTCGGCATCAAGGAGCTTTGGGAGATTCCCGCGGGGCGGGCTGCGCCGGGCACCGTGGTGCACACGCTGGGCTATCCTCTCAAGAGCGAAGAGTTCGGTGGCGGGTTCATATACGCGCTGTCGGACGATCGGCTTGCCGTGGGTCTCGTCGTCGGGCTGGACTATCGCGACCCGCTGTTCGATCCGCACATGGCGTTCCAGCGCTTCAAACAGCATCCCCTGGTATCGGCGCTGCTGGCGGGCGGCGAGATGGTGCGCTACGGCGCCAAGGCGCTGCCGGAGGGCGGCTGGTATGCAATTCCACGCTGCCACACCGATGGCGCCCTCATCATCGGCGATGCCGCTGGATTCCTGAACTCCATGCGTCTCAAGGGGATTCACCTGGCGATGAAGAGCGGGATCTACGCCGCCGAGGCGGCCTACGCGGCGGTACGGGCCGGCGACGTCTCAGCCATCAAACTGTCGCATTTCCAGGACCTTTTGAATCGTGGCAGCGTGCGGCGCGAGCTGTACAAGGTGCGAAACGTGCATCAGGCATTCGGCGCGGGGATGCTGTCCGGCGTGGCGATGTCGTCGTTGTCGTGGCTGACCGGCGGGGCGCTGCCGTGGGGGCGGCTGTCGAGCGAGCCCGGACACCAGCGTCTGGTCCGGTTGGCCGGCTACTATCGGACCGGACGCCCCGGGCCGGACGTGGCGAGCAATGCCGTGAATGTCGATCGCGTGCTGACCTTCGACAAGCTGACGAACGTCCACTATTCCGGCACCCGGCACGACGAGGACCAGCCGGCACACCTGCTTGTGCAGGATACGGACGTGTGCCGCACGCAATGCCGCGAGCAGTACGGCAATCCATGCATCCGCTTCTGTCCGGCCAACGTGTATGAAATGGTGGACGACGCTGGCGCCGGTCCGCGATTGCAGATCAACGCGTCGAACTGCGTGCACTGCAAGACGTGCGACATCATGGATCCCTTTCAGATCATCGACTGGGTGCCGCCCGAGGGCGGCGGTCCGGAATACGAAGGGATGTAGTGACGTCGCAGGAGCTTCGCTGAGGCGTGGCAACCGATTGGTCGCTCACACGGTGGCAGCACGTCCAGGCGGCGGGGATCGCCGCGATCGGGGCGCCGGTCATCGGGGCGTTGTGCCGCACGGTGCGCTGGCGCGTCGAGGGGCGCGAGCACTATGACGCCATCGTCGCCCAGCGGCGCCAACCGATCTTCGCGTTCTTCCACGGGCGCATCCTGCCGTCGACCTGGTACTGGCGCGATCGCGGCATCGTGGTCATGACGAGCCAGAACTTCGACGGCGAGTGGATCGCGCGCATCATCCGCCGCTTCGGATACGGGACCGCGCGGGGATCGACGTCGCGCGGCGCGCGGCGCGCGCTCGTTCAGCTCAGGCGTGAGGTGGCGGCCGGACGGCCGGTGGCCTTCACGGTCGACGGGCCGCGGGGGCCGGCCCAGCGCGTGCAGCCCGGCGCAGTCTGGCTCGCGGGAGCGACTGGGAATCCGATTCTTCCGTTTCACATCGAAGTAGATCGCCACTGGTCGGCGCCGAGCTGGGATCGCACCCAGATTCCGCGGCCGTTCAGTGTGGCGGCCGTGGCGATCGGCGCACCGTTCGAAGTGCCGCATCCTTCGGGGGACGGCGTGGTCGCAGCACGTCAGGCCGCGCTGGAGCGCGTGCTGGGCGAACTCTCGGGTCGCGCCGCCGCGCTGCTTCGAGAGCCACGGGTTCCGCAACATGATTCTCATCAGTAGCGAGCGGTTCATCGAGCACGAGACACCGAACGGGCATCCCGAGCAGCCGGCGCGCGCGCGCGTGATGGCCGACGTCAGCCGTCGCTGGGCTGGCGGCGGCGGCACGGTGACGGAGCCCCGGGCGGCGACCAGGGAGGAACTCGGCCGGGTGCATGCGTCCGAGTACATCGATCTGATCGCCGGCACCGCCGGACAACGATTCCGCCTCGACGCAGACACCTACACCTCGCCCGAGTCCTACGAGATTGCGCTTGCTGCGGCCGGCGCGGCGGTCGCCGCCGTCGAGTACGCCGTGCGCCGGCAGGCACCGGCGTTCGCGTTCGTCCGACCCCCGGGACACCATGCCGAACGCGACCGCGCCATGGGGTTCTGTCTGTTCAACAGCATCGCCGTCGCGGCGGCCGCGGCCCGCGCCGCGGGGCACGACCGGGTCGCCATCATCGACTACGACGTGCACCATGGCAACGGCACGCAGTGGATGTTCTATGACGATCCCTCCGTGCTTTACGTGTCGCTGCATCAGTACCCGTTCTATCCCGGGACCGGCGCGGTAACCGATATCGGGCGCGGCGACGGCGCCGGGTTCACGCTCAACGTGCCCCTCGAGGCCGGGGCCGGCGACGCCGACTACGACCTCGCGATGCGTGCGGTCGTCGAGCCGCTGATTCACGCCTATGCCCCGCAGGTGCTGTTGCTCTCGGCGGGGTTCGACGCGCACGCGCTCGACCCGCTGGGCGGAATGCGGGTGTCGACCGCAGGATACGCCGCGCTGACGGCGCGGGTGCAGCGGCTGGCCGCCGCCTGCTGTGCGGGGCGTCTCGCCGCGGTGACGGAAGGCGGCTACGACCTGACCGCCCTGGAAGAGTGTCTGTCCTTCACGGTTCGGCAGCTCGCCGAGGGGCCCCCGGCGCCGGCGGCCCCGGTGCCGGGCGACACCAGCCGCATCGAACAGGTCATTCCGGCGGTGCGCCGCGCCCTCGGCGTCCACTGGCCGGGGGTGTTCGGCTGACAGGGTCCGCGTGGCTCGCGGCCGCTTGATATAATCTGGCGGAATCTGTCGTGTTCCTTCCGGCCGCCACCATATCCAATCACCGTGTCCGACTACGACCCGCGGTCCATTGAGCAGAAATGGCAACGGCGCTGGTCCGAGGCCCGCGCGTTCGAGGTGCGTGAGGAGCCTGGCCGGCCGAAGTACTACTGCCTCGTCATGTTCGCGTATCCCTCCGGCCATGCGCACGTCGGCCACGTACGCAACTACATGATCGGGGACGTCATCGCCAGGATGAAGCGGATGCGGGGCTTCAACGTGCTGCATCCGTTCGGGTGGGACGCGTTCGGTCTGCCGGCCGAGAACGCGGCCATCCAGCACAAGTCGCACCCCGAGACCTGGACGCTCGACAACATCGCGCACATGAAGGGCCAGTTGCAGCGTCTGGGCATCAGCTATGCCTGGGAACGCGAGTTCGCCACCTGCGACGCGAGCTACTACAAGTGGAATCAGTGGCTCTTTCTGCAGATGTTCGAGCGCAATATCGCGTATCGCCGCCGCTCGTCGGTGAACTGGTGTCCCGGGTGCGCGACGGTGCTGGCCAACGAACAGGTGGTAGAGGGCGGATGCTGGCGGTGCGGGTCGACCGTCGAGCCGCGAGACCTCGAGCAGTGGTTCCTGCGCACGACGCAATACGCCGACGGGCTGCTGGAGGGGATCGAGACCCTCGACGAGTGGCCGGACAAAGTGCTGACGATGCAGCGGAACTGGATCGGGCGCTCTGAGGGCGCGCTGGTCAGGTTTCCGGTCGACCCGGCGGGCGACGCCGGCGATCCCGTCGAGATCGAGGTGTTCACCACCAGAATCGACACCATTTACGGGGCCACGTTCGTGCTGCTCGCCCCGGAGCATGCGCTCGTCGACCGTTTCGCCGCCGAGTCTCCGGACCCCGCCGCGTTTCGCACGCGCGTCCAGCAGTTCAGGACGCAGGATCGCACCGGTCGGTTGACCGGCGCGGTCGAGAAGGAAGGGTTCGATACGGGCCGCACCGCGCGCAATCCGTTTACCGGCTGCACCGTGCCGATCTGGGTCGCCAACTTCGTACTGGTGGAGTACGGGACCGGCGCGGTCATGGCGGTGCCCGCGCACGACCAGCGGGACTTCGAGTTCGCGCGGAAATACGGGCTGGCGGTGGATGTCGTCATCCAGCCCGAGACCGGCGCCGCGCCGCTCGATGGCGCCACGATGGAGGCGGCCTACGCCGGCCCGGGACGGATTGTGCACTCCGGCGAGTTCTCCGGCCGCTCGACCGAGGGCGCCGCCGCGTTCATGGCCAGTGCCGCCGAGACCAGGGGCGTGGGACGACCGGAGGTGCGGTTCCGGCTCAAGGATTGGGGCATCTCGCGACAACGGTATTGGGGTGCCCCGATACCGATCATTCATTGCGAGACCTGCGGTCTGCAGCCGGTGCCCTATGAGGATCTGCCGGTCGAGCTGCCCAGGGTGGCGGAGTTCACGGGTCGCGGCGACTCGCCGCTTGCGCAGATTCCCGAGTTCGTCAACACGACCTGTCCGTCCTGCCGGCGCCCGGCGCGCCGGGAAACGGACACGATGGACACCTTCGTCGACTCGTCCTGGTATTTCTACCGCTTCTGCGACGCGGCGAATGACGCGCAGCCGTTCGACCCCGGGCGCGTGCGTTACTGGGCGCCGGTCGATTTCTACATCGGCGGCGTCGAGCACGCGATCCTGCATCTGATCTACTCCCGGTTCTTCTGCCGGGTCTTCAAGGATCTCGGCTACGTGGACCACGACGAGCCGTTTACGCGCTTGCTGACCCAGGGCATGGTGCTGCGCGATGGCGCCGTGATGTCGAAGTCGAAGGGCAATGTCGTCGACCCGGATGAGATGCTCGCACGGTATGGCGCCGATGCGCTCCGTCTGTACGAGATGTTCGTGGCGCCGCCCGAGAAGGATCTCGAGTGGACCGCGTCCGGGCTTGAAGGAAGCTTCCGATTTCTCGCACGTGTCTGGCGTCTCGTGACTTCGCTGTGTCCGCTGCTGCAGGGGATGTCCCGAGCGGGTCTGGAGACGATGCCACTCGACGCCGTCCAGCGCGCCCTGCGGCGCAGGACGCACGCCTCCATGCGGCGGGTCACGGCCGATCTCGATTCGCGCGTGCGTCTGAATACGGCGGTGTCTGCGCTGATGGAGCTGGTGAACGAGCTGTACGCCTTCTGCGATCAGCAGGGCGTGGCGCCTCACGCGACCGCCGCGGGCACGGCGCCCGCGGCGTCCGTGGAGACGCGGGCGGTTCTGGCCGAGGCCATCGAGGCGCTGGTGCGGTTGCTGTCGCCGTTCACGCCGCACCTCTGCGAAGAGTTGTGGGAACGCCTGGGGCATGCCGGGGGGCTGGTCACGGCCGGTTGGCCCGAGTTCGATGCCGCGGTGGCGCAGGCTGATGAGATCGTCGTGCCGGTGCAGGTCAACGGCAAGCTCCGCACCCGCCTGACCGTTGCGGCCGATGTCTCGGATGAGGATCTCCGCGCCGCCGCCCTGGCTGATTCCGTGATCGCCGCCCGCCTGGAAGGCAAGACGGTGTCGCGGATCGTGGCCGTGAAGGGGAAACTGGTCAATATCGTGGTTAAATGAGATCGGACAATCATGATGAAGCGGGAAATGAGCATCAAGCGGCGACTCGGCCCCTCGGTTGTAGCGGGTCTCGCGATGGCGATCCTGATAAACACTGGTTGCGGCTATACGTTGTCCGGGCGGGGGACATTTCTGCCCGAGTACATCCAGACCATCGGCGTGCCGCTGTTCGAGAATGGCACGTCGGTGTTCGAAGTGGAGCAGACGTTGACGCAGCAGGTGCGCACCGAGTTCATCGGCCGCGGACGGTACCGGGTCGTCGCCGCCGACACCGGGGTGGATGCGCTGCTCGCCGGCACCATCAACAGGATTGAGATCACCCCGGCGACGTTCACCGCACAGCAACAGGCGTCGCGGTATATCTTCACGCTCCAGGCGGAGATCGAGTTTCGCGATCTCACGACCGGCGAGGTGCTCTGGGAGAATCCGGAGCTGACCTTCAGTGACGAATATGAGGTGGCCTCCGGCACCGGCGGCCGGCTCGACGTGAACACGTTCTTCGGACAGCAGTCGAACGCCGTCGAGCGTCTGGCCAGAGACTTTGCCAACACGGTCGTCAGTTCGATCCTCGAAGCGTTCTGACGGCGCGGCGCGGCACCGCGGATTCAGCGTCCATGCGTTCCATCACGCCCGCCGCGGCGCTCGAGCAGATTTCCGGAGGGACGCTCGATTCTCTCTATCTCATCCTGGGTGACGACGCCGTCGAGATGGCAGAGACGGCGGCCGCGTTCGAGCAGGCGGTCGAGGAGGGGATACGGGCGTTCAACGTTGACCGGCTGCACGGCGGCAGCGCCACGCTCGGACAGGTGATCGAGGCGACGCGGACGCTCCCGATGATGGCGCCGCGGCGCGTGGTGATCGTGCTGCACGCCGAGCACTGTCTGACGCCGAAGCGTGAGACGCAGGCGACCGCGGCCGATCAGAAGGCGTTCGAGACCTATCTGGCCGAGTCCCAGTCTCATGTAACGCTGGTGCTGGTGGCCGGTGGTCTGGACAAGCGGCGCAAGATCGTCAAGCGCCTGCTCGACGCGGCGGTGGTGGTGATGTGCGGCGTCGTCGAGACGGTTGCCGAGGCCGAGCGTTGGGTCCAACGCCGGTTGGCGGCGGACGGGGTTGCCATCGAGCCGGTCGCGGCGCGGTTGCTGGCGGCGGCCGCCGGTCCGGACCTCGCGCGCTTGCGCGGCGACGTCGAGCGGTTGCTGCTGTTCGCCGCCGGACAGGCGTCAATCGGTGCCGAGGAGGCGCGCGCGATTGCCGGTCCTGCCGCAGCCTACGACGATTGGGCGGTGGCGCGGGCGATCGAACGGGGCCACGCCGCCGAAGCACTGAAGGAACTGGCGCTGGTGATGGAGTCGGGCGCGGCGCCCTACATGGTGCTCGGCCAACTGGCGTGGGTCGTCCGCACGAAGATTCCGCCCGCCCGAGTGCCGGCGGCGGTCGATGCGCTTTTCCGGACAGACCTCGATTTGAAGAACTCGCTCGGCGACCAGCGGGTTCTGCTGGAACGGTTGGTGCTGGAGTTGTGCGGCGCGGGTAAAGGCGATACGGGCCGGAGGCCCCGAGATCGTCCCCGGACGCGCCGCAGCCCGTGGTGATACCGGGCGTGGCGCCGGCCTACCTGGCCCGCGGCACGTCCGAAGCTGCTGCGCGTGATTCAGGGGCCGCCAGCGTGTACGCCTAGCTGGCGTTGCCTGCCGCGGCCAGACGTCTGGCGAGCCGGGACTTGTAACGCCCGGCGGCGTTGTCGTGGATCACGCCCTTGGCGGACATCTTGTCGATCAGCGACACCGTGCCGCTCATGGCCACCTGCGCCGTGTCGGTGTTGCCTTGTTCGATGGCGCCGCGCAACGACTTCAGCGCGCGCCGCAGACGAGTACGCAACCCCCGGTTACGCTCGCGGCGGATGATGTCCTGCCGGTGAGCCTTTAACGTATGCTTGTGATTCGCCAAATCGCTGCAGTTCCTTTCCGTCATCCAGTCACCCGGCGGCCTGCGCCGAATGGCCCTTCAGTCTAGCATAGCCTCCGTCCCGAGCATCCTGCCGACGACGGTGCGGCTCTCTGCCAGCAACGCATCGATCTGCTCCGGCCGGCGCCCGCCGGCTTGAGCGAAATCGGCGCGTCCGCCTCCGCCGCCGCCTACGATCGGCGCGATCGCCTTGACGACGTCGCCGGCGTGCACCCGGTCGGCGAGCTCGCGGCTGACCGACACCACCAGCGCCACCTTGCCGGCGTTGTCGGTGGCCAGGACCACCACACCCCGTCCCAACCGGTCGCGCAACGAATCGGCCAGACCGCGGAGCGACCCCTGCTCGAGCCCGGATACCCGCCGGGCGATCATCCGCACGTCGCCGATGGCGACCGCGTCCTCGGCGGCGGTTGCGCCAGGGGCGCCGAGCGCCGCCTGCACCTTCAACTGCGCCAGTTCGCGCGCCAGCCGCTTCCCCTCGCTGTGGAGCCGTTCGATCGTCTGCGCGGCCTGCGGCCCGGGCACACCCAGCGCGCCGATCAGCGCGTCGAGCTCCGAGCGTTGCGCCTGCAACTGCGCGACCGCCGTGTCCCCCGTGACCGCCTCGATACGGCGGACACCGGCGGCGACCCCGCTTTCCTGGGTGATGATGAAGAGACCGATGTCTCCCGTCGCGCGGCAGTGGGTGCCGCCGCAGAGCTCCATGCTGACCCCCGGCACGGAGACAACGCGTACCGATTCGCCGTATTTCTCGCCGAAGAGCGCCATGGCGCCCGCGTCGATCGCTGCCTGAGTCGACCGAATTTCGGTTTCGACCATGCCGTTCGCGTAGATCTCGGTGTTCACCCGGCGTTCGATGGCGTCGAGTTCCGTCCGGCTCAGCGGGTGGCCCTGCGTGAAATCGAACCGCAGTCGATCGGGCGCCACCAGGGAGCCCGCCTGTGTGACGTGGCGGCCGAGCTGGTCACGCAGCGCGGCGTGCAGCAGGTGGGTCGCGGTGTGATTGCGTCTGATCGCGTCTCGCCGGACGTGGTCGACTTCGGCGGTCACCACGGCGCCCGACCGGAGTCGCCCACCGCCGACCCGCACATGATGGACACGCGGACCGCCCGGCACGAGCCGTTCGACACCGTCGACCTCCGCGACGAGATCCTCCTCGGGCGCCGTGATGCTGCCCGTGTCCGACACCTGACCGCCAGCTTCGAGGTAGAACGGGGTGCGGTCCATGACGACATGGCCGGTGGCGCCCGCGCCCAGCTCGGTGACCGCCGTGCGCGATTCGTCGAACAGCGCCAGCACACGGGCCGAGGCGCTGCGGGTCGTCGTGTAGCCTTCGAACACGTCCCGGGCCGCCGCCAGACCGTCGGCGCCGGACGCGAACGTGAAGACCGGTGCGTCGTCCTCGGCCCCGAAGCTTGCCGTGGCTCGCGAACGGCGGCGCTGCACGTCGAGCGCCGACTCGAAGCCGGCCCGGTCGACTGTGACGCCGCGTTCAGACGCGAGGTCTTCGACGAAGTCCAGGGGCAGGCCGTAGGTGTCGTAGAGGTGAAACACCTCCGATCCCCGCAGGACACCGCTGGGGCCGGCGGCGGTCAGGGTCGCGTCAAGCCTGGGCAACCCGTCGTTCAGCACCGCATCGAAGCGCTCTTCCTCGGTGCGCACGACCTGCACCACGTTGTCCCGATTGGCCGGCAGCTCCGGATAGGCCGGTCCCATCTCGCGCACCAGGACGTCCACGAGTTGATGCAGGAACGGACCGCTCATGCCCAGCTTCTTTCCGTGTCGCATCGCCCGGCGCATGATCTTGCGCAGCACGTAGCCGCGCCACTCGTTCGAGGGCATCACGCCGTCCGCGATCAGGAAGGTCATGGCGCGCAGATGGTCGGCCACGACCCGCATCGAGACGTCTTCGGGAGCCGGGGCGGCCTCCGGCGTCTGGGGGCCGTAGCGGTGGCCGGTCCGATCGCCAATCGCCAGCAGCAGGGGAGTGAACAGATCGGTATCGTAGTTCGAGACCTTGCCCTGCAACACCGCGACGATGCGCTCCAGGCCCATGCCGGTGTCGATGGCGACCGCCGGCAGCGGGGTCAACCGGCCGTCCTTGTCACGCTCGAACTCCATGAAGACGTTGTTCCAGACCTCGACATAGCGATCGCAACTGCAGTCCATCCCACGGCACACAGGTTCGCCGCAGGGCACGTCGTTTCCACGGTGATAGTGCAGCTCGGAGCATCGGCCGCAGGGACCTGTGTCGCCCATGGCCCAGAAGTTCTCGTCCATGCCCAGTTCGACGACGCGGTCCGCCGGCACCAGCGCACACCAGGCGGCGTGTGCGTCCTCGTCGCGGGGGATGCCGGACTCGCCTTTGAAGATGGTCGGATACAACCGGTCGGCCGGAAGTTGCCAGACGTCTGTCAGCAGGGTCCAGGCGAATGAAATCGCCTCGGGCTTGAAGTAGTCGCCGAACGAGAAGTTGCCCAACATCTCGAAGAACGTATGGTGCCGCCAGGAGGGCCCCACGTTGTCGAGGTCGTTGTGTTTCCCGCTGACCCGCATGCACTTCTGCGCGCTGACCGCCCGCCGGTAGGATCGGTGTTCGCGGCCCAGAAACAGGTCCTTGAACTGGTTCATCCCGGCGTTCGTGAACAACAGGGTGGGGTCGCCGGCAGGAACGAGCGATGAGCTCCGTACAATCTGGTGTCCCTGGCTGGCGAAATAATCGAGAAAGCTCTGGCGAACGTCGCGGGACTGCATCCGGATCATTCTTCCACAGAAGCGGGGTTCTCATCCGACCGCGCCAGCAGGCTGGCCATCACCTGCTCGGGTGAGAACCCCTGACGGAGCAGGGCGTGATACAGCCGGCGGAACTGCGCCCGGTCGCGTATGCGGCCGTCGAGCCGTTTCGCGAGCGCCCGTTCGAGGACACGCTCTTCGCCGCCGACGTCGAAGACCGCGGAGACTGCGCGGCGGGCGGTGTCCGGGTCGATGCCGAGCGCCTCGATCTCCCGGCGCGCGCGGCGCGCGCCGCGCAGCGTCACCTCGGCGGCGCGGCGCGCATGGATCTCCGCCATGCGGTCGTCATCGACCGCCCCCTCGCGGGTCAGCCGATCGATGGCCTCGTCGATGTCCGCCGCTGGCAGCACCCGGCGTGCCAGACGCTCGCGAAGCTGCGCGGTCGACAGCTCGCGGCCGGCCAGCATCAGCAGCGCGGCGTGATACGCACCGGACGTCCGTGGTGGAGGCATCGTGGGGTGGTGCACACGGGCCCGCGGTTCGGACGCGGCGCCGCCCGGCGTCAGCGTGTTCTGGCGGCGGTCACCGGTTCCGGCGCGGCCACGTGAGTCGGGTAGACATGGGTGAGCCAGCCGTGGGTGTCCGGGACGCTCCCGTTCACGATGTCGAAGAATCGGCGTTGGATAGCGGCGGTCACCGAACCGCGCCGGCCGTTCCCGATCACAATCTTGTCGATGCTGCGGATGGGCGAGACCTCGGCCGCCGTGCCCGTGAAAAAGACCTCGTCGGCGATGTAGAGCATTTCACGGGGTATCGGCTGCTCGTGCAGCGGAATGCCCAGGTCGCGGGCAATAGTCATGATGACGTCGCGCGTGATGCCGGGCAGCACGGAGCCGCCAATCGGCGGCGTGACGATCGCCTCGTCACGCACGACGAAGATGTTCTGCCCGCTGCCTTCGCTGACCAGTCCGGACGTGTCGAGCGCGATCCCCTCGGCGTAGCCGTTGAGGGTCGCCTCCATCTTGATGAGCTGTGAATTGGCGTAGTTCGCGGTCGACTTCGCCATCGCCGGAAACGTGTTCGGGGCGCCGCGAGCCCACGAGCTGACCTGCACGTCGACACCCTTCTCGAGCGCGTCTTCGCCCAGGTAGGCTCCCCAGCGCCACACCAGGATCGCCGCCTCGACGGGGCACTTGAACGGGCTGACCCCCAGCTCGTGATACCCCCGATAGAGCAGGGGTCTGATGTAGCACGCGGTGTAGCGGTTGGCCCGTATCGTGTCGAGCACGGCGTCGTGAAACGCCGGGAGTTCAAGGTCGTAGTTCATCCGGTAGATCGTGGCCGAGTCGTACAGACGGCGCAGGTGCGCGTCGAGACGGAAACAGGCTGCCCCGTTCGGCGTGTCGTAGCAGCGCGCCCCTTCGAATACGCCGCTGCCGTAGTGGATGACGTGTGAACCGATGTGTATGTGTGCATCGGCCCAGTCGACGAGCGCACCGTTCATCCAGATCTTGCCGCTGCCAAAACTCATCGCGAAACCTGCCAAGACCCAACGTTATCAGTCACTTGAAGAAGTGTAGTGTCCCGCCCGGTGCGGTGCAACTCAATTCCCGGACCCGTGGTCGCGGTGCGGGTCGCTGCGCTCGCCGCAGAAGGGGCAGCGGTCGGCACGGGCATGCAGCGGTTTGTGGCAATGCCAGCAGAAACCGGCGGGCGGCGTCTCGCGCTCGCGCGTGCGCGCCTTGGGCGCCGGCGTCGAGGTCGGCGGCGTCTCGCGCTCCACCGCGCGGCCGGAGAGCCCGCGAGCGACGTCGCCGCCCGCGCCGACCGGAGAATTCACCCCACGGCCGTCCCGCACCCGTTCGAGGTCGGCGACGAGGTCACTGGCGCGCTGATAGCGGTTCGTGACCTCCGGCGCCAGTGCGTGCATCACGATATCGCTGAGCGCGGTCGGGATCGCGCTGTTCAGCAGACGAGGGTCGCGCACCCACTCGCCGTTCCGCAGCTTGTCCAGGTGGGCGGCCGCGGGGGTATCGTACGGCCGCTCGGCGGTCAGCATCTGATACGTGGTGACGCCCAGGGAATACAGGTCGGAGGCAAACACCGCTTCGCCTCGAAACTGCTCCGGCGCCATGTACAGGGGGCTGCCGATGACCGTCGTGCCGTGCGCGGTGATTTCGAGAAAACGGGAGGTGCCGAAGTCCGCCACCTTGAGGGTGCCCGAATCTGACACCAGCACGTTGGCCGGACGGAGATCGCGGTGGATGATGCCATGTGCGTGGGCATGTTCCAGCGCCCGGCCGATCTGGATCGCGTAGTCGATGGCGCGGTCGATATCGAGGCGGCCGCTGCTGGCGATCACCGTGTCGAGTGTGGCGCCCGGCACGTATTCCATCACGATGAAAAAGAGGTTGTCCTGTTTCTCGGCGGTGGTGATGGAGACGATGTTGGGGTGGTTCAGGCTGGCCAGCAGGCGCGGCTCACGCAGCAACTCGTTGAAATTCAGATCCTGCCGGTGGGGCACCTTGAGTGCGACCTTCTTGTTGATCCAGGTGTCTTCCGCGAGGTAGACCGCGCCGAAGCCGCCGCTGCCCAGCGTGGACACGATCTTGTATTTTCCGAGTGGGCGATCGGCGAGCAGCATGAAGAGCGAAAGTATAGCAGCCCGCGGCGCAAGCCCCGCTGCATTCGATTGGCGCCGAATCCCGTCTGAGGGACGGCACTGGACGTCTGATTGCCGGGGTCACACATGCCCGATGTGCTTCGTCGTCGCGCGTTGCCAGCCGGGCGCGGCGTTCGTACGACCAGACCTCGGTGCAATGCGGGGTCCCGTCACGGGCTGCGTACAGTCCCGCGTCGCATCGGTCGGCACTCTATAATCGGGTCGATGCCGCCGCGCTTCCATGTTCCCGGTCTGACCGGGCTCGATGCGGTGGTGGCGCTGCCTCCGGAAGAGGCGGCCCATCTCGTGCGTGTGCTGCGACTGGGCCGCGGCGACACGGTGGCGATCTTCGACGGCCGGGGCGTTGAGTATCTCGCCCGGGTCGAACAGGCCGATGCCCGACGGACGCTGGTCATACCCTACGAGGCAGTGAGTCCGCCGCCGGAACCGTCGGTCGCGCTGACAGTGGCGCACGCGCTCCTGAAGGGACGGAAGCTCGACACCGTCGTGCGGGACGTCACCATGGTCGGCGCGGCGGTCCTGCAGCCGCTCATCACCGCCAGAACCGGGGTCGGCGGACGCGACCCCGACCGATGGACGCGGATTGCGATCGCCTCGGCCAAGCAGTGCCGCCGCGCCGTCGTGCCGGAAGTGAGGCTGCCGGTCCCGTTCCGGACGCTCGTCTCAGAAGATCGGTCGGCCCTGCGGCTGCTGCTGGTCGAGCCGGACGCCGCCCCGGAGGCAGACTCGCTCCGCCAGCTCCGGGCGGCAACGCCTCCGGCCACCGCGACCCTGGCGGTGGGGCCGGAGGGTGGCTGGAGCGCGGAGGAAATCGTCGCCGCCCGCGCCGCCGGGTTTCTCCCGATGACGTTCGGGCGCCGCACCCTGCGCGCCGACGCCGTCGTCGTGTGCGCGGTGTCCGTGCTGCAATATATCTGGGGCGATTTGTGAGCGTGCCTGGCCAGATGAGCGCTAGCCCAAGTTTACCAGTCAAAAACATAAACTATTGCAAGTAAGCAGCTTACGCCGACAGAAATACTCGAGTGGCACTACAAACGTTTGCAAACCGGTGAGCTGGGTTGGTCAGATGAGCGTTTTGCGGACGCCCCCGGGGTGCGGGTCGACGCCGAGCGCGTCGTAGATGTCCCGCTGCTCGGGTTCGGGTTGCGTGGCCGTTCGCACGTGCAGCGTGCGTCCGTCGGGGCGCCGGAAGGTGGCGGTGACGCGCTGCTGGCCGTCCAGGATGCGGCGCAACGTGGTCCAACTGGCGGGGTTGCCGTGCCCGCGCAGTCGGGTGCGGATGACCTGTACGAGCTGGTAGGCGATGACGGTGATGAACAGGTGGCCGTCGGCCCGCCGCGGCTTGTGGTGGTAGATGGGGCGCAGGCCGAGTTCGGCCTTGAGCGAGCGGAAGACGGCCTCCACGTCCGTGAGGGTGGTGTAGGTGCGCCACAGGGCGTCTTCGTCCCACTCGGTCTCGCTGCTGCGCAGGCAGTAGACCCCCGGATGGGTGGCCATCGAGCCGTCCCGGGGACGGCGGGTCCAGGTGACGGCGACCGCCTTTTCGCCGGTCTCGTCGGCGGTGACCCCGATCTGGTAGTGGGCGGCGACGCGGGAATGCTTCGTCTTCAATCGCCCGATGCGCTGCCACACCTGGTCGAGCCGTTTGTGGGTGCGGGGGCGCGCCAGCCCCTCGTGGAGCTGGGTCAGGGCGGTCTCGAAGCGGGTGGCGAAACGCTCGACGATGCCTCGTTCCTTCTCGGCCCGCGCCTCGGAGTAGCAGTACAGGCGCACCTCGTCGGGGTCGGTCGAGACCACCTTGTGCAGGTGCACGGTCTGGTTGGACTGGGTTTGGAGCGATACGGCGGCCTCGGCGTCGAACTGACGGTGCGGTTCGCGGCTGACGACCAGATAGCGGTAGTCGTGCTCACGCAACCACTGCACGCAGGCCTCGGTGGCGACGCCGCGGTCCATGACCACGAGGGCGCCGGGTGGCGCCTCCAGCGCCTCGAGCATGTCGGCCAGCGTGCGCTGTTCCCTGACGTTGCCGGCGAAGACCTTGGAGCGGCGCACGAAGCCGCTGGCGTCGAGCATCAGGCCCAGGGTCAGCAGCGGACAGTCGCTGCGCTTCTCCTTCGAGTGCCCGCGCTGCGCCTGGGGCTGCTCGCTCGCCTCGCCCTCGAAGTAGGTGTTGGTCAGGTCGTAGAGGGTCACCGTCGGCTGGCGGTCGAACAGCCCCATCGCGCGGTCGAACAGATGCGCCTCGATCGCCTCGCGATGCTTCACCAGCGCGTCCGAGGCGCGGTAGAGCTGCATCGCGCCGACGGTCTCGAAGTCGACGCCGAGCAACTCGCCGAGGCCGCTGCGCGCTTGCAGCCAGCGGTGCGTCGCGCGCTCCGAGGCGGGCTGGGCGAGACGCCCGACGATGACGCCGGCCGCCGCCGCGCGCAGGGCGCCGTTGACGCCCAACTCGGCGAGCAGGGCCGGCAGGCCCAATTGCTCCAGCGCCCACAGGCCGAGTTGCTCGACCCCGACGCTGCGGGGACGGACCAGACGCAGCGAGTCGACATCGACCCGTTGCACGTCGGTCGGTTCGGCGGCCGTCCCGTCCCGCGGTGCGCCGCGAGCGAGCAATTGCGCGGCGATGCGCTGCGCCTCGTGCTCGACGGCGGGCGGGCCATCGGCGATCAGGGGCGCCTGGCCGGTCAAGATGTCGTCGATGCGAGCGCACAACGGCGGCCATTGGGCCTGGGGGATGTCGAAGTGGCGCCCGAGATTGAGCAGGGTGCGCTGCCGGACGGTGTTTCCGACGCGCTCGGAGTGCACGAGGCGATGGGAGAAGTAGGGTTTTCCGTCCTGGGTCCGCCGGGTTTGGGTGCGCCGAATGAACACGCTACCCACGATAGCGGGCGCGGCGGCCGGAGTCAACCCATTATATACGATTATGGCACTACATCGCGTACCGTCAAACCCCGTTCCTTTATAATCAACAACTTACAGACATGGCAATCCCGAAATACAGCCAAAATCGGCAAAATGGCCGGTCAACTTGGTAAACTTGGGCTAGGAGTCCGTAGTAAAAGCCCCGCTGCATTCAATCGGCGCTGCATCCCGCTTCGGGCAGCGCTGGGCTTCTGATTGCCGGGGTCACAAATGCCCCAATTTGCTCCCTCGTCGCGCCTTGCCACGCGGGCGCACCACCGATCTCGGTGCAACGCGGGGTTCTACCACGGGCTGCTAGCCGAAGATGTCCTTGACGCGCTCGAAGAACGGGCGTTCCTCGTCCGTGGCGTCGGCGGATACGGGGTCAAGCACGCGGTCCGGCATCGTGGCGTCGAGTTTCCGGATAAGATTCGTCTGCTCGCGGCTCAGTCTGGTGGGCACCGCCGCCTTGACCAGGACATACAGGTCGCCACGCCCTCGACCGCCCACGTTGGGCATGCCCTGACCGCGCAGCCGAAAACGGGTGCCCGTCTGCGTGCCCTTCGGAATCTGGATGGCGGTCGGATTGGTCAGGGTGGGGATCTGGATCTCGCCGCCGAGCGTGAGTGTGGGGAACGAGACCGGCACTTCGCAGAGCAGATCGTCGCCGTCGCGCCGCATGAAGGGGTGTTCGCCGACGTGAACGACGACGTAGAGATCTCCCGGTTGGCCGCCCCGGCCGCCGTACTCGCCCTCGCCCGTCAGGCGGAGGCGTTGCGCGGTGGCGATCCCGGCCGGGATCTTGACGGTCAGCTTGCGCTCGCGAGTGACCTTGCCGTTACCGTGGCACGTCTGACACGGTTTGGCGATGACGCGGCCGATGCCGCCGCAGCGCGGGCAGGTCCGGGCCACCGTCAGGAAGCCCTGCTGGAAACGGATCTGACCTCGACCTCGGCATTGCGAGCACTGTTCCGGTGAACTCCCCGGCGCCGACCCTGAACCGCCGCAGGTGCCGCACGATTCCTCCCGCGGTATCTGCAGCGTGGTGTCGGTCCCGGAGGCCGCTTCGTCGAACGTGATCTCGAGGTCGTAGCGCAGGTCGGCGCCGCGCCGCACTCCACCGCGCCGGGCACCCCCGCCGAACCCGAACAGGTCGCCAAGACCACCCAGAATGTCGCCGAAGTCCGAGAAAACCGTGGGGTCGAATCCGCCGCCGCCCCCGCCGACGCCGGCGTGACCGAACTGATCGTAGCGGCCGCGCTTGGTCGGGTCGGCCAGCACGGCATACGCTTCCGCCGCTTCCTTGAAGCGCTCTTCCGCCGCCTTGTCGTCCGGATTCCGATCCGGATGATACTTGAGCGCCAGCTTGCGGTACGCGCTCTTGATCGCGGCGTCGTCGGCGGTGCGCGGGACGCCCAGCACCTCGTAGTAGTCCCGTGTCGTCACGCTTTCGCCACCTTGACCATCGACGCCCGCAGCAACCGGTCGCGCAGTAGATATCCACGGCGGAGTTCTTCGATCACTTCGCCGTCCCGATGCACATCGCTGGACTCGTGGGTGACGGCCTGATGGACGTTCGGGTCGAAGTCGGCGCCGATCGCTGCGATCGGCGTGACACCTCGTCGGGCCATGATCTCGAGCAGTTGCTTGTGGATGATTTCCACACCGCGACGATAGGCTTCGCCGTCCTGGGTCTCGGCCGCGAGCGCCCGCTCGAGATCGTCGACCACGGGCAGGATGTCGGTCAGCAGATCCGTGGCCGCCTGGTCCGCCCAGTCGCGCCGCTCGCGGTCCGTACGCTTCCGGTAGTTGTCGAATTCGGCGGTTGCTCGCAGCAGCCGTTCGTAATATTCGTCTCGTTGCCGGCGCACGTCGGCATCAGGCCCGGTCTCCTGATCGGCGGTGCCAGCGGCATCAACCGCCGGCTCGCCAGCGTGCGGCACCGCGGGGTCGTCGCGCGGCGCAACCGTGTCAGGTTGCTGCGCGGGTTGCGTTATTGGTTCGGACTGTTCCTTAGGGTGTTCGTCGTGCATCGTCTGCGGGTGGGGGCGGCTGGTTCACGAGCACGCGGCTGACAGCCTGAGACACGCTGTCGACGGTTGCGATGGCGCGTGAATACCGCATCCGACGTGGGCCGATCACTCCGATGGTGCCGGTCCGTCGGCCGTCAAAATAGGTTGAGGCGATCAGGCTGAACGGTCTGAGATCGACCGCCGAGTGTTCGGCGCCAATCACGACGGTCAGCCCGCTGGCATCCAGATACTCGCTCAGCAACCGGATGAGGCGATGTTTCTCCTGCATCACCGCCAGTAACGCCCGTATGGTGTCCAGCGGGGGGCCGTCGTCCGAGACCTCGTCGAAGAGCGACGTGACGCCGTCGACGTAGACGCTGTCGCGCGGGACCATGTCTTCGAGGGTTGAGCTGGCCAGCCGCAGCGAGCGGGAAAGGAGTTGGTCGCACAGCACCTGCTCCTGGCGCAGATGTTCGATGACCCCGGTGCGGACCTCGCCGAGCGTCTGTCCGCGAAATTCCCGATTCAAATAGTTCGCGCCCTGATCGAGCTCGCTCCGCCGGACCCGTTCCCCGATATCGATGACCTTGTGGCAGACCTGCTGCCCCTGTGCTTCGACGAGTACGAGGATGCGCGTGCCCTCGAGCGGAATGAACTCGATATGTTCGAACCCGGCCACCTCGTTGGTGGGCGCGAGTACGAATCCCAGGTGATGCGACACGCGCGACAGTTCGTGGGAGACATTTGACAGGACGCCCTGGACCGAACCGGCCTGGCGCAGGCGGGCTTCGACGTCGGAGGTCGATCCGGCCGCCTGCCGATGTTCCAGGAGGTAGTCGACGTAGCAGCGGTACCCCAGATCTGTGGGCACCCGTCCGGCTGAGGTGTGCGGCTGCGACACGAAGCCGGCGTCTTCCAGGCGCGCCAGGGTATTGCGCACCGTCGCCGACGACAGGCCGAAACCGCCGTGCGTGGCGAGCCAGCGGGACGACACCGGGGTTCCGTGGTTGATGAACTCGCGGATCAGCGCCGCCAGCACGCCGCGGGTCCGCTCCGGGAGGCCCGCGCCTGCGCCGCCGGGTGACATGGATCGCTGAGCCATCGTCAGGTCAGTATACTCCCCACACGATGTCAGCGGGGCCTGCCAGCCGTCGGTACGCCCCAAACGAGGGGCAGGCGGGCTGCTAGCGCCCGCGGTGGAATCCCGCGTCGCACCGAGAATCTGGTCGTAACAATGCCGGACCCGGCCAAGGCAAGGCGCGACGAGGGAGCAAATTGGGGCATTTGTGACCCCGGCAATCAGAAGCCCAGCGCCGCCCGAAGCGGGATGCAGCGCCGTTCGAATGCAGCGGGGGTTTCACCACGGGCTGCTAGGAATGCGTCGCCTCGGCCGCCCCGCGGGGAGCCCATTGGAGCGGTCTTGCCGTCTGCGCGCCGTTGTCCGGCGCGTCGGTTCCGATTCTGCCGTACTTTACACCGATCAGTTCGGCGAGGATGCTGACGGCGATTTCCTGCGGCGTGACCGCCCCCAGATCCAGGCCGACCGGAGCGTGCACCCGGCGCAACTGGTCCGGCGGCGCCCCCTCGGCCTCGAGGACGTCGTAGATTCGGGCGACCTTGGCCCGACTGCCGATCAAGCCCAGATAGCGGAGTTGCTTGGGGACGAGCGCCCTTAACGCGTCCATGTCCTGCCGGTGACCTCGGGTCAGGATGACCACGAACGCATGGGGCGGCAATTCGGCCTGCGTCAGCCACTCGGGAATCGAATCGACCACGATCTCTTCGGCATCGGGAAAGCGCTCGGCGTTGGCGAACTTCTCGCGGTCGTCGATGACGTGCAACCGGAACCCGACCGTGACCGCCGCCTTCGCCAAGTGGTATGCGACGTGCCCGGCCCCGACCAGGTAGAGCGCCGGCGCAGGTTCGAGCGGTTCGATATAGACCTCCATCTGTCCCCCGCAGATCAGCCCGGAATCTTCGGCGATGTCGTCGGCCAACTCGTACTTGGCGATGACCGGCTGTCGGGTTTCGATGGCGGTCCGCGCCTTCCAGAACGCCTCGTTTTCGTAACACCCCCCCCCGATGGTGCCCACGATCCGCCCATCGGGAAACACCAGCATCTTCGCACCCACGCGCTGGGGGGTCGATCCCTGGGCGCGGATGATCGTCACGAGCGCCGCCGGTTCTCCGCGCCGCAGCGCGTCAGCGACCGCGTCGAACACATCTTCGTTTCTCATGGCCGTCTCGCGTGCGCTCAGATCAGAATCTCTACGTCGCTGTTGGCCAGCAGTTCGGCGACGAACGCTTCCGTGCGCGCCTGTTGCTCCTGACGCAGCAGGAATTCGTGAATCTGTCCGCTGGCTTCCTCGAACGGCACGGTGCGCGACGCCTCGAGTTCGACCAGTTGAATCAGGTGGAATCCGAACGGGGTTTCCACTACGCCGCTGATGTCGCCAGCGTCGAGCGCGAACAGCGCCGCCTCGAAGTCAGGGACGGTCTGGCCCCTGACCACCAGACCCAGGTCGCCGCCATTGGGCGCCGACCCGGGATCCTCGGAGTGCGTGCGGGCGAGGTCGGCGAAGTCGGCGCCATCCTGCGCCTCGCGCAGCAGCGTCTCGGCCCGCTCCCGCGCCTCTGCCCTGGCTGCGGAGTCCGCGTCCGGGCTGACGCCGATCAGAATGTGCCGTGCGCGTGCGCCGCCGCCTTCCAGAAACTGTTCGGTGTGCTGATCGTAGAACGATTGCGCCGCGCCGGCGTCGATGTCGATGCCGGCCATGACGACCGTCTCGAGCATCATTTCGACCAGCATGTCACGGCGGGTTTCCTCGCGCAGGATGTCGATGGTCGTGTCCCAACCGGCGAGCTGCGCTTCGAACGCCTCGTCGCTGGGGAAGTTGCCGCGCATTCCAGCGAGGCGTTGCTCGATCGCGTCGTCATCGACCGAGAGTCGGCGTGTCTCAGACTCCTGGAGCAGCAGATGGAACGACACGAGCCGATCGAGGACCGATCGATAGACCTGATCGCGCAACTGTGCGGGTAGTGCCTGACCGGCCTGGGCCTCGGCGCTGCGCACCGCCCGTTCCAACTCGTCGCCGGTGATGCGGCTGGCGTTGACACGGGCGACGACGTCGGGCAGCGGCTCGGGGACCGGATCGACCTCCGGGACGTCCGGCGCCGCGACCTCCTCGGCCGGGGCAGGTTCCGGTTCGGCGGGCACCGCGGCGCCGCAGGCGAGGATCGACACACAAACTCCGCACGAGACGGTGCGCCATGCATGCATCTGCCGGATTATACCTTCGATACAGAGGCGCGGTGCGCCGCTCAGTGCAGATGACAGATGGCGCGCGGCTCGGTGCCCTGACGGAATACCTCTTCGAGCTGCTCGGGACAGCGCTCGGTCGCCCGGCGGCCCGAACGCGGGTCGATTGAAACCAGCGTGACCTTGGCCGGAGGGCGCCCGCCGGCGGATGACCGTCCGGCCTCGGCGCGCCGCATGAAGTCGGTCCAGATGGGCAGCGCCGCATCCGCCCCGGTCAAACCGAGCGGGCTCCCGTCGTCCCGGCCGACCCAGACCACCGCCAACAGGGTTTCCGTGAATCCGGCGAACCAGGCGTCTCGCAGGTCGTCGGTCGTACCGGTCTTGCCGGAGGCCGTGCGGTGAAATCCCTGCCGTCGCGCGGAGACCGCTGTCCCGTCGTCGAACGTGCTGCGCAGCATGCGCGTGACAAGATACGCGCTGTCGGCAGCGGCCACCCGTCGCTGCGCGCCGACGGGAATCTGGATCGGCGTACCCTGGCCGGTGGTGACACGCCGAATGGCATGGACCGGCAGACGCTGGCCGCCGTTGGCGAGCGTTGCGTACGCCGCGGCCACCTCCAATGGTGTGACTTCGAACGCGCCCAGCGCCAGCGAGGGATAGGCCGGCGGAACCGGACCGTCCGACGCCGCGGCCCAGAGTTCGGCGATTGCCTTGAATCCCGCCTGTTCAGCCACCTTGACGGTGGCCACGTTCCGTGAGCGGGCCAGTGCCATGCGCGCCGTGATGGGACCGTCGTACACATGGCCGAAGTTGGTCGGCCGCCAGCGCCGATTGTCATGGACGAACGTGGCCGGCGCATCGTCGATCAGCGTGGCCGGCGTGAAGGTGAAGTTCGGGTCGGTCCGTGCGCGCTCGATGGCCGCCAGATAGACGAACGGTTTCACGATGGACCCTGGCTGGCGCCGCGCCCGCTCGGCGCGATTGAACTGCGAGTCGAGATACGAGCCGCCGCCGACCAGGGCCCGGATCGCGCCGTTCCGCAGATCGACGGCGACCAGGGCCGCCTGCGCTGGCGAGGAGGCGCCCGCCGCGGTCCGCTCGCCGATACGGATCAGACCTCGCCGTACGGAGGCCTCGGCCACACGCTGCAAATGGAGGTCAAGGGTGGTGTCGACCCGGACCCCCTCGGCGCCGGCCGGCGTCAGGGGCGCGAGCCGGCGCGCGACGAGATCGGTGAAATAGGGCGCCTCGACGTCCGGAAGCAGCGGCGGCGGTCCGATCGGCTCGCGGGCCGCCGCCAGGGCCGCGTCCGGTGTGATGAAGTCCAGATCGACCATCGCTTGCAGTACACCGTTTCGCCCGGCGCGCGCGCGCTCGGGGTGGCGTCCCGGGTTGTGCGTTTGGGGCGCCTGGATGATGCCGGCCATGGTGGCCGCTTCGCCGAGCGTGAGATTGTCGAGATCCTTGCCGAAGAGCGCCCGGGCGCCCTGTGCGACCCCGTGCGTCGCGAACGATCCGTGCTGCCCCAGATAGACGCCGTTCAGATACAGCTCCAGAATGCGGGTTTTCGGCAGCCGCCGTTCCAGCAACAGGGCCAGCGCCTGTTCGTGCAGCTTGCGGGTGAACGTCTTCTCCGGGGTCAGCAGTGCATTCTTGATCAACTGCTGGGTCAGCGTGCTGGCGCCGACCAGCGTGTTGCGCTCGCCGCTGAGATTGGTGACCGCGGCGCCGGCGATGCGGCGCGGGTCGATACCCGCATGGTCGAAGAACCGGGCATCCTCCGCCGCCAGAATCGCCTGGACGACCGAATCCGGTATTTCCTGCAACGGAACGATCCGCCGCTTCGCACGGGCCTCCCGCGATCGGGTCGACAGCAGCGGCGCGCCGAGCTGGACATGGTCGATGATCGTCTGCGGCGGGACCTCGATGCCTGCGACGTGCGTCTCGTCGGCTGCGTCCCGCTCGAACCGGACGACCAGGGTGCGGCCGCGCCGGGGGCCGCTCTGTTCAAGGAACCTGACGGCGGCCGGCTCGACGCTGAACTCGCCGGCGCCGCGCGCCCGGTCCCGCCGTTTGTAACCCGACTCGTCGAGCAGGCGCGCCAATTCCTCCGGGTCCAGCAGCATTCCCTGCCAGATTTCGAGTTCGGACGCGAACAGTTCGGCCGGGGCGGGTGACCAGCCGTCCGACAGGTGGGTGTCCAGTTGACGCGACAGCGTGCGGTACGCGAGCGCCCCGCCCGCGAGCAGGCTCGCCAGGACCAGCATGGCGGTGATCGCCGCCGCCCGACGCCACCGTGAGGCGATGGATGTTCTGGTGCGCCGCCGCCTGGTTGCCGGATGCCGGCCGGACTTCCGCCCCTTGGGCGCGCGTGTCGCCTGCACGACGGTGTTATCGGTCGATCACACCGGAATCTGGAGCCCCGGCAGTCCCGTCCGTCCGTCGCTGCGAGTCAGATGGTGATCACCCAGTGGTGGTTCGTGTCGAGGCGGGTGTCGCTGGCGAGCCGATCGATCAGGGCGGGGCCGTAGCGGTTCAGGAAGTACACCGCGCCGACCACCCGTTCCTGCGGCGCGCCGTGAGGAAAGAGCTGCGTCTGGGCCCGCGCGAACTGCCGGCGCAGGGTCTGGTTGCGCCGTTTGGCGGCCCGCACGACCTTGTTCCGCAGGTTGCCGAGGTCGCGTTCCATGCGATCGAGGGTTGATGCCGCCGCGCCGGCGAGGGTCGGGTCAACGCCGCTGACGGTCGCCGCGAGCGCCAGCATCCGTTCGCGGATGGCGGCATCCGTGGCCTGCATCGCCTCGTCCACCGTGTCGGGAAGCTGGTCGCTGAGCAGACGGTTCAGCACGGCTTCATCCTGCGCGTGCAGCGACTCGACCGCGATGTCGTAGCGTCGGACGAACTTGATGACCGCGGCGTCGACCAACGCCGCGCTGAGACGCGGGGCCATGAGCGGCATCGGGATGCCGAAGTGCTCGTAGACCTCCTTGAGCTGCCCCAGATAGGCGAGTTCGTTCGGTCCCGCCACGTAGCAGACGGTGGGAAACAGGCGATCCTGCACGATGGGCCGCAGCAACACGTTCGGACCGAGACAGGCCGCGTTGCCGCGCAGGCGGCTCAGCAACTCGCCGGGACTGAGGCGTTCCCTGCCGACCCGCAGGTGGCCGTTGTCGGTCCGGATCGCCCTGCGCGAGTGGCCCAGCAGAAACAGACCCACCGACCCGGGCTGCGTCTTCACCTGGGCATGGAATCCCGCCGCTTCGAGGCGTTGGCCCGCCGCCCGGGCCAGAGACGCCGTGACGCCCGGATTCAGAAGTTCCCGTTCGAACAGCGGCGCCGCCAGTGGCTTGGCTGCCGGGTCGGCGCCGTCGAAGACGACCAGTCCGAGATGACCGAGGCGCTGCTCGAGCCAGATGGCGAACGCCTCGACCAGTCCGCGTCCCGGCTCGTAGGCCTCGCGGAGGTCGCCAATCAGCCCGTTCGTGAAGTCGGTCGGCGTCAACGTCGCCGCCAGCGCATCAATCACCCCGCCGATTTCGCTCCCGAGTCTGACGCTCGCCGCGGGGGCGCCGGCCGGTGCGGTCGGCGTCGGCAGCGACAGTGTCCGCAGGGCCATGTCCGCGTCGAGCACGCCGCACCCACGGATCTCGTCAATATCGTGGTCCTCGGCGTCGATCCAGAAGACGGCAACGGCTGGAACGCCGTGGCGCCGCTCTACCTCGCGGGCCAGCCGGATGGCCGAGATCGCCTTCAGCAGCGTGTAGAGCGGTCCGCCGAAGAGTCCCGCCTGCTGGCCGGTCACGATTGCAACCGCGTGCGGCGCAGCGAGTCGTTCCGCGGCGGAGATGGCGGCCTGCGGTGCGCGGCGGGCGCGCTGCTGGTCTCGCAGCAACGGTGTGATCGGGGCCGTGGCGTCAAGCGCCGTGCGTGCGGAGATGGCCGCCCGCCAGGCGGCATCTTCATTCGGGTCGCCGGCGAAGAACGGCGCCAGCGTGCTGAAACTGGCCGTGTACTCGGCGGCCAGGGGTTTCATGCCTGGAAAACGCCGGACGTCAACGGCCAACGAATCAGGGAGACCGGTGGGGGAGCGATCGGAAGACACGGACGATCACTGTCGCAGAGCAGGTCAGGGGGTGTCAAGCTGTCGGCGCCGTGAAGCGCTGGGCCGCGACCGGGCGCCCGCTGTCCGTGGACACGGTGTCGTAGTGGCTCTATCGTATTGAAAAATAGTGCACTTCCGTGCTATTCTGCACAACCGGTTTCAGGCAACGTTCCCCTGATGCTCGACGACTCGAAACCTTTCTCTTCTCCACGCGCATTCGGCCCCTATCGGGTCATGCACCAGATCGGCGTCGGTGTTCTCGGGCCGGTGTTCCGGGCCTCGGCGTCAGATGGGACCCGTGCGATCGCACTCAAGGCGTTTCATCTCGATCTGCCCCCTGAACCATCGAGCACCTTCGCGTCGGCCCTGCAAGAGACCATACACGCCGGAACGGTACATTCCGTGCTGGTCTCCCCGATTGACGCGGGTCTGTCAGACCTGGTGCCGTACCTGGCGTCGGAATACGTGGCGGCCGAGTCGCTCGACACCATCGTGCGGCAGGATGCCTCCGTGTCCGTCGAGACCGCTCTCCCGTTCGTCATCCAGTTGGCCGAGGGGTTCGATGCCGCCCATGCCGCCGGCCTGGTCCATGGCGCGTTGCACCTGCGCGATCTGTTCGTCACGCCCACGTTGCCGAGGGTGACCGGTTTCGGGCTGGTCACGGCGCTCGAACGGGTGGGTCTGCAGGCACCGCTGCGACGTCCGTATACCGCGCCCGAACAGATCGCCGGCGCCGGGTGGGGCGCGGCGGCCGACCGGTTCGCGTTGGCCGCCGTCGTCTACGAGATGCTCACGGGGCGGCGCGCAGTCGGGACAACAGAACAGCGTCTGGAACGGCTCGCGGGGGTGCCGGGGGTGCGAGACGTCGTGCGTGTGGTGAAACTGTTCGCCGCGGCGTTAGCCGAGCGCCCCGCGGCACGGCCCGGTTCTGCGGGCATGTTCGCCGGCGAGCTCGCGGAGGCGGTTGGCTGGTCCTGGGCCCATGCGCAGCGGGATACGCTCGCCGGCGTCGGCGGGGCGGGCACGACGGACCGCCACGACGGCGTCCTCGCTGGGGATCCGAGCGAGCCGTGGACGGCCCTGGCGGTCAGGGATGCGGCCGATGCGGGGTCGGAGATTACCGGGTCGGGGACCGAGGGAGCGGACATGGCGATCAGGCGCACACCAGAGTCGGAACCGGAACCGGAGTTCGACTGGAGCGAACGGAGTCTCGATCGGGCGGAACCGCACGCACTGCCTCCCGCCGACGATGACATCGCCATTGCCGCGGATCATGTCGTGGTTGCGGAAGACGACGCGGCGTTCGCAGGGGACGACGTCGAACACGAGGCCGGCGCCGTCGCGTTCGAGGACGCGGCGGTGGCCGCCGGCGACGCCGAGAACCTGGAGGACCGGGAGACCGGGCGCGACGCTGGCTGGTCTGCCAGTCGGGACGCCGGCGGCTATGGAACGATCGTGCTGACCGACCTCGACGATCTGCCCGCGGATGCCGACGCTGGCGAAGACACGGCGGCTGTGGAAGAGGAGGAGGAGACGACGCCGGAAATCCACCGGTATCTGTCTCCGGCCAGCGGGTCTGTCGGCGACGCTGACGCCGAGCCCGACGCCGCCGAGCACGCCGGAGCGGAGTACGACGATGAGCCTGAGGACGTGCTGATCGGCGGCGCCGTGGAGGGCTGGACCTCCTCGGCCCGACGGTCGCTGGTGACGCCATTCGTTGCCATCGCGCTGGTCGTCGTGGCGGCCGCGTTTGCCATCGGATTCGGCCTTGTCGGCGGCGGTGGATCGCAGGAGACCGATGCGCCGTCCGAGACGACCCTGGCGGGCGGCGGTTTCGACGTACCGACCGACCCGCCGCCAGCGGCGCAGACCGCCCTGGCGCTGGCGGCAGATGCCGCCGTGGAGCCGGCGGCAGATGCCGCCGTTGGGCAGGAGTTCAGCGAGGTGACGGTGACCGACGGGCCGGCGGGCGCCGCGGCAGAGCCCCCCGCGAACCGCGCGCCCGCGGACGCGCCGCCCGTGTCCGCGCCGCCGCCGGCGCCGCGGCCGACCCGCGAACCGGCCGCGGCCGCTCGGACGCCGCCCGTCCCCGCCCCGCGGCCTGTCGTGGCTGACGGCCGCCTGCTGGTGCGCACCACGCCGCCGGGCGCGCAGGTCATCGTGAACGGCGCGGTCCGTGGGACCACGCCGCTGGTGCTGTCGCAACTGTCGTACGACAACTACGACGTCGTCCTGACGCTCGACGGGCACGAGTCGCAGGAACGGCGTCTCGCCATCTCCGCGAATGACCCGATCGCCGCGGTGCAGGCCGATCTGATTCGCATCGCTGGCCCTGGAAACGCCTCGCTTGAGGTAGGATCCATTTTCGCCGACACGCGGCCTCGGGGTGTCCAGGTGTGGCTGGACAAGCGGCTGGTCGGCGAGACACCGATGCTCATTCCCGATGTAGCGGCTGGTCCCCACGAGGTCGAGTTCAAGCAGGACGGTTATCGCGAGTGGGCGACGACGGTCCGGGTAGACTCGTCCGCACAGGCCCGCGTGACGGCCTCGCTCGACCGCGCCCGCTGATGAACGCCGTCCTCGCTCTCGAAAACGGAACCTGGTATCGCGGAACCGCGAGTGGCGCCGCCGGTGTCGCTCGCGGCGAGGTCGTGTTCAACACGGGCATGACCGGTTATCAGGAGGTGTTGACTGATCCGTCCTACGCCGGGCAGATCGTCACGATGACCTGCCCGCAGATCGGCAACTACGGCGTGTCCTCCGAGGATGCCGAGTCTGTCGGCCCGCAGGTAGCCGGGTTCGTGATGCGTGATCTCTCGCCGGTCGCCAGCAACTGGCGTGCGGAGGGGACGCTCCGCGACTACCTGACGGAGCACGGCATCGTGGCCATCTCCGGTATCGACACCCGCGCCCTGACCCGTGTCCTGAGGAGTACCGGTGTGATGCGGGGGGTCATCGGGACCGGACGCGTCGATCCGGACGCCCTGGCCGCCGAGGCGGGCCGGGTGACGCCGATGGAGGGCAGCGATCTGGTCCGTACCGTCAGTTGCGCGGCCCCGTACGACTGGCCCGGCCGCGGCGCCGGGCCCGGCCTCGAACCGGACGGCTTTCGTCTGTCGCCCGGACGGCATTCAGGTCGTCCACTGCGGATTGCGGCCTACGACTTCGGGCTCAAACGCAACATCCTGCGCAGGCTGGCGGCGCATGGCTGCCAGGTGCGCGTGTTCCCCGCAGCGGCCCCGGCCGGCGATCTGCTGGCGATGGAACCGGACGGGGTCTTCCTCAGCAACGGTCCCGGCGACCCGGCGCCGCTCGAGTACGCGGTGAACAACGCCCGTACGGTGCTCGCGGCCGACGTGCCGGTGTTCGGGATCTGTCTCGGGCACCAGGTGCTCGCGCTGGCGATGGGCGGCGCCACCTACAAGCTCAAGTTCGGCCACCGCGGCGGCAATCATCCCGTGCAGCAGATCAGCACCGGGCGGGTTGAGATCACCAGTCAGAATCATGGGTTCGCGGTCGATCCGGAATCGCTGCCCGACGACGTCGAGGTGACCCATCTGAACCTGTACGACGGCACAGTCGAGGGCTTCAGGCACCGGCGCCAGCCCGCCTTCTGCGTGCAGTATCATCCCGAGGCTTCCCCGGGGCCGCACGACGCCGACTATCTGTTCTCACGTTTCATCGAGGAGATGGAGCGTCGGGCGCGCTGAACCCCCGGACACCTCTGACGACGTCATGCCACGCCGCACGGATATCCATCGGATTCTGGTGGTCGGTTCCGGCCCGATCGTGATCGGTCAGGCCTGCGAGTTCGACTATTCGGGAACCCAGGCCTGCAAGGCGCTGCGCTCGGAAGGGCTCGAGGTCGTGCTGGTCAACTCGAATCCGGCGACGATCATGACCGACCCGGAGGTCGCCGACCGAACCTACGTCGAGCCGTTGACGTGGGAGGTGGTGAGGGCGGTCATCGAAAAGGAACGTCCGGACGCCCTGCTGCCAACCGTCGGTGGGCAGACCGCGCTGAATCTGGCAGTCGAACTCGACGCGCAGGGTGTGCTCGACGAGTTCGGGGTCACGCTGATCGGCGCCTCGATCGACGCCATCACCGTGGCCGAGGACCGCCTGAAGTTCCGCGAGGCGATGGAGTCGATCGGCATAGACCTGCCGGAGAGCGCCTATGCCAGGTCGCTCGACGAGGCGCTCAGCGTCGTTGAGCAACTGGGATTCCCCGCCATCATCCGTCCCTCGTTCACCCTGGGCGGCGTCGGCGGCGGAATCGCCTACAACATCGAAGAGTTCCGGGACGTCGTCACCCGCGGCATCGAACTGAGCCCCGTGCACGAGATTCTCATTGAGGAGTCGGTGATTGGGTGGAAGGAGTTCGAACTCGAGGTGATGCGCGACGCCGCGGACAATTTCGTGGTCGTCTGCTCGATCGAGAACATCGACCCGATGGGGGTGCACACCGGCGACAGCATCACGGTGGCCCCGGCGCTGACCCTCACCGACAAGGAATACCAGCGGATGCGGGACGCCGCCCGTCGAATCATCCGCAGGGTCGGGGTCGAGACCGGCGGGTCGAACATCCAGTTCGCGGTGGACCCGTCGAACGGCCGGATGGTCGCGATCGAGATGAATCCGCGCGTCTCACGGTCGTCTGCGCTGGCCTCCAAGGCGACCGGGTTCCCGATCGCCAAGATCGCGGCAAAGCTTGCGCTGGGCTATCGTCTCGACGAGATTCCCAACGACATCACCCGGCTCACGCCGGCGTCGTTCGAACCGACCATCGACTACGTGGTGGTCAAGGTACCGCGCTGGACCTTCGAGAAGTTCCCGCAGGCCGACCGCACTTTGATGACGCAGATGAAGTCGGTCGGTGAGGCGATGGCGATCGGGCGCACGTTCAAGGAGGCGTTCCTCAAGGGATTCCGGTCGCTCGAGATCGGCCAGAATGCACGGCTCTTCGGGAGGCCCACTGGCGACGAAGAGGACGAAGCGGTGCTCCGGCGGGACCTTGTGGTGCCAACCGACCGCCGGATGAACGCGGTGTTCCGGGCGCTGGAGCGCGGCTGGAGCGTCAGTCAGATCCACGAGTTGACCCGCATTGATCCGTGGTTCCTGACGCAGTTTGCGGAAATCGTGGAACTGCAGCGGTCCGCGGCGGTAGTCGGGTTGCGGGAGATGTCACCCGAGCTGCTGCTGGTCCTGAAACGCGCCGGATTCGGCAACGAAGAACTGGGCGGCGTGCTTGGGGTGCGGGCGTCGCTCATCGCCGAGCGCTGCCGGGACGCGGGGTTGGCGCCGGTCTACAAGCGGATCGACACCTGTGCCGCCGAGTTCGAGTCGTTCACGCCCTATCTCTACGGCACGTACGAACAGGAGTGCGAGTCGGCGCCGACCGACCGGCGCAAGGTGGTGATTCTCGGTTCGGGCCCCAACCGCATCGGTCAGGGCATCGAGTTCGACTACTGCTGTTGTCACGCGGCATTCGCGCTCAAGGAAGAAGGGCTCGAGACCGTGATGATCAACTGCAACCCCGAGACGGTCTCGACCGACTATGACTCGGTTGATCGGCTGTATTTCGAGCCGCTGACGCTGGAGGACGTACTCGCCGTGATCGAGAAGGAACGGTCCGCCGGCGGCGAGGTGTCGTGCATCGTGCAGTTCGGGGGGCAGACGCCGCTCAAACTCGCGCTGGGACTACAGCGATCGGGAGTCGCAATCCTTGGCACCTCGCCTGATTCGATCGACTTGGCCGAGGATCGCAAGCGGTTCGCCACGCTGCTCTGGGAGCTGGGGATCCCGCAGGCGCCCAGCGGCATCGCCACCTCCCGTGACGAAGCGAGGGAGGTCGCCGGCAAGATCGGCTATCCGCTCGTCGTGCGGCCCTCCTATGTGCTGGGCGGGCGGGCGATGGCGATCGTCTACGACGCGGGAGCGCTCGACCGCTACATGACCAGTGCGGTCGATGCCTCGCCGGAGCACCCCGTGCTCATCGACAAGTTCCTTGAAGATGCGTTCGAACTCGATGTCGACGCCGTGGCCGACGCCACGGGCGCCGTGGTCATCGGTGGCGTCATGGAGCACATCGAACAGGCCGGAATTCACTCCGGGGACAGTTCCTGCGTGGTGCCGCCCTATCTCGTCGCCGACCGGCACCTGTCCACCATCCGCAACTACATGCGCAGGGTGGCGCGCGCGCTGAAGGTCGTGGGGCTGGTCAACGGGCAGTTCGCGATCAAGGACGACACCGTGTACGTGCTGGAGATCAATCCGCGGGCCTCCCGCACGGTTCCGTATCTGTCGAAGGCCACCGGGGTGCCGCTGGCCAAGGCGGCCGCGCGCGTGATGGCGGGGAGGACGCTCGGCGAGCTCGGGCTGGTGGACGACCTCGACGTGTCGGGAGTTTTCGTCAAGGCGCCCGTCTTCCCGTTCGTCAGGTTTCCCGGTGTCGATACGATCCTGGGACCGGAGATGAAGTCGACTGGAGAGGTGATGGGCGGCGCGGCCACCTTCGGCGCCGCCTACGCGAAGGCGCAACTGGCGGCGGGACAGCGTCTTCCCAACGAGGGTGTCGCGTTCATCAGCGTCAACGACGAGGACAAGGCCAGCGTGCTGCCGGTCGCCCGCGACCTGGCCGGGCTAGGCTTCTCGCTGCTCGCCACCCACGGCACCGCCGCCTATCTGCGTGCCCACGGGCTCGAGGTCGCGCTGGTCTACAAGGTCAATCAGGGCCGGCCCCATATCGGTGACCGGCTGCTGAATCGGGATATAAATCTCGTGATCAACACGCCGCTCGGCCGCGAGTCGTTCTTCGACGACCGGACGCTCCGACGTATCGCAACCGTGCTCGGCGTACCCTGTGTGACCACCCTCACCGGTGCGGCGGCCGCGGTCAGCGCCATCCGCGCCCTGCGTGAAGAGGCACTCGACGTACGTCCACTCCAGGACTACCACGCCGAGCTTGTGCAATCCTGGAGATGACCGCCCGCGGCCCACGTCGCGCCGCGGGCGCCCGGCGCTGCCTGCGCCTGGTGGCAAGAACTGCAACCCTGACCATCGGCCGGAATCACGAAGGTTGCACGGACTGAGCGGGATGTCCCCGTACCGCGCCGCTGGCGGACGCGACGGAGTTTGCATGCGCAGGCAGTGTGACGACGCCTGCCGTACCGGCCGCCCTGGCGCTGCTTCTCGGAGTGGCCGCTGGGACATCGTGGCCCGCTGCGGTGTGGGTTGCGGGGCTGGCGGCCTGCGCGTGCTGGGCGTGCGGCATCGCCGGCGTGGCCCGCGGCGTGCGCCCGGCAATCGTGTGCTGCGCACTCGTAGGCGGGTTCGGCAGCACCGGCCTGCTGCTGGGGAGCACGCGACTGACGGCCGCGCTTGAGACGCCGCTGGCGGTGTGGTTCGGGCGGCAACGGGCAGCGGACAGCGGGCGTGTCGGGCCGGTGTCGATCGAGGGGCGGTTGCGGGCCGATGCGACGCGGACCGCCTATGGCCCTGTCCTGGAGGTCGCCGTATCCCGCGCCGGCCGCCCCGGCGAGATGCGGGACGCCGCCGGTGGGGTCAGGCTGTCGGTCGCGGGCAGTCTGGCGGAGGAGCGCCTCGACGAATGGCGGGCTGGTCGCGTCGTGCGGGTCTCCGCCGCCCTCCGTCGCCCTCCCGCCCACTTCAACCCCGGTCTGCCGGACCAGGCCAGGCAGCGCGCGTTGCGTGGCACGGCCCTGCTCGGGTCGGTCAAGAGCGCACTGCTCGTTGACGTGGTGCGGCGCGGGTCTCCGGCGGCGGAGCTGGCCGCGAGTCTGCGGGCCGCCGTGCGGCGGTCGGTCGCCGCGGCGGTCGGCCGCCATGCCGAGCGGTCCGCGGCCATCGTCACCGCCGTGCTCATCGGCGACCGGGCCGGGCTCGACGACGAGACGACGCGCCGGCTCCAGGAGGCCGGGACCTACCACGTCATCGCCATCTCGGGCGGTAACATCGCGATTCTTGCCGGGTGCCTGCTGCTGCTCGGACGCGCGGCGGGGCTCCGCCCGCGGCTGCTCGCCGGCGGCGTGATCGCGGCGCTGGCGGCCTATGGCGTGCTCGTGGGACACGAGGCCTCGGTAGCGCGCGCCACGACCGCCGCGGTCGTGGTGATCGGCGCTGGCGCGCTCGACCATCGGACGCCGTCGCTCAACGTGCTGGCCGTCGTCGCGATCGGTATTCTGGTGGTGTCGCCACTCAGTATCTTCGATGCGGGCTTCGTGCTGACCTTCGGCGCCACGGCAGGAATCATCCTCGGCGCCTCGCAGATCGCCGGGTGGTTGCGGAGACTGCCGGCGCGCTGGATCGATCCGGACTCGAAGTGGGTGCTGCCGCCGGCGGCGCTGCTGGCGGCAACGCTCTCCGCCGAGGCGGCGCTCCTGCCGGTCGGCGCGGCGCTGTTCGGGCGCGTGAGTCTGGCCGGGCTCGTGTTGAACTTCCTGGCGATTCCGCTGATGACCGTCACGCAGCTCGCCGGGATGGCGTCCGTCGGTCTGGCGCCGCTGCCGGTCCTGGCGGGCGCTGCGGGCTGGGTGGCGCACGAGGCCGCCACCGCTCTGGTCGAGTCGACCCGCCTGCTCGATGTGTGGCCGTGGCTGGTGTTGCGGACCCCGCCGCCTCCGGCGGCCATCCTGGCACTCTACTACGGCGCACTGGCTGCCTGGCTCTGGCTGCCTTCCCGCGCATGGGTGCGGGTCTCGGCGCCGCTGGCCCTGGCGGTGTCCACGCTGTGGATCGTGTCGGCGCCGGCGCGCCCCGCCCTGGCCGGCCGGCCGCCGCCGGGTTGGTTGCGGGTAACGTTCCTCGACGTCGGCCAGGCTGACGCCACGCTGATCCAGACGCCGGATCGACGGTCGCTGCTGGTGGACGCGGGCGGCTCGATCCGCGGGACTTCCACGGTCGGCTCACGCATTCTGGCACCGGCGCTGTGGGCGCTGGGTGTGCGCAGGCTCGATGCCGCGGTGATCACCCATGCCGACCCGGACCACGTCGGCGGGCTGGCGTCGGTGCTGCGTGACTTCAAACCGCGCGAGGTCTGGGAGGGAGTTCCGGTGCCGGACCATCTGACGCTGCAGGCGTTGCGCCGGCAGGCGGAGGACACCGGCATCGGCTGGCGGCAGGTGACCGCCGGCGACCGCGTCGACGCCGGCGCCGTGGCACTGGCGGTCATCCACCCGCCAATCCCCGACTGGGAGCGGGTACGAGTGCGCAACGATGACTCGGTCGTGCTGGACGTCAGGTATGGTGACGTGGCGGTGCTGCTGCCCGGTGATGTGGGGAGCGCCGTCGAAGCGGCGATTGCGGCCGCGCTTGAACCCGCGCCGTTCCGGGTCGTCAAGATCCCGCATCACGGCAGCGCCGGATCGAGTTCGCCGGTCTTCGTGGCGGCCACGGCCCCCTGCCTGGCGATCGTCAGCGCCGGTCGGGCGAACCCGTTCGGACACCCGGCGCCCGAGGTCGTGGCGCGCTATCGGGAGGCGGGGGCGGTCGTCATCGAGACCGGGCGCCATGGCGCCGTCACCGTCGAGACCGACGGGCAGGCGGTCAGGGTGTATACAGCGGACGGGCGGCGCTGGCCACAGCAGACCGCACGGTGCGGTTGCCAGGGGGATCAGCCGGCTTTGGACACCGGGCCGCCGGCGGGCGGGAGCCGCTTGACCGCCTGCCATTCCGCTGCAATTTCGTCCGGGTCGGCGTCGTGCAGCGAACTCCCGCGTGCGGTGAGCCGCCGTTCCACCATGCGGAGCCGTTGCGTGAACTTGTGATTGGCGGCGCGCAGCGACGACTCGGGATCCATGCGCAACTTGCGAGCCAGATTGGCCATCGTGAAGAGCAGATCGCCGAATTCCTCCTCGACGTGATCCGGGTCGGCGGCCTCGATCGCCTCGCGCAACTCCGCCAGTTCTTCGTCGACCTTCTCCATGACCTCGCTCGCCGTGCCCCAATCGAACCCGACGTTGGCGGTGCGGGCGCCGATGCGCGAGGCGCGCAGCAGGGACGGCAACGATTCCGGAATGCCGTCGAGCAGTCCGGCGCGGGCCGGTGCGCCGTCCCGCTCGCGGGCCTTGATCCGTTCCCACTGGTCCTTCACCTGGGTCGGCGTCAGGTCCCGCGGCGCGGCGCCGTGCTCGTCGCCGAACACGTGGGGATGCCGGCGCACGAGCTTCTCGGTGACGGCGTCGGCGGCGTCACCAATCGTGAAATCGTCCGCCTCGGTGCAGATCTGCGCGACGAACACCGCTTCCAGCAACAGGTCGCCGAGCTCGTCGCACAGTGCGGCGCGGTCGCCGCGGTCGATGGCGTCGATCACCTCGTACGCCTCTTCGAGAATGAACGGCCGCAGCGAGGCCAGCGTCTGCTCGCGGTCCCAGGCGCAGCCGCGCGGTGACCGCAGCGTCCGCATGATCTCGACAAGCCTGGCGAAATGTGCGCCGGCGTCCTGCGCCGCGGCCGGCGCGGCTGGGGTGTCCGGTCTGGTCATGGGTGTGATTCAATCAATACCGGGCTCCATCGGCACGAGGGACGTGGTGCACGGAGTCTAACGCAGTTTCGCGAACCGCCGCCGCACGGAGGAGGAATGAAGGGGCAACCGGAAATCTCGTTCAACGCCTTGGTGGTCTCGCTGGCGACCACCGCCGCGGTGCACTTCGGCGACGCGGCTGATCCGGCGTCGGGACGACGGCAGCCGCCGAATCTGGAGGCGGCCGGGCACATGATCGAACTCCTGAGCCTGCTGGGCGAGAAGACCGCGGGCAACCTGACGCCCGACGAGGACCGGTTCCTGACAAGGGTGCTCCACGAACTGCGGCTGCGCTTCCTCGACGCCAACAGGGGCGGGAGAGGGGTCGTGTCGTCCGGACCGGGTGGATGATGCCGCGGGGGCAGGGCGCCATGCGGATCATCTTTCTGGGCACGGGCACCTCGTCCGGGGTGCCCGTGGTCGGCTGCGATTGCGTCACCTGTCGATCCACCGATCCGCGGGACCAGCGGTGGCGCCCGTCAATCTATCTCGCGCTGGCCGACGGGACACGGGTGCTGGTCGACACCACTCCCGACTTTCGGTCGCAAGCCTTGCGGTTCGGCGTGACCAGGGTGGATGCGATTCTGTTCACGCACTATCACGCCGATCACATCATGGGTCTGGACGATATCCGTCCGATCAACTTCCGGCAGCGCCGTGCGATTCCCTGCCTGGGCGACGCGTCGACCCTGTCCGCGTTGCGCCGCGTGTTCTCCTACGTGTGGGATCCGGACGCCCCGGCGGGGGGCGGGCTGCCGAAGCTGCAACTGGTCCGGGTGAGCGGGCGATTCTGTCTGGGGCCGGCGACGGTGGTGCCGGTACCGCTGTGGCACGGGACCCATCCGATTCTCGGCTACCGCGTGGACAACTTCGCCTATCTGACGGACTGCAGCGCGATTCCGGACGAGTCGTGGCCGCTGCTCGAAGGGCTGGAGGTGCTGGTGCTCGACGCACTGCGTCACCGCCCGCACCCGACGCACTTCACCCTGTCAGAGGCGATCGATACGGCGGTGCGCATCGGCGCCCGCCAAACCTGGTTCACCCACATGTGTCACGACCTGCCGCACGCCGAGACCTGCGCGTCACTGCCGGACGGCATCACGCTCGCGCACGACGGGCTGGTGATCGAGATGTAGCAGACCGTGCGGCGTCCTGGCGTATCATTAACGGTTTGTCGATGGCATACGAATCACACAATCTGGACCGGGTCGAGGTCATTCAGTATCCTGACGACCAGCCGCCGCCGGCGTGGCGCCATGCGGTGCTCGCGCTCGGGAACTTCGACGGCGTCCATCGCGGGCACGCCAAGATCGTGGACCGTGTGCGCCGGCGGGGGGACGAGCGCGGGGCGCTGGCGGTCGCGCTGACCTTCGATCCCCATCCGTCGCGCATCGTACGGCCCGACAAGGCGCCGCCGCTGCTGATGACGTCCGAGCAAAAGCTGGCCGCGCTGGCCGCCGCCGGTATGGATGGAGTCGCGGTCGTGCGGTTCACAGAGGAGTTGTCCCGCTGGGACCCTGAAACGTTCGTGCGCACCGTGCTGGTCGAGTGGCTGCAGGTGGCCGAGGTCTGGGTCGGCGCCAACTTCCTGTTCGGGCACGATCGCGCCGGCAACTTCTCGCTGCTGCGCTCACTCGGGTCGCGCTACGGCTTTCGGGCCGAGAAGATCGACCCGGTGCGTTACCGCGAATTCGTGGTGAGCAGCACGCGCGTGCGGCGGCTTGTCAGCGAGGGTCGCGTGGACGAAGCAGGGGCGTTGCTGGGTCACCACTACATGCTCGACGGGACCATCGAGGCCGGGGCGGGCCGCGGGCGCGCCATCGGGTTTCCGACCGCGAACCTGTCGACCGGCAATGAGCTGTTTCCGCCGAACGGCGTGTATGCGACCGCGGTGTTGATCGATGGCGACATCCACGCGGCGGTGACCAATGTCGGATTGCGTCCCACGTTCGAGGCGTCCACGTCCGCGCCGGTGGTCGAATCGCACATCTTCGACTTCGACAGCGATCTCTACGGCGCCGGCGTGCGGGTTGCGTTTGTGCAGCGGCTGCGCGATGAGGCGGTCTTTCCGGACACGGACGCCCTGCGCGCGCAGATCGCGCGGGACTGCGACCAGGCCCGAACCCTGTTCAGCCAGATTTCACTATAGAATTCCAGCCGGTCATGCACGACGCCGAGAATGAACCGCCGATGTCGTCGTTGTGTCTGGACGTGACGCTCCCGTGCGAACCACGGTATCTGCCGATGCTGAGACGGCTGGCGGAACGGACCATCGATTACATCGGCTATGACCGAGAGTCGCGCGACGCGCTCGTCGGCACCCTCGACAGCACCATCCGGGGCGTCTTCGGCGAGGATGCCGATCGCTACCGCGCGATCACGTTGAGATTCGCCACCACGGACCACGACATGCGCGTTCACATTCGCTGTCTGGGCGCGCCGCCGGATGAACGCGGTGCCGCGTCCATCGAAGATCTTCTGTCTCGCGGTGCGGCGGGCGCGTCGCCGCTCGAACGCCTGCGGCGCGACATGACGACGGTCGCCATCGGGCGCGAGACTGGAGACGATGCCGCCGAGTTCTGCGATCTGACGAAGACACTGCCAGGCGACTCCACGTGATCTCCGTTCCCTCACTGCGGCCGTAGTGCATGCGTCTCTACAACACCCTCACTCGTCAGGCCGAGGAGTTCGCACCGATCCGTGACGACACGGTGCGGATGTACACGTGCGGGTTGACCGTGTACGCGCGCGGGCACATCGGCAACTTTCGCACCTTCGTGGCGCTGGATGTGCTACGCCGCACGCTGCGGGAGGTGGCGGGGTTCAAAGTGCGCGAAGTGATGAACTTCACTGACGTCGACGATCGGACCATCGTCGAGTCGCAGGCCGCCGGCATGTCGCTGCGGGATTACACCGACCGCTACATCGCCGCGTATCACGACGACGCCGCGACGCTCGGCCTCGAGCCGGTCGAAGAGACACCTCGTGCCACCGACGAAAACAATCTGCGTTCGATGGTTCGGATGATCCAGGCGCTCGAGGCCAACGGCCACACCTATCGCAGCGACGGATCGATCTATTTCAAGATTTCGACTCTGCCCGAGTACGGCAAGCTGGCGCGTCTAGACCACGACGGCATCAAGCCTGGGGCACGCATCGATGCGGACCGCTACGAGAAAGACGACGTACGCGACTTCGTGCTGTGGAAGGCGACCACACCGGGCGAGCCGACCTGGGATTTCGGTCTCGGACAGGGCCGTCCCGGCTGGCACATCGAATGCTCGGCGATGGCGCTGCGTTTGCTCGACGGCGCCCCGATCGACATTCATGCCGGCGGCGTCGACCTGGTGTTTCCACACCACGAAAACGAGATCGCGCAGGCGGAAGGTGCGACCGGGGAAACGTTTGTGCGGTGCTGGGTGCACGTCGAGCACCTGCTCCTCGATGCGGGCGTCAAGATGTCGAAATCGCTCGGGAACGTCTTCACGGTGCAGGACGTCATCGAGCGCGGCTACCGGGCGTCGGCACTGCGCTACGTGCTGCTGTCGGTGCACTACCGCAAGCAGTTGAAGTTCACATGGAGCAGCTTGGATCAGGCCGAGGAGGCGCTCAAACGGCTGATGGGCTGTCTGACGAGACTGGCCGCGATCTCGGGCGGCGAGGCGCACCCCGATCTGGCGGAGCGGGCCGACATGGCTCGACGGGAGTTCCGGGCGAAGCTCGCGCAGGATCTCAATGTGCCCGGTGCGCTCGGCGTGATGTTCGAACTCGTGCGACACGTCAATAGTGCGATCGACGCCGGCGCGCTCGGGCAGTCCGATGCGGCACGAATCGTCGAGACCTTCGATTTCTTCGATCGCGTGCTCGGGGTCGTGACGTTGCGGCGTGCGGAGAACGCCGCCCTCGATGTCCCGGTCGCTGAAATCGAGCAGCTCGTCGCCCGCCGGAAAGCGGCCCGCGCCAATCGCGATTTCGCCACCGCCGATGCCATCCGCAACGCTCTCGACGCGCGCGGCATCATCCTGGAAGACACGCCCGCCGGAACTGTCTGGAAGCGAAAATAGGTTGGCCCGCCGGTTCCGGACCGTTTCTTGCGTCTGTCAGACGCAGGACGATGACACAGGCTCGACAATCGCTCGGTAAACAGGGAGAGGTGCTGGCCTGCGACGAACTCCGCCGGCGCGGGTACGCGATTCTTGCGCGCAGGTATCGCACCCGGTTCGGCGAGATCGACATCATCGCGCGAGACGACCGCACTCTGGTGTTCGTGGAGGTGAAGACGCGCCGCAGCGCCGGTTTCGGCGGGGCGACCGCCGCGGTCGGCTTCCGCAAACAACGCCGGCTCATCAACATGGCCCGCAGCTATCTGGTGGGCTTCAACGGACGCGAGCCGCCCCCCTGTCGATTCGACGTCGTCGGGGTGACGCTGGCGGGCGACACCCCGGTGGTCGAGCTGATCGTGAACGCATTTGCGGTCAGCTAGCTGTGGAACCTCAACAGGTTGTCCCCGGTCAGCCCGATGTCGGTCGTCTTGATGCGGTCCAAGGCGTTGTGGTACCGTACTTTGCGTAGGTCGTGCGAGCGGGAATAACTCAGTGGTAGAGTGCGACCTTGCCAAGGTCGAAGTCGCGGGTTCGAATCCCGTTTCCCGCTCCATCTCCTTCCTCCCCGAACCGTCCGGCCCGGCCGGACCGATTCGACCGGCGCCGTCGCCAAGTGGTAAGGCAGAGGTCTGCAAAACCTCCATCCCCGGTTCAAATCCGGGCGGCGCCTCCATTTCTTCCTGTCCGTGCGGCGCTACCGACGCTCCGAGTGCCTTGGAACCCTGGAGTCCGTACCGCGCGCTGCCGAGCGGCAATTGGTCTCCGGACCCGCCGCCCGCCAGGAGTCTGCGCCGCAGGCTCCTGGCAGTCCGTGGTAAAACCCCGCGTTGCACCGAGAATGGCGGTGCGCCCGGCTGGCAAGGCGCGACGAGGGAGCAAATTGGGGCATTTGTGACCGAGGAGCAACGCTGGCAGCCGGGATGCAGCGTGAAACCGCAGAATTCCGCGGTGAAGCGCAGAATTCAGTGGGGATCGAATGCAGCGGGGCTTTTGCCACGGGCTGCCAGGTCAGTTCAAACCGCGCCGGTCCAGGAGATGGCGGATGTCAGGCTCGGCGCCTCTGAACGTGCGGTAGAGATCCAGCGCCTCGACGCTGCCCCCTTGCGAGAGAAGCGTGCGGCGGAAGTGATCCCCGTTCTCGCGCGTCAAGCCGCCGTGCTCCTTGAACCACTCGACCGAATCGGCATCGAGCACTTCGCTCCAGATGTAGGAGTAATAGCCGGCCGAATAGCCGCCGGCCCAGATATGCGAAAAGTAGGTGCTGCGGTAGCGGGGCGGCACCATGTCAAGCGCGACGCCCGCGTCCTCGAGCGCCGACGCCTCGAATGCCTCGACGCCGTCCGCGCGCGGCACGTCGTCCGCCGTCAATTGGTGCCACGCCTGATCGAGCATCGAGGCGGCCAGATATTCCGTCGTCGCGAATCCCTGGTTGAAGGTCTGGGTCGCCAGCACCTTGTCCAGCAGTTCGGCGGGCATCGGCTCGCCGGTCTGGTAGTGCACGGCATAGTGCTCCAGCACCTCGGGCCAGGTGGCCCACATCTCGTTGACCTGCGAGGGGTACTCCACGAAGTCGCGCGGCACCGACGTGCCGGCGAAATAGGGGTACCGTACGTCCGAGAAGAAGGCGTGCAGCGCGTGCCCGAACTCGTGGAACAGCGTCGTCACCTCGTCGAACGTCAGCAGCGTCGGCTCGCCCTCGGGCGGCTTCGGCACGTTCAGGTGGTTGGCGACGACCGGCGCCGTGCCGAGCAGATGCGACTGCGACACGTAGGCGTTCATCCAGGCGCCGCCGCGCTTGGAAGGCCGCGCGTAGTAGTCGCCGAGGAACAATCCGAGCGGTGTGCCGTCGGCGTCGAACACTTCCCAGACGCGGACGTCCGGGTGATAGACCGGCAGCTCGGGCCGCGCTTCGAACCGCAACCCGTACAGCCGGTTGGCCGCGAAGAACACTCCGTTCTCGATGACGTTGCCCATTTCGAAGTACGGGCGCAACTGCGACGCGTCGAACGCGTACCGCTCTGCCCGTACCTTCTCGGTGTAATACGACCAGTCCCAGGCCGCCAGATCCGGACCGACCCCGTCCGCCGCGGCCAGCGTCCGGAGATCGCCCGCCTCCCGCCCGGCATTGGCGACGGCCGGCGGCGCCATGCCGGACAGCCGTGCGTTCACCGCGTCGACCGTCTGCGCCGTCTGTTCCTCGAGGATGTAGGCGGCGTGGTTCGGGTAGCCGAGCAGCGCGGCCCGTTCCGCGCGCAGCCGGGCCATTGTCGTGATCACCTCGCGGTTGTCGAAATCGCCACCCTGAACGCCGCGCGCCAGGGAGGTCTGCATGATGCGTTCGCGAAGTGCGCGATCGTCGAGTGACGCCAGGGTCGGCTGCCCGCTCGTGTTCAGGAGCGGGATGATGAATTTCCCGGGAAAGTCACGCGCCGCCGCCGCTTCGCTCGCCGCTGCGATCTGATCCTCGGACAACCCGGCGAGTTCATCGCGGGTGTCGACCACAACGGCGGACGCATTGACTTCGTCGAGTACGTTCTGGGTGAATGTCGACTGGAGCGTGGCGAGTTCGGTGTTGATCGCCTGCACCCGTTCCTGCTGGGCCGCGGACAACCTGGCGCCGGCGCGCACGAAATCGATGTGGTGCCGCTCGATGAGCCGGCGTGTTTCGTCGTCGACAGCAAGCGTCTCGCGCTGGTCGTACAGCGTCTGGACCCGTGCGAAGAGGTCGCCGTTCAGCAAGATGCGGTCGGTGTGCGCCGCCAGCGCCGGCGCGACCTCGGTGCGAATGTCGTTCAGCGCGTCATTCGTATCCGCGGCGGACAGACTGAAGAACGTCGACGCGACGCGATCCAGCAACCGTCCGGATCGTTCCATCGCGATCAGCGTGTTCTCGACAGTCGGCGGTTCGGATGCGCCGGCGATCGCGTCGATCTCCTCGATCTGCTCCGCCATGCCCCGCTCGAACGCCGGCCGATAGTGCGACTCGTCGATACGGTCGAACGGTGGAAGCTGATACGGCAGCGTACTCTCGGTAAAGAAGGGATTGTTGCCTGTCATTGCGTCGGGTGTCTCGGATGCATCGCCGGGATCGGACGTCGAACAGCCAGTCGCCAGCACCAGCAGCGCAGCCGCCGTCAGCGTGGTGGTCATCGATTTCATACCTGCACCTCGTGGAAGCAACATCTGCGCGCGACGATCAATCGTGAGCATCCATTATGGCAGGTGCTGGCGCCGATCTCGTATACGATGTGAGCGTCATCATGCCGCAGGACACCCCGCAGATCGTTGAACTCCGCGCCGGAGCGACGCGCCTTGCCGTCGCCCCGGAAGCAGGCGGTTCCATGACGCGTTACGCCACGGAACGCGGCGGGCGCGCCATCGAATGGATGCGACCCGCACTGCCGGACGCCATTGCCGCGCGCTCGGCGGGCGGGACATCGAGCTTCCCGTTGGCGCCCTTCTCGAACCGCATTCGCGACGCGGCGTTCCGTTTCCGCGGGCGGGTCATTCAGCTTCCGCAGGATTTCCGTCCCGAACCGCACGCGATCCACGGTCATGGCTGGCGGGCGCCCTGGACGGTCCTGGACCGCGGCGAGGCGCGACTGACCCTGGAATACCGGCATACGGCCGATGCGTGGCCCTGGACCTACGTGGCGCAACAGACCTTCGACCTGACGCACGAACGGCTCCGCGTCCGCGTCACCATCACGAACGAAGCGGCCGAGCCGATGCCGGTCGGTTTCGGGCTTCATCCCTACTTCCTCCGGACGCCGCGCGTCTCGGTGCGGGCCGACGTCGGACAGATGTGGGAAGCCGACGATAACGCGATGCCGGCTGCGCTCGTGCCGCCCCCGCGGCAACTCCTGCTTGACGGCGCCGGACTCAATCCGGACGCGACGACGCTCGACAACAACTTCATCCGCTTCGGCGGGCAGGCCGTGATCGCGTGGCCCGAATGGAACGCCCGGCTGCGAATCGACGCCGACCCGGTCTATGCGTGTCTGGTCGTCTACACCCCGGCCGGGCGCGACTTTTTCTGCGTCGAACCGGCCACCAACTGCATCGACGGATTCAACCTGGCCGACGCCGGCCGCAGCGACACCGGCGTCATCGTGCTGGACCCGAACGACACCGCCGCCGGCGACGTCACCTTCACACCCGAGCTGACGTAGCAGGCCTGGCAGCGGACCCACCACACGGTCCCCGCTGGATGGCCCAACTGAGGCGTGACTGGCGTATAGTCCCGGAGCACACGGTCCCCGCCGGATGGCCCAACTGAGGCGTGACTGGCGTATAGTCCCGGAGCACACGGTCTCCGCCGGACGGCCCAACTGAGGCGTGACTGGCGTATAGTCTCGGCATGGTGGTGCCCCCGGGTCTGATGAACGCCATCGTCAAAGCGTTGCTCAGCGCCTCGTTTATCGACGCGCTGGTGACCGCCCTGACAGTGCGGAAGGACATTCCAACGAAGGAGGACCTCGCCGCCGCAGTGAAGGACATCGCCACCACCCGGGACCTCTCGTCGGCAGTGAAGGACATGGCCAGCACGCGTGACATCGCGGCGGTCAAGGACGAGTTGCTGGCGCGCATAACCGCCATCGAGACCTCCCTCGCGGCCGTGCAGGCGGGCCTCCGGCTGCTTACGGTGGCGACCGTCACGATCGGCCTGCTCGTGCTGGTCTCGCTGATCGCGCTCGCGTTCCAGGAGTCTGCGCGGTAGAAGATTGCGAAAGCGGATTTGCAGCCGTAATCTTTCTGCGGCGCAGGCTCCTGGCAGCCCGTGGTGAAACCCCGCGTTGCACCGAGATCGGCGATGCGCCCGCTGAGCAAGGCGAGAAGAGGGAAGATACCTGTAGGGGCAACCCTTGTGGTTGCCCTGTTCGTCAGCCGGATCAACGCCGCTCAGCGGGATGCAACGTCGATCCGCAGATGTCCACGCGGATCGGCGGGTTTCAGCGTTAAAGCGCAGAATTCAGCGGGGAAGCGCAGAATTCAGCGGGGATCGAATGCAGCGGGGCTTTTGCCACGGGCTGCTAGCAGGCGGGCCGGCGATCGCCCCGCGATGCAGGCGCGTCCACGGCGCCGCTTCGCGGACAGCGTGAGAATCTCGAGGCGTCGTGCGCGCACCAGGGCAGACTCGTGGTACTGTCAACGCGCGTCTATTGTGAGGTATCGACCATGACCATTCGTCCACTCGCGTTAATTGCCGGCAGCGTCGCGTTCGCGTTGCTCACGCCCGTGTTGACCGCGGCCCAGTCCGGTGCCACGCCGAGTGCGCCGCGCACGCCGGACGGACATCCCGACCTCAGCGGGGTCTGGGACTTCCGGACCGTCACGCCGCTGGAACGTCCGGAGGAGCTCGCCGACAAGGAATTCCTCTCCGAGGAGGAGGTCGCCGCGTACGCCGCCGAACGGGTGCTGGCCAGCAATGCCGACCTGAACCGGGAAGCCAAGAAGCAGACGACGACGGAGCGAGGCCAGGTGAACGGTACGCGCGAGAGCCGAGACCTCGCGCTGGCCTACAACGACTTCTGGTGGGACCGCGGGACGGAGGTCGTCGAGACGCGCCGCACGTCGCTGGTCGTCGATCCGCCGAACGGACGGATCCCGGCGCTGACCGACGCGGGCGCCGCTCGCGCCGCGGAACGTCTCCAGGTCAACCGGCGGCTCAGCGTGGGCCCGGAAGATCGTCCGCTGGGCGAGCGCTGTATCACCGGGTTCAATTCCGGACCGCCGATGCTACCGGCCGCCTACAACATGAACGTGCAGATCTTTCAAACCGTCGACCATGTCGTGCTGCTGAACGAGATGGTGCACAACGCACGGATCATTCCGCTCGATGGCAGCGACCTTGGCCCGGTGCCGATGTGGACCGGCGTGTCCCGCGGGCACTGGGAGGGGGACACGCTCGTCGTCGAAACCGGGAACTTCCTGCGGGAAACCAGTTTCCGCAACTCCAGCAAGAACCTGCACCTGGTCGAACGGATTCAGCGGCTCACCGAGGACACCCTGCTCTACACGTTCACGGTCAGCGATTCGACGACGTGGACCCAGCCGTGGACGGTGGAGCTGCCGATGCGTCGCAGCGACCTGCCGATCTTCGAGTACGCCTGCCATGAAGGAAACTACGGCATGGAAGGTACGCTGACCGGCGCTCGCGCCCTTGAACAGGGTGGCGCCCGGTAACGGCCCGGTCCCGTCGGGTCATCCCGCTGCCAGGGGCCGGGTGGCGCGGCGCACGGCAGCGCATCATGTTGCAGAGACGGTACCGGGTCGGCGCGGTCCACGCGCTGCTCAATGCAATTCCGACCACCCAGTCGGCGTTCGACCTGGGGTGGCCTGACGCCGATGTGGCGCACCTGCTCGACGGTTCGCTGTATCTCGACCGGAACAGCGGCGCCGCGGACGACGCCGAGATCGCGTCCCGTATCGAGCGCCTGGTCTCCCACAGCGCCGCCACCGGCGCCGAGGGCATCATCGTGACCGGGTCGTTCTTCGGTGAGGCTGCCAGACAGGCGCGGGACAGCGTGGACGTGCCGGTCTCCACCTCTTTCGACGGCATCATCGAGCGCGCTCTCGCGCTCGGCCGGCCGTTGCACGTGCTCTCGACCGCGCCCGATTCAGCCACACTTCTCTCGGAGGAGCTCGAACGCGAGGCGCGGCAGCGATCGCAACGGCTGTCGCTCTCGAATCACCCGGTGACGGGGGCGATGGACGCGCTGCTCGGCGGCGATGGCGAGCAGCACGATCTCCTCGTCCTCGAGGCCGTCGGCGCCGTGGATCCGGAAACGGCGATCCTTTTCGCGCAATTCTCGATGGAGCGGATCCTGGCGCGCAGCGCAGAGGCGCATGCGGCCGAGGTCATCGGTCCCGCCAGCGAGGCGGTGGGCTGGATGCGGGACCTGATCACCGGCAGGTGACGCAGGGCCTCGGTCCCGCGGCGGTCGCTGACCCCCGTACGGTCATCGTGCGCTGGCCGCCTGGGGTGAACCCTTCTGCGAGCAACTGGACGGTCATCTCGCCGGTGTCGCGGCGCGCTCCGCCACGATTCGGCGCATCAGCTCGATGGTGTGCGCCGGGGCCTCGAACTCCGCTTCTTCGAGCGGGGTGCGGTCGTGGTGGTCGAGGGCGTCGAGGTCGGCGCCATGGTCCACCAGCAGCTCGATGATGTCATCCTCGCCGGCGCGGATCGCGGTGTGCAGCGCGCCGGGGCGGCCCGCGGGGTGGGCGTTGACGTCGAGGCCCTGTTCGACCAGGAATCGGACCGCCCCCGGTTCGCGGCTGCGGATCGCCAACAGTACGGCGCCCGCCCCCTCGTTGGTCAGGGCCGCGGGATCGGCGCCGAGGGTGAGCAGCGTCTTCAGCATGTCGACGTTCCCCGCCTGCGCCGCGGTCAGGAACGGCGTGAGACCGCTGGTCCGCCGCGCCGCCGGAACCCGATCCCGGGTGTCCAGCGTGCGGGCGTGGAGGTCCGCGCCGCGCGCCACCAGGTCGCGCGCCAGCTCGATATTCCCCTGCGTCACGACGGCATGCAGGGGTGTGCCGCCGTCGCGGCCGCGCGCGTTGACGTCCGCTCCCTCGGCGAGCAGCAGCCTGATCATGTCGTCGTGACCTTCCGCCAGCGCGATGAGAAACGGGGACGCCCCAGCGGCCGACGTGACGTGCGGGTCGGCGCCGGCAGCGATCAGGGCCCTCGCCGTGGCGGCGTCGCCGTATTCGGCGGCGAACAGGATCGGGCTGAAACCGTTCGTTGACTCCGCGGCGGCTTCGGCGCCGCGTGCGATCAGCAGACGGGCGATCGGCGGGGCGCCGGCGGCGATGGCCCGCATCAAGGGGGTCTGTCCCATCCGCGAATCGGCGGTGTTCGGGTTGGCGCCGCGGTCGAGCAGCAGTCGGACCAGATCGAGGCTGCTGGCGCTGCTGGCGGCGAGCAGCGGTGTGTCGCCGCTCCAGCGCGCGGCGTCGACGGCGGCGCCGGCGTCGAGCAGAAGGCGCGCCAGGGCGAGGTTGCCGTTGGCGCTGGCGAGCAGCAGCGGCGTCTCGCCGTTCTCGTCGGCGGCGTTTGGGTCGGCGCCGGCGTCGAGCAGGGTCCGGGCGATTCCGGTGTCGTCCCGGAACGCGGCCCAGGCCAGCGGTGTGGACCCGTCGAGACGGATGGCGCGTACGTCGGCGCCGTGCTCGACGAGGGCGATGACGGCGTCGCGGTCGCGGCGTTGCACCGCCTCGAAGAGTTCTGAGTCGACCTGCGTCGCGGCACCGTTCTGGGCGGCGGCCGGCGCGGCGCCGACGCCAAGCAGCAGCACACACCAGACGTGCAGCGTTCTCGCCATGGCCAATGGTAAACTCGCAGGCAGTGACCGGACAACCGTTGTTTCAGGTGGCGCTGTTGGTGCCGGTCGTGGCTTGCCTCGTTGCGATTCCGGACGCCCGCGCGCAAGGACGGCAATCGGACGAGGCGAGCGCTGGCGACATCTTCGAGACGACGGTCGCCCGCTACTGTCTCGGGTGCCACAACGACCGCACGCTGACCGCCGGTTTGACGCTGGCCGGCGTGGACGCCGCCAACGTGGCGGCGCAGGCGCCGGTGCTCGAGAAGGTGCTGCGGAAACTGCGGTCCGGCGAGATGCCGCCGCCGGGACGGCCGAGGCCGGATGCCGGCACGGCAGCGCGCCTGGTGCGCTGGATCGAGACCGAGCTCGATCGCGCGGCCGACCAGCACCCCATCCCGGGCGCGCCGGCAATCCATCGGCTGAATCGCGCGGAATACCGCAACGCGGTGCGTGACCTGCTCGGGCTCGACCTCGATCACGCGCGCGACCTGCCGGCCGACGACTCCGGCTACGGGTTCGACAACATCGGCGATGTGCTGACGGTGTCGCCGCTGCATATCGAGAAGTACCTGGCGGCGGCGCGGCGCGCCAGCCGACTGGCGATCGGCATCGGCACACCACGGCCGGTGGTCGAGAAATACTTGCCGCACCCGGGCACCCGCAACGAGGAGATCGACGGACTGCCGCCGAACCTGCGCGGCGGCCTCCTGTTCCGGCACTTGTTCCCCTTCGATGCCGAATACACGCTCACGGTCCGGGTCCGTGGCCGCCGTGCGGCCGGGCTGCCGGCGCCGCGGGTCGATCTGCGCGTTGACGGGAGGCGCGTGCGGCTGCTGGACGCCGATTTCGATGCGCAGGAAGCCAACCAGGGGACCCGCAATCTCGAGGTGCGGCTGCCGCTGCCTGCGGGCGATCACGAGATCGCCGCCGGCGTTCTGACCGAGTACGCAACGACCGAGGGTCGCGACACGCAGGTGGTCAACGGGGTGTCGGTCGACTATGTCCTGGTCGGCGGGCCGTTCGCGGCGGACGGGCCCGGAGCGACCGAGAGCCGGCGCCGCATTTTCGGTTGTCGGCCGCTGACGGGCGAGCCTGAAGAACCCTGCGCCCGGCAGATCCTGACTTCGCTGGCCCGCCGTGCATATCGGCGGCCGGTGATCAGGGCTGACGTCGACCCCCTGGTCGACCTGTTCGTAGTGGGGCGCAGGGACGGCGCAAGCTTCGACGATGGCATCGAAATGGCGCTGAGCGGCGTGCTCGTCTCGCCGAACTTCCTGTTCCGGACCGCGCGCGCGCCGGAAAATGGTGCGCCGGGCGCCGTGTATCGGATCTCCGACCTCGACCTGGCGTCGCGGCTTTCGTTTTTTCTCTGGAGCAGCATTCCGGACGACGAGCTGCTGGGGCTGGCCGAAGCGGGCCGCCTCGGCGATCCGGACGTGGTCGAAGCGCAGATCACGCGGATGCTGGCCGACCCGCGGGCGCGGGCGTTGGTGGAGAACTTCGGGGGGCAGTGGCTGCAGCTTCGCAACGTTGCCGACTGGTCGCCGGACCCCGAGCGCTTCGCGCGGTTCGACGATGCACTGCGCTACGCGTTCCAGCGCGAGACGGAGCTGTTTCTCGAGCACCTGATCCGCGACGACCGCAGTGTGCTGGAGTTGATCGACGGGGACTACACGTTCCTGAACGAGCGGCTGGCCCGGTTCTACGACATCGACGGCGTGGAAGGGGGTTACTTCCGGCGGGTGCCGCTCGACGGAACCGCCCGCGGCGGCATTCTGACCCATGCCAGCGTCCTGATGGTCACGTCCTATCCGACACGCACCTCACCGGTGCTGCGCGGCAAGTGGGTGCTCGAGAACCTCCTTGGCGCACCGCCGCCGCCGCCGCCGGCCGACGTGCCGGCGCTGGACGAGCGCGCCGAAACCTCGGCCGGCAGTCTGCGCGAGGCGCTGGAACAGCACCGGGCCAGCCCGGCCTGCGCCGTCTGTCACGCCAGGCTCGACCCGCTCGGATTCGCGCTGGAGAACTTCGACGCGGTAGGCAGGTATCGCACCGAGGACGACGGCGTCCCGGTCGAGGCCTCGGGCGCGCTGCCGGACGGTACCCTGGTCGACGGGCCGCACGGTCTGCGGGAGATCCTGTTGTCCCGCCGCCAGGAGTTCGTCGAAACGCTGGCCGACCGGCTGCTGACCTACGCGCTGGGGCGCGGTCTCGAATCGTACGACCGCCCGGCGGTACGGCAGATCCGCCGTCGTGTCGAGGCGGACGACTACCGGTTCTCGGCGCTGGTCACCGCCATCGTCGAGAGCGTGCCGTTCGGGCTGCGGCGCATTCCGGAGGGCTGATCACCTCCGGGATCGAGGCCCACGGAGGCTGCCAGCGGTTCGTTCGTCACTCCAGGATGATCGGCAGGACGGCGCGGGCGCCTTTCTCCGCGACCTCGAAGACCAGGGAATAGGTGCCGTCTTCCCACGCGCCGGTCGGCGACGAGAAATACAGATCCCCCGACAATCTGTACGACCAGTTGGCATAGATGAAGTCGGTGGAGACGCTGCCTCCCGGAGACGTGAAGAAGTTGAAACTCGGGCCAGATGGGCGGTTGAAGTAGCGAAGAATAGGATGGTACAAGGGCCGGGCCTGCTGTATGAGCATCTGAATCTGCCCACGATCCTGCGACCACGCCCGCTGAGTGGCTAGCGGTACCCGCCCGCCGCCGGGGGTCAAGAGATGGATGTCCTCGCGGTCGATCCGTATGTTACGTTCCGCCGACAGCGCGCACCGGATCCGGATCCACTTCGAGTCGTGGTTCCACTGCGAGTAGTAGTAGGTGGCGACTACATGAAGGTCGTCGTCCTGGTACTTGATCGCGGCCCGGCCGTAGACTGCAGTGTTGGGGAATAGCTCGACAATGTCCTGCTGAGCGTGCGGTCCGGCGCCGGCGATGAACAGCACCGTGGCAAATACGGTAGCGACGCCGAAAACACACCGGTGGGTCAAGGGGCTTCTCGTTGGTCGTGGTCCCACCGGTGACACCCTAGCATGAATCTTGCGGCCGTGGCAGCCTGTGGTGAAAGGCCCTGCTGCATTGCCGGCCCGTGTGGCAGCGGGGAGTCAGCCGAGCAACCGGAGGATGGCGACGACAGCACCCACGATCGCGCCTGCTTGCAGAAGCATCGCGCGGAAAAGGTCGGCACGGAGTGAACTGATCGCACCGTGCAGCGTGGCGACTTCGGCGCGTAGCGTCTCGGGCGTCACGTGCTCACCGTGCTCGGCTGCTTGGCGGATGGCATCCGCCAGCACGTCGGCCTGGGCACGTTCGATGCCGGCCTCGGTCAACTGGCGGGCGATGGTGAGTGAATCGAACATGGGATCTACGTGACCGCCTTTTGGCCGCCTCCCGTCCTCAACGGCTCCGGCGACGGTGCGGGTGGGCGCGAACACGGCCCGCCTGACCGCCCGCCGGCGTCGCCGCGCGACCGAGGACAGTATACCGTGAGGCGGCCCGCCGCCGGCCGTGTCGCTGACGCCGCAGGCGCTGGCGTCCTTCCTGAACAGGACAATGTGGAGGGGCCGCAAAACGCCAGTTTTCGGCCGGGTCGCTCCCCTCCTTACCGTGTGCGCCAACGCCGCCTCGATGACCTCGCGCGGATGGTCCGTCTCCTTGGCCGCCCAGTCCCGGAAACTGGAACGGAAACCGCGGGATCGAGGCCCACGGAGGCTGCCAGCGGTTCGTTCGTCACTCCAGGATGATCGGCAGGACGGCGCGGGCGCCTTTCTCCGCGACCTCGAAGACCAGGGAATAGGTGCCGTCTTCCCAAGTTTGGGTCGGCGAAGCGAAATACAGATCCCCCGACGATCTGTACGACCAGTTGGCATAGATGAAGTCGGTGGAGACGCTGCCTCCCGGAGACGTGAAGAAGTTGAAACTCGGGCCAGATGGGCGGTTGAAGTAGCTAAGAATAGGATGGTACAAGGGCAGGGCCTGCTGTATGAGCATCTGAATCTGCCCACGATCCTGCGACCACGCCCGCTGAGTGGCTAGCGGTACCCGCCCGCCGCCGGGGGTCAGGAGATGGATGTCCTCGCGATCGATCCGTATGTTACGTTCCGCCGACAGCGCGCACCGGATCCGGATCCACTTCGAGTCGTGGTTCCACTGCGAGTAGTAGTAGGTGGCGACTACATGAAGGTCGTCGTCCTGGTACTTGATCGCGGCCCGGCCGTAGACTGCAGTGTTGGGGAATAGCTCGACAATGTCTTGCTGAGCGTGCGATTGGCCGGCGGCAGCGGACAGCGTTGCGGCGCATACGACGGAGACGCCGACAGTGAATCGGTGAGTCAACGGGTTTCTCCCTGGCAGCGGTACCCGTGGTGGTTCGCAGGCGCCCGGCCTGGTACTCTGGCACGGATTGACACGCTCGGATTTCCCTTCGCCCACCGGTATTTTACGTTTTCCACGCGGAAAGGACCAGCGCGGAACGGTCACGGGACGAGCCAAACGCCGGCCGTCGTCGGCATCGGCGCCAAACTGCTTGACTTCCGCCCACTCGGTGTCTATGAATGGTCTCATGACGATCACCGGACGTGCCTTGCCGCGCCGCACCGTCCTGAGGGGCATGGGCGCCGCCGTGGCCCTGCCGTTTCTCGATGCCATGACGCCGGCGTTTGCCGCCGCGTCCACGCCGATCACCCGGATCGCGTTCGTGTATACGGCCAACGGGGTGATCATGAAGAACTGGACGCCCTCGCAGGAGGGCGCCGGTTTCGCGTTTTCCGACACGCTCCTGCCGGTGGCGCCGTTTCGCGATCAGTTGCTGGTGCTGAGCGGCCTCGCGCACCGCAACGGGGAAGCGCTCGGCGACGGCCCAGGCGACCACGCCCGCGCCGGGGCGAGCTGGCTGACCGGCGTGCATCCGAAAAAGACGCGCGGGGCAGACATCCACAACGGGCAGTCGGTCGACCAGATGCTGGCCGCAGATCACGGCCGCGGCACTCCGCTGCCGTCGCTCGAACTCGGGCTGCAGGACGTGCGGATGGTGGGTGGCTGCGACTCCGGCTACAGTTGCGCGTACAGCAACACCGTCTCGTGGAGCTCGCCCACGGCGCCGCTTCCGTATGAGACCAACCCGCGGCGAGTGTTCGAACGGCTGTTCGGCGACGGCGACACGACCGACCCGGCGGTCCGCGCCGTACACGCGCGACAGAACCGAAGCCTGCTCGATTTCGTGCTGGCCGATGCGCAGCGATTGAGCCCCGGTCTGGAAGCCGGCGACCGCCGCAAGCTCAGCGACTATCTCGACTCGGTCCGCGAGGTCGAACGCCGGATTCAGAACGCCGAAGGACACGATGCCGTTGATCTGCCGGTGCTCGACCGCCCTGACGGGGTGCCGCCGACGTTCGAGGAACATGTCCAGTTGATGAGCGACCTGATCGCGATCGCCTTCCAGGCCGATCTGACCCGTGTCGTCACGCTGATGTACAGCCGAGAGGGCGGCAACCGGACCTATCGATCGATTGGCGTGCCGGATGCCCATCACGGTCTCTCGCATCATCAGAACGATCCTGAGCGCATGACGCGGCTGCAACTGATCGACCGGCACCACGTGGCGATGCTGGCGTACTTCCTCGCGAAGCTGCAGGATGCCCAGGACGAGAACGGATCGCTGCTCGATCACTCGATGGTGGTGTACGGCAGCAGTCTGAGCGACTCCAACGCGCACACCCACGACAACCTGCCCACGCTGCTCGCCGGGGGCGGCAGCGGAAGGCTACGCGGCGGGCGCCATCTGCGCTATCCGGACGGCACGCCGATGACGAACCTGTTCCTGACGATGCTCGACAAGTTGGGCTCCCACCGCGATCAGGTCGGCGACAGTACCGGAATGATCGAGCATCTGAGCGATCTGTAGGCGTCTGCGCCACGGACGCCATTCGGACACGAGAGCCATGATCCGCCGCGTGTCAGGACGCGCGCGGCCAGGGGAGTTGACGATGATGCGAACCGTCGTTGCGTGCGCCACCGCAGGGTGGCTGCTCGCCGGGAGCCAGGCCGCCGCCCAGGAAGTGATGCGGTCGGCCTATCACGATTTCCGCCCCGTGACCGTGGCTGACGGTCTCGAGGTTCCGTGGTCCATCGCGTGGCTGCCTGACGGCGACATGCTGGTCACCGAACGTCCGGGCCGTCTCCGCATCGTGCGTGACGGGAGGTTGCTGCCCGACCCGGTCGCGGGCGTGCCGGAGGTGTTCGCACGGGGGCAGGGCGGGCTGTTCGAGGTGCTCCCGCATCCGGACTTCGCCGCCAATCGCCTGCTGTACCTGAGCTACGCGCGGCCACTGGCAGAGGGCTCGACGACCGCGGTCATCCGAGGGCGGTTCGAGGCCGATAGGCTCACTGGCGTCGAGGACGTCTTCGAGGCGCGGTCGGCGGGCGGCGGTCACTACGGCGGGCGGCTCGCCTGGGACCGCGACGGTTACCTCTTCGTCTCGGTGGGCGAGCGGATGGCGCGCGCGGCGGGTGATCTGTCGGCGCACCCCGCCCAGAACCTGTCGAACCATCACGGGGTGACCGTGCGTCTCCACGACGACGGCCGGGCGCCAGACGACAATCCGTTCGTCGGGCGGGACGGCGCACTGCCCGAGATCTGGAGCTACGGCCACCGAAATCCGCAGGGGTTGCTCGTGCACCCGGAGACGGGTGACCTCTGGGTCGACGAGCATGGACCGCAGGGCGGCGACGAGCTCAACCTGATACAGCCTGGACGGAACTACGGCTGGCCGGTGGTCGGGTATGGGGTGAACTACGGGAGCGGGACGGCGATCCACGCCGGGACACGCGGCGAGGACATCGAATCGCCGGTGCATTTCTGGGTGCCCTCGATCGCGACGTCCGGTCTGATGGTGTACACGGGCGACCGGTTCCCGGAATGGCAGGGCAGCTTCTTCGTGGGCGGGATGGCCGGCCAGCAGCTCGCGCGCCTCACCCCGAGCGTCGACCGGCCGGGTCGGATCGAGCAGGAAGAAACGCTGGTCCACGGAATCGGCAGGGTGCGCGACGTCCGGCAGGGACCGGACGGCTACATCTATCTGGCGGTCGAACAGCGCGGCCGACCGGGGCAGGTCGTCCGGCTTGAGCCGGTGGCGCGCCGGTAGACGCCGCGACACCCCGTCCAGCCGCCGCTGAGGACCGCCCCGGCGCCGCGCCTTACATCGCGTCGATGATGGCGTTGAACGTGGCGCCCGGGCGCATCGCCCGCTCGGCGAGCGACGCATCGGGGTGGAAGTAGCCGCCGATGTCCACCGGCGCGCCCTGCGCCGCCAGCAGTTCGCCCATGATGGCCGGCTCCTGTTCCGCCAGCCGCGCGGCGATCGCCGTGAAGCGTGTCTTCAGCGCGGCATCGGCGTCCTGCGCCGCCAGCGCCTCGGCCCAGTAGAGCGCGAGATAGAACGTGCTGCCGCGATTGTCGATTTCGTGCACCGCGCGTGACGGATACCGCGCGTGCTCCAGGTAACCGCCGATCGCCCGATCCAGGGTCGACGCCAGAAGCGCCGCCCTGGCGTTGCCGGTCTTCGCCGCGATCAGCTCGAGCGACGGCACAAGGGCGCAATATTCCCCCAGCGAGTCCCACCGCAGGTGTCCTTCCCGCAACATTTGTTGCACGTGCTTCGGCGCCGATCCGCCGGCGCCGGTCTCGAAGAGTCCGCCGCCGTTGAGCAGCGGCACGATCGAGAGCATCCGCGCACTGGTGCCCAACTCGAGAATCGGAAACAGATCGGTCAGGTAGTCCCGCAGGACGTTGCCGGTGACGGCGATCGTGTCTTCTCCGCGGCGCACCCGTGCGAGGGTGAACTTCATGGCGTCGGACGGTCTGAGGATGCGGATATCGAGCCCGGTCGTGTCGTGCTGTGGCAGACAGGCGTTGACCTTGGTGATGATCGACGCGTCGTGCGCCCGGTTCATATCCAGCCAGAACACGGCGGGTGCGCCTGATGCCCTGGCGCGGGTGATCGCCAGCCGCACCCAGTCGCGGATCGGTTCCTCCATGGTTTGACACATCCGGAAGATGTCGCCGGTCTCGACCGTCTGTTCCAGGACGGTCAGCCCTGCGGCGTTGACGACACGGATAGTTCCGGCGCCGGGCGCTTCGAACGTCTTGTCGTGTGAGCCGTATTCCTCCGCCTTGCGCGCCATCAGACCGACGTTTGACACGCTGCCCATCGTGGCGGGGTCGAACTGCCCGTGTCGCTGGCAATCTTCGATGATGGCCTGATACATGGTGGCGTAGGAGCGATCGGGCACCATGGCGAGCGTGTCCTGCAACCGGTCGTCCTTGTTCCACATGCGGCCGCCGTCGCGCACCACGTTGGGCATCGAGGCATCGATGATGACGTCGTTCGGGACGTGCAGGTTGGTGATGCCACGGCGCGAATCGACCATCGCCAGGGGCGGGCGCGTCTGGTAGACGGCGGCGATATCCGCCTCGATCTCAGCCCGCGTGTCCGCCGGCAGCGTTTCGAGCCTGGCGAGCACCCCGGCCAGTCCGCGGTTGACATTGGCGCCGGCGGCAGCCAGGACACCAGCGTGCTTGTCGAGCGCCGCCTGGAAGTACACCGCGACACAGTGACCGAACATGATCGGGTCGGAGACCTTCATCATGGTGGCCTTGAGGTGCAGCGAGAGCAGGACGCCCTGCCGCCGCGCGGTATCCATGGTCTGGGCGAAGAAGGACCGCAGTGCGCGCACGTTCATCACGGCGGTGTCGATGACGTCGCCCGCGTGCAGGGTGACGGCGTCCCGCAACACGGTCACGGCGCCCTCGGCGGACACGAACTCGATGCGTACGTCGCCGGCCGCGCTCATCGTCATGGAGGATTCGCTGCCGAAGAAATCTCCTTCGTCCATGTGCGCGACCCGGGCCTGCGAGCCGGACGCGGGCCACGCTTTCATCATGCGGTGGGGATGAGTCCGCGCAAACCGCTTCACCGCCGCGGCGGCTCGCCGGTCGGAATTGCCCTCGCGCAACACCGGATTGACGGCGGACCCGAGCAATCCGGCGAAGCGGGCCTGAATCGCCCGTTCAACGTCGTCTTTCGGATGCTCGGGGTAGTCGGGCAGGTCGTAGCCCTGGTCCTGCAACTCGTTGATGGCGGCCTGCAGTTGGGGAATCGAGGCGCTGATGTTCGGCAGCTTGACGATGTTGGCGTCCGGGGTCGTGACACGTTCGCCCAGCCACGTCAGATCGTCGGGATTCTGCTGGTCTTCGGTCAGTCGCTCCGGAAAGGTGGCGATGATACGGCCCGCGAGAGAGATGTCCCGGGTGTCTATCGTCACTCCGGTGCCCTTGGCGTAGGCTCTCACGATGGGCAGCAGCGACCAGGTGGCCAGCGCCGGCGCTTCGTCGGTGTTCGTCCAGATGATCGTGGAAGATGACATGGCGGTCCCTGGTATGGCACGGTGACACGGGTCACCGCGAACCTGATATCGTACCGTACCGTGGTCGGGCGACTGGGGTGACTCGCTGCGTCGGGGGAACCTGATATCGTACCGTACCGCGGTAGAGTGACTGCGTGACCCGCCGCGTCGGGACGCGGCGTCAGGAGGTGGTCGATGCGAGTGTGGCGTCTCGTGACGGGGTGGCAGGTGGTGCTTCTTGTTGCGGCGGTCGGCTGTGCGCCGGCGGTCGACGAAACGCCGGAACGGCTGGAGGCCTCCGGCACGGGCGCGCCGGCGTTCACTCCGCCCGCGGTGACCCCCGCGTCGCGCGATCTCACCCGGTCCGACATCGAACGGATGATGGAGGAGCTGTCGAACTGGGGACGCTGGGGCGCGGACGATCAGTTGGGTGCGGCCAACCTCATCACCCCGGCCAAGCGGCTCGAGGCAATCGCGCTGGCGACCGAGGGGGTCACCGTGTCGCTCGAACACCGGTTGCTGACCGAGGAGGCTCCGGACGTGCCGTCGCCGTTCCAGCGCCGCATGCTCGGGGTGCCCGACCCGACCGCCGAGCCGTCCTTCTTCGGCGGGGTCAGCGACAACTACACCATCAGCTATCACGGCTATTCACACAGTCATATCGACTCGCTGTGCCACATTCTCTACAGGGGGCAGATGTACAACGGCGTGTCGCATGACACCATTACCGAGGCCGGTTGCTCGAACGCCTCGATCGTCAATCTGCAGGGCGGCATCGTCACCCGTGGCGTGCTGTTCGACATTCCGCGTCTCAAGGGCGTGGACTACCTCGAGCCGGGGACGCCGATCTACCAGGAGGACCTCGAGGCGTGGGAGGACATGGCGGGAGTGACGGTGCGGCCGGGCGACGCCGTCTTCGTCCGCACCGGGCGTTGGGCTCGCCGTGCGGCGCTGGGCCCCTGGGCGATCTCGCAGGAGGCTGCCGGCCTGCATGCCTCGACGATGCCGTGGATCAAGGCGCGCGACGTGTCGTTTCTCGGCGGTGATGCGGCCTCTGACGTCGTACCGTCGCAGATCGACGGTGTGCGTCTGCCGGTCCACCTGCTGACGATCGTCGCAATGGGCGTGGACCTGTTCGACAATCAGGATCTCGAGGCGCTCGCCGAGACCGCGGCCGCGCTGAACCGCTGGGAATTCATGCTGGTCGCCGCGCCGTTGGCCGTCGAGACCGGGACCGGTTCGCCAATCAATGCCCTGGCGATCTTCTAGCAGCCGGCGCCAGCAACCGGGAGTCTGTGGTGCAAGCGCGTGTGGAACAGTGGTTACGGCTTCATTCGTACAACGTCCGCATCTGTCACTGGATCAACGTCATCGCCGGCGGCTACCTGCTGCTGAGCGGGATCCATATCTTTCTGGACTTTCCGGAACTCTATTGGGGGCACACCGGCTATCAGGGCTATCCGGCCATCTTCAAGCTCTCGGACTGGGGTCTGTCGTGGGACGAGGCGGGGGCGCTGGGGAATCGGATGTGGGGCCGGAACTACCATTTCACGTTCGCCTGGGTGTTCCTCGTCAATGGCCTGATCTACGTCGGCTGGAGTCTCGCGTCGGGGCATCTGCGTAATCGCCTGTGGCCAGGACCCGAGGAACGCACGCGCGCCAACCTGCAAGCGCAGCTCCGCGAGCATTTCCGTTGGGGGGCGCCGGCGCGGGCCGCCGAGACCCGCTACGGGACACTGCAGAAGGTTTCGTATCTGTGTCTGCTCTTCGTCTTCGTGCCGCTGATGCTGTTGACCGGGCTCGCGCAGTCGCCCGCCTTCACGGCGGCCTGGCCCTGGCTGCTCGATATGTTCGGCGGCCGACAGTCGGCGCGGACGCTGCATTCGATCGGCACCGTCGTCTTCGTGCTGTTCGTGGTGGTGCACGTGCTGGAGGTACTGCTGAGCGGCGCCGTCAACCGGGTGCGGGCGATGATCACGGGCAGATTTCACGTGGTCGAGGAGGAGCAATGAGCACACAGGCGAACCGAGCTCAACGGCCGCGTCCCATCTCGCGGCGACGCCTGCTGGTGAACGTGCCGGCGCTGGGCGGGCTGCTGGCGACCGGGTGCGCGGATGCCTTCCGGCCTCCGGTGATCCGCGGCGGGCTGGTCGGCGCGGCCGACGTGCTGACCATGAGCACGTCCCGCTGGCTGCTGCGCGATCAGCCGCTGGCGCGGGAATACGAGCGGGGCGACATCGCGCCCGACTTTCCGACCTGGGGCCAGACAAACCCCGACGACGAGGACTACCAGCAGCACCGGCGGCAGGGGTTCCGAAACTGGACGCTCCCCGTGCACGGTCTCGTCGAACGGCCGCGCGAGTTCTCGCTCGATGACCTCAAACGGCTGCCGGCGCGGACGCAGATCACGGCGCATGTCTGCGAGCAGGGCTGGTCGGCCATCGCCGAGTGGACCGGTGCGCCGCTGGCGCAGGTGCTGGAGGCGGCCGGCGGGGTGGCGCCGGCGGCGCGCTACGTCGTGTTCCATGCGGTCGATCGCTGGTACGAGAGCCTCGACATGTTCGACGTCGTGCATCCGCAGACCATCCTCGCCTACGGGCTGAACGGCGGCGATCTGCCGGTCGGCAACGGCGCGCCGCTGCGGTTGCGGGTCGAGCGGCAGTGCGGCTACAAGAACATCAAGTTCCTCAGGTCGATCGAGGTGGTCGACACGCTCGCCGGCATCCGCCGCGGCACCGGGGGGCTCAGCTCGGACTTCGGGTTCCACTGGTACGCGGGCGTGTAAGGGGCCGGCGTCGCCGGCGGACGGCGTGCGGCCGGGGCAGGCAACAGGAAGGGACGAACCATGGCATCTTCACGACGACGGTTCCTGACGACACTCGGGTCGGCGGCGGCGGCGGGCGGGGCGGTCGCGGTCGGCGCGACGGCGGCTGGATCGCCGGGCCGTCAGGCAGGCGCGGGCCACGTGCGGGGCAGCCTCACCCCCGATGAACTGCTGGCTCGCCATCTTGCCGAACAGGTCCAGGCGCGGGCCGGCGCCGTGGCGGTGCAGTCCGACCCGAGGATGCCGTCGGCCGAGGAGGTGGCCTCGTGGTACACCGACCGGCGCAACTGGGGGCGCTGGGGCGCCGGCGATGAGAAGGGCGCCATCAATCTGATCACCCCGGCCAAGAGCGCCGCGGCCGCCGGACTGGTGCGGTCGGGGCGCAAGGTGTCCGCCAGCCGGGTCTTCGAGCCCGAACAGCACTTCATGCGCAAGAGCCCGCGCCCGGGCGGGGCCGGATCGGTCGTCGACTACTACGGTTTCATCTACCACGGCCAGACGATCACGCATATCGACGCGCTGTGTCACATGTGGGACAGCGACGGGATGTGGCAGGGACGCGACCCGGACGTCGAGATTACGACCCGGGGCGCGGCGTTCGGTTCCATCGGCGCCTGGTCGGAGGGCATCATCACCCGCGGCGTGCTCATCGACGTGCCGCGTCACCGGGGCGAGCCCTACGTGACCCCGGAACGACCCGTGCACGGCTGGGAAATCGAAGAGATCGCGAGCGCGCAGGGGGTGGCCGTCGAAGCGGGGGACGCGCTGCTCGTCTACAGCGGGAAGGACGCGTACGTGCGAGCCGGCGGAGTTTACGGGGGCGGTGATCGCCCCGGGCTGAGCGTTACCTGCGCGAAGTTCATTCGCGATCATGACGTGGCGCTGCTCGGCTGGGACATGATGGATGGACGCCCCGACCCGTACGGTCTGGCGTTCCCGATGCACGGCGTGCTGTTCAACTATGGGGTGGCGCTGCTCGACAACGCCCTGCTCGAACCGCTGGCCGGGGCCTGCGCCGAGGAAGGACGTTACGAGTTCATGTTCATGGGGTTGCCCCTGAACGTGGCGCGCGGCACCGGCAGCCCGGTCAACCCGATCGCGATGTTCTAGCCCGCATTATTCATGAAGGCCCAGAGTCGCCCCCGCGGACGGTGTGATCGTCGCGCACACGGCCCGCCTCACCGCCGGGTGTCGCTGCCGTCGGGCGCCGGCGGGATAGACACTGATTGTCGGTGCGGAAGGTCTGGGTACGGGGCCGTCCAGGGACGGCTTCGCCACGGGCGGGCTCGGTGCGCCGTTGGGATGCGTGTACGGGCGGCTGACGGGCGCTGACTGGGGCCTATCCGGGGCGGGCGCCGAGTGCGAGCGCGATGTGCCGCCAGGCGTGGAGGTCCGGCGTGGCGGTGGGCAGGTGCAGGACCACGCGGCGGACCGAGCCGACGACGTGCGCCCCCAATTTGAGGAGCCGGTCGCGCAGCCACGTCACTTGGGCGCGGGCACAGGCGGTGCGCGCCGCACGCAGCCGGAGTTCTTGCATCAGTACGTAAGCGGCGGCGGTGAGGAGCACGCGCAGTTGATTGGCCCAGAAGCGACAGCAGCTCGTGCGGTCGATCTGTAGCCCATCGAGCAGTTCCTTGATCCGATTCTCGATGTCGCCGCGGGCGCAGTAGACCTTCTCATAGATGAAGCGCGGCGTCTGCCGCAGATTCGTCACGACGAAGCGCGGGTTGTCGCGCGGCTCGCGGTCGCCGTGCCGGACGACCTCGGCCTTGATCACGACGCGCCGCGCGTGGCCCCACGTACCGGCCTGGTACTGAGTGTCGGTATACACGTGCGCGGTCTGGCCGCTGGCCGCGCTCTGGGCCTGCGCCACGAGCAGGGCGGGCTCGGCGTGGCGCCGCAACACGGCGTTCTTGGCCATCGCCACCACGTAGTCGAGCCGCGGCTCGGCATCCAGGAAGTCGAAGACCTCCGGCGTCGCAAAGCCCCCGTCGAGCCGCACGAGAAACCGCGCCTGGGGAAAGGCCTCCCGCAGCAGGGGCAGCAGCCGACACAACACGCCCACGGTCCCGCAGGTGGCCGGCACATTTCCGGGCCGCAGCACCGCCGCGCACAGATACTGTTCGCGTTCCTTGTCGAAGGTCAGAAACGCCAGCAACGGCAGGTAGCACCAGCTGTCGTAGTGCCCGTTGAAGAAGGTGAGCTGCTGGGCGCCGTGCGTCGCGTCGTCGGTCGGATCCAGGTCGATCGTGATCCGCCGCGCCCGCCCGTCCAGCCGGCGCTGATGCCGCTCGATGACCCGCATCGCCAGCTCGCGCGCCAGCTCATAGAGGGCGGAGGGGCCAACGCCGTTCTCGAACCGCGAGATCGTCGGCTGCGAGGCCAACGCCTCGCCAGCGACCGGGTCCCGCCCGAGCAGCAGCTTGTGGATCGGGTCGTCGGCGAGGTGGTCGGCGTCGTTGCCATCGGGATGGCCGCAGGCAATGCCGAAGATCCGCTGGCCGAGCAACTCCGTCAGCGTGTGCCGGATCTTTCCGAGCTCCCGCCGGTCCACCAGACACCGGGCGAAACCCGCCACCAACCCATACACGCGCTCGGCCGCCTTGAGCAGGACGGCGCCGCCATCGGAACTCGCGTGCCGGCGGTCGAACGTCGCGACGAGGGGCTTGTCGAAGAGATCCGGAAAGAGGACAGTCTGTGGTATCGTCTGAGGTGTCACGCAAGGGCCTCCGTGGTGGGTAAATGCCTGTAGACAAAGCATTTATACCACGTGGAGGCTTTTGTGTCTATACCGAAATCGGACCCTTCATGAATAATCCGGGCTAGGAGCCCGTGGTGAAAGCCCCGCGGCATTCGCGCGGCGATGCATCCCGCCTGGCGGCGTTGCTCCTCGGTCACAAATGCCCCAATTTGCTCCCTCGTCACGCCTTGCCACGCGGGCGCTTCGCCACGCTCGGTGCTACGCGCGGTTTCACCACGGGCTCCTAGCAGCCGTGCGATTCGAACCCGGGCTGTCGGGCGTTTTGCAGCGGGTGACGGGCGTCGGTCTCGCCGCCGTGCTGGTCTTGGCGGCAGCGCCAGTCCGGGCGGCGCAGCCGTCGATTCTCATCCTCGCTCCGGCGGCGGACGACGACCGCCTGGCGCCGGCGCACGAGGCGATCACGTACTGGAACGACCGGCTGGCCGAGTTGGGGGTCGTGACCCGGTTCGCCGTCCCGGAGCTGGTCGTCGACGCGCCGGTCATGCGTGCGGTCGAGACCTACGCGCGGCAGGTGGCCACCCGCGCCGTCGGGCTGTCCGCCGGCACGTACGAGCCGGCGCCGCCCGACGCGCTGACCCGCCTCGACATCGACATCGCGGTGCTGCTCTCGAGGCAGGACATCATGTCATTCACGTGGCCGCTGCCGCGGGTATCCCCGCCGCGGTACCTCGTGGTCATCCGCGCGGTGCGCGGGCCCTACCGGAACGATCCGATGGTGTCCCGTCACGTCGTCGCGCATGAACTGGGGCACGTGCTGGGGCTGGACCACAACGCCGAGGCGCACACGCTCATGTGCGGACCCTGTCAGCCGCTGACCGCCGAGCCGGATGAGACCGGGTTCCTGCCGCTGACCGCCGGCGATCGTGCCCGACTGATCGTGTTGCACGCCGGCCGATGATGGTCCGTTGCGGGCGTCGGGCGAGACTCCGGGGGGCGCACGCTACTTGACGGTCACCGTGACATCGATCGGCGTCGTGTTGATCGAGTCGTCGGCATAACCCCGCAGGACGTGGACGCCGCGTTCGGTGAACGTCACCGTCGTCGTGACCTCGCCGCCGCGGCCGCCCTCGACCGGCACGCTCATCGGATCGAACGTGACCGCCCCCGGACCGCGGTAATGCACCCAGGTGAGCGCCAGACCGGTCTGGCGCGCCACCCGGGCGCTGACGACCGCCTGGTTGTTGGGGCTCTGGACCCTGGCGGCCCGGGCACGCGCCGCCGCGCGCCGGGCGGCGGCCTGCGGATCTTCTTCCTCTTCCTCTTCGTCGTCGTCCGCGGCCGCCCGCCGTGAGGGCCGGCCGCCGGGAATGCCGTCGTCACCGACGACCGCGGTCAGCGTCAGCGTCTCGGGGAGGGTCACGCTCAGGTCGACGCCGCCGGGCAGCATGATCGACGGGCGCTGGTTGTCTGCCGGCGCGCCGTTGATGCCCATGCCGCGGTTGGCCTTGATCACCCCGTCGTCGATTTCCCAGCTCGGCCAGAGCGACCCGACCGCCTGGTCGGTGCGGCCGTGCGCGGTGAGGGTCCAGACCAGATCCTTGTCGCCCCAGTCGGCCGGCACGTGGACGCGGAACACGAACTGCTGCCGGCGCGGATAGAACACCGTCGGTTGACCGCGCTCGGCCGGACCCGGCTCGAACGAGTTGTTCGGACCGACCGCGATCTCCGGCATCTCCTCGTAGTTCCGGTTGAGATAGCCGAACACCATCGTGAAGGTGCCGTCCGCATTGCGTTCCCAGCCTTCGAACACGGGGGCGACGTTCTGGCCGCGGTCGTAGCGCAACTGCGCCTGGGCGGCCGAGGCAGTCAGCACCGCCAGCAGAGCGGCCAGCGCCGGCACCACGGCGCGGCGAGGAGGGCAGCCCGTCATCGTTCCCACCTTGGCAGTCAGTTGTCGTTGGCGGTCCGCGCTGCACGTTCCTCGACCGCCGCGGCGTACTCGTCGTCGTCGAGTTCGTAGTAGCTCGTCCAGGTGAAGCTCATGTCGTCGCTCGATCGCTGGCCGAACCCGGCCCAGTTCCGCGCGTCCGGGTTCCATCGATTCCCGGACGAATTGTCATGCCAGGTCATCGTGTGCAGGAACGAGCCCTTGGGCAGCAGCGGCTGCGCGTCGTCGGCGTAGTTGTAGACGATGTGCCAGCCGAAATCCCAGGTGGCGCAACTGATCATCTCGGTCGTACCGTTGGGCAGGATTGCCTCGATGCACTGCCGCTTCCCGCGGTTGTGCAGATGCGGCTGGAAGCCGGTCAGACGCACGTTGTCGGTGAACGGGTGATAGCTGTCGTGGCGGATGTCGTCCTCGCCCGGCGGAATGTCGAGATCGTAGTTCTGGGCCAGCGGCCGGGAGAACAGCTCGTGCTTCGGCCTTTCGCCCGGCGGGTAGAAGGTCAGCCCGACGCTGGTCCGGTCGGTCGTCTCCCTCCCGATCGAGGCGTAGTGCATGTTGAAACGGATGACGGAACCGGCCTTGACCAGCCGGCCGGTGCCCTCGGGAAAAACGTCCCCGTTCTTGCCCTGGGCGTACTCGTTGAGAAAGTCGCCCTGGTCCGCTTCCGCAGACTCCTGCAGGCGTGTGACCGCGTGATGCACCACCGGGAAGCCTTCGGCCGACGGCTTCGTTTCGACCGCCTTGATCCACCGGTCTTCGGTCAGACCGGAGTCGGCAAACAGGTCGCCCCACCAGTTGGCGCCGTCCGCCGGCACCACGAACGGTTCCGGAATCGGTACGATCCAGTCAGGTTCGCCGATATGCCACTTGTCGCGGTCCGCGAACTCGCGTGGCGCGGGCATGTCCGAGGGATTGCCACGCGGCGCGCCGGCGTCGACCCAGGCGGCGATGGTGGCGATCTGCTCGTCGCTCAGCGAGCGGTCGTACTTGAAGTCCTGCACACCGATGTTCTTGTCGATATACCAGGGGGGCATCAACCGCGTGGTCACCTTGTCGCGGATGGCGCGGGCCCAGGGGCGCGATTCCTCGTAGGTCAACAGCGACATCGGCGCGATGGCGTCCGGCCGATGGCAGGTCTGGCACGACGCCTGGAAGATTGGCGCAATGTCCTTCGTGAACGTCACGCCGTCGGTTTGCGCGCCCGCCGAGAGGGGCGTCAGGGCCGACACGGCGAACAGTCCGAGCAGCGTGGGACCGACGACGGCGAATGCGGACCGCAAGTAATCGGCGCTGGCCTTCATCTGTTCATCCTCCTGTGCACTGTTAATGTGCTCTCTTGGCGCGGAGATGTCAATGTGCGCGCCGGTATGCTCCCTCTTCTCGCCGTGCTCGGCAGGCGCATCGCCAATCTCGGTGCAACGCGGAGAGCAGCCAAATGCGGCCAGGCCGCAGGCAGGCTGCTATAATCGCCCGGTTCCACACGTTCCCAGGCACGGCGCGTCCCGAGAAAGGCCGGCAGACGCGCCGCCGGACGGTCACCGTGCCGGCGCACGGGGAATGACGGGGGAGAAAGACATGCTGAACAGACTGGCGATCGGCGTGCTGGCGCTTGCGGTCAGCGTCGTGGTCATCGGCGGCCAGGAGGGGGCAGACCCGAACTACACCCCCAAGCGCATCAACAAGGCGATTGAGCTGCTCGCGCAGGACCAGCCGATCTACTACACCCAGGTCGACGGGGGCGGCTACGAGGAAGGCAAGCAGCTCGCGCAGACCTGGGCCGACTACATCACCTACAACCTCGAGCACAGTCCGTTCAACACCAGCGACCTGCGGGCCTTCATGCAGGGACTGGTCGACGGCGGCCCCACACGGAGCGGACACCGGACCCCGACGGTCATTGCGGTGCTGCCGTTCGGTGGCTTCAACGAAGACGTCATGTGGGCCAACTCGTGGATCGTCGAGCACATTCTCGGGTCCGGCGTACATGGCGTGCTGCTGGCCCACGCCCGTACGCCGGAAGCGGTCCGTGTGCTCGTGCAGTCGTCGCGCTACCCGCACGTCCCGCAGGCCGACGGGATCGGGGAAGGCCTGCGCGGCAGTGGAGGGCAGGGATTCGCGGCTCGTATCTGGGGCGTGTCCGGCGCCGAGTACCAGCGCCTGGCCGACCCGTGGCCCTTCAACCCGGACGGCGAACTGCTGATCGGTCTGAAGATCGAAGACCGGCACGCGCTCGAGAACGCCGAAGCGAGCACCGCCGTGCCGGGGGTCGGATTCGCCGAGTGGGGACCGGGAGACATGAGCATGTCCTTCAACGTGTCCCGGGCCGACAATCCGCAGGTGCTGGTTGGCGCCAGAGCCCGGGTGCTGGCGGCGACCCAGGCGGCCGGGATCCCGTTTCTCAACCAGATGAACGCGCAGAACATCGAGGCGATGATCGACGAGGGCGTGCGCATCGGGTCCAATCCCGGCGCCGAGGTGGCCGATCGCGGACGGCGGTACACCAGCCGCAAGATGCCCTGGTAGCCCGACGGGCGCCGGGATCCGGCGAGGTCAGGACGAGCGTGCCGGCGGCGCCACCGCGGCGCCGCGGTCCGTGTGGAGGCAGATATGAACAGGGCAGGTGTATGTGTCGCGGCGGCGTGGCTGGTTACCGCGTCGGGGGTGGGAGCCGCCGAGGTCACGATCAGGGACTGGCGCGGCGCCTCGGTGACCGTCGAGGAGGGCGCGGTCGATTCGGACGGCGTCCGCATCGTGTTCCACACGGTCGGCGAGGGGCCGCTGGTGGTGTTCGTCCACAGCATCACCGGACCCTGGTTCGATTTCAGGCACCAGATGGTCGCGCTGTCGGCCGACTACCGGGTGGTGGCGATGTCGACGCGCGGCACCGACCGGAGCGACAAACCGGCGGGTGTCGAGCACTACGCCTCGGCGCGCATCGCCGACGATATCAACGCCGTCATCGACCACTTCGGCGAAGACCGGGCGATCATCATCGGGCAGGACAGCGGCGGGCTGCACGCCTGGCATTTCGCCATGACCTATCCGCAGCGGACCGACCGGCTCATCTCGCTGGGGTCGGTGCATCCGGCCGGGCTGATCAGGGAACTGGTGTCCAACCCGGAACAACAGCAGGCCAGCGGGTTCCAGCGCAACATGCAGGAGAATCCCGACGCCGGCGCGCAATTCGGCGAGCGGATGCGCAACGCGCCGCCGCGGCCGGACGACCCGCCCGAGCTCGGCCGGTTGCGAACCGAGGCGTACCAGCGGCTCGACGCGAACTCGATCGTCGGCTTCTATCAGGCGAACTGGCCGCGGTCTCCGGTGACCCTCGACACCGAAGGGTTCGGGTTCACGATCGACACGTTCCCGCCGGTACAGGCGCCGACGCTGCTGATCTACGGCAAGGACAGCGGGCCATTCAAGAATGCCACGCTCAACGGGATGTGGCAGTGGGTCGACGGGGATCTGACCGTGCGAGTGTTGCCAGGGGTTGGACACGGACCCCATACGGAGGCGCCCGAGATCGTGACCCCGCTCATCATCGAGTGGCTGGACGCCCAGGCGCGCTGACGGACGGCGGCGCGGAGCTGGCGCGGGCGGCGTCAGCGGCCCAGCGTGAACCGCACCGACGCGACCGTCGTGTCCCAGAACAGCGCCAGCGTGCCGCCGTCGCCGGTCACGTCCAGGAATTGCCACGACAACTGGTCGTGCGAATGCGTCAGCGTCTCGACCGCCATCGGCATCCTGACGACGTCACGGTCCGGCGTGTAATCGTACGCCCCCCACAGGGCATCGGGGTTGTCGACGTCGTACGTGGTCTGGGCCGGCCAACTGGACAGCACGAACACCCAGGGCGTCGATTGGAGATCGATGAAGAGGGTGTATTCGCCCGGTTCGACGCGGACGCCGTCGAACATCAGCGGGGCCTCGGTCACAAGACGTGTCGTGACGTTGGCACCCGCCCGCCAGATCTCGGCGCCGTCGTTGAGAAACTCTCGATAGTCGTCGGGACCGAAGATGTCCCGCCCACGTTTGATCGGCCGCCCATATAGCAGCTCGATCCACTGGCCGCCGACGAAGCCGGTACGGGGATCGTACGTCCCGCCGATCTGGGTGGCGGAGCGGCCCGCCGGACTGGCCTGCCGGCGCTCCTGCGCGGCTGGGAGCGCCATGCCGACGATGCAGATCAGCGTGGCCAGCGTCAAACCCGCCCGGGTGGCATGCATGCCGTTTCTCCTTCCGTATCCTCCAGACAGTCTAGCGTAGGGGCACCCCTTGTGGGTGCCCGCTCCCCGTGGGCTTGACAAGCGGTACGCGGGAGCGATAATCAGCGAGGTATTTTGTATCGATCGCCGGACGGTTCGGCGTGCTTGCTGCTTCCTATTCGGCGGCAGGGGCGGACGCGCGAGGGTCCAGCGTGTGGAGGACAAGATGACAGCAGACGCGCAACGTCGTCGGCCGCCGGGACGCCATTGGTGGGCGAGTCTGGCGCTGGCCCTGGTACTGGCCGCTTCCGGCGCCGCCGCGCAGCAACCCGGCACCGAGGACGGCGAATGGCGGTATCAGAGCGCAGACGCCGGGGGCACCCGATTCTCGCCGCTTGACCAGGTCGACGCCAGCAACTTCAACGACCTCGAGGTGGCGTGGATCTTCCGCGGCGACAACTTCAGTCCCCACGCCAACTACACGTCCAAGTCGACCCCGAGCTATATCGACGGCGTTCTCTATACCGTGGCAGGTTATCGGCGCACGATCGTGGCGATGGACCCGGCCACCGGTGAGCAGCTCTGGACCTACCGCGAGCCCCACACCGTCCGCTGGGAGCAGTCGATGCGCGCCAGCTACGGCAAGGGGGTCGGACACAGCTATATCGACGGCCGTCTGGTGATCTACGTCATTTCGCCCGCCTTCTTCCTGCACGCGATCGACGGCCAGACCGGCGAGCACCTCGAGGGCTTCGGCACCAGGGTGCCGCTCGATGGATTCCCGGATACCGGGGTGATCGATCTGCTGGCCGATTTGGGACACGAGTACGACCCGTACACGGGTCTGGATCCGAAGACGGGCTACATCACGAGCTCCTCGCCGCCGATCGTCGTCAACGACACGATCGTGGTCGGCAATTCGCACGAGCAGGGCTACAGTCAGTCCCGTATCGAGAACATCCCGGGTGACATCCTGGGGTACGACACGCGGACCGGCCAGCACAAGTGGAAGTTCAACGTCATTCCGCAGACGGAAAGCGAGTTCGGCTTCGAGACCTGGGAGAACGATGCCTGGCAGTGGACCGGCGACGTGTCGTCCTGGGCGCCGCTGGCGGCCGACCTCGAGCGCGGCATCGTCTACATTCCCACCAACGCGCCGACGATCGACTACTACGGCGGGTTCAGGCCGGGGGACAACCTGTTCGGCACGAGCATCATCGCGCTGGATGTCGAGACCGGGAACCGGCTCTGGCATTTCCAGACGGTGCACCATCCGATCTGGAACTACGACCTGCCCAACGTGCCGATCCTGTACGACGCGACCGTCGATGGCCAGGAGGTGCCGATGGTCATCCAGACCACCAAGCAGGGCATGACGTTCGCGTTCAATCGTGTGACCGGCGAGCCGGTCTGGCCGATCGAGGAACTCGAGGTTCCGCAGTCGGTCGTCCCCGGTGAGCAGCTTTCCCGCACGCAGCCGCATCCCACCAAACCGGCGCCCCTCGAGGAACTGGGGCTGCCGGAGGAGAACGTGATCGACTTCACGCCGGAACTGCGCGCCGAGGCGCTGGAGATCATGAGCAATTTCCGGATCGGCGGTCCGTACATGCCGCCGCTCCCAGAGGGACACACCGAAAGTGTCCAGGGCTGGATCGGCTGCTCCGGCGGTCTCAACATCACCAACCCGGCCTCCTTCGACCCGACCACCGGCATCCTGTATCAGCCCTCGGCTCCGTCATGCTCCGGCCGTCTCGTGCAGCCGGGCATCAACACCGACGGTGACACCCACAGTTGCACGTCGTCGGAGGGTGACTGCTGGACCACCGGCACGACAATTTCCGACTGGGTGCAGGGCGGGGGCGTGGGCTGGGCCGGCCCGCAGGGGCTGCCGATGCACAAGCCGCCCTACAACCGCGTGACCGCGATCGACATGGACACCGGCGAGCATCTGTGGTGGGTGCCGATTGGCGAGGCGTCCAATCGGGTGAAGAACCACCCCGCGTTGCAGGGAGTGGATCTGAGCGGTGTCGGCGGCGGCGCTCGGGCCGTGTCCATTGTGACCGGAAGCCTGTTGCTGACCACCCGCGGCAGCAACGGGCCGGCGGTGCTCGATGCCCGGAACAAGCTGACCGGCGAGCTGGTCGGCAGCGTCGAGCTGCCCGCGCCGGGGCAGTACGGCATGATGACCTACATGCACGAGGGGGAGCAGTACATCGTCGTGCAGGTCGCCCGGGGCGGCGTCATGCAGGGTGCGCTGGCCGCGTTGAAGCTGCCGGGCGGCGCTCGTTGAGGCGCGCCGGGTTCGCTGACTCGTGAGACCGTCCGGTCTGTCCAACCCGTCCGCCGGCGCCCGCGCGGTGCGTCCGGCGGACGGGTGTTTTTTTGCGTGCCTGCAACCCTACGAGCGGCGGCCGCCTGTCGGCCGCCGCGTCCGACGACGGGCGCACCTGGCGCACCGCGGTCATGGTCGAGCAGCAGGCCGGTCTGCCCCGCGGGCGTCTGTCGATGGCGCCTGTCGAGAGAAGGAGAGCGTGTGACCGGTGAGGGCAACCTCGCGGTGTTCTGCGATTTCGAGAACATCGCGCTCGGCGTTCGGGACGCCAAGCTGAAGAAGTTCGACATCCGGCCGATCCTCGAGCGATTGCTGCTGAAGGGCAGCATCGTGGCCAAGAAGGCGTATTGCGACTGGGATCGCTACAAGGAACACAAGCCGACGATGCACGAGGCGGCCTTCGAGTTGATCGAGATTCCGCACACGCGTCTGTCGGGAAAGAACTCGGCCGACATCCGCATGGTCGTCGACGCACTCGACCTCTGCTACACGAAAGAGCACATCGATACGTTCGTCATCGTCTCGGGCGACTCCGACTTCTCGCCGCTCGTGAGCAAGCTGCGCGAGAACGCCAAGTCGGTGATCGGCGTCGGCGTGAAGAACTCCACGTCCGACCTGCTCATGAACAACTGCGACGAGTTCATCTTCTACGACGATCTCGTGGCCGAACGTCAACCGGCCCGCCGGCGTGCGCGAAGCAAGCCGCGGGCCAAGGGAGGCGCGTCAGCGGAGAAGAAGACCGCGCCGGCGCCGCCGGACGATCGGGCCCAAGAGGGGCTCGACCTCGTCGTGCAGACCGCCGAGGCGATCTATGCCGAACGCGGGGACCGCGCCAAGTTGTGGGGGTCGATGATCAAGCAGACCCTGAAACGCCGGCGGCCCGGCTTCAACGAGTCGGCCTACGGTTTCGGGTCGTTCAACGATCTGCTCGAGGAGGCGCAGTCCAGAGGCTTGCTCGAGCTCGATCTCGACGAGCGGTCGGGCGGCTACGTGATCGCCGGCATCGCCCGCGAGTAGGCGCCCGCCGCGACGTGCGACCCGAGCTCCGGAAACCCGGCGCACGGGTCCTCCATTGCGGAGGCGGCGCAGAGGCCCCGGTATCCGATAGAATGGACGGCACGGTCTTCCTTGTCCCGAGGTGTCTCATGGGTTACAGCTCGACGGCGTGGCGTAGATTCACACCCTGGCTGATCCTGGGTGGCATGCTGGGCCTGGTCGTGGCGGTCGGCGCCGCGCAACAGCGGCAGGCCGATCCTGACCGGCCGCCCGGCCTCCCGCGGGGACCGCTGCAGGACGAGATCGTCCTCAACACGCACGAGATCGCCGAAGTGCGCGTGGTGACCCTGGCGCGGGGGTTGTCGCACCCCTGGAGCATGGCCTTCCTGCCGGGCGGCGACATGCTGGTCACCGAGCGGTCGGGGCGCCTGCGGATGGTGCGCGACGGTGCGCTCGATCCGGAACCGATCGAGGGAGTGCCCGAGGTGCTGGCCAGAGGACTGGCCGGGCTCATGGATGTCGAGCTGCATCCCGGATTTGCGCAGAACCGGTTGGTGTATCTGTCGTACACGCGTCCACTGGGCGAGCGCGAGGGCACCGTGGCGCTGGTACGCGGACGGCTCGACGGCATGGCGCTGCGTGACGTCGAGGATGTGTTCGTCGCCGAGTCGTGGGGCGGGTCCACCGCCGCGGCCCGTATCGCGTTCGCACCCGACGGACTGCTGTACATGACGGTCGGCGGCGCATTCGGGACCAACCCCGGCGAGTCGCGGGCGCAGGATCCCGCCAGCCATGCCGGGAAGGTGCTGCGTCTGAATGACGACGGCAGCGTGCCTGACGACAACCCGTTCGTGGGACGGAGCGACTACCAGCCGGAGATCTTCTCGATGGGGCATCGCAACCAGCAGGGGCTGACGTTCCATCCGGACACCGCCCAACTTCTGGTGACCGAACATGCGGTGCAGGGCGGCGACGAGCTCAACGTCATCGAGCCGGGGCGCAACTACGGGTGGCCCGTGGTGTCCTACGGGCGGCAATACGGCGGCGCCCGCGTGACCGACCAGTTCTGGGCCGCCGGCATGCAGGAGCCGCTGGTGTTCTGGGTCCCGTCCATTGCGCCGTCGGGGCTGACCTTCTATACCGGCGACCAGTTTCCCGAGTGGCGGGGCAATCTGTTCGTCGGGTCGTTGATGACCGGACGGATCGGGCGCACGGGACATCTCGAGCGGATCGTCTTCAACGAGAACGGGGAGGAGTTGGCGCGCGAGTGGTTGCTCACCGAGTTGCGCCAACGGATTCGCGACGTGAAGCAGGGGCCGGACGGGCTGATCTACGTCCTGACCGAGGAGAACGACGCCGCGTTGCTGCGGATCGAGCCGGTGCAATGACCTGTTCCGCCGCGGCGGCACAAAGGCGTCGATTGGGCCGGGTCCGTAGCGCTCGAGCAGTCCGTGGTGAAACCCCGCGTTGCACCGAGATTGGCGCGGCGCGCCGCTGCGCTTGCGCAGGGACATGGACGAACGGAAGCTGGCGCTGAATCGACGGCGTTTCATCGCCGGGTTGTCCGCGGCGGGGGTCGGGTCGGCCCTGATGCCGGGGGCCCTGGCGGCAGTGGCGCAGGACGCCGACGAGGTCACGATCGAGATGCTCGACGCGGCCCAGCGCATCGCCGGTCTCGAGTTCAGCCAGGACGAGTTGGAGCGGATCGCGGCGCGGATCAACCGGCCCGGCGGGAGCGGACCTGACCTCGACACCCTGCGCGCCGCGGGTCTGGGGAACGGCACGCAGCCGGCGCTGGTGTTCAATCCGGTGCCCGCCGGCATGCCGCTGCCCACCGAACGGCGCCCGATGCGCCGCGAGGAGGTCACCGTCTCGATGCCCGCCAGCGACGACGCGCTGGCGTTCCTGCCCGTGACGCACCTTGCGAAACTCGTCGAGACCCGACAGGTCAAGCCGTCAGAGCTCACCGAGCTGTATCTGGCCCGGCTGAAGCGTCACGATCCGACGTTGCACTGCGTCGTCAGCTACACGGAAGACCTGGCTCGGGCGCAGGCGCGGCGGGCCGACGAGGAGATCGCCGCCGGCGTCTACCGCGGACCACTGCACGGCATCCCCTGGGGCGCGAAGGACCTGCTGGCGGTGCGGGGCACCAGAACGACCTGGGGGGCGTCGCCGTTCCAGAATCAGACGATCGAGACGGATGCCACGGTCTACAGCCGTCTGACCGACGCCGGCGCGGTGCTGGTCGCCAAGCTCACCATGGGCGCCCTGGCATCCGGTGACCGCTGGTTCGGCGGCCGGACGCGGAACCCCTGGAACCCCGATCAGGGGGCCAGCGGGTCGTCCGCAGGGCCCGGTGCGGCGACGGCGGCCGGTCTGGTCGGATTCGCCATCGGCACCGAGACGCGCGGTTCGATCATCTCGCCGTCGTCGCGCAACGGGGTGACCGGGCTGCGACCGACGTTCGGCCGGGTCAGCCGCTACGGCGCCATGGCGCTGGCCTGGAGCATGGACAAGATCGGTCCGATGTGCCGGGCGGCCGAGGATTGTGCGTTGGTGTTCGATGCGATCCAGGGGCCCGATGGCCGCGACAACTCCGTGATCGACGTGCCGTTCAACTGGGATGCGTCGGCCGACGTGCGGCGCCTGCGTGTCGGCTATCTGCGCTCGACGTTCGATGACGAGATCGAGGACAACCCGCAGACGCCGGACCGGGTGGCCGGGTTGCGGCAGATTCAGGCCAACAACCGGTCAGCGCTCGATGTGCTGCGCCGGCTCGGCGTGCAGCCGGTGCCGTTCGATCTGCCCGATCTGCCGACCGGGGCGATCGGGTTCATTCTTGGCACCGAGGCGGCCGCCGCCTTCGACGCCGAAACGCTGGAGGCCCGGCTCGACGGCATGCGCCCTCCGCCGGAGCAGAGCCGGTGGCCTGACAGTTTCCGAGCCTCGCGCTTCGTGACCGCCATCGACTACCTCCAGGCCAACCGTCTGCGAACACGCATCATCGAGACGCTGCACGACGCGCTGGGCGACCTCGACCTGTTCGCCGGCAGCCGCCTCTCGCTGACCAATCTGACGGGGCATCCCGAGATCAGCGTGCCGAACGGATTTCACCGCGGCTCGCCCACCAGTCTGCGGTTCACCGGCAAGCTGTTCGGCGAGGCGGAAATCCTGCGCCTTGCACACGCCTATCAGGCCGCCACGACCCATCACCTCCAGCATCCACCGTTGGTGACTTCCTTCTGAACCCCTTTTTGTACAGCACGTTACGAGACTCCACCGCATTTACACAACTATTACATCGAAACACGTGCCGCGAGCGGTCCGTCCTGATAGGCTGTCCCCACGTAATCGACCGACGTGCACATACCTCAACCGTATTTGTCAGGGAGCTAGCGTGGACACGAGCCCAGTCGTCTACTCGAACAAACGTGACACGGTCAACTGGATCACCTGTATCGCGGTCGTCAGCTTTCATGTGCTGGCCGTCGTGGCGCTGTTCAATGCGACCTGGGGCGCCGTGGCGGTCGCGTTTGCGCTGCACTGGATCTGCATCGGGTGGGGCATCGGACTGGGGTATCACCGGCTGCACACCCATCGTTCCTACAAGACGTCGACGTTCGTCGAGTATTTCTTCGCGGTCTGCGGGACCCTGACCCTCGAGGGCGGACCGATCTTCTGGACCGCGACGCACCGCATTCATCATCAACACTCGGACAAGCCGGGCGACCCGCACACGCCGCGCGACGGCAAGTGGTGGGCGCACATGCTCTGGATCATCCTCGGCGAGCAGATGCACTCGAACACCGAGGTCATGGGCAAGTACGCGCCCGACCTGATGAAGAAGCGGTTCTATCGCGTGCTCAACCGGTGGCATTGGGTGCCGCTCGTCGTCCTGGGACTGGTGCTGCTGGCGATCGGCGGCTGGCCGTGGGCGCTCTGGGGCATTTTCCTGCGCGTCGTCGTCGGGCTGCATTGCACGTGGCTGGTGAATTCGGCGACCCACCTGTGGGGAAGCCGCCGGTTCGAGACCAGCGACGATTCGAAGAATTCGTGGTGGGTCGCGCTGATCACCTTCGGCGAAGGCTGGCACAACAACCATCACGCCTACCCGACCTCGGCCCGGCACGGAATGACCTGGAAGGAAGTGGACCTGAGCTGGATCCAGATCCGCATCATGACCTGGCTGGGCCTGGCCTGGGACATCAAGGCGCCCACCGCCAGCCAGATCGCCGGCAAGTCGATTACGCTCGAACGCGCGGCGTAGCAGCGCCACCTCCCACGCTTCCCACGCGAATCCGACCGCTGCGTCAGACCGGGCAGGCGGCCTGCGCCCGGCCTTGAACCCGGCTTGCGCCGAACCGCTCGACGGTACAAGTCCGCATTCCCGCGGCGTATCCCGGCGCCGGCCGCGCACCGGATGGGGCAGTTTTCTCGCAAGACCTGCAGTGAACGGCGTCGAGGACGCGGCTCCGTTGCGCAATCCCGCGCGCCTCTATCGTCGGAATCGGTCGCGATGCCGGCGAAGACCGCGGTGAAAACGAACACGGGACTCGGCTGCAGTTGAAGGGGCCGCGGAAGAACGTCCGAGGAGCGGTCATTCTGGTAGCATCTCTCCACAGCTATCGAGGACCACGGTGGCACTGCTACGGGAGATTCGGCACGGGTGGCGGCTGATCTGGCGGACGCCGGCGCAGTCGGTGTCTGCGGTCACGGTGCTGGCGCTGGGCATCGGGCTGACGACGGCGTTGTTCTCGGTGGTCTATGCCGTCCTGCTCAAGCCGCTTCCCTACGCAAACCCCGAGCAGTTGGTCATCGTCGCCCGCACGGACCCGTCCGAGCCGCCTGAACCGCTGTTGATGACCGGCGCACGTGTGCTCGGCGTCGAGGCGCTGGCCGCGGAGTCTGCGCTGTTTCAGGCCGTGGCACCGTTCGATATCAACAGCCATCGGGCCTACGCGTGGCTCGGGGGCGACAGCGACGGCGACGGCGAGGCAGCAGCGATGGAGCGCCTGCGCGTCGGTCTCGTCACGCCCGCGTTTTTCCCCCTGCTGGGCGTCCAGGCCAACTTGGGGCGCACATTCCGGGAGGATGACGTTGGCGCGGAGGCCGTGATCAGCGACGGGCTCTGGCGGCGCCGGTTCGGGGCCGATCCGGGCATCGTTGGGCGAGCGGTGCGTTTCGATGCGGAGACTCGGACCATCGTGGGGGTGCTCCCCCCGGGGGTCCGCGTTAGCTATCTGGAGGACGTCGAGGTGTGGGGTCTCTTGCCGCCGGGCCAGTTTCGACCGAGGGACCGGTGGCTCAGATTCCACGTGCTGGCCCGCTTGCGTCCGGGTGTGCGGGTGGAGCAGGCGACGGCGGCGCTGCGCACGGTTCCGGGGCTGATGCCGCGGTCCGCGCAGCAGGGCGATTGGCGGGTTGTTGCACAGCCGGTTCGCGACTGGGTGTCGGGGGCCTACCGGCCGGCGTTCCGGCTCCTGTCGGGTGCGGTTCTGCTGCTGCTGGTCACGGCGTGTCTCAATGCGAGTGTGCTGCTGCTGACACGGGCGATCCGGCGGGCGCCGGAGACGGCGGTGCGCGCGGCGCTGGGGGCGACGCGGCGCCAGTTGCTGCGGCGGGATCTGGTGGAGAGCGGCGTGGTCGGACTGGGCGGCGTCGTGCTGGGCACCGGGCTGGCGGTGGGCGTGCTGCCGCTGGTGCGCCGGCTCGTGCCGCCGATGGTGCCGCGGCTCGACGAGCTGGCGATCAATCCGTGGGTGATCGGGGTGGCGGTGACGGCGGGAGCGGCGGCGACGCTGGTGACCGGGTTGGTGACCTACCGCGGCGTCTCGGCGCAGGTGTTGACGCTGTGCCCGGGCGCGCCGGGTGCGGCGGCGCTGCCCCCGCGGCGCGGCCGGGCGTGGCGGCGGGCGTTGCTGGTCGCACAAACGGCCCTGATCGTCGTCCTGCTGGCCGGCGGCGGGCTGTTGCTGCACAGCTTCTCGCGCCTGACGCAGGTGGATCTCGGCTATCAGTCGCGTGACCTGATGGTCTTGTATGTATCGTACAGATCGAAGGGTCTGGAGTACTCGGAGCAGGATGAGTTGCGCTTCCGCGAAGCGGTCCGTCGACGAATCATGGAGATCCCGGGCGTGTCGGAGGTCAGCACGAGTTCCGGTTTTCCGACTATGGCCAGCAGCGGTAGGACATGGGTGCCGCGAGGCGAGCCGGTCCCGACAGGGACACGAGTGCTCGTTCGAAGCAGGTACGTGACGCCTGGATTTATTCGGATGTTGGGAATCCGGCTGCTGGCCGGCCGGGATTTCTCCGCACGGGACACGCCCGACGCGCCCCCGATGGTGATCCTGTCGGCGGCGCTGGCCCGCCACCTCTATGGCGACCAGTCGCCGGTTGGTCGCACGTTTTATTTGGGGGACCCGTACGATGTAGTCGGTGTCGTGGACGACGTGCGCTGGCGGCGGCCCGACACGCCGCCGGAGCCGGCATTCTACATGCCCATGGCCCAGCACGACTCGTCTTTCATATATGTGCTGGCCCGCACGCCGCTGGACCTGCCGTCGTTCGCGGCCGCGGCGCGGGCGGCGGTGCACGCCGTCGATCCGCGCCAAGCGGTCAACGTCGTCACGACGGTGGACCAGTTGGTCGCCGACGCGGTGGCGGAGCTGCGCTTCTACGCGCTGGCGACGGTCGGCTTCGGGGTGCTGGCGTTGGTGTTGGGGGCGGTGGGCATCTTCGGGGCGGTGTCGGCGGCGGTCAGCGAGCGGGTGCACGAGATCGGCGTCCGGGTGGCGCTGGGGGCGGGCCCACGCGCGGTGCAGCGACTCGTGTTGGCGCAGGCGCTCGGGCCGGTGGTGCTGGGGGTCGGCCTGGGCGGGGTGGCGGCGTTCTGGGTGGTGCGGTCGTTGCGGAGCTTGCTCTTCGAGGTGAGTCCCGCCGACCCGCTGACGTTCGTCGCCGTGCCCCTGGTGGTGCTGGGGGCGGCGGGGTTGGCGGCCTGGCTGCCGGCGCGCTGGGCGCTGCGCATCAACCCGCTGGACGCGCTTCGGCAGGAGTAGCGGAGCCGTGGCCGGTCGGGCCGCCGGGCCCCTGGTCGACGACGGCGAGATTGCGCGCGCGATTGACGCGGTCGCCATTCCGGTGGACGAGACGGAAACGCAGGCAGAAGACGAACAGGAACGCGTGCTTGCTGCGATGGAAGACAATCACTGGAAGCACGGGCGAACGGCCGCCGCCCTGGGGATCAGTCGGACCACACTGTGGCGCAAGCTCAAGAAGCTGGAGCGGTCTTGAGCGGTGGTCACGTCGCCGCAGCCGCCGCCGCGGTCGCTGACCCGGCGTAAAGCCGGGGGCGGCTGGACATCCCAGCGCCGAGACGGGACACTATGCGTATGGATCGGACCGGTGGCACGCGGAAGCGTGCCCTGCTGCTGGTGTGGCTGCTCGGCGCCGGCCTCATCGTCGTCGCGGTCGGGCTGAACATCAGCTTCATCGTCGTCAACTGGCGGCCCGGCCTGCTGCTGCTGGTCGGTGTGTCCAGCTTTGCGGTGCTGATCGGCGGTCTGGCGCTGAATACGGCCTTTCTCATTCGCGAGATTCGAAAAAACGAGCAGCACGACGCCTTCATCCATGCCGTCACGCACGAATTGAAGACGCCGCTCGCCTCGATCAAGCTCTATCTGCAGACGTTGCAGCAGCGGGAATTCGAGCCCGCGAAGCGCCATGAGCTGATCGACACCATGCTCGATGACTCGGAACGGCTGCAGCAGACGATCGATCAGATTCTGCTGGCCGGCAAGACGGGTGACGCGAGACGGGTCGACAACCCGACCGACGTCGACGTGTCCGAGGTCGTGGGCGAGTGCGTGACGCTGGCCGGCAAACGGCACGACCTGCGGGACGGCGAAGTCCAACTGGTCGACCGGGCGCTGCCGGGCGCCTTCGTGGTGAAGGGCGACCGCGACGAACTGATGGCGGCGGTGACCAATCTGGTCGACAACGCCATCAAGTACTCCGGCGACCGTGTCACGGTCGGGGTCGAGGTGGCCCGCGCCGGCGCCCGCCGGGTCGCGATCAGCGTGCGCGACCAGGGCATCGGCATCACGAGCCACGAGCTGAAACGGGTGTTCCGGAGATTCTACCGCCTGCCGGCGGCGCTGAAATCGCGCGTGCGCGGCACCGGCATCGGACTGTCGATCGTGCGCGCGGTGGCGCGCCGGCACGGCGGTCGCGCCTTTGCTGAGAGCCGCGGGGCCGGGCAGGGCAGTACGTTCACGCTCGAACTGCCGCTGAAACCGTCATGAGGCGCGTTCTCATCGTCGAGGACGAAGAGCATCTCGCCGCGGGCCTGAAGCTCAACCTGGAGGCGGAGGGGTTCGTCGCCGAGGTGGAAGAGAACGGCCAGACCGCGCTCGAACGGCTGACCGGCGGTGCGCATGGCTTCGACGTCGTGCTGCTCGACGTGATGCTGCCCGGGCTCGACGGGTTCGAAGTGGTCCGGCGGTTGCGTGAGGCGGGGCGGTTCGTGCCGGTGATGCTGCTGACGGCGCGCTCGCACATGGATGACGTGCTGGCCGGTTTCGAAGCGGGCGCCGACGACTATCTGTCGAAGCCGTTCGATCTCCCAATCCTCATGGCGCGTCTTCAGGGGCTGCTGCGCCGGCAGCTCTGGCTGCACGGGCGCGGCGGCGCGGCGCCGCCGGACGAGCCGGACGAGTTCCGGTTCGCGGGGAAACGGCTCGACTTCCGCGAGCAGATCCTGCATTGGGATGGAACGCAGCAGCCCTTGACCCTGATGGAAGCGACGTTGTTGCGCTATCTGGTGCGGCGCGAAGGACAGACGGTGCCGCGCAAGGCGCTGCTCGAGGAAGTGTGGGGTGTGCGCGAGGACACCGACACCCGCACGGTCGACAACTTCATTGCGCGGTTGCGGCGGTATCTCGAGGCTGAGCCCGCCCACCCGAAGCATCTCCAGACCGTGCGCGGCGTCGGCTACCGCTTCGTGGCCGAGCCGGGGCAGGCGGATGCGGGCGGCGCCGCCGGCACGTGACATGCGCGCGCAACGTGTGTTGAAACTGGTCGTCGGGCTCGCGGTGCTCCTCGTGCTGCCCTGGCTGTTCCTGCGGACGCTGCGGGACACCATCGCCGAGCCCTACGATGCCGCCGGGTTTCCGCTGTCCGGTTGGACCGTCGCGCTTGGCGACCCGGCGCGCCAGGGAATCGCGCTGCTCGGTCTGCAGCCGCCGGAGATGCTGCCGCCGGCGTTGTTCGGCCAGCTCTTCGATCGGACGATGACCTCGATGACCTCGCCGGGCGACGCCGTACTGCCGGTCGTGCTCCGCAGCGAACTGCGCGGCGAGACGGGCCTCGTGCTCGCGCCGGACGAGATCCTGGACCTCGCCCGCGCGGCCGGCCTCGCCGCGGCGCCGCTCGACCCGGTCTGCATGGCGGTCAAGCGGGAACCGTTCGCCGGCCGCACGCGCGAGTTCTACTTCGTGCTGTTCGACAGTCCGGAGGTGTCGGCGTTCCGCCGGCAGTTGAGCGCCCTGGCCGCCGCGCGCGGCGTGGCCGGCGCATTCAGCGGGGACCGGTTCCCGCTGGTGCTGCCGATCGCCGGGTCCGACGCCCGGTTCGACACCTGGTGGCCGCTGGAGGTCGATCGCGCAGTCGATTGCCAGGCCCCGGTCGGATAGCCGCCCGCGTCGACGCCCGCGGGTCGCATCGGCGTCCGGCGTCAGCGTCCGCCGCCGGTGACCGCGTCGTGCACCAACGCCTTGAATTCCTCCCGGAACCCGCCGCCGCGGGACGGCGACACCGCCGCCATGATCACGACGATCAGGTCGTGCTGCGGGTCGATCGAGAACCGGGTGCCTGCTGATCCGTCCCACCAGTACTCGCCCGCGCCCACCGGAAACGGGTAGGCGCCGGCGTCCAGCACCACGTTGAACCCGAGGCCCCAGCCAGAGCCGGCCATGTAGCCGCCGCCGATCGGCAGTACGGTGTCGGGCAGGTGGTTGCGCGTCATCAGGGCGACGGTGTCGGCGCGCAGCAGCCGTGTTCCGTCGAGCATGCCGCCGTTCAGGAACATCTGCGAGAACCGCAGGAAGTCCGGCACGGACGACAGCAGCCCGACCCCGCCTTCGATCAGCGTCGGACGCTCGGTGAACGGCACTTCCTCGATGGCGTACGGCCGCAGCGCCCCGCTCTCGCGGTCGGGACGGTAGACGCTCGTCAGCCGGCGGGCGCGTTCCCCGGCGGCCCAGAAGACCGTATCGGTCATGCCCAACGGGTCGAGAACCCGCTCCTGCAGAAACGTTTCGAATGGCTGGCCGGACCAGACCTCGACAAGCCGTCCGAGAATCGTGGTCGAGATGCCGTAGCGAAAGCGCGTGCCGGGGTCGTCGAACAGCGGGACCCGCGCCGCGTTGGCCACCAGTTGCGGCAGGGTGATGGACCTCAGACGGACCCCTTCGGCCCGGTAGATCGGCGAACTGCGGCTGCCGATGCCGGAGGTGTGGGTCAGGAGGTGGCGCACCGTGATCTCGCCGGCGCGAGCGCGGGTCTGCGACATGCTGGGGGCGCCGGCGTCGGCAAAAACGCGCTGGCCGGTGAATTGCGGCAGGTAGGTCGAAATGGGGTCGTCGAGCTGAAAGCGGCCTTCTTCCCAGAGCAACATCACCGCGGTGCTCGTGATCGGACGCGTCATCGAATAGAGCCGGAAGATGGCGTTCTCGGGCATCGGATCGCCCTGCGCGAGGTCTCGCTGTCCCAGCGCTTCGAAATAGACGAGGCGGCCGCGACGGGCGACGGCGGCCACGACGCCCGCGACGTGCCCGGCCTCGATATGGGCTTCCAGCGCCGCGGTGGCGGCGGCCAGCCCGGCCGAGGAGAGCCCGACCGATTCCGGGGCGGCGCGTTGGAGATCCTGGGCCAGGACCGGCGCCGACAGCGCGAGGCTGACCAGCGCCACCGCGAATGGTCTGAGCGTCATGAAACGTCTTCCTCCTTCGATGGCGTCATCTTAGCGTGGAGAGAGCCATCCAGCCTATAATCACCGGATGGCTACGGGAGCGCGCGGGGGGCATGTGATGGGGTTCAGGCGACTGACGGCGGGTAGCGTGGTGCTGGTGCTGGTGATGGCGGGCGTGGCCTGGCCCCGAGCGGTCGTCGCGCAGGACTGGACCCAGTGGCGGGGCCCCAACCGTGACGGCTCGGTCGCCGGGTTCGACGTGCCGGCCGCCTGGCCGGCCGGGCTCACCGAGCAGTGGACCGTGGAGGTCGGGTTCGGCTACGCCTCGCCGCTGCTCATCGGTGATCGGATCTTCATGTTTACCCGTCAGGGCGACGAGGAAGTGATGACGGCGCTGGACGCGGGGTCGGGAGAGACGCTCTGGCGCACCAGCTATGCCGCGTTGTTCGAGATGAACGCGGCCACCAGGAACCACGGGCCGGGACCGAAGTCGACGCCGGCCTACGCCGACGGACGTCTCTTCACGCTGGGCATCAGCGGCATCGTCACCGCGTTCGACGCCCAGAGCGGCCGGCAACTCTGGCAGCGCCCGGCCGACCCGATCGAGCCGCTGTATCACACGGGCCAGTCTCCCTACGTGGACGGCGACCAGATGATTCTCCATGTCGGCGGTCACGACGCCGGCGCATTGACCGCGTTCGAGGTCGCGACGGGAGAAGAGCGGTGGAGCTGGACCGGCGACGGGCCGGCCTACGGGTCGCCGATCGTCGTCGAACTGGAAGGGGTGCGGCAGGTCGTCACCTTCACCCAGACGAATTTCGTCGGCGTGGCGGCCGACACCGGCCAGTTGCTGTGGCGGCGTCCCTACACGACCGGGTCGAACACCACGTCCCAGACACCCCGTCTCTATCAGGGCGACGTGATCGAATCGGGCCGCGGCAACGGAATCACCCGCTTCCGGGTCGTGCGCGAAGGCAACGCCTGGACGACGGAAGACGTGTGGCACACCGACGAGGTCTCGCTGCACATGACCAACGCGGTGGTCGTCGACGGGGTCATGTTCGGGTTGTCGCATCTGAACAGCGGCCAGTATTTCGGCCTCGATCTCGACACCGGTGCGGTGCTCTGGACCAGCAACCCGCGGCAGGCGGAAAACGCCGCGATTCTGAACGTCGGGAATACCATTTTTGCGCTGGAAGATGATGCCGAGCTGATCGTCGTGCCCCACAGCCGAACCGGATTCGAGCCGCTGCGGCGCTACGAGGTGGCCGACAGTTCGACCTGGACCCTGCCCACCATCGCGGGCAACCGGCTGTTCGTCAAGGACATTGAGACGCTGAGGCTCTGGACCGTCGATTGACCCGGCGCCGATGCCCCAGGACCGATCGACGCCGCGGAACACCTGTTCGAGACACGACGGAGAGGAACATTCATGGGACTGAGAATCAACGACACTGCACCCGACTTCACGGCCGAAACGACCCAGGGCACCATCAACTTCCACGACTGGATCGGCGACGGCTGGGCCATCCTCTGCTCGCATCCCAAGGACTTCACCCCGGTCTGCACCACCGAACTGGGCTACATGGCCGGACTGCAGGACGATTTCGCGAGACGCAACTGCAAGATCCTCGGTATCAGCGTCGACGGCGTCAGCAACCACGAGGCCTGGTCGAAGGACATCGAGGCGTCGCAGGGGCACGCCGTCGGCTACCCGCTGATTGGCGATCCCGAACTCAAGATCGTCAAGCAGTACGACATGCTGCCGGCCGAGGCGGGGGACACCTGCGAGGGGCGCACGCCGGCTGACAACGCGACGGCCCGCTCGGTCTTCCTCATCGGTCCCGACAAGAAGGTCAAGGCGACCATCACCTATCCGATGAGCACCGGCCGGAACTTCGACGAGGTGTTGCGGCTGCTCGATTCGTGTCAGCTCACGGCGTCGAAGAAGGTGGCGACCCCCGTCAACTGGAAGCAGGGTGACGACGTCATCATCCTGCCGGCGGTGTCCGACGAGGAAGCCAGGGCCACCTACCCCGACGGATGGCAGCAGCCGCTGCCGTATATCCGGGTCGTGCCGCAACCGAAGTAGGGCAGGTCAAGGTCGTCATACTCGACGCGCCGCGGGACGATGCCCTCCGACAGATCGCGCAACACGGCCGCCATGACCAGCCGGGTATGGGCGCCGTTGCGGTCGAGCTCGTCAGGGTTCCGCCCCGACCGACGCGCGCCCGCGAACTTCGACTGCGGCACGGTGGCGTCATCCACCGTTCTCGATTCATGATCGGCGGAGGAGCGACGCCCGGTGCCTGAAATCAGCCGTTTCCTCGGAATCGTGATCGCGATGTACTACCGTGATCGCGATGTACTACAACGAGCACGGTCCGCCGCATTTCCACGCGCGGTACGGTGATCGGGTAATCCGGGTCGCAATCGAGAATGGGCTGATCATGTCAGGAACGTTCCCCCGCAGGGCGCAAGGTCTGGTTCAGGAGTGGTTGGCGCTGCACCGTGACGAATTACTGGGAGACTGGCGATTGGCCCAGCAACGCAAGCCGCTGGTGAAGATCGATCCGCTGGAATAACAGGCATGACACCGAGACTCGCACGCGCGGAGTATTTTGGCGATTACAAGATTGGCGTGACGTTCGACGATGGCCATGAGGGCGTCATCGATCTGGAAGACGAACTGTGGGGCGACGTCTTCGAACCGCTGAAGGAACCCGAGATCTTCCAGCGTTTTCGCGTCGACACCGAACTGGACACGATTGTGTGGCCCACCGGGGCCGACCTCGCGCCGGAATTCCTCTACGAACGCGCGGCTCCCGGCGATTGACCCCGGCAGGGTTGTCCGCGCGGTCCGTTCAGCCGGGCCACCTGCAGGCAAACGGCGGCCGCTATGCCGTCGGACAGCGAACATGGCGCGCCAGCAGGAACGGTGGTTATTCGGCGGTCGATGACGCAGCGCATATTTCCGGGGTGAAGGCGGAAGAGTTCGTCCCGGCAGAAAACGCCCGCGGCGGTGCCGCCGGCCGGGTTCGGCCCGGATGGGCCGTTTGTAATTACCTCTCTCGGCTCGCAAGTTGGTCCTGACGCGGGTGGTAGGTCGGTTCGTGAAAGTCTCAGGGCGTTCCGCGGGCGGGGCGTCCGCTGCAAGAGGGGGCAGGAACGACACGTTGGGGATTGACGGTAGTGGTGGCGCTGGCCGCGGCGTGCAGCGGGGCGGAGCCGGTGGAGGAGGAGGCAACGCCGGCCGCGGCGGGGGTCGAGGCGATCGCGGATGTGGTCGAGGAGATCCGGGCGCTGGCCGCGGAACTGGAGGAAATCGAGAAGGCCGTGAGAAGCAGCGGCTGGCCGGTGGTCCGGATGGTGAAGGTCGAGGTGATGCGGCAGGAGATGATACGCCGCGTCGAGGAGGCGTTCGCGTCGGGGGATTGGGAACAGATACGGTTGTTGAGGTGGGCGCCGCGCGGGACGCCGCCTCTGGAGTTGGTGCAGGGCGTACGGGAGTCGTTCGCGGATCAGCGGGACAGAGCGGTAGAGTCGCTGGAAGTGGCGCGCGAAGCTCAGCACGAGATCGAGGCGAACCGGCGGGCGCGGCAGGAGGCCACCCGCATCGGCCGATGAAGACCTGCGCGTGCGAGGTGAGGGCATGACCGGAACGGGCGTTAGGTTCTCGTTGTCGGATTACATCAAGGGGATCGAGGAGGGCTGGCCGGAGGGGGACATTGCGCGGTGGATCGTGTGCGGCCTGCCGCGGGATTTCCATGTGCTGAGCGCGGCCGACCAGCGGGAGGCGCTGGCGGAGCGGGTGCCGCTGACGCGCACGAAGTGGGACGCGCTGATCGCCGCGATGGTGGAGCACGTGGCGTCGCTGCACGGGCACGAACCGCCGGCGTGGGTGGACGAGCCGGAACGGTTCCTCGACAGCACGTGGGTTGTGTCACCGCTGCCGTCGATCCGGATGCACTCGTTGATGTTCGCGCCGGCCGCGTTCCTGCGGCACGGGGCGATACCGGACCCGCGGGATCTCGACCGCCGGGGAGGAGAACGGTTTGAATGGACCCCTTGGCCGTAAGAGACTTCTGGAGCTGTTCGAGGAGCTGTCGAGGGAGCTTCGGTTCCGGGGGACGCGGGCGCAGATCTACATCGTGGGCGGCGCGGCGATGAGTCTGGCTTTCAGCCGGGAACGAACGACGAGGGACGTGGATGCGCGGATCGACACGGGGCACTACCGGCTGACGGAGGCCGTGCGGACGGTCGGCCGGCGGCACGGGCTGGCGGACGCGTGGCTCAACGACCAGGCGACGACGGCGATCCCGCGCAGTGCGGACGCGCGGGCCGAAACGCTGTACCAGTCGGCGCACCTGACCGTCACGGGCGCGTCGGCAAAGCATCTGTTGGCGATGAAGCTGCTGGCGGCGCGGGAGAAGGACCGGGAGGACATTGGGGTGCTGTGCAAGCACCTGGGGTTGAAGGGTGCGGAGGACGCGATCCAGATCTACAAGGAACTGTTTCCGGAGCAAATGGTCAAGGTGCCAGCGCGGGAGGCGCTGGCTTGGGCGTTTCGGAACCGTGGCGCGGAGTATGAGCGATAGGCCGGTGGCGCGGGGCTGGTCGTCGTTCCGGATGACTTCGGCCGGGTTCCGGAGGTATGACGGCGGCGGGTGACAATCTACTTTATCGACATGCTTCAATGAGGCCGCGGGGAAGTCCCCGCGGAATCAAATCCCCCCACCATGCTCGATTTGATCCCGCCCATGCTTCAATGAGGCCGCGGGGAAGTCCCCGCGGAATCACAGAAAGAACTGCACGAGATCGCGCTGGTCATCGCGGCTTCAATGAGGCCGCGGGGAAGTCCCCGCGGAATCTCCGGGGAGCTGCGCAGGCGTGGCAAGGTGCCACGGGCTTCAATGAGGCCGCGGGGAAGTCCCCGCGGAATCGGCGTGCCGCGCATGAACCGACGCTCGATATGGATGTTGCTTCAATGAGGCCGCGGGGAAGTCCCCGCGGAATCCGTCACAATCCGATTGTCGATGGTCGATTCTGTCGGGCTTCAATGAGGCCGCGGGGAAGTCCCCGCGGAATCCGTTTCACCGACATTGCGCGCATTCCAGACCGACCCGCTTCAATGAGGCCGCGGGGAAGTCCCCGCGGAATCGATCGCTCGCCTGTCGGAGTCCACGCGAACACCTCAGCTTCAATGAGGCCGCGGGGAAGTCCCCGCGGAATCCGGCCGTGCGCGCGGGCGAAGCGCGGGTCATGGCCGCTTCAATGAGGCCGCGGGGAAGTCCCCGCGGAATCGCGGCCGTCGCGTAGTCCCTCGACCGACTGGTCATCGCTTCAATGAGGCCGCGGGGAAGTCCCCGCGGAATCTCCGAGAGCGTGAACGCCCGCGTCACGCCGTCGCCCGTGCTTCAATGAGGCCGCGGGGAAGTCCCCGCGGAATCGTACGGTCGGTGTGGGTAGTCGATTGTGACTTCGTCGCTTCAATGAGGCCGCGGGGAAGTCCCCGCGGAATCGAGCGCCGGGCGTCGTCGACCGAGGTGCCGGCATCGATGCTTCAATGAGGCCGCGGGGAAGTCCCCGCGGAATCCATCGCGATGAAGTCGGGCGGAATCATGTGCACGTCGCTTCAATGAGGCCGCGGGGAAGTCCCCGCGGAATCCGGCGTTGCACCCGCGGATCAGGCGTCTGGCCATGCGGCTTCAATGAGGCCGCGGGGAAGTCCCCGCGGAATCATGTGTCGAACCACGCGATAACCTCCTCCGGATGCCCGCTTCAATGAGGCCGCGGGGAAGTCCCCGCGGAATCGACTGATACCACTTGTGCTGAGCGGTGTTGTAGTAGCTTCAATGAGGCCGCGGGGAAGTCCCCGCGGAATCGACTGATACCACTTGTGCTGAGCGGTGTTGTAGTAGCTTCAATGAGGCCGCGGGGAAGTCCCCGCGGAATCTTCTCTCTTGTGGTGTGAGTTGTTGTGCCCCATCAGGGCTTCAATGAGGCCGCGGGGAAGTCCCCGCGGAATCGTGCGCGAGCGGTTCGTCAGGGTGTTGAACGATGCGCTTCAATGAGGCCGCGGGGAAGTCCCCGCGGAATCGCGTCCAGGCTCGTTGACAGTGCGTCCCGATCCACTTTGCTTCAATGAGGCCGCGGGGAAGTCCCCGCGGAATCCACGCCTACTGTCTGAATAGCTCAGGGTCGCGACGCTTCAATGAGGCCGCGGGGAAGTCCCCGCGGAATCCTAAGCCGTCCACCAGAAGTCCAGATTTATTATGTTGCTTCAATGAGGCCGCGGGGAAGTCCCCGCGGAATCAGGTGCACCGCATCATCTCGCAATCCGATCCGCAAGGAACACGCTTCAATGAGGCCGCGGGGAAGTCCCCGCGGAATCGCCCCGAACACGTCCAGAATGAAAGCGAGAACCTCGGGCTTCAATGAGGCCGCGGGGAAGTCCCCGCGGAATCGCCTCACAAGCCGTTCGCTACAGCGCACGATATATCCGCTTCAATGAGGCCGCGGGGAAGTCCCCGCGGAATCCGGATCGTGCGGGTGGTCGCAGTCGGCGAGCTTGATGCTTCAATGAGGCCGCGGGGAAGTCCCCGCGGAATCGAACCACGGACAGGAGATTCGGCGGTGTAATCCGCTGCTTCAATGAGGCCGCGGGGAAGTCCCCGCGGAATCGAGCACGATAGCGGGCGATGCCGGTCTCACCCCGGCCGTGCTTCAATGAGGCCGCGGGGAAGTCCCCGCGGAATCGTCGTCAAGCGCTCCCCGTCGTATGGCCGGGACAGCCTGCTTCAATGAGGCCGCGGGGAAGTCCCCGCGGAACCCCCTGTGCCAATAATCTGTGAGACAACCTCCCTGTTGAGTTTAGTGTAGGGGCGGGAGAGGTTGGAGAGATGACGCGCATGCCAGACGCGGTGGAGATCGAAGTGGTTGCGGGGTCGGGGGTGGAGGGAGCCCGGAGGGCGACCGGAGGCCCCGACCCCGCAACCACGTTGCCGGCCCGTGCCCCGGACCCGGAGGTGCCGGCGACGGTCCAGCGGCGGCGCTTCTCGGCCGCGTATCGGCTGCGCATTCTCAAGGCCGTCGACGCGTGCAAGAAGCCCGGCGAGGTGGGCGCCCTGTTGCGTCGCGAGGGGTTGTACTCGTCGCTCCTGACGAACTGGCGGCGGCAGCGTGAGGCGGGCGCCCTGCGGGAGATGCGCGGCCGCCGCCGGGGTCCAACGCCGCGCCCCGTCGACCCGCGGGTGGCCCAGCTCGAGGCGGAGAACCGCCGGCTGCAGCGGAAGTTGCAGCGCGCGGAGACGATCATCACACTCCAAAAAAAATTGCCGAGATCCTGGGGATCCCCCTGACACCGCTCGACGACGACGGGACCGACTGATGCAGGCCATTACGACCATCGCCACGCCAGGTGAGACGGCGGCGCTGTGTCACAGCGTCGGGGTGTCGCGGGCAACGCTCTATCGACAGCGGCGGCCCGCGCCGCCGCCGCCGCGCCCGCGGGCGCCATCGCCGCGGGCGCTGGGTCCCACCGAACGCCAGGCGGTCCTCGACGTGCTGCACAGCCCGCGGTTCGTCGACCAGTCGCCCACCGAGGTTCATGCCACGTTGCTCGAGGAGCAGACCTACCTCTGCTCCCCGCGCACGATGTATCGCGTGCTCGCCGCGGCCCACGAAGTGCGCGAGCGGCGCGCACAGGCCCGGCATCCGGCCTATGCCGCCCCCGAGCTGGTCGCGACGGGCCCGAATCAGGTCTGGTCCTGGGACATCACCAAGCTCAAGGGCCCGGTTCCGTATCTCTACTACTCGCTCTATGTGATCCTCGACCTCTTCAGCCGCTACGTCGTGGGCTGGATGGTCGCGCGGCACGAGAATGCGCACCTGGCCGAGCGCCTGCTGGCGGCGACCTGCGCGAAGCAGGGCATCACGCCGCACCAACTCACCATTCACGCGGACCGCGGTGCGCCCATGCGCAGCACTCTCGTCGCGCTGCTCTTCTCGGACCTGGGTATCACCGCCAGTCATTCGCGGCCCCGCGTAAGCAACGACAATCCGTTCTCCGAAGCGCAGTTCCGGACCGTGAAGTACCGGCCGTAGTTTCCGGCACGGTTCGGCGCGCTCGAACACGCGCGTGGCGTCAGCCGCGACCTGTTTGCCTGGTACAACGACGCGCACCACCACAGCGGCCTGAACTATCTGACGCCCGCCGACGTCCACTACGGCCGCGCCGCAACGGTCCTGGCGGCCCGTCACCGCACACGCCTGGCCGCCTATGCCGCCCATCCCGAGCGGTTCGTGCACGGGCCACCCCGTCCCGAGACAATGCCCACGGCGGTCTGGATCAATCGGCCGCCGACCCTCACCAGCCAGGTGGCCCCAGCCACGACCACCGTCACCCCCGGCGACCCACAGCCGGGCTCCATGCGCCCGCCACCACGCATCGACAATCGCCCGGGCACGCTCGTCACCAGCGTGGAGTCGCTACAGTAAATGCTGAATCAGGTTGTCTCAAAGTTGTTGACACGGCCCGGAATCGAGCGGCCGATCGGCGTCGGTCAGGCGTCGTCCACGCTTCAATGAGGCCGCGGGGAAGTCCCCGCGGAATCCGTGCAGCCGCTGAACACAGAGCCGTCCCAATCGCCATGCTTCAATGAGGCCGCGGGGAAGTCCCCGCGGAATCGGCCGGCCAGAACCTCAACAATGACAAGCTGCGGGAGCTTCAATGAGGCCGCGGGGAAGTCCCCGCGGAATCCACCCCGCAAACATCGACAGCCTACGCAGCAGAGTGCAGGCTTCAATGAGGCCGCGGGGAAGTCCCCGCGGAATCCCGGCACAGGCGGATAGAGCTTGAGAACCAGCTTGTGCTTCAATGAGGCCGCGGGGAAGTCCCCGCGGAATCGACAGACGAGATTGTCCGGGTACGCGCTCTATTCTCGCTTCAATGAGGCCGCGGGGAAGTCCCCGCGGAATCGGCGTCCGCTATCGGTGATCTGAATACGCATCTTGGCGCTTCAATGAGGCCGCGGGGAAGTCCCCGCGGAATCGTCTCAGTCTTTCGTGGATGCGAGCCACTGGAACCGGCGGCTTCAATGAGGCCGCGGGGAAGTCCCCGCGGAATCGGGTGGTGACGATGGACTGCCACTGCTGGGCGCGCCGGCTTCAATGAGGCCGCGGGGAAGTCCCCGCGGAATCTACGGCGTAGCGGGGATCAACTCCGGTGGCAATTGCGGCTTCAATGAGGCCGCGGGGAAGTCCCCGCGGAATCCGCCGGTCCCACCGTCCATCGAAATGGAATGAGCATGCGCTTCAATGAGGCCGCGGGGAAGTCCCCGCGGAATCTCGCCCGATGCATCCTCCAGATCGCGGATTGTCTGCCGCTTCAATGAGGCCGCGGGGAAGTCCCCGCGGAATCGTTGTCCGGCCGGTTCTTCGGCTTCTCCAGCTCGGGGCTTCAATGAGGCCGCGGGGAAGTCCCCGCGGAATCGCATCTTCCGCGTCACGTCTACCGTGCCTGGCACAGGTCCGCTTCAATGAGGCCGCGGGGAAGTCCCCGCGGAATCAGGACAGCAGCGGATCTGCACGATGAAGGCCAGAGAGCTTCAATGAGGCCGCGGGGAAGTCCCCGCGGAATCATAGATGCGCTGGAACGTAGTGGAGCAGCTGCAGAGGCTTCAATGAGGCCGCGGGGAAGTCCCCGCGGAATCCACCTTTCATGGTGCGCGATGAATTCGTGACGTCGTGCTTCAATGAGGCCGCGGGGAAGTCCCCGCGGAATCGTTGCGTGCGGCGAACTACCGATGCGGGAAGTGCGGGCTTGTTGGCGATCTCCAGGAACTGACGTTTTCTGCACCGCTGTCGACCGGGTTCATTGACGACGACGGGGTGGGTTGTCCCCATCTGGCGAGTCGTTGCGGCGCGGACGTCGTCGTTTGCGCTGCTGCTGGGTGAGTTCGGCCTCGCGCCGGCGATAGCTCCGACCTTCGACGAGGAGGATCTCGACGTGGTGAGTCAGGCGGTCGATCAGGGCGACGGCGCAGGAGGCGTTGGGGAAGACGGTGTCCCAGTGCTTGAACGGCAGGTTGGTTGTGATGAGCAGGGAGCGGTGCTCGTAACGACGGCTGACGAGTTGGAAGAGCAGGTCGGCGGCCCGTGCGTCGTAGGCGAGATAGCCTACCTCATCGACCACGAGTAGTGATGGCCGCGTGTAGTGTCGGAGGCGTCGTTCGAGGGCTCGGGCCGTCTCCTGTCCGTTGAGGTTGAGCAGGAGGTCGGCGGCGGTGGTGAAGAGGGCGGAGTGTCCGGCGAGGATGGCCTGGTGGGCGATGTTCTTGGCGAGCATGGTTTTGCCGAGGCCCTGGGCCCCGACCAGGATGACGTTCTCGCCGCGGGCGAGGAAGTCGAGGGTGAGGATGCGTTCGAGGACGGGGCGGTCGAGGGCGGTCGGCCAGTTCCAGTCCCAGTCGGCGAGGGGCTTGAAGCGTCCCAATCGGGCGCAGGTGAGTCGGCGCTCGACGCTGCGGCGCTGTCGGTCTTCGAGCTCGGCGGCGACGAGGTGTTCGAGCAGCACGGTCGTGCTCCAGCGTTTGCGGGTGGCTGTGGCGACGAGGTCGTTGAGGTCGTCGGCGGTGCGATGGCATCCGAGTCGGCGGAGGTCAGTCGCCAGCGTCGTCGGGGGTGTGTCGTCCGAGGGCATCGTAGGTCTCCAGGTCGTGGGGCCGGACGTCGAGGTCTCGCAGTCCCGGGCGGTCGGGCAAGGTAAGCCGGAGCGGGGGTTTGAGTCCGCGCTGTCGCCGGCGCGTTTCGAGGATGTGGGTGATGGAGCCGGCGCCGAGGGCGTCTCGTTGGAGGGCGTGGTCGACGGCGGCGGCGAGTTCCTGCGGCCCGTAGTCGTCGAGCAGCGCGAGCAGCCTGGTGCCATGCGGTCGCAGCGCCTCCCCGCGTTCTGCGAGCCGTTCGAAGAGGGTGGCGGTGGCGGGGACGGCGGCGCGGAGCCGGTCGCGGGTGGTGTGGACGTTGGCCTGGCGGGTGGCGGCGAGCAACCCTTCCAGATGCGCGGGGTCCTCGACGGTCTGTCCGGTGTCGTAGGTGCGGCGATGGCGGGCGAGCTCGGTCTGCTGGTCGAGGATGCGGACGCGGGTGTCGCTGGCGAGCAGGGTCAGGGGCTTGCGGACGTGGGTGTGGGGGATGGAGTAGAGATTGCGGTCGAAGCGGACGTAGGGGGTCTTGCCGGAGCGGACGACGCGCACGAGGTCGGTCTCGAAGGGATGGGCGGGGAGCGGCAGGAGGCGGGGCTGCTCGTCGGCCCAGACGTCGGCGACGGTGCGGTCGGGCATCTCGGGGTGGCGTCGTTGGTGGGCGACCTCGTCGCGCCAGCGTCGGAACTGGGCGTTGAGGTCGTCGAGGTCGCGGAAGGGCCGGGCGGCGAAGAAGGCGTGCCGTAGGTATTGGATCTGCCTCTCGATTTTTCCCTTCTCATTTCCGCGTCCCGGCGTGCAGGGGCGGGGCGCGAAGTGGTAGTGGCCGGCGAGCTCGAGCAGGCGGGGGTGAAACTGGACGGCGGTACCGCGGCGGTCGAGCACAGCGCTGCGCAGGTTGTCGTAGACGAGCGTGCGGGCGATGCCGCCCAGGGCCTCGAAGGCCTCGACGTGTCCGCGGAGGAAACTCTCAAGGGTCTGGTCGAGGGTGAAGAGGGCGGCGATGGCGCGCGAGTAGCCGAGGACCATGACGAATCCGGAGACGGCGCGTGTGCCGTGTCCGATGCGAACCTTGCCGAAGGAGCCCCAGTCCACTTGACCTTGCTCGCCCACCAGGGTGACGACGCGGCGGTAGACGGTGCGGGTGGACTCGGGCCGCAGGCGCCGCACGAGGCGGCGGACCTGGATGACCGAGCCCGGGTAGCCGCGCTGGCGGACCATCTCGTGGATGCGGGTGGCGCGCAGCCGGGGGTACTGGGCCAGGGTGTCGCGAATGAACGGCAGGTAGGGGTCGAGGGCGGTCGGCCGACACACGCCGCCCCGGACGCTTCCCGACGCGTGCTCGACCGCGGCGCGGACCGTCTCACGGTGGAGGCCGAGTTGAGCGGCGATGGTCCCGAGCTTCCAGTGCTCGCTGTAGTACAGGCGCCGGATCTCGGCGCGCTGCGCGGGCGTGATCATCGTTCCTCCTTCCCCGCACGACGCGAGGCTCCCGCATCGGGGTCAGCCACCGGCTCGATCGGCCGCAGACCACGCATCGCGTGGCCGCCGGAACCGGGGCGGCGTCAGGGACGGGGAGTCTGTCCGATGGCGGGGGTGCGGGGGAAGTGTGATCCGTCACGCGCCGCCGGGCGCGGTAGGCGCGCTGCCGGTCGCGGTGGTCGAGACGTCCTTCCAGACTGCGCTGATGACGAGCGTTGGCGGCTCGAACGCACCGGCGACGACCGGCCGTCCGGCACGGCGACGTGCAGTAGGCATGGCCGCGGTCACACGCCGCGCAGACGGCGAAAAGACGGCTGCACTGGCGACAGGTTCTCTGGCGGAGGGGCTGGTCCACGGCGTCGGAGCGCGCAGGGCGATCTCCGACTGGACAACGAGCCTGAACCGTGGCACAACAGCAGGGACCGGCTCGGTCTGTCGGAGCTCGGGGCGGTCACGAGGGTCCGGTGGGCAAACCGGGCCCTCACCCCACGTCTGAGTCCGCTCCCTACGCTACCCGAACGCCGTGCCCACCGCCAGCGCCGGGGCCGTGGACGCCGCCGCTCCCATGGACGCACAGAGCGCGCCCACCGGAGCTTGGAAAACCGCGTGGGCGCGGTTTCCCACAGCGCCCACCGCCATCATCTTCATCTTCCTCAAGATCCACACGAAAAGACCGGTGCCCGAGCCGAGCGCACCGACGAGTGTCGAGAATTTGTCACTATCTCGCGATCGTTGACAGGGCTTCAATGAGGCCGCGGGGAAGTCCCCGCGGAATCCCCGCCAGTCAACCACCTCCTCGAGCGCATTGAACTTGCTTCAATGAGGCCGCGGGGAAGTCCCCGCGGAATCCGACATAACGTCCGTCCATGTAGTCGTAGAAACCAATGCTTCAATGAGGCCGCGGGGAAGTCCCCGCGGAATCGCGCCCTGGACCTCCACACGCCGCCCGGCTGGAGCCTGCTTCAATGAGGCCGCGGGGAAGTCCCCGCGGAATCGAAGACATCGAAGCGGTCGATGTGGCCGTGGCCGAGCTTCAATGAGGCCGCGGGGAAGTCCCCGCGGAATCCACCCGAGGCACGCGCCGCTACCGGCGCCGCCGATGCTTGCTTCAATGAGGCCGCGGGGAAGTCCCCGCGGAATCCGCTGCGGCATGATGTCGCCAACGCTACACCGACGATTGCTTCAATGAGGCCGCGGGGAAGTCCCCGCGGAATCCTCAATAATTCAAGCGGGATTTGATTGCCGGAAAGCCCGCTTCAATGAGGCCGCGGGGAAGTCCCCGCGGAATCGACCTTTTCCAATGGCCATGCCCAACCCGCTCGAGCAGCTTCAATGAGGCCGCGGGGAAGTCCCCGCGGAATCTTGAGCTTGACGCCCGCGCCGATTTTCTTGCTGGCGCTTCAATGAGGCCGCGGGGAAGTCCCCGCGGAATCCTGTGACAGCCGTCCTGCCAGCTCAAGACCGGCTGCGAGGCTTCAATGAGGCCGCGGGGAAGTCCCCGCGGAATCGTAACCCTCGCCGCTGAGAGTGCGAGGTAGAGCGCGCTTCAATGAGGCCGCGGGGAAGTCCCCGCGGAATCGGATCGAGCCGGGCTCGGGTGGTGGTATCGTGTCGGCTTCAATGAGGCCGCGGGGAAGTCCCCGCGGAATCCTGCGCGACGGCCGCCACCTGATTGATCGCTACTTGGCTTCAATGAGGCCGCGGGGAAGTCCCCGCGGAATCCGCCGATGATCGGCCGCGTGTCGCCCTGCTTGAGGTGGCTTCAATGAGGCCGCGGGGAAGTCCCCGCGGAATCGCACTTGTGCTCCAGGTCAAATCGCTCGATACATCGGGCTTCAATGAGGCCGCGGGGAAGTCCCCGCGGAATCTTCACCGCCGCGTCTGACCGCCGCATCTGATCCAAGCTTCAATGAGGCCGCGGGGAAGTCCCCGCGGAATCCTGTCTCCGCATACGCCAAACACGTCTGCGTCCTTGGCTTCAATGAGGCCGCGGGGAAGTCCCCGCGGAATCGTGAGCCACGCGGATGCTGTGCTCGGCGACAGAGTAGCTTCAATGAGGCCGCGGGGAAGTCCCCGCGGAATCAATATGGCGTTCGGCCTGGCGGTCGCTCTGGCTCATGCTTCAATGAGGCCGCGGGGAAGTCCCCGCGGAATCGGTGAAAATTCTGCAAGAGCGACGTGCTCATATTCTGGCTTCAATGAGGCCGCGGGGAAGTCCCCGCGGAATCACGCTGTCAGGGAGGATCACACCAAGGAGGCAAGGTTGCTTCAATGAGGCCGCGGGGAAGTCCCCGCGGAATCGAGTTAGCCCGCATTATTCATGAAGGCCCAGAGTCGCCCCCGCGGACGGTGTGATCGTCGCGCACACGGCCCGCCTCACCGCCGGGTGTCGCTGCCGTCGGGCGCCGGCGGGATAGACACTGATTGTCGGTGCGGAAGGTCTGGGTACGGGGCCGTCCAGGGACGGCTTCGCCACGGGCGGGCTCGGTGCGCCGTTGGGATGCGTGTACGGGCGGCTGACGGGCGCTGACTGGGGCCTATCCGGGGCGGGCGCCGAGTGCGAGCGCGATGTGCCGCCAGGCGTGGAGGTCCGGCGTGGCGGTGGGCAGGTGCAGGACCACGCGGCGGACCGAGCCGACGACGTGCGCCCCCAATTTGAGGAGCCGGTCGCGCAGCCACGTCACTTGGGCGCGGGCACAGGCGGTGCGCGCCGCACGCAGCCGGAGTTCTTGCATCAGTACGTAAGCGGCGGCGGTGAGCAGCACGCGCAGTTGATTGGCCCAGAAGCGACAGCAGCTCGTGCGGTCGATCTGTAGCCCATCGAGCAGTTCCTTGATCCGATTCTCGATGTCGCCGCGGGCGCAGTAGACCTTCTCATAGATGAAGCGCGGCGTCTGCCGCAGATTCGTCACGACGAAGCGCGGGTTGTCGCGCGGCTCGCGGTCGCCGTGCCGGACGACCTCGGCCTTGATCACGACGCGCCGCGCGTGGCCCCACGTACCGGCCTGGTACTGAGTGTCGGTATACACGTGCGCGGTCTGGCCGCTGGCCGCGCTCTGGGCCTGCGCCACGAGCAGGGCGGGCTCGGCGTGGCGCCGCAACACGGCGTTCTTGGCCATCGCCACCACGTAGTCGAGCCGCGGCTCGGCATCCAGGAAGTCGAAGACCTCCGGCGTCGCAAAGCCCCCGTCGAGCCGCACGAGAAACCGCGCCTGGGGAAAGGCCTCCCGCAGCAGGGGCAGCAGCCGACACAACACGCCCACGGTCCCGCAGGTGGCCGGCACATTTCCGGGCCGCAGCACCGCCGCGCACAGATACTGTTCGCGTTCCTTGTCGAAGGTCAGAAACGCCAGCAACGGCAGGTAGCACCAGCTGTCGTAGTGCCCGTTGAAGAAGGTGAGCTGCTGGGCGCCGTGCGTCGCGTCGTCGGTCGGATCCAGGTCGATCGTGATCCGCCGCGCCCGCCCGTCCAGCCGGCGCTGATGCCGCTCGATGACCCGCATCGCCAGCTCGCGCGCCAGCTCATAGAGGGCGGAGGGGCCAACGCCGTTCTCGAACCGCGAGATCGTCGGCTGCGAGGCCAACGCCTCGCCAGCGACCGGGTCCCGCCCGAGCAGCAGCTTGTGGATCGGGTCGTCGGCGAGGTGGTCGGCGTCGTTGCCATCGGGATGGCCGCAGGCAATGCCGAAGATCCGCTGGCCGAGCAACTCCGTCAGCGTGTGCCGGATCTTTCCGAGCTCCCGCCGGTCCACCAGACACCGGGCGAAACCCGCCACCAACCCATACACGCGCTCGGCCGCCTTGAGCAGGACGGCGCCGCCATCGGAACTCGCGTGCCGGCGGTCGAACGTCGCGACGAGGGGCTTGTCGAAGAGATCCGGAAAGAGGACAGTCTGTGGTATCGTCTGAGGTGTCACGCAAGGGCCTCCGTGGTGGGTAAATGCCTGTAGACAAAGCATTTATACCACGTGGAGGCTTTTGTGTCTATACCGAAATCGGACCCTTCATGAATAATCCGGGTTAGGGGCGGCGAGAAGGCGATTGCCTTAGTTCAGCTTCAATGAGGCCGCGGGGAAGTCCCCGCGGAATCGGCCACGAGGACCCGACCACCATCAGTCCAGTACGCGCTTCAATGAGGCCGCGGGGAAGTCCCCGCGGAATCGGCCACGAGGACCCGACCACCATCAGTCCAGTACGCGCTTCAATGAGGCCGCGGGGAAGTCCCCGCGGAATCGGCTGCAGGTCCGCCTGCTCCAACATTGGCCACGAGCTTCAATGAGGCCGCGGGGAAGTCCCCGCGGAATCGTCGGGGTCGCCCACCGCGCAGAGATTGCGGTGGTGGGAGGCTTCAATGAGGCCGCGGGGAAGTCCCCGCGGAATCCCCTCAGGTGGAGGTCGAGCACGTGGAGGATGTCGGTAGCTTCAATGAGGCCGCGGGGAAGTCCCCGCGGAATCCTGTCGGTCCTCGGTCAGAAATACGGTGTGGGTCTGGAGCTTCAATGAGGCCGCGGGGAAGTCCCCGCGGAATCGGCGAGGTCGAAGTCAACCGTTTGACGGTTGGCCGCGCTTCAATGAGGCCGCGGGGAAGTCCCCGCGGAATCCCCTCAGGTGGAGGTCGAGCACGTGGAGGATGTCGGTAGCTTCAATGAGGCCGCGGGGAAGTCCCCGCGGAATCCTGTCGGTCCTCGGTCAGAAATACGGTGTGGGTCTGGAGCTTCAATGAGGCCGCGGGGAAGTCCCCGCGGAATCGGCGAGGTCGAAGTCAACCGTTTGACGGTTGGCCGCGCTTCAATGAGGCCGCGGGGAAGTCCCCGCGGAATCGGTCAACCCATTGCCGGGCGAGACTCGTGACCGTCATCGGCTTCAATGAGGCCGCGGGGAAGTCCCCGCGGAATCGCCTACGCGCGTCACTGCGTGGAGCGGGCGCAATGTGCTTCAATGAGGCCGCGGGGAAGTCCCCGCGGAATCGTGCGGCGCCGCCGGCAACGGTGACTACGCTGGCGGAGCTTCAATGAGGCCGCGGGGAAGTCCCCGCGGAATCGTGGGGCCGGCGGATGTGTGGTTGGCGGATGCGAACGCTTCAATGAGGCCGCGGGGAAGTCCCCGCGGAATCGCACCGTGCCGTCCTCCGTTTCGACCGGCACAGGCGCTTCAATGAGGCCGCGGGGAAGTCCCCGCGGAATCCAGGTCGGTCCAATGGGCGACACGATAGGCGGCGTTGGGCTTCAATGAGGCCGCGGGGAAGTCCCCGCGGAATCGGCATTAGGACACCGTAATGGTTACGTTGGCCGACTGGCTTCAATGAGGCCGCGGGGAAGTCCCCGCGGAATCGAGCCAGATCGCGCTGCAAGATGGGCGCGGATGCAGGTGCTTCAATGAGGCCGCGGGGAAGTCCCCGCGGAATCGCGATCCAGTGCAAGTCGGGTCCGGGCGTCATGGAGCTTCAATGAGGCCGCGGGGAAGTCCCCGCGGAATCTACATGGACATGCGGCTCGGTGGCATGTTCGTTTCGGAGCTTCAATGAGGCCGCGGGGAAGTCCCCGCGGAATCGCAGGACGACATCAATCGCCTCCGTGCCGAGTTTGAGCTTCAATGAGGCCGCGGGGAAGTCCCCGCGGAATCCCGTCCAACTGTTCCGACCACCGATGTCCAGCCCGAGCTTCAATGAGGCCGCGGGGAAGTCCCCGCGGAATCGTGCGCTACGGCGACACGGCGACAATCTGGGGATAGCTTCAATGAGGCCGCGGGGAAGTCCCCGCGGAATCGAATTTCCTGCGCATGGTTCCAACGCCCGACCCTCCGCTTCAATGAGGCCGCGGGGAAGTCCCCGCGGAATCTCATCACTGACGTGCAACCGTGGGTTGTGTGGTGCGGCTTCAATGAGGCCGCGGGGAAGTCCCCGCGGAATCCCGATGCAATCCAGTGCAAGTCGGGTCCGGGCGTCACGGAGCTTCAATGAGGCCGCGGGGAAGTCCCCGCGGAATCAACCGAGTCAGGCATGCGAATCCGAAAGCAGCTCGGGCTTCAATGAGGCCGCGGGGAAGTCCCCGCGGAATCGCACGCAGACAGAGCCCGGCGGCCATGACTGTTTTGCGCTTCAATGAGGCCGCGGGGAAGTCCCCGCGGAATCGACACGCGCACGAGGCTCACGGTCAAAAGCAGTAGAGCGCTTCAATGAGGCCGCGGGGAAGTCCCCGCGGAATCCACCGATACGGCAGAATCTAATCTCGCGCTTATCTGTGCTTCAATGAGGCCGCGGGGAAGTCCCCGCGGAATCCCCCGACCGGCCGCCCCGGCAGAACGAGCGCCACCGTGCTTCAATGAGGCCGCGGGGAAGTCCCCGCGGAATCGAGCAGGGATGGGTCGTTAGAATGCCGCTCATAGAGCTTCAATGAGGCCGCGGGGAAGTCCCCGCGGAATCCACCGCCGACCCGATGGCCACGCCCGCGCTGTGGTCGTAGCTTCAATGAGGCCGCGGGGAAGTCCCCGCGGAATCCGACCAAGGCGATTATTCCGCAGCCTCGCGGTAGCCAGCTTCAATGAGGCCGCGGGGAAGTCCCCGCGGAATCCCGATAACGACTACCGGCATACCCGCCCAGACCGCCAGGCTTCAATGAGGCCGCGGGGAAGTCCCCGCGGAATCGGGTAGCGTGCGGGAATCGCTCCCGGGTGGGATGCCGCTTCAATGAGGCCGCGGGGAAGTCCCCGCGGAATCCGGCCGAATACGGCGATCGAGCCGCGCGGTACGTCGGCTTCAATGAGGCCGCGGGGAAGTCCCCGCGGAATCAAACCGGTCGGGGCGCACGACTTCGACCACTGAGCTGCTTCAATGAGGCCGCGGGGAAGTCCCCGCGGAATCGACATGGGCGACATCCTTGACGAGGCTGGCGACAGGGCTTCAATGAGGCCGCGGGGAAGTCCCCGCGGAATCTAGCGCACTCTGCATGTCCGCTCTTCGACAGCTTCAGGCTTCAATGAGGCCGCGGGGAAGTCCCCGCGGAATCCTGCTTAATCGTCAGCGCACCATACATCGCAGCGGCATGCTTCAATGAGGCCGCGGGGAAGTCCCCGCGGAATCGGATCAGTAGCCCGTTGATGGCCCTGGACCATATGGCTTCAATGAGGCCGCGGGGAAGTCCCCGCGGAATCACCCGCGGCACGCGCCGGCGCCGGCGCCGCCGATGTGGCTTCAATGAGGCCGCGGGGAAGTCCCCGCGGAATCGCGCCAGCCGAACGCGAAGGTCAACAATTCGCGGTGTGCTTCAATGAGGCCGCGGGGAAGTCCCCGCGGAATCGCCCGCCAAGGCGGTTATCCCGCAGGCGCGGGGTATCGCTTCAATGAGGCCGCGGGGAAGTCCCCGCGGAATCGACAAGGATCGCGATCTTTTTTCATGCGCTCGCTCAGCTTCAATGAGGCCGCGGGGAAGTCCCCGCGGAATCGACCTTGAGCTTGACGCCCGCGCCGATTTTCTTGCTGGCGCTTCAATGAGGCCGCGGGGAAGTCCCCGCGGAATCGTCGCTGCGTCGGGATGCAAGCAGCGCGCTGTCATGAGCTTCAATGAGGCCGCGGGGAAGTCCCCGCGGAATCCCGTGCCACTGAACAATCTCGGTCTCAGGGTCGGCCAGCTTCAATGAGGCCGCGGGGAAGTCCCCGCGGAATCTCGCTATCGCCAGCCACATGACTATTGCCCTGGACTCGTGCTTCAATGAGGCCGCGGGGAAGTCCCCGCGGAATCGCGTCTGACACGTCATGCAGCGCCAGTGCCGGCCGTGCTTCAATGAGGCCGCGGGGAAGTCCCCGCGGAATCGCGTCTGACACGTCATGCAGCGCCAGTGCCGGCCGTGCTTCAATGAGGCCGCGGGGAAGTCCCCGCGGAATCGCGGCTCTGAGAGCGACGCAAGGCGCGAGAGGCACGGCTTCAATGAGGCCGCGGGGAAGTCCCCGCGGAATCGCCGTTGTCCGTTGCGTGGCGGCTGTTCCAGTAATCGCTTCAATGAGGCCGCGGGGAAGTCCCCGCGGAATCGCGGCGCGGCGGGCACCGCTGGATCTGTACGCTCGGGGCTTCAATGAGGCCGCGGGGAAGTCCCCGCGGAATCCTCCACCATTCCGCGCGCTGATCATCAGATGCCGGGGCTTCAATGAGGCCGCGGGGAAGTCCCCGCGGAATCATCGTCGTCGTCGACGGGGCCGGACGTCTGGACCGGGCTTCAATGAGGCCGCGGGGAAGTCCCCGCGGAATCGGATTTAAAAGCGGCCGAAGAACTTCGTGAATACGCTTCAATGAGGCCGCGGGGAAGTCCCCGCGGAATCACGATATCTATGATGATGAAGACTTGCCGGCCATCATGCTTCAATGAGGCCGCGGGGAAGTCCCCGCGGAATCAGCATCCCAACCGGAACCCGGCGCAGTCCAAGGCGCTTCAATGAGGCCGCGGGGAAGTCCCCGCGGAATCAGCATTCCCGCAGAATGTTGATTCCGAGAGTTTGCCGCCGGCTTCAATGAGGCCGCGGGGAAGTCCCCGCGGAATCGCGCGCATGCATTATTTTCTGGGCCATCATGGCAAGCTTCAATGAGGCCGCGGGGAAGTCCCCGCGGAATCTCCGCCACCTGATTCCCATGGAATCCAATCTAGTCAGCTTCAATGAGGCCGCGGGGAAGTCCCCGCGGAATCGACGATTGGGGTGACATCAAACAGCTGCCGGGAACGCTTCAATGAGGCCGCGGGGAAGTCCCCGCGGAATCGACATTCGCGGGAACGAAGGATGATCCAAATCTTCGCTTCAATGAGGCCGCGGGGAAGTCCCCGCGGAATCATCATGCTACATATTATCACACCAGAGGGAGTGTGCTTCAATGAGGCCGCGGGGAAGTCCCCGCGGAATCCGCCTGCATTCTATTGATTTTCTGTGCTCGAAGAAGCTTCAATGAGGCCGCGGGGAAGTCCCCGCGGAATCGGACCGCTTGTAACTGACTGCGGTCCAAGGTGTTGGCTGCCGGAATGCGAGAGGTCGGGCGGTTGTTGCGCGAGAACGGCAACCGCCGCGGCGCTCTCGCGGGATCATTCGCTGCAACTATCCAGTTGTCAAAGAGTTGCAGGTGCGCGAGCGCTCCCCGGCGGCGCGACGGCACTGGAGCGCTCGCGTCACGGCGGCGGGCGGTGTCACACGATGACTGGTTCCCGCCGCACGGCCTGAAACGTCTTCCCGAGACTGACGACGCGTGGTTCGACGCCGTCGGCGACGCCGATGTCGACCAGGACAACATGGTCCTTCGTATGATCGATCATGCTGTCGAGTCGTGCAACCAGATCGGCGTGCCGGCGCCGGCTCAGCCGACACTGGAAGACCGAGAGTTGCACCCACGCGCCGTATCCCTGCATCGCCTTGAACACCTGCCGCCATCGTTTCGGGTCGGCGATGTCATAGACGACGATGTATAGGTGCTCCATGACGTCACCGCGTGATGAAGTTCGGATACTCGGGCAGCTCACCGAGCAGGAAACGCCCGAGGAGCCGGGCCTGCATCTCCATGAGCCGGCGATAACTGACCCGGTACCCGAACAGAGGATGCACGATCTCGTGGCCGAGGCGTCGCTCGTAGGCGGCGATGAACCGCCGTCTGCCGTCGGCGGTCAGATTGACGCTGCCCGCGGCGGTCTTGAAGTCGGTCGTCCGAACCTCGCCGTTGTTGATCGCCTGGATTACCACCGAGTCGGCGACCAGCGGGCGAAACGGTTCCATGAGGTCGAGGGCGAGCGCCGGGCGGCCGTATCGGGGTTGATGGTAGAGGCCCCGGAACGGGTCGAATCCGACGGCGGCCAGCGTCACTGTCCAGGAACGCGCCAGCAGCGAATAGGCGAACGAGAGCAGGGCGTTGACGGGGTCGGTCGGAGGACGACGGTTGCGCGTCTCGAAGTTGAACCCCGGTTCCTCCGCCGAGGCGCCCTTGTTCAGCATCGATCCAAAGACCCGGAAATAGCGGGCGGCTCCCGTCCCTTCAATGCCGAGGAGCTCGGCCAGCGATGTCGCGCGGCCGGCGTGGCGGCTGTCGCTCTTCAGGTCAACCAGAACCGGCTGGCTGCTGTCTTCCGGTTTCCAGTTTCGCCTGAGCAGCGTGCGGCAGTTCTGGATCTTCGCGCTGACCAGCCCCTTGGCGAATCGCAGGCAAATCGCCTCATCGAAGCTCGCCCTGTACTGGGCGGTCCGCAGTTCGACGTTCTTGTGGCCGTTGCCCGTGGTGTGTCCCAGGAACCAGCCGCCGAAGCTGTGCCAGGTGACCGGGATGCCCCGCCACATCAGTTCGTGCAGGCACGGCGTCGTGACCGAGATGTTACCCATCAGCACGACCTGCGAGGTCTCGGTCAGCCGGGCGGTCGCCACCTTCTTGTCCTCGACCGTCACGACGAGGGTCTCGCCCGATTTCGCCACCTTCGCGCGGTGGGCCTGGACGTACAGCGGAAGCGCGTCGGTGCCGGGAACGGCGATCGGCCGTGGGGAGACGTTGGCCCGGGTGAGATGGTTGACCTCGTCCGGCAGGCAGATCTCGACCAGCGAACAACGCGGACATTTCGGGCTGTCTTCGAGGGGCGGGGGTATCGCACCGCCGGCGGCGACGCGCCGCAACCCGTCGAGCGCTTGTCTCGTGGCCGCAATGAGTTCGTCGTCGAACACGACCCGCACCCGTTCGCGGCTCGCGACGAAGTAGAGCGCGCCTTCGACGCAGTCGTAGCCGTGCTCGCGGAGGATGAGTCCCTGCACGCAAAGCTGCACCCGCTCTGGATCGTAGGCGCCGCTCTCGACATGCGGCCGCTTGCCGCGCTTGTAGTCCACCGGGACCACCTGCCCGCCGTCCGACGCGATGAGGTCCATCCGCGCGATCAGCCCCAGCCGCTCTGACGACAGCGTGACCGAGCGTGCGTGCAGCGTCGGGGACTCTTCGACCTGCGCCGGTCCCGGCAGCGCTCCCCCCTTCCGATCGACCCGCCGATGTGCGTGGCGGCCCTCGACGGTATCTGACGACTCGGCCCATTCGCCCTGGACCCATTCCAGGTAGGCCAGCCGCGGGCAGTAGACGAACTCGTTGACTATGCGCGCCGGCACGAGCGACGGCGTATCGGCGGGCGCGGGTTGGACCGGCGCCGCGCGGGGTTCTGCGGTTGGCATGGCGGTGACCTCCGGTACCCGCGTGTTTCGGCAGGTGCGGCCGTTCGCCATAGGGCGCTGACTGGGAAATCTGGCCCGGAATCAACAGGAATCCCGGCTTTCGTCCGGGGTTACCAGATCGTGTCGGCGCCGAGTGCCGCGATCGCTGGGTCGGGCGTCGCGATCCGGAGTGTCTCGATCAGGCTCCGAGCGGCGATCATGCGGGCGGACGGATCCCGATGAGCGCCAGGCAGGGAGCCGACCCGGAATGAGTGGCTGAATGAGGTCGCCAGCGGGCCGTTCACCGCTATCCTATCCGAGCAATCCCGTGGTTCCGAAGCTGGTGCGCGACAGTCCAGGAAGAGACTCCAAACTCCGCTGCCAGCTCATCAACGTCGTCTTCGTCCAGCACCGGGCGGGACACTCTGGTCCGCAACGCCGCCGACGGGACCAGGAACTCGGCCGCGAATGCGCGGCTCCGCTGTTGACGATCTGACTGCGCTCGAGTTACCAGGGCATCCGAGTCAGGCGACGCGAGCACTTCAGCGAGGTCGCGGCAGAACTGAAACCTCCGGGTGTGGTCGCGTCCGCTACGGACGGCGAAGGCAGGAAGACCGGTGTCATTCGACGTCACCACTCCATCCACAAGGATAGCGGCGCCGAAGTCGCGCGATCTGGTCACCTCCGCGAGCCGATCAGGGTCTTCGCTGAGGGCGATTGCCAAATCGGCCATGGAGGATAGGGGCGTGCCATCCAGATCCAACTCCCGTCGCACGTGTCGCGCCAGAGCGTAACCGGCAGCCCAGGGCTCACGGTCGGGCGACGCGGCGCCCTTGAGGACCCGGGGACGAATCGAGCGAAGACGCTCCAAGGGTAGACATGTGGACTTTCCGGCCTCCACGGCGGCGGTTATCGCGGCCAAATCCGTCTCCAGATGATGGACGTTCATTACCGCGACGGCTTCCTCGAAAACCGCTCCGTTCAGGGCCTCTTCGAGCCTGCACACCAGCGCGCATTGGGAGTCGTCCAGGGCGTACGGATCCCAGCCAAGCCCAGCGGCGGTCTTGCAGAACATCGACTCATCTCGATCCGCCGCCTGATGCGATGAGGCACAGCGCGAGACGCTGCGCACACTCGGCTGCAGTGGCCTGTTTGTGTATAGTGATACACATATTTGACGGCATGGAGCGTGATAGCCGGAAACTGATCGGGCGCCTGGAACGGGCCGGGTGGATTCAAATCGCCGCGAAAGGCAGTCACCGGCAGTTCAAGCATCCGGATCGACAAGGCCGTATCACCGTGCCTCACCCGAACAGGAATCTCAAACGCGGCACGGTCGCTTCGATTTATCGGCAGGCGGGCTGGACATCTTCTGGAGGTTGAGATGCGGTATGTCGCTTTTATTCACCATGACGACGAACCGGGTTTCGGCATCAGTTTCCCTGATCTCCCCGGATGTGTCTCGGACGGCGACACCGTGGATGACGCGATTCGCCGCGGCGGCGAGGCGTTGGCCTTTCACGTCGAGGGGATGACCGACGACGGTGAACCCGTTCCCCGGGCACGGTCACTGCACGAGATCGAGCGCGACGAGAGCCTCGCTCAATGGCGAGAGGGGGCCACCATTGCGTTCGTTCCGCTCATCGTCGATAAAGGTTCGCCGCGACGAATCAACATCTCTCTGGACTATGGTCTCCTGCACGCCATTGATGACGAAGCGAAGCGTCGCGGGATGACTCGGTCAGCGTTTCTGTCCAGCGCCGCGCGAAACGAGATCGAAGGGTGGCGCTGATGCCGCCTGTGCGGCGCCGGAATCGTTCACAAGCGCATCAGGAATCGCACGCTCGGATCACGAATGTCATCCGGCATCGACCGTGAGGATGGCGAGCAGGACGTTGGTGTCCACCAGGAACACTCACCCGTCTCCACGCGTGAGTTGCAGGACATCATCGGCGCCGAGTTCGCCGTCGGCGGCGCCTTGCGCCTGACGGAGACGTTTCTCGATATGCGCCGGTTTGCTCAGCACCGGCCGGACCACCACGCCACCGTCACTCTCGTCGAAGGTGACCTCCGTGTGGGGAAGCAGCCCGAACTTCAGTCGGAGCGTCTGAGGGATGGTCACCTGTCCTTTTGAAGTTATTCGCATTGTAAGAGTATGACTTGGACAAAATATGACACAGATCGGCTCGTCGTCGACCGCGTTCCATCGAGGCCGCGCGACCTGCTGCGCCGGGCACCGCGCGATTTGACGACGGTCCGCTGATTGACAGGATCTGACAGTAGGCTCCGGATAAACTTGTCGCTTCGTGGGCCATGCTGGCGAAGAGGCCGAAACCGGCCGTTTGTCGACGGTTGCCCACCGGATGAGCGCCTGATTGCGGGCGCGTGATTGCCGATCCGGTATGATTTGACGCTTTCGGACGGATCCCGCCAGGAGTCACGATTTGGACGGCGCAGCCATTTATCGAATCGCATTGGGAAAGGAAAGGCCCCCTGACCGGTGGCAACTCGCGCTCACGACCGATGCGTGGCCGCAGGTCCTGATTGCGCCGACTGGATCGGGAAAGACGGCTGCCGTGACGCTCGGGTGGGTGGCGCACCGGTTGCGGAGCCCCGACGCCACGCCCCGCCGTCTGGTCTGGTGCCTGCCCATGCGGACGCTCGTCGAGCAGACCGCGGACGCGGTCAGAGGCTGGTTCGGCAAGCTTGCGGCTGAAGCGAACGCCCCAAACCGGCTCCCGAGGCCCAAGGACGTGCACATGCTCATGGGTGGGGTGGACTCCGACGGGTGGATCGAGACGCCAGAGCGCCCTGCGGTGATCGTCGGTACTCAGGACATGCTGCTGAGCCGTGCACTCATGCGCGGATACGCCTCGTCCCGTGCAGTCTGGCCGATGGAGTTCGCTCTTCTGCACGAGGACGCCCAGTGGGTGTTCGACGAAGTGCAGCTCATGGGCGCGGGCCGGGCGACCTCCGCGCAGCTCGAGGCGTTTCGTCAGGCGGACGCGGATCGGGCGCTGCGGAAATACCGCCCGACGGGAAGGCCTTCCCGCAGCCTCTGGATCTCGGCGACGCTCGAGCCCAAGTGGCTTGCCACCGTCGATCATCCCGCACCGCCTCCCAAATCGGTGGTCAGGGTCGATCCGACCGCGGCCCCGCACGGCAGGCTCGCACGGCTTGCGAACGCCGCCAAGAGGCTGACTCGTTCGCAGGTGGCGCCGGCTTCGTCGAAGAAATCCGACCTCTCCGAATACTGCGGGCAGCTCGCAGACGCAATCGTGAATGCACGCCACCCGGAGCTGATGACGCTCGCGATCGTCAATCGGGTTGATCGAGCGCAGGCGCTGCACCAGGCGATCGAGAAGAGGCTGCTCAAGCTGAAGCCGGCGACGCCGACGTTGGCCCTGGTCCACTCGCGCTTCCGCCCCACCGACCGCCGGCGGGAGATGGAAAAGGTCGTCGCGACGAAAGACGGGAATCCGCATGGCCGCATCGTTGTCGCTACCCAGGCCGTCGAAGCAGGCGTGGACATCTCCGCCGCAGTCATGTTCACCGAGATCGCCCCCTGGTCATCGATGGTCCAACGCTTCGGCCGCGCCAATCGCTACGCGGAGCTTCCCTATGGCGCCGATGTTTACTGGATCGACCTTCTCGGGTCCGGAGACCAGCAGGAGGCATCGGACAAGGATGCGGTCGAGCTCGCAATTCCCTACACCGTCGAAGAGCTGCAGACCGCGCGGAAGCGGTTGTCGGGATTGACCGATGTCGCGGCGGTGCACTTGCCCCCGCCGGGCGACGTCGAGCCGCCACGCCGGGTGATCCGCCGCAAGGACCTCCACGACCTCTTCGACACGGACTCGGACCTGACCGGCTTCGACGTAGACGTGTCACCGTACGTCCGCGACGCCGAAGACACGGACATTCGCGTTTTGTGGCGTGATCTCTCGGTGGCCCAAGACGATCCGCCGCGTCCCCGGCGGGTGGAACTGTGCGCTGTATCGATTGGCGCCGCCAAGACATGGCTTGATAAGCTCAGGAAGCGCGGCAAGGGGCGCGCCCTCGTGTTCCAGCGCGACCCGCAGTGGCGGCGCCGGGAGGGCCGGACGGGAACTGCGCCGCCAGGATGGACGCCTTTCCGGGACGCGCCGTGGCCGGGCCTGATCCTGCTCGCGGATCGGGATGCCGGGGGCTACCGGGAGGCCATCGGATTCACGGGCGACCCGAACGTACTTCCCTCCAGCGGAGACTCAAAAAATGGTGTTCTCGCTTGATGTTCTTTCAACTCTCATGGCGGACTCCGCGGTCCGCGGCCTCTCGATCACCCGGGAGCTACAGCCGTTGGGCGGACGTGGCGACGCCGTCTCGCCGCCGACGTTCGCGCAGGCGCAAGGCGACGAGAAGGGACCTCGATACGTCTGGTCGGAGCGCCGCATCGGCGATGAAACGGTCAGAACGTGTCTTCTCGATTCGCCGGCGTCGCAGGCCAACCGAATCGAAGAGTCGCTTCTCGATCTGGTCCAGTCCGACAAGCTCACCCTTCCGCTCCATCGCATGGACGTTCCGAACATCGGCGTCCTGACCGACCTGGAACTGCCGCACCGCGTCTACGACGCGGCGATCGGCACGGCCACGCTCGCGGATGGGACCAAGTGGGCCGATTCGAAGATCGCGAAGCAGATCCGCGAAGCGAGCCGCAAGAATGCGACTGCACTCCTTGAGCACGCCCCTCTGATCCTCGTCCTCGGTGGTTGGGACTCGCACTCCGGCACGGCGGCGAACGCGTGGCAGGGCCGTCACGAGAAGGCGGTCTGGTCCAAAGTCGTAGCCGTCGATGCATTCAGGATGAATCGTCCGGGCGGCCGTCTCGATCCCATGGGCCTTCCGTCCTCCGACAAGGTGGACCTTGGTGACGGCAGCAAGAAACTCGTCGACCAGGGCCTCGGCGTCGTACCGCCGTCGATGGACAAGTTCCCGCGCCTTTCTATCACCATGCGGCACGCGGAGCAGCGGTCGGTCATCTCGTTCAGCGTCTTCCGAAGAATCGGATTCGGCGGCAACGGGAAGGACAACGTGGCTCGCGACTATCTCGCCGCGCTTGGCATTCTCGGCCTCGCCGTGCTTCATCGCAGCGGCGGACATCTACGCAGCGAGTGCGACCTCGTTTGCGAACGAACGGACGGCTGGCAGATTCGCCGAGACGATTCTCCAGACGAAGCGCTATCAGGCATTACCGTCGAGAGTTCGCTGAGGGTCGTCACGGAAGCGCTCGGTCGTTTCTCGTCATCGAAGATCGCCTTCCGGAAGGAACCCATCGACCTGACAGTCCATGAGAAACTCGTCGCGGCGATGGGGCGAAGCTCATCCTGATGATCGAGATCTCCGTCCGATTCCTCAGCGGCGAGTTCGTCGCCCAGACGCACGGCCCGACATCGGAGTGGCCCCCGCATCCGGCGCGCCTGCTCTATGCGCTCGTCGCGGCGTGGTACGACGGCGGTAACCAGCCGGCCGAAGGCGACACACTCAGGTGGCTGGAGTCACAGGAGGCGCCGAGCATCATTGCGGCCAGAGACGCTCCGGACGAGACGTACGAAGCATGGCTTCCGATGAACAGTATTCCGTACTGGAACAAGAAGGGCGGCAAGCGGCCGGCGATCCCGAAGAAACCTCGGATGCGTGCCAGCCGGTACGTCGGCGACGCACCCGTCAGTTTCGTCTGGAACGTGAGTGCGCCTGCGCAGCACGAGAGCGCTCTGCGCGAACTGTGCCGCCGTTGCACGCGACTCGGCTCGGCCGAGAGCCTCGTCGCGCTGAGAGTGGAACGACGTGAAGAACTCAACGGCCCCGCGTGGCGTCCCTCAGCTTCGGGGACGATGCTGCGGATTCCCATGCCCGGGATCGTCCGCGCGATAGCCGGCTCCGATACGCTGATCCCTGGCCGCGTACTTCCATGCGACTGGCGAGCCTACCGCTGGGGTAGCAGCCGCCGGCCCGGTCGCATGATCACCGTGGGATTGGCCCGCGGGAACTGGCCGGTTGAGCACGCGCCCGCGCTCGCAGCCCAACTTCGGCGGGCGTTGATCGCGGTGGCGGAGGCCGAGAACCTTCCTCTGCGCCCCATCCTTCACGGCCATGAAGAGGATGGCTCTCCGCTACGGAGATCCCACCTCCATCTCTGCCCCCTTCCTCACATCGGTTATCGACAGGCGGTCGGCGCCGTGCTTGGCGTCTCGTTCATCGTCCCACCGAACACCGAAGAGGTCGATCGCACCTACGTGGAACGTCTCGTCGCGACATGGTTCGCACGCGGTGCGGAATTGACGATGGCAGGCGGCCGGTCGCTGTATTTCGGGCCCGCGGACTCGCGACGTACACTCACGGACGAACGATGGAGCCGGGCCGCGAGGGTTTGGCAGACGGCCATCCCGATGGAACTGCCGCGCCACGTGGCCAGACGCCGTCAGTGGAACCGGGACGACTGGCGTCGCGTAGCCGCAGAGATAGCGCTTGCGTGTTCGCAGGTCGGTTTGCCGCGTCCGATTGAGGTCGAAACCTCGAACAGCCCTTTCGCGGTCGGAAGCCCGCACTCCCGCGCTGTTCGAGGTCCGCACCGGCGCCCCGTCGTCCACACCCGCATACTATTCCCCAATGCAATCGAAGGGCCGCTCGTCGTGGGCGCGGGCCGGCATCTGGGGTACGGCTTGATGGAACCCGTAGAGGCACTGCCGTGACCTTCCCGGACTTCGCGCGGTTCTTCACGATCTGCCGCAACATGGCGCCCTATCCTTGGCAAGAACGCCTCGCGGACCAGGTGCTCGCCGACCGACGGTGGCCTGACGCACTCCTCCTGCCCACAGGATCCGGGAAGACCTCGGCTATCGACATCGCACTCTATGCGCTCGCGGCGGCAGCACACGGAGGCGAGTTCGGCATTCATCCCCGCCGCATCATCCTCGTTGTGGACCGCCGCGTCCTTGTGGATCAGGCGTGGCGACACGGCCAGCGGCTTCTCGAACGGATCGAGGCGGTGGCCGAACTTCTTCCGGTGCGAAGCGCTCTCGCCAGACTCAGTCCGGAGCTGGCGAGCAGCATCCGACTCCGCGGCGCCTGTCCGACAGATCCAAGGTGGTGCCGTTCCCCGGATCAGGTCCAGATCGTGGCCTCCACGGTCGATCAGATCGGCTCACGGCTGCTCCTCCGAGGCTATGGCGTAACACCGCGCATGCGATCCGTCGAGGCTGGTCTGGTGGCTCAGGACACCCTCTTCCTTCTTGACGAAGCGCACCTTGCCGGGCCGTTCCTGGATACCCTCACGCACCTTGAACGCCTTAGACCCGTACGGGGTGTCGCTTCGCGCCGCCAAGTGGTGCAGCTCAGCGCCACGTCGGTCGCGACGGCGGCGACGGTAGGCTTCGAGCTCAACGCGAAAGACCGCAATGATGCCGCACTCGGCCGGCGCCTGACCGCACGGAAGACCTTACGGTCGTCGGACGACCGGCTCGAACACATCCTCGCGACGATTGACGCGCCGTGTGTGCTCCTGGTCGCGAATACCGTCCGTACCGCCCTCGATTGGCTGGACAAGACGACGAAGGCTCAGGCTGCCCGGCGAGGCGCGCTGGACCGGGAGCACTTTCTGGTCACAGGGCGCATGCGCCCGCTGGATCGGCAGAAGATCCTCGATGCCGTGGAGGAGCGACTCGATGGCCGCGAGCCGACGCTGGTCGTTGCGACGCAGTGCGTCGAGGCCGGCGTCGACTGGGACTTCGACGCGATGATCTCCGAGTGCGCATCGTGGGATTCGCTCGTGCAGCGCATGGGCAGGGTGAACCGACGCGGCGCCCGCGACGACGCGGAGTGCGTCATCGTCCCGGCTCAGAGGACCTTCAAGGAGCGAGATGGAGAGGAAAAGCTCTGTCCCGTCTACGGCCGGTACGAGATCGCGACGGCAAACTGGCTCGCACGTGCATCGCCGGTGCAGTGCCCCCCGGGAGCCATGCCGGAAGTCCCGAACGGTTGCGTGCGGCCACCAGCGTCCGCCCCGTTGCTGCTTCCCGAATATCTCGACCTGTGGTCCCAAAACCGGGCGGACGGCCCGGCCTTCGACGTATCCGTCTTTCTCCATGGCGCACAACAGGATCGCCACGCCCAGGTAATCTGGCGGGATCTCGACCTTGCCAGGGACCGCACTTACGTGGAACCGCTGCTAAAGGCGCTTCCGCCCTCGAGCCTGGAGGCCGCGCCAGTGCCACTTCCGGAGCTTCGAAGATGGCTCGACGGGCGCGAGGCGATCCGGATCGGGGCCGAGATGACCGTGGGCACAGCTGACAACATCGGGGTCGGCACCACGGTGGTTGTTCCGACGGAGTACGGCGGCATCGGCCTGCACGGCGCGTTCGACGGCTCAGCGGGTCGCGTACCCGACGTCAGTTCCGCTGCCATGCGCGATCATCGCGGGCTTGAGTTCCAGATCCACGACGTTCCACCCGTCAACGAGGAGGAACCGGTTGAGGATCAGGTCAAGTCATGGATCGGAGCGGACGAAGCACGCTCCGCCTTGCAGGCCTGGAAGTGGGTCGACATCGGACGCCGCTGGCTCTTCGTCTCGGAATTGCCAATCGAGTCGGGCGACGATGGACAGACGTTCCAGCGCCGGCCAGTGAGTCTGGAGAGCCACTTGAACGGAGTCTCGACGCGCATCCGCGCCGTCGCCGAACGGCTCGGTCTGTCAGAGATGGCGACGGACTTGGCGCTGGCCGGGAGGTTGCACGACCTGGGCAAACTGGATGACCGCTTTCAGCGCCTCTGTGGACGGAAGCAGGATGCCGCTCCGCTCGCCCAGAGCGGCCATAGCTGGATCGAACGCCGCCGCCACGCAGCGTTGTCCGATTACCCCAAGGAGGAGCGGCATGAAGCGCTTTCGGTGGAGCTGATGATCCGATACGGGCTTCACAAGACCGCGCGAGACGAACAACTCGTGGAGCACCTCGTTGCGAGCCACCATGGTTGGTCGCGACCTTTCGTTCGAGCCGCCCGCGGTACGGCGCGCATAGACGACCAACTTCTTGGCCTGGCCTTCGATGACGAGTTGGCCCATGCAGAGCCCGAGCGGGCGCCTGCGAGGTTTCGCGCCGTTCAGGCGCGCTTCGGGTGGCTCGGACTCGCGTGGCTGGAGGCGATCGTACAACTGAGCGACCATCGGCAAGTGGAAGCCCAGAAAAGGGGAGATCTTGCACCCGTCGGGGGCGAACCTCTCGACTCCCGCCGCTCGGCGGCAAGACGAGCGACACCGCTCGCGGAAAACGCTCTGACGGCCCTGAACGGTCTCGTGCCCGGCGATTATCTCGCTGCCCTTGGCGTGCTACGAGCACTGGACCTCGCCGATGAGCGTGCTCGTCTTCGATGGCAGGGAACGCAGCCTCACTTCGCATCCACCCTTGGACTGGACGAGATTGTCGACCGCCTCGTGGACGTACGCAGCAACTTTCGCGGAGTCTGGCCTGCCGAACTGAACAAGCTTACGGACGACCAATGCAACGAGATGCTCCTCGCCATGGAGGAACCCTTTCGATCGCTCGTCGTGGCGCTGCTCTCCCCCGGGGGACGGTCGGACATGGACTTCGTCTCGGGAGGACGGAGCGGGTTCAAGGCGATCTTCGATTGGTTGACAACGGCCGAGACCAAGGCGTTTTCGTCCGACGACCTCCGTCGCTCGCTTGTCGGACCCCGAAGTCTGGTCAAAGCGGGGAAATCGTTCCGATGGGGTCCTCTGGCAGCTCAGGGCGCACGTCGCCCTCAGATCGCGTCCGAGGACAGGCGCACCGAGCCCTGGATCGAGTGGCTCTCGGTAATGGGCGTCTCTGGGCTCGTCTCCGTCCCCGATGTTCGATGGGGGGGCCGCCTTGCCACGCGTTCGACCGGCATCTACGGTCATAAGCGGGAAAGACAGTTCCGGTGGCCGCTCTGGCGCGTCGCGCTGGCTTGGCCCGACGTGTCCGCTGCCCTCGCGGGCAGTCGCTCCAGCCTCCGGGACGCGCTCTGGTGTGAAGCGCCACGTCTTTCGTTCGGGACCAAAACGAACCCCACATACGGATTTGGCGCTGGACGACCACTCTGGACGTGACGCGTGAGAGCCCACCCAGCCAACAACGCGTTGATGCCGACCTCGACAAGGCGTTGCGGAGCAAAGGAGGGCGGCCTGCCCGAGCGTCTCGTAGATGCACTCGCACTCGACACGGCCGATTATCAGGACCGGGGCTGGAGTCGCCCGCCGGCGGCTCGGGAGGTCCTCTATACGCGCGCGCCGGACGCCGCGCCAGGGGTGGTTCCCCAGCGTCTCTCCCGCCGCCGCCCCTCGCAACCACGGTGTGACTTGCCGACCGTCGCCCGCTTCCTGCTGGCCGGGCGGCCGCGTCCCCGCATCGAGGACGCCGTCAAGATCGGCGAACTGGTGCGCCGCGCGGCGCTCGCTCAGTTCGGCTGGCGGCAAGACGAGGCAACGCAGCGCTGGATCCCGAGAGCGCCGTGGGAGATCTCAGGCCGCGGCGCCGATGGGAAGCCGCTCAAGGATCCCTCGCACGCGCATGCATTCTGGCTGCCGGAAGACGCCGACGGGGACGGCCAAATCGATCACGTGTCGGTGTTCGTCGCCGGCGGAATGAACGACGGTGTCCGCGCCGCTCTCGACCGCATCACGCGTCTCTGGCTGGCGTCGAAGCAGCGAACGGAAGAGGTCGAGGCCGAGCCCGGCAGCGTGAAGGAATGGCGACTCGCGCTGGAAGGCTTCGGCAGACCGGCTGATTTCGCCAGCGGCGCGGGTATCTTCGCCACGTCCGACCGGTGGCGGAGCGTGACACCGTTCCTGGCGGCCGGACATCTGAAGGCGGCCGGTTACCTCGGCGAGGTACGACGGCTGCTGAAACGCCGCGGGTTGGATGTGACCGATGTCGGGGTAGACCTGCTGAAGGCGATCACGATCGGCGGAACTCAGCGACGCGCCATCCATTTCCACCGCTTCCGTTCCCGTGGGCATGAGGTTCAGCCTGACGCGGCCGGGGCGCTCCTCCAGGTCGTGCTGCGGAAACGCATCAAAGGACCGCTCGCCATCGGGTACGGCAGTCACTTCGGCCTCGGGCTTTTCGTTGCGGTTGACGGCGATTGACCGTCGGATTTTCGGTAGTCGACCACGTTGAAGAATGAGAAGCGGTTCGACGCCGCGCGCATGATGTGCTCGTTCCGGATGAACTTGACGATGAGATCCAAGGCGTGACGTGCACGGGAACGCAAGTCTGCATTCGCCAGCGCTTCGTGTTGCGTGTGAGGTGGGTTGGAACGGCACACCCAGCGCGTCTGCGGGCGACGTCGGGTCTCCTCGATCGGACGTCGTTCCCGACCCCTCCCCCCGCAATGCACGGACATGGAGCGCGCTCGTTCGGAGATCGAGGCGATGACCCAGCCGCCAAGGGTGGTGTGGCGCGAGTTCCCGGACGCGGTGTTGCTGGCCGCAGAGAGCCGAACCACACGGCACCCGGTGTACCATGCAGCGAAGTCGGGTGACGCCACGGCTGCGGCGCGGCTGGTTGATGAGTTGGTCGACGAGACGGGTCTGGCCGCCGTACGCACGTTGATCGACGCGGCAAGCGTGGACGGCGCGCCGGTGCTGGTCAGCGCCCACGCCTACGAGCGCGACGGAGTCAATGCGATTCCCATCGCATTGGCGAGACTGCTGAGCGAGCGGCTCGGATTGGAAGATGAGGACACTGTCGTGCAGTCCAATGTCGTATCCCACACGGGTGCGGACGGCTACGGCCGCCTCGCCCGGCAGGCCGTATTCACGGGCGGCGTCGCCACGGGACGCGAATACTTGATGGTGGACGACTTCATCGGCCAGGGCGGCACCCTGGCGAATCTGCGCGGCTGGGTCGAGACCCAGGGGGGTATGGTCATCGGGTCCGTCGGCTTGACCGGCAAGCGCTATTCGGCAAAGCTGAACGCTTCAACGGAACAACTGCATGAGCTCAGAGAAAAGCACGGATTGGACCTTGAGTTGTGGTGGCGGGACCAGTTCGGTCACGCCTTCGACTGCCTTACTCAATCGGAGGCTCGGTACCTCGCCCGCTCCCCGGATGTTGACACCATCCGAAATCGAATTGCTGCAGCGCAGCAAGAGGGAAGTGGCCGAGGTCGTGCGTGACGTCCTCGCGGGCAAAGGCGGTCCATCAACAACGTGATGGTCGCCGTCAGCATCGCCATGGTGTGGACCGTGCGCCGCGCACCGAGCCGGGGAACTCGTCAGGTCTGCATCAGGCGCCGTCGGGGGCATGGGTGCGAGCGTTGGCGGGCCGCACTCGGCCGCCGGGCAGACCCCGTGTTTCGTGCGGAACTCGACACTTGGCTTGATCACACACCGAGGCGGTGGTTCGATGGGCGCATTTTTCCCCTCGACGAGAACGTGATCCTGGAATGGCGCCGCATGGTGGCGCGGGGCCGCGAACAGGGCATCACCTTCGGTCAGCCGGATCTCTTCGTCGCGGCGACAGCGCGGGTGCATTTGTTGACCCTTTGTACCCGCAACGAGCACGACTTCCGTAACGCCGGAGTCCCAGTGCTCAATCCGTGGTTCGGGTGATTTCCAACCGGCGGCGCCAGACGTGCACGAGTATCACCCGCTCCCATCAGCGTGTACGTCGGACAACGAAAACGGCGCGCCGGCCGGCACGGCGGTGATCCGATTGTCGATGACGTATCGCATCTCGCCCGGATAGACGACGCGCAGCGCGTCCAGCTTGAGGTCGTTCACGGCGACCGCCATCGAGCGTGTGCGGCGCGGCGCGTCGGCGCGCTTGATCTCCACCCCTACCCGCCGGCCCTTGGCCAACAGCAGCAGGTCGAGTTCGGCGCCGTTGTGAGTGGCCCAGAAGTGGACCTGATCGGGCGCGGACTCGACAACGACCTTCTCGAGGATGAACCCTTCCCAGGATGCGCCGATGCGCGGGTGCGTCTGCAAGGCGTCCATCGTCCCGACGCCGATCAGATGGTGATACAGGCCGGCGTCGCGGAAGTAGACCTTGGCGCGCTTGACCTGCCGCTTGCGCAGATTTTCGTGCCACGGGCGCAACTGACGGATCAGAAAGAGATGCTCGAGCAGGTCCAGGTAGCGCCGCACGGTCGCCTGGGCGATGTCGAGCGCCGCCGCGAACTCGGCGATGTTGATGATCTGGCCGTGGTTGTGTGCGAGCATCGCCAGGAATCGGTGTAGCGTCGGCGCGCCGAGGTCGGCGCCGAACTGCGGCAGGTCGCGCTCGACAAACGACTGGATGAAGGATTTCCGCCAGGCCAGACTGTCGGCATCGCTGGCGGCCAGCACCGATCGTGGGAAACCGCCCCGGATCCAAAGCGCCGGCATGCGCGCCGCGCCGAGTTCGGCGACCTGGAAGCCGGTGAGCTCGACATATTCGATGCGGCCGGCCAGCGACTCGGCGCTCTGGCGCAGCAAGGTCGGGGCGGCGCTTCCCAGAACGAGGAACCGGGCCGGGTTCCGGTCACGGTCGACCAGCACCCGCAGCATCGGAAACAGGTCGGGCCGGTGCTGCACTTCATCGATGACGATAGTGCCGGCAAGGTCCTGGAGCGCCGTCCGGGGCTGGTCCAGGCGAGCCAGGCTGACGGGATCTTCGAGGTCGAAGTAGTTCGGCGAGTCGGCGGGCACCAGTTGCCGGGCCAGGGTGGTCTTGCCGCATTGACGAGGCCCGACCATGGCGACGACGGGGCTTCGTGCGAGCGCCCGCGTGACCAGGTCCTGGGCCGCGCGGGTAATCATCCGACTCGCCACGTGTTCCATGATAATACGTTCGTCAGTTTATATTTTTCATGGAATGTCAATTGAGTGTCAGCCCGTGGCAATTCCCCGCGTTGCACCGGGAATGGCGCGGCGCAGCGGGCAATGCTCAAGCCCTCGGGCGGGCGAAAAAAAGAGAGCAGCGTCTACCAGTACTGAACCGCCAGATCCTCGATGCGTGCAAAACTCCGGCGGTCACGCGTGGCAACGACATACCCGAGCCGGACGGCGGTGGCTGCGATGATCAGGTCGTGGGCGCCCATCGGCGTCCCTTTGCGTCCAAGGTCGGCGGCCAGCGCGGCATGCACATGCGCGGTCTGGAGATCGAACGGCATGACCGGCAGGATCGCGAGACATCGGTCGACGAAGGCCTGAGCCTGCGCGAAGCGCAATCCTGTAAGGCGATGCACGCCGTGCAACAACTCCGATGCAGTGATTGCGGCGATGCCAAGCGGGTCGTCCGCCCCGCTGGCGCCGTCCAGCAGCGATTCGATGTCCAACTGCCCCCGATCGGCCGCGATCAGGACGCTCGAATCGATCAACGTTCCCATTGATTGTCAGGGACCTCCGCACGGTTGCAGAAGGCGACGCCTTCCTCGACGGCCTGCTGGTAATCCGCTCCCGCGTGCGGGATGGACCGAGATCGAAGCAGCTCCACGAGGTCACCGATGGTGCATGTTCCACCTTGCACGGGACCGATCTGCGCAACCGGCGTTCCACTGCGTTCGACGAGATAGTGGGCACGGTCCTCCTGCACACGATTGACGATGGCGCCGAAATTCTTCGCCGCTTCCGTGGCAGTGACGACACGCAGGGTGGGATACGGGTCCGTGGCTTTCGCGCCACGACCCTGCGAACGTGGTCTTGACATGCCATCAGTTTACGGAATTTACGGACTATGTGTAAACGACCATGAAAGCACTCGGAGGCTCTCCAGCTCTGCCGCCGGTGAAAGCCGCTGATCCAATCCTCCGCTGTCTGACCGAGCCAGTTCCGGCGGTGCTGCCAGCAGCCCGTGGTAGAACCCCGCGTTGCACCGAGATCGGCGATGCGCCCGGTGAGCAAGGCGAGAAGAGGGAGCATACTTGTAGGGGCAACCCTTGTGGTTGCCCTGTTCGTCAGCCGGAACAACGCAGAGCAGCAGAATTCAGCGTGAAACCGCAGAATTCCGCGGGGAAGCGCAGAATTCAGCGTGAAACAGCAGAATTCCGCGGAGAAGCGCAGAATTCAGCGGGAAACAGCAGAATTATGCGGGGGAAAGCAGAATTCTGCGGAGATCGAATGCAGCGGGGCTTTTACCACGGGCTGCTAGACTGGCCCACATGCCAACGTTCGATGTGGTTTCGGAAGTGAACATGCAAGAGGTGAAGAACGCCGTGAATCAGGCGTCCCGTGAAGTGGACACGCGCTTCGACTTCAAGGGGAAGAACGCGAGATTCGAACTCGACGACGCCGCGATCACGATGCGCGCGCCCGACAAGTTTCAGCTTGGTCAGATGTACGACATTCTCACCGCGAAGCTTGCGGCCCGGAAGGTGAACGTCAAATGCCTTGAACGCGAATCGCCGCAGCAGAACGTCAGCGACGCCTGGCAGGTGGTGAAGGTCAGGCAGGGCATCGAGACCGAGTTGGCGCGGGCGCTGGTGAAAAGAGTCAAGCAGACCAAGATGAAGGTGCAGGTGGCGATTCAGGGGCAGCAGCTCCGGGTGTCGGGCAAGAAGCGCGACGTGCTGCAGGAGGTCATCACCTTGCTGAAAGAGGAGAAGGTCGACCTGCCGCTGCAGTTCACCAACTTTCGCGAGTGACCGGTCGGCGCCGTCAGAACATGGCGATCGGGTTGACCGGCGACCCGGTGCCGTTCGGAATCGGCAGCGGCGCGATGGTGACCATGAACTCCCAGCGGTTGCGGGCCGCGGCGGCGTCCGCGAGCGCCTGGAAATCGGCGCGGTCGAGTATCTGGATGCCCAGGATGGTCAGGGCGAAGTTGTGCAGCGCGACACGCGAGAGGTCGCCGTCCGGTTGCGGCGCATAGCCCGGGGTCTCCCAGCCGGCAATCGCGACGTCCCGCGCCTTCAACCAGGGAATGACGTTGTTGTCGAGACCGGCCGCCTCGCGGCCGGTGTCGAACGGGCCCAGCGCCTCCTGCCGCGCCCAGCGTCCCCAGCGAATCAGAAACGCGTCGCCCGGCCCCACCCGCACGCCGGTGCGCGCCTCCCACGCCTCGAGATCGCCGACCGTGATGCGGGTACCCGGTTCCAGATAGGGCACCCCCTTCAGGCGGGGCATGTCGTAGAGCACCCCGCGCGTCACCAGACCGTGCTTCACGGTCATGATGGAGTTCCTGAGGGCGCCGCCCTCCATGGTCACCAGGTCGCCGACGTCGTACCCGTTCCACATCCGGCCGTCGAAGAAGACATGCGCGAAGGCATCGAGGTGGGTGGTGCCGGGGCCGTGGATGCAGGGGTACGCGAGCTGGTCGCTGGCGCCGGTGCGCGTGGCGCGCACCATCGACCATTCGATCGGGCAGGGGTTGTCGAGGCTCTCGTACTTCTGTGCGTTCGAGGACAGCGACACCGTGAAGCCCTCGGTGACGAGGGCGGCCGCTTCGGCCCGCTTCCGCGGTGTGATCAGGTTCGCCGCGCCCAGCTCGTCGTCCGGTCCCCAGCGGTTCCAGTTCGAGAGATCGGTCTGCCACCGCTCGTACTGTTCCGCGCTGACCAGAGGCTCTGCGGAGTCCGCCTGTTGGGCGTGCGGGGTAAGACCGGCCGTACATGCGAGTGCGCCGCACAGGGCGGTCTGCAATGCCAGCGTCGGTGTCGTCATGGTGTCTGCATCTTGTGAGAAGAGAACGGGGGCATTATACCCGCGGCACTCGCTATAATCAGAGGACGCGCGAGGCGCCGCACGGCGGTCCCGGCGCCGCAGGCGCAGCCCCGGACTGCCGCGCGGTCGGCGGGGATGCGCGAGGGAGACGCGATGCGAACGAGGATTGTGATGGTGATGGTGGCTGCGGTGTGTGCGGCGTCGTGCGGGGCCGATGCGCCGGCGGGACCGCCGTTTCGCACTGAGACCAACGTGCAAATGCTGATGGCGAACATGCTCGATCCGGCCGCCGATCTGCTCTGGGACGCGGTGGGCACGGTCGTCGATGCAACCGGCGAGACCCACTGGGAGCCGGAGACCGAAGAAGAGTGGCTGGCGGTCAAGCTCGGAGCCATGGCGCTCGCCGAGTCGGCCAACCTGCTCATGATGGAGACCCGCGCCCGCGATCAGACGCAGTGGATCCGATTGTCGGAATCGATGTACGACGCAGCGATGGAGATGTTCGCGGCGGCCGAGGCCCGGGACGCCCAGCAGGTGTTCGATCTGGGCGAGACCGTCTACAACACCTGCAACAATTGCCATGGTCTCTACTGGGTCGACGACGCCGACCGGGGCCGGGCGATCCGCCCCGGTTCCTGAGCCGCCGCCTGCGGCGGCACGCCGGCCGGCGGCGGTTCTCGTGACGGCCTGATTGCCGCGCCGGTCGCATGCCGCGGCGACTTTTTCCATGGCGCGATACGGCTGTTGACCTTGCGCGGCTCAAGAGGTACACTCCGCCAACCGCGCCGTCCTGCGCCGTGCGTATCGGTTCGGTTGGGCCGCTGCCGGCCACCGTTCGATCCGGTTGCTGTGCTTCGCCATGATGTACGGCTGGCGCCGCGCGAATTATCGGAGGTTGTTGAGATGCGAGTCCTCGGTGTAATGGTGCTGTTGCTGTCGATGACGGCCGTGACGACGGCTCAGGCGCCGGCTCGTGAGCCGGTTGGCAACCTGGCCCAGGTCATGCGGGCCATCCTGTTCCCCAATTCGAATATCCTGTTCGACACCCAGTCGAGAGATCCGGACGCGCCCCCCGAAGAGGCAGGGACCGGCACGGTGTCCGCCACGTTCTCGAGCATCTACACCGGCTGGCCCCTGGTCGAGACCGCCGCGATCGCCCTGGCAGAGTCGGCCCAGTTGATCGCGATGGAGGGCCGTCTGTGCCAGAATGGCAAGCCCGTGCCGCTCGCCGACGACGCTTTCATGCAGTACGCGAGTGATCTGGTGGATGTCGGCCGGCGAGCCTACGAGGTCGCCCAGAGCAGGAACCTCGAGGCGATGATCGAGATCACCAACGAGGTCGCGGGCGCGTGTGAAAACTGCCACACGGTGTATCGCCGGTATCCCGAAGAGAACCGTTGCACCGCCCCGTAACCGGGCAGGGAACAGACCCAGTTGCGCACAGGTGCTAGCGGATGATCCGAACCCTGTTTGAATTCGTGGACGCGTTGCCGAGCAGCGTCTCGTTGCGCGAGTCGCTGAACGGCTACGTGTATCTGCTGACCGCGCATGTCGTCAGCATGGGGCTGGTCGCGGGCCTCATCGGGTACTGGGACATGCGTCTCGCGGGCATTGCGCTGAAGTGGGTGCCGGTGTCCAAGGTCAAGTCCGGGCTCTTTTCGTGGATGTACGCCGGCGTCGCCGTGAACGCCGCCACCGGTCTTTTGTTGGTTTACAGCCAGCCGATGCGCTACTATCCCAACTTCTGGTTCTGGCTGAAAATGGGTATGCTGGTCGTGGTCGCGGTGAACGCGGCCTATTTTCACCTGAGCATCGAGAAAACGGTGGACCAGTGGGAGCGCGATCCGGTGGCGCCGTTCAAGGCCCGGCTGGCCGGATATGTGTCATTGGCATTCTGGGTCGGCATCATCTCCACCGGGCGCATGACCGCCTACAGCGGCCTGGTGCCGCAGTGGTGGATTGATCTGGGGCTTGGATAACCATCATGTCGCTGCAGCCGTTCTTCGAGTGGATGCAGGGGTTGGCGTTCAGCGCCTTCTTCCTGGAATCTGTCTGGCCGACCCCGATCCTCCAATGCATTCACCTGACCGCGGTCGCCGTCTTCGCCGGCGCCCTGTTGCTGGTCGATTTGCGTCTGTTGGGGAAGGGGTTGAAGGACATGCCGCTGGCCAAAGTGGCGCGCGCCGCCGAGCCGTGGCTCATCGGCAGCTTCGCCGTCCTGGTGCTGACCGGCATTCCCCAGATGGCGTCGACGGCGCTGAAGCAGTACTACAGTCCGTTCTTCTGGTGGAAAATGGAAATGGTGCTGATCGGCGTCATCCTGACGGTGACGATTCGCCGGCGGCTTGCGGCGAGCGAGGAAAGCCAGCTTGGGCCGGTGCTGCCCAAAATGGTTGGCATCGCGTCGATTGCGCTGTGGACCAGCGTGACGATCGGGGCTCGCTTGATTGGATTGCTTTCGTAGGAGAAGTGGCGTTGTGGTGGCCCGGGCAGTGTGCTCGCGCCGGGTTGCGCCAGTCAGACACGCGCGTTGCGTGAAGAGGAGACTTAGCAAATGGGAAATCGGCTCACAACGACGACGATCGCCGGTGTGACGGCGGTGGTGATGGCGGTCGGCATGTCGCTTGCCGTGCAACCGGTCGAAGGCCAGCAGGGGTATACCGCGCCTCGAACCGCCGACGGCATGCCCGATCTGAACGGCATCTGGCAGGCGCTTGGCAGCGCACACCATGACATCGAGCCGCATGCCGCGCGTTTCGGCCCGGTCGTCGAGATGGCGGCGCTGGGCGCGATTCCCGGCGGTCTGGGCATCGTCGAGGGCGGCGAGATCCCGTATCGTCCCGAGGCGCGGGCCCAGCAGCAGGAGAACCTGCAGTACTGGCTCGAGCGCGACCCCGCGGTGAAGTGCTACATGCCGGGCGTGCCGCGCGCCACCTACATGCCGTATCCGTTCCAGTTGGTGCAGACGCCCGAATATGTGCTGCTCGCGTATGAATTCGCCAGCGCCAGCCGCATTGTCTACATGGATCGCCCCGACTTCGAGGCGCCGGTCGACTCCTGGATGGGTCACAACATCGGTCGCTGGGAAGGCGAGACGCTGGTCATCGACGTGACCGCGCAGATGCCTGATACCTGGCTCGACAGCTCGGGCAACCATCACAGCAACTCGATTCACGTCGAAGAGCGCTACACCGCCCTCAGCGAGAACCACCTCATGTACGAGGCGACGATCACCGATCCGGAAACCTACACGCGGCCGTGGACCATCAGCCTGCCGCTGTATCGGCGCATCGAAGAGAACGTGCAGTTGCTCGAGCTCAAGTGCGTCGAGTTCGCCGAAGAGCTCATGTACGGGCACCTGCGGAAGGACCCGGATCTGACGCCGTTCTTCCGGGCCAGCGGGCACGGCTCTGACCGTCAGATGGTGCTCGAGCCGCCGCAATAGCGCGGGTGGAGCGGCAGGGTGCGCTCGATGCAGCGCGCCCGCGTACCGTGGATGATGCCAGAAAGGTAGAAAAAGTGACGCAGAGTCGAAGTCGTGTGTTGACGCAGACGCACGGAATGTTGATAATCAACCCCAGTGTGAGCTTACACAGCGAGGAGGCGAGTCAGATGCGAAGAAAGATAGCCGTCGTCGTGGCCGGAGTTGTCATGGCGCTGGCCACCGTGCCGGTGGTCGCGCATCATGCATTTTCGGCAGAGTTCGATGCCAACCGCCCCATTCACCTTGAAGGCACGGTGGTGAAGATGGAGTGGATCAACCCGCATGCATGGGTCCATCTGGAGATTGAAGATGGGACCGTGTGGATGGTCGAGGGCGGCACCCCGAACACGCTGCTGCGTCGTGGATTCACGAAGAACTCGCTGCTGGCGGGCACCGAGATCATCGTGGACGGCTACCAGGCCAAGGACGGGTCGAACAAGGGCAACGGCCGCGACCTGACCTTCAAGGACGGCCGGAAGCTGTTCATGGGGTCGTCCGGTACCGGCGCTCCGGCCGACGGTCGGGATGCGACAGAGCCTGAATAGGCCCGCGTTCGGTCTTCGGCGAGCGGACGAAAGGTGAGACGGGGAGACCCGGATGCGGTGGCATCCGGGTCTCTTTTTTTTATCCCGACGGGCTCGACCACCCCGTGCCGTGCGCCATATGTGATGAGGATCGTCGCCGTTCACGTAGAATGGTGCAGGTTGCCCTGACAACGTGATGATCGGTTCCCGAGCGCGTTTGACGATCTGGCTGGTGGTGGTCGCGATGGGCGCCGCGGCGGTCGCCGCGGTTCCGGCGGAGCAGCGCCGGCGCCGGGACGGCGCCGAGGTGTTCCACGCCGGTGTCGAACTCGTGCAGATGTCGGCGACCGTGGTCGACGAAGACGGGCGTCTGGTCGGCAATCTGCGCGACGACGCGTTCGAGGTCTTCGAAGACGGAGAACCCCAGACACTGGCGCACTTTACGCGCGACCGGGTGCCGCTGAGCCTGGGGGTTGTGCTCGACGTCAGTCAGAGCATGTTCGGGCAGCGCATCGATGACGCCCGTCTGGCACTCGACAGCTTTCTCGCAGATCTGCTCCATCCCGAAGACGAGGTGTTCGTCATCGTCTTCAATCACGATCCGCGGGTTGCCGTGCCCTGGACAATCGGTCCGCGCCGTGTGCGCGGACGCCTGGACGACATCAGACCCTACGGCGGCACCAGCATCTACGACGCGATGATGGAGGCGCTGCCGATGTACGACCTGCGGGTCAACCCGCGGGCGGCCGTGCTGCTGGTCTCGGACGGGTCTGATACCGGCAGCGACGCCAACGTGCGTGACGTCAGACGGCAGTTGCGGCGCAGCGACGCCTTCGTCTACGCCATCGCGATCGACGCACCGGAGACCCGGGCGATCAACGACCGGGTGAACCCGCACGCACTGCGCGAGATCACGAGCGAGAGCGGGGGCTACACCGAGGTCGTGCACGACAGTCCGGAACTGGGTCCGGCGACCGCCCGTATCGCCGAAGAGCTCAATCATCAATACATGCTCAGTTACACGCCCACGCGTGCGTTCGACGGGAGTTTTCGATCGATCCGGGTGCGGGCCGCCGGCGGCCAGTACCGTGTCCGCACCCGCCGCGGCTATGTCGCCGAGTAGCAGCCGGTGGTGACCGTCCCGCGGCAGTCGATCGCGTCGCCGCCCGCGCACGCTGACCAACCGTCGGCTCTGCATGCACGCGATCTGCGCAAGGTGTTTGGCGGCGGCGACACCGGCGTCGACGCGGTCCGCGGTGTCAGTCTCGATCTGACGGCGGGGGAGTGCATCGCGATCGTCGGGCCGTCCGGATGCGGCAAATCGACGCTGCTGCATCTCTGCGGCGGTATGGATCGGCCGACCACCGGCGTCGTCGTTGTCGATGGCGTGGATCTGGCCACGCTTGATGACGATGCGCTGACCGCGGTGCGCCGCGAGCGCATCGGATTCGTGTTTCAGTTCTTCAATCTGCTGCCGTCGCTGACCCTGTCCGAGAACATCGCGTTGCCGCTGCTGCTGGCCGGGGTGCCGGCCGCCGAGGGTGCGGCCCGGGCGCTCGCGTGCGCCCGGCGTGTTTCGATTGCCCATCGTCTGGGGCACTATCCCGCTCAGGTCTCGGGCGGCGAGCTGCAGCGCGCCGCGGTCGCACGCGCCGTCATTCATCGTCCAGCCCTGCTCATCGCCGACGAGCCGACCGGCAATCTCGATACGGACAACGGCCGGCGCGTGCTCGACACGCTGCGCACGCTCAACCGCGACACCGATGTCGCCGTGCTGCTGGCGACCCACGATCAGGCCGTCGCCGACAGTGCCGATCGGGTCATCTCGATGCGGGACGGACGGCTGGTGGACGCCGCCATCCCGGCGGCTGCCGGGGGCGCCTCCTGATCCTCTTCCGTCAGTTCATCGTGCGGGCGCTGCTGAGGGACCGCCGGCGCAGTCTGGTCACCGTGGCCGGGTTGACGCTGGGGGTCGCGGTCGTCATCGCCATCCGGCTGGCCAACACCGGTTCGGTCCGGGGGTTCGAGACGGCGCTCGACGTCGTGGCGGGGAAGACCTCGCTCGAGATCGTTGGCGCCGGTGTCGGGGTGCCCGAGAGCCAGCTCGCCGGGTTGGGCTGGCTGGCCGCCTACGGTCGGGTGAGCCCGGTGATCGATCGGAGGGCGAGGATTCGCGTCCCCGCCGGCCGCGAGTATGCCGTTCAGGTGCTTGGAGTCGACGTGCTGCGGGACCAGCCATTTCGAGAATACCGGTTGGTGCGTTTCGCTCGCGAGGGTCAGAATCCGCGCCCGCACGAACTACTGGCGCTGCTGCTTGACGCCGCCTCCGTGGTGCTCACCGAACGGTTCGCCGTACGCCATGACATTGACGTCGACACGGCCATCCAGCTTGTGATTGGCGATCGGGTGCACGACTCGGTCGTGCGGGGGTTGTTGCTTGACGAAGGACCGGCGCGGGTGGTCGACGGGCAACTGGTGCTGCTGGATGTGGCGACGGCGCAACTGCTGTTCGACCGTCTCGGTTGGGTGGATCGGGTCGAGATCCAGGTGTTCGACGCGGACGGCATCGACGAGGCCGAGGCGGCCATCGCCGAACGGCTGCCCGACGGGTTGCGGGTGCAGCGACCGGCGCAGCGCGGCCGGCAGGTCGAGAAGATGCTGGCCGCCTTTCACTTCAATCTCACGGCGCTGTCCTATATCGCGCTGATGGTGGGGCTGTTCCTCGTCTACAACACGATCGCGGTGTCGGTGATCTCGCGCCGCGCCGAGATCGGTATGCTGCGCGCGCTGGGCGCGACCCGCCGCGTGGTTCTGCGTCTGTTCCTCGGCGAGGCGGCGGCGCTGGCGGTGGCCGGCGCCGTACTGGGGCTGCCCGTCGGGTGGCTGCTGGCCAGGGTGGCGGTGCGCCTGACGACGACGACCGTCAACACGCTCTACATCACGTCGGCAGCGGCGGTGCCGCCGCTGTCGGCTGCCGAGTTGGCGCTGGCGTGTGCAGTCTCTCTGCCGTTGGCGCTGGCGGCAGCCGCCGTTCCGGCGCTGGAGGGCGCGGGCGTGCCGCCGCTGGCGGCCGTCCGCGGCGCCGACCGGGTGTCATCCGGCGTTCGACCGCCGCGCCGGGCGGCGGTGACCGCCGCGATACTGTTCGCCGCCGCCGGCTGGTTCTCGACGCGGGATGCCGTCGGCGGACTGCCGCTCTACGGACTGGCGGCCGCACTGGCGGTCGTGGCCGGCGGCGCCGCGCTGGCGCCGGTGCTGCTCGCCCTGTTCCGGCGTGCGGGCCGGCCTGCGCTGGCCCGCTGGTTCAAGGTCGAGGGGCTGCTGGCGCATGCGAATCTGTCGGCCGCCGTGACCCGCCTGGCGGTGTCGGTCGCCGCCCTGGTCGTCAGTCTGGCGATGCTGGCGGCGATCGCGATCATGATCGGCAGTTTCCGTGACACCGTCTCGCACTGGGTCGGCCAGACGCTGCGCGCCGATCTGTTCGTCGCCGCCGCCAGCCGCGCGCCGGCGGGTCCGGCGGCCACGATCTCGACCGCGACCGAGCAGCGTATCGCCGCCCACCCGGCCGTGGCGGCGGTCGACCAGTTCCGGACGGTCGACCTGCCCTACGGGTCCGACGGCGATCTCATCATCCTGGGCGCCGGTGACTTCAAAGTGTTGCTGGCCCATGGGGGACTCCTCTTCAAGCACCCGGCCGATGGACACGCGGCGATGGCTCGTGCGGTCGGCACCGAGATGGTTGTGGTGTCCGAAAGCTTCGCACTCAAGCACAAGGTCGTCGTGGATGATCTGGTCGAACTCGAGACACCGCGGGGTCCCCGCGCGTTCCAGGTGGCGGCGGTCTACTACGACTACTCCAGCGACCGCGGGCTGGTCGTCATGGACCGGCCGACGTTCGAGCGGCACTACGGAGCGCACAGGCCGGTCGGTTTGACCGTGTATCTCGACGCGGACGCCGACCCTGACGCTGTTCGGGAAGAGCTGCTGGCCGGGCTCGGCTCGGGTCAGCACCTGTTGATCCGGACCAACGCCACCCTGCGGTCGGAGGTGCTGCGTATCTTCGATGCCACCTTCGCCGTCACCTACGCGCTGGAGGCGATCGCCATCTTCGTCGCCATCATGGGGGTGGCCGCCACGCTGCTGACCCTGGTGCTCGAACGGCGCCACGAACTGGGGCTGATGCGTCTCATCGGCGCGAGTCGCCGCCAGATTCGCCGCATGGTGGTGATCGAGGCGACGGTGCTGGGGGTGTTGAGCCAGGCGCTGGGTCTGGTGGTCGGCGTCGCGCTCTCGATGATTCTGATCTACGTGATCAACGTGCAGAGCTTCGGCTGGACCATTCAGTTCCGGTTGCCGTTCGGCTTCCTCGCCCGGTCGACGGTGCTGATTGCGGTGGCCGCCGCGCTGTCCGGGTTGTATCCGGCCCGCATCGCCGGCGCGATCGCCATGGAGGACCGGCAGTGACCGGCTGCGGCCGCACGACGCGGCGGCGGTTCGTAGGCGGCGTGGCCGGCTGGTTGTGGCTCGGCATCGCGGCGGCGCCGTTCGCGCAGACGCCGGCGCTGGTTACGCCCGATGGCTGGCGGCAGGTCGACGGCGAGTCCGTGCTGCAGTTTCCGCGCGACCACGGCAGTCACCCCGGCTATCGCATCGAGTGGTGGTACTACACGGGCAACCTCTCCGCGGCCGGCGGCCGGCGCTTCGGGTATCAGGTGACCTTCTTTCGGATCGGCGTCGACCCGGCCCCGGCCAACCCCTCCCGTTGGGCGGTGCGCGATCTCTTCATGGCGCATCTGGCGCTGACCGACGTGGCGCGCGGCCGGCATCTGGTCGCCGAACGGCTCGACCGGGGCGCCGTGGGGTGGGCCGGGGCGCGTACGGGCACGCTTGACGTCTGGAACGGCGACTGGCGGGCGGAGCTCGATGGCGATACTCACCGGATCACGGCAGTCGACCGCGCGTTCGGCGTCGACCTGCGTCTCGAACCCGGCAAGGGGACGGTGCCGCACGGTGAGCGCGGGGTCAGCCGCAAGGGCGATCAGCCGGGGAACGCATCCTACTACTATTCGATGACACGAATGCCGACGTCCGGCCGGGTGTGGCTGGACGGCGTGCCGATCGAGGTCAGCGGCGCAAGCTGGATGGACCACGAGTTCGGCACCACGTTCCTGGAGCCGGGGCAGGTCGGGTGGGACTGGTTCTCGCTGCAGCTCGACGACGGCACCGACCTCATGGTGTTTCAGATTCGGCGTGCGGACGGTCGCCCCGACACGCACTCCGGCGGTACCTGGGTCGACCCTGACGCGCAACGGAGCGGTCTGGCGGGCGGGCAGATCGTCCTCGAAGCGGGGCGGCGCTGGACCTCCGATGCGAGCGGCGCGGTCTATCCGGTCGCCTGGCGTCTGGCGGTGGCGGACCGGCAGGCCGATCTGCGGATCGAGGCGGTCGTCGATGCACAGGAACTTGACACCGCCGCGTCGACCGGCGTGACCTACTGGGAAGGCGCCGTCACCGTCAGCGGCCAGATCGGTGGACGCACGGTCGCTGGCCGAGGATACCTCGAGATGACCGGTTATGCCGGGCGGCCGATGAGCGAGGTGTTCCGGTGACGCCGTGCGAAGCGGGTAGTATAGGAGGTCACACCGCGCGGCGCCGCTGACCCGGACCAGCCGGGCGGGCGCTGGCGATTGCCGAAGGAGCACGCCGATGACCGACTCCCTGTCCCGTCGTCAACTTCTGCACGCGGCCGGCGCCGGCGCGGCGTCAGTGTGGATTCCCCGGCCGGTCAAGGGGTACAGCGCCGCCGAGATGGGTCAGTTGGCGCGCAACGACCGGCTCGACATCGGCGTGTCCATGTGGGAGCTCGACACCCCCTGTCTGTGTGTCGATCTGGACCGGTTGGAGCGCAATCTCGACCGCATGCGGACCACCGTGGCGCGTAACGGCATCGCCTCCCGTCCGCATGCGAAGACCCACAAGTGCCCCGCCATTGCGCGGATGCAGATGGCGACCGGGTCGGTGGGTATCTGCACCGCGAAGATCAGCGAGGCCGAGGTGATGTTCGAGCACGGCATCGAGCAGATCCTCATGACCACGGTCAACGTGACGCCGCGGAAGATTCGTCGGGCCATGCAGCTCAGGAAGTGGTGCGCCGGATTCATCCAGGCCGTGGATACCGCCGCCAACGCCGCGGATTTGTCCGCTGCCGCCGAAGAGGCCGGCGTGACCGCCGACATCGTGGTCGACGTCGACCCGGGTGGGCATCGGACCGGCATCAGCCCCGGCGCCCCGGCGCTCGAGTTGGCGCAACGGGTCGACTCGTTGCCGGGGCTCAGACTGCGGGGGCTGTTGTGCTACGACGGCGGGGCGCAGCATGTGACCGGCTTCGCCGAGCGGCGCGTGCGTGCGTTGTCGCGGCTCGAGGCGGCCGCCGACACCGCCGCCCGCATGAGCCGGTCGGGGCTCGACACCGGGGTTTTCAGCGGCGGGGGCACCGGCACCTACAACATCGACCACGAGACCCCGGGGCTGACCGACGTGCAGGTCGGCAGCTATGTCTTCATGGACGCGCAGTATCTGGCGATTGGCGGCGCGGAGGACCCTGAGGTCTACAGCGATTTCGAGCCGTCGCTGACGGTGCTGACGACGGTGCTCAACGCGCAATACGAGGGTCGGGCGACAACCGACGCCGGCGCCAAGGCGAACACCATCAATCGCCCGTGGCCGATCATCGCCGGCGAGACCGGGATGACCTACACGGCCGGATCGGACGAGTTCGGGTCGATCCGCTACGAGGCCGACGCCAGCCGGACCTATGCGGTCGGCGACAAACTTGAACTGATCGTGTCGCATTGCGATCCGGTCGTGAACCTTTACGAGCAGCTCTACGGCGTCCGCGGCGACACCGTCGAGGTGGTCTGGCCAATCGCCGGCCGCGGCAAGTCGGTGTAGCCTGGCTGGCAGCCTGAGGTATAATTCCTGCGCCATGTGGACGAAGCTGCAGAACACCCCCCGCAAGAGAGTCCCCCGCAAGGTCGCGGTCATCGATCCGTCCGCGTGCTTCGGAGCGTTCGCCTGTTCAATCTGTCAGGCCGCCTGCCCGGTCGAGGACTGCATCGTCGAGGAAAAGGACGAGGACGGCCGCTGGGTCTGTGCGGTGCTGATCGACAAGTGCATCGGCTGCGGGCTGTGTGTCACGGTCGGCAATCCGACCGCGCCCGGGAAGCGCGATTTCGGATGCCCGGCCGACTACGACGCGATCGACATGGTGGCCTATCCCGAGGTGGTCGAGGCGCTGGAAACCGATCTCGGCGGCCAGGCCGCGGCGCCCGAATCTGAACCCGCCAGCGCGTAACGGCCAGGCGGCTTCCTACCGTCTTCCGGTCAGATCAGATCCACAAGCGGGACGCCGGGCTCCACGGTGTCGCCCTCGGCGCAGCGCACCGCGCTGATCCGACCGTCGCGCGGCGCCCGCAGTCGTATTTCCAACTTCATCGCTTCGAGTACCAGCAGCGTGTCGCCGCGCGAGACGGTCTGGCCGGCGGTGACGGCGACCCGGCTGACCGTGGCCGGCGTCGACGCCGCGAGGGGCGCATCGTGGGCATCGGGCGAGGCCGGCGCGGTCTCAGACCGCCGCGGCCACCGAAACACGCGTCCATTCACCCAGCCCCAGTCGACGTCCGGTCCCCTGGCAACGACAACGTCGACCTGGCAACCGTCCATCGTGACCCGGTAGACGCCGGAGTCCAGACGGTCGACCTGCAGCGGATTGTCCCGTCCCTCCAGAGACACGGCGGCCGGTCGAGCCGCCCCGTCGCCGATCACGACCCGCACGACGGCGCTTCGCGTCTCACGGCCCGTGGTGAACGTCCCACTGCATTCGACCTGCGCAGCATCCTGCCGATCTGCGTTCGTCATCAATCGAATACTACCGGTATACACCCTCTGCTCGCCTTGCACTGGCCGGGCGCGACACGCATCCAGCGGAGTTTCGGTGCGACGCGGGACGTGACCACGGACCGCGGGCGGTTCATGACAGGCGCCACCCGCCCAGGGTGGCCCAGGGATCGTGCGACAGGCCAGACCCGTGTCCCGATGATGTCAGCGGTTCGAGACGGTCGTGCACCGCGAGGGCGGCGGACAACGCGTGCGCTGCCGGCGTGTCGTCGTCGGCCGCCGCCAGCAGGTCGTCCAGCGCCGCCTCGAGAAATGCGGTGTCGACGCGCCCGGCAGTCATGCGCGGGTGGCGCAGGACACGCGACAGCAACTCCAGATTCGTGCCGACCCCGAGCACCACGAATCGCGAGAGGGCGGCGCGCGCCCGGGCCAGCGCGCGCGGCCGGGTGTCGGCCCGGGCGATCACCTTGGCCAGCAACGCGTCGTAGTGCGGCGAGACGACGCTGCCGGTCGTCACCCCCGCGTCGACCCGGATACCGGGACCGTTCGGCTCCCGGTAGCTCAGCAGGGTGCCCGCGTCAGGCGCGAAGTCGCGGTCGGGGCGTTCCGCGTAGACCCGGCATTCGATCGCGTGGCCGCGTACGGCGATCTCCTCCTGCGACCAGGGCAACGGCGCTCCGCCGGCGATCTCCAACTGCGCCTGCACCAGGTCCCGGCCGGTCACCGCCTCGGTGATCGGGTGCTCGACCTGCAGCCGGGTGTTCATCTCCAGGAACACGGCCAGAGCGGCGTCGCCGTCCCCCTCGACCAGAAATTCGACGGTGCCGGCGTTGCGGTAGCCGGCGGCGCGGGCGGCGGTGACCGCCGCCGTGGTGAGCGTCCGCTGCAACGCGGGCGAGAGATGGGGCGCCGGGCTCTCTTCGATGACTTTCTGGTGCCGGCGCTGGATGGAGCACTCGCGTTCGTGCAGATGGACGACCTGGCCATGATGGTCGGCCAGAATCTGGATCTCGATGTGCCGCGGCCGGTCGAGCAGACGTTCGATGTAGAGGGCGCCGTCACCGAACGCCGATTCGGCCTCGCGACGGGCCTCGGTCGCGGCGTCGAGCAGGTCGTCAGGGTGGTCGACCCGGCGCATGCCTCGGCCGCCCCCGCCGGCAGCGGCTTTTACCAGCAGTGGATACCCGACCCGCCGGGCGGCGTCCGCCAGACCGGCGTCCGACTGATCGTCAGGCGTGCGGCCGGGGACGATCGGTACGCCGGCCGCCGCCACGAGCCGGCGCGCCTCCACTTTCGAACCGAGCGCGGCGATCACGCCGGCGGGCGGCCCCACCCACGTCAGCCCGGCGCCGTCACAGGCGGCCGCCATCTCCGGGCTCTCGGAGAGAAACCCGTAGCCGGGATGGATCGCGTCGGCGCCGGCGCCGCGAGCGGCGTCGATCAGCGCGTCGGCCGACAGGTAGCTGTCGCGGGGAGGGGCTGGTCCGATGGTGACGCAACGGTCGGCGGCGTGGACATGGGGCGCGTGGACGTCGATTGACGAGCAGACCGCCACGCTCTCGATGCCGAGCTCTCGACAGGCCCGCGCGATACGCACGGCGATCTCGCCGCGGTTCGCGATCAGCAGGCGGCGGATGCTCACGAACCGTCGTCCTCGACCCAGCGCGGCCGACGTTTGCCGAGGAAGGCGCGCATCCCCTCCTGCGCCTCGGCGGTGACCCGCAGGTCGGCGATGGTGTCGACCGTCAGCTCGGTGACCGCCGAGGGCGGCCGGTCCACCACCGACCCGATCAGGGTCTTGGCGGCGGCGATCGCCCGCGGTCCGGCGGTTCGCAGCTCGTTCACGACGCGGGTCACGGCCGCATCCAGGCCGTCCGGTGCCGCGACGCGGTGCACGAGCCCCAGTTCGTAGGCGCGCCGCGCCGAGAACCGCTCGCCGGTCAGGAAGAGATGACGCGAGGCCGAGGTGCCGATCTTCGCCACGGCATAGGGAGAGATGACCGCCGGCACGATACCGAGCTTCACCTCGGTGAATCCGAACACCGTGTCTTCCGTCGTCACCGCGATGTCGGAGACCGCGACCAGCCCCACCCCGCCCCCCAGCGCCGCGCCGTGCACCCGCGCCACGAGGGGAACCGGCAAGGTGTCCAGCTTCGCGAACAGCCGCGCCAGCGCCCAGGCGTCGTGGATGTTCTCTTCGTGGTCGTAGTCGACGGTGCGGGACATCCAGCCGAGGTCGGCGCCGGCGCAGAAGCTCTTGCCCGCGCCGCCCAGTACCGCCATGCGCAGCGTCTGGTCTTCGGCCGCCTGTTCGACCCAGCGGGTGAGCTCCTCGATGACGTGGTCGTCGATGGCGTTCCGGACCTCGGGTCGGTTGAGGGTCACATAGTCGACGCAATTCTCGCGCCGGACGTCGATCAGTTCGAAGGAGTCGGACATGGGCACCTACATTCTGAAGACGCCGAAGGATGGATCCGACGCCGGTCCGCGCGCCGCCAGCGCCAGACCGAGGGCCAATGCGTCGCGGGTCTCGGTCGTCGTGATCACGCCGTCGTCCCAGAGACGCGCAGTGGAAAAGTACGGGGATCCTTCGTGGTCGTAGCGGCTCAGGATCGGGTCGCGAATCGCAGCGGCGTCGTCCGCATCGAGGGTCTCACCGCGCCGCGCGCGCTGCTCGCGTTTGACCGAGACGAGCACGTCGGCCGCCTGGGCGCCGCCCATGACCGAGATGCGGGCGCCCGGCCACATCCACAGCAACCGCGGGTCGTAGGCGCGCCCGCACATGCCGTAGTTGCCGGCGCCGAACGACCCCCCGAGGATGACGGTGAATTTCGGCGCCGTCGTGTTGGCGACCGCGTGCACCATCTTGGCGCCGTCTTTCGCGATGCCGGCCCGCTCGTAGTCGCGGCCCACCATGAATCCGGTGATGTGCTGCAGGAAGACCAGCGGCACACGGCGCAGCGTGCACAACTGGATGAAGTGGGTCGCCTTCAGCGCCGACTCCGAGAACAGGACGCCGTTGTTGGCGACGATGCCGGTCAGGTGTCCATGCAGCCGCGCGAAACCGGTGACCAGGGTGGCGCCGTAGCGGGCCTTGAATTCGTCGAACCGGGAGCCGTCGACCAGACGGGCGATGACTTCGCGCACGTCATACGAGCGGCGCAGGTCGGTGCCGACGATGCCGCCGATTTCGTCCGGGTCATAGCGTGGCGCCTCCGGTGTGTCGACGCCGGCGGACGGCGCGGCCCGCGCAGGCAGGGTCGAGACCACGATGCGCGCCGTGCGTAGCGCATCCACGTCGTCCGCCGCCAGATAGTCCGCCACGCCGGAGAGCCGCGTGTGCACGTCGGCGCCGCCGAGCTCCTCCGCCGAGACCGTTTCTCCGGTCGCCGCCTGTACGAGCGGCGGGCCGCCGAGGAAAATGGTGCCGGTGCCTTTGACGATGATGGTCTCGTCGGCCATGGCCGGCACGTAGGCGCCGCCGGCGGTGCACGACCCCATCACGACGGCGATCTGCGGGATCCGCTCGGCCGAGAGCCGCGCCTGATTGAAGAAGATCCGGCCGAAGTGCTCGCGGTCCGGAAACACGTCGGCCTGCAACGGCAGATAGGCGCCGCCCGAGTCGACGAGATAGAGACAGGGCAGCCGGTTCTCGAGCGCGATCTGCTGCGCCCGCAGGTGCTTCTTGACCGTGACGGGAAAGTAGGTGCCGCCCTTGACGGTCGCGTCGTTGGCAACCACCATCACCTCGTGGTCCGCGACGCGCCCGATGCCGGTCAGCAGTCCGGCGCCCGGTGCGGCGTCGTCATACATCCCGTGGGCGGCGAGCGCCGAGAGCTCGAGAAACGGCGTGCCCGGGTCGAGCAGATGTGTGAGCCGGTCGCGCACCGGCAGTTTGCCCTGGTCGCGATGCCGCTGGCGGGCGGGCTCGCCGCCGCCGTCCCGCGCGCGGGCCCGCCGTGTCTCCAGTTCTCGCTCGAGCGTGCGCATCGCCGCCGCGTTGGCGCGAAATTCCTCACTCGCCGTGTCCACGTTGCTCGGCAGCACACGCATGATGTGGAGGGTCGGGAACGCGCGGCGTTCACCAGCCGCAGCAATCCGTCTTGTAGCGGCACTCGGGGCAGCGCCAGACGGCATGCATCCGGAACATCTCCGCGCCGCAGCGTTCGCAGATCACCGCGTCGGGGTGCCGCTTCGCGCCAGGCTCCCGGCCGCCCCTGACGAACGTCCCGCCGCGGGCGCTCGGCGCGGCAATCCGCTGGTCGGCGGCGAGCAGCGGTCGCACACCGCTGGCAGATGCCCTCGGTTCCCGCTGCGTGCCCGGCGTCGTCGTCGTCGTTTTGGCCGGCGATTTCGGCATGGCCGGATTATACGTGCCCGCGCGGTCCGCACGTCGCCCGGCAACCCGCGACCCCGCTTTCGACATGGCGGTCGATCCGGTATGCTGGCGCACATGGATGAACGCGCACGTGTGCTGTTGTCGTCTCTTCTCGGCGCCGCGTTGGGTGGTGCGGTCGGGTATCTCTACCTGACCGGGAAGGGGCGGAAGGTACGGGACCAGATCGAGCCGTCGCTCGACGCCATCACGTCTGAGCTGGTGCGGGCGCGCGGTACGGCGGAGAAGGTCCGGGAAGTGGCCCGCGAGGGGCAGCGCACGCTGGACGACCTGGTGGGCGAGGACCGGGCCCGGACCGCCTGGGAATCGGCTGCCTACCAGCAAGCCTCCACGTGAGCATGGCCGGGCCGCCGCCCGGCGGCGTCCTGTACCGGGCTCGCCGGGCCGCGGGTCGACTGAGCCACAGCCTCCGCCGCGACGCGCGCTGCGGACTGCAGGCGGCCTGGCTGGCGCTGCGGCGGTTGGGTCAGAGCGACGACCTGACCTTCGCGTCGTCCATCGCCTACTACGCGCTCCTCTCGCTGTTCCCCCTGCTGCTGCTGCTGTTTGCGTTTCTCGGGCGGCTGAGCGGCGATCCGGCGCATCGTGCGGCGCTGATCGAGCTGCTGTTGCAGTACTTCCCGCAACAGGTCGACTTCATCGCCACGCAGCTCGACGAGGCGCAAGGCGCAAGCCTCGGACTGGGCATCGCCGGCACGCTGGTCATCGTGTGGACCGCGCTCGGCGTGTTCCGGGCGATCAGCTCCGCGGTCAACCACGCCTGGCGCCTCGATCGACGGCGGAGCTTCCTGCGGCACCAGGCCTCGGCGTTCCTGATGCTGGTCACCGCCGGCGTGCTGCTGCTGGCGGCCCTGCTGCTCGCCAGCATCTCCGGGATGATGGCCACGACCTGGTTCGGGCGTCTGCTCGACGACCTGCCGGGACTGACGCTGGCCACCGCCGCGGCGTCGCGCTATCCGGCGACCCTGCTGTTGATCGTCGTCGTGGCGCTCATCCTCTATTTCGTGCCTGACACCACCCTCCGCCTGAGCGACGTCTGGCCCGGCGCGGTGCTGACCGGCGTGTTGTGGCGGCTGGCCCTGGCTGGCTTCTCCAGGTACCTGGGACTCGGCGTGCTGACCGTGCAGGGGTCGGTGGCGGCGGTCGTGGTGTTCCTGCTGTGGGTATACGTGTCGGCGGTCATCCTGATCTACGGGGTGGAGTTCAGCGCCGCCTACGCCCGGCTGCGCCGCGAATAGCTGGGCGGGCCAGGAGCCTGATACGCTGTGGGGATGCGAATCGCCTACCAGGGTGAGCCGGGCGCCTATTCCGAGGCGGCGGCGCTGCGGTTCAAGCCGTCGGCCGATCTGTTGCCGCGCGAGAGTTTCGAGGCGGTGTTCGAAGCGGTGGAGGAGGGCTCGTCGACCCACGGCATCCTGCCGATCGAGAACACGATCGGCGGGACGATACATCGCAACTACGATCTGCTGCTGCAGCACGAGTTTCCGATCGTCGGCGAGGTCAGGCACCCGGTCGTGCACAATCTGCTGGCGCTCGAGGGGGCCACGCGGCAGACGCTCACACGGGTGTACTCGCATCCGCAGGGACTGGCGCAGTGCGAGCGGTTCCTGCGGACACTGGAGGGCGTCGCGCTCGTCCCCACCTACGATACCGCCGGCAGCGCAAAGATGATCCGGGACGGGCAGATGCGGGATGCCGGCGCCATCGCGTCCGAGCGCGCGGCCGAGGTGTTCGGTCTGTCGATCCTCGACGCGGGAGTGCAGGACTTCGCCGGGAACACGACGCGGTTTCTGATCATCGGCCGGCAGCCGGCGGCCGAGGGCGCCAACAAGACGACGATCGTGTTCACCGTGCCCAACGAGGCGGGCGCGTTGTTCAAGGCGCTCAGCGTGTTCGCGCTGCGCGACATCGACATGACGAAACTGGAATCGCGTCCAATTCCGGACCGTCCCTTCGAGTATCTGTTCTACGCCGATCTGTCGGCGACCCGCGAGAACCTGCCGTGCCAGCGTGCGCTCATGCACCTGGCCGAGTTCGCTCCGTTGCTGCGCACGCTTGGCTCATACTCGCGCTGGCAGGAACCTGACTCCAACTGACCCGTTCCCGGTGCCGCGACCACGGCCCGGGGTGCCCATATGCCCAATCGTCTCGCCCTCGAGCCCAGCCCCTATCTGCTGCAGCACGCCAACAACCCCGTCGACTGGTATCCGTGGGGTGACGAGGCATTCGCGCGCGCCCGCGAGCAGGACCAGCCGATCTTCCTGTCGATCGGCTATTCGACCTGCCACTGGTGCCACGTGATGGAGCACGAGTCGTTCGAGAACTCCGAGATCGCCGCGGTGCTCAACACGCAGTTCGTGCCGATCAAGGTCGACCGCGAAGAGCGACCGGACGTCGACCGGGTCTACATGACGTTCGTGCAGGCGACGACCGGATCCGGCGGCTGGCCGATGAGCGTCTGGCTGACCCCTGGCCTGAGACCGTTCTACGGCGGCACCTACTTCCCGCCGTCCGGCCGTTGGGGCCGTCCCGGCTTTCTCGAGATTCTGGGCGAGATCGCGACCCGCTGGCGTGACTCGAGAGACCAATTGGTCCAGTCGGCCGATGGGGTGATGGCGCGGCTGCGTGACATGCAGGAGGACCGGCGGCAGCCGGGCGCCGGCCGGATGCCGGACGGCTCCCTGCTGGCCGCCGGTGTGCGCGAATATGCGCAGACTTTCGACCGGCACAACGCGGGTTTCGGCGGGGCCCCCAAGTTTCCCCGTCCGGCGGAACTGTTGTTCCTGCTGCGCGAGCATTCCCGTACGGGTGACGTGGAGGCGCGGGGGATGGTGCTCGACACCCTGCGGGCGATGGCGACCGGCGGCCTGCGGGACCATGTCGGCGGCGGGTTCCATCGCTATGCGGTCGACGCGGCGTGGCGTGTCCCGCACTTCGAGAAGATGCTCTACGACCAGGCGCAGTTGACGATCGCCTGTCTGGACGCGGCGCAGGCGTCCGGTGACCCGTCGTTCGCCGCGGTCGCCGACGACACGCTGGCCTACGTGCGCCGCGAGCTGTCGCATGCCGGCGGCGGGTTCTTCTCGGCCGAGGATGCCGACAGCGTTCCGCCTGCGCAGGCGGGGCAGCCGGAGGCCGCGAAGTCCGAAGGGGCGTTCTACGTCTGGAGCCGGAACGAGATCGATGCGCTGTTCGGTGACGATGCCGACGTCGTCCGGTTTCGCTACGGGATCGAGCCGGACGGGAACGCACCGGACGATCCCCATGGCGAGTTCACAGGCATGAACCTGCTCTACGTGGCGCACGGGGTCGACGATGTGGCCCGCTTGTCCGGACGACCGGCCGACGCGGTCGACGCCGTGCTCGATGGCGCGCGGGCGCGCCTGTTCGAGGCTCGTTGCGCGCGGCCGCGGCCCCATCTCGATGACAAGGTGCTGGCCGGGTGGAACGGGCTGATGATGGCCGCCTTCGCTCGCGCGGCGCGGATGACGCCGCTCGATGATCCGGCCTCGACGACGGCGCTGGAGACCGCGGTGCGGGCCGCCGGGTTTCTGCACGACCGGTTGTGGGACGGCGCGCGGGAAATTCTGCTGCGGCGGTTCCGGGACGGGCGGGCCGATATCGACGGGTACTGCGAGGACTATGCTTTCGTCGTCTGGGGTCTGCTCGAACTGTTTCAGGCCGGGGGAGACCCGCGCTGGATCGACTGGGCGCGTGCGCTGCAGGCGACGCAGAATCGCCTGTTCGGCGACGACGAGGGGGGCGGCTGGTTCAGCACCACCGGTGACGATCCGACGGTGCTGCTGCGGCTCAAGGAAGACTACGACGGGGCCGAGCCCGCGGCCGGGTCGGTCGCGGTGGGCAACCTGTTGACCCTGGCCCAGCTTACGGGCGGCGACGAGGCCGCGGCGGCCCGCACGCGGATCGAGCAGGCGCTGTGCCGGGTGGCGCCGTCACCCCAGGCGGCGCGGGTGGCGCCGATGATGTTCGCAGCCGCGTCCACTTGGGTGTCCGGCGTGCCCCAGGTGATCATCGTCGGGCCGCGCGGCGCCGAGGGCACCGTGGCGCTGCACCGCGAGTTCGTGCGGTGTTTCCTGCCCGGCGCGGTCAGCCTGGTGGTCGAACCCGGGGCGCACCAGGAGGCGCTGAGCCGGTGTCTGCCCTGGCTGCGGTCGATGGACGCGGTGCAGGGCCGGCCGACGGCGTATCTGTGCCGCGAGTTCGCCTGCCAGACTCCGGTGACCGACGCGGCGCAGTTCCGGGACCAGCTTGCCGAGATCCGGCGGTAGCGGCGCCGCAGCGCAGTGAGGCGGCAGGAGATGAGGGTGACGACATGCACTATGACGTAGAGGTGCTGCTGAAAGGCACGGATGAGGTGGTCACGGAAACGGTGACCTATGATGGCCCGGACGCGTCCGGCTGGACCGATATCGACGTGCGCGAGGTCTTGCTGTCCACGTTGCGGATCTTCGAGCGGGTCACCGACGGCGAGGCTGCCGGGGGCTCGGTATCCCTGCGCGGACTGAGCTGGATCGTCACCGATTCGGCCGCCGGGGTGGCGCTGGCGATCGAGATTCCGAGCGGCGCCATCGCCGCGGGACCGTTCGACCTGCCGGCCGACGAGCTGACCCACATGATCGCGCGGGTGATCTCGGCCGGCGCCCCGAGCTCGGAGGTGCACTAGCAGCCCGTGGCGCAGGCTCCTGGCCGCCGGTCATGCACGTACGGCGTGGCGCCGGGCCGTTCGGCCGCGCGGCTCGGATTACAATCGGCTGGTTCCGTCCCGGGCTGCCGAGGTGGCGAAACTGGCAGACGCACAGGACTTAAAATCCTGTGACCCTTTGGGTCGTGCGGGTTCGATCCCCGCCCTCGGCACCACCTACCCGCCTTCGTGACGCGAACCCGCCGCGATGGGAAGCGGACGACCCTCCCGCCGTTGAAAGCGGCTACCGCCACAGCCCCAGCACCACGGCCATGACGGCGATCGACGTCAGTTGATACCCCGCGTCGATCAGCCAGACGCTGAGCGGCTTGTCCGAGAACCGGTTGTTGGTCAGGCCGACGGTGGCCGAGAACCCGAGCCACAGCAGGACGCCGGTGTGCAGCACCTCGTGGACGCGCTCACCGAAGTGCGGGGCGATCAGCGCCAGCACGGTGGCCATCACCAGCCAGCAGACGAACGAGAGGGCGTAGGTCGCACCCATGCCGGCCTGGATTCTCTCGATGTCCGCTTGCGTGTAGCCGTGGCCGGCCATCCACGGTTTGGCGAACAGGAGGGGCGAGTACCACAGCGCGCCGAGTCCGAAGGCCAGCACCGTCGCCAGTCCCACCGCCAGAAAATTCACTTCCGTGATCGACATGTGCCGCGCCCGTCACCGCTGCACCGCGAGGTTCCCCTGCCCAGGGCGGATCCCCGCGCCGCAAATCGCCCGAACCCGGGCGGTCCGAGTCTTCCTCGGTAGCTTACAACCATAGGGTCGGTCCACACGGCGGTTTCTCTGTCTTTGTGATTCAGGGCCGACCGTGAAATTGCAAAGACCCGGGACGAGAAGACCGGGCGGGGGTGCCGCCGCGGAACCCTCCTCGGCCACGGCGACCTCCGGCGCGTCCCGACAATGCCGGCGGCATGCGGTTCACGCTGGCGGTAGACATCCGGGCGGGGTTCAGATAAAGTCGTTGTGTTCAAGGCTGTCTCTCGATCGAAACGAGTGAACTTCGTGCGGTTGAGTTTCGTATACTCATCGTGCGACGTTCCGCGGTGGGGCAGTCCGATAAGCAATCGGTTTTTTGCGAGGAGCAGTGGAATGCGATCGAACACACGAAGAGTTTCCTTTCAGTCCCGCACGGTCTGGGCGCTAGTCCTGATCGTCGGTTTGATCGCCTGGGCATCGCCGTCCTCGGCGCAGAACACGGCCGCCTTCGCGGGGGCCGTGGCGGACGACACCGGCGGTGTGCTGCCGGGCGTCACCGTCACCCTCACGGGCGACGCGCTGATCGCGGGGCCGGCCGTCGCCGTGACCGACGGCGAAGGAAGTTACCGCATCGGTAATCTGCCGCCGGGCTTCTACCAACTGTCCTTCGAGCTGGGCGGGTTTCGCACCGTCGTGCGCGAAGGTCTCCGCCTGACGGTCGGCTTTACGGCGCAGATCGACGCCACGATGAACGTGGGCGCGGTCGAAGAGTCGATCACGGTGAGCGGCGAGAGTCCGGTCGTCGACATCCAGCAGACAGCGACGAGCATCGCGTTGACGAGGGAGGTGCTGGAGACGATTCCACGCGGACGCGGGATGATGGACGCCTACATCCTGACGCCGGGCATCATCACCTCGGGCGCGCCCGCGGTGGGTGACAGCAACTTCGTCGCCAGAAAGTCGATCATCAACTACGGTGTCGCCGCGCAGCCAAAGCTCATGGTGGAAGGTATCAACATCACGACCGGCGCGGACGCCAACTCGGGTGTGTACGTGAGCTACCAGGCCTACGAAGAGATGGAGATGAAGGCCTCGGGCAACGACGCCGAGGTGATGACCAACGGTCTCAGCATGACCGCCATCATCAAGTCTGGCGGAAACCAGTTTCACGGGGCCGCCAACTACGGTTTCCAGCGGCCAGGCTTCCAGGGGAACAACATCAGTGGGGAACTCGCCGATTTGGGGCGCGTCCAGGACCGCGCGCCTCTCAGGTCCTATCTGGAGACCGGCGCAGAACTGGGCGGCCGGATCGTCCAGGACCGGTTGTGGTTCTTCGCCGCCTACGACATCCAGTCACGCGTCGACAACAGACTCGGCTTCCGTGACGGGACGGGGCCGGACGGCTACTATCGGACCGACGACGACAGCTTCGGTGACTACACGGCCGGCCTGGACACGCTGACGTTCAAGTTGACGGCACAGGCCACGGCGACCAACAAGTTCACGTTCCTGTATCAGACCGGCGACAAGACCCAGCCCCAGAACGGCGGCGGCGGGTCGCGTCCGCTGGAGGCCACGCGCGACTATCGCGACGAGACCGCGATCTACAAGGGCGGCTGGCAGAGCACCCCGAGCAACCAGACCTTCATCGAGGTGAACGGGGGCTGGGCCGGGTATTTCGCGAACTACTCGGCGGCGCGCGGCGGGACCGACTTTGCCGGCGCCACGAGCCGCTACGATGCCGATACGGGCTACCGTACCGGTGCCTACGAGCGCTCGGATCAGCGCCCCCGGGGACGCCTGCAGCTCGATGGGTCGGTGAGCTACCTGGCGGGGAACGACCACGAGGTGAAGATGGGGACCTCGTTCTACTGGGAGAAGCACTCGACCGGTATCCTCTCCAATCCGAGCGGCAACTACCAGCTTCGGTATGACGGCTGCGTGGGTCCCGGCATCCTGCCGAAGATGGACAACTGCGCCCCCGATCGTTTCATCGCCTACAACTATCCGGTGAATCCGAGCAATTATTCGCGGACCCTGTCGCTGTACTTGAAGGATACGTGGACCTTGAACGACCGCCTGACCGCGAACATCGGCGTGCGCTGGGACCGGCAGCGTGCGTTCCTGCGCGAGCAGACCTATGACGGGTCGGCAGAGTTCCCGACCGTGTTTCCGAACGGCACGTTCCCGGCGCTCGATGCGAACCAGTGGTCGCGTTTCGTGCCTCGGGTCGGCGTGGCGTACGATGTCACAGGGGATGGACGGACCCTGATCAAGGCGACTTGGGGTATCTTCAACTTCACGATCGGCGACGCCTTCGCCGGGCGCTACAACGGCAACTCCGCCGCGACGGCCCAGTTCCGGTGGAGCGATCCGGACGAGAACAACGAGTACACGCCGGGAGAGGTGAACCTGGACCTCGAGGGCGCGGATTTCATTTCCATCACCGCGGCCAGAAACAACCGGGTCAATCCCGACCTGCAGCAGCCGATCACATATGAGGCCACGATCGGAATCGAGCGCGAACTGCTGCCGGGTCTGGGCATCCGGGCGCTGTACGTGAGCAAGAACCGGCAGGACTATTTCCACTACCAGAACGTCCTGCGCCCGTACGGCGCGTACAGCGTGCAGACCCAGCATCAGGATCCGGGACCGGATGGCCGGTTGGGTACGGCTGACGACGGCGGCATGTTCACCGTGTACGACTACACCAATGATCTCAGGGGCGCCTCCAACGTGGCGACCACGCGTACCAACAGCGATTTTACGGACAAGTACCAGACGATCGAGTTCACGCTGACGAAGCGCGCCTCGGCGCGCTGGAGCGCGGTTGCCTCGTACTGGTTCACCTGGGCCGACCGGCACCTCGATCTGGTGCCCGACAGCCCGAACGACGAGTACTTCAACAAGGACGACACGACGAGTTGGAACGCCACCGCCAGCGTGTCCTACAACCTGCCGTACGACATGACCGCGGCGCTGAACCTGCAGAGCCGGTCCGGCGTCTATGGTCAGCGCACGGTTCGGTTCCGGGCGGCGAATCTCGGCAACGTGACGTTGCGGGCCGAGCCGTACGGCTCGCGGCGCAGCGACACGATGAACGTGCTCAGCGTTCGCGCCAGCAAGGGGTTCGATCTTGGTGGGGGGAGCCGGGCCGCGATCAACCTCGACGTGTTCAACCTGAATAACTCGAGCGCCGGCGTGAGGGTCATCTATCAGTCGGGCGGCGCCTTCAATCAGATCAACGAAATTCTGGCGCCCCGTATCGCGCGTTTGAGCTTCGACTTCAGGTTCTGACGCCGGTCAGGTCGATTCCAGACGGTCACCGGGGGGCGCCTGCCATGCTGGCAGGCGCCCCTTTCTTGTACGCGCAGCTTGCGCAAGCCCGGCGTTGCCGTCCGATCGATCTGCGGGTCAGTTCCGGTTCCAGGGAAAGGCGAGCGTCGGCGGGTGCGCGTAGCGCTGCAGCCGAATGGTGAGGGCGCCGCCGGCGCCGGGGGCCAACCGCACCGCGACCTGCCGGGCGCCGACGTCCAGGGTGCGTCCATCGACCTCGACTGACACCAGTTCGTGCTCGGCATAGGCGCCGGTCTGCATGACGACCGTGCGGGGCTGCAAGGGGTTCGTGTTGACCAGCGTCACGGTGACCGCATCACCTGCGATCCGTTCGACGAGCGCGGCCACATCCTCTGGCAGTCCAGGCCGCCTGCGCTCGGGATCGAAGTGGCGCACCTGGGCGTGGACCAGATTGGGCCCGTGGCTCGACCCGCCGGGATCGTTCGCGCCCATGGTGAGGTTCACCAGCGCCGTCGTGGAGACGGGGCTGGCGTTGAACCCGCGGGTCGTGCCGGTCGTGCCGCCCGTCTCGTCGGTCGCCTGGGCCGCCAGGCGCTGGCCGGCGCTGCGGACCTGCTCCAACGCCTCCTGCAACGACTCGAGCGGATAGTCCGGATTGCGCCCCTCGAGAAACTGCATCCAGGCGGTGTCGCGGGCGCGTGCGAGGTCGGCGGGGCGCATCGAGTACATGTAGACGTCGACCTCGACGATCGGCAGGTTGCCCAACGCGCCGGTCCGGTGGTATTCCTCTGCCCCGTAGCCGTACCACCCCTCGTCCCCGTGGTAGTGCGGCAGCAGGACCCGGCCGTTCTCCACCCGCTGCGCACGATACAGATTGTCGATCTGGCCCCGCAGCACATCGACGAAACGCTGGTCGCCCGTGAGCAGCAGCGCCGCGCCGAACGCTTCGGGCGGACCGCGCAGCACGTAGTTCCGGCGGCCCTCGTCCGGTGTGTCCCAGCCGAACACGCCGCCGTACCAGCGGCCGCCCCATTCGCCGCCGATCGTGCCATCGAGGCCGATGTTCGACGGGATGTTCCCGCCATTGGCCAGCGTCCGCTCGCGCCACGCGCCGACATACTCGAGGATCCACTCGCGGTACTTGGCCTCCTGGGTCAGCATGTAGGCGTGCATGGCGAGCAGCGTCGAGCCGAGGTTCAACGGATGGTCGCCGGCGATATTGCTGGCGGTCAGAAAACGCGTCCGTCGCGCCGGGTTGGCTCCCGGGACCTCCTCTCCATCCCAGTCGTCGGGTGTGGCGGGTGTCAGCTTCGGCCCCCGGCTGCCGTTGAACAGGCTTCTGATCAGCCTGTGCTCGGGGTCGTAGTTGGGAGCCTCGGGGTCCTCGTTCATGTAGAACCCGGCGAATCGCCGCATCCGCTCGGCGTATCGCGGTCCGTCCGGTCGGGCGAGCCCGTAGAAGTAGAAGCCGCCCAGCGCTTCACCCGTGTGTTCCCAGTCGAACGACGTGATGAACTCCTTGTGATAGATGCCGTCACGTGCGAGCTCGAGCGAGGGAATCTTCGCGCTGGAGTACTGATCGAGGTGTCCCTCCCAGGCGCGCTCCCAGTTGGCCAGGAGGGAGTCGGGGCCGCCCAGGGCGTAGGCCAGCGGCCAGAGACGGATCGTCTCCATGGTGTCGTCCGGCCCATCCGCGACGCCCCATCGTTCTTCCGTGCGCAGATGCCCCGCTTCGTCCAGATGCGTCGCGCTGAACGCGGCGGCGCCCGCGGCGTTCGCCTCGAGCAGGGCGCGTTGCGCGAAGGCCCACGCCGGCGCGCGCATCGGCGTCTCGAGGAAGACGGTGGGCGTCCCGTCAGGGGACCGCGCCAGGAAACGGTCAAGTTCGGCGAGATATTCCAGTGGGGCCTCGAGAGACGGGTAGTGTCCGACGCCGGGAAACATGACGATCTCGACGTCCGGAATCGTCTGCCTCAGGCGCTCCTGCGTCTCGGGCGGCACGATGGTGCTGTCGCCGCCGAGTATGTAGATCGTGGGGTCGGCGATCTCTTCGATGAATCGCCAGAGCTCGGTCGGCACGAATCCCATGACGAGGTTGGGGTCGCGTTTCCAGACCACCCGGCCATCCTCACGTTCGCGTGTGCCGTGGTTCGCCCGGGTCCGCAGCAACGCATCGCTGACGCCGCCGCCCCCGTCAGCGCGGAGCTGCGCGAACAGTTCGTCTTCGCTGGCCCAGCCGTCGGCTTCCGCCTCGACGCGTCTGGCGAAGTTGTCGGAAATGTTGTTGGGCCGTTCGGGGCCGACATCTTCGACGATGAGCCGTGAGACGAGTTCGGGATGCAGCCCGGCGAACACCTGCGCGACGCGACCGCCGGTCGAGTTGCCCAGTATGACGATGTCCCTGAGCTGGAGCTGGTCGACGAGCGCCTCGATGTCGGTGACGTAGTCCTCGACCAGATAGGCGCCGTCCGGGTGCCAGTCCGAGTCGCCATGACCGCGCAGGTCGACGGCGAGCACGCGATAGTCGGCAGCGAAGTGCGGCGCGATGTGGTCGAACGAATGCGCCGTGCGGGCGATGCCGTGCAGCATGATGAACGGCTGGTTCCCCGCGCCGCCCCAGTCGAGATAATGCACGCGCCGGCCGTCGACCGTGATGAACGCGTCGCCGGGCGCCTCCGTCGCCGCGCCGCCGGTCGCCGCCGTCTCGGTCGCGTCGGCCGTGTCGTCCACGGCGGGGGCGGCGCCGCACCCCCAGAACGCCGGGCTGCACAGCGTGAGAATGAAGCACGCGCGGTGGATGTGTCGGGCGTGCGTCGAGGTGGTCCAGAGGGGTGTTCGCGTCACGGCCCTGCTCCTTCCAATTCCGCGTTCGGGAGAATATTTCGTTGACTGTCTACAACGCGGAACATACTATCGGGCGTGCGTGGAGATCCGGCCTTCTTGAGACAGACATAGGCCAGCCCAACCGGCCGGCGTCTGCTCATCCCCACACATCGACCCAAGGTTGGGCGCAGCAGAGGAGTCCTTGGGATGAAACTACCAGTCGCCCTTGTCGCCGCGGTGTTCACCAGTGCGGCGGCCTCTGCTGCTCCGCTGACCTGCGACCTGGGCCAATATACGGCGAAGGACGGGCTCACGGCAACCATCGAGTCCGATGTGTTGAGCGTCGCGTGGGCCGGCGACAACGGCAGCGATCTGCGGATGCGCTTCGTCATCCAGGACGGTCAGCCGATCGTACGAGAGCTGGCGATTCGCCGCCAGGGCGGCGCCTGGGCCACGCTCGGCCAGGATCTCACACCCGAATACCACGTCACGAGCGGTGTCCGCCGGCTGTCCTACCAGCAGTCCGGGCCGCTCGAAGGGACGGGCGTCGACATCGATCAGGCCGTGATCGACAGAGAGAAGTGGTACGTCTTCTGGGACGCGCCGCTGCTCGTCCCCGGCGTGACCGAGGGCAGGAATCCCAGGAACTGGGGGCTGCCCCGCTCGCCGGACGAAATCCGCCACATGGATGCATCCTTCAACACCTCGTCCTGCAGCGTGAAAACGGATGGCGCGCGCCTGGAGGTGACCTTCCCGGGCCTGTCGATGGGCATCTTCGCCGGCGACCTGCGGTTCACGGTCTATCGCGACACGAACCTCGTGCGGATGGAGGCGATCGCCAAGACCGAAGAGGACTCGGTCGCCTACATCTACGAAGGGGGCTTGAGCGGCTTCTCGACCGGCACGCTGTCGCGGGTGGCGTGGAACGACCTGGGCGGCAACCCGCAACAGTACATGTTCGGCGGCGTCACGAACGACACGAGGGTCGCAGTGAGGGCCGCCAACCGCGTGCTGGTCGCAGAAGGCCAGGGCGGGTCGGTCGCGGCGTTCCCGCCGCCCCACGCCTTCTTCTGGACACGGGAAGTGGACATCAATCTCGGTTACGTGTGGTACCGGCACGACGAGGGTGACCAGTTCGGCATCGGCGTGCGGCAGCACGACCGTGAAGAAGACCCGCGCTATGTCGAGAACTTCGCGTTGTACAACGCGCCGCCGGGCACCATGCAGCGGATGGCGATGTACTTCTACGCCGGGACCGGCCCCGCGGAGGCCACGCGCCAGGATGTGCTCGCCTTCACCTACGGTGACAAGTTCAAGGCGGTCCCCGGCTACCAGACGTTCGTGAACCACTTCCACCTGCGGTTCACCGAGCGGCAGCGCGCGCTGGGGTCGCTGGACTACAAGTTCCCGGACCTGGAGGCGATGAAGGCGGTCGGTCTCAACATCGTGGGGCTGAGCGATTTCCACGGCGACATGAACCCGAACGACCCCGGTCCGTTGCGGTTCCAGGACTGGCGCGACTACGGTCTGGCGTCGCAGAAGGCGTCCGACGCCGACTTCCTCGTGACGCCCTGGGAAGAGCCGAGCGCGTACTTCGGCGGACACTTCAACACGATGTTTCCCAAGCTCGTGTACTGGTCGAAGGTGCGCGAGCCGGGGCAGCCGTACACCGAGCAAGACCCCACCTACGGGACGGTGTATCACGTCGGCAACACGGATGACATGCAGCAGCTCCTCGACGACGAGGACGGCTACTGGTTCCATGCGCACCCGCGCACCAAAGGCACGACGGGGTATCCTGATCACCTCTTCGACACGTCGTATCTGCGCAACGACCGCTACCTGGGCGTCGCCTTCAAGCCGGGCATGGGCCAGGATCTGTCGGAACAGCGGATGTGCGAGTATCGCTGTTTCGACGCGGTGGATACGATGAACAACCTTCTGGCCGGCACCGGTCTGCGGCCGAAGTACATCATCGCCGACGTCGATACGTATCAGAAGGGTCCGAACGACGACATCTACGCGAACTTCCCGGTCAACTACGTCAAGCTGGACCGCTTGCCGAGAGCGGACGAGGACTGGAGTCCGATTCTGACCGCGCTCCGGAACGGCGACTTCTTCGTGACGACGGGCGAAGTGCTGATCTCGAACTTTGCCGTCGGCGGCAGTGGGGACAGCCGGACGGTCGGGGCCGACGTGCAGTGGACGTACCCGCTTGAATTCGTCGAGGTGGTCTGGGGCGATGGCGCGACCATCGACCGGCAGATCATCTCCGCCACCGATCTGCCGCCAATGGGATCCAAACGGTTCGAGATTCCGTTCGACGCGACCGGGAAGGCGTGGGTCCGCCTCGCCGTCTGGGACTCGGCCGGCAACGGCGCCTTCGTGCAGCCGGTGTGGGTGAACCCGTCGGCGGTGACCTCAGGGAGCGCGGTCCGGTAACCGCTGGGGACCCCCACTTGTTTCGGGTACAGACGTGACAGGCCCTTCCGGCGCGCCGGGGGGCTCGGCGTGCGTCGAGTGGCGGGACTCTGACCTGCGAGACGAGAGGACCACGATGAAGACCACGATCACACCCGTCGCATCCGTTCTCGGCACGGCGGCGCTGGCCGCCGCCCTCCTGTGCGGCGTGTCGCCGGCGCAGGCCCAGACGTTGAACTGCAGTCTGACCGGATACCAGGCAGCGCCAGGGCTGTCCGCCGCCGTGGCCGGTGACACGCTGGCCCTGACCTGGGACGGGGACCCCGGCCAGGAAGTGCGGCTGCGACTGATGATCTCGGGCGGCACCCCCACGATTCGGGATCTCGCCGTGCGGCGCAAGGGCACGCGCTGGGCCACGCTGGTCAGCAACGTGCGGCCCGAATTCCGGGTCGCCTCCGGTATGCGCCGCATCACCAACCAGCAACTGCGTCCGCTGCAGGGGCTCGGCGTCGACATCACGGCGGAGGTCATCGACGAAGAGAAGTGGGACGCCTTCTGGGACGCGCCCCTGAATCTCCCGGGCGGCGACGCGGCCCACGGCAACTCGACGCCCCCGCTCGGGGGTCTCGATCATCAGCCGGGGCTCCCGCGCCTGCCGGAAGAGGTCACCCGCGCGACCGCGACGTATCAGGCGCAGGGCTGCGAGGTGACCACGAATGGAGCGCGCCTCGAAGTGACGTTCCCCGGTGTCGAACTGGGCGTCTTTGCCGGCCGGCTGCAATACACCGTCTACCGGGGCACGAACCTGATCAAGCAGGAAGTCATCGCCACGACCGACGAACGGTCGGTGGCCTACAAGTACGAGGCCGGTCTCACCGGGTTGGCGATTCAGCCGACGTCCCGCATGGTGTGGCGCGACATCTCGAATCTCTGGCAGGAGTACCAGTTCGGCGGCGCGGTGAACGAGCGCCAGGTGGCCTTGAAATCGAGCAATCGGCTGGCCGTCGCCGAAGTGCCGGGGGGGGCGATTGCCGCCTTCCCGCCGCCGCACAACTTCTTCTGGGCCCGCGAACTCGAGTTCAACCTCGGGTACACCTGGTATCGCAAGGACAGCGAGACGTCGTTCTCGTTCGGCGTCCGGCAGGCGGACGGCGAGGAAGAGCCGACAGGCGTGGGCCGTGGCGAGGAGGATATTCGGCAGAACTTCGCACTCCGCAGCGCGCGGCCGGGCACCTGGCAGCAGATGCCGGTCTTTTTCTACGTCAGCGCCGAACCTGGTGAGGCGACGCTGGAGTCGGCGCTGGCCTTCACCCGTCAGGACACCTTCAAGCCGCTCGACGGCCACCAGGTCATGGCGACGCATTTCCATTCCAGATTCGTGCAGCGGCTGCAGGCGTACGGCATGGACACGCGGATTCGCGAGCTCGACGCGATGAAGGCGATCGGGGTCAACATCCTCGGGCTGGGTGAGAGTTCGCGCGGCCCCGATCGGCTGCAGAGTCAGGCCGACTATTTCGAAGGCGCCCGGCGGCATTCCGACAAGAACTTTCTGATCATGCCGAGCGAAGAAGATTTTTCCGGCAATCTCGGTGGGCACAACGACGTCCTGCCGTCCAAGCCGGTCTTCTGGACGCAAGGCCGCGAGGACGGCCAGTCGTTCGTCGAGCAGCATCCCACGTATGGCACGGTCTATCACGTCGGCAACCCGGCCGACATGATGGAGATGGCCAGGCGGGAGAACATGCTCATCTACATGGCCCATCCGCGCTCGAAGGGCTCGACCGGATTCCCGGACGCGATCAAGGACACGGCCCACTTCCGGCACGAGCACTATCGGGGCATCGGGTGGCGCTGGGGGATGGGCATCGACGGGTCGGAGCAGCGCCTGTGCGAACTCCGCTGTCTGGACCTGCTGGATGACATGAACAACTGGGTCGCCGACCAGCCCACGCCGGCAAAGTATGTGCACGCCATTTCGGAAACCTATCAGAAGGGTCCGGGCGACGACATCTACGCGAACAATCCGGTCAGCTACGTGAAGATCGACCGGCTGCCCGGGTTCGACGATTGGAGTCCGATCATCGACGCGATGAAGCGCGGCGACTACTTCGTCACCTCGGGCGAGGTGCTGATACCCTCCTACGGCATCGAGGGCGCCGGCACCGACCGCACGATCGTGGCTGACGTGGAGTGGACCTTTCCGCTGGACTTCGTCGAGGTCGTGTGGGGCGACGGGCAGACGACGGACCGGCAGATCGTCTCTGCCACCGATCTCCCGCCCTTCGGCAGTCAGCGGTTCGAGATCCCGTTCGACGCCAGCGGCAAGAAATGGGTGCGATTCGCGGCGTGGGACGCGGCGGGCAACGGCGCACTCGTGCAGCCGGTCAAGCTGCAGACCGCGGCGGGCGCCGGCGCGGGCCGCTGATGTCGGCTGCCCCGGGCGGTAACACGGTCACGGCAAGGAGTGCAGTAATGCGTACCACGGTGACGTCAAGCCTCGCCCTCGTGTTCCTCGCCTCGACCGCGTACGCCGAGCCGTTGCGGTGCAGCCTGGCGAACTACACGGCGCAGCCGGGTCTGACGGCGACGGTGGCGGACGACACGCTGACCGTCGCCTGGGAGGGCGATGACGGCGCCCAGGTACGGATGCGGTTCGCGATCGAGCGCGGAACGCCGACGATCAGGGAACTCGCCATTCAGCCCCAAGGCGGCCAGTGGCGCACGCTGGCGGCCAACGTGACGCCGGAGTTCCGCGTGGTATCCGGTGTGCGACGCGTCACGGCGCAGCAGTTGCGGCCCGACTCGCTCGCCGCGCTCGGTGTCGAGATCACGCCGGAGATCCTCGACGCCTGGGACCAGCAGGACGCGCGGGGCGACGAGTGGCTCACGATCGCGGCCCGCGCCGGCGGGCTCACCGCCGAGACGATCGACCGTATCAAATGGGAAGCGTTCTGGGACGCGCCGTTGTACATCGAGGGGAGTGGTGAGCGTCCCCCCAGCCACGGGACGTCGATTCCGCCGAAGAACGGCATTTTCGAGCAGCCCGGGCTGCCGCGCCTGCCGTCGGAGGTCACCCGCGCCACGGCCAGCTACGAGGCGCAGAGCTGCGAGGTGGCGACCAACGGCGAGCGGCTCGAGATCACCTTCCCCGGCGCGACGGCGGGGATCTTCGCCGGCCGCCTGCAGTACGACGTATTCAAGGGGTCCAACCTGATCCGCCAGGTCCTGATCGCCAGGACCGACCATCCGTCTGCGGCGTTCAAGTATGACGGCGGGCTCAAGGGGTTGCCGATTCAGCCGACATCGCGCGTCGTGTGGCGCGATCTCACGAACCGCTGGCAGGACAACCGCTTCGGCGGCTCCGTCAGCGACGGGCCGGCCACCGTGTGGAGCAGCAACCGTCTGATCGCGGCAGAGGTCGCGGGCGGGTCCATCGCGGCGTTTCCGCCCCCGCACAGTTTTTACTGGGCGCGCGAATCAGAGCAGAACCTGGGCTACGGCTGGTATCGCAAGGACGACGACTCGACGTTCTCGTTCGGCGTCAGGCAGGCGGAGAAGGAGGAAGACCCGGAGTTCCTGCACAACTTCGCGTTGTACAGCGCGCGGCCCGGCACGTGGCAGCGGATGCCCGTGTTCCTGTATGTGAGTCCCGGTCCGGCCCAGGCCGCGGTCGACTCGGCGCTGGCGTTCACGCGCGGCGACCGCTTCAAGCCGCTCTCCGGCTACCAGGTCATGGGCAGCCACTATCACGTGGGGCTGGTGCGCCGGCTGCGCGAGTCGGGCGGGATGGACAACCGGCTCAACGACATCGAGGCGGCCAAGGCGGCCGGGATCAACATCTACGGCATCATCGACGGCCCTCGCGGCGAGGACGGCCTGCAGGCGCTGGCCGACTACTACGACGCCGCCCGGCGGCACTCGGACAAGAACTTCCTGATCATGCCGGGCGAGGAGAACACCGGCATCAACCTCGGCGGGCATTCCGACCTGCTGCTGTCCAAGCCGGTGTTCTACCTGCCGGAACGGGCCGCCGGCCAGCCACTCGTGGACACGCATCCCACCTACGGCAAGGTGTACCACCTCGGCGGTCCGGCAGACTTGCTGGAGATGACCGAGCGGGAGAACGCGCTCATCTTCATGCCGCATCCGCGGTCGAAGGGCTCGACCGGGTTCCCGGACGCGATCCTGGACGCGCCCCAGTTCCAGCACGAGAACTACCGGGGCCTCGGGTATCGCTGGGGGATGGGCATCGATGCCTCCGAGACGCGGCTGTGCGAGTATCGATGTCTGAACCTGTGGGACGATCTGAACAACTGGGCGGTCGAGGCGCCCACGCCGATCAAGTTCCTGCAGGGCATTTCCGAGGCGCGGTCCGATATCGGCCAGCGCGGCAAGCCCCCTTACGACGACACCTACGGGATGTCGCCGGTCAACTACGTGAAGCTGGATGCACTGCCGGTCGTCGACGACATGAGCCCCATCATCAATGCCCTGAAGCGCGGCGACTACTTCGTGACCTCCGGCGAGGTGCTGATCCCGTCGTACGCGGTGACCGGCAGTGGAGACCAGCGGACGATCGTCGCGGAGGTCGAGTGGACCTTCCCGCTCGATTTCGTGGAGGTGGTGTGGGGCGATGGGCACACGACGGACCGGCAGATCGTCTCGACGACGGATCTGCCGCCGTTCGGGCAGAAACGGTTCGAGATTCCGTTCAATGCCGCGGGCAGGAAATGGGTGCGGTTCGCAGCCTGGGACGTGGCGACCAACGGCGCCTTTGTACAGCCGATCGAACTGGGACCGGCGCCGGCCGGCCGCTGAGAGGAGAAGTCATGAGACTGTTCGTAACCGTATTCTTCACGGTGGCAATCACGGCGACCACGCTCGCGTGCGGTGGCGCGGGGGGTGGCGAAGGCATGGCGGCGGCTGACGGCGACCCGGCCGTCCTGGCAGGCGGTGACCCCCTCGGCTGCGATCTGGCGCAGTACATGGCCGGCGGCGGACCGACCGCCATGATGGACCAGAACACGCTGCTCGTCACCTGGCCCGGCGCCGCGGGCGCCGACATGCGTCTGCGTCTGGGTCTCGAGAATGCGCAGCCGATCGTCCGCGACCTGGCGGTCCGCCCGCAAGGCGGCGAATGGGGCACGCTGGGTCAGAACCTGACGCCGGACTTTCACGTCACGACGGGCGTGCGCCGGGTGTCTAACCAGCAACTGAACCCGCTCGAGGGTCTTGGCGTGGAGATCACCCAGGAGGTCATCGATCGCGAGAAGTGGTACGTGTTCTGGGACGCGCCGTTGCTCGTGCCAGGCATTGACGAGGGAGAGACGGACGGACGGAACCGCGGCCTGCCGCGGTTGCAGGACGAGATCAGGGAGGCGGACGCCACGTTCAACGTGACGGAATGCAGCGTGAAGACCGATGGTGCGCGGCTCGAGGTGACCTTCCCCGGACTCTCGATGGGGATCTTCGAGGGTGAGCTGCGTTTCACGGTCTACCAGGGTACGAATCTGCTGCGGCTGGAGGCGATTGCGGCGACGGACGAGCCGTCGGTGGCTTACAAGTACCGGGCCGGCTTGAGCGGCTTCTCGACCGCGCATACGTCGCGGGTCACATGGCGGGACGTGAGCGGCAGCGCGATGGACTATCGCTTCGGGGGACCGCTCAACGAGGAACCTGTGCCGCTTCGCGCGCAGAACCGATTGGTCGTCGCGGAAGGCGCAAGCGGCTCGGTGGCCGCGTTTCCGCCGCCCATTACGTTCTTCTTCACGCGTGAGGTCGATACGAACCTTGGTTACAACTGGTATCGCAAGGTGGACGACGGCGAGTTCAGTCTCGGTGTCCGGCAGGGCGATGGCGAGGCGGCGCTCGAGGGCATGGGACTGCAGCCCCACGGCGCCGTGCCGCGCACCGCCGAGAACATCGAGGCGATGGGTCGGTTCTTTGCGAACTTCGCCCTCTACAACGCCCCGCCGGGTACGCAGCAGCGCATGGCGGTGTACTTCTATGCCAGTCCGGACGCCGCCGAGCCGACTCGCGACTCCGTGCTCGAGTTCACGCACGGCGACACCTTCAAGCCGGTGCCGGGCTACAAGACCATGGTGAACCATTTCCATATCAGGTTCGTCGACCGGCTGCGCGCCTCCGGCTCGCTCGACACGCCGACCCCGGACGTGCAGGCGTTGAAGGCGCTCGGTATCGATATCATCGGGCTGAGCGATTTTCACGCCGACCAGTTGGCCGGCGAAGACAGCGGCGCCGCGCGCTTCACCGACCAGCGCGACTATGGAGAGGCGACGCGGCGGGCCTCCGACGAGGGCTTCCTGGTCACGCCGTGGGAGGAACCGAACGCGCACTTCGGCGGGCACTACAACACGTTGTTCCCGAAGAACGTGTACTTCACGCGAACGCGCGACGAGGGCCAGCCGTTCTCCGAGGAGGACCCGGCCTTCGGGACGGTCTACCGCACCGGCAGCCCCGAGGATCTGCAACGGGTTCTGGACGCCGAGAACGGCTACTGGTTCCAGGCCCACCCGCGCACGAAAGGGTCGACCGGTTTTCCCGACGCCCACATCGACAGGCCGTGGATCGGCAACGACCGGTACCTCGGCGTCGCCTTCAAGCCCGGAATGGGCGCCGATCTGTCAACGGAGCGCATGTGCGGCTATCGGTGCTTCGACACAATCGACACCATGAACAACCACTTCTCCGGTACGGGTCTGCAGCCGAAGTACCTCATCGCCGACTGCGACACGTATCACAAGTTTCCGGGCGACGACATCTATCCGAACGTGCCGGTCAACTATCTCAGGCTCGACCGCGTGCCAGGACACGACGAAGACTGGAGTCCGATTCTCGAGACGTTGCGGGCCGGTGACTTCTTCGTCACGACCGGGCAGATTCTGATTACCGACTACGCGGTCGAGGGCACCGGAGATGCACGGACCATCACCGCCGATCTCGAGTGGACGTTCCCGTTGGAGTTCGTCGAGGTGGTCTGGGGCGACGGCGACGAGATCGACCGCGAGATCATTCCGGCCACCGATTCGGACGCGTTCGGGACGCGGCAGTTCTCGATTCCGTTCGATGCGGCGGGGAAGTCGTGGGTGCGTTTTGCGGCCTGGGATTCGGCGGGCAACGGCGCGTTCGTGCAACCGATCTGGCTGACGGACTGAGCGCCTGGTCGGTGGAGTAACGGGGCGGCTACGGTCGACGGCCGTTCGCGTCCGCGGGTGCGGGCTCGGCCGGCGTGCGGGTCAACGTGTCGAGTACGTAGGGCAGCGTATACGCATGCGTCCACCCGAAGATGCGCAGGCCGTTGGTGAAACTCCACCCGGCCCGCGGGCGGTCGGGCGCCTCGGGAAGCCGGTTCACCTGCTCCAACGCCTCGAACAGTTCGCGCTGCGTCCAGGATCGATCGATGGGGCGCGGGAGCGCCGCCGTCCGCAGCACCTCGATGCGGGCCGTCATTTCGTCCAGCAGGCTCTGCTCGCCCGAGAGCTCGTAACCGAACAGCAGCGAAATCACGCTCGAAAGCAGTGATTCCATGGCGTGGTCGATCGGGGGCACGTCTCTCGCCCGCCGGGCCGACCGGATCAACGCCGTGCGCACGTCCTGATTGCCCGTCATGTCGAGGTAGCGTTTCAGTCCGTGGGCGGCGTACACATGCGTGTAGCCGTAGCGGTCCATCACCAGACTGCCGCCCTGTTCCCGTTCCTGCAGGTGCAACATCCGCCGGACGCGGTCGTCGAGTTCTCGTCGATAGCGCTCGTCCTTCGTCGCATCCCAGACCTCGACGAGGTTCCAGACGGAGAGATACAGGCGTCTGCCGGTGAGCCCGTGCTCGCCCCAGATGCGGCGCAGGTGCAGGTCGGCGGTCTGGATGGCCACGTCGAGGCCTCGATGATCGGCGGCCAGGTAGTAGTCGGCGAGCCAGCCCTGCACCCACACGTGTGCGCTCAACACGTGGATCCAGTGCTGGTCCGAATGCCGGCGGCCGATGCCCAGATACTTCGACCCGGCCGGCTCCGTCGCGCTGCGCCAATAGTCGAGCGGATGGTTCGTGTCGCCGTGAAACACCGGGCCGCGCGGCCAATGGGTGTTGTCGACGTCCATGAGATGGCGACTCGCCGCCTGCGCCGCATCGAAGATGTCCGCATCGCCGGTGCGCATGAACTGCAACCAGATCATGTAGTCTTGCGCCGGCTCGCCGTGGCCCCATGTGCGCCACTCGGCGCCGTCGAACGAGTTCCGCAAGTCGCCGTAGTCGAACATGCCGAACCACGGTTCCCACTGCTGGTTGAACAGGATCCAGTCGAACTTGTAGTCCAGGGCGCGCTCGAAGTCGGGGAATCTCCCCGTGCTTCCCGCGAAGCGCCCGTAGACGCCGCTGCGCCCGTACCAGCCTGGGTCGGCATGCGGCACCGGCGGTTCGAGCACGTACGACATCGTGCGCGCCAGATCCGCCTGGGGCGCCGCGCCGGGATGGAAATAGAAGATCGCCTCGCTGGTCTTGGCGTGCCCCTGCGCCCAGTTTTCCACGGCGTTTTCCTGCCCGGGCTCATTCGAGAAGCGCGCGAAGCTCATCGGATCAGCCCGCGGCGACCACAGAAACGCGGTCGCCAGATTGGTGCTCGCCGCGTCGAAGCGGATCTCTTTCGGGTATTCCTCCAGAAAGTGCCGGATGCCGATGGCGAGACCGCGCCGCTCATCCGAGAGGTCCACCCAGCCGTCCGCCCGTTCGGCGTCGGCGAGCGTCCGCTCACCGGCGCGAAGCTGCGCGGCGAAGCCGCCCATGCGCGTCTCGTTCGACGAACTGGGCAGCGGTGGCATCCGCGTTGGCGCCTCACCGGTCTGGAACAGCGAGACGTCGCCTGCGCTCTCGACGCCGTGGGTCTCGGTCCGGCGCCGGCCCTCCGTCTCCCACCAGGCGCCCTCGCGGAGCCGGGTGCTCAATTGCCGATCGCCTGACAGCGTCAACCCGACCGAGAGGCCGGCGGCCGCGATGCGATCCTCCGGGACGGTCCAGCCGGTATCCGTCGGATCGACGACGATGAGGCGCTCGTTCTGGGTCGCCACGTGCGGCTGGTCGCCATCCTGAGGACGATGCTTGTCCGGGACCCCGGTGTAGACGAACGTATGCTGCACGCGGAGATAGCTGCGCCCGGCGTAGGCGTGAATGCGCGTCACGAACGGCGCGGCGTTGTTGTCCGACCGGTTGTAGCGGTATTCCCCCTCGACCCTGACGATCGCATGCAGCGGTCCCGAGCCCTTTTCGACGACGGTTCGCGTCACGAACGCGCGCGAGGCGTCGACACCGGCGTCGTCGAGCAGATCGAGAAATGATCCGCGCCCGCCCGCGCCGTCCGCGATGACATCGGCCGCGTCGAAGCCGTCATCGTCGACATCGAGGGCAACGCCTCCGAGGAAGCCGCCTTCCCCTTTCCGCACCGTGAAGCGCAGCGGCCCGGTCGTGACCTCGGCTCCGCCGTTGTCTCGCTGGTTGTTGCGCACGAGGATTCTGGCGCCCGTCGTTGGCGCGCGCTGCACCCCGCTGCCGTATTCAACGACATAGCGGTCGGCTTCCTCGGCGAAGAAGAAGACCCACACCCACTTGATGCTGATATCCGCCGGTTCCCAGGTGCTCACCTCGGTGATCTGCGACGGAATCTCCCGTCCCTCGACGGTGACGACGCGTATCTCGTCGGGGGAGCGCAGGGCGCCCTTGGGAAAGGGGATGCCGAACGTCAGGGGGGCTCCGTCGACCGGGCGCTCGACGCGGATCGGGATGCGCGCCACCGTGTCCTGAGACCACCCGGGCGCTGCGCACGCCATGGCCACGCCCACGCTGAGAAGGAGTGGCCGTATCGCCTTTGTCATCTTGTCGGTTCCTGACGGGTACTCAGAGCTGCGCGGCGCGCTCACGCAACCGCTGCGTGGCGGCGGCCAGTGCCTCGTGCGCGGCTGTCGCCCAACGCGCGTCGTCCGCCAGCGTCGCTTCCGACTCGGCGAGCGCCCGCGCCGTTTCCGATGGCGCCGGTCCGCCATGGGTGCGGCGCACCTCGACGAAGTGGCGAGGACTGAGGACCTGCTCCAACTCCTGTGCGCTGTACGGCAACGGGGCGCCCAGGACCTGCGTGGAGACCGCCGCCAGCGCCTCGGGAATACTTACGGCAGGGTCCCGTTCTCTCGCCGCGACGAGCCGCCCGGTGATGGCATGGCTGGTGCCGAACGGCAGGCCGTGCTCGCGCGTGAAGGTGTCGGCCAACTCGGTCGCCGTGATCCAGCCCTCGTATGCGCGCTCCTGAAGCCGGGCGGTGTTGAACTCGGCCCTGCGCATGACCGCCGCGACCAGCCGCGTCGCGCGGGTGGCATCACGGAACATCGAGAAGACCAGCGGCTGCAGGTCATCTTCGGTATCGACGATGTCGCCGAACGGCGTGTTGTGGACGCTGATCAGGATCGCCGTCGCCTGCCCGAGCGCCCGGCTGGCGATAATGCGCGCATGCTCGAGCGCGACCGGGTTGCGCTTCTGCGGCATGATGCTGCTGCTTTGCACGAAGCCGTCTTCCAGCCGGAGGTAGTCGAACTCGACCGTGCACCACAGCAGCAGGTTCTGTATCACACGGCCCAGCCCCGCCAACGAGACCGCGGCCGCTGACGCACTCTCGAGCAGGTAGTCGACCGTGGCGATACTGCCATACGTGTTTCCGGTGGGGCCGGAGAACCCCAGCAGTTCGCTCGTCAGATTCCTGTCGATCGGAAAGCCGGTACCGGTGAACGCGCAGGCCCCGAGCGGATTGCGGTTCGTCGACTCGTAGGCGGCGAGCAGCCGCACGTGGTCGCGTTCGAGCTGCTCGATGATCGCGAGCAGATAGTGGGCCACCGTCGTGGGCTGCGCCGGCTGGGTATGCGTGTGCGCGGCGAAGATCGTCTCGCGGTGTCGCCCGGCGCTGTCGATCAACGACCGCCGCAGCGCCTGCGTCGCCTCTGACAATCCCAGGATGGATTCTCGCTGCCGCATGCGATACATCGTCATGTCGATGTCGTTGCGGCTGCGGGCCGTATGCAGCCGGCCCGCAGCGCCGGCGCCGCACGCGTCGCTGATCAATCCGTCCACGTAGAAGAAGAGATCCTCGAAGTCCGGGTTGAAGTCCGCCGCCCGCACGTCCTCCTCCGAGATGGAGTCGAGCGCCTCGCGCAGCCGGTGCGCGTCATCTTGCGGAATGATCTCCCGTTCGACGAGCATGACCAGATGCGCGTAGTGGATCGCCATGAGCGGCGACAGCAACTGCGCCTGCGCATCGGTGAAGTTCTCGCGCAGCACGCAGTCGATGTACTCGGGGGCGAAGGTCATTGCAGCGACAAACAGGGACGGCTTCGGGGGGTGCCCAAGGTGAACGGTGTCCGGTCAACGCACAGATGCGCTGACCAATCAGCGCATCTGTGCGCGGACCAGACCGGTCGTCTGCCGCGCGCCCGGATCACGGCGCAGAGGCGTCGGTCGTCGTCTGTGATTGTAGCCGGACCGGCATCGAAATCGCGCCGTTCCGGGCTGCATCCCAGGCCGCGACGCGCACCCAGTTCTTGCCGGCCGCGTTGAACGGGATGCTGAACGCCTTGCTCCCGAACGGAGGGAGATCGGTCGTGGAGATGATCTGCCGATCGATTGTCCGGCCATCGCCCCACACCACCTCCACGAAATCCAGCGGGAACGTCCAGGAGAACTCCGCCGTCACCGTTCGCTGGTCGCCGGTCCCGGCGACCTCGAACCGATCGACGAGCACCTCACCGGACGAGACGAAGAACTCGCCGCCGAGCATGGCGCTGACGATCGGGCTCCAGTCGTCGTCGAACCGCGGCAGGCGATCGAGCTTGACGTAGTTGACATACGAGGTCGGGTAGATGTCGTCTTCCGGACCCTTCATGTAGCTGTCGGTCGCTGCGATCAGGAACTTGGGCGGAATTCCATCGTTGGCCGTCCAGTTGTTCATGTCGTCCATTGCGTCCAGACCGCCGGGCTCGAGCATCCGTGTCTCGGACAGGTCTACCGGCACGTTGGGCCGGAATTCGGCGCCGAGAAAGGCGGGGTTGCGGAAGTGCTCCGAGCTGCGGAACGCCTCGAGGACGCCGGTCGAACCCTTGGTGCGCTGGTGGGCCATGTACGCGAAGCCGTTCTCGCGCGTGAACATCTCCAGGGCATCGGCCGCACTCCCGATGTGATAGACGGTGCCGTATTGGGGATGTTCCTCGACGAACGGCTGCCCCTCCTGGCGTACGTGGGTCCAGAAGACCGGTTTCGGGAAGAACGTGTTCCAGTGTCCGCGTCCGGGCAGCAGGTGGTCGTGCGGTTCCTCGAAGGGGAGAATCAGGAAGTCGCGGTCCGAATGGCGCCTGGACGCCTCGCGGTACATCTGCTGTTCAGCGAGACGAAGCGGCCCGGCATCGGTCATGTGGCCGTCGGCGTGGAAATCCGACATCGCCACGATGTTGACGCCGCGCGCGCGCAAAGCCGGAATCCAGGGTGGTTGATAATCGAGCGTCCCGCGGTCGGCCAGTTCCATGGTGAAGGGGGGATGGATGTGGGTCAGCATGGTGTAGTAGCCGTCCAGCGGGCGATAGCGGTCGCCGGTGGTGAAGGCCATGACGGCATCGTTGGCGGCGTCGGCCGGCCCCGGGCTCAGATAGAAGAAGACCGGCATGTGCTGCCACGTCCCGGGCGGCGCGTTGAACAGCGCGAAGTTCCCGGTGGCGAAGTTGCGCGCCTGTTCGATGCGTGCGTCGATCCATTCGTCGCTGACGCCCATCGGCCTGAACAGCTCATCCTGGTCGGCCTGGCGGATACCCAGCGAGAACGAGGTGTCATCGTCCTTGCGATACCAGACGTAGCCCAGGTTGATTTCGAGTTCGCGTGACGAGAAGAACTTGTGCGGCGGCGGGAAGACCGCCAGTGACCCGGTGTCCCCCTCCATGATCGCCACGCGGTTGCGGGCCCGCAGGGCGACGGGCATCGTGTTCACCGAACCGCCGAATTCATACTTCTGCCAGTCGCCGCCGATATCGCGCCACCGCATGCGCTGACTCTCGGTCGAGAACCCGGTCAACCCTCCGCTGTACTTGTAGGCCACCGACGGTGCGTCCGTCCTGGCGATGGCGACCTGCCGCAACAGGTTGGTCCCCTTGAATACGGTGAATTGGAGCTCGCCGGCGAAGAGCCCCATGGAGAGCCCCGGAAACGTGATGTCCAGGCGCGCGCCATCGGTTTTCACCGCGCAACTGTCCGTTTGATACGACGCCGTGGCCCGGCGCACCTCATCGGAGGTGCGGCGATACTCGGGGTCGGCCGAATCGCGCCCGGGGATGACCAGCGGGGCGTCCCAGAACGCGTTCCACTTCTCTCGCTCGATGAGCTCTGGCGTAATCTCCACGTCAAGCAGGCGCAGCGGGTTGAGCTGCTGCTCGGTGATGCGGCGGCGCCCGGTCGTCACGTTGAACTCCGGGGTCAGGTTGCGGCCCAGCGTGGCCCATTGCGCGCCGGCGCCGCGGACGGCCAGCTCGCGAATGACCGGCCGGGCTGCGTCGACGGCTAACCGCACGAGCAGCATGGAACCGTTGTCGCCCTCCCACATCACGGTGAGGAGGTCCTGTTCCAGCTCTGCCGTCAAACCGTCGGCAGCCTGGTAGGCGCTGAAATCGCAGGTCAACGAATCAGCCCGCGCCGTCGCCGCCGCCATGAACATGATGGTGAGCGCGACAAGGCACCTCTTCATGATTTACCCCCTCACTGAAGGTTCCGGGATCTGCTGCAAGCAGTGTCGGGATTGTACGGCCCGCCACAAATGCCGTCAAGACAACTTGGTGCACGTTTCTTGTTGCTATTGTGCTGGTGATGGGGCGATAACGTATGTATATCCAGTGACAGTGGCGACGGGTCCCGCTGATGGCCGGGACCGCGGGAGGCGAAATGAGATTTCTGGTGACCGCGCTTGTAGCGCTCTTGACGGCATCGGCGGCCGTCGCTGCTCCCCTCAACTGTGATCTGACCGCCTATACGGCGAGCGATGGGCTCACGGCCACCCTGGAGGAGGACCTGCTCGTCGTGTCGTGGGTGGGGCAGGACGGGGCCGAACTGCGAGCCCGCTACGGTATCGACGAGGGGCAGCCGCTGGTTCGCGATCTGGCCGTTCGACAGCGAGGCGGGCAGTGGACGACCCTCGGCCGCAACCTGATTCCGGAGTTCGAGGTCACGAGCGGCGAACGGCGGGTCGCCTTCTCGCAACTCACACCACTAGAGAGCCTGGGCGTCGAAATCACGCAGGAGGTCATCGACCGCGAGCGGTGGTTCGCCTTTTGGGACGCTCCGCTCCTGGTGCCGGGCGTCAGAGAGGAAGGGAGCGCGTTGGGATCGCGCCCGATCAATCCGGGGTTGCCGCGCTCGCCGGACGAGATCCGGCGGGCGGACGCGAGCTTCGACGCGGCGTCCTGCACCGTGAAGACGGATGGCGCCCGCGTCGAGGTCAACTTCCCCGGCCTCTCGATGGGTATCTTCGAGGGCAGCCTGCAGTTCACCATGTATCGGGGCACGAACCTCATCCGACTCGAGGCCATCGCCAAGACCGAGGAGAATTTCGTCGCCTACAAGTACGACGCCGGCCTGCGCGGCTTCTCGACCGACACGCTGTCGCGGGTGGCGTGGCGCGATACCGGCAACCAGCCGCAGCAGTACCGGTTCGGCGGCGTGGTCAACGAGACACGCGTGCCGATTCGCGCGGACAACAGGCTGCTCGTCGCCGAGGGCGCGGGCGGGTCGGTCGCCACGTTTCCGCCGCCGCACACGTTCTTCTTCGCACGTGAGGTGGACATCAATCTCGGCTACGTCTGGTATCGCAAGGACGACGCGGGCTTCGGTCTGGGGGTCCGGCAGGCGGAGGGTGAAGAGAACGACCGCTTCCTGGAGAACTTTGCACTCTACAACGCCCCTCCGGGCACCTGGCAGCGGATGGCGATGTACTTCTACGTGAGCCCGGCGGCTGCCGAGCCGACGCGGCAGGCGGTGCTGGCGTTCACGAACGGTGACGTGTTCAAGGAGGTGCCCGGATACAAGACGTTCGTGAACCACTTCCATCTGCGATTCACCGACCAGTTGCGCGCGTCCGGCTCGCTGGATACGCCGCTCGAGGACCTGGTGGCGATGAAGGGCATCGGGCTCAACATCATCGGCATGAGCGACTTTCACGCCGACCAGTTGCGCCAGCGCGATCCGGGTCCGCTCAGGTTCCTTGACCAGAAGGACTACGGGGAGGCGTCGAGACGCGCGTCAGACACCGACTTCCTGGTCCTGCCGTGGGAGGAACCGAGCGCCTGGTTCGGCGGCCACTACAACATCATGTTCCCGAAGAACGTGTACTGGTCGAAGGTGCGCGAGGCGGGGCAGCCGTTCACCGAGAACGACCCGACCTATGGCACGGTGTATCACACGGGCGATGTAGACGACGTGCAGCGGATGCTGGACACGGAGAACGCGTACTGGTACCACGCGCACCCCCGGACCAAGAGCACGACCGGCTATCCGCAGGCGCTCTACGACAAGGACTATCTGAAGGACGATCGCTATCTGGGCATCGCGTTCAAACCGGGCATGGGCCAGGATCAGTCGGAACAGCGGCTGTGCGAATGGCGCTGCTTCGACGCGATCGACGAGATGAACAACCTCTACACCGGCATGGGGGTCAAACCGAAGTTCCTCATCGCCGACATCGATACCTATCAGAAGGGGCCGCAGGACGATCTGTACGCAAACTTCCCGGTCAACTACCTGAAGATGGACGAGGTGCCCGGCCCGGACGACGACTGGAGCCCGATTCTGGAAACGCTGCGCGCCGGTGACTTCTGGGTGACGACCGGGGAGGTCGTGTTCACGAGTTACGCGGTGGAGGGATCGGGGAACCAGCGCACCGTGACAGCCGACGTCGAATGGACCTTTCCGCTGGAGTTCGTGGAAATCGTCTGGGGCGACGGCGAGACGACCGGACGTCAGGTCATTTCGGCCACCGACCTGGCGCCGTTCGGCTCGAAGCGGTTCGAGATCCCGTTCGATGCAACGGACAAGTCGTGGGTGCGGTTCGCGGTGTGGGATTCGGCCGGCAATGGCGCATTCGTCCAGCCGGTCTGGCTCGACCCTGGCGCCGTTCGGCTCGAAGCGATTCGAATTCCCGTTCCACGCAACGATCAACTCGTAGGGGCGGTTCGCGGTCTGGATTTCGGCCGGTAATGGCGCATTCGTCCAGCCGGTCCGGCTCGACTGGTCGGCCTCGGCCGGCGGCGCCGGCGCGGTCCCACCACAGCTCGTGGTGACAGCCCCACGCCGCCCCGCTGGGCCGAGGCCGAGTGGTAAAGTTGCCGATTCAGCAGGATACTGATACTGTAGGCTTCCCGTGAACACCGTGTTTCTCTCCTGCGGCGGGGTTCGATGGGTTAGTGCGGCTCTGGCCGCTACCTGAGGTGGAAATGTATCGCCAGCCGAATGGATTTGAAAGTTCGCAGCGGGTGGCCGGATTGACGGCGGCGACGTTGCGAGCGGCGGCCCTGGCATTGGGTCTGTCGGCCGCCGCCGGCCCGCCTGCGTTCGCGCAGACGGCCGGGGGCCCACCGGGCGCTGCCGAGGGTCAGGGGATCGTCGACGGAACCTGCCAGCGGTGCCACAACGATCGCGTGCGCAGCGGCAACATGTCGCTCGAGTCGTTCGACGTGGCGCGAGCCGACGAGAGCGCCGAGCTCGCAGAGAGGGTGATTCGCAAGCTGCGGGCGGGTATGATGCCGCCCGCGGGTGTCCGGCGTCCGGAGGAGACCGCGCTCGATGGTCTGGCGACGGCGCTCGAGACACGGATCGACGCGGCCGCCGCGGCCAACCCCAACCCCGGCCGGCGGACGTTTCAACGACTCAACCGCGCCGAGTACGAACGCTCGGTTCGCGACCTCCTGGCGCTCGACATCGATGCCGGCTCGTATCTGCCGCTCGATACCAAGAGCGCCAATTTCGACAACATCGCCGACGTCCAGTTGCTGTCGACCACGCTGATGAACGGCTACCTGCGGGCCGCCGGCGAAGTCAGTCGACTGGCGGTCGGCGATTCCGCCGCGACCCCCACCGAGACGACCTACAAGGTCACCAGATGGGTCTCGCAAATGGAACAGGTCGAGGGGGCGCCGTACGGCACGCGCGGCGGCACCTCTGTCGTCCACACGTTCCCGGCCGACGGCGAGTACGTCTTTCGGGTGTCGTTCCATCATGAAACGACCGGGTCGCTCTTCGGCAACGGCAGGGGGGCGCTGCACACGACGGACAGGCCCGAGCAGGTCGAGATTTCGGTGGATGGCGAACGCGCGGCGCTTCTCGACATCCCCCGCTGGATGCACGTGTCCGACCCGGACGGCGTGAACATCTGGACCGACCCCATCCAGGTCACGGCGGGTCCGCATCGTGTGGCCGCCGGGTTCGTCAAGCAATTCGAGGGTCCGGTCCAGGACGTGATCTCTCCGCACGAGTGGTCGCTCGCCAGTACGAGCATCGCCGATGCCTACGGGTTCACGAGTCTGCCGCACCTGCGCGATCTGGCCGTCCGCGGCCCGCGGAACTCGACGGGCGTGTCCGACACGCCGAGCCGCCGGAAGATCTTCACGTGCCAGCCGGAGTCGGCTGACGCGGCGCGCACCTGTGCGGCGGAGATCATCGGGCGCCTGGGGAGCGAGGCATACCGCCGGCCACTCACCCCGGTGAACCTCGACGCCCTCATGTCGTTGTATGACGCCGGCGCCGCGGAGGGCAGCTTCGAATCCGGGGTCACGGTGGCGCTGGAGGGGATGCTGGCGAGCCCCTACTTCGTGTTTCGCTTCGAGGAGGCGCCGGTCGACGCCGCTTCCGGCGTCAGTTTTCCGATCAGCGATCTGGCCCTGGCCTCGCGACTGTCCTTCTTCCTCTGGGCCACGGCGCCGGATAGCGAGCTCATCCGCGCGGCGAACGAGAATCGGCTCGCGGATCCCGCGGAACTCGAGCGGCAGGTGCGACGGATGCTGGCCGATCCCCGCGCCGAGGCCTTGGCCACGCGGTTTGCCGGCCAATGGCTGCGATTGCCGGATCTCGAAGGGATTCATCCCGATGTGCGGACCTATCCCGATTTCGACGAGCAGCTCAAAGCTGCGATGCGGCGCGAGACGGAACTGTTTTTCCACAGCCTCGTCACGGAGGACCGCAGTCTGCTGGAACTCCTCACCGCGGAGTACACGTTCGTCAACGAGCGGCTCGCCAAACACTACGGCGTGCCGAACGTGGCGGGCGCCGACTTCCGCCGCGTGCCGTCTCCGGACGACCGGCGGCGAGGCATCCTGGGGCACGGCAGTATCCTGACGCTGACGTCCCATGCCTTGCGGACCTCGCCCGTGCTGCGGGGGAAATGGGTGATGGAGGTGCTGCTCGGCAGCCCCCCGCCCCCGCCGCCGCCGGACGTGCCAGATCTGGAGGAAACGATAGTCGCGGAAGGCGGACGGCTGCTGACGGTGCGCGAGCGGCTGGAGCAGCATCGCGCGAGTCCGGCCTGCAGTTCCTGTCACCGCATGATGGACCCGATCGGGCTGGCACTCGAGAATTTCGACGTGACCGGCGCCTGGCGCATCAAGGACAACGGCGCACCCATCGATGCGACCGGCGAGCTGTACGACGGCACCCCGGTGGTCAGTGCGACGGACCTTCGAGAAGCGCTGTTGACGCGTCCCACGCCGTTGCTCCGGACCTTCACCGAGAACCTGATGGCGTACGGTCTCGGCCGGCGGCTCGAGTACTACGACATGCCGGCGGTGCGCGCGATCGTGCGGCAGGCGTCCGCCAGCGACGACCGCCTCTCGGCCTACATCCTCGGTGTCGTCAACAGTCCAGCGTTCCAGATGAAACGGGCGGAATAGGAGACCACGAGACCATGACGTACATCACCGGCAACCACCTTCCCCGGCGGACCGTCCTCCGTGGCATGGGCGTGACCGTCGCGCTCCCGTTTCTCGACGCCTTCGTGCCCGCCGGCCGGGGGTGGGTGAGGACCGCGTCCGGTGCGACCCTCGACCCGACCCGTCTGGTCTGCATCGAGATGGTGCACGGCGCGGCCGGCAGCACCGAGTACGGCGCGTCGCAGCATCTCTGGTCCCCGGCGGGCGTGGGCCACGACTTCGACCTCGGTTCGAGCGCCCTGAGCCCGCTCGATCCGTTCCGGAAGCACCTGACCATCATCAGCGACACCGACGTGCGGCCCGCCGAGGCGGTCATCCCGAAGGAGATCGGCGGCGATCACTTCCGTTCCAGCGCGACGTTTCTGACGCAGGCGCATCCCAAACAGACCGAGAGTTCGGATGTCCGGTCGGGGACGTCCATCGATCAGTTGTACGCGCAGCGGTTCGGACAGGAGACGCCGATTCCCTCGATGCAGCTCTGCATCGAGACCGTGGATCAGGCCGGGGGCTGCGCCTACGGCTATTCCTGCGTGTATACCGACACCATCAGTTGGGCCACCGCGGAACAGCCGCTGCCCATGATCCGCAACCCGCGGCTCGCGTTCGATCAGCTCTTCGGTTCGGGCGGCACACCCGAGGAGCGAGCCAGGCGGCAACAGTCCCGCAAGAGCGTCCTTGATTTCATCACCGGCGAGGTGGCGCACCTGAAGCGGGACCTGGACCCGAGCGACCGCTTGCGCATGGACCGCTATCTGCAGGACGTCCGCGAGATCGAACGACGCATCGAGCGGGTCGAGGAGCGCAATCGGAACAGCGTGGCGAGGGAGCTGCCGGGGTCGCCTCCGGGCGTGCCCGACTCGTTCGACGAGCACGCCAAGCTGATGTTCGATCTGCAGGTGCTGGCGCTCGAGACGGACATGACCCGTGTCTTCTCGTTCAAGATGGCGCGCGATGCGTCGGGCCGCGTCTATCCCGAGAGCGGTGTGGCGAAGGGGTTCCATTCCGCGTCGCACCACGGCGACCGCGAGGCGAACATCGAGGAGTTCATGCTGGTCAACCGCTACCACGTCGGGTTGGTCACCTACTTCCTGGAGAAGCTGAAGAGCATCGAGGAGGGTGACGGCACCCTGCTCGACAAGTCGATGATCATCTACGGGTCGCCGATGGGCAACCCGAACGTGCACAACCACAAGCGGTGTCCGCTCTTCGTGGCCGGCGGCGCCAACGGGCAGCTCGACGGCAATCTCCACCTCAGAGCCGCGCCGGGCACGCCCATGGCGAACGTGATGTTGAGCTTGATGCACAAGCTCGGGCTCGATGACAGGAACAGCTTCGGCGACAGCACGGGCGAATTTTCACTGTCGGTCTGACTGTTGCGGAGACAGAGATGCTTAAGGGCAAACTTGCTGGCGTGTTCGGGGCGGTGGGTATGGCGGTCATCACCGCGGCGGCGGCGGTCGACGCCCCGGTGGCCGATGCGGCCAGGGGCCGTGACCTCGAAGCCGTCCGTTCCCTGCTCGCCGGGGGCGCCGATGCGAACGCCGCCCTCGGGGACGGCATGACCGGACTGCACTGGGCCGCGCAGCACGGTGACGCCGAGATGACGGTACTCTTGATGGACGCGGGCGCCGATCCGACGGCGGTGACCCGCATCGGCGAGCACACGCCGCTGCACGTGGCCAGCAGGGCCGGCCACGCGCCGGTGGTGACCGCGCTGGTCGTGGCTGGAGCGGACGTGCAGGCCTCCACGACGACGGGGGCGACGCCGTTGCACTTTGCGGCGGCCTCGGGTAGCGGCGAGGCCGTGGCGGCGCTTGTTGCCGCCGGCGCCGACCCCAACGCCCGTGAGCCCGAGTGGCAACAGACGCCGCTGATGTTTGCCGCCGCGGCCGGTCGGGCAGGCGCAATCAGCGCTCTGCTGGTCGGCGGCGCCGATCCGCGGCAGACGGGGAAAGTGGTCGACATCTCGGCGCGCAGCGAGACGGATCAGGAGGACAGCCGGCAACGGAGAGACGCGATGGCGGCGCTCCAGGAGCTTCGTATCCGCGGCGATCGCGTGGAAGCGGCCGAGCCGGGATCGGCGCCGATTCCCGAGTCGGTGTCGGACGCGCCACGAGCGCGGCGGCAGCGGGACGCGAAGTCTATCGAAGCCGACTTGCTGGAAGAGCCCGAGCCGCTGGGATTCCCTGACCTGGTCGGCACGCATGGCGGGTTGACGGCGCTGCTGCTCGCGGCGCGGGAGGGCCATATCGATGCGGCCGTCGCGCTGCTCGACGGTGGCGCCGACATCAACCAGGTGAGCGCGGCCGACAACACGAGCCCCATGCTCATCGCCTCGATCAATGGGCACTTCGACCTGGCGATGCGGCTGCTCGAGCGGGGCGCCGACCCGCGGCTGGCCAGCGATGCCGGCGCAACGCCGCTCTACGCCGCGCTGAACATGCAGTGGGCGCCCAAGGCCCGCCACCCGCAGCCGACCGACTACCTGCAGCAGCAGACGTCGTATCTTGAACTGATGAAGGCGGTGCTGGACACGGGAGTGGACGTGAATACCCGGCTGACGAAGTCGTTGTGGTTCACGACCTACAACCGCGACCTGTTGGGCGTGGACCGGGCCGGCGCGACACCGTTCTGGCGGGCAGCGTATGCGCTCGACATCGAGGCGATGCGTCTACTGTTGTCCCACGGGGCGGATCCGGGCATTCCGACCATGAAGACACCAGCGCGCCGGAAAAGTGGGGATGACACGGATCACTCCGGGCTCCCGCCGGTACCCATGGGTGGGCCGGGTGTCTATCCGATCCTCGCGGCATCGGGGGTGGGCTACGGTCAGGGGTTTGCCGGCAATACCCACCGGCACGTCCCGGAGGCCTGGATTCCAGCGGTGAGATTCCTCGTCGAGGAGCTTGGCGCCGACGTGAACGCCAGGGATCACAACGGCTACACTCCCCTTCACCACGCGGCGGCCAGGGGCGACAACGCACTTATCCGGTATCTGATAGAGCGGGGCGCCGACGTGACCGCCGTGAGCCGTCGAGGGCAGACGACTGCCGACATGGCGAACGGCCCGGTCCAGCGCGTGCAGCCGTTCCCCGAGACGCTGGCGTTGCTCGAAGGCCTGGGCGCCAAGAACAACCACAACTGCGTGAGCTGCTGAGACCGCACCGCGCCACGGATGCGTGTCAGGCCGACTGGGCGCCGGCGTGCTATTGGCCCGCCTGCAGATCGCTGACCATACGCAGGACGCCGGGCGTCTGCCTCACGAGTTGCTCCAACCGGCGCTTGTCTGATTCGGACCGCACCGCACCCTTCAACGTCACGACGCTGTGGTCGACGATGAGGTGAAACGGCGGGTTGGGCCAGCGCGCGAACTCCTCGAAGGCAATGTCGTTGAAGATTCTGGCGGAGAGCGCGTATCTGAGGTCCACGTCGAAGCTCGATGCCGACTGCGTCTCGATCGTGCTGCGCACCTCTTGCACGCCCCGGATCTTGGCGACACGTTCGAAGATGGCCCCAGGCTTGTCGCGGTCCGCTGTCACGCTGCCCGTGAGCGTGACGACGCCGTCGTTGACCCCCCCTTCAATGTAGTCCCATACCGTGTAGTAGGGATACTCGTAGACGGCCTTGGCCACGTCCTCGATCAGGTCGCCGTCGTTCTCGACGGATGGAATCTCCAGGTCGCTGGCGACCGTCTCGACCCCGCTCACGCCGAACGTCATCCTTATCGCCTCCGACTTGGCCCACAGCGTCGGTACGACGCCGCGCAGCGTGACCTCGCCGCCCTCGACGCTGACCTCGACCGACCGCAGATCCTGCTCGTCCTGCAGGACGAGCAGGACGTCCCGTTCGATCTGCGCCCCGGCCGTCTGCGCCGCGGATTGTCCTGCGCCGGCGACAGTCGCCGCGGTCGACACGCACATCCAGAGACAGAAAAGAATTCGGCCTGACGTGCCTGCGGCGTGCGGTCGCATCTGCACCTTCCTTGCTTCTTTCCGGACGGGCGGCGCCGTCCCCTGCAATGGGACGGCGCCGCGTGCCGCCCGCCATTCGCTGGGCCGTCGTCCTGCGCACCGGGGCGCTCTGCCCGCCATCGTATAATCGCTGCACGGTGGACGCCACTCTTATCGGCACGCGGAGGACGCCGGACACACGTCGCCGCACGTGGCTGGTGCGATATACACGGCGGCCGGCCGAGTAAAGGAGCGAAGCGAGTGGTTGATACGAATGTTTGTCCGCGGCGCGCTGCATCGTTCCTGCTGCTCGCGGCGCTGAGTGCCCCGGGAGCCGCCGGCTGTGTGGCCGAGCGCCCGACGAACCCCGGCGCGCCCGCTGAATCGATGCCGGCCGCCGCTGGGCCGGGGCTGACGCTGGCGACGTTTGGCACCGATGACGCGCCGTGCTACGACCGGGCCGTCCAGCCCCAGACCTCGGTGGTCGACACCCACCTCCATTTCCGGCCGTTCGGCGGCCCCGCCATCCCGTTCGAGGAGGTGGTGCAGTACCTCGACGAGACCGGCGTCCTGTTCGCCAATGTCTACGGCATCGGCCAGATGCTGCCGGCGGCCTCCACCTGCACCTACTATCTGGACTGTCCCGGCACGGCGGTGACGCCGACGCTGAAGAACGACTTCGTCAACGCCGCAAACTACGTGACGAAGACGCCGGACAGCCTGCACCTGACGCTCTCGATGACGTTCCCGGACCTGTCACAGCCGCAGTCGGTGCTCTCCGGCATGCAGCTCCTGGAGGCGGAATATCCTGGTGTCTTCCGATGGATGGGCGAAGTCAACCTGGCGAAACAGGCGCTGTTCGCCAACGGGCACGAACCGGTGCAGGCCGCCACGATTGCCGAGTGGGCCCCGTTCATGGAGGAGTTGCGCACACGAGGCATGCCGCTTGCGATCCACTCGGATCTGGGGAACGACGACGACCCCACCCGGTATCTGCCCTTGATGGAGGAGGTGTTGCGTCTGTATCCGGACAACCGCATCGTGTGGGTGCACATGGGGTTGTCCCGCGAACTCGTCGACATGGACGCCGCCCGGCACGTCGAGCTGCTGACGTCGCTGCTTGATCGCCATGCGAACCTGATGCTGGACATCTCCTGGGGCGTGCTCGACGAGCACTACTTCTCGAACCCGGAGAAACAGGCGACGTATGTGCAGTTCCTCAACGCGTACTCCGAGCGGATGCTCCCCGGAACGGACTTCCTGGCGTCGCGGGACAAGGACGTTGACGTCTACCGCAGCGAGCTGGAGGCCACGAGCCGCGTCAATCGTCTGCTGAACGATACCGCGTTCCGGAACATCGCCCTCGGTGAGAACTACTTCCGGCTGCTCGGCCTGGACTACGAGGCCCCAGCGGTCTGTCCACGCTGAACGACGCCGATGACCGGCGCGGCCGCCCGCCGGAGGATTCGATGACCCACATGCTCGAACGCTGGTTCCACCTGTCGCAGCACGGGTCCGATGTCCGCACCGAGGCGGCGGCGGGCGTGACGACGTTCCTGACGATGGTCTATATCGCCTTCGTCAACCCGCAGATCCTCTCCGATGCCGGTATGCCGTTCGATGCCGTTTTCGTCGCGACCTGTCTCGCGGCGGCGTTCGCGACACTGGTCATGGGGTTGTACGCCAACTACCCGGTCGCGCTGGCGCCGGGCATGGGGCTCAACGCATTCTTCAGTTACGGCGTCGTTCTCGGCCTCGGCTACGACTGGGAGGTGGCGCTCGGCGCCGTCTTCATTTCCGGGATGCTGTTTCTCGCGCTGAGCGTGCTGCCGGTCCGGCGCTGGATCATCGAGGCGATTCCGAAGGGACTGAAGCTGGCGATCTCGGCCGGCATCGGGCTGTTTCTCGGCATCATCGCCCTGCGGAACGCCGGCATCATCCAGGCCAGTCCGGCGACACTGGTCACGACCGGCGATCTGATGGCGCCGGCGCCGGTGCTGGCGTTGCTCGGGTTCTGCGTGATCGTGGCGCTTGCCGCGCGCCGCGTGCCGGGCGCCGTGATTCTCGGTATTCTCGGCGTCGCCGTGGCCGGCATCGCCCTGGGGATCTCGGACTGGAAGGGTGTCGTCTCGTTGCCGCCCGATCCGACCCCGACGCTGCTGGCGCTCGACATCGCCGGCGCGTTGCAGGCGGGGATGATCGCGGTCATCCTGACGTTCCTGATCGTCGATCTGTTCGACACGACCGGCACGCTGATCGGCGTGGCGCAGCAGGCGAACCTGCTGGACGCGGACGGACGATTGCCGCGTATCCACCGCGCGCTGATCGCCGATTCCACTGGCACGGTGGGTGGCGCCCTGCTCGGTACCTCACCGGTGACGAGTTACATCGAGAGCGCCGCCGGGACCGCCGCCGGCGGTCGAACGGGGTTGACCGCGGTCGTGGTGGCCGGACTGTTTCTGGCGTGCCTGTTCTTCGCGCCGTTGGCCGAGTCGATCCCGTCCTACGCCACCGCGCCGGCGATTCTCTACGTGGCGTGCCTCATGGCGAAGGCGCTGGCGGACGTGGAGTGGAACGACTCCACCGAGTCGGCGGCGGCGGTCGTGACCGCCATCGCCATCCCGCTGACGTACTCCATCGCCGACGGCATCGGCATCGGCTTTCTGACGTATGTGGTCATCAAGGTGCTGGCGGGACGCGGGCGCGACTGCTCGCCGGCGCTGTTCGCCGTGGCGTTGCTCTTCGCGGTAAAGTTCGCCTGGCTGTGAGCGCACCCGCGGAGGAGCGCGGCCAATAAGCCCTTCCCCGGCCACACCCGGGCGGTCGCAATCAGCTCGTCGAGAGTCGCCCGGCGCGGCGGCCAGTCGGGGTCCGCTCACCTGCGGCGACCGTCGGAACGTGCGCGAGCAGATGCCCGGCGACCACATTTCCGACAAATCTGCCGGCGCCATTGACAGGATCTGTCACGGACCACTGGGAAACTGCAAGACGACCGTGCGGGAGCCGGTGTCATTTCATCAGCGTGGCGGCGCGCCGCAACGACCGCCACCGGGAGGCCAGCCATGCGTCGTCGAGAAGTCATCCACGTGATGTTCGGCCTGTTGGGCTTCGGGGCTCTCGGCGGCCGGAGTGCGAGGGCCTCCGGGCCGCGGGAGATCCGGCTGTCCGGCATGCACGTCGCCGGCACCAGCTACTACGCTGCGGCGGCGGCCGCCGATGGGCTGCGTCCCGGCCAGCGCCTCGTGCTCAGGCGGCAGCCGGACAACGTGCACGATGCGCTCGCGATCGAAGTGTTCGGACCGGCGGGGCACAAGCTGGGCTACGTCCCTCGGCAGTACAACAATATGCCCGCGCGCCTGATGGACGCCGGCCAGCGCCTCTCCGCACGGATGGAATCGCTTTCGAACCAGGGGACGTGGTTGAGCATCCGGGTCTCGCTGCACATGGTAGTTTCCCGGCAGGCCTGATCCCGTTCGGCCACGATCGGCATGTCGCGGGCATCGATCGGCCGACCACGTCGTGCCGGCAGCGAGCGCCCGGAGCGCGTGCCGGCAACGACACTCAGAGCTGGTCGTGCAGCCTGGCGTAGCCGCGCTTGCTCACCGCGAGCCGGGTCCCGTCCTTCAGGACGGCGACATGGCTGTTCCTGGTCGCCAGATCGAGCCTGGCCAGCCGATCGATGTTGAGGATCGACGAGCGGTGGATTCTCACGAACCGGCGCGGGTCCAACCGGCCTTCGAGATCGGTCAGGGTCTGCTGCGTCAGAACCTCCCGGCCCCCGACCATGACACCGACGTAGTCGTCCCGCGCCTGGAGGTAGTCGATTCGCCCGACCGGGATGACGTCCACCTTCGAGCCCGATCGAATCAGGATACGTTCGAGATGCGTGCCGGGTGGCCTCGCGCTGGCGACGACCCGCGAGACCGGCACCGTTTCGGCGCGGGCGAGTCGGCCACGGGCCGCGTTGAGCGCTGTGGCGAACCGCTCCGCGCTGAACGGTTTCAGCAGATAGTCGACCGCGTGGACCTCGAACGCCCGCAGTGCGTAGGTGTCGTAGGCGGTCACGAAGATCACGCCGACGTCCGGGCCGATGAGCTCGAGCACCTCGAACCCGTCCAGTTTCGGCATCTGGACGTCCAGAAACACGAGGTCCGGCTGCAGGTCGGCGAACGCCTGGACCGCGTCGAACCCGTTGGCGCACTCGCCGATGACTTCGACGTCCGGGTGCTCGGCGAGGTACTCCGTGACCAGCGCGCGCGACAGCGCTTCGTCATCGACCACCAGGGCCCTGATTCGCCGTGGCACGTGCGGTGTCATGGCTCGCGCTCCCTGGTTCCATCCGTGCGTGGCAACTGGATGTCGACGCGAAACGCGCCGTCCTCCCTGACCCAACGGGTCATGGTCTCGCCGTCGAACCGTGTGTCGAGCCGGCGCTTCACGTTCTCGAGCCCGACACCTGTCCCGGTGCGCGTCACCGCGTCGGGGTCGAACGGGTTCCGGATGCTCAGATACACGGTGTCGGTATCGCAGCGCGCCGTCACGCGCACGACGCCGCCCTCCAGCAGCGAGTGAATTCCGTGCCGCACCGAGTTCTCGACCAGCGGCTGGAGGATCAGGGGCGGAATCAGACAGGATCCACACTCCGGTTCCAGCACCACCTCGGCCGACAGGCGCGCACCGAAACGCACCTTCTCGATCTCCAGGTACTCGCGGACCAGCGCCATTTCCTCCTCCAGCAGAATCTGGTCTTTCGCACCGAGCCGCACGCTGCTGCGAAAGAATTCGGCCAGCAGCAGACACATGCGCCGGGCGCCGGCGGGATCGGTTGACGTCAACGCGCTGATCGACTGCAGACTGTTGAAGAGAAAGTGCGGATCGATCTGTGCGCGCAACGCCTTGAGTTCCGCCTCGCGCGCCAGCACCTTGAAGTCGAGCTCACGCCGTTCCGCCTGACGTGAGGTCTCGAACGCGATAAGCAGGTAGTGCAACATGCTGGAGAGCCAGAACAGCAGGAGGCCGGCGGCCAGGATGGCCGGCAGTTGCGCACGATAGCCTGCATGCACCCCCTCACCAAATGCCGGAGAGCTCACCAGTACCTGCAGCCAGCCCTCCCACGCCAGCATCCAGACGGTCGCGGCCATGATTCCGGAGGTCGCGTGCACGGCGAGCACCCGGAACACCGAACGGGCCGCAAGGGGGGTGGCCCGGCAGACGTACCAGGCCGACAGGCAGACGAACGCATAGACGAGGCTCGGCGGAACGACGATGGCCACCGCCATGAAGAAATTGGCCTCCGGGCTCGTCGTCGCGTAGGCGACGGCGAGCAGAAGACCAATGAGCGCCCAGGACGTCAGATACAAGACCTGCCGCCGGCCGGAGGCAAGGATCGAATGCACGTCAGTTCCTGATCTCGACCCCGCCCATCAGCACCGTGCCTTGCAGCACGAGCCGTTTCGTGGCCGCGGCCGGTCCCTGCGTCTTGTCTTCGACCCCGCCGAGCATCGGTGCGATCCTGACTTCGGTGGTCCACTCCTCGGGAATGCGAATCTCGATGCCGCCCATCATCGCGAAGACGCGGATCACGGCCCGCTCTCCCGCGATGTCGGCCTTGGTCAGATCGAGGTTGACGCCGCCCATGAACGCCGACGCCGACCCGCCCCGGAAGTTCGCCGAACGATTCCGGCGCTCGACGCTGCCAAGGAAGGCATGACAGCTCTCGGCCGACTCGGTGACTTCGACCGGTGGGGCAGGATCGGACATGGCGTGCGTCAGTATCCGCACGCCGACCGCGACCAGGACGAGCGGCCAGAGATCCCAGATGTCGACATCGATGATGTTCAGACTGTCGAGCAGCAACAGCCCTCCGGCGCCGACCAGCACGGCGCCGCTGAAGGCGGTGCCGCGTTCCCGCGCGTCGAACAGGTGCTTGACGCCGATCGCGATCAGGATCAGCGGCCAGAGCCGCAGCACCTGCCGGCTCTCGATGAGATTGAGATTGCCCAGCAGCAGCACGATTCCGACGCCGATGATCAGCAGCCCGGGCAGCGCCGGCGCGAACATCATCCTGCGCCGGGGTCGGCGCTCGGGGTCGTCCTCGCGCCGCCGCACTTCGTCGTTTCTCTCCATTGGTTCCGTCATGCTGATGCCTCCTTGAGTGTTCGTTCGCCCTCAAGTCTGACGGCGGCGTGCGGCCGCGGCGAGAGATATTCGGTGAACGGCGGATCCGGACCGGTCAGTGGAGCGGTCGCCGCCGCGGACGGCGGCATTGCTGAAATCAATCTTCCTTCCACGGGTTGTTCGCGAAGATCGCGAGCTCGGGCCAGAGCGCGCGAGGGTGCATCTCGAACGCCGCCATGATCGTCTCGGCGATATCGATCGCGTACAGCTTGTTGGGATTGTTGCGCCCGGTCCGGCCCATCCAGTCGGTCTGCACCTCGGACGGGCAGACGCAGGTGACATGGACCCCATGCGGGCGCAGTTCCGCCTGCCAGCTCTGGCTGATGCCCCGCACCGCCCACTTGCTTGCCGCGTAGACCGTGCCTGCCTTGCCGCCCTTCATGCCGGAGGTCGACGCGATGTTGAAGATGTAGCCCCGCTGCTGCGCTGTGAGCAGAGGGACGATGCGGTTGGTGAGGTCGACCAGACCGAACACGTTGATGTCGAACACCCCCCGCATCCGGTCCATGTCGACCGCGCCGATCTCGGCGAGATAGCCGACCCCGGCGTTGTTGACCAGCACGTCGATGCCGCCCATCCGATCGACGCACGCATCGACCGTCCGCTGGTTGTCCGCGGCCAGCGCCGTGTCGGCCCGCAGTCCGTGCGCGCCGCTCTCGGCGGCGACCTGCGCGATGCGTCCCTCGTGGCGGCCGGTGAAGACCACCTCGTGCCCCCGCTTACGCGCCAGCGCGACAAGCGCCGCGCCGATGCCCTGGCTGCCCCCGGTGATGAGAAATCTCTGCGTATCCATTGCCTGTTGCTCCCTGAGGTCGATTGCGAAAGAACCCATGGCGTGGGTCTGCGTCCGCATGGGCCGGACCACGCCGCTCCAGATGAAGACGACAGCTTACGCCAATTCCAGGCCGCGGCCCCTCGGTGTAGCCGACCGGGGCAGGAAGAAGTGGGTCGCCTGTCAGCGAACCCTCCTCGTCTGCAACCGTCGGCTTCTCGTGGTGGCACGGGCTGCTGGCGCAGCGCGCGGCCGCCCTTCGAGAGCGGTAGCGTCTCGCGCCGCGTGAATGCGTGGTGGTTGGTGGTGACGATCTTGGATTTCTCCAGATCGCGGAGCATGCCCCCGGGCACCAGTTCGCGGCTCGCGCAGTAGCTGTGATGTTCCCCGCGGCCAGGAGCACCGCGGCGTCGCTGAATCAGATTGGTGCCGGAGGTGGTGGTCGAATAACGTCGTCAAATACTTTATTTGCAGTAGGTTAGATATTTATTTTACGCGTTTTACCCACGTACATACCCACGAACTGACTACGGCTCAAGTGGCCGTCGGTTGTGTTGCGCGTTTTCACTACTACAGACCCATTCCCAGTACTCGATTGGCTCGGGAATCGCCGAGTCATCGTCGAAAGCGACCCCCATGTTCTTCCTCTTCGTGTAGGTCAGCGTACCCTCAATGTGCTCTTCGAGGCACAAGGGACACGGGAGAGTGTCGCCTTCTGTACACATGCTGTGAATCCCATCACCCTCTCGCCCGGGTGCGCGAACTCGAGCGCTGGCAGGTGATCCCCCTGCGTCGCAATTGCCCTGTCGTGGCCCGGCTACGGGTTCCGCGCCTCAGCGTGTCGCCGACTGAAGCAGGCAATGCACATGCAATTTGGATTGCCGATCTCCTTGTGGGCGAGGCCGTGAACGATGCCGTCCTCGGCGTCAAACTTGGCGGCGATGCGGTCGAAATACTGCGTGTCGCCGGACTGATAACGTCGGAATACAGCGTAGGCGACGTGATCGGCCAACTGGATGACGCGAGACGCCCGGGAATCAACGAACAGCGGCGTATCCGAAAGGTTCCTGATCACGCCCCATCTGGTACCCAGTGTCCGAAACTCGACCGACATTTGCTGAAGGGTCGTCTCGTGGGCGCTCTTGTCGAGTATCACAAGCCCCCACTGCCTCTCGCCGTTGGCCCGCAGGCGTTGCAGATAGCGGTTGAATCGGCTGCAAAGGTCCTCGAAGGCGACCTCCATCGGATCTTGATTCGGAAACGAAGGCTTGTGGACGACGCAGGCAAATGCGCGGGCCGTGTCGTAGGCGTTCGCCAACACGTCGAGGACGGACTTAATCGTGCCTCGCGCCTCATCCTGACTTAGGCCCTTCCACGGCTGACTGCGGCGCGAGAAGGTCGCCGAGGCGTGAAACTCGACGCCGTGTGGGTTTCCGGGGTCGATGTTCTGCGCCAGTCTGTCCAACTCCTGGGTGACCCAGGACGATTGCGCCTCGAACATGGATACGCCGCCCAGGACGAGGTACTGTTCGGCGTCGTTTCCGACGGAGCCGGAATCGTCGAGGTAGAGGAGGTGCATCGCAGCGAGCCGGCCGGTGGGCGGGTACAAGAAAAGTGCAGCCGGGTGAGCCCGAAGCTCAGCGGACCGCCGAGGCAGCCCTCCCAACCGCAATTTGATTCTGACCGACCCGCAACGCGGCTGTCAACCCTTATTCCCGGAGCCGGCTGTCCGACGTGGATGGCGTCCGCTACTGGCCGATCTCTGGCCGCAAACGTCCGTCCGCCGCACGTCTGCCGATGCTGCAGCGCCTTTGTGCCCGTGCTGCAGCCCTGGATTGCCTCCGCCCACGGGTCCGGGACGGCGACCCAATCCGCTCCTACTGCCTATAGATCCAAACCACACTACCCGGCCGCTCGCCCGCGCTTTGGCGCCATCTTTCTCACGGCGGGATACGACCGACAAAGCACCACCGCCAGCGCCGCAAGGTGTCGCCGCCAGTCCCGCCGCACCGGATCCCACCGCCACTCACGTCGCAGGGCCGACACTGCCCGGTCAAGCGTCCACAACTCCGGCCCCGACCAGCGCCACCGCGTCGTCGTCGCCATGCCACCATCGTGACACCGAACCCGTACACTCTCCCCGCCCCGCCCCTCGACGAGCGCAAAAGCCAGTACCCCCGTCAACCCGGCGGGCACGCGCACCCCCGCCGCCGGCAGGATCAACCCCAAGCGAATCCGGGCCCCCGTCGTTGCTCGATTCGCGGGGTTTACGGGTCAGGGCAGGGTTTCGTTGGGTTGCGCAAGCCCCACCACGTAATCGGGCGCATTGTGGCCTGGTGGCGCGACGGTCCGGATCGGCCCGGTGTGTGTGTCATCGGCCCGCGCGGTCTGGCACGTGGTCTGCGGCCGGTGTCCGTGCCCGCTGCGGTCTAGAGGTAGCGTTTCACCGCGCCGTTTTCGGCCGTGACGCCGGCGGCGTAGTGACTCACCATCCGCGCCGTTTTCCAGCCGCCCGCGAGCATGACATCCGCCGTACTCGCGCCGCGGGCGGTCAGTTCGCTTGCCAGTCCGACCCGTCCAGAGTGTCCGGTTAGCCGCGCGTCGACGCCGGCGGCGCGCCCTGCCGCCTCAATGCGGCGCGTCTGTTCGCCAATCGGGTTCGGCTGGCCGGCCAGCCGCGCCCGGAACGCGACCGCCGCGATCGCGACGCTGGCGGTTGCCGGCGAGCGTCCGCTGTCGTAGAGCTCCCCGAGGTATGCGGCGATCGAGGTGTCCGAGATTGGACGGTCGCCGTGCCACCCGTCCTCCCGCGTGAGTGCCGACCGATACGCCGCGGCCGTGTTCGGGCTGATCGACACCTCCGCCAGCGTCCGTGCCGTGGCCCGCACCGTGGCCAGGTCCGCTCCTGGGACCTTGACGAGTTCGCGCCCAGACCCGGTGTTCGCTGCCGTGCGTGTCGTCATCGTTCCCCGCTTTCCGTCAGCCGGCACAGGTCGATTAACCGTCCCCAAACATCCCCGGCTGTTCCGCCGCTTTCATTAGAGCCTTCGGTGCCCGCTTGTAGGTCCGGCTGGTCTGGCGCGGCGGCGGCGCGTCCAGCTTCTTTCCGGCCAGGAGTTCTCCCACGGTCAGGATCTGGACGCGGGGATGCTGGCCCCACGGTGAGGCGTAGAAGCCAGCGGACGCCGCTTCGGTTCGCATGGCCTTGGTTGGTGCGTTGAGCGTCAGCAGGACGCCCAGCGCGGCCTGTTCGCGCTCGACCACGCCACGCAGATCCCGGACGTAGGGGGCATGCAGCTTTCCGGCCTTGACCGAGAGGACAATTTGTTTCGTCTTCCCGGTGTCGCCATCATGGAAGTAGATCCGCCCGTCGATGCCCCGGTCCGCGCCCTTCTTGCCGTCGACCGGTCGAGCACCCACCAAGCCAAGCGCCCACCACTGGAACTGGTACGGGTCGGCCGCGGCCAGCGCTTCGGCGTCTGGGACCGACACCGGTTCCCCGATCACTTGGTAGGTCTGCTCGATGTCGTCGCCGTAGGCGTCTTTCAGTCGGTGGCGAATCAGCGTGATCGCCAGGTTCGTCACGTCGATGCCGATCCACTGCCGCCCGAGTGCCTGGGCTGCGGCAATGGTAGTGCCGCAGCCGCAGAATGGATCGAGCACGACGTCACCCTCGTTGCTGCTGGCCGCAATAATTCGCTCAAGTAGTGCCTCTGGCTTCTGTGTGGGGTAGCCAAGCCGCTCCTGTGCCTGAGAGTTGATCGGCGGAATATCTGTCCAGATGTCTTGAAGTCCAATACCTGGGAGATCGGCTGCGTGCTGCTTTAAGCGAGGCGTTCCTGACGAGAAGTAATGCAGGCGATCGCTCTTTTCGAAGGCGACCATGTTGTCACGGCTGTATGCCCAATATCGACCAGACGACGGCGTGACGGATCGATACACGGTACCCGGCCTAGGCGACTTCCACTCATCATCCAAGTCATTCGTCCACCTATCCTTGGCGCGGCGCTTGACGTGCCACGCGTACGACGTATCACCCCCTGGTTTTGCTGCGGTTAGGTCGGCATCCTTGAAAGCGCCACGCGCGTCGACATTCTTGAACCGTTGCCTAACGTACTCATCGGAATAGGCCGTGAACTGAGGGTTCCAAGTCCATTCGCTTGACTTGGTGTAATACAACAACAGATCGTGAATGCGACCAGGTTTCTTCAGTCCTTGTGACGTATCGCTATGGGCTGAGCTTCGTTGCCAGACGATTTCAGCCTTGAAATTCTGAGGTCGGAATACAGAGTCAAGCAGCATCTTCAAGTAATGGCTCGCGGTCGGGTCGCAGTGCAGGTAGAGGCTGCCCGTTTGCTTGAGCACCCGCCGCAGCTCCACCAACCTCGGAGCCATCATGGAGAGATAGGCAAGCATGTCGCTCTCGCCCAGGAACGTCCGGAACGCCTGCATCGCCTGAGACACGTGCCCGCCAGCCTCCACCACGTCCGCATATGCTCGAGCCGCCTTTTCGTCCCAGCGCCAGGTGTCCTCGAACGCCTTGATCTGCGCCGCCGCCTGCGTTCCGTCGCGCTCGGCGAACAGCACGTTGTAGTTGGCGTTCGAGTTGAACGGCGGATCGAGGTAGACGAGATCGACCGACTCGTCGAGGACGTGCAGGCGGAGCACGTCGAGGTTGTCGCCGTAGTAGAGCTCGTTGGAAGAATTCATAGGCACGGACCGCGAATAGCTTACCCGGTGTCCGGGAACAAGGGCTAAGATTCCGCCCAGCTATCCTGGTCGGCAAATACAGTTATCGAGCAAGATATTTTCCGTGTCAAGGCCCGATCCATCGGCCGGACGTCGGCCCGGCCTATCTCGCAGGCGACGGCGCGCAACTCGTCGTCGGTGTCCTGCAGGCCCCGCCCGCAGAGTGTCCGGAACAGGGCGACGTTGCGCCCCGCGTCCATGGTCGCCGGCGCCGGCAGGCGCCAGCGCCGAGACACCGCCCGCGCCAGCTCGCCTAACTCGTAGCTGCCCGCCCGCGGCCATGCGGTATCGAAGTGGTCGACGTCGATCGGGTTGCTCGATAACCCGCCGACGAACCCCGCATCGGCCCCGAGCGTCGCCCGGTAGTATTCAGCGATGCGCCCGAACAGCGTCAGCGGCCGCGCCCGCGCTGAGGCCCCCGATGCACGAGGGACCGGAGCAACCACGCGACGTGTAGATGGCCGCTCGTCTTGCGGGTGATCGTGAGGTTCGGCACGGGGAGCGACTCGCCGACCATCGCACGGGCGTGCGCCCGCGCGATGGCCTCGCGGCTGTCGCAGTCGAGCACCAGCGCCGGATACGAGTTGCCGGTCCGCGCCCACTCGACCAGCTCGAACGGGTCATCGTCACGCCACGCGTCCACACGTGACGTGGAAAACCGCACGGACGGCGGTTTCCCACAGCGACCACAGCCATCATTACTCTCCCCCAATCACGAAAGGCGATACCATCACCCGGCGTAGCCAACCTGTCCACCGATACGGATCTGGCCCACGACCCCACCTGATAATCCACGTTCTATCCGGGAACTCTTGGGAATCGAACGGAATTGTCAAGACCGCAACTTATTTATGTGAAGACACTTAGGTTGATTCTTGGGAATCTACGGGACCGCTTGGAAAGGGGTGTTGGTGCCGGAGGCGGGGGTCGAACCCGCACGGAGCTAAGCTCCACGGGATTTTGAGTCCCGCGCGTCTGCCAGTTTCACCACTCCGGCACGGAGGGCGCGTGCGCGGGGCCCCTGACGGGCCCAGCGGCCAGCGAGTGTTACGGACGTACCGTCCCGTCCGTACGCCACAGGAAGAGCGTGCGCGAATTACCCCGCTCGTCTGCGAATTCGTCCGTTACGGTCGGCTCCCAGTCTCCCATGCGGAAGGCGTGCGACACGATACGCGATCCCGGCTTGAGTTGCCGGGTCAGTATCGGACGGAGCTTCCGGTTGGAGGACGACAGCAGATACAGCGTGACCACCGTCGCGTCCGACACGTCGGCCTGCATCGCATCCTGCTCGATGAAGGTGACGAGGTGCTGCACGCCGCGGCGTTCGGCGTTGGCGTTGGCTTCGGCGACTCGCACCGGGTCATAGTCGATGCCGACGCCGCGCGCCCCGTAGCGCTCTGCGGCGGTAATCACGATGCGGCCGTCGCCGCAGCCCAGGTCGTAGACCACGTCATCTCTGGTGACACCAGCCAACTCGAGCATGCGGTTGACCACGTCGTACGGCGTCGGCACGTAGGGAGCCAGACTCGCCGGTTGCTGCCGCGCGGTGACGCTGACCGGAGACACCGGGACCAGCAGGGCCACGGCCAGGAGCAATGCCAGAGCGGAAGTTCGGATGCGCATCTGAACCTTTCGACCGTTCCGAGATCCCTACTCTACACCAGTTCAGCGATACCGCTGCCCGTGCCGGACGAATTGCGGAGGACGCTCGACACGCCGGTCCGAGGCTGCGCGGGCGGCCAGATAACCGGCTAACTCTATCGATTCAATGGGTTTGCCGTTGATCTGAAGCGCCAAATCGGCTATGCTCGCGAGTCTGTGCACGCGGTGGAAACTCGTATCCAACTGGGGGCAGTGTGAAATTCGAGGTTGGAGACAAGGTCATTTACCCGAACCACGGACTGGGCATCGTCGAGCGAATCGAGACCCGTACCATCATGGGGACGACTGGCGGGTTCTACTCGATGCGTATGGCCGACAGCGACACAATCGTGCTGGTGCCGGTGGACAACGTGGAGGGAGTGGGGTTGCGCCGGGCGATCGGCAGCCACGAAGTGAAAAAGCTGTTCACGCTGCTCGGGAACGGAAAGATCGACAACCACCAGAACTGGAAGGGTCGGTTCAAGGACAATTCGGACAAGATGCGCACCGGGTCGATCTACGACGTGGTGGATGTGTTGAAGAATCTGACGTTTCTGTCCAAGACCAAGAATCTGTCGTTTCGCGAGAAGCGGATGCTCGATCGCGCGAAGTTCCTCGTCGTCTCGGAGATGTCCGAGGTGGCGGGCGATAGCACCGAGGCGATCGACCAGAAAGTGAACAAGGCGCTCGAGCGGTGTTTCGCGAATCGTGACCGGGCGATCGCCAAAGCCAAAGCGACGAAAGCGAAGACCGACGCCGCCGCGCTCGAACAGGAGTCGGCGTCGGCGCCAGCCCACTGAGGCCTGAAATCCCGAGCGCGCGGCCACGACAGGGAGGCTGATTCGGGAGCACCGACTCGGGCTCCGCGTCCTCTCGGCTCGAAGCATCCCGTCGTCCCCGACTCGATCGGGCCAGTCATGCTCGGAGCGCTGTGGACCGCCGTGGCCGCCATTCGCTCCGTTGCAGCCTACCTTCTCGTTTCACTCTACGTCATCATCGTGTCACCGCCGGGCGTGCTCCTGGCGCTGGTCATCCGCCGTACCGATCTTCTCTATTGGCTGGGCCGTCAAGGATGTCGACTGGGTTTGGCCACGGTCGGCATTCGCTATCGCGTCGCCGGCGAGGCGCATGTCGATCAGGCCCGCGCGTCGGTCTACTGCGTGAATCACGCAAGCAATCTGGAGCCGCCTATCGTCTACCTGGCGTTGTCTGCGGTGCATCCGAAGCTGAAGATTCTGTACAAGGCTGAAATGCACAAGATTCCGTTGCTCTCGACAGTGTTCGACACCGCCGGATTCGTGCCGATCCGGCGTCGCAACCGTGAACAGAGCCGAGTGGCGATCGACACCGCGGTCGCCGCATTGTCGGCTGGCGATTCGTTTCTCGTCTTTCCGGAGGGCACGCGCAGCCGGAGCGGTGAACTGCTGCCGTTCAAAAAGGGCGGATTCGTGATGGCCGCGCGGGGCAACGCGGCCGTCGTGCCAATGACGATTCTCGGTACGCGTCAGGCGATGCGCAAGGGCAGCCCGATCATTCGGCCGGTGGCGGTCAGCGTACGCATCGGCGTGCCGATCGAACCGGAGCGGTTCGAACTCGAGCAGCGGTCCGCGCTGGTCGACGCGACGCGATCGGCGATGCAGGATCTGCTCGCGGCGGGTCCCATCCGCTGACTCGGCCGCTACGAGCCGCCAGTCGAGAATCGCAGCGTGAACTGTTGCAGCGCGGCCCCGTCGCTGGCGAGGATGTCCTCTCCCAGTGTCACTTCCAGTGTGCTGTAGGGTGTGAACGGCTCGGCGAGGATGACGTTGAGCACCCGGTTCAACGGGCGGTACTCGACCTCGAATTCCAGTTCATCGTCGGTTTGGCCGAAGTAGGCGACGTCGACGTGGTCCTCGAACGAGTCGCCCTGCATGTCGCGCGAGAACTGAAAGCGGACCAGGGCGTCGACGGCGACCTCGGTGTCATCCTGGGTCGGTGTGGAGAAGATCACTTGCGGGGCTGGGCCGGGCGCGCGCAGGTCTTCGGTGACCGCCGCCGGCGCCAGTGTCTCCGGGCGTTCGACCTGCGCAATCTCGCTGGCTTCGATCTCGATCAGGCGGTCGCTTCCGGACACCACGCCGGTCACCTGCAGCCAGCGTCCGGTGTCGACCCGCGCCATGACGTCAAGTTCGAATCCCCGGCCCTTTGGCTCCTTGCCGACGATCCAGGCGGCAGCCGTCCCTGCGCGCAGCACGAAATCGTCCGGGCTGGTGCCGGGCGCCTCGGGCAGATCGCCGTAGAGATTCCGGCCGCGGAAACGGCCGACGACCGTCACGGTACGGTCCAGATAGAGCGCTGGCTCCAGGGCGAGACTCTGCAAGGTGACCGCGTCGTCCGGGACCGCCCGCCTGGTCTCGTCGGCGATCAGGAGCCGCAATTCTCCGCTGGCCGGCCAGGGCTTGTTGAAGAGTCGCTGCGAGAGTTGCTCGATGCCGTGCTGCGCCAGCCGCGAATCGTTCGGCTCCAGACGGCCAATGTCCCAGAACGTCCCGTCGACTTCCAGCAGTTCCGGTGTGCCAGCCACCGGTGGCGCGACGTTGATGGCGCGTATGCGGTGCTCTCCGTGCGTCAGGAAGACATCGCGCAGGTCGCCTTCCGCTGTGGCGCGTACGACGACCGGCTGGCGGTGAAAGAAGCTGGTGTAGGCGTCGAGCGCGGCCACCGTCGTCGGGGTGCGCCGCACCGGTTGCGCCGAGAGACCGGAGCCCGCCGCGCCCAGCGCGCCCGCGGTCATGTACGCGACGGCCAGCCTCGTTGATCGGCGGAACACATGGACAATTTAACATATACTCACGTCAGCAATTGAGGCGATGCGCGTTGCTGCGGCCGGCGCCGTTCGGGCGCGATGCAGGCATGGCGGATCAGGTTTCCGAGCAGACGACCAACCGGCTGTCGTTGTATCTTCGGTTCCTCAATGAACTCGACGCCGCCGGTACGCGTACGGTGTCCTCCCGGATGCTCGCGGCCGAATTCGATCTCAACGCCGCCCTGATACGGAAAGACCTGTCGCATTTCGGCGACCTCGGAGTGCGCGGGGTCGGATACGTGGTGAAGGACCTTCGGCAGCGGCTGCGCCAGATTCTCGGGCTGGACCGGCGGTTGAACGTGGCGATCATCGGGGCCGGCAATCTGGGGCTCGCGTTGGCCGACTACCCGGGTTTTCGTCAGGACGGATTCCGTATCGTCGCGTTGTTCGATTCGCAGCCGGAGAAGGTCGGGGGCGTCTCGCGCGGCGGCGTACGCATCCATGACATCCGCGATCTCAAGTGGATCGCCACGAAAGAGGGCATTACGATTTGCGTGATCGCGGTGCCGGCGGCTTCGGCTCAGACCGTCGTCACTACGGTCGTCGACGCCGGGATCAAAGCGCTGCTGAACTTTTCGCCCGGGGCGCTCCGCGTGCCGAGCGACGTCAAGTTGAAGAGCGTCGACCTCACGGTGTCTCTCGAGAGTCTGTCCTACCATCTGGCGAGGGGCTAACGTCGACGCCGGACCGATGTGACCAGATGTCCACTTCCAGCAAACCACCTGCTCGCCGCGCGACACGCCCCCGGCTGTCTCACGTCGGCGCAGACGGCACGGCCCGCATGGTCGACGTCAGCCAGAAGGCGGTGACTCGCCGCGAGGCGGTCGCGCGCGGGTCTATCGCGATTGCGCCCGACGCGCTCGCGCTGATTCGCGGCGGGCGAATCGCCAAGGGCGACCCGCTGCACGCGGCGCGGCTCGCCGGTATCATGGCGGCGAAACGCACCGCCGACCTGATCCCGCTCTGTCATCCGCTGCCGCTGTCGCACGTCGCCGTCGAGCTGCACGCCCGCGACGACGGGTACGACATCGAGGCCTGCGCGCGCACCAGCGGGCAGACGGGGGTCGAGATGGAAGCGCTGACCGCGGTGGCCGTTGCCGCCCTGACCGTGTATGACATGGTGAAGGCGGTGGACAAGACGATGGTGATTGGCGAGATCCGGCTCATCACGAAGACCGGAGGGCGAAGCGGCACGTATCGCCGACGATAGGACTGCCAGAACCGATGACTGAACCGCACATCCGCACGTTGGCCGAACTGCCGTTCCACGTGTCGGGACGGTATCCGAAACCGGTGCTGCTGCGCCGTTGCAGCGGCGATCTGATGCAGGACCGCTCGAGCCGGGAGCTGTTCGACGAGGTGCGCGATCTGAGCCTGGGTCTCGAGAGCATCGGTGTCCGGGCCGGCGACCGGGTCGCGATCCTGTCCGACAGCCGTCCGGAGTGGACCGTGGTCGATCTGGCCGTGCTGACCGCCGGGGCGGTGACGGTGCCGGTCTATGCGACGCTGCCGGCCAATCAGGTGGGGTACATCCTGGCGCACTCGGGGGCGCGGGTCGTCGTGGCGGCCGACGACGGTCAGGCAGCGAAGGTGCGCGAAGAGCGACAGCGGCTGCCGGCGCTCGACACGGTAGTGGTGATGGATGCCGGGACGGACGGCCCCGACGACGAGCTCGCGCTGCCGGCCCTCATCGAGCGCGGCCATCGGCGCCTGATGACCGAGAACGGGCTGGGCCGAACATTCAAGGAGCGGGCGCAGGCTATAGAACCTGACGCCCTGGCCACCATCATCTACACCTCGGGCACCACCGGCCGACCCAAGGGCGTGATGCTGTCCCATCGCAACTTCATCGCGAACATCGTGGATGCCGACCGTGTGATCGAGATCACCGACGAGGACACCGCGCTGTCGTTTCTGCCCCTCAGCCACGCGTTTGAGCGGATGGTGGTCTATCTCTATCTGTACAAGGGGGCGACCGTCGCCTTCGCAGAGGCGATCGAGACCCTGGGCCGCGACATGCAGCGGGTGCGTCCGACGGTCATGACCGGGGTGCCACGGGTGTACGAGAAGCTGCGCGCACGAATCATTGAAGCCGTGGCCGCCGCGCCGCGGGTCCGGCAAGCGCTCTTCGCGTGGGCAGTCGGGGTGGGGCATGCGGCGGCGACGGCGCGTCTGGCCGGCGCGGCGCCGGGGGTGCTGACCAGACTGCAACTCCCCGTGGCCGATCGTCTCGTACTGTCGAAGATTCGCGCGCGGACCGGCGGTCGGTTGCGGTTCGTGGTGTCAGGCAGCGCACCGCTGGGACGCGAGGTCGCCGAGTTTCTGTACGCCGTCGGACTGCCGGTGATCGAGGGTTACGGACTGACCGAAACCTCGCCGGCGCTGACCACGACACCGCTTGAACGGGCCAGACTGGGATCGGTAGGCGTGCCGCTGGCCAGCGTCCAGCTCCGCATCGCCGGCGACGGGGAAATCCTGGCCCGCGGTCCGAACGTGATGGTCGGCTACTACGACGATCCGGAAGCGACCGCGGCGGCCATTCGCGACGGCTGGTTCCACACCGGCGACATCGGTCGAATCGACGCCGACGGCTACCTCACGATCACGGATCGCAAGAAGGAACTAATCGTCACCGCGGGCGGGAAGAACGTCGGACCGCAGCCGATCGAGGCGTTGCTCAAGCGAGACCCGGTCGTGGCCGAGGCGGTCTTGATTGGAGACCGCCGCCGGTTCATCGCGGTGCTGCTTGTGCCCGATTTTCCCACGCTTGCACAGCGGGTTCCCGCGGCGGCCGGGGCCAGCCGCGACGATCTCGTGAAGCGTGCCGACGTGCGCGCCGTCTTCCAACCGATCGTCGAACGCGCGAACAGTGAACTGGCAAGCTTCGAACAGGTAAAGACGTTCGCCCTCCTGCCGGCCGAGTTCTCGGTCGCCGGTGGCGAACTCACCCCGACGCTGAAGGTGAGGCGGCGTATCGTCGAGGCGCGCTGGAACGAGGTGATTGAGGCGCTCTACGCGCAGCCCAATCCGCAGGGCGGCTAGTCGAATAGCGTGGCCGTGGTGAGCGGCCACCAGCGCAACTGCACCTTGCCGATCACATACTTCTCGGGAACCTGTCCCCAGAATCGGCTGTCGGAACTGTTGTTCCGGTTGTCTCCCATGACGAAATAGTGTGCGGCCTGCACGACTTCCGGGCCATGGTCTTCGTGGCTGCGGAAGTCCGGCGGCACGTAATCGTCCTCGAGCAGCACCTCGTTCACATACACGCGTCCGTCCTCGATGCGGACGGTGTCGCCCTCCTGGGCGATGATGCGCTTGACGAACGACTTGTCCGGGTCGCGGGGGTAGTAGTGCATGACGATGTCGCCCCGCTCAGGCACGCCCAGGAACTGGTACAGCGCCTTGTTGACGATGAGCCGGTCCAGGTTCATGAGGGTCGGCTCCATGCTCTTGCCTTCGACCCGCGCGACCTGGAATCCGAAGGTCACGATCAACGTGGCGTAGACGGCAGCCGAGGCGAACGTCTTCAGCCACGCGACCACCTCCTCGCCCACCCGCGCGAGCACGAGCGAGCGATGCGCGCGCCGCGACGTCTCATAGGCCTGGCTTGGCGGCATGAGGTGCGCCGGTGCGTCGAATCGCGTCCCGGCGGACGGCGGCAGCGGCGAGGGTGGGCCAACGTCGGGAGCACCGGCTACATGCTCAGGTATTCCCTGAGACGCTTGGTCTGCGTCCGGCTCACGGGGATTTCCGTCCCTTTCCCGTCCTTCATCCTCAGGATGTAGTTGCGACTGAACCAGGGGACTATCTCCTTGATTTTGTTGATGTTGACCAGGTGCGACCGGTGCACGCGCCAGAATACCGCCGGATCGAGATGTGAATGCAGTTCATCCAGTGTCCGATAGTTCGACGCGCCGGTCACCGTGCCCGTGACGATCGTGATGACGTCGTCCGCCAGTGAGGCATAGACGACCTCGTCGGCCTGCACCAGCAGGAAACGCTCGCCCGTCTTCACCGCCAGCCGCTCTCGCCGGCTTTGCCGTTCCGCTACATATTGGACGATCCGTTCGAGCTCTTTGTTTGCAACCGGCCCTTTCGACGGGTCCCGGGCGGCCACCAGTCGGCGCACACGCTGAATCGCCTGCGACAACCGGGACGGCTCAACCGGCTTCAGCAGATAGTCGACGGCGTTCACCTCGAACGCCTCGATGGCGTACTGATCGAATGCGGTGATGAACACCACATGGCTCGGTACGCCCAGTTCAATCAACTGTCGCGCCACCTCGAACCCGGTCAGCCCGGGCATCTGGATGTCGAGCAGCATCAGGTCGGGCGCCAGCGTCTGGGCCAGCGACACCGCCTGCGGGCCGTCGACCGCCTGCTCGACGACTTCGACATCATTGAGCTGATCAAGCTGAAAACACAGCTCGTTTCTCGCCAGTTGCTCGTCGTCGGCGACCAGTACTCGCAGGGGCATTCTATCAACAATCTACGCCGACACCGGTTGCGGCACAACGAGTTCCGGAATCTCGATTCTGGCGCAGGTGCCCTCGCCGGGGACGCTGCTGATCTTCAGATGGTAGTTCGCCCCGTAAATTACACGCAGACGTTCATCGACGTTGCGCAAGCCGATGCCGCTCGAGGTGCCATGGCTGGGGCCGTCGGTCACCATGCCCAGACCATCGTCGACGACCTCGATTACGGTGTGTCCGTCGGCGCGCACGCTCGAGATCGTGATGTGCCCGCCGCCGACCTTTCGCGAGAGGCCGTGTTTGATCGAGTTTTCCACCAGCGGTTGCAGCAGCATGCTCGGCACCATCTGGTCCAGCGTCTCCGGAGAGATCTGTTTCTTGACACCGAGCGTCGGGCCGAATCGAATCGTCTCGATGTCGAGATACTCGTCGATTGACTGCAATTCTTCCCGTAGTGTGACGAAGTGTTCCTGGCTGCGCAGCAGCCGGCGCAACAGACCGGACAGTTTGGCGATCAGCATGCGCGCCGTCTCCGGCTGGGAGCGGATCAATGACGAGATCGACGTCAGCGTGTTGAACAGAAAATGCGGGTTGATCTGGCTGGCGAGCGCCTCGACGCGCGCCGCCATCAGCAGCTTCTCCTGTTCCTGCAGGCGGTGCTCGATGCGCGCCGTGTTCCAGATCTTGATCGGCACCGCCACCGACAGCACGGTGGTCAGCACGATCAGTACAAGCATCCAGGCGTTGGGGGGGGCCAGATAGAACAGGCGCGCGTCGCCGAACCGCGATCCCAGCGCCTGCCGCAGCAGTTCGAGGCAGATCGGCGCGGCCAGCAGCGTGAGCTGCCAGTCGATGTGAAACCGCCTGAAGAGTCTCCAGGTGTGGCGATGGAACGCGGTAACGAACAGGGGCGTCACATGCCAGATCGCTTCCTTGGGGGACACCTCGCGCAACCCGCCTCCGGCGAACCCGCAGCCTACCGAGAACAGGATGGCAATCCACTCGCCGGCCAGCAGTGCCGGGAAGCCGACCAGGCATCCGACAATGGCGCCTGCATAGGGGCCGGCGATCAGACCGGCCAGAAATGACCCGGCCAGCGAGAGGTCGGCCGCTTCGAAGTCGAGCAGGAGGCGCGCGACGATCGCGATGCTGGCCGGAATGCCGAACGCAAACGCGAAGGTGAGCCGCTCGCGCCAGGCGCGTTTCTCGGTGAGCAGAATCCGGCGGAACTGTCCGAACCGGACCAGCATGGTCGCCAGGACAGCCATGACCGCCACCTTCATCACCAAGGTGGTCAGCAGCGTCTCGGCGGAGAGGAGTCTGTCTTCCTGCACGGCCTCGATGGGAGCGCATGCGGCACGCTGACCGCACTGACCCGAGTGAGCTGACTATACTGGCGCGCCGACAGCGGTGTCAAACCGGTGAACGCTGTCAAGGTATTACTGCTGAAGGAGTTACGCGATATCGCGGGTGTGGGGTTGGGTGCCGCTGACCCGCGCCGGGCCGGAAGGGTCGGCCGCGACGCTTGCCGATTGCTGGACGAACGACTATAGTCGCGCGGTTACCATCTCTGAGGCCGGGCGTGATTTCAGGCTGCGCTCCCCTGAGTCGCCGTCGCATGCCCCGATGTGTCTGGAGCGCAACATGCCCCCATCGTTCCGAGATCCGGACGTCAAGGAAATACTGGCATCGCCTGACACGGCCACACGCGCACTGTCTGTCGCCTCCGTCGACACAGCCTTTGTCGAGCAGGTGTACGAGCAGATTTCGGTGTGGTACGACGTCTTCTTCGGTCCGCCGCTGCACGCCGGACGGCTGGAATCGATCTGTCGACTGGGAATCCGTTCCGGTGATCGGGTGCTCGAGGTCGGCGTGGGCACCGGAATCAGCGCGGCGCTGTATCCGAAGGACTGTTCCGTCATTGGAATCGACCTGTCCGCGGCGATGCTCGAGAATGCAGAGAAGCGCATCGCACGGCGTCGCGTCACGAACGTCCGCTTGCTGCAGATGGATGCCGAGGACTTGACCTTTCCGGACGACTCGTTCGATGTCGTCTATGCGGCGTACACCATCAGTGTCGTGTCCGACCCGGTCAAGACGGTCCATGAGATGCGGCGGGTGTGCCGCCCAGGCGGCCGTTTCGTGTTTCTAAATCACTTCAGCAGCTCGCACGGGTTGGCGGCGCGCGTGGAGCGTTTCATTTCGCCGTTGACCGTGCGCTTCGGGTTCAAGGCGGACCTCAATCTGCCGGAATTCCTCAAACAAGCCGGCCTCGAACCGGTGTCCATCGAGAAGGTCAACATTCCCCGCATCTGGTCACTCGTCACCTGCACCAAGCAATAGCACGCATAGTTCTTGGCACTAGCAGCCCGTGGTGGAACCCCGCGTTGCACCGAGATTGGCGCTGCGCCCGGCTGGCAAGGCGCGACGAGGGAGCAAATTGGGGCATTTGTGACCGAGGAGCAACGCCGCCAGACGGGATGCAGCGCCAATCGAATGCATCGGGGCTTTTACCACGGGCTGCTAGCCCGACTTCCGCTATTCGGCACCTCAGAAGCTCTAACTTATTGATTTCAAAGAGTCGATCACCCAAAGGTCGGCACTACACGACGCTGCGCGGAGGGCGTGGTGGGACGTGGTGTCAGGTCGTGAGGCGTGGCGCGGGCTGTGTCGGCAGTTGCAGCTGGAGTTGGTGCAGCAGCAGGTCGTGCTCCGCATTCGGCCGGGTATGGCGCGGCAGGACGAGCTGCCGGCCATCGGTCGTCGGCAGATGCACATCGACCATCTGGAGGGTGGCGAACGTCTCCAGGATGGCGCGCGGGGTCAGGCCGGGGGCGTGCGGCCGGGCCAAGTTCTTCAGGGTGGCGTGCAGGCAATAGGCGATGAACGAGACGAAGAGGTGCGCCTCGATGCGGGCTTCGCGCTGATGGAAGACCGGACGGATCGCGAGGTCGTGCTTGAGCTCCTTGAAGGCCTGTTCGATCTCGGTGAGCTGCATGTAGTACTGCCAGAGCGTCGCGGGGTCTTCGTCGGTCAGGTTCGAGCGCAACAGGTAGCGGCCCTCCCGCCGGCGGGCCTGGCGGAGCCGGTCCCGCCGCAGGCGGACGGTGAAGGTCTCCGGGGTGACCGCCTCGCCGGGGGCGGGCACGCCGATGTCGACCAACGCCCAGGCCCGGCCGGCGGCCTGTTTGGCGGCACCGAGCTTGAGCAGCAACTGATCCCGGCTGTTGGCTTGCTGCTGTAACTCGCCGAGCCGTTGCCACAGGGTCTTCAACCGCCGCCGGCGCATGCCGCGTTCCTTCAGCCGCCGCTGGTCACTCCGGACCAGAATGTAGAGTTCTCCCTCCTCGGCGAGGAGCTTGACCGTGACCGACGGCCGCACCGCCTGCCAGGGCTGCGCCAGGAACGCCTGCTCCAGCCGCGTCAGGCGGCCCTTGGGGGTGCCCACCAGGTAGCGCACGGGCGCGTCACCCGCGCGCATGGCCGCCAAGGTGGCTTCGGTGGGGATGCCGCGGTCCATGATCCAGACCCGCTGGGAGCGGCCGTATTGCTGTTCGATCTGTTCCAGGAAGCCGGCCAGCGTGGTCTGATCCGTCGTGTTGCCCGGCATCACCTCGTAGGCCAGCGGGAAGCCGTCCGGCGTCACGATCAGCGCGATCACCACCTGCACGCAATCCGACCGCTTGTCCCGGCTGTAGCCGAATCGGCGCTTGCCGTCGAAGGGCGGGTCGCTCTCAAAGTAGGTACTGGTCAGGTCGTACAGCAGCACATCGAAGCGGGCATCGAACAGCGTGGTCCACCGCGCCCGCAGAAACGAGAAGAACGCCCGCTTGTGCGCGACCAGCTTGTCCAGGCAGCGGTACAGCGTGTCGCTGGGAATGACCCGGTCGGTCCCCAGCAGATCGCGCAGGGCGCTATGGTGGTACCAGTGCCGGTGCAGCCGCCAGTCGCTCCCCGGATCGATGAGCCGGTAGCAGACTTGCACCTTCAACACGTCCAGCCACCGCGTCCCTTTCCGACTCGGCGGCAAGCGCGGCCCCCAGAACCGGTCCAACTCCAGCCGATCCCACACGGTCAGCGCCAGCCAGCACGCGCCCCATTGGCGGGGGTCGCGCACCTGCACGTCCGTGACCCGGATCTGCACCACCTCACAGTCCAGCACCGGCGCCGCACGGTCCGCGGGAAACAGCGCCAACTGCCGCGCGCCCGCCGTCTCGTCCAGCACTGCAATCGAGCGGCACCACGCCGCGCGCTGACTGTCGTTGATCTCCCCGAGATAGAGCACCTGGCGCTGCACGACCCGGCCCCCGCGGACGCGCACGTTCTCCACCACGCTCCAGTAGCGGTGCTCCTTGCCGTCCTTGCGGCGCATCTTGCAGCGCACGAACATGCGTAGATCGTCCGTGTATGCGACCCGTCAATCAAGGGGGTAGGTCGGCACTACACAGAGATCCGGCAGGCCACGAACGCGGAACCCCCCGGTTTTGTTGGCACACCGGGTCGGGCGAGGCGGGAACACCCCTGAAATTAGTCGGAAATCACGCCGAATAGCGGAAGTCGGGCTAGGGCGCCCCCGGTTCCACGGAGCTCCGGCGGCCGGCGTCATGCGTGTGGCGTGTGCAGGTGAGACGACAGGTACCGCGCTACCACCTGTGCGCCATCGGTCCTCGGGCGGCTGACGGGTGGTTGGGACAGCACGGCGTCCACGGCCGGCTGCCACCGTCCCGCGTACAGGTCGGCGTGGTCGATGTACGTGCACCGCAGCAGGCGGGGCATGGCGTCGACCAGCACGTGATATTCGGCAAATGCGCCGCGAGAGGTGTAGATCAGGGCCGTGTCGTTGGCCGCGCACTCGGCGATAATGCCGTAGCCCGGTTTGGTCAGCACGATGTCGACCGTCGCCACCAGGTCTTCGTACTGCACCCCCTGCGCGGCGGCGGCCGGCAGATCGATGCGGTGCAGGTTGGGTGCATCGACGGCGCCGGTCGCCGGCCCGCCGTCGATCGGGTCGTGCGTCAGCACCACATCCACTTCGCGCAGTGCGCTCACCCGCGCCCAATCGATCGCGCCGAGTCCGTAGCGCCCGAAGGACACCAGCAGCAGCGGCCGGCCGGCGGGCAGTTGCAAGGCGGCCCGGGTATCGGCCGCAGCGCGCCGGGCGTGCCTGGCGACGAGCGGCACGTCAATCACCGTGCTGAACGTCTCGAAGCCGCCGGACATCGGAAGCCGGAGGGCCAGGTCGGCCGCCCCGTACGCGTCCCGCATACGCGGCAGCAGGTCCGGCGTCGTGTGCATCAGGGTTCTGTAGTTGGCATAGATCCAATCCCACGTGAAGTTGCCGACCGCGATGCTCGGCACACCGGCGGCCGCCGCCGCCGCGAACGCCAGCGGCGGGATGTCGCCGACGACCAGTACAGTCCGGTCGCGCGCCAGCCGGCGCGCGTGGCTGGCAATGCGCGCGTCGAACGTGCGATAGAAGTCCCGTGCCCGGTCGGCGGTGGCGTCCACGTCCACCTGCAGGCTGTCGATCTGCACCACGCCGGTATCCGGCGTGGCCGGCTGCACGTCAACCGTCCCGGTCAACGCCCGGTCGAACAGCCAGCGTGGGGCGCTGGTCTGAATGAGAATCCGACAGTCCGGACGCAGACGGGTCAGCGCGTTGATGACCTCGATCTGCCGCGACGCGTGACCGAACCCGTGGCCCGAAATGTAGAACGTGACCGTCGTAGGCTGCGACATTGGGTATGATCTTCACATGTCACGCCACGAGCGGGAGTTCTTCAATGAACGTCAGGAGTCGAAACCGGCCACCTACACCTGTCCCCACTGCCGGCACCGGGCCGAGTATCAGGTACGGTGGATTCGGCGTCTGAAGAAGGAACAACCTCCCCGCGGCGCCGATGCGCACGACCGCGACATGTTCCGCAAGCTCCGCAACTACATGGTGCGGATCGACGACATGGTGTCATGCGTGAAGTGCCGGCGCCGCTTCGAGATACCGTCTTACCAGTCGGTGGCTTTCCTGTGATCTGCCGACTGCCTCGTTCGCCCGGATATAATCGAGGCATCCATGACAACTATCGTCACCCCGGCGATTCGCCTTCTGCTCTGTATCGTGGTGCTGTTGCCGGCGGCGGTCATGGCGCAACCGCGATACACACGGGCGCAGGAGCAGCAGTTTCATCGTGATGCGACCGGCGCGCTGGCCCACGGCAGCGACGATGAGGCGCGCGCGCTGGCGGCGACCCGCAGCGCGGACGATCCCTCCGCGGCGGCCTTGCTGGCCCGCTTGGACATCCAGCGCGGGAACTACGAGGCGGCCGAGGAGCGGTTGGCGCCGGTCGCCGACGCCAACCCGATCAGTGCGGCCGGCCTGGAGCTGGCGCTGCTCTACGACTATCTGGGACGGCGGGACGAGGCAGTGCCACGCCTCGACGTGCTTCTCGATCGCCTGCAACGGTCGCTCGAGCCGCTGGACCTCTATCGGGCCGCGCAGGCGGCGCGCGCGCTCGGCGAGTACCGTCTTGCGAACAGCCTGGTTCGGAATGCATCGCTCGAAGCGCCCGACGATCCAGCGCTGCATACGCTGTGGGGCGAGCTGTTCGGAGACAAGTACGACCAGCTCGAGGCGTCGAATTCGTTCACCGACGCGCTACGTCTTGACGACCAGTGGACCCCCGCAATCCTCGGTCTCGCCCGCGCCCTTACCGACACTGATCCCCCAAGCGCGCGGAACGCGGCGACGGGGGCGCTCGAATTGGCGCCGGACTACGTCGACGCCCACCTGTTTCTCGCGCAGCGCGACCTGGACGACCGTGACCACGAGGCGGCCCGGGTCTCGATCGAGCGGGCGCTGGAGATCAACCCACAGAGCCTCGAAGCCCGCTCGCTGACTGCCGCGGTCGCCTATGTCGAAGACCGCCTGGAGGACTTCGAGGCGGAAGTGGCCGGCGTGCTCGCCATCAATCCGGTCTACGGTGAGGTGTTTCGCATCGCCGGCAACCTCACCGCACGGAACTACCGGTTCGAAGAAGCGGTCGCCCTCGTGCGCCGGGGCCTCGAGATCGACCCTGGAAACACCAGAAGCTACGCCGAGCTGGGCATGCATCTGCTGCGGACCGGTGACGAACCGGGCGCCCGCGCCGCGCTCGAACGTTCGTTTGCCGAGGATCCCTACGACGTCATCACCTACAACCTGCTCGATCTGCTCGACACCATTGACGGGTTCGAGACGTTCGAGGCGGGCGATCTGATCGTCCGACTCCATCCCGACGAAGCGCCGGTGCTCAAGGACTATGTCCTGTCGCTGGCGCAGCAGGCGCTCGACGATCTGTCGGAGCGCTACCAGTTCGAGGTCGAAGGACCGATCCTGATCGAGGTATTCCCGCGCCACGACGACTTTGCGGTGCGTACCCTCGGACTGCCCGGGATGATTGGCGCGTTGGGGGCCTGCTTCGGAAAGGTCGTCACGCTCGACTCGCCTCGGGCGCGGACACCGGGCGATTTCAACTGGCAGTCGACGTTGTGGCACGAAATGGCCCACGTCGTCACGCTGCAGATGTCCAACCAGCGCGTGCCCCGCTGGTTGACGGAAGGGTTGTCGACATTCGAAGAGAAACGGGCCCGCCTTGACTGGGCAAGGGACCAGGACCTCAGTTTCGTCGCGGCGCTCAATGAGGACGAAGTGCTCTCGCTGCGCGATCTCAACGGCGGGTTCTCGCGCCCGGAGACGATCTCGATGGCGTACTTCCAGGCCTCGGTCCTGGTCGAGCACATCGTCGATCATTATGGAGAGGACACCATTCGTCAGCTTCTGTATGCCTATGGGGACGGGCTCGACACCGAGGCGGCGCTGGCGCGGGTCGGGCTCGGGTTCGACACCCTGCAGGCCTCGTTCGACACGGCGGTGGAGGAGCGCTTCGGAGACCTGCGGCAGGCTATGCAGGGGCCCGAGCAGCCGGCGCCCCCGGCGGATGCGGATGAAGAGAATCGCCTCGAGCGGCTGCTCGAGCTGCTCGAAGAGCATCCTGGGAGCTTCCCCGTGCAGATGGCTGTTGGTCGCGCGCTGCAGGCGGCCGGTAATATCGACGCGGCGAAGCGCGCCTACGAGACAGCGGTCACCCTGGCCCCGATGGCGACCGGCGCCGGAAGCCCCAGGCTGCCGCTGGCGGCGATCGCGATCGAACAGGAGGACCCGATCCTCGCGATGGACTACCTTGAAGCGCATCTCGAGTATGACCACCGGGACATCGAATCGGCCCGGCAGCTTGCGGCGCTGGCCGACGATGCCAGAGACGAGCCGCGCATACGTCGCGCCTACGAGCTGATCGCCGAGATCGATCCATTCGACCCGGCATCGCATCAGGTGCTCGGCCGGTTGGCGAAGACGCGGGCAGATCACGTCGTGGCGGCCCGCGAATTCGAGGTCGCGCTGGCCATCGGGCCTGTGGATCGCGTGGCGACCCACATCGACCTGGCCGAGAGCTACCTGGCAGCGGGCCGGCTGGACGACGCGAAGCGCGAGGTGATCAAGGGGCTCGAGATCGCTCCGGCCTACGAGCGCGCGCTGGAGTTGCTGTTGCAGATCGTGGAGGCCGGTGCGTGAGGTCGGCGGCGGGCGGCCTGCTGGCGTTCGTCATGGCGACCGGCGCCACCCCGTTGACCGCCGCCGCGCAACCGCCCGGCGCGCTCATTACGTCCATCGACTCGGGGACGCCGGTACCACAGCTTGATGGACTCGAGTGGACGTTCGCACGCATCCGGTACAGCACCGAAGCAGCGCAGTTGCAGGCATTCCGCGCGCAGTATTGGAGCGACCCGTGGGCCATCGACGGTCCGGCGGCCGAACAGAATCTGTCCCGCCGTCTGGGGCGCGTGACCTCCATCCATGTCAATGAGCCGATCGTGTTGACGCTCGACGATGAGCGGTTGTGGGAGTATCCCTGGATCTATTTCGTCGAGCCGGGGAACCTTCGTTTCACCGCGCGGGAGGTGGAGATCATGCGCGAGTTCCTCACCCGCGGGGGCACTGCCACGTTCGATGATTTTCACGGTCCGATCGAGTGGGACGCGGTGTCGCGCCAGTTGCAACGCGTGTTTCCTGATCGGGACATCGTGAAGCTGCCACCGGATCATTCGGTTTTCAGCAGCTTCTACCGGTTGACCGAGTATCCGCAGATTCCCGGGCTTGGATCGTTTTTCAATGGGGTCACCTGGGAGAAGGGCGGTTACGAAGCGGGGCTCCACGCGATTCTGGATGACGATGGGCGCGCCATGGTGCTGCTCAACTTCAACACCGACATGGGTGACGGCTGGGAGTGGTCGAACGCCGAAGCCTATCCGGGCTACATCAAGTACACCGCACAGGCCTACCGGATGATGATCAACGAGGTCGTCTACGCGCTGACGCACTGAATACCGGCGTCCTCTCGTGCCCGTCCGGCGTCGCATCGCGACCCTGGTGCGGGAGCAGCCGGGCAGGGCCGAGACGCGCGGCGCCTGACGGCCTCTGACCGGGACACGGCCGGGCCGCGTTCGACCAACACCATGGACACAGCCGTCAGGGACACCGCCGACGCCGCCGCACGACTGGCCGCCAACCGCCAGCGGGTACTCGGCGAGTTGCGGAAGGCGATCGTCGGCCAGGACGAGGTCATCGACCTCGTGTTGACGGCGCTGTTCACCGGAGGGCATTGCCTCATCACCGGCGTGCCCGGGCTGGCCAAGACACGGCTGGTCAAATCGCTGGCCGACATTCTCGATCTGCGCTTCAAGCGCATCCAGTTCACACCGGACCTGATGCCTGCGGATATTACGGGCACGGAGATTCTCGAGGAGAGCGGTGGCGGACATCGCGCCCTGACGTTCGTGAAGGGGCCGATCTTCGCGCAGATCATCCTCGCCGACGAAATCAATCGGACGCCCCCCAAGACCCAGGCGGCGCTGCTCGAGGCGATGCAGGAATACCACGTCACGGCCGCCGGCCGGACATACCCGCTGCAGCGTCCGTTCTTCGTGCTTGCGACCCAGAACCCGATCGAGTTGGAAGGGACCTATCCGTTGCCCGAGGCGCAACTGGACCGGTTCATGCTCAATGTGGTCATCCGGTATCTCTCTGAAGACGATGAGGTGCGGGTCGTGACGGAGACGACCGGTGACCAGGAACCGGCATTGACGCGCATCCTGGGCGGCGACGAGATCCTCGCGGCGCAGCGGCTGGTGCGCCAGGTGCCGGTCGCCCAGGAGATCGCCCGCTATGCGGTGCGCCTGGTGGACGCGTCCCGGCCGGGGCAACCGAACAGCCCGGAGTTCGTCGGGAAGTGGGTGAAATGGGGGGCGAGCCTGCGCGCCTCGCAGGCCCTGATTCTCGGCGGCAAGGCTCGCGCCCTCATGGCCGGCCGCTACAACGTGTCCATCGGTGACATTCGCGCGCTGGCCCCCTCGATCCTGCGGCACCGGATCATTACCAATTTCTACGCCGAATCTGACGGCGTGAGCGCCGACGATGTGATCGGGAAACTGATCGATGCGGTCCCGGCGCCGGCCAGCGGGATGTAACGGGAGCTGGCATGCCGGGAGCCGCGGGCGAGCTGTCGTGTCTCGATCCGGCCGTTGTGGCGCGCATCGGTTCCCTGGAGCTGATCGCCAGGACGCTGGTGGAAGGACTCCTGAATGGGTTGCATCGCAGCCCCTACAAAGGGTTCAGCGTCGAGTTCAGTGAGTATCGGCAGTATCTGCCCGGTGACGATCCGGCGAGCATCGACTGGAAGCTGTTCGCCCGCAGCGACCGCCACCATGTCAAGCGGTTCGACCAGGAGACGAACCTCGAATGCCACCTGCTGCTCGACGTCAGCGCTTCGATGGGATACGGCTCGCATGCGGTGTCCAAGCTGCGGTTCGGGACGTTTCTCGCCGCGGCGTTGGCGTATCTGATGCACCGGCAGCGTGATGCCGTCGGGCTCACGCTGTTCGATGATCGGGTTGTCGACGCGGTACCGATGGGTACCCGCAGCGGACAGTTCCGCGCGCTGCTGGGTACGCTGAGCCGGGCCGTGGTCGGTGAGCGGTCAGACCTCCGGGTGCCGCTCGATCGGCTCGCGACGCGGCTGACGCGCCGCGGACTCGTGGTGCTGATCTCGGACCTGATCGATGAGCCGTCCGAGGTCATCGAGGGTCTGAAACACCTGCGCTTTCGCGGCTGCGAGGTCCTGGTGCTGCACACCTTGGACCCGGCCGAGCTCACCTTTCCGTTCGAGGAGGCGGCGCGGTTCACCGATCTCGAAACCGCTGACGAGGTGCTGGCGGTGCCGGCGCACGTACGCGACCACTACCTCAGCCAGCTTCGGAGTCTGGTCGCGCGCTATCGCCGTGAGTTGCGGCTGGCCGGAATCGACTATCACCTCGTGGACACCGCGCAGCCGCTCGATATGGCGTTGATGGCGTACCTGGCGACCCGCGGCCGCCGCTGGTGAGTATCGATGTTCGGGTTGTCGTTCCTCGTGCCGGCGTTTCTCCTCGGGGCTCTGGCCGCGACGGTGCCAATCGTGCTGCATCTGCTGCGGCGCGACCACCGGCCCCGTCAACCGTTCAGCGCGGTCCGATTCCTGCGCGGGGTGCCGGTCGAACAGGCACGGCGCCGCCGCCTGCGGGAACTGCTGTTGCTGGTGCTCCGGGTCAGCGCGTTCATCCTGCTGGCCGCTGCGTTCGCCCGGCCGGTCGTCGATGACACCGTCGGGTCCGGACCGGCGGCGACGATCGTTCTGATCGATACCTCATTCAGCATGTCGGGGCCCGGGCAGGCGGCCCGGGCGCGCCGGTTCGCGCTCGACGCGATCGCCTCCGCGCCGGAGGGGCATCTGGTCGGCGTGATGGCGTTCGATGAGGCGCCGCGCATGATCGCCGTTCTCGGCTCGCACAGCGCCGCGCGCGCGGCGGTGGAGACGGCGGCCCCCGGGGCCCGGGCCACCCGTTATGGGGAGGCCCTGACCGCGGCGTCGGAGGAAATCGGCGCCAGAACCGGGCGCATCGTCGTCGTGACCGATCTGCAGGCCGCCGGGTGGGAGGCCGGCGGCGGGGCGGTGTCCTCCGCAATCGAGGTGGAGGTCCGCGATGTCGGTGCGCCGGCCGGCAACCTGGCGGTCGTCGGACTCGAACCAGAGGCGGATTCGACCGCCGCGGTCCTGTATCGGGTGGGGGACACGTCAGACGAGGTGACGCTCTCGCTCGCCGTGGACGGGGTGCAACTGTCTGAGATCTCCGTCATTCCTCGACCCGGCCGCACTACGGTGCGCTTTCCGGTGACGTTGCCGGCGGCGGGGGTGGCCACGGCGTCGGTCCACGACGAGGTCGGGTATGCCGCCGACGACCGGTGGTTCCGGCTGCTCGACCCGCCGGACCCGGTCCCGGTGCTCATCATCGGCGACGACCCGCGCACGGACGACAGCGTGTTCTTTCTGCAGCGCGCCCTCGCGCCGGGCGAGGCGCCCGCTGCGTTCGCTCCGGACACGGTGCGGGCCGAGGCGCTGGCCGCCGGGCAGGAACGACTTGCGGGGGTCGGGGCAGTCGTGTTGGCGGGCGCCGGCGGACTGGGCCGTGAGGGGCGCGAGCACCTGGCGGCGTTCGTGCGGGACGGCGGCGGGCTGCTGCTGGCTGGTGGCGCCGGGACCGCATCGGCGCAGGTCGTCGATCTGTTCGAGAGCGGCCCCCGGTTCGGGGCGGCGGTGACGCATGACTCGCCGGTCTCGTTCGTCCCCTCCAATCTGCGGCATCCGATCATGCGCGGACTCGGGAGTCTGTCGGGTATGCTCAGCCGCGCCCGTTTCAGCCGGACCCTGTCGCTCGATCCGGGGGACGCCGCGGTGCTGGCCCGCTTCGATGACGGAACCCCCGCGCTGGTCGAGCACAGGGCCGGCGCGGGACGCGTGATGATCTTCGCATCCGGTCTCGGGACGGCCTGGAGTGACTTGCCGCGACACGCCGTCTTCGTGCCGTTCCTGCATGAAATGGTGGGCTACCTGACCGCAACCCAGGCTGCATCCCGCGAGTTCACCAGTGGCGACGACGGTCCGGCCGGCGCCGATGGTCCCGGCGTCGCGACGCTCGCGGACCGCGGAGGCCGGTTCGTGGTCAACGTCGATGCGCGGGAGGCGGACCCGGCCGCAGTGACCATGGAGGACTTCGACGCCGAGATCGAGCGGCTGTCGCCGAGCGCTGCCCGGAACGCGCCCGAGGATGCCGGCACCCGCGAGGCGGGCCAGCGTCTCTGGCGCGATCTGTTGATGCTGATGGCGCTGGTGCTCGCCATCGAAGGCGTGTTGGGACGGCGGATGGCGTAGCGGTCCAGACTGTCGACCGCTTCCGTGCAAGTAGGCCGGAGACCGTTGTTCCGGATTCCGGGATCCGGGAGCCGGTGAGAGAATTGGGCGAGATGGATAAGGGGCACCTTGTCGAAGTGCGTGCGCGGCTCGCCGGCGTACGCCGCCGCTGGATGGCGGCCCGCCTGCTGTGGGCGCTGGCGCGCCTGCTGGCGGCCGTGTGTGTCGGGCTGCTCGCGGTGCTCGCGGTCGAGGTCCTGGTAGCCCCGGCGGACGAGCCGATGCTGCTGGTGACCGGGCTCGCGCTGACGGCCATCGGTCTGTTCGCGGCCAGAGTCGTGTGGCCGCTCCGCGTGCAGCCGGCGGACAGGGTTGTGGCCCGTTTCGTCGAAGAATGCTGTCCGGAACTTGAAGATCGCGTGGCGAGCGCCGCCGAGCTCGGCGAGACCGATGCTCCGACTCCCTTTCACCAACTGGTCGTCGCCGACGCGGCGGACAGCTTGCGGACCGTCGACGTCGGCAGGATCGTGCCGGCGGCGCACATGAGGGCCGCGGCGCTGCGCGGGGGGCTGGCGGCCGTCGTGCTGTGTGTCATCCTCGTGCTCGGTATCGCGCCGATCGGCCGGGTTGCGCGCACCGCCTGGCTCTTCGCGTTTCCGTCGCGCGTCATGCTGGAGGTGGCGCCGGGCGACGTGCGGCTCATGGCGGGGCAGCCGCTTCGTGTGCGGGTCCGGTTGGCCGGGGGCGGCAGCCTCGCCGCGAGGAACCCGCCCACCGTAACCTGGATGTCGGGCGATACCCGCCGCGTCGTCACGATGCAGGCGAGGTCGGATGGCTACGTGACCGAATTGCCGGCAGTCAGTGACAGCGGCTCCTATCACGTCAGTGCCGCGGCGCTGCGATCGCGGAACTACCGCGTCGACATCCTGAGCGCGCCCCGGGTGCGCCGCATCGATGTCGAGTATCTCTACCCCGAGTTCACCGGGCGGCCCCCGCGTATCGAGGAAGACGGTGGAGATGTCTACGCGCCGGCCGGCACCAGAGTACGACTGCGGGTGCATGCGGACCGGCCGATCGTGGCGGGCCGGCTGACGTTCAGCGACGGAGGCCGCCGGCCGTTGACGAGCGCCGGCGCCGATGCGCTCACGGCCGCGTTCGAGGTCGCGGCGGATGGCGAGTATACCGTCAGCGTGACCGGCGCCACCGGGCTGAGCAGTCCCGGAGACATCGCGTACCTCATTCGGGCGACGCCGGACCGCCCGCCCGACGTGCAGGTGCTGCGGCCCGGGGACGACCGGGAGATCACCTCGCTCGAAGAGGTGTCGATCGAGGCACGCGCCGCTGACGATTATCGCATCGAGGCACTCGATCTGGTCTACACGGTGGCCGGACGGCCTGCCCGCACGGTGGTGCTCGATGCACCGCGGTCCGGTGCGACGGCCGCCGGCGTGCATACCCTGTTCGCCGAAGATCTCGACGTGGCGCCGGGGGACTTCATCACGTACTACGCGCGTGCGAGAGACGTCGGTGTCAGCGGCCAGTCGCGCCAGTCGCGCTCCGACATCTTCTTCCTGGAGGTCCGGCCGTTCGACAATGAGTTCGAGGCGGCGCAGAGCCAGTCGTCGACCGGCAGGGAGGCGGACGAGATCGGCGATCTGGCCGGGATGCAGAAAGAAATCATCGTGGCGACGTGGCGTCTGGATCCGCGTCCGCGTTCAGCGACGGTGGCCGCCGACCTGCGCGCGGTGGGAATGGCGCAGGGGGAACTTCGAACCCGCACCGCGAGTGCCGCCGAGCGCCTCCTGGCGCGCGGGCGGGAACGCGCCGCGGGTGACACCGGACCTGCGCCTCAGAACGCGGCGATGGCCGCGGCCGTCACGGCGATGGCGGCGGCGCAGGCCGCGCTCGATGCGCTCGATACCGGAGCCGCATTGCCCTACGAAATGGAGGCGCTCAATCAGTTGCTGCGGGCGCAAGCCCTGGTCCGTCGCCGGCTGGTGTCCATGCAGCAGGGACAGGGGGCCAGCACCCGGGGCGGGCAAGCCCAGGAGGATCTGTCGGCGCTGTTCGACCGCGAGCTCCGACGAGAGCAGGAGACGAGCTACGAGACCGCCGCCAGCCCCGACCAGAGGACGGGCGGCGATGAGAGCGATGCGCGCCGGCGTCTGCGTGAGCTGGCGGATCGCCAGGCGGAGTTGAACCGCCGGTTGGAGGAGCAGGCCGACCCGCGCCCGGAGGCGTCTTCTGACGAAGCGCGCCGGGCGCTGGAGCGGCTGACCCGCGAGCAGCAGGAACTGCGCGAGCAGTTGGAGGCACTCGCCGGTCAACTGGAGCGCGAACGGAACCAGGGTGGGTCATCCGGCGACGGGCGGTCCGGCGGCGAAGCGGTCGAGCGAATTGCCGAGCAGATGCGGCAGGCGACCAGCGCGCTCCGCCGCCGGGAGACGGAGAACGCCCGGGCGAGTGGAGACCGGGCGCTCGACGAGTTGCGCCGGCTGAATCGGCGCTTGGGCGGGGCGGCCGGGGAGGAACCGGAAGGAGTGCGGTTTGATGCGCAGATCGACACACAACGCCTGACCAGGGAACTGGAGTCGGTGCAGGCGGCCCGCCAGGCGTTGCGGCAGCTCCAGACAGCATCGGATCCTCCGCGTTCGACCGACGCGCAGACAGGCGCCGAACCGGCGCCTGCTCGCGCAGCGCAGGCGGACACCGGGCAGGCGTCCTCCGGCGCCGATCCGACGTCAGCTCGGGATCAGCGTGCGGGCGGGGAGTTGAGGGCGCCGGACGCCGATCCGCTGGCTGCCGAGGGCGGTGACGCCGGTTCGAACGGGACCGGTGGCGGGCAGGACCCGCTGGCCAGACTGCGGCGCGAGTACGTGGCCGGTCTCGAGCGGAATGCGGCGCTGATGGAGGAGCTCAGACGTGAGATCCCGGAACTCGGTCGGGATCTCGACGAGTGGGCCGAGTACTGGCAGAGCCAGTCGGCCCCGGGTATTGGCAGGTTCAAGCAGGATCTGGCGCCGTGGGACTCCTTGCGCCAGCATCTCGACACCGCGCTGCAGCGGCTCGAGGCGAACCGTCTTCGCGAACTGGCGGCCTCGGACGTGGGCGATCGGCTGACGGCGGGGGTGGGCGAATCGCTTCCGGCGCGATATCGCCGCCTGGTCGACGAGTACTACCGGTCACTCGCAACGGCGCCCGATCGACCGTAGCGATCCGGGCGTGCTGCCCTGGCCGGGGGTCGCGGGCGGGTTCGCCAACATCATGATGCACTTCGCGTCTCCGTTTCCCTGGTGGCTGGCGCTCGGTCTGACGGTCCTGGCCGCCGCCGCCGCGGTGTACGCCTACACAGGTCTGACCGCGCCACTGTCGGTGCGACGCCGTGCCGTGCTCGGCGGGCTGCGCTTCCTGGCGTTCGTCTGCCTGATCCTGGCGCTTGCCGAGCCGGTGCGGCTGGCACCCCCGGAGATCGGCGCCCGCGCCGTGGTACCGGTGGTGCTGGACCGCTCGCGAAGCATGGCGATCGCCGACGTCGCCGGCGGAGGGACTCGACTCGACCAGGCGCTGCGGTTGCTACGCGATCAGATTGCGCCGGGACTCTCCGATCGGTTCGAGGTCGAACTCTGGGAGTTTGGCGAGACGCTCGGTCCGCTCGATCTGGCGGCCGTCCGTCCTGACGGGCGGCGCAGCGATCTGACCGGCGCGCTCAACGGCGTGCAGGAGCACTATCGCGACCGCTCGCTGGCGGGCATCGTCGTGGTCACTGACGGCGGCGATACCGCGGGAGCGGAGCTGGAGAGCGGTGCCGCCGCCCCGCTCTACATAGTGGGCATTGGCGAGCCTGCGATCGCGCGGGATCGCGAGGTGCTGGAGCTGCACGCCGGACAGGCGGTGGTCACCGGGTCGGTCGTCGATCTCAGTATTTCCGCCGCGGCGCACGGATTCGGCCGCGAGCCGTTCGAGATCAGAGTGCTGGAGGAGGGGCAGCCACGGCGAGTGCTGCAGGTAACGCCGCCGGGCGACGGCACGGTGATTCGGCGGGTGGTTCAGGTGTCGCCGAACCCGGAGGCCGCGACGCTCTATACCGTGGAGATTCCGGTAGCGCCGGACGAGTTGGTGCCGGGCAACAACAGCCGCAGCGTGCTGGTGCCGCCGCCGGGGCGGTCGCGGCGGATCCTGCTTGTGGAAGGGGCGCCGGGGTACGAACACAGTTTTCTCAAACGTGCGCTGGCGGATGACCGGGGGCTGTCGGTCGACGCGGTGACCTACAAGGGGCTGAACGATCGAGGCGAGCGCACGTTCTATATTCAGGCCGCCTCCGAGAGGGCGGGGGTGCTCGCCGAGGGCTATCCCGGGACGCGGGCGGCGCTGTTCGCATACGAGGCGGTCATCCTGGCGAACATCGACGCGGCGCTGCTCCGACCAGGCCAGGTGGAGCGCACCGCCGCCTTCGTCGCTGAGCGTGGGGGTGGTCTGCTGGTCATGGGCGCGCGCTCCTTCGCCGGGCGTGGGCTGCGCGAAATGGGACTCGACAGCCTGCTGCCCCTACTGATCGCCCGTCCTGGCGCCGGGCTGGTGCGCCTCTCCGAGGCGGTCGGTACAGCCCATCGCCTCACGTTGACCCTCGAGGGCGAGACCCATCCGATCATGCGGCTGGCCGAAGAGGTGGATGAAACCCGGCGCCGGTGGGCGGGGACGCCGGCGTTGGGCAACGTCGTGGCGCTGGGTCCAGCCCGGCCGGGGGCGGCGGTGCTGGCCACCGCGGATGGCGAGGGTGCTGCTCCCGCACCGCTCGTGGCGGTGCAACGATTCGGGCGTGGCCGCACGATGGTGTTCGCCGGTGAGGCAAGCTGGCGTTGGAAGATGCTGGCTCCGGCCGCTGATCGGATCTACGACCGGTTCTGGCGACAGGCGGCCCGCTGGCTCGCCGCCAGCGCGCCCGACCCGGTGATGGTGCGTGCCGAGGGGGGAGGGGCGGAAGGAGATCCGTTGCGGGTCGAGGTGGTCGTGTCCGATGCCGCGTTCGCTCCGGCGCTCGACGCGCTGGTACAGGTACAGGTGGATGATCCACAGGGCGGGCGGCGCGACCTGCGGGCCGTGCCGGTGGTTGGTGAACCGGGACGGTATGTTGTCGACGTGCCGGCGCCGGCGCGGGGTGTGTACCGCGTGGCCGCGACGGCCGTGACCGGCGCTGATGCGCCGCGGCGGGCCGAAGCGGCGGTGCTGGTCGGCAGTGCGGATCTCGAGTTGACGGACCCGCGGCGCCAGGACCCGGTGCTGCAGCGGCTCGCGGAGCACGCCGGCGGACGGTATCGGGAGGCGGCGGATGTCGACGCGCTGGTCGCCGACATCCGTGCCGGCGGAGCAGCCGCGCCGCCGGTCCCGCGCGACCTCTGGCACACGGTGTGGGCGTTCGCGCTGATCGTCACGCTGGTGTCGACCGAATGGATGTTGCGGCGCCGTTGGGGTCTGCGATGACCATGACACGCGGCCCGCGCGTGATGCGCTGGGGCCGCTGGCTCTGCGGCTGTGCGGTGGCGGTTATCGGGCAGGGACTGCCCGCCGATCATGTCTTCGCGCAGGAGCAATACACGCTGCTGGTGACCGGCGCCTCCGGGGGCGCTACATTCGCGGCCCGGCACGACGAATGGCGTGCGACGCTGGTCACCGCCCTGCGCAACCAGCCCGGGTTTCAGGACGAGCATCTCGTCGTGCTGGCCGAGACGCCGGGTCCCGGTGTGGGGCGCGCCTCGCGCGAGGGAGTCCGTCGGGCGATCGCCCGGTTGGCCGCGCGCATGAACGACGAGGCGGTGCTGTTCGTCGTCCTGATTGGTCACGGGTCGTTCGACGGTCTCGACGCCAAGTTCAATCTGGTGGGGCCGGACCTCGACGCGGCGGAGTGGGACGCGCTGCTCGGTAGCGTCCGCGGGCGCGTGGCGTTCGTCAATACCACGAGTGTCAGCTTCCCATTCATGGACCGTGTGTCCCGCAGCGGGCGGGCGGTCGTGACGGCGACGGAGTCGGCGGCGCAACGCTACGCCACGGTGTTCCCACGGTTCTTTGTCGAGGCGTTCGTCGACCGTGCAGCGGACGAAGACAGGAACGGCCGGGTGTCGATTCTGGAAGCGTTCGAGTATGCCAGTCGCGGGGTGCGTCGCTGGTATCAACAGCAGGGACGGCTGGCGACCGAGCGCGCCCTGATCGACGATACCGGCGATGGCCGGGGACGGGAAGCCGATCAGCCAGGGTCCGACGGGCTTGTCGCCGCGCGGCTGTATCTTGCGGCCGGCGTGTTCGAGCGCCGGACCGTGGACGACCCGCTGCTGTCCCCATTGATCGCGAGACGGACGGAGCTGCTGGCCGAGGTGGACATGTTGCGCGCCGCACGACTGGACCGGGACCCCGGCGCGTATCAGCGCGAACTGGAACGCCTGCTGATCGAGCTGGCGCATACCGCGCGCCGGATCAGACGCGCATCACGTTGACGGGCTGCTCATGCATTGCGTCCGCTGTCGTACCGAGATCGACGACAACGCCTTGATCTGTTTCCGCTGCGGCGCCGCCACGAGCGAGCGCCGCCGCTCACCTGTGACCGAGCGGTCCCGGTCCACGGTCTGGCGGTGGATGGCGCTCGTGGTCCTGTTGGCAAGCTCTGTGGCCGTCTACCGCTGGCTGACCGGTCGAGTCGGCCCGGGTCTGTGGGTCCCGGCGTTCATGGCGGTGGTGTGGCTGGCGTTCTGGTGGCGCGGACGGTCCCGTCGCGCCGGTCCTGGCAGCCCGCGGTGAAACCCCCGCTGCATTCGATTCCCGCAGAATTCCGCGCTTTCCCGCGGAATTCTGCTGCTTCACGCTGCATCCCGCGTGGCGGCGTTGCTCCGGCTGACGAACAGGGCAACCACAAGGGTTGCCCCTACAGGTATTCTCCCTTTTCTCGCCTTGCTCAGCGGGCGCATCGCCGATCTCGGTGCAACGCGGGGTTCCACCACGGACTGCCAGGCGTCGTGGTTGGGCCGCGGTGCGGGTGGCGGCGCCGGGCTTTGGGTATGATGGCGGCGGCGTGCCGACGCCAGCCCGTATCCACCACCTGATTGGACACCCATGGTTGAAGCCAGACTCGAAGTCACCGACCAGTTGGGTCGGCGCATCGTGCGCATTGCCAGCGATCCGTTCCAGATCGGGAGACGGGTGGGCAGCGATCTCCATGTGCCGGGCGGCGATGTTTCTCGCGACCACGCCGAGATCGTCACGGCCGGCAACGGCTATGAGATCCGTGATCGAGGATCGCGGTATGGCACGTTCGTCAACGGTGAGGAGGTCAGGACGCGGCGGCTCCAGCACGGTGATCGCGTCACACTGGGCCGCGGCGGGGGCGCCGAGTTCGTGTTCCAGTTGGCGGCCGGGGTATCTGGAGCCGGCGCCGTGTCCCATGACGGGAGCAACGCCGCCATCGGGCAGATGCACCAGGTAGCCGTGCTGTTGGAGGGGCTGCGGGCCCTGAGCTCTGGCAAGGTGCTGGACGATGTCCTGGCGCTCGTCATTGACTCCGCGATTGCCGTCGGCGGCGCCGAGCGCGGGTTCATCATGCTGGCCGGCGACGATCAGGAGCTTGAGTTCAAGCTGGGGCGGTCACGCGATCGGCACACGCTGCCGGGCAGCCGCTTCGAGACGAGCCGCAAGATTCCGGAAGAAGTGTTTCGGACAGGACAGTCCCGCATGGAAGCGGATCTGCTGGACGGCGATCTGGCTGACCAGCACGTCGGGACGGTCGCGCTCGGTATTCGCAACGTGTTGTGCGTAGCGCTGCGGCTGGTGCGCTATGTCGAGTCGCAGGAGAGCGTGACCGAGCACCGCCGCATCGGCGTGTTGTATCTCGACAGCCGGGAAAAGGGCACGTTGCTGGCGGCCGACACCGGTGAGACGCTCGACACGCTGGCGGCCGAGGCGGCGGTGGCCATCGACAACGCCCAGTTGTATCGCGCCGCGCTCGAGAAGGCGCGGTTGGATCAGGAGATGGCCACGGCGGCGCAGATTCAGCAGGCGCTGCTCCCGACCCGCAGCCGGGCCGGGGCGTTCTTCGACGCGGCCGCCGAGATGCTGCCGTGCCGGTCGATCGGCGGCGACTTCTTCGAGTACATCGATCTACCGGACGGCCGGTTCGGTTTCGCGCTCGGCGACGTCTCCGGCAAAGGGCCGCCGGCGGCCCTGTTGGGTGCCCTGCTGCAGGGGAGTCTGGCCGCGCACACTAACACCGCGTCCGGTCCGGCCGAGGTGTTGAGTCACGTCAATGCGGCGCTCGTGCAGCGGGCGGTCGAAGCCCGTTTCGCGACCCTGTTCTATGCGGTGCTGGCGCCGGACGGACGGCTCACGTTCTGCAATGCCGGGCACAATCCCCCGTTTCTGGTCGGCCGAGACGGGGTGCGGAGGCTGGAGACCGGCGGCGTGCCGCTCGGACTCTTTGAAGACGCGCCACTCGAGGAGGCGGCGGTCACGCTGGCGCCCGGCGACTTTCTGGTCACCTTCTCGGACGGGGTGTCTGAGGCGATGAACGCCGCGGGAGAGGAGTTTGGGGACCTCCGGATCATGGAGAGCATCGAAGCGGCCTCCGGGCGTGACGCCCAGACCCAACTCGAGCACCTGTTTTCCAGCGTCAAGAGTTTTACCGCCGGCGCCGCGCAGAATGACGACGTGACGGTGCTGGTGGCGAGCTATCGCGGTGCGTCAGCCGGCGAACCCGGGGCGGCGCGCGACTAGTGCTGCGCCACGACTAAAGATTAGGGCACGCGGAACCGATAGAGTTCCCGTGCAGAAAAAGTATATCGTCCGACTCACCGACCAGGAACGCGAGGTCTGTCAACAGACAGTCCGGAAGCTCAACGGCAGCAACGAGAAGGTGCGCCGTGCTCAGATCCTCTTGAAGGCCGATGCGGACGGACCGGCGTGGACCGACCAGCAGATCGCCGACGCCTTGTCGTGCCGCACCAAGACCGTTGAAAACATTCGCCAACGATGCGTACTGGAAGGATTCGAGCGGGCGCTGGAACGCAAACGACGGCCGTCGCCCCCGGTCCCCAAGCTGCTCGACGGCGAGCAGGAGGCGCAGGTCATCGCCCTGCGTCTGGGGCCGCCCCCGAAGGGCTATGCCAACTGGTCGTTGCGGCTACTGGCGCGCCGGGTCGTCGAGCTGGAGGTCGTCGAGTCGGTCAGCCACGAGACCATCCGGCGTACGCTAAAAAAAACGGGATGACCCGGCGGAAAATCGAGTACTGGGTGATCCCGCCGGAGGCCGACGCCGAGTTCGTGGCGCACATGGAGCAGGTCTTGGACACCTATGCGCAACCGTACGACCCGGCTTGCCCGGTCGTGTGCATGGATGAGCAGCCGGTGCAACTGGTCAAGGAAACGCGCCCGCCGATGGCCGCCACGCTGGCGCGGCCCCGCCGCGTCGACTACGAGTACGAACGGGCCGGTACGGCCTCGGTCTTCCTGTTCAGCGAGCCGCTGGCGTGTTGGCGGCGGGCGACGGCGCGGGCCCGGCGGACGAAGGCGGACTGGGCGGTGGAGGTCGCCGACCTGTTGGAGGGCCGCTACGCCGACTGCCCGAAGGTCACCTTGGTGTGCGACAACCTCAACACGCACACGCCCGGCGCCTTCTACGAGGTGTTCGAGCCGGCCCGGGCTCGGGAACTGGTTCGTCGCCTCGAGTTCTGCTACACGCCGAAGCACGGGAGCTGGCTGAACATCGCCGAGAATGAACTGAGTTCGATGACGCGTCAATGCCTGGACGGGCGCCGCATCGGCGACCTCGAGACGCTGCACGGCGAAGTGTCGGCGTGGTCCACCGACGTCACTGCTACGCAACGCGGTGTCGACTGGCAGATGCAGGTCGACGATGCGCGCCGTAAACTCAAGTCCGTCTATCCTAAAATTCTGACGTGACGCAGCACTAGGAGCCTGCGCCGCAGAGAGATTACGGCTGCAAATCCACTCTCGCTCATGGTTTTCACCACGCCTTTTCGTCACATAGTGCCGCTATGCTCCTCAAATGCGTGAAGAAATCCATGGCGATATCGAATTTTCGCTTTCGCAATCTTCTACGGCGCAGACTCCTAGTCCCGCCGTTCCAGCGGGACGTAGTCGCGCGCGGCCGAGCCGACATAGATCTGTCGCGGTCTGGCAATCTTACGGGTCGGATCGCTCAGCAGCTCTTCCCACTGCGCGGTCCAGCCCGCGGTGCGGCCGATGGCGAACAGCACCGGGAAGATGGCCGGATCGAATCCCATCGCCTGATAAATGAGCCCTGAGTAGAAGTCGACGTTGGGATACAGCTTTCGCGATACGAAGTACTCGTCTTGAAGCGCGATCCGCTCGAGTTCGAGCGCCACGTCCAGCAACGGGTTGCGGCCGGTCACCTCGAACACCTGGTCCGCCGTGGTCTTGATGACCTTGGCCCGCGGGTCGTACGACTTGTAGACGCGGTGTCCGAACCCCATCAACCGGCTGTCGCCGTTCTTGACGCTGCGGACGAAGGCGGGCACCTGATCGACCGATCCGATTTTGTTCAACATCCGGAGCACCGCCTCGTTGGCACCGCCGTGAAGCGGACCGTAGAGCGCGGCGGCGGCGCCGGCGAGTGACGCATAGGGATCCGCATGCGAACTGCCGATGTTGCGCATCGCACTCGTACTGCAGTTCTGCTCGTGGTCGGCATGCAGGATGAAGAGCACGTCGAGCGCCCGTTCGAGCACCGGGTCGGGCCGGTAGACCGGCTCGGTCCGTTTGAACAACTGATTCAGGAAGTTGCCCGCGTAGCTCAGCTCACTGTCCGGATAGACATAGGGTTTGCCCACGCTGTGGCGGAAGGCGTAGGCGGCGATGCTTGGAACCTTGGCGATCAGACGCAGCGTCTGGCGGCGCCGTGAGGCTGGGTCGTCGACCCTCTTGGCGAGCGGGTAGAAAGTCGAAAGAGCGCCGACGGTGCTGAGGAAGATGCCCATTGGATGGGCGTCGTATCGGAACCCCTCCATGAACTTCTTGATGTTCTCGTGCAGCATCACGTGCTGCGAGAGGTCGTGCTTCCAGTCCGCCAGCTCCTGCTCGTTCGGGAGTTCGCCGTCGAGCAGCAAGTACGCCGTTTCGACGAACGTGCCGTGCTCGGCCAACTGTTCGATCGGGTAGCCGCGGTAACGCAGGATGCCCTTGCCGCCATCGATGAACGTGATCGCGCTTCGACACGACGCCGTGTTGAGGAACGCCGGATCGTAGGTCATCAATCCGAAGTCGCCGGCATTGACCTTGATCTGCCTGAGGTCCATCGCCCGAATCGTGTCGTCGGTGATCGGAATCTCGTATTGCGTGCCGGTGCGGTTGTCGGTAATCGTCAGCGTGTCAGCCATGTCTGTCCACGGAATGTCCACAAAGGAAAACGTTGCGTGTCGAGTCGGGGTCAGGCGTGCCGGTCCGAGTCGTCGTTCGCCACGGACGTCGCCTCGCCTTCTATTCGATACTGTCCGTCCACCCAGTTTCGCAGATCGAGCAGCTTGCACCGTTCGCTGCAGAATGGCCGCCAATTCGAGTTGACCGGTGCGTTCCGGCACTGTACGCAGAGAGTGTAAGCCATGGCGCGCCGCCTGCCGGTCGATGACGGCGCTCGCCGTCCGCCCGATCGCATGATCTTAGTGTCCGGACCAGGGGATCGCCACATAATTCCGGTCCTCCGTGCAGTACGCGGTCATCCGGGGCCGCAGGCGGGCGTCTCGCCGCCCGCGTTCGACGGCCTGATGTTCGTCTCGGCCTGGCAGCCCGTGGCAAAAGCCCCGCTGCATTCGATCCCCGCTGAATTCTGCGCTTCCCCGCTGAATTCAGCGGTTTCACGCTGCATCCCGCCTGACGGCGTTAAGACCGGCGGATCGGCATGGAAGCCTGCCGATCCGCTTAGCTCCTCGGTCACAAATGCCCCAATTTGCTCCCTCGTCGCGCCTTGCCATGCGGGCGCGGCATTGTTACGACCAGATCTCGGTGCAACGCGGGGTTTCACCACGGACTGCTAGCCCCGGCGCCGGCCGCGCTACTGTCCACTGACCCGCATCTCGACGCGGTAGAGCGACGTGCGGGCCGTAATGAACAGCGTGGTGCCGTCCGGCCCGCCGAACGTGACGTTGGTGGGCGGTTCCGGTACACCGATCGAGGCGATCGGTTCTCCCGCCGGGGTGAACACCACGACATCCTGCCCGCTCAGATACAGGTTGCCGCGCTCGTCCATCGTCAGGCCGTCCGTCCCCTGTGGCACGAACAGCCGCTTGTCGCTCAACCTTCCGTCGTCATCGGGGCGATACGCCCAGACCTGACCCGCACCCTGGTCGGCGATATAGAGCGCCGCCCCATCCGGCGTGCCAACGATGCCGTTCGGTTGCACCAGGTCGTCGGTCACCTGTCGCACCGTCGTCCTGTCCGGCGTCAGGTAGAACACATGGTTGCCGTTCATCTCCCGGGTGTCGGTGGGGCCGTAGTGCGGGTCGCTGAAATAGATGCCCCCCCGGGGATCGACCCACAGGTCGTTCGGCCCGTTGAACCGCTGTCCGTCGAAGCTGTCGGCCAGAATCGTGAACCGTCCGCCTTGATCGATTGCCGTCAACCGCCGGTTGGCCATCTCGCAGATGAAGAGTGTTCCGTCGTGGTCCACACGCAGTCCGCTGGCCCGCCCCGTGCGCTCCCTGAACGTCGTGATGCCGGTGTCCGGCGACCAGCGGTGGACCCGCTCGTTGACGATGTCGCTGAAATACAGCGCGCCGTCGGTGTCTGCGGCCGCGCTCTCGAGGAATCCGAACCCGCTCGCTAAGCGTTCCACCTTGGCGCCGGCCACGACGAGACCGCCGTCCTGCGCGACAAGAGGCGTCGTCAGGCAGAGGCCCGTGAGCGCCACGAGCGCAGATCGACGCATCATGGCTGCGGGAGGCGCGGCGGGGCCGGCCGTGGGGGAACGGGCGGGGCCTGCGGGGCGGCGGCAGTGGTCGTGTCCCGCGCGCCGGGTGACGGCCGCTGCGCCCGACGCGGCACGCCGCCGGCCGGTCGGGCGTCGGGTCGAACCGGCGCCGGCGACCACGATTCCGGGGCGCCGTCCAGGAGTTCGAAGCGGATCGGCCGGTCCAGCACCTGCTCCAGCGGAGCCACGTGCCGCTGCGCGGCCCAGAGCTCGAGATCGGTATCGCCCTTGGCGCCCAGCCGCACGAACAGGGCTGACTCGATGGGCGACAGCAGCACGTCGCTGACGCTCTGCTGGTGGCTGCGGTCCAGGCCCTCGGCCAGCCGCAGCAATGCCGCCAGGGTTCGCACCGTCCGGCGGAGCGGTGCCGCGAGGTCGCCAAAACCTGGGTGTTCCCTTTTCGGAGTGGCACGCCGATGGTAGCGCGCGGTCAGCGCCATCACCTCCACTTCGTCAGGCTCGAACCCCCGCAGATCGCCATTCTTGATCAGATAGTACGAATGTTTGTGGTGTCGTGAAAAGCTGATGTGGACGCCGATGTCATGCAGCAGCGCGGCGTACTCCAGCCATTCGCGTTCACGTCGTGTGAGCCCATGGGTTTCCGCCGTCTGATCGAACAGCAGCAGTGCGATGCGGGCGACCTGACCGGCGTGCGCGGCCGAGTAGTTGCATCGTTCAGCCAGCTCGATGACACTGCGGCGACGGACATCGGGGTACTGCTCGACTCTGGCGACCGTCGTGCGGTTGCGGTGGATGTAGTCGAGGGCGAGCCCTTCGCGCAACGAGAGATTGCAGAGCGTGACCTCCGTCGCGTTCAACGCGCGCAGCATCGTGTCGAACAAGATTGCCCCGGCGACGATCAGATCGGACCGACGGGGATCGAGTCCCGGCACGCGCAGCCGCTCGGGCAGGCTCAGCGCCGTGAGTTCCTTGCGTACCTTCCGGAACTGCTTCGCTGGCACACGCAGGTTGCGGACATCCTCCGATGACGTGCCGCGCCCGTCGCCGCTCGCCAGCGCGCCCAGACTGAGAATCGTGCCCGACGTGCCGATCACGCGGTCGAAACCGTGAGCCCGTATCCGCCGGGCGGGGTCGGCGATGGCCGCCGCCACAAACCGGGCCATCTCCCGCTCGTCGCGGCGAGAGAGCGGGTCGCTCGCGCGAAATCGTTCTGACAGCCGGATTACCCCGATCTTCAGGCTCTGCGCGATGACCGGGCCCGATTCGGATCCGACCGTCAGCTCGACACTGCCGCCGCCGATGTCGATGACCACCGCCGAATCTGTGCCGACATGGACCCCGTAGACCGCGGCCCGGTGGATGAGTCTGGCCTCCTCGGTACCGGAGATCACCTTCGGACGCACCCCGGTGCGATGCTGGATCGCGTCGAGAAATTCACGCCCGTTTTCCGCCTCGCGCACGGCGCTCGTCGCCGCGGCCACGATTTCATCGACCCGATGAGCGTCAGCCAGCCGGCGGAATCTCGACAACGCGAGCAGGGCGTTCTGCATCGCCGTTTCGGTCAGCGCCCGGCCGTCGAGTCCACCGGCGCCGAGGCGCACCATCTCCTTTTCCCGATCGACGATCTCGAACGACATGTCCGGGCGCACCTGCACAACGATCATGTGGACGGAGTTGGTGCCGATGTCGATAGCGGCGATGCGCATGGTGCCTGTGCCGTGGCTTGCGGGAGCGGGAGGCTGATCGCGCGGGCCGGTTGGATATAATCCAGGTTTGTGGGCTTGGCTGCAACGCGCCGCGCCCGCGCCGGAAAGTATCCTACCATGCAGCGGTTACATCCTCTGGTGCGTCCCTTCGGACGCTGTCTCCGCTCTTTCGAGCGGAACCTGCTGCCGGCGATCGAAGGCGAAGTCGAGCCGTTGCACCAGTGCCGGGTGGCGACCCGCCGGTTGCGCGAGTTGGCGCGGCTGACCGCCGCCGATCTTGGTGAGAAAGCGACCCGGAAGCCGTTGCGTCGCTTGCGACAGACGGGGCGTGCGCTCGGTCCCGTGCGCGAGATCGACGTGGCGCTTGGCCTGGTCGGCGAGTTGACTGCCGACGGGCTGACCGGGGAAGCGGCCGTGGTCCGCCTGCGCCAGCATCTGGACGATCTTCGATCCGGCGCCCGCCGGCGGATGATCGCCGCAATGGACCGCGGCCAGGCGCTGAAGCTCGGGCGGCGATTGCATGCCGTGGCCGGATTGTTGAGCGACCGCACGACCGGCGCCTGGGCCCAGGCGCTGTCACTCCGGATGAACGCACAGGCGGGGCATCTTCGGGAGATGGTAGACACCGCGGGTGTGTTGTACGTGCCGGATCGCGTGCACGCGGTGCGGATCGCCGCCAAGAAGCTGCGTTACACCTTCGAACTGGCGGCGGATGCCGGTGTGACGCGGCGCCGGGTGCCGGCGCGCCGATTGAAGGCGGTGCAGGACACGTTGGGCCGCTTGCACGACATCGAGGTGCTCACGCTGCTGATGCACGAATTCCCGCTGCCGGGGCCGCTCATGCCGCTCTGGGTGCACGATATCGAGCAGCTCCGACAGCGGCTTGAAGCGGAGTGCCGTCGTCTGCACAGCGGGTTCCTCGGGCAGCGCCGCGAACTCGTCCGGGCAGCGGCGGCCGCGGTTGAGACGGCGACCCGCATCCAGGACCGCCGACCTGGCGGGGGGGCACCGCCGGCGCCGCTCAAGATGACGTTGCCGGGCGCCCGGCAGACCGCGGTGTCGGGCCGCCGCCGGGCATCTGGTCGTTGATGGCCCGGCCGCACCCTTGCTGGTATCCGTGGAGCTCTATCTCATTCGTCACGGGATCGCCGCCGGCCGAGGTCCGGCGTTTCCGGATGACGGTGTCAGACCCCTGACATCGGAGGGTGTCGCCCGCCTGCGCGTCGAGGTGCGGGCGTTCGTCACCCTTGGCGTGCGTCTCGATCGAATCTTGACCAGCCCCCTCGTCAGAGCCCGCCAGACAGCCGACATTTTCGCCTCTGCGTATCCGGTTCCGGTGCCGTTGACGGAGACCGCCGCGCTGGCGATCGGCGGCGTCCCGGATGAGGTGCGGATGGAACTCGCGCGGTGGCCGGACACCGCCGCCGTGGCCCTCGTCGGTCACGAGCCGGGTATTGGCGAACTGGCGTGCGCACTGATCGGCGCCCGCGCCCCGATTGCGTTCAAGAAAGGGGCGGTCTGCCGGATCGATCTCGAACGGGGGCAGCGGATGGGCCGTCTACGCTGGTTTCTGACGCCGAAGATGCTGCGGATCATCGGGGCGACGTCACACGCCGCCTCCCAGCGCCCATCCCGCGGCCGCGCCGCCAAGGATCAACCACGTTGAGTTCGGGCGGATGGTGAGCAGCGCCGTGAGCGCCAGCAGGGCCAGGGCGGCGCTCGGTCCATCGACGATGGCGGCGCGGGCCAGGTGCCAGGTGACCGCGGCCATCAGCCCGAGCGAGGCCGCCACGACGCCGTCGAGCAGCGCGCTGGCGGCGGCCGAGGCCCTCAGCCGCGGGATCAACGGCTGGGAGAGCGCGACGAAGAGGAACCCAGGCGCGAAGATTGCGATCGTCGCCAGGACCGCGCCAACCCAGCCGGCGAGGAGATAGCCGATGAAGGTGGCCGTGGTGAACACCGGACCCGGGGTCACCTGTCCGACGGTCACCGCGTCAATGAGTTGTTGGTCGGTCAGCCAGCCCCAGCGGTCGGTGAGATCCGCGCGCAGGAACGCGAGCAGTACGTACCCGCTGCCGAACAGGATCGACCCGACCTTGAGGAAGAACAGAGTAAGGCGGGTCAAGGTCACCGGAACGGCGGTCGCGCCGGCGGCCTGTGCGAACAGCGTGCCGCTGCTCATGACCGCGGCCAGCGTGCCGGCGGCGATGCCGGGCCGCCCGACCCTGGTGCAGACCATCGCCGCCCCTCCCAGCGCCAGCAGGCCGAGTTCGTTCCAGCCGGCCAGTGACAGGGCGGCCGCGCTCAGACCGATCACCGCGGTGAGCGTGCCGCTGATGGCGCCGGCGGCCAGCCTGCCCAGCGCCTGCGCCACGATGGCGATGATGACCGGGCCCACTCCGTACATGAGCCAGCCGACCTGGGGCATGCTGCCATAGTGCACGTAGCCCCAGGCAATGCCGCCGACGATGAGACAGGCGGGCAGGATGAAGCAGGCGCCGGCGACGAGCAGGCCGGCCGGACCGGCCCGTTTGTACCCCAGATGGAACGCCATTTCGGACGAATTCGGGCCGGGGATCAGGTGGGTGGCCGCCAGCAGGTCGAGGAATTCGGCATCGCTCAGCCAGCGGCGGCGTTCGACCACCTCGTCGTGCATCATCCCGATGTGCGCGGCCGGGCCGCCGAAGGCGGTAATGCCGAGCCGGAGGAAGAGGCCGGCGAGCTCGCGCAGGGTGCCGGATGTCGCCACGGCGGGATTCTACCGGAGACCGGACCTGACAGACGGAAGATGCCGGGAGCGGCCAGTACGACCGGCGCCGCGCGATCAGGTGACACCGGGGCGGCGTAGTCGCCGCGCATGGAGTGATGCTATTGTACCGAGCGTCGGCGCCGGTGCAGGGGGAAAGGCAGCGGCGGCCGGCGTCGTCCTCGCAACCACGGACCCGGCCGCGTCGGGGCGGCATTCCCGGAGGCGTTCAGCATGCGACATCTGGCATTCTCGGCGATTCTCCTGCTCGCGCCGGTTGCGGCGGCGGCCGGGCAGGACCTGCCAGAGGTCGGCCGGTTCGGCCCGCAGATCGGCGACATCGTGCCCGATTTCAGTCTGACCGACCAGCACGGTCAGACCCGGACCCTGCAATCGATCATGGGTCCGAACGGCGCGATGCTCGTGTTCAGCCGTTCGGCCGATTGGTGACCGTACTGCAAGACGCAGCTCGTGGAGCTGCAAAGCCGCGCCGCCGACATCCGGTCTCAGGGTCTCGGGCTGGCTGTGATCACCTACGACCCGGTGGAGACGCTCAGCGGTTTCGCCACGGCGCGCGGACTGGAGTTCACGCTCCTTTCGGATGAGGGATCCGCGGTGATCAGGGACTACGATTTACTCAATCGCGAGCAGGAACCGGGCGTGCGCTTCTACGGCATTCCGTATCCCGGCACGTTCGTGATCGACACGGAGGGCCGGGTGCTCTCACGCTTTTTCGAGGGGGCCTATCAGGAACGGTTCACGGTGTCGAGCATCATGGTTGCGCTTGGCGACGCGCTCGACGGCGCGGCGCGCGACGGCACGCGGTTGACCACCGACCATCTGGAGGCGCTGGTCTATGCCACCGACGGCACGGTCGCGCCGGGCAACCGGTTCTCACTGGTGGTCGACGTCACGCCGAAGGCGGGGATGCACGTCTATGCTCCCGGGGACCACAGCTATCAGGTCATCGGTCTGCGGGTGCACACGCCGGAATTCATCCGGTCGCACGAGGTGATCTATCCAGAGTCGGAGATCTATCACTACGAGCCGCTCGACGAGCGGGTTGAGGTGTACGAGCAGCCATTTCAACTCGCGCAGGAGGTCACCATCCCGATGAGTCGCGAGATCGCGGGACTGGCGGCGGCGCCGGACGCAACGCTGACGCTGGAGGGGGTGCTCGCCTACCAGGCGTGCGATGACACGATCTGCTACACCCCGGTGGAGCTTCCGGTGACCTGGACCTTTCGCTGGCGCTCGCTCGTGCGCTGACGATCCTCCGGGTGCGCCGCGGCTGTCAGTCGGGCGGCAGGGGCACGGGCGATTCGACCATGCGGGCGTTGACGATACCGAGTTCGACGCGGCGATTCCTGGAGTGTGCCTCTGTAGTCGAACCGGGGTCGAGAAGTTGTGACTTGCCGAGGCCTTCGACCGTGAAGAGGTCGGGCGACAGACCGGCCGCAATCAGGTAGTCGGCGACCGCCTGCGCGCGGCGTTCCGACAGATCTCGGTTGTAGCTGTCGCTGCCCCTGGCGTCGGTGTGACCTTTGACAGTGACGGCGAAGTCGCCAGCGGTATAGAGAATGCCGGCGATCCGCGAGAGCAGCTCTCGACTGTCGGGTCGCAGCTCGGCCCGGTCGAAATCGAATTTCAGATACCCTTCATCGAGACTCATCACCAACCCGAGCGCCGTCCGCCGGGTGTCGGCGATGCGTCCAAGCGCTTCGGTCAGCCGGTTCATCTCGACCTCGGCGACGCGCCGCACATCCGCCGCCTCCGCGCGGGCCTGTCTGGCCGCAGCCTGCGCCTGCAGCGAGGTCTGCTCCGCGGCGGCGGCCCGCTGGTCCGCCTCGGCGGCTCGCTGGCCCGCGCCGGCCGCCCGCTGGTCCGCGCCGGCCGCTTCGAGGCGGGCGAGGGCGGCGTCCTCTTCGGCCGACGCCTGCGCCGCCGCCGCCTCGCGCGCGGCCCGCTCTGCGTCCAACGCACGTTGACGCGCCGTGTCAGCCTCCTCGGTCCTTTGCTGCACGGTGTCCGCCAGGAGGTCGATGCGGGCGTTCAGTTGTTCGATCTGTCTGAACGTCCGGTGCACGACATAGCCGGCGGACGCGGCCACGACGACGACCAGCAGGATGACGGCGGCTTTCGTACGGGCGGTCGACCGGGGCTCAGGCATGAGAGGGGCTGGTGATGCCGCTGGTGTCATCAAATCGTCTGTCCGGGACGGTGCTGGACGGCCGCCCTGCCCCGCGACGCTTCTCAGATCATAGACGGAGGAGACCTGCGATCGCCACCTGACGCCCCGCCTGACACCCCGCGCTGCAGGTCGTCCATGGCTCCTGACACGCAGCGGGCCCCATGCCCGCAGCGCGTCAGAGTTCCCGCACCTGACGGCTACCGGTCAGATACGCTGCCGCGACGAGCGACAGCAGCAGGCTGTTGACCGCAATGACGGACGGCGCCGAGAACACGGATATGAAGTAGCCGCTGATCAAGCTGCCGATCGGCATGCCCCCGCGAAACGCCACCAGATAGATGCTGATCACCCGTCCTCGGAGCTCGTCCGGCACCGCGAGCTGCACCAGCGAATTGGTCAACGAGAAGATCATCAACAACGCCACGCCGCTCAGAAACAGCAGGACGTAACTGAACAGGGTGATTGGCAACAACGCAAAGATGGCCACGACGACGCCGAACACGATCTGCACCAGGAGCAGGGTGCGGCCCATGTGATTGAACTTGCCGAGCCAGGCGACTATCAGCGCCCCGAGGACCGCGCCGCTGCCGATGGCCGTCATCATGCGGCTGAGCACGAGCACGTCATCGTCGGCGAAGACCGGCAGAAACGCTCTGATGGGCAGGGCCAGCGACGTGGTGGCGAACGCCAGCACGGTCAGCGCGAGCAACGGGCCGCCGTGCCGCACATACAGCAGGCCGCCTTGCAGCTCGGTCAGCATCCGTTCCCGGGTGGCCGGCGCCGGCGGCGACACCCGCATCAGGCTCAGCACCGCGATAACGCCCAGAAACGACAGGCTGTTCAATCCGAACACGGCCGTCATGCCGAAACCCACGAGAATCGCGCCGCCGATGGCCGGGCCGATCATCTGGGCGAGGTTGAACTGAATCGAATTCAGGGCCACCGCGTTCGGCAGATGCCGGCGCGGCACCAGGGACGGGATCAGCGACTGGAATGCAGGTCCCCCGAAGGCCTGCGCCAAACCGGCGATGAACGACAGCGCCAGGACATGACCTACGCGGGTGACGTCGAAGAACACGATCGCGGTCAACGTCAGCGCGCACAGCATCTGCACCGCCTGCGACCCCATCAGCAAAAAGCGTCGGTCGTGCCGGTCGGCGACGACCCCGCCGATGAGGGTGAACAGCAGCAACGGCAGTTCGGCAAGGAAGGAGTGCAGCCCGAGGAAGAACGCTGACCCGGTCAGGTTCAGGATCAGCCATTGCTGGGCCAGACGTTGCATCCAGGTGCCGATCGCGGACGTAAAGGCCGCCAGCCACAGATTGCGGAACTTGTCGAACGTGAACGCGACGGCCAGACGCCGCAGCGCCGCTACGCCCGCCGACGGTGTCGGGGGTGGGTGGGAGGAGGTGGCGTCGTCGTCGGGGGCGTCGGCTACCGGTTCGGCCACTGCAGGTAGAGTCCCTCACCCAGAAAGATGATGCTGGTCCAGAGTCCCTTGGCGAGGCGAAAGAAGAGGAGCGGTCCAATGGCGGCCACGGGAATCCAGATACCGAGTTGCTGGGGCATCGTCAAGGTGGAGAAGGTGTACGTGACCAGACAGGTGCCGACCGCGAGCGATGCGGAAAGACCGATGTTGATGTAGATCGCGCCGAAGCATTGGCCCGGCTCGCGTTCGAACCGCTCGCCGCAGGCGGAACAATGATCGTTCGTGCGCACCGCGGACTTGAACAGGCGGCCGTGGCCACAACACGGGCATCGAAGCTTTGCGCCGCGGCCAAGGATGTCGATGATCTCGAACAGCATCGGAATACTCCGGACCAACGCCGGCGGTCATCTTATCACCGTGCCTGGCATCACCCCGCCGGCCGTCAACCGTGCTGCGCCGCCGGATGTCGGACCGCCGCGGTCACAGGCGAAATCTGGCCGCGCTCACGAGGGGGGTGTTGAGAAACCGGATAAAGGGGGCCAGCGCCGTGAAACGCCGCACCAGCGTGCTGTAGAACCGGGGACCGAGCGCCAGCGCCGGGTCCAGCTCTTCGCCAGCCAGATATTGCTTCAACCGCAGGTAGTCGGCCGCTTCGTGGTCAGACGGAAAGCCGCGGGGGACCCGTTTCAATGTCCAACCGGTCACTCCGCCCAGGCGTCGTAACGCCGGCGACTCGACCAGCGCCCGGAAGCTGTGCAGGTTGGCCACGATATGCTCGCGAATCTGGTGCAATTGCGGCGTCTGCGGCGCGTAGAGTCCGCCTCCGATCCAGAGCTGATTCGGCGCCAGATGAAAATAGAGCCCGGCGCTTTCGTTCTTGGGCAGCGTGCGGTGAGAGAACGCGGCCGAGACGTGTGTCTTGTAGGGGGTCTTGTCGGACGAGAAGCGGGTGTCGCGATAGATGCGATACATGGACCGCGGCGAAGCGACGAGATCTGGCGCGATTCGGGGAAAGTCGACGGCGAGTTGCTCGATGACGGCCAGCATCGGCCGGCGGACGTGAGCATCGTAGTCGTCCTTGTGCGCCTGGAACCACTGGCGGTCGTTGTTGACTGTCAGATTTCGCAGAAACGTGAGGGTGTCTTCCGTGAACCTCGGTGACGCCACGGCCATGCCCGGAGTATACCAACCCGGCTGCCGGCCGGTCGGCCGGGCGAGACCTCGTCAGATCGAGTCGGTCCAGCGGACCCGCGGGGCCAGGCGCCAGTCAAATCGGTCCAGTCGATCGGGGCCGAGATCTTCCACTGCCTTCCGGATGCGCGCCGCCTGTGCAAGCAGATCTGCGACGTTTACCCGCTGACACGCGGGTGCGAACGGTCGCAGGTAGTCGGGTCCGCGCGTCAACATGTAGATCGCGCCATGATGGTTGCAGCGCTGAATCTGATACATCGCGACGCCAATTTGCAGTATGCCCTGATAGAGCCTGCGGATCGGCCGCCGTTCGTCATTCCAGAGATCCTCAAGCGTTTCGTGCTGTTCGAAGAACTCCCCGCGGTTGAACTGTTCTATACCACGACGCAGACGTATCGGCGGGGGCTCCTGGCAAGGAGATGGCAGGGCGCGGATCATACCGTGGTCTCGCGGCGCGGCTTGCTATGATACCGCTGCCGTCGCCGCGCCAGCGGGCGCCGGCATGTGCGGGACGTGGCCGGCACTGCACGGTTGGGAGCAGCTCATCGACAGGAACACGCGGACCGTCGTCTATCTGCATGGCTTCGCCTCGTCGCCGGCGTCGTCGAAGGCGCGTTTCCTTGCCGAACGTCTGACCGCCCGCGGCGTGACCGTGCTGTGTCCCGATCTCAACGAGCCGGACTTTTCCACGCTGACGGTGTCACGCATGGTGGAGCAGGTCGCCGGACTGCTCACGGAGATCGAGCACGGACCTGTCGCCCTGGTCGGTTCCAGTCTGGGCGCCTTCGTCGCCCTGCACGTCGCCGCGCGCCAGTGCTCGCGTGGCGTGGGCGGGGCGGGCGGTCACCCCGTCGCACGGCTGGTGCTGCTGGCGCCCGCGCTCGATTTCGGCGCGGGCGACATGACGCGCCTCGCTCCACGAGGGCTCGAGCACTGGCGCATCACGAACCGGCTGGACGTCGAGCACTACGCCGAAGGGCGTGTCCGGCACGTGCACTACGAGCTGTACTCGGATGCGCGGCGATATGACAGTTTCGCCACGACGGCGGCCGTGCCGGCCCTGATCCTGCAGGGGCGGCGCGACGATATCGTCGATCCGGCGATGGTGGAACGGTTCGCCGCGGGTCGCGCACACGTCACGCTGCGCCTGCTCGACGACGACCACCAGTTGCAGGCCGACCTCGAACGCGTGTGGCGTGAGGTGGCCCGCTTTCTGGGGTTGTCCGCGGCCGGCGACGGCTAAGCCGGCGTGCCTCCAATGGTGGTGAACAGGGACTGATCGTTGACAAGACCCGGTCACCGGTAGGACCATGGGAGCGGATACCGCCCGGCTTCGCAGCGCGATGCCGGCATTTGGGGAGACCACAAGATGCTGATCAGGCAGACACCGGATATCCGCTCGTCGGAGATCACCCCTGAGCGGTTGTATCGCAACCGGCGTCAGTTCATCCAGGCCGCATCGGGGGCCGTGGCGGGCGCCGTGACCGGGGGCGCCGTGCTCGGTCGATACGGCGGCGTGCTCCAGGCGCAGGAGCCGCTCGCGAACCTGCAGCCATCCCCGTTCAGCACCGACGAAGACAAGAATTCGTTCGAGGACATCACGGCGTACAACAACTTCTACGAGTTCGGTACCGAAAAGGAAGACCCGGCGCGCTACGCCCACGAGATGACGATCGATCCCTGGTCCGTGCGGGTCGAAGGCGAGATGCACAAGCCGGCCGCCGACGTGGCCCTGGACGATCTGCTGCGCCCGCATACGCTCGAGGAACGTATCTATCGGCTGCGGTGCGTCGAGGCCTGGTCGATGGTAGTGCCCTGGGTCGGGTTCCCGCTGGGCGATCTCATCAAGCGGTTCGAACCAACCTCGAAGGCGAAGTTCGTCCGCTTCGAAACGCTCTACCGTCCCAGCGAGATGCGGGGACAGCGGGGGCGGTCGCTCGAGTGGCCCTACGTCGAGGGCTTGCGCATGGACGAGGCGATGCACCCGCTGGCCATTCTGGCGGTCGGCATGTACGGCAAGACGCTGCTGAACCAGCAGGGGGCGCCGCTGCGTCTTGTCGTGCCCTGGAAGTACGGCTTCAAGAGCATCAAGTCGATCGTCAAGATCGAGTTCGTGGAGGACCAGCCGCGCAACTCCTGGAACGTGGCGAATCCAAACGAGTACGGGTTCTATTCCAATGTGAATCCGGAAGTCGATCACCCCCGCTGGAGTCAGGCCAGCGAGCGGCGGATCGGCAACTTCTTCCGCATCAGAACGCAGATGTTCAACGGATACGCCGATCAGGTCGCGAGCCTCTACGCCGGCTTGGATCTGGTGAGGAATTACTAGCCGCGCCGGGCGAATGGCGCGGGGGCCCTTGCCACGGGTTGCCAGGGCTCCTGGACCTAATGAAGGTAAGTCGTATCAAACCGTGGGTGTTTGCGGCGTGCCTCATTCCGCTTGGGTTGCTCGTGTGGCGCGGGTTCAGCGGTGGGCTGACCGCCAATCCCATCGAGTACATCACGCATCGCACGGGGGACTGGACGCTTCGGTTCCTGTTGTTGTCGCTGGCGGTGACCCCGGTGCGGAAGCTGGTGGGCTGGGCGTGGCTGGCCTCGTTCCGCCGGATGCTCGGGCTCTTCGCCTTCTTCTACGCCGCACTGCACTTCAGCACCTACCTGGTGCTCGATTTCTTTTTTGCACTCGATCTGATTCTCGAGGACATCGTCGAGCGGCGTTACGTGACCGCCGGGTTCTTCGGGTTCGTGTCGCTCATCCCGCTGGCGGTGACCTCGACCAAGGGGATGGTTCGCCGACTCGGCGGCAAGCGGTGGCGGCGGCTGCACCGGTTGGTCTACGTGGCGGCGGCCGCCGGCGTGGTGCACTATCTCTGGCTGGTAAAGATCGACATCATCCCGCCGCTGGCCTACGGTGCGGTGTTGACCGTGCTGCTCGGCCTGCGCCTCTGGTTCCGATTCGGCGCCCGGCGCGGGCGGAGCTATACAGCACCAAGGGTGTCGGCGGGCGCCACCCGCGCGACATGACCAGGAACCTCCGTTGCAGCGCTCCGGGGACAGCGGTCCCGGGACGGGACCGAGGACATCCCGATGCCGACTCCCATTGAAGACAAGACGATTCTCCGCGCGCCGGTCTACTCGGTGCAGCAGGTGCCTGGCGGGGTCGTGGCGATCGATCCTGCTCAGCCTCACTGGATCGGCACCGATGACCGCGGCCTGTCGCTGTTGGGGCGATTCGATGGTCGCACTTCGTTCGCACAGGTTGTGCGGGACTATGCGATAGAGACGGGGCTCGACGTCACCCGCGCCTGGCTGCATGTGGAGACCTTCGCCCGGGACGGGCTCCGTCACCGCTTTCTGTCGCACGACGGGGCCGCTCCGGCGCCGTATCTCGGGCGGTCGGCCTATCTCGATGTCGAACGGCTGCGGGAACTGTGGATTCAGGTCAACGATTTCTGCAATCTGAGTTGCGCCCACTGTCTCGTTTCGTCCGGGCCGGAACGCCCGCAGGGCCTGCCGGCCGATCGCATCGCGGGCGCTATCGATCAGGCGGTGGCGCTGGGGGCCGAGCGCCTGTTCTTTACTGGCGGCGAGCCATTGGCGCGACCGGATATCGTCGAGTTGATCGAACTGGTCGTGAAAACCCATGGCCGTGAACTGGTCATTCTCACGAACGGCACCCTGTTCAAGGGCGATCGATTCGATCGCATCGTCCAGGTGGCCCGCGATGTCCCGACAGCGTCGGCGCCATCGGCGCCATGGGACCAGAGGCCCGCCCCGGGGCTCCGCGTACAGGTGAGTCTGGACGGACCCTCCGCAGAGATCAACGATCCGATCCGTGGCCAGGGCAGCTTCGAGCGTATCGTCGACGGACTCGACGTCGCGGTCGAGGCGGGACTGCGACCCACATTGACGGCGACGATCCTGCGCGAAAACCTGGATGTGCTGGAGGAGATCGTGCGGCTGGCGCATGCGCACGGTGTGCAGAACGTGCATCTGCTGTGGCCTCACCGGCGCGGCCGTGCGCTCGACGGGGTGCTGGCCGACCTGCCGCGTGCGGAGGAGATTCTGGCCGCGGTCCGGCGCGCGCGCGGCGTAGCGACCGATCTGGACGTGTCGATCGACAACATCGAAGAATTCCGGCATCGACTCGACGGCAGTCCCGGGGTCAAGAACGACCTGGCCGCCGCCGGGTGGAGCAGTCTCTGTCTCTATACCGACGGCAACGTGTATCCGTCTCCGTCGATGGCAGGCGTGCCCGAGTTGCGCTGCGGCGACCTCGCCGAGCAGAGTCTCGAGCAGATCTGGAAAACCAGCGCCGTTTGCCGCGATCTTCGTGATGCGACGGTCGAGCGCAAGCCGCTGTGCCGGTCCTGCTCGCTGCGTTTCCTGTGCGGCGGCGGCGATTTCGAGCACGGCTACTGGCCGGCCGCCGAGGCGGGACAAGCGCGCCGGGCCGCCTTCGTCGCGCATGATCCGTACTGTGAGCTGTACAAGGGACTGGCCGCCGACACGCTGACCGATCTGGTCCGGGACGGGCGATCCACGGTGCAGGCGCGATCAGGCTACGACCGCCCGGTCGTGTTCCGGGGCATGGGCGAGCACACGTTGCACGACGAGATCACGGTGGTCCGCACGACCCACTCGGCCTGTGTTCTGTCGGAGGAGGTGCTGGAGAAGTCGCGGCTGACGGTGCGCAAGTTCTACGGCGATGCCGCCGAGCAGCCGCAGGCGGAGCTGTGCTGTCCGACGCAGCCGGCCGCCGAGGATCTGGCGCATATCCCGGCGGAGGTCGTCGAACGGTTCTACGGGTGTGGCAGCCCGGTGACCGCAGCGGCGCTGGCGGCAGGCGAGTCGATGGTCGATCTCGGTTCCGGCGCGGGGATCGACTGCTTCATTGCCGCCAGGAAAGTAGGCCCGGAGGGGCGCATCTATGGGGTCGACATGACCGACCAGATGCTGTCGGTCGCGCGCGAGTGCCAGCCGCGGGTGGCACTCGCGCTCGGCTACGACGCCGTGGAGTTCCGCAAGGGGTTCCTCGAAGACATTCCGGTCGAGGACGGGGCGGTGGATGTCGTCACGTCGAATTGCGTGATCAATCTGTCACCCGACAAGGCGCGCGTGTTCAGGGAGATCTGGCGAGTGCTGAAAGACCACGGCCGGCTTGTCGTGGCCGACATCGTGTCGGATCGGGAGGTGCCCCCGAAGATGCGCGCCGACGGCCGGCTTTGGGGCGAGTGCATCTCGGGGGCCCTGACCGAGGAAGCGTTCCTGGCCGGCGTCGAGAAGGCTGGCTTCTATGGAGTCTCCGTCCTCGAGAAGACCTTCTGGCGCGAGGTCGAGGGCTGCACGTTTTATTCCGTGACGGTGCGCGGCTACAAATTCGAGAAGACCGCCGGCTGCCAGTTCATCGGACAGTACGCCATCTACCTCGGTCCGCAGAAGGCGGTCGTCGACGAGGAAGGCCACCTGTTTCCACGCGGAGAAGCGGTGGAGGTCTGCACCGACACTGCGGCCAAACTGACGCATGCTCCCTACGCCGGGTCATTCTCTATCGTTGACGGGCCGCACGGGCTCCGCCAGGTGACCGCGGGCCCGGATGACGGCGCCTGCTGTGAGCCCGGGTGTTGCTAGAAGATGCTGCGGGCGCGCTCGAGCTGATGTCCGGCCAGCGTGAAGCGCTCCTCCGGCGGTTCGCGCCGGTAGAGTTGGGCCGCCAGGTACTCCCCGACCATCGGCCCATGCTTGAAACCATGCCCGGATCCAGCGCCGACGAGCCATACGTTGTCGTGCTCGGGGTGCCGGTCGATCAGAAAGTCGCCGTTCCAACTGTTCGCGTAGTGACAGACCCGGGCTTCGAGGACCGGGGCGTGCTGGAGTGACGGAAGCCACCGCGCGAGGATCTCGCGAAAGGCCTTCATGTCGTCTTCGGACGTGATCCGCCCGCCGGTGTCCGGATCGAACGGCGGCCCGTGACGGTGCATGCCGATCTTGACACCGCGGCCTTCCATGTCGGGGACCCCGTACACGCCCTCCGCCTGGTCGAGCCACACCGGCATTTCCGGCGCACAGATCCGCCGGTCGCCAGGCTCGGCGCCGAAGAAGAAGATCACTTGTCGGGTCGGGTGAATACGGTTGCCAAGCACGGCCGGAAACAGCTTCGGCAGCCAACTGCCGCAGGCGAAGACGAACGTGTCTGCCGAGAGGGTGTCGCCGTCGCTCGTCACGAGGCTCGCGACCCGACCGCGCCCGGTTGGTGCGCTCACCGCCGTGACCCGGTAGTCGACGCTCTGCTTGATCGCTTGCCGCACGACCATCTGGACGGCGCGCCGGGCCAGAATCACTCCGGCTCCCTGCTCGAGCACGCCACGGTCGATGAGACCGAACCGAAACTGGGGGTATCGCCGCTGCAGTTCGACCTGGTCGAGGATGTCGAAGGGGACGTGAAGCCGGGTCAGGATGTCGATGGTCGCAGCGGAGGCCGGGTCGTCGGTTCGCGTCATCCAGAGTACGCCGGTGCGTGTGAACAGCTCCTGGCGCCAGTCGCGAAACAGCCGTTGCCAGGCGTAGAACGAGCGCTGCGCCCAGCGCGAATAGAGCATTTCGGCGCCGTACCCGACCCGCATGACGCGGGTCGCGCCACTCGAGCTCGACCGCGTGTTGCCGGAACCGAACGCATCGGTCAGGATGATCGACCGCCCGGTGCGGCGCAATTGCAGTGCAATCCAGGCGCCGAAGACGCCAGCACCGACGACGACGACATCCGAGAAGCGAGACATCCAGCGCAACAATAACAACGAAGAACATCGGACCGTTCGGGTAGAGTAGCACCGATGGCCACACTTCGGTGCGAGGTCTATCCGGATGCCGTGCATCTGCCCGGATTTCTTTCACTGCGGGAACAGTGTGTGCTTGCCGCTCGCTGCCGCGCCATCGGCGCGCGCCCGGCCGGCTGGTATGTGCCCGTGGTGCGCGGCGGCGGGAAGATGCGGGTGCGGATGGTCTGCCTCGGACACCACTGGAACGCCCGCACCTACCGGTATGAGCCGACCCGCCGCGACTATGATGGCCGGCCGGCGCCGCCGTTGCCCGCCGATCTGGCGGCGCTGGCGTCCCGGGCGGCGGACGCGGCCGGGATGAGGCTGTCGCCCGACGTGTGCATCCTCAACTTCTATGGGACAGACGGGAAAATGGGGTTGCATCAGGACAAGGATGAACGTGCCGAGACACTCGCGGCAGGCGTGCCGATCGTGTCGGTGTCGCTTGGCGACACTGCCAGGTTCATCATCGGGGGGCTGACCCGCAGGGAACCAAAGACCATGGTACCGCTGGTCTCCGGAGACGCGTTCGTGTTCGGTGGGCGAAGCCGGATGCGGTATCACGGCGTCGCGTCGCTGCTGCCGGAATCGGGACCGCCTGAGCTGCAGCTCGAAGGGCGCTTCAATCTGACGTTCCGGCAGGGGGCCGGCCCGCGCCCGGCGCCGGCATCCGGGCCGCCCTGATCAACGCGGCGCCGCCGGTGCGGCGCGCGCGCCAAACAACCGGCCAGTTGCCCGTTTACCCTCGCGAAGTGCCACCCGAGTGGAAGTTTGGCGAATTTCATCGAGAGCCGCGCTATCGTCACCTTCGCGATAAATCTGAAGAGAACGGGGGCAACGATGCACAAGCCAATCAAATATGTCGAGAAGGGTGTGACCCTGGTGGCCGATGCCGGTTTCCGGGCGTTCGATTTTCTGAACCGGTTCAATCAGCGGCCGTCGTTCACCCCGGCCTGGGCCGACAAGCCGCTCCTGAAATCGCATGAGAAGGTGAAGCCGCCGCTGGGCTGGCCGCGCGAGACTGATTCGCTGTGTCCGAAGTGCGTGCGTGAAGCGCGGCAGGAGATCATCGACGGCAAGCGGGACTACAAGATCCTGCTGAACGAGAAGGTCGGTGAAATCAAGGCGACCATCATCGAGCGCGACGGCAAGATCATGATGGTGAAGGACTGCCCGATTCATGGCCGCTTCGAGGACGTGATGGCCATCGATACCGAGTTCTTCAAGCATCTGGAAGAGACGTTCCCCGGCAGCGACATGCGGGCGCACAACGACGAAAAGCTGCACAACCACGGCAGCAGCACCATCAAGTACGGGCGCGGCTCGGTATTGACGATCGACCTCACCAACCGCTGCAACATGATGTGCGACCCGTGCTTCATGGACGCGAACCAGGTCGGGTTCGTCCACGAGCTCGACTGGGACGACATCAAGACACTGCTCGACAACGCAATCTCGATCAAACCGAAACGGCAGATGTCGGTGCAGTTTTCCGGCGGAGAGCCGACGATCTCGCCCTACTTCCTCGACGCGGTGCGCTATGCCCGCAAGGTTGGCTACAACAGCGTGCAGGCGGCCACGAACGGTATCGAGTTCGCCAAGAGCCCGGAATTCGCTCGCGCCGCGGCCGACGCGGGGCTGCGGTATGCCTATCTGCAGTTTGACGGCATTGGCAACGCGGCCAACTCGCATCGGCTGGTTGGCAACCTGTTCGACGTGAAGCTGCGTGCGATCGAGAACCTGCACGACGCCGGCGTCGATATCGTGCCGGTCATCACGATTCTCAACGGGATCAACAACGAGCAGGTCGGCCGCGTCGTGCAGTTCGCGCTCGACAACCCGAAGAAGATCAACTTCCTGTCGTTCCAGCCGGTGTCGTTCACCGGTCGAGACGAGGAGATTACCGATGAACGCCGGCATGCCCAGCGCTACACGCTGTCGCATCTGGCCCACGACGTGAAGAACCAGACCGGTATCGGCGAACCGGTGCGCGACTGGTTCCCGATCTCGTTCATGGGCACCTTCACCGACTCGGCCGACTACCTCCACGGGCCCTCGGCCGACTGGGGGCAGCTCAACTGCGGGTGCCACCCGAATTGCGGGATCGGTATGGCGGTGATGATCGACAAGGAAACGAAGGAGTCGGTGCCGGTCACCGCGTTCCTCAAGGCCGAGCAACTGGCCAAGGACCTCGGTCGGGTCAATGACGGCGGGCGGAGCCGCAACGTCTCGACGCTCGGGATGGCGCTGGCGTTGGTTCGCAACTACGACCCGTTCAAGTCGCCGACGCACTTCAAGCTGTGGGATCTGGTGCAGAAATTCGACAAGACGTTTGGCGCCTCGGGGAAGGACTACGGCAAGGTGACCGGCGATCGGACCGAGGAGGATATCGTCAAGCGGCGGTCCGACCGCTGGAATTTCCTGTTCATCGCCGGCATGTGGTTCCAGGATCTGTTCAATTACGATTTCCGCCGCACCGAGCGTTGCATCATTCCGTATGCGACCCAGGAAGGGGAGATCTCCTTCTGTGCGTACAACACGGGGATCGGATGGCGGAACATCATCGAGAAGATGCACATGACGGCCACGCTCACCAAGTGGTACGACGAGCACGGACGGCATGAGATCTTCGCCGGCGGCAAGAAGGTCGGGCTGATCAGCGACGAGCACAGCCTCGTGCTCGACCCCGAGGCGGTCGCCGCCGGTCTCCAGACCGACCTCGACGATCAGGGCATCGCCAAGAACGCGCGGCAGGAAAAGCTCGAAGCGCGCGCCAAACAGAAGGCTGAGAACGAACGGATGGCCGCGCTCTACCGGGAGCACGTCCTGAAGGAGGAGCAGCCGGCGCAGAGTGGCATCATGCAGATCCAGGGGCTCGGTGGCAGTCGGAAACAGGACGAGACGGTCGGCGCGTAGGAGCCGCAGGCGTTCACGCGCCGATCTTTGGCACGATCAACGCATCCAGGGCGACCACTCCCTGTCCGTCCGGCAGCAGAACGACCGGGTTCAGTTCGGCGCTTTCCAGGTGACCGCGGTGTGCGGCGGCGAATCGGGACAGCGCGGCGATGGCCGCCGCCGCCGCGTCGAGATCGCAGCGAGGGCGTCCCCGGACGCCTTCTAGAAGCGGGAACCCCTGCAGTTCGCGCATCATCCGGTGCGCCTCGGTTTCGTCGATGGGCGCCACCCGGATGCTGATGTCCGTCAGCGTCTCGACGAAGATGCCGCCGAGTCCGAACATGACGATCGGACCGAAGGTCGGGTCGTCTCGCACCCCGAGAATAGTCTCCACCCCGCCGCTCACCATTTTCGCGACGAGCACGCCGTCGATGCGTGCGTCGGCATGGGCGAGACGAGCTCGCCCGGTGACCGCGGCAAAGGCCCGGGCGACCTCGTCGGCCGTCGAGAGATTCAATTCGACGCCGCCCAGTTCCGTCTTGTGCAGAATGTCGGGTGACGCGACTTTGAGCGCCACCGGGAATCCGAGCGCGGCGGCCGCCGCCACCGACTCGGTGGCGGTGGCGCAGGTTCGTTCGTCGACCATCGGAATGCCGGCGGCGGCCAGCAACGCCTTGGCGTCGGATTCCCCGATCGGCGCCGGTGGCAACGCCGCGCCCGGCAGTGCGACGCCGAGCGGCGGCACGATGCGACGCCCGAACGTCTCGCTGAAGCGGGCCAGCGCGTCGACTGCCCGCACGGCGCGGGTGGGATCCTCGAAGACCGGGCAGCCCGCGGCCTCGTAGCGCTGGACGATCTCCGGCGGTCCCACGATCGACAGTATCAGCAGACAATCAGGATGCGTGGCGCGCGCCGCGCGCAGGGTCTCGCTGATCGGCGCCGCCATCGCCTTGGCGGCTGCGACATAGGTGAAGAAGGCGACGATGGCGTCATAGGTGCCCTCGGCCAGCATGACCTCGAGATTGACCCGCACGAGGTCGACGCGGTTGAAGGCCTGCGCCGTGAGATCGACCGGGTTGCGCGGCGATGCGAACGGCAGCAGCGTCTTGATTCTGGCCTGGCCCGCGTTGCTCATCGGCGTCACCTCGAGTCCGCGGTCGGCGGCCTCGTCCGCCATCTGCACGCCGACCCCGCCGGAGATGGTCATCAGACCGATCCGGCGGCTCGCAGGGAAGGTGCCGAAGGCGGCGGCATAGGCGATGTCCACCATTTCCTCGGTGTCACGGGCGCGATAAACCCCGAACTGACGGAAGACGCCGTCATAGACGGCGTCGGCTCCGGCCAGCGACGCCGTGTGTGAGCGGACCGCGGCAGCGCCGACCGCGGTACGTCCGACCTTCTGAAAGATGACCGGTACGCCTCGCTCGTGCGCCAGCGCCAGCGAGGTGAACAGGCGTTCGCGGTCCCGGATACCCTCGGCATAGGCGACGATCACCGAGACGTCGGGCTGGCGTGCCAGCCATCCGATCGTTTCAGCCACATCGACGTCGCACTCGTTGCCGGTCGTGACCCAGTATCGAATCCCGATTCCGCGCATCGTCGCGAGCAGCGACAGGTGACTGCCATACGCGCCGCTCTGGCTGACCAATCCCACGCGCCCGGTGCGCGGCCGGCAGGCTTCGATGGTCGTGCTGAACGTACCGAAGAAGCCATGTTCCGGGTTGTAGACCCCGAGGCAGTTCGGACCGACGATGCGCATGCCTGACCGGCGTGCGATCGAGCCCAGCGCCGCCTGTTGCCGCTGGCCGTCGTCGTCCATCTCGGCGAATCCCGCGCTGAAGATGATGGCCGCCCTGACCCCGGCCGCCGCGCACTGCTCGGCCGTTTCGACGACGGCGGGCGCCGGGACGGCGATGATGGCGGTGTCGACCGCTTGCGGCACGTCGGCGATGCCGGCGAACGCCGGGAGGCCCTGCACGGTCGCGCGGTTCGGATTGACCGGATAGATGCGCCCAGCAAACCCGGCTTGGCGCGTGTAGAGCAGTGGCCGCCCGCCGATGCGCGCGGGATCGTCAGAGGCGCCGATGATCGCGATCGACATCGGATGCAGCAGTGGAGACAAGGTATCGCCCGTGGCCGGGACTGTCGCGATCATCTTGTTTGGAGGCTCTCCAGTGGGTGGATCGGAGCAGAAATTGTAGTCGATCACGTCCTTCCACCGATGCGGTCGACAGTCCGAACTGCTACCATCCTGCCGACGATGGGAGACGTAAATACGTCCGGCGGTCAGGTCTGCGGCGCCGTGGGGCGGGTGATCGCCACACCGGTTCAAGGTCTGCGCAGTCGATCAGGATTGGTCCGGCCTGTGCTTTGCCCGCCGCCGGCGCGGGTGACGCCGCGGGGAGGCCTATCCGCCGCGGGTGTGCATTTCGAGGTGCGGCTCGCCCTGCAAGGTCTCGATCGGGATAAGCGTCGAGCGGTCTTCGGCGGCTAGCCTATCTTCGGCGCCGCGGTCGGCTCTGGACCGCCAGGTGTCGGCGATCAGGGTGCCGAGCGTATCGGCGCCGGCGCCGGCCCTGAGCGGCCCGCGCAGGTCGCTGCCGGTTCTGGCGTAGAGACAGCGGTACCAGAGGCCGTCCGCGGTCAGGCGGCTGCGGTCGCATTCCCGGCAGAAGGGTTCGGTGGTTGACGAGATGATGCCGAATACGGTGCCGTCCGGCAGTGTGAACCGGTTGGCGGGGGCGGAGGTCCGTTCGTCGACGGGCGACACGGGTCCGTAGCGATCGGACAGACGCTGCAGGATCTCCCGGCACGAGACGACGTCACGCATCGTCCAGCGGGTGGCCCCGCCCACATCCATGTACTCGATGAACCGAACTTCTGCGCCAAGCGCGCGTCCGTGTTCCAGCATCGGCGCCAGTTCGTCGTCGTTCACGCCGCGGATCACGACCATGTCGATCTTGACACTGTCGAACCCGCTGGCTGATGCTCGATCCAATCCCCGCAACACGGCGTCCAGGCTGTTGAAGCGGGTGAGCGCCCGGAAACGGTCCGGGTGCAACGTGTCGAGGCTCACCGTGATACGGGGCAATCCGGCCGCGCGCAGCGCGGCGACCTGTTCGGCCAGCAGGATGCCGTTGGTGGTCAGCGCCAGGTCCGTGAGCGCCGGCTTGCGGGCCAGGAGCGCGATCAGGTCCGGCAGATCCTTGCGGAGCAGCGGTTCGCCTCCGGTCAAGCGCACCTTGTTCGTGCCCAGGCTGATGAAGATGTCGACCAGCGTATCGATCTCTTCGAAGGTCAGGATGTCCCGGCGAGGCAGCCAGACGTAGTCCTGCTCAGGCATGCAGTACTGGCAGCGCAGGTTGCAGCGGTCGGTCACCGACAGACGCAGGTTGACCAGTGGCCGGCCGAGTCGGTCGAACACCTCCATGCCGCTCATTATGCCACCAAGCTCGTGGCGGGGCGGCGGGCACGGGCCGCCACGGCGCGTTCGGCGTATAATTTCTGCCGATGCTTCGGTCCCACCGCGCGGGTTCCCCCTCAAGCAGATCCCACGGCGTGCGCAGGCGACGGCGCACAGACGGGGTCGCGCGCGCGATCTCGATCCGTACGGGCTCCGGCGATTCGATCCTGCGTGGTGTGCGCGGGCGGACGCGGGAGCACCCTGCCCGGCACGCCATGGCGGCGTCCCCCGCAGCGGGCAGACCGATGGAACGCAGGGCACAGCGGTGATTCCTGGTATTCGCGGCACGCGTGACATCCTTCCCGCAGAGGTCGGCCGCTGGCAGCGTGTCGAGGGCGTGGCCCGGTCCGTGTGCGAGCGGTATGGCTATGCCGAGGTACGGACTCCGTTGATCGAGCGTGAGGAGCTGTTCGCGAAGGGGACCGGCGAGTCGACCGACATCGTCCGCAAAGAGATGTACGCCTTCACGGACAAGGGGGGTGAACGGATCACGCTACGGCCCGAGGCGACGCCAAGCATGGTCAGAACGTTCGTCGAGCATGCCCTCGAGCAGGAGCTTCCGTTCGCCAAACTGTATTCTCTCGGCCCCATGTTCCGATACGAGCGGCCGCAGAAAGGGCGATACCGCCAGTTTCACCAGCTTGACGTCGAGGTCTTCGGCCTCAGCGACCCGGCGATTGACGGGGAAGTGATCGAGATGGCGGCTGCGTTCGTCACCGAACTCGGCATCGACGCGGCTGAACTGGTGATCAATTCGGTGGGGTGTGCGGCCTGCCGGCCACGCTTCAGCGCGGCGTTGCTCGACGCGCTCGGCGAGCAGGTGCCGCAGTTGTGCGGCGACTGCCAGCGACGGACCAGGACCAACCCGTTGCGAATATTCGACTGCAAGGTGCCGGCCGACCAGCCGATCATCGACCAGCTCCCGCATTCGGAGGATTTCCTGTGCAGCGCCTGCAACGAGCATTTCGCGGAGGTCAGGCGGCACCTGGACGCCTACGGGCTACCCTATCGGGTGTCGCACCGGTTGGTGCGTGGTCTCGACTACTACACGCGTACTACGTTTGAAATCCTCGGCGACGGGCTGGGCGCACAGAACGCGCTGCTCGGAGGGGGCCGCTACGACCATCTGGTCAAGCAGCTCGGTGGTCCGGAACGGCCCGGCATCGGATTCGCGGCGGGGCTGGAGCGTCTGGTCCTTGCACTGCCGGAGGATGCGGGTGCGCCTCACGTGGCCGATGCCTTCGTCATCGCGATCGGCCACACAAGCTGGGCTGCCGCCAGACTGCTTGCGCGCGATCTGCGGCGGGCCGGGGTAACGGTGTTGATTGACTATGAGGGGCGGTCCTCGAAATCGCAGATGAAGCGGGCCAATCGAAGTCGGGCCCGCAGGATGCTGATTCTCGGCGAGGACGAGATCGCCGGCGATTACCTGACCGTCAAGGATCTGGAGACCGGGCAGCAGCAGTCCATTGCCCGGGACGCGGTTGCGGCCCACGTGCAGGCTGCGCGAACGGAATGAACCGTGGCTGACCGAACACACACCTGTGGCGCGTTGCGCGCGTCCGACATGGGCGCCGAGGCGACCCTCATGGGGTGGGTCCATCGAGTACGTGATCTGGGTTCCCTCGTCTTCGTCGATATCCGCGATCGCTACGGCGTGACCCAGGCCGTCGCGCGCGATGACGGTGCCCTGCTCGCGCAGGCGAAGCGGTTGCGGCCGGAGTTCGTGGTGGCGGTCAGCGGTCCGGTCGAGCGCCGCACCGACGAGACGTTGAATCCGAAGATTGCCACCGGAGAAGTCGAGATCTCCATTCGGCAGATCTCGGTCCTGAGCGAAGCGAAGCGGCCGCCATTCCAGATTGCCGACGAGACCCCGGTCTCCGAGGAGATCCGGTTGGCGTATCGCTATCTCGATCTGCGCCGCGACCGGATGCAGAAAAACCTGCAACTGCGTCATCGGGTGCTCATGGCCGTCAGACGGTCGCTCGACGAGCAGGGGTTCCTAGACATCGAGACGCCGGTGCTGGCCAAGTCGACACCGGAGGGCGCCAGGGATTACCTTGTGCCGAGCCGCGTGCACCCCGGGCAGTTCTTTGCGCTGCCGCAGTCTCCGCAGATTTTCAAGCAGATTCTGATGATCAGCGGGATGGACCGGTATTTCCAGATCGCCCGCTGTTTCCGCGATGAGGATCTGCGGGCGGACCGGCAGCCGGAGTTCACGCAGATCGACCTGGAGATGTCGTTCGCGACGTCGGATCTCGTCTTCGGAGTCGTCGAACGATTGATGCAGGCGATCTTCGCCGCCAACGGCGAGACGATCGAGACGCCGTTTCCGCGTGTGCCGTACTCCGAGGCGATGGACCGCTACGGTTCGGACAAGCCGGATCTGCGCATCGGAATGGCGATCGTGGATGTGTCAGACGTGTTCAGCGACTCGAGCTTCAAGGTGTTCCGCGAGATGGTGGCGGGCGGCGGCGCCATTCGCGCCCTGGTGGTGCCGGGTGCGGGACGCTATTCGCGCAGTCAGGTCGACAAGCTGGTCGACGAGGCGATCGAGCTGGGGGCGCAGGGTCTGGTGTGGGTCCGCCGGGGGCCGGCAGGGGAGGTCCAGAGCTCGGTCCTCAAGGTGGCCGGGGCAGAGACGCTGGGGCGGGTGCTCGCCGTCGCCGATGCCGGCCGCGACGATCTGGTGCTGATTGCCGCGGGCCCGGCGCACCAGGCGTCGGAGTTGTTGGGACGACTGCGGCTCGTGCTGGCGCGGCGCGAAGGTCTGGTCGACGAGCGGCGGCGCGCCTTGGCCTGGGTGGTCGAGTTCCCGATGTTCGAGTGGAGCGCGACCGAGCGGCGGTACACGTCGATGCATCATCCGTTCACCGCGCCGCGCGAGGAGGATCGCGATCGGCTCGCCGGCGACTTGAGCGCGGTGCGCGCCAAGGCCTACGATCTGGTGCTGAACGGGAGCGAGATCGGGGGCGGCAGCATCCGGATCCACGAACCGGCGCTGCAACGACGAATCTTCGAACTGCTGCAGATCAGCGACGAGGACGCCCGTGCACGGTTCGGTTTCTTCCTCGAGGCGCTCGAGTACGGCACGCCGCCGCATGGCGGGATCGCACTGGGTGTGGACCGCATCGTGGCGTTGCTCGCGGGCGAGCCGTCCATCCGCGACGTGATCGCGTTCCCGAAGACCGCGGCGGCGGTCGATTTGATGTGCGGTGCGCCATCGATGGTCAGCTCGCACCAACTGCGCGAACTGCACTTGCGCCAGAAATCTTGACCGGCTCACCGCGCCGTGTCACCATCACTTCGTCCGTGTCAGAAGAACGAGGCGAGCCCGACACCGCGACGGTCGCGCGGATTCCGATCCCCGACGAAGGGATCGAGTTGCTGTTCGGTGCGTACGACACCAATCTGAAGACGTTCGAGCACCTGTTCGGCGTGCAGATCCGTACGAACGGCAACCTGTTGCTTGCCGAGGGCGATGCCGCGGCCCTCGCCGCGCTCGAGCAGGTCGTGGGCCAACTCGCCGCGCTGATCGCCGAAGGATACGAGCTGTCCCAGGACGACATTCGGCGGGCGGCGCAACTGTTCATCGAGGACGACCAGGTCCGCTTGCGCGACTACTTCGTGCGGGCAACCGTGAAGGCCTCGAGCAAGCGGCACGTCGCCCCGCGAAGTCTGAACCAGCGCCGGTATCTCGCGGCGATCGAGCGGTACGACATCGTGTTCGGGATCGGTCCCGCCGGTACCGGCAAGACCTATCTGGCGATGGCTCAGGCGGTCGCCTGTCTCACCGCCCGGAAGGTGACCCGGATCATCCTGGCGCGCCCCGCGGTCGAGGCCGGGGAGAAGCTCGGATTCCTGCCGGGCGACATGCAGGACAAGGTCAATCCGTATCTGCGTCCCCTTTATGACGCGCTCTACGACATGCTGGACATCGACCGCGTCGATCGTCTGCTCGAACGGGGCACCATCGAGATTGCACCGCTGGCGTTCATGCGCGGCCGTACCCTCAACGACGCGTTCGTAATCCTCGACGAAGCGCAGAACACCACGTCCGAGCAGATGAAGATGTTCCTCACGCGTCTCGGATTCGGCTCGAAGGCGGTGATCACCGGCGACATCACGCAGATCGATCTGCCATCGGAGCGGACATCCGGTCTTGTCGAGGTGACGCGTATCGTGGAGCGCATCGACGGCGTCGCGTTCATCCGCTTCGATGACCGCGATGTCGTGCGGCATCAACTGGTCCAGAAGATCGTGCGGGCGTACGAGGCGTACGAAGGGTATGACGGCGGGCGCGCCGGGCGCGTGCCCCTCGATCCTGCGTTGCCCCCGGTGACATGACGGCACGAGACCGCGTCGCCATCGCCAACACCAATGACTTGGGACGATCCTGAACGCCGGCCGGAATCGTCGGCCCGGCTCCAGGTCACCGTCACGGATGGCCGCGGGCGTGCCATCCCCGCCGGCGGGCTGGATGCGTGGTTGAGCGGGGTGGCCCCGCGTGCCGCGGCCGGCGTGATGGCGGTGGCGCTGGTCGGCGATCGCAAGATGCGCGATCTCAACCGGCGGTTCCGAGGCACCGACGCGGTAACGGACGTCCTGGCGTTTCCGGCCGATCCCGTCCCCAGGCCGCCAGGGTCCGGCCATCGCCCGCTGCTGGGAGACGTCGTGATCGCCACCGGTCGGGCGAGGCGCCAGGCACGGGCGGCGGGGCTCACGGAAACCCAGGAGTGGCGGCGGCTGGCGCTGCACGGACTGCTGCACCTGCTCGGCTACGACCACGAGCGGGACGAGGGGCAGATGCAGCGGTTCGAACGCCGCCTCCGGCGGCGCGGCGGATTGCCCGTGGACGCCTGACATGTCCGAACCACTTACTCCCTGATGCTGCCGCTGCTGCTGTTCCTGATCGGGTGCGCGACGGTGTACGTGGCGACCATCGAGTCGGCATTCGGCGCGATGGTGCGGTTGCCCGAGCGGCTCAGCGCGGAACGCGATGTCCGGCACGAGTCGCTGACCATGTATCTGGAGGATCCGCTGCGCCTTTACGTGGCGACCCGTCTGGTTCGCGGACTGCTGTTCGCCGTGGCCGCGGTGGTGTTGGCCCGGATGACCGGCGCGGACACCGCCCAGGCCGCGGCGCTGTTGCTGCTGGAGGTCGCCCTGTTCCTGCTCGTCTGCGAGCAGATCGTACCGTCGGCGCTGGTACGGCGCGACGCCGGCCGGGTGCTTGAGCTCCTGCTGCCGTCGTTCGACACGGCGTTGCGCGTCGTCGGCCCGGTCAGCGCCGGGTTGCGGCGCCTGGCGCGGCCGCCGCGCACGCGGACCGAGGGCTCATCCAACGGTGACGGGGGAGGCGACCCTGAACAGGAGAGCGACGACGAGGACACGGGGGAAACGGCTGGCGAATCGGAGGAGCGCCGGCTGTTGCAGTCGGTGGTCGACTTCGGCGGCACTCTGGTGCGCGAAGTCATGACGCCGCGGCCCGATATTGTGGCCATCGCGCACGACGCGACCATCGGCGAGTTTCGGGCGCTGTTCGCCGAGCAGGAGTACTCGCGGATTCCGGTGTTCAAGGAGCACCTCGACAATATTCTCGGGTTCGTGTTCGCCAAGGACCTGGTCACGCTGGACGGCGTGCCGGGCACCGCCATGATCGTCCCGCGTCTCTTGCGGCCGGCCCACGTCATCCCAGACAGCAAGCGGGTGGCCGACCTGCTCCGGGAGCTGCAGGTCAAGCACGTCCAGAGCGCCATCGTCGTGGACGAGTACGGCGGTACGGCCGGTCTCGTGACGATCGAGGATCTGATCGAGGAGATCGTGGGTGAGATTCGGGACGAGTACGACGACGAGTCGGAACCGATCGTCGATGAAGGACACGGCACCTTCGTGTTCCTCGGCACCGTAGGCGTGAACGATCTGGCCGCGACGTTCGGCGTCTCGGTGGAGCGGGACGGTTTCGAAACGGTCGGCGGCTACCTGCTCACCCGTCTGGGACGTGTTCCCAGCGACGGTGAGACGTTCGAGATCGACGGACTGACCGTCGAGGTGCTGGAGGCCCAGCGACGGCGTGTGCGGCGCGTTCGCGTGCGGCGCCGTACCCCGCCCGGTTCGTCCCGGGACTAGCAGCCCATGGCAAAAGCCCTGCTGCATTCGAACGGCGCTGCATCCCGCCTCGGGCGGCGCTGGGCTTCTGATTGCCGGGGTCACAGATGTCCCAATCTGCTCCCTCGTCGCGCCTTGCCAACCGGGCGCACCGCCATTCTCGGTGCGACGCGGGGTTCTACCACGGGCTGCTAGGAATGCGGACTGGCGTCGTCTCGCTGATCGGCCGGCCCAACGCCGGCAAGTCCACGCTGCTCAACCGCATGGTGGGCACAAAGCTGGCGATCGTGTCCGACAAGCCGCAGACCACCAGGAACCGCATCCTGGCGGTCCGCAACTATCGGCACGCCCCCTCCGCGCAGGTCGTCTTCGTCGATACGCCGGGCATCCATCGGCCACTCCATCGGATGAACGTGCGGATGGTGGATATCGCCCGCGAGTCGATCGACAGCGTCGACGTCATCGGGCTGGTGCGGGATTCCACCACCGGTCCGGGCGCCGGCGACCGGTTCGTCCTGCAGATGCTCGAGCGCGCCCGCGGCCCGGTGCTCCTCATCCTCACCAAGATCGATCTCATCGCAAAGATGCGGTTGCTGCCGATCATCGAATGGTATCGGCAACGGCGCGAGTTCGCGGCGGTCGTCCCGGTTTCGGCAGTGACAGGGGATGGCGTCGACATCCTCGAGCGCGAGCTGGTTGCGCGGCTGCCCGAGGGGGACGCGCAGTATCCGGAGGACTACCTGACCGACCAGCCTGAGCGGATCCTGGCCGCGGAAACGGTGCGGGAAAAGGTGCTGCGCCACACGCATGCCGAGTTGCCGTTCACGACGGCGGTGATCGTGGACCGCTTCGACGAGGAGTCCGAGCCGGGACGGCTGCTGCTCTATTGCTCGATTCTGGTTGAACGGGCCTCCCAGAAGCCGATCGTCATCGGACCCGGCGGCGCCATGATCAAACGGATCGGCACCGAGGCCCGCCACGATCTGGAACGTTTCTTCGGCACTCGCGTGTATCTCGATCTGCACGTCAAGGTCCGCAGCGACTGGCGCGAGAATGATCGCATCCTCGATCAGGCGGGCGTAGCGCCCAAAACCGGTGCATGACCAAAGCGGATCGGCGTTGCATCCTGCGGATCGGCCGGATGTAACGCCGATCCGCCGGACGTAAAGCGGATCGGCGCGATGTAACGCCGATCCGCCGGACGTAAAGCGGATCGGCGCGATGTAACGCCGATCCGCCGGATGCAAAGCGGATCGGCACGATGTAACGCCGATCGAATGCAGCGGGACGTGCGCCAGGGGCAGCCTGGGAGTTTCATCGGCTCGTTTGCCAGTGTTAGACTGGGATGTACTTGGTTGTGACTGTGGAACATTCAGACGAACCTGGCTTGCGGCGCCTCTGCGTGGCCAGACACGGACGACGGCAGGATGCCACCACTTCGACGCATCGACGTCGTGCTCGACTCGGTCAAGCGACTGCAGCGGATTGGTGCGACTGCCAACCTGATCAATCTGCTGCAGAAGCAGCATCCTGTCGATCTTGCTGAACTCTTCGGCGAGCTCTCCTCCAAAGACTGTCGCGGCGCGCTCAACCTGCTGCTCGATCACAACAGCCGTCTCGCGCTCGAGGCGCTGATTGAGTACGGTCCGGAGCCCGCTGCGGCGCTACTGGCCGACCATTCTCCAGACCGGATCGCGCTGTGGCTGCAGGATCTGCCGTCGGACGACGCTGCGGCCTTGATCGACGAATTGCCGGAAGAGTTGTCCGACGCGGTGCTGGAGCAGATGCGGCCGCGCGACTCCGGCGAGGTCGAGAATCTGCTCGAATATTCCGAGCGGACCGCCGGGCGCATCATGAACCCGACGGTATTCGCGTTGTCCGACGACCTGACGGCGGGCGAGGCGATTCAGGCGCTGCAGGGCTCGCGCGAGGTGGAGATGGTGTTCTATCTCTACGTCGTCGACGAGCGGCGGCACCTGGTGGGGGTCGTCTCGTTGCGCCGGTTGCTTCTGGTGGCCCCCGAGACGCCGTTGCAGCGGATCATGACCACCGATTTGATCAGCGCGCGGGTCGATACCGACCAGGAGGAGGCCGCCCAGCATGTGGCCAACTACAACCTGCTGGCTATTCCGGTGGTGGACGAACAGAACCGGCTGGTCGGTATCATCACCGTCGACGACGTCATCGACATCATCAAGGACGAGGCAACCGAGGATATCTATCGTCTGGCCGGCGTGAGCGGCGATGAACATGTGTTCTCACCGGCTCGGGAGTCGATACGCAAGCGGCTGCCGTGGCTGGCCGTGAACCTCGTCACCGCCACCCTGGCCGCTTTCGTCGTGCGGGCGTTTCAAGACACCATCGACGAGGTGGTGGCGCTGGCGGTTTTCATGACCATCGTCGCCAGCATGGGCGGTAACGCCGCCACCCAGACACTGACCATCATCGTTCGGGGCATCGCATTGGGCGAGCTCACTTGGGGCAACTCGAGGAAGGCGGTGTTCAAGGAAGCGGTCGTCGGTCTGGGGAACGGCCTTGCCCTCGGACTTGTCGGCGCCGGGGTGGCCTGGCTGATGGCAGGCAACCTGATTCTGGGGTTGATTCTGGCGCTGGCGATGGTGATCAATCTGTTGGTGGCGGCGATTGCCGCTACCCTGATTCCAATCGCGTTGCGGGCCCTGAAGATCGACCCGGCGTTGGCGTCGGCGGTGTTCATCACGACACTGACCGACGTGTTCGGATTTTTCGCCTTCCTGGGTCTGGCCACCATCTTCCTGCAGTACCTGCAGTAGAGGGGATTCTCCGCCGTTCTGGGCCTGGCCTCCATCGTCCTTCCGTACCTGCAGTAGCGGGGATTCTCCGCCTTTCTGGGTCGTTCCTCCATCGTCCTTCCGTACCTGCAATAGGTGGGATGAGGGGGAGACATGTGACCCGCGCTGGCCCGGGTGTTGCGCAGACGATAGAATTGACGGCCGAGCGCCCCGCAGCCGGCGGGTGTCGCTTCGGCCCCGGGCGGGGCGATCGACGCTCGCGATGCCACTCCATACGACCGACGCGCTGATTCTGCGCACCTATCAACTCGGCGACGCGGATCGCATCGTCGTGTTCCTGACCAGTGATCGCGGGAAGAAACGGGGAGTGGCGAACGGGGCGCGGCGGTCCAGATCGAAATTCGGCGGCGGACTCGAACCGTTGACGCTGGTCAGGCTCTCGTATTTCGAGCGCGAACACCGCGATCTGGTGCGTCTGAGCTACGTCGACCCGTTGTGGTCCCCGTTGCAGGCCTCGCACGGCGACATCCTCGGGTACATCGAGTACTTCGCCGAGTTGTTCGACGAGTGCGCCCCCGAAGCCGACCCGAACGCGACGCTGTTCCGTTTGGGCGCCGCGGTGGTTGCGTCTCTGTCCGGCGAGGTGCATATCGAGCGGCTGGTCCGCTATGTCGAGTACTGGGTCCTGCGGCTGCAGGGCGTCTATCCCTCGCTGCTGGCGTGTCAACGGTGCGGCGGCGATGCGTCCGGGGGCGGGCGGATCGATCCATCCGGAGGAGGACTCACGTGTCTGCGCTGCGCGGCTGGCGGGGGCATCGAGCTGTCGGCCGAATCGATGCAATTTCTGCGTGCGGCGGCTGCGGCGCCACCGGGGGCGGTCGCGGGTCTCACTCTGCCGGCCCATGCCGCGCGCGAGCTCGAGCGGGCGCACGAGCGGATGATCGCGGCGCATCTCGAGAAGGAACTGCGGTCGCTGCGCGTGCTGCGTGCCATCGCCCGCGGCACGCGCTGAAAGGGACCATGTGACCTTGCAGGATCTGATTGCGTCGCTGTCTCGGTTCTGGGGCGCCCGCGGCTGCCTGATTCAGCAGCCGCTCGATACCGAGGTCGGGGCGGGCACCATGCATCCCGAGACGTTTCTGCGCGTGCTTGGGCCGCGTCACTGGAAGGTGGCCTACGTCCAGCCATCGAGGCGTCCGGCTGACGGGCGCTTCGGCGAGAACCCGAACCGGTTGTTCAAGCATCACCAGTTCCAGGTGATCCTGAAGCCGTCTCCGGATGCGGCCCAGACGCTGTATCTCGACAGTCTACGCGCTTGCGGCATCGACCCGGGCCTGCATGACGTGCGGTTCGAGGAAGACAACTGGGAATCGCCCACCCTTGGGGCCTGGGGGATCGGCTGGCAGGTGCTGCTCGACGGCATGGAGATCACGCAGTTCACCTACTTCCAGCAGGCAGGTGGTGTCGTCCTGTCGCCCATCTCCGTCGAGCTCACCTACGGGCTCGAACGTATTGCGATGCATCTGCAGGGGGTTGACGACGTCTACGACCTGGAGTGGGCGTCAGGTGTGCCGTATCGCGAAGTGCGCCATCAGGACGAGGTCGAGCAGACGAAGTACGCGTTCGGCATGGTCGACATGCCGGCTATGGAGTTCGCGGCGTTTCACCGCGACCTGTTCGATCGGCACCAGCGGATGACGGAGACCCTGCTGCGCTCGGGACTTGTCCTGCCGGCGCTGGATTCGTGTCTCAAATGTTCACATACCTTCAACATTCTTGACGCCAGCGGCGGCATTGGCGTGACCGAGCGCGCCGCCTACATCCTGCGCGTGCGGCAGTTGGCGGTCGCAATCGCCAAGGCTCACGCTGGCGAGTCGGTGGTGGAACGCCGCGGCGGATCGACATGATGTATCGAGAACTCCTGATCGAGATCGGGTGCGAGGAGCTGCCGGCTGGTTGGCTGCCGCCGCTGATCCGGCAGTTTGGTGAGCGCGTCGGCCAGCAGCTCGCGGCGGCCCGTCTCGAGTGTCCGACCGCACCCGAGTCCTTCGGGACTCCCAGGCGTCTGGTGCTGCGGGCGGCCAGGGTGGCCATCCGGCAGAGCGATCTGGAGGATATCGTGACCGGCCCGCCGGTGCGGGCCGCGTTCGACGCCGAGGGGCAGCCGACACCGGCGGCAGTGGGGTTCGCGCGGAAGAACGGAGTTCAGGTGACCGAATTGGCGGAGGTCGAGACCCCGAAGGGGAGGTATCTGGCCGTGCGGCGCAGACAGCGCGGCGCCGCGGCGCGCGCCGTCCTGGGGAGCGTACTGGCGGCGGCCCTGCGGGATCTGACGTTTCCGAAACAGATGGACTGGGACGCCTGCCTGGACGACGGGCGTGGCGACCTGCCGTTCGGCCGTCCGATCCGCTGGCTGGTGTTTCTGTACGGCGGGCGGGTGGTGCCCTTCGTGATCGAGCGGACCGCCGCGGCGTTGGCGCGCGGCGTCGCGCCGGTACGGGCCGGGGCGGTGACGTATGGTCACCGGTTCTTCGCCCGGGAGGGGAGACCGGGGCGCCGGCTGCGGGTCAGGTCATTCGCCGAGTATCGCACGGCGCTGCAGCGGCACTACGTACTGTTGGGTCGGGAGGAGCGTCGGGCACGGATCGATCGGGAATTGGAGACCCATGCGGCGCGGGCCGGCGGGGTCGTTGGTGTGGCCGGCGGCGAGTCTGCGCTACTTGACGAGGTGCCTGATCTCGTCGAGTATCCGTCGGTCGTCACGGGTCGTTTCCCCGCGGAGTTTCTGGCGCTGCCGGATGAAGTGCTGAAGACGACGATGATTCATCACCAGCACTACTTTCCGGTGGTGACCAGCGGGGGCCGGTTGACCGAGCATTTCCTCGCCGTCACCAATACGCCGCGGGACGACCTGCCCGCCATCGCGCACAACTCTGAGCGGGTGCTCGTGGCTCGTCTGCGTGACGCGCGGTTCTTCTGGGAGGCCGACCGCGCGAGCACGCTCGCAGCCGCACTCGATCGCCTGGATACGTTGCGGTTCCACGCCCGGCTCGGCAGCTACCGGGCCAAGGCCCGGCGCATCGAGCAGCTTGCCGGGCGTGTCGCCGGTGAGGCGTTCGGCGCTGCCGAGCACCGGCGTCATGCGGCGCGCGCCGGGCTGCTGGCCAAGGCTGATCTCACCACCGACATGGTTGGGGAGTTCCCCGAGCTGCAGGGGTTGATGGGCGGGATCTACGCACGCGAAGACGGTGAGCCGGAGGCGGTCTGGCGCGCCATCTACCATCACTACCTGCCGCTGTCGGTTACTGCCGACGCGCCGCCGCGCCGGGAGGATCTGGGGGTGGCGGCGATCAGTTGGGCGGCGGTCTCGGTGGCCGACAAGCTCGACACGCTGGTTGGGTTGTTTCACGCGGGAGAGAAGCCAAGAGGCGCGCGCGACCCGTTCGGGCTGCGCCGGCAGGCGCACGGGCTGTTCCGGATTCTGGTCGACCTGCCGGAGCTCACGGGTCTCGCGGCGCGCCCGGACGTGGGCCAGCTCGTCTCGGTGGCACAGTCGGTGTACGACGTGACGCCCAACGCGGAGGTGGTAGATCGTCTGTACCTGTTCCTGCACGAGCGGCTCCGTTTCGTGCTGGAGCAACGTGGACACGACGTACGGAACGTACGCGCGGTGACGCAGACGATCACCGATCGAGGCGATATCAGGCCGTTGGACGCCCGGCGCAAGCTCGACGTCCTGCCCGAGTTCACCGGATCGCCAGATTTCCTGCAGCTCGCGACCGTCTTCAAGCGGGTCAAGAACATCGCCAGAGCGCTGCCGGACACCGATGTCGAACAGATCGACGCAGGCGCGTCGGCGGTATCGACCGAGCAGATCGAAGCGGCGGAAGCGGCGCTCGACGCCGAAATCGATCGACGCCGGGTCACGATCGAGGCTGCCGTACGGAGTGGCGAGCACTACCGGGCCGCGTTCGCCGAGGCGGCCCGCTTCGGCCCTGCCGTGGACCGGTTCTTCACGGACGTGCTCGTGATGGCCGTTGATCCGGGGGTCCGACGGCGGCGGCTGTATCTGCTCAAACGACTCGAACGGCTCATTCTGCAATTGGCGGATGTCTCCGAAATCGTCAGGGACGAGGATTGAGTACAGCCCGAAAGGAACGATCGGCATCGGCATGACACCAGTGAACACCGGGTTGCCCAGGCATGTGTATTTCTTCGGCGCCGGCAAGGCGGACGGCGATCGGTCGATGCGCGATCTGCTGGGCGGCAAGGGCGCCGGACTGGCGGAGATGACCAACGCCGGGCTACCGGTGCCCCCAGGATTCACCATTACTACAGACGCCTGCAGCCTGTATTACGCCAACGACTGCAAGGTGCCGGCGGCGGTCGATACCGAGATGCTTGAGCGGCTCGGCCGGCTGGAGGAGACCGCCGGAGCGTCGTTCGGGTCCCTGACCCGGCCGTTACTCGTGTCGGTCCGGTCAGGCGCGAAATACTCCATGCCGGGCATGATGGACACCATCCTGAACCTGGGGCTGAACGACGACACCGTCGAGGCGCTGGGCCGGTACACGAACAACGGGCGTTTCGCGTTCGACAGCTTCCGGCGGTTCATTCAGATGTTCGGCAACGTCGTCCTCGAGATGTCCAGGGACGACTTCGAGAACGAGCTTATAGCGGTCAAGCAGGAACAGGGCGTGACCCTCGACACCGAACTCGATGAAGGGGCGTTGCGCGGGGTGGTGGAGAGGTGCAAGGCACTGGTCCGCCGCCAGACGGGACGCCGGTTTCCGGAGGCGCCGCTCGACCAGTTGCGCCTCGCCCGCGACGCCGTCTTCCGGTCATGGAACAACCCGCGCGCGAAGGAGTATCGCCGGATCTACGACATTCCGGATGACATCGGCACCGCGGTCACCGTGCAGTTGATGGTGTTCGGCAACACGGGCCGCCGTTCGGCGACCGGGGTGGGGTTCACTCGCGATCCCGCGTCCGGCGCCAGGGAGTTCTATGGCGAATTCCTGATCAACGCGCAAGGCGAAGACGTGGTCGCCGGTATCCGCACGCCGCAGCCGATCTCCGAGCTCCAGGCGGTCATGCCGGCCGCCTACCGGCAGTTGCGGCAGATCACCGGCCGCCTCGAGCGCCACTACGGGGATGTGCAGGACTTCGAGTTCACCATCCAGGACGACCAACTGTTCATGCTGCAAACCAGGAGCGGAAAACGCACCGGTCTCGCCGCGATCCGGATTGCCACCGATCTGGTGGAGGAGCGTCTCGTGACCGCGGACGCCGCGCTCAAGCTCATAGACCCCGGCGCGCTGTCTCAGTTGCTGGCTCCCATTTTCGACCCCGCGGCCTGGAAGCGCATTCCGGTGGCGGGGAAAGGGTTGCCGGCGTCTCCGGGAGCGGCTTCCGGTCAGGTCGTATTCACGGCGGAAGAGGCGGTGAGCTGGACCAGCCAGGGACGCAAGGTGGTGCTGGTGCGGAAGGAGACGGTCCCGGACGACATCCACGGGATGCACGTGGCAGAGGGGATCCTGACCGCGACCGGCGGCATGACCTCGCATGCGGCGGTGGTGGGACGGCAAATGGGGAAGCCGTCGGTGGTGGGCGCCGCCACGCTGCAGATCGACGAACATGACAAACGTCTGCAAATCGGCGACGAGGTGCTCGGCGAAGGTGACCCGTTGTCGTTCGACGGCCTGACCGGCGAGGTCAAGGTCGGGCTGGTGGCGAGCCAGCCGAGCGAGATTCTGCAGGTGGTGACCGGCCGCCTGCCGCAGACGAGGTCCGACATCTACCGGCGGTTCACGCAGGTGATGCAATGGGCCGACCGGGTGCGCCGCCTCGACGTGCGCGCCAATGCCGACCAGCCCGATCAGGCGCAGATCGCGCGCGCGTTCGGCGCGCAGGGCATCGGGTTGTGCCGCACCGAACACATGTTCTTCGGCGCCGGCCGCGTGCCGATCGTTCAGCGCATGATCCTGGCGGAGAGCGAGGAGGATCGCCGGACCGCGTTGCAAGAGTTGCTCCCGCTGCAGCGGGCAGACTTCTACGGGGTCTTCAAGGCGATGCGCGGCCAACCGGTGACCATCCGCACGATCGACCCGCCCCTGCATGAGTTTCTCCCGAAACGCGAGGACCTCCTGGTCGAAATCGCCCGTCTCGAGGCGCTGAAGGGCCAGTCGCCGTTGCTGGCCGGGAAGCGCACGCTGTTGCATCGTGTCGAACAGCTCCGTGAGTTCAATCCGATGCTCGGGCACCGGGGGGTACGGCTCGGCATCAGCTATCCAGAAATCACCGAGATGCAGACCCGCGCCATCATCGAGGCGGTCGCGCAGTTGGCGGTGGAAGGGGTCACGGTCATCCCCGAGATCATGATCCCGCTGGTCAGCGACGTCCGCGAGTTGCGCGACCAGCGGGCCGTGGTGGACCGGGTGGCGCAGGCGGTGATGGCCGAGCGGGGGGTCGACGTGCGGTATCTCGTCGGCACCATGATCGAGGTGCCGCGCAGCGCGATCACGGCTGGCGCGATCGCCGCGGAGGCCGATTTCTTTTCGTTCGGGACCAACGACCTGACCCAGATGGTCTTCGGGTTCTCCCGCGACGACGCAGCCAAGTTCCTCACGCACTATCAGGCCCGCAACCTCATCGATCGGGATCCGTTCGCAAGTCTCGATACCGTCGGTGTCGGATTCCTGGTCGAGATGGGCGTGCGTTTGGGACGTGCAGCGAAGACCGAATTGAAGGTTGGAATATGCGGGGAGCACGGGGGCGACCCTGCCTCCATCCGGTTCTTCGACCGGGTCGGGCTGGACTATGTCAGCGCGTCCCCGTATCGCGTGCCGGTCGCGCGTCTGGCGGCCGCGCAGTCGGCACTCGATCTCGGAACGGCCGATTGAGAGGGTCGCACCGGCGTCGCCGCGATGCGACGCCAGACTCCGTCCGGGGCCGGGGAGCGCAGCGTCGCTCTCAGGCCGCCGTATGTTCACCCGGGAGCTGACGGCCGCCCAAACGGTGTCGCCATGACACGAACATCCAGAATCGCGCGGCTGCCCACCGAACTGGCCAATCAGATTGCAGCGGGCGAGGTGGTGGAGCGGCCCGCCTCGGTGGTGAAGGAACTTGTCGAGAATGCCCTCGACGCCGGGGCGAGCCGAATTACCGTCACGGTCGAGTTCGGCGGGAAGCGGCTGGTCAGAGTCGAAGACAACGGTGAGGGGATGTCGTCGGAGGAGGCCGCACTGGCGCTGGAGCGGCACGCGACCAGCAAGATCAGCCGTCTGGAGGATCTGGAGGCGATCCGGACGCTCGGGTTCCGCGGTGAGGCGTTGCCCAGCATCGCGTCGGTGTCGCATCTGCTCTTGCGCACGCGCGCCCGGGGGAGCGGGCGCGGGGTCGAGGTCCGGGTGTCCGGCGGGACGACGGTCTCCACTCGCGAAGTGGGCGCACCGGAGGGCACCACGATCGAGGTGACCGACCTGTTCTACAACGTGCCGGCGCGCCGCAAGTTTCTGAAGTCCGATGGCGCCGAGACGACCCAGGTCTCGCGGTTGCTCACGCAGATGGCGCTCGGCCACGCCGGTGTCGGATTCACCTTGACCAGCGGCACCCGCCAGGTGTTGCAGTGCCCACCGGTGACCGGGGTGGCGGAACGGTTGTTTCAGCTCTACAAGAATCGGGACCATCTCGTGGAAGTGCGGAAGGAGGCCGCCGGTATCCGTATCAGCGGGTTCGTGGCGGCGCTGGCCGGTCCGGGCGAAGGGCCGCGCCGGGGGCCACAGAACATTTTCGTCAACGGGCGCACCGTGAAAGACCGCACCATTGGGCACGCGATCATCCACGCCTACAGTGCGGCCACCATCAAGGAGCGCAGCCCGGAGGTGCATCTGTTCATCGACCTGCCGCCGAGCCGCGTGGACGTGAACGTGCATCCTGCGAAGGCGGAGGTCCGGTTCCTGGAGCAGTCCCTCGTACACGAGGTGCTGCGGCGGGCCATCGGCGAAGCGCTCGAGGGCGGGCCGGCGCCGGAGATCCCGCTTGAAGATGCGCCCGACGGCGCGCGACGGCCGGCGTCTCTGCCGACCGCGCCGCCGGCGGCAGACCGGTTCGAGCCGTCGCCGATCGGCGGCGCCGCCGGCGAGCGGGGCGCGGACGTGGCCGATCGGCCCGGGGGCGGTCACCCGCTGCGCGACCTGGTGCGCGAGGTCCGTCCGGCCGCGGTCGAGGCGGGACCGGTCGGCGAGCGGCCGATGTTGCCGCTCGGGCAGTTTCGGGACACGTTCATCATCGCCATCGACGACGACGGGATCGCGATCATCGATCAGCACGTCGCTCATGAGCGGGTGCTGTTCGAACAGGTGATGGATCGGCTGACTACCGGGACGCTCGAGAGTCAGCTTCTGCTCGTGCCGCTCGTCATCGACCTGCCGCCGGCTGAACGGCAGGCGCTGGCCGCGCACGGACCGGTGCTCGACCGGCTGGGGTTCGGAATCGAGCCGTTCGGTGGCCACAGCGTCCGCGTGGCGGCGGTACCGGCATTGATCGACCCGACCGTCTGCGAGACCGCCATCCGCGCCCTGGCCCAGGATCTGGAGGGGCTCGACGAAGGGAGCGCAATCGACGCCGCCCTCAGGCAGATCGCGGCGACGACAGCCTGTCACGCCGCGGTCAAGGCCAACGATCATCTGACGCCGGAGAAGATGACCCATATTCTTGACGCGCTGCGGCGCACGGCGCATTCGTCGGTCTGCCCGCACGGCCGGCCGGTCGTGCTGCGTCTGTCGCGGCGGGAGATCGAACGGCGGTTCGAACGGATCTGAGGCGGCGCCCGCACGGCCCGCAGCCTATTTCGTCGTCCGTTTCACAAGCAGGTGCCCGCCGATGAAGACCGCCACGCCGAAGCCGAAGATGCGCGGGCTGGGGCCGAGCGGTCCGGCGATCAGGATCGCCTCCAGCAGCGCGGCCATGCCGAGCAGTTGGAGTCCGCGCCCGACGTAGTAGAGCCGGTCGGGCATCAATCCTTCGACGGGGGCTGCGGCCGACGGCTGGCCTTGAGATTCCGCCACGCTGACAGCCGCTGGCTCAGTGCCTTCTCGAATCCACGCGTGGTCGGAATGTAATATTGCCTGCCTCGCAGCGTGGCCGGCAGACAATCCATTGCGGCGACAGCGTCCGGTTCGTCGTGGGCGTAGCGATAACCCTTGCCGTAGTCGAGCTCCTTCATGAGCCGCGTCGGCGCGTTGCGCAGATGCAGCGGCACCGGGTCGGCCACATCGCGGTTGGCGTCCGCCGCCGCCCGCGCGTAGGCCGTGTAGACGGCGTTGCTCTTCGGCGCGGACGCCAGATAGACGGCGGCCTGTGCGAGCGCGGTGTTGGCTTCCGGCATGCCGATGAAGTGTACGGCGTCCTTGGCGGCGACCGCCAGGGTCAGCGCCTGCGGATCGGCGTTGCCGACGTCTTCGGACGCGAAACGAACCAGACGGCGGGCGATATAAAGCGGGTCTTCGCCTGCCTCCAACATGCGGGCCAGCCAGTAGACCGCGGCATCCGGGTCGCTGTTGCGCATCGACTTGTGGAGCGCCGAAATGAGGTTGTAGTGCTGTTCGCCGTCCTTGTCATACAACAGGGCGCGCCGCTGCATCGTTTCGGCGGCGAGGGCGGCGTCGAGCCGGGCCCCACCGGCCGCGTCGGACTCGCCTGCACGGGCGGCGGCGGCGGCCGCACCCAGTTCCAGCAGATTGAGGGCGACCCGGGCGTCGCCGTTGGCGTGCCGGGCGATGGTCGCGAGCGCCTGCGGGTCGACCTGCAGGTCCTGTCCGCCCAGTCCGCGGGTATCGTCGGTGAGTGCGCGTTCGAGAATGGCGGAGATTTCCGCGGCGGTCAACGCACGCAGCACATACACCTGCGATCTGGACAGCAACGCCGCATTCACCTCGAACGACGGATTCTCGGTGGTGGCGCCGATCAGCACGATGTCGCCCGCTTCGACACGGGGCAGAAACGCGTCCTGCTGCGCCTTGTTGAAGCGGTGGATTTCGTCGACGAACAGAATCGTCCGGGGCTCGCCGCGTCGTCCGGCTTCTTCGGCCGCGGCCATCACGGTCCGGATCTCCCGTATACCGGACAGGACCGCGCTGAAGGCGACGAAGCGTGACGACGTGACGGCGGCGATCAGGCGGGCCAGCGTCGTCTTGCCGCTGCCGGGCGGGCCCCAGAGGATGATCGACTGCAGCGTGTCGCGGTCGATGGCGTGCCTGAGCGGGCGACCGTGGCCGAGCAACTCGTCCTGACCGACGAGTTCGTCGAAGCTGGCGGGCCGCATGCGGTCGGCCAGCGGCGCGTACGGCGATGCCGCCGCGGGAACCGGATCGTCGAACAGGGACCCTGACGTCATGCAGACCGCGCCTCGCTGGCGGTGGACGATGAATGATTCCGCTGCCGACCCGCTTCGTACACGAGCAGGGCGGCGGCGACGGCGACGTTGAGCGACTCGACCGGTGGGTGCATCGGCACGGAGATGATCTCGTCCGCCTCGGCGATCACGCCTTCAAGCCCCGCGCCTTCCGCGCCGAGCCAGATCAGGGAGGGATGAGAGAGATCGGCCTGCGGCGCGGGTGTGCCGCCCCGTGGCGCCGCCGCCAGTAGGCGCAGTCCGTAGGATCTGGCGTCCGCGGCGACGGCGGTCGGATCGTCGGCGCGGCTGAGGGGCAGCCGCAGCGCGCTGCCCATCGAGCCGCGCAGTGCCTTCCAGCCACGAGGATCCGCACCTCCCACCGTCACCACCCCCGTCGCGCCGCCTGCTTCCGCTGCCCGAATCACGGCGCCGGTATTCCCCGGATCCTGTACGCCGAGCAGTCCCAACACCAGCGGGTGAACGGCGCACAGGGCCGAGTCGAGCGTCTGGGGCGGCATCCGGGCGATCGCGACGAGGCCGCTCGGCGTGGACATCGGGCTGATCGCCGCCATCACCGGTGACGACACTTGTATGACCGTGGTGACGTCGCGCAGACGATCCACCAGAGTCGTCCAGCGCTGCGCCGCGGACGCGGAATTGAACGCCGCCACCTCAATCGGCACCCCGCCGGCGAGCGCCTCGGAAATGAGCCGCGGGCCCTCCAGCAGGGCAGAGTCATCGGCCGGATCCACCCGGCGCGCGACGTCGCGGAAACGGGCCACGATCGGGTTCCGGCGACTGATGATCTGTGCCACGGCCCGTCCTCCGGCCGCTGCAGGGCGGCGACGGTGAGCATAGCAGATGTGCTATCGTAAACGGACCGGTTCCCCGTCGGCTGGCGGCAGGGTCTGGCTGACTTGGAATGAAAGCGGCGCTGATCAAACGTTTCGAGGACGAGATCCAGGTGCTGGCGCGCGAGTTGAACAGCGAGCTGCCCAAGGAGATCAAGCGTGCGCGCGAGCTCGGCGACCTGCGTGAGAACGCCGAGTATCAGGCCGCGAAAGATCGCCAGTCGTTCGTGCAGGCGCGGCTCGCGATGTTGCACAAGCGGGTCGCCGAGTTGTCGTTGCTCAATCTCGACAAGATTCCAGACGATCGCGTCGCCTTCGGATCCGTTGTCCACCTGCGCGAGACCGACGGTGCAGCGATTGTCTATCAGCTCGTCATGCCCGAGGACGCCGATCCGGCGAAGGGCTGGATCTCGACCGCATCGCCGATCGGGCGTGCGTTGATGGGCAAGGAAGAAGGTGCCGAGGTCGCGGTGCCGACCCCCAATGGGATCCGCGAGTTCGAGCTCCTCAAACTTGTCACCATACACGGCAAGTGACCGGGCACGCTGTGTCTGCCGATTTACCGCCTCCGGAACCACCGCCATCACCTTCGTCGTCGACCTGGCGCTCCTACTCCCCTCGGCGCCGCACCGCGCTGGTGCTGACCGGTACCGGCACCGCTGGCGCCTACCATGCCGGCGTGCTCAAGGCACTGCACGAGGCCGGCGTGAAGATCGATCTCGTCGCGGGTCGCGGCATCGGCGCGGTCGGCGCGGCGCTGGCGGCGATTGACGGTGCGCCGGAACTGTGGGCGCCGGCCGGGCTCTGGCGATCGCCGGCCGCCACCCGGCTCTACCGCTGGCGGCCGGTGTTGCGGATCGTGGTCCCGCTCCTCGGTCTGGCGCTGGCGGCGGTGGTGCTGCCCGTGGCTGCGGTCGCGCTTGCAGTGCTGGGTTACCCCGCGGTCTATCTGCTCGGAGTGAGCGGGATACCTGGCGAGTCGGTTCTCACGACCAGTTTCGGTCAAGTCATCGACTGGATCTTCGCGTCGTCCATGTTGCCGACCTGGTCGCCCCGCCTGGTATTCCTGGCGTTGCTGCTATTGCTCGGCGTGGCGGGCGGCGCGGTCGGCAGGACCTGGCTGCGTGGCCGGGGCCGCAGGCGTATGCGGGGCGCCTTGTGGTGGACGCTGGTTGAATCGCCGATCGATGCGGGCGCGGCGCGCGGCTGGCTCGCCAACGGTATGTGGAAACTGCTGCGCGGCGCGGCGGCCGTCGCGCGGCCCAGTCCGGCCGAGCTGGGCAACAGGTATTCGGAACTGTTGTCGGAGAATCTCGGTCAGCCCGGCTTTCGCGACCTGCTGATCACGGCGCACGATCTGGACGGGCGGCGCGACCTGACGTTCGCGCTGCTGTCGGAGCCGTATCGAGAACGGTTCTTTCGGCGCGAGCCTGACGGTGATCGGACGCTCGAGACGCTGGATCTGGCGGGTGACGCCGCACGCTGCGGATTCGATGCCTGTGCCGCCGCTCTGAGCCTGCCGACCGTGACCGAACCGTGGTTGCTGTCGTTCGGGTCCGGGAGCAGTTGGCGCCGCGAAACGCATCGGCTGTGTGACCGACCGGCCGGCATCGGGCGGCTGCTCGACGAGGTCGCGCGGGCGGGCGCGCAGCAGGTTGTTTTCGTGTCGGCGCTGCCAGGGCCGGCCCAGCCGCATACGCTGGCGGCGGGGCGGCGTGACGGGCGGGGCCGGATCGGGGAAGCGCTGTCCGCGCTCGAGTCGGCGGCGGTGCGCGATGCCGTCGCCTCTCGGACCCGGCTGTTCGAGGCGGTCTTCGAAATTCGCCCGCGGCACAATTCGCTAGGCCCATTCGATTTCGCCGGGTGCTATGACGAGCGGTCCGACAGGTTCCAGACGCTGGACGAGCTGCTGGAGGGTGGCTACGAAGACGGGTACTCGCAGTTCGTCGAACCGGTGGTCGGCGCCAGCGGCGAGGAGATCGGTTCGGCGCCGTCCCCCGACCAGCGCCGGCCGACAGCTTGAGAATCGGCCGTCACCGCGCCCCGGGCCGAACATCACGGGCGGCTACGGTTTGGCGATGAACTCCTGCGCGAGTGCGTGGGTGGCCGCGCGGATCCGCGCGGGCTCGAGCGAGCCGAACTTTTCCAGAAACCGGCTGGTCGGTGCGACCGCCTTGGCCATCGCCCGGTGACCGCCGGCGCTGCCGATGTCGCTGAAGTGACGCTTGACGAACTCTCCAGCGTGTCGTGTATCGCCGAGGTTTCGCACCGAAATCACCACGTCGCCGTGTACGATGCCGGATACGACCGACCACTGAACCTCTTCCACTTGCACGAGCGAGTCGGCGACGTGGGCGATGAGGTCCTCGCGCGCAACCTCGCCGACATGCGCCGTATACAGCACGCCGCTCACCTCGCCCTCTCGAACCGCGTCGGCGACGCAGCGCAGCCGTTCGACCGTCGTTTCCGCGCCCTCCATCTTGCGCACGAGGGCCGCGTTGGCGAGTGGGTACAGGAATCGAAATGCATCGAGGTCCGACTCGTTGGTCTGGCGCGAGAGAAAGAGCGTGTCGGACTTGATGGCGTAGAGCATGGCGGTGGCCGTGCGCTCAGAGATGTTGACGTCGACCGCGCGCAGATGCTCGGTCAGGATGGTGCATGTCGAGCCGTAGTCCGGTCTGATGTCCTTGAACGTCGCGCTGTACCCGGTTCGTGCCGGGTGGTGGTCGATGACCAGATCGACGCGGGTGATCAAGCCTCCGAAGTAGTGCGGCTGCACATCCACGGTGGCGATGCGGTCGAAGCCCGCGAGCGCCTGGCGGTTCAATGGTTCGATGCCGATGTCCAGCAGGTTCGCCATCCTGAGGTTTTCCGGGCGCGTGACGCCCTGGAAGGCGCCGATGATGGCGGTGGTCCTGGTACGGTGCAGGAGATTGCGCAACGCGAGACCGCTGGCCATGGCGTCCGGGTCCGGGTCGTTGTGCAGCAGGATCAGAACACGGTCGGCGTCAGCCAGGTACCGTTGATACTGCTGCACGCGCGCACGCGTCATCGAGCGCTCGAGCGCCGCCGAGAGCGGACCCTGGACGAGATCCGCCAGCGCCAGACGGCCGACCTCGGGGACCTTGATACGCAGATCTTCCTGACGTTTCGGGCTGAGCGCGTGTCCCACATCGAGCAGATACACCAGCGTGCTGCCCGCGTTTCGAATCGCCTCCAGCACGCGCCGCGGACTGCGGCGGCCGGTATCTTCGACAAGCACGCAGGTGCCGGGCCCGATGTCGGCCTTCAGGTAGGTCTCGACCCGTTGGGGATCGCCGACATGGATCACGACACCGGCATCGTTGATCCGCCGCCCGATCAACCGGTCTTCGACGACGAACTCGATATCCAGCGAAGGGCTGAGTGCGCGAGCCAGAATACGAATGACGAACTCGTCGCGGCACACCGCGAGGCATTTCATCGTCAGGATTGCCAGCGTACCGAATCGCACGTTCCTTTCGTGCGGAACGGCCAATGGCACCGAAACCATGCATTATACGCCTCCTCGATCGCGTGGGCGGTTCGACGGTCTGCGGTCCGAATCGAGGGGATTGCGGCTGCCGGCCGGCCGGCGGCTGTAACGATCGGGTAAGATGGCCCTGCTGACGGGAGGGGCGCCCTGCGATATCTGACGGTTCTGCTGACATTGTGTGCGCTCGCATCGCCCGCGGCGGCCCAGCCGGACTTTCGCAGCGGGGTGGATCTGGTGCACCTCGCCGTAACCGTTATCGATCGCGAGGGGCGTCCGGTGACCGGGTTATCCGTCGACGATTTCGTCGTCACCGAGGAAGAGCGCGAGCAGGATATCAGCTACTTCTCGATCGGTGTCGAGAGCGATCTCGACACGATGCCGTTCCACATGGGCGTGTTGTTCGACGCGAGCGGCAGCATGGTTCGGGAAGCGCGGTTCGCCAAGACCGCCGCGCTCAGGTTTCTTCGCAGTCTCGATTTCGCCGAGGACATGACGCTGGTCGACTTTGATGCCGAGGTACGGGTGAGCCGCTTCGGACCGCAGGATTTCCCGCGTTTGGTCGAGCGGTTGCGGAGTCAGGAACTGGGCGGCATGACCGCGCTCTACGATGCCCTGGGCGTGTATCTCGATGGCGCATTTTACCAGGACGGACGTAAGGTGCTGTTGCTGTACACGGATGGGGGCGACACCCGCAGCCGGCTGCGACTCGACGAATTGCTGGATCTCGTGCGCGCCTCCGACGTCACCGTGTACGCCATCGGGTTCCAGACGGAAGTCCGCACCGCCGATCGAATGATGCAGCGCCTCCGTCTCGAAGAGATCGTCGAACTGTCGGGGGGGCGGTGCTACTTTCCCGGATCGATGGACGACCTTGACGAGATCTATGCGCAGATCCGCGAGGAGGTGACCTCCCGGTACTCGCTCGGGTACGTCTCGCGTGACCCGAACACCGACGGCGCCTGGCGCCGTGTGACGGTGCGGCTGTCCGATAACCGGCCGGAGCGCCAGAACCTGACCATCCGCGCGCGCGAGGGCTACTTCGCGCCGTATATCGAGGACACCGCGCCTCGTCGTTGATGTCTTCCACGCACGACCGCTTCAACCTCGTTTCCGACTTCGAACTCCGGGGTGATCAGCCACGCGCGGTGCAGGAACTGACCGACGGGTTGCTGCGGGGCGATCCGCATCAGGTGCTGCTGGGGGTGACGGGGTCGGGAAAGACGTTCACGATGGCGCAGGTGATCGCCAGGCTGAACCGGCCGACCCTGGTGATGGTCCACAACAAGACCCTCGCCGCCCAGTTGTTCCTCGAGTTTCGCCGGTTCTTTCCGGACAACGCCGTCGAGTACTTCGTGAGCTACTACGACTACTACCAGCCCGAAGCGTATGTGCCGTCCACGGATTCGTATATCGAGAAGGAAGCGACCGTCAACGACGAGATCGATCGGATGCGTCTCTCGGCGACCCGATCGCTGTTCGAGCGTCGCGACGTCGTGATCGTGGCCAGCGTGTCCTGCATCTACGGTCTCGGTTCGCCCGAAGCGTACTACGGCCTGCTGTTGCCGCTGGAACGGGGCCAGCGCGTGGAGCGGGAGTGGATTCTGCGCAAACTGGTCGAGATTCAGTACGAGCGCAACGATCACGACTTCGAGCGCGGTACGTTCCGGGTACGCGGCGACATCATCGAGGTCTTTCCATCCTACGAGAACATCGCGGTTCGCATCGAGCTGTTCGGCGACGAAGTTGACGAGCTCATCTCCTTCGACCCAGTCACCGGCGAGACGCTGCGACGGCGCGACGCGGTGGCGATCTATCCCAAGTCCCACTTCGTCACCCCCCGCGCCCGCACGCTTCAGGCGGTGGAGGCCATCAAGGCCGAACTGGACGTGCGCCGCGCCGACCTGGAATCCTTGGGTAAGGTGCTCGAGGCGCAGCGCCTGCACCAGCGGACGATGTTCGACATCGAGATGATGCGGGAGATCGGGTACTGCCACGGCATCGAGAACTACGCCCGGCATCTGACGGGCCGCGCAGAGGGAGAGCCGCCGCCGACGTTGCTCGACTATCTTCCTCCGGATGCGCTCACGATAGTCGACGAGAGCCACCAGACGGTGCCGCAGGTGCGCGGGATGTACCACGGCGATCGGTCGCGCAAGGAAGTGCTGGTCAGCTTCGGGTTCCGGCTGCCGTCCGCGCTTGACAACCGACCGCTGAACTTCGACGAGTGGAAGCGCCGGGTCGGGCAGGTGATCTTCGTGTCGGCCACACCGGGACCCTATGAGTTCACCACGAGCGAGGGTGTGGTGGTCGAGCAGGTCATCCGGCCGACCGGACTCGTCGATCCCGGCGTGGAGGTGCGCCCCGTCAAGGGGCAGGTGGATGACCTGCTGCATGAGATCCGGGTGCGGGCCGGTCGCCACGAACGGGTGCTGGTGACCACCCTGACGAAGCGGATGGCCGAAGATCTGACACAGTTCTATCAGGAACTCGGCGTGCGGGTGCGGTATCTGCACTCCGAGGTCGAGACCCTCGAGCGCGTCCAGATTCTGCGCGACTTGCGGCGCGGAGAATTCGATGTGCTCGTCGGCATCAATCTCCTGCGCGAGGGCCTCGATCTGCCGGAGGTGTCTCTGGTGGCGATTCTGGACGCAGACAAGGAAGGCTTCCTGCGTTCGGCGGGCGCGCTCATTCAGACCTCAGGTCGAGCTGCGCGGAACGTCAACGGCACGGTGATCATGTATGCGGATGTGGTGACCGACTCGATGCGCACGGCGCTAGGCGAGATGGATCGGCGTCGATGCCTGCAGGAGCGCTTCAACCGGGAGCATGGCATCACGCCCGCGTCAATCGTCAAGGGCATTGACGAACTGTTGTCCAGCGTCTATGAACGCGACTACCTGACAGTGCCGGTGGTGCGGGAGGCGCCCGAGGAATTCTCGACCCAGGCAGACCTGGACAGCCACGTGCGGTCCCTGGAGTCGGACATGCGCGCCGCGGCATCGAACCTGGAGTTCGAGCGCGCGGCGGTGCTGCGCGACAAGATTCGCACGCTTCGCAGCCCGGGACAGGCATTCTCGTAACGAGGGAGTGTAAGATGATTGGAGCAGGAGAGTTGACATGGCAAGAGAATCTGATGGAAATGCTGGTGCGGTGTTGATGGCGTTCATGCTGGGTGCAGTGACCGGCGCAGCGGTGGCCCTGCTGTGGGCCCCAACCGCCGGAGAGGAAACCCGGAGATTGCTCAACGAGAAGGCGCAGGAAGGGCGCGAACGGGCGACTGACGCAGCGCGCCAGGGTCGCGAGTTCGTGAACCGGAAGCGAGAAACCATCGCCGCGGCGATCGACCGCGGCCGGGATGCGTTCGAGCAGCGGATCAGGAGTGAAGATACGACAGAGGCTTCGGACGAGGCTCCGGAAGAGGCTCCGGTGTGACAGAGTGGTCAGATGTCTCCCTCGCGGTGATTGCCGTGGCGACCGGCGTCATGGCGCTCGCGCAGATTGGCGTGTTCTTCTACATCGCGCGGCTCTCGCGGCGCGTCACCCGGGTGGCTGCCCGGGTTGAGCGTGAACTCGACCCGGTTCTGGGCAAGGTCCAGGAGAGTTGTGCGGATGCTGCCAAGGTGGTCAATCTCGCACTGGCACTGGTCGACCGGGCCGATCAGACCAACCAGGTCGTGGCGCGACTCGCGCGGCGAGCGGATGAGACCCTTGATATTGCGCAGAAGGTCATCGTCACGCCAGCGCGGCGCGCCCTGGCGTTGTTCGATGGACTCAAATCCATTCTTGCGGCAGATCCGGTCCCGGCCGCACGGACGCCGCAGGAACCGGTGTCGAGCAGGGAGGACGAACCGTCGGCGGTTGGATGACGGTCGGTCTTTCGCGTGTTGGTGAGGTAGACTGAGAATTCCGTCAGTTCGGAGTGGGCGCTTGGCTCAGTGGTAGAGCATCGCCTTCACACGGCGGGGGTCAGTGGTTCGAATCCACTAGCGCCCACCATCTTTCGAGTGTCCGTCGCGAGAGCGGGCACCGCACCACTCCGTTCGAACGCGCCCTCGGCTTCGCGGGACGGCCTGCGACATACCACGATTCGGAGCCGCCGGTGTCCGCTCCTCTGCTACCATCGGCGCTGATGCTCGATGGGACCCACACGGTGCTGCTGTCCTCGGAGCAGGTCCAGGCGCGTATCTCCGAACTGGCCTCCGAGATTCGCCGCGGCTACGGCGCCGACTGCGACCTGCATCTGCTGTCCGTCCTCAAGGGCGGCTTCATGTTCCTCGCCGATCTGGCCCGCGCGCTGAGCGGGCCGGTGACGGTCGACTTCGTGGCGGTCGAGAGCTATGGCGCGCGTACCGAGTCGGCGGGACGCGTCCGGTTGCGGCAGGATCTCGTCATGCCGGTCGCCGGCCGGGACGTGCTGATCGTCGAAGACATCGTCGACACCGGCAGGACCTTGTCCTGGCTGCGGGCGCGGGTGCGGGCCGGCCGGCCACGGTCGCTTCGGACCGTCGCCCTGCTGGACAAGCCGTCGCGCCGGCGGGTGGCGGTCGACATCGAGTATGTCGGTTTCACCATCGAGGACCGGTTCGTGATCGGGTACGGCCTGGACTACGGGGAACGGTTCCGCAATCTGCCGCATATCGCGGTGCTGAATCCCTGCCCCGCGGGCGGCGAGCCGGCGCCCGACGGAGGAGTCGCATGCAACACGGGCAGCGGGCACTAGCGGTCGCCGCCGTGCTGGCGGTGACGGTCTCGGGGGTCGCGGCGTCTGGGCAGTCGACGGCGCCGCATCCGGATCTGCAACAGTTCTTCCTGGTCATGGCGGTCGACGACGACGTGGCTGACGCCGCGATGGACACTATCGCGGCCAACTGGCGCGACGGGTATGCCGCCCTGCTCTGGGACATGCTGCGGTTCATGCGGCCTCCTGCCCCGCGTCGCGTCGAGGCCCCGCGCTTCGGCGCTGCGACAGACCCGGCGACACCAGCTCTGGAGGCGCCGGTCCCCGAACACCCAAGCACGCGTGTATTCCGGCGGCTGGTGCGGCTGCTGGAGCGCCAGACCGGTGCGCGGCATGGGAACGACATCGCGCGCTGGCAGCAGTGGATCTGGCGGCAGCCCTACGATCCCCATCCCGAGTACGGAGCGTTCAAGGGGCGCTGGTACAGTCAGATCGACCCGCGGTTCGGAGAGTTCTTTCCACAGGGGGTTGTGTCGCTCATCAGGCTGGACGAGGTCGATTGGGGCGGTGTGCCGCCCAACGGCATTCCGCCGCTGGAATACCCCGAACATCTTGCGGCCGGCGACGCCGACTATCTCGACGACGATCACATCGTCTTCGGGATCACCGTCGGCGACGAGGCCCGGGCCTACCCGAAACGTATCCTTGCCTGGCACGAGATGGCGATTGACGACGTGGGCGGGGTCGATCTCACGATCGTGTACTGCACTCTGTGCGGCACTGTGATCCCGTACGAAAGCGTCACGGACGGCCGCCACATCCGGTTCGGCACGAGCGGTCTGCTGTATCGATCGAACAAGCTGATGTTCGACCACGCGACGAAGAGTCTGTGGAGTACGCTGGAGGGCATCCCGGTGGTCGGCAGCCTGACAGGGAGCGGGCTGGAGCTGACCCGGCGTGCGATGGTGACCACGACCTGGGGCGAGTGGCGCCGGCGGCATCCTGCCACCACCGTCCTGTCCCTCGGCACCGGACATCAACGGGACTATTCGGAAGGGGCGGCGTATCGGGACTACTTCGCCACCGATCGGCTGATGTTCCAGGTGCAGGCGCTGGACGACCGGCTCGACAACAAGGCCGAGGTGGTCGTGATGCTGATCGACGATCCCGACGGCGGCGCACGGCGTCCAATCGCGCTCTCCGTCGAGTTTCTGAACGATCGCCCGGTGTTCCAGACCGAGGTTGCCGGTCAGCCGTTCGTCGTGGTGACGAGCCCGGCGGGCGCCAACCGGGTCTACGACTCGGCCGGCCAGCGGTTCGAGCGGCGGATCGACGACGCCAGGGTGTCGGGCGACGGTCGGGTCTGGCTGGTCACCGAGGAGGCGTTGGTGGCCGAAGACGACGAGACGATCCGGCTCGCGAGGCTGCCCGCGCACCGGGCGTTCTGGTTCGGCTGGTTCGCGCAGTTTCCGCAGACCGAACTGTTCGAATAGCCACACCGGCGGCAAGGTAAACATTGCCAAGGCGTCACCGACTTTGCTAGGGTGACGTATTCACACGGTGTATCGGGGAACGTGTAGCCCCAAGGAGTGAAGTCAATGAGAATGGTTGTCGCGTGCTCTGCCATGCTGCTCATGGCCGTGGCCGCGGTGGGTGTCGGGGGAGTTGCAGCTCAGGGGCTCGACGTCGGCGACATGGCGCCGGCGTTCAGTCTTCCAGGCTCGGACGGCAAGACCCACAGTTTGTCCGACTATGCGGGCAAGACGGTGGTGCTGGCGTGGTTCCCCAAGGCGTTTACCGGTGGTTGAACGGCTGAATGCAAGTCGCTGCGTGATTCCAGCGACGAGTTGAAGGCCTTCGACATGGCCTATTTCATGATCAGTGTCGATGACCCCCAGACGAACAAGGAGTTCGCCGAATCGCTCGAATCCGATTTTCCGCTGTTGAGCAACCCGACCAAGGAGGTCGCCGAGGCCTACGGTGTGGTGACCGCCGAGCGCGCAGTTCCGTACCGCTGGACCTACATCATCGGTGGTGACGGCAAGATTCTCAAGATCGACAAAGAGGTCAATCCTGTGAACGCCGGACAGGATCTGGTGGCCGACCTGCGGGCTCTGAATCTGGACTAGCGGCGGGTTTTGCGGTCTGGCGGGTCAAGGGCAATAAAAAGACCGGGACGCCACTTGGGCGTCCCGGTCTTTCGTGTGTACGGGCGAACGGCCAGCATCAGGGCGCCGGACGTCAGGCGTCCTGCGAGGACTTGGCTTCGGGCGCCTTCTCTTCCTTTTCCGGCGCCACTTCATCCTTGAACCCGCGTATCGCCTGTCCCATGCCCCTGCCGAGGCCGGACAGACGATTGGCCCCGAAGATGAGGATCAAGATCAGGAAAATGATGATCAGTTCCGGGAGACCGATCGGTCCGAGAAACGCAAACACAGTGTGAGGCATCGAAACACCTTTCACGCGACACGAGAACCACGCGAGTCAAGGATACCACGACCATTGACCGCTACGGCGCGGGTCCGGACCGCCTCGCATCCGGCCGGCCCGGAGATGGCGGCTTTCCCGGGGCCGTGAAATGTGATACACCGTCTGACCTATGTCCTCAGACCAGTTGCCCTCGCCGACCAAGTCACAGGCCGAGCTCAGATTCGATGAGCAGCGGCGGAAGATCGGCATCGTCGCCGGCCCGCTCCTCTTCCTGCTCGTGCTGGCGTGGCCGTTCACGTCGCTCAGTCCTGAGGCACACCGCCTGGCCGCCGTCATGGCGCTGGTCATCGTGTTCTGGATCACCGAGGCGCTACCGCTCGCGGTGACCTCGCTGCTCGGACCGTCCCTGGCGATCATTCTGCATGTCGCACCGGCCGGACTCACGTTCCGGCCGTTCGCCAGTCCGACGATTTTTCTTTTCATCGGCAGTTTCATTCTGGCGCAGGCGCTGTTCGTGCATCGGGTCAACGAACGCATTGCGTTCGGCGTACTGTCCCTGCGGATCGTGGGTGCCCGGCCGACGCGCATCCTGATTGCCTACGGTCTGCTGGCGGCAGTGCTGTCGGCCTGGATGAGCAATACCGCCACCGCGGCCATGCTGGTGCCGATCGGGGTGACGTTGATCCGGTTCATGGAGTCGGAATCGAACATCCCGAAGAAGTACGGCACCGCCCTCATGCTCATGACGACCTACTGCTGCTCGCGCGGCGGCATGGCGACAATCATCGGGACCCCGCCGAATGTCATCGCGGTCGAGATGATCAACGCACAGCTCGACACGCAAATCACCTTCCTGCAGTGGATGCTGTTCTCGATGCCGATCGTGCTGGTGCTGCTGGCGATCGTCTTCGTCTACCTCAACTGGGTGGGGCGGACCGGAGTGGAAGAGATTCCTGGCACCGACAGGATCATCGCTGAACGCAAGGCGGCCCTGGGGCCGTGGCGTAGAGGTGAGATCAATGCCGTGATTGCGTTCGGCGCCGCCGTCATCCTGTGGGTGGGTCCGGGAATTCTGGCGCTGGTGCTGGGGCTCGATCACCCCGTTTACCTGTCCGTAAATGCCAGCATTCCCGTGGCGGTCGCCGCCATGGTCGGAGTCGTCCTGCTGTTTCTCCTGCCGAACAGCAAGACCGAGCGCACCACCATCACCTGGAAGCAGGCGGCCCAGATTGACTGGGGCACCATTCTGTTGTTCGGTGGCGGATTGTCGCTGGGAGCACTGTCGGCGTCAACGGGGCTGGCGCAGGTAGTTGGGGAGGGCATTACCGGTCTGGTGCCGACGGACGAGATTGTCACCCTGACGTTCGCGGCGGCGCTGTTCACCGTCGTGCTGTCGGAGACGATGTCGAACACCGCGGCGACCAACATCGCCATCCCCATCGTGATTGCGATTGCAATTGCCTCCGGCGTCGACCCGATCGTGCCATCGGTCGCGGCCGCGTTGTCGGCGTCGGTCGCCGCCGTCCTGCCGGTGTCGACGCCGCCCAATGCGATCGTCTATGCCTCCGGCCGGGTGTCGATCACGGACATGATCAGGTACGGCCTGCTCATGGACCTGATCGCCGTCACGCTGGTGCCCTGGTTGGCGCTGTCAATCGTGCCGCTGTTCCTCTGAGCGCGCGGGCCGGTGCAACGCCGTGGCGGGCGTAGGCGCGGTGCGAATGGTTGCCGGAGGATGCCGGTCATCGGCGCATTGCGGCCCCGCCGGGGCTCCGATGGTCGGATGCGCGTGCGCGCAGAGGTGAACGGCGTCGCTCAATTCGGCGTCGACTGACTGCGCGAACTCTACGAGCCAACGGCGTATACTAGTACCTGTGGCGTGCGCCCCACGCGGGGCGCGCCGGTCCGTTCGCCGCGGCATGCGGCAGGTGTCATCGACCCCCGGTCGGACCCAATGTGACTCCAAAGTGGGACGACTGATTCACATCCCCGTCATCGGCGCGTTGCACCAGAGGCAGTTGCTGTTTCCGCTCGTCGTGGCACTGGTGGTGCTGGGCGTGCTCCTCCAGGGTGTGCTCGAATCTGATCGACCGGTCGAGGCGTCGGGTGAGGACGAGTCGCCGTCGGCGCTTGTGGTTGTGCGCCGTCCAGACGCTGCGCGCCGCCCGAACCTCGAGAAGACCCCGCTGACCTACTTCGACGACTACTGGGGACAGCTCAGGGCACGGGTCGAGAATCGTGTGGTGCTGGTCGGGCCTGCGGCGACGCCGGCCGTCGTGGTGATGCCTGGGTTGGCACTGAGCTCGGCCGCTGCTGGCGAGGCGGTGCTGGCCGAACTCGAACGTGCGCGGCTGGTGCGGGCGCCGGAATCGGCTGCAGCGCCTGAGCGCGGGGATGCTGGTCTCACAGACGACAGCTCCGGGGACGGCGAGCCAGCGGATGATGGCGATGCGACGCCCGTGGACGAACCGGCGACGCCCGCCGCCACCGCGCGGCCACATGGCCTGATCGCCGTGGACCGCGATCGAGGGTTATCGCTCTTCGAGGTCGACCCGTCACGGTATGAGGCGTTTCAGCTTGTTCTGCCGGCCGCCGTGCCGTCAGGCGCCTACATCGGGGCAGTGACCCGCGACCGTTCGGGTCGCGCAGTCATCAATGTCGGGCACCTTGTGGCCGCCCGCGCCGAAGACCGCGCGGGGGGCGACCCGTCGCTGGCGGTATCGATGTCACTGTCAGGTCCGGGGGCGACCGCGGTCGTCAACCTCGACGGCGAGCTGATCGGGATGGCGGTCGCTCGCGGCGACGCCGGTCAGGCGCCGTATCTGTTCTCGTCGAGTGTCATCCGCCGGATGGTCGCCGACTTGCAGGAGCAGCGTCCCTGCCGCGCGCTGGTGGTGGCGGCGCTCGACCCGGCGGCGCTCGATCTGCTCGGTCTCTCGAATGGGCTGCTGATCGAGCACGTCCGTCAGGATGCCTTCTACCCCGAGCCCTCGTTGCAGCCCGGGGATGTCATCCTCGAGTGGGACGGCCAGGCGGTCACAACGGTCGAGGACTTCGACGTTCGGTCGACGGCGCTCGAACCTGGCGCCCTGGTGCGGTATCGGGTCTTGCGCGGCCGGCGCCGGATGACCGGCGGCACGATTCTACCGGATGACGATTGCCGCCCCGTTGCCGATCCCGCTGTACGGTTGGAGCGCTATGGTCTCGCGCTGCGGTGGTCGGCAACCGGGCCCACGACGGAGGGAGCCTGGCGTGTCGCGGCGACAGCATCCGGCGGCGTGGCGGCAACCGCCGGCCTCGAACCGGGCGATCTCCTGCTGGCGGTCGATGGCCGTCCTGTCGAAGACCCTGACGATCGCGGCCTGTTCGAGCGGCTGGAGCAGCGCGGAGGCTCGGCCCTGTTCACCGTGCGGCGCGCCGACCAGGTGCGGATGCTCGCGTTGATCCCCGGCGAGTGATGTCCGCAGGCTCGCCGGGTCCCGTTGTCGAACGGCTCAAACAGATTGTCCTGCGGGTCGGACGAGCCTTGGCCTCGACCACGGTCTTCTTCCGCGCCTCGTTCCTGCCCGAGCAGAACTACCTCATCATTCTCGCGGTCGTAATCGGCATCCTGACGGGGTACGGGTCCGTCGGGTTCATCTTCATGCTCGATCGAATCGCCGAGTTTGCGCGCGGGCCGGTGGCCTCGACGCTGGGGGTGTTCGGTTCCGCGAATCTCGTGCTGCTTCCGGCGTTGGGTGGTCTGATGGCCGGGCCGTTGATTCATCGATTCGCCAAGGAAGCTCGTGGGCACGGGGTGCCGGAAGTCATGACCGCGCTGGCGGTCAGGGGGGGCAAGATTCGCAAACGCGTGGCCACCATCAAGGTGATCACGTCGTCGCTGACGATCGGTTTTGGGGGGACCGCCGGGCGCGAAGGTCCGATGGTGCAGATTGGGTCGGCGATCGGGTCGGCCGTGGGGCAGTGGACGAAGATGGACCCCGAGCGCGTGCGAACGCTGGTGACGTGCGGAGCCGCGGGCGGTGTGGCCGCAACCTTCAATGCGCCGATCGCCGGCGCAATCTTCGCGATGGAGGTGCTGATCGGACGTCTGAAGACCGACTTCCTGCTGGTGCTGTTGACCTCGCTCAGCTCGTGCATGGTGGCGCGGTCGTATCTGGGGAACTATCCGGCCTTTGTCGCACCGCCGTACGAATTGGTCAGCGGCGGCGAGTTGCCGCTGTATTTCCTGATGGGAATCATCATCGGGTGGGCGGCGATGTTGTACGTGCGGGCCCTCTACAAGGCGGAGGATCTGTTCGGAGCCTGGGAGTTTCCAGACTATCTGAAGCCGGCCGTCGGTGGGCTGCTCGCCGGCCTCGTGCTGCGCTACTTCCCGGACGTCTACGGCGCAGGGTTCGCCGCCGTCGATTCGGCGCTCTGGGTCCGGTTCCCTGTAGGGCTGCTGGTCGGCCTGTTCGTCGCGGAGCTCATCGCCAATTGCGCGACGTTGGGGTCCGGCGGTTCGGGCGGGGTGTTCGCGCCGAGCCTCTACATGGGAGCGATGCTCGGCGGCGCCTTCGGAATGCTCGTCAACTTCCTGTTCGAGGACTGGACGGCCGGCTCCGGCGCGTACGCCATGGTCGGGATGGCGGCCTTCTTCGCCGCGGCGGCCAAAGCGCCCACGACGTCAATTCTGATCTTGTTCGAGATGACGAACGATTACCGCATCATGCTGCCATTGATGGCGGCCACGGTGGGCAGCGTCTATATGTCGCACCGCATGTCGCCGTTCAGCATCTACACGCTGAAGCTGCACCGCCGTGGAATCAGCTATCCGGGTCAGGAAGAAGCAGAGCGTGCGGCGCAGCGTATGGCGGCGCCGCACGCGGCGAATTGAGCTACTGCGCTTCGGTAATGGTGATGGCTTCGAGGTCGTCCATTTCGGTCGGCAGTTCTTCGTCGCCGGCCGGGACGTTGTTCTTCTGCAGCAGGAAGGCGGAGATGTCAGCGTAGCCCGAGGGGCTCAGGCTCGCCGGCGCGCCTTGCGGCATGGTGGTCCGAATGGCGGTGTACATGTCGCCCACCGAAAGGTCGCTCCACCGGAAGAAGAACGACGAGCCGACGAGGGCGGGCGCGATGCCGTCACCCATCAAGTCGTCCAGGTGACACGCGGCACATTCCCGCTCGTAGGTCTGCATGCCACGTTGCGCCTGTTCGTCCGTGTAGACCCCATCCCAGATCGTCTCGTCCTGCGCGGCGAGCGTGGCGGCGCGCACGGGGCGGTCGGCCCGGTCCGGAGCAACGAGAAGCGACGCAACGAATGGGCAGAGCACCGCGATCAGCAACGCCGCGGTTACGCGGCGGCTCGGGTCTGTAGACGGATTCCGCATTTCTCTCATACCTCGTAGCAAGCGGTTGTGGGTGACGGGCGTGACGCCCGCGGGGTCGCTGGATCTCACGCTGGCAGTCGCGCCGACGCCAACCACACTACTATACCATCGACCGCCCGCCGGTTGGCAGAGGGCATCCGCGACCCGCCGGCAGTGGACACGTCACTTCCCGTCGATGAGATTGCCGAGACCGAACGCGTGATCGAGGACCGATCCCTCTCCCTGTCTGCGGCCCCCGGTTTGCGGGGCCGCCTTGTAGATGCGGTCCGCCAGCCGGCTGAGCGGCAGCGATTGGAGCCAGACCCGGCCTGGACCTGCGAGTCGCGCAAAAAACAACCCTTCCCCTCCGAAGAGCGCCGTCTTGATTCCGCCCACGAACTGGATGTCATATGCAGTTCGGACATGTACGCTTACCTCCGTTGCTGTTCCGAATTGTCAGCTCTCTTCCGTTGCAGTTTGGACATGTCTGCTTGCCTCCGCCATCTATTCAACGCCCGCGAAGACCGGATCATAGTCCCGACCGGCGTATGGTAATGTGACGCCGCATCGGGATCCGCACCCGCATCCATGTTGGCGCATGCGCGTGTCGTGTGAATGACCCACCTAATGAGAGGAACGCCACCAGCGGCGGTTGCAGGCGATTGCGCGGTCTGCAGCCGCGTCCTGACCGAGGTCGCGACCTTCGCCCATGTTCGTGCGGTCAAGCTGTACCGGCTGCCGGTTGAGCTGTCTCCGCCGGTGCCCAGCCTTCCGTGTCTGGATCACGAGGCGGTGCTGCACGAAGGTATCGCCCCGCATGCGGCCGCCTACGTTGAGGATCGGGATACCGGTGAACTGCACGAAATCGTTCTCATCCCCTCGCGGCGGCGCGTGGAGATCGATGTCGCCTCTACTGTCCACGAGCACACCGCGGCAGGCCAGGAACGGTTGCTCGCGTGGTTGCGCCAGCGGTTTCCGGAGTTTGCATATGGCGTCAATCGGTTGTCGTGGCTGCGGGGAGACCGGCGGGTCGCCCGAGCCTGTCGCGCCCAGGTGACGCTCAGGGACGTACTGGGCGGCGCCGACTGCGAGCAGGTCGCGCAGGCGCTCGCTCGCCTGCACACCATCGGCGGGTTGATGGAGAAGCAATCCCGCGTGGCCTCCTGGAGCGTGCGCACCGTAACCGGACCGTTCCTGGCGGTCATGGGGTTCCTGGTCTACCAAGGACTGGGCGATCTGGTTCCACAGCTTGGCGATGCCACGGTCGCCCTCCTCCAGGCGCTTGTCGTCGGGGCCGCGGGTGCGCTGTTTCTCTACTTCGGTCTGAAGGCGGTCCATCTGACCGAGATGGCGAATCGCGTGTGGAAACGCGCATCGGAGTACAGCTTGATCATCGCCGAGCGCCGGCGGCTTGCCGCAGCCGTGACGGCGACCCCGCCGGAGTAGCATGCGCTCGCCCGCTGCGTTGCGCGCTCAACCTGCGGACAGCAACATCACGAACAGCGCCAGATTGATGGCATGCGCCGTGTAACACAGTGGACAGTGCACACGCAGAACCACGAGCAGCGACCAGGTCAGATACAACCCCAGAAGTATCGTGGCGCCGCTGGCGGCCGCCAGCGCCACCCGCGTGACCGACTGTTCGAGGCCACCCATGCCGGCGGCAACGGCTACCGCGGCGTAGAAGACCTGTCCAAGAAGGGAGTTCGGCAGCCCGAAGACCCGCGCCTGGCGAGCGAAGACCACCGACGCGCAGGTCTGCGCGTCCATGCGGCAGACCGCCGGTATCCACCGCGTATCAGGTGTGATCCAGCGAAAGGCCACAGCGCTGAAATAGCTCGCTATGACGAACCCGATGACGCACAACGTCAGCAGCAGCCACGTCATCGTCGCCACCATGCACGGGCTGCCCGCTGGATCACTACAGCAGTGGAAGCGACAACTGGGTGCCGGGCGCCCGCTGCACGTCGAACGTCTTCAGGGTGTAGTTCACGAAGGTGTAGTAGCCGATGAGACCGGCGAGGTCCATCACCCCTTCGTTGCCGAAGAGCGCCTGCGCCTCGACGAACGCGGCGCTGCTGAGCTTTGGCTCGTTGATCAGTTCGCGCGCAACCCGGATGATGGAGCGCTCCCGGTCCTCCAGACCGGAGATGCCGTCAGCCGCCGTCAGTGGTCGACTGAAACGCACGAAGTCGATGATCTCCGGCTCGAGCCCGGCGTTCAGCGCCGCCGACTCGTGCGCCGACCACTCGTATTGACTGTCAAGTTCGCGGGCGGTGGCGAGGATCGCCAGCTCGGTCAGGCGCTGGTCCCGTGTACCGTCGGCGCCGTACCGCAGGTAGGTGCTGGCCGGGAAGATGTGCTCAGCCATGCGCGGGCTGTACATCCACATGCCGATCGGGCCGCGCAGTCCGGTCGCGTATCGACTCTCGGGGTTGACGATGATGTCGAAGACACGCTGGTCGTCGGGGTCGAGCGACTCGCGGGTAATAGTCGGAAGCCGAGCCCACGAGTCATCGTGAATGTCCGGCGGGATATCGGCGGCGGTCGCTTCCCGCGGTGCGAACGACTCATTCAGGGCCTCCGTGTCGGGCGCGGCTGTCACGTCCGGCTCGACGGTGGCCGGCGCCCCACAGGCGGTCAGCAACGAAACGGCGAGCGCAACGAGCAAGGCTGATGGCTTCACGGGTACTCCTCAGGTATGGGAGAGGGCGAGACAGGATTATAACGTCCACCGCGCGAGCACGTCGCGGCAGGTGCAGAAGCGGCCCAGGCGGCAGACCGCGATCTCACGGGCGTTGAAGGCGACGGGGGCGGCCGTGACCGGATCGCGACCGATTCCGACCGTGACATGGGGATCGAATCGGACGTAGCTGAAGTCGTGACGGAACCGCGTGACCCACTGCACATCGGCGGCGCGGGCCGGGAGACCGTCGGACTGGAAGGACGTGGCGTCACCGGGAACCTCGAACGGTTCGAGCGCGTCGAGCACCCGTTCGTGCAGTCGCTGGAGCGCCGGTGCGGGCGCAATGGCGAGCGCCTGCGCGGTCCGTCCGGCGTGTGCGCCGGTCACCCGGAAGGTGAGCGGTGCGTGGTCCGACAGTATCGCGGCCACCGCGCGGTACACGGCGTCGAGTTGCGGCAGATCGACGAAGTGCTGTCCGAGCGTGACGTGGGCATGGTGGGTGGCGTCGAATCGAAAGCCGTCCATCGGTCCGCCCGGAAAACGCGCATTGAGCCGCTGCGCGACATCACGCGCGGCGCCGGTCAGCAGAATGGCGACATCGATGGCGACAGACACAGGGTGATCTCCGCACGCTGGACCGGTCCCGGGCAGGCCTGGACGGGGCACGCGCCATGCGCGGCCTGGACGATCGAATCGCCGCTACGGCGAACCGGTGGTGTCACGCAGGATGGTCCGCAACGCGTCGATCAAGGCAGCGATCTCGCCGCTGGTACCGATCGTGATGCGCACCGTGTGCGACAGCCCCGGTTCGTCGAAATGGCGCACGAGAATGCCCCGGGCCTCGAGTGCCCGATAAACACGCGCCCCATCCCCATCCGGCGGCTGCATGAGCAGAAAGTTCGCCTGACTGGGCCAGACCCGGCAGTCGAGCGCCTCGAGTGCCGCGCGGAGCGATGCCCGCGCGGTGGTGATCCGACGCACCGTCTCGGCGGTGTACTCGGTGTCCGTGATGGCGGCGGCGCCCACGCGGGCGGCAACGGCATCGACGTTGTAGCTGTCCTTGACCTTGGCGAGCGCCGCGATCACCGGCGGTTGCGCGACGGCGAATCCGAGTCGCAGGCCGGCCAGGCCATGACTCTTCGAGAGGGTGCGCAGGATCACCACGTTGGGGTGCCTGGAGACCAGTTCCAGGGCATTGCCCTCGGCGAATGCCGCGTACGCCTCGTCGATGACGAGCAGCCCGTCGAGGGCGGCGGCCAGCGACTCCAGTTGCGCGGTCGGTGCACGCGTGCCGGATGGGCTGTTGGGGTTGGCGACGAACGTCAGTGCGCCCCGGGCGCGCACGAGTCGATCGAGCGGCAGCTCGAAGGTGTCGTCGAACGGTACGGCGACGACCGGAGCCTCCTGGATGTCGGACAGGGTGCGGTACAACACGTAGGTGGGCGTGGGATAGACCACCGGCCGGTCTGGACCGGCCGCGGCGCGAACCAGCATCGTCAGCAGGTCGTCGCTGCCGTTACCCGCCATCACCCATGCCGGATCCACGTCGAGGTGCGAGGCGACTGCCGCCCGGAATTCGTCGGCCAGCGGCTGCGGGTAGCGTCGCAGGCGATCCGGCTCGAGTTGCCGGAGCGCGGCGACGGCGCGCGGACTCGGCGGGTACGGGTTCTCGTTGGTGTTCAGCTTGACGACACGGGTGCCCTCGGCCGGCTGGCGACCAGGCAGGTAGGGGCGCAGCGTGTCGATGCCGGCTCGAAAGAAAGACACGGGAAGCAGCGGGCGCCGGTCAGCGGGTCCACTCGAAGGTGTGCTCGACCGACACGACCTGTGACGGTCCGAGCGCGGTCACGTTATCACCGGTCAGCCGTTCGCCGAACTCTCCATATTGCAGCCGGACGGGGTCGGGTTGGGGCGCGACCGGAAACTCGACCCTGGCCCGGACTGTACCCCGCGGCCAGTATCTGGTGTTCAGACTCGCCCGGTACTGGCCGCCCTGGACGACCGCGGTGCCGTCTGCAATCAGGTTGCGCGCGGGCCATTCGTCCACGGGCACTTCGTCCGTGATGGCGTGCGTCACGCGGTACGACAGAACTGCGCCGTCCGGCAGGTCGGTCGTGCCCTCGATCCGCAGCTCTCGCCACCGAGTGTCGTGAGTCGTCTCCAGGACGACCCGTTCGGTGCCGGCAGGTGCAGCGTCGGAGCCGCCAGTGCCGGCGGCGCAGCCCGCCATGAGCCAGCACAGCAGTCCGGCGCACGCGAATCTCATCATCCAGAGCATTATAGCTGTGCCCGCGCGGGCCGGCGCCGGCCGCCCGTGGGGCGGGGGTGTATTGATTGCGCGTGCAAGATGGCGTACTGTCCCGTCGATGCCCATCGATGATCGTCGCGCATACCTCACGGCGGGGCCGGCCTGATGGTCGACCCTGCGCCCGACCGGCTCGATCCGGTTCGCCAGCTTGCGGACGAGATCAGTGATCGGGGCTCGTTGGAACTGCTGGCGGCGCTCCTGGAGGTCATCGCGCAAGACACCGCGCAGGTGGTGGATCAGACCAACATCGCCAGGGATATCGCCGTCCGCACCTCGGCCGGTGACTGGTTCTCGACCACCGAACTGCGGGAGATCAAGACTGACGCGGAGTACTTTCTGCAGATTTACAAGACTCAACGGGATGAGATCGCCCAGTTGCGGGCCGCGCTCCAGGCCCGGCTGGCTCGGCCGACCTCGAATTCCGCGTGAGCGGACGCATTCGGCTGTCGCCCGGTGCCGCCCGCGGTTGCGGTCGGTTCGGGAACCGGATCGCGGAAGGGGCCTCATGCACGTCAACATTCGGCGTATAGTCAGCCTCGCCGCGGCGACGGTCCTGACTGCGTCTTCGGGTGCCGCCCAGACCGAGCCCCTCCACCCGTCGTTCTCCCCCTCGAGCATATCGGCGGCGCCGGACCTGGCATGGAACGTCGTGGACGAGGACCAACCGTCCGAGGACCAGGATTCAATTCCGTCTTTCTTGAAGGATGTCGCCGGCGACGTTTGGCGGTTTTTCAGCGCACGTGAAACCTACCTGGCGCTCGGATTGGGGGTGACGGGCAGTCTGAGCGTCAGGCCGCTCGATAAGTATGCTCCGAGTGGCCGCCTGAATTCGCCGTCACCTGGGCACTCAGACTTCAGGCTCACCGACTGGTCCTCGCCTGGGGAGCTTCTTGGTGGTTCTGTCGTCCAGATGGGTGGCGCCTTGGCTACCTACGGGATTGGCCACTGGGTCGGAAAACCGGGTGTCGCCAAACTCGGGCGCGATCTCACGCGCGCTCAGCTCCTGACGGGGGGTTTCACCCACCTTCTGAAACTCACCATCCACCGGACACGCCCCGACGGCTCCAGTCACAACTCGTTTCCATCGGCTCATACCTCGGGGACGTTTGCCAGCGCGACGGTCCTCAATCGGCACTACGGGTGGAAGGTCGGAATCCCGGCGTACGGAGTGGCATCGTACGTAGCGGCATCCCGAGTGGCGGACGGCAAGCACTACTTGAGCGACGTGGTGTTTGGGGTGGCGATTGGGTTGGCTGGGGCGCGCAGGGTCATGTTTGATCGGGGTGGAACGACAATTGAAGTGTCCCCTCTCGCCGTGTCAGGTGGAGTCGGTGTGCAGGTGTCGGTGTACAAGAGGCCGATTCGTTCAGCCGCAGCAGGAGCGTTCTAAGCTGCGAACCCTTACCGTACTGTTTGGGCTGCTGTCGGTGGCGTCGCATGCGGCCGCTCAGTCGGGGGACCAGGCGCAACGGCCACCACCATCAGCCAGCGGGTGCGCACGAAGCACGCCTGGACCACTCCTCGACCCCATCGGCGGCGAGCGTATCGGCCGCGACGATCTGTGGTGCCTGCCCTCGGGCCGGTACCTCGGCGCCGTCTTCGACCGCTGGTTCAACACCGTCGTCAACCAGCAATTCACCGGCGGTGGCATGGCGTTTTTCGACCGGTTGCGGCTCAGCTCCCCTGGACGGTCCTGGCGCCAGACTCGCTTTCATCTGAACGGGATTGAGATAACCGACCCGGCTCGTCCCGGCGAGCCGTTATTCGAGTTGCCGTACGGGGCATGGGATGGTCTCGCGTACCGGTCGCTTTGGACCGCCCGCCCGGTGGTCGATCTGGACTTCGGCGCCGAGGCGCCAGCGAAGTGGCAGGTGACCGGAGCGACCGGACAGGCGGTCGGTGGCGCCACCTGGATTCCCCGGGGCTTGCTGGATCGAGAGCCGGCCACGGAGTACGGCGCATCCTCCGAACGCCGACGACTGCGCGCGAATGCGGAACTGTTCGGGGAACGTGCGTGGCGGGTCGGACAGACCGGTCGGTTTCGTGTGATCGGATCATTCGTCGAGCATGCGCATCGCTACCCGACCTTGCGCACGACAGACGAACGGAACGTCGTCGACCACGCCAGGCGCAGCACGGTCGCGTTGCGTCACGATATCGACGATGGCCGAACACGTATCAGCACAATTCTCTTTGGCCAGACCAGCGGACGCTCCCACGAGGGTGCGCAACACCGGTGGGAACGGCCGCTGACCCTGGACACGTCGAGTCGGGCGTGGGGTGCACATCTCACATGGGCACGCCCGAGAACCAACCTCGCCTTTTTCGCGGGCGTGACGGCGCGCACCGATGACGAGCGTCCTCGTCGTGAGATGCCGTTCGTGCGGGACATAGAGTCCGAATGGACGTACCTGGCAAGGCCGCGGGACGCGGAGGATCTCCAGCGCTGGCGACTGGACATGGCAGCGGATTGGACGTGGAAGGGCTGGCAGCTTCGGTTGGGTGGGGCGCACGCCCGGATCGGGGTCGACGTTCACGCCCAGACCCTCCAGGGTATCTCGTATCTCCGTGGACCCGCCGGCGGGCAACCGGCGGCGCATTCACTGAAGCTCGCGCCCTCCGGCCACCGTCACGATCTGTGGAGTCGGGAGGCCCGAGCGGACGTGAAACGCGACCTGCGACTTGGCAAGGTCACGTTGCAACTGGTGACCTCGCTGGATCACACCGCGGTTGGGGCGCGACGCGGCCCCCGACTCGGGTACTGGTCTCCCGCCGTCGGGGCGGCGACCAACGCGCCGTGCGGCGGCGGCGAGTGCTTCGCGCTGTTTCGGCACGAGCCGACCGCTCTGACCCGCGAGGTGAGCGAGTTCTTGAGTGCGGAGGGCACGTCAACGAACCGCGTCTGGAATGATGATGGGGATCTCGTGCCCGAGCCTGGGGAGGCAGGGCTTCTCCTGGCGAGACACGGAGGCGCATTTCACGCGATGGGCGAGGACCTTGCCAGGCCCACGGAGGATCAGTTCGCGGTCGGGTTTCGCACCCCTCGGATTGGTCCGTTTCGCGCGGTCGTTGCAGGAGTGGGCCGCTGGTTGTCCCAACCATACACGGTGCGCCTGTCCGATCCGTCGTTGTACTCGCCGGTCGAGGTGCAGACCGCCGCGGGCCAGCCCGTGACAGCGTATGAAAAGGACCTGTCGAGAGCCGGGCAAGAGACCTACGTCCTGGTCAACGACGCGGACGGCTCGCGCCACCTGGGTGTGGAGATCCAGTTGCACACCGAGGCGACGTCAACATGGTTCCTGAACCTGTCCGCGACCGGCTATCAGGTCATCAGCAATGCGCCGTTCGGGAGCTTTGCCGATCGCAATGACCCGGGCGCGATCGATGAGATTTCCGCTGACCCGAACGCACGCCTGAACCAGCGCGGTCGCCCGGACAACGATCGCGCGTATGGCATGACGCTCCTCGTTGGCCGGGAGTTGGCGCAGGACTTGTGGCTGTCGACGGCGACCCGGTATCTCGACGGTCAGCCGTTTGCCCGCATCGACGTGGTCGAACCCCTTCGACAGGGACCGGTCGCGGTCATGGCCACGCAGCGCGGTACTCCCGGTCCCCGTCATACGTTTCACATGACGACGGACGTCCGTCTGGCGTACGTCTGGCGGCGTCACGACCGGAACCAGCTGTCTGTCATGCTCGACGTGTTCAATCTGCTCGGTTCGGGGACCGAGATCGCCGAGGACCCGCGGGCGGGCGCGGTCTACCGTCGGGCATTGGAGATGATCCCGGGTCGAGCGGTGTTGCTGACCGTCGGGTGGCGCGGACTCGTTCACTAGGAGTTCGTGGTAGCACCCCGCGTGGCACCGAGAACCGGTCGTAGCAATGCCGCGCTCGCTCAGAGCACAGCGAGAAGGGTCATACCGGCTGCTAGGATGTGCGGCGTTGCAGCGCGGCGATGCGGTCGCCGACCGGAGGATGTGTCGACAGATATCGTCCGAGGCCGGGCGCGTCCGCCTGATCGTCGAGCGCCTGTAAGCGAGTGAACAGTCGTTCAGCCCCTCCAGGGTCGAACCCGGCGGCCTGGGTCAGCAGGATCCCCAGTGCGTCGGCTTCGAATTCCTGATCCCGGGAGTACGCTCGTTCCAGCCACTCGATACCAGCCTTGCGCAGCCAGGGACCGACCGTTCCCCGGCCGGGCGCCGCCATCGATGCCGCCGCGAACGCCGTTTGGCGCAGAACCCGGTTGATGGCATGCCGGCGGATGACATGGGCCATTTCGTGCGCCACGACGAACGCCAGCTCGTCCTCGTCGCATTCGCAGAGGTCGGCCAACGACCGCGTGACGAAGATGAAACCGCCGGGCAGGGCGAACGCTGTCGGCTGTTCGTCGCGAACGAGGTTGATGGTGAACTGGTGCAGCTTGTTCCGTACGACGCTGGCGAGCCGATCGCGAGTTCTGGCGAGCAGGGGCGAGAGTACGGCATCCGCTTCCATCCCGCTGCGCTCCAGTATGACGGCGGCCATCTCACGACCCACACCGTACTCCGCCCGGATCGCTTCCTCGTCATCGCCGGTCAGCGAACTCCACATCCACTTGACCTTGCGCGCCTTTGACCCGGCGAACCGGCCAAGTCTGTAGAAGGTGCTGTCGGTCATCGGAGGGGGGTCTACCAGCGTTGCGCAGAAGGTACCGGGTCTGCGAGGGACGAACCCGGCGCGATTCGGCGTCCCGTCGATCGGGAACGTGCGTCGCATCGGTTCCGCGATCGTGTCGCGCCTCACATGCCGCCGGACGGGATGCCGCGGGCCGGCCCAGGCCGATCCTGCCAGCTTCTGAAGCCAAAGTTACCATACCGATCCCACGTGCCGCCGTCCAGCCGGGAGGCAACGCCGTTCGAAAGCAGCGGGGCGGTAGCCACGGGCTGCCAGGAGTTGCCCGGCGACGCGGCTTGACCACCCGACTCCGGCTCTGTAGGGTTGGCAGACAGTAGTGCCGTCGCCGCGGCGCACCTGGATCGGCAGGCTGCCGCGCCGGCCGAATGCCGCGGGACTGCAGTGAGATTGGAGGCGCGCGCGGCCGATGCGCCCTGTTCGAGAGAAGCGCGACATGTCACTTTCCCGATCCGTTCGGACGATTCGTGTCGTACTGGTTGTCGCGGTGTCCGTGGCGGGCGGCGCGGAGTCCGTCGCCGGTCAGTCGGGCGAGTGGCGCGCCTACGCGGCCGACAAGGCCAGCACCAAATACGCGCCGCTCGATCAGATTGACGCACGAACCGTTCACAATCTGGAAATCGCGTGGCGGCAATCCACCATCCCCGACGCAACCCGGTACGGCAACACGTTGCGCCCCCCCGCGGGGTCGCAGAACACGCCGCTCATGGCCCGCGGTCGCCTCTACGTCAGCACCGGCCTGGGGATGGTCGCGGCCCTCGACGCCACGACCGGCGAGGTGGTCTGGGTCGATGCGCCGCCAGCGGCCGAGGGAGAGGAGCCGCGGCGTCGTTCGTCCACCCGCGGGGTGGGGTACTGGGCCGCCGGCGAGGACGCTCGCGTGCTTGCCGTCATCGGGTCGGATCTGGTCGCGCTCGACGCCGACACCGGCCAGCGCATCGCTGGCTTCGGCGTCGCTGGTGCGGTCGACCTCCGTCAGGGCTACGACGACCCGCGTGTCGACAGCTACCGCTGGCGCTCCGCGCCGCTCGTCGTCAATGACGTCGTGATTGTCGGCTCGCTGATCGGCGATATCACGAGCAGTACGATCGCGGCCCTCAAGGAAATGCCACCCGGCGACGTCCGCGGGTTCGACGTGCGCAGTGGCGAGCAGCTCTGGATCTTCCGCACCATTCCACGCGCCGGCGAACCGGGCAACGAGACCTGGCTGACGGCGCTCACCGAAGACCGCGCATCATGGGAGTACACCGGCAACACGAACATGTGGGCGTCACCGAGCGGGGACGAGGAACTCGGGTACGTCTATCTGCCGTTGTCGACCCCGACAAGCGACTACTACGGCGGGCACCGTCCGGGGGACAACCTGTTCGCCGAGAGCCTGGTCTGTCTCGACGCGAAGACCGGTGAGCGCATCTGGCACTTCCAGGCGGTGCACCATGGACTGTGGGACTACGACTTCCCGGCGGCGCCGACGCTGGTCGACATCACCGTTGACGGACGCGCCATCAAGGCGATCGCGATCACGAGCAAACAGGCGCACACGTATGTCTTCGATCGGGTGACCGGGGAGCCGGTCTGGCCAATCGAGGAACGGCCGGTGCCCAGGGGCGACGTGCCGGGCGAGTGGTACGCCGCGACCCAACCGTTTCCCACCAAGCCGCCGCCCTACGACCAGCAGGGAGTCGGCATCGACGACCTGATCGACTTCACGCCGCAGTTGCGCGAGGAGGCGATCGCGATGCTCGACGACTATGTATGGGGTCCCCTTTTCACCCCGCCGTCGCTCATTGACGAGCGCCCCGGAGGGACGAAGGGCACACTGGTGGTGCCGGGGCTCGTGGGCGGCACTGACTGGAACGGCGCCGGGGCGGACCCCGAGACCGGCATCCTGTACGTGCCATCCAATCACAGCGGCACGGTCGTCGGTCTCGGCCGGTCGGAGCATCCGCGGTCGAACGTCGATTGGGTCATGACACGGGCGCGGCATATCCCGGGCCCGCAGGGGTTGCCGATGTTCAAGCCCCCCTACGGCCGTCTCGTGGCGATCGATTTGAATGCCGGCGAGATACTCTGGTCGGTCGCCAACGGCGACGGACCGCGTGACCACCCGGCGATCGCACACCTCGATCTCCCTCCGCTCGGACACGGCGGACGCGCCGCGCCGCTCATCACCAGGAGCCTGGTGTTCATGGGCGAAGGGGCGAACGTCGGCGCCGCCTTCCTGCCGGAGGGAAGCGGCGGCAAGTCGTTCCGGGCCTACGACAAGAGGACGGGGGCGGTGGTCTGGGAGATGGAGCTTCCGGGCGGGACGACCGCCGCGCCCATCAGCTACATGGCCGGCGGGAAGCAGTACATCGTCGCGACGGTCGGCTGGGAGGACACGGAGAGCGAGTATGTCGCGCTCGCGTTGCCGTGACTCGCGTCTGCGCGGCACCCGCGGGCCGTTAGTCCGGGGCTGAGAGGGTCTGATAGCGCGCCCAGGCGTCGGCGAGAGGGGAGGGCTCACATCGTGCGCCGATTGTGCGGCCGCCGCTTTCCGCAAGCAGGTCGTGGCGTTTCAGTTCGACCTCGCAGCCACCGACGCCCTTGAAGCAATCGAGCCGCCGAGGCTCGCCCGTATCGTGCCACGCGGTGCAGTAGACCGGATCCTCGATCGGTTCACAGCGCTCCGGTGTGGTGTAGAAGGAGTAATTGGGGAGTGCACGCACAAGCCCATTGCACTCGCCCATCGTCGCGAACCGGCCGCGCGAGAAATCGACCCGGCCCCAGGGCAGCAGGTTGATGAACACCAGGTCCGGCTCGGACGCACCGTCCCGCGCCTGCGCCGCCGGTTCCGCCTCCGCCAGACCGGTGTCAGGCGCCGGCGGCGGTCCGGTGCAGGCCGCCGCGTGGAGCAGCGACAGCGCAGCAGCGATGATCAGAGGGATGGCTGATGATCTGGATCCGGATTGCATCGTTACGAGTATACGGGCAAGCGGTCTGCGTGAGGTGAGCCCGGGGGGTTACAATGCCGGACATGGCTACAGCAATGGGAGGGGATGTCGAATGCTTGTGAACAGAGCGGCGTTCGTGCTCGCGGCGGCGGCGAGCATCGCCTGTGGGGTGGACGACCCTGCCCGGAACGAGGGTGTCCAGGCAACGGAGTCGGTCGATGGTGTGGCGCCGGCCACCGGCACCGTCGAGATCTCCGAGGTGGTCGAGCAGATGCGGACGATGGCCTGGGCAGAGGAGGTCGATGCGGCCATCGAGTTGATCGAGGCTCAGCGCCCGTACCATGACGAGGCGAGCGCCGGTTGGCTGCTGGCGGCGTCGTGGCTTGGTCGTGGATCCAGCTTCGCCGAGCGGTGGGATGTCGCCGAGCGGTACGCCACCGAAGCGGTCGACGGCAGCGTGGCGCTGCTGGCGCAGCGTGAGCTCGACGCCGAAGGCCAGTTGCCGCTGGCGCTGGGCGCCGGCATCGAGGTGCTGGGGCATGTCCAGGATGCGCGGGGTGATCGGGCGGGTGCGGTTGCGTTCCTGGCGCAGCAGCGCGAGCGCTATCGCGGAACATCGATTGAGACCCGTATCCAGAAGAATTTCCTGCTGCTGAATCTGCAAGGACAGCCGTTCCCGGTGCTCGACGTCGAGGAGTATCTCGGCCAGCCGCTTCCGTCAGCCGAACATCTGAAAGGGAAGGTGGTCGTTGCATTCTTCTGGGCGCACTGGTGCCCGGATTGCAAGCGACAGCTCCCGGTGCTCGAGCAGATTCATGACACGTATGGCGATCAGGTCGAGATCATCGGACCGACCCAGCTCTACGGCTACACGTCGCGGGGGCAGGATGCCACGCCGGAGCAGGAACTGGCGTATCTGCGCGGTGCGTATCAGGAACGGTTCCCGATTCCGGATTGGATGAGCGTGCCGGTCAGCCAGCAGAACTTTCTCGACTTCGGAGTGAGCACTACTCCGACGCTGGTGGTCATCGACCGCGAGGGCATCGTCCGGCTCTACAATCCCGGTGACCTGCCGCTGGAGGAACTCGCTCCGACCGTCGAGCGGCTGCTCGAGACGTAGGAACCGGGGGCACAGGCGGCCCCCTGGCTCCGAGCGTCGTGATGGCTCAGCGGACGCTGATGGTGAACGCTTCAGTGACCGTGGCGGGTCCGTCGGACGCCTGCACGCGGAACAGGTAGTCTCCGGGCTGGACGAACGTGACCGTGAGCGCGGTCTCGCCGGCGGCGGACGTGTCTGCCGGGGCCAATCTCGCGCCGGCGGGTCCGCGCAGTTGCGTCCAGGTCAGGTTGATGCGATCGACGCGCGTGCGGGTCGGACGGTGGCGGTTGCGGGTCTGGACCTGCGGCACGTTGACCGGCAGGGTGGGTCCGTCCTGGCGGGCGAACGTCGGGAGGACGTTGCCGCCACCGCCGCCGCCCCGCACGCGCGGTTCGGGCAACCCGTCGTCGCTCACCGTCGCCGTCAGGGTGACAGGTGGTCCGACCGCTGCGGCGCCCGGAATGTCGAGCGACAAGACCGGCGCCTGATTCGCGCGCAGAACCTCGTCCGAAAGTCGGTTCGCGGCAGGGTTGGCATCGATCTCCCACTCGGGTTGCAACCAGCCGACGGCCTGATACGTTTCACCGCCTACCGTGACCCGCCACACCATTTCACGGGTGCCCCAGTCGGCCGGGACCGTCACGCTGAAGACACTGGAGACCTGCCGTGGGTAGAAATACGTCGGCTGACCACGATCGGGGTCGTCCGGCGTCACGTAGTTGTCGGGGCCGACCGGAACGTGCAGATCCTCGACGTAGTTCCGGTTCAGGTATCCGAAATGGAACTCGAAGCTGCCGTCCGGGTTGTGCGCCCAGCCATCGAAGAACGGTTGAATCGTCTGGCCCGTGTTGAACAGGTAGTTCTGGGGATCAGCCTGGGCGCCGACCTGCACCGTGGCACCGGACAGCAGCACGACACCCAGCGCGGTGATGAACCGTGTTGACCGTCTCGACATCTGTACACCTATCGGACCAGCGGTCATTCGTTGTCGGTTGGCTGCCGTGCCGCCTGTCTGGCGGCGACTTCTGCCTCGTACTGCTCGTCGGTCATGTCGTACCAGCCGATCCAGGCGAAGCCCATCTCGTCGATGGTCCGCTGTCCGGATCCAACCCAGTTGTTCGGGTCGAGGTTCGCCCGGTTACCGGGGGTGTTGTCATGCCAGGTAGTGACATGCAGGATCGTACCGGCCGGAATGATCGGCATGGCATCGTCGGCGTAGTTGTAGTTCATGTGCCAGTTGTAGTCGAACGAGGCGCAATTGATGATTTCCGACCGGACCGGCTGGGTCGGGTAGATGAACTCGATGCACTGATACTTGCCAAGCATGTGCATATGCGGCTGGAACATCGTGATCCGGGCCGCCTGGTTGAATCGCGCGTAGCCGTCCGTCCGGGCCACTTCGCCCGGGGGAATGTCGAGCACGCCGATGGTTGTGCCCTGCGAGCCGCCGAGCTGTTTCGAATACCGGGTGTGTTCGGGTACGACGCCGACCGGCAGGAAGTTGATGCCCAGTTCGACAACGGCGTCGGTATCCTCTCCGATCGAATGCAGGTGATAGCTCAACCGGGCTTCGCTGTTGCCCGGCAGCTTGAGCCCTGTTCCCTCGGGGTAAACTTCCGCCTGCTTGCCGGAGGCATACTCGACGAGGAACGTGCCGCCGCCCATCCGCTCGCCTGACTCGTCCTGTTCGACCGCATAGGACAGGGCGTGATGGACGACCTGGCGGGCCTTGTCACCCACCGGTTTGGTCTGAATGGCGGTGATGTAGCGATCTTCCGTGAGCCCGAAGTCGGTGTACAGACTACCGAAAATATCGGGGCCTGCCGCGGGCACGGTGTAGGTCGGGAACCGCACCACCAGATCCGGTTCACCGATCTGCCAGGCGTCCGCGGGTGCAAACTCGGGCGGCACCGGCGTATCGGCCGGGTTGCCCTGAGGGGCGCCGGTGTCGACCCACTTCACGATCGTCGCAATCTGGTCCTCGGTCAGCGAGGGGTCGTTCAGGAAGTCCTGGATCCCGATGCGCCGGTCGAGGTGCCAGGGCGGCATCGCCCGGGTTTCGACCTTGGTCTTGATGGACCGCGCCCAGGGGCGCGCTTCCTGATAGGAGATCAGCGACATCGGCGCAATCTGACCGGGCCGATGGCAATTGACGCACGACTCGTAGAAGATGGGCGCCACGTGATCGGCGAACGTCGGTGCGTCCGGTACCTGTGCGGACGCGCTCACGGGGAGCAGCGCCGTCGCGAACACCGCGGTAGCAATGGCAGATCGGGCAATTCTCACAGCGATCCTCCTGGCGGCCGTTGATGTCGGCTGCCGGACACCGAATCGGGAGCAGGCCGGTACTGCAACCATGCGTCGCACCCGCCACGTCTGATACGAATGTTTCGGTACTCCCCGCAGATTATTCCACAGATCGATCCCAGAAGTCTTGCGCAACATGTGGATGATGTTCCGGTTGCCGGGCCGCACCCATCGCGGTCCGCCGTGGGGTGCTCCAATTGCCTGGCGTCCCCCTGGCGGCGGGCCGTAGCGCACTCAGTGGGTCATCCCGTACAGCATGAAGTTGATTCCCAACTGGAACCCGGTGTTCTCTGCCTCAATCGGGAAAAAGCCGCGTCCGGCGAGCCACCAGTACTCGGCCAGGTTGGTGTTGTAGTTGACGACGGCCATCAGGCGCCGGGACGGATCGTTGTCCTCGAACACCCCGAAATACTCAGGCGTGAGACCGCCGAGGTGGTGGTTCATCGGATTCGGTGTGTCAAGCCGGGTGATGGGAAAGAACGTCTGGAAGATGGGGTGGGTTCCGTCCAGGGTCATCAACTGCGCGTCGGGCAGCACGCGCTTCAACTGCGCCTCGAAGTTGTCCCACTGGGGGCCCTCGAAGTCGTTGAAGATGATGAACCCGCCCTTGAGCAGATACTCGCGCAGGCGTTGCGCATGGTCGTCGGTCATGACCCAGAAGCCCGGCTCCCACATCATGGCGATGGGGTGTTTGAACAGGTCCGGATCGTCGAGCGCGAGAATCAGGCTGCCGTCCGTCTCGGCGTCCACCATCGTGAAGTTGCCGAGCACGGACATGAGATTCGCTTCCGCCTGGGGATACTCGTGCATCCAGAAGTTGGGGCCCATGCCTGCGGGCGGGGCGCCGAACGAGCCCCTGGTCCACTGCAGCCGCACGAACGTCAGACCGCCGTCATACGGGACCGCGGGCCGACCCCAGCCACGCCGGCGGGGCTGTGCAGAGACGACCGTGACGCAGCAGAGCGCCACCACGATCAGCCACCGCCATCTGTGTCTCATGCAGACACCCTATTGGGAGCCCTCGTCCAATCCGAACGTGTAGAGCGTGTTCCCGATGGTCATCGTGACGTACTGCTGGCCTTGCACGGCGTAGGTCATCGGTTGCGCGTGGACCGGGCCCCCGAGCGAGATCCGCCACAGCGGCGCGCCGTCCCGGGCGTCGAGGGCGTAGAAGTACCCATCGACGCTGGCGCTGAAGACCAGGTCGCCCGCCGTGGCCAGCACCCCCGCGCGGCTCCGTGGAGTGATCGGAAACTCCCAGCGCACATCGCCGGTGGTGGGATCGATGGCCCGGATGGCGCTGTGATAGTGGTCGATCGGCAGCGGCGTCTCGGTGCCGCCGCCGGTGTAGGTGGAGCCCTCGGTGTATTCCTGTTCGCGGCTGAAAAAGAGCGCCTCGCCGTCGAACGCGTTGACGTACAGCAGACCGGTACGCGGGCTGTAGGCCGGCGACCACCAGTTGGTGGCGCCGCCGGCAATCGGAGCGACGAGGGCGCCTTCACGGCTCGGGGAAGTGCCGGGCCGGCGGATCGGCCGGCCGTTCGAATCGAGGCCCTCGGCCCAGGTCTGCCTGGCGAACGGTTTGCCTAGGAGGAACTCGCCCGTTTCCCGATCGAGCGTGTAGTAGAACCCGTTGCGGTTCGCCCACAGCATCGCCTTGCGGGCTTCGCCATCGAACTCGATATCGGCCAGCACCGGTATCTGAATGGCGTCCCAGTCATGGACGTCGTGCGGGGTGAACTGGAAGTACCACGACATCTCGCCGGTGTCGCCGTCAAGCGCCAGCACCGAGTCGGCATACAGGTTGTCGCCCATTCGGACGTCGCCGTTCCAGTCGGGTCCGGGGTTGCCGGTACCCCAGTAGACCAGATTCAGGTCGGCGTCGTACGACCCGGTGATCCAGGTTGGCGAGCCGCCGGTGCGCCACGAATCGCCCGCCCAGGTCCGGTTGTCCGGATGGTCCGGTCCGGGAATGGTGTGGGTCCGCCACTCGCGTTCCCCGGTTTCGGCGTCGTAGGCGTCGAGGAATCCCCGGATGCCGTATTCGCCGCCGGCGATGCCGGTCACGATTCGGTCCTTCACGACGAGCGGCGCCGCCGTCTTGCTGTATCCGCTGCGATGGTCGGCGACTTCGCGGTTCCAGATCAGGCTGCCCGAGCGGCCGTCGATGGCCACCAGATGCGCGTCGAGCGTGCTCATGTAGAGCGTCTCACCCAGAATCGCGACACCGCGATTGTTGCGCCCGCAACAGACACGCAGGTCGTCAGGTAACGGGTGGTTGTAGCGCCAGAAGGGACGGCCGGTGACGGCGTCGACCGCGACGACGTTGCTGGGCGACTCGGTGATGAACATGACCCCGTCGACGACGAGCGGCGTCGTCTCGGCGCGGTCGAGCTGCGGAATGTGATGTGCCCATTTGAGCTCCAACCCGCCCACGTTGCCGGTGTGGATCCCGTCGAGCCGGCTGAACCGTTGGCTGTCGAGCGTGCCGTTGTACATCAGCCAGTTGTGCGGTTCATCCGCGGCGCGAAGCAGACGTTCCCAGGTGACCGGCGAGAAAACGGGGGTTCCCTCGCCCGAGGCGGTCTGCGCCGCGACCGGTGCGGCGACCGTCAATGGCGTGATGATGAAGATGGCGGCGAGTCGGATCAGGGTCATGGTGCGCTCCGCAACGAGAAGAGGTAGGCGACAAGGTCGTCGAGTTCGTTCGCGGCGAACGTTGCTGCGTAACTCGGCATCGTGGACGTTTCGATCCGTTCGTACGACCAGTCTCCATACTTCGAGAACGAGCGCAGGTTCTCCTCGGCGTCCATGATCCGGAAGGTGAATGTATCTTCGTCCATCCGCAGACCTTCGACGGTCTGGCCGTCAGGGCCGACCGCGCGCATCGTCCACCAGCGTGGGCGCACCTCCGCATCCGGATCGAGAAGGGCGGTACGAAGTTCCAGCGGGTCCCGGCGGTCGCCGACGTACGACAGATCGGGGCCGCGACGGCCGCCCAGTCCGTTCACCATGTGACAGCGGGTGCAGTCGCCCTGCTGCGTAAAAAGCTGCTGGCCGGCGGCGGCCGAGCCGGGCAGATCGCCGCCGGCGGGCGCCGTGTCGAGCGAGCGGAGGTATGTGACGAGCTGCCAGACCGACTGTTCGGAGGCGTCTGCTCCGACACCGATCATCGCGGTGCCGGGAACGCCGTCACGAATGACCCGGTAGAGACCCGCGTCGCTGTTCGCATGCCGGAACTGTCCCGTCGTGAGGTCCGGTCCGGCGCCCTCGTCGCCGCCGGTGGCGTTCAGACCGTGACAGGTCGTGCACTGGGACCGGAACAACCGTCGCCCCATACCCGTGTCGAGACGGCTGGCGTAGGGATTGTCCTGTTCCTGCGCGGCGGGGACCGCGGTCAACACGGACGCGGCCACGACGGCGAGGAATGGCAACGTCATCCAACAGACAGGGTGTGTGCAGCGCATGCAGTCCTCCTTGCCGCAGTCCGGACCCAGCGGCCGAACACGCCTGGACGGCGTCCCGGGTGCGGTTCGTCAGGCCGCGCACGGGCGGCGCGTCACTCCGGCAGCGCCAGCGCAACCAGTTCGCTGGCCATGTCGTCCCAGCCGACGGTGACGATGATGTACTGGCGGCCGTCGAACATGTAGGTCATCGGCGCACCGCTGGCGCCGCCCGGCAGCTCCGTTTCCCACACGACCTCTCCACTCGCCTTGTCGTAGGCGCGGAACATCTTGCCGCCGGGGCCGCCATACCACTGTGGCAGCGCCGAGACGCCGGTATTGCCCCCTTCGCCGAGAAACACCAGCGATCTGGTGACGAGGACCGACGCCCGGCCGCCCTGGCCGAGCGGGGGGAGATCGAGATGTCGAATCGCCGGGTGGTCACGCGGCCCGCCGCCGTTGGGCACCTGCCAGGCGATGTCGCCCTGATTCAGGTCGATGGCGGTGAGCCGGCCGTAGGGCGGCTTGAACATCGGCAGTCCCTGGGGCCCGACCAACGCGGTGTATTTCTCGCGGACCAGCCGGACGTCGGCATTCGGGTATTCCGAGGGGACGAGGGCGACGACGTTCTGGCTGTAGGCGGATGGTACGTAGAGGATACCGCTCTGCGGGTCGACGCCGGCGCCGCTCCAACTGGCGCCGCCGGCGGTGCCCGGGCTGAAGATGGTGCCCTTCTTGCCGCCCGGACGGGGGTCGAGCAGCACCGGCGGGGTGAACATGGGACCCCACTCGTATTGCTCCAGCAGCTCGATCGCCTCGGCGCGCAGCTCGGACGTGAAGTCGATGAGATCGTCGATGGTGACTCCCTGCAGCTCGAACGGCGGCGGCTTGGTGGGGAACGGCTGGGTTTCCGCCAGACGTTCGCCCGGTACGTTGGACGCTGGCACCGGCCGTTCCTCGATCGGCCAGATCGGCTCGCCCGTGACCCGGTCGAAGACGTAGGTGAATGCCTGCTTGCTGGGCTGAGCGACCGCCTTGATCTCGCGGCCGTCGACCGTGATGTCCATCAGCACCGCCGACGACGCGAAATCGTAGTCCCAGACGCCGTGGTGAATCGCCTGGAAGTGCCACAGTCGTTCTCCGCTCTCGGCGTCTACCGCGACGAGGCTCTCGGCGAACAGATTGTCACCCGGCCGGTGGCCCCCGTAGTAGTCGTTGGTCGGAGTCGACAGCGGCAGATACACGATGCCGAGTTCCTCGTCGCCGGTGGGATGCGCCCACATGTTGGTGTTACCGCTGTATTCCCAGGAGGCGCGGTCGTCGACCGGGTCGGCGCCCCAGGTCTCGACCCCGAACTCGTGCTCGCGTGGAATGGTGTGGAACGTCCAGAGATGCTCGCCGGTTCGTACGTCGTAGCCGCGCACGTCGCCGCGCGGCGATTCCTTGGTGGCCACCCGCTGGTTCGTGGTGATGTCCTCGACGAAGGAGCCGATGATGATCACGTCGCGCACGATGATTGGCGCGGCGTTCCAGAAGAACGCGGGGAACGGGCGCAGCAGCCCCTGCCGCAGGTCCACCTCGCCGGCTTCGCCGAACCCGGGGTCGGGCTCGCCGCTGGCGGCGTCCAGCGAGACCAGTTTCGGGCCCAACGTGGCCACGACCCGTCGGTTCTCTCCGTCGGTCCAATAGGCGATGCCGCGTGTCTGCCGCACGCGGACGCCGTCGCTGGGGCCGGTGTTCCACACCACCTCGCCGGTGGTGGGCCGGAGGGCGGCGATGGTGCCGAGTCCGGTGCTGAAGTAGAGCAGCCCGCCGGCCATCAGGGGGGTGGTCTGCGAACCGACCGGGCCGCGCGTCGTCTCGCCGTTGCGAATGGCGTCCGGGATCACCGGCTGGCGCCAGACGATCTCGAGGCGGCCCACGGTGTCCTTGTTGATCTGGTCGAGCGGCAGATACTTTGTGCCAGCCTGATCGGCGGCGTACGCCGGCCACTCGACCGTCTGCGCGCCGGCCTGGGTGGCGCCGCCCAGCACCGCCACCGCGCCCAGCACCGCTATCGAATCCCGGAACCCGCGCTGCCGCATTTCGACCTCCTGTCTCCGATAGCGGCAGTCTACCGCACTCAGTCGCTGGCCGGACGGCCGCCGCCGCTCACCGCGTTGCCGGTGATCACCGCGTCGCGCAACTGAGTAGCCAGGTCGCCCACGGCGCCCGGCGAGTGCGGTATCAGGATGGTGTTCGTATTCGAGGCGTTGCCGAGGTCTTTGAGAGTATCGAAGTACTGGGTCATCAGAATCAGGTTCATGACGTCGCTGGCGGTCGTACCCTCGATCGTCCGCTGGAACTCGCCGACCGACTCGCGGAGCCCCTCGACGATGGCTCGCCGCTGATCGGCGATACCCTTGCCCGACAGCGCCTTGGCCTCAGCGTCCGCTTCGGCCGCCTTCACCTGGATGATTTTCTCCGCCTCCCCCTTCTCGGTGGCGGCGACCCGCAGCCGTTGGGCCGCGTTGATCTCGTTCATCGCCGTTTTCACCTTCGCGTCGGGGTCGATGTCAGTCACGAGGGTCTTGACGATTCCATAGCCGAAGTCGTCCATGACCTGCGACAGCTCGGACTTCACGGCGCCGGCGATTTCATCTTTCTTTTCGAACACGTCGTCGAGCTTGATCTTCGGCACACGGGCGCGCACAACGTCGAACACGAATGCCTTGATCTGGTTGACGGGATCGTCGAGCTTGTAGAACGCGTCGTAGACCTTGTCCTTGAGCACGAAATACTGCACCGAGACGATGACGCGTACGAAGACGTTGTCCTGCGTCTTGGTCTCGACATCGACGTCGAGTTGCTGGATGCGGAGATTCACCGTGCCGGCCACTTTTTCGATGAACGGCAGCTTGATGTGCAGGCCCGGACCGGAGATGCGATCGTACTTGCCCAGGCTCTGCACGATCGCCGCGGTCTGCTGTTGCACGATGAAGAAGAAGGGGCCCACGGTTGCCTTGAAGCGTTTCACAGTTCGAGTTGAATCAGACATATCGTTCCTCCTGGATGAGATACGTGCCGCGGGCGGCGGCAATTCAACGCCGCGCGTCGCATCGCGGCCGGACGGCGTGCGCACCGGCGCACCATGACGCGCGGCGTCCGGCCGGCCCTGCGCGGTCGCGATCACACCGGGTGCGGTCTTGCACTACGGCTGGTCGGTGGCGTTCCGTTCCTCGGCGCGCGCGCCGCTGAGCAGATTGAACATGCCGTGGTTGCCTTCGTGACAGGCATATTCATACAACGGCTGGTCGGAGAGATTCATCGGGAACCGGCCGCTGAACGGCGCCGTCCAGGTGGCGGGATCGTCGACAGTGAACTCGTAACGCAACGTGTCGGCGTCGACCCGCGTGAAGCGCTCGACGAGGCGCAGATTCTCGGCCGAACCCCACGACACGAACGATGTATTGAAGCTGCCGGTCCCGCCGGTGAAGTTGGTGGTTTCCACCACCAGGGTGTCGCCGTCCCAGTGCCCGCGCGAGCTGCCCAGCCATTGCCTGATGCCGGACGGAAGCGCGTCCCGTCCGTCGACCGGGACGACCCGCGCGTCATGGACCATCTCGTTGAGCAGGACGACGTAGCCGGGCGCCTGGAACACCTGGACGTTGTTGTTGTATCCGGCGGGGAGCATCGGCGGGCCGGTGCTGAAGCCGAGCAGGCAACGCTCAGCGGCGCCGCGGGCCTCGGGACCGTCTTCGTTCAGTCCGCCGACCCGCAGCCGGACGGGGTAGCCGCCAGCCGCGCGATGGGCTTCGGCCCGTTGTAGCGCGCCGGCGGTCAGCGCCGGCAGGCGGCCGCCTGGCGGTTCGACGAGCAGCGACGGCTGGGTCAGCGCGGTCGCGCGGGCACGGTCGGTCCACACCGCTTGGCTGTAGCCGCCGACCTGTCCCGGTGGCGGCGGCGCATCCCGGGCGAGCGCCTCTGCGTGGCTGCGCCGGGCGACCTCGGCCGTCTCCTCGGCCGTCAAGCGGTCCTTGTCCGCGAATTCATCCGGACGTTCGAGCGGGGTGAACGTCCAGTAGTCCCAGATCCCCTGCAGGTCCGGATCGCCCCACGGGGTGCGCGGGCTCGCGCCCTGCGCCGAGGCGGGCGGCGACCCCAGCGCCAGACAGGTCATGGCCGCGCACAGTCCCCACAACAGCCGAGCAGATCGTGTGATCACCGGTGTCCCCCTTCTCGAATCGCTCACGTCCGGTTCTGTAGCGAACGGACGATGCCGTACTCGGGTAACATAGCAGAATCTGGCGATTGCATGACTGTGACAGCAGCCTCGCGTGGCGCCGCCGGCGCCGACGGTCGCAGCGGTCTTCACCACAGCGCTCGCGAGGCGCCGCGCGTCGCGGACAGGTTCAAGGGAGTTCACATGAAGCGTTCACTCATCATCGGTCTGTCGCTCGTCGTTGCCGGTCTCGTCGCTGCGCAGACCACCACGGTCTCGGCGCAGGACGGTTGGATGACTCTGTTCGACGGGTCGTCGCTCGACGGCTGGAACCAGATTGGCGACGCCAACTGGGAACTGGCCGACGGCGCCGTCCAGGCCGATAGCGGGAGCGGGTTTCTCGTGACGCCGCGGTCCTACGGCGACTTCGAACTGACCCTCGAGTTCTGGGTCGACGAGCCGGCCAACAGCGGTATCTTCATTCGCTGCGCCGACCCCGCGAGTGTCACCGACCGCAACGCGTACGAAGTCAACATCTATGACACCCGCGCCGATCAGACCTACCGCACCGGCGGCATCGTCCACATCGCCAGCCCCTCGAGCGTCATCAACGCCGGCGGGAAGTGGAATTCGTACGAGATCACCGCACGCGGCGATCGGTTGCTGGTTACGCTCAACGGCACGCAGGTCGTCGACGTTCGCGACTCGCAGTTCTCGAGTGGACCGATTGCGCTGCAATATGGCGCGGGGGTCGTGAAGTTCCGCAACGTGCGTATCCGCACGATGTAGACTCATGGATCGACGAGCCTTTCTCGGCGCCGGAGTGTCGCTGGTGGGCGCCGCCCTGGCGCGGCGGGGGGCCGTGGCCGCGCAGCCGCCGGCCGCCGGCCGCTTCGGTCTCGACTATGCCCCGCATTTCGGCATGTTTCGACATCATGCCGGAACCGATCTCGCCGATCAGATCCAGTTCATGCATGACGAGGGTTTCCGCGCGCTCGAGGACAACAATCTGCCTCGACGCCCCGCGGCCACGCAGGAGCGGATCGGTGCGGCGCTCGACCGGCTCGGCATGCGCATGGGGGTCTTTGTGGCGCACACCGCCTGGGGCGAGGTCTCGTTCGCCTCCGATACGCCGGAAGTTCGGGAGCGCATCCTGTCCGACGTCCGGCAGGCGGTCGATGTGGCGGCCCGTGTGAACGCCAAGTGGTGCACGGTGGTGCCGGGCGATTACGACCGGGGGGTCGAGCTGGCGTATCAGACTTCCATCGTCATCGACAACCTGAAGCGCGCCGCCGACGTGTGCGAGCCGGCCGGGCTGACCCTGGTGCTCGAGCCGCTGAACCACTGGACCGATCACGCCGGCGTGTTCCTGACCGGTGTCCCACAGGCATTCCAAATCTGTCGGGCCGTGAACAGCCCGTCGTGCAAGATCCTCGACGACCTCTATCACCAGCAGATCACCGAGGGAAACCTGTTGCCGAACCTGGATCGAGCGTGGGACGAAATCGCCTACATACAGGTTGGGGACAACCCGGGACGCAAGGAGCCGACCACCGGCGAGATCAACTACCTGAACGTCTTCCGGCATCTGAAACGCAAGGGCTACCGGGGCATCGTCGGCATGGAGCACGGCAACTCGAGGGAAGGGCGGGTCGGCGAACGGGCGGTAATCGACGCCTACGTGGCGTGCGATCAGTAGGCGGCGTCAATCAGGGCGGGGCCCACATCGGGTGTGCACACCGTCGCCGTCAGCAGGGCAGGGGCGCCAGTCGCCCCGGACGGAACACTCGCAACTTTGGAGGGTGACATGAAACATCGATTCCACGTGTCTGTGTGTGCGCTCGCGGTCATCGCGCTGGCGCCGCCGCCCGGGTCGGCCCAGGACGGACCTCGCACCGCCTGGGGCGCGCCCGACCTGCAGGGGGTCTGGGATTTTCGCACCATCACCCCGTTGCAGCGTCCCGAGGATCTGGGAGACCGCGAGTTTCTCACCGCGGAGGAAGCGGCCAATCTCGAACGGGAAGCCGTGGACCGTGACGAACGGCTGCTGCTCGCCGAGGCTCGTCGTACCGAAGCGGGTGGAAACGTCGGCGCCTACAACAACTTCTGGATGGATCGGGGCACGAGGACCATCGAAACCCGGCGCACGTCGCTGGTCATCGATCCACCGAACGGGAGAATTCCGTCGATGTCCGCCACCGGGCGAGCACGTGCGGAGGCGCGCGGCGCATACCGGCGCGAGCACCCGGCCGACTCGTGGCTCGACCGCAGCACGTTCGACCGCTGTATTCTGGGGTTCAACACCGGGCCACCCATGACGCCCGGCGGCTACAACCAGAACATGCAGGTGTTCCAGACCGAAGACCACGTCGTCATCCTGAACGAGATGGTGCATGACTCGCGCATCATTCCCATCGACGGCAGCGTGCGTAGCGGTATCCCTTCGTGGACCGGTGAGTCACGGGGGCATTGGGAAGGCGACACGCTGGTCATCGAGACCCGCGGTTTCACCGACAAGACCCGTTGGCGTGGATCGAGCGACCAGATGATCCTTGTCGAGCGGCTTGCCCGCCAGGATGACGACACGCTCGTGTACACGTTCACCGTGACCGATCCTGACACCTGGGAGGCCCCCTGGACCGCCGAGATCCCGATGCTGCGCAGTGACCAGCCGCTGTTCGAGTATGCCTGCCATGAGGGGAACTACTCGATGGACGGAATCCTCTCCGGCGCGCGAGCCGACGAACGCGGAAAATAGGATGCAGCGTCCGTCAGCGCGGCGCCGACGCCTCGGCGGCCGGCGCCGCGCACCGCATCACGGGCTGTCGCTGCCGTGCCAGCGAATCCACTGTCCAATGATCCGATGGCCAGCCTGGCCGTCGCCATAGCCAGCGTTCGTCGGATTGCCAAGTGAACCATCCAACCGATACGGCCCCGGCCCTGCCCCTGTGGGCGCGCGCCGCCGACGCCGTCACCGTGCTGCTTGGCTTGGCGGCATGCAACATTGCTGTGTTCGGCGGCATTCAGGTGGGGACACTGTTCTCGATGTCCACCCCCTGGCGGGCGGTATTCGTAATGGCTGCGGTGTGTGGTCTGCGGCACTATCAGGTCCGCACGCCGCCCCTGCACCGCCGCGTCTGGCATGGGCTGTGCGGCGGGTGGCGCGACGAGGCGATCAGGACCGTCTGGCCGATCGTTGTCGTGACGCGGGTGTCGGTCTTGTTCGTCGGCTACCTCGCGGTGGTGTCGGTCGGCTACGCGCCTGATGCGCCGCCGTATCGCTGGTCGGAAAACGAGGCCGCCAATCTGCCGCTGCGCTGGGATACGGGCTGGTATCTCGGCATCGCAAAGGACGGCTACCTTTGGGGCGCGGACTACGTCGGGCAGCAGAACATCGCGTTCTTCCCGGGCTATCCCCTCATAACCAGGGGCGTCGCCACTCTGCTGGGCGCAGAGGGCCGCGTCGTTCGTCGCCCGACCGACCGATCGGCCCGTGAGCGCGAACAGCACTCTCGGATGACGTTCCTCGGTTCCGCGCTGCTGGTGTCGTTGCTGTCGTTCGCCTGGAGCATGGTCTGGCTCTATCGGCTGGCGCGCGAGCACCTGGACGAGCAGGCCGCCCGCGGCGCTGTACTGCTGCTGGCCGCGTATCCGTTCGCGGTGTTCTTCAGCGCCGCCTACAGCGAATCGCTGATGCTCCTGTCCATCGTCGGTGCGTTCTACCACCTGAAGCACAAGCGATGGATTTGGGCCGCGGTCTGGGGATTGCTGGCCGGTGTCACTCGCCCCAACGGGTTCCTGCTCGCCGCTCCGCTGGCCGTCATCGCGCTGCAGCAGGTGCTCGCGCGGCGGGCGGCGCACGAGGGGGGCGACCGAATCGTACGCCGCGTCCTGGCCGCCAGCGCGGTCTGCGCCATGCCGGCCGTCGGCACGGTCCTCTATTCGGCGTTCATATATTCGATGACCGGCGACCTGTTTGCCTGGCGGGAGGCCCATTCCGCGTGGGGCCGCGACTATACGGGATTCGCCCTGTTGCAGCGTCCATTCAACACGGTCGCCGCGCAGGGGATCGTCGCCTATACCTCGGCGCGGCCGATCGAAGCACTCAACCTCCTTGGAAGCATCCTGGCCTGCGCGTTCATCTGGCCGGTGACCCGCCGCTTCGGCGCCGCCTATGGCCTGTTCATGGCGCTCAACGTGGCGCCGCTGCTGCTGTTCGGCGGCTATCTGTCGATGGGCCGGGTCACTTGCCTGTTGTTCCCGATGTTCATGTATCTGGCGCTGGTGCTCGCCGACCGCCACCGTCACGCGTTGACTGCCGGCTTCGCCTGCGTGCAGGGTCTGGCCGCGGTGCTCTTCTTCACCTGGCATCGCCTCCTGTGACGGAGGCGCGGCCGCCGGCCCGCCTACCAGCCCGTGGTAAAAGCCCCGCTGCATTCGACCGGCGCTGCATCCCGCCTGACGGCGTTGATCCTCGGTCACAAATGCCCCAATTTGCTCCCTCGTCGCGCCTTGTCAGCCGGGCGCAGCGCCGCTCTCGGTGCGACGCGGGGTTCTACCACGGGCTGCTACGGGCCGGTCGGCGCGGTCGTTATCCTGCGGATGTTGAACGAGTGGTCAGCGCCGGTCGCCGATGACCGGAGGGCGAAGTATGGTGCCGAGGGGCAGAATCGAACTGCCGACACCATGATTTTCAGTCATGTGCTCTACCGACTGAGCTACCTCGGCACTCCAGGGCGCAACGCCGCAGGTGGGACCACCGAGTCGCGACGGCACTGAAACACGATACCGCAGGGCAACGGAACGGCGCAACTTGCGGGCCGTCGGCTCGGCGCGGGTCGCCGGCGTCAGCCGGTGGGCGGCTGCCGGCCGAATCGCTTCATGACGCGCCAGGGCACGACGAGCGATTCCCTGAACACGCGGGCGGTCAGTTTCGAGGCGCCGTGGCGGCGGCCGACGAAGACCACGGGCACCTCTCCGATGCGGCAGCCGGCCTGGGCCGCCTCGCACAGGGTCTCGACCAGAAACGCGAACCCTTCCGCGCCGACGCGTTCCCAGCGGATCTGCAGGACCGCCGAACGGCGCCAGCAACGAAAACCGCTGGTGCAGTCTCTGGCGCGCAGACCGGTCACCGTGCGCACGTAGCTGTTGGCGCCACGGCTCAGCGCGGCGCGGTAGCCGGGCCAGTTCTCGAGACTCGCGCCTTCCGCGTAGCGTGACCCGATCACGACGTCGAACTCGGCCGTGGCGGCGGCCATCGCCGGCAGATACCGGGGATCGTGCGACAGGTCGGCGTCCATCTGGCAGATGACGTCGACGTCAGTGGCGGCGGCCCGCGGGAACGCCTCGACGTAGGACAGCCCCAGACCCCGCTTGTCGGTGCGGTGCAGCACGTCGATGCGGCCGGGGAACCGCGCCGCCAGCTCGTCAGCCACCGCACCGGTGCCGTCGATCGAGCGGTCGTCCACGATCAACAGCCGGAATCCGTCGTGCTCGAGAATCCGCGGGACGAGCAACGGGAGGTTCGTCGCCTCGTTCAGTGTCGGCAGGATGACGAGCGCCGTGACCGGTCCGGACCGGCCGGCAGGTTGAGTATCCGTCACTATTGGCGATGCCATGTGAAGAACGAGGTCGGGAAGATGGCAGCGGCCAGACCCGGGGTCACGACATTCGGTGTGCCGGTGGACACTGCACGCCGGTTGCGACAAATTGTAACCTGGATTTTTGACAGCCTGCCGCGATCGCGCCCCGAGAGGGATCCGCCCTGGGCGAGCCCCGCGGCGATCCACGAATCTCCCGCTTCGCGATATCATGGGATATACCGGGGCTGGAAACCGATGGTAGTACGGCGCGCGGCGAGTGTCGCGGACCTGCTGCCGAGGGGCTGCCGGGGGAGTACGTGTGCGTTGCGCACGCGGAACGCCGGGCCAACCGGAGAGGGTGAAACATGAGGATACGTCTCAGCGTGCCGGTTTGTATAGCGCTGCTGCTCGCTACGACCGCCTGGGCGCAGGAGGTGGCGGTAGAAGAAGTGGTGCTCGACAACGGGATGACCGTGCTGCTGCTGCCACGGCCCGGCGACCCCAACGTCGCGGCCGGCTGGGTGGCCAAGGTCGGGTCGGTGTACGAGCGTCCCGGCATCACCGGGGTGGCCCACCTGTTCGAGCACATGATGTTCAAGGGCACCTCCACCATCGGCACCCGTAACATCGAGTCTGATCTGCAGCTCATTGCCCAGCTCGACGAAGTGAAGGCGGAGATGCGAATCGAAGAGGCGGCGTTGCTCGAGGCGCACCGCCTGGGACGCATCGAAGATCCGAACGATCCGGCCGGCCGGTCCGTTCGCCATCGGGAACTGATTGAGCGTTTCGAGGCCCTGCTCGCCGAGCAGGACGAACTGATCATCAAGGAAGACTTCAGCCGGCTCTATTCGGGGCAGGGCGCATCCGGCATGAATGCCGGCACCAGCTACGACTATACGATTTACTTCGTGAACGTGCCGGCCAACAAGCTCGAACTCTGGTTCTGGATGGAATCGGACCGCTTGCTGAACCCGGTCTTCCGCGAGTTCTATTCCGAGCGCGACGTCGTGCACGAAGAGCGGCGGTTGCGTACCGACAGCACGCCGACCGGCAAGTTCGCGGAACAGTTCGACGCGCTGTTCTGGCAGTCGTCGCCGTACAGTTGGCCGGTGGTGGGGTGGCCGAGCGACCTGGAAGGCATCACACGTGAGGAGGCGCTGGAGTTCTTCGGCCTCTACTACGCGCCGAACAATCTCGCCGCGGTGCTGGTCGGCGATTTCGACCCGGCCGAGGTACGTGTGCTGGCGGAGCGCTATTTCGGGCGGTTGTCCCCGAGTGCCCGGCCGGCTCCGCAGCCCCGTACGCGCGAGATGCCGCAGCTCGGCGAAAAGCGGATGACGGCCTACGCCGAGACGAATCCGCAGGTCGCCATCAGGTATCACTCGGTGCCCGACGGGCATGTGGACGAACCGGCGCTCGTGGTTCTGGGCCAGATCCTCAACGGGCGCACCGGGCGGTTCTATCGCACGCTGGTCGAGGAGCAGGAAGTGGCGACCTCGGCGTCGGGCGGGCAGAACGGGTTCAAGTTCGAGGGCATGTTCTCGTTGCAGGGCACGGCGAAGGACGGGCATACGCCGGAAGAGGTCGAGCAGGCGTTGTACGCCGAGATGGAGCGCCTGAAGGACGAACTGGTGGAACCCCGCGAGTTGCAGAAGGTGAAGAACCAGAACGCCGCGTCGAACTTCCGCGGGCTGCAGTCCAACTTCGGTTTGATGATGCAATTGATGGTCCGCGAGGCGTGGCGCGGGTGGGAGACGATCAACAGCGATCCTGCCTTGTACGACGCGGTCACGGTCGAGGATATCCAGCGGGTGGTGAACACCTATTTCACACCTGAGAACAGGGCGGTCGCGGTCTACTACCGGGAAGAGTCGGATGAAGCTCCGGATCCCCGATTCGCCGGGCTCGACGACCAGGAGCTGCAGCAGGTGCGGCAGATGATGACCATGATTCAGCAAATGAATCCGGAGCAGCTTGCGGCGTTCGCGGCGCAGATCGAGCAGATGGCGGGTCAGGCGCCGCCCGAGCAGCAGGACATGGTGCGCGTGTTGGGCGAACTCGTGCAAGAGCGGCTGGAAGCCGCCGGAGGGGGACGATGAGCCGGGGTGACCGACCAACGGTGTCAGGGTGCGTGATGCTCGTGACCGCGGTGCTGCTGGCCGGCGTCCAACCGGCGGCGGCGCAGATACCGTCGCACCCGACCGACCTGACCTACGAGCTGCTCGATTTCACGCCCCCCGAGTCGGCCGATCACCGCCACGAGCTGTCCAACGGCGTGGTCGTGTTCGTCGTCGAGGATCACGAACTGCCCCTGGTGTCGGTGTCGGTGGTGGTGCGAACCGGAAGCTATCTCGACTCGCCGGACAAGATTGGGCTGGCCAGTCTGACCGGGGGGCAGATGCGCGCTGGCGGAACGGCATCGATCAGCGCGGCCGATTTCGACGAACAGGCGGCGTTTCTGGCGGCGCAGATCGGCAGTTTCGTCGGGGCGACCAGCGGCGGCGCGAACCTGAACTGCCTGACCAAGGACCTCGACGTGTGTCTGGATCTGTTCTTCGACATGCTGCGCAACCCCGGATTCGACGCCGACCGGCTGGCGCTCGCCAAGAGTCGGTCCATCCAGCAAATGGAGCGGCGGAATGATGCGACTCCCGGTATCGAGCGGCGCGAGTTCGGCCGTTTGATGCGCGGGGACGCGCACTTCTCGACCAATTCCAGCACCCGCGCCACGATCGACGCGATTACACGCGACGACATGCTGGCGTTTCATCGAAGCTACTTCCATCCGGGCAATTTCCTATTCGCCGTCTCCGGCGATATCGATACCGGGGAGATGCTGGCTGAACTGGAACAGCGTCTGGACGGCTGGCCGGCCGGGGCCGACTCGGTCCCGCCGGTGCCCGCTCCGGACTTCGTTCCCGAGCCGGGGCTGTATCTGGTCGACAAGCCGGATGTGAATCAGGGTCGGGTGGCCCTGGGCCACCTCGGCACGACCCGGGACGATCCCGATCGCTACAAGCTGCTCGTGATGAACGACATCCTCGGAGGAGGCGGCTTCAGTGCCCGCCTGCTCACGCGGGTGCGCTCCGACGAGGGGCTGGCCTACAGCGCCAGTTCGAACTTCGGGGTAGGCATCTACTATCCGGGGCTGTTTCAGGCCGGGTTTCAATCGCGCAGCGAGACCGTGGCGCGGGCGACCGCCATCGTGCTGGAGGAGATCGAGCGGATCCGGACCGAACCGGTCGAAGAGGAGGAACTGCGGAACTCGATCGCCTATTTCGTCGAGACGTTCTCTCGCAACTTCTCGAGTGCCGGATCGACCGCGGGACTGTTCGCCAACGACGAGTACACGGGGCGTGATCCGTCCTACCTGGCGACCTATCGAGACAACATCGCCGCGGTGACCGCGGAAGATGTCCTCGACGTGGCCCGCCGGTATCTCGATCCGGACACGCTGGCTATCCTGGTCGTCGGAAATCTCGAGGCGATTCTTGCTGGCGACCCGGAGCGGCCCGAATTTTCGCTCGAGGCGTTGAGTACCGGCGAGGCCGTGCGAATCCCGCTGCCCGATCCGTTCACGATGGAATACCCGGAGCGGTAGACCGGCGAGCAGGCGCGGACGCCGGCACCGCATGTCACGTCAGTCTTCTGTACGGGTCCGGGTCTGGACGGACGACGGGAACGGCAGGGCCCCGGAACAGCGACCGGGTGTGCTGCGTGAACCGTTGCCGCGGTCAGGCATCTGTTTCTCCGGCGGCGGGACGCGCTCGATGGCGGCGACAGTCGGCCAGCTCCGTGGATTGGCGGCGCTGGGCCTGCTCGACCGCGTCGGTTATCTGTCCTGCGTGTCGGGCAGCTCATGGGCGGTGACCCCGTTCGTCTATGCGCCGGACGGCCGGGAGCGGCTGGGCACGGTGACACCCCCGGAGCGCCTGACGCTGCAACGTCTCGAACAGATGGATCCCGCAACGCTGCTGGCGCCGGCCACCAGCCGTTTTGGCGAGACCCTGGCCGCGTTCGAACGGGACGAGGGGGTCTCCTCCCATGAGGTGTGGTGCCGCGCGGTTGGCAGGACGTTCCTGGGGCCATACGGGCTCGACCATCCCGTGGATCGCATCGGGTTCGGGTCGGCGGCCGGATCCACGGGTGCGGATACGGTCCAGGACGCCGCCGCGGCGCCCGCCTGTCACCGTCCACGGCTGGCGCGTCCGTTTCCGATTGTGCATGCGACGCTGAACTGGCCAGAGGATCGATCTGACGCGCAGCATCGTCTGCCGTTCGAATACACACCGCTGGCCGTCGGTTCGCCTCTGCGGCGTGAAGTGCGCGCGGATGGTGCGACACGAACGGTGGGCGGCGCCTACATCGAGCCCCGGGGATTCGACGGTGAACCGTTGGACGGCACGGTGGATGACGATGGTTGGGCGAACATCATCCCCGCGAAACGTCCGTTCACCCTCGGCGACATGATCGGCGCGAGCAGCGCGTTCAATACGCCGGACCGGGACGTGCGCGGGTACCCACATGCCCGCTACTGGACCCCATCCGTTCCCGGTGAACAAGTTGTCAACGACCTGTTTACCGACGGGGGAGACGTGGACACCCTGTCGGTGCTGGGGATGCTTCGCCGTCGCCTGCCCGCGCTCGTCGTCCTTCTCAATTCGGTCTGGCCGCTGGCGTCTGCCCACGATCCGGAGAGGTGGCCGGAGGCCGGGCAGATCGATCCCGCCGTGTCCTGTCTGTTCGGTTATCCGAACCGGCGCTGGCCGCACAACCACGTGTTCCCGCGGTCCTGCTATCGAGCGCTGGTCTCGCGCTGGCGGCGGGCGAATCAGGCCGGCCGGCCCGTGGCGGCCACGATGCGGCTGCCGGTGCTGACGAATCCCTGGTGGGGTATCGAGGGCGGGTGGGAAGTGTTCGTCTGCTGGATCTACAACGATCGGGTGCGAGACTGGGAGTCGCGGTTGCCGAGCTCGGTGCGGCAGTTCTTGCCGGCGGACAGTGTCCCGGGTGGTCCCATCGCGCGGTTTCCGCACTACCGGACCGTGGGGCAGAACGCAGGTGCGCTGACCCGTCTCACCGCGACCCAGGCCAACCTGCTGGCCGAGCTGTCCGGATGGGGAATTCTCGAGTCGGCGGACGCACTCGGCGACCTGCTCGGGTAGCGTCGCGGCGGTGATGTGCGGGCCGTGGTCTCGAAGAACCCACGGCTGGAGGCAGAACCCCGCGCCGTACCGGAACCGGTGCTCCGCCTACGGTGCAGACTTCTGGCGCGGTGTGGCGTGCGGTGCAGCCTCCGCGTGTTCGGTCGCAGCGGTGTTGGCTGCGGCGTCGTGCACGGTGCGTACGATGAAGACCTGTTCTCCGGGTTTGATCATGCCCAGCCGCTGGCGGGCCAAGTCTTCGATGACGTACGGTTGCTCGGACAGGGCCTGAATATAGCGATGCAGACGGCCGTTCTCGGCGCGCAGCGACTCGATGACCCGCTGCTGGTCCACATGGTCCCGATTGGCGCGGAGCAGGGCGATCAGACCCCGTTGTCCGACGATGGCATTTGCGATCAGCAGGGTGGTCACCAGCACCAGAACATACCGACCCGTGCGCTGCGGCGACGACACATGCCGCGGCAGCGGCGGCATCTCGTTGAGCCGGTCGACCGGTGACAACATCCACGTGAGTATGGCATAACGCACGTCAATTCCGGATAGAAATTACACACCCACATTGGCGCCGGCTCCTGGTAGACGTCCATCGTATGGACCTCCGGAGGAGACTCCGGTTGATTGGCCGCCGCGGGGCAGGTGGAGTCCTCCTATGCCGATACCGGTTCGACGTCCGCGTGGCTCGTGAGTCCGAGTTCCTTCCGGACGCGGCCGTCGATCGTGTCGAACACCTCGGGGTTCTGCTTCAGGAACAGCTTGACCTTCTCACGGCCCTGGCCCAACCGCTCGCCGTTGTACGAGAACCAGGTTCCGCTTTTTTCGACGATGCGGCGGTCGACGGCCAGGTCGAGCAGGTCTCCCTCGCGTGACACCCCCTCGCCATACATCAGATCGAACTCGGCTGTCCGGAACGGCGGCGCCACCTTGTTCTTGACCACCTTGACCCGGGTGCGGCTGCCGACGACCTGGTCGCCGTTCTTGATGGCGCCGATGCGGCGGATGTCGATGCGAACCGACGAGTAGAACTTCAACGCGCGGCCCCCGGTGGTGGTTTCCGGGTTTCCGAACATGACGCCGATCTTCTCTCGGAGTTGATTGATGAACACCAGGCAGGTGTGCGATTTTGCGACCACTGCGGTCAGCTTGCGGAGCGCCTGCGACATCAGCCGCGCCTGCAGCCCGACCTGCGCGTCACCCATTTCGCCGTCGATCTCGGCACGCGGCACCAGCGCCGCCACCGAGTCGACGACCACGACGTCCGCCCCGCCCGAGCGCACCAGCATCTCGACGATTTCGAGGGCCTGTTCGCCATTGTCCGGTTGCGAGACCAGCAGATTGTCGAGATCGACACCGAGCTTGCGCGCGTAGGCCGGGTCGAGCGCATGCTCGGCGTCGACGAATGCCGCGGTGCCGCCGGCGCGTTGCGCCTGGGCGATCACCTGCAACGTGAGCGTCGTCTTGCCTGACGCCTCGGGTCCGAAGATCTCGACCACCCGCCCGCGGGGTACTCCGCCGATGCCGAGTGCGTGGTCGATGCTGATCGACCCGGTCGAAATGTGCGGGAGGGCAACGACGGCGTTCTCGCCAAGCCGCATGATCGCGCCCTTGCCGAATTGCTTCTCAATCTGCCCTACCGCGATCTCGATGGCTTTCTGGCGCTCACGCGTGTTGCGATCCTCTGGCATGGATGAATTCCTCTCGACCTGTCAACGCATCGGATTCGACATCACGGCTATGGATGAACACCGTGACCGATGTCTGTCAGGTATTCTAGAAGCGTGCCAGGCGAATGTCAAGCGAAAGTGATTGGGCGATAACTCACATCTCTTTTTTATTCAATATGTTATGTCTCCATGGATCACCGCCGTTGAAAACGGACATGCACACGTCTGCGCACCGTCTCACTTGTATGATCTGCAGATATTGCCTCCAACCTGATAGTCCGTGGTGAACGCTCCCGGGTACTCGACCGGCGCGGCCCCCCGGAACGAGACGTATCGTCGTCGAGCCACGGGCGCCTCGCGTTACAATGCCGTGGTTCGCGTTCACAGCACTCCGGGAGACAAGTGAAAAGGGTGAGACGTCGCGACAGTGCCGGCGGCTGCGGTCCTGCCCCCGGCCACGATGCGCTCCGGCCGTCCCCTGTCGTCCCGAGATGAGGAGAAGCGAGTGAAGAGTCTGCGATCCGCAGCGCGGTTGATGCTCGGCGCGGTGGCCTTGAGTACGGCGGTCTCCGGCCTGTTCGCGCAAGAGCCCGATGAGGCGGCCGACAAGATCACACTGGAAGTGAGTCCGACCCGGCTGACCCTCGCGGTGGGCGAGAAGGCCACGTTGACCGCGGTCGTGCGCGACCCGGACGGCGCAGTGGTCGAGGATGCGACGGTGGTCTATTTCTCGCGCGCTCGCCGCAGCGTGGGCGTGACCCGCGATGGCGAGGTCGAGGCGTACGGCCCCGGCGACTTCACGGTGATCGCGCTCGTCCCGGACAACCCGGACGATGTCAGCCGCCGTCCCGATGCCCGTGCGCGGATCGAAGTGCCGGTGTCGGTGCCGCAGCCGCCAGTCGAGCGGATCGCCTTCACCGATGTGCCGCCGAAGTTCTATGTCGGTACTCGCCCGCGGCTGGCGGTGGAGGTGGTCGACACGCTCGGCACAACGCGGGCCGACGTGGGAGTGACCTTCTCGACCACCGATTCACGGCTCGCGACCATCGATCGGTTCGGCTTCCTGCAGTTGCATGGACCCGGGACGGTGGAGGTGACCGCCGCCGTGGATGATGTTGCCGACACGCTCATCATCGCGGTCGAATCGAATCCGGTCACGTCCCTCGAACTGCAGGCGAGCGCCGAGACGGCGCGAACCGGCGACGTGGTGCGGTTCACGGCGATCGCCAAGGATTCCCGCGGCCTCGCGGTCCGCGGCGTGCCAGTGCAGTTCGGGGTCGGCGGGCAGACGGCGCCGGCCATCATCGCGGCGGGGGCGGCAGCGCAGGTCCTCGACGACGGGCGGTTCGTGGCCGAACGTTCCGGAACGTACACCGTCGTGGCGAGCACCGGCCGGCACTCGGCCGCGCGCACCGTCTCGATCGTGCCGCGGGAGGTGCGCCGCGGTGTCGAGGTGGTCGGCCGCGGCGAGGTGCTCGACCGCCATACGTCCGATCTGTGGATCTGGGAGGGCACCGATGGCCGCGACTACGCGATCACCGGCACCTGGGGCGCCGACGGGCACTCGTATGTCTGGGACGTCACCGATCCGGCCGACATCGAGAAGCTGCATGAGGTGCAGGTCGACGCACGGACGGTCAATGACGTCAAGGTGTCGGAAGACGGCGACATCGCGGTCATCAGCCGGGAAGGCGCGTCGGACCGCAAGAACGGCATTGTCGTCCTTGGGGTTGGCAACCCGCGGGAGGGGGTGCCGGTGCTGTCCGAGTTCACCGATCAGTTGACGGGCGGTGTGCACAACGTGTTCATTTCTGAGGACCATGTGTTTGCCTTGAGCGCCGGGCGGCGCTACGACGTCATCAACATCGAGGATCCCAGGAACCCGCGTCGCGTGGGCCGGTTCGAGCTCGATACCCCGGCCCACAGCGTCCACGATGTTTGGGTCAGCGAGGGGATCGCCTTTTCATCCAACTGGACCGACGGGGTCGTGGCGGTCGATGTCGGCGGCGGCGGTCGCGGCGGGACACCGGAGCAGCCGGTCGAGCTTGGACGCTACGCCCACCCCAGCGGCTGGAACCACGCCGCCTTCCCGTATCGCAGTCAGTCGACGGGCCGGTTCTATCTGTTCGCCGGGGACGAATCGTTCCCCTATGGCGGCTACGATGCGTCAGAGGGCGGTGCGCCGTCGCGGGCGGCGGGCTGGATCCACATCATCGACTGGAGCGACTGGAGCCATCCGCAGGAGATTGCCCGATATCAGGTGCCGGAGGCGGGGTCGCACAATCTCTGGGTCGAAGACGACGTCATGTACGTCGCCTTCTACAACGGGGGACTGCGGGTGGTGGATGTGTCGGGCGATCTACTGGGCGACCTTTACAAGCAGGGTCGTGAGATTGCGATGTTCCTGCCGGCCGATCCGGACGGATTCATTCCGAACGCGCCCTTCGTCTGGGGGCCGCAACCCTACAAGGGTCATATCTTCTTCACCGACTGGAACACCGGGCTGTGGGCCGTGAAGCTCGAGGAACGGACCGCTCCCGGCCGGATCATCGGCGAACCGCGGTAGACCGGGACTCATGGGCGCGCGCGATACGGCTTCAGTCGGTCGGCTGTGGACATCGGGCGGCGCGTTGACGATTGCCGCCCTGGCGTCGGGCCTGGGGCTGTCGATGGTCCCCGCGGCGGTGCGGGCCGGTGAAGCGCCAGACCCCCCTGTGCGCAGCTACTATGTCTATGCCACTGCCGAATCGGATGACGAGGTGGCGATCGTGCGCTTCGGACCCGGTGGGGCCGAGGTGGTCAAGACCATCACCGTGGGGAGTTTTCCAGCCGAGGTGGAGGGACCCCACGGCGTCAGCGTCGACCCGGACGGTCGGCACTGGTATGTCTCGATCGCACACGGGTTTCCGTACGGCGCGGTGCACAAGTACGAGACGACCACCGACGCCTGGGTCGGCGATGTCGGTCTCGGTCTGTTTCCAGCCACGCTTGACGTTTCTCCCAGCACCGGGCTGTTGTTCGCGGTGAACTTCAACCTGCACGGCCCGCTCGAACCCAGCAGCATCTCCGTGGTCGAGGTCGAGACGATGACCGAGGTGGCCCGGATCGACACCGGCATCCGTCCGCACGGCGGGCGCCTCAGCCGGGACGGGTCGTACTTCTATTCTGTCAACATGATGGATTTCGAACTCGTGGAGCTTGACGCCTTCGCGTTCGAGATCACGCGTCGTCTCTCCCTGGGCGAGGGCGTGATGCCGTCCTGGGTCACGCGGCCGACACCTGATGGCATGGTGTATGTGACCGGCAACAACGTCGCCAGGGTGTTCGAGGTCGATCTGGAGTCATGGCGGGTGCAGCGGATATTTGAAACCGGGGCCGGCCCATACAATCTCGACGTTACCCCGGACGGAGCCACGCTGGTCGCGACCTACAAGGGTGGCAACGCGGTCGGCTTCTGGAACCTCGAACAAGGGACGGAGACCGCTCGCACGGAGACCAGCCGAACCATCCCGCATGGCGTGGCCGTGACCCCCGACGGCGAGTACGCCTTCGTAACCCTCGAGGGCGTCGGTTCCGATCCCGGCACCGTCGAGGTCTACCATGTGGCCACCGGCGAACGGGTTGCTGCCGTCGACATCGGCAAGCAGGCCGGCGGAGTCGCGTTCTGGAAGATGGAAGAGTAGAGCGGTCGAGCGCTACCCCCGCTCGACCGCCAGCGCCACCCCGTTTCCACCGCCCAGACACAACGTTGCGATACCTTTCCTGGCATCGCGCCGCCGCATGGCGTACAGCAGCGTGGTCAGGATCCTGGCGCCGCTGGCGCCGATCGGGTGGCCCAGGGCGACGGCGCCGCCATGGACGTTGACCTTTTCGGGGTCAACCTCCAGTTCGCGGATGACCGCGAGGGCCTGCGCGGCAAACGCTTCGTTCAGCTCGATCAGGTCGACGTCATCGAGCGACCAGCCTGTCTTCACGAGCAGCTTCTGGACCGCGTGCACCGGGGTCATCAAGAGCCACTTCGGGGCGAGTCCGCTGACCGCCTGACCGGCGATACGGGCCAGCGGAGTGACACCGAGTTCGGCGGCCCTCTCGGCCGCCATGACGACCACCGCCGCGGCGCCGTCGTTGACGCCCGGCGCGTTCCCCGCCGTCACCGTGCCGCCCTGCTGCTTGAACGCCGGGCGCAGCGCGCCCAGCGCCTCCGCACTGGTGTTCGGTCGCACCGACTCGTCGTGCGCCATCCGGATCGGGTTCCCTTTCCGCTGCGGGATATCGACCGGCAGAATCTCGTCTTCGAACAACCGCTCGCGGATGGCGCGGGCGGCCTTGTGATGACTGGCCGCCGCGAACGTGTCCTGGTCTTCGCGTGAGACCCCGTAGCGGTCGACGACCGCCTCGCAGGCCAGACCCATGTTCTGCTGCTCGAGTGAGCACCAGAGTCCATCGTGAATCATCGAGTCGATGATCTCGCCGTGGCCCATCCGGAAGCCCTCGCGCGCACGGGCCAACATGTAGGGGCAGTTGCTCATCGACTCCATGCCTCCGGCAACGGCGATGTCGATGTCACCGGTGGCGATTCCCTGTGCCGCGAGCATCACGGCCTTGAGACCTGATCCGCAGACCTTGTTGATGGTCAGCGCCGCGACGTGGTCTCCGAGGCCGCCGTTGAGTGCCGCCTGCCGCGCCGGCGCCTGACCCGTGCCGGCCGACACCACGTTGCCCATGATGCACTCGTCCACGAGTCCCGGTTCGATACCGGCACGGGCAACCGCCGCTCGCACTACGTTCGCGCCGAGTGTCGGGGCCGGCAGACTCTTGAGGGCCCCGAGAAACTTTCCGGTCGGCAGTCGAACGGCGCTGACAATGACTGGCTGGCGCATATTCAATCTCCGGTATGTCGCCCGCGGCTGGGAATGCCGTCAGTGCGGCGCCGGGGTCGCGACCTCGATTCGGGTGACCACGCCGGCGCCAAGCAGTCGGTTCATGCGCGACATGATCAGGGGACCTGAACGGTGAATTTCGTGCGCCCAGTGCCGGGAGACGGCGCGCACCGTCAATGTGCCGTCTGACACGATCGTGACGCTGGTGACACGGTCCAGCGTGCGGCCAACCGCCGCGCTCCAGGCCAGCGCCGTCTTGCCGTGTGACAACGGCTGATCTCGGATCAGCGCCTCGAGCGCCGCCGTAGCGCAGTGTCTGGCCGGGATCATCGGTCGGCGGAAGGAGTTGCAGTGCGTCCACACCGGAGACGGGGGCCGTCAACCCGCCGCGTCCGCCTCCATAATGTATCATCCGGCCGGTGCGGCTGGTCCTGGCATCGCGGTCTCCCCGCCGGTCCGATCTGCTGGCGGCGGCCGGCTATGCGTTCAGCGTCGTGCCAGTCGATGTGGACGAGCGAATCACCTCCGGAGAATCGTCCGTGGCGTACGTCTCTCGTCTGGCCAGGGACAAGGCCACCCGCGCGGCGCGCGAGCATCCCGATGCCGTAGTGCTGGGAGCCGATACGGTCGTCGTGGTCGACGGCGATATCCTGGGCAAACCACGGGACGATACCCATGCGGCCGCCATGCTGCGCCGTCTGTCCGGGCGTGCGCACGACGTGCTGACCGGCGTGGCGGTGACGGCGCGGCGACGCTGGCGCATAGAGGTGGCGTCGACCCGGGTCACGTTCCGCCACCTCGGCGAGGCCGACGTCGCCTGGTATCTCTCGAGCGGCGAGTCGGCCGGCAAGGCGGGGGGGTACGCCATACAGGGGCGCGCGGCGCGTTTCGTCACCGGTATCGATGGGTCCTACAGCAACGTCGTCGGGTTGCCGGTCGCGGTGGTCGATCGATTGATCCGTGCACTCGGTGCTGGCGGGGCGGCGCTGGAGCGATGACCGCGATCGGCGCGGCCCGCCGCGGATCGAACGGCCGACGGCGCCGCTTCGGCCGGCCCGGTTATCGTCGAGATCGCGCAGAGAGATTGACCGGCGGACAACGCCACGGTATTCTTTGGGAGTCGGAGACACGGATACATACGAGCGAATCTCAGGATGCGAGTTCCCATGCCAGCCAAGACGGTGAAGAAACTCCTGACGATCGTGGTGCTGATGACCGCGTTCGGCGGACTGCTCTGGGGGACACTGCAGGACGGCGCCGCGTATTACATGCACGTCGACGAGGTGCTGGCCGAGCCAGAGGTGTGGTACGGCAAGAACCTGCAGGTGCATGGCTACGTGGTCGAAGGGTCTCGGACCTGGAAGCCGGACACCCTGGAGGTCAGGTTCCAGGTCGAGAACAACGGTGCCGTGATCGACGCCGAATATACCGGCGTCGTTCCCGATACGTTCCAGGACGGCTCCGAAGTGGTCATTTCCGGGCAACTCGGTCCACACGGGTTCTCGGTCAAACCCAACGGCGTGATGGCCAAGTGTCCATCGAAGTACGAGCCTGCGCCAACGCTGGGGACCGCGGGGACGCTGGCCTCGAGCAACTAGCTGAACGCACGGCTCGTTTCCCCGTGACGGCTGCCAGCGCCAGGCGCGTACCGTCCGACTCTGCCGCCTGAGGTCCAACGATGGCATCTCTGGGTTCATTCACGCTGCTGGTCGCCTTCATCGTCTGCACCTACGCGGCCGCCGTCTCGGTGGCGGGGGCGCGCCGGCGCTCCCCACGGTTGATAGAAAGCGGCGTCGGCGCCTTCTATCTCCTCGTCGCCCTCATGCTGCTGGCCTCGGCGATCATCCTGCACGCCTTCATCACCGGCGACTACTCGATTCGTTACGTCGACCAGTACTCGGATTCGGCCCAGCCGCTGTTCTATCAGTTGGCGTCGTATTGGGGCGGGCTGGACGGGTCGATCATGTTCTGGGTGACACTGCTGTCGATCTTCGGCGCCTGCGCGATCTATTCCAACCGCGAGCGCCAGCGCGAGTTGATCCCATACGTCGTCGCCGTCATCGCGGTCGTCGAGATGTTCTTCCTCTTCGTGATGATCGTGCACAAGAACCCGTTCGCAACCTATCTCACGCAAGCGCCGATTGACGGCCGCGGGCTCAACCCCCTGCTTCAGAATCCGTACATGGCGATCCATCCACCGTCCCTGTACATCGGGTTCGTGGGGATGACCATCCCGTTCGCGTTCGCGCTGGCCGCGCTGATCACCGGCCACGTCGACGACTCGTGGCTGCGGGCGGTACGCCGCTGGACGATGGGGGCGTGGCTGTTTCTTTCGCTCGGTCTCACCCTCGGGATGATCTGGGCCTACGAGGAGCTGGGGTGGGGCGGGTACTGGGGCTGGGACCCGGTCGAAAACGCGGCGTTGTTGCCCTGGTTCACCGCCACCGCGTTTCTCCATTCCGTGATGGTGCAGGAACGGCGCAGCATGCTCAGGGTCTGGAACATGACTCTCGTGATCATGACGTTCTTCCTGACGATCTTCGGAACGTTCATGACCCGGACGGGCGTCGTGCAGTCGATCCATTCGTTCGGACAGGATCGTGCGCTGTACTGGATGTTCATCGTCTTCATGGTGGTGCTCCTGACCGTCAGTTTCGGGTTGGTCATCTATCGGTTGCCACTGCTGCGGGCGCGCAATGAACTCGAGTCGTGGGTGTCCCGCGAGGCGGCGTTCCTGGTCAACAACTGGATCCTGCTGTTTTCCGCCGTGTTCGTGTTGTTCGCGACAATGTTTCCGACGCTCAGCGAAGCGGTCACCGGTCTGCGGCTCACGGTCGGACCGCCGTTTTTCACCAAGTGGATGCTGCCGATCGGTCTCATCCTGCTCACGCTGACCGGTGTCGGCCCGTTGCTGGCATGGCGCCAGTCGAGTCTGTCGAACCTCCGGTACCAGTTCGCATGGCCGGTTGTTGCAGCCTTGGTGACCGGGGCGGGTCTGTATGCGGGCGGTTTCCGGGTCTGGGTGTCCGGTATCTGTTTCGCGCTATGCGCCTTCGTCATCGGGACCATCGGGCAGGAGTTCGTGCGTGGGGCGGTCGTGCGGCGAGAGGCGACCGACACGGATCTGTTCACTGCCCTGGTCGGTCTCGTGGGCCGGTCCCGCCGACGATACGGTGGATATGTCGTTCATGTCGGCATCGTGCTGATGTTCCTGGGATTTGCGGGGAGCGGGTTCAAGCTGGACGCGCAGATGTTGCTGCGACCGGGCCAGGAACACGAGATCGGGCGCTACACGGTGCGCTACGACAGGCTCAGCCAGAACACCGATTCGCAGAAGCAGATGATCACGGCGCATATGACCGTGATGCAGGACGGTGAACAGGTCGGCGAGCTGTTCCCGGCGCGGTGGTTCTACTTCAAACACGAGTCCGAGCCGACGACCGAGGTCGCGATGCGTCGGACGGTTGCCGAGGATCTGTACATCGTGCTGGCCGGCTACGAGCTCGATGATCAGGCCGCCAGCTTCGAAATCACCGTAAATCCACTGGTGAACTGGGTTTGGTTCGGCTTTACGGTGCTCGCACTGGGCACCGGGCTTGCGCTGCTGCCGGAAAGTGCGTTCGCCTACGCCGGTGCGATCGCGCCGAAGGGGGCCGCTACCGCGTCGTCGCTTCTGCTGGCGGGCGCCGTGACCCTGGGGATGCCGCTGACGGCATCGGCGCAACTGCTGGAAGGGGCCCGCCAGGAAGTCAATGTTCCGACCACGCAGCTCGAGATCGACCTGCGCCGGTCACTCGTGTGCATGTGCGGCAGCCCTGGCTGCGGCAAGAAAATCCTCGCGGAGTGCACGTGCGCGACTGCCGCCGCCACTCGCGAGGAGCTCAAGCGCCTGCTGGCCGAAGGATTGACCCGCGACGAGGTGCTGCGGTTCTACATCGACAAGCACGGCAGTCAGGAAGCGCTCGCCGCCCCCCTGGATGAAGGGTTCAACCGGCTCGCCTGGCTCTTTCCCTACCTGCTGGCCACCACGGGCGCGGTTGCGATGGGCGGAGCGCTTGTCCGCTGGACGCGCCACGGCCGCGAGCCGGAGCGTACGACCAGCCAGACCGACGGCACCGCCCACCTCGAGGCCCGTCTGGATGATGAGCTCCGGAACCTCGACTGATACTTCCTCGTTTCGTCCCTGGCACCTGTTCGTCCTGACGGCGCTGGTCGCGGCGACGGCCGCGATTCTGGTGTCGAGACCTTCGGATCCGGTCGTCGCGGTGCTCATGACGGCGGCCATCGGTGCGGCCGGGTTCGTGGGTCTCATGCTGCACCGGACCATCAGCCCGCTGGTACGGAAGGACTTCAAGGAACCTCTCGCGATGGCTGGCACGCGGACGCGTGCCGCGGTCGAACGGGAAAAGACCCTCGTCTTGCGGTCCATCAAGGAGCTCGAGTTCGACCGGGCGATGGGAAAGGTCTCGGATCGAGACTTCGACGAGATGGGTCGCCGCTTGCGCGCCCGTGCGATTCGGCTCATGAAGCAATTGGATATCGAGCCGGTCGATTTCCTGGCGGTCATCGAGCGCGAGTTGCAGGAGCGTATGGGTGGTGCAGCGGAGCCCCGCGCAACTTCCGTGACCGCGGTCTCCGGCGGCGTGTGCGCATCCTGTGCGACCGCCAACGATTCGGACGCGCGCTACTGCAAGGGCTGCGGAAAGTCCTTGCTCCAGACCGATGCATAGTGCTGGCCGCAGCGTGATGTCGAGGGGGCCGGCACGGCGACCGGTGTCCCGCGGTTGGGCCGCAGGGGTGTGCCGGGCGCTGCTGACGGCGTTGTGTGCGTCGTTCGCTGCCGCGGGCGTCCAGGCCCAACCGGACCCGCGGCAGATGTCCGGTATCCCGCGGCCGGACCCGAGTCTGGCCGACGGATCGATCACGGTGCGGGTCATCCGCGGTTCGTTCGCCAACAACGTGACCGGGCATCCGGTCGAACTGCGGGCGGGCGATGCGGTAGCGACGACCGAGACCGACGAGGAAGGGCGGGCCACCTTTTCAAGTCTGAGTCCGGCGGCGCAGGTGACCGTGTCGACGACGCTCGACGGCCAGACGCTGGTGTCGCAGCCATTCGCCGCTCCGGGGCGTGGCGGGGTCGCGGTGCTGCTGGTTGGCGCCGGTGCCGGGGGCGACCCCGTGAACACGCCGCCGGCCCGGCCGGGACAGGTGACCCTCGGTCGGGACTCGCGTATTCAGATCGAACTGGTCGAAGAGAGCGTCGAGGTCTACTACCTGCTGGACGTGATCAATGTCGCCGACGGACCAGTCGAGCCACAGACCCCGTTCGAATTCACGCTGCCGTCCACGGCGCAGGGCGCGACGATTCTTCAGGGGTCGAGCCCGCGCACGCTGGTCGATGGCCCGCGGGTGTGGGTATCGGGGGGGTTCGAGCCCGGTCCGACCCCGGTGAGGGTTGCCTACGTGCTGCCGTATTCCGGCGGCAGCCTGGCCATCTCCCAGATGTTCCCGGCCGACTTCGAACAACTGCTGCTGTTCGTGGAGAAGTGGGGCGCCATGGATTTCACGTCGGCGCTGGTCGAACGCCGCGGAGAAATGGCGGCCGACGTGGCCGGCGGGTGGCCCCTGCTGTGGGGGGCCGGGGGGCGGATTCCGTCCGGGCGGGCGGTGGAACTGGAGCTGAGCGGATTGCCGCATCACAATCGCTGGCCTCGCATTATCGCGCTGTCGATTTCCGGTGTCATCGTGGTGGTCAGCGTCTGGGGTTCCTCCGGCGGCGGGGGCGCCGACCCGGCCGCGCAGGGGCTCGAAGCACTGCGGGCTCGCCGCGAGACGCTGTACACCGCACTGGTCAGGATCGAGCGGCAGTATCGTCAGGGCAAGATCGGAGCCGCCCGCCACGGCACGCGGCGGGCCGAGGTTATCGCCCAGCTTCAGCAGGTGCTGCGTGACCTCGACGAGCGATTGGCGCCAGCCGACATGGCGGCGTTCACCGCACCCGACGAGGCGACGGCGTAACCGGTTCGCTTCAGGGTGCCCCTGGCAGTGCCTCACCCCGAGACAGTGGATTTCGAGCGGGTCGTCATGTCAGACGTCTCGCGTCATTACGGCCGGCGGCGCGCGCTATCCCATGTCACGCTGAGCTGCGGGGCCGGTGAGATCACCGGGTTGCTGGGGCCCAACGGCGCCGGCAAGTCCACTTTGCTATCGCTGTTGGCGACGCTCGCCGAGCCGTCTGCCGGGGAAGTGCGCTACGGCGACCGGACCGCACGCGAGGCCGGTGCGCGCCTGCGCGCGCAGATCGGGTTTCTGTCGCACGATCTCCAGTTGTATCCGGAGCTCACGGCGCGCGAAAATCTTCAGTTCTTCGCCGCGCTCTACGGGCTGAAGGCGCCCGCGGCACGGGCGAACGATGCGCTTACGACCGCCGGTCTGACGGAACGGGCCGATGATGTCGTCGAGGGATTCTCGCGCGGCATGCGCCAGCGGCTCGCGCTCGAGCGGGTACTGCTGCACCGGCCGCGGTTGGTGCTGTTCGACGAGCCGTTCACCGGGCTGGACGAATCGTCCTGCGGCGCACTGGCCGCACGTCTGACCGCGCTTCGTGCGGCTGGACGGATCGTCGTTCTGGCGACCCACGATCTCGACCTCGTCGACGGCTTGCTCGACCAGGCGCTACTGCTCCAGGCGGGACGCCTCCGTGAATTGGGGCGCGGGGGGGCCTTGCGTGATCGCTACCGCGCCGCGCTGGCGGACGGAACCCGGTCTGCCCGCGGGGCCGGTCGAGCGAAGGCGACCGCCGCCGGGGAGCCGCCGGCATGAGCCGATTCCTGCGAGTGGCGTGGCTGATCGTGCGGAAGGACCTGCGCGTCGAATCACGCAACAAGGAGATGCTGCTCACGACGTTGTTCTTCGCGGTCTCGTGCGTGCTGGTGTTCTCGTTCGGATTCGTGCGCGGCGGCCAGGCGGTGGAGGGCGCGGCGGCCGGCATTCTCTGGATCGCCATTGCGTTTTCCGGCACCCTCGTCTTGGGGCGGGCGTTCGAGCGTGAGCGGCACCACGATGCGCTGCACGGCCTGCTGCTGGCCCCCGTCGATCGCCCGGCAATCTACGTCGGCAAGCTGATCGGCGTGCTGCTGCTCCTGGCGGTGGTCGAAGCGGTGGTGGTCGTGCTGGTGGCGTTTTTCTTTCGAGCGCCGTTCTTTCGACACGGATGGTGGCTGCTCGCCCTGCTGAGTCTCGGGACCGTGGGCTTCGCCAGTGTCGGAACGTTGTTCTCGGCGATGCTGGTCCGCACCAGGAGCCGCGCGGTGCTGTTGCCGGTCCTGCTGTATCCGGTCACGATTCCAGTGCTCATCATGGGGGTCAGCGGAACGGCGGCGCTGGTGCAGGCAGAGCCGGATCTGGCCATGGCTCGGCTGTGGGTCAGCATCCTGTTCTTCTTCGACACGGTGTTTCTCGTGCTGGCGTTATGGACATTCGAACCCGTCATGACAGAATGATGATGCGTGCGCCGCTCCCGGGCACCTGGCGCCAGAGGGCCAATCGATGCACAGTCGCTCGTTCCCCATCATGATCGGCTTGGCGCTGTTTTTCCTCGTCACGGCGCCGTTTTTGATAGTCCAAGCTCCGTACGAGTCGACCATGGGGCTGGTGCAAAAGATTTTCTACGTGCATTTTCCCGCCTGGATTGCGATGTTTCTTGCCATTCTTGTCCTCGGCATCGCCAGCGGCATCTTCCTGTTCCGGCGAACGCCGGCTGCCGACCGCCTGGCGGTCGCCGCCGCGGAGGTGGCGGTGATGTTCGGTCTGATGGGTCTGATCACCGGCCCGCTGTGGGGTATCAAGGCCTGGGGGGTGTGGTGGCAGTGGGACGCGCGGCTGACCATGGCGCTGATCCTCGAATTGATTCTGGTCGCCTACCTGCTGCTGCGTCAGTACGGCGGCGCGGGGTCGGACCGGCTGGCCGCGGGGCTCGGCATCTTCGCGATGGCCAACGTACCGTTCCTCTACGTGTCTACCGAGATCTGGCGCACGATCCATCCACGGACCTCGGTCGTGCCGACGCTCCCGGTCGATTTCGGTCTTCCGCTCTGGTGGACGTTCGCCGGGTTCATGGTGTTGTGCGTCGCGCTGCTTTCGGCCAGAGCCAGTCTGGAGGAGCAGCGGGCGTCGCTCGATCAGTTGTTTCTCGCGCTGGAGGAGGAGTAGTGGGGCATCGGTCAGGTGCAACCGCCCGGAGGCATGGCCTTCGAGGCGCGCTCTTCGTATGGCTGGTCATCGTCGGTATCGGTGCGGCAGCGACGTCGCATCCGGTGGCAGCGCAGCCGCAGCAGGCGGCGCAGGACGGGTTCGTGCCGATGGGGGACGTCCCCCCGGAAGATCAACTGCCGGCTGCGCCGTTGCTGATGGTCGCCTACGCCGCGGTGTGGGCACTCGCCGTGGGCTATCTGTGGACCATCCGGCGGCGTCTGGGGAGTGTGGAGCAGGAGCTCGCCGATGTCACGCGCCGCGTGGCCAATCGGGACGGAGTCTCACCCCCCGCTTCTTCGTGACCCATGCCTGCCGGACATTTCATCTACATCCCCGCCATCCTGCTGTTCGGGCTGGTGGCCGGCTGGATTCTCGGTTCGCGGGCGGCGGCGGACGCGTATGCCGCCGAGTTGCGGCGCCGGGAAGAGCGCGCCGCCCGCAAGCAGGCGAGCACAACCACGGGCTCCTAGTGCGCCGGTTCCACGACGACCGTGACGTCGACCGTGGCGGTCAGCACGGTGTCGTCGGCGACGGCGCGAAGCACGTAGGTGCCGGGGACGGTGAAGCTGGCCGTTGTGGTGGCTCGGCCGTGCTCGAGGGGCGGCGTTCGCGGGTCGAATCTGACCCTGGCGGGGCCGCGGTGTTGCAGCCAGGTCACGGCGAGTCCCGTCGCGACGGCCGCGCGCGGGTTCACCCTGTTCTGCTGGTCGGGTCCCGGCCGGCCACGCCGGTTGCCGCGCCGGCGTGCCGACTCGGGATTGGGCCCAGGAATACCGTCATCGTTCGCGACGACGATCAGCGTCATCGCCTCGTCACTCGACACGGTGCGCGTGAGAGCGCCGTCGACCCCGATGCTCGGGCCGTGGTTGTCGACGTAGGTGCCGCTGATGCCCATCCCGCGGTTGGCCTTGATGACCGCCTCATCGGTTTCCCACACGGGCCACAACGACCCGGTCGCCGTGTCGGTACGGCCGTTGTGGGTGACCGTCCAGACGAGATCCCTGTCCCCGAAGTCGGCCGGCACCCGCACCGTGAAGACGTAGTTCTGGCGCCGGTTGTAGAAGTACGTCGGTTGGCCGCGGTCCGCCTCGCCGGGTGAGAAGAAATTGTTCGGACCTAGCGGCACCGTCGGGCGCTCCGCGTAGTTCCGGTTCAGATAGCCGAACATCAGGTTGAACGACCCGTCCGGGTTCCGTTGCCAGCCTTCGAACACCGGTTGCACGCTCTGCCCGCTGTTGAACTTGGTCTGGGCCTGACCCCGGTCGGGCTGCAGACCGACGGTGAGAACCGCAACCGCCACTACCTGAAGCACGCGCGATCGAGTCATCGGTCCAGCAGCCCGTGGTGAAAGCCCCACTGCATTCGATCCCCGCTGAATTCTGCGCTTCCCCGTGGAATTCAGCGGTTTCACGCTGCATCCCGCTGCGCGTCGTTGTTCATCGGTCAAATACTGCCGGTATTTTCCCTCTTCTCGCCTTGCTCAGCGGGCGCAGCATTGTTACGACCAGATCTCGGTGCAACGCGGGGTTTCACCACGGGCTGCTAGTCGTCGTTGTCGTCGGTTGCAGCCTCACGCCTGGCCACCGCCGCTGCGAATTCGTCCTCATCGAGGGTGTACCAACTCAGCCAGGCAAAGCTCATGTCGTCACTTGAGCGCTGCCCGAATCCGGCCCAGTTCCGCGGATCGTCGTTCCAGCGGTTCGCTTCCGAGTTGTCGTGCCAACTGATGACGTGCAGCGTGCTGCCCTTCGGTATCAGCGGGGCCACGTCATCTTCGTAGTTGTACGCGATGTGCCAGCCGAAATCCCAATTCGCGCAGTTTATCGATTGCACCGAATTGTCGGGCAGGATCGCTTCCACGCACTGGCGGGTCCCGAGGTTGTGGAGATGCGGTTGGAACACGGTCAGGTTGATGTTGTCCCTGAGATGGTAGTACCCGTCGTGCCGCACGTTCGATTCGCCAGCCGGGATATCGAGATCTTCGTTGTCGCCGATGTGCAACGCGTGAATCTGGCGCTCCGGCTCTACACCCTGCGGATAGAAGGTCAGTCCGACACTCGTGCGGTCGGTAATCTCGCGACCGATCGAGTGGTAGTGCAGGTTGAATCGGATTTGCGAGCCGGCCTTCAGAAGGCGGCCGGTGCCGTCCGGATAGATGTCGCCGTTCTTGCCGAGAGCGTACTCGTTCAGGAACGCGCTGTCGCCGTCAGGGTCGATGGCGGTCGTCACTGCATGATGCACCACCGCGAAGCTCTCTTCGGTCGGTTTGGTCTCGACCGCCTTGACCCAGCGATCCTCGGTCAACCCTGAATCGCTGACCAGATTGCCCCACCAGTCCGCCGCCTCCGCTTCGACGACGAACGGCTCTGGAATCGGAATCACCCAATCCGGTTCGCCAATGTTCCACTTGGTCATGTCGTCGAACACGATCGGCGGCGGCAGATCGGCGGGGTCGCCCATTGGCGCCCCGACGTCGACCCACGTCGACACCAGCGCGACTTCGGCATCCGACAACGACTTGTCCGCCTTGAATCCCTGCGCGCCGACATGACGGTCGATGAACCAGGGCGGCATCTCCCGGGAGACCACGCGCTGCTTGATCGAGCGGGCCCAGGGACGCACCTCCTCATACGTGAGCAGGGACATCGGGGCGATCGAGCCGCTCCGGTGACAGCTTTGACAGGACCGCTGCAGGATCGGCGCGATGTGTGCTGCGAAGGTGACCGGCTCGCCGCTGGTTTGCGCGGCGAGCCCATCGGGCGTGACCGCTATCGCCCCGAGCGCAAGCGCGGCGAGTGACAGGCCGCTCGAGCAGGCTCGCTGAATGTCCTGAGTATCCATGCTGTCGTCTCCCTGACGAGGCGCCGCCGAGCGGCTACCTGCCGAGTCCCAGACGGAACGCCAGACTCTCTGGCAGGCCTGCTTCGATGATCCGTTGCTGGGCGAGGTCGATGCGATAAGGCACCCGCTTGATTTCGACCCGTTGCGTCTCCGAGTCATAGGTCGCATAGGAGGAGCGCGCATCGGTGTCGCGCGGCTGACCGACGGACCCCGGGTTGATGAGGTACCTGCTTTTCTCCAGGATGTTGACGACCGTGGTCTCGGAGCCGCCCGGCTGGGGATGCGTGACGGTCATCGTGGCGCTCCGCTGGATGTAGGCGACCGGAACGTGCGTATGCCCGAAGAAACAGATCTGACGGTGCGCTCCCTCGACCGCTCGCGTAGCGTCCTCTTCGTCGAACACATACGTGTCTTCATCGAACGGGGTGCCGTGGCAAACTTCGATCTCGTCGTCGACGTTCGTTGGACCGGAGGGCAGCATCGCCAGTCGCTCGCGGTTCTCCGGCGACAGCGCCCCCTGTGTCCAGCGGGCCGCTTCGCTCGCGATGCGATTGAAGCGGTCGGCGCTCTCGACCCCCGCCGCCACCTTGTCGTGGTTGCCCCGAATCATGACATCCGGTTTCAAATCGAAGATTCGTTCGACCACCTCGTTCGGCGTGCCGCCGTATCCAACGAGGTCGCCGAGCACGAGCAACCGGTCATACGAATCGCGCGGCGCGCGGACCAGCACGGCGTCCAGGGCGTCGATGTTGCTGTGGATGTCGCTGAGAATCAGGAAACGCATCGGAACTGGGGACCTCGGCTCATCGAGTCAACGCGGTGCGGGGTGCGAGCGACGAGCCAACCAGTCGCAGACCTGCTCGACCAGGTCGTCGGTCTGAGCCCGGTCGGCATCCAGACGCACGCGTGCTTGCCGATAGGCGGACTGTCGAGCCAGAAACAACCGCTCCAGGCGATGCCGGTCGGTCGCCAGCGGTCGTCGTCCGTCCGCAGGCAGGCGCTCCATGACTCGCTGTAAGGATACATCAAGCCAGATCGAGACGCCGTCACCGTTGATCAAATCCCGGTTGCCCGGGGCCACGAACGTACCGCCGCCGGTGGCGATGACGATACGACGGTCCGTCAGCAGGGCTCTCAGGGCGGCTTGTTCGGCGGTGCGGAAACCGGACTCTCCACGCTGCGCGAAGATGTCGGCGACCGTCATCCCTTCCCGGCGTTCGATCAGGGCGTCCGTGTCGGCGACCCGCCAGTGCAGTCTGGCAGCAAGCGCTCCGGCCAACGTGGTCTTGCCCGCCGCCATGAATCCCACGAGATAGATCTTGTCGGCCCGCATGACTTCCTGCGGCTGCCGGCAGCCCGTGGCACCAGCCCCGTTGCAACCGACGGGCGCCGCATGCCGCCGATCCGCCTTGTTCATCGGTCGAATACTACCGGTACTCTCCCTCTTTTCGTTGTGCACTGACCAGGCGCGGCATCGTGACGACCCGGTCTCGGTACGACGCGGGACGTTCACCACGGACGGCTACAGGCTGATGCCGGCCAGGACGTCGAAGAAGCCGGGATAGGAAATGTCGACTGCGTCGGCGTTCCGGATTTCGCTCGGTGCGCGGGCTCCGAGCGCCGCCACCGCGAACGCCATCGCCAACCGGTGATCTCCCATGGCATCGGCGCTGCCGCCGTGGAGGCGGCGGTCGCCGGCGACGTGGAAGCCGTCCGGCATCTCGTCGACGTGGCCCCCGAGGTTGCGGAGCCCGGCCGCCAGCGCTGCGATCCGGTCGCTTTCCTTGTGTCTGAGTTCCCCGGCTCCGGTCACCCGCATCGTTCCACCATGCGTGGCGAGCGCAGCCAGCACCGGCAGTTCATCAATGACGCCCGGCACCTCGCCAGGACCGACCTCAAAGGGAGCGACGCCGCCGTGCCGGATACGCAGGCGGCCAAACGGTTCGTCACCGCTGCCGGGCAGGGGCGTCACGTCGACACGCGCTCCGGCGCGGGCGAGCACCGAGAGGAACCCGATGCGGGTCGGGTTCAATCCGACCGCGTCGAGAGTGACGTCGGAGCCGGGCAGGGCGGCCGCCGCGGCGGCCCAGAACGCCGCCGATGAGGCATCGCCAGGCACCTGGACGTGGGCACCGTGGAGTCGCCGGCCGCCCTCGATTGCAAGCGCGCCGTCATGACGCGCAATGTCGACACCGAACACCGGCAGCGCCCGCTCGGTATGGTCTCGCGTGGCGTGCGGCTCTCTGACGACCGTCCGGCCGGTCGCGTGCAACCCCGCCAACAGCACCGCGCTCTTCACCTGGGCGCTTGCGACCGGTGAGGTGAAGTCGATGCCGTGGAGCGCGGCACCCCGAATGGTGAGGGGAGGGCGGTCATCTGCGCCCTGCACGTCGGCCCCCATGCGCACCAGCGGCTCGATGATGCGCCCCATGGGCCGCCGGCGCAGTGATCGGTCGCCGGTGATGACGCTATCAAACTGGTGTCCCGCGAGTATCCCTGCGAGCAGCCGCAGGGTCGTGCCGGAGTTTCCCGCGTCGAGCGTCCCCGCCGAAGGTACCAGCCCTCTTAGGCCGCGGCCCTCGATGGTAACCACCCGCCGGTCGGGAGGACCGTCCGGGGCTCCGTGTGGACCATCGACGGTGACACCCAGGGCGGCCAGGCATGACAGCGTGGCGCCGCAGTCGGCGCCGGGTGCATAACGACTGATCGTCGATGTGCCGTCGGCCAGCGCCGCGAGCAGGGCGTATCGGTGGGAAATCGATTTGTCCCCAGGAATCGTGAGGTGACCTTGCACACGAGTAGCCGGGTGAACGACGACCGAGGTCATTTCAGCACTATAGCAGCCCGTGGCAGAACCCCGCGTCGCACCGGGATCGGCGGTGCGTCTGGCGAACACGGCGTGTCGAGGGAGCATGCTGGCAGGTATGCGACCGGGACGCAGCGTGCGGCGCCGGTCGAATGCAGCGGGGCGTGCGCCAGGGGTTGCCACGGCAGGCGGCCGGGCGGCGTGCTTGCCCCCGCAGGCGCGCCGGCAGTATGTTACAGGTGACGCGCGAGCGCCTCGAAGCGGTTCCTCTCCAACGTTGCGCCGCCCGCGGCGTGTCGGCCGTCGCGGTGTCCGCGTAGATCGACGAGCACACCATGGACAGTCCCAGTGTCGTGCGCCTCGAGTTCCGAAGTCACTTCGACATGCTGGATCTCGTGCAGGTTGTCAGTGACGAGATGGGGCGGCTGGTGGGTCTCACCGACGATTCGCTGCACTGGGTAAGCGTGGCAGTGCGGGAATCCGTGATCAACGCCGTCAAGCACGGCAACCGCGAAGTGGAGGACAAACGGGTCACCGTAGAGTTTGCGCTGCCCGCCGACGGTGAGCCGAAACGGTTGACGGTGCGGGTGATCGACCAGGGCGAAGGATTCGACCCGGGCGCGGTGGCTGATCCGCTGGCGCCCGAGAATCTGCTGAAGTCGAGCGGCCGGGGCATCTTCTTCATGCGCCAGTTCATGGACGATCTCCATCTCCAGCGCACGCCCCAAGGGGGCATGGAGGTCGTGATGGTCAAGCACGCAGGCGACGCGTCCTCGGCGCCACCCCATTCCGGCGGCCAATGAGTCATCCTCCCGCGTGGCTCGCGACAGCCATCGACGTGGTGCTGCGCGCCGGCGACATCCATCGGCGCCATGTCGGCGGTGACCTCGGCATCGACAAGAAGGGCGTGATCGATCTCGTTACCAAGGTCGACCTGGAGGTCGAACGGATGGGCCGCGCCACGCTTGCCGCGCGGTTTCCCGATCACGCGGTGTTGGCGGAGGAGTTCGAGAACGAGACGGGGACTGCCGCGCGGCACCGCTGGGTGTTCGACCCGCTGGACGGCACGGTCAACTACGCCCACGGCCTGCCGATCTCTTGCGCGAGTCTGGCGCTCGAAGTCGACGGGCGGCCGGAGGTCGGCGCCGTCTTCGATCCGACCAGGAGAGAGTTGTTCACCGCCGAGCGAGGCGCCGGCGCCTGGCTGAACGGGGCGCCGTTGCGTGTGTCGGACCCGGTGACGCTGCTGGATGCACTGCTTTGCACCGGCTTTCCGTATGACGTGCACCAGACCGTTGGCGAGGTCGTGGGGCTCTTCGGGGCGTTCATCGGTCGGGCACGCGCCGTGCGCCGGCTCGGATCGGCCGCGCTCGACCTGTGCTACGTGGCGGCTGGCCGGTTCGACGGGTTCTGGGAGCAGCGTTTGCACCCGTGGGATCTGTCGGCAGCCAGTCTGATCGTCGAGGAAGCGGGTGGCACGGTGACCCGCTTCGACGGGGGCCCCTTCGACACCCAGTGCGGTCAGATCGTGGCGTCAAATGGAGCGATTCACGACCAGATGCTAGAGGTGATCGCCTCGCGTGCTCGAAATGGGACGTCTTGAACTCCACCTGGGACACCGTATGGCCCTGGTAGACGTCCGGCGCCCCTGAATCTGGCCCATTACTTGCCTCCATGGCGTTGGCATCATTCCTGCTTTCCTCGTGGGTGTGTGGCCGGTGCGAGTGCATATCCGTAAGGAGGAGAGCGATGTCGAGTACAAGGAAGGCGGTTGGAAGCGTTGTCCTGGCGTCGGCGATCTGTGTCTGGTTCGGGTCGCCGGGTTGGGCTCAGGAAAACTCGCTCAGCCTGAATCTGGGACGATTCGCGGTCCAGGGCGCGGACACGCGCATCTACGACGACGTGATCAATGAGAACCTCGGTCTCTTCGCCTTCGATCTCGATCAGTTCAACAGTGTCAGCGTCGGCGCCGACTGGCTGTTGGGAGCGGGTGACTACATGGAGATCGGCTTCGGCGTCGCGTTCACTCAGCAGACCGTCCCCAGCGTGTACCTCGATTACGTCGACTACGACGGGTTCGAGATTCCCCAGGAGTTCAAGCTGCGGATTACACCATTGACGTCGACCTCCAGGTTCTTTCCATTCGGCCGGCGGTCGGCGGTGCAACCGTATGCGGGGATGGGCGTGGGGTATTTCAACTGGAGATACAGCGAGGTGGGCGAGTTCATAGACTTCGACACCTTCGACTTCTTCCGGGATACGTTCACGGCGACCGGAAACGACGTTGGGGTCGTCTATCTCGCCGGTCTGCGGGTGCTCGCCGGCGATGTCTTCGGGGCGGGTGTCGAAATGCGCTATCAGGATGTCTCGGGGGAGGTCGGCATCGAGCAGGGTTTTCTGGACGACCGCATAGACCTCGGCGGTCTGACATCGTCCGTGACCTTCCACGTGCGGTTCTAGGAGCCATGAACAAGGCCCCGCGTCGCACGCCTGATTCGCAGAGCATCGTATGAGCCGCATCGTCAGTTGGGTACAGGCGTTTGCCTCGACGCTCGGGGGGCCGGGGCTGTTCGTCGTCGCGTTTCTCGACTCGTCGTTCATTTCACTGCCAGAGATCAACGACATCCTGGTCATCATGATGGTGGCGCGGAACGAGGCGCTCATGCCGTACTACGCGGGCATGGCGACGCTTGGCTCGATCTGCGGATGTCTGGTGCTGTACGCGATCGGTCGCCGCGGCGGAGAAGCGTTGTTGCGCAAACGGTTCGCCGGACCGAGAGTTGCGACCGCCATGCGGTGGTTCAAGCGATATGGCGTGCTCGCGGTCTTGGTGCCCGCCCTGCTGCCGCCGCCGGCGCCGTTCAAGATCTTCGTCCTGCTGTCCGGGGTGGCGAAGGTTCCCATCCCTACGTTCTGCGGGGCGGTTGCAGTCGGGCGCGGTATCCGCTACTTCGGCGAGGGCGCCCTGGCGATACGCTACGGCGACGAGGCGATCGAGTTCCTTCACGCCAATGGCACATCCGTCTCGGTGGCGTTGGCGCTGGCCGTGCTGGCCGGCGGCGGCGCGTGGATGTTCCTCCGACTTCGCCGTGCGCCGAGATCGAGTGCCGGATCTGAGGACCGGTGCTGAACGCAGAGCGGCGTCCGCCTGACGCCGCCTGCCGCACCGCGGCCGGCTCATGGCCTGTAACCTGCTTCGCTGCAATGAGTTGGGTTGACGACGGTGCTCGCCGGCCGCTATAATCACGGCCCTTGTTCATGGGTCCAGAGCTGTCTGTCGTCATCCCTCTCCTGGACGAAGCACCCAACGTCGAAGCGTTGTGTCGCGAGGTGACAGAGACGCTCGAGTCCTGGGGCCGTAGCTTCGAAGTGGTGCTCGTCGATGACGGGAGCACCGACGGGACGTTCGAACTCCTCGCCTCGCTGCACGTCGCCGATCCCAGGCTGCGGGTCATCCGCCTCAGACGCAACTTCGGTCAGACCGCGGCATTCGCGGCCGGGTTCGCGTTGGCGCGGGGACGATTGATCGCGACGGCGGACGGCGATCTGCAGAACGATTTCCGCGACCTCGTGGGTATGGTCGAGAAGATCGAGGAGGGGTACGACATCGTCTGCGGATGGCGGAAAGATCGGAAGGATGCCTGGCTGTCACGCCGCGTGCCGTCGATGCTGGCCAACGCCTTGATTTCGTGCGCCACCGGTGTCGCGTTGCACGACTACGGATGCTCGCTGAAAATTTTCCGCGCCGAGGTGGTCAAGTCGCTGCGTCTGTACGGTGAGATGCATCGTTTCATTCCGGCCATCGCCAGTGAGCAGGGTGTGCGCATCGCCGAGATGGTCGTGAACCACCGGCCGCGGCGTCACGGGCGGTCGAAGTACGGCATCTCGAGGACAGTACGCGTGATTCTCGACCTGGCCACCGTGAAGTACTTGCTGAGTTACTCGACCCGACCGCTGCAGATCTTCGGTCTGGTCGGGCTGCTGATGGGCCTGGTGGGCAGCGCGGTGGTCGGCTGGCTCGGATACGTACGGCTGTTCGGCGGGCAGTCGATCGGCGGCCGTCCGTTGCTGTTGTTCGGAATCCTCCTGGTGTTCACCGGTGTCCAGTTGGTGACGCTCGGTCTGCTGGCCGAAATGCAGGCCAGGACCTACCATGAGTCTCAGGGCAAGCCGATCTACTACATTCGCGACCTGCTCGACACTCCGGCCGACGGCGACGGCGCCGCGCCGTCGTCATGAGGTCAGGGCCGGTCCACGTCGCGTTCCTGGGCTGCGGTTTCATCACCGGGGTTCACAGCCGGCACCTCACTCGACTGAGGGGCGATATCGTCTGCAGCTACGCGAGCCGCGATGCCCGCAAGGCGTACCTGTTCCGCCGTCGGTACCACGGAGTCGGCAGCTACGACGGCTATGCGGAGGCCATCGCCGACCCGGTGGTCGATGCGGTCATCGTCGCGGTGCCGCCCCGTTATCATCTCGACCTCACCCTGCGGGCGCTGGCGGCCGGCAAGCACGTGCTCGTGGAGAAGCCGGCATTTCCACGGACCGAGGACTACGAGCGGGTGCGCGCGGCGCGTGATCGGGCGGGACGCGTCGTACTGGTGGGCGAGAACGATCACTACAAGCCGCTCGCCCTGTGTCTGCGCCGGCTGCTTCGCGAGCGCGTGATCGGCGAACTGGTGATGGCGCACTTCGCGACGCTCGTCAGGCGCTTCAAGCCGGCTGGCGACTGGCGCAACGACGAGGGTATGGCGGGCGGAGATGCATTCTTCGAGGAAGGTATCCACTGGCTGCATCTCGCCAACAGTCTCGGGCCGGTCATGCGGGACGCCCGCGGATTCCGGCCGGCCGCGTCGCGTGAAGGATCTGATCGGCGCGCCAAGAGCATGCTGGTCGCGTTCCGGTACGATAACGGCGCCGTGGGGGCGTTGTACTATTCCCGAGAGGTGCCGTCCCTGCTGCGCGGGGTGCGCCTGTCGAAACTGTTCGGGCGCGGCGGAATCATCACCTTCGAGTCGAACGGTGCGTTCGTACTTGTCCGTGGGAACGGTGTGCCGCGGGTGGTGTTTCCGGGATTTCGCGACATGCGCGGCTACCAGACGATGTATCGTGACTTCGCTGGCGCGATCCGTGAGGGCCGTGCACCGGAGATGAGCCTCGAGACCGCCTTGGCGGATCAACGGCTCATGGATCGCATCTACGCTTGACGCCGTTCGTCGCTGGACCACGCGGGCCGGGCTGCCGGGCGCTGCATCATCATTGCTCCAGATGCCGAAGGAACGCTACGACGTCGTCATCATCGGAAGCGGCGCCGGGGGCGGTACGCTGGCCTACGCGCTGGCCGGCACCTCTGCCGAAATCCTGCTGATCGAGCGCGGCCGTTTCGTGCCGCTGGAGCCTGAGAACCGCGATCCGACGTCTGTCTGGAAGCACCAGCGGTATCGCGCCGAGGACACCTGGTTCGATGGCGCCGGGAACCCGTTCCGTCCGTATACGCACTATTGCGTGGGTGGCAACACCAGGTTCTGGGGCAGCGTGCTCTACCGGCTGCGGCGCGAGGACTTCGGTGAGATCCAGCATGTGGACGGAGTGTCGCCCGCCTGGCCGATTGACTACGACGCCCTGACGCCGTACTACGAACGGGCGGAGCGGCTCTACGAGGTGCATGGTGACTCTGGAGACGACCCCACCGAACCGCCGCGGGGGCCGTTTCCGCATGCGCCGGTGCCGCACGCGGATGCCGTCGCCGAGTACGTCGATCGGATTCGTTCGCAGGGGTTGCACCCCTCGCCGCTGCCCCTCGGACTGCGGAGCGTCGGCCAGCCGGAGGGGTGCGTACTGTGCGATACCTGTAACTCGTTTCCCTGTCATCGGAACGCGAAGAGCGACGCCGACGTGTGCTGTGTCCGTCCGGTGCAGGATCATCCCAACGTCACGCTGTGGACCGCCGCCCGCGCGCAACGGCTGCTGACGTCCCCTTGCGGCAGGCGCGTGGAGGGAGTCGAAGTCGAACACGATGGTGAGATGCAGCGCGTCGAGGCGTCGCTGGTGGTGGTGTCCTGCGGTGCGGTCAACTCGGCGGCGTTGCTCCTGCGCTCCGCCTCGGACCGGCATCCCGCCGGTCTGGCGAACTCGTCGGGGCTCGTGGGCAGACGGTACATGGCGCATCTGTCCACGATGATGGCCGGGTTCCATCCGTTTCGGCGCAATCCCACGGTGTTCCAGAAGACCGTGGCCATCAACGACTTCTATCTGCGCGGACCGGATGTCAAGTATCCGCTGGGTCAGATCCAGTCACAGGGCCGCACGCACGGAGTGATGGCCCAGACGGTCGCGCCCTGGGTGCCGCTGTGGTTCTACAACTACTGGGTGGCGCGCGGGCTCGACTGGCTGGCGATGACCGAGGACCTGCCGCGACTGGACAATCGGATGCGTGTCGACGCGGCTGGCCGTATTCACGTGCATTATCGACCGACGAACCTGATTGCGCACGAGCGGCTCGTGCGCGAGGTCAGGAAAATGTTGCGCGGGCTCGGGCTCCGAATTCAGTACGTCCACTCGCACCACGCGGGAAACACGACGCACCAGTGCGGGACCGTGGGTTTCGGGACCGACCCGGCCGACTCGGTGCTCGATCCGTACTGCCGGGCCCACGACGTCGAGAATCTCTTCGTCGTCGATGCCTCGTTCTTTCCGTCGTCGGCCGCCGTCAACCCGGGCTTGACGATCGCCGCCCAGGCGTTGCGTGTCGCCGATCACATCAGACATACGGAGTTTCGCGAACGCCCGGAGGACGCTGGCGCGGCGGCGTCCCTGAGCGCCTGACGTGCCCGGCGCCGCGGCGTGGCGGCGGGCACGTCAGGAGAGCAAGGAGACCCACGTGCGAGTGCGATCTTTCAATCACACCGGCATCACCGTGTCGGATTTCAATGAGGCCGTGCGCTTCTACTGGGACGTCTTCGGGTGTCCGCTCGTCGGCGTCTCCGACGCCCCGGCGGAGCGCGTACGGACCTTCTTCGGCGTCGACGCCGAGCAGCCCAGATGCCGGCTTGGCTGGATTCGCGTGCCGGGCGGCGCCGTCATCGAGATCTTCGAGTTCCGGCCCGACCAACCGCCGGTGGACACGCCCTGGAACCGCGCCGGGTTGACGCACATCTGTTTCGACGTGCGGAACACGCGGAAGTGGTACGACTACCTGCGGGACAAGGGGATCGAGATCGTCAGTCCGGTCGAGCGATCGCCCCACGGTCATACGCTGTTTTTCGTGAAGGACCTGGACGGCAATCTCATCGAGCTGACCGACTTGCGCTACATGCACTACGTATTGCGATGGCTCGGTCCGCTGGGCGGCTGGCTGTTCCGGCGGGGGCTGGTGCAGGACTATCGGCGGTATTACGAGCCGAGGTCGGGCGACACCGGCGATCGCGGCGGCGCCACTGTGTGACCGCGGGTCGGCGCCCGCAGACTGTGAATCGTCCGGGTCCGGCAAGGGGCCGCCTATCCCGGGGACAGGGCGTCGCGCAGGGCCGCGGCCACCTGCGCCGGGGCAGTCGCGGGCATTTCCGGATAGATCGGCAGCGTCAGCGTGCTCGCCGCCGCCGTCTCGGCTTGGGGGTAGTCGCCGATGCGTCCGCCAAGGTCCGCGTGCGCCGCCTGCAGGTGCAGCGGCAGCGGATAGTGCAGGCCGGTTTCGATACCCATGTCGCCGAGGGCGCGATGCAACCGGTCCCGGTGCGGCGTCCGGACCGCGTACAAATGATAGACGTGCCGGGCGTAGGGCATCACCGCGGGCGGCGTGAACCCGACGCTGGCCAGTTCCCGGTCATACGCGGCCGCAAGGCGCCGGCGCGCGTCGGTCCAGGCGGGCAGGTGTCTGAGCTTGACTCTCAGGATTGCGCCTTGAATGCCGTCCATCCGGTAGTTGAACCCAGGTCGCGCGTGATGATACCGGCGGTCTTCGCCCCAGTTCCGGAGCGACCGGATCGTGGAGGCGTGCCTTTCGTCATTGGTCACGACGATGCCGCCCTCGCCGCAGGCGCCGAGGTTCTTCACCGGGTAAAAGCTGAAACAGCCCAGCTCGCCAAGGGCGCCCACCCGCCGGCCGCGGTACTCGGCGCCGTGTGCCTGTGCCGCGTCCTCGATGACGGGGATGCGGTACTCGCGGGCGATGGCCAGCAGTGGATCGAGGTCGGCTGGTTGTCCATAAAGGTGCACCGGGACGATCGCCCGGGTCCGCTTGGTAATGGCGTTCCGGACCTGACGCATGTCCATGGTGCAGGCGTGCGGCTCGATATCGACGAACACCGGTGTAGCGCCGGTGTAACGCACGGTGGCCACGGTGGCCACGAAGGTGAAGGGCACGGTGATCACCTCGTCGCCCGGCCCGACACCGGCGGCCAGCAAGGCGAGGTGCAGCGCGCTGGTTCCCGAGTTGACGGCGACGGCGAACCTGGCGCCGCAGAATGTGGCGAACTCCTGTTCGAAGGCGGCGACCTGCGGTCCGAGCGCGAACCGACCGCCGGCCAGTACGCCCAGCACCGCCTCGTCGATTTCATCCTTGATGGAGGCGTACTGCGCCCGCAGGTCCACCATCGGAATCATGCGCGACGCTCCGCGAGATCCGCTTCGACGAACTGACCGCTCCGTGCCATCGTCCCGTACGTGTACGTCGGCCGTACTCATTCCCTGCGCTGTCCAGCGGCCCGGCTGTGGGGCCCGCGTGCCATGGTGGCGCCGCACCGCGGCCACAACTCGATGCGAAAAAAGAGGATATCACGTACATGGTATACTGCCGGCTCGCCTCCGTGACCGGCTCAACCCTCCCTCCCGGCGCCCCGTCCGCAGCGACACGGGGAGAGACGTCCGACCCCGAGGTCGCAGTCAGTCAGCACCGGTGCCAACTGGTGGGCGACTGTTTCATCCCATTGAACTCGACGAGCATCGCACCGTTGCGCGGGGCAGACGCACACTCATGTCCGACGTGACACTCGGCCAACTGTCAGGCTGGGGCCGGTATCCCGTCGTCACTGGACGGCAGCGGTGGTCCGAGGATCTCGAACGTGCGACGCGGGGCGCCGTGCTGTCCCGGGGGCTGGGCCGGTCGTACGGCGACGCGTCGTTGCCGCCGCCGGGTGATCACGTGGTGGCCGTCACCACCCGCGCCGACCGGATTCTGGCGTTCGATTCCGTGACGGGAGTGGTGCGTGTCCAGGCCGGGGTGTCGCTGCGGCGGCTCAATCGACTGTTCTGGTTACGGGGCTGGTGTCCGCCATCGTCGCCGGGGACCCAGTCGGTGACCTTGGGCGGGATGGTGGCGTCCGATGTGCACGGAAAGAGCCATCACAGTGAAGGGTGCTTCGGTGAACACGTCGTCAGCCTCAAAATGCGTGTTGCCGATGGCCGCATTCTGGAGGTGTCCGACACCGCCGAGCCGGAGCTGTTCCGCGCGACACTGGGAGGCATGGGACTGACCGGGCACATACTCGAGGTCGAATTCCAGATGCGCCCCGCCTCGTCACCGTGGATCTTCGCGGAGTCCGAACGCTACGAGGATCTCGATGCCCTCATCGATGCGCTGCAGAACGCCAGCCGGCAGTGGCCGTACACCGTGGCCTGGGTCGACGCCCTGAGCGGCGGTCGCGCCCGACGGGGCATCCTGGAACGAGGCCGTCACGCCGACCCGTCCGAGGCGCCGGCGTCGCCGCCCCGGCCCCAGCGCGAGATCTCCCTGCCGTTCCTGCTCCCGGACTGGGTGTTGTCGAAGACGGTGATGCGCCCTGTGAACCGGGCGTGGTATCGCGCCCGTCCACGGGTGCGCCGCGGCATCGTGCATCCCGAATCGTTTTTCTATCCGCTGGACGCGCTGCGGCACTGGCACCGCGCCTACGGTCGGCGCGGTTTCATCCAGTACCAGGGACTCCTGCCGCTGCGGACTGACCGCTCGACCTGCCACCGCGTATTCGACATCATGGAGCGCATGCAGGCCGCGCCGTTCCTGTGCGTGCTGAAGGACTTTCGCGCTGAGGGGAAAGGGCAGCTCTCCTTTCCCGCGAAGGGGCTGTCGATCGCCGTGGACATGCCGGTCGAGACGGGGACACAGGCGGTCGTCGATGCCTTGAACGACCTCATCGCGGCCGAAGGGGGACGCATTTATCTGACGAAGGATGCGTTGACTCGACCGGAGCACTATCGGGCGATGGATCCGCGACTCGACGACTGGCTGCGCGTACGGCGCGCGTGGGACCCCCGGGGGCTGCTGTCCAGCGCCCAGGCCGTCAGGCTGTTTGGAGATCCCTCCGCATGAAGGTCGTGTTCCTGGGGGCGACGAAGGGGATGGGCCGCGCGCTGGCCCGGCGGCTGGCGGAGCGGGGCGACGAGCTGTTCCTGCTGGGACGCGACCTGGAGGCGCTGCGGGGTCAGGCTGTCGATCTGCGGGTGTGCGGGGCCGCCGGAACGGTTGAGGCGGCACACTGCGATCTCGAGGCGCCCGCTGGTTTTCCGGCCGCGCTCGACGCCGCGGCGGCCGGTCTGGGCCGGTTCGACGCGGTGGTCGTCACGGCGGGCGTGTTCGGCACGCAGGCAGAGTTGGAGGAGGATGCCGATCTGCGGAGACGGCTGCTGACGGTCGATTTCACCAACACCATCGACTTCTGCGAGCAGGCGCGCACCCGCCTGCTCGAGGGGGGCGGCGGGGTGCTGTGCGTGTTCAGCTCGGTGGCAGGGGATCGTGCTCGAAAACCGGTAATCCTGTATGGTGCCGCGAAGGCGGGCCTGTCCCACTATCTTGACGGACTGGACGTGAAATACCGGTCCGCCGGGTTGCGCACCGTGCTCGTCAAGCCCGGTTTCGTGCGCACCGAAATGACCGCAGGACTCGATGAGCCGCCATTCGCCTGCGGCCCCGAGACAGCCGCCGCCGCCGCGCTCGCGGCGCTCGACCGCGGCCGACCGGTTGCGTATGTGCCGTCCGTCTGGCGATACATCATGCTGGCGGTAGGTTGCCTGCCGCGCTGGCTGCGTCGGCGGATGGAGTTCTAGGCCGGGCGGTCTCCAGGACCGCACGGCGGGGCGGGTGGTCAGTGCGTGCGCCGGTCACGGCATGACGGACATCACCGGCCAATCGTCGTCCTCGGTCAGCTCGCGCGCGGCGAAACACCAGATCACGAGTCGCTTCCGGTTCCAGTAATCAGGGTCCGCCCTGGCGCGCAGGTGCAGATCCATACGCGCCTGAGCGGCGCCTGAGCCGCTGGCCGCGACGACGTCCAGGGCGAGGCCCAACTCGAAGGCCAGTTGGTCGGGAAGTCCCGCTCCGGCGGCGTGCAACCCGTCGCCGGCATGGAACACCTGGATGTGGCTGTCCCCCAGCAGCACGACGGGGCTGTGCGGGTCGGGATCGACCTGACTGCGCTGGCGGCGCGACCCGCTGATGACCCCACGGAGCCGGACCTCTTCGCGCCCGGCAGGAACACCGCCTGTTCCGGTCAGGTCACCGGTGATCGCCGTGCTGTACCAGGCGGCGCCGAAACGCCGTGTGTCGAGGTCCTGGAACCAGGGGCGGTTCCGGACGTCGTTCGCGATGGCCGCGGCGGCGATGATGCAGCCGGTCCCGGACCAGTGCGTGTCGGTGCGGCAGTACAGCGGGCCCTCCGGATGAAAACGCTCACGGATGAACAGATCGGTCAGGTCCAGCACCTCGACCCCGTCCGACCTCAGCTGATCGTAGAAGGCCTGGTGGTCGGGGTCGAGGCGCGGTACCGGGATCGGGATGCTGACGGCAGCGGAGACCTTCTCAGGGAAGATGGCCGCCTTGGGCGGCACGGGCACCAGCAGCAGTTCGACCCCGAGCGTATCGAGCTGCCGTTCGAAGTCGAGGATGGCGGCGCGCGGGTTCGCACCGTCCCCCCGCGCGGCCCCGGGTACCGGTGAGGCATCGGCCTCCCGGAACGGGCCTGCGCTCAAGTGCCGCAGTTCCGGGCCGAAGAATACCCAGCCATCCACGCCGGCGACTCCAATTCGGGCCTCCTGGTCCGCGTCGTCCGAGAGCTGCCGCAGTTCGGCCCGAAAAGGGGGAATGATCTCGTCAACGGAGGGTCCACCGCATCCGATACACAGCAGGGCGACGAACCAGAAACCGTGTGCCGGGAGATTTCTCATGGTGTCGACAGCTCTTCCCACCAGGCCTCGGCGACGGGTGCGGTGCCCTTCACATGGCGGCCGCGGCCGGCGCCGCCGCAGCGTGCCAGGAGCCTGCGCCGCAGAAAGATTACGGCTGCAAATCCGCTCTCACTCATGGCTTTCACCACGCCTTTTCGTCAATCGAATGCAGCGGGGCTTTTACCACGGGCTGCTAGGGCTCGAACAGCTTCCGGGTAAGTTGTGCGGGGTCGTGCGGCAACGGCGTATCGCCGGCTGGAATCCGGTGTCCGCTCAGAATGTAGGCGACGAGGTGGGCGGTTTCCTCCGGCGAGAGTGAGCCGGGCGAATCCTGGGGCATCTCGACCTGGATCAGTTCGAAGAGTTCTCCCACCGACCGCCCCGTCCAGCGGTTCCGGAACGTGTGATCGCCGAGCAGCGCGGCCACTTCGGGGACGAACGCGGTGATGGCTCCATGGCAGGAAAGACACTGGTCGTCATACAGTGCCTCGCCCTGTTCCGCTTGCGCGGCCGTGTAGCTGCCGGTGGGCAATCTCGACGGTTGTGACGCCACGATCACGGCCGCGGTGCCGCCCAGCAGCATCGCGGCGGCGGAGATGATACGCATGTCGACGTGCGAGACGGCGGCGGACCTCTATTGTCCGGTGACTAGTGTCGCGTTGCGTTTCGGTACCTGCCCGCCGGTCTTGATCTCGGTCACGATCTTCACGTTCTCGATGTCGAGCACGGCGACGCTGTTGTTGCCCGAGACCGAGATGTACGCGTAGCGGCTGTCAGGAGTGATGGTGACCCAGTTCGGCGAGTGGCCGACCCGCACGCCGCCGACCAGCTCGAGTTCAGGCAGCGAATAGACATACACGCTGCTGTTCAGGCTGCTGTTGGCGACCAGATACTGGTTGTCCGGGGTGACACCGATGCCGTGGGCGGTGTTGCCCCCGTGGCCGGGCGTCTGCTGGTCCGCGCGAACGGACGGATACTCGATGCGTCGAATCTCCTTGCGCGTCTCGAAGTCCACGACGCCGAAACCGTTGTAGTTCGAGAGCTGCGCGTAGATGTGCCGCGTCGACCCGTCCGCGTTGGTGTCGAACGTCATCGGTCGGATTCCGAGATCGAAGTAGGTGGTCCAGACCGGCATGTCGGTCGCCGTATCGACCACCGTGATGTTGCGGGCACCGATCATGCCGGCAACGGCGTACTTGCCATCCGGCGTGACGTACGTGTTGTGAACGCCGCCGTGCACCGAGATCGTTGCCGAGATCTCCTGCGAGCGTGTGTCGATCACCTGCAGCGCGCCGGGCGACTGCGCGATCGCCACGTAGACCTTGCGGCCGTCCGGAGTGATGTCGATGTTGTTGGGACGTCCGCTGAGCGGAATCTGCTTGATGACCTTCAGCATACCCACGTCGACCACATCGACCGTGTTGTCGGACTCGTTGGCGACGTAGAGCCATTTGCCGTCGGGGGAGGGTGCGGCGCCGTGCGCCCGCTCGATGCCGGTGATTTCACCGATCACCGTGTTGGTCACCGGATCGATGATGTGGACGTTGTCGCCGGCGCTGTTCGTTTGCACGATCCGGACGACGCCCTGGGCGGCGGCCGTCAACGGCAGCAGGGAGATTGCCAACGCCGACAGGATCCATGCAAGTCTGTGTGTCCTGGCCATCGGTTGAAACTCCTGTCTTGATGAACGTGCCTTACCGGCCCGTGTCTCCGAGAACCCAGGATTCAAGCGTCTTGAACCATGGGTCATCCTGCGACGCGAACTGTCTTCCGCCGTTGTGGAACTCGTCGCCGCCGGCTTCCGGTTCGAGCGGGTGCATGAGCAAACGGCTGGCCAGCGGATCGCCCGGCGTAACCAGTCTCGACACCGCCTCGAAGTTGCGGCGCGACTGTTCGTCGGTCCACGTGTCCGAGCCCGGCGACAGTTCTTCGAGGAATCCGACCCTCCCGCCTTCGGAGTGGCAGACCACGCAACGGGTGAAGCCGGCCTTCCTCTCCAGGAAGATCGGCTCGACGTTTTCCTGGTAGTAAGCGAAATCGAGGGTCGCCGGTTGCGCCGCCACCGATTTCGCGTGGGTGTAAGCGAAATCGAGGGATGCCGGTTGCGCCACCCGCGATTTCGCGTACGCCGAAGCAGAATCTAAGGTTACCGGTTGCGTCACGACCGAGAGCCCAACGCCCAGAGCCCAGAGCATCTTCATGGCACGCCTCCTTCCTCGACACCCGAGCAGAGCGGCAAAGACAGATGACACGGTGCGCGCGATCAGGTGCGTTCGCGATCTGTTCGACAGAATACCACCAAGAAGGGCTGTTGCGACGGTGCGCCGGCGTGCGAAGAGGCGGTCGGGTGCCAACCCGCGTGCTAGAATACCGGCCGTCCTCTCCGTGACCTCCATCGGGGCAGCCACCTGCAAGAGCGCGACGACCGGAGCGGTACGTCTTCGCCAGGAATCCTGTTTCGTGGTGCGGCCCGCCGGCGCCATGCCGTTGCTCGTTCCAAAGGCGGCGGGCTGGCGACGTGTGCGGCGTGACACCGGGCAGCGCTGCGGCGCCCGGCTGACCGTGTGAGGCGAGCGCGGCATCAGAGGTCCGGCGAGAGGGCTGGAGCGGACAGATGGCATACGCCAGCGCACTCGAAAAGCGACTTGCCCGGAAGACGACGCGGGCGATTGTCGACTTCGATCTCATCGAAGAGGGCGACCGCATCATGGTCGGGTTGTCGGGTGGCAAGGACAGTTGGGCGCTGATGCAGTTGCTGGACGCGCTGCAGCGCCGTTCTCCGGTCGCCTTCAGTCTGATCGCGGTCAACGTCGATTCGGGCTATCGCGGCTACAAGTACGACACCATCGCCAGCACGTGCGACGCGCGAGGGTGGGACTACCGCATCGAACACACCACGGTCGGGCAGATCATCGACGACAAGCTCGACGAACGGGCGACGCCCTGTTCGCTGTGCGCCCGGCTCAGACGTGGCGTGTTGTATCGGATTGCCAGCGAGATCGGCGCGACGAAGATCGCGCTCGGACATCATGCGGACGACTTCATCGAAACGCTGCTCCTCAATCTGTTCTTCGCCGGTGCGTTGAAGGCGATGCCGGCCCGGTTGGTCTCGGATGATCGGCGGCATGTCGTCATTCGACCGCTGGTATACGTCAGCGAGGAAGAAGCGCGCGCCTATACCAACGAGGCCGGTCTCCCGGTGATCGGCTGCTGTTGTCCGGTGTGCGGAGACCTGAGTTTGCAGCGGCAGCGCCTGAAACGCATGCTGGTCAACCTCGAGCGCGAACACCCCGGTGTCAAGCAGTCGATGCTCAAGGCCCTTGGCAACGTGGCCGGCCGGCACCTGCTCGACCGGCGGTTGAATCCGGTGGCTGAACTGCGCGCTGACGCAGCGCATCGTCTAGCAGTCCGTGGTGAAACCCCGCCTTGCACCGAGATCGGCGATGCGCCCGCTGAGCAAGGCGAGAAGAGGGAAAATACCGGCAGTATTTGACCGATGAACAACGATGCGCAGCGGGATGCAGCGTGAAACAGCAGAATTCCGCGGGGAAGCGCAGAATTCAGCGGGGATCGAATGCAGCGGGGCTTTTGCCACGGGCTGCTAGGGGACGCCGCGTCAGCGGTCCAGCCCCCCTCCGTGCCGTCCTGATCGTTTTGTCTGGAAATGAGAGCTGTCGTGCAACGGGTGACCTCGGCGCGGGTGTCGGTCGCCGGCCGCCTCGTGGCGGCCATCGAGCGCGGGTTGCTCGTCTATGTCGGTATCGCGCGTGACGATGCCACGGGAGATACGACGTATCTCGCGAACAAGATCGCCGGTCTGCGTGTTTTTGCCGATACCGGCGGGCGGTTCGACCGCTCGGTACAGCAGGAACAGGGCGCGGTGCTGCTCGTCTCGCAGTTCACGCTTTGTGGCGATTGCCGGCGCGGGCGCCGGCCGTCGTTCGACGACGCCGCGGCGCCCGAGACCGCGCGGGCGGCCTACCAGGAACTGGCTGGGGCATTGCGGGATTGCGGTGTGCCGGTCGAGATGGGGGAGTTTCAGGCGCACATGACGGTCGAATCGACGAACGACGGCCCGGTGACGATGCTGCTGGACAGCCGCAAGAGGTTCTGACCGTGGCCGCCAGCCGGATCATGGCGGCGGCGGTTGCCGGCGAAGCGCTGCTGGCGGGCGTGGCGATCATCTGGATCGGTCTGAGAGCTCTACCCGTCGCGGTCGGCGATCCGGCCACCGGACTCGCCGCGGGGCTGGGCGCCGCCGGCCTGCTGGCCGTCGTGAACTATGGCGTCTTGCGGATTGCCCCCCCGCTTGGCCCGGTGCGGGAGATTCGGCGCCTCTATCGAGAGACGCTGCGGCCGCTGTTCGCGGACGTCACGCCGCTCGAGGCGGCCGTCGTCAGCATGGCGGCGGGAGTGGGCGAAGAGCTGTTGTTCCGTGGCGCCGTGCAGGTCGAGTTCGGTCTGGTCGCCGCCAGCGTGCTCTTCGGTCTGGCCCACGTCGGCGGACGGAGTTCGATGATCTTCGGGGTATGGGTCGCGGTGATGGGGTTCGGGCTCGGCGCGCTCGTATTATTGACCGGTGGGTTGATGGCGTCGATGGTGGCTCACGCCGCCTACGACGCGGCCGCGATCATGTACATTCGGCGGGACACGGTGGTCGACCGCGGGAGCGCAGCGTGAGCAGGTCAACCGGGATGGAGACGATGCGACGAATTGTGGCGGGTGCGGGGCCGTGGATGTTGGCGTTGGGTCTGATGACGGCGCCGGCAACTGCGCAACAGCGACCACTGCTGACCGAGGATCCAGAACCGGTCGGAGACGGACTGGTGCTGCTCGAGGCGGGATTCGACCATGCGTGGGACCAGACGTTTCCCGTGTCCGGGCTGACGGGCGATCTGCTGCGCGGCCCCGTGCTCGGTATCAGCGTCGGTCTGGGGTCGTTCGCCGAAGTGCAGATCGACGGCCTCGCGAGCAGCCGGCTGCTGATCTCCAGCCGCGACGCCGATGCGCCCCTGGCACACATGCTGGACGTTCCCGGTGACACCACGCGTAGTTGGGATGACCTCGTGGTCGGGACGAAGGTGAAGATCGTCAGCGAGCGCACTCTGCTCCCGTCCTTCGCGCTGAGATTCGCAACGCGGCTGCCGAACGCGAGCAACGAGGCGGGTCTCGGCCCCGATACCATCGATTTCTTTCAGTCGCTGCTCATCGCCAAGACGATGCAATCGGTCCGGGTGGTCGGTAACATCGGACTCGGAATCCTGTCCGACCCCACGCGGGGCGACAGGCAGAACGACGTGCTGACCTACAGCATCTCGCTCGCCAAGGCGTTCGCGCCCGGGGCCGAAATCGTCGGCGAGATGCAGGGTCTGGTGAGCACCCGCACCGGTGTGCCGCCGCCAGGGACCGAGAGTCACGGGCGCATGACCTTCGGGGTGCGTTTCACACGCGGCCCGGTGCGGATCGATGGCGGGTTCTTCACCGGAACGTCGTCGAGAGGCCCGGCCGCGGGGCTTACCGGCGGACTGACCTGGGTGTTCACCAGCCCCTTGCACCCATAACGGGCCGCGGCGATGGTTCCGCGGCACTCCGGGACCGGCGCTGCGCTCGCCCGGTCCGGCGTGACGAGGGGGCGTATCGGCGGCAGGCGACCGACGCACGACGTGGTCCCGCCGAAATGCAGCGCCGGGCAAATGCCCCGAGGCGAATACCACCGAATCACAGGCGGTTGGATGTCACTCGATCTCATCAAGGCGCACGCCTACGGAAACGACTTCCTGTTCGCGCCGCTTGGCCAGATTCCGGCGACAGACAGGCCGGCGCTGGCGCGGCGCATATGCGACCGGCACACGGGTGTCGGCGCCGATGGTCTCGTGCTGCACGCGCCGACCGAGGCGGGCGCCGTGATGACGTTGTACAACGCCGACGGCGGGGTGGCCGAGGTGTCCGGCAACGCGGTGAGGTGTCTGGCGGCCATCGTTGCGAGGGACCGGCCCGGCACGCGCGAGGTGGTGATCGACACTGATGCGGGCGCGGTGCCCTTGACGTTGGTCGAGTCGGACGGGAAGCGGTTGACGTTCGAGGCGCTGATGGGGCGGCCGACGGGGATCCGGCGGCGGACGCTGGACGTCGCCGACGAGGAGATCGACGTAGTCGATCTGTCCGTGGGCAATCCCCAGTGCGTCGTGTTGGGGCGGCCGGTCAACGAGGCGCAGTTGGAGCGCGTCGGGCGGGCGCTCGCCACGCACCCCGCGTTTCCCGCCGGTTCGAACGTCGAACTGGTCGACGTGGAGTCTCCCACGCGGATCCGCATCCTCATCTGGGAGCGCGGGGTCGGGCCGACGGCGGCGTCCGGCACCGGCGCGTGTGCCAGCGCGGTGGCGGCGGCGCTCCATGGCGGTGCCTCCCGTCAGGTCGACGTCGTGTCTCCCGGAGGCACGCAGCATGTGGTCTGGACCGATGACGGCATTCGCTTGACCGGTTGGGCTGAAGTGGTGCTGGCCGGTCGTTGGCTCAGGTGAACGAACACCGTGTCCTCGGTACATCGCCTCGCCGCCCATGGCGGCTGTCCCGCATCGCATCGGGCGCATCGCCGGTCTGGGTGGGACCCGGCGTACTGCGGCGGTCTGCGACAGTGCAGGGGTTTCGGTCCCTCCGCCCAGCGGGACGCGCAGGAATCTCGTACTCGTACGGTATCTGGCCCGGACACGGGTGGTTGCCGGATGCGTGCGTTTCTTGCATGCCACGCAGATAAGGGATGGCTGTTGACGGCGGCGCCGCGCCGCCGCACCGGGACCATTGTGGTACGATGAAGTTGCTCGCTCCTCACGACCGACCCCGCGAAAAGCTTGAACGTCTCGGGCCGTCAGGTCTGGGCGACAACGAGTTGCTGGCCATCATTCTCGGTCACGGCTTCCAGGCGATGAGCGCCATCGATGTTGCGAACGAGGTGCTCGAACATGTCCGGGGCGTGCACGGTTTGACCCGTCAGTCCCGGGGTGATCTGTGCCGTCTCAAGGGTATCGGTGCGGCGAAGGCGTCGCAGATTCTCGCGGCAGTGGAGTTGGGCCGCCGGACGCTGGTGCGGGTGCCGGCCGACCGGGTCCAGTTCGGGTCACCGCGTGACGTGGCGTCGTATCTGCTGCCGGGCTACGGTGCGCGGGCGGTCGAACAGTTCGGCATCGTGCTTCTGGATACCAAGCATCGCGTACTGAAGACGGCGGTGCTGTCGGTTGGGACGCTGGACGCTAGTCTGGTGCACCCGCGCGAAGTGTTTCGTGAGGCGGCCGGCGGAGGGGCGGCGGCGATTGTGCTGTTTCACAACCACCCGTCGGGTGATCCGACGCCGAGCGGCGAGGATGCGGCGCTGACGGCGCGGTTGGTCGAGGCGGGTCGGCTCATGGGCATCGAGGTCGTCGATCATCTGGTGCTGGCCGACGCGAAGTACTGTAGTTTCAGGGAGATGGGAAGAATCTGACGGCCCGCGAAGGGCGCGCCGGCACCTGCACCTCATGCCTCGTGTTCTGTATCTTGACTGCTTTTCCGGCGCTTCCGGAGACATGCTGATCGGGGCCTTGCTCGATGCCGGTCTGCCGTTCGATCGCTTGCGGGAGGCGCTCGGCAGTCTGGCCCTCGACGATGAATGCTCCGTGTCGGTCGAACAGGTGAGTCGGTCGGGCATCGCGGCGACGAAGTTCGTCGTGGCCGAGACCGGCGGCGCGGCTGGCACGCACCGCCACCGGCATCTGCCAGGCATTACGCGGTTGGTCGAGCGGTCGGCGTTGTCGCAACCATCCAAGGCGCGGGCCAACCGGTTGTTCACGCGGCTGGCGGAAACGGAGGCTGCGATTCATCGGATGCCGGTCGAGCGGGTGCACCTCCATGAAGTCGGTGCGCTGGACTCCATCGTCGATATCGTCGGAGGCGTGTTCGCGCTCGAGTGGTTCGGCGCCGACCGCATCGTCGCCTCGCCGGTCAACCTGGGGAGCGGCACCGTGACCTGCGAGCACGGCACCCTGCCGGTGCCCGCGCCGGCCACCGCCGCGCTGATGACCGGCGTGCCGGTCTACGCCGCGGGACCGCCCGGTGAACTGCTGACGCCCACCGGGGCGTTGCTCGTGACCGAGTTCGCGGAGGCGTACGGCGCGCTGCCGCCGATGCGGATCGAGCACATCGGCTACGGCGCCGGCACCCGTGACCCGCAGGGGCACCCGAACGTGCTGCGCGCCCTGCTGGGCGAGGCGCACGGTATCGGCGCGGGAGACCGCATCACCGTCCTGGAATGCGAGATCGACGATATGATTCCGCAGCTCTTCGGCGCCCTCATGGACCGCTTGTATGCAGCCGGCGCGGTCGAAGTGTTCTACACCCCCATCCAGATGAAAAAGAACCGCCCTGCCACCCATGTCACGGTGCTGGCGCCGCCGGAGAAGCGCGAGACGCTGAGCGCGACGTTGTTCCGCGAATCGACGACCCTCGGCGTGCGATACCGCGTCTGCCAGCGCGAGACGCTGTACCGGGAACTGGCGCCCGTCTCCACACGGTTCGGAGAGGTGCGGTGCAAGGTGGCCTGGCACGGGGCCGCGGTCGTCAACGTGTCTCCGGAGTTCGACGATTGCGCGCGGCTGTCGGCAACGCACGGTGTGTCCGTCAAAGAGGTGCAGGCAGCCGCCGTCAAGGCCTATCAGGACGCCGGCCTCCTCGCGCGGGTACCGGCTCTCGCCAGCGAACCACCCGACGGCGAATCGACCGTGACAGGCAGTGCGTCCTGAACGTATGTGCCGCACTGCAGCCGAGGGGTTCTGATGTCGCGCTTCTATCTCACGACGGCGATCGACTACGTGAACAGCCGACCCCATCTGGGGACCGCCTACGAGAAGGTCAGCGCCGATGTGATCGCCCGCTATCGGCGCCTCTGCGGCATGTCGGTACAGTTCGTCATGGGGACCGACGAACACTCGCACAACGTGTACCAGCGGGCCCGGGACATGGGGCTCGAGCCGCTCGCGTTCTGTGACCGGATGGAACAGGTGTTCCGCGAGGTCTGGGCGAAGCTCGACGTGTCGTTCGACGATTTCATCCGGACCACCGAAGACCGGCACTGTCTGGCGGTGACCACCCTGGTGCAGCGGATCGCCGACGCGGGTGACCTGTACGAAGGAGAGTACGAAGGCTGGTACTGCGTCTCCTGCGAGGCGTTCAAACAGGACAAGGACCTGGTCGGCGGCGACTGTCCGATTCATCAGACCAGACCGGAGTGGATCAAGGAAAAGAACCATTTCTTCCGGCTGTCGAGATACCGCGACCGACTGCTCGATCACTATGCGGTCCATCCGGAGTTCCTGCAGCCGGAGGTGCGGCGGAACGAGATGCTGCGTTTGCTGGAGCGCGGACTCGACGACATTTCGGTCAGCCGCACCGGTCAACGCTGGGGCATCCCGCTGCCGTTCGATCCGTCGAGTGTCGTCTATGTGTGGTTCGACGCGTTGATCAACTACATCGCGGCGGTCGGATACGGCACGGACGAGGCGCGTTTTGCGGACTGGTGGCCGGCGGATCTGCACGTCGTCGGCAAGGACATCGTGCGATTCCACGCGGTGGTCTGGCCGGCAATGCTGATGAGCGCCGGCATTCCTCTGCCGCGGCGGGTGTTCGGGCATGGGTGGGTGAACTGGCAGGGCCAGCGCATGAGCAAGTCGCTCGGGACGAGCGTCGATCCGCTCGAGGCGGCTGATCGACTCGGCCCCGATCCGCTGCGACTGTATCTGGTCAAGGAGATCGCGTACGGCCAGGATGGGGATTTCACCTGGGAACGCTTCGAAGAGCACTACAACGTCGATCTGGCGAACAACCTCGGCAACCTCGTCAATCGGGTGGCGGCCATGGTGCACCGCTATCGGGCGGGCCGCGTGGCGCCGGCGCCGGGTGCGCGGCCGCGGCTCGAGGAACGGGCGGCGCTGATCGTCCGGCGGTATCGAACGGCGATGGACGAGTACAAGCTGCACGCCGGCGTGGCGGCGGCGTTCGAGTTGATCGACGCGACCAACGAGTTCATTACGCGTTCCGAGCCGTGGGTGCTGGCCAGACGGTCCGAGCGGGCGGCCGAACTCGATCAGACGCTGTTCGAGATGGTCGAGGCGGTGCGGATCGCCGCACTCCTGCTCTGGCCGGTCATGCCGGCGTCGTGCGCGGAGATCCTGCGGCGGATGGGACACAAGGGGCCGGCGGCCGGCTGGCGGCTGGAGCGGGATGCCCGCTGGTCGACCGCGGAACGCGAGATCATCAAGGGGGCGCCGCTCTGGCCACGGATCGACGCATCCGTCGCCGCCGCGGGCCATCCGTGGCCGGTCAGGAGAACAGGTGAGGATATGACGAGCGAGCCAGAGACAACGTCGGCATCAGGTCCGACGGATACGGCGTCACCGGCACCGGCGGCAAACCAGACGCCGGCCGGAACGATCGAGACGCGCATACCGTTCGACGACTTCATGAAGGTGACATTACGCGTGGCCAGGGTCGTGGCCGCCGAGCCGATTCCGAAATCCAGGAAACTGTTGAAGGTGACCGTCAGTCTCGGCGCCGAAGAGCGGACGCTGGTTGCCGGCATTGCGCGGGCGTATCGACCGGACGCACTCGTGGGACGGTCGGTGGTCATCGTGGCGAATCTCGAGAAGGCCACACTGATGGGAGTCGAATCGGATGGCATGCTGCTCGCGGCAACTGATCCTGATGGTGAGCCGGTGCTGTTGACCCTGGACGATCCCGGGCAGGCGCCGCCGGGATCACGCGTACGCTGACGCAGCGTGGAGAGGACGTGCGACCCGTGATTGACTCGCATTGTCATCTGGCGGACGAGGCGTTCGAGCAGGACCTCGACGCCGTGATCGACCGTGCCCGCCGAGTGGGCGTCGCCGCGGCGTTGTGCATTCTCGACGCGACCAGCGACGCCGAGGCGATACGCGCGCAACGGGTGGCGGCGGCATGGCCGGCGGTGCGCTTCGCCGTCGGTATCCATCCGCATCAGGCGGTGCAGTTCGCCGGGCGGATCGATGACGTGGAGCCGTTCGTACGGGCGGCCGTTGCTGCGCGTCCAGGTGTCTGCGCGATCGGTGAGATCGGACTGGACTACCATTATGATCATGCCCCGCGTGACGTGCAGCGGGAGGTGTTCAGGCGGCAGATCCGGGTGGCGCGTGCGTGCGGGCAGCCGATCGTGATCCACACCCGCGACGCGGACGACGACACGTTCGCGCTGCTGACCGAGGGCGGGGCGCCGGTGAAGGGGGTCTTTCATTGCTTCACCGGGACCGCAGCCACGGCGCGGCGGGCGGTCGATCTGGGATTTCATGTGTCGTTTTCGGGCATCGTGACCTTCAAGGCGGCCGATTCCGTGCGGGCGGCGGTCGCGAGCGTGCCGCACGACCGTCTGCTGGCGGAAACGGATGCACCGTATCTGGCTCCGGTACCGCATCGCGGAAAACGGAACGAGCCGGCCTGGATCGGCCGGGTCGCCGATGTGCTGGCCAAGGTCCGCGGCGCTTCGCCCGAAGAGTTGCGCGTACAGACCACGGCAGCCTTCGAGGCGCTGTTTACATCCGACGGTACCGGCTAAAGGGTTGTAACGTTGACACTTGGCTCGCAAGTGTGCTCAGATCCTGAACGCGAGTAACAACCTTGTCGAGAATCTCCTCGCCACCCGACCTCGCCCAGATATTCGAACCCATTCGCCAGGACCTGGAATCGGTAGAGCGGCAGTTTGCACGCCATGTCGAGTCACGGGTCGAGTTGATTCCTGAGATCGGCCGCTATATCCAGAACAGCGGCGGCAAGCGGGTTCGACCGGCATTGCTGCTGATGTGCGCCCGCCTGGGCGGGTATCAGGGCGCCAAGGCGACCCTGTATGCCTCGGTCGTCGAGTTCATTCACACTGCGACGCTCGTCCACGACGACATGATCGACGATTCGGTCGTGCGGCGTGGGCGGGAGGCGGTGCACTCGCGATGGGGCAACGACATCACCGTGCTGCTTGGCGACTATCTGTATATCAAGTCGATGGGCATGGCGTTGACCGTCGACTCGCTCGACCTGGTGCGCCTGTTGTGCGACGTGACGCTCCGCATGATAGAAGGCGAGCTGTATCAGTTGACGAAGACCGGCGTGGTGGATCTCACGGAAGAAGAGCATCTCGAGATCATTGGCCGCAAGACCGCCCACCTGTTCGGTGGTTGCGCCCACATCGGTGGCATTCTGGGCGGCCTCTCCGAGGACCAGCAGTTCGCACTGCGAGACTACGGGTTCAATCTGGGTATCGCGTTTCAGTTGGTTGACGATCTGCTCGACTACACGGCTGACGAGACGGTGCTGGGCAAGCCGGTCGGCGGCGATGTTCGCGAAGGCAAGATGACGCTTCCGGCAATCTACCTGCTGCAGCGGGATGAGGGGCGCGCGCGCGAGGTGCTCGAGGCGATCGTCAGCGATCGGGCCTTCACACCCGAGGCATGGCAGGAACTCCGCGGTCTGTTGACCAGGCATCGGGTGTTGGATCTGGCGTACGAGCGAGCGGTCAGTTTCGCCGAAGCGGCCAAGCGGCAATTGAGCGGTTTTTCGCCGACGCCCGAGCTCGATGCATTGATGTCGCTGCCAGACTACGTCCTGATTCGCGACCGGTAGCCCCGCGGCTGCGGCGTTCGATCCATCCCCGGTGCCTTCCAGCGACCAGCTCATCCAGACCCTCGACACACTGCGGGCCGAGATTCGCCAGCACGAAGAGCGCTACTACGTACTGTACGACCCCGAGATCTCCGACACGGAGTTCGATCGACTCCTGCAACAGCTTGCGGCGCTCGAAGCGGCGCATCCGGATCTGGTCACTCCGGATTCCCCGACGCAGCGGGTCGCAGGGCGGCCGGCCGACCGGTTCGACACCGTCGAGCACCCGACGCCGATGCTGAGTCTCGACAACGCCTACGAGGAAGCTGAACTCATCGCGTTCGACGAGCGTGTGCGGAAAGGGCTGGATCAGGACGCGGACCGGCCGGTCACCTATGTCGCCGAACTCAAGATCGACGGACTCAGCATCGCGTTGCACTATCGGGACGGTCTGCTGCAGCGCGGTGTGACGCGCGGGGACGGGGTCCGTGGCGAGGACGTGACCTCCAATGTCCGGGCCATTCGCGGCATTCCACTGGGGTTGAAGACGCACGTTCCGGGCGCTGTTGAGGTGCGGGGCGAGATTTTTCTGCCCAGGGCGTCGTTCGACCGGATGAATGCCGAGCGCGCCGAGCTCGAAGAACCGCCGTTCGCCAATCCTCGCAACGCCGCGGCCGGAACGATGCGGACGCTGGACGCCCGGCTGGTCGCGCGGCGGGGGCTCGGGACCTATCTGTATCATCTGGTCGAGCCGCGCACCGACGCGGGCGTCGGCTTTGCGGCGCCGCTCGGACATGCGGCGGCACTGGACCTGCTTGCCGGCTGGGGACTGCCGGTCGAGCGGCACTGGCAGCGGTGCGAGGGGATTGCCGAGGTCGTCGCCTACTGCCGCCGCTGGGCCGACACGCGCAGGGAGTTGCCATTTGATACCGACGGCGTGGTTGTCAAGGTCGACACGTTGTCGGATCGGGTGCGGCTGGGGCAGACCGCCAAGTTTCCCCGTTGGGCGATGGCATTCAAGTTCCCGGCCGAACAGGCGACGACCAGGCTGGTGCGTATCGAAGTCAACGTGGGGAGAACCGGCGCGGTCACGCCCTACGCGGTGCTCGAGCCGGTCCGTCTGGCGGGGACGACGGTGCGCATGGCCACCCTTCACAACGCCGAGGACGTCGCCCGCAAGGATGTCCGGCCGGGAGACTACGTGCTCGTGGAGAAGGGCGGGGACATCATCCCGAAGGTGGTGAAGCCGATACTCAGCCGGCGCCCGGCCGCTGAGGCGCTGCCGCCGTTCGTCATGCCCACGACCTGCCCCGTCTGCGAGACGGCCCTGGATCGCGGCCAGCACGAGGTGGTCTGGCGCTGTCCCAACAACCAGTGTCCGGCCAAGATTCGCCGGGGGCTGCTGCATTTCGCGGGCCGCCGCGCGATGAATATCGAAGGGCTCGGCGAGGCGCTGGTTGACCAACTGGTCGAGGTCGGACTGCTACGGGACGCCGCCGATATCTATCAGTTGACCGTCGAGGCGCTGGCCGGACTCAAGCGGATGGAGCAGAAATCGGCCGCGAATCTGGCCGCGGAGATCGAGAAGAGCAAACGCCGGGATTTCGCCCACGTGCTGTTCGGGCTCGGCGTGCGGCATGTCGGCGAAGGGACGGCGGCCTTGCTGTCCCGGCGGTTCGGCGGTCTCTCAGGCTTGATCGACGCGTCACTCGAGGCGATCGAGGCGATCGAAGGCGTCGGCCCCATCGTCGCCGAGTCGGTGCGGGCGTTTCTCGACCAGGCTTCAAACCGGCGCCTGCTGGAGCGGTTGCAGCAGGCGGGGGTCCGGATGGACAGCGACGAGACGGCGCCGTCCCCGGAGGCCCAGACACTGAGCGGGAGGACGTTTGTCATCAGCGGTACCCTCGCCTCGATGTCGAGAGGCGCCGCGAAAGCGGCGATCGAGGCGCGGGGCGGCAAGGTGGCCGGGTCGGTCAGCGCAAAGACGAGTTATCTCGTGGCCGGCGCCGATCCGGGATCCAAGTTCGAGAAGGCGCGCGCGCTCGGTGTGGAGACGATCGACGAAGAGGCCTTTCGAAACCTTATAATGGCCGATACACGATGAAGGAACGGATTCTTGTCGTCGACGACGACGAAGGTGTGCGGGATGCGCTCAAGATGACCCTCGAGTACGAGGGCTACGAGTGCCTGTTCGGCCGGAGCGGCCAGGAAGGGCTCGATCTGATCGCGCTCGAGAGCCCGGATCTGGTACTGCTCGACGTCAAGATGCCAGGCATGGACGGGCTCGAGGTGTTGCGCCGGATGAACGAGCGTGGCGACAAGATCCCTGTCATCGTCATTTCCGGTCACGGCACCATCAGTACGGCGGTCGAGGCCACGAAGCACCTTGGCGCCTTTTCCTTCCTCGAAAAGGGATTCGAAGGCGACTCTCTCAAGGTGGACATCAGGAACGCACTGGAGCAGCACCGGCTCGAGACGGAGGTGAAAGGGTATCGGGCGCAGGCTGAGATCCGGCACGAGATGATTGGCGACAGCCCGACGCTCAGAGGCGTGACCGAGGCGATCAGCCTCGCGGCGCCGACCAGCAGCACCGTCCTTATCCAGGGCGAGAGCGGGGTGGGCAAGGAGCTGGTGGCCCGGGCGATTCATCGCAACAGCCGGCGGGGCCGCGAGCGGTTCGTGCAGGTCAACTGCGCCGCGTTGCCCGAGGAGTTGATCGAATCTGAACTGTTCGGACATGAACGGGGGGCGTTCACCGGCGCCACGCAGAAGCAGATCGGCAAGTTCGAGCAGGCCGACCGGGGCACGATCTTTCTCGATGAGGTCGGGGACATGAGCCTGCGCACGCAGGCCAAGGTCTTGCGGGTGCTGCAGGAGGGCGAAGTCGAGCGACTCGGTTCTGCGCGCACGATCAAGGTCGACGCGCGGGTGATTGCCGCGACCAATCGCAATCTGGAAGAGGGGATTGACGGGGAGACCTTTCGCGAGGATCTGTACTTCCGCCTCAGCGTGATCCCGATCCTGGTACCGCCGCTGCGTGATCGCCGAGAGGACATTCCCCGCCTCGTCGAGCATTTCGCCCGGCTGTTCTGCCGGGAGAACAACTTCCGGCCGAAACGGTTCACACCGGCAGCGCTCGAATTGATGAGCGGTGAACGGTGGCGGGGCAACGTGCGGGAGCTGCGGAACACCGTGGAGCGTCTCATGGTGATGAGTCCCGGAACGATCATCGATGCCGGAGAGGTGCGGGGAGTCCTGCGCAGCGAATCACCGGTCGGCGCGGCCGAGCCCGCCGCTCATCGGGCGGCGACGCTACGAGAGTTCAAGGAAGTGGCTGAGCGGGAATTTCTGGTGACCAGGCTGAGAGAGCATGCCTGGAACATCTCGAAGACCGCTGAAGTCATCGACACGCCGCGCAGCAATCTTTACAAGAAACTCGAGCAATATCAGATCAGCCAGGACGCTGACGGCTAGCCGGGCCGCCGCCAGCCCTGCGGTCGGCACGAGGAATGCGCGTTCTTTGACAATCCGCCGTAGAGAGACAGACGACCGCCGCGCGCCGGGCCATGGCGCGGCGCGGGGAGGAAAGTCCGAACTCCAGAGGGCAGTGCGCCGGGTAATCCCCGGTCAGGGCGACCTGAAGGAAAGTGGCACAGAAAAGATACCGCCTCTCGCGCGTCCGGCGTTCAGCCGGACAAAGGGGAGGCAAGGGTGAAAAGGTGCGGTAAGAGCGCACCGCGTTCACTGCAAGGTGGATGGCAGGCTAAACCCCGCACGGAGCAAGACCAAATAGGGAGGCGCCAGAGGGCGGCCCGTCCGAGGCCTCCGGGTAGGTTGCTGGACCCTGCCAGAGATGGCGGGGCTAGATGAATGGTCGTCACCCGGTGTTCACGCCCGCGAGCGCGACGCCGGGCACAGAATTCGGCTTATCGTCTCTCTGCGGCGGACCTTTCGCTGACCGAACGCGAGGCGGCTCGCTGCCGGCCGGGTGTCGGAGAGCCGGGATCACGAGGAGGTGATGATGCGTCACAAAGGCATTGCAGCGTGCGCACTCGCGCTGGTCGGGGTCGCGGCGGCCCTGTCGGCACAGGGCCGCCGCGGCGCGGCGAACGAATCGCTCACCGTAGAGGACTACACGCCGCGGTCGACGCTGGTGGTGCCGGAACACCCGGTGCCGCGGGCCAGATTCCCGGTCATCGATGTTCACAGCCACCAGCGGCCGGGATTGTCGGGTACGCGCTGGGAGACCATCGTCAGCGAGATGGACCAGCTCAATCTTCAGGTGCTTGTGAATCTCAGCGGCGGGTCGGGTTCCACGCTGGCGAGCGGTGTGCGCGCCATCCAGGGCAGCGCCCATCCCGATCGGATGGTGTTTTTCGCCAATCTCGATTTCGGCAACGGCGTCACTGCGGGGTTCGGCGCGCGGGCCGCCGGCCAGCTCGAACGGGACGTGGCCGCAGGGGCCGTCGGTCTGAAGCTGTTCAAGAACTTCGGCCTCACCGTTCGCGATGGTCAGGGGCGGCGGGTCGCGGTCGACGATCCCGAACTCGATGCGGTGTGGGAGATGTGCGCCCGCCTCGACATTCCTGTGCTGATTCACACCGGAGAGCCCAGCGAGTTCTATCAGCCGGTCGATCGGTACAACGAGCGCTGGCTCGAGTTGGTGTTGCGGCCGGGGCGCCGGCTGCCGGCCGATCGGTATCCCACCTTCGACGCGATGATGGCCGAGCGCGATCGGTTGTTCTCCGGTCATCCGAACACCCGTTTCATCGCCGCCCACATGGGATGGCACGCGAATGATCTCGGACGGCTCGGCGCCATGCTCGACCGCATGCCCAACGTCGTCGTCGAGACCGGCGCGGTGCTCTACGAGTTGGGCCGGCAACCGCGCGCCGCCAAGGCGTTTTTCGAGGCGTACCCCGACCGCGTGTTGTTCGGCAAGGACTCGTACGCCCCGGACGAGTTTCCCTACTACTGGCGTACCTTCGAGACCGAGGACGAATATTTCGACTACTATCGCCGGTATCACGCCTTCTGGAAGCTGTATGGGCTGGGGTTGTCGGACGACATCCTTCGCATGGTCTACTACGAGAACGCGTTGCGCATAGTCCCGGGCATTCCGTCCAGCGGGTTTCCGGCGAACTGACACGGACGGCATGGCCAGCTATCTGGTTACCGGCGGCGCCGGGTTCATCGGCTCGCACATCGTCGAGGAGCTCGTGTCTCGCGGCCAGCACGTACGGGTGCTCGACAACCTGACGACGGGGCGCCGCGAGAATCTGGCCGATCTCGACGGCGTCGACCTGATGGTGGGGGACGTGGCGGATCCGGCGGCCGCCGCGGCGGCGGTCGCGGGTATCGACTACGTATTGCATCTGGCCGCGATGCCGTCGGTGCCGCGCTCGATCGCCGAGCCCCTGGCCTCGAATCACGCCAACGTCACCGGAACATTGAGCCTGCTGGTCGCGGCGCAGCGCAGCAGCGTGCAACGGGTCGTCTTTGCGAGTTCGTCCGCGGTCTACGGCAATACCGCCACGCTGCCGAAGCGGGAAGACATGCCGCCGGATCCGCTGTCGCCCTACGGGCTGCAGAAACTGACCAGTGAACGGTATCTCAAGCTGTTCCACGAGTTGTACGGGTTGGAGACGGTCTCGGTCCGCTATTTCAACGTCTTCGGTCCCCGCCAGCATCCGACCTCGTCGTACTCGGGCGTCATCTCCCTGTTCGCGCGGTGCCTGATCGAGGGCCGCTCTCCGACGATCTACGGCGACGGAGAGCAGACCCGTGACTTCACCTATGTGCGGAACGTCGTGGACGGCACCCTGCAAGCGTGCGCCGCGCCCGGTGCGGCGGGTCAGGTGTGCAACGTCTCGGGCGGCGGACGGGTGTCGCTCAACACCCTGTTCCGGACCATGCGCGAGCTGAGCGGGACCGATGTGGAGCCGAAATACGCTGCACCGCGGGTTGGCGACATACGAGACTCGCAGGCAGACATCACCCGGGCGCGATTGCTGCTCGGGTACGAGCCGGCCATTCTGCTGGACGAGGGCATCGAGGTGACCATGGCCTGGTGCCGGCGCTGGGTCGTTCAGCCAGCTCGCGGCGGCTAGCGTGCGTCGGGCGTCGCCGGTGGCGGCTGGCCGGCGCCGGCCCGCACCAGGAGCGTCGTACCGCGGACCCCGTCGATCGTGACGGCGTGACCGGCGTCGATGTCGTCGGCAGGGGAGACCGGCTCGGCCCGCCACAGCTCACCCCGCACGCGCACGTAGCCGTGTGGCTTCAGCGGTTCGACCGCGACGCCTGTCAGCCCCACCAGACGATCGATGACGCGGCGCGAGTCCGGCTCGTAGGCGGACCGCAGCCAGGGATACAGCGCGGCGTCCTTCAGCATCCAGGCGACGATCAGCCCGACGGCGGCCCACCCCGGCAGCGCGGTCCAGCGGTGAATCAGGAGGACGGCGCCCGCGGCGATCACCAGGCCGGGGATTTGATACAGGGCGTAGCGGCGCAGGCCGGCTCCGTGTGTCGGGTGGTCGGGCACGTTCTTGGGACCATGTTATCCGGAATCGGGTCGGACAGAATTCCCGTCTGACGAATCCAATTTGACTGTACCGGATATACTGGCCGCCGACGAAGCAGACCGGATGCGCATTCATTTCAAGGGTTCACCGGAATCGACCGTCGGGGTCGAAGTCGAGTTGCAGATCATCGACCCCGAGACGAAGCGTCTCGTGTCCGGCTCTACCCGAATCCTCGACCGGGTCAACGACGTCAGCCACGTCAAGCCGGAGTTGATCGAGTCGACGATCGAGCTCAACACCGACGTCTGCGCGGACATCGCGGCGGTGCGGGAGGATCTGACCCGCCGGTTCCGCTCGCTGCTCACGGTGTGCGACGAACTTGGCTACGAACTCGCCGCCACCGGCACGCACTCCTTTTCGCGCTGGGCACAGCAGGAGATCACGGACAAGGAACGGTATCGCCTGTTGGTCGAGCGCTGTCAGTGGCCGGCGCGGCGGTTGATGATCTTCGGGCTTCATGTCCACGTGGGCATCGAGAGCGGCGAGAAAGCGATCGCCGTCTTCAACTCGCTGAGCACCTATATTCCGCACCTGCTCGCGCTGTCCGCCAGTTCGCCGTTCTTCGAGGGGGAAGCGACCGGGCTGGCGTCGTGCCGCGTGAAGATCTTCGAGAGCCTGCCCACCGCCGGCTTGCCGTATCGCTTGTTGAACTGGGCCGAGTTCCAGCGCCTGATGATCACGCTGGTCAACGCCGGCGCTATCGAGTCGGTGCGTGAGATCTGGTGGGACGTTCGACCCCATCCCGAGTTCGGCACCGTCGAAGTGCGCATCTGCGACGGTCTGTCGACCCTCGACGAGATCATCGGGATGACTGCCCTGATACAGGCGCTGATTGTCTGGCTCGGGGAACAGTACGACGAGGGCATGTATCTGCCGCTCCAGCGGTACTGGATCGTGCGGGAGAACAAATGGCGGGCGGCTCGCTGGGCGCTCGACGCGCAGATCATTGTCGACGAGGAGGGGCGGCTTGAGCCGCTCGACGAGAGTATCGATCAACTGATCGGGATGTTGGAACCGGTGGCGACGCGTCTGGGCAGCCACTCCGAGTTGCTTCGCGTGCGGCGCATGATGCGCATCGGACCCAGCTATGCCCGACAGCAGCGGGTGCATGCCGAGACCGGCGATTTGGTACAGGTGGTCGAGGCGACGGTGCGGGAACTTCGCGACAGCGTGCCGAGTGCAGCGCCCGCCGTGCCGTGAGTCGGTCCCGTGTCGGGCCGCGCGTGTGGCGAATCGCCGGCGTTACAATGGATGTGCAGCCGCGGTAGCCCAGGCGCGCCAGCGGTCGTGACGGTGTTCCACGGCAAGCTCGAGATCGAAGCAGCGTGACAGCCGATCGCCGGTGATGACGTCGCCGATCGGGCCCGCGGCCGTGATCCGCCCGTGCGCCAAGAGCAGCGCGTGGGTGAATCCCGGGGGAATCTCTTCAACGTGGTGGGTGACGACGACCAGTGGCGGAGCCGCGCGGTCCGTGGCCAGCCCGGCCAGCGTGCGGATGATCCGTTCCCGTCCCGCCAGATCGATGCCGGCCGTCGGCTCGTCCAGAATCAGCAATTCCGGATCGGTCATCAACGCACGTGCGAGCAGGACACGCTGGCGCTCTCCAGAGGACAGCGTACCGAAGCGCTGGGCCGCATGCGCCAGACAGCCGACGCGTGCAAGGCATGCCCGTGCCTGCGCCCAGTCGGCGTCGCTGCAGGTGTGCCACCAGTGGGCGAGGGCGGCATGCCGGCCCGCCACCACGATCTGTTCGGCCGTCAGCTTCGGCTGCATCAGCGCGGCGAGCGCGGCGCTCGCCACACCGATCCGCAGCCGAAGAGCACGCACGTCGACGCGACCCAGTTCGTTGCCGAGCACCGACACCGATCCGGCCGACGGATGCACGTAGAGGGTGGCGATCTGGCACAGCGACGACTTGCCGCTGCCGTTCGGGCCCAGCACGACCCAACGTTCGCCGGATCGCACCCGCCAATCGACACCGTCCAGAATCGTCACGCCGTCTCGAATCAGACGGACGCCGGACAGGGCCAGTACGTCCGGGCCGGTTCGCCGTGCCTCCGGCTGCCCGCAGGAGATCGCGCCTACCACTCCTTGATTGCGGCGATGAGATCGAGCACCGCCTGTTTTCCGTCAGCGAACAGCATCAGTGTGTTGTCCGCGGCGAACAGCGGGTTGGGGATGCCGGCGAAGCCGGGCGAGAGACTCCGTTTGACGACGACGACCGTGCGCGATCTGGCCACCTCGAGGATCGGCATGCCGGCAATCGGACTGGACGGATCGGTCTGTGCGACCGGGTTGACGATGTCATTCGCACCGATGACGAGGGTCACGTCGGTCTGCTCGAATGAGGGGTTGATGTCGTCCATCTCGCGCAACTTGTCGTAGTCGACATCCGCCTCGGCCAGCAGCACGTTCATGTGGCCCGGCATGCGGCCCGCCACCGGATGAATCGCGAATTCGACCTCGGAGCCCTTCGACTCGAGCAGGTTGGCCAGATCGCGTACCTGATGCTGCGCCTGGGCGACAGCCATGCCGTAGCCCGGTACGACGACCACGCGGCGCGCCCCATCGAACAGCATCGCGACTTCTTCCGGCGAGGCGCTCTTTATCCGACCCGCGTAAACGTCGTCTGCGGCGGCCGTCACACCGCCCGCCGGTCCGATGGCGCCCATCAACACGTTCATCAGCGACCGATTCATGGCACGGCACATGATTCGGGTGAGAATGAGTCCAGAGGCGCCGACCAGTGAACCGGTGATGATCAGGATGTCGTTGTTCAGGACGAAGCCTGTCGACGCCGCCGCCAGACCGGAGTAGGAGTTGAGCAAGGCGATCGCTACCGGCATGTCGGCCCCGCCGATCGGAATCGTCAGCAGGATGCCGAGCACGGAGGCGGCGGCGACGAGCCAGCCGTAGGCGCTCAACTGACCCGGGTCGGCCACGACCCAGGCGCCGAGTCCCAGGGCGGCCAGGGACAGCCCGGCGTTCACGACCTGTTGCGCCGGAAAGTGTACAGGGTGATCCGGGAGCATCAAGCCCTGCAATTTGTCGAACGCGACCAGGCTGCCCCAGAAGGTCACCGATCCGATGATGCCGGACGCCACCGTGGCCACCGCAGTCTGGGTGGAAGAGTCACCTTCCTGGGCCAGCACGGCGCCGGCGATGAGCGCCGAGGCGCCCCCGCCGAACGCGTTCAGCAAGGCCACCATCTGGGGCATCGCCGTCATCTGGATCCGGAGGGCCAGTGTCACGCCGATCACGGACCCCAGCAGCACCCCGGCCAGGATGAACCCCAGCGCTTGCGGGCCGGCGCCGAAGACCTGACGGTCGGCGAGCGTCGCCACCACCGCGAGCAGCATGCCGGTCGCGCCCAGCAGATTGCCGCGCACGGCGGTCCGCGGATGAGTCAGCCCCTTGATGCCGAAGATGAACAGGACTGACGCCAGCAGGTACGTCAGGTCGATGAAGACGGCGGTCAGGGCTCTAGTCCTTCTTCTTGAACATCCCCACCATGCGATGGGTGACGAGAAAGCCGCCGACGACGTTGATCGTGGCGAGCACCAGTGCAAGCAGCCCGAGGATGGTGCTCAGGCGGCCCTCGGCGGCGACCGACAGCAGCGCACCGATGATCGTGATGCCCGAAATGGCGTTGCTGCCCGACATGAGCGGTGTGTGCAGCAGCGGCGGCACCTTCGTGATGATTTCGAAGCCGACGAACACGGCGAGCATGAAGATCGTCAGCAGTGGGAGCAGCGAATCCATAACGGAGCCTCAGGTCGCGAGCAGCGCCCGGACGCGGGGGTGCACCACCTCTCCGCCGTGTGACACGAGTGTGTCACGGGTGATTTCGTCCTCCAGTTCGAGCTGCAGCCCGCCATCGGCGATCAGATGCAGCAGGAGGGTCGACAGGTTCTTCGCATACATCTGACTGGCGTGATACGGCACGGTCGAGGGCAGGTTGGTCGGGCCGAGCACGGTCACGCCGTGGGCGACCACGACCCGATCCGGCGCGGAGGGCTCCACGTTGCCGCCGCGCTCTGCAGCGAGATCGACAACCACGGACCCGGGCGCCATTCCCGCGACCATCTCGTCTGTGACCAGCACCGGCGCGGGGCGGCCGGGGATCAACGCGGTGGTGATCACGATGTCACTGCCGGCGACGGCCCGTTGCATCATCTCGCGCTGGCGCTGGTAGAAGGCCTCGTCCTGCGCCCTGGCGTAGCCGCCCGTGTCTTCGGACTCGCCGGTATCGAGCGGCAGATCCGCGAACGTGGCGCCCAGGCTCTCGACCTGTTCCTTCACCGCGGGGCGAACGTCGTAGGCTTCGACCTTGGCGCCGAGCCGACGTGCGGTCGCGATCGCCTGCAGACCGGCGACCCCCGCACCGACCACGAATACGCGCGCCGGGGCGATGGTGCCGGCCGCGGTCATCAGCATGGGAAACATGCGGGGCAGCGTACCGGCCGCCAGCAACACCGCCTTGTATCCGGCGATGGTGGCCATCGAAGACAGCGCGTCCATGCTTTGCGCACGCGTGATCCTGGGAATGAGTTCCATCGAGAACGCGGTCACGCCACGGGCGGCCAGGTCGCGGGCCGCCGCCGGTTCACCCAGCGGCTCCGAGAATCCGATGACCGTCTGTCCTGTACGCAGCCGGTCGAGGTCGTCCCGACCGGCGACCGGGTTCGCGCCGAGGGCGCGCACCTGCAGGATCACCTCTGCGTCGGCGAAGAGCTGCGCACGGTCCGCGGCAAGGCGGGAGCCCGCCTCGGCGTAGGCGTCGTCCGGAAACCCGGCTGCGACACCGGCGCCACGCTCCACGAGGACCTCGACCCCTGCCTTCGTCAAGGTCCGCACGACGGCCGGAATCGTGGCGACACGGCGCTCGCCTGGGTATGTTTCTGCGGGAATGCCGACGGTCATACAGGTACTGTTGAGGAGAGGACCGCTGGTGACGCGGCAGGCGTCACCAGCCACCGATCGTACCACACCCGCGCCGGGCGCCACCGGCGCCGCGAACCGGATTCTGGTGAACGGGACGCGGTGCAGCGGGCCGGGAGGCGCTGCGGGCGTTCGTCATCCGCGACGGAAGCTGTCGAGCAAATGCAACCTGTTCCCGAGTTCCTGTATGGACAACCGGCGCGATTGCAGCTAAGATGCCCGTGTCAGCGGTGGGTGCCCGTCTATCCCGAGCACACCGCGTTCAATGATGTTCTGGAGGTGAAGGTATGAAATACGCCAGACTAGTCTTGCTGCTTCTGGCGGTTGCGGTGGTCACGGCTCCTGCGCCGGCTTCGGCGGAAGTGCCGGACAATCCGACGTTCCACAAGGACATCGAGCCGATTCTCCAGCGCTCTTGCCAGGTCTGTCACCGCCCGAACAACATGGCGCCCATGTCGCTGATGAGCTACCAGGAGACCCGGCCCTGGGCGCGGTCGATCCGGACCAAGGTCGAGGCGCGGGAGATGCCCCCCTGGCATGTCGATCCAAAGGTTGGCATTCAGGAGTTCAAGAACGACCGGTCGTTGAGCAACGACGAAATCGCAACGATCAGCACCTGGGTGGCCAACGGCGCGCCGAGGGGCAATCCAGAGGAGGCGCCGCCGTCGGTCGAATTCCCGGAGTTCGGCGCCTGGACGATTGAGCCGGACGTCATCGTCACCTCGCCGCCGCACACGGTGCCGTCCGAGGCGGGTGACTGGTGGGGCGACTACATCGTGCCATCGGGAATCCCTGACGATCGCTACATCAAGGCGCTCCAGACCAAGGCCGGCGACCTGCGCGTCGTGCATCATGCCCTGACCTATGCGGTCACCGAGCAGGACGCGCCGCTCAACGACAGCTCGGGGGATGCGTTCCTCAACGAGTACGCCGTTGGCAAGAACGCCGACGTCTATCCCGACGGGACCGGGCGTTTGTTCCCGAGTGACTCACGGGTGCGGTTCAGCTTCCACTACCATTCGGTCGGGGAAGAAGTGACCGACCAGACGGAACTCGGCCTCGTCCTCTATCCCGAGGAATACGAGCCTGAGCACATCCTGTATTCGCGGCAGCTCGGTCAGGCCGGAGAGCTCGACATTCCCGCCGGGCAGGTGACCCGCCACGACGGCTATCAGAAGATGTATCTGCCGGGCCGGTTGACCGGATTCCAGCCGCACATGCACTTCCTGGGCACCCGCCAGTGCCTGGAGCTGATCTATCCGAACGGCTCCACCGAAATGGTGAACTGCGCGAACTTCGATTTCAACTGGCACATCGTCTACAACTACGAGAATGATGCGACCCCGGTGTATCCGGCCGGCACGACGTTGCACGTCATCAGCTATCACGACAACACCGGCGCCAATCGGGGCAACCACGACCCGAAGAACTGGACCGGCGGCGGCAGCCGGACGGTCGATGAGATGGCGTTTGCCTGGATCAGTTGGCACGATCTGTCAGACGAGGAGTACGCGGCAGAGATCGAGGCCCGGAAAGCAGACAACGACTGAGCGTTGATGGTTCCGGCGCGGCGGTTGTAGAGCACGACACACCCTCTGCGGGAGCCGGGACGGTTTCCGCAGAGGGTTTTTCACAGCAGGCGGCGCGGGGTCGTCTCGACGCTGGTGATACCGGACCGGAAGGGGATACGAACGTGACCATGCAGTCTGTCGGCCGGTTGACGCCTGTGGCGGCGCTCGCCGGTGGTGTAGTGATGCTGCTGCTTGGCGGGGCAGGCAGCGCCGCGGCGCAGATCAATCGCCGCGACGTGCCGATCGCGACGCAGCCGCAGCAGCGCTTCAATTCGGGGCAGGATATCCAACCCATCTTCGAAGGATGGTCCGGCAACGACGACGGAAGCTACCGGTTCCATTTCGGCTATCTGAACCGGAACTACGGCGAACGTCCCAACGTGCCGGTGGGGGAGGACAATTTTTTTTCGCCGGGAGAACCCGATCGCGGGCAGTCCACCTATTTCTATCCGCGCACGAACCGGTATCAGTTCGAGGTACTCGTTCCGGCCGATTTTCCGCAGGACGGTGAGCTTGTCTGGGAGCTGACGACGCACGGGAGCACGCAGTACGCCTATGGCTGGTTGCAGCCTGAGTGGGAGATCGACGTGAACACGATTACGTCGAACAACCGCACCGGGTTCGGGCGGGGTGTCGACGAACTCTACGCCAACGGGTGGCCGACCCTGACCGTGGAGGTGAGTCATACATCCGTCGAGGTCGGACAACCGGTGACGTTGACGGCGCAGGTGACCGACGACGAACTGCCGAGTCCAGTACCGGAGCGGGATCCGGACGCGCCGCCCCGGCGACGCGATCCTACGTTGTTGGCGCCGGACGACGCTCCGGCCATTCCGGACAATATCCCGCAGTACTCGAAGCCGACCCCCCCACGGAACAACTTGTCGCTGCTCTGGCGCGTGTTTCGCGGGCCCGCGGACGCCGAGTTCGAGCCCTACGGGTATCAGAAGTGGGAAGAAGGAATGGAGGGTGACGGTTGGACCTCGGGTACGTTCGAGACCACCGTCACGTTCGAAGAGCCGGGCGTCTACACGTTGCGGGCCTTTGCCAGCGACGCCATGCTGATCTCGCACGGAAACGTCAGCATCACCGTGACTCGCTAGGAGTCCGTGGTGAAAGCCCCGCGGCATTCGCGCGGCGATGCGGTCGCAAATTTCCCAATTTGCTCCCTGCCCCGCCTGGACAGCGCTACGGCCTGCGGATCGGCATCAAAGCCTGCCGATCCGCTTGGCTCCTCGGTCACATATGCCCAATATGCTCCCTCGTCACGCCTTGCCACGCGGGCGCCTCGCCACGCTCGGTGCGACGCGCGGTTTCACCACGGGCTCCTAAGTCCGGTCCGGGAGAGCGGCTAGCGGCGGCCGGTCTGCCGGGTTGTGCCATCTGTCACCTCGACCGAGGCGGCCGCGCGCGCCACGAGAAACACCGCGATCAGCAGGCAGGCGGCGCCGACCGGCGCCAGCAGGATGCCGGGACCAGGGTCTCCGCCGTAGATCTGCATACCGCCTGCAAAGAAACCGCCCGGCAGCAGCACGCTCGCACCGATCAGGCACCACGACGCGCGAGCTTTCGCCGCCGGCGCGAATCGAGTGCAGTGCGGCAGACAGCATCCGAAGGCGATGTGGATCAGACCGAGCAGTGCCCCGTGTGCGTGCGCGAGGGTCCACATGAGACGTCTGGTCTCGTTGGGCACGTCAAGATAGAATCCGACCTTGAAGCCGTGCAGCAACTCGAGCGTCAGGCCCAGCAGGAGAAAACCGAGCAACGACCACCAGCCGAATCGCAGGTGGCGCCGGGCGTAGTTCATCGAGGCGTCATCCCGTCACTCCCGCAGGAACAGCGGACGCCGGTCGCGCTGGTCGAACAGGGCTCGCATCGCGTCGACACGGAGTTCACCGGTCGAGTCGACGAGTAGCTCCGGTTCGCGCCGCTCGCGTGCGCCGGCAGCGTTCCTCCATTCACGCAGCAGCCGTACGGCGGTCTCGATACGTTGCTGTTCCGGTCCGACGAAATCGAATTCGAGGTCGCCGTATCCGGGCAGGCTGCGCAAAGACCGCGCGGCGATGAAGCGCACCGCCTCGTACGGATCTCCCAGCGCCTCCGCCAGATGCGGCGCCATCCAGCTCGTGCCGGAGGCGGTCTGGGCCGGTGTCCAGCCCATGCTCTGTGCAGTGATCGCCCGCAGTCCGGCGTCGCCCTTCAGCATCCACAGCAGCCCGGCCGCCACCTGCTGCTCGTCGTCGCTCAGCGGCGGGGGCGGCGCGCCGTACCACTCGTTCAGGCGGTCGGCGGTCCAACCGAGCGTCTTGTCCAGGTGACACAGATTGCACGCGTTTGGCCGACCGTGGGCGATCGTTTCGGCCGCATCGGGGCTGCTGATCGTATGGCTTCGAATCGTCTTGAGCAGACCGAAGCTGGTGTACGGCATGTGGCAGTTGTAGCAACTGCTGCCGGACGAGCCGTCATCGTGGCGGGTGTGCGCCGTGAGATCGGTTCCGATCTGTTCGTGGCACTGAAGACAGGCGTCATTGCCAGTCCGGTCCGCGGCCACCTGATGCGTATCGGCCCATTCGCTGACCGGGCGCGGGTCATCTGCAGGCTGGTGCATCGTGTGACATGACAAACAACTCATGGTGCGTTCCGGCGTCGTTCCGCGCCGAAAGCAGGGAGAGTCGATGAGTCCGTTGTACTCGCGGCCCGACACCCGAATCATGCCGTCCGGCCAGAACGAACCCCGCACGAACTCTGGATCGCTGTCCACGAAGGCTCGCAATTCCTGAGAGTCGCGGTCGATCGATGGCTGGGCGATGAACCGCGTGTCCCGAAGTTCGTCACCCGGCCGATAGGGCAGTCCGTCGCGATTGGCGATGCGCTCGCCGGCGCGATCGTAGAACTCCCACACGCTGTGGCACTGGCCGCAGACCTGGGACGAGCGCTGGGGGTCGAGGCGGGTCGGCAATACGATGGTCTGATCCTGTGTCTGGCCGAAATAAAGCTGATAACGCCTGAGCGGGTTCCGATTGGCCTCGACATGCGCCTGCGCGGGGCCGTGGCAGGACTCGCAGGCGATGCCGAACTCGGTGACCGTCGTGTCTATCGCCTGCGATTCGAACGGCGCTGATCGGAACGGTGTATCGAACGCCGTCTTACCCAGGGTGGTGTGACACGCGATGCAGACGGCGTTCCAGTGGCCGTTCAGCATCGCCAGGGATTGACCAGGCGGGTGCAGCACGACGGCGCTGCGCGGCGCCCATTGCTGCTCTGCGATGAGATAGGCCGCCGGTAGAATGTTCAGTCCCCGGTCATGCCCGGTGGCGTACCAGTAGATGTTCTGATGATGAGAACCGGTGATCATCACCACCTGTCGCCTGATCCGGGGGCGCTCGGCGGGCGGACCCTCCCAGCCTGGATCGTCGAACTCGGCCCAGAAGTCGTCACCGTCACGTTCGAGCGTCATCGGCCGGCCGTGGGTGTTGTCCACCCGCACCCCATCGAAATCGGCGCGCACCGTCTCGGGCGTGGCGACCTGTGTCATTGTCCGATGGAAGGATCCGTACCAGCTTGCATACTCGGCGGGGTGACAGGCCTGGCAGGTCTGTGAGGACACGTAGCCCTCTGCGTTCACCTGGATCGGACGCTGAGTGATGTCGCGTTCGGGAATGCTCGTGGCGCGCGTTGCGAACGCGGCCAGACCGGCGGCAGCCGCTGCCATGAGGAGCAGGGCAATCGGGAGGTGACGCCACGGCCCCGGGGCGGTCTCGCCGATGCCGGCGCGATGGGAGAGAACGCGTGGATGTCCACGTCGTCCGGTCATGGCGGGGCGGAATGACGGCGGCGAGGGCCACGCCGGCTCGCCGCGGCGAGCGCCGGTCGTGGCCCTGTCACCTCAGGGTAATGTCGCTAGTTCGCCGCGAAGCAATAGAAATACCCGTTGCCGCCGGTGCCCTGGAGGTCGGTCTGGCCGCATCCGCGCGACCCGTGCGCCGAGTTCCAGGAGGTCGGGTTCGCTCCACCGCCCTCCCGGTCGAAATGGCCGACAAGGGCGCTTCCGGTTCCGTTCGACGTCCAGTTGCTGCAGGTGGAGTCGTCACTGCCGGACATGGCGGTCCCGCCGAGTTGGGAACCGGTCAGAATGTCGTGATAGTTCGGTTCGTCACCGCGCCCGTTCGTCATCCCGCCGTTTTCGTTGAGCACCGTCTCCTTCGTCAGGTTGTTCTCGCCGTGCAATTGATCGACGTCCCGGGCCACGACATCTCCGTTGATGTTCTGCCAGGGTCCCGAGCCGATGCGGTCACGCGCGTTGACGCCGCCGGAACCGGTGGTGCTGAGATAGGCCCGCCACGTCTTGCCCCCCGCGCCCACCGCCGCGGCGAGCGACTGGCAGCGCGCGTCGGCGCCTGCCAGACCGCCGAGGTTGGCGCCGTCGCCCGAGCCGACGCTCGTCAGAAAGAAGGTCATCTCGGAGGCCTGCGCGGCCGCCGGCGAGACGTTCAGCAGGCACATCAGCATGACGGCGCAGAGCAATTGCAGGATTCTCATCGTCGTATCTCCTTGATGATGCTCCCCCGGGGCATGGCCCCGCCGGGAACGAACACGTGTATCGGTGGCAATTATAGCCCCTGGTGCGTGGACGGCGCAGGCACGATCGTCATTTTCATATACTCTGCTGTTGACACCGTGGACATCCGGGTCGCGAAGGGGATGGAGAGTGGCATGAGGTGGTGCAGCGAACGTGTCGGGACGGCCGTGGTGCTGCTGCTGATCACGGTCGGGACGTGCGGGTGCTCGGACAGTCCGACCGCGCCAAGCCAGGTGCCGCCCTTGACGATCCGCGATCTCAGGATCGGGACAGGAACCGAAGCGATCAACGGCAGTTTCGTGACGATCGACTATGTTGGATGGCTGTATGACGATCAGGCGGAAGACGGCAAGGGAGTCGAGTTCGAACGAGCGGACGGTGTCAGTTTCCGCCTGGGCGCTGGTCAGGTGATCGCCGGGTGGGATTACGGTGTGGTCGGGATGCGGGTCGGCGGCGCGCGACGACTGGTGATTCCGCACAACCTCGCGTACGGTGAACGGTCAGGGGGTACCATTCCGCCATTCGCCACCCTGATGTTCGACATCGTGCTTGTGGACGTGCAGTGACGAGGATACGGACTGCGGCGCTCGATACGTGTCCGCGGGAGAGATGCATGACTGCGACGAGGGCGCTCGTGTCATTGCTGGTCGTGCTGATTGGGGCAGCGTGTGGTGCGGCGGCCGGTCAGACGGCAGGGCAGATCTTGCGGCAGGCGGAATCCGATTTCCTGGCGGGTCGTGTGGAGGCCTCGGTGACGGGGTTCGATCGGGTGGCGCAGGCCCGGCCGGATGCGGCGCCGGGGTTCTGGCAACGGGGCATCGCGTTGTACTACGTCGGCCGGTTCGACGACTGCCGGCGGCAGTTCGAGTCGCACCGCACGGTCAATCCCGATGATGTGGAGAATGCCGCGTGGCATTTTCTGTGTGTCGCCAGCGCCGACGGGGCAGACGCCGCGGTGGCCGCGCTGTTGCCGGTCGGTCCGGACCCACGTGCGCCGATGCGTGAGATCTACGACGTTTTCGCCGGTCGGATGCGCCCGCAGGATCTGCTGTCGGCCGCCGGTGGCGAGCCGCGCGCCCGCTTCTATGCCCACCTGTATCTCGGGCTGTATCACGAGGCGCTGGGCCGGCACGAGCAGGCGCGCGAACAGATTTTCCTCGCCGCGGCCGATCGTTTCGCCGCGGTCGGCGGGTACATGCACGGAGTCGCTGTGGTTCACCGGGATCGCCTGCTGCGACAACCCTGAGACGTTCGGTCGCCCAGGGTACCCCGCCTGCCCGCAATCACCTGAGCAGTCGGATGCGGTGCGCCTCGCTGTCGCCCACGTAGAGCCCGGTGTCGTTCACGAACACGCCGTGGGGCCGTGCGAGCCGGCACCGGAGCGGATCGGTCTCCGGCCCGTCCCCACGTTCCCCGTCGCCCAGCACGGTCGACACGACGCCGGTGCCGATATCCACCATCCGGATGACGTGATTCTCGGTGTCGGCGACGTAGAGCCGCCCGTTGTCGTAGGCGAGCCCCTTGGGCCCGCCGAGAGTCGCCAGTCTGGCCGGTCCTCCGTCACCCGTGTGGCCGCGCTCGCCGGTGCCCGCGACGTGATGCAGGGTCTCGGTGGCCAGATCGATACGGTAGATGGCGTTACCCTCGCGAAGCGCGAGATACAGGCTGCCGTCGGGGTCGAGCGCCATGGCCCGCGGGCCGTTGAGCGGGGTGCCGGCCAGCGGCGCGCCGTCGGGGGTCGGTTGTCGCTCACCGTTGCCTGCCCAGGTCTCGATGACGCCCGTGGCGGGATCGACACGTCGGATCCGGTGGTTGCCGATGTCGCAGATCAAGAGGCGGCCGCGGGGATCGAAGGCGATGCTGTGCGGCTGCCTGAGCTGCGCCGCGCTGGCGGGACCCCCGTCGCCGGAGAATCCGGCTTCGCCAGTTCCCGCCACGGTCGAGATGATGCCGGTGTTCGCATCGACGCGGCGCACCACGTGACTGTCGCGCTCGACGATGAACAGGTGCCCGTCCTGATCGAATTGAATCTCATGCGGCATGTTCAGGGAGGCCTGCGTGGCCGGTCCGCCGTCGCCGGCGTACCCCGGCTGGCCGTTGCCGGCGACCGTGGTGGTACGTCCGGTGCTCAGGTCGAGCCTCCGAATACGCTGATTGTCCAGGTCGCAGAAATAGAGGGCGCCGTCAGGACCGACGACCACGCCGTACGGATTGGCGACCTGGGTATCGGAGAGGCCCGCGGCGCCGGTGCCGATGATCGTCGTGACCGTGGCGGCCTGCAGTGGGGATGCCAGCAGGAGCAGACCGGCCGGCAGCGTGATCCAACGTCTCATCTCGGGTCTCCTTCACAGTGCGTCGACAATCTCCCTGGCGCGCGCCTCGATCTCCGCCGCCTCCTCGTCCCGTCCTGTCGATCGCAGCAGGCGTGCGTACTCTCTCAACACGGTCAAGAGCAGGTCCTGGTCTGAACCGGTCGTCGCCAGCATGATCGCGAGCACCTCGCGATACAGGGGATCGGCGGCGTCATATCGCGCAGATTCGAGATACATCCCCGCCAGGCGGGTGCGAACGACGAGAACGTCATGGTGTTCGGGTCCGAGCTCCCAGTCAAGCGTGGCGAGGGCGCGGAGAAAGAGGGGTTCCGCCTCTTCAGGCCGGTCGAGCACGGCATAGAATCCTGCCAGGTCGGCGACGAAACGGGCGACCCGCGGCGAGTCGGGGCCGTCGATTCGTTCGAGGCGAGACAACACCTCGTGATACAACGATTCCGCTTCGGCGTCGCGAGCCTGGGCGTGATACAGGTCGGCCAGATTGCCCAGGGTGACCGCGAGCCGCGGGTCCGAAGGGTCGAACCTGAGCGCCGCCTGTTCGGCGGACAGAAACCACTGTTCGGCTTCCTCGTAGTTCTCGTCCTGGTAGGCAAAGGCGCCTGCATTCATATACTGTTCCCAGCTCTGGTTCTGACAGGCCAGCGACGCTGCCAACAGGGCCGCCGGCAAGGCGCGTTGCAGGATCCCGCCGGCGAATCGTCGACCATTATCGCGAGCGGGCACGAGTTGCACTCCGGAGTGAGACTGGGAACTGGTGGGCGGTGACCGAGGTCTCCACAGGCGACCGATTATAGCGCGCCGGCGGAATGCGGTGTGCTGGTGGCGCCGTCGGTTGCGCACGTATAGACTGCACGCAGGTACCATCACGCAGGGGAGCACGGAAGCGTCCGTGCCTATCGCGCAGGCCGGCCATGTGCGGCCAGGAGAAGAACGATGGCGAGATACAGCACGGCGTTGAGCGGCGTTGCCGGGATTGGGGTGCTCGTCTGTGCGCTGCTGGCGCCAAGTCTCGGGGCCAGGCAGCCGGCAGTGGCGATCGACGGCGACGACATCGGTGGCGTCGTGAGCGGGCCGAATGGTCCGGAGGCGGGGGTATGGGTCATCGCCGAGACGACCGATCTGCAGACGCGGTTCAACCGCACGGTCGTCACCGACGATCAGGGGCGATACCTCGTGCCTGACCTGCCGGATGCCACCTACGACGTGTGGGTGCGCGGCTACGGGTTGATCGATTCATCCAGACAGCGGGTGTCGCCCGGCGCCAGACTCGACTTGACCGCCGTCCCGGCCCTCGACGCGCGCACTGCCGCCCAGTACTACCCGGCCGGATACTGGTACTCGCTGCTGGAGGTGCCGGGACCAGAGGAATTCCCGGGCACCGGACCGGAAGGGAACGGGATCTCGCCGAATGTGCCGAGTCAGGCGGCATGGCTGCGAGGGCTGAAGTCGGGCGGCTGTACCGCCTGCCACGCGCTGGGCAACAAGGCGACACGCGAGATTCCGCCCCAGTTGGGCGAGTTCGACTCGCTCGTGGAGGCCTGGGACCGCCGCATCCGGTCAGGTCAGGCCGGTGGCAGCATGAGCGGCGCGCTCGACCGGATGGGACGCCGGCGCGCGCTCGAGATGTACGCGGACTGGACCGGCCGGATCATGGCGGGCGAGGTGCCGCCGTCGCCGCCGCGGCCCCGGGGGATCGAGCGCAACATCGTGATCACACAGTGGGATTGGGCCGATCCGAAGGCGTATCTCCATGACGAAGTGTCGACCGACAAACGGAACCCGACCGTGAACGCGAACGGTCCGATTTATGGCGCGCTCGAGGCGAGCGCCGACTACGTGCCGGTGCTCGACCCGGTCGCGAACGCCATTCGTCAAATTCCGGTGCCGGTGCGTGATCCGGATACGCCGCTGGCAGCCGGTCCGCCCGTGGCGCCGTCGCCGTATTGGGGAGACGAGGCCATCTGGGAGAGCCAGGCGAACGTGCACAACCCGATGCTGGATCAGGATGCCCGGGTCTGGTTGACGTCACGAGTACGCGGGCCAAACAACCCGCCGGTGTGTCTCGAAGGATCGGATCATCCGTCGGCGCGGGTGTTTCCGAACGAAAGAGCCGGGCGGCACCTGGCGGTCTACGACCCGTCGACCGAGGAGATGACCCTTATCGGTACCTGTTTCAGTACGCACCACTTGATCTTCGCCGAAGACGAAGACAACACGCTCTGGACGAGCGGCGGAGGACAGGTGATCGGCTGGTTGAACACAAACCTGTTTCTGGAGACCGGGGACGAGGAACTGGCGCAGGGCTGGAGTCCGCTGGTGCTCGACACCAACGGCAACGGCCGGCGCGACGAATGGGTCGAGCCCGGCGAGTCGATCGACCCGGCACGGGATACCCGGATCCGGTCCGGTTTCTACGGGGTCTCGGTCGATCCGAACGACGGGTCCGTGTGGGGCTCCTCTCTCGGGTTTCCGGGTGCAATCCTGCGGTTCGTTCCCGGCGGCAACCCCTCGGAGACAGGTCTTACGGAGATATTCGAATTGCCCTGGGACAACCCGCGCGCCGCCGTGCAGGGGTACTCGCCGCGGGGCATGGACATCGACCGGAACGGAGTGGTCTGGACCCCACTGTCCAGCGGTCATCTTGCCAGCTTCGACCGGAGCAGATGTACCGGACCGCTCAACGGCCCGCAGGCCACGGGACAGCATTGTCCGGAAGGCTGGACGTTCTTCGAAGAGCCGCTGCCGAAGATGAAGGGCATCACCGAGTCGGGCAGCTCGGAGGGGAGCTACTACGCGTGGGTCGACCAGTTCGACACCTTCGGGCTCGGCCGCGACGTGCCGATCAGCACGGGGAACGCGTCGGAAGCGTTGCTCGCGCTCAAGGACGGCGAATGGGTCGTGATGCGGGTGCCGTATCCGCTGGGGTTCTACACCAAATGGTTGGATGGCCGCATCGACGATCCGAACGCCGGTTGGAAGGGCAAAGGGTTGTTCGCCACCTGGAGCACCCGCGCCCCGTTCCACGCCGAAACCGGCAAGGGGACGCCCAGCAAGGTGGTCCGGTTCCAATTGCGCCCGGACCCGCTGGCGAAGTAGGCCCCGGACGGCTGGTTTGATGCGGTCGGGTTGCGCGACCCCGTCCCCGTAGGGGCAACCCTTGTGGTTGCGCGACCCCGTCCCCGTAGGGGCAACCCTTGTGGTTGCCCGGTCTCGTCTCCGTAGGGGCAACCCTTGTGGTTGCCCGGTCCTGAACGTCAGATCGCGCGCGGGCCGCCGAGCACCCTGGCCGGCAACATGATGATCGCCCTGATGAGAGCGAATACGCCACCGACGGCGATTCCGGCCAGACGGAAGGGGAGAAGCAATACCCAGACCAGGGGGTAGAGCAACAGCGCCAGCAGCGCGATCGGCCAGCACAGCACGAACAGCACGCACCAGAGCAGGAATTTGACCATGTTCTACCCGATTGGACGCATGGCCCCGGGTGCCGGTTCCGCCCCGCGTGAGGCGTGAAGCGTCAGTTGAAGCCTGAGGCGAGTGAACCCCGGCCGTCGGATGGCCTGTCGCCTGTGATGACACGAATGGCACGTTGGGTCGCCGTACTGTGCCTGTGCGGATTGGTCCAGACGGTGCGGGCGAACGACTGGCCCGAGTGGCGCGGCGCCGGCCGGCGCGGGGTGCTGACGGAGACCGGACTTCTCGAGACGTTCCCCGCCGGAGGTCTCCCGGTGGTGTGGCGCACACCGATACATGGCGGCTATTCGGGTCCGGCGGTCGCTGGCGGCCGGGTGTTCATCACCGACGCACGGAGGCCGGACCCTCGCTCGACGGCCGTGGTCGAACGTGCGCTAGCGCTCGACGAGCAGACCGGTGAGGTGTTGTGGTCGCGGGAGTGGGAGACCGACTATGCCGGCCTGCAGCTCGTATACGCCATCGGCCCCCGGGCTACCCCGACCGTCGACGGCGACCGCGTGTACGTGCTCGGCGCGATGGGGAATCTGCTGGCGTTGCACGTCGAGAATGGACAGGTGCTGTGGCAGAAGAACTTTCCCGAGGACTTCAATACGGCGGTCCCGTCGTGGGGAATGGCCGGCGCACCGCTGGTTGACGGCGAGCGGTTGATCTGTCTCGTGGGGGGCGAACCTGACGCCAAGATGATGGCGTTCGACAAACATACCGGCGAGGAGATCTGGCGCGCCCTGTCGTCGGACTGGGAGCCCGGCTACAGCCAGCCGATCATCGTCGAGGCCGGCGGCGCACGGCAGCTCATCGCCTGGCATCCTCGCGACATCAGCTCGTTGAATCCTGAAACGGGGGAGGTCTACTGGGAGGTACGGCACATCGTCGATATGGGGATCAACCCGGCGACCGCCGTACGCAGCGGGCCGCACCTGTTTTTCACGTCGCAGTACGGCGGGGCCAGGATGCTGTTGCTCGACGAACGTGTCCCCGGAGCGCGGGTGCTCTGGGAAGGGGTCGGCGAAAGCGACCCGGAGTACGGGTTCGATTTCAACACCCTGAACTCGGTCATCAGCACGCCGGTCATCGACGGTGACTACGTCTACGGCGTCGATGGCCACGGGCTGCTGCGGTGCCTCGAACTCGAGACCGGGCGTCGTGTCTGGGAGACCGACGCCCTGATCGGCGAGCGCACCAACTGGGCGACCGCGTTCTTCGTGCGGCACGAGGACCGCTATTTCATCAACACGGACACCGGCGACCTGGTCATCGCCGAGCTGTCGCCCGGCGGTTACCGGGAGCTCAGTCGCACCCGGCTGATCGAGCCGACCCATCCGTACGTGCGTCGCCGCCGGTCTGGCGACGTCGTGAACTGGTCGCATCCCGCCTATGCGAATACCCACATCGTCGCCCGCAACGACCGGGAAATCGTGCGGCGCTCGTTGGCGAAGGCGCCGTAGCGTGCTTTCGCCGGCTGTCGCCGTGTCACTCGGACTGGTCGGCATGCTCGGCGCCTGCCTGGCGCCGCCGGCGCGTGCGCAGCCTGCCCCGGAAGGACCCCGGCGCATCGTGGTGCTGTCCGACCTGCACATGGGGGAGGGACGGGACAGCGCGGGGGAGTGGTTTCCCAACGAAGACTTCCGGTGGGCCGACGACCTGGACCTGTTCCTCGAGGCGCTGGCGTCCGAGACGGACGAGCCGACGGACCTGATTCTCAACGGGGACACCTTTGATCTGGCGCAGATGTCCGTGACGCCCTGTGCGCATGAGGAACCGGACCTCGGGTGTACCGAAACAGAAGCACTGGCCAGGCTCGAGCGCGTGCTGGACGCCCATGCGCGCGAGCTGCGCGCCCTCGGCGCCTTCGCGGGCGCCGGTGACAACCGCGTCGTGCTGGTGCCCGGTGAGCATGATGCGGCGCTGCTGTTTCCAGAGGCGGGGACCCGCGCGGTCGCGGCCTTCGGGGCCGCCGCCGGTCGGGTCACGCTTGCGGCGCAAGGATTCTGGCGCTCGGTGGACGGTCTGGTCCACGTGGAACATGGTCATCAGATCGGAACCGGCGCCGACCGGTTCGAGGCGTGGCCGGCGCCGTTCGTCGAACACGCCGGTCGCCGGCACGTCGAGCAGTCCGCGGACCGGAAGATGCTCCTGACGCTCTTCGACCGCTACGAGACGCGGTTTCCGGTCGTCGACAACCTCGCTGACGAAACGGCGGGACTGCGCTTCGCGCTGGCGGCGACCGGAGCGGACGATGTTGGCGCGGCCGCGCCGGTGCTGCTGCGCGAGTTGCTGTTCCGGTTTTCGTGGCAACAGTTCCGGATGGATCTCGATAGTGGCGACGTCCAGCCGCCGGAGTGGCGGATCGACCAGGTGCGCGCGGAAGGGGCGGCGTTTCTGGTGGGGTCGGTGCCGGATGACGACCGCCTCCAGCCGTTGGCGGCACAGGCGTTCGCCGCCGGCCAACTCGACGCGCTGATGACCGCGCTGAGCGACGACGAGTTGAGGGCGCTCTGCGACCAGCGCGCCGCCGTGCGCCGGGCGCGACGCAGGTTCGAGCGGATTCTCACCCAGATCGACCCGCTGGGTCCGCCGGTCGCGGAATGTCCCCGCACGGTAGAGACGACCGGACCGCGGTTCGAGTACTTCTGGCAGTCGCGCGACCGGTTGTTCCAGCGCCAGTTGGAGCGTCGCCGGGGCGACGGGGCGCCGATCGCGGTGTTCATCCACGGACATACCCATCTCGCCGACTTCCGGCAGAGCAACTTCACGCGTGTCGAAGCGGGGGGGAGGTATGTCGTGGACGGATTTTCGCCGGTACGTGATGCGGTCGCCCCGATCGTGATCAATGGCGGCGCTTGGCAGCGGACCGTCACGCCGGTGATGCTGGACCGGTTCAGGAACGACCGGGGATCGTCTGACATCGAACTGCTTGAGGCGCTGCAGCCGGAGCAGTTGCCGCCCTGCTACAGCTTCGTAGAGGTCGACGCGTACACGGCCCGGCCAGGCCCCCCGCAACTGCGCTACTGGCGCGAGGGCGAGGGAGGCGGCTGGGCAATGGCTCGAGGCTGCGGTCGCCGCATCACGGGCTGACGATTCGTGGTGACAGCCCCGCGCCATTCGCTCGGTGTTGCGTGCGGCTGCGCCACGGACTGCGGCGAGCCGTGTCCGAGTGGCGCCGGCGGCACCGCCGGCAGAGCCGTTATAATTGCAGGCATCGCTTCGGATGCCACGCGTGTCTGGAATTGCGGTCCGGGAGGATGACATGAACACGTCCATGACGAAATGGCTCGGGTTGGTCGCGGTGGCCGCGATCGCGGTAACGGTGGGTCTGCGTGGGGCGGCCGCCGATCTGCCGGAGATGGATGGTGTCCCGACCGCCGAGGCGGAGACGGTCGGCATGTCGTCAGAGCGGCTCGAACGGCTCGACGCGGTGATCCAGGGCTATATCGACCGGCAGGAGATTGCCGGGGCGGTGGCGCTCGTGGCGCGGCGCGGCAAGGTCGTGCACTTTTCGGCCCTGGGCGCGCGGGACGTCGAGAGCGGCGCGCCGATGACCCACGACAGCATTTTCAGAATTGCGTCGATGACCAAGCCGATCGCGTCGGTCGCGTTGATGATGATGTACGAAGAGGGACGGTTCCAGTTGCGCGACCCGATCTCGAAGTGGCTGCCAGAATTCGCCGACATGGAGGTGGCGATACCGGCGCCTCCGCAGGAGCGGCTGACCGGACGCTACAAGACGATTCTGGCCGCGGGCCCGATTACGGTGCAACAGATTCTGACCCACACGGCCGGGTTGGCGAACAGCTATCGCGGCATCACGCAGCCCGAGTTCCTCGCCATGTCGGCGGACCGGCAGCCGGGCGACACGGTGGGCGACATGTTGAAACGGCTGGCGAAGCTGCCGCTCAACTTCCATCCCGGCGAGCACTGGGAGTATGGCCGCGCCACCGATGTGGTCGGCCGGCTGGTCGAGGTGATGTCGGGGCAGACGCTCGACGCGTTCCTCAAAGAGCGGATCTTTGCGCCGCTCGACATGACCGATACGCATTTCTACCTGCCGGAATCAAAGCTCGACCGTTTCGCGGCGTTGTATCGGCCGAACGCCGACGGCACGATCGAGCTGTCGGAAGCGCCTACCGCCGAGAGCCGCTTCGTCGCCGAGCCGCACACCTACTTCAGCGGCGCGGGAGGACTGGTGTCCACCGCGCGCGACTATTTCCGGTTCCACCAGATGATGCTGAATGGCGGGGAACTCGACGGCATCCGCCTCTTGAGCCGCAAGACGGTCGAACTGATGACCGCCAACCATACCGGCGACAAGGGGATCTGGCTGGCCGGCCCGGGCTACGGTTTCGGCCTGGGGTACGCCGTGGTCACTGATCTCGGTCCCTCGGGCACCCCGCGCTCCGAAGGGTCGTACTACTGGGGCGGCGCCTTCGGTACCATCTTCTGGGTTGACCCGCAGGAAGAGCTGATCGGCATCCTGATGGAGCAGATTCGACCCTACACGCATTTGAACGTCCGGCCGGACATGGCCACGATGACGTATCAGGCCATCATCGACTGACCTGGTGCAGGCGGCGGGGCCGGCATCCGGTCCCGTCACCGCGCGGCGAGCGAGGCCGAGATGATCTCCTCGTCGTTTCTGGCGATGATGTGCCGGTTGGCGTAGGCAGGGTGCGACCAGTTGACGTAGCTGAGTTCGCGGCGGTTGCCGGGGCGCGAGGTCGGCGCGATCAACGGCGTCCGGCTGATTTCCTCATAGCCCGCCGGTGACAATCTGGCAATGATCAGATCGCCGCGGTCGTTGTTGATGAACACGCGGTCTTCGTGCTGCACCATGAACGCGCTTGCCCACCGCGCGCGTTCGCCGGTCGCTTCCTGGCTTTCCCACACCCGCTCGCCGGTGGCGGCGACCAGGCAACGCAACTGTCCGTAGGAACCGAACCCGTAGATGTAGCCGCCCTGAATGATCGGGGTGCCGATCACCGCGTGCAGACCGTCGGTCAGGATCTCGCTGTTGCTGTTGCCTCGCCAGCGCATCTCGGCGTCCGGCCGGTCGTTGTCGAGGCCCAGCATCATTGGCCCGTCGTAGAACGTGGTCACGAACAGATCCGATCCCTGCCGCACCGGGGTGGCGACGGTCATGTCATATCCGACTTCGAACGGCTGCTCCCAGTAGACCTCGCCGGTGACCGGATCGAGTGACGAGACCGCCAGCGGATGCCAGATCACGAGTTGCCGGACCCCGCCGGCCTCGGTGATGATCGGCGTTCCCACGCCGGCGCCAGACTCGACCGAGGACAGCGCTCGCCAGACCTCCGCGCCGGTGGTCCGGTCGAAGGCGACGACCTTCGCGTCCGGTGTTCCGCCGACGAGCGTGATGACACGGTCGCCGTCGACGAGCGGCGCACTGCTGAACCCCCACTGCGGCACTTCGGCGCCCCAGTCCTCGACGAAGCGTGTACGCCACAACACCTCGCCGGTGTCGACCCGCAGCGCGGTCATGACGCCGCTGGCGCCGACAGCGTAGACCTGGTCGCGGTCCACGGTCGGGGTGGCGCGAGGACCCTCATCCCACGAGATGCCGAGGTAGCTGGCTTCCCAGCTTTGGGTCCACAGAATGTCGCCGGTCTCCTCGTCCAGGCACAGAATGCGCTCGATGCCGTCGAGCCCGCGCGCACGTTCGAAGTCGGTCACGAAGATGCGGCCGTCCGCGACGGCCGGTCCGGAGAAGCCGTGATGAATCGGTGTGCGCCAGCGCACGGTGAGGCCGCCGCTGGGAAAGGTCTCGAGAATGTCAGATTCGGCCCAGACGCCCATCCGACCCTTGCCACGGAATTCGGGCCAGTCGTCGGCGGACATCGGGTACACGCCAAGGGTGAGCAGGACGGCGCTCGCAGTCACTATCCGGATCATGTGCGCAGGTGTCTTCATGTGTTCGTTACCGTCGCGGATGCCGCCGGCCGGGCCGACCCGGTCGCCTGACGTCTCATCGGGATCCCAGCTCGTCGTAGATCGCCTGGACGTTGGCGTCGGCCCGGGCCCTGTCGTAGGCGGGATACCGTTCCCAGAGGTCCAGCGCCGCGACCGCCTCGTCGACCGTGCGTCCGGCATCGCGTGACCCGCGCACCGAGTCGAGGAACTCGCGGTTGAAGCGAGCGTACTCCTGCAGGTCTTCCCACGTGGTCCAGCCCCGCATCGGGCTGCCCGCAGGCGGAGGGATGTGGCCGGGAATCACCCGCCGGACACCTTGCACCGAGGTGACGATCCGGTCGAGGGTGTCGGGATACGCCACGCCGCTGCCACCGTTGCTCACATCGATGTATGGGGGACCCATGAACGCGAACAGATCGCCCAGATGCGCCGTACCGAGCGCTGGAAAGACGACCACCGTGTCTCCGTCGGTGTGGCCCGCGCCGAAGTGGTAGAGGTCGATCTGGTCGCGGCCGTCGAACAACGTCAGCCGGTTCGAATATGTGCGGTCCGGCAGAAACTCGGCGCCTGCTCCGGCAAACGCCTCCATGCCGGCCATGCGGTCGGCGGCTCGCTCGTGAGCGACGACCGTGACCGTCGCAGGAAAATCGACGTTGCCGCCCACATGGTCCCCATGGGTATGGGTGTTGATGATCGTGGTCACCGGCTGATCGGTGATGGCCTGAATCGTCGTCAGAATCGACGGTCCCCAGCCGGCGAGTTTGGTGTCGACAAGGACGACCCCTTGGTTCTCCGTCACGAGCGCGGCGGTGTGCCCGCCGCCGCCGCTGATGACGTAGAGATTCTCACGGACATCCATGCTCTGCACGGTGACCGTGTGCTGCTCCTGCGCCATGCCGCCCATCGCCGCGACCGTGATCAGGGCGGCGGCCAGTAACGTGCCGAGGGTGGTTGCTCGTGTCATGGCTCGTGTCATCGGAAGATATGTTTGGGAATTTTTCCCGTCACGAGTTGGGTCAGATCGACCGCTTCCGCCACCTGAAAGTCGACCGCGATACTCGCCAGCGAGACCGCCTTGGTCGGGGTGAGCCCCTTCTCCGCCACCAGGAATGCGACCACTTCGTCCACCGCCTGCTGGAGTGCGCGGTTCAGGTCCAGGTCGATGCCCATCAGGATGTAGTGGGTGTCGGTCTCGGCCCAGGGCATCCTGATCGGCCTGTTATTGTGCAACACGAAACGGAAGCGGCCGGACAGGGACTGCTCGATGGCGGTTCCGCTGACCTCTCCGTCCCCCTGCGCCGCGTGCGGGTCGCCCACGTAGAAGAGGGCGCCGGGATGGAAGACCGGCAGATACAGCGTACTGCCGGCGGTCAGGTCCTTGACGTCCAGGTTGCCCCCAAAGGCGCCCGGCGGCCGCGATGCCTGCACGCCCGGTACGGTGACGCCCGGTTCACCGACCACCGGCGTCGGCGCGACCGCCATGATGCCCATGAACGGCGCGAGCGGAACCTGGACGCCGTCGGAGAACAGGGCGACCTCGACGCCGTCGACCGCGCCGGTGCGGATGAGATGGCGTGCATTCGCAATGTCACGAGGTCTGTCGGCGGGGCGCGACCCCGGGTAATCGCGTGCGAACACGCCGCTCGTCGGACCGGTGTTGTTGATGCCGTACGGCGCCCGGATCGTCAGCTCGAGCACCTGTACTTCGAGCATGTCGCCAGGTTCCGCCCCCGCGATGGCAATTGGTCCGGTGATGACGTGCCCGCTGCGTCCGTCCCGTGGGCGTGATTCTCGCGACGCCCAGAAGTCGATCACGTCCTTCAGGATCTCGTCAGGTTCGACTCCCAACGCGCCGAGTGAGACGGCCGGGTGGTCATTCTGGGTCGAGCCGGCGTGAGAGAGCGTGTCGACCAGGACCGTCTCACCGGACACGATGGTCAGGACCGGCGGTTTGTCCAGGGGAAACCAGCCCCAACTCAGCGTGTCGGGCCGGGACGGCACGAAGTGATCGGATGGCGGCTGGGCGTTCGCATTGCCGGCCGCGCCGAACGAGAGAAGGGCGCACGTCAGCGCGGCGCCCGAGATCCGTCTGTTCATGAGGTCCTGTGTCGTTCTCGCCGCGCCGCGCTCGGTGCACGCGGGGTTCTACCACGAACTGCGAGCAGTCCGTGACGGAAGCCCCGCGGCATTCGCGCTGCGCGGCATCCCGCCTGGGCGGCGTTGCTCCTCGGTCGCATATACCCAATATGCTCCCTCGTCTCGCCTTGCCAGCCGGGCGCCGCGCTACGCTCGGTGCACGCGGGGTTCTGCCACGAACTGCTAGAATACCGCCAAACCGCCGGTGTGTTGATTGATTCCGGCGATCTCGAGGAGAGGAAATGACGATTCGGCTGACGCTGCTTGCTCTGGGACTGGTCTGGTTGAGCGCATCTCCGGTGACCGCTCAGGACAACTGGCCGCAGTTCCGTGGTGTGGCCGCCGGGGTCGTGGCCGACAATCCGGCGTTGCCCGACAGGTGGGGTCCGGGTGAAAACGTTGCCTGGGAAATCGATATGCCGGGGCGGGGGTGGGCCTCCCCAATCGTCTGGGGCGACCATGTGTTCGTGCTGACCTCCACCGCGGTCAGCGGGCCGGAAGTGCCCATCCAGCCGATTGAGAACTACCGTGCGCGGTCGCTTGGCGGAGCCATGACCGCGGCCTACATCACCACGCAGACCGAGCCGCTGCAATGGGTGCTCTACGACATCGATTTCGAGACCGGCGCGGTCCGCTGGGAGCAGACCTTGCACGAATCCGTTCCCGCATTGCCGACGCATCAGAAAAGCACGTTCGCATCGGAGACGCCGGTCACCGACGGAGAACGCGTGTATGTCTACATGGCGGATATCGGGATGTTCGCCGTCGATTTCGACGGCCGGCTGGTCTGGTCGGTCGATTTCGAATGGCTGCCGCGTCGCGAATGGGGCGCGGCGTCGTCGCCGGTGCTGCACGACGGCCGGTTGTATGTCGTCAACGACAACGAAGAGCAGTCGTGGGTCGCCGCATTCGACGCCGCGACCGGCAACGAACTGTGGCGGACCGACCGGGACGAGGGATCGAACTGGTCGACGCCATTCGTGTGGGAGAACGACGTGCGGACCGAGGTCGTCACGACCGGTCGGAACGGTGTCCGGTCCTACGGACTGGACGGAACGCTGCTCTGGCGCCTGACCGGCATGTCGACCCTCGTGATCCCGACTCCGTTCTCCGACCACGGGCTCCTGTATATCAACTCCGGGTATGTCGCTGACGAGAATCGTCCCGTGTATGCGATCCGTCCCGGCGCCAGCGGTGACATCACGTTGCCCGAGGGATCGACCAGCAACGACTACGTCGTGTGGTCGCACCCGCAGTTGGGGTCCTACAATCCGTCGTCCATCGTGTACGGCGACTATCACTACACGTTGCTCGATCGGGGCATCCTGATGGCGTATGACGCACGCACCGGACAGGAGGTCTACCAGCGCCGGCGGATTACGGCGGGGACCCTGTTCACCGCGTCGCCGTGGGCCTACAACGGCAAGCTCTTCGTGTTGAGCGAGGATGGCGATACGTTCGTCATCCAGGCCGGCCCCGAGTTCGCGGTGCTGGGGCGGAACTCGCTCGACGAGATGACGCTGTCCACGCCGGCGGTTGCGCGCGACAGCCTGATCATCCGGACCGCCACGAAGCTCTACCGGATTTCCGCGGCCGGTGGACAGCCATGATCGTGCGACGACATGTCCACCCCGCTCCGAACCGGAATGCGGACGGCAGGCACCGCGGCGCGCCCCGCACGTGAGGCGCCGGAGACAGACAGCCATGGCGGATCAGCAGCGGAACGACAGGAATTCGGCGTGGACACGCCGGGCGTTTCTTGGCACGGCATTCGCCGGGAGCATCGCCGCGCCGGCATGGGCGCGGCAGCAGGCGCCGCAAGTACCGCCCTACGCACCGCGAGACTGGTCCGGGCAGAACCCGTTGCCCTATCCGGACCCCGATCTCATCGCACTCGATCCCCGGTTTCGCCGCTACATTCTCTTCAATACGCCGATCAGGCGGCTGCACATCGGCACCATGTGGGCCGAGGGACCGGCGTGGAACGGGGTAGGACAGTATCTGGTCTGGAGTGACATCCCCAACAACGTCCAGCACCGATGGATTCAGGACGACGGACGGGTCACGGTGTTTCGGAGCCCCTCGGGTCACAGCAACGGCAACACGTTCGACCGCGAAGGACGCCAGCTCTCCTGCGAGCATGGCGGCCGGCGGGTCGCCAGGTATGAGCAGAACGGCGATGTCACCGTCATCGCCGACCGGTATGACGGCAAACGGCTCAATTCGCCGAACGACGCCGTGGTGCATCCGGATGGGGGCATCTGGTTCAGCGATCCGCCCTACGGCATTCGCGGTGACTATGAGGGGTTCCGCGCCGAATCCGAGACCCCCCCGGCCGTATACCGAGTCGATCCGGGGAACGGCCAGGTCACGCTCGTGACCGATGAGCCGGGTGGTCCGAACGGTCTCTGCTTCTCACCTGACTACAGCCGGCTGTATGTGGCGGATACCGGGTCGGGCCGTGAGATTCGCGTTTTCGACGTCGAGGGCACCCGGCTCGCGCGCGGCCGCCGGCATGCGGAACTGCACGCACCGGGGTCCGAGAACGTGGTCGCGGCCGACGGCATCAGGTGCGATGTCGATGGCAACGTCTGGGCCGGCGCGGGCGATGGAGTGCTCGTTACGGCGCCGGACGGCGACCTGATCGGGGCGATTCGGCTTCCCGAGCGCTGCGCCAACGTCTGCTTCGGCGGCACCAGACGCAACCGCCTGTTCATGACCGCCAGCCAGTCGCTCTACGCCGTGTACGTCGGCGTCCTTGGCGCCGGCATTGCGTAGCGGCACCGCCGCGCCTGCGGGGCAACCCGTGTGGTTGCCTGGTCCGGGCTGGTGCGGGTCAGTACTCTCCGAACATCCGTTGGATCTCGTCACGGTCCTTCGAGACTGTCAGTGCGAGCATCAGCAGTACCCGCGCCTTGACCGGGGCAAGATCGTCGCCTGCGATGCGCTGGCGGCGGGCAGGCAGGTCCTGATTGTCATCAGGTTCGGGCAGCGTGGCGCCGCGCGGGACGATACGCCCGCGGCCCGTACGTGACGTCATCACCACCACCGCGCCTCGCTCGGATGCATAGGCGATCGCGTCGCCCTGTCCGGCGCTGGTCGCTCCGGCTCCGGCTCCGGCCACCACGATGCCGGCGGCGCCCCGATTCACCGCGGCGCGGATCAGATCGCCCGAGGCGCCCTGATACGCCATGACAATGTCCACCCGCGGAAGGCGGGGAATCCGGTCGACGTCGAACTCGCTCGTCACGGTGTGACGCCGTTCCAACCGGCGATAATACACAATGCGATCGCGGGCAGCGTGGCCCAGCACCCCGTAGCCCCGCGACTCGAACGCCTGCAGGTGCGAGGTGCTGGTCTTGGTCACGTCGCGCGCCGAGTCGATCTCGTCATTGAAGACGACCAGCACCCCTCGACCGTGCGAGCCGGGGTCGCCGGCCATGCGCAACGCCTGTCTCAGATTTGCGGCGCCGTCATACGCCAGCGTGTCGGGACGGCGCATCGATCCGACGACGACCACGGGCCGCGCGTCCCTGACGGTCAGGTGCAGGAAGTAGGCGAATTCCTCCAGCGTGTCGGTGCCGCTCGTCACCACGATGCCGGCCAGTGTGCGATCCGTCCGGAACAGGTCGTTGATCCGGCGCGACAGTTGCATCCACTGGTCCAGGGTCAGCGCGCTGCTTGCGACATTGGCGAATTCCTCGGCCTCGGCCTCGACGAGATCGTCAAGGTCCGGCACCGTGGCGAGCAGTTCTTGCGGAGACAGCCGGATTCCCGCCCGGTTCGAGATGGTGCCGCCGGTCGTGATCAGGCGTACGCGCGCCGGTTGTGCGGCGGTTGATTCCTGGAGCGGCGTCCAGAACAGTGCCGCGATCAACGAGAGCCCGAGCAGCCCGCGGTGAAAGCCCCGCTGCATTCGATCGGCGCTGCGGTCGCAAATTTCCCAATTTGCTCCCTGTCCCGCGTCGGGCGGCGCTGGGCTTCTGATTGCCGGGGTCACAAATCTCCCAATTTGCTCCCTCGTCGCGCTTTGCAACGGCCGTACGCGGAATTGTGACGACCAGATCCCGGTGCAACGCGGGGATTCATCACGGACTGCCATGAGATTGGCGCAACGCCGCGTGAGCCGGTACGGTTCAGGTCAGCCTGTCGCCCGAACGTGAGGCGCCACGGCGTTCGAGTTCGTACTATACCGGAATTGTGGGCGCCTGGTGGGCCAGAGTCAGCCAGGCAGTGAGCTGTTGCACCGCCAGTTCGGGGGTCGCGCCGTAGAACGGCATGAGCGCCGTCGAGCCGCCGGGAACACTGACCAGATACGCGCGCCATCGATCCGGATCGACAAGCATCGCCTCAATCTGATAGGCGCGGCCGTTGATGACGTGTTCGATGCGCTGGACGTTCACGATACTGCAGGGGGTCAGGGTTGCCGAGGTGACGTATGAAATCTTAGCCATTTGCCCGAGGGTCGCCAAGCGAAGGAAAGGACGAAGACGGGTGCACATCGCGGCGCGCCTCGCAATGGCGCGTCTTCCTCGCGCAGAAAAAATTTCATTCGACATTCGATTCACAGGCGATGCACACATCATCCACACGTTTTCCACAAGGCGGCGGGTGTGGAGGGACCAAATGCCGCGCTCCCGCGTCTAATCACACATGAGCCAACATGCCAACCTGGGGGGAGCGATGCCGGCAGCACGGGATGAGCAGTCGTCACTGGGGCCGCTTTTCGAACTCCGGGAATTCGCAGCCCTGCCCTGCGGGTGCGTGGCGGGCGGCTACGTCGCCAGAGCGCTCGGTCTGGATGTCGTCGCGTTGGAGGTGAAAGGGCCGCACTGCACAACCGTCCACCATACGGCGGGGTCGCTGCTGCCCACGGATCGCAGGGGCGGCCGGTTTGCGGCGGTTCAGGTGTGAACGAGGCCCCGTCCCGGTCAGAGTCGCATCAGCACGGGGTCGCTGGCCAGCTTGTCGGCCCAGGCGTGCGCGTTGGCCTCTGCCTCGGCCTGTGTCCGGCCCATCAGCAGCACCGAACCGAGCGGTGTGTCGCTCTCGTTCGTGGTTACCCACGCGACCCAGCGTGCGCCGCGTGACTCGGTCGCGATCTTGAAGTCGGTCCTGTCAGTCGTCATGGCCGCCAGCATCGTATCGCAACTGCCCCTGGTCGCGCCACGGATGTAACACCCTCAGCGATCGATCGATCTTCGAGTTGCTCTGTGACGAGTGCGAGACTGGACTCGACGTGCGGTCTCTCGACGCGGACCGGCGCCGCGAGCAGTTGCCGCCGCTCGACGCCGGCTGACCTGCCGGCAGCCCATGGCAGGACCCCGCGTCGCACCTGGATCGGCGGCATGGCGCGACCCTCCCATCCGAGGTACCCTATTGACAAGGCTGGAGAACGGCCCCTATCGTAGATTGCCAATGCGCGAGGACGATCGAAGCTTCGGGTTGCCGCCATCGGCGGACGTCAACGAGATCAGGCGGGCCTACCGCGAGTTGGCGCGGCGGTATCGTGCAGACCCGAGCGACGTCGGAACGGAAGGCCGCCTGTCATCTCGCCATCGGGCCTACGAGGTGTCGACAGTTGGAGATCTGGCCGAAATCGAACAGGACCGCGCCGACGCGCGGTATGGCCACCGGTATCAGGCCGCGTTCGCCGACGAAGTGGACATCGACTTTCCATCGGTCTCGAGTCTGGTCGGTCGCATGCGGGCGTCCTTCTTCGGCGCGATGGCTGAGCGTCCCGTGTCGGCCGAGGTCCATCTGACGCCGGGGCAGGCAGATGCCGGTGTGCTGGCGCCGTTGGACCTGTCGCTGCGTCACACCTGTCCCGTGTGCGGGGGGCGCGGCGAGATCTGGCTCAACCCCTGCGGTGCCTGCGCGGGGAGCGGCGCCGGATTGCTGCCGCACCAGTTCCAGCTTGTGGTGCCACCCGGCGTACGGCATGGCACATGCCTCCGGTTCGACGTGACCCCGCCCTACGCGCCTGCTACCCGCGTGCAGGTACGCATCTCCATTCAGTAGGTGTGTCGGAGTTGTCGGCGTTTCGGCAACGTGACCAGACTGAACACGGCGGCTGCCCGGCGCGAACTGCAGGTGTATCCGGGGCAGGCGCAGCAGAGGATATGTCGAGATGAATACACGGACAGTCGAATCAACTGCGGTGCTCGACGCACTGCGAGTCGTACAGGACCCCGACCTGGGCCGCGACATCGTCAGCCTCGGCTTCGTGAAGGCACTGCACATCGAGAACGGGGAGGTGTCGTTCGAGATCGAGTTGACCACCCCGGCCTGTCCGGTGAAGGAGCAGATGCACGATCAGGCGGTGGCGGCGGTGTCGGCGCTTGATGGAGTCACGGGGGTCAAGGTCGGCATGACCGCCAACGTGCGCGCGGTCGCGTCACCCGAGGCGGGTCGAGCCCCGATCCCCGGCGTCAGGAATATCATCGCGGTCGGGGCTGGCAAGGGCGGCGTTGGCAAGAGCACCGTGGCGGTCAACCTCGCCATTGCGCTGGCGAAATACGGCGGTCGGGTGGGCATGATCGACGCCGACGTGTACGGCCCCAACATTCCACTGATGCTCGGCGTGCGGGCGCAACTCGAAACCGACGGGAAGAAGATCGTGCCGGCCGAGAAATACGGCATCCCTGTCGTCTCCATGGGATTCCTCACCCAGGACGAGACGCCGATCATCTGGCGGGGTCCGATGCTGCACGGCGTCGTGCAGCAGTTCTTCCGCGAGGTGCGCTGGGCCGAGTTGGACTACCTGGTCGTCGACATGCCGCCGGGTACCGGTGACGTGGCTCTGAGCTTGAGCCAGACCGTGCCGGTGTCCGGGGCGGTCGTAGTGACGACCCCGCAGGCGGTGTCGGTCGCCGATACGCGCCGGGCCGTCGCGATGTACCGCAAACTCAACGTGCCCACACTCGGTCTGGTCGAGAACATGAGTCACTTCCTCTGTCCCCGCTGTGACCACGAGAGCGACATCTTCGGCAAGGGCGGCGGCGAAGCGGCCGCCGCAGACATGGGTGTGCCGTTCCTCGGACGCATTCCGATCTATCAGCCAATCAGGGAGGGCGGCGACAGCGGCCACCCGATCGTGATTTCCGAACCCGATTCGCCGGCGGCCCGCGCGTTTCTGGATGTCGCAGAGCGCACGGCCGCCCAGATCTCGATCGCCGCGCTTGCGCCAGCCGTCGCCTCGTAACCGACCCGGGCGGCGTGCGCTATCGCCGTTCCGCGTCGCCCGTCATCGGGACGAACAGCACTCGCAGCATGCGTTCCTGCGTGACCCCCTCCGCGGTGCGGGTGATCAGGGTCAACGACTGGCGGTCTTGTCCAACCGGGATGATCATCCTCCCGCCAGGCGCGAGCTGTTCGATGAGCGGCTGCGGCACATGGTCCGGGGCCGCGGTGACGATAATCGCGTCAAACGGCGCCTCATCCGGCCATCCGGCGTATCCGTCTCCCAGGCGCACGTCGACGTTGGCGTACCCCAGCGCCGTCAACGTATCCCTGGCCCGCTCGGCCAGCGCCGGCACGATCTCGATGGAATAGACCTTGGCGGCGAGTTCGGCGAGGACAGCCGCCTGATAGCCTGAGCCGGTGCCGATCTCGAGCACGCGGGCGCCGGGGTCCAACCGCAGCGCGTCGGTCATGTAGGCCACGATATAGGGCTGCGAGATGGTCTGCCGGTACCCGATGGGCAGCGGGCGGTCGTCGTAGGCGGAGCGTTGCTGTTCGAGCGGTACGAATCGTTCGCGGGGCACGCGCACCATCGCACCGATGACTCCCGGATCGGTGATGCCGCGAGCCAGCACCTGCTGTTCGACCATGCGCATGCGTTCATCCCCTCGATCTGGACGCGTCTGTTGGGAGTGGCGCTCACGCGATACACCCGCGGCGGGTGTCGCCCCTGCCAACGGCGTACAGGACACTGTCGCCAGTGCCAGCGCGGCCGCGATCGGTCCGGCGGACCATCTGGCGGCCTGACGGCGACGCGCGTTGATGTGCATGTGCGTTCTGGCTGTTGGCGGCGATCACGCCGGTAAACTCAATGTCCGCTCAGCCAGTCATCGCGTTGCCGTGTCTGTGCGGGCGAGGGTGCGTCCACGGACGCCAGCTTCCACCGATCGGCAGGTCGGGCGCCGACCTGCACCGTGAGGCGCCGCAAGGCGCCGCGCCGGGCGACGAGAACGGAGACCTCCGATCCTGGCGGGACGAGCCCGATCCGCTCGTCCCAGGAGCCGTGCAGCACCCGGTAGTCACCGATCGCGAGGATTTCGTCGTCGACGTTGAAGCCCGCGTCGAATCCCGGCGTGTCGCGCCGCACCTGGGCGACCAGCAGACGGCCGCCCGCGGCCCGCGTCCGGACGCCGATCCAGCCACGTTCCTCGTCCTCGGGGGGAGCGGAGAACTCGAGTCCGAGCCAGTCGAGCGCCTCGGTGTAGTCGAGTTCGTCGGTCGAATCGAGCGCCAGCGCGAACCAGGCCGAGTGATCGACACCCGCCGTGTCTTCCGCGGCGGCCCGAAAGTCCCCGGGAGTGTAGCCTCGCGTCCCCGAGAACCGTCCGTAGGCCAGCCGCATGACGTCGTCCAGAGTCTTCGCGCCGCCAGTGGCGGCGCGGATCCGCATGTCGAGGAGAAAGCCGATCACCGCGCCCTTGGTGTAGTAGCTGATCGACGTGTTTGGCGAGTTCTCGTCTGATCGGTAGTACTTGATCCAGGCGTCGTAGGAGGCCTGCGCGACCGCTTGCACCTCGCGGCCGGGTGTCTCTTGCAACGCTCGAATCTGGTCGGACAGTCCTTCAAGATACTCGTCCGTCGTGGACAGATCCGCACGCCGCACAAGGAGATCGTCGTAGTATGACGTGATGCCTTCGACGACCCACAGACTTTCCGTGTGCACCTCGTGCTCGTAGTCGAACGGTCCAAGTTCGATCGGACGGAGCCGCTTGCCGTTCCAGGCGTGAAAGAGTTCGTGGCTCACCAGCGACAACCAGCGCAGGTAGCCGGACCTTGAACTCGTGGCCCACCGGCTGCTCATCAGCAGGGCGGCACTCGCATGCTCGAGGCCTCCGCCGGCCTCCGTGATCATGTTGAAGAAGAGATACCGGTCATACGGCAGCTCGCCCCACATCCGATACGTCTCTTTCGCGATGGTCTCGACGTCCGCGGCCGACTCCGGACCGCGCCACACGCCGGACTCTCCAACGTTGACCAGCGCGTGCGGCGCGCCGCCGGTCTCGAACTCGTAGATGGTCGGGTTGCCCGCGATGATCGGCGAGTCGACCAGGGTGTCGAAATCGGCGGCGCGATAGGCGTGCGGACCCTGGTCGGTCCTGGGCGCCAGCGCCGTGAGGCTCGCGGTCCACGCCGCGGGCAGCTCCAGCCTGACATCATGCGGCCGGTCGGTGTCGTCGTCCGCCAGGGTCAAGAATGTCGGGGCGCCATTGAGCATCGCGAAGTCCGCGTCGATCCAGTTCGTGCGGACAGACATCTCCCTGGCATAGACCCGGTAGGACACCTGGATACGCGGGGCGCCCCCGGTGGCGATGCGCCAGCGGTTCTTCCTGGATTTGCGGGTCGCCAGCGACCGGCCGTCCGATGTGCGTGCGGACAGCGCCTCGACGTGGCGGGCGAACTCCCGCACCAGATACGAACCCGGCGTCCAGACGGCCATCATCAGTTCGACTTCGGCCCGCCCGCCGGTCGGCACGCTGGCGTCGACCACCATGTAGTGGGTGTGCGGTTCCTCAAATCTGACCGTGTAGGCGATCGGTTCGACCGTTTGGGTCTGGGCCGAGGATGTCCCGGCTGCGAACAATCCGACCAGCACCGGTGCGAGGATCGAGTGCCGTCGGTTGCGGAGGCGGGTGGCGTGTGCGTCCTGCATGGTCCTGACAGCCCCGGGGTCGTGGCGCGGACGCTCGCTCGGGGCGTATCGCTAACCGGGTTATGATAATCGCTTGACCACCCGACGGGCAGTATTTCATGTCTGGTCGGTGAAGTTCGGTGCGCGTCCGTGAAGCGGGACGCGGCGCCGGCCGGCACGAGGAGGGGAGAACCGGAATGGGACCGACGGCTGTTGAAAAGGCGCACGCGTTCGAAGAAGCCGCGCAGGCGGGACGCGAGCCGTTCAGGGTGGCGGATTTGTCGCTGGCGGCGTTCGGCCGCAACGAGATTCGCTTGGCCGAGCAGGAAATGCCGGGTTTGATGGCGCTGCGTGAGGAGTACGCGGAACAGTTGCCTTTGGCGGGCGCCCGCGTGATGGGCAGCCTGCACATGACAATCCAGACCGCGGTCCTCATCGAGACCCTGGTCGACCTTGGGGCCGATGTCCGCTGGGTGTCATGCAACATCTTCTCGACCCAGGATCACGCCGCCGCCGCCGTGGTGGTTGGACGGTCCGAGACCGGTGGCACGGAGGCTGACCCCAGGGGTGTCCCGGTCTTCGCCTGGAAGGGCGAGACGCTTGCCGACTACTGGTGGTGCACGAACGAAGCGCTGGTCTGGCCCGACGGCGGCGGACCGTCGCTGATCGTCGACGATGGCGGCGATGCGACGCTGCTGGTGCACAAGGGATTCGAATTCGAGAACATCGGCGAAGTGCCTGGATTCGACGCAGAGAACGAGCCGGAAGAGTGGGGGGTCATCCTCGACCTGTTGCGCAACCTGCAGGCACGGGACAAGGGTTATTGGCAAAAGATCAGCCCGGCGATTCGCGGCGTGAGCGAGGAAACCACCACTGGCGTGCACCGGCTCTACGAGATGATGGCGTCGGGTACTCTGTTGTTTCCGGCGATCAACGTCAACGATTCGGTCACGAAGAGCAAGTTCGACAACGTCTACGGCTGCCGTCATTCATTGCCTGACGGTCTGGTACGGGCGACGGACGTGATGCTCGGCGGCAAGGTGGCGGTCGTCTGTGGATTCGGCGAGGTCGGGAAGGGGTGTGCGCAGGCGCTCCGCGGGCAGGGATGCCGGGTCGTGGTGACCGAGATCGACCCGATCTGCGCCCTGCAGGCCGCGATGGAAGGCTACGAAGTCAACACGCTGGAGGCGATGCTCAGCCGTGCCGACATCTTCGTGACCACCACGGGCAACAAGGACGTGATCTCGGCTGGGCAGATGGCCAGGATGAAGGACAAGGCAATTGTCGGCAACATCGGTCACTTCGACAACGAGATCGACATGGCGGGCCTGAAAAAGGTTCCCGGCATCCAGCACGTCAACATCAAGCCGCAGTATGACGAATGGCGGTTCCCGGACGGGCACAGCGTCATGGTGCTGGCCGAAGGACGTCTGCTGAATCTCGGGTGCGCGACCGGCCACCCCAGCTTCGTGATGTCGGCGTCATTCACCAATCAGGTGCTCGCGCAGATCGCGCTCCACAAGAACGACGGCGAGTATCAGAAGCGGGTGTACATGCTGCCGAAGCTGCTGGACGAGAAAGTGGCCCGGTTGCATCTCGAGCACCTGGGCGTGCGCTTGACGACCCTGACCGCCGCACAGGCCGATTACATCGGTGTCAAGGCCGAAGGCCCCTACAAGCCAGAGCACTACCGGTACTGACGCGCGGCTACGCCGGCGCTGCGGGTCGGCCGCTGGTGATGTCAAGGCCGGCGACGGTGCGGCCGAGCCGGGCGAGCGTCTCGAGGTCCCGTACGTCGCCGGGCAACAGCGGCACCCGCACGCGCGGCAAGCGCGCGAACACCTCGTCAATCTGCGTCAGATACTGCGATTCCTGCCGGCGCCGTGCCTCGAGGAACGCACCGTCGGCCTCGGCCGGCAGCACGCGGTTGACGACGAGTCCACACACCGGCACGGAGAATCTGGTCAGAATCTCGTGCGCCTTGATGGTTTCGAGGACCGACAAGCGGTCGGGATTCACGACCAGCAGAAACGAGGTCTGCTCACGATCGAGCAGTCGCTCGCGCGCGCGTACGAACTTGCGGCGGCGTGCCAGGAGCAGTTCGCTGAGTTGGGCGTCGCGGCTGCCTTCGTCATGATCCGACGCCGCGTCCAGCATCGACAGGTCGTCGCCCTTGACGCGTCCTCCACCCAGGTGGCGCAGCGCCGACCCGAGTTGCGCCGAGCGTTTCCGGTGTCCGAGCAGGCCGTCGATCCAGGCCGCCATGACTTCAGGCAGCGACAGGAGTCGAACCGTATGTCCGCTGGGCGCAGTGTCGAAGATGACCTGATCGTACTCGGTCCCCGCCAGCGCCATGACCTCGGCGACGCGTTCCAGCATCGCCGCCTCCATCGTTCCGGGGGCCAGCCGCGCAAGATCGAGTTGCCGGTCGATTTCGTCGTACGCACGAGGATGCACGAGCCGCTTCATGCGCGCCTTGACGCTGGCGAGGTGCTCGTTAGCCTGCTGATCGGGATCGATCTCGAGGGCCCACAGCGACTTCGTCACAGCGGTGTCGCGGTTGCCGATGGTGCGGCCGAACAGGTCGGCGAGCGAGTGGGCCGGATCGGTCGATACGAGCAGACAGCGGCGGTTCCGGCTGGCGGCCGCCACGGCGAGCGCGGCCGCCGTTGTGGTCTTTCCGACACCCCCCTTCCCGCCGACGAAGAGCAGGGGTCGGGTCAACAGCGTGTCCACGAGAGCCTCCGCTCGGGATCGGTGCAGGGGGAAGTGGCGCGGAGCATCCCGGCCGTCAGCAGCAGCGGAATCCGTCGAGCGGTGAATGATCGAGCCCCTGACGGCGATGCCAGTCGTGGAAGCGCTCCAGCAGCAGCGGCTGGAGTTCGAGAGTGTAGTACGCCGCCGGGTTGGGGACACCCATCAATTCGGCGAACACGAAGAGCATGAACAGGTCATCTTCGTCGCGGCGCGCCCGAGCCACGGCGCCCCGATGAGGGGCGACGTAGAACTCTTCGAGCAGCGCCTTCACGCGCTCGAACCGGCTCTGGGGCTCCGTCATGCTGGTATGACCGCCGAGGCGGATCAGGCGCCCGCTTTCGCCTCGGCCGCCCGTTTCTCGCGCATGAACGCCGAGCCGGCTTCCAGCATGGTGAAGATCGCCAGGAAGACGATAACGACGTCGATCCAGAGCAGCGGATAGAGGATGCCGCCTTCGTTGTACAGCGATCTGAGCTGGACGAGCGCGGCGCCGAGCGAGGCCGTGGTGATGAAGATCATCGGGATCAGCGTGTAGCGGGCCGGCCGTCCCAGCTTCACGAGCATGACGGAGATGATCAGCAACGTCAGCCCGGCGAGGAGTTGGTTGGTCGTGCCGAACAGCGGCCAGATGAGCATGCCGCCCTCACCGCTCGGTCCGCCGGCGCCGAACGCCAGCAGCAGGCAGGCGGCGACCGCCGCGACCGTGGCCACGTAGCCGTTCTGCAAGACCGGGATGTTGTAGATGGTGCCCCACTCTTGCACGATGTAGCGCTGCAGCCGGACCCCGGCATCCATCGTGGTGCCGGCGAACAGCACCGCCATGACGGTGAGCAGGGTGGCCGCGAACTCGGTCGAGATGCCGACACCGGCTGCCACGATGCGCGCGCCGCCGGTGACGAAGGCCGCCATCCCGCCGTTCCCGAATTCGGAGTACATCGTTTCCCACTCGCCCAGCGATGCGAAACCGGCGGTGGCGGCGATGATCGCCACCAGCGCGAGCGCGCCTTCGCCGGACGAACCGAGATAGCCGACGAACCGGGCATCGGTCTCCTTGTTGAGCTGCTTCGACGTCGTGCCGGAACCGACCAGGCCATGAAAGCCGGAAATGGCCCCGCAGGCAATCGTCACGAACAGCAGCGGGAAGATCGGCGGCGCCGAGGCGGGCAGGTTCGGATTGATGGCCGGCGCCACGATCGACGGGCTGGCAATCATCACCGCGCCGTAGAGGAGCCCGAGTCCGATGAACAGTTGAATGCCGTTGATGTAGTCGCGCGGCTGCAGCAGCAACCAGACCGGCAGCAGGGACGCGATTCCGGCGTAGAGGAACAGGATGAGGATCCACTGGGCGCCCACCGGCAGGCCCAACGCGCCCGCCGTCAACTCGATCGGCACCGCCTCGCCGAGATAGATGACCGCGTACAGCACCACCGTGCCGGCGACGGTGGGCCACAGAATCGGCACGTGCATGCGGTAGATAAGGACACCGATGACCACCGCGACGCCAACCGCGGTCCAGGCCGGGATGACGCTGCTCGGGGTTTCCTGAAAGGCATCAGAGATCGCCACGCCGAAGACGGCGTTGACCATCATCAGCAGGAAGAACACGACGATTCCGAACAATGTCCGAGCCCGCGGACTCACGACGTCGCCGCTCAGGGAGGCGACGGACTGCGCCCGGTTCCGGACACTGGCCCAGACCGCGCCGAAATCGTGCACCCCGGCGAAGAACATGGTGCCGACGATCACCCAGATGAACGCCGGCAGCCATCCCCAGATGACGGCGATGCCTGGACCGATGATCGGCGCGGCGCCGGCCACCGCGGTGAAGTGATGGCCCCACAACACGACCCGGTTGGTCGGGATAAAGTCGATGTCGTCCCGCTGCGCGTGAGCGGGGGTCTCGAAATCCGGGTCGAGCTGGTAGATCTTCTCGGCGATGAATTTCGAATAGAACCGATAACCCAGGTAGATGCACGAGAGACCGATGAGGGCGAGAATGGTTGCATTCATGTGAACGGGACCTCGAACGCCGCAGTGGGTCGCCTGCCGGATCAGCCTATTCTACATGCCGGGTTTGCTGACACAAGCGTGGTCTCTTCGCCGGCGCATCGCTGCTGAATCTGGCGGTGGCCGCCGGCGGTCGTCGAGTCGCACCGCTGTTGCATAATAGGGCGATGTGCATTGCCTCGGGCGCCGTCGGCCGCGGTCTGCTGGCGGTCGCGCTTGGGGTGGCGTCGCCGGCCTGCGGAACAGGGGGCGAGCCGGCGCCGGAACCTGTTCTGCACGAATCCGCTGCCGAACGCAGCGCAACGGGCGAGCCAGCGGACGATACCTTCCAGGCGTCGCCGCCGGCCGACCGCGGGCCGCTTCTCGTGGCGCTGGGAGACAGCTTGACGGCAGGACTCGGACTCGCTGAGGACCAGGCCTATCCGGCGTTGCTGCAACGGCGGCTGCACCATGACGGCTACGACGTGACGGTGGTGAACGCCGGCGTGTCCGGAGATACGTCGGCCGCCGGGTGGCGTCGGGCGGCGTGGTCGGTGGAAGGGGATGTCCGTATTCTCATCGTGGCGTTGGGTGGCAACGACGGGTTGCGCGGGCTGCCGGTCGATCAGATGAAACAGAATCTGTCCCGGATCGTCTCATTGGCCAGGGAGCGTGGTATCGCGGTACTGCTGGCGGGCATGGAGGCGCCACCCAATTTCGGCTCGATCTATACGGCGCAGTTTCGTGACGCATTTCGCGAGGTGGCGCACGACTTTGACGTGACGCTCATGCCGTTTCTGCTCGATGGGGTTGCCGCCGACCCGTCCTTCAATCAATCGGATGGCATCCACCCCAACGCTGCCGGGGCCGAGATCGTGGCCGATCGGGTCTACGACGCGCTGCAGCCCCTGCTATCCGTGCTGCCGGCGGCCACGCGGTAGACGTGGGCGCCGGTTGTGAACTGCCACGCATTTCGGGATCGCGGGACGACCGGGTCGCCGCTCACACATGACCGCCATGACTCCGCCACGGCCGGCCGCGGGCGGCTGGACACGATACGATGATCGAACTGCGCAATGTGTCGAAAACCGTCGTCAGCGGCAGTGAGCCGCTGACCATTGTGCAGCCGCTCGATCTCGTCGTGGAGGCGGGGCGTTTCCTCTCGATCGCCGGCCCGTCAGGCAGCGGCAAGTCGACCCTGCTGGGGTTGATCGCCGGACTCGACGTGCCGACCACAGGGACGATCGCGATTGACGGACAGGAGATCACGGCGCTTGATGAGGACGCGCTGGCCAGACTCAGGGGCCGCAAGATCGGATTCGTATTCCAGTTCTTCCACCTGATGCCGTCGCTGACCGCCTTCGAAAACGTCCTGGTCCCGCTGGAGATCGCCGGAGCGTCCGCTGCGGGTGCACGCGCGGCAGCGCTGCTTGCGGAAGTCGGCCTCGAAGGCCGCGCCCACCATTATCCGGCGCAGTTGTCCGGGGGAGAGCAGCAGCGGGTGGCGATCGCCCGCGCGCTGGCCAACGACCCGCCGATTCTGCTCGCCGACGAACCGACCGGCAACCTCGACAGCGCGAACGGGCGGCACATATTCGAACTTCTGCACACCGTCAACACGACCCGCGGGACCACCCTCGTGCTGGTCACCCACGATGCCGAGTTGGCGGCGTCGGCCGGCGTCATGCTGCAGATGCGCGATGGCAAGGCGACGCAGGTGGAGACGGCGGCGGGCGGGGTGACGGGGTGACCTTCGTCTTTCGCATGGTCGGTCGCGAACTGCGGGCGTCATGGCGCCGGCTGGCCTTCTTTTTCCTCTGTGTGGCAGTTGGCGTCGGCGCCATCGTGGCGCTTCGCTCGGTGATCCAGAGCGTGGGGGTCGCGATGACGTCCGAGACTCGGGCGCTGACCGCGGCCGACGTCCTGGTCGAATCGGACCAGCCCTGGACCGAAGAGGCCCTGCGGCTGATCGACGCGGCGGTGGCGGCCGAGCCGGGCATCGCGCGTACTGCGTCGATCGAGATGGCGACAATGGCGCGCCCGGCGGACGAAACGAAGACCATCGCGAAGGTGGTCGAGTTGCGGGGGGTGCAGGCGGCGTTTCCGTTCTATGGGGAATTCGTGCTGCAGGACGGCCGCCCGTACCGTCATCGCCTGCTGGCGGGCGGGGGAGCGCTGGTGCGTCCGGAACTGCTGGCCCAACTGGATCTTGACGTTGGCGACGACATCGTCATCGGGCAGGGGACGTTCGAGATTCGGGGTGTCATCGTGCGGGAGCCGGGCGGGCAACTGGGCGCCTTCAGTCTGGGGCCACGGGTGCTGGTCGACCATGACGACCTGTTGGCGACCGGATTGCTCGATCTTGGCAGCCGGGCCGAGCGGCAGTTGCTGCTGCGCGTGCCCGATGCCGGAATCGACCCGCTGATCGACGCACTGCGTGAGCCGTTACGCGACGAGTTCGTCAGTATCCGATCGTATCGGCGCACCGAAGACCGCATCGCCGCGAATCTGTCGCGCGCCGAGAATTACCTCAGCCTGATCGGGTTCACCGTCGTGGTGCTGGGCGGCATCGGCGTGTGGAGCGTCACGCGGGTGTTCATGCAGCAGCGCATCCGGAGTGTCGCCATTCTGAAGTGTCTCGGGGCCACCGGCGGGCAGGTGCTGGGCATCTACGTGACGCAGGTCGCCGCGATGGGTCTGGCCGGATCGTTGCTCGGCGTCGTGCTGGCTGGCGGCATCATGGCGACAATTCCGCCGGCGCTGACCGAGCAGGCTGCGTCCGCGGCGGGGTTGACGGAATTGTCCTACGGACTCACCGCATCGGCAGTGTCACAAGGGCTCGGCGTCGGCGTGCTGGTCTCGCTGCTCTTCGCGTTGGGACCACTGCTCGAGATGCGGGCGATCAAACCGCTGGCGTTGCTTCGATGGGGGCTCGTGACAACACCAGCGCGCGATTGGGTACAGGCAGGGGTCGTCGTACTGCTGGTCGTAGGACTGGTGCTGCTGGCCAGTTGGCAGGCATCGTCGTGGGAGGTCGGAATCTGGGTATGCGGTGGATTCGCGACCGTGGCCGTCCTGCTCTACCTGGCCGGCCAGGGTCTGATTCGCGTCATCCAGCCGCTTGGCGCCGGAGCAGGTTTCGTCGTGAGACACGCGGTTCTCAATCTGGCCCGGCCGGGAAACCAGACGCGTGTCATCCTGCTTGCGGTCGGCCTTGGCAGCTTCTTCATCATCGGGATTCAGGCCGTGCAAGCGAACCTCCTGAGCGCGTTTGCGCTCGAGATCCGCGAAGACACGCCGGACATGTTCCTGATTGACATTCAGCAGGATCAGGCCGACGGGGTCCGCGCCCTGATTGCGGACCAGACCGGTGTGGACGCGAGCCTGTTGCCGGTGATTCGCGCCAGGGTCACCGGTGTCGCCGGTGTGCGGACCACTCTGGACGGGCCCCGCGCGTTGCGACGGCGGGGGGTGGGACGCGAGTACACGGTGACCTACCGCGGGTATCTCGAGGAGAACGAACGCGTCGTGGCCGGAGCGTTCTGGAGCGCAGCCCCGTCCGACCAGGCGGAAGTGTCGATCGAGGAAAGCGTTCGCGATCGGCTCGATCTCGAGATCGACGACACGCTCCGCTTCGACGTGTTGGGACGCGAGGTATCGGCGACGGTGTCCAGCGTGCGCACGGTCGACTGGGACGACTCACGCAGCGGGGGGTTCATGTTCCTCTTCCGGCCCGGGGTGCTGGACGAGGCGCCCCACAGCTTCATCGCGTTCCTGCAGGGTCCGGCCGAGGCGCTGGCGCGGGCCCGTTTGCAGCGGGACCTGGTCGCGGAATTCCCGAACGTATCCGTCATAGATGGGATCGAGGTCATCGCCACCATCAGGCGCATCCTCTCCTTCGTCACGCTCGCAATCTCGATCGTTGGTGGCATCGCTCTCGCGAGCGGCGTGTTGATCCTGATCGGCTCGGTGGCCATGACCAGATACCAGCGCCTGTATGAGACAGCGATCTTGAAGACGCTGGGCGCCACGTCCCGGACCATCGTCCTGATGCTTCTGTTCGAGTACGGGACGTTGGGGATACTGGCGGGTCTGATCGGTTCGGCCGGGGCCGTGGCGCTGACCTGGGGACTGACCCGTTTTCTGTTGGAGATCAGTTGGAACCCGGCGCCGCTGGTCAACGTGGGCGGGCTGGTGATCACCGCATTCGTGGTCGCGGTGGTCGGCGTGGCTGCGAGTCTCGATGTCCTTCGGAAGAAACCGTTGGGCACGCTGCGCGCCGAGTGATCCCTGCGATATCTGATATCATCCCCGAGATTTCACCGTGGCCAGTGCGCGAAACCGGGCGATCTTGAGCGTGACTTCCGCCACGGGTTGCCAGTAGGAGTCTCGATGGACGTGGCGCAATACAGGGAGGCGCTCTTACACAAGCGCTCCGAAATCTTGTCGTCCGGCGCCGGTGCGAAGCCGATTCAGATGTCCGAGGGTACGAGCACCCGACAAGGCGACCTCGCCGATCAGGCGACCGGCAACAACGAAGTGCACATCCAGCTCAAGCTGAAGCAGACCGACGCCAAGATTCTGCAGGCAATCGAGGAGGCGCTCTGGCGGATCGAGCGGGGCATCTACGGCGTCTGCCGGGATTGCGGCGAGCCGGTGGCCGAGGCGAGGCTGAACGCGATTCCCTGGACGCGCGTGTGCATCACCTGCAAGGAGCGGCAGAGCGCACGGTAGCCGCTTGCCCGCCGGCCCGCTGCGTCATGCGTGTCGCAGACGGGCGAGATCGGAATGGAACGACCGGCGCTGGTCGTGGCGGTGGCGCTCGGGAGCAACCTTGGGGACCGCGTGGCGCACCTGGCATTTGCCGTGGAGCGGCTGCGAGCCCTGCTGGCCGACATCGCCGTGTCGCGGTTCATCGAAACCCTGCCGGAACATGGTGCGAACGCGCCGCTCTACCTCAACGGTGCGCTCGTCGGTCGTTCGTCGGCGACACCCGAGCGGTTGCTGGCCGCGTTGCTGGAGATCGAGCGTGAACGCGGTCGTGTACGGTCCCGCCCCGTTGCGCCGCGGACGCTCGATCTCGACCTCGTGCTTGTCGGAGACGTGATAGTGGAGACTCCGGTGTTACGCTTGCCTCATCCACGGTTTCGATCTCGCCGATTCGTGCTCGGACCGCTGGCGGAGATCGCACCTGCGCTGGTCGACCCGGTCTCCGGACAAACCGTGGCGGCGTTGCTCGAGTTACTGCCAGATGAAGTGATCCGATAGGAGTGTTGCGGGCATCGCACGCGCAAGCGCCGGTCAGGCACGCGATGAGCCCTATCGTCCGTCCCCGTGGCCATGCGGCCGGCATGGCTGTCCACCCAGTGTGAGGAGTGATGAACATGCGAATCCAAGTAGCGACGACAGCGATCCTGGCCGCCATGGCGTTGGCGCTCGTGTCGGCCCAGACTGACGTATCCGGACGCTGGAACATGACGTTCAACACCGACCAGGGTTCCACCTCAGCCACTCTGGTGTTGGCGCAGGATGGCGAGTCGTTGAGCGGATCGGTCATCAGCGATCAAGGGACCGTTGAATTCGACGGCGGGACGGTGTCAGGCAACAAACTGACATGGTCGATCGAGATCGACACGGGCGGCGCCTTCTTCGAGATCGCGATGGAGGGGATGCTGGACGGCGACAAGCTGGCCGGCAGCATGGATTTCGGCGGCTACGGCGGGGGAGACTGGACGGCCACGCGGGCCGCACAGTAGGGGAGTATCCGATGCAACCGGCGGCGCCGGCCGACCGTGGGCGCCGCAGCACGGCAGCCGGCCAGGGCTGAACGCGCCGCCGCGCCTACATCGCTTTCCGGTAGACGAGCGTGGAGGTCCGGTCGCCCGCCGGTGTTGTCCGCGTGATTTCGGCCGTTAGCGTCTGACCGTCCGCGCTGAGGGTCCGGCGTTCCGTCAACTCGAGCGAGAAGTTCCCGCGCTGCGTTTCTATCTCCTGGTTCCCCGAGGTCACTAGCGTCGCCCCGTCCCACCTGGAGTTGACCGTCAGCGTGCCGCGCGCCTGATCGATGGTCGTCTCGCTGCCGTCGAGCGCATACTGCAGTGTCTGGCTCTGGCCGTTGGCGCCTTGTTGCTCGAACGTGATGCTCGCTGCGGTCTGGCTGATCACGAGGGTCTCGGCCGTCCTCAGGCCGAAGCCCCCTCGTCCGCCGCCACCCCCGCCGCGGCCGCCGCCCCGGCCCTGCGGGATGACACTGCTGTCGCGGTCGAGATTCCAGGTGCCCGATAAATCGACGCCCTGGGCCGAGACCAGTGCGGCCGGCGCGCCGACGAGTGCGAGCATCGCAGCCAGTACAACCAATCGCTTCATGGAGTTCTCCTTGCCGGATTGCGTCGGGTGATGGCTGGTGATTCGCGAGACTACTCGAATCGCAATGATTCGATCGGGTCGAGCTGGGCGCCCTTCCAGGCGGGGTAGAAACCGAACACGATACCGATCAAGGCGGCGAAGCCGACGGAAATCGCCACCGCATTCGCCGGGACCGCCGTGGGCCACGCAAGGAACTGGGTGAGCCCCTCCGAGATACCGAATCCCAGCCCGACGCCGACCATGCCGCCCACCAGACTGAGCGCCATCGCTTCGACCAGGAATTGCCAGAGGACATCCTGTCCCTTGGCGCCCACCGCCATCCGCAGCCCGATCTCGCGTGTGCGCTCGGTGACCGAGACCAGCATGATGTTCATGATGCCGATACCGCCGACCACCAGCGACACGACCGCGATGGCCAGGGTGAACATGGTCATCGTCTCCGTCGTGCTGGTGAGCATGCTCATCATGTCGTCCTGCGTGCGCACCATGAAGTCGTTATCCTGGCCCGGAATCAGCTCGTGTTCAGCGCGCAGGACTTCTTCGATTTGTATGGTCGTCTGCGGGATACGTTCCGCGTTGCGCGCCGAGATGGTGATGCCGGAGATGTTGGTGCCGTCACGTCCCCTGAGCTTGCGTTGGACCGTCGTGAAGGGAGCGAAGATGGTGTCGTCCTGATCCTCGCCGAATCCAGTGGAGCCTTTCGTCGCCATGACGCCGATGACCTTGAACGACTGGTTGCGGATCCTGAGCGTCTGGCCGACGGGGTCGGCGCCCTCGCCGAACAGGTTGTCGCGCACCACGGACCCGAGCACGGCCACCTTGGCGGCGCTGCTGACGTCGGTGGCGGTAAAGAAGGTCCCTAGTGCGACATCCCAGTACCGGATGAGCGGCATTTCGATGTCGGTGCCTTCGATGCGGGTCTGCCAGTTCTGCCCGCGGGCAATGATCTGATCGCGGGTGCTGACACTCGCGGTCAGATACTGCGCGTCAGGAACCTGTTCGCGCAGCGCGGCGACATCCTTGACGGTGAGACGAGGCGACGAGCCCATCCCGCTGCTGACCCCGCCCCGGCTGTAGTTGCCGGCGCGGACCATGATGAGATTGGTGCCACCCGCCTGGACCTGATCTTCGATCTGCTGCTGTGCGCCGGTGCCCAGCGCCACCATGGTGATGACGGCGGCAACGCCGATGATCATGCCCAGCATGGTGAGGGCTGTGCGCATCTTGTTGCGGCCAAGGGCCTTGAGGGCTACGCGGAAAATCATGAACAGTGACATGTCCGTTCACTCCATCTGGTGCGCTGGATCGCGGTGAAGGTCGAGATCGTGGGGATTGACCGCTGCGCCGGCCTGCGGCTGCTTGTCTGCCGGATTGGCGCCGTTCGGCAGCGGACCGCCGGCGTCGCCCTGGTCATCTTCGAGCGGCAGGGCAGCGAGCTGATCGGAGGCCATCCGCCGTGTGGTGTTCTTCTTGTCGCTGACGATCCTGCCGTCTCTGAACGCGACGATGCGTGTGCCGTACTCTGCGATCTCCTGTTCGTGGGTGATCAGCAGCACGGTGATACCGCGTTCAGTGTTCAGACGCTGAAATATACCCATCACCTCGACGCTGGTGCGGGTATCGAGGTTGCCGGTCGGCTCGTCCGCCAGCAGGATCGACGGCTCGTTGATGAGCGCACGTGCAATGGCGACGCGTTGCTGCTGACCGCCGGAGAGTTGATTCGGGAGATGCCTCGCGCGGTCGGTCAGGCCCACCGACTCCAGCGCCTCCGTTGCCCGGCGATGCCGTTCCTTGCCGCGCATGCCGTTCCCGTCGTAGAGCAGGGGCAACTCGACGTTGTCGATGGCAGTAGTACGAGCCAGGAGGTTGAAACCCTGGAACACGAAACCGATCTTCTTGTTGCGCACCGCCGCCAGGGCGTTTTTCGACAGGGTGGAGACGTCATGGCCATCCAGCATGTAGCGTCCCGTGGTGGGTCTGTCCAGACAACCGAGAATGTGCATGAAGGTCGACTTGCCTGACCCGGACGGTCCGATTACAGCGACGAACTCGCCCTCGTGAATGTCGGTCGACACGCCGCGCAACGCGCGCACCTTGACTTCACCCAGGTCGTAGACCTTCGTGAGCTTCTGGACGGAGATGGAGGTGGCCATCGGTTCCGCTCGCTACCGGCGGCCGCGCCCGAATTGCGGCATCAGCGGAGAACGAGCCCCCGCGGACGAGCCTGCGACCAGACCGCCGTCCAGGGTCGTGATCCCGGTGACGAGCTGCGCCCCTTCCGGCAGCGCCGACGACGCCACCATCGGCGGTGTCGCTTGAGGCGGAGCAGGTTCCGCTTCGAGCCGCGCCAGCATCTGTTCCAGGTTCCGCCGCGCGTCCCCATCTTCAAGCATCGCGATCTGTTGGCGCAGCCCGCGAATTTGCGGGTCGGGGGCCGCGCGAGCGGGCGCACGACCTCTTTGCCCGCCGATCAGTTGTGTGGCGGTGCCATCAGTCACGCCGAGCCGCACATCGACCGGCTTGAGCATGTCACCCTCGAGGACCCAGACGCGACCAGTGGTTTCGACACTCTCCAGCGGTGCAAACAGCGCGTCGATCGTCGAGGCGCCCCGGTCGACGGTCGGTACGGCGGTCGTGTTCGGGTTGGCTCGCCGGCGAGTCCCAACGCCCGGGGCGCCCTGGCGCCCGCCGCCGCGAGCCGCGAAAAACCCGGCCCGCTGCTCCGGCGTCATGTTTTGCATCTGCTCGCGCATCGCCTGCCGGTCGGCCTCACTCATGTTGGCGAAATCTCCGCCCCCCGCGCCTCCGCCGAAACCTCCGCGTCCCCGGCCCCCGCCGCTGGCGCGATTCTGTCCGCCGTCGGCGCCATTGGCGCCGCGTTGCAGAATCTCGGGCACCGGCTGGTTCAGCGCCGCAAACATGTCCGGGGTGGGCCTGAAGCGCAGCGCCGCGTTCGGCACGCGCAGCACGTCTTCACGCCGCGCGATCTCCAGGGTGACCGTTGCGGTCATGCCGGGCTTCAGCTTGAGCTCGTTGTTCGGTACGTCAATGACCGTCGCATAGGTGACGACGTTCTGCAGGACGACCGGTTCAAGGCGGATTTGCGACACCGTTCCGTCGAATTCCTCGGCCACGTACGCGTCCACCGTGAAGGTCACCGGCTGCCCCGGCCGGATGCGTCCGACATCCGACTCGTCGATGTTCGCGATCACCTGCATTTGCGTCAGGTCGGCTGCGATGATGAACAGTTCCGGCGCCGACATGCCAGCGGCGACCGTCTGGCCCTCATCCACCTGACGGGCGATGACGATGCCATCGATGGGCGCCGTGATCACGGTGTGTCCCAGATTCACTTCGTTCTGGTTCAGCGAGGCCTGCGACTGGATGACGCTCGCATCGGACGACTTGAGCTGCGCCTCCGCCGACCGCACGGCGAGTTGCGCCGCCTCAAGTTCGCTGGCAGAGATGAGAGATCGGGCCGCCAGACCCTCGGCGCGCGCCAACTGGGCCCGCGCGTCATCGAGGGTGACTCGCAAACGCTCGACGTCCGCTTCGGATCGCACGAGATTCGCGCGCGCCTGCTCGATCTGGGTCTGGAACAGCGACGGCTCCAGCCGGGCGATGACGTCGCCCCTGCGGACGATCGAGTTGTAGTCGGCGTAGAGCGCTTCGATGATGCCGGAGACCTGACTGCCGACCTGGACGGTCGTCACCGCCTCGAGTGCGCCAGTGGCGCCGACGGTGTCCACGACGTCACCACGCGTCAGATCGACGGTGCTGACCTCGGGCACGAATTCCGTCGTGGTGAATCCCAGGTAGCCGTATGCCGAAATACCGGCACCGATCAGCACGATGCCGACGAACAGTTTCTTCATGGGGTACAACCCTCGCTTGGTTGACGATTCTGCACTGTCCCTGTTGACGATTACTGCACGATCTGGATTCCCGCGTTCGACAGCGATGTCCGTTGCACGCGATCGAGTTCGACGAGCGCCTTCTGCTGGTCGAGGATGGCCCGCAGTTCGGCGTCCTGCGCCGTCGCCAAGTCTCGTTGGGCCTGCACGACGAAGAAGTTCGTGGTTAACCCGGCTTCGAAACGGCTTTGCTCCGCGTCCAGTTGTTGCTCGGCCAGTTCGCGCGCCGCGATGGCGGCTTCGATGCGCCGGTCAATGGCCTGAATCTGGACGACGGCGTTGGTGACTTCGGTGGCCACCTGGAGCTGGAGCTGGCGAAGCTGGGCCTGCACCTGCTGAGTCTGCAGCCGGGCTCGAGCAACTGCGGCGTCCGCGGCACTCTGGCCCAGCGGATAGCTCACCTGCACCTGGACCGTCCACACCGGGAATTCGGCGTCGAACAGTTGATCGAACGCATCGGTGATGCCACCCGGGATCTCTGTGGTGACTCTACCGCCGAGTCCGGAACGCAAGAACCGGGTGCCGCCCTGACCCTGCAACTGGTAGGTGCCGACGAGGTCGACGGCCGGCAGCGTATTGTTGCGCATCGCGGCCAGATTGATGTCGTTGATGTCGAGTTGTCGCCGCGAGCGGGCCAGATCGGTTCGCTGGTCAAGCGCCGACCGGATCGCCACTTCGAGATCGACCGGTTGCGCCTCGATCGTCGGCTGATCGACCGGGTTCAGCGTGGCGGTCCAGTACTCGTCGTCGGTGCCGTTGACGATGAGCTGCTTCAAGACCAGTTCGGCCGTGGCGAGCGACTGTTCGGCTTGCGCCAGCGCCTGCCGCCGCGAGGCGGCCTCCGACTGGGCCTGGACGATGTCAATCGGAGCGAGGGTGCCGATCTCCACCCGCGCCTGGTTGTCGCGGACGAGATCTTCAGCGAGATCGAGCGCCTGCTGCTGTACCGCGAGAGTCTGGGTGGCGTAGAGCAGATCCCAGTAGGCGTTGCTCACCGACGAGACGGTATTGGTAATCGATTGCCGCAGGTCGATGTCGGCGATGTCCCGGTTGATGCGTGTGACCTGAATCTGCTGCCGCGTGTTGTCTATCTTGAACCCTCGCAGGAGCGGTTGGGTATAGGTCGCCTGGAATGTCGACCGGTAGCTGGGATTGAAGCTCGAAAAGAAATTGTTGGAGGCCGAGCGGTTATTGTTGAAGTTCACCTGATAGTTGCCACCGCCCCACTGGACCGGCTGGCTGATTCCGCCGTTGAAAGTCGCGGTCTTGCTGATCACCGACTCGCCCCCGTCGAGCTGGGTCGACGATGGGTTCGTTCGAGAGGTGTTACCCAGCGACGTGTTCACAGACGGTCGATAGAAGGAAAGCTGTTGCGCCAGGTTCAGATCGAAGACTTGCGGGTTGAGCCGCTGCACCACCAGGTCGAGATTGCGTTCGAGCGCTCTGGCGATGGCCTCTTCCAACGTCAGATCGACGGTTGGCCCGGTCCCCGGTGTCTGGATGACCGCGAGCCGGGTAGTGGCCTGCTGGATGAGATTGGCGATGTCGGTTTCCGTTGTCTGGGCCAGAGCACTGCTGCTGACGAATGCGATGGCGAACAGGGCGAACGAACAACGGCGGGCTGCACTCCACATCTCGATATCTCTCCTCAGCGTCCGATCGGCGGCGTCGCGGGTCCGATGCATCATTTCGATACTATGTTAGACCTCGAACGATGAACGATTCTTCCCCGACGGCTCGATGCTCCAGGCGATCGCATGAACGTGTCGTTCGTGGGGCCACCGTCATTTGTCGCGGGTGCGATTCGAGCGGAGCGTGTCCGCGTCCCGCTTCGTCCACTCGTCGAGCAGGTCTGTTTGGGTCCCTGTCAGGACCCGGGACATTCGAAACACCATCAGAATGCGGGTCTTGCTGAGCTCGCTGCGGGCCGCCTCGACTCGGTCAATCTGCCTCGTGACGTCGATTTCCTCGACGTTCATGTCTGCCACGAGATGAGACAGGGTTCGTTCCTCGGCGTTGAGTCGCCGCATCGACTCCCGCAGCTTCGGAAGCGCCCGCTGGTAAATCCGATCGAGCCTGGCCGATTGCGCATCGGTCAACTGCAGGAGTTGCGTGACCTCGGCGGATTGCCACCAGCGGTGTGGCCGGCGGCCCTGATTCTTGGCGTCGACCGGCGCCGAGGCAGACACGAACAGAAATCCGAGCAGCGCGATAGAGCACCAGCGCATCGGTCTTCCTCCAACCTGATAAGTTCCCACACCCTCCTCTGCACAGACTGCGTGACGCTTGTAAACGTTTACTGCACGGGAGAGGACAGGGCAGGCCCTCGCGGCCGCGCGCTGGTCAGTCGTCGCTGGCTGCAAGTGATTCGATGCGGTCGATGACCTGTCCAACAACCGAGTCCGGTGTCGACGCGCCGGCGGTGAGTCCGACGGTGACGGTTCCCTGCGGCATCCAGTTGGCGGTCCGCACTTCGTTCACCTTGAATCCGCGCCGTGGCGCCGGCGTCTGGACCACGGGCTGGTGCCGCAGTTCGCTGCCGGACGTCAGACACTTGGCGTCGGCGATGTGATACGTCGGCACCCGCTCCGCGGCAAGACGGGCCAGATTCCTGGTGTTGCTGCTGTTGTAGCCGCCGATGACGATCATCAGGTCGATCGCCGAGCGCTCCAGCAGCGCCGACACGGCATCCTGCCGGTCCTGAGTCGCGCTGCAAATGGTGTCGAACGCACGGTAGTGCGCATCCAGATTGGTCTCTCCGTACCTGGCCGCCATGGCCTGCCTGAAGAGATCGCCGATGGCGAGCGATTCGGACATCAGCATGGTGGTCTGGTTGGCAAGTCCCACGCGTTCCAGATCGCGGCGCGGCGAGAAATCCGGCGAGGTGGCGCCGCTGAAACGTGCCATGAACGCTGATTCGTCGCCGCCGCGGCGGATGAAGTCGCAGACGACACCCGCTTCCTCGCGATCGAGCACCACCAGCGACCGTCCTCCTCGATATTTGAGGACCTGAGACGCGGTGGCCTGCGTCTCCTCGTGCTGCGCCTTGCCGTGGATGATCGAGGTGAATCCATCGTGGGCGTAGCGGAGCACGTTCTTCCAGACGTTCAGCACCGATCCGCAGGTGGTGTCGATCACCGTGCAGCCCTGGTCCTGCAATCGGGCCAGCATCGAGATCGTGACCCCGAACGCGGGCAGTATCACCACGTCGTCCGGGCCGAGCGCCTCCAATCGTGCTCCGGCATCGCCGAGAAACCGGACGCCTGCGGCGCGCAGCCGGCTGTTGACCTGGGGATTGTGAATGATCTCGCCGGTCAGGTAGATCGACCGGTCGGGAAAACGACGGCGCGTCTGGTATGCATAGTCGACGGCACGGTCGACACCGTAGCAGAAGCCGAACTCGCGGGCCAGGTGGAAACGCAGGCGTCCGTTCGTCCACTGGTAGCCGTTGGCGCGGATCTGCTCGATGCGGACACTGCGATAGTCGGCGGCCAGTTTGCCGGCGACCGCATGTTTCAGCGCGAGGCCCTTGCGGAACAGTTGCGCCGGAGCGGTACCGGAATCGACGGCGGAAATGGGACCGATTGTCACCGAATGTTGACAGCGATGTCGCGGACACGCGGCGTGAGCGCATCAATCGACTGAAGCTCGGAGACCTGGACGCTGGTCAGTGCGCGATCGAGGATCCCGAGGAATTCATCTTCGGCCATGAGCCGTTCTGGCGCATCCAGCGCCAGCGGTACGGCGCCGGCCTGGGCGCCGGCGAGCGACGGCCACTCGGCCGCCTCCGTCGTGTCGTTGTTGCCGGCCACCGCCGACGATCTGGCGTCCACGCTGCTGGCGGCGGGCGGTTCGGTACCCGCCGGATGGAGGTGGATGAGTTGACCCGCCGTGACGCCAAGCAACAGGCCAGCCGCGACCGCCGCTGGAATCCACCGTCGTGGCGTCCAGGCCAGACCCGGCAGTGACCTGCTGGACAAGGGAAAGGTCAGGACGCGCGCCGGCTGGGCGTTTCCGACGAGCGTGGCCAGGCGACGTGTGATTCTATCGCGCTGGGACTGCAGGCGGCTCGGTGTGAAGATCGCGTCGAATCCGACCTCCGCGGTGGCGGAAACCGAGTCGAGTTGCGCCGCCAGGGCCCGATAGCGGTCTTCACATCGGCTGCAGGAGCGGAGATGTTCCGCTGACCGCTGATTCGACCCGGATTCGCGCGCGCGGTCCAGTGCGAGTTCCAACAGGTGATCTTCGGAGAGGTGACTCCTGGCTACCCGCCACCCTCTGCGCCGAGGCAACCAACCTGGTCCAGTCATGATCGTCGGTGTGTCGTGCGTCCAGGTTCAGGTGATGTACGGCTCACGCGCGCTGCCGCGCATGAACTCCTCCAGCCAGTCGCGCGCCGACCATCCAGCCCTCACGATCGAGGAAGCCCCGCAGCTTGCGAACCGCGCGAAACAGGTGGACACGGACGGTCGACTCGCTCAGCCCCATGACAACGCTGACCTCGCGCGCCGGCCGGCCTTCCAGATGTATGAGAATCATGGCCGTGCGCTGACGAGCCGGCAGGCGGTCGATAGCCGATTCGAGCTGTGCGCGCCGTTCCTTGGCCAGCAGGGCAGCCTCCGGGGACGGTTCGTTGCAGGGTGGCCCGTCAGTGACGAAACTCTCCGGCTCGCCGGACGGCGCCATCCAGCGGGCGCGACGGGTCCTGGCCTTCAGACGATCGAGACACGCGTTGACCAGGATGCGCGTGAACCACAATTCGAAAAACAGATCTTCTCTGAAGGATGGCAGATGCAGGAACGCCTTGAGAAAGGCATCCTGGACGACTTCGTCGACATCTGCAGGGTCGCGCAGATAGTGATAGGCGATGCGCGCGGCGCGGCGTTGCTGTCGATCGATGATGGCGTTGAACAGTTCGGCCGCCTCGGTCCGGCGGCCGGCGCCCATCAATTCCTTGACCTGCGACGCGAGACGGGTCTCGATGGCGGCGTGTTCGTGGCCTGCAGCGGGGGAGGCGGTGTCGGTCGGTATGGAGCGTGGCACAGTTCGGCCCGATGTCGTTGTCTGACGGCTAGTGCTTCAAAGCACTATCATACACGTATACGACACCGCCGGTCTGGTCGTTCACCGGCGGTGTAGGCGATGGCGCATCCTGGATGACGGGCTGCGATCATGGGCCTTCATCGATCGCCGCGGCGCCTCGTGGGCTGCCGGTCACTCACCGCGAGGGCGCGGGTGCGGCGCCGGTGTCGGCACGGCACGCCGCGGCGCCGCGGCCGCCGGCAAGACCCGGACACGCGTGCCGGGATAGTAGTGGGCGAGGATTTCGTCGACCGTGGCACCCCGGCGCGCCCGGATGATGGCTCCGGTCTGGCAGAGACCGACCCCGTGTCCGAATCCCCGGCCGACGAACTGGAACGTGTCGTCCCGCAGGGTCACGCTGAACAACGTGCTCCGGAACGCCCGGCCACCGAGTTGCCGCGTGATGACCGCGCGCAGGCGCTCTCCACGGACGATTCGGGGCTCGCTTCCGCCAAGTTCGATACGGGTCGCCCTGCCCGCGGCGTCACGGGAAATGACGGCGAGTTCGTCGAGTCGTCCGCCAACGGCTGTATCCCCGGCAGTGTTGAGTATTCGACGGAGATGGTCGCGGTCGAGTTCGAGCCGCCAGTCGTCACGGGCGGTCGTGAGGCACATGGTGTCGCGCACGCCGGACAGGTGAGCCGGCGCCGGGCCGCCCCAGACCGCAGTGGCCGAACTCGTACGGCCTCCGCAGTCGGCATGGAACAGGGCGTTGATGGGACCGTCGCCGCTGGAGATCACCATGCCACGGGTGTCGGCGACGGCGGCGGCCACGAGATCGGCCGTCGCCGGCGGCTCTGTGTCCGCCGGCGAATATACCTGGCAATGCGTCGTCGAGCAGAGCTCGAAACCGTCGCGGCGGTGGCGGCTGCGGTTGGCGAGGGCGTAGGTGCGCGCCAGTATCGCCTGAAGCCGGGCCAGCCGTTTGGCGACCGCGGGGTCCGACTCGCGTAACGGCATCTCGGCCGAGACTGACCCGCGGACATAGTCTTCAAGGGGTATCGTCCGGATCCGACGGTCGGTCCCCGTGCCCACCGCCACGCGCAGGGTCACGGGATCGGCGTGTGCCGCGTCGGCCGTGTGGAGCGGCGGCAGCGATCGACCGCCGCACCGCACGGTCAGCACGGCGAGCATGAGCAGGACCGCCAACCGAATCGATCGGAGCGGAGGTACGGGACGGTTCAGGTTCGTGAACTGGTTCATGGCTACCGTGTCTATCGGCCGTTTGCCCGGAATGCTGCACGGGTCTGCGTGCAATAGCACATTGACCTGCTTCCGAGTGGATCGTACGATGCGCGACATTTCGGACGGTACCCGTCTCCCGCCAACATTCACCCGGACAATGGAGTTACAGGTGACAGCGGATCAGCGTCTTGACACACTCGGCATCGAAGACCCGGCGTCGGTGTTCTGGAATCTCTCGACGGCGGCGTTGTACGAGGAGGCGGTGGCGCGGAGGGAGGGCACGGTCGTTGCCGGCGGCCCCCTCGTCTGCCGGACCGGGCCGCACACCGGACGGTCACCCCGGGACCGTTTTCTCGTCGAGGAATCGTCGAGTGCGAAGAATGTTGCCTGGGGTGGCGTGAACCGTCCGATTGCGGCGGAGCGGTTCGACGCGGTGCATCGCCTCGTGGCGCAGCATCTGCGCGGCAAGGACCTGTTCGTGCAGGACTGCTACGCCGGGGCGGACCCGTCCTATCGGCTGCCGGTGCGGGTGATCACCGAACGGGCCTGGCACAATCTGTTCGCGCGTTACATGTTCATCACGGAAACGGATCGCTCCAGGCTCGACGACTTTCGTCCGGAGCTGACCGTGATCGACGCGGTGACCTGCCGCGCCGACCCGGCGCTCCACGGCACGAATTCAGAGGTCTTCGTTCTGCTGAATCTCGCGAAGCGACTGGTGCTGATCGGTGGCACGGCGTACGCCGGCGAAATCAAGAAATCGGTCTTCACCGTCATGAACTATCTGCTGCCGCTGCGCCGGGTGATGCCGATGCACTGCTCCGCCAACGTCGGCAAGAATGGCGACGTGGCGCTGTTCTTCGGATTGTCCGGTACCGGCAAGACCACGTTATCGAGCGAACCGACCCGGCACCTCATCGGTGATGACGAACATGGATGGTGCGATCGGGGCGTATTCAACTTCGAGGGCGGCTGTTACGCGAAGATGATCAAGCTGTCGGCCGAGGCTGAGCCGCAGATCCATGCGGCGGCGCGCCGGTTCGGCACCGTGCTCGAGAACGTCGCAGTAGATCCGGTGACCCGTCAGGTCGATTTCGACGATGACTCGGTGACGGAGAACACGCGCGGGGCGTATCCGCTGTCGTACATCGACGGCGTCGTGCCGTCCGGACAGGCGGGACATCCCGGGAACGTCATCATGCTGACAGCGGATACGTTCGGCGTGCTGCCGCCGATCACCAGGCTGTCGCCAGCCGCGGCGATGTACCATTTCCTCTCGGGGTATACCGCAAAGGTGGCGGGCACCGAGCGCGGGGTGACCGAACCGGTCGCCACGTTCAGCACCTGCTTCGGCGCGCCCTTCATGGTCTGGCCGCCGACGACGTACGCGTCGCTCCTCGGCGAGCGGCTGGCCGCCCATGGGGCGCAGGCGTGGCTCGTCAATACCGGCTGGACCGGCGGAGCATACGGCACGGGCCGGAGAATGCCGATCGGCTACACCCGTGCGCTGATCGCTGCGGCGCTGTCCGGCGCTCTCGACGATGTGCCGTACGAGATCGATCCGATGTTCAATGTCGAGGTCCCGGTACGGTGCCCCGGCGTATCGTCCGACGTGCCGCACCCACGCCGGACCTGGTCGAACGCCGCCGACTACGACGCCCAGGCAGCTGGACTCGCGGAGATGTTCGCGAAGAATTTCGAAGCCTTCAGCGATGCGGCGAGTGCAGAGGTGGCGGCCGCCGGACCGTGCGCCGCGCTCCGGTAGTGGAGGGGTGCCGGCCAGACCGCTCACTGTCATGCCTTTCGGATTCGAACCGGTCATCGGGCTCGAGATTCACGCGCAGCTCTTGACCGACACGAAGATCTTCTGCGGTTGCGCGACCCGCTTCGGCGCTGCGCCGAATTCGCAGGTGTGTGCGGTGTGCCTCGGGCTGCCGGGCGCGCTGCCGGTGCTGAATCGTCGCGTCGTGGAACTCGCGTTGCGCGCCGGTCTCGCGCTCGGGTGCACGATCCGGCGCCGCTCGATTTTCGCTCGCAAGAACTACTTCTACCCGGATCTGCCGAAGGGATATCAGATCTCGCAGTACGAGCATCCCGTCGCAGCCGATGGCGAGGTCCGCTACGAGGCGGATGACGGGCCGCGTGCGGTGCGGGTCCTGCGCGTGCATCTGGAGGAAGATGCCGGCAAATCGATTCATGTCGGCGCTGGTGACGCCGACCGACATTCCTACCTCGACTTCAATCGGAGTGGTGTGCCGCTCGTGGAGATCGTGACCCATCCCGACCTTCGATCACCGTCGGCGGCGGCCGATTTTTTTGCGCGGCTGCGCGCCATCCTTATGGAGATCGGTGTCAATGACGGCAACATGGAGGAAGGCAGCCTGCGCTGCGACGCGAACGTGTCGGTGCGCCCCGAGGGTCAGGCGGCGCTGGGGGTCAAGGTCGAGGTGAAGAATCTCAACTCGTTCCGGTTCCTGCAGCGCGCCCTCGAATACGAGATCGTTCGCCAGACCGACCGGTGCCGCGCTGGCGAGCGAATCGTGCAGGAAACCAGACTGTGGGACGAAACCACCGGGCGCACCGTCTCGATGCGCAGCAAGGAGGAGGCGCACGACTACCGCTATTTTCCGGAGCCGGATCTGCCACCGGTCGAGGTTTCCGACGACTGGGTCGCGACCGTGCGCGACTCGCTGCCGGAACTGCCCGACGCGCGGAAACAGCGTCTCGTTAGCGAGTATGCGGTGGCGCCCGCAGATGCAGCGCAGATTTCCGAGTCTGCCGCGCTGACGCGCTTCTTCGAGGCGACGGCTGCCGTGGCGGGCAATGCCAGGGCGGCGGGTAACTGGGTGACCGGCGAGTTGACGCGACGTCTGAAGACCGAGGATGCGGCCATCGATGCCGCCGGCGTCACCCCCGCCCGGTTGGGACGCCTGATCGGGCTGGTGGATACGGGCGTGATCAGCTCGAGTGTGGCCAAACACGTGTTCGACCGGATGTACGGAACCGGCGGCGAGGCGGAGGAGATCGTCCGGGAAGAAGGGTTGTCCCAGATTGGCGACGAGGGTGCCCTGACCGCCGTGGTGGATCACGTCATGACCGAGCATCCGGATGCGGTCGAACGGTTCCGCTCCGGCAACGAAGGGTCACTCGGGTTCCTCGTGGGACAAGTGATGCGGTGCACGCGCGGCCGCGCGAACCCGAAGCTGGTCAACGACCTGCTGCGGCGCGCCCTGTCCGATCGGTAGCGGGGCGCGAGTGCGCCGCCGGTGGGTCCAGGTGTCGAGTCCTCTTCGTGTCCGCGTGCCGCCAGACGGGTCGTTGACAGTGGGGAAGCTGCCGGCATACACTGAAAACTCGTATCGCATGTCGCGGACAACTCACACCCTCGCACGTTTGCAGGTCGGCGCACGCCCGGCCCGGGTTCCGACAACGCACACCATCCTCACCAATTTCTACCGGGAAGAATTCCTCAAGCACAAGGCATGCCTCGAACGCCAGCGAGAGGCGTATTCCGAGTGTGCCATTGCCGAGATGGAGGAGTCTCTCCGGCGTGTCATGGTCCGAGTGGACGAGCTGTGCGCCGAGGGACATGACGATGTCGGTCTGGTGGTCAGCCGGTTGCTGCAGACATTCGACGGCGTGACAAAGCTGTCTGCCTGGTCTGATCCCGCGAATACCCACTGATCTGCTCCTGTCCTTTCAACCTCCGCCTCTTTCGCTCCTTCGCCGCCACGCTCTCGAGATCGTCCGTGCTGCGCTCGCCGCGGTGGCGCCGCGGCGTCTGATGCAGGTTGCGCTCGCCGACCCGGCGGTGCGGAGCGCCATCGGCGCCGCCCCGACCCTGATTGCGGCGGGAAAGGCGGCGGCGGGGATGATCGACGGTCTGCTGATCTCGACCACCGTTCAGGTCGCCCGCGGGGTCGCGGTGGGGCCGGACCGCAGCGCGCCGGTGCCGGCCGGGATGTCGTGGCTCCAGGGTGGGCATCCGTTGCCGGATGCGGGCAGCGTCGAGGCGGGCCGCGCTGCACTGCGCTGCGCCGCGCAGTCGGAGCCGTCGTCGTGTGTGCTAGTGTTGCTGTCCGGTGGCGCGTCGGCGCTGCTGGCCGCGCCGGTCGACGGATTGACCCTTGAGGAGAAGATTGACGCCACGCGGATTCTGCTGTCGGCCGGAGTCCCGATTCATGAGCTGAACTGCGTCAGAAAGCACCTGTCAGAGGTCAAGGGAGGACGTCTGGCGCTGTCCGCCCGCGGGCGCGTGCTGACACTGGCCATTTCGGATGTGGTGGGGCCGGTCGAGGACGATCCGGCGGTGATCGGTTCTGGACCGACCGTTCCGGATCGGACGACGTATCGTCAGGCGTTGTCGATCGCCGGCGCCCCAGCTATCCGACGTCGCATGCCGGCAAGCGTGCTGGACGTCATGGAGCGCGGCGCCGCCGGGGAGGTCCCGGAAACCTTGAAACCGGGTCACCCCGCGGCGGCCCGTTCGACGTTCCGTCTGATCGGCAGTCGCCGGCAGGCCATGGCGGGCGCGGCGTCGGAGGCGCGCCGGCTCGGGTACACGGTGACGTTGATGGAGGCGCCGCTGACCGGAGAGGCCCGCGTGGCCGGTGCCGCACATGTAACTCGCAGCCTGACCCTGCGTGGATGTCCGTCCGGGCCCGTCTGCGTGGTGTCGTCCGGCGAGACCACGGTCACGGTGCAGGGGAAGGGCCGTGGCGGGCGAAACCAGGAGCTGGCGCTGGCCGCCGCCGCCAGCCTGGACCGTCAGGCTGCTCCTGTCGTGTTGGCCAGCGTGGGCACCGACGGGGTGGATGGACCGACGGACGCTGCAGGCGCTCTGGTGGATTCCACCACGCTGGCACGGGCGCGGGCGCTGCATCTCGGCGGTCCGCACGACTACCTCGACAACAATGACGCCTACCGCTTCTTCGATCCGCTGTGCGACCTGATACGGACCGGGCCGAGCGGCACCAACGTGGGTGATCTCCAGATTCTGCTCGCCGGCAACACGACCACTCCGCCGCGGCATGACTGACAGCGACAGACCGGGCGATGCGCCGGCCGGTGACCTCCTCGGACAGATTCGGGAACGCGTGGGTCATCCGGCGACCATCAGGGAGCTCATCCGTGTGCTCGGCATTACCCGGAACGATCGGTATCGGTTTCGGCGGGAGATCCGGCAGCTTGTCGACGCCGGCGCGATGATCCGTATCCGTGGACAACGGTACGGTCTGGCAGATCGGATGAATCTCGTGGTTGGCCGTCTCCAGGTCAATCCGCGGGGTTTCGGGTTCGTGACGCCGGACGATGAGGTCGAGCGCGGCGAGAGGGACATCTTCGTGGCCGGCGTGAACCTGCATCAGGCGATGCACGACGATCGGGTGACGGTGCGGGTCGAACCCGCCGAGGGGCGCAGCGAGGGTCGCATCGTGCGGGTGCTCGAGCGCGCCAACCAGGATCTCGTCGGCCGCTACGAGATTGACCAGAGCGGGGTTGGATTCGTGGTGCCGTTCGATCCGCGGGTGGTCATGGACATTCAGATCGCCAGTGGTGCGACCGCGGGGGCGGTGTCCGGCCAGATGGTCGTGGCTGAGATCGATCGGTGGCCGACCCCGGCGCGCGGCCCGATCGGACACATCATCGAGGTGTTGGGCGCTCTCGAAGACCCCGGCGTCGACACGGAGTTGATTCTCAGAAAATACCGGATTCCGGATGCGCACGATCCCGCCGCCGCCGCGGAGGCCGAGCGGATGGGAACCGAGATCACGGCGGGGGATCTGCGGGGACGCACCGACTTTCGCTCGCATACGACGGTCACAATCGATGGTGAGACGGCGCGCGACTTCGACGACGCGGTCAGCCTCGAGCCGCTGTCCGACGGCCACATCCGGTTGGGCGTGCACATCGCCGACGTGGCGCACTACGTGAAGGAGGGGACCGCGCTCGACGAGTGCGCCTTTACCCGCGGAACGTCCGTGTATTTTCCGGACCGCGCGCTGCACATGTTTCCCACGCCGCTGGCCACGGGATTGTGCAGCTTGAATCCCGGGGTCGACCGTCTGGTGCAGTCGTGCCTCATGGACATCGATCCGACGGGCGACGTCGTGCGCTTCGAACTGCACGACGGAGTCATTCGCTCGGCCGCGCGAATGACCTATACGGCGGTCGACGCCATCCTGAATCGGGGCGACCCGGAGACCTCACGCGAGTACGCCGCGCTCGTGCCGATGTTCGAGTCGATGCACACGGTGTATCGGCGGTTGAGAGACCGGCGGGTGCGTCGCGGGTCGATCGACTTCGACCTCAAGGCGACCCAGTTGGTGCTCGACGAAGCCGGAATGGTCGAGGACATCGTCGCGGCGGACCGCAACGTGGCTCATCGCATCATCGAGGAGTTCATGCTGGTGGCCAACGAAACCATCGCCCGCTACTTGCAGGACAGCGGGGCGCCGGCGCTGTATCGCGTGCATGAGGCGCCGGACAGGGACAAGGTGGCCGAGTTCGACGCGTTCACGAGCAGCCTGGGATACGGTCTGGGGGTGTCGCCCGAACTGGTGCGGCCCCGACACTTCCAGGCGCTGCTGCGGCGTCTGCATGGACGGCCCGAGGAACGGCCGGTGGCGCTGCTGATGCTTCGGACCATGCAAAAGGCGCGGTACGCCGCCGTGAACGCCGGGCATTTCGGGTTGGCGTCAGAAACCTACACGCACTTCACGTCGCCGATTCGCCGCTATCCGGATCTGGTCGTGCATCGATTGCTGCGTGAGCGGCGGCAGGGTGGCACGGCGGCGGATCGGATCGAAGAACTTGCTGACGAGCTGCCGGAGATCGGACGTCATACGTCCACGGTGGAGCGCAGAGCGGAGGACGCCGAGCGGGAGATTCTGCAGTGGAAGAAGGTGCGCTTCATGGCGGACAAGGTGGGCGACGAGTTCTCCGGCTACGTCACCGGGGTGACCGGGTTCGGACTGTTCGTCGAGCTGATCGAGCACTTCGTGGAAGGGATGGTGCACATCTCGAGCATGGCCGATGACTACTACCGGTTTTTCGACACGGACCATGCGCTCGTCGGCGAGAACACCCGCAAGCGATACCGGCTGGGCGACGCGGTGGCGGTGCAGGTGGTGCGGGTGGATACGGTGCGGCGCCGCGTCGATTTGGGGTTGGTGGAAATTCTCGACGCCGTTCGGGAATCGGACAGAAACCGCGGGCCGCGGCGCAACCGGGTGGCCGGCAGAGGACGTCCCGCCGCTGCCGGGCGCCAGACCCGCCGTGGCCGCGGACGGAGCTAGCAGCCCGTGGTGAAATCCCCACTGCATTCGATTGGCGCTGCATCCCACGTGGCGGCGTTGCTCCTCGGTCACAAATGCCCCAATTTGCTCCCTCGTCGCGCCTTGCCACGCGGGCGCAGCGCCAATCTCGGTGCAACGCGGGGTTCCACCACGGGCTGCTAGGGCGCGGGGTTCAGCATGACGCGATACGTCGTCGTCGGAACCGCCGGGCATATCGATCACGGCAAGAGTGCGCTCGTGCAGGCGCTGACCGGAACCGATCCGGACCGGCTCAAGGAGGAGAAGTCGCGAGGCATCACCATCGACCTGGGGTTCGCGCATCTCGATGCCGGTGAGACCCAGTTGGCGTTCGTCGATGTGCCGGGTCACGAACGATTCGTCAAGAACATGCTGGCCGGCGCGAGTGGTATCGACGGCGTGCTGCTGGTGATCGCGGCCGACGAATCGGTCATGCCGCAGACGCGCGAGCACTTCGACATCTGCCGCCTGCTGGGTGTCACCCGCGGGGTCGTCGCACTGACCAAGGCGGATCTGGTCGACACCGACACCGTGGAGCTGGTGCGTCTCGAAACCGCCGATCTGGTGGCGGACTCCTTTCTCGCCGATGCGGCGGTCGTACCGGTGTCGGTACGAACGGGCCAGGGGCTGGCCGACGTACGGGCGGCCCTGGTCGCAATGGCAAAGCAGGCGGGCGGCCGCCAGACTCGCGGTCCGGTGCGCCTGCCGATCGATCGGGCCTTTTCGGTCAAGGGATTCGGTACCGTCGTGACGGGCACTCTCGTGTCTGGTCGGGTCTCGGTGGATACGACGTTGCAACTGCTGCCGGCCGGCCGAGACGTCAAGATTCGGGGGTTGCAGGCGCACGGCGCGTCGCAGCGGGTCGCTGTGGCGGGACAGCGTGTGGCCGCGAACCTCTCGGGGGTCGACGTCGCCGACATCACACGCGGCGACACGGCCGTGTCGCCAGGATGTTTCGAGGCCACGCGGCGTCTCGATGCTCGTCTCCGCCTGTTGCCGTCGGCGCGCCGCCTGAAACACGGGGCGCGCGTCCGCTTCCATCACGGGACGAGTGAGGTCCTCGGCCGGGTCGCCCTGGGCCCACGTCTTGACGATGCCGAATCGTCCGAGGACGCGCCGGCCGAGTTGCCGCCGAACGGGCAGGCGTTCGTCAGGATTCGACTTGAATCTCCGGCCGTGGTGACGCGTGGGGATCGCTTCATCCTGCGCGTGTACTCGCCTCCGTTGACCATTGCCGGGGGAGAGGTGATCGATCCGCAGCCACCGCACGCTGGCGTGCGAACCGCCGCGGCGAGGGTCCGGCTGGCGCGGTTGCAGGGGGATGCCGCGGGCGCCGGCGACCGCGGTCACGAAGGGGCCGTGCGGGTGCTTGTGGGTGAGTTGGGAGTGACCGGGCTCTCGATGACCGCGCTGAGGATGCGGGCCGGTCTGAATGCCGGCGCGGCTGATGCACTGGCCGAGCGGTTGGCGTCAGTGGGTGCGGTTCGGCGCATCGGCGAGCGGGTGATCGACGCCACGGCGTTGGGCACCGTCAGCGAACGTCTCATGGCGCTCGTCACCCGATTCCATGTCGAACACCCTCTCAGCGAGGGCATGCCGCGGGAAGAGGCACGGGAGCGGCTCTTCAAGTACGCCGGCGGCGCCGTGTTCGACGCCGTACTGGCCGATCTGGTTCGGACCGGCCGTCTCGTGGCGAGGGACCGGCTGGCGCTGGCCGGTTACGAGGTCACGTTGTCACAGGAGGAAACGCGCCTCAGCGAGGCGGTGCTGGCGCTCGTACAGGAAGCCGGGTTGTCTCCGCCGGCCCCGGCTGCGATCGTCGAGCATCTTGGCTGCGATCCGGACCTGCTCGACAGGGTGCTGCCGCTGCTGGTCCGCCAGAGACGGGTGGTTCGGGTGGGGCCGCTGGTGTTCGATCTGGCCGCCCTCGAGCATCTGAAGCACGATGTGCAGGGCCTCAAGACGTCGGCCGATCCGGTCCGGATCGATGTGGGTACGTTCAAGGACCGCTACGGTGTCAGCCGGAAGTTCGCCATACCGTTGCTCGAATACCTGGACCGGGAACGTGTGACGCGGCGGATCGGCCAGCAGCGCGTCGTTCTGTGAGCGCCGTTGCAGGGCCAACGCCGAGTCTGCCGGTTTTGCCAATGAGGGTGATCTGTCGATACACTACGGAAGCTGCCGGGGAGGTGTCCGACCACTTCATGGGGACTGGCGGTTGCTGGCTGCGCCGGTGGTGGCGCCGAGGATCGGAATGAGCGACGAAGCGCGAGAAAGTATTACGGTTGGCGTATTTCAAGACACGGGGTGGGCGCAGCGCGGGCTCGAGAAACTCGCGAGCGAAGGGTTTCCCTCAGAGGCCCTGTCGCTGATCAGCAAGGAGAGTCCGGAATCGTCGGCACTGTTGCAGCGGACATTCGGGACCGCAGGCACCAGACTGAACATTGCCCGAATCGGTCCGGTCGTCGCCCACGGACCGCTCGTCGGGACCCTCCAGGGACCCTCGTCGGATCTGGACCGGGCCGGGGTGGCGGCGACCATGCGGCGAGCCGGGTTTCAAGCGCATGACGGATTCATCTATGAAACCCTCACCGCCCGAGGCGGTGTGCTGGTTGCCGTGCACGGCGATCCGCGTGCCGCTGATGCATTGACCGTCATGTTTGCGTACGGCGGCGGCAACGCGGCGATCGGGGCCTGGACGGGGAGGGTGTAACGGGCTCGCCTCAGGTTGCCGGTCGCGAATGTGAGCACATGTGCCATCGTTCGAGGACAGGACCGGCGGCGGCGGTCGTTTCTGGCGCAGGCTGACCATGTACTCTAACCTATTGATAAAATGAAGGTTAAGAGATATCCTCTGAAATGGGAGACCTGAGTTGGGTCGGTACCGGTCTTGCAACGGAAATGTTCGGCGCCGGGGTGACCCCGACCAGGTGAGGAGAGTGCTCTTCCTGTGAATGGCTTGAACCTCGGGCACATTCGGTTTACGCCTGGCCTTGAGCCGTACACGCCGCCAGAACGGCGTCGTCGCGCAGCGCGCGATGAGACGAGGGTGCGGCGTGGCGACGGGGTCGCGTCGACACGGGCGGGTCGCCCACTCTCAACTGGAAGCTGGCTATCCATCCATCCCGACGGCGGCACCGCATATGTACCGTTCCTTGCTCAGCAGCGTGGGCGGGTCCGTAATTCGCTGGGAGCCTCCCTCGCGGGCCACACGCTTGCGCTGGCGTTGATCGTACTCGTCGTTCGGTCTCCGCCGGTCTCAGAGGAGGTCGTCAATCTCGAGCGCACGAACTACGACATCGTCTGGATTCCCGACCCAGGTCCAGGCGGGGGCGGCGGCGGAGGTGGAAACGAATCGCTCGAGATGCCCCGGGAGGTCGAAATCGAGGGTGAGGATGACCTGACCGTGCCGGTGGAACTGCCGGAAGAAGTCGAAGCGCCGCCCGAGGTCGTACCCGAGCCTGAGGAAGAGCGGCTCGAATCGCACAGCGTCCGTCTGTCGGCCGTGCCCCTGGCGGCGGCTCCGCGCACCACGTCCGGCGTGCTCGAGGGGTTGCTCGCACGTTCGCTCAATTCGGCGGGAAGCGGCTCCGACGGTGGCGCTGGCACAGGGTCCGGCGGCGGCATCGGACCGGGGACTGGCGACGGTCTCGGGCCCGGCACCGGCGGCGGTACGGGTGGCGGCGCATTTCAGCCGGGCAACGGCGTCCTGACGCCACAGTCGCTCCGTCAGGTCAAACCAAAGTACACCGCAGAGGCAATGCGGGCCAAGATTCAGGGTGCGGTTCTCATCCAGGCGGTGGTGGAGGCGGACGGGACGGTGGGGGAAGTCAAGATCATCCGGTCGCTCGACCCGAATTTCGGTCTTGACGAAGAAGCGATCATTGCGGCGCGGCAGTGGCGCTTCAGGCCGGGCACGCGCTTCGGTGAACCTGTGGCGGTACTGGTCACCATCGAACTGACGTTCACGCTTCGTTGACGGTCGTCTGCGGCCGTCGAGTCTGCAGAAAAAAGGGGGCGCACCGGGTTGCGGTGCGCCCCCACGTGCTGTCCGGGCGGTGGCCTACATCATGCCGCCCATGCCGCCCATGCCGTCCATGCCTCCGCCGCCGCCAGGCATGCCGCCGGCGTCCTTCCTCTCTTCCGGAATCTCGCAGACGAGGGCCTCGGTGGTCAGCAGCAAGGACGCGATCGAGCTGGCATTCTGCAGCGCGGCCCGCACCACCTTGGTCGGGTCGATGACACCGGCCGTGATCAGGTTCTCGTAGATTTCACTCTGCGCATTGAAGCCTTCCTCCTCGACCGACAGCTCCCGCACCTTCGCCACGACGATCGAACCTTCCTCACCGGCGTTGGTGGCGATCCAGCGCATCGGCTCCTCAAGCGCGCGCCGGATGATGTTCACGCCGATCTGCCGGTCGCCGTCGAGGTGCAGATCGGCCAGCGCCGTCTGGCTGCGCAGCAGGGCCACGCCGCCGCCGGGCACGATGCCTTCTTCGACCGCCGCCTTGGTCGCGTGCATCGCGTCCTCGACCCGCGCCTTCTTCTCCTTCATCTCGGTCTCTGTCGCTGCCCCGACCTTGATGATGGCCACGCCGCCCACGAGCTTCGCCAGCCGCTCCTGCAGTTTCTCGCGATCGTAGTCCGAGGTGGTCTCGTCGATCTGCGTGCGAATCTGTTTGACCTGACCTTCGATGGCGGCGTGCGTGCCTTCACCCTCGACGATGGTGGTGTTGTCCTTGTCGATGGTGACCTTCTTGGCCTTGCCGAGATCCTCGATCCGGATGTTTTCGAGCTTCAGCCCGAGGTCCTCGGTAACCGCCTTGCCGCCGGTGAGTACCGCGATGTCTCCGAGCATCGCCTTGCGGCGGTCACCGAAGCCCGGCGCCTTCACGGCCGCGCCCTGCAGGGTCCCGCGCAGCTTGTTGACGACGAGCGTCGCCAGCGCCTCCCCTTCGATGTCCTCGGCCACGATGAGCAGCGGGCGATTCAGTCGCGCGACCTGTTCAAGCAGCGGAAGCAAGTCCTTCATCGAACTGATCTTCTTCTCGTGGATCAGGATGACCGGATTCTCGAGCACGACTTCCATCCGCTCGGAGTCGGTCACGAAATACGGCGAGAGGTACCCGCGATCGAACTGCATGCCCTCGACGACATCAAGCGAGGTTTCGAGCGTGCGCGCTTCTTCAACGGTGATGACGCCGTCCTTGCCGACCTTGTCCATCGCCTCGGCGATGATCCGGCCGATCGTCTCGTCATTGTTGGCCGAGATCTGACCGACTTGCGCGATCATGTCGCCGGTGACGGCCCGCGACAGCTTTTCAAGGCGATCGACGACGGCGGTCACCGCGGTCTCGATACCACGCTTGACTTCCATCGGGTTCGCGCCGGCGACGACGTTCTTGGCGCCTTCGCGGTAGATCGCCTGCGCGAGCACGGTTGCCGTGGTGGTGCCGTCACCGGCGATGTCGGATGTCTTGCTGGCGACCTCGCGCACCATCTGCGCGCCCATGTTCTCGAGGCTGTCCTGCAGTTCGATTTCCTTGGCCACCGTCACGCCGTCCTTGGTGATCGTGGGCGAACCGAACTTCTTGTCGAGGATGACGTTTCGACCTTTCGGCCCCAGTGTCACCTTCACGCAGTTGGCCAGTTGGTCAACTCCCGCGAGAATGTTGCGTCTCGCTCCTTCGCCGTAAACAATCTGCTTTGCCATGTTCTCTCTGCTCCAATCGGGAAATCAGTTCAACCGGCGGTGCGGTCCGACGACGCGCCCGCCGGCGCCGTGTCGTGTCAGGCGTGACTGCAGAAGGGTTACTGCAGGACGCCCAGAACCTCGTCCTCGCGCATGATCAGATACTCTTCGCCGTCGAGCTTGATCTCCTGTCCCGAGTACTTGCCGAACAGGATGGTGTCGCCGTCCTGCACGTCCATCGGCACCAATCCGCCGTCGTCCTTGATCTTGCCCTTGCCAACGGCGACCACCTTGCCCTGCTGCGGCTTCTCCTTGGCCGTGTCCGGAATGATGATCCCGCCGACCTGCTGTTCCTCTTCTTCCTCCAGACGCTGGACGATGATGCGATCGTGCAGTGGTCTTACCTTGATTGCCATGGTGTGTCCGACTCCTTTGAGATGTTGAAGAAAACCCCCTGAGCAAGGGTGGAAACGCACTAAGAATTAGCACTCTCACTAGCCGAGTGCTAATTCTAGCGAGCAAGCGGCCGTGGTGTCAACAGGGTTCGATCAGCGACCGCGCGGGTCAGGGGCAGGTGGCGAGGGGTGAGGCGATCACCCGCTGCGTTTCAGGCCGTATTCCGAAACCTTGCGGCTGATCGTATTGCGGTGCAGCCCGATCTTCCTCGCGGCGTCTCCGACCTTGCCGTGCGAACGGGCGAGGGCTCTGCTGATGAACCGGCGCTCGAATTCCCGACGGGCATCGTCGTACAGGATACCCTTGTCGATCATCTCGTCTACCAGCCGGTTCAGCCGATCGCGCACGATGGATCCTCCGTCCGACCCTGGTCGAGTTCGTTGCCGGTCAGCAAGCGGTAGGCCTCCAGATACTTGTCTCGCGTCCGTGCCACGACCGGGTCGGGCAGCACCGGCGCGGGCGGCTGTCGATTCCAGCGCACGGCATCCAGATGGTCCCGCACGAACTGCTTGTCGAAGCTGGGCTGAGCGATCCCTGGACGATAGATCTTCTCTGGCCAGAATCGCGACGAGTCCGGCGTCAGCGCCTCGTCGATCAGCACGATCTCATCTCCATCCCGGAGATCAGCACTGGCGTTCTGGCCGCTGGCGCGTACGAGCCCGAATTCGAACTTCGTGTCGGCCACGATGATGCCGCGCGACTCGGCGTGGGCTGCGCCGTGCGCGTAGAGCGCCAAGGTCAGATCACGCAGTCTCTCGAGCAGTGCGGGACCGATGATCTCCGCGGCCTGCGCTGCTGTGATGTTCTCGTCGTGACCTGTCGCGGCCTTTGTGGCGGGCGTGAAGATGGGCGCCGGCAGTCGATCCGCCTGCACCAGTCCGGTCGGGAGTTCGACGCCGCACACCGCGCCGGTCCGCCGATAGTCGGCCCACCCCGACCCTGCCAGATACCCTCGCGCCACGCACTCGACAGGAATTGGATCGGTCCGGCGCACGAGCATGGATCGGCCGCGCAAGACATCGGCGTGCTGGCGGCACGCTTCGGGATACTCGTCCGGATTCGTCGAGATCAGATGGTGGGGCACGATGCCGCTGGTGCGCCCGAACCAGAACGCAGAGAGCTGTGTCAGCACCTTGCCCTTGTCGGGAATCAGTGAACCGAGGACGACGTCATAGGCGGAGATGCGGTCGGTGGCGACCATCAACAGCCGGTCGTCCACCAGGTACAGATCCCGGACCTTGCCGCGGCGGTGTGGGGTCAGCCCTTGGAGAGAGGTTTCGAACAGCGGAGGTGCGGACGTCAAGGCGATTCTCGAATGTACCAGCGATACGGTTCAAGCGTACAGGGACTCAAGCTTACAAAAGACGCACCCGCGCGGCAAGTGGGAAACAGGGGGGCGCACAACGGACGCCACATTGTAGTACAGTCGCAGACATCTGGCTCGGTCTGGTTCCCCATCGCGGTGGTGTATCGACGCGCGTCACTGTACGATCCGACTCTCACCGGCTCCGGTGCGTCTCCCTTTCCACGGTACGACCTCGACGATGGACACCGTTGCCGGCTGACCAACGCGGGCGGTGTCCCGCCAGCGTAACGCATGCGTGATTACCTTCGCATCGGTGTCGTGGTGGGACTCACCATCGCGCTCATGGCGTTCTTCCTGCGGAGCGCGGATCTGGGTTCGGTGTGGTTCGAGATCAGGCGTTCGAGACTCGATCTGGTCGCGGTCTCCATGCTGGCGGTCGTGCTGTCCTACGTTTTACGTATCAGACGCTGGCAGATGCTGCTGGCGCCGATCGGGCAGGTCGGATTCGGCGCCGCCGGCCGCGCGACCGCCATAGGTTTCGCCACGACCGCGGTGCTGCCGGGACGGTTGGGCGAAGTGGTCCGGCCGTATCTGCTCGCCCGTGGCGAGCATCTGAGCGCCAGCGCCGCACTGGCGACGATCGTGATCGAGCGGCTGCTCGACCTGATTGCGGTGCTGTTGCTGCTCGGAGTGTTTCTGCTGTTCTTCAGCGAGACGGTTCGAACGGACGCGCCGCAGTTGCTGGCGGCCCTCAAGGGCGGCGGGCTCGTGGCGGCCGCGGGCGCCGCCGTGGCGCTGGTCCTCACCCTGGCGGCGGCGCGTGCGCCAGAGCGCGCCAGCGCGGTCATGGCGCGACTGGCCCGGCGGTTGCCGGAGCGGATCGGGACGGTGGCAACGAGATTCTTCACCAGATTCAGCACCGGACTGGAGATTGTGCGGCGCCCGGGCCGGTTTCTCGGCGCGTTCGCCTGGTCGTTCCCGTTGTGGCTGTGTGTCGCCGCCTCGGCCTGGTCCGTCTGTCATGCGTTCGACATACCGCTGCCGGCGAGCGGGTCGCTCCTGGTGATGGCGTTGATGGTGCTGGGCGTGTCGCTGCCGACCCCGGCTGGCGTCGGCAGCTTCCATGCGGCGTTCCAGGTGGCCGTCACCGGGTTCTATGGTGCGCCGGTCGATGCCGCTGTCGGGGCCGCGCTGATCGCGCACGCGCTGTCGTTCGGACCGGTTACCATCGTCGGATTGTCGTTGATGCTCCGCGAGGGGTTGACGTTGCGAAGTGCGGTCGACCTGGCGTCGGGCGGTTCGGGGGTGCGCGGCAGGGAGTCACCCGCGCCGCCGCCGGGCCTGGACGCCAAGGCACGGGATCGGGTCGGTCCGGTCGGGACGGAATGATCGTGGAGTGGTGTCATTCGGCGCCCGGCGCGAGACGCGAGGGGGCAACATGAAGTGTCCGTTCTGTGGTTGCCTGGGTGACAAGGTCGTCGATTCTCGAGAGAGCAAGGAGGGCGAGGTCATCCGCCGTCGGCGCGAATGTCAGGGCTGCGGGCGGCGCTTCACGAGCTACGAGCGAATCGATGAGATCCCCTACATGGTGGTCAAGAAGGATGGCAGCCGTGAACGCTTCGAACGGCAGAAGGTGACCGCTGGCATGTTGCGGGCGTGCGAGAAGCGGCCCGTGGCGGTGGCCGCCGTGGAGGCGATCGCCGACCGGGTCGAAGCGATCCTGCAGGAGCGACCGGAGAAGGAAATCCCGGCCCAGGATGTCGGGGCGTTCGTGATGCAGGAACTGAAGCAGTTGGACAAGGTCGCCTACGTGCGGTTCGCCTCCGTGTATCGGCATTTCCGCGATGTCGGTGAGTTCATGGACGAGTTACAGGACCTGCTTGACACGAAGGAAGGCACGTAACGCGCCGGTGCGCCGGCGGTCGGCCACGGGCTGCCGCAGCGCCTCCAAGGGCTCCCGCAGCGGCACGGGCGCCCGATCAGCGCGGCAGTCGGCACTCCAGTACCTGGTTGATCGTGAGGCCGTCCAGTCGCAGACGGTGGGCGGCTGCACCGAGCATCGCGCCGGCGGGCGCGAGTCCGACGAGTTCACTGTCGCGCACTGCGACGTCGTGGCGCTGCGCTTCATCCTGAATAGCGTCGAAGACGGCGTGGAGCGGTGTCACCTTGTAGTCGGTCAGGTTGACCGATACTTGCACCACGTCGGGTCGAGGCGTTCTGACGCCGATGGCCTTGACCGCGTGCATCCCGCCGCTCGAGGCTCGAATCGTGCGGGCGATGTGGCGGGCCAGCCCGAGATCTCCAGTGTCGAGGTTGACGTTGAAAGCAACGAGCACGTGTCGTGCGCCGATGGCGGACGCGCCCGCGGAGGGGTGCGGGTGGGCGGGACCGAAGTCCGGCCGCCAGGAGGTCATGCGCATCCTGGCCGCGAGTCCCTCGAATCCGCCTCGACGGATCGATTCGAGCGGCCGGCGCTCCTGGAGGCGGGCGGCAGCCTCATAGAGGTACACCGGGACACCGAAGCGCGCCGCCACGGCGTTCCCGAGGCGGCTGGCCGTCGAGACGCAGATCGGCATGTCGGCACGGTCCAGCGGTACCAGGGGCACGACATCGACCGCACCGATGCGGGGGTGCTCGCCTTGATGCGTTCTCAGATCGATCAGGTCGACGGCCGCGTCGAAGAGGGCCAGGAGCGCGTCCACCAATCCGGAGGGTGTCCCCACCAGCGTGAACACGGTGCGATTGTGCGCGGAGTCGGAGGACCGGTCGAGGAGCTCGATTTCATGGCCGCTGGCGAGGGCGTCCGTCAGAGTGTGGATGACGTCGCTGCGCCGTCCTTCACTGACGTTGGGCACCGCTTCGATGAGACGCACGAGGGACGTATACCACAGCGGCCCGCGGCTCGCACTGCCCCCGGCGTTGGTTGACGCTCATCCGGGTGTAGCTCATAATCTGTCACTTGGTAGCGGGTGTGCGGCCCCGGTTCGACGGTCGCGGCTGGCAGTTCGCGGCAAGATCGCCGCCGCGTTCGAATGGGGTTGTCTCCCGTCTGACCAGCGTTGATCCTCGGTCACACATGCCCAATGTGATCTTTCGTCGTGCCTTTCACCGGCCGGGCGCGACAGTGTTGCGACCGGTCCCCGGTGCGACGCGGGTTTTTGCCACCAACGGCTGATCGCGTCGGCTCATCGTGGCCTCCGGTGCCCCTCCATGTCCGACACCGCCCAACTTCCCGATGCTTCGGCAGTTCCCACGGGTGTTCGAACGCCATTGTCTCGATCGCACAGTTGCATCGACCCGGTCTCGAGTACGGTGTCCGGGGCGAAACAAGGTGCGCGGTGAATGCCGGTATTCGTGTATGTTCGTCGATCGCAGACTCGCGCGCGGAACCGGTAACGATGCCGCACCGCTCAGCGGGTGCAGCGAGGCGCCTGCGTGGCCGGGCGTGAGATCGGTGCACAGCGGGCATCTGCGACCGGCCATCCACGTGTCGACGCGGCGCCAGCGCCCGCCAACGCGCATCATGTCGAGGGTTGTTGACCAACGACGACGGCAGTAGCCGCAAGACGAACGTCAGGGCACGGACTGCCGGACCCGGGAGACCAGGCGCCAGGAGGCGCAAGGCGCTTGGAACGAGTTCGGATCTTCCCTTGTTTCCGATCGAGACGGCCCCGTTCGAGCCGGCGACCCGGCGCACCCGGTCGCCGGCGGCCGTACCGCGCACCACGCTCGTCGCGCCAGATGCGCCGACCGGGCGAGTGCGCCGGCCGGCGGAACCTGCACTCTCGTTCGGCAGGCCGCGGCCGTCCGCATCGACCGCCGCCGGCCCCCGCCCGGCCAACGTCGGAGCGCGCATGGGGGCCGGGTTGATCGACGTGGCGTTGCTTCTGTTGTTGGATGCAGTCGTGATTATCCTGACGCTCCGACTCACTGGACTCGACATGCGGTCGTTCCGAATGCTGCCCGGCGCCCCGCTGGCCGCCTTTCTGGTGCTGATGGATGGTGGATACCTCGTCGTGCTGACCGTTGCGGGTGGCCAGACGTTCGGAGATATGGTGTTCGGCATTCGGGTGACCGATCTATGCGGGCGGCTGGTGACCATGTCCGTTGCGCTTGCGCGGGCCGTGGGCCTCGTGCTGGCGGTCGTGCCGCTGGGGGCCGGCGTGCTCTGGATGTGTGTCGATCCACAACGCCGCGGGCTGCACGATCGGCTTGCCGGCACCCGGGTCCAGCAGGCCTGAACCACAGTGGAAAATGCCGCGTCCCAGCGAGTGCCCGACATGTGTCTGACCAATCTCCACGCGGCGCCGTCCGCGTGCTGCGGATGTGCGGCCGGGGACGTTGAATGACCGGATTGGCGCAGCGCCTGGCGGTTGGTGTGGCCACCGTGGGACCGTGCGGTTTCGCACCCGTTGCACCGGGTACCGTTGGATCCGTAGCCGGAGTCCTGCTCTTTCTGGGCGTGCGGTCGACCGGCTCGCTCTGGATCGAGGTTGCCGTACTGCTGGCGGTCACGGGGATCGGCGTCGCCGCGGCCACCGTGACCGAGGCGGTCTACAGGCGTCGGGATCCGGGTCTCGTGGTCATTGACGAGGTGGCCGGCCTGCTCGTGACGCTGCTGGCGGTGCCGGTCGGACCGACCGGGGTCGTGGTCGGGTTCCTCGCGTTCCGCGTGTTCGACATCGTCAAACCGTTTCCGGCGCGCCGCGCCGAGGCCTTGCCGCGTGGATGGGGCGTGATGGCGGACGACCTCGTGGCCGGGGTGTATGCCCAGGCGCTGGTGCGGTTCGTCCTGTGGCTGGGGGTGGCGGCATGAGCGCGCCGTCGATCCCCGCCGGTCTCGCCACGGCGGAAATCATTGCGGTTGGCACCGAGTTGCTGACTCCGTTCCGGATCGACACCAACTCGCTGTTCCTGACTGCGCGACTGAACGAGCTGGGGATCGTCGTCAGACGCAAATCGATCGTCGGAGATGACGCGAGCGACCTCGGGGCCGGTGTGCGAGACGCGCTGGGCCGTGTCGGTCTCGTGGTGATTTGCGGGGGGCTCGGACCCACCGGCGACGACCTGACGCGCGAGACGGTCGCTCGCGTGCTTGGCCGTCCTCTCGTCGAGGACGCTGGAATTGTCGAGCGCCTGCGTGGGAGATTTGCGGCGCGCGGCTGGGCGATGCCGGAGAACAACCGGCGCCAGGCGCAGGTGCCGGCCGGCGCGATCGTCCTCGACAATCCCCGAGGGACCGCCCCAGGGCTGTTGCTGGAGGAGGGCGGCCGCATCGTCGTGCTGCTGCCGGGGCCGCCTCGTGAACTCGAGCCGATGTTCGCCGAGTTTGTGGACACGCGGTTGTCCGGGTGGGCCGCGCAGGAACGTCTCTTCCGCCGAGTGTTGCGGGTCGCCGGCCGCGGCGAGTCACATGTCGAGGATCTCGCGCAGCCGGTGTACGAGCGCTGGACGCGGTCTGATCCGCCGGTCGAGACGACGGTGCTGGCATCGCCCGGGCTCGTGGAACTGCATCTGTCAGTTCGGGCCGCGTCCCGGGAGCGTGCCGAGGAGGTGCTTGAGTCCGCCACGGCCGAACTGTCGGCGGTGCTCGGTGAACATCTGTTCAGCGCGGACGGCCGATCGCTGCAGGATGTAGTGGGCGAACTGCTGCGGAAGGGGGGACTTCGTGTGGCAGTGGCAGAGTCGTGCACCGGAGGGCTGGTGGCGGCGAAGCTGGTGGGCGTGCCCGGGTGCTCCCACTTTCTCGACGCCGGAGTCGTGGCGTATTCGAATGCCGTCAAGCGATCGGTGCTCGGTGTGGGCTCTGACGTACTGTCTGTCCACGGCGCGGTCAGCGAGGCGGTCGCGGTGGCCATGGCGGAGGGTGTCCGGCGTCTCGGGGCGGCCGACATCGGGATCGGTGTGACCGGCGTTGCCGGTCCCGGAGGAGGGACCGACGACAAACCGGTCGGTACCGTCTGTTTCGGTGTGGCTGGTCCGGAAAACGAATCGCTGGCGAAGACGGCGAGGTTTCCCGGCGATCGGGCGATGGTGCGGCGAATGGCGGCCGGCGCCGCGGTAGACCTGCTGCGCCGTGTGCTGCAATGCAGGATGGGGTGAGGATCCAGTGGCATGACCGGTCTTGCGATGGTGGCGGGATACCTCCTGGGTTCGATACCGTTCGCGATCCTGGTTGGGGGCGCGGACATACGTCGGGTTGGAAGCGGCAACCCGGGCGCGGCCAACGTATGGCGTGTCCGGCGGCCCGCGATGGGGTTGAGCGTGCTCGCGCTCGACATGGGCAAGGGCTGCGCCGCCGTGTGGATCGCCACGGCGGCTGGGGCCGATGCGTTCACGACGGCGGCGGCAGGGGGGTGCGCGATCGTCGGACATGTGTATCCGATCTGGCTCCGATTCGCGGGGGGCAAAGGAGTTGCCACGAGTTTCGGGGTATTCCTGGTCCTCGCGCCGTTGGCGGCGGTCGCCGATCTGGCGGTGTTCGCGGTCGCGGTGTGGCTGACCCGTTACGTGTCGGTGGGCTCGATGCTCGCGGCGGTCTGTCTGCCGGGGCTGGTGTTCGCCCTCGACGGCGAGGCGCACGGCGTGGGGTTGGCCGCGGTGGTCGTACCGCTCGTGTTGTTCCGGCACCGGGCGAACCTGACCCGCGTGCTGGCCGGTTTCGAGCACAGGTTGGGGAACTGGACGGATCGGTGATCCCGCAGCCGATAGTGAAGGGCCCCTGCACTCGCCAGATGCTGCCGCCCGGCCGGATGGCGTGGCGCTTCCGACGCCGGTGCCCGACAGGTTCCATGGTCAGCACCGGCCGACCTGGCGCCGCGCCGAACCCGGCGCCAGGACGCATGACATTACCGTTCGCAGGAGCAGGAGAGTGAGCCGAACGACGATGGGGTTGGACCGATGAGGAAGGTCACCATTCTGGGGGCCGGCGGCTGGGGCACGGCACTCGCGATTCACATGGCGCGTCTCGGGAATCCGGTTCGATTGTGGGGACGCGACGCGGATCTGGTTCGCCGGTTGCACAGCGACCGATGCAACCGGACATATCTGCCGGATGTGCCGTTGCCACCCGACGTCCTGCCGACCGCTTCGCTTGAAGAGGCGCTACACGGCAGCGACTGCGTCGTATCGGCGGTGCCGTCCCACGGTACGCGGGAACTGATGAGGCACGCGGCGCCGCTGTTGCCGGCCGGTGCGACCATTGTCAGCGCGGCGAAAGGGATCGAGCGTGGCACCTTGAACCGCATGTCTGAGGTGATTGCGCAGGAAACGGGGCCGTCGCGCCCGGTCGTGGTGCTGTCGGGGCCGAGCTTCGCGGCCGAGCTCGCGCGGGCCGCGCCGACGGCCGTGCTGGTGGCCAGTCAGCGCCAGGACGTCGCGGTCATGGTGCAGGAGGAGTTTCGGTCTCGTTCCCTCAGGCTGTATGTGAGTACGGACGTGATCGGGGTCGAGATCGGCGGTGCGATGAAGAACGTTATCGCCATCGCGGCCGGCGTCGTCGAGGGGCTGGGGTTGGGGGCGAACGCCCTGGCGGCGCTCATCACCCGCGGTCTGGCAGAGATCTCGCGGCTGGCGTGCGCGCTCGGAGGGCGGCGCGAAACGCTGGCGGGATTGAGCGGGCTCGGCGATCTCGTCTTGACCTGCACCGGTGGACTCAGCCGCAATAGACACGTCGGCGTCGAACTGGGCCGCGGCCGCCCCCTGGCGGAGATTCTGGCCGGGATGCAGACGGTCGCCGAGGGGATCAGAACCACTGAGGCGGCGCTCGAACTGGGGCGTCGACATCACGTCGATCTGCCGATCGCCACCCAGATGTCGGCCGTGCTGGCGGGCCGGACCGAGGCCAGGCTGGCTGCCGAGGGGCTGATGCTGCGCCGGCAGCGTCCCGAGGCGGACAACGAGGACGGGGCGGACACGACGCCTGTGAGATAGTGGAAGCGTGAGTGTATTCGAGCGGCTTCGAGCCGGTCTGCGACAGACCGCCGCGCAGTTGGTCGGTCGGATCGACGGTCTGGGGTTCAAGACAGCGCCGAGCTCGCGCGGGGCGGGCGGTGCGATCGACACGCTGGATGACCTTGAGGAGATCCTGATCGAGGCGGACATCGGGGTCGCCGCCACGAACCGTTTGATCGAGGCGGTGCGTGACGAGGCGGGAAGCGCGGATCTGCGGTCGATCGTCAAGACCGAACTGCGGCGATTGCTCGAAGGGGCCGTGACGGCGCCCGACTCCGGCGCCCACCCGCGGGTCGTGCTGGTGGTCGGGGTGAACGGCACCGGCAAGACCACGACAGTCGGGCGATTGGCGCGCCTGCTGACCCTGTCCGGCCAGCGCCCGGTGATCTGCGCGGCAGACACGTTCCGCGCAGCGGCAGTGGAACAACTGGAAGTGTGGGCGAAGCGCGTCGACGCCGACTTCATTCGCGCCAGGCCCGGGTCCGATCCGGCCGCCGTGGTGTTCGATGCCATTTCGTTCGGCAAGGCCCGCGGCCGGGATGTCGTGCTCGTCGATACGGCGGGGCGCCTGCACACCCGCGCGAATCTCATGGGAGAACTGGACAAGATCCGCCGTGTCGCGGGCCGTGCCGTGTCCGGGGCGCCGCACGAGACCTTGCTGGTGCTTGACGCCACGGTGGGGCAGAACGGGCTGACACAGGCGCGCGCGTTCCTTGAGAGCGCGGGAATCACCGGTATCGTCCTGAGCAAGCTGGACGGTACCGCCAAGGGCGGGATCGCGGTGGCGATCACTGCCGAACTCGGCGTACCGATTCGGTATGTCGGAGTGGGTGAACAACTGGATGACCTGCTGCCGTTTTCGGCCGGTCAGTACGTTGAGGCGTTGTTCGAACCGGTGTGGTGAGGCTGTGACGTACGTGAGCGACGATGCCCTCATGGCGCAGGCTCTTGCCCTCGCGGCCCGCGGCCGTGGCGCCACCAGTCCGAATCCGATGGTCGGAGCCGTGGTGACGCGGGGCGCTCGGATTGTCGGCCGGGGGTATCACGCGCGGCCGGGAGCCCCGCATGCCGAGGTGGTGGCGCTTGACGAGGCCGGCGACGCCGCCCGCGAGGGGCGGCTTTACTGCACCCTGGAGCCGTGTTGCCATACGGGACGCACCGGCCCGTGTGTCGAGCGCATCGTGGACGCCGGGGTGGCGGAGGTCATCGTCGGCGTCGAGGACCCGGACCCGCGGGTCAAGGGCGCGGGCATCCGATATCTCCGCGAACACGGGATCGCGGTGACGGTGGGCGTGCGCGAGACCGAGGCGACCCGCCTCAACGAGGCGTTCTTCACCGTTCAGCGTCATGCGCGGCCGTTCGTGACGATGAAAGCGGCACTCAGCCATGACGGCAAGATCGCCGCCGCGCCTGGTCAGCGGACGTGGTTGACAGGGGCCGAGGCGACCGACCACGCCCACGCCGTGCGCGCCATGGTCGATGCAATCGCGGTCGGTTCCGAGACGGTGCTCGTCGATGATCCCCTGTTGACCGCGCGCCGGGTGACCCGGCTGCGACCGCTGCTACGGGTGGTGTTCGACACGCGCATGCGCACCCCGCCTGCCTCTCGTCTGTTCGGCACGCTCGACGCAGGTCCAGTCATCATCGTGACGACCGAGACTGCCGTGGCGTCCTGGCCCGCACGCGCCGAGGCGCTGACAAGGGCGGGGGCGACGATCGAAGCGTTGCCTGCCCGTGATCCGGCGTTGGCTCTGTCCCGCCTTGTGGCCCACGAGGTTACCGATCTCCTGCTGGAGGGTGGCGCGTTGCTGCAGCGGGCGATGTGGCGCGCCAAACTCGTTGACAGGGTCCGGATCTATCGGACGCCGGTCACACTTGGTGAGACCGGCGTGGCGTGGCTGCCGTTCGAATGGCTGTCACGCGCCGGCCTGGGCGCCGGCCTGGGCGCCGGTCTGGGAGACGGCGAGTCCCGCTGGCTTGGTAACGACATGTTGCTGGAAGCCGATGTTCAATGGATTGATTGAAACGCGAGGCGACGTCTCCGAACTGCGTCCGATTCCGGCCGGCTTCCGGATCGGTGTGGCCACCCCGCTGGCGGCAGACTTGACGCTCGGTGAGAGCATCGCGGTCAACGGGGTCTGCCTGACGGTCGTCGAGGCTGACGCGCAGGGGTTTCAGGCGGAGATCTCTCCCGAAACCGTGCGAGTGACCGCTCTTGGAAGACTCCAGGCCGGGCAGGTGGTCAACCTCGAACGGTCGATGCGTGTCGACACCAGGGTAGGCGGACACTTCGTGCAGGGACACGTTGACGCCATCGGTCAGATCGCCGCCATCCGCCACGAGGCCGGGTTTCACTGGGTCACGGTGACGTTTCCGCCGACTCTGGCGGCCTATCTCGTGCCCAAGGGTTCGATTGCCGTCGATGGAATCAGCCTCACGGTCGCGGGGCTGAGCGAAGATCGCTTCATGGTGCAGATCGTGCCGTTCACCTGGGAGCACACCAACCTGAGCGCGGCCGTTGTCGGCGCGCCGGTCAACCTCGAGTGCGATATCATCGGAAAATACGTCGTCCGGGCGCTGCAGGTCGGGGAGTATTCCGCGAGTGCGCGCGCTCCTGAGGAGCAAGATGGCTGAAAAGACCACGCGAAAACGGCCGCAGCGGAATGCAGCCGCACTGAAGCTCGCTTCGAACGCTCGCGGGAGCGCGTTCGCGCCGGTCGAGGAGGCGATCGCCGCTATCAAGGAGGGGCGGATGGTCATCGTGGTGGACGACGAGGATCGTGAGAACGAAGGCGATCTGACCGTTGCTGCGGAGAAGACCACCCCCGAGATCATCAACTTCATGGCGAAACATGGCCGGGGGTTGATCTGCGTCCCGATGACGGGCGCGCGGCTCGATGAGCTGGATATTCCGTTGATGGTCCATGAGAACACCTCCCTGTTCGACACCGCCTTCTGCGTCGGGATCGAGGCGAAGGAGTCGACCAGCACGGGCATTTCGGCAGCCGATCGCGCCATGACGGCCCGGGTCGTGTCGGATCCGAAGACCACGGCGAGGGACCTGGTTCGGCCGGGACACATGTTTCCGCTGCGTGCCCGCGAGGGCGGCGTGCTGGTGCGAGCGGGGCAGACCGAGGCAGCGGTGGATCTGGCAAGGATCGCCGGGCTGGAGCCGGCCGGCGTCATCTGCGAGATCATGAACGAAGACGGCACGATGGCCCGTGTGCCTGATCTGCGGCGCTTTGCGCGCAGGCACGATCTGGTGATGATCACCATCGCCGACCTGATCAAGTACCGTATGCGCAATGAGCGGTTGGTACGTCGGGCGGCCGCATCGAACCTTCCCACCAAGTATGGCGATTTCCAAATCGTCGCCTTCGAGAGCATCGTCAACGGCGAGACCCATGTGGCGCTCGTACGCGGCGATCTGGGGGACGGCGTCGATGTGCTCGTCAGGGTGCATTCGCGGTGTCTGACGGGGGAGGTCTTTCACTCGGCCCGTTGCGACTGCGGGGCGCAGCTCAGCGTGGCGATGGAACGTATCGCCGCCGAGGGGCGGGGCGTGCTGCTGTATCTGAATCAGGAGGGCCGGGGCATCGGGCTCACGAACAAGATCCGAGCCTATCAACTCCAGGACCAGGGCTATGACACGGTGGAGGCCAACGAACGGTTGGGGTTCAAACCTGACCAGCGGGACTATGGGATTGGCGCCCAGATTCTGAATGAACTCGGCGTGTGCAGCATGCGGTTGCTGACGAACAATCCCCGCAAGTTCGTCGGTCTCGAAGGCTACGGGCTGTCCTTGTCGGCGTCACTGGCGCTCGAGGTGCCGACCACCGAGCCGGCGCAGTCGTATCTGCGCACCAAGAAAGAGAAGCTGGGCCATACCCTGAAGACCGTCTGACCGCACACGACGCCAAGGCCGCGGGAGCGTCGCGGACGAGCTCCGTCCATTGACAATCAGACGGCGCCACCGTTACGATAAACGGTTTTGTTTCAAGGGCTTTAGAGTATCTGTCCATGTTTGCCTCGCTCAGTGAACGTCTGCAAGGCGTGTTCGCGTCGGTGCGGCGCGAGACCCGGCTCACCCCCGAGTCGGTCGAGTCCGCCCTTCGCGAGATCCGGATGGCGCTGCTCGAGGCAGACGTCAACTTCAAGGTCGTCAAGGCGTTCATCGATCGGGTTCGTGACCGCGCGGTGGATCGTGACGTGCTCGGGAGCCTCACACCGTCACAGCAGGTCGTGGCGATCGTGCGCGACGAGTTGCGCGCCTTGCTCGGCGATGGCCCGGTGGGGCTGTCCGCCAGCCGCCAGCGTCCACAGGTGGTGTTGTTGCTGGGGCTGCAGGGGGCCGGAAAGACGACGACCACCGTGAAGCTGGCCCGGTGGTTGCGTGAACAGGGGCGGCACCCGGTCGTGGTCTCGACCGACGTGCGTCGTCCGGCCGCCATCGAGCAGCTCGGCGTGCTGGCGGCGGACGCGGGCATCCGTACGTATGAAGCGACGACCGGGGCCGCGGCCGTCGCGCGAGCGGAAGGCGCCGTCGCCATGGCGCGGTCCTTCGCCTTCGATGTGGTGCTGGTCGACACCGCCGGGCGTCTGCACATCGACGATGCCTTGATGGGTGAGCTTGACGCGCTCAAGGCGGCCGTGGCGCCGTCGGATCTGCTCTACGTTGCCGACTCGATGACCGGGCAGGACGCGATCAAGAGCGCCGGCGAATTCCACCGCCGGCTGGGCATCACGGGGGTCGTGCTGACGAAGATGGACGGCGACGCGCGGGGCGGCGCGGCCCTCTCCGTGGTCTCGGTGGTCGGAGTGCCGGTATCGTTCGTCGGGGATGGCGAGCGCCTGCAGGACCTGCAGCCCTTTCATCCCGATCGGCTCGTCTCTCGCATGCTCGGGATGGGTGACGTGCTCTCGCTTGTGGAGAAGGCGGAGAAGGTCGTCAGCCAGGAGGACGCGACCCGTCTTGAGCGGAAGATCCGGCGCAACGAGTTCAGCCTGCAAGACATGCGCGACCAGTTGTCGGCGGTCGCGCGAATGGGCCCACTCGAACGGCTGGTCGATCTGCTCCCCGGCATGGGACAGATGACGTCGCAGATGCCGGGGGAGGTGGATCCGAAGGCGCTCCCGCAGACGATGGCGATCATCGATTCGATGACCGCACGCGAACGACTGCACTATCAGGTGATCGACGGGAGCCGTCGCCGGCGAATCGCCCGTGGCAGCGGCACGACGGTGCAGGACGTCAACCGGTTGTTGAAGCAGTTCAGGGACATGCGCCGTATGTTGCGTATGGCGGGGGCGGCATCGCGGTCACTGAAGAAGATGGGCGGTCGGCGCCGCGGCATGCCGGCGGGCATTCGCTTTCCGGTTCGCTAGGAGTCTGCGTCGTAGAAGTTGGCGAACGCGAACACTCGATATCGCCATCGAATTCTTCACGCATGTGAGGAGCATGGTGGCACGATGTGATGAAAATGAGTGGTGCATGCCATGAGTGAGAGCGGATGTGCAGCCATGATCTTCCTTCGGTGCAGGCTCCCAGGTGGTGGGACCAGCCCGACTCGATAACCCCACGCTGAGGAGAACACACCGGTATGTTGACCATTCGATTGAGTCGAGTCGGAACGAAGAAGCGTCCCTGCTATCGGGTCGTGGTCATCGAGTCCAGCACGCCCCGTGACGGGCGTTTCGTGGATCTGCTCGGACACTACAATCCGCGGACCGATCCCGAAGAGGTCGTCGTCGACCGCGAACGCGTGAACTACTGGACCAGCCGCGGCGCGCAGTTGTCCGACACGGTGCGCACGCTGCTGGCGCGGCACCCGGCGCCGCCTCCGCAGACGGAATCCACCGGCGACGGTGGCGACGAGCCCCGGGTGGCGACATGAGTCGCGCCCGCGCGGTCGTGGAAGTCATTGCCCGGGTGCTGGCCGACCGGGAGGACGATGTGTCGGTGACGGAGCGGGAGGGCCGGGACGTCACGCATATCGAGGTGTCGACCGCGGGTCGTGATCTGGGACGCATGATCGGACGTCAGGGCCGGACGGCAGCATCCATAAGGACGCTGGCCGAAGTCGCGGACGGTTCCGGCGTGCGTCGCGTGTCGGTCGACTTCGTCGACGCGCCGTAGCCGTGCCGGTCGACTTCGTTGACACGCTGTAGCCTTGTCGGTCGACTTCGTTGACACGCTGTAGCCTTGTCGGTCGACTTCGTCGACGCGTGGTAGCCATGTCGGTCGACTTCGTCGACGGGCCGTAGCCTTGTCGGTCGACTTCGTCGACGCGTGGTAGCGAGGTGGCACCTGGACTGGGACGCGATGGTGACGGTGGGTCGCATCGCTCGCGCTCACAGCAATCGCGGGCGCGTGATCGTCGACCCCGACACCGATTCTGTCGACAAGCGTTTTCGACCCGGCAACGAGTTGCATGTGCGCCGCGGCGGGCGACTCGTGACATTGCTGATTCGTGACGTGCGATTTCATCGGCACCGGCCGATTCTGGGGATCGAGGGCGTGGAGTCGATGAACGACGCGGAGGCGCTGGCGGGGGCTGAACTGCGCATTCCGCAGGAGACGCTCGAGCCGCTGCCCGCCGGCTCCTACTACCATCACGAATTGATCGGGTGCCGCGTCGAGACCGTGACGGGCGCGGTCGTTGGTACGGTGCAGGCCGTGGAAGGGGACACCGGCGTCCAGCGACTGATCGTGCATGACGGTGCGGGCGAGCAACAGGTGCCGCTTGTGGCGTCCATCTGTGTGGAGGTCGATCCGGCCGCGCAGTTGATTACGATCGATCCGCCAGAGGGACTGCTGGGCCTGAATGCGCCGGCCCGTGCCCGCCGGGCAGACGGCGCCGCGACGAGGGGCCCGGTGCGTGACGCGGGCAGGGAGGACCGGACTGAGGTTTGATCTCGTCTCCATCTTTCCGGGCATGCTCGATGCCGTCCTGCGGGAAGGTGTCCTGGGCAGAGCGGTTGAATGTGGATTGCTGCAGGTCGGTATCCACGACTTGCGCGACTACAGCGACGACCGGCGGCGGACCGCGGATGACGCGCCATACGGCGGCGGACCGGGCATGGTGTTGAAGCTGGAGCCGTTCCTCAGAGCCGCCGAGGCGATTCGCACACGACATGGGAGCCCGGCGGAGGTCCTGTTGCTGTCCCCGCAGGGACGTCCATTCTGTCACGCGGAGGCGGTCAGACTGAGCACGCTGCGGCACGTGGTGCTTTTGTGCGGCCGTTATGAGGGCATCGACGAACGAGTCCGGGAGCGACTGGTGACCGGCGAGATCTCCATTGGCGACTACGTCGTAAGCGGAGGAGAACTGCCGGCGGCGGTCGTCGTGGATGCGGTCGCACGCCAGATTCCCGGAGTCGTGGGGGACGAGCAGTCCGTCCGGGAGGATTCGTTTGCGCGGGGGCTGCTGGATTATCCCCACTACACACGGCCGGCCACGGTCGGAGCACTGTCGGTGCCCGAGGTGTTGGTCTCTGGGCATCATGGGGAGATACGCCGCTGGAGGAAACAGGAAGCGATCCGACGGACGTTCGAACGGCGGCCGGATCTGCTCGAGCGCGCGGCGCTCGACGAAGAGGAGCGGGCAATGCTGCAGGAACTGCAGGTACGCCGGGACGCCCGTGACGCAGGAGCGAACAAATGAATGCCATTGAGACCATTGAGCAGACCCAGTTGCGCGAACGTCCCGATCTGCGGCCCGGATTGACGGTGCGCGTGCACGTCAGGATTCGCGAGGGCGAGAAAGAGCGGATTCAGGTATTCGAAGGTGTGGTTATCGCCATCAAGCAGGGCGGTGCCCGCAGTACCTTCACAGTCCGGAAAGTGTCGTTCGGTCAGGGCGTCGAACGTATTTTTCCGTTGCACTCGCCGTCCATCGACAAGATCGAGATCGGACGGGCGGCGCGCGTGCGCCGTGCGAAGCTGTATTTCCTGCGCAAACTGCGCGGACGCGCAGCGCGGCTGCGGGAAAAGCGGCGTCCCACCGCCTAGGAGTCTGTGGCGGAACCCCGCGTCGCACCGAGCATCTGGTCGTAGCCATGCCGCGCCCGGCCAGTGCAAGGCGCGACGAGGGAGCCAATTGGGGCATTTGTGACCGAGGAGCGACGCCGCCAGGCGGGATGCAGCGCCGTTCGGACGCAGCGAGGCGTTTCCCAAGGGCTGCACGCAGCCGGCAGTCGGATGTCGGCGCGCAGGACGGTCGAGAACGAGTTGCGCCAACTCGGGTTCGCGCGTATCGCCGGTGTTGACGAGGTGGGGCGCGGAAGCTTGGCGGGTCCTGTCGTGGCGGCGGCGGTGGTGCTGCCCCCGGGGGACGGTGTGACCGGGCTGCGCGACTCGAAGCTGCTCAGCGCCACCGCGCGCGAACGACTCCACAACGAGCTCCTGACCGCGGGCGTCTCCTGGTCGATCGGTGTGCAGGAGCCCGAGGTAATCGACCGCTTGAACATTCACCGCGCGTCGCTGGCGGCGATGCGCGCCGCCGTGACCGGTCTCGCCCCGCTGCCTGACTTTTTGCTCGTCGACGGGTTCCGAATACCGGAGATCTTCATTCCGCAGCGCGGGATTGTCGGTGGCGATCGCCGCTGCGCCGCGATCGCGGCCGCGTCCATCATGGCCAAGGTGATCCGCGATCGAACAATGGCCCTGCTGCACCAGGCGGACCCGCGCTACGGGTTCGACCGTCACAAGGGGTACGCGACGCCGGAACACCTCTCCGCGCTGGCCAGGTACGGCTATTCCGATGCGCATCGACGCTCGTTCCGGCCACGGTCACTGGTTTGATATCATCGGCCGGCTTCCATGGAACGTGTCCGATGATCGATCTGTGAGAGACGTAGCGATGCAAACGTCTCGGGGGCCGGCCGGACGGAGTCCGACGATCGGCGCGCGCCTGCTGGGAGGATGAGATTCATCGCCTGGGCCGCAGCCTGCTGATCGTGTACCTCCTGGAAACAGGTCTGGTGCTGGTGATCGCGCCCTGGTCCACCTTGTGGGACCGGAACCTGCTGCTGGCATGGTTTCCGCTGCTCGGTGGATTTGCACAATTGGCGGTCGTGCGTGGCGCCGTGACCGGCGTGGGCATCGTCAATCTGTGGGCCGGCGCCTGGGAACTGCTGTCATGGATCCGCGCGACGGCGCGGCGCGCGCGGCCGGAATCGATTACAGGGCGGCAGTCGAACCGGACACCGGGTGACACCGCGGGCAGCGAGGAGACCCGCCCGTGGGCCCAGCCCCGCTGAGCAGACGTCCCATCGTCTCGCTCGTGACCGGTCGCGGCAGGCTGCCGGGAACCGGTCCGCACCGTGTGTCCGCGCTGCTGAATCTGGTCGCGGCGGCGGTCGCCTGCAAGGTCGATCTCATTCAGGTGCGCGAACCGGACCTGCCCGATGCCGCGCTGCTCGATCTCGTGGTCCGCTGTGTCGACCTGGCACGGGGATCGGACACCGCCATTCTCGTCAATGACCGTCTCGACATTGCGCTGGCGGCCGGCGCGTCCGGTGTGCATCTGCGAGAGCACTCGCTGCCGGCGCCGGCCGTGCGTCCGCACGTGCCAGACCGATTCCTGCTTGGCCGCTCGGTGCATGACGCCGGCCAGGCGCTACGGCTGGCTGAACAGGGCGATGTGGACTACCTGCAGTTCGGCACCGTCTTTCCGTCACGGTCCAAACCGGGCGTGTCAGCCTGCGGCGTCGATCCGGTCGCCGCGGTGGCCCGCGCCGCGTGCATTCCGGTATTGGCGATTGGGGGGATAACGGCCGATAATGCCTTAGAGGTGTTTCGTGCCGGGGCAGCAGGCGTCGCGGCGATCGGGTTGTTCGCCCACACCGGCGACACTGGTCGATTCGACACCATCGGCCATGTCGTTGACACGCTTCGCAGGTCGTATGTGACACGCCATGCCAGTCGATCATGATCCACGGTCGACACCCGCCGGCGACATCGGCGCGCGCCTGCGTGCCGCGCGCGAGGCCAGACAGATCTCGCTTCGCCAGATTTCGGCGAAGACCAAGATCTCGGTCAATATGCTCGAGTCGATTGAAGGGAATGACGTGGCCCGGCTACCCGGGGGCGTCTTCACCCGCGCCTTCGTACGTACCTACGCCCACGAGGTCGGTCTGGACCCGGATCAGACGCAGCGCGACTACATGGCCCATTTGTCGGACTGCGGTGTCGCCGACGTTCCGTTGGCGGAACACCACTTGCGCGACGCGCGCATCTTTCTGAGCCGGCAGCGCATGACGGGCGCGGTGCTCACGCTCGCACTCGCCAGTATCACGGTTGCCGCGTTGTTGCTGTATCTGGATTACCGGACTGCGGTGGCGCCGGAGATCGAGTCGGAGGTCTCGACACCACTTGCACCGGTCCGTGCAGAGCTTCCGCCGCTCCCGGTGCCCGCGGAGACATCGATCGCGGAGCGCCAACTCGATATCGTGGTCCGGCCGGCCGGCGACTGTTTCGTGTCCTTGACCATCGACGGCGAATTGGTGTTTTCACGATTGATGCACGAGGGGGAGCGGGAGTCCTACACGGCGGACGAAGAGATCATCATAGACATCGGCGACGCTGCGACCTTCGGGTTCGAACTCAACGAGCGGCAGGGAAGGTCGCTCGGCGAATCCGGCGAGGTCGTGACCGCACGTATCACGCACGAGAATTACCACAGCTACATCGCGCCCTGACGGCGGGTGGCCGCAAGGATCGGCTACCGGCGCGTCCCACGGTCGTTCCGTGCCGGCCGCGTCGCGACGCGCTCGAGGCGTCGCGGTTACCCCCCGTCGTGCGCCACCAGCACGCCGTCGGTGTCTAGCCTGCAGTCCAGCAGTCGTGCGCCGTCGTCGGTGAGGGCGCGAACGACATCGATCCGGCGGGCCGGATCGACCAGGAAGAAGACACATCCGCCGCCGCCGGCGCCGCAGACCTTTCCAGCCAGCGCACCGGCCGCCGCCGCCCGCTCCATGAGTCTGTCGATGGCGGCTGTCGAGATGCCTGGGGCCAGCGTTCGTCGCGCGCGCCACTCGCGGTTGATCTGGACGGCGAGTTCGGTCCAGTCCCTGCGGTCCAGGGCGTCGCGGATGGCGGCCGCAATGTCTCGCAGTTTGTCGAACACGGCGGCGATCCGCTGGTCGCCGTCAATGTACCGGCGAGTGATGTCCCAGTTGTTGATGCCGGATGAGCGCGAGTCGCCGCTATAGACGAGCACGAGGCGGCGTTGCCACTCATCCGGTTCGATATCGAGCGGAGTTCGCGTCACGCCGAGCGGGTCCAGTGCCACCACGGAGACTCCGCCGTGCAACGCCGCGTAGTAGTCCTGCACGCCGGTCGGGATGCGGAGCGTGCGGGTCTCGAGGTTCATGGCGAGCGTCAGCAACTGTTGGGAGGAGAGCCGGCGCTGCTGCCACCGCGCGAGCGCGGCGCAGACGGCGATGGTCAGCGCCGATGATCCGGCGATGCCTGCACCGAGGGGTGATGCCGCGCGCGTCGAGATCTGGATCCCTTCGACTTCGAAGAATCGGGCGATGTGGGCCAGCAACCGATTGTCGCCGGTGGTATCGAGCTGGTCCCAGCGGTTCGCGGCCAGTCTCCGGCCGGTGTCCTCCGACACGATGGTGACCGCACCGTCGTTGCGAGAGGTGACGGTGCAGGCGGCGCGCAATTGAATAGCGACGTTGACCGTCTGTGCGCCGGGATGAAACAGATACAGCGGCCAGATGTCGAGCGTTCCGCCCCCGAGGTCAAGACGGGTCGGAGCCGAGGAGTTAATCTGCACCGGCGCATTATAATGGCGGCGCGCCGCACGGCGACGTTCCGGGACTCTGCCGGTGGCCGGGAGGCGTCGCCGGCGGAATCTGCCAGCCGTTGCGGCTGACCGTGGCCACGCACTGCCGCGACCGCAGGGGTCAGGCTGAATGCGGCCCTCCAGTCCGTGAAAGCACTCCATCGTCACGTCGGGCAGCTTGTGGTGGCCGGGTTCGACGGTTGCACCGTGCCGGCCGAGTTGCGCGCGCTGGCCAGCGAGTGGGACCTGGGCGGGGTGATTCTCTTCGCGCGGAACGTTGAGGCGCCAGAGCAGGTGGCCGAACTGGCCTTTGACCTGCAGGCGCTGGCCGACGACGCGCCACTGTGGGTGAGTGTCGATCAAGAGGGAGGACGGGTGGCCCGGTTGCGGGCGCCGTTCACCGAGTGGCCGCCCATGGCGGCGCTCGGTCGTCACGCAGATCCGTCGCTGGTGCGACGTTTCGCAGCCGCGCTGGCTGACGAACTGGCGGCGGTCGGGATTACGCTCGACTTTGCGCCGGTACTCGACGTGCGACACGCCGAGGCCGACCCGGTCATCGGCGACCGGGCCCTGTCCTCCGATCCGGTCGAGGTGGGGCGCCTCGGTCGCGTCATCGTCGAGACCCTGCAGCGGCACGGCGTTGCCGCGTGCGGCAAGCACTTTCCCGGGCACGGAGACGCGCGCGTCGACTCGCATGTGGAGTTGCCGGTCATCGAGCACCCGCCCGAGCAGGTGCGCGAGCAGGACCTGGAACCGTTCCGCGAGGCGATCGCCGCCGACGTCGCCGCCGTCATGACCGCGCACGTGCTGTACCCCGCTCTGGACGACACGCGTCCGGCCACGCTCTCCGGCGCCGTCGTACGTGACATGCTGCGTGCTGAGCTTGGCCATACGGGGTTGATCGTGACCGACGACCTCCACATGGGAGCAATGACCCGCTCGCGTTCAGTTGAACAGGCGGCAGTCGCGGCACTCCAGGCGGGATGTGACACGCTGCTGGTCTGCGATGGGACCATTGACCGGCACGTTTCCGTGATCGAGGCGGTCATCCGCGCCGTCGAATCCGGGGCACTGGACAAGCGGGACGTCGAGGACGCCTGGGCCAGGCAGCGGCGGATCAAGGCGCGGTTGCTGGCGCGTGAGCGCCCTCGCCGTCCGCTCGCCGGGACGGCGTTGCGCGCACGTATCGGCACGCCGGCGCATCAGGCGCTGGCCGAGGAGATGGCGCGGGCCTGAGGCCGGCGCGGGCCGCAATCGGCCCTGCACGTCCGTACGGAGTGTGCGACCGCCCGCCGACATCAAGACATGCAGACTCCACGTGTCATCGTCCCGGGAGACCGGATTGCGATCATCGCTCCGGCCAGTCCATTCGAACGTGGGCGTTTCGAGGCCGGGGTGGCCGAGATCGAGCGTCTGGGGCTGGTGCCCGTGCTGACCGAGGGTGTGTTCGCGCGCCGTGGATACGTGGCCGGAACTGCGCAGAGTCGTGCGGCGGCGTTGACCGCCGCGTGGCGCGACCCCTCGGTCGCCGCGATCATGGCGGCCCGTGGGGGCTACGGCAGCGCCCAGGTCCTGCCGTGGCTCGATCCATGCGTGTTCAGGGCCTCGACGAAACCATTCATTGGCCACAGCGATGTGACGGCGCTGCTTTCCTATTTGACGATCCACTGCGGCACCACGTGTTTTCATGGGCCGATGGTGGTGACGTTGTCCGAGGGCGCAACAGGCTATGACCGGAACTCGTTTCGCCGCTGTCTGATGCAGACAGAGCCGGTGGGTGAGTTGACGGGAGATGGACTGGTGGCGCTGCGCCCGGGAGACGCCAGGGGTCCGCTGCTGGGAGGCACGTTGACACAGCTCGTCGCCTCGCTGGGTACGCCGTTCGCGTTCGCGCCGCCGCCAGGTTGCGTGCTGCTGCTCGACGAGATTGGAGAGCGTCCGTATCGCCTGGATCGCATGTTGACCCAACTTGCCGCGAGCGGTGTGTTGGGACAAGCGGCCGCGGTCGTGTGCGGCGAGTTTCCCGACTGCGACGAGCCGCACGGCCAGCCGACGGCGCGCGCCGTGCTGGCCGAACTGCTCGAGACGTTTCCGGGACCAGTGCTCTTCGGATTCCAGACCGGCCACACCCGTGGTCCGGGGCTGACGGTGCCGCTGGGGGTCGAGGTGCGGGTCGTGGGCAGCGGACGGCCTCGAGTAGTGGTGACAGAGGCGGCGGTCAGATGACGGTGCACTTTATCGGGATCTGCGGCACCGCGATGGCGACGCTCGCTGCGATGTTGCAGGAACGCGGCTACGTCGTGCGTGGTTCGGACCGGCACGTGTATCCGCCGATGAGCGATTTTCTGGCGGTGCGGGGGATTGCCTGTCAAGAGGGATTCGACGCCGGCCGCATCACGTCCGACATCGACCTGGTGGTGATCGGCAATGCCGTGTCTCGAGGCAACCCGGAGGTCGAGGCGGTCCTGGATCGCAAACTCAAGTATCGGTCGTTACCGGAGATGGTGCGGGAGTTCTTCTTGTGGGACCGGCGCACAATCGTCGTCGCGGGTACGCATGGCAAGACGACGACGGCGGCGCTGACGGGCTGGATCCTTGCTGACGGCGGCCGCGATCCGAGTGTCCTCGTGGGCGGGCTGGCGGGCAACTTCGGGTCGAGCTACCGGCTCGGAGCGGGACCGGAGTTCGTGATCGAGGGGGATGAGTACGACAGCGCGTTCTTCGACAAGACCGCGAAGTTCCTGAAGTATTTGCCGGACGTGGCGGTGATCGGCAATCTCGAGTTCGACCATGCCGACATCTATGCCGATGTCGGCGAGATCCGCCTGGCCATGCGGCGGCTGGTGAGGCTGCTGCCCCGGCGCGGCCGCGTGATTCTGGGCGCCGATTGTCAGGCCGCCCTGGACCTGGCCGACGGCGCGCCATGCGAGGTCGTGACCTTTGGTCTCGGGGACGCGGCGGACTGGCGGGCGGCGTCAATCGAGTCCAGGCGCGACGGTGTGCAGTTCACCGTGGTGCATCAAGGGCAGCCGGTGACCGACGTGTACGCGCCGCTGGTCGGAGCGTTCAATGTCCGCAACGTACTGGCGGCGTTCGCGGTAGCCGACAGCGTCGGTCTCGCCCCCCGCACCGTCGCCGCATCCGTGCAACGGTTCCAAGGGGTCAAACGGCGGCTCGAAGTGCGCGGACGGGTCCGCGGGGTGACCGTGTATGACGATTTCGCGCATCACCCAACGGCGGTGCGCGAGACCCTGACCGGCGTGCGGGCCGCGTTTCCGTCGGGTCGCATCTGGGCGGTGTTCGAACCGCGCTCCGCGTCGGCCTGCCGCCGAGTGTTTCAGGACGACTTCGCTGCAGCGTTCGGGCCGGCTGACGAGGTGGTCATCGGGCGGGTGCAGCGGTCCTCCCTGCCCGCCGGCGAACGGCTCTCGGAGTCGGAACTCGTGGCGGCGCTCAGGCAGGCGGGCCAGCGCGCACGGCATGTTCCGGACGTGGCGGACATCGTCCGCACGGTCGCCGGCGAGGCCGCGCACGGAGATCTGGTCGTCGTGATGTCGAACGGCGCGTTCGAGGGCATCCACGACCGCCTGTTGGAGGCGCTTGCCGGATCGTCCGGCGCCCGGGCGGGGTAGTGCGATGGTAACCACTTGCGATTGGCGGATCGCACTGGCGGGCGACGCGGCCGTCACAATCGAGTTCCCGGCACGCATCGATCCGTGCATCAGCGAGCGGGTGGTCACGCTGGCGTGCCGGATCCGGGCGGCGCGGTATCCAGGCGTACGCGATGTCGTGCCCGGGTACCACGCGGCGACGGTGTACTTCGAGCCGACCCGCACGGATCTGAATCTCCTTTGGGCGGCGCTCGACCAGGCGGCGGCCGATCCCGCACCGGCGCTCGCCACGACACGGGACGTGGTCGTGCCGGTCGTCTATGGCGGCGCAGGTGGTCCCGATCTGGACGACGTCGCCGCATTCGCCGGTTGCACGCCGGAGGAGGTCGTGCGCCGCCATGCGTCGGTGTGGTATCGCGTCTACATGGTCGGTTTCCTGGCCGGATTTCCCTACATGGGCAGTGTGGACGCGCGCATCGCGATGCCGCGGCGTGAGACACCGCGGTTGGCGGTGCCCGCCGGATCGGTCGGTATCGCAGGCGCACAGACCGGCATCTACCCGATGACGGCGCCAGGCGGCTGGCGGCTGATCGGACGGGCCGCGGTCGAGCCGTTCGATCCTGATCGGGACCCCCCGAGTCTGTGCCGTCCCGGAGATCGTGTCAGGTTCGAAGCGCTGGCGGTCGAGGAGTGACTGGATGATTCACATCGAGGCGCCGGGCCTGTTGACGACCATCCAGGACCGCGGACGTTGGGGGAGTCAGGACCTGGGTGTGCCGGTGGCCGGGCCGATGGACGAGGTCTCGCACCGATTCGCCAACCTGCTGGTTGGCAACCCGCCTGATCGAGCGGCGCTCGAGATCACCCTCGTCGGGCCGTCCTTGGCGTTCCTCGCCGAAACCACCTTTGCGGTCACCGGCGCCTGCTTCGAACTGCAGCTCGACGCGTCTGCGATCTCGATGGGGCGGGTGTACCGTGCGGCTCGCGGCAGCCGGCTGGTGTTCGGGCGCCGGGGCGCCGGGGCGCGGGCGTATCTCGCCGTGGCGGGAGGCATCGACGTCCCGCCGGTGCTGGGCAGCCGCAGTACCGATCTCGCGAGCGGCCTGGGCGGGTTGGGGGGGCGCCCGATCCGGGCGGGCGACCGGCTGGTCGTGGGACGCGCGTGCGGGGCGCCGCCATCCGCCGGCGCAGCGCCCGTCCCGTTCGCGCTGCCCGACGGGGGGGCGCGGGTGCGGGTGCTGCCGGGGCCGGAGCGGGACCGCACCGCCCCCGGCGCGCTGGAGCTGTTCACAAGCGCCAAATTCACCATCGGCACGGACTCGAACCGAATGGGGTACCGATTGAATGGCCCGGCGATCGAGCTGGCTGATGCGACCCCGCTGCTTTCGGGTCCGACTCCGGTGGGCACGGTGCAAGTGCCTCCGAGCGGCCAGCCGATTCTGCTGATGGCCGATCGCCAGACCACCGGGGGTTACGTCCGCATCGCGACCGTGATCAGCGCCGATCTGTCTGTCGCCGGGCAACTTGGTCCCGGAGACTGGATCGTGTTTACGCCGTGCGAGCACCGCGAGGCGGTGGCGGCGCTCATCGGTCTGGAGCAGCAGTTGAGGCGCATTGCATGATGGTCGGACGGACGGTACCAGGCGAGCCGGCGTCAGGAGACCGGCCGTCGAGTGTGCGCCTGCGGCTTGCCGAGGCATTCGGCGGTCGGGTCAGGGCGCACATGCCCCTGGCCGCAGTGACGACGTTTCGCGCCGGAGGCGCGGCCGACTGGATGCTCGAAACCAGTGCCCCGGATGATCTGGTGGCCGCCGTGCGGGTGACCCGCGAGCTGGGTCTGTCCCTCACCGTGCTCGGGGGCGGATCGAACGTCCTGGTCGGCGACCTGGGTGTGCGTGGCCTGGTGGTACGGGTCCGGCATGGCGCGGTGACGCAGATCGACTCGACGCAGATCCGCGCCGAGGGCGGCGTCACGATCAACGGGCTCGTGCGGTGGACCATTCAGCGGGAACTGGCGGGACTCGAACGCTGGGCCGGCACCCCAGGCACCGTTGGGGGCGCCGTGCACGGAAATGCCCACTTCGACGGCCGCTTGCTGGGTGATATGGTGAACAGGGTGGGGCTCGTCGATGCGGCTGGCGGTGTGTCGCTTGTGCCGGTACAGGATATGGGGTTCGGCTACGATGAATGTCGCATTCAGCACACGGGAGAACTCGTGCTGTGGGCCGACTTCCGGGTGGAGGAACACGCGATCCGGGAGTTGCGGGCGGCGGCACGCGAGTCGTTGGCCTTTCGCAAGCGGACCCAACCGCTCAACCGCGCGTCGGCCGGCTGTGTGTTCCGTAATCCGCGGGCGGCGGATGGCCCATTGCCTGACGGGGTGCCCCGTTCCGCGGGGGCGCTCATCGACCGGGCGGGATTGAAGGGGTGCTCGATCGGCCGGGCGGTCGTGTCGCACGTGCATGGCAACTTCATCGTCAACGAAGGGGGCGCGACGGCCGCCGACGTGCGGGCGCTTGTCGGGCATGTCCGGAACGTGGTGGCCGACCGTTTCGGCATCGTATTGCGCGAGGAACTGATCTATGTCGGTGAGTTCGAATGAAACGTCCAACGGATGAAACGAGGTGGGATGAGCACGCGAACGAGCACGCGGGCCGATGAAGCGACGACGCTGATCGTCGAGGGCGGCCGTCGGCTTGCGGGCAGGGTCGATGTCGAGGGCAACAAGAACTCCGCGTTACCGTTGCTGGTGGCGTGTCTGCTCACGGAAGAGCCGTGCGTGCTGACGAACGTACCGCGGATCAAGGACGTACATGTGATGGCCGATCTGCTGGCTGGTCTGGGAGTCGAGGTCAGCGGGGTCGGTACACGCACGCTGCGTGTGTGCGCCGCGCACGTGACCGGTGACGAACCGGATCGGCGGTTGGTTGGGCGGCTGCGGGGGTCGGTATTGCTGTGCGGTCCACTGCTGGCCAGGGGCGGTCGCGTGCGGCTGGCGCAGCCGGGTGGGGATTTTCCGGCCCGCCGCACGCTTTCTGTCCATCTGCAGGCCCTGGAAGCGATGGGGGCGAGGCGGTGTGAAGATTCGTCGACCGACTACGTGCTGGAGGCGCCGAACGGACTTCTGCCGTCGTCGGTATATTTGGAGGAAGCGTCGGTCACCGGGACCGAAACAGCGCTGCTCGCCGCGGCGGCCGCGTCCGGGGAGAGTGAAATCCGCCACGCCGCGTGTGAGCCGCATGTCGTCGAGCTGTGTCGGTTTCTGACCGCGATGGGAGCCGATGTCGAGGGGGGTGGTACGCCCACGATTCGGATCGCCGGCGGCGCCCGTCTGCGCGGGGCCGCCCAGCGGTTGGATGGAGACTATATCGAGGCCGGAAGCTGGGCCGTCGCGGCGGCGGTCACTGGTGGCGAGCTGGAGGTCCACGGCGCCCGCGCCGGGCATCTGGAGCCGATTACGACGACCCTGCGCCGCATGCAGGTGCATTGCGATGTCGACGACGAACGGCTCTTCGTGTATCCGTCGTCCCCGGTCGCGATACCGCAGATCACCACCGCCCCATGGCCCGGCTTCCCCAGCGACATGGTCAGTCTGATCAGTGTGCTGGCGACGCAGGCCCGTGGGCGGACGCTGATACATGACTGGATGTACGAGTTGCGGCTGTTCGCGCTTGAGCAGTTGAGCGGGATGGGCGCAAACCTCTTCCTGTGCGACCCGCATCGGATGATCGTCGATGGTCCAACCAGCCTCACGGGACGGACGCTGGACAGCAGGGATCTGCGTTCAGGCATGGCGCTGATTACCGCGGCGCTCGCCGCCACCGGCATCAGCCGGATCCAGCCGCTCGAGACGGTGGAGCGAGGCTACGCGCAACTGGTCGATCGGTTGGTCGCGCTCGGGGCGCAGGTGGCGGTCGACGACGTCTGACGAAGCTGGCCGGGGTCCCGAGGTGGCGGCTTCGCGCGCCGCCGGCGCCCTATTGCGGTGGGGGCTGGATGGGCGAGACGATTGGATCGACTCTCTGCGGCACGTCGCTTGCGGGCTCGATCCGTTGAATCGCGCCCGGCGTGATCGGCGCCGGCAGTCTGCCCAGGATGTCGAGGCTGGCGCCGGTATCCCGTTCGAGCCGGAACGCCCGCAGATCCTCGTCCTCCAGATCGAGCACGCGTATGATGCGGGGCGTCAGTGTGAGGACGATGTCGGTTTCCTGGATATCGCGTTGATTGCGTGCGAACAGCCGTCCGATGAACGGCAGGTCGCTGAGACCGGGGATTCCCTCCATCACTTCCCGCTCGTGGTCCCGGATCAGCCCGGCCAGAATGTTCGTTTCGCCGTCCCGCAGCCGGATCGTCGTGGTGATCGAGCGGTTGCCTATAATAGGCACACCGCCAAATCCGGTTCCGGAAACGTTGGTCACCGAGATATTCAGATCCAGCGACACGTCGTCGTTGTGGTGCGTGTACGGCGTGATTTCGATGTTGACCCCGATGTTCTCATAGTTGAACGACGTAACCGGCTGCTGCGCGACACCGCCGGCGGCGAGAGGGGTGAATCGGGTGACAGGGATTGGCACGCGCTCACCGAATTCGGCCGTTGCCGCCAGTCCCGCGGATGTCCGAAGGTGCGGGTTGGCCAGCGTTCTGGTGTCGTTATCCTGTTTCAGCAGGCGGTAGAACAGTCCCGGAAGATTGGCGACGAAGATGTCGGCGCCGGTCAAGTTGCCGAGATCCGCCAGCGTGAGGTTTGACTCGTCGATACTGGCGAAACCGTCGATGCCAGGTGAGCCGGGGCTGGCGAACTGCAGCCCGTAGTCACGCAGGCGCTGTCGATCGACTTCGAGCAGCTCCACATCGATCACGACCTCGGGACGCGCCTTGTCGATCGCCGCGATCAGCCTGGCGGTCGCCGCGACACGCTCGGGGGTGTCCTTGACCGCGATAGCCCGCGTCGCGGATACCGCTGCAAGAGAGCGCAATTCAACGACCTGCCGCAACAGATTCACGGTGTCCTCGGGGTCGGCGTAGCTGAGGTAGAACGTCTGAACGACCTCTTCCGGGTATTCACGTCGCTTGGACGGGGTATCGGGAACGATGGTGACCGTCTGCGGCGCCGTGATCCGGTAGAAATTGCGGGTCGATTGTGTGACCGAGGTCAAGGCGGTCGAGAGCGCGGCGCCTCGCAGGTCGATCGAGACAACGTCATCGACGAAGCCGGGATCGAAGATCACGTTGACGCCGGTGAACTGCCCGAGCGCGGAAAAGACGTCGCGGGTGCTGGCATCGCGAAACACGAGCGATTCCGGCAACGGGTCAGCGGGCAGCTCGAATCCGATCGGCGGCAGACCGCTGTTGCGTTCGATCAGCGCCTCGAGTTCCGTTTCTCCCTCGGCTCGCGTGATGAGGCGTGTCTGCACGCGCTGCCGGGTCTCGCGAAGCGCCTCCTGGATCTCGGCGCTGTCGGGGTTCAGTTCGGCCGCGATCTGAAACTCGAACAGCGCCTCGTCATCGTTTCCGATGCCCGCCTGACGCCGGCCCTGGGCGTAGTGCTGCAGCGCGGACGCCAGCCTGGCGCGTTCGAGGTCCTGCAGCAGACCCCGGTCGCCAGGGCGCTCCTGCAGCGCGCGGGTGTATTCGACGATCGCCTGATCGTAGTTCTCGGAGAACTCCGCGGTCCGGGCACGGTCCCGGAATCCGGTTGCGCAGCCGGTCAGACCCCACGACAGCAGCGCGATCGTCGCAAGTACCGATACCGGGCGCCGGTTACTGCGGTAGCGTGTTGTCGATGACATCGGTCCCAGGTGGAAATTCGAACGTGAACTGAGTATCGGACACTCCCTGGTTTTCCTTCAAGTTTGAGAAGGTGAACGCCGAGATGCCGCCCTGCAGGTCGTAGGCGATCAGACGCAGGATCGCCAGTGAACGCCCGTCGAGCACCAGGGTCAGAAACTCGAACTCCGGCTCGCTCCGTACTGGCGTCAAGCGCAGCGCGTAACTGTTCGGCGGCTGATCCTCCACGGTATCGAAGGCGGCGCTGAAGTCGTCGACGAGGTTGCCGGCCCCGGCGAGGAACAGGGCCGGAGTGGTCGCCTGCGACTCGGCCGGGAGATAACCCATCATGCCCTGTCGATCTTCCGGCAGGTAGAAGAAGAGCTGTTCGCCGTCGGACACTATCACCTTGCGTTCCGGTTCGTGATAGTCCCAGCGCATGCGTCCAGGTTTCCTGATCCGGACGACACCGCGTTCAACCACGGCCGTGCGAAGCACGCCCCCCTCATACGTCTGGGTGAAATCGGCGGAGAAGTCCTGAACCAGGTCATACCGGCGTTGGAGCGCACGTTGCAACTCCTCCGGCGTCCGCTCGGAGCGCTGCGCGGCGCCGGGCGCCATCGCCAGCGCGCAGATCGCGATGACGCTCGCCATGATCCGACCGATCCTGCGTCGCGGTCTCATCACGATGACGTGCGGCGCCAGTGCACTGGAACTGGAGTCCGAACAGCGCCCCGCTGAAGTGACAGTCAGCCTTTCAGTCCGCCCGCCTTGGGTGGCGCCTGTTTGGGCGCATGTTTCGCGTCGGTGGGGAGCTTCGCAGTCATCCACTCCGCCAGTCCCCCCTGCAGGGCGCTCGCGCGGAACCCCTTCCGGATGAGCGCCGCCGCGACTCGGGCGCTGACGATCTCTTCCGGATCGGAATCGTAGGCGACGATGTCGCGGTCGACCGAAATCCCTTCAGGGGTCGGATCGTCCGGATCGACGCGCACGGCGCCTGGCAGCGTCACGGTGCTGTGTTCAAAGGGGTACTTCAGCCGGGCGTCCAGAATGACAGGCGGCGTGCCGCCTTCTTCATCAAGACGCGCCATCAACGCTTCTTTCGTGATCCGTGGTACTGACATCGGTCTGGTCAAGAGGTCGGCAGCCCCGGGCGAACGCCACACGATGGTTCGCTGGCGGGTGCCCGGGATGGTCAGTTCATGGCGCAGGCGCCGGCGCCGCGCGGGTCACCGCAACTGCCGCACGCTTGTGGACCGGGCCGGTCAGCCGCCGCGGGGCGTCCCACGGCGAATGCCGAGAGCCGCTTGTCCAGCGCCGGGCTGTCGCAACGTGGGCACGCCGGGGTCGAGTGGGGGTGTACCAGCAACTCGAAGTCATTCCGGCAGTTGCGACATTCATACTCGTAGATCGGCATCCGTCCACTCGTCAGCCGAATCATAGCACGATGCTTTCCTGCGGGCGGTCCCCGTCACGGCGCCGGTTGCAACCGCCCGTCACGGCGCCGGTTGCAACCGCCCGTCACGGCGCCGGTTGCAACCGCCCGTCACGGCGCCGGTTGCAACCGCCCGTCACGCGGACGCGGCAGTGGTTTCCAGTCCCGGCGCGTCGCCGGGGGCGAGATTCGCGGCGTGCGTGTCGATGGCCCGCCGGACGGCATCGTAGTCATTCGGCAGATCGACCGGGATGTTCGCGTATCCGGAGGCGACGCCGGGCAGCCGGCGTTCGTGATAGCTCAGCTTGAAGTCCGTGAACTTCAAGCCGCTGGCCGTCGAGACCACCACGACCCGCGACGATGCTTCGATGAGCCCCTGTTCGCGCAACTTGATCAGGGCGGCCAGCGCCACGCCCGTATGAGGGCAGTTGTACATGCCGGTGCGGTCGGCCCGCGCCGCCGCCTCGGCCAGTTCGGCCTCCGAGGCTTGCGCCACGATGCCGCGATACCGCTGCAACGTGCGGATCGCCTTGCGCACCGAGACCGGGTTGCCGATCTGGATGGCCGAAGCCGCGGTTGGATTGGCCGTGACGGGCGAGAATTCCCAGTTGTTCTGATAGGCCAGATACAGCGGATTTGCGGCCTGCGCCTGCGCCACCACGATGCGGGGTTGCTGGTTGATGAGCCCCAGCGCCGCCAACATCTCGAAACCGGCCCCCAGCGCACTGACGTTGCCCAGATTGCCGCCGGGAATGATGACGACATCCGGAATCTGCCAGTCGAGTTGTTGCACCATCTCGATGGCCACGGTCTTCTGCCCCTCCAACCGCAGGCTGTTCATCGAGTTCGCGAGGTAGATGCCCTCGTCCTGCGAGAGCTGCTGCACAATGGTCATGCAGCCGTCGAAATCGGTGTCGAGCGCCAGCACGAGCGCACCATTCGCGATGGGTTGCAATAGTTGCGCGGTCGACACCTTGCCTCTGGGCAACAGGACGATCGCGGGGATGCCGCCAGCGGCGGCATAGGCGGCGAGCGATGCCGAGGTGTCTCCGGTCGACGCGCACGCGATCGCCCGGATGGCGCCGCCGTCTTCGATGATCTGGCGCACCACGGACACCAGCACGGTCATGCCCAGGTCCTTGAACGACCCGGTATGCGAGTTGCCGCAGAGCTTGACCCAAAGGTCCTGCATGCCCAACTCGCGTCCGAACCGTTCGGCCCAGAACAGGTTCGTGCCGCCCTCGTCCATGGAGACGACCGCCTCGTCGCGCACGTCCGGACAGACCCACTCCTTCTTGCCCCAGACCGACGAGCCATACGGCCAGGTCGTGCGCTTGTAGCGCTCGTCGAACAGCCGCATCCAGGCGCCGGCGGAGCGGTCTCTCAAGGCGTCGAGATCATGCGCGACTTCGAGCAGATCGCCACAGGCGGGGCACCGATAAATCGGTTTCCAAAGGGAGTGCTCCCCGGGACACCCGGCGATACAACGGAACACCGCGCGGCAGGCCATGTCTGCTCCCTATGTTATACCGCGCCGCCACGGTCGTTTGATCAGCCCTGTGCGGGGACCGTCGTCGCCGCGCTGGCGGTTGTCGATGATGTCCTGTCAGCGTTGCCTGGGTGTGGCCGGCCGAGTGAATGGAATGGTGGACCGCAAAAGCGGCCACACGCGGGAAGTGCCTAGTGCTGCGCCACGACTAAAGATTAGGGCACGCGGAACCGATAGAGTTCCCGTGCAGAAAAAGTATATCGTCCGACTCACCGACCAGGAACGCGAGGTCTGTCAACAGACAGTCCGGAAGCTCAACGGCAGCAACGAGAAGGTGCGCCGTGCTCAGATCCTCTTGAAGGCCGATGCGGACGGACCGGCGTGGACCGACCAGCAGATCGCCGACGCCTTGTCGTGCCGCACCAAGACCGTTGAAAACATTCGCCAACGATGCGTACTGGAAGGATTCGAGCGGGCGCTGGAACGCAAACGACGGCCGTCGCCCCCGGTCCCCAAGCTGCTCGACGGCGAGCAGGAGGCGCAGGTCATCGCCCTGCGTCTGGGGCCGCCCCCGAAGGGCTATGCCAACTGGTCGTTGCGGCTACTGGCGCGCCGGGTCGTCGAGCTGGAGGTCGTCGAGTCGGTCAGCCACGAGACCATCCGGCGTACGCTAAAAAAAACGGGATGACCCGGCGGAAAATCGAGTACTGGGTGATCCCGCCGGAGGCCGACGCCGAGTTCGTGGCGCACATGGAGCAGGTCTTGGACACCTATGCGCAACCGTACGACCCGGCTTGCCCGGTCGTGTGCATGGATGAGCAGCCGGTGCAACTGGTCAAGGAAACGCGCCCGCCGATGGCCGCCACGCTGGCGCGGCCCCGCCGCGTCGACTACGAGTACGAACGGGCCGGTACGGCCTCGGTCTTCCTGTTCAGCGAGCCGCTGGCGTGTTGGCGGCGGGCGACGGCGCGGGCCCGGCGGACGAAGGCGGACTGGGCGGTGGAGGTCGCCGACCTGTTGGAGGGCCGCTACGCCGACTGCCCGAAGGTCACCTTGGTGTGCGACAACCTCAACACGCACACGCCCGGCGCCTTCTACGAGGTGTTCGAGCCGGCCCGGGCTCGGGAACTGGTTCGTCGCCTCGAGTTCTGCTACACGCCGAAGCACGGGAGCTGGCTGAACATCGCCGAGAATGAACTGAGTTCGATGACGCGTCAATGCCTGGACGGGCGCCGCATCGGCGACCTCGAGACGCTGCACGGCGAAGTGTCGGCGTGGTCCACCGACGTCACTGCTACGCAACGCGGTGTCGACTGGCAGATGCAGGTCGACGATGCGCGCCGTAAACTCAAGTCCGTCTATCCTAAAATTCTGACGTGACGAAGCACTAGCCCAAGTTTACCAAGTTGACCGGCCATTTTGCCGATTTTGGCTGTATTTCGGGATTGCCATGTCTGTAAGTTGTTGATTCTAAAGGAACGGGTTTTGACGGTACGCGATGTAGTGCCATAATCGTATATAATGGGTTGACTCCGGCCGCCGCGCCCGCTATCGTGGGTAGCGTGTTCATTCGGCGCACCCAAACCCGGCGGACCCAGGACGGAAAACCCTACTTCTCCCATCGCCTCGTGCACTCCGAGCGCGTCGGAAACACCGTCCGGCAGCGCACCCTGCTCAATCTCGGGCGCCACTTCGACATCCCCCAGGCCCAATGGCCGCCGTTGTGCGCTCGCATCGACGACATCTTGACCGGCCAGGCGCCCCTGCTCGCCGATGGCCCGCCCGCCGTCGAGCACGAAGCCCAGCGCATCGCCGCGCAATTGCTCGCTCGCGGCGCACCGGGGGACGGGACGGCCGCCGGACCGACCGACGTGCAACGGGTCGATGTCGACTCGCTGCGTCTGGTCCGTCCCCGCAGCGTCGGGGTCGAGCAACTCGGCCTGTGGGCGCTGGAGCAATTGGGCCTGCCGGCCCTGCTCGCCGAGTTGGGCGTCAACGGCGCCCTGCGCGCGGCGGCGGCCGGCGTCATTGTCGGGCGTCTCGCCCAGCCCGCCTCGGAGCGCGCGACGCACCGCTGGCTGCAAGCGCGCAGCGGCCTCGGCGAGTTGCTCGGCGTCGACTTCGAGACCGTCGGCGCGATGCAGCTCTACCGCGCCTCGGACGCGCTGGTGAAGCATCGCGAGGCGATCGAGGCGCATCTGTTCGACCGCGCGATGGGGCTGTTCGACCGCCAGCCGACGGTGACCCTCTACGACCTGACCAACACCTACTTCGAGGGCGAGGCGAGCGAGCAGCCGCAGGCAAAGCGCGGGCACTCGAAGGAGAAGCGCAGCGACTGTCCGCTGCTGACCCTGGGCCTGATGCTCGACGCCAGCGGCTTCGTGCGCCGTTCCAAGGTCTTCGCCGGCAACGTCCGCGAACAGCGCACGCTGGCCGACATGCTCGAGGCGCTGGAGGCGCCACCCGGCGCCCTCGTGGTCATGGACCGCGGCGTCGCCACCGAGGCCTGCGTGCAGTGGTTGCGTGAGCACGACTACCGCTATCTGGTCGTCAGCCGCGAACCGCACCGTCAGTTCGACGCCGAGGCCGCCGTATCGCTCCAAACCCAGTCCAACCAGACCGTGCACCTGCACAAGGTGGTCTCGACCGACCCCGACGAGGTGCGCCTGTACTGCTACTCCGAGGCGCGGGCCGAGAAGGAACGAGGCATCGTCGAGCGTTTCGCCACCCGCTTCGAGACCGCCCTGACCCAGCTCCACGAGGGGCTGGCGCGCCCCCGCACCCACAAACGGCTCGACCAGGTGTGGCAGCGCATCGGGCGATTGAAGACGAAGCATTCCCGCGTCGCCGCCCACTACCAGATCGGGGTCACCGCCGACGAGACCGGCGAAAAGGCGGTCGCCGTCACCTGGACCCGCCGTCCCCGGGACGGCTCGATGGCCACCCATCCGGGGGTCTACTGCCTGCGCAGCAGCGAGACCGACTGGGACGAAGACGCCCTGTGGCGCACCTACACCACCCTCACGGACGTGGAGGCCGTCTTCCGCTCGCTCAAGGCCGAACTCGGCCTGCGCCCCATCTACCACCACAAGCCGCGGCGGGCCGACGGCCACCTGTTCATCACCGTCATCGCCTACCAACTCGTACAGGTCATCCGCACCCGACTGCGCGGGCACGGCAACCCCGCCAGTTGGACCACGTTGCGCCGCATCCTCGACGGCCAGCAGCGCGTCACCGCCACCTTCCGTCGCCCCGACGGGCGCACGCTGCACGTGCGCACAGCCACGCAACCCGAACCCGAGCAGCGGGACATCTACGACGCGCTCGGCGTCGACCCGCACCCCGGGGGCGTCCGCAAGACGCTCATCTGACCAACCCAGCTCACCGGTTTGCGCAGGTTTGTAGTGCCACTCGAGTATTCCTGTCGGCGTAAGCTGCCTATTTACAATAGTTTATATTTTTGACTGGTAAACTTGGGCTAGGAGCCCGTGGTGAAACCGCGCGTAGCACCGAGCGTGGCGAGGCGCCCGTTTGGCAAGGCGTGACGAGGGAGCATATTGGGCATATGTGACCGAGGAACTAAGCGGATCGGCAGGCTTTGATGCCGATCCGCAGGCCGTAACGCTGTCCAGGCGGGTTGCATCGCCGCGCGAATGCCGCGGGGCTTTCACCACGGGTTCCTACCGGGCTTCGTAGATCAGGAACATCTGGCGGGGCAGGAAGTCGTGCTGTGCCACCAAGTCGTACCCCGCGCGGGACAATTCGCCGGTGATCTGCTCCGGGTCGAAGCGAAATTCCACCGGCGGTCCCGAGGGCGAGTCCTTCGTGACGTCGATGATCGCCACCCGTCCCGACCGGGTCAGGTCCTGCCGCAATCGTTCGAAGTAGGCGACCCGATCGGGAATATGGTGGTAGGTGTCGACGATCAACACCAGATCGACCGGCGCCGGGAGGTTGGTGCGCTTCCGCGGCGGGCGGCGCCCGCCGCGGAAGCGCACGGCGTTTGCCGGACGACGCCGACTACTCGGCTGCGCGAATCGTGAACGAGAAGTCCCCTCGCTGAACATGACCGTCGTTGCCGGCCGAGCGCCAGCGGACGGTGTAGCTGCCGGGACCAAGAGCGCCGGAAATATCGGCCACGAGCGAATTCTCGTCGGCCACCGTCGTCTTGCCCAGCGCCACCTCGCCGTTCGGTCCCTCTAGCGACAACTGGCTCACCGCCGGCTCCGGATCCTGGGTAAACCAGACGCGGAGATGATTCGGAGATTCGCTGATTGTCGCGTCCTTGGCCGGCAGGCTCTTCGAGTAGGCCATGTGCGCCGAGACGGTCGCGGCCGCCGCCAGCGCGATTGCCAGCGTCGCAGAGACTATGCGTAGTCTGTAGGTCATCGTCAGTACTTTCCCGGTTCGGATTCGGTGTCTGTTACCACTCAGTTTACCGCACCCTGCTGCTCTGCACATCCGCGACCGAGGCACATGCCGAGGACGATCGCCGGGCATCCGCGGTGGCGTGGTCCAGATCTGATGTACACTCATCCGGGATCGGCGGCATGCAGCGCCGGTCGAACGTAGCGGGACGTGTGCCACGGGCTGCCAGGAGGATGTCATGCAGAGCCGAATCTTGACGGTCGCCGCGGTGTTTGCGGCGGTCATGACCTTGGCGCCGGTCACCTTCGCCCAACAGAACGGCGAACTCCCTCGGCGCCCCGACGGGCGCCCCGACCTGTCCGGCACCTACGACATTGCGACCCTGACCCCACTGCAGCGGCCGTCCGAGCTGGGCGACAAGCTCGTGCTGACCGCAGAGGAAGCTGCCGCACTGGCTGCGGGCGCCAGCTCGCTCGAACGCATCTTCAACATTCCGGATGAACGCAACGAAGTGAGCGAGGCGCCGCGCGAGGCGCCCCCTGTCGGCGGCGACGGGTCCCGCGGGGCGGCCGGCAACGTCGGCGGCTACAACTCGTTCTGGATGGACTTCGGTCAGTCGGGCTTCCAGATCGACGGACAGTACCGCACGTCGATCATCGTCGACCCGCCGAACGGCCGGCGCCCACCGCTGTCCGCGGCCGCGCGCGAGCGGAGGGCGGCCGGGGCCGCGTTCGCCCGGCCGAACACCGGCACCGCCTGGTGGGTAGAGGACGATCTCGATGCACCCGGCCCCTACGACAACCCGGAGGGGCGGCCCATGGCCGAGCGGTGTCTGATGGGTTTCGGATCGACGGCCGGACCGCCGATGTTGCCGGTGCTCTACAACAACTTGAAGCGCATCGTACAGACCGACGACACGATCATGATTCAGGTCGAGATGGTGCATGACGCGCGCATCGTCCGCATGAATCAGGAGCATGCGCCGCCAGAGATCAGGTCCTGGCTGGGGGACTCGGTAGGGCGTTGGGAGGGCGATACGCTGGTCGTCGACACAACGAACTTCCGGGACACGCCGTCGCTGGGGGGCGCCTCCCTGGACCTGCATGTCGTGGAGCGATTCACCCGCATCGATGCCAGTACGTTGCTCTACAAGTTCACGGTCGATGACCCGGCCGTCTGGACGGCGCCGTGGAGCGGCGAGTACGTCTGGCCGGCGACGAACGACAAGGTCTATGAGTACGCCTGCCACGAGGCGAACTACTCGTTCGGGGGCATTCTCCGGGGTGCCCGGATTCTCGAGTCCGATGCGCGCGACGCGGCGCGTTAAACAGCCTGGTCGGCTCGACCCGCGCCGCCACCGTCCGCGTCACCGCCAGCGGTCATCGACCCCGTGAGATTCGACGGCTATTCCACCGACGGGTTCTACGACGAGTTGTTCTTCGAGGATGGCACGCCGCGGCCTGAGGCGCAGTTGCTTGTCGACCGCATCGAGGGGCTGTCGGACGGCGAGCTGGCGCGGCGCCACCAGGCGGCGGAACGTGCCCTCCTGCGGATGGGGATCACCTTCAACGTGTACGGCGACGAGGCCGCCGACGAACGGATCTTCCCCTTCGACATCATTCCGCGTATCGTCGGGCGGGCCGAGTGGGAGCGGATCGAGCGGGGTCTGCAACAGCGAATCCAGGCGCTGAACCAGTTCATCGACGACATCTACCACGATCAGCGTATCGTGCGGGACGGCGTGGTTCCGGCCGACGTCGTCGAGTCGTCCGAGGGCTATCGACGGCAGTGCGTCGGGCTCAATCCACCTGGCGGCATCTGGTGCCACATCACCGGCACTGATCTGGCCCGCGACCTCGACGGCACCATCTGCGTGCTCGAAGACAACCTCCGCTGTCCCTCCGGCGTGTCCTATGTGCTGGAGAACCGCGCCGTCATGAAGCAGACGTTTCCCCGTGTCTTCGAGGGGCTGGCGGTACGGCCAGTGGGAGACTATCCGGAACGTCTGTTGCAGATGCTGGAAGAGGTCGCGCCGTCACGGTTGGGGAGTCCCAACGTGGCGGTGCTGACACCCGGCGCCTACAACTCGGCGTACTTCGAACACTCGTTCCTGGCCCAGCAGATGGGAGTGGAACTGGTCGAGGGGAGCGATCTGACGGTGTCGGACGGAGCGCTGCACATGCGCACGACGCGCGGACTCGAGCGCGTCGACGTGCTGTACCGGCGTATCGACGACGATTTTCTCGATCCCACCTGCTTTCGCGCTGACTCGGTGCTGGGGGTGCCGGGCGTGATGGACGCCTACCGTCAGGGCCGGTTGACGCTGGTGAACGCGCCGGGAACCGGTGTCGCCGACGACAAGGTGATCTACGCCTATGTCCCCGAGATGATCCGCTATTACCTCGACGAGGAAGCGATCCTGCCCAACGTGCCGACCTATCTCTGTTGGCGCGAGGCGGACCGGCGGTACGTGCTCGATCACCTTGATCAACTGGTGGTGAAGGCGGCCAATGAATCGGGTGGTTACGGCATGCTGATCGGACCGCATGCCACCGTGGAGGAACGCAAGGACTTCGCGGGGCGGATAAGCGCGGAGCCGCGCAACTATATCGCCCAGCCTACCCTGGCGCTATCGCGGGTGCCGACACTGGTGGGGGCTGGATTCGAGGGCCGGCACGTCGATCTGCGCCCCTACATTCTGCTCGGTCGCGAGCCGTTCGTGCTGCCGGGCGGGCTCACCCGCGTCGCGCTGCGCAAGGGATCGCTGGTGGTGAATTCGTCCCAGGGCGGTGGAAGCAAGGATACCTGGGTTCTCGGATAGCGTTACACCATGCTGAGCCGGGTCGCCGAGTCGGTCTACTGGATGAGCCGCTATATCGAGCGCGCCGAAAACGTGGCCCGTGTCATGGGCGTCAACCTGAAGCTTGAGATCGATCTGTCCGGACTTACCGAGGAACAGTGGGATCCGATGGTGCAGGTCGGGGGCGAAGACGCCCATTTTCGAGCGCTGTACGACGGCGCCACGCGGGCGAACGTCATCGAGTTTCTCACCTTCGATCTTCGGAACCCGAGTTCAGTCGTGTCGTGTGTGGCGAAGGCGCGGGAGAACGCGCGCAAGGTGAGGGAGATTATCTCGTCCGAGATGTGGGGTGAGATCAACAATTTCTATCTGACCCTGACCGCGTCCCACGCTCGGGAGCGTGCCTTGCGGGAGGCGTCGGAGTTCTTTCTGCAGGTGCAGCGCACCAGTCACCTGATCGAAGGCACGAAGAACGAAACGATGGAGCATGGCGAGGCGTGGCATTTCAGCCGGCTTGGCCGGTACATCGAGCGTGCCGACCAGACCAGCCGGATCCTCGACGTGAAGTACTTTCTGCTGTTGCCGTCAGCTGCCGACGTGGGCAAGTCGGTAGATGACCTGCACTGGAGCGCGCTGCTGCGTTCGACCAGCGGGTTCGAGGCCTACCGCCGAACCTATGGACTGGTGCAGCGGGAATCTGTGGTGGCGTTTCTGCTGTTCGATCGTGACTTTCCGCGATCCGTGCACCACTGCGTCACCCGGGCGCAGGCCTCGCTGCACACGGTGACCGGGACACCCCTGCGCAGGTTCGGGAATTCGGCGGAGCAGACGCTCGGCCGGCTGGTCTCCGAACTCGACTATACTGACGCGCGGGAGGTCTTGGCGAGCGGGCTGCACGAGTTCATCGACAGCCTGCAGGACCGGTTCAATATCGTCGGCGACGCGATCATGACGACCTTCTTCCGGCTGGCGTGAACGAGGCGGCCGCCGCCCAATCTGCGATTAGAAACCGTGCTGATCTCCATTCGCCATTGCGTCCGCTATCGCTACGACTCGCCCGTGTTTCTCGAGCCGCACACGGTTCGCCTGTTTCCCCGTCTCGGCGCGTCGGTGCGGCTGGTGGCCAGTGATCTGCAGGTCGACCCCCTGCCGTGGGTACGCGCGGACAACCTCGACAAGGAAGGCAACACCGTCTTCCAGACGTGGTTCGAAGGCCCGACGTCCCATTTGACGGTCGACAGCCGTGTCACGGTCGAGACGCTTGTCACGGACCCGTTCCGGTTTCTCGCGACCGATCCGGCCTGGCCGCTCCCGTATGTTTATCCGCCCGGGTGGGGACCGACGCTGGCTCCCTATCGCCGGCCGCCAGACGCGGTCCCTGACGCCGTGCGCGAGCTGGCCCTGGCCGCCGCCAACGACACCCGTCGCGACCAGTTGACCTTTCCGCCGGTGCTGGCGCAGCGGATGCACGACGAATTTGTCGTGGTGCATCGTGAAGAAGGGCCGCCCAGGCCTGCGCCGGAGACGGCCGGCGCCAAGACCGGCGCGTGTCGGGACTTGGCGGTGTTGTTCGTCGAGTGCTGCCGGGCGATGGGGCTCGCCGCTCGCTTCGTCAGCGGCTATGCCGTAGTCGCTGACTCGCCGCGGCCCGATCTGCATGCCTGGGCCGAGGTGTATCTGCGCGGCGGCGGCTGGCGCGGGTTCGACCCGTCGCTTGGACTCGCGGTGTCGGACCGACACGTGGTGCTGGCCGCCGCGGCCGAGCCGGACGATGCCGCGCCGGTGTCCGGGACGTTCCGCGGCGATTGCCCGGCGTTGCACCCGACGCATGAGATGTCCATCGAAACCAGGTGAACCGCCGGTCCCGTTACGGGTTCCCTTTGCCAGTGGCCCGACAATCGGACACAATATGGCGGTACCCGTGTATTCGATTCGTAGGGGGTTCCAGCGGCGTCTGATGCCAGCGAGGAGACGTATGCCGTCGTTCGGATCAGACCGGCGTGCGGGCGCGCGACTTCCGGTGCGCGAGATGCTGGTTGCCCTTGGACTGCTTGCAATCGGGTGGGCCGGTTTCGCGCCCACCGGCATGCGGCCCCTGGCGGCGCAGGCGCCTCCGGCGCCCGCCGGCGGTCCGGCGCTGCGTCAGGTGCTGGACCAGTACTGCATTGCCTGTCACAACGAACGGCTGCGCACCGCCGGTCTCGCACTCGATACTGCCGACGCGACCCGTCCCGACGCTGATCCGGCGCTGTGGGAGAGGGTCGTCGCCAAGCTGCGGGCAGGATCGATGCCGCCCCCCCGCCGTCCGCGGCCTGCCGCCGCCGTCTATGACGCCGTTGCCACCGGGCTGGAAGCGGTGCTCGATCGCGCCTGGGCCGCCAATCCGCACCCGGGGCGGGGCAGTGCGGTGCATCGGTTGAATCGCACCGAGTACGCCAACGCGATCAGGGACCTGTTTGCGTTGGAGATCGACGTGACCGAACTGTTGCCGGGTGACGAGACGGCCGATGGCAGCTTCGACAACTTTGCCGACGTCCTGACCATTTCCCGGTCGCATATCGACCGCTACTTCTCGGTGGCGCGCCAGGCTACGCGCCTGGCGGTCGGGCTCGCGCCGCCCGCGGTCGGCTTCGATACCTTCGAAATCCCGCTGCACGTGGTCCAGGACGCGCGGCAGAGCGAGGGTCTGCCCCTCGGCTCGCGTGGCGGACTCGCCATTCCGTACAATTTCCCGGTCGACGGTGAATATGTGATCAAGGTGCGGCTGCGGCGGCAGTATCAGGCCTACCTCATGGGCATGGGATGGCCGCAGCACCTTGACGTGCGCCTCGACGGCCGTCTGCTCGAACGGTTCAGCGTCGGCGGCAACGCACCCGGGCTTCCGGCGGCGGCCAGCTACGCCGGTGACGGCGAGCCCGGGTTCGCCGGTGATCCCGAATGGGAAGCGTTCATGCAGCTTACGGGCGATGCCGGGTTGGAGGTCCGCGTGCCGGTGACGGCGGGGCCGCGCAGCGTCGGTGTCTCGTTCGTACGTGATCTCTGGGAGCCGGAAGGGCTTCCGCAGCCGCTGCAGCGCGGGCGGGTGCTGACCAACGATCAGATCTACATGGGGCATGCGGCGGTAGGCGCCGTGCAGATTGGCGGACCCTACGAGGCGTCCGGGATGATTGCGGCCACGCCGAGCCGCCGGGCGATTTTCAGGTGCCGGCCGGCGGACGTCGCGGACGAACCCCGCTGTGCGCGCGAGATTTTGGCGCCACTGGCGCGGCGCGCATATCGCCGGCCGGTGACGGCTGGTGATCTGGCCGTCCTGCTCGAGTTCTTCGAACAGGGGCGCAAGGAAGGCGGCAGCTTCGATCACGGCGTCCAGTTCGCGTTGGAGCGCATGCTGATCGACCCTGATTTTCTGCTGCGAGTCGAGCGTGATCCATCCGGCGGCGCGCCAGGCGGCGCCTATCCGCTCAGCGATCTGGAGGTCGCCTCACGGCTGTCCTTCTTCATCTGGAGCAGCGTCCCCGATGACGAACTCCTCTCGCTGGCCGAACAGGGGCGGCTCACGGACCCGGTGGTGTTGGAGCAGCAGACCAGACGGCTGCTGGCCGACCCGCGCGCGATCGAGGCGCTGGTCGACGACTTCACGGCCCAGTGGCTGAACCTGCGGCGCGTCGGTGAGGTCGTGGTCGATCCCCTGCAGTACCCCCACTACGACGCGACGCTGCTCGAGGCGTTCACGCGCGAGACGGAGCTGTTCGTTGCCAGCACGTTGCGGGAAGACCGCAGCGTCAGCGATCTCCTCGACGCCGACTATACGTACGTGAACGAGCGTCTGGCGCGGCACTACGGCATTGCCGGGGTCTACGGCAGCCGGATGCGGCGGGTGCGGGTGTTGGATACGAGCCAGCGCGGCGGTCTGCTCGCCCACGGCGCGTTGCTGGCGACGACCTCATATCCAGACCGGACGTCTCCCGTGCTGCGTGGCAAGTGGCTGCTCGACAACATCTTCGGACTGCCGGTGCCTCCGCCGCCCGCGGGTGTCGACACCACTCTGGAGGAGCAGCCCGGCGCCCAGCCGGCGACGATGCGCGAGCGCCTCGCCCAGCACCGGCGCAGCCCCACGTGCGCGAGCTGCCACGCCGTGATCGACCCGCTCGGGTTCGCGCTGGAGAACTTCGACGTGATCGGCGGCTGGCGGGCCATCGACGAAGCGGGACAGCCGGTCGATGCCAGCGGCACTACGGTGAGCGGCGCGCCGATTGAAGGATTGGCGGGACTGCGGGCGTTGCTGCTCGATGACCCCAGACAGTTTCCGAGAACCGTCACCGAAAAGTTGCTGGCCTACGCATTGGGCCGGCGGCTCGAGCATTTCGACCGCCCGACCGTACGTGGCGTCGTGCGCGATGCCGAGGTCGACGACTACCGCTGGTCGTCGCTGATCGTGGGTATCGTGAAGAGCCCGACGTTTCTGATGCGAGCGGCTGAGACCGCGACCAACTAGCGAGAGAGACCCATGACCTTTTTGACGAAGATGCTGCCGCGCCGCACCGTGCTGCGGGGACTCGGCGCAACCGTGGCCTTGCCGATCCTCGATGCGATGCACCCCGGGTTGTCGTTGCGCGGGTTGGCGGCGACGCGGTCGCCCCACCGCTTTCAGGCGTTCTATGTTCCCAACGGCATGGCGATGGAGTACTGGACGCCCGAGGGTGACGGGACCGGTTTCCCGTTGTCTCCGATTCTGGCGCCGCTGGCGCCGTTCAGGGACCAACTGATCGTCCTGTCCGGTCTCAACGCGAGCTGGAACTACATCCACGCGGGTGCGTCCGGTTCGTTTCTGACCGGCACCACGCGGGGGGGCCGCAACGAGATCGAGATCATCGCCGACGTTTCGATGGATCAGTTGTTGGCGCGGCATTTCGCCAGCGAGACCCAGGTGCCGTCGCTGGAGCTGTCGCTCGACCCGCCGAACAACGCCGGCGCGTGCACGGGCAACCTGAGCTGTGTGTACACACACACGCTCTCATGGCGCAGTCCGACGCAGCCGCTGCCCACCGAGTGGAATCCCCGCGCGGTGTTCGAGACGCTGTTCGGCGACAGCGGCAGCACCGACCCGGCGGTTCGCAACGCGCGGCTCCGGCAGCACCGCAGCCTGCTCGACTCGGTCAGCGACAAGCTGGCGTCGTTGCGCCGCGAACTCGGACCGGGCGACCAGGTCAAGGTCGAGGAGTACACCGAGGCGATTCGCGACGTCGAGCGGCGGATCCAGAAGGCCGAGGAGCAGAGCGGTCTGGAGCTGCCGCAGGTCGATCAGCCGCAAGGCGCCCCGCCCGTCTTCGAGGACCATCTCGAGCTGATGCTCGACCTGCAGGTGCTGGCCATGCAGGCCGATCTGACCCGGGTGATCTCGTTCATGATCGGCAAGGAGCAAAGCGCGCGGCCGTATCCCCAAATCGGTGTGCCGGAAGCGCACCATCCGCTGTCGCACCATAACGACGTGCCGGAGATCATCGAGCACATGTCGAAGATCAACCGCTACCACACCGAGCTGTTCTCGCGGTATCTCTCCAAGCTGCGGTCCACGCCGGACGGCGACGGCTCGCTGCTCGACCACATGACGATCCTGTACGGCTCCGGCATTTCAAACAGCACACGGCACTCGGGTGCCAACCTGCCGTTGCTGCTGGCCGGTGGCGGCGCCGGCCGGCTACCGACCGGACGGCATCTCCGCTTCACCGACGAGCCATCGATGGCGAACCTGCTCGTCACCCTGATGGACAAGATGGACGTACCGGTCGAACGGATCGGCGGCAGCACCGGCATCCTGCCGATCGACACGCTGGGGGGGCTGCTGTAGGAGCCCGTGGTGAAGCCCCGCGTGGCACCGAGACCGGCGAGGCGCCCGCCTGACAAGGCGTGAGGAGGGCGCATATTGGGCATATGCAACCGAGGAACAACGCAGTCAGGCGGGCGCCTCGCCGGTCGAATGCAGCGGGGCCTTTCGCCGCGGGCTCCCAGGCCGACATGACCAACGGTCGTCTGCATCTTCGCAACGCCGTCACGCTCCTCCTCCTCCTCCTGGTGGCGGGCGTCGCGGACCCCGCGCGCGCCGACACGCCACCGCTCGTGGCGGCGGCGCAACTGGGGGATACCTCTGCGGTCATTGCGCTGATCGAGCAGGACGCGGCGGTGGACGCCGCCGCCGCGGACGGCACGACAGCGCTCCATTGGGCGACCTACCACGACGATGCCGAGGCCGTCTCGGCGCTGCTGGCCGCCGGCGCCGATGTCAATGCCGCGAACGATCTGGGGACCACTGCATTGTGGGCCGCCTGTCAGAACGGACACGCAGCCATGGTGCAGCGGTTGCTGGCCGCCGGCGCCGAAGTCGATCGCGCCCTGCTGAAAGGGGAGACCCCGTTGATGGTGGCGGCGCGTGCGGCAGCGGTGGAGGTCGTCGATCTGCTGCTGGCGCGTGGTGCCGACCGCGAGGCGCGCGGCCCGCGTGGCCAGACCGCACTGATGTGGGCGGTGGCGCAGCGACATGCCGCGGTCGTGGCGCGTTTGCTGGCCGCCGGGGCCGACGTGCATGCGCGGTCAGACGTATGGAGTCAGGTGATGGCGGTGCCGCCGCACGGGCAGCCTGAGTACAACCGCGAGATCCCGCATGGTGGAAACACGGCGCTGCTGTTCGCCGCCCGCGTCGGCGATGTGGCGTCGGCGAGGCATCTGATTGCCGCCGGCGCGGACGTCGACGATACGGATGCCTGGGGTGTCAGCGCCACCACGCTCGCGGCCCACTCCGGGTTCCGCGATCTGGTCACGCTGCTGCTCGAGGCTGGCGCGGACCCGAACGCCGCCGAGGCCGGGTTCGCCGCGATTCATCCCGCGGTCATGCGTCAGGACGAGGCGCTCGTGGCCACCCTGCTCGACCACGGCGCCGACCCGAATGCCGTGCTGCGCACCTGGACTCCGGCGCGCCGCTCTGCGAGCGACTACAATTTCGCGCCGCCGCTCGTCGGCGCGACGCCGTTCTGGCTGGCTGCGCGCTTCGCCGCGCCGTCAATCATGCGCCTGTTGGCCGCAGGGGGCGCCGACCCGCTCGTCGTGCACCACGCCGACTACAAGGAACCGGGCTACGCGCGGCCGGTCCAGGAATCGACCACCGCGCTGATGGCGGCCACCGGAATGGGCGGCGGCCGGCTGCGCGCGTGGTTTCCACCCGGCCGGTCCGAGGCCGAGATGCGGGCGCTCGAGGCGGTGCAGGTCGCCGTGGACCTGGGGGTCGACCTGAATGCGACCGACGCCGAGGGGCGCACGGCGCTCGATGGCGCCCGAGCCGCGCGTCTGATGACGGTCATCGAATTTCTCGAGTCCCGTGGTGCTGTTCCCGGCGGGCAATGACCCTGCCCTTGTGTCGCCGATACTGAACCCCGCCCGCCGCGTTTCGTATCCACAGTAGAGGCCGCCCTGTGCGGCGGTCCGGAACGCGCCCGACGCGCGTGATCGCGCCATGGCCCTGATCGCCTCTCTGGGGCACGCACTCGGGTTCTCGCTGGCCGCCGGAGTCAATCTGTACGCCACCGTGGCGCTGCTCGGGTTGGCATCGCGGTTCGGTTGGATCGACCTGCCCGAGCGGTTCTCCGCCTTCGACAACAACCTGGTGATCGCGGTCGCCGTCGCGTTGTATGTCGTCGAGTTCTGCGCCGACAAGATCCCCTGGGTCGACTCGCTATGGGATCTGATCCACACAGCGATCCGGCCTGTGGGCGGCGCTCTCATCGCGATGTCGGCGCTGGGTGAGGCGGCTCCGGCGACCGAGGCGCTGATGGCCCTGCTCGGCGGGTCGGTCGCGGCGGGCGCCCATCTTGCGAAAGCGAGTACCCGCGCCGCGGTCAACGCCAGCCCGGAGCCGGTCTCGAATTGGGTGCTGAGTGTCGGGGAGGATGTGTTCGTCGTCGGGCTCGGCGTACTGGCGATCAACTACCCGGTGGGCGCCTTCGCGGTTTCAAGCGTTCTGGTCCTGCTCATCCTCTGTTTCCTCGGGGTCATCTGCCGCACCGCCTGGCGCTGGTTGGTGCGCCGCGGCCGGCCCACCTCGGCTAGCCCTGCCCGTGCCCCATAACTTTTCGCTGGACTTCATGAAGCCACTTCGCTACGGTGGCGAGCATGGAGATTCAGAATCAGGTTGGGCACAGCCTGCGGGGCAACCTCACCCGACTGCGCGATGTGCTGGACGGCGCGGTATCGCAGGGCATTGGCAGCCTCGGGCAGGTCGCCGATCGTGTCTGTGAAGCGTTCGATTTCCGAGATGGACGCGGCCGGTGGCAGCGCGCGAGCTGCTGCGCGGCGTTGGCCGACCTCGAGGCGGCAGGCCACGTCTCGCTGCCTCGGGGTCGGCCCTCTCGCGGCGGTGTGTGGCGCCCGCGTGTGCTCCCGCACCCGGTGGCGCCGGCGGCTGACGTGCCTGACACGGTCGGCGAGGTTCGGGACTTGGCGCTGGTGCGGGTGGAGACCGACGAGCAGCGCCGGGTCTGGAACACGCTGATGGTGCATGAGCACCCGCGCGGCGCCGGGCCCTTTGTGGGCCACCAACTGCGTTATCTGGTAGGCTCCGGGCATGGCTGGCTGGGCGGGGTCGGGTTCGCAGCAAGCGCGCGGCGTCTGCGGGCTCGCGACGCCTGGATCGGCTGGGACGACACGCGTCGGCGCGCCCACCTGCACCGGGTGCTGGGACTGTGCCGGTTGCTGGTGCGCCCCGGCATCTGCTGCCGCAACCTGGCCTCGCACGTCTTGGGCCGGGCCGCACGGGCGGTCGGCGACGACTTCGAGCGTCTCCACGGCTATCGCCCCTGGCTGCTGGAGACGTTCGTCGACGAGACCGCACACGCCGGGGCGAGCGTGCGCGCGGCCAACTGGGTTCGCGTGGGTGAGACCAGCGGGCGCGGGCGCCAGGACCGCACGCACGCGGCGCCGGAAACGCGCAAGGCAGTGTATATGTACGCCTTGGAGCCGGCGTGGCGCGCCCGCCTCGCAGTGCCCGCAGCGGGCATTGCGCCGCTGGCGGCTGGCGACGGGCTCGACGCCGAGTCCTGGGCGGGCCACGAGTTCGGCGTGGCGCCGCTGGGCGACGTGCGCCTGAGCGCGCGCCTGGTCCGGAGCGCGCAACATATGGCACAGTGCCCGCAGCGCGCCATCACCGGCGCCACCAACGGAGCGCGCGCCTTGGTCAAGGGACATTACCGGCTGATCGACCAGCCCGCCGAGAGCGCGGTGACGGTCGAGAACATTCTCGCTCCCCATCGCGAGCGCACGCTGCGACGGATGCGCGGGCACGACACGGTGCTGTGCATCCAGGACGGCACCCGTCTGAACTTCACCCGGCGCAGCCAGACGCAGGGGCTGGGGGCCATCGGCTCGAACCAGACCGGCGCCGTGGCCCGCGGCCTGCACCTGCATACGACGCTGGCGGTCGACCCCGACGGGGTGGCGCTGGGCGTGCTGCGGGCCGCCTTCGACGCGCCCGCGCCCCCGAACCCCGACGAGAAAGACAAGCCGAAGCCGCGCGAGGCGCGGACGTCGTTCCGCTGGGTCGAAGGGCTGCGCGACTTGGCGCAGGCGGCCGAGCGGCTGCCCGAAACCCGCGTGGTGTGCACGATGGACCGCGAGGCCGACTTCCTCGACCTGTTCCTCGAGCGCCGCGCGCACGCCCCGCAGGTCGACCTGCTGGTCCGCGCGAAGGTCGACCGCGTCGTGGGCACGGAGAAGACACCCGACGGGCAGACGGTCTCGCGCCGTCTGTTCGACCAGGTGCGCAACGCGCCGGCCCGCGGCGCCGCCACGGTCGCGGTGCAGCGGCTGAGCGCGCGGGCGAAAGCCAGCAAACAGGCCCGCAAGGACCGCCGGGCGGCGCGCGTCGCCGAGGTGACGCTGCGCTACCAGCCCGTGGCGCTGCCCGCCCCCGGGGCCACGCCGGTCGAGCTGTGGGTCGTCCATGTGCGCGAGCAACAGCCGCCGCCCACGGCCGAGCCGCTGGAGTGGTTCCTGCTGACCACGCTGCGTGTGACCAGCACCGCCGACGCCACGCGCATCCTGCGCTGGTACGCCCTGCGCTGGCGCATCGAAGAGTACTTCCGGGTTCTCAAGTCCGGCTGCAAGGTCGAAGAATTGCAGCACCACGCGGCCGAGCGGCTCGAACGGGCCATGGCCATCAAGATGGTCATCGGGTGGCGCATCCAGTTGATGGTCCAACTCGGGCGCGAGGTGCCTGACCTGCCGGGCGACCTGCTGTTCTCCGATGGCGAGTTGCGCGTGCTCGCCACCTTCGCCCGCTCGCGCACGCTGCCGCCACCCACGCGCCTCGGCGACGCCGTCGGACTGGTCGGGCGTCTCGGCGGGTGGCTCGGGCGCACGCGCGACCCGCCCGGCGCGCAACTCCTGTGGCACGGCTACACCCAGCTCGTCGCCATGGCCTTCGCCTTCGAACTGCGGGACGAATACGGATGACCTCACACTCATTACAAGTCCAGCCGGAAGATCTGGGGCACGGGCAGGGCTAGCCCTGCCCGTGCCCCATAACTTTTCGCTGGACTTCATGAAGCCACTTCGCACGAGCATGGAGATTCAGAATCAGGTTGGGCACAGCCTGCGGGGCAACCTCACCCGACTGCGCGATGTGCTGGACGGCGCGGTATCGCAGGGCATTGGCAGCCTCGGGCAGGTCGCCGATCGTGTCTGTGAAGCGTTCGATTTCCGAGATGGACGCGGCCGGTGGCAGCGCGCGAGCTGCTGCGCGGCGTTGGCCGACCTCGAGGCGGCAGGCCACGTCTCGCTGCCTCGGGGTCGGCCCTCTCGCGGCGGTGTGTGGCGCCCGCGTGTGCTCCCGCACCCGGTGGCGCCGGCGGCTGACGTGCCTGACACGGTCGGCGAGGTTCGGGACTTGGCGCTGGTGCGGGTGGAGACCGACGAGCAGCGCCGGGTCTGGAACACGCTGATGGTGCATGAGCACCCGCGCGGCGCCGGGCCCTTTGTGGGCCACCAACTGCGTTATCTGGTAGGCTCCGGGCATGGCTGGCTGGGCGGGGTCGGGTTCGCAGCAAGCGCGCGGCGTCTGCGGGCTCGCGACGCCTGGATCGGCTGGGACGACACGCGTCGGCGCGCCCACCTGCACCGGGTGCTGGGACTGTGCCGGTTGCTGGTGCGCCCCGGCATCTGCTGCCGCAACCTGGCCTCGCACGTCTTGGGCCGGGCCGCACGGGCGGTCGGCGACGACTTCGAGCGTCTCCACGGCTATCGCCCCTGGCTGCTGGAGACGTTCGTCGACGAGACCGCACACGCCGGGGCGAGCGTGCGCGCGGCCAACTGGGTTCGCGTGGGTGAGACCAGCGGGCGCGGGCGCCAGGACCGCACGCACGCGGCGCCGGAAACGCGCAAGGCAGTGTATATGTACGCCTTGGAGCCGGCGTGGCGCGCCCGCCTCGCAGTGCCCGCAGCGGGCATTGCGCCGCTGGCGGCTGGCGACGGGCTCGACGCCGAGTCCTGGGCGGGCCACGAGTTCGGCGTGGCGCCGCTGGGCGACGTGCGCCTGAGCGCGCGCCTGGTCCGGAGCGCGCAACATATGGCACAGTGCCCGCAGCGCGCCATCACCGGCGCCACCAACGGAGCGCGCGCCTTGGTCAAGGGACATTACCGGCTGATCGACCAGCCCGCCGAGAGCGCGGTGACGGTCGAGAACATTCTCGCTCCCCATCGCGAGCGCACGCTGCGACGGATGCGCGGGCACGACACGGTGCTGTGCATCCAGGACGGCACCCGTCTGAACTTCACCCGGCGCAGCCAGACGCAGGGGCTGGGGGCCATCGGCTCGAACCAGACCGGCGCCGTGGCCCGCGGCCTGCACCTGCATACGACGCTGGCGGTCGACCCCGACGGGGTGGCGCTGGGCGTGCTGCGGGCCGCCTTCGACGCGCCCGCGCCCCCGAACCCCGACGAGAAAGACAAGCCGAAGCCGCGCGAGGCGCGGACGTCGTTCCGCTGGGTCGAAGGGCTGCGCGACTTGGCGCAGGCGGCCGAGCGGCTGCCCGAAACCCGCGTGGTGTGCACGATGGACCGCGAGGCCGACTTCCTCGACCTGTTCCTCGAGCGCCGCGCGCACGCCCCGCAGGTCGACCTGCTGGTCCGCGCGAAGGTCGACCGCGTCGTGGGCACGGAGAAGACACCCGACGGGCAGACGGTCTCGCGCCGTCTGTTCGACCAGGTGCGCAACGCGCCGGCCCGCGGCGCCGCCACGGTCGCGGTGCAGCGGCTGAGCGCGCGGGCGAAAGCCAGCAAACAGGCCCGCAAGGACCGCCGGGCGGCGCGCGTCGCCGAGGTGACGCTGCGCTACCAGCCCGTGGCGCTGCCCGCCCCCGGGGCCACGCCGGTCGAGCTGTGGGTCGTCCATGTGCGCGAGCAACAGCCGCCGCCCACGGCCGAGCCGCTGGAGTGGTTCCTGCTGACCACGCTGCGTGTGACCAGCACCGCCGACGCCACGCGCATCCTGCGCTGGTACGCCCTGCGCTGGCGCATCGAAGAGTACTTCCGGGTTCTCAAGTCCGGCTGCAAGGTCGAAGAATTGCAGCACCACGCGGCCGAGCGGCTCGAACGGGCCATGGCCATCAAGATGGTCATCGGGTGGCGCATCCAGTTGATGGTCCAACTCGGGCGCGAGGTGCCTGACCTGCCGGGCGACCTGCTGTTCTCCGATGGCGAGTTGCGCGTGCTCGCCACCTTCGCCCGCTCGCGCACGCTGCCGCCACCCACGCGCCTCGGCGACGCCGTCGGACTGGTCGGGCGTCTCGGCGGGTGGCTCGGGCGCACGCGCGACCCGCCCGGCGCGCAACTCCTGTGGCACGGCTACACCCAGCTCGTCGCCATGGCCTTCGCCTTCGAACTGCGGGACGAATACGGATGACCTCACACTCATTACAAGTCCAGCCGGAAGATCTGGGGCACGGGCAGGGCTAGCCCCTCCGCGTGAGGATCTGTTTCGCAATCGTCTGCAGTTGCATGTTCGACGTGCCTTCGTAGATCTGCCCGATCTTGGCGTCCCGAAACAGCTTCTCGACCGGATAGTCCGTCGTGTAGCCGACCCCGCCGAAGAGCTGCACCGCCAGCGACGTCACACGTTCCGCGACCTGCGACGAGTAGAGCTTGGCCATGGCCGCCTCCGTCAGGAACGGTTGGCCGGCGCCGTGGAGTCGGGCCGCGTTGTAGACGCCCAGGCGCGCCATCTCGAGCTCGGTCCGGGCCTGCGCGAGCTGAAACTGCACGGCCTGGAATTCGCTGATCGCCCTCCCGAACTGCGCGCGTTCCTGGACGTAGGCCAGGGTGTGATCCAGGGCCGCGTGCGCCAGCCCGACCATCTGGGCGCCGATCCCGATGCGGCCTTCGTTCAGGGTCTCGATGGCCACCTTGTAGCCGCACCCCGCTTCACCCAGGACGTTGGCCGCCGGCACGCGGCAGTCGTCGAACGACAGCTCGCAGGTGCTGCTGGCCCGAATCCCGAGCTTGTCTTCCTTCTTGCCGACTTCGAACCCCGGCCGGTCCGATTCGACCAGGAATGCGGTGATACCGCGGTGTCCTGCGCCGGGGTCGATGGTGGCGAACACGATGAACAGCCCCGCTTCTCTGGCGTTCGTGATCCAGAGCTTGCGGCCGGTCAGCAGATAGTCGTCGCCGTCCTGCACCGCGCGGGTCGTGAGTGCGAATGCGTCGCTGCCGGACCCCGCTTCAGAGAGCGCATAGGCGCCTACCGTGCCACGGACCAGCCGCGGCAGGAATCGCCGCGTAACGTCGGCCGATCCCCAGCGCATGATCGCGTTGTTGACCAAAGTGTTCTGCACGTCGACCAATACGGCGACTGACGGATCGACGCGCGACAGTTCCTCGACCGCGATGACCGAGGTGAAGAATGGCGCGCCGGCGCCGCCCAGCGACTCGGGAATCCCGATGGCCATCAGGCCGAGATCGAAGAGCTGATCGATGAGCTGGCGGGGGATGGCCGTCTGCGCCTCCATCGCGCGCACCTGCGGGGCGATTTCCCGTTCGGCGAACGTCCGTACACTCGCCTGGAATAGCTGCTCCTCGTCCGTGAGGCGGGTCAGCGGCGGGGTCGGAGTGATCACGTCGGTCATAGAGGCGTATCTCGGGCTACAGGAAAGGCGTCCGGTGCAACGCAGGGTTCTACCACGGACTCCTAGATGAAAGACGGTTCCTCGTATTCGCCCCACACGTCACGCAGGGCGTCACACATTTCACCGACGGTGGCATAGGCGCGGACCGCATCGAGCAGCGTCGGCATGAGGTTGTCCGATCCGAGCGCAGCGTCGCGCACGGCGTCCAGCGCGCGCGCGACGGCGGTCGCATCGCGTGTCGTCCGCAGCCGATCGAGCTGCGCGCACTGCGTCTCAGCGGCGCCCTCGTCGAGATAGAGCGTCTCGATGCGGGTGTCCGTGTCGTCGGTGAACCGGTTGACACCGACGATCGTCCGCTGGCCGGCTTCCACTTCCCGTTGAAACCGGTAGGCGCTGTCGGCGACCTCCCGCTGCGGGTACCCCTGCTCGATAGCGGCGACCATGCCGCCGCGATCGTCGATCCGGTCGAAACAGGTCCGCGCCTCTGCCTCCATGTCGCGGGTCAGGCGCTCGACGAGATACGACCCGCCCAACGGATCGACATGAGCGGGGACCCCGCTTTCGTGGGCGATCACCTGCTGCGTGCGCAGCGCGAGCAGGGCCGCCTCCCTGGTGGGCAGCGAGAGCGCTTCGTCGAGCGAGTTGGTATGCAGCGAATTGGCGCCGCCCAGCACCGCCGCCAGCGCCTGCAGGGCGGTGCGGATGACGTTGTTGTGCGGCTGCTGGGCAGTCAGCGACACACCGGCCGTCTGGGCGTGGAACCGCAGCTTCCACGATCGCTCATTCTTTGCGCCGAACCGGTCCCGCATGACCGTCGCCCACAGAGTGCGCGCCGCACGGTATTTGGCGATCTCTTCGAAGAAATCGTTGTGGGCGTTGAAGAAGAAGGAGATCCGGGGGGCGAAACTGTCGACGTCAAGACCGGCGTCGACGCCGTGCTGCACGTACTCGATACCGTCGCGCAGCGTGAACGCCAGTTCCTGCAGCGCCGTCGCACCCGCCTCGCGAATGTGATACCCGCTGACAGAGATGGTGTTCCAGCGCGGGACCGCTCGCGCGCAGAAGCTGAACGTGTCGGTGACCAGCCGCATCGAGGGGTGCGGCGGGTAGATGTATTCCTTTTGCGCGATGTACTCCTTCAGGATGTCGTTCTGCAGCGTGCCGGACAGCGTGGCCCAGTCGGCGCCCTGCCGCTCCGCGACAACCAGATACATCGCCAGGATCATCGCGGCGGGCGCGTTGATCGTCATCGACGTGCTGACGTCCTCCAGCTTGATCCCGTCGAACAGGCGCTCCATGTCGGCAAGCGAGGCGACGCTGACGCCGCACTTGCCGACTTCGCCCCGCGACAAGGCATGGTCCGGGTCGCGGCCCATCAGGGTCGGCAGGTCGAAGGCGACGCTGAGACCGGCGCCCCCGGCCGCCAGCAGCTCCTTGTAGCGCCGGTTGGTGTCCGCCGGCGTCCCGAATCCGGAGAACTGCCGCATGGTCCAGAGTTTGCCGCGGTAGCCGTTGGCATGAATGCCCCGTGTGTAGGGGAACGTCCCCGGCGCCGGCGGTGCCTGCAGCCCGCGAAGATCGCCGTCGGTGTACAGCGCATTGATCGGACGCCCGGATACGGTGCTGTGATCTGTCTCGGGGTCTGCGGTGGCGCCGGTGGTGGTCTGTGCCATGGTCTCGCTGGGCTCGCGCTCCGATCGGGGGGCGCCGATGTGGACCATCAAGTGTTGATCAGGTGTTCGGGTGTCGCGCAACTGGCGCCTGTCGTGACTGCTGCACGACCCACCCGCCGCCAGCGTGGCATCGACGATAGCGGTGCGAACGTTGACAGGCTACCACCGGTTGTCCAGAATCACAGACATCGTGCACGGTGCAAGGTTCGGTGAACCGGGAGTCCGGGTAGTCGTTGCCGCCATGACGGCGTTGCTGGCCGCGGCGCCGCCGGATGCCGCCCACGGGCAGGACCGCCGGGCGGACGCGCCGATCCCGCACACTGCCGGTCAAAGCGTGTCCCCATCGTTCGAGGGGTGGTACACCAATCCGGATGGCACGCGCAGCCTCGTGTTCGGCTACTTCAATCGGAACTACGAGGAAACACTCGACATTCCCGTGGGTCCGGACAACCGGTTCTCCCCGGGACCGGAAGACCGCGGACAGCCGACGCACTTCCTGCCCCGGCGTCAGACCGGGGTGTTCGCGGTCTCCGTACCGGCCGATTTCGGGGATCGGCAGTTGACCTGGACGCTGACCGCGCACCGCGAGACGATCGCCATTCCGGGTCACCTCCGACCGGAGTGGGAGATCACGGCGCTCGAGGAGGCGACCAGCGGAAACACCCCGCCGGTCGTCAGGTTCGGCGGTCCGGAGGGCCCCGCCGGACAAGGCCAACTGGGGATTCGGAGCCGGCTGACCGCGTCGGCGGGGTCGCCGGCGACCTTGAGCGTGTGGGCGTCGGACGACGGGGTGCGGAAGGCGAGAGGCGCCGGCCGGCCGCCGCGCTTCGGACTGGTGTGGAGCAAGTATCGCGGACCCGGCGCGGTGACGTTCAGCGATGCCACGCCGCGGGTCGATCCGTCGAGCCGGTCCGACACGACGGTCACGTTCGACGAGCCGGGCGAATACGTACTGCGGGTGCTCGCGTGGGACGACTCCGGCGGCCAGAGTGCGATCATGGCCGGCGGGTTCTTCTGCTGCTGGACCAACGGCTATGTCGCAGTTCGGGTACAGTAGTCGGACGCGTGACGATGAGGAGCAGGCGATGACAGAGATGACTGGCCGCGGTGCAGGACGCCGGTACGGGTTGCTGACCGTGGCGCTGATGGTCGCCGCGGCCGGGCCGGTCTCCGCACAGACCGGAGAGGTGACGTTCTCCCGTGACGTGGCGCCGATCCTGCAGCGGAGCTGCCAGGGATGTCACCGGCCGGGGCAGATGGGTCCGATGTCGTTGATGACCTACGAGGATGTCCGCCCCTGGGCCCGCGCCATCCGCACGAAGGTCGTGGACCGCGTGATGCCGCCGTGGCATCTCGACAAGACGGTCGGCATCCAGGAGTTCCAGAACGACATCTCGTTGTCGGACGCTGAAATCGAGACGGTGGTGCGCTGGGTCGATGCGGGCGCGCCCCGGGGCAATGCCGCTGATCTGCCGCCGGCGGTCGATTGGCCCAGCGACAACGCCTGGCGTCTGGTTGGCGAATACGGCCGCGAGCCGGACCTCGTGGTCAGTTCCGCGCCCTGGACGCAGGCCGCCCAGGGGCAGGATCAGTGGTGGCAGCCAATCGTCGAGACCGGCATCGACGAAGACCGGTGGATTGCCGGCATGGAAGTGCGGCCGTCTCTGGCAGGCCGCCGCATCACGCATCACTCGGTCATCTATCTGCAGCAGGACGAGCAGCCCGGCGATCACGAGGCGGCGGTCGAGGCGCCGGGGCGGGGCAGCTACCTGACCGAGTTCGCTGTGGGCAAGGTTGGCGACATCTTCCGCGAGAACACGGGCAAGTTGCTCAAGGTCGGGTCGCGGATCCAGTTCGACAACCATTACCACTCGGTGGGTGAAGAGATCACCGATTCCAGCGAGCTGGGGTTCTGGTTCCATCCCGAGGGCGTCGTCCCGAAGTACCGCGTGTTCGGACAGGCGCTCGGGGTGCAGCATGCGATGGCGACGCTGGATATTCCCCCGGGCAAGGTGACGACGCATCATTCCTACATCCCGCTCGCGTTGCCGGCGCGCATCGAGAACTACCAGCCGCACATGCATGTGCGCGGCAAGGCGATGTCGATGGAGGCGATCTATCCCGACGGGCGCGTCGAGATGCTGAATCACGTCGCGAACTTCGACTTCAACTGGCACGTGAACTACGTGTACAGCGAAGACTCGGCTCCGGTGCTCCCGAAGGGGACCGTGATTCATCTGACGGCCTGGCACGACAATACCGCCGCGAATCGGGCCAATCCGGACCCCACCCAATGGGTCGGCTGGGGGCAGCGCAGTTTCGACGAGATGTATCACGCACACGTGAACATGACGTATCTGACCGACGAGGACTACGACCAGATCGTCGCCACCCGGCGGGCGCGCCGCACTAGCAACGACTGACCGTGGAAACACCCCATCGTCGCCAACCGGCGGGCCGGCCGCACGAGTGACAACTGACCGTGGAGACACCACTTACCCCCCTTGAGTTCCAGCGGCGCGCACGGGCGCTCTATCCCGATCGCGAGTGCGTCATCGATGGCGACACGCGCCTGACCTACCGGCAGTTCTGCAACAGGTGCGACCGTTGGTCGGCCGCGCTGCAGCGGCTGGGGATCGGGAAGGGTGACCGGGTCGCCTACATCTCACCGAACACCCACTCGCAGCTCGAATCGTTCTACGCCGTCCCGCAAATCGGCGCCGTGCTCGTGCCGGTCAATTTCAGGCTCCAGGCGCAGGAGATCGAATACATCCTCCGTCACTGCGGGGCCAGTATCGTCTGCGCACACGCCGACTTCATCGAGACGGTCGAGTCGATCCGCGCCGCCTGTCCCGAGATCGAGCAGTGCGTGGCGCTGGAGGGTGCGCACGACGGCTGGCTCGACTACGAACAGTTGATCGAGGCTGAGACCGGCGAGGTGCACCGTTCGGAGATCGACGAACGGGACCTGCTGGCGATCAACTACACCAGCGGCACGACATCACGTCCCAAGGGCGTGATGATCACCCACCGCAACGCCTACATGAACACGGTCGGCACGCTGCTGCACGCGCCGATGACGTGTGAAGATCGGTATCTGTGGACCCTGCCGATGTTCCACGCGAACGGGTGGACGTTTCCCTGGACCGTGACCGCGGTCGGGGGCGTCCATATCTGCCTGCGCAAGGTGGACCCGGTGCAGGCGTTCGACCTGATCCGCGAGGAACGGGTGACCATGTTGTGCGCCGCCCCCACGGTGCTCATCGGGTTGGCCAGTTGTCCGGCCGAGCAGCGCGGAGACGTGCCCGCCGGTGTGCGGGTGCTGACCGCCGGCGCCCCGCCGGCCGCCGCGACGATTCAGCGGGTCGAGGGGGACTTCGGCTGGGATCTGCTGCACGTCTACGGCCTGACCGAAACGGCGCCGTTCATCACGGTCTGCGAGCCCCGCCCGGAGCATGCCGCGCTGTCACTGGAAGATCGCTCGGTCGTCAAGGCGCGGCAGGGGGTCGAGCTGGTCACGTCGGGCGAGTTGCGTGTCGTCGACGAGCACGACGATCCGGTTCCCTGGGACGCGCAGACCCTGGGCGAAATCATCGTGCGCGGCAACGTGGTGATGGCGGGGTACTACAACGACCCCGACGCGACCGCGCAGGCGATGCGGGGCGGCTGGTTCCACAGCGGTGACGCCGCCGTCGTGCACCCGGACGGGTATGTCGAGATCAGAGATCGCTTCAAGGACGTGATCATCAGCGGCGGAGAGAACATCTCGTCGGTCGAAGTGGAAGGGGTGCTGATGCGGCACCCGGCGATTCAGGAGGTAGCGGTCGTCGGCATACCGGACGAGCGCTGGGGCGAGACTCCGCACGCCTTCGTAGTGTGCGCGCCGGGAGCGACTCTGACCGAGGCCGAGCTGATCGGATACGCGCGTGAACGAATGGCGCATTTCAAGACACCCCGCAAGGTCGAGTTCGTGACCGAATTGCCGAAGACCGCGACCGGCAAGATTCAGAAATACGTCCTGCGCCGCGGCCGGGCGGCTATTTCGACCCAGTAGCGGGCCGCAGATGACCTGCCAGGGCACCGCGGGCCGGTCGGCGTCCCCCGCCGACAGCGCTCTGACGACACGCCCCGCGCTGGCAGCCGACGCCGACTGCCTAGCGGCGATCGAGCGCAAGGTGCTGTGGCTGAGCACCTGGATGATTCACCACGCCAACCACGTGCGGCCCAGCCGGGACGGGTTGAAGGTGGGCGGGCATCAGGCCTCCTGCGCGTCGATGGTCACCCTGATGACGGCGCTGTACTTCGACGTGCTGCGGCCGATCGACCGGGTCGCGGTCAAGCCGCACGGCAGTCCGGTCTATCACGCGATCCAGTATCTGCTGGGCAAACAGTCGCGTGACCAGATCGCGCGGTTTCGCGCGTTCGGCGGCGCGCAGGCCTATCCGTCGCGCACCAAGGATCGAGACGACGTCGACATCTCGACCGGGTCGGTGGGCCTCGGGGTGGCGATGACCAGTTTCCTGGCGCTTGCGCAGGTGTATCTCCGCAAGCGTCGGCTGGTGCCCGCTGCCGCGCCGCCGGGGCGGATGGTGGCGGTCGCGGGCGACGCGGAGTTCGACGAAGGCAACGTGTTCGAGGCGTTGCTCGAGGCGTGGAAGCACCAGGTGACGAACGTCTGGTGGATCATCGACTACAACCGCCAGAGTCTCGACGCCAACGTGGCGGACCGCTTCTTTCACCGCCTCGACACGATCTTCACGACGATGGAGTGGCGGGTCGTCACGCTGAAGTACGGCAAGCTGCTCGACACCGCATTCGCCCGCCGGGGCGGTGACGCGTTACGCGCCTGGATCGACGACTGCCCGAACTCGTCGTACTCGGCGCTGGCATATCAGGGCGGCGCCGCCTGGCGGACCCGACTTGTGCGCGACCTCGGCGACACCTCCGGCATCCGCCAGCTCCTCGACGAGCACGACGACCCCGCGCTGCACCGGCTCATGACCAACCTCGCGGGCCACGACCTGGACGCCGTGCGGGAAGCGTTCCATGACGCGTCGGGCGACGAGACGCCAACCTGCTTCATCGCCTACACGATCAAGGGCCACGGCCTCCCGTTCGAGGGGCACAAGGACAATCACTCGGGGTTGACGACGCCGGCGCAGATTGCGGCGTTTCGGGACGAAATGGGCATCGCCGAGGGAGACGAGTGGGACCCGTTCGCCGGGCTCGATCTGCCCCCCGACAAGCTGCGTGCGTTCCTGCGGACCGTGCCGTTCGTGCAATCTGCCGATCGCCAGCACCAAGCCGCCCGGATTGCGGTGCCGCCGGCGCTGGAGGTTCCTCCGGGAGCGCGGCTGTCGACCCAGGCCGGGTTCGGCCGCCTGCTCGCGGACATCGCGCGGCGGCATGGACAGCTTGCGGACCGCATCGTCACCACCTCGCCCGACGTCACGGTGTCGACTAATCTCGGGGGGTGGGTCAACCGCCGCGGCGTGTTCGCACAGTCGACCCAGGTCGACGTGTTTCACGAGGGAGAGCCCCTCTCGGCGCAGGACTGGTCGATGGGACCTCAGGGGCAGCATCTCGAGTTGGGCATCGCCGAGAACAATCTGTTCGTCCTGCTGGCGGCGCTCGGGTTGACCGGGCCGTTGTTCGGGGTGCGGCTGCTGCCGGTGGGCACGCTCTACGATCCGTTCATCAGTCGAGGGCTCGACGCGCTGAACTACGCCTGTTACCAGGATGCGCGGTTCATCCTGGTGGCGACACCCTCGGGGGTGAGTCTGGCGCCGGAAGGCGGTGCGCACCAGTCGGTGCTGACACCGTTGATCGGGGTGGGGCAACCGGGACTGACCGCGTTCGAGCCGGCGTATGTCGACGAACTGGCGGCGATTCTGCGCTGGAGCCTGGAGCATATCCAGGCCGAGGACGGCGGCGCGGTGTATCTGCGCCTGTCCACGCGGCCGCTGGATCAACCGGCGCGCGAGCTGTCGGCGGATACCCGGGCGCAGGTGGTCACTGGCGGATACTGGCTCGAACCGCCGGCGCCCGGGGCCGAGCTGGCGATCATCGCCTGCGGACCGGTGATCGCCGAGGCGGTCGACGCTCATCGCCAGATCGCCGAGGATATCCCGGGCGCCGGACTGCTCGTGGCCACCTCTCCGGGGCGGCTGCAGCTGGACTGGACGCAGGCGGTGACCAACGGAGCGCCCGAGATGGCTCCTGTGCGGCAGCTCCTGGCCCCGCTGGCGCCCAACGCCGGGTTGGTCACGGTGCTTGACGGGCACCCGGCGACGCTGTCCTGGCTGGGTTCGGTGGGGCGCCACCGGATCGTGCCCCTGGGGGTCACCCGGTTCGGCCAGTCGGGTGACATCACCGACCTGTATCAGGCGTATCGGCTGGATGCCGACGCGATCGTCACCGCGGCCGCCCGACTCTGCGTCGATGCGGGCACGTCACCGCGAGTCTCATGAGCGACACCACCGAGTTCCGTCTGCCGCAGCTTGCCGATGCCGTCACGTCGGTCAAGCTCAGCCTGTGGCTGAAGCAGGAGGGAGACCGGGTCGAGGCTGGCGAGCCAATCGCCGAAGTCGAGACCGACAAGACGACCGTCGAACTCGAGGCTCCGGCGTCGGGGGTCGTGCAGACCCTGCGGGTGCCGGCCGGGACCAACGGCCTGGAAACGGGGACGTTACTGGCGGTCATTGCCTCCCATCCAGGCGGCGAGGCTGCGTCGCGCGCGGCCGGGCCTGACGGCGGAGCGCGTGCGGCGCCTCCAACAGTGTCCGATGCGATGGCGGCGCCAGCGACGGCGACACTGGCCGCTGACCAGACCGTAGCTCCGGCGGTCCACGAGCCGGCTGCAACGGCGCCGGCAGTGGTCGCGACGCCGATGGCCCGAAAAATGGCGGCCGCCGCCGGGATAGAGCTGTCCACGATACGAGGCACCGGCCGGGGCGGTCGCATCGGGAAGGGAGACATCGATCGCGCGCTGCTCCTGCGCCGCGGCGGGCCGCCGGCGGAGGACGGATCGCCGCCGGCGCCGGCGCCGGCGTCCGGGATCGCGGCGCTTGACGAGGGGTCGTTCAACGACCGGGAGCTGACCGCCATGCGCCGGGTGACCGCGGCCAGGATGCAGCAGGCGAAGCAGACCGTGCCCCACTTCTATCTGCGAGTCGACTGTACCGTCGATGCCGCCCTCGACCTGCTGGCCGCGGCCAGGCGGCAGGACGCGACGGCGCCGACCCTGACCGATGTCGTCGTTCGCACGGCGGCGTACGCGCTCGCCCGGGTCCCATTGGCCAATGCCGCGTGGGCGGACGGCGCCGTGCGAATCTACGACAACATCGACATCGCGATTGCCGTCAACACACCGGCCGGTCTCATCACCCCGATCATTCGCAACGCCGGCGCCAAGGCGCTGGGCGACATTGCCGCCGAGACCCGCACGCTGATCGCCAGGGCGCGCGAGGGAACCCTGCAGCCCGCCGACTACACCGGCGGCACGTTCACCATCTCGAATCTCGGGATGTACGGCGTCGAGAGTCTCTACGCCATCGTCAACCCACCGCAGAGCTGCATTCTGGGGGTGGGCGCCGCGCAGTCCCGGCCTGTGGCGGTCGGCCAGGAGGTACGGGTGGCGCGAGTGATGGCCTGCACGCTGTCCGCCGATCATCGCGTCATCGACGGGGCTGTCGGCGCCGAACTCCTGGCGGCGATCAAGGACTGCCTCGAGCAGCCGGGTCTGATGATGCTGTGAGTTCGGTGGCCCGGCCCGACACCGGCCGGCGGTATAATCGGCCGTCCGTCGTTACACCGCGAAGGGGAGATATCCATGACGATGCCGCGCTCGTCGGCTGCACTCATTGCGCTCGTCCTGCTTGCGCCGGCGCCTGCCGCCGCGCAGCAGGAAGAGACCTACGACTACTGGCGGCCTCAGCGGGACATGATCCGCCGCGGCCAGCAGGCGATCTTCATGTGTAACGGCCTGTTCACCGGCCGGCGGTCGATCGAGAACGTCTTCGCCCAGGAACTGGCGTTCCTGCCCAATCCGATTGGTACGCCGAGCGGCGGCGACTACGTGATCAACGAGACCCTGAACGCGGTGGCTATCGGAGCCCCCGACGGCGTCCCCGTCATGCGGGCGGCGTTCCGTGAAGGGATCGGCTGTGTGATTCTGGCGCCCGATCAGACGTTCGAGGACATCGATCGCTTGCCCCAACTCACGCTGGCGTATCCGCAGGGCGACCCGGCGACGATCGCCTGGCCCGACGGCGACCTGATCGCGGATACCTCGCTGCCGGCCGGGATCGACGCGGCGGCGTTGCAGGCGGCATCCGATTGGGCCTTCGACCGCGAGTCGCCGCAACAGGTCACGCTGAGCCTGGTGGTGGTGCACAACGGACGGATTATCCACGAACGGTATGCGCCCGGGATGGACATGACCACCCGGACCCGCACCTGGTCGACGGCCAAGAGCATTGCCGTCACCCTGATCGGCATGCTCGTCGATGACGGGAAGATGCATCTGGACGAGCCGCTCGGATTCGAGTGGCTGCCACGCGCGCGCGCGTCGGAATCCGACCCGCGCAGCGCCATCACGCTGCGGCATCTGCTCAACATGTCGAGTGGGCTCGATACCGTCGACAACGGTGGGCTCGAGTATGCGACCGGGTCCGGCATGTCGTACTGGGCCGGCGCCAGTTCGGTGCGGGGTGCGCTGCGGCAGGCGCTGATCCGGAAGCCGGGCACCCACTGGGACTACGAGAACTACGACACGCTGCTCGCGGTCTACAAGATGAAACAGGTGCTGGGTGACGAGCAGACCTATCGCGAGTTTCCGCGCCGCCGCTTGCTGGACAAGATCGGCATGCGGAACACGCTGGTCAGCACGGATCGCTTCGGCGACTTCATTCTCAGTAGTCAGGTGTACACCAACGCGCGTGACCTGGCGCGGTTTGGGCTGCTCTATCTGCAGAACGGCGTCTGGAACGGCGAGCGCGTGATCTCTGATGCGTGGATCGACTTCGTGCGGACCCCGGCGCCAGCCACGGTGGGGCGCGGCGGGCAGTATGGCGGCCAGTGGTGGCTGGTGCCGGAAAACCGGAATGACGTGCCGAAGGATGCCTATTCGACCTCGGGCAACCGCGGACAGTACACCGTCGTGGTGCCGTCGCACGATCTCGTCATCGTGCGCCGCGGTCTGGACTACGGCCGCCAGGGGTTCGATCGCTGGGGGCTGACCCGCGAAGTGATCAAGGCGATCGGCGATTCCGATCGGTGAGGTCAGTCCGCGGCGGTCTGCGTCTGCCGGCCGAGACGGACGACGATGCCGTATTCCTTCCTGGTCACCGGCTGCACCGACAGCCGGCTGCCTTTCTGGACCACCATCATCGCCTCGAGCCCCTTGGTGGCCTTCAAGGTTGCCAGCGGCACCGTCTTGGGGAAACGCTCGGCGAACGCGAGATCGACCATGACCCAGACCGGCGCTGCCCTGGTGCTGCGCGCGTCGAAATACTTGTGCCCCTGCTTCCAGGCGAAGTGATCGGGATACGCCGTCTTCGAGATCGTCGCGAGTCCGGTGACGCCCGTCGGGTCGGCGTTGGACGCATAGAACAGGACGCCGTCGCCGACGCTCATATCGTCACGCATGAAGTTGCGGGCCTGGTAGTTGCGTACCCCTTCCCAGCACGTCTCACCGTCCTGGGCCAGGTCGTCGATCGAGTAGGCGGCCGGCTCGCACTTCATCAACCAGTATCGTCGTGGCATACCGCTATTGTCCGCGCGAAGCCGTCCTCCCGCCAAATGAACCTTCGTGGCGGATCGCCGACGTCGCGCCCGAGTGGGCATCCGTTCCGGTCAGGCCCCCACCGTGCGCGTCGCGTCAGGCGTGCGGATGGGGCGCCGGCCCGTCGGTCTTCGGCCGGCAGTGATACAGCGTGCGGGTGCCGGACGCCATCGTGTCGCGCGTGACGACGTCGAAGTGGCGGGTCAGGAGCGCCCCCGCGGCCTCGTCCGAGTACTCGATGGCCTGATCACGTCGATTGCGCAGGAGCCGTTCGACCATCGGGTCTCCCCGATCGACCACCTCGAGAATTACCTCGGCGCCGAATTCTGCCAGCCATGAGATGAAGTCGGCGAGCGGTACGTTCCGGCCGATCACGAGGTGATGCATCAGTGCGAGGCACAGGATGAGATCAGGGGTGCCGCGATCGGCCAGCGGCCGGCGTTCCCGTCCCCGCCAGCCCAGGCCGGGCGAGGGGTCGGCGACGTCCGCCACGAGTGGCAGGATGGTTGCGTGGCGCTCAGCCTTGAGCGCGTGATACAGGCGGTCGATGACGACGTGGTCGGCGTCCAGCGCCAGGACGTACTCGGCGTGTTCGGCCGCCATCCTGGAGTAGACACCGGTGTTGCAACCGATGTCCCACACCAGCGACCAGCGCTTGGCCGCCAGCACCTGTCGCACGATCGTGGATTTGCGTGCCAGGTCGGCGTCCTCGTAGCTGTGTTCCCGCTGATAGTTCGACCAGGTCGAGCGCGCCGGGTTCCAGTGCAACCGCTCGACCGTCCGGCGCAGCCGGGCAAGGTTGTTCTTGATGAGCGCGGCGCCGAAACCGGCGGCGCGCAGCTCTCCCTTGACGTTCCTGTCCGCGGCTTCGTAGCGGGCTTGCACCTTCCCCTGCAGGTATACGTGGGTCAGCACGCCGGGCCGGAGATAGTCGCGGGCGGACAGGCACGACCGGCACTCGTCGGCGGTCATGCCATCGAGCCGCCCACGCAGCCAGGGATGGAACGGGACGTTCCGATAGGCCTGAAGCAGGAGCGGATAGAGGAACATTTCGCAGAACTGGCGGTAGCCGGCCCAGGGGTCTCCAGGTTCGTATGCCGTGAAGGAGCCGATGTCGATGAACGTCGGGCGTGAGCCGATCCACTGGACGTTGAAGGGGGTCGCATCCTTGAGCGTCATCGCGTCGTCGATCGCATCCAGCGTGAGGTCGATCTGCAGCAGGGCCGCGTCCTTGAGCATGCCGAACGACCATTCGTAGGGATACGACACCATCGGCAGCCGCTGATGTTCGAGTACGGCGGCCCACCGTGGCTCCAGAACCGGCAGGTCCGACAGGTCGGCGACCTGGCGGGTCGCAATCAACCGGCCCTGATCGGAAGACTCGGCATAGAAACTGGTGGCGGACAGACGTGTCCAATCGGCGAGCGCTCGTGCGGTGAGGCAGCGAAACACCGCTCCCTCGTGGTGGAAGACTCTCGTATCGGGATCACGGAACGATCCGGGCTCGAATCGTGGTGGAGCACTCGGCGACGACATGGTCCCTCGTTACGCCTGACGGACCAGACGCGATGCGTCGCCTGCTGCTCCGCGCGGTTCCAGAACACCTGTTGCCACGGGTTCAGCGTTTGTCGGTTCCGAGCTGCTTCCGCGGCAAGAGGGCTGCCAGCCGATGCCAGTAGAGCCTGCCGGCAACGCCCACGGCGGCGAAGCCACCGAGCAGGATCTGGAGCAGCATGCTGCCGCTGCCTGGATCAAGGTAGGCGTCGACCGGGACTTCGATCGCGAAAATCGTGATCAGGACGAACGGAACCACGCGGGACATCCGCGCTACGTGGGTGGATACTCTCGAATGCATGTCTGGAGTATAACAAAACTGCGTCGCTGTCGTAGCACCGGAAGCCTGCGCCTGCGGCCGGCGGCTACCGGGTGCCCCATGCGCCGCCGTGCAGCGTGAGCGACCCGACACCGATGCCGAGCGAGCGGCTGTCGTTCGTCGCCGGGACGTGTACGTCGCTCAGCAGCTCGATCTCCATGATTGACGAGTCCAGCGGGCACACGTCGAGGGCGAACGTCTCGGCCCAGCCGTCCCAGACAGTCGCGTCGAACAGCGTGCACCCGTTGACCGCGATCTGAAGCTGTTTCACGCCGCCCGTGATGAGCACGTCGAGGGACAGCGATGTTGGCGGGGATTCAGGGTCCATCGGCGCTGACACACGCGCCGCTCCGGTCGTCCAGCGAAAGGCGCCGGCCCGGGTCCACTCTGTCGAGAAGAAGCCGGACGAGGTGACGCCCAGGAGCACTTCGGCCTCGACCGCCGCCAGATTGCCCGTAGCGGGGGCGGTGTCCGTCGCACCAACCTGAGCGAGCACGAGGGATCCGTCGGGGTCCTCCCGGACCGCGAAGACCTCTACCAGATTGGCGCCCTCCGCGAACTGGCGTGGATCGACGACGACCTCCCACGGCACGCGGTGTCCGAAGGCACGAAAGGGATAGGCGCGCGTGACCGCCGCCACGTTGCCATCGATCGCGACCGCGAGCGGTGGGACGAGCGCGCCATCCTGGCGCCCGACGACTCCCCCGGTGATGTGCGCGGGCACGAAGTCGGAATCGTGTTCGACTGCGCCCAGCAGGGCCTCGGAATTGACGACCACGGTGAAGTCCGCGGGCCGGTCCGTCCGCAGGTCGGTCAGCGCGGTTCCCACCAGTTCATCGTAGATCCCCAGGCGGGGCTGATCAGTCGGATTGCCGGTCGGGAAGATGTCGAACTTGCGGGCGACGCTCGCCGCTAGCGTGTCACCGAGATCGCCCGGTCCCTCCAGCCGTTTGGTCGCGCCATTGGTGAACATCGTCTTCGTGAGCCGTGACCTGTCGTACTCGGTGAACGCGTTCGATCCGTCAACTCGCCATGGAAGCCCGACATCCACTTCGGCCGCCAGGGTCGGGAGGATGTCGATCGTTTCGACGTTCGTGGTAACGACGTTGCCTACCTGCTGGCCGGGGCGCTTGATGAGCAGGGGCACCGAGGCCAGGTCCGTGAACGTCGCCTCGGTCGGCGCGCGAAACGGGAGGCTGGCGCGCAGGCTGGCGCCGTGATCCGAGGTGACGACGATCACCGCGTCATCGTAGATGTCCAGTGCGCGCAGCCGTTCCAGCAGTCTGCCGAGCAGGGAATCGACGTACTGTACCTGCAGCAGGTGTCGCTGGTAGTTGAGCGCGACGGCCCGTTCGTCGTCGAACCAGGTTCCGTTCAGCCCACCCGTGATGTTCTGATGCAGGCTGAACCGCTGTCCTGTCGGCAGATAAATCCACGGCTCGTGCGGCAGCAGCACGTGCATGAAGTGCAACACGGGTCTGGCGCCGGTGGCGTCCGCGCTGATCGAGGCGATGAAGTCGACGGCGGTGGTGCGCCGATCTCGCGAGCGGCGCAGGTTCCACCGATCGATGAAGGTGTCGTGCGCCGCGAAATCGCGCCAGTTCTGAGTCACGGAGGGCAGCGACTCGGCGAGGTCGGCCGGCAGCACCGTGCGGAGGTAGACGACGGACAGGTCGCTCAGCACCGAGACGAGCCAGGCGCCCGCCGCCAGGCGATCGGTCTCGCAGAGCGTCTCGGGGCAGAGATCGGTGAGCGGTTCCAGCACATTGAGGTGGTATCGCGACCCGAACAGGGTGAACAGATTATGCGGATGATCGCGCGCGGTCGGCAACAGCTCGGGCGCCGGGTAGTTCCCGGTGAGGATCGCCGGCAGGGCCGTGTCGGTCAGTCCACTCACCGCGCTCGCGTTGCGGAACCAGGTGGCGTCACTGGCCAGCGCGGCGAAGTTGGGGTACACCGTGCGATCGATCCGGCCGTCTCGATCGAGCAGCGACACCAGCGGCAACTGATCGAACACGACGACGACGACCGGCGGGGTCGCGCCGAAGGTGACGCCGTCGAATGGACCCTGACCGCCGTCCGGCGCCAGGAACGGTGAGATCGTCGGGTGCAGCAGAAACACCGCCGGCACGACGAGTGCCGCGGGCGAGAGAAACGTCGTGAACAGACGGACCGTCGAGGACCAGACGTAGCCACCGGCCGCCAGCGCGCCGCAGACCGAAGCGACGGTGAACGATGGCCCCTGGCCCCAGTCGGTCATCTGCGTGACCGTCGCGAGCGCGACCGCCGCGACGAGTGCGCCGATTGCGGTGGCGATGGAGAACGCGTGCCAGCGCGGGCCGAGTCGATGGCACAGGCGGGTCGCGAGCAAACAGGCCGCGGGACCGGCGGCGCCGAGCACCAGCACCAGACCGAGCAGATTGCCCGGCCGGGTTTCGTGGGCCACGAAGAACTCGGGGCTACGGCCCAGGATGTCGAAGATGGGCTGCGCGACGGCCACGCTCCAGAGCCCGGCCAGGTGCAGCGCTTCGATCAGCCCCCGTTGCTCACGGAGGCCGGCCGCGCCGCGCGCCGCGGCGCGGCGCAGGGCTGCGACAGTGATGGCCGCCGAGCGCTCGGATCCCGTACTGTCGTCTCGCATTGGACTTCGGCCGCCAATGATACAGCGTGCGGGCGCCCGCCGCCACCGTTTCGCGCCTGACGACCTCGGCGTGACGGTTCCCCAGATCGATCACCTCAGTTAGTACACCGGCGAATGGCAGCGCATCCTGCCCGCCGACGCGGAACGAACGGCGCGTCACGGGAAGCCGGTCAGGTGCACGCGCCACATGTACGCAATAATCGCCACTACCAGTCAGCGGCGATCTGGCGATTTCTGCGCCATTGGACCGCTGGCGGAGGGTGGCCGGCCATGCACCTCCTGCGTATTTCCGCCTGTGTCCTGGCTTCTGCGGCGCTGTCTCTGGTCGATCCTGCGGTCACTGAGGCGCAGGTGGTCGAACGCGTCATCGATGGTGACACGATCATCGTTGTCGGCGTCGGCCGCGTACGCTTGATCGGCGTCGACACACCGGAAACCGTCGATCCCCGGCGACCGGTCGAGTTCTTCGGCAGGGAAGCGAGCGCGTTCACGAAGCGGATGCTGGAAGGTCGGACGGTTCGACTGGAGTACGACCGGGAACGCACCGATCGATACGGGCGCACGCTTGCCTACATCTATCTGCCGGACGGCACTCTCGCCAACGCCGAGATCGTCAGACGAGGCTACGGCCACGCCTACACCCGCTTTCCCTTCAAGCACCTCGATCGCTTTCGGGCGCTCGAGCGCGAGGCGCGGAACGCCGCCCGCGGCTTGTGGGCGGCGCCGGCGTCCGAAGGGCAGGCGCCGTCCGCGACGCCGGCGCAGGCAGTGCGCTGGGACGACAATGCCAACGGCCGGATTTCGTGCGCCGAAGCCCGGCGGCACGGCATCGCCCCGGTGCGCCGTGGTCACCCCGCATACCGGTACATGCGCGATGGTGACGGCGACGGCATCGTCTGCGAATAGTCCGGTGTCTATCCACCCAGCCCCAGCACCCGGGCCAGTTGCAGCAGCGCCAACCCCGAGATCACCAGCACGACGATTGCGCCCAGCACATTCGCAAGACGCGAGTTGCGGTACGTTCCCATGATCCTGGTCCTGTTGGCGACGATGAGCAGCAGGATCAGCGTCAGCGGCAACGCGATGCCGTTCCCCGCCTGCGCCAGCAGGATGACCTGGTAGGGCGCGCTGCCCAGCGTCACGGCGCACAACACACCGGTTGCGAGCACGAATCCCCAGAGCAGGCGGAATCGGCCGCTCCGCAGGTCCGGAGGCCACCCGAGCGCGCCGCCGGCGGCGTACGCCGCGGCGAGTGGAGCGGTGATCGCCGAGGTCAGGCCCGCCGCGAAGAGCCCGAGTCCGAAGAAGATCGGCGCGGCGCGACCGAGCAGCGGTTCCAACTGCGCGGCGACCGCGGCGGCGTCCGCCGCGTCCGCTCCCTGTCCGAAGAGCGGTGCGGCGGCGACGACCACTGCCGCCGTGATGAGGCCGCCGAAGGCCACCGAGAACACCGTGTCCCGGCGGCTCTCGCGGACGTTCTCGTCGTTGCGGCCGGCGTCGGGCCAGCGTTCAAGCACGGTGCTCGCGTGCAGGAACAGATTGTAGGAAATGAAGGTCGTGCCGATGAGCGCCAAGACGGTCAGCAGCGACCCCGGTGGCACCCTGGGAATCAGGAACCCGGTGATCAGGTCGCCGATGTCCGGGGCGGTGAGTACCGCAACCGTGCAGAACACGACACTCATCAGACCGACCAGCCCGACCAGCGCAGTCTGGATCGTCTGGTAGGTGCCGGTCAGCAACAGCGCGGCGGCGAGCCCGCCGACGATCAGCGCCAGCGCCTCCTGCGGCAGTCCGGACAGCAGGTTCAGTCCGAGCGACGCCCCGATCAGGTTGCCGGTCTGGAACGCGGCGTTGCCCGCCACGATCGTCACCGCAATGAGTCCGAGCGCCCCCACCCGGATCCGGGGGTTTTCGAGGCTGTCGCGGATCGCTTCGGCGAGCCCGCGCCGGCCGGCGAGGCCCACCCGCGCCGCCATGTCCTGCAGGATAGCGGTGGCGGTCACCGAGAACAGGACCGCCCACAGCAGCGTGACGCCGTACCCGGCGCCGGCGCGGCTGGCGGTGACAATGGTGCCGGGTCCAATGAACGCCGCCGCGACCAGCACGCCGGGTCCGAATCGTATGCGCCTCATCTCGGTGCTCTCCACGCGGCCGCGTGCGCCCTCATGTACCGTCCGCGGCCGGAAATGTCATGGGTTGTTCCGCGCCTCGACGCCCCGCGGCGCGCCGCGCGAGGCGCCGCCGGCCGTGCGCGCGGCGGACTATCGTGCGCGCCCGGCAATGCGGGACCGGATGATGTCGGCGGTTCGTGTGGCGCGGGCGCCGGCGACCGCCTGGGCGAGTTCGAGCGACCGGCCCAGATCGGCGATCGCGACCCCGTCGATGGACGCCTGGCGCGTGGCCACTCGTTCGGCCCACCGTACCGATCGTGGATCGTCGAGCATCATGTTGAGCGTGATGGCGGGGTTGTCGTGCAGACCGTCGGCCGGCATGTCCGCGTGCGTGACACCCAAATCGCGCAGGACGTCCGGCGCGTCGACTGCCCGGTAGTACTCGGGCACGTGCAGCACGGCGGCCTCGCCCGCCCAGCGGGTCGACAGCGCCGCCGCCACGGTGTCCTGACCCCGCTGGTTGCCGCCGCTGTCGCCGATGAAGACGATGTCGGTGAAGCCGTGCATCTTGAGACTGTGCGCGACGTCGGTCAGCATCGCCTCGAACGTCTCCTGACGCAGACTCAGGGTACCCGGACTGCGCATATGGCCGGAGGCTGGCTCGATCTGTCCCTCGGGCACCAGCTCGATGACGGGCGCGCAGACCGCGTTCCCCAGTTTGCGGGCAATCGCGTCGCAGTTGGCGCGCAGCACGTAGTTGTGCTTGCCGGTCACCAGCCAGGGGCCGTTCGGTTCGATGCCGCCGGTCGGGACGATGGCGGTCGTCGTGCCGGCGGCCAGCGCGTCGCGGACCTCCATCCACGTCATTTCCTCCAGCCAGACCGTATCGGCGGGCGGCAGCGGGTTCGGTGTGTCCGAGCAGTTGTAGGCGTTCGCGCGACAGTCGCCGCCGCCCATGGTCCGCGGGTCGGGCGCCGGTCGCGGCGGCCGCGCCCCGCCGCCGGCGGCGGAGGCCCGCGGCGGCGGTGGGGGCAGCGTGCCGCGGTTGGCCATCGTCGAGCGGATCGCGCCGGCGGTCTGGCGCGCCCTGAACTCGACGAGTTCCCGCGCCCACTCGAGCGTCTGCACCCGATCGGCGAACGACACGCCGTTGATGGTCGCGAGCCCGGCCGCCACCCGTGCGTCGTATCGCACCGAACGGGGATCGGCGAAGAACATGATCAGCGTCACGATCGGGTCGTCGTGAAGGCCGTCAGATTCGCCCGCGTCCACGCCGCGAGTCGCCATGTAGCGCGCGGCGCTGGCATAGTCGTAGTACTCCTGCACGTGCGCCACCACCGGGTCGCCGCCCCAGCGGGTGTTCAGTGTCTCCGCCACCGCGCGCTGCGCCCGCTGGTTGCCCCCGCTGTCACCGATGAAGATGATGTGGCGGAAGCCGTGCATCTTCAGGCTGTGCGCCACGTCCGTCAACACCGCTTCGAATGTCTCCGCACGGAGACTGAGCGTGCCGGGGCTGCGCATGTGGCCGCTCGGCGGCTCGATCGCACCCTCGGGCACCAGCTTGATGATCGGCGTGCAGACGGCGTCGCCCAGCCGGCGGGCGATCGCGTCGCACGTGGCGCGCAGCACGTAGTTGTGCTTGCCGAGCGCGAGCCAGGGTCCGTTCGGTTCGATGCCGCCGGTCGGCACGATCGCGGTCGTCTTGCCCGCCGTGAGCGCGTCGCGTACATCCATCCAGGTCATCTCCTCGATCCAGACGGTGTCGGGCGGCGGCAGCGGGTTCGGTGTGTCGGCGCAGTTGTAGACGTTGTCCCGGCAGTCGCCGCCACCCATCGAGCGCGGGTCCGGAGCGCGGCGCTGCTGGGCCGCGAGTGGACTGGCGACCGCAAGTGCGACCGTGACGGAAAGCAGGTATTTCATTGTCGGTGGCCTTTCGGATCCGCGAGTGTGGAGAGTTGGCGTTGACATGACCGGTTCGCCTGCCAGGGCGCGCTACCCGACGATCGTGCTCCAGTTGTTGACCACGTGTTCGGCGGTCCGCCATGCCAGCGCCTGGACGGTCAGCGTTGGATTCCGCGCGCCGCTGGTGCCCATGACCGACGCGCCGAGGATGCCGAGGTTGGGGACCTCGTGGGAGAGTCCGTAGCGGTCGACGACGTTGGTCTCCGGGTCGTCGCCCATCCGCGTGCCGCCGTAGGCATGGGTCGACACGCCCATCTGCCCGCCCAGCCCGCTGCGAACCACCTCGATGGCCCCCGCCTCGCGGTACCAGCGCGCCATCCTGTCCTGCAGGAACGCCGCGATGGCGAGCTCGTTCGGTTTGTACTCGGCGGTGATGCGAATGACGGGAAAGCCCAGCGGGTCTTTCACCACCGGGTCGAGATCCAGATAGTTCGAGTTGTACGGCAGGGTCGTCTTCTGAATGTACGAGGTATTGGTCCGGTCGGCATTCTCACGGATGAACCGCTTCCAGGCCGAGCCCCAGGTCGGCGCGCGGCCGAACGTGCTCATGCCGGCGGCCGAGATGGGACGCCGGTCCGAGTAGACCCACAGGTTGCCGCCCCCGATGAAATCCAGATCGGCGTGATCGAAGTTATCGTCGGCGAAGTCGTCCACCGCCACGCCCTGGGCGGGCAGGCCGTACCAGGCATGCAGGTCGTAGGGGAACAGCGCGGTGACCGGCGATCCCTGGTGGTGACTGAGATAGTGCCGGCCCACCTGCGCATGGTTGTTGGACAGCCCGATCGGGTAGGCGCGCGACTTCGACAGCAGCAGCAGCCGGACGTTCTCGTAGGTATAGCTGGACGCGAAGACGAAACGCGCCGGCTGAAAGAACTCTTCCCGATCCTGCACGTATGTGACGCCGGTCACCCGACCTTCACGGTCCGTCTCGATCCTGGTGACCGTGGCGTGCGTGACGACCTTGAGGCGCCCGGTCGCTTCGGCGCGTGGAATCGTGGTCACGGCGGGTGAGTTCTTCGCGTCGACGTGGCAGCCGCCCTTGTTGCAATGGCCGTGGTACATGCAGCCGGAGCGTCCCTGATACGCCACCGAGTTGACCGCGGCCGGTCCGGGGAACGGCTGCCAGCCCAGCGTGCGGGACGAGTCGGCCATCCTGTCCAGAAAACCGGTCCAGCGCAGCGCCGGCATCGGATAGTCGCGTGCTCGCGGTCCCTCGAAGGGATTGCCGCTCCCGCGTTTCTGCCCCTGCACGTTCCCGGCCTGCCCAGAGACCCCGATCTCGTGTTCGACCCGGTCGTAGTACGGCTCGATTTCGTCGTACCCGAACGGCCAGTCCTCGACGGTCGTGCCGGCCGGCAGCCGCGACCGTCCGTAGCGCCGCGTCGTCTCGCTGGCGACCTTGAAGTCCCACGGGTTGAGACGCCAGCTTTGGGCCCAGTAGTGCAAGGTGGTGCCGCCGACCGCGTTCATCATCGGATGGCCGCCGCCCTGTACCGCCGTGTCGGCGCGCGTGCGTCGCAGCGTCGGGACCTCGCTGTCGCACTTGCGCACCGCGAAGGGCCAGTCGCGGACGTTGTTGCGAATCTCGTCCGGTGCGAAGTCCCGTTTCGTCAGCCGGCTGCCGGCCTCGATCCCGACGATATCGAGTCCCGCGTTGGCCAGCGGCAGCGCGGCCACGCCTCCGGCGGCGCCGAGCCCCACGATCACGACGTCGGTTCCGGGCAGCCTAGTCGCCATGGTGCGTCTCCGTCGTTCGTGCGCGGACCACCGCCTTCTCGAAATTGTCCGAGTCGTACGCCGAGCGGTGGTTGGGCTCCAGCTCGCCTGCTTCGAGACGGGTCTGCAGGCCGGGGGACACCGCGGTGCGCACGCCGGGATAGCGAATCAGATCCCAGCCGATGAAATCCCGGTTCCCGCCGTAGTACGGGTCGCCGAAGGTGCCTTGCAGCAGATGACTCCGAATCATCCCGAAGAAGGCACCGGAGCTGCCGGCGAATCCGGCGCCGCTGCCGGTTGCGGCCCCGCTCTCGACGTCGATGAGGGTCGAGACCTGGTCGACGTGTGACAGCTCGCGAAACGGCGCGCCGCGCGACGCCCGGCAATAGCGATCGAAGGCGGCCAGCCCGCCCCGATACCCATCCCGCGAGCCGGACAAGGCCCCGCCGAGCGCACGGTCGATGTAGACCACGGCGCCGGCCGCCACCGCGCCCGGACCCAGCTCGTCGTCCGGGATGAGGTGGTCCGCGATGGCCTCGAGGAGGCCCGCTTCATCGGCGGTGAGCTGCTCGTAGACAACCGGCGCAGGAGCGGTCCGCGCCGGCTGGGTGTTCGCCGTCGTTGATTCCGCCGTCGCCGCCGCCGTGGATTCCGTGACGGGAGTGGCGGTGACACCCACGGCGCTGGCGGCCGCGGCAGCGCCTGCCGCCCCGGCGCCGCGCAGCAGCGCCCGGCGCGAGATGGTTCGCGGTCGTTCGTCCGTCATGATCTTGTCCTCGGGCTGCCGAGCCTCCAGTCTATCGCCGCCGGTCGCAATGCGCTCGCAATCTGCTCATCGGGCTGCCGGGCCTCCAGGCGCTATTCGCCGCTCGCGAAGCGTTCATAGATCGGCACGATATCTCCCTGGCCGATGATGTGCCCCTCCATCGATCGCAGCAGGTCTGCGCGGTCGAGTCCCGGTCCGAGCCCGAGTGGTTCGTCGAGCGCATACACCGTGAAGTGATAGATGTGCGGCGTGCCGGCCGGGGGCGCCGGGCCGCGGTAGTAGGGGCGCCGCCAGCCGTTGAGTCCCTGGATCGCGCCGTCGAGTTCGGCCGGTATCGGCGTGTCCGCCAGAATTGGCAGGCCCTCCGGGAGACCGGTCGCGGTCGCGGGAATGCCGTAGATGATCCAATGCACCCACGGCGGCGGATTCCCTGCTCCGAAGTCCGAGCAGACCACCGCGATTTCGCGGGTGCCCGCCGGAAGATTGGTCCAGGTGAGGGGAGGCGACAGGTTGTGTCCGTCAGGGGTGTAGCGGCGCGGTATCACCTCGCCGCTGGCCATGACCGGACTCCGGACCTGAATCTCGTGAGCCGGCGGTTGCGCGCGGGCGGGCTGCGTGGTCAGCCCGAGCAGTAATACCCCAAGGCATCCCTGCCGCCAGTACGTCCATCGCATGAGTCGCACCCTCGTCAGCCCCTTCAGCCCCTTCGGTCGCCGCGGCTACAGTGTAACAGCCAGAGGCGCAAGCTCCGCCGTCTTCGCCCGCCGCCGCGATCTGCCGGCGGCCGCGTGCCGGAGGTCTTTACGGCCGAACCGCTTTTTTTTAGACTGCTAGCAGTCCGTGGTAGAACCCCGCGTCGCACCGAGACCGGCGATGCGCCCGCTGAGCAAGGCAAGAAGAGGGAGCATACCTGTAGGGGCAACCCTTGTGGTTGCCCTGTTCGTCAGCCGGAGCAACGCAGATCAGCAGAATTCAGCGTGAAACCGCAGAATTCAGCATGGATCAGCGGGATGCAGCGTGAAACAGCAGAATTCCGCGGGGAAGCGCAGAATTCTGCGGGGCTCGAATGCAGCGGGGCTTTTACCACGGGCTGCTAGCTGCCGGTGTTGCACCGAGAACCGGTCGTGACAAGGCTGTGCACGCGAACCGTGCCGTGACATTGGAGACACGTAGTGGAGGAATAGCGCCATGAAGACCGCAGTACTCTCGTTGTCCCTGGCTCTTGCGGCAGGGTCGTCCTGGGTGGCCGCCCAGGCGGACGAGTTGCGCGGCACCTGGTCCGGGCAGTGGATTCCGGAATCGGGATACGACGCCGCGACCGTGCGTTTCGTCGTCGACGACGGTGTCGTCAGCGGCGAGATGCTGAATCCGGAACCGCTCGACTTCGACAGCATCGAATTCGACCCCGGTACGCTGGCGGTGGTGGCCGTGGGCCGTACCGCCGAGGGACAGGCGGTGCGCATCGAGGCCCGCATCGAGGAGGTCACGCGCCTCAACGGCACCTTGACCGTCGGCGGCACGTCGGGCGACGTGCGTCTCACTAGGTGGACCTATCGTCCGCGCTGATCGTTCCGTGCGATCGGGTCGGGCGGCGCCGGCGGGGCGACCGCGTGATAGGCTCGCGGCATACCGCATCCGGCGCATCCGTGGAGGGCGAGGACATGGGTTCCCGTACACGCAGCTCGTTGCCGGTCGTGCTGGCCGTTGCCGCCGCCTGTGCATCGTCGGCGGTCGCCCAGGACTGGGTGCAGCCGCCCCGGTCGCAGGCGAATCTTGCGGCGCTGGCGCGAGTCGACGTGAAGACCTACCGCTTCGAGGAAGCGGGCGGCAAGGTTCAGGAATACCGGGTGTACGTGCCGACCGCCTACGACGGCGGGGATGCCACGCCGCTGGTCATCGCGTTGCACGGCCTCGGCAGCGGCACGATGTACATGATGGAGTACAACAACCTCGTCGAGGAGGCGGAGCGGCACGGGTTCCTCGTGGCGACCCCGATGGGCTACAACGAGCGCGGCTGGTATGGCGCCCGGGGCGAGGGGAACGACTTCAATCGCCGTCGCGAGGATCCGGGACCAGAGAATCTGGGAGCGTTGAGCGAGCAGGACGTCCTCAACGTGTTGGCGATCATGCGGGAAGACTACAACGTCGATGACCGGCGCATCTACCTGATCGGTCAGTCGATGGGCGGCGGCGGCACCTGGCATCTGGGTACGAAGTATCCGGACATCTGGGCCGCGCTGGCGCCGCTGGCGCCGGCCGCCTCGTCCATGAGCCCCGACCGGCTCGAGAACGCGGTGCACCTGCCGGTGATGGTCGTCATGGGCGACGCCGACCAGCTCGTCGACGTGAACGTGACCCGTCAGTGGGTCGAGAAGATGAAGGCGCTCGGGATGACCTACGAGTACATTGAGGTTGAGGGCGGCAGCCACAGCAGTGCCGGCCGCGAGAACATTGGGAAGGTGTTCGCCTTTCTCGCCGAACAGCAGAAACAGTAGCCGGACATTCTGACGTGAGAGTTCGGGTGACACGGTGTGCATGGGCGTCGGCCGCGTTCCTGGCGGCGTGCGGGCTGGCGGCCCCGGCCGCGGCTCAGCGGGCAGGTGCGCTGCCCGCCCCGGTCGCGGCCCAGCGGGCGCTGCTCGACCGCTACTGCGTGACCTGCCACAACGAGCGGATGGTCCAGGGCGAGGAGGCGCCGGCGTCGGCGTTGGCCAGCCAGCTACGGGCCGTCGGACTGTCCCTGGACCGCTTGGACCTCCGAGCGGTTGGCGACCAGGCCGAGGTCTGGGAACGGGTCGTTCGCAAGGTGCGCAGCGGGATGATGCCGCCGGCCGGCAGACCTCGCCCGGACGACATCGACGTGGATCGGTTCGTCACCTGGCTCGAAACCGAGCTCGATCGCGCGGCGCTGGCCACGCCCAATCCGGGACGTCCCGCCGCGTGGCATCGTCTCAACCGCGCGGAGTACGGCAACGTCGTGCGCGATCTCCTGGCGGTCGATGTCGATGTCGGCCACCTGCTGCCGGCTGACGACTCGAGTCACGGATTCGACAACATCGGGGGAGCGTTGCGGCTGCCGGAGTCGCTGCTCGAACGCTATCTGGCGGCGGCGAAGACGGTGAGCCGTCTGGCGGTGGGCAGTCCGCCGCCGGCGGTCGGCTCGAACACCTATCGCATCGCCACCGACATGCAGCAGCACGATCGGATCGACACGCTGCCGTTCGGCACACGGGGCGGCACGCTCGTCCGCCACCAGTTTCCGCAGGACGCCGAGTACGAGATCCAGGTAGCGCTGGGCCGCGCGCGCGGAAGCCGTGTGCCGCATCGGCTCGAAGTGACGATTGACGGCGCACAGGCGACGCTCGCGACGCTGGGGCGGCCGGGTCCGGAGGACGACCCGGGAGACTATCTGAACGCCGGTGAGCTCGTGGTGCGGCTGCCGGTGACGGCGGGGCCCCATGATGTTGGCGTCACGTTCTACCGGAATCCCCGCTCCCTGGTCGAACAGGTGCGTGATCCGTTCCAGAACCCGAGGCGCGGCGGCGTCGCGGGATCGATTCCGATCGTCAGCAGCGTGACCATCCGCGGGCCGTATGACCAGCGCGGGGCGGGCGACACGCCCAGCCGGCGGCGTATCTTCACCTGCCGTCCCGCGCAGCGCGCGAGCGCGCGTGGCTGCGCCTCCGATCTTCTGGCCGGTCTGGCTCGGCGCGCCTACCGCCGGCCCGCGACAGACGCCGACGTGCGCCTGCTGCTCCGTTTCCATGACGACGCGCGCACAGAGGGCGGTGACTTCGAGGCGGGTATCGAGCGTGCGCTGCGGTTTCTGCTGGCGAGCCCGGACTTCCTGTTCCGGATCGAAGCCGATCCCGTCGATGCCGCAGACGCGGCGGTCTATCGGCTGAGTGATCTGGAGTTGGCCTCGCGGTTGTCCTTCTTCCTCTGGAGCAGCCTGCCGGACGACGAGCTCCTGGCCGTCGCCGAGGCAGGCCGACTCTCGGCGCCGGCCGAGCTCGAACGCCAGACGCGCCGCATGATCGCCGACCCGCGATCGGCGTCGCTGACCCGGAACTTCGCCGGGCAGTGGTTGCAGTTGCGGAATCTGGCCGACCCATCGGTACGCCCCGGGGATCCCTACTCGCTGGCGTTCGACGAGTCGCTCCGGCAGGGGTTCATCCGCGAGACCGAGCTGCTCTTCGACAGCATCGTCCGTGAGGACCGGAGCGTGCTCGATCTGCTCACCGCCGACTACACCTATCTGAACGAGCGCGTGGCGCTGCACTACGGCTTGCCGAACATCCAGGGCAGCCATTTCCGGCGCGTGACGCTGCCGGCGGACAGCCCGCGGCGCGGCATGCTCGGGCACGGCAGCATCCTGACGTTGACGTCGCACGCCATCCGCACGTCGCCGGTGCTCCGCGGCAAGTGGATTCTGAACAACGTGCTCGGCACACCACCACCGGACCCGCCGCCCAATGTCCCGGCGCTGGCCGACCGCAAGACCCAGGCGAAGACCGCGACGATGCGGGAACGGATGAGCGCACATCGCGACAATCCGGCCTGCGCCGCCTGCCATGCGATGATCGACCCGGCCGGATTCGCCCTGGAGCACTTCGACGCGATCGGACGCTGGCGGGCGTTCGACGAGTCATACAATGCGATTGACGCCAGTTGCGTGCTGCCCGACGGAACGGTCTTCGACGGCGCCGCCGGGTTGCGCGCGGCGCTGGTCGGACGTCCTGAGCGTTTTGCCACGACGGTGACCGAGAAGCTGCTGACCTACGCCCTCGGCAGGGGCGTCGAGTACTACGACATGCCGGCGGTGAGACGCATTCTGCGCGGCGCATCGGCCGGCGGCTATCGTATGCATGAAATTGTCCTTGGCGTGGTCCGCAGCGACCCGTTTCAGTTGAGGAGAGCGGCATCATGATCATCACCAGGAAGTCGCTGCCACGACGCACGGTGCTGCGGGGGATGGGCGCGGCGCTGGCGCTGCCGCTACTCGACGCCATGGTGCCGGCGCTGTCGGCCACCGCACGCACCGCGGCGAATCCGGTGCGACGGCTCGGTTTCTTCTATGGGCCGAACGGAATGTTCCTCCGGAACTTCCATCCGGCCGGCGACGGCGGCGCCAACTTCGAGATGACGACGATTCTCGAACCGCTCGCGCCCTTTCGCAATCAGCTCACCGTCGTCAGCGGACTGAGCAACAGGGGTGTGGTCAGCCCGAACGAGGGCGGCGGCGTCCACAGCCGCGCCCACGCCGGCTGGCTGAACGGGGTGCTGCCGAACAAGACCGAAGGGGCGGACCTGCGCGCGGGGAAGACCGTTGACCAGTATGCGGCCGATCGGCTCGGCGCGGAGACCTCGTTGCGCTCGCTCGAGTTGACGACCGACTCGAACTTCCTGGTAGGGAACTGCGAGAACGGGTATGCCTGCGCCTACCTGAACTCGACCTCCTGGCGGAACGAGACGACGCCGTTGCCGCACGAGCGGGACCCCCGCGTGGTCTTCCAGCGCATGTTCGGCGACGGCGGCAGCGTGGCGGCGCGGGTGGCCGACATGCGGACGGACCGCAGCATCCTCGACGCGGTCGCCGGCCGGCTCGGACACCTGCGCAGCCGGCTCGGCGCCGGCGATCGGGGACGGGTCGACGACTATCTCGATACGGTGCGCGAGGTCGAGCAGCGGATCCAGCGGGCCGAACGCGCAAATGCCGCCACTCCGCTGCCGTCAATCGAGCAGCCGTCCGGTGTACCCGACAGCTACGACGAGCATCTCAAGCTGTTGTACGACCTGCTGGCACTGGCCTACCAGGCCGACGCCACCCGGGTGAGCTGCACCCAGATCGCACGCGAGCAGAGCGGCCGCACGTATCCGGACATCGGGGTGCCGGAGGGGCATCACACGATCTCGCATCATCAAATGGACCCGCACAACGTCGAGCAGTACACGAAAGTGAACGTCTACCACATGTCGCGGTTCGCGCAATTCGTCGAGCGGCTGCATGCGACACCAGATGGCGACGGTACGCTGCTGGACCACTGCATCCTGCTCTACGGGTGCGGCATGGGCGACGGCGATCACCACACACCGTTCGATTTGCCCACGGCGCTGGTGGGCGGCGGCGCCGGTCGGTTGGCGGGCAATCGGCATCTGAAATATCCGCTGCACACGCCGTTCATGAACCTGGGACTGAGTCTGCTCGAGAAGGTCGACGTACCGGTGGATCGGATCGCGGACAGTACGGGGACGCTCGCGGACCTGTAAATGCATGCCGCGCATCGCCGGCGGCGCCTGACGCCTGCCGCCCGGGGGAACATGCCGGGTTCGTTCACCATGAGGAACTGCACCGCCGTCGCCGTCGCAGCAGTCGCGCTGCACCTTGCGCTGGCCACATCCGCCGCGGCGGCGCCCGATGCGCCGCTGATTGACGCGGTGCGGGCCGGAGACGCGGCGGGGGTGGGCCGGTTGCTTGACGGTGGAGCAGACGTCAACGCGGCGAGCGCCGATGGGACGACTGCACTGCACTGGGCGGTCCATCGCGATGACGCCCGCATCGCCGGTCTGTTGCTGGCCGCCGGCGCCGGCGTAGCGGCCACGAACCGCTACGGGGTGCAGCCGTTGATGCTGGCGGCGTCGAATGGCAGCGCCATGCTGGTCTCTCGCCTGCTCGCGGCCGGTGCCGACCCGCGGGCGGAAATGCCGGGCGGCGAGACGGTGCTCATGACGGCGGCCCGGGCCGGTCCGGCCGGCGCCGTTCGTCTGCTGCTCGAGCACGGCGCCGACCCCCATGCGCGCGACGAGCACTCGCGTCAGACGGCGCTGATGTGGGCGGCGGCGCGGAACAACGCCGGCGCGATCGAGGCGCTGATCGACCATGGCGCCGACGTGCACGCCCGGACGCCGCGGCGGGATCCGGCGCCGGGGGGGAGCTACTTTTCCAGTCCGTCCGCGACCGGCTTCACAGCGCTGCTGTTCGCGGTACGGGCTGGTCAGCTCGACGCCGCGCGTGCACTGCTCGACGCCGGCGCCAACGTGAACGATACGGTGTCCGATGGTCAGAGTGCGCTGGTCGTGGCGGCGGCGAACGCCAACTGGGAACTGGCTGACTACCTGCTCGACCGCGGCGCCGACCCGACGCTGGCCGGGGCGGGGTGGAACGCGCTGCATCAGACGGTGCGGACGCGGCGTCCCAATCCGAGCGGCGGTCTCGCCGGGCCGATCCCCACAGGAAATGTAGACAGCATCGATGTCATTCGGAAGTTGATCGCGCGCGCGGTCGACGTCGACGCCCGGATGACCCGCAACGGCATGAAGGACGGCCAGCGCAGCCGGCTGAACCGTCTCGGCGCGACGCCGTTCTTCCTGGCCGCCAAGAACACCGATGTCGAGGCGATGCGGGTGCTGGTCGAGGCAGGGGCGGACCCGTTGGTCCCGAGTGCGGACCACACCACGCCTCTGATGGTGGCGGCGGGGGTCGCCATCTTCATTCCAGGCGAAGACGGCGGTTCGCTTCCAGGTCAGGAAGCGGAAGTGCTGGCGGCGGTTCGGATCTGTATCGCGCGCGGCGCCGACGTCAACGCCGTCAACGACCGCGGCGAGACCGCGTTGCACGGCGCGGCGTTCCGTGGTGTGAACGCGGTTGTCGACCTGCTGGTCGAGCGGGGCGCCAGGTTGGACGCGACCACGGTCGAGGGCTGGACACCGCTGGCGCTGGCCAACGGGCTCAGCTACTCGGACTTCTACAAGGCCCAGACCCACACGGCCGACCGGTTGCGTGCACTGATGGCTGCCCGCGGACTCGAGACCGGCGGTCACCATATCGACCCGTCGGTCTGCCTCGATTGTTTCCAGACCAGACCCGATCAGGTGCGGGCCGCCCGAGCGCGTGACGCACGGATGGAGGCCGCTTTCGCCGCCGAGCTCGAAGCCGGGGTCCAACGGCCGACCCGACAGCGCTGATCAAATCAGCGACGGTGCCCGCGACCGGCGCCGTGCCGGCGGCGGCCGCTCAGTCCCGCCAGACCGGGTTCACGAACGCGCCGTTGGCCGCTACGTCCCAGGCCGCAACCCGTGCCCAGTCCCATCCGGCGGCGTCCACCACGAATTCGAACTCGTCCGAACCGAACGAACCTGTCTTTGACAGCGGGAATGTATTTCGGTGAGTGCGTCCGTCCCGCCCCCAGACGATTTCGGCGAACCGCAGCGGGAAAGTCCAGTCGATCATTACGCGGGCCCGGATCTCGTCATCTGTCGAATGTGAGAGGTCGACCTCCGGCAGCAGCACCTCGCCGGTCGTGGTGAAGAAATCGCCGCTGGCCAGCGGCGCCAGCGCCTCGCCCCAGCGGTCGAACGGCGGCAGCTCGTCCAGCCGGATGTAGTTGATGTTCATGTGCGCGTAGAGTTCATGCGATTCGTCGAACTGGAAGACATCGACCTCGCCGAAGATCTTCTTCCGGAACCCCTGTGCGCTCAGGTCGTCGATCAGTGTCAACGAGCGCTCTCCGAGGCGCGGCGATGACGGGTCCGAGGGCATCGCCTTCCAGCCGGCGCCGAGGTAGGCGGGGTCCTGGAAGTGCTCGGTCTGCGCGATCCGGTCCGGAAACCCGGTCGAACCCTTGGTCCGTGGATGGGTCTGATACATGACTCCGCCCTCGCGCCGCACCAGCTCCAGCAGTTCATCCGCGTCCGCGGTGCTGTACACCGTGCCGTATTCGGGGTGCGTCATCTCGAATGCGCCGCCTTCGGGACGGTTCATGAACCAGTAGACCGGCCGCGGGAAAACCAGCGCCCAGTGCCCGCCGAAGTGCACGTTGGCCTCCTCGCTCGGAATCAGTAGGAAGTCCTGGTCGGACTGCGCGCGCAGCGCCGAGAAGTAGGCGTCGAGTTCATCGAGCCGCCGATCGCTGAGGTCGCGGGGATTTCCGTCGCCATGGAAATCCATGATGATGGAGGCATCGACACCCATCGCCCTGAGCACCGGCTTGAACGGCGGGGTCCAGTCGAAACCGTGTTCCATCGCCTGTATGGTGTACGCCAGGTGCCAGTGGGTGCTCAGTGTCTTGTACCCGTCGAGCGGCCGGAACCGGTCACGGTTGGTGTATGCGAGCACGTCGTCGAGCGTGGCGGCCGACCCGCGCTCCGACAGCAGGAAGAACACCGACATCCGCTGGGTCTCTCCGGGAGGCGCGTTCATCCAGGGATAGAAGCGCCAGTTGGTGTCGCGGATCTGGCGAATGCCGAGCGCGACCCGCCCGCGCCACGATCGGTGCCACAGGTGGCCCAGGTTCGAGGTGAAGTCGCGTGGGAAGAAGTACTGGTGCGGCGCGGGGAAGACCGCGACGCTGCCGTTCTCGGTGTCAACCGCCAGCGTGCGGTAGCGCACCTTGACCGGCACCCGTTCCGGATCGAAGCCGGTGGACACCGTCTCGTGAAGCGCACCCGTGGTGTCGTAGTAGCTGACCCGCGTCGCCATGTTGCCGCCGGGGGTCCGGTCGGCGCGGGCCGCCATCTCCCACCCCGCGTCGTAGTAGTACGCCACATCGGCCTGGCGTGTGGTGACGACCGCTTCCTGCTGAATCAGACGGCTGCCGGGGAAGATGGTGTACGCGATGCCCCCATCGAAGACTCCCATGCCGAGGCCGTCGAACAACAGCTCGACCCGCTCGCCGACCGTGCGCGCGCTCGCGCCGCGCAGCGTGAACACGCCCTGCGCATGGCGCGTGCCGTCCGGGTGACTCGGCGGATAGTCGAAGAACGCGTTCCAGCCGCGGCGGCGGGTACCGGTTTCGCCCTGGTAGTACGGTCTGGCGTTCGCCACGATTACACGACCGCCGGTCGAGATCGAGCGAATGAGCGGTGTCTCCGGGTCAAGCGAGAACGTGGCGCGCCACGTTTGACCCGCTTCATCCGGCCAGGTCACCACCACAGTGTCACCGGTCTCGGCGACCGTCACCGGTCCGGGCTGCACCTCGCGCATGTCGAACGGCACCGTCTGCCCCTGTGCCGCCGGTGCGGTGATGAGGTGCAATGCCAGCGCGTACGCCACAGGAGCGATGCTCGCAGGGGATGCTGTTTTCATGGCGGCAGCAGGCTACCACGAGGCATCCCGCCCGGCGTTGTCAGCAGTGATGATTCACCGGGAATCGTGTAATCTGGAGGCGTGATCCGGTCGTTCGACGATGCGGGGACGGCCGAAGTCTATTACGGCCGCGATACGAAGGTCGCCCGCCGGTTGCCGAAGCCGTTGTGGTCCGTGATCCGGCGGAAACTGGACGCGCTGCACCGCGCGCGCACGATCAGGGATCTGCGGCTCCCCGCGGGCAATCGTCTGGAAGCGCTGAAGGGAGATCGGATCGGGCGTTACAGCCTGCGGGTGAACGAGCAGTATCGGATCACGTTTCGGTTCGAGGGAGGCCATGCCGATGGGGTCAGATGCGAGGACTACCACTGAGGGGCCGCGGTCCGTGCTGGATTTGAAACGGCCACCGACGTCGCCCGGGGAGATGCTGCGTGAGGAGTTTTTGCGGCCGGCGAATCTCACGCAGGTGGAGGCGGCCCGGCGCATGCAGATCCCGCTGAACCGCTTGAATGAAGTGATCCGCGGTCGGCGCGGGATTACGGCGGATACCGCACTCCGGCTCGCACGGCTGTTCGACATGTCACCGGAGTTCTGGATGGGCCTCCAGGCCGACTGGGATCTCTGGCATGCGGCGGCCGCGTTGCGCAAGGCCGGGTAGCGACGCCCGGCACGCGCCGCCCCACGATTCCTGGACGCTGATACGCATTGCATGCGCGATCGCAGCGTTCACCGCCAGCAAGGTGGTCCGTCGGTCACGGCGACGCCGTTGAAGCGTGCCAGGAGGGACGAATGAACCGGGAAAGTCACCCGCGGCGGTGTGTGATCCCGTAGGGGTCATGCATCGTGCAACGGCTGGTCGAGTCAGCAGCCTCCGCCGGAGACTTCGATGACGACCTGGCCCTGGTCACCTTCGATTTCGACGATCAGGTAGCGTTCCCCCTCGTAGCCAATGCGGTTCACCACGCCGATGATGCCGCCGTGCTCAAGGCGGTAGAAGCCCAACCAGACGAACTCGCTCCTGCCAGCTGAGGGGTCATCAACCAACTCGAGATCGGTCCGGATCCGGTCCAGGTAAGGGACCTCTTCTCCCGAAATGGCTTCCAGCCGGCGATTGAAGGCCACGCCGGCTATCTGCCGGGTCCCGTCCACCTCCGGCAGGACGTACGACACACCCCCGGCGTCGGTGGCGTCGGTACGCAACGCCCACTTGAGCAAGCAGTGGGCATTGATCAGGTCAAGCCCCGTCACGGTAAGTGTCGTACTCGGGGCCGTCTCGGAATAGAAGCTCCACCGTGTCGGAGCCCCTATTCTGGGAAACTCTGGATCCTGAGCGTCAACCGGCAGCGCCCATGGGTCCAGGCCTTGCCGCGGCCACCAGTCCCTCAGGACGCCGTCGCTGTCGATTCTCGCGAGAAGGCCGAACTGGAACGTGTTCGGCCAGTGTTGGTCCCATACGCCCCCGGCCTTGCGGGCAATGGGGATCAGCATTCCCCGGGTGTCTACGATCGCGGCCCACAAGAGATCGCTCGGCGGCGGTTCCTGGGGCGCTGTGACCGCCTCCGCAACCAGCGGGGCCGAGGGAACGCTCGGCGACCCAGCGCCGAAGGCCAGACAGATGGTCATCAGGCCGGCCAACACCCATCGCCATGTAGTCACACGATGCGTTCCCGGAATTGCAGTGAACCCAATCCGCTGATTGCAGCCTTGCGCGGGACGCTGCCGGCAGAACGTCGCCAGCGCGCCGCCGAGGCCCGCGAGTATGGCACGGGTGACGTGAGACACGCTAACCTTGGCGTACATGAACCCGAGGGTGAACTGTTCCGCGGCATCCCCGCTATCGGCTCGGGCGCGCAAGTCTGTGAGCGCCTGGTCGTCCTGGGGGCGCCCGCCTCAACCCGCCCTCCGTTTGATATTGTTCCGCCGATGACCAGACGCACCGTGCAGATCGTTGTCGGATGCCTGTTCGGCGGCCTGCTCGCCGCCGTGCCCGCCGCCGCCCAGGATCAGGCCGGGCCGCGCAACATCGTCTTCATCTTCACCGACGATCAGCGCTTCGACGGACTCGGTCTGCGCAACCCGTACTTCGAGACGCCGCGTCTCGACCGCCTGGCCGAGCAGGGCATCCTGTTCGAGAACGCATTCGTCACCACGTCGCTCTGCTCGCCGAGCCGTGCGTCGATCCTGTCGGGTCTCTATGCGCACACCCATCAGGTGCTCGACAACAGCACCGCGATGCCCCCGGATCTGGCGACGTTCCCGGTCGGGCTGCAGGCCGCCGGATACGAGACCGCCTTCGTGGGGAAGTGGCACATGGGCGGCGCCAGCGACGACCCGCGGCCGGGGTTCGAGCACTGGGTGTCGTTCCGGGGCCAGGGTCCGTACACGGACCCGACGCTGAACGTCAACGGCGTGCGGACCGGGCACCAGGGCTATACGACCGACCTGCTGACCGACTTCGCCGTGGACTTCCTGCGCGCCGGACATGAGCGCCCGTTCCTGCTGTATCTGTCACACAAGGCGGTGCACGCGCCGTTCACGCCGGCCGACCGGCATCGCGGCGTGTATCGTGATCGCGGCTATGTCCGGCCCGCGTCGATGGCCGACACCGAGGCGAACTACGAGGGCAAGCCGGACTGGGTCCGCCGCCAGCGCAACAGTTGGCACGGGGTCGACGGCATGTACAACGGCCGCACCGACTTCGACACGTTCGTCCAGGAGTACGCCGAGGCGCTGATGGCGGTCGACGACAGCGTCGGCCGGGTCGTCGATACGCTGGACGAGCTTGGCCTGCTCGAGTCGACGCTGCTGGTCTTCATGTCGGACAACGGGTTCCAGTTCGGCGAGCACGGGCTGATCGACAAGCGCACGATGTACGAGGCGTCGATTCGCGTGCCGTTGATCGTGCATTGCCCGGAGCTGTTCCAGGGCGGCCAGCGGCGGTCGGAGATGCTTCTCAACATCGACATCGCCCCGACGTTCCTGGAGGCCGGGGGCGCGCCGATCCCCGAGTCGATGCACGGCCGGTCGTTCCATGGCCTGTTGACCGGATCGACCACGGACTGGCGAGACACGTTCCTCTACGAGTACTTCTGGGAACGTGCGTTCCCGCAGACGCCGACCGTGATCGGGGTGCGCGGCGATCGATACAAGCTGATGCGGTTCCATGGTGTCTGGGACCGCTACGAACTCTACGACCTGCAGACCGATCCCGACGAAATGCACAATCTGCTGGGCGGCATCAGACTCGAAACGCAGGCAGGCACGATCGATCGCCAGATCATCGCGCGGGCCGATCCGCAGGTGGCCGGATTGTTCGAGCAGTTGAGCCGCCGGCTGGACCAGGCGCTGATCGACACCGGCGCGCTTGACGAGCCGACCTGGCTGGGGACACCCCGGCGGTGACCCCGCGGTCGGTCGTCAGGCGCGAAGATTCGACGAAAGGATTGATGCTGCCTGATGTGACGGGCGAATTGATGTGGGCGCCGACTGTGCGAGGTGTGGGTCTATGGAAAAGCAGATGACCGTGTCCGTTGATTCCGATGTCGCCGATACCTATCGCTCGGTATCGGACAGCGATCGTCGCAAGCTGGATTTGCTGATCAACTTGCGTCTGCGTGAGGCGACGCAGTCCGATCGATCACTTCACGACGTCGTGCTCGACATCAGTAGGAACGCGCAACGACGCGGGCTGACACCGGAAATCCTGCAGTCGATCCTGGACGAACAGTGACGCGCTTCGTCTTCGACACGAACACCGTCGTAAGCGCGCTGCTCTTCAACGCGTCCGAATCCGTGGAGGTGTGCCGGGATCCAAGAGACGATCACATCCTGGAGTTGGCAATCAATGGGAACGCGCACTTCATCGTTACGGGCGACTACGACCTGCTCGCTTTGGATCCCTTCCGCGGCGTACGGATCGTAACGCCCGTGAAATTCCTGCGCTCGGGAGGCTGAGCGGGAGAATCCGCAATCCTTCAAATCCGGGTCAGCCGCTCGCTCCGGCGATCGTCTCGGTGAGTTCCGGAAACAGAATCTGAGGGAGCGAGAGGCGGGAGCGTTCCCGTCCCTGGAAGCCGGTCGCCTGCTCGTAGCGCTCGACGATCGCCAGTGCCGCCGCGAGCGAGCGTTTCCGTGTCGCCTCGAACTCGACGCAGCGCACCGTGCGCGTCTCGGTCCAGGCGCGGTAGTGCACCACCTCGATGTCCGGGAAGTGCCAGATGTCGAGGTCCTTGTGCACCGTGCCGCGCCACTGCACCCCCAGTCGGTCGAGAAACGCGTCGACCGCCTGCTGCTGGTCACCCGCGTGATGCCCGAGGTCGAGGTTGATCTCGACCCGCGCCTCGGTGTCGGCCTCCAGGCTCTTCAACGTCAGATGGTGCAGCTCCGGGTCGAAGCGATGGCGGATGAGGAATCGTCCCGATCGTCCAGTGTCGGTCAGGCAGTACCGGTCGCGCACCCGCAGCGACGTGGTGCTCGTCGGACCCAAGCCGGCGAGCGCCGCCCGGAAGCGGTCCAGATCGAACCGATCGTCGAGCAGGAACTTGTGCTCGATCTCGGTAAAGTGCAGGCCGGCCGCCGCTACATCCATCGTTTGAAACGTCCTGTCAGCGCCAGACGCCAGCGGAGCGCGGGCGGCAGACGGCGCCGGAATCCGGCGGTGACCTGGCGGTTGTCCGGGTCGCGGCGCAGATCGTCGAAGATCGACACCGCCGGCATGACGGCGCGTTCGTCGCGGGTGGCCAGCATCGCTTCCGCCAGGCGGTCATGGGCCGCGTCTTCGAAGTTGTAGCCGCCGAATGCGACCCAGCGCTCGTCGACCAGCACGATCTTCGAGTGTTCGCCATGCAGGTTCTCGAAGATCTGCACGCCGGCAGCCAGCAGCGTGTCATAACTGGCCGCGGCGGCAATCCAGGCCAGATCGGTCGGCTCGAGCGCGTCCCGGTGAGAATGGTATACCTCGACCCGCACCCCCCGCCGCGCCGCCGCGAGTACGGCGCGCATCAGCGGCGGCGCCGGCTTGAAGTAGAACGCGGTGAGCCGGACCCGCTCGCGGGCGGCATCCAGCATTTCGATCATCCGCTCGGTGACCAGATTCCGGCCGCGCCACCCCAACGGCCCCGGACGACTCTGGTGGAGATTCGGATTGCACAGCCACAGGTCGAGGGTGATCCCCTGCGGGCCGCGGCCGGCGGACTGCTCCAGGCCAGTCAGATGGTCGTCCGCCACCGTGCCGCCGATCAGCCGGAAACTGTCGAGCAGCGTGTGGACCACCGGCCCTCGCACCGCTACCGAGTACTCGTTCCAATGTTCGAACGACGAGGCGGTGACGTTGCTGCTGCCGAAGATCGCCTCGCCCGCCTCCGAGATCTGGATCTTGACATGCTGGCCCCCGCCCAAGCGCCGCTGCAGGTAGTACGGCGGCTTGTAGACCGTCACGACCGCTCCAGCCGCACGGAGCTCATCGAGCCGGCTGGCGAGCGCGGCCGTGGCCTCGGGCGAGCGCGGCACCGCGCTGAGCCGTTGGCCGAAACTGTCGGTCAGCAGATGCACCGCCACGCCGCGGCGCTGCGCTTCGATCAGCGCGGTCAGCAGTTCGTTGCCGTAGCGGTCAGGGTCGAGGTAGTAGGTCGAGAGGTAGAGAAAGCGGGTCGACTCGCGGATCATCGCGAGCCGGCAGCGCCACTCGTCGGCGCGGTTCCAGAGCGGCTGCAGGGTCGTGGCGGTGGTGCGCATGCGGGGAACGGACGAGGGCTGCTAGAGTCGATAGCCGCCGGAGACGTCTATGTTGACTCCGGTGACGTAGGGTGCGTCCAGCAGGAACTCGACCGCCTGCGTGACGTCTTCCAGGCGGCCGGCGCGACCCAGCGGCACCGATTCGCCGATCCTGTCCGGTGGCGGCAGGTCGATCGAGTTCTCGAGCTGCCCCGGCGAGACCATGTTGACCCGGATGCGCCGGTCGGCATGGGCGGCGGCGAGGGCGCGGGTCAGCACGAGCAGCCCCGTCTTGCTCACGAAGTAGTCGGTGCCGTGCACGTTGGCGCGAATCCCTTCGAGACCCGCCATGCCGATGTTGATGATGTTGCCGTCCGGCGCCATCTGCCGCAGCGCGTGATGGCAGCAGTAGAACGCGCCGGACAGGTTGGCGGCAAGCGTCGCATCCCAGACCGCCGGGTCAAGCCGGGTCACATGTTGGGGGTTGTAGTTCCCGACGTTGTTGATCAGGAGGTCGACGCAACCCTCGGTCTTCGCGATATCGTCGAACACTGCGGCGACCTGCGTCTCGACGCCGACGTCCACCGCGAGCGTTCGGGCGCGGCCCCCGCCGTCGACGATTTCCTGCGCGAGCGCGCGGGCCGCCGCCTCCGCGGTGCGATAGAGGACAACGAGATCGAACCCGCGCGCCGCGAGCACGGCGCTCAGGCTGCGTCCCAGCCGGCGGGCGCCCCCGGTGATCACCGCGACCGGTGCGCGGTCCGCCTCGTTCATGTCCGGGTGCGCTCCAGGCGTACGAAGGAGCAGGCGGCCGCGGGCACCGCCCGGGGCTTCCGAATCTCCAGCCGCACCGCGCGCACCTCTGCCAGCCGTTCGAGCAGACGTCCCGCCGCCGCCTCCGCCATCGCCTCGATCAGCGTGAACCGTCCCTGCTGGAGCAGCGCGGTGAGTTCGGCGGCGACGCCGTCGTAGTCGATGGCGTCCGCCAGCGCATCCGACCCGGCGGCGGGCGCGAAGTCGTAGTCGAGTTCGATGTCGACCTCGATCGGCTGAGGCTGTGTGCGCTCGGATTCGTACACGCCAACGATGCAGTCCACCCGCAGCGTCTTGAGTCCTGTGGTCCCGATCATCGTGTCGTGATTCCCGCGGCGTCCGCTGCCAGCCCGGCGTCCAGACTGCCGGCGCTGTCTGGCAGCGGTCACGCGGGCGACCGGCGTGTGTGCGCCGGCCGGTCTATTCTTCGGTCCGGCCCCGGCTGCCCCGCGCCAGCTCGACGACCCGTTCCGCGTCGCCCTGCAGCAGCAGGCGGTCACGCACCAGCGCATCGGCGGCGTCCGAGACCGCCTTCACATAGGCGGCGTGGGTCGCATACCGCTCCTCGAACGAGCGGCGCGGGTCGCCCGACTCCAGCCGTTCGGCCCGGGTCGCTGCGAACGGGATGAACGAGCCGGTGCCGGCGCACTGCTCGCCCGCGGCGAAACCGTCGCGCCGCAGGTTCCAGCCGGTATGGGTGCCGATCGGCGCTGCGAGGTTGGGATGCCTGACCCCGTCGATCATGTTGCCGTCGGCATCGGTGCGCCCCACCAGCACGGTGTAGGCGGCGCCCCGCATCGGCGGCAGCGACCGGTGGTCGTGCAGATGCAGGGGGTTGTACGACCCCGTGTACGTCACGCCGGGAATCTCCGGGAAGCGGACCGCCGCCGCGCTGACGAGTCCGCCGTTCTCGACGGTCGGGAACCGGCTCGGCGGCGGCTCGATGTCGTTGGCCGCCCAGTCGTAGAGCGCCGCGCTCAGGGCGACGCGGGTGTGGCTCAGCGAGAGCGGATTGTTCAGGTTCTGACAGATGCCGGCCCGCGGCGTCGCGGCGTGCACGCCCGGGCCGCCGCCGTGCTGCGTGCCGGCGATCAGGTAGACCCGGACGTTGTCGGGGAGTTCGACGTGGTCACCGCGCGGATCGGTCACGATCAGCGACGACCGGGCCTGCCAGACTTCCGCCTCGCCGTCGCTGTGGATGATCTTCGGACAGGTGTTGGACACGGCGCAGCGCGCTTGCAGCCCGTCCGTCCGGCCGCTGATCGGATCGGTCAACGTGGCGTAGGTGAACGGGAACTGGTCGCCCGGATAGTTGTGGTCCTCGTGCTGCTTCTGCCAGCGGCCCGGTTGTCCGAACTGGTAGTTCGTGAAGGTCTTCCGCGACCCGGCGATGTTCGGGTGCATGCCGTCGAACACGATCCGACCGGAGACGTCTTCATTGAACCCCTGGTAGAGGAAGTCTCGCAGCATCCGGCCGCTCTGCGAGATGCCCAGCGAGATCGCCGCGTCCGCGAGTCCGTCGTGGGCCAGCGGGTTGGCGTGCCCGGCGCCGTCCGTTTCGGCGTAGCGCAGGAACGCAATCGCGTCGCGCATCGCCGCGAAGCCGAGTCCCAGCACGATCGGGTCCCTGGCCTGGTAGATGAATTCGTAGATCGCGCCGCCGTCGAAGCCGGCGGGACGCGTAATTTCGATCTCGGTCTCGCTCACATAGCGCCATGCCAGGTCGGGCGGCGCCTCGCGCGTCCCGTCCTGGGTCGCCCGGACCGAGAGCATCCCGCCGTTCGCATCAAGCGACGCGGCCGGATACGTCAGCGTCCGGCGTGAACGCGGCTCCGCATCGTTGAAGATGAACTCCTCGAGCGCGGCCCCCACGATCGGCGAACCATCGGCGTTCGTGGCGACGGGGAGGTGGGCCACGATGTTCGTCCCGGTCTGCGTCAGATCGCCCTGCCAGCCGACACGGACGAAGGCGAACCCCCGTTCGAGCAGCGCGGTATCGCCGGCCCCGGCGCCGCCCCGGTTCGAGACCGTGTGGAAGATCCCGCGGTTCCAGCGGCGCATGTCCACGGGGCGATGAATCTCGACCGTGGCGCGATACTCGACGAGTCCGGCCGCGTTGCGGGGGGCCCGGTCGAGATTCACGATGTGACGATGACGGGGGTCGGACGGGTCGACCGCTCCCTCCACGATCCCCCGCAGGCGTTCGTACTCACCGATGTCGCCGAAGCGCTGCCCGTCCAGGGCCGGCGACTCGACGACCTCGAGATCGAACTGCGTGATCTGGGCGAACGCATCCGTGGGTGGGACGAGCGCGAGGGTGACGATCGCGGCGAATACTGACGCGGGTCTGATCATGGATCCTCCCGATGATGCGGTCCATCATAGCAGCCTGCGGCGCCTGGCCTGCGGCGTACCGGGCCGCTGGCGCGGCGGTCCCGAACCCGGCCGGCGCCAGGCGAGAAGCGGGAGCATGCCGGTCCCCGTCCGGGGTATCCTTGTGCCACATGTCTGGAGGTTTCATGAGAACCCGGTTGCTCCCAGCGTTTCTGTGCGCCCTGACCGGCGCCGTCACCGGCGCGTGCAGCCGGGGCGAGGTCACGGCCGTCCTGAGTGCGGAGATGGACGACGCCTGCGCGGCAATCGCCGGCGCCGAGCTCGGTCTCCCGCACACGACGATCACGGTCGCCGAAGCGGTGACGCCGCCGTTCACGCCGCCCGAGACGTTCTCCTCGCGCGGGTTCGTGGTCGAAGACGCGTCTTTCTGTCGTGTCGCCGGTACGGCGAGCCCGGAAGAGGGGTCAGAGATCAGGTTCGAGGTGTGGTTGCCTGCCGCCGATGACTGGAATGGCCGGTTCCAGGGCATCGGCTCGGGCGGATCGGCCGGCGCCATCCGCTACCCGCAGCTCGCCGCGGCGGTGCGTGCCGGCTACGCCGCCGTGGCCACCGACAACGGCCACACCAGCACCAGCGGGTTCGACGGGAGCTGGTCGCTCGGGCATCCGCTGCGGCTTGTCGATTTCGGCTACCGTGCGCAGCATGAAGCGACCGTCGCCGGCAAGGCGGTGACCCGCGCCTATTACGGCCGCGATGCCGACCACGCCTACTTCGTGGGCTGCTCGCAGGGTGGTCACCACGCTCTGATGGAGGCCCAGCGGTATCCGGAGGACTACGACGGTATCGTCGCCGGTGCACCGGCCAATTACTGGGTCGGCCTGATGACCGGCGAACTGTGGGCCGGTCTCGCGACCACCCGCATACCGGGTCAGGATCTGCCGCGCGAGAAGCTGCCGGCGCTCGGCGCCGCGGTGCTCGACGCTTGCGACGCGCTCGACGGTCTCGAAGACGGTCTGATCGACGACCCGCGCGCCTGCGCGTTCGACCCGGCGGAGATCCAGTGTGCGGGCGCCGATGGTCCCGACTGCCTCACCTCGGGGCAGGTGGCGGCGGCGCGGGCGATCTATGCCGGACCGACCAGACCGGGCAGCGGTGAGCAGATCTTCCCGGGCTACGCCCTGGGGAGCGAATATTTCGACCAGCCCGGCGGTCGCGGCGGCTGGGGCGCCTACTGGGCGGGCATCACCGAACCGGGCGGAAGCACCGCCGACTTCATGCGCTACAGCGTGTTCGAGGACCCCGACTACGACCTCACGCAGTTCGACTTCGACACGGACTGGGATCTCGCCAACAACCGACCGATCGGCAACGACGAGACCGTCGGGTCCGCCATGAACGCCATCGATCCGGATCTGTCGGCATTCAAGGCCAACGGCGGCAAGCTGATCAGCTATCACGGTTGGGCCGATCCGCTGGTCACCGCCAATGCCGCGGTGTGGTACTACGAGCAGGTGATTGCCGAACAGGGGAGCGTCGAGGGCGCCACCGACTTCTATCGGTTGTTCATGGCCCCTGGTGTGGCGCACTGCCGCGGGGGACCCGGACCCGATCGGATCGATCCGGTCACGGCCATCGAGCGGTGGGTTGAGGAAGGCGTCGCACCGGACCAGCTCGTCGCATCCAAGGTGGTGGACGGAGAGGTGACCCGCTCGCGGCCGCTGTGCGTGTATCCCCAGGTCGCGCGCTACACGGGCAGCGGCAGTATCGACGACGCGGCGAATTTCGCATGCGTCGATCCGCACTGAGGCGTCTCGCAATAGCGTGCCGGTGCGCCGCGCCCGCTGGCGCCGGCGCGCGAGGAGGTTCCGCTGATGATGGCGATGCAACGCCTGGTTCTCATCATGATGGCGGTGGCCCTGGCATCGGTCGCCTGGGCCCAGCCGCCGGACTTCGTACGCTGGAGCGCATCCGAGCTCGATCGGAGGGATGCTGCATCAGGGACCAGGATCGGTCCCGATCACTCTGCCCGCGAAACGCTGGCCGAGTATGGCAACCCCACCGGCGCGCACCGGTTCCGGTTCATACGCCGCGATGCCGACGGTGTTCCGGAGCAGCACGCACAGATTGACGACGTCGTCTTCATCCAGAGCGGGGCGGCGACCCTGCAGGTTGGCGGCGAGCTGGTCGACCGCAGGGGACGCGCCGGCGAGTACACGGGCGCGAGCATCGCCGGTGGCCAGCGGTATCCCGTGGGGCGGGGCGACATCCTCAGGATTCCGGCCGACACCCCGCATCGCTACCTCGTGCCGGCGGGCGGGCACGTCACCTATGTGCTCGTGCGGATGCCGGCGCTCAACGGCGAGCCGCTGATTCCGGACGATGCGCCTGTGCTCGACTTCGATCCGCCCGGATTCGTGCTGTGGAGTGCGGCGGAGCTGGCCCGCCGGCACGCCGCCCTCGCGGTGCGTGTCGGCCCGGACCACTCGGCCCGCGAGACGCTCGCCGACTTCGGCAGCCCGACGCGATCCCACCGCTTTCGGTACATTCACCGCGACGCGGACGGGCGCCCCGAGATTCACGACGACATCATCGACGTCGTGTTCGTGACGAGCGGGGTGGGGGAGGTGCTCGTGGGCGGTGAGATGCTGAACCGCACCGGCAGTCTGGGCACCGGCATCGACGGCGGGACGCGGTACCCGGTGGCGGCCGGCGACATGCTGCATATTCCGGCCCGCACGCCCCACGGCTACCTGATGCAGGACGGTGACCATGTCACCTATCTGTTAGTAAGGGTTCCGGCGTTTCGAGATGCGCCGTGACCGTTTGCCGTGCCCGCTGTTGCTAGGAGCCCGTGGTGAAAGCCCCGCGGCATTCGCGCGGCGATGCATCCCGCGTGGATAGCGTTGTTTCTCGGTCACATATGCCCAATATGCTCCCTCGTCACGCCTTGCCACACGGGCGCCTCGCCACGCTCGGTGCTACGCGCGGTTTCACCACGGGCTCCTAGAAGAGCACGTTCAGGACGACCCGCGCCGTACGCGGCAGCGACGGATGGAAGTGCACGTCTTCGACGCCGCCCGGCGGTTCCCCCGGTAACCGGGACTCGTAGAAATAGTCGATGTCGGACACGTCGCTGTCAAGCAGGTTGAAGCCCTGCACGCTGATGCTCGCCCGGTCGTTGATGCGGAAGCCAATCTCGCCGTTCCAGATGGTGGTCGACTCGGACTGCACGCTGCCGTCCTCGATGAGCGGCCGCGGCCCGAAGTGGCGCAGCCGGATGCTCCCGTAGAGCCGCCGGGTCGGCTCGACCGTCAGGGAACCGGCCAAGACCCGGTCGAGGGCGCCCGGAATGAGATGGCCGGCCGGGTCCGAGTCAGAGAACCGCGCCCGCGACAACGACAGATTGATCTCGCCGGTCAGCCAGGCGTTCACCCGCACATAGTTCGTCCATTCCACCCCCACGCGCCGACTCGGCCGGCTGGCTTCCGTGATGCCGGCGTCCCCCACGAAGAGGAGTTCAGAATCGAACGACAGATACCACAGGGCCACGGTCGACTGTACGCCGGCGAATCGGACCGTGCGCAGTCCGATCTCGGCCCCGTTCGCCGGGACGAGCGGGTCTTCCCGGTCCACCGGATCTCCGCTGACCGGATCGATGCGCACGGTCGCCGCCCGCGGGTCGTTGCTGTGAAACCCGCGGCCGTAGTTCATGTAGATTTCGGTGCCCGCCCAGGGGCCGAGGACGGCGGTCACCTTCGGGCTCACGAGTCCCGTGTGACCGCTCCCCGAGTTCAATGGGTTGCGGGCCGTCACGGCGTAGCGATACACGTCGGTCCGCACCCCGAGCGTCGTGCGGAAGACGCGGCTCCATTCGATCTCGCTCTGGGCGAACAGACCGGCGGTGGTCTGTCCGACCTGGTCATCCCGAATCGCGTTGATGCGCCGCCGTGCGACGGTGTTGAAGAGACGGAGGCCGCCGACGGCGTCGTTCCTGAACGAGACCCCGACGGCCGACTCGGCAGGCTGGTTCAGCACCCGGCCGAGACGCCGGTGCACCAGCCGCGCGCCGGACGTCCAGCGGCGGCCTTCCTGCTCTACCTGGTCGCCGTTCACCGGGTCAGCGAGAAAATAGGTGAAATTCTGGAACAGGTTGAGACCGCCGCGCAGCGCATACGCCGTGACCCGGGTCGAGCGATTGGCGGTCGACCGCAGGCTATCGAATGCCACGGTGTAGCGATAGGCCCGGCCGGCATCGGTCGGGTCGATATTGCCGAAGCGGCTGATGCCCTCGGGGCCGACCGCGCGCGCCGGAATCTGGTCGGTCGAGTTCCAGTCGCCGGAATACCCCATACCGGTCAGCGAGAAGCCGTTCTGCTGGTCGCCCTGGCTGTAGCGCACCACCCCGTTGGCTTTCGCCATGTCGTCGGGCAGCTCCCAGGGGCCGTCGTTGCGGCCGAGTTCCAGGGCCAGGACCAGGTTGCCCGCGCCGATCTCCGGCGACACCGCGCCCAGCACACGGCCCCAGCCGTAGCCTCCCGCGCTGACGCTGACCAGCGGCTCGTCCAGGTGGTTGACGTAGTTGATGTTCGCCGACCCGGCCGCCGAGAAGTCGCCATGTTCGGCGAAGTAGGGGCCCTTGGTGTACTGCACGCCACTGACCAGCTCCGGAATGAGCTGGTTCACGTCGGTATACCCGTGGGCGTGCGCGCCCGACGACTCGTTCAGCGGCACGCCGGCCAGTGTCGTCGCGAAGTCGGAGCCGTGGTCGAGGTTGAAGCCGCGCAGGTAGTACTGGTTGGCTTTCCCCTCGCCGCTGTGCTGGCTGACGACGAAGCCGGGCACCGATTCCATGACCTCGCCCGGCCGCATGATTGGTCTGGCCGCCAACTGCGCGGCGGTAATGGCCCCCACGCTTGCAGAGGTCGCGATGCCCACCAGGTTCTCTCGCGGGTTGTCGAGGTCCGCGATGTTGCGGAACGTGCGGCTTCCAGTGACGACCACGTCGGCGGTGATGCCCAGCGCCAGCCGGGCGTCGAGGGTGATCGTTGCTCCGCTGCCGACGGTGACGTCCGCGCGGAACGTCGAAAAGTTGACCAGCCGTATCACCAGCGTCGCCGGCCCGGCCGGAATCCCCTCGACCCGGTACACGCCGACCGCATCGGTGACCGCGATACGCTCATCCCCGCCCGTTTCGACGACGACGGACGCACCAGGCAGCACGCCGCCGGAATCGTCAGCGACGACGCCGGTGATGACGCCGCCGGTCTGGCCGAACACGATCGCCGGCGACGCGGCCAGCACCGCGCAGCAGGCGGCAATTGCCAGCGCGGCCCGTCCGGTGCGAGCCCCATGACGCCAGCGGTGTCCGGACGCCGGACCATCCCTCACGCTGCGCCTCTCTCCAACGATGTCGTGTCTGTGTGGTGCGACAACCGTACGTCCATCCAGATAGTTTGAGGCAGGGCAGGGGCCCCCGTTCCTGAAGACTCTCTGAATTCTGTGCGCCGGGCGTTGGCCGCTGCGCCGGCTGCAGCGAGTGCGATATGGTGTTGACAGCCCGTGATACAACCGTGCCTGGCGCGGGGCGCATGCCGCGGGCTATTCAGCCGATGTCTGTTGGTTCTGTCGGTATTCATGCCTGTGGCGGCTATGTTCCGCGCGCGCGCCTCCAGCGGCGGGTCGTGGCCGAGGCCAACGCCTGGTTCGCTCCGGGGCTGCAGGCGCTCGGCCGCGGTGAGCGGTCCATCGCCAACTGGGACGAGGACGCGGTCACCATGGCGGTCGAGGCGGCCCGCGACACGCTCGCCGGCCGCGGCCGGGACGGCATCGCCGGGCTCTATCTCGCCTCTACCACGCTGCCGTTTCAGGACCGCCAGAATGCCGGCATCGTCGCCGAGGCGCTGAGCCTGGGGTCCGGTGCGCGCACCCTCGACATCGCCGGCTCGCAACGGGCCGGCACCTCGGCCCTGATCACGGCGTTTCAGGCGGCGGCGGGCGGCGGCGGCCCGCTGCTGGTCGTGGGCGCCGACAAACGGCGCACCCGGGCGGCCAGTCCGCTCGAGCTGACGGCCGGCGACGGCGCCGCGGCGCTGCTCGTCGACAGCGGCGACGGCGCCGCCCGGTTGTTGGGCCACGCCACCGAGACCGCCGACTTCGTGGACCACTACCGCGGACCGCACGCGGAGTTCGACTACGTCTGGGAGGAACGCTGGATCAGGGACGAGGGCCTGCTGAAGCTCGTGCCCGCCGCGGTGATCCGGGCGCTCGAGGCGGCGGGCGTTGCGCCCGACGCTGTCGACCATTTCTGTTTCCCCTCCGCCGCCCGCCGGGTCGGCGCCACCCTCGCGAGCACGCTCGGGCTCCGCCCGGACAGCGTGCGCGACAACCTGCAGGGGCGTTGCGGCGAGACCGGGGCGGCGCACCCGCTGGTCATGCTGGTCCATGCGCTCGAAGAGGCGGCCCCGGGCGACACGATTCTGGTCACCGGGTTCGGCCAGGGCTGCGACGCGATCGTGGTGCAGGCCACGGCGTCGGTGGCGGCGGCGAGGCCGCCGGCCGGTATCGGCGGCCATCTCGCACGGCGCCGCGCAGATACCAACTATCAGCGCTACCTGACCATCAACGATCTGCTGACCATCGAACGGGGCCTGCGGGCCGAAGTGGACAAGCAGACCGGTCTGACCACCCTCTATCGCAACCGCGAGATGCTGCTCGGTCTGGTCGGCGGGCGCTGCCGCGCCTGCGGTACCCCGCAGTTCCCCAAGAGCCAGGTCTGCGCCAACCCCGACTGTCATGCGGTCGACAGTCAGGACGACCACCCGTTCTCGGAGATGACGTCTTCGCTGAACTCCTATACCGCCGACCGTCTCACGTACAGCCCCGACCCGCCGGCCTACTACGGCATGGTGCAGTTCGACGAGGGCGGCAGGGTGATGATCGACTTCACCGACATCGATCCGGGCGCCGAGCTGCAGGTCGGCCAGCCGATGCGCATGCGGTTCCGGATCAAGGACTACGACACCGCCCGCGGGTTCCGGCGCTATTTCTGGAAGGCGGCGCCCGCGGATCACCAGGAAGGCGTCTGATCATGGCCAGCGGTATCAAGGACAAGGTTGCACTGCTCGGGATGGGCTGCTCGAACTTCGGCGAGCGTTGGAACGACAATGCCGAAGCCCTCATGCTGGAAGCGTTCAGCGAGGCGCTCGCCGACGCCGGCATCGAGAAGAACCAGATCGAGGCGGCCTGGTTCGCCACCGCAATCGAGGAGCAGCACGTCGGCAAGTCGGGCATCCCGCTGGCGGTGGCGCTGCGGCTGCCGCTGATACCGGTCACCCGCGTCGAGAACTACTGCGCCTCGGGCTCCGAAGCGTTCCGCGGCGCGGTGTATGCCGTCGCCTCCGGCGCCTGCGACATCGCCCTGGCCCTGGGGGTCGAGAAGCTCAAGGACACCGGGTACGGCGGGTTGCCGCAGCGCAGCCGCGGCGCGGTCAACGACATGTACTGGTCGAACATGTCGGCGCCCGGCGCGTTCGCCCAACTCGCGCTGGCCTACCAGGCCAGGCACGGGGTCTCGCGCGAGGACCTCAAGCGCGCCATGGCCCACATCTCGGTCAAGAGCCACGACAACGGCGCCAAGAATCCCAAGGCGCATCTCAGGAAGCCGATCGATGAGGACCGGGCGCTCAATGCGCCGATGATCGCCGACCCGCTGGGGCTGTTCGACTGCTGCGGCGTCTCGGACGGGTCCGCCTGCGCCATCGTGACGACGCCCGACATTGCCCGCGCGCTGGGCAAGAAGGACCTGATCACGGTCAAGGCGTTGCAACTGTCGGTCTCCAACGGTACCGAGACGCAGCACAACTCCTGGGACGGCAGCTACTTCATGACCACCCGCGCCGCGGCAAAGCGGGCCTACGAGGAGGCCGGCGTGACGCACCCGCGCGAGTCGATCAGCCTCGCCGAGGTCCACGACTGCTTCTCGGTCACCGAGCTGATCACGATGGAGGACCTCGGCATTTCGCCGAAGGGCGGCGCGATCAGGGACGTGATGGACGGCTTCTACAATGCAGATGGCGCGTTGCCGTGCCAGATCGACGGCGGACTGAAGTGCTTCGGGCACCCCATCGGGGCGTCCGGGCTGCGCATGCTGTACGAGATCTACCTGCAGATGCAGGGCCGCGCCGGCGACCGCCAGCGGGCCGACCAGCCGGCGCTCGGTCTCACCCATAACCTGGGCGGCTTCCCGCACCAGAACGTCAGCTCGGTGACGATCGTCGGGCAGCAGGGCGCCTGAGCGGGGGATCCTGTTACCGCTGCCGCGGTCGGTGCCACGGCGGTGGGATCTGCCTGCCGGGCCGTACCCGGAGACTACGGAGACGATGACGGGCGCGAACACGAGACTGCCGGCCGCGGTCGAGACCTACCTCAGCGATCTCCGGCGGGTACGCGCCTCGGGCGGGGCGACCGGGGAACGGTCGAGCTACGGGCCGCTCGCGAACCTGTTGAACGCCGTCGGCGCCACGCTCAAGCCCAAGGTGTTCTGCGTCGGCGAGCTGGCCGACCAGGGTGCGGGCCATCCAGACTTCGGACTCTACGCCGCGCAGCAGGTGCAGAAGGGCCGGCCGCGCGAGGGGCAGGCGCCGGAACGCGGCGTGGTCGAGGTGAAGTCGCCCGCCGACGACGCGCGCACGACCGCCGTGCGCGAGCAGGTGGCGCGCTACTGGCACCGCTACGACCTGGTGCTGGTAACCAACCTGCGCGAGTTCGCACTGGTCGGTCCGGACCGGGCCGGTGGCGAGACGACGCTCGAGTCGTTCCGTCTGGCGGCCGGCGCGGACGAGTTCGTCCGCAAACTGGAGACACCGCGCGCCTTTGCCCGCGAGGTCGGCGCCGGTCTCGGGGAGTATCTTGTCCGCGCACTGTCACACCGCGCGGTGCTGGCCGATCCGCAGGACTTGGCTTGGCTGCTCGCATCCTATGCTCGCGACGGGCTCGCTCGTGTCGACGCCGCGGGCGACGCGCCGTCGCTGGCGGCGGTGCGATCCGCGCTCGAAGAGGCGCTCGGGGTGCGCTTCGAGGGCGAAAAGGGCGCGCGCTTCTTCCATTCGACACTGGTCCAGACACTGTTTTATGGCGTCTTCTCCGCCTGGGTGCTGTGGGCGCGGCAGACCCCGCCGCCGGCCGGCACGTTCAACTGGCATGAAGCGGTCTGGCATCTGCGCGCGCCGGTGTTGCGGGCTCTGTTCCAGCAGCTTTCGGACCCCGGTCGCCTGCAACCGCTCGGTCTTGTGGAGGTGCTGGACTGGACCGCGGCGGCACTCGAGCGGGTGGACCGGCCCGCCTTCTTCGCCCGCTTCGACGAGGGCGAGGCGGTGCCCTATTTCTACGAGCCGTTCCTGGAAGCCTTCGACCCCGATCTGCGCAAGCAATTGGGTGTCTGGTACACGCCGGCCGAAGTCGTGCGCTACATGGTCGCCCGTGTGGACCGTGCGTTGAAGGACGACCTCGACATACCGGACGGGCTGGCGGCAGAGAACGTCTTTGTGCTCGATCCGTGCTGCGGCACCGGCGCCTATCTTGCCGAAGTGCTGCGCCGCATCGCCGCCAACCTGGCAGGGAAGGGCCTCGGCGTGCTCACCGGTGCGCGCGTGAAGCAGGCCGCGACGGAACGCGTGTTCGGCTTCGAGATCATGCCCGCGCCCTACGTTGTCGCCCATCTGCAGGTCGGACTGACGATGCAGGCACTCGACGCGCCGCTGGCCGATGATGGAGCGGAACGCGCCGGCATCTACCTCACCAACGCTCTGACCGGCTGGGAACCGGGAATGACGCGGCCGCTGCCGTTCCCGGAACTGGCAGAAGAACGTGACCGCGCCGAACGGGTGAAACAGGATGGGCCCATCCTCGTGATCCTCGGCAACCCGCCCTACAACGGTTTCGCCGGCATGGCGGTGGACGAGGAGCGGGGGCTGTCGGACGCCTACCGGACGACCAGACGCGTGCGCCGGCCCGAGGGCCAGGGACTGAACGATCTCTATGTCCGCTTCTTCCGCATGGCGGAACGACGCATCGTCGAGAAAACCGGACGGGGCGTTGTGTGTTTCATCTCCAACTACTCCTGGCTCGACGGGCTGTCCTTCACCGGCATGCGCGAGCGCTACCTCGCGGCGTTCGACGCGGTCCGCATCGACTGCCTGAACGGCGACAAGTACAAGACCGGCAAGGTGGCGCCGGACGGCTCGCCAGACCCGAGCATCTTCTCGACGGCCGGCGATCCGGCCGGCATCCAGGTCGGGACCGCCATCGCGACGCTGGTGCGCAAGGCCGATCACACGCCCGCCGATACGATCGACTTCCGTCACTTGTGGGGCCAGACGAAGCGATCGGACTTGACCGCGACGGCGGAGGCGAATCCCAACACGCTCTACGAGGGCATCACACCGGCCCTGCCGCTCGGGTTGCCGTTCGCGCGAACGGCGGTGAGCGACGGCTGGTTCGACTGGCCGGCGTTGCCCGAGTTGTTTCCCGTGTCGTTTCCGGGGGTCAAGACCAGCCGAGACGGGTTTCTTGTCGATGTCGATCTCGACCGGCTCAAGGTCCGCGTCGGCGACTACTTCAATGCTGACTTGAGCAATGACGAGATCGCGCGCCGCTATCCAGGCGTGATGGCGCCCACAGCGCGGTTCAATGCACGCGCGGTGCGTGACACCCTGCTTGCGCGCGGCGGGCCGGATGAAGGCGGCTTCGTTCGCTACGCCTACCGGCCATTCGACAACCGCTGGCTCTATTGGGAGGCGGAGACCAAACTGCTCGACGAGAAGCGTACCGACTATAGGCCGCATGTGTTCGAGGGGAATCTGTGGATTGAAACACGCCAACGGGAAGCCAAGGAAGATTTCTCAAGGGGAACTTTCATCCGGAACCTAGCTGACAATTTTGGTAATGGTCTTTCGAGCTTTTTCCCCATGTGGCTTCGGAGTGACAGCATCGGAGACGATGGCGACGGCACGCGCCGTGCCAATCTTTCGGGCACGGCGCACAGATATCTCGACCGCCTCGGCGGAAGCGTGGGGGACCTGTTCCACCATGTCCTTGCCACCCTCCACGATCACGCATACCGCGAGGCGAATGCCGGCGCGCTGCGCATGGAATGGCCGCGCATTCCGCTTCCGGGTTGGCCGGACGGCGGAGCTGACGGCGCGGCGGAAACGCTCGCCCGCTCGGCGGCGCGGGGACGGGACCTCGCGGCCCTGCTCGATCCTGACACCCCCGTTGCGGGCGTCACAGAAGGCGTACTGCGCCCGGAGATCGCCGCCATCGCCGTGCCGGCCGCCATCGACGGACGGAACATGATCGGCGAGGATTTTGCGCTGACCGCGGGATGGGGGCACTACGGAACGGGTGGCGCAGTGATGCCCGGCCAGGGCCGCATCGTCGAGCGCATCTGCACGCCGAACGAACGTGCGGCCATGGGCGACGCCCTTCCCACCCTCGGAGAGACCACGTTCGACGTGTACCTGAACGACCGCACGTACTGGCGCAACGTTCCCGCCGCCGTCTGGAGCTACAAGCTCGGCGGCTATCAGGTCCTCAAGAAGTGGCTCTCCTACCGCGAACGCAATATCCTCGACCGCCCGCTCAAGCCGGAGGAAGTCCAGCACTTCACCGACACGGCTCGGAGGATTGCCAGGATAGTGAAACGTTCGACAATAGAGGTACATTAGTATGAGTGCAAATCTAATCTGCCCAATTTGGGGGACACCAGTTCCCTCGAGATACGCGTATGAAGGTGATGGAAGCGTGGTAGATTCTCCGCGCGCCGACGGCAAATATTTTATCAGCGGATCCGCTGAAGTGATTTTGGGAAATGAAGATGATCGCCTTAAGGCGCGTCTGACATCATGGCTTGTCGAACAAAGGCGGTTGGGAATTGCATGCCCGAAAATATTGTCGTACACGATCACGGACATGAAACAAAGAAAGGACTTGCGAGTCTCTGAACGTGCAAATGGAATTCTCAAATATGTCGACACAAGAACAGAGACTATAGGACTGGAAATGGACTATAGATTTGTTGCAAATTTAGTTGAAACTCATCTTCGTCCCGATGACATCAACTATTGGAATTTACTTTGTTATTCAGAAAGTACTAAGAATGAAGATTTATTGTATCTATTAGACTATCTTGAGGACTTGGGTTTTATTAAGATAAGCGGACGTAAAAATGACTTGCAGGGATGCATTTTGACCATTAATGGGTACGAAAAATTAGCCGAGTTGGAGGAGACGCACACCGTTTCGTCAAGAGCCTTCGTCGCGATGTGGTTTGACGCCTCTATGGATGACGCATGGGAGCGTGGAATTAATCCAGCGATCAGAGAAGCCGGTTATGACCCTATTCGAATCGATCAAAAAGAACATGCAAACAAGATTGACGATGAAATTGTCGCAGAAATCCGAAGAGCCCGTTTCGTCATAGCGGATTTTACGCATGGCGACGATGGAGCGCGCGGAGGTGTCTATTACGAGGCGGGGTTTGCGCAAGGACTGGGCATTCCAGTCATATTCTCATGTCGAGAAAGTGTATTTGAGGATATTCATTTCGATACACGGCAATACAATCACATCGTGTGGAAGGCACCGGGAGAATTGCGAGATAGTCTGACTAGACGCATCGCCGCGGTAATTGGAGATGGACCGCTTAAGAACGATAACGCACGATGACTATGGAAGTAGGAGTCGTCTCGATTGCCTCGGCAAAGAGCGCGTGTCCGGCGATGGCCGGGAGGCTTACCGACCAGGCCAGATGCTCGCCAGGCAGGACGGTAGTACTGAACGAGAATTGCCTCAACGAGAATTGCCGCGATCGTGAATCGGATGCGCACCTGGTAATGACTGGACGCCCCAGCGAGTGGCGTCGCCGTGGCGCCAACGTGTTGACGGTTTTTCAGAAATCCTCCAGAATGGAGTCTAATTGGAGGATCACAAGTGGCAACTCTCAACATCAAGAACCTGCCTGACCGTCTGCACGCACAACTCCAGGAGCGAGCCCGGCGAGAACACCGTTCCGTAGCCCAGGAGGTAACGCACCTCTTGGAGGCGGCACTCAACGAGCCGGCGCGCCTCTCCATTCTCGAACTTCGCGGGCTCGGGAAGGAACTGTGGACCGACCACGACCCGGCAACTCACGTGCAGCGAGAACGAGCCGAATGGGATTGATGGCGGATCTGGGTTCCGGCTCGGTAGCCCTCGACACCGCTGTCTTCATCTACTTCATTGAGGAAGACCCTCGCTTCCTGCCGCTGCTCGACCCACTGTTCCGCGAGGCGGACGATGGCGCCCGGGAACTCGTCACGTCGGCGATCACCCTTCTGGAGGTTCTTGTCGTCCCTTTTCGCGCCGGCAATCGCGCTGTGGCCAATCGTTACGAGGCGCTGTTGACACGCGGCCGCGGCATGCGACTGGTCGACGTGACCCGCCAGCAGTTGCGCGCGGCGGCCTTTCTCCGGTCCACGACCAGGGTCAAGACGCCGGATGCTTTGCAACTGGTGGCGGCCATCGGCGCCGGCTGTCAGACGTTTCTCACGAATGATCGGCGCCTTCCTCTTGTACCGGGTCTCGAGATTCGACAGCTCAGCGACTACGCGGCGTGAGTGTGTGATCGCGGCACCGGGACTCATCCGACGCCGGACATTCAACACTGGCTGCTGCGGGCGCGGTCGCGATGGCCCTGCAGCCATACTCAGGCAGTGAAGTACGCAACGGCGGTCCAGCAGACGGCGGCCAGGGCGGCGGCCACCGACGCCTGGGGGATCTGCGTCTTGACGTGGTCCATCAGGTCGCAGCCGGTGCAGACCGAGGTGAGCACGGTCGTGTCCGAGATCGGCGAGCACTGGTCGCCGAAGACGCTGCCGTCCATGACGGCGGCGAAGCAGAGCGTCATGAACAGCTCGGGATTCGACAGGCCCTGCGAGCCGGCGACCGCCCAAGCCAGCGGCATCGCCAGCGGGAACGCGACGGCGTACGTGCCCCAGCTCGTGCCGGTGGAGAAGGCGATGACCATCGTCATCGCCTGCAGCAGCACCGGCAGGAGGAAATAGGGGACGTTGTCGCCGAGCTGGTCCACCAGGAAGACGCCGCCGCCGGTTTCTGTGCTGACGTTGCCGATGGTGATGGCGAGCAGCAGGATGACCGAACCCAGCACGACGCCCTTGATGCCGTCGTGAAAGCCCGCAATGATGTCCTTCAGCGCCATCCCCTTGGCCAGGGCGATGCCGGCGGCCAGCAGCAGCGCGGCGCCGAACGCCCACTGCACCTCGGGCGCCCCGTAGGCGATGTAGGTCCCGATCGCGATGGCGATCAGTGCGCCGAGCGGCAGGAAGAACTCGAGGACGTGCGGCGTGTAGCCCGCCGGCACATTGCTGGCCTGCAGCTCCTTGGAGCTCAGCGGGTCGGCGCCGTCTGCATCGAGCTGGCCCGTCGTGCGCGACCGATGGATGGCGGCCGCGAGCCGCTTGCCGAGAAACAGCGGCTTCTCGATGCTCAGCAGGAACGTCCCCGCGACGGCGAAGATCGCGTAGAAGCAGAAGGGCACGCTCCTGAAGAAGAACGCGATGCGGTCGGCTTCAGTGGCCAGAAAGCTGACACCGGAGACGAAGATGAACGCCTGCACGAAGCCCGGCCAGGCGTTGAACGCGAGCTGGGACGCGATCGGCGAGGCGGTCGAGTCGACGATGTAGGCGAGCTCCTCGTGGCTGATGCGCTCCTTGTCGGCAATCGGCTTGACGGTGGTGCCGACCACCACCGTGCTGACCGTGCCGCCCTGAAAGAAGACGATGCCGAGCATCCAGGCCACCAGCTTGGCGGTGCGTGGGCCGCGCACGAACCGTATCGTCATGAACTCGGCGAACGCCTGCGCGGCGCCGGTGCGCGACCAGAGACCCATGAGCCCGCCGAGCAGCCACAGGTAGAGCAGCAGTATGCCCGCGGCGTTCGTCGTGGCCAGCGACGGAATCATCACCTCGCCGGTCAGGTCGTACTTTCCCAGCAGAAGCGCGCCGGAGACGATGCCGGCGGCAAGGGCGGTCACCGGCTCCTTGGTGAGCCAGCAGAGGATGACCGCCACGGCGGCCGGCAGCAGCGACCACCAGCCCCAGTGGGACCGTGCCCGGCGCTGGTAGTAGACCGTCTGCGTCTGTCCGTCCAGCGTCTCGACCGAAGCGACGAACTCTTCGGTCACCGGCGGCGTGTCGCGCGAGGCGCTTATCGCGGCGGGATCGAGCTGGCCCTGCTCGATGGGCACCACGTCGAAGTAGGCGGGCTCCCCCTCGGCCATGTAATACAGCCGCCCCTCGCCGTCCGTCTGGGCGTCCAGCGTCACCTGGTCGACGATCCAGGTCGGCGGCACGGTCACGCCGACGATGCCGGAAACGACCATCGCGAGCGTGAAGACGGCGAACTTCTGGATTCCTGCGGTCATGATTCCCCCGAATGACGCCATCGACGCATGCCGTGCCTCCGGCGACGAACTCGGGCCCGGTGCCAGTGGTCCGCTGGACTCGACTCGGCCATTGTACGTTCCCGGTGAGATCGGTTGCGACGAGATCATTTGCCTTGATGGGCTCGTCTCGCGCTGCAACCGCACGGCGAGCGTCATCTCCTCCTGCTTGAGTTCCGGATGTTGCCGGCATACAATACTCGGAAGCATGAGAATGAGACTCATTCTCATAGACCAGTCGACATTCGCGACAGCGTACAGATCGCTCCGATGACGATGCCTCGCCATGCAGATTTGACCGATGCCGGGACACGTCTGCGCCGCTTCATTCTGCTGCTCTTCGTGACGGGCACGATCGTGACCGGTATCGATCTCATCCTGCTCGGTCACGTCGAGGAGTTCCGGCAGTGGGTGCCGCTAACCGTGCTGCCGGCCAGCCTGGCCGCCCTCGTCTGGCATCGCCTCGATCGGGCGCGTCGCAGCACGCGTGTCCTGCAGGGGACGATGGTGGTCTGCATCGCCTGCGGGGCCGCGGGTCTCTGGTTTCATTACACCGGCAATGCCGAGTTCGAGCTCGAGATGTATCCCTCGCTGGGTGGCTGGGCGCTCGTACGCGAAGCGCTGTCCGGCGCGACGCCGGCGCTCGCTCCGCTGGCGATGATTCAGATCGGGCTGCTCGGGTTGGTCTACACGTATCGGCATCCGTTCCTGGATAGCGCGTCGCCGCGGGCGGGCGCGCCGGAAACCACCGTCGAGTAACATGGGGAGTCGAGTATGAACATGCGTCTGAAGACAGGAAGCCTGACACTGCTGGCCGTCTGGATTGGACTGTCGTCCGCCGGCGCCGGACAGGTGGGCCGGAACATGGACGTGATGAACCCGAACGTGGCTGGCGAAGCGGAGATCGCGGCACTGCCGGATGTGACGCCGGCCCTCGCGTCGCAGATCGTCGAGAACCGCCCGTTCCTGACGATGGCGGCGTTCGACGAGCTGGTCGCCGCGGTGCTGGGGGACGCTGCGCGCGAGGCGCTTTACGCGCGGCTGTTCGTGCCGATAAACCTCAACGCCACCAGTGAGGCGGAGATCCTGCTCGTGCCGGGCGTGGGTGCCCGGATGGCCCACGAGTTCGAGGAGTATCGTCCGTACCGGGCGCTGGCGGAGTTCAGGCGCGAGATCGGCAAGTACGTGGACGACGACGAGGTCGCGCGGCTCGAGCAGTTCGTCTTCGTGCCGATCGGCCTCAACTCGGCCAGCGACGAGGCGATTCTGAGCATCCCCGGCCTCGGAGCGCGCATGCTGCACGAGTTCAAGGAGTACCGTCCCTACCGCAACATCGCGCAGTTCAGGCGCGAGATCGGGAAGTACGTCAGCGACGACGAGGTGGCGCGCTTCGAACGCTACGTGGTTGTGGATTGATGACGACCGTCGAGCGCATGAAGGCGCGCTGGGGCGTCGGGCCGGCGGGCGTGGTCGCCATTCTCGTGGCGTTCGCGCTGGCCGGCCTGACGACCGTCAGACTGAAAGGCCCGATCATGGGCCTCCTGCTCCCGGAGACTGCGCCTGGATGGCTGAATTGGACGGTCTATCTGATCATCATGCTGCCCGTCTACCAGGTGCTGCTGCTCGGATACGGCACCCTCCTCGGACAGTTCCATTTCTTCTGGAACAAGCTGAAGCTGGTCGGCCGCCTGGTGAGCGGCCGCCCGGCCGGCGCGTCGGGCTGACCGATCGTCGGGCACGCGCCAGGGAGCGGGTCATGTACGGCCCAGGGGCGGCGGATACCGGTGCGTCGCGGAACGGCGAGGCCGAGCGTGTTTGATCGACGTCACGACGCACGAGTCAGAAACGCCGCCTTCCAGTGGCTCTCCGCGCTGGTCGCCAGTCATGGGGACGTCCTGCCGCGAACGCTCCTCGCCGAGGGGTTCACGCTGGACCGGATCCGCGTGCCGCTTGTCGGACCTCAGGGCATATTCAAGCCGCGCGTGCTGTCACACGCGCCGCTGTCAATCACTACCGCGCCCGGAGTCAAATATGACGACGGCTTCGACGCGGATGGCCTCCTGCGTTACCGGTATCGGGGCGAGAATCCGAATCATCCCGACAACCGGGGCCTGCGATTCGCGCTCGCTGAGCGTCTGCCGCTGGTCTATGTCTACCGGCTGGTTCCCGGGAAATACGTGGCCGCATGGCCGGTGTTCATCGTCGGCGACGACCCCGGAGGTCTCACATTCACTGTGGTCGTCGACGATGCGGCGCACATCCAGCGACCGGCGGCCGGGACCGTGGTGCACGACGACGCAGATATCGGGCGCCGGCGGTACATCACCGGCGCATTCCGGCAGCGTCTCCACCAGCGGGCGTTCCGGGAGCGCGTACTGGATGCGTACCAGCATCAATGCGCGTTCTGCCGGTTCAGACACCAGGAGCTGCTCGACGCGGCGCACATAGTGCCCGACACCGAGCCTCAGGGTTCGCCGGTGGTAGAGAACGGCCTGTCGCTCTGCAAGCTGCACCATGCCGCGTTCGACCGCTACTTTCTCGGAGTCCGGCCGGACTACGTGGTCCAGGTGCGTGCCGACGTCCTGAAAGAGAAGGATGGACCCACGCTCGTGCACGGCATCCAGGCGCTGCACGGCGTGCAGATTGCCGTGCCGCGGCGCCCGGCTCTCCGACCCCGCCCAGAGCGGCTAGCATTCCGCTATCGACGTTTCCTGGAACAGGATCTTCGATCTGTCCACATCTGACACCGGTCCACCGAAGGTCGTCCTCCCACCGAACGACACGGTTCCTGGACCGCACGAGTTGCGCACTCTGATTCCGGTCGGCAGCCTGGCAGAACTCCGACCCGCTCACCCCGCGGCGCCGGTCCTGACGTACAGCGCGAAGGAGAAGTTCGGCGCCGGTTCCGGCATGTCGCGTCCGTCCTGCAGATAGCGGTGCGCTGTGGCCCGCGGCCGGCCCAAGTGTTCGAAACCGACCCTTACCCCGAGAACGACCCACTGAGACGCTCTCAACCCGTTGAAAAACAGGGGCTTACAATGGATCCATGAGCATCGCATCAGACCTGTACGACACGGACTTCCCTGCCCCCAACCCGAGATCCGTCGCGGTGGGCTCACCCGCCTTGCACGGCGCGGCGTCACCGCCCACGCCGCCGACGGCGCGGCGGCGCCCGCGAGCTGGGCCGTGCGCAGGCGTGACGCGCGCTGCCGGACAGCCGCTCCCGTCCGACCGAGGCGCGCGGCAAGCTCGCGCAGACGCTGGCCACCGTCTTCGTAGTCGAGCGCCGCAGCGAGCCGCACGGCCGTGTCCTCACTCTCCGTCCGATGACGCGCCATCATCAACGCCCTACGTCAGCGGTGTGTTGGTGCTGTTCCTCGGGTGAACGCGACATGCGAAGTCACTCGCACTGCGTGTCGCGTTCTTGACCACTCCGTCAGCGGTCCGGATCTTGTGTGCGCCCGGGTCGCCTGTCGGTGATGGCGGGTGGAGCCGTTCCGCTTTCCCATACCTTCTGGTGGCCTACGCCGGTTCGGCAGGCGTCGTGGAGTGCTTCGCGGATGCGGCTCGCACCGAAGGCGCTGGCGCCGACGTAGTGGCCGACGCCGCTCTCGTCGAACGTGCGGTCGATTTCGCCGGGGGCTATTGCGGTTCGGTGGATTGCACCGCTGTTGGTGCGGCATTCGATGATGGCCTGTTCTCCTTCGGTCCAGATGGCGACGTGGCGGTACACGGCTCCCCGCAGCGCGGCGCCCGCTTGTGTGCCAAGGGTGGCGGGGTCGTCGATCTCGCCAGCGCCGACGAGCTGCGTACGGGCATCGCGCTCGAGGGTCGCGTCGGCGTGTTCCAGCGTGAGCGCCGTGACTTCCGTGTCGTACCGGCTACGGCAGTTGACCGCGGTGGCCAGGGCCTTGGGGTCGTGCTCGTTGGCCTTGATCAGGTCGAAGACGTCTCGCACCAGTGCGTCGTCGGCTCTCTCGAGCTTGCCGTGGAGTATCTGGGAGCTGTCGAGGACCATTGCCGGGTGTCCGTTGACGAGTGCCTCTCGCTCGGCGCCTGACGGGATCGGGCTCAGTTGGACGAGGTCTACTTCGCCAGCGTCGAACTCGATGATCCACTGCCTTTCGTGGTACGTCGCTGTGCCCCCCAGGTCCCCCATCGTCTGACGGAACGGGTTCCCGGGTTCTGCGAGGTCTCGCAGGGGCACGTCGCGGCCCACGGCGAGGTCGAGGTCGAAGCTGTCGCGGTGTTTCCAGCGGGCGGCCAGCGTGGTGCCGCCGCCGAGCTGGAAGCGGTACGGTCCGTCGTGCAAGTTCGCCAGCGCGTCGGCTATCGCCTTGTGCACGCGATCCCACAGGTGTCCGCCCGTCGTGGAGAGGGTCAGCTCTTCACGGCCCATCGGTTGATCTTGTGGATTCGGGGGGCGCAGGCGAAGTTGGCGCGGTGCAGTGCAGCGACGAGCTGGCGCAAGGTGTATGCGTGTTGGACCCACGCTTCGATGAGCTCGGCTGCTGTTGCCTCGGCGCCCCACATTCGGATGATGCTGGCTTGCCGGTCGGTCGGTTGCTCGGCACGCACGGCGTCGTAGAACTCGTCCGCTGTTGGGCGCCGCTTCCAGCCGGCGCAGCCGCTGGCGAGTCGGCGCTGGACAGCACGGGCGTGGCGACCGCGCGGCGTGCCGGGCGCGCACAGTCGGCGGAAGTCGTCTTCGGCCGCCGGGCGGTCGCTGAAGGCGCCTGGCGGCAGCAGCATAGCCGGTCGCCTGGGGTTCCGTTCGGCTTTGCGCCGCCCGCTCTCGGTGCGGGTGTCGAAGGTGGCAAGCGTCAACATGACGATTCACGTTACCGTACTCAGCAGGTCGCGTCCTGATCGTGCTCGATGCGTGATGGGCGTGTCGTTGACGGGGCTGGGTGCGCCGGAACCACCGGCCGCGGACGGGCGCGGTGTCGATTTGGCGAGATCGCGGTTGCGTTTTCATCGGGCTGGTTCTCAAGCAGCGTTCGGTGTCACTTGGCGAGAAACTGCAGGATTCCGAACGTCAGAGCCGCCGTCGCGAGCACGGTCCCGACCATCCAGCGGATGAGCCTGGTTTTCCAGTTTGGCGATCTCGGTGTGGACCTCGGCGAGTCCGGCCCTGAACTGGGCGGCCGTGAAGTTGGTCGCCCTGCTCGGCGAGCTTCCGCATGGCGTTGGCGATGACTTCGGCTTGATCGCGGTCGATGCCCCCGGCGGTCAACGCCTGGGCGACGGAGAGCGTGTCGAGCAGGGAGGTCCTGCGGCCGGCCGGAGTCGCGGACGACGATGCGCTGCGGGTTGCGGGAGACGACCTCGGTGATCGTAGCCGTCCAGGAGCCGCCCCGGTTGTCGGTGATGCGGATCGGGGTGCCGCGCGGGTCCTCCGCGAGCGCGGCGACACCGGGTCCGTCGAGCACGGCGCCCCAGCCGTCGCCGAGCTTGCAGGGTCTCCAGCCGGCGAGGGGTTCTCTGTTCGGCGCCTCGAGGTCGGCCGGGAACTCGCGGTCGAGTGCTGCCGCGATGACGTCACGAGCCCAGGCGCTGACGTTGACGTGCCGTTCATCGCGAAGTCGCGCGAGGTGGTCGCGCAGTTCGGGTTCGATGCGGATCTGGAACACGTCTGTACGAAGCATGACATGACACAGCAGCACGCCACGTCGAGCCTTCCAGCGGGGTCGCTCAGGTCCGGCGATCCTCGGGGAACGCCTCCAGTGCGCCAGTGCCGGCCACGCCCCGCCAGATGCCCGCCGTGGTGACCGTGTGACGGCGGGTGACCGCGATCAGGTCGTGCTGCACGTCGAGGCGGAGACGCTTCAGGCCGGCGCGGAGGCGCCCGCATCGCACGTTTCCGCGGAAACGTCATCCTACGCGGCCAGATCCGCCGGACGTGGGTGTCTGGACGCGGTCGGTCGCCCTGTCGCGGCGACCTCTTCCCCTCGGATAGCCGGCCATGCCGCCCTGGAAGATGGCGACGGGCTGTGCGTGTCCGCGGACACCTCCCGCCGGCTGGCGTGCGATGCCGCGGTTGTCGTCATGCAACATGCGCCGGACACGGCGATTCTCGACGTCGGGCGCAAGACCCGAACCATCCTCCGGCGATCCGGCGGGTGCTCCTTGCGCAGGAGCGCCGCCATATTTCGCCACGATGACGTCGGCGAATCGCTGTTTTCCGGTGGTAGACTGAGCACACGGACAAGACCCAGCCAAAGCCAAGGGGTGTTCGAGTGCATGCAGGAAACTCGTTTTCGCGGCTGGTCTCGACGCTGCTCCTGATTCTGGGCTGCTGTTTCCCGGCCGTTGGATCGGCACAGGATCGTGGCGGTGCGCCGCTGAGGGTCACGAACGTCACCCCGAGCGGCGCGAATGTGCCGCCAGCCCGCCAGATCGTCATTCAATTCAATCGTCCGGTCGTCCCCATCGGGCGCATGGCGCGAGATGCGGCCGAGATTCCCATCTGGATTTCACCGGCGCTTGCCTGCCAGTGGCGATGGATCGACCCGAGCGCGCTCGCATGCCAGCTCGACGAAGACCAGTCGTTTACCCGAGCGACCCGCTACGACCTGACCCTGCTTCCCGGGCTGCGCGCTCAGGACGGAGCGACGATTGCTGCGCCTCACGCGCACTCGTTCGTTACCGAACGCCCGCTTGTCGCTTACGCAAGCTTCAGGACTTGGCGCGCGCCGGGCCTCCCCGTCATTCGCGTGGTGTTCAATCAGCCGGTCAGCCAGTCCTCGGTCGAGGAGCATTTGTTCATCGCGGCAACCGGCAGGCGTCAGGCGCTTCACGTTGAGCCCGATGAAAACGATCGCGATCTGCCGCGTTTCTTGCCGGCGCCGGGTGAGCCGGCCGTCGTCGACGTTGGCGGTGGGCAAACGGCGGCGAACGGCAGCCAAACCACGGAAACCGCCCGCGAGGAGGCGCGCCGCTTCTGGCTCGTGAGCCCCGTGGACGAGCTTTTCCGGGACGTGAGCGCCGCCCTCAGGATCGAGCCGGGACTGATCGCCGCCGAAGGTCCGGAACCCGGAGACGAGCGGCGCATTGTGGTCGAGTTCGACACCTTCCCCGACAACCGCCTGCTTGGGATCGTCTGCCGCAACAACGAGCGGCGCGAGATATTCATCCCGCACGGTTCGCCCGTGTCCGATACCGATCCCGATCTTTACTGCAACCCGATGTCACTTGTCGCACTCGCATTTTCGGTACCCACAATCGACGCCGAAGTGCGCGATCAGGTCCGCATCATTCCCGACCTCGCCGGCGAGCGGACAGATTACGACCCGTGGGCCAATGCCGCCCGCGGGCGGTCGCGGCTCGGAACACCCCATCGGCGAGGGCGCCGCTACCTCGTCTATCTACCGGAGAGACTCCGCGCGGCCGCATCCTATCGCATCGATCACGCACCCGCATCGATTGGACCGCGTGACGAGTTCGGCCGTACCCTCGCGGCACCCATCGATCTGGATTTTCGTACCGCCCATCGCCCGCCGAACTACACCATCGCGCACCCGACAGCCGTTGCGGAAGCGGGCGTCGATTCTCCCGTTCCGTTCTACGTCACGAACCTCGAGAATGCCACGCTTCGCTACCGCCGTCTGACGTCGGAGGGAGGCGATTCAGGACTGACGAGAGCCTACGAGCTGCCAGCCGTTGAAGACATACAATACGCCGTGCCGTTAGGCGTTCGCGAGCTACTCCAGGGCCGGGACGGCGCCATTTACGGACATCTGACGACCAACCCCGACGTTCGCACTTCTCCCGGTCGACTGTTTGCGCAGGTCACGCCGTTCCAGGTTCACGTCAAGCTCGGCCATTTCAATACGCTGGTCTGGGTCACCGACCTCGCCAGCGGCCGGCCCGTCGCGAATGCCGCCGTATCCGTGTACCCGGATCGTATCGCTACGTTGTCGGCGGACTATGCGGAGCTCGATGCGGCCCGGACGGACCGCAGCGGCGTGGCAATCCTCTCAGGTACGTCGGAACTCGATCCGGACCTGGACTATCTGTTTCCCGACGGGGCGTGTTGGGGCCAGGGCGCGGACGAGTGCGAGCGACTTTTCGTTCGCGTACAGCACGGCGATCGGATGGCGATTCTGCCGATAGAACGGCGATTCGAAATCGACACCTGGCGGGTATCGAACTACACGGTGTTCAGCCGCAGCCTGCAGCGGTTCGGCCATTTGCATAGCTGGGGGACGACGGCGCAGGGCGTGTATCGAGCCGGCGATACGATCGATTACAAGATATACGTGCGCGATCAATCCAACGATACCTATGTTCGGGCTCCCGCCGGCCCGTATTCGCTCGAGATCGTTGATCCCACGGGAAAATCGGTTCACTCGGAAACAGATGTCGAACTATCGGCCTTCGGCGCCTTCGACGGCCGGTTCGAGATTCCCGAGAACGCGGCCGTCGGCTGGTACCGCTTCCGTCTGGATGCGGACTTCCTGGAGTTCAAGCGCGATCCGCTGCGCGTTCTCGTGACCGATTTCACGCCGTCGTCGTTTCGCGTCACCACGTCTTTGAACGGAGACACGTTTGTCGCTGGCGCGACAGTTGAGGCCGAAACGCGCGCGGCCCTGTTTTCCGGCGGACCATACACCCAGGCGGAGACTCGCGTCACGGCGGTGATCCAGAGCCGCGCTTTTCGCAGTACGCACCCCGTAGCGGCGGCATTCCGATTCGAACGGGAGATCAGGCCCAGGCAACGGGCCTCGACGGTCTCCCAGATCGTCGCTGACATCGGCGACGACGGCGAATACCGACATGGTTTCGGGATTCCTGAAGACATCGGCGACGATGTCGTCTTCGGGACCTTGCGCGTGGAGAGCGCAGTCCGCGACGATCGCGGCCGATACATCGCCGGCACGGCCATCGCGCGCTTCCTTGCCGTCGACCGCCTCGTTGGTTTGAAAAACACCCGGTGGACATATGCCGAGGACGACGATGCGATCATCGAGTTTGTCGTGGTCGATACGAGCGGTGCGCCGGTCGCCGGCACGGACGTGCGGATCGACATTCAGCGCCTGGACACGCAGGCCGCGAGAGTGCGCGGCGCGGGAACCGCCTATCTGACTCAGTTCGTCAACACGTGGGTCGACGTCGCCCGTTGCGAGTCCCGATCCGAAGCCTCTCCCGGTCCATGCCGCTTCGTGCCAGAGACTGCGGGCCGCTACCGCGCAACGGCGCAAATCCGGGATACCCTCGGCAGAACGCATACTACGCAGATCGGCGCGTGGGTACGAGGAAAGGGCCGCGTCGTCTGGAACACCTCCAACGACGACACACTCGACATCGTACCCGAGCAGACCGGCTATGCCGTTGGCGATACCGCCCGCTATCTGGTTCAAAACCCCTATCCGGGAGCCCGAGCCCTGGTCACGATTGAACGCTACGGTGTACTCGAACAGTGGGTCGAGACTCTCGACGGCAGCACGCCGGTCATCGAGTTCGAAGTCGAGGAGGACTTCTTACCGGGTTTCTTTCTCTCCGTGCTGGTCACGTCGCCTCGCGTTGCGGCTCCGTTGCCGGAGCCCGGAGAGGTCGACCTGGGGAAACCGGCCTTCAAGCTCGGCTACGTGCAGGTCGCCGTCTCTGATCCGTATAAGCAGATCGAGGTTGAAGCCGCCGCCGACTCCGAGGCCTACAAGCCCGGCGACACCGTGCGCGTGCGCATCAGGGCGCAGCAGCGCAATCGCGACCGATCCGAACCCATCGAGGCAGCCGTTGTCGTGCTCGACGAGGCCGTTCTCGATCTCGTTCAGGGCGGCTCCGACTATTTCGATCCCTACACGGGTTTCTATGACCTCGACGGCCTCGACGTCAGGAACTACAGCCTGCTGACGCGGCTCGTCGGCAGACAGCGCATCGAGCTCAAGGGTGCCAATGCCGGCGGCGACGGCAGCGGCTTGAGCATGCGCTCGTTCTTCGACTACGTAGCGTACTGGAATCCGTCGCTGGAGCTGAACCGCCGCGGCCGCGGCGAGTTCGAGTTCAAACTGCCGGACAATTTGACCGGGTGGCGCGTTCTCGTCCTCGCCATGACGCCGACCGATCGAATGGGTCTCGGGGAAACCTCCTTCACCGCGAACCTGCCCACCGAGATCCGACCGGTGATGCCGAATCAGGTCACGGAGGGCGACAGTTTCCTGGCCGGCTTCAGCATCATGAACCGGACGGACCGTGCCCGCGAAATCGAGGTGAGCCTTGTTGCCGGCGGGGATGCCCGCGACCCGTCGATGTTTGAAAGTCGGCTCAGTTTGGCGCCGTATCAGCGCGAGACCGTCTTCATGCCCGTCGAGGCCGCGCGTCTGGCCATCGGCCGGGACGCGGCGGCCGGGCGAATCAGCTTCGAAGCCCGGGCCTGGGACGCCCTCGATGGCGACGCGGTTGTACACGAACTTCCGGTGCGAAAGCACCGCGTGCTCGAGACCGCGGCGAACTACGGTTCGACGGTGGGTGAAACGGTGACCGAGGCCCTGCTGTTCCCCGCCGAGATCGATACCGACGCCGGTGAGATCGGAGTGGACCTTTCGACAAGCGTCATCGGCAACCTCGATGGCGCGTTTCGATACATGCGCGACTCTGGCCACGTCGTTTGGGAGCACAAGCTGACGCAGGGTGTCATGGCCTCCCACTTCGGGAGGCTTCGCGCCTATCTCGACGATGACCTGGAATGGCCCGACAGCGCGGACCTTCCGACTCGCGCGATCGCCGACGCCGCGGACTATCAGGCGCCCAACGGCGGCATGACCTACCTTCACGCCGCGGATGCGTACGTCAGTCCATATTTGAGCGCGTACACCGCACTTGCCTTCAACTGGCTTCGCGCCGCCGGGTATCCGATCCCCGAACCCGTGGAAACGCGGCTGCACGAGTATCTCGAGAACCTGCTTCGCCGCAATAGCGTGCCGAGTTTCTACACCCGCGGGATGACCTCGAGTGTCCGCGCGGTTGCGCTAGCCGCGCTCGCGCCGCACGGCAAGATCTCCCTTGGCGATCTGTTGCGGTATCGCGAGCACGTCGAGTATATGAGTCTTTTCGGCAAGGCTCACTACCTCCTCGCCGCGCTGAGCGTCGACGGCGCGGACGGCATCGCCCGGCAGTTGGTCGAGATCATCATGCGAAGCTCGTTTCGCAGCGCTGGAAAACTCGCCTTCAACGAATCGCTCGATGACGGCTATGACCGGATATTGAGTACGCCGATGCGGGCGAATTGCGCCGTATTGTCCGCGCTGACCGCGAGCCCCGAATCCGCGGATTCGCAATCCCGATTCGACCTCCTCAGGACGATCACTCAGACCCGCGAGAACCGGGATCATTGGGAGAATACTCAGGAAAACATTTTCTGCATGAACGCGCTGATCGACTACTCGCAACGATACGAATCCGTTGAACCGAACCTCGCGGTCAGCGTGGAACTGGACGGCGAGACCATCGGCAGCGCAGCGTTTTCCAGTGTTCGCGATGCCGCCGTGAGCGTGGCGCGGCCCCTTGCCGGCGAAGATCCTGGCCGCGCGAGCGAATTGACCATTCGCCCCAGTGGCTCGGGCCGTCTCTATTACGGCGCGCGCATGAGTTACGCTGCAACGGATCGGCGAAGCGAGCGGGTTAACGCCGGCATCGACGTTCGGCGCGAATACAGCGTGCAGCGCGAAGGCGGCTGGGTTCTGCTTGGCGACGACGCCCAGGTCCGGCGCGGCGAACTCGTTCGCGTGGACGTGTTCGTTTCCCTGCCGACGGCCAGGCATTTCGTCGTCGTCGACGATCCCGTGCCCGGCGGTTTGGAGCCGGTCAATCGGAATCTCGCAAATACGTCTTTCGTCGATGCTGACGCCGGCAACTTCGAACGCGCCGACGAATCGTGGTGGTTTCAATTCGACGGCTGGTACAGTTACAACGTATCCCGCTGGAGCTTCCATCACCAGGAACTCCGGCATGACGCGGTGCGGTACTACTCCGACTATCTGCCGCCGGGGAACTACCAGCTTTCCTACACCGCCCAGGCTATCGCCGAGGGCGAATTCCGCCGCATGCCGGTCAGGGCCGAAGAAATGTACGATCGGGACGTCTACGGAATCGGCGTGGCCGGCTCGCTGACGGTTTCGGCGCCATGAACAGCGCACCTGCCGCCGGCGGGCTATCGCGGCGATCACGCATTGGCATGCTGACGATGGCCGCGCTGGTGATTGCCGGCCTTGTCTTGACCGCCCTCACGCGGGATGCCCTGCATCCCCCGCCGGAATCGTTGCAAGCCATCACTTCGGTCGCCTCGATACCCCGGATCCTCGATCGGCACGGCGTGCCGTTGAGCGTCACGTTCGAGAACGATTGGAACGTACACGAGATCGTGCCGCCACACGAGATTCCCGAATTCCTGAGACGCGCGTTCATCCACGCCGAAGACAAGCGGTTCCACCGGCACGGCGGACCCGACTGGATGGCCAGGGCCGGGGCCTTGCGAACGAATGTCGCGAATGGCCGAGCCGTGCGCGGCGCGAGCACGATTACGGAACAAGTCGTGCGGATGCTGCACCCGCGCCCACGCACGCTCTGGACTCGCTGGCTCGAAGGATTCGAGGCGTCCCGGCTCGAGGCGGTGTTCACCAAGGACGAGATACTCGCGTTTTATCTGAATCAGGTGCCCTATGCGGCCAACCGCCGCGGTGTGAGGCAGGCGGCCAACTACTACTTCGCTCGGGATCTCGACACGCTGAGTCGCACGGAGATGCTGGCGCTGGCCGTTCTCGTGCGATCGCCGAGCCGCCTCGATCTCTACCGCTCTGAAGAGGCCGTCAGCGCCACGGTCCGGCGGGTGGCGAACCTGATGTCCGAACGCGGCGAGATTACTCCGACCGAGCGCGACCGGGTCCTCAACGAAGAAATCAATCTGAGGAAGCCTGAATTGCCCGTATTGGCGCCGCACTTCGTGAGTTTCGTCAAATCGAGACTTGCCGCCGACCCGGCGCCGGGTCCATGGACGGCGACAACGCTTGACGCGGGTCTGCAGCGCACCGTGCAGAACCTGCTCGATCAGCGGCTCGCCTACGTCGGTGAACAACGAGCCGAACACGGCGCCGTCCTCGTGGCCGACAACCGCTCGCGGGAGGTTCTCGCATGGGTTGTTGGCGGGGGCGGAGATGCGGGTGGACCGCGCACCCATATCGATGCCGTGAGATCGGCGCGCCAACCTGGATCGGCGCTGAAGCCCTTGCTCTACGGGCTGGCGCTGGACGCAGGCTGGACGGCGGCGACGGTGGTCGACGATTCGGCCCTGGCTGCTGACGTCGGCCCCGGTCTACACAACTACCAGAATTACAGCCGGCAATTCTATGGGCCAATCAGCGTAAGGGATGCGCTCGGTAATTCATTGAATATTCCGGCGCTCAAGGCCCTCCGTTTTGTTGGATCGTCGTCATTCCTGAGTTCGTTGCGCGAGATGGGATTCGCAAGCCTCAGCGAACATCCCGACGTCTACGGCGACGGTCTTGCGCTGGGCAACGGCGCGGTCAGCCTCTACGAACTCGTGCAGGCGTACGCGGCGTTGGCCAACGGTGGCTACTTTCGCCCGCTGACCGTCCTGGCGGCACCGGACCGGCAGACTTCGGGCAGGCGGGTGCTGAGCGAGGAAGGCGCCTCGCTGATTGCGGACATTCTGTCCGACCCCGACGCACGCACGCTCGAGTTCGGACGCGACAGCGTTTTGAATCTATACGCGCCAACGGCGGTAAAAACGGGCACGTCAAGCGACTTTCGCGACGCCTGGGCGGTGGGCTTCGATGCCCGCCATACCGTTGGCGTGTGGATGGGGAATCTCGATCAGACACCGTCTCAGGGCGTGACGGGCTCGACCGGGCCGGCCCTGCTGTTGCGAAGCATCTTCGCGGAGCTTTCGCGCGGCGAAGAGCCGCAACCGCTCTTTCTGAGCCCACGTCTCAGACGGCTGAGCGTTTGCGTACCCTATCCGGGGAGCCCTGACCGGGCCTGTGTGAAACGCGAGGAGTGGTTTGTGCCCGGAACGGAACCGGCCGTCCCGGTTATCCCCCTGCCAGGTGGCGGCCCGATAAAATTCGGCCAGCCGACACCCGGCCTGTTGCTGGCGATGGACCCGCGGCTGCCTCCCGAAAGCCAGGCATTCGAGTTTCGGCTCGACGGCACCAAACCGCGAGACCGGGTCGATTGGACGATTGATGGAGTCCCATACCGCACGCTCGGCGGGAGCCTGCTTTGGAGTCTCGCGAGGGGCACTCACCATATCCACGCGGAAGTCTGGAGAGACTCGCGGCGCATCACCGCGCTGGACTCAATCAGCTTCACCGTCAAATAGCGGTTCGCGAGCGCGTCCGAGCTGCTAGTCCCCTTGATCTTTGATTTCTTCAAAAAGTCGTTGGTCATCTGGGGCCACCGTGGACTTGAACGGTGCGCTGTCCGAACCGCTTCACCTTCGCGAGGATCTCGTCGGCTGTTTTCGTCCACTTGAAGGGCTTGCCCTCGTCATTGTGGGCGTCCACGTAGGCGGAGATGGCGTGGCGCAGCGCGTGCGTGCTGGAATGTGAGCCGCGCTTGAGGGCGTGTTCGGTGAGGAGGCCAAAGAACCGCTCGACGAGGTTGAGCCAGGCGGAGTAGGTTGGCGTAAAGTGGAACTGGAAGCGCGGGTGGCGGGCCACCCATCGTTTGACCAGCGGGGACTTATGCGCCGAGAGATTGTCGAGGATCACGTGGACGGTGAGGGTGGGGTCCACCCGCTTGTCGATCTCGCGCAGAAAGCTCACGAAATCCCTCGACCGATGCTGCTTCTTGGTTTGCGCCACGACCTGGCCGGTCGCGACGTTGAGCGCCGCGAAGAGGTCCACCGTGCCATGGCGGATGTAGTTGTGCGTCTGGCGTTCGGGCCGACCCATGTCCATCGGCAGGATCGGCTGCGCTCGCTCGAGGGCTTGAATCTGAGGCTTTTCGTCGAATGACAAGACAACGGCGTGGTCGGGTGGATTCAGGTAGAGGCCGACAATGTCCCGCACCTTCTCGATGAACAGCGGGTCGTCGGAGATCTTGAACGATTCCACGATATGCGGCTGCAACCCGAAGGTGCGCCAGATGCGGCCCACGGTGGAGGCGCTGACGCCAGCGCGCTCCGCCATCTTGCGGGTGCTCCAGTGGGTCCGTCCCTTCGGCTTACTTTCCAACGTGGCGACGAGGATCGACTCGACATCCGCATCGGACAGTGTCCGGGGGGCTCCGGGCTTGGGCTCGTCATACAGCGCATCCACGCGACCTGTCGTAAACCGCTGCCGCCACTTGCCGACCGTCACATTCGAACAGCGCAGTTTCGCCGCGACCGCCACGTTCGATTCGCCACGCGCGCACCTCAGGACGATCTTCGCCCGCAAGGCCACATGCCGATTCGTTCTGGCGCGCCTGGCGAGCCGCTCAAGTTCTCCTCGCTCCACGGCGGTGACTTCCAATCTCGCTTTGGGCCGACCTGTTCTTGCCATGCCGCCCAATACATCACACTCGGCACACTTCTTAAAGCTTTTTCAGACACAGGGGACTAGCAGCCCGTGGTGAAAGTCCCCCATTCCAGGGATCGACATGATCGGTCCTGTGTCCTATACTGTCGTGCATGGCGATGGGGACAAGCTGCGGTCGAACGCGGCAAGCGACGATGTGGGTGCCCACGGCGGATCTGCCGAAGAGCGCGGGGCACCCGTTTTACGAGCGGCTGAATCGGGTGCTCGACGAGGCGGGGTTCGATGCGTTCGTGGAAGCGCAGTGCGCGTCGTTCTACGCGGACGGGGTCGGCCGGCCGAGTCTGGCGCCGGGCCGCTATTTCCGGCTGCTGTTGCTCGGCTACTTTGAGGGTCTGGACTCGGAACGAGCGATCGCATGGCGCGCCGCCGACTCGCTGAGCATTCGCACGTTTCTGGACTTCGCCCTCCACGAGGCCCCGCCGGACCACTCGACGCTGTCGCGCACCCGTCGCCTGATTGACCTCGAGACCCACCAGGCGGTGTTTACCTGGGTATTGCAGCGACTGGCCGACGCCACGCTGGTGGTGGGGCGCACGGTGGGGATCGATGCCACGACGCTGGAAGCCAATGCGGCGATGCGGAGCATCGTGCGGCGGGACACGGGCGAGAGCTACGACGCATTTCTGACCCGGCTGGCCGAGGCGTCCGGCCTCTCGACGCCGACGCGCGCCGAGTTGGCCCGGTTCGACCGGACCCGCAAGAAGAAGGGCTCGAACGCGGACTGGACCCACCCGCACGATCCGGACGCGAAGATCGCCAAGATGAAGGACGGCCGCACGCATCTGGCGCACACCGCCGAGCATGCGGTCGACCTGGAAACAGGCGCCATCGTGGGCGTGACGGTGCAGGACGCGAGTGCGGGCGACACGACGACCCTGGTCGACACGCTCGTCACGGCTGCCGAGCAGGTCGAGGCGGTCGGCGCGCCGGGGATCGCGGAGGTCGTGGCCGACAAGGGGTATCACAGTAACGAGACGATGGTCGGGTTTGCGGCCATCGGCGTCCGCAGCTACGTCTCGGAGCCGGACCGCGGCCGACGACACTGGAAGGGCCAGGCGGCCGCGCGGGACGCGGTGTATGCCAACCGCCGGCGGATCCGAGGCGCACGCGGGAAACGGCTGCTGCGGCAGCGGGGCGAGCTGGTGGAACGGCCCAACGCGCATCTCTACGAGACCGGCAGGATGCGCCGCGTCCATCTGCGCGGGCATCCCAACATCCTGAAACGGCTGCTCGTCCAGGTCTGCGGCGTCAATCTCGGGTTGCTCATGCGGCACCTGACGGGCGTCGGCACGCCGCGGAGCCTCCAGGGCCGCGCGGCGGCGCGTCTGGGCGCGCTGATCGGCCTCCTGAGCGGCTGCTGGGGGCGTGTGCGGCGCTTCTGGGCCCCGGAGCGCCATGATCGGCCCGATTCGTCGTGGGATGGTCCGGCGACACGCCAATACGGACACGCGATTCTCGATTGACAATCAGCCCCTTCTGCCACGGGCTGCTAGGCGGATGCGTGTTGAGCACACGCACCGACCGCGTTCCTGTGGATCGCTCCCGGCGCATCGACCACGCCTGCCGCTGCAAGGCGGCGTGCGCGTGGCGCCAGCGGTCGCCTGGGCGTAGAATGTTCGGCGAGGAGACCACCCCCAATGAAATCCATGACACCGCACGCGTGCAACCTTGGCCGACTGATCGTAACCGCTGTGCTGTTGTCGTTGTCGGCGACAGCCGCGGTGACGGCGGCCGTCCAGACGACCGGGGCCATCGAAGGCGCGGTCGTCGACGCGAACGGCAACCCGCTGCCCGGCGTGGTGGTGACGGTGGCCGGCCCCGGCGGGCGCGAGGAACGTGTGACGGGCGCCGATGGATCCTACGCCGCTGCCGGTCTGGCGGCCGGCGACTATGTCGTCACCGCAACGCTGCCGGGCTTCGAGCCTGTGGAGACGTCGGTCTCCGTCGGGACAGGCGCCACCGCAACGGTGCCGATCGTGCTGCAGGTCGCGCGGCTGCTCGAATCGGTCAGCGTCGTGTCCGAAGAGCCCCGGACCTTCGCGAGCAACATCGTCTCTCAACCGATGCTGCTGCAACAGTCGAACATCACGAGCGTGACGTCGGTGGTAGACAACCTTCCGGGCGTCTCCATCCAGGAGGGGGACGCGTACGGCTTCGACGACTGGTCGAGCAACGTCGCCGTGCGCGGCTTCCAGGTGACCATCAGCGAGGCGCAGATCGGCACCACCATCGACGGGCTGCCGAACGGCACGTCCGACTACTTCAGCGGCGCCAAGGCTAACCGGTTCATCGATCCGATGAACCTCGGGGGGGTCGAGGTGTCGCAGGGAACGGCCGACATCGCCTCGCGGTCGGTCGAGGCGCTGGGCGGCACCTTCAACTACCTGACGGACGATCCGGCGGCGGAGCGGACCTACACGGCGTCGACCACCATCGGCGAGAACGACGGCAAGCGGTTCTACATGCGGGTCGACACCGGGCCGTTGTTCGGCACCGAGACCCGCGCCTGGATCTCGGCGGTCCGTCAGGAGGCGACCGACTGGGTGCAGGGGTCGGCGCGCAACGAGCGCGAGCATGTCGCCGCCAAGCTGGTCTCGTCACGCGGACGCCTCGATCTCACCAGCTACGTCTCGTACGACAGCATCCACGAAGACACCTACCAGCGGCTCTACAGCGACGCCAACTTCAGGGCCAACCCGCGCTGGGACCGCCTGGTCGGCGACTGGCCCGGCGTGCCGTATCTGAACCAGTTCTACCGGCCCGGCTGGCAGACGCGGCGGAACAACACCTTCGGCTACCTGAAGGCGGACTGGTCGTTCAGCGACGTCACCTCGCTGAATGTGGGCGCCTATTTCCATCGCAACCGGGGCCGCGGCGACTGGCTGCCTCCCTACATCGCCGACGTCACCAATGACGCCGGTGGACCGGAATCGGAGCTGATGGGCCGGGCAGCGGTACAGGGCGGTGCGCAACTCGGGCTGATCCGCTTCGTGAACCGGGACGGCGCCGCCGTCGGACCGACGCCCGGGTGCACATCGTCCTACATCTTCAACTATTACGGCTCGGGCGGCCCGCAGGCGGACCCGGCGTGCCACCCGGGCGCCACCGCGGTGCAGTCGTACCGCCACAGCCACTACGGGAAGGACCGCATCGGCGTGACGCTCGACGAAGAGTGGTTCACAACCGTCGGCGCCGCCGGCAGCACGCTGCGCGCCGGCATCTGGTACGAGGACTCGCGGCGGGACCTTGGCCGGGACTGGCACCAGATACTCGATCCGACGCTCAGTTTCAATTGGAACGAGCAGGCCTACTGGCACCAGTACGAGTGGGATTTCCCGCAGCACGTCTTCAAGTGGTACGTGGAGGAGACGATCTACGCCGGCCCGTTCGCTCTGAGTGGCGGCCTCAAGCAGTTCATGGTCGGCGTGTCGCGCGACGACCTGTTCGACGTCGACCGGGAACTGGCGGTCGATTCCGATTCGAAGCTGCTCATCTCCGGCGGCGTCACGTATGAGACGCCGGTCGAGGGCCTGGACCTGTTCGCCGGCTACGCCGAGAATTTCAAGGCGATCAGCAGCACGCTGCTCGAGGTGCCGGGACGCAGCCTCGATGCGCTCAAGCCCGAAACCGCCTCGAACATCGATGTCGGACTGCAGTATTCGGGAGAGCGGGTTGCGCTGGGCGCCACCTGGTACACCATCGATTTCGAGAATCGGATCTTCTACCTCGGTCCGCAAACGACGGCCGGTCCCAACTATCTCATCCCGGGCGGCGGCGCCTACTTCAACGCCGGCGGCATCGACACGAGCGGCATCGAGTTGTCCGCGACCGTGCAGTTGCCGCGCCAGACGTCGTTCTACACCGCCTACACGTTCAACGACTCGACGTACCTCGGGAGCGGCGATCCGCTCGTCGACGCCAACCAGGGTATCGTGGCGGGTACGGATGTCACCGGCGTGCCGGACCGGCTGTGGGTCGTCTCGCTCGACCGGACCGGCCCCCTCGGCACGGGGCTGACCGCCAAGTACACGTCGGCGCGGCGCGTCAGCCTGACGTCGGACTGGTACGCGGACGCCTACTGGATGGTGGACGCCTATCTCAGCTTCTCAGGCGCGGCGTTGAGTGATCTGCTCCGCTCGACGGAGTTCGCGATCGTGGCGAACAACCTGCTCGACAAGGCCTATCTCTCGGCCATCACCGAGAACGCGGCCTGGCTCGGGGCACCGCGGACGATTTCGATGACCGCCACCGTCTCGTTCTGACGGGCACTCGCCGGTCGGCGTCGGACGCGGGTATGATCGTCCTGCCTCGCTGAATTGCCGCTGGAGACTGACCGCCATGCGCAAGCTCTCGTTGATTCTGGCCGTGCTGCTTCTCAGCGCCTGTTCGGCTGGCGATCGCGAAACCGATTGGCCCGTGTATCTCGGCGATGCCGGCCGCCGGCACTTCTCCGAGTTGGATCAGATCACGCGCGACAACGTGAGCCAGCTCGATGTCGCCTGGGTGTACGACTCCGACGCGGCGGGAGAGAGCAGTGGCGGGACGATGTACACGAGCCCGCTGGTGGTGGACGGGGTGCTGTACGGATTGTCGCCCTCGCTCGACGCCTTCGCCCTCGATGCGGCCACCGGCGCCGAGCTGTGGCGGTACGACCCGGATGTCACCCGGGCGGCCCAGCGGGGGCTGATGTGGTGGGAGCGGGACGGGGAGGCGCGGCTGTTCTATACCGCGGGCCGGACGCTGCTCGCGGTGAACCCCGCGGACGGGACGCCTGTCGAGAGTTTCGGCGACGGCGGCCGGGTCGATCTCAGGCCGCCCGACGACCGGACGGGGAGCATCTCCGTCACCGTGCCGGGCGTCGTGTTCGAGGACCTGCTCATCCTCGGGTTTTCCACCTCCGAGGCGGCCGATGCGTTCCCTGGCTCGGTCCGCGCCTTCAGCGCCCTTGATGGATCACTGGTCTGGCAGTTCAACTCCATTCCGTTGCCGGGCACGCCCGGGTCCGAGACCTGGGCGGAGGGGTCGCTGCAACACGCGGGCGGGGCCAACACATGGACCGGCATGGCGCTCGACGAGGAACGCGCGCTGCTGTTCGCCCCGACCGGGTCGGCGACCCCCGATTTCTACGGCGCGAAGCGGCTGGGCGACAACCTGTACGCCAACGCGCTGCTGGCGATCGACGCCCGGACGGGCGAGCTCCAATGGCACTACCAGGTGGTCCGCCACGACCTGTGGGACCGCGACAATCCGTCGCCCCCGACCCTGGTGCAGCTCGAACGGGATGGCCGGACGATTGACGCGGTGGCGCTGACGACCAAGTCCGGTCACCTCTACGTGTTCGATCGGGACACGGGCGAGTCGCTGTATCCCATCGTCGAGGTGGAGACGCTGCCGAGCACATTGCCGGACGAAGTGCCGGCGGCCACGCAGCCGCTGTCGACCGTTGCTTTCAGCCGGCAGACGTTCGAGGTCACCAGGCGCACCGAGTCGGCCACGAGTTTCGTCGAAGAGCGGATCGCCGACTGGGACCTACGGCCGTGGGCGCCGCCCAAGGTCGGCACCGTGCTCTTGCAGCCGTGGTACGACGGCGGGGCCGAGTGGGGGGGATCGGCTTTCGACCCGGCCGACAACCGCTTGATCGTCAACGCGAACGACGTACCCGGAATACTGCAGCTCACCGAGGTGCCGGCCGGGTTCAGCGACTATGGGTTGTATGCCCAGCATTGCGGCAGTTGCCACGGCCTGACGCTGGAGGGCACCGACACCGCGCCGGCCCTGCTGGGCGTGCGCGACCGGCTGGAGGTCGAGGAAATTCGCGAGATCATTCGTGAAGGCGCCGGCCGGATGCCCGGGTTCACGCAATTCAACGATGTCGAACGCCGGGCCATCATGCGCTACATTTCCTCGTCCGACCCCGAGATCGACGAACCCTCGGCGGAGGTCCGGTATGTCCTGGGCGGCTACGTATATTTGCGCGACGACGAGGACCTGCCCGGAAACACCCCGCCCTGGGGCACGCTGAACTCGATCGACCTGGCCAGCGGCGACATCGTCTGGACCCTGCCGTTCGGCAACTATCCGTCGCATCCGGATCTCGGGTTCGGCGCCGTCAACTACGGCGGACCGGTCGTCACCGCGTCCGGGCTGATCTTCATCGGGGCCACGCCCGACCGGATGTTCCGCGCCTACGACACGCGCGACGGCGAGATCTTGTGGGAGACCGAATTGACGGCCGCCGGTTTCTCGACGCCGGCGGTGTACAGCGTCGACGGCAGGCAGTTCGTCGTCATCGCCGCGGGCGGCGGCCGCACCGGACCGCCGTCAGGCGCCGAGTACGTGGCGTTCAGTCTGCCGTGACACGCCTCGCGGGTGGCCGCCGCCGGCCGCGCCCCTGCTACGATTGGTGCGCCATGTCCATGCCTTCGATGTCTGATCGGTCTCTCTCCCTTGCCCGCACGCTGATCATGACGGTCGCCGTCCTGGCCCTGGTCCCGTCGCCGGCGCCGGCGCAAACACCGTCGGCCGCCGGGTTCGTGCCCGTGACGGATGCCATGCTCCAGGATCCGGCCCCGGGAGATTGGCTGACGTGGCGCCGCACCCTGGACAGTTGGGGCTACAGCCCGCTCGATCAGATTACGCGAGACAACGTGGGCGAGATCAGGATGGTCTGGTCGCGGGCGCTCGCGCGTGGGCGCCAGGAAGGCACGCCGCTGGCCTACGGCGGTGTCCTGTACATGCCGCAGGCGAGCGACGTCATCGAGGCGATCGATGCCGTGACCGGCGACCTGATCTGGGCGCATCGCCGCGACCTGCCGGACGACGTCTACGACCACGTAGGCGGCAATTCCCGCAACAACCGCAACATCGCGATCTACGACCGGTTCATCATCAACACCAGCGACGACAGCTATGTGTTCGGGCTCGACGCCGCGACCGGGGAGATCGCCTGGGAGACGCAGCTATTCGACTACCGGACCACGCCGGTGGGGCACAGCTCGGGACCGATCATCGCCGACGGCAAGGTGATTTCGGGACGCAGTTGCCGGCCGCGCGGCGGGCCCGAGTCGTGCGTCATCATGGCGCACGATGCACGCAACGGACAGGAGCTGTGGCGGCGCCGGACGATCCCGGCGCCGGGCGAGCCGGGCGACGAGACCTGGGGCGGCGTGCCCTACGAGGAACGCGTACACGTCGGCACCTGGATGCCGGCCAGCTACGACCCCGAGCTGCGGCTGATCTTCCAGGGCACGTCGGTCACCTCGCCGGCGCCCAAGTTCATGCTCGGCGGAATCGACAACAAGCACCTCTACCACAACTCGACGCTGGCGCTCGACGTCGACACCGGTGAGATCCGCTGGTTCTACCAGCATCTGAACGATCACTGGGACCTGGATCATCCGTTCGAGCGTCTGCTGGTCGACACGGCGGTCGCACCGAACCCCGACGCCGTGAGCTGGATCAATCCTCGGCTCCGACCCGGCGAGGTCCGCAAGGTGATGACCGGCATCCCGGGCAAGACCGGCGTGGTCTATACGCTGGACCGTGAAACGGGCGAGTTTCTCTGGGCGACCCCCACGGTGGCCCAGAACGTGATCAGCGACATCGACGGCGCGACGGGCGCGGTGACCGAGAACCCCGAGGTGATCTTCAGCGCGGAGGGGCAGCAGGTGCTGGCCTGTCCCAACATGCACGGCGGGAAAGACTGGGAAGCGGGCGCCTACAGCCCGCTGACGAACACCATGTACTATCCGCTGCGCAACATGTGCCAGCGCCTGCTGGCGACGACGGCGCCCGACGCCTCGCACCGCATCTACGCGCTCGCAGTCCGGCATGAGCTCGCGCCCGGCTCGGAGCAACTGGGCGCGGTGTACGCGATCTCGGCGGAGACCGGCGAGACGAAGTGGCTGTACGAGCAGCGGGCGGCGACGCTGTCGCTCGTGGCCACCGGCGGCGGGCTCGTCTTCGGGGGCGATGCGAACGGGCGCTTCCGGGCCTTCGACCAGGAGACGGGCGAGGTGCTCTGGGAGATCAACCTCGGCTCGCCGGTGTCCGGGTTCCCCATCAGCTACGAGGTCGACGGCCGCCAGTATGTGGCCGTGGGCACCGGCGGCGCCGCGACGACGCCCAGTTTCCTGCAGCTCACACCGGAATTGCGCCCGAGCAACGGCAACAACCTGTTCGTGTTCGCGTTGCCTTGACACCAACCGGGGACGCCATCCCGACGAGGCGCTCGAGACCACTCAAGGGCAGCGCCGCGGCGGGGGCTCTTAGCCCAAGTTTACCGTGCGCCGCGAAAGGCGCCATTCCTCAGCGGGTGCGAACCCCGCCCGGCAACTGTCGCTCCAGCCGGTAGCAGTCGGAGCGGATGGTGGAGGTAACGACATCCGTCTGAAGCACTCCGATGCAAAAGGGCCGCCTCGGGCGGCTCAGCGACCATGCAGGCCGCAAGGTCTTGAACGCTGTGCAGGCCTCGAAACGGGCAATGCGGAAGCCGACCCGCCGGTAAAACGGGGAAGGCTGCTACGAGCCGGGAAGCGAGCGACGGGAGCACCGGCCCGCTCCGCCGGGGTATTGGCGGCGGCATGCATGGAAGGGGGGAGGGGACGCAACGCGGGAAGCCCTGCCGGTGGCGTGGCACACGCCAACCGACGACCCGTGAGGGCGAGGTCGGGCCGGACAGGGTGGCGGAGAAGCTCGTACTACCGAGGAGGCCGGGTAATGCCGGCGGAGGGAAGGAGCTTCAGGTGGAAGGGATGGCGAAAGGGAGCAGGCTCTCGGGAGTGGCTGACGCCTAGTACCCCGGATATGAGCAGCAATGCCGGACGTCGTCACATGCACAAGCGAAGGGGACGACCCTGAGTGGTCGCCGTCGTCAGGGCGTCAACAGGCCTGACGACGCACCGACCGGTGGGCGCAAGGGTGCGAGCCGGGTGCCACGGCTCGCGACACCCGACGGCTCGCCGCGACCGGGAAGCCCGTGCGCGAGCCGCATGATTCCACTGGAGAGCCCGGTGCCGGAAATCGGCACGCCGGGTTCGGAGAGCGGGGGGAGGAAACGTGCCTATGGGTATCGGACTGAGGCCCGGTGCGAAAGCGCCGGACGAGCCACCGACCCCCTACCGGCTACGCGCCTCCCCTCGACTCTACAGTCAAAAACATAAACTATTGCAAGTAAGCAGCTTACGCCGACAGAAATACTCGAGTGGCACTACAAACGTTTGCAAACCGGTGAGAGGGGTCGGTCAGATGAGCGTTTTGCGGACGCCCCCGGGGTGCGGGTCGACGCCGAGCGCGTCGTAGATGTCCCGCTGCTCGGGTTCGGGTTGCGTGGCCGTTCGCACGTGCAGCGTGCGTCCGTCGGGGCGACGGAAGGTGGCGGTGACGCGCTGCTGGCCGTCCAGGATGCGGCGCAACGTCGTCCAACTGGCGGGGTTGCCGTGCCCGCGCAGTCGGGTGCGGATGACCTGTACGAGCTGGTAGGCGATGACGGTGATGAACAGGTGGCCGTCGGCCCGCCGCGGCTTGTGGTGGTAGATGGGGCGCAGGCCGAGTTCGGCCTTGAGCGAGCGGAAGACGGCCTCCACGTCCGTGAGGGTGGTGTAGGTGCGCCACAGGGCGTCTTCGTCCCACTCGGTCTCGCTGCTGCGCAGGCAGTAGACCCCCGGATGGGTGGCCATCGAGCCGTCCCGGGGACGGCGGGTCCAGGTGACGGCGACCGCCTTTTCGCCGGTCTCGTCGGCGGTGACCTCGATCTGGTAGTGGGCGGCGACGCGGGAATGCTTCGTCTTCAAGCGCCCGATGCGCTGCCACACCTGGTCGAGCCGTTTGTGGGTGCGGGGGCGCGCCAGCCCCTCGTGGAGCTGGGTCAGGGCGGTCTCGAAGCGGGTGGCGAAACGCTCGACGATGCCTCGTTCCTTCTCGGCCCGCGCCTCGGAGTAGCAGTACAGGCGCACCTCGTCGGGGTCGGTCGAGACCACCTTGTGCAGGTGCACGGTCTGGTTGGACTGGGTTTGGAGCGATACGGCGGCCTCGGCGTCGAACTGACGGTGCGGTTCGCGGCTGACGACCAGATAGCGGTAGTCGTGCTCACGCAACCACTGCACGCAGGCCTCGGTGGCGACGCCGCGGTCCATGACCACGAGGGCGCCGGGTGGCGCCTCCAGCGCCTCGAGCATGTCGGCCAGCGTGCGCTGTTCGCGGACGTTGCCGGCGAAGACCTTGGAGCGGCGCACGAAGCCGCTGGCGTCGAGCATCAGGCCCAGGGTCAGCAGCGGACAGTCGCTGCGCTTCTCCTTCGAGTGCCCGCGCTTTGCCTGCGGCTGCTCGCTCGCCTCGCCCTCGAAGTAGGTGTTGGTCAGGTCGTAGAGGGTCACCGTCGGCTGGCGGTCGAACAGCCCCATCGCGCGGTCGAACAGATGCGCCTCGATCGCCTCGCGATGCTTCACCAGCGCGTCCGAGGCGCGGTAGAGCTGCATCGCGCCGACGGTCTCGAAGTCGACGCCGAGCAACTCGCCGAGGCCGCTGCGCGCTTGCAGCCAGCGGTGCGTCGCGCGCTCCGAGGCGGGCTGGGCGAGACGCCCGACGATGACGCCGGCCGCCGCCGCGCGCAGGGCGCCGTTGACGCCCAACTCGGCGAGCAGGGCCGGCAGGCCCAATTGCTCCAGCGCCCACAGGCCGAGTTGCTCGACCCCGACGCTGCGGGGACGGACCAGACGCAGCGAGTCGACATCGACCCGTTGCACGTCGGTCGGTTCGGCGGCCGTCCCGTCCCGCGGTGCGCCGCGAGCGAGCAATTGCGCGGCGATGCGCTGCGCCTCGTGCTCGACGGCGGGCGGGCCATCGGCGATCAGGGGCGCCTGGCCGGTCAAGATGTCGTCGATGCGAGCGCACAACGGCGGCCATTGGGCCTGGGGGATGTCGAAGTGGCGCCCGAGATTGAGCAGGGTGCGCTGCCGGACGGTGTTTCCGACGCGCTCGGAGTGCACGAGGCGATGGGAGAAGTAGGGTTTTCCGTCCTGGGTCCGCCGGGTTTGGGTGCGCCGAATGAACACGCTACCCACGATAGCGGGCGCGGCGGCCGGAGTCAACCCATTATATACGATTATGGCACTACATCGCGTACCGTCAAACCCCGTTCCTTTAGAATCAACAACTTACAGACATGGCAATCCCGAAATACAGCCAAAATCGGCAAAATGGCCGGTCAACTCGTAGAGTCGAGGGGAGGCGCGTAGCCGGTAGGGGGTCGGTGGCTCGTCCGGCGCTTTCGCACCGGGCCTCAGTCCGATACCCATAGGCACGTTTCCTCCCCCCGCTCTCCGAACCCGGCGTGCCGATTTCCGGCACCGGGCTCTCCAGTGGAATCATGCGGCTCGCGCACGGGCTTCCCGGTCGCGGCGAGCCGTCGGGTGTCGCGAGCCGTGGCACCCGGCTCGCACCCTTGCGCCCACCGGTCGGTGCGTCGTCAGGCCTGTTGACGCCCTGACGACGGCGACCACTCAGGGTCGTCCCCTTCGCTTGTGCATGTGACGACGTCCGGCATTGCTGCTCATATCCGGGGTACTAGGCGTCAGCCACTCCCGAGAGCCTGCTCCCTTTCGCCATCCCTTCCACCTGAAGCTCCTTCCCTCCGCCGGCATTACCCGGCCTCCTCGGTAGTACGAGCTTCTCCGCCACCCTGTCCGGCCCGACCTCGCCCTCACGGGTCGTCGGTTGGCGTGTGCCACGCCACCGGCAGGGCTTCCCGCGTTGCGTCCCCTCCCCCCTTCCATGCATGCCGCCGCCAATACCCCGGCGGAGCGGGCCGGTGCTCCCGTCGCTCGCTTCCCGGCTCGTAGCAGCCTTCCCCGTTTTACCGGCGGGTCGGCTTCCGCATTGCCCGTTTCGAGGCCTGCACAGCGTTCAAGACCTTGCGGCCTGCATGGTCGCTGAGCCGCCCGAGGCGGCCCTTTTGCATCGGAGTGCTTCAGACGGATGTCGTTACCTCCACCATCCGCTCCGACTGCTACCGGCTGGAGCGACAGTTGCCGGGCGGGGTTCGCACCCGCTGAGGAATGGCGCCTTTCGCGGCGCACGGTAAACTTGGGTTAGCGCGCGGGCGGTGCAGGATCCGCAATGGACGGTTGCGAAACCGGCTGCGCGGTGATGCGGAACGGTCGTCGCACCTGGGCCATCTCTGCCTCGTCGTGCATCACGCGGGCCCGCGCGACGTAACGCCCGGGCGGCAGGTGGGGCACCGCGACGATGGCCGTGGCGCTGCGCCGAGGGATGCCGTCCGGCCCCTCCAGCACGGCCGGGCCCCGCGCCAGGACCGGCCCGGCCGCACCGTCCACGACGTCGACCTCGACCCGGGTACCCTCCCAGAACGCTGGCGAGTCGGCGTACAGCTCGGTGAAGGCCAGCAGGCGCCCGCTCGACACGTGCGCCTCGACCTGCGGGCGGATCCGGCCCGCCGGCGCCGAGGCGTGGTCGGCCAGCATCAGGTCGCCGGCGGCGAGCCGCCCGCCCGACATCAGTTCCGCGCGCACGGGATGCTCAACGCTGCCGCGCCGCCCGGTGGCGTCGATCGCGGCCAGCGTCAACGAATACGCGCCCGGTTGCTCCACCGGCACCACGAAGGCGATCTCGAGGACCGGTCCGCCCGGCTTCTGCACCAGCCTGGGGTTGACCTGCACCGTGGCGCGCGACGCCACGGCGCCCTCGGCATCCCGCACCAGGTACCCCATCGACATGGCCGCCGGCACGCTGCCCGCGGCATCGACTTCCGCGCCGATCAGGATCCGCATCTGCGTACTATTGCCTGCGGCGCTGCGATAGGCGTAGGTCGCGACGCGCAACGGCAGCTCGCGGGCGGCCACGGGCGATCGCAACAGCCGCATGAGGCGCTCTTCGATGCCGGGTCCGGGCCCTTCCGGCGCGACGTGGACCCCGCGGTGCGCCCGGACGTGGGCGCCTTCGCGCCGCACGGACACCTCGATGGGGTGGAACTCCCCGTCCCGGTCCGCGGCGAGCGATTCGATGCCCAGCAGGTAGTAGCCGGAGAGCTCCCTCTCCAGCCGGGCGAAGAGCGGGCCGGGATTGTAGCGGGCGCGCACGAGGCTGCCCCCCGTCATCGACGCCGCCGCCATCAGGCCTTGCTCCTGCATGCGGCGGTTCGGCGCGTCGAGCCGCAACCCCGCATCTTCCGGCTCGGGCGGCCGTTCCACGACGAAAGCATCCGGCTGCCCCCCGGATTGGGACCGAGAACTGTCGATCAGCGGCTCGTCGAGCATGAACACGTACAGCGTCGTGCGCGAGGCGGCGGCCAGCTCCGCCATCTTCTTCAAGCCCAGCACCGCTCCGTCGATCACGAAGCCGCCCGAGATCCACACGAGCGCCTTGGGGCCCTCGACCCCGCGCATGGCCTCGAAGATGGACTCGATGCCGTGGAGCACGGTCTCGGTCCGGCGCCTCTTCGCCAGGAGATTCCCGAATTCGCTGCCCCCGCTCTGCGGAGGAGGGCCCAGCCCCGACATGCCTCCGACCGCGCGGCGGACGCGATCGTGGTCCGACGTGAAGTCGATGTAGACGCCGGGCTGCGGCATCGCCACCACAGAGACCCGGTCGCCGGGGCTCAGCCTGTCGACGAACTCGGCGGCGGCTTGCATCATGTGGCGCCCCTCCCCCCACGGGATGCTCTCCTCGTCGACCAGGATCACGATGAGCCGGCCGGGATCCGCGTTGGCGTTGGACGTGTACGCGGCATCCTCAGCCAGGGAATCGGCCGGGAGGGTATCCCCCTTCGGCGCCCGCAAGGAGATGAACTGCGCCTGGACGACGGCGCGCGGCTTGCCGTCGACCGTCACCGAGAAGTCCGCCGCCTGCAGGTCGGCAATCGGGTTGCCGTCGCGGTCGATGACGGTGGCGTCCACCTCGATGAGCTCGACGCCGCTCCGGAACGTGGGCGGCTGCTGGGCCGATAGCACCACGCTCAAGGCGATCGAGGCGATGATGAACACCCCGAGCCCAACCCGTGGACGGCCGCCCATGGAATCCCCTACGTGGGTGTTCCGATGCGTCGTGGACATGCCGGGCCGTCGCCCGCCCAAGCCTCCAGCAGAACTGCATGATGATCCGCTCGAGTGCGGCCGCTTCGGGTCTGTGTACATGACAACTGTAGCCATGGTAATACATGCGTAGTAAATGCAAGTGGGTCGAAACTCGTCGATACACGTGTCCCCGCGATCCCCGATGCAGAGCGCCGGCGCATAGAGCGCCGCTTCGCACTGACCGCGGTCTGGCGCGGTCCGGGGGCGACCCATTATGGGGCCGGGCCTCGCATCCGGTTGGCAACGGTTGTCGAGATCGCGGGGCCGTGTGCTACTGTCTTCCGTCATCGGGAAACGTCACATGCGAAGACTCATCCTGCCGCTCGTGTTCGGGCTCGCAAGCCTGTGTGCGCCGTCTGAGGCCGGTGCCGGGCAAGCCGGGGTCGACCGGCTGCCGCCAGACGTCCTCGATGTCGTGCCGCCGTCCGCCCTCGTGCGCGGCGAACCCGGCCGGATGGCGGTCCGGCCGTCGTCGTGCCGGACACTGCCCACGGGCCAGACGCGCCGGCGGATCGTGGACGTCGCGGTCCAGGAGTGGGCGTTCTTCGGCTTCAGCGTCATGGACCGGACGGTTGATGCGAGCGACGCGGCGCGAGATGGCAGCCGCGTCGCCACAGGCACCGGCCGTCAGCCGCGTCGGTGGCGGCGGCTGAGCGCGTTCGAGTCTGCGCGCGTGGCGGCCTCGATTGCCGGGTACTGGGCCGTTACCCCTGAAGGGGCCTGGATCGTCGACAGGCAGAACGACGCGTGGAACAGCCCGCGTGGGGTCGCATCTCGATGGAACTCCCCCTGGTCGGCGGCGTTCGTGTCGTGGGTGATGTGCGAAGCGGGTCTCGGCAGCACGAACCAGTTCCGGCGGGCCGTGGCTCACCATTCGTACATCGACCAGGCCATTCGCGCTCGTGACGGTCACGCCTCGGAGGCGGCCTTTGCCGCGTACGATGCCGGAGAGACGGACATCGAGCCCGGCGATCTGCTGTGCAGTTCGCGCCGACCGGCCTACCGGTCGATCGCCGAGCGCCGGCGCCAGATGGGAGTGGGCGCACGCAGCCACTGCGACATCGTCGTCAAGGTGGATGAGGCAGACGGACGCGTCCTGGCGATCGGCGGTAACGTGCGCGGGACCGTCAGCCTGAAGCTCTTCCCTGCGGACCGCGAAGCGGGCGGACCGCTGCGGCTCGCGAGTACGGCAGGCGCGGGCCGGCCGACATTCGCCCATCTGAAGCTGCGCGCCGAGTCGATCGAGGCCGGCGCGTTCGATTCGAGCCCGACCGTGGCGGCCTTTGGGTGTGTCGTCGGCACCGGGGCGCCCCGCCAGGCGCGGGCCGACAGAGTCATCCCGGGGCCGTCGCCCGCCCGCTGCTGAGCGACCGCAGCGTTCCTGATACTGGCACTGTCAAGTTAGCGAATCCGGGCCGAGCCTCTTCCGCGCTCGCCGAGGTCTCCTCGGGTGACGCGGACGCGCCCGGGTGCACTTCGGCAGCGTCGAGGGCGCCAAGGACGCCTGCCGGCACGCGCGCGGCCTGCGGCTCACCGATGAGCTGGAGCAGATGATGACCAACATCCGAATGGCGCTGCGCATGCTCGTCAAGACCCCGGTCGTCACGAGCGTGGCGGTCGTGTCGCTGGCCCTCGGCATCGGGTCGAACGGCGCGATCTTCTCCCTTTACAGCCAGTTCCTGCTGCGTCCGCTGCCGGTCATCGAGCCGGAACGCCTTGTGAATCTCGAGGCCCCGGGGCCGAAGCCCGGCTCGAACAGTTGCACCGGGCAGGGCGGATGCGACGAAGTGTTCAGCTACCCGATGTTCCGCGACCTGCAGCGGGAGCAGACCGTGTTTACGGACATCGCGGCGCACGTCGGCTTCAGCGCCAGCGTCGCCCATGACGGGCGCACCCGCGACATCGTCCTGGGCATGCAGGTCTCCGGCTCGTACTTCCCGACGCTGGATCTCGTGCCGGCGTTGGGGCGGCTGTTCGGTCCGGAAGTCGACGAACCGATCGGTGGGCATCCGGTCGTCGTCCTGAGCCACGATTTCTGGCAGTCCCAATTGGCTGGAGCGCGCGACGTGCTCGGAGCCGCGTTGATGGTCAACGGCGAGCCGTTGACCATCGTCGGCGTGGCCCCGGCCGGTTTCCGCGGCACCTCCATCGACACGCCCTCGATGGTCTTCGTCCCGCTCACGATGCACAGGAGGCTGATCAGCGGCGCCGGCGAGAGCCGCTTCGAGGATCGCCGGAGGTACTGGCTCTACCTGTTCGCCCGCCTGAAGCAGGAGGTCTCCATCGACCAGGCCCGCGCCGCGGTCGCGCCCCTGTACCGGAGCATCCTGACCGAGGTGGAAGCCCCGCTCCAGACGGATCTCAGTGACGAGACCCTGGCGCGGTTCGTCGCCAAGCCGCTGCCTGTCAGGGACGGACGGCGAGGACAGAGCGCGATGCACGATGATGTCGGATTGCCCCTGCTGCTGCTCCTCGGCGTCACGGGCGGCGTCCTGCTGATCGCGTGCTCCAATATCGCCAACCTGCTGTTGGCGCGATCGGCCGCTCGGGCGTCCGAGATGGCGGTGCGGCTCTCGCTCGGCGCAACGCGACGGCAGCTCGTGACGCAACTGCTGACCGAGTCGTGCCTCCTGGCGATTCTCGGCGGTGCGGCCGGGCTGGTTGCGGCGCGTTGGACGCTGCGCTTCATCGGCGCGCTGCTGCCATCCCAGATCGCGGACCTCCTGCAGTTGACGCTCGATCCTTACGTGGTGCCGTTTACCGGGGCGGTCGCGCTGGCGACCGGCGTGCTCATCGGGATCTTCCCGGCGTTCCATGGGACACGCGCGGCATTGATCTCGGCGCTCAAGGACGACGCCGGCCAACCGGGCGGCGCCCGCTCGGCGGCCGGCTTCCGGCGCGGACTGGTAATGACGCAGTTCGCCCTGGCGACGACGCTGCTGGTGGTGGCCGGGCTCTTCGTCCAGAGCCTGCGGAACGTGAGCGGCGTCGACCTCGGCATCCGGACGCACGACGTCGTGACGTTTCGTCTGTGGCCCGGGCTCAACGGCTACGGGGACGAGCAGGCGCGCGCCCTCTACGAGCGCGTCGAGGCGGAGCTGGCCGCCCAGCCCGGCATGACGGCGACGACGGCGGCCTCGATCGCGGTGTTCGCCGGAAACAGTTGGGACACCGACGTGATGGTGGAGGGATTCGAGGCCGGGCCGGATACGAATCGCAGCACGCGGTTCAACCAGGTCGGCACCGACTACTTCCGGACCCTCGGGATCCCGGTGCTGGCCGGACGGACGTTCACCGAGGCGGACGGGCGCGAGGCGCCCCCGGTGGCGATCGTCAACGAGGCGTTCGCGCGCAAGTTCAATTTCGGGCGCGACGCCGTGGGCCGACGCCTGGGGCGCGGAGGGCTCGACGTCGAGCTGGATACCGAGATAGTCGGTCTGGTCGCGGACACGCGGTACAGCAACGTCAAGACCCCGGCCCCGCCACTCCTCTATATTCCGTACCGTCAAGGGGACTGGGAGGTCGGCTCGCTCGCCTTCTATGCGCGGAGCACCCTGCCACCGGAGGGCATGCTCCGCACGATCCCGGCGCTGGTGGCAGACCTGGACCCCGCCCTGCCCGTCACGCGTCTCGCGACGCTCCCCCGGCAGGTGGAGGAAGCCGCGTTCGAGGACCGCATCATTGCGGTGCTGTCGGCTGCCTTCGCGGGACTGGCGACCCTCCTGGCGGCGGTGGGTCTCTACGGCGTGCTGGCCTACACGGTGGCCCAGCGCACGTGCGAGATCGGTCTGCGGATGGCGCTGGGCGCGGATGCGAGGCGCGTGCGGGCGATGGTGCTGGGCCAGGTCGGGCGCATGACGGTGGTCGGCGGTGCGGTCGGGGTCGCCGCGGCGTTCGGCGTCGGCCGCCTGGCGCAGTCCCTGCTCTACGAGATCGAGGGTCCGACGCCCGCGGTCGTGGCCGTCGCGGTGCTGGCGCTGGCGGCCGTCGCGCTGTGCGCCGGGTTCGTCCCGGCGCAGCGGGCGTCCCGCATCGAGCCGATGGCGGCGCTCCGGCACAAGTAGCGTCACGAGCACCCCGCGGCGGCACCAGAGGAGTGCATTATGGCGGGCAGTCCGTGGGCGTCGCTCGTTCTGTGCGTTTCTCTGTGTACGACCGCGGCGGTCGCACCGCCCGCGTTCATGGCGGCAGTCGCAGCCGCCGTGGAGCAGGATGCAGACAGAGACCCGGGTGAGGTTTTCCGGGACTGGGTGGCCGAAGAGACCGACCACCCGCGAACGCGGTCTCTCTGAGCCGGTGATCGCCAACAGGTGACGGAGGCCGCAGCTTTTCCACCGGCGGAGGGTGGCGACCGGTCAGCGGCTCAGCGCCACCGGACGCGCAGGGGCCGGCCCTTCGTCGCGCCGGTCCTCGGCTCGCTGCTCTTGCTCGGCCAGATCCAACTCGGCCAGCACCTTGGCTGTGTTCTCCTTGACCTCAGCCTGGGTCTTTGGTGGCAGTCGCTCGAACAGCTCTTGCCAGGGCCGGTGCTTCATCGCTCCCATCCTCTCTCCGGCTCCAGCAACCCCTCGCGCCGGAGCTGCTGAATGTGCTGATCATAGATCGCATCGGCCCGCCGCACGTACTCCCGGTAGAACCGCTCCTGCTCCAGCTTGCGTCCGCCAATCAGCAGGATCGCGGTGCGGCGAGGGTCGAAGGCATAGAAGATCCGGATCGGGCGCCCGCCGCTTTGGATGCGTAACTCGCGCATGTGCGGGTGCCTTGAACTCTTGACCTGTGACGATTGGGGACTCCCCAGCGCAGTGCCGCGCGCCACCAGTAGATCCACCACCTTGGCGGCATCGCTCTGCTCGCGGAGCGTCAGGCCGTTCCACCACGCCTCGAATTCGTCCGTGTACTCGACATTGTGGAACATGGCAATGTTCCATTCACGCTGGTGGATCCGCGGCTAGGCGGCGGGCCGCTCGGAGCCGCCGCGCGGCCGGCTGGCGATGTAGTCGAGTACCTCGCGCTCGACCCAGCGCACGGTGCGGCTGCCGATGCTAATCGGCTTCGGAAACCTCGACTCGGCCATCAGCGCGTAGACGGCCGAGCGGGACAGCGCCGTCATCTTCGTTACGTCCCGGAGCGTGAGCAGTCTCGTCGTCTTAGACGGAAGTTTCAGCGGTCGATTTTCCCCAACCCATAGTTTCTAAACGATTTAGGGCGCTTTGGGCCTTGTTTGCACGGCAATAAGTAGCCATGTAAGTAGCGCTATAGGCACAAGGTTTATCTTGTTATTACTGAGCGTATATGGGATACTGAGTATCCATGTATATCGACAGCGTGCCCAATCGCTCCTCGCCGCCAGCCGTGCTCCTGCGCGAGTCCTACCGCGACGGCGGACGAGTCAAGAAGCGTACCCTCGCCAACCTCTCCAAGCTGCCGACCGACGCCATCCAGGTGCTGCGCCGCGTCCTCCGCGGTGAGCGGCTCGTCAACCCGGAAGACGCCTTCACCTGCGTCCGCAGCCTGCCCCACGGCCACATCGCCGCCGTGCTCGGCACCCTCAAGCAGCTCGGACTGCACACGCTGATCGCCCGAAACGCCAGCCGCGTCCGCGACCTCGTCCTCGCCCTGATCGTCGCCCGCGTCATCGATGCGCAGTCCAAGCTGGCCACCGCCCGCGCCCTGGCGCCCGAAAGCGCCGTCTCCACCCTGGGCGAGGTGCTCGGGCTCGGCGCCGTCGACCAGCATGAGCTCTACGCCGCCATGGACTGGCTCGTGCAGCAGCAGGCGGCCATCGAGCAGCGTCTGTCCAAGCGGCACCTGCAGGAGAACACGCTGGTGCTCTACGACCTGACATCCAGTTACCTGGAGGGAACCCACTGCCCGCTGGCCCAGCGCGGGTACAGCCGCGACGGCAAGCAGGGCACGTTGCAGATCGTCTTCGGTCTGTTGTGCACGGCCGAGGGTTGTCCGGTTGCGGTCGAGGTCTTCGAGGGCTCGACGTCCGACCCGAAGACGGTGGCCTGCCAGGTAGAGAAGATCCGCACCCGCTTCGGTCTACAGCGCGTGGTACTGGTGGGCGACCGGGGCATGCTGACCGCGGCGCGCATCCGCAAGGACCTGGCGGGCGTGGACGGCCTGCGCTGGATCACCACGCTGCGCGCGCCGATGATCCGCAAACTGCTGGCCGCCGGCACGGTGACGCCGTCGTTGTTCGACGAGCGGGACCTCGCCGAGGTCACCAGCGAGGAGTTTCCCGGCGAACGGCTGATCGTGTGCCGCAATCCCCTGCTGGCCGCCCAACGACAGCGCAAGCGGCAGGAGTTGCTGGCGGCCACCGAGGAGGACCTGGCGCCCATCGCGGCGGCGACAACCCGTACGAGTCGGCCGCTACGGGGGGCGGCCGAGATCGGCTTGCGCGTCGGGAAGGTCATCAACCGGCACAAGGTCGCCAAGCACTTCGTGACCACGATCACCGACGACACGTTCACGTTCCACCGGGACGACGAGCGGATCGCGACCGAGCAGCAGCTCGACGGGCTCTACATCGTCCGCTCGAACGTCGAGCCGGAGCAGTTCGACGCGGCGCAGACGGTGCGGGCCTACAAGGACCTGTCGAAGGTGGAGCGGGCGTTTCGGTGCCTGAAGTCGGTGGACCTGAAAGTGCGGCCGATCCATCACCGGCGACCCGATCGGGTACGGGCGCACGTCTTGCTCTGCATGCTGGCCTACTGGGTCGAGTGGCACATGCGCCAGGCCCTGGCGCCGCTGCTGTTCGACGACCACGACCCGGCCGCCGCCGAGCAGCAGCGCCGCTCCGTCGTGGAACCCGCGAAGCGCTCGCCTGCGGCGTTGGCCAAGGCCGGCCGCAAACGGACCGACGACCACCTGCCGGTGCACAGCTTTCGGACGCTGCTCGCCGACCTGGGAACGCTGACCGCCAACACCATGCAGGTCACCGAGGGCGGCGCCACTTTCAGGCTGCAGACACAGCCCACGCCGACGCAGCAACGCTGCTTCGAGCTCTTGGGGGTGACGCCTCGATTGTAGCCATTACCGATACACCCTCTAAACCGGTAACCCGCTCAATAATAATGACTTCCGCGCGATTCACTCCGAAACTTCGGCTTAGACCCGCTGGGGGCGCGAGCGCGCCGGTAGCGTGCGGCACGGCCCCTCTACGACCCGGTCCGCACCGCCAAGGACCGTGCAGCAGCCGTCCAGGACCGATGGGAACCCTTCGGCACCCTGCTGTTCGGTGGTCCCGGTCCCGATGCCGCGTCGCGCCGTGGACTTCGTGGCCATCGGCGGCCGGCACGTCGATCCCATCGCCCAGCTGTGCGCTGTCGTCGACCGGACGGCCGCATTCACGGGCAGCATGACGGGCTCACCCCAGGCGGACGTATGATCTCGACGGAATTGCAGAATTCGTGCGCCGACACTCGGATCGCTCGCATCCGACCGAACACGCCATCAACGTCGGCTATGCCGCGTCGCACTTCGGTTCCGCCAGCACCCGGTTCCCTGGAGAGAGGAACCACGCCGTCGGCCGCCGCGTCAAGCTACCACGCGGCTCCTACACGCCGTTACGGCTCTTCAAGTGACCCGCCGGCCGCCGGCGTGGTCGGGGCAGCTATGGACGGAAGCTCGCTTCCGTCCGTGAAACGAACCGGCATCGATCAACCCGCCCTCGCCGACCGTGGCCCACTGACCGCCGTGCCGAACATGACAGACCGATCGGGCCCGCAGCGTTCGACCAACAGCGAGAACCACGCAAGAGGAACCAGCACCGGGAGATCCGGCAAAGAGGGGGAGATCCGGCACCGAGGGAACCATAAGCAAGATTCGCGCCAACAAACCCGGAAAGGGATCGGCGCAGGACCGGATCACACGGCATCAGGGAGACACGGACGGAGGAGATCCGGAACGAGAACGCCGCGACAGAGTGTGATCAGACCCCCTCGCCTGATCACACCGAGATCACACCTCTGATCACAACACCGGCTCGAGGATCGGCCCGTCTTGGCAAGTGCCGGTTATCATCGGCTAGGCGGAATGCGCCCATGACGCTGTACGAGTTGATCACCAAGTGGCGCGCCTCGGCGCTCAAAGAACGCTCCGTGGCGCAGGAGCACTTCATCGACATTTGCCGCCGTCTGGGCGAGCCGACGCCCGCCAAGGCCGACCCGACGCGCGAGACGTACTGCTTTGAGCGCGCTGCGCGCAAGGACACTGGCGGCGACGGCTGGGCCGATGTTTGGAAGCGCCACGACTTCGCCTGGGAATACAAGGGGAAGCTGGCCGACCTCGACGCGGCGTTCGGACAGCTCCGGCTGTACGCGCCGGCGCCGGAGAACCCGCCGCTGCTGATCGTCTCCGACATACTGCGGTTCCGCATCCCCACCAACTGGACGAACAGCGTCACCTCGCGGTGCTGGCTCTCAGCTTGCCTGTGTCGAGAGCCCGTTGTCGACGTTCATGAACGAGCGTCGAAACCCGGACGCCGCCTGATCATCTCGGCAGAACCCGCCGACTCCCGCCAACGCGACGACGGATGCCCAACGGAGCAGCGGACACCGGCGTGATCTCGGGGTAGGCGCTGAGAAGAGAGAGACACATGAGCTGCGTCTGGAACAACGACCAGGAGAACCACGGAACCGCGCTCGCGTCGATGGTTCGGACTACGCATAACCTGAGCGTTATCTGCCCGTATATTCGGGCAGTTCAGGTCGAGGATCTATTTCGCGATGTTGAACTTCAATCGCTCAGGGTGATCACACTCTGGAGTGTTCGCGCATTTCTAGCGGGCTCGTCGGATCCGGAAGCGCTACGTCGACTTCTACAGCTTGGCGGTGAGGTCCGCGCGATGAGTTTTGGCCTTCACGCCAAGGTCTACATTGCTGACGAGTCGGCACTCGTTACGTCGGCCAACCTGACCGGCGGTGGGCTTGCCAACAACCTCGAATGTGGTTTGGTCCTCGGTGATGATGAAATGTTGTCCGCGCTGAGGCAACGGTTCGAGCTCGAATGGCGTCGAGCTACGCCTTGCAGCGAGGAACACGTCGCTCGTGGGGTCGCTGCACTCAACGAAGAGAGGTTTCGCTCGTACGAATTGCTCCAGCGCATCGAGGAACTGGAACAGCGCCTCTCGCAGATCGTTTCACCCGCTACAAGCGTATGGACTCGGCAAATGGATGGGATCTCTATCAGGCTCACACGGAACCAGATCGAGTTCCTGCAACGGCCACTACGAGGACAAGGTGGCTATCAATCCTTGCTCGCACGACTCCAGGAGAACATGAACGGAAACCTCCTCATGTTGACGCGAGCCGACTGCGAGAGAGTGGTCCGCTATGCCACGAGGTACGGACAGGGCGGCTTCCATACACGCCTGGAGTCAATCGTCCAACTGGCGAGACAGTTTATCAGTTGACGGTCAACGGGGAACGATCTGCCGAGGCTGCGCGGCGCGTTGTAGAGCAGAAGCAGGCCGGGTGGCGCACCGGTGGCACGCGCAGAACTGGATCCGCAGCCTTGAGCGCTTTACCTTCCCGCGTATCGGCCGCCAGCCGGTCTCGGAGGTCAACAGCGCCGACGTGCTGGAGATCCTCACGCCGATCTGGTACTTGCAGCCGGAGACGGCGCGGGCGGTGTACCAGCGCATCGGTGCGGTGCTGGAGTGGGCCATCGCAATGGAGATTCGAGCGGACAACCCCTGCGAGCGGGTCCTGCCGGTGCTCGGTCCCCAGGGTGACATCGTGCAGCACAAGCGGGCGCTCCCTCACCAGGAAGTGGCCGCGGCCGTCGAGACGGTGCGGGAGTCGGGTTCGGCTGCGTCGGCGATCAGGCTACCGTTCGAGTTTCTGGTGCTGACCGCGGCGCGGTCCGGTGAGGTGCGGCTGGCGGCGTGGGAAGTAATCGACACGGCCGACCGCGTATGGACCATCCCGGCCATGCGTATGAAGGCGAAACGCGAGCACCGGGTCCCGCTCAGCGATCGAGCGTTGGAGGTTCTCGACGCGGCGCGCACGCTCGGCGACGGCTCCAGCGGGGCCGTGTTCCCCATGCGGTGCGGGAAGCCGATATCCGTGTCGACGCTGCCCAAGATGCTCCAGTTACGATCGGATCGCGGCCGTGGCGCACGGTTTCCGGTCGAACCTGCAAACGAAGCACGTAACCTATTGGCTACACACCGCTTATGGCGCCCCGCTGCGTGGCCGTAGCCCGTTCCGTATACAATTCCTGTGGCTGGCGTACCGCGCGTGGCTCCTGTCCGTCATGACAGCTAGCTCCTGACCACCGGGCAGGACAGGTCAGCCCAGGATGGACTACGAGAGGGTAGACTTGATGGCGTTCACCCAGGCAGTGATCGCCACGCCCGAGTCCCAAATCTCGGGTCGCACTTCGTACCGTAACGCTTGCTCATTCCGGATAACGACCTCGAGCGTTCTTGCGGCCTCTACCCGTTCATACGTCGCCCCAACCCTACACCCGATGTCGGGAACTAGCTTCGCCAATGGGTCCACGCGGTCAGCAGTCCAGTCCCGTTCAAGATCGGCCTTCGATACCTGACGGAGGTCAACCACGCACAGCACGTACCGCTCTGGCGTCTGTGAGGCTGTCGCTGCCTGCGTCGGCGTCAGCCTAGCATGACCTGGTCAGCCGCGCCGCTCCGAAGCTCGACCTGGCCCAGGGTCCCCCGGGTTCCGTACAAGTACGGCAGGGCGCGCTTCAGTTCCTTTAGTCCGTCCATCCAGGAGTCACCTTCGCCGTACGTGTACTTAAGTACCGCCGACGGCACGTCGGCGGGATCTGGCACGGGCACGGCCGCACGAATCGCATCGTGCGAATCGCGGATGTTGGCCAAGATGGCGTCTTCATCCCCCCCCCCCCCGGTCGAGTGTCAAATCGAAGTATTCACAACCGGTTGCCAGCTGCAGTAAGCCGCGCAGCCGTGTTCGCTCAGCAAGGACGTGGGTCACCAAGAAGCCTGTGCCGAAGCGGCCCGTAGTGGCTTCGGACTCGTACTCCTTGCTGGAACCACCGGAGAGCAAGGCCGCAAGTTCTTGTGAAGTGAAGGGAGCACCGTCGTGTTCGAATACGATCTTCGCAGGTTCACGGCGGAGTCTAACCGTGACGATCGACCTGCCGTCTCGAGGTCCGGCATCAAGAGCATTCTGAAGCAATTCGAATGGCCAGCGAATACTCGCGGAATGCGGACTCCGGCGGGCATGGTCAACACGCATGCGAATTCGCCGAGCTTGATTTCGAGAACGCTGCTCGTGCAGGGCCTCCTCATAGATCTGATAGGCCTTCTCACTCATGTACGCGGTCCTTCCCGGCGATGTGGTTGGGTCTCACCGTCCAACGCGCGCAGCGTGCGCTCGGCTTCGCCGTTACACCGCGATGGACGCTACTGGCGCTCGGTGGGGGTCGATGAACCGATCGTGCGTCGTTTCGGTCTGGCCCCGTCAGTTGTCCGCGGGTTCGCGGGATGGCAGGAAGACGCGCTCCAGGGTCTCAAGACGCTGCTCAACCTTCCCGAACGCTACTTCGACGGCATCAAGGCGTTGCTCGAACCGCACGTGGTCGGCCCGGAGATCGCGAATGTCGGCCCGCACGTCGTCGATACGCGTGTTCACGCCGGCGATTTGCATCGACAGAACCGTGACTACGATGGTGACCACCGCCAAGCCCGTGCCGATGATGGTCAGGATGAGAGCGCGAGAGTCGCTCATGAAGCAGAGCGTACCACGGGCGTACGCATCCGGCAAAATCGACCGGCAAGAATCAGTAAAGAGAACAGGCGCGGAACGGATCACGGAGGGACATCAGGCACATGACGGAGATCGAGCGCGGAAGGACATCGAACGAAAGCGCTGGGACGTCACAAGATCCGGGCGGGCGACGAAACAGCGAAACGGCCGTTGGGTCTCGTTAGCCATTCCCACCCAATGTGCGTACATAGGGCTGGCGAGGGGCTCCGCCCCCTCGGACCCCCGCACTGAGGTTCGACGCGCTGCACCGGTTCAGTCGCCGCGGCCGATTTGCAGCCGGCGTCGGTTCGCCTACGGGCCGGGCGTGACGGTCCCGCGGTTCGTTGAGCGCGAGGCCGCTGGGGAGCGATGCCACCCCGCCGTCCGGCTCATCAAGCCGCGCGCGAGCGCGGCTCCTTCGCTTGCGCTAGGGCCCTCCGGGTGACGAGCCGGCCGCCGGGGCGGACGGTGATCGGGCACGACCACAAGACCCGCCGGCCGTGCTACCCGCCAGCCCGGCCACGCCGAACACACGAGCCGCGCAGAGCGTCGGCCATCGACCACAGCTCGGCCTCGTGGCCGATGGTGGCTCCGCCGTTCGGGGTAGTCGCTCCCGGACTTCCTTTGACCCCGCGCATGACCCCGAGGACGAGGCCGAGGTTCAGGTTCATGCCGTGCGTCAAGGAGATGCACGCGACGGCCCGTGTAACGCCGAGTGTAACGCGGCCTGTAAATCGATCGTCGGAGGGTTGTTACAGGCTGGGGTGACCCCGAACGCGGCCTTGCGCCTGTAAGCGAGGATCCGGTTTGGGCGGGCGCGTGGTTCGACTCGTACCGTCAACGGCGTGGCGGCTCTTCCGGCCTCCCGCCCGACAGGTAGGAGGACCAGATCGTCCATGAGCCGCCGCCGCCGCTCGAACAGGTCCGACCGTGCGTAGGCCGCTTCGACCTTGTTCTGGACGACGTGGGCCAGCGCCGCCTCGATGACCTCCCGCGGGTGGTCCGTCTCCTCGGCCGCCCAGTCCCGGAACGAGGACCGGAACCGTGCGCCACGGCCGGGGACGCGCGCTGCTGCAGCCGCCAGCACAGCCACTCGCCGTCGAGCGGCTTCCCGTTCTCGCACGGAACACCAGCGGACCTTCGCCGAGCGTCCGCGCCACGTAGGGATCTCGATGGCGCGACGGCACAGCCGCACCCGTTGGTCGCGCTTCAATTTCTTCATCCGGCCGGCCGAATCCATCTCCGCCCGCGCCGTCCCGCGCCCCTCACCGGACCGCGCCGAGGTGGCACCAGAAACTCGGACACCAACTCGCCGACCGGGCCACCGAGGCCCGTACCGCAGCCACCGCCGCGGCCACTCGCCGCATGGCACCGCCCGCATGTGCCCCCTTCTCGGCGTCGACGACCGAGCCGCTTACACGGTTGTCCGCGCGATACTGGATCGCGATGACCCACTCCAGCACCGTGCAGAGGCCTTGGCGCGGCCGGCGCGTCGGGCCGAAGGTGCCAGATGCGCGGCAACGTCTGGAGCACATCGGCGCTCGTCACGTCGCCCGCGGGCAACTTGCCGAAGTGGGGGAAGACGAAACACGTCAGACCGCCCAACGGTTCACCTACCAGCCCGTGGCAGAAGGGGCTGATTGTCAATCGAGAATCGCGTGTCCGTATTGGCGTGTCGCCGGACCATCCCACGACGAATCCGGCCGATCATGGCGCTCCGGGGCCCAGAAGCGCCGTATACGCCCCCAGCAGCCGCTCAGGAGGCCGATCAGCGCGCCAAGACGCGCCGCCGCGCGGCCCTGGAGGCTCCGCGGCGTGCCCACGCCCGTCAAGTGCCGCATGAGCAACCCGAGATTGACGCCGCAGACCTGGACGAGCAGCCGTTTCAGGACGTTGGGATGCCCGCGCAGATGCACGCGGCGCATCCGGCCGGTCTCGTAGAGATGCGCGTTGGGCCGTTCCACCAGCTCGCCCCGCTGCCGCAGCAGCCGTTTCCCGCGTGCGCCTCGGATCCGCCGGCGGTTGGCATACACCGCGTCCCGCGCGGCCGCCTGGCCCTTCCAGTGCCGTCGGCCGCGGTCCGGCTCCGAGACGTAGCTGCGGACGCCGATGGCCGCAAACCCGACCATCGTCTCGTTACTGTGATACCCCTTGTCGGCCACGACCTCCGCGATGCCCGGCGCGCCGACCGCCTCGACCTGCTCGGCAGCCGTGACGAGCGTGTCGACCAGGGTCGTCGTGTCGCCCGCACTCGCGTCCTGCACCGTCACGCCCACGATGGCGCCTGTTTCCAGGTCGACCGCATGCTCGGCGGTGTGCGCCAGATGCGTGCGGCCGTCCTTCATCTTGGCGATCTTCGCGTCCGGATCGTGCGGGTGGGTCCAGTCCGCGTTCGAGCCCTTCTTCTTGCGGGTCCGGTCGAACCGGGCCAACTCGGCGCGCGTCGGCGTCGAAAGGCCGGACGCCTCGGCCAGCCGGGTCAGAAATGCGTCGTAGCTCTCGCCCGTATCCCGCCGCACAATGCTCCGCATCGCGGCATTGGCTTCCAGCGTCGTGGCATCGATGCCCACCGTGCGCCCCACCACCAGCGAGGCGTCGGCCAGTCGCTGCAACACCCACGTAAACACTGCCTGATGGGTCTCGAGGTCAATCAGGCGACGGGTGCGCGACAGCGTCGAGTGGTCCGGCGGGGCCTCGTGGAGGGCGAAGTCCAGAAACGTGCGAATGCTCAGCGAGTCGGCGGCGCGCCACGCGATCGCCCGTTCCGAATCCAGCCCTTCGAAGTAGCCGAGCAACAGCAGCCGGAAATAGCGGCCCGGCGCCAGACTCGGCCGGCCGACCCCGTCCGCGTAGAACGACGCGCACTGTGCCTCCACGAACGCGTCGAACCCCGCGTCGTCGAGCACTCGATTCAGCCGCTCGTAAAACGGGTGCCCAGCACTCTTCGGCAGATCCGCCGTGGGCACCCACATCGTCGCTTGCCGCGTTCGACCGCCGCGTGTCCCCATCGCCATGCACGACAATGTAGGACACAGGACCGATCATGTCGATCCCTGGAACGAGGGACTTTCACCACGGGCTGCTACGGGTGGTCCACTTGGCGGCAAAGCGAACCCGTGGTTTTCCGCACCAAGCTCCACAGATACTCTGTGATCTTTCTCTGAACCTCGGATGTAATGTCTTGAGCTGTAACAGGCTGCGCATCTGTTTCCCCAGAAGGCGCGACATTTCTTGCGTGCTTCGTGATGAACGTAACGTCTGTCGTCTCTGGCTCCTTGTATTCCACGCGAATTACAGGCGTCGAGCGGACGTCGCCAACTGACCAGTACAGTGTGAATTCCTCCTTCTCTAGGTGCTGCAAAAAAGACCAAATATCCGGCTCCAGTGCTGAAACGGAATTAACAAGTTCTACGGCCCATTCCCAACGTCCCGCCGCCTTCAGCCCCTTCTGGAGTTCCATGAACTCCCTAAGTCCATCATCGAGATATTCGATTGCCCGATCGGCGTCAAGAGCTCTCTGGCCGTAGCTCTGGAAAAACGGATAGTCTTGGCGCAGCGTCTCTCGAAATGTATCTACGAACTCCTTCGGGTCGGTCTCGTCGATGGCCTCTTCATAATTCTCCATTACATCATCCACATCGAACATCGCATAGTAAAGCTTCTGCTTCGCCTCGACGAACGCCTCTCGAATTGAACCGCAGCTCAGCTTGAACTCGTACGCATATGGCTCCGAAATTGAATCGACGTCGATTCGGTATGGAGCCAGGCGCGTCAGCGTCCGGTCAGGCGGGATTGCAATTGTCGGTGGAACATATGAGTGCAAGACTTGGTTGATAGTGGCTATAATTTCGGATTGCTTGCCTCCCAGCGCGCCAAGCAAATCTTGGCAGAATCGAGCGAGTCGTGCTTTCTGCTCTCTGAGAACATCGACAGGTTCAAGAGAATCGTCCCAGAATGCGGGATACTTCTCATCAATGAGGTCTACGAGCTGTTCCCCGGAAATGCAACGAATCAGTTTCGCGAGATTATTCTTCGTCAAGGAAGCAAAAATCGAGGTTTCTGCGCCACTGAGTATTCTCTTTGAGGTGACTATCCAGACGCGGTCTATGGATACCTTGGTCATACCGAATAGGTCTTCATACGGGATGTCAAAGCATTGCTCCACTTGATGCATGACCTCTCTCAGGCCTTTCGATGAAGAGACACTCCCGCTGAGATCGACAGACTTTGCGACGACCGCAACGTACTCACGTTGACCCAGCGGGTCGCTCGTGTAAGTAATGATGTCCTTACCGCGCTCTTGAGGCCCGTGGTAGATCGTCGGTGCCTTGCAGCCAAGTCGTGTCAACAGGGGAAGTAGAACATTCTCTCGAAGACCCCTCTCGTCCAATTGACGGAGTTTCTCGAGTTTTTCTGGTTCAGCCACAAGTACCTCCCGGTGTAATCTCGAGTCTCGCCCTGGGCACACACTCTCCAGACCTAGCAGCCCGTGGTAGAACCCCGCGTTGCACCGAGATTGGCGCGGCGCCCGGCTTGCAAGGCGCGGCGAGGGAGCAAATTGGGGCATTTGTCACCGAGGAGCAACGCCGCCAGACGGGATGCAGCGCCAATCGAATGCAGCGGGGCTTTTACCACGGGCTGCCAGCGCGGGCTGGATGGCGGGATGCCCGGCGCACGGCGACCACGTCGGACCTCGCCGTCGGTCGGCCGCGCCGACGACGGGTGGTGCGGTATCGTACAATGACAAGCGGAGTATTGAGCCGTCACCGAAGCAGTTGAGGCGCCCCTCGCCAGCGTGGCCGGCGTCATCGCGCTGGCCGGCGGCAGGCGCGTTCCAGGGCCCGGAACCGAAGTGGGGTCGCCCCAAGAGGAAGACGGAATGACCCCTCGGGAGTTCTACGCGGAGGAGATTGAAGCCACCTGCGGGTTGACGACCCCCGCGCTCGCACGCGCGTTCGCCACGGTTCCGCGAGAGGAGTTTGTGGGCCCGGGACCGTGGATGGTCCAGGGCGGCGGCGACCTGTTCGCCCCGGCGCGACGGACTGCCGATGCCGACCCGCGAGGTGTCTACCACAACCTGTCGATCGCGATCGATCCGGGGCGCCAGCTCTACAACGGCGCCCCTGGCGTGGTCGCCCCATGGCTGGACGCGCTGGCGCTCGCGCCGGGCGCCCGCGTTCTCCACGTCGGATGCGGGACGGGCTACTATTCCGCCATCATCGCAAATGTCGTAGGCCCCGGCGGTTCCGTCATGGCCGTGGATGTGGACGAGGATCTGGCGGACCGCGCGCGCGCCGCGCTGCGGGACTGGCCGACCGTATCGGTGATCTGCGGGGACGGCAGCCGACACGGCGCGCCCCTCGACGCCATCGTGGTGCACGCGGGGATCACGCATCCGCTGGCGTCGTGGCTCGACGCGCTAGCGCCCGGCGGCGGTATCGTGATGCCGCTGACCGAGTCGCTGCCCGGAATGTCCCTCGGCAAGGGCGTGACCGCAATCGCCCGGCGCGACGGCGCGCAGTTCGAGGCGCGTGTCCTCCAGATGACCATGATCTACACAGCCCTTGGCATCCGCGACCCGGGTCTCGAGCCGGTGCTCGGACAGGCGCTGCGCGGCTTCGATTTCATGGCGGTGCGCCGTCTTCGACGAGACCCGCACGAGAAAGAGCCGGCTTGCTGGCTGCACGGGCCGGACTTCTGCCTGTCTCGATGATGAACGGGCGGTCGGATGCGCAGAGCGGCGACAACCGGCCCGCCGGTACCGCTCGTCCCTGCCTGGCGCCCGCTGTACCCACCGGGGTGACAGAGCGTTCCGGCCACGCGCCGGTTGCCCGCGGACGCTCGAGGGTGCCCCACTGTCGTTGGCGCGTTTCATTCGGTCCAGCTTGGAAGTATCCTCTGGCACATGGTCGGCCGCTTGGTGTTTCGAAGACACGCAATTGAGCGCATGGCGCAGCGGCGCGTGACCGTAGAGAATATCCGTGAGATCATCGATTCGGGCGAGGTTATTCGACAGTATCCGGATGATTCTCCGTTCTCAAGTCGCCTGACGGCCGGTTGGATCCATGAACGTCCGCTCCACGTAGTATCAGCTTACGACGCGGCCGAGGCGACGACCGTCGTCCTTACGGTCTACGAACCGGATCCATCGCGGTGGGATGAAACCTTTAGGAGGGAGCGATGACTTGCGCCATCTGCAGGATTGGTGACACGCACCCAGGACGGACCACCGTCACGCTTGAACGCGACCAGACCACCCTAGTCGTCCGTAGCGTGCCAGCGGCTGTCTGCGGCAACTGCGGGGAGGAATATGTCGACGAGCAAACGAGCATCGGCTTGCTCGACCTTGTCGATCAGGTTGCCCGAGCTGGTATTCAGATTGAAATCCGCGAATACGTCGCTGCTTGAGATGGTGTTGAAACTACGCTGGCTCCACTTGGATCGACCGCCGCCGATCTGCTGGCGTTTTCCGTGTTGATAAATCTGAACCTGGCGGTGCTGAATCTCTTGCCGCTGCCCCCGCTGGACGGCGGCCGCATACTGTTCTGCCTGCTCGAGAAGGTCTATCGGCCTCTCGCGCGCATGCAGACCTCGGTCACCCTCCTCGGCTGGGCGTTCGTCCTGGGGCTGATGGTCTACGCCACGATTCAGGACGTGGGGCGAATCGCGAACGGGATGTTCGCCTGACGGCTGACGCGGGATGCCCGCGGGCTGTCCTCTTCAACCGTTCTCCGTGTGGCGGGTAGCGGCCATCGGGCCCTCTGGAGGCCCGTCGATCACTCCCTTGCCGGCTCGTCTGGGTCGCTGCCGAGAAAGCGGATCAGCTCGGCATTGACGATGTCGGGCACCTCTTCGTGGGGGTTGTGTCCGACGTTCGGGATGAGAAAGACCTCGCCGTGGGGGAGGATCTCGGCGGCCCGCCGCGCGTTCGCGGGGAAGTCCGGCCCGTCGATCTCGCCGCCGAGAATCAGCGTCTTCGTCCGGATGTGGGGCCAGTCGTCGACCACCGTGTCCATCGAGCGCAGGTTGCCGCCGAGCCGGCGCACGTACGCCAAGCGTGGCCAGTCGCCGCTCAGCCGCTGGCCGTGGCGAATCCGGAGGTGGTCAATGAACTCCGGCTTCCAGTTCACGTAGCGCCGCGTGTCGGTGCGCACGTCCGCCTCGTAGGCGCTCTGCAGATCGGGGTCGGCGTCGATCTGGCCGTCGAACGGACGGAACCCCCGCCCCGGGGTTGTCGGTCAGGCCGATCTGGTTGACGGTCACCAGATGCGTGGTGTTCTCCGGATAGAGGAAGGCGAACCGGGTGGCCATCTGCCCGCCGATCGAGTGCCCGACGATGGCCGCCTCGGCGATGCCGAGGTGCTCCATGAGCCGGGCGGTGTTGGAGGCGTGCAGGCTCATGCTGTACGGCAGGATCGGCTTCGACGACTTGCCCCAGCCGAGGCGGTCCTTCACGACGACCCGGTAGCCCGCGCCGGCGAGCGCCTCGATCTGGCTCTTCCAGTACCAACCGTAGTAGCTGCCGCCGTGGTGGAGGACGACGGCGCGGCCGTTCGCCGGCCCCGTCGGCGCGACATCCATGTAGGCGATGCGCACGTCCTGGCCATAGACCTGGAAGTTCATGAACTCGACGGGATGCGGATACTCGAACCCCTCCAGGTTGATCGAGATCGGCCCCCACTCGGCGGGCGGCTCGGGCGGCGGATGATGGGACTGCGCAAAGACCGCGGCCGGCAGCACGAGGGCGAGCACGGTCGCGAGTGACACCGCGACGCGCGTTCTCAGGACGGGGTGTTCGATGGTCATGGTCCTCTCCTGTCGCTACGTGGTTGTCGATCCTAGCACCCCTGGCAGAAGGCCCCCTCAGCCCGCTGGCGCCCTCGCCGGTCTGGCGGCAATGCGGGGTTCTACCACGGGGTGCTGGCACCGAGGCCCATCCGCAGGAACCGGAGGGCTGCCGGGGGGCTTGCGCACGGCGCGGACCTGAGCGATCATGGACGCGTTCCCGGTAACGACGGCAGCCTTTCCAGGAAGGGTTTGAAATGGACCATCGCCTTCGAACGGTCGCCATGGTGCTCGCGGTCGCCCTGCTCGCGTCGGGGCCGGTCTTGGCCCAGAGCCAGTCCCAGAGTGCCGCAAACGCGGAAACGGACTGGGAGATGCCGCGTCTGGCGGACGGCCAGCCCGACCTGCAGGGCTACTGGACCACACAGACGTTCACGCCGATGCAGCGCCCCGAGTATCTGGGCGACCAGGCGTTCTACACCGAGGAGGAGTTCGCGCAGCTCCAGGCGCAGTTGACGGTCGACGGGGCCGACCCGCTGGCCCGCTTCGCCATCGAAATACCCGACGCCGAGGAGCGCGCGCGGGTTCTCGACCAGAGCCACCGCGACGAGTCCTACGTCCATTACGACAACGCCATCTGGCTCGCCACGCGGGTGCCGAAGGGGTTGTCGACCCGGCGCACCTCGCTGATCATCGACCCACCAAACGGCCGCATCCCGCCGCGCAACGAGCAGGCCCGGGCGCGGGCGGCGGAGCGCCGCGCGGTGCGCGGTGACCGGGGGGCCTTCGACGGCTACGAGCTGCGCTCCCTCAGCGAGCGCTGCATCTACTACGGCTACAACGGGCCGCCGCTGCAGCCGCCGTCCTACAACGACATCCACCAGATTTTCCAGACGCCGACGCACGTCGTGATCTTCACCGAGCAGAACAACAACCCGCCGAGGATCATCCCGGTCAACGGGCGGCCGCCCATCCCCGAGAACATCCGTCTCTGGCCGGGCGACTCGCGCGGGCGCTGGGAGGGCGACACCCTGGTCGTCGAGACCTCCCGCTTCAACGATCAGTCCGCGTGGCAGGGCTCGAGCCGCGGCCTCAAGGTGGTGGAGCGGTTCACCCGGGTGGCCGAAGACCAGATTCACTTCACGTTCACGGTGGAGGACCCGGCCACTTGGGACCAGCCGTGGAGCGCCGAGATCCCGTTGATGGCCACCGAGGGGCCGATGTTCGAGTACGCCTGCCACGAGGGCAATCACGACATCCGGCACATCCAGGAGGTCTATCGCGCGCTCGAGCGGCAGGAGGCCGACGAAGCGCGCTGACCCCGGCCGCTTGCGGCGACCTGTCCGCAGCGGCCTCGGCGGCCGTCGCGCGGGTCTGGTTACGCGCCTGACGGCGCCTGCTCGCAACCTGGCCGGCGCCGTCAGGCGTCCTGGAGCTTGCGGCGGATCCAGTCCAGCGTCACGCGGTCGAACTCCTCCGGCTTCTCCTGCTGCGTCCAGTGGCCGCAGTCGGCGACTACGTGGCGCTCGAGGTCGGGGATGAACGACGGCATGCCGTCGGACGAGGACGGGCGCAGTATCGTGTCGTTCTCGGCCCCGACGTAGAGGCACGGCACCTCGATGTCGCCCGTCGGCGCCGCACCGCCGCCGCCCATGTTCGCGCGGTAGTAGCTGAAGCCCCCGGTGAACCCGGTCGCCTCGAACGTCTCCACCCAGTAGTCGAGGACGTCGGCGGGCATGATCAGCTCGCCCTGGTAGTCGCCCTCCTCGATCATCCGCAGCATGTCCATCGTCTTTTCGGCCGAGTCGGGCGGGTAGCCGCGCATGTTCTCGACGTCCCAGTACCAGCCGCGCCGGAAGATCATCTCGAGCGCCCGCCGCACGTCGCGCGAGAACACGGCCTCGGCGCGGCCCGGCTCGAGGAACGTGGCGGCGTAGTAGTTCTCGGTGAAGACGATCAGCGGCTCCTCGGGCGGCTCGCTCGGCGGGGGGCCGCCGGACGCGGGCGTGTTCACGCCGATGACGCCGAGGACCCGGTCGGGGTAGAGCCGCGGCATCGCCCAGACCGCCGCCCCGCCCCAGTCGTGGCCGCAGAAGACGGCCCGCTCGATGTCGAGGGCGTCGAGCAGGCCGACGAGATCCGCGCAGAGGTTCGGAATCGCGTAGCCCGCGACGTCGGCCGGACGGTCGGTCAGCCCGTAGCCGCGCATGTCGGGCGCGATGGCCCGCAGGCCCGCGGCCGGATACGAGCGGAGCTGGTTGCGCCACGAGTAGGCGAGCTCGGGGAAGCCGTGCACGAACACGACCGGGAGGCCCTCGCCGCGTTCGTACACCGCCATCCTGATGCCGTTGGCGTTCACGAAGTGCGGCGCGGGCATGCCCGGCGCGGGGCGCACGGCCGGCTGCCCGAGCAAGGCCATGGGCCGGACGAAGGGCGCCGCGGCGAGCGCGGCGGCGGTCCGGCCGAGGAAGCGGCGCCGGGAGGGCGATGCGGGTGCGGCGGGGCCCTCGATGCGTGTGTGGCCGAGATCAACCAAGGCGATGTACTCCTGTTTCGGTGTGGCGGGCTACCGCCAGCGGACGCTCTGGAATCTGCGCGTAGCATACCCCACGGCTCGTCATGGTCCGGGCAGGTGGCCGGCGCAGCCCACCCGCGACCTACCGGTTCAGCATCACCACGTCAGCGTGATCTCCACGGTACTGCCGTTTCCGTCGATCTTTAGAGCCGGTTCACGTCCCAACGCCTTTCAGCTTGGCGACGGGCTCGGTTGTCCAGGGACCGCCCATGACGCTAGCGTATTGACAGCAGCCGAAATCCGGGAGACATCTCAGATGGGCACACTGACCATCCGCAATCTCGACGATCGTGTGATCGAGCGCCTCAAGGCGCAGGCCCGCGAAAACGAGCGTTCGCTGGAAGGAGAGATTCGGCACATGTTGACCGAGCGCGCTGATCGTCGGCTCCGTATCGCCGAGTTTCGGGAGCGAACCCGCGAGCTCGAATCTGCGACCGCCGGCACCTCGCAAACGGACAGCGCCAACCTTCTGCGTGCCGATCGCGACCGATGACGCCGACGGCCGACGCCAATGTCGTCATCAAGTGGTTCGTGAAGGAGCAGGAGTCCAAGGAAGCTCGTGGGTTGCTCGCTCATCGGATCCATTTGCAAGCTCCCGACATCCTGCTCGCCGAGTTCGCCAACACAATCTGAAAAAGGGTTCATCGAGGTGAAATCGCGGATCCGCGACCGTACTTCGACGAGTTGGCCAACTTCCCGACGTCGTCACGCTCCATCGTGGCGACGAGATCGTCGAACACGCCGCCGAGATCGCGGTGGAGATCGATCACCCGGTCTACGACTGTCTCTACCTGGCGTGTGCGGAGGCCACGACGTCGGCCCTTCACTCGTTTTCGTATGCGCTTCCCACCCAGCCGATGCCGCTGTTTGGGAATAATTTATTGGCGCGTACCGCGCGAGTACCGACATGCCCCAAATCGCCTGCTCGACGAAGAACAGCAACGCGTTACGCAGGCACGGGGTGCTGGCATGCGAAGGACCGGCGCCACAGCGCCGTCAGGGCATGCGCTGCACTCGGCAGGAACAGTTTGTGTACGTGCGTGAACCCCATCGGCGAGAGGCGCGATCCGTGGTACATGTCGTCGATGGGAAAGGCGTTGGTCGGAACCTCCGGCAGCAACGGTAGACCGGCGACGCGATCGAGGATCTGGAGATCGGCGGCATCGGGCTCCTTGTATCGCTCTGACCCGCCCCCGACATGATCAGTGACCAATGTCGCGCGACTGCCGCTCGCTCTCAAGACGAGAAGACGTCGTCGAGATCGACCTTCAGGCCGGCGAGCAGCGGCGAGTGGAGCGTCTCTCCTCGACCGAAGGTGTGGGTGAGGGTGAGCGCGCCGCCGCGCTGGCGGTGGATGGATACGGTCTCCTCTGCCGGATCGACCAGCCAGTACTCCGCCACGCCGTGTCTCTCGTAGAGGGTCCGCTTGTAGCCCCGATCCCTCTCGGCGGTCGCCGGAGAGAGTATCTCTACAATCAGATCGGGCGCACCCTGCACGTTGTCGCCGCCGCTCAGCAGGTGCTCGCGTTCGCGCGAGACGAACAGGAGATCCGGCTGCACGACGTCGGTGTCGGCCAGTACCACGTCGCAGGGGGCGAAGAAGAACTCGCCCAGGGCGCGTTCCTCGATGAACTGCCCCAGCCTGCGCCCCAGGCGGAACTGCACCTTCTGGTGCTTCAGATTCGGCGCCGGCGCCATGACCAGATCTCCGTCCAGCAGCTCGTAGCGCTCATCGGCCGGCGCGGTGCGGTAGTCCTCGTAGGTGAACTTGGCGACGGGTTGCGTGGTGCCCACGTGGGTGCTTCTCCCTCTGTCCCGACGATCGCGACAACCATGTTAGCCCATTCCGGCGGGAGTTCGTGGTCCCTTGCGGCCAGTGTTTCCGGCCGCCGGCCGGTCGAGCGCGTGCTCGGGACGTGCGACTGCGGCGTCGAGAAGGAACCGGTGCCGTTCCTGATCCGAACAACGAGCGTGTGTCATGCCGTCACTCGGATAGCGGGCTGGTCCACCCTCCATCACATTCTACCCGCCGGCAGGCGGTCGCCGCCGCGCCGCGTGCATCCCGCGAGTACCGTCGGTATTCCGGGTGTTCCGGTGCAGCGTAGCTCAGGTAGTCGTTTTGCAGCGTCCCGTTCCAGATCGCGACAATGGTACGGTTTCGCGACACGCCTTGCAGGAGGCGGAGCGGATCCTGCTCGAACGAGGCGTCGAACAGGATCTCGATGTTGTCGAGCAGCACCAGCGGATCGTTCCTACCCACGACCTCGTCGAGCAGGTCAGGCAACCGAAGCCCCCGTTCGCGCTCGGTCAGATCGAGCATCCGGTGCGGCAGCTCCAGGTTGAGGTTGACCAACCGTGCGCATGTACTCGCCGCAACTTCCCGCAACGCCTCGGCCTTGCCGGATCCGCTCGGCGCGGCGACGAGAATCAGCCGGTGATACAGCGCCCCGGCGCCTTCGATTCGGGCAAGTACCTTCTCGGAGAGAGCATCCGGCAGGTTTCTTTTATGCCGCGCGTGGCCGCGGTCGTACGCGGCTGACCTGGAAGTCGTTCGCCATGATCGACGACCCCACCGTCATCCTGGCAGCCCGTGGCAAGAGCCCCGCTGAATTCTGCGGTTTCACGCGGAATTCAGCCTTCCCCGCTGAATTCTGCGGTTTCACGCTGAGTTCTGCTGGGCCGCGTTGTTCCGGCTGACGAACAGGGCAACCACAAGGGTTGCCCCTACAGGTATGTTCCCTCGTCACGCCTTGCCACGCGGGCGCCTCGCCACGCTCGGTGCTACGCGCGGTTTCACCGCGGGCTCCTGGGCGTCCAGTAGAACACTTCCCACGTGTGGAGCGGTTCGTTGGCGCCAGGGACGATCTCGCCCTCGAAGTCGTACGCCATGCGCATGCCGTTCTTCGCGCCGTAGTTCTCGAGATAAGGGATTCGCTCGTCGCCGAGGATCTCGGTCGCCGTGAGCGCATAGGTCTCGTCGCCTAGTCGAATCCACCCGTCCCGTCCTCCGCCCCGCACCCGCCCGGCCCAGTAGCCGCCGTCGGGCCGGGTGGCCGTGATGATTCCGCCGCTGTCGGTCGAGTACACGATGCGGATGACGAACGGGAGAAATCCGGCGAGCTTGAGGAACACCACCCCGTGGTCGTTGACCGTGTTCCAGTCGGCGGGCGGCGGCGTCAACTCGCCGCCGATCAGCACGCCGGGGAATCGCTCGTAGGGCGCCGTGACGGCGTATGCCGCCGCCGCCGCGCCGACCATCAAACCGAGAACGAAATACAGCGTCTTCTTCGACATGCAGCCCTCGCAACGTCAACACGGACCGACGATATACCGGCGACAGACAGATTCGGAGATCCGAGCGCCGGCGCCACCCTGCCAGATCATACGCCGACAGGGCTCCCGGTAGAACTCGGCGCACAAGGCGTGGATCGCCCGGTGCGAGATTCCTCGTTGGATGCCTTGGAGTAGCAGGTCGGTAGTGTTGTCGGCACAGCAACACCACTATGTGATCCAGTGCCCTATGTGGCACATTGGGTGGGCTGGCTCCTGCCAGCCGACTTACCTCGGCGAGCAGTTTCCGCGAGGTGTCATCGCCTGTCGCCAGCTGTCTTTCCCTCAGCGGTAAAGGTGATAATCGCGTATGTCTCAGTCAGACCTCGACCCGCTCAGAATAGTGCTCAGAAGCGGTGACGAGCCATTTCGCGGTGATGGTGCATCTCTACGCCTGATCGACTATTGGCGTTGGTCTGGCTCCAGCCTGATGGACAACACCGCCCGCGGGATGCTGGCGGAGTTCCTCGTCGCGACGGCAGTCGGTCAGCAGGAACACCCACGCGTGGAGTGGGAACAATTCGACCTGTGCACTCCATCGGGAGTGACGATCGAGGTCAAAAGCGCCGCCGCCATCCAGTCGTGGAAGCAGGTTGCTCCGACTCCGATCCAGTTCACGATCGGGCCGCGGCAGGGATGGGACTCCGAGACGGGGCAGTACAACGAGCAGGCTCGTCGCTGGGCCGATCTCTACGTGTTTTGTGTTCTGGAGGGCGCAGACCCGCTCGACATGGACAAGTGGCAGTTCTACGTGCTTCCCAGCGCCGTGCTCGACGATGCGTGCCAACAACAGCAGACCATCCGCCTAGCAGCCCGTGGCAAAAGCCCCGCTGCATTCGATCGACGCTGCATCCCGCTGATCGTCGTTGTTCATCGGTCGAATACTACCAGTATTCTCCCTCTTCTCGCCTTGCTCAACGGGCGCATCGCCGATCTCGGTGCAACGCGGGGTTCTACCACGGGCTGCTAGGCCCTCTCAAGCAACTCTCGCCCCGCGTGTGCAGCTACCGGGACTTGAAGCGAACGATCGAAGAAGTGGACCACCAAATTGCTCGTGACGCTGAACCTGACGATTCCCAGCGCGACTAGCAGTCTGAACCGCCGTGGTCGATGCTTCGGTACACTGCCAATCCGCCCGCTGCCGGTTTGAGAACGAGAGGGAGATCGTGTCTCGGGCAACCCCGGACGAGATCAGAATGAGGCGACCGGATTGCTGGCCGAGCGAGTTGTGGCAGTGTCTGGAGGGACGGCTATGGCGCGCGACCAGGCCGCTGGGCTACGCGGCATCGTGACGGATGACCCGATTCGCATCGGCGTCGGTAACCGATGCGAATCCTCGTTGAGTTGACGCGGTTGGTCTGATCGTGACGGAGGGTTCGGATGGTGAAATTGGTCTGCTGGAACACCAACTTCCGGAAGGAGCCGTGGCGTTGGCTGCGCGGCATGGGCGCGGACGTCGCCTTGGTGCAGGAGGCGTGCGATCCACCGTCAGATGTGGTGGACCACGTCGAGAGCGGCCCACGCGAGCATTGGGATGCGACCGTATGGAATACCGACTATTGGAAGGGTCGCGGCTTTCGTAAGCTGTCCGATCGACAGACGATGGTACTGAAGCTGTCCGAACGGGTCCGGATCGAATGGTTCAAGCAGATTGGTCCGATTTCCACTGTGCAGGAGGACGAAATTGCCGTCAGCGGTATCGGCACGATAGCGGCGGCGCGCGTGATTCCGCTGGAACCCGGTCCGGAGCCGTTCATCGTCGTCTCCATGTACGCGCGATGGTTCGCGCCGCATCCTTCGACCGCAAGCACGTGGCGCGTCGGTTACTCGGACGGTACGGCGCACCGCATCATCTCCGACCTGTCCGCCTTCATAGGAAATGCCAACCCCGCAACGCACCGCATACTGGCCGCCGGCGACCTCAACATGGTCCATTGTTCAGAGACCGGCAAGATTCAGGATCTGCAAACTCGATCAGACAGTGTTTTCGCCAGAATGGAAGCGCTCGGCCTCGAGTTGATCGGACCACGGTATCCGGCCGGCAGAAAGGCCATACCCACACCGCGCAATCTACGGCCAGACACCAGAAACGTGCCCACCTACCGCACCGTGAAGGAGAGTCCCGCGACGGCCAGTCAGCAACTCGACTACGTGTTCGCGTCGAAGGGATTTCACGAGCATGTGCGGGCTCGCGCGCTCAATGAGGTGGACGAGTGGGGACCGAGCGACCACTGCCGCCTCGTGATCGACGTCGACTGACGCGCAGAGCTGACTCGTCGTGCCGGCTGTTTCCCTGGGGGCGTCATGCCGATGTGGTCCGGTCACTTCGCGTCCACACACGGCTTCGGCGAACCCGTAGATTCTCGGTCGGAAAGAGAGGTATGACGAGGGAAACTTGATCGTGAGATGATCTTCAAGTCACTTATTGTGAATGATTTGTACGTTATTCATGGCGGCCGGCACATCCGGCAATGGCAGGGCCTGCGATGAGGCTGGTCGTGCTGTTCGCGGCGGAACGAGATGGAGGTGTGGAGATGCGCAAGCGACACATTCGGCGACGCGTGCTCGGCGGCGTGTCGGGATTCGCCGCCGTGGCGCTGCTCCTGGCGGCGCCGCCGGCGCCGCTCACCACAGTGTCGGCTGCCGGGCCACCGACCGTTGCGAGGGCGCCGGACGTGGGCGCGCTGTCGACGAGCGCGGCGGCGCTGGTGGGGGAGCACGACTACGTCGAGGCCGAGTTCTTCATCAGCGGCGACGCGCAGGCGTATCGTCAACGCGGTACCTGGGGGACCGACGGGGTCTGGGCGGCGGCGCCCGGCGAGACTGCGCCCTACGCGATCCGCATGCTGGTGCGCTACCCGGCCGACCCCGCTCGCTTCAACGGCGTGGTCGTGCTGGAGTGGCTCAACGTGTCGGGGCAGACCGAGGCCGATCCCGACTTCACGTCGCTGCATCTCGAGCTGTTTCGCGGCGGGTACGCCTATGTCGGGGTCGGGGCGCAGCGGGTCGGGATCTACGGACAAAGCGGCCTGAAGGCCCAGAACGCCGAGCGCTACGCGGGACTCGTCCACCCCGGCGACTCCTTTTCGTACGACATCTACACGCAGGCCGGGCAGGCGGTGCGGGCGCCCACGGAACTCGCGCCGCTCGGTCGCCTGACCCCCGGGATACGACAGCTCATCGCCGTCGGCGAGTCGCAGTCGGCGGGACGGATGGTGACCTACGTGAACGCCGTCCACCCGCTCGCACAGGTCTACGACGCGTTCCTCATCCACAGCCGCAGCGGCGGGGCCGCCCCGCTGGCGCAGGATGCGCAGAACCGACCCGCGGCGCGGACGCCGTCTCCGGCGCGGATTCGCTCCGGCCTGCAGGCGCCGGTCTTCCAGGTGCAGGCGGAGGGCGACGTGCCGCGCTTCGTCGCCGCGCGGCAGCCGGACACCGACCGCCTCCGGACGTGGGAGCTGGCCGGCACCGCCCACGCCGATCGCTACCTGCTGACCGGCGGCGGCCACCGACCGCTGGCGATGACCTGCGCCGACGCGGACCCGATGTTGAGCGTGCCGATCAACGACGGTCCCATGACCTACTCGCTGCGGGCGGCGCTGCGGCACCTGCGCGGCTGGGTCGCTGACGGAGATCTACCGCCCAGCGCGTCTCCGTTCGCGCTGGACGGCGACGACTTGGCGCGGGATCCGGCCACGGGCCTCGTGGTGGGTGGCGTGCGAACTCCCCATGTCGACGTGCCGGTGCGTACGCTCCACGGTGTTCGTGCCCCGGCCGGCGGCCCGGGGTTCTGCCGGCTCTTCGGTCGCGCCGACCCCTGGAACGGCGACGCAGACCCGTGGGACGGCCACCCGGCCGACCCGTCACCGACGCCGGAGCCGGCGCTCTCGGCCCTGTATCCCAGCCGGGACGCCTACCTGGCGGCGTTCGCCGCGGCGATCGACCGCGGCGTGGAGGCCGGCTTCCTGCTCGAGGAGGACCGCGCCGGCATGCTGGCCGAGGCGGCGGCGGTCGCCTGGCCCTCGACGGACGCGCGGTGAGGCGCGTGATGGCCGCTCACCGATCGAAGGTCCACGTGCGGAGTTCGCGCCCCGGCTCGGTCTGCATCTCTTCGACCACGACGCGGGGCGTCTCGCGGTGCCGGTATCGCAGGACCCATTTCAGGCCCTCCCGATTCGCCTCGGGCACCGGAATCTCGTGCGTCGCGTGCTCGGGCCCCTCGAAGACGTTGACCTCGCAGAAGTCCTCCTCGGCGCACAGCGCGATGGCTTCCTCGACCCAGTCCTCGACGGAGGCCCCGGCCGTGACCCAGGCTCCCCAGGCGTGTGAGGTGGTCCCCACCCAGCGGAAGACCACCCGTTCGGAGTCTGCCGCACCGCGGTCCTGCGCGGCGCGCGCCGGACCCGCGATTGTCGCGATCAGGCTCAGGACCAATACCACCAGACCCGACGCCAACTTCATGCCGATCTCCTTCCGCGAGACCGTCCACTCGGTCCGCCTTCCGGCAAACTGGTCGGTTCGCACCGTCGGTTTCCTCGGTCGGACCCGAGTGGCCAACCTGATTTATAGACCACGACGTGCCATCGCACCGTATCAGTCCGTCCAGCGCGTCCGCAAGGCCACGCGGTCGGCCTGACCGCGGGCAGCCCCGGCGCGCCCTTTCGCGATTGACGAGCGCCCCTCATGTCGATATCGTGAGACGAATTCGGCGCAACACGCCCCCGGGGGCAAATCCGCGTGACGACGACCGGTAATCCGCCCAGTTCCAGGCAGCGGCATGCCGGGGTTCCAAGGGGGCGGAATGACCGGGAGGGGGCACCATGACCGGGAAGCGCGCTAATGCCGACTATCGTCTGCGAATCTGGCGGGTCCGACATGGGCTCGCTCGGTTTCCCCGTCTCGTACGGGGCGCCGGCGTCCTGACCAGCCTGCTCCTGGTCGGGTGCGGGCCGAGTCCGAGCTTCGAGAGCGCCGGGATCGGCCAGACCGGCGTGACTGCAGCGGGGGAGGTGTCGATCCCGGTTCCGCCAGGGGAGAACGAGAGTGGGGATCTCCTCGTGGCGATCCTCGGCGCCCCGGGGAACCCGAATACCTCCGGGCCCGAGGGATGGACGGAGGTGCCCGGTTTCCATGGCTTCAACGGCGCCACGTGTCAGTCAGATGGACAGGGGATCGCGTGTCAGCTGGCCGTCTTTTACAGAATCGCCGACGGATCGGAGTCCACCGCTTCCTTTTCGTGGGGCGGCAGGCGGCAGGCGGCAGCGGCCGTGCTGCGGTTCTCGAACGTCGATGTGAACGAGCCGATCGGCGCGGCGAACCACCGGCGCGGGTCGTCGGATACGCCGATGGCGCCGGTGATCGAGACCACCCGGGACGGGTCCCGCGCGCTGCGGATCGTCGTCGCCGAGCTGGACGAAGCGGGGCCGTCTGTCCGCGGGGCGGTGGCGCTGGTTGAAGAACCTCCCACGTCACGGCTGAACATCGTCTCGTTTCCTGTCGCCGCGGACGATCCGACGAACGGCTGCGGCCCGCCGGTGGGCGCGTGCGACCAGGCCGAGCGCGCCGTGGCGCTCGCCGTGTCGGAAACGCGTCACGCGTCCGCCGGTGCCTCCGGTCCCGTCTCGTGGGAGTTCCCCGGCGGCGACCAGTGGATCACCGCCACGATAGAGATCAAGCGGCCGCCCGGGCAGTGATGCTGAAGCCTCGCGCGTCGAGGAGCACGACTGATGAGAGTTGCCATCCGCCTGCCGTGCGTGGCCGTGGCGCTCGCCCTGAGTCTGGCTGCCTGTGGCGGGACGCCGGATCCCCCCTCCCTGCACGGGCAGTGGGACGCCACCGTCGTCGTCAACGAGATCGAGATCCCGTTCCGGTTCGAGATTGCCGACAACGGCGAACGCTTGCAGGGGACCTTCTTCAACGGCCCGCTCAGGATCACGTCAACTGATGGGCGGTTCGAGAACGATTCCCTCTCGCTCGCATTCGACCAGTATGCCTCGGCCATCGAGGCGACCTATTCGGACGGGCGGCTCGAGGGACGGTATGTGCGCGGCACGCGACGCGCCTATCCCTTCGCGGCCCAGCCCGCGAGCACGGCCGAGCCGGCGACGGCCGACGCGCCATCCATTGCCGGCGTCTGGACGATTCCCACCGAGAGCAGCAAGGGCGAGCGGGCCTGGCGTTTCATCGTCAGGCAAAGCGGGGCAGTGGTCTCCGGAGCGATCCTCCGCGTGGATGGCGACACCGGCAACCTCACCGGCGCGTATCGTGACGGCACGTTTGTCATGAGCCACTTCTCGGGCGCGCGCCCGCTGTTGCTCGAGGTGACGCTCGAGGACGACGGCTCGCTCCGGCTGCTGCAGAACCGACAACGGGAACTGACGGCGGTCCGCTCGGACAGCGCGGCCGCCGCCGCGTTACCCAAGCCGACCGATCCGTCCCGCCACACCACCGTCGCTGATCCGGATGCGCCGTTTCGCTTCAGCTTCCCGGACCTCGACGGGCGGATCGTGACCAACGAGGATCCGCGGTTCACCGGGAGGGTCGTCGTGGTGAACATCACCGGGAGCTGGTGCCCCAACTGTCACGACGAAGCGCCGTTCCTGGCGGAGCTGTATGACACTTACCGCGATCTGGGGCTCGAGATGGTGGGGCTGGCGTTCGAAGAGGCGGATCAACTGGAGAATCCGACCCGGCTGCGGGCCTTCATCGAGGAGTACGGCCTCGGGTACTCGTTCCTGCTCGCCGGTGTGCCGGACGACCTGAGCGAGAAGATCCCTCAGGCGGTCAATCTCAACGCGTTCCCGACGACCTTCATCCTGGGGCGGGACGGGCGCGTGCGCGGTGTGCACGCCGGCTTCCCGAGTCCTGCCAGCGGAGCCTTCTACAGCGAGGCGCGGGACGAGCTGACGACGCTGATCGAGGCGTTGCTCGCCGAGTCGTGACCATGCACCTGCACCGGCAGCCCTCGCTCCCGGCGCAGCGTCGTGTCCGGAGAGATGTGGATGCTGGTGGTGATCGCGACGCCGTCAGCGATTCGCAACGGCGTCCAGCCATTTCGAATCACGCGCGAGCATTCGATGGCGATCCCTGCCGGAATAGCGTTGTAACTCCTTCGTGAACAGACGGTTACGTGACGCTGGCCTTGACTTGCCGGTCCGTTGCGGGTAGGCTGTCTCGGATCTGGAAACCATCGTCCACTAACAAAGGCGGCGTGTCGCCGTGCCGCAGATGAGACACCCCACGCTCCAGGCCAACGTGGACCGCGCAGTGCGAGCTGTCGTGGCGGCGTTGGCCGTCTCGCTGTGCCTGCCGGCGGGGGCGGCGGCGCAGGCCGATCCGTCAGCGTCGAGCGCGCGTGCGGTGCTCGATCAGTACTGCGTGACCTGCCACAACGATCGGCTCGAAACCGCCGGTCTGTCGCTGCAGCGGCTCGATGTCGCCAACGTGCACGAGGGCGCCGAAGCCTGGGAAAAGGCGGTGCGCAAGCTGCGCACCGGCGCGATGCCGCCGGCGACGCGGCCGCAGCCGTCGACCGCTGACCGCGGCGTCCTGGCGACGTGGCTGGAGACGTCGCTCGACCAGGCGGCCGCGGCGGCGCCGAATGCGGGCCGCACCGAGACGTTGCGGCGCCTCAACCGCACCGAGTATCAGAACGCCGTCCGTGATCTGCTGGCGCTCGACGTCGACGCCGGAGCGCTGCTGCCGCCCGACGAAGCGGGCTACGGCTTCGACAACGTCAACGTCGGCGACCTGTCCCCGGCGCTGCTCGATCGCTACATCTCCGCGGCGCAGAAGATCAGCCGGCTGGCGGTGGGCAGCACACAGGCGGGGTTGCAGAGCGACGTCATTCGCGTGCCGGCCGACACGACGCAGGAAGAACATGTCGCCGGTCTGCCGATCGGGACACGCGGGGGCCTGTCGACCACCTATACGTTCGCGCAGGACGGCGAATACGACATCCAGATCCGGCTGGCGCGCAACCGCACCGGCAACATCGGCGGACTGCGAGGCCGGGATCTGCACACCGTGCAACTGCTGATCGACCGGCTGCCGGTGGCGACGTTCACGGTCGAGCGGCCCCGGGGCGGCGACGACAAGTTCGCCGACGGCCATCTGAAGATCCGCGTGCCGCTGACCGCCGGGCCCCACGATGTCGGCGCGACGTTTCTCAAGCAGGCCTCGTCGTTGATGGAAACAGAGCGGCAGCCGCTGCAGTCGCACTTCAACGAGCAGCGGCATCCCCGCCGGACACCGGCGGTGTACCAGGTCACCATCACCGGGCCGTACGGGCCGCGGGGGGCCGGCGACACGCCGAGCCGGAACCGGCTGTTCGTCTGCACACCCACGCAGGCCGGCGAGGAAGCGGCGTGCGCCGCTGAGATTCTGTCGACCTTCATGCGCCGCGCCTTCCGCCGGCCGATCACGGCCGAGGACCTCGAGGCGCCGATGGCCTTCTACCGCGAGGGGCGCGCCGCCGGTGATTTCGACGCCGGCATCGGGAACGCGCTGACCTCGGTGCTGGTCGATGTCGAGTTCCTCTTTCGCGTCGAGCCGGACCCTGTCCAGGGGACCCCCGGCGTCCCCTACCGCATCAGCGATCTCGAGCTGGCCTCGCGCCTGTCGTTCTTCCTGTGGAGCAGCATTCCTGATGACGAACTGCTCGACGCGGCCATCCGCGGAGAGTTGCGCCGGCCCGGCGAGATCGAGCGCCACACGCGCAGAATGCTCGCCGACCCGCGCTCGAACAACCTGGCGCGCAACTTCGCCGGCCAGTGGCTGATGCTGCGCAACCTCGCGTCGGTCAGCCCGAACCCGCGTCTGTACCCCGATTTCGACGACAACCTGCGGCAGGCGTTCCGGCAGGAGACTGAGCTGTTCTTCGACAGCGTGCTGCGCGAGGACCGCAGCGTGCTCGACCTGCTGAAGGCGGACTACACGTTTCTCAACGAGCGGCTGGCGAAGCACTACGGCATACCCGGCGTCTACGGCAGCCGGTTCCGGCGCGTCCAGCTTGGTGACGAGAGCCGGCGGGGAGGCTTGCTGCGGCACGGCAGCATCCTGTCGGTGACCTCCTATGCCACCCGCACGTCGCCCGTCATCCGTGGCAAGTGGGTGCTCGACAACATCTACGGCGCACCGCCGCCGCCGCCCCCGGCGAACGTGCCGGATCTCGAAGACACCTCGGTGGCCGCGAACCTGCCGATGCGCGAGCGGCTGGCCCAGCATCGCACCAACCCGGCCTGCGCCAGTTGTCACACCATGATCGACCCGGTCGGGTTCTCGCTGGAGAACTTCGACGCCGTCGGCCGCTGGCGGGATCACGGCGGTGACGTCGGCGCAGTGGACGTCTCGGGCGGTCTGCCCGGGGTCGGCGAGTTCGAGGGCGTGGACGGGCTCGAAGCGGGGCTGTTGAGCCGCCCCGATCTGTTCGCCGGCCGGATGACCGAGAAACTGCTGACGTTCGCGCTGGGCCGGGGCGTCGAGTACTACGACGCGCCGGCGATTCGCCAGATTCTGCGCGACGCGGCGTCGGACGACTACCGGTTCTCCTCGTTGATCGTCGGGATAGTCAAGAGCGTACCGTTTCAGATGAGGAACTCGACATGATCATCACGAAGAAGGCGTTGCCGCGGCGCACGTTCCTGAAGGGCATGCAGGCGACCCTCGCGCTTCCGCTGCTCGACGCCATGATTCCGGCCGCCACCGCGCTGGCGCAGACGCCGGCCCGCGCCGTACGGCGGCTTGGGTACATCTTCGTCCCGATGGGCTGCGACCATGCCCGCTGGACGCCGGAGGGGCGGGGCGCGCTCGACCAGTTGACCCCCTGCCTCAGTCCGCTCGAGCCGGTCCGCGAGCAGCTCACCGTCGTCACCAACATGGAGTTGCAGAACTCCTACCCGGGTACGCACGACACGTCGAACTCCGGATTCCTGAGCGCCGCGTTCGCCAAGCATACCGAGAGTTCGGACTACCGGCTGGGCACCACCGCCGACCAGCTTGCGGCGCAGCAGATTGGCCAGGACACGCAGTTGCGGTCGCTCGAGCTGTCGATGGACCTGAACCCGCTGGCCGGGGTCTGCAACAACGGCTATGCCTGCGTGTATCAGAACAACCTCTCGTGGTCGTCGCCGACGACGCCCCTGCCGTCGGAGGCGCATCCGCGCATCGTGTTCGAGCGTCTCTTCGGCGAGGGCGGCACGCTCGCAGAGCGCCGCGCCGCGCTCAAGAGCCGGGCGAGTCTGCTGGACGCCTTCAACGACGACATCGCGCGCCTCAAGGGGGTGGTCGGCACGGGCGACCGTGCCCGCGTCGATCAGTATCTCGACAGTATCCGTGAGGTGGAGCGCCAGATTCAGCAGGCGGAGGCGGGCGCGGCCAAGAATCCGTTCCCCGACCTCGACCGTCCGGTGGGCGTGCCCGAGATGTTCGCCGACCACGCAAAGCTGCTCTTCGATCTGCAGGTCCTCGCGTTTCAGGGCGACATCACGCGGGTCGTCAGCTTCCAGATCACCCGCGAGCTCAGCAATCGCACCTATCCGGAGATCGGTGTGCCCGACCCGCACCATCCGACGAGTCACCACGGCAACGACCCGGAGAAGGTCGCCAAGATCGCCAAGATCAACACGTTCCACGTGTCGCTGTTCTCCGACTTCCTGCAGAAGCTGAAGGCGACGCCGGAGGGCGACGGCACGCTGCTCGACAACACTATCTACCTGTATGGCAGCGGGATGGGCAACCCCAGCCTGCACGACCATGTGAACCTGCCGATTCTGGTCGCGGGCGGCGCCGCGACCGGCATGAAGGGGGGCCAGCACATCCGATATGACGAGGGCACGCCGCTGGCGAACCTCCATCTCACGCTGCTGGACCGGGCCGGTGTCCGTCTGGATACGTTTGGCGACAGCGACGGCAAGGTCGAAGATCTCTTCGACCCGGTGGCGGTGTAGCGCGGTGTCGTCGTACGGCTGGGTCGAGTGCGCAGGCAGGAGAGACGACAGATGGATCTGAGACGAATCGCCGGATGTGCCGTCCTGTTGCTTGGGACGGCAGCGGCCGCGGGCGCCGCCGAAGCGCCGGCGCTGGCCGACGCGGTCGAGCATCGCGACAGCGCGCGTGTCCGTACGCTGCTCGATGGCGGCGCCGACGTCAACCTCCCGCAGGTCGACGGCATGACCGCGCTGCACTGGGCCGTGTATCACGATGACGCCGAGACGGCGGCGCTGCTGGTGCGCGCCGGCGCCGACGTCAACGCCGGGAATCGCTACGGTGTGGCGCCGTTGTCGACGGCCGCGACCAACGCCAACGCCGATGTCGTCACGCTGCTGCTCGACGCCGGCGCCGACGCGAACAGCACCCGGCGCGGGGGAGAGACCGTCCTGATGACGGCGGCGCGGACCGGCAGTCTCGGGGCGGTGCGCGCGCTGCTCGCCCGGGGCGCCGACCCGAATGCCGTCGAACGACGGAACCAGACCGCGCTCATGTGGGCGGCGGCGGAAGGGCACGCGGCGGTCGTCCATGCCCTCCTCGAGGTGGGCGCCGATCTCGACGCCAAGCTCAAGTCCGGGTTCACGCCGCTGTTCTTCGCCGTGCGGGAAGGCCATGTCGACGTCGTGCACACTTTGCTCGAGGCCGGGGCCGATGTGCGCGAACTGCTCCAGCGGGTGAAGGAGGGGGCCGATCCCGCGGTCAACAACGCGAGCTACCGGCCGGTCGACGATGGCGTCAGTCCGTTGATCATGGCGGTGCGGAACGGACACTTCGAGTTGGCGGTCGCGCTGATCGAAGTGGGGTCCGACCCGAACGACCAGCGTAGCGGCTTCACCCCGCTGCACACGATGAGTTGGGTACGGAAGCCGGACGAGAGCGACCGGGGCGACCCGGCGCCGATCGGCTCGGGCAGCCTGACGAGCCTCGACTTCGTGCGGACGCTGGTGGAATTGGGCGCCGACGTGAACCTGCGCCTGGACGAGGGCGCGCCGCGGCAGCCGAATTCCGCGTCCCGTCTCAACTCTGGCGGCGCCACGCCGTTCCTCCTGGCCGCCGATCGGGCGGACGCCGCGCTGATGCAGCAACTGCTCGATCTGGGCGCCGATCCGTTCATCCCGAATTTCGACAACACGACGCCGCTGATGGCCGCGGCCGGTCTCGGCACGACGGCCCCCGAAGAAGAGGCCGGCACCGAGCCCGAGGCAGTGCTCGCCACGCAGTTGCTGCTCGACCTCGGCACCGAGATCGACGCGCTGAACAACGAGGGCGATACCGCCATGCACGGCGCGGCCTACGGCAGCTTCCCGACGGTCGTGCAATTGCTGGCGGACCACGGCGCCGACATACACGTCTGGAAGAACACGAACAAGCAGGGCCGCACGCCGCTGTTCATCGCCGAGGGCCACCGCGGCGGATTGCCGCGACCCTCGCGTGCGACCATCGAAGCGATCACCGTGCTGATGGACGGCGCGGGTGTGCCGACCGACGGGCCCCGACCCGAGATCGTCGACATCTATGCGCGGCCGGTCGAGCCGCCGAAGCCCGCGCAGCCGCAGCGCTAGCGCCAGGAGCCCGTCGTGCACCTTTCTCGCGTCATATCACCATCCCACTTGATCTGTCTCTGCATCGTCCTGCTGCTATCGACCGGCGTCGCGGCTCCCGCGGCGGCCCAATCCGAGGACGTGTTCGTCCCGGTCACGGACGACATGCTCGAGAATCCGTCACCCGACGACTGGCTCATGTGGCGCCGCACGCAAAATGGCTGGGGCTACAGCCCGCTCGACCAGATCGACCGTGACAACGTGGGCGATCTGCAGATGGTCTGGACCCGGGCAATGGCGCCGGGCGCCCAGGAGGGGACCCCGCTGGCGTACGGCTGCACCGTGTTCATGCCGAATCCCAAGGACCATGTCCAGGCGATCGACGCGGTCAGCGGTGATCTGCTGTGGGAGTACCGGCGGGACCTTCCGGACGACGTCCCCGAGGTCATGGGCGGCCTGACCGACAACAACCGCAACATCGCGATCTACGGCCGGCTGATCATCGATACGAGCAATGACGACTACGTCTACGCACTCGATGCGATCACCGGCGATCTGGTCTGGGAACGGCAGATCTTCGATTACCACGTGCACCCGGCGCGGCATTCCGCCGGTCCCATCATCGCCAACGGCAAGATCGTGTCCGGGCGCAGTTGCCGGCCGCTGGCGGGGCCGGTCTCGTGCGTCATCCTCGCCCACGATGCCGTCACCGGCGACGAGCTGTGGCGCACGGCCCTCGTGCCCGCGCCGGGCGAGCCGGGCGACGAGACCTGGGGCGGCGTGCCCTACGAGGAGCGGATGCACGTCGGATCCTGGATGGTGCCCAGCTACGACCCGGAACTGAACCTCGTGTATGTCGGCACGTCGGTGACCTCGCCGGCGCCGAAGTTCATGCTCGGCGGTATCGAGAACAAGCACCTCTATCACAACTCGACGCTCGCCATCGACGGCGATACCGGCGAGATCAGGTGGTATTACCAGCATCTCAACGACCACTGGGACCTGGATCATCCGTATGAGCGGCTGCTGGTCGACACGGCGGTGGCGCCCGATGCGAGCGCGGTGTCCTGGATCAATCCGCGGCTGCGGCCGGGCGAGCGCCGCAGGGTGGTCACCGGCGTGCCGGGCAAGACCGGCGTCGTGTATACGCTCGATCGCGAGACGGGCGAGTTCCTGTGGGCGACGCCGACCGTCCCCCAGAACGTCATCAGCAGCATCGACGGCGCCACCGGCGCCGTCACCGAGAACGCCGAGGTCGTCTTCACCGCGCTCGGACAGGAGGTGTTGTCCTGCCCCTCGTGGGCCGGTGGCAAGAACTGGCCGGCGGGCGCCTACAGCCCGTTGACCAACACCATGTATTTCCCGCTCAAGCAGACCTGCGCGCGGGTGCTGTCGACGATGGAGGGCGGGCTTGCCATCTACCGTCTGGCCGCCAGATTCCAGTTGCCGCCGGGTATCGACCAGCTTGGCACCGTGCGTGCGATCTCGGTCGAGACGGGCGAGACCACCTGGTTGCACGAGCAGCGGGCCGCCACCCATTCGCTGGTCGCGACCGGCGGGGGACTGCTGTTCGGGGGCGACGGCAACGGACGGTTCCGGGCCTTCGACCAGGTGACCGGCGAGGTGCTGTGGGAGATCAATCTCGGGTCGCCGGTGACCGGGTTCCCGATTACCTACGCCGTCGACGGCCGCCAGTACGTCGTCGCGAGCACCGGCTCCCGCGCCGAAGGGTTGACGCCCGAGCTGCGCCCCAGCGCCGGCAACAACCTGTTCGTGTTCGCGCTGCCTGACTGATCCGCAACTTGGCCTCCTGCTAACTGCGACGCTACCTGCTGCCGGTCAGCGTCCTGAACCCAGCTTTGCAGCACCCAGCGCATGACGTGGACGCGCTGCGCGTTCCGGTCTGGTTCCTGCGAGGGACGCTCGGCTGGAGATTAGATGCTGGGAGGATCGGACATTGAGGATGTGAGCGAAGCGGGATCCAGCACAGCGGAATCAGAGCCGCACGGGAAGCAAGCATCGATCCAGAGCACCAGAATGGAAGCGGCGGCGACGAAGATGGGCGGCGACCGGAGGCGGTTGCGCGGGCGGGAGAGCCGCCGCGGGAAGTGATCGCGGTCACGGACGGAACGTCGAGAAGGCAATCGGCGCGGAGAGGTGAATCAGCCCCGAGATTACATCCGAAGTGCCGGACCAGAGGGGTAAATTGACCGGAGCCCCTAACTGACACTTGGAGTCACAGGACCTGTCACACTCGCGAAGCCCGTAAATCCTTTGCTATTAATGTGATCCAAACATCTCGCACACCCAACCGTGCCGCTCCGGGGTACATGGGGGTGTAGGGGAGCGACCCATCCGAAAACCGTCGGTTTTCGGCCCCCGCAGGTGTTCCTCCGTCACACCTGCGGGGTCGGGTCGCTCCCCCCAGCCGCCGTTCGAATTCCGCCGGCTGGAACGCTCCCTCGTCGGCACGGGCCAGCTCTCGCCGAAGGAAGAAGAGTTGCTGTTGCTCGAACAGGTGGTGGAGACCCACAGCAGACAGGTTCAGCAGGCCCTGCCGAACGCCCGACATCGTCTCGTAGTACTCGATACCATGCTCGGTCGCCCACTCGGCGACGTCGCCCATGTCAATCTCATCATCCGCGGGCATGCATCCGAGGCGGTCGAATTCCGCCTCGGCCGCCGCATCCGCTTCTTCGGCGATGCTACTGAACGCCGCCGCCACATTCTCAAGTGCCCCGGCCCCGAAACCCTCGATCGTGCGAACGTGGAACTCCCGAAAGTAGTGCGCCCAGAATTCCGCATTCGGAACCACTCATTTATGGTACTCGGCCCGCACGTGCGCGGGAATGTCCACACCACGGCTGCAGGCTGTCGTCCCCGGACCACCTGCGATTGCGTCGAGTTCCGAAGCCTCCTGGGCCGTGAACCCCGCCGATGACCGACGGTTGAGCCGTCGGCCATGACGTACAATGAGACATGGCAGCGCCACCTGTGGACACGCTCTGCTACGGCGATTGCCTCGACTGGATGGCGCGTTGGGACGACGCTACGGTCGATCGCGCCGGTCGACGGAAGCTCGGCTTCTCGCTTCGAATCGCACCGGAACGCATGACGTACGCGTTGATTTTACGACCATCTGGGGCGGCCCGGATGCGGTGATCGCAGCCGTGCGGGACGCGCCCGCCACCGCCGGCATCGCCACGGGCGACGCTTCTCGAAGCGGCACGGCCGGCGGCCGACGACGACGGACTACATGGGCATGACAATAAAAGGCATAGTACGCAGCCGGTTGGAGCGGATCACCCTGAAGGGGTTCAAGACGATCCACGAGCTGATCGACTTCGAGCCTCACTCGCGGACGGTACTTATCGGTCCCAACGGTGCCGGGAAGTCGAACTTCATCTCGTTCTTTCGCATGATGAGCTGGGCGCTGTCCGGCCCGGACAAGCTGGCGCTGCACGTGAGCCAGCAGGGCGGCTCCCGCCGACTCCTGCACGACGGACCCGCCCATACGCGCGAGATCGAGGCCGAGATCACTATCCGAACCGCCGCTGGAGAGAACGAGTACGCCTTCCGGCTGTTCCATGCCGCAGGAGATACGCTGGTATTCGCTGACGAGCGGTACCGTTTCTCGCGCGCGGGGTGGCAAAGCAAGGCGACCTGGAAGGCAATGGGCGCTGGACACAAGGATCCGCAGATTCTCACGGCGGCGGTGGAAGACCAGACTGCACTGGTCATCCGCACGCTGCTGCAGAAGATTGTCGTCTATCAATTCCACAACACTTCCGACACCGGCCGCATCCGGGGCAAGTGGTCGGCCAACGACAACCGCTGGCTCAAGGAGGATGCGGCCAACCTTGCGCCAGTGCTCTACCGATTGCAGACACGAGACCGCCGGTACTACCAGCGCATTGTGGACACCATCCGACTCGTGCTGCCGATGTTCTCCGACTTCGAGCTCGAACCGGACTGTAGCGACCTCATGCTGGCATGGCGCGAGCGCGACACGGACGAGGTGTTCAACGCCTCGCAGGCGTCGGACGGTTTCCTGCGGATAATCGCGCTGATCACGCTGCTGCTACAGCCAGCGCAAGACCTCCCCGACGTGCTAATTCTTGATGAACCCGAACTCGGACTGCACCCGTCGGCGATAAACGTCGTCGGTGGACTCATAGCGGCGGCGGCAACGAAGATCCAGGTCATTGCGGCAACGCAGTCGGTCCCGCTGGTCGATTGCTTCGACCCTGAAGACATCGTGGTCGTCGAACGACCGGAACGCGCATCCACGTTCAAGCGGCTAGATCCTGCCACGCTTGAGGAGTGGCTCGAAGAGTACTCGCTGTCCGAACTGTGGGAAAAGAACGTTATCGGAGGACGACCCTGATGTGCCTCCGCGTCAACTTCGTCGTCGAGGGGCAGACCGAGGAGAGATTCGTCAACACGGTGCTGCGAGATCACTTGGCGGACCAGTCGATTGTCGCCGTGGCACATTGTGTCACGACCAGACGTGAGCGGCGAGCAGAGCATCTCAGGCAGCGAGGTGGCCTCACGACCTACAAGCATGCGCGGGACGACATCCACAGATGGGTGAGGGAGGACAGTAGCGGGAACGCGAGATTCACGACCATGTTCGACCTGTACGGACTGCCCCCCGACTTTCCCCGCTATGCAGACGCCGCGGAAGTGTCCGACCCGTACGCGCGCGTAGAGATTCTGGAAGCCGCACTGAGTGAGGCTATCGACGACAGAAGGTTCATCCCGTACATCCAGCTTCACGAGTTCGAAGCTCTGCTGTTTACCGATCCTCAGAAGCTCGACACACAGTTCCTGGACTGTCCGTCTGCGATTCAGCAACTCGTCGAGACGGCGAGGGAACGCGGCTCGCCGGAATTAGTCGACGACGGACCGACCACCGCACCGTCGAAGCGGATCACGGCCGCGATACCGGAATACGCAAGAAGAAAGGCGTCTGCCGGCCCGATTGTCGCCGAAAAGATCGGATTACCGGAGCTTCAATCGCAGTGTCGGCACTTCCGAGAATGGCTCGATCGGCTGACCGCCGCTGCCTGACTGGTACGGCGCGTGCGGCCGTCACGCGATAGCAGCGCCACGTCGACTCGCCGAACTAGCAGCCTGTCGGACTTGGGCGCGGCAAACGCGCGTGGAAGCGACTTGGCACCTGTGTGAACGACGCCCTGTTTCTCTGTGCAGGGAGGACTGAGCTTGATCCGATTATGCGGAGCTCCGCATGACTGGATCAAGCCCAAACAACCTATGCTTGATTTTGTATCGGAAGCCCTGGAAGCCCGCAGACTCGTCGATTTGCGCGACCGCTGGCTCAACCCACGCGAATGGGTCGAGTGGGTTGACGAACCGGTTTCCGGTTACCCGCAGCGTCCCGTTCCCCGCGACAAGGACGCGGCGAAGGTACTCAAGAAGCGCACGTTGACAACAGCCGTCCCCAGTGGCTCGCCGACGCACACGAAGCCCTTGACGCGGCGGTGGCTGGTGCGTACGGTTGGTCGGCGGACATCTTCGACGACGAGGTTCTGCGCGAGTTGCTGGCGCTGAACGGCGGCGGGCGGTGAGCAAGCTGTGATGCGGTGCGGTCCGTGGACGGTTTCTATGGTCCCGTGGATTCCTGCTCGCGTGGAAATCGACGAGGGAAACACGGTCGGAGCACTGACGCCAAGTCACTTTTCATGAATGACTTACTAGAATTTGGCGACTCGCGCTGCCTGACTGATCCGCAACCTGGCCACGGGCTGCTAGCGGCCCGTGGTAGAACCCCGCGTTGCACCGAGATCGGCGATGCGCACGGTGAGCAAGGCGAGAAGAGGGAGCATACCGGCAGTATGCGACCGATGAAACAAGCGGATCGGCGACCTTCAACGCCGATCCGCTAGATACAACGCAGATCAGTGGAATACAACGCCGCTCAACGGGATGCAGCGTCGATCGAATGCAACGGGGCTTTTACCACGGGCTGCTAAATGCGACGCTACTTGCTGCCGGTCAGCGTGTCGCTGCTCTTCATCGCCTGGTCGCCGTTCATCGGCCCGCTTCGCGACGTCATCAAACGGGTGCTCGGAGACGCCTTCACCCCGGTCATCGGGCTGGGCGTGGGACTGACCGTGCTGGCCGCGGTCGGCTGGGGCGTGCGGCACGTGCGCGAGCGTCGTCTCCAGCGGGTGGGGTTGATGTCGCTGGCGGTCCTGCTGTTCGTCGGCTACGCCGCCGTCATGCGCACCGGGGTGCCAGACGTCGACGCCGTCGAACGGATCCACTTCGTGGAGTACGGGCTGGTCGCCACGCTGTTCTATCGCGCCATGGCCGGCATGCCGCTGCGGCTGGTCGTGCCGCTGACGTTGCTGATCGGCGTACTGGTCGGCATCGGGGAAGAGTGGCTGCAGTGGCTCGTGCCCACGCGGGTCGGCGATGTGCGCGATGTCTTTCTCAACCTCTATGCGCTCGGGTGCGGTCTGTTGTTCGCGATTGGACTCTACCCGCCGCAGACGCCGGCCGGCGCCCCGCTGGGTGTGCCGTGGCAAGGGGTGCTGCGTCTGGCGAGCATCGTCGTGCTGAGCTTCGCCGGCTTCCTGCATTGCGCGCACCTCGGCTACGAGCTGACCGACCCCGCGCTTGGACGGTTCCGGTCCTTCTTCACGTTCGAACAGTTGGCGGTGTTTGGCGCCGAACGCACCGAGCGCTGGCGGCTGGACCCGCCGGCCGCTCCCGAGCCGTTCGCCATCCAGGATCACTTCTTCTTCGAGGCGGCCGCGCACATCCAGCACCGGAACGAATCCTACGAGCGTGGCCAGTTTCGTGACGCGTGGCTCGAAAACGCACTTCTCGAGCGGTACTACCCGTCACTACTCGACCAGCGCGCGATCGGCTACGACCACGTGCATCGGTGGCCCCCGGCGACACGCGACGACGCCGAATCCAACGCGGCTGGGACCGCGGACGGCACCTATGTCAGCCCGGTGTACGAGGACCGGGTCATCGTGGCGCCTTCCAAAACGGTCCTCTGGTCGATTGCCGTCGTGCTGGCGGGCGTCCTGCTTGCCGCCGCGTCCGTGCCGCGACGCCGGCGGACGTGAGTGCATGGATGGGATCCGGCAGACCCCACACGGCCCGTTCGACCGTGAGGTCGGACAATTGTTGACATCATGAAGGCATGACTATAGGTTCATGACATCATGCCTTCTGCCCAGATCACACTTCGCAACGTCGATCCGGAGCTGTCACGACGGCTGCGCGCCGTCAGCGCCGAGCGTGGCGAGAGTCTGAACAGCACCCTCTTGCGCCTTCTGCGCCGTGCAGTGGGGCTGGATGCGCGCCGCGAACGCCTGCTGCGGTACGCCACGTGGACATCCGAGGATCTCGAGGCGTTTACCACCGCATTGCGCGCGCAACGGGTCGTTGACGAACGGGACTGGGGCGTGACTCCTGACTGACCGGCTCGTTCTCGACACCAGCGCATACTCGCATCTGCGCGCCGGACATTCCCGTGTGCTCGACATCGTCGCCGGCGCCGAGATCGTCGTGCTGCCGGTGATCGTGCTTGGCGAACTCGAAGGCGGCTTCGAACTGGGCAACCGTGTGCAGGAGAATCGACGTGTCCTCGGTGACTTTCTCGAGGAACCGTTCGTCAGCGTGATGGCGGTGACGACGACGACGGTCAGGTGCTACGCGCGGATCTTCGCCGAGCTGCGTCGCGCCGGTACTCCCATTTCCATCAACGACGTGTGGATCGCAGCGGTGACCATGGAATGCAATGGCCACTTGTTGACGTTCGATCGAGACTACCGCCACATCGCGGAACTCGACTACACCATTCTCGACCCGTCGTGAACCGTGTTGCGCGTACCGACTCGGGGAAGGTACGTAACGCGCCCATCCGCGACGCCGGCGGACGTGAGCGTGCCCGGTCGTCGTCACTCGGGCAGCGCGAACGACCAGAAGCCCATCCCCGACGCGATGGCGACATATTGCCGTCCGCCCACCATATAGGTCATCGGCGACGCCTTCCAGTCCTGGTTGGCCTGGAAGTGCCAGAGCGGTTCGCCGGTGTGGGCGTCGAGCGCCGCGAACGCGCCGCTGTCCTCCCCGAAGAACACCAGGTCGCCGTCCGTCGAGAGGACACCCGAGTAGGTTTGCGCCTTGCCGGTCTGCGCGTAGCTCCAGGCGACGTCGCCGGTCTGGATGTCGATGGCGCGGATGAACTTCTGGTTCGGCGACCCGTCGGCGAGCCGGACGGTGCCGCCCAGCCAGCTTCGGCCCCGCTGCCAGTCCTGATCGTTGCTGGTGTAGGTCATGCACGACTCGTGGGCCAGCAGGTAGAACAGCTTGGTCCCCGGGTGGTAACTGGTGGCCCACCAGTTGGTGGCGCCGCGGATGGCGGGGCAGACGTCGGTGCCTTCCGCGGTCGGGTCGCTGCCGGGCAGCACAATCGGGCGTCCCGAGTCGTCCAGGCCGGCCGCCCAGGTCTGGTTCACGAACGGCTCGCCGAGCAGGAACTGCCCGTTCGTCCGGTCGAGGACGTAGAAGAAGCCGTTGCGGTTGCCCTGAATGAGCAGTTTGCGGGGACGCCCGCGGAACTCTTCGTCAATCAGCAGCAGTGGTTCCTGCGCGTCCCAGTCGTGCGTATCGTGCGGCGTGAACTGGAAGTACCACTCGAGCGCGCCGGTCTCCGGTGTCAGCGCCAGCACCGAGTTGGTGTACAGGTTGTCGCCCGGACGCCGCGCGCCGTTCAGGTCCGGACAGGGGTTGCCCGTGGCCCAGTAGAGCAGGTTCAGCTCGGCGTCGTAGCTGCCGGTCAGCCACGTTGCGCCGCAGCCGCGGCGGAGCACCTCGGGGTCGCCCCAGGTCTCCGAGCCCGGTTCCCCCGGCGCCGGGATCGTCCAGAAACGCCACGCCCGCTCGCCGGTCTCGGCGTGATACGCGTCCAGAAAGCCGCGCAGTCCGGTATCGCCGGCGCTGATGCCGGCCACCACGAGATCGGCGACGACCAGCGGCGCGGCGACCGCACCGTAGTGGTCGCGATAGTCGGCCATCTCGGCGTCCCACGCCAGTGCGCCGGTGAAGCGGTCGAGCGCGATGACGTGGGCATGGTCGGTGACGGTGAACAGCAGATCGTTCCGAATCGCGACTCCGCGGTTCAGGCCGATGCCCGGGTCCCCGACGAGGCCCTCGGTGCGGGGCTGCGAATAGCGCCAGATCTCGCGCCCGGTCGCTGCGTCGAGGGCGTACACCTGGTTCGCCGCGGTGACGTACATGACACCGGCGACGACCACCGGCGTGCCTTCCACCATGCGCATGTCCTGAATCGGGAAGAACCACCGGGGGACGAGACGATCGACGTTGCCGCGATCGATCTGATCGATCGCGCTGTGGCGGTTGGAGCTGTCGCTGCCGTTGTAGGAGGACCAGTCCACGGACGGTTCAATTGGCGTCTCGCGATAGGCGTCGCCCTCCCGCCGCAGGAAATGGAGTGCGCCGTCGGACGTGCGGAGCTGCGCGTCGAAGCCGCTTTCGTTGAGGACGGTGCCGTCGAGCGAGCGGCCGTCGACAAGGCGCAGCGTCCCCGCGCGCGGGCTCGGCGCCCGCGGGTCGCGAGCGCCAGGGGCGGCCGCGGCAGCCAGCGTCTTCAGATACGCCACGAGCGGGGCCAGCTCGTCGGCCGGCATCTCGAAGGCCGGCATGCCTTTCGAGGGCGCGCCCTCCGTGATGATGGCCGCCAGCCGGGCGGTCGCGCTGGTTTGCAACGTGGCGATGATCGACGCCGCCCGGTCCGAGCCGGCGCCGTCGCCGCCGTGGCACAGCGCGCAGCGCGACTGATACGACTCTTCGCCATCGGCCGCCAGCAGGCCCGCCGTCGATCTCGCAACGAACACGGCTGCAAGAATGCACGCTCTCATGGTGACCTTCATTGTGTCGGGGGACCGAACATCCGGACGACCGCGCGCCGATACGCCGCCGGGTCGATGGCCGGGTAGCGATAGAGATCCGGTTCGATCTGGTCGAAGAGCGTCATTGCGGTCTCAGCCGCGATCAGGCCGCGGTCGAGCATGGCTCGAATGTCCTCCTGATCCTGGGCGTGTCCCCGTTCGACCTTCGACAGCGCCTGCGCATAGAAATCGTAGTGGAAGAAGTCGAGACGACCCGCGCGTTCGATGAACCGGCTCCGGTCCCGCCATCCAGGCAGTTCCGGGATGAAGTCGGACGGGGCGGCGAGCTCCATGTTCAGCTCCAGTTCCTCTTTGAGCGCCGGGAGGAGCCGCAGCACGTGCTCGGCATCGGGTCCGAGGGCCAGATCGATGTCGATCGTGGTCGACCGCCAGCCGATCAGCAGCGCCGTTGCGCCGCCGGTGAGGTAGACATGCCCGGCAGCCCCGGCGCGTTCGCCGAGCCGCTGCATGAAGGTCTGCACGCGCGCCGCATCGGCTATGCGACGCATTCTGCCGCTCGCTCGAAACTGACGAGGCGCCGGATCAGGGCGTTGTATCGGGAGTGGGCGTCGTCGGCGCCGGCACGGCGCAGCACCTCGTACAGACGGTGCTCAGGCGAGTCGAGGGCAGGCACGTCGAAGCCGAGCCTGGTGAGCCGTGGCGCCCCGATGGCGACGACCAGCGCCGCGACGGTCTCGCGGTCTGCCGACAGGTCGCGCAGCCCCTGCGCCACCAGGTCGCCGCCGGGCAATGCGGACCACTGCATCGCCCGATTATAGCCGCGGACCGGCGCACCGCTCGTCCGCCCCGCTGCAGGGCGTTGCTCACCGGCGCACGTTGATCTCGGTGCCGTCGCGGATCGTGTCATGCGCCGGTCATCTCGACGCACCGCCGGTGTTCTCCGCGGCGCGCGAGCCGGCGAGAATATTGGTCAACCCGTAGTTGCCCTCGTGGCATGCGTACTCGAACATCGGGCCCTCGATGCGCGCCATCGGGAGCGAGCCGCTCCAGGTGCGGACCCAGGTGTTCGGATCGGTGACGCTGAACTCGTAGCCGAGCGTATCCGGCCCGAGCCGCGTGAACCGTTCGACCACGTGCAGCGCTTCACTGAGGTTGCCGTTGAAGTTCCGGATGAACGCCCTGTCGTTGAAGTGGGTGGTCTCGACGACAAGCGTGTCGCCCTCCCATCGGCCGCGCGAGTCGCCGGCGTACTGGCGTATGGCCTGCGGGATATGCGGGCGGTCATCCAGCGGAATGAAGCGCACGTCGTGGATGTGCTCCTGCAGGATGGCGACCATGCCGGGTGTCTGCACGATGTGGTAGTTGTTGTTGTAGCCGGTCGGAAACGACGGGATGCCCCGGTACCACAGACACCGGTCGCCGAGGTCGAGCTGCTCCCAGGTATCGGCCGGCAGGGCGCCGCCCCGCACCTGAGCGAGCCGCCGCGCCTCCGGAGAGGTGCGCCTGGCCTCCGCCTCCGGGGTCAGGGCCGGCAACCGGCCGTTCGGCGGATCCGTGACCATGGACGTGCGCCGGGTCGCGACGACCGAGGTGCCGCGTTCCATCCAGAAGTTGTTGTAGGCGCCGACGTTGCCGCCGGCCTCGGTCCGTTGCGCGGGCGCCGTCAACAGGCGGCTGTTCCGGTCAGCCGTCTGCCGCGCCAGGTTGGCCGCTTCCTCTTCGGTCAGGAATTCCTGGTCCGCCAGCCGTTCGGGACGTTCGAACGGCGTGAGCGTGGCGTTGTTCCAGATGCCCTGCAGGTCCGGATGTCCCCATGGCGTCCGTGGCGCGCTGGCGTTGGTTGATTGCGCCGCGGCCAGCGCCGGCGTGAGCGCCGCCACCGCGATCACGACGATCCGCATAGCGAGATGACGATGGATCATGAGACCTCCCCCCGTCTGTTCCGGCCATCCGTCGAGCACGTCGATGGGTGCGATTACGCCCATGATGGACCTGAACGCGCCGGCGTGCAAGAACACGTGCGTGCGCGATGGGTCACCGTGCCGGCACCGCGTGTTCCGTGCCCGATCCGCAGGGCCGCCGAGCGCGACATCGGGTGCAACCGACGGCTACAATCCACATGTCCGGCAATTTTGAGGCGCTGCCGTTCCGCGTCGGTGATTGGCGTGTGCTGTATGTCGTCGAGACCCGCGAGAAGCAACTGCGCGTGGCAGCGATATTGTCACGCGGGGAGGCGTACCGATGAGTACCACGCCGCAGACCCTGACCCTCGCCGGCAAGGACTACGTTGTGATCCGCCGCGACGAATACGAGCAGTTGCGCGCAGCCGCGGATGAAGACGCTACCGATGCCGCCATCATCCAGCGCGTCCTCGATGACCCCAAGCAGACCTGGGCACCGGCCGACCTCGTCCGGCGCATTGCCGAAGGGGAACATCCTGTGCGCGTCTGGCGTACGCACCGGGGCATGACGGCGCGCGCGCTGGCCGCCGCAGCGGGAATCCCGAGTTCCTATCTCTCGGCCATCGAGCGGGGGGTAAAGCCCGGGTCGGTGAAGGCACTCAAGAGCCTCGCCACAGCCCTTGACGTGGCGTTGGATGATCTCGTGTGACAGACGAGACCCGCGGGAACGCTGCGATGCCGCAGGACGCGGGGCGGGGTCCACCGTCCGGCGTGCGCGTCGCACTGCCGGCGGGGGCCGTCGCGACCGGTCCGCTGGTCCAGGGCCAGCAGGCACCGTCCGCCGTGCCGGACCCGGCGGGCATCTTCACCGGGCGAGTCGGGAGGGCCGCTACCTGTAGCGCTCGAACCTGACCGACGAAGACCCCGCCACGCCTCACTTCGAGCCGAATCTGGTGGCGACGTATTTCTGGGCATCCACCGCGGCGAGCCGCACCGTCCCGGGGCCGGTGCGGACGTAGAGATCGCCGTCATCGGCCTTCTCGATGCCCTTCCAGCGCAGGTACACCGGCTCGGGGCTGCGCTGGCAGCTCACCAGACACACGGTCCTGCCCTCCACGATCTGGGTCTTCGGGTCGATGCACGTCCCGGCGCGGGCGCCGAGACCGTTGCGGACGGCCTGGGCCAGGTGGCGCATGAACTTGTCGTCGCTGTCCAGGCGATCGTGCTCGATGCCGAGCACCTTGCGGTCGTCGTCCACGCCGATCAGCAGGTCGCCGCCCTCGGTATTGAGGAACGCCGCGATCGTCTTCAGCGCCGCGTGCGTGACGTGCTTGTCGTCCTTGCGGTCCTCCTTCAGGTTCCAGCGCAGGCTCGACTTGAACTCCAGCGTCTTCGACTTCTGGAGCTTGAGCAATTCCTCGGCCCGCCGGTGCCGCCGTATGTAGTCGTCGAACAGGTAGTTCTTGAGCGCCCGGCCGAAGTCGGGGTCGTCGGTGATGCGCTTGTAGAGGCCGAAGTTGGTCTCGACGATCTCCTGGATCTTGTCCTCGACCTTGGGGTCGAAGGTCAGCCGCACGTTCTCGCGCGTGTTCACCCGGGCGCTGGCGTCGAGCCCGGCGTCCCCGTCGAGGGCCGAGCGGATCTGCTCCAGCGTGACGCGGTGCTCGGGGCCGAGGTTCAGGCCGAAGCGCTCATTCAGCGCCTCGATGATCCGCGAGAGCGCTTCCAGCTCCTCGTCGGGGCCTCCGCCGCGCGGCTTGCTCCCGGCGGGGTCGAGCGGCCGGGCCTGGCGGTCCAGCGCGATGCGGCCGCGGCTCGTCCGCTGGATGCGGAACGACTCCATGTCGATGTTCTGCTGCACCTCGCGAGGCAGCTCGTCCCTGCCGGCCGGCAGCAGGCGCCGCAGGTGCCGGGCGAAGACGTAGAGCTTCTCGAGGTCGGGGTCGGCGAACGTCAGCACCTGGGCGAGGAAGGCGTACAGGCGGATGTAGTCGACGAGCTGGCCGCGGAAGTCCTGCCCCTCGTCGGGGTCGAGCTCCACGAAGCGCCGGCGCGCCGGTTCCAGCGCCGCGTAGAGACTGTCCTGGGTCGTCTTGGGATCGAAGTACAGCCGCGCGAAGGCCTCGACGTCGCCGGCCAGGAACACGCCGAAGTCGAGCAGCCGGCCCTGGACCTCGTATAGAAGGTTGGGGTCGGTTTCCTCCGAGAGCAGGGTGGTCTCGTAGTACGGCTCGAAAGCCTCCCTGATCTCCTCGGCTTCGTTGGCGAAGTCCAGCACCATCGCGCCCGGCTTGCCGGGGTGGGTGCGGTTCAGGCGCGACAGCGTCTGGACCGCGTTCACGCCGCCGAGCTTCTTGTCCACGTACATCGTGTGCAGCAGCGGCTGGTCGAATCCGGTCTGGAACTTGTTGGCGACCACCAGGAAGCGGTACTCGGGCTTCTCGAACTCGGCGGCCGTCTGACGCTCGCCGATGACGCGTTCCTGCCCGGCCGAGTTCATGCCGGACTCGGTATAGGTGTCGCCGCCGTCGTTCACCGTTCCCGAGAAGGCGACGAGCGCCTTCCATGGGTGACCCTTCTCGGCCAGGTAGCGATCCAGGGCGAGCCTGGTGCGCACCGCGTGCAGGCGCGAGCGCGTCACGATCATCGCCTTGGCGCGCCCGCCGATCGCGCCCGCGGCCTGCGCGGCGAAGTGCTCCACGCAGATCGCGATTTTTTCGCGGATGGCGTGCGGGTGCAGGTCGACGAACGACTTGAGCAGGTACTCCGCCTGGCCCTTGTCGTAGCGCGGGTCGTCCTCGATCTTCTTCAGCAGACGCCAGTAGGCCTTGTAGGTCGCATAGCTCGCCAGCACGTCGAGGATGAACCCCTCCTCGATGGCCTGGCGCATGCTGTAGCGGTGGAAGGGTTCGAATCGCCCGTCGGGCCGTTTCCGGCCGAACAGCTCCAGGGTCTTGGGCTTCGGGGTCGCCGTGAAGGCGAACGTTGAGAGGTTCGGCAGCCGCCCGCGGTTGCGGATCTCCTCGATGACGAGCTCATCGAGCTCCTCCTCGGGTGTCGCGGCGCCCGCTTCCTCCTGTTCGGCCTCCTCCAGGCTCCCGGCCTTGAGCACCGCCTTGAGGCTCTTCGTGCTCTCGCCCGACTGCGACGAGTGGGCTTCGTCCACGATCACGGCGAAGCGCTGGCCGGGAAGCTCGCCGATCTGCTCGGCGATGACGGGAAACTTTTGCAGCGTGGTGACGATGATGGTCCGGCCCGCCTCGAGGGCCTCACGGAGCTGGCGCGAGGTGTGCTCGATGTTCTCCACGACGCCGAGCGTCTGCTCGAACTGCCGGATGGTGCGCTGGAGCTGGCGGTCGAGCACGCGCCGGTCGGTCACCACGACGACCGAGTCGAAGACGCGCCGGTCGTCGCGGTCGTGCAGCACGGACAGCCGGTGGGCGAGCCAGGCGATGGTGAAGCTCTTGCCGCTGCCGGCCGAGTGCTGAATCAGGTAGCGCTGGCCGGGGCCGTGGTTGCGCGCATGGCCGACGAGCCGGCGCACGCAGTCGAGCTGCTGGTAGCGGGGGAAGATCAGGAAGCGCGCGCCGGTCTTGCGCCCGCGGTCGTCCTCGGCCTCGACCTCGTGGATGAACTGGCGGACAAGGTCGAGGACACTGTCGCGCGCCCAGACCTCCTCCCACAGATAGTCGGTCGCGAACCCCGCGCGGGTGGGCGGGATCGGCGGATTACCGGCGCCTCCGAAGCGCCCCTGGTTGAACGGCAGGAAGCGGGTCTTCGGCCCGGCGAGGCAGGTGGTCACAAACACCTGCTCCGGGTCCACCGCGAAGTGGGCGAGGCAGCGCGCGTAGCCGAAGAGCGGCTCGCGCGGGTCCCGGTCCTCCCGGTACTGCCGGATCGCGTCCTGGACGTCCTGCCCGTTGAGCGGGTTCTTGAGCTCGGCCGTGAAGATGGGGACGCCGTTCAGGAAGAGCGCGAGGTCGAGGCTCTGCTCGTCCTGCTCGCTGAAGCGGAGCTGGCGCACGACCGCGAAGAAGTTGGCCGCGTGCAGCCGCTGCAGTTCCTCGTTGAGGCCGCTTGCCGGGCGGAAGTACGCCAGCCGGAACTTGCAGCCCGAGTCCTTGACGCCGTTGCGCAGCACATCGAGCGCGCCCCGCCGGGCGATCTCGCGCGAGAGCCGGCCGAGGAAGCGCGGTTTCACGTCGGCCCCGTGGTGCTGCTTGAGCTTCTCCCACACCTTCGGCTGGGTGGCCAGCAGGAAGTCGACGACGTCGGTCGGGATCAGGCACAACCCGCGGTCGTAGTCCTCCGGCCGGCGCCTGAGGTAGCCGCCCGGCAGCGGCTCGTCCCCGAATTCCGGCGCCGACTCCCGCACCGCCGCCGCGTCGTCCGGGCAGGCGTCCGGCCCGTGGCGCAGCAGCGCGCACTCGATGGCGGCCTCGAAGGCGCGTTCCGAGATGTCAGGGGTCATGGGACGGTGACGCGCGATCGTGTCCGCCGACCTGTTCAACGCGGTTCCAGGACGGAGAGACCGAGGTCCCGGAAGTCCGAGGTGTTCAGCGTCGCCAGGGAATAGCCGCGGCTGCGGGCCGTGCCGGCGATCTGGGAATCGGCCAGGCTCATCGGCGAGCCCGCGCGCCGCCGCTCGGCGCGAAGCCTCGCGCTCTCGGCGGCGGCTTGCACGTCGAACGGGACGATACGCTCCGAGAACCCGTCGACGATCTTCAGGAACGCGCGGCCCAGGCGCGCCCGTTTCCGTCCGGGCGGGAGTATATCTATTCCGAATAGGATCTCGTCGACGGTGACGGCAGAGAGAAACAGGGCCGAAGGAGGGTGTCCGTCCAACCAGCGCATCACACGCCCGTCCGGTTCGACGCGCATGGCTTCCGACAGCACGTTGGTGTCCAGGAGGATCATTCGAGATCGTCCCGGCCGTACTCGCCGGATGTGAAGTTGATCGGATCGTCGACCTCACGCGCCGGCAGATCGAAATCGATGGCATCGTCGCCGATGATGCGGCGGATCATCGCGCCGGCCGGCTCCACGTTGATGACGGCGTCGGCGAGGATGCGACGCACGGTCTCTTCCACGGACAGGCCGTCGCGTTGCGCCCGGATCTTCAGCCGCCGAATGACCTCGCCGTCCAGGCGGCGTACACTCAAGCTCGCCATGGCTCCGCTCCTCTGCTTTCCCTGGAAATGCTAGCACGAATCGATGAAGTGCTCGCAATCGACGACGTCAGCAACGCTCAAGGGCCGGCTCGTCTACAAACGCCGGCGGCGACTCGCGCAGCGCCTCGGGCCGCTACGGGGCGCATCAAGGCCGTCGCGCAGCAGCGCAGCCTCGATCGTGCACCGGCCCCACCCGGCGCCGGCGACGAGCAGCGGCGCCGCGTCGTCCGGGCAGGCGTCCGGCCCGTGGCGCAGCAGCGCGCACTCGATCGCCTCCTCGAAGGCCCGTTCGGAGATGTCGGGGGTCATCGGCGCGTCGATGGCATCACCAGACTTCGACGTCGAGGCCCGGAACGCGCGCGAATTCATCCTGATTCCGCGTCACCAGAGTGAGGCCGCCCGACAGCGCGATAGAGGCAATCATCAGATCGTTTGCGCCGATGGGGCGTCCTTCCCGCCGAAGCTGGGCCCGGATGACGCCGTAGCGTTCGGCTGCCGCATCGTCGAAAGGCAACGACTTGAACGCGCGGCGGAAGGTGTCGAGGCGCTGCAGGTTCTCCGCTGCCCGCCTGGAGTTGTGCGCCCCGAAGCAGAGCTCGGCCCTGACCACGCTGCAGAGAACGACCGAGCCCGGCGGGTGGGCGAGCAGACGCTGCGCCATCTGCGTATCCGCCCCGTTGATCAACGGGATGCAGATGCTGGTGTCGAGGAGCCGCATCATCGAAGCGACTCGATGTCCTCGGGCGGCGGATCGTCGGGTTCGACCAAGTCGCTGGCGCCCTGGCGCAGGAGATCGACGAAGCTCCGCGGCCACTCGGTTGCGACGGCGTCCTGTACCAGTCCGCCGATCCACGCCGACAGGCTGCGGTTCCGGCCGCGCGCCTCCTTGCGCGCGGCGTCAATCAGGTTGCCCGGCAGATAGATGGTCACTGGAGGCATATCGCGCGTATATGCTACCACATATATCGGCTGGAATCAGGCACAGCCCGCGGTCGTAGTCCTCAGGCCGGCGCCGGAGGTAGCCTCCCGGCAGCGGCTCGTCCCCAAATTCCGGCGCCGACTCCCGCACCCCCGCCGCGTCGTCCGGGCAGGCGTCCGGCCCGTGGCGCAACAGCGCGCACTCGATCGCCTCCTCGAATGCCCGCTCGGAAATCTGTAGCGTCACGTCTGGCTTTCCTTCTCTGGGAGACTCCTCAGCCGCCACGTCATAGCCGGATGCCACAGCATGTCACAGCACGATGTCACAGCTTGTCACAGCTCTGACCCCGACCTCACGAGGCCGTCGGCGAGCCGGTAATGCCGTGTCGGGTCCGTTGGCGCGGTACCCGCTTCGGCCAACAGTCCCTTCTCCACAAGCGCCCTCAGGTCTCGCTGGAGCGTCCGCCGGTTCGTTCCTGAGCAGAGCTCCCCGTAGTCGTGAATCGTGAGGCGCCCATGCTCGATCACGTGGCCCAGCGCGACTGCCTGCCGGTCCGACAACGCGTGCTGCCGCACGAGGGCGTCCCGGCGGATCGTCCGCTCGCCACGCGCCTTTACCTCGTCGAGCTGCGTGGCCAACCCTGCCGTGAAGTACTCGATCCATCTCGTGAGATCCATGTCCTGCTCGCGTACACCTTGGATCGCCCGGTAGAACGCGGCCCGGTCCCGGTCGTAGTCTTCGCTGATGGTGAAGAGGCGCTTGAAGTCGTACCCAGCCTTGTACAAGCAGAGGGTAGAGAGCAGGCGCGAGGCTCGACCGTTGCCGTCCAGGAAGGGGTGGATGTGGACCAGTTGGAACTGGGCGATTCCGCTGACCAGCACGGGATGGACATCCCGTTCCTGGTTCAACCAATCGATCAGCTCCCGCATCAGGATCGGTACGTCGTACGCCGCCGGCGGCGTGTACACGACCGCTCCGGTGCCCGAGTTCACCACGTAGTTCTGGATCCGCCGGTATTCTCCTGGCGCGGCAGACCCGCCGCGGACGCCCTCGACGAGGCACTTGTGGATCTCTCGGACCAGCCCTTCGGTGATCGGCCCACCGCTGCCGAGCCACGCGGAGACGAACTCGAATGCGTCCCGGTAGTTCAGGAGCTCGCGGACGTCGTCCGGGTCCGCCTCGGGCACTGCTTCGCCGTCGAGGAGCAGCGCGGATTCCGCCAACGTCAGCTTCGTTCCTTCGATGTGAGTCGTATGGTGCGCCTCGAGCACGAGCGCCCGCGCACCCATCTGGCGGATCCAGTCTTCAGAGAGTGTCGCCGCTTCCAGAAACCCCCGCGCCCGCTCGATCCGCGTGAGATCGGCCGTGATCGCGTGGGTGACCGTGAAGCTCGGCTCGAAGCTCATCGCGTTTCTCCCTGGCCCGCCGTAGCCTCGGCGGAGGTGGCCCGCACGTCGATCTTGCCGGTGACCGCCGCGGAGATCAGGGCGGTGCGGAACTCTCTGAGGTGGTCGATGGCTTTGCGGACTTTGGCGATGAGGGCGTCGATTCTGGCTGTCTCGCACCTCAAGAAGCCCGCGATTGTCTGCTGTTCGGAAAGCGCGGGAATGGGCACGATGACTCGCTGGTACTTGGTTGGATTGAGGTTGGCTTGGTTCACACTCAGAAGAGCCATACTTCGTGCCATCCCAAGAACGCCGGTGGAGTTCAGCAGGTAGTTGAGCCACTCCGGTTCCACCGCCTCGCGTGCCGTCAACCTCACGAGGTACGATGCGAAGGTAACGTCGCCATCTTGACTGCCTCGAAATATCCCAACCTTCCCCACAAGTTCGCGGCTGTTGGTGCGGTTGAACAGGAGATCGCCAAACTCAAGCACCATCGTCTGGTCAACGCCGTTGATGCTGCCCTCATCGGGCAATACGACCTCGCCATATTGAATGTGGGCCATGGTTAGGACCCGGATATCACCAGCTCCCGCAAGCCTCTCCGATATTCCATAGTCGCATCGGCGTAGGAGATGTTTTAGAGGTGTCAGTTCCCAGTGCGCCGGGATCTTGCCCAGCCACTCGACGCCGGAGTCCTTCATGGGGATGTCCGGGTCGAGACCCCGGGTGACGGCGCGGGTGATGAGGGCGGCGCGTTTCTCCTGAAGCAGCTCGATCAGCCGCTCCTTCCTCGCCACCAGCGCATCGATCTTCGCCGTTTCGCGGTCGAGGAAGTCAGCGATGGCGTGTTGTTCCTCGATCGGCGCGATCGGAAAGAGGCCGGTGCGGATGGCATCCCCACCCAGGCCGAACCGTGTTATTCTATTCGCCGCAACATGGAACTGGTCCCGCGTGCCAATCGCCGAGAACTGGCGGGCAAGAAACCGGCCATCGAGGTCCGGCCCCGGCTTGATCTGCGCCAAGTGGTATCCGCACAAGACGTCCGTTAGGTCTTCTGCCACCAATGCAGGGACGGCGATATCGTTCCACGACTCGGAGTCCTTGGTGATTAGAACGTCGCCCGCCCGAAGCAAGAATCGTCGCACCTGATTGGGTGTGGCGGTTGCATTCATGAATTCGCCCTCGGGCGTGACGAGGTCGCTATAGTAGACGTCGACGTAGTTGCAGAGCCTTACGGGAACCTGACCTTCTTCGGTGTGCTTGTCGACATTGCTCAACTGCACCGAGGCCATGGTCTTGAGTCGCCTCACGTCCCAGTGCGCTGGGATCTCACCCAGCCATTCGACGCCGGAGTCCCTGTACTCCGGGTACGGCCGGAAACGCCTCGACCGGTCCGCGCCGATCCGGCCGGTCACCTCAGCCACCGCCTCCGCCTCCCGTCCGGACCTGGACCCCCGACCGCCACGGCCCGCCGGCGGGCCAGGCCTGCGTGAACGGGCTCTCCGCGATCAGGCTGTCGCAGACCGGTCCCAGGAAGCGCCGCAGCTCTTCGCCGGCTTCTACGAGGCGATCCGGCCCGTCGATGTCGGTCCCGATCTGCCGTCGCATCACGCGCCAGCGTTGCCCGCGCGCGGGGGCCTCGTGGTCGTCGTAGTAGCCGGCCAGCAGCGCCGTCGGCCGCCCGCCCGTGAGCGATGTCTCGCAGTGGCGGAACGTCTCGGCGATGGCGGTGCTCAGGGTGTCGCCGTCGAACGCGAAGCGGCGGGCGAGGCAGGCCACGTCCCAGAGATCCTTCACCCGCGAGTTCCGTTCACCCAGACTGGCCATCGCGTGGAACTTCTCGGCGATCATCGTCTCACGCGGGTATGTCCAGAGGCGGGGAGCGGGCAGGTCGAGCAGTGTGGGGTAGTCCTCCTCCCTGCGGCCAAGGGTGATGACGTCGCCGAAGCCGATGTCTACGGGGACTGCGAGCCGGGCCCGGCCGAGGCCGCCGCGGATCCGCACCCGGAGGCCGCCGTCCGGCTGATCGATGCGGATGCTCGTGATCGAGATCGTCGCCGGGTCGAAGACGACGCCGTCCTCTCGACAGGGAATGCCGCAGACGTCCCGCAGGGCGGTGCGAATGGCGGCTTCATCCCGGGCGCCGCGGGCGAGGAAGTCGATATCCCGGGTCGGCCGCAGCTCCTGTCCGGTCCACATGCGGAGCAGCGCCGCGCCCTTCAGGGTGAAGCGGTCCACCTCGTCCGAGGCGGAGAGGCGGTAGAGGAAGCGCTCGACCGCGTAGCGCTGGAGCATGCCTTCGAAGCGGACTCGCTGCTCGCGGGCGAGGTTCAGCAGGCGCTGGTGAACGGACGCGGGTACGTCCCGGATCGTCTTTCGAGGAGTCATCCCGTCAGCGCATCGAGTACCGGGGCGACGAGCGACTTCGCGCGGCACACGTCGGCGGCCCGCCAGATCTGGTCGACGCTCGCCTTGCGGTCGCGCAGGGCGTCGCGCAGCGCTTCGATCGCGACGTCCTTGCCGACCAGGCGCCGGAATCGGAAGCAGTCGACGACGGTGCGGGCCGGGCTCGTGATGCGGACGGGCACCCCCTCGAAGGTCGTGTCCACGACGCCGTAGCGCAGCGCCGCACCGGAGAAGCGCACCACCCGGACCGGCAGCCCGTGCAGGCGGGGCGTGCGGGCCTTGTGCGGGATGGCGATCCACTCCTGCCACGCAACTTGCGTGGTGAGCTCGTGGACGCTCAGGGCCGAGAGCAGGCAGACGATGGCGCCCGGGACTCGTGCACAGACGGCGGCCAAGGTGTAGTGCTCGGTCGGTTCGGCTTCCGCCACGCGGTAGAGACCGCGCGTGACCCGCTCGACCGCGCCATCTTCCACCAGCCGCCGCAGCGCCCGAGAGTGAACGCCGACCGCGGCTGCGTCGCGCTGGCGGAAGAAGGCCTTCGCGCCGAGACGCCGCAGACCGGAGGCGCCGGATTCGGAACGCCGGCCGGAAACGTCGGCGGATGCAGCCGGTTGTCCACGGTTCGGATCGGGCATTCTCCTGCCAGCATACCCCGGCGTGGGTGTGGACTCAAAATGTCGGCAGATGTCGTCAGTTGTATACGTTTTGCGCCTATCCGCGGATCGACCTGATCCGTCGCAACCACTCCCGGCCGCTTTGCCTTCCCGCCAACGGGATGGTGGTATTCTGGGGGACGGACTCGGGAGGGAATGCCATGGTGACGGAGGCGACCCGCCGTGCTGTCTGGAACGACCTGCTGGACGTGTCCAGGGTGGCCCGCTATGCGGAGGCGATGGGGTCCCGGTACCGCGTGCGTCATCAGTTCATTCGTCTCGGCCTGCTGGTCGCCGCGTCGGGCAGCATGGCGACGTTTCTCGACGCAATCGGGGGACACTGGCGGATCGGCTTCGGCTTGGCGATCGCCGCTCTGATCGCAGCGGATTTCATGCTCGACTACGCAACCAAGATTGCCGTGTTGAGCTCCGCGAAGAGGGAGTGCAACGTCCTCGAGGCCGAATGGCGGGAGCTCTGGCTCGACGTGGACTCGCCCGAGTCCACGGACGCCGAGATTCGGCGTCGCAACAGGGAACTCGTCCGGCAGTTCGAGCGGGCCACCTCGGCCATGGACGCCCAGGTTCGGGTCAGCAACAGGACGAACGTGCGCTGTACGAGGGCCGCCTTCAAGGTCGCCGGAGAACAGTACGCTTCCGCGCCGTAGCGCCGAAGAGCGTACCGGCGGCGGTCCGAGTCGGCCCCCGAACGTCCCTGCTCCACCTCCGCTCCCTCCGCCCCCCCCTCCGCCTCCGCCGTCAGAGAAGACGTGAGAGATCTGTCGGCCTCGATGTTGCCGGCGCCCGACGGCGTCGACTCCGGCTTCCGGCCCAGCCGATTGGATCCGTCAGCACGTTGACGGTTGAGCCCTCGATACGGCTGGGAGGCACCATCAGCCCGACATCTCCTGCAGCATGACCACCGGAATGCCCTTGACAGCATATGTTTCCGGAGTCATATTGATGGTGCGGCCTGGGAAGTCGTCTTCCATCCGGACTTCGATCCGGAGTTCGACGCCCTGGTGCCCGAAGTGCAGGACGAATTGCTCGCGCAGGCGAAGCTCCTCGAGGCGTTCGGGCCGACGCTGGGCCGTCCGCGAGCCGACACCCTCAAGGGGTCGCGCCACGCCAACATGAAGGAGCTTCGCTTCACCGCCGACGACGGGGTCTGGCGGATCGCGTTTGCCTTCGACCCCGAGCGCAAGGCCGTCCTGCTGGTCGCCGCGGACAAGTCGGGCGTCGCTGAGCGACGGCTCTACCGACGGCTGATCGCCAAGGTGGACGAACGCTTCGATCGGCACCTCGATCGTCTGAAGGCCGCGAGGAGGGCGAGATGAGCACGTTGACGCAGAGAATGGCCCAGTTGCCTCCGGCGCGCCGGAAGAGGGTCGCCGAACGCGCCCAGGCGCTGATCGCCGAGGAGATGTCGCTGCGGGACCTGCGCAGGGCGCGGAAGCAGACCCAGGTGCGCGTCGCCGAGAAGCTCCGGATCAATCAGGAGAACGTGTCCCGTCTCGAACAGCGCAGCGATCTGCTGATTTCCACCCTCAGCGGCTACGTCGCGGCGATGGGCGGCAAACTGAGTCTCGTGGTGGAGTTCCCCGACCGGCCGCCAGTGGCGCTGACGGGCCTTGCAGCGCTGGACGACCCATCGGAAGGCGACCCGTCCACGCCCTGACGCCGTCTCGTAGCTGCGCAACGACCTTGCCGGCGGGCTGCAACCGGCCGGCATCGATCTGCCGGTCGCCCAGCGCCAGCATCTTGAGCAGCGCCACGCTCTCCTGCCTCCGCTCGAAGCTGTCGGTGCCGGGCCCTGCGGGGCTGCGGCGCACCATCACCCCGCCACCTCTCGGAGCATGGCCATGATCTCCTTTTCCACCTGCTGGATGTCGGCCTCTATCTCCTCCAGCGGGCGGGGCGGGCGGTACTCGTAGAAGTAGCGGTTGAAGTTGATCTCGTAGCCCACCAGCCCGACCTCCCCGTCCTGCGGATCCCGGCGGTTTGCGTCGATCCAGGCATCCGGGACGTGGGGCTTGACCTCGCGCTCGAAGAACGACTCGACGTCCTCCCGGAGGGGCACATTCTCGCTGTCGCGCAGCTCCGGGTCGGGATCGGGGCGGCCGTCCCGGTCCCGGCAGATCTCCGCTTCGTCGTTGCGCTCGGACAGGGCGGAGAGAATCGCCTTCCGGATTGGTGCCGCGAGATTCAGCTTCGCCCGTCGAACTGCCTCGGCAAGCTCGCCCTCGAAGACCGCCCGATCCAGGAAGAGCGTGTCCGGCAGACTCCGGAGCAGCGCCCGGATCGCAGCTTGCTTCTTCCGGCCCGCTTCCTCATCCTTTTCCTTGGCGTCGCCCTTCTTGCGCGACACGGCGAGATTCGCGAAGGCGCGCTGGTCGTCGAGCCGCGCAATCCGCTCGGGGCTGGTCTCGAAGTCGAGCCTGAGCGGGCGTTCGACCGTGATCTTGCGGAAGCCGAAGTGCGTGGTCGGGTAGACGCGGCTGACGACGACCTCGCGCTGCTCGCCGTCCTGAACGACCTTGCGGGTCGCGGCGTCCTCGAAGTCGGCCAGCAGCCGCAGGATGTCCTGTTTCCGGTCGAACGGCACTTCGCGGCGCTTGGCGCCCAGGCTTTTGCGCAGCAGGACCCAGAACGACGTGGCGTCGATGAGTTGCACCTTGCCGCGCCGCTCGGGCCGTTTCCGGTTCGTGAGCACCCAGACGTAGGTGGCGATGCCCGTGTTGTAGAAGAGCTGCTCGGGCAGGGCGATCAGCGCTTCGAGCAGATCGTTCTCGAGGATCCAGCGACGAATCTCGCTCTCGCCGCTGCCGGCGTCGCCGGTGAAGAGCGGCGAGCCGTTCATGATGATGGCGACCCTCGAGCCGCCCTGGGCGGGCTCATTGACGTGCGCGAGCATGTGCTGCAGGAAGAGAAGCTGCCCGTCGCTGATCCGTGGCAGACCCGCTCCGAAGCGCCCGGCGGCGCCCCGGTCGTGCTCGTTCTGCACGGCGTCCTGATCGCGCTTCCAGTCCTTGCCGTAGGGCGGATTGGCGATCATGTAATCGAAGGCGCCGGCGGCGTGCCGATCGTTCGAGAGCGTGCTCCCGAAGAGGATGTTCTCCGCATCGCGGCCGTCCTCCGACTTGATGAAGAGGTCCGACTTGCAGATCCCGAAGGTCTCCGGGTTCACCTCCTGGCCGAACAGGTGGGTGTCGGCGCCAGGGTTCACAGGGGCGCCGAGTTGTTCACCGTCGCGTGTCTCTCCGACCGTGATGTGCTCCTTGGCGATGGTGAGCATGCCGCCCGAGCCGCAGCACGGGTCGTAGACGCTCAGCACGACGCCCTTGGTGCGCAGACGGTCCTCGTCGCCGGCCAGCAGCAGATCGACCATGAGATGGACGACGTCGCGCGGGGTGAAGTGCTCGCCGGGGTTCTCGTTCAGCGCCTCGTTGAACTTCCGGATGAGCTCCTCGAAGATGGTGCCCATCGTGGCGTTGTCGACCGCGTCCGGGTGCAGGTTCACCTGCGGATCGCCGAACCGCTGCACCACCAGGAACAGCAGACCCGACTCGTCGAGCTTCGAGATGGTGTTGTCGAAGTCGAACTTCTCGAGCACCTCGCGCATGTTGGGGCTGAACCCGGCGATGTAGTTGCGCAGGTTCTGCGCGATGTGGGGCGCGTCGGCGAGCAGCTTCTCGAAGTCGTAGCGCGACGTGTTGTAGAAGGCGTATCCGGCGGCGCGCCGGAGCTGCGGGTCGAGGTTGTCGAGCTTGCCCTTGAACCTGGCCTGGACCGCCAGCACCTTCGGCTTGGCGGGGGCCAGCACGCAGTCGAGCCGGCGCAGCACGGTGAGCGGCAGGATCACGTCCTGGTACTTGCCGCGCTTGAAGGTGTCGCGGATCAGGTCCGCCACCCCCCAGATGAAGCTGACGATCTGGCTGTGGTTCATGTCGGGTCCGTTTTGAATGTAGCACTCTACGCGCCTTCACTCGACCGGTTCAACGCCGCGAACCGCCGCGGGCACGATGGATGGTGTATTCGAACGGATGGTCGCGGTCAACTCGCTTCACCCTGATGAAGCTGCCGGAACCGGCAGGGCCCGGGGTGTGCACCGGTTCGTCGGCAAGAGTGGATTGGTGCGTGTGGTCCGGAGCGTTGACGCCCAGATCCCATTGGTGGACCCGCAGGAACTCGACTGGTCGCGGAGCCTCTCGGCGTCGGAGCGGCCTTCGACGGCGATCGCGCGTGTCACACGCGCGATCTTCGACTGCAACAGGCGGCCGCGTAGCCATTGCGGACGACAATCGCTGGCCGCCCAACGCCAGCGCGAGCGCGGCGCCTTGGCCCTCTATTTCTGAGAGACGGTCGTATTCGTAGTAGCCTCACGGTCAGGACAATGGCCGATCGCCTGACGGCCATTGCTGACCCGCGTGCGTCCGACAGTGGTCGGCGCACGGCGCGAAAGGGAGGGTGATCCGATGGGACCGGACCGACTGGCGGTGGCAGGACCTCGGGCCTGGGTGGCATGGATCCGGACGATTGTGGGTGCCGTGGCGGCCACGCTCGCCGTGCGGGCGGTGTCGCTCGCGGTCTTCGATATTCCGCCCGCGTTTCAGCCGCTGGCGGTCGCAGGGCCGACCGTGTTCCTGACGGTCGTCGGCGCCGGCGCCGGGCTGGGGGTCGCGGTCGCGATCGACAAGTTCTCCGATCGCCCTGTCCCGCTGTTCCAACGGATCGTCGTCGCCGCCCTGGCGGTTTCCCTGCTCCCCGACTTCTGGTTGCTCACCGACAGCGCCAGCGAAGCGTTTCCGGGCGCGACGGTTCCCGCGGTGGTCACCCTGATGGCGCAACACGTCGTCGCCGCCACCATAGTGTGCTGGAGCGTCACGCGCCCGCTCGGGAGCACCGCCTGAGTGCGCGAGACCTCGACTTCAGGTTCGTAAGCATCCTTCCGACCGCCGGCATTCTGCGCGGGTGCAGGCACCGCGGACGCCCACCGGGGCACCCTCGGGGACAAGGCTCACCCTCGTTGGATGCTCCAGGCGCTGGTGGTATGCTCCGCCACCTGACAGACGTACCTGTGAATGCCGGCGCAGGCCTGGGGGAGAGCCCCTGAACGGAGAACGAGGTACATGACCGACAGCACTGACCGACTCGCCGCCCTCGAAGACAAGGTCGCTCATCTCGAGACCGTCATCAAGGCCACCCGCATTGTGTCGGCGGATGTGGCCACCGCTATCGTGCACGCCATCGACGACGGATCATCTAGTGGGCTGCAGACGACCAATCGGGTCATTGCCAAGCTGGAAGAGCTGATCACCGCGCTCGACCAGGAGCCTGCCGAAGCCAGGTCTCCGGCGGGGGTCCTCTGTCGACAGTATCTGAGTGATGTCATCAAGAAGCGGACGCCCGCGCAGAGGGCCATGTCCGGGCTGTGATCTTCCGGCGGCGCGGTGTGCGAACAAGGAATAGCGATGACGGACGCCGGTACCAAATCCGCGCCGTCCGTCGAGCCCTCGAGGAGTCGCAACGTTGAAGGAGAGCGCTCGCTACGTCAAGATCGTGGAATGGTCGGATGAAGATGGCTGCTACGTGGGAAGCTGCCCCGGTCTCTTGCTCGGCGGTTGCCACGGGGCTGACGAACGCGAGGTGTTCGCGGAGCTGTGTGTGATTGTGGAAGAAACCATCGCAATCCATCATGCGGATCGAACGCCTCTACCTCCGGCGACGGCCGGGCGTGACCTCGCGAACATTCTGCAAGAAGTGGCGTAACCGCGCGCACGAACTCGATCAATCGAGCCCTGGTCGGTAACGCCGTTCGGCCGCGCGCTCGACGTCCTCGCGGGTGAAGGCCACCGCCTTCATCTCGCCGCGCGCGAACATCGCCGCTTGATCCGCGTGGTGGGGCGACGTCTCACGGCTGCTCTGACCGTAGGCCAGCACGGAGAGGGCGCGCGGAGGGCTCGTGAACTCTACGCCCAGGATCCAGCCGTCGCCGCCCACCGCACGTCGCCGCCCGTCGTCATCCTCGCGAAAGTTGATGACCCGAAAGCACCCCAGGCGGCCCGCGCAGCCCCCGACCGGCTCATCCACGTCCCCGCGTCGGACTCGGTGCACCTCGCCCCAGGCGACGTCCCACGTGCCGAAACGCCGCACCGTCGCCGCGACCGCCTCGGGAAACATACGCACCGCCAGCCCGGGATCCGCCAGTCCTCGCGGCGTCTCGGTCGGGGCTGCGCTCGACCAGGGAATTGCGAAGAACTCGACCGGATCATCGTCTCGCGCCGGATCCGCCTCGGCTTCGAGCGCCTGCGTGTAGCGCGTCCACCACTCCTCGAAGAGCACGCCGCCCCGGCTCTCCGGCGCCGCCGTGTTGTCCCACCGCTCGATCAGCGTCAATGCCGACGCCACCCAGTCGGGATCGACGCCGCCGGTATCCAGCGCCGCCGCTTCGATCTCGCCGCGTGCCGACGCTACAAGCTCGTCCTTGACGCGATCGGCGAGCAACATCCGGTAACTGTGCTTGCGCCGCATGACGTCTTCGAGCGAGAGTCGTTCATCGCCGCCCACCAGTTGCTGGGCATGCTGGCTGCGCAGCCTGAACTCGTGCGCTTCGAAGTACTCGGGATAGTCGTCCGGGTCGAGCGGTGCGCGGAGATTGGTGAGCCAGGGCCCGTCGTTCTCGTTGTGCAGATACCCGCCGACCGGGTTCAACAACTGCGGCAGGTCGTCCAGCTCGTGCAGCGCCGTCCACATCTGATCACGCCTGGTCACCGGCACGGCGCGTTCCGCGTCGTACGGGTGGGAGAATCTGGGTATCGCCGCGTTCCAGAGGTAGAAGATGTTGCCCGCCGCGTCGGCGTAGATGAAGTTTGAACGCGGGTGGGCGCGCAGCCGCATCGCGTCGGTCCATTCCGCCAGCGACGTGGCCTGCATCATTCGCAGGAACTGCTCGCCCCCCCGGAACTCCCCGTCTTCCGGCGCCCGCAGCACGTAGATCCGGCCGTGGTCGCGGTGAATCACGGGACCCAGATCGGTGAACAGGCGCTCACGCGTGTCGATGCCGTAGCCGTCTCCGTTGCGGAACCGCACCGTGAGCGTCTCGCGGCCGATGGGAACCGACGCACCGTCGAGGAGGTAGTGGTCGGCGCGATCCGGATCAACCTCCAGCGCGTAGATCTGGGCGTTATCGACGTCGTTGTTCGTGGTGGCAAAACCCAGGTAGGGGTTGAAACCGCCGACGATGCCCAGCGGCCCGCCGATACGGAAGTCGCCGTAGAAATCCAGCCGGCCCGGCACCACCACGTGGGCCTCCCAGTACCCCGCCTCCCACGACAGGTGCGGATTTCGGAGCAGGATGGCCGCGCCCGACGCGGTGCGACTCGGCGCCAGGGCCCACGCGTTGGATCCCTCCTCGATGGCGCCGTCCGGGGCGCTCCCGTCGAGATCCACGAGCGGCGCCTCCGCCGCGCCGCCCAGTTGCCGAATCCAGCGGCGCGCCTGACCCGTGCTTGCACGATAGACGTAGAGCGCCGCGACGTCATGCCCCGTAAAGGCCGACGCCGTCCAATCGGGGAACTCCTCCGGGTGCTGCGCCATGTAGCGGTTCACGCCGGCGGCGAAGCCTTCGGAGACGGCCCGGGTGTCCTCGTGGAGTTCCTGGTAGATTGCCACGGCGCGAGTGAAGGAGGGTCGATTCGCGAAGTCGGAGTCAAGCGCGCCCCGCCCCTGGTGGGCGGCGAGCTGCCCGCGTGCGCGAAGCAGTCCAAGCGGCACGCGCTCGCCGTAGTCCTCGACCTGCAGGTAGCCCAGCGCGTACCCGAGGGCTCTGAAGTTGTCGGCGTAGATGTGCGGCACGCCGTACGCAGTCCGGATGACCTCGACCTGCCGCGCCAGAGCGGCACCCGATTCGTTCTGGCCGTGCGCCGCTGGCGTCCAGACCAGCCAGGCGCTGGTGACCAGCGCCAACGCGACCAGGTGGAACCGGACGGCGCCATGAAGACACGAGACGTCACCGCCGGTCACCGGTAGTGCGAACGCCGCGCGCCGGCGCCGGCGGGGAGTCGCGAGAGGCACCTTCGTCATTTTCCGATCCGCGGCGATTCTACGTCAGCCGGGACACGAACGCCGCACGCCCCGCAGAGTTTCACGATTCATGGAGAGTGAAGCGTCCATCGTGCGTCGGTCGCGAGTACATTGACAGTGTGAATCTATTCGATGAACGAACCGGACTGGCCATCGGCAATGACAATCTGTAGAATTACGCCCGCAGCGGGCTCTGCGAGCCCGTGACCTCCTTGATCGGCACCCGCCTTTGGAACGAGATTGAACCGACTCATGATGAAGAGCGATAACGCCCGTATGGCGATCATTCTGTGCAGCATCCTTCTGGCAGCCGCGTGCGAAGGCGTCAGTCCGACGGCGCCGACGACATCCAACCCGGATCCCGAGGCCGATCCGGTCACGCTCACCGGTACCTGGATGGGGTCGTTCGTCGGCCTGCTCATCAGCACTGACGCCGCCCGTGCGAATCTGACCCAGACCGGAACCACGGTGACCGGAGACTGGTCGACCCCGATGCCCGCGACGCTCGTCGCGTTCGGCGCGCCCGCCGACCTCGACGTCTCCGGTCCGGTGACGGGGACGGTGACGGGGACGGCGGCGGAGCTCTCGTTCGGATTCCTCGACAACGAGGTGTTCAGACAGTTCTTCGCCGAGGGCTGCGCGCTCTCCCTGTCGGTGTCGTTGTTCACCGCAACGACGATGGAGGGGACGTGGATGACCAACGCATCGTGTCTGCCGCCGGCCGTCGACCGCGGCACCATGATGCTGACCCGACCGTAGCCGGGCAGTTGCCCACTACCGCTACGTCACCTCGGCGCAAACGGCAGCGAACGGGAGGACGCGCCCGTTCGAGCGGCTGGTGTCTCCCATGCATGAAGATGATGGCCGCGCGCAGTCGTTCGGTATATAAGGGTGGTGACCGCAACACGGGTTGCCGGGACGGGCGGCTCGGGGCGAGCCGTCGGTCATTGCAAGGAGAGGTGAAATGAATCACCGGGATGACGTGTCGTTTCGCATCGCCGCCGCCGTGGCCGCCATCGCGACCGTGGCCGCCGTTACCGCGTTCGGCGCGGCGCCCGCCGCGGCCCAGGGTGAACCGCCGCGCACGGCGTGGGGTCAGCCCGACCTGCAGGGGGTGTGGGACTTCCGCACCATCACGCCGATGTCGCGGCCGGAACGCTATGGCGACAAGGAATTTCTGACGGCGGAAGAGGCGGCGCAGCTCGATCAGGCCGCCATCGAACGCAATGCGCGGCTGTGGAACCGGCCGGCGCAACGGACCGAGGCCGGCGGGAATGTCGATCGGGGCAGCGAGGGCGCGCCGGGCTCCTACAACCAGTTCTGGCTGGACCAGGGCCTGAATACGGTCGGGACGAGACGTACGTCGCTGATTACCTATCCGCCCAACGGCCGGATGCCGTCGCAGACGGCGGCAGGGCAGCGCCGGGCGGGGGAACGGCGGGCGTATGCGCGGGAGCATCCGGCCGACTCCTGGGAGGACTTCAGCTCGGGCGTGCGCTGCATCCTGGGCTTCAATGCCGGTCCCCCCTTCACGCCGAGCGCGTACAACAACAACATGCAACTGTTCCAGACGCCGGACCACGTGGTGGTGATGACCGAGATGGTCAACACCGCCCGCGTCGTGCCGCTCGACGGGCGTCCCCACCTGGACCCGGACGTGTTGCAATGGTCGGGCGACTCACGCGGGTACTGGGAGGGCGACACGCTCGTCATCGAGACCCGCAATTTCGACGCCAAGCGGAAATGGCGCGGCACGACGGCGAGCGCGCGTCTGGTCGAGCGGTTCACCCGTGTCGACGCCGAGACCCTCAACTACGAGTTCACGGTCACCGATCCGGAGACCTGGACGAGCCCCTGGACCGCGTCGGTCCCGTTGCGTCTGAACCCGGAACCGATGTTCGAGTACGCCTGCCACGAAGGGAACTACTCGATGCCGGTCATGCTGGGCGGGGCGCGCGTGCAGGAGGCGGCCGCCGCCGGCCAATAGACGGCATGACGGCCCGCTGCACCGCCGCCCTCGCGATCGTTCTGTGGCTCGGCCCGGTCCTGCCGGTCTCGGCGCAACTGTCGGCGCCCAACGCCGAAGGGGTGGCGATGGGCCACCTGCACTACTACGTGCGGGATGTCGAGGCGAATCAGCGCTTCTGGGAGGCGCTTGGCGGCGAGGCGACCACCCTCGGCCGGTCGGTGGTGGTGACGTTGCCCGGCGTTCTCCTGTTTCTCAGCGAGGGCGAGCCGCAGGGAGGCACCGAGGGCTCCATCCTAAACCACGTGGCGTTCAGGGTGCAGTCTCTGGACGCCGTCGCCGCGGCCGGGTTCGAGTTCGACGTGTCTGTGCCGTCCAGCGGCGTGACCAACGTGTTCACGCCCGAGGGAGAGCGGATCGAACTGTTCGACAACACCGCGACGAACCTGACGTTCACATTGGACGGGGGCGGTGTGGATGCGGTCGCGCAGCGGCACAACGAGCCGCTCGGCGTGCCGATCAGCTCGCACCACCTGCACCTCTATCTGCTCGACGATGAGGAGGCGACGGCCCAGGCGTGGTACGCTGAGATGTTCGGCGGCCTGTCGGGCACACGCTGGCGCTACCCGGCGGTGGACCTGCCGGGCATCAATCTCAACTTCTCCCACAATCCCGACCGCGGGGGTGCGCCCACTCGCGGGCGCATGCTCGATCACATCGGGTTCGAGGTGACTGATCTCGAAGCGTTCTGCCGCCGGCTGGAGGCAAAGGGCGTGACGTTTGACGTGCCCTATGCCCGCACCGCGTCTGGGATCGGCTATGCCTTCCTGACCGATCCCTGGGGCGTCTACATCGAGCTGACCGAGGGCCTGCGCGGGTTGTAACCGGCGGGCCGCGCCGGTCGCCGCGATGGGAGATGGCGCCATGGCATACAGAGAGGTGCGACGATGACCCGCTGGCTGACCACGTGTCTCGTGCTGGCGCTGCCGGCCGCCGCGCTTGCGCAGGAACGGTTCGAGTTGGGGCCCGACTCGCAACGGCAGGCTGGTGTGCCGCGCGGCGAAATCACGCAGCACCGCTGGGAGCAGAGCCGCGTGTACCGCAACACCGAGCGCGACTGGTGGATCTATGTGCCGGCGCAGTATGACGGCCAGACCCCGGCGGCGCTGATGGTGTTCCAGGACGGCGCGAACTACCTCAATGAGGAGGGGCCGATCCGCGTGCCGGTGGTGTTCGACAACCTGATCCAGGCGGGGGAGATGCCGGTCACGATCGGCGTGTTCATCAACCCGGGGCACTTCGGCGGCGACAATCCGCAGGGTCCGGCCCGGAATCGGAGCACGGAATACGATTCGATGACGGATCAGTACTCGCGGTTTCTGATCGAGGAGATCATCCCGGAGGTTCGCAACACCTACCGCATCACGGACGATCCGGAGGGTTGGGCCATCGGCGGCATCAGTTCGGGCGGTATCTGTGCGTTCACCGTGGCCTGGCAACGGCCCGACCGGTTCCGCAAGGTGGTGAGCCATGTCGGCAGCTTCACGAACATCCGCGGCGGGCACGTGTACCCGGACCTGATCCGGCAGAGCGCGCCGAAACCGATCCGGGTGTTTCTGCAGGACGGGTCGCAGGATTTGAACATTCGACCTGGCAACTGGTGGCTGGCGAACCTGCAGATGGCCGATTCGCTCGAGTTCGCCGGCTACGACCACGACACCGCCTGGGGCGAGGGTGGCCACAACCTCAATCACGGCGGGGCGATCTTCCCGGACACGATGCGCTGGCTGTGGCGCGACTACACACCGGCGCCGTGATCGGCCGCCGGCATCGACGTGCACCGGGATCGGCGCAGGGAGACGACACGATGACGAGCGGCGAACGGAAGAGTCTTGAGCGGCGGGTCGGCCCGCGCGTACGCGTGGGCTGCATCGGGGCGGCGCTCGCCGGTCTGGCGGCCGGCGTCCCCGTGGAGGTGTCCGCGCAGCCGACAGTGGCGGGGCAGACCGCCTACGAGCAGTCGTGCGCCGAATGCCACGGGAGCCGGCTGCAGGGCGGGGCGCATGGACCGGCGCTCAGCGGTGTCAGCTTCAGCAGCGTGTGGGGCGAGCGGAGCGCCGCAGACCTGTTGGCATACCTCCGGGACGAGATGCCCCCGGGGCAGCCGCGATCCCTGAGCGACGCCGCGTATCGCAGCATCGTCGCGTTCATCCGTGCCGCGGACGGGCGCGAGGGCGCAATAGCGGCCGCGGCGCCGGCGTCCGACCCCGAGCCGTCCGAGCCGGGGGGGCGCACGGTCCGGTTCGGTGATCGCGAGGCGACCGGGCTGTCTCCGGTGACCGATGCGCTGCTGCGTGACCCGCCCGCCGCCGACTGGCTGACGTGGCGCCGGACGCTCGACAATCATGGCTACAGCCCGCTCGATCAGATCACCCGCGGCAACGTGAGCGAACTGCGGCTGGCCTGGGTGCTGTCGATGCGCAATGGCGTCAACCAGACGACGCCGGTCGTGCACGACGGCGTGATGTTCCTGGCCAACCCCGGCAACGTCGTGCAGGCGATCGACGCGGTCACCGGAGACGTCATCTGGGAGTATCGCTACGAGGTCCCGCAGGATGCGCTGACGGGCGTCGGCGCGACACGCGGGCTCGCACTCTACGACGACAAGGTGTTCCTGTCGACCTACGATGCGGCGATCGTGGCGCTCGACACCCGCACCGGCGAGCAGGTGTGGCGCACGGTCAAGGCCGACTACACGCAGGGCTTCACGCAGACCAGCACGCCGATCATCGCCAATGGGGTGGTGGTGAGCGGCATCAACGGGTGCGAGCGGTTCACCGATTCCGGCTGCTTCATCACCGGGCACGATCCGGCGACCGGCGAGGAACTGTGGCGCACCTCGACCATTGCGCTGCCGGGCGACCCGAACAATGGGTCGTGGGGCGACGTGCCGCCGCATCTGCGCGGCGGCGGCGACACCTGGATTCCCGGCAGTTACGACCCCGACCTGGATCTGTTCTACATCGGGACCGCCCAGGCAAAGCCGTGGGTGGCGGCCAGCCGCGGCATGTCGACCGGCAATGCCGCGCTCTACACCAACTCGACGCTGGCGTTGAGGCCGGCGACGGGACAGGTTGAGTGGTATTTCCAGCACGTGCCGGCCGAGACGCTCGACCTCGACAGCGTCTACGAACGCGTGCTCATCGACATCGACGAACAACGGCTGCTGTTCACCACCGCCAAGGACGGTCTGCTCTGGAAGCTCGACCGGCGCACTGGCCAGTTTCTCGATGTCAGGGAAACGGTGTTCCAGGACATCTTCGAGTCGATCGATTCGCGCACCGGACGCGTGACCTATCGCCAGGACATCCGGGATGCGCAAGTGGGCGACACGGTGCCGGCCTGCCCCGGCCTCTACGGGGGCCACAACTGGCAGGCGTCGGCCTACAGTCCCGAGACCGGCGCGCTCGTCATTCCGTTGCAGCAGATGTGCATGACGATGACCGGCCGACCGGTCGATCTGGTGGAGGGCAGCGGCGGGGTCGCCGGCATTCCGGAAATCCGGCATATGCCGGGCACGGACGACAACGTCGGCAAGATCGCCGCCTACGACGTGCGCACGCTGGAGGAGCTGTGGAGCCGCGAGCAGCGGGCGTCGTTTCTGACCGCGGCGGTGACCACCGCCGGCGGGCTGGTTTTCGTCGGCGACGTCGACCGCTACTTCCGCGCCCTGGACGTCCGCACCGGAGAGGTGCTGTGGGAGACGCGGCTGGGGCATGCCGCGCACGGGTACCCGATTACCTACGAGGCAGGAGGCACACAATACGTGGCGGTCCCGACCGGTCTCGGGCTGTTCCGGGCGATCGCGGCCAGTCTCAGCCCGGAGATCTTCACCGCTGAGAGCGGCAACGCCCTGTATGTGTTCGCGTTGCCATAGCGCTCGGCATGCTCCGCGGCATGGGGCAGGCCGAGCACCGGGCGCCCACAAGGGGCGCCCCTACAGGGCGAGGTGTTGCGCGGGGGCATCCGTGTAGGGGCGCCGTTACAGGACGAGGTGTTGCGCGGGGGCATCCGTGTAGGGGCGCCGTTACAGAGCGAGGTGTTGCGCGGGGGCATCCGTGTAGGGGCGCCGTTACAGGGCGAGGTGTTGCGCGGGGGCATCCGTGTAGGGGCGCCGTTACAGAGCGAGGTGTTGCGCGGGGGCATCCGTGTAGGGGCGCCCCTTGTGGGCGCCCGTTCTCCGTTGCCGGCGCCCCGGTCGATTCCGATCAACCACGGGGCGTCAATTCTCCAGCCGACGGATCTTGAGGTTCCGGAAGGCGACCGGGTCGCCGTGATCCTGGATGGCGATGTGTCCGCCGGCCTCGCGGGCGTAGCGGGGTAGTGGCGCGAACTTGCTGGCCTGCACGCGCTGCGTCCAGTCGTCGCTGCCAATCTCGTAGTCGAGCAGTTTGACGCCGTTCATCCAGTGCTCGACATGGGCGCCGCGGGCGATCAGGCGGGCGGTGTTCCATTCGCCGGCCGGACGGGTGACGTCCTGCACGGGCGGGTGGACGGCGTAGTTGCTGCCGGCCGAGGTGATCGGCGCGCGGCCGTCTTGATGCCCGGCGTTGTGCAGTATCTGGAACTCCGGTCCCGTGTGCCACGGCGGCCCGTCGCCTTCGGCGACCCGGAACATGACACCGCTGTTGCCGCCTTCCTCCACTTTCCAGTCGAACATCAGTTCGAAGTCGGCGAACTGTTCAACCGTGACCAGGTCGCCGCCCTGGTTCACGCGGGCCAGGGCGCCATCCACGGCCTGCCAGCCGTCCGGCGTGGCGTCCCGCTTGTAGCCCCGCCAGGCGGCCAGCGACTCGCCGTCGAAGAGCAGTTGCCAGCCGGCGGCGGCCTCCTCGTCGGTCAGGGTGTTGTGCGCGGCGGCGGTGCTGCTACTCATGTTCCCCATGGCCCAGTTGATGCCCTCCAGGAGATGCCGCTGGAAGCGTTCGTCGTCCCAGACCTCCGGACGATGTCCGAGCGCGGTGTAGAACACGCGGCCGGCGCCTTCGTCACGGGTCCAGGCGAGCGCGAAATCGCGGTCGCTGCGCTTGATGCCGCGGGCGGTCATGTCGACCGACTCGACGTCCAGGCTCAGCAGGACGTTGACGTTGTCGCGGGACCAGTCGCGGTACTGGTAGATCTCGTCGTGGATGCGGAACGACTCGCCGAGATGGCGCGTCGCGGGATGGCTGCCGTCCTCGACCCGCACCGTGACCTCCTGGTGCCAGGGGTGTCCGTCGAAATATCCCCCGATCAGCGCGAGATAGCCGGGCCACTCGTAGAACGTGTCGGTGGCGCTGTGCACCCCCACAAAGCCGCCGCCGCTGCGTACGTAGGCGAGCAGCGCCGCCTTCTGGCCGGCGTCCATCGGCAATTCTCCGGTGGTGAAGAAGACGACCGCGTCGTATTGGCTCAACGTGTCGGCAGTCAGGGTCGACGCATCACGCGAGACAGTGAGGTCGAACTGATCCGACTCGGCGGCCAGCCGCGAGAAGACCGCTTCGGAATGCGGCAGCACCGGATGCGGGAAGGCGGCCGATTGCGTCAGATACAGCACCTTGGCCGGTGCGGCCTCGACGATCGGTGGTCCGGCGGCAATCGCGAGCGCGGTCATGACGACGATGGGACGAAGCGTGGTCTGTCGCACGGGCACCTCGATTTATCGGCCGTATTCCGAGGTCGGCCGGTTCCAACGGTCCATTCTACCGCTCCTGTCAGGCCGTGCTACAGTGCAAAAAATGAATCGCCGTGAGGCGCTGCGTGCGCTCGTGTCCGGCGGCGTGGCCGCCGCGGCGGCGCCGGTCTGGGTCGTCTCGCTCAGCGAGCGGGGTCTGGCGGCGTCGCTTGCCGCTGGCCAGCAGGGCGGGGCCTGGAGCCCGAGCGTCTTTACCGCCCGCCAGAACGAGACGGTCGTGACGGTGGCCGAGCTGATCATCCCGCAGACCGACACGGCCGGTGCGACGGCGGCCAACGTGAACCGCTTCATCGATACGATTCTGGCGGATGCGCCGCGAGCCGAGCGGCGCCAGTTTCTGTCCGGTCTGAGCTGGCTCGACGCCCGCAGCCGCGAGCTGTTCGGCGCCCGCTTCGTCGAGGTTCCCGAGGCGGAGCAGACGGCGTTGCTCACCATCATCAGTTCGCCGGATAACGACACGCTGGCCGATCGTCCGGGCGTCGAATTCTTCGCCGCCATCAAACGGTTGACCATCACCGGGTACTACACCTCGGAGCTGGGCATGCGTGAAGAGCTGGGCGACGACGGGACCCGCCACTTCGATGGCAAGGACGGGTGCGCGCATCCGGAGCACCGGGCGTGATGCGGCAAGAAACCCATGACGTCGTGATCGTGGGCTCGGGCGCCACCGGCGGCTGGGTCGCCAAGGAGCTGACCGAGGCGGGACTGCGCGTCGCGGTGATCGAGGCGGGGCGCAAGCTGAATCCGGCCGAGGATTACAGCGAGCACAAACGGCCGTTCGACATGCCGTTGCGGGGCCGGCGATACGGGTCGCAGGCACGGCAGGCGGTGCAGCCGATGCAGCGCACCTGCTACCAGTGCGACGAATACACGAACCACCTGTTCGTGGACGATACGGAGCATCCGTATACGACCCCGGCAGATCGGCCGTTCAACTGGATTCGGGGCCGGCACGTCGGTGGCAAGTCGATCATGTGGGCGCGGCAGTCGTATCGGCTGAGCGACTACGACCTGAAGGCGGCCTCACGGGACGGGTTCGGTGTCGACTGGCCGCTCAGCTTCGCCGAGCTTGCGCCGTACTACGACAAGGTCGAACGATTCATCGGTATCAGCGGTCAACCGGAGAACCTGCCGCAGTTGCCCGACAGCCAGTTCCTGCCGCCGATGGCGCTGACCTGCGGTGAAGAGATTCTGAAGAAGGCGATCGCCGACCGGTTCGGGCGGGTGCTGACCATCGGACGCGCCGCCGTGCTCACGCAGCCGCTGAACGGGCGTCCCGCGTGCCACTACTGCGGTCCCTGCTCGCGTGGCTGCGTCACCGGTTCGTACTACAGCAGCCCGCACAGCTCGCTGCCGGCCGCGGCGGCCACCGGCCGGCTCACCCTGGTGTCGGATGCGGTGGTGAGCCATGTCCTCACGGGTGATGACGGCCGCTGCACCGGCGTCTACTATGTCGACCGCACGAGCCGTGCGCACCGGGAGATCCAGGGCCGGCTCGTGGTGCTCTGCGCGTCCACGCTCGAGTCGACCCGCATCATGCTGAACTCGCGCTCGTCCCGGCACCCCGACGGGTTGGCCAACTCGAGCGGGGTGCTGGGACACTACCTGATGGACCACGTCATGGGCGGCGGCGCGGCCGGTGTCCTGCCGGTGCTCAGAGGGGTACCCGACACGCGCGGGAACCGCCCGAACGGCATCTACATCCCACGCTTCGTCAACATCGATTCGAAGCATCCCAGCCTGTTGCGCGGCTACGGCTTCCAGGGGCGCGCCGGGCTCAGCAACTGGGGGCACGCCAACACCATCTCCGGGTTCGGCGCCGAGTTCAAGCGCCGGGTGCGCGACGAGCGCCCGTGGACCATCTCGCTGGGCGGATTCGCCGAGTGTCTGCCGCGCCATGAGAACCACTGCCGTCTGGATGACACGAGGGTGGATGCCTGGGGCATCCCGATCCTGCATATCGACGCCGCGTTCGGCGACAACGAGCGGGGGCTGATACGGGACGCCGCCGATACCGCGATGGAGATGCTGGAGGCGGCCGGGGCCGAGGAGATCGCCCGCAACGAGGACATGTCGCCGCCGGGGCTCGCCATCCACGAGGTCGGCACCGCGCGGATGGGGGACGACGCCGGGACGAACGTCCTGAACAAGTGGCAGCAGGCCCACGACGCCGGCAACCTGTTCGTCATGGACGGGTCCGGCTTTCCCTCCTCGGCCTGCCAGAACCCTACCCTGACGATGATGGCGCTCGCCTCGCGGTCGTGCGACTACCTGATTGAGGAATATCGGGCCGGACGGACGTAGGTCAACACGACATCCCAGATGGCGGTACTTGGGCTCGACGTCGGCACGGGCGGCTCGCGGGCAGTGCTCGTCGACGGCCACGGGCGGGTGCTGTCCGCGGCGACCGAGCCGCATGCGCCGTTCGCGTCACCGCGGACCGGTTGGGCCGAGCAGCACCCGGACGACTGGTGGCGTGCATCGCAGCGCGCCATACGGGCGGTGTTGGCCAACGGCCGGACGGCGGCGGCCGATGTCGAGGCGCTCGGACTGTCGGGGCAGATGCACGGTGCGGTGCTGCTCGACGCGGCCGGTGACGTCGTCCGGCCGGCCCTCATCTGGTGCGATCAGCGGACCGACGCGCAGTGCCGCTGGCTGACCGGGACCATCGGCGCCGAGCGCCTGATCGAGCTGGTGAGCAACCCGGCGCTGACCGGGTTCACGCTGCCGAAACTGCTGTGGGTGCGTGAACATGAGCCGCGGGCGTGGGAGCGGGTTCGTGCCGTCCTGCTGCCGAAGGACTACGTTCGCTGGCGTCTGACCGGAGAGCGCGCCACCGATGCCGCCGACGCCTCGGGCACGCTGATGTTCGATGTCGAGCGGCGCCGCTGGTCGGCCGAGGTGCTTGCGGCGGCCGGCATCGACCACGGTCTGCTGCCACTGGTCTACGAAGGACCGGAGGTGACCGGTCGCGTGACGGCGGACGCGGCGAAGGCCACGGGACTGGCCGCCGGGACAGCCGTCGTGGCGGGCGGGGGCGACCAGGCGGCCGGCGCGGTCGGAATGGGGGTCGTCCGTCCGGGCACCGTCAGCGCGACCATCGGCACTTCGGGCGTGGTGTTAGCGGCGACCGACCGGCCCGCGCGCGACCCCGGCGGGCGGGTGCATACCTTTTGTCACGCGGCGCCGCACCGCTGGCACGTGATGGGGGTGACGCAGGGCGCCGGGCTGTCGTTGCGCTGGCTCAGGGACACGTTCGGATCTGGCGCCGCCGCGGCTGACGGCCGCGACCCCTACGATCGGTTGTGCGACGAGGCGGCGCAGGCGCCGCCGGGATCGGACGGCGTCATGTGGGCGCCGTATCTGATGGGCGAGCGCACCCCGCATCTCGACCCGCACGCCCGCGCCGCCCTCGTGGGGCTGTCGGCATCGCATTGCCGGGCGCACGTGATCCGGGCGGTGCTCGAAGGCGTGGCGTTCAGTCTGCGGGACAGTTTCACGATCTTCGAGGAGATGGGTGTGCCCGCCACCCGCATCCGGCTCGGCGGCGGGGGCGCCCGTTCGCCGCTGTGGCGCCAGATTCAGGCCGACGTCTATGCGCACGAGGTCGAGCGGCTCGCGGTCGAGGAGGGCGCCGCGTTCGGTGCGGCGCTGCTCGCGGGTGTCGGGGCCGGCCAGTGGGCCAGCGTCGACGAGGCCTGTGACGCCGTCGTGCAGGTGGCCGAAACGATCGCTCCCGTGGCGGACCACGCCGCCCTGCTGCGCACGCGCTACGAGCGGTTCCGGACGCTCTACGGCGCACTGCATCGGTAGGGACGGCCGCACGCGACAGAACGGAGAGGCACGCCATGTCTAACGACGCCAAGGACGCCTACGACCCGCGACCCGAGCACAAGTTCTCCTTTGGTCTCTGGACGGTCGGCAACCCCGGGCGCGACCCCTTCGGTGGCCCGGTGCGGCCGCGCTTGACCCCGGTCCAGCTTGCCGGGCTGCTCGGTGACGTCGGCGCCTGGGGAGTCAACCTGCATGACAACGACCTGGTGCCCATCGACGCGACGGCGGCCGATCGGGACCGAATAGTGCGCGACTTCCGGCAGGCGTGTCTGGACAACGGGCTGGTGGTGCCGATGGCGACGACGAACCTGTTCACGGACCCCGCCTTCAAGGACGGCGCGTTCACCGCCAACGATCCGGCGGTGCGTGCGCTGTCGGTCCAGAAAGCGATGTCCGCGATGGATCTCGGCGCCGAGCTCGGCGCGAAGATCTTCGTGATGTGGGGCGGACGCGAGGGGACCGAGACCGACGGCTGCCGGCGGCCGGACGTGGCGGTGAAGCGGTTGCGGGAGGCGGTGAACTACCTGTGCGAGTACTCGCTCGCCAACGGGTACGACTATCGCTTCGCGCTCGAGGCGAAACCGAACGAGCCCCGCAGCGACATCTACATGGCGACGACCGGCGCCTATCTGGGCTTCATCGCCACGCTCGAGCATCCCGAGCTGGTGGGGGTCAATCCGGAAGTGGCGCACGAGCACATGGCCGGGCTGAACATGACCCACGCCGTGGCGCAGGCCTGGGAGTCCGGCAAGCTGTTTCATATCGACCTGAACGACCAGGTGATCGGCCGCTACGACCAGGACTTCCGGTTCGGGGCGGCCAACCCGAAGGCGGCGTTCTGGCTGGTGAAGTTCCTCGAGGATGTCGGGTATGCCGGCCCCCGACACTTCGACGCGCACGCCTATCGCACCGAGGGCCCCGAGGGGGTGCGGGACTTCGCCCGCGGATGCATGCGCACCTACCTGATACTGAAGGAGAAAGCGGCGCGCTGGCAGGCCGACCCCGAGATCGGCGAGATCGTCGCCGGGTTGAACGCAGCGACGCAGCCGGCGCCGCCCATCGGGACCTACTCGGCCGAGGGGGCGCAGGCGCTCAGGGACACCGTCTTCGATCGCGCGGCGCTCGGTGCGCGCGAGCTGTATTACGAGCGGCTCGATCAGCTCACGGTCGAACTGCTTCTCGGCGTGCGGTGACGCGCCGGCATGTCACGGAGGGTGACCGATGGGTGGATGGGGCAGACGGGTAGGGGCGATCGTCGCAGCGCTGGCGGTGAGTATCGTGGTGATCTCGATCGTGCAGGCGGTGAGCGGGTGGATGTATCCGCCGCCGCCGGGTCTGGACCTCACCGATCCGGAGGCGCTTCGGGCGTTCGCCGAGCAGTTGCCGATCGGCGCGCTGCTGATGGTCGAGCTGTCCTATCTGTTGGGCAGTCTCATGGGCGGCGTGACCGCCGGCATCATCGGCAGGGACAGTGTCTACCGCCTGGGGGCCGTCGTCGGCGGCCTGTTGACCCTCGCCGGCTTCTCCAACCTCGCGGCGATTCCGCACCCCGTCTGGTTCGCGGTCCTGTCGACCGTGACCTATGTGCCGTGCGCGCTGACCGGTGTGTGGATCGTCGAGCGTTGGCGGGGGCCGCGCCCGTCCTGACCCGGGGCGGCGGCCGGCGCGGCCGGTCGGTTACAGCTCGCGCACCCAGATGTTGCGGAAGCTGACGAGATTGCGGTGGTCCTGCAGCATGATCGGCAGCGCGTCGACATGCGGCGCGTACTTCGGCGCGCCGCGGAAGACGGTGGGACCGTCGAGGGTGACGTGGTTTTGCACCAGCACGCCGTTATGGAGCACGGTGAGCGTCGCCGGCTGCGCCACGGAGCCGTCTGCGTTGAACCGCGGCCGCAGGAAGATGATGTCGTAGGTCTGCCATTCACCCGGCCCGCGTGACGCATTGACCAGCGGCAGGTGCTGCTTGTAGATGCTGGCGGCCTGCCCGTTCGAGTAGGTGGGGTTCTGCCACGAGTCGAGCACCTGCACCTCGTAGAGTCCCATCAGAAACACGCCGCTGTTGCCGCGTCCCTGGCTCTCGCCGACGATGTCCACCGGCGTGCGCCACTCGATGTGCAACTGGACGTCGCCGAATCGCCGCTTCGTGGTGATGCTCCCCGTGCCGGGGCGCACGGTGAATGCACCGTCGGCGACATCCCACTCGGCCGGTCCGCCGCGTCCCTCCCACTGCGAGAGGTCGCCGCCGTCGAACAGCACGATGGCGTCGGCGGGTGGGGCGTGATGACCGCCCGGGTCGACCACGTGCGGGACCGGGTCCCAGACCTCGGTCTCTTCGGGCGGCGGCAACTCCTGCTGGGCGGTGGCCGGACCGGCGGCGAGGACGCACGCGAGTGTGACGCAGGCGATGGTGCGGAGGAATGCGTTCATCATGATGTGCCTGTTTGTCAGACGTTCGGCAACGTCCACGGGCCGCGGTAGCGCGGCGTCACCATGGCGTTCGCCGCCGCGTTGTCCTCGAATTTCAGCGTCTTGCTGTCCCAGAGCACCTTGCCGCCGGTGCGGAAGGCGATGTTGCCGAGATGCGCGTTCACCGCGGCCAGACTGGCGACCGCGGGGTTGCAGATCGGCTGCTGTCGGGTCTTCATGCAGGCGATGAAGTTCTCGGTGTGCTGGTCGAGCCCGCGCTGGTTCTGGTTGGCCACGACCGGGGGCCGCCCTTCCATCTTGTAACCGACCGGTCGCCGGTTCTCGAGCCGTTCTTCGGGGTACAGCTCCCAGCCCTGGCGATCGACGACCAGGGTGCCGTTGTTGCCGACGAACGCGACCCCGTGCGCCCGCTGGAAGGGTCCCAGCTCGATGCCGGTGGCGTGCTCCCAGGTCATCAGGAAGTCGTCGAACTCGTAGAGCGCGGTCATGGTATCGGGCGCTTCCTGCGCGTCGTCGGGATAGGCGAACTTGCCGCCGCTGGCCACGACCGAGCGCGGCGCCGTCGCCTGCATGCCCCACAGCACGATGTCGATGATGTGCACGCCCCAGTCGGTCATCAATCCGCCGGCATAGTCCCAGAACCAGCGAAAGTTGAAGTGGAAGCGGTTCTCGTTGAACGGCCGTTCGGGCGCCGGTCCCAGCCACATGTCGTAGTCGACCCCCGCCGGCGGGACGCCGTCCGGCACGTTCGGCACCGGCGGCAGCCAGTTCATGTAGGCCCACGCCCGTACGCTGCGGATGCGGCCAAGCTGGCCCGAGTGAACGAACTCGATCGCCTCGGTCCAGTGGGGTCCGCTGCGTTGCCACTGGCCGCACTGGACGACGCGGTTGTGGCGTGCGGCGGCCGCCGTCATCGCTTCGCACTCGTGGATCGAGTTGGCGAGCGGCTTCTCGACATAGACGTCCTTGCCGGCGGAGCAGGCGTCGGTCATCTGCAGGCAGTGCCAGTGGTCGGGTGTGCCGATGACCACCGCGTCGAGGTCGTCGTTCTCGAGCAGCGCGCGATAGTCGGCGTATACCTGCGGCGTCTTGCCGGTCATCCGCTCGATGTCGGCCTTGCGGCGTTGCAGCACGTTGGCGTCGACGTCGCACAGCGCGGCGCATTCGACCCCGTCCAGCCGCAGGAGCGAGTTCACGTCGGAGAACCCCATGCCGTTGACGCCGATCGCCCCGATGACGATCCGGTCGCTGGGAGCCACGGGTTGTCCGCCGGCAGCGTTTGCCCCCGGCGCCCACAGCGCGGCGCTCGCGCCGGCCGCGGTCGTTGCGGAGGCCTGCAGAAAACGTCGTCTCGAGATGCTCATGGCCTGCTCCACGCGCGTTCGGCTGGAACGGTGGGGATCACGAAGATGATCACATTTCCTAGCATAGTGTTCGGCGGAAAACCCGCAAGTCATTGATTATATAGGGTGTACCGCCGATTTTGAGTGGCGAAGATCGTCCAGATATCGAATTCTTTGCGGGTGATCTCCCAAGGATCGACCCATTTCGGGGGAATCTTCGCGACATTGCCATCATGAGAGAAGTTCACAGGCTGCGGGAGACGGGCCGGGCGGCTGAGCAGTACGCGGTGCGCGGGTGGCGTCGGTGGCGCCATCTGTCCCGAGAGGTCAAGAAACTGTTCAACGTGGAGGCGTATGTGGCGCGTTGCCGGGTGCTGGTGGAGCGAGCAGAGGCAACGCTCGACGCGTTGCGAGACCAGGGCGTGGGGGAATTGAGCTGTCGCTCCATCACAGGCCTCGTCGCTCACGCCCGGCGGCAAATTGACCAAGTGGAGCGGCGTCTTCTGCGTGGCGAGACAATTCCTCACGCGGAGAAGGTCTTTTCGATCTTCCAGGAACACACGCGTTGGGTCTCCAAAGGCAAGGCGGGCACACCGGTCGAACTCGGGGTTCCTGTCGCCCTTATCGAGGATCAGTATCAATTCATTCTTCACCACAAGGTCCTGTGGGCGGGCGAGGATGTGGACGTGGCCGTGTCGATGGTGCAGGAAGCGCAGGCCCTGTATCCGGCGTTGCGGGCGTGCAGCTTCGACCGGGGCTTTCACAGCCGCGCCAATCGGGTTCGCCTCGATGCGCTACTCGACGTCAATGCGTTGCCGGGGAGAGGGTATCTTGCAAAAGCCGACCGGGCGCGCGAAGAGGAGGACTCGTTTGCGGCCGCGCGACGTGCGCATCCGGCGATCGAGTTTGCCATCAATGGGTTGGAGCATCGGGGACTCGACCGCGTTCGCAGCCATGGTGCGGACGGCTTCGCGCGTACGGTTGCCTTGTCGGTGCTGGCGGCCAACCTGCATCGCATCGGCTTGATCCTGCAGAAGCGGGAGCGCAAACGACACCGACTCGTCGCCTGAGCGACCGGCCCTGACAACCAGGCCGGATTCCGAGCCGGCAAGAGACGGCACGGCCCTACTGTCTGTGGACGCAGGACATCCGGGCTGATTGGCTGCCCTTCGCTATCCCGCAGCCCGTCAGGTGCCTCCCTCGCGGCCGGTTCGTGCCAAAATCACGCTCAGGATGCTACGAATTGGCGCAAATCTCTGCCCGAAACGGGGGTTTTCTGGCTGACACGAACTACGTCATTCTGGATCCGATCAGCATGGACTCCGCGGGTGATCACCCGCGGCCAGCGCTACGCCGGCGACCCGATGGGCATTGCCTACGGGGCCAGCGGGTCGGGCGTGGACGGTCCGGCCGACGCGGCGGCCGTCCTCAACGCCACGGGTTCCGCGGTGGCGTCGTGGCGAGATCGGGTGCGCCATTCCCCGACCGCGGTGCGGGCCCTGCCGAACCGGAGATTGCCGGCACTGGGCAGCGTGCTGGAGATGGACGTCTCGCCGGCGTTTACGGATCCCGACGGCGACAGGCTGACCTACACCGTCTCGTCGTCGGCGCCGTACGTGGCGACGGCACTTGCGGCGGGCGCCCGCGTGACGCTGACGGCGGTGGCCGCGGGCAGCGCGACAATTCGGGTGCGGGCGGTCGACCCCGTTGGTCTGAATGTGGCCCAATCGTTCATGGTCACGGTGACGGAGACGGGGACCGGGGTGCCTTTTGCCGATGACCCGATCGTGCCCGGGGTGACACGGGTCAAGGAGATCCACATCACGGAGTTGCGGTTGCGGGTCGATGCGGTGCGGGTCGCGGCGGGGCTGGCGCGGTTTGCCTGGACGGATCGGGTGCTGTCGGCGGGGGTGACCGCGGTCAGGCTGGTGCATCTGCTGGAGTTGCGGTCGGCGCTGGCCGCCGCGTATGCGGCGGAGGGTCGGGCGGCGCGGTCCTGGACGGACGCCGCGCCGGTGGCGGGGTCGACTCTGATCAGGGCGGTGCACCTGATGGAGCTGCGCGCCGCGGTGGTGGCGCTGGAGTGAGGTGTTGCGGCGGCCGTCCTGGACGGCGGGGCCGGGGCCGGACGGCCGGGAGGGAGGTGGCGGCGATGGAGCATGGCGGACACGTGTCGCGGCGAGTGGCTGGCTGCCTCGTGGACCGGTGGGCGTGCCGGATTGCAGTGATCGCCGCGGTGCTGCTGCCGGTGGTACCGGCAGCCGGGCAGCCCGGCGGGCTGTTCACGGCGGTGGGGCCGGCGCCGCCAGCCTCGGCGGTGCGCAGCGTCTCCCCGGCCCCGGCCGACGCGCTGACGTTGCGACGCCGGCTGGTGACGATCGACCTGGGGCAGCTCGCGCCGCCGGGCGATGCGGCGCGGCCGGGCGGGGCGGCCGGTACCCCGTCCGCGCCGCCCGGGGTGCTGACCCTGAACCTGTTCGCCGATGCGGTGTTCACGGGCCTCATCGACCAGGCGGCGCCGACCTTTTCGGGCGGGTGGTCGCTGTCGGGCCGGCTGGCGGGGATCGAGCTGGGCACGATGACCCTGGTGGTGAACGGCGCGGTGGTCGCGGGCACGGTGCGGACGCCGGAGGCGACGTTTCGGCTCGGGCCGGCGGGGCGGGCGGGGCCTACCGCGATCCCGGAGGAAACTGTCCTCCCGGAGGGTGACCCCGCTGATGCGCCCGGCGCGGCGTCCGCGGAGCGGGGGGGGGGCGCCATCCGGTTTCTCGGCGTGGCCGAGGCGCCCCAGAGCGTCGAGCAGGTGGCGATTCTCAGCGATAGGCCGGGGTGAATCTTGTCGAGGGGCGGGTGACCCATCCCGCGGTGGTCGAAGCCCACGGGCCCGCCTGTGCGCCTCTTTGTTAGCAGTCGGGGCTCTTCTACCGCAGCCGATCCGGAATTCAACCGGTTGGGGCAACCGGCCTCACGGCGTCACTCCAGGAGTTGGACCGCGCGCCGCAGCTCGTTGAAGTGCACGGCCTTGACGGCGGTGACACCCGCCTGCACCGACGCGTCGGAGTAACTGGGAAGGAGCCTTCCCGCGGCGGCGTACGCTTGATTGAGCGCTGCTCGGAGCTCCAGCAGATGCGCCGCTTTCGGGGCGGCTCCAGGCCTGAGGGTCCGGTCGGTCCACGGGAACCGCGGTCGCCCGCCCCTCGCCAGAAGGGCGTCGATTCGCTGCCGAAGCTGGATGACGTGCGCTGCCTTGACGACCGTCACGCCGGCCACGATCGGATCGTCCGTGAACCGCCGCGGCGTGAACGGCGCCGCCGCCAGCGTCAAGGAGAAAGCTCCGACGCTGCGCCATCTCCACGTCGTCGCTTCCACGGTGTACGTGCCCGGGCGCAATCGGATGTCGATGCAACTGTCGCGGGTATTCGAATGACAGTCGTCATTCTCTGCCGCCAATGCGCCGCCGCTTCCCGCGCCGTCCCGCACGTACAAGTACGTATCGACATCCGCCGACGTCAGATCCAACCGTACGTCGGCCGGCCGATCGAGACCGAAGCTGTAGTAGCGGGTATACCAGACGTAATAACTACTGTTCTGTCTGCGGTCGAGGCTAGTGCTGCGCCACGACTAAAGATTAGGGCACGCGGAACCGATAGAGTTCCCGTGCAGAAAAAGTATATCGTCCGACTCACCGACCAGGAACGCGAGGTCTGTCAACAGACAGTCCGGAAGCTCAACGGCAGCAACGAGAAGGTGCGCCGTGCTCAGATCCTCTTGAAGGCCGATGCGGACGGACCGGCGTGGACCGACCAGCAGATCGCCGACGCCTTGTCGTGCCGCACCAAGACCGTTGAAAACATTCGCCAACGATGCGTACTGGAAGGATTCGAGCGGGCGCTGGAACGCAAACGACGGCCGTCGCCCCCGGTCCCCAAGCTGCTCGACGGCGAGCAGGAGGCGCAGGTCATCGCCCTGCGTCTGGGGCCGCCCCCGAAGGGCTATGCCAACTGGTCGTTGCGGCTACTGGCGCGCCGGGTCGTCGAGCTGGAGGTCGTCGAGTCGGTCAGCCACGAGACCATCCGGCGCACGCTAAAAAAAACGGGATGACCCGGCGGAAAATCGAGTACTGGGTGATCCCGCCGGAGGCCGACGCCGAGTTCGTGGCGCACATGGAGCAGGTCTTGGACACCTATGCGCAACCGTACGACCCGGCTTGCCCGGTCGTGTGCATGGATGAGCAGCCGGTGCAACTGGTCAAGGAAACGCGCCCGCCGATGGCCGCCACGCTGGCGCGGCCCCGCCGCGTCGACTACGAGTACGAACGGGCCGGCACGGCCTCGGTCTTCCTGTTCAGCGAGCCGCTGGCGTGTTGGCGGCGGGCGACGGCGCGGGCCCGGCGGACGAAGGCGGACTGGGCGGTGGAGGTCGCCGACCTGTTGGAGGGCCGCTACGCCGACTGCCCGAAGGTCACCTTGGTGTGCGACAACCTCAACACGCACACGCCCGGCGCCTTCTACGAGGTGTTCGAGCCGGCCCGGGCTCGGGAACTGGTTCGTCGCCTCGAGTTCTGCTACACGCCGAAGCACGGGAGCTGGCTGAACATCGCCGAGAATGAACTGAGTTCGATGACGCGTCAATGCCTGGACGGGCGCCGCATCGGCGACCTCGAGACGCTGCACGGCGAAGTGTCGGCGTGGTCCACCGACGTCACTGCTACGCAACGCGGTGTCGACTGGCAGATGCAGGTCGACGATGCGCGCCGTAAACTCAAGTCCGTCTATCCTAACATTTTGACGTGACGCAGCACTAGTGCACTCGGGGCTCCAGGACCCGGCACGCGTGACCGTGCGCGACAGGTTGCCCAGCGTCTCCACGCACGGGTTCGGGACGGCCCGGATGGGGAGCGTATAGGTTCGAAGGGTCGCTCCGTCGACATCGCGCACCAGGTGCACGGTGCCAGCGCCGGGGACGCAGCCGGCCAGATAGACGGTGTTGCGGTTGTTCATGACGAACGTGTCGTCCTGTTCGGGTGGGCAGTAGTTGCCTGCCCGGTTCTCTGTTATTTCGACGCGCCGGAGCGTCCCCGGTGGGTTGGCGACGACGCGGATTGGATCGGTGGCTCTGACGGTGAACCGCCGCCAGGCGCCGTCGTTCCCGTACGACTCGGCAGCCGGGTCGGGGGTCAGCGAGGCGCTGCTTCCCCCGGCGTTGACGATGGGCAGGACATAGCTCCGGATGGGCGTGTCGTCGGCCGCGCGGACCAGCGTCACGATGCCCGCACCGGTACTGCACCCGGCCAGATAGACGGTCTGGCCGTCGTTCATGTCGAAGGTGTCGTCCTGTTCGGGTGGGCAGAGGTTGCGTGCATCCGGGTTGTGCGTCATCTCGACGCGCCGTGGCGTCCCCGTGGGGTTGGCGACGACGCGGATCGGCTCCGTCGCGCGGACCGTGAACCGCCGCCAGACGCCGTCGTCCTTGTAGCTCACGGCGGTCGGGTCCGGCGAGAGCCGGGCGCTCGCCCGCGCGCGGAACCGCGCCATGGTCGTCCGCGTCTCGTCGAGAACACGCCGCGCGTTGCTCACGTCCGCCACGCCCAGCGGATCGCCATTCCGGCTCTGTTCCGGATTCGAGAAGCGCGGCAGCCGGATGCAGTAGAAGCGCCCTTCCCTGTCGCACTGGCGGTTGTAGGCCATGATGGTGCGCCAGCGAGCCGATTTGGGAGCGCCTTCGATGAACGCCTGCTGGTTCACGTAGCCGTGGTTGTCCGGAAACGGCGTGACGCTGTCGTCCACGTAGACGTCGTGGCGAAGCCCCATGTTGTGTCCCAGCTCGTGAGCGAAGGTGTAGTTCGGAGACAGGCAATTGGCAGCGGTGATGCTGAAACCGGTGTCGGGTGTCTCCGGCCCTATGGCCGCCGCGATGCCGCACAGGCCCCTCAGGGGGGCGGTGATCAATGCCACGAGATCGGCCTTGTAATCGTCGCGGAGCGTGTGGAGATCGTCCAGGAAGCCGTCATGGAGGCCGGCCAGCCGATCGATGTCGACAAGCCCGCCGCGTTCCTCGTGGATGATCTCCCGCTTGTGCGCGAGTCTGATCCGCTGGATCACTTTGCTGGCCGCGTAGGCCCGGTTGGTCTCCGCGACGCTTAGGTCGATCAGTGCCGCGATCTCCGCTGCGCCGCCCGCGTACCATTTCGCGGCCGCGGTGAAGACGACCAGCACGTCGATGACCGACCCATCGTCGCGACGGGCTTGCGGCGGATCAGCAATCGACATTGGAATGACGGGAGGATCGCGTGCGGCTGAGACAGCCGGCGCGAGTTCGCTGGTCGCCGGGACCGGGGCGGCCACCGGCTCGGCCTCCGGCGGCAGCGTCGACAGATCGACCTTCCGGATGACGTGCACGCCGTCGCCGACCGAGCGGATCGTGTAGGTCTCGGGCGGGGCCTGCACGGTGCCGGCGACCACGTCGCCGTTCACCACCAGCACCAGCGATCCGAATTCCACCCGGTCGAGCCGGCCCGTCAGCGAGTAGCCGCCCGACGACGTGGGTGCCGTTTCGGTGACCGAGGCAAGAAGACGGCGTCGTCGAAGAGGTTCAGCGCAAGGCGTGCGGGGGGCGCCGCGCCACCTCCCGCGGCGTTCGCCTGCGCGATGGAGAGCACATCCATGTCGATCCGTACGCTGCGGCTGCGCAGGGTCGTAACGCCCTCCGTGACCGCAGCCGGCGGCTCCGAGGCGGCTCGGATGGTCTCATCGCCGGAATCGACTGCGGTGAACAGGCCGCCGACCTGCGCGTGGGCGTCGACCGCCGGGACGCACAGGCAGGCGACCGCCAGCAGCAGCCGCGTCACCCACCCCTCCGCCAAGCCTGTGTTCAATATCATCCTCGCAACCACGACTCTACACTCACGGCCCGACAGCACGGCCACGCGCGCGGCCCGGCCGCGAACAGCGCGCTCCGCATGCGGACGAGCCTACTGATACACCGCGACGAAGTTGCCCACAATTTCGCCCGCCAGGTAGGTCTTCGTGTGGACCCCCTCGGTCCCGATCCGGATCGTTCCCGATTCGCCGTTCACACCGATTGAGCCGAAGTAGACGTTGTTGCTGCCCGACCGGTTGTTCCGGCCTGCGTTGAACCCTACCGCGATGTTGTCCGAGCCGGTGGAGTTCGTGCGGAGGGCATCGCGGCCGATGCCGATGTTCCGGTCGCCCTGGCTGACCAGAAGCGCCTCAGCGCCGATGGCGACGTTGTGCTGACCAGCAATCGTGCTCTTCAGCGTGCCGGTGCCGATCCCGACGTTGAAAGACGCTGTCGTCGCGCGCAACAGGGAGGTCGTCCCGACGGCCAGGTTGCCGGAGCCGGTCGTCAGGGTGCGCAAGGTCGAGCGGCCGAAGCCGGCATTGTCCACGCCGGTGGTCAGGTAGTAGAGCGAATTCTGCCCGTACGCCGAGTTGCCCTTGCCCTCCGTCAGTGACGTCAGCGCCCCCGTTCCGAAGTGCGTGTTCGTCGCACCGCCGTGGTCCGACTCGATATCCGCACTGTCGGCATTCCAGTCGTCCTCCCAGTCCGCCGCCGACGCGACCGGGTACCCTAACCCGGTCGACAGGACCGGGCTCGGCTCGCCCTGCGGCCCCGCCGGGCCGCCCGTGCTGACCGCGCCCCCCGCGCCGATCGTCAGATAGAAGACCGCGCCCGCCCCGTCGTTCCACGTCAGCGCCAGCAGGTAGGTGCCCGGCAGAAGCGCCGGCAACCCCGTCACCACCTCCGACGGTGTTGCCGACGCCACCGTCAGCTCAGTCATGCCCAGCGTCACTGTCGGGAGGCCGGCCGAAAAGTCGTAGCCGTTCATCGTCAGTGTGGCGTTCGCGTCGTCGACGAGGGCCTCGGTGACAAGCGGTTGCGGCACCGGGGCCGGCGCGATTTCCTGATTGGCTTGAAGATAGGAGACACCGGCCAGAAGCGCCGCTGCCAGGGTGGCGGTGAACCACAAACCACGTGTTTTCGTCATCGGAACGTCCCTCCAGTTGCTAGTCGGTGGTGAAACCGTGTTGAAGCCGCTTCTCTCCATGGTTCTATCGTTGCCTGAGAGCCAGTGGCAAACCCGTGAGCACCACGGGCTCTCTCATCGGCCCGTCCGGGGGGCCAACTCTCTCCCAGCGGCGCCCGGTCGGTTGCCATCTTACCGCGACTCCGGCTCGGGCGGCGGCATTTCGACGATCATGCCGGGGCGCGGGGTGGCGCCCGGCGGAAGCACGAGGCCGTCGCCTGGCGGCGGCGCCTCCCGGGCCGGTCGCCGCCTCGCCGCTGGCCACCGCCGGCGGCATCAGGCGTTGCAAGCGCTCGCGCTGGTCAGACTCGGACAGCGTCGTCGGCGACGCCGCGGTCCCGCCACCGGACGGCTCCGGGGCGGCCGGCCGCGCTGGCGCCGGCCGCGGGGCCCGGCGCTCTGCGCGGATCCTGACTCGGTCGTACACCGACGCCCCGGGGAGACTCGGCGCGCGCCGCGCGGCGAGATAGCCGGCGGCCGGCTGCAGGAGCAGGCGCAACGCCTCGGCCTCGGCGACACCCGCCAGGTGAAGCGACACCGGCGCCGCGCCGAGCGCCTCCGCGCCGACAAACCGGGTATCGCCGGCCCGGGTCCATGCGGCCAGGACGTCTCGCAGGGGAACGCCGGCCGCGATCAGGGTGACGCGCCCCTGCCCGATGGCAAACTCCAGTTCGTCGGCCCCGGCAGCCCGGGCTCCGCCCGCCGCCGTCGCCGCCATCACCACGCCGGAGCCGCTCGGCCTGAGGGTCAGGCGTTCTCCGTCCCGGACCCGCTCAATGACGATCGCGGTCCGGTCGAGCGCGACGATGCGGTACCGGCCTCCGACGACATCGTTCAGCCGTCCGTAATGGACGACGCCGCTGTCGCTGAGAACCGCCATCTGTCCGACGCTCTCGGGCGTCTCGACCACGCCGAGAAACCGGATGCTGGCCACCCGCTCCACGGCCGCCGGCGACGCATCCGCCGCGCCGGGCGCATCCGTCGGGTCGCCCTCCGGGAGGACAGTCTCCTCCGGGGTCGCGGTCGGCCCCGCCGGCCCAAGCCAGAACGGATTGCGGGCATGGTCGACACCCCGGGGCGGGTCGCCCTCGAGCGTATCGAGGTGCACCTCGACGGACGGCAATGGAGCAGGCGTATCGGCCGGTCGGGCGTGGCTTGCGAGGGTGCCGGCGGCGTTCGCCTCCCCGGCGGCCTCCTCGGGGGGCGGCGGGCCACAGCCGGCCGGCAGGATGACGCACAGCAGCATGACGCCGCAGCAGCGCCGGTCACGGATTCCGGGAAACATGGATACCGCCCTCAACGCGGCTCTGCCGGCCCTCCGGGGCCGGGACCCTGGCCGCTACCCACGAACCGGCCTGAAATCCAGCAACGGAGGGTTTGCGCGGTTGTCCTTCCACTCGATGTCCGGCCCCAACCCGGGAAATCACCGACCCTCACCGAGGCCGCGGTGAATACGTTACCGAACTCATGACCCCGGGGGGACGCAGTCAGCGCAGCTCTCCCTCGATCGTGGCCACCCCCGTCACACCTCCGGACTCCGTCTCCGCATTCGCGCCTGCCACCTCCCGCCACCGCGTCGAGGCCACGCATCGGAGTCCGGTGCCGGTAGTGGAGATCACACTGCTCATGCTGAAGTTCATGGAGCCGCCTGCCGCGATGCTACCGAGGCTGCGGATGCCCACGTGTCGGCCATTGGCGGTTCCGGTGACGACTACGTTCGCTACCGATCTCCGTGCGCGAATAATCCCTCCCATCGAGACGCTCGCCAACCCTGTCGCGATATAACGGCCACTACAATGGGTGATCTCCGTCTCGGCCGCCAAGCCGCCACTACTGTCCACGGCCAACTTCAGCGTGAAGGGCCCGGTCACACGACCCCGCAACGTCGTTGCTTCAATCGTATACGTGCCCCGGCTGAGGCTGCGCGTGATCCGCGCGTTGAGGCCGCTTCCACCGTCGTCGTCAGATTCAATCAACCCCATGCCGGTCCCCGAACCGTTCCGCAGCGCCAGGTACGTGTCCACCGACGACGACGTCAGGTCAATCGTCACCCGCGCACCGACCCGCAAGGTGAAGCTGTAATACCGCGCGTATCTCCCGTTCGAGTAGTGCACAGAGGGGCAACTCTCGGTCCACGAAAGGCTACGCGTCACCGTACGAGCCACCGGCCCCAGGGCCTCCGTACAATTGTCCAGCGCGAGTACCGCGGACCGCAGCTCGGTGATGTGCCTTCTCCGGATGGGGGTCGTTCCCGCCGTCACCCTTGCGTCGGTGTAGGTGGGCGCCCGCTGGCCCGCCGCGGTGTACGCCGCGTCCAGGGCGATCCGCAGCTCTGTCAGGTGCACGCGCCTGATGGGGGTGACGCGGGACGTCAGGGTCCGGTCGGTCCACGCGAACGCACGCAGGCCGGCCTGCGCCCGCACTGCGTCGATCCACGTCCGGAGCTCCCGGAAATGGACGGCCCTGACGCGGGTCATCCCCGGTACGAGGGGGTCGTCAGTGAACCCGGTGACGCCGGGCGCCGTCACGGTCACCGCGATCGACTGCATCGCGCTCAAGCCGCCGGGATCGCGGGCGGTGACCGTGACCATCGCAGTCCCCGCCCCAACCGGCGTCAGCCTCACCGTACTGCCGGACACCGCGGCCGTCACGATGCTGTTGCGGCTGGAACGCACCGTGTACGTCAGCGCGTCGCCGTCCGGGTCCGTGAAGTACCGCGCGACGTTCACCGACGCCGCGCCATCGCTCACCGCCAAGGTCTGCGCGGGGATCGAGCCGGAGGCTCGAGGGGCCCGGTTGGTTCCTCCGACGGTCACCGCGATCGACTGCATCGCGCTCAAGCCGCCGGGATCGCGGGCGGTGACCGTGACCATCGCAGTCCCCGCCCCAACCGGCGTCAGCCTCACCGTACTGCCGGACACCGCGGCCGTCACGATGCTGTTGCGGCTGGAACGCACCGTGTACGTCAGCGCGTCGCCGTCCGGGTCCGTGAAGTACCGCGCGACGTTCACCGACGCCGCGCCATCGCTCACCGCCAAGGTCTGCGCGGGGATCGAGCCGGAGGCTCGAGGGGCCCGGTTGGTTCCTCCGACGGTCACCGCGATCGACTGCATCGCGCTCAAGCCGCCGGGATCGCGGGCGGTGACCGTGACCATCGCAGTCCCCGCCCCAACCGGCGTCAGCCTCACCGTACTGCCGGACACCGCGGCCGTCACGATGCTGTTGCGGCTGGAACGCACCGTGTACGTCAGCGCGTCGCCGTCCGGGTCCGTGAAGTACCGCGCGACGTTCACCGACGCCGCGCCATCGCTCACCGCCAAGGTCTGCGCGGGGATCGAGCCGGAGGCTCGAGGGGCCCGGTTGGTTCCTCCGACGGTCACCGCGATCGACTGCATCGCGCTCAAGCCGCCGGGATCGCGGGCGGTGACCGTGACCATCGCAGTCCCCGCCCCAACCGGCGTCAGCCTCACCGTACTGCCGGACACCGCGGCCGTCACGATGCTGTTGCGGCTGGAACGCACCGTGTACGTCAGCGCGTCGCCGTCCGGGTCCGTGAAGTACCGCGCGACGTTCACCGACACCGCGCCATCGCTCACCGCCAAAGTCTGCGCGGGGATCGAGCCGGAGGCTCGAGGGGCCCGGTTGGTTCCTCCGCCGGTCGGCTCGCGCCGGACGGTGCCCCGCGTCACCTCCTGGTCCACGATGACGCATTCGCTGACGTCGCACGTGTACGTGTAGTCGCTGTACCGTGCGTACCCGCCCTGTTGTATGGTCACCGTGGCAACTCCGCCGCTAATTACGACGCTCGCCCTGCTCAAGCTTCCGGACGCTGCGGCGAAACCCCTCGGAAACGTGGGAATCTGTTCGCCGACCCCGAACGTATCGGAAGACTGTCTTCCCGCCCCGGCTTCCGCGTGGTCCGCCGGAATCCAGCCGGCCAGGACCGTGAGGACAACTACCAGGACCGCCGCGACGCGAGGAAGTCGACGCGGCATTCGGGCGTCGGGCTCGCGAGGGCACCTGACTTCCCGGCATCGCACGTTCGATCTGACGACGGCAGCACGCTGACTGGCTTCCCAGACACCCGTTCCCATCACGTCTCTCCCGTGGCCTGCGAGGCGGGGTCCGGATCCATCCGCCGCTCCCGGTGCTGCCGTGTTGTTGCGACGCGACTGGTCCAATATTGGCGCCAACGGGCTCGATCACGCACCCGCCATTTGAAGGGTATTGTCTCGCCGCGTCGGCCGCTACACTCTTGATGACGCATCACGTTTGTGCGGTGGGACACGGATCCGCGAACGGCTACCGACACGCTGCTGCAGAAGGTGCGGTCAAGGGGGAGACACAGGAGCCTCAGTGTGGCCAATTGCTGTATACACAGACGTTTTCCCACGACGGAGGCCCCCGCATGACACCTCAGACGATACCACAGACTGTCCTCTTGCCGGATCTCTTCGACAGGCCCCTCGTCTCGACGTTCGACCGCCAGCACGCGAGTTCCGATGGCGGTGCCGTCCTGCTTAAGCCGAAGTTTCGGGTGCGCCGTGAAAAGGCGCCATTCCTCAGCGGGTGCAAATCCCGCCCGGCAACTGTCGCTCCAGCCGGTAGCAGTCGGAGCGGACGATGGAGGTAACGACATCGGTCGAAGCACTCCGGTGACAAAGGGTCGCCGTGGGCGACTCAGCGAGCGTACGGGCCGTAACGCGTAGTGAACGCCGAGCAGGCCTCGAAACGGGCAACGCGGAAGCCGACCCGCCTGAATATCGGGGAAGGCTGCCAGCGGTCGGGAAGCGAGCGACGCGAGCACCGACCGGTTCCGCCGGGGTAATGGCGGCGGCACGTGTGGAAGAGGGGAATGGACGCAACACGGGAAGCCCTGCCGGTGGCGTGGCACGCGCCAACCGACGACCCGTGAGGGCAAGGTCGGGCCGGCCAGGGTGGCGGAGAAGCCCGTACTACCGTTGAAGCCGGGCAATGCCGGTCGAGGGAAGGGGCTTCAGGTGGAAGGGATGGCGAACGGGAACAGGCTCCGGGAGTGGCCGAACGGCCTATCACCCCGGTGGATGAGCAGGAATGCCAGACGTCATCACATGCACAAGCGAAGGGGACGACCCGCGCGGTCGCCGTCGTCAGGGCGTCAACAGGTCTGACGAAGCACCGGCCGGCCAACGCCAGGGCGTGAGCCGGGTGCCACGGCTCGCAAGACCCGCCCGCTGGTCGCAACCGGCAAGCCCGTGTGCGAGCCGCATGATTTCACTGGAGAGCCCGGTGCCGGAAATCGGCACGCCGGGTTCGGAGAGCGGGGGGAGGAAACGTGCCCACGGGACTCGGACTGCGGCCCGGTACGAAAGCACCGGATGAGCCACCGACTCCCTACCGGTTACGCGCCTCCCCTCGACTCTACCGAAGGCCCGGAGTCGGCCCCGCGGACGGTGTGATCGTCGCGCACAGGGCCCGCCGGGCGTTGTTTTCGTCGGGTGCCGGCGGGATGGAACTGATTGTCGGTGCGGAAGGCCTGGGTACGGTGCCGTGGAGGGACGGCTTCGCCACGGGCGGGCTCGGTGCGCCGTTGGGATGCGTGTACGCGCGGCTGGTATGGTATGACTGTGCCGCGCGCAGGCCGCGGGGGTGCACCACGGGGCCGGGAACGCGTGCGATTCAGGTTCTGAGCGGCTGGCGGCGGGGCGCCGGGTCTCGTAGAGGACGATCACGACGATGGCACGACACGTCACGCTGTTCACCGGACAATGGGCCGATCTGCCGCTGGCGGATCTGGCGCCCAAGGCACAGGACTTCGGGTTCGACGGACTCGAGCTGGCCTGCTGGGGCGATCACCTCGATGTCGATCGGGCCGCCGCCGATCAGGCCTACTGCGACAGTCGGCGCGAGCTGCTGGCGGCGCACGGCCTGGGATGCTGGGCGATCTCCCATCACCTGGCCGGCCAACTGGTCTGCGACCTCAACGACGATCGCTCCGACGCGTTTGCGCCGGCGGCGGTTCACGGAGATCCGGAGGCGAAGCGCCGGTGGGCGATCGAGACGATGAAGAACAGCGCGAGGGCGGCCAGGCGTCTCGGCGTCGATGTCGTCTGCGGATTCACCGGGTCGCCGATCTGGCACCTGCTCTATTCGTTTCCGCCGGTCTCCGCCGAGATGATCGATGCCGGGTATCGGCGGTTCGCCGAGCTGTGGCACCCGATTCTCGACGTCTTCGACGAGTGCGGCGTCAGATTCGCGCTCGAGGTGCATCCGACCGAGATCGCGTTCGACATCGTGAGCGCGCACCGCGCGCTGGACGCCATCGACCGGCGCGAGGCGTTCGGGTTCAACTTCGATCCCAGCCATCTGCAGTGGCAGGGCCTGGAGCCGGCCCGGTTCATCGACGAGTTCAAGGACCGCATCTACCACGTGCACATGAAGGACGCGGCGGTCACCCTGGACGGCCGGACCGGGATTCTCGCCTCCCATCTGCCGTTCGGCGCAGCCGAGCGCGGGTGGGATTTCAGGTCGGTGGGTCGGGGAGACGTCGACTTCGAGGCGATCATTCGCGCCCTGAACCAGATCGCCTACCGCGGACCCCTGTCGGTCGAATGGGAAGATTCGGGGATGGACCGCGAGCACGGCGCCCGCGAGTCGTGCGAGTACGTGAAACAGGTCGATTTCGAACCGTCGAATGTCGCCTTCGATGCCGCGTTCGAGGAATGACGGGCAGACAGGCGGGCAGCGTCATGAGCGAGGCAGCGTCTCGGTTACTCCGCATGGGTATGGTCGGCGGTGGCCCCGGCGCCTTCATCGGCGACGTGCATAGGCGCGCCGCCTGTCTGCACGGCGATGTCGAACTGGTGGCCGGGGCGTTCTCGACCAGTCCCGCGCGGTCGAGGCAGAAGGGCAGCGAGCTGGGTCTCAGCCGCCGGCGCAGCTATGCCTCCTACACCGAGATGATCGAACGCGAGTTGGCGCTGCCCGAGCAGCGGCGGATCGACTTCGTGTCGATCGTGACCCCCAACCACGTCCACTTTCCGGTGGCCAAGGCGTTCCTGGAGGCGGGGTTTCACGTCGTGTGCGACAAGCCGATGACGTTAACGGTGGTCGAGGCGCGGCAACTCGGGCGGATCGTGCGTGCATCCGGGCAGGTGTTCGCCCTCACGCACAACTACACCGGTTATCCGATGGTGAAGCTGGCGCGCGACCTGGTCCGGCAGGGCGCGCCGGGTGCGCTGCGGAAGGTCGTGGTCGAGTATCCGCAAGGCTGGCTGGCGACCCGGCTCGAGGAGACCGGGATGAAGCAGGCGGCGTGGCGGACCGACCCGGCCCGTAGCGGCGCGGCGGGGTGCATGGGCGACATCGGTACGCACGCCGAAAACCTCGCCGAGTACATCACCGGACTCCGCATCGTCGATCTGTGCGCCGATCTGACGACGTTCGTCGAGGGACGCCGGCTCGACGACGATGGCAACGTCCTCGTGCGGTTCGAGCAGGGTGTGCGCGGCGTGCTGCACGCCAGTCAGGTCTCGGTGGGCGAGGACAACGCCCTCTCCATCCGGGTCTACGGCGAGAAGCAGGGGCTCGAGTGGCGCCAGGAAGAGCCGAACGCGCTGCAGGTCAAGCCGGACGGGGCGCCGCTCGAGATCTGGCGCCGCGGACACGGCTACGTGGCCGAGAAGAGCCCGGCCGCGGCACGCGCCAGTTGCCTGCCGGCGGGACACCCGGAAGCGTTCCACGAGGCGTTCGCCAACGTGTACCGCAACGCCGCGGACACGATCCGGGCGCGGCTCGCTGGGGCGCGTCCCGACCCGTTGGCGCTCGACTATCCCACCGTGGACGACGGCCTGCGCGGGATGCTGTTCATCGAGGCGGTGATTAGAAGCGCCCGCTCGGACTGCAAGTGGACCCGCGTACCTGCGCGTTGAGCCCGCCGGTGCCGAGGATGTCGAACGACGCCGGCGCCCGCACCAGGGTGCCGATGAGCGACGTGCCCGAGGACCGGCAGTACCTCGTCATCCCGATCGACGCCGGCGCGACCGCCCACGCCGGCTCGCTCGCGGCCCTGGCGTCGCCGGACTGGTTGCTCAGAACATCGCGATCGGGTTGGCGGGGCTGCCGGTGCCGCGGGCGACGTTGAGCGGCAGCAGCATGAACATGAACTCGTAACGCCCTTCTTCGGCGCAGGCCTCCGCGACCGGCTCGAGCCGCGCGTTGTCGAGCAGCGCGACGCCGAAGTTGAAGAGCACCCCGTGGACCGGCCAGGGCAGACCCGAGGCGCTGCGGCCGTCCATCAGGTCCCATCCCAGCAGCGCCACGTCGCGGTCACGGATGAATTCGGCGCAACTGGGGTGCAGCCCCGCGCCGGCGGCCTCGCCGCTGTCGATCGCCGACTGCCAGCCACTGTGTACCAGCAGCGCATCTCCGGGTTCCACCGCGACACCTTGCGCGCTGGCGATTTCCTCAAGTTCCGCGCCCATGACCGGCCGCTCCCGGGTCACGTGCGGCACGCCGCGATCCCGGGGCACGTCGAGCAGGACGCCCCTGGTGATGATGCCGGTGTTCCAGTGGGTAATGTCGGCGAAGTGGGCGCCCTGGGTGGTGATTTCCACATCGGGGTCGCGGCCTTGCCACATGCCGTCCCCGTCCCAGATATGGCAGAGGGCGTCGATGTGCGTGATCGTGGCGCCGTGATAGATGAACCCCAGATAATCCATGACGAAGCCGCCGCCCCCGCCCAGCGAGCTCTTGGTCATGAAGTGCTGCGGCGGCTCGAACAGACGGCTCAGCGAGACGGTGCGCCCGTTCCGCACCAGTCCGGCGGCCGCGCTGCGCTTCTCGGCCGTGATCAGGTTGATGGCGCCGACCTGGTCGTTCGTTCCCCAGCGGCCCCAGTTGCGCCGCTCGCGGTACATCGCCGCATAGTCGCCGTCTCCTGGTTGCGCGCCCGGCGCCGCCGCCGCGCGGGCGCGGGCCGCCTGACGGGCGAGCAGTTCGGGCGGCGAGAACGTGTCCGGCCGTCCTGGCGTCTCGGGGGCGGACGTGCCGCGCGGGGACCAGGCCTGGGCCGGTCGGGCCAGTGCGGCGCCGCCCAGCGCCGCGGCGTGCATCAGGAATCGTCGTCGTGATGAAGCCATCTCTCCTCCAGCAGCGGCTGTCGGGACCGGGTCACGGCAGTCGGTACGCAACCAGTTCCGGAATCTCGCCGCCCACCGTCACGGCGAAGTACTGCGCGCCATCGTGCATGTAGGTCATCGGTGTGCCGATGGCTCTGGCCGGCAGGTCGACCCAGGCGAGGATCTGACCGCTGGTCTTGTCACGGGCTACGAGCCGGGGTCCGTCGCCGGTGCCGCCGGCCGAGAGCGCACTGACCAGCAGCGTCTTCGTCAACACCGGCCCGCCGCGGCCGTCGCCGCCCAGCGGGGGCAGGTCGAGATCTCGCAGCAGCGGGTGATTGCGGATACGGTTGCCATCGCCGTTCGGCTGCATCCAGGCGTGGTCGCCCTCGTTCAGATCGATGGCGGTCATTCTGGTGTAGGGCGGCTTCAGCAGAGGCAGTTCCTGTGGCATGCGCGGCTGAATGCCGGCCGCGAGCCCGCTGAACGTGTAGCGCAGGTTGCCGCCCTCCGCCGGGTCGGGCGTGTAGTACTTCAGCACCGAGAAGCGGTTCACAGAGGGGACATACAGCATGCCGGTCTCGGGATCGGCCCCCGCGCCCGCCCAGCCGGCGCCGCCACCGACATGCGGACGCTGGATGGTGCCTTGCAGTCCGCCGTCGTGACTCAGCATTGGTGGACTGAACAGCGGGCCGAGTCTGAAGTTCTTGACGGCCTCGATAGCCATCGCCCGGATCTCGGGGGTGAAGTCCACCAGATCGTCGGTGGTCACCCCCTGGTACTCGAAGGGCGGCGGTCGGGTCGGAAACGGCTGGGTCGGCGAGAGCAGTTCGCCTTCCAGGTCGGTATCGGTGTCCACGGGCCGTTCCTCGATCGGCCAGACCGGATCGCCGGTCGTCCGATCGAACACATAGGTGAACCCCTGCTTGCTGACCTGGGCGACCGCCTTGATCGGTCGCCCGTTGACCGTGATGTCGATCAGGTTCGGTGCGGCCGGGAAATCAAAGTCCCAGACCCCGTGGTGCACCGCCTGGAAGTGCCACATGCGGTCGCCGGTCTCGATGTCGAGCGCAACCAGGCTTTCGGCGAAGAGGTTGTCACCAGGACGATGGCCGCCGTAATAATCGCCGGTCGGGGTGCCGATCGGCAGAAAGATGTACCCCGATTCGTCGTCGACGCTCATTATCGACCAGACGTTGGTGTTGCCGGAGTAGCGCCACGACTCGTTCAGCCACGTCTCGGCCCCGAAATCGTCGGCTTGCGGCACCGTGCGGAACATCCACTTCGTGTCGCCGGTTCGCGCGTCAATTCCCTTGAGCCAGCCGGGCGGCGCCTCCTTGCGTGTGGTGGAGTCCGAGATGACGTTCGGCGTGACCACGACGTCGTGCGCAACGATGGGCGGCGACGCGACGCCCATGAGATTGCGGCGGCCGACGGCGGCGCCGCGCACGGCGCGCGGTAGTCCGGACATCAGGTCGACCCGGCCGTTGTCTCCGAAGTCGAGGAGCGGCTGGCCGGTACGGGCATCGAGCGCAATCAGATAGCCCTCGTTGGTGCCGAAGAAGATGCGGGCGCGGTCGCTGCCGGACTCGTCACTCCAGTAGGCGACGCCGCGGGAGTTGTAGAAATGCGTGGGCCGGCCGCCCAGGTACGCCTGCGGGTCATGCACCCAGAGCGTCTCGCCGGTCGCCGCGTCAATGGCGGCGACCTGATGCAGCGCGGTCGAAATGTAGAGCACGCCGCCGACCATCAGGGGCGTCGCCTGGAACATCCGGAACTGGATGCGCGGCACCTGAGCCCGGATGGCGTCGAGATCGAGCGCGCCGTCGGCCGACTGCCAGCGCCACGCCAGCCGCAGATCGGAGAAGTTGGAGGCGTCGATCTGGTCCAGCGGCGAGTATTTCGTACTGCCGAGGTCACCGCCGTAGCTGCGCCATTCGCCGTTCACGGCGCCGTATTGCGCCAGCGCCGGGGTGGACGATGCCACCAACGCACAACACCAGACCGCCGAGACGAGGCGTCGACTCACCATGCTGCGCATCACTCTTCCCCCTCCTCTGGCCGCCGCCGGGCGTTTCGTCCGCCCACCCGCGCGTGGGCGGAAGTGCGATTCGGCGGTTCAGTCCGGCAACGCGAACACGAACAACCCATTCCCGCCGACCGGGCGTTTCACTTCCGGGGTGAGATCGGCCGGCAGCATGCCGCCCCAACTGGCGCCGCCGGCGCCGGTCGGGACCGCGAGGTACTGCTTGCCGTTCACCGCGTAGGTGATCGGGAACCCCTGAATCGACGTCGGGAGCCTGGTCGACCACACCGTTTCTCCGGTGCGGGCGTCGAAGGCGAAGACATCGCGGTCCCAACTCCCGGCGATGGCGAGTCCGCCGGCGGTCGTCAGCGCCGCGCTGTTGATCGGCGTGCGGAACCGGCGGCGCCATTGCACCTCTCCGGTCCGCATGCTCATCGCCAGGAACTCGCCGAGCTGCTCGCCGCTGTCCGGATGGTGGTGGTTCGTACGACGGACCGGTCCGGTGCCCCCGCCGCCGGGCACCCGATCGACTGGTCCGAACACGGCGGTTTCGCAATTGAGGTTGATCGGGATGAAAAAGGTCTCGAGCTCGGGGTAGTAGGACATGGCGCGCCAGCTCTTGAAGCCGGCGGTGCTCGGGCACCAGTGCACTTCTTCGCCGATCACGGGAATGGTGCCTTCGAGATAGGTGACCTGTCCGGTGGCGGGGTCGATGTCGGCCACCGTCTGATACCCCAGGTCGTGCGCATTCCGGAAACGCCCGGTTTCCAGCGCCATTTCCCAAAGGACCGCGATCTTGCCCATGGTGAAGACCGAGCGGCGGTCGTCGTAGTCGACGAGCACCCGTTCGAACACCTCGTCCATGTCGAGCGTCTCGCCAGGCAGATGCTGGTAGTACCACTTCATCTCGCCGGTGTCGGGGTCGAGCGCGAGCGTCGAGTTCGTGTACAGCGCGTCGCCGTCGGTGCCCCGGACGGCCCGCGCCCAGGGCTTCGCCTGCGAGGTGCCATGGAACAGGGTGCGCGTGACCGGGTCGTAGCTGCCGGGGATCCAGGAGTCGCTGCCGGCCCTGAACATCGGCGGCAGGTCGCCCCAGGAGTCGCCGCCGCGCTGACCTGGCAACGCTACCGTCGACGTGCGCCAGAGTTCTTCGCCGGTACGGGCGTCGAGACCCACGATGTAGCAGCTCTCCTCACGATAGCGGCCGCAGCCGGTGAGTCCGGAGACCACCTTGCCGTCGGCGACGATCGAACCGCTCGAGAACTGGTAGCCGACGCCCTGGTCGATGTCGGTCTCCCAGACTTCCTCGCCCGTTCGCGCGTCGATCGCCACGACGTGTGCGTCCGCGGTGTTCAGGTAGATCTTGTCCTCGTACATCGAGATGTTGCGGTGCATGCGTCCAGGCGGCGGGCCGCCGAAGCTGTTGCCGGGCGCATCGGCCCCGCGCTCGTACTCCCAGATCAGGTCACCGGTGGCGGCGTCGAGCGCGTGCACGATCTCGCCGGGGTTTGCGATGTAGAGCACCCCGTCGTGCACCAGCGGGGTCGTCTGCTGCGGACCGCTGCGCAGCGCCCAGCTCCAGACCAGGCGCAGGTCGCCGGCATTGTCGGCAGTGATCTCGTCAAGTGGACTATGGGCCTGGGCGTCGAGGGTGCGGCGCCAGTTCAGCCAGTCGGCCGGCTCGGGATCCTGGAGCATCGCGTCGGTCACCGGCCGGTAGTTCTCGACCTGCGCCGTGGCGGCCGATCCGCTGCCGAGGCAGGCAAGCGCGACGGAAACGAGTGCGAAACGAGGTGTCATGAGCAACTCCTGTGAGGCGAACTGTATCGCACCTCCGCACGGCGAAGCGAGCGCGGCGCGCGCGGTGAATGCGCCGCCGGTCGTCGGCGCCCAATCAATGCGTGTAAACGCCCGATCCGGTTGGACGTATCCTATTGACGATGGGAATCGGAAGGTTCGCGCGCACTATCGTGGTTGGCGACCGGCCTTCGGCGCCGTGTGGATTGGCCCTGGTTGCACTGTTGGCGGTCCCTTCCGTGGCGGTCGCCCAGGGTGGGCTGCCGGCCGCGCAGCAGGGTCAGGCGCCCTCATCGGGGTCGGCCGGCATCGTCATCGTTCCGTTCACGAACCTGAGCGGTGAGGCGGCCGACGCCTGGATCGCGATCGGTATCGCCGAGGCGCTCGCGATCGGGTTCCCGCCAGGCGCCGCCGTGATCGCCGCGCCGCCGGGGGGCGCGGCGCTGACCGGGGCAGAGGATCGGTTGTCGCAGGCGCTCGACGCTGGTCGCCGGCAGGGTGGCCGCCAGATCGTCAGCGGGGAGTACGAACGGATCGGCGAGACCATGCAGATCACCGGACGCCTCGTCGATCTGGCGAGCGGGTCGGTCATCCGGTCCACGCAGGCCAGTGGCGAAATGAACATTCTGTTCAACCTGCAGGACCAGATCGTGGCAGGGTTGACCTTGGCGCTCGGCGTTCAGGCGCCTGCACGGACGCTGGCGGCGCCATCGACACCGGCGCCCGCGGTCGATGCCCGGCCAGCCCCGCCCGCCGCCGTGAGCGGCGCCGGGGCGACGCTCGCCGAGACCGGATCGGCAGGCGTGGTCGCGCCGCTGACCGCCGGCGTGGGCGACAACCTCCTGGCCCTCATCGACGGTCCGCCGCCGCCGGTCGCGCCCGCGGTCATGAACCGGGACGCGGCGGGGCGCACGACGGTCCGGGCCATCAAGCTGATGACGGGGATTCGAATCGACGGCACGCTCGACGAAGCGGTCTATCAGGAGGTGCCCGCGATCAGCGACTTCATTCAGCAGGTGCCGGTGGAAGGGGCGACTGCGTCCGAGAAGACCGAGGCCTGGATCATGTTCGACGACACGAACGTATATGTCTCGGCCCGGGTGTGGGATTCGGCGCCCGAGAGCGAATGGGTCGCCAACGAGATGCGGCGCGACACGAGCCAACTGCGCCAGAACGACACGTTCACCGCCTTCTTCGACACGTTCTACGACCGCCGCAACGGGTTCAACTTCTACACCAACCCGCTCGGGGCGCGCGCCGACCAGCAGTTCACCAACGAAGGCAATCCCAACGGCGACTGGAATCCGGTCTGGGATGTGCGGACCGGACGGTTCGACGGCGGCTGGACCGTTGAAATGGAGATTCCGTTCAAGACCTTGCGATACCGCTCCGGGTTGCCGCAGATGTGGGGTGTGCAGTTGCGGCGGGCGATCCGCCGCAAGAACGAGTGGGTCTATCTGACCCGCCTGCCGATTTCGGCCGGCGGCGGAAGCGGTTCGGCCGGCATCTTCATGGTCTCGGCGGCCGGGACACTGGTAGGGATTGAGCCGCCGCCGGCAAGCCGGAACATAGAGGTCAAACCGTACGCGATCGGCGGCATCACCAGGGACGCAGCGGGCAATCCGGGCGGTGATCATGTCCGCGACGGAGACTACGGGCTCGACGTGAAGTACGGCATCACGCAGAACCTGACCGCCGATCTCACCTACAACACCGACTTCGCACAGGTGGAGGTTGACGAGCAGCAGGTCAACCTGACCCGCTTCAACCTGTTCTTTCCGGAAAAGCGCGAGTTCTTTCTCGAGGGCCGCGGCGTCTTCGACTTCGCCCGCGGCGGCGTCGGCGGCGGGTTCGGCGGCCCTGGCGGTGGCGGCGGGTTCTTCGGCGGTGGGAATGCGCCGACGCTGTTCTACAGCCGCAGTATCGGACTGCAGCGGAAAGATGGAACGCTGCACGAGGTGCCGATTCTGGGGGGCGGCCGGGTGACCGGCAAGATCGGACAGTTCAATGTCGGGGCGTTGAGCATCTCGACGGATGACGAGAAGGTGTTCGGCCCCGGCGCAGGGTCGACGAACTTCACGGTGGCACGCGTCAAGCGAGACATCCTGCGCCGGAGCGCCATCGGTGGCATCTTCACCAACCGGTCCATGTCGCTGTCCGGTGAGGGGGCGAGTCGGACCTACGGCGCCGACGCGACGTTCGCCTTCTACGACAACGTTCAGATGCTGGGGTACTACGCCAAGACCGAGACGCCCGATCTCGTCGGCGAGGATACGAGCTATCAGGCCCGCTTCGGGTACGGGGCCGACCGCTACGGCATGCAGGTCGACCACCTGCTCGTGGAAGACAACTTCACACCGGAAGTGGGGTTCCTGCGCCGGGACAACTTCCGCCGCACCTACGTCGAGGGCCGGTTCAGTCCGCGGCCGCGATCTATCGAGTCGATCCGGCAGTTCCGTCTGACCGGCAGCGTGGACTACATTCTGTCCGCGGACACGGGCTGGCTGGAGACGCGGCTGAACCGCCTGCAGTTTCAGACCGAGATGGAGAGCAGCGATCAGTTCGGGGTGACGTTGAACGACAACTACGAGTTGTTGCTGACGCCATTCACGCCGCGGGGCGCCGACTTTTCCATTCCGGTCGGTGGCTATGGGTTCAAGGACGTCGAACTGTCCTATTCGCTCGGCCAACAGCGCCGGGTCAACGGGTCGGTGTCCTTGCAGCGGGGCGGATACTTCCACGGGGAGATCACGACGCTGGGCTTCCGCCAGGGACGCATCGCGGTGCTGCCGCAGATGTCGATCGAGCCGAGTATCTCGCTCAACTGGATTGACACGCCGCTGGGCAAGTACCGCACCGACCTGGCGGTAACGCGCATCAACTACGCCTTCAACCCGCGCATGTTCTTCAGCGGACTGGTGCAGTACAACTCCGCCGACAACAGCGTCAGCAGCAACCTGCGGTTCCGCTGGGAATACAGCCCCGGCAGCGAACTGTTCGTTGTCTTCACCGAGGACCGGGACACCATGACGCTGCGTCCCGACCGCAGCACGGAGCTCCGCAATCGCGGCTTCGTGATCAAGTTCAACCGCCTGTTCCGATTCTAGAATCGGCTAGCGGGTCCGGTTTCCGGCCTGCACGGCCTCGAGATCGCCGCCCGCCTGTACGAGCAGGTCGATGACCGACTCGAAGTCCTGTCGAACGGCGTGGTGCAGCGCGGTCTGTCCACGGGCGTCGGCGGTGTTGACATCCACCCCTTGGTTCAGAACGACCCGTGCGAGCTCATACGCGAGGCGCTCGACATCGGCGGGGTCCGGCGCGGGGATGCCGACCCGGTTGCGGCGGTTCTCGGTGCTCTGGGTGACGCCCATGGCCGCTTGCAGCGCCGGCATGCCGCTCTCGGGGATCGCGAGGGGATCGGCGTTGTGCGCCGCGAGCAGCCGCATGATGTCGAGTTCGCCGTACTTGGCCGCCAGCCAGAACGCGTTCGCGCCGATCAGTTGGTACCGCAGGCTGAAGTCGGCGCTGAAACGGCGGCCGGGTGTGCCGTGCTCGAGCGGGGCGTTTACGTCTGCGCCGTGATCGAGGAGCGCCTCGACCAGATCGGCTTGACCGCGCAGGACCGCTGCATGCAGCGCCGTGTAGCCGGCGCCGGCGGCGTTGGCGTCGGCGCCCTGCGCGAGCAGGTAGACGCCGAGCGGACCGTGACCGCTGTGAGCCGCAATCACGAGCGCGCTGGCGCCGGAGGCGGCGGTGTCGTTGACGTCTGCGCCCGCCTCGACCAGCACCTGCGCCGTCGCGAGGTCCCCTTGGCGGGCGGCGAACAACAGCGGGGTCGATCCGCCGTGCGACATCCGGAAGTTACCGATTGGATTCGTGTTGCCGGCGGTGTTTTCGAGCTGGTCCCAGACCGCCGTGCGCGCGTGGATGTCGGCGCCATGTTCGATCAGCACCCGGGCTACGGCGGCGTGCCGCTGGGCGGCGGCCCACATGAGTGCGGTCTGATGCCGTTCCGCTTCGGCGGCGTTGACGTCTGCGCCGGCCGCCAGCAGCAACTCGACCGTCTCGAGGTCGCCGCCGCGGGCCGCTGTCATCAACGGCGTTTCTCCCATCGTGAGCGCGGCGTTGGGGTCGGCGCCGGCGTCGAGCAGGAGCCGGACCATCGCCGCGCTCCCGTTCCCTGCGGCGAGCCAGATGGCGGTGGCGCCGAAGTCGTTGGCGGCGCCGGCGTCGGCGCCCGCCTCGATCAACATCCGCGCCGCTTCGAGATCATCCCGGTGCGCCGCGTAGTGCAGCGCCGTGGCGCCGTCGCCCTGCCGCCGGTCCGGATCGGCGCCCTGGTCGAGGAGCGACCGCACGACGTCGGCGCGGCCGCTCTTGACCGCCGCAACGACGTCGCGCGCCGGCTGGGCCGAGACCATGCCCGCCGTGGCGCACGCCGCGAGGCAGACGGCGGCGACCAGCGGCGCGGAACCCCACGACTGCTGCACCATGTCGATCATGCTACCCCATGGGGATATCGATTGACACTCTGCCGTCTGTCCGCCAAACTACGCTGATTGATGCAGTGGTCTGACCAGAGGGATTGCCACCGCATGGCGCCAACCAGCGGGCTGGTCGCCGTGGCCGGGGTGGCGTTGCTGGCCGGGGCGTTGTCGGCCCGCACGTCCTCGGCTCAGGCGCCGGATGCGGCTGACCCCGAACTGCTGCACGCGACGCTGTCGCGCTACTGCATCACCTGCCATAGCGATCGGTTGCGTATCGCCGACCTCAGCCTCGAGCAGCTCGACCTGACGCAGGTAGCGGCGCGCGCCGACGTCTGGGAGCCGGTGGCGGCGAAGCTGCGTACACGCGGGATGCCGCCGGTCGGACGGCCGCGGCCCGGCGCCGAGACCTACGACAGACTGGCTGCCTGGATCGAATCGGAGATCGATCGGGTCGCGCTGGATCATCCCGACCCCGGGCGCACCGAAGCGGTGCATCGCCTGAATCGCGCCGAGTACGCGAACGCGGTGCGCGATCTGCTGGCGCTAGACGTCGACGTCGACACGCTGCTGCCGGCCGACGACTTCGACGAGTTCGGGTTCGACAACATGGCCGATGTGCTCACCGTATCGTCGGCGCTGATGGGGCGCTACCTGGCGGCGGCGCGCAAGATTGGCCGGCTGGCACTGGGCGAGACGCCGCTCGGTCCGGCGACCGAGACCTACAAGGTTCCGATTCTGTTGTTGCAGGATGACCGGATGGGCGAGGACCTGCCGTTCGGATCGCGCGGCGGCATCGGCATCCGCCACTACTTCCCGGTCGACGGCGAGTACGACCTAGAGATTCGCCTGCATCGCAACTATGTCAACTACGTCCGGGGCATGGGCTCGCGGCATGAGCTGCAGGTGCGTGTCGACGGCGTACTGGTGCGGACGTTCACCTTCGGCGGCGAGGAACCGGATGTGGTGCAGGCGCCCGCCAGTTACGGCGGCAATCAGTTCGGGGATCCAGAGTGGGAAGAGTACATGCTCTTCGCCGACGCCAACATGCGCGTCCGGTTCCAGGCTCAGGCGGGGCCCCGTGTAGTTGCGGTGTCGTTCGTCCGCAGGTTCACCGAGCCTGAGGGGGTGCTGCAGCCGCGGCAAAGTGTGTTCGCGGTGGCCGTGAACGAGATGCGCGACGGCGACGCCGCCGTCGAGCATGTCGCCATCGGCGGACCGTACTCGATGTCGGGGCCGGGAGACACCCCGAGCCGCCGTGCGATCTTCACGTGCCGGCCGGCCAGCGGCGCCACGTCCGACGAGGACACGTGCGCACGCACGATTCTGGGCTCGCTGGCCAGGCGCGCCTATCGCCGGCCGGTCGACACCGCGGACGTCGAGACGTTGATGGAGTTCTACCGCGCGGGCCGTCGCGACGGCAGTTTCGACGCCGGCATCCAACTGGCGCTCGAACGGCTGTTGATCTCGCCCGATTTCCTGTTCCGCGTGGTGCGCGACCCGCCCGATGCCGCGCCGGCGACCGCCTATGCGCTGAGCGACCTCGACATTGCCTCCCGGCTGTCGTTCTTCCTGTGGTCGAGTGGCCCGGACGAGGAACTGCTCACCCTGGCGGAGCAGGGCCGGCTCGCCGACGCCGAGGTGCTCGAGCAGCAGACGCGGCGGATGCTGGCGGACCCGCGCGCCACCGAACTGGTGCGCAACTTCGCCGGCCAGTGGTTGTATCTGCGCAACCTGCGGGGCGTGGTTCCGGATGCCATTACGTTCCCGGAATTCGACGAAAACCTGCGCGACGCGTTCCGCGAGGAGACGGAGCTGTTCGTCGACAGCCTGATCCGTGAAGACCGCAGCGTGCTCAATCTGTTGGGCGCGGACTACACCTTCGCCAACGAGCGGCTGGCCGTCCACTATGGCATTCCCAATGTTTACGGCAGTCATTTCCGGCGGGTGACGCTGGACCCGCAGTTGGCCGAGCACCGCGGCGGCATCTTCGGCCACGGCAGTCTGTTGACCGTCACGTCGTATCCGAATCGCACCTCGCCGGTGCTGCGCGGCAAGTGGTTGCTGACGAACGTGCTCGGCACGCCCCCGGCGCCCCCGCCGGCCGATGTGCCCGACCTGCCGGAGCGCGGTGAGGACGGCCGGGCGGCGACCGTGCGCGAGCGCCTGGAGCGACATCGCGAGAGTCCCGCCTGCGCGGGCTGTCACGCACCGATGGATCCGCTCGGGCTGGCGCTCGAAAACTACGACGCGATCGGGCGCTGGCGCACCACCGGAGAGGCGGGGCTGCCGATTGACGCGTCCGGCCAACTGCCTGACGGCACTGCCTTCGAGGGACCGGCCGGCCTGCGGTCGTTGCTGCTCGAACGGCGCGACCAGTTTGTGGACGCCCTGACCGAGAAGCTGCTTGCGTACGCGCTCGGCCGGGCGCCGGAGTATTACGATCGGCCGACGGTGCGGGCCATCACGCGAGCCGCGGCCGACAACGACTACCGCTGGTCGTCTATCATTGTGGGTATCGTGAAGAGTTCACCGTTCCGGATGCGGAGGTCAGAGTCATGATCATCACCCAAAAGGCGATTCCCCGTCGTACGGTGCTCCGAGGACTGGGTGCGTCGCTGGCCCTGCCGCTGCTCGACGGCATGGTGCCGGCGTTCGCCGCCATGCGGAACACGGCCGCGAACCCGACGCGGCGGCTCGCGGTGGTCTACGTGCCCAACGGCATGATGATGGAGCACTGGACGCCTGCGGCCGAGGGCGATGCGTTCGACTTCCCGATGATTCTGAAACCGCTCGAGCCGTATCGCCGGCACGTCCAGGTGTTGTCGGGAATGCGCGGGGTCGAAAGCCCGGGGCCGCATGCGCGTGCCTCGACCCGCTTCCTGACCGGCATGCCCTCGAAGCCGGACGACGGGTCGAACCTGCTGGGCGGCGTATCGATGGATCAGATCGCCGGCCGTGTACACGGGCGGGAAACGCAGTTGGCGACCCTCGAACTCGCCCTCGACGGCCGCGACTTCGCGGGGTCGTGCGACGACGGGTTCAGTTGCGCCTACACCAATACGATCGCATGGGCGAACGAACTGACGCCGCTGCCGATGGAGAACAATCCGCGCGCGGTGTTCGAGATGTTGTTCGGCGATACCGGCAGCACCGATCCGGCGGTCCGGAAGGCGCGCCTGTCGAAGGATGCCAGCCTGATTGATTCGGTGACCGAACGGGCGGCTGACCTGTCGCGCCAGCTTGGCTCCGGCGACCGGGCCAAGCTGGATCAGTATCTCGACGCCGTCCGGGACGTCGAGCGCCGCATCCAGATGGCCGAGGCCCAGAGTGACCGCGAACTGCCGGTGGTGGCGCAGCCGGCCGGTATTCCCGACACCATGGGCGAGCACGCCGCGCTGATGTTCGACCTGCTGGCGCTGGCCTATGAAACGGACCTCACGCGGGTGGCCACCTTCATGTTGGGCCGCGAGATCACCGGACGCACCTACGCCGAGATCGGCGTCTCCGACGCGCATCACCCGATCTCGCACCACCAGCGGGATCCGGAGAAGCTGCAGAAGCTGACGAAGATCAACCAGTACCACGTGCAGCTCTTTTCCGACTTCCTGGAGCGTCTGCGGTCGACCCCGGACGGCGACGGTTCGCTGCTCGATCACGCGATGATCATCTACGGCGCCGGCATGGGTGACAGCAATTCGCACACCTCGGAGAACCTGCCGATCCTGCTGGCCGGCGGCGGCGCCGGTGCGGGTGGGCGCCACGTCAGATACCCTGACGAGACGCCGATGGCCAATCTCCACCTGAGCCTGCTCGACAAGATGGGTGTACCGGTGGAATCGCTGGGGCACAGCACCGGCCGTCTGCCGCTCGATCCGTTGTCGAACCTGTAGGCGTGCACTCGTCGCGCCGGATGCACTGCTGGCTGCGCGGCGCGCGCGGTTGCCTCCCGCTGTTCCGGCTGGCGACGGAACGGCGCATCGCCTCTCCCACGCACCACGACCCGATTACTCCTGCATGCTGCTGCGATTGCTCCGGACCTGGCTCCGGCCGTACCGCCCATGGTTGCTGGGGGTGGTGGTTCTACAGTTCGTCGCCACGATCGCGGCGCTGTTTCTGCCGAGCTTGAACGCCGACATCATCGACAACGGGGTCGCGCGCGGCGATACCGGCTACATCGCTCGCACGGGCATCGTCATGCTGGCCGTGGCACTGGTGCAGATCGCCGCTACCGTGGCTGCCGTCTACTGCGGGGCGCGTACCGCCATGGGTCTCGGGCGGGACATGCGGGCGGCGGTGTTTCAGCGGGTCGGGTCGTTCTCGAGCCGCGAGATGGCCCGCTTCGGCGCGCCTTCCCTGATCACGCGTAACACCAACGACGTGCAGCAGGTGCAGATGCTCGTCCTGCTGAGCTGCACGCTGATGGTGAGTGCGCCGATCATGATGGCCGGCGGGGTGATCATGGCGCTGCGGGAGGACATCGGGTTGTCCTGGCTGTTGGGTGTCAGCGTCCCCGCCCTCCTGATCAGCCTCGGCGTGGTGATCTACCGGACGGTGCCGAGCTTCCGGCTCATGCAGGTACGCATCGACGCGGTCAACAAGATCCTGCGTGAGCAGATCACCGGTATCCGGGTGGTCCGGGCGTTCGTGCGGGAGCCATTCGAGACCCGCCGGTTCGAAACGGCCAATCTGGAGGTCACCGAGGTCGCCCTGCGGGTGGGCCGCTGGATGGCGATGACCTTTCCGCTGGTGCTCCTGATCCTCAACGTGTCCAGTGTCGCCGTGCTCTGGTTCGGCGGGCAACGGGTGGACGCGGGCCAGATGCAGGTGGGCTCGTTGACCGCCTTTCTCGCCTATCTGATTCAGATCCTGATCGCGGTCATGATGGCGACGTTCATGCTCGTGCTGTTGCCGCGCGCCGCGGTCTGCGCCGACCGCATCGCCGAGGTACTCGACACCGAGTCGTCCGTGGCCCCGCCGCTGGCGCCGGTGACCGGGATTCACGGGCGGGCGACGTTGCGGTTTTCCGCCGTGGAGTTCAGTTACCCCGGCGCGAGCGCGCCGGTCCTGCGGGGGGTCAGCTTTGCGGCGGAACCGGGGCAGACCACCGCCATCATCGGCTCGACCGGCGCCGGCAAGAGCACGCTGCTGCGTCTGGTGCCGCGGCTGTTCGACGTGACGGACGGCGAGGTCTGCGTCGACGGCGTGGACGTGCGCCGGCTTGACCCCGAGCAGTTGTGGAGCCGGATCGGACTGGTGCCGCAGGAGGGGTATCTGTTCTCGGGCACCCTCGCCTCGAATCTGCGCTACGGCAAACCGGATGCGACCGAGGAGGAGATGTGGGCGGCGCTCGAGACCGCGCAGGCCCGCGAATTCGTCAGGGAGATGCCCGACGGTCTCGAAGCGCCGATCGCTCAGGGTGGGACGAACCTGTCCGGGGGGCAGCGGCAGCGCGTGGCGATCGCGCGCGCGCTGATCAGCGACCCCGAAATCTACCTCTTTGACGACTCGTTCTCCGCGCTCGATCTCGCCACGGACCGGCGGCTGCGGCAGGCGTTGAGGCCGGTCACCCGCGAGGCCGCGGTCGTCGTCGTCGCACAACGGGTGTCGACGATTCTCGATGCCGACCAGATCATCGTGCTCGACGGCGGGGTGGTGGTCGGGCTCGGCCGGCACGAGGAGTTGCTGGCCGGTTGTGCGACGTATCTGGAGATCGTCGAGTCGCAGCTTGGTGCGGAGGAGCGGGCATGAGCGCTTCAGGGACGCCTCCGGCCCGCACGCTGCAGCAGACCGAGCGCGTCCAGCCGGGAGGCCCGGGCCGCGGGCCGCTGAGCGGCGGCATGGTCGCCCAGAAGTCGATGCACTTCGGGCCCTCGGCGAAACGGATGCTGGCGCGGATGCGTCCCGAGCGCGCGAAGGTCGCCGCCGTCGTGGCGCTGACGGTGGTCAGTGTGGCCCTGTTCGCGGTCGGACCCCGGATTCTCGGCCGGGCCACCGATTTGATCTTCGCGGGTCTGTTCGGCAAGCAGTTGCCGGCCGGTGTGACGCAGGCGCAGGCGGTCGACACGGTCCGGGCGTCCGGTGACGCCCGGGTGGCGGACATGCTGGCGGCGATGGACAACATCGTTCCGGGACAGGGGATCGATTTCGCGGCGGTGGGCCAGGTGCTGCTGCTCGTGCTCGCCCTTTACTTGGGCGGGTCGCTACTGAGCTGGTTGCAGGGCTACCTGGTCAACGATGTGGTTCAGGGCACGGTGTACCGTATGCGGGCCGAGGTCGAAGACAAGATCAACCGCCTGCCGCTCGGGTACTTCGACCGGCAGCCACGGGGTGAGCTGCTCAGCCGGGTTACCAACGACATCGACAACGTCTCGCAGAGTCTGGCCCAGACCATGAGTCAGCTTCTGAGTTCGCTGCTCACGGTGATCAGTGTGGTCGGGATGATGCTCTATATCTCTCCGACCCTCGCGCTGATTGCCCTGGTCACCATCCCGGTGAGCATGGCGCTGGCCGGTCTGGTCATGAAGCGCTCGCAGGCGCTGTTCGTGTCGCAGTGGCGGCGTACAGGCGCGCTAAACGCGCAGATCGAGGAGGCGTTCACCGGACACGAGTTGACCAAGGTGTTCGGTCGCCGGCGCGACGTCGAAGCGCGGTTCGGCGCCGAGAACGAAGAGCTGTTCAAGGCCAGTTTCGGCGCGCAGTTCGTCTCGGGGCTGATCATGCCGATGATGATGTTCATCGGCAACCTGAACTATGTGGCGATCGCGGTCGTCGGCGGGTTGCGGGTGGCGGCCGGTACGATGAGCCTGGGGGCCGTGCAGGCGTTCATTCAATACTCGCGGCAGTTCACACATCCGCTGACCCAGGTGGCCTCGATGGTCAATCTGCTGCAATCGGGTGTGGCCTCGGCCGAGCGGGTGTTCGAGCTGCTCGACGCCGGGGCAGAGCCCGCCGACAGCGCCGTCCCGGAGATGCCGATCGAGCGGCGGGGTCGTGTCGAGTTCGAGAAGGTGTCATTCCGTTACGATCCGGACACGCCGCTCATCACGGATCTGTCGCTGCTGGCCGACCCCGGTCACACGGTGGCCATCGTCGGGCCCACCGGAGCGGGCAAGACCACCCTGGTCAATCTGGTGATGCGGTTCTACGATATCGACGCGGGCCGCATTACGCTCGACGGCGTGGACGTCGCGCAGATGCGTCGGGCCGCTCTGCGCCGGCAGGTGGGCATGGTGCTGCAGGACACCTGGCTCTTCGAGGGGACGATTCGCGACAACATCGCGTACGGCCGCCCGGGGGCGTCCGACGCGGAGATTCTCGAGGCGGCGCGGGCCACGTTCGTGCACCGGTTCGTCCGCAGTCTGCCCGACGGGTACGACACCGTGGTCGACGAGGCGGGCGGCAACCTCAGCGCCGGCGAGCGCCAATTGATTACGATTGCCCGGGCGTTTCTCGCCGACCCCGCCCTGTTGATCCTGGACGAAGCGACGAGCTCGGTCGACACGCGTACCGAACTGCTGCCGCAGCACGCGATGGCGGCGTTGCGCAGCGACCGGACCAGCTTCGTGATCGCGCACCGGCTGTCCACGATCCGCGACGCGGACCTGATTCTGGTGATGGAGGCGGGGCGCATCGTGGAACGTGGCACGCACGAGGAGCTGTTACGGGCCGGCGGGGCATACGTCGCGCTCTACGACGCGCAATTCAGCGCACCCGCGGTCGCCTGATCGAAGGTGTCCGGGAGCCGCATATGACTGTTCAGGAGCTGCTGCAATTCGCCGGGCGATACCCCTGGATCCTTGTCGGGGTCTTTGTCTCGGCACCGGTCGTCACATGGACGGCGGGACGATTCCACGACCGGCAGCGCGGCGGGGCGACACCGTGGAACTACCTCTACGCCGCACTCGTCTACATCACCTGCGTGCCCGGGTTGTTCGCGGCCGTGGTGACCGGCTACACGCTCTTCTTTACGTCGGCCAGCCTGCTCGAGGTCAATGCGCTGGTGTATCTGTTGCCCGTCGTCTCGATGGTCGTGACGTTGATCCTCGTCGGCCGGAACGTCGACTTCGACGCGGTGCCCGGATTTCACCGGCTCTCCGGTTTGATGACGCTGATCGCCGTCAGTTTCGCCCTCGCGCTGGCGATCTCGAAGACACGTTTGTGGATTGTCTTCGGTGGCTCCATTTTTCTGCTGTTCGGGCTGGCGGCGGCGGCGTTCGTGTTCATGAAGTGGGGTGCTCGCGCACTGTTTCGTCGCCGGAACGAACCAAAAGAACGCTCTCCGGACTTTATGGACGAACTGAACCGGCGCCGGTAGCATGGCCCCGCGGGACTTTCGTCACGGACACGAGTATGCTGTGCTGAACGCGTGGCGCAGGATCTGCGGGTGAGAGAGTCATGGGTGTGATGGATCGGATGTTCGGCAGGAAGAAGGCAGAGGAGGCACTCGATCCGCTTGCCGATCTGGTGCTGGAGAAGCTCAAGGTCGGCTATCTCGTGGACTACGACCTGCAGACATGGCAGGTCACCGGCTATTGCCGCTACGCGTTCTCAGGCCAGGACGACAGCATCGAAGAGTGGGAGCTTTCCGCGGCCGGGGAGCAACGCTACCTGGAACTGGCCGACGGCGGCTGGTCGTTCTCGAGAAAGATCTCCATCGGCGACATCGGCGGCGACATTCGGCGGCACATCCTCGATCACGAGGATCCACCGTCGCACATCATCTTCGAGGGCACGGCCTACCACCTCGACGCCTCTTACGCCGGTCAGATGTTTCCCGACGGGAACGGTCCCGGGGAGAATCTGATCCGCTGGGAATTCGTGGACGAGGCGGAGACGAATTTCGTAGGTATCGAGCAGTTCAGCGAGACCGGGTTCGCCGCCGCGGCCGGTCATGTCGTGCACGACTATCAGTTCACCCACGTGTTGCCGGGAGCAATCGAGTGAGTCGTCAGCGGTCTCGCATCACGGGAGGGAGGCGCCAATGGTGACGGTTTTGCGACGGATGGGTCTCGGTGTCGTCCTCGCACTCGCGCTGCTTGGCGCCGCGGCGTGTGCTACCGAGACGCCGCTCGAGCGGCTGCAACGCGAACTCGAGCCGAATCCGGAGTACTCGGTCACCCTGCAGGATATGCGGGTGGAGGGGTACTACCATCAATACGGGGTGGTCATCGGCCAGCCGGAGGCGGGGTCCGAGGACCTGGTCTACCGCGACTCCATTCTCGACTGGCAACAGGTGGGTCGCCGCACCTTCGAACGGTATCAGCCGCATCTCGGCATGGTGATTCTGTCGAAGGGTCCCGACGGGATTGTCGATCAGAATCAGCACCCGCCCGGTTACCAGCAGGTGGGCAACGAGCGGTATGGTCAATGGCGCGACGATGGGGGCGGGCGTTCATTCTGGGTGTTCTATGGCCAATACGCGCTCCTGAGTCACATGATCGGGGGCTTCAGCCGCCCCATCTACCGGAACGACTGGAACGGGTATCGGGACGCGCGCTCCGGTGGTCGAACCTACTACGGTCCCGGCGGTGCGTATGGCACGAACGGGTCGGTGACGAGACAGACCAACCCCGACTTCTTCCGCCGGCAGCAAGCTCGACAGTCGGCGCAGAGCCGGTCGTTCGGTCAACGCGTGAACAGTCGGATGGCGGGGGGCTCGCGGTTCGGCGGCAAGTAGCCTGGCCGCCCGCCCGAAGGAGCGAATCATGTCGGTGGACCAGATCCTGACGGGCTTCATCTATCTGGCGGTCGTGCTTGTCCTGCTCGTTATTGGCAAGTGGGTCTACGACACGATTCACCGTAGCTTCGTGCTCCGGACCGAGCTTGTCGAGAAGGACAACCTGGCGGTGGCCCTCGCCGTCGCCGGCTACTATCTCGGCCTGGCGATCGTCCTGGGGGGCGTGGTGTCCGGGCCGGCCTCCTTCAGTGTGGTTGACGACGTCATCGGTCTCGTGATTTTCGGGCTGTTGGGGATCGTGCTGCTCAATCTCTCGGCCTGGGTAAACGACACGATCGTCTTCTCGAAGTTCGACAACGAGCGGGAGATCGTCGAGGATCGCAATGCCGGCATGGGGGCGGTCGAAGGGGGCAACTACATCGCGGTCGGCCTGATCACGGCCGGGGCGATGTCGGGCGAAGGCGGGTTGCTCCCCGGCCTGGTGTTCTGGGTCCTGGGGCTGGCGGCGCTGGTCATCGCCGGGCTGCTGTACGACCGAATCACGTCATATGATCTCCACGATCAGATCGAGCAGGACAACGTCGCGGTCGGAGTGGCGTTCGCCGGGGTCCTGGTCGGTTTCGGCAACATCATCCGACTGGCCGGCGACGGCGATTTCGTCTCGTGGACAGAGAGTCTGACCGGGTTCGGGTATTACACCATCGTCGGGTTGATCCTCCTGCCGTTGGTCAGGCTGGTGGCCGACAAGGTGCTGTTGCCGGGGGCGAACTTGAGCAGCGAACTGGTCAAGGATCGGCCCAACCTGGGCGCCGGGGTCATCGAGGCGGTCACCTATCTCGCGGCGTCGATGCTGATCGGCTTGACGTTGTAACGGCGCAGGTTCCTGGGCCTCATGCCGTCCGGATGAGGGTATGGGGGCAGAGGTCCAGCCGCCACGCGACGCATGACGACACCCACCACCGCTCGTCAGGGCCGCCTGGATCCGTCCCAGGCCCTGGCGCTCAAGGCCTGTATTTTCGCGACCGGTCTGGCTGGCATCGTCGCCGAATACGTCATGGCGACGCTGGCCAGCTACCTCCTCGGGAACGCGGTGCTGCAGTGGACCCTCACCGTGTCGCTGATGCTCTTCGCGATGGGTGTCGGGAGCCGGCTCAGCCGGGTCGTGCGCGGGTCGGTCCTCGATGCGTTCGTCACCGTGGAACTGCTGTTGTCCGTCGTCTGCGCCACGAGCGCCACGCTGGCCTATTTTCTATCCGGCTGGACGACGAGCCTGGCACCAATCATCTACGGCATCTCCTTCACCATCGGTCTGCTGATCGGCATCGAGATCCCGCTCGCGACCCGGCTCAACCAGGTGTTCGACGAGCTTCGGGTCAATATCAGCTCGGTGCTCGAATACGACTACTACGGGGCCTTGCTGGGCGGCGTACTGTTTGCGTTCGTGGGGTTGCCGTTGTTGGGGCTGAACTACACGCCGATCGCGCTGGGCGCCGTCAACCTCGTCGTGGCCGGGGCGCTGTTCGCGCGTCATCGCCAGGCGTTCGCGTGGCGTCGCGTCCTGAGCGCGTCGTTCGTCGGGGTGGCGCTGTTCCTGACCGCGCTGGCCTGGCTGGCCGAGCCGATCGTGCTGTTCGGCGAGCAACGCAAGTATCGCGACCAGGTGATCTATCAGGACCAGACTCGCTACCAGCGCATCGTGATGACCCAGTTCAGGGACCACCACTGGCTGTATCTCGATGGTCACACGCAGTTCAGCTCCTACGACGAAGAGCGGTATCACGAGCCGCTCGTGCACCCGGCGATGCTCGCGAGCGCCGCCCGGCGTCACATCCTGGTGCTCGGCGGGGGCGACGGACTGGCGCTGCGCGAGGTGCTGCGGCACCCTGACGTCGTCGACGTCACCCTGGTTGACATCGACCCGGCCATGACCACGCTGGCGCGCTCGCACGACGTGCTTGTCGGGTTGAACCGGCGCGCCTTCGACGACCCGCGTGTCTCGGTCGTGCACCGCGATGCGTACACCTACCTGCGCGATGCCGACAACCGTTTCTGGGATGTCATCCTGGTCGATCTCCCCGACCCGCGGACCATCGACCTGGCCCGGCTCTACGGCCTCGAGTTCTATCGCCTCGCGCGCCGACATCTCTCGCCGGGGGGTGTCCTCGCGACCCAGGCGACGAGCCCGTTCTTCACCCGTCGCGCGTTCCTCTCCGTTGGCGCGACGATGGCGGCGGCCGGGTTCGCCACGGCGCGATACCACAATCACGTGCCGACGATGGGCGAGTGGGGCTGGGTGCTGGGCATGCGCGGCGGCGGGGACGCCGCGCCGGCGGGTGACTGGCTCGACCGGCGCCTCGCGGCGTTGAGTTTCGAGACGCTGGGCACGCGCTTTCTCAACCGTGACGCGATGGTGAGCATGCTGCACTTCGGAAAGGGTTTCGACGACATCGTCGAGGTGAGCGACGAGACAAACTTCGCTGTCTTCTACTACTATCGTGACGGCGACTGGGGTCTGTATTGAGCATGAATGTCTTCAGAACCAGGGTGGCGCATCCTGTGCTGGCGCTGCTGGCGTTCCTGCACCGTGAGAACCTGTTGCGCCTGATGGGGGTTATCGTCGCACTGGTTCTGGTCGGGGCTGCCGGCCTCACCTATTTCGAGGAAGACCGGCCGTTCCCCGACGCCCTTTGGTGGGCCATCGTCACTCTGACCACCGTCGGGTTCGGAGATATTTCTCCGACGTCGCTCGGTGGCCGGCTTATCGGTGTCGTGCTCATGTTCTTCGGAATCGGTGTGCTCGGGATGTTCACGGCAACCATCGCCGGTGTCTTCGTCGAGAAGCGGCTGCGGAAGGAGCGAGGCATGGGCTCGTACGACCTCGAGAGGCACATCATCCTGTGCGAATGGAACGACCGGACGAAGGAAGTGCTCAAGGATCTCAGGGCCGACCGGCGCGCGGCCAGCGCCCCGATCGTGCTGCTGGCCGACATCGACGCAAAGCCGGTCGCGGACGAATATCTCTTTTTCGTGCGTGGCGGCTTGTCCGAGGAGACGTTGAAACGGGCCGGCATCGAGAAGGCGGCCACCGTGGTCATGGTCGGCGACCGGTCCCTGGAATTCGGCGCGCGGGACGCCAAGGCAGTGCTGTCGGTGCTGACGGTCGAGAGTCTCAACCCCAGCGTCTACTCGATCGTCGAGCTGGCCACGGAGGAGAACGTCAGCCACTGCGAGCGCGCCGGGGCCGATGAGATCATCGTGGGGGCCGAGTTCAGCAGCCGCGTGATCTCGACAGCGACCCTGGACCACGGTATCTCCACCGTGCTGCGTGAACTCCTGAGCGCGCAGGTTGGCCACGACCTCATCACGGTTCCGGTCCCCGCCGAGTTTGACGGGTGCACCTTTTTCGAGCTCTTCTCCGGCCTGAAGCGTGAGCAGGGCATGATCGCCTTGGCGATTCTGCCGCACGGGAGCGGAGATGTGGTGACGAATCCGGACGCCGCCCTCGTCGTAGATAGCCATGATCGGCTGGTGGTCGTCTCGGCGGGCGCCTAGCCCGGATTATTCATGAAGGCCGCGAGTCGGCACCGCGGACGGCGTGATCGTCGCGCACATGGCGCATCGGATGTCGCTGCGGTCGGGTGCCGGCGGGGAGAAACGCGTCGTCGGTGCGGAGGGCTGGGTGAGGAGCGGCCCGGGGACAGCTCCGCCGCGGGCGGGCGCGGGGCCGCCCCTGGGGATGGATGGACGCGCGGCGGGCTGGCGCCGGCCGAAGCCTATCCGGGGCGGGCGCCGAGTGCGAGCGCGATGTGCCGCCAGGCGTGGAGGTCCGGCGTGGCGGTGGGCAGGTGCAGGACCACGCGGCGGACCGAGCCGACGACGTGCGCCCCCAATTTGAGGAGCCGGTCGCGCAGCCACGTCACTTGGGCGCGGGCACAGGCGGTGCGCGCCGCGCGCAGCCGGAGTTCTTGCATCAGCACGTAGGCGGCGGCGGTGAGGAGCACGCGCAGTTGATTGGCCCAGAAGCGACAGCAGCTCGTGCGGTCGATCTGTAGCCCATCGAGCAGTTCCTTGATCCGATTCTCGATGTCGCCGCGGGCGCAGTAGACCTTCTCATAGATGAAGCGCGGCGTCTGCCGCAGATTCGTCACGACGAAGCGCGGGTTGTCGCGCGGCTCGCGGTCGCCGTGCCGGACGACCTCGGCCTTGATCACGACGCGGCGCGCGTGGCCCCACGTACCGGCCTGGTACTGAGTGTCGGTATACACGTGCGCGGTCTGGCCGCTGGCCGCGCTCTGGGCCTGCGCCACGATCAGGGCGGGCTCGGCGTGGCGCCGCAACACGGCGTTCTTGGCCATCGCCACCACGTAGTCGAGCCGCGGCTCGGCATCCAGGAAGTCGAAGATCTCCGGCGTCGCAAAGCCCCCGTCGAGCCGCACGAGAAACCGCGCCCGGGGAAAGGCCTGCCGCAGCAGGGGCAGCAGCCGACACAACACGCCCACGGTCCCGCAGGTGGCCGGCACATTGCCGGGCCGCAGCACCGCCGCGCACAGATACTGTTCGCGTTCCTGGTCGAAGGTCAGAAACGCCAGCAACGGCAAGTAGCACCAGCTATCGTAATGCCCGTTGAAGAAGGTGAGCTGCTGGGCGCCGTGCGTCGCGTCGTCGGTCGGATCCAGGTCGATCGTGATCCGCCGCGCCCGCCCGTCCAGCCGGCGCTGATGCCGCTCGATGACCCGCATCGCCAGCTCGCGCGCCAGCTCATAGAGGGCGGAGGGGCCAACGCCGTTCTCGAACCGCGAGATCGTCGGCTGCGAGGCCAACGCCTCGCCAGCGACCGGGTCCCGCCCGAGCAGCAGCTTGTGGATGGGGTCGTCGGCGAGGTGGTCGGCGTCGTTGCCATCGGGATGGCCGCAGGCAATGCCGAAGATCCGCTGGCCGAGCAACTCCGTCAGCGTGTGCCGGATCTTTCCGAGCTCCCGCCGGTCCACCAGACACCGGGCGAAACCCGCCACCAACCCATACACGCGCTCCGCCGCCTTGAGCAGGACGGCGCCGCCATCGGAACTCGCGTGCCGGCGGTCGAACGTGGCAACGAGGGGCTTGTCGAAGAGATCCGGAAAGAGGACAGTCTGTGGTATCTTCTGAGGTGTCACGCAAGGGCCTCCGTGGTGGGTAAATGCCTGTGTATAAAGCACTTATACCACGCGGAGGCTTTTGTGTCTATACCGAAATCGGACCCTTCACGAATAATCCGGGCTAGGAGTCTGCGCCGTAGAAGATTGCGAAAGCGAAAATTCGATATCGCCATGGATTTCTTCACGCATTTGAGGAGCATAGCGGCACTATGTGACGAAAAGGCGTGGTGAAAGCCATGAGTGAGAGCGGATTTGCAGCCGTAATCTTTCTGCGGCGCAGGCTCCTGGCAGCCCGGGGTGAGACCGTGCCCACGACAAAGATGGTGAATGTGACGAACAGGTCGGCCGCCTGCGTCGTAAACTAACGAAAGAGTCCATTGACGAAGACGAACATGGCGGCCGTCACGAACAGGTTCGCTGCCCGGATCGTAAACCAACAGTAGGATCCGTCGCGGGTCAGCGCGGTGTCGCGCAGGGGACGGAAACGCAAGGAGGCGTAATTGGATGTCTGAGCATCTCGATCGAGTCAAGGGCTACCTGCTCGACCTCGATCTTACGATTGTCGCGGAGAACGAGCCCGAGGAACTGGTCGTCGTGGACGACGAAGACAGCGGTATCAAGCAACTGGTCATCGATTGCGAGCCGCCCATCGTGGTGCTTGAACAATTGATAGCCGAAGTGCCGGCGGAACCTGGCGATCTCTTCATCCGGCTCCTGCAGATGAACAACACCCTCGTGCACGGCGCGTTTGTGCTCGACGAGACGGCCGGGCGCATTTTCTTTCGCGACACCCTCCAGATTGCCCATCTTGATCTCAACGAGCTCGAGGGCTCGATCCGGTCCCTGTCTCTGGCGCTGGCGGAGTACGGCGCCGAACTGCTTACCTACCTGAAGAAATAGACCTCGTCGTTGGAAGGAGACACAGTCATGGCCAGTATCTTTCGCAGGATGTTCAAGGTCGCCGAATCGAACGCCCACGCCGCGCTGGACGGTCTGGAAGATCCGATCAAGATGACCGAACAGGGCATCCGCGATCTCAAGCAGAATCTCCAGGCGGCGATGGTCAGTCTCGCCCAGGTGAAGTCGTTGGCCATCCGTCTGAAGAAGGAGGGAGAAGACCACAAGAAGCGGGCGGCCGACTACGAGCGCAAGGCGATGATGCTGCTCAAACGGATGGAGGGGGGCGAGATGGATGCGGGCGATGCCGAGCGGCTCGCTACCTCGGCGCTGGAGAAGAAGGACGAATCGCTGCAGCAGGCCGCCAGCCTGACTGCCGATCACAAGTCGCAGCAGCAGATGGCCGACCAGTTGCAGGCCAAGGTCGAGGATCTCAAGCGGCAGATCGGCAAATACGAGAACGAAGCGGTCACCCTGAAGGCCCGGGCGCGCACCGCGTCGTCAATGCGCAAGATCAACCAGCAGTTGGCGGGCGCCGACGCGGGCGGCACCGTGGCGATGCTGGAGAAGATGAAGCAGAAGGTCGTGGAGGAGGAGTCGCTCGCCGAGGCCTACGACCAGCTCGCCGATGTCGGTGGCAACATCGACGAAGACATCGACAAGGCGCTGGCTGCTCCCTCGAGTAGCGCCGGAGCCGAGTCTCTGGCCGCGCTGAAGAAGAAGATGGGGATCGCGGCGGCATAGGCCGGAAGTGGCAGTTACGCGCTTGTCTCGGGCGGCAGCGAACTGCGGTGTGGGTGGTCCAGGTCCCGCATGACCGCCTCGGCCGCCCGCACGCCGTGATACTGGGCCTCCTCGAAGAGCGAGAGGCCGCTCATGTCGGAGTGGGCGAAGCGGATGGCGCCGTGGCGCTCGGCGGCCAGGCGGCGGGCGTCACCCCACAGAAAGCCTGGCACGGGCCGGATCATCGCGTGTCCCCAGAGCATGACGTCGATGTGCGACACGAAGGACTCGATGTCGGGATGGGCCTGCGTGAGGTCGGCGAAGATCAGCGAGACCCAGTCGCTCCAGCTTCGCTCGATCATCCAGGCGCGCGCGACCTCCGGGTTCGGAGGGGTCAGCGGCAGGTAATAGGTCAGCACGCTCGGTCCCGGTGCGATCTGCAGATTCTGGTGGGTCGCGACCACGTAGCCCAGTGACGGACTGTCGTAGAGCACGTTGTCCCAGGCGGCGCCCGCGGGCAGGCGGTCGACGGTGAGATTCGCCACCATCCATGGACAGTAGGTGAACGCGGCAGACCCTTCGTCGGGGAGCGGGTAGTCCGCGATAATGTGCCGCGCGGTGAAACGGGGCAGAGCGTAGATGACGTGACGCGCCCGATACCGCAGCGCGGTGTCGTTGCCGGTGTCGACCACGTCTACATCGACGCCGCCATCCGGCGACGTATCGCGTCCCGCGCCGGCGGTGCGACGCAGGCGGTGGACCAGCATGCCGGTGCTGACATGCGGCGCCAGGCGCTCCATGAAATGGCGAACGATGCGGCCGTTCCCCTCTGGCCACGTCAGGTACTGGCCGTTTTCGGGGCGCGAACAGAAGTAGTGCCAGCCGGCCCAGGCCGAGGTGGTCTCGAGCGTGCAGCCGTAGTCATCGCGGCAACAGTAGTCGACATACCAGCGCAACCGCGCCGAGGACCATCCGGCCCGGTCGAAGTACTCGCGCATCGAAAGCTGGTCGAGTGCGACGATCTCCGCATCGCTGGTGCTCGCGGCACGCGGCAGGGCGAACGCCGGGCGGCCGCGCGCGTCGCGATAGGTGCGATATCGCCGGATCTCGGCCTCGAATGCGTTGAGTTCCGGGACGTTGCCGGTTCCGTCCGGGTCCAGCAGGTTCTGCGCCGAAATCTCCTCACGCCAGCCGCCATCGATGAACAGCCGTTCCTGCGGGGCGTGGCAGAGATGCCGCGGGTCATAGATCGGTTCGCCGTCCGGTGCGTAGGCCTGCACCAGACCCATTTCGTCCAACAGCTCGCGAACCGCGGTCGCCGCGGCACCGGGCACCGGCAGATAGTGGGCTCCCCATGGGTAGGCGGAGACCTGATTCTGTCCCCACCGCGCATTGCCCCCCGCCTCCGGTTCCAGCTCCAGCAGCGTAAAGTCGTGAAAGCCGCTCTTGGCAAGCTTCCAGCCCGCCGACAGACCGGCAATGCCGGCGCCCACGATGACCACCGGCATCTCGCGGGTCTGTCGCGGTTCGGGGAAGGCGCCGCCCCGCAGGCGGTGGCCGGTCTGGTGCGAGGCGCCGACGATCGCGCCGCTGATGCGGCCGGTGTCGTGTGCCCCACCGGCCGGCGGCGCCGTGCGAGGCAGACAGCCGAACGCCACCGCCCCCGCCGCGGCGGGACCGACCCGCAGGAGGTCCCGACGGGTCAGACCGCGCGTTAACAGCCCGTGGTGAAAGCCCCACTCATTCGATCCCCGCTGAATTCTGCGCTTCCCCGCGGAATTCTGCGGTTTCACGCTGCATCCCGCGTGGCGGCGTTGCTCCTCAGTCACAAATGCCCCCAATTTGCTCCCTCGTCGCGCCTTGCCACGCGGGCGCAGCGCCAATCTCGGTGCAACGCGGGGTTTCACCACGGGCTGTTAACGCGTGTAGTGGTCCCATCCGTCCGTGTGGTACTGCACCAGGATCTGGTTGTTGAGCTGATTCACCTCGACCGGCACCACGTCCATGTCGGGCGGAAACTCGAAAAGCGAGCGGACGATGGCCGGCGTCAGGAATCGCAGCGCGGCGGGGAAACGGTCTGGAATCTGAAACGGGTCACGGGACGCCACCACGAAGCCCCATTCGCCAAACGACGGGATCGCCGCATGGTAGGGCGTGGCGTGCAGGCCGGCCGCGCGCACGGTCTCTACGATGCACCAGAACGCCTCCCGTGACACCAACGGCGAGGTGCTCTGGATTGCCGCGATGGCGCCGCGGTTCAAGTGCGCCGCGAGCCGGCGATAGAAAGTGGTGGTGTACAGCTTGCCGAGCGAGTAGTTCGACGGGTCGGGGAAGTCGACGACGATGAAGTCATAGCCGCCGGCGTCCTCTTCGAGCCAGACGAACGCATCGGCGTTGATCACCTCGACCCGCGGCGAGCGCAGCGCGTGGTCGTTGAGCGCGGCAAACACGTCATGCGCGCCGAAGATCTCTGTCATCAACGGGTCGAGGTCCACCAGGGTGATGCGCTCGACACGGTCGTCCCTGAGGATCTCGCGAACCGCCATCCCGTCACCGCCGCCCAGCACCAGGGCCCGGCGGGGCATCGCCACCGCGGCCAGACCCGGATGAACGAGCGCCTCGTGGTAGCGGTACTCGTCGAGCGATGAGAACTGCAGGTCGCCATTGAGGAACAGACGCACGTCGCGGTTCGCCCGAGTCAGGACGATGCGCTGATAGGGGGACGAGCGGGACAGGATGACCGGGTCGGCGTACAGTCGCCGCTCGGACTGTTCCATCAGCGCGTCCGAGAACACGGCGCCAGCAAGCAGCAGGACGAGCGCGGCGTAGGCCTGAACCGTGAGCCACGGCCGCCGGTGCTGACGGCGGAAGAGGTGGCAGGTCCAGACCGCGACCAGTACGTTGAACACACCGAACACGAACGACGACCGCATCAACCCGACCCGCGGCAGGAGCCAGAACGGAAAGAGCAGTGACGCCGCGAGCGCGCCGAGGTAGTCGAGCGACAGTACTTTCGACACCAGATCATGCAGTGGGAACTGATCTTCCAGGATGCGGATCAGAAACGGGATCTCCAGACCGACCAGCACACCGGTTGCCATCACCCAGCCGTAGAGCACCGCCCGGAAGGACTCGAACTCGCCGAACGCGAAGAACAGTACGGGCGAGGAGATGCCGCCGATCACGCCCACCAGGATCTCGATCTCGATGAAACGCGCGACCAGATCGCGCCGGAAGTAGCGCGACAGGAACGATCCGGCCCCCATGGCGAACAGATAGACGCCGATAATCGTCGAAAACTGCGTCACGCTGTCGCCCAGGAGGTAGCTGGCGATGGTGCCGGCCAGCAGCTCGTAGATGAGCCCGCACGTGGCGATGGTGAAGACGGCGATCAGGAGGGCGTGGGTCTTGGCGCTGGTGTGGTCCGTCGGCGCTGTGCGCGGGTCGTCCATCAGGTTATGATCTTGCGCGTCGAGCGGACCAGGGTCAACCGGTCGCACGGCGGCGATGGCTCGTCTGGTGTCGGTCTCACGGTGCGTTCACTCCAGTCAGGTGGTTCGGTGGTCCTTCAATCGTGACGGGCGCGGTACCGGCGGCGGTGATCCACAGCGCGGCAACGCTGCGCTACTTTCTGCTTGACGGGCGCGCGCGTCTGGATCACTTGCGGGTATACGGCTCGCGCCGCATTCCGTGGCAAGACCGCGTAGTGACGTTCTGCGTGTTGGGCACGAGTCACGCGGTGCTTGTCGAGCTCGGAGATGCGGCGTTGACCGAACTGCTGACCTGTGCCGCCGGCGATCTCGATGCACGCGTGCTGGAGCAGCGGAACGCCAGTACGGAGTGGTCGGTCGCTCGGACGATTGACACGCTGAGGTATGACTGCCGTCTGTCGCTGTTCCAGCTCGACGGGACCGATCGGCTGCGCGGCCCCTTCTCGTGCGCCGATCAGCTCGCCTTCCACTACGGTGCGCCACACAGGACGGCAGAACCGATGACCCGTATCGGCTGGCGTGCGGATGACGCCATACTGTCCGTTGAGACCGTGCATACCTATCCGCACGAAGGCTGCGGCGTCAGAAGCGAAAGCCGGTTCGAGGTCCTGACGGCAACTGTCGCAACCGCCGCGCCCGCGCGTCGCCGCCCGCCGCGATGCTGATGCTGGTACGCTCCGCCGCACAGGTTTCGATGACGTCGTAAATGGTCCAGGTCGCCGTCAGATCAGTGAACAGGCATGGATCTTTGGAATCTACCCACACCGCGGGCCACGGCCGAGGTTCGCATGGTCGACGGCGCGCCCATCATGCTCCGGCGGCACGGCCACGCCGCGGTGTGACCGCTTCCCCGACCCCGGATGAGGCGGGCCACCCGTTCTTTCCTCTCCCAGGGTGCCCGGCTACGACCACGGAAGACGGCTAGCGTTCTAAACAAGCCCCGCTGCGTTCGATCCACGCTGAATTCTGCGCTTCCCCGCGGAATTCTGCGGTTTCACGCTGCATCCCGCAAGCGTCGCCGCTGGGCATCTGAATGCCAGGGTACTCATGACCCGGTGTGCTCCCTCGTCGCACCTTGCCAGCCGGGTCCACCGCCGTTCTCCGTGCAACGCGGTGTTTCTAGATGATGTGTCCCACCCAGCGGCCGGCGAAGATCACCCCAATCCAGAGCGCCAGCGATGCGATGCCGGCGATGCGGGCGGCGCGTGGGGGCTTGGCTGCCGTATCCCAACCGGCGACGCCGCGCAGGGTGCGGAACTGGAACCAGACCATGTTCACGCCTGCAAGCAGAAGGAACAGGAGCTTGATCTGAAAGGCCGGGTTGGCGATGTAGGTGCCGGCGCGCGTCATGAACATACCGAAGCCGGTGAACACGGCGAGGACGAATGCGCCCCAGGTCCAGCGGATGAGCTCTCGCGTCATCCGGCTGGCGGGCACACTGAGCGCGGTCAAACCCAGCAGACGCAGATCGACCATCAGGATCGATCCCACGACCAGACCGACACCCAGCACGTGGAGCGATTCAAGGAACGGAAACCACCAGGTGAAGCCGATGTGCTCGGCCAGCGGCAGCGTTTCGAGCCAGGACCAGAACGCTGTGAACGGGACTGAGGCGTCTTCACTCATAGAGGAAATACAGATAGTCCGAATAGGCGATCCAGCGTCCGGCCAGTACGACCCCCACCCACAGCACGAGCGAGACCGCAGCCATCACCCGCGCCGAGAGCAACCGGCCGGCAGACCGTTCCCAGTATCCGGGCTCGCGTTTGCTCATGCGATAGATGACGACCGCCAGCAGCACCGCAGGCACGAGACAGGAGAACTTCCAAGTGACCACCGGGTTGTAGAAATAGCGGTTCGGTCGCGCCACCACGAACAGCAGGCCGGTCACCGCGTTGACCGCCAGCGCGCACCATGTCCAGGGCATCAGACGGTTGATCATTTCGCTGACGTTCTGACTGGGCGCGGCGAGACCCAGGAACCGGAGATTCACCATGACGATCGAACTCATCACGACGGCGATCCCCAGAATGTGGAGCGACTGTGCGATTGGCGGCAGCCCAGGTACGTTGCCAAGCAGATAGACTGCCAGTTCCCGAGCCTGACTCTCGGTGAGCCACGCCGCCACGGCTTCCTTCATGGCCGGTATGATAACAGCCCGTGTCTGCTCGTTCGGGAGGCCGGTTCGAGGCTCGTCCATGAAGGCTGGCGTGCCTGCCGTGCGGCGGTGCGGGCGGGACCCGCGGGCAGGCCGGAATATCTTTCGAACTCAACCTGTGCACGATGGTATTCTTCATTCCACGTCGCACACGTTTCCTGAGGAGGGTCTGGTGACCATTCGAACCGCTGTTTTCGTATGCGCGGCTGTGGCGGCGTTCGGCGCCGCCGCCGTGGGGCCGGCGGCCGGGCAGTCCGGTTGGGCTCCGCCCCGCACCGTCGACGGACACCCTGACCTGCAAGGAGTCTGGGCGAACAACAACGTGACTCCGCTGCAGCGCCCCGAGGTGCTTGGCGATCGGGCGACGCTCACGCCGGAAGAGTTGGCGGCGCTGCAAGCGCGTGCGAGTGAACTCTTCAGCAGCGAGTCGGGCGACGCGGCATTTGGCGACAGTGTCTTCGCCGCGGCGCTGGCGGAGGCCGACACCTTCTCCTCGCGCGACACTGCAACCGGCAACTACAACCATTTCTGGATGGTGGAGCGTGACTGGGACAACCGCACGTCGCTGGTCGTCGATCCGCCGAACGGCCGACTTCCGGCCCGTACCGCCGCCGCCGACGCGGTGCTGGCCGACCGTGCGGAGGCGCGCGGGCGGCATGCCTGGGGACCGGAGGACCGCAGCCTCGGCGAACGGTGCATAAGCTGGGGCGTGCCGCGTCTGGGGGCCGGCTACAACAGCTATACCCACATCTTTCAATCTGCCGGGCACGTCGTGGTGTACATGGAAATGGGCGGCTCACGGGTGATCCCGCTGGACGCGGGGTTGCACGTCGACGACAAGATCCGTCAGTTGCACGGCGATTCACGGGGACGCTGGGAGGGAGATTCCCTCGTCATCGAGACCACCAACTACTCGCCCGCCAGCTACTTCATGGGCGCGAGCGACGGGTTGCGTCTGGTGGAGCGGTTTACGCGGGTCAGCGAAGACACGCTGCAGTACGAGGTGACGGTCAGCGACCCGACCACCTGGACCGCACCGTGGAGTGCGATGATTCCGTTGCGGCAGTCGTCCGATCCGGTGTTCGAGTACGCCTGCCACGAGGGCAACATCGGCATGGAAGGCATCATGGCGGGGGCGCGAGCCCTCGAGAAGTCGGAAGCCGCGGCGAACGGCGGGGGCGGGGAGTAGCAGTTCGCGGAGCGTGTCCCGCTGCCATCGCCCGCTGCGACGCACGGGGTGACCATCGGCCGCGGGTGCTTGAAGAAGGGTGATTTGCAATGACACAGTTGCGTACGACCGCCGTTCCGTTCGCTGGTGCCGCGGCGCTTGCCGTGGTCGCTGCCTGCTACAGCGCGCCGACACCTGAAGCCCAGAACGCCGGCGGGGCCGAGGGCGCCGCTGTCTCGTGCGACAGTCTGGCGTCGCTGGCGTTGTCCAACGTGACGATCACCGCCGCCGAGGCGGTCGCGGCCGGCGCCTTCGTGCCGCCGCTGCCGCCCGGCCGTTCGCTCTCGGAAGCGCAGGCGCAGCAATACGGCACGCTACCGGCGTTCTGCAGAGTGGCGGCGACGCTGACGCCGTCGAGCGATTCCGACATCAAGATGGAAGTGTGGATGCCGTCCGAGGGGTGGAACGGGAAGCTGCAGGCAGTCGGCAACGGGGCGTTCACCGGCAGCCTCCGATACGGCGGCCAGCGTTCCATGGCCTCCGGGCTCGCGCGCGGGTACGCCACCGCCTCGACGGACACGGGACACGTTGGGGGTAGCGCCGAGTTTGGTTTCGGACATCCGGAGAAGGTCGTCGACTTCGGGTGGCGCTCGGTGCACGAGATGACGGTCACCGCGAAGGAGGCGATCGCCGCCTACTACGGCGACGCGCCGCGCTACTCCTACTGGTTCGGCTGCTCGGCCGGCGGCCGGCAGGCGATGAAGGAAGCACAGCGGTTCCCGGAGGACTACGACGGCATCATCGCCGGCGCGCCCGGCAACGACTGGATGGGTCGTGCCGCCGGCTCCCTGCTGGTCGCCGCGCATCTGGAAACCCACGAGGACGCGCGGCTGTCGCGGGAGAAGATCCAGCTCGTCCACGAGGCGGTGCTCGCGGCATGCGACGCGGCCGATGGCGTGGAAGACCGGGTGGTCGGTGATCCGGAAGGCTGCCGCTTCGACCCGACCGTGCTGCAATGCGGCGCCGGCGACGGCGCCGACTGTCTGAGTGCGTCCCAACTGCGAACCGTCGAGATGATGTATGCGTCTCCGGCGAATCCGAAGACTGGGCGTCTCATTACCGGCGTGCTGCCCGGCAGCGAACCCAACTGGACCGAAATGGGTTGGACGCGGTCGGCGCGCGCCACCGGTCTCGACCAGTACCGCTATCTGATCCATGGCGATCCGGACTGGACCATCGACCGCTTCGACTTTGACGCGGATATCGTGGCGGCGGAAGAAATAGACGCCGATACGCTGAATGCGATCGACCCCGACTTGCGGCCGTTCTTCGACCGGGGCGGCAAGCTGTTCGCCTATCACGGCTGGAGTGACGCGCAGATCTCGCCGGCGAACGCCACCCAGTACTACCAGCGGGTCGTGGAGACCGTGGGCGACGAACAGACTGTGCGCGATTCGTTCCGCTTGTTCATGGCGCCCGGTATGGGGCACTGTGGTGGCGGGGAGGGCCCGAACGCGTTTGACGCGCTCACGGTGATGGAAGCATGGGTCGAGGAAGGCAGAGCGCCGGATCAGATCGTCGCGTCACGTACCCGTGACGGTGCGGTCGATCGGACCCGTCCACTGTGTCCATATCCCGAGCAGGCCGTCTACACCGGATCCGGCAGTACCGATCAGGCCGAGAACTTCGTCTGCCAGCGTTGAGGGGGCGAGGTGCGCGCATTGGCGGCGTGCTGCTCCGCCGGCTTCCTGTGGATCGCGCTCACCGCGCTGGTGGCGCGGCCCGCGGCGGGCCAGGATCCGTCCGTGGTGGATGTCCTGACCCGTGCGACGCGCTATGTCGACGCGCTGCATGCCCAGTTGTCGGGGATGGTCGCGGAAGAGCGCTACGAGCAGCGCGTGCGGGGGGGTCGCGCGCGCCGGCGCCGGGTGCTCCGCTCGGACTTCCTGCTCATCCAGCCTGAAGGTGAGAATCGCTACTACGGTTTTCGGGACGTTTTCGAGGTCGACGGCCGGGCGGTGCGGAATCGCGACGAGCGGCTGGCGCGCCTGTTTCTCGAAGCGTCGGCGTCGGCTCGGCGGCAGATCGAGGGCATCCGGTTCGAAAGCGCCCTCTACAACATCGGCAGCGTGGAACGGAATTTCAACACGCCGACCTACGCGTTGCTGTTCCTCCGTAGCTCCCACAAGTTGCGGTTCGCCTTTGAGCGGGTGACGGACTGGTCACCGTCGTTGGGGCTCGATCCTCCCGACGATCGCGCGGGAGTTTGGGTAATGGCGTACCGGGAGACGTGGCCACGGACCGTGATTCGGGGTCGTGACGGGCGGAACATGCCCGCGCAGGGCCGATTCTGGATCGATCAGGACACCGGGCGGGTGCTGGGCACCGAGTTGCGAATCGAGGACTGGTCGGTGAAGGCGATTATTGGCGTCCGCTACGAAGAGCACGACGAGATGGGGCACCTGGTGCCGGTCGAGATGCGCGAGCAGTATGACAATCGTGAATCGGTATCCCGCATCGAGGGCGCCGCCACGTATGGCCGCTTCCGCCGGTTTCGGGTGGAGGTGACCGAGACCCGTTAGCCGCGGCAAAAAGAGGAAACCGACCCGACTGCGACACGCAGGTACAGGAGACGGACATGCACAGGACACACACCTTGCTCGCACTCGTGACGATCGTCATCGCGGCCTGTGGCGGCGAGACGTCCGTCCCTGTGCCGGATGCGCCGGCCGATGGGCGCGGTCCGGTCGCGCAGACGACCGCCGGCGAACTCGAAGGCGTGTGGGTCGACGAGGCCGCCGGGATCTCGGTCTTTCGCGGCGTCCCATTCGCACGGCCCCCGCTCGGCGACCTGCGCTGGCGTCCACCCGTGCCGATGGAACCGTGGGACGGCGTCCGGATGGCCACCGAGTTCGGTCCGGCCTGTTGGCAGGCGCGGAACCCGGACAACTCGCCGTACGCGCGCGGCGAGTTGCCCCGCAGCGAGGACTGCCTCTCGCTGAACGTCTGGTCGCCAGGCGACGCTGGCGGGCGGCTTCCAGTGATGGTCTGGTTTCACGGCGGAGGCCACACTTCGGGGGTCGGCAGCGCCAGGATCTTCGATGGCACCGCCCTGGCGGGGATGGGGGTCCTGCTGGTCACCGCAAATTACCGGCTGGGCCCACTCGGATTCCTGGCCCACCCGGCGTTGACGGCCGAGTCGCACCAGGGCGCGTCTGGCAACTACGGCATTCTCGACCATGTCGCCACGCTCCAATGGGTGCGCGACAACGTCGCGGCGTTCGGTGGAGACCCGTCCAACGTGACCATCTTCGGACAATCGGCAGGGTCCTGGTCCGTGTGCGCGCTCCAGGCATCGCCGTTGGCCCGGGGACTGTTTCACAAGGCGATCGGGCACTCGGGCGGGTGTTTCGGTGCTCCCCGCGCGCATCTCACGAAAACCGGCGGCGCCGCCACCGCGGTGTCCGGTCACGAGATCGGCCTGGCCATCGCGGCGGAACTGGACGCCGAGGGCGGTGGCCCCGAGGCCGCGGCAACGCTCCGCGCCGCCACGCCGGAAGCGGTCATGGAGGCGCAGCGCGCAGGGGGCGGTGGGACCGGCGTAATCGTTGACGGGTGGGTCCTGCCCACCTTGCCCAGCGAGATCTTTGCGGCCGGTGAACAGAATGACGTGCCGGTCATGCTGGGGTCGCTGTCGGACGAGGGTACGACGCTATATGCCGGCATGCCGGAGCCGTCGCGGGACGAGTTCGTGGCCGGCATCCGGAACCAGTACGGCGAGCAGGCCGACGCCGTGCTGGCAGTCTACGCCGACGAGGTGGCGGCGTCGACCCGGACCGCCGGTCAGGCGATCGCGGCTGACCGCAGCTTCACGTGGCAGATGCGTGCCTGGGCCCGTGCGATGGGTGACACGAACGATGTCTACCTCTACTTCTTCAGCCACGCGCCACCGGTGTTCAGACTCTACCTGCCGGATCGACCAGATCTCGAGTATCCAGCCGGTCGTCGCGGGGCCGGCGCCTATCACTCGGGCGATCTGGCCTATGCATTCGGCAACGTAGGACTCGTAGGCATCGAGTGGAGCGACCGCGATCGCGAACTGGCGGGTCAAATGTCGCAGTACTGGGTCAACTTCGCGAAAACCGGAAACCCGAACGGTGACGGGCTGCCTGAGTGGCCGCGGTACGACCGCGCGTCCGAGTCGGCGATCGAGTTCGCGACCGCCGGCACCGCCGCGACCAGTAAGGTGCGCGAAACGAAGCTCGACCTGTTCGATCACGTCTATGAGGCCGGCGGCAACTGATGATCCGTCGCGCGCATGCCACCGTGTTGCCGGCGCTGCGCCTGGTTGCGGGGTGTGGGGGAGCGGGAGCGCCTGATCCGGGGCTGGACGCGGTGACGCCGCCGGACACCCGGCCGCCCAACATCGTTCTGATCGTCGCCGACGACCTCGGATACGCAGATGTCGGCTTCTATGGCAGCCCGTGGCAAAACTCCGCGTCGCACCGAGATCTGGTCGTAACAATGCCGCGCCCGGCCAGTGCAAGGCGCGACGAGGGAGCAAATTGGGGCATTTGTGTCCGAGGAGCAACGCCGCCAGACGGGATGCAGCGTGAAACAGCAGAATTCCGCGGGGAAGCGCAGAATTCTGCGGGAATCGAATGCAGCGGGGCTTTTACCACGGGCTGATAGGCCTCGAAGACCGGTCGATTGAGGCAAGGACTTGTGACCTCTGTACGGATTGACTCGATAACGTGGCAACGGTAAGCTAGGCCGCGTAGGTGGTGTAGGTGCGCCCTACAACCGGGAAGAGGTTGTGGACGTACTCCACGGCAGCGGCTTCACCAGTGTGCGCGATGGTGCGACGGTGTCACTTTGTATCACTTCAACCCTAGAGGTCCACGATCATGACCATGGATTCCATCGTTGAGAAGCTGAAGAGCGAACGCGCTGAACTGGCCGCTGGCCTCGAGAGGATAGACGCGGCTCTGGCCGTGCTGACCGCCGGTGCGCCGGTCGAGTCCGCTCCAGTGGACGAGGCACCGCGGAAGGGTGGCCGTCGCAAGATGACCGCGGCCCAGCGACGCGCGATCTCCGAGCGCATGAAGAAGTCGTGGGCCGAGCGGAAGAAAAAGGCCAAGGCCTGATGTCTCGATCCCGCCGCAGCGTTGGTCTCATGCTGTCGGTAACGGGTATTGCCGCCGCTGTGATGTCGTCGGGGTTGAGGGGAGTGTCCGCTCAGTCGCCGGCGTCATCCGGCGACGTCGATTTTCAGCGCGATGTGCGCCCGATTCTCGCCGACAACTGTTTCCAATGCCACGGCCCGGACGCAGGGTCGCGGCGAGCCGGTCTTCGGCTCGACACACAGGAGGGTGCCTTCCGGATGGGGCCGCGCGGCGCCGCCGTGGCGCCGGCGGACCTGGACGGGAGCCTGCTGTATCAGCGCATTACTCACGCCGACGCACAGCGCAGGATGCCGCCGCCGGCGCTATCCACAAAGACCCTGTCCGACGGTGACATCCAGGTGCTGCAGCGCTGGGTTGAAGAAGGGGCATCCTGGGATCAGCACTGGTCGTTCAAAGCGATAGCAGAACATGCTCCGCCACCGGTAACGAACGAAGCGTGGGTCCGCCAACCGCTCGACCGGTTCATCCTGGCGCGACTCGATGCCGTGGGGCTGTCTCCTGCCGATGAAGCTGACAAGCGTACACTGGCCCGGCGAGTAGCGCTGGATTTGACCGGACTCCCACCTGATCCCGGCACGCTTGCGACCTATCTCGCCGACAGTTCGGATCAGGCATACGAGACACTAGTCGACCGCCTGCTCGAGTCCCCGCATTGGGGAGAGCACCGTACCCGCTACTGGCTCGACGCCGCCCGATACGGTGACACCCATGGGATTCACATCGACAACTACCGCGAGATGTACGCGTATCGTGACTGGGCGCTCAGTGCATTCAACGGCAACAAGCCGTTTGACGAATTCACCGTCGAACAGATTGCGGGCGATCTCCTGCCGGAGCCGACGCTCGACCAGTTGATCGCCACCGGGTTCCAGCGCAACAACATCACGACTAACGAAGGCGGAGTGGTTCCGGAAGAGTATGAGGCGCTCTATGCCAAGGACCGGGCTGAAACCATCGGCAACGTGTTCCTGGGTCTGACGGTTGGATGCGCGACCTGCCACGACCACAAGTTCGACCCGATCAAGCAGAGCGAGTTCTACGCCATGACGGCGTTCTTCCGGAACACCACCCAATACGTCATGGACGGCAACGTGTCGGATCCCCCGCCGATCCTGGTCGTCCCGCGCGAGGGGGATCGCGATCTTTGGTATCGACTCCGGCGCGAGGCGGAGGAGGTCGACGCCCGACTCGCGTCCCGGGCTGCCGCGATCGAGCCGATGTTCGTGGAGTGGCTGACACGCGGCGAGCATCGCGAGATCGCCAGCCCGCTCGACGCGGCGTCCGAGCTCTTGACCCTGGCGCTTGATGACGCCGAGCGGCCCGCGGTCTGGTTCGATGGCGAGCGTACCCCCATTGCGGTGCAGCCGGGCGCGACGATAGAGGACGGGCCCAACGGACATCCGTCGCTGATGTTCGACGCCGAGTCCTGGGCCGAGTTGCCCTCCCTCGCTCTTGACAGCGATACCCCGTTCTCGATCGCCATGTGGATCTACCAGCCGGAGGACGAGGGCAACTTCCTCGTCGCGGGACAGTACGACCAGCAGGACGGCGGGCGAGGCTGGACGGTCACGATCGGTTCACGGCAGTTGAACTTCCGATTGACCGGCAACCGGGTGCCGGGCCGGGGCGCGACCAGTGCCAGCGTCGGTCCCATCAACACCAAACGGATGCCAACTGGCGAGTGGACACATATCGTTCTTACGCACGATGGCAGCGCCGAGCGCGGCGGTCTGCACGTATACACGAATGGCGACCGCGTGGAAGAGCAGGGCAGCGAGTTCTTCGCCAAGGCCGAGGGTGCCATCCTGACGGATGAGCCTTTGTCTCTGGGAGGCGGCGCTGGTGTGAACGCACAGGGCGAGCCGGAACGCCGCCACTTCGGCGGCGGCGGCATCGCCGACCTGCGTGTCTTCAACCGTGTGCTCAGCGTCGAGGAAGCGAAGGTGGTCTCCGAGTGGCGGGCGGTGCAGGATGCGGCCTCGAAGGCGCCGGACGCGCTTGACGAGAACGAGCTTGATGCGCTCCGGCTGCGGTATCTCAGTATCGAAGATGCCGAGTATCGCCGGCTCCTGGTCCGCAAACAGGAGATAGAGCTCGAGTGGCGCGAAGTGCGCAGGCGCGGCAGCGTCACGCACGTGATGCAGGAACGGTCTGACTCGGAGGCGGCGGCCCACGTGCTCGATCGTGGAATGTACGACCAACCGCGCGAGCGGGTAGTGGCGGGGACGCCGGCGGCGCTGCCGCCGATGGCGGAATCTCTGCCGCGCAACCGTCTGGGATTGGCGAAGTGGTTGATTGACGACGGCAACCCGCTGACCAGTCGGGTGACCGTCAACCGTTTCTGGCAGCAGGTCTTCGGTGCCGGGCTCGTCACGACGAGCGAAGACTTCGGCGCCCAGGGAGAGACCCCGTCACATCCCGATCTGCTCGATTACCTGGCCACCGAGTTCCGCGATTCCGGGTGGAACGTGAAACATTTCTTCCGCACGCTGGTCACCTCCGCCGCCTACCGGCAGGCCGTGACCGCCACGCCCGACAAGATCGAGATCGATCCGGATAACCGCTTGTTATCGCGCGGGCCGCGGTTTCGTATGGATGCCGAGATGGTGCGGGACTACGCGCTCGCAGCCAGTGGACTACTCGTGCGGACCATCGGAGGCGAGAGCGTAAAGCCCTACCAACCTGAACGCGTCTGGTCCACGGTAGCGATGCCACAAAGCAACACCCGCAGCTACACGCAGGATGAGGGGGAGAAGCTCTATCGGCGGAGTCTCTACACGTTCTGGAAGCGCTCGGCGCCGCCACCCTCGATGGAGCTCTTCAATGCTCCGACGCGCGAGCACTCCATTGTCCGGCGTGAGCGGACCAACACCCCGTTACAGGCGTTGGTCACGATGAACGACACCCAGTTCGTCGAGGCGTCCCGCCATCTGGCCCAGCGGGCGATGCGGGAAGCGGGATACGACTTCGACCGGCGTCTCGATTACGTCACGACGCGCCTGCTGGCCAGGGAGTTCACGGACACGGAGCGCTCGGTGGCGAAGCGCACCTATGATCGGTTCGTGGGTCTGTACAGGAACGATGCCGGCGACGCGCGGAGGCTGCTCGAGGTGGGCGAGTCCTCGTTCGATGCAGCGCTTCCAGTGGCCGAATCGGCCGCGTGGACCATGCTGGCCAGCCAACTCATGAATCTGGATGAAGTGTTGAACAAGTAGTCGCGTGCGACGATCGATGCCGAAGGCGTCGCCGAGAGGACACTCATGCATCCACTGCAGCACGTTGTTCGCGCAGAGACGAGACGTCAGTTTTTTGGCACGGCCGCCAAGGGGATCGGTGGTCTCGCGCTGGCCAATCTGCTGGCGAAGGATGCGTTTGCGCTACCGCAGACGAACGCGGCGGTTGGCGGCCTGCCGACGTTGCCGCACTTTGCCCCGAAGGCGACACGCTGCATCTATCTCCATATGATGGGTGCGCCTCCCCAGATGGATCTGCTCGACTACAAACCGGGGATGAAGGACTGGTATGACAAGGATCTGCCTGAATCGATACGGCAGGGGCAGCGCCTGACCACGATGACGTCGGGGCAGTCCCGTTTCCCGATTGCGCCGTCGGTATTCGAGTTCTCACAACACGGCCAGAGCGGTGCATGGTTCTCGGAATTGCTCCCGCACACCGCGAGCATGGCCGACGACCTCGCCGTCATCCGGTCGATGCATACCGACGCCATCAACCACGAGCCCGGCATCACCTTCATCCAGACGGGGCAGCAGATTCCGGGCCGTCCCTGCATCGGAGCCTGGTTCGCGTATGGGCTCGGCAGCATGAACGAAGACCTGCCGACCTTCGTGGTGATGAACGCCGAGCGGAGCCATCCGCGAGCCGGGGTCCAGGCTATTTCGGCGAAGCTGTGGAGTGCGGGATTTCTCTCTCCGGAATACGCCGGCGTGGGCCTGCGCACCGGCGCCGATCCGGTGTTGTATCTCAAGAATCCGGACGGCGTGTCGAGCGCGGTGCGGCGCGAGATGCTCGATGGGCTGGGAGAGTTGAATCGGCTGCGCCACGAGCAGGTCGGAGACCCGGAGACGCTGGCGCGGATCGAACAGTACGAAATGGCGTTCCGAATGCAGTCGTCTGTACCGGAGATGGCTGACCTGTCGAGCGAGCCGGACAGCACCTTCGAACGCTGGGGCGAGGAAGCGAAACAGGCCGGCAAGTTCCAGAACGCCGCGCTGATGGCCCGGCGGCTCGTGGAGCGCGGCGTCCGGTTCGTGCAGATCTACCACCGGGGCTGGGACGTGCACTCGTTCGCTCCGCTGGTACTGCCGGCTCAGGCGCGAGACGTCGACCGCGCGGCGTGGGCGCTCATCCAGGACCTCAAGGAACGCGGTCTGTTCGACGAGACCCTGGTCATCTGGGGCGGTGAGTTCGGTCGTACCATCTACTCGCAGGGTCGCCTGACCCCGACCAACTACGGACGGGATCATCATCCGCGGTGCTACAGCCTCTGGATGGCGGGCGGCGGTGTGAAGGGCGGCACCGTCTACGGTGAGACGGACGAGTTCTCCTATAACATCGTCAAGGATCCCGTCCACATCCGGGACTTCCAGGCGACGATCCTGCACCTGTTCGGGATCGACCACGCGCGGTTCACGCACAAGCATCGCGGACTGGATGCCCGCCTGACCGGTGTCGAGCCGGCGCGCGTGGTGCACGAGATCCTGGCGTAACCAGCCTCCGGCTGCGGGTCCGCGGTCCGCCACCAGACCGCTAGCGGCCAAGGCGCGAGATGACCGACGAGATGCCGAACCCGCCGACCGCCGCCAGCGATCCGCCGAGCACTTGCCAGAGCGTTGGCGCGACCGCCACCGTCCGGTAATCCTGCAGTTCCACCGCCGCGACGAGTTCCGGGGTGGTCAGCGCCACGCCGCGGATGACATCGCCGATATTCGGCGGCACCGGTTCGGTGAATGGCCAGAGACCGATCACCGCGCCCAGAAGCAGGCCGAGGAGAAAGCCGATGGTTGCGCGCTCGTGTCTGGCGAGCAGGTGCTTGACGAGGTTGCTCACGCCGACGACACCCAGGACCACGCCCATGCCGACCGGGATCAGCACGTGCACGGACTGCAGGATGGCCGCCCAGTCAGCGGCCTGCGCCGCGTCGGCGGTGGTCGCCACCGTGTTGACGATGTTCCGGTACTGACCGAGGATGAGCAGCAGATACGCACCAGAGACCCCGGGCAGGATCATCGCCGCCCCGCCGGAGAAGCCCGCGACGAGGAACATGGCATACGCGGCAACCCCGGGCGTGCCGCTGCTTCCGATGCGGTCCGGGTCGGTCATCGCCAGCAGCGCCATCAGGACGATGGCCACCCCCGCGCTGGCATACACTGTGACATCGGCGGGGCGCAGCATGCGCCAGAGCAACGGCACCCCGCCGAGCGTGAGACCGATGAACAGGCAATACATGGCCCACTGGTACTGATCGAGCAGGGCGCTGATCAATTGCGCGAATCCGGCGATCGCGAGCCCCGCGCTCCCGGCGACGCACGCCAGCATCAGGAGGACCTTCGGACGACACTTGAAGGTGGACACCTCGGCCACACCGCTGATGAACTGCGGATACATTCCGACAGCCAGCAGCATGGTGCCGCCTGAAATGCCGGGGACAAGGTTCGCCACACCCATGAAGGCGCCGCCGACGAGGCTGCGCGCGGCAATGGCGGCGCCGCCGGTGTGCGCGATGTCCTGAGAGGCGCCTGATGTGATGTGCGTCATGATCGGCTCGATGCGGAAGAGACAGTCAGGTGCGCCTCTCCAACGCGGGCAGCATTCTATCAACCCGTGTCATCCCGCTGCGGCGCCGGCGCTCTCGAAGAACGTGGCCTCATGAGCATCGATCAACTCATCGACGCCGCAGTGCGTCCCGTGGCGGACGCCGTGTCCGGGTTCGTCTTCTTCACGGTCCCGCTGTTCGGCGCCGATGTGCCCCTCATCGTGGTCTGGCTGGTGGCCGGCGGGCTCTTCTTCACGATCCATCTCCGGTTCATCAACGTGCGGGGGTTCGCGCAGGCGCTGCGTATCGTCTCCGGCCGCTACGCCAGCGCCAGCGACCCGGGCGAGATCTCGCAGTTCAGCGCGCTGTCCACTGCCGTGTCGGGCACGGTCGGCATCGGCAATATCGCCGGTGTGGCAGTCGCCATCTCGACCGGCGGCCCCGGCGCGACGTTCTGGCTCATCGTTGCGGGCCTGCTGGGCATGTCGGCGAAGTTCGCGGAATGCACGCTCGGTGTGCTGTACCGGCGCCGCAACGCTGACGGATCGGTCTCGGGTGGTCCGATGCACTATCTCGAGCTGGGGCTCGAAGAGCGCGGCTGGCCGGTGCTGGGCCGCGGGCTTGGCATCTTCTATGCCGCCAGCATGGTGATCGGCTGCCTCGGCATCGGGAACATGTTCCAGTCCAATCAGGCGGCGGCGATCGTAATCGACATCACGGGCGCCGACGCCAGCGTCTTCGCCGGCCAGGGGTGGCTCATCGGCCTGCTACAGGCGGGTTTCGTGGCTCTGGTGATCATCGGCGGTATCAAGACCATCGCCAATACGACCGTCAGACTGGTTCCCACGATGGCCGTGCTCTACGTGGCGCTGGCGCTGCTCACCATCGGTCTCAATGCCGACAGACTGCCGGCGGCGTTCGCGGCGATCTGGCACGGCGCGTTCACCTCCGCGGGGGTGGCGGGCGGCGCCCTGGGCGCGCTTGTCATCGGCTTCCGCCGCGCTGTCTTTTCCAACGAGGCGGGGTTGGGCAGCGCCGCAATCGCCCACGCCACGGCGCGCACGGCCCAGCCGGCGAGCGAGGGCTACGTCGCCCTGCTCGAACCGTTCATCGATACCGTGGTGATCTGCACGATGACGGCCCTCGTCATCATCACGACTGTCTACGATCCGGCGCTCGCCGCCGGTGACGTCAGCGGCATCGAGCTGACAACGCGGGCGTTCGCCTCCACCCTGGGCTGGTCTCCGATCCCGCTGGCGGTGGCCGCCATCCTGTTTGCGTTCTCGACGATGATCGCCTGGTCCTACTACGGCTTGAAGGCGTTTACCTACCTGGCGGGCGAAGGACGGTTCCAGGATCTCGGATTCAAGTTCGTCTTCTGTACGTTCGTCGTCGTGGGCGCCGGCATCAATCTGGAGGCGCTCATCGACCTGTCGGACGCCCTGGTCTTCGTGGTCGCCATTCCGAACCTGATCGGCCTTTATCTGATGGCCCCGATCGTCAGGCGGGAGCTCGACCGTTATCGTCCCTGACCATCCGCGAGCGGCCGCCCGGCGGGTCCGCCGTCCCAGGTCTCGCACACGCCGCGGGGCGTCATACACCGTCGATCGACGCCGGAGGCGCCGCCGGCCCGGCTAGATGCCGGACCGGCGAAGCGCGTCAGTTGGTTGCGAAGCAGTAGAACAGACCGGCGCCACCGGTGCGAACGAGATTCGCCTGGCTGCAGCCTCGGCTGGGATGCGACGAGTTCCAGGAGCCGTTGTTGCCGCCCTGCTTGTCCGAGTGCCCGAGTTGGGCCGAGCCTTCGCCGTTGCTCGTCCAGTTGTTGCAGGTGTGGTCCATGCCGTCCGTATACGCGCGGCCGTCGGGCTGCGATCCGGTCAGGATGTCGTGCTGATTGGGATCGTCGCCCACGCCGTTGACGGGTTCACCCTTCTCCGTGAGCGAGATCACCTTCCCGAGCGCATTGCCGATCCGGGCCTGCTCGATCGTATCTCCGTGCAACTCGCCAACATTTTGCGAAGCCCGCCGCCGTCCGCCATTCGCGTACCACGGCCCATTGCCGATCCGGTCACGCCCATTGACCGCGCCGGGGCCCTGGGTGCTGAGATACGCTCGCCAGGTCGAGTCACCGCGTCCGACCGCGGCCGCCAGACTCTGGCAGTGCGCGTCGGCCCCTGCGAGGCCGCCCAGGTTGGCGCCGTCGCCCAGCCCGACACTCGTCACGAAGAACGACATCGGTTGCGCGGGCGCTTGCTGCGCGCTGGCCGTGTGGGCGCCCGTCAGAATGAGCGCGGTGGCGATACCGAACAGGGTGCGCTGGTGAGTGTGCATCATTGACGTGACCTCCTCGATCGAGCCGGACCCGCGATCGATGCGAGCCGGCCTCCGTAGCGGGATTATGCCGGTTCGCGTGACAGTGTATCGCTCCGGATGCGCGGATCGCGATGCTATTTTCTGGACGGTCCGGAGACTGAGTGTCTGTATCGATTGATTCCGGGCGTGGCGGAGAGGCGGCCGCCGTGCGCCGCCGCCGTGGGAGGTTGTCACCCGGCCAGCCGGAATTGCACCGCTTCGGCCAGGTGTTCGGCGCCGACGCGAGCGGCGCCGGCCAGGTCGGCGATCGTGCGGGCGACCTTTATCAGGCGGTGACAGCTTCTTGCCGACAGATGAAAACGGCGGCTGGCGGCGTCGAGGATACGCAGACCGGCCGGATCGAGCGCACAGTGCCGTTTGAGCGCGTCTCCCTGCAGGCGGGCGTTCAGGTGCTCGCCGGTATCCGGGTGCTGCCTCGCCGTTTGTCTCCGGCGCGCGGTCGCCACCCGTTCCCCGACGATGGCGGACGACTCTCCGGGCGCGGCGTCGGTTATGGCCGAGAACGGGACTGCCGGCACCCACACACCCAGATCGATGCGATCGAGCAGCGGCCCGGACAAGCGGTTACGGTAGCGGTCGACCTGCTGCGGCGTGCAGCGACATTCGCGAGTCGGGTCGCCCAGGAACCCGCACGGGCACGGATTCATCGCCGCCGCAAGCATGAAACGAGCGGGGAACACAGCCGTGCGGGCGGCACGCGCCACACGGACGGCGCCGTCTTCGAGCGGCTGGCGCAGCGCGTCCAACACATGTCTGGGGAATTCGGCCGTTTCGTCAAGCAGCAGCACGCCATGGTGGGCCAGGCTGATCTCGCCAGGACGGGGATTCGCGCCGCCGCCGACCAGGGCGACGTTCGAGGCGGTGTGGTGCGGTGCTCGAAACGGCGGTGTGGTGACCAGACCCGCCGCCGATGGCAGGAGTCCGGCGACCGAATGTATGGCAGTGACGTCCAGTGCCTCTTCCAGCGTGAGCTGGGGCAGGATACTCGGAAGCCGGCGCGCCAGCATGCTCTTGCCGGCGCCGGGCGGTCCGACGAACAGCAGGTTGTGTCCACCGGCCGCCGCGATCTCGATTGCGCGGCGTGCGAGCGCCTGCCCCTTGACGTCCGCGAGGTCGGCCGGAGGGGGATGGAGCGAGGGCGCGGTGGCCTGTGGGCGCCGGTCCGGCAACCGCCCGCCGGTCAGCAGGGTCACCGTGTCCGCGAGTGATCGTACGGCCGCCACCTCGAGCCCCGAGACAAGGGCGGCCTCTGTTGCGTTGGCCGCCGGCAGGACGATGGAACGCGCCCCGTCGTGGCGCGCCTGGGCGGCGATGAGCAGGGCGCCGCGCACCGGCTGGACGGTGCCGTCCAGTGACAGTTCCCCGAGAAAGACCTGGTCATCGAATTCTCGGGTCGGGAGTACGCCCATCGCGGCCAGCACACCGACGGCGATCGGCAGATCGAATGAGGCTCCGACCTTGCGGATGTCCGCGGGCGACAGATTCACGGTGACCCGCCGGTTCGGAAACGAATACCCTGAGTTGCGGATCGCACTCTGCACGCGCTCGCGCGATTCACGAACGCTGGCGTCGGGAAGCCCGACCATCGTAACGGCCGGCAGACCGCCGTCGGTCACGTCGACCTCGACGCTGACCGGATAGGCTTCCACGCCGAAGATCGCCGCGGTGCGGAGACGGGCGAGCATGGGGACGAGCCATGCAAGCGGGTGACCGTATTCGCCGGCGTGCGTTCGCGGGGACGAGTGAGCGTGTGTGGCAATCGTTGCGATGGCCGAACCGTTCGCACAGTGCAGGAACTAGATGCGGTTCGGACGCTGCTGCGGTTGGGGACCGGGCAGCGCTAGCGAGGGTGCTCTGCCTGGACGAAGACGCGGCGATGGTTCCCGAGGTCGCGGGCGGACGGAGTGATAATCGTGCGGTCGTCGATGACGATTCGGCGATCTTCCTGCAGCGCCCGGCGCACGTCGTCTTCGCACACGAACTCCACCGGAGTGCCGGTCTCGGCCGGCGGCTCGGCCGGCGCGGCCGCCGGCGGCGCCGGCGGTGACACAGGGGCGGCCGCGGCAGTAGACCGACTCGACGGAGCAGGTCGGTTCGGGTCCGCGTTCGTCGACGCGATGCCTCGTCCAGCCAGGAACGACTCGATCCGCCGGGACAGCACGCCCGGGTCGATGCCGCCGGAGGTCGAGCGGTCCGGAGGCTCAGGGCCGGGCGGTTGGCTCAGGAGGGGCGCCTCTGCCGGCGCGCGGCGCGGCGCCGGCCGGACCTCGTAGGCCAGACGTTTGATGTTCAGCAAATGACGTGGCGTGATGTTGTCCGACGTAATGTTTCCGCCATGGCCTCCGCAACCGAGCGTCATCGATGGATCGAGTCCGGTGGTCATGCCGATCGAACCGAACGTGGTCGGTGTGTTCACGACGATGCGGAACGCCGGTTTGCGGAGGCCGAACTCGAGAATGACCTGTTCGTCCTGCGAGTGGATCGACATGGTATGCCCCATGCCGCCATATCGCAGAATCTCCTGGCAGCGGGTGCAGGCGGCGCGCCAGTCCGGGACAACGTAGAAGGACAGGACGGGACACAGCTTCTCGATGGATAGCGGATGCGACCGCCCGACCCCGTCGAGCGGCGCCATCAGCACCCGTGTGTCATCCGGTACGTCGATGCCGGCCTGCCCGGCGATCTCGAGCGCGGTGCGTCCAACCAGCTTCGGGTTCGGCAGGAAGTCCGGTGTGACGAGCATGGCCGCCAGCTGGCCCGCCTCGTCGGCGTTCATGAAGTACCCGCCCTGCCGATCGAATTCGCGCCGCACCTCGCCGGAGACCGCCTCGTCGACCACCACCGAGTTCTCTGCCGAGCACAACAGCCCGTTGTCGAAGGTCTTTCCCGTGATGATGTCGGTCACCGCCTTTTGAAGATTGGCGCTGCGCTCGATGTAGGCCGGAGCGTTGCCGGGACCGACGCCATAGGCTGGTTTCCCGGCGCTGTAGGCGGCGCGCACGAGTCCGAGCCCGCCGGTGGCCAGCACCACGGCCACTTCCCGCCGTTGCATCAGTTCCCGGGTGCCCTCGAGCGTGACGGTCGTCATGCAATTGATCGCGCCGTCCGGTGCGCCGGCGTCGGTCGCCGCCGCGGTCATCACTTCAGCGACCCGCTGGATTGATCGCACCGCACCCGGGTGCGGGCTGAGCACCACGGCGCAGCGCGCCTTCAGACATATAAGGAGCTTGTAGATTGCCGTCGATGTGGGATTTGTCGTGGGCACCACCGCCGCGACCACACCGAACGGCTCGGCGATCTCCACCACACGCGCCCGGTCGAGGCGGCGGATGACGCCAACGGTGCGCATCGGCTGAATGAACCGATGGATGGTTTCGGCGGCGAAGAGGTTCTTCCGAATCTTGTCCACCTCGAGACCATAGCCGGTCTCTTCGACCGCCAGACGTGCCAACGGAGCCGCCTGTGCGACCGCGGCGGCCGCCATCGCGTCGACGATTCGGTCGATCTGTTCCTGATTCAGTTCGGCCAGACGAGCCTGGGCGGCCTGTGCCCGTCGCGCCAGCGTGCGGGCGTCCCGGATCGAGTCAAGGTCCCGGTCGGTCGTTGCGGCGGGGTCGGCCATCGATCGTCAGCAACCGGAATCGGTGCATCGGCCCGTCCGTCCGCGCCGATGTCTCCCCTGGCGCGGCGGTACGGGGTTCCCCCGGGGCTGCTAGGTGGCGTTGCGCGGTTGCGGCAGGATCTTCTCCACCTCGCCATGCGGGCGCGGGATCACGTGGACGGACACCAGTTCGCCGACACGGCGAGCCGCGGCGGCGCCGGCGTCGGTGGCGGCCTTGACGGCCCCTACATCGCCCCGCACGAAGACCGTCACATACCCGGCACCGATGTATTCTTTGCCGATCAGTACGACATTGGCGGCCTTCACCATCGCATCGGCAGCCTCGATCGAACCGACCAGGCCTTTCGTTTCCACCATGCCGAGGGCTTCAAGGGACATGTTAGTTCTCCGAATGTCGCACGCGGCGCCGGAATGACACCGACCGCCTTCGAGTGGGGATTGTGCGTTGCGCGATGACTACGACGCCGGCTGTCCGGTAGTGGCGGGCCGGCCATTCCAAACCTGGTGGACGGCGGCAGACCCAACGACGGTGCAGATCGAACCTCTCGACCGGGACAACGTCAAAAACGCCGGAAATGTAACATATTGCAGAACATGCGGCAACCGCGCTAGCAGTCCGTGGTGAAACCCCGCGTTGCACCGAGATCGGCGATGCGCCCGCTGAGCAAGGCGAGAAGAGGGAGAATACCGTTAGTATTCGACCGATGCCAAGCGGATCGGCGGCCTTCAACGCCGATCCGCAAGATGCAACGCAGATCCGTGCAATACAACGCAGATCAGCGGGATGCAGCGTGAAACAGCAGAATTCTGCAGGGAAACGCAGAATTCAGCGGGGATCGAATGCAGCGGGGCTTTTGCCACGGGCTACTCTAGGCTGTGTGGCTGTCTCATGATTGCACATGCGGTCTGTTCCACACTCGTTCGAAGTACCGTCGTCACGCTGTCGCTTGTCCTGCTCCCGGGGCTGACCGGGTGCGGCGCCGCCGACTCCGCACCGCCAGTCGCGACGCCGGAAGTGGTGTTGAGTCGCTCCAGTGTCTCGCTGGGAGGTCCGTTGGACATGCACTACCGGTTCACGGTGGCTCCGGATGTCACCGCACTCCCCGACGACTACCGGGTCTTTGTCCATTTCCTGGACGCCGACGGGGCACTGATGTTCACCGACGATCACGAACCGCCCCAGCCAACCGGCACGTGGCGTCCCGGCCAGGAGATCACGTACGAGCGCCGGATGATTGTGCCGGTGTATCCCTATATCGGGGAGGTGACCCTGGCGGTCGGCCTGTATGCGCCGCTGGTCGAAGACCGGCTGCCGCTGGCGGGCAGGCATCTCGGCGGGCGTGCCTATCAGGTCGGGACCCTCGACATGGGCCCGCAATTCGAGAGCGGATTCGCGACCTACCTGGACGGCTGGCACGGCGTCGAGTCCGGGCCGGGCCTGGAATGGCGCTGGACGACGGGTTTGGCAACCATCTCCTTCCGGAATCCGCGGACCGATGCAACCTTGCATCTGGAGGTGGGCGGTCGCTCGGCGCTGCTCGAGACCCCGCAACGGCTCACGCTGGAGATTGGCGAGACGGCGATCGAGACGCTCGATCTCGAATCAGGGGCATCGAGTTACCACCGCATCGACCTGCCGGCGGAGCGCCTTGGCGACAACGACACGGTTGTGCTGACCCTGAATGTCGATGCCACATTCGTACCTGCGGAGGTGACCGGCAACGAGAGCCCCGACCAGCGAGAACTCGGCGTGCAGGTGCTCTACGCCTTTCTTGAAGAGCACGAAGAGCGATAGACCACAGTGGTCCGGCGTTGGTTGGGCCATGCGTTCGCGGCGCCGTGGCTGACGCCGCGTGTGCGTTGGCGGCTTTGGGTTGGATCCTGCCCCGTGGTAATCTGGTGGGATGTCCATCGACTTGAGACGCCTCTGCTTGGCCTTGCTCGCGATGTTGCTTGCGATCAGAACAGTGGCCGCACCCGCGTCGGCCGATATGGCGCTTCTGTCCGCCGGGGCCGTGTTGGCAATTGGCGAACAGGAGGTTAATGGGAACGGGATGTCGCCGCACCCGCGCAACGAGCCTGACGCGGCGCCGGATCCCCCGTTACAGCGTGTGACCCCGCCTCGCGCGCCTCGGCCGTTCGCCGAGATCATCGACGCTGTCTCGCTGCGGCACGGAGTGGATCCCGCGGTGGTGTCCGCGCTGATCCAGTTGGAGTCCGCCTACAAGCCCGATGCGGTGTCCCCGCGAGGGGCGGTGGGGCTGATGCAGTTGATGCCCGCGACGGTGCGCCAGTACGCGGTGGCCGATCCGTACGACCCGACGGCGAACATTGATGCGGGGACGAAACACCTCCGACTGCTGCTCGACCGCTACGACGACCTTGGCTCCGCGTTGGCCGCCTACAACGCCGGCGATGGTCCGGTGCGGAAATTCGGGGGCGTGCCGCCCTATCCCGAAACCCGCCGCTACGTCAGCAGGATTCTCGATATGGTCGGCGCCGAGAACAGGTAGTCCCCGCCAAGGGCGCGGCGGGCCGCGCCGCCCATCGGGCTCCTGTATCATTTCGAGTGTCAGGCACCGATAATGTCGTAATCGGCATTGGTGTGGACCGCGTGCTCAAGACGGATCCCCTGCAACAGCCATGAAGTTTCGCTGCAGACTCGGCACCGAGACGGGCGAAGTGATTGAACAGGTGCATGTTGCCGAGAGCGAATCCAGCCTCCGCCAGGAGCTGGAGGCGAAAGGGCTTTACATCCTGTCGCTCAGTCGCCGGGGTGTGTCGTTCGGGTCAGGGCTTGTGCCGGCGATGCACCGCCGCATCAAGACCCGCGATTTTCTGGTGTTCAATCAGGAGCTGGCGACGCTGCTGCGGGCCGGCATGCCGGTCGTGCAGTCGCTTGACATCCTCCGGCAGCGGGTCGAAGACGCCGGTTTCAGAACCGTGCTGAACGATGTTCACGACCGGGTCAGGGCGGGTGCGGCATTGTCCGAGGCATTCGATGCTCAGGGGAAGCAGATACCGGGCATATACACTGCGTCGTTGCTCGCCGGCGAGAAGAGCGGCGGTCTCGAAGAGGTCATCCGACGGTATGTCGAGTACGTCAAGACGATGTCCGCGGTGAAGCGGAAGACGGTATCGGCATTGGTCTACCCGGCGATTCTCCTGGTGCTGTCGTGCGTCGTGGTCGCCATTATCGTGCTGCGCGTCGTGCCGGCGCTGGAAGGGTTCTACCAGGGGTTCGGCGAGGAACTGCCGATCGTTACACGGCTGATCGTGGCGTGGTCGGCGTTCCTGCGCTCGTACCTGCCACTCGTTGCGCTCGGAGCCGGCGGGTTGGCGGCCGGCGCCTGGTACTGGGTCCGGCAGCCGGGTCGGGCCGCAACCGCCGACCGCATGATGCTCAAGGTGCCGGCCGTCGGGCGCATCGCGGGGCGTTTCGCGACGTCCCAAACGGCGCGGACGCTGGCCACGCTGCTCAACGGAGGTATGCCGCTCGTGAACGCCCTCGATGTGGCCTCCCGGTCGTTGGGGAACCGGTTCTTCGCCGATCAGCTTACGCTCGTCGGACAGCGGGTGCGTGAAGGAGAGCCCCTGGCGTCCTCGCTGGCCGCGTGCAGAATCTTCCCTGGTGTGGCGATCAAGATGGTCGAGGTCGGGGAGTCCACGGGGGCGCTGCAGGAGATGCTGACCAGCATCGCCGACTTCCTCGACGAAGAGATTGACACCCAGCTCAGCCGGCTCGTCACGATCATCGAGCCGGTGTTGCTGGTGATTATGGGGGTGGTCATCGCCGCGTTGCTGATCGCCCTCTACATGCCGCTGTTGCAGTTGGGGTCCGTGCTGTCATGACGAACGACCGGCACCCTGACGACGGGCACACAGGGGCCGCCGGCACGGCCGAGGCCGATTGTCCCGACGCCGGCGTCGGCGCGGAGAGGGTCGACCTGGCGGCGGCGGAGGCCCGCGCCCGGCAGCTTGCGGCACGCTATCGGCTGGAGTTCGTCGACATGCAGAAGTTTCGCGTCGACGCGGACCTCTTCAGATCGATTCCGGCCGACCTGATGCTGCGATACGGCTTCGTTCCGCACCACAGGGATGGTCAGACGCTCGTCATCGTGGTCTCCGATCCGTCCGACCTGCCGTTGATCGACGAGCTGGCGCTGTTGCTCGATACGCCGATCAGGGTGACCGTCGGTACGGCGCCGGCCATCGAATCGATTCTCAAGAAGAGCGAAGGATCACAGCGTGTTCTCGACGACGCCACCGAGAGCTTCGAACTGCAGATTCTGCACGAGAACGAGGGGGGCGAGGACGACCTGACGGTCGAGCGGCTGACGAGCGACGTCAGCCCCGTCATTCGTCTGGTCGACTCGATGATCTATACCGCGCTGCAACGGCGCGCGAGCGACATCCACATCGAGACTCAGGACGACGCCGTGTACGCCAAGTACCGTATCGACGGCACACTTCAACCGGCAATGCGACCGATAGACAAGCGGTTTCACGGCGCGGTTCTTTCTCGGGTCAAGGTCATGGCCGAGCTCGATATCGCCGAGAAACGGGTGCCCCAGGACGGGCGCTTCAAGGTGCGCGTCCCCGGCAAGACCATCGACTTCCGCGTGTCGGTCATGCCGACGGTGCATGGCGAGGACGCGGTGATCCGCATCCTCGACAAGGATGCCATCAGCGAGCAGTTTCGCGAATTGCGGCTAGACATCCTGGGGTTCGCCGAGGCGGAGCTCGCGCGATTTCGGCGGGCGATCAAGGAGCCCTATGGCATGGTGCTCGTGACCGGACCGACCGGCAGCGGCAAGACGACGACGCTGTACGCCGCGTTGTCCGAGATTCACTCGGCAGAGGACAAGATCGTCACCATCGAGGATCCGGTCGAGTATCAGTTGCACGGAATCACCCAGATTCCGATCAACGAACGGAAAGGTCTGACGTTCGCGCGGGGCTTGCGGTCGATTCTCAGACATGACCCGGACAAGATCATGGTGGGGGAGATCCGCGACGCCGAAACGGCACAGATCGCCATCCAGTCGGCGTTGACGGGACATCTCGTGTTCACCACCGTGCATGCGAACAACGTGCTCGACGTGCTTGGCCGGTTTCTGAACATGGGAGTCGAGGCGTACCAGTTCGTATCGTCGCTGAACTGTGTGATGGCGCAACGACTGATTCGAATCGTCTGCCGGGAATGCCGGCGACCAGTCAGGATGAGCGGCGAGACGTTACGGGAATCCGGCCTCGACCCGGAGTTGGCCGAGACCCATGAGTTCTTCGAGGGCGCCGGGTGCATCGAATGTGGAGGCACCGGATATCGAGGCCGAACCGCGCTGTGCGAGTTGCTCGACCTGACGGACGAGATCGGAGAGATGATTCTCGCGCAGGCGCCATCGTCGGAGATCAAGCAGGCGATGCGAGCCGATGGAATGCGGTTTCTTCGGGATTCGGCGGTCGAGAAACTCTTGTCCGGTGTAACCACGCTGCGGGAAATCAACAAGGTCACCTTCGTCAAATAGCGATGTCGCTGTCCACACGCCTTCGCCGCCTGTTCGGGACCCGACCTCCGGCAGTGAGCGTCGAAATCGCCGCCGACCGGGTGACCGGCCTGGCGCTGGGGCGGGGCGATCCAGCCACGGTGGCTGCCGTGGCGACCGAACCGCTTCCGCAAGGGGCGCTAGTTCCGGCCGCCACCAATACGAACGTCGTTGACCGCGCAGCGATATCGGACGCGGTAACCCGCATGTTGCAGCGCCTGCCTGGCGCTCCGACGCGCGTCGCCCTCGTTCTGCCGGACAGTGCGGCGAAGGTCTCCATGATGACCTTCGCACAGGTGCCCGCCCGCGCGGCCGACCTGGACGAGCTCGTGCGGTGGCAGGCCCGCAAGACGGGGCCTTTCAAGAGCGAGGAGACGCAAGTGGCGTACGCGCCTGGGCTCGCCACGCCCGAGGGCGGGTGCGAATTCGTCGTCAGCGTGATGCGCCGCGACATCGTGCAGGAGTACGAAGCGGTCTGCGCCGCGGGCGGGTTGCACGCGGGGGTCGTCGATCTGGCCAGCTTCAGTCAGGTCAACGCAATTTTGGCTGGCGGCGCCGGGAATGCCGACTGGTTGCTCGTACATGTCGCTCAGGGATACAGCACGCTCGCCGTGCTTCGTGCCGGACATATGATTCTGTTTCGGAACCGCCTGGCGGACGGTGACGATAATCTGGCGGACCTGGTGCATCAGACGACCATGTACTATGAGGATCGCCTGCACGGACGCGGGTACCAGCGGGTCTTTCTCGCGGCGAGCGCGGCGCATACGACCAGGCAGGACGCCGCGATGCTGCGCCAGACGCTAGAGTCCCGTCTGGGGTTCGCGGTCGAATCGATCGATCTGCCTCGTCGGTGCACCGGGGAAGGGGCGGGCGGGGTGCTGCCCGATTTGCTGGCGGCGCCGCTCGGTCTCCTGTTGCGCGAGCGACTGGCGGCCGCAACGCCGGCATAGGCAAGAGCTGCGATGCTTGGAACCAACCTCGCCACGAGACCCTTCTACAACGAGCGCGCGGTCCACTTTGTACTCGGCGTCCTGGCGGTAGCGGGTCTGGCGGTGCTGACATACGGGGTGTTGCGTATCGTCAGCTATTCCCTGGACAACACGGAGTTGACCGCCCGCGCCGCGCAGGCTGACCTTGAGAGCGAGCGTCTGTCGGCTCGCCTGGCAGAACTCCAACAGGTGGTGAGCGCCGAGGCGCTCGAGTCGGTCGCCGCCGCGGCCCGGGAGGCCGACACGCTGCTGGACCAGCGGGGGTTCTCCTGGACCAACTTCTTCAGTCGTATCGAGACCACGCTGCCGCCGGACGTCATGTTGACCGAAGTGCGACCCGCCATCGATGCGGGCGCGATCGAAGTGACGATGGGCGTGACGGGGAGCGGGCTCGATGCGATCAGCGAGTTCATTACCAGACTGGAGGAGTCACGAGCATTCGCCGGCGTGTTGAACCTGGTGGCGGAGTTGACCGTCGATGGGATGTACAGTGCGACACTGACCGGGCAGTATCTGCCTGACCCGCCTCTCGCGGTGAGCGGGACTGACGCGCCCCCTCCACCTGGAGACGCCGATCTCGATCCGGGTACCCAAGGGCATGACGAGTCGGTTGACGAGACGGATCCCGGCGTATCGGAGGAAGAGCGTCGATGACGCTTTTGCGACGTATTCTTGGCGAGAAGCGGGGATGGGTGACCGTCGTCGCCGTCATTCTGCTCGTTGACGCCGGTCTGTACGCGTTCGCGGTATTTCCGTTGACCAACAAGGTCGCTCAAGCAGAGATACGGATGACGGCGGCTGACAGCCGGCTGGCTCAACTTCGAAGCGCCTACGCTGCGGTCAACAGGACGATCTCGGACAAGTCCGATTCCGATACGGATCTGGAGCGTTTCTACGCTGAGGTGTTGCCAACCAGTCTGGCAGCCGCCAGGAATCTGCTGAATCCGTACCTCGACAACCTGGCCATCGCAACCCGTCTTGAACTGCCTGAGCGGCGGACCACTGCTCCAGAAGGAGTCAGAGAGAGTCTGTTGGCCAGGATCGAGGCCACCATGGTGTTGGCCGGCAACTATAACGACATCCGCCAGTTCATTTACGAGTTGGAAACCGCCGCCGAGTTCATCCTGATCGAGGAGGTCAAGCTGAGCCGCATGGGCGATGCGGAAGATGATCTCGTGCTCGAGCTGGGCGTGTCGACCTACTACCGGGAAGGCGTTGTTGCGGAGCAGCAGCCGTAGGGCGATGATGGTGCCGGTACAGCCGCGGACTCACAACGTACGCGGCTACACTCTGGTCGAACTCCTGGTCGTCAGCGCGATACTGGCGTTGCTCGCGTCGGCCGCGCTTCCGCTGACCAGGGTGACCGTCCAACGGCAGCATGAAGCTGAGCTGCGTCAGGCTTTGCGTGGACTGCGAACCGCCATCGACCGCTACAAGGATGCGGTTGATCTGGGCATGATCGGCGGGTCCAGCGTGGAGGCTGGCAACGAGGGCTATCCGCCCGATCTCGGTACGCTCGTGGCAGGCGTGGAACGGCTCAACGATGCATCCGGGAGCAAGCTGCGGTTTCTTCGTCGTATTCCCGTCGACCCGATGACTCAGAACCGGGAGTGGGGCCTGCGCGCCTATCAGGACGCGCCCGATGCGACCAACTGGGGCGGCGGTAACGTCTACGACGTGTATTCCAAGTCCCGCGCCACTGCGCTGGACGGATCCAGGTACAACGAATGGTGAGGACGCACGCGGGCTCGCGGCCGGTGCCTTGTACCCGGGCGCGGGGCGAGAGCGGCTGGACACTGGTCGAGATGGTGATCGTGATCGGCCTGGTGGTCATCATGGCTGGCATCGCCACCATCAGTTACGGCACGGCGGTCACCAGATCGAGGGAAGCGGTGCTCAAGACGGATCTGTTTCGCATGCGCGATGCCATCGATCAGTATTTCGCGGACCGTCACGAGTATCCAGCGTCCCTCGACAGTCTGGTCAGCGGGGGCTATCTCCGCCGCGTGCCGGAGGATCCGTTCACGCGGTCGACGACTACCTGGCGGACCGAACCGGCAGCGTTCGACCCGACGCGCCCGCGGTCCCTGCCAGGGGTGTTCGACGTGCGGAGCGGGGCGCCGGGCCTGGCGCTCGACGGCACCGCCTACGCGGACTGGTGACAGGTTCACACGCGGTCAGCGGCGGGGAAGTCCGCCGGAACTGGCCGCTTGGGGACGCCCGGCCGTCCCTGGCGTTCCGGCGCCAGCGCTACCCGGCTCGATGTCGTCGCCGGGCGTGGAATCGACGGGTGCGGCCGGAGACGTGTGACCGCCAAGTTCTCCGGCGGCGGTTGGCGTGAATACCCAGTCCGCATAGGTGGTCAGTCCGTTCACCTGACGCAGTGCGGCATCCGTGCTCCGGCTCCGGACGCCGAGAATCGGTCCTGAGGTATCACGCATCCCGCGATCCGTCCCAGTGAACGACACGGCCACGGAGCTGGCGCCCTGCACGCCGCGTTCCGCACCGGTCCGGTTCGCGGTGGCGGTCATCCCGGGCAGGACCTGGAGCGAGTCCAAGGTCACCAACTCGAAGCTGCCGTCCTGAACCATCGGGTCGCGGTAGGCCTTTCGCAGGAACCGGCCCTCGACCAGTGTCTCGATGTCGGGAGGATAGGCGTTGGCGAAACGTGCGTTGTACAGCCGGATAGCCCGGGCGTACTGTCCGCCTCGGAAGATGAGCTCGGCCTCTCTCTCCCGTTTCGCCCAGGTGCTCCAGACCGGTACGACGGCGGCCAGCATGACGCTCATGACAGCGATCGCCACGAGCATGCCGGCCATGGCGTACCCGGCAGCGGGGCGGTACGACCGGGCGTCACGTGGTTCAGGGGTATCCATACCGGCCACATCCCGCGCTGCTGATGTTACCACCGCGCCGTCCTGTTCCCGCCGGCCGCTGCGTCGCTCGCCGTGCGGGCGATCGTCAGGGGGCGATCGCCTCGACGACGGCATCGTGGAGGGCGGGTCGGAACTTGAGAATGGCGGCGTTGTCGCGGGTCGGATGGACGCGGTTGGTCAACAGCGCGACATAAAGGTCCTGTGCGGGATCGATCCAGAGGGACGTGCCGGTGAATCCGGTGTGACCGAACGCGTCCGGCGACAGCCGCCGGCCACACGACGAGGTCACCCGCATGGTGTCCCAACCGAGCGCACGCGAGCTGCCCGGCACGGTGCTGCGCCGGAGGAAGCGGGCCAGCGTGGCTGAACCGGCCAGCAGCGGGAGCCCGGCGAGCGTTTCCAGCAGGGCGCGCGCGAAGCGTCCGACGGCGGGGACCGAACCGAAAAGCCCGGTGTGGCCGGCGACGCCACCGAGCGCCCAGCCGTTCTCATCGTGCACGTCTCCGCGGATCTGCCTGCCGCGCCAGGGGTCGAATTCGGTCGGCGCCGTGCGCGCGAGCCACTCGGCCGGCGGCCTGAACCGCAGGTCTCCAAGTCGGAGATCGCGCGCCAGTTCGTCGAATTGACTGTCGAGGCTGACACCGTGTGCGGCGTCGACAGCCAGAAACGCGAGCAGGATGAACCCGAGATCGCTGTAGATCGATTGCGTGCGCGGGACGTATTCAAGTGGGAGGGTGCAGATGGCATGCTCGAAGTCGGCCCGCCCGACATGGTCCCGGAAGAACGGGAGATACGCGGTCAGGCCGGCGGCATGTTCGAGCAGATCCGCGACGGTGACCGCCAGGCGGTCCTGGCTTCGCCAGGCGCTGAACCAGCCGGCGACCGGTTCGTCGAGTGCCACGCGCCGCTGATCGACGAGCCGCATGATTACGCTCGTCGTGGCTACGACCTTGGTCAGGGATGCCAGGTCGAACAGGGTTTCAACGGTGGCCGGCGCCGCCCCGGCCTCGTAGCTCAGCGTACCGCAGGCATGCCGGAAGACGGGCCCCTCACGAGTGCCGATTTCGAGGGTGGCGCCCGGAAAGACCCGACTCGCCGCGGCCTGCTCCAGCAACACTGCAACCTGGGCGAAACGGACCGTGCCGCTACCCGCCATGCGGAGTGTCACCGGGAGCCGCGGGCGCGGGTGTTTCCGGCCAGGCGCTCGCGGAGCCGTGGTTCGACATCCTCGCCAATGGCGTTCCGGACCGAATCGCCCGCCCGCTTGAGGCGGGTCAATGCCTTGCCGTAGGTGTCACCCGTCTTCTGCATCACGATGGCGGCCTTGACGTTCCACCGGGCCCGCTGCAACAGGGCTCCGGCAGCGTCGTAGTCGAGACCGGTCACGGTCGTGATGATGCCGCGGGCGCGGTCTCGACGCTGCTCGGACCCGGTTTGCACGTCGACCATCAGGTTGCCGTAGGTCTTGCCGATATGCACCATCGATATGGTCGTCAACATGTTGAGAACCATCTTGGTGGCGCTTCCGGCCTTCAGGCGTGTCGATCCGGCAATGACTTCCGGGCCCACCGCGGGGGCGATGATGACGTCGACGAACGTCTGGAGTTCGGTGCCGGGCCAACAGGTCACGAAGATGATCTTGATGCCCGTGCGGCGGGCGCGGGTCAGTGCGCCCCGCACGAACTGGGTCATGCCGCTCGCGGACACCCCGATGAGCACATCGTTGTGGGTCAGGCGGAGGCGGCTCGCGGCCCGGGCGCCCTCTTCGAATTTGTCCTCAACCCCCTCGCGCGGTTTGAAGAACGCGTCACGGCCGCCGGCCATGACGGCCTGAACCAGCCGGTCGGGCGTACCGAATGTGGGCTGCATCTCGGCAGCTTCCAGTACACCGAGACGGCCGCTGGTGCCGGCGCCGACGAACACGAGACGGCCCCCTCGGCGGAACGCCTGGGTGATGAGTTCGGCGCCAATTGCGATGCGCTCCTTCTCGCGTTGCACGGCCGCGATGGTCCGGCGGTCTTCCTGGATCATGAGATCGATGATCGCCTCGGTCGAGGCCTGATCCATCGACAGCGTACGCGGGTTGATGGCTTCGGTCGGCAGGGATTGCCACTTTGAGCGCGTGGGCATGGCGTTCTGGCCGCCAGGAGGGGCGCGGCGGATACTACTCCCCGGCTGAGAGAGTGTCAACTGCAGGGGTCATGATAATTGACTTGGCATCTGAGCGCGGAGTATTCTCGTTTGGATCTGCGCCTGCAGGCAGGTGCTAGAAGGGTATGCTGGCGATCACATTTGCTCCGTCGGTTCCGACCATGATGCCCGCGATGCGCGGGCGGCGTGGATGATGTAGCTGACAGCCAGCAGAGTGTGAACAGGCCATCATCCACGTCAGGATGGTGGTTTTTTTTGTGCCATCGTGTGAGTGATCGCGCCCGACCGGCAAGCGTCTGGCACCCGCCATCTGTATCCGGACTGTACTCATGAATGAACCGTCGCAGGCGCGCGGTTATCGTGTCGGTATCGCCGGATTCGGTACCGTGGGCGAGGCCGTTGCCCGCATTCTGTCGAACGGGACCCATCCCGAGTTGCACATCACTCACGTCTGCAACCGGAACGTGGCGCTCAAGCGGGTCGACTGGGTGGGGCGGGACGTGATCTGGACCGACCGGTTCGACGATTTGCTGGGCGGGGCGGTCGACGTGGTGGTCGAGTTGATCGGTGGGCTTTCCCCGGCGCGTGACTGGATCGAACGGGCCCTGACGGCGGGTGCCTCGGTGGTGACGGCGAACAAGCAGGTGATCGCCCACGCTGGCCGGTCGCTGGCGGCCGTGGCGTCGGCTCACGATCGGCACCTGCTGTTCGAGGCGGCGGTGGCCGGTGGAGTGCCTGTTCTGCGCGCGTTGCGCGAGGGCATCGCCGGTGACCGGCTGTACCGGATTCAGGGCATCCTCAATGGCACCTGCAACTACATCCTGACGCAGATGGAACGAGAGCAGGTGTCGTTCGCTGACGCGCTGGCCGCGGCCCAGCGGCTGGGGTATGCAGAGGCGGATCCGACGGCCGATGTGGATGGCTTTGACGCACAGGCCAAGCTGGCAATTCTCATTGCGGTGGGATTCGGACGTCAGGTGCGCGCATCCGATATTCCGCTCAGTTCGATTACCCCGATCCGGGACATCGACTTCGTGTATGCGCACCGCCTCGGCAGTGTAATCCGCCAGGTGGCGCGGGCCGAGCTGGTGTCGGAGAGCGACCAGATCCGCGCCGCGGTGCAACCTGCGCTCGTTCCCGAACGATCGTCGTTGGGCCGCGTGGGCGGCACCCAGAACATCGTAGTCGTCGACGGCGAGTACGGTGGAGAGACCGCGCTGTCCGGATTCGGCGCCGGCGGAGCGCCGACAGCGGTGGCGGTGGTCTCGGATCTGTTGGCGCTCGCCAGGGGAGCGCCGCTTCCAGGCGCCGCTGTGGCGCCGGTGACGGAAAACCCGGACCCGGTGCGCTGCGAGTACGAGGCGCCGCATTACCTGCGGTTCCTGATTCGAGACCGGCCGGGCATCATTGCCGCCTTGGCCGAAGTGTTCTCACGCCATGGTATCAACGTCGATGCAGTGTTCCAGGAACCAGGTTGGTCCAAGTCGGAGCTCCCGTTCGTGATGACCCTCGAGCGCTGCCGGTCCACGGCGTTGTACGACGCGCTGGAGGAGATCCGGGGATTCGATTTTCACGTGCAGCCGCCATTGTGGTTGCCCATCCTCTCGGGAGATGCAAGGCGCCCATGAGTTTCTTTACCGGACTACGTTGTGCGATGTGCAAGACCCCGTTTCCGGCCGAGGCGTTGTATGTCTGCGACCAATGCCTTGGTCCGCTGGAGGCGTGTTACGACTACGAGGCAGTGCGGCAGAGCATGACTCGCGATACGGTTGCCGCACGTCCCAGGAACCTGTGGCGCTATCGGGAGCTGCTCCCAATTGCGGGCTCCCCGCTGACCGGTCTCGATTCCGGGTGGACACCGCTCGTGCGGGCGCGCCGTCTGGCGGACACGCTGGGGGTGGAAGAGCTGTACATCAAGGACGACTCAGTCAATCATCCAACGCTCTCATACAAGGACCGCGTCGTGCCGGTGGCCGCCACGCGGGCTATCGAACTCGGTTTCGACACGTTCGGGTGCGCGTCGACTGGAAATCTCGGCAACAGTGTGGCTGCGCACGCCGCACGGCTTGGATTGGCCTGCTACGTGTTCATCCCCCAAAGCCTCGAACCGGGCAAGATCCTCGGATCGGCCGTCTCCGGACCGCACGTCGTCGGGATCGATGGCAACTACGACGACGTCAATCGCCTCTGCACACAGGTCGGTGACCGCTACGGATGGGCGTTCGCCAACATCAATCTGCGCAGTTACTACGCCGAGGGGGCCAAGACCTGCGGATTCGAGATCGTCGAACAGTTGGGCTGGCGCTTTCCGCGGCATGTCGTTTCGCCGGTGGCCGGGGGCACGCTGCTGCCGAGAATCGGTCGAGCGTTCAGGGAACTGCGGGAAGTTGGTCTGGCAGCGGGTGAACTGCCACGAGTTCATGCCGCGCAGGCGGCTGGATGCGCACCGGTGATCAACGCGCTCGACAGCGGCGCCAGACATCCGGAGCCGGTGCGACCTGATACGATCGCGAAATCGATTGCCATCGGCAACCCGGCAGACGGTTATCAGGTGCTTGAAACGGTCAGGGGCAGCGGTGGATCGGGTGCGCGTGCGACAGATACCGAGATTCTGGACGCCATTCGTCTCCTGGCGTGCACCGAAGGCATCTTCACCGAGCCCGCCGGCGGCACGACTCTGGCCGCCACGATCAAGCTGTTGAAGTCGGGGGCGATTGCGCCGGACGAGTCGATCGTCGTGTGTATCACCGGCAACGGGTACAAGACCTCCAACGTGATGGCCGACCAACTCGCGGCACCGACCAGACTGGGACGATCGCTTCGAGAGTTCGAGGAGTTCCTCGCATCGCAGTCTGTGCAGCCGGCCAACGGCTGAGACGATCTCCGGGCGTCAACACCATGGCTGCGCAATCCTACAGCGAGATCGTCGAAGCGGACGGGCATCTGATCGATTCACGTCTGCTGCCGTCGGTGTTCGATATCGTGATCGAACGCAAGGCGCGGTTCGACGTGCTCGAGTTCTCCATCGGACGGACGAACGAAGAGTTCTCCCATATACAACTGCGCGTCACGACCGATACCGAGGAAGGCCTGCGCAAACTGCTCGAAGAGCTCATACCGCTCGGGTGCCATCCACGGCCCCGGCGCAGCGTACGGCTGGAAGCGGCCGGCGACGGGTTCGTGCCCGAGGACTTCTATTCGACCACCAACCGCCGGACGCAGATTCACCACGAAGACCAGTGGATCGAGGTGGAGCAGCAGCGGATGGACGCCGTCATCGTCGTGTCGGATGGACGCGCCGAGTGCCGCAAGCTCCGGGACGTGCGCAGCGGTGATCGCGTGGTCTGCGGCATGGATGGCATCCGGGTGGTACCAGAGTTTCAGGAACGCGACCGGCTTGGATTTGCGTTCATGACCAACGATGTGTCGACCGAGCGACGTGTCGAAGTGAGCGTCGCACGAGTGGTCCGCATGATGGAAGAGGCCAAGGCGGACGCCGGCCGGATCATCGTGGTCGCCGGCCCCGTGGTCGTGCACAGCGGGGGCGGGGCGTATCTGAGCCAGTTGGTGCGACAGGGATGGGTCGATGGCTTGCTGGCCGGCAACGCCCTGGCGGTGCATGACGCGGAGCACGAGTTCTTCGGAACGTCGCTCGGAGTAGACCTCGATGCCGGATTCGCGGTGGACGAGGGTCACAAGAACCACATGCGCGCGATCAATCGGATTCGCCGGATCGGCGGCCTGCGCGAGGCAGTCCGGCACGGGATGCTGCGGTCCGGACTGATGCATGACGTCATCAACCACGAGGTGCCGTACGTGTTGGCCGGCAGCATACGCGACGATGGTCCGTTGCCGGACACGCTGATGGATCTGACGGAAGCCCAGGCGCGCTACGCGGAGATGTTGCAGGGCGCCAGGCTGGTGTTGATGCTTTCATCGATGCTGCACAGCATCGGCGTCGGCAATATGCTGCCAGCGTGGGTCCGCGTGGTGTGCGTGGACATCAATCCCGCGGTGGTGACCAAGCTCGGCGACCGCGGATCGTCGCAGACTGCCGGCATCGTCACGGACGTGGGGCTGTTCCTGCATCAGTTGGCGGCCCAGATCGGCGACCGGGTGGCCCCGGGCGCACCCGGGCGCACGGAAGGCACGGCATGAGTCAGACACCGCAGACGCCGCCGGTCGTCGTACAGAAATACGGCGGTACGTCGGTCGCGACGGCGGGGCGGATCCTGGCCATCGCTGATCGGATCGAGTTGAATCTGTCCCACACCCCACGGCTGGTCGTGGTCCTGTCGGCGATGGGGAACACGACCGACGAACTGGTATCGCTGGCCAATCAAGTGTCGGATCACCCGGTCGGACGGGAGATGGATCTGCTGTTGTCGACCGGCGAGCAGGTGACGGTGTCGCTGCTGGGGTTGGCACTCCAGAGCCGGGGGATCGCCGCGATCTCGCTCACCGCGCTGCAGTGTGGCATCCGGACCGACGGCGTGTTCAATGTCGCCCGTATCAAGAGCATCGACACCGGTCGTATCCACTCGGAGCTGAGCGCCGGCAAGGTCGTCATCGTGACCGGGTTCCAGGGCATCAACGAGACCAACGACGTCACGACGCTCGGCCGCGGCGGCAGCGACATCACCGGCGCGGCGCTGGCGGCCGCGCTCGACGCCGAAGCATGCGAGATCTGCACCGACGTTGACGGGGTCTTTTCGGCCGACCCGTCACGAGTGCCCGGGGCCAGACTGTGGCGGGAGATCAGTTACGAAGAGGCGATCGAGATGGCCTCGAGCGGCGCCAAGGTGCTGCATCCACGGGCGGCCGAGGTCTGTATGGAATACGACGTGCCGATTCACGTGCGCAGCAGCTTTCACCTGCGCGACGGCACCTGGATTCGAGGAGGCGGGGACGTTATGGAGCGAGCTGAGGTCGTCAGCGTGACCAGCGACTCGAAGGTCGCGAAGGTGACGCTGCAGGGGGTGCCCGACGAGCCGGGGATGGCGGCACGCGTGTTTCGGGATCTCGCTCAAGCCGGCATCAACATCCGACTGATCATTCAGAGCGCCAGCACCGATGCGCATGGCCGCATCACATTCATCCTGGATCTCGAATTCCTGGAGGGAGCGAGGAACTTGTGCCGAATCTGGGAGGACTCGGGTGTGGCCAGCCGGTGCGTGATCGAGAGTGACGTGGCGAAGATCTCGATTGTCGGATCCCGGTTGGCATCGAGCCCCGGGCTGGCGGCGCGGATGTTCTCCGTTCTGGCCCGCGAAGGGATCAACATCGATTGCATCAGTTCGTCGGAAATGAAGGTCGCATGCATCATTGCGGCGGACCGGCTTGACGATGCCGTTCCGGCCGTCCATCGCGAGTTCTTTCCGGAGGATGGCGGCGCCGCGGCGGAAGCCTGGGACAGGGATCGCAATTGCGGGTGAGGACGCAGGGTATGAGCGCGAAGATCGAGGTGGGCATCCTTGGTGCCACAGGTGCGGTGGGGCAGGAGTTCATAGCCCAGTTGGCAGATCATCCGTGGTTCGAGGTCGCCTGGATCGGCGCGAGCGAACGGTCGGCGGGGAAGCGGTACCGGGACGCGACACCCTGGCGGCTGCCGGCACCCTGTCCCGAGCGGATTGCGGAGATGACGGTGGAGCGGGTGGTCCCTGATCGGGCGCCGCAACTGGTGTTTTCCGGTCTGGATGCGTCTGTTGCCGGCGACGTGGAGACCGCCTTCGCCCAGGTTGGGCATGTCGTGGTGAGCAATGCGCGGAATCACCGCATGGATCCGGTGGTGCCGCTCGTCGTGCCCGAGATCAACGCCGACCACCTGCAACTTCTGGCTGCACAGGATGCCACCAAGGGCTGGACCGGTCGTGTCGTCACCAATCCGAACTGCTCGACGATCGTCTTGGCGTTGGCGCTGGCGCCGTTCCGGTCGTTCGGTTTGCGTCAGGTGATCGTGTCGACACTGCAGGCGATCTCGGGAGGAGGGTATCCAGGCGTGCCTTCGCTCGACATCTTGGGCAACGTCGTGCCGATCGTGCGCGGAGAAGAATCGAAGATCGAGAATGAAACGCAGAAGATCCTGGGGCGGGCCACCGAGACCGGGATCGAGCCGCACCCGGTCGTCGTCAGCGCCGGCACGACCCGCGTACCTGTCCTCAACGGGCACACGGAGCTGGTGACGATGGCGCTCGCATGCGACCCGGGACGGGATGCGCTCGTGGACGCGCTGAATCGGTTCTCAGGGCGGCCTCAGGAGGCTGATCTGCCGAGTGCGCCGGCTCATCCGGTCCTGTACCTGGAGAATGAGGATCGCCCACAGCCGAGACTCGATGCGGACCGGGAGGGCGGCATGACGGTCTGCGTGGGGCGCCTGCGCACCTGTCCCGTGCTGGGCTACAAGTTCGTGGCGATGGGACACAACACGGTGCGGGGTGCGGCCGGGGCGGCGGTGCTCAACGCCGAGCTGTTGAAAGTGGACGGCGTCGTCGGGTAGCGGCGCGAGGCCGTCACCGCATGCGGTGACGGCGCCACGCTTAAGGCGCCAACGGTGAGCGGTCCCACACGGCGCGCGAGCGGGCGCAACACCATGTGCGGTGGCCCGCGGGGTTCTTCCGTAAACTGCTAGTTGCCAGCGGACCCGCCGGCGGTATAGTCGATCAGCAGCCTTATCGGTGCCCGGCTCGCGAACAGCGACGGTACCGTCTCGCGGTTCGCACCGCCTCGCAGCGTCGCCGTGACCTCGATGGCGCTCCCCGCCGGCAGGACGTGGGGGGTGTCGAACCAATAGCGGGTAGGCCATCCGGGATCAGGGTCGCGGATGAGCAGCAATGGTTGGCGCGAGCCATCCGGAAGCACGCCTTCCACCTGCAGTTCGCGCGCGTCCATTTCCACTTCCGGCAACAGGCCGCGCACCGTGATGGTCTCTTCCACGGGGTGGTTGAAGTTCAGTTCCCGGCCAGTCACGTCGTCGGCAGCACGGACCACGGTGTGTTCTATGGTCCTTACCTCGCTGTTGGACAGATGCAGTCCCAGGCGAGATTGATCGGTAAAGGCCTGCCCCTCCGTAATCCAGGTCTTCTTGTAGAGCACGCGCGCCACGACGTCCGCTCCCGCCGGTAGCGCGTAGCCGACTCCGTCCAGTGTCACGAGGCTCTGGCCAGGCCACCAGATCGAGATCGGTTCGGCGCCATCGAAGCCGGACGCGAAGCCCGGGGCGGCATCCGCCTGGTCGGCCGCGCGAGCCTGTCCGGTGGTGTCCACGTACACCGACACGTGACGCACGACTGCCCGGATTTCGGGAAGCACATCGATGCCGGTGATCCAGCGGTCGCTGCCAAGATCCGTCGGTATTGCGAAATAGCGGACGACCTCGCTGGTACCCGCATCCATCGTGAACGGTTCCGGCAGCGTCAATTCCACGGTCGGCGGGCCCAGTGTCCAGCCCACGACGGGGTCGGGTGACGTGGGCTGTTGATCGCGCGGCCCTTCCGGGTATCCACCGGCCGACCATTCGAGAATCATATCGAGCTCGTGCGCCGGGAGGACATGGCCGTTCTCGAAATCGCCGAATCCATCCTCGGCCTTCCAGGGTGGCATTCTGAGACCGAGGACCTCTTCCCGGATCGACTGGGTCCAGGGAAACGCCTCCCGATAGTTCACCAGCGACATCGGTGCGACACCGCCTTCGATGTGACAGTGGCCGCATTGCCGGACGAAGATGGGGAACAGATGCTCGTTGTAGGTGTAACGAGACGAGATCGGCGTGTGTCCGCCGGTGCTGCCGCCCAGCGCGCCCACCAGCGCCACCGCGGCGAGTCCAATCAGCAGTCCTGAATGACGTTGCATGTCTCTATCCTGCTCGGTGCGCCGCCGCCGCGGTCGGCAACCGTGCGGTGCACACGGGTGGTCAGGGCGCCGGCGGCGCGTCGATCGCTGCCACGATGTCCCCGACTGACGCGCCGAAGACGCTGTAGGCGTCATCGACGTCGTTCTTGTTGCCCAGATCGCCATACCAGTCGAGGAGGTAGGCAGCCCGCACGAGGTGCCGCACTGCGATGCGGATCTGATTGCTTGCCGCGGTGGAAAGGTTGCTCGCGCGCTGTTGGAGCGCAAGGGCGAGCTCTTTCGCCTGCAGGGCCGGAATGAAGATCTCCGTGAAGGCGCCGCGCCCGATCATGTCCTGAATCTGCTGGTCCCGGAGTGCGATCTCCGCGGCGATGTCCGCGGGTGTGTCCGGAATATCCGGAAGAATGCGCTGTGACAGCGGGACCGGTTCAGGCGCGTCGCCGGAGGCGCCCGCCGGGGCGGACCCGGCGTCTGCCACCGAAGAGACGTCGGCGAAGATGAAATCGAAACGCTCGGCGGGAAAGTCTTCCTGAAAGATGACTTTCGCGATCACTTCGGTCGACCCGCCTTCGTCAGGGATGCGAGCCTCGAGGTAGGCGCCGTTCGCCCCCGGACGAAGATCGATGGCGGCGACCTCGACGAACTCGTCCGTTTCCTCGTTGTACTCTTCCTCGGTGACCGCGCGACCGGTCCAGGTGCTGACGTCGACCGGGTCGCGATAATTGTCGGTCGCATACAGACGGAACAGGCCGCGCTCCTGGTACACTCCCTCGATGTGGTGGAACCCGTCCGGCGCCATGAAGACGGTCCCGCCATACTGCGCGCTGTGATCCATGTGCGCGCCCGCGGCGGCGTCGACGACTCCGCAGGTCAACATGAACGCCCCGTAGTAGGGGTTGCGAACGGGGCCGTCACGCTGTACCCACGACGAGCCGTTGTCGTACATCGGGCAATAGGCGCGCGCGAACCCCTGCGGCAGGTCCTGGGCGACCATCGATTCGGAAAGCGGCTTGAAGCTGGAGCGCAGCGCTTCGATGTCGGCCGCGTCCAGGGCACGTTGGGCCAGTGCCCGGGTGGCGCTGTCGGTGACCTGGGCGAACTGTCTGAGTTGCGTCCGAGCGTCGTCGAAGTTGTCCGCCGCGAGCGCTTCCTGAACCTCGACGTACTCGTTGATCTGCGTTTCGAAATCAGCCGGACTGGCTGCCTGCAGCGGCAAGACCGAGGGGGCTGTATGGGAGGCGCAGCCGGTGGCTGCCATCGCCAGTACCAGGCAGGGGAGTGTCAGGACACGCTGGTTCATTGCACACCTTGCGAAGACGGATGGCGGGTCGGCAACGGCTACGAATCTTGCATGTGTCACTATTTCAACTTCCGAGTATACAACGCGCAAAATGAGCGAAGCAATGAAGCGCCCGACTGCCGACGGAGATCCGCGCGCGGCGGCGTATCTCGATGAAATGCGCGTTTCGCGGCGGTTGGCGGCCAACACGATCCTGGCCTACGGCCGCGATATGACAAGACTGCAGGCGTTCGCCGCCGCGTCGGAGTGCACGCTCGACCGGCTGGACCGCCACGATCTCGAGGCGTTTGTGCGGCAGCTCATGTCTTCCGGTCTGTCCCCGCGTTCGGTGGCGCGGGTCGTGGCGTGCGTGCGCGGGTTCTATCGGTTCCTGGTGCTCGACGGACACCTGACCGCCAGCCCGGCCGAAGACCTCGGGGCGCCGCACTCCTGGCCGGCCCTGCCCAGGTTCCTGTCGGTCGACGAGGTTGACCGCCTGATCGATCAACCGGACGTGACCACCGCGGCCGGCATTCGGGACCGCGCCCTGCTGGAGTTGCTCTACGCGACCGGCATGAGAGTCACGGAACTCGTGATGTTGCGGACCGGAGACGTACGCCTGGAAGCGGGCTACCTGACCTGCATGGGAAAGGGGGGGAAGGAGCGGGTCATCCCGATCGGCCGAGCCGCGACCGAGTGGGTTCAGCGGTATCTTGGATCAGGGCGTCCGAACCTGCTGAAAGGACGAGCGTCCGTCTACCTGTTCGTCAACGCGCGGGGAGGCCGTTCACTCAGCCGGGTCGGATTCTGGAAGATCATCAAGAAGTATGGGCGCCAGGCCGGCGTATCCCGCGATCTCAGCCCTCACGTCATTCGTCATTCCTTTGCCACGCATCTACTCGAACGGGGCGCCGATCTGCGCGTCATCCAGACCCTGCTCGGGCATGCCGACCTGTCGACGACCCAGATCTACACGCACATCCTCGAGACGCGGCTCCGAACCCTCTACGACCAGTTCCATCCGCGACCGTGAGCCACGAACCCGCCGTACGTCCGGATTGACCAGACATTCCGTGCTTTGTTATGGTTAACGGATCGCCCACCGTACGTCGACGTGTCAGGGCGCATCCACATGGGATCGTGATCTGCGGTGAGCCGGCCCCGCGTGTCCACGCTTGATGCACGCCTCACGGAGCGCACCCGCCGTTCGCGGGCGAACACATACCTGTCAGTTGAAGGAGCACTCGATGCAACGGACCGGGCACCATCTCTTTACGTCGGAGTCGGTTACCGAAGGACATCCGGACAAGATCGCCGATCAGGTGTCTGACGGCATTGTCGATGCGGTGCTGGCCGAGGATCCACACGGCCGAGTGGCCTGCGAGACGCTGCTGACTACCGGTCTGGTGGTGATCGCCGGCGAGATCACCACGAGCGGATCGACCGAGTTCACCGCTGTCGTGCGGGATACCATCCGGGAAATCGGCTACAACCGCGCCAAGTTCGGATTCGATGCCGACACGTGCGCCGTTCTCTCGGCCATCCACGGTCAGTCGCCGGACATCGCCATGGGGGTGGACCCGGGCGGCGCCGGCGATCAGGGGCTGATGTTCGGGTACGCCTGCTCGGAGACCGAGTCGCTCATGCCGCTGCCGATCACCCTGTCACATGCGCTGTGTCGCGGGCTGTCTCGGGCGCGGCGGGACGGGGTCATGACCTATCTGCGCCCCGACGGCAAATCGCAGGTGACGGTGGAATACGACGGCGACACGCCGGTACGGGTGGATGCCGTGGTGGTGTCGAGCCAGCACAGCGAGAATGTCAGCAGCGAGCAGATCCGTCACGACGTGATCGCGAATGTCATCACGCCGATCGTGCCGGAGTCGTTGCTCGACGACAACACGCACATCTACGTCAATCCGACCGGACGGTTCGTCACCGGCGGGCCGCACGGCGACGCAGGCGTCACGGGACGGAAAATCATCGTTGACACGTATGGCGGCGCCGCGCCGCACGGTGGGGGAGCGTTCTCCGGGAAGGACCCCACCAAGGTCGATCGGTCCGCCAGCTACATGGCGCGGTATGTCGCGAAGAACTGTGTCGCGGCGGGAATCGCCGATCGAGTACAGGTGCAGTTGGCGTACGCCATCGGTGTGGCCGACCCGGTGTCGGTGCTGGTGGATACCTTCGGGACCGCGAAGATCGCCGAGGACCGGATCAGCGCGCTGGTCAAGGAGCACTTCGCGCTGACACCGAAGGGCATCATCGAAACGCTGGACCTGAGACGTCCCATCTACCAGCAGACCGCCGCGTTCGGGCACTTCGGGAGGTCCGAGCCGGGGTTTACCTGGGAGCGCACAGACAGGGCCGCGGCGCTTCGCGAGGCCGCCGGCCTGTAGTTCCAGGTTCGCTTGCAGCACCAGCGTCCGACGCACATGCAGCGTCAGCCACGGACTCCCAGGAGTCTGCGCTGTAGAAGATTGCTGCGGCGCAGGCTCCTATGTGCGCACGGCGAGCAGCAGGTAGACCGCCGAGCCCCCGAACAGGACGTTCGGCGCCCAGGCCGCGAGGACAGGGGCCAGGAGTCCGGCGCTGCCGATCGCGGCAAACACGCTGATCACGACCCAATAGGCGACGGCGAGCACGATTCCGATGCCCACGCCGTACAACGCTCCCCGCCGTCCCGTCGTGACCGCGAACGGGACCGCAATCAACGTCAAGATGAGCGTCACGAACGGGAAGGACAGCTTCCGTTGCAGGGAGACCCGTAGCGAGACGACATCGACGCCGCTGGCGGCGAGATCGCTGATGTAGCGGTCAAGCTGCTGATAGCTCAACTCGTCGGCCAGTGGCTGTTCGGCAGAGAAATAGGACGGCGGCTCGATGGGCAACTCCCGTTGGAGGCTGGTCTCGAACGCCGCCGGAGTCGTGTCGTTCGCGAAGCGCCGCACCCACGCATCCTCCGCCTGCCAACCGTCTTCGAAGACAGCCCGCGCCGCGTAGGTTCGTTCAGTCACGCGCCACTCATCCTCGTCGAAATGGAACGTGGTCAGGCCCTCGAGCGTCTGCGCATTCGCATCGAAGTATCGGAAATGGTAGATCGTGCCGTCCGGGGCCATGAGCCATTCCCGGTGCAGGAGGTTCTGCGTTCGCGGAGTCCTGTCCCTGATCACGTTGCGAATCGACTCGGCGCGCCGGTTGGCGCCGGCCAGGAAACTCTCGCCCATGCCGAACAGCACCCCGCTCCAGACCAGGGAACACAGCAACAGCGGGAAAGAGACTCGGTAGAGGCTGATGCCGCACGCCTTCATCACCGTGAGTTCGCTGCTCCTGGTCAGAACGCCGATGGTGATCAGCGTCGCCACGAGGGCCGAGATCGGCAGCACGAAATAGACGAACTGCGGCGTGGCGTACCAGAAATACTCGAGCAGCATCACGATGGTCGCCTGACCCTTGAAGAGCTTTTCCACGAGGTCGACGAACGTCGCGATGTAGAAGATTCCCAACAGCCCCACGAACGAGAGCGTGATGAGACGCAGATACTGCGCGGTGACGTAGCGGTCCAGTAGTCGTACGAGGCCGAGACCTGCCCAGGGGATCGTCGTCGCCGCCGCTGGTGGCGGCGACGGAAGGGCTGCATCGGACACGGGTCGCTCTTGCCGCCAGGGCCACGGGAGGCGCAGCGAGATCCAGCGGTCAACGGATCGGACGCGCCAGATCAGCAGCCCGATGCCGCCTGCGCCCAGCAAGATGTCAGGGAGCCACATCGCGAGATGGGGAGAGACCAGCGCCCCCTTGGCCATCGCCCGCGCCCCGTACATCAGGATGTAGTAGGCGAAAATTACGCCGATCCCCATCGCGAAACTGGCCAGCTTGCCATCCTTGCGGCTGGTCACGCCAAGGCCCAGGCCGATGATCGAGAACACCAGACAGGCCACGGGAATGGAGAATCTCTGATGGATCTCCATGAGGGGATTGTGAGGGGATGCGCCGCTCGCCCGAATGCTGGCCACCAGGGCCTGCAACTCGGGAATCGTCATCTCCCGCTCGCCGCGCTGCGGTCCGCCTTCAGTGAAGATGGTGTCGGGATCGAGCTTCAGGACACTGCTGTCGAACCGGCTGACGCTGTAAGCCGAGGGATCGTCCGCGGTGACACGATGCGTGGCCCCGGCGGTTAGCACGATATCGACCACCCGTTCCTCGGGGTTGAGCACGATCCGGCCTTCCTGCGCCACGTAGATGATCGGCGGTCCGTCGCCTCGAGTGTCGGCCAGAAACACATCGGTCCAGTCCGTGCCCTGGAGATCGACGTCGCGCACGTACAGCACCAGTCCCGGAAGGCCGGAATCGAACACGCGGGGTTGCACTTCGTCTTCGGCCCGCGCCGCGATCGTGCGGAAGACAATTTCCCGGAAGGTCTGATTGGCGACGGGCAGGAGCACGATCATCGTGTAGCAGGTGGCGACGGCGGAGGCCAGGGCCAGCAGAGCGATCGGGCGGAAAAGACGGATGATGCTGATGCCGCAGGCCTGCAGCGCAACGATTTCGCGATCACCGGACAGTCGCCCGAGGCCCATGAGCAGACCGATGAGCAACGCCATCGGAATCGTTACGCTCAGTCCCTGAGGAATGAGTAGCACCATCAGGTGAGCCACGGTCCAACCGTCGACGCCCTTTGTCAGGAGCTCCTGAGCTTCGTCCATGATCGGCGGGATCATGAGCGTGAACGTGAAGACCAGGAGTGCGAGAAACACCATCGGAAGTGTTTCTCGAAGAATGTAACGGTCAATCGTGCGCAGCATGCCGGTCGCTGGATTGTACCACCCCGGTGCAGACCGCCTTCAGCCGCCCGCGGTGGTCTTCCGGCGCTGGATTCATGGTGTCCGTCAAAGCGTTATCCGGCCGCGGGCGAAGGGTCATCCGGCGCGGGATCCAGGATTATCCAGTCCGGGGCCAGCGCTATCCGGCGCCTGATCCAGGGTCATCCCGCCCCGGATCCAGGTCCATCCAGCGCCGCAACCAGGGCTCTTCAGCGCTGGATGTATTGGGTCCAATAAGGGGTGTTATGTTAACTTAACACTGAATCCCGACGGAATACGACCCGCCAGGGTGTGCTGAAGCTCATCTCGGCACACACGCGTTCGCGGTCCGGCGTGCAGCGATATGCATCGAGGCTACTTCTCGCGCTGGAGTTCTTCGATAATCTCGGTGAGGGCCGAGATTATCTCGTCCCGTTCTACTTGAGACTTCCGGAACTTGAGACTGAGGTTGAAGCTCTTGGCGGGCGGCGCGTACGTATACGTGAATGCTCTCGGGCGCCCACGTTTCGGTTTGCCGGTCACGGAACGCACCTGCGCTCGAGTGGTCGTTCCGGGATTTCTCGCGAGTCGTTCGACGAGGGAGATCATTTTCGGTGAATTACCCTGCCTAACAACATTCAGAAGCAGTGATTTAGAGGAAATGTCGGCCAGTCGACACAATTTCCGGACATCATCGGGCATCGCGGCGAGACTGAGCGACTCGGTGACGGACGTCCGTGATTTTCCGAGCCGGCGGGCAAGCTCCTCGTGTGTCAGGCCGTGCTCTTGCACCAGGGTCTGGAGAGCCTCTGCTTCTTCGAACGGGCTCAGATCCTTTCGCTGGAGATTCTCGATAAGCGCGATCTCGACGAGTTCAACGTCGTCGGTATCGCGGATGATGGCGGGCACTTCACGTAGTCCGAGCTGGACCGCTGCCTGGTATCGACGCTCGCCGGCCACGATCTGGAACCGTCCTCGCCGCTGGCGGACGATGAGCGGCTCGAGGATGCCCTTCTCGGTGATCGACGCCATCAATTCGGAAAGATCGCCCATGACCTGCCGCGGTTGGTCCGGGTTCGGGTCGACCTGATCGATCGGCACGAGGCGCCCGATCGGCGTGCCGGAGGATGCGGCCAGCGCTGAGACGTAATGCTCGTCGTGGCGCATCGTGACGGTTCGAGGCAGCCCTCGCTTAGACACGGTCTATCACTTCCTGACACAGCCGGTAGTAATCGACCGCGCCGGTGGAGTGCGGTGCAAACGAGAAGATCGATTCCCGATACGCCGGGCTTTCTTCGAGTCTTACGTTCTTCGAAATGATCGTCTTGAAGACCTTCGCTCCGAAGACCTTGTGGATCTGGGTCTGGATGTCTCGTCCAAGCGACGTGCGGCGATCGTGCATCGTGATGAGCACACCCAGAATGACCAGTTCGGGGTTCGCTCTGGACCTGACCTTTTCCATCGTTTCCAGAAGGTCGTCCGTGCCCTCGAGGGCGAAATAGGACGACTGGATCGGAATGAGCAGATGCGTCGCGGCGATCAGCGCGTTCACGGTCAGCAACCCCAACGTTGGTGGACAGTCGATCACCACATAGGGGTACTCCGTGGCGAGCGGCGTGAGGAGGTCCTTCAAGCGGAAATGGGCGTCAAGTTCGCCGACCAGTCTGGCTTCCAGTTTCGCAAGAGAGATGCGCGCAGGCGCAACCGACAGGTTGTCCTGCCGGTCTGCCGGCACGATGACTTCGGCGAGCGTGCAATCGGCCTTCACGAATGCATCGTAGACAGATGCTCCGAGGCGATCGCGATCGATGCACGAGAGCGTGCTGTTGGCCTGCGGATCCAGGTCGATGAGCAGGGTCCGCTTGCCGCGCAGCGACAGTGCCGCTGCCAGATTGATGGCTGTCGTCGTCTTCCCCACTCCGCCCTTCTGGTTGGCGATGGCGACAATCATCTTGAACGGCACGGACGCGTGCATCCCTTGCGGTGCGGACGCCGAGGTGCTGTCACCGACGTGATCACGCGCCTGCTGCACATCGCGCAACTGCCACCTTGCGGCGGGTGGATGGGCAACACGCCTGGTCGCGCCGGCGCGTTACATCTTGTATTTGCCGAGTTGGTCCGGATCGAGGTTCTCGAGCCACTTCTGAAGGCGCTCCGCGTCGCCCTTGTCCGTTGCGATGTCCAACGACTTCGCATCGTCGATGACCGAGTGCTCGGCGAATATGGGCGCACGAACCCGCAGCGCAAGCGCGATCGCGTCACTGGGCCGTGCGTCGATGACCACCGGTTCGCCGCCGACAAGCAGATGAATCATGGCGTAGAAGGTGTTGTCCTTCAGGTCATTGACGACGACCTTCTGCACGTTGCCGTTGAGGTCGCGAATGACATTGCAAAGCAGGTCGTGGGTCATCGGTCTCGGCGTCGAGACGTTTTCGACCTGCAGTGCGATGGCGTTGGCTTCAAAAATTCCCACCCAGATGGGAAGAACCCGCTGCCCGTCGACGTCGTGGAGCAGGACGATTGGCATGTTCGTGATCGGATCGACCATCAGACCCTTGATGGACATTTCGACTTGCATCATTGATCCTCTCTGCGCAGTTTGGCCAAGTATCTCCCAAACGGGCGTTCTGCGGCAAACGTCGGTTCATGCAACCGGCGACGCATCGTGAGCGAGCCGGCCACGGAGACTGAACGGGCCGCTGGCTGTGATATTCACCGTCACCAACTGTCCCAGCAACTCCGGCGAGGCCTCAAGATTGACGACAGTGTTCTCCGTCGTGCGCCCGGCCAGTTCGGACTGTCGGCGCCGGCTGGTGCTGTCCACCAGCACCTCGACCTCGGAGCCGATGCGAAGCCGGTGGATGTCGGTCTGAATCGATTTCTGCAGGTCCTGGAGCGCCACGATGCGCCGAGTCTTCTCTGACGCAGGGACATCGTCGGCCAGCCGCTTCGATGCGAGCGTGTTGGGGCGCTCCGAGTACTTGAACGAGAACATGCTGTGATAACCGACGGATCGAGTCAGGCTGAGCGTGTCCTCGAAGTCCTGATCGGTCTCGCCCGGGAACCCGACGATCATGTCGGTCGACAGGGCGATGTCTGGCATGGCGGCCCGCAGGCGATCGACAAGGCGCAGGTAGTCGTCGCGTGTGTGGCGTCGGCGCATGCGCGCCAGCACCCCTGTTGACCCCGACTGTACGGGCAGGTGGAGATGACGGCAGACCTTCGGGAGGGTCTGCATGGCCGCAATCATCCTGCCGCTGACATGTCGCGGGTGCGGACTGGCGAATCGAATGCGGTCGACGCCGGGAACGGCATGCACCAGACGCAGGAGTTCGGCAAAATCACAATCTGCACGATCCGGCGCGACGTAGTGATTGACGATCTGCCCGAGCAGATGCACTTCGCGGTGACCTTGCGCCGCGGCTAACCGCACTTCATCGACGATTTCCGCCGACGCGCGCATGCGCTCGTGGCCGCGGGTATACGGCACCACGCAGAACGCGCAAAAGTCGTTGCAGCCTTCGATGATGGTGACTGACGCCTTTACGGGGTCCGAGCGTCGCGTGATGCCGAACGGGAACGACACGTTGTCGTAGGGGTTGACGTCCACCCGTGCGGATCGGCTCTGGTCGAGTTGATCCACCATCTGCGGCAGTCGCGCGAGCGCTTGGGTGCCGACTACGAGATCGACGCGCCGGCCGCGATCCAGGAGCGCGCTCCCCTCCTGCTGCGCCACACATCCGGTGACCGCCACAATCGGACGCTTCCCGTTCGCCTGATCCGGCACCATCCCAAGTTCGGTGTACAGACGTTCCTCGGCCCGCTCGCGCACGCTGCACGTGTTGATGACCACGAGATCAGCCTCGGTTGGTGTCGTGGCGGATTCGTAGCCCGCCTGATCGAGCAGACCGGCCAGACGCTCGGAGTCGTGCACGTTCATCTGGCAACCGAAGGTCTCGATGTAGTACTTCCTGGGCACGCGAAACGCATCCTTCCAGACTGTGGTCGTCTTCGCCTTTTGTTCACTCGTTCAGCAGTTCCCGCGCGGTCTGCAACACGGTATCCGATACGCGCGCCCCGGTCATCATGCGCGCGATCTCCAACGCGCGGGCCTCGGAATCCAGACGCGCCACCGCCGTGGTCGTGCGGCCGTCGAGCACCGTCTTGCTGACCCGGTAGTGACTCGTGCCGTAGCCGGCGATCTGGGGAAGATGGGTCACGCAGAGAATCTGAAAATTGGCGGCCAGCGCCAGCAGCTTCGCGCCGACCCGGGCGGCTGCCTCTCCGCCGATGCCGGCGTCCACTTCATCGAAGACCAGCGTCTTCCCCGGTCCATCGACCGGCGTGACCGTTCTGAGCGCGAGCATCACCCGCGACAATTCGCCGCCAGAGGCGATTCGGGCCAGCGGCTTGAGCGCTTCACCGGGATTGGCTGAAAAGAAGAACTCGGCGCGGTCGACACCCCGGTCGGTCCAGCCGGTCTCATCGGCGGCCGGGTCAGGAATCTGGACGGCGAATCTGGTCTGCGCCATGGCCAGATCGGCGAGACTGCGTTCGAGCGTCTCAGCCAGCGCCCCGGCGTGGGCCCGTCGCGCCACGGACAGCGACCTGGCGGCCGCCAGATATGCGTCTCCCGTTGCGGTTACGCGTTCAGCCAGCAGCGCCTCCTGCTCTGCCCCGCTGCCAATCTCGCCCGACTCCAGGCGCAATGCCTCGCGGCGGTCCAGTACGGCGTCCAGCGACGGGCCGTATCGCCGTTTCAGGCGGTCCAGTGTGGCAAGCCGGTCTTCGACCTGCTGCAGCCGTTCGGGCGAGGCATCGATGCCGCTCGCGTGCGGGCGAAGGGCGAAGGCAAGGTCCTGGAGTTGAGAGACGACCAGGTCCTTCGCCTCCAGGTAGGGAGCGAACGTCGGGTCGAGCGTGGCCAGCTCGGCAACTCGCTTCCATACGCGATCGAGCGTGTCCAGCGCGGCTCCGTCACCGTCATAGAGTTCCGCAAAGCTGTGCGCCGCGAGCTGATGCACCCGGTCGGCGTTGGCCAGAATCTTCTGCTCCGCTTCCAGGGCGGCGTCTTCCCGCGCCACCAGGTCGGCGTCATCGAGTTCGCGCAACTGAAATGCCACCAGGTCGGCGCGTTCGGCACGCGTGGCGGCCTGCCGGCGCGCCCGGTCGAGCGCCGCCCCCGCGTGACGCCAGGCGGTATGGGCATCGCGCACGATCGCTCGCTGCGCGGAAAGACCGGCGTATCTGTCGAGCAGTTCGAGGTGGCTGTCCGGGTCGAGCAGCGCCTGGTGATCGCGCTGCCCGTGAAGGTCCATCAGGCGGGCGCCCTGGCTGCGAAGCACATTGGTCGACACGAGACGATCGTCGACGAACGCCCTGCTGCGTCCCTGGGCGGACACCTCCCGGCGCACGACCTGTTCCGCGCCGTTCGCTCCCTCGATGACAGCCTCGACAACAGCCTTGGCGGCGCCGGTCCGAACCAGATCGGAAGACGATCGTCCGCCCCGCAGGAGTCCCAGGGCGCCGATGACGATGGACTTGCCCGCCCCGGTTTCCCCCGTCAGCACGTTCAGACCAGCCTCGAATTCGATTTCGAGGGTGTCAATGACAGCCAGATCGCGGATGCTGAGGAAGCGAATCATGGGCCGGCGCGGCCAATCGGCCCGGTCGAAACCATGGTGGACGGCCAGCGTGGCGCGGCAGGCTGTGAACCTGCCACATAGGCGCAACGCCCAAGCTGCGCCATCGTATCATATGTTTGACAGCCTATTTGGAGCGTGTTAGCCTTTCCGGTCGGCGCTTTCCCAGCGGCGCGCTTCGTAGTCAACGGAGGGCTCGTGTGTACCCTTGTTTACTACGCCATTGCCTTGCAAGTGCAGGCGGTTGGCGCGTCGGAAACGAGTGCGGGTGGGGGCGCCATCGAGTGGATTGCGCGCTCGACACCGCTGAACAAGTTCGTCCTCCTCATCCTCGTTTTCGCTTCGATCTCCTCGTGGGCCATCGCGCTCCATAAGATGTGGCAGTTTCGGCGGCTGGAGCGGCAGACGTCCAGCTTTCTGAGCGTGTTCAGGCGCAGCAAGAAGTTCTCAGAGGTGCAGTCGGTCTGCCAGTCGCTCATCCACAGTCCGTTGGCGGGCGTGTTTCAGGCCGGCTACGCGGAGTTGAACGCGCAACTCCGTCAAGGCGACGGCGGAGAATCCGACCGGCCGCGGGCGGGCGCGGCGCGTCCAACACTCAAGAGCTTCGATGCACTTGACCGCGCGTTGCTCAGGGCGTCGTCCGTCGAAGCCAACAGGCTGGAGCATCGTGTGCATCTGCTGGCTACGACGGCCAGCATCACTCCGTTCATCGGTCTGTTCGGCACGGTGATGGGCATTGTCAGGTCGTTTCAGGAAATCAGCGTGACAGGCGCGACCAACCTGGCAGTGGTGGCGCCGGGCATCGGCGAGGCGCTCATCGCGACCGCGGCGGGACTGGCCGCCGCGATACCGGCGGTGTATTTCTACAATCACCTGACCAACAAGGTGAGGCTGTATCTCTCGACCATGGAGGACTTTTCGCTGGAGTTCCTCAATATCGCCGAGCGGAACTTCACGTAGCAGCGACGCTGTCTACGCGAGGGAGCAGACATGCCCAAGATCCAGGGACAGGGTGCGGGCGCCGCCCCGGGCGGGCGCCGCCGCCGGGGTGTGCGCCAGAGCGGGACATCGCTGGCCGAGATGAACGTCATCCCGCTCGTCGACGTGATGCTGGTGCTGTTGATCGTATTCATGATTGCGGCGCCGTTGATGCAACACGGGCTGGATGTGAGCCTGCCTGAGGCCCGACGGGCGGACCCGGTGGCAGATGAGCGTCCGGTCGTCACGATCCCGATTTCCTTTCGAACGGATCAGATTGTGCAGGTCGGCGATGATTCCGTGCGTGTCGAGGTATTGGCCGAGCGCATACGTGAGGAGCTGGGAGAGCGTTTGGACAAGGATGTCTTCTTGCGCGGTGACGGTGAGATTACCTTTCAGGAACTGGTGGCCGTCATCGACAGATTGAAGGAGGGCGGGGTCGTCAACGTCCTGCTCGTCACGGACGTTGTGACCGAGCTCTGAGATGAACTCGACCACCGACATCCTCCGCGCGCGCGCCGCCCGCGATGACGGTCTGGGTCGGACGTACGCGATATCGGCGGCGGTGCATGGCGTATTCGTCGTGCTGATCTTCATCGTTCCGTCCGGGTTCCTGACGAGCGGCGAGACCGAGGTCATGGCCAACGTGATGTCCATCAGTCTCGGCGGGCCGGCCGGAGCGAGCCAGGGCGGCCAGACGGCCCTCGCCGCGCAGCCGGTGCAGGAACTGCTGCCGCTCGAAGAGGCAAACCGGGATCAATGGGTGCAGCCGCCGGCGCCTGCGCCACCCGAGGAGATCGTTCCGACCCCCGAGGCCCCCCGCCGGCCGGAGCGTGACCTGCCGATCGAATCGGCGCCGGAGGAGTCGCGCGGCCGGACCCCGACGCGGGGGCCCGAGTTGCGGGAGGGCTCGGCGCTGGCCGACACCGGCGCGCGCGGCGCCGGGGAGGGACTGTCCGCTGGCGGTCTGGGTTCTGGAGGATATCTTGAAGTCGGCGACTTCTGCTGTCCCGAATATGTGGGCGTCATGCTTCAGGTCATCCAGGGGCGCTGGAACAATCGGCAGGAGTTCACGGGCGCGGTGATGATGAAGTTCACCATTCAGCGCGACGGGCAGATTATCGACATTTTGCGAGAGACGGACAGCGGATATCTGGCGCTCAATCAGAGCGCCGAGCGCGCGCTGCGTCTGGTCGGGAAGCTGCCGCCCCTGCCGAGCCGTTTTTCGGAAGATCACCTGACCGTGCACCTCAACTTCGAGTACCAACGATGACCAGCCATTCACGCCCGGCGTTCTGGACAGCCCTCGGCGCTTCGCTCGTGGTCCTGCTTTTCGCGGACGGTCAGGCTCAACAGCGCCAGCGAGACGAAATCAGTCTCGTGATCGGCGGCCCCATTGGCAGCGCGCCGAGATTTGCGGTTCCAGACTGTCTGGCGTTGACCCCGGGAGAGACCACGGCGGCGGCGGCGCGCACGATCGCACAGGTGCTCTGGGACGACCTGTTTTTCGAACGCGAATTCCGGATGATCCCGCGGGACACCTACCGCACGATTCCGGTGGCGCAGTCATTGGAGGATCTGCCGTTCGATCGCTGGAGAGAGCTCGACGCCGACGGCGTCGTCAGTTGCAGCGTCAGAGCGACCAGCGACACCCAGCTCGAGATCACCGCCCGGTTGTTCGACATACAAACGCGCGCCTCCGCCTTTGGCCGGGTCTATGTCGGGGGGAACGAGAACGTGCGGCGGTACGCGCATCAGTTGTCCGACGAGATTCACCTTCACCAGCGCGCCCTGCCCGGGGTTGCGCGGACCAGGATTGCGTTCGTGAGCGACCGTGACCGGGAGTCGGTGTTCGGACTCGTCGAGAACCGTCCCGGCAAGGAAATCTACATCGCCGATTACGACGGTGCGAACGAGCGCCGGGTCACCGTCTCGCGCTCCATCAACACGAATCCGGCGTGGGCGCCTGACGCACGGTCGATCGCCTACACCTCCTGGCTAACCGGGTTTCCGGACGTCGTCGTCTCGCATCTGTTCGAAGGACGGATGAGTCACCCGGCGCGCGGCAACGACCGCGATCACAACTTTCTTCCGGCCTACTCGCCAGACGGGACGCAGATCGCCTTCAACTCGAATCGGAACGACAACAACGACATCTACGTGGCCAACGTCGACGGCTCCGACGTTCGGCGCTTGACCAACAATCCGGCGATTGACACCAGCCCCACCTGGTCGCCGAACGGGCGGCAGATCGCATTCACCTCCGACCGCACGGGCGCGCCGCAGATCTACATCATCGGCGCCGACGGCACTGGGCTGCGCCGGCTGACCTACGAGACCTATTGCGACCGGCCGACGTGGTCGCCGGCGCCGTTCAACGAGATCGCCTACTCGTCGAAGACCGGTCCGGGGCATGACATCAAGGTCATGGATCTGGCGGGGGATGAGCCGCGTCAGTTGACCTTCGGTCAGGGGTCGAACGAGAGTCCCAGCTACTCGCCCAATGGACGCCACATCGTCTTCTCGTCGACCCGCGGCAGCGGTACGAAGCAGATCTACACGATCGGCCGTGACGGGAACGGACTTCGCCGGGTGACCACGACCGGTAACAACGAAATGCCCAGTTGGTCGAGGTGACGACCGCGGGCGCACCTGCTGCTGGAAAGGGATTGGGACATGCACGTTCGAAGAATCGCATCGTTGATGGGAGTCGCCGCGGTAATGGCGGCGGCACTGGCGCTGAACGCCTGCGTACGGCGGTCGGCGCCGATGACGCCGGAGGCTCAGGAGAGTGTTCCCGCGCCGCCGCCCTCGTCTGCGACCTCGCCGCCGTTGACGTCAACTCCTCCCCCGCCGCCTGACCCGCCCCCGGTGGTGCCGGTCGAGTTGAGCCCGGAAGAAGAGTTCGCACGGCGGTCGCTCGAGGAACTGAATCGTGAAGTGCCCCTGAATCCGGTGTTCTTTGTCCTTGACAGTTCCGAACTCGATGAGGCTGCGCGCCGGACGGTCGAGGCGAACGCCGAGCTGCTGCGGCGTTTCCCGAATTGGGTCGTGACGATCGAGGGGCACTGCGACGAGCGCGGCACGGCGGAATATAATCTGGGGCTCGGCGAGCGGCGGGCGTTGGCCGCGCAACGGTATCTGATTGAACTTGGGCTCGATCAGCGCCGCTTGCAGACGGTGAGCTACGGCAAGGAGTTTCCGTTCGATCCGGGCCATGACGACGCGGCCTGGGCGGCGAATCGCCGCGCGCATTTCGTCATCACGGCGAATTAGCGGTCACGCGTCTGGCGCGATAGGATAGATGGCGCGTGGTTTCGCGCGCCAGACAGTGAGGTATGTCATGAAACGGCTGCTCCCCTCGATCGCGCTCGGTTTGACCGGCGTCCTGCTCGTCGCGGCCCCCACGGCAGGGGCCGATCGCGAACATCAGCAGATGATGGCGGATATCCGGATGCTCGAGGAGCGGATGGCCCGATTGCAACTGATGATGGGTACAATCTCCGAGACACTCGAGGAGGCAATTCAGGCCGTGCTGACCCGGCTCGACACCCAGGCGGATGAATCGAGACGCGCGGTCGCCGACCAGACGCTGCAGGTCGGCAACCTCTCCGGGGCAGTCCGCATCGTACGGGAGAAGGTCGACGAGGCCAATGTACGGGTCTCGTCGCTGGCCCAGGAAGTCGAGGCGCTGCGGCTGGCGATTCCCAGAATGAGCACACCGCTGACCCGGCTCGCGGTAGATCCCGAGACCGGTCTGCCCACCGGTTCCGCCCCGATGCCTGCGCCCGTGGCGGTCGCTCAGGTCAATCCCGGTGTCTCGCCTCAACGGATGTACACGTCTGCCTGGGCAGACTTCGCGGCCGGCCAATATGCGCTGTCGATTCAAGGATTCGAGGCCTATCTCAGCAGCTTCCCGCAGTCAGAGCAGGCGGATGACGCCCAGTTCTATATCGGCGAGAACTATTACTCAGACGGCCAGTACCAGGAGGCGGCGGAGGCCTACGAACAGGTATTGCTGCGCTATGCGGACGGCGACGTCGTCGCCGAGGCGCTCTACAAGCGCGGACTGACTCTGCTCCGGCTCGACGCGCCGGATCTGGCTCGTCAGGCGTTCGAAGGGGTCGCGCAGAACCACCCTGACAGCAACATGGCGAATCTGGCCCAGCAACAGCTTGATAATATGGACCGGGAGCCGCAATAGCCGCACACGGCGCTGGCGCGGAACAGCGGGACGCACACCGAGGAGAGGGATGGGAACGGTAAACAAGGTCATCATCGTTGGAAATCTGGGCCGTGACGCCGAGGTGCGCTATACGCCGGGCGGTGCGGCGGTGGCGAATCTCAATCTTGCGACGACGGACATCTGGAACGACAAGGCGGGCCAACGCCAGGAGCGCACCGAATGGCACCGGGTCGTCGTGTGGGGCAAGCAGGCCGAGACCCTGGCCGAGTATCTGACCAAGGGCAAGCAGATCTACGTCGAGGGAAGTCTGCAGACCCGCCAGTGGGACGATCGGGACGGAAACAAACGGTACACGACGGAGGTTCGTGCGGACCGCATCGTGTTGCTGGGCGGTCGCGGCGGCGGTGGAGAGCCGGGGGGCGGCGACTACGGATCGCGCGGTTCAGCACCCGGCGGTTCAGCACCCGGCGGTTCGGCGCCCGGCGGTTCGGCGCCCGGCGGTTCAGCACCCGGCGGTTCAGCACCCGGCGGGCCGGCGCCCGGCGGTTCGGCGCCCGGTCCACCGGATTTGACAGAGGACGATATCCCGTTCTAGCCGTCCGAGCCGTCACCGCGGGCTGACGAATTCGGCGCGGCCGTACCGATCTTCCAGCCTGACGACGTCATCGAGTTCAGGTGTGGACACCTCGAAGATGTCGCTGTCGTCGATCGCCGTCATCCGATGAACGGTGCCGGGGGTGATGTGTACACTCTCCCCCGGTGACATCTCTCGCATGACCCGTTGACCATCCTCGTCAATCTCGAAGCGGATCCGACCGCTCCAGAGCAGGATCGTCTCGTCCTTGATCCTGTGAAACTGCAGGCTCAACGCGTGACCGGCGTTGACGTGGATCACCTTGCCCACGTAGCGATCCGTCATCGCCCAGCGCAGTTCGTAGCCCCAGGGTTTGTCTACTCGCATGTCAGGTCAGCCGTCCTTGTCTCCCGTGTCAGGTCAGCCGCGTGCGACGTCACGGTGTTTGACTCGCCATCCGACGCCAGGCGTCCCCGCCAGGATGATCTTGAGCCGCTCCACTACCGCGACCGACCGATGCCGCCCTCCGGTACAGCCGATTGCGATCGTCAGATAGCTCTTTCCTTCGGTCGTGTATTTTGGAATCAGGAATCGCAGCAGGTCGGTCGTCTTGTCGAGGAACGTCGGGGTCGCCTCGGCTGCCGCCACATAGTCCTGCACCGGACGGTCTCTGCCGGTCAGTTCGCGGAGTTCGGTGACGAAGTAGGGATTGGGCAGGAACCGAACGTCAAGGATCAGGTCGGACTCGACCGGGACCCCATACTTGTATCCAAAGCTCAGCAGCGTAACGGTCATCCGGGTCCGCGTGCCCTGGCGTTCAGACAGCTCCCGGAACGCACGGCGAAGCTGGTGTACGGTGAGGTCCGAGGTATCGAGAACCCGGTCGGACATCTTCTTGATCTGGTCGAGTTGTGCGCGTTCGGCCAGGATGCCTTCGATGACGGAACCGGTAGGAGCCAGCGGATGCGGGCGGCGGGTCTCGCTGAAGCGACGTACGAGGGCCGAGTCCGAGGCTTCCAGGAATATGAGCCAGACCGAAAGGTCGCGCCGTGCTCGAAGCGACTTGAACACGCTGGGGAAGCGCTTGAGAAACGATCGATCACGTGCATCCACGACCACGGCGATGGAGTCGTAGGTGGAGCGCTCGCCCAGCACCAGATCGGCCAGCGTCGGAATCAGCACGCTGGGCAGATTATCGACGCACAGATAGCCGAGATCTTCCAGCGCCCGGATCGCCGCCGACTTTCCGGCGCCCGACAGGCCGGTTACGACGGCGAATCTGGCTTTGCCGAGTGGGGGTGATGGCTCTGGGCGCCTGGCGGGCATCCGAATTGGCTCCGCGTCAGGATCGCGGCTAACCCGATAACGTGTCACCGGCGGCGGCGCGGGGGGGTGCAGTGCGACGACGTCCCTGCCACTTCCCTTTCAAGGTCTGCGCCTGTCGCATCACCTTGTCCACCGCCCCACCGACGGCGATCTGCCACGTGCCGCCATCGCCGATGCCGTGGAGACGATGGTCGCCTCGCGCGTGCACGACGAGTTCCGAGACATACAAGTGCCGCTCGGTGGCTACGACCATGTCGGCAGAGACGACCGCGTCGCCAATCAGCCGCTCGAGCGACGACAGGCGGCGCAGGACCAACGTGCGCAACTCGGGAGTGACCTGCGTATTCCGTGCCGTCAACGTGCATTCCATGGGACTGCCCTCCTTTCAGTGTGCGACGGATGGCGTCGAACACATTGTCAGAACAGGACCTTGCGCTGACTCGATGTCGGGATCTTCAATTCTTCACGGTATTTGGCGATCGTGCGACGAGCGAGCACCAATCCTCCGTTCTGCAGCAGATGCACGATACGCGAATCACTCAGCGGCTTCTCCGGGTTCTCTTCCTCGATGATCTTGCGAATGCGCTGCTTGATCGTCACCGATGACACATTCTCACCGTAGGCGCTGTTGATGCCGCTGTGAAAGAAGTATTTCATCTCGAACACCCCCTGGGGGGTGTGCATGTACTTGTTGTTGACCACCCGGCTGACCGTGGACTCGTGCATGCCGATGTCGGTGGCCACGTCACGCAATATCAGGGGACGGAGAAACTCGATGCCGCGGTCGAGGAACTCCGTCTGGAAGGAGATGATGCTCGTTGCGACCTTGTAGATGGTCTTCTGGCGCTGGTCGATCGACTTGATGAGCCAGAGGGCCGAGCGGAATTTCTCTTTCACGTAGGCGCGCGTCTCGTTGTTGTTCTCCTGCTTCTTGTCGAGCAGGCGCCGGTACACGGGGCTGATGCGCAGTTGCGGCATCCCGTCCTCGTTCAACATCGCCACATGGCGATCTTCGACCTTCACGACGTACACGTCAGGGATCACATACTGCGACGACGTCGGATTGAACCGGCTGCCCGGCTTCGGATCGAGCTGCCGGATGACTTCGATATGATGCTTCAATTCGTCGATCGACATGTCGAGTCGACGTGCGATCTCGCGACCCTGGTGGTTCTGCAGCAGTTTGAGGTGGTCGCGGATGATCGTCTCACTGGCGGTGCCGTCGAGTCCCAACTGTGTGATTTGCAACAGCAGACACTCCTGTAGGTCGCGCGCCGCCACGCCGACCGGATCGAACCCCTGCAGAATGCCCAGCACCCGTTCGACCTCCACGAGCGCCCAGTTCCCCATCTCGGCGATTTCTGCGACCGACGCCACCAGATAACCGTCGTCGTCGAGATTGCCGATGATGGCCGAGCCGATCTCACGGACCAGGGGGTCGTCCTCTCCGGTCTGGAGCGACAGTTGCCACGTCATGTGATCGGCGAGGGAACTCCGGGTGGACAGGGTGTTCTCGATCGGACGCTGCTCTTTGATCTCGCGAGGAACTCGGGGGCGATATCCGCCGTCGAGGTAGTCGCCGAAGAAGTACTCGTAGTCCGCATCCTCCCACGAGTCCTGCTGATCCGTGTCCGGTGAGGGGGAGTCCTGCTTCTCCTCGGTCTGTGCTGCCGCCTCTGGCGGCTGCAGATCCTCGGCCGGCACCTCCTCCAGCATCGGATTCTCTACGACTTCCTGCGTCAGCATGTCGACGAGTTCGAGGGTCGTCATCGGCAGCAGCTTGATCGCCTGCTGCAGCGACGGCGTCAAGACCAGCTTCTGCGAGAGCCGCGTCTGAAGTCGTTGTTGGAGCGCCATGACGTGGGTGCGGCACCGGTTCGCAGGTGCCATGCACTGTCTCGATCTTAGTCCAAACGAAAATCGGTACCTAAGTAGATCCGCTTGACGTCCTCGTCGTTCGCCAGATCCGCGGGCGTTCCGCTGCGAAACAGGGCGCCATCGTGCACGATGTACGCGCGGTCCGTGATTTTGAGTGTCTCGCGGACATTGTGGTCGGTGATGAGCACCCCGATCCCGCGGTCCTTCAGATGAAAGATGATTTGCTGGATGTCGGTGACCGCGATCGGGTCGATGCCGGCGAACGGTTCGTCGAGCAATATGAAGGACGGAGACATCACCAGCGCACGTGTAATCTCGGCGCGTCGCCGCTCTCCTCCAGACAACGTATGCGCCGGCGATTTGGCCAGCGGCGTCAGATTGAGCTCGTTGAGCAACTCGCGCACGCGCTCGCGCCGGGCCTTGCGAGACAGCCCCAGGGTCTCGAGGATCGCCAGAATGTTCTGCTCGACCGTCAAGCCGCGAAATATCGAGGGTTCCTGCGGCAGATAGCCGATGCCCTTGCGCGCGCGCAGATACATGGGATCGTTGGTCACGTCGTCGCCATCCAGGATGACCCGCCCGCGATCAGGCGCGGTGAGTCCCACGGCGAGATAGAACGTCGTCGTCTTTCCGGCGCCATTGGGTCCCAGCAACCCGACGATTTCGCCCGACGACACCTCGAGACTCACGTCTCGCACGACGGTGCGGCCGCCATACGACTTGAACAGGTTCAGTGTCTGGAGCGTGGCCATACGCAAGGAAGCATCGACAGCGCTGTGTCGTAGGAACCCGGCGCCGGTCAGAACGTCACCGGCACGCAGATACCGCTGCTGCTCTCGGTCCGCACATCTTCCCGTCCATCGACAGACAGGATGTCTCCGGATCGATAGAACGTCAGCGCGCGTCCCCGGGTCGTCGTGCACGATGGCGGCGGGGGCAGAGTCTCTGGCGCGGCCGGCGGCGTGGCCGCGGAGGATTCTTCCGGTTCAATCTCCTCGACGATCTCGACAGGCGTCCCTTCCATCTCGTAGCGGCCCTCGGCCTCGTAGTACACCAGCCGACCGCCGGTTGCCCAGCGGCCATCAAGACGCAGGGTCACCTCTCCGGTCACTTCCAGCCGGTTCAGCGTGCGGCCGTCGTCTTCCAGAAAAAACTCGATCCGCTCGGCCTGCATGTCACCCGTCTCCGACAGGAACACGGCATTCCCGTCGTAGAGGGCGTGCCGCGCCGAGTCGTCGTACGCAAACGCGTCAGCTTCGGCGCGGGTCAGCGAGACGTCGAACTCACCGGTCGCCTCATTCACGCGCATCAACTGCAAGCGGGTTTTCACACCGCCGTTTGCGGTCAAACCGCCTGTCTCGTCATCCAGCGCCAGGGTGTCTCCTTCGAAACTCGTCTCTCCCTGCCATAGTCGTGCGCCACCGGTATATTCCATACGTCCGGTGTCCGGATCATATTGGAGCCCGGCGGCCGTCGCGAACACCTGCTGCTCCGGGTCGAGGAGCGCCGGCAGCTTCTTTCCGGTGGCGCCGTCGCCCACCATCATCTCGCTGCGGACATCGCTGGTGGCCTCGATGGTCGAGCTGTCGAGCGACAGGATCATGTCGGTGGCGTCGATCCGACTGGTCTCGTCGTTGACGGTGGGACGTCTCGCGCCGATCCTGGTGTTCAGTGTCAAGAAGCCGGCGGCGGCGTCGTAGACGGCGTCATCGGCCGTCGCGTTTCGGCTGCCGTCCTTGAACCGCACGTTCCAGCGGAACCGCGCCGCAAGCAGCGCGCCGAGTCCTGGTTCGACTCCGGCTATCAACCGGTCGGCTCGAATCACGCGTCCGGTCGAGTCGCTGGAATCGGCCTGGGCCGGCCACTCCCGGTACTGGACCTGCCGATGGAACGCGACCGAATCGAGTCCGGTCCCTCGGGTGTTGAACCTGGACGCCGTGATCTCCTGCCGGATACCGTCGGCGGTGGGGGGAAACTCGAGCGTCACCCCACGGCGCGCTTGCAGACCGGTCACGCTCACTCCGTCGGAGGCGATGGAGACATCAATCGACGGTGCGCCGACGCGGGCTCCTTCAGCGTCGTCGCGTCCGACCAGTTCGATGACGGCGACGCCCGCCAGGACCACCCGCTCGAGCGTGCGTGTGGTTTCGTCGAACGCCAGGTTCATCTCGTCGGCGCGCATTTCCTGCAGTCCACCCGACGTCGGTTCCGTAGAGCGGATGCTGGCGTTCCCGCGCAGCTCCAGTCCTTCGAGCGCCGTTTCGTCCTCGCCGAACCGGACCGTGACGTCGTTGGCGTCCAGACGGTACGATCCGGTGGTGACCGTCGAGCCGCCGTCGAAGTACATGTAGCCGTCGGTGTGCGCGAGCCGCGCGTGCGCCGACCAGATGTCGATGACGGCCTGCGCTCCGTCCCCCGTCAGACGCACGTGCGGCGTCTGGCCCAGCGTGACGAACGACCGATCGCGTTCATAGATGACGTCGCTGCCAGACGCCTCCATCCCCTCTCGCGTCAGGGTCGTGGGGCCCGGCATGCGGACGGTCGCTTGTGTCCGCGCGTAGGTCGCACGTTCCGTGTGGGCCCCGAGGCCATCCGCCACAGCCAGGCGGACGTCACCGATGGCGGTGACGTTGCTCTCGCTCCCGTCGACCTGAGCTTCCTGCCCGGTCACCTCGAAACTGTCACGGTCCGTCTGAGCCGAGACCCCGAGCCGGAAGCCCCCGTCGAACTTGCTAGAGCCGTCGTCATAGGTCAGTTGATGCGCGGCCGTCAGGGTGTAGTCATCCAGTTCGCCAGCCGATTGGGTGATCTCGGCGTTCTGGATTTCGATGACTGCGTCCGGGTCCGCGCGGTCGACGCCACGCGCGGCGACCGGCTCGACACGCTGCCGCACCCCGAGGAACACGACGGCGCCGAACCCGATGAGCCCCGCCGCCAGACCGAGGCGGGCCAGACCCTGCCACCGCGGACGCCAACGCCGCCGTCCGGCCGGCCGGCGAGTCCGCCTGTCGGCGAGCTTTGGCGTCGATGGTCGATCGGCCGGCGGCCTGGATCCTCTCACGACTCCACTCTATCGGGCTTGCCGGATGTCGGCAACGGATAACTCGACCGTGTGCTCGCCGCGATAATGGTTTTCGGTGAGATGGAAGGCAATGTCCAGCGCCCTTCCATGCCGGGTTACGAACTCGGCGCGTTCGGCCATCCGCCAGGCTACGGCACGAAATACGCGGGCGTCCTGTCTTACGGACATGGACAGGTGTCGCGATTTCATGACGCGCGGACCGTTCGCCAGCTCGACGGAACCGGTGTGAAACACCGGACGCGGGTTGCCGGCGCCGAACGGCTCCATCAGGCGCAGTCCTTCCACGACCGCCGGCGTGATCGCCGTCAGCGGGAGATGGCCGTCAATACGCAGGCGCGGCCGCAGATCGTCCGGGCCGAGGCGATCGTCAGCGAACCCGGCAAGCCGCCTACGCAGTTCCTTCAATCGATCGGCGTCCATGGTCACGCCGACCGCGTGACGGTGGCCGCCGAAGCGGGTGAACAGATCGGCGCAGTGCTCCAGCGAGTCCAGGAGATCGAAGTCCGGGATGCTGCGCCCCGACCCGTAGGCCGTGTCCCCGTCCACGGCGAGCACAAGGGCGGGGCGGTGATAGGCGTCGACCAGCTTCGAGGCCACGATGCCGATGACGCCCCGGTGCCACCCTTCGCCCCAGACGATCAGCATCGCGTGGCCTCCAATGTCCGGGTCCCCGTCCACCTTGCGACGCGCCGCGGTCAGGACCTCCGCTTCTTCCTGTTGACGCCGCAGGTTTTCCGATTCGAGTTGTTCCGCCAACGTCCGCGCCTCGGCAGCCTGACTCTCGCCGGCGAGCAGCAGCAGGCGTGTGGCGAGGTCCGGGGTGCTCATCCGTCCGGCGGCATTGATGCGGGGAGCCAGACGAAACGCCACGTGAGAGCTGGTCAACGACTGCCCCAGCAAACCGGTCGTTTCGAGGAGGGCGCGTAGCCCGACCGTATGGCGAGGCTGAGAGAGCTGTTCGAGTCCCAGTTTGGCGATTACCCGGTTCTCGCCCCGCAGGGGGACCACGTCCGCCACGGTACCGAGTGCGGCCAGCTTGATGAAACCGGGCAGCCAGCGATTGTTGCCGGTGCGCTGACAGAGGGCCTGGACCAGCTTCAGCGCGACTCCGACTCCGGCCAGGTCCTTGTCTGGATAGGGGCAGTCCGTTCGTTTGGGGTTGATGACCGCCAGGGCCGACGGCAACGTCTCCTCCGGCTCGTGGTGGTCGGTGACCACCAGATCGAGACCCAGCTCTCGCGCGCGCAGCGCCGCGGCCGCACTGCGAATCCCGCAGTCGACGGAGACCACCACGGCGACCTGTTGAGCAGCCAGACGTTCGATGCCGGCCGGTTCGAGTCCGTAACCGTCGCGAATCCGGTCCGGAATGAAGTGCACAACGTCGGCACCGAGCAGTTCGAGCAGTCGTCGCAACATGACCGTCGACGTCACCCCATCCACGTCGTAGTCGCCGTGAACGGCGATCCGCTCACCTGCGGCAATCGCCCGCAGCAGGCGCTCGACGGCAATCGGGAGATCGACAAGCCGGAAGGGATCATGGAGCTGGTCGAGCGCCGGATTCAGGAAGCGGGTCGCCGCATCCGGCTCCGTGATGCCACGCATGATCAGCAGTCTCGCAATGACAGGGTCGATACCGCACGCCGCGGCAAGGGTGGTCGCGCGGGCGTCGTTGCACTCGGTGTGATCCCAGACCAGCGCGGGACGAGCCGCTGTCGTCAGATCCACGACGCGGTGCCTTTGCCGCAGAGCTGATCGACCGCTTGCAGGAGCTGCTCCGTGGGACGAATGCTGGTCTCGGTCAAACGCGTCCGCACGCGGAGCGCCGGGATTCGGTCGGTCAGCTCGAGCTGGACCAGGACCGGACTCGTTCCGGGGTGGGTGTGAAGCAGACCGGACAATGCCTGCAGGACCTTCCGGTCGTGCCTGACCGCGGACAGGCGAATCGACAGCGTCCGCTGCGGCCGCTGCTCGAGCCGTTCAATCGGGCGCACGTCATCCGCCATCACTCTGGCGGTTTCCTCATCCTTGTCCAGCTTGCCCTCGACGAGCACCAGACGGTCCGTCGCCAACACCGTGGCGCAGCGTTCGTAGGTCTTCGGGAACACGACGACCTCAAGCGTGCCGTGACGGTCTTCCAAAGTGAGCACCGCCATCGGCTTGCCCGTGCGCGTCTTCAGCGGGCGATGGCCGGTGATGATACCGCCGACCCGCACGATGCCGCCACCGGCTTCCAGAGAGCTGATGGCCTGCGCGCCCGCCGCCTCGAGCTGGTCACGAAAGCTGTCGATCGGGTGTCCGCTCAGATACAGTCCGAGTGCGTCCTTCTCGCCCGCCAGGTGTTCCGATTCGGTCCAGGGCGCCACGTCGGGCAGGTCCAGTTCCACGTCCTGGCCATCGTCCACCGTGAGCGCCTCGAAGAGCTGGGTCTGCCCGCGTTCCCGGTCACGCTGAAAACGGCCGCCGTGTTCCAGCGTCCGGTCGATGAGCATGCTCAACTGTGCGCGGCGCAAGCGGATGGGCCGGGTTCTGGCTTCGAGCACGGAGTCGCACGCTCCGGCCTTGATCAGGCTTTCGAGCGCGCGCTTGTTGAAGAGACGCAGATCGACATCCTCACACAGGGCGAACAGCGATTCGATACGCCCACGCGCCTTCCGGTGTTTCAGGATCGAGACGATGGCGCCGTCCCCAACGTTCTTCACGGCGGTGAGGCCATACCGCACGCCGTCTGGCGCCACCGTGAAACGCAGCGCGCTCTCGTTCACGTCCGGGGGCAGAATCGGCACACCCATGTCGCGGCACTCCCCGAGATACAGGGCGAGCTTGTCGGTGTTGTGCGCCTCGATGGTGAGCAGCGCCGCCATGAAATACCAGGGGTAGTTCGCCTTCAGATATGCGGTCTGATACGCGAGCAGGGCGTACGCCGTGGAGTGCGACTTGTTGAAGCCGTAGCCCGCGAAGTACTCCATCAGGTCGAAGATTCGGGTGGCCTGCTTCCTGGTGACACCGCGGGCCACCGCGCCCTCGACGAATTTCTCGCGTTGCGCCTTCATGACCTCGGCGCTCTTCTTGCCCATCGCCTTGCGCAGGATGTCGGCGTCACCCATCGTGAAGCCGGCCAGATCGCTCGCGATCCGCATGACCTGCTCCTGAAACGCGATGACGCCATAGCTTTCCTGCAGAATCGGCTCGAGCGCCGGGAGCGCGTACTCGATCTCGACCTTGCCGTGCTTGCGCGCGATGAAGTCGTCGATGACCCCGCCCCGCAGCGGTCCGGGCCGATACAGCGCGTTGAGCGAGATGAGATCGTCGAACCGCTCCGGCTTCGCCTTGCGCAGCGTGTCGCGCATGCCCGAGCTCTCGAACTGGAAGATGCCAAGCGTCTGGCCTTCGGAGAACAAGCGGAACGTCTTCTCGTCGTCCATCGGCAACGCGTCCAGTGCGATGGTCTGACCGGTCGTTTCCCGGATGTGTGTGACCGCGTCGTCGAGCAGCGTCAACGTGCTGAGCCCGAGGAAGTCCATCTTCAGGAGCCCCATCCGCTCCACTTCCTTCATGGCCCACTGTGTGGTGATTTCGTTCTTCTGGCTCTTGTAGATCGGCGCGAATTCGGTCACCGCGGCGGGGGCGATGACCACGCCGGCGGCATGCACCGACGCGTGGCGCGTAATGCCCTCGAGACGCTGCGCCACCTCGATGAGTTCGCTCACCTGCGGATTCTGCTGTTCGAGGGCCTTGAGCTGCGGGTTCTCCTTCAACGCCTTCTCGAGCGTCATGTCGAGCGCGGGAGGGATCTGTTTCGCCACCTTGTCGACGTCGGCATAGGACATGCCCATCGTGCGGCCGACATCCCGAACCACGGCCCGCGCCTTCATCGTGCCGAACGTGATGATCTGCGCGACGTTGTCTCGCCCGTATTTCTGTGTGACGTAGTCGATCACTTCGCCGCGCCGGCGTTCGCAGAAGTCAATGTCGATGTCCGGCAGCGATACCCGCTCGGGGTTCAGGAAGCGTTCGAAGATCAGGTCGAACTGCATCGGGTCGACATCGGTGATCTGCAGGCAGTACGCGACCAGGCTCCCGGCGGCGGACCCGCGTCCCGGACCCACCGGAATACCCCGTTCCCGGGCGTATCGGATGAAGTCCCAGACGATCAGGAAGTAGCCCGGGTAGCGCATACTCACGATAATGTCGAGCTCGTTCGCCAGTCGTTTCTCGTATGCCTCGAGGGGGTGCTTCAACTCCCCCCGCGCGGCGAGCTCGCGCCAAGCGGTCAACCGGCGCGCGAACCCTTCACGGGTGACGTGCTCGAAATAGCCGTCGAGCGTGAACGACTCCGGGACATCGAAGTTCGGCAGGTGGCTGCCCGGGTTCGACAGGTCGACGTCGCACCGTTCAGCGATCGCCATCGTGTTGGCCAGCGCTTGCGGAAAATCGCCGAACACCGCTCGCATCTCGTCGCCGGTCTTGAGATAGAACTGGTCACCGTGGTACCGCAGGCGCTGTTCGTCGTTGACGTTCTTCCCCGTGCCGATGCACAGCAGTACGTCGTGCGGCCGGTGATCGCCAGGCTTCAGGTAGTGCACGTCATTGGTGCAGACCAGCGGCAGACCCAGATCCCGGGCGATCGGCTGCAATCCGGTGTTCACGGTCTTCTGTTCGTCGATGCCCTGGTATTGCATCTCGAGAAAGAAGTTTTTCGGGCCAAGGATGTCCTGGAAGGTGGCGGCCGCTTCCCGCGCCTTGCTGGGCTGTTCGGTACGCAAACCGGTCGCCACCTCGCCCTTGAGGCAACTGCTGAGTCCGATCAGGCCTTCGGCGTACTCGGCGAGCAGTTCCTTGTCGATCCGCGGCTTGTAGTAGAAGCCCTGCGTGTAGCCGGCCGAGACCAGCTTGATCAGGTTGTGATACCCCGTCAGATTCTCGCTCAGCAGGACCAGGTGATTGTTGGTCTCGCCGGGAGTGCCGCTGCGGGCATGACGACTTCCGGTGGCGACATAGACCTCGCAGCCGAGAATCGGTTTGACGCCGCGCTTGCGCGCCTCATCGTGAAAGATGACGCTGGAAAACAGATTACCGTGCTCGGTGACGGCCAGCGCGGGCGCTCCGGCCTGTTGGGCGTGGTCCAGCAGCTCGCCGATCCGGCAGGCGCCGTCCAGCAGCGAGTACTCGGTATGCAGATGAAGATGCACGAAGTCGGTGGGCATGGCTTGCTGATGTCAGGCTTCAGGGTTCAGCCGTAACGCGGTCATTCCCACTCGATCGTGGATGGCGGCTTGCTGCTGATGTCGTAGACGACGCGGTTGACGCCACGCACCTCGTTCACGATCCGCGAGGAGATCACCGCCAGGAGATCGTCGGGCAACCGCGCCCAGTCGGCGGTCATGCCGTCGCGGCTCTCGACCGCGCGTACCGCAAGCACATGCTCGTAGGTGCGTTCGTCGCCCATGACGCCGACGGTCTGCACCGGCAGCAGAATCGCGAATGACTGCCACAGACGCCGGTACCACCCGGCTCGACGCACTTCTTCGGCGACGATGGCGTCGGCCGCCCGCAGAATCGTCAGCCGCGGCCCGCTCACTTCACCCAGAATGCGTACGGCCAGTCCCGGACCGGGAAAGGGCTGGCGCCAGACGAACTGATCGTCCAGTCCGAGCTCTGCGCCGAGTTGCCGCACCTCGTCCTTGAAGAGGGATCGCAACGGTTCGACCAGCGCGAAACGCAGACGTGACGGCAACCCGCCCACGTTGTGGTGGCTCTTGATCGGCGCCGCGGGTCCGACCACAGAGACGCTCTCGATGACATCGGGATACAGCGTGCCCTGAGCCAGGAAGTCGAATTGTCCGAGTCGCGCCGCCACGGTCTCGAATACATCGATGAACGTCGCTCCGATGACCTTGCGCTTCTGCTCGGGGTCGATGACGCCGGCGAGGGCGGACAGGAATCGGTCGCTGGCATTTTCGCTCACCACGTTGAGGGCAAGCTTGCCAGCATAGCGGGTCTCAATCTGCCGCGCCTCGTTCAATCGCAGCAGGCCATTGTCGACGAAGATGCAGGTGAGACGGTGTCCAATCGCGCGCTGAATCATCAACGCGGCGACCGTCGAGTCGACGCCGCCGCTCAGTCCGCATACGACGCGTCCCTCCCCGACCTGTTCGGTGATGCGGGCCGTCGCCTCTTCCAGAAACGACGTCATCGTCCAGTCGCCGGTACATCCGCACACGGCGGCGGCGAACTGTCCCAGGATGTCGAATCCTCGCTCGGTGTGCACGACCTCGGGATGAAAGAGCAACCCGTAGCACCGTCGCGCGGCGTCTTCCATCGCCGCGATCGGGGCGTTGGCACTGGTGCCCACCACCCGGAATCCGGGCGGGACGCTCGCCACCCGGTCCCCATGGCTGGCCCAGACCCGGATGTTGGCGGGCAGCGACGCGAACACCGGGGTGTCGGTCTCGACCGTGACCGCGGCGTGGCCGAACTCGCGTTCCGGCGCCGGCTCGACGACCCCGCCGAGCATGTCCGCCATGAGCTGCATGCCGTAACAGATGCCGAGTACGGGAACACCGAGATCGAACACTCGACGATCGCAGCGTGGAGCGCCATCGTCCTGGACGCTGGACGGGCCGCCGGACAGGATGACTCCGGCCGGGCGCCGGGCCTTCAGTTCGTCGACCGGGGTCTGATACGGGACGATCTCCGTGTAGACCTTGAGTTCGCGGAGACGCCGGGCGATCAACTGCGTGTATTGCGATCCGAAGTCGAGTACCAGAAGGGTTTGATGAGCCACGCGCGACCGATCAGCAGGAGTGGTGGAAGGACCGAACCGTGCGGACACCAGCGCTATTCCCCGCTATTATAACGATGTGAGCCTCTGCGGCACCCAGTGTCTGGTAGCTTTCTCGTGACTGGCGCACTCAGATGCGGTATTGCGACGCTCGTGGCCGGCATGCTGGTATTGGCTGCACCGGCCGGCGCGGAGCCGTCACGCAAGCCGTCCGTGCTGCTGCCGCTGGAACTGCGCTGGACCACGATGCTGAGCGGCGCACCGACCGCCTCCCCGGTGCACGACGCCGGCCGGCTCTTCGTGCCGCTACGGGGTGGACGGATCGCTGGCGTCAATCTCGCGGACGGCGTTCTGTTGTGGAACCTCCCACGATCGGTGATCGGACAGCCGGCGGCAGGAAACGGCACCCTCTACGTTGCCAGTGACACCGAATTGGCGGGACTGGATACCGCGAGCGGACTGCCCCGCTGGTCGATTCCGCTCGAGGCGGAGCTGTCGGCGCCGCTGGTCTGGAACGCCGGGTGGTTGCTGGCCCCGCTCGGCTCCGGGATCCTGCTTGCGCTCAGGGCGGATACGGGAGAGACCATCTGGCGGCGAGCGCTGGGAGGCGCCATCGAGGTGGCGCCGGCTTTGGCGGGTGACCGCGTGTACGTCTCGCTCGATAACGGCGGCCTGGTTGCGCTCTCGTTGATGAACGGAGACACGGTCTGGGCGCAGACACTGGACGGTGCTCCGCAAGAGGTGCTGCCTCTCGATAATCTCTTTGTTGGGGCGGCCGACAACCATTTCTATTGCCTGTCGCGGCTGGATGGCACCATCAAATGGCGCTGGCGGGCCGGCGGCGACGTGGTCGGGCGTCCGGCCGTTGACGAGCAGCGGGTCTACTTTTCCTCACTCGATAACGTCTTGTGGAGTCTGGATCGCACCAGCGGCGTCCAGCAGTGGCGCCAGCCGCTGGCCGTTCGTCCCACCACCGGGCCGTTCTCCGTCGCGGACCTCCTGATATTCGCCGGGCTCGGTCAGGACATCAGTTTTTTCGATCCGCTCGACGGCCTGTCGTACGGACGCGTGGAGGTTCCGACCGAGTTCACGCATCACCTGTTGCACCTGACAGATTCCTTCGGCGAGCCAGCGCTGATCGTCGCGACCGGCGACGGTGAACTGCGCGCACTCGGTCCAGCCAGCGGTCCTCCCCTGCTCGACGCGTCCGTCAGGCCGGTCTTCGAATCTGACCCGGTGGTGGATGACGGGAACTCGATTGCACCGACCATCGATGTGCCGACCATCGATGTGCCGACCATCAATGTGCCGACCATCGATGTGCCGACCATCGATGTGCCGGCCGCCGATGTGCCGGCCGCCGATGCGCCGGCCGGCGGTGTGGCGCCTTCAGGCGTCGGCGCGAACGTTCGATGACGGATGTCCTCGATTGGCGTCGCTTTGTCTTCATTGCAGGAGGGGTGTGCGTACTGATATTCGGGCTCGGGGCTCTTGGCGAGCGGACCGTGATCGGTTGGACCGACGAGAGCGCGGCGCGCCGGGCCGCGCGCACACTGGCCACGCAGGTGCTCGCCGTCGATGCGTCGCTCGGCCGGGTGGCGCGCTCACTGGCCGGCCGGGAAGAGATTCGGCGTGGTCTCGCCCAGGACAGCTCCGCCGACCGCGGCCTGTTCGACGTGGTGCGCACCGCGGTCGGACGTGAGCCGGTGCCCGGCCTCGCGATCACCGTCTATGGTCCGCGCGGTGTGCCGCTGGCTTGGGGTGGCCGGCCGGGTGAACGGGCCCTGACCGAGGTGCGCACCGACGGCGCCGGGTTCGCCGCTGTCGGCGCTGCCGGGTTGCGGCTCATCCGTGCGGAGCCTGTCGTCGATCCGCAGGCGCCGGACGGGTCGTCGGGCCGGCTCGGCGACATCGTGGTCGAACAGGTGCTCGCGTCGTCGACGACGGCGCTGGACACCGGTCGCGGCTTCCGACTCGATACGGCGGTGGGACCTGCGACGGTCGATATCGCCCCGGGCCAGGGCCTTCCGGACGGCCCCCTGTTGCATCGATTCACGGTGACCGACGCCAGCGGCGGGGCGTTGATTGCCGCGGTGATCGACCGTGACGACATCGCCCGCACACGCGCGCGCTGGAGATCCCGGGTTCTCGCCCTGATCTTCTTCGTGCTGGGTATGACCATGTTCGCGGCGGGCGGCCGCGTGCTGATCCATCAGGGCGACGTGGGCCATCTACGCAAGATGGCCATCGTCGGCGGTACCGTGCTGCTCGGGCGCGGCTGGTTCTGGCTCGCGACCCCGCCCGATCTGTTCGCTCTGTCGCTGTTCTCTCCCGGGGCGTATCAGTCAGTGCGCTGGCCGTGGGTGATGCGCACTCCGGTTGATCTCCTGCTGACCGCCGGGCTCTTCGCCGTGCTGGTCGCGCTGGTTGCCGATGAGGTGCATCGCTGGCGGATCATGCACCGCGGCGGGCGGCGGCAGCGGCCGGCCCTGTGGCATGCGGGAACGGCCATGGCCGTTGCATTGCTCCTGATGGGCCAGCACTGGTTGTTGCGAGATACGGTCGACGGAGCGCATGTCGATCTGCTGCACATGGCGCTGCAACCATTCGATTCCGCCCGCCTGGCGTTGCAACTGGCCCTGGTGCTGTGGAGCGCCGCCACGGTATGGGCGGTGGGGGTGGCGGTCGGACTGAGCCTTCCGCCCTGGCCCGTGGCCGCGCGCCGTCGCCGTCTCTGGATCGTCGCGTTCGCGTCGTGTGCGCCAGCGGTACTCGTTGTGGCCGCCGGATGGGCGCCCCTGTGGCCGACGTTGTTCATGACCGGGATGGGACTGGTCCTGGCATTGCGGTGGCGGCGCACGATGGCCTGGTTCCGGCACACCGACCCGTTGGCGCGCATGGTGGCGATGTTGGGCGCCATCCTCCTGCCGACCGTTCCGCTGTACCTGGCGCTGGTCGCGGTGTCCGACGATGCCCGGCGGCGGCTGGTGGAGCACGACTATGCGGTGCAGGTCGTGACTCACACACAGGTCTTGCGCGAGCAGATCCTGGCCCGCACCCAACAGCAGATAGACGCGTTTCCCGATCTCCTCGACATGGCGACGCCGGACGGGGCCATTCCCGTGGACGTGCTTGACACGGACCGGGCGTTCAGCATCTGGCGCCGGACGGCACTGGCCGAATCGCGGTTGAGCTCGGCGGTGGAGTTGTATGGGCCGGCCGGTGCCCTGACAAGCCGGTTTGCGTTGAACCTGCCCGACTATGAGGTCACCGCGTCCCGGTTGGCGGGCGCCGGTTGCGAATGGGGCGAGCTGTTCGGACACGTGGCGCCGTTCGGCTCCGAGGAGCGGCGTCTGCTTCACGCCGAGCGCGGGTTGTGCGCCCCCGGGCCGGATGGGCGGCTGTTCCCCGCTGGCGCGATCGTCGTGCATGTCGCACAGGTCGACTACGAGGCGCTGCCGTTCATCGCCTCCCGCAGCCCGTACGTGGAGCTGTTTCAGACCGGGGGCGCCGCGCCGGTCGCTGGTGAACCGGGTCACGGTGTCGAACTGGTTGTCTACGGCTGGGGTCTGCAGCCGACGTTCGTGTCGGATCGATCGGCCTGGGCGATCGACGAGGCGCTTTTCGACCGCATCTACGCCTCCCGCGCGCCGTTCTGGACCCGGCTGGACAAGGACTCCATCAGCTACGACGTCCTCATCACCAACGACCGGTCCGGCATCCACGCGCTCGGGTACCCCGCGCATACCGGTTTCGATCACCTGCTGCACCTGTCCGAAATTGCGCTCCTGGTCCTCGCGGCCGTGGGCCTGCTGCTGGCGGCGGTGGCGGGCGCCGGTCTGCTCGTGCCTGCGCTGCGGGGGTTCCTGGCTGTGCGTGAGGTTCGCGCCCGATTCGCCCTGAAGCTGCAGCTTTGGTTCGTCGGCGTCACGACGGTGCCGGTCGTGGTGGTGGCCGTCCTGATACAAGGGTACTTTGCCGACCAACTTCGCGCCGATGTCGAAGCACGGGCGGCACAGACCGCCGCGGTCGCCCGCAGCGTAATCGAGGAGTCCGCGGTACTGCAGCCCCCGGACGGTCAGGCCGTCGCCCCGTTCACCGACGATGCGCTGGTGTGGATCAGTCAGGTGATCGGTCAAGGGGTCAACATTTTCGACGGCCCACAGTTGGTGGCCACCAGCGAACGGGACCTCTACGCCTCAGGATTGCTGTCGACCCGGACACCCGACATCGTCTACCGTGCGATTGCGATCGACCAGCTTTCAAGCTTCGTGGGCGAGGACACCATCGGCGCGCGGCGGTACCAATTGGCAGCGGCGCCGGTACGGGTCGGCGGGCGCGAGGTGATACTGACCGTGCCGCTCGCGTCACGCCAGCAGGAGATCGAGAGTCAGATTGACGAGTTGAACCGCCGTGTCTGGGGCTCGGCCCTCTTTTTTGCTGCGGTGGTCGGTTGCATCGGGTGGGCGATCGCGAAAAGTATCGCGAACCCGGTGAGGCGGCTGACGCGGGGCACGAGCCGGGTGGCGCGCGGCGAGTTCCACGCCCCGGTCTCCCGCCGGGCGGAGCTGTTGCGGCGGCGGGTGGCGGAGCGCTCGGCCGACGAACTGGAAATCCTGGAATCGGACTTCAACAAGATGGCCGGCGAACTGGACGCCCGCCGCCGGCAGTTGGAACGCACCCACCGGCTCGAAGCCTGGAGCGAGATGGCGCGGCAGGTGGCGCACGAGATCAAGAACCCGCTGACGCCCGTGCAGTTGAATGCGGAGCATCTGTTGCAGGTGCACAGCGACCATGGGTCGCCATTGTCACCGGTGCTGCAGCGCTGCGTGGAGGCAATCCTGAAGCAGGTGCGAATTCTGAGACAGATCGCCTCGGAGTTTTCCAGCTATGCATCCTCCCCGGTTGCCCACCAGACGCCGACAGCGCTCGGAGTGCTGGTGGAGGAGGTCATCGACCCGTATCGCTCCGGTCTGCAGGGCCGGATCGACATCACCCTCGTGACGCCCCCGGATCTTCCAGTGCTGCAACTCGACAAGGTTCTCATGCAACGCGCACTGACGAACATCATCGAAAACGCGCTGCATGCAATGCCCGGGGAGGGCACGTTGTCAGTCACCGCGGCGCGTCATGTACGGTCGGTGGAGCTCATCATCGCCGATACCGGGGTGGGGCTCGAGCCGGACGTGCTCTCGCGTATCTTCGAGCCGTACTTCTCCACCAAGGTGAGCGGAACCGGACTTGGCATGGCGATCGCCAAACGCAATATCGAATTGCATGGCGGTTCGATCGCCGTGGCCAGTACGCGTGGACGCGGCACTACCGTCACCATGACGTTTCCGATGGCGAACGACCCGGACACCGGTCCGGTCTCCATCCCCGATCGCACGCGGGCTGCTAACTCACCTGGGCGGTAGGCAATTCGGCCACGTCGTCCTCATCCGCGCCATCGCCTCGCCGGCCACGCGGGTGGTGAAACCAGCGCACGAGCGATCCGATCGGACCAGAGCTCAGGTAACTGTAGGCCATGATGAACAACACGAGTTGGGGTTGGACCGCGATGGCGGCAATGAGGACCGCGAACTGCAGCAGCACGAGAGAGGAATGGCGCGAGCGCAGGGTCAGGGCGCTGAAGCTGCGGAACCGAATCCGGCTGACCATCATGAACGCCGGCACGAGGACCATGACCAGGGCGATGAGCGGAGCCTGCACGATCCCGAATCCCGCGGGCCAGGCGAAGACGGTCGCCGCCAGCACGCCAGCGGCCGCCGGGCTCGGCATCCCGACGAAATAGCGCTTGTCGGAACTCCCCGGCTGCACGTTGAACCGGGCGAGCCGCAGCGCCGTTGCGGTGACATACAGGAACCCCGCCGCCCATCCGAGCCGTCCAAGCGTCTCGAGTCCCCAGGCAAACACAAGTACCGCGGGAGCCACGCCGAACGAAATGACGTCGGCCAACGAATCGAACTCTCCCCCGAACTCACTCTCCACGCCGGCGAGCCTCGCGATGCGGCCATCAAGGACATCGAGCACGGTCGCGACCCCGATGAATATGGCCGCCGTCGCGAAGTCCGCCCGCATGGCGTACACGATGCACGCGTAGCCGCAGAACAGGTTCCCGACGGTCACCATGCTCGGCAGCAGAGACACGCTCCGTCGAAAATGTCTCGATTGATGCTGATCCCGCAGCACGGCGAGCACCTTGGCCATGTCGATGTCTCCCTGGGTACCGAGTCAGATTGCGCCGGCTACACCGCTTGCTTCGTCCGGCAGGCGAGCCACCACCGATTCGCCGCCGCGGACACGCTGACCCGGGGTCACCGTCAGCCTGGCGACGATCGGCAGGAACAGATCCATACGGGAACCGAACTTCATGATACCGAACCGCTCCCCGGTCTGCACAGCGCTCCCCGGTCCGGCACGACAGACGACCCGCCGGGCCAGGGCGCCGACGACTTGACGAAATACGATCGTGTGCCCCTGATGTTCGAGCCAGATCTCGGTCCGCTCGTTCTCGGCGGCCGCGTCGTGGCGATACGCCCGCAGAAACTTCCCCGGTACGTAGTCGACCTTGGTGACCGTTCCGGCGATCGGGATCCGGTTGACATGGACATCGAGGGGCGACAGGAAGATGCTGATCTGTTGCCACGTGCCCGGAGGAGCATGCGACTGTTCGGCGGGGCCGGCCGAGAGAACCCGTCCGTCCGCGGGAGATACCACGACACCCGGCGTGTGCGGCGGCCGCCGGTCGGGATCGCGGAAGAAGAGGGCGACGGCCAGGGCCAGCCCGGACAGCGCCACGGCGACGCCGGGGAACCCGGCGGCGACACTGACCATGGCAGGCGCCAGCGCGATACCGATAAAGGGCAAACCGGCGCGGTCGATGATCATGACCAGAAACAGGAATGCCTGGCCGCCCAGGTGCGCGACGGCGGCGCCGGTCGCATGTGGAGCGGCTGCAGCGCGGTGGGCGCCCGCCCGCTATACGTCACCGCTGCACTCACGCCGTCTGGGGACTGGCGTGGCGGCGCAGGATGTCTTGCATCCGGTCCTTCAGTTGCAGTTTGCGCTTCTTCAAGGTCACCTCTTCAAACTGTTCCGGCTGAGAGAGGTAGTTCTGGTTGGCAAGTTCGTGCAGGCGGCTGTCGAGTTCCTGATGCTGCTCGACCAGTTGGCGAAATCCGTAGTCGGTCTGCAGGAGATGTTCCTTCAACTGCTGCGAGTCCGTGATCATGCCACCTCCCTGGAAAATGAAATACGCCCTGGATGACCTGTTGCGTGGGTTGCCACGGGCCGGAACGGTACCATAAGGTCCGGGGTGATTCAAGGCGCCCGGCAGTTAACCGGTACCCGTCCCGGCGGTTCGCCTGGCCCTGGCCAACTCCGCGTCCGGACGGCGGACGTACACCGGATGCAGCGCGTGCGGAGCGACGGCCTGCCCGCTCCACGGCAGCGATGACGCCATCTCGGCCATGATCCCGGCCAGCGGCGGCAGATCGACCACCGTTCCGGCGACTGATCCGAGCGTCGACGCCAGCAGAGCCTGATCGCGGGCGACCCCGTCCCCTATCACCAGGACACGCCGTGCGACCAGACGCTTGCGCCAGGTATCCACCAGCACTTCCGGCATGGCCGCCACGGGCCCTTCGATGACACGCCACCGCGCGCCCGCGGCCATCCGGAGTTGAGCCCGGATGGCCTCCGGAGCCGGCGCATACAGGGCGCTGAAGACCTCGCCGCGTTTCGCGTCCATCCACGGCACAATCAGTTCCGGCGGTGCATTGTTCCCTGTCGGCCGCCGGGCGGCAATCTCCGTCAGCGTGTCCAGAACGGATAGCCCGATCACCTGCCGCCCATGCACCAGGGCCAGCGCTTGTACGGTGGCGATACCGACCCGCAGACCGGTGAAGGAGCCGGGACCGACGGCAACGACGTAGCGGTCGACCTGCCGAATCGTGAGTTCGTGCCGCTGCAGCAGCGACTGTACCTCGCCGGGCAGGCGCTGGCCGTGGGTCTGATCGCGATTGCCGCTGGCGACGGCAACGAGCCGGCCGTTGCGTGCGAGGGCGACGCTGCCGCGCGGAGTCGTCGTATCGAGAGCGAGAATGACCATGAAACCCGAATCACTCGGTGTCTTGACTGCCGTTGCGCGCGCTTTCTATACTCACACACATTCACCGGCCGCCGCACTCAGGCATATCCGTGGCGCACGACCGCGCCACGGTCCCCCATGTGATCCAGTGACACCATCCGCGACGAGCAGGTCCTCGCCGACACGGGCGCCGACGCCGGCGATGCGGCAGTACCTGGAGGCCAAACGCCAGCATCCGGACGCTATCGTTTTCTTTCGGATGGGCGATTTCTACGAAATGTTCTATGAAGACGCCCTGGTCGCCGCGCGGGCACTGGATCTCACGCTCACGTCGCGCTCGAAGGATGCGAGCGGCAGCGGGATCCCGATGTGCGGCGTGCCGCATCATGCCGCGGCCGGCTACCTGACACGGCTGGTGGAACAGGGTTTCAGAGTCGCCGTCTGCGAACAAATCGATACCAGGAAGGCGAAGGGCATCGTGCGCCGGGAGGTCGTACGCGTGGTGTCGCCGGGGACGTTTACCGATGCGAGCTACCTCGATGACCGGGAGCCTTCGTTTCTGATGGGGCTCGTCGTCCAGGCGGGGCGGGAGCGGACTGGCGGCGAACCAGATCCAAGTCGCTATGGCATGGCGTTGCTCGACCTGTCGACCGGCGAGTTCATGACGACAGAGTACATGGGCGCGGTCGGGAGACAGGCGCTTGCCGACGACGTGGCGACGCTGCGTCCTCGGGAGGTGCTGCTGGCGTCGGTGGAGGAGCTGCGATCGGTGCTTGCGGATTCGCCGGCTACAGCGGTGACCAATGTCGAGCCCTGGCTGTTCGATGTCGACCGGGCGCGGGAGGCGCTCACCCGGCAGTTCGGAACCGAGGGACTCGACGGGTTCGGGTTGCGTGATCGACCGGCGGCGGTTGCCGCGGCCGGCGGGTTGGTGCGTCACCTGCGGGAGACGCAGAAGATGCAGTTGCCGCACGTGCGGAACGTGCAGTTCCGGCAGACCAGCGACGCGATGATCATCGATCCGCCGACGATGAAACACCTGGAGGTCATCGTCTCCAACGACGGCTCGCGGGCCGGGTCGCTGCTGGCGGAGATCGATGGCACGGTGACCACCATGGGCAGCCGGCTGCTCCGGGACTGGCTGCTTCGGCCGCTGGTGCGTCTCGAGCGGGTCCACAACCGGCTCGACGCCGTCGAGGAGTTCGCGTTTCGATCGATCGAGCGCGGGAAACTGCGTGAGGTGCTCAAATCGGTTCAGGATCTGAAGCGCCTTGTGGCTCGGACCGCAACGGGGTCGGCCGGTCCACGCGATCTGCTCGCCCTCCTCCGTTCGCTGGCTGCCATCCCTCGCATACGTCTGATCCTGGATACGCTGGAAGCGCCGCTGACCGGCAGCTTGACGGCGGAACTCGACGACCTGCCCGCGATCAGGGAAGAGATCGAGGCCACGCTGGTCAATGAACCATCTGCGCAGGTGCGGGATGGAGGGGTGATCCGGGACGGCGTCGATCCGGAACTCGACGAACTGCGCGGGATCAGTCGCGGGGGCAAAGAGCAGATTGCGGCGATGGAAGCGGCCGAGCGGCAGCGGACCGGCATCAAGTCGCTCAAGATCCGGTTCAACCGGGTGTTCGGTTACTTCATCGAAGTCTCCAGAACGAATCTCCATGCGGTGCCGGATGATTACCATCGGAAACAGACGATCGCCGGTGGTGAGCGGTTCGTCACGCCGGCACTCAAGGAATACGAAGAGAAAGTCCTCGGTGCGGACGAGCGGATCATCGAGCGCGAGCTGGCGTTGTTCGAGGCCCTGCGTGCCACCGTCGCCGCGGAGACACTGCGGATCCAGACCTCGGGTCACGCGCTGGCCCAACTCGACGTACTGGCCGGGCTTGCCGAGACAGCCGCCGTGTACGACTACACCAAGCCGCACGTGCATGACGGCGACGAACTCGTGATCACCGAAGGGCGGCACCCGGTGGTCGAGCGGCACGCCGGACACAACTTCGTGCCGAACGACGTGACGCTCGACGCCGCGACGCAGCAGGTAATTCTCCTGACCGGCCCGAACATGGGGGGCAAGTCGACGTATCTGCGGCAGTGCGCGCTGATCGTGCTGCTGGCGCAGGTTGGATCGTTCGTGCCTGCCAGTCGCGCGAAGATACCGCTGACTGACCGCATCTTCGCGCGGGTCGGGGCGTCGGACAACATCGCGCAGGGCCAGTCGACCTTCATGGTCGAAATGCAGGAGACTGCCAACATCCTGCGCAACGCCACATCGCGCAGCCTGGTCCTTCTGGATGAGATCGGCCGCGGCACGGCGACCTACGATGGCCTCAGCATCGCCTGGGCGGTTGCCGAGCACCTCGCCACCGATCCCGCGGTACGCCCCAAGACGATCTTCGCCACCCACTATCACGAGTTGACGGATGTCGCGGACGCCTTGGAGGGGGTGGTGAACTATCAGGTCGTCGCACGGGAATGGGAAGATCAAATTCATTTCCTGCGCAAGGTCGAGCCGGGACGCTCGGACCGAAGCTATGGTGTGCAGGTGGCTCGGCTGGCTGGGCTACCCGAAGAAACGGTGGCCCGTGCGAATCAAATTCTGGCCGGTCTCGAACGGGACGAGTTGTCGCGAGGTGGACGACCCACACTGACCACCGCTACGAACGATCCACCGCCGCAGCTTGGCCTGTTCGCCGCGGCGCCGACGGTCGAGACCGTTGTAGCGGCAACGTTGCGAGAGATCGATATCAACCGACTGACGCCGATCGATGCGCTGACGCTGCTCGCGGAGCTCAAACGGACGCTCGAGCGCGGTTAGGTTCGTTGGCGATGAATCACCGTGTCGCAGGGGGGAATCCTGGCGCGGCCCTGCCGCGTGCGGACCGTACCCGGCCTGCCGAGGGTAAATATGGGCTGGCTCCGCCAGCAGCCGGCACCGTGCGCACGGGACGCGGCGCCGGGCCATGGCCGCTGCGCCCGCATGGCGTAAAGGAGGACGGAGCGTGGCCGAGCGGGTGGGCATCATCGGCGGCGGTTTCAGCGGATTGCTGTCGGCGTGGCTGCTGGAGCGCGCGTTGGGTGACGCGGTCGAGGTCATCCTGTTGGAGTCTGGGGATCGCATCGGCGGCCGGGTGCGGACGGCGCACGTCCCTGACGTCGACGCCATCTACGACGCCGGCGTGGCCGAGTTCTACGACATTGCCGGCAACCCGCAACTGCGACACCTCATTGCGCATCTCGGACCCGAGACACGTCCTCTGACCGGCACACCGTACTTCGTCATCGATGACAACGTCGTGCACGACGACACCGATCTCGCGCGCCTGCTCGGCCAGCGCGGGATGGACCGCGTGCGCCGGTTCTGGGAACGCGGTACCGCGCTTCGCCCGCCGGCGGACTATGCCCAGGCTGGCCGTCCGCAGGACAACGGGCATCCATGGCTGCGCCGGACATTCGAGGAGGTGCTCCGCGAGATCGACGACCCGCGCGGGGAATGGTTCACCGCCATGCAGTGCCACAGCGACCTGGCCACGGAGCCGGCGCGGACGAGCGGTCTCTTCGGCATGGACAATCTGCTGATTGACCATCCCGGTTACTGTTCGATGTACACGCTGACCAGTGGCAACGAGGGGCTCATCCATGCACTGGCAGATCGGATCCGATCCCCGGTCGTGCGTGACGCCGCAGTGTCGACCGTGCAGGCGGATGAGGAACGTGGTCTTCGTGTCCTCTGCCCCACTCCGGATGATCAGGCACGGGCGTTCGATGTCGATTCGCTGATCGTGACCGTGACTCCGCCGGGCCTGCGGACCATTCACTGGGAGGACGCAACGCTCAGCGCGGCCCTGGCGGCGCACGTCAGACACCATGACCATGGCGCCGCCTATACGCGCGTGACGCTGCTCTGTCGGCGCCGGTTCTGGCGCCATCACTTCCCTGAAGACTATTTCGTGACCGACCGGCTCGGTGGGGCGACCGTATACGACCAGTCTCCCGATACAGGCGCCGGCGGAGTCGGAATCCTGAGCTGGCTGGTCGGCGGGGCCGACGCGCTCGCGTTGGCAGCGCGGCCCGATCACGAGGTCGTGGCCATCATCGTGGGGGCGCTGCCGAGCGACCTGACGATGGCGGACGACATGTTGCTCGCGAGCCGCGTCGACCGTTGGACCGGCGTGTCCGGCGTGTCTGGCCTGCCTGGGGGCGTGCCACTGCTCCCGCTTGACCGGCGCCACAATCCGGACCCACGCTGGCCGCAACTGCTGCTGGTAGGCGACTATCTCTATGACAGCACGCTGTGCGGCGCGCTCGATGCCGTGTTGTATGCGGTCACCCGGATCATCGAGCGCGTGAGCCCTCAGCCGGATGCCGCCATGATCAGGGTCCGGGAGCTGTTTCTGGCGCCAGCGGGCGCCCGTGTCGAGACCCCGCACGATCCTGCCGCGGCCTTCTTTCTCGACGAACGAATAGCAATAGGTCGCTAGGAGCCTGCGCCGCAGAAAGATTACGGCTGCAAATCCGCTCTCACTCATGGCTTTCAGCACGCCTTTTCGTCACATAGTGCCGCTATGCTCCTCAAATGCGTGAAGAAATCCATGGCGATATCGAATTGTCGCTTTCGCAATCTTCTACGGCGCAGACTCCTGGCATGAATGCCGATGGGGCGTGTACCACGGACGCCGGGGCCGGTGTTGTGCGCACGCCTGACCGCATGCGGCCGTTTCGCTGACGACGCGTCGGCGGCCGTGACAGTTACGCCGCCGGCTCTTGCAGCGTGACGCAGTGCACGGTGCCCAGTCCCAGGACCAGATCGACGGCGTGCAGTCCGACGACCTCCCGTGTCGGAAATAGATTGGCGAGCGTATCGAGCGCGACCCGATCGGCCGGGTCGTTGTAGGTGGGAACGAGAACCAGGTCGTTCGCGATGTAGAAGTTGAGATAGCTCGCCGGAAGGCGCTGTCCACCGAACCACAACGGCCTCGGCATCGGCACCGGAATCACCGTGAGCGCGTGTCCCCCGACCCGCGCGGCACAGAGGCGCTCAAGGTTGTCCGCGAGCGGCCGGAAATTCGCGTCCCGCTCGTCCGGCTCGATGGCGGCGACCACCGTTCGAGGGGCTACGAACCGCGCGATGTCATCCACGTGTCCGTGGGTATCGTCGCCCGCGATCCCTGCACCCAGCCAGATCACCGTGTCGATGCCGAGATAGGCGCGCAGGGCCTCTTCCATGCCGGCCCGGCCGAGTCCGGGATTCCTGGGCTGGATGGTCTGGTCGAGCAGGCATTGTTCCGTCGCCAGCGCGACCCCTGCCCCGTTCACATCGATACTTCCGCCTTCGAGCACGATTCGTCGTCCGCCGGGAGAGACGCGGGGCGTCCGCCGGCGAAGCTGGAGCGCCGCCGCAATGTGGGTCGGTATCTCGTCGTCGCTGGACCAGTCGTCGTACCTGGCCCACGCGTTGAAATGCCAGTCGACGAGCGTCAGCGCCGGCCGCCGGCCAGCCGGACCCTGACTCAAGACGAACGTGCCGCCCGAGTCTCGCACCCAACAGCGGTTCGTCTGGATGACGAACGGCTCGATCCGGTCACGGGAGACGCCCGCTTTCTCCAGGCGCGCCGTCGCCTGTCGCGCCTCGGCGTTCGATCGGAAGCAGATCGCAACCGGCTCTACGGCGGCGAGGTGCCGAACCAGCTCGACATACCACCAACGTACGGTTCCGAGCTTGCCCGGCCAGTCGGCCCGGTTGTGAGGCCAGGCGATCCAGGTCGCGCGGTGCGGCATCCATTCGGCCGGCATCACATGCCGGGTCGTGGTGTCGCTACAGGGCACGACAGGGTCGAACGCCGTCCGCCGGGACGGCCGGCGCGCGGTGCTGGTCATCCGCCGTCGACCGGCCGGTCGAGCAGGCGGGCTGACAGCCCGGCGTAGCTGTCGATCCGGCGGTCGCGTAGAAATGGCCATCCCCGCCGCTGCTGTTCGATCCGGCCGCGATCACAGCGGGCCAGCACGACCTCGGTGCGGTCCAGGGACCCGACGGCAACGATCTGCCCGGCCGGATCACAGACGAACGACTGCCCCCAGAAATCGAGGCCCGCGGGCGGGGGGCCCTCGTGACCCACACGATTGATGGCCGCGACGAACACCCCGTTGGCGATGGCATGACTCCGGTGCATGGTCCGCCACGCGTCGTGCTGCGCGCTGCCCTCGGTCGCGCGTTCGGCGGGGTGCCAGCCGATGGCACTGGGGTACACGAGCAGCTCGGCCCCGGCCAGCGCGCTCAGACGCGCCGCTTCCGGGTACCACTGGTCCCAGCAGATCAGCGGTCCAATCCGCGCGAAGCGGGTGTCGAACACCGGATATCCGAGGTCGCCGGGTGTGAAATAGAACTTCTCGTGATACAGCGGGTCGTCCGGGACGTGCGTCTTGCGGTAGCGGCCGAGCAGCGCGCCGTCAGCGTCGATGACGACGACCGTGTTGTGATACACGCCAGGCGCGCGCCGCTCGAAGAGCGGGACGACCAGCACGACGCCCAGATCTCGCGCCTGTGCCGAGTAACGATTGGTCGTCGGGCCCGGGATCGGCTCGGCGAGATCGAAGCGTGCCGGATCTTCACGCTGACAGAAGTAGAGCGAAGCGAACAGTTCCTGGAGACAGATCACCTGGGCGCCACGCCGCGCCGCGTCGTCGATCAGGCTGGATGCCGTATCGAGATTCGCCGCGACCTGCGCGCCACAGGCCATCTGAACGAGGCCGACCGTGAAGTCAGCGGCGGGCGCCGCGGTGTCGGGCATGTGCTGAGGGCGCGAGACGCAGGCCGTCAGCCTTCCGTCTGCAGCGCCTCGAGTTTCCGCTCAGCATTGTCGCCGTAGACCGAAAACGGATATTCGTCCATCACCCGCTGATACGTCGCACGGGCGTCCTCCGCCCGACCGGCCAGATCGTAGGCGTGTCCCAGGCGCATGAGCACCCCGTCGACCGGCAGATCGCCCGCCACATCGGTCGATGCCGACTCGAGCAGCGTGATGCCTTCAGCATAGGCGCCGCGCGCCAATTGGACGTCGGCGAGACCCAGCGTGGCCATACGGGTGTAGATACCCGCTGCGTCCTGGTCGATGACCTGCTGATACTGATCCGCGGCCTCGTCATGACGACCCAGTGCGGAGAGTGCAGCCGCGGCCCGGTATCGCGCCGTGATACCGGACGGCGTCGTCGGATAGGCGTCGGCCGCCTCGAGAAGCTTCGGCAGGGCTTCCCCCATCTTGGCTTTGATCGACGGATACGTTCCGGGCGGTTGCGCAAAGTCCGTCTGAGCGTCCGTAGCCGTGTCGGCCGCGTCAGGAGACGCGGGCGCAGGCGGCGGGACGACCTGAGCGTCAGCCACGACCAGAGCGTTCGCCAGCAATGATCCCGCCTGCGCCGCGGTGCGTCCGGACCACCAGGCGTAGCCGCCCACGACCAGCACCAGGCCCGCGCCGATGACCAGAGCCGTCAACAGGCCCCGGCGCTTGCGCTGCACCCGTTCCTGCAGGCTGACGACGGCTACGGCAAAAGCATTTTCCTTGAGATGACGTCGTTCGCTGCGCCTCATGAATGTCCTGTTTCCCTTGAAATCACGAATCGATCACGAGTCCAGTGTACCAAAGACCGTGTCGCCGGATGCAGTCAGCGCACCCTCGGTTCTCTGCCGCGGGGCGTTGACGGAGTGGCGCGCGTGAGCGGCGCCGAGTCCGCGCTGTCCATCGTCACCGGCTGGCGAAGGGTCGGAAGTACCCGGGCGTGGTCGGGCATTGTGCTTCTCTAGACGTAGCCCGCGGCCGGCTGCTCGCGAGCGGTCTCGACGAACACCGTGCCCGCCGGATGGCCTGTCGTGGTCCCGGTCGGCAAAATATCGGACGGGATCACCGTGTCGCCGTAGACGCCCCACGGCAGCGCCACGGCCAGCGCACACGCCACCTCTACCGCCGGCATGTCCGCAATGCCAACCTGGATACTCGCTTCGATCGGCATGACGGCCTCGCCCCGGCGCAGCATCCACGCGCAAGACCGGAACGTCACCGGAGCCACTCGAAACGTCATGCTCGCGGCCTCTCGCCCCGGCAGCGTTAATCGCGCAATGCTGGTAAATGATTCGTACCACGTGACTTGCCGAAGCTTCTCGATGCCCAAATTCGCCATATTCAAATGACCACGACGCTCGCGGGTGTACGCCGCCTCGACGAGCCGCTCCAACACGTCGAGCGCCGTGGCCTGCATCCGGTCTCCCAACAGGAACTTCTGGCGCCGCGGAAACTTTTCCACGGTCGGAACCAACCACAGCAAGAAGCCGTACATGGCCTCCAGCGCCGGACCCGTCCGGCGGGCTCCATCTCCGCTCCCCGCCGACAATGCCATCTCCACGATCGCTGGGGGGCTGTGCCCCCCAGTCCCCCCAGGAGGTAAAGACCAGAAGATTCAAGACCTAATCAAGTGTCCTCGCAACGCGAAACCCGAAGATGAGGTACCGGTTGACGACGTAGTGCCTGTAGCGCGCGCCGGAACGCTGGAGCCCGGCAACGTAGAGCCAGGAACCGCCACGCAGCACGCGGCGGCCGCAGTCTCCCTCCCAGCAGTCTTCCGTCCACTCCCACAGGTTGCCCACCATGTCGGACAGGCCCGCGGCGTTCCGACCGTGGGAGCCTACCGGGCAGGTTCCATCGTTCCCCGTCCGCTTATAGTCGCATCCGCGCTGGGACCCCGCCGCGGCGCGTGCCCATTCCTCCTCCGTCGGCAATCGGTATGTCGCGCCCGTCGTCCGGCTCAACCACGACACATATTCCTGTGCGTCGTTCCAGCTCACGCACGTCACCGGATGCCGATCCGTCTGCGCGAAGCCGGGGTCTCGCCACGAACTGCCCGTTTTGCAGCTGTCCCCGCCGCCGCCGGTCGCCGACGCGAACGCCCGGTACTCGCCCACCGTCACCTCATACCGCCCGAGCGCCAGACCGCCGCCCGGCAGCGCCACCATCTCCGGGCACTGGTCGCAATCCCGGAAAACGTCGCCAGGACGGTGCGCCGCATCCTCGCTGCCCGCAGTGGGGGAAGCAGACCCCGGTGACCCGGCGGTCCCCGCAACATTGTTCGCCCCGGCACGCAGCTCCGCCAGCCGAGCCTCCGCCAGCGCACGGAACACCCCATTCGGGAACTGCGCCAGGTACGCCTCAAACATCGCGGGGTTCGTGCTGTTCATAACCGACTGCCAGAACAGGTTCTCCTGCTCCGGGGTGGCCGCGGGCGTCGCTTGCTGCGCTGCGGCTGCGGTACTCGCCCCATCCAAACAGTAGGTGTTCAACACAGCACACGCCAGACCGCCCGCCTCCGTGCATTCGTCCCGCGCTCCCCGATTCGCGTCAGCCTCCGTGGTCGCCTCGGTCCAGGTCCACACGGGCCTACCGGAAGTCGTCTCGCTCGAATGCCCCACGGCCAGGCATGCCGTGAACGTCTCCACCACCGCGCAGTCGAGGAACCCGCACGCATTCACGGCATCGTCGCCGCTGCCGAACGAGAACGCGTGCACCGCGCTCTCGACGCCGATGGCGAGCCAGCCGCGCTCTTGGGCAGCGGCAGCGTTGGCGCTGAGGACTGCAACGGCGGCGGCCATAACAATGCGCATGTCACACGTTCCCTTCGTGACAGGTTCTCGCTTCCACGACTCGATTCCGGTGGACAGCCAGCCGGCCTGGGGTCGCAACCCAGCACACCCAAAGCACTTCGTCCTGTATCGTAGTCCAAGTGCGCCTCGCCACCTATAGAGGGCGCATGCCTCCCGAGCAAGCTGCTGAAAATGTCCGTGCAAGGGATCGACACGCCGATCCCGACGTACTCCTGCTCGACTCGATCGATACGTCGGCCGCCGCGCTCGGCAAGGACCCGAAGACGGAGCCGATCATTGACGTGCGGCTGGCGAACACGATCCGGCGCTTGAGCGGCGGCTGCGCAGCCTCGAGCGGCAATCTGAGAACGTGGTCGGCACGCTGCCACCGGCAGCGCGGCAGGAGTTCGAGCGCGAGCGGCAGGCGATAAAGCGAGACCGGGAGCGGAATCGTGAAAGATGAGCAGGGCGAGAAGCGACCTGTACGGGACGCGGACCAGATCGGACGACGAAATCGCCTTGCCGGACACCCAGAGAATCGCAGCACGGGGCTGCTGATCGCGTCTATCGCCGAGGTGTGAGCTACCTGGGAGCGGTGAACCAGCGGCGTGCTATCCTGTGAAGGTAGAAACCGCGTCCGTACAGACGAACACCCGGTGCTCGCAATATCGGGTGTCGAGAGTCGGCGGGCGCGCGGGCGGTAGAGGCACCCAATGCATGGACGTGTCTACCGGAACATCCGGATCTGATACAAGAGCATCTGTTCAGGGGTCAGGCGGCGCGGCGCCCGCGCTGGCCTGCACGGACCCGCGGCCGCGGCTACCGCACTCGGAGGCCTCGCTGCCTGAGCAACCGGAGACGTTCATGCGCCGGACACGGCGCATACGCATCGGCCAACCGACAGCGGCAGCAGCGAAACCAAGAATGGATCGAGGGCCTGTTTGCTGCGACTACGGGCCGTGCTCGGAAACGCGGGATGGAGCACGACGAGGCGGATGAACGGCCGGCTCGCAGCGGGAGAGGTCGGCGTCGACGAGTTGCAAGCACTTGCCGACAGCCTCGCCGACGAAATCCAGGATCGGCGCCGGGAGCCGGAGGCGGTGAGGATGACGTTCACGTTGGGCGGCTACACCCGGGGGATCGAGGAAAGCTGGCCGGCAGAGGACACCTACCGTTGGATTGTGTGTCAGCTCCCGCGGAGCTTTCATGGCCGCTGCGCGGCCGAACAGCGAGCGGCGCTCGCCGAGCGGGTGCCGTTGACGGGTACGAAGTGGGATGCGCTGCTGGCCGCCATGGTCGAGCACGTGGCGTGGCTGCACGGGCACGAGCGGCCGGCGTGGGTAGACGAGCGGGAGCGATTCCTTGACACCACCTGGGTGGTGGCGGACACGCCGTGGACACGGCTGTACTCGGTGATCTTCGCGCCGGCGGCGTTCCTGCGGCACGGGGCGATACCGGACCCGCGGGATCTGGACGCACGAGGGGGAGAGCGTTTTGAGTGGACCCCTTGGCCGTAAGCAGGTTCTTGAGCTGTTCGAGGAGCTGTCCTCGGAGCTGGCAACGCGGGACGCCCGGGCGCATGTGTACGTGTTCGGCGGCGCCGCGATGAGCGTAGCGTTCGACCGGGGCCGAACCACGGTCGATATCGATGTGCGAGTTGACAGCGGCCGCGAGAAGCTGATGGAGGCGGTCGAGGCAGTCGGCCGCCGGCACGGGTTCGAGGCAGGGTGGTTCAGCGAGCCGTTGGCCGTGGTACTGCCGCTGGGGTCAGACCAGAGGGCAGCGACGTTGTACCAGTCGCAGTATCTGACGGTGACTGGTGCGTCGGCGAAGCACCTGCTTGCCATGAAGCTCGTGGCAGGCAGGTTGAAGGACCATGGTGATATCGCGGTGCTGTGCAAGAAGTTGGGCCTGACCAACGCGCAGCAGGCGCTCCGGATCAAGGACGAGGTGTTGCCGGGCGTACCGGTCAACCGGCAGGCGCGCGAGGCGTTGGCGAAGGTGTTCGAGCGTGACCTGGGGTACGGGCGGTAGACATATTGCTCCTCGTGGCTCCCTCCCCTGGGTCACGGGAAGTGGCAGCGGGTCGCGGGCCGGTCGTCGCCCGATGCGAAACCGACCAGTGGCTGGAGCGCTTCGACGATCATCTCGTGCGTGTGCATGGCTTGGTCGTCGGGACCCGGCGGATGTACCGGCCCGATGCCGCAGCCCTTCTTGCCGAGTGCGCGGGGACGCCGACGCCCGGCAGATTCCGGCCCACCGCGCCGACGTTTCTGCGCTTCCTCGCTACCCGCGACGTGATTCCGGCCGGCATCGAAGGCGCCGTGCCGACCATCCGCGAGTGGAAGCACGCCGCGCCGTCGCCGCCGAGGACGTCCGGAGGATGCTGGGCGGGGCGGACGAGACGAGCCCGAGCGGGCTTCGTGACCGGGCCAGCCTGCTGCTCTTGACCCGGCTTGGCCTCCGGGCAAGAGAGGTCGCAGCCCTCGCGGTGAACGACGTCGACTGCCACAACGGGACCGTCCGGGTAGCCGATGTGACCGAGGATACTGGCCGTCTCGCGCGCCGCCTCGGTGTCGAGATCGGGCAGGAGCGCGTGGGAGATGGCGTCGTAGCGGGAGTTGTCGCGGCCTGCGACCTGGATGTTGTGCCGGCCGGGCGCTCGCGATCTCGAGCGCCAGTACGGGCTGGCCTCGCTCACGCCCCAACGCCAGCCGGTAGCGCCCGGGCGGGTTCCGGCCGGGTGGCTTCCTGCCGGCAGTCGAGGATCGAGAGCCTCGCGCCGGTCGTGTGCATGCGCTCGGCGGGGGCGGCGTCATCGGCTGGCACGATCAGCTGGAGGCTTCGCTCGGGCGCGGCCTACCCTGTCGCGGCGGCCTCGGCCGAGCCGACGCACCCGCGTTCCGCACATGCCGTCAGGGCTGAGGGCTTGAGCCCCCCGACCGCGATGGTCCTCTTGAGCCAGCCCTGCGGTAGATCCCAGTGGCGGTCAGGTCCGCCAGCGCATTTCGGCGGCCTGGTACGGGCAGTCGAGGATCGTCGTCAGCGTCGCGAGGTAGCCCACGGTCCCGCAGTCGTAGATCCGCTCGCCGTAGATGGCGGCCGTGTTGACGGCGTCGTGCGTCGGTGCTCGAGGAGACGCTCGGGCGAGACCTGCTCGATATCCGTGCCGAACTCGCCCTTGAACTGGGGCAGGCCTCTCGCGACGAGTTCGCCTCGCTTGACCAGGCGGTGCAGGCGTCGCCGCGCCGACGGTCGTCTGATCACAGCCGTCCAATCTCATTGAAGCTGCACGGCCGGCTCTCGGCGAGGATCAACTGGTCGAGGACGTCGATGCCCATTGGGAACCGGGCGCTGGTTCAGTGTCAGATGCCTCGAAGGCTGGTCTCCACATCACCGCACCGCGATTTCCAAGGTCTGCGAGCAGTCCACGTTCAGACAGAGCACGCCGGTTGCGATGCCGTTCCAGTCAACCGCGCCGTGAACACCTTCATGGGTTGCGCCCGCAGCCCAGCCCGCGAACTACTCGGCGAGCAACCGCAGGATTCCGAACTTCAAAGCCGCTGCCGCGAGCACCGTCCCGACCATCCAGCGGATGAGCCTGGATTCCAGGTCGGCGACCGCGGTGTGGATACCGGCAGTTTCCCTCCGCAGCTGGGTGCGGATCTCGGCGAGTCCGGCCCTGAACTGGGCGGCCGTGACGTTGGTCGCCCCTGCTCGGCGAGCTTCCGCATAGCGTTGGCGATGACTGCGGCCTGGTCGCGGTCGATGCCCCCGGCGGTCAACTCCTGGGCGACCGAGAGCGTGTCGAGCATGGCGTGAACCCCTACGGCCGGCCGGAGTCGCGGACGACGATGCGTTGCTGGTTGCGGGAGACGACCTCGGTGATCGTAGCCGTCCAAGAGCCGCCCCGGCTGTCGGTGATGCTGATAGGGGTGCGGCGCGGGTCCTCTGCGACCTCGGCGACACCGGGTCCGTCGAGCACGGCGCCCCAGCCGTTCCCGAGCTTGCAGGGTTTCCAGCCGGCGAGGGGTTGTCTCCTCGGCGCCTCGAGGTCGGCCGGCAGTTCACGGTCGAGTGCTGCCGCGATGACGTCACGAGCCCAGGCGCTGACGTTGACGTGCCGTTCATTGCGAAGTCGCGCGAGGCGGTCTCGGAGTTCGGGTTCGATGCGGATCTGGAAAACGTCTGTACGTAGCATGACATGACACGGTAGCACGCGCGGGCCGCGTCGAGCCTTCCCGCAGGGTAATTCAGGCCAGTCTGGGGGCCGGCCCCCAGGGCTTTCGTGTTTCGCGGTATGTGACTGTTGGAATGGGACTTATGTCTCGTGGCTCCCGAGGGTTTGGAGGTCCGAGATCCGGCGGGTCTCGATTTTCAGGGTATTCCTGTCCCGGGGCTTGCCCCCGGGGCTGGCCCGCAGGGTCGTAGGGGACCGAGGATCCTGTCGTTTCGCGCGGCGCCTCGATGTCGATGTTGGGCAGGAGCACCCGGGCGATGGCGCCGCAACCGGGGTCAGAGTCGTTGCGGCCCGCGACGTGGATGTTGCACCGGCCGGCGCACGCGATCTCGAGCGCCCGCCCGCTCGCCTCGCTCATGCCCCGCGCCGGCCGCTCGCGCCGGGCCGGGTTCCGCCTGGGCGACTTCCCGCCGGCCGTCGAGAACGGGGAGCAGCTCTTAGAGCGTCTTCGTGCCGGTCATGTGCATGCACTCGGCGGCGGCCGTGTCCTCGGCCGGCACGATCTGCAACAGGCTTCGCTCGCTCGCGGCTCCCCTATCGCGGCGACCGCGCACGAGCCGACGCACTGCGTTCCGCGCGTGCGGTCGGGACCGTGGGCTCGAGCTCCCCGACCGCGATGGTCTTCTCGAGCCGGCCCGGCGGCAGCTCCCGGTCGGCCCGAGGGCGCCGCGGTCCCGGCGCCTGCCGTGAGGCGTTCGGTCAGCGCGCCCGGACCTTACCGCGCATCCGCTGGTCCGTCGCGCCACCGTCGTCGTTGACGACGCCGTAGATCGGCCGTCCGGGGACCTCGCCACCGAGCTCGTCCGCGAGCAGTCTCTCCGCCCAGTCGGGCTCCTTGTCCGTTGCCGCGCACAGCGCGGCAAAAAAATGGCGCGCATAGCGCGCGCGGATTTCCCACCCCGGCCGCCTGGATGGTGAAGGCGGCCGGGTCGCAGGATGGATCGATCGTGCCCCCCCTGTGCTCCCCGATGGGCCGGGTCTCCGAAGGTCGATGTCGGGGCGGCTCAAGGGTCGTGGGATCCGACAGCACGGCCGTTCGGGCAGAAGGTGCGGGAGTGCACGGGGGTTGCGAGTCCGCCACCGCGCAACGCTGCCCGTCGCCGAATGGGCGCTTGGGAGCCGGACGGCCCGGTGTCCACTGACCCCGGCTGTCCGCTAAACTCGTTTCGCCCTCGCCGGCCTGAAGACTCGGGATGGCACGACGGCCACGCGCGCTCGTCAGTTCATCGATGCAGGCGCACAACCTTCGCGGCGCCGCCGAGCACGTACTGCGCCCACTGGTCCATCAGCCCGCGGCGCTTGTCGAACAGGTCGGACCTGGCATAGCTCCGCTCGACGCTGCTCCCCACGGCGTGCGCCAGCGCCATCTCGGCGACCGCGTGCGGCACGCTGGTCCGCTCGCTCGCCCACGTCCTGAACGAAGTGCGGAAACCGTGCACGGTCGCGCGGCCGGCCAGCCCGGTGTCCCGCAGCACTTTCGTCAGCGTCATGTCGGACAGCGGCCTGTTCGCCCGCTGCGGCGACGGGAACAGCAGGCCGGAGCGATCGCGCAACGGCCGGACCGACTCGAGCACGCCCAGCGCCGCGTCGGAGAGCGGCACGCGATGTACCGCCGCGGCCTTCATTCTCGACGCCGGTATGCGCCACTCGCGAGACTCGACCTCGTCCCAGGTCGCGCCCCGCGCTTCCCCCGACCGGCAGGCGGTGAGCGCCACGAGGCGCAGGCACGCCTTCGCCGACAGCGACGCCCGGGACGCTTCGATGAGCTCCAGAGCGTGCGCGACCTCCCCGTAGGGCAGCGCGCGGAAGTGCGCCGCCACGGCCGGCATCGCGGGCAACGCGCCGTCGATGGCCTCCCCCGCGACGTTGCGGTCGACGTGGCCGTGAGCCACCGCCCATTGCAGCGTGGCGCGGATGCGCTGGCGGACGTTGCGGGCGAGCTCGGGCTTCGACGTCCAGATCGGCGTCAGCACGCGCAGGACGTCCTCGCGGCCGATCTCGTCCACACGCTGGGTCCCGAAGACGGGGTAGGCGTGCTTCGCCATCGACTCAGTCCAATTGGAGGCCGTCTTCGCGTTCCGCCAGCGCGCCCGGTTCGCCTGGAGCGCCCGCCCTGCGGCCTGCTCGAAGGTCGGCGTCTGGGCGCGCCGCCTGTCGGAGAGCGGATCGCGGCCGCGGCGCGCCTGCCGGCGGTTGTCGAACGCCTGCTCGCGCGCCTCGGCAAGCGTCACGAGCGGGAACCCACCGAGGCCGAGGTCGCGCCGCCTGCCGCCTATCGTCAGCCGCTGCACCCAGCTCTTGCTGCCGCCGGGCGCGACGACGAGGTACAGCGTCCCCCCGTCGCCGTACCGCCCCGGCTCCTTGAGCGCCTTGACCATCCGTGCGGTCAGCCTGCCCATGGTTCGATTCCTCCTATCCCACATCCGATATCGAATCGGAACCCCACGTATTCTACCACGCAGAACGTGGGATAACCGGAAATTGACCGGGAACGTCTCAGACACGTGATGGCGAGAACATCCCCTGTTTATGGGACAGATCTGAACTTTCTCGGACTGACCGGGATGGGGGTTTGGCGCGCGTGCCTGGATTCGAACCAGGGGCCTACCGCTTAGGAGGCGGTCGCTCTATCCAACTGAGCTACACGCGCATGTCGGCAACCGGCAGTCTGGCAGCCCGTGACAACAGTCACCGCTGCAAATTCGCGGTCCAGCAACCCGTCCGGATCGCGCAACGCCTGGGTCACATATGCCCGAGTCGCTCGCTCGCCGCGCTTTGGCACTCGGGCGCCTCGTCACGCCCGGTGTCTCGTGCGGCGTTTTTGACGTGCGGCTACACTGCACCGTAGGCGAGCATGGCGTCCGCCACTTTGACGAACCCCGCGACGTTCGCTCCCCTCACGTAGTTTACTCCGCCGTTGCCATCATCGCCGTACCGGCAACACTTCTCGTGAATGTCCCCCATGATGCCGCGCAAGCGCCCGTGCACCTCGTCGTGCGACCAACTCATCCGCAACGCATTCTGACTCTGTTCGAGCCCCGATACGGCCACCCCGCCGGCATTGGCCGCCTTGGCGGGACCGAAGAGGATCCCAGCCGCGAGAAAGGCGATCGTCGCCTCGAGGCTGCAAGGCATATTGGCTCCCTCTCCGACCGCCCGTACCCCGTTCTTGATGAGCGCTTTTGCCGCAACGCTGTCGATCTCGTTCTGGGTGGCGCACGGCAGGGCCACGTCGCACGGCACGTCCCATGGCAGCGCCCCCTCGTGATAATCGCACCCGAACGTTCGGGCATACTCGACGATCCGCCCGCGGCGCACCTCCTTCAACTCTTTGACGAACTGGAGCTTCTCCGCGTCGAGGCCGTCGGGGTCGTGGATGAACCCCCCGGAGTCGGAGAGTGTCACGACCTTCGCTCCGAGAGCGACCGCTTTCTCTGCAGCGTACGTCGCGACGTTTCCGGATCCGGATACCACCACGGTCTTGCCGTCGAATCCATCGCCTCGACGGGCCAGCATGTTCTCGACGAAGTAGACGCAGCCGTATCCGGTCGCCTCGGTGCGCACGAGGCTGCCGCCGAACGCGAGTCCCTTCCCGGTCAATGTTCCTGTGAAGCGGTTGTTGATCCGTTTGTACTGACCGAACAGATAGGAGATCTCGCGCGCTCCGACCCCGATGTCCCCCGCCGGGATGTCGACATCTTCACCGATGTGGCGGGCCAATTCGATCATCATCGAATGACAGAAGCGCATCACTTCGGTGTCGCTCTTCCCTTTCGGATTGAAGTCTGATCCACCCTTTGCCCCACCCATCGGAAGACCGGTCAGACTGTTCTTGAACGTCTGCTCGAATCCAAGAAACTTCAAGACCGACAGCGTGACGTTGCGATGAAAACGGAGGCCGCCCTTGTAGGGACCGATAGCATTGTTGAACTGGACGCGGTACGCGCGATTGGTTCGCACGTTGTTGGTGTCATCGAGCCAGCACACCCGGAAGACGATGATGCGGTCCGGTTCGGTCATCCGCTCGAGAATCGCGTCCTCGGCGTACCGTGGATGTTCCCGTAGAAACGGCACGAGCGATCCGACGACTTCTTCGACCGCCTGATGAAACTCCGTTTCGCCGGGGTTGCGGCGCACCAGTCCGCGAAGAAAACTGTCGAGATCGATACCGGCCAATGCGTAATCTCCTCTCGGGCGCGCCGAAGTCCGTGGGCCGATCCCGTTGCCGGCAGCCCGTCGCCGACGAACCGGCGGCGATCGATCGGCGCGGCGCTTCGCAGGCAGGACCGTGACTGCAGTCCGCCAGCCGTACGTGCGCGCGGTCCGCTGATTCCGAAGAACCACGCGGACCGCAGGAAAACCGGAATCCGGGGCTGCCAGCAGCCGGTGCTACACGCTACAACTCATGTCTTCGCCGCAACACTGGGGCGACTTGACCTTGCCATGCCCGTCCGGGCACTTCGCGATGTCGACGGAGCGCCCGTCGTCGAGCTGCAAGGTGTCGTGTACCAGTTCCTTGTCGCAGTGACCGCAGGTCATCGTGCCAACGCTCATGCCGCATTTCGGGCAAGTATAGATCGCCACTGTAAATCTCCTCTCAAGGTATCTGAACTACCAGTCCGCATTCTGTCGCGCGAGCGTGCGACAAGGCGTGGACCAACATGACCCTGGTGATCCTATCATCGGGGTGACGTGTCTGCGAAGTCTCGCCTGGACCGGCGCTGCCGGCCGAAGGCGGCCCGCCGCGGGCCGGCAGGACGCTGTGTACCGGCCCCGGACTATTGCGATCGGGGGGCGCTTGGCGGGCCGTGAGACTGGTTGGCCGCCCCGGTAAGGGCAGCCAGTGCCTTCGATACTTGCACGTACTCCTGGTAGCGGCGCTGATAGCGCTCCAGCTTCTCACTCTCGAGACGCGCGAGCGCGTTCCGGGCCGCGCGCGCCGATTCGCCGGTCGCGCCGTGCAGATCGGTGTCTATTTCACTGGCGCGCCGTTGATACTCCGCGTCATGGTCCCGTTCCCAGGCGAGCCACGCAGCCGTCCAGTTGGTGTGCGCCGCCTCGATCTCGGCCGTGCCAAATGGAAACCGCGCCCCTTCCGCATCGAGTGCCGCGACAGCGTCGGGGAACAGGCGCCGGGCACTTTCCGCCGCCGCATGCCAGTCGAGCAATGCGCGGGGATCGGATCGCGAGTGTTGCCTCACCGATCCGAACGTGGACAGGAGCGAGAGGATCTGTGCGTCGCGTCTGCAGTCTCGCTGTGCAGACACGACCGACCGGCCGACCAGTCCGCAAACGACGGCGACGGCGATCACCGCGAGGGCGAGCATGCGGACATTCCGTTCATGACGAGTACTGCAGCCCGGCGAACACCGGTGTCGCTCCCAGCCGCGCCCGGCCGTTCAGGAATAGGAGCTCCACGAGAAATGCAACGCCGACGATGTCTCCCCCGGCCCGGTTCACCAGATCGATGGTTGCTCTGGCCGTGCCGCCGGTAGCGAGCAGATCGTCCACGATCAGGACGCGTTGACCCGGTTCGATGGCGTCTGTATGCATCTCCAGCGTGTCAGATCCGTATTCCAGGTCATAGGACTGCTGTATGGTGGTCGACGGCAGCTTGCCAGGTTTCCTGATCGGGACGAAGCCTGCGCCCAGCCTATCCGCCAGCGGTGCAGCCAGAATGAACCCTCGGCTCTCGATGCCGGCGACCAGATCGATCTCCGTGTCGTGAAACGCAGCGGACAGGCCGTCGATGGCGTCCGCGAGTCCAACCGGGTCACGAAGTAGCGTCGTGATGTCGCAAAAGCGGATGCCGGGCTTCGGAAAGTCCGGTACGTGGCGAATCTTGCGCTTCAGGTGTTCCATGACTGAGTGATCCCTGTCCCCGGGACCGGTGCGGTCACGAGAATCTGGAAGTGCGGCGGACCGGCCGCTGGAGCCAGCTCCGCGACGGCTATTTGCTGCACGACAGCACCGGGCGGCCCCTCGCGCAATGCTCGTTCGAAGCGGTCGATCGCCTCACGATCTCCCTCTGCGCGAGCCTCGACACGGCCATCGTCGAGATTGCGGACAAAACCGGCGAGGCCCTCATGCAGGGCGGCCGCACGGGCAAAGAACCGAAAGCCCACACCCTGCACCCGCCCGGCAACCAGAAACTGACGCGCGACGATCACCGGTCCATGGAGTCGGTAGGACGAAGGAGTGTATTGGTCGGGGCGAGAGGATTTGAACCTCCGACCCCTCGGTCCCGAACCGAGTGCTCTACCAGGCTGAGCCACGCCCCGACACAAGTTATTGTACTCCAGTCCGCCTCACGATGGCGTGTGCCGCCACTCCGAGGCACTTACCCCGCCCGGCCCGGGTCGATCCCGTACGGTCTGGCCCATCCGAGGCCGGCCAGCGTATCGCCCGAGGGACGATATTCGCAGGCCACCCAGCCGTCGTAGCCGCTGTCGTCCAGGACGCCGAACAGGTAGGGGTAGTTGATCTCCTGTGACTCGTCCGGCTCGTGACGCCCGGGCACGCCGGCGACCTGGATGTGGCTGATGATGTCGAGGTTGGCCTTGATCGTCTCGGCGAGATTGCCCTCCATGATCTGCATATGGTAGATGTCGTACTGCAGAAAGACATTGTCTTCGCCGACGAGGTCGATGATGCGTCGGGCCTGTGCCGAGCGGGTCAGAAAATAGCCCGGATTGTCCCCCGTGTTCAGCGGTTCGACGAGCAGCCTGACCCCGAACGGTCTGGCCGCCGCTGACGCGCGCCGCAGGTTCGACACGAAGGTCGTCTCTGCCCGCGGGTCGTCGGTGCGCCCCGCCAGGCAGTGAATCTGACGGCACCCGGCCGCCTCGGCGTAGGTCAACGCGCGGGCGACGCCGGCCGCGAAGTCGGTCTCCCGGCCAGGCATCGCTCCGATCGCGGAGGGCAGGTTGAAGAGCACCGCCTCGAGTCCGCTGTCGCGATACGCCAGCGCGATCTCGCCGCTGGTCTGCCCGTACGGGTTCTGGATTTCCGCGCCCCGAAACCCGACGCGCGCCGCCGCCTCGAATCGGTCGAGCAGGTCGACATTCCCGAACATCATCGAGAGATTTCCGGCCAACTTGGGCATGGTGTCCTCTTCGTCTCCCCGCGGTACGCGCCGGACATTATACGGCCAGTGTGGCGCGGTCGATGGCGCCGTGTTGAGACGAGATCCTGCAGAAGGTATCATCCGCGCGCATGACGCTCTCCCCCATCTCATGTCCATTCGACGCGGTGCTGCTTATCAGCTTCGGAGGACCACAGGGACCGGCTGACATCCGTCCGTTCCTGGCGAACGTGCTGCGCGGGCGGCAGGTGCCCCCTGCGCGCATCGAGGAGGTGGCGCGGCACTACGAACTCTTCGGTGGCGTGTCACCGATCACCGAACTGACCCGGCGTCAGGCCGCCGGTCTGCAAGAGCGTCTCGATCGTGACGGTCCGGCGCTGCCGGTGCATGTCGGCATGCGCAACTGGCATCCCTATCTGGTCGACACGTTGCGTGAGATGTCCGAGGCGGGGATCCGCAGGGCGGTCGGGTTCATCCTCGCGGCGCACCGCTCGTACTCGAGCTGCGAACACTATCGCCGCAACGTACTTCACGCACGCCGGACGCTGCGAGCCGAGGGCGCCGCCGATGTCGAAGTGAGCTACGTGGGCGACTGGCACACCCACGGAGGGTTCTTGGCCGCGTGCGTCGCGCGCATCCGCGCCGCTCGCAGCACGCTGCCTGCGGGGCGTCAGGCTGGCGCACGGCTCCTGTTCACCGCCCATAGTATTCCGCTGCGCATGGCCGAAGGCAGCCGGTATCGGGAACAGCTTGCAGAATCGGCCCGCCGCATCGCGACCGGCGCGGGCGCCGCCGACTGGGCGCTCGTGTATCAGAGCCGCAGCGGGCGCCCTCAGGATCCCTGGCTTGAACCTGACATCTGCGACTATCTGCGAGCCGAACGGGCGCGGGGGTTGGAGTCGGTGGTGGTCTGTCCGGTCGGGTTCGTGGCGGATCACGTCGAGGTACTCTACGACCTCGACCACGAAGCGGCGGAAACCTGCCGTGAGCTTGGAATCGCGATGCGACGGGCGGCCGCGGTCAACGACGATCCGCTCTTTCTGGATCTGATGGCGAACCTCGTGCGCGCGACCGTCATGCGTTACCGCGGTGGGCGCCCTCTGCCGATCTGTTCCGAGACAGAGTGCGCCTGACGGCGCCACGATGCGAGGCGGAGGCGCACCCGCGGGCTCCCTTCAACCTCGCATCGAGCGGGAGATCAGCCAGCGACCGCGACTCCGGCACAGTATTTTTCGAACGCCGCCGTGAGTTGCGCGGCGATCGTGCCGGCTTCCTGGTTCTCGATCTCGTGGCGTTCCATCATGTAGATCAGCTTGCCATCCTTGAGCAGCGCAATCGAGGGTGACGACGGCGGGTAGCCGGTGAAGTAGCTTCGCGCCTGCGCTGTCGCCTCGACATCGGCGCCCGCAAACACCGTGGTGACCTGATCAGGCTTCACGGCATGCTGCAACGCCAGCGCCACGCCCGGACGTGCCCTCCCTGCCGCGCATCCACAGACGGAATTCACCACGACCATCGTCGTTCCAGGGGTCCGGGTGATCGCCTCGTCGACATCCCCTGCGGTCTTGAGTTCACGGACGCCAAACCGTGTGAGTTCTTCGCGCATCGGCGCAATCATGAATTCTGGGTACACAGTAATGCTCCTTCCAATGCCATTCTTCCACCAGGGTACCATAGCTCTCCGTCAGCTGTGCGGTTGCGCCACGTCGGGGACGCGGCTGAGACTGGCGGCCGCCAGTTTCCGATTGAACATGACGAGCAGGCCGAGCGCCACCCCCCATTGCAACAGACAGGTGCCGAGAGAGAGTGTACGCGCCGGATTCCACCAGCCACCCGGATCGATCACCGCAATCGCCTGGTACATCCACCAGGCAAACATGACGGTGAACTCGAGCGGCACCAGATACCGCAGCACCCAGTCGTAACCCCGGCCGAGTCGCACTCCGTCGTCGGAGAGGTTCACCAGTTCCCTGCGAAAACGACGCAGCCCGAACAGATTGGCGCCGACAGCGATGAACAGGCCGCTGATCATGAGGGCCAGTCCCCAGACCCAGTCCTGATTCTCGAACACGGCGGGACTGACCGCGGAGGGCGCGCCGCCGACGATCGTGGCACCGATTACCCACAGCACTGCCCGCTGTCTGGTCCGTCCCATGTCCATCAGGATGCGCGTGGCCAGTTCAATCATGGCGATCAGCGACGACAGCGCGGCGCAGAACAACGCCAGGAAGAACAGCGACAGGAACAGGCCGCCCGCCGGGATACGGTCGAAGAGTTGGGGAATCCAGATAAAGGCGAGCCCCGTATTGCCGGCCGACATCGCCTCGAGGGCCTCGTTCGTCGATAGGATCGCGAACGCGGTTGGCACGATGGCCATGCCGGCGAGCACCGACGCCGTGTTGTTGCCCACGCCGATCGCCACGGCGTTGACCACCACATCCTCATCTGAACGCATGTAGATGGCGTAGGTCAGAATCAGTCCCCATCCCGCACCCGTCGACCAGGCCGACTGGGTCAATGCTTCGAGCCAGGTGCGGTAGTTGCCCAGCCGCGACAGGTCGGGGTTGAAGAGAAAGTCGAGACCCGCCCCGGCGCCCGGCAACGTGATGGATCGGACGACCGCAATGACCAGCAGTACAAGGAGCATCGGGATCAGCACCTTGTTTGCCCGTTCGATGCCTCTGACTACGCCCCGGCTGATGATGAAACCGCCGATGAGCACCGAGGCCGCATGGAATGCCAGTGGTTGCCAGACCGCGGTGCTGTAGGACGTCCAGTAGCTCTCGGCGGCAGCCCCGTCGATCTGGCCGGTCAGCGACGCCAGGAAGTACTTCAGCGTCCAGCCGGTCACCACCGAGTAGTAGAACAGGATCATCACGCTGGTGACCCCGATGAACCCACCCATCCAGGCGTAGCGCCGCCCGATCAGTTCCGCGAACGCTCCGACGACACCGCGCCGGGTGCCGCGGCCGATCCCGAACTCGGCGATCAGCAACGGCAACGACCAGGCAAACAGAAAGATCAGCCAGGGAATCAGAAAGACCGCGCCCCCGTTCTCGGCGGCGATGCGGGGAAAACGCCACAGGTTTCCGGTACCGACCGCCATGCCGAGCCCGGCCAGAATCAGACCCCATCGCGACGAAAATTGCTCTCTGGCGATCATGTCGAATCGCCAGATCGTACCATAGGATGACGCATCAGAGTTGATACAGACCGTATCAATCCATATACTTATCGCGACGCAATGCGAAAGGGAGTACAGGAAGGATGACGACGGAAATCATCTTCATCAGCGTGGCGGCCCGCACGCTCGGCATGCACCCGCAAACGTTGCGCAAATACGAGCGGCTCGGCCTGGTACGCCCGGCGCGGACCGTCGGCAGCATGCGGGTCTATTCGCGTGACGAGATCGCGCGGCTGCGGCTCATCAAACGCCTCGTCGACGACCTGGGAGTCAATCTGGCCGGGGTACAGCAACTGCTGTCGATCGCTGATGTGGTGGAACGGATGCGCCCGCTGATGACGAATGACCTCGCCAGCCAGCCAGCCAGTCGGCGCCGGCTGGCCCGCGAACTGGATCACATCAGCCGCCTGTTGGGCCTGGAATGAGTTTGGGACACGGCATGGAGTTCAAGGACTACTACGCAGCGCTGGGGGTCGCCAAGGGCGCCACCCAGGCCGAGATCAAGCGGGCGTTTCGCAAGCTGGCCCGCCGGCATCATCCGGACGTCAACCCGGACGATCTGGCGGCAGAGCGGCGGTTCAAGGAGGTCAACGAGGCGCACGCGGTTCTCAGCGACCCGGACAAGCGGCGCAAGTACGACGAACTCGGGGCCAACTGGCGGATGTACGAACAGGCGGGCCCCACCGGCGGCGCACCGTTCTCCGGCAACGCATTCGGAGGGGGCTGGCCGGGCCGGGATGCAGGGTTCCACACGCTGTCATCCGAGGAAGCGGCGGACATTTTCGGAGGCGGCACGCCGTTCTCCGACTTCTTTCAGGCGTACTTTTCCGGTGGGGCACCGCCGGGGACGGACCGGCAGCAGGTCTCTCGGCCCGGCCGGGACCTGGAATATCCGATCACATTGACACTGGAGGAGGTCCACGACGGCGCCCGGCGGCGGCTGAGTATCGAGAGCGGGCAGGATACCCGGCAGGTGGACGTGAGGATTCCGCCAGGCGTAAGTGACGGCGCGCGGGTCCGGGTGGCCGGGAAAGGTGCGCCCGGCGCCGGGGGCGGGCCGGCCGGCGACCTTTTTCTGCGCATCCATCAGGCGCCCCATGCGGCGTTCACCCGTCGCGGGCGAGATCTGCACCTGGGTATCAAGGTCGATGTGGCCACGGCAGTGCTGGGCGGCGGCGTGGCCGTACCCAAGCTGCGCGGGCCGGCGGTGACCTTGCGAATTCCCGCGGGAACGCAAGGAGGCCAGGTCTTCCGGCTGAAGGGCCACGGCCTGCCCGCCACCGACACGCATGCTCACCCGGGCGACCTGTATGCCGAGGTCCGGGTCCGGATCCCCGAGCAATTGACCGACTCGCAACGCAGACACTACGAGGCGCTCGCGGCGCTGGATGCCGAACCGGCCGACGTCGCGAGCGGCGGGTCGTAACGTCCGCCACGGACCGACAAGGGAAGGAGGAACGATGAACCTCAAACGCTACACGGAAAAGGCGCAGGAAGCGGTGCTGGCCGCGCAGCAGCAGGCGGATCGCGAAGGTCATCCACAGATCGAACCGGAACACCTGTTGCTGGCCCTGGTCGACCAACAGGACGGCGTCGTGCCGAGTGTGCTCCGACGACTCGGCGCCGAACCGGCCAGGCTGCGTACCACGGTACGGGGGTTGCTCGATCGACTACCCGAGACCCGGGGCGGCGCGCAGCCAGGCCCCTCGCCGAGACTGCGCACCGTGGCAAGTATCGCCGAGAGCGAGGCCGAGCGGTTCAAGGACGAGTTCGTCAGCACCGAGCATCTGCTGCTCGCTCTGACCCTCGAGGGCAACGGCGCGCCCGGCGGTGAGGCGCTGGCGCAGGCGGGGGTCGCCACCGACCGGGTGCTCGAGGCGCTGTCCGCCATCCGCGGCAGCCACCGCGTCACCGATCAGACGCCTGAAGGCAAATACCAGGCGCTCGAACGCTACGGCCGCGACCTGACGGCGCTCGCCGCACAGGACAAGCTGGATCCGGTGATCGGACGCGACGAGGAAATCCGTCGTCTCGTGCAGGTGCTTTCCCGGCGCACGAAGAACAACCCCGTCCTCATCGGCGAGCCGGGGGTTGGCAAGACCGCCATCGTCGAGGGGCTCGCGCGGCGGATCGCTCGCGGCGATGTGCCCGAGGGGTTGCAGGACAAGCGCATCATCAGTCTCGACCTCGGCGCGCTGATCGCCGGCGCGAAGTATCGTGGGGAATTTGAGGAACGGCTCAAAGCGGTCCTGAAGGAGATTTCGGACTCGTCCGGTCGGATCGTGCTCTTCATCGACGAGTTGCACACCGTCGTCGGGGCGGGCGCGGCCCAGGGAGCGATCGACGCCTCGAATCTGCTGAAACCGATGTTGGCCCGTGGCGAACTGCACACGATCGGCGCCACCACACTCGACGAGTATCGCAAGCACATCGAAAAGGACGCCGCGCTCGAACGCCGCTTCCAGCCGGTGCTCGTACAGGAGCCGACGGTCGAGGACACGATCAGCGTGCTCAGGGGACTGCGCGAGCGGTACGAGATTCATCACGGGGTGCAGTTCAAGGACGCGGCGCTCGTCGCGGCGGCGGTGCTGTCTGACCGCTACATCACGGGCCGGTTCCTGCCCGACAAGGCGATCGACCTGATTGACGAAGCGGCTGCGAAGCTGCGTACGGAGATCGACTCGCTCCCGGTGGCGCTCGACGAAGTCGAACGCCGGATCATGCAGCTCGAGATCGAACGTGAAGCGCTGCGCAAGGAGAAGGACACCGCGTCGACGGAGAGGCTGCAGCGGCTGGACCACGAGGTGGCCGATCTGAAAGAGTCGCGAAGCCGGCTGCACGCACAGTGGCAAGAGGAGAAGGCGGCGATTCAGGCGGTTCGCGGCGCCACGGAGGAGATCGAGCAGGTGCGGCTGGCCATCGAGCGGGCGCAGAGGGAGGGCGACTACGCCACCGCGTCCGAGTTGCAATACGGACGGTTGCCGGAACTCGAACGGCGGGCGGCCAACGCGACCAGAGAGCCGGCAACGACGCCTGACACCCGCATGCTGAAGGAGCAGGTGGACGAGAACGACATCGCCGAGGTGGTGAGCCGCTGGACCCACATCCCGGTGACCAGGCTGGTCGAGGGTGAGATTGAAAAACTGCTGAGGATGGAGGAGCGTCTGCAGCAACGGGTCGTAGGCCAGCAGGAGGGAATCGCGTCGGTCTCGAACGCCATCCGTCGCGCCCGGGCCGGCTTGCAGGACCCGACCCGGCCGCTCGGCAGCTTCATCTTTCTTGGCCCCACCGGTGTCGGCAAGACGGAACTGGCTCGGGCACTGGCGGCGTTTCTGTTCGACGACGAACGCGCGCTGGTGCGTATCGACATGACCGAGTATCAGGAGAAGCACACCGTGTCCAGAATGATTGGTGCTCCTCCCGGATATGTCGGGTACGAGGAAGCGGGACAACTCACGGAAACGGTGAGGCGGCGACCCTACTCTGTCGTGCTCTTCGACGAGATCGAGAAGGCCCACCCTGAAGTACTCAACGTGATGCTGCAATTACTCGACGATGGACAGCTCACCGACGGGAAAGGGCGCACGGTCGACTTCAAGAACACGGTGGTCATCATGACCTCCAACCTGGGAAGCCAGTTCATTGCCGAACACGCGGACCGTGCCGGTCAGGATCTGGATGACGGCGTGCGCCGTCAGGTGACGGACGCCTTGCGGGCGCACTTCAGACCGGAATTCCTGAACCGGATCGACGACATCATTTTCTTCCACTCGCTGGGACGCCCGCACATTCGAAAGATCATCGAGATTCAGATGCGGGAACTCGCGGCCCGGCTGGCCGCTCGGCGCATGGTGATCGATCTGTCGGACGACGCACTGGACCTGCTGGCCGAGAACGGATTTGACCCGGCGTACGGCGCGAGACCGCTCAAGCGCACCTTGCAACGGCTCGTGCTCGACCCGCTGGCGAAACGCATGCTTGAGGGACAGCTCGTCGAGGGTGGACGAATCACGGTGAGGACGGCCGGCGGCCACCTCGCCTTCGAACTGCCGGAGCCGGCGCTGACCTGAACGGCCGGCTGGCCGGCTATTCGGGCGCTGCTTCAGCGGCCGTGAAACCGATGGTGCGGTGGGTGCCGTCGCAGAATGGACGGTTCGACGAACCGCCGCAGCGGCACAGCGCGAATGGACGCTTCGGCACCGGGTAGCGCTTCCCGTTCCAGTCGACGAGGGTGACATCTTCGCCACTTACCAGGAGCGGCCCGTTTTCCCGTACCTTGATCTCAGCCACTGCTACCCCATTTTCTGCATCGACGCCAGGAAATCCTGGTTCGATCTGGTCTTGCCCATCTTGTCCAGCAGCAGTTCCATCGCCTCGACTGCCGAGAGCGGGTTCAGCACCTTGCGAAGCACCCAGACGCGGTTCAGGTCTTCCGGCCCCAGCAGCAGTTCTTCCTTCCGGGTGCCGCTTTTCTGAATGTCGATGGCCGGGAACACGCGCTTGTCCACCAGTTTGCGGTCGAGGTGGATCTCCATGTTGCCGGTGCCCTTGAACTCTTCAAAGATCACGTCGTCCATGCGGGAGCCGGTGTCGACGAGAGCGGTGGCCATGATCGTCAGCGAGCCGCCCTCTTCGATATTCCGGGCGGCCCCGAAGAACCGCTTCGGCTTTTGCAGCGCGTTCGAATCGAGACCACCGGAGAGCACCTTTCCCGAGGGGGGAATTACCGTGTTGTAGGCGCGGGCGAGGCGAGTGACCGAGTCGAGGAGGATGAACACGTCCTTCTTGTGCTCGACCAGGCGCTTGGCCTTCTCGATGACCATCTCGGCTACCTGTACGTGCCGCTGGGCCGGTTCATCGAACGTCGAGGAAATGACCTCGCCGTCCACGGACCGTTGCATGTCGGTCACCTCTTCCGGGCGCTCGTCGATCAGGAGCACGATGAGATAGACCTCGGAGTGATTGACCGCGATCGACTGCGCGATCGACTGCAGCAGCATCGTCTTGCCGGTCCGTGGCGCCGCCACGATCAGACCGCGCTGCCCTTTTCCGATCGGTGTCATGAGATCCATGACGCGGGCCGACAGATTGTCGGGCCGTGTTTCGAGCACGACCCGCTCCTCCGGGTACAGCGGTGTCAGGTTCTCGAAGAACAGTTTGTCGCGGGCCTGATCGGGCGATTCGAAGTTGACGGCTTCAACCTTGATGAGCGCGAAGTACCGCTCCCCTTCCTTGGGCGGGCGAATCTGCCCCGACACGGTGTCGCCGGTCTGCAGGTCGAATTTCCTGATCTGCGACGGCGAGACGTAGATGTCGTCCGGTCCAGGAAGATAGTTGTGGTCGGGGGCGCGGAGAAACCCGAAGCCGTCAGGGAGCACTTCGAGCACGCCTTCCGAAAAGATGAATCCGCTCTGCTCGGTTTGCGCCTTCAGGATCTGGAAGATCAACTCCTGCTTGCGCATACCGGTTGCGCCAGAAACGCTGAGATCCTTGGCGATCTGGGTGAGCTTGGCGATGCTCATGTCCTTGAGCTCGCCGATATTCAGGCCGTCGGCAGCGCGCCGGTTCGGTTTCGTCGGCTCCGCGGCGGTCGTTTCAGGCTGCACCGCGACGACAGCATCGCTTGACGCGCGCGCTGATGTGCGCTTCGGATTCGTTGGCATCGGAAATCTACTGGGGGTTGAAAGGTTCGGGGCAGGCAGAACACCCGACAGACAAGCCGGCAATCAGCCTGAGACCAGGGAAGGTAATCTATCGAAAAGCGAGTATAGGCACGGGCCGCCGAGCCTGTCAAGCAGACTGATCTCGGCACGATGCGGCGTGGCAGCGCGGGCTGTCAAGGGTATGACGCCGGGCTTTCACCTATACCAACGATGCTGCACTCGAGAATCGGGGTCAAACCGAGTTCGCGTGCGCGTGTGATCACCCGCGTGTCATCGGCGCCGGGGTTCAACCAGACTTCCGCGATTCCTTTCTCGGCGATTTCCCTGATGACATGTTCCCCGGCGGAGGGCTGCAGATAGACCGTGGCCAAATCGATGCGATACGGGACGTCGAGCACCGACGGGTAGGCCGTTTGCCCTTCGATTTCTCCGCCGGTCGGGTTGATCGGCACCACGTCGAATCCGCGATGCAGGAAGGCCCTGACCGCCTTGTTCCCGAACTTGCCCCGATCTCGGGACGCTCCCACGACTGCCACCACACGCGCCATCGTGGCAGTATACCGCTCTGCTCCGACAGCGCCAGGGGACGCTCGCCGGGGACCGCAGTGATTACGCCGTGCGTGACAGAACCCACCTGCGCCGTCGGCTGTATACAATCACAGCGTGCCCGTCCCCCGTGTCGCGCTCCTGGCCGCGTTGTGCGCGCTCACCTTCTTCGCCGGACTTGGCCGCCCGGCGATCACCGACTCCGATGAGGCGTACTACGCCGAAGCTGCCCGGGAAATGGTGGAACGAGACGACTGGGTCACCCCTTACTACAACGGGCAGTTCCGCTTCGAAAAGCCGGTGCTCTACTACTGGCTTGCCGCGCTCGCCTATCTGGCGGCCGGCGTCGGCGAGGGAGCGGCGCGGTTTCCCTCGGCGTGCGCCGGGCTCGTGCTGGTCTTGACCACGTTTGCGTGTGCGCGGCGGTGGTACGACCCGGCGACGGCGCTTCTGGCGGGCGCCATCACCGCCACCAGCTTCGGGTATGTGGCCGTGGCGCATCAGGCGGTGCCCGATCTGCTGCTGGCCTGCTTTGTCACGTTGGGCACCTGGACCGCGCACGAGGCACTGGTCCGGCCGCGGCCGGCCGGCCCGGACGGCGCCCGCCGCTGGTGGCTGCTGGCCTCGGGCGCGGCGTTGGCCGGAGCGTTCCTGACCAAGGGGCCGGTGGGGGTGGTGCTGCCGCTGGCGGTGGTCGGACCGCTGGCGATCTGGCGCGTGTGGTCCGACCGCGGGCGCGGGTCGTTGGGATCGGCGATCCGCCGTCTGGCGGGCGACGTGGCGATTCTCGCCGGGGTCAGTCTGTTGCTGACCGTACCCTGGTTTGCCGCCATGACCTCGGTGCACGGTGTGGCGTACCTGGATCGTTTTTTTATCGGCGAAAACCTGCAGCGTTTCGCCACCGATCGATATAACACGCCGCGTCCGCCGTGGTATTACGTGCCGATCATCGCCGGAGGGCTGTTGCCCTGGTCACCGTTGATGCTGCTTTGGTGCCGTCCCCTCATGCGTCTGGTTCGGCGGGTGCGCCGCATCCAGCCGGTGGAGGTCTGGCTTGCGGTCTGGGCCTGCGCGCCGATCCTGTTCTATTCGATCTCGATTGGCAAACAGCCACGGTACATCCTCCCTGTTCTCCCGCCGCTCGCCATCCTGCTGGCCCGCACCATCGTGATCCGCCTCTGGCCCGCCACCGGCCTGACTGGCGCAACCCGGCAGCGTGTCGTGGCCGTGGCCGGGTTGCTGTCGGGTGCGGTGGTGGCCGCGTTCGGTCTGTTCGTGTATCGCGCCCAGAGCCTGCTCGCCGGCGTCTCGTCGACGTCGGTGGTGCTCGCGGTCGGATGTCTTGCGGCGTCGGGGGGCGCCGTGATGGTCGTGGCGCTATCTTCCCGACAGCGCCGATTGCCTCACGCCATCGTGACCGCCGCCATCGTGTCGACCCTGGTTGTGCAGTTCGTAGTGCTGTCCCGACCTGGACCTGAGCCGGTCGAGGAAATGGCCGCCCTTGTGCGGGCGGCGGGTCCCCCCGATCTGCCGTACGGGCGTTACGGGGTCTTTGTGCGCAATCTCGTGTTCTACACCGGCCGGCCGCACGTCGAGCTCTCTTCCGTGGATCAGGTCATGACGTTCATGCGTTCGATCGATCCGGTGCTCAGTGTCGTCACCGGCGCGCATCTCGAACAGATGCTCGAGGCCGGGCTCGAGCTGCATGAGCTCGGGCGTGTCTCCTATCTGAACACCGGCAATCTGAACTTCAGGACCCTGTTGCGTCCAGATCCGGACACCGAACTGCAGACGGTCGTGCTGGTCAGCAACCGCCCGTCCCCCGGTGTCGGCAGCAGTGCCGGGAGCGTGACACCGTGAGCGCGGTCGACGCCGGGCCGCTGGCGCGCCGCACTCGCGACGGAGACCTCTACGAGCGTCTGCCTGACGGGCGGATTCGCTGTGTGGCGTGCGGTCATCGGTGTCCGCTGCCGGCCGGTGCGATCGGCGTCTGCAAGGTGCGGTACAACGACAGCGGCCAGTTGCGAGTGCCGTGGGGATACGTTGCCGGGACACAGTGCGACCCGATCGAAAAGAAGCCGTTCTTTCACGCCTATCCCGGCGCGTTGGCCTACAGCTTCGGGATGCTCGGCTGTGATCTGCACTGTGCGTATTGTCAAAACTGGATGACCTCCCAGGCGCTGCGTGATCCGGATGCCAGCACTGCGGCGCAGGTCCGCACGCCAAGCCATCTCGTCGATGAAGCTCTCCGTCACCGGGCGCGTCTCATGGTCAGCACCTACAACGAGCCGTTGATCACTGCCGAGTGGGCGGTCGCGGTGTTCCGGAAGGCGCGGACCGCAGGGCTCGCCACGGCGTTCGTCTCCAACGGCAACGGGACACCGGAGGTGCTCGACTACCTCAGGCCATGGCTTGACCTGTGCAAGATCGATCTGAAGGGATTCGATGACCGGCACTATCGTCAGTTAGGGGGACGAATCGCGCCCATCCTGGATACGATCGAGCGGGTCCACGCGGCCGGCATCTGGCTGGAGATCGTCACGTTGCTGATTCCCGGGTTCAACGACCGCACCGGGGAACTGGAGGATCTGACACGGTTCATTGCCGGCGTGTCGCCGGAGATTCCCTGGCACGTCACGGCGTTTCATCGCGACTACAAGATGCGTGAGCCGGACGACACGACACCTGCCGTGCTCCTCCGCGCCGCCGAGATCGGCCGTCAGTCGGGGCTCCGGTTCGTCTACGCGGGGAACCGTCCCGGCCAGGTCGAGGATTTGGAGCATACGCGCTGCCCCGAATGTGGCGCCCGCGTCATCGAGCGGCACGGCTACACCCTGCTCGGATACGCGATTACCAAGGCGGGCGGCTGCGGGCGATGTGGAGCAGCGATTCCCGGCCGGTGGGATAGCGGCACCCCGCGGCAACTGATCGATCGACCGTTTCGAATCCGGCACCCGGCCGCCGGCGCCTGACGCGGATCGCTCGTGCGCGACGATGTCCGGTATGAGCGGTGTACCGGTTACCTGTCGAGGTACCGCTGGATGCGGGACCAGGCCTCACGCAACTGGCCGCGCGAGGCGGCATAGGACATGCGGATGAACCCAGGTGCGTCGAACGCCTCGCCGGGAGTCACCGCGACATGCGCCTGCATGAGCAGCGCCAGCGCCAGATCGGCCGATGTGCGAGGTCCGTCGGGCGAGAGCAACCGTGAGACGTTCGGGAACATGTAGAACGCCCCTGCCGGGCAGGTGATGCCGAACCGTTCGTCGGCGCTGATCCAGTCGATCACGTCGTCCCGCCGCGCACGATACTCCCGCCGCATCTCCTCGACGCACGCTTGCGGACCGGTGAGCGCGGCCAGGGCCGCATATTGTGAGATGGAGGTCGCGTGGGAGGTCGAGTGGCTCTGCAGCGCATTGCACGCCGCGGCTACCCGGGGGGGCGCCACGATCCAGCCGCACCGCCAGCCGGTCATGGCGTAGCTCTTCGACGCCGAGCCGGCGATCACCGTCCGATCCGGCAGCCGTCGTCTGAGTATGCCCGGCAGGTTGTGCGGAATAGCGTCGTATATGAGTTGTTCGTAGCACAGGTCGAGGATGACCCAGATGTGATGTCCGGCGAGTCCGCACGCCAGACGCTCGATCTCGGGTTCCGTCATGACCGCCCCGGTCGGATTGCCGGGACTGTTCAGCACGATGCCGCGTGTGCGGGGCGTGACAGCGTCGAGTATCGCGCTGGCGCGCACCTCGAAGCCGTCTTCCGCCGACGTGCGCACCCGGACAGCATCGGCGCCGGTCAGATGAATCTGTTCGACGATCGAGGGCCATCCGGGCGTGTGGGTGATCACCTCGTCACCAGGCCCGAACAGCGCCATCGCCGTGTTGAACAGCGCCTGCTTGCCGCCGGACGTCACGACGACTTCGCCCGGTTCGAAGCCGACCTCGTAACGGTCCGTGTAGTGGGCGGCGACGGCCGCGCGCAGGCCGGCGATGCCGGGACCCGCCGTGTACTTCGTGCAGCCCGCATCGAGGGCTGCGACCGCCGCCGTGCGGATATGCGCCGGTGTCGGAAAATCAGGCTCTCCGGCGCCGAGATCGATGACGTCCACGCCCCGTCGACGCAGATCCTGGACGGCAAGCAGCACCTGCTGCGTCTGTGAGGCGGATACGCGGTCGAGCCGCGCCGCCAACGGCGGGGCATCACACATGGCGTCCATGTCCGGCAGCCACTTTCTGTTCGAGACGGGTTTCGACGATGTCCGGAACCAGCCCGCGCACCGATCCGCCCCGACCGAAGATCTCCTTGACGAGCCGCGAGCTGAGGTACGTGTACGATTCGGCCGGCATCATCAGGACGGTTTCGATCGTCGAACTGAGACGGCGGTTCATCAAGGCCATCTGCATCTCGTACTCGAAGTCGGAAATCGCCCGCAATCCCCTGACGATCACATCGGCCTCACGCCGCCGGACGTAGTCCACCAGAAGGCCGGTGAAGGTGTCGACTTCGACGCCGGGCTGCGATCTGAACACCTCCTCCGCCATCTCGCGCCGCTCGTCGACCGTGAACAGCGGAGACTTGGCGGGGTTGACCAGAATCGCGACCACGATGCGGTCGAACAACGCGGCGCCGCGTTGAATGATGTCCACGTGACCGTTGGTCAACGGATCGAATGTCCCGGGATAGACGGCAACCCTCTCCGCGCTGCGTGCCATGACGCTCACTCCGTTGGTTCGATGACTCGGCCGTCGACTGCCAGCTCGAAGAGTTCGATCACGCTGTCCCCTGCCCGTACCTGCCGCCACGGTTCGAGACCGGCGATCCGGGGCGACGGCGCCCGCCGTGCGTGCTCGAGAGTCAGCAGACCGTGCGGGGTGAGCCGCGCGGCCGCCGCTGCCAGTATCGCACCGATGTCCTGCGCACCGTAGGGCGGGTCGAGCAGCACCAGGTCAAATGGCCCGGTGTCCGACCGGCTGAGCGCCGCCGGCAGCGCCGCGCAGCGGATCGTGCTGCATCCGGTCAGTCCGCCGTGGGCAACGTTGCGCCGGATCAGTGCGACGGCGCGGGGGTCCCGCTCGATGAACACCGCGTGACTGGCGCCGCGGCTCAGGGCTTCGATGCCCACCGCGCCGGTGCCGGCGCAGCCATCGAGCACGCGCGCGCCCTCGACCCGGTCCCCCAGCACGTCGAACAGCGACTCACGCAGGCGGTCGGAGGTTGGTCTGAGTCCGGACCAGCGCGGTGAGAACAGACGTCGCCCCTTCAGCGTCCCAGCGATAACCCGCATCCTGCGTCTCCGTCAGCCAATGCTCGCCAGCCCGAATCGTTCCGTCCAGACCTCGTTCAGATGCGCCAGTATCGTGTCCGGCACGTGTCCGTGCTCAAGCGTGCTTCGTGCCTCCCGCACCGCATCTTCCATTACGTCGTGGTCCCGGACGAGATTGGCCACGCGGAGCGTCGGAACCCCCGACTGGCGCGTACCCAGCATCTCGCCCGGCCCCCGCAATTGCAGATCCTGTTCGGCAATCTCGAAGCCGTCCGTGGACGTGGCGACCGCCTTGAGGCGCGCGCGCGCCAGGTCGCTGAGCGGGCCGTCATGGAGCAGTCGACAATAGGATTGGTGCGGGCCGCGGCCAACCCGTCCTCGCAACTGGTGCAGTTGCGCGAGACCGAAGCGCTCGGCGTGCTCGACCACCATCACCGTCGCATTCGGCACATCGACGCCGACTTCGATCACGGTCGTGGCCACCAGCACGTGAATGGCGCCGGCGGTAAACTGGCGCATCACGGCGTCACGCTCATCCGGCTTCATCCGCCCATGGAGCAGCCCGACGGTGTAGTCGGAAAACACTGCTGCCAGAGTGTGGAACATGACGGTTGCGGCCTTCAGGTCGATCTTGGCCGACTCGTCAACGAGCGGATACACGACGTAGGCCTGGCGACCACGGTCCAGGTGCCGCCGCAAGAATGCGTACACGTCGTCGCGCCGCGACTCCGCGAGGACGCTGGTCTTGACTGGCCGGCGGCCCGGCGGCAGGTCTCGAATGACCGAGACATCGAGATCGCCGTAGCTGGTCAGCGCGAGCGTGCGTGGAATCGGCGTGGCCGTCATCACGAGCACATCCGGCTGGGGCCCCTTGTCACGGAGGGTCGCTCGCTGGAGCACCCCGAAGCGGTGCTGTTCGTCAATCACCACGAGACCGAGTTCTCGAAACCGTACCTCCTGCTGGACGAGTGTATGGGTGCCGATCACCAGATGCGCGTCCCCGCCTTCGAGCGCCGCCAGTGCCTCCCGGCGCGCGGCCGCTCCGGCGCTCCCGATCAGCAACACGGTCCTGAACCGCGACTGTGCCAGCAGGAGCCGAATCGAGAGGTAGTGCTGCTCGGCCAGGAGTTCGGTCGGCGCCATCAGCGCGACCTGCAACCTGTTCTCCATGGCGACCAGCGCCGCCAGCAGGGCGACGATAGTCTTGCCGCAGCCGACATCTCCTTGCAGCAACCGGTGCATCGGTTGCCGGCGGCACATGTCCTCGACGATCGCGCGAAGCGCCGACTTCTGACCTGAGGTCAGCCGAAACGGCAACACCGCCAGCGCCGAGCGCCGAATGTGGTCATCGACCTGGGGCACACGAGATTTCTGCCGGCCGGTCCAATTCCGGCGTCGCAGTCCGAGTCCGAGTTGAAAGAGAAACAATTCCTCGAAGATCAGCCGCAGCAGCGCCGGCGACCGGCCGCGATTCAGTGTCTCGAGCGGTGTCTCCGGCGCCGGAAAGTGCGCGCCCCAGAGCGCATCGTGCCGATTTGGAAAGCCGTGGCGCCGGCGGAGCGCCTCTGGCAGCGCGTCGGGACACTCGGTTGGAAGTTGCCGTAGCGCGTCGAGGACCAATTGGCGCAGTTGTTTCGTCGTGAGCGACCCGATGCGTTCATAGATCGGGACGATCCGGCCGGTGTGGATTCCCGCTTCTTCCTCTGCCGCGTCGACCAGTTCGTACTGGGGGTTCGTCAATCGGAGTCCGCCCGAGTGCCTCTGCTCGACCTTGCCGTACAGGGCGATGCGCTGTCCGGGCGCAAAGACATCCTGCAGGAACGGCTGGTTCATCCACACAACGCGAAACATGCCGGCGTCGTCCCGGACCAGCATTTCGAACAGGCTGAACCCGCGGCGGCGGGTGCGCCGCAGACCGCTGCTGACCACCTCCCCGCCCATGGCGACCGTCTCGCCGGCCCTGATGTCACTGGACTGCCGCTGTCGGCTGCGGTCTTCGTACCGGATGGGGAGACGGTGCAACAGGTCGTCCACCGTGCGGAGACCGCCTTGGGCGAGCTCTCCCGCCCGTCGTGGCCCGATGCCTTGCCGGAACCGCAACTCCTGGGCAAGCAGCGCATGCGCTGAACGTGGAGGGAGAGAACTGCTCACCGTCACCGGCTCGGTGGGAGCGAAGGCGTCACTGTACCACGACGGCTCGCCCTTGGGTGATTCGCAACTCGGTAATGCCGTAGGGCAACGCGATCGGTTCGTCGAGCCGCGTGCCGTCCGGCTGCGACTCGGTTCGAGTGTAGAAATGGACCAGCTCCTGCAAGACCTGCACCGGCACGTCCACCCCGGCGATCGTGACCGCCTCGATGTCGACCCACGCGACCCCGTTGCCCGATGACACCGTGCCGCTCGCCGAGACAGACAGCTGTCCTCCCAGATACCGCAGCAGATCAAGCGGACCCCGCGAGCGCTGCTCGCGGATGGCGTCGAGATCGATTGTCGCTTCGGCCGTGACCCGTTGAGACTCCCCGATGCGCACGCGCGGATCCGTCATGCCGACCGGAAGGTGCGGGGCGCCCTGAAACCTGAGGTACGCGTTGATTTCGGATTCGAGCAGGGGGGTCAACCGAGGCCCGGCCGCACTGGTCTCGGCATGCTGCACGATTGTCATGAGTTTGGCGTCGACCAGACGCCCCAGTTCTTCGGCAGTGTGGTCGGGCTGCAAGCCCGCGAGATTCTGCGCCAGAGCGGTCCCGACCAGCACGCCGGTTGCGGCCAGAAATCCGCAACCCGATGCGGCGGCACGCCGCAGGGGCGTGTCTGCACGCCAGACGGTCATGATCCACAGTATACAAATACAGGTACGGTCGCCTACCGCCGCCCCGACGGGGCCAACAAGGTATCGACCTCCTTGCGGGTCGGAATACCGTCGCGGGCGCCAAGTCGCCTGCATGAGAGCGCGGCAACCGCGTTGGCGAACGTAAGCAGGTGTTCCACGTGCGCGCGCGGGCCGTGTTCCAGCCACGCCGCGAGCAGACCGCCCCGAAACACATCGCCGGCGCCGGTCGAATCGATCGCCTCCACCGCGAATCCCGGTGTCCGGATCTCCTTCCCGCCGGCCAGCGCCAGACTCCCTTCCCGTCCGAGCGTCGCACAGACCAGTGCAGGGGCGAATTCCTTGGCGAGCCCGCCGAGCGCCGCGCCGAGCCCGCGAATACCGGTGAACGCCTCAGGAAACGTCTGAGAGGTGACGACGATGTCCGCCGCGGACAGCACGGCCTGCAACGCCGGCCCCGGTGCATCGACATCGAGCACCGTCGGTACACCCGCCCGCCGCGCCGCCAGGGCCGCACGCGCCGCCGCTGCCGGCTGGTGGGCGTCGATCAGCAGCAGCCGTCCGGACGCGACGATCTCCGGATCAACGTCGGATGCCGCAACGTCGAGGCCGGCGTGCCGGCGGCACAGCACCGTCCGTCGGGCCTGATCGTCGACGAGGATGAGAGAGACAGCTTGCGGGGCATGCACCGTCTCGCAGCCGGACAGGTCGATTCCCTCGCGCTCGAGTGCCCGCCGGGCGGTGCATCCCCGCTCGTCGTCTCCGAAACGCCCGACGTAGCGGGTGCGCCACCCCAGGCGCGCACAGACCGTCACGGCCGTTGCTGCCTCGCCACCCGGCCGTTCCGTGAAGCTGAGGAGCGCGTGCTTGCTGTCTGGCTCGGGATACTGCCCCACGACCGCCATCAGGTCGATGGTGTTCACGCCGAACCCGACGATGTCGACCCCCCGCTGAGAGGGCGGGCGCGGTGCAATCGCCAGCTCCACGGCCGCGATCGTACCAGATGCCCATGGACTTTTCTTTCGTGTTTTGTTTGCATATCATGCCATCATGCGAAATGCTGGACGGAGGCTCGCAAGGAGGCCCGATGCAACCGCTCACGAAGCGCCAGCGAGAGATTCTCGACTACCTCAACGAATTTATCGAGGAACACGGGTACGCGCCGAGTCTCGAAGAGATCGGCCGCCGCTTCGGCCTCTCGTCGCTGGCCACGGTGCACAAGCATCTCAGCAACCTGCAGGACAAGGGATTCATCCGCCGTGCCTGGAATCGCAGCCGTTCGGTCGAACTCGTGCCGACGCGTGTCGGCGCGCGGGCGATCGACCTGCCGTTGCTTGGCTACGTGGCGGCGGGCGCCCCGATCGAAGCGGTCGTCAGCAACGAAACGGTCAACGTGCCGGAAGAGCTGGCCGGTGCGCGTGACACGTATGCACTGCGTGTCAGGGGCGACTCGATGATCGACGAGCAGATCCGCGATGGCGATCTGGTCGTGGTCGAGGACCGGCAGACGGCGCAGAACGGTGAAATGGTGATTGCCCTGCTCGACGGTACCGACGTCACGCTGAAAAAGTTCTACCGCGAGAAGGGACGAATTCGTCTACAACCCGCGAATGACGCGGTCGCCCCGATCATCGTGCCGGCCAGAGCGGTGCAGGTAAGAGGTGTCGTGGTCGGGGTGCTGCGACGCTACTGAATCAATCGCCCGGCCAGGAGTCTGCGTCGCAGAAAGATTACGGCTGCAAATCCGCTCTCACTCATGGCTTTCAGCACGCCTTCTCGTCAAATAGTGCCGCTATCAGCCCGTGGCAAAAGCCCCGCTGCATTCGAATGGCGCTGCATCCCGGCTGCCGGCGTTGCTCCTCGGTCACAAATGCCCCAATTTGCTCCCTCGTCGCGCCTTGTCAGCCGGGCGCACCGCCATTCTCGGTGCGACGCGGGGTTTCACCACGGGCTGCTATGCTCCTCAAATGCGTGAAGAAATCCATGGCGATATCGAATTTTCGCTTTCGCAATCTTCTACGGCGCAGACTCCTAGCAGCCCGCGAATCGGTTGACCCGCACACGCGGCGTATGGTCGGTGCGCGCATCGGCGCATCGCCCCAGTTTGGTAACATGGCGTGTCGGGATATGGTGGTCCTGGTCGGCTGCCAGAGCCTCACGGCACTGAAGGACAGGCCGAATTGATGAACGAACGAAAACAGATCAACTTCACGATCGCGCCGGACGACGAGTCCGAGTCGCCCCGCACGTACGCCAACTTTTGCGCCATTTCACACACCCCCTTCGACTTCACCTTGACGTTCTGCGAAGTGCTGCCGCCCACCGAGCAGGCCGTACGGAACGCGGGAGAGAACGGGGTGCTGAAGGCGCCGGTGCGTTCGCGCATCGTCGTGCCGATGGCGTTCGTGCCGAATCTGATCAGTGCGCTCCAGGAGCATCTGCGAGCGTGTTCCGACTCTGGCGGCGACCCGGGATGGAGCAGACCGGCCGTCCACTGAGTGCTGGCAGGATGGGCAGTCCCGTTGCCCCGCCCTCGGGTCCGCACCACTCCTCTGTCGTCACCCGTCGCATTCTCCGCCGGCTCGAGGGTCAGCATCCCGGCGCGTTCACGGAACTGATGTTCCGAAACGCCTACGAGCTGCTCGTGGCCACCATCGTGTCGGCCCAGTGCACCGACGTCCGGGTCAACGCGGTCACTCCCGCGCTGTTCGCGCGCTATCCGACTGCGCGGGCGCTGGCCGCCGCCGACCCGCGGCAGATTGAACCGCTGATCCGATCGACCGGCGTCTTTCGCGCCAAGTCACGATCGCTGGTGGGGATGGCGTGTGGGCTGGTCGAGCGGCACCGCGGACAGGTTCCCGCTGACCTCGAGTCCCTGGTCTCGTTGCCCGGGGTCGGTCGCAAGACCGCCAACGTCGTGCTCGGTCACGCGCTCGGGGTGCCTGGATTGCCGGTGGATCGGCACGTGCTGCGGGTCGCCAATCGCCTGGGTATCGCGACGTCTGACGATCCGGTGGCGGTCGAACGTCAGCTCGGGGCCGCGTTGCCCAAGCGTCGCTGGACCCTCGCCTCCGACACGCTGATCCTCCATGGACGAAGAATCTGCAAGCCCCGGCCGTTGTGCCACAAGTGTCAGGTGCGTGACGACTGCCGTGTCGTCGCGGAAGGCGGAACGGTGATTCCAGCCCGCAGGGGGTAAGGTCGGACACGACGTTGGACTCAGTGAAGACGCGATCGACGCGATCGACCCGGTCCGCCGGCGCAGGGAAAGACCGTGCCCGCGTACCGTCGTCCCCGGCTCGCAAACGGTTCGGCCAGCATTTTCTGGAACCGGCGTGGGTGGCGAAGGTTGTAGACGTGATTCAGCCGGGCGCCGACGATCTCTTTCTGGAGATCGGACCGGGACGGGGCGAGCTCACCGCACGGGTGGCCGCCGCCGGCGCCAGGGTCGTCGCGGTGGAGGTGGACCGGGATCTTGCCGCCCGCGTGCGCGGGGAGGCGTTGCCGGGGGTACAGATCCTCACCGGCGATGTTCTGGACCAGGACCTGGCCCACCTTGTGACCATGGCGCGCATCCCAGGCGCCGGGCGGGCGCGTCTGATCGGGAACCTGCCCTACAACCTGTCGTCCCCGATCCTCGGGGCCGTCTTGCGCGCACAACATCGGACCGGCTGTTTCACGGACGCCACGCTGATGTTGCAACGCGAGGTCGCCGACCGGGTCACCGGTGTGCCGGCCACCCGCGCGTACGGTCCGCTGGCGATACTGACCCGCATGTTCGCTGACGCTGAGCGCATGCTGGAGGTCCCGCCGGGTGCGTTCCGGCCGCCTCCGCGGGTACGGTCCGCCGTGGTCAGACTGACCTTCCGGCCCTGTCCCGTCGAGGTTCGCGACATGGCACTGTTCGAACGCCTGGTCCGCAGTGTGTTCACTCGGCGGCGAAAAATGCTGCTCAACGCCCTGGTTCCGTTCGCGCGTATGGTGTCGACGATCGAGCCGCGCGAGATGCTGGCCCTGGCCGGACTCGCGCCGGACCGCCGACCGGATACACTCGACCTGCCGGAACTGGTGCGGCTGGCGGACACCGCCGTCGGCGTTCGGGGTCGCTGACGGCCCGCGGCGCGCTCCCCGCTGCATTGGCTGGTTGCCGGCTGTGCTACAGTAACGTCCGGTCCATTGGGCCACATCGCCGAGGCATGTCCGACGTCGTGGCAGGCCGTGTCGGCGCTCCCACCTCAGACGCACCCAGGCGTCTGACGCCGCAGGAACGGTGTCGCCGGTCTCACCCGGCGTTGCCGCCGTGCTCCGCCGTTCACTGCCGGCGGACGTGCGGCGGCAGATTCCACGCTGTATTCATCGCCGGCGTGACTTCACGCCCGCGTGGTGCCGTCCGGCATGAGAGGGGATCCTGTCATCCTTGACTACCACAACGAACGGACCGGTCCTCGAGGCGATCCCGATCGGCGGACTGGGCGAGTTCGGGATGAACATGCTGCTGGTCGTCTGGGATGACACCGCCATTCTGGTCGACACCGGCGCGATGTTTCCCGGGCCGGAACTGCTTGGAGTGGACCTCGTCGTTCCCGATCTCACACCGATCGCCGAACGGATCGGGCGCGTGAGGGCGGTGGTGCTCACGCACGGACACGAGGATCACATCGGCGCGCTGCCCTACGTGTGGCCGCTCATCGACGGGCCGGTCTACGGCACCCCGTTGACCCTGGGCCTGGTCACTCCCAAGTTGCAGGAGCACGGACTCGACCCGCAGGAACGGCTTTGCGAACTGACCGCCGGAGAGACGGTCGAGATCGACGACGTGCAGATCGAGTTCATCCAGGTTACCCACAGCATGCCGGATTGCGTGGCGGTGGCGATACATACACCGGCGGGGGTCATCGTCCACACGGGTGATTTCAAATTTGACCAAACCCCGCTCGACGACCAGCCGCCGGACCTGTTGCGGTTGGCCGAACTCGGGCGAAGCGGTGTGCTGGCGTTGTTCGGCGACAGCACGAACGTCGAACGTCCCGGCGTGACCGGATCGGAACGCGACGTGGTGCCCGGACTCGAGGAGGTTTTCACCGGAACCGGCGGCAAGATCGTGATCGCGGCGTTCGCCTCGAGCGTGTATCGCATCCAGATCGTTGCGGAGCTGGCCTCGCAGTTTGGCCGCAAGCTGGCGTTCGCTGGACGCAGCGTCGTGCAGACGACCGAGATCGCGGCGCGGTGTGGTCATCTGCGGCTCCCCTCAGGCCTGCAGATCCGGGACAGCGAGGTCGCCCACTACGCGGCCCGGGATTTGGTGTGCGTGGCCACCGGTTCGCAGGGCGAACCGCTGGCGGCGCTGTCGCGCATCGCCAGGGGCGAGCACCGGCATCTCGCATTGGAAGCGGGCGACGTCGTGGTGTTCTCGGCGCGGGCCATCCCCGGCAACCGGCGCGCGATTGGACGCGTGATGGATCAGATCGCGCGGCGCGGCGTCGAGATCGTGCACGAAGAGCGGAAACCGGTGCACGTGTCCGGACATGGGAGCGCCGACGACCTCAAATTGATGCTATCGCTCATCAGACCCCGTTACTTCGTGCCGATACATGGAGAGTACCGTTACCTCGCCGAACATGCCCGTTTGGCGGCGAAGGTCAACGGTGGGCGGACCACGGTCCTCCTGGCCGAAGACGGCGACGTGATTCGACTCGCACCAGAACCGGGGCGAATCGAAGGACAGGTGGCGGTGGGGCGCACGCTCATGGACGGAACCCGATCTGGCGAGGTCGTCGACGAAGTGCTCCGCGAGCGGCACCACATGGCGGCCGACGGCCTGGTCGTGCCGGTCATCACGGTCAACCGCCGGATGGGGCGCGTCGAGGGCGTCCCCGACGTCATGACCCGCGGGCTGGTGCTGGACCCGCGCACGAACACATTGATCGAGATGATGCCGGCACTGGTCTCGGAGGTCATCGGTCAGGCGAACACCGACGAGCAGTCGGATCACATGGCCGAACGGGTGCGCCACGAGTTGCAACGGGTGTTCCGCAAGCAGGCAGGACGCCGTCCACTGGTCCTGCCGGTCATCAGGGAGATTTGACCCGTGTCTGGATCTACGCTGTCACGACGCGTGAGCGAGTTTCTCGGCGTGGCGTTCTTCGCCGCGGCGTTGTTCTGGCTGGTGGCCCTCGCCACCTATGATCCGGCCGATCCGGTGTGGTTCTTCAGCACCGGAGGACCGCAGCCGCCCGTCAATTTCGCGGGGCGCGTGGGCGCGTTCCTGGCCGAACTCTCCTATCAGATTGTGGGCTATCCGGCTTTTCTGCTTCCGCTGGTCGTGGCGGCCGTCGCGTGGCACTACTTCTGGTGCCAGTCGATCGAAGCGCTCTACACCAAGATCATCGGGCTGGCGTTGACGCTTGGATGCTCTGCCTCGTTTCTCAGTCTCGCGTTCGGCCCCACCACGTCCGACCCCAGTTCTTTCCGTGCCGGCGGCTACGTGGGCGGTTGGTTGGCTGGCCTGTTGGCCGAGTATTTCAACCGGGCCGGGTCGATCATCGTGGTCCTGACCTTGCTGTTCCTTGCGATCATCCTCACGACCCGCATGTCGTTCGGTCGATTGTTCAGTAGCGCTGGGGCGAAAGCGACTCAGGGCGGTACGCAGGCCTGGCGCCTGATACGCGAGTGGTGGACGGCCCGGCAGAAGACGCGCGAACGTGAAGGGGTGCTCCGCAAGCATCTCGACAAGAAGGGCGCGTCCTCGGCCCGAACCGAAGTGCTCGCCACGTCGGCCGCGCCGGTCCGATCCAGAAAGAAGCTGCCCGCGCGCCGTGCAGCACCGGGTTTGGCCGCCACGGCCATCCAGTCGAAAGCCCCGGAACCGGTGCCGTTGCCGCTCTCCGATCCGGTCACACGGGCACCCGCCGAGCGCAAGCAGGGTGGGTTCATGCTCCCTCCGCTATCGCTGCTTGACCCGCCGCGACCGCAGCAGAAGTTCGACGAGCGGGAGTTGATCGGCAACGCCCGCCAGCTCGAGGACAAGTGCCGGGAGTTCTCCGTGGAAGGGTCGGTCGCCCAGATTCATCCGGGGCCGGTTGTCACGACCTTCGAGTTCAAGCCGGACGCTGGGGTGAAATACAACAAGATCACCGGTCTCGCGGACGATCTGTGTCTGGCGATGCAGGCCGAGTCCATCCTCATCAAGCGCCTGCCCGGCAAATCGACCGTCGGCATTCAGATTCCGAACCGGATGCGCGAGCAGATTTCACTGCGCCACATGCTGAAATCCGAGCCGTACCGTCAGTCGGAGTCGAAGTTGACGCTGGCCCTGGGACGCACGATTCATGGAGAACCGGTGGTAGGGGATCTGGCCACGATGCCGCATCTGCTGATCGCCGGATCGACGGGCACGGGCAAGAGCGTCGGCATCAACGCCATGCTGACCAGCATTCTGTACCGTGCGACCCCAGACGACGTGCGGTTGATCATGATCGACCCGAAACGGCTCGAACTCGGAATGTACGAAGGCATTCCACACCTGCTGACGCCGGTGGTGGTCGAACCAAAACTGGCTGCGAACGCGTTGCGATGGGCCGTGCGGGAGATGGAAGAGCGCTACAAGCAGCTCGCGGCCGAAGGGGTCCGGAACCTCGAACAGTACAACCGAAACGTACGGCGACAGCTCGCTGAGCGTCCGAAGCGCACCGGGACCGCCGGCGACGATGCCGATGATCCGCCGACACCGTTGCCTGCCATCGTGCTGGCGATTGACGAGCTGGCCGACCTGATGATGATCGTCGGTAGCGAGGTGGAAGAGTCAATCGCACGACTGGCGCAGATGGCGCGCGCGGTCGGCATTCACCTCATCCTGGCCACCCAACGCCCGTCGGTCGACGTCATCACCGGTCTCATCAAGGCCAATCTACCGTCGCGGATCGCGTTCCGCGTATCATCGAAAGTCGACTCGCGAACGATTCTCGACAGCAACGGCGCCGAGCAGTTGCTGGGGTACGGCGACATGCTCTACCTGCCCCCCTCCTCTTCCCATGTCATGCGCGTGCATGGCCCCTACATTTCCGAGCAGGAGACGGCTCGCGTGTGCGGCTTCCTGCGGAAGCAGGGCAAACCATCCTACAACGCCGAGATCACCACCGAGGAGAAACCGGCCGACGCGATCGCGTTCGAGCGGGATGACCTGTACGACGAGGCGGCGCGTCTTGTCGTTACCGGTGGTCAGGCCTCCATCTCCCACCTGCAGCGACGGCTGCGGATCGGCTTCAGCCGGGCGGCGCGTCTGGTCGACATGATGGAGGCCGACGGCCTGGTCTCGGCGGGCAGCGGAGGGAAAGCGCGGGAAGTGCTGGTCGGCGCGGACTACTTCGAACAGGTCGACATGCAGTTGCGGTGAGCCGCCGCCCGCATGTCCCGATCTCCTACAGCGTGACCCCCCCGCGGTCGATAAGACGGTTGCATCGCGGTCTGTCCACCATGGGATTCACAGCGGTCATTCGACCACGGCCGAACCGGCCAGGCGCGGCACTCGCCCTGCTGCTCGCGGCGTTGGTGTGGGTGACGACCGCCACTGACCCGCTGCTCGCCGCCGCGGCGCACGAGATGTACATAACGGCGCTCGCGCACGAGCGAACGCTGCGAGCCCCGAACGGAAATCCCGTGACACTGGCGCAGCTACGCGCCGCCATCGCGCGCTACGAGGCGATCGTTCGCGAACATCCGGACAGCGGATTCAGCGACCACGCCCTGTGGCAGGCGGCCGGCCTGGCCGTCGAGGCGTTCCAACGACACGGGCGCCCGTCCGACCGCGAGACTGCGATTCGACTGCTCGACACGCTGAGACGGGAGTACCCGTCGAGTGCGCTCACGCCGCGTATTCCCGGGCGTCTGGCCCTGATGACGCTGACGTTGACGCGCGCGGCGCCCGCTCCGGCGCCGGCCCGTGAACCGGTGCGGGTCCGCGCCGTCACCCGCGAGCCGCTGGCCGACGTGGTGCGCGTCACCATCGAGCTTGATGACGAAGTTCCGTATCGCAGCGAACGACTCGATGGTCCGGCCCGGCTCTATTTCGATCTTGTGGGCGCGAGTGCCGCGCGTTCCCTGCACGATGCCACGCTGTCCTTCGAAGACGGCGACATCGTACGCAAGATCAGGCTCGGCCGGCATCTTGAGCAGACGACCCGAGTCGTCCTCGATCTCGAAGGCGTCGAGTCGTACCGCGTATTTTCGTTGGACCATCCGTACCGGCTGGTGGTGGATGCCGCACGAACGCCAGCACGCCGGCCCGGTGGGGCGCCGGCCGGCGTTGCGGATAGTCGCGCGTCGCTCGACCGGATCGCCAACGACGCCGCCTCGACGGTGTCTCCCTTCGACGGAAGCGAGCTGCTGCCGGTCCCGGAGGGATGGTCCGTCGAAGCGCTGGCGCCCATTCCACCGGTTGACGCCAGCACGGGAAACACTGTTGCTGCCGCCTCCGTGGAGGCCGCCGAACTGGCGTGGCCGCGGGTCCACCACATGTTGTATCCCGGGCTGGGTACCGCGCCGTCCAGTACCCGGCCCGCGGTCGAACCGGCCTCCACTGCCCCGCGGCCCGCGCCGCCCGTGAAGAGGGACACGCTGCTCGATTCGCCGCCGGTCGGTAGCCCGGCCGGTCCGCCCGATCTACCCTCGCTGGACGCGTCGTCGCGCCCGGCGCGAGTCGACGGGGTGTATTCCCTTGGCCGCCAGCTTGGACTCGGGGTGAGTCGGGTCGTCATCGATCCTGGACACGGCGGATCCGACCCCGGCGCGCAGACCGCCGGGCTCAGCGAGTCGGCGCTCGTCCTCGACATCGCGGAGCGGCTTGCCGAACGACTGCGGATTGAGGGCGTGGAGGTCGTCCTGACCCGGCGGGGAGACGTCTCCCTGCCGCTTCGGGCGCGCACCGAGATTGCGAATCGCGCGAATGCCGACCTCTTTCTCTCGATACACGCCAACGCCGCGCCCGACCCGGAGGTCCGCGGCATCGAGACCTACCATCTCGACTTCGCCAGCGACCCCGCCGCACAGGCGGTGGCCGCTCGCGAGAACGCGGCAACCAGGGAGGGCATGCACGATCTTCCGGTCCTGATCGAGTCGATCACGATGCGCAACAAGGTCGACGAATCGAGAGCATTCGCCGAGCTGGTCCAGGCACGGCTGATCTCCGGTGTGCGCGCCGCGCATCCGCGGGTGCAGGACCTGGGGGTCAAGCAGGCGCCGTTCGTGGTGCTCATCGGCGCCAGCATGCCGAGCGTGCTGGCCGAAATCTCCTTCCTCAGCAACCCCGAAGAGGCAGCCCTGCTCGCTACCGGCGGCTATCGCGATCAGATCGCGGAGGCGCTCTTTACATCCATAACCGAATATCAGCGCATGCTGAAACCGGGCGGGCACTCCAGACGCGCGGCTGCCAGCAGTTCCCGGTAGCATTCCGCGTCGCACCGGCACCCTGGCACGGTGACGGCGCGCCTCAACGGGAGGGGATGTGCAGCCCGAGACTGGTGCCTTCTGCGTCGGCCCCGTTGAAGGAGTTTGCAGGACGCAATCTGCGTAGTCCGATGAGTGCCGCGGCAACGAGCAGGGCGAATCCCACCATCACGGCAATCATCACACCGGCCAGGCTGAACACGCCTACCAGCACGTCACTGATGGTGATCTCCGCCGTGACCGGATCGGCCACATTGACGATGATCGGAGTCAGCGGATCCTGCATGGCCGAATACTACTACACCGCCTGCACCGCCCCGGTTCGATGGGGCTGCCGGGCGCCCGCCGCACCGCCGTCGGCAGAATCGGCCGCCAATGCGAACGGCAGGGTCGCGAGGGTCCGCACCCCTACCCCACTGGCGCCTTTCGGGTGGTCGGGAGCGGCCTCTTCGTACCAGGCGGTGCCGGCGATGTCCAGATGGGCCCACGGCAGATCGCCCGCGAATGCCTTCAGAAACATGCCCGCCGTGATGGCGCCGCCCGCCCGGCCTCCGATGTTGGCCAGGTCCGCCGTATCGCTCTTCAGTTGCGCTTCGTAGGCGTCGAATGCGGGCAGCGGCCAGACCCGGTCCCCTGCTCCGTCGGCAACGCGCCGGACAGTGTCTACCCACCCTGGCGGGGTGCCTACCAATCCCGAGGCATGGTGTCCAAGCGCCACCACGCAGGCGCCGGTCAGTGTGGCAATGTCCACCAGGTGTGTGGCGCCGAGCTGCTGCGCCAGCCACAACCCGTCTCCCAGCAGCAGACGTCCTTCGGCATCCGTATTCAGCACCTCTATCCGCAGACCGTTCGCCGCCGTCAATACGTCTCCCGGCCGAATGGCGCGGCCTCCCGGCATGTTCTCCGCCGCGGGCACGATACCGACCACCCGTACGGGCGGCGCCAGTTCACCGATGGCCCGCATGGCGCATACGACCGCCGCGCCGCCGGCCATGTCTCGCTTCATTCGGTCCATGCCGTCCGCCGGCTTGATCGAGATCCCGCCGGTATCGAAGGTCACGCCCTTTCCCACCAGTCCCAGGACCGGTCCTCCGGCCGTGCCCGGCGGCTCGTAGCGCATGACGATCACCCGCGGCGGCTCGGCGCTTCCGCGCGCCACGCCCTCGAGCAGTCCCATGCCATGCGACGCAATAGCCGCCTCATCGAGGATTTCGACGCTGGTGCAGGGTCCGCTCACCAGGTCACGAGCCCGGTCAGCGAAGACACGCGGCGTGAACAGATTGCCCGGCTCGTTGGACAGCTCGCGGGCGACGTTGGTGCAGCGCGCCAGCCTGACACCGCGCTCGATCTCGGCTCTGGCGCCGGACTGCCCGGCCTCACCGACGATGAGCGACACGTCGCGCAGCGGTGCCCGACCTGTCTCCCGGCTCTTGAAGCGGGTGTCCCGGAATGCACCCAGCAGCACACCCTCCGCGAACGCCTGCGACAGGCCCGGCAGCGGTTGTGGGGGCCGACAGTCGAATACGAGCCGTGCCGTACCGCGTTCTCTGGCCGCCATACCGGCCGTCGCAGCCACCGATCGTCCCCGTTCGACGTTGAATCGGGCGCGGTCGCCCGCACCGACGACCAGCAGTCGCCGCGTAAGCCAGGACGCGTCGGACACATCCGTGAAGAAACGTTCGTGAAGCTTGCCGCTGATTTCCCCCGAGGCCCGGCCTCTGGCGACGGCGCCGCCGGTTGCGCGGTCGACCGCGCCATGACGCGATGGGTCGTCGTCCTCGAAGACTGGTACGCAAAGCAGGTCGGCGGCGATCGCGTTCGGAGACTCCGAGGTGCAGTGGACGGCGGGACCCTCGGGGTGGCTGGGCATCGGCGGATTATAGCGCGGCAGGGTCGACACCGGCGGTGGAGATAACACGCGACTGGTCACCGGGGTGACAACCGCACTACAATCAGGGCATGGCTCGATCCTGGCGGTACCTTATGGCCGGCGTGGCAGTGGGCGTCGCGCTTGCGAGCCCTGTCACGTCCCCTTCGCACCTGCACCTGCGGGCGCAGGAAGAGCGTCCCGAACTCCGTCTTCGCGCCCGGCCGAATCTGGCATTCGCGCCGGTCGAGGTCGTTTTCACTGGCCTGTTGCGTGGAGGCCCGGACGACAACGAGGAATTCTATTGTGTCAGCGCAGAGTGGGACTGGGATGACGACACGCGGTCGGAGAGCACCTTCGATTGCGACCCGTACGAACCCGGCACAAGTGAAATCCGCCGCCGCTTTTCTCGACGGCACTCCTACGATATTGGCGGACGCTACGAGGTGCGGCTGACTCTGAAGCGGGGTGGCGACACCGTCGAGACCGCGCGGACCGCCGTGACCATCCAGGGGGGGCGCCTCCCCGAGTGACGGCCCCGCCCAGCTGACCACCGGGGCCGACGGACCCGGCTCATCGTATACACTGCCGGCCAGCCGCGACCAGGGCATCCGGAATTATCGGCAGACACGTGATCACCGGCAGGTCCGTCACGCGCTGCGCCTGGGAGGGCGCAGGGCCGCCAGCCGCGCGCGCCAGCCGCGCGCCGATTCGAAGATCCGGTCAACGTCGTCGCTGGTCTCGAGTCCCCGCCGCAGGCACTGCAGTTCCTCGATCAACTGGTCGAGGGATCGCCCGATGGCATCCGGGTTCGAGCGGCAGATGTCCCGCCAGATATCGGCGGGACTCGAGGCGAGTCGCGTCGCGTCGAACAGGCCCCGCCCGGTCAGTCTGAGGCCCTGTTCGCCGGCGCCCGACCCGACCACATGCATCAGCACGCTGGCCGTCAGTTGGGGCAGGTGACTCACCAGGGCGAGCAATCGATCATGTTCGACGGGATCGACGAGATGCGGTTCGGCCCCGAGCGTGCGGACGAATTCGCATAATCGTTCCAGGACACCCGCGGCGGTGTCTCCGTCGGGGGTGAAGAGCCAGGGGCGGTCGACGAACAGGTCGGCCCGGGCGTGTTCGATCCCGCCCCGCGGCGCCCCGCCCAGCGGATGTCCGCCGACGAACGTGAAACGGGACGGAAGCTGCCGGGCGGCCTCCACGGTGGTGCGCTTGGTGCTGCCCACGTCGGTGACGATGGCGGGCGTCGTGACATGCTGGTCGAGTACAGCCAGCATGTCCACGTTCTGCTCGATCGGAGCGGCCAGGATTACCAGGTCGGCCCCGGCGATCACGACCGGGTCGTCGGCGGCAACGTCGATGGCATGCAGCACCATTGCCTTCTCGAGCACCTCTTTCCGGTCGAGCCCGATCACCAGACAAGCCGGCCAGTGCTGCCGCGCGGCCAGCGCAATTGAGCCGCCGATCAGACCCAGGCCGACGATTGCGATCTTGTCGAAGATCGGTGGCGACCCACTGCCGGCGCCCGGCTGGATGACCGGCAGGATACGTGCAGATTCGGACATGCGGCGTGCCTTTTCTCGTGGCCTGGACCTGCGATACGGGCTAACTGCTGCTCCAGCCGAGAGACGCCACCGACTGCAGACAGATGCTGCGGCCGATGGCCGGCGCAATGATGCGCAGTTCGGCCATCAGCCGCTCGAACTGAGAGGGGAAGATCGACTGGGCGCCGTCGCTCATGGCATGGTCCGGATCCGGATGCACCTCGATAATCAACCCATCGGCGCCGGCCGCGATCGCGGCGCGGGCCATTGGCGCCACCTTGTCCCGCAGCCCGGTGCCGTGGCTGGGATCCGCCACGATCGGCAGATGGCTCAGCTTGTGAATCACCGGAATCGCGGAGATGTCCATGGTGTTGCGCGTGTAGCTCTCGAATGTGCGGATCCCGCGCTCACACAGCATCACGTCGGTGTTTCCTCCCGACAGAATGTACTCGGCCGACAACAGCCACTCCTCGATCGTGGCCGAGATGCCGCGTTTCAAGAGGACCGGGATGCGGCACTTGCCGAGTTCGCGGAGCAGCGTGTAGTTCTGCATGTTCCGCGCCCCGACCTGCAGGATGTCGGCATACTTCGACACCAAATCGATCTGGCTGACGTCCATCACCTCGGACGCCACCTTCATCCCCTCGGCGTCCGCCGCGGTGCGCATCATGCGCAAGCCGTCTTCGCCCAGACCCTGAAAGCTGTAGGGCGAGCTGCGGGGCTTGAAGGCGCCGCCCCGGAGCACCTTCGCGCCGGCCTTCTTCACCGCGGCGGCCGCGGCGGCGATCTGGTCCTCGGTCTCGACCGAGCAGGGACCGGCCATGACGATCACTTCGTCGCCGCCCACACGGAAGTCTCCGAACGACACAGCCGTGTTCTCCGGTTTGAAGGTCCGGCTCGCCAGCTTGTACGGCTCGGTGATTCTCAGGACCTCGTGCACGCCGTCCATTACCTCGATCAGCCGCGTGTCGAACGATCGATTGCCTCCCACGGCTCCCAGCACGCTGCGCAACTGTCCGGTCGAGCGGTGCACGTCAAACTCCCGCTGCGTAAGCTGCGCGATGACGTGCTGAATCTGTTCTTCGCTCGCGCGTTCCTCCATGACGACAACCATGACCAGCCATCCTCTCTTGCGGCATGCGACCAGCTACCCGGTCGAGCGTTCCAGTCTCCGAGCCTCGTCGATGATCCGTTCGAACAACCGGGTAATCGCGTCTCCATCGAGCGGTCCCCCGTTCACCGATCGCACATGTTTCAGTACCTCGATCTCGCGATCCGGCTGATACACCTCCAACCCCACCGTGTGCTTCAACCGCCCGATCTCATTCGCGCAACTGGCCCGTTCATTCAACAACGCGACCAACCGCGCGTCGAGATCGTCCATCCGTGCACGTATCTCCGCGATCCGTCGGTCGACGGTGGACCGTTCGGGCCGCTCCCGTGGCCGTTGTGCTGACGTCACGGTACGTTCGCCCTTCCTGCCGCATTCAGATCGCCCTTCAACCAGGCGACATACCGTTCGACCGCCGGGACCAGCCGATCCGAAGCAGCTTCCCGCGCAATCACGCTCACAAGCGCGCTCCCGACCACGGCGGCATCGGCGCAGGCGCCGATCTCACGCACGTGTTCCGGGCGGGACAGTCCGAAGCCGATCGCGATGGGCAGCGAGGACACGGCGCGGATGCGCGTGGCCAGTGCGCGAGCGCCGCCGGCGACCTCGTCCCGCGCGCCGGTCACGCCGAGCCGCGAGATGCCGTACAGAAACCCGCGGCCCAGAGCGGCCGCCTGGCGCAGGCGGTCCCCGGTTGTCGTGGGACTCAGCAGGAATATCGGGTCGAGACCGAACTCCATGATCGCCTGACGAAACGGCTCGGCTTCCTCCAGCGGCAGATCAAGTACCAGCACGCCGTCCACTCCAACCGCCGCGGCCCGGCGAGCGAAGGTGTGCAGGCCCATCCGGAGCACCGGATTCGCGTAGGTGAAGACGACAATCGCGGCCTGCACATCCTGTCGTACGTCCCGAATCAGATCGAGCGTCGTGGTCAGGGTGCCCCCCGCCGCCAGCGCACGTTCAGACGCGCGTTGGATTACCGGGCCGTCCGCCAGCGGGTCGGAGAACGGCACTCCGACTTCCAGCACGTCGGCGCCGGCGCGGTCGAGCCCGCGCAAGATCGCGGCCGAGCGCTCGAGATCCGGGTCGCCGGCGGTCACGTAGGTGACCAGCCCGGTGCGTCCGCTCGATCGCAGACCGCTGAAGATGTTGCCGATTCGTGATGTCACCCGTTCTCCCCAGTCGCCGCAGTGCTCCCGAGACAGCGGTCCCTCACGATCTCGACGTCCTTGTCGCCCCGTCCAGACAGATTCACGAGCACGATGTCATCCCGACCGAGGCTCGCGGCGAGCTCACCGGCATACGCCAGCGCGTGCGCCGATTCCAGCGCCGGAATAAGCCCCTCCAGACCGGCGATCCGCTGGAACGCGTCGAGCGCCTGACTGTCCGACACCCAGGTGTATTCCGCGCGTCCCAGATCGCGGAGCCAGGCGTGCTCTGGACCGACAGAGGCATAGTCGAGCCCCGCCGACACGGAATGCGTGGGTTCGATGTTGCCGTCGGCGTCCTGCAGAATCATGCTGCGCGTGCCCTGCAGCACCCCGACGGTGCCGGTGGCGAACCGCGCCGCGTGGCGGCCGGTGACAATGGCGTCGCCTCCCGCTTCCACACCGATCAGACGCACAAGCGAGTCGTCGACGAACCCGTCGAAGATACCGAGCGCGTTGCTGCCACCTCCCACGCAGGCGACCACGGCCGACGGCAACCTCCCCGCGAGGACCAGCACCTGCTGCCGCGCTTCACGACCGATGACCGACTGGAACTCGCGCACCATGAGCGGATAGGGATGCGGTCCCAGCACGGAGCCCAACAGGTAGTAGGTGTCCTCGACGTTCGTCACCCAGTCGCGCATCGCTTCGTTGATGGCATCCTTCAAGGTCCGGCTCCCGGCGTCGACCGGGGTGACGGTGGCGCCAAGCAGCCGCATCCGCACGACGTTCAGGCCCTGGCGCGCCATGTCCTCGGCCCCCATGTAGACCTCGCAGGCAAGCCCGAGCAGTGCGCAGGCGGTCGCCGTGGCGACGCCGTGCTGGCCGGCGCCGGTCTCTGCCACGACCCGGCGCTTGCTCATCCGGACCGCGAGCAGTGCCTGCCCCAGGGCATTGTTGATCTTGTGCGCCCCGGTGTGAGCCAGATCTTCCCGTTTCAGCAGCAGCCGGGCGCCGCCCTGCGCGCGTGACCAGCGGACCGCCTCGTGAATGGGGGTGGGACGACCGACGTAGCGGTCGAGCAGCGTGTCCAGATCGGCCAGAAAGGCGGGGTCCGACCGAGCCTCGAAATACGCCGCTTCAAGCTCGGCGACCGGCGCGACCAGCGTCTCGGGCACGAAACGTCCGCCGTAGGCCCCGAAGTAACCGCGGGCGTCCGGGTCACGCCGCCCAAAGCGGGCGCCCTCGGCCGGTTGCGTGGTGTCGCTCGCCATGTCTAGGCTCCGCTCGCGGCGACCCCGGCCGCGATGCTCGGGATTGACGCCGATGCCCTGCGCACTGCGTCGAAGAAGGCCCGCATCAGCGGGGGGTCCTTGATTCCAGGCCGGACTTCGATGCCTGAGGAGATGTCGAGCCCGTAGGGTGCGACGCGCGCGATTGCGGCTCCGACGTTGTCGCTCCGCAATCCGCCGGAGAGGATTGTGCGCCGGCGCCCGGCAATGTGCGCTGCAATCGTCCAATCGACCTGACGGCCGGTGCCGCCCATACGCACCGGGTCGTGCGCGTCGAGGAGCACGGTTGCGGCCGGCCAGACGGGATCCGCCGCGGCCGTGGTGCTGCCGGCGGAGAGCCGCACTGCCTTGATGACCCGGCGGCCGGTTCGGGCAAACTCCGCGCATGATTCGTCCCCGTGCAACTGCACCGCGCCGAGTCCGACGTCGCCGGCGACAGCGGTGACATGCTGCGGCGTCTGGTTCACGAAGACCCCAACCCCGATTACGTGCGGGGGCAATTCCGCCAGGATCTCCGCGGCGGCGGTTGGTGTCACGAAGCGAGGACTGCCCGGCCAGAAGATGAATCCGACCCAGGTCGCACCCAGATCGGCCGCGAGCGCGGCATCGTCGGGCCGGGTGATTCCGCAGACCTTGACCGGCGTCATCGGGATGCCCCCCCCGCGGCGCTCACTGTCTGTTCCTCCGCGGTGAGTTCCGCGCGCGTGCCGTCGAGCAGATGCTGAAGGGCGCCGCCTGGGTCCGGGCTGCTCATGAACGTCTCGCCAATCAGAAAGGCCTGGTATCCGGCGCGGCCAAGCGAGACAAGGTCGCCGGGCGTACGGAGACCGCTTTCCGCAACGCCGACCACCCCCTCGGGGATGTCCCCAATCAGATCGCGCGCGGTGTGCAGGCCAACCGACAGCGTCCGGAGATTGCGGTTGTTCACCCCGATAATCCGCGCGCCGGCGTCCAGCGCCCGCCGCAGTTCGTCGCGGTCGTGGACCTCGACGAGGACGGCGAGCCCCAGTTCGGCCGCCTGTGCCGCCAGCGCGGCGAGTTCCCGATCGTCGAGCGCCGCCACGATCAGCAGCACGGCATCGGCGCCGCTCGCCGCCGCTTCCAGAAGCTGATAGGAGGTCACGATGAAGTCCTTGCGGAGCAGCGGTACCTGGACCGCCGCACGCACCGCGCGCAGGTGATCGAGCGACCCGTCGAAGAACGTCGGTTCCGTCAACACCGAGACCGCCGCGGCGCCGTGGGCCTCGTAACCGGCGGCGATGCGCGCCGGGTCGTAGTCGGCGCGCAGTCTGCCCTTCGAGGGCGACCGGCGCTTGCACTCGGCGATGATGTTGGGACCGTCGGTCCTGCTCAGCGCCTCGTGGAACCGCCGGCCGTCCGGATGAGCGGCCACACCGGCCAGGAGGGCCGCTTCCGGCGTCCGTCGCACGCGCCCCGCCACGGCGGTCCGCGTGGCCGCGACGATCGTAGCCAGCAGGTTCGGCGCTCCGGTCGGCTCAGACATCGACCTCTCCCGACCCGGACGACAGCGCGGCCAGACGCCGCAGGCACTGCCCTGCCCGGCCCTCGTCGATCGCCGCCGCGGCGGTCTGCACTCCCGTGGTCAGTGTCGGGACCTGTTCCGTAATCACCAATCCCGCTGCCGCGTTGGCCAGCACCATGTCGCGCGGCGGTCCCGGTTGTCCGGCCAGCACCGCGCGGGCAATCGCTTCGTTCTCGTCCGGCGATTCGGCGCGCAGGTCCGCCGCCGCCGCGACCGGCAAATCGAAGTCGTGCGGGTGCAGATGAAACGTCCGCACCCGGCCGGCCCGGTACTCGGACACCTTGGTGTACCCCGTGGTCGAGATCTCGTCCAAGCCGTCTGCCCCGTGCGCCACCCAGGCCCGCTCGCAACCGAGCGCGCCGAGCGCGCGCGCGATCAGGTCCGTGTACTCCGCCCGCGGCACCCCCACCAGTTGCCGGCGCACGCCGGCGGGATTCGTCAGCGGGCCCAGGAGGTTGAACACGGTGCGCACGCCGAGTTCGCGGCGTACGGGTCCAGCATGCCGCATCGAGGGGTGAAAGGTCGGTGCGAACAGAAAGGCGGCTCCACACTCGTCGAGGCACCGTTCGACCGTTGTCGGCGGCGCGTCGACCGTGACTCCGAGGGCAGTGAACAGGTCCGCGCTGCCGCACCGGCTCGATACCGCCCTGTTCCCGTGCTTGGCGACTCTGACACCGCACCCCGCCAGTACGAGGGCCGCCAGCGACGAGACGTTGAAGGTCGAGGCGCCGTCCCCACCGGTGCCGCACGTATCGAAGAGGTCGGGCCGCTGCTTCGACAGGCCCACGGCGTTGGCCCGCATCGTCCTGGCCAGCCCGACCACTTCCGCCGGTCGTTCCCCCTTCATCGACAGCGCGATGAGGAACCCGGCCATCTGGGCCGGCGTCGCCCGCCCCGCCAGGATTTCCTCCATCACGGCGGATGCTTCGCCGGCGTCAAGATCGTGTCGGCCCCGCAGCTTCTCGATCACGGTTGCAAACATCAGCACTCCAGAAAATTCCTCAGAATCTGGTGCCCCACCCCGGTCAGGACGGACTCCGGATGGAACTGGACACCGTGCACCGGCCACGCCCGATGCCGCACGCCCATGATGGTGCCATCGTCCGCCGCTGTCGCCGTCACCTCCAGCTCAGGCGGGCAGGTGCCGGCGGCAATCGCCAGCGAGTGATACCGCGCGGCGGCGAACGGTCCCTGGATGCCCTTGAAGAGGCCGCGTCCGTCATGCTCGACCATCGAGCGCTTCCCGTGGACCAGGACGCGCGCCTGCGTCACCACCGCCCCGAACGCGAGTCCGATCGCCTGGTGCCCCAGGCACACCCCGAGCAGCGGCACCTCGGCGGCGAACCGTCGGATCATGTCCACCGTGACCCCGGCGTGCTCCGGTCGACCCGGCCCCGGCGAGATCACGATGTGGCTGGGCGCACGGGCGGCAATGTCGTCCAGCGTGACCTTGTCGTTCCGGCGCACCTCAAGCGAGGCCCCCAGTTCTCCGAGATACTGCACGAGGTTGTAGGTGAACGAGTCGTAGTTGTCGATGACAAGGACCATCAGTCGGCTCTGACCATGTCGAGCGCATGCAGCAGGGCGGATGCCTTGGCTCGGGTCTCGTGGAACTCCGCGGTCGGGTCCGAATCGGCTACCACGCCGGCCCCGGCTTGTATGTAGGCGACTCCGTCTCGCATCGTGATCGTGCGGATCGTAATGCAGCAATCGAGATTACCGGCGAAATCGAGGTATCCGACCGCGCCGGCGTAGATCCCGCGCCGTGACGGCTCCAGGTCCGAGATGATTTCCATTGCCCGGAGTTTGGGGGCGCCCGACACCGTGCCGGCCGGAAAACAGGCTGTGAGCGCGTCCAAGCTGTCCTGGTCCGCACGAAGCCGGCCTTCCACCCTGGACACAAGGTGCATCACATGGGAGTAGCGCTCGATCTCGGCGAACCGAGTCACCCGGACGGTGCCGAACTCGCTGACGCGGCCGATGTCGTTGCGTCCCAGGTCGACCAGCATCACGTGCTCGGCGCGTTCCTTTTCGTTCTGCGTCAACTCCTCTACCAGACGTTCGTCTTCCTCGTCGTCGGCGCCACGCGGGCGGGTGCCCGCGATCGGATGGGTCACCACCTGCCGCCCTTCGACCCGTACCAGCATTTCGGGCGAGGCGCCGATGAGGGCCAACGGTCCCATGCGCATGAAGAACATGTAAGGGGACGGGTTCACATGACGGAGCGCGCGATACACGGAGAACGGGTCGGCGCGGACGCCGGTTTCGAAACGCTGCGACAGCACGACCTGATAGATGTCGCCGGCCGTGATGTGCTCCTTGGCCACACGTACGGCCTGCTCGAACGCCGCCTGGCTCGTGTTCGATCGCACCTCGTTCGGCGTCGCCGTTGGTGGGGCCGGTTCCGAGAGCGTGCGATTGAGCTCCTGTTCCAGGAAATGAATCTTCGCCAACGCAAGCTGATACGCGGTCGCCAGGTCGGCGTCGGTATCGACCCGCGCATTCGCGATCACGAGGATGCGATGCTTGACGTGGTCGAAGGCCAGAATCGTGTCGAAGAGCATGAACGCCGCGTCGTCATCCCCGGTTCCAGGCGCGTTCCGTGCGGTCCAGACCGCGTCGAGCGACGGCTCGAACCAGCGCGCCGCTTCATAGCCCAGGAAGCCGACTGCGCCACCGATGAAACGGGGCAATCCGGGAACTACCGGCGAGCGGTACCTGTTCATGACGTCCCGCAGCCGGTCCACGAACGGGACGTGCACGTCGCGGGTGGCGCCGTGCTCTTCCTCCAGCGTGACCCCTCCCCGGGCGCGGAGCACCAGAAACGGGTCCTTGCCGAGAAAGGAATAGCGCGCAAGCTGTTCGCCCCGTTCCACGCTTTCGAAGAGAAACGCGTAGTCCGCCTGCTCGGCCACCTTGAGGAACGCCGACAGCGGCGTCAGCAGGTCCGCGCGTATCTCCTTGCAGACCGGGACGAACGTGCTGCGGGCCGCAAGGTCTTGAAACGTCTCGAACGAGGTCTTGTTCATGCCGGTTGTTCCTCACGTGCGTCGAGCGCCTCTAGTGCGGCCGTCCGGAACAACGCCGGTGACGGGCGCGTACCGCACCACCACTCGAACTGCCGCCGCGCCTGTTCGACCAGCATCTCCAGACCGTCGATCGTGCGGCACCCGGCCGCGGCGGCTTCCCGGAGCAGCCGTGTGGGTCGCGGGTTGTAGACCAGATCGTAGACGGTGGTCCCGCCCGCCAGATCGGCCGCGCTCAGCGGCGTATCGGTGACGGCCGGCGCGGTTCCGACTGGGGTCGTGTTGACAAGCAGATCCCAGGATCCCGCGGGCGGCGGCACGGCGCCGACGGCGCCGCCAACCAGATCGGCCACGATCCGTGCCCGATCGGCCCGTCGCGCGCAGACTGTCACCGTGGCGCCCTCGCTCGCCAGCGCTACGGCAACGGCGCGCGCCGATCCGCCGGCGCCCAGCACCGCGACGCGCTGTCGCTCCAGACCTGTACCACCGTGCAAGGGGGCCAGGAAACCCGGCACGTCGGTGTTCAGGCCCTCCCAGCCATCGGGATGCGGCTTGAGCGTATTGATGGCCCCCACCCGGCGTCCGAGCAGATCCATCGCGCACAACCGCGGCAAAACGGACTCCTTGAGGGGGGCCGTGACGCTGAGCCCAGCCACGCCGAGCGCCTCGGCCAGCGCGAACAGGTCATCGGCGCCGGTGGCGTCGAACAGCACGTAGACCGCGTCCATGCCGGTCGCCGCGAAGCCCGCGTTGTGCATCGCTGGCGAGAGCGAGTGCCCGATCGGTGACCCGGCCACGCCGTAGACGGCCGTCTCGGACGACGTCTGTCGGAAGCGGTAGCGCTCGAGCATGTCGGACAGCCGTATCTGACCGGGCGCCACGCCATCGCCGGCGTAGGTCCAGAGGGAACCGAAGTGCGCTGGCAGCAGCCGGGTCGGCCAGCCGCGAGTTCCCATCCCGATGAGGATGAAGCGCTCCGGCCTTCGTCCTCGCCCGAGTGTCAGCAGGCGAACCACGTCGCGCCCGCATCTGGCGCGAACCGCCAGCTTGACCACGGCGGCTCCGGTCGCGCGCATCGCCCGATACTGGTCCTCGAGATCCAGCGGGGTTTCGTCGAAATCATGGAACGAGAGTACGACGTTGCGTCCCTGGCGCGCCGCGATCAGCTCTTCGAAACCAGCCCGCCACTCGAGATCGACCCACTCGGCCCCAAGGTCGAGCGCCCTACGCAGAATGCGCCGGCGCTCGTCTTCCGAGCCGCTGAAGCGACCCCCTTCCCAGGCAGGCCGGCAGGTCACGATCACCGGCCGGGGCCGCCCCGTGAGCGCTCCGTCGAGATCGAGGTCCCGCACTCCGTCCACTCTGAGCTCGATGAGATCGGCCGCGGCAACCGAGTCGCGGCGCGCGCGCAACTCGCGGGTCGTGTCCGCCGTCACGGTGGCGCAAAGCTGTGCGCTGGTCATCACGAAAAAAGCCTCTCCAACCGGTGGGCTGGAGAGGCTTGTCCTTGCTGTCTGCGTTGGTTTGCGTTCAAGCGGGCAGGCGTGCCTCTCCAGTGCTGCTAAACCCGTAGTACCACCAGGACGCCCGGCTCCCGCCGGGAGGCGTCGCCATCGGACACGATCGAAACTGCGCCAAACGCACCATCAACACAGTGATTCCCTCAACACCGCCTGTCAGGCTAGCAAAGCGGCTGCTGCCTGTCAATTCGGGGATCGGTGTGGTGCCGTGCGTGAATGCGTTCGACTACCCGTTGACGATCAATCAGGTCGAGCCCGCCGACCACAGCTCGCCATGGTGCTCGTGGAATCGTCCAGATCAGCCTTTTCTCCTTGACCCATAGGCGTTTCCTTCGATAATGGGTCAGTGCCGCCCTGCCTTTCCCCTCCGGTTCCCCTGACCTCATGACCCTTCGCAGACCCTTGTTGATTGCGGTGTGCCTGCTGGGAGGTCTGGCCGTGCTGCCGGCGGCGACCGACACGATGCCGCTCGACGAGATCCGGACGGGGATGCGGGGCACCGGCCTCACGGTCTTCCAGGGCACCGAGCGCAGCGAATTCTCGGCCGAGATCATCGGGATCCTCGAGAATTCGGTCGGGGTCCGCCGGAATCTGATTCTCGCCCGTCTAGAGGGCGGCCCCCTGGCCGAGAGCGGGGTCATCCAGGGCATGAGCGGGAGTCCGGTCTATATCGCTGGGCGTCTCATCGGCGCGGTCTCGTACTCGATGGGTTCGTTTCCCAAGGACACCATCGCCGGCATCACCCCGATCGAAGAGATGCTCCACGACGACTCGGGGCCGGTCGCGGCGCTGGTGCGCGCGGCCACGCCGCTGGCGCTGCCCCTGGCGAGCGACTCGTTGACGAGTTTGCGACCCGACCGACTGGCCAGTCCGGATCCGTTCGCGTCGCGTCCCGACGACGTGACCGGTATGGTGGCGCACTCCACCGCCACCGCCGGGTCGCTCGGCGTCCAGTTGCGCCCAATCGCGACGCCGCTCGTCATGAGCGGCTTCACCGCGGCCGCGGTCGACCATTTCGCACCGATGTTTCGGGCCGGCGGCATGGCGCCGGTCGTCGGCGGCGCGCTGGCGGCGCAGTCTCTGCCGGACACGCCTTTGACGGGCGGCGACTCGGTCGGCGTCAGTCTCGTCCGCGGTGATCTCGCGATGGCCGGCACCGGCACCGTCACGCTGGTGGACGACGGGCGCGTCCACGCATTCGGACATTCGTTCTATAACCTGGGTGCGGCGCGGTTTCCGATGACGCGTGCCTACGTCCACGGTGTCTTGCCGAGTCTGGCCATCTCCTCCAAGATCTCCGCGATCGGTGACGTCCTGGGCACAATCGATCAAGATCGGGCGACCGGTATCGCCGGCAGCCTCGGACCAGGTCCGCGTATGGTCCCAGTGCATGTCTCGCTCACTGCGCCGGATCGAGACCGGGTCGACACGTTCGATTTCGAGGTCGTGGCGCATGATTTCTTCACGCCGCTGCTCACCTACAACGCGATGTTGAACGTTCTGTTCACGCATAGCAGACAGCTAGGCGCGGCGACCTACGTCCTGCGCGGGGAAGCACGGCTGTCCGGGCACGAGACCGCGGTCTTCGAGGAGACCTTCAGTGGTGACAGCGCCGCGGTGCTGACCGCCCTGTATGTGTCGGGTCCGCTGACCGCGCTGCTCAACAACGGGTTCGAGCCGGTGACGATCGAGGGCATCGACATCGCCGTCACCGCACATGACGACGTGCGCAGCGCCGAGGTCGAGCGGGTCTGGCTCGACGATCCCAGGCCCAGGGCCGGTCGCACGGTGCCATTGCAGATTGCTGTCCGGACTCACCGCGGCCAGGAGATCACGCGTACCGTCATGATCGATCTGCCCGCCGCCGCCCGCGGACGGCTACAGGTGATCGTGGCCGACGGCACGACGCTCGCGCGGCAGGAACGACAGGAATCCGGCCGCGGCCTGCAGGCGACCGATCTTGCCCAACTGGTCGATGCCATGAACACGGCGCGCCGGAACAACAGGATCTACGTGCAGCTTCGCCGGGCCGATGCCGGGGCGGTCCTCGGCGGGCGCCGGATGGCGTCGTTGCCTCCCTCGGTGCTCGATGTCCTGGGCTCTGATTCCAGCGGTCCCGGATTCACCAGGCTTCGCAATGCGACCATCGGCGAATGGAGCGTCCCGCTCGATCACGCCGTCTCCGGCTCGCGAGTCCTGACGCTCGACCTGGACGATCGCTAGGAGCCTGCGCCGCAGAGAGATTACGGCTGCAAATCCGCTCTCGCTCATGGCTTTCACCACGCCTTTTCGTCACATAGTGCCGCTATGCTCCTCAAATGCGTGAAGAAATCCATGGCGATATCGAATTTTCGCTTTCGCAATCTTCTACGGCGCAGACTCCTAGTGACCCGAACCAGTGATTCGCTGCAGGGATCCCCGGCGCGGCGCCCGACCGGCCGGACGCGCGGTCTCGGCGTCACCCTCCTGGCGGCCCTGTGCGTCATGCTGTCCGTGGCAGCCGCTCCGGTCTTCTGGCGGGTGTCGACCCAGGCCGAATTCCTGCGTGGTGAGGTCGACACCCTGACGATCGACGCCGATGGCCATCTCGGTCTCGGTCCGGGCGCCGACGAGTTCTTCACCACGACGGCGCCCGTGGTGTGGTCCCTGACCACGGCCACCGACGGCGCGCTGTGGGCCGGCAGCGGCAATGACGGCCGGCTCTATCGCGTCGAGTCGGATGGCGGCGGAGAGGTCGTCTTCGACGCCGGCACGACAGACATCTTCGCCCTTGCCCCGGCGCCTGGCGGAGCCGTATTCGCCGCCACCTCGCCAGAGGGCCAGATCTATCGCGTGACTCCGGACGGCAGCGCCACGACGGTCTTCGACCCGGACGCCACCTACATTTGGGCGCTTCTCCCCGAGTCCGACGGCGCCCTGTTGGCGGCGACGGGGGATCCTGCGCGGATCTACCGGATCGATCCCGAGGCGAACGAGGCGGAGGTACTGTTCGACAGCGACGCGACGCATGTCCTCTCCCTGGCGCTGGAAGCGGGGGGCGCGGTGCTGGCGGGCACGGAGTCGCCGGGGCAGGTGGTGCGTATCGACCAGACCGGAAGAGCGTTCGTCCTGCTGGATACCCCGCACGACGAGGTCCGATCGCTGCGGATGCACCCCGACGGCGGTGTGATCGTGACGGCGGTGAGTGGCCAGGACGGAACGGCGTCATCGGCGGCGGCGCCCGCCACCCCGGCGAGGATCCAGGGCACGAGCACGCCCTCCATCTCGGTCACGACCAGCGTCACCGCGGTCGTGGTGGCGGACCGCACTGCCTCTGCGGCGCCCGCGGCCTCCACGAACGGGACGGCGACGAGCGGCAGAGGTGCGATCTACCGAATCGCCGCCAACGGACTCTGGGACGAACTCTGGAGCTCGGACTCGGACACACCGTATGACGCGGTCCTCGACGTGAACGGCGAGTTGCTGGTCGGCACCGGGACGGACGGCAAGCTCTATCGGGTGTCGGACGAGCCACCGCGCACCGTGCTGCTCGGTCGCGCTGCGGCCCGGCAGATCACGCGGTTTCTCCGGCAGCCGGATGGATCGTTCCTCTACAGCACGGCCAACCCTGGAAAAGTGGTTCGACTCACCGGTGCGCTGGCCGAGCGGGGCACCTACGAATCGGAGGTGCGCGACGCCGGAACCGCCGCCGCCTGGGGCACCATCAGTTGGCGCGGTTCGACGCCCGGCGGCAGCCGGATCGAACTCTCGACCCGGTCCGGTAATACGGAGGCGCCCAACGAGACCTGGAGTGCATGGTCGCCACCGTCGACGGCCGCCGCCGGCACGCCCATCAGCAGCCCCAACGCACGCTACCTGCAGTGGCGCGTGACCCTGTTCGCCGGCGACGCCTCACCGCGGCTCACTTCAGTCACCGCCGCCTATCTTCCCCGCAACCTGAGACCAGACGTGACGCAGGTGACCGTGCATCCCCCGGGCACCGTGTTTCAGCAGCCGTTCGGCGCCGGCGACCCGCCGCTGGCCGGTCTGGAGGAACAGCCCCGGGCCGACGCCGCCACGCTCGGTCGCGAAGGTTATCGAAAAGGGGTGCAGACCTTTGTCTGGCAGGCGTCCGACGCGAACGACGACCGGCTGGAATACGCGGTCTGGTATCAGCGCGAAGGTGACGGCGGGTGGCGGATCCTCCGGGATGAGCTGCGCGCGACGGTATTCGCGTGGGACACGTCGCTCACCCCGGACGGCGCGTACCGCATCAGGGTCACCGCCAGCGATGCCCCGGCCAACTCGCCCGAAACGGCGCTGGTCGGGGAACGGGAGAGCGGCGTGTTCGACATCGACAACTCTGCGCCCGGCGTCGAACTCGGGGAGCTCCATCAGGAGAATGGCCGGCACCGGCTCGAATTCACGGTGCGCGACAGCCACTCGCCGATTCAACGCGTCGAAATCAGGGAGGACGCCGAACCGTGGCGGCTGCTGTACCCCACGGATGGCATTCCGGACGGACGTGTCGAACAGTTTGAGGTAGTGCTCGAGGGAGACGGCGGGCGCGTCGTCATCCGGGCGACGGACGCCCTGAACAACACCGTCACCGTGGCGGGACGCCCGGACTGATCCCGCCGCCCGCCGGCAGGGCCTGCCTACGCGGAGTTCCCTGCCTCGTGCAGCGTCTGTTTCTCGTCCGAACCGTCCAGCGCGAGCCGTTTCAACAGCTTGGCCAACCCTTGACGGGTGACGCCCAGTTCGAGTGCCGCCTTGCCGCGCCGTCCGCCGGCTCGGGCCAGCGCCCCGCTCACGTAGCGCCGTTCGAACGACATCCGCGCCTCGTGCAGGGTGGGCACGTCCCGGCTCGTGGCCGAGAAACCGGATGGCAGGACCGCCGGGCCCACCACGCCCCGGCGCGGCCCACGTACCACCAGTGACGCCACGACATTCTCGAGCTGGCGAACGTTCCCTGGCCAGTGATACCCCGCCAGCGCCGCCAGCGTGGCCCTGGACGGCGCGGCGCGGCTGCCGGTCAGCGACTGCGCCCGCCGCCAGAAGTGCTCGGCGAGGAGACGCACGTCATCCCCGCGATCTCTCAGCGGGGGGACGATGATCCGCAGGACGTCGAGCCGGTACACCAGATCCTCACGAAATCGTCCCTGCTGGACGTCCTTTTCGAGTGGGCGGTTGGTGGCCGCGACCACGCGCACGTCGACACGCCGCGGCTGGTTCTCACCGATGCGCCGAATCTCGCCGTCTTGCAGCACGCGCAGCAGTTTGGCTTGCGCACGGGGCGACAACTCGCCGACTTCATCGAGAAAGAGCGTCCCTTGCGCCGCCGCTTCGAAGAGTCCGGCACGTTCGGTTACCGCCCCTGTGAACGCGCCCTTCACGTAGCCGAACAGCTCCGCTTCGACCAGCTCGTCCGTCAACGCCGCGCAGTTGACGGTGCCGAACCGGCGCGCCGGGCGGCCACTGAGCCGGTGAACGGCGCGAGCCACGAGCTCTTTGCCGCTGCCGCTCTCGCCGGTGACGAGCACCGGGTACGGCGAGTCGGCGACGCGGCGGACCGCGTCTCGCAGCGCGGCGACCACGTCGCTGTCGCCAATCAATCCAAGATCATCAGGGGCTGGTTCCATCTGCACGATCCGCATCCTCCGGTGCGCGGAAGCGGTGCAAGAACCTGACCCACCCGCGGTGACCCAACTGTCCCCGCTGGTTCACCGGACCGGGGCACCCGGCAGCGTCCCATCGTCGCAATTATTTCGCTTACAATGCGGTCCGGACATCGCGCTTTCTCACCCCACGTTCCAGCCAGGCTCATGATTCGTCCGATCCTTCGCTACGGCGCTGATACGCTGCACTGTCCGGCTGCTTCGGTTGACCGCTTCGACCCCGTGCTCCATTCGCTCGTCGACGACATGATCGAGACGATGTACGCCGCCTCGGGGGTTGGACTGGCTGCGCCCCAGATCGGTGTCGGACAGCGTCTATTTGTCGCCGATCCGTCCTCGGGGCGGTCATCCGGCGACCTGATCGTCGTGATCAACCCCCGCATCGTCGAACGAGAGGGTGCGCAGCGAGAGGAAGAGGGCTGCCTGAGTCTGCCCGGTTTCACCGAGCAGGTGACCCGTGCGTCCCGGGTCGTGGTCGAGGGCCTGGATCGCGACGGCGGCGCCACGAGGTTGGAGGGCAGCGGGCTGCTCGCCAGGGTGTTCCAGCATGAAATCGACCACCTGGACGGGATGTTGTTCGTCAACCGGCTGCACGGGATCACCCGCGATCTGATCGTGCGGAAGGTCCGCAAACTGCGACGCTCCGGAAAATGGTAACGATCGCGTTCTTCGGGACGCCGGATTTCGCCGTGCCGTCACTCGAGCGTCTCGTGGCGGCCGGTGCACAGGTCGTCGTGGCGGTGACGCAGCCAGACCGGCGCCGGGGCCGGGGCCAGCGGCTGCTGCCTTCGCCGGTCAAGGCGGCGGCCGCGGCGCACGGGATTCCTGTGCTGCAGCCCGAACGCGCCCGGGATCCGGAGTTCGCGGCCAGGCTGGCCGCGACCCGGCCGGATCTTGGCGTGGTCGCCGCGTACGGCAAATTGCTGCCCGACGAGATCCTCCATACCCCACCGCACGGCACGATCAACGTGCACGCCTCGCTTCTGCCGAAATACCGTGGGGCGGCCCCGATTCATCGCGCCGTGATTGCGGGCGAGCGCGAGACGGGCGTCACGATGATGAGACTGGTGCGCGAGATGGACGCCGGGCCGATACTGTCGCGCGCCGTGCGTTCGATCGGGCCCTGCGAGACCAGCGCTGCCGTCGAGCGGGCGCTCGCCGTGCTTGGCGCCGATCTGCTGGTGTCGACCGTGCGGGACATTACCGCAGGACGCGCCACCGACACCCCGCAGGACCATGCGCTCGCGACCTTCGCCCCGAAGCTGACGCGCGAAGATGGGCGCATCGACTGGACCCGGACGGCGCGCGACGTCCACAACCTCGTTCGCGGTCTCCATCCCTGGCCTCACGCCTACACGATTCTTGATCGGGTCCGCTATCTCATCCTGCGCACCGTCGAGCCCGCGGGTCCAGCCGCGGGCCGGCGCCCGGGGGCGATCATCGAAGCGCGCGGGGACCGCCTGCGCGTGGCGTGCGGCAACGATACGTCGATCGCTATCGAGGAATTGCAGCCCGAGAGTCGCAAACGACTGTCCACCCGGGCCTTCCTTGCCGGACACCCGGTCGGGGGTCAGGCGAGGTTTCTGCCGGCGGCAGAAACAGAATGACGGCGGCCCGCCTGGCGGCGTATCGGGCGCTCCGCGACGTACTCGAGGGCAGCGACCTGCCCGCGGCACTGGCCCGCGTCCGGGACAGTTTGCAGGACGACCGCGACCGCGCACTGGTGACGGAACTGACCGGCGGCGTCCTGCGCTGGATGGCGGCGCTGGATGCCATCATCGAGTGGATCGCCGGCAGGCCGACAACCCGGCTCGACGCCGAGGTGCTGGCCGTGCTCCGGCTGGGCGCCTATCAGCTCCTGTATCTGGACCGTGTCCCCGCGGCCGCGGCGGTCGACGAATCGGTGACGCTGGTCAAGCGCGCCGGAAAATCGAGCGCCGCCGGTCTCGTCAACGCCGTGCTCCGGCGGGTGGCGCGATTGGAAACGCCCTGGCCGTTGCCGCCGGAGCCGGCCCGCGGGGCATCGCGCGCGGAGATGCTGGCGTATTTGAGCGTGACCTGTTCACATCCCGAGTGGCTGGTGACGCGGTGGCTCGACCGGATCGGGATGGCGGCCACGAAGGTCCGGGTCCGGTTCAACAATCGGTCTCCGGCGCTGACCCTCAGGGCGAACCGCCTCCGGGTCACACGTGCGGAACTGGCGCGGCAACTGGCCCGCCACGGCGTCGAGACCGTGCCGACCCGTTTCGCTGGCGACGGGCTGCAGGTGGTGGCCGGCAATCCGCTCCGGACTCCACTTGCGGGTTACGGACTGTTCGGCATCCAGGACGAAGCGAGTCAACTGGTCGCCGAATTGACCTCTCCGCAACCTGGCGAGTGCGTGCTGGATGCGTGCGCGGCGCCAGGCGGCAAGACCATCGCCCTGGCATCGGCGGTCGGGGAGGCCGGCGTCGTGGTCGCCGGAGATCTGCGCTCCGCGCGGGTCCGGCTCCTCAGTAGCACCATCGAGGAGACTGGCGCGCGCCGGGTGCGTCTGATACGGCACGATCTGCGCCGTCCGCCGTTCCAGCCTGTCTTCGACTGCGTGCTGGTCGATGCACCCTGTTCCGGTCTGGGCACACTGCGTCGTGATCCGGAGATCCGCTGGCGGCGTCAGGACACCGATCTGGCGAAGTACGCATCCGAACAGCGCCACCTGCTGGCGCAGGCGGCGGGGCTCGTCCGTCCCGGTGGGCGAGTCGTGTACGCCACCTGTTCGAGCGAGCCCGAGGAAAACGACGAGGTGGTCCAGCGATTCCTCGCCGAACAGTCCGCATTCGATCTTGTTCATCCCGGCCGACTGGCGGGGGTGTCGACGGGGGTCCGGGCAGTCGTGACCGCGGGGGGTTGCCTGACGACCACGCCTGAAGACCACGATCTGGAAGGGTTCTTCGGCGCCATCCTGAAACGGCGGGAGTGAGCCGTGGATAGACCGCGGTTGTGACGCCCCCCTACCCGCTGTAGTATTTTGAAAGGCTGCATGTCTCCTGGATCGACAGATCCCGATCGCGCCGGGAATAGCGCGCCGGTCAAACGCTGGCTGGTGCGACTTGGTACGCTGGCGTTCCTGCTTGTCGTGGCCGCGGCGACGTTTGGCCTGTTCGGGGTCGCAGGATTGCAGGTCGCGCTACGGTTTCGCGAGGTCGATGTACCAGACCTCGCGGGACAGACCGTGGACGGCGCGACTGGCATACTGTCGGAGGCCGGCCTGTCCGTGCGACTCGAGCCGCTGTCCCGTATCCACCCCACCATCCCGGCCGGCCATGTGGCGGCGCAGGATCCGGCAGCCGGACTCACCACCCGCAGCCGGCGCAGCGTGAAGGTGTGGCTGAGTTCCGGGGCCAGCGCCGGTTCGGTGCCGAGCCTCATCGGACAGTCCGAACGCGGCGCCCGCGCCCGGTTGCGCGAGGACGCCCTCGAACTGCGGGAGGTCTCGGAGATCCGGTCGGGCCGCTACGCCAGCGACGCGGTGGTGGCCCAGGAGCCTCCCCCGCTCGGCGCCGCCACGACCGTGTCGGTCCTCATCAACCGGGGCGAGCGCGGCACCACCTATGTCATGCCTGATCTGATCGGAGTATACGAGTCGAGCGCGGCGGAGATCCTGCGGGCGCGCGGATTCCGGGTCACGGTCGTCGGCGACTACCCGTATTCGGGTGTCGGGCCGGGCATCGTGCTGCAACAGCTTCCCCGGGCCGGGTATCAGATCGCCCCGGGCGAAGCGATCTCGCTGGAGGTCAGCCGGTGAGCGTGCGCATCGCGCCCTCCATCCTGTCCTCCGATTTCGCCGCCCTGGGTGTTGCCGTCGCCGCCGCCGAGGCCGGTGGCGCCGATCTGATCCACGTCGACGTCATGGACGGACATTTCGTTCCCAATCTGACAATCGGTCCGCCGGTAGTGAAGTGCCTCAACCGTGTGGCGCGGGTCCCGCTCGACGTGCACCTGATGATCACCAATCCGGACCGCCACATCGATGCCTTCGTCGATGCCGGAGCCGCGATGATCTCGATCCATGTCGAGACGACCAGGCATCTGCACCGCACGATTGCCTCCATCAAGACCCGCGGCGTCGAGGCCGGCGCCGTGCTCAATCCGGCCACCCCGGTGTCGGCCCTGGAGGAGATCGCGCGGGACCTCGATTTCGTCCTGTTGATGAGTGTGAATCCCGGATTCGGGGGACAGGCCTTCATCGATGGCAGTGAGGCGAAGATCACCCGCCTGCGGCGGCTGCTCGACGATGCGCGCAATCCGGCGCCGATCGAAGTCGACGGCGGCATCGACTGCGGCAACGCGGCGCGGGTCGTGGCGGCGGGGGCGGAGATTCTCGTCGCCGGCGCCGCCATTTTCGGCGCACCGGACCCGACTGCCGCGACCCGCGCGCTGCGCGCCGCGGCGCTCGGCCATGTCACGGCCGCCGGGATCCCCACGGAGTAAGATCGTCCATCGTGCCAAGCAGCAGCACACACATTCGGGTCCGGTATGCCGAGACCGACCAGATGCAGGTCGTGTACTACGCCAACTACTTCGTCTGGTTCGAAGTGGGTCGCTGCGAACTGCTGCGCTCGCTCGGGCAGTCCTACCGGGAACTCGAATCCGCCGGTCTGCTGCTGCCGGTCATTGAAACCCACTGCGAATACCGGCAACCGGTCCGGTATGATGACGATCTGACGATCGTTACCCGGGGCAGCCTGCTGTCCGCGGTGCGCGTGCAGTTCGATTATGAGGTCCAGCGCCCGATAGACCGGACGGTGGCCGCGGCCGGCCGAACCGTCCACGCCGCGGTGAACCTGGAGGGGCGTCCGATGCGCCTGCCGGCCCAGGTGCGGGAGATGCTGGCGTGAGAGCGCTCGTCACTGGTGCGGCCGGTTTCATCGGTTCGCATCTCGTCGATCAGCTCCTGGCCGAAGGTGCTGACGTGCTCGGTCTCGACTGTTTTACCGACTACTACCCCAGGGAACTGAAGGAGGCGAATCTCGCGGCCGCCCGGCGCCGGCCGGGATTCCGATTTGTCGATCGACGGATCCAGGACGCCGATCTCGACGCCTTGCTCGGTGACCGCACGCACGTGTTTCATTTCGCCGCTCAGGCCGGCGTACGCAAGAGTTGGGGCGCAGACTTCGCAGTCTACACGGCGTCCAATATCGAGACGACACAACTGTTGCTCGAGGCCTGCAGCCGCACCGAGTTGACACGGTTCGTGTACGCATCCAGTTCCTCCGTGTACGGCGATCAGACGGCGATGCCGATGCGTGAGGACCAGCGGCTGCAGCCTGTGTCACCATACGGAGTCACCAAGCTGGCGGCAGAGCATCTGTGCTATCTCTATTGGGTCAGCCACCGGGTGCCGGCGGTGTCGCTGCGCTACTTCACCGTGTATGGGCCCCGGCAGCGGCCCGATATGGCGTTTCACCGTTTTCTCCGCGCGATGCTGGCCGGAGACCAGATTTCACTGTACGGCGACGGCGAACAGACCCGTGATTTCACGTTCGTTCACGACGCGGTGGCCGCCACGATCGCGGCCGCCGACCGTGGCGGCGCCGGGTGCGTCTATAACATCGGGGGCGGCGCACGGGTGACCATCAACCGTGTCATCGATCTCATGGCCGCCTCGACGGGTTTCCGGCCGTTGGTCGCGCGGCTGCCCGGACAGAAGGGGGATATGCGGGATACCTGCGCCGACACCACGGCCGCCCGTCAGACCCTCCGGTTCAGACCGGTCGTGTCGCTGAAGGCCGGCATCGAGGCACAACATCAATGGATCGTCAACACGGTTGCTGTGACATGAGTGGAAGGCAGCAGGGCTCTCTCCTCCGTTCCGGGGCGGTGCACCGACTTTCCGTCCTGATCGCGTGCGTCCTGACCGGCAGCGTAATCGCATGCGGCAGTCGCTCGGTCGACATCCCGGAGCCGGGCGCAATCGAAGCCGATCGGCTGTTGTTCGAGCGTGGCAGCGCGGCCATCGATGAAGCTGACTGGCTGCTCGCCCGGGAGTACTTCATCCAGATTCGCGACAACTACCCGCAGAGCCAGTATCGGGCCGAGGCGCTGCTGCAGATCGGCGATACCTACGAGGGCGAAGCCTCCGCGGAGGCGTTCGTGCGAGCGCTCGACGGATTCCAGGACTTTCTAAGCCTGTATCCCACCCACCCGCGCGCCGCGTACGCGCAGTACAAGCTGGGTCTGGTGCACTTTCACCAGATGAACCGGCCCGAGCGCGACCAGAGCGAGACCCTGGCGGCCATCCGGGAATTCGAGGCCTTCATCAGTCGTTTTCCGGACCACGAGTTGATGCCGCAAGTCCTCCAGGCGCTTCGCGGGGCTCGCGACCGCTTGAGCGAGCACGACTTTCTCGTCGGGCGCTACTACCTCCGGTTCCAGAACTACGCTGGCGCGGTGAGTCGTTTCCGGCAGATTCTGGACAACGATCCCGACTACTCGGGTCGAGACGAGGTCTACTTCCACCTTGGGGAGGCGCTCGTCGAGGTCAACCAGATCGCCGAGGCGATCCCCTATTACGCGCGGATTCTAGACGAATTCGATACCAGCGAGTACGCCGCCGATGCCAGCCAGCGTCTCGCCGAACTCGATCGTGAGGATGAGCCTGAACGGCAACCCTGAGCCGTCCGCTTACGAACGGGACGCCACCGTGGCCGCGTCCCGTTCGGCCGCAGGGCCACCTCCGGCCGATTTCTTGCGGCTCGCGCGCAGCCGAGCCTCTTCGAAATCGGTGATGCGGGGATGCGATCGCGCCTGCGCGAACCGGCGGTAATAGTCGGCCGCCGACACCAGCGCCGTCACCAGGACGACCCACAACGCAACCTGCCCGAGCACGAAGAACTGCTGCAGGTATTCTCTCCCGAGAATCAGCAGCAGAATGGCGACGACCTGCGACACCATCTTCACTTTCCCGAGCGGCGACGCGGGAATCGTGATCCCGCGCGAGTAGGCGACGCTGCGCAGCACGGTGATACCCAACTCGCGACCCAGGATGACCGCCACCATCCAGGCCGGCGCGAGATCCATCTGCACCAGCGACACCAGGGCCGCCGTGATCAGCAGTTTGTCGGCCAGTGGATCCATCAACTGCCCGAACGTCGTCACCTGCTTCCGGCGACGCGCAAGAAACCCGTCGAGCCAGTCGGTCAACGCGGCGACACCGAATATGGCCGCCCCGACGAGCGACTTGCCGATACCGAAGATGACGGTGCCTTCGAACCTGGTCAGAAGGACGACGACAAGGAGGGGGACAAGGAAAATCCGGGCCAGTGTCAGGCTGTTTGGCAGGTTCATCCGGCCTTCTCCACAACACGACTCGGCGCACGAGTCGGTTCATTCTACAGCGGCATCCACTCCCCAACAACCGACCGGCTCTAGCGTTTGGGCATGACGGGCGGTGGGTGCTCGCGGACATGTTGTTGATCCGGTCCGCGAGCACTTTGGCATGACGGGCGGTGGGCGCTCGTGGACATTTGTTGATCTCGTCCACGAGCACTTTGGCATGACGGGCGGTGGGCGCTCGTGGACATTTGTTGATCTCGTCCACGAGCGCTTTGGTAACACTTCCGGAACCCGTACGGCCGGATGCTACAATCCCGCGCACATGAAGGCCGTCATTCTCGCCGGCGGATTCGGGACGCGATTGCGCCCCCTGACGCTTGACACGCCCAAGCCAATCGTTCCGATTTTCGACCGGCCGTTCATCTATCACCAGACGGACCTTCTGCGTCAGGTGCCTGACATCGACGAAGTGATTCTGAGCCTCAACTACCGGCCGGATCGGATCGCCGAGCTGGTCGGCGACGGCGGCGAGGCGGGATTGCCGCTGCGTTACATGGTGGAACCGGAACCTCTCGGGACCGCTGGCGCCATCAAGTATGCCTCGGCAGGCGTGCAGGAGACGCTGCTGGTGTTCAACGGCGATGTCCTGACCAGCATCGACCTGCGGGCTGTCGTGCGGATGCATCGGGAACGCCGCGCCACGGCGACCATCGTCCTCACGCCGGTCGACAATCCGTCCGCTTATGGCATGGTCGAGACCGACGCTGACGGCAATGTCCGCCAATTCATCGAAAAGCCGGATCCCGAGCGGATCACGTGCAATACGATCAACGCCGGCATCTACGTGCTCGAACCGGACACGTTCGACCGCATTCCCTCCGGCATCCCGTGGTCGATCGAGCGGCAGTACTTTCCCACCCTGATCGAGCGCGGCGAGACCTTTGCGGGCTATGTCAACCACGGCTATTGGCTGGACATCGGCACGCCGGCGAGCTACGTGCGGGCGCACCGCGATCTCATGTATCAGCGCTGTCCGACGGGTCCGTTCGCCGGCCGTGGCGCCGATGCCGTTTATCGGGGCCGGGACTGTCAGGTCGCGGACGGGGCCGATGTCGAGGGCCCCTGTTTCCTGGGCGCCCGATCGGTGATCGGCGCCGGGGCGCGGGTCGGTCCCGCCACGGTGATCGGGCCGGGATGCCGGGTCGCACCGGACGCGCTGGTCGAGGGCGCGATCCTCTGGCGCGACACGACCATCGGACCCCACGCGACCGTGCGCGACGCCATACTGGGAGCGCGCTGCACCGTCGAGAATCATGCCGACATCGGGCCAGGCACGATCCTCGGCAGCGGCTCCACCCTCACATCCTTCAGTCGAGCGCCCGCGGCACGCTGACCCATGTCCTGCGATCCGAAAGTCTTCAAGGCCTACGACGTGCGTGGGCTGTACCCCAGCCAGATCGACGAACCGCTCGCCACACTGATCGGCCGCGCGTTCGTCGCACATCTCGGCGCGCGCCGCATCGTGGTCAGCCGCGACATGCGATTGTCGTCACCATCCCTCGCCGCAGCCTTCATCGACGGCGCGCGCACGCAGGGCGCCGACGTGGTCGACATCGGTCTCATGGGTACCGATCAGATGTACTTTGCGGTCGCCCGGGACGGATACGACGGCGGCGCGCAGATCACAGCCTCGCACAATCCCGGCGAATACAACGGGATCAAGCTGGTTGGCCGGCACGCGCTGCCGCTGAGCGGAGACGCCGGTATCTCCGACATCCGCGACATGCTGATTGGCGGCACCCTGCCGCCTCCGGCCGCCGCATGCGGCTCGTACGGAGAAGCCGATGTCTTCAACGACTATATCGATCATGTCTCCGGGTTCATCGACCACCGTTTGATCGCGCCGTTTGCGCTGGTGCTCGACGCCGGGTGCGGCATGGCGGGAAAGGTCGCCCCGGCGTTGTTCGACCGGCTTCCGTGCAGCACCACGCGGCTCTGTTTCGATTTGGACGGGTCGTTCCCGACGCACGAAGCGAATCCGCTGATCGAGGAGAACCGGCGGGATCTCGTCGCGGCGGTGCGTGCGGAAGCTGCCGATGCCGGTATCGCCTGGGACGGCGATGCCGACCGCTGCTTTTTCGTCGACGGCTCCGGTGACTTCATCTCCGGCGACTTCATCACCGCCCTCCTCGCCGAAGCGTTTCTGCGCAAGACGCCGGGGGCGGCCATCGTCTACGACGTGCGGGCGAGTCGCGCCGTCAAGGACACCGTCGAGGCCCACGGCGGACGCGCGCTCATGAATCGCGTCGGGCACGCCTTTTTCAAGAAACGCATGCGCGACGAGCAGGCGGTCTTCGGCGGCGAGGTAACCGGGCACTACTATTTCCGCGACTACTATTTCGCCGACAACGGTTTCATTCCGGCGCTGCTGTTGCTCGAGTTGATGTCGGTACGCCGCCAGTCGTTGCGCGAACTGCTTGCACCGTTCGGTGAGCGTTATTTCATCTCGGGCGAGATCAACACCGCGCTTGACGACCAACGGATCGTCGACGAGAAACTGCGGACACTGGCCGCGCGCTACTCCGATGGGCACGTGTATCGGATGGACGGCATCTCGGTCGAGTATCCGAGCTGGCACTTCAACGTGCGTCCGTCGAACACGGAGCCGTTGCTGCGTCTCAACCTCGAAGGATCGACCGCGAACGAGATGGCGTTCCGGCGCGATGAAGTACTCGCGTTGATCAGAGCCTGATCTGGCGCCAAGCCGGCGCGCCGGCCGTCCGGCTCGAGTGGTGAGCGCTGTAGATGCATCCGATTCTGATAAGATTCGCTCAGCGGCTGTCTGGGCGGGAGTAACTCAGCGGTAGAGTCACGGCTTCCCAAGCCGTTGGTCGCGGGTTCGATTCCCGTCTCCCGCTCCATCTTTCAGCAGCGTGTGGCAGATGGCCAATAGCGATCGGTATCCCTCCATCACTGTTTCCTCATCACGTGAGCGCCGGCCGCGCCCGGCGCCCCCGTCGGACGAATGCACGGTGTTCGGCCGGGGGTTTCGCATCAAGGGACAGATCACGGCAGCGGAACAGGTGATCATCGAAGGCGAGTTCGAGGGTGAGATAGCCATTCCGGACCACGGCCTCGCGATCGGCGGCGCCGCGCGGGTGCGCGGGGAGCTCTACGCCCAGACGATCACGGTGCTGGGTCAGGTCGAGGGAAATCTGACGGCGACCGCGCTGATCGAGCTGCGTCCGTCGGCGGTCGTCACCGGACGATTGGCGAGCCCACGGCTGAGCATCGAGGAGGGCGCCTGGTTTCGCGGGCGGGTAGACTCGACGAAGACCGATGCGGCGGTCGCGGTCGCCCGCCATCGCCTGCGGCCCGCACCGGCTGCGGCCAGCGGCCGTGCAGCGACCTGAACCGCGTTCCGCGTCGCCGGGAGGCAGCATCCGCTACCGCCCGTCTGCCCGTTGGTTCGCTGCATCTGGACCGTGTATGAGGCTCTGCATGAGGAGGATGTGATGGGCGCAGGCTCACGGTGTCGACGATGTGCCACGGGAGCGCTGCTGATCGCCTGGATTGGCGCCGTCCCGGCTTCGACCGCCGTGGCGCAAACAGACCGACCTCCGGGCGAGTGGCGGGCGTTCGGCGCCGACGCCGCCAACACGAAATACTCACCTCTCGACCAGATTACCGCGGACAACTTCACCGATCTCGAGATCGCCTGGCGCTGGAGGTCGCTTTCTGCCGATGTGGCCGCCGCCAACGAGGCGGTCAGTCCTGGACCATTCAAGACTGCGCCGCTCATGGTCGGCGGTCTGATCTACGCGAGCACCGCGCTCGGACAGGTGGCGGCGCTGGACGCAGGCACCGGGAAGCTCGTCTGGTCATACGACCCCAGGACCTACGACCGACTGGATCGTCCCGCCAACATGGGCTGGCAACATCGCGGCGTCTCATACTGGGAGGACGACCGCGGCGACGATGCGCGGATCTTCATCGCCACGCACGATCTGCTCCTGGTCGCCATGAATGCCCGGACGGGCGCCCTCTATCCGGACTTCGGCGCCGACGGCACGGTCGACCTGAGCACCAGTCTGGGGCGCGCCATCGACCGCGCGCGGCTCACGCATTCGCAGCCGCTGGCGATCGCGGGAGACACGGTCATCGTCGGCAGCATCGTGCAGGACACGTCGCTGCAGTACCGGGAAGCAGATCCGGGGCATGTACGCGGCTTCGACGCGCGCACCGGCGAGATGAAGTGGATCTTCCACACCATTCCGCAGGGTGACGAGTTCGGGGCCGACAGTTGGCACAACGAGTCGTGGCGTTACAGCGGTCACACGAACGTTTGGGGCACGATGGCAGTCGACGAGGACCTGGGTTACGTGTATCTGTCCACAGGCACCCCGACCAACGACTGGTACGGGGGAATGCGGCCGGGGAACAACCTCTTCGCCGAGAGCATCATCGCCGTCGACGCCGACACCGGACAGCGGGTGTGGCATTTCCAGGCGGTGCATCACGGTCTCTGGGACTACGACTTCCCGACGGCGGGCAATCTGATCGACATCACCGTTGACGGTCGTCCAATCAAGGCGATCGCCCAGACGAGCAAACAGGCCTTCGTCTATGTGCTCGACCGGATAACCGGAGAACCTGTCTGGCCGATCGAAGAACGACCGGTGCCGGCGGGGAACGTGCCGGGCGAATGGTACTCGCCCACCCAGCCGTTTCCGACCAGGCCACTACCCTTCGACCTGCAGGGCATCACCGTCGACGACCTGATCGACTTCACGCCGGAGCTCAGGGAGGAGGCGCTCGCCCTTGCGGAGCGCGCCCAACTCGGTCCCATCTTTACACCGCCCCCGTTGCGCGGCGAGGGAAAACCGATTATCCAGTCGCCCGGACCGGGCGGCGGGATGAACTGGCCGGGCGCCGCGGCGGATCCCGAGACCGGCCGGCTGTTCATCCCGTCCCAGACCCGACTCCGGGCGGTCGAGCTGATCGAGTATCCGCCGCCGGCCACCGTCGGGTACTTTACCGATCCGTGGGCCATCCCCGTCCCCGGTCCGCAGGGGCTGCCGCTCGTGAAACCACCCTACAAGCGGGTCACTGCGATCGACCTGAACAGCGGCGATCACGTCTGGATGAGCCCGCACGGGGACGGCCCGCGCAATCACCCAGCGCTGCGTGACCTTGGCCTGCCGGCGCTGGGCGGTCACAGCGGGATGCACGGCGGCGGCCCGCTCGTCACCAGGACGGTGCTGATCGTGAACTCGGGCGGCCGAGATGTCGACGACATGGCCGCGGCAGCACGCGCGATCACCGCCTACGACAAGGACACGGGCGAGTATCTCGGCTCCGTGCCGCTGCCAGGGGTTCCGTATGGCAACCCGGTCAGCTACCTGCACGAGGGAAAACAGTTCATCGCGGTCGCGGTGGGCACCTCCGGTTCGGCCGCCGGCGCTGAACTCATTGCCCTCGCGCTCCCGTAACCACTGGCGGCGCGCCGGTCATGGGGTGCGGCCTCGACTCCAGTCTGGTGTCGGACCGACGGCCCCGGGGACGATTGCCTTGAGCGGCACGCTATAATCCTGCGCCATGTCCGGTCCGTCGACTTCCTGTCAGCGGCAGCCTGCCGTGGTATCGCGGCAACGACGATGAGCGCCGTCGCGGGGGCCGCGGTAGTCCTGGTCGTTGTCACGCTGCTTGCAGCCTGTGCGTTCGCCTGGTCCATGGTGCAGCGCGCGCGGCAGCGTTCCCGCGAAATCAACGCCCAGATCGTTGAGATTCACACGCAGCTCGTGGAGACCGCCGCAAAGCTCGTCGAGATGGACGCGAAGTTCGTCGAGACGTACACGAAGATCGACGAGAGCCATCTTGAGAGTCATCGCACGATCCACGCGGTCAACAAACGTCTTGACCATCTGGCTCGTATCGAGCAATTCGCCAGGATCGACCGTGCGGCAAGTGCGGTGCATCAGGCCGCATCCGAGGGCCGGCTCCCGGCCGTGGCACGGAAGAAGCTCATCGCGCACCTTGACGAGGTGCGAGACGAGCTCTCGGCCTCGGAGCCGGGGGCATGACGGCGACGCCGCCACACCGTCTGCGGGTCGGCTACGACATCAGCAAGGTGTTCGGCGTATCCGACGGCATCGCACGCTACAGTGAGCTCCTGTTGCGCGGGATGCTTGCATGCGGTGATGACAATCAGTTCACGCTTTGCAACCTCGGCGGCGACGCTCTGGAGCACGCGCGTGTCGAGCAGCTCTTCGGCGCTGACCGGGCGCGCATCGTGCTCGCCCCGGACGGGTTCCCGCGCGGACTCGACGTCGATCTGTTTCACAGCCCCGCGCTGGCGGTTCCGCCTGCCGAGTGCCGCCCGCTCGTGTTCACCTTGCACGACGTCACCTTCATTTCGCATGCCGAATGCCACACGCTCGACAACCGTGTGTGGTCGCTCGCGACGACAGCGATGGCTGCAGCTCGCGCGGCGCGGATCGTTGCCGTCTCGCACTATTCGAAGGCGCAGGCCATCGAGCATCTGGGACTGTCGGACGAACTGATCGAGGTCATCCACTCGGCCCCCGATCCCTGTTTTCAGCGCACCGAGGACAGCGATCTCCAGCACGCGGTCGCGCGGCGCCTCGGCATCACTCGCCCGTATGTGCTCGCGGTCGGCACCATTGAACCGCGGAAGAACCTGGTCGGACTCATAGACGGCATGCGGCGCCTGCCGGCGGCCCAGCGTCAACGGCTGTCACTCGTGGTGGCCGGACCGGCCGGATGGCGGAACGACGAGATTCACAATCGCCTGCGGGACGCCCAGGGTGAGCTGTCGATTTGTCCGGTCGGCTGTGTCAGCCGCGACGACCTGAACGTGCTCTACAGCTTCGCCGAGGTGTTCGTCTATCCGTCGCTGAGCGAAGGCTTCGGTTTTCCGGTCCTCGAAGCGATGGCCTGTGGCGCACCGGTGGTGACTTCTGATTGCTCCTCGCTGCCCGAGGTCGCGGGCGACGCCGCGATTCTCGTGAACCCGACCGACACCGCCGCGATTGCCGATGCCATCGCACGGGTGGTGTGCGACGAACGGACGCGCACGGATTTGCGGGCGCGCGGCCTGACGCGCGCCCGAGAGTTCTCGTGGGAGCGCACCGCGGCGCAATTCCTTGATCTGTATCGACGGGTGGTGAAGGGATGACCGGTAGCGCGTCCGTGTTGCATGCGTGCACCATCGTCTCCAAGAACTACCTGTCGTACGCCCGTGTGCTGGCGCGCTCCGTTCTCGACCATCACCGTCAACGTTGTCTCGCGCATGAACGATGACACGGTCGCCGATCGGCAGGACGCGCCCGACTCATGAAGCTCCGCCTCGACTCGAGCCTGGCGCGGGACCGACGGCCCCGGGGACGTCTGCCTTGAGCAGTACGTTATGATCCTGCGCCATGTCCGTCCTGTCGACATCCACTTCGCGGCAGCCTGCCGTCGCATCGCGGCGATGACCACGAGCGTCGTTGTCGGGACCGCAGTATTCCTGGTCGTCGTCGCGCTGCTCGCGGCAGGGGCTTGCGTCTGGTTGATGGCGCAGCGTGCGCGGCAGCCGTCCCGCGAAATCGATGCGCAGATCGTCGAGATTCACGCGAGAATCGCCGAGAGCCATGTCGAGAACCATCGCAATATCGACGCGGTCAACAAGCGTCTTGACCATACCGAGGCGAGGATCGACGAGAGTCATCGCACGATCCACGCGGTCAACAAGCGTCTTGACCATACCGAGGCGAGGATCGACGAGAGTCATCGCACGATCCACGCGGTCAACAAGCGTCTTGACCATACCGAGGCGAGGATCGTCGAGAGTCATCGCACGATCCACGCGGTCAACAAGCGTCTTGACCATACCGAGGCGAGAATCGCCGAGAGCCATCGCACGATCCACGCGGTCAACAAGCGTCTTGACCATCTGGCTCGTATCGAGCAATTCGCCAGGATCGACCGTGCGGCAAGTGCGGTGCATCAGGCCGCATCCGAGGGCCGGCTCCCGGCCGTGGCACGGAAGAAGCTCATCGCGCACCTTGACGAGGTGCGAGACGAGCTCTCGGCCTCGGAGCCGGGGGCATGACGGCGACGCCGCCACACCGTCTGCGGGTCGGCTACGACATCAGCAAGGTGTTCGGCGTATCCGACGGCATCGCACGCTACAGTGAGCTCCTGTTGCGCGGGATGCTTGCATGCGGTGATGACAATCAGTTCACGCTTTGCAACCTCGGCGGCGACGCTCTGGAGCACGCGCGTGTCGAGCAGCTCTTCGGCGCTGACCGGGCGCGCATCGTGCTCGCCCCGGACGGGTTCCCGCGCGGACTCGACGTCGATCTGTTTCACAGCCCCGCGCTGGCGGTTCCGCCTGCCGAGTGCCGCCCGCTCGTGTTCACCTTGCACGACGTCACCTTCATTTCGCATGCCGAATGCCACACGCTCGACAACCGTGTGTGGTCGCTCGCGACGACAGCGATGGCTGCAGCTCGCGCGGCGCGGATCGTTGCCGTCTCGCACTATTCGAAGGCGCAGGCCATCGAGCATCTGGGACTGTCGGACGAACTGATCGAGGTCATCCACTCGGCCCCCGATCCCTGTTTTCAGCGCACCGAGGACAGCGATCTCCAGCACGCGGTCGCGCGGCGCCTCGGCATCACTCGCCCGTATGTGCTCGCGGTCGGCACCATTGAACCGCGGAAGAACCTGGTCGGACTCATAGACGGCATGCGGCGCCTGCCGGCGGCCCAGCGTCAACGGCTGTCACTCGTGGTGGCCGGACCGGCCGGATGGCGGAACGACGAGATTCACAATCGCCTGCGGGACGCCCAGGGTGAGCTGTCGATTTGTCCGGTCGGCTGTGTCAGCCGCGACGACCTGAACGTGCTCTACAGCTTCGCCGAGGTGTTCGTCTATCCGTCGCTGAGCGAAGGCTTCGGTTTTCCGGTCCTCGAAGCGATGGCCTGTGGCGCACCGGTGGTGACTTCTGATTGCTCCTCGCTGCCCGAGGTCGCGGGCGACGCCGCGATTCTCGTGAACCCGACCGACACCGCCGCGATTGCCGATGCCATCGCACGGGTGGTGTGCGACGAACGGACGCGCACGGATTTGCGGGCGCGCGGCCTGACGCGCGCCCGAGAGTTCTCGTGGGAGCGCACCGCGGCGCAATTCCTTGATCTGTATCGACGGGTGGTGAAGGGATGACCGGTAGCGCGTCCGTGTTGCATGCGTGCACCATCGTCTCCAAGAACTACCTGTCGTACGCCCGTGTGCTGGCGCGCTCCTTTCTCGACCATCACCGTCAACGTTGTCTCGCGCATGAACGATGACACGGTCGCCGATCGGCAGGACGCGCCCGACTCATGAAGCTCCGCCTCGACTCGAGCCTGGCGCGGGACCGACGGCCCCGGGGACGTCTGCCTTGAGCAGCACGTTATAATCCTGCGCCATGTCCGTCCTGTCGACATCCACTTCGCGGCAGCCTGCCGTCCCATCGCGGCAACGACGATGAGCGCCGTCGCGGGGACCGCGGTAGTCCTGGTCGTCGTCGCGCTGCTCGCGGCAGGGGCTTGCGCCTGGTTCATGGTGCAGCGTGCGCGGCAGCTGTCCCGCGAAATCGATGCGCAGATCGTCGAGATTCACGCGAGAATCGCCGAGAGCCATGTCGAGAACCATCGCAATATCGACGCGGTCAACAAACGTCTTGACCATACCGACGCGATGATCGCCGAGAGCCATGTCGAGAACCATCGCACGATTGACGCGGTCAACAAGCGTCTTGACCATACCGAGGCGAGGATCGACGAGAGTCATCGCACGATCCACGCGGTCAACAAGCGTCTTGACCATACCGAGGCGAGGATCGACGAGAGTCATCGCACGATCCACGCGGTCAACAAGCGTCTTGACCATACCGAGGCGAGGATCGACGAGAGTCATCGCACGATCCACGCGGTCAACAAGCGTCTTGACCATACCGAGGCGAGGATCGACGAGAGTCATCGCACGATCCACGCGGTCAACAAGCGTCTTGACCATCTGGCTCGTATCGAGCAATTCGCCAGGATCGACCGTGCGGCAAGTGCGGTGCATCAGGCCGCATCCGAGGGCCGGCTCCCGGCCGTGGCACGGAAGAAGCTCATCGCGCACCTTGACGAGGTGCGAGACGAGCTCTCGGAGGATGATGCTCTCGGCGACGAGGTTGTTCCCCGGCCGCATTCCCCCCTACCAGTCGTTGGTCTCGGAGCCGGGGGCATGACGGCGACGCCGCCACACCGTCTGCGGGTCGGCTACGACATCAGCAAGGTGTTCGGCGTATCCGACGGCATCGCACGCTACAGTGAGCTCCTGTTGCGCGGGATGCTTGCATGCGGTGATGACAATCAGTTCACGCTTTGCAACCTCGGCGGCGACGCTCTGGAGCACGCGCGTGTCGAGCAGCTCTTCGGCGCTGACCGGGCGCGCATCGTGCTCGCCCCGGACGGGTTCCCGCGCGGACTCGACGTCGATCTGTTTCACAGCCCCGCGCTGGCGGTTCCGCCTGCCGAGTGCCGCCCGCTCGTGTTCACCTTGCACGACGTCACCTTCATTTCGCATGCCGAATGCCACACGCTCGACAACCGTGTGTGGTCGCTCGCGACGACAGCGATGGCTGCAGCTCGCGCGGCGCGGATCGTTGCCGACTCGCACTATTCGAAGGCGCAGGCCATCGAGCATCTGGGACTGCCGGATGAGCTGATCGAGGTGATACATTTGGCCCCCGATCCCTGTTTTCAGCGCACCGAGGACAGCGATCTCCAGCGCGCGGTCGCGCGGCGCCTCGGCATCACTCGCCCGTATGTGCTCGCGGTCGGCACCATTGAACCGCGGAAGAACCTGGTCGGACTCATAGACGGCATGCGGCGCCTGCCGGCGGCCCAGCGTCAACGGCTGTCACTCGTGGTGGCCGGACCGGCCGGATGGCGGAACGACGAGATTCACAATCGCCTGCGGGACGCCCAGGGTGAGCTGTCGATTTGTCCGGTCGGCTGTGTCAGCCGCGACGACCTGAACGTGCTCTACAGCTTCGCCGAGGTGTTCGTCTATCCGTCGCTGAGCGAAGGCTTCGGTTTTCCGGTCCTCGAAGCGATGGCCTGTGGCGCACCGGTGGTGACTTCTGATTGCTCCTCGCTGCCCGAGGTCGCGGGCGACGCCGCGATTCTCGTGAACCCGACCGACACCGCCGCGATTGCCGATGCCATCGCACGGGTGGTGTGCGACGAACGGACGCGCACGGATTTGCGGGCGCGCGGCCTGACGCGCGCCCGAGAGTTCTCGTGGGAGCGCACCGCGGCGCAATTCCTTGATCTGTATCGACGGGTGGTGAAGGGATGACCGGTAGCGCGTCCGTGTTGCATGCGTGCACCATCGTCTCCAAGAACTACCTGTCGTACGCCCGTGTGCTGGCGCGCTCCTTTCTCGACCATCACCGTCAACGTTGTCTCGCGCATGAACGATGACACGGTCGCCGATCGGCAGGACGCGCCCGACTCATGAAGCTCCGCCTCGACTCGAGCCTGGCGCGGGACCGACGGCCCCGGGGACGTCTGCCTTGAGCAGTACGTTATGATCCTGCGCCATGTCCGTCCTGTCGACATCCACTTCGCGGCAGCCTGCCGTCGCATCGCGGCGATGACCACGAGCGTCGTTGTCGGGACCGCAGTATTCCTGGTCGTCGTCGCGCTGCTCGCGGCAGGGGCTTGCGTCTGGTTGATGGCGCAGCGTGCGCGGCAGCCGTCCCGCGAAATCGATGCGCAGATCGTCGAGATTCACGCGAGAATCGCCGAGAGCCATGTCGAGAACCATCGCAAGATCCACGCGGTCAACAAACGTCTTGACCATACCGACGCGAGGATCGACGAGAGTCATCGCACGATCCACGCGGTCAACAAGCGTCTTGACCATACCGAGGCGAGAATCGCCGAGAGCCATCGCACGATCCACGCGGTCAACAAGCGTCTTGACCATCTGGCTCGTATCGAGCAATTCGCCAGGATCGACCGTGCGGCAAGTGCGGTGCATCAGGCCGCATCCGAGGGCCGGCTCCCGGCCGTGGCACGGAAGAAGCTCATCGCGCACCTTGACGAGGTGCGAGACGAGCTCTCGGCCTCGGAGCCGGGGGCATGACGGCGACGCCGCCACACCGTCTGCGGGTCGGCTACGACATCAGCAAGGTGTTCGGCGTATCCGACGGCATCGCACGCTACAGTGAGCTCCTGTTGCGCGGGATGCTTGCATGCGGTGATGACAATCAGTTCACGCTTTGCAACCTCGGCGGCGACGCTCTGGAGCACGCGCGTGTCGAGCAGCTCTTCGGCGCTGACCGGGCGCGCATCGTGCTCGCCCCGGACGGGTTCCCGCGCGGACTCGACGTCGATCTGTTTCACAGCCCCGCGCTGGCGGTTCCGCCTGCCGAGTGCCGCCCGCTCGTGTTCACCTTGCACGACGTCACCTTCATTTCGCATGCCGAATGCCACACGCTCGACAACCGTGTGTGGTCGCTCGCGACGACAGCGATGGCTGCAGCTCGCGCGGCGCGGATCGTTGCCGTCTCGCACTATTCGAAGGCGCAGGCCATCGAGCATCTGGGACTGTCGGACGAACTGATCGAGGTCATCCACTCGGCCCCCGATCCCTGTTTTCAGCGCACCGAGGACAGCGATCTCCAGCGCGCGGTCGCGCGGCGCCTCGGCATCACTCGCCCGTATGTGCTCGCGGTCGGCACCATTGAACCGCGGAAGAACCTGGTCGGACTCATAGACGGCATGCGGCGCCTGCCGGCGGCCCAGCGTCAACGGCTGTCACTCGTGGTGGCCGGACCGGCCGGATGGCGGAACGACGAGATTCACAATCGCCTGCGGGACGCCCAGGGTGAGCTGTCGATTTGTCCGGTCGGCTGTGTCAGCCGCGACGACCTGAACGTGCTCTACAGCTTCGCCGAGGTGTTCGTCTATCCGTCGCTGAGCGAAGGCTTCGGTTTTCCGGTCCTCGAAGCGATGGCCTGTGGCGCACCGGTGGTGACTTCTGATTGCTCCTCGCTGCCCGAGGTCGCGGGCGACGCCGCGATTCTCGTGAACCCGACCGACACCGCCGCGATTGCCGATGCCATCGCACGGGTGGTGTGCGACGAACGGACGCGCACGGATTTGCGGGCGCGCGGCCTGACGCGCGCCCGAGAGTTCTCGTGGGAGCGCACCGCGGCGCAATTCCTTGATCTGTATCGACGGGTGGTGAAGGGATGACCGGTAGCGCGTCCGTGTTGCATGCGTGCACCATCGTCTCCAAGAACTACCTGTCGTACGCCCGTGTGCTGGCGCGCTCCGTTCTCGACCATCACCGTCAACGTTGTCTCGCGCATGAACGATGACACGGTCGCCGATCGGCAGGACGCGCCCGACTCATGAAGCTCCGCCTCGACTCGAGCCTGGCGCGGGACCGACGGCCCCGGGGACGTCTGCCTTGAGCAGCACGTTATAATCCTGCGCCATGTCCGTCCTGTCGACATCCACTTCGCGGCAGCCTGCCGTCCCATCGCGGCAACGACGATGAGCGCCGTCGCGGGGACCGCGGTAGTCCTGGTCGTCGTCGCGCTGCTCGCGGCAGGGGCTTGCGCCTGGTTCATGGTGCAGCGTGCGCGGCAGCTGTCCCGCGAAATCGATGCGCAGATCGTCGAGATTCACGCGATGATCGCCGAGAGCCATGTCGAGAACCATCGCAATATCGACGCGGTCAACAAACGTCTTGACCATACCGACGCGATGATCGCCGAGAGCCATCGCACGATCCACGCGGTCAACAAGCGTCTTGACCATACCGAGGCGAGAATCGCCGAGAGCCATGTCGAGAACCATCGCACGATTGACGCGGTCAACAAGCGTCTTGACCATACCGACGCGAAGTTCGTCGAGAGTCATCGCACGATCCACGCGGTCAACAAGCGTCTTGACCATACCGACGCGAGGATCGACGAGAGTCATCGCACGATCCACGCGGTCAACAAGCGTCTTGACCATACCGAGGCGAGGATCGACGAGAGTCATCGCACGATCCACGCGGTCAACAAGCGTCTTGACCATACCGAGGCGAGGATCGACGAGAGTCATCGCACGATCCACGCGGTCAACAAGCGTCTTGACCATACCGAGGCGAGGATCGACGAGAGTCATCGCACGATCCACGCGGTCAACAAGCGTCTTGACCATCTGGCTCGTATCGAGCAGCTCGCCAGGATCGACCGTGCGGCAAGTGCGGTGCATCAGGCCGCATCCGAGGGCCGGCTCCCGGCCGTGGCACGGAAGAAGCTCATCGCGCACCTTGACGAGGTGCGAGACGAGCTCTCGGCCTCGGAGCCGGGGGCATGACGGCGACGCCGCCACACCGTCTGCGGGTCGGCTACGACATCAGCAAGGTGTTCGGCGTATCCGACGGCATCGCACGCTACAGTGAGCTCCTGTTGCGCGGGATGCTTGCATGCGGTGATGACAATCAGTTCACGCTTTGCAACCTCGGCGGCGACGCTCTGGAGCACGCGCGTGTCGAGCAGCTCTTCGGCGCTGACCGGGCGCGCATCGTGCTCGCCCCGGACGGGTTCCCGCGCGGACTCGACGTCGATCTGTTTCACAGCCCCGCGCTGGCGGTTCCGCCTGCCGAGTGCCGCCCGCTCGTGTTCACCTTGCACGACGTCACCTTCATTTCGCATGCCGAATGCCACACGCTCGACAACCGTGTGTGGTCGCTCGCGACGACAGCGATGGCTGCAGCTCGCGCGGCGCGGATCGTTGCCGTCTCGCACTATTCGAAGGCGCAGGCCATCGAGCATCTGGGACTGTCGGACGAACTGATCGAGGTCATCCACTCGGCCCCCGATCCCTGTTTTCAGCGCACCGAGGACAGCGATCTCCAGCACGCGGTCGCGCGGCGCCTCGGCATCACTCGCCCGTATGTGCTCGCGGTCGGCACCATTGAACCGCGGAAGAACCTGGTCGGACTCATAGACGGCATGCGGCGCCTGCCGGCGGCCCAGCGTCAACGGCTGTCACTCGTGGTGGCCGGACCGGCCGGATGGCGGAACGACGAGATTCACAATCGCCTGCGGGACGCCCAGGGTGAGCTGTCGATTTGTCCGGTCGGCTGTGTCAGCCGCGACGACCTGAACGTGCTCTACAGCTTCGCCGAGGTGTTCGTCTATCCGTCGCTGAGCGAAGGCTTCGGTTTTCCGGTCCTCGAAGCGATGGCCTGTGGCGCACCGGTGGTGACTTCTGATTGCTCCTCGCTGCCCGAGGTCGCGGGCGACGCCGCGATTCTCGTGAACCCGACCGACACCGCCGCGATTGCCGATGCCATCGCACGGGTGGTGTGCGACGAACGGACGCGCACGGATTTGCGGGCGCGCGGCCTGACGCGCGCCCGAGAGTTCTCGTGGGAGCGCACCGCGGCGCAATTCCTTGATCTGTATCGACGGGTGGTGAAGGGATGACCGGTAGCGCGTCCGTGTTGCATGCGTGCACCATCGTCTCCAAGAACTACCTGTCGTACGCCCGTGTGCTGGCGCGCTCCTTTCTCGACCATCACCCCGGTGGACGTTTCTTCGTGCTCCTGGTCGACCGCCTTGACGGGTACTTCGACCCGGCCGACGAACCGTTCGAGCTCATCGAACTCGAGGCGCTCGGGAACCTCCCGGACGTCAAGGCGCTGCTGTTCAAGTACACGGTTCTGGAAGCGAACACTGCCGTCAAGCCGTTCCTGCTCGAACACCTGTTCGCGCGGGAGGATCTCGAGCGGTTGATCTACCTGGACCCGGACATCCTGGTTCTGCGTGCGCTCGATCATCTCCGGGACGTGCTGGACCGGAACGCGATCGCGCTGACGCCGCACCTGACCGCGCCGATCGAAGACGACAGGCATCCGGACGAATTGGCGATCCTGCGGTCAGGGGCTTACAACCTGGGGTTCATCGGCCTCGCGAGGCGCGATCCGGTCGACCGGTTCCTGAAGTGGTGGCAGCACCGGGTGCTCGATCGTTGTGTCGTGCGTGTGGAAGAGGGGCTGTTCGTCGATCAGAAGTGGATCGACCTGGTGCCCGGCTTCTATCCCGATGTGGGCATCATCCACCATCCGGGCTACAACGTGGCGTACTGGAACCTCCACTGCCGCCGGGTCGAAATCGGCGACCAGGTGCGCGTGAACGGCGAGCCCCTGGCCTTCTTTCATTTCAGCGGCGTCGAGCCCGACCGGCCGGAAAGCGTCTCGCGACACCAGAACCGGTTCCGCCTTGGCGATCTCGGCGACCTGCGGCAGTTGTTCGATCGCTACATCGGTCTGCTGCGCGACGCGGGGATGGCAGAGACCCGCCGCTGGCCGTACGCCTTCGCCAGCTTCGACAACGGCGTCGCGATTCCCAACGTGGTGCGTGAGCAGTATCTGTCGCTGGGCGAGGGACGCAGCCGATTCGGTGATCCCTTCGCGACCGCGGGTAAAGACAGCTACTGGCATTGGATGAACGGGGCAGATGGCCGGCGGACGCCGCCGTACCTGTCCAGGCTCCTGTTCTATCTGTGGGAGAAAAAACAATATCTGCATGTCGCCTATCCGGACCCACGCGGAGCTGACCTCGGCCGATTGACCGAGTGGATCACCGAGCACGGCAAGCAGATCTTCGTGTTGCCGGACGAGATGCTGACACACCTCCCGCCGCTGCAGGAGGAAACCGCGACGCCGGTGACGGTCACGCGGCGAGCGACACGGCGCATGCTGAGACGGACGTATGAGTCGAGATCGGCCCGCGTCGTCAAGGAGTGGCTCAAGCGCCGCCTCCGCGCCGACCGCATCCGGGCCCTCAAGCGGCTGGTGCGGCCGCTCGTCACCGGCCAACGCACCGCGAGTGCCGTCGCCGGGCCGCAGGCCGCGGAGACCACCCGGGCGCCGGCCGCGGAGACCAACCGGTCTCAGGCGGGCGTCAACGTGATCGGGTATCTCCGTACCGAGAGCGGCATGGGCGAGGGGGCACGCTCGATCGTGCGCGCGGCCGAGGCGATCGGACTGAGCCATTCGGTGTCGAACATTACACTCAACGTCGTCTCGCGCATGAACGATGACACGGTCGCCGATCGGCAGGACGTGCCCGACTACGGGATCAATCTGGTCGTGGTGAACGCCGACCAGGTGCCTGAGGTGGTCCGGGACGTCGGCGAGGAAAAGTTCCGTGCGCACTACAACGTCGGCGCCTGGGTTTGGGAGCAGGACCGCTTCCCCAGCGCCTGGCTCGGGGCGTTCGATCATTTCGACGAGATCTGGACCCCGAGCCGGTTCTCGCTCGACGCCCTGTCGACGGTGTCATCCCTGCCGGTCAAACGCATGCCTCATCTTATCGACGTGATGCCGAGCCCCGAGGCGTCGCGGCAGACATTCGATCTGGCCGAGGAGCTGTTCGCGTTTCTCTTCGTGTTCGATTTTCTCAGCTACTTCGATCGCAAGAACCCGCTGGCCACGGTAGAGGCGTTCACCCGTGCCTTCTCGGCCGACGAACCGGTCACCCTGATCCTGAAGTGCGCCAACTCGGACTTCGATCCCGATGCGCGTGCGGCGCTCGAGCGCGCGGTGGCAAGCCGGCCGCAGATACGGCTGATCGATCGGTATCTGCCGCGGCAGCAGGTGATCGACTTGATCGCAGTGTCGGACGCCTACGTGTCGCTGCACCGATCGGAGGGATTCGGTCTGACCATGGCTGAAGCGATGTGCCTGGGAAAACCGGTGATCGCCACCCACTATTCCGGCAACACCGACTTCATGACCCCCACGAACTCGCTGCCGGTCGGCTATCGGTTGATCGCGCTCGAACAGGACGCGGGTCCCTATGCGCAAGGCACCCGCTGGGCCGATCCGGATCTGGAGCAGGCGGCGCGGCACATGCGACGCGTCTATGACGATAGAGCGCTGGGTGCGCGGCTGGGTGCGCAGGCGGCCAGTGACATCGCCACGCAGTTCGGCCGGCAGGCGGTGGGTGCGATACTGCAGGAACGCGTTGCCGACATCCTGCGACGCGACGCGCGGAGCAGACTCGCGCCCCCCGCCCGGTAGACCGCTGCGGGCGGCAGCGGCCTGACGTTCGGCCGCTGCCGTGTGTTTATTGGTCGGGATGACTGGATTTGAACCAGCGACCCCCTGACCCCCAGTCAGGTGCGCTACCAGACTGCGCCACATCCCGACGCGTGACGCGCGAACTTACGTGTGCTTCCGGCTCCGCGCTCTCCGCGCGGTCTTTCGTGCGGCGGCCGGCGCCGCCGGTTCCGGGTCGTGTCCCACGGGGTCCGGGTTGTGGTCGCCGGACGCTGTGCCGTTGTCAGACTTGTCGAGCAGGGCCAGGATTGACCGCAGCCCCGCCTTCACTTCCTCCATCCGTGCGCCAACCTCGCTGCCGAGCAGCGCCTCGAAGCTCAGCGTGTCTCCGTCGTCGCTGTCCCCGGCGGGTGACTCCTTGAGAATCTTCCGCCGGGCTGCCCCGAGCGTGAGGCCGTCGACGACGATCAGCTTCTTGATCTGGAGCACGGTGTCCAGATCTGACTGGCGATAGAGCCTGGTCTTTCCGTTCGGCTGCTCCACGCCGAGATTTGGAAATTCTGCCTCCCAGGAGCGCAACACGTACGACTGCACCTTGGCCATTGCGCAGACATCGGCAGCCTTGTACACCGCCTGCTTCGGGTTCTTGACACCTGACTCCATTGCCGAGACTCAAGCCGATTCAGTATACACCGCACCGCTCACCGCCCTCGGACCTTGAAGCGGATCGGCGTGCCGACGAATCCGAACGCTTCCCGCAACCTTTTCCGCAGATACCGTTCGTAGGAGAAGTGCAATCGTTCCCCGCGCGTGGTGAACAGCGTGAAGAGGGGCGGCGCCACTCCGGTCTGCACGCCGTACCTGATGCGGATACTGCCCCTTCGTGCGCCTGAGGGCGCCAGACGGCTCACTGCGCGCTCGAGCGCACGATTCAGCGCCCCGGTGGACACCTGGCGCCGGCGGGCGACACCGACCTCGTCGACCCGTGCCAGCAGACGCTCCGTCCGTTCGCCGGTCAACGCGGACAGATGGACGATGGGCGCGTAGTCGGCGAATTTCAGGGTGTCGCGCACACGTTGGTCGAACGCCTTCACGAAGTCCTGGCCCTCTCCCTTTACGAGATCCCACTTGTTCGCGGCGATCACGACCCCGCATCCGGCCGACTCCGCTTCACCCGCGATTGCCGCGTCACGGCGCCCCACTCCGACCGCCGCATCGACGACCAGGACGGCGACATCAGCCTGCTCCATGGCGTGACGCGCCCGCACGACACTCACGTTCTCGACCTTGCCGCCCCGGGCGACCTGACCCGGCCGGCGAAGACCCGCCGTGTCGACCAGGCGCAACGTGCGGCGCCGCCAGCGCACGACATCCTCAACTGCATCCCGCGTGGTACCCGGGACGGCGCTGACCAGGACCCGGTCTTCCCGGAGCAGTCTGTTGAGCAGCGACGACTTCCCCACGTTGGGGCGGCCGACGATCACGATGCGGGTCTCCGGCGGTTCCGCGGCGGCGTCGGCGGCAGACGCTGCCTCGGTGACCCGGGGACTCGCCGGCAACCGTTCCACCACCTCGTCCAGCAGCTCACCGATGCCGTGGCCGTGCTCCGCCGAGATCTCCAGGACCGGCTCGAATCCGAACCGATGAAACTCGGCAACCCGATCGCGCGCCCGGTGATCGTCCGTCTTGTTGACCACCACCACCACCGGGATTCCGCGTGTGCGCAGCTCCCCTGCCACCTCGTCGTCGGCTGGCACCGGTCCCTCGACACCGCTGACCATGAGGACCAGCACATCGGCGGCGTCGGCCGCTTTCCGCACGCGTTCGGCCACCGCGGCGCGCATCGGATCCTCGCTGGCCCCGCTGACGCCGCCGGTGTCGATCACCGCGAATTGCCGCCCCTGCCATTCGACGACGCCCCCCAGCAGGTCCCTCGTCGTACCGGGAATCGAGGTCACGATAGCCCGGCGGGTTCCGGTCAGCCGGTTGAACAGCGTTGATTTGCCGACATTGGGCCGGCCCACGAGGGCGACCTGACCGTGCGGAAGAACGTCGCGACGCGGCATGATCGGTGTGGCTCAGGTCTGTGGTTACTGGCTTGACAGCCGTAAGTGACAGTATCTATGATGCTTACAGACGTCCAGAGCGGAGGCGCATGATCAAGGTCGACATCGTCAACGAGGTATCCAGGCTCGCTGACATCACCAAAGTGAAAGCGGAGGTCGCGGTCGACGCCGTGTTCGATGCGATGCGAATGTCGATGCAACGCGGCGAGCGCATCGAGTTGCGCGGTTTCGGCGTCTTCCAGGTCAAGCCCCGCAAACGCGGCATTGGTCGGAACCCCCGGACCGGCAAGGAGGTTCGCATTCCGCCTGGGCGTACCATCCGTTTCAAACCGGGCAAGGACCTCCAGAACATCGACAAATAGCGCGCCCGGCCGTCGTCTGCCTCACGTCCCATCCGGCCGGGGCCATGCATCACGGTTGATCCATCTTGATCCCACCCCGCGCCTCGTTGTCACCGCCGGACACGCTCCAGGCCGACCCGGCCTCGGAGTTGGCGCGTCCTGCCCCCACCCGGCGCCGGGGTCCCTGGATGAACGTCATCCTGTTCCTCGCGACGGTCGCGACGACTACCTATGTCGGCTGGGGGCTCTACGGAGGGTTCGTTTCCAATTTCGACGGTTTCCCGCAAGATCCCGTGACCATCTGGCACGGGCTCTGGTACAGCGTGACGATTCTGGGGATTCTCGGCGCCCACGAGTTCGGACACTATTTCGCGTGCCGATACTACCGCGTTGATGCCTCGCTGCCCTACTTTCTTCCGTTTCCGTCTCTGGCGGGAACCCTGGGAGCCTTCATCCGCATTCGCCAACCGATACCCACCAAACGGATGCTGTTCGACATCGGGGTCGCCGGTCCCATCGCGGGGTTCGTCGTCGCCGTGCCGGCACTGCTACTCGGACTCAGCCTGTCGCGCCTCGTGCCGCTCCCTGACGACTTCCCCGGCTTGTTGCTTGGCGAGCCGCCGCTCTTCCGCGCCGCGGTCTGGCTGATCTGGGGCGCGGCCGACGACGGACTCTCGCTCAATCTGCACCCGATCGCCTTTGCCGCGTGGTTCGGCCTGCTCGCGACGGCGCTCAATCTCTTTCCGATCGGGCAGCTCGACGGCGGGCACATCTCGTACGCCGCCCTCGGTTCGCGTTCGACTGCAGTCACGCTTGGCGCGACCGCCGCGGTGATGGTGCTGGCGCTGCGATCACCCGTGTGGATCGGCTGGGCCGCGCTCGTGGTGGTCATGCTGCTGGCGATCGGTCCGCGTCACCCGCGTACCCTGGACCATCACATTCCGCTCGACCGCATCCGGGTCCGGGTTGCCGTCGCCGCCCTGATCATGTTCATGCTCTGCTTCACACCGGTACCGATCGAGCTCAACGACATTGCGGCGGAGTGAGGCGATGGGTGAAGGCGCCGGCCCGCACGCCCGGCCGAGGGCTAGCACTGCCCGTGCCCCAGATCTTCCGGCTGGACTTGTATTGAGTGTGAGGTCATCCGTATTCGTCCCGCAGTTCGAAGGCGAAGGCCATGGCGACGAGCTGGGTGTAGCCGTGCCACAGGAGTTGCGCGCCGGGCGGGTCGCGCGTGCGCCCGAGCCACCCGCCGAGGCGCCCGACCAGACCGACGGCGTCGCCGAGGCGCGTGGGTGGCGGCAGCGTGCGCGAGCGGGCGAAGGTGGCGAGCACGCGCAACTCGCCATCGGAGAACAGCAGGTCGCCCGGCAGGTCAGGCACCTCGCGCCCGAGTTGGACCATCAACTGGATGCGCCACCCGATGACCATCTTGATGGCCATGGCCCGTTCGAGCCGCTCGGCCGCGTGGTGCTGCAACTCTTCGACCTTGCAGCCGGACTTGAGAACCCGGAAGTACTCTTCGATGCGCCAGCGCAGGGCATACCAGCGCAGGATGCGCGTGGCGTCGGCGGTGCTGGTCACACGCAGCGTGGTCAGCAGGAACCACTCCAGCGGCTCGGCCGTGGGCGGCGGCTGTTGCTCGCGCACATGGACGACCCACAGCTCGACCGGCGTGGCCCCGGGGGCGGGCAGCGCCACCTGCTGGTAGCGCAGTGTCACCTCGGCGACGCGCGCCGCCCGGCGGTCCTTGCGGGCCTGTTTGCTGGCCTTCGCCCGCGCGCTCAGCCGCTGCACCGCGACCGTGGCGGCGCCGCGGGCCGGCGCGTTGCGCACCTCGGCGAACAGACGGCGCGAGACCGTCTGCCCGTCGGGCGTCTTCTCCGTGCCCACGACGCGGTCGACCTTCGCGCGGACCAGCAGGTCGACCTGCGGGGCGTGCGCGCGGCGCTCGAGGAACAGGTCGAGGAAGTCGGCCTCGCGGTCCATCGTGCACACCACGCGGGTTTCGGGCAGCCGCTCGGCCGCCTGCGCCAAGTCGCGCAGCCCTTCGACCCAGCGGAACGACGTCCGCGCCTCGCGCGGCTTCGGCTTGTCTTTCTCGTCGGGGTTGGGGGGCGCGGGCGCGTCGAAGGCGGCCCGCAGCACGCCCAGCGCCACCCCGTCGGGGTCGACCGCCAGCGTCGTATGCAGGTGCAGGCCGCGGGCCACGGCGCCGGTCTGGTTCGAGCCGATGGCCCCCAGCCCCTGCGTCTGGCTGCGCCGGGTGAAGTTCAGACGGGTGCCGTCCTGGATGCACAGCACCGTGTCGTGCCCGCGCATCCGTCGCAGCGTGCGCTCGCGATGGGGAGCGAGAATGTTCTCGACCGTCACCGCGCTCTCGGCGGGCTGGTCGATCAGCCGGTAATGTCCCTTGACCAAGGCGCGCGCTCCGTTGGTGGCGCCGGTGATGGCGCGCTGCGGGCACTGTGCCATATGTTGCGCGCTCCGGACCAGGCGCGCGCTCAGGCGCACGTCGCCCAGCGGCGCCACGCCGAACTCGTGGCCCGCCCAGGACTCGGCGTCGAGCCCGTCGCCAGCCGCCAGCGGCGCAATGCCCGCTGCGGGCACTGCGAGGCGGGCGCGCCACGCCGGCTCCAAGGCGTACATATACACTGCCTTGCGCGTTTCCGGCGCCGCGTGCGTGCGGTCCTGGCGCCCGCGCCCGCTGGTCTCACCCACGCGAACCCAGTTGGCCGCGCGCACGCTCGCCCCGGCGTGTGCGGTCTCGTCGACGAACGTCTCCAGCAGCCAGGGGCGATAGCCGTGGAGACGCTCGAAGTCGTCGCCGACCGCCCGTGCGGCCCGGCCCAAGACGTGCGAGGCCAGGTTGCGGCAGCAGATGCCGGGGCGCACCAGCAACCGGCACAGTCCCAGCACCCGGTGCAGGTGGGCGCGCCGACGCGTGTCGTCCCAGCCGATCCAGGCGTCGCGAGCCCGCAGACGCCGCGCGCTTGCTGCGAACCCGACCCCGCCCAGCCAGCCATGCCCGGAGCCTACCAGATAACGCAGTTGGTGGCCCACAAAGGGCCCGGCGCCGCGCGGGTGCTCATGCACCATCAGCGTGTTCCAGACCCGGCGCTGCTCGTCGGTCTCCACCCGCACCAGCGCCAAGTCCCGAACCTCGCCGACCGTGTCAGGCACGTCAGCCGCCGGCGCCACCGGGTGCGGGAGCACACGCGGGCGCCACACACCGCCGCGAGAGGGCCGACCCCGAGGCAGCGAGACGTGGCCTGCCGCCTCGAGGTCGGCCAACGCCGCGCAGCAGCTCGCGCGCTGCCACCGGCCGCGTCCATCTCGGAAATCGAACGCTTCACAGACACGATCGGCGACCTGCCCGAGGCTGCCAATGCCCTGCGATACCGCGCCGTCCAGCACATCGCGCAGTCGGGTGAGGTTGCCCCGCAGGCTGTGCCCAACCTGATTCTGAATCTCCATGCTCGCCACCGTAGCGAAGTGGCTTCATGAAGTCCAGCGAAAAGTTATGGGGCACGGGCAGGGCTAGCAGCCCGTGGTAGAACCCCGCGTTGCACCGAGATCGGCGATGCGCCCGCTGAGCAAGGCGAGAAGAGGGAGCATACCTGTAGGGGCAACCCTTCTGGTTGCCCTGTTCGTCAGCCGGAACAACGACGCTCAGCGGGATGCAGCGTGAAACCGCAGAATTCAGCGGGGAAGCGCAGAATTCAGCGGGGATCGAATGCAGTGGGGCTTTTACCACGGGCTGCTAGAGCATCCACAGCGGATCCACGTCAACGACCACCCGCCGCTTGAACTCGCTCCGCTCGTCGAGTGCTGCCTGCAGCGCCTCCCGCATCTCGCGGCGGCGAGGTCCCTTCAGGAACAGTTGCGCCCGGAACTGTCCGCGCAGCCGACCAAGCGGGGCCGCCGCCGGCCCCAGCACCGTAAACGGCCGCCGGCCGGACCGCACCCGTGTCGCCAGCTCCCCCGCCTCCTTCATCGTCTGAGCGAGGCTGGATCCGCGCACCACGGCGCTCACCAGAGCGACCGACGGCGGATACCGCATTGAATCCCGGAAGCGCATCTCCTCCCGGTAGAATGGTTCATACGCCTGATGGAAGGCGAACCGGATACTGTAGTGGTCCGGATACAGGGTCTGCACAATCGCCTCGCCCGGCCGATCACCGCGGCCCGCCCGCCCCGCAACCTGCGTCAGGAGTTGAAACGTCCGCTCGGCGGCTCGAAAGTCGGCGACACCAAGTCCCACATCCGCCGACACCACGCCCACCAGCGTGACTCGCGGGAAATCGTGTCCCTTGGCCACCATCTGCGTGCCCACGAGCACATCGACGGCGCCCCGGGCGAACCGCTGCAGCACCAGCGCCGCCGCGCCCTTTCGGCGCACCGTGTCCCGGTCCAGTCGGGCGACCCGGGCCTCGGGCCAGCGTTCCCGGAGCTCCGCTTCGACGCGCTCGGTGCCGAAGCCGACCTGTTCCAGATACGTCCCCGCGCACTCGGGGCAAGCCGCCGGACGCGCTCTCGAGTAGCCGCAGTAGTGACACCGGGCGCGATCCGCCCGTCGATGAAAGGTCAACGACACGGAACAGTTGGGACATTCCAGGCTGCGGCCGCACTGGCGGCAGAACACCGCCGCCGCGAAGCCCCGCCGGTTGAGCAGAATCAGCACCTGCTCGCGCCGTTCGAGGCGTTCCTCGAGTGCGGTTGCCAGGAGATCGCTCAGAATCACGTCGGGGCCGTGCGCCGCGAATTCCTCCCGCATGTCCACGACCCGCACCACCGGCAGCGGACGACTGTGCACGCGTGCGGCGAGCGTCACCCGTCCGTACCGTCCCATCTCGGCGTGCCGGTAGGTCTCGAGCGAGGGTGTCGCCGAGCCCAGCACGACAAGCGCCCCCGCCTGCTTACCGCGCATGATCGCCACGTCGCGGCCGTGGTACCGCGGGGATTCCTCCTGCTTGTAGGATCCGTCATGCTCTTCGTCGACGACGATCAATCCGACGGACGGCAACGGCGCGAAGACCGCCGAACGCGTCCCGACGACCACGTCCACCGCGCCGCGGCGAATGCGATGCCATTGATCGTGACGCGCGCCGGCCGACAGCCCGCTATGCTGGAGGGCGACACGGTTGCCGAAGGTCTGACGAAAGCTGGACGCGACCGCGGGGGTCAACCCGATCTCCGGCACGAGGACCAGCACCTGGCGGCGGCGGGCGACGGCTTCCCGCGCCAGCCGCCGGTACACCTCGGTCTTGCCGCTACCGGTGACGCCATGCAGGAGCGTGACCGAGAAATCGCCTGACCCGGCGGCCGGCGACAGCGTCTCGACAGCGTCCCGCTGCTCGCGGGTCAGGGTCGGCCCCTCCGAGGTCTCCCCAATCATCGGTTCCAAAGCGTGTGCCGGCCATGGATCGCGCTCGACGACCACCCGGGCCACCACGACCGCCCCCCGCGCGGCCAGACGCGCGACCGTGTCCCGCGAGACCTGCCGGCCCGCCAGATCGGAAAGGGTCAGCCCGGCCGGCGCCTCTCTGAGCAGTTCCAGGGCTGCCCGCTGGCGCGGCCCGAGCCGCGTGCCCCGCTCCAACAACTCGATGCCGTGGGGCGTTGGCCGGGCCACCTGCATCGACTTGAACGCGTCGCCGCGCCCCTTCAACGGCTGACTCAACGACACCAGTCCGTCGCGCGCCAGCGCCGCAAGTACGGCGTGCAGTCCGGCGCGCGGCCGTCCGCCGCGAGTTCCCAGCTCGCGCTGCAGCCGCGCCACCGGATGCGGCTCTCCATCGGCAATCTGTTCGATCACCCGGCGCCGGGTCTCGCTGAGGGCAGCCGCCGCGACCGCGCTGCCGGCGCTGGTAATTCGCACCTGCCGCTCGCTGACGACCCAGGCTTTCGGCGGCATGGCTGCCGCAATCGCCTCGCCCGGTCCGCAGGCGTAGTACTCGGCCACCCACAGGGCGAGGCGCACGACGTCAGCCGGCAGTAGCGGTTCCGCGTCGAGCACATCGATGAGCGGTTTCAGCGCATCGGGCTCAGCGGGCGCCGTGTCCGTCTGCTGCGCGACCACGCAGCCCGTCATCACCCGTGCGCCCAGCGGCACCAGCACTCGAACGCCGCTGTCCGGCAGCGGCAGGGGATCGGGCACCAGGTAGCTGAGGCATCCGAGCCCCGGCACCGGCACGGCGACGGATACGATACGAGGCATCAGGTCGGTATTCGGACAAACCGGCGGGTTGGCGGACACCGCGACGCGCGGCGCGTCACTCGGCCAGCAGCGCCCGGACCTTCTTCATGTCCTCCCAGACATCACGTTTGCGGTCCGGACTGCGGAGGAGGAAGGCAGGGTGAAATGTCGGCACCAGTTTGGCGCCGCGGTAGTCGTGGACCTGGCCGCGCAGACGGGAAATCGCCTGGTCGCTCCGCAGCAGGGTGCGCACCGCGAATGCGCCGAGCGCCACCACCACCCGCGGGCGAATCGTGTCGATTTGACGAAACAGAAACGGTTCGCAGGTCTGCACCTCATCCACCTCGGGGTTCCGATTGTTGGGTGGCCGGCACTTGATCACGTTGGCGATATAGACCTCCTCGCGGGTCAAGCCGATCGAGGCGATGATACGGGTCAACAACTGTCCGGCCCGTCCCACGAACGGTTCGCCCTGACGGTCCTCATCCCGCCCCGGCGCCTCGCCCACGAACATCAGGTCGGCGTCGGGGTGACCGACCCCGAACACGAGGGTGGTGCGCCCTGCATGCAACTTGCACCGCGTGCAGTCGCCCAGATCTTCGCGAATCTGCGTCAGACTCTCGGCACCGGACGCGTCGGACCCGGCCAGAGCGGTGTCGCTGCGTGGATCCCGGGCGGGCGTCCCTTCGCCGCGGCGCGCCCAGGCCGGGTCGCGGCTGCCCCCCTGCACTCCGAGCTCGGCGAAGAACTCGAGATGCGCCAGCAGGTCGTCACGCCGGGTCATCAATCACCGCCGGGGCCACCGTCGCGGCGTCTCCGAGCCGGGCCGCAAGCTGGTCGACGATCACCCGCGCCATGTCCCGCTTGGACTGCAGCGGCAGGTCGGTGGTGGAGTGCGCATCCACCAGGACCGCCGCGTTGGTATCGACCTCGAACCCGGCATCGGTCCGGGACACGTCATTCGCCACAAGGAAATCGACCCGTTTCCGTGCGAGCTTGGCGACCGCGCGATTGACCAGATCGTCCGTCTCGGCGGCGAATCCGACCAGCACCGGCCGTGACCGCCCCGCCCGCCATTGTCCCAGTTCGGCGAGGATGTCCGCGGTGCGGGTCAGGGTCAGCGTCAGAGGTGCATCGTCCTTCGCGATCTTCTGATCGCGCGCGGGTCCCGCCAGCGTGTAGTCGGCCACGGCCGCGGCCATCACGACCGCATCTACCGCAGGGGCCAGGTCCATGACCGCGGTCCTCATGTCGGATGCGCTGCGCACGCGTCTCACGTCGGCTTCTGCAGGAGGTTCAAGTGCCGTGGGTCCCAACACAAGCTGGACGCGGGCGCCCCGTCGCAACGCCTCGGCGGCTATCGCGAGCCCCATCCGCCCGCTCGATCGATTGCCGAGGTACCGCACCGGGTCGAGGTCTTCGTACGTGGGTCCCGCCGTGACGAGTACGCGGCGCCCCGTCAAGTCCGCGGCCGGTCGCAGCAGCGCCAGGGTTGCCATTACGACGTCGGCCGGCTCGGCGAGCCGCCCCTTGCCGATCCACCCGCAGGCCAGATAGCCCTCGCCCGGCCCGACCACTTCCACGCCCCTGCCCCGCAGGGTGGAGAGATTCGCGACCACCGTCTCGTGCGCAAACATGTTCGTGTTCATGGCGGGGGCGACCACGACCGGAGCACGAGTCGCCAGATACAGCGTCGTCAGAAAGTCGTCCGCGATGCCAAGCGCCAGTTTGGCGATGACGTTCGCCGTCGCCGGCGCGACAAGCAGGGCGTCGATTTCGGTCGCGAGCGCGATATGTTCGATGTCGGCGTTGGCGCCCGGTGCAAACTGGTCCGTGATGACGCGGCGCCTCGTAATCGATTCGAACGTCACGCGTCCGACGAATTTGCGCGCCGCCGGGGTCATGATCGCGACGACGTCGTGGCCCCCCTCCTGCAGTCCACGCGCAATCTCGATCGCCTTGTAGGCGCCGATGCCGCCGCTGACGCCGAGCGCAATCAATCCCATCCGTCACCCGGCCTGCGGGGTCTCCTCGCGAAACGCGCGCGCGATGGCCTCGCTCGCCGGTCCGGCGACCCGCCACGACGCGCGGTGTGCGATGACGATGCAGCGGAGCTCCTCGACGCACTCTTCCAGCACGTTGTTCACGACCACATAATCGTATTCCGCCATCCGATCCACCTCTCGCCGCGCCACCGTCAGGCGCCGCAGGAACTCCTCCTCGCTCGACTGGTCCGCGCCGCGCCGCCGCAGCCGTTTCTCCAGAATATTCGGAGACGGCGGCAATACGAAGATGCCGACCGCGCCGATGTCCAGCGCGCGCACCTGCCCGGCCCCTTGCACGTCAATGACCAGCACCAGATCCACACCCGCGTCGAGCCGCTGACGCGTCTTTGCCGCGCCCGTACCGTAGAGGTGACCGAACACCTCCGCCCACTCGAAGAACTCGCCTTGCGCGCGCATCGCTTCGAAGCGTCTACGGCTCACGAAGTGGTAGTCGACCCCGTCCCGTTCATCCGCACGCGGAGGACGGGAGGTGTAGGACCGCGACATCTCCAGTCCGGCCACCCGCGCCACCAGCGCCTGGACGAGGGTCGTCTTGCCGGTGCCCGAGGGGGCCGACACCACGAACAAACAGCCTCTCCGCGGCACGTGTTGCATCCGTGTTTCCGTTCTCGTCATTCCACGTTCTGGGCCTGCTCCCGAAGTTTCTCGAGTTCCGCTTTAGCCGCGACGATCGACTCGCTGACGTCCGGGCCCTCGATTTTCGCTCCCAGCGTGTTGATCTCGCGATTCATTTCCTGCAGCAGAAAGTCGAGCTTGCGGCCGCACGGCTCGGGGGCGTCCGCGAGTACCGCCCAGTGGGCTACATGTCCGCGCAGCCGGGCCAGCTCTTCGCTGACATCGGATCTGCCGGCGACCCGCACCAGTTCCTGCGCCACGACGGACTCGTCGGCTTGCGTATGCTCCCTGAGTTCAGCGACACGGGCGGTCAGCCGTGCGATGAGCCCCGTCACACCGGCGTCCGCGGCGGCTGCAAGCTTGTCCACCAGCGCCGACACCTCTGCGAGTCGGCCGTCGAGATCGGTGCGCAGATAGGTCCCCTCACGCACCCGCATGACGTCAAGTCCGTGCAGCGCATCGTCGACGGCGCCTGCCACCGCGTCCCGGATCGCGCCACGGGTTTCCGTATCGGTCTCGCGCTCCAGCACGACGACCGCCTGTGGAAATCGCAGGATGTCGCTCGACGAGAGTCCTCCCGTCGACAGCCCCCGTTCCTCCACCCGAGCCACCGCGCTGGACAGCGCCTCGACCAGCGACTCGTTCATCGTCACGGCCACCTCCGGCGGGCGTATCGCCCGTATGGTGACAGACAGTTCGACCCGCCCGCGGGCCACCCACCGTTTCACTGCGGCCCGCAGATCGTTCTCCTGCTCCGCGAGCAATGGCGGCACTCTGATCTGCACGTCAAGATACCGATGGTTGACGCTGCGCACGGTCACCGCGATGGCCGCCAGCGCATGCTCGCGGTTCACGGCCGAGAACCCGGTCATCGACTTGATCATGAGCGCACGTCCACGGTTGATCCCCGAGCGCCCTCCGACCGCGCGACCGGCGTCTGCTGCGCTCCGCTGCGACCGGTGGCGTCCGGACCATCGAACTCGGCGTGGAAGATCTGAGTCGCGTACAGCTTCGAGTACACGCTATCTGATCTGGACAGCAACTCGGCGTGCCGGCCGCTCTCCCGCACCTGCCCCTCTTCCAGCACGATGATCAGATCGGCGCGGCGGATCGTCGACAACCGGTGCGCAATGACGAACGCAGTCCGGTTCAGCAACAACTTCTCCAGGGCATCCTGCACCAGCAGTTCCGATTCGGCGTCGAGTGCCGAGGTCGCCTCGTCGAGAATCAGGATTGGCGGGTTCTTCAGCAGCGCCCTGGCGATCGTCAGTCGCTGGCGTTGTCCGCCGGACAGCAGTTGTCCACGCTCGCCAATCATCGTGCCATAGCCATTGGGCAACTTGACGATGAACTCGTGCGCATGGGCGGCACGCGCCACCGCCTCGATCTGCACCCGACTGGCCCCCGGCGCCGCGTAGGCGATGTTGTCGGCAACCGAAGCGTCGAACAGAATCGTGTCCTGCGTGACCATGCCGATGGCGCCGCGCAGCGAGTGCAGCGTCACGTCCCGCACGTCGACTCCGTCTACCAGAATGGAACCTCCGGTGACGTCGTAGAACCGCGGCACCAGATTGACCAGGGTCGTCTTGCCCGCGCCGCTCAAGCCGACTACGGCCACCACCTGCCCCACGGGTACGGTGAAGGACACGCCGCGCAAGACCGATTCCGCCTCGTCGTGATACTTGAAGGCCACGTCACGGAACTCGATGGCCGTGTTCAGCGTGGGCAGCGCGATGGCGCCGGTGCGATCGGGTGTTTCGGTATGGGTGTCGAGCGTCTCGAAGATGCGCTCGGCGGCGGCAATCGCCTGCTGTATGTTCGCGTTCACCCGGCTCAGCTTCTTCATCGGCCCATACATCAACAGCAGCGCCGTCAGGAACGACACGAACTCCCCGGCGGTGAGGTCGTTCGCCGCAATCTCGCGGCTGCCGTACCACAGCACGCCAGCCACGCCGAAACCGCCCAGCAACTCCATCAATGGCGGCAGGGCCGACAAAGTGCTCGTCACCTTCATGTTCGTGCGGTACAAACGGCCGGACGCCTGTTCGAATTTCCGATTCTCGTAGTCTTCGGCCTGAAACGCCTTGACGATGCGGTGTCCCGTGAACGCTTCGACCGCCAGATGGGACAGTTGCTCGATCTGTTCCTGGCTGCGTCTGGTGGTCCGCCGGAGTCGCCGCCCGAGGAGCGCCAGCGGGTAGATCACCAGCGGGGCGCCGGTCAGGCAGACAAGCGCCAGGCGTGGGTCGCGATACAGCAACAGCGCGGCGAACGCTACCACCGCCAGCGATTCCCGCAGGAGGTCACCGCAGGTTTCGGACACGACCTGCTGCACGCGGGCAACATCGCTGGTCAGCCGTGACAGCAGACGTCCGGTCGCTCGGTCGCCGAAGAAGGTATTGGACTGTCGCAACACGTGGGCGAACAGATCGGTGCGCAGATCGTGGACCACGCGTTGCCCGGCGTCCGCCATGAGATACACCGAGAAGTAGGCGCCCGCGCCCTTCACGATATACAACGCGATGATGGCGCTGCAGATCAGGCCAACCTGGTTCCCTTGCGGCAACACCTCGTCGAAGATCGGTTGAATGATGAACGCCAGCCCGCCAGACGCCAGCGCATAGAGCACCATGGACGGCAGGGCCGCCAGCACCCGCCGCTTGTGCGGAATGGCGTAGCGAAGGAGTCTGCGCAGCGGGTTCACACGTGCTCCACTCTCAACCGCGTTCCGACGGTTCCTGGCTGTTCTCGAATCCTCTCGGATGGGTCGTGTGCCAGCGCCAGGCCGTCGCCACGACGTCATCCAGACTGGTGAAGGCCGGTCGCCACCCCAGATCCGTCGCGATCCGTTCCGCCAACGCATACAGTACCGCCGGATCGCCCGGCCGTCTGGAGACCACGGTCGTACCGACCGACTGCCCCGAGATCCGCTCCACGGCCTGAATCACCTCGCGCACCGAATGCGGGCGGCCTGTTCCCAGATTGTAGACCCGCGCCGTCACTTCGTCGTCCAGGGCGTCGAGGGCGCGCACATGCGCGTCCGCCAGGTCCGAGACGTGTATGTAGTCCCGCTCGCAGGTACCGTCGCTCGTCGAATAGTCGTCGCCGAAGACCTGGAGTGGATTCGCGTCCCGCGCCGCGGCGATCGCACGCGGGATCAGGTGCAATTCCGGGGCGTGGGCCTCGCCGAGATCGCCCTTTGCATCGGCCCCGGCAGCATTGAAGTATCGCAAGGCGATGGAACGCAGTCCATGCGCGCGCCCGTAGTGCCGCAGGGCGCGCTCGACCGCCAGCTTCGTTTCGCCGTAGGGATTGATCGGGTTGGTGGGATGCGCTTCGTCGATCGGGGTGCTGACCGGTTCCCCGTAGACCGCGCAGGTCGACGAGAACACCAGACGCTGGATGCCTTCGGCCATCATCGCGTCGAGCAGCGACAGCGACCCGCGGACGTTGCAGTCGTAGTACCGCGACGGGTCTAGCATCGACTCGCCCACCGACAGCAGCCCCGCGCAGTGGATCACTGCCGTGACCTCGTGGTCGCGGAGCGCCGCGCGCACCAGAGCGGTCTCCCTGACATCCGCTTCGATCAGCGGAGCGCCCTCCACCGCCGCGCGATGACCGGCGATCAGGTTGTCGAGTACGACGGCGTTGCGCCCCGCGGCGCGCAACGCCCTCACGATGTGACTGCCGATATACCCGGCTCCACCCGTGACGAGCACGGAACTCACATCATCGTCCGATCGAGTGGTAGGTGAACCCGAGGCGGGTCATCTGCTCGCGATCGAACAGGTTGCGTCCGTCGAAGATGACCGGGGCACGCATCAGGTCGCGAATACGTGAAAAATCGGGTTCACGGAATTCGTTCCATTCCGTCACGATGGCGAGCGCGTCGGCACCCTCCACCGCGTCGTAGCTGCGGGCGGCCAGCGTAACGCGCGTGCCGAAGATGGCCCGCGCGGTCGCATGCGCCTGCGAGTCGTAGGCCGTGACGTGCGCGCCGGCGTCGAGCAGCGCCTCGATCAGCACGATCGACGGCGCCTCGCGCATGTCGTCGGTGCGGGGCTTGAACGCCAGGCCCCAGACCGCGATCCGCTTGCCCTCGAGCGGGCCGAGCACCTGCTGCATCTTCTCGAAGAGCCTGCGCTTCTGGGTGGCGTTCACCGACTCGACCGCTTCGAGAATGCGGAACTGGTACCTGGCGTCCCGCGACGACCGGATCAGGGCCTTGACATCCTTCGGGAAACAGCTTCCGCCGTAGCCGATCCCCGCAAACAGGAACGACGGTCCGATGCGACTGTCAGACGCCACGACCCGCCGGATGTCGTCGACGTTCGCCCCCACGCGCTCACAGACATTCGCCACTTCGTTCATGAAGGACACGCGAGTCGCCAGCATCGCGTTCGCCGCATATTTGCTGAGCTCGGCGCTCCTGCAGTCCATGACGATGACGGGGGCGCCAGTTCGTGTGAATGGGGCGTACAGGGCGCGCATCATGTCTGCCGCCCGGTCGTCCGGCCGCGTGCCGACGACGACCCGGTCCGGCTTCAGGAAGTCTTCCACCGCGGTGCCCTGCTTGAGGAACTCCGGATTACTCACGACGCTGCAGCGGTGAGCCGTCTGCGACGCGAGCAGCTCAGCCACCCGCTCCGCGGTGCCCACCGGCACCGTACTCTTCAACACGATCACCGTGTCGCCGTCGATGGCCTGCGCGACGGCGCGCGCGACCGCCAGCACGGACTCGACATCCGCGAGGCCGTCCTCGTCCGGAGGTGTCCCGACGGCAATGAAGATGACATCCGCCTCGCGCGCCGCGGGAGACAGCGAGGTGCTGAACCGCAAACGCTTCTCCCGCCGGTTGCGGCGCACCAACTCGTCGAGTCCCGGCTCGTAGATGGGAATCCGGCCGCGTTGCAGCGACCGGATCTTGCGCTCGTCGATGTCGATACAGACGACCTCGTTGCCGGTCTCCGCAAAACAGGCCCCCACGACGAGGCCGACGTACCCGGTGCCAACCACCGCAATCTTCATTGGCGTCGTCGCGTGCGTATCACCCGGCCGCGCATGGCCGGTAGCGCCGCCTTCCGCCGGGCCAAAAAAACCTCTAACCGTAGCACCGCGCAAACGATGCTGTCAAGGTATTGATGTATAAGGAGTTGCACGATTTCTCGGGGTCTGGATCGGAGACCGCCCCGTCTGCCGTCTGCCCGCCGAACCTCCCCACGGGGCGCCCGGCGCGGCACGGCGCCAAGCCTGCAGGGCATGACGAGGAAGCAGATTGGGTATATTCAATCGAGAAACGACGCCGTCCAGCCGATTCGACGTGGTCGCTGCACCAGGTCCGCTGCTGGCGCCGCCTGCGTCGCGGTCGCCCACTGACGCGCGATCGGGATCATCCACAGATGCGGATCAGCATTGACGCGCGGGAACTGCTGGGGCAGCGTACCGGTGTCGGCCGCTACCTGGCCGAACTGTGCGCCGAGTGGTTGCGGGTCGACCCCTCCCCCCCGCACGAGTTCAGGCTCTACGCGCAGCAGGCGGGCGACACGCCCGCGGTGCTGGGCGCGCCGTTCGATGCCGCGGCCTCCGATCGCTTCAGTTATCACGCGGTCCCCGGGGACGGCGGCGCGCTCTGGGAGCAGACGAGACTGGCGGCGGCCATCAACGCCTCGCCGCCCGACGTGCTGTTCGCACCGGCCTACACCGTCCCGTTCCGAAGCGGCGCGCCCATCGTCGCAACCATTCACGACATCAGCTTCGAGACCCATCCTGAGTGGTTCACCTGGCGCGAAGGACTGCGCCGGCGTTGGCTGACCCGCCAGAGCGCGCGCCGCGCCGCACACATCATCGCCACCTCCGGTTTCACCCGCGACGAAATTGTCCGCCACCTGCAGATCCCGCGCGAACGGGTCTCGGTCATCTGGCACGGCATTCACCGTCCGATTCCGGCCCCGGGTCTGGCACGCGAACCGATCGTCCTGTATGTCGGGTCCATCTTCAATCGCCGGCACGTGCCCGAGTTGATGCGCGCGTTCGCCCACGTGACGCGGACCTGTCCCGGCGCCCGACTCGTGCTGGTCGGGGACAACCGCAGCCATCCGTTTGAAGACCCCGATCGACTCGCCGCCGCCGCCGGTATCGCCGGCCGGGTGTCGGTACGCCGGTACGTGGATGAGCATGAACTGGCGGTTCTCTACGGGCAGGCGACGGTCTTTGCGTTCCTCTCGGAGTACGAGGGGTTCGGTTTTTCGCCGCTGGAGGCGATGGCGGCCGGCGTGCCCCCCGTCGTTGGAGACACCCCGGTCGCGCGCGAGCTGTACCGCGATGCGGCCGTGCGGGTGGGCGTGACCGATGTGCCGGCGATCGCCGCGGCGATCAGCGCATTGCTGCAGGATGGACCGGCGAGGCGCGCGACGATCGCCGCGGCCGAGGCACGGTTGTCCCGTTTCACCTGGTCCCGGGCCGCGGCCGAGACCCTGGCCCTACTCGAACGCGTGGGGCGGCGCCTGTGACCGACCTCGCGATCGTCATCGTGAGTTACAACGCACGCGGCGACCTGGAGGCCTGTCTGGCCCAGCTTCATCACGCCCCGCCTGGCGTGGCTCACGAGATCGTGGTCGTTGACAATGCCTCCTCCGACGGTTCGACCGCGGCCGTCCGGGCAGGTTGGCCCGCGGTGACAGTGATCGACACCGGCGAAAATCTCGGATTCGCGCGGGCGACGAACATCGGCATCAGGGCCACCGAGAGCCGGCTCGTGCTACTGCTCAACAGCGACACGCTGCCACCGGCTGGTGCAATCGATCACCTGGTCGACGTGCTGTCGGCAAGGGGCGAGGTCGCCGTCGTCGGCCCGCGCCTGGCGGACCCCGCCGGGAGACTCGAGATTTCATTCGGCCCGATGCTGTCGCCGTTCGGCGAGTTGTGCCAGAAATGTCTGGTTCGCGGGCATGCCCGCCGCACTCCGGTCCTGGCCGCGCTCGCGGCATGGCGCGCCCGGCGCGAACGTGTGGTGGACTGGGTCAGCGGGGCGTGCCTGCTCGTATGGCGGGCGGACGCCGAGGCGGTTGGACTGTTCGATGAGCGGTTCTTCCTCTACACCGAGGATGTCGATTTCTGCTCGGCGGTCAGAGCCAGGGGGCGGAAGGTCCTGTTTACGCCCGACGTCGAGGTGGTCCATCATCGGGGCCGGTCGGGCCGGCGTCATCCGGACGCCACGGCAGCGGCCTACCGTCGCAGTCACCTGGCCTTTTACCGCAAACATCATCCCGCCTGGTATCCGGTCCTCCGGCTCTATCTCGGGATGCGCGGACTCCTGCCCCCGGAGGGGTGACCGGCCGGTTGCGCCAGGCCAAGACCGCGGGACAGAGACCGCGGGCTGCTAGGATGGTAGGCGGTCGGCCACGGCGCCGGCGTCCCGAGTGCGGTCACCTGCACCGGTGCCCGGTTGGCGAGATACCAGATGCGCATCGCCATTGACGTCCGAAAACTGCATGATTTCGGCGTCGGCACCTACGTACGCAATCTCCTGAACTGGCTCGCCCGGCTCGACCGGGAGAGCGAGTATGTCCTGGTGTGCCGGCGCGCCGACTGCGAGCGGCTCGAAGCGCTCGGTCCGAATTTTCGAACGTTGCCGGACCGATCCGCGCACTACTCCATTGCCGAGCAGTTGACGGTTCCCTTACGCGTGGCGCGCGCAAAGGCCGATCTGTTTCATGCGCCCCACTACGTGTTGCCGGCTCTCACCCCCTGCCGCTCGATTGTGACGATTCACGACTGCATCCATCTGATGTTTCCGCAATACCTGCCCGGGCGGCTGGCGCATCTCTATGCCCGCACGGCATTCCGGGTGGCCGCGAATCGCTCGGCGCGGGTGCTCACGGTCTCGGAAGCGTCGAAGCGGGACATCCTGCGCTACTGCCCGATGCCCGCGGAGAAGATCAGCGTCATCTACAACGCGATCGACGACCGGTTCAACGAGCCCCCGAGCGCCGAGCGGATGGACCGCGCGCGCGAGCGCTATCAGTTGCATGGCAGGTTCCTGCTCTACTCGGGCAACGTCAAACCCCACAAGAACCTCGAACGCCTGATCGACGCGTTTGCGCGCCTCCGCCGGCAGGGCGCGGGCGACATCACGCTGCTGATCACCGGCAGCGAAATCTCGCGGTACGCCACGCTACGTCGTGCGGTGCACCGCTACAATCTTCACAAGCACGTACGTTTCTTGGGATTCCTGAGCACGGAGACGCTGGCCAGTCTCTATCACCTGGCCGACGCGTTCGTGTTTCCCTCGCTCTACGAAGGGTTCGGTCTGCCGCCGCTCGAGGCGATGGCCAGCGGTACGCCGGTGCTCACGTCGAACACGTCATCGCTGCCCGAGGTCGTCGACGATGCGGCCCTGCTCGTCGATCCGCATGATCCGGAGTCGATTGCCGCCGGCATGCGGCAGATCCTGTTCGACGCACCCACGCGGACACGCCTGATTCGAGATGGACGGGTCCGCGCGGCCAGTTTTTCCTGGGAAACGTCAGTCAAGCGGGTGCTGGACATCTACCGGGAGGTAGGCGCCTCCTGATGACCGCGACGCCCCCACGTTACGCCGCCGGCGATGCGCGCGGGTCGAGTTCCCCGCGGCGCGTCGCACTGGTCCATGACTGGCTCACCGGCATGCGGGGCGGCGAACGCACGTTCGAAGCGATGTGCGAGCTCTTTCCCGAGGCCGATCGATTCACGCTGCTGCACGCGCCGGGCTCGGTCTCCGGTACGATCGAGTCGGGACCGCTGCATACGTCCTGCATTCAGCACCTGCCGCTTGCGGCCCGCTACTACCGCCCGCTGCTGCCACTGTTTCCGGGCGCGGTCGAACAGTTCGATCTCGACGGGTTCGATCTGGTCATCAGCTCGAGCCATTGCGCCGTCAAGTCCGTGGTGCCGACCGGGCGGGCACGTCATCTCAGCTACTGTCATACGCCAATGCGCTACGCGTGGGACCAGTTCGACGCCTATTTCGGTCCAGCGCGGGTCGGCGCGGCGGCCAGTCCCGTGTTCCGCTGGGCGTTGAGCGCCATGGCCCGGTGGGATGCGTCCACGGCCACCAGGGTCGACCGCTATGTCGCGAATTCTCAGTATGTTGCGGACAGAATACGCCGATACTATAATCGTGCTGCCACCGTGGTGTATCCACCCGTCGACACCGCATTCTTCCACCCCAGCGGACATCCTCCCGGCCGGCATGCCCTGCTCGTGTCAGCGCTCGTGCCCTACAAGCGCGTCGATCTGGCGATACGTGCGTGCGATCTGGCCGGCGTTCCGCTGCGCATCGTCGGAACCGGCCCGGACGGCGCGCGCCTGCGGCGCGACGCCGGTACCGGCGTCGCGTTTCTCGGAGCGCTGTCCGACGAAGCGGTCCGGCGCCAGTATCAGGACGCCGCGGTCGCACTGCTCCCGGGCACGGAGGATTTCGGCATTGCACCGGTCGAGGCTCAGGCTTGCGGCCGGCCGGTGGTCGCGTTCGGGCAGGGGGGTGCCTGCGAGACGGTGGTCGACGGCGTCACGGGCGCGCTCGTGCCCGAAGCGACGGCTCACGCCTTCGCCGGCGCGATCGACCGGATCGTCCGGGCAACCCTCGATACCGCCGCCATTCGCCAGCACTCGCTGCGCTTCTCCCGGGAGCGGTTTCACGCCGAACTCGGACGGCAGGTCGATGAACTGATGTCCGACTCCACGGAGCACGTCGCGTCATGAATCCACGCGGGCGCGACGTCATGCTGGCCCAGGGAATCATCGACGCCGCAATCGGCGTCGGCATGTTCGTCGTCGCCTATCTGCTGCGCTTCGAGACGGAGCTCATCGCGATTCCCAAGGGCAAGCCAGAGCTGATCTACTACCTGCAGCTCGCGCCGTTCGCCGGCATGCTGGTCCCGTTCGGTCTCTGGGTACAGGGTGCCTATCGAATCGGACGGGTGCGCTCGCGGGTGGACGACTTCTTCGCCGTGCTCGTCGGCGCCCTCATGGCGGTCGTCCTCGGGTTGGCGGGAACGCTCTACTTCCAGGCCTACTACGTGTCCCCGGCGCTCAAGGAGCAGGGCGCCTATGAAGTGTCGCGCCTGGTCTGGGCGCTGTTCCTGATTCTCTGCGTCGTTTCGTGTTACGCCTCCCGTGCCGTGATTCGCGGCGCGCGTGAACGCCGGTGGCGCAATGGCGTCGGACTGAAACGGATCCTGATCGCCGGCACCGGCGACGTGGCCCGGCACATCGTCGACAAGATGCTCCAACTCGGCGGGCTCGGCTTCCAGATCGTCGGTTTCGTTGACGACTGGGCCGGCGGCGATCATCTCGGCTATCGCGGGCTCCCGTTGCTCGGCACGCTCGCCGAGGCGGGCGACATCATTCGGCGGGAACGGGTTGATCAACTGTACGTCGCGTTGCCGCTCAACGAGCACGTCAAGATGATCGACCTCATCGATATTTCCAATCGGGAGTTCGTCGACGTCAAGGTCGTTCCCGATCTGCTGCAGGTCATCGCGTTGCGTGCGCGTCTCGAAGACCTGGACGGCGTCCCCATCATCAATATCAACGATGTGCCCCTGCAGGGGCTCAACGGCGTCGTCAAGCGAGTCCTCGACGTGGCGATCGCCTCGGTCGCGCTGTTCGGCCTGAGCGGGCCGTTCGCGATTATCGCCCTTCTGATCAAGGGAACCACGCCCGGGCCGGTGTTCTACCGTCAGGATCGGATGGGTCTCGATGGACGCGCGTTCAGCGTGTACAAGTTCCGCTCGATGCTGGCCGACGCCGAACGAGACACCGGGCCGGTCTGGACCCGCAAGGATGACCCCCGGCGCACTCCGGTGGGCCGGGTGCTGCGACGGTTCAGCCTCGACGAGTTGCCCCAACTCTGGAATGTCCTGCGCGGCGACATGTCGCTCGTCGGCCCCCGTCCGGAGCGCCCGTTCTTCGTGGATCAGTTCAAGCAGCACGTGCCCCAGTACATGCTTCGACACAAGGTCAAGTCAGGCATGACCGGCTGGGCTCAGGTGCACGGATGGCGGGGCGACACCTCGATCGAAAAACGCATCGAGTACGACCTGTACTACATCGAAAACTGGTCCGTCAGCCTCGATTTCAAAATCCTCTGGCTGACGGTCCTGCGCGGGTTCTTCCACCGCCACGCCTACTGACTCCGAAGCGTGTCCACGACGATGAGTGCGCGTACCGTCATCACCGGCGCGGCCGGGTTCATCGGTTCGCATCTTGCGGAGAGCCTGCTCGCACGGGGGCACACCGTGGTCGGCCTCGACAATCTGCGTACCGGCGCCATGGCCAACATCGCACACCTGGCGAATCGGGACTTTCTGTTCATCAAGCACGACGTCACGAACTACATCCATGTCGATGGGCCGGTTGATTTCGTCCTGCACTGGGCGAGTCCGGCCAGTCCGATCGACTATCTCGAGCTACCCATTCCCACACTCAAGGTTGGCGCGCTCGGCACCCACAACGCGCTCGGTCTGGCCAAGGCGAAACGCGCCACGTTCGTGCTCGCATCCACGTCGGAAGTGTACGGCGACCCGGCCGTGCACCCCCAGACGGAAGACTACTGGGGGAACGTGAACCCGGTTGGTCCACGGGGCGTCTATGACGAAGCCAAGCGCTTCGCGGAGGCGATGACGACCGCCTACCACCGGTATCACGGCCTGGACACCCGGATCGTGCGGATCTTCAATACCTACGGTCCCAGGATGCGCATTCGCGACGGCCGGGCGATTCCGAACTTCATTGTCCAGGCGCTGCGGAACGAAGACCTGACGGTATACGGAGATGGCACGCAGACCCGCAGTTTCTGCTATGTCAGCGATCTGGTGGACGGCATCCTGCGCCTGATGCACTCGGAGGGCACCGATCCGGTCAATATCGGCAATCCCCACGAAATGACCGTGGGCGACCTCGCCCGCGAGATCATCGCGCTGACGGGCGCCACCAGCCGGATCGTGCATCGCGCGCTGCCTGTCGACGACCCGAAGATACGCCAGCCGGACATCTCCAGGGCCCGGGCGCGGCTCGACTGGGAACCGCGGGTCTCGCTGACCGACGGCCTGAGACGCACGATTGCCTATGTGCGCCGAACGCTCGCCGAGATGCCGTCGTCACCGGTCGGACGGTGACTCCGGGTCAGGAGACGTTGCTCAGGACCTGGGTGACATGCACGATGTAGTGCAGGCCCGACGCCAGCGTGACACCGAGCGCAGCGTATATCGCGATGTCGACGACGATCGACGGGTGTCCCAGCCAGTTGAAGTACAACGTCACCGCCACGGTCAGGATGTAGACCAGGGTCGCCGCCTTGCCCAGATTCGTCGGAGGAAACGAGATGCGTCCGAGCGACAGGTTGGCGATCGCCACCGTGACGACGATGATGACGTCGCGGCTGATTACGAGCACGGTCAACCAGATCGGCAAGCGGTTGGGGAGGTCGAGACTCGACATCGTGAGCACCACGAACATCGAAATCAGCAGCAGCTTGTCGGCCATCGGATCGAGAAAAGCGCCAAGTGTCGTCGGCTGCCCCCACCAGCGTGCCAACAACCCGTCGAGGGCATCGGTCACGCCCGCCAGCACGAAGACAATGACCGCCCACCCATTCAGCCCGGATACCACGAGGATGATGAGCGCCGGAATGAGCAGCATCCGGAGCAGCGTGAGCTGATTGGCGACCGTCAGCGCCGACATCGCGTTACCGATCATTTCCAATCAGCCTGCCGAGACGCTCGATGGCTGCCACGGCCTCCTCACCTGTCACCAACCGGCTTGGCTGAAAGGTATTGTGTTCGAGCGGCGCCAGCACTCCTGCCGCGACGGCCTCCGAGGCGACCGGGTAGCTGAGGTGGCTCGACGGCAGATCGGAAAAGATCGGTCGTCTCGACGCGGCGGAGGTTGCACCGCCATCCGCCAGGCGACGTACCCGGGCGATCACGTCGGCAAGTTCAGCGCGGGTCACGGCACGCGACGGCTGGAAACGATAGTTGGCGTCCGCCTCCATGACCCCGGCCCGCGCGACCGCGATGACCCAGTCGTATCCCGGGTCGTTCCGGGCGTCCGTGATGATGGTGGTCCCGCCGCCTCCCGCCGCTTCCAGAAGCGCAACGAACTGCATGCCGACCAACGCCGCCAGTTGCCCGCGCGTCAGCGCCGCGGCGGCTGCGATCTCCAGAATTTCCGCCGTACGATACGCCTCTCGCGGTCCAGACTCCCTGCCCGTCTCCAGGTCCGCGAGCGCACGCGTAATCTCGTCACTCGGCTCGATGGCATCGGCGCGCAGCAACGCCTGTGCTGCGCGATCGAGGTCGCCCTCACTCCGATAGATGTCCGCCATCATCATCCAGGCGGCCACGGCGTTGGGATTCAGCAGCACCGCCTGCTCGAGGTGCCGTAGCGCCGCGCCGGTGTTCTGCTGCCGCTGTTCCACCTCGGCCAGTTCGATATGGAGGAACCCGCTTTCAGGCGACTCGCCGATCAACCGTTCGTAGGCGGCCCTGGCCTCGTCGTCGCGTCCGGCCGTCACTGCAGCGCGGGCCTCGACAACCTGTTCCCTGAGCCCGGAGAAGCGCAGCGCTTCGACCCGTCTCAACAGCGGGGTCCGGGACGGGTCCGCCGCGAACGCGGCTTCGAAACTCTCGATCGCCTCGGCGACGCGATCGGCCTGCAGCAACGCCTCGCCGCGGCCGAGCAACGCTGGTACGTAGGTGGGAGCGCGAGCGAGCGCTCGATCGAAGCGGGCCACCGCGTGCTGCGCCTGGCCGCGGGACAGCTGCACGAACCCCAGGCCGGCCTCCGACGGATGAAACTCGGGGTGACGGTCGAGTGCGGCGACGAATCGGACCTCGGCCGCCTCGAGATCGCCAGCCTGAAGCGCGCGCCACGCGCGCTCGTGATCGCTCACCGCGGGGCTGGTGGACAACGCCTCGGGAACCGCGGGAAACGGGTAGCCGGGATAGACCGGAACCGTATCCAGCGGGACACGAGTGACGCACCCGGCGGCGATCAGCACCGCCAACAGGATCGGATGAGTGCTCCACGGGCGAATGTTCATGATTCGGCGCGTACTCCGGATGGCCGCTGCTGAGACAACCCGCGGTGGCGCTGGGAGGCGCCACGCTCGGTCCTGCGCGTGCGGTCCGGAGAGCCTGAGATATCTATCGAACGATCGACGCCTCGGGCGAGGCCGACACTCGCCGCGCGCTCTTGCGTGGAGGCATCCGGCGGCGAGCCCGCGTCCATCACGCGAGTGATTGTAGCACGCGCTCCCACGGGACCGCGCCAGCGCGCAGCAGCACCGGACGAGCGTCTCGGGCGTCGACAATCGTCGATGGTGCACCGGTCAGCGCCCGCGGCGATTCCATCACGATCGAGATCTCGTCACCGAGCGCGCGCGTGACCTCCGCACCCGTCGCCGCTGGAATGACGCCGGCGCGATTTGCGCTCGTGGCGGTAATCGGATGACCGCACGCCCTGGCCAGCTTGCGCGCCACAGCGGCCCGCGGCACCCGCACCGCAAGCGAGCCGTCGGCAGCGGCGACGCCGGCAGGGAGACGTTGGTCCGGGGTCACGACCAGGGTCAATGGACCTGGCCAGAAGTTGTCTGCCAGGCGCCGGCCGAGCACTGGCAATCTCCCGAGACACGATTCCACCTGGGTCAGGTCGGCCGCGATCAGCGGGAAGCCGGTCCCGGCGAGTCGTCCCTTCAGCGCGATCAGCCGCGCGACCGCCGCCTCCCGCCGGGGATCGACGGCCAAACCGTAGAGGGTGTCCGTCGGATAGGCGACGATTGCACCCTCCCGCAGTGCGGTGACCGCCGCCGCCAGTGGTCCGGCACGGTCCAGATCCGAACGGTTCCGAGCCGTCAATGCACAATCCTCATCCGCGGCCGACGGTCGCATGCCGCGTACGTGCTACGGCGCGCTGATCTGCGGTAATCTTAATCGAGACGCATTGCCGCCGCTGTCCCGCGTGCAACCCGCAAGACCAATGCCCTCCAAGACCGATCGCCGGAAACCGCCTGCCCGCCCGCGCGTGCCACTCTCGCGCCAGCGGGGCGGACCGCATGAAGACAAGACCAAACGCCCTTTTCGTGAACGGAAACACAAGAAGGCACCGTCCAGGGCGGCAGCCCCGATTTCGGGGCGGCACCAGGGTGTCAGAACTGGATCTTGACGTCCGACCCGTCGACCAGGTGGATGGTGTCGATGAACCGGATACGCTGGGGGTTGCTCCGCATGACCAGTGAACTGGTGCGTGCACCGTGGCCGAAGAAGCGCACCCCCTTCAGGAGCGTGCCTTCGGTGACCCCGGTGGCGGCAAAGACGATGTCCCGACCGCCGGCAAGGTCCGCCGCGCGATAGACGCGCGTCAGGTCCACGATGCCCATGGCGCGGCAGCGTTCCGCCTTCTTCGGCGTATCCACGATCAGCCGCGCCAGAATCTCGCCGTTCAGGCAGCGCATGGCCGCCGCCACAAGCACACCTTCCGGCGCGCCGCCGGTACCCATCACCGCGTGCACGCCGCTGCCCCGTACAGCCGCCGAAATCCCGGCCGACAGGTCACCATCGCCAATCAGGCGAATCCGCGCACCGGCGGTACGGATGTCCGCGATGAGCTGCTCGTGCCTCGGTCGATCGAGCACGATCACCACGAGGTCCTCGACCTGCCGCCCGAGACACGTCGCAATCGCCCGCAGGTTGTCGATCACCGGCGCATCCAGACTGACCGCATGCTTCGAGCTCGGGCCGACCACGAGCTTCTCCATATACAGATCTGGCGCATGCAACAGTCCGCCCCGTTCAGCCGCGGCCAGCACCGCGATCGCATTCGCCGAGCCGGTCGCACACAGATTCGTGCCCTCCAGTGGATCGACCGCAATGTCCACCTGGGGAAACGGTCCGCGGCTCTCCGGGTTCTGCGCGTGGGCCATCCCCACCGGTTCGCCGATATACAACATCGGCGCTTCGTCCCGCTCACCTTCCCCGATCACGACGCGGCCATCGATTGGCACGCGGTCGAGCGTCGCGCGCATCGATTCCACCGCCACCTGATCCGACAGATGGCGGTCGCCCTGGCCCATGGTGTGCGCGCAGGCGATTGCGGCCTCTTCCACTACCTGCAGGAATGCCGATGTCGTATCAGTTTTCATGGCTCGGTCGCCGGTCGTCGGTAGTTGCGTCGCTGCGCATGTCAACGCCCACGGTGTCCATCATTGCCGTTCGCTTCGTCGCGTGGGGTCTTGCCGCGAGGTGCCGCGGCGTGGATCACGCTGACGGTCACCGCCGAGCCACCCGTACCGGCGCACCGTGCCTGACGTCGAGCCGCTCTGCCGCGCTGTCTGCGTTGGCGGCGATCTCCAGGTGGTCCGTGCTTCCGAACAACGCGCAGACCTCGTTGACGGCGATGTCGTCGTAGGTCTCGACCAGTCGCCCCACGGGATAGGCCGCCACCTCGATCTCGATGGCGCCGCCAGCGGCGACACGGTCAAAACTCTTCCGATCGATGTTGGTCACCAGATTGCCGAAGCGATCGACCCGGAGCACGACCCCGTCGATGCCGCCCTCCCCGATTGTGCACACGGGAATATCGAGCAGGCGATACGCGTTCGCCGGTCGCCCGAGCGCCGACAACTGGATTCCCTTGGCCAGCCAGGCCGCGGCGGGAGCGAATCGATCGCGCCCCTCGAATGTCCGACTCACGGTGGGACGCGCATAGCGCCGTTCTGTCAGCTCGACCACCTGCTTCGGGGGCGTCTGCTGGAACACCGCGGTAAGCACGCCGTTGTCGGGCGCCACGAATCGATGGTCGCCGACATCTGCCGCCAATCCCCGTCGTCCCGAGCCGACACCGGGGTCGACGACGACCAGAAACACGCAACCGACTGGAAAATATCGGCAGGCCGCGGCCAACTCCAGCGCCGCGTGTTGCACGTCGTGGGGGGGAATGTCGTGCGAGATATCAACCAGGGTCGCGTCTGGACAGACGCTCAGGATGACGCCTTTCATCGTGCCCGCGTAATGATCGCGGGTCCCGAAATCACTCAGTAATGCAACAACTGGACGAGGCATGCTCTCAGGTTCCTCGGTGGCCGCTCGAACATGTACAGACGCGTGCCGTCACTGCTCGAGCAAGCAACGCCGGCCTGGCATGCGCGCCGCCGGGGCCTGGCGGGATTCTGCCACGGGTGCCTGGGAGCCTGCACCGTGGAAGAGTGTGAACGTCACGTGTGGCCGTAATCGGTCTAGCGCAAAGACCGCGCCGGTGCGGCTGACCGCGGCGCGACGGCTTCCGTCGCCGGCGGTCGTTGCGACGACGGCGCGGATTGCGATCGCGCCGCGGTGTCCGTCGCTGGCTTCCCGCCAGTTTTCTCCGCCGCACCCCGCGGCATGTCGATTGAGCCGCGGAACTGCGCTCCCTCGGCGATCGCCACCGTCGGCGCGGTGATATCGCCTTCCACCATGCCGTTGTCCCGTATGGTGACCTTGTCGGTCGCGTCGATGTTGCCGGTCAAATGGCCCAGTACCACAACGCACTTGGCCGATACCTGTGCCCGCACACGGCTTTGGGCGCCGATGGTCAGCGTGTGCTGCTTGAGTTCGATGGTGCCTTCGACCTGCCCGTCAATCGTCAGGTCCTCGCTGCCCACCAGGTCGCCCTTGATGTATATCGACTTGCCGACGCTGAAGCTGTCGCGCTTGGCGTCACGTTTCGGTTTCGGCGCCTCGACGCTGGTGAAGTTCCTCTCGTGCGCGGACACTATTGGTGTCGATGCCGCTTCCCTGTTCCACATGATTCCGCCTGCTCGCCACGTACTCGATCACAATCCGGCGGCGTGCACCTGCGATCGGCCACCGCCGCACGACGCGATCAGTATACGAGAGGCACCCGAGGCTGTCCACCGCACGCCACCTTCGCCAGGGGCTGCTAGCAGTCCGTGGTGAAACCCCGCGTTGCACCGAGATTGGTGGTGCGCCCGCATGGCAAGGCGCGACGAGGGAGCAAATTGGGGCATTTGTGACCCCGGCAATCAGAAGCCCAGCGCCGCCCGAGGCGGGATGCAGCGTGAAACCGCAGAATTCAGCGGGGAAGCGCAGAATTCAGCGGGGATCGAATGCAGCGGGGCTCTTGCCAGGGGCTGCTAGAATCGAAGGGTGACTCGTATCTACCTCGATCACAATGCAACGACTCCCGTCGCCCCCGAGGTCGCGGAGGCGATGTCCGATGCGGTGCGGACCGTGTTCGGTAATCCGTCCAGCGTGCACCGCTACGGCCAGCGGGCGAAGACGGCGCTGGACGATGCGCGATCGGCCGTCGCCCGGCTGCTGGGCGGCGACGCCACCGAGATCGTCTTCACGTCGGGCGGATCAGAGTCGGACAACCTTGCGATTCGCGGTGTCGCCGAGGCCATCGGGTCATCCCGGCGCCGGCACGTCGTCGCCAGCGCCATCGAGCACGAAGCGGTCCTGCAGACGCTGAAGAGGCTGTCCACGTGGGGCTGGACATTCACGCTGGTCGGGGTGGACGGCAGCGGTGTTCTAGATCCGGATCGCGTTGCCGACGCCGTCACCGATGACACCGCCCTCGTCTCGGTCATGCATGCCAACAACGAGATTGGCACGGTGCAACCGATCGCGGCCCTGGCGGCGGCGGCTCATGCACGCGGCGCGCTCTTTCACACCGACGCGGTGCAATCCGCCGGCAAGGTGCCGATCGATGTCCGTGCGATGGAGCTTGACCTGCTCTCGCTCTCGGCGCACAAGTTCAACGGACCCAAGGGCATTGGCGCACTCTGGGTGCGCCGAGGGGCCCGCCTGCGCGCCCAGATGACCGGCGGCGCACAGGAGCGCAGCCGCCGCGCGGGCACCGAAAACGTGCCGGCCATTGTCGGGCTTGGCGTGGCGGCCAGACTGGCCGCCGAGAAAGCGGCCGCAGGCGGCGGTGAGCTGGCTGTGCTGCGGGACCGCCTCGAAACCGGCATTCTGACGGGCGTGCCGGGTACGCATCGCAACGGCGCGCCGGACCGTCGCGTCAACAACACCTGCAACATCAGTTTCGATGGGGTCGAGGCCGAGTCGCTGTTGATCGCCCTTGACCTCGAGGGGGTCGCTGTATCTACCGGATCGGCGTGCTCGTCCGGAACCCTGAAGCCATCGCATGTACTCCGCGCGATGGGGTTCTCGTCCCATCGCACGCAGAACTCCATCCGATTCAGTCTTGGACTCGGCAACACGGTGGCTGACATCGACCACGTCGTCGCGCTGCTGCCGACGGTCGTATCCCGCCTGCGGGCCGTCACCCGCCGCGGATCGAGCGCCGCGGCGGCGCCGAGTCGGTGAGACCGATGCGTGTCGTGGTCGCGATGTCAGGTGGCGTCGACTCGTCGGTGGCGGCGGCGCAGCTCGTCGCGGCCGGACATGAGGTCATCGGACTCTCGATGCAGCTCTACGACCAGCGGAACCCGGATCGTCAGTTCGGCGGGTGTTGCTCACTCGACGACCTGCACGACGCGCGGCGCGTGGCCGCCGGGCTCGGAATTCCGCACTACATGATGAACTTCGAGGAAGAGTTCGATGCCGCGGTCGTGTCGAACTTCGTGCGCGAGTATGCCTCCGGGCGCACCCCGATTCCCTGTGTGCAGTGCAATGGCGACCTGAAGTTCTCGCATCTGCTCGACCGGGCCGCGGCGCTCGGCGCCGAGCGTGTCGCCACGGGACACTATGCGCGCCTCGCTCGAGATCCAGACACCGATCAGGTGCGGCTGCAACGGGGACTCGACACGTCGAAGGACCAGTCGTACTTTCTCTTCACGCTGACCCAGGCCCAGTTGTCGCGGGCCCTGTTCCCGATCGGTCACCTCTCCAAGGATGCGGTCCGCACCATCGCGCGGTCACATGGACTGCCCGTGGCCGACAAGCCGGACAGCCAGGAGCTGTGCTTCGTGGCCGATGGCGACACCGCCGGTCTGGTGGCGGCCCGCGATCCGGCCGTGCTCCGGCCTGGGGATATCCGCGATCAGTCCGGACGCGCGATTGGCCGTCACGGCGGCGTCCATCGATTCACCGTCGGACAGCGCAAGGGACTGGGCCTTTCGACCAGCGTCCCGCTCTACATTCTCGCAATCGACGCCGCCGACAACAGTCTGACCGTCGGCCCGCGCGACGCATTGGATCGCAGGTGCCTCACCGCCTCCGGGGTCAACTGGATCTGCGGCACGCCGCCGCTCGCGGCCGCGCCGGTCACGGCTCGCATCCGTCATCGGCACCCCGTAGCGACCGCCACAGTGGAACCGCTGCCCGACGCGCGGGCGTCCGTGGTCTTCGACGAACCGCAGCAGGCGGTGGCGCCCGGTCAGGCGGTGGTGTTCTACGACGGCGACACCGTGCTTGGCGGTGGATGGATCGAGTAGCCGCCCGGCAACTCAGACTTCCTGCGCTTCGATGTACCGCTCCGCGTCGATGGCGGCCATGCATCCGGTGCCGGCGGCGGTGATTGCTTGCCGGTACACGTGGTCCTGCACGTCTCCGCACGCAAAGACACCTGGGACGCTGGTTCGGCTGCCGGTCCCCGCCTTGATGTACCCGTTGGCGTCGAGGTCGAGCTGTCCGGCGAACAGGCTCGTGTTCGGCGTGTGCCCGATGGCGACGAACACGCCGTCCACGGCCAGATCCTTCGTCTCGCCGGTGGTCAGGTTGCGCAGCACGACGCCGGTCACCACGCCCTGCTCGACATCATGGATCTCGGCGAGCTCGCTGTTCCATGCGAACGAAATCTTCGGGTTGGCGAACGCCTTGTCCTGCATGATCTTCGACGCCCGCAGCCGGTCCCGCCGATGCACCACCGTGACGCCGGATGCAAACTTGGTCAGGAAGATTGCCTCTTCCATGGCCGAATCTCCGCCGCCCACAATCACGATCGGTTTCTCGCGAAAGAAGTACCCGTCGCACGTGGCGCAGGTGGACACGCCATGTCCCATCAGCGTCCGCTCGGACGCCAGGCCCAGCAGCCGCGCCGACGCCCCTGTGGAGATGATCAGGGTGCGCGTCTGTTCGACCGTCGATCCCATGTGCACGGCGAACGGCGCGGCGCCGAGCTCGACCGCGGTCACGTCGCCGCTCACGATCTCGGCGCCGAAGCGCTCGGCCTGCGCCCGCATTTCGGTCATCAGATCCGGCCCCATGATGCCGTCCTTGTGCCCGGGGAAATTCTCGACCATGGTCGTCAGCATGAGCTGCCCACCGGACTCGATGCCCTCGATAACCAGCGGAGACAGATTCGCCCTCGCCGCGTACAGGGCCGCAGTCAGCCCGGCCGGTCCAGATCCGATGATGATCACGTTCCGCATCTAGTGGTTCTCCTCGCGGGTCTCGTCCCGAGTTTCAATCGCCTGCCGGCGCGCGATGGCTGTTTGGTACACCTGGACATAGGCCGCGGCCGAGCTGTCCCAGGAGAAGTCCTGGCGCATGCCTGCCCGTTGCACCACCCGCCATAGCTCCTGATCCCTGAAGAGCATCAGCGCGCGATTAAGCGCGCTCAACATCGCGGCCGCCGTGTACTCTTCGAACATGAACCCGGTGCCGACGCCGCGCTGCGCATCGACCTGAAGCACCGTATCGGCCAAACCGCCAGTGGCGCGCACCACCGGTACCGTCCCGTAGCGCATACTGTACATCTGGTTGAGACCGCACGGCTCGAAGCGGGATGGCATCAGGAACAGGTCGGCGCCCGCTTCGATCAGATGGGCCAGACCCTCGTCGAATCCCACCCGTACGCCGACCCGGGTCGGGTGCGCGGCGGCCAGCGCGCGCCACATCGCTTCATAGCGCGGCTCGCCCGTCCCGAGCACGACGAACGCCGCATCCATCGCGCACAGCGCTTCCCTTCCGTGCCAGATGAGATCCAGGCCCTTCTGGTCGACCATCCGGGACACCATGCCGACCAGCGGTCGGGCCGCCGCCGATCCATCTGACGGCAATCCGTAGCGCCGCAGCAGCTCACGCTTCGCTGCCCGTTTGCCGGTCAGATCGTCAACGGAATACGGCGCCGGCAGCCAGCGGTCCGTGCGCGGGTCCCAGGCGTCCACGTCGATGCCGTTGACGATGCCGGCCAGCAGGTGCCGCCGATGCCGCAGCAGTCCGTCGAGCCCTTCCCCATGTTCGGCGGAGAGCAGTTGTCGTGCGTAGGTGGGGCTGACGGCCGTAATCCCGTCCGCGAACGCGATACCCGCCTTGAGCAGCCCGACCTGATTCCAGAATTCCAACCCGTCGATGGTGAAGAGCGACCGGTCAAGATCGAGGGCCTGCAGGGTCTCCGGTGGAAACAGTCCCTGATACGCCAGGTTGTGAATGGTGAACACCGACGGCACGGTTCGCCAGCGCGGATCCGTGGCATGCCGTGAACGAAGCAGCACAGGCACCAGTCCTGTCTGCCAGTCGTGGGCATGGACCACCGCGGGCGGTGTGTCCCAATGCGCTGCCTCGTCGAGCGCAGCCCGACACAACACTCCGAATCTGACCGCGTTGTCAGGATGATCCACGCCATCCCGGCCGTACAACCCGATCCGATCGTACAGCTCCGCGCACTCGACGAACACCGTGCGACCACCGTCCGCCGTGGCATCCTCGATCAGCCCTACCTCGAATCGCCGCCCGCCCATGACGATGTCGAGACGCCGCTGCGCGGCTCCCAGCGGCCCGACCTCCCGGTATCGAGGCACGACGACCGTTACCCGGTGCCCCAGCCGCCGCAAGGCGTCAGGCAGCGCGCCGACGACGTCCGCCAGGCCGCCGGTCTTGGCATGCGGGAACGCCTCGGAGGCCACCATCAGGATGGACAGGGGTGGCGGGCCGGTCAGACCGGGCGGTGGCGCGAACGCGTCGGACATCGGAAGACACGCGGCCGGCAGGATTACTCGGCCGCCGAGGTAAGCAGCACGCTGGCTTGGTCGGACAGCCAGTTCACGAGGCGCCGGGCTTCGGTGAACCGTCCCGAATTCGATCGGGCGCCCAGGACGACGACGGACACCGACCGTCCATCGTCAAGCTGCACGATGGTGGCCAGACAATAGCCCGCTTCGTCGATGTACCCGGTTTTCCCCGCCATCACCTCGATGCTGGTGCCGAGCAGACGGTTGGTGCTGCGGATGATGCGGGCGCGTCGACTTGTGTTGATGCGATATGAGCGCTTCCGCATGATCTCGGCCATGCGGGGCTGTTCGCTCGCTGCCAGAATCAGACGGGAGACGTCATGCGCCGAGGATACGTTGTTCTCGTGCAATCCGGAAGGATCGATGAAGCGCGTCTGGCGCAACCCCAGCTCGGCCGCCTTCGCGTTCATTCTCGTGATGAACCGCTTCGTGCCCCACGGCGACACCCGGGCCAGCGCCCGTGCGGCGGCGTTGTCGGAGGCGACCAGCGACAAGTGCACCAGGTCGCCGACCGTGACCCGCTCTCCACGGCGGAGATACGTTGTCGACGCCCGGCGGACGTCCTGCCGCGAAATGACCACGTCCTGCGACAGGTCCGGGTTCTGATCGAGGAAGAGCAACACCGTCATCACCTTGGTGATGCTGGCGATGGAGCGAAGTTCGCGGGAATTGCGCTCCCACAGCGTTTCGCCGCTGACCGGGTCGAGAATGATGGCTGCCTGGGCGCGCAGGCGCGGCGCCGGCGCCAGTCTCGCGGGCGCCGCGGCGCCCGCGGTCATCGCCGGCCGCGGGCGGGACGGTGAGACTATCGCCTGCAGCGGCCACCAGCTCCCGCCTGACAGGAGCAGCCCGGCGACGAGTGCGAGTCGGCAGCGCCCGTTCAGCAGATCCACGCGGACTCGTCTCGAGCGATGGACACGCACGGCCGGCATTGTAACAAAATTCACAACTGTGAACGTTACTAGGCCGCGGGGGTCATCGCACGCGGAGCGACGATGGGCGGCGGAGCGGGTTGATTACGCGGGCGGGCGCGGCATCGAGAACACCGTCCGGTAGCGAAGATCGAGATCGTCTCGACCCGCGACCTCGATTCGCAGGCGGCGGTCGCGGATGGTGGGATCCGGGTTGCTCGTATAGAAACCGACGATGTAATAGTCGCTCGTCTCGGCGTCGATCTCGCGCAACGCACTCGCGAAGTCGTTGCGGTTGACGATGGCCATGCCCCCGGTCAACTCGGCCAGCATGCGCAAGGTGTTCTGGGTCTGGAACGTATGCATGTTCCATTCTTCGATCGGCACGCGCTCGTCGATGTTCGGCCCTGCCATCAGCCCCCGCGGGTCGACGGGATAGAACGACGTATTGGCCCGGTTGGCGACGCGCGCCAATTCGGCAAGCTCGGCCGCCAAATCGGTATTCGCGAACTGCTGCCCCTGACGAAGGAGTTGCTCGAAGGGGTCGGTCCGCGGGTCTGGCAGTCCCCCGTACACACTGTCGAAATCCCCCTGATTGATCTCGCCGCGCTCGAGCCTGTCCTGCGCCCCACGACGCTGCTCGGCGAGACCGCCGGTATATCCCCGTGTCTCCGGGAACGGATTGAAGTCGTAACCGTTGCTGAGGTAGATGAACACTTTCCGCCGGTCGTGAACCTTTTCCAGGTTGCGGAGCACCTCGCGCGCCGTCTTCAAGGCGACATGGGCCCGATAATTGACCTCAGTGGGACCGCGCGTGCCCTCCTGTAGCATCAGGTAGTCGTTCACGCTGAACCCATCGCCCGTGATCCGTTCAATCGCGTCCGTGAGCAACTGATGGTCGTAGGTCATGTCGTACGACAGAGACGACGGACCGGTAGAGATAATCCCGAACAGATCTCCCTCGTGAATCAGGTTCTCCGCAATCTTTTGCGCCACCTGCCGGACCTTGGGCGTGAGCGAGGTGGTCAGATGAAGGTCGTCGACGAAGAGGATGAAGATACGGCCAGCGGTGTCGTTGACCGGTCGCGCCGTCGGCAGGATGATCCCTTCCCTGACCGGCGCCGGCGGCGTAAGCTGGTTGTAGACGCGCCCGCCGTGTACCAGCACGAGTGAGGCAATCTCCTGTTCGACGCCGTCTTCGAACACCTTGAAGTCGTACCGGTCCAGGTCCGGAAGAAACAAGCCATTCTCGTCTCGCACGATGACGTCGGTGCTCACCAGCGTGACACCCGCGCGGAACGTGGGCTGTGTGGGAAGCTCTCCGACCGTCGTTGATTCAGGCTCGGGCGGCCTCTGGCGATCCTGGGCCAGCAGCAGGATCGAACATGCGGCGGCCAGCAGCAACACCGTCGAACCAACCAGGTGGCGCCCGCGTGAACCATTATTTCGCATGGGTTGCATCATAACAGAGCCTCCTCCTGCACCGGTATTGCAATTAGGACGACAGAAACCGCGATTCGGACGTGTCCAATCGCTGTCGGTCGCCTCATTCGCCGGTGGAATCCGCCTGAATCTGGTCACGCGGCTCCGGATCGGCGGTCGCCGTGGCCTCAGACGCAGACTCCCCATCGCCGGCCCGGCGTGATCCCGCGGCGGCGGTTCCAGCGTGGCCGCGGCGGGCGCCGCTGCGGCGTGTGCGACGCCGGCGGCCCAGTACCTTCCGAAGCGCCGCCGCCGTGTCGTCGAGCGCGGCCAGACGTTCCCGAGCCTCGTCGACCGTACGCCATGCGTCCGGATCCAGGAGCGCCGCCTGTTGCCTCAGTTCGTCGAGCCGGGCCGGATCGCGGAAGCGGTCGGTGATTCTGGTCTGGATCTCGGCGTGGCGGGCCCGTAACCGGGCCAGTCCCTCCTCGTCGGTCAGCCCCAGCACGACGTGGCGCCTCGGCTCGCCGTTCTCCCCCGCCGCCGCTCCGATGTCATCCCAGGCGGCATCCGCCGCCCGTTGCAACTCTTCGGGCAGACCCTCAGCGGCGATGGCCATGTCCGTGCCCGAGGACTGATCCGGACTGGCCGACTGCACCGGCGCGGGCCGTGGCGTGGCGCCGGCCTGGTCCCCGCCTGTCGCACGCCCCCGGCGCGACCGCCGTTCCTCACGGTCCACGCGCCCCGGGGCAGGCGGCGGCGGAGGTTTGACCTTGAGAATCTTGTCCCAGTCGAACTTCAGGTCCGGATTGTTCTCTTCAATGGCCAGGATCGCTGCCGGATCGAGCGCCAGCCGTCCGACTTTCACATCCGGAGGCGTCCGGAACCAGTACAACACACGTAGTCGTTGCGGCCCAGCGGCGCTCCGAAAGGTATGACAGAGATAGGTGCTTTCGTACCCGCGTTTGTCTCTGGAAAAACGCAAGAATGGCATGCCGCAGTATCACCACACCCTAGGAGCCTGCGCCGTAGAAGATTACGGCTGCAAATCCGCTCTCACTCATGGCTTTCACCACGCCTTTTCGTCACATAGTGCCGCTATGCTCCTCAAATGCGTGAAGAAATCCATGGCGATCAGGGAGTACGTAGCCTAGCATGGACCGCGCGCGGCCCCAACCGCCCCTGCCGGCAGTTCCGCTGCATTCGCTCGGTCAGACGCATTCACGCCTCGTTCACTTGACGCGGGCGTCCCATGCGCCGGACAATCCCCCGTGTCGTGTGGGGCACCGGTCGACGAATGCGCCCGCGAAACCCACCCCGGTGCATGATTCCGCGTCCATATTGATGAGTTCCTCGCGGTGGCCCCGGGGCTGCCGGCGATCTGATCAGACGCCGCCGGCACGGCCATGGAGACCTGAGTGAACGACCGTTTTCTGCGCGCCTGCCGGCGTGAACCTGTCGACGCGACGCCAGTCTGGTTCATGCGGCAAGCCGGCCGTTACATGGCCTCGTATCGAGCCATTCGCGAGCGGCACACCCTGCTCGACATCTGCCGGCATCCGGAACTGGCGGCCGAGGTGACCCTGCAGCCCGTGGACGCGATCGAGGTCGACGCCGCCATTCTGTTCTCCGACCTGCTCCTGCCGCTCGATCCGATGGGGATTCCGTTCGACTTCGTCGCCGGCGAAGGTCCTGTCATCGACCCGCCCGTGCGTTCAATCGAGCGCATCGACCGGCTGCGCCAGTTCGAACCGCGGGAAGACCTGGCGCATGTGCTCGACACGATTCGCCTGCTGCGCATCCGCTTGGCCGATCGCGTGCCGTTGATCGGCTTCGCCGGCGCCCCCTTCACTTTGGCCTCGTATGCCATCGAGGGCGGCCCCTCGAACAACTATGCGCGCACCAAGGCGCTGATGTACGGCGAGCCCGCGGCCTGGCACCGGCTCGCCGATCTATTCGCGAGCGTCGTTGCCGACTACCTGACCGCGCAGATCGAGGCGGGCGCCCAGGCGGTCCAGGTGTTCGATTCGTGGGTGGGCGCGCTCTCGCCGCGCGACTATCGTGAATTTGCGCTGCCGCATACCCGGAAGATCTTTGCGTCGGTCGAGCCGCTCGGGGTCCCGACCCTGCACTTCGGCACCGGCACCACGACCCTGCTGTCGGAAATGCGCGAGGCGGGCGGAGACGTGATCGGGCTCGACTGGCGGATACCGCTCGACGCAGGGTGGGCGCAAATCGGCTTCGACCGCGCCGTCCAGGGCAATCTGGATCCGACCCTGCTGCTCGGCCCGGCGCACCGCATGCTTCGAGGAGCGCAGGATGTCCTGCGACGCGCCGCGGGACGCCCCGGGCACATCTTCAATCTCGGGCACGGTATCCTGCCGAGCACCGATCTGCAGCAGGTCCAGACCCTGGCGCGCTACGTGCACCAACAGACCGCGTAGCGATCGCTATTCGCCGGCGACGGCGGCAGTCTTCGTGGTGGCCTTCTTCGCTTTCGAGGCTGTTCCGGCAGCGGTCTTGCGCCTGCGTGCGCGCGGTTTCGCCACCGGGGCCGGCTCGCTCGAGAGGTTGAGCTTCGCGAGACGGGTCAAGAACTTTCTGACCGTGTTGTCATCGAACTGAATCCTGGTAAAGGCATCCTCGACCGCGACGACGGACCCGAGCCCGTAAGTCGGTTCGTGCACCCGCGACCCGATATCGAAGCGCTTCATGTTGGACAGTTCCTCTCGACTCTATACGGCGGGAATGTGCTGGCAAGAGGGCTATGAAAGCCCACAACCCGAACAATATCAGAATGTTATGGGCATCGTCAAATTCTCGCGAGCGGCCATTGCGTCGAGCGCCCGGCCGTGCGCCCGTCAAAGCGACCCACGCTGCGACTCACGGGCACGGGCACGGGTCGACGAACGCCGGGTGCTATAGTCAATGTTCATTTGTCAGACGTGGAGGTGAACCGGTATGGGTTTGGTGAAGTCTGGATGTGCGGTAACGATCAGCCTGCTGCTCGCGGGCTGCGGCGGTGGTGGCGACATGGCGCAGCAGGCGGCCTCGGCCGAGTCGCCGGCTGACAGCGCGGCGGCGCCGTCTTCTGCCGAGATGCTCGGCGGCGGCGCCGTGACGCCGGTGCACGACGGCATGGCGGGCAGCCCCCATGTCCAGGTGGCGTGGGAGGTTTCGGGAGCCGACATTTCCATCACTTACGGCCGTCCGTTGCTGAAGGGCCGCATCGTGGGCGATTCCGTCGAACCGCTCGACGGCCGGGTCTGGCGTCTTGGCGCCGACGAAGCAACGGCCCTGACGACGAACCGCGACCTGATGCTCGGCTCGGCGCATGTACCGGCCGGCGAGTACACCCTCTGGACGGTCACCAGCGGCGACACGACCGAATTGATCGTCAACAACGAGACCGGGCAATGGGGCACGGACTACGACGAATCGAGAGACCTGGCCCGCACCGAGATGACGGTGAGCACGCTGGACACGCCGGCCGACCAGCTCACGCTGCACGTCGACGAAAGCGAACTGCGGCTGGAATGGGGCGCCATGGCCGCGTCGGTGCCCATCATGGTGCACTGAGCCGCGCCGTCCGAGCATACGCGGTAAGCTACGGTTCAGCCGCGGTCGATTCTCGAGCAAAGGAGTTGCTGATGCGCGCTGACAGTGCCCGTGACGGAGCCCGCCTCGTGCCCCGGTTGTCCTTGATGTTCGTCATTGTCGCCCTGCTCGCGGTCGCAGCGACCGGTGCCCAGGTGCCCGTCGGGACGCCTGAAGACGTGGGGTTGTCCGCGAAGCGTCTGCAGCGGATCGGCGAGATGATCCAGCGCGCCATCGACGCGGAACAGATTTCCGGTGCCGTGACCGTCGTCGCGCGGCGCGGACGTGTCGCCCATTTCGAGGCGCATGGCCTCATGGACATCGACGCGAACGCCCCGATGCGGAAGGACACCATTTTTCCGATCGCCTCGATGACGAAGCCGGTGACCGGCGTCGCCATCCTGATGCTTGTCGAAGAGGGGAAGGTGCGTCTGTCCGATCCGGTGTCCCGCTTCATTCCGGAGTTCCAGGATACGAAGGTCGCGATGCCGCGTTCGAACTCCGCGGGTGAGGAAGACGCCATCTATACCGTGCCGGCAAGTCGTGAGATCACGGTGCAGGATCTGATCACCCACACATCGGGTCTGGTGAGTGGCGGTGCGGGCAGCGAGGCGGCGTCACGCATCGCGCCGCGCAACTCGACCGACACCGTCGCGGATTGGGCGGCGGCGCTGGGAGCGGCCCCCCTCGACTTCCAGCCGGGCACCCGCTGGGCGTACAGCGGCCTGGCGGGGATTGACACGTTGGGGCGCATTGTGGAGGTCGCCTCGGGGCTGACGTTCGACGAGTTCCTGCGGCGGCGAATCTTCGAGCCGTTGGCGATGAAGGACACTGCCTTCAACGTGCCGGCTGACAGTATGCCGCGGGTCGTGACGCTCTACCGGCGCAGCCCCGACGGACTCCAGCGCGGCCCTGTGCCGGAATGGGTGGCCACACGAACACTGCACTCGGGCGGTGGAGGTCTCTGGTCGACGGCCGAAGACTACCTGCAGTTTGCCCAGATGCTCGTGAACGACGGTGAGCTGAACGGCACGCGGCTGCTGGGGCCACGGACGGTCGACTTGATGGGGTCGAATCACGTCGGCGACCTCTACGCGAACGCGGGACGTACCGGCGGTCGTCCCGGGAAAGGCTTCGGATTGACCGTCGACGTCGTGCTCGACGTCGTCGAGGCCCGCGACGACCAGCGGTCGACCGGCAGCTTCGGTTGGAGCGGCGCCTTCGGTACTACCTTCTGGGTCGACCGCAAGGAGGATCTGACCGCGATTCTCATGGTGCAGACACCGGGCGGTCCGCTGCGGGCCGACTTCCAGAACGCCGTCATGCAGGCGATCATCGATTAGGAGCCCGTGGTGAAAGCCCCGCGGCATTCGCGCGGCGATGCATCCCGCCTGGACATCGTTGTTCCTCGGTCACATATGCCCAATATGCTCCCTCGTCACGCCTTGCCATGCGGGCGCCTCGCCACGCTCGGTGCTACGCGCGGTTTCACCACGGGCTCCTGGCGGTTTCTTGACCGCGATTCGCGTCCCCGCTAAGCTGCGACCATGAAGCAGCAGCGCTACGTCACGACGCCGGCGTCGTTCCTCCTCGTCATCGTGGCGGCCGCCACGCTCTTCGTCGTGCCACTGCAGGCGCAGCAAGGTGATCGCGAGTTCATCCCGGTTACCGACGCCATGCTCCAGGACCCGGATGCGGACGACTGGCTGATGTGGCGTCGCACGCTGAACACGTGGGGCTTCAGTCCCCTTGACCAGATCGACCGCGACAACGTCGCCGGGCTGCGGATGGTCTGGACCCGTCCGCTCGGCCCCGGCTTGCAGCAGGGCACGCCGCTTGCCTACGACGGCGTTCTCTATATGCCGAACCCGCGCGACATCATCCAGGCCCTCGACGCGGTGAGCGGCGACCTGATCTGGGAGCACCGCCGCGAGCGGCCCGACGACCTGTCCGACTACACGATCGGCAGCCTGATCGACACCAATCGCAACATCGCCATCCACGGCAACTACCTCTTCGACAGCACGTCGGACGCCTGGATGATCGCGATCGACGCGCGCACCGGCGAGGTGGCGTGGGAGACGATGGTGCTCGACTACACCGTCAACCCGGCCAACCAGACATCCGGCCCGATCGTCGCCGACGGCAAGGTGATCTCCGGCCGCAGCTGCGCGCCGAAGGGAGGCCCGAACGCCTGCGTCATCGTCGCGCACGACGCCGCGACGGGCGAAGAGTTGTGGCGCCGCCGCCTCATCCCGGGTCCGGGCGAGTTCGGCGACGAGACCTGGGGAGGCGTTCCGTTCGAGGAACGGAAGCATGTGGGCTCGTGGATGGTCCCGAGCTACGACCCGGAACTGAACCTCGTCTACATCGGCACGTCGGTCACATCACCCGCGCCGAAATTCATGATCGGCGGCGTCGACAACACGCACCTCTACCACAACTCCACGCTCGCGCTGAACGCCGACACCGGGGAGATCGTGTGGTTCTACCAGCATCTGAACGACCACTGGGACCTCGACCATCCGTACGAGCGGCTGCTGGTCGACACCGCGATGATGCCCGACCCGGAGCACGTCTCGTGGATCAACCCGCGGCTGCGACAGGGCGAGGTGTACAAGGTGTTGACCGGCATTCCCGGCAAGACTGGCGTGGTCTACACGCTAGACCGCGCCACCGGCGAATTCCTCTGGGCAACGCCGACGACCGCGCAGAACGTCATCACGCACATCGATGGCGCGACCGGCGACGTTACCGAGAACCCGGAGCTGATCTTCACGCGCGAGAACAACGAGATGCTGATCTGCCCGTCGTTCGTCACGGGCGGCAAGGACTGGGAAGCGGGCGCCTACAGCCCGATCACCAACAAGATGTACTTCCCGCTGCGCAACGCCTGCGCCCGCATGCTGGCGATCGCCAACGGCAGCCTCTACAACCTCTCGCAGCGCATCGTGAACGCCCCCGGCACCGATCAGGTGGGCACCGTCCGCGCCATCGACGCGTCCACTGGTGAGACCACCTGGCTCCACGAGCAGCGGGCCGGCACCACGTCGCTCATGGCCACCGCCGGCGGCCTCGTCTTCGGCGGCGACAGCAACGGCCGCTTCCGCGCCCACGACCACGAGACGGGCGAGGTGCTCTGGGAAGTCAACCTCGGCTCGCAGGTGACCGGCTTCCCGATTACCTTCGCGGTCGACGGCACCCAGTACGTCGCCACCAGCACCGGCTCGTCGATGAGCACGCGGGACAACCTGCGGCTCACGACCGAACTGCAGCCGGGGACCGGGAACAACCTGTTCGTGTTCGCGTTGCCCTAATTCCCAACGATGCCTCCACGGCGAAACCGGGATTTGGAAAACACCGTGTTTCTTGACTTTGCCGCACCTCACAACGGGTCCCATCAGGTCCAGAAATGGGCTTTTTCTTTGGGCTCTGGGCTGTCTTGCGCGTGCCAGTCAAGAGTGGGCGTGTGACGCATATACTGGAGCCATGACCCGACTGCATCGAATCACGCAGGATCCAGACGTCATGGGAGGACGCCCGTGCATTCGAGGGCTGCGCGTCACGGTTGGGACCATCGTGGGTCTGCTGGCCGCCGGCCACGACGCAGACGAAGTGCTGGCCGCCTACCCGTATCTTGAACGGGACGACATCAGCCAGGCGCTGGCCTACGCCGCATGGCGTAGCGAGGAGCAGGAAGTCGCGGTCGGTTCGAATTGAAGCTCCTGATCGACATGAACCTGTCGCCTCGGTGGATCGAGGCGCTGACTGACTCGGGCATCGAGGCCCGCCATTGGAGCACCGTCGGTGACGGTGCCGCTTCCGACCGACTCGGCAACGACACTGGTCAGAGTGCTGCGCCGGCATACGGCGGAGATCGAGATGGGAGCTGTTGTAGTCCTGAGCCCCGACCACTACCGGGTTCGCCTCTTTCCCCTCAAGCCGACACCTTGAATTGGGGACCACGACCGCCGCAATCTTCATTCGGGCCCCGCGGTTCTCGTGCTGCCGAACGTCTGGGACCCGATCGGAGCCCGTGTGCTGGCATCCAGGGGTTACCGGGCCGTCGCGACTGCGAGCGCGGCGGTGTCCGCATCGCTGGGATTCGAGGACGGCGAGAAGATCGCCCGGTCGACGATGGTCGAGATCGTCCGCAGGATCAGTCGCGCCGTGGCCGTACCGGTGACCGCCGACATGGAATCCGGGTACGGGGCCACCCTCGCCGAGTTGCAGGACATGACGAGGTGTCTGGTCGACACCGGAGCGGTGGGGCTCAACATCGAGGACAGTCTCGAAGAGGGCGGGCCCTTGCGGCCCGTGGATGAGCAGGCCGAACGCATCGCAGCGGTGAGGGAGGCCCGACACGGCCGACGTCATCAACCGACCGGGTCTGGCACCATGTCGAGAGCAGTTAGGTTGATTCGTTCATCCGTAGCTGGTCCCTCGCTGAACTGCTGCGTGCCTTCCGCGACGTGTGGAGAATGTGTGCTCGATTCGATCCGACTCATGGCCGGTCGCGGAACTGGTCGACCAGTCGCCAGACGTCCGTACTGGGGTTCGATCGGGCTGCCGAGTTGTTGCCGGCGTGGCGCTGGTCGAGCGCCTGAGCGCGCTCCTTGGCGGCCTGGAAAGAGTCAACGAGCGTACTACTCGCAGTAGCGGCGATCCTCTTTCCGTTGGAGAGACCCAAGTCTCTGGATAGACGCTGGACGTCGTGGCGGTCGATGTAGGCAGTCTGCTCCCGGAGGTGCAGAACGAGCCAGAGCTCGAAGCACGGATTGGAGACCGCTACCTCGATGCCGCTCTGCCTCGCATCTGTGATCGCGTGTGGCAGGTTCTCGTGCTGGTCCGTATCGAACACGCACCAGATCTGGTCAAAGTCTCGACCTGCACGTCTTCTCGGTTGGCCTTGCAGGTGTTCCTTGGCCCGACGGACGAGAGCGTCGGGTGTCATCCCGCGATCCGCGAGATCGAGGTGTACACGGGCGTTGCGGCGCACCCACACGTAGAGGTAATCCGGTTCCGTTCTCTCGCCCTCCGTCAGCACGCGAAGAACATACCGCGGGGCGCGTTTCTGGCCGCGACCTCGCTGTGGCGCCCTGCCGGAGGGCTTCCTCATGACCCGGACACGTCCGCCGCCTGATCGAACTCTGCCGGATTCAGCACCGGGACACCCCCGTAGCGTCCCTGCAGGTAGCGCCGCCCGAGCGCTTCGTCGCCCTTCGGGCGGAAATCCGCCATCGAGTAGAGCGTCGTTGCGCCCTCGGCGTTCTTCTCCGTGAACCAGATCTGGTCTCGGCCGAGGGAACGCCGGCCGCTGTCCCCGAGTATCGTCGGGTCGTGGGCGTTAAAGATGAGCTGGGCGCAGAGAGGGTTGCTCTGTGGATTTTGGAAGATCCGGACGAAGCGCTGCACTAGGTGCGGATGCAGACTGCCGTCGAGCTCGTCCACCAGGAGCACCGACCCCTTGCGTATCGAATCGAGCATAGGCCCCAGCATGCCGACCCACACGAGCGTCCCCTGAGATTCGTGCTCGGGATCGATGGCAACGGGGCCCTCTGCTCCCGTGTGGTGCAGGCGCACGAGGTCGTTGGGCAAGAACCGCACCTCCTGCCCCGGGCCGGGTTCTTCTTCGAGTCCGTTGAGAATGCGGAGCGTCTGCTCCATCCGTTCGGCCAATTCCGGCTCGATTGGGAGACGCTCGATCTTCGTGATGCCCAGATCGGCAGCCTGGAGCAGGGCAACGATTGCAGGCTCGGCTTTGGGGGTTTCCAGGCGTTTGGCCGTGTGCGTGATCCGCGCTTCACGGTTGGCGGACTCCATCAGACCGAGATTGGTGCGGAACCAGTTGAACAACGGACCGAGAAGCGCGACGACTCCCTGCCGATCGTCGTCGGAGCCATCCGCAACGGCGCCGGCCACAGACAGGAGGAGCGCGTTCTTCCTGACGAGCCGTTCAAGCGACCGGCCCGAGGAGCGAAACCCGGGCCCGAAACTCGGGTCGCGGTCATCCCCGTGGCGACCGAAGACGAGCGCTTGCCGCCCTCTCGGGTAGTGGTACGCGTACTCGTCCAGAACCTGATAATCGTTGATCTCGAAGCCGTATTGCCAGCGCACGCCGTCCAGGATCAGATCGACGGCGAAACTGGAGGGGCGTGCAGTGCCCTCACTGTGCAGCAGGAATGGGTGTCTGGGGAGCTTCGTCTCCTGATCTCCGTGCCGAAACGAGTTCAGTACCACGACACGCATGTCCGCTATCGCGCGGAGAATCATCGACTTCCCCGAGGCGTTGGCGCCGAAGACGCCGGCAACCGGCAGCACGCTCACGGGCGAGCTTCCCGCGTTTGCCAGATCCCGGGCGACACCCTCGTCGGACAACCTGGTTCCGAGGAGTGACAGGTTCACCTCCTCCCAGTACGAGCGCACGTTCCGGGCCGTGAACGACAGGAGCGCGTTGGTGGCAGGAGATGAAGCACGTGGAGCGATCATGCGCCCATTTTCACGGAAAATCAGCACAAATTGCAAGTTGAGGTCCGCTGGGCCTCGCACGACGGCTCGTGTGGTGCCTCGCTAGACGCCCCAAGTGGGCCGTTGCCTGCTCCCGCGGCTCACGAGTCCCTGTCCCGGCCCTGGCGTGTACCGAATTCTGGCCGCGCTGCACCTTCCTCCACACGGCGAACCGGTACTCCCGCTGGACGCGATGTGCCGCGTGCTTCATGAAGACCAACAGCAACGCGAACTCCAGGACCGATGACACTCTCTCCAACCACCGGAAAGGGGGCCTCCAAATAGACGAAGAAGCGGGCTTTCCACGCCGGACGCGATCGATCACTTGGCGAACTCCGCGCAAGGTGCGGATTGTCCGACATGATTCGTCACCAAACGGGTTTGCCCCGGGCTACCCCGTGCGTGCGGGCCGAGACGTGGTACGCCGACCCGCTCGGTTCGGTTGGCATCTGGTCTTGACGCGGTACCCTGGAAGGATGGAGTTGAGGGCTCCAGCGTCGGGCCGGCAAGCCCGGCCGTAACAATCCTGACCGGCAGCGCACTTTCACCATGGAATCTGGACCGATCGGACCGTGAGCAGTACGAACAAAGTCGATGTCCTCCGAATAGCGTAACAGCGCCGCGAAGTGCAGCTTGTTGAGTGCCGTTCCGCCACGAAACCGTAGCGCCTCGCGCAGCATGGGGTCCGAGAAGATCTCAACCAGAGCACGGCTGATGATGAGGTCCTGCTCGATCTGTCGCACGTCCGTCCAGGGAACGAGATTGCCCCACGCGACGATGTTCTGCGCCGGGATCATCCGTCGGGCTCCGGTACGCGCCGGGCAATGACGCGCCATCGCGGATCGCGCTGCTGCGGTTCAGGCTCGAAGTCCGGGTCCCCTACCTCCTGCCGGTCGAGCTCGGTCCAGGGCAGCGATCCTCGCGCGTGCAACGCCTGCAGCATCGACCCCGTCATGGCGTCGTAGCCGAGATACTCCAGCAGATGCCCCAGACGCTGCACGACCGGCCGCTCCGCCAACGCCGAAAGCGTGGCGAGTTGCCCGGTATCGATCTTCTGTCCGAGGTCGGAAAGGACCGTGGCGACATTGTCGATGCCGCCTGACGCCTGCGGATAGCGCAGCAGATCGAGAGCCGTCAGCGCCGCCGAGGAGATCTTCATCGTGCCGGTATCGGTCTTGCAATCCTCGATCCCTGCCGTCACCGCCTCGACGTTCTTGCGGAAGTAGAAGACGAACAAGTTGCGGCCGGCGCGGATCTTCGGCAGGCGCTTGGCCGAAACGACCTGGAACTCCATGACCGCCTGATGCGTCGCACCATGCAGTTCCGCGGCTTTCAGCAGCCCAACGTAATAGGCTTGGCCCTCATGGCGCATGAGCGCGTCGGTGTACCAAGCCGGTGGCGGTCCCCCCCAGGAGGCATATTGCGGCGGAACGACTACATAGAATCCTCGCCGCGGATTCAGCAGTGCCTCACGGCGCTGCAGCCGCTCGGCGGCATCCAGGAACGCACCATGTCCGACGCCGAGCGCCTGCTCGGCTTCCTCGGCGGTGAACACCGTCCGGCCCGCGGAGAGCAACCCACTGACATAGCGTGACAGGCCGGATCGCCGGTCGTAAACCATGACTCATGTTCCGCTTCAAGTGCGGACTTGTCAACATGAGTAATCTCAATTGTACAGATCAGATCGAGAACTCCGCGCAAGACGCGGATTGTACGGCATGATTTTGTCACCGAAACACCCCGCCCAACAGCCCCGCCTGTCCCGTGCACGCCGAGAAGTGGTACGCTGATCGCTCAGTAGTTTGGGCCGCTAGCTCAGTGGTAGAGCACCTGACTTTTAATCAGGGTGTCGCTGGTTCGATCCCAGCGCGGCCCACCAATGGAATCAACAACTTACGGGGATATACGCCACAGGGATCTGAAGACGTGTCAGCACGGTGTCACTGCAACCGGCTAACCGGGATGGAGAGATGACAGGAATCGAATTCGCAGCTATCGCTGCTTTCGTGAGTACACTGAAGAACCTCAAGGACCTCACGGCCTCATCGGGCAACGAGATTCCCCAGGAAGTGCGTGACGAGATCTTCGAATTATCGGACAGATTCTCAAGCGTCCAGGTGCAGTTGCTCGCTACGCAGCAGCACACCATCGAACTCACAGAACGATGCCAAACGCTCCGAGACGAACTGAATCGCACGAATGACTGGAAAGCGCAGAAGGCTAGATTCAGACTGCGACAGGTGGGTAAAAGGACGTACGTATACGCGCTAAAGTCAGATCGCAAAGAAACGGGTGAACCTGAGCACTGGCTGTGCACACGGTGCTTTCAGGCTGAGAGGAAATCCATCCTTCAGAGCCTAGACGGCAACAGTGACATGCTCACGTGCTTGGATTGCAAATACAATCTTTTTCTGGACACAGACTCTACCCAACAGTTCTTCTAGCCTGGCCAGACCCGCCGCCCGATCCAGCGCCATCCCGCCGCCCACCATCGACTGGAAGGCCCGCGCCCGCCCCGACAGGTCCGACGCCATCAGCCGGTCAAACGACAATGCCAGCCCGGCCGTGTCCAGCTTGGCGGCCAGCTCGGCAGCCACGATCAGGCCCACGGGTTGAATGGTCGAATGCAGGAACCGCCGGAACGCCTCACGGGCGCCCGTGCCCTCGCTCGATGCCACCAGCACGATGGGCACGCCGGCCGCCGCCAGCACATGCCGGGCCGCTTCGGTGCGCGGCGTCACATTGCCGTCCGGCACGTTGGCGCCGATGCGAACAGACCGCCAATCCGCCGCGCCGCGGGCGCCAGCACTCTCTCCGTCCTGCCAGCCGCCCCGCTGGCTGTCCACCAGGGCCACACGCCCCTTGAGCGCTGCAAGGTCCGTCTCGAGATCCGTGGTGTTCGCCGTTGACGGCACCGGCAGCAACATCCCCGTCTGTGCGTTGACTTCCTCACTCAGACGCTGCTCAAGCGTGCCTGCCAGCGCGGCCGTCGCCGTACAGGCCGCCCACGGGGACACCCCGCGCCAGGGTTGATGTGCCCGCGTCCCATAGCGAACGTCGATCACCTGGTCCGCGGCCACTGTCTCGGTAAGCGTCCTTTGCGGCCCGTTGGCCGTCAGCCGATACGTCCAGGTCGCCGGCTCCGGGTCGCCGTAGATGTCGTAATCGCCAATCGGCTGCAGCCGCACGCGGCCGACCTCAACGTGAATCTGAAACAGCGCCTCACCCCGGCGTAGCAACTCGCGGCCGATCAGCGCCAGCACGTCCGGCGTCAGCGCCGCCGTGGCCGCTGTGGCCGGGGCGACCACGGCGCTGGCGAAGGCCCGCGACCACTGCCCCGCGGCCACGTCGGCCGCAGCGATCGCGTCAGCGTCCCCGCTGGCCCCCATGGCTGCCGCCAGCGCCGACCGCACCCGGAGAATGGATCGGGATTACGGATACGACGTCGCGCGGCTTGCCGCAGCACTTCAGGGCAGACAAGGGGAGGACGGACACCGAGTCGTGGACTTGCAGGCATTGCGCGAGGCTGGCGAACGAGGCGTGGCGGCGAAAGGTCGCCCATAGGAGACGAACCACCACTCAGGCCAAAAGCCGCGGCTGCGGGAGCTCGTGAAACCCTATTCCGTGCCACCGACCCAAGCCGCACGGGGCTGAACACCGTCCTCATCCTTCTTTGCGGCGTGGCTAAGACGATACGCGGATACGACTTCTTCCTTTATCAATCCTCTATGACCGAGCCGCCTCGGAGCTAGCAGCCTGTCGCGAATCGGATCTCTGAAACGGTCGAAGAGCACGAACCCCTTCTCTTCGACAATCGCATGCAGAACCTTCCAAGTGCAAACCCGTACTCCGCCAATCAGGTTATCCCCGCACACGATTACTAGGCGCGCATCGTCGTCCAATCTCCCTTTCACGGCATCGAACGCATTGTCCATGTCGTAAAGATAACGGTTAACGACCGCACAAAGGCGCGGATCCCTAGCCTTGAGGCGCTCCAATTCCGGCGCCAAAGAGAAGTCTCTCTCGATGGATTCCCGAGGTACCCGCTCCAGCAACTTGCCTCGTTCTGTCCCCACGAATCGCTCCCGCATTTCCCTCACCTTGAACGGGAGCACGTCCTCCAGCAGGTACAACTCCAGTTTGAAGTTCCGGAAATAGTCCTGCGCGTTGACGTACGGCGGCGACGTTATGACGTGCGAGTGCCTTCCCAGGCTTCCGAGGTCGCCCTGCGGATCGCAGATGTCCGCGCAGACGAAACAGGAACCGGCGTTCTCCCTTCGACCCCCGCCATAGAGCGACGAAAGCTCGTCCAGCAACCCCAGAATCGTTTCGTTCGGATCGAAATGGCGCCCGGCTCTCGAAAGTCGCGCCCGACGCGAGATAAACGGTTTCGGACTCCGTTGATCCGCCCGCGAGCAAAGCCGCACCGCGAGAGCGTAGCTGAGAAGAAGCGGCCAGCATTCCGGCTCCCCTCCGAGATGGACGATTCTGCTGGCGGCTCTCAATCGCTCAAACTTGTCGAGAGTGCCCCGCGTGAACCAGTAGTGCTTGTTCTTCCAGTCGACTGGCAGCCCCTCGACCGGCCGGCCCGCCGCAGCAATCCACGCCCTGCCGAGTTCCCTGGCACGAACGGCATCGAATCCGCCCATCTTTACTCGACAGAACAATTCCGAAATCGGATTCAGATCGATCCCCGAGACCCGATATCCGGCTCGACTTGCCGCGACGAGAATCGCGCCTGATCCGCAAAACGGATCCAGTACGGAGACCGCCTCCGCGGCGTAACGTTGGACCAAGTGATCCGCCAATCTGGAGACCATCTTGCCCGGGTAACGGTCCAGTCTAGTGGCCAGCCTCATTCGTCGCCAGCTGTCTTTAACACCCAGGTCTCGCCGACTCCCCGGGAGTAGAACGTGTGATTGTGGCGTAGCGGGCCGGCGTATACGATCGCCGGCGGATCGTCCGTCTTCCTCACGTAGTCGTAGATGCCGAGCGTCTGCGGCTTGGTGCCGAGTGGACAGACGATCCTCGCGAAATCATCCCGCCCGGACCGTCCCAGGACTTCCGCAAGGGCGGCGCTTGCGCCGTCGGGATCCAGGGCATCCACCGCGCGAACCGCTTGTGCGCCGGCGAGGGCCAGAAGGTCGCGGTTGAACCGTTCGGTTCTTCCCGTCCAATTCGGTTTGTACGGCGGGTGGGGCACCGCCAGCGTCGTCTTCAGCGGCTGGATCTGCTCGTAGACCGCCAGAGCCCGGTCACCCTCGTACCCCAAGAACATCACCAGGTGCACGGGTCGACTGAGATCCGGACACGCAGAGAAACCAGGAGTCGGCTGAAGGGACTTGAGTCCGAACGAAAGCGGAACAAACTCCGAAACCAAATAATCGTCAGGTTCGCTGTACACGACGTACAGTCTGTCCCACAGACCGCTGTCATCCAGCCATCTCAACATCATAAGCAGGTGCCGCTTCGTAAAAACAGATATGTCGATCACGACGGCTCTACCACCGCAGCGATTCACGGCCTCACGAAGTTCGTGCAGGTTATCGCGAAGGCTTGCGACCGCGTCGGCCTCTGTGAACCGCAGAACCGTCAACTGGCAACCAGTCTTGCGAAACGCCGACTCCATCCGCCGATGGTTCTGCTCCCGGATGGGGTTCTCGTCGTCGTAGTGAAATAGAACAACTTCGCCAGGCGACCAGCCCTCGGCTCGGGCCGCGAATCCCCTGCACCGATCCTCGTGACTCGAACATGTAATGAGCACCGCCCCGTCGGGCAGGCGCACCGCACCCAGCGACTGCTTCATCGGTCGTCCTCTGCATGAAAAGACAAACGATCTCGCCCGCTGTCGCCTCTGGGGTTCGAAACTGCGTTCTTCAATTCCCTCACGGCACCAGTCCTATTGCCCGGTTGCAGCAGGCCCTGCAGGTGCCTGCACTTCAGCGTCGTTCTCCAGCGAAGACGCGGACTGATCTGAAGAACCGGCGCGTAGACCCGGCTGATGTTGAATTCCGTCGGTTGCGGATCCGAGCCGTGCTTGGGCTTGAATGCCGGCAGCCCCTCCCTGGTCTGAAACACTCCCTCCCTCTCTCCAACCGCAAGAACCTGCTTCAACGTCGCCATTGGGCCCTGCTCCAACATCTCTGGATCTTCGATTGTCACGCGAGCAGCCTCCGGCTCGCTCGAGTGCTTGAGCAATTTGTGCCGAAGACAGTCGCCGAGATCCAGCAGAAAATACTTTAGTTCCTCCCCGTATCGCTCGACGTTCCGGCTGAGGGTCGTGAGATTGTGCTGCGAGACGACGTGGACTGCCTTCGACTGCCGGTCCGGCGGAAGTACGAGAACTCCCTCCGGCGGCGGCTCGGCACCGAAAGTGAGGTGATAGGAGACGCTCAGGAACTCTTGGAAGTAGCGGATGACCCCGGACCCCAAGAACGCAAGCTCCCTGAATCCCGCGAACTGCTTCTCCCGATGGCGACCGGGCCTTCCGAGAAGAACGCGGTAGATAGCGGCCTGACCGTAATAAGTCTGCTTCTCACGTTGTTTGTCATCCGGCAGATTGTTGAATTCCTCGTCCGTCATCTTGTTGAGCCTCGCCACCTCCGTCAGCCACGATGACTGCTCGACTTCGGGCTCACCGAAACGAGGAAGAAGTTCGTCCATATCGAACGGTCGATCTCCTTCGAGCGCTACCATGTTCTCGACCATATGCCGCAGCAGTTCGCGATATGCCCTTCGTTCGATAGGATCTTCGAGGTTGTAGACCAAGGGAACTCTCGTATAGTCGTGGATCTCTTGCAGTTCCTGTCCAGTCGTTGTGCCCGGAGTGTCTCCACTCGCGAGCTTTCTAGCGATCTTGATCGAGATCTGCGGTGGACCTAGCTTGACCAGTCCGTTGACCAGGCGCTTCTGGTGGAGGAAGAGGTTCTCGTACTCATCAAGCAGAACGACGAACGTCGACGACGTGAGTGGCGGAACGTTGCGCCGCACCAGTTCTACCACGCGTTTGAGTTGCTCCATGTCAAACGTCGCCGTCGGCACGGAAACCGGCTCCTGGTAGATGAATCGGCGGCGGATGAACTCGGCCAGCCGCTTGTGTAGTCTCCCAAGTTTGACCTGCAGATCCACGAACGAGACAACCCCACCGTTCTGGGCGTCGAACAGCAGGTCGTCCGCCTCCTCGCAAAGACGCCGCTCGACGATCCGGTCGCACTCGATCAGGCCGTGTCCAGCGCAATAAGCGAGTTCCGAAAACAGGCTCTCCGTCATCTGCACCATCAGCTCCTGTTCGGCGATGTCTGTGAGGACGACGGTGTCGACGATGGAATCCAGGCGTCCGGCTTCAAAACGGACTCCCGCATTACAAATGGCCCCGCGCGTGAGCTTCAGGTAGAATCCGAAGCGCTGGGGCGCGTCCTTTTGGTCGGGAAGCCGCGACAGAAGATTGCGAGCCCGCAGGGATAACAGCAGCATGGACTTGCCAGTGCCCCGGGATCCTTCGAGGATGCACGGCTTCATGTCGTCGAGCGCGCCGACCTTGCCTGCCTCTGGGAGGGCGAACGTCCTTGCATGAAGATCAGGCTGGTTCTCGAAGAATTCGGCTCGAAGATGCCGAAAGGGATTCGTCGAATTGGGTTTGAACGCCTCGGCAACCAAGGACGATGTCGTTTGGCCGCTGAACAGTATTCCGCAGACGCCCTCTACCAGTTTTCTGAGAGACTTGTGGTCACTTGGCTCCAGCCGCGTGTACACCTTCGGCCCGAGTATCGGCGGTATCGGCGTGTCGTCCAGACGGACGACGATGCAGCGGCCCCCGTCTTGGGCGACCTGACTCCAGACGGCGGCGTCGATTTCGAGCTTCTGCCACTCCGCCTTCGCGGTGTGCTCGGAAAAGAGAATGATAACCACGGCCGCGTTCGCGATCCCATCGTTCATGAACCCGATGGTGTGGTCACCGAGACCGAGGTCCAGCGTGTCGATTTTGGCGTCATGGCCTGCATTGCGAAGCTGCAGTGCCAATTCCGTCGCCACTCCCGCATCTTTACCGGCATGTGAAACGAAGATCTGTTGGATGCCCATGCGTCTTGGAAGTTCCCTGTGTCACGTGGCGTAGTGGTCGGTCAGGTTCCGAAGACCCTCATTACCGGGTTGCAACGGATTCCTCGATTCTACAGCGACCACCGGCCCCCAGTCGTCCTGCGAGAGCATCCCGGCCATCATGCTTGCGCCCGCAGATCGTCGAGGAACTCCGATGCGGGCTCGACACCGGTCACCAGCAGACGGTCCCTGGCGCGAGTGCAGGCCACGTAAAGCAGGTGCCGCTCGGTGTTGTAGACCTCTTCGAGGTCCGTTTCGTCCGCGACCTGCTCGATTCGCGCCTGGAGCGGAATCACCTCGTCGTCGCAGGCGGCCACGGCGACGGCCCGAAACTCCAGTCCCTTGGCGAGGTGCATCGTGCCGACCGCGACCGACCCCGATGCACTGCCCGACCGGACACCCAGCTCCACCGGGGTCAGTCCGACGTTCCGAACCGCCGACAGTGCCCTCTCGATCTGGTCCGGCGACCTGACGAAGACGCCGATTGCCTGCGGCGCATAGCCCTCAGCCCGGCGCGCCCGCAGCCAGTCCGCGATGGCCGCCACTTCGTCCTCCCGCGACTCGAAGGTCCTGACCTCCGGCGCGGGTCCGTTGAACACCGAGACGGTCCCGCCCCGCTGATGGGCGTTGCCGTCGACGTCGGCGAGCTCGGGGGGCAGGAGCCGATCGGCTTGTCGTCGGATCTGGTGCGAGGTCCGGTAGTTGATTCGCAATGTATGAGACCGTCCGCGCACGTCGACGCCCAGCGCCCGCCACGAGAACGGCGTCTGGAAAATCCGTTGACCGAGGTCACCGGCGAAAAACAGGCTGTCGGGCCGGCCACCGCCGAGGGCCGCGAGAAACCGCAGTTCGGCGACGCCGACGTCCTGGGCTTCGTCGATCACGCAGAAATCGAAGGGAGGATGCGCCGTCTCGGCCATCTGCGCGGCCAGCCGCGTGAACATGGCAGGCTCCGTCAAGCGCTCCTGTTCCGCGAGCGCCGAACGGACCCGCGCGAAGATCGACCAGAGCAGCGCTCGTTGTTGCTCGGCCAGCCGGGTCTTGCGTCCGAGACGCTGCACGTCCCGGTAGTCTTCCCAGCTTGCGAGCTGCCAGGCGTCGACCACGGTGCTCCATTCCGACCAGACGAAGTGCGCACTGAAGCGATGTCCCTCAACACCGGTTGCCGCATCCCGGAGCAGCTCTCGCACGTCTTCGTTGCGGGCATGACTGAGGGGGCCGACACTGGCCGCGTAGAGGCGCCGCCCGATGCCGCTCACCGAGTGCACCTCGAGTCGCTCGGCGATCTTCGGCTCGTTGCCGATCAGACGTCTGAGGCGCGTCCGCAGCGCCGCGGCCAGCGCATCCGAGAAGGTCGCCAGCAGCACCCGCCTCTCCGGATGCGCGCGAGCCAGATATACCGCCCTGTGGAGCGCCACAATCGTCTTGCCGGTGCCGGCGGACCCCGACATCCTGGCAGGACCGTTGTAGTGCCGTTCCACGAGTTGGCGTTGCGCGGGGTGCAGGAAGACCGTCCATTTCTCCCACGGATAGTCGAGCGCCCGCTGCAGGGCTTCGACGTCCGCCATCACCCGGAAGCGACGCTGTGCGTCCGGGTGGGCGAACGGATCGGCGCCTGCGGCGGCAGGAGCACGCGGCGCCGGGGCGCCACCGGTGGCGAGCTGCAGCAGTGCCTCGGCCGCTTCGGCCGGCAGGTGATCGGCGACGTCGAGCAACGTATCCTCCGTCGCCGCCCGCACGTCGCCCAGCCACTCGACCGGCACGCCGTAACCCAGCAGGTAGTCGTCCGACGCACCGGCGAAGATCGCGGCCCGCGGCGCCTGTCGCGGGCCAGATACTGCGGCTATGTTCGATGTGGGCACGTCCACGTCGACGTACCGCGGCACCTGGACCTCACGCACCGTCTCGCGGATCTCCACGAGCTGCGCCGCCCCGGTCGTCGGATGCCGCTCCAGCCGCCGCCGCTCGGCCCACTGATACGCCGCGTCGTGATGGTCCACGTAGCAGAGCAGGAAACTCGACGCGGTCCGGTGGATGATCAGACGGACGTCGCGACCAACGCGGACGGACCAGAAGTCCTTGTCCTTCGCCCGCTCGATCTGGTGCAGTTTCAGCCCCGGATGCGCCGGGTTCATCTGCAGGTCGAACGCGGTCGTCTTGACGGCCTTCTGCTCGTCGCCGGTCAGCTTCGCGAGGCTGTCGGTGAAGGTGTCGGCGATGCGGAACTGCATCAGGTATCGATCTCTACTGGCACACCGATCTGGTTCGCGACTTCGGTCCGGAGATCCACGGCGACCTCCGGTGCCCTTACGCTGACGATCAGTGCATACCGTGCGGCCTGGTTGTATCGCTCGAGGGCTTGACGGGTCTTCCACCAACCCACCGCGGGGTAGACGGCGAGGCATCCCCGGCTCGCAAGGTCCGCCGCACTTCCGCGCCAGATGTCCCCATGTAGTGAACCTCTGTGACGAGCCTGCCTGCCTATCAACCACGAGGGATCGCTGTCATGACTCGGAGGGGTGTGTTGGTCCTCATCCCTGGCGGCCGCGTTGATCCGCTTCCGAAAATCATCGATCGATTCGTGGGCTCGCTTGACGTCGAAACGGAGACCATGAGACTCGTATCGGTACCGCGAGCGGACGCCGCGCCGAGAGGGGTTAGGCTCGATGAAGTACGAAAGCGTGACCCGCATCTCGACTTCCGTTCCTCCCAAACCCTCGAGCGCGTCGCGGGGCCAAGGCAGGTTGTGGAGATGCAATTCTCGAAGTTTGGGTTGGTTCGATGCCTCTCGCTCGAACGGATACAGGCGATCCTCGACTACCATCGTCAACGAGTTATCGACGCTCCAGAGGGCGCGATCGAGGTCCGGCACACCGAACCCACACCGCTGGACCAGCCGTCGGTAGTGACTCTTCGTAGCCTTGCCGGTCGCGGGCAACGAGGCATGCCGCATGGCCTCAGTCCATTCCGCCGAATGCACTATCAGGGCACGGACGGTCTCCGGCCACAGACCCGGATAGATGACCATGATTCGAGCCGCCAATCGCGCGGCCAGCGCCATTGCCGCGCTAGTCGCGCACGTAGTCGTGAAGATCCGGTCGCCGGGAAGGTGATGGGTCGTCAACAGGCTTAGGCTGTCCACCGTCACTGCCGACAACAAGTCCTTCGCGGCATTGCCTCCTTCGAGCACCACGTCCGGCTTCAGCGGCCAATGCTTGTCCCACCTCAACGAGGTCGTGCTGAACGGACTTAGACCTCCCTGCGGCGCGATAGGCACGTACCCCCGCGTATCGGGCTCGGTGATTCGCGTCCGGTCGGTGAAGGCGCCGACGGTCAGGGCGTTCCACGCCTGGGCCGGATCGTGCACACCGTCGTCGTCGTTGGAGGACGGGTAGTTGAGCCATACCTTCGGATCCTGGACGTTTCCGGCCGACAGAACGAGCAGGCGCGGATATGCGCCGACCCCGTCCACATCTGCTGCCAGCGAGTCGACGGCGGCCGACCACGCGGACGGGCGGCCTCGATCGCGGTTGTCCCGGGCGGTAACCGCCATTCCGAACACGCGAAGCCTCCCCGGCGCTACGATCTCCGGACGCGCCACTGCCTCCACGGTCACGTATCCATGGTGCCGCGAATCTCGGCTACCACCGGGCCGCGGCAGCAGCTTAACCGATTCCAGCCGGTGCTCGAACGTGACGGGATCAGTACCTTCCAGAAGTGGCGTCAGATCCCCGGCGAGCGCCACACCGGCCATCTCTGTCCCGTGGCCGTGCGCGTCGTCGACCCCCCAACCAGGCTCGACAGTATGGAGATCGCCGCTATCGAGTGCTGAACTCAGAAGCGGATGCCCGCGGTTGACGCCCGTATCGAGTAGACAGACGTGAGGAACCCCATTGTCGCCCGAAGGAAACTGCGTTCGTGCCAGCAGTTCGTCGAGCCATTCCCGCTGCTCTTCCGGCCGCAGGGAGCCGAAGAACTCGGCTGTCTCCTTGGCCCGCCGCAGCTCCGCGATGCTGTTCAGTGTGAGAATCGAGCGTTGCATCCGCTCCAGGAACGCGGACACCAGCAGCACGGTACGCTCCGGGAAAGCCAAGTCGCCGGGCGCGATGCGCATGCCCTGGGCTTCGGCTCGCTGTCGGAAAGACGCGGTCACTGCCTGCCTGTCTCTCCGGATCGGCAGCCACACTTCCCACCAGAGGGAGCCTTCATCCTCCGTCGGGAACTCCGCATCCGTATCGGTCCAGAGCGCCCGAAGACTGGCCGCACGGATCTCTCGAATCGCGTCGACGAGCTTTCTGTGGTCGCGAGCCTTTCCGGCGCTATTTCTTCTCTCCTCCAGGTAGTCGCGGATGCGGCGCTCGAAGTGATCGAGTTTCCCGTCGGGCACGAAGACCGTTGCGTGGGTTCGATCGCCTGCATGTCGGACGTTCAGCAGCTCGATTCCGGACCGCTCGCGGGCCAGGCTCTCGAACGCCAACTCGATTTCGGGAAAGCTCTCGAACTCGACCTGTAGGCCCAGCCCTTCCTCCATGCCCGCAGCTTCTTGCGCATCTCGGGCTGCGTTGGCCTGCACCCGCAACGCATCTATCTGGCCCTGCAAGGCACCGCCGTGGCTGGCCCTGTCTCGCTCAGGAACAACGGAACGCGGTACTCGTTGTTGACGTGACCGATAGGGCTCCGTCTCGGTGAACCCCTCGAGGACGAAGTGCCGACTTCTCCGGTCCGCGCCGTTCGCCATGTTCGCGCCTTGCCGCTACGCCTTGGCCGCAGACAGCTTGGCGGCGATGGTCTGGCGCTCCTGGAGCATCACCCGGATGTCCGCTTCGCGAACCAGAGGCCGTTCATGAATCAACGCGTCCTTCAGAACTTCGTTGGCGGCGCGTGCGACTTCCGCGTAGCTCAGCCCTTCCGCTCCGTCGGCGAGGCTGAGCCACCGGACCCGTTTCACGGCAGCCGAGTACAGCCGCGTCTTGAGCAGCCGCGCGATTTGCCACCGGTCGGGCAACTCGTAGTGCAGGATGTCGTCGAAACGACGGAAGAGCGCAGGATCGAGAATGCCGGGATGGTTCGTCGCGGCGATGACGAGGCTGTGAGAGCGATCCTGCTCGATCATCTGCAGGAAGCTGTTGAGGACGCGGCGGATCTCGCCCACGTCGTTCGCCAGCCCGCGCTGCGAGCCGATGGCGTCGAACTCGTCGAAGAAGTAGACCCCGCGGGTCCGTGCGATCGCCTCGAAGATCTGCCGCAGCTTGGCCGCCGTCTCCCCCATGTACTTGGTAATCAGCCCATCGAGGCGCACCTGAAGGATTGGGACTCCCAGCTCTCCGGCCAGAACGGACGCGGTCAGCGTCTTGCCGGTTCCGGGAGGACCGGTCAACAACAACTTGCGCCGCGGCGCGAGACCCCGCTCCAGGATGCGCCCGGCATGGCGCTGCTCCCGAATCACCCGCTGAATCTGCCCCCCGAGATCCTCTCCAAGGATCATCTCTCCCAGCCGGGCGCTCGGGTACGACACTTCCAGCAGGTTCGCCAACTCGCCACGCGGCCGCCCGATTGGGACCGGCGCCCCGGTCGCCAGCCTGCTCTTGGCCCGATCGATCAGGGCGCGCAGCTCGTCCGCGAGCCTCCCATGCCCGCGCCTCGCCTCGTGGGCTGCCACCTGCATGGCAACGGAGAAGAACCGGTCGTCGTCGCCATCGGCGTGCGACTTGAGCAACGCCTTGAGCTGTTCACCGCTGGCCATGGGGATTCCTCCAGCGTTGGTCCATCCGATTCACACCCGGAAGACCTTCATCACCTCGTCGCCGAGGTGGTTGATGACCTTGACGGCGATGCGGCCCGACTCGGGGCGGTCGAACGGGCGCGAGGTGTCGTTGTGGAGTGAGGCCCAGGCGTCGGGATCGATCTCCGCCTTTAGGGTGGTCTTGAGGGCCTTGTAGGGGTCGTTGGCGCCGAGGAAGTAGGCGTGGCGGACGAAGAAGCTCTCCTCGTTGTAGTCGGTATCGATGAACCAGCAGGCGATGCCGTCGGCGCCGTGGCTGCGAACCTCGCCGGTGTTGGGGTGGAAGACGTCTACGCCGTTGATCTTCACCTGGATCTGGCCGTCCTCGGCCTCGTCTGCGTCCGCCGGCAGGATGTCGATGTCGGGCTCGCCGAAGATGACGAACAGGTTGCCCTTGCCGGTGTTCTTCAGCTCGCCGGCCATGTGGAGGTCGGCGTTCATGCGCGCCTTGAGGACGGGGATGCGGCCGAGGCGGTCGAACTCCGAGGCGTGGGCCTCGTAGTTGAACGCGCAGGCGATCAGCACATCGAAGTCTGCGTCGCCTGCCTCGCGGGCGGCGGCCACGAGATCCGGGCGGGAGACCGTGCCGAACTCGGGGCCGACGAAAATACCGGCGCGCTTCTCCGGCGTCGACTCTCCCCCGCCGTCGACGTAGCGGCCCTCCGCACAGATGTATGCCCCGGGCCAGGGCGAGACGGCGGCGAAGGCGATGCGATCTTCCTTATGCGCTTGCTGCACGCCTGCGATCGCAAGCTGCTCCAGGATCATGCCCGCGAAGTCCTGGTGCGAGCCGTAGTCGGCCTTCGCGTCCGCGACGCGGTCGAGGAGCTCGTCGTTCTCGTCGACGGCCAGCACGCGGTGCGGAGACAGGCTCTCGACCGTGAACGGCCCCGCCACACGCACCTTCCGTTTGTCCTGGTACGGCTTGTCGTAGAGGTACTCGTAGTCCGCTTTCGCCGCGATGGAGTCATCGATCTCCTGCTGCCGGGCGATGCGAGCGTCCCACCACAATCGATGCGTCTCGGCCGCCTCCGCCGGCCACATCTCGGACACCTCGCGGGGAATCTGCCATTCCTCCCAGTCCCAATCGAGCCTGGCGTTCAGGTCCTCCCGCAACGGCTCCAGCGTCTCCTGCCAGCGCTCCCAAATGACGTTGATCTCGGCGTCGTTGGCGATGGACTTGAGAGTGATGTGCGGAACGCGCTCGTAGACGAATCCCTGCCGGACATCGCCGCGCGTGCCCTTCCTGGACGGGGCCGTATGGGTGACCTCCGCTTCCTTGTGCTGACCCTCTGGAGTATCGGCGAGGAGGTAGTACGGGTAACGCGCCCCCATGATGCGCGCCCGAGCAAGAGCCAAAGCCACGCGAGAAGTATCAATGGTAATCCACCGTCGCCCCCATTGTTCGGCCACGTAAGCGGTAGTCCCGGAACCGCATGTGGGGTCCAGGATTAGATCACCCGGATCCGTGGTCATGAGAACGCAGCGTTGCACAACTAATGGGTTAGTTTGTACTACGAATACTTTTTCCGATCCAAACGCGACAAATACTGTATCGGTCCAGACATTAGTCATCTGGATCATTGGGTTGTCCGTATCGCACAGCCGATACGCAACTGAACGTCCCCGAGCAATTAACCGGGATGCTCTAGCGACTCTCTCAAAGCCGATCTCGGACGTACGCCATCCGCCAGTTGGTGGCGGCATGAATCTTCTTCCTTCGAAGCTGAGCACGAAACGCGATGAAGTTCCGCCACTCTGACTCTGCGTCTGACCCGGACGGAACCGTCTCGCGCTGTCCGGAATCGTATCAACGTCGTCTCGCTCTACCGACGTTAAGGTCCGAAACGAACCGTCGGTGAACTGCAGATAGTTATACGCAGTATTCAATTGCCTTTCTGTTCGGGCCTTCCTTAGTTTTCGAAACTTCGCTAGTGACCTGTTCTTGGCATACCAGAGTACAGCATCGTAAACCCCGTCGAGTCCATCAGCAACACGTCCGCTTGATGTTTGGAAGATAATCTGATCAACGACATTTTCCTCGCCGAATACCTCATCCATCAACGCACGAATCCGATGAATATTCTCATCTCCAATCTGCACAAAGATCGAGCCACTGTCCGCTAGCAGGTCCCGCGCCACCGTCAGCCGATCCCGCAGATACGTCAGATACGAATGAACCCCATCCCGCCACGTGTCCCGGAACGCCTTCACCTGCTCCGGCTCGCGGCTGATGTGCTCCGCCTTGCCGTCCTTGACGTCGCGGCTCGTCGTCGACCACTGGAAGTTGGAGTTGAACTTGATGCCGTAGGGCGGGTCGAGGTAGATGCACTGCACCTTGCCACGCAGCCCCTCGCGCTCGGCGAGCGACGCCATCACCTGCAGGCTGTCGCCGAGAATCATCCGATTCGACCAGTTGGCGTCGTGCTGGTAGAACTCCGTCCGGGCATCATCGCTCGGCAGCCCGTTGAAGTCGGCGAACAGGTCGGGCTGGGTCTCGGTCGCGGCGTCTTCGCGATCCCGACGCCGGTCCTGCGTCCGCCGCCGCAGGTCGTCGATCAGCACCTTGGGGTGCACCTTCTCCTGGATGTAGAGCGGCGGCGCCTGAACGACGAGGTCCGACCAGTCCTGCTCGTCCTTGCCGCGCCAGACGAGTTGCGGGTCGAGGTCGCGGTTGCGGCGCTCGTAGGCGACCTGTATCGGACTCTGCTCGGACCGGTCCATCACCGAGCGGAACTCGGCCGTCGGGATGTTCTTCCGCGACGCCTCGCGGTGTCTGAGGGTCGCGACCGTCTTTCCGGATGACCGTTTGGGCATGGGAGCAGAACGGCGGACGCTCAGACGGCCTTGTACGACCGCACGGGCAGGGCTTCGGTTTCGAGCGTAGCCAGATCGAGCTTTGCAGAGGCGTGGTCGATATCGAAGCCGATCACGTTGCCCCCGGCATCGAGATCGACGTTGATCCCGGAGGACACTTCACGTGTCTCCACGCCGGGGCCGGCCTTGAGCTCGACGTAGAGACTGTCGGTTTCCGGGTAGTAGTGCAGCTTCATAGCGAATCCCTTCGAAAGCCGCGGTCGAAGAACGCATTGTGGATTGTCTCACCGTCGTCCAGGGTCACGACGCGGGAGTCACTCCGCCGTCGGCACGAGACCGCGGTCAAGGCGTCACCCCAGCGACGACGGCCTGGAACTGGGCCTCCAGCGCGTCCTCGAAGTCATCCTCCATCCGGTACACGTCGGTCAGCTCGGCAAAGTTCCAGCGGCCGTAGGCGCCGAGGTTGTTGACGCCGGGCACCCAGTAGGTGTCCATCGTCTTCTTCTTGTCCTTGGCGTCCTCGCGCCGGTAGCCCTTCACCTCGACGACGAGGCGCAGCAGGTCGTCGTCGCCGCGGCCGTCGTCGACGAGCACGATGAAGTCCGGCAGGTACCGGCGCGTCTCCGAACCGTAGCGGTAGGGCACCTCCAGGCCGAGGTTGTGGTTCTTGACGTAGGCGCGCACCCGCGGGTGCGACTCGACCACGCGGCACAACTCGGCCTCCCAGTCGCTGTCGCACACCACCCAGTTGATATGGCAGCGACTGGCGTCGGTCTCCCAGCGGGTCTTCCTCGACGTCGTGAAGTGCACGTGCATGGTCGAGCCGGCCTGGTTGTAGGGATCCAGCACAGCCTTGATCGGCCGTTCACCCAGCAGCTTCGTGACGATTCCCTGCGTGATTCGCTCACACGCCATGTCGGCCAGTTCCTGGTACATGAGCTGCGCCGGGTACGTGCCCCCCTTGCATACGAGGTGGAGGTCGAGCCATTGGCGGGTGATCCGCTTGAGTTGGCCGAACAGGTGCAGCTTCGGTTCCTCCCCCGGATCACGCCACTTGGTCTCGAGCAGCCTCTTGGTCAGGTGGAAGAGCAGCGTCGACCGCCGCAGATCGCGGGTGTGGATCAGGTTCAGATCGACCCCTTCTCCGATGATCCCCTCGTTGCGCGTGATGGACGGGCCGACCAGATCGGGGGTCAGTTCCAGCGTCGCGTCGTCGTCGAACTCGGCATCGAGGCGCTCTTCGGGCAGTTCGACGCGGTAACCCTCCACCCTCGGGAAGCGGATCTCGCACGCGTCGCGCTCTGGCGTGATCGCCTTGACCAGCACCGTCTCGCGCGGCGGCGGCGGCGTGATCGGCACCGGCTTGGCGGTGAAGTTGAACGGGATGCCGAGGACGTCGGCGTACTCGACGTCGAAGAGGCCGGCCTCGTTGGGGTCGTACGACTGGCGGCGGAGCGCGCGGCCGATGACCTGCTCGCAGAGAAGCTGCGTGCCGAAGGCGCGGACGCCCAGAATGTGGGTGACCGTCCGGGCGTCCCAGCCTTCGGTGAGCATCGAAACGGAGACGACGCAGCGGATCGATCCGCCGAGGGTGTCCGGTTTGCCGACGGTATTCATGACCTCGCGGAGCAGGTCCTGGTCGGACAGATGCTCGGCCTGCCGCCGGTCGCCGGTGCGGGCCACGATCTCCCGCCGGAAGCGATCGATCTCGTCGCCGGCGGCGGCCCGGAAGCTCTTGTCGAGAGCCTCGCCCGAGTCGAGCTGTTCGCTGTCGATGAGCAGCGTGCGCGGGCGGGCCAGCGGGTTGCGGTACTCGTCGTCGAAGTTGCGGAAGAGGGCCAGGCGGCCGTTCACCACCGTGGTGGAGCCGTCCTCGTTCTCGCGGTGGAAGCCGGAGATGAAGTCGTAGACCAGCTTCGAGGTCGACGTGTTGTTGCAGACGACGATGAAGCACGGCGGAACCTCGATGCCCGCCTTCGCCCACAGCTCGAACGTCTTCTCGTAGTGTCCGTAGAGCGCTTCCAACGCGGTCTGGAGCTCGACCGGCAGGCTGAGCGGATCGAGCCCGCCCGCCTTGCCGCGACCCCGCTTCGGCATCTTCGCCCGGATGTGCTCCCACAGGTTGCGGAACTTCGGCATGTCGCCGCCGGGGATGTTGTCGGCCACCGGCACCCGCGGCAGCTTGACGATGCCGCACTCGATGGCGTCCATCAGCGAGAAGTCGCTGGCCGTCCAGGGAAAGAGCGTCCCCTCGGCGTACCCCGACCCGCGCAGGAAGAAGGGCGTCGCCGAAAGGTCGATCATTCGTTGCAGGCCGAGCTTGCGCTGGACCGCTTCGAGCCCGGAGATCCACACCCGCGCGGCCTCCCGGTTCTTGTCGGCCTCCTTGCGGTCGTCGCCCTTGAGCGGCCCCTCCTCGTCCTCGCCGGCCGGCTTCTCGCGGTAGCAGTGGTGCGCCTCGTCGTTGAGGGCCAGGATCCGCTTCATGCCCATCAGACCGGGCATGACCCGCTGCAGCATCTGGCCTTCCGTCTCCTTCGTCCGCAGCTCAGGCCCCGGCCCCTGCAGCAGTGCGCGGCCGCCCTTCGAGAGCGGCAGCGTCTCGCGCCGCAGGAACGCGTGGTAGTTGGTGATGACGATCTTCGCCCGATCCAGGTCGCGCAGCATGTCGCCGGGGACCAGCTCGCGGCTGGCGTAGTAGGCGTCCGGGTCGTTCGGCTGCAGCACCCGGAGGCGGTCCCGGATCGTCACGCCGGGTGTCACCACCAGGAACCCTCGCGTGAACCGCTTGCTGCCGGGTCGGCGGACCGCGTTGATCGTCTGCCAGGCGATGAGCATCGCCATGACGGTGGTCTTGCCGGCGCCGGTGGCAAGCTTCAGCGCCAGCCGCGCGAGGCCCGGATTGGCCTGCCCGCTGGCGGCGTCGATCTGATCGAGAAACGTGCGGCCCTCCTTACCGAGGGACGGAGCGACCTCGGTCAGCCAGATCGCGGTCTCAACCGCTTCGACCTGGCAGAAGAAGGGACGGATGTCGCCGAACCGGTGGCTGCGCCAGTGCCTCAGAAGCCGCGTGGTCTCGGGCGTCACACGCCAGGAGTTCGGATCCGGCAACTCGCGCCAGCGATCCACGCGATGACGGACGCCGCTGATAAGCCCGGTCAGGTCGTATTGCTGGGTGCCGGACTCGAGCGCCTGAGCGGATGCATCAAAGACGATCTCGCGCTGGAGCGCCTTCTGCTTCTTCGCGCTGGGGATCGCCGTGATGAAGGACACCTTGCGCCGCTCGGGAATGACCTTGTTCGTCGGCTGGCCGGTCTCGTCGAGCTCCCAATGCTGCGCGGGGTATTCGTAGGGCGAGTTCAGGATCGGTTGCTCGAAGAATCGCGTGTCCATGGTGCGTCAGTTCGACCTGCCGAACGCCGGTTGCCCGCTCCGCCTCATGCGCATCCACTGCGGAGTCGGCCCCGATCCAGCAGCCGTCGCCACAAGGGCCGCTTCGAAACGCCGCCCACGGCTTCCTGTTGATCGCCGGCTCGCGACAACGGCTCCACGCCGTGCCCTGCGATCGTTCGGCATGATACGGCACTCGGCAAGTCGATTCAGGCGCCGCTGTCGCGTCATTCTGCCTTCAACCACATTTCGCCGAATCCGAACCAACGCTTCAGGACGCCATCACGGGCGCCGCTCAATCGCCCCCTGCCGATTACGTCCATCACCAGGGCTGGGTGCTCATCGCGTTCCGCTCCGGAGGCGTCTCTCCGGGTCGCGCATTCCGCGATGGGTGGCGTCGCCGCCCGGAAACCGCCGTTCTCGGCCGCCGGAATCACGACGCTCAGCGTCATGACTTTCCCCGGGGTCATGTTCTCCAGACGGTCTTGACGTGCGGATAGTCGAGGATTCTGGCGTCAGCGGTGACGACCGGCGGCGTCCGGAATCATCGGGGCGGCCAGATCAGACTTGACGACGACGCTCCCCTTGCCGCAGCCGAGAACAGTTCGATTGCGACCGGGCTGCCGGATCGGCACGACGCGAGCCAGCGGCGTATTCCGCTTGCGCACCTCCACCTGCTCGCCGTTCGCCACGGCCGCGAGGTACTCGCTGAGGTGGTTCTTGAATTCGGCGATGTTGGCAATCTTCATGGCCACATTATAGGCCCACATCATGCCAGTCGGAACGGGGGTCGCCCATCGGTTCGGCGCCCGTCAGTTCGACCTGCTGAACGCCGGTTGCCTGCTCGGCGTCATGCGCATCCACTGCGGAGTCGGCCCCGATCCAGCAGCCGTCGCCACAAGGGCCGCACCGACACGCCGCCCACAGCGTCCTGTTGATCGTCGGCTCGCGGCAACTCCCTCGAGTACCGACGCCTGGGCAAGCTGTAGCCTCCCACGCGACTCGCTGCCATGGACAGCGAGAACGTCTCGACGCCATGACATTCGTCACAAGACGCCGGTGACGACCTGCACTACCGGAGATCGACCCCGGCTCGTATCATCATGATGCTTGCTGGAGCGTGACCGATCGCTCCCGACTTGCTGGACCGTGACCAATCGCGGCCGAAAGGACGGAACATGACGGACGGGCGCCTCGCGACGATGTCGGCGGTGACGCATCGCTACGGTGACGTCGTCGCCCTCGACGGACTGAATCTGGAGATCCGGGCCGGCGAAGTGCTCGCCGTCCTCGGACCGAACGGCGCCGGGAAGACCACCGCGATCGGTCTCCTGCTAGGGACTCTGCGCGTGCAGGAGGGTACGGTGCGGGTGTTCGGGCACGAACCGGGCGCCGGTGCGGTCCGGATGCGCCGTGGCGCGATGCTGCAGGTCTCGGGTGTTCCCGACACGCTCACCATCGCCGAGCACCTGGAGCTGTTCTCCAGCTACTACCCCGCTCCCCTGCCGGTTTCCAGACTGCTGGCCATGGCCGGTCTCGAGGAACTGGCCAATCGGCGGTACGGCCGGCTCTCCGGCGGCCAGAAGCAGCGGGTGATGTTCGCGCTGGCGCTGGCCGGCGACCCGGAGCTGGTCTTCCTGGACGAGCCGACGACGGGGCTCGACGTCGAGGCGCGCAGGAGCCTGTGGAACGAAATCCGCGAGCTGAAGGCGGCCGGCCGCACCGCGGTCCTCACCACGCACTACCTGGAGGAGGCGGACGCGCTCGCGGATCGCATCGCGGTCATCCACGAGGGACGCGTCGTCGCCGAAGGGACGCCGGCGGAGATCAAGTCACGGGCCGCAGATCGGCGCGTCCGGTGCATCACCGCCGTCAACCGCGACGAGGTGGCTGCCCTGCCCGGCGTTGCCCGGGTGGAGGTCAACGGCCAGCACCTGGAAGTCCTGACCACGCAGCCCGAGGAGCTGCTGCGGACCCTGCTCGCGCTGGATCCCGACCTGCGCGACCTGCACGTGACGGGGGCCAGACTCGAGGACGCCTTTCTCACGCTGGTCCGCAACGGCAAGCGACAGGAGGCGGCGTGATGGCCGTGATGCAAGCGACGGCCGCCGGCACGCTGAGCCTCGCACCCGCCCGCCGCGCGTCCATCTACGTGCTGGAGGCGCGGGCGCAGTTCCTCGCCAATGCGCGAACGCCGGGGTTCACCATACCGACGCTGGTGTTCCCGCTCATGTTCTACGTCTTCTTCGGCGTGGTGATGAGCTTCTCGCCGACCGCGCCCACCTACCTGCTGGCCACCTACGGCGTGTTCGGGCTCATCGGGCCCTCGCTGTTCGGGTTCGGGGTGGGATTTGCGACCGAACGCGACAGCGGCGCACTTCTGCTGAAGCAGACCACGCCGATGCCGGTGGCGGCCTATCTCGTGGCGCGTGTTGCGGCGGCGCTCGTCTTCGGCGTGGTCATCGTGACCGGTCTGTTCCTGCTGGGGGCCTACGCCGCGGACGTAACGCTGTACCGCTGGCAGTGGTTTGCGTTGGCCGGCATCGTGCTCTCGAGCGTCATCCCGTTCTGCGCGATCGGCCTGGCGATCGGCGCCTGGGTAAAGGCACAGTCCGCCGTCGCCATCGTGAACCTCGTCTATCTGCCGATGGCGTTCCTGTCCGGTCTGTGGATGCCGATCGCCGTGTTGCCGTCATTCCTGCAGGACCTCGCCCTCGTCTTTCCCGCCTACCACCAGGCGCAGCTCGCGCTGAAGGTGATCAACATGGACGAGGGCGGCGCTGTCGGGGGTCATGTGCTGACAATCGGCATCTTCACGGCGGTCTTTCTCGTCATCGCGGCCGTCGGGTTCCGCCGCGTCAGCCAGCGATAAGGGGTGGAGATGCCTGCAGCCGAGAGAACCGTCGCGCGCACCCTGACCTACCTGGCCGCGATGTTCGCCGTGTTCGTGAGCGTCCTCATGGTGCTGCCCGAGCCGGCGCCTCCTGTGGCTGCCGAATCCGCGGGCGACGCGACGCCCGAGATCAGCTTTGCAATCGTCGGCGTGAAGGTCTTCGACGGCGAGGCCTTCCGGCCGGAACAGGACGTGTGGGTGGAGGACGGGCGCATCCGCCGCACCGGCCGGGGACTGGACCTGCCGGCGGATCTGGCTCGCGTCGACGGCCGCGGGCGGACCCTGGTTCCGGGGCTCATCGACGGTCACGTGCACACGTTCGGCGGCACGCTGAACGACGCTGTGCGCTTCGGGGTCACCACCGTCCTCGACCAGTTCGCCGATCCGCAGCTCGCGGCTTCGAAACGGGCAGCCCGAGACACCCTGGACCGTGGGAACGAGGCCGACCTCTTCTCCGCCGGCATGCTGGCGACCGCGGCCGGGGGACACGGCACGCAATTCGGGATTCCCGTGGAACCCGTGGGAGGCCCGGACGACGCGTCCGCCTGGGTGCGCGCGCGCAAAGCGGAGGGCTCGGACTGGATCAAGATCATCCACGAGGACGGCAGCACCTTCGGCATGGACATCGCTACGCTCGACCGCCACACGATCGGGGCCATCATCGCGACCGCCCATGACGAGGATCTGCGCGCCGTCGTGCACGTGAGCACGCTGGAACATGCCCTGGAGGCGGTTGAACTCGGCGCCGACGGACTTGTGCACGTCTGGAGCGACGCACTCATCGACGAAGCGCAGGCCGCGCGCATCGCCGCTGCGGGCGTCTTCGTCGTCCCGACGCTGTCGGTCACCACCTCAATCCGCGGCGATTCCCTGGAGGCGGAACTGCTGGAGGCCGCCGGAGACACGCCCCTGTCGTTCATGCAGCGCCAGACGCTGGCCGGCCGTTTCCCCAACAGCACCACCGACGAAGCGTCGGACACGGACGACGTGGCGATGGAGAACGTGCGGCGCCTGCACGCGGCGGGCGTGCGGCTGATTGCCGGCACCGACGCTCCCAACCCGGGTACCGCCTCCGGCCTCTCCATGCACGGGGAGCTGCGCCTCCTGCTGCGGGCCGGGCTGAGCGCCGCCGAGGCGCTTTCCGCTGCCACGTCGACCGGGGCCGAAGCGTTCGGGATCGACGATCGCGGGCGCATCGGCGAGGGCCTAATCGCCGACCTGGTTCTGGTTGACGGCGACCTCGAAAGCGACCTGTCGCTCAGCACTCGCCTCGTCGCCGTCTGGAAGGACGGCTACCCGGTAGACAGCAGTCGCGTGGATCAGGAGCGGCAGGAGACCACGGCCGCGCCGTCGGCCGCACCCGAAACGACACTGATCGCCGACTTCGAGAACGGCGTCGGCGCCAGCTTCGGTTTCGGTTGGCAGGTGACCTCCGACCGCATCCAGGATGGCTCGTCCAGCGCCCGACTGTCCGCCGAGAACGGGGCGTTACGGGTCGAAGGAGAGGTTGGGGGCGGGGTCGGATTCGCGTTCCCGTGGGCCGGCGCCATCTACTTTCCTGGCGCGCAGCCGATGCAACCAGTCGATTTCTCTGACCGCGAGACACTGCGGTTCCGCACGCGCGGCGACGGCCGAACCTATATCGTCATGCTGTTTGGCGCCGACATGGGTGCGACCGTCGTGCCTCCCAGCGTCGCGTTCACCGCATCCGCAGAGTGGAGCGATGTCGAGATTCCGCTTACGCGGTTCCCGACGGCGACGCCCGGCGTCATCGGCGGCCTGGCCTTCGTGGCGCAGGCCCCTCCGCTGGGCGGGTTCAGCTTCGAGCTTGACGACGTGGAGATCCGGTAGGTGTCCGGAAACCCGGCCCGAAGATTGCGAGCACGCGGCGACTACCCCGCCGCCGCCTCCGCCTGTTGCATGACGCGCAGCACGTTGCCGCCCATGATCTTGCCGACGTCCTCGTCAGAGAACCCCCGGTCGCGTAGCGCGGCGACGAGCGTCGGCGTCTTCCCGATGTGCTCGAGTCCTTCGGGCACCTTGAGCCCCACGCTGTCATAGTCGCACCCGATGCCGACGTGGTCCACGCCGGCGACGGTCGCCGCATGCTCGATGTGGTCGATCAGTCGGCTCAATGGCACCTGGCCGATCAGCTCCACCCCCGCCGTCTCGATCTTCCAGAGTTCCTCCGACATCCGCTGCCGGTCGTCCGCGTACGTCTCCCGCACGACGCCCCGGCGGCGGTTCAACTCCCCCAGTTGGGACATGCGGCCGCGGAACTCGTCGTCGAGCATGCCGGCGTAGTAGGCCACGCCCAACACGCCGCCGTTCCGGCCCAGCGCCCTGAGCATGTCGTCGGTGAGGTTGCGCGGATGATTCGCCACCGATCGGCAGGCGGCGTGCGTGTTCAGAATCGGGGCGCTCGACGTGTCGACGGCGTCGAAGAATGCCTGGTCTGATGCGTGCGACAGATCGATCAGCATGCCGAGCCGGTTCATCTCGCGCACGACCTCCCTGCCGAAGGCGGTCAGGCCCTGCGGTCCGTCGTCGTACTCGGCGGCGCCGACCCAGGGGGTGTTGCCGCTGTGCGTCAACCCCATGTAGCGCGCCCCGAGACGGTAGAGCTGGCGCAGAACCTCCAGGCTCGAATCGATCATGTGGCCGCCCTCGATGCCGATCAGCACCGCGATCTTGCCGTCGCGCTGCGCCTGCAGTACGTCGGCCGAGGTCGTGGCCAGCACGAGGTCCTCGGGGTGCCGCGCGACCTCCTCGATGACCACGTCGGTAATGCGCAACGCGTTCTTCACCGCCGACAGCGGGGTCTGCCCGCGGGCGGACGTCGACACGGCGAAGAACCCGGCGTTGAGGCCGCCCTGCCGCATCTTCGGGATGTCGACGTGCGTGTACTCCAGGTCCTGGGCCAGGTCGAGCCCCTCGTTCAGCAGGCGGGCGGGCGTGTCGATGTGCAGATCGAAGTACAGCGGCCCCGCCGGCAGCGGCTCGGCTGCGTCCGGCTCGGGCGCAGACTCCGGCGCAACCGCGCAGGCCCCCAACATGGCAACGGCCGACAGTCCCCATTCGCGTCTGGTCAGCATGGTGGACACATTATCCTCCCGAAATGTCGTCCGAACACCCCTCCCCCCTGGCATTTGTGAGCTGCGTTCGCTTTCGGATAAACTGGGAGGTTGAGTGTGGTGGATCGGGCCGCACCGGGTCACCACACGAAACACGCACCTGCCGCGTCCCCATCGTCCAGAGGCCTAGGATCTAGCCCTTTCAAGGCTAAGACACGGGTTCGAATCCCGTTGGGGACGCCAATATCTCCCAGGAACCAGTGCATTTACAGCACTTTACGCTGAGTTGCGCAAGACTGGACGTGGCTTGACAAGGAACCACTGCAGTCCAGCCCCGGGACATAGCTGCCGTCCCTGGACGCGCGCGGTCCCCGGTCTGCTACGGTCTCCGGCCAAAGACCGATCGTGTCGCGAGTTGACCCATTTCCAGGTCTCCCTGGATCGGCTATTGAATTCAACGTCATGAATTGCGTCGGCGAACCGTCGGTCGCCGCGTGCACGTGAGCAACGGTTCACAGACCGAGGCCGGCTACCCCAATCCTCCGAGTTGACTGCGCCAGCGGACCGCGCCGGGTCGGTCGAGATGCGGCACGCCGCGCAGGTCGGCGTGGTTGTTGACGCGGTGGACGGCGTAGACGGTGTGGCGCGACGCGGCGCCGGCGACGAACAAGGCCTGCGCGCAGAGCCGGATTCCTCGGTGGTAAAGTCCTGGCATGCTGCCCCGCCAGCGGTTCGGAACTGAGCGCCACCGCGGCCCCAAGCTGATCCGCGATCTGAGCCTCGATGCGCCGTAACAGCGCGTCAACGCTCGGGGCCGTGTTCACGGATCGCGGCTCGGGGCTCCGGTGTGAAGTCGTCTGGTCCGGGGAACCAGGGCTGTCGCAATGCCGGCAGATCAGCCACGTCTGGCGCGTCATGGCGTTCTACGCCTGGCGGTACTGGGGAAGATGGAGCATAAGGCGCGCGGGCGTTTGTGGGACTATAGAGACGCGACGACCGCGCCGCGCCTCGACCCGGCCGGGTTGATGATCTGTGCTACGATCGCCCGCCCTCGGGCTCTGAGGTTTGGTGTATCATCGCTGTAAAGGAGGGACCAGCGCCATGACACAAGAACCCCTCGCTGAAGAATACCGCACGTACGAAGCCAACGTGGCGCAGTGGGCGGAAGAACACGACGGCGACTTCGTCCTGATTCGAGGCACTGATGTCGTCGGGTTCTACGAGACCAACGAGCAGGCCCTGAGTGAGGGCTACCAGCGCTTCGGGATCGCCCCGTTCTTCGTCAAGCAGGTCAGCCGGCAGGAGCAAGCCCATTTCGTCTCCCGACTCGTGGCTCCCACCGCTGTGGCCTAGGCATAATGCCTTCAATTGCGGGATCCATCATCGATCGAAGGCCCATTATCAAAGCTGTCTTTCACATCAGTCTTCCACGGTTGCAGGCAATGACACAAGCAGGTCGGATGACCCCTGCGCCTGTAGTTGGTCGTGCGCTGATCGACACGGGAGCAACCGAATCGTGCATCGATCCGGCAGTGACTGCTAGTTTGGAGCTTGAACCTAGTGCTTCGTCACGTCAAAATTTTAGGATAGACGGACTTGAGTTTACGGCGCGCATCGTCGACCTGCATCTGCCAGTCGACACCGCGTTGCGTAGCAGTGACGTCGGTGGACCACGCCGACACTTCGCCGTGCAGCGTCTCGAGGTCGCCGATGCGGCGCCCGTCCAGGCATTGACGCGTCATCGAACTCAGTTCATTCTCGGCGATGTTCAGCCAGCTCCCGTGCTTCGGCGTGTAGCAGAACTCGAGGCGACGAACCAGTTCCCGAGCCCGGGCCGGCTCGAACACCTCGTAGAAGGCGCCGGGCGTGTGCGTGTTGAGGTTGTCGCACACCAAGGTGACCTTCGGGCAGTCGGCGTAGCGGCCCTCCAACAGGTCGGCGACCTCCACCGCCCAGTCCGCCTTCGTCCGCCGGGCCCGCGCCGTCGCCCGCCGCCAACACGCCAGCGGCTCGCTGAACAGGAAGACCGAGGCCGTACCGGCCCGTTCGTACTCGTAGTCGACGCGGCGGGGCCGCGCTAGCGTGGCGGCCATCGGCGGGCGCGTTTCCTTGACCAGTTGCACCGGCTGCTCATCCATGCACACGACCGGGCAAGCCGGGTCGTACGGTTGCGCATAGGTGTCCAAGACCTGCTCCATGTGCGCCACGAACTCGGCGTCGGCCTCCGGCGGGATCACCCAGTACTCGATTTTCCGCCGGGTCATCCCGTTTTTTTTAGCGTACGCCGGATGGTCTCGTGGCTGACCGACTCGACGACCTCCAGCTCGACGACCCGGCGCGCCAGTAGCCGCAACGACCAGTTGGCATAGCCCTTCGGGGGCGGCCCCAGACGCAGGGCGATGACCTGCGCCTCCTGCTCGCCGTCGAGCAGCTTGGGGACCGGGGGCGACGGCCGTCGTTTGCGTTCCAGCGCCCGCTCGAATCCTTCCAGTACGCATCGTTGGCGAATGTTTTCAACGGTCTTGGTGCGGCACGACAAGGCGTCGGCGATCTGCTGGTCGGTCCACGCCGGTCCGTCCGCATCGGCCTTCAAGAGGATCTGAGCACGGCGCACCTTCTCGTTGCTGCCGTTGAGCTTCCGGACTGTCTGTTGACAGACCTCGCGTTCCTGGTCGGTGAGTCGGACGATATACTTTTTCTGCACGGGAACTCTATCGGTTCCGCGTGCCCTAATCTTTAGTCGTGGCGCAGCACTAGGGGTACGGTGGAGGTTCACACGGCATCAACAGGTGATGAGCCACACCACGCAACCCAGGTGGACATGTCGATCTTTCTGATTCCTTCCGAGGCGGGCAGCACCCCGCTGGTACTACCTGCCATATCCGCAATAGAGATTGGGCTACTCCAGAGCCAACGCATACACGCACTCATCGGCCAAGACGTCCTCGCGCGGTGTCACTTGGTGCACGATGGACCACAGCAACGTTTCACGCTGTCGTGGAAGGGCTGAGCGCTCTGGTGTCTCCCGAGCATGCACGGGAAAGTCGCCCGGCCTATTGTGGGAATGAACGTGGCATACATAGGGGCGACGGTTCCATAAGCTGCTGACATATATAGGCTTATCTCGTCAGTAAGAATCCCGTTGGGGCCGCCAATCCCAATGCAGTAATTGGTGAGCGCGGTGCGTCCCCCCAGGCAGGACATCGACCCACTCCCTGAGGAAAAGGCCATTGCCCGCGGACGCCTTGATCTCCTCGGCCGTGCCGCCCGTCGGGTTCATCGACCGGGCACGCGAACGGCTGTCGCTCCCCCAGTTGCTGTTCCCGGAGGTCGCGAGCGAGCTGGAGCGACGGGAGGCGTGACCGGCCTCGCGGCCAAGTGCCGACCGTGGCCTGGAGGATCGACCGGAGAGGCGGTAGCATAGGCGCATGCATCTCAGGCTTGTACCGCTTGCCCTGGCCGGCGCGCTGCTGACCGGGGCGTCTGATGCGTCTGCCCAGCAGGTGTTGCCGGTCATCGACGCCACGCGGGAAGGCGACCATCGCACGCTGCAGGCGCTGGTGGGCATCGGCGCCGACCTCGACGCCACCCAGGGAGACGGCGCGACAGCCCTGCACTGGGCCGCGCATCGCGACGACCTTCGGGCAGCCGCGCTGCTCATCAAGGGTGGCGCGGCGGTCAACGTGGCGAATGATCTCGGCGCGACGCCGCTGTGGTTGGCCGCCAGAACCGGGAGCGATGAGATGGTGGCCCGCCTTCTCGAGGCCGGCGCCGAACCGGGCGCCGCACTGGCGATGGGCGAGACGCCGCTGATGGCCGCCGCCCGGTCCGGTGACGTCGCGACGGTCGACGCCCTGCTGCGAGCGGGCGCGGACCCGAACGCCGCCGAGCTCGAGCGGGGACAGACTGCGCTGATGTGGGCGGCAGCGCAACGCCATGCCACCGTCGTCACCCGATTGGCCGAGGCGGGCGCCGACGTCCGCGCCCGTAGCACGATCTGGCACCAACTCGAGAACACCGCCGGCAACACCAACCCGAGCGGCAACTTCAATATGGCGCACGGCGGATCGACAGCACTGCTGTTCGTGGCGCGGAACGGCGACATCGAGACCGCCCGCGCGTTGATGGACGCCGGCGCCGATGTCGACGACACCGCCGCCGCCGGCACCTCCGCGCTGGTCATCGCCGCCCACAGCGGACATGGCCCGCTGGGCATCTTCCTCCTGGAGGCGGGCGCCGACCCGAACCAGGCCGAAGCCGGCTACACGGCGCTGCATGCGGCGGTGTTGCGCAGTCAGGTCGAGCTGGTGGCGTCGCTGGTCGACCACGGCGCGGACATCGACACCCTGGTCGAACAAGGCACTCCAGGCCGGCGTTTCAGTGGCGACTTCAGCCTGCGACACCAGTATGTCGGCGCCAACGCGCTGTGGCTGGCCGTGCGGTATGGCGAGCCGGAGATCCTCCACCTGCTCATCGACGCTGGCGCCGACGCGTTCAACGTGCCGGGCAACGGGATGACCACCGTAGCAGCCGCCATGGGGATGCCGGGCAACACGGCCGAGGACCGCCGCAACCAGGTCGATGTCCCGCAGAAGATGGACCTGGCCGACGAAGAGGCGATGGTCATCCAAGTGACCACCGCGATGCTGGATCTGGGGGTGGACGTGAACCTGCCCGGTGGTAACGGCAACACGCCACTCCACGACGCGGTGCGTCGTGGCTTCGGCGGTGTCATCCGCCACCTGGTCGAACGCGGCGCCGACGTGAACGCCCCGAACGGCCGCGACCGGACCCCGCTGCAACTGGCGGAATCCCGGCAGACGGTCCCCGGCACCAACGGCGCCCAGACGACGCGACCGGAAATTGCCGAGCTCTTGCGGGAGCTGGGAGCGACCGATTAGCACGGACGCGAAGGTGAGGGCCTTGTCCGGGTGCCGGCCCTTGCGCTTGGCGGCTCGGGGCTTCCTCGGAACCGGTTCTCATGGTTCGAAGATGAAGCGTCCTAATCCCGCAGGCACACCATCGGGTCGGTGGCCGCGGCACGCCGGGCCGGCGCATGGCAGGCACACCATCCGATGGCGGCCAGCAGCAGCGCCGCGCCGGCGAAACTGAGCGGATCGACCGCTCCCACCTCATAGAGCTGTCCCTGAGCCACCCGGGTCACCCCGAGGCCGCCCACGAGGCCCACGGCGATACCGCCAAGGACCAGCGTCATGCCCTGCCGAACAATGAGGCGAACAATGTCTCGGCGGTCGGCGCCGACGGCCAGGCGGACGCCAATTTCACGCGTCCGCTGCGAGACGAGGTACGACAGTACCCCGTATACGCCGATCGACGCCATCACAACGGCGATTACGCCGAAGATCGTGAACACCCAGACCCCCATCCGCTGCCGCCAGAACGTCAGCCGGTGGATCTCGTCCAACGTCTGGACGCCGAACACCGGCAGGCGTGGGTCGATGGCGCCGATCGCTGTCAGTGCCGGTGCGGCGACTCGGGTTGGGTCACCGGTGGTGCGGACGAGTACGAACGGGGTGCGGGCGGCCACGTGCGGATAGGGAAGATAGGCACTGGGGCGGGGTCGGCTGCTGAGATCCCAGGTGGAAATGTCCCGCGCGACACCAACCACGGTGTACCACGCATCGGCGTCATGGTCGGCCAGCCGGAAACGTCCTCCCAGCGCCTGCCCATCGGGCCACAGAAGATCGGCCATCCTCCGGTTGACGATCGCGACGGCCGATCGCGTGCGGCTCTCGGTGGCGGTGAAAAGGCGGCCCTGGAACAACGGCATGTCGATGGTGTCGAACCAGGCAGGCGTCACCCCGCCATAGAGGATGGACGGCGCGTCGGCGGCGACGCTCCCTTCCGCAATCGCGTTCGCGCGTGTTCCGCCGCCTCGCAGGGATCGCAGGTCTGACGCGGCCGCCGATTCGACGCCAGGTACAGCGCCAAGACGGGCGACGACGGTGCCGACGGTCCGGGAAACGGCGTTGGGTGATGTGTACCGGTCAGGTTGCAGATCGACGCCTAGCAGCCCGTGGTGGAACCCCGCGTTGCACCGAGATTGGCGCTGCGCCCGCGTGGCAAGGCGCGACGAGGGAGCAAATTGGGGCATTTGTGACCGAGGAGCAACGCCGCCACGCGGGATGCAGCGCCGATCGAATGCAGTGGGGCTTTCACCACGGGCTGCTAGCCCAAGTTTACCGAGTTGACCGGCCATTTTGCCGATTTTGGCTGTATTTCGGGATTGCCATGTCTGTAAGTTGTTGATTCTAAAGGAACGGGTTTTGACGGTACGCGATGTAGTGCCATAATCGTATATAATGGGTTGACTCCGGCCGCCGCGCCCGCTATCGTGGGTAGCGTGTTCATTCGGCGCACCCAAACCCGGCGGACCCAGGACGGAAAACCCTACTTCTCCCATCGCCTCGTGCACTCCGAGCGCGTCGGAAACACCGTCCGGCAGCGCACCCTGCTCAATCTCGGGCGCCACTTCGACATCCCCCAGGCCCAATGGCCGCCGTTGTGCGCTCGCATCGACGACATCTTGACCGGCCAGGCGCCCCTGATCGCCGATGGCCCGCCCGCCGTCGAGCACGAGGCGCAGCGCATCGCCGCGCAATTGCTCGCTCGCGGCGCACCGCGGGACGGGACGGCCGCCGAACCGACCGACGTGCAACGGGTCGATGTCGACTCGCTGCGTCTGGTCCGTCCCCGCAGCGTCGGGGTCGAGCAACTCGGCCTGTGGGCGCTGGAGCAATTGGGCCTGCCGGCCCTGCTCGCCGAGTTGGGCGTCAACGGCGCCCTGCGCGCGGCGGCGGCCGGCGTCATTGTCGGGCGTCTCGCCCAGCCCGCCTCGGAGCGCGCGACGCACCGCTGGCTGCAAGCGCGCAGCGGCCTCGGCGAGTTGCTCGGCGTCGACTTCGAGACCGTCGGCGCGATGCAGCTCTACCGCGCCTCGGACGCGCTGGTGAAGCATCGCGAGGCGATCGAGGCGCATCTGTTCGACCGCGCGATGGGGCTGTTCGACCGCCAGCCGACGGTGACCCTCTACGACCTGACCAACACCTACTTCGAGGGCGAGGCGAGCGAGCAGCCGCAGGCAAAGCGCGGGCACTCGAAGGAGAAGCGCAGCGACTGTCCGCTGCTGACCCTGGGCCTGATGCTCGACGCCAGCGGCTTCGTGCGCCGTTCCAAGGTCTTCGCCGGCAACGTCCGCGAACAGCGCACGCTGGCCGACATGCTCGAGGCGCTGGAGGCGCCACCCGGCGCCCTCGTGGTCATGGACCGCGGCGTCGCCACCGCGGCCTGCGTGCAGTGGTTGCGTGAGCACGACTACCGCTATCTGGTCGTCAGCCGCGAACCGCACCGTCAGTTCGACGCCGAGGCCGCCGTATCGCTCCAAACCCAGTCCAACCAGACCGTGCACCTGCACAAGGTGGTCTCGACCGACCCCGACGAGGTGCGCCTGTACTGCTACTCCGAGGCGCGGGCCGAGAAGGAACGAGGCATCGTCGAGCGTTTCGCCACCCGCTTCGAGACCGCCCTGACCCAGCTCCACGAGGGGCTGGCGCGCCCCCGCACCCACAAACGGCTCGACCAGGTGTGGCAGCGCATCGGGCGATTGAAGACGAAGCATTCCCGCGTCGCCGCCCACTACCAGATCGGGGTCACCGCCGACGAGACCGGCGAAAAGGCGGTCGCCGTCACCTGGACCCGCCGTCCCCGGGACGGCTCGATGGCCACCCATCCGGGGGTCTACTGCCTGCGCAGCAGCGAGACCGAGTGGGACGAAGACGCCCTGTGGCGCACCTACACCACCCTCACGGACGTGGAGGCCGTCTTCCGCTCGCTCAAGGCCGAACTCGGCCTGCGCCCCATCTACCACCACAAGCCGCGGCGGGCCGACGGCCACCTGTTCATCACCGTCATCGCCTACCAGCTCGTACAGGTCATCCGCACCCGACTGCGCGGGCACGGCAACCCCGCCAGTTGGACCACGTTGCGCCGCATCCTGGACGGCCAGCAGCGCGTCACCGCCACCTTCCGGCGCCCCGACGGACGCACGCTGCACGTGCGAACGGCCACGCAACCCGAACCCGAGCAGCGGGACATCTACGACGCGCTCGGCGTCGACCCGCACCCCGGGGGCGTCCGCAAAACGCTCATCTGACCGACCCCTCTCACCGGTTTGCAAACGTTTGTAGTGCCACTCGAGTATTTCTGTCGGCGTAAGCTGCCTATTTACAATAGTTTATATTTTTGACTGGTAAACTCGGGCTAGCGTCAGCAGGTGACCTGTGTCGAAGTTTCCCTCGGCCTCCAGCATGTTGATGAAGCTGCGCCCGAATAGCGACCCGCCGACGAGCAGGACCATTGAGAGCGCGGTCCCCGCGAGGGCCAGTCCGTGTCGCACCCGTGCCTGGCCGCGTCCCCCGCTGGCTTCACGGCTGCCGGTGCGCAACGCGTCCAAAGTGCTGCCGCGCACAGAGTGCAGGGCTGGGGTCAGCCCGAACACCAGACTCGTCACCATCGCCAGACCGGTCGTGTAGGTGAGCACGCGCGCGTCGATGTGGAGCTGCAGGGAGGCGGCCTGTTCGACGGGGCTCATCCGAAGCAGCAGGTCGATGCCCCAGGACGCCAGCAGCACGCCCAGCGGTACGCAGAGAAGGCCGATGCAGACGCTTTCGATGAGCAACTGGCGGACCATGCGACCGCGGGTCAGACCGAGCGCGATCTGGATACCGATGTCGCGCCGGCGCCGGGTCGCCCGGGCCAGCATGAGATTCGCCACATTGCTGCAGGCGATCAGCAGCACGAAGCCGACCGCACCCATGGCCAGAGCGAGCATCGACTGAATATTCGCAGACACCGACGCCAGGGGCCCGACACGTACGCCCCACCCGTCGTTTTCCGCGTGCCGGGCCTCGAGCTCTCTCGAGATCGCCGTCAACAGGGCACGAGCGCCGTCAACCTGGATGTCCGCGGGCAGCCTCGCGTAGACCGTCAGCGCGCGCTCGTCCCGTCGACTGTCAAGCTCCACCGGGCGTAGTGGAAGCCACAGTCGTGCCGTTCGCCAGGCGTTCGGGAGTCCGGGATGGTCGAGAGGGGGCATGACCCCCACGACCGTGCGAGGTGTGCCGTCAATCAGGATCGACCGTCCGATGACCGCCGCGTCCGCATCGTACTGTCGTTGCCAGAGCGGGTCGCTCAGCACCACGACCGGCGCGGCGGCGGCGCGGTCGCCATCCTGGCGCAGACCGCGACCCAGTGCCGGTTGGATCCCCAGCATGGGGAACAGATTCCACGTCGCCAGGGCGGCCCTGGGTCGGTCTGACCGGGCGCCGTCGGTGAGCGTGATGCTGAGGGACCGCATCGCCGCCAGCTCCATGACCGGGTCGCTGGCCTCTTGCCAGTCGAGAAAATTCGGGTACGACACCGGTCCACTGTTCGCAGGAGAGCTGCGACGGACCTCGCTCAGGGTCAGCAGCCGATCGGGCTCGTTGAAAGGCAGCGGCTGCAGCAGCACACCGTTCACGACACTGAAGACGGTGGCGTTCGCGCCGATGCCGAGGCTCAGACACAGGACGGCAAGCACGGCGAACCTGGGGGCGGCCCGCAACGAGCGGATGGCGTGGCGCACATCGGTGATCAACGACTCCACGCGGGCGTTCAACTCGACGGAATCGCTCATCTAGTTGAAGTTTTCGGCTTACGGGTCTTTGTCGCGACACCCTGCCACGCCAACATCACGGCGCCGCGCACCGCGCCGACATCGGCTGGAGCCAACGACACATTCGTCCATCCTTGTCGTCCCCATACGCCGCTCGCGGGGGAGAACGTCTGCGGATACTCGCCCATGAACTCGCCCTGTTCTTCTGGCGACAGCTTGACGACTCCCGATGTCTCATCCCCATTGAGCGTCGCAAAGATCTTCCCGTTGGCCCGGAAGTCCGGATGGTTCATGTGCGCACGCTCGACTGCACCCTGCATGCTGAGCGCGAGGTTTCGGAAATCGTCGGCGGTCATGTCGCGGAACCCACGTTAGCTTCTGCTGCCGATTCAAGAACGCGGTCACGGCTCGTCGTCGATCGCTGAATGACGCACACGCCTGACCTGATCTGCTGCGGCCCCTCTTGGCTCAGAGGGCATCCACAGGTGCCGAACAACGTACGACGGTGCCGCATGCGTCGGCGCGTCATGTCGGCAAGACCAGGGTTATGCGGAGCTCAGCATAACAGGAACCATTTTACCGGCCTCGCCAACGTCGAGCCGGCCTCCCCCGCCCGGTTCGCCCTGACTACAGCCACCCCTTCATACGGGCCAGGAGCACCGCCTCGACGCGGTGGCGGGCTCCCAGCTTGTTGATGACCTTCGAGCGGTGCTCAAGCGTTCGGCCGGGAGCAAGTCAGTCTGGTCAAGCTCGTCTCGAACAGTGAACACGGGCGTGATGGCTACTTGAGCTCAAGCGACGGGTAATCCGGTGTCCGCTGCGCCAGCGTCCGGATTGCGCAGTCGGCGATCAGATCCATCACTTCAAGCACAATCTGACCGATCAACCGTTCACTCAGCGGCGGCCCGACCATGCATTCCGTGATCATGAACCGGTCGCAGACCCCGATAGTGACGGGGCCCGCCACCGGCCGTTCGTCCTTGCGCTCGTTCGCGTAGGTCACGACGGCGGAATGGCGCAGCTCCAGTCCGAGCCGCCCAACGACGTTCTGCAGCAGGACGAGCATGACCACGCCGGTATCGACGATGCCGGCGACGCGCGTGTGGCGCACTGGATCCGTGCTGATCCCGTGCTGGGCGTTACTCCGGTCCAAGTAATTTTAGGGCCCGTTGCTGGCGACGATTTCGCCCATCGCATTCTGCCTCATGGTCATCGATGAATCATGAGGCGCCCCCAGTTTTCTTGGACACGCATCTGGCACGTGGCGCCGGCTCTGTGGACAGCTCGAGTTGTTGGTCACGGTGCAATCCGGTCGCGGAGTCACGCCCGTGTCGGGCTGCTGGCTGCCGGACCACGTGGGCATCGGCGGTGGAGACCACCACCCATGACTCCGGCGCCCGTTCGCGATGCGCATCCGGGTCATCTCGGGCTACATCGTGTGCCCGACGCGGAACCTGCAGTAGGATGTGCAGGACAGAAACGGGCGTTATGAGCTTTACCAAGTGGCCAGCCGTTCCGCCGGAGTCTCGGCATACAGCGGTCGAGTTGTGTTGTGGCATGGGTGGCATCGGGATCGGACTCGCAGCTGCTGGTTTCCGCGTGGTCAAGGCGTACGACTCCTGGCCCGCCGCGGTCGCGATCTACAACCACAACGCTCCGGATTCGGTGGCCAGCGCCTGCAACATTCTGTCGCCCGAGGGACGAGCCACCATCAAGAAGGAACGCCGGTGTCTTGGTGATGTCGACCTCCTGGCAGCCGGTCCTCCATGCAAGGGTTTCAGCCAGATCCGTAACGGCCACCACGACCGGCCGAACCCCCACAACCTAGTTCTGTCGGCGATACCCGAGTACGTCGCGCTCTTCCGTCCGAGGCTGGTGTTGATCGAAAACGTGCCGGACTTGGCGCGGCATCGCGAGGGCGAGACCTTGCGCGGCGTGCTCGCGGCCCTGGCGCGACCGGGGCCGCGCGGGCTCCGGTACCGGGTCGAGCACGGACTGTACGATGCGGCTTTCTATGGTACCCCTCAGGCGCGACGGAGGATCTTAATCCTTGCAGTTCGCATCGGGTCAGGCGAGGAGCGGCTGCCGGATCAGTCTCCCGATTTGGCCCCGCTCTACGCAGCCCTCCGGCATGGGGGTGACATCCCCGACGGGATGCAGTTCTACGCGGATCGATTTGCCGACCGTCACGACCTCTCGATGACGTCTGGACACCAAGCCCTTTCAGATCTTCCGCTTCTGGGCGCGGGCGAGCCGGAAATTCCTAGGGCCTATACCTCGTCCCCGCACAACAGCTACCAGTGGGCGATGCGGGCAGCTTCACCCAAGCTCGTGAGCCACACGCGCACGCCGGCCGTCCGCGACGAGACCGTCGAACGATTGCGAATGATCCCACCAGGTGGATGTGCTCGGAACATACCGGCAGAGAAGCTCGACGGCCTGTCTCGCCGCTTCGACTCAGCGTATCGACGACTACATCCCAACGCTCCATCGACTGCGCTCTCTACGAAATACGACTGCGTTTACCACTACGAAGAGCACCGGTCGCTATCGGTCCGCGAATATGCGCGCCTGCAGAGCATTCCCGATCACATCTTCTTCCCAGAACAGCTCGCCTGTCGCCGTCATGCGTACGAGATGATCGGCAACTCCGTACCTCCGTTCCTCGTGCATGGGGTCCTGTCTCAGCTGGCGGCACCATCGCAGCTGAAGAAGGTGTAATGACCTCCGGATTCCGGTTCGCTCCGGGAGGCCGGCAGCGGTTGTTTCTTCTTGACGAACTCCTCGATACTGCGTACGGAGCGCCAGAGGCGGTACTCGGAAACCAGCCGAACGCCCTTGACGAGGCAGTCTATATCATCCTCAGCTTCCAGACCGATCTCCCGCGATTCCGACACACATGGCAAGGCATGCGCTCTGCTTTTCCTCAATGGGCAGACGCGGACCGAGCATCGGTCGATGAGATCGCCGATGTGCTTCGCGCTGGTGGTCTTCACCGCCAGAAGGCCAAGACAATCAAGCGTCTTCTTGGAGCGATACGTGATGAATTCGGCGAGTTGTCGCTGGCCGCACTTCGTGAGCTTGGCGATGCTGACGCGGAACGCGTTCTCACGCGTCTTCCGGGACTGTCGTGGAAGGGTGCCCGGTGCGTGCTTCTGTACAGCCTCCAGCGCGATGTGTTCCCGGTGGATGGAAACACCGTCAGGATTCTCCGGCGGGCCGGGGTAATCGCCGGATCGGCTGTTTACCGTCGCAGGTCATTGCATGACGCACTGCAAGCGGCAGTTCCAGCGGATCGTAGGCGGCCGTTCCACGTCAATCTGGTCGTACATGGACAACGGGCATGTCTGCCGGTAACGCCTCGTTGCGAGACCTGCCCATTGCTCGGTGCTTGCGAGAGACGCGGCTTGGCCGCGCTGGTTGTGCCCACCGATAGTGTCGAATCTCGCCTCGATCAAGGGGTGGGAAGGCCAGCGTCGCAGAACGAGGCACCGACATCCAGCCGCAACATGCGGCCAGGAAGCAACGGCCGCAGGGGCTCGCGAGCACACGGCGTTCGGAACGTTTCAAGTGCGGGCTGAAATCACATGCGAACGCTTTTCAGAACCATTACCTACATTCTGCGCTCATGGTTGAACTCCTTGCGCGGGCGGCCGGCTGCCGGTCGGGTAGGGGGACGGCTTGGCGGCGTTCACCACGGCGAGACTTCGCAGGAGGACGGCGAGGGGCTGGAAGCCGATGATGGTCAATCCAGAGATGAGGCTCACAAGGTCGCGAACCCCGGCGAACCCGAACCTCCTGACGCGACAATTATGGACGCCGCTGACCCCCAACCGCCAAGCGGAGAGATCGCTGGGCTCACTACCTGCGCGCTCGACGAAGCGAGCGCGGGCGATTCTCCATCACCTGCCAGAACGACGGAGTCTGGCAAAGGCACGACGCTGGCCCATGACGCAGGAGACAATGTGGGAGATGGTGGCAAGTGTACTAGTGGAGAGAGCGATCGTCACGACAACGTGTCCGGTATGCATGACGAAGACGGTGAGGATACGACCGGCGACGAAGCGAGACCCTGTCCGAGATGCAAGGTCAAGTGCCCGGCGGATGAGGTCGAACGAGTGTTCGGGTACCGGACGATGCGATGGTTGGCTGCCGGCACCGATACCACGGTCGTTCGCCGTCAGAGCTATTGCAGGCAATGCCGCGCCGAGCACGCCGCAGAAACGCGCAGGGGACACAAATCCAGGGGTCGATCCGGTGAGAAAGATCTGGGTGGTCGCAGGTCCGACCCGGCGGAAAGCGAGCACCCGCACCATGACGTTAAGGAGATCGAGATGCCCATCGATCCCGTTACGGAAACGGGGCCGGGCAACGATCTGGTTGATCGGGTCGGCCGTTTAGTACCCGAGACCCGGAGTGAGGAGATCACGACTACAAACGGCGAGATCACCGATAGCAAGTTTGACGATGCCACACTCGGCTCGGATTGCGTGGATGCATCGGAGCCCAGCGCGGCTGGAGACCTTGACGGTGATGAACGTCACGCGCGCGAAGAGCCAGACGGCAAGCGCGCCCGCGATGAGACGAGTGTAGGGGTTGTCGAAGAAGAGGGCGGTGCGACTCGAGACGGCCACGCAAACAGTGTAGGCGGCGCTAGCGTGAGTACGAAGCCCGATGCCGATGGAATCGACAGCGAACGACCAACATCAAGGCCGCCGAGCGAGTGGCGGCGACGCCCGCCACAGTACCGCGCTCCGATAGGAGGGCCGCCACCGCGGCGACTGCCCTCGCAGTCCCAAACCACGGTGGAGAACGCCGACGCATCGCGAGCGCGCGGCCAGCCAGTGGCCATTGAAGTGCGAGTTCTCTTTCAGCGAGGCGGGTGCTGCAGCGTCTCGTTGTTGCCGAAGCGACTGCCCGGGCTCCCGGAGGAGCTTGTCGCCGCCAGCGAAGCCGGCGACGTGGAACTGGTGGCGTTGCAGGATGAGTGGTATCAGGATGTTGTTCCAAATAGCCTCGCCGAGATTCTTCGCACGGGGTTGGTCTGGAACGACCCGGACACAGGCCAAGAGTGGCTGCTGTCTGGCCGCGAGGTGTTCGTGCTCGCCCATGGCACCACGCACCGGGGGTTCGTCTCCTGTCCTCGACTGGCCCTTGGTCGCAATCACGTCGTGCTTTGCGTAGCGACACGACTCAGTGCGGTTGGCGATGCACTCCGTGCCGCTGGGTGCGCCGGCTGGGACCAGCTCGGAGAAGATGACGGTGCTCCACCGGGCTGGCGGGTGCTCCGACAGGTCGTTCCGCAGCGACCTGTGCCCCTGAGTACCGACGCCGATATCCTCAATGTGTTGCGGCCCCTTCCTGAGATCGAGATAGGGCTCGAAGGAGGTATCCGACTCGCCTACAACTCCTGGCTGTACGGCCATCCGCCGGCCATCCACATCTATGGACGCCCTGAGCACACCGAGTCGGTGGTGATCGACGGACAGGAGGCGGCCGGATCCGAACTGGATGCGTACACGGCTCCAGGATGGGAAGATGAAGGAAAACACTATATCTCGTGCAGCAGCACCAATAGGAGCTACTCGCTGGTGCGTTGTGAGACCAACTGGACGTATTGGCCGGCGTATTCTTATTCGCTTCGAAGTGTGAATGGCGAGGGCCACGAGTTCGAGTTCTGTGGCCCACTAGTGCGTCCTGTGACAACCAATGTCCGGCGGGCTCAGCGACAAGTGGTCCAGATCCCACCCACGAACCCTGTCCTCCTCGGTGCCTCCCCTGGCGAGGTGTTCTTCGCACATCGACGGCTGGAGGTTTGGGGGGCACAGTGCTTCGGAGTGCCCCCGTTCGATCCTCTGTGGGCGCTGCCGGCCGAACCCCTGCAATGTAACAAGCGCACGCACAGGATTATGCTTGTCGGAGAACCAACGACGGGAATTCGTGATGCCATCCTTCAAGCCGCAAAGGGCAGTCGTGACCTTGAGAGGTGGTGTCGATTGGTGCTCGACGCCAGCCGCAAGGGCTTAGCGGTTGAACCCGCAACTCCCGCGACACTCAGTCTCTGGCGAGAGTACAAGCAGCACGCAAAAAGCCTCTGGCGGAGGTTCCGGTGAGCCTTGATTATCTCCTACTGTGGCTCTCAGCGAAGGAACAAGGCTCTTGGTCTCAGTTCCGCGGTGCTGTCGAAGAGCTATGCGTCGAACAGGATGCCGAGTCGTCGGGGGTCGTTGACAACGCCGATCGTGCTGACGAAATCGGCTCGGACCTTCCCTTCTACCAACGGAACCGCTTCGCTCTACAGCGTCTGGGCCACGTCGAGTTCTTCTCGAACGAGGCAGAGCAGGGCTGGCGCGTTGTCCCGCCAGTGGTGGCTTTGCTTCCGAGCGACTCCGGCGAAGGCATTCTATGTGGGGCTCGATCCTCCGACCTTATCGAGAGACTGGATCGCGTCGACGACGTCGACATCATCAGAGCAGATGGGCCTGGCATGCCACAACGGATCGAGATTCGTGGCACATCCCACGCGGTGGCCCTCGCCGCATCGCGGCTTGGCGTCCTTGTTCAGGCGAATGCGGCAACGGCCATCCTTTCGGCTGTACCCGTCGTACGGGATCCGGCCGCTTGGAATCGGACGACAATTCCCGAGACGCAGGGTTGGACGGTTCACCGCTTCTCGTCGTCGCGTCTTGGGTGGACTGAATCTACGAGAACCGACGCGACGAAAACACGAACCGGGTTCTTCCGGTTCGTTATGAAGCATCAGCGCTTCTACTATTTGCGTTGGTTCGATCACACCTACCGGGTCCCGGTCCAAGTCGGCAAATATGTTGTGATGAGGAAAACGCGTGATTTGGTCGCCTACGACGCCGTAACCAGGACGCTGTCAGTGCCGGTATCCTGCAGGCCACCCCTTCTCATCGAAAGGGCACTTATTCTCTGCGCCGGACTTCTCCCCGCGTTTGATGCACCGTCACGTCGCCTGAAGTACACCTGCATTCCGCCAAACGTAGCGCGTCTCACTGCCCAGCTACTCTGGCAGGAGGTGAGATGAGCAATCCGATCCGCTTCTTTGAACATCTGCGAGACATGTACTTGCGGTATCTCGACAGTCCGTTCGACATCCGCTACGGCGACCTCACCGCGGAGCGGCGGCAGCTTCTCGACCAGGACGGTCGCATCTACCGGTACCCCCTGATCGAGCCCGTGCCGGTGTACCGGTCGTCGAACCAATCTTTCGGGCAGGGAGCACAAACTCTCCTCGGAGGGAGCTGGCAGCAAGCCGAGATAACCGAGGTTGCCGACTTTATATCTCACGGGCTCTTCCCGCCCAACCTCACCCTCCACCAGCACCAGAGGGACGTGTTCGAGGAAGTTGTCGTCAACGGCATGGACACCGTTGTTACGACAGGGACGGGCTCTGGAAAGACGGAGTGCTTCCTGCTGCCCGTGGTGGCTTCCATCGTGCGCGAATCTGCGGCTTGGCTTGCGCCCGGCCAGCAGCAGCTCCGGTGGGACTGGTGGAACCACTTCACCATGCGAGGCACACAGCACCGGTGGGCTCCTCGCGTTTCACAACGGGGACATGAGAGCCGGACCGCTGCCGTCCGAGCACTCATCCTGTACCCCCTCAATGCGCTGGTAGAGGATCAGCTCGCCCGCCTGCGAGAGGCACTCGATAGTCCGAGCGCTCGAGGATGGCTGCGGGCACATCGACACGGGAACCAAATCTACTTCGGCCGCTATACTGGCCGGACTCCTATATCGGGCGAACGAACCTCGTCCAACACCGGGCGCCTGCGCGATGAACTCCGTAAAACCCATGACGACGCGCAAGCCGTTGCGGGCAGTCCCGCTGAACGCTTCTTCCAGAGCATGGACGGTGCAGAAATGTGGTCTCGGTGGGACATGCAGGAAACGCCGCCAGACATTCTCATCACAAACTACTCGATGCTCAACATCATGCTCATGCGCACGATCGAAACGAGCATCTTCGATCAGACGCGGACATGGCTCTCGGAGTCTCCGCAGCACGTCTTCTTTCTCGTAGTGGACGAGCTCCACACGTACAGAGGTACTCCGGGGACGGAGGTTGCGTACTTGTTGCGTGCTCTGCTCGACCGACTTGGCCTTGCTCCAAACTCCGATCAACTCAGGATTATCTCCTCAAGTGCGTCGCTCGAAAGCGGCCCGACGGGTCTGCAGTACCTCGAGCAGTTCTTCGGTCGGAACCGGAATCGGTTCCGGGTCATAGGCGGCTCGTCGTACGTGATTCCACCGAACCCCGGCGCGCAGGCAACTCTCGCTCCACATGCCGCAGCATTTGGGAACTTTGGGCAGAGCATCGCGAACGCAGGGTCCGCGGCATTGCCGAAGTCAACAGCGACCCTCCTCTCGGCTATTGGTGCACCGGCGCCCGCCCCCGCTACAACACCGCAAGAGGGGCTCAACGCTGCACTGGATCACGTAGGCGCACCTGATGCTCTCCGGCTGGCATCCACGCGCAACGAGCAGATTGTGCCGCATCCGCCCCAAGATCTCGCTCCTGTCCTTTTCCCTGGTGTACCAATTCAGCAGGCAACTGACGCAGTGGACGGCCTGTTGACCGCACTTACGCACGCGCGCAACGCCACTGGCGTGGCACCGCTTCCGATGCGTGTCCACCTCATGCTGCGGAACCTCCAGGGACTCTGGGCCTGTACAGCTCCGGCGTGCAGCCAGGCGCCTGCTCGGACGAGCCCATGCCCGTCTGGCGCCTTGTATTACGTGCCGACGCTGACTTGCCAGTGCGCGTCACGGATCCTCGAGCTTCTGTACTGTGAGCCTTGCGGTGAGATATTCTTCGGCGGCTATCGACGTCTAACCGGGAACCCAAACGAGTGGTATCTGAGCCCGGATCGACCGAACCTCGAGTCCGCTCCAGATCTCTCGTCGTTCGACCGCGACTACGATCGCTACGCTGTATTCTGGCCTTCCTCGGGAAACCAAACGCCTGGCACATCGCAGTGGACCCAGGATGGAGTCGCCCGGAGCTGGCGGCAGGCGAGCTTAGATCCGGCGGATGGAAGAGTGGGACTGGGCTTCCAGGCAGTTTGCATCCCAGGCTACCTCTACTACGTACCAGCTCTTCATCGCGCGAACCCACCCGTTTCACCTGCAGGACGTGAAAGCTACCCGGCGATCTGTCCGAGATGCGATGCGGACTGGCGCCGCCGCGATGTAATCCGGTCCCCGATTCGTACTCAGAGAACCGGTTTCCAAAAGATTGCGCAGGTGTTATCCGACACGCTTCTTCGAGACGTGGCTCAACCCCCGCTGTCCAGTGACCGAAAGCTCGTGGTGTTCTCCGACAGCCGCCAAGATGCGGCCAAGCTGTCTGCCGGGATGCGCTTTTCCCACTACCGGGACGCGCTTCGGCAAGCGCTGGTGACTGCCATCGCCCAGCAAGGCTCCGGACCGCAAGCCTTCGCGGCACAGTGCCAGGGGCAGGTGCTGTCGCAACAGGATCAGGCTACGGCGACGGCCTTCGCGAACGCCCATCCGGCCGACGCTATGGCTCTGGCGATGGGGCTGATCCCGGCAACGGCCGCAATCCCATGCGCCGCCTATGCCGGCCTGTCGAACCAGCAAGCGGCACAACAGATTCTCCAGAGGGCCACGGGCGGCCCCTTCCGCATGACCCAGATCGCTACTGGCGTAGCCGAGCGGATGCTAGCTGAGGGCATGAACCCTGCCGGCTACACGCAAGACGTCATGTGGACCGACGCACAGGATCGCCAGGGCAGTTGGCGAGACCTGCACCTTTGGCCAGCCGGCGCCGCTCCGACACCGAAGCCGTTGGGTCAGCTCACGCAACCGCAGCAGGTGCACCTGACCCGGCTCCAGAACGGGGCCCTTGTGGAGTTGATGGATGTCATCTTTGCGTCTGGGCGGCGAAGCATCGAGTCCCTCCTCCTGGCACTACCGACGGTCGACCGCCTCGCGATTCCGGCGCCGGTGCAGCACATTCAGGAGGGTGCCGACGGCGCAATCTTTCTCTTCGGGACGCGCAAGCGTCTCTCGACGCACACCCCCTCCGCACTGAACTCGCCTCCTGGATATGTCGCTGCCTACCTCAACACGATTGCGCAGCAAGCCGGTCTGAACCCGAACACCTACACGACCGACGTCATTGACTATCTCAACGCGGCTGGCGTCCTCGATACAACGTACTTCTACCTGAATGTACCCGCGCTCTGCTTGGCGCCACCTACAGTTAGCTACTCCGAATGTACGCAATGCCGTCGCACTCACATGAATCCATCGGGAGGCGTTTGCACCAACTGCCTGTCCCAGTTGGGACCTACGCAGCCGACGTCAAGCGCTCAACTGTCACCCGATTACTATTCCTACCTCGCAACCCTGGCCGGGAGTCTCTTCCGCCTAAACTGCGAAGAGCTCACGGGCCAGACCAATAAGTCTGATGCTCGGCAGAGGCAGCGCCTGTTCCAGAACATTTGCTTGCCTGCGCCGCGGGAGAACGCTCTTGCCGATCCGGTGGATCTCTTGAGCGTCACGACGACCATGGAGGCGGGTGTAGACATTGGTACGCTCGTCGCGGTGATGATGGCAAACATGCCGCCGATGCGCTTCAACTACCAGCAGCGCGTTGGTCGAGCTGGCCGGCGAGGTTCCGGCATGTCCGTGGCGTTGACGTTGTGTCGCGGTCGGAGCCACGATGACTACTACTTCCAGCGCCCCCAGCGTATTACGTCGGATGCGCCTCCGCAGCCGTACGTGGACATGCGGCGGGAGAGCATCATCAAGCGCGTCCTGGCAAAAGAGATGCTTCGCCAAGCCTTCGTGGCCCTTAATCTGTTTACAGGTGGCGGTGAAAGCGTCCATGGCGAGTTCGGCGCGGCCAACGCATGGAACCAACTACCGTCCCAGCCTCCGGCGGGCGGTGCTCCGGGAACCACGAGGGCACAGTTCGTGTCCGGTTGGCTCCAACAGAACACGGCCGAGGTTGGCCGCGTCACTGACGCCCTGCTTTCGTACAGCGATCCGGCGCTTCAGGCGCAGCGCCAAGTCTTGATCAACTACTGCACGCAGCAGCTGGCCCAAGACGTCACCAATATCTCGACGAATCCCCGCTACCAGCAGGATGCTCTCAGCGAGCGACTTGCTAACGCCGGCGTCTTGCCGATGTTCGGTTTCCCCACGCGAACGCGTTACCTATTCCACGACCGGCCCATGCGTGCGAACCCGTGGCCACCGGATGACGTGGTTGACCGAGAGCTTGATATCGCGATCAGTCAGTTCGCGCCAGGCTCGGAAACCGTGAAGGACGGATTGATCCATACGGCGGTGGGCGTCGTCGACTACCGGCCGCAGGGCAATCGGCCCGTGGAGGTTGCGAATCCGCTGGGACCACCACTTGACGTCGGGGTTTGCTCCGCTTGCCAAGCCATCGACGACACTCAACCCCCGTCCCCGAGTTGCTTAGTCTGTGGGGCCACGCCTATGCAGGACCCCGGGTATAGGGTCACTACCCTGTCGCAACCGGCGGGATTTCGAACGTGGTACGGCGGGGGAAGTCGTGACTTCGACGGCACGTTCGAGTGGACCCCGCGCGCGTCCTGGCCAAAGATGAGCCTGACTCCTCTACCGGTGACGCAGCGGGCGAACTACGAAGTCTGGGCAGGCCAAGAAACCGTCTACGTCATCAACGACAACGATGGCCGCCTCTTCGACTTCGAGAAGCTCGCGCAGGGTGAAACGTGGGTGACGCGGCCGTCTGTGGCGAAGATCGGAGCAAACCCGAGGTTCGATCCAAGCGCTGGGATCGAATCTCGGGCCTTGGGTTCAGTCAAGACGACAGACGTGATGGTGCTCGGCATCGTCGACTGGCCGGCGGGAGTTCGGACTTCTCCGGCCGGCAACGGCGGTCTTGAAGTCCGTGCCGCGCTGTACTCGTTCGGCTTCTTGGCACGGCGGGCCGCCGCGGATCGGCTCGACGTGCATGAGAATGAGATCAAGGTTGGTCTCAGGGTACTCCGGGATGCAGCCGGCGACGTAACGGGACAGATCTTCATCTCAGACAGCTTGGAGAACGGCGCAGGGTACGCTTCGTTGCTGGGTGAACCTAGCGAGACACAGGCACTTCTCCAGTACATGGTCGGCCAGTCGAGCCTAGACTTCTACGGGTTTCTTTGTAGCCCGCAGCACGCTGGTCCGGGGGCGAGCGCCTGCACGACTTCTTGCCCTGACTGTCTTCGAGACTTCAGCAATCTGCCCTATCACAGCATTCTCGATTGGCGTCTGGGGCTCGATCTCGCGCGGCTCGCCCTGGACCCCACCGCACCGATTGACTTCACGGTGCCCTACTGGCGAGGACTCGATGCCGCAGCGGCCGCGCCTTACTTCGCCGCTATGCCTGGATGGCAGCAGGTGACGTTCGCGGGCCTGCTCGCGGGCTGCCGAGGCAACCACGTGGAGATCATCACCCATCCCCTGTGGGACCGCGACGACAACCGTCTCGGGCCGCTGCTTACCCGCGCCCGCGCGCAAGCAGTCCAGGCAGGGTACCAGGACATAGGCTTCAAGTCAGTATTCGAGATTCTGCGTCGGCCGTTCTGATCGATGACGGAGCCGAGATGTCCCGTGAACGCTACGTTGAAATTTCTCTAGAGACCTCGGCTTGAGAATCACGCTCGACGAGAATCTCAGTAACCACGGCGCCGGCATATTGAGGGCAGCCGGATATCACGGCACAACGGTTGCGGAGGAAGGACTCACTTCAGCATGACGCACGGGCACCGCGCCGTTTCCCGGTACCGGTTGCTTACCCAAGTATTCGTTACTTCCTCGGCGCATCGTGCCCGCCGTCCACGTCCGGTTCGCCCTGGCTACAGCCACCCTTTCATGCGTGCCAGGCGCGCCGCCTCGACGCGGTTCCGGGCCCCCAGCTTGTTGATGGCTTCCGACAGGTAGTTTCGCACGGTCCCTTCGGAGAGGTGCAACTCGGCCGCGATGTCCGGTCCGGACCGGCCCTCTCCGGCGAGTCGCAGCACCTGACGCTGGCGATCGGTCAGTGGGTCGAGGTCGGTCCAGGCGGCCGCCGCCAGCTCGGGATCGATCACGCGTCCGCCGGCGTGCGCACGTCGAATCGCGTCGGCCAGCGCGTCAGACGGGGAGTCCTTGAGCAAATAGCCGGACGCGCCGGCGTCGAGCGCGCGCCGCAGGTAGCCGGGCCTGCCGAACGTCGTCAGGACGATGACACGGATGGCGCGGCTCTGGCGGGCCAGCTCGGCGGCCAGCTCGAGGCCGGTCAGGTGCGGCATTTCGATATCGGTCAGGACGATGTCGGGTCGCAGGCGCAGGGCCTGCGCCAGTGCCTCGCGCCCGTCGCGCGCCTGCGCCACGACTTCGATGTCCGGCTCGGTCTCGACCAGGGCGGCGAGCGCCCCGAGGACCATTGCCTGGTCCTCGGCGATCAACACGCGGATCATGACGAGATCACGATACCGCGGTCCTGATGGCCGAGGCCATCCCTGGCCGGCTCGGGGACCGGACGTCGACCGGAATGGAGATGGCGAGCCTCCAGCCGGCGCGACCGTCGTGCTCGACGGCGCCGCCGATGGCGCCGACCCGCGCCCGCATACCGGCAAGGCCGCCACCGTCGGTCAATTCGCCGCCGATGCCGTCATCCTCGACGTCGAGACGGATGCGGTCGCCCTCCTGACGGAGGCGGATTGTGCACCGCGTCGCCTGCGCGTGGCGCACGACGTTGGTGACGCATTCGCGCAACGCCAGCGACAGGGCGCTCTCCTGGGCGGCGGTCAGTGTGACCGGATCCATCTCCGGCGACACCGTGATTCCCCCCGCCTCCAGGGCCAGACGGGCGCGATCCAACTCGCCCGACAAGCCTTGCGCCCGGTACCCGGTGATCGCGGCGCGGACGTCACTCAAGGCCTCCCGCGAAATGCGCTCGACGTCGCGGATCTCATCCACGGACCGTTGCGGGTCGCGCTCGGCCAATTTGGCGGCCAGCTCGGCTTTCAGCACGATGACCGAGAGCGTGTGGCCGAGGAGGTCATGCAGGTCACGTCCGATCCGTTCCCGCTCGGCAAGCTTCGCGAGCTGCTCGATCTCTTCGTGCGAGCGCCGCAGTTGCTGGTTCTTGCGGTCCACCTCGGCGCCACGGATGGTGGCAATGCCGATAAGGACCATGAGGCTCACCAGGGGAATGAGCGAGAACGCCGGCACAGGGGTGATCTGCTCCTGCGTAGTAGCGAACTCGACATAAAAGGGCGAGAGCCTGAACAGCAGGACGTAGCACGCCGTCAGCAGCACGAGGGCGGCGAGCCACAGGCCGGCGACCGCCGGGCGCGCCGTTCTTCCGAGCAACGCGATGGCGTAGATGAAGATGACGCCGGCTCCGGTGTTAATCGGCAGCAGCACCATGCCAAGGCCGAACAGGCCGCCGATGACAGGGATGACGGCTGCACCCTCGCGCCGGTGTCCCGCGAAGTACAGCGGAAAGAAGACCGCCAATCCCAGGCCGTTGGCGATCCAGTGCCAGGCAGGCCCCGGTTGAATGATCGGGGTGATGACGAACCACAACAGCCAGAAGAGCCAGATATGCGTGGACCAGCGGTCCGTTTTCAAGGTCATGGAACCACTCTCGATTCCAGACGCCCTGGATCGTGTCGATACCGGCACCCTGTCACTGGTCACACCGGACACCTGCTCGAGTCGATGTCATCTCCTGCATGACATCACTGTGCGCGAGCGGTGCGGCCCCGTGCCAGTGCGTATCGTCAGGAATCGAATCTGACACCTGTCATGGGTGCAGCCGGGGCGGGTTCGGAACGCGGTGCGGGAGCCGCTGGCGGTCAACGCCGCTCTGTCGCGAGCTGCTCCCGATACAGCCCTTCGAGACGCTCGACGGCGGCGAGGAATCCATCGGGGTCGACGAACGTGTCAGGGCTGTAGTCCTGGCCCGCTTCGTACTTGCCGTGCAGTCCGTACTGCGAGCCGTGCGCCGCGACCCACACGTCCACGTCCCATGCCTTCTGCTTGCGGAAGGTCTCGGCGAAATCGTCGGCCACGCCGGGATAGGTCGGGTCTACGACAAGCTTTTTGCCGGGGTTGATCGTGCCCATGTTGGCGATCACCACGTTATAGTCGCGGCCGCCCTCACTCACCTGCATGGCGTAGCTCGAGCTGCCGGCCGTGTGTCCCGGCGTCTCGATCACCGTCAAGCGGGTCGTACCCAGCTCGATGAGATCGCCGTCGGCGATGATCTTGTCGACGCTCACCGGCGCGAACGACTGGCGCCCGCCGAAGTGCGGATCGCTGAAACCCCCGTCTTCGAGCACCGGCGCATCCGCGGCGGTCGCCCACATCTCGGCGCCCGTGATCTCCTTGATCTCGGCCAGCGCCGCCGTGTGATCCCAGTGCGACTGCATCTGCAGCAGAATTTCGACGTCCTCCAACCGGAATCCCAGCGACTCGATGTTCTCGCGGATCTGCGCGGTCGAGTCCTCCACCCCGGTGTTGATCAGGATGTGTCCCTCGTCGGAGGTGATCAGGAAGACCGCCAGGTCATAGGTGCCCACGGCGTAGAGGTTGCCTATCACGCGGTGCCCGGGAAACGGCCGGGTCCAGGCCTCGTTCTGAGCGGCGACCGGCGCCGCGACGAGGAGGATGAGACCGGCGGCGACGGCAAGTCGATTCATGGACGGCATCATGAGCGCTCCGCTTCCTCTGACATGTTGGGACGTCGACTACAGGACCTGTGCTTCACGCATGACCGCTTCGCACTTGGGGCGGATCTCGGACGCCACAGCGAACGGGTCCCCGCGCACGAATTCCGCCCGGAACAGCTCGACCGACAGCGCCCCGGTGTACTGCTTTTCGGCCAGCTTCCGGAGGATGCGCACCACCGGCGCGATGCCGTCGCCAGGAATCAGGCGCGAGTCGTTGTTTATCAGCTCGCGCGGCGTGTCGAGCAGGTCCTGGAAGTGCGCGTGGGCCAGCTCGCCCGGTTCGAGCAGGTCGAGATCCTCGAACTTGCTCAACCCGGACCAGAAATGGAAGAAGTCGAGCATCGGGCGCACGTTGGGATGCGCCGCCGCGCGAATCACCTGCAACGACGAGGTCAGCGTCGACAGGTGGGTCGATGTCCGGGTGAACTCGATCATGCCGGTGAGCTCGTACTCGCGGGTGATCTCCCCGACTTCACGGATGCAATCCGGGGTGGCCGCAAAGTCGTCGGCGGTCACCGGACGATTGGTGATCGACGCCGAGTAGACCTTCTGCAGACCCAGGTTGGCGAACCGATCGCAGCCCTGCCGCCAGCGTTCCAACGATTCCGCACGCGCCGGGCCGGGCAGCCAGATATCGGGCAGCACCACGGCGGCCGACACCGGCGTCAGTCCCAGATCACCCAGGAGACGCCGCGCCGCCGGCAGCGTGTCGTTCTCGAGAAAGGCCGCCAGTTGCGGCGCCCCCAGCTCGACGTAGCGGATGCCGGCGCGGGCCCAGCCTTCGACCGAGCCGCGGAAGCCGGCCGCCCGCGTGGTGTTCTGATGCATGGCGAGCAGCATCTTGCCGGGCGCCGCGGATTGGGCATGGACCACCCGCGCCAGCGACGCGGCCAGCGGAGTCAGCAGAAGCGTGCGTCTGGTGAGCATGCTGCGTACTATAGCGCCAAACGGCGTCTTCCGAACCGTTTGTGCGCCCCGGCGACCGCGTCACGCCGCGTCGCGGCGGGCTACTCTTCCCTGAAGCAGACGGCGGTATTACCGCGGCCTTGATTCCGCTCGAAGAGTTCGAACGCCTGCACGACCTCTGCGAGGGGAAAGACGCGATCGACACGCGGGGTGATGGCGCCGCTGGTCAGAAAGCCCAGCATCTCCGCCACGTTCTGCTGATGGCCCTCCGGATTGGCCTGCGCCCACCCTGCCCAGATGCTGCCGATGACCACCGCCTGCTTGATCAGCAGCAGACCCGGGCGTATCGGCTGCTGCCCGGCGGTGAATCCCACGAGGCAGATCTTGCCAAGCGGTCGAATCGCGGACACCAGCGCCGCTTCGAAGAGCGGACCCTGCACCATGTCGATCACGACGTCCACACCGTCGGGATGGCCCAGTTCGGCGGCGGCCTGCCTGACGTCGTTCTTGAACTGCCGGTGGCTGGCCCGGTCGCGGCCGTAGCACAGCACGCGGTCCGCGCCGGCGGCGGCCGGCGGGCCCGCCTTCTCTGGCACGCTGACGCCGGCGATCACCCGGGCGCCCATGGCCCGCGCCAGTTCGACGGCCGCCATGCCGACACCGCCCGACGCGCCGTCGACCAGCACGAGGCTGTCCGGCCCGACCTCGCCGAGCACCTTCAACGAGTGGTAGGCCGGAAAGAAGTTGCGCCCCAGGTTCGCGCAGGTCGAGAGATGCAGTCCATCCGGCACCTGCCAGACCGATTCGGCGCCGACGGCGGCCACCTCGGCCAGACCGCCGATCTGCATCTGGGCGATGACCCGATCGCCGGGCGCGACGTGCTCGACGCCCGCACCAATCTCGATCACCGTCCCTGCCACGTCCATCCCCGGCACATACGGCAGATCAGGCTTGTGCTGATAGAGACCCTGCGCCTGTAACGCGTCGGGATACTGCACGCCGGCGTAGCAGGTGCGCACCAGGACCTGTCCCGGCTGGCAGACCGGTGGTGGAATCTCGTCGAGCGTCAGAACCTCGCGAAGCGGATCGGGCGCCGGCAACGGAACGCCCTTCTGGTCGAGAGCGGCAAAGCGGTGGCAACGGACAGCTTTCATCACGGAACTCATGGTGTGTGCTGAGAAACAACGGGTGGACAACTCGGGCGTCACGAATGGGGATTCGGCAGCGAGCGGACCGGGGTGTGCCGGCCATGCCCCGCCACGCGCGACGGCATTGTACACATGCACGTACGCATCCGGAGCGTCCAACTACGATACGGTCAGATGGCCAGTTGCTGCAACCGTCCGGTGCTGTCGCCGAAGCGATCGACCGGGACGTCCAGCTTGTCGAGCAGCGTCAGATACAAATTGGTCAGCGGCGTCTCGTCGGCATACCTGATGTGGCGACCCGTGCGCAGCGCGCCGCCCCCGCCCCCGGCCAGGAGGATCGGCAGCTTCTGAATGTTGTGGAGGTTGCTGTTGCTCATGCCGCTGCCATACAGAATCATCACCTGGTCCAGCAGCGAGCCATCGCCGTCCGGCGTCGCGCGCAGCTTGTCGAGATAGTACGCGAACAGCCCGGTGTGATAGCCGCCCACCTTGGTCAGCTTCGCCAGACTCTCTGGATTGTTCTCATGGTGCGAAAGGGCGTGGTGCGGGTCGGGCACGCCGATCTGCGGATAGGTCTGGGCCGTGAGCTCCGGCGTCATGAGAAACGTGATGACGCGCGTCAGGTCGGTCTGATAGGCGAGCACCTGCAGGTCGAACATGACCTTCACGTGTTCCTCGAACGACCCCGGGGTGCCGGCAGCCGGCCGATCGACCACCGGCAGCTCGCGGTCCACCTCCGCCTCGGCCCGTTGAATGCGGCGTTCGACGTCGCGCACCGCCGTCAGATAGTCGGTCAGCTTGGCCCGGTCGGACGCTCCCAGTCCGTCCTGCAGCCGCGCCACCTTGGCGGTGACGGCATCGAGAATGCTGCGGTCTCGCTCCATGCGCGCCCGGCGCGCGGCCGGATCGGTGCTCGTCCCGTCGCCGAACAGCCGCTCGAAGACGGCGCGAGGGCTGCTTTCCATCGGCAACGGCGTCGTCGGCGTACTCCAGCTCAGGGTGCTGACGTAGGCGCAACTGAAGCCGGCGTCGCAGGCGCCGCCGAAATCGGGCAGGCCGATACCCACTTCGAGCGACCCGAGCTGCGTGTGTTGGCCGAGTTGCGAGGCGGCGATCTGATCGAATGACCGACCCGCCTCGAAATCGGCGCCTTCGGTCGGTTTGGCATGCACACCGGTCAGGAACGCACCGGTGATCCGCCCGTGGCCGCCGGCCGGATCCCCAGGCAACTGCGCGGCCGGGGCGTGGTCGAGACCGGACAGCACGTTGAGGTGATCGCGATGGTCGGCCAGCGGCTGCAGAATCGGCGTGAACTCGAACCCGGCCCCCTCTGTGGCCGGCGTCCAGTTGTTCATCACCGCCCCGTGCGGCACGTACACCACCCCAAGCCGCGGTTTCGGCCGCGCTACCGTCTGGGCGAGCGCGGTGAACGCCGGCACCATGCTGTCCAGCAGCGGCAACGCCACCGCCGTTCCGAGACCGCGCAGCACGGTGCGTCTGGGCAGTGCTTTTCTGGTGACGATCATGACTCTGATCTCCTCATCTGGAACGGTACGCTTCGAGCGACGCCCACGATCAGCGACGACCAACTGTAACCATCGTCCTGCGCGTCGCGCACAATCGCTCGAATGGCCGGTCGATCGTAATACTCGACACCGCGCCCGAGCGCATACGTCAGCAACTTTTCGGTGACCGTGGCCACGAACTCGCCGCGCCGCTCGAACAGCACCTCGCGCAACGCCGGCAGTCCGTCGAAGGTGGCGCCATTTGGCAGAACGCCGGAGGCGTCAATCGGCGTCCCCGCGTCGGCGTCCCGCCACTTGCCGACGGCATCGAAGTTCTCGAGCGCGAACCCGAGTGGATCCATGCGCGCGTGGCAACTCGCACAGACCGGATTCGCGCGGTGCTCCTCCATGCGCTCGCGCATCGAGACGACCGTGGCGCTGTCGGTGCGATCGGGCAGATCGGGCACATCGGGGGGCGGCGGCGGGGGCGGCGTCCCGAGGATGTTCTCGAGCACCCATTTGCCGCGTACGACCGGGGATGTGCGGGTCGCCAGCGAGGTCACCGTCAGGATGCTGCCCTGTCCGAGCAGGCCCCGCCTGCGATCGTCCTGCCAGGTCACACGTCGAAAGCGGCTGCCATACACGTTCGGAATGCCGTAATGCCCGGCCAGCCGCTCGTTGACGAAGGTGTAGTCGGCCGTCAACAGATCGACGACGCTGCGGTCGTCGCGCAGTTGGCTCTCGAGAAACAGCTCCGTCTCGCGCACCAGGGCGTCGCGCAGACCGTCGTCGAAGGTGGGAAAGGAGTTCACCGCGGGCGTCACCGTGCGCATGCGGCGCAAGTGCAGCCACTGCGCGGCGAAACTCGAGACGAGTACGTCCGAACGCGCGTCGGCCAGCATCCGCCGCACCTGCCGTTCCAGCACGGCGGGTTCACTCAGCCGGCCGGCTTCGGCGAGTTCCAGCAGCTCGTCGTCAGGAATGCTGCCCCACAGAAAGAACGAGAGCCGCGATGCGAGCTCGACGGCGTTGAGGCGGTAGGCCGTCGCCGGCGCGGCGCCGGGCGGATCGCGCTCGAGGCGGAACAGAAACTCCGGATCGACCAGCATCATCTCCAATGCGCGCTGGAGACCGGTCTCGAAGCTGCCGTCGCGCCGTCCCGCGTCGTAGAACCCTCGCAGCACCTGGAGATCGTCCTCCGTGAGCGGGCGGCGATACGCCCGGCGCGCCAGCGTCGCGAGAATCTCGTTGGCGCACGCGTCTTCGTCCTCCGGCCGCACGGGGCGGCAGACGAACAGGCTGCGCCGGTCGGCGAGTTCGGCCGTCTCGCCGCGCCCGCCGCCAATCCGGTCCGGCGCGTACGGTCCCTCGATCTCGAGGCTGTCGAGCGCCATCGGCTCGACGAACCCCGGTCCGTTGCGGAACGTCCAGACCGGCAGGCGGCTCGGCGCCACCCCCTCGATCGCCGCAGTCCGTTCGGCGAACGACACGCCGACGACATGCGTGCCGGCGCTCGCCGGAAAACGCACGACCAGCGCACCATCGGCGCCGTCCGATCCGGGCGCCGGCTCGCGCCCGCTCTCTGCCGGCCAGCGTCCGACAGGCAGCAGCGCGAGACGCACGCCGTCGAGACGGACGTCGATCTCCTGGGGCTCCCCGGTGTTTCCCTGCAGGCTGATTCTGAGGACGTATTCCGCGTCAAGCGGGAAATGATGACGCACCGCGGTCCCGCCGCGCGACCCGAACGGCAGGTGCTCGCTCATGCGTTCGCCCTGTTTCAGCAGCGACGACATCGCGTAGCGCGCGACATCCGGTTCAATCGACGGATCGCCGACCGCCAGACGGCTGATCTTGCGCGCCGCCGACAGGTAGCGTTCCAGCAGCCCGGGCGCCACCGTCAGAATGTCGGCGTTGTTGTCGAACCCGTACGCCAGATCGTCAGACGGCAGCAAGGTCTCGCCGTCGATCTCGAGACCGAGCAGATCCCTGATCGCGTTCGTGTACTCCAGCCGGTTGAGCCTGTGAATCGTCGGTCGGCCGGGGTTGGGCGCGGCGGCCGACGCCGCATCGAGCGTCGTTTCCAGCCACGATGCGAATTGGACGTAGTCCCCGGTGTCCGGCCGCGGGCGTCCAGGTGGCGGCATCGACTGCGCCTTCAGCTTCCGCAGCACCTTTTCCCACAGTTCCGGGTGCTCGCCGGCGGCGCCGACACTGGCGCCATCGAGCGTGAGATTGCCGGTCAGGAGCCGCTCGTTGTGACAGGCTACGCAATAGCGGTCGATGATTGCCTGGTAAGCCGACGCCTCTGCCGGCGCCTGACGGGCGGCCTGCTGCGCCGCGCCCTCGTGTCCCGCGGACCACGCGGGCAGGGACACCAGGACGACCACCGCGAACGGCGCCCAGATGGCGCCCGCGCGACCTCCCGCTGGCGGCAGTCCCATGACCGCTATCGGATCGCTCCCTGGTTGAAGATATCGATGAAGCTGGACGGAGTCGTCTCGCCGCCTCCCAGCGCCCGCAGCAACTCGGCGGTGCTGCCGCCGCCCAGTCCCGGCAGCAGGATGTGGCCGCCGCCCTCGGCGATCATCAACGGGGTGATCCCGCGCAGGTCTCCGGCATTCACCGTGGCGCCGTGGTCGACAAGAAGCTGGACGATGGTATCCGACCGGATGTGGGCGGCCCCATGCAGCGCTGTCCGGCCCACGTCATTGACCGCGTCGATGTCGGCGTCGAGCTCCAGCAGCAGGCCGACCGCTGCCAGGGACTCCAGCTCGGTGACCCGTGTCTCGGCGGGCACCTGCCCCAGACCGGCGGCCACCATGAGGGGGGTGGTGCCTTCCTCGGTCGCCAGCCGTGGGTCGGCGCCGGCCCCGACGAGCGCACGCATCACCCCGACGTTGCCGTCCATCGCCGCCAGCAGAAACGGCGTGGCGCCGATCAGACCCACCCGCAATCGTGGGCTCGCGTAGCCGTACTGCGGAGGCGCCTTGACCAGGCGCACCTGCGGATCGGCTCCGTGAACGAGGAGCGCCTCGACCAGCTCCAGCTTGCGCGTGGCGACCCCGTTGAGCGAGCGCCACTCGTCGTCCCGTTCGGTCTCGATGCCGCGCAGGCGGCCGGTCAGTTCCGTGTGCCACGAACCGGCGGCCCAGTGCAGCGGCGTGTAGCCGCCGCCGTCCGCGTTCGGGTCGGCGCCCAGCTCGAGCAGCGAGATGGCCAGGTCGGTATGCCCGCGCACCACGGCGACCAGGAGCGGCGTGGCGCCGTCCGGCGCAGTGGCGTTCACATCGGCGCCCGCATCGATCAACAGTCGAGCCAGTTCGCGGGCATCCTCGCGCGCCGCGATCAGCAACGCCGTGTAGCCGCGGCTCGTCCGCACGTGGAGATCGGCGCCGTGCGCAACCAGTGCGCGGGCGATGCCGGTGTGTCCTTCCGCGGCCGCCCACATCAGCGCCGTCTGGTCGTGCCAGGACTCGGTCACGTCGGGAAGCGCCCCACGGGCCAGCAACGCCTCCACCGCGCCGGCGCTGCCGGTCTTCGCGCAGGTCATCAGCGGGGTCTCTCCCGTCGACCGTGCGGCGTTCGGATCGGCGCCCGCCTCGAGCAGCCGGATCACCATCGGCGCGGCTCCGTTGTCGCACGCGAGGGCGAGGGGCGTGACACCGTAGTCGTTGGCCGCGTTGACGTCAGCGCCGGCGTCGATCAGCACACGCGCCATGTCGAGGGCGTCCCGGTAGCTCGCCCAGTGCAGCGCGGTCGCGCCATCGGGCTGAGCACCGTTCACGTCGACCTGGCGCGCGACCAGATCCCGCACCGCCGCGTCGTCCTGTGCCTTGGCCGCCTCGACCACCGACTGCGCAGACTGGTTCGCGGAGGCGCTCGCAGGCATCCACGGGACAACCAGCCATGCCGCCACCCCGCAGGCGAACGCGAACTGCACCCGGACTCTCATCGTTACCCTCCTGCACCGATGGAGCGTCCAGCTTAGCGCGGCTCGCCCGCCGGTTCAACAGCAACCTTCGGTAAGCTATGATCACAGTTGCAGAAACCGGCAAGGAGACTCTTCCAATGCGTGCAGATTCCGTCATTGCCACTATCGCCGCACTCGCCGCCTTCGCGTTCGTGTCTGCCCCGGTCGCGGCGCAGACGGCGCCGCGCACCGCCGACGGGCGGCCCGACCTGCAGGGCGTGTGGGACTTCCGCACCATGACGCCGCTGCAGCGGCCCTCGACTCTCGGGGAGAAAGAGTTCTTGACCGACGAGGAAGCGGCGGAACAGGAGGCCCAGGTGGCCAGTCGCCGCGCCCGTCTGCTCGAGCCGAGCGAGGTGCGGACCGAACCGCTGCCGGCCGGGGGCGGCGGGCGCGCCGTGGGCGGCTACAACGACTTCTGGCTCGACTACGGCACGACGATCGTGAATGACCGTCGTACGTCGCTCATCGTCGACCCGCCTGACGGGCGGCTGCCGGAGCTGACCGCGGTGGGCGAGGCGTTGCGCCAGGTCGGGTCGCTCATCGAGGATCTGCCGATCGAGCTGCCGGTCCGGGTGCGCAGTGCCGGCACCGGAGCGGACCGCCCTGAAGACCGCGGGCTCGCCGAGCGGTGCCTGGTCGGGTTCAACAGCGGGCCGCCGATGATGCCGAGCGGCTACAACAACAACATGCAGCTCTTCCAGACCCGCGACCACGTGGTCATCCTCAACGAGATGGTGCACGAATACCGGGTCATTCCGCTCGACGACCGCCCCCACCTGCCCGAGCACGTCCGCCAGTGGGCCGGCAGCTCCGTCGGACGCTGGGAGGGCGGTACGCTGGTGGTCAGGACGACCAACATGACCGACAAGACCGGCAGCTTCGACCCCTCGGCCACACTCGCGCTGGGCAGCGGGCTGACCGTCACGTTGACCGAACGGTTCAGCCGGCTCGACGAGGACACGCTGCTCTACGAGTACACGGTCGACGATCCGACCATCTTCACCAGGAACTTCACGGTCGCCGTCCCGATGCGGCATTCAGACGAGCCGATGTTCGAGTACGCCTGCCACGAAGGCAACTATGGCCTGCTCAACATCCTGACCGGCGCCCGCGTCGAGGAGGCGGAGTCCCGTTAGCCGCGCTTGCCGCGTCACTCCCGTTTGACGATCACCAGGGTGATGTCGTCGGCCGGTGCGCAGAACGCCAGCATGTCCGACTGGATGGCGTCATGGATCTCCCGCGCCGAGCCGTCCTTCACCGTGCGCAACACCGCCTCCAGGCGCTCCGGAAAGTAGCGGTCGCCGCCGTGCTCGGAGACACCGTCGGTGTACAGCAGCAGGATGTCGCCCGATTCCAGGAGCGCCCACTCGTTCACCTCGTACTCGTCCTTGAACCCGAACGGACTCTCATCGTTGGTGTGGTCGATCACGTTCAGTGATGGCTGGATGCCGATGGGCGGCGCCGACCTGGGCCGTGTGTCGCCCATGTCGAGAAATTGACCGAGCCGGTGCGAGAAGACGCGTGGAAACGGCTGCCCGGCGGACAGAAACCTGAACGTCCCGTCCTCGGACACCTCGCCGTACAGCAGCGAGACGAACTTGTGCGCACCGGACGAGCGGTACAGCCTGGTGTTCAGGTTCTCGAAGAGGCAGGTCGTGATCTGCCCGCAGCGGTCGAGCTCGTACAACGCGCCCAACAGAAACGCCTGGTGCATCATGGCGGCCAGCAGGGCATCTGTCATGCGATGCCCGGAGACGTCGAGGACGGCGATGCCCGCGCGGCGGCGACACCGTCTCAGGCCGTCGACGACCATCGCGGCCCCCGCCGCTTCCGCCTTCGCGATTCTGGCGTCGAGGTCGTAGCGCTGCTTGAAATCGACGTAGATGAGGTGGTCGCCGCCCACGGCGCCGTGCAGCGGACGGCTGCCTCCCCACACGTCGATTCCGCGCAACCGCGGCACCTCGCCCGGTTCCGGAATGAGCTGGTTGGCAATCTCCTGGAAGTTCCGCAGCTCTTCGGCGAGTGAGACAGGCGGGTCGTCGGCGTCCGGTTCAGTCATGACGCGTCCCCCGCGCCGGCGCCGCCGGGTCGGACGACGTCTCCGCGGTCTCTGCGCCCCCCGCGCGACCGCTACTGCCCGTCGAAGACATATTGCACGGTCGCACGCAACCGGTCCGGTTCCGCCGCGAAATCGCTGTATTGGCCCGGCACTGCATACGCGCTGATGACCTGATCGACCGACCGGCCGGCGGCCTGTGCCGCCTTGGCCCTGTCCACGATGTCGTTGTAGAAGCCGCTGTACTGCACCAGGTCGTTCCACTCGAGCGTCGTGTCGTTGTGGCCGGGAATGACGAGATCGACATCGCTGATGCCGGCCACGGCCTTCTTCAGCGTCTCGCCGAACTCGAGCGCGCTCCCGTTGCCGTTCGCCACGTCGAGAAACGGCAGCCCCTTGCGGGCGAACATGTCGCCGGCGTGCACGGCGCGCGCGTCCCGAAAGACGACGAACGTGTCGCCGTCGGTGTGGCCGCGTCCGAAGTAGTAGAGGTCGACCTGGTCCGGCCCGCTGCCGAGCGACGTCCGGGTCGCAAAGGTCGTCTTCGGCAGATACCCGGCATTGTCTCCCTTGAACGCGTCACAGTTCGTCACCGACTCGCAGGTCGTGCGCGACATCTGCGCCAGGGTGTTCTCGTGCACCACGAACTTGACCGTGTCCGGGAACTCGACGTTGCCGCCGCTGTGGTCGTAGTGCGTGTGGGTGTTGATGATCGTCGTGATCGGCTTGTCGGTGATCTTTCCGACCTCGTCCAGAATGTCCGCACCGTAGCCGAAGATTTTCGTGTCGACCAGGGTCACGCCCGAGGTCCCTACGAAGATGGCCGTGTTGCCGCCGCTGCGCATCCCCTGCTCGGCCGGATCGTTCGCAAGCATGTAGAGGTTGGCCGCCACTTCGTGCACCACGAGGTTCGCACGGGGCTGCCGCGCCTCGTTGGCGACCGCCATCGTGAAGACCGCGGCCAGCGTAAGCGTGGTCAGACTCGCCAGACGCTTCATCTGCTACCTCCTCCTCGTCGGGATCAGGGCGCAGGCCCGACCTGCCGGCCCCGCCGACCCGATTGTATCCGCTACGCGCGTATGATGTCGCTGTGCGTTCGAGCCCCGACCGCCGCGCGCCGGCGCGCGGCGGGGGCTGCTCGGCAACCGCGGACGCACGCCTGAGGTTGCGTCACAGGATCAGCATGCTACGTCGCCCTGCGCGGCTCGTGATCGCGGTCCTCGGCATCAGTGCGCTGGTGTCGGCGCCGGACGTCAATGCGCGTCAACCGCTGGACGAACTGCGCGCACGGGCCCACCAGGGTGACACCGGCGCGCAGCTTGCGCTCGGGGTCTTTCATCTGACGGGGGACGGTGTGCCCCGGGACCCGGCCGAGGCGCTGCGCTGGTTCCGGCTGGCGGCGGAACAGGGCAACGTGTTCGCGCAGAACAACCTCGGGGTCATCTACCAGGGCCTGCCGGAGCGGTTCCGTTCGGACAACGACATCCCGGTGGACCATGCCGAGTCGGTGCGCTGGTTCCGGCTGGCGGCCGAGCAGGGACATGCCGTGTCCGCCATGAATCTCGCCGTCAAGTATCGTGATGCGCACGGCGTGCCGCGAGACCATGCCGAGGCGCTGCGCTGGTTCCGCCGCGCGGCGGAACTGGGTGACGTCAACGCGTTCGGTGAGATCGGGACGATGTATGCCGCCGGCCTGGGTGTCGAGCAGGATGACGCGGAAGCCTACATGTGGCTCGAGTTGGCCACCATGTTCGCTTCCGGCGAAGACCGTGAAGTGCTCCTGTTCGACCGGGAAGCGCTGGCCGGGCGGCTCACCGCCGCGCAGATTCTGGAGGCCGAGCGCCGCGCGGCGGCGTGGACGCCGGTTGCGGCGCGCTGACGTCGCGACCGGTCTGCCGCCCGTCAGGCTCTGTCCACCATCCGTTGGGCTGCCTCCCGCCGGGCGAACAGCACATCGGCCAGCATCGGGGTGCCGTGCTGGCATCCGAGCCGTACGTTTCCGCGGTAGACGTAGCCCAGTTCGTGCAGGGCGGCGGCGATGTCCTCGAAGGTGGGCGCGTCAGGCCCTGCCGGGTGCGGGTAGAAGACCGACTCCACGATGACCGCCGTCGCGCGCCGCAGCGTCTGTTCCCCGCCCCGGATAACCTCCAGGTCCAGGCCCTCGGTGTCGAGCTTGACGAGCACGTCGCCGTCGAAGTCGAGCGCGGCGGCCAGGTGATCCAGGGTCTCGACCTGCACCGTAATCGGCTCATACTGCGATGCCTTCGCCGCTGGCGGCTCCACGAGCGTCGACCAGATGTCGTTCCGCTTGTCGATGTACAGCAGGCGTTCCGACGGTTCGCGGGACAGCGCCACCTGCATGACCTCGACTGCGTTTCCCTGGGTCTGCGCCCACGCCTCCAGACGCCGGCACAACCGGGGAATCGGCTCGATGCAGTAGACCCTGGCCGCGGGAAACAAGCGACGGAAGCTGCGCGCCGCCCCGCCCTTGTTCGCCCCGACGTCGATCACCGTGCGCACGTTCAGGTTCGTGAGACCCAGCAGCGTCTGCCGCTGCTCGATGTAGTCGACGAGGTTCTTCAGCCCGAGGCCCTTGTGGAGGAATCTGAAAAACCGCCGCGAGATGGCGCTCACGGCCGGACGCGGACCGGGCATCGATGGCATGCGCGGTCGATCATAGCGCTTGCGGCGCGACGGCGGCGGCACACCGATGGGCGTCGTGCGGAGCGCGAGGCACCCGCGCGGATACCGCGCGTCAGGTGGGACGCCTATCCGGCGCCGAGCGCGTGGACCTCGAGTGCGGCTCCCAGAATCAGCGCCCCGCCGCGGTCGTCCGCGCCGTTGACGGCGGGCCGGTCGAGGTAATACCGCCGTGTCGGCCCGGCCCCGGTACTGATGCACACATCGACAAGGGTGCCGTCCAACTGCACATGGGCCAGCAACGCGCGCCAGGCGCGCTCGACGACGGGCCTGAACGACGAGTCGAGCCAGCCGAGCCGCAAACCGCGGGCCATCGCGGTCACCGTCAGCGCGGTGACGCTCGCCTCGCGGTAGCTGCCCGGGACATCGACCACCTGAAACCACATCCCGTCCGGCGCCTGGTGTTCCCGCAGGCCCGCCATCTGCCGTCGATAGATGTCGAACACCGCCGGCCGGGCGGGGTGATCGGCGGGCAGCGCCGTCAGCAGTTCCGCCAGACCCAACGCCGCGAAGCCATTGCCCCGGCCCCACGCCACCGGCGCATCGGCGGCGTGGTGGAAGATGCCGCCGGCCTGTTGCAGGCGGCCGGCATAGCTGGTGACGAGTCGGGCAGCGGCGTCCAGCCCGCCGGCGTCCGCCGACAGGGACGCGGCGATGGTGCCGAGAAACATGTCATCGGTCCAGCCCGATCCATACCGCGGTGCGCCCGGAGCGGTTTCCGCCGCACCCAGCGCGACGCCCTCCGCGGCCAGCCGCGCCGCCGCGGCTCGTTCGTCTCCGTCTCGCGTCGCGATTTCGGCAAACACGATCGTGCCCGCGACCGCGGGGAACCGGATGGTGTCGCCGAACGGCGCCCGCTCGCCGGTCAGCCAGGGCCGGACCTGGTCCAGCACCCGCGTGCGCCACGCAGCCTCGCCGGTCAGATCTCCCAGGCGCAGCGTATGCACCCAGGCGACGGCCGGAATGTAGGCCACGCTGGCCGTCGCCGGATAGCGCCCCGCCAGGAGTCGCGCGATCTGCAACGGACGGCGTGCCACCCGCTCGTCGAGTGCCTGTCGCAACGGGGATCGACTGGCGGGGACCCGTTCGACCAGGCCGCGCATGAGCGCCGCGCCGTCGGACGCCCGCGCCGTCACCTGCAGCGCGTCGACCGGCCCCGCGCCGGTCCCGGCGGTTCGCGACGTCAACGCGACCGCCAGCGCGCCACCCGGCTCGCGCGGGTCGGCGTCGGCCGCGGGTGTGATCTGCAACATTTCGCCGGCGTGTACCACGACGACCAGATCGGGCGCCTGATAGGTCACCCACCGCCACACGTAGTGACTCTCGGGCCGGTCGGGGTCGTCGAAGAAACCGTCGGTCGGGGGGAATTCGTACGGCCGCGATGCACCCAGACCGCCGGGGTCGGCGAGCGGCAATGCACTCACCGCCCACCGTGCACGCGCAGCGGCCGGCGCCGCTGTCTTGAACCAGCGCACGGCGTCGAGCACGATCCGCGCGCTCTCCTGGTTGCCATCGAGCCCGCCGACCAGCACCAGCCGGCGCATGGCGTCCTGGCGGTCGAACGGCGAGCCGTTCTCGATTGTGAGCAGCAGCGTCTCGTCGCGCGTCATCCCGCCCGCACTGACGACCCGCGGCTCGCCCGCCAGCAGCGCCAGGGCGTTCAGTTCCCGGCGCACGGCGCCTGTCGGGTCCCCGCCGGGCTGCGCCAACGCCACGGTTCCCGTGATGGCGACGGACAGCACGGCGGTCCCGATCGCCAGCAACGGCCGATCGCGGGGTCCGCAACGAGAGGCCATGACCGGCGATCTCGTGTCACGTTGCACGGGGAGACGCACCGTCAATCTCGATCCGGCGGCGGGACCTGGCGTCCCGGTCACAACGGCAGCACGAACCGCCAGCCCTCGTCGAGGCGTTGCTGGGTTCGCGCCCGTCCGTCGCCGCAACCGCAGATCACCCGGGTCTGCGCCTGGCATGCCTCGAGGACGGTCGCGAAGGCCGCGTCGACCTCGGGGTGATTCCGTCCCGCCGGATTCGGTCCTAGACCGAGATCGATCGCCATGTCCCCCGGCACCACCATGATGGCGCTGACCGGGGCCTCGAGAATCTCGTGAATGTTGTCGACCGCCTCCTGCGATTCAATCATCGCCACGGCAAACAGCTCGCCATCCGGGTTGAGCGGCCAGACATCGGCCTTGGCGTAGTACTCGACGCTGTTCATGCCCCACAGGCGGGTTGCGCCGCCCGGTCCCCAGCCCCGTTCACCGCGCGGTTCCGGATACGGCGAGTTTCGCATCGGTGGATAGCGCATCGCCTCGACCAGCCGCACCGCTTCTGCCTTCGTGTCGACATGCGGCACGATGATGCCCATGCCGCCGAGATCGAGGACCTGCTTGATCGCCCATTTGAAGTCCTCGTCGCCGTCCTGCGGAATGCGCACGAGCGGGGTCAACCTCAACCGCCCGTCGGCGTCGCGGTCCTGGTCCATCTCGGCCAGCACCTGCTGGACAAGCTGGCCCGAGAACGGCGAGTGCTCCATGTCGACGAAGCGCCAGTGCTGGTTGGCGATCGCCGCTTCTCCTGCTTCGAGCGCCTCGATCACCTTGTTCACCCGCGCCTGCGCGTAGGCGGGCGGCTGGACCCACGGTCCCGTCACACCGATCACGCCGACGACGGCCGCAAGCGACCGGACCAGGATCTTCCTCGAACAATGTCTCGCCTGTGCAGTGCTCATGACCCCTCCACTTCATGCACGGTGCGGCGCGGAATCGCCGCCCCGGCCGCGACCGGCACCCCCGGTCCCCGGCAACGACCGGCATCCGCCAAGGTGACGCCGGTCCATGATAGACGACCAGCGATCGAATGCAGCGGGGCGTGGGCTGCCGGACGCGGGCCACTATCGCAGGGACACCATCCGACGGCCCAGATCGGGAGCCAGCGGATCGATCTCCGCGTCGTAATCGACGCCGTCGAGACCGAATCCGAAGATCTTCAGGAAGTCGCGCCGATACCCGGGCAGGTCGGCAAGTTCGTCCAGGTTGCCAGTGGCGATCAACGCCCAGCGCCGCTTCACTTCCTCCTGCACGGCGTCACACAACTCCCGGTCATCCACGCGGATACGTCCGGCCTCGTCGAGTGCCCGCGGTCCACCGCCGTAGAGCTGATCGCCGAAGAGGCGCTGAATGTGCTGCAGGATGGTCTCGTGGTTGCCGAGCTCCTTCATGACGCGGAACAGCACCGAAATATAGAGCGGCACCACGGGAATCGCGGCGCTCGCCTGCGACACGACCGCCTTGAGGACCGCCACGTGCGCTTCGCCGCCTACTGCCGCCAGCTCGCGGTCGATCGCCGCCCGCGCACGGTTCAGGTCTTCCTTCGCCTTGCCGAGCGTCGCGTTCCAGTAGATCGGCCACGTGAGCTCGCTCCCGATGTAGTTGTAGGCGACGGTCTTGAAGCCCGGCGCCAGCACATCGGCGCGGCGCAATGCCTCTATCCAGTACTCCCAGTCCTCGCCGCCCATCACGGCGACGGTCGCCGCGGTTTCCTGCTCGTTGGCCGGTTCCAGATGCACATCGTGAACCTCGCCCGTTTGCACATTCAGCGACTTGACGTGAAACGTCTCGTCCAGCGGCTTGATCTGCGAACGAAACAGCTCGCCGGTCCGAGGATGCCGGCGCACCGGGGCCGCCAGACTGTAGACCAGCAGATCGATCTGGCCGAGATGAGCGCGGATCTCGTCGACGACGTCACCTTTCATCGCATCGGAGAACGCGTCGCCGTCGAGCGTCTTCGCGTACAGGTTCCGCGCGTGCGCCGCCGCCTCGAAAGCACGATTGTTGTACCAGCCGCCCGACCCGGTCCGCTGCTCCGTCGGCGCCTTCTCGAACGAGACCCCCAGCGTGCCGGCCCCGCCCCCGAAGGCGGCCATGACGCGTGACGCCAAGCCGTACCCCCCGGACGCGCCCACGACCAGGACCCGTCCGGGCGGGTCGTCGAACGGTACCGTCTGGTCGATCTGTTCCTGCACGTGGGCGGCGCACCCCGCCGGGTGCGCCGTCGTGCAGATGAAGCCACGAATTCGTGGTTTGACGATCATGCGGGCCCCTTGACCTGCGCAGCGCGCATTGTCCCTACCTGCGGTCGAGGATACGGTTCCACGCGTCGAGTTGCGCCTTGCGGGCCTCGAACAGCGACGAGCAGTCTCCCTCGACCCGTACTTCGGTCATGACGTCGTCTTGCGCGATCGCATCCACGGCATCTTGCCCCGAGGTCACCTTGCCGAACACCGTGTGCCGGCCGTTCAGATGGGGCGTCGGCCCATGCGTGATGAAGAACTGACTGCCGTTCGTGCCGGGCCCGGCGTTCGCCATCGACAGCACGCCAGCCGAATCGTGCCGGCGCAGGGGGCTGAACTCGTCGTCGAAGTTGTAGCCGGGACCACCTCGGCCGGTGCCGGTCGGGTCTCCGCCCTGAATCATGAAGTTACCGATGACGCGGTGAAACTTCAACCCGTTGTAGTAGCCGCGGTTGGCCAGGTTGGCGAAGTTCGCCACGGTCAGCGGCGCCTCGTTCGGAAACAGCGTCACCCGGATTTCACCCTTCGCCGTCGCAAAGACGGCGGTCAGTTCCGCATCTGGCATCGTCGATCTGCTCTCCTGAAATGGCTGCGGTCGCCGCAGCCGGATATCACTGCTACCTGGCGCCCGGCCGATGTCCCGGCCATCGGCGCAAGAAGTCGTTGATTATAGGGGCAATCTCCGTTTGCCTGTTGAGCTTTGCGCACAGGGCCGTTACGATGCGGTCCAGAACGAACAGGCACACGAAGGGAGTTCAGATGCGCCATTCAGTCGTAGCGTCCATGGGCGTCGCCGCGGTCGGCCTGCTGTCGATGTCGATTCTTCCGGCGGCGGCGCAATCGGTCGCCCGGACGCCGTGGGGACAGCCGGACCTGCAGGGCATCTGGGATTTTCGCACCATCACACCGTTGGAACGTCCGCGGGACCTGGCGGACAAGGAGTTCCTGACGGCGGAAGAGGCGGCCAACCTCGAACAGGAAGTGATTGCCCGCAACGCCGAGTTGGCGGTTCGGGAGGCGCGGCGGACCGAGGCGACCGAGAGCGTCGACCGCGGCGAAGAGGGCGCCCCAGGGTTCTACAACAATTTCTGGCTCGATCGCGGCACCAGTACCGTCGGCACCCGACGGACGTCGCTGGTCGTCGACCCGCCCGATGGGAGGATTCCCGAACTCACCGAGGCAGGGCAACAACGGGCCACGGCGAGACGGGAGTACCTGCGCGAACATCCGTCCGATTCCTGGGTCGACCGCACCGCGTACGACCGCTGCATCCTCGGATTCAACGCCGGTCCGCCGATCACCCCGGCGGGCTACAACCAGAATCTGCAGGTCTTCCAGACCCCGGACCACGTGGTGCTGGTAACTGAAATGGTGCACACGACCCGCGTCGTGCCGCTCGATGGCCGCGGGCCGCTCGACTATGGCATCCGCCAATGGTCCGGCGATTCGCGCGGGCACTGGGAGGGTGACACCCTGGTGGTCGAGACACGGAACTTCAGCGCCCAGCGGGGTTGGCGCAACACCAGCGAGCAGATGACGCTCACCGAGCGGTTCACCCGGGTCGACGGCGAGACCCTGCTCTACGCGTTCACGGTGCACGATCCGGAGACCTGGACCGCACCCTGGACCGCCGAGATTCCGATGCGCCGCAACGATCTGACGCTGTTCGAGTACGCCTGCCACGAAGGCAATCACTCGATGGTCGGCATTCTCGCCGGCGCGCGCGCCGACGATCGGGCGCGGGCGGGTGCGCCATAGAACTGGATGAGGTAGCGCCAGCCGAACGGCGTGCCCCTGAATCTCCCGTGCCCCCGCCGGCCGCCGCTCCGGCCCCGGATGGCGACGACCGCGCCGGATCCGCGCCGGCCCCGGCGGCCGACAGCGGCGAACGCCCGCTCGATCCCGGCTCGATCACCGCCGCACGGTTCGCGGGCGCCGTCTGGACTGCGATCTGCGCCCTGGCGAGCCTGGTGGCCGCCACGATCCTCGCCATCGCGGCGCCGATCACCGGCGGCGTCACGATCGCCATCTTCTCGGCCGCGCTGACGTTGTCGGGCGCCGCGGCCGTCCTCTCGTACATGTGGCCCGCGGTGCGCTATCGGCATATCCGGTATTGCCTGGACGCGACCGGCTTTACCATCCGCCGCGGCGTCTTCTGGCGATCAGTTACGTCCATTCCGAAATCCCGCATCCAGCACACCGATATCGTGCGGGGACCGTTGCAACGCCAATACGATCTGGCGACCCTCGTGATCCACACGGCGGGCACCCAGGACGCCTCGGTCTCCCTCAGCGGCCTCCATCAGCGCACGGCCATCGACATCCGCGACGTTCTGATCGACGGCGGAGACGAACGTGGCGTCTGACGAACGGCGCCTGCATCCGCTTTCCTGGGTCTTCACGGCCGCGCAGTTCATCAAGGGGTTCATCGTCCCCGCCCTGGTCGTGCTCTTCGCGTCGGGCGGCGCAAGCCTCGAGCTCTGGAGCGGCGTGTTCATCGGTCCGGTGGTCATGGCCGCGATGGTCAAGTACGTGGTCTACCGCTACCGCCTCGCCGAAGACGAGATCGTGGTACGCGACGGCATCCTCACCCGCACGGAGCGCCACATTCCCTACGAGCGCATCCAGAACATCGACCTGGTCCGCAACCCGTTACACCGCATGTTCAAGGTCGCGCTCGTGCGCGTGCAGACCGCGAGCGGCACCCGGCCGGAAGCGGTGATGCGAGTCCTCTCGCTCGACGCCGTCGAGGAAATGCGCACGCGGGTGTTCGCCAGCCGCACCACACGAAGTCCGGCGCATGACGCCTCGGCGGGCGACGACACAGCGGAGGCGACGACCCCGGGGCAGGAACCGGCAGTGACAGGCGCCGCGCGCGCGGCGACGACCGATCATCGCGAGCGGGTCCTCCTCCGGTTGCCGGCAATCGAGTTGGTGAAGCTCGGCATCGTCTCCAACAAGGGCCTGATTGTCCTTGGCGCAGCCCTGGGCCTGTTCTCGCAGAGCGTCCCCTGGGAGACGGACCTGGACGATCTGGTCGAGCCCTATCTCCGGTCGGCCGCCGACCGCCTGCCTCTCGGGCCCGCCGTCGACTGGCTGACCGCCTCCAGGTTCGAGAGCCGGCTGCTGACCGTCGGCCTGCTGGCGATGATCGGGTTGGTCCTTGCAATCATCCTGCTCCGCGTCTTCTCGATCGGCTGGTTCTTTCTGCAGCTCCACGGCTTCACCCTGACGCGCCGCGGCGCCGATCTCGGCGCCGACTACGGTCTGCTCACCCGCATCTCCCGCACGATTCCAACGTCCCGCATCCAGTCGCTGAAATCGACCGAGACACCGCTGCACCGCCGGTTCCGCCGCCAGTCGGTCGAACTGCGCACGGTCGGGGGCGGCGCCGCGGCGAGCACCGACGTGGACTTCGACCCCGGGGGAGGCGGTCCGAAGGCCGAGAGCCAGTGGCTGGCGCCGATGATCGAGACCGGGCGCGTCCCAGGGCTCCTGGAGCAGGTCCTTCCGGACACGGCTCTCGACGGTATAGCGTGGGAACCGATAGCCCGCCGCGCACGGCGGCGTATCGTCCGGCGCTTGCTCATGATTATCGCGCCGGCGACGCTTCTGGCAGGGCTGCTAGTCGATCCCTGGGCGTTCGCGCCGGGCGTCGCCGCGGCGCTCTTCGCCGGCCTGCACGCGCACCTCTACGTGAGGCACGCGGCCTATGCGCTGACCGGCTGGGGCCTGCTGTTTCGGACCGGGTGGTGGAACCGCACGCTGACGATCGTGCGCTACGGGAAGATCCAGACGGTGGCGCTCGGCGAGTCGCCCTTCGACCGGCGGCACGGCATGGCGTCGGTCCGTATCGACACCGCCGGCGCCGAGTCGAGCGGCCACACGATCGCGATTCCGTATCTCGAGGCCGCGGTCGCCCGCGCTGTCGCCGACCGGCTCTACGACGAAGCGGGGCGCCGCGCGTTCCGCTGGGCCTGAAGCACGCGCCGCACGATGGGACGTGCGCACGCTGCGGAGACGGTCGGTGTGCGCGCCAGTCTGGTCCCGGGCCATCTGGCGCGACAGGCGCGCCGCCGAACGGTCACCGACTCTCGCCGCGGGCGCCCCGCTGCCGCCGCTACTCGCCGCGCAGGGCCAGCACCGGGTCGACGCGGCTGGCGCGTCGCGCCGGCAGGGCCACGGCAGCGAGGGCCACGGTCGTGAGGACGAGCGGCACCGCCACGAACGTGATCGGATCCGACGCCTCGACGCCGAAGAGAAAGCTGGCGATGACGCGGGTCAGCCCGGACGCCGAGGCCAGTCCGATGACGACACCGGCCGCGACCAGGCCCATCCCCTGCAACACGACCATCCGCCAGACCTGGCCGGTCCGGGCGCCGAGCGCCAGGCGGACGCCGATCTCGCGCGTCCGCTGCGCGACCGAGTAGGCCATCAGTCCGTAGACGCCGATAGCGGCCAGCAGCAGCGCCGCGGCGCCGAAAACCGTCATCAACAGCATGTTGAAACGTTGTCTGGCCGTAGACCGCGACACCACTTCCTCCATGGTGCGCACGCTCGACACCGGCAGACCGCTGGCTGCCTGGATCTCGTCCTGCGTCGCGGCGCCGAGCGCTCCCGGACTGGTCCGGGTGCGGACGATCCAGCCCATCGGTACAAGCTCGAGACTCAGGGCGTTCACGGCGTCCGGCAACTGTCCCTGCGGCACATACATCCGGGGCTGCGGGTCGGCATTGAGCTGCCCGTCGCGCACATCGGCCACGACGCCGATGATCTGGCGTTCCGGCTCACCGGCGAACTGCTGCATGACGCCCCGGCCGATCACGATCCGATCGGCGAGCGGATCGCCGTCCGACCAGAACTGCCGGGCCATCGTCTCGTTGATCACGACGACCGGCGGCGCCCCGCCGCCGTCGCGCTCCGTGAACACGCGGCCCCGGCGCAGCGGAATGCGGAACACCTCGAAGTACCCGTCCGTCGCGGTCGTCCAACCCCCGCCGCCGTGAGCCGGACCGTCGTCGAGCGGCCGTCCGACGATGACAAAAGGCAGGCCGAACCCGCCCTCCAGCGGAACGCAGCAGGTGGCGGCGGCGTGCTCGACCCCGGGCAGCGCGCGCAGGCGGTCGACGCCCTGCCGCAGCACCAGCGCGACACCGGCCGTCGTCGCGAACCGCGGTCCCGTGAGCGACGTCCTCATCGTCAGCACGTTGGTGGCGTCGAAGCCGGGATCGACGGCGCTCAGGGCGAGCGACGTGCGGATCAGCAGCGCGGACCCGATCAGCAGGACCAGCGCAAGGGCGACCTCGCCGACCACCAGCAGCGCGCGGGTCCGGTTCTGCCGAAACCCGGTGCCGGTGCGTCCGCCGCCCTCCTTGAGGGTCGCGCCCAGATCGGTGCGCGAGCCCTGCAGCGCGGGAATCAGCCCGAACAGTACCCCGGTCCCGACCGAGACGACCATCGCGAACAGCACCACGCGCCAGTCGGCGACGACCAGCGCGCCGTCGGTCCCGATGCGGGGCAATCCGACAGTGTTGACCGACAGTAATGCCCGCATGCCGGCCACCCCGAGGGCAAGCCCCAGCGCGCCACCGGTGACCGAGAGCACGACGCTCTCGGTCAGGAACTGCCGCACGATGCGTCCGCGGCCGGCGCCGATGGCGGTCCGGATGGCGATCTCGCGCTTGCGGCCGGTCGCGCGCACGAGCAGCAGGCTGGCCACGTTGGCGCAGGCGATCAGCAGCACGAAGCCGACGGCCCCGAGGAGCACCCGCAGCAGCGGCCGGGCGTTCTGGACCAGCACTTCCCGAATCGGCTCGACGTTGAATGCGGCGTCGTCGGGGATCAGGTCAGGGAAACGCTGCCGGTACGCCGCGGTGGAGTGCTCTAGTACGGTCTGCGCCTGGATGAGCGACACGCCCGGCGCCAATCGACCGGCGACGCTGAAGTAGTGCCCTTGATCGCTGCTGTCCGGGTCGAGCTGAAACGGCGTCCAGACGTCGGGCGGCGGACCGAAGTCACGAAAATCGAAGCGGCCGCCCACCACGCCGATGACGACGTGGGCCTCGTCGCTCAGCGCGAGGATGCGGCCGACCACGCCGGGATCGCGATCGAATCGGCGTTCCCAGAGCTGCTCGCTGATGAGCGCGACCCGCGGGCCGCCGGGCAGATCCTCTGTTGGCGCGAACGCGCGTCCCTGGACGATTGGCGCACCGAACAGCCGGAAGTAGTTGGCGGACACCTGGGCCCAGCGAAGCTGCTCGGGCACCTCTCCGCCGGTGTCGTTGACGACACCGTTCCGGAAGGCGGCAACATCCTGCACCACGTCGGGCTGCCGCTGCCAGTGGGCGAACTTGGCGGGCGACCCGTCCGGATTCGTACCCTGCGGAGCGACGAGCCGGAACGACACGATCCGGTCCGGCTCCGGGAACGGCGCCGGTTTCAACAGAACGGTGTTGACAACCGAGAAGACGGCGGTGGTCGCGCCGATGCCGAGCGCCAGCGCGGCGACGGCGGCCAGGGTGAAGCCGGGGCTGCGCGCGAGCGCCCGGACGGTGTGCCGCAGATCTTGCAGAAATGGGTCCATCGCTCAGCGTCCTGGTCCGGAATCACGCGCGCCGGGAGGCCGTGCCCGGGGCGTGGGCGCGCCTACACCAGCACTACGTGCCGGCGACCCGGCGGGTTCCGCACGCGCCGCGCGGCGGGTTCAATGCTCTGGTGATCAGCGTCGGGACGGACGTCCAGCCGAGGAACGGACCGGCGTTCCGCGTGGACTCCCCTGCCCCGCACATCAGGATGGCAACCTGAACGCCACCAGCGACGGGGCCGGGCCGCCGACCGTGACCGCGATGTATTGCCGTCCATCCAGCATGTAGGTCATTGGCGTGCCGATCGCACCGCCCGGCAGGTCGACCGAGCCGCGCAGCGCGCCCGTCGCCTTGTCGTAGGCGACCAGCCGCGGACCGCCGCCGGAACCGCCGGCGGTCAATGTGTACACGAGCAGCGTCCGGGTCACCACCGGGCCGTTGCGCCCTCCCTCGCCGCCCAGCGGCGGCAGGTCCAGGTGACGCAGCCGCGGGTGGTTGCGTATCCGGTCGCCGTCGCCGGTCGGTGTCATCCAGACATGCTCGCCGGTATTCATGTCGATGGCGGTCATGCGCGAGTAGGGCGGCTTCCAGAGCGGCAGCCCCTCGGGCATCGCGGGCTGTCGCCGCGCGTTCCCGCCATCGAGAAACACCCCGCCGCGGCTCAGGAGATACCGCAGGGTCGCCTCGTCCTCCGGCGTCGGCTCGCGAAACCGCATCACCGAATGCGCGTTCCGTGACGGTACGTAGAGCAGGCCGGTCTGCGAATCGACGGCCGCGCCGCCCCAACTGGCGCCGCCGCCGGCGCTCGGGCGAAAGATTGTGCCGCGCAGCGAGAGCGGCGTGTAGAGCGGCCCCAGCCGGAACCCCTCCACCGCCTCGATCGCCATTTGCCGGATCTCGGGGGTGAAGTCGACCAGGTCGTCGACGGTCGCGCCCTGATACTCGAAGGCGGCGGGCCGGGTGGGAAACGGCTGGGTTTGCGCCAGCAGTTCGCCGGCGAGATCGGTATCGGTCGCGACCTGCCGCTCTTCGATCGGCCAGATCGGCTCGCCCGTCAGCCGATCGAACGCGTAGACGAAGCCCTGCTTGGTCACCTGGGCGATGGCGTGCACGCGGCGGCCGTTCACGGTGACGTCGAGCAGGTTCGGCCCCGTCGGGTTGTCGTAGTCCCACACCCCGTGATGCACGAACTGGAAATGCCACACCCGCTGGCCGGTTTCGAGGTTGACACAGACCAGGCTCTCGGCGAACAGGTTGTCGCCCAGGCGGTGCCCGCCGTAGAAGTCTGACGTCGGGGTGCTGGTGGCGAGGTAGACGTAGCCAAGCTCCGGGTCGGCGGTGATGTTGCCCCAGACGTTCGAGTTGCCGGAATAGCGCCACGACTCGTTCAACCAGGTATCGGCCCCGAACGCATCGCCGCTCTGGGGCACGGCGTGGAAGTCCCACTCGTGCCGTCCGGACCGCATGTCATACACCCGCACGAACCCCGGTGCGTTCTCTTTCGTCGCCAGATAGTCGTGCACCGATGAACCGACGATGACCCGGTCGCCGACCACGAGCGGAGGCGAGCGGGACGGCGGCGGCAGCCGACTCGGGTTCTCGCGGGCGCGCGGGAGGCCGTCTTCCAGGCTGACGCGGCCGCGGTCGCCGAACCCTTCCGCCGGCAGACCGCTCGCCGCGTCGACCGCCGTCAACCACCCGTCGCCGGTGCCCCAGACGATGCGCGCCTCGCCGTCACGCTCCCACCAGGCTGCTCCGCGGTGGTTCCATGGCGCCGGCAGCGGTGGGCTGCCCTCTTCGTAGACCCGGGGATTGTGAATCCAGAGCGTCTCACCCGTGCGCGCGTCGATCGCCGCCGCCTGGTAGAGCGGGGTCACCAGATACAGCACGCCGCCGGCCATGAGCGGGGTCGCCGACAGCCGTCCGATGGCCGGGCGCGTCACCCAGCGGTCCGGCGCCTGCGCCTCGAGCCGGTCGAACAGCGTCTCGGCCGACACCAGCGAAATGCCCCGCCCGCTGTCATGGGGCAAATGGCTGTCGGCCGTACGCCAGCGCCACGCCAGCTCGAGGTCGTTGAAGTTGTCGGCCGTGATCTGGTCAAGCGGCGAGTATTTCGTCCCCCACGCGTCGGCGGCGTACGAGCGCCACTCGCCGTCGGCGGCGCCCGGCTGGGCGGCGACCGTCGCCGCCAGCAGGGCCATGGCCAGCATCAGCGCCGCGACGGTCCCGGTAGGTGCTCTCATCCGTCAGTTCTCCCGGCCAATCCTGCCATGTTGCCGGAAATCGTGACAAGTCGAATCGTAAGACCCCGCCTGACTTCCGCGTTCCACCCGCCAGCCCGTCTGACGTGCGCCTCGACCAGCAAAAACTCTTGATTTCAATCCTCCGTACGGGTAACTTCGACCCCATGCGATCGGAGAACATGCGCCGGTTGCGTGGAAGAGTCGTCTACGTCTTTTTTCGAGGCGTATTTCGTATTCTTCGAGTCGTGTTCTTTCTCCCCATCTCACTACTGCATTTCGCGGTGCACCGACGGTTTCGCCCGAAGCGCGGGCGGTTTCCCCGATCCGTCGGTGTGTTTCTGTGGAACGCCAGCACTCTCGCATACATTGCAGGATCCAGCGAGATCACGCTGGCGCACTTCCAGGCGGCTATCGACGCGGGCGGTGAGCTTCTGCCTCGTTGCGGTTGGCGCTCTATCCGGTTCTCCACCGAGGCCGAGCGCCTCTGGAAGATCGCCATCGACGCGGCAGGCGGTCTGAACGAAGCGGCACTCGATCATCTGCGCACCGCCCTCGCGTCACGGTGAGCCACAAGGTCAGACTCCCACACACGACCACCGATGCTCCCCGGCGACGTGCGGTCGCCGCCGACCCGGATACTGGACTTTCCGCGACCGGTCCAGGGCCCAACGCCCATTCGCGCGAATTGGGTGTCCAAGACTACCGGGGGGCGCTTCGTCGTTTGACAATCCCGGCCAATGCGGCCATGGTCACAACGGATTGAACAGACCGCCGAGTGCGTTCCAACGTCGTACAGAGAGATAGATGACGCAGGACAGCGCGAGCCCCGGGCGTCGGCCGGACACAACGGCATTGACCCTCTGTGCCCTGGCAGCCCGTGGCAAAAGCCCCGCTGCATTCGAACGGCGCTGCATCCCGCCTGGCGGCGTTGCTCCTCGGTCACAGATGTCCCAATCTGCTCCCTCGTCGCGCCTTGCCAACCGGGCCCACCGCCATTCTCGGTGCAACGCGTGGTTCTACCACGGGCTGCTGGCAGTGGCGACATCCGTCTCGGCCTGTGCCCCTGCCGCCGCGACGCCCGACACCGACGCCGCGCCGGTGGCCGCTCTCCGCCAGAACGCGGACCAACCGGTTCGCCTCGCCGGCGCGGTCGAGGCGGTGCGGGCGTTCTCGGTCATCACCCCTCGTCTCACCGGACAGCAGTCCAACACCCCGCTCGTCATCACGCGCCTGGTCGCCGGGGGCGCGCGCGTCGAGGCGGGCGACCTGCTCGTGGAGTTCGATCCCCAGGACCAGCAGCGCGCGGCGCGCGATCAGCGCAGCACGCTGCTCGATCTGGAGGGGCGGATCCGCAGGCTGCAGGCGGAACAGGAGGCCGCGCAGGCCACCGACGAAGCGGAGCTGGTGCAGGCGGCAAACGACGTGGAGCGCAGCCGCCTCGACGTGCTGGCGAATCCGCTGCTGTCCCGCATCGAGGCGGAGACGAACGATCTGGCCCTCGAACAGGCGATCGCCAGACTGGACCAGTTGGAACAGACGTTCACCCTCAAACGTACCGCCGCCGCGGCCGAGCTCCGCATCCTCGAAATCCAGCGTGACCGCGCGGGGCGCGAGGCGGAACATGCCGAACGGAACGCCCGCCTCATGACCGTCACGGCGCCGTTCGCCGGGCTCGTCGTGCTCGACACGGTCTTCCGGGGCGGGGGCGCGATGACGGAGGTGCAGGAAGGCGAGGAACTGCGGTCTGGCATGGGGATTCTGGATGTCGTCGACTCGTCGTCGATGCAGGTCCGCGCCTCGGTCAACCAGACGGACATCGCGCACGTCGCGGTGGGACAACCGGCCACGATCCGGCTCGATGCCTATCCGGAACTGGCGTTCGACGGCAGGGTGGAACAGATCGCCCCACTGGCGGTCCCGAGCCAGTTGACGTCGACCGTGCGCACCTTCGTCGCCATCGTCTCCATCGCCGGCTCGCACGAGCGGCTCACACCCGATCTCTCGGCGTCCGTCGACATCCTGCGTGCTCCGCACACGCCGCCATCGTCGCAGGCGCGCCACCCGGTCGCATCGCACGAGCCGGACGGAGAGCAACATGCGGCACGCTGACGGACGGGCGGCGACCGCCGTGCTGTGGATACTCGGCGTGGTCGCCGTCGGGGTGAGCGGATACCTCGCGATGGCGCCCGAGGCCTCCACCGATCTGCCCACCGCCGAAGTGCAACGGGGGGCGCTGGTGGAACACCTGGAGCTGCGGGGCGAGATACGCCCGACGCGTTCGACCATCGTGAACGCGCCGATGCAGTCGGGAGAACTCCAGATCATTCAACTGATCCCGAGCGGGTCCACCGTCGACGCCGGCGACGTCATCGTGCGGTTCGACGATACGAGCGTACAGCAGACCGTCCAGGAAAGGACATCGGAGCTCGAGCAGGCGGAGGCGGAGATCGAGCAGGCGGAGGCGGAGGGCCGGATCCGGGAGGAAGAACTTCGCACGGCGCTGCTGAGCGCGCAGTACGACGTGGAGCGCGCGCAACTCGATATGGCCAGTCCCGAGCGTCTCGTGGCGCGTCTCGACCTCGAGCGCGCGAAGCTGGCCCTGGCCGACGCCAACCAGCGGCTGCTGGAGGAGAACAGCAAGATCAGGGCGGGCCAGGCGGCAACAGAGGCGGAAGTGCAGAGCCTCGAGCGCGCTCGAGACAAGGTGGCCGACGATCTGGCCCGGGCACAGCGGTCACTTGCGGCGCTCGTCGTCCAGGCGCCGGCTGCCGGCACCATTCACATCATGATCAATGGCCGGAAGGGCGGCCCGTTCGGCGGCCAGCAGGAGTTTCGCGAAGGGGACCGCGCCTGGCCGGGTGCGCAGATCGCCGAGGTGCCCGACCTGTCCGCCATCCTGCTGACGGCGAAGGTGGATGAAGAAGACCGTGGACGTCTGCGTACGGGCCAGACGGCCACGGTGCGTGTCGATGCGCTGCCAGGCCAAGTGTTCCAGGCCATCGTGGAGGATATCTCGGTGCTGGCGCGGGTCGATTTCTCGGCGGGCTGGCCGGCGGTGCGCAACTTCGATCTCCGGGTGCGGCTCGACAGCGGCGGAGCCGAGCTCCGGCCAGGCATGAGCGCGACCGCCCGGCTGGAGGTCGACCGGCTCGACGATGTGCTGAAGATACCGGCCCAGGCGGTGTTCATCGCCGGCGGCCGGCCGGTTGCCTATCGGCTGGTCGGGTCGCGGTTCGAACCAACCACGATCGACATCTCCAAACGGACCGGGGACGAGGTGGCCGTGTCGGCGGGCCTCGCAGACGGCGACCGGGTGGCGACCGTCGAGCCCCCCACGCCATGATTGCAGAACGGTGACAACCCGATACGCCATCGCCGCGGCCGGCGCCGTCGTCGTCCTCGCGACGTTGGGCATGGTTGCGGCCGACCGCTGGCCGCTGGCCAACGAGGCCGACCTGCCGACGGCCCGCGTGACGCGCGGCACCGTGGCGCTCGACGTGCAGATCGAGGGCGAGCTGCGTGCAAAACGGTCGGTGCCGTTGGCCGCGCCGCGCGCCGGCAGGTCGCTGCCCCTTATCCTGCTGGCCGGCACCGGCGCCGCGGTCCGGACAGGTGACGTCGTCATGGAGTTCGACCCGGCGGAGCAGGCGCACGCGCTCGAGCAGAGTCAGTCGGAGCTGGAGGAAGCCGAGCAGGAAATCGTCAAAATGCAGGCGGACGCCGAGGTGCGGCAGGCCGAGGACGCCGTGGCCTTGCTGACCGCCCGTTTCGACGTGCGGCGCGCCGAGCTGCAGGCGGTGAGCGACCCCAACCTGATCGCGGCCAACGAGGCGAAGCGCCGCATGCTGGCGCTCGACGAGGCGCGACGCAGGCTGACTGAGCTGGAAGAGGGGCTGTCCTCGCGTGCCGCGACCAACCGCGCCGCCGGGGCGGTGCTCGAAGAGCGGCGCACCCAGGCCCGGCTGGCGAGCCAACGCGCGCAGCAGATCATCGACAACCTCGTCGTCCGCGCACCATTTGACGGCGTGGTCGTGGTCAGCGAGAACCAGGATGGGGTGCAGGTCTTCTTCTCCGGGATGACGTTGCCAGAGTACCGGGTCGGCGACACGGTGGGTCCGGGACGCATCGTCGCCGAGATCGTCGAGGTCAGCCAACTGCAGATTGTCGCCAAGGTGGATGAACAGGAGAGTCCGAATATCGAAGCGGGGCAGACGGCCGACGTGCATGTCGACGGACTCCCCGACCAGCCGCTGGCGGCGACGGTCGAGGCGGTGGCGGGCATGGTCTCGCGCGACTCGCTATTCAGCTCGACCGGCCCCGTGCGCGAATTCGACGTCTTTCTGCAGCTCGACGCATCCGATCCACGGCTGCGGCCGGGGATGAGCGTCAGGGTCACCGTGGCAGGCCGGACGCTCTCCGACGTGCTGCAGGTGCCCCGCCAGGCGATCTTCGAGCAGGACGGATCACCGGTCGTCTACGTCAACGTCGACGGGGTGTTCGAGGCACGGCGCGTGACGGTGGTCGGCAGTGGCGTGGGAACCATGGCCATCGAGGGCGTTGCAGAGGGAACGGAGGTGGCGCTGCTCGACCCGACCGCCGGCGGGGGCGCCGGCCAGCCGACCGCGCCGGGAGCCGCGCAGTGAGCACGCGCGCCCGATCCGGTCTTCGCCGACGCCGCACCGTCGAGCTCGTCGCCGAACTGCGTCTCGGGTTCGACAGCCTGCGGGCCCACAAGCTGCGGGCGCTGTTGACCATGTTCGGCATGATCTTCGGCGTCGCGGCGGTGGTCGCCATGCTGTCCATCGGCGCAGGCGCACAGCAGGAAGCGATCGCCTTCATCGAGCAGCTCGGCGTGCGCAACGTCATCGTCGAAGCGCGTGAGGCAGGCGATCCCCAGACGCTCCAGCGTATCCGCCGGCTGTCGGCCGGGCTGTCCTTTCGGGACCTGCGCCTGATCGAGGCGACGCTGGGTGACCTCGACGCGACCAGCGCGAGGAAACAGGTGGTGCCGACCCGTCTCCTGCCGCGGCCGCAGGGCGATCCGCCGGTCGTGTTCGGCGTGTCTCCCGTATACGCCGACATTGCCGGCCTGCACATCGCCGGCGGACGGTTCTTCGACGAGTCGGAAGCGCAGGCCGCGGCCCCGGTGGCCGTGCTCGGTCAGGCCGCCGCCTCGTCCCTGTTCGGGACCGAAGATGCGATCGGGCGGTTCGTGAAAGTGAACCAGCAATGGTACGGGGTGATTGGGGTCGTCGGACCGCAGATCACGGTGCAGAGCGGCATCGCCGGTCTCAGCCAGCAGGATGGCAACCAGGTGATCTATGTCCCCTTGATGGCGGCCATCCTGCGGTTGGAAGAATCGCGGAGCAACCAGCGCGACGAAATCGATGCGATCTATCTCCAGGTGAACACCGACGCCGACATCACCGCCGCGGGGGCGCTCGTGCGCGGTCTGCTCGACACCGCCCACCGCGGCGCCAGCGACTTCAGCGTCATCCTTCCGGCCGAACTTTTGGCCGAGCAACAGCGGACGCGGCAGATCTTCGAGGTGGTCATGGTGGCGATCGCGTCGATTTCGCTGCTCGTCGGCGGGATCGGCATCATGAACATCATGCTGGCGAGCGTGCTCGAACGCACGCGCGAGATCGGCGTGCGCCGCGCCATCGGCGCCCGCCAGCGGGACGTCGTGCGCCAGTTCCTGCTGGAAACGACGATGATCACCCTGACCGGCGGGGTGCTCGGCACCGTAATGGGGGTGGTCTTGTCACGGCTGGTCGGCTATTTTGCCGGCTGGTCCACGATTGTCACAGTCGGCTCCGTCGCCCTGGCCTTCGTCGTGTCGGTCGCGGTCGGACTCGTGTTCGGCATGTACCCGGCCGTGCGGGCCGCGAAACTCGACCCCGTCGTCGCGCTGCACTACGAGTAACACGGGCGGCGCAGCGGGTCGCACGCAACTTCACGCTTGCCAAATCCAGATCACGGTTTCGGCATATCAGAACAGCGCGGTCGAACGGCGCTTCCACTCCGGCATGATCCCTTCCAGCGCGCCGACGTGGGCGCCGGCCTGGGTCAGGAGGTGGTGCAGATCGTTGCCGATGCTGATCAGGCTGAAGCCCTGCTCGCGAAATTCGGCCACCCGGTCGGTGCCGAACAGGAACAGCCCCAGAATCAGGTTGTTCTTCTTCGCGGCCGCCTTCAACGCGTCGGTCGCCTCCTTCAACTCGGGCGACGTGTACATGTCGGGGAACTGGTATTTCTCGTACAGACCCATCGACATGCAGAGATCGTTCTGGCCAAGGAACAGGATGTCGACGCCGGGCACCGCGGCGATCTCCTCGATGTTCCTGATGCAGTCGGCGGTCTCCACCTGAAGCGCGCAGATGATGTTGTCATTGGCGGGACCGGCGTAGCCCAGCAACCCCGCCTTGTTCATGCAGCGCTGCGGGAAATAGACGGACCGTGTCCCAGCCGTGGGATACCGCGTGCAACTCACTGCCTGACGCGCCTCGTCGGCATTGTTGATGTAGGGCACCAGCACACCGTCGGCGCCGATGTCCAGCGACTGCTGGATGCCAGCCCGGTCGCTGTAGCCGGTCACCCGCACCAGCGACTTGGCGCCGCCCGACGCGATGCCGCCGATCATGCTCGACAGCGTCTCGTAGCCCATCGGACCATGCTGTGAATCGACCAGCAACCAGTCGTACCCGCTGTGAGCAAGTTGCTCGACGGCCGTCGTGCTGTGTGAATTGATGAACAACCCTACCTTCGGAGTGTTGCTGCGCAGCGCCGCCTTGAACTCGGCGCCGGTCAGACTGTCGCTCATGTCGTGCTTCTCCTCTGCCCGGTGTGAGATGAATATTGCGTCAGCCGGTCCGGTCCCGGTCCCCCGGCAGCCGGCGCGAGACGCGACAAGCTGCACAGTATATCGGGCCGACGGCGTCCGGACTCCACCGCTCTCCGGCGAGCCGGCCGCAGATCGTCGCGGCACTCACCGAGTCGTCTATGCGCGCGCCAGATTGTGGTGCTTGATGGGCAGACTCCGCACCCGGATACCGGTCGCCGCGAAGATCGCATTGGTCACCGCCGCGGCGATCGGCGGGATTCCGGGCTCGCCGAGACCACCCAGGTGGGCATCGGACCGAATCAACTCCACATTGATGCGGGGCGCATCGGCCAGATGAATCATCTGGTGGTCGTGGAAGTTGCTCTCCACGACCCGGCCGGCCGCGATCGTGATCTCGCCCAGCATGGCCGCCGACAACCCGAAGATGATGCCGCCCTCAATCTGGGCCAGGGCCGAGTCGAGATTGACGATGTCGCCGCAGTCGGCGACTGCATGGACATGCCGGACCCGGAGCGTGCCGTCCTGCGACACCGCCACGTGCGCCACCTGCGCCACGATGGTGCCGAAGCTCTCGCAGACCGCCAGCCCGCGCCCTTCTCCCTCCGGAAGCGGGCTCTCCCAGTCGGCCATGGCGGCGACCTTGTCGACAGCGGCCTTGAAGCGCGGTTCCGCGCCCAGGAGGTCGCGGCGGAAATGGTACGGGTCCTTGCCGGCGGCGTGCGCCAGCTCGTCGATGAACGACTCCTTGAAGAATCCGTGCTGCGAGTTCAACACCGACCGCCAGGCCCCCAGGCGGATCGGGTGGGACGCATCGCGGCCCTCCGCCTGCTTGGCGCCGATGGCATACGGCATGTACGTCGACTCGCCGTCGCCGCCGCCCGCATAGCGGGAGGCGACCGCCAGCGGGTTGCCACCGGTGTCGAGCGCGCCCGCGAACCGGGCCATGCCGGCCGGGCGATAGTAGTCGTGCTGGATGTCGTTCTCGCGGCTCCAGACCAGTTTGACCGGGGTCGGCGACATCGCCTGCGCGACCCGCGCGGCGAGGTCGACGTAGTCGAAGGTGAACGGGAGACGGCGCCCGTAGCCGCCCCCCAGCAGCAGATTCGTGAACTGGACCTGGTTGGCGTCCAGACCGAGCGCGCCGGCCGCCACCGACCGTGCATTGAGCGGATCCTGGACGCCGGCCCACACCTCTGCACGGTCGCCCTCGACCCGAACCGTGGCCGCCATCGGCTCCATCGTGGCGTGGGCGAGGAACGGCACGCGATAATCGGCGGTGATGACCTGCGCCGCGTCGGCCGGCATCTCGGGAGCGTCGCCAAGCGCCGTGTCGAAGGCGGCGAAGATCGCCTCGCTCGAGACGGCGCCATGACCGGCGTCGCCGTACTCGGGCGTCAGGGCGGCCAGCGCCGTGCGAGCCCGCCAGAAGCTGTCGGCGACCACCGCCACCGCTTCGTCCAGTTGCACGACCCGCTTCACTCCGGGCATTGCCTCGGCCGGACCGGGGTCGACCGACACGAGCCGGCCGCCCTGCACGGGTGCGATGTCGACAGCGGCGTAGAGCATGCCCGGCAGCGTGAAGTCGATGCCGTAGACTGCGCTCCCGTCGACTTTCGGGGGGATGTCGAAACGCGGCTTCGACGTCCGTCGCAGCGTGTAGCTGTCGGGGTCCTTCAGCACGGGATTCTCCGGCACGGCGCGCGCCGCCGCCGATCGCGCCAACTCGCCGAAACTCGCCTGCTGTCCGGACGCCGCGTGGACCACGCGCGACTGCGCGGCCTCGCACTCGGAAATTGGCGCCCCGAAGCGCTCCGCCGCCGCCGCGAGCAGCATCTCCTTGGCCGCGGCGCCGGCCACGCGCATGCCGTAGTGCCCGGTGCCCCGCACCGCCGTCGAGCCGCCGGTGGCCTGGGTGCCGAACCAGCGTGCGAGGCGATACGAGCCATAGTCGACGGCGCGCCCGAACGGCAGCGCGTCGCCGGTGAACGCCCGCAGCATGTAGGCGTTGGCGTACATGTCGAGCGCCGGCGCCTCCTTGATCCGCACCCGGTCCCAGGCGGCCTCCATCTCTTCGGCCGCCATCATCGCCAGCGCGGTCAGCGAGCCCTGCCCCATTTCGCAATGCGGCACCAGAATCGTCACCAGGTCATCGGGCGTGACGGTGACCCAGGTGGTGAGCTCGCCTTTCTCCTCGGCGTCGGCCGACACGACCGTGTGACGGCCCGGGGAGAAGGTGACGCCGGCGATTCCCAGCACGAACCCGCCCCCGACCAGACTGCCCGTACCGATGAACGCGCGTCGTGTCCACTTACGCATGACGCTCTCCTTCGCCCTCGGCGACCGAGTGGATCGCGCGGCGCACGCGGGCAAAGGTGCCGCAGCGGCAGATGTTGGTGATGGTCGCGTCGATCTGCTCGTCGCTGGGGTCGGGTCGTTGCGAGAGCAGCGCCGAGACCGCCATGATCATCCCCGACTGGCAGTACCCGCACTGTGGCACCTGGTGTGTGATCCAGGCCTGTTGGACCCTGCTCAACTCCCCGCCGGCGGCCAGGCCCTCGATGGTCGTGATCGCTTCGCCCTCGGCCGCCGAGACGGGATACGAGCAGGACCGCACCGGCTGGCCGTTCACGTGCACCGTGCAGGCGCCGCAGGCGGCGATGCCGCAACCGAACTTCGTGCCGGTCAGTCCCAACGTATCGCGCAGCACCCACAGAAGGGGCGTCTGCGGTTCGACGTCGACTGCATGTTCCTGACCGTTGACGGTGAAGGTGATCGCCATGTGGGCCTCCGCGATGTGACCGAAGCTCGGGACAGGGTACTCAATCGCCGTCGGCGACGCCACCAGCAGTGATTGAGGATCGGAGGACCGGCGTGTGAGCACGGCCGCGACGTGGCGGTGCGGGGAGGCCGCGCACGCGGTTCCGGCTGACGAACAGGGCAACCACAAGGGTTGCCCCTACAGGCATCTCGCCTTGCTCACCGTGCGCATCGCCGATCTCGGTGCAACGCGGGGTTCTACCACGGGCTGCTAGGCGGCGAAGTGCTCAGACGCCGGACAGCGGCTCTAACGGCAGCGATCCGGTCGCGTCCCCGAAGGTCTCGGTGCGCACCCCGACCCGTTCCAGCATCGCCACCAGCAGGTTGTTCATCGGGGTGTCCTTCGAGTGCCGCAGGACACGGCCCCCCTTCACCCCGCCGGCGCCGCCGACGAGGACCAGCGGCAGGTCGATGTGCGAGTGCTCGTTCGCGTCGCTGATGCCACCCCCATGCAGCACGAGCGAGTGGTCCAGCAACGTACCGTCCCCGTCCGGCGTGGCCTTCAGCCGATCCAGGAAATGTGCGGTCAGACCCACGTGGTACTGGTTGACCTTGGCGCCCTGCTCGAACTTGAGCGGGTCGTGCTGATGGTGCGAGACGGCGTGGTGGGCGGCATTGACACCGAGATCGGGATACGCGCGGTTGGTCTGTTCCTTGCCCAGGGTGAACACGAAGACGCGGGTGATGTCCGCCTTGAACGCCAGCGCGAGCAGGTCGAACATCAGTTTGGCGTGCTCGTCGTACGACTCGGGCACGCCGACCGGCCGATCGGGAAGCTCGAGCGACGACTCGCCGTGCTGGCGCTCGGACACCTGTATCCGCCGCTCGATCTCACGGACCGCATCGAGATACTCGCTCACGCTGTTCCGGTCGGCCGCCCCCAGCTTCTGCTGCAGATCGGCGATATCCGCCGTGACCCAGTCGAGTATGCTGCGGTCTTCCTGCAATTGCGCCAGCCGTTCTTCCGGGGTCCCGCCGTCGCCGAACATGCGCTGAAACACGATGCGGGGATTCGTCTCGTGCGGGTTGGGAGTCGTCGGCGATCGCCACGAGATGCTGTTCGTGTACACGCAACTGTATCCGTTGTCGCAGTTGCCGATGAGATACGTCTGCTCCATCGCCAGCTCGAGCGACGTCAGTGGGGTGTCGCCCCCGATGTGCTGCGCGGCAATCTGATCGGCCGTCGTGCCATTGCGCACGTCGGCGCCTTCGGTCTCCTTCGGATGGACCCCGCTCAGCCACACCGTGCCGGCCCGCGAGTGCTCGCCGTTGCCGTCGCCGAGCGCCTCGGCCTGCTTCTGGCTGAGACCGATCGGGACGATGACCTGGTCCTGAAACGGCGCGAGCGGGCTCAGTGTGCGCGGCAGTTCGGTCAGTGCGCCCTCGCCGGCCGGCTGCCACGAGGGCATGACCGCCCCGTTCGGGATATACACGAATCCGAGACGACGCACCGGCTTCGCCGCCGTATTGGCCAGCGCCGTGGCGGCGGGCACCATCGCGTCGAGCAGCGGCAGCGCCAGAGTCACGCCCATGCCGCGAAGGAACGTCCGCCGGGGCAACGCCATTCTGGAAACGAACATGACAGGTTCTCCTACTGCGTGGGCTCGGGTTGCGCCAGTCTCAGTTGAAACGGCGTGCTCTGGACGACGCCGGCGATCAACGACGCCAGGCTGAGGTCGCTGGCCGCGGCCCCACGGACGATGCGGCGGACGGCTGGCGCGTCATAGTATTCGACGCCCCTGCCGAGCGCGTAGGTCAGCAGCTTCTCGGTGACGACCGTGGCGAATTGATCCGGATTCCGCACCAGCAACGCGCGCAGGTCGGACGGGCCGTCGAACGCGGTGCCGTCCGGCATTGCTCCGGACGCATCGATACCGGTCCCGCCGGGCATCTGCGCCCTCCAGCGCCCCACCGCATCGAAGTTCTCGAGCGCCAGCCCCAGGGGATCCATGATCCGGTGACAGCTCGCGCAGACCGGATTCGCGCGATGCTGTTCCATGCGTGCCCGCATCGCCAGTACCTTGCCCGAGTCTTCGTCCGGTTCGAGCTCCGGCACGTTGGGCGGCGGTGGAGGCGGTGGTGTGCCCAGCACATTCTCGAGCACCCACTTGCCGCGCCCGACGGGTGACGTCCGATCGGGGTACGAGGTCACGGTCAGGATACTGCCATGGCCCAACAGCCCGCGGCGGTTGGGGTCTGTGAGCGCCACGCGCCGGAAATCGCTGCCATACACGCCAGTGACGCCGTAGTGCCTCGCGAGCCGCTCGTTGAGGAAACTGTAGTCGGCCGTCAGCAACTCGCTGACGCCGCGGCCTTCGCGGATGATGCTGTCAAAGAACAGCTCCGTCTCGCGTACGAAGTCCTGGCGCAGGCTCTCGCCGAAGTCGGGAAAGAGCACGTCGGACGGCAACGCCCCGGAGATGTTGCGGAGACGCAGCCACTGCCCGGCGAAGTTCCTGGCCAGCGCCTTCGACCGCGGGTCGGCCAGCATCCGGCGCACCTCGCGTTCGACCACCGCGGGATCCTGCAACTCGCCGCCCGCCGCCGCCTCCAGCAGTTCGTCATCCGGGATGCTGCTCCAGAGAAAGAACGAGATGCGTGACGCCAGCTCCAGGTCGCCCAATCGATAGGGAGTCCCTGCCGCTGCATTCGGCGGGTCGGCCAGCACGCGGAACAGGAAGTCGGGACTCACGAGCAGCGCGCGCAACGCCCGCTCGATGCCGGCCTCGAACCCGCCGCCGGTCCGCCCCTCTTCGTAGAACCCTGCCAGCGGCGCCACATCGGCGTCGCCGACCGGCCGCCGATACGCGCGGCGCGCCAGGGTCGACAGAATCTGCCGGGCGCACGCCGGCTCGTCGGCGGGGGTTGACGGCCGGCACACGAAGATCCGGCGCCGGGCGGGCGTCTCGTCGATGCCGCTCGGATTGAACGGTCCGGAAATTGTCAGCGTGCCGAGGTGCGGCTGATACAGCAGGTAGTCGCCCTCGCCGTGAGGACGGGCGAACGGCTGACGGACGCTTTCGGCCAGCGCGTCGGTCCGCTTGACGAACGTCGCCGTCACGCTGCGAGGCCCGGCGGTGACCGGCGTCCGAACCACCAGTTCGCTCGGTCCGGTGTTATAGGCGGCGCCCTGATCGTCGTCAGGGTCGCGGGGCGCCAACTCGAAGACGGCGACCCGCTCGCCGTCGATGCTGACCTCGAGCTGGTGCGGCTCGCGAATCGGCGCGGCGGCGAAGAGGTCGAGCAACTCGACCTTGATGTCGTACTCGCCGTTCCTGGGAAAATTGAACCGCACCGACATCCCGCCCCTGGTCCCGAACGGCAACCCGTCACGGTGCTGGTACTGCGAGAGGTCGGAGACGATGCGAAACGTCTCGCCGGCCGGCGCCAGCGGTGACGCGCCGACGGCCAGACGGCTGATCTCGCGCGCCGCGCTCATGTACCGTTCGAGCAGGGTCGGCGACACCTTCAGCACGCCGGCGATATTGTCGAACCCGTAGCTCTGGTCGTCGGCCGGCACCAGCTTCGCGGCGTCGATGTCGAGCGCCAGCAGATCGCGGATGGCGTTCTGATATTCGGTGCGGTTCAGCCGATGGAGCGTCTCCGTCCGCCCGGGATTCGGTCGGGCCGCCGCCGCGTGGTCGATCTCGTCCTCGAGCCAGGCGGCGAACCTGTCGATCACCGTCGCGTCCGGGCGCGGCCGACCCATGGGCGGCATCGACCCGGTACGGAGCTTGCGGATGACCCGCTCCCACAGCGCGGCGTCCGCCGGCACGTCGGCCAGCGCCGACAGGTCGATGGCGACCGGGACGGTGCCCCGGGCGGCCAGGGCTTCGTTGTGACAGGTGATGCAGTACCGCTCGAGGAGCGCGGCGTGTGACGGATCGCCCGGCGACTGCCCGGCCGACGCCGACGGTGCGCCGATGACCATCAGGACGCACGCCAGCGACAGGCTGCCGACAACGGCCCGGCTCCGCCGCCCGGATGCTCCGTGTATCGCTTTCATGGATCGCGACTTGTGTGTCACACCGCCGTGCTCCGATCGTACAGCTTCAGATGGCGCTGTCAACACCGATGCGGTAGCATACGTCACGTATCTGCCCGTCTATCCGCGCACACGCGTGACGTGCGTAACCGTGGAGACCTCCGACATGCGTCTGACGACTCGCGCCGGATACGTGGCGACTGTTGTGCCGCTGGCGATGTGGGTCTTTCCGGGGCTGTTGGCCGCAGGCCCGACGGCAGCGGCCCCGGCTCGTGACATCCCGCTGGTGGCCGCCGCGAGGGCGGCCGACACGGAGGCGGTGCGAAACCTGCTCGCGCAGCGGGTCGACGTCGATGCCGCTGAACCGGATGGCACGACGGCGTTGCACTGGGCGTCCTATCAGGGCGACCTCGAGACCGCGACGCTGCTGCTACGCGCCGGCGCCGGCGCAGACCGGCCGAACCGCTACGGCGTCACGCCGCTGGCGTTGGCCGCCGGGCGGGGCGATCTCGATATCGTCCGCGCGCTCCTCGAGGCCGGGGCCGATGCGAACGGGACCCTGCCGGAGGGCGAGACGGTGTTGATGGCGGCGGCCCGCGCAGGCAGCGTCGACGTGCTGCGGCTGCTGCTGGCGCATGGCGCGGCGATCGACGCCCGCGAGCGATGGCGCGGACAGACCGCGCTCATGTGGGCGGCGGCCGAGAACCACCCAGGCGCCGTCAACACCCTGATCGAACTCGGCGCCGGTGTCCACGACCGCTCGACCGCCGGCTGGACGGCGCTGCTCTTTGCCATCAGGGCGGGCCAGACAGCGGCCGTACACGCGCTTCTGGACGCCGGCGCCGACGTCAACGACACGATCCGGCCTCTCCCCCCTGACGCGCAGCAGGCCGGCGATCGGTCACGAACCCGCGGCGGCGCCGCGGGCACGAGTGGCCTGGTCATCGCGGTAGCCAACGGTCATTTCTCGCTCGCGACACAACTGGTCGAGCGCGGCGCCGACCCCAACGCCGATGAACAGGGCTGGACGACCCTGCATCAATTGGCCTACACGCGCCGCCCGAACTCGGGCAAGGGCATGCCGCCGGTCCCTCTGGTTGACCGCCTGGACACGCTCGAGTTCACCCGGTTTCTCCTCGAGCACGGCGCCGATCCGAACATCCGGCAAACCAGACGGCACAACAACGGCGAACGCAACAACCTCAACCGCATCGGGGCGACGCCGTATCTGCTGGCCGCCAAACATGCCGACGCCCCGCTGATGCGTCTGCTGGCGGACCACGGCGCCGGCACCCGGCAGCCGACGGAGGGCAATGCGTCGCCCTTGATGGTCGCGGCCGGCGTGGGCATCTTCAACCTGGGTGAGAGCGCCGGCACCAACGAAGAGGCGTTCGACGCGGTCGCGCTGGCCTACGAGTTGGGCGACACGGAGGTCAACCGCGCGGACGACAAGGGCTACACCGCGCTGCACGGGGCAGCGCTGCGCGGGGCGAACCCGATCGTCGAGTTCCTGATCGAGAAGGGCGCCGACCTGCTGCCGGAGACCGTCGAAGGCTGGACCCCGTTGCGGATTGCAGACGGGGTGCACTACACCGGCACGGTGAAACGGGCGGACCACACGGCGGCGCGGCTGCGACAGATCATGAAAGAGCGCGGCGTATACACGGCGGCGCATGAGCGCGACGTCAACAGCGTCGCCGTGGTCAAGCCGGAAGCGCCGCGCTAGGAGCCCGTGGTGAAAGCCCCGCGGCATTCGCGCGGCGATGCATCCCGCTGATGTGCGTAAAATCTAGCAGATCGGCGTTGAAAGCCGCCGATCTGCTTTGTTCCGGCAGACGAACAGGGCAACCACAAGGGTTGCCCCTACATCTCGCGTTGCCACGCGGGCGCCTCGCCACGCTCGGTGCTACGCGCGGTTTCACCACGGGCTCCTGGGAGCCTTCAGGGTCCGCACGCCGTCGCCACCATTCCCAGGCTGCTGACGTTGATTCGGTCGCCGTCAGCGTCTCGAATCAGGAGCCCCTTCGCTTCCATCCTGTGCCCGCTGTGGGGGGTCGGGTCCGGGTACGGGCTGATCAGCGCGAAGGTGCGCAGACCGGGCGCCTGGCGATCGAGGGCGGTCAACTCGTCGGGGTCGGACACGGCCGGATCCTGCGTGCGCCGCGCGGCGGTCGCGTGCGTGAGGAGCCAGCCGCCGTCGGTCCCTCGCACGAGACATCCCATGACACGCACCAGCGCGAAGCTGGGCACCTCTCCGGGTCCCTCTTCATTCTCGATACGGATGTCGTCCAGCTCCCCCGCCGTCAACGCGCGGCGCCCCTCGGGAAAGCGGTTGACCTGCAGGATGTACGCAATGCTGTCCAGATAGTCGCCATCCGCGAGTGTGGCGGGGTTGTCGAACGGCATCATCGTCCGTGTGCGGCTGAACAGCGTGCCCAGCGTATCTTCCCGCCAGTCATCCATGAACGCGTCACCGACGAGCGATCGGGCCTCCCCCGATCCGCTGAGATCCGGCAGATGGCACGAACTGCAGTGCTCTTCGTACACCGCCCGGCCTCGAGCGGCCTGTTCGGCGGTGTAGACCCCGTCCCAGACGGTGCCGCGTCCCGGCTGCCGCGCCGTCAGGACCGTCGCCGCACAGACGACGCCGAAACCGATCACCAGCGTCCGTATTGGGAGACTCACCCGTACAGCGTACATCGAGGTGGCCCAGTCGGCTCTCATCGAGGCGCATTGAATTTGCGCACGGGGTCCGACCGACTGGGCCCGTCGACCCCAATACGTTAGACACCAGCCGGCACGTTTGGCCCCGGCACGCGCCAATCCGAACCTGACGCGACTTGACAATACCTGTCTCACGGGCCATCGTGTTTCCCGCTTCTTCCGTTTTGAACAGCGACTGCCCTTTCCTGTACCGCAGAGGTGATCGATGACCAAGACGTGCAATTTCGTTCCGACTGCAGGCGTCCGCACGGGCCTGTGCATCGCGCTGGCCGGCGCCATCCTCCTGCTCGCCCCGGGGACCGGTCTGGCGCAGCGCGGCGCGCGCGGCCCGGCTGAACATGCCGCCGTCGAGCCGGTCAACAATCTGCCCAACCCGTACGAAACGGTCCGCGATTGGGGCACCCTGCCGGACAGCCGATCGTGGGGCTCGGTCAGCGCCGTCAACGTTGACGTGGACGGCGTGCACATCTGGGCCGGAGACCGCTGCGGGACCAACTCGTGCGCCGAATCGGACGTGGACCCGATCGTCAAGCTCGACCCGGACGGCAACGTGGTGCAGAGCTTCGGCGCCGGACTGATCACCTGGCCGCACGGGATGGACGTCGACAGCGAGGGCAACGTCTGGATCGCCGACGCCCGCGCCCCCAACGCCCGTGAGCTCGAGCGCACGCCCAGCGCACCCCGCAAGGGACACCAGGTCATCAAGTTCAGCCCGCAGGGCGAGGTGCTGCTGGTGCTCGGCACGCCCGGCGAGACCGGCAATCCGCCGACACACTTCACAGAGCCGAACGACGTGGTCATCGGCCCGAACGGCAACATCTATGTCGGCGAGTCGCATGGCGCGCAGTTCCTCGACGAACCCGGCCCCAACGCCATCGGCCGCATCACGAAATGGGCCCCGGACGGCACCTTCATCAAGAGCTGGGGATCATGGGGCTACGAGGACGGCCAGTTCCGGGCGCCGCACTCCCTCGCCTTCGACTCGCAGGGACGGTTGTTCGTGGCCGACCGCGGCAACCGGCGGATCCAGATCTTCGACCAGGAAGGCGCCCATCTCGACACCTGGTATCAGTTCAGCCGCATCAGCGGGATCTTCATCGACGACAACGACATGCTGTACGCCATCGATTCCGAGTCGGACGACAACTACAACCCCGGCTGGCGGAAGGGTCTGCGCGTCGGTAGCGCCCGGACCGGCGAAGTGCTGTATTTCGTGCCGGAGCACGTCTCGGAGCGCCCCTCCGGCATGGGGGGCTACGGGTCAATGGGTGAAGGCGTCACCGCGGATGCGGCGGGGAACGTGTATGGCGGCGAAGTAGGGCCGATTCAGGGACTCACGAAGTTCGTCCCCCGCCTGATCCCGTAGCAGCCAGGCGCCGGACGGCGCGTTATTGCGCGTTGTCGTCGAAGGCTCCCGGTGGTCTGAACGGAGCCGGATAGAACAGCGGATCGTCATCCCGGAACGGGGTGCGCGAGGGTTGGCCCGCCTCATAGCGGGACAGCATCGTGCGCAGGTGCGGAAGCTGGTCGGACCGGCCGGTCTGACCTGCCAGGTCGATGGTCATTCGTTGATACTCGGCGGCGCGCTCGAATACGCCCGCTTCCGCCATGACCATCGCGGCCGTTTCCAACACTTCCGGGCTCTGTAGCGCCGCCGACACCTGCTGCATCAGTTCCAGCGCCCGTGCACCGTCCCGTACGTCCGGGTCGGGCGATGCGGCCAGCAGCCTGGTGAGGGTGTGTGTGAACGCAAGCTCGTTGGGACGGGCCTGCATATCCTCTCCCAGACGCACTGCCGCTTCGGCATGGCGCCCGGCGCGAATCAGCGCGAACGCGCGCCCGAGCCGGGCGGGGGCGTTACTGGGATCGAGCCGCAGCAACTGTTCGTACACGTCTGCCGCCTCGGCCGCCTCCCCATTGCGCATGAGCGCCGCGGCCAGGTTGAGGTAGACCAGGTTGGAGCCCGGGTCCGCTTCGACGGCCCGCCGGAAACGTGCGATCGCGTCCGTCTCTCTGCCGTCCTCGGCCAGCAGGAGTCCAAGCTGCAGGTTGGCGCGCGCGTGACCCGGATCGATCTGGATCGCCTCTTCGTAATGGCGCCGTGCCGCGTCCCGTTGTCCCGTTGTCAGCAGCGCCGTGGCGAGCAGGTTGCGCGACACCGCGTTGTCCGGATCGGCGGCCACCAAGGCGTTGAAGTCGGCGATCGCCTCGGCCCAGCGTCCCGCGCGCGCCGCGATCACGCCGCGCGCCTCGAGCGCCACGGTCCCGGCCGCCGCGACAGCCTGCAGTTCATTGAGTAACGGGTCGTAGACCCCGGGACGGTCGATCTGCTTGCCCAGCCCCGTATTGAAGGTGGCGTCGGCGCGTGCCTGCAACTGCGCCTGCGCCCGGGTCTCGTCACCCAGTCCGCGATAGGCCAGCGCCAACGGATATCTGATGGTGGCGGCGCTCGGCGCCATGTCTACCGCGCGTTCGAGATAGTCGGCGGCACGCTGGAACTCCCGTTGCTGCAACGCCACCTGGCCGAGCCCGACCAGGCAGGGGTGACACGACGGGTCAAGGGTCAGCGCGTCGGCATAACGGCGCGCGGCCTCCTCCGTCCGGTTCTGCCCGGCCAGCAGATCACCCAGGCGCACGAGTCCAGCCACGTAGCCCGGACTCAGGGCCAGCGCCGGTTCAAGGGCGGCGATCGCCTCCTCCGGACGACTGGTCTCGTCGTACAGGACACTCAGATAGTAGGCCCAGCGGAACGCGCTGGGCTCGAGCCGGCGCGCGTTGAAATAGGCCGCCTCGGCCGCATCGATGAGGCCGTACGCGGCGAACCGCATCCCGACACGTCCGTACTGCTCGCCGGTCGCCGTACCGGCCTCGATTGCGGCCTGCAGACCGGCGTGGGCGTCGCGGAGCTGCCGCTGCACCTCGGCGTCGAACCCATCGATGGCGGGCAGCGGCACCGGCCGGACCGGGTCGGTCAGGGCCGGTTCGACCGGGCCGCCCGGATCGCCGGTGGGGGACGCCGGCTCGCCGCACCCGACGAACAGTACCAGGCTCGCCCCGCTCAGCAGCACCCCCAGCGCGACGCACGACGTGGCCGCAGTTGAGCCACGCGCCGGCGGCGAGCCGCGCCCTCCAGCCGCGATGCGGCAACGGCCTCCGCTCATGGCTGCACCATCGTTCCCGTTCCCTCGCGCAGCGTGCTCCACTGGTCGAGCGGCACGTCGGTCCATTCCTCGGTGGCGCCGGAGGGCCAGATGGCCCGCACCCCGGTCACGGCCGCCGTCTGGCCCAACCCGACCAGCACCCGTGGATCGTTGGCGGACGCATAGCTGCCGTCCGATCGCACGCGCCGCCACAACGCTGGCTCGCCATCCCTGAGTATCGCCACCCGCGTCCCGAGCATGTCCCGCGGGGCGGAGGCGCCGACCAGCCGCAACCCGATCCAGCGATTCGCGTTGCCGACGGCGTTCAGCAGCAGTCTCGCCGGGCCGTTGTTGTTCGTGATCGCCACGTCGACGTCGCCGTCGTTGTCGACGTCGCCGAACGCGGCTCCGCGGCTGACCTCGGATGGCACGAACGCCGCGCCCGCCGTCTCCGAGACCTCCTGAAACCGTCCGTTGCCTAGATTGTGAAACAACTGGTTCGTCTGGTGTAACGGATACGGGTCCCGCTGCTGCACGAGCCGCGGCAGCATGTCCACCGCCCCATTGACGATCAGCACGTCGAGCCATCCGTCGTTGTCGTAATCGAACCAGGCGGTGCCGAATCCCGTAAATGGCAGGCTCGGAGGTCCAAGACCGGTCTGCACGCTCTGATCCTCGAACAACCCCGACCCGTCGTTGACGTAGACGGTGTTGGTCTGGGTCACCAGGTGCGAAATGAACAGATCGACATCGGCGTCGCCGTCGAAATCACCGGCATCGACCCCCATGCCGGCTTCGGCATCGCCAGCGTCGTTCAGAGCCGACCCGTTGAAGAGCGCCGTGTTCACGAATGTCCCGTCGCCCTGGTTCATCCAGCTCCGGTTTTCCGACAGGTCGTTGGCGACGTAGATGTCGATCCAGCCGTTGCCGTCGAGGTCGGCGGTCACCACGCCGAGCGCCGGGCCGTACTCCCTGCCGACCAGCGACAGCGCCGTTGCGTCCTCGAACGTGCCGTCGCCGCGGTTCCGGAACAAGCGGTCGGGCACCGGCACGAACCCGTCCGGGCCGCAGTAGGTCCGGACGTTGTGGAAACACTCCACATTGTTCTCGACCCTGTAGTTCACGTAGTTCCCGACATACAGATCCAACCACCCGTCGCGGTCGTAGTCGAAGAATGCCGAACTGACGCTCCAGCGCGCATCGTCGGCGCCCGACCGCGTGGTGACGTCACTGAACGTCCCGTCGCCATTGTTCCGCCACAACTGGTTCGACCCGTAGTTCGACACGTACAGATCGATCCACCCGTCGTTGTCGTAGTCGGCCGCCGCCACACCCATGCCGTAGCCGCGCGCGTCGAGGCCGCTCTGCTCTGTCACGTCGGTAAAACGCAGCGTGGACGCGCCCTCTGCCGGGTCGAGATCGTTGCGAAACAACCGGTCGGTCAGCGGCCCCTGGAGTCCGGGATCGAAGGAGGCGTCGCCCGCTGCGATGTCGGGGCCCAACAGGTGCCCCTGCACGAGATAGATGTCGAGATCCCCGTCGTTGTCATAGTCGAACAGCGCGACGCCGGCCCCGACCATCTCGTTGAAGTACAACTCCCCCGACATGCCGTTCACATGCTGAAACTCCAGCCCGACCGTGGCGGTGGCGTCGATGAACGGTTCGACCCCGGCGTCGACCGCCGGTGCGGGCGCGCCCGCCGCCGTCTCGCCGCCGGGCCGGTCGTCTCCCCCGGCCCCGGCGCAACCGGCACAGAGCAACCCGCCCAACAGCGCGACGGCTGCACCGTCACGCCAGCGCCGGGAAAGGTTCACGATGGGAGACTTGCCCGTCAGCATGAGACCGCGCCAATTCTAGCAGTCCGTGGCGACCGCAACGCTGGTGTTCACCGGATACGCGACGGGCCGGCTCACGCTGTCGCGCGGCCGGCCCGTGCCGTGCCCGGTATTGAGACCAGAACGCTATGGACGCAGCTCACGCCCCTGCCGTTCGAGGTTGCGTGCGCCGGCCAGAATCCCGTGCAACCCGATGTTGCCTTCGTGGCAGGCGTATTCGAAGAGCGCACCGTCGGTGCGGCGGAACGGCATCATGACAGTGTAGGGCGCCGTATAGACGGTGGGGTCCGTCACGGTGAACTCGTAGGCGACCGTGTCCGAATCGAGTCGCGTGAAGCGCTCCTCCAGGTGCATGTTCGGACCGGTGCCGCCGCTCTGCCCACCGCGGAACTGCGTGGTCTCGACGACCAGCGTCTCGCCCTCCCAGCGTCCGCGGGACACGCCGGCGAACTGCGCGAACGGCGGTTTCGCGGTGTCGCCGATCGGAATGACCCGCGTGTTGTGCACCATTTCGTTCAGGATGACGGCGTAGCCCGGCACCTGGACGATCATCACGTTATTGTTGTAGGCACTCGAACGCATCGGCGGCCCCGAGTTGAATCCCATGATGCAGCGGTCGGCCAGACTTCGGTTCTCATACGAGTCGTAGCGATGCTCGGCACGATCTGCGGACGCCTCGCGGGCCGCCATGACCGCCTCTTCGGTTCGCGCCGGGAGCCGACCATTCGGGGGATCGATGACCAGCGACGTGCGCTTGTCCGCGGTCAGTTCGATGCCCCGTTCGTACCAGAACTCGTTGTAGGACAGCACGCCCCCTTCCGCCCGCGGCGCATATCCGGATGCACCCTTCTCGGGATCGAACAGGTCGCGGTTCTGCCGCGTCCGCTCAGAGGCCTCGAACTGCGCGGCCGTCTCCGCGTCGAGGGTCTCGACGTCCTCGAACTGACTGGGTCGCTGGAACGGCGTCAACGTGCGGAACGTGAACGTGCCGGAGATGTCCGGCTGGCCATCCGGCGTCCGCATCGGCATCGTCCGGTCGTCAGCCTGCGCCTCGGCCGGCCGTGGTGCAAGCGCCGCGACGAGCGCCGCCGCCAGCAGTGTCACGAGAGCCTTCTTCGTCATCATGCGTTCTCCCTGGAGCAACGGTACAGTGGGTGGTCTGCCAGTCATGCAAGCACCCGAAACGGGCGAGCCGAAGCACGCCCCGACACTGCCCCTACACGCACAGCGTAGCCCCAGGCGCCGGCAAACGCAAGACCCGCCACGACTCAGGCAAGGTGGGCGGCCACCGCCGCTTCGTCCCATTCCAGCCCGACACCGGGGACGTCCGGCACGTGCACGTGTCCGTCCACGACCGGATACGGCCGCTGCAGAATGGGATCGGCCCAGCTTTGCCATTCGAGCCAGTGCGCCGTCTCGGTCACCTGCATGACGTGGGCGGCCACCTCGGGATAGAGATGCGTGGATATCGGCACCCCGGCGGCGCCGGCGATCGCCGCGGCGCGCAGCCAGCCGGTCACCCCGCCAATGCGCATGAAGTCCGGCATGACAAAGTCGCAGGCGCCCATTTGCAGGGCGCGCTGGAGTGCACGCGGGCCATAGAAGTTCTCACCGATCTGGATCGGCGTCTTCAGATCGGCGGCGAGCTTCCGATAGCCGTCGAGGTTGTCGTACACGATCGGCTCTTCGATCCAGGTGAGCCCCAGATCATCGATCCGCTGACAGCGGTCCAGCGCCTCGGCAAAATCGAGACCCTGATTGAAGTCGACCATGAGCCGCATGTCGCCGCCAACCGTCTCGCGGACCGCCTCGATCGTCGCCAGATCGTCAGCCGGACTGTCGCGGCCGAGCCGCAGCTTCAACCCCTCGAACCCGCCTTCGTCGCGCAGGGCCGCCGCTTCGGCGGCCACGACGCCAGGTTCCTGCAGCCACAACCCGTTGCTGTTGTAGGCGCGCACCGGGGCGCGGGTCCCTCCCAGCAGCACACACAGCGGCTGTCCGACCGCCTGCGCGAGCGCGTCCCACGCGGCCATGTCCACCCCCGAGACGGCAATCGCGGACAACCCGTCATACCCGACGAAGTGCAGGGATTTGCGGGTCGTGTCGTACATCTGCGCGGGAGCCAGCCGCTGGCCTGCCAGCAGCTCGCCGAGATCGTGGAGTGCCGGCACGAGATATTTCATCGTCTTCGGCGTGTACGGTTCGAGATAGCTGCGTCCGACGATGCCCTCCTCCGTCTGCAAATCGATGAGGATCAGCGGCCACTCGGTCATGGTGGCGATACGCGCAACCACCGGCCGCTCGAGCGGGAGCAGTACCGGCCGGGCCGTCAGGCTGCGTATCGTCAGGGTCGACATCGCTGTGTGTACCTCGATGCTGCTCACGCCGGCCGCGGCAACTCGGTCGTGTAGAACGGCGCCAGGCGGTCAATCGCCTCGAGCGGCTGGAGGTCGACATCCCACTTGAACTGCTGCAGCACCATGCGGTCCGGCAGAAAGTCGACCAGCGTGAACCCGTGGTCCTCGATCGGCGCCACGGACTCCTCGACGTCGAGGTGCTCGGGCGTCGTCGCGCCGATGCCACGCACCACCGACGGGAATCCGCGGATCGATGTCCCGATCGGCCCGCTGAGCACCGCGGTCAGCGGCTGGCCGCCAAGGTTCACCTGCCCGGCGCGGTGGATGCGTCCGACGCCGATCGCGTGGAGATCGCCGCTGATCACCAGCGGGACGCGTTCACGTTGTCCACCGATCGCAGCCACCAGCCGGTCGTGCTGCCGCAGCCAGCCTGGCTGCCAGTACGGCTTCTCGACGGCGGTCGTGAGCTCGCCGCGCTCGCGGTCCAGGATGTCCGGATACCACTCGCCCCACTTGCCGGCGCTCCATCCGAACGGATTCGAGGGCGCGTGCACGAGATGCCGCGTGTCCGAGGCCCGGGTGCGTTCCAGCAGCCAGCGCTCCACCTGGTGATCGACGAAGACCGCGTTGGGACCGCCCAGGTTCATGGTGCGACGGACGTCATACAGCAGGATCTCGGCGAGCGTCCCGTAGCGGATCGTGCCGAAGCTCTCGGAGAGATCGCCGCGGTCGCTCACCGACGACCACGGCAGCCCGACCGGACGGGCCGCGTCAGGCAGGAATTCCGGGTAGTACAACTGCTGCGTCGCGCGCGCAAGCTGAAGCTGGAACCAGGGAATCGGAAAGCTCGCGATCTCGTCGGTGACGGCGTCGTTCTCCCAGTGGTCGTGGTCGTCCTGCAGGAAGAACACCGGTGTCGAGCGAAAGTCGCGGCCGTACACCGGGACGATCTGCGGCCCCGCCGCCGCCTTCATCGCCGTCTCGTTGCTGCCCCCGAATACGGAGCCGGAAAAGTCGAAGTTCGAAGAGCGCCCGAACGCGCTCAACTGACCGGCGTTCTCGCCCTGCCAGGTATGCAGGTCCCAGTAGATATGATCGCCGTTCGCCACCGCGGCATCCGGTTCGAACGACAGCGCCCGGCGCAGCAGCCGGTTCCGGATGCTGGTCGGCAGAAAACCGCTGCGCCGGCCGATGCCCTCGTATGACCCACCCGGTCCGCCCGCGCAGCTGAAGAACAGCATCCGGAAGCGCGCCGGACGCGAGTCGCGCGCCGGAAACGTCGACAACGGCCACGGCTCGCACAACGCGTTGCCGTCACCGCCGCGTAGCGACAGCATGTAGCGCCGGCCCGGATCCAGGCCGGTCGCGTGGAACTGCCAGTACGCACCGGCCGTGTCGTTCATCCGACCGGCGACCTCCGTGGTCCCGACCCGCAGCACCGGGGCGGCTGACAGCGGCCGGTCGAACGACGCTTTCAGCAGCATGCGCGAGTCGCTGACGGCCGGCAGCAGATGCTGCACCGCGCCCGCGTCCCAGTCCTGCACGGCCGGCGGCGCGCCCTGCTCCACCATGGCGTCGAGCGGGAGCCGGCCAAAGACGGCGGCGCCGAGCGCGCCTGCCGCGCCAGCCAGGAAACGCCGCCGGTCAACGGATTCTCGTTGCCGCATCATCCACCTCCGCGCCGTAATTTGGAAAGGTCGCGCGGCCCGCCGGCCGCGTGGACGCCAACCGCATCTCCGCCGCCTTGAGCGTGTTGGTCAGCAGCATGGCAATGGTCAGCGGGCCGACACCGCCTGGCACCGGAGAGAGGGCGCCGGCCACATCGGCCACATCGGGATGCACGTCGCCCACCACCGTCGCGCCGCGCCGTTCAAGCACTTCGAGCCGCGATGAGCCTGCGCCGAACAGCGCCATGACCCGATCGCGATCGGTCACCCGCGAGGTCCCCACGTCGATTACAGTGGCGCCCGGCTTTACGAACTCGCGCGTCACGAAAGCGGGCCGCCCGATCGCGGCGACGAGGATGTCTGCCGCCGACGAGACCGAAGGCAGGTCGACCGTGCGGGAATGACAGATCGTCACGGTAGCGTGACGATGCAGCAGCAACGCCGCCATCGGCTTGCCCACGATGTCGCTGCGCCCGATGACGACCGCGCGCGCGCCCTGAATCGGGATGTGCGAACGGGTGAGCAACTCGATCACCCCCGAGGGCGTGCCCGGCGCCAGCGCCGGCCGGTTCTGCACAAGCCGCCCGACGTTGACCGGACTGAATCCGTCGACGTCCTTCGCCGGGTCGATCAGATCGAACACCTGCTGTTCGGCATCGCGTCCCATGCCGGCCGGCAACGGCGATTGCACCAGGATGCCGTCGTGCGCTTCGCTGGCGTTGAATCGGCGCACGATCGCCTTGACGTCGTCGAGCTCAGCCTCTTCCGACACGCGCTGCAGATCGGCGGCGATGCCGAGCGCGTCACAGGCCTTGACCTTGTTTCGCACGTAGATGTCCGAACCGCCGTCGTTCCCCGCCAGCACGATACCCAGGCCCGGTCGGCGCCCGGCGGCCGCCACGAATGCCTCGACCCTGGGTCCCAGCAGCGCCTGAATCTCCATGGCGACCGCCTTGCCGTCCAACCGCCTCGCGACGCTCGCGCCTGTCGTCATCACACCCCCGCCCCGCTTCGTACATCCGTGTCACTCGGAATCTTAGCAGCCCGAGCCAGATGCCCCGCTTCATGCGACCGGCCGGCTCGATTCGGGACACATCCTGGCAACCTGCTATACACTTCCCGCACAATCCGATACCTAAGGACCGACACAGATGGCATCCACTGAAGATCGGGGCACATGGGGGTCGAAAGCGGGGTTCATCCTCGCGGCTTCCGGCTCGGCGGTCGGCCTTGGCAATATCTGGGGCTTCCCGACCCGGGTCGGCCAGGGCGGCGGGGCCGTGTTCGTGGTGGTGTACCTTGCGTGCGTCCTGCTGATCTGCCTGCCGATCATGGTAGCCGAGCTGGCCATCGGGCGGCGGGCGCAACTCGACCCGGTCGGCTCGTTTCGAGCCATCGCCCCGAACTCGAAATGGTGGCTGGTCGGCGCGGTCGGCGTGCTGGCCGGCGCCGGCATCCTGTCCTTCTACTCCGTCATCGCCGGGTGGTCCGCGGCCTACATCTGGTTCGGCGCCAGCGGCGCCGTCACAGGTGACGCAGAGGCGGTCGGTGCGTTCTTCGACGCCTTCACCGCCAACGGACCGCTCAGCATCGGTCTCACGTTTCTGGTGCTCGGCGCGACCGCCGCGGTCCTGGCCGGCGGCGTGAAGTCCGGTATCGAGCGGGTCACGAAGCTGATGATGCCGGCGCTCATCGGACTGCTCCTGTTGCTGGCGATTCGAGCCCTCATGCTGCCAGGGGCGGCGGAGGGGCTGGCCTACTATCTGCGCCCGGATTTCTCGCGGCTGCTGGACCCGGGGGTCATCAACGCCGCGCTCGGACAGGCCTTCTTTTCCCTGAGTCTCGGCATGGGCACGATGCTCACGTATGGCAGCTATTTGAAGAAGAGCGAGAACCTCGTCACTGCCGCCGGCTGGGTGGTGGCGCTCGACACCTCCATGGCGCTGCTGGCCGGCTTCATCATCTTTCCCGCTGGCTTCTCCATCGCCGGGTTCGACCCCAGCGCCGAAGGGCCGGGACTGATCTTCGCCGTCCTGCCGCAACTGTTCGCGACGCTGCCCGGTGGTCAGCTCTTCGGAGCCGCGTTCTTCATCCTGCTGACCATGGCGGCGCTGACCTCGATGATTTCCCTGCTCGAGGTGCCCGTGGCCCACTTCATCGATGTCCACAGGTGGCCCCGGAAGAAAGCGGTGTTGCTCGTGACCGCGGCGGTGTTCGCCCTGTCCATCCCCTCCGCGCTCGGCAACGGCGCGGTCGGGTTCTTCGGCAGCCTGCCTGGCCTCGGCATCGATTTCCTGACCTTGATGTTGACCGTCTGGAACGACTTCGCCCTGCCGATCGGTGGTCTGCTGATCGCGGTGTTCGTCGGCTGGATCTGGAAAGTCGACGGCGCCATCGAAGAGGTGCAGCTCAACGGCTCGACGTTCCCCGGCCGGCGTCTGTGGAGTTTTCTGATCCGCTACATCTGCCCGCTCGCGATTTCGTTCGTCATCATCTACACCTTCCTGTCCTAGCAGCCCGTGGTAAGACCCCGCGTCGCACCGAGAACTGGTCGTAATAGTGCCGCGCCCGGCCAGTACAAGGCGCGACGAGGGAGCAAATTGGGGCATTTGTGACCGAGGAGCAACGCCGGCAGCCGGGATGCAGCGTGAAATAGCAGAATTCCGCGGGGAAGAGCAGAATTCAGCGGGGTTCGAATGCAGCGGGGCTTTCACCACGGGCTGCTAATGATTCAGGGGGGACGAGCATGGAAGCCATCGAGCAACTCATCGGGACGGTCAAGTTCTTCGTGGACGGCTTTGGCGTGCCGTTCGGCGATCAGGTCATCCCACTCAAAGTCATCGCGCTGCTGGGCACCGGGGCGTTTCTCACGATTCGTCTCGGATTCGTGCAGGTGCGCCGCCTGGCCCATGGCTTCGCTGTCGTCAGCGGCCGCTACGACGACCCGACCCAACCGGGCGACGTCTCGCACTTTCAGGCGCTGACCACCGCGCTGTCGGCCACCGTCGGCATCGGCAACATCGCCGGCGCGGCGTGGGCCATCCACTACGGCGGACCGGGCGCCCTCTTCTGGATGTGGATGACAGCGGTGCTGGGGGCGGCGACGAAGTTCTCGGAAGTGACGCTGGCCCAGAAGTATCGCGAGGTGACCGCCGCAACGCACAAATATGAGGGCACTGTCGCCGGCGGTCCGATGTACTACATCGAACGCGGGCTCGGTCCCGGCTGGAAGTGGATGGCCATCTTCTTCGCGGTGGCCATCGGCTTCACGGCGTTCATCACCGGCAACGCGGTGCAGGCCAACACGCTGGCAGACACCATGCAATCGAATTTCGGCACGCCGAACTTCGTGACCGGTCTCCTGGCCGCCGGGGTCGTCGCGGCGGTCATCCTCGGCGGCATCAGCCGCATCGGGCGAGTGACCGGCGTACTCTGCCCGCTGATGGCCAGCATCTACGTCTTCGGCGCACTGCTCGTCATTCTGATGAACCCCGGCGCGGTGGTGCCCACGTTCAGCCTGATTCTGACCGAAGCGTTCAACCCGACCGCGGGCGTGGCCGGGACCGGTGTCGGCGTGTTGCTCGTGACCCTGAACTGGGGTGTCAACCGCGGTCTGTTCTCGAACGAGGCCGGACAAGGATCGGCGCCGATCGCGCATGCCGCCGCCAAGACGGACGAGCCGGTCTCAGAAGGCGTCGTCGGCCTCGTCGAGCCGTTCATCGACACGATCGTGATCGTGACGATGACCTGTCTTGTGCTGATTATCACCGGTGTGCACGACGACCGGGTTCCCTCTGAAATGACCTTGAGCGGCGGCGACCTCACCTACGTGCGGACACTGCCCGACGGCGGCTTCGAGGAAGTGGATGCGCCGTCCGAAATCAGGGTGACCGATGGCGTGCAGACGGTCGCAGCCGGACAGGGTGCGTTCGCGTGGCACGACCTGCCGGTCGAACGCCTCTTCGTGGACGCCGCCCAGACGCAGCCGTTCAGCGGGGTCCTCGACCCGGCGGCCGGTCTCGCGACCGGGGACGACGGGACGAGCCATGCGGTGCTCTACGGCGATGCGCCGGAGGGGGGCGCGCCGCTGACCCAACTCGGTTTCCAGCGCGGGCTCTCGCCGCTCGGCAACTGGGGCGGCTACATCGTCGTGCTCTCCGTCATCCTGTTCGCCATCTCGACGGCGATTTCCTGGAGCTACTACGGCGACCGCAGCGCCATGTATCTGTTCGGCAAGCGCGCGGTCGTGCCCTACCGCCTCGTCTACGTCAGCATGGTCTTCTTGGGCTCCATCATCGCGCCGGCGGCGGCCTGGGATCTCGGCGACATCGCGTTGGGCATCGTGATCCTGCCGAATCTGCTGGCCCTCATCCTGCTCTCGAACAAGACCAGGACCCTGGCGAACAGCTATTTCGAGCGCAAGCCGTGGGAGTCGAGTCAGGGAGCGCGGTAACACCCGTCCCGCCGCTTGTTGAGGCGCCCGCGGTCTTCTACAATGGTCGTCACGGAACCGGAATCTCGATTCCGGGGGAGGACACTCGAATGGCACGGACCGGAGGATTTCGAATCGTCTGCACGCTGAGCCTGCTCGGCGCAGCGCTGGGGACGGCGGAAACGGGATACGCGCAGGCTGACGCGACGCCCACCTACACGAAGGACGTGGCGCCGATCTTCCGCGAGAAGTGCGAAGCCTGCCACCGGCCCGGCTACATTGCGCCGATGTCGCTGCAGACGTATGCCGACTCGCGGCCGTGGGCCCGTTCGATCAAGAATCGGGTCGAGACGCGGCAGATGCCGCCCTGGCACATAGATCCGTCCGTCGGCATCCAGGACTTTCAGAACGACCGTTCGCTCACCCGCGCGCAGATCGACACCGTCGTCCGCTGGGTCGACGGCGGGGCGCCGCAGGGCGACCCGGTTGACCTGCCGCCGCCGGCGCGCTTCGCCGACGACGATGTGTGGAACTTCGCCGAGCGGTTCGAGGGCCCGCCCGATCTGATCGTCAAGTCGACGCCGTACACCATGCCGGCCCTTTCGCAGGACCGCTGGTGGAAGCCGACGGTGCCGACCGGGTTGACCGAGTCGCGCTGGGTACGCGCGATCGAGATCCGCCCCTCGACGGTGGACGGGCGCCGCATCACCCATCACGCCCTGGCGAGGCTGCAGCAGGAAGAGGATGATCGGGAAGCGCTGGCGCTCGCTTCGGGCGCGGGCGCCGGGCTGCTCATGGAATGGGCGGTCGGCAAGCAGGGCGAGATCATGCGCGCGAACAGCGGAAAGCTGATGAAGGCCGACTCGACCATCCTGTTCGACATCCACTACTCGTCGGCGGGTGAAGAGATCACCGATTCGGTCGAGTTGGGACTCTATTTCTACCCGCAGGGACAGGAGCCGAAGCATCGTCAGGTGCTGTCGGCCTGGATGGGCATGGAGGGCGGTCCCGGCAATCTGCTGATTCCACCGAACAGCGTCATGTCCACCGAGCAGTTCCACGTGATGAAACAGAACGGCCGGGTCGAGAACTTCCAGGCCCACATGCATCTGCGCGGCAAGGGGATGCAGATGACCGCGATTCTGCCCGACGGCACCAACCGCGTGCTGAGCCGCGTCAGCGACTTCAACTTCAACTGGCACAACAACTACGTCTACGCCGACGACGCGGCGCCACTGCTGCCCAAGGGCACGGTGGTGGCGATCAAGTCCTGGTGGGACAACACCTCGGCCAACCGCTCGAATCCCGATCCCAACCAGTGGGTCGGCTGGGGCGACCGCACCGTGGACGAAATGGCGCACGCATGGGTCAACGTGACGTACATGGATGACGACGACTTCGCCGCGGTCGTGGCCGAGCGCGAGGCCCGCACCGCCGACACGACCGGCGGCGGCGGCGGACAGTAGGACCGCTGGCCGGCGCAGATCGAGAATCGAGAGCCGCTCCGGCCAGTTCGGGGCGGCTCGCTTACGTACGAGGAGGTTCGGCATGCGGATGTATCGCACCATCGTGCTGGCCGCACTCATCGGTGTAGTGCTGAGTGCGGCGCCGGCAGCGGCGCAGGTGCCCGGGTCGCTCCGAGAGTTCGGGGCGCCGGTCGCTCCGATGTTCGAGGGGTGGTACCGGAACCAGGACGGAACTGCGACGGTACTCGTCGGCTTCTTCAATTCCAACTCCAAGGAGACGATCGATCTTCCGGTGGGCGAATTGAATCGGTTCACGCCCGGTCCCGAGGATCGCGGGCAACCGACACACTTTCCCCCCGGCCGGAGCTGGGGCGTGCTGACGATCGAGGTGCCGGGCGACTTCGACGGCGATCTCACCTGGACGCTGACCGCCAACGACCAGCCGGCGTCGATTCCGGTGCACGTGCGTGCGCCCTACTTCATCGAGCCGTTCAAGGACGCGTCCAACGGCAACGAACCGCCGACGATCCGGTTCGCGCCGGATGGCGCAGAATTCATCGGGCCGCCCGTCGGCATTGCCCACACGATGACGGCCAGGGTCGGGACCCCTGTCGAGCTGACCGCGTGGACCTCGGATGTAAAACCGCACGACGACGCCGAATCGCTCCCCAATCCGTTCAGGCAGGCGTTGACGTTCCGCTGGCACACGCATCGCGGCCCGGCCGCGGTGGAGTTCGCCGACCCGTCACAACCGTTCAAGGAATCGGCCGACCAGAACCCAACGACAACCGCCACGTTCAGCGCCCCCGGCGGATATCTGCTGCGAGCCGAAGCGCTTGACGAGACCGGCGTCGGAGGCGGTGGGTTTCAGTGCTGTTGGACGTCGGCGATCGTGCAGGTGACGGTCTCACCGTGACGCGTGCGGTGCGCGGCTCCTCGGAGCCGCGTCGCACCCGACGTTACCGCTCGCCGAGCGTGTCCACGTAGTCGCGAACCCTTCTGACGGGGTCGCCCCCCGCGAGCAGATCCGAGATAACTGCCACAGAGGCGGCGCCGGCCGCAATCACTTGCGGCGCCGTGGCGAGCGTGATGCCGCCGATCGCCACGATGGGACGACCGCCCGCGGCGGCCGACGCCCGCCCGATGGCGCCCACCCCAACTGCCGCGCAGCCGGTGTCCTTCGTGCGGGTTTCGTAGACCGGCCCCACCGCCAGATAGGTCAACGGATCGTGCCGCGCCGCCTGCACCTGCCGCGGATCGTGCGTCGAGAGCCCGATGACCGCGTGACCCCCCAACACCCGCCGGGCGGCAGCGACCGGCAGATCGCGCTGTCCGAGATGCACGCCGTCCGCGCCGGCCAGTAGCGCCACGTCGGCACGGTCGTTGACGATGACGCACCCGTCAACCGAGCGGGCCTGCGTCACCACCTCCATGGACCAGCGCAGCAGGGTGGCGGCGTCGACCTCCGGCGCCCGCAGCTGCACGAGACGTGCTCCCCCCTCGAAAAACGCACGCGCCAGAGCGGGTGGGCGCCAGCCGGCGCGGGAGGCGACCGCTGTATCGACGATGGCGTAGAGCCTGGGCAGATGCACGACCAGTCGACCGGCGGCCAGAGTTATCCGACTCTGAGGAATTGCTCCATGTACGCGGTCGTGAACCGACCGGCAAGGAAATCCGGATCGCGCAGGATGCGCTGATGGAGGGGCACCGTCGTCTCGATTCCGTCGATCTCCACCATGTCCAGCGCGCGCCGCATGCGGGCGATCGCTTCGCCGCGGTTCCGGCCATGAGCGATCACTTTCGCCACCAGTGAATCGTAGTGCGGCCAGATCATGCAATCGGCGTGGACGAACGTGTCGACTCGCACGCCGGGTCCGCCGGGCAGGGTCACGCGGCGGATCCGCCCGGGACTCGGCGCACCGGTCTCGGGATTCTCGGCGTTCAGACGGCACTCGATGGCGTGCCCCTCGACCCGCACGTCCTCCTGCCGCACAGAGATGCCCTCGCCTGCCGCGATCCGGATCTGTTCCTTGACGATGTCAACGCCGGTCACCATCTCGGTAACTGGATGTTCCACCTGGATCCGGGCGTTGGCCTCCATGAAATAGGCGCTGCCATCGCCATCGATCAGAAACTCGAAGGTGCCGGCGCTGCGATATCCGACCTTGCGCGCGGCGGCCGTGACCAGATCTGCCAGCCGTCGCCTGGTCTCCTCCGGCAATCCGACCGAGGGCGCTTCCTCGAGCAGCTTCTGATGCCGCCGCTGGAGCGTACATTCCCGCTCCCCAAGCTGCACGACCCGGTCGCCGTCGGCCAGCACCTGTAACTCGATATGGCGCGGCGCGGCGAGATACCGCTCGATGTACAACCGCGGGTCGCCAAACGCCGCCGCCGCCTCGCCGCGCGCAGACGACAGCAACGATGCCAGTTCACGAGGTGTGCGCGCAATGCGGAGACCGCGCCCGCCGCCGCCGGAGACGGCCTTGATGATCAACGGGAACTCGAGCTCGGCAACCAACCGATCGGCTACGGCGACATCCTCGAACGCGTCGGTCCCCGGCAGCACCGGGAGCCCCGCCTCTGCCATCGTCCGTCTGGCACGGGACTTGTCGCCCAACAGCCGCAGCACCGGGGCCGGTGGTCCGATGAACGCCGCGCCGATCTCGCTGCAGGCGTCCGCCAGCGCCGGGGACTCGGACAGGAACCCATACCCGGGATGCACCGCGTCCGCCCCGCTGATCACTGCCGCGGTCTGAATCGCGGAGATGTTCAAGTAGCTGTCGGCGCTGCTGGGCGGGCCGATGCACAGACACTCGTCGGCCAACCGCGCCGGCAGGCTGTCGATGTCCGCCTGTGAACAGGCGACCACGGTCCGGACTCCGAGTTCGCGGCACGCACAGATGATGCGCAACGCGATCTCACCCCTGTTCGCGATCAGGATCTTCGTAAACATCTCGTGAGCTTGTGGGCGCCGCCCCTTTCGGCAGCAGGCATGACCTGGTTCAGGCGTGCGGGTGCGGGCGGATGGCGAACAGCCGATCGCCGTACTGTACCGGCTGTCCATTCTCGACGAAGATGTCCACCACGTCCCCGTCGCAGTCGGCTTTGATGTCGTTCATCAGCTTCATCGCCTCGATGACGCAGAGCGGATCGCCCCGGTGGACAACATCGCCAATCTGGACGAACGGTGGCTGGTCAGGCCCGGCCGCCCGGAAGAACGTCCCCAGAATGGGCGCGTCGACGGTCACGACCTCGGGCGGCGCCCCGCGCCGATCTCCGTCCGGCGCCGGCGTGGCGCTGCGCCCGCCGGCGTCCTCGCCTGCGGGCAGGTCGGCGCGGCGCAGGCGGATACGCTCGCCGTCGCCTTTGTACTCGAATTCGGCGAGCCCATGCTCGCGCATCAACTCCAGCATCTGTCTGATCTGATCGACATCCATCCGAGACATGTCCGGATACCCCCGCGATCCGCGTCAATTAGACCACGTATAGATCGAGCGGCACTGCGGTCAGCAGCTCGCAGCCGGCCCGGGTGACCACGACATCGTCCTCGAGACGGATACCTCCTGTCGGTGGGAGATAGACGCCCGGCTCGATCGTGAACACCATGCCGATCTGCAACCGCACGTCGTGATCGGACCTGTCCGGCGCCGGCGGCGTCCGCCGCTGCCCGATACGCGGCGCTTCGTGCACCTCGATCCCGAGTCCGTGCCCGGTAGCGTGCGTAAACGCGCCGCCGAGCCCGCGGTCATCGAGCGCTTGCCTCGCGGCCGCATCGATGTCGACAGCGGCTGCCCCGGGACGTACCGCGGCGAGCGCCGCCGCATGGGCCGCACGCACCGCGTCGTGCCATGCGGCCGCATTTACGCCGGGCGGACCGAGTGAGGCGACGCGGGTCATATCCACGCAGTACCCGTCGAGCGTGCCGCCGAAGTCCAACAGGACGAGGTCGCCCGCCTCGAGGACCCGCGGACCGGGCCGCGCGTGAGGTAGCGCGGTGTTGGCGCCCGCCGCCACGATGGTCTCGAAGGCGGGCCCCTCGAAACCGGCCACACGGATGGCGTGGTCGATGTCGGCCGCCACCTCCCGTTCGGCCCGCCCTGGCCGCAGGCGCGCCAGCGCCGCCGCCATGACTTGCGAAATGCGCTCCCCCGCGTCACGGAGGGTCGCCAGTTCCTCGCGGTCCTTGACGACCCGGGCGGCCTCGACGGCGCCCGTCAGTGGCCGCAAGTCGATACCGGCCGCAGCCACCGCCGCCGCCAGCCAGTCGTGTCGCGCCACGGTGATGTGGTCCGCTTCCACCCCCACACGGCCAGACCCGGCCCGCAGCAGTGCAGCCACACTTTCTTCATAGGACGACGTGACCTCGACCAGTCCCATGCCGGGACAACCGGCATATGAATCGAGCAACCCCTGCGCCGCACTGGCATACCGCGCGTCCACGATCAGCGTCACGTGGTCGGTGCCGGCCAGCAGCATGCCGGCGCTGCCTCTGAAATTGGAGAGATAGAAGACGTTGGCCGGATTGGTGACGAGCAGCGCCGATACGCCGGCGCCCTCGAACCGGGCACGCAGGGCAGCCAGGCGATCGGCGAGACGTATTCCAGGGGCCAGCGGCATGCGATGCTTCCGGTCGGGCGGGCAGGTGGACCAGGGATGGCCGACGGCACCCCGCAGCCTGTTGCGCCGCATTCGAACACACCATCGTACGACACACCCGACTGGCCGATCGAATGCAACGGGGCGTTTGCCACGGGCTGCTCGGGAACGACGTCGATGCGTGCGGCCGGTGCACTCTCCCACACGGCGCGACCCCCCGTCAGGGCATGACGATGCGCGGTGTGAGGAAGATCATCAACTCGTCAGTGCTCTCGCTGCGGTCGCTGCTCTTGAACAGCCACCCCAGGAGCGGAATCCGGTGCAGCAGCGGGGTACGGTGGTTCCGCTCGTTCTGCGTGTGCTGTGTGATACCTCCGATCACGGTGGTCTCGCCGTCACCCACCTGCACCGTCGTCAGCGCCCGTTGCGTGACGATCGATGGAATCGGCGGGTCGCCGAGAGCCCGGCTGAAGTCGGCGAACGCGTTCTCGAGCTGGACCTGCATGAGCACCGTGTCGGACGCCGTGATCTGCGGCGTCACCCGCAGCGTGAGGGCCGCATCCTTGAACTGCACCGTGACCGTGTTGTTCGCGACCGTCTGAAAGGGAATCTGGTCACCCTGCAGGATCTCGGCCTGGACGTTGTTCTGGGTCGTCACGCGCGGGCTCGAGATGATCGACAGCCGACCTTGGCTTTCGAGGGCCGACAGGACGACGTCGAGATCCAGTGATCCGCCGACCGACCCCATCGTGATGCCCAGCGCCGTCCTGGCCGCGGTGACCCCGAGATCGACCGCGGCCGACGCATTTTCCCCCGGCGGCGCTTGCGGGTCGAGCGGCACGGGCCCCGCCCTCCCGAACGCGCCCCTGCGGCTGGACACGCCCCACTGCACACCCAGGGCACGGGCCGACTCGTGCCCCGCTTGCACGATACGCGCCTCGATCTCGACCTGCGGCTCCGCGCGATCGAGCGTATCGAGCAGACCGTCCAGCACGGCCAGGCGATCGGCGATGTCCCTGATGATGAGCGTGTTCGTCCGGGAATCGGTGAACACCTCGCCGCGAGGCGACAACGTCGTGCTGGTGACCAGTTGAACCAGATCGTCAGCCCGTGCGTAACTGAGGCTCCTGGTGAACATCACGAGTTCACCAGCTTCCGCTTTGCGCTGGGCGAGCAGCGCGCGGTCCTCCGCTTCCTGTTGCAACTGTCGAACCGACGTGATGCGCACGACGTTTCCATTCACCTCGTAATCGAGACCGTTCGCGCGCAGGATCACGTCGAACGCCTGATCCCAGGGGACGCCGGTGAGCGCGACATTGACCTCTCCCACGACGGTGGGGTCGATGACGATGTTCAACCCGCTGATCTCGGCAAAGATGCGGAGTACGGCGCGGAGATCGGCGCTCTGAAAGTCGAAGCTCACCGGGTCGCCGGTGTATTCGGGCTGCGTTACGCCGGCTTGACCAGGCGCCTGTGCCGCGGCGCCGGTGTGGACCAGCGCGGACAGCAGAAAGACGCACGGCGCCCAGCGGCTCATCGTCCCTCCTCTGCGTCCCGCAGGCGCTTGCGCACCTCGCGCGCGGCGACCTCGAGGCGCGGATCGTGCGCGTCATGCAGAAAGACGATGGTCTCGGCGGTGATCTCCCGCACGGTCCCGTCATACAGTCGATGCCCGGTCTGCACGATATATGTTCGCTGGTCCGGAGCCTCGAGCACCGCCAGATAGGCGCCTGCGCTCAGGACGACGCCACGCAACGCCACCTCGTTGACACTGAGTCCAGGCAACCCGTCGGGACGCTCATTGACGGCCGGCGGGTCATCACCGCGACTCGACAGACTGACGAATGGATCCCTCCGTCCTCCGGCCTCGTAGGCGTAGATCTCGGGCGCCACGGACGAGGCGGAGGAATCACGCGCGGGCTCGGACGCTGCCGGCGGCCGCGCGAGCACCGCGGCCGCCGGTATCGTCTCGAGCGTATCGAGCAGAACGAGCGTGGTCGCCGTGCACTCGGCCGTGATCGTGAGGTGAGGCGCAGGCGGATCGCTCGCACGGATGACGAGGTCGCTTACGCTGATGATGCGAGACAATTTGCTGAGGCGATCGAAGAACTCGGCGAGGTCGTGATACGTCCCGTCGAGCTGCACCCGATATGGCCACTCGGTGTGCATCTCGCGGGTCACCGCTGCTTGCGGCCGGAACGCGCGAATGGTCAGGTTCGACTGCTCTGCAACCGTCTGCAATCGCCGCAACGATTCGGACACGTCTTCCTGCGCCGGCAGGGCCCTGCGCAGCGTCTGCAGGCGGCGACTCAGACCGGCCGCTTCGACCTGGAATGCGTCCAACTCGACGGCGTCCTGTCTCGCCCCAGCCAGATCGGCCCGTCGGGCGTCGAGCTCGGCTCGCTGCTGTCGTTGCGCCGCCACGTGCGGAGCGAGGTAATACACGCGAACGACGACATGCAAGGCGATGGCCACCGTCAGGACGGTCGCGATCTGTCCGTACCACGGTAGTTTGTCGAAACCCAGCGTCACGATCCGCCTCTGAACCATCAGTCAGACAGAAACCAGCGTTGGCGCCCACCGACACACTGCGGCGGGCGACGCCGCGGCGGCGCGCCGCCGGCGCACGAGCCCGCAGGTCGCTCAGGTCGCGGGACGCATGATCTCCACGCGCAGCTCGAATCTGAGCACATCTCCCTCGGTGAGCGCCTCGAGTTGCGAGTCCACGATCTCGACCGGCATCGCGAAGGCACCGGACGCCTCCATCTCCAGCACGAGATCGGAGAGGCGGGTCAGACCGGTGGCCCGCCCCTGAATCGTGACGGCGGCGCCGGCGTGACGGAACTCCGTGAACCACACGCCTTCCGGCAGCACCCGACTGATCTGATCGAGCAGATGCACCAACCGAACCCGGTCGTCACGGTACGCTTCGATCAACGCCACGCGCTGCGCCAACCCGGCGCTCCGGGACGCGACGTCGTTCCGCATGGCGACCACGTCCGCCATCGCCGCCAGCTCCTGTTCCACCGCTCGCATCTGATCGTCCAGTTGCAGCGATGCAACCCGCGCAGAGGACACCTGCCACCCCGCCACCGCCAGCACTGTTACACCGATTGCGCCGCACGCCAGGGTGACGCGCCGGGTCGGACCTTTGCCCACACGCGCTGTCGGACGGCCACGTTGGACCGCCATCAGATTGATTCGAATCATCGGTCGTCCACCCGCCGCAGGGCGAGTCCGACGGCAACCGCAGCGGTCGACCCGAACTCCCGCTGCTGATCCTCGGACACCCCCTTGGTGTCGAAGGCAATCTGCCGGAACGGATCAAGCGACGAGACCGGCAGTTCGAACCAGTGCTCGAGCGCGGTCCCGAATCCCTGCATACCGGCGGCGCCGCCGCTGAGGACGAACTGGTCGATATGGTCCGAGACGGCGGTCGATTTGAAGAAATCGATCGTCTTCTCGATCTCCTGCAGGAGATTCTCGGAGACCGCCCTGATCGTCGGGACAGCCTCCTCGAACGTCACGCCGCCTGCGGACACTCCGCGTTTGAGCAGGTCAGCGTCCTCGAACGTGAGGCTCAAGTCCTTCTGGAGCGCCTCGGTGCAGGCGTTTCCTCCGATAGAGGTATCGCGTGTGAACAGCGACCGCCCGCCCTTGACGATATTGACGTTGACGGCGCTGGCGCCGGCATTGATCAGGACCGTGGTCCCGGCCATGTCGACGCCGTAGTTCGCCTCGAATGCGTTCTGCAGCGCGAACGCGTCCACGTCGACGACGACCGGTACCCGACCTGCCAGGGCGATGACACCGGTACAGTCGGCGATGTGCTCTTTCTTGGCCGCGACGAGCAGGAGCTCCATCGTGCCCTGATCGATACCATCGGAACCGGCCTGCAGCACCTGGTAATCGAGGTTGACCTCCTGGATGTCGAACGGAATGTGTTGCGCGGCCTCCCAGTGGATGGATTCGGCCAACTCGTCGTCGCTCATCAGGGGCATCGTGATCTTCTTCACCATCACGGCAGTGCCGGGCACCGACACCACGACTTCCCTGGTCTTGATACGAGTGCGGTCGAAGACCCGCCGAATGGCCTCCGCCACCGCCGGGGCGTCCCTGAACGCGCCTTCCACGATGCTGTGCGGCGGCAGGGGCTCGCTGCCGATGGCCGACACCCGGTAGCCGTTGCCGGTCTGGTCCAGTTCGACCGCCTTGACGGCACTCGATCCGATATCCAATCCGACCAACGATGCCGTCCGACGAAAGAACATTTGGTGTCCTCGACCCGTCCCTCGAACACATTCAGTGCAAGATCCGGTCCGGATCCTGTTCGTGCCCGCGTTCCAGGCCCGGCACGCATCCCTGGCGACCGTTTTCTTGACAGACACGCTAATTGCGCGTAGCCTCGGAGTTTACGTTTGTGGCCGTGAGTGACCACCGGAGCAGCAATGTCAACGTATGTACCTACACCGTCCACTGTTGAACGACAGTGGCACGTCATCGACGCGGGCGAGAAGGTCCTGGGGCGGGTAGCCACAGTGGCGGCCAAGCTGCTGCAGGGCAAGCACAAGCCGCGCTATGCACCGTTCCTCGACACCGGCGACTTTGTCGTCATCACCAACGCTGCCGATGTGAAACTGACCGGCAACAAGGAAGAACAGAAGCTGTACCGTCACCATAGCGGGTACGAAGGCGGGCTGCGCGAGGAGCGCGCCAAGATTCTGCGGCAGCGGCTACCCGAACGCATGGTGGAAGAAGCGGTGCGCGGCATGCTGCCGAAGACCAAACTGGGCAAGGCGATGTATCGCAAGTTGAAAGTGTATGCCGGGTCCGTGCATCCGCACGCCGCCCAGAAACCTACCCCACTCGAGGTGTCCTGACGTGACGGCGACGAACTTTTACGGGACAGGCCGGCGCAAGTCGTCGACCGCACGCGTGTTTCTCAAGCCCGGCTCCGGTGAAATCGAACTCAGAGGATCGTCACTCGAGAAACGGTTCCCGTCGGCCGCCGCCCGGACCCGCATCAAGGAACCGCTCGAAGTCGCCCAGGCGACCACGACAGTCGACATTCTGGCCACCGCCAAAGGGGGCGGCGTCACGGGTCAGGCGGATGCGCTGCGGTTGGGCATCGCGCGGGCACTCGTGGAGTTCGACCCCGAGTTGCGGCCCCTGCTGAAAAAAGCCGGCATGCTCACGAGAGACGCCAGAATCAAGGAACGGAAAAAGTACGGACTGGCCGGCGCCCGCAAGCGCTTCCAGTTCAGCAAGCGCTAGACGTGCGCGGCCCCACAGGGGATGGAGGAAGCTTGACGCCGATTGCGATTACGGATCTGCTTGAGGCCGGTGTGCATTTCGGACACCAGACCAAACGTTGGAATCCGAAGATGAAGCCGTACATCTTCGGCGCGCGGAACGGAATCTACATCATCGACCTCGCCAAGACGGCCGACCTGTTCGATCAGGCCGAGGCGTACGTCCGCGACCTTGCCGCCAACGGCAAGACCGTCCTGTTCGTCGGTACCAAACGTCAGGCTCAGGACATCGTCGTCGAGGAAGCGAAGCGTTGCGGGATGTATTTCGTCAATCAGCGCTGGTTGGGCGGTCTGTTGACCAACTTCGTGACGATTCAGCGCAGCATCGCACGTCTGCGGGATCTCGAGGCGATGGCCGAGGACGGTCGGTACGACACGTTCTCGAAGAAGGAAATCGCCCGGATCGAGAAAGAGAAACGAAAGCTGCACAAGAACCTGGACGGCATCCGCCACATGGCGAAGCTGCCGGACGCCATGTTCGTCGTCGACACCCGCAAAGAGAAGATTGCGGTGGATGAAGCCCGCAAGCTGAAGATTCCGGTAATCGGGATTGTCGACACCAACTGCGACCCGGACGACGTGGACTACCTGATTCCTGGCAACGACGACGCCCTGAGGTCGATCAGGCTCTTTCTGTCCCGCATAGCCGATGCGGCGATCAACGGACGCGGTCTTCGCGACGCGGCGTCCAAGGCGCCGGCAACCGGAACTCCGCAGGACGCGGCGGCACCCGCATCCGAGAAGCCCGAACCGGCCGTGTCGCCGGCCGCCGTCTGACCGCGTGTTCGTGTGGCGACCCACGGCGCCGGCAACACGCCGGCGTTTGCCGCGTACCCGCCGCTTCGTCAACACCACTACATCCGCGCGCCTCGCCGCGCCGAGGACAATCTGGACATGGCAATCAGCGCCGCACAGGTGAAAGAGCTTCGTGACAAGACTCAGGCCGGGTTCATGGACTGCAAGTCTGCCCTGACCGACGCCGGGGGAGACATGGACAAGGCGGTGACCCTTCTCCGGACCCGCGGACAGGCGCGCGCCGCCTCACGTTCGGGCCGCGGTACCCGCCAGGGAATCGTCGGCAGTTACATCCACATGGGCGGCCAGGTAGGCGTGCTGATCGAGGTCGACTGCGAGTCCGACTTCGTGGCCCGCACCGACGAATTCCAGAAGCTGGTCCACGAAATCTCCATGCATATCGCAGCGGCGAATCCGGCGTATCTCACCAGGAACGATGTGCCGGATAACGTCCTCGAACAGGAAAAAGGCATCTTCCGGGCCCAGTTGGAAGGCTCCAACAAGCCGGCCGCGGTGATCGAGAAAATCATCGAGGGCAAGCTCAACAGCTTCTACCAGCAAGTGGTGCTGCTCGACCAGCCGTCCATCCGGGACCCCAAGACATCGATCGCCGATCTCGTCACCGCGGCGATCGCCACGATGGGCGAGAACATCACGGTCGCGCGATTCGCCCGCTTCAAGGTCGGCGAGGCAGCGGATTGAACCTCTTCCGTGGCGAACATCCCAGGCCGCACCGAGAGCTCCCGTGGGCAGCGTCGGCGTGCTGGCGGGTGGGCGTCGCGCGCGGCGGCCGTTGAGCTGTCACCTCGGGCGCCTACGCTATAATCCCCTCACTTGATGTCTGCTCCGGTCTATCGGCGGGTTCTGCTGAAGCTCTCGGGCGAAGCGCTCATGGGCAGTCGCTCCTATGGGATCGACCCGGTCGTGGCCGATCAAATAGCTGCAGAAGTCACGGAGGTGCGCGAGTTCGGCGTCGAGTTGGCCGTCGTGATCGGCGGGGGTAACATCTTTCGCGGACTGGCGGCCAGCGCCAGGGGCATGGACCGGACGACAGCAGACAACATGGGCATGCTGGCCACGGTTATGAACGCGCTGGCCCTCTCGGATGCCCTCGAACGGCACGGCGCCGATACACGGGTGCTGTCCGCCATCGAGATGCGGACGGTTGCGGAACCGTTCATCAGGCGGCGCGCCATCCGCCACCTCGAAAAGGGACGGATCGTGCTGTTCGCCGCCGGTACGGGCAACCCCTATTTCAGCACGGACACGGCCGCCGCGCTGCGCGCGATGGAGATTCGGGCCGAGGTCATCATGAAAGCGACGAAAGTCGACGGCATCTTCACAGCCGACCCGGCGACGGACCCCACGGCGACCCGGTTGGACACGCTGTCACACATCGAGGTACTCGAGCGGCGGCTCAACGTCATGGACACCACCGCCATTTCGTTGTGCATGGACAACAATCTGCCGATCGTCGTGTTCAACCTGACGACAAAGGGCAACGTGCGCCGGGCAGTGATGGGCGAGTCGGTCGGCTCCATGGTCACCGTGTGAACGGCGCCGCACGATGCGGGACGACAACGACAAGACAGGGGGCTGGTTCTCACGATGAACATCACAGATGGCCAGGGCGCGGCCACCGAAGCCCGTGCGCGTATGAAGGGTCAGATAGAGCACGTACGCCAGGAACTGGCCGGCGTACGCACGGGACGGGCGTCGATAGGGATGCTCGATTCCGTCCGGGTGAACGTGTATGGCGCCCAATTGCCGCTGAACCAGGTGGCGACGCTCTCGATTCCCGAGTCCACGCTCATCGTAGCCAATCCGTTTGACCCGAGTCACAGCGGCGCCATTGAGCGAGCCATCCAGGGCGCCAATCTCGGGCTGAACCCAAGCAACGACGGCAAGGTCGTGCGGATTCCGATTCCTGCCCTGACCGACGACCGTCGCAAGGAGCTCTCCCGGATCGTCCATCACCTGGCGGAGGACGGCCGCACCGGCATCCGTGGCATTCGCCGCCAGGTGAACGACGCGCTCAAGAAACTGCTCAAGAATCACGAGATCTCGGAGGACGACGAGCGGCGCGCACTCGACGCGGTGCAGAAGATCACCGACGAGCATGTGCACCAGATCGACGAGCTCCAGAAGGCGAAAGACGCGGATCTTCTTACGAATTGAATGCCCGGGCGTTCCCGGTCACGACCGGTCGTTTGCGGCCGTTTCGGACTCGCATGTAGAATGTCGGTTTGCCTGGGGCCGGGTCGATCAGCCCGCGCCACACCAGTTCCGAGGGCCGCTAGCTCAGTTGGGAGAGCGCCGCGTTCGCAACGCGGAGGTCGTGGGTTCGAGTCCCATGCGGTCCACCATACACAACGTCTTCAGTCTCAGTAGTTACAGACGCTGAGTCGTCGGGATCGACCCCGTCGGAGTCGCGTCGTCCGGCTTCGTGTGGCCATTGTGTGGCCTACGGCGACCAGTTCAGCGCCTGAGCCTTGCGCTGCTCGGTGCGGTGCGTATAGCAGCCCGTGGCAAAAGCCCCGCTGCATTCGATCGACGCTGCATCCCACTGATCTGCGTTGTATGCCGCGGATCTGATTTGCATCTTGCGGATCGGCGTTGAAGGCCGCCGATCCGCTTGGCATCGGTCGAATACTACCGGTATTCTCCCTCTTCTCGCCTTGCTCACCGGGCGCATCGCCGATCTCGGTGCAACGCGGGGTTTCACCACGGGCTGCTGGCGGGCCAGCATCCGGGTCGAGGAGTGACCCGAGATGGCCATCACGGTGTAGTCGTCGTACCCGGCCTCGATCATCCGGCTCAGGGCGGCACGTGCGCTGAATCCCGATAGAACCGCGGCCCACGTCGTGGGGCCGCCTGGACCGGCCAGCGCTTCCACCATCCGACCCGACCCCGCAACGACGGTGATCGATATGGGGTTGCGGGCTGCACCCAGGCGCAGCCCGTTGTATGCGGGTTCGCCCGCGTGGACCGCGGCAAGGCAATTTCCGTCAGCGTCCAAAGCGCTGGCGTTATGATCTCGACATGGTCGGGGGGGTACGCGCTTGAAGCCGCGACGAGTCGCGGCATATCGAAGTCGCGACGCAGGTCAGTCGCAGATCGTCCGCGAGTGGATTGGCGGTCGCTTCTCGACTCCCTTCTTCATCCACGATCGCGAAGAGCCCTACCGTCCCGACATTGTGATCTGGGTGGAGCTGCCGGAGCGGTTCGTCGTCGGACAGGCGGCCGTCATGCCCGAGGACGCCGACGGCTCGGTCGCACGCACGCTGCGCAGCGCGATGACGCAGCCCCTGGTCGGATCGCCGCGCCGGCCCGACCTCATCCGTGTCGCCGACACCGCCATCGCGGCCGAGCTGCGTGCCGAGCTCGCCGGGGCGATACCCGTCAGCATCGCGCCGACACCGGAGTTGGACGACCTTCTCAAGGACCTGATCGCGACGATCTCGTCGTCCGCGGACGACGAGCCGAGCTACCTCGCGTGGGGGCGCGTATCGCCCGCGGCGGTCGAGAAGCTGTTCAAGGCCTGCCGCTTCCTGTTCGCGGTCAAGCCGTGGACGGTCGCCAGCGACACCCAGGTCGTCAGGATGGATATCCCGGCACTGGACGTCGACGGCGCCTGCGTCTCCATCATCGGCGGCAGGGACGAGTGTCACGGACTGCTGATCTTCCCCTCGGTCGAGGACTTCGACCGGTACCTCGAGGCCGCGATGACCGGCGTCGCCGAGGAAGGCGCGGCCCCGGGCACCGAGCTGCTCCTGCTGACGTTCGTGCCGGCCACGGAGCTGCCGCCGTCGATGCGGCGCGAGGCGATGGAGCATGGATGGACCGTGGCGAGCCCCGACGCCTACCCGTTGGTGCAGGGGCAAGAGCCGGACGGCACGCCGCGTCCGCTCGTCGAACGCGACGTCGAGGTCGCCACCGCCGCCGCGCGGTCACTCAGCGCGTTTTTCGCCAGGCACTCCGCGATCTTCGAGTCGGAAACACCCACTCCGGTCTGCGAGTCGTACTACGACGACGACGGCGAGGTGCGCCTCACCACCCCCTTCCAAGCCGCGGACGACTTCGACCTGACGCAATCCGCCGATTCGGAGCCCGACACCGACTTCGCTCCGCCCGCGCCGGCCGAGCCGTTCCGACCGCGGGTGGGCCGCAACCATCCCTGTCCGTGCGGCAGCGGGCGCAAGTACAAGAAGTGCCATCTGGCCGCCGACGAAGCCGACCACACCGGACGCCGCAGCGCGACCGCGATGCACGAGCTGGACCGGCGGCTGGTGGTTCGGCTGACCCGGTTCGCGCTCGAGTGGTTCGGCGAGAAGTGGGTAGCCTTCGAAGACGACTTCGCAGACTCGTACGCCGCGTCGCAGCTCGCATCGCCCTGGTCCGTCTACGGCTTCGAGGTCGACGGATGGACGAGCGCCGACGCCTACCGCGCAGCCCGCGGGCGCCGCTGCTCGCCGGATGAACGCCGCTGGATGGACGCGCAACGGGCCGCGTGGCTCTCCGTGTGGGAGGTCGAGGCAGTCGATCCCGGGAATACCCTGACGCTGCACGACCTGTTGTCCGACGAGCAGCGCACCGTGCGGGAGACGAAAGCCTCCGAGACCCTGACACGGCGCCACGCGGTGCTGGGCCGCGTCGTCGACCACGAGGGCGTTTCAGTGCTCTGCGGCACGCACCCGCGTCCGCTGCCGCCGTTCCATGCGGCCGAGGTCGTCCGCCGCGGCCGCGCCCGCCTGCGGCGCCGACGGGCGGTGCCGGTCGAGCGCCTCCGCGACGCTTCCTTCGGAGGCTACCTGATCCGGCGCTGGGAAGAGGCCGTCCGAGACTGCGACGCGCGGAGCGCAATCCCGCCCGACCTCCGCAACCACGACGGCGACCCCTTGCTGTTCACGGTCGATCACTTCGAGGTGACGCCCGGTACAGTACAGGTGATCGACACCCGCATCACCGGGATCGAGGGCGCCCAGCGGGAGCGCTCTGACGGAGATTCGACGATCTACGCCTTCCTGCGACCCGACGACCCGGCACGGCCGGATGGCGAAGCGACCATCGTCGGCCGAGTCGAACTGAACGCCACCGCACTACGGGCGGAGACCAACTCCCAGGCTCGCGCAGACACGTTGCGGCGCCGGATCGAGGCCGTCTGCGGCTCTCGCGTCCGCCACCGCGCGCGCGAGCACACCGATCCCCGCACACTCCTGAACCGGGCCGGGAAGCCGCCGCCGGCGCCGGCCTCACCGGAACAGGAACTCGTGGTCGGCGAGTTCAAGGCCCGCCACTACGCCGACTGGGCAGACAAGCCGCTGCCGGCGCTGAACGCCAGGACGCCGCGGGAGTGCGTGCGAACCGCGGCGGGACGCCGAGAGGTCGATCTGCTGCTGAAGGACATGGAGCACAGGGAGCACCGCGGCCCGGGCGAGCCCTTCGATTTCTCGGTCATCCGCCGCGACCTCGGGCTCGCCCCGCGCTGATGTGCGCATTCCGACGAAATCGATCACCCATTCCGACGGAAACCACGAATGGTTCAACGTCCCCCTGCGTTTGGGTATGATAATCGGCCTCGGCACGCCCTCCTTCACATACGCCATATGGCTGCCCTTTTTTCGATCCAATGTCCACCCAATGTCTACCCATCGGCTTCGCACAGCTTGACGAGTTCCTTGGAATTCATGCCGTCGCCGGCAGAACCTGATAGGAAAACTCGCTCGCGGACGCACCGCCATTCAACGAATCATCCGCGTCATGCATGTAGTCAACTTCCCTCAGGTACTGGACGCGATTCACCTCTACGAAATCGTAGCTCCTCCCCTTGACTTCTACGGGTTTGTCGAGCGCATTCCTGACTGCATCATCGGGCGAAAGCCGCACGAAATCCACGTCATCGAGGGCCTCATGAAGCGTGCCCCTGCCACAGCATGTCTCGAGCAACAGCACGACAGCTTCCCTCGCCGCGTCCAGGACGCGTTGGATGGCGAAGATGATCCGGTCGAACTCGTCGCGTTTCTGCGTCAACTGGTGCCGGCCGCCCGCGGTCAGGCAGTAGAACCGGGCGCGCCGGTTGTTCTCGGACGTGCCCCAGGCCGCCTCGACCCACCCGTTCAGCAGGAACCGCTGCAGGGCGGGATACAGCGAGCTCTCGCCGACCTGCAGCACGTCGCCGGAGACGGTCTTCAGGTGGCAGGCGATGCCGTAGCCGTGCTGCGATCCGGCGGCGAGGGTCTGCAGGATGAGCAGGTCGAGGGTGCCGGGGAGAAGCGTCTTCGCAGACCGCAATCACCCGCACCGGATCAATCCGCGCTTTGTCCGGAGGCCCGTCGGGCTCACAACGGTCCTTCCGTCGGGCAGAATCGCGCGTCGGGCCCTCGGAGTGGCATAATCGGCCTGCTGAACAAACCGGATCTCGTCACAGCCCGACGTCCCGCGTCGCACACGGAGCAGCAGATGCCGACCTGCAGGCACTTCATCGGACGGACGGCGATCGGGTTGCCATCCTGGGGGGCAACGCGGCGGCGATGTTCGACGTAGCGGTCCAGGAGTCTGCGCCGTAGAACGGTGCCGCCTCCCGCGGGAGGCGACGACTCCCTGGCAGGGATGGTCGGGCGGTAATCCAAGCCGCAGAAGTTACGGGGCAGCGAAACTGCCAACGTGGCCGCAAGGTCGCGCGGCGACGACTTCCGGGCGAGGGTTGCTTCGGCCGCGCTGATGGGGCACCGGTCAGCAGACAAGAAGGCGGCCACGGCCGCGACCACGACGGCCGGGGCGGCGGGCGGAGGCGGAACAGGCGGCCACGGCCGCGACGGCAGGCAACGCGCGACGGCGATTCGAGAGGGAGGCTGGAGATGGCGAAGAAAGGCATCGGCGACCGCGACGAACTGCGGCTCGAGAACGAGCAGGGCGTCAGCCGGCGGGACTTCGTCAGGACGGGAGCCGCGGCGGGGCTGGGGGCGGGCGCGCTGCTGGCGCCCGACGCGGCGCAGGCCCAGGCCTCGGCCGAGGACGTCGTCTGGGACTACGAGGTGGACGTCGTCATCGCGGGGGGCGGATGCGCGGGTCTGACCGCGGCCGTCCGCGCGCGCGACCTCGGGGCGAGCGTCCTGGTGGTCGATCAGAACTTCGACCCCGGCGGCCGGATGCTGCACAGCGGGTCCAATGTGTCCCTGGGCGGCGGCGATCCGGTCCAGCGCCGGGACATGCAGGGCGAACGCGACAAGGAGGGATTGATCACGGTCGATCCCGTCGAGGCGCCGGAAGAGCTCGACGACAACGTCGACCTCCTGTTCACCGACCTCACCGACTGGTCGGTCGTCGACCGCAAGGCGCAGAGCCCGTACCGTTACAACGAGCGGGAGCTCGCCCGCGCGTGGGCCGAGAACTGCCCGGCCACGCGGCAGTTCCTCATCGACAACTACGTACGGTTCACGCGAGTCAGCAGCACCCACGGCGGCGGCGGCCTGTCGCGCGCACGGGGGGCGCGCTGCTTCCTCATGCTGGGCGACAAGACCGACATCAAGGCGGGCACGATCACGGCGGAGGACGCGGGCGTCGCCGACCCCGAGCGCACGAGCGCGTTCGCGCCGGTGCAGATGAACAACGCGAGCCGCTCGGTCGCGCCCGGGGCCGTGAGCAACGGGGTGGCCCTCGCCCGGCCGCTGGAGTTCTCGGCGCGCGAGAAGGGCGTAGAGTTCATGCTGCACCGCCGGTTCGCCGACCTCGTTCGCGAGCAGCCGTTCTCGGGCCGGGTGGTGGGCATCAGGGCCCACTACTCGCCGCGGCGCCACCCCGAGACCGGCGAGCTCATGCAGAGCTACTGGCAGAACGGCAACGTCGACGAGCGGCGCGAGACGGTGACCATCCGCGCCCGCCGGGGCGTCATCCTCGCCAGCGGCGGCCACGCCGGCAACCCCCAGGTGCGCAGCATGTTCTATCCGGCCATGCGCGAGCCCGCCTTCCCGACGAGCGGGGTCGCCCTGCAGGGGCCGCATGGCCAGGACGCCAGCGCCCTCGTCGCCGGCCTCAGGGTGGGCGCCAACCTCGCCGGGATGCAGCAGAACCTGTCATATCCCACGACGTTCCACATCTCGACTCGCCTCGGCACCCGGGACGCGTACACGACGATGATGCCGGGGCACCCGACGTTCGCCTTCCGCGGCTCGGCCGGGGTCAACGTCGGCAGCGCCGGCTTCGAGGAGTTCATCGCGGTAAACCAGGTCGGGAAGCGGTTCTTCAACGAGGTCCGCCTTCCCGCCCGGCCCGGCGGCAGCCGGTACCCGGGCGACGGCGGCGCCCCCGGCCGGGGCCTCGACCACAAGCCCCTCGACTGGCGCAATTGCCGGAAGGAGTGGGTCCGGGAGATGTACAACTACGACCACGGCCTCGATGCGGCGTTGGCCATGAACGAGGGGTCGACGGCGCCGGACTACTACTCGGGACCGCTCTGGGCCGTCTTCGACGAGGAGGCGGTCGAGCGCACCGGCTGGGAGCTCTACTACCCCTACGTGGCCGACAACGGCTACTTCTTCAAGGCCGACACCATCGAGGATCTGGCCGAGAAGATCGCGGCCGGCCACGAGTTCCAGCGGGTGCCGCTGAGCCATCTCGCCGAGACCGTCGCCAGGTGGAACGGCTACGTGGACGCCGGCAAGGACCCCGATTTCGAGCGCGAGGCGGACGCCCCGATGAACCGCATCGAGAGGCCGCCGTTCTATGCGCTGTCCATCATGGTGGTCTGGCACGACTCCTACGGCGGCCTGCGGGTCAACGGCCGCCAGCAGGTCGTGGACATGCAGGGAGAGGTCATTCCCGGTCTCTACGCGGGCGGCGAGGCGGTGGGCGGGTTCAACAAGCACGGCCTCGGCAAGGGCCACGTGCACGGCTACATCGCCGGCACACATGCCGCGGAGGAGCCGTCCGAGAAGGCGTAGCCGCGCACCGGCCATGGAGCAGCAGGACGATACGCCCCTACCGCTCGACGCGAGCGACGCCGAGGGCGAGGCGCCGCCCGGCGAGGCGGATGCCCGCGGCGACAGCCCGCACGACACGCGGGTCGTCGTGTGGGACAAGCCGGCGGCCGTCGAGCGCGGGAAGCGCTTCGCCGTCAGGCTCGGGGTCGCCTGTTCGTCGAAGTGTGCGCCCGCCGGCTGGCGGGTCGAGGTGCGCGACCACGAAGGCGAGAGACGGGCGACGGCAACCCTCGGCGACGACCCGTGGCCGGGCACCGACGCGCTACACCACGCAGAGGTGGCCCTGGTCGCCCCCGACGTCGAGGGCCTCCACACGTGGGAGGCCGCGGCGTTGACGGACGGTCTGGAGGTTGCGCACACCGGCGGCCGCGTCCGCTTCGGCGTGCGCGTCGTGTCCGCGCCCGCGTGCCGGCTGACGGTCGTCGCCGTGGACGCGGAGAGCGGGAAGCCGGTCGAGGGCGCGCGGGTCGTCGCGCACCCCTACGGGACCGTCACCGACGAGCGCGGCGTGGCGGAAATGCGGGTGCCGGCCGGCGAGTACAGGCTCTTCGTCTCGGGAAAGGGCTCCATTCCGTTCCGCTTCGACGGAGAGGTCAAGGCCGACAAGACGATCCGGGCCGAGCTTGCGCAGGACGTGGAGATTTCGGATGCCGATATCTGGTCCTGATCGCCGGCGCCGACACGACGCGGGAGCTCGTCCGATGAGGACAATCCTGGTTGCCGTTCTGGTTTTCGGGTGCGTGCCGGGCGCCGCCGCCGCCCAGGCCGACGAGACGGTGCTCGCGCGGGGACGGCAGCTCTACGAGGAGCATTGCGCGCTGTGCCACGGAGACTCGGGCGCCGGCCGCACGCCGGCGTTTCCCGCCCTGATCGGCAACGAACGGCTCGGAAACGCGGCCCGCATCGTCCGCGCCATCCGCGAGGGCATCGGGAACATGCCCCCGTTCCCGGCCCTGAACGCGGTCGACACCGCCGCTCTCGCGAGCTACGTCCGTAACGCCTGGACGAACGACCTCGGGGCGCTGACGGCCGGCGAGGCGGCGGCGGTTCTGGACCGGCTCGCGGAGGCGGAACCGGCGGCGTCGGTCTGGGACGGCGTCTTCACGGAGGCCCAGGCGGCGCGGGGCCGGCAGGCGTACTCGGGCGCGTGCGGCCTGTGCCACGGCCGGCGGCTGAACGGCGCTCCCGACGATCCCGACATGGTGTCCACGCCCCCGCTGGCGCGGGCGCGTTTCCTGCGCGTGTGGGAGGGACGGTCACTGGCCGCCCTGCTCGCGTACACGCGGCTGACGATGCCCGAGGACAATCCCGGCTCTCTCAGCGAGCAGGAGTACGTCGACGTCGTCGCCTACCTGCTCTCGATGAGCCGGATGCCGGCCGGGGACGACGAACTCCCATCCGACTCGCGCAGCCTCGCGCACATCGTCATCCGGCCGCGGCAGTAGCAGCCCGTGGCGCAAATCCCCGCTGCATTCGAGCGGCGATGCATCTCGCCTGACTCCGTTTTTTGTCGGACTGCCGGCAGTCCGCGGTTGCGACATGCCCCATATGCGCTCTCCATCACGCCCTGTCAGGCACGGGTGCGGTGGACTGTTGCGTTGGGGCGTTGGTGCAGCTCCCGTGACGTCGAGCGGCGCGCGTCGACCGGAATCCCGCACCAAGGGCGTGCCTGAGGAGCTCGACGTCAGCAGACATCTCTGGGGAGGGATATCAAATATTGACAAATTTCGTTGTCACTCCTAGGCTCATTGCGGGATGTGGTTCGCATGAACGTCTCGTTGACGCCGGAGCTCGAGCGACTTGTGCACGAGAAAGTGGAGAGCGGTCTGTACCAAACGGCCAGCGAAGTCGTCCGCGAGGCGCTCCGACTCCTCAAGGAGCGCGACGCTGCCCGAGACCTGCTTCGAGCCGATGTCCAGGCGGGCTTCGATGAGCTCGCCCGTGGCGGTGGCCGTACCTACGACAGGGTCGCAGGTCGACGACTTGCCGACCGGATCAAGTCACGTGGTCGTGACGCTCGAGTGAAGAAACCCTGACGTGCCGTATCGGCTCTCGTCGCTGGCCGAACGGGATCTCGCCGAGATCTGGTCCTACGTCGCCGAGAATGCCAGCCTGACCACCGCGGATCGACTCATCGACGACATCATCGGCCGATTCGAGCTGCTGGCTGAACACCCTCGCATGGGGCGCGTCCGACCGGCGTTCGGTGTAGGCGTCCGTTCCTCCACGGTCGAGCACCACGTTATCTACTATCGACACGAAGGCAAAGTGCTGATCGCCCGGGTGCTCCACGGTCGCCGCGACCAGGCTGCCGCTTGGTCTGAGTCCGAGTAAGGTGGCGAGTGTTCGGGGCGCATCGTCGCGGCCCGCCTCTAGGAGCCCGTGGTGAAAGCCCCGCGGCATTCGCGCGGCGATGCATCCCGCCTGGACCGCGTTGTTCCTCGGTCACATATGCCCAATATGCTCCCTCGTCACGCCTTGCCATGCGGGCGCCTCGCCACGCTCGGTGCTACGCGCGGTTTCACCACGGGCTCCTAGTGCTGTGCCATCAATAAACATTAGGACTATCGGGGAGCTCGTCTCGAACCGAGAGAGTTTCCATGCCGCAAAAAAGGTACATCGTTCGACTCACAGATCAGGAACGCGAGGTCTGTCGAGAGACGGTCCGCAAGCTCAACGGGAGCAGCGAGAAAGTGCGCCGCGGGCAGATCCTCTTGAAGGCCGATGCGGACGGGCCGGCGTGGACCGACCAGCAGATCGCCGACGCTTTTTCGTGCCGCACCAAGACCGTCGAGAACATCCGCCAACGCTGCGTGCTGCAAGGGTTCGAGCAGGCGCTGGAACGCAAGCGGCGGGAGTCCCCCCCGGTCCCCAAACTGCTCAACGGCGAACAGGAGGTGCAGATCATCGCCCTGCGTCTGGGGCTGCCCCCGAAGGGCTACGCGAACTGGTCGCTGCGTCTGCTGGCGCGCAGGGTCGTCGAGTTGGCGATCGTCGAGTCGGTCAGCCACGAAACCATCCGGCGGACGCTAAAAAAAACGGGCTGACCCAGCGGAAAATCGAGTACTGGGTGATCCCGCCGCAGGCCGATGCCGAGTTCGTGGCGAACATGGAACAGGTCTTGGATCTGTATCAGAAACCCTACGATCCGGATTGTCCCGTCGTGTGCATGGACGAGCAGCCGGTGCAGTTGGTCAAGGAAACTCGCCCGCCGATGGCGGCCACGAAGAACCGTCCCCGGCGTGTCGACTACGAGTACGAACGGGCCGGTACGGCCGCGGTCTTCCTGTTCAGCGAACCGCTGGCGGGTTGGCGGCAGGCGACGGCCCGAGCCCGGCGTACGAAGGCGGACTGGGCACTGGAGGTCGCCAACCTGTTGGAAGGACGCTACGCCGACTGCCCGAAGATCGCCTTGGTGAGCGACAACCTCAACACGCACACGAAGGGAGCCTTCTACGAAGTGTTCGAGCCGACCCGGGCACGCCAATTGGTTCGTCGCATCGAGTTCTGCCACACGCCGAAACACGGGAGCTGGCTGAACATCGCGGAGAACGAACTGAGTTCGATGACGCGCCAATGCCTACGCGAGCGCCGTATCGGCGACCTCGGGACGCTGCACGCTGAAGTGTCGGCGTGGTCCACCGACGTCAACAGCACGCAACGCGGTGTCGACTGGCAGATGAAGGTCGACGATGCGCGCTGTAAACTCAAGTCCGTCTATCCGCAGATTATGACGTGACGGACCACTAGCCCAAGTTTACCAGTCAAAAACATAAACTATTGCAAGTAAGCAGCTTACGCCGACAGAAATACTCGAGTGGCACTACAAACGTTTGCAAACCGGTGAGAGGGGTCGGTCAGATGAGCGTTTTGCGGACGCCCCCGGGGTGCGGGTCGACGCCGAGCGCGTCGTAGATGTCCCGCTGCTCGGGTTCGGGTTGCGTGGCCGTTCGCACGTGCAGCGTGCGTCCGTCGGGGCGACGGAAGGTGGCGGTGACGCGCTGCTGGCCGTCCAGGATGCGGCGCAACGTCGTCCAACTGGCGGGGTTGCCGTGCCCGCGCAGTCGGGTGCGGATGACCTGTACGAGCTGGTAGGCGATGACGGTGATGAACAGGTGGCCGTCGGCCCGCCGCGGCTTGTGGTGGTAGATGGGGCGCAGGCCGAGTTCGGCCTTGAGCGAGCGGAAGACGGCCTCCACGTCCGTGAGGGTGGTGTAGGTGCGCCACAGGGCGTCTTCGTCCCACTCGGTCTCGCTGCTGCGCAGGCAGTAGACCCCCGGATGGGTGGCCATCGAGCCGTCCCGGGGACGGCGGGTCCAGGTGACGGCGACCGCCTTTTCGCCGGTCTCGTCGGCGGTGACCTCGATCTGGTAGTGGGCGGCGACGCGGGAATGCTTCGTCTTCAAGCGCCCGATGCGCTGCCACACCTGGTCGAGCCGTTTGTGGGTGCGGGGGCGCGCCAGCCCCTCGTGGAGCTGGGTCAGGGCGGTCTCGAAGCGGGTGGCGAAACGCTCGACGATGCCTCGTTCCTTCTCGGCCCGCGCCTCGGAGTAGCAGTACAGGCGCACCTCGTCGGGGTCGGTCGAGACCACCTTGTGCAGGTGCACGGTCTGGTTGGACTGGGTTTGGAGCGATACGGCGGCCTCGGCGTCGAACTGACGGTGCGGTTCGCGGCTGACGACCAGATAGCGGTAGTCGTGCTCACGCAACCACTGCACGCAGGCCTCGGTGGCGACGCCGCGGTCCATGACCACGAGGGCGCCGGGTGGCGCCTCCAGCGCCTCGAGCATGTCGGCCAGCGTGCGCTGTTCGCGGACGTTGCCGGCGAAGACCTTGGAGCGGCGCACGAAGCCGCTGGCGTCGAGCATCAGGCCCAGGGTCAGCAGCGGACAGTCGCTGCGCTTCTCCTTCGAGTGCCCGCGCTGCGCCTGGGGCTGCTCGCTCGCCTCGCCCTCGAAGTAGGTGTTGGTCAGGTCGTAGAGGGTCACCGTCGGCTGGCGGTCGAACAGCCCCATCGCGCGGTCGAACAGATGCGCCTCGATCGCCTCGCGATGCTTCACCAGCGCGTCCGAGGCGCGGTAGAGCTGCATCGCGCCGACGGTCTCGAAGTCGACGCCGAGCAACTCGCCGAGGCCGCTGCGCGCTTGCAGCCAGCGGTGCGTCGCGCGCTCCGAGGCGGGCTGGGCGAGACGCCCGACGATGACGCCGGCCGCCGCCGCGCGCAGGGCGCCGTTGACGCCCAACTCGGCGAGCAGGGCCGGCAGGCCCAATTGCTCCAGCGCCCACAGGCCGAGTTGCTCGACCCCGACGCTGCGGGGACGGACCAGACGCAGCGAGTCGACATCGACCCGTTGCACGTCGGTCGGTTCGGCGGCCGTCCCGTCCCGCGGTGCGCCGCGAGCGAGCAATTGCGCGGCGATGCGCTGGGCTTCGTGCTCGACGGCGGGCGGGCCATCGGCGAGCAGGGGCGCCTGGCCGGTCAAGATGTCGTCGATGCGAGCGCACAACGGCGGCCATTGGGCCTGGGGGATGTCGAAGTGGCGCCCGAGATTGAGCAGGGTGCGCTGCCGGACGGTGTTTCCGACGCGCTCGGAGTGCACGAGGCGATGGGAGAAGTAGGGTTTTCCGTCCTGGGTCCGCCGGGTTTGGGTGCGCCGAATGAACACGCTACCCACGATAGCGGGCGCGGCGGCCGGAGTCAACCCATTATATACTATTATGGCACTACATCGCGTACCGTCAAACCCCGTTCCTTTAGAATCAACAACTTACAGACATGGCAATCCCGAAATACAGCCAAAATCGGCAAAATGGCCGGTCAACTTGGTAAACTTGGGCTAGCCCGACTTCCGCTATTCGGCGTGATTTCCGACTAATTTCAGGGGTGTTCCCGCCTCGCCCGACCCGGTGTGCCAACAAAACCGGGGGGTTCCGCGTTCGTGGCCTGCCGGATCTCTGTGTAGTGCCGACCTACCCCCTTGATTGACGGGTCGCATACACGGACGATCTACGCATGTTCGTGCGCTGCAAGATGCGCCGCAAGGACGGCAAGGAGCACCGCTACTGGAGCGTGGTGGAGAACGTGCGCGTCCGCGGGGGCCGGGTCGTGCAGCGCCAGGTGCTCTATCTCGGGGAGATCAACGACAGTCAGCGCGCGGCGTGGTGCCGCTCGATTGCAGTGCTGGACGAGACGGCGGGCGCGCGGCAGTTGGCGCTGTTTCCCGCGGACCGTGCGGCGCCGGTGCTGGACTGTGAGGTGGTGCAGATCCGGGTCACGGACGTGCAGGTGCGCGACCCCCGCCAATGGGGCGCGTGCTGGCTGGCGCTGACCGTGTGGGATCGGCTGGAGTTGGACCGGTTCTGGGGGCCGCGCTTGCCGCCGAGTCGGAAAGGGACGCGGTGGCTGGACGTGTTGAAGGTGCAAGTCTGCTACCGGCTCATCGATCCGGGGAGCGACTGGCGGCTGCACCGGCACTGGTACCACCATAGCGCCCTGCGCGATCTGCTGGGGACCGACCGGGTCATTCCCAGCGACACGCTGTACCGCTGCCTGGACAAGCTGGTCGCGCACAAGCGGGCGTTCTTCTCGTTTCTGCGGGCGCGGTGGACCACGCTGTTCGATGCCCGCTTCGATGTGCTGCTGTACGACCTGACCAGTACCTACTTTGAGAGCGACCCGCCCTTCGACGGCAAGCGCCGATTCGGCTACAGCCGGGACAAGCGGTCGGATTGCGTGCAGGTGGTGATCGCGCTGATCGTGACGCCGGACGGCTTCCCGCTGGCCTACGAGGTGATGCCGGGCAACACGACGGATCAGACCACGCTGGCCGGCTTCCTGGAACAGATCGAACAGCAATACGGCCGCTCCCAGCGGGTCTGGATCATGGACCGCGGCATCCCCACCGAAGCCACCTTGGCGGCCATGCGCGCGGGTGACGCGCCCGTGCGCTACCTGGTGGGCACCCCCAAGGGCCGCCTGACGCGGCTGGAGCAGGCGTTCCTGGCGCAGCCCTGGCAGGCGGTGCGGCCGTCGGTCACGGTCAAGCTCCTCGCCGAGGAGGGAGAACTCTACATTCTGGTCCGGAGTGACCAGCGGCGGCTGAAGGAACGCGGCATGCGCCGGCGGCGGTTGAAGACCCTGTGGCAACGGCTCGGCGAGTTACAGCAGCAAGCCAACAGCCGGGATCAGTTGCTGCTCAAGCTCGGTGCCGCCAAACAGGCCGCCGGCCGGGCCTGGGCGTTGGTCGACATCGGCGTGCCCGCCCCCGGCGAGGCGGTCACCCCGGAGACCTTCACCGTCCGCCTGCGGCGGGACCGGCTCCGCCAGGCCCGCCGGCGGGAGGGCCGCTACCTGTTGCGCTCGAACCTGACCGACGAAGACCCCGCGACGCTCTGGCAGTACTACATGCAGCTCACCGAGATCGAACAGGCCTTCAAGGAGCTCAAGCACGACCTCGCGATCCGTCCGGTCTTCCATCAGCGCGAAGCCCGCATCGAGGCGCACCTCTTCGTCTCGTTCATCGCCTATTGCCTGCACGCCACCCTGAAGAACTTGGCCCGGCCGCACGCCCCCGGCCTGACCCCGCGCGCCATCCTGGAGACGTTCGCCACCCTCCAGATGGTCGATGTGCATCTGCCGACGACCGATGGCCGGCAGCTCGTCCTGCCGCGCCATACCCGGCCGAATGCGGAGCACGACCTGCTGCTGCACCAACTCCAGCTGCAACTGCCGACACAGCCCGCGCCACGCCTCACGACCTGACACCACGTCCCACCACGCCCTCCGCGCAGCGTCGTGTAGTGCCGACCTTTGGGTGATCGACTCTTTGAAATCAATAAGTTAGAGCTTCTGAGGTGCCGAATAGCGGAAGTCGGGCTAGCGGCGTTGGCCGCCCGTCCAGATCACCGGTTGCGCTGAACAGCGAAGGTGATGGTTCCGGTCTGCTCGGTGCCGTCCGTGCCGACCGTTGTCCAGGTCATCGTCCATTCGCCGTCCGGCATCGGACCGGTCAGACGGCCCATCAGATCGTTGTCCCCCATGGTGTGCAGCACTTCGACCCTGGCCCGATTGGCGGGTCCCGCAATCGTGAGGGAGCTCTTCGACACGTCGGGGGCTTCATCGAACCAGACCCGCACCGTCCGGACCGGGCCGTCGAGCGCGGCGCCGTCGACGGGCGTGCTGCCCACCAGCTTGATCTGCGCGCCGGCGGGTGCAGCGAACCCCGCGACCACGAGAACCGCCACAAGCAGGGGACAATAGAGACGCGAAACAGACACGGTCATGACAGATCCTGTCCAACTCACGGGCTGGCAGCCCGCGGAACATTCCGGCGTCGCACGGCAAGCGCGATCCACTATCGCTCTTGACATGTACGGATAGCGATAGTCACGCGAGACCCGACTATCGCTCTTGCGTGTGCGATCAGCGATAGTCACGCGGGACCCGAATGATGACGGTCGGGTCTCAAATCGACTATCGCTCTTGCGTGTGCGATCAGCGATAGTCACGCGAAACCCGACTATCGCTCTTGCGTGTGCGATTAGCGATAGTCACGCGAAACCCGACTATCGCTCTTGCAAGTGCGGATAGCGATAGTCACGGGCCGGCGTGAACGTCTCTTTGGTGGTGCGGGTGCTGATCCAGCGCAACAGATTCAACGAACTGCCCGCCTTGTCGTTCGTGCCGGACGCCCGCGAGCCGCCGAACGGCTGCTGGCCGACGACGGCGCCGGTCGGCTTGTCGTTGATGTAGAAGTTGCCGGCCGCGTGGCGCAACGTATTCGACGCGGCGTTGATCGCCGCGCGGTCGGTGGCGAAGATGGCGCCGGTCAACGCGTACGGCGATGTCCGATCGCACAACTCGAGCGTCTGCTCGTACTCGCGATCCTTGTAGACATACACCGTCAACACCGGACCGAACAGCTCGGTCTCCATGGTGGCGTAGTGCGGGTCGTGGGCCTGGATGATCGTCGGCGAGATGAAGTACCCCGTACTGTCGTCACAGACGCCGCCGCAGATCACATCGGCATCGCTGTCCGCCCGCGCCCGCTCGATGTAACCCTGCAGTTTGTCGAACGAGGGCTGGTCGATAACGGCGCCCATGAAGTTGGTGAAGTCGGTGACGTCGCCGTAGGCGATCGCGCCGACCTCATCCACCAGCCGGTCGCGGCAGCGGTTCCAGAGGCTCTCTGGAATGTACGCGCGGCTTGCGGCGCTGCACTTCTGCCCCTGATACTCGAACGCACCGCGAATCAGGTTCGCCGCCAACTCGTCCGGGTCGGCGGAGGCATGCGCAAACACGAAATCCTTGCCGCCCGTCTCCCCCACAATCCTGGGATAACTCTTGTAGCCGGCGATATTGGCGCCGACCGTGCGCCACATGCCTTGAAATACCTCGGTACTGCCGGTGAAGTGGACACCGCCGAGGTGCGGATGCGCCATCGCGGGTGCGCCGATCTGTCCCCCACTGCCAGGCACGAGGTTGATGACCCCCGGCGGCAGTCCGGCGTCTTCGAGCAGCTTCATCAGCCAGTACGCCGAGAAGACGGCCGTGGACGCCGGCTTCCAGACCACGGTGTTCCCCATCAACGCGGGGCTGGTCGGCAAATTCCCGGCAATCGACGTGAAATTGAACGGGGTCACCGCGAATATGAACCCCTCGAGGGCGCGATATTCGACGTAGTTCCAGATGCCGGGCGCGCTTTCCGGCTGTTGCGCGTAGATGTCCGGCAGATAGGACACGTTCAACCGCCAGAAGTCGATCAACTCGCAGGCGGCGTCGATCTCCGCCTGAAACGCGGTCTTGCTCTGGTTCAACATCGTGGCGGCGTTGACGATCGGACGATACCGCCCCGCGAGCAGTTCAGCCGCCTTGAGGAAGATCGCCGCGCGCGATTCCCACGGCATCGCGCTCCAGTCGGCCCGCGCCTCGTCCGCCGCCGCGATCGCCTCGTTCACGGTGTCGGCGTTGCCGCGGTGATACGTCGCCACCCGTTTCTGGTGGTCGTGTGGAAGGATGCAGTTGCCGAGGTCCCCGGTCCTGACCTCGCGCCCGCCGATAATCAGCGGAATCTCGGTCGTCTCGCCGGCGAAGATGTCGAGTTGCGTCTTGAGGGTGGCCTTCTCCGGCGACCCGGGAGCGTAGTTCAGAACCGGTTCGTTGCGAGAGGTGGGGACGGAAACGCGCGCGTTGTTCATTGATGCAACTCCTTGCCGCTCATCGATAACAGTGGACCGCCGACAGTCCATTGTCCCACACCGCGAGTGGACAGCGCGCCAACGGCCGCGCACGGGACCCGGTGTGCCGCGCATTGATCATGGGTCATGGCCGCCTTGACCACGATTGAGATTGACTGGCCAAAATGATCCGATATAGAGTGAGCACCAGATACTGAGACTCAATCTCACTTTTTCGATCCGCTCGGTGGGTGGCCTCTCCACCGATGCGAGGAGCCGAATCTCTCCGTGCACCAGGGCCTCCACACCCTCGATCAGCTTCCCATTGGCGCCACGGGGGTCGTCCACCGGGTGGACTGCGACCGCCCCGTGGCGCGCCGTCTCATGGAAATGGGGCTGCTGCCGGGCACCCCTATCGAGACCGTCCGGCGAGCCCCGCTGGGCGACCCGCTGGAGATCCGGCTGCGCGGCTATCTGCTGTCGCTGCGCCTGGCTGATGCGGCACAGATCCGGTTGGCGCCGGAAGGTCGTGTCGATCTGGTCGACGCGTCAGATACCGGCACGCCGTTTCGCTTTGCCGCTCATGACCGGCTTCAGCACCCCTCGCCGGACCGCGTACCGACCGTCATGGTGGCGGGTAACGCCAATTCGGGCAAGACCACCATCTTCAATGCGCTGACAGGCGCGCGCGCCCAGGTCAGCAATTATCCCGGGGTCACCGTCACGCGGTCCTCGCGCCGGATTGCCCTGCCGTCCGGATCACCAGCCGAGATCGTCGACCTGCCGGGCACGTACTCACTCAGCGCGAACTCCCTCGACGAGCAGGTCGCCGTCGACGAGGTGCTCGGGCGCCGGGGATCGGCCCCGGATGCGGTTCTGGTGGTGGTCGACGCCGGCGCGATCGAACGCAGCCTCTACCTGGTACTGCAGATCGCGGAAACCGGCGTACCGGTCATCGTGGCCCTCAACATGATCGACGAGGCCAGCGCCGGCGGCGCCGACTTCGATGCCGCCCGTTTGAGCGACTGGCTCGGCGCGACCGTCGTGCCGACCGTTGCCTCGCATGGACAGGGTCTCGACGAACTCCGCCGTGCCATCGACTCGACCGTCACGCTGGCGCGCCGCACCGAGTCCGCCGGGATCGGGCTGCCGGCGCAGGTGGAGACCGATGCGGGCATCGTCAGCGAGGCATTGAACGACGCCAGCTTCGGCCAGACCCCGGCAGTACGGCGCTCGTGGGCTCTGTGGTCGCTGCTCTCGCTCGACACGACCGAGGACCAGACGACCGGTCTCCCTGACAGCGTCCGCCAGACCGTCCGGACGATTCACCGGAACGCGCTGGAGGCGCAACGCAATCTGGACCACGAACTCATCGGCGCCCGCTACCGCTGGATCGAAATGGTGGCGTCCGACATACGCACGCGGACCGGCGACGACACGCGGCACTGGACGAATCGCCTCGACGGCGTCCTGACCCACCGGGTCTGGGGATTGATGGTGTTCGCGTTGGTGATGGCGTTCCTGTTCGAGGCGCTGTTCACCTGGTCAGAGCCGTTCATCGGCGCCATCGAGTCTGCGACGGGCAGCTTGCAGACCGTGGTCGCCGCGGTGGTGCCCTCCGGTGTGTTGAATGACCTGCTGATCGACGGTGTCATCGCCGGCGTCGGCAACGTCGTCGTGTTCGTCCCCCAGATCGCGATGCTGTTCTTCTTCATCGCGCTACTGGAGGACCTGGGCTATCTGGCCCGGGTCGCCTTCCTCATCGATCGCCTCATGGGTCGGGTAGGCCTCCACGGCAAGGCATTCGTCCCGATGCTGTCCGGGTTCGCCTGCGCCATTCCGGCGGTCATGGCAACCCGGACCATCGAAGGCCGGCGCGATCGGCTGATTACGATGCTGACCCTGCCGATGATCTCATGCAGCGCCAGACTGCCGGTCTACGCCCTGGTGACCGCGGTGATCTTCGCCGGAGACCCGCGGGTGCTCGGCATTCTCAGCGTCGGTGCGGTAGTGCTGTTCTCGATGTACGCGCTGTCGGTGGTGGCCACACTCGGTGCGGCCGCGGTCTTGCGCCGGACGGTGCTCGCCGGTCCACGCCTGCCGCTGCTGCTCGAGCTGCCTCCCTACCGCGTGCCGGTCTGGGGCAGCGTCCTGCTGATCACCTGGCGGCGGGTGCGCAAGTTCCTGCGGGACGCGGGCACGATCATCCTCACGATGACCATCATCCTGTGGGCGCTGCTGTCATTTCCGCGGAGCGGTGAGCTCGATGCGCGGCACGATGAGGCGCGGGCTCAGATCCTGTCCGCGACAGCGGTGGCCGACCAGGCAGACGCGCTCGCCGGACTCGACGGGCAGTTGGCGGCCGAACAGTTGCGTTACAGCGTCGGCGGCCGCGTCGGCCGGCTCATCGAGCCGGTGCTCGAACCACTCGGGTTCGACTGGCGGATAGGCGTGGGCATTCTGGGGGCGTTCGCCGCGCGCGAGGTGTTCGTGTCAACCCTCGGTATCGTGTTCGGCATCGAAGAAGCCGACGAGGAAAGCGTCAGCCTCCGTGCGTCGCTGCAGACCGCGACCCACGCCGATGGATCACCGCTGATGACCCCGTTGACTGGCATCTCTCTGATGGTGTTCTTCGTGCTGGCCTGTCAGTGCATGAGCACGATCGTGGTCGTACGGAAAGAAGCTGGCGGGTGGGGCTGGCCGATCTTCATGTTCGGCTACATGTCGGTGCTGGCCTATTCCGCCTCGCTGGCGGTGTACCAGGTCGGATCCGCCATCGGGTGGGGAGTCTAGGAGTTTGCGACAATAGCCCCGCCGTATTCGCGCGGTGTCACAACGTTCACCAGGAGCTACTGAAATGACATGGCAAGAACCGATCGCCGCGATCATCGTCGGGCTGGCGGTGGTGTCGCTCTACCGGCATCTGCGCAATCTGGTCGGCGCCGCGACGCCGGAGGCCAAAGCCTCCTGTCACGGCTGCGATGACTGTGACGGCGATCTGGCGACGCCGTCGCCGCCGACGCCGATCTCGCCCATCCGCTGAGCCGGTGGCGGATCGACTACCGGCCTCACTCAATCCCGGCTTTGCAGCTTCATCAGCAGGCGCAGGATCTCCAGATACAGCCACACCAGGGTCACCAGCAGGCCGAACGCGCCGTACCATTCCATGTACTTCGGTGCGCCGCTTTCCGCTCCCTCCTCGATGAAGTCGAAGTCGAGCACGAGATTGAGTGCCGCGATGACCACCACGAACAGACTGAAGAGAATGCCGAAGGTGCCGCCCGAGTGAATGAGCGGCACGCTCATGCCGAAAAAGCCGAGCACGAAGCTGAGCAGGTAGACCAGACCAATCCCGCCGGTAGCGGCGAAGACGCCGAGCTTGAAGTTCTCGGTGGCCCGGATGATCCCGCTGCGATAAGCGAACAGCAGGGCCCCCAGCGTCCCGAACGTCAGGAAAACGGCCTGGGCGACGATGCCGGGGTACGACTGCTCGAACAGGTAGGAGATGCCACCCAGCGCCAGCCCCTCCAGCGCGGCGTACACCGGGGTCGTATAGGGCGCCCACACCGGCTTGAACGAGGTCGCGATCGCCACGATGAAGCCCGCGATGAACCCGCCCCAGACCCAGACCATCGGCAGTTCGCCCTGCGCGCCCCGACTCCAGACGTACATGGCGGCAACGAACAGCACCACCAGCGACAGCGCAGTCTTGTTGACGGTGCCGCCGATGGTCATCGAATCGTGCCCCGCGATCGGCGGCACTCGTGTGAAGATGTCTGCGGTGAGCGTCGGGTTACCCGACCGCATGGCGAGATGGGCTGACATCGCGTGTGCTCCTCCGTATGAATGCAGTTCCGGGACGGATCCGCCGCCCCCGCATGATGGAGTGGTCTCGTCCGGCAGGATCAGTCAGGATTGGCTCCTACCTGTCGTGATCGGATTCCACTGTCTCACTGTACAAAGGCGGGACCGATCGGGCAACTCTTCAACCGCACCACGGTCATGGATGCATTCGCCCGCCCGGAGCTGACCGTCGCGCTTGCACTGGCCCTGGGCGTCCTCGCCCAGTCGGTCTCGCGCCTGCTTCGTCTGCCGGGCATCGTGCTGCTCCTCGCCTGCGGGGCGCTGTTCGGTCCCGAATTCCTGAATTGGGTTCAACCGCAGGCACTCGGCGACGGTCTGTTCGGAATCGTCGACTTCGGGGTCGCGGTCATCCTGTTCGAGGGCGGGCTCAACCTCCAGTGGTCACGACTCAAGCGACAGGAGGCGGTCATCCGCCACCTGATCACGCAGGGCGCGCTGATCACTCTGGTGGGTGCCGCCGCGCTCGCCGGCCTCCTGCTTGGCTGGCGCTGGGATCTGGCGATTCTATTCGGCGCCCTTGTCGTCGTCACCGGACCGACCGTTATTCAGCCGCTGCTGCGCACGATGCGGCTGCGCCCGCGTGTGAAGACCATTCTCGAAGCCGAGGGCGTGCTCATCGACCCGATCGGCGCTCTCCTCGCCGGGTTCCTGTTGCATCTGGTGACGGCCCCCCGCATCACCACGCTGGCGTCGGAAACGGCCAACGTGATGGTCAGCGTCGGGTTCGGCGTGGTCGCCGGGCTCGTGGCCGGAGCCCTGATTGCCGTCGCATTGCGCTATCGGCTGCTCATCGCGCATCACTACGAGAATATCGTCACGCTGGCCAGCGTGGTGCTGCTCTTTGAGCTGTGCGACGCCGTTGCGGAGCCAAGCGGGCTGGTAGCCGTGACCGTCGCCGGTGTGATGGTCGGCAACCTCGACACCCGGTTCGGTCGAGAACTGCGCGAGTTCAAGGATCAATTCACCGTGCTGCTTGTCGGCATGCTCTTCGTACTGCTGTCGGCCGATGTCGCGCTGGACGACATCGCGGCACTCGGTACCGGCGGCCTGGCGGTGGTAGGGGGATTGATTCTGGTCGTCAGGCCGTTGGGCGTCTGGCTGGCAACGCGTGGTCTGAAGCTGACCCCGCCGGAACGGATCTTCATCGGTGCGGTTGCCCCGCGCGGTATCGTCGCGGCGGCGATCGCCTCGATCACGGCGGCGACGCTCGATGCTCACGGGGTGCCAGGCGGCGCGCAGCTCAGGGCGCTCGTGTTCTCGACCATCGCCGGCACGGTGGTGCTGTCCGCCGCAATCGCCTATCCCCTCGCCTGGGTGCTCGGACTACGCCTGCCAGAGCGCAACCGGGTCGCCATCTTCGGTGCTCAGGGGCTCGGGTTCCCGCTGGCCGACGCCCTCCGCGCCGGTGGAGTGCCTGTCCTGTTCATCGAACCGGATCCGAAACGCTCACATGCCGCCCAGCAGGCAGGGCACACCGTGGTATTCGGCGATCCGATCGACGAACGAACACTGCAACGCGCCCGCATGGAGTTGGTCGGCGCGGTGGTCGGCCTTACCTTCAACGAGCATGTCAACAGCCTGTTCGCGCGCGAGGCCCGCGAAGACTACGGGGTCAGCCACGGCTACGTCGCGCTCGACTCGTCTGATGACCCACACGCCCAGCGTCTGATGCGCCGCGCCGGACTCGAGGTCCTGTTCGACGGTCCTCACGATCAGCCTCGATGGGACGTGCGCTGGCGTCACGGCGACGTCGACGTTGAATCGTTCGAATATCGACCTCATGCCGCGCCAGGGACAAGCGGGTCGCTGCCCACGGACGACGCACCCGCGGCGGGAACCGCGGACGACAGTACACAGGAGCTGTACGTCATGCTCACCACTGCCCGGCGCGGGAAGCGACCAGCGCCATTCCGGGCCGGTCACACCCGGCGCCCGGGAGATATCGCCGTCGTCGCGATCCACCACCCGGAGCGCACCGCCGCGATCGAGCGGCTGGCGCGGCTCGGCTGGCAACCCTGTCCGGCGGAGCCCTCGGACAGCAGCCGGCAGACTGCCGCCGAGGAATTGGAAACGCTATAATTCCGGTCACTCTCGGAGCCTGAACGCATGAGTCGATCGTTCTCGAGGATCCTGGCAACCGGACTGGCCTTGGCCGCCGTCGCGGCCCCCGCGATGCTGGTGCGCCTCGACGCGGGACAGACCACCACTTCCCTGTTTCCCGCCTATGACGGGTTTGTCCGGAACGAGGACGGATCGCTGCTGCTGACGTTCGCGTATTTCAACCACAACCGGACGACGGTCACCGTGCCGCCCGGTCCTGACAACCGGTTTCTGACCGGAGCTCCGGACCGCGGACAGAGCGTCACGTTCCTGCCGGGGCACCACCGCTTCCAGTGCGTCATGGTGGTCGATGGCGACTTCGACGGCGTCTTGCGCTGGCACCTCGCCCATGGCGGCGAGAGCTATCTCACCAGCGACTCGATGCTGCAGTACAACTGGGAGCTGGATGCGGCCAGCGAACGGCGGGCGCGGCGGGACGTCGACCCCGCGACCGCGCCGCGCGACGTCTGTCTCAATCGCTCTCCCATCGTCCGGGTGCTCGGCTTGGCCGAACTGACCGGCACGGTCGGGAACGGAGTGAAGCTGTTCGGGAGCGTACGGGATGAGGGCCTGCCGCGCGATACGGCGGTGACGGCATCATGGCGCCAGACCAGCGGACCAGGCGCCGTCACGTTCGACGACCAGGACGCGGCCCGGACACTCGCCTTCTTCAGCGCCCCCGGCACCTACACCGTCGAACTGACCGGCAGCGACAGCGTGTTCGAGCGTAGCGCCTCGGTGACCGTGGTGATCGGTCAACCCTAGGAGTCTGCGCTGCGGGACTACTCGTTGTTGGTCCGGGCCCGTTCGGGGTTGGCCAGACGGTCCATCTTCTCCTTCAGCCGCGCCTCGTACTGTTCCTCGGTCATGAAGGCGATGTCGGTCCAGGCATTGCCCATGTCGTCCATGGTGCGGCTGCCCCAGCCGATCCAGGCCGACGGGTCGGGATTGTGCTTGTTGGCGCTGGTATTGTCGTGCCAGGCGACCGAATGCAGGATCGTACCGGCGGGAAACAGGTGTGGTTCCTCGTACGTGTAGGTGAGTTGCCAGACCTGCTCGTAGCGCGGCACGTCCGTCAACACCTGGCGCCGTCCGTCGGCATGAATCGCTTCGAGCAGCATCCGACTGCCGCGGAAGTGCATGTGCGGCTGGAAGTTGATGACGATCGCCGGCTGCTCGAGCCGCAGAAACCGTTCGGATCGCGCCACGGTGTTGGGCGGAATGCTCAATTGCGCCAGACTGTTGACGTTGGCCTCGTTCAGGAACGGCTCGAGCGGTGTCTCGCCATCCAGCGGCAGGTCAACTCCCTGCTTGAGCAGCAGATCCTCCACCTTCTCACGATTCAGCATCCAGTCGTCGCCGATACCGGTCCGGATCCGGTGTGACGTAACCTCGAGTTCCGGAGTCACGCCGCGCGGATAGAACTTGATGCCGACCCGCGAGATGTCGTGAACCTCTTCGCCCCAGGGGTGATAGTGCGGCGCGAACCGGAACTTCGACCCGGCGTGCAGCAACTTCCCGGTTCCCTCGGGAAAGAGGTCGCCATTGTTCCCCATCACGTATTCGGTGACATGCACCGTGTCGACATCGTCGTCCTCGTCCGGGTTCGGCTCCGTGAAGGCATACACATGCTCATGGTGCACACAGCAGTTCGCCGTGGTGATGAGCTGCACCCACTTCATGTAGCGGTCCTCGGTAAGTCCGGAGTCGACGATTTCCGAGGGGAACATGTCGGCGCCCTCGGCCGGAATCGAGAAACCCGTCTTCATCGACACGATCATGTCGGGCTGGCCCCAGACCCACTCGTCGAGCGCCGCCAGATCGAGCGGCGGCGGGGCGTCCTCGGGGTTGCCCCGCGGGGCGCCGGCATCCACCCACCCGGCGATGGTTGCGATCTCCTCATCGCTCAGTGACGGATCGTCGAGATACGTGCCGATCGACCGGTCGAGATGCCAGGGCGGCATCTGCCGCGCGACCACGCGGTCCTTGATCGCGCGCGCCCACGGACGCGCCTGTTCGTAGGTCAACAGGGACATCGGCGCCGCCGTCCCGGGACGGTGGCACTGCTGGCACGACCGCTGCAGCACCGGCAGCACGTCCCGAGTGAACGTCGGCGTCCCATCCTCGTTGGCCGCGGCTGACGAACCGCCCGCCGCAACGAACACCAGCGCCGGAAACACCAGAACGGTGACGGCTCGCTTCACACTCACCTCCCGAATGCGGGGCCGGCCTCACACGACCGCGAATCGCGGCGCCGAAGCCAGAATATTGCGGCTAGCGTAGCACCTCGGGCCTGGCCGATCCACACTGTTCGCCAGATCAACTCAACTCGGTGAGCGTGGCCGCGACCAAGGCATAGAACCGTCCGACCGAGGCGATGTGCACGCGCTCATCCGGCGAGTGGGGACATTCGATCTGCGGACCGAACGAGATCATGTCGATGCCGGGAATCTTCTTCCCCAGGATGCCGCACTCCAGACCGGCGTGTATTGCCTTGACCTCCGGTTCGGCGCCCAGCTCCCGCCGGTGTACCGCTTTCACCACGTCCAGCAACCGGGACCCCAGGTCCGGCTTCCAGCCGGGATACGCCGCATCCTCCTCGACCGCCGCCCCGGCGAGCAGCCCGACCGCACGCACGCGCCGCCGCATCGCCTCCAGGGCGGAATCGATGGACGAGCGGCTGCTCAATCCCACCCGCACTGCGCCATCCTCCTCGACGACGGTCGCCAGATTCACGCTGGTCTCCACGAGCTCCGGAATGTCGTAGCTCATCGCGCCAACCCCGTGCGGCAACGCGTTGATCAGACTCAGCACCCGTTCCGTGGTGGCCTGATCCCAGACCGCCTCCGGGGTCGCCGCATCCGCGATGGTCAGATCCAGACCGGGATCGACCGGCGTGTACTCGGCCTTCACCGCGGCCAGCTCCTGGTCGACCGACGACATCAGGGCACGGCGATCGTCGTCCGTCACCACCACGGTCGCGAACGCCTCGCGTGGAATCGCGTTGTGCGCGCTGCCGCCGGCGAATGCGGCCAGACGGAAACCCGCAGTCCCATACGACGCCCACAACACACGACCCAACAGTTGGACCGCATTACCCCGCTGCAGGTGGATGTCGCACCCCGAGTGCCCGCCCTTGAGTCCGGTCAGCGCAAGCGACAGCGCGCTGCCGGCGGGCGGCTCGGTGCGCAGCGCGACGGTCACCTGCGTGTCCCCGCCGCCGGCGCAGCCGACGTACACGATGCCGTCCTCCTCGGAATCGAGATTAATCAACTGGCGCCCCCGCAACAGACCGGCATCGAGCCGTGCCGCACCGGTCAAGCCGGTCTCTTCGTCAATCGTGAACAGCAGCTCCAGCGGCCCGTGGGCGAACGGCGTGGGTCCCATGAGCGCCAGCATCGTCGCCACCCCGATGCCGTTGTCCGACCCCAGGGTGGTACCGGTCGCCATGAGATAGTCGCCGGCCCTGCGCGGAACGATGGCGTCGGTGGCGAAGTCGAACTCCATTTCGGCGTTCTTTTCCTGCACCATGTCCAGGTGCGATTGCAGGATGGTGATAGCGGCGCCCTCGCAGCCCGGGGTCGCCGGTTTACGGACCACGACGTTTCCGGACGCATCGATCTGATGGGGCAACCGGTGCCGGTCGGCGACCGCAATCACGTGGCTGCGCATGCGCTCCTCGTCTTTCGAGGCCCGCGGAATCGTGAGTATGGTGTCGAAATGCCGCCACACGGCAGCCGGTTCGAGTTCGGCAACGAACGTCATTGATCCTCCCGTGCTTGTCGGAGAAATCGATCCGCCGCGCCGCCGGCGGGATGTATCATCAAATCTACACCATGATTGCGTCGTTCTGCGTCGTTCTGCTGCTCGCCGTGCCGGGAATGCCGGCGGCGGCGCAACCCCCCGGCGCCCGGGTCCCGGGCACCCAGTCCCCCGATAGCCAGTCCCCCGGCGAATCCCGGGACGATGTGCAGGCGCCGCCCCCCTCACCCGAGTCGCTGGCGCGAATCAGACGCGCGCTCACGCTCGACCGGCAGGGTCCAGTACAGAACGCCGGTCTGAGCTTTCGCGAAGAGGTCCTGCTGCCGGACGAACGGCCGCGCATCGAACTGCCGTTCGGTCCCGTTCTGGTGGGCGGTGTCGACCGCTTCAGCCGCATCGGTCCGCCGGTGCCGGGCGCGATGCCGGGCCACTGGGACATGATGGCGGCGATGACGCCGCGGAATCTGAGCGAGGTAGGAAACTCCGACGTGCTCGGCATCGCGACCGCGTCAGCCGTGTCGGCCGCCGCGATCGCCTTCGTGCCGGCTGCGGTCAGGAAGATCGGCGGATGGCTGTTCGGAGACCGCCAGGGAGTCACGCTGGCCCGCCCGCTGCTCACCGCCAGCGAGGAAACGCTCGCCACGCACGGCATGACCGCCGACGACACCGTGCTGGACGCCGGCATCGACCAGCACCGCGGCCGAACCGTTGTCCTGTCACTCGTGGTGGCGCCCGAGACCAGCCCGACCACCGCACGCGAGCTGGGTGAACGGTTCGTGCGGCTCGTCAAGACTCTGGCGCCTGGCGAACCGGTCCCGGGAGTCGAGATTGGCGCCGGAGTCTTCGACTACGTCGTGCACGTGACGACCCCGTCCGACGTCCTGATTGCCCGGGGCGGCAAGGCGTCGGAGCATCGCACCCTGCAGTGGTAGCCACGCGCGCCGGCATCGCCGTTCCAGCGGCGGACGCAGATTCGAATCCTCCTGTCGTATCCTGAAGCGTGCCCGGTTTTCGCTGCCACGTGTGCCACGAGACGTTCGAGATCCCTCAGGCGGCGCTCGACAGGTATCCCGGCTGGCAACCGAAGTACTGCCGAGCGCATTCGCCGAAGAAACCGGCCAGGGCGCCAGCCGCCGTGCGCGGCGGAGCCGATCGCGCCAGTGCCGCGCGCGAGGAACACCTGACCCTCGCCAAGGTGCTCTCGAAGTACGACGGCGGACCCCGCACAGGTGTGTTCACCGACGGCAGCGCCACGCCCAACCCGGGGCCGGGCGGCTGGGGTGTGGTGTGGGTCGACAACGGCGCGATCGTGTCGCAGACACACGGCCACGATCCCCACACGACGAACAACCGCATGGAACTGCGAGCCCTGATCGAGGCGTTCCGTATGCTGCCTGTGGACGCCGCCGTCGATGTCCTCACCGACAGTCGTCTGTGTGTGGACACGATCACGAAGTGGGCGCCGGGCTGGGAGCGCAAGGGTTGGAAGCGAAAGTCCGGCCCGATCAAGAACCTGGATTTCGTGCAGGAGCTTCTGGCCCTCTACCGCGCCCACCCGACATGCACGCTGCGCTGGATTGCCGCCCACTCGGGCCACCGCTGGAACGAGTACGCGGACAGCCTCGCCACCGCCTGGATGCGGACGGTGCTCTGAGGGGACCCGCACGCGGCGCGTACGCAGGCATGCCGCGTCCACCCTACGGTGTGGCGCGTTCCCAGCGGTCGACGTTGCGCAAGTCCAGTTCCACTGCCTCGATGCGGTCCTCGATGAGTCCGCTGGCCCGATCGTTGCCGAACACCGCCGAGACTTCGTCACTCGGGTAGATCTTCTCCGCGGTCCGTTCGCGCAGTTGCAGCCGTTGCCCGCCGACCCGGACGTTGAGTGTGTTCACGTCATCGTCATCGCCCAGCTCGGCGGTCGTCGACAACGTCGCCACGACATCGAGTTCATTGCGATACAACCGCTGCACGTCGAAACGCAGCGTCGCCACCAGCGCGCCGTTGTCCCGCACGCCGTGGAACACCGCGTCATTGGGAAAGGCGGCTGTCACGGTTGCACTGGCCTTGTCCAGACGTTCCTCGATGTGCGGGTGCGTGGCGAACAGGCCACCGCCGCCGTCGCCGAACGGATTGTAGGCGTCCCTGGCGAACTGGAGCTTCCTGAACGCGTTCAGAAGCGGTCCGTCGCCGACATCCTGATCGTTGAGATAGAAACTGGCGAACAGGTCAGATTCGCGCTCGCGGTCACGCCCATGACCGGCCATGAACAATTGCGCGCTGAAGGCGGTCATCGAGGCAATGACGTCGTCGATCGCATTGTCGGTGCCCCCGGCGAGCGCCGCGGCAATGCCGAATATCGTCGACGCGCGCTGGGCGTTCCGCCAGGCGCGAAAGCTGTGGCGGCTTTCGACATGCGCAATCTCGTGCGCAAGGATGGCCGCCAGTTCCTGCTCCGTTTCGAGCGATTCCAGCAAACCGCGGGTCATGAAGATGTATCCGGTGGGAACGGCGAAGGCGTTGATGTCATCGGAATCGACGACCTGAAACCGATAGGCGTACCCCTTGAGCGGCACCGGCCACTCGTCGAGCACATGCCTTCCGACGCGCTCGATGTCCGCCTGGCGTCCGGCATCGACGTAGGGGTAGTAGGTGGCCCGCACCTGTTGCAGCCCCAGCATCGCCAGCGAGCGTTCCGTGTCGTAGTCCGACACGTCGGGGGTCGGCACGAAACAAACACCGCAGCGGCCATAGCCGGCCGCGGCCGCATCACCCGTTTGGTGGAACGACTCGCGCTCGGTGGCTGGCGGCAGATGGTTGGCGCCGCGGATGTGCAACATCCGACTCTGCCGGTTCCCGATATAGCGGTGGAAGTCCGCTTCCGGCGTGGCGACCTCGAATACCGCATCGAGCCAGCGTTCGAAGTCGGCGGCGGCCGGTGCGTCGCCGTAGAAGTCGATGCGGCCGCGGCCCAGCCGGCTGCTCTGCAGCTCGAGCTCGATGTGGTCGTCTTCGGGGTTCGCATCGATCACGCGCACCGGCTCGCCGGCACGCAGCGGAAACAGCCGGTCGCCTCGGTGCAGGACGAACGCCTCGCGATCGCCAAGATCGATGTACAGCTTCCGCCGACCCTCCGTGGTGGGCCGCATGACGAAGTCGCGTCCTTCGAGGACATCCTCCAGGTCCTCCCACCGCTGCGCCTCCAGCGGCGCGGGCGCCAGCACCGCCGCACATGCGAGCATTCCGAGCGCACAGAGACCCGTCGACCTCCCGACATTTCCGATTCTTGTCATCGTCAGCTCCCGGGAGCCGTTGACCAGGCATGGTCGCCGGCATCGTTCCGGCCCCCTTCTTCACCGCCGCGAAGTGTGCAGGAACGCCGTGTCAGAACCTGTCACTCGGGAATTGGATGATGGCGGGCGTAGACGCGGCCCGCCATGTCGGCGACCAGCGCCACGAGGGCGTCCGGCGCGACGGCGCGCGCCTTGCCCGCGAACCCCAGGATCCAGCGGGCGATCTCGTCGAGATGGGAAAGGCTGACGGTGAATTCCAGTGTGCCGTCCGCGAGCCGGAGGACCTGTTCGTCCGGGTGGTAGGACGCCTGCTCGATCAGCGGCGCCATCGACGCGTCGAAGTGGATCACGATTTCGTGCAGTTGGTACCCCCGGTAGATGGTCCAGGTGTGCTGCAGGAAGTCGTCGAGGTCGAATGCAGGGCGCTCGAAAACGCCGCCCATCGGTTGCGCCTCGGCAATCCGGTCGAGGCGGAACGTCCGCGGCTCGTCGTGCAGATGGCAGCGGCCGACAAGATACCAGGCGTTCTCACGGTGGAACACTTCGTAGGGATCGACGCCGCGCCACTTGCGGTGGTCCCCGGCCAGAGAGCGATACAGGATGGACATCGGCGTGCGCGCCCGAATGGCGCGGTCCAGCATCGAGGTCAGTCCCGGCGTCACCGGGCCGGAACGCTCCGGCCCGGCCAGCGTGAGCGCGCCCGGCGTCTCCTCGGAACGCGCGGTGGCGGCGTCCAGTTTGGCCTGGACCTGATCGATCTCCCGGCGGATGTCAGACGTCGTCAGGAGCGCCGGGTTGTCCAGGACCAGCTTCAGCGCGGCATGCTCTTCCGCCGTCAACGCCAGCGGACGGAACGTCGCACCATCGAGCAGCCGATAGCGCTGTCCGTCGTTCGTGACCGGGATTTCCCGTCCGGAGAGTTCCGCGATGTCGCGGTAGATGGTCCGCTCCGACACCTCCAGCCGTTCGGCGAGTTCCTCCACCGACCAGGACTTCCGCCCGCCGAGAAGTTGAACGAGTTGGAAGATGCGGACAGGCTTGCTCATGATCCCTTCATCATGGATCACGTGTCTGTCAGAACCTGTCACTCAGCATCCGGACGACACGGGGCTGTCTGGGGCTGCGGTTCGCGAACTCCATCCAGGAGGATCTGGTTGGGCACGGTCGGCACGCCGACGTCGAGCCCCCCTTCGAGATCGATCACCGTGTCGATTCCGCGTGCCGACACGATGGTCCAGTCGTGGATGACGGGAGAAATGAACAGCAGGCCCGCGTCATCCACCTGCGTCAGCCCGGCCAGCTCCGGTACCAACCCGAAATCGGACAGATTCACACGGGCGTCAGACATCCGTATCCGACCGCCACTATACCGCCATTGCGAACGGGCGCCGTCCACTCCGGCGGCGAGCGCTGCAGGGAATGGCGGGCAGCGGCGAGATCCTCCTGCCCGCGCTGGCCGCCGTGCGCACGAATGCGCCACCGCATATGACGTAGTAGAGTGCCGGAGGAGCGAACATGAGCCAACGCCCAATGTGGCGCCGGTGGTTGCCCGCGGTCGCGGCGATCATGCTGGCATTCGTCGTCTCGTCCCGGACCACCGGAGCGAGGAGCTATTCGCTGGACCGGGTCGCCGTCAACGCCCGGGTGGACCGGGACGGCAGTCTCTGGATCGAGGAGACTCGCACGTATACGTATGACGGCCGGTACTCGTGGGCCGAATTCCGGTTGCCGCTCGACCGTGTCGGCCGGGTCAGCGGCTTTGCGCTGGTCGAGGGCGACCGCGTATTCGCGCCGGCCTCGAGCGAAGCGCCCGGCACCTACGAATTGGAGTCGAGCGACGACGAGCTCCATGTCAGGTGGCACTACGCCGCCGAGGACGAGGCCCGCTCGTTCACACTCAGCTACCGCATCAGCGACGCCGTCCGCATCCACGCCGACGTGGCGGAGTTCTACTACCAATTCGTCGGCGCGATCAATCCGCAAACCATCGGCCGGGTGCAGGTCGAGCTGGCGCTGCCGCAAGCGGCGGTGTTCGACGAAGTTCGGGCCTGGGCGCACGGACCGCCCCACGGCCGCGTCGAATTCCTGGCCTCCGGTCATCTGTCCTTCGACGCCGCTCCGCTGCCGGCCAGCCAGATGTGGGAGGCGCGGGTGACGTTCCCGGTTGACTGGATGGCGGCCACCGGGACCACGGTCACACCTGAACCGATGCTCGATCGCATCCGCGGCGAAGAGGATATCTGGGCGCGTGAAGCCAACGCCAGCCGGGAGCGCGCCCGCCTGGCGGCGGAGGAGCGGGCGGCGAGCAGCCGGATGGCGGGTCGCATCGGCGGCGCGCTGGCAGGCCTCGGGTTGCTGGTCGTGTTGGCAGGACACCTGAGAGTCGGGCGGGCCCACCAGGTCGACTACGGCCAGCGGATCGACTCGGCCCTCCCGGGCGAATCGCCGGCGCTGGCCAGCTACCTCTACCACGCCAAACAGGTGCACGGGGCGGCGCTCGGCGCCACGCTGTTCGATATGGCGCGACGGGGCTTCGTCAGCATCGAACAGGATCCGGAGCCGAAGAAGTGGTACGAGTCGGGAACGCCTTTCATGATCCGGCTCCATCGGAAGGCTTGGCAGGGCCAGCGGCACGCGCTGCAACCCTACGAGCGCAGTCTCATCGAATTCCTGTTCAACGTGGTCGCCGAGGGCACCGACACCCTGCACTCGCGCCAGATCGCCAAGGCGCAGGGCAAGATGCGGAAGTGGTTCCGCACCTGGAAGCGACAGGTGCAGGCCGCCGGCGGCGACCAGCCGTACTACGATCCGGCCAGTACGCGCGCGCTGGCTTTCTCGGCGCTCGTCGGTGGCGGTATCGTAGTGGCCGGTATCGTATTGACGGTCACCAGCGGAGCGCTCGGGGTGATCTCCATCGTGGCCGGAGTGGTGTGCCTGGGGCTCTCCCTCACGATTCTGCGGCTGACGCCTGAGGCGAAACTGCGGCAGAAGAAGTTTCAGGCGCTGCGCCGCTACCTCAAGGAGTATCACCAGCGTCCCGGAGACCGCCTGAGCGGGCAGGTCGGCGAGTACCTGGTCTACGGGTTGGCGCTGGGCGTCGGGTCCAAGTCGATCGGGCATCTGTTCGGGTCGCTGTCCGAAAAGGACAGAGCGACGTATGTGCCCTGGTATCTGCATGCCCACGGCGCTGCCTCGCCGGCGGAGTTTGCGCAGGCGATGACCTTGATCGTCACCTCGACGACGGCCGCGGTCAGCTCATCGGCGGGGGCCGGCGGCGGCGCATCGGCCGGTGGGGGCGGAGGGGGCGGCGGCGGTGGCGGGGGCGCAGGGTAACGTTCCGGTTCGGCCGCGGCACAGAAATACCGTGCCGGCGGCGCCCTCTCCTCCGCGTTGTGACACGCCGCCGGCACGCGCCCTCCGCTGCCTGCGTGGAGCATCTCCCGGCGAGCCACGTCGCCGCAACGCTCGCCGTCCGTAACGGAAATTTGAATAATTTGTCGGCAATACACTTGACAGCGGCGCGCATGTCAGGTCAGTCTGAAGCGCTCTCGAAGGGGATTCCCTTCGGCTACGGATTACTGGTCACACGAAAGCGAGGATTGCACATGAACACGAAGAGGTTGTTCGCACTCGTTCTTGCCTTGGGTCTGGTTGCACTGACGCAGCCTGGCGCCAACGACGTCGCTCTGGCGCAGGAAGCCGGCACGTACATGGTCAAGGTTACCAACCTGACGCCGGGACAGTCCTTTACGCCGATCCTGGCTGCGACCCACAGCGGAGAGATGAGTATCTTCCTTCCAGGCACGCAGGCATCGATGGGGCTCGAGTCCCTTGCCGAAGAGGGCAGGACCATGATGCTCGAGATGGCCCTCGATGGCAATTCGTCGGTGATGGCGGTTGAAATGACGATGGGTCTGACGACCCCGGCGGTCACAAAGGAAATCACGATCATGGGTGGCGGCGGCTACGACCGGTTGAGCCTTGTGTCGATGTTGATCCCGACGAATGACGCGTTCTTCGGTGTCGACACGTCGCTCCCTGCTTACGGTGAGACCAAGACCGTGTACGCGTACGCCTACGACGCCGGCACCGAGATGAACGACGAGAGTTGCGCCTCGATTCCGGGCCCCCACGCGGAATGCGGTGGTATGGGCACGCATGACGCCGGAGGTGCCGGCGAGGGCGCCATCACCATCAGCAACGGCGTCCTCGGCCACGGTGACTTCGACCGCAGCTACGACTGGAAGAACCCGGTCGCCCGCATCACGATTTACATGCAGTGATTCCCGGCGCCGCATCGCCGTAACCCGGCCTGCAGCCCCGGCCGCGGTCACCGCACGGTTCGCCCGTGTTGTGTCATGCGGCCGGGGTTGCGAGTCGCCGGCGGCCCGTTTCGATGACCGCAACGGCGGCGGCGCCGGCGGATCACCCAACGTATGGACGGACTGCATCGGGCCGTACAGTCTGAAGCCGGCGTGGTTTCCAGCAGGTAGACACTGACGACGCCTCGGTCACGTCCACGCCCGCCTTTGCGAAATCGCCGGCCACTTCGTCCTCCTCAGCGCCACAACCGAACGACACGACACGCCAACCGACCACCGGCTGCCCACCTCCCGCGGGCTCCGTCGAGTCGTTCCCGATTGCAGCATCTTGCGTGCCCGCCGTCTCGCGAGCCTATAATCGCGTGGTGCCTGACGAGAGCCTGGCGAACTGGTCCCCGCGACAGATCGCGGCAGCCAGGCGCTGGGTGCAGACCTGGAAGCGGGCCGGGCCGCGCCTGGAACGCGTCCGCCGCGCGGAACTGCGTCGACTCGACCCACAGCGTGCGATTGCCCTGCTGTGCGGCGAGGCGGACTATACCGTCCCGCCGCGCGCGCCCCGACCGACGTCCGGTCTGGTCGAACAGCAACGCTGGTTCATGAAGGCCGCCCTGCGCCGTGAATGAGTTGATCCGGGTGGCGTCCGACCTGCAGCACTTCTGTGAAACCCGGCATTGGCGCTTCTGCTTCATCGGCGGCCTGGCCCTGCAGCGCTGGGGCGAGCCGCGGGAAACCGTCGATGTCGACCTGACGCTGCTGACCGGATTCGGTGGCGAGGAACCGTTCATTGTCGCCCTGCTCGACCGATTCGAGGGCAGGGTTGACGATGCGGCCAGATTCGCGCGCAGGAATCGAGTGCTGCTGCTGCGGGCCGCGTCCGGCGTCGGTATCGATGTCGCGCTCGGCGGACTGCCCTTCGAAGAAACCGTGGTCGATCGATCGACCCGCTTCGCATTTCCCGGTAATGTGCCGCTGCTCACCTGTTCCGCCGAGGATCTCGTGGTCATGAAGGCATTCGCAGCGCGTGGACAGGACTGGGTCGACATCGAGGGCATCATCGTCCGACAGACTGGCACGCTGGACTGGACATACATCGACCGGCAACTCCGCCCGCTTGCGTCGCTCAAGGACGCACCGGAAACCCTGACCGAGCTGGCAAGGCGCCGCGAAGAATTCGAGCGCTGAACAGCGACCGTTTCACCCCGCCGCGACCGTTCGACTGGGGGCGTCCGTCCGGGTCATGGGCGTTCATCTGCCCCACCCGCACGATGTCCTCGCTGATGACGGGTCAACCGCAAACCGCGCTCCGGCCGGTTTGCCTGATACCATCAGTGGCTGTCAGGAACCCGCGCCGGGAGAATCGGTAGCGGCTGGACAGATGGCGTGAGCCGGGATGACGGCGGATACGGTCTACTATAAACGTTCGCGGTTCTCCACACGTCTCCTCGGCGACAGGCTCTACACGGCTGGTCACAGTTGGCTTGAGCAGGAGGAGGACGGCCTCTGGCGCATCGGCTTCACCAAGTTCGCGGTGAGGATGCTTGGCGATATCGTCGAGTTGGGATTCGAAACCGAGCCGGGGGCGACGGTGGAGACCGGTCAGGTCATCGGTTGGATGGAGGGATTCAAGGCGGTCACGGACATGTTCTCGCCGATCTCGGGACGTTTCGAGGGAGCCAATCCGGCGCTGGACGAGCAGGTGACGCTGCTGACCAGCGATCCCTACGGGAAGGGGTGGCTCTTCACGGTGCGCGGACAACCGGGCGACGAGTGCATGGACGTGCACGGCTACGTCTCGCTGCTGGACACCACGATCGACAAGATGCTGGGGCAACGGCATGGGTGATCTTGCGCACTACGTCATGATCGGCGGTTTCCTGGGTGCCGGAAAGACCACGGCGGTCGCCCGGCTGGCCCGGCAGTTGACCGATCGGGGCACACGGGTGGGGCTGATCTGCAACGACCAGAGCAGCGGCCTCGTCGACACGAAGCTGCTGCGATCAAAAGGCTTCCAGGTCGAAGAGATCACCGGCGGCTGCTTCTGCTGCCGATTCGACTCACTGCTCGATGCGGCCGAGAACCTGACACACGCGTCCCGGCCCGACCTGTTCCTGGCAGAGCCGGTCGGGAGCTGCACGGATCTGGTGGCGACGGTCTCCTATCCGCTGCGCCGCATCTACGGCGATCGCTTCGCGGTCGCGCCGCTGAGTGTCATGGTCGACCCGCTACGCGCCGCGCGCATCCTGGACCTCACCGAGGGACGCAGTTTCTCCGAGAAGGTGACCTACGTCTACCTGAAGCAGTTGCAGGAGGCAGACCTGATCGTCGTCAACAAGTGCGACGCGCATCCGCCCGAGTTTCTCGAGCGGCTGGTGTCCGCGCTCGGCGAACGCTTTCCGCAGGCTCGTGTCTTCACCTGTTCCGCCAGGACCGGGACAGGGGTTGAGGCGTGGTTCGAGGCGGTGCTGTCGGGAGAGAATCCCGCACGGCGGTCCCTGGAGATCGACTACGATATATATGCAGAGGGCGAGGCGCTCCTAGGCTGGCTCAACTGCACCGTCCAGCTCAGGTCGAATGAACCGTTCGATGCGAACCAGACGCTTGTCGATCTGGCCGGCCGCATCCGCACGCGCATCGCCGACATCGGGCAGGACATCGCGCACCTCAAGATGACGCTCGATTCGCAGGATGGCAGCGATACGTTGTCGGTCGTCAGCCTCGTCGGGACCGATCGCGAGCCGGACCTGCGCGAGTCAGTGCTCGACCGCGTCGATGGCGGTGAACTGGTGATCAACCTGCGGGCCGAAGCGGCGCCGACGCTGCTCGAAGCGGTGACACGCGAGGCGCTCGCCTCGCTCGGACCGGTGCGAGCGACGATGGAGCATCTCGAGCAGTTGCGGCCGGGACGGCCGACGCCGACCCACCGGATGACCTGATGAAGATCCTCTACTGCAACTGCACCTACGCCAAAGCGGTGCCGGTGGACGTGAAGAAGGCGGTCCTGCGCCGGCTCAGCGATTCCGGGCTGGCGTTCGACGCCGTGGCTGACCTGTGCGACATGTCTGCGCGCAAGGACCCGGCGCTGAAGAAGATCGCCGAGGGCGGATGCACGAAGATCGCGGCCTGCTATCCACGCGCGGTGAAGTGGCTCTTTCACGCGGCCGGAACCCCGCTGCCGGTCGCTGGCGTCGAGGTCCTGAACATGCGCGAAGACTCGGCCGACGTCGTGGTCAGGGAGCTGCTGGCGTGAGCCGTACCGAAGGCAGGAACCTGCGTGTGGTCCTCTACGAAGGACCGGGAAGCAGACCGCTGGCCGCCGACGACCGGTTCCGGACGCTGTCCACCCTGCTGGACAATGGCTTCGAAGTGACCCGGCCGGTGGCCGGTCAGGAGGTGGCGCCGGCCGACGACGCTCCCGTACTGGTGCTGGGCCTGCTGGACGAGCACCCCGCGCTGGTCCCCAATCAGGAGGTGCACTTCCGCAATCTGGCCGACGGCGACCCGCTGCAGGCGGCCCGCGAGGTGCGCGAGGCGACCGGCGCCCGGAAGCTGGAAGCGTGGAAGCCCTGGTTCCCGGTTATCGATTACGACCGCTGCACCAACTGCATGCAATGTCTCACCTTCTGCCTGTTCGACGTCTACGGCGTCGACACGCAGCAGCAGATTACTGTCCGAAATGAGGACAACTGCAAGACGGACTGCCCCGCCTGCTCGCGGGTCTGCCCCGAGGTCGCCATTCTGTTTCCGAAGTACGGCAAGGGCCCGATCAACGGCGACGTCGTCCGGGAACAGGACGTCCAGCGCGAGGCGATGAAGGTCGACATCTCCACGCTGCTGGGCGGCGACCTGTACGGGTCGCTGCGCACGCGGCAAAGGGAGGCCCGCAAACGGTTCTCGACCGAGCGGGACGAATCGAAGGCGCTGCTCGAGCGCAAGCGCTGTCTGGGCAAGCTGAAGAAGGACCTCGACATCCCGGACGAAGTGTTGATGACCCTCCCCTCGGCGGAGGACATCGAAGAACGGGCGGCGCGCGCCAAGGCGAAACTGGAAAAACGGCAGGCGCGGTCAACCACGGTGGCGGACGCCCGGCCGGCGCCGACCGACAGAGAGTGGGGCATCTAGGCGTGATCAGGGCCACGGCCGGACTCGGCTATCGGACGATGCGCTCGACAGACGCGCGTCTGCTCTGGAAGTTCGCCTACAACTTCGGCTACAAGGGCGTGCGGTCGGTGCAGCGCTTCAAGAAGCGTCTGAAACAGGGCGTCACGTTTCCGCCGTTCCTCTACATTTCCATCACCAACAGTTGCAATCTCCGGTGCCAGGGCTGCTGGGTGGATGTCGACAAGCCGCAGCACCTCATCAGCCTGGACGACATGAACCGGCTGATCGACAACGCGACGGCGCACGGCAACAGCTTTTTCGGCATCCTCGGCGGCGAGCCGTTCATGCATCCGGATCTGATCCGTATTCTGAAGGCGCACCCGGACTGCTACTTCCAGATCTTCACCAATGGCCACCCGATCACCGATGCCATGGCCGAGCGGTTGCGCGACGCCGGGAACGCGACGCCGCTGATCAGCGTCGAAGGTACCGCGTCGATCAGCGACACCCGCCGCGGCCGGACCGGCGTGCTGAACCGCACGCTGGAGGGCATCCGCGCCAGCGTCCGGCAGGGACTGATCACCGGCGTCGCGACCAGCGTCTGTCAGAGCAACATCGACGATCTCGTGCGCGAGGAATGGATCGATCGGCTGATCGACATGGGGGTGCATTACTGCTGGTTCCACACCTACCGGGTCGTCGGTCCGGTGTCGAACCCGCAACTGGCCCTGCGTCCGGAACAGGTGCTCAAGGTGCGCCGGTTCGTGATGGACATGCGGAACCGCAAGCCGATCGGCCTGATCGACGCCTACTGGGACGACAAGGGCGAGGCGCTGTGCCCCGCCGCCACCGGCATCAGCCACCACATCAGCCCGTTCGGCGACGTGGAGCCGTGCCCCATCATCCAGTTCGCCAACGAGACGATCCAGGACAACGACGGCGACCTCTACAAGACGATGACCGAGTCGCCCCTGCTGCAGGATTTTCGTACGACCGCGGCCAAGGCGACCCAGGGCTGTATCGTGCTCGAGCGGCCCGACCTGCTGCAGGAGATCGTCACCCGGCACGGCGCCGGAGACACGACGATCCGCAAGACGGCCGCCGCCGAGCTGGAGGGTCTGACCTCACGGCCCAGCCAGTACAACCCCGGACACGAGATTCCCGAAGAGAACTGGATCTACCGTTTCGCGAAGAAGCACTGGTTCTTCGGCTTCGGAGCGTACACATAAGAAACTGTGACCCGCATGCACTCGGACACGCAGGACCAGATCGAAACGCCAGTCGCGCCGCAGGAAATTCCGTTGCACCTGCCCGCGCAGGTGCCGCGACAGACCTACCGGCCCGCGCAATCGAACATCCCCGACGACAAGCAGGACCGGCTGCGGCTGAAACAGGTGACGGACGCCTACGTCGCACGGGTCGGCGCCATCCCGCCGCTCACGATGGACGAGCTGGCCGAGCACACCGGCCACGTGCTGGCCGAAGCCGGTCTCGATGCGGTCTATCGCGACTATGCCTCCATCCTTGTCAGCAACGCCGCCTGGCGTGAATCACTCGCCCAGATTCCGTACGACCGGCGGTTGCTGCTGATCCCGAAGTGTCTGCGGGTGGAAGAGAAGTGTCCGGCGCCATTCGACGAGTTCGGTCTGCTCTGCAAGGAATGCGGCCTCTGCTCCATCCAGGATCTGACCGTCGAAGCCGAGCGTCTCGGCTACGCGGTGCTGGTGGCCGAGGGGTCGGCCATCGTCCGCTCGATGATCGAAACCGGCAAGATCGAAGCGATCGTCGGCGTCAGTTGCATCAACGTGCTGGAAAAGTGCTTCCCGCACATGGAGGCGGCCGCCATTCCGGGCGTCGCGATCCCGCTGCTGCAGGACGACTGCATCAACACGACGGTCGATCTGGATTGGGTGTGGGATCTGATTCACCTGACCTCCGACGACAAGACCTATCGCCTCGACCTGGACGCCTTGAAGACGACGGTGCGCGGATGGTTCGCCCCCGAGGCGCTCGACGCCGTCATGGGCGCCGCCGGCGAGGACGAAACGGCGCGCATCGCACGCCGCTATCTGGAGAAGGGCGGCAAACGCTGGCGCCCGTATCTGGCCGCCTGCACCTACATGGCACTCGAGAGCGACGGCCGGGACGCCGAGCCGAGGCTGTCCGCCGAGATCAGAAAGGCCGGGGTCGCGATCGAGTGTTTCCACAAGGCCTCGCTCATCCATGACGACATCGAGGATGGCGACGAGCGGCGCTACGACAGCCCCGCCCTGCATACCGAGGTCGGTGTGCCGGTGGCGCTCAACGCCGGCGACTTTCTGGTGGGTGAAGGCTACCGGCTGCTGAGCGAGATCGGCCGCGCGGAACTGACCGCCATCGCCGCCCAGGGGCACGTGACCTTGAGCCGCGGGCAGGGACGCGAACTGTTGTGGGCGTGCGACCCGCAACCGCTGCCATCGCTGCAGGTGCTCGAGATTTTCAGGCAGAAGACGGCCGCCGCCTTCGAAGTGGCGCTACGAATCGGGGCGGTCCTCGGACACGCCGACGACGAGACTCACAACGTGCTGCGCAAGTACAGCGATTCGCTGGGTATCGCCTATCAGATCAAGGACGACATCGAGGACTTCAGAGGCGACGCCGATTCGAACGACCTCGAACAGGTGCGGCTGTCGCTGATTCTCGCCATTGCGCACAAACGCGCCGAGGGTGCGGACCGTGCGCAGATCGCCGCGGTCATCAGGTCGGGCGCGGGAGATCTGCCGGACAACGCGCGCCGCATCGCCGCCGCGTGCGGTGCGCTCGACAAGGCCGAAGACCTGCTGGAGGCCTACAAGGAGGACGCGATCCGGTCGCTGCGATTCCTGTCGGGCCCGACGCTCAAGGGGTTGATGCGCCGCATCGTCGGCAAGATCTTCGGCGAGACACTCATCGAGGGCTACTGCAGTGAGTTTGAGGCTCGAAATGCTGCAAGTCGCGCGACTGGCGCCGAATCTGCTCCAGGACGCCTCTGAGCCAGTCGCCGAGTATCTGCTCTCTGAGTTCAACGACGACGGCGGCGCGCGGAACCGCGCCGGCCGGAGCGATCTGTATTACACCGTCTTCGCGCTCGAAGGCCTGATCGCGCTGCAACGGGACCTGCCGGCCAATGTACCGGAGTTTCTGGCACGTTTCGCCGACGGCGCCAATCTCGATCTGGTGCATCTGTGCTGCCTCGCGCGCTGCTGGGCGGCGTTGCGGCAGTCACCACCCGGTCTGGCGGCACGCATCGACGCCCGCTGGAACCGCGGCAGCGTGTATCACAGCTTCCTCGCCTGGGGCGCGCTGCAGGATCTGGGACAGACCCCGGCCCCGTTCGCGCTGCGGGACGGATCAGCGGTCCGGACGACACCGACCACGGCCGCCGCGGTGACGCTGCTGCGTCAGATGCAGGCGCCGGTTCCGCCCGATGCGGTGACCTGGCTCCTTGAGCGCGCCCATCCGGAGGGGGGCTTCGCGGCGACCGCGGATGCGCCGATGCCCGACCTGCTGTCGACGGCGACGGCACTCCACGCGCTGTCGGGGCAGCACGCGTCGTTCGCCCACCTGAAGGAGCCGACGCTCGACTTTCTCGATACGCTGTGGACCGGCAAGGCGTTTTGCGGCACCTGGGCCGACGATGTGCCGGACTGCGAATACACCTACTACGCGCTCCTGGCGATGGGACATCTCAGCCTTGCGTAAGCCACGGGCTGCTCAGCGGCTGCTGGCCGAACGGACGGCGGCCGGCCACTGGGAAGGCGAGCTGTCCTCGAGCCCGCTCGCGACCGCCACCGCGGTCTCGGCGCTGACCCTGGTCGGGGGACACGAGCGGCTGGTACGCGAGGGTCTGCGGTGGCTGGCGGCGCACCAGAATGACGACGGGGGCTTTGGCGACGCTCCGGGCTGCCCGAGCAACCTCAGCACCACTACCCTGGCCTGGGCGACGCTCGGCATGCACCAGGCACCAGGTCTGACCGCGGCCGACACCTGGATCACGTCACGGGTCGGTGCACCGACGGCCGTGTCGTTGGCCCGTGCCATCAGCGACGTGTATGGCGACGATCTGACGTTCGCGGTCCCCATTCTGACCCACTGCGCCCTGGCCGGCCGCTTCGGCTGGGACCAGATTCCGGCGCTGCCGTTCGAACTCGCGGCGCTGCCGCACGCCTGGTTCAAATGGGTCGGACTGCCGGTGGTCAGCTATGCGTTGCCGGCGCTGATCGCAATCGGGCAGGCGCAGCATCACCACCATCCGGCGCAACGCGGCATCACCGGCGTCATCCGGAACCTGGTTCAGTCGCGCACCTTGCGCATCCTGGAGTCGATCCAGCCATCCTCGGGGGGCTTTCTGGAGGCGACGCCCCTGACGAGCTTCGTCACGATGAGTCTGGCCGGCAGCGGCCTGTCCGACCATCCGGTCACACGGCAGGGTGTCGCGTTTCTGACCGCGGCGGTCCGCGACGACGGAAGCTGGCCGATCGACACCAACCTGGCGACCTGGTTGACGACGCTTTCCATCAACGCGCTCGGCGCGGACGCGCTGACGCCGGACGGACGGCGCTACCTGCGGCGCTGGCTGCTCGACCAGCAGTACACCGAGACGCATCCGTACACCAGGTCTGCGCCCGGCGGCTGGGCCTGGACCGACCTGCCCGGCGGGGTGCCGGATGGCGACGATACCTCGGGTGCGCTGCTCGCGCTGGCGATCCTGGGAGACGACCCGGAGACCCGGGCGGCGGCGACCGCCGGGGCGCGCTGGCTGATCGATCTGCAGAACCGGGACGGCGGCATCCCGACGTTCTGTCGGGGCTGGGGCCGGCTGCCGTTCGACCAGAGCAGCCCTGACCTGACCGCGCACGCGTTGCGAGCCTGGCGGGCGTGGCAATCGGTCGACCCGCGTATCGACGGCGCCATGGAGCGCGCCGTCCGCTATCTGGTGCGCTGTCAGCGGGCGGACGGGGCCTGGATACCGCTATGGTTCGGCAACCCCTGGACCGGCGACCAGACGAATCCGGTCTACGGCACGGCGCGTGTGCTCGAATGCGGCGATCTGCTGCCCGCCGAGATCCGGCGCCGCGGAGAACGCTTCCTCGCCTCGCGCCAACAGGACGACGGCAGTTTCGGCACGATCGAGGAGACGGCGCTGGCAGTCTGCGCCACCGGCGACGCGCGCGGGGCGCGCTGGCTCGAGACGCTGACCGACTTCACCCCGGCGCCTATCGGTCTCTATTTCGCCAAGCTCTGGTATTTCGAGAAACTGTACCCATTGATCTTCGCCGTGGCGGCCGAGTCGGCCGCGGGAAAACGATGATCTATCTCGACCACAACGCCACGACTCCGCTCGACCCGCGGGTGCTCGAGGCGATGATGCCGTTTCTGACCGATCGGTTCGGCAACGCGGCCAGCCGCCATCACGCGCTCGGATGCGACGCCGCGGCCGCGGTCGAGACCGCCCGCAGGCAGGTGGCGGCGGTCATCGGCGCCGACCCGCGTGAGATCGTCTGGACGAGCGGCGCCACCGAATCTGACAATCTCGCGTTGCAGGGGGTCATGCGGTCGCCCGTGTACCGCAAGCGGCACATCGTGACCGTGGCGACCGAACACCGTGCGGTGCTCGACACCTGCGAGTATCTCGCCGCACAGGGCATCGAGGTGACCTGCCTCGGTGTCGACACCGCGGGACGGCTCGATCTCGATCGTCTCGCGGACGCCATCACGGACCGCACGCTGCTGGTGTCGGTCATGCACGCCAACAACGAGACCGGGGTTCTGCACCCGATTGGCCAGATCGGCAGGCTGTGCAAGACGCGGGGGGTGCTCTTCCACACCGACGCCACGCAGTCGTTCAGCAAGGTGCCGCTCGACGTCCACGAGATGGGCATCGATCTGCTGAGTGCGAGCGCCCACAAGATCAACGGGCCCAAGGGGGTCGGTTTCCTTTACCTCCGCCGCAAGGCGCCGCGCGTACGGTGCGAGGCGCTGGTGCACGGCGGCGGCCACGAACGGGGCTCGCGGTCCGGCACGCTCAACGTCCCCGGCATCGTCGGCATGGGAGTGGCCGCCACCCTTCCCCCGAACGACGAGGTGGGCGCACTGCGGGACCGCCTGGAAGCGGGTGTCGTCGGCGCACTCGATGGGGTCGACATCAACGGAGACCGCTCGCAGCGCCTGGCAAATACGACGAACCTCAGCTTCGGCGGCATAGACGGCGCCACGCTGATGAAGCGGATGCCGGAACTGGCCGTATCGTCGAGCTCCGCCTGCACGAGCGCGCTGCTGCAACCGAGCTACGTGCTCGGTGCGATGGGTGTTCCGGACGCGCGGCGCCGCGGGAGCGTGCGTTTCTCGCTCGGCCGGGGCAACACCCTCGCCGAGATCGACACAGCGACTGCGATGGTCATTGAAACCGTCCGGACGCTGCGCGAGGAACGGGCAGGGCCATGAGCGGACCCGAACGCAACAAGCGCCTCGTCCTGGACCGGCCCGGCGACGGCGCCTACCTGACCCGCCTGATGGCCAATGCGCCCCCGGCCGTGCTGCCGCTCCTGCAGGCCGCCGATGCGGCGCGCTGAACCGCTCGCCCGGGCCGGCAGTCGAATACGCGCACACCGCCCGGCGTAGAACAGACGCGAAAGGAGTCCCATGATCGAGAGCGAAGAACGCGACGACGTCACGCCGCTGTGCCCGCACTGCAACACCGCAATCAGGAACATCCAGTTCCGCCGGGTGTCGACATTCCTCGGCCGCCGGTACGTGTATTTCTGCGCCGGCTGCAAGAAGGTGCTCGGCATCTCCCACAGAAAAGGCTTCTGGATGGGCTAACATTGGGCGATGCAGACAGAGGCGGTCAGGACATGAGCATCCCACGCCTTCTCTGTCTCGTCGCCATCCTCCTGTGCGCGCCGCTCCCGGCCGTCGCGCAACCGGCCACTACGCGGGGATTCGCCCCCACCACCCTGCCGCCCACGATTCCAATCTTCCCGCTGCAGGACGTCATGCTTTTCCCGCGCGCGACCCGGCCGTTGCATATCTTCGAGCAGCGCTATCGCGACATGGTCGCCGACGCGCTCGAGGGTGACCGGCTGATCGGGATGGTGCTGCTGGAACCGGGCTACGAAGACGAGTACGAGGGACGACCGCCGGTCTATCCGATCGGCTGCGTCGGGGTCATCGCCGAGGTCGATCAGCTCCCGGACGGGCGCTACAACATCGTGCTGGGCGGGCTGGCGAAGTTCAGGATCACCGGTGAAGATCAGAGCCGCTCCTACCGTCTGGCGCACATCGAGCCCATCTCCGAGGAGCTGAACGCCGCCGACCGGGTGGCACTGGGCGATCTGCGGGAGGAACTCGCCGGTCTGATTCCGATCGGCCTGCCCGGCCTGCTGGTGCCGGAGGGACTGGCCGCCGAGGACATGGTCAACGGCATCGCCCAGATCATCGACATCGACCCGCTCGATCGGCTCGGCCTGCTCGAACAACCGGGGCCACTCGCGCGTGCGCAGGCGCTCATCAACATGCTCTACATCCGGGCGGCGCTGCCACGCTGAACCGACACCGCCCGTGAAGCTGCTGCTCGTCTATTGCTGGGCGCCGTTCGCCAACCTGCTCTGGTACATCCACACCGTGGTCATGGGCAGCCTGTCGCTCCTGATCTGGCCGTTCGACCGTACCGGCGACCGACAGTTCTGGTGCGCCCGCTGGTGGTGCCGGCTGGTGGCCTGGTCGATCTTCTCCCGCATCCGCGTGCACGGCGCCGAGCGGGTCCGCCCCGACCGGCCCTACGTCTACATGGCGAACCACTCGAGTCTGATCGACACGCCGGCGCTGTTCGCCTATCTCCCCTACCCGTTCCGCATCATCGCCAAGCGCGGGCTGTTCTACGTGCCGTTCATGGGCTGGCACCTTTGGACCGGCGGTCACTTTCCGATCGACCGGGGCGACCCGCGCAAGATGGTGGCCAGCCTGCGCCGGGTCATCGACGGCGTGCGCAACGGGCGGTCGCTGGCGGTCTTTCCCGAGGGCACCCGCACGCCGGACGGCCGCTTGCAGACGTTCCATCCCGGCACCTTCAAGATCGCGCTGAAGGCGGGAGTGCCGATCGTGCCGGTCACGATCCGGGGCACGTTCGCGCTGTTGCCGAAGACCACGCTCGCGCCGCGGCCGGGGCGGGTCGACGTCATCCTCGATGAACCGATTGACACCGCGGACTACGACGAGGCGCGGCTGGGCGAACTCATGGCACGAACGAAGGCGGTCATTCAGCGCACGCTCGACGCCGCGCCGTCTGAACCATTGCGCGAGCAGCGGCCATGATCCGGACCTGGCGGGTAGCCTTCCCCCACGAGCTGACCGTGTATGACACACTGCCGGCAACCGGGCGGGATCGCCAGGTACAACGCACGCCGCGCCCGCGGCGGACAGACACAGGTGAACCGATGCACTCGGATGCGAAGACGATTCAGCAGTATCTGGCGAATCTGCCGGACGACCGGCGGAAGGCGATCAAGACCGTGCGGGCGCTCATCCGCGAACATCTGCCCCGCGGCTATGAAGAAGTGCTGAACTGGGGACGATCACCTATCAGGTGCCGCTGAAGCGATATCCTGATACCAACAACGGGCAGCCGCAGGAGGAACGGTAGATGGGCGAGCAGTACGAGGCGCTGGACGGGGCGCTCCGCGGCTTCATCGAGAAGCAGCACATGTTCTTCGTGGCCACCGCGCCGCTGGATGGACACGGACATCTGAACCTGTCGCCGAAAGGCCTCGACTGCTTGCGGGTGCTGGGTCCGCGTCACGTGGCCTATCTCGACCATGTGGGCAGCGGCGCCGAGACGATCGCGCATCTGCGCGAGAACAGCCGCATCGTCCTCATGCTGTGCGCCTTCGAGGGACCGCCGATCATCGTCCGCCTGCACGGGTGCGGCGACGTGGTGGAACCGCAGGATCCAGACTGGGCGGCGCTGCGCCCGCGGTTCCCGGAACATCCGTCTGGACGGGCCATCATCCGGGTCGAAGTCACCCGCATCTCCGACTCGTGCGGGTTCGGAGTGCCGGAGTACACCTTCGCGAACCATCGTCTGCAACTCGCCAAGTGGGTGGCGCACAAGGGTGAAGCGGGGTTGCTCGCCTACCAGCGGAAGAACAACGACGCCAGCATCGACGGACTGCCTGCGCTGCGATGGGTTGCCAGGACAGACGACAGCGGGTAGTCTTGACACCGGCGTTCCGCGGGGCGCCTCGGCCGCCAAAGGGCGCCAAAGGCGCCTAGCAGCCCGTGGTAGAACCCCGCGTCGCACCGAGAGTGGCGCTGCGCCCGGCTGACAAGGCGCGACGAGGGAGCAAATTGGGGCATTTGTGACCGAGGAGCAACGCCGTCAGGCGGGATGCAGCGTGAAACCGCAGAATTCAGCGGGGAAGTGCAGAATTCAGCGGGGATCGAATGCAGCGGGGCTTTTGCCACGGGCTGCTAGGGCACACATCATTTTCGAAGGAGCTGGCATGCGCACGCTGTTGACCCTGATTTTCTCGGTGCTGGTCGGGGTGGCGACTCTGACCACGGCACGGACCCAGGAACCGGTGGTCGAGGTCTACAAGTCGCCCACCTGAGGGTGTTGCATGGGATGGGTCAATCATCTCAAGGACGCGGGGTTTACAGTGAAGACGACCGACGTCGCTGACGTGACGCCGATCAAGCAACAGAACGGCGTGCCGGACCAGTTGTTCTCCTGCCATACGGGCATGGTCGACGGCTACGTGATCGAGGGGCACGTGCCGGCCGAGGACATCAGGCGGTTGCTGAGCGAGCGCCCGGACGTGACCGGCATCTCCGTGCCGGGCATGCCGGTCGGCGCCCCGGGCATGGAGGGGCCGAATCCGCAGGAGTTCCCCGTCGTATCGTTCGGCGACGATGGCGAGCTTGCCATCTTCAACGTGCACAAGCCGTAACACCGCGCCGTCCCGACGGCGTCACCGGCCGCAAGGCGCCCTCGGGATCGTTGGCGACCCGGCCGGTTGCGACTGGCGCCGCCAGCCCGGCGTCCGATACACCGTTTGTCGCAGATCCAGCATCTCAAGGAGCGCACATGAGCAGCAATGGACGTCGTTTCATCCTCTTCGGCGCCGCGATCTTCGCGGCCGGTTTCACCGCCGGCACGTTCTGGCAGACCGATACGGTCCAGGCCCAGGGCAGCGGAAAGGTGTTCGAACTGAGAACGTATACGGCGCCGGAGGGCAAACTGCCCAACCTGCAGGCGCGGTTCCGCGACCACACGATGCGCCTCTTCGAAAAGCACGGCATCCACAATGTCGGCTACTGGGTGCCGCAGGACGCCCCCGACTCGGAGAACACGCTGATCTACATCATCGGGCACGACAGCCGGCAGGCGGCCACCGACAGTTGGCAGAGTTTCCGGGACGATCCCGAGTGGACCGAGGCCGCGCGGGCGTCGCAGGTCGACGGGCGTATCGTCAGCGGCGTCGAGTCGGTCTTCATGGAGGCGACCGACTACTCCCCGATGAAGTAGATCAGTGTCCCGCGGGACCGTAACAGAAGGAGCAAGCATGCGCGTCACACGGATCGTCCTGTCTGTCGTCGTCGCCGCCCTCATCGCCCTGAGCGCCGTTTCTGGCGCCGACGCGCAGCAGATGTACAACACCGCCAAGCAGAAGCTGATGTCGGGTCAGCAGATCGTCGGCGGCACGGTCGACACGTCCGACCCCCAGATTTACTGCGCGATGGCCAACGCGGGGTTCGACTTCATCTGGATCGAAATGCAGCACAGCCCCCTGACGTATCAGGACGTCGCCCGCATGATCTGGGCCTGCAGAGGTGCGCCGGCGGTCCCGTTCATCCGCGTGCCGGACGCCACGGAAGGTGACATCCAGAAAGCGACCGACATCGGCGCCCTCGGCATCATCGTGCCGATGGTCGTCGACGCCGAGGAGATGGAGAACGCCGTGCAGTGGGCGAAGTACCCGCCGATGGGTATCCGCAGCCAGGGCGGCGGACAGTATGGCGCGCTCTGGGGCAGGAACTATCGCCAGACCGCCAACGACAACATCATGATCGTGGCGATGATCGAGCAGCCCGACGGTGTGGAGCAGGCGGCGGCGATCGCCGGCGTCGCCGGTGTGGATGCGATCTTCGCCGCCAGCAGCGATCTGAGCAGCTTCTCCGGGCGCCGCCAGGGTGAGCCGGAGTACGAACGGCTGATCACCAAGATCAAGGACGACACCCTAGGCGCGGGCAAGGCGCTTGGTGGTCCATCCGCATGGCGTGACCGCGAGGGGTTCCTGTTCTTCCAGGCGCCCGGCACGACCACGTTCATCCGGAACGGCGTGCGGGCGATGCTCGAGGCGGCCCCGGAAGGTGTTGCCGCCATCGAAGGCACCGAGCCGCGCCGCGACTAGGAACCCATGCAGCGGTCAGGCATGAGCGACACGGACCGGTACGTCGTAATCTCGACCGTGCAGGGCCAGTTCGTGGAGGCGCAGATCAAGGCGTTTCTCGAAGCGCACGACATCCCGTGCCAGCTCCGGGGCGAGACCCTGCGCATCACGCATGCGATCTCGGTCGACGGGATCGGCGCCGCGGAAGTACTCGTACCTGCAGATCTGGCTGATCAGGCGAGGGCGTTGCTTGCCCAGGCCGAGCGCGGGGAGCTGGCCATCGACGATGACGACGCGCCGGACGACACATGATTGTGAGGAGATACACCATGACCAGCGTTCACCGCTCTCTGCGATTGACTCTGTTTGCGGGCGCCGCCGCCACCTGTCTGGCGCTCGTACTCGGCGCGGCCGCGCCGAGCGCTCAGGAAGAGGCCCCCGCGGGCGTCCGAAACTACACGCGGATCGACGCCACCGTCGCCTGCGCGGGCGCGACCTCGGCCGAGGCGATGCCGGCGCTGAAGGAACTCGGCTTCGCGTCGGTCATCAACTTCCGCACCGCCGAGGAAGAGGGCGCGAACATCGGGGCGAGCCGGGCGGCCGCCGCCCAGGCCGGCTTGACCTACATTCACATCCCGTTCAGGGCCCCCACGCCTGAGAACACCGAGGAGTTTCTGGCGGCGATCGCCGATACAACGAACCAACCGGCCTACATCCACTGCGCGTCGGCGAACCGGGTCGGCGCGATGTGGTTCATCAAGCGGGTCAAGCAGGACGGCTGGAATCCCGATCGGGCGATGACCGAGGCAGAGGCGATCGGGCTGCGGAGCGAACGGCTCAAGGAATTCGCCGTCGACTACGTGTCCCGGTGATCTCACCGGGACGTTGGCGGACTGACTTCAATGGGCTGCTGCGAGGCGACGAATCCGCACCTGGCCGGTGTCGTATCCAACACCGCGCCTGTCACGGACGACGCTGATTCGCACTGGCCCCAACCTGGCGCGACCTGGGACCGGCGAACGGCGCTCAAAGGGCTGTTGGGCGCGGCTGGGGTCGTTGCGGTCAGCGGCTGCGCGCCACCGCCAGGTACCGGCGCCGACCGTGTGCGCCTCGCCTTCTGCGGACAACTTCTGTGCGTCGTGCCCTACGAGGTGGCCCGGGTCAACGGCCACTTCGCGGCCCAGGGGCTGGAGGCCGAGCTGGTGTACACCCGCGGGGGCACCGCCGCCATGCAGGCCCTCGTCGGAGGCGCCGTCGACTACGCCGGCACCTCGTTCGACGTCGCACTGCAGGCCGCGGCCAATGGGGCGTCGGTCCGCCGGGTCGCCTCGACTGGCCGGCTGCCGCTGTTTGCGCTGGCCGCCGGCCCTGCACAGGCGAACACGGTTCGCGCGGTCCGTGACCTTGCAGACCGGACGGTCGGCATCTCCGGTCTGGGCAACGCCGACCACGCCCTGCTGCTCTACCTGCTCGATCAGGCCAACGTGGACGCTGGCGGCGTACGTGTCGCCGCCATCGGCACCAACCTCTTCGACGCGTTGCGCATCGGCCAAGTCGATGCCGCCATGCTGCAGGAACCGGCACTCTCCCTCATCACGCAGGCCGGCGGACGCGAGTTGGTCAACTTCATGGAGATCGAAGAGGCCCGCCGCTACCTCGGGGGCGCCTACGAGTTCATGGGCGTCTCGGTGCGATCGGACGAACGCGACCGGCGCCTGCCGGAAATACGGCGTCTGGCGGACGCGCTCCAGGGGGGACTGACGGACACCCGCACCTTGCCGCCGGCCGAGATCGTGGCGGCGCTTCCAGGCGCACTCGTGGCCGGCGGGGATATCGCGCTACTCCAGCAGATCATCGCGCGCTACCGCCTGTCGCTGTATCCCGAGCATGTACGGATCGACGCCGCGGCGGCCGAACGGGTGGTCAGGGCCCAGGAGGTCGCGGGCCTGCTGGAACCGGGACAGGTCGATCTGGAGACCCTGCTGGATGCCGCCGCACTCGCGGGCTAGCGTCGCGCGCCGGCAACACCAGCCCCGCCAGCCGTTCCGGCCGGGAGCAGCATCATGCTGCGGGTGAGCGGGCTGACGGTCGGCTATGGCGGAGAGCCGGTGCTCGAGGACATCGACCTCGCTGTCGGGGCCGGGCAGTTCGCCAGCCTGATCGGCCCATCCGGATCCGGAAAAACCAGCATCCTGCGGGTGGTGACCCACCTTCAGCCGTCCGAGCGCGGCACGGTCGAACTCGACGTGCCGCTGCGCGATGTCGGATTCCTGTTCCAGGACGACGCCCTGCTCCCCTGGCGGACGGTGCGGCAGAACGTGGCCCTGGGTCTGCGCATCAGGGCGCTTCCGGAGCAGGCGGCGGCCGAACAGGCGGATCAGTGGTTGGCCCTGCTCGGACTCACCGGATTCGGGGACCGCTATCCGGGACAGTTGTCCGGCGGCCAGCGCAAACGCGTCGCGATCGCCCAGGTGCTTGCGCTGAAGCCGAAGCTGCTCTTGATGGACGAGCCGTTCGCATCACTGGACGCCATCGTCCGCACCCGCATCACCCAGGAACTGCTGGATTGGGTCGAGCGCGAGCAGTTGACGGTGCTGCTGGTCACCCACGACCTCGAGGAGGCGATCAGCGCGTCTGACGTCGTCTACGTGCTCGGCCAGGGACCGCGCGCCAGGATTCACGCTCGTCACGATGTCGAGATTCCCCGACCCCGGCAGGTGCTCGACACGCGGCGGCACCCCGCCTTCGCTCCACTGCTGCGCCAGCTCTGGGACGACCTGTCGGTATCGCCGGACGGACGAGCGGGGTCATGATCAGCCGGCGCAACGCTCCGACGCTCAGACGGGCGCTGGCCGGCCTGCTGCTCCTGTCCGTGTGGGAGACGCTCGCGCGCGTCGGGTGGCTCGACCCGTTCTACGCGCCGCCGCCAAGCGCCGTCGGCCAGGTCATCTACGGGCTGGCTGCGGACGGTCAGCTTTGGCCGCATCTCGGGGCGACGGCTACGGCGGCATTCGCCGGATTGGCGGTCGGGCTGGCGTTGGGTGTCGGACTGGGATTCGCGGCCGCGCTCTCGCCGTGGCTGGCCGAGTTGCTCGAGCCGGTCATGATCCTTCTCAACGCAATTCCCCGCGTCATCCTGGCGCCGCTGTTCGTCATCTGGCTCGGCATCGGACTGGCGTCCAAGCTGGCGCTCGCAACCATCCTGGTCACCGTGCTGATCTTCTTTGCCGTCTACAACGGCATCAAGGAGGTGGACCAGCAACTGGTCGAGCGGGTCCGGATGCTGGGCGGCGGACGAACGGTCCTGATTCGGGAAGTCTACGTCCCATCGGTCACCGCCTGGGTGCTGGGCAACTTCAAAGTGGCGGTCGGCTTTGCGTTCACCGGCGCCGTGGTCGGAGAGTTCGTGGCCTCGAGCCGCGGACTCGGCTATCTGCTGCAGTTCGCGCAGAGCACCTACAATGCAGCGCTGACGATCGGGCTGATCGTCATCATCATGGGTGTGGTCCTGCTGCTCTTCGCGCTGTCGGAACGGCTCGAGCGGCGGCTGCTCGCCTGGCGCTATCGCTGAGCCGGGCGGCGTTCGAGCGCGCCCAGCCCCCGCAGCACCTCGACCGTCGCCGGCGCCGCCGCCGTATTGCCGGTCCGGCCGCGGACGACGATCGCCAGCGGTGTCTGGCGCCGATCGTTCTCCACGTTCAGGTCCGCGCCCTGCTCCGCCAGATAGGTCACCACACGGTCGAATCCCTTGTCGACGACATGATGCAGTGCGGTGTTCCCGTCCGAGTCGACTGCATTGACGTCTGCGCCCCGTTCCACCGCAAGCTGCACCGCGGCCAGAGTGCCCGCCTCGTCGACCAGTTCCGCCTGCGTGGCCAGCAGGTGAGGCAACACCCGGTCGCGCCGGTCCCACACCTCGTAGCGCCAGCCCGCCCCGGCCGCCAGCATCAACGGTGTCCAGCCGTTCCTGAGCGGAAGCTGCGCATCTGCCCCGGCGTCCGCCAGCCGGCGCATGATCTCGACCTCGATCGTCTTGGCGGCGAGCGCGAACGGTGTGGCGCCGAGCAGCAGTTCGTTGATCATCAGGACCTGCCCGTTGCGCGTCACACGGGTCGCCTGGATCACCTGTGCGTCCGGCCGCGCGCCGTGCGCCAGCAGGGCGCTGACGACTTCCGCATCGCCGGTCAGCACCGCGGCATGCAACGCCGTGTACCCGGCACCGGCGGCGTTCGGGTTGGCGCCGCGATCGAGCAGCAGCCGCGCGACCGCCCCGTGCCCGCTGAAGGTGGCCACCACCAGGGCGCTGGTCCCGTCAGCGGCCGAATCATCGATGTCGGCCCCGGCGTCGAGCAGCAGCCGGGCCACCTCGACGTCGCCGTGCCGAGCGGCGAACAGCAGCGGCGTGAAACCGCCGAGCTGCGTCTCTTCCGCGTCGGTGCCGTAGCTGCGGCCGAGCTCGCCGTAGCGCAGCTCCGACTGCAACCGCCGGCTGATCACGTGACGCGCCGCGCGCGACCGCGCCTCGATGTCCGCCCCCTGCGCGATCAACGCCCTGACCACGGCGACATGGCCGCGCGCGACGGCCCACATGAGCGCCGTCTGGCGCTCCCGGTCTTCACGGGCGTTGGGGTCCGCGCCGTGGGCGACCAGGGCGTTGACCGCATCGACGCTCCCGGTCCGCGCGCAGCCCATCAGGACCGTCTCGCCGGTCGACACGGCCGCGGCGGCATCGGCGCCGCCCGCCAGCAGGGCCGCGACCATCGCCGCATTGGCGTTGTCGCAGGCCAGGGCCAGCGGGGTGACTCCGAAGTCGTTGGCGCGTCCAGCGTCGGCGCCCGTCTCGATCAGACGGCCGGCCATCTCCAGATCGTCGTGGTACACCGCCCAGTGCAACGCCGTCGCACCGTCCGGCTGGGCGCTGTCGACATCGACGGCTCGAGCCAACAGGTCGCGCACCGCGCCGGCGTCCTGCCGTCTGGCAGCCTCGATCAGGCGCAGATCCCGATCCTGCGCGCGTGCACCGCCGCCGGTCAGCAGCAGACCGACGAGCGCGACCAGCAGCGAGCCGCGGCCGAGCCGGGATGCCGCGCCGGTCGAATGCAGCGGGACTGTCTCCACGGGTTGCTACACCCCTGACAGCCGGCCGGCGTTGGCTGAGAACAGATTCGGCAACGGCCCAGCGCTGTCACCGATGCGCTCGATCGGCGCGCCCAGCTTGTCGAGCAGCGAGACGTGCAGGTTGGCCAGCGGGGTCCCGTCGGGGTACACGAGATGCCGCCCGCCTGCGAGCTGACCGGCGCCGCCGCCGAGCAGCAGGATCGGCAGGTTGTAGGGCGAGTGGGCGTTGCTGTCGCTCATGCCGGCGCCATACACGATGATCATGTGATCGAGCAACGAGCCGTCACCGTCCGGGGTCGCCCGCAGCTTCTCGAGGAACTCGGCGAACAGCGACACGTGGTAGGTGTTGATTCGGGTCAGCTTCTCGAGCGAGGCCGGCACGCCCCGATGATGCGACAGCGGATGATGTGCGTCGGGCACACCGATTTCCGGATAGGTCCGCCCGCTCAATTCGTGGCCGGCCATGAACGTGACGACCCGGGTGCGGTCGATCTGATACGCCAGCAGTTGCAGGTCGTACATCAGAGAGGCATGCTCGACGAAGTCCGCCGGCACACCCAGCGGTCTCGTCATCGCCGGTACGTCCGTCGCCCCCCGGGTCTCGGCCATCTGGATACGGCGTTCCACGCCTCTGACGGCATCGAGATAGGCGCCGACCTTGACTCGATCGCCCGGTCCCAGACGCTGACCCAACCGCGAGACCTCCTCGCTCACCGAGTCGAGAATGCTGCGCTGGTCCCGCAGGCGGGCGCGCCGGGCCACGGGGTCGGTGTTCTCGCTGTCGCCGAACAGCCGTTCGAAGACCGCGCGCGGATTGTGCTCCATCGGCAGCGGCGTAGACGCGTTGCGCCAGGAAATGGTGTACGAGAAGGCGCAACTGAAGCCGCCGCTGTCGCACGATCCAGCGAAGTTCGCCCCTTCCAGACCGAGCTCCAATGACGCCAACGGCGTCTGCTGCCCGAGCACCCGCGCCGCGATCTGGTCCATCGACACCGGCTCCCGCTCGGCCCACGCGTCCAACTGCCGCGGCTGTTCATCGGTCAGAAACCGTGTCGCGGCGCGCGAGTGCGTCCCGCCCCGCACGTCGCCGGGCGGCGTGCTGTTGAGCCCTGACAGCACCGTCAGCCGGTCGCGGAACGGCGCAAGCGGTTCGAGAATCGGCGTCAGCTCGAACGCGGTCCCCTCTGCGGCCGGTGTCCAGTTCTGCATCACGATGCCGTTAGGCACATAGACGGCGCCGAACCGCAGCACCGGCCTGGCCGCCGTCGTGCTCAGCGCGCTCAACGCCGGCACCATGCCGTCGAGCAACGGCAGGGCCAACGCCGTGCCCATACCCCGGAGGAGGGTGCGGCGCGGGATCGCCTTCTTCGTAATCATCATGACTCGGCTCTCCTCATTTGAAACGGCATGCTCTTGACGATCTCCAGAATGATCGCCGACCAGCGGTGGTCCTCGGCGGCAGACGCCGCCGTGATCGCGCGGATGGCCGGTTGATCGAAGTACTCGATGCGCCGCCCCAGTGCGTAGGTCAACAGCTTTTCGGTCACCGTCCGGACGTAGCTCTCGCGGCGGGCGCCAAGCGCCGCACGCAGCGACGCGGGTCCGTCGACCGGGGTCCCGTCGCCCAGCACCCCCGCCGCGTCGACCGGCAGATTGCTCTCGTCGGCGACCCGCCAGCGACCGACGGCATCGAAGTGCTCGAGCGCGAAGCCGGGCGGATCCATGACCCGGTGGCAGACGGCGCAGGCGGGATTGCGCCGGTGCTGCTCCGTCCGCTCGCGCAGCGACAGCACGGCGCCGCGCCCGTCGTTCTCCGCAAGTGCCGGCACATCTGCCGGCGGCGGGGCCGGCGGCATGCCCAGAATGTTGTCGAGCAGCCACTTGCCGCGCAGCACCGGCGATGTGCGGGTGGGATAGGACGTCACCGTCAGCAGACTGGCGTGACCGAGCACCCCGCCGCGGCGCCGGTCGTCCAGAACGACCCGGCGAAAGCGCTCGCCATGCACATCGGGAATGCCGTAGTGGCCCGCGAGCCGTTCGTTGACGAATGTGTAGTCGGCGGTCAGCAGATCGGTCAGACTGCGATCCTCGCGGAGTTGGCTGTCAAGAAACAGGGTCGTCTCGCGCGTCATGTCGGCGCGCAGATTCTCGTCCCACTCGTAGAAGACGTCCGCATCCGGCATCACGCCCTGCAGGCGATTGAGCTGCAACCAGCGACTCAGGAAGTTGTCGACCAGCGCCCGCGACCGCGCGTCGGCCAGCATGCGGCTCACCTGACGCTCCAGTTCGGACGGATCGCGCAACCGTCCGACTTCGGCGAGCGTCAACAGCTCGTCATCGGGAATGTCGCTCCAGAGGAACAGGGACAGTCTGGTCGCCAACTCGACGTCGGACAGGCGATACGCCGTCCCCGCCGCGGCATCGACCGGATCCGCCTCGATACGAAACAGGAACTCGGGCGACACGAGCAACCGTTCGACTGCCATCTGAACGCCGCCTTCGAACCCGCGCTCGCTTTGCCCTCGGTCGTAGAACTCCATCAACGTGTCAACGTCGGCGGCGGTTGCCGTCCGGCGATACGCCCGCCGGGCAAGTGCCGACAGGATCTCCCGCGCGCACGCCGTCTCCTCGGCCGACGCCGCCGGACGGCACACGAAGATCTGCCGCCGGCTCGGAGTGTCGCCGGGGCCGCTTACCCGGTGCGGGCCGACGATGTTCACGCGGGCCACCGCCGCATTGTCGTGATAGAAACCGCGCCCGCTCAACGAGAAGCCGGACAGGCGTCGTTCCAGCACACCGGTCGCCTCCGTGCGCGCGTTCGCGAACGCAATGCCCACGACGTGCACACCGGCCGGCGCCTCGAACCGCAGATTGAGATGGGCATCCGCCCCCTTGGAAACGAATTCCTCCCAGGCCGGGTCGCCTCTGATCGTGCCGAAGAAGGTGTAGGCGGACGGGTAACCGTACCGCTCGGCGTCTCCCACGGTGTAGCGCTCGAGCAGTGCGCCGTCGAGACGCACATCAAGCTGTTGCGTTTCGCGCATACCGACGATGTAGTCGTAAATCATCCGGCGCAGCCGGATGGTCAGCTCGTACTCGCCGTCGACCGGGAAATAGTGGCGAATCGCCAGCCCACCGCGGGAACCGAACGGCAGGTCTTCGCTGGCCCGAGTATCCTGATACTGCAGCCGGGGGATCTCGTAGGTGGCCGCCGCGTAGCCCGGCCCGATTGTCGGGTCGCCCACGGCCAGACGGCTGATGCGGTTCGCCGCCGCCAGATACCGCTCGAACAGCGCCGGCGAGATCGACAGGACATCCCCATTGGTCGCGAATCCGGCTTCATCCACATCGTCGGCCGGAAACAGCAGCCAGCGCTTGTCGACCTCGACCGCCAGCAGGCTGCCGACCGCGTTGACATACTCGGCCTCGGTCAGCCGCCGCAGCGCGGGTCGGCCCGGATCGACGAACGGCAACCGGTCGAGTTCAGCCTCGAGCCAGGGGACGAAGGCGTCGTAGGCCGCCCGTTCGGGACGGGGCCGCCCGACCGGCGGCATCATGCCCAGACGCATCTTCCGCGCCACCTGCTCCCAGGTTTCCGCATGGCGGCCGACATCCGCAGGATCGAGGTCCTCAAAGGCGACCGGCACGGCGCCCTGCCCCGCCATCCGTTCGTTGTGGCAGGTGACGCAGTAGCGATCCAGGAGCACGCGCGCCGCAGGCGCCGAGTCCTGCGCGAGCAGTACTCCGGCCGTCCCCGACCCGACCACCAGCGCGGCGGTCAGTCGCAACGCGGCGCGGGCGATGACCGTCATTTCCATTGTCATGCGGATACCACCGTAATCCTAGCCGCCAGCGCCGGCCGATACAACCTGCATGCGACGACCACACCGCGGGCACGCTCAGTCCCTCCCGCCGTCACTCGCCGTCGATGCGCTGATCCGCATCCGTCACCGGCGACGTGCCGCACCATTGCGTTGTTCCGCCTGCTTTCTATAATGAGGTCAGGAAACGCCACAAGGGAGAGGATGAGCATCATGATGTGTAGGACCGTCCCGATTTTCGGACTGCTCGCCGTTCTCGGTCTCACCCTCGGCTGCGGGTCGCCGGAGATGCAGGCGGATCCGGACGAGGACTCGGCGGCTGCGGTGGACGGGCTCGGGGATTCCGGGTCGAGCACATCGGTTTCAGACAGCGCCGGGCTACCCCGCACTCTGCCGGGCGCCGTGGACATGTCGGCCGAACGACTGGACCGCATCCCCCCGGCGATGCAGGCCTACGTCGACGACGGCCGACTCGCCGGCGTGATGACGATGGTCGCGCGGCGGGGACAGGTCGTGCACTGGGACGCGGTGGGGATGCGTGACCTGGAGGCCGCCGACCCGCTCGGGCCGGACGACATCTTCCGCATCTTCTCGATGACCAAGCCGGTGACGAGCACCGCGGTCATGATGCTGGTCGAGGAAGCCCGGATCGCGCTCGACGACCCGCTGTCGAAGTTCATTCCAGCGTTCGCCGAGGTCACCGTGCTGACCGCCGCCGGCGAGCGGGTGCCACCGAACGACGCAATCACGATTCAGCACCTCCTGACCCATACCTCCGGGCTCACCTACGGTTTCTTCGGCGACAGCCCGGTCGATCGGCTCTACAACGAGTCGGGCGTCTTCGTCACGGCGCAGGGTCTCGACAACTTCGCGGCCGGGGTCGCCAGCCTCCCGCTGCTCGCCCACCCTGGCGAGCTATGGAACTACAGCGTCTCGACCGACATCCTGGGCCGGGTGATCGAGGTGGCCTCCGGACAGACGTTCGATCAGTTCGTGAAGACCCGTATCCTGGACCCGCTCGACATGCAGGACACCGCGTTCATGGTGCCGGCCGACAAGCGGAATCGATTCACGGCCAGCTACGCCCGCCCGGACGGCGCGCTGCGGGCGACCGACTCGCCCACCGACGGTCAGTACACACGCCCGCCGGCTTGGCTCTCGGGGGGCGGCGGCCTAACCTCGACCGCGTCCGACTACATCCGCTTCGCGCAGATGCTGCTGCAGGAGGGCGAGTTGGACGGCGTCAGGATTCTCACCGCCGACACAGTACGCCAGATGCGCACCAACCACCTGCCGGACTCGCTCATTCCGATTGCCGTCGGCAACTATCTGAGTCCGGCCTATGGTTTCGGGCTCGGGTTCGCGGTGGCGGTAGACACCGCCGCCTCGCCGGAACCGGACAATGACGGGGTCTTCCGCTGGGCCGGCGCCGCCAACACCTTCTTCTGGATCGATCCGCAGGCCGAGCTTATCGGTATGGTGTGGATGCAATACGGCGAATTCGCCGCCTACGAGATCGAACGCGAATTCCAGACGCTGGTATACGAGGCCCTGGAGTAGAGATGGCCCGGCTGAATGTTCGCCAGCCTGGACCACTGACCGAGGCGGTTCCCGGTGAAATCCGGCGTGGCGCCGCGGCCCCGCTGGATCGACGCCACGCGGGGCGAATGTCGCCGGCATTCCATCACGGGCTGCTGGCGCTGCTTCTCGTTGGTGTCCTGCTGCCGGCATCGGCGGCTGCACAGGAGGGCGGCAGCGTCCGCGGCACCGTCACCTTCGGGGACAGCGGTGACCCGGTCCATGGCGCGGTGGTCCTGGTGGTCGGCACGTCGTCGGTCACGCTGAGCGGGGAAGACGGCACGTTCGAGCTCGCGAACGTGGCCCCGGGCGACTACGAAGTGATCGCGCAACGAGAACATTTCAGTGCCGCCAGACAGTCGATCACCGTGCAGGAGAACGCCCTGGCTACCGTCAACTTCAGGCTCGACCTGTCGACCATCCACGAAGAACTCACGGTCACGGCAACAGCGGGCGGACAGGAGACCGCATTCGAGGCGTTCAACGCGATCACGACACTCGACTCGTTCGAGCTCATCGGCGACCCGCAGTCGACCCTCGGAGGCGCTCTCCAGAACGAGCCGGGAGTGGCGAAGCGCAGCTTCGGACCCGGATCGAGCCGCCCGATCATCCGCGGCTTCGACGGCGACCGGGTGCTGATCCTGGAGAACGGCATCCGGACGGGTGATCTCAGCGGACAGTCGGGTGACCATGGTGTGACGATCGACCCCAACGGGCTGGACCGGATCGAGATCGTCCGCGGGCCGGCCACGTTGCTGTTCGGATCGAATGCCGTCGGCGGCGTGGTCAACGCGATCACCCCCCACGAGGGATATCTGGACGCCATCGCCGAGGGGACACGGGGACAGGTCAGCGCCGACGCCGGCTCCGCCGATCAGCAGGCGGGGACCAACGCCAGCCTGCAGCATGCCGACGGCAGGGTCGTGGTCTGGCTGGCCGGCGGCACGCGCGCCACCGGCGACTACGCAACCCCGGCTGGGGTGATCGAGAACACGGCCACCCAGCTCTCCAGCGGGCGCGCGGGCATCGGCTACTTCGGAGATCGACTGTTCGCGAGCGGCGGGTTCACGGCCGAGAACAGTCATTTCGGCGTACCGTTCGCCGGCGCGTTTCATGGGCACGAACCAGATGCCGTCGTCGACATCGACTCGCGCCGGCGCGTAGGCCGCTTCGATTTCGGCATGCACAATCTGGCCAACAACCTGATCGACGGATTTCGCGTGGTACTCAACGTCGTCGACTGGGCGCACAACGAGATCGAATCCGACGAGGGATTCCGAGAGCTCGGCACCGCGTTCGACAACGGAACCACCGTGATCAGAGCCGAAGTGGACCAAATGCAGACCAGCCGTCTGGCAGGCAAGTTCGGCGTCTGGACGCAGGCCCGAAACTATGTCGCGACCGGGGAAGAGGCGCTGTCACCCCCGACCGACCAGACATCGTTCGCCGCGTTCGTGTATGAAGAACTCGACTTCGGGCGCTACCGGATGCAGTTTGGCGGCCGTGTCGAGCAAAACGACTACGTCGTGGCGGAACGGCAGAGCGGGCACGACGAGGACATGGGGCTCGAGCCTCCGGATGTCCGGAACCGTGACTTCAACGGCGCCTCCGCCTCGATCGGGTTCCAGGCTGATCTGCCCGGCAATTCCGCCCTGGTCGTGAACGTCACCCGTTCACATCGCGCGCCGGCGCTCGAGGAGCTGTACAACTTCGGGCCGCACGTCGGCAGTCTCCTGTTCGAAGTGGGCAACCCCGGCCTCGAGGACGAGACGACGCTGGGGCTGGATGTCAGTCTGCGTCACCAGACGCCACGCGCGAAGACCAGCGTCAACGCCTATGTCTATCACATCGACAACTTCGTGTTCGCGTCGGTCACCGACGAGGTGGCGGACGCGCTCCGGGTGGCGCACTTCCTGCAGGATGACAGCCGGTTCCTGGGCTTTGACGCCGAAGCCAGCGCACGGCTGGGAGGTGCGATCTGGGCCAGCATCGGTCTGAGCCTGGTCGATGCCCAGCTCGCCACGGGAGAATCGCTGCCGCGGATACCGCCGTTTCGGACCAGATTCAACGTGGACATCCCCTACCGCGGCTTCACCGTCAGCCCCGAGCTCATCGTGGCGGCCGCGCAGGACCAGGTGTTCCGGGATGAAACCGATACCGGCGGGTACGCGGTCGTCAACCTGAAAGCGTCATACGTCTGGCCGCGGCGGCACATGGCCCATATCCTGAGCCTGACCGGCTACAACCTGACCAACGAGCTGTATCGGAACCACACGTCGTTCATAAAGGACCTTGCGCCGGAAATCGGCCGTGGAGTGAAGATCGGCTACTCGATGCGGTTCTTCTGATGGCCAAGGGTCGGTGTCTCCCCCCATCCGCGTGGGAACGGTCCTGGAGCGGGCGGAGGTCATCATCCGCCCGTGCGGATCTCCATCGCACTACGCGCCGGCGAGCGGCGCCAAATCGGTAATCGCGGCGACCACACGATGCGCTCCGAAACCGAGCTCCTCGGGGGGCTCGGCGGCACTGCGCTGAATCCAGAAGGTGGTCAGACCGGCCGAGGTGGCGCCGGCGATGTCCCAGGAGTTGGATGACACGAATCCCAGGGCGGACCGGCCAACCCCGAGCCGCTCCAGCCCCAGCGTGTAGACACGCGGGCTGACCTTGAAGATCTTGATCTCCTCGACACTGATGATCGTGTCGAGCAGGGTATCGATACCGGCGCTTCGTGCCGCTGACTCGAGCATCCGCGGTTCGCCGTTCGAGAGAATTGCCAGCCGCAGCCCGCGATCTCTCAGCGCCTGCAGACCCGGTCGCACGTCCGGAAACGCCGCCAGGGTGAGATACGCCTCCATCAACCGATCGCGCCGCGCAACGGTGAGATTCAGTTCGAGGCTCTTCGCCGCGTACACGAGCGCGTCCTGCGTGACCAGCCAGAAGTCCTTGTGGCGGCCCATGAGACTGCGTAGCAGGCTGTACTGGAGCTGCTTGGCGCGCCAGCGTTGCGCGAGGCCGTCGCCGTTCCCCGGAAACAGCTCCTCGCAGAGCGCCGTCACCGAAAAGACGTCGAACAGTGTCCCGTAGGCATCGAAGGCAAAAGCCTCGATGCCCTCGACACGGTTTGCCGCCTGGGATACCGCCGATGCCGTGGCAAACCCCGCACCGGCCACCGGCAGGCCACCCACGGCAGCCGCGGCCGCACTCACCGTCTTGACGAACGCTCTGCGGCCAGACTCCATGAACAGCTCCTCGAAACCCCGCCGGCACTCGGCACATGCCGGCAGTCGACACCGTAGACGGCATGGGGACACCCCCCGCCGGCACTGTACATCGAACGAGGGTCGGAATCACGCCTCGTGTCGGGCGCGGTCAGACGCCATCGGCCGCGCCCGCGAGGTCCAGCAGGAACGCGTACTGCAGCGCAAGCTCGCGGTAGTGCCTGTAGCGCCCGGACGCGCCGCCGTGACCGGCGTCCATGTTCGTCTTCAGCAGCAGCCGCGTGCCGTCCTCCGGCTGCATGACCCGCCGCCGGGCCACCCATTTCGCAGGCTCCCAGTACTGCACCTGCGAGTCGTGCAGCCCGGTCATGACGAGCAGATGCGGCCAGGCGACCGGCGCCATGTTGTCGTAGGGCGAATAGGACCGAATGCAGGCGTAGTCGCCCGCGTCGTTCGGGTTCCCCCACTCGTCATACTCACCGGTCGTCAGCGGAATGCTCTCGTCGAGCATCGTCGTCAGAACGTCGACGAACGGGACCTGCGCCACCACCCCGTGAAACAGATCCGGACGCATGTTCACGACCGCGCCCATCAGCAGGCCGCCGGCGCTGCCTCCCATCCCGAACAACCGTTCGGGCGCCGTGCAGCCTTCCGCGACGAGATGCTCCGCACAGGCAATGAAGTCGGTGAACGTGTTCTTCTTCTTCCGCAGCTTGCCGTCGTCATACCACCAGCGGCCAAGCTCTTCCCCGCCGCGTACGTGCGCGATCGCAAACGTGAACCCGCGGTCCAGCAGGCTCAGCCGCGACGAGCGGAAGGTCGGCTCCATGCTGATGCCATACGAGCCGTAGCCGTACAGGAGCAACGGCGCCCCGCCGGCTTCCGCCGGCGCGCCCCGACGGCGGACGAGCGAGATCGGGACCCGCACGCCATCGGAGGCGGTCGCGAACAACCGCTGCGTCTCGTAGCGCAGCGGGTCGAAACCGCCCAGCACCTCTTCCCGCTTGAGCAGCGTGCGCGCGCGCGTCGTCATGTCGTAGTCGTAGACCGATGACGGCGTCGTCAGCGAACTGTAGCGGAACCGCAGTGTCGTCGTGTCCGGCTCGCGGTTTACGTCGACGGCCACGTCATAGGCCGGCTCGTCGAACGCGATGTGATGTTCACCGCCGCCGCGCCAGGGACGGACACGAATCCGGGTCAGCCCTGCGTGCCGTTCGGCCACCACCAGACCGTCGCGAAACAACTCGAAGCCTTCGATCAGCACGTCGTCCCGATGCGGGATCAGCTCGCGCCACGCATCCCGCTCAGGCTGGTCGTCTACGGTTTCCATCAATCGGAAATTTCGCGCGCCGGCGTTCGTCCGGATATAGAACCGCCCGCGGTAGTGGTCGATACCGTACTCGTGCCCGCGTTCCCGCGGCAGAAACGTCTTGGGCGCCGTGCCGGGGTCGGCGGCGTCGAGATACCGGATCTCGGTGGTGAGCGTCTGGAACGACCCGATCAGGATGTAGCGCCGAGACCGGCTGCGCCAGACGCCCACGGAGTACGTGGAATCCGCCTCCTCGTAGACGACGCGATCATCGTGCGGGTCGTCGCCGAGTCGATGCCGCAGGATCTGATAAGGACGCAAGGTGGTCGGGTCGTGGCGCGCGTAGATCAGCGTCCGGTTGTCGGCCGCCCACGCGATGTTGGCGGTGACGTCGGGAATGACGTCTGGCAGATCCTCTCCCGTGGCAAGGTCGCGCACGCGGATGGCGTATTGGCGCCGGCCGACGGTGTCGACGGCATAGGCGAGCAGCTGGCCGCTCGGGCTGACGGGGCGCGACCCGACATCGCAGAACTCGTGACCGGCGGCCACCTCGTTGACGTCCAGAATCACCTGCTCGCGGTCGGGCGCCGCACCCTGTGCGCCGGCTCCCGCCGCGTCCGCGCTGCGGTCGGAGCCGCCTGAACCGCCAACGTCGCCGGGACCATCGACAGGTCGGCGGCAGTGAATCTCGTACTCCTTGCCGTCCTCGTAACGCACGTAGTAGCGGTAGCCGCCGTCGCGGTACGGCACCGACATGTCGGTCTGCTTGATGCGGCCCTTGATCTCCTCGAACAGCCGGTCCTCGAAGTTGGCCGTCCCGGCCATCACCTCCTGGACGTAGGCGTTCTCGGCGTCCAGATACGCGCGGACCTCCGGATCGTTCCGCTCGCGCAGCCAGTAGTAGTCATCAATGCGGACGTCGCCGTGTTTCTCGAGACGGTGCGGACGTTGCGGGGCGCGGGGCGGGGTCACGGTGCTGGACAGGCGGCAATCATAGTCGGTCTGGCCTCGTGCGGTGATGTACACACGTTGACATCACGATGCCTTGCACATAGCATCGTTCCCATGAGAACGACGCTCAGTCTTGATGACGATGTCGCCGAGAGGTTGCGGGAAGAAACCACGCGGAGGGGACTGAGCTTCAAGGAGACGGTCAATTCCTGCCTCCGCCGTGGTCTCGAATCGCCTTCGGCGGAAGAGCTGGCGACACCCTTCACCGTTGAGCCGCGGCCACTGGGTCTCAGGGCCGGGTTCGATCTCGACGACATCGGGGGGCTGCTCGATCTCCTCGACGGACCGGCGCGGCGATGACGCTCGTCGACGCGAACCTGTTGCTCTACGCCTACGACTCCCAAAGCCCCTGTCACACTGCCGCGCGGCGGTGGCTCGCCGCCGAGATGTCGTCCGGGCGTCCCCTGCGTTTCGCCCTGATCACACTGTTGGCGTTCGTGCGCATCGCGTCGGATCACCGGATTTTCAACCACCCGCTGTCTCCATCGGAGGCCTGCTCGCTGGTCGAATCATGGCTTCAGCAGCCCAACGTTCAACTTCTCCAGCCCGGGACTCGAACTTGGCAGCTCCTGGGTCGGATCTGCGTGAAAGGTCAAGCGCGTGGCGCAATGGTGATGGACGCCCATCTCGCGGCGCTGGCCATGGAACATGGCGCCTGCATCGCGACCACCGACCGCGACTTCAGCCGCTTTCCCGACCTCAAGATACTGAATCCGATCGACACGCCATCGACTGCCCGCTAAGAAACCCGCCCAACGCCACGCCGGCGAGGTCTGACTCAGTTCTCGGCATTCCTGGACCGCAACAGCTCAGGCCAGTTCAGGATGACCGAGACGGGAGGATTGTCCTCCAACCTGATCGCGACGAACCGGCCGTCCGCTGCCACGTCGTACGACGGAGGCTGCTCGTGGTAGTTCAGAAAGATGTTCTCGAACAGGTCGTAGTGCCCGGCGTAGCGGTCGCCGATTGTCAACGGCATGCGATGCGTTTCCAGTGTGTCGAGTGCCTGCGACACCAGCTCATGAAGAGTCCGCCAGCGCGAACACCAGGATGGCCGGGCCGCCCCCGGGATCGTCGTTGACCTGCATGCCGGCGTCCGCGCCCAGCCCGCTGAACACCCTCGACCAGTCGTTCACATGGTTGTTTGTCTGGCCCACGACCACGGCGACGTGCTGCCTGCCGCCGACGGCGTAGGTCACGACGCTCGAACTCGGCACGTCGTCGAGCACCGTCTCCCAGAGCACCTCGCCGCTGGCGTCATCATATGCCTTGAACGAGCGGTTCAGATCGCCCGCGAAGACCACTCCCCCGGCGGTCGCCAGCGCCGCGCTGATCAGTGGCGCCACCTCGCGCCGCTGCCACACCGTCGTCCTGGTCTCCAGGTTCACCGCCTGCAGACGCCCCATGGTCCCGTCGCTGCTTTCCGGATGAAGACTTGCCGCCAGCCGCACGCCGGAACTGAGCAACCCGTACCCGTCGGGACCGGCGACCATGCAACCGGCCGTCAACGGCAGATACAGGATGTTCGTCAGCGGGTTGAAGGCCAACCCCGGCCAGCTCCGGATACCGTAGTGATTCGGGCAGATCAGGTGGGGCTCCGTCAGACTCGGCACGGCATCGGGGCTGATGGACTTGACACCGGTCCGCGGGTCTATGGTCTCGACGACGTTCTGCAGCCCCATGTCGATCGAGAACAGATAGTCCCCCGTGGCGGCGTCGAGCGCATCGAGGATCGCCAGCTTGCCGGCCGTGAGCACGACCCGCCGGGTCGCACCGTCGATCGGCAGATCCATGAGCTGGCGTTCGAACGCCCAGTCCAGGTCCCACTGGTCGTTCGCCAGGTGCTGGTAGTACCAGACCAGCGCGCCGGTCTGCCGGTCGAGCGCCAGCGTGGTGTTCGTGAAGAGCGCGTCATTGCTGACGCCCGCCGTGTCGACCGGATGCAGCAGCGGACCGGTGTCGTAGGTGGGACCCGTCCCGAAGTACACGAGGTTCAGATCGGGGTCGTAGCTGCCCTGGTTCCAGACCGAACCGCCGCTGCGTTGCGCCAGCGGCAGGTCGTTCCAACTGTGGCCGCCCGGCTCGCCGGGTCTCGCGACGGTATGGAAGCGCCAAGCCTCGGTCCCGGTCTCGACGTCGAGCGCGACGACGAAGCCTCCGCCCGGGACGTTGATCGCGGTGACGCCCTGGATGACCAGGCCGCCGGCCACCCAGGGCGCGCTACGCAGTTGATAGCCTCCGTGGTTCTGCCCCGGCTCGCGCGAGCGTTCGCTGTTCCCGCCGGCCCAGGCAGCGGTCTCGATTTCAATACCGTGGTCCCAGATCCGCTCGCCCGTCCTGGCGTCGAGGGCCAGCACGTGCAGATCGGACGTGGGTACGAGCACCTTGTGGCCATGGAGGGCGATCCCCATTTTCTTGCTGGACCGCACCTGCGGCGCATGCTGGTGCCGCCACAGGAGCGACCCGTTCGAGGCGTCCAGCGCCAGCACGGTGTCGGGGTAGGTGAAGAGAAACATCACGCCGTCGTGCACCAGCGGCATCGGGTTGTTCTCGCCGGGCGCCAGTGGTACGCGCCAGACGAGTTCGAGACCGTCGACGTTTCGCCGGTCGATCTGCGCAAGCGCACTGAACCCCTGGCTGTCGTACGTCCGGCGCCAGGACAGCCAGTCTTCGTCAGGCGGGTCGCGCAGCATCGCGTGGGTGACGGCGCCGAGCCGCCGCAGCCGTGCGGATGACGTGGGTGCCGACGACGTGTCGCCGGCCGGTCCGATCGACGCCGATTGGGTCCCGGACGCGGACGGGATGGTGAGTCCGGCGAGAGCGGCCGCGCCGGCGGGCACAGGCTCGTCGCCGGCAGCGATGCCGTTGAACTGCAGAATGTAGGCCAGCACGCCGGCATAGGTCTCCGCACTCAGGCCGCCGGGGCTCTCGGGCGGCATGCGGCGCAGTTGGGACATCAGGCGATCGGCCGGCACGCCCCGCCAATGCACGTCGAAGCGGTCCCCGGCCAGACCCGGAGTGATGCCCGCGCCTTCCAGACCTGCGCCATGACAACTCGCACAGTGCCGGTCATAGGCAATCTTCCCTGCCGCGGCCTGTGTCTGCGTGAAGCCGGCCGGCTCAGGGTCGGTGGACTGCGCCAGGGCGGTGGGCTGCCACGGCCCGGATAGCACACACAGCGCCCATAGCAGCCCGGTGCGCCGCATCGACGTCATCATGAGCTTTTCCCGCGGTTGCCGGGCGCTATTCCGACCGCAGCGCCTCCAGCAGCGGTGCACGGACCGCGACGACCGTGGCGGCCAGCGATGAGAGGAGTCCCGCCGCGGCGACGCTCAACAGCAGCCCGCCAAGCGACGCAGCCGGAAACTGTCCGCCGCGCTCGAACCAGGCGGGGGCGATCGCCACCAGCGCGCAGACGGCGCCGGCGCCGAGCCCGCTGAACAGCAGCAGACCGTGCTCCACCAGCACCATGCGCGAGACATCCCTGGCGTCATACCCGACCGCGCGCAGCAACGCCAGCTCGCGCCGGCGTTCGAGCACGTTGCGCAGCAGCACGGCGCCGAGCCCGACGGTACCCAGCAACAGTCCGAGCGCCCCCAACGTCTGGAACGTGGCCAGATAGGTGTTGTTGACCCGGTGGAAGGCAGCCAGCCGCTCGGCGGCCGGCGTCACGTCGAAGCCGTAGTCGGCCAGCCTGTCCTCCAGGGCGGCGGTCACTTCGGCTGTCTCGGCGGCCGGCGCGTCGATCAGGAAGAACCGATAACCCTCGTGCTCCGGGAACAACCGCACGAACGGCTGCTCGCCGATGATCAGCTCTCCCTGGAAGATGCTGTCACTCAGCGCGGCGACGATCCGCAACGTGATCGGATTGTCGCTCTCGCGATTGAGCACGAAGTCGTCTCCCACCGACAGATGCAGGGCATAGGCCAGCGAGGTCGCGTCGGCGATGGCCGGAACCGCTCCATCCTCGAACTCCCGCTCGAGCAGCAGCCAGGGGTTCGCGGACTCCGCCTCGTTGCCGGCCATGGTGCGACCGAACCGGAAGCGGCCCGCGGCCAGGAACGCCGGCTCGGGGGCGATCAGCCGGGGATTCTTCGCCTGGTAGAGATTGAGACAACTGGCGTCCTCACCCGGCCGCAGACGGAACCGCGCGTACGACGCGGCGGCGAAGACCTCGTCGTCGAACGACGACACCCCGAGCTCGGCGCGCCCGTCGTCCGACGCCAGATCGGGCACGATCGGCAGCAGCGACTCGGCCAGCAGCGGATACCCTCCGGTGCCCGACGTGCGCTCCGCGGCGCCCTCGCCCACTTCGAGATGAAACGCGTCGACCGCCACGATGATGAACGCGGCGAACGCGATCAGCGTGATGCACAACACCGACCGCCCCGGGCGCGCCGTGGCATTCAGGATTCCGACGCGGGACACGGACCAGTTGGCCGCGACAGCGGCGCCGCGCGTATCGTGCCGCGCCAGGAGCGACCAGGCCAGGGCCAGCAACGATGCCAACAGCAGCAGTCCGGCCGCGAAGAAGCCGGCCGTGGCGCCGAGGAACCCGGCCATCGTCGCGGCCAGCGCCAGCGCGCCGCCCAGACCCAGCGCCGCCGGTGCGTGGCGCAGCAGGCCGGCCGGCCGCGCGTCGCCGCCGGCGGTGGGCGGTGAGTGCTCGGGAAGTGCGCCGCTGATGAGCGCCCGTGGCGTGGCGCGGGCCACCGCCCGCAACGTCCAGGCAATCGAGCAGACCGCCGCCAGCATGCCGCCCAGCAGACCCGCGCCGAGCGCCGCCGGTGTGACATGCAGGGTGAGCAGTGTCGTTCCTACGGCGTCGACCCACCACGTCCGCAACCCCCACATAATCGCCTCGGCATAGGCGACCGCGCCAGCCACGCCCAGGAGACCGCCGGCGAAGGACAGTACTGCCGCCTCGGCCCAGAACAGCCGCCGCACCCGGCGCTGGTCGAACCCCAGGGCGCGCAACGCGCCGATCTCGCGCAACCGCTGCTCGACCCCGAGCCGGAAGAACAGGCTGGCCAGCAACAGCGCCGACACGACCAGAAAGAAGCTGAAATAGGTGAAATACTGGCCGAAATCGGTCACGCCCGCCGCCGCCTCGAGCGCGAGCCGGCGCGCCGGGTACACGACGAATCCGGCCGCCAGCGGGTCGAGGGCGGCGCGCAGCGTGGTGCGATAGCGATCCACGATCTGGTCAGACACCCCGGCGGGCGCCCTCACCCGCACCGAGGTCGCCTGTCCCCAGCGCGAGCGCCACAACGCCTGGCCGTCACCAAGCGCCAGGAACCCCTTGGCGGCCGTCCGGTATTGGTCCCAGTAGTCCTCGTCCTTGGCGCGCACCAGACCGAGATCGATCGGAAACGGGGGATCCCAGTCCGAGAGATCGGTCGCTGCGGTGATGCCCGGATAGTCGGGCGCGAAATCCTGGTCGGCCGCCAGGCCTGCCAACGGCACCACGGCGGCCACGCGGAACTCCGCTGTCCCGGTCTGCAGCGCACCTGCTTCTTCCCACAGGTAGTACTGCACCGTCACGACGTCACCGGGCCCCGCCTGCAGGTCGTCGGCCGTCCAGTCATTGAGGACGATCGGCGGCAGCCCCCCGGCGGGCGTGTCCAGCGCGGCGGCGTCAAGCCCGAACGCGTCGAGATCGAGGGCGGTGACGAGCGAGTACGGCGCCATCCGGTCTCCCGACCGGATCTCGTTGGCGAGATAGGTCAGGATCGGCTGATCGCTCATCCCGGCGCCCGCCGCGGCGGCCCGCGCCGCCTCGACCACGTCATCGCCGAGAAGCCCGGCCGCCGACTCGACGACCAGCGCCTGAGGCCCCTCGAGCACCCGCACGCTGAGTCCGAGATCCTCCAGCCGGGTGTGCGCCCGCAGGGCGGCCTCGACGGTCGCCACCGCCCCCGGGGTCTCGACCATGCCGGCCGCCGCGCCACCGAGCAGCAGGGTGTTGGCCTGCCGGTCGATCCCGAGGTCGCGCTGCATCCGGCCGAGATTGATGAAGACCGCCCGCGAGAACCCCTGCTGCGGCCGGAACGAGAACTCGCCGAGGGTGTCGGGGGTCAACACCTCCTGGATGCGCAAGCGCATGGAGCGGCCGAGATCGTCGCGGCGCCCATGCAGTGAGCTGACCGGAATGGCCGACGGTTTCTGCACCCGGACAAGCAGCGTGTCGTCAACCGCCGCCCCCAGTTCGCGGGCCAGTCCGCCGCTGACCAGCACGGCGCCCGGTGCGGGGGCAGGATCGTCCCCGGTGAGGCCGTGAAACTCCCAGAACCGCTCGTCGACCCCGTAGACCTGGATGCCGCCGGCCCGGCTGCCGCTCTCCTGATGCGTAGCGAACCCCTCCAGCGCGATGATCGGCACCACGGTGCTGGCCGCGGCCCCGAGCGCGCCTGACGTGCGAAGTTCGTCAGCCAGCGCCTCCCGGAAAAAAAGCCCGGACGTGACGACGTGGTCCACCCGGCCCAGCCGCTGCAGGGCGAGATCGCGGAGGCTGGCCCGCACCGAGGCGCCGACGAGGAACGCCCCGGCGAGCACGGACACCGCCACGCCGACGCCCGCGACCACGGCCAGATTGGTCCGCCAGAAGTGGGTCAGGCTGCGGGCGAGCAGCCGGCGCAAGGTCATTCGCCCTCCTTCCGCTCAAGGCGGTTTCCGACGAGCTCGAACCGGATCGGGCACCTGGCGGCCAACCCGATATTGTGGGTGACCACCACGAGGATCGTCTCCTGACGCCGGTGCAGGTCGAACAGCATCGAGGCCACCACCTCACCGGCGGCGCGGTCGAGATTGCCGGTCGGCTCGTCACAGAGCAGCAGCGGCGGCTGACGGATGAGCGCGCGCGCCAGGGCCACCCGCTGCCGTTCGCCGCCGGACAGCTCTGCCGGACGATGGGCGATGCGATCGGCCAGGCCGACCCGCTCGAGCAGTGCGCGCGCCCGGTCCGGCGCGTCCGGGACGGCCTCGCCTACCAGGCTCGGAATCAGCACGTTCTCCAGCACCGTGCACTGCGGCAACAGCAGATGGTCCTGGAAGACGAAGCCGACACGCCGGTTGCGGAAGGCGGCCAGCTCGGCTGCGGGCAGGGCGAACGGGTCCACGCCGTCCAGCGTCACCGACCCGGAACTGGGCGGCTCGAGCGCCCCGAGGATGTAGAGCAGCGTGCTCTTGCCGCTGCCGGACGGTCCGACGATCGATGCGGCGTCGCCGGAACGGAGCGAGAGGGACAGATCGGAAAGGATGTCGAGTCGACCGCTCGGGGTCGGAAACGACTTGGAGAGATTCGTGACTTCGAGCACGGCCTCTGGGTTCCACGAATGCGCGCCGGCCGGCCGCTGGACCGGCCGGTACGCTGCACGCGAGTCCTACGACGCCAGCTGGAATGCCCGCGGCCGGAAGAGGAAGTCGACGATGTTCCCCTCGTGCGGCTGGAGCCAGTTGAGCCTGATGGTCGGCACCGCGCCGATGTTCAGCCGGTCGATGTTCCGGGCGTCGAGCAGCGCGCGCGTGAACTTCGGGTCGCGGGTCAGGCCGGTCGCCACCAGCGTCGTGCCGATCGTCTTGATCATCGTGTCCTGCGGACACTCGACCACCGTCACGAACGGGTACATATACTCCTTGTGGGCCATCGCCACGCCGGGCGACGCGCAGTGCATGACCGTGGGCCGGATGTAGTCGCAACGCGCCTGCGGGACGAGCCGTCCGCCATCCTGATACCTGGCTGACACCTCCTCGACCCCGTCCTCCTTCAGCGCGTTGTCGATGTCGGCCGAAATCGCGGCTGCCTGCCCCGGCACGGTGAACGCCGCCAACGCCGCGTCCGGATTCTCCGGCGGCAACGGCGCGATCGGCCCCAGCCGCGCGGCGAGCGCCTCGGCGATCTCCTGCGTGTGGCGCGGCGCCCAAATGCCTGAACAGTTGATGCAGCCGCGACCGCTGTTGGTCAGCACGCTGTCGACCATCAGGTCGACATGCTGCTCCCAGTCGTCGACCATGTCCTCGCCGATCAGAATCTTGCTGAACCCGGGGCCGTGCACCTGCACCCCGGGGCTGGCGGCGTACTGCTCAACCGTGGCGGTGCCGCCGAAGATGAGACTGCGCGCGGTGTTGTTCAGCACCGCCGCCCCGACCTCGCCAAGCCCGGGATAGAGCGCGATCGCCTCCTTCGGAATTCCCGCCTGGAAGAACGCCTGCGCCATGCGCCAGGGGGTCCACGGTTCCTGCGGGCCGGGCTTGAGCACCAGGCCGATCTGCAGTGGGATGATCGGCAGCCACAGGCTGTGCACGCCCGGCGAATTCGAGGGCAGCACCATCCCCACTACCGGCGTCGTCGCCTGATAGCTGCGCATCACCCCGTCTTCTTCCCCATACCCGCGCGTGAGGATGTCGTAGTCGAGCTTGCGGGTCAGCGACGCGAGCACCTGGTCGAGATGGCTGAGCACGTACTCGAGCTTGCCCATGTTCATGCGGCACATGTGCTCGGGCAGACCGGTCGTCGCCGACTGCTGGCGCACGAAGTCATCCGGCGTCTGGACGCCGTCGCCCAGCGGCAACTCGGCGGTCTTGAACAGCTCGCCCGCCTTCTTGACCATCGCCAGCAACTCGGCGCACGGGATGGCACGCAGCGCGTCGCGGGCGCGCTCCGAGCCCTTGCGCAGATCTCTCGCGACGATGCCGGGGTTCGACTGACTGACCTCGGCCACCGGCTCACCGGTCGCGAAGTGATGAACCTGCGTCGTCTCGAGACTCGTGTACGGCTGTCCCCAGCGCAGTATCGGAAAGTGAATCACGGTGCTCTCGTTCCTGTCGTCATCGCCCGGCAGCGCCGGGTCGCAGACCAGCCGTGGGTCCGGTCCATGTGCGGACCCTCGCGGCCACTCGCCGCCGCGGTCGGGCCGGCGGCTACTCCACTGTGATGGAAATGGTCGTGCAGAGGTTTTCCTGCGTTACGTGCAGATCGTCGCCGACCTGCAGGCTCAGCGTGTGCTCACCGGGCGGCAGCATCGTTTCGAACACCTTCGACCCGTCTCCGAAGTGCACCCAGGGATCGGCCTGCGGAACCGCCTCGCCGGGCGGCAGGCATTCGGTGTCGATGCCGACATGATGATGCACCATTCCGGCCCGCGCCTCCTCCGCGTCCGCCGGCACCGGCGAGATGTTGACGTTCGACACGATGAACTCCATCTGCACCGGGCTGGACACCGTGGCGCCGTCCGCCGGACGCATGAACGACACCGTCGGCGTCATGGACGAGCGGTCTTCCATTGCGGCCGCGGGCTCTTCCGCCATCGGCTCCGATTCCTCTTCCGGAGCGCCGCCGCAGGCCGCGAATCCGACCGCCAGCACCGCGATCAGCGCGACGAGCCACCCTTGCCGTACGTCAGTCCCTGTCTGCATCGTCTGTCTCCCATGCGCGCCGCGCGTGCGTCGCGCCTGTGTCGGTGTTCTGTCCACGTTCCGTCCAGGTTCGGGCCGGGCGGAACTAATACACACCCACGGTGGTCGCCGACCCCAGCCGGCTGAATGGCCGCACGCCACTGACCCCATCCCACGGGTACTGCTCGCACGGCGGCTCACGCTCCCCCTCGTCGCGTTCCTGGAAACGCGGCACGAAGAACTCTCTCGTGAGCGTCGTCAGCATGACACGCCCAGTCTCGCCATATCCGACCAGGCGGTCCGGATCATCCGCATCAACCACCTGCAGCACCGCGCGCGGTTGCGGAGCATAGTAGGTGATCTTGTAGCCGTTCTCCGCGCCGCTCGGCGGGCTCGCCGCCAACCCCATCAGCGTGTTCCCGTAGGTCGGCGTCATGTAGATGCCGTCGAGCAGCTCCTCCTGGGCGAACCGGTTCCACTGCGGGGTGAACTCGGTGCCGCCGGCGAAGATCCCGGTGATGCCGGTCTCTTTCAGACTCGACCCGTTCTCTTCCAGCCGGTTGGCCAGCGCCTCGAGCAGCTTCGGCGTGGCGAACAGGCACTTGATGTCATGCCCGGCCGAAAGCACCGTCAGCGCCTGGTCGATGACATGATCCTGATAGGCCTTCAGATGCTCCATCCAGCCCTTCTTGATCAGCTTGATGACCCAGCGGGGGTCGAGGTCGACACAGAAGCAGATGCCGCCGCGATGCTGCGCGAGATGCTCTACCGCCAGTCTGAGCCGGCGCGGCCCGCTCGGGCCGAGCATCAGCCAGTTGCTGCCCCTGGGAAAATGCTGGTTCGGCAGGGTGTCCGAGAAGAGCTCGTAGTCGATGCGAAAATCTTCCTGCGCGACGCGGCTCTTGGGTATACCGGTCGTGCCGCCGGTCTCGAACACGAAGGTCGGCCGGCCGGCATACGCCTTGGGCACCCACCGCCGCACCGGCCCGCCGCGCAGCCATTCATCCTGGAAATGGGGAAATCTGGCGAGATCGGCGAACTTCGTGACTTCCCGTCTCGGGTCCCACCCGGCGTCACGGGCCCAGTCGAGCCAGAACGGACACCCGGTCTCGGGGTTGAAATGCCAGTCGATAATCTCGCGCACCCAGGCGTCAAGGGCCGCAGCCGCGTCTGTTGCCTGCCGGTCGGTCACCGCGCTCTCCGTAATCATCAACCGCCGATCTTACACCAGCGGCCGGCGGTGACGGTGCGCCGCCGCGCCGCACGCGGCGATGCGCCCGCGCTCAGGCGGACAACCGGTCCGCTTTGGCGGCGAAAACGAAGTCACTCTCGGTCAACCCGTCGATCTTGTGGGTCCAGATCGTCACCTTGACCAGACCCCAGGTCAGCACGATGTCCGGATGGTGGTCCTGCTCTTCTGCCATCTCCCCGACCTGCACCGTAAAATCAAGCGCCTGCCGGAAATCGTCGAACGTGTATTCCTTCTCAAGGTGATGCTCGTTCACCACCTGCCAGCCGCCGCCAAGCTGCTGCTGATACGTGGCCAGCTCGTCCCCCTGCAGCGGCGGCACTCCCCCGCGACAGGGTACGCATTGCTTCGATGCCAACTCGCTCATCCTGTCCCATCCCCCCTGCATTCACATGACGCCGGCCGGCGGCCAGACCGCACCTGATCGCTGCGCCGCACCGGCATCCTGCCAGTCTAACGCAGGCTGACCGGCGGCACCTGTTCTCGACCAGTCAGGGAGGCCTCGCGGCGGATCGGGACTAGCAGCCCGTGGCAAAAGCCCCGCTGCATTCGACCGGCCATGCATCCGGTCTGAACTGCGTTGTTTCTCGGTCGCATATGCCCAATATGCTCCCTCGTCACGCCTTGTCAGACCGGCGCCTGGCCGGTCTCGGTGCGACGCGGGGTTTCACCACGGACTGCTAGGATCCATGGGGCATCCTGCGGCCCACACGGATTCTTGTCGTCAGACGTCCGCATCGATTGAACGGACGGGATTGCACCGCCGGGTGCCATACAATGCGGCCGGTCGTGCGCATACTTTCGCTGCTCACGTCGGCGTTTCCGTTCTGGGTGCTGGTGTGCAGCGCGCTCGCGCTCGTGCGCCCGGCGTGGTTCACCTGGTTCAGCGGGCCGCTGATCACGATTGGACTGGGAGTGATCATGCTCAGCATGGGCATGACCCTCGGGTTCGACGATTTTCGCCGCGTGGGGCGCGAGCGGGGCCGGGTGCTGCCCGGTGTGCTGCTGCAATACACGGTGATGCCGGCCCTTGGCTGGAGCCTCGGCTACCTGCTGGCGCTGCCGGCGCCGTTCGCGGTCGGCCTGGTGCTCGTCTCCTGCTGCCCTGGCGGCACGGCCTCGAACGTCATTTCCTATCTGGCCAAGGCCGACGTGGCGCTCTCGGTCACGATGACCGCGCTGTCGACGCTGCTGGCGGCGCTGCTGACCCCGACCCTCACCGCGCTCCTGGCCGGCAGCCGCATCGACGTCCCGGCGACCAGCCTCTTTCTCGACACGGTGCAGGTCGTGATTCTGCCGGTCGCGGCCGGATTGCTGCTCAAGTGGCGGTTTCCACGCGCCATCGCACCGCTGCTGCCCATCGCGCCGCTGGTGGCGGTCATCACGATCACGCTGATCGTCGCGTCGGTCATCGGGGCCGGCCGGGAGCAGATACTCGACGCCGGCCCCCGCCTGCTGCTGGCCGTGTTCGGTCTGCACGCATTTGGGTTCCTGTTCGGCTATCTGGCGGGCAAGGCGATGCTCGGGCGCGAGACGGCGGCGCGCACCGTCGCGATCGAGGTCGGCATGCAGAACTCGGGATTGGGCGTGGTGCTGGCCCGCGGCAACTTCGCCAATCCGCTGGTCGCCATCCCCAGCGCCATCTCCACGGTGTTCCATTCGCTGATCGGCAGCCTGGCGGCGGCGTGGTGGAGTCGATCGGCCGGCGACGGACCGCGATTCGTCCGATAAGGACTCCTGTATGATGCGGCTCTTGACACTCTACTGCCCGACGAGGAGACGACATGATGTTGCAATGCCTGCCTTGGCGGTCCGTGGTGCTCGCAGCCGCGACGCTCGCCGCGTGCAACGGGGCGCCCGAACCGGTCGAGATCATGATGACCAATGCTCAGGGCGAGATCGCGGGTGAGGTGACGACCACGTCGGTGATCCTGCAATCGCGGCTGACATCGAAGGCGGGTCTGGTCACTGGAGACCTGCCGGGGATGGACGGTGTCGCCCGCTTCGAGGTCTCGACGAGCCCGGAGTTCTCAGATCCGATCGGGACCGACTGGCTGCAGGCCGTGGCTGACGCCGACCACATTGTCAAGGTGAAGGTCGACGGGCTGACACCGGGAACCGAGTACCTGTACCGCGTCGTCTACGGCCCGGACCCGGATCACACCGAAGTCGGCGCCACCCGGTCGTTCCGGACGCACGCGGGCGCCGCCGCCGCAGCGCGCACGAGCTTCACTGTCGTCACCGGCATGAACTACCACCAGTTCTACAACAACCCGAACCGGGCCTATACCGGTCCGGACAAGGAGCTCGGCTACCCGGGGCTTGCGTCGATGCTCGCGCTCGAGCCGGACTTCTTCGTGGCGACCGGCGACAACGTCTACTACGACACGCCCTTCGAAGGACGGGCCGATACGGCGCCGGCGATGCGAAAGAAGTGGCACGAGCAGTTCGGCCGGCAGCGGTTCATCGACTTCTTCTCGCGCACGCCGACGTATTGGGAGAAGGACGACCACGACTACCGCTACAACGACTGCGACAACACGAGCGACCAGGCACCGTTGCCGGACCTCGGCCGACGGATCTTCCTGGAACAGGTGCCGGTCGTCGACCCGGACGACCCGAACCCGGTGACCTATCGCACGCACCGCGTGAGTCGGGACCTCCAGATCTGGCTCAGTGAAGGGCGCGACTATCGCAGCGCCAACATGGCGGAACCGGGGCCGGACAAGACGCTCTGGGGCGCCGAGCAACTCGCCTGGTTCAAGCGCACGCTGGCGGAGAGCGACGCCACGTTCAAGATCCTGATCTCACCGACGCCGATGGTCGGACCGGACGACGCCAACCAGGCCGGCCGGCCCGCCGAGAACCACGATCCGCTCAAGCGGGACAACCACTCGAATCCGGGAGGGTTCCGGCACGAGCGGGACGAACTGTTCGCATGGCTGCTGGAGAACGACTTCCTGGACAAGAACTTCTATATCGTCGTCGGCGACCGCCATTGGCAGTATCACTCGCTCGACCCGAACGGCTTCGAAGAATTCTCGACCGGCGCCCTCATCGACGCCAACTCGCGCGTCGGCCGGCCGCCGGGCGACCCGGACTCGAACGACCCCGATGCGCTCGTGATGCAGTACTACACCTACGACGAGCCGACCGGCGGGTTCCTGAACATCGTCGTCACGCCGGGCGACCCGCCGACCGCGGAATTCCGGTTCCACGACGAACAGGGCACCCTGATGTACGAAGCGATCAAGACCGGAAACTGACCGACGGCGCTAGGAGTCTGCGCCGTAGGCTACCTGTCCGGACCGGCGGTGACGGCGCGCTCGACCAGCCGTCGCACATGGGGTTGCAGATCCAGCGCCCGGGCAGCCAGACGTCCCTCGTCCGACATCTTGCGCCAGGTCTTGCGCAACACGCCACGCAGCTTTTCTTCGTCCAGCGTTTTCGCGAAATCGGCCAGATAGTGCTCGAGAAACACGTGGCAGATCACGTCCTCGAGCAACTGCACGTCCGGGTCGGCCTTGAGCCGCTCCTTCCGCAGCAGCGCCTGCACCCGTGCTATCACCGCCTCGTCGTACCCGACCTCGACGAGGAGGGCCGTCGCGGTCTCGGCGTGGAACTGCGCCAGATCGGTCCGCCAGCGCCGGTAGCCGTCACGCCCCGCCGGGTAGTCGGCGCGCGGAATCGTCCAGCGCCGGATATGCTGGCAACGGGCGGCGAGCCGCACCGGTTCCGGCGCATGCGGCCGGAACCGATCGAGCGCCGCGGTCATGCGGCGGGCGTAGAGCAGCGCTCGCGGCTGCTCGATCCCGCCGTCGACGTCGCGCTGCGGATCGTCGGCGTTCGCGGCGTCGAACCGCTCGCAGGCCCGCTCGAACAGTCCCCTGGCCGATGGTCCCGGCGATGCCATGTCGTGTCTGCCCGCCGCTCCTGGCTTCAGACCACGGCGACGTAGCCCTCCTTCTCGAGGTGCAGGATGATCTGCTGCGCCGCTTCCTCCGCGGTCAGATCCGTGGTGTCGACGGCGATCTCCGCATCGTCGGGCGCCTCGTAGGGATCGGAGATGCCGGTGAACTCCTTGATGATACCGGCGCGGGCCTTGGCATAGAGCCCCTTGCGGTCGCGCTGCTCGCAGACCTCCAACGGTGTGGACACGTGCACCACCATGAAGCCACCGAGCGGTTCGATCATGGCCCGCACCTGCTTCCGCACGCCGTCGTAGGGTGCGATCGGCGCGCAGATGGCGACACCGCCGTTCTTCGTGATCTCCGAGGCGACGTAGCCGATGCGCCGAATGTTGATATCACGGTGCTCGCGCGAGAACCCGAGCTCGGACGACAGATTCTTGCGGACCAGGTCACCATCGAGCAGGGTCACTGGACGCCCGCCCATCTCCAGCAGCTTGACCAGCAGCACATTCGCGATGGTCGACTTGCCCGACCCGGACAATCCGGTGAACAGCAACGTGAACCCCTGCCGGTGCCGCGGCGGGTGGCTGCGCTTGAGTTCCTCGGCAACTGTCGGAAAGGTGAACCAGGGCGGGATGACCTTGCCTTGCGCCAGACGATCGCGCAACTCGGTGCCCGACAGGTTCAGCGTCCGCGTGCCTTCCGGCACCTCGTCGATCGGTGCGTACGTATCAGTGTGCTCCACATAGACCATCAGCTTGAAGGGCACCATCGCCACCCCGAGCTCCGCTTCGTGCCGCCTCAGCAGCTCCTGGGCGTCATACGGGCCGTAAAACGGAGTTCCATTCGAGTCGCTGCCGGGTCCGGCATGATCGCGTCCGACGATGAGGTGGGTGCAGCCATGGTTCTTGCGGATGATCGCGTGCCAGACCGCCTCGCGCGGTCCGCCCATGCGCATCGCCAGCGGCAGCAGCGACAGCATGGCGGTGTGCTGCGGGTAGCGCGGCAACAGCGCCTGATAGCAGCGGACGCGGGTGTAGTGGTCGACGTCCCCCGGCTTCGTCATGCCCACGACCGGATGAATCAGCAGATTCGCTTCGATCTCCTTGGCCGCCCGCAGCGTCAGTTCCTGATGCGCGCGGTGCATCGGGTTACGGGTCTGGAACGCGACCACACGTGTCCACCCCAGCTTCGAGAAGGCAGCCCGCAGTTCGGCCGGCGTGTGCCTCAACGGCTTGTAGTCGTAGTGGGACACCGGTTGCAGTCCTTCGAGCCGCCCGCCGACGTAGACCGGTTCGCTGCGGTCGAGAAGCTGCGCCACCCCGGGGTGCTCCCGGTTCGTCGTTCCGAAAACCGCCTGCGCTTCCTCCTCCCGGTGCGGGCGCCACAGGTCCTCGACGTGCAACACCGCCAACATGACGCCTTCCGCATCGCGCAGGGCCAGCCTGGCGCCGGTCGACAACCGATCGGCCGCCGTCTCGGAGACATCGAGGGTGATCGGTATCGGCCAGAGCGTGCCCTCGGCCAACCGCAGGTCGGCGCAGACCGATGCGTGGTCGGCCGAGGTCATGAACCCGCGCAACGGCGAGAACCCGCCGTTGAGCAGCAGTTCCAGGTCACACATCTGGCGGGGGGTCAGGTCATGCGACACCCAGTCGCGTGACTCCTCCTTGATTTCCTCGGCACGCGCCGAATCGGCGAACAGATCGACAAGCGTCCCGCCATGCGGGGCGATCAGATGGTCTGACAACTTCACGACTCCTCTCGGACCAAGACAGCCAGGCCCGGTCTGTGACTGCGAATGTGTGGTGAGCGAAACGGTGGAACCCAGCTCGTGAGCGAGCACGGACCATACGGATAAACGCCACAATGTATCATGACCCGCCGGTCCCGCGGGGCGCCGTGCCGCGGTTGCGAACCCGGCCGCCGGCGTTACTCGTCAGGCAACGAATATGTCCCCGGTTTCAACCCGATGACGAAGTTGCCGTTCCGCAACGACCGCTTGTTGTAACGCAGCGTGCCCGGGTGCGGTTCGGGATCGCCCGAGTTGCGATAGACGCAGTCGCCCGCGGCGACGTCCCATTCCATCGTCGGGCCAAGTCGTGGATACATGTCGGCGCGCCCGTCGGCGACGACGCAGAACTTGAGCGAACTGCCGCTCTTGACACGTTCGGCGATGGTGAACGGCGCGAGAAACGCCTCGAGCGCAGGGCTCGGGTGGGACCGGCTCTCGACGACGCGCAGCGGCGCCGACGGATCGGCGAGGGTCGACCGAAGCCGTTGCGGCGCCCCGTCGCCCGACTGCTTCCACGCGCCCTCCCCTGCCCGTGCGAAGTAGAGCAACCCGGACGCCGGCGCGACCACGACCCCCAGCACAGGCTCGCCCCCTTCGATCATGGCGATGTTCACCGTGAACTCGCCGGTCCGGTTGATGAACTCCTTGGTGCCGTCAAGGGGGTCGACGAGCCAGTAGCGGGACCAGCGCCGGCGCTCGTCGTACGCCGGCAGCACGCGTTCTTCGGACAGATAGGGAATCGTGTCATCGAGCCGGAGCAATCCATTGCGGATGATCTCCTCGGCCGCCAGATCCACGCCGGTCACGGGCGACCCGTCCGCCTTCTGGCGCACCCAGGTATCGCGCGCCCGGTAACGCCGCAGCACCTCGCGGCCGGCCTGCAGCGCGATCTCGCTGACCGCCTCCATCGGCACCATCGCGCGCGCAGTGTACCAGTTCCCGCTGCCTTCCGGCCGGCGCCGGGCGCCGCCCGCGGGCAGGCGCCGTGGCCGGTGGAGCGGGAGCGCGCCACGCCGCCTTGACCGCTACGGAGACATCGATCTCAAATAGCGTCATCTTGGGATTCATGAGGCGGTTGTTCGGCGGCGGCCCGCCCGGTGTCGACAAGTCGGTCGTCGTCGTGTCCGGGCTGCCGCGTTCGGGGACGTCGATGCTCATGGGCATGATCGAGGCCGGGGGGCTCGAGACGGTCGTGGACGGGGTGCGGACCGCCGACGATGACAACCCGCAGGGCTACCACGAGCTGGAACGGGTCAAGGACCTCGACAAGGGCGGTGACACCGCGTGGCTCGCCGGCGCCCGCGGCAAGGTGGTGAAAATCATCTCGTTTCTTCTGCAGCACCTGCCGCCGGGCCACCACTACAAGATTGTGTTCGTGCGGCGGGACCTGCAGGAGGTGCTGGTGTCACAGCGCAAGATGCTGGAGCGGCGCGGAACCGCCGGAGGCGATGCCGGCGATGCCGAAATGGAGAAGATGTTCGAGGACCACCTGCGCCGGGTGGAACGTCTGCTCGTCCGCCGTCGCGACTGCGAGGTACTGTATGTCGAGCATCGCCGGGCGCTCACACACCCGCACGACGTCGCCGCCGACGTCAACCGGTTCCTGGGCGGCCGCCTCGACGCCGACAGGATGACGGACGTGGTGGACGACACCTTGTATCGCAACCGCGCCCAGGACCAGGACGGGAGGGACGCGTGAGCCGCCGCCGTCCGTGCCGGCCGGCGCTCGCCGCCGTGGCGCTCGGCGCGCTGCTGGTATCGGCGACGCCGGCCTGGGCCTACGTGGGTCCGGGCGCCGGCTTCGCCTTCGTCTCGTCGCTGTTCATCCTGCTGGTCACGATGGTGCTGGCGGTCGTCACGCTGCTGACCTGGCCGATCCGGCTCGTGGTGCAAAAGGTGCGCGGCGGCCGGGCGCTGGCGGCCAGCCGGGTCAAGCGGGTCATCGTACTCGGCCTGGACGGGCAGGACCCTGCACTGACCGAGGCGCTGATGAACGAAGGCGTGCTGCCCAACTTCGCAAAGCTGCGGCGGCAAGGCAGCTTCCACCGCCTGGGCACTACCCTGCTCGCCGAGTCGCCGGTCGCATGGACCTCGTTCCAGACCGGCTGCAATCCTGGCAAACACCGCATCTTCGATTTCCTGGTGCCGAACCGGAAATCGTATCTCCCTGAACTCTGCTCCGCACGGGTGGCGCCCCCGGCCCGATCGCTGCCGCTGGGGCCGTTCCGCATCCCGCTGGGTAAACCACTGATCGAGGCCGGCCGCCGCAGCCAACCGTTCTGGAAGACGCTCGGCGACCACGGCATCTTCAGCACGATCCTGCGGGTGCCGGTGACGTTTCCGGCGGAGAAGTTCAATGGGACGCTGCTGTCGGCCATGAGCGTCCCCGACCTCAAGGGCAGCCAGGGCACATATTGCTATTTCAGCAGCGACCCCGACGAGCGGCTCACCCTGACGAGCGGGGAACGCGTGCCCATCGAATGGACCGACGGGGCGGCCCGCGGGCATATCGCCGGACCGGAGAACAGTCTGCGCGCCGAGGGCGGCGAACTGCGGCTGCCGTTCGAGGTCCACGCCTGCGCCGGCGGCGGCGCCGAACTGCATCTCGGCGACGTGGTGCACCCGCTGCCGCGGCGCCGGCACACCCCCTGGATCGCGCTCGATTTCAAACCGGGGCTCGGCATGACGGTGACCGGGATAGTACGGTTCTATCTGCTCGAAACGGCGCCGCATCTCAAGCTCTACATGACCCCGATCAACATCGACCCCGACCAACCGGCGCTGCCCATCTCGCATCCGTTCACCTACGCCGTATATCTGTCGAAGACCCAAGGGCGCTACGCCACGCTCGGGCTGGCCGAAGACACCTCGGCGCTCAACGAGGAAGTGGTGGACGAAGACGCGTTCCTGGAGCAGGCCTGGCTGATTCACGCCGAGCGGGAACGGATGTACTTCGACGCGCTGGACAAGACCTCGAGGGGCGCCGTCGTCTGCGTGTTCGACATCACCGACCGGCTGCAGCACATGTTCTTCCGACATCTCGACGACACGCACCCGGCCAACCGGGGCCGGAACGGGAAGCACAAGGACGCCATCCGCAAGCTGTACATCGAAATGGACGCACTGGTCGGGCGCACGATGGAGGCCGTCGGGGACGACACCGCGCTCTTCGTGATGTCGGACCACGGCTTCAAGCCGTTCCGGCGAGGTGTCAACCTGAACACCTGGCTCCACCAACACGGCTTCCTCGCCGTGAAGGCCGGCGCACCGACCGGCGCCGACATGTTCGGCGACGTCGACTGGCCGCGCACCCGCGCCTATGCAGTCGGGTTCGGCGGCATCTATCTCAACCTCGAGGGCCGCGAAGCGCAGGGCATCGTGAAACCGGGAACGGAAGCGAATCAACTGAAGCGGGACATCCGCGCCGGGCTGCGGTCCCTGGTCGACGAGGTCGAGGGCGTGCAGCCGGTGCGCGAAGTCTACGACGCCAGCGAGGTGTATTCCGGACCGTACGTGCCGGAAGCGCCCGATCTGATCGTCGGGTTCCGGCCGGGGCATCGCGTGGGATGGGCCTCGGTGACGGGCGGCATCGGCGACGAAGTCATCGAAGACAACACCCGCTACTGGAGCGGAGACCACAACTTCAACCCACCGGACGTCCCCGGCATGCTGTTCTCGAATCGGCCGATCGCGGCCGACGCACCCGGCATCATGGATATCGGCCCGACGGTGCTCGACCTGTTCGGCGTCAAGATTCCGCCCTACTGCGACGGGCGGTCACTGCTGCCGGCGGCGCGGTCCGCGGGCGGCGACACGGGCGCGGCCGGCCCGGCGGCAAAGGCGGCGGCGCTGTGAGAGCACCCCTGTACCTCGTCGCCGCCTGCCTGGCGCTGACCGCCGCGACCAACTGCGGCGCCGGTCCCGGCGACCGGAAGGTCATCGTGCTCGGCATCGACGGCATGGACCACGGCCTGCTGCAGGCATACATCGACGAGGGACGGCTGCCGAACTTTGCGCGGCTGGCCTCCGAGGGCGGGTTCGCGCCGCTCGCGACCAGCATGCCGCCGCTGAGCCCGGTGGCGTGGTCCACCTTCATCACGGGGATGGACCCGGGCGGCCACGGCATCTTCGATTTCCTGCACCGGGACCCCGCGACGATGCAGCCGGTCGAGCCGTTCTACACGATCGGCCCCGCGGGCCGCACCCTGGACTTCGGTTCCTGGGTGCTGCCGCTGTCCGGCGGCGACATCGAGCTGTATCGACGCGGCCAGGCGTTGTGGGAGCTGCTCGACGCTGCCGGCATCGAGACGACCATCTTCCGCATGCCGGTGAACTTTCCCCCGGTGGAGACCGGCGGCCGGTCGTTCGCCGGCATGGGCACGCCGGACATTCTGGGCGGCCACGGCACCTACTCGTTCTTCACCGACTACCCCCCGGAAAACATGACCGCCATGACCGGCCACGTCGAGATCGTGGAGGTGCTCGACGGCCGGGTCGCCGCACAGTTGCTCGGCCCCCCGCATCCCTTCAGACGTGAACGTGCGCGCGACACCGGGTTCGGCGCCGCCGAGGACGAGTACGAGACGCCTGATCTGGCGGTCGATTTCGAGGTACTGGTCGACCCCGACGCCGCGGTCGCGAAGATCGTCGTGCAGGACACCGAGTTGCTCCTGAACGAAGGGGAATGGAGCGACTGGGTGCGGGTCGACTTCGAGGCGCTGCCCTATGTCGTCAACGTCAGCGCCATGGGACGGTTCTATCTCCAGCAGGTGCGACCCGATTTCAAGCTGTACGTCACACCGCTGCAGATTCACCCGGCCGACCCCGCCATGCCGCTCTCGAACCCCGAGGGCTGGGCCGCGGAGCTGCACGACGTCCTGGGTCCGTTCTATACCCAGGAGCTGCCGGAGGATACGAAGGCGTTCTCGGAAGGGGTCTTCGACGGGCGCGAGTTCTGGACCCAATCGCAGTTCGTGTATCGCGAGCGCCGGCGCGCCCTGGATCACTTCCTGGACACCTTCGACGAGGGGCTGCTGTTCTTCTATTTTTCGAGCGTGGACCAGGGCTCGCACATGCTCTATCACTACGCCGACCCGGATCATCCACTGCACGAGCCGGATGAACTTCTCGGCGACGGCATCCGGACACTGTACGAGGAGATGGACGAGGCGCTCGGCCGCGTCCTGCAGGCGGTCGACGAGCACACGACGCTCATCGTCATGTCGGACCACGGCTTCGCGCCGTTCTACTGGGGCGTCAATCTGAATACATGGCTGCTCGAGCAGGGCTACGTCACGCTCGTGGATCCGTCGCGCCAGGGGCGGCTCCCGCTGTTCGCGAACGTCGACTGGTCGCGCACCCGCGCCTATGCGTTCGGACTCGGCGGCCTTTACGTGAACCTGCGTGGACGTGAACGGGACGGCATCGTGGAGCCGGGCGCGGAGTACGAGCAGGTGCTCGACGACCTGGAACGCGACCTGCTGGGCATGATCGACGATCGCAACGGACACGCGCCGGTCAGTCTCGTCTACCGGACCGCCGAACGGTTCTCCGGTCCGCATCTCGACCTGGGTCCCGATATCGTCGTCGGCTATAGCCGCGGCTATCGCAGCTCATGGGAAAACCCGCTGGGCCAGTTTCCGATCGAGATGTTCGTCGACAACGACGACCCCTGGAGCGGCGACCACCAGAACGACTTCCGGCTGGTGCCGGGCGTGCTGTTGACCAACCAGCGCATCGCCCTGGACGCGCCGGCCCTGCAGGATGTCACCATCGCGGTGCTTGACGAGTTCGGGGTGGCTCCGCTGCCGGAGATGATCGGGGAGGATGCGATTGCGCCGCGTTGACGCGCGGCGCCTGACGCCTGCGCCCTGTATCGAGGAGCTGATGGCATGTTCGGATCGAAGGTGAAGATCGACAAGGCGTTGCTCGAGAAGGCGACCCGCTACGCCGAGATCGCCGGCTACTCGACCGTGGAAGAGTTCATCAACCATGCGCTCGAGAAAGAGCTCGCGCAACTGGAGAGCGCCGACTCCGAAGAAGAGATCAAGAAGCGCCTGAAGGGATTGGGCTACATCTCGTAGGGCCCGGAGCGATGGTCGCACTCGTCACCCTGCTGCACCGTGTTCTGACGCCGCTGTTCGACGTCATCTGCTGGCCATTCCGCGCACTCGCCCCGATCTGGGCGCTGGTGGTCATTTCCTGCGTCTCCGGCATCTTTCTCGTCTGGCTGTTTGGCAAGACCTCCGACCAGGACCGTATCCGGGAGATCCGCGACCGTATCCGGGGCAACCTCATCGGGGTGCGGCTGTTTCAACACGACGTCGCGGTCGTCCTGCGCCTGCAGGGCAAGATCTTCGGCGACACCTTCCGTTTCATGCGGCACGCGCTCGTCCCGCTGGTCATCATGCTGGCGCCGGTCCTGCTGATCATGACGCAGCTCAACCTGCGGTTCGCGGTCCGGCCGCTCGACACCGGAGAACCGGTGGTGCTGACGGCGCTGGTGCGTGACCCGGCCGCGCTGGAGGGCCGCATCGAGTTGGAGGTACCGGACGGCGTCACGGTGGAAACGCCGCCGGTCAAGATCCGATCCAGGGGTGAGATCGCGTGGCGGCTGCGAGTCGACCGCCCCGGCGACCATACGCTGCTGGTGCGGGTCGGCGACGACACGATCGAGAAGCGCCTGATCAGCGGCGACGGATGGGGACCGGTCGTGCAGTTGCGCAGCGGACGCGGGATACTGGATACGCTGCTCTACCCGGGCGAGCCGCCGATTGCCGCCGACCAGGGGCTGGAGTCGGTCGCGATCGGCTACCCGCCGCTCGACATGCGCCTGTTTGGCATCGGGGTCGACTGGCTCATCGGCTTCTTTCTGTTGTCGATGGCGTCCGGGTTCGCCTGCAAGGGGATCCTGGGCGTCGAGGTCTGATCCGGCCACGCTGTCCGAGGCGCCGACCGCAAGCCACCGGCGCTGTCGAACTGAGAGGTGCGCATGAGCCCCCGTCACTGCCGAGCGATCCTCCCTGCCGCCGCGGCGGCGCTGGCGTGCGCGTGCACCGGAGTCCAGGCGCCACCGCCGGCACAGCACCTTGTGGACTTCATCGGCGATGAGCGCGTCGAGATCATCGGCACGCCGGAAGGCACGGCCGCGCCCCGCGCGCTCTGGCGGTTCGACGCCGGCGACGCCGGCCAGCCGCCGGGCGATTGGCTCAGCGGCGGCGGTGTGGCCGACCTCGAGATCCTGGACGGCCGGCTGCAGGGGACGACCACCACAGCGACGGCGATGGTCCATGTGGAATGGCCCGATGAGCTGCAGCGGCGTGACCGGCTGCACGCGGTCGACATCGAGATACAGGTGTCAGACGGCGCCACGCTCGAAGTGGAGTTCCGCGGCGAGGGCGAGCTTGACCTGGACGCCGTGCGTGCCGACGAGAACTGGGCCCTGTCGACACCGCTACTGCCCGGAGACGAGTTGCGCACGTACCGCGTGACCACGACCGACGATCGTCCATCGTCAGCCATCAGACGGGTGTTCCTCAGACCGAGCGACGCCGCCGGCGCTCGTTTCTCGATCGCCTCGGTCCGGCTGGTGTTCGACCGCGAGCATCTGGCGGAAACCGCGTCGGGCGTCTCGTGGCGTGGACTGGCCGACGTGTTTCACGAATCGATCGTGAGCAAGGCGCCCGAGTCGATGCGCTTCACGCTCACCCCGCCGGAGGACGGGTGGCTCGATCTGTCGATCGGCACGATGGACGCGGCGCCCGCGACCTTCCTGGTCGAGGCGCACACACCTGACGGCGAGGCAGCGACTCTGCTCGAACGTACCGTGACGACCCCGGACCGCTGGGAGCGGACCCCGGTGGACCTGACGTCGCTGGCGGGGCGCGAGATCGTCCTGTCGCTCTCGCTGGAAGCGGAGGCGGAGGGCACCATCGGCCTGTGGGGATCGCCGGTCGTGCGGGCCAGGGATCCGGCCGCCCCGGGCGTCATCGTCATCGTGCCCGACACCATCCGATCCGACCATCTCGGCGTCTATGGATACGACCGCGACACGACTCCGGCCCTGAGCCGTCTGGCGGCTGAGGGCGCCCGGTTCGACGATGCGGTGGCGCAGGCGACCTGGACAAAGGTCTCGGTCCCCTCGATCCAGACCTCGCTCTACCCGACCTCGCATGGCGTGATGGATGTGCCGGATCGCCTGCCGAGCTCCGCGCACACGCTGGCCGAGGTCTACCGCGCCGCCGGCTACGCCACGCTGTCCTTCTCCTCGGTCAGCTTCTCCGGCGCCGACACGAATCTGCATCAGGGATTCGAAGAGCTGCACGAGGCGGGATCACGGACCGGCACGCCTCGCGGCAAATCGGCGCGGGAATATGTCGACCGCCTGCTCCCCTGGCTCGAGCTGCACCGCAGTGCACCGTTCTTCGTCTTCCTGCACGTCTTCGATCCGCACAGCCCGTTCGAGCCGCGCCCGCCCTACGACACCCTGTGGGCCGAACCGGACGGCCGCGCCGCGCACGAAACGCGCAGGGAGGAGGTCAGCCAGCACATCGACAGTCCGTTCCTCCGCGGTCAGGTGATGCCGTCACAGGCGGACCTCGACGCATCCGGCATCGACGTCGACGCTTTCATGGCCTATCGCAAGGCCTGGTATGACGGATCCATCCGAGGCATGGACACCGAGATTGGCCGGCTGCTCGAGCATCTCGATCAACTGGAGCTCGGCAGCCGCGTCACCGTCGCCGTGGTCGGGGACCACGGCGAGGAGTTCCTCGAACATGGCCGCTCCTGGCATGGGCACTCGGTCTACGGCGAACTCACGCGGGTGCCGCTGCTGATCCGGGCACCCGGACGAATTCCCCCGGAACAACGCGTCGACAACACGGTGCGCACGATCGATCTGATGCCGACGCTGCTCGAACTGAGTGGTCTCCCGCTGCCCGACGGTCTGCAGGGCCAAAGCCTGCTGCCATTGCTGGGCGACCCTGACGAGACCGGCCAACCCTGGGTAGCGCGTCCCGCCGTGTCGGAGGAGCATGTCCGCGCGGATGCGGGGTCGGACGACCAGCACGCCGCCTTCGCACTGATTCTCGATGGCTGGCGGCTGATTCACAACGTGGCTCGCGAACCGGACGAACCGGAGTTCGAGCTCTATGACCATCTGCGGGACCCGCTCAACCTGACGAACGTCGCCGGCGATCATCCCGACGTCGTCACCCGGCTGGCCGCTGACCTGGAACGCTGGCGCCGCCGATCGGAGGCGGCGCGCCTGCCGGCGGACGACGATGTCGCTGCCACGCTGGGGGCCGCCGAGCTCGAACGCCTGCGCAGTCTCGGCTATATCCGGTAGTCGTGCGGGGCGGCGCGTGAGCGGGACTTGACGCCGGTGGTTGCGAACAGGTACAAGTAGGGTGTTGTGACCGGCTGCGCACGTACCGTCTGCTGTTGTTGTTGCTGTCCGGAGGCCCACTGGGCCCCCGAGCTGACGGTCATGTCGCGCTGAGCACCACAAATACAGACTGGCAAGAGCCAAACGCGAGAGACCGAAGCCCGGGAGCCACACGCTCCCGGGCTTTTTTTTGCATGGCCGCGCCCGTCGCCCTGACGGCATGAGGATCAGCATGTTCGAAGAATCGGCAATGCGTTCGGTCATCAAGGCGATTTCCTGGCGCATCGTCGCGACCGTGACCACGACGATTCTGGTGTACGTCTTCACCGGCCGCCCCGACATTGCCGTGACCGTCGGACTGTTCGAGGCGGCCGCCAAGATGGTCCTGTATTTCGTCCACGAACGCATCTGGAATCGGCTCGATATCGGCCGCCTGCCGATCGACAACGACAGCAGACCCGCGGATCCGGCTCTCGCATCACCGCACGGAAGAGACGAATGACCGACACGCTCGCACCTCCACAACCCGGCACGCTGGCCGACGCGGCCCGCGCCCTGGAAACCGCCTCCCCGCTGGACATCCTGCGCTGGGGCGCCGAAACCTTCGGGTCCCGGCTGACCTTCGCCACCGGCTTCGGCGCCGAGGGCTGCGTGCTGCTGGATCTGATCGGCCGCCATCGCCTGCGGATCGACCTGTTCACGCTGGATACGGGCCTTCTCTTTCCGGAAACCCGTAATCTCTGGCGCCGACTCGAGGATCGCTACGGGTTCACGATTCGCGGCGTCCGCCCCGACCTGTCGATCGACGAGCAGGGCGCGGTCGATGGGCCGGAACTCTGGACCCGCGCGCCCGACCGCTGTTGCGAACTGCGCAAGGTGAGCCCGCTCGTCGCCGAGCTCAGTGGATTCGACGCCTGGGTGACCGCCATTCGCCGCGATCAGACCCCCTCTCGGAGCGCTGCCCTGCCGGTCGAGCGGGATCCGAAGTTCGGTCTTTTCAAGATCAATCCACTGGTCCGCTGGACGAAGGAGGATGTCTGGGTCCATCTCCTCCAGCACGACGTGCCCTACAACCCGCTGCATGATCGCGGATACCCGAGCATCGGTTGTCTCCCGTGCACCAGTCGGGTGGGCACGGACGAAGATGACCGCGCCGGTCGCTGGCGGGGGGTGGAAAAAACTGAATGTGGTCTGCATGCGCCGCCAGCCGCATCGTGGGACGGCGTGCGGCACGGCTGCCTGACATGAGTGGGCCCACCGCGCGCCAACCCCTGTTCCACACATGAGTGTGCCAACGCCTCTGTTTCCGGTGTTTCTGCGACTGGCCGACCGACCGGTGGTCGTCGTCGGCGGCGGCAACGTCGCGGCCTCCAAGCTGCGTGCGTTGCTGGATGCCGGCGCCCGTGTCACGGTCATCGCGCCGGAGGTGACCCCGCAGGTCATGGAGAGTGGCGTGCCGATTCACCGCCGGCCGTTCGCGCCGACCGATCTCGACGACGCCTGGCTGGCGGTGGCGGCTGCGCCGCCGGCCGTGAACCGGCAGGTAGCCGCGGCCGCCGCCGCGCGTCATCTATTCGTGAACGCGGTCGACGACCCGCCGAACGCCAGCGTCTATCTTGGCGGTGTCGTTCGCCGCGGCGGCGTCACCGTGGCCATCTCCAGCGACGGACAGGCGCCGGCGCTGACCGGATTGATCCGCCAGGCGCTCGATGCGCTGCTGCCCGCGCACGAGGTGGAGCGGTGGATGACAGCGGCGCGGGACGAGCGCGCGCGCTGGATCGCCGCCGCTGTCCCGATCGACCAGCGACGCCCGCTGCTCTTGCGCGCACTTGCGGGTCTGTACGAGGATCGTGATTACCCTGCTCCGAGGTCACACGTGTGATGGCACGAGGATTCGTCTCGCTCGTCGGCGCCGGACCGGGCCACCCGGACCTGCTGACCGTGCAAGCCGTCAATCGGCTGCGGGCGGCCGACCTGGTGCTGTACGACGCGCTGGTCACCCCGGACATCGTGGCGCTGGCCTGCCAGGCGCAACGGTTCTGCGTGGGCAAACGGGCCGGTCGCAAGTCGGTGCGCCAGGACACCATCCTGCGAGTCATGGTCCGCGCGGCGCGCCGCGGCCGCCGGGTGGTGCGCTTGAAATGCGGCGATCCCTACGTGCTGGGCCGGGGCGCCGAAGAAGGGCTCGCCCTGCGCGCGGCCGGCATTCCGTTCGAGGTGGTGCAGGGGGTGACGACCGCGGTGGCGGCGCCGGCCCGCGCCGGCATCCCCGTCACCCACCGGGGCGTCGCGTCAGGGTTCCTGGTCGTCTCGGGTCATGACGACGCGAGCTTCCGGCCCGCCTTGAGTTCGCTCGCCCCCGGCGCCCTCACCGTCATTGTGCTGATGGGGCTGGCGCAACGGGCGGCCGTCGCCGCCTGTCTGATTGAGCGGGGCTGGGCGCCCGATACACTGGCGGCGATCGTGTTCGCCGCGTCGACCCCGCGAGAACGCAGTTGGATCGGCACGTTGCGCACCCTCGGCGCCGCACCGACCGCTGATGCGGCAGACCCGGGCACGATCGTGATCGGCGACGTCGTCGATCTGCATCGGGTACTGAGTGACTCGGCCGGATCGGTCACCGCCGCCACATCCACTGCCGCCGCCGAAGGGAAAGGCTGACCATGACCTGGAAAGAGGCCCTGGGTGATCGCGTGCCAGACGAGCTGGGACGCGAGATCGACACCTACGAGAACCAGATCGCCCTGAAACGCCAGGGCAAGATCGACGACAGGGTGTTTGCCGAGACCCGGCTGCGGCGCGGCGCTTATGGCCAGCGGTACGACAACGGCCAGCGCAACGACGGGACCGGTGTCAAACCGCTGCCCTTTCCGTCGAACGGCCTGACGAAGGGACCCGACACGGTCTGGGACGCACCGGGGATGCAGCGCATCAAGATTCCGTTCGGCGCGTTGACGGCCGACCAGATGCATACCCTGGCCGACCTGGCGGAGGAGTACAGCGACGGCGTGTGCCATATCACGACCCGCCAGGACGTGCAGCTCCACTACGTGCACATCGATGACACGCCGGACCTGATGCGACGGCTGGCGGCGGTCGGCATCACGACCCGTGAAGCCTGCGGCAACACGGTGCGTAACGTGACCGCCTGTCCCCTCGCCGGCGTCTGCCGGGACGAAACGTTCGACGTCACGCCCTACGCCCAGGCGTCGATGCGCTTCCTGCTCGGCCACCCGGACACCCAGGACTTCGGACGCAAATTCAAGGTGGCGTTTTCCGGCTGCCGGGAACATGCCTGTGGACTCGTCAACATGCATGACTTCGGCGCGGTCGCCGTCACCCGCTCGACCGCTGGCGGCGAGCAGCGTGGTTTCGAGGTCTACGTTGGCGGCGGCCTCGGCGCGGTGCCGCACGCAGCCAAACTCTTCGATCCGTTCATGACCGCCGAGGAGATCCTGCCCACCCTGCAGGCGATCTCACGAGTGTTCGCGCGCTTGGGAGAGAAGCGCAACCGAGCCCGCGCCCGCATCAAGTTCCTCGTGGCCCAGCTCGGCGTCGACGAGTTTCGCCGGCTCGTCCGCGAGGAACGGGCCTCGCTGGCTGCCGACCGGCGCTGGACGGCGTATCTCGACGACATCGAGTCCTGCCGGGAACAACCGCTCGAGACCGGCCGGCCGGCGCCGGCGAGCCCAGGTTCGGGGGCGTTCCAGACCTGGTCGCGCACCAACGTCTACCGGCAGCGGCAACCCGGCTACGCGGTGGCGACCGTGACGCTGCCGCTCGGCGACCTGAGCAGCGGACAACTGCGGGGTCTGGCCGACGTCGCCCGCGCGTTCGTCGGCGACACGGTCCGCACCACGGTCGAGCAGAATCTCGTGCTGCGCTGGGTGCGCGAGGCGGACCTGCCGGCGTTGTATCGCGAACTCGACGCCCTCGGGCTGGCGCGGCCGGGAGCGGCCACGATCGCCGACATCACCGCCTGCCCCGGCACCGACACGTGCAAACTCGGGATCGCCTCCTCGCGGGGTCTCGCCGCCGAACTCGAACGCCGACTCGGAGCACAAATCGGCACGCTGGACGACGCCGTCCGTGCACTACGCATCAAGATCAGCGGCTGCTTCAACTCCTGCGGGCAGCACCACATCAGCGACCTCGGGTTCTACGGGGTCAGCCGGCACGTCCGGGGTCACGTGGTCCCCCACTTCCAGGTCGTGCTGGGCGGCAAGTGGGTCGACAACGGCGGCTCCTACGGGCTCGCCATCGGCGCGGTGCCGGCCAAGAACATTCCTGAAGTGGTGCGGCGCATCACCGGACGCTTCATTGCCGGACGCGAGGGACCGGAGAGCTTCTACGACTTCACCACACGGGTCGGCAAGCGCGCGCTTCGCGAGATGATCGATGACCTGACGGCCGTGCCGCTTTACGAGGTTGACCCCGACTACTACAGCGACTGGGGCGATCCGCGTGAATTCGGCATCGGCGACATGGGCATCGGCGAGTGCGCCGGCGAGGTGGTGTCGCTCACGGAGTTTGATCTGGCCGGCGCGGAGAGTCAGGTGTTCGAGGCCCAGCTCCAGCTCGAAGCACGAGACTTCGCGCAAGCCGATACGCTGGCCTACAGCGCCATGCTGCAGGCGGCCAAGGGGTTGATCAAGACGGAGTTCATCGACATCTCCGACGATCCCGATAAGATCGTCGCGGAATTCCGGACCCGGTTCTTCGATACCGGGGTCTTTTTCGACCGCTTCGCCGGCGGAAAGTTCGCACACTACCTGTTCCGCCGGCACACCCGCCCCACCCCCGCGGACGGCGCCGATGCCGCGCGACAACTGATTGAGGAGGCCCGGCTGTTCCTCGAGGCCACGCACGCCTGTCAGGCGCGTCTCGCCGGGCAGCCGGCCACCATGTCTGCGCCGTCCGCTGCAGCGGCGCTCAACGGGAGACCGGCGTGACGGTGACGGCCGCAGCCGACATTGGCGCACTCCAACGCATCGCCGTCAAGCTCTTCCTTACGGACGACGCCGTTCTGGAGCCGCGCAGCGTGATCCCGGTCTTTCACCGCTGGATCCAGACCCACGCGGTGGATGGCCTCTTGATCGACGTCGCCGACTACTCGCACATGGCCACCGGCCCGTGCGTGCTGCTGGTCGCCCACGAGGGCCACTATGCGCTGGACCGCACGGACGGCCGGCTCGGGTTGCAGTACACCCGGACCCGACCGCTCGAGGGTCCGCTGGCGGACCGGCTCGCGTCGATCACCCGCACGCTGCTCGGCGCCGCGCAACTGCTCGAGACCGAGTCAACCCTGACGGGACCGGTACGGTTCGCCGGAAATGAAATCGAATGTGTCGCGAACGATCGGCTGCTGGCGCCAAACGACGGCGCCACCCTGGCCGCGATCCGGCCGGCGCTCGATCGCGTGCTGACCGCCTGGTCGCACTCCACCGCGTGGACGCTGACCCGCATGCCGGACCCACGTGCGCCCTTCCGGGTCACCGCGCGAGCCGAGCAGGCGACCCCGCTCGCAACCGTTGCGTCCCGGCTCGCCGCGACCTGACAGGACTCGTCCCGCCATTTGCGGTCAACCGATCTCCCGCGGTCCTCTGACCTGCATTAGCGTTGCTAATATTGAGCATCCTGGTCATTAGCGTGGTGTGTGATACATTACTTCGCACTTCATGCATGTCGAAACCCTCAACATCTTCTGCGATGTCGTGCGCCATCAGAGTTTCTCGCGCGGGGCAATCGCCAATTCGGTCAGCCAATCGGCCGCCAGTCAGGCGGTACGGCAGCTCGAAAAACACCTGGGCGCGCAGTTGATCGACCGCTCGAAGCGCCCCTGGCGTCTCACGGCCGAAGGCAAGATCTTTTTCCAGGGTTGTCAGGAAATCGTCGAGCGGTATCACGAACTGGAAGGCACCGTCCGCCGCCGCCAGAATCCGTCCGGGCATACCGTGCGTCTGGCGGCGATCTACTCGGTGGGTCTGCATCACTTGAGTCAATATGTGGATCAATTCCGCGCGCTGGTGCCGGGTGCCGACGTCGACCTCGATTACATGCACCCGGACGAAGTGTGCGCGCGAGTGCTGAGCGACCAGTCGGATCTTGGGCTGCTGTCGTTCGCGACCACCGGCCGGGAGCTGACCGCCATCCCCTGGCGCAGCCAGACCATGACCGTCGCCTGCCCGCCGACGCATCGCTTCGCGCGGCGCGGCAGCGATATCGGCGGCGTCTGGCCCGGCGAACTCGCCGGCGAACGGTTCGTGGCGTTCGACCGCGAACTGCCCGCCCGCCGCGCGATAGATCGGTTTCTCCGGCGACACGACGTGGAGGTCGATATCGCCGCCGAATTCGACAACATCGAGACGATCAAGCAGGCAGTCGAGGAAGGGGCGGGTATCGCCATACTTCCGGAGCCGACGTTGCGGCGCGAGGTGCAACGCGGCACACTGATCGAGGTGCGCTTCCTGCGGCGTGTCGGCGAACCACCGCTGGTGCGTCCGCTCAGCATCGTGCACCGCCGCAAGCGCCGCTTGAATCCAGCCGTGACCGAGTTCATCAAGCTGCTGCAGGCCGACGCGAACGACCCCCCGACAGAGCCGGATCCGCCGCAGGTCGCCGCCGGCGCCGAGCGATCCGGAAGTGGGCACGGGCCACCCTCCAGCAGCCACGCCGCGGTCGCCAGCGGCGCCGCCCGGGGAGCGCATCCATGAAGACGGCAGCCAACGATTCGCGTCCGACGGCGCCACCTGGCCGGCAGGGGCTTTATCACCCCGCGCAGGAGCACGACGCCTGCGGCGTAGGGTTCGTGGTCAACATCAAGGGCGTTCGCTCCCACAAGCTGGTCGAGCAAGCGTTCGAGGTGGCCGTGAACCTGCTACACCGGGGCGCATGCGGATGTGAAGTCAACACGGGCGACGGCGCCGGGTTGCTGCTGCAGGTGCCGGACAAGTTTCTGCGCCGACAGACGGCGGCGCTCGGTTTCACCCTGCCCGAGCCGGGGGCGTACGGCGTCGGCATGCTCTTCCTGCCCACCAGGCAGGATGAACGGACCCGCGTCGAGGAGGTCGTCACCACGATCGTCTCGGAGGAAGGGCAGACGGTGCTGGGCTGGCGGGACGTGCCGACCGACTCGAGTCTGCTCGGTGAGACCGCGCGCCTGGGAGAACCGGCGATTCGCCAGGTGTTCATCGGACGCGGGGCCGGTCTCGATGGCGGCGACGCCCAGGCGCGATTCGAACGCACGCTCTATGTCATTCAGAAACGGATCTCCCATACGGTCGATGCACTGAACCTCACCCAGGCGGACCTGTTCTACATCGCCAGCTTCTCGTCGCGGACCATCGTGTACAAGGGCATGCTGATCGCCGACCAGGTCGCGACGATGTTCCCGGACCTGGTGCACCCCGACGTCGAGTCGGCACTCGCGCTCGTGCATTCGCGCTTCAGCACGAACACGTTTCCCTCGTGGCCGTTGTCGCATCCGTATCGCTACGTCGCCCACAACGGAGAGATCAACACCCTGCGGGGCAACATCAACTGGATGCGGGCCCGGGAAGCCCTCTGCGCGTCGGATCTGTTCGGCGACGACCTGCAGAAGCTGTTTCCGATCGCCAAGGAGGATCAGAGCGACACCGCGACCTTCGACAACGTCCTCGAATTCCTGATGATGACCGGCCGATCGCTCCCGCACGCGATCCTGATGATGATTCCGGAGCCCTGGAGCCGGCACGAATCGATGCCACCCGACCGGAAAGCGTTCTACGAGTTCCATTCGGCGCTGATGGAGCCATGGGACGGTCCGGCTTCGATTGCATTCACCGACGGCACCGTGGTGGGCGCCGTGCTCGATCGCAACGGTCTGCGGCCGTCGCGCTACTACGTCACCAAGGACGACCTGGTTGTCATGGCGTCCGAGGTGGGCGTGCTGGACATCCCGCCTGAGAATGTGCTGGTCAAGGAACGCCTGCATCCGGGACGGATTTTCCTGGTCGACACCGCGCAGGGACGCATCATCGACGACGCCGAGATCAAACGCGATCTGGCGGCGGAGTACCCCTATCAGGAGTGGCTCGACACTCACGTGGTGCATCTCCGCGACCTTCCGGACGCCCCCTTCAGCCCCGCGCCCGACCAGGCACCGCTCCTGCGGCGCCAGCAGGCGTTCGGGTACACCGAGGAAGATCTCCGGTTGCTGCTCGGTCCGATGGCCGCGCAGGGCTTCGAGCCGACCGGTTCGATGGGCACCGATACCTCGCTCGCGGTTCTGTCTGACCGGCCGCGGCTGCTGTTCGACTATTTCAAGCAACTGTTCGCGCAGGTCACCAATCCGCCGCTCGACGCCATCCGGGAGGAGCTGGTCACCGACATGAGCTCGACGCTGGGGCCGGAACGCAACCTGCTGCGGCCAGAGCCCGAGTCGTGCCACCAGATACGCATCGACTATCCGATTCTCGACAATGACGAAACCGACAAGCTGCGCGCCAACACCGATCCGGCGTTGCGTCCCGTGACGCTGCCGATGTTGTTCAATCCGCGCGACGGGGCCGCCGGCCTCGAGCGGGCCATGGACGCACTGTGCCGGCAGGCCAGCGCCGCCGTCGAGGACGGCGCCGCGCTGCTGCTGCTGTCCGATCGCGGCGTCGACTCCGAGCATGCGCCCATTCCCAGTCTGCTGGCGACCGCGGGCGTGCACCATCACCTCGTACGCGAAGGGACGCGCACGCGCTGCGGACTGGTCATCGAGACCGGCGAGGCCCGCGAGCCGCATCATATGGCGCTGCTGCTCGGATACGGGGCGGGAGCGATCAATCCCTACCTCGCCTTCGAGACGATTGAAGAACTCATCCTCGCGGACGACAACACCGGCGTCGACCCCCCGCAGGGCATCCGCCATCACATCCGGGCGCTGACCAAGGGTGTCCTGAAGGTGATGTCGAAGATGGGGATCTCGACGCTGCAAAGCTATCGCGGCGCACAGATCTTCGAGGCGGTCGGGCTGAACCAGGACTTCGTCGACCGCTATTTCACCTGGACCGCGTCGCGCATCGGCGGTATCGGCATCGACACGGTGGCGGCCGAAGTGCAGAAGCGGCACCAGCGCGCGTTCCCGACCCGCGGCGCCGAGGATGGCGAACTCGACAGCGGCGGCGAGTACCAATGGCGCCGCGACGGCGAGTATCACCTGTTCAACCCCGAGACGGTATTCAAGCTGCAGCACGCGACCCGGAGCGGTCAGTACGACATCTATCGGGAGTACGCCAAACTCGTCAACGACCAGAGCCGCACCCGTGCGACGCTGCGCGGCCTGTTCGAACTGCGCACCGACAAGAGGGCCGTAGCGCTCGACGAGGTGGAGCCTGTCGACGCGATCCTGGCGCGCTTCTCCACCGGGGCGATGTCCTACGGGTCAATCAGCGCGGAGGCGCACGAATCGCTCGCCATCGCCATGAACCGCCTGGGCGGCAAGTCCAACACCGGCGAAGGGGGCGAGGACCCCGCCCGCTACACCCCGGACGCCAATGGGGACCTGCGCCGCAGCGCAATCAAGCAGGTGGCCTCCGGTCGGTTCGGGGTCACCAGCGAATACCTGGTGAACGCCGATGACCTGCAGATCAAGATGGCGCAGGGTGCGAAACCTGGCGAGGGCGGTCAGTTGCCCGGGTTCAAGGTCTATCCGTGGATCGCGAAGGTACGCTACTCGACACCGGGCGTCCCGCTGATCTCCCCGCCGCCGCATCACGACATCTACTCCATCGAAGATCTGGCGCAGTTGATCCACGACCTCAAGAATTCGAATCCGCGGGCGCGCGTGCACGTCAAACTGGTCGCCGAGGTAGGGGTCGGCACGGTCGCCGCCGGGGTGGCCAAGGCCCATTCCGACGTTGTGCTCATCTCAGGCCATGACGGCGGCACCGGTGCGGCGCCGCTCACCAGCATCAAGCACGCAGGGGTGCCCTGGGAACTGGGCTTGGCGGAGACGCAGCAGGTGCTGGTACTGAACCGGCTCCGCGATCGGATCGTCGTACAGGCGGACGGTCAGATGAAGACCGGCCGCGACATCGTCATCGCGGCGCTGCTGGGCGCCGAGGAATACGGGTTCTCCACCGCGCCGCTCGTAGTCTCCGGATGCATCATGATGCGGGTCTGCCACCTGGACACGTGCCCGGTCGGTATCGCCACGCAGAATCCGGAGCTGCGGAAACACTTTTCGGGCCGGCCCGAGTTCGTCGAGAACTACTTCCGGTTCGTGGCCCAGGAGGTGCGCGAACTGATGGCCAGCCTGGGCTTCCGCACCATGGACGAGATGATCGGCCGGGTCGACCGTCTCGATACGACCCGGGCAGTCGACCACTGGAAGGCCAAGGGCCTCGATCTGTCACTGATTCTGTACAACCCGGAGGTGCCGGACACGGTCGCGCGGCATGCGACCTCCAGCCAGGATCACGGGCTGGACAAGGCGCTCGACAATACCTTGATCACACGCTGCGCCGCGGCGATCGAGAAGCGGACGCCGGTTTCGTTCGGCATGCCGATTCGCAATGTGAACCGCACGGTCGGCACGATGCTCGGGTCGGAGATCACCCGCCGCTGGGGCCGTGACGGACTGCCGGACGGCACAATCGACATCCGGTTCGGCGGGTCGGCCGGACAGAGTTTCGGCGCATTCGTGCCACGCGGCGTGACCCTGACGATCGAGGGCGACGCCAACGATTATTTCGGCAAGGGGCTATCCGGCGGCCGGCTCGCGGTATTCCCACCGCGGACCTCCACGTTCGTGGCCGAGGAGAACATCATCATCGGCAACGTGGCGCTCTATGGCGGCACCGCGGGTGAAGCCTTCGTGCACGGGGTCGCGGGCGAGCGGTTCTGCGTGCGCAACAGCGGGGTGCATGCGGTGGTCGAGGGCGTCGGTGACCACGGGTGCGAGTACATGACCGGGGGCCGGGTCGTAATCCTGGGGCGCACGGGACGCAATTTCGCGGCCGGCATGAGCGGGGGCATCGCGTATGTCCTCGACCGGGAGAAACGGTTCGCCGCCCGCTGCAACCCCGGCATGGTCGATCTGGAGGAGCTCGACGACGCCGACGTCGAGACGGTGCGCGGACTGATCCTCCGCCACGTCGAGCAGACCGGGAGTCGGTGCGGACAGCGTGTGCTGGACGGCTGGAGTGATCTGCGCGCGTGTTTCGTGAAAGTGATGCCGCGCGACTACAAGCGGGTTCTGCTGGCCGAGGCCAGAGCCCGGGCCGAGTCCCGTGAACCGGAATTGGCGGAACTGGTGGGGACCGGAGCCAACTGACGACCGAAGCCTATGGGTAGGTTGAAGGGATTCATCGAGATCGAGCGGCAGTCGCCGCCGGCCCGTCCCGTCGAGGAACGCCTCAGGGACTGGCAGGGGGTGTACCTGCCCTACGCCACCGAAGATCTGCAGGCCCAGGGCGCCCGCTGCATGGATTGCGGGATTCCGTTCTGCCACCAGGGATGTCCGCTGGGCAACCTGATCCCCGACTGGAACGATTTCGTCTACCGGGGGCAATGGCAGGCGGCGATCGACCGGCTGCACAAGACCAACAACTTTCCGGAATGGACCGGACGGTTGTGCCCGGCGCCGTGCGAGGGATCGTGCGTGCTGGCGATCGATCGCGACCCCGTCACGATCAAGCAAATCGAGCTCGCCATCGTGGAGCGGGCGTTCCAGGAGGGGTGGATCGGTCCTGAACCGCCGGACACCCGCACCGGCAAGACCGTCGCGGTCATCGGCTCGGGCCCGGCCGGACTGGCCGCGGCCGACCAGCTCAACCGGGCTGGACACGAGGTGACCGTCTTCGAACGGTCGGATCGCATCGGCGGGCTGCTGCGCTACGGCATTCCCGAATTCAAGATGGAAAAGCGGTTCCTGAACCGCCGTCTGGAGATACTCGAAGCGGAAGGGGTCGCCTTTCGGGTCAACACGGACGTCGGCGTGACGGTTCCGGCCGAGACGATCCGGCGCGAGTTCGACGCCGTGCTGCTCGCCGGCGGCGCCGGAACTCCCCGCGACCTCCATGTGCCTGGACGCGCACTGCGAGGCATTCACTTCGCCATGGAGTTCCTGACCCTGCAGAACCGCCGCTGCGAAGGGGACCTGATCGAGAACGACGAGTTCATCAGCGCAGAGGGCAAACGGGTGGTGATCATCGGCGGCGGCGACACCGGGGCTGATTGCCTCGGCACCGTACACCGGCAGGGCGCCAGGGCGGTCCATCAGTTCGAACTGCTGCCGAGACCGCCGGAAGAGCGCGACGAGACGAACCCGTGGCCCCAGTGGCCGCACATCTTCCGGGTGTCGAGTGCGCACGAAGAAGGCGGCGAACGGGTGTATTCCGTTTCCACGGAACGGTTCAGCGGCGACGGATCAGGACAGGTGACCACGCTCCACGCCCGCAAGGTGGAGATGATCAGAGACGCCCACCGTGTCTCCTTCACGCCGGTTCCCGGCAGCGAGTTCGAGCTGAAGGTCGATCTGGTGTTGCTGGCCATGGGGTTCCTCGGCCCGCAACGCGACGGCCTGCTCGACCAGCTCGGCGTCACGCTCACGAACCGCGGCAACGTCTCACGCGACAAGCACTGGATGACGAACGTCGACGGCGTCTTCACCGCCGGCGACATGCAGCGCGGCCAGTCGCTGATCGTGTGGGCCATCGCCGAAGGGCGCAGCGCCGCGGCAGGTATCGACCACTACCTGATGGGCGAAACGCGGCTCCCGATGCCGGTGCCATAACGCACGACCGTGCGTGGCGCGGGGCGCATGCCGCGGGACCAGGACACCGGGCTGCCAGCGCCGGCAGGCGCCGGATGCGCGATCGTCGAAAAGACAACACCGCACCGACAATTCTGTGGCTAGAGAACGAACCCTCTCCCAGGACGCCGCGCGTCTCACCACGCTGGCCGAGGTCAACGCGGCGCTGGCCGGCGGCTCCAGTCTGCGCGCGGCACTCCAACGTGTCCTGCAGCTTCTCGACCGCCGCGACAGCGTCGTCTGCGGCTCGATCACGTTGCTGAACCCGGACACCGGGTTGCTGCACGTCGAGGCCGCCGAGGGACTCACACCGTCCGGCCGGTCGGCCCGCTACAAGATCGGCGAAGGGGTCACCGGGCGGGTCGTCGAGAGCGGCAAGCCGGTCATCGTGCCGCGCGCAAGCCAGGAACCGATGTTCCTCAACCGGGCGCGCCGGAAGAACCTCGAGCGCCGGGACATCAGCTTCATCTGCGTGCCAATCAAGACCCGGCGCGAGCCGGTCGGAGCCATCAGCATCGATCTTCCGTTCGAGAAGGGGCGCGATTATCAGGGCTACGTCCGCTTCCTCGACGTCGTCACCTCGATGATCGCCCAGGCGATTCGCGTGAACCACCTGGTCGATGCCGAGCGCCAGCGCCTGGTCGAAGAGAACGTGCATCTGCGCGACGAACTCAAGCAGCGCTACGACTTTTCCAACATCATCGGCACCAGCCGGCCGATGCGCGAAGTCTACGCCCAGGTCAGCCAGGTCGCCAGCGCCAACACTACCGTCCTGGTGCGCGGCGAATCAGGGACCGGCAAGGAGCTGATCGCCCACGCCATTCACTACAACTCGCGGCGGACCAAGAAACCGTTCATCAAGGTCAGTTGCGCGGCCCTGCCGGACTCCCTCATCGAGTCGGAGCTGTTCGGCTACGAAAAGGGCGCCTTCACGGGCGCGCAGACCCGCAAGAAGGGCCGCTTCGAGCTGGCCGAAGGCGGCACCCTGTTTCTCGACGAAATCGGCGACCTCAATGCCTCGACCCAGGTCAAGCTGCTGCGCGTGCTGCAGGAGCGCGAATTCGAGCGTCTGGGCGGCACCCAGCCGGTCAAGGTGAATGTCCGCTTGATCGCCGCGACGAACGCCGACGTCGAAGGGGCGATGGCGGCCGGCACGTTCCGGGAAGATCTCCACTATCGCCTCAACGTCTTCGCCATATTCGTGCCTCCGCTCCGTGAACGGAAGACGGATCTGCTGCTGCTCGCCGACCATTTTCTCGAGCGCTACTCCGCCGAGCACGGCAAGCACGTGAAGCGCATTTCGACCCCCGCCATCGACATGCTCATGTCGTATCACTGGCCCGGAAACGTCCGCGAACTCGAGAACGCGCTCGAACGGGCGGTGCTGGTCTGCGACGGCAGCGTAATCCATGCGCACGACCTCCCACCGTCGCTGCAGACCGGAGAAGCCTCCGGCACGGTCATGAGTCTCTCCTTCAGCGAAGCTGTCGAGGCCTACGAAAAGGACCTGATCGAGGACGCGCTGAAAACGGCGCGCGGCAACCGCGTCAAGGCGGCGACGCTGTTGCAATCGACCGAACGGATTATCAGCTACAAGGTGAAGAAGTTCGGTATCGAAACGGGCCGATACCGGGCGTAGGCGAAGACGGCCGGACGGCCGTTCGTGCCTACTACCCACACGAACGTCGGGGGAGCGACGTTCGTGCCTACTACCCACACGAACGTCGGGAGCGACGTTCGTGCCTACTACCTGCACAAACGTCGGGGGAGCGACGTTCGTGCCTACCACCTGCACAAACGTCGGATTGTCATTTTCTGCCCCACGATATCGTCGATCTCCGGAGATCTCCCCGCCCTGTGGATCGCGTGACCCAGCCAGTGTTTGCGGGAAAAACACACAATTTTTCCATCACTGCGCGATCGTGGCACGAACCTTGCTTGAGGATCGCCCGACGACGGATTCAACGGAACGGTTGGCACCGAATCACGACGCAGGCGGCGGGCGCGCAGGCATCCGCCAACAGCAATCAGGAGAGTCAGATGAAATTGATCAGCGCCATCATCAAGCCCCATGTGCTCGACGATGTCCGGGACCAGCTCGCCAAGGCCGGGGTGCAAGGGCTGACGGTGACCGAGGTGAAAGGATTCGGCCGGCAGAAGGGCCACACCGAGATCTACCGCGGGGCCGAGTACACCGTCGACTTCGTGCCCAAGATGAAGATCGAGACGGTGGTCAGCGACGCCCTGGTCGAGATCGCGAGCAACGCAATCACCGAAGCCGCCCGCACCGGGGCGATCGGTGACGGCAAGGTGTTCGTCAGCGATATCGGACAGGCCGTTCGGATCAGAACCGGAGAAATCGGTGACGACGCGCTCTAACGCGCACGCCATCACCTGAAACCGCGCAGATGGAAGGACAGACACCCATGACGAACAGCTTGATCCGGTCAATCGGCCGGTATACGACGCTGCTGCTTCTCGCACTCGTGCTCGTCCCGAGCGTGGCGTACGCGCAGGATGAGGTCTCTCAGGAGATGTTCACGGTCAACAACACGTGGATGCTCGTCGCCACATTCCTCGTGTTCATCATGCACCTCGGGTTCGCAACGCTGGAAAGCGGGCTGACCCGCGCCAAGAACACCGTGAACATCCTGTTCAAGAACACCGCGATCATCGCCATCGGTCTGCTGACCTACGCGATTGTCGGCTTCAACCTGATGTATCCAGGCGACTTCAGCATCGGGCAGTTCTTCGGTTTCGCCGGGTTCGGACTGGATCCCGGCGAAGCTGGCAACACGATCGCGTACGCGGACGGGGCCTACACCTACTGGACCGATTTCATCTTCCAGGGCATGTTCGCCGCAACGGCGGCGACGATCGTATCCGGCGCGGTGGCCGAGCGGATCAAGCTTGCTCCATTCCTGATCTTCACCACCATCTACGTTGCCGTCATCTATCCGATCGCCGGGTCCTGGAAATGGGGAGGCGGCTGGCTCGATGCGATGGGATTCTATGACTTCGCCGGGTCGACCCTCGTGCACTCCGTCGGCGGCTGGGCCGGTCTTGCGGGCATCATCCTTCTCGGGCCGCGGCTGGGCAAATATCTCGACGGCGGCAAGATCCGACCGGTCGCGGGCCACAGCATGCCACTGGCCACCATCGGCGTCTTCCTGCTGTGGCTCGGCTGGTACGGGTTCAACGGCGGATCGGTGTTGAGCGCCGATCCGGCGCTCGTATCGTTGGTCTTCGTCACCACCTCGCTCGCCGCCGCAGCCGGGGTCATCGGGGCGATGCTGGCCTCGTGGACGCTCCAGCACAAACCTGACCTCAGCATGGTACTGAACGGATCGCTTGCCGGGCTCGTCGGCATTACGGCCGGCGCAGACACGGTGACGGTCAACGCGGCCATGCTCATCGGCCTGATTGCGGGCGTCATCGTGGTGGCCTCGGTCCTGTTCTTCGACCGGGCCAAGATCGACGATCCGGTTGGTGCGTTGTCGGTCCACCTCGTCTGCGGCATCTGGGGCACGCTCGCGGTCGGCATCTTCAGCACCAATCCGGAGCACTCGTTCGTGACCCAGCTCATCGGTGTGCTGGCCTACGGCGCCTTCTGCCTCGTATCGGCGTTCATCATCTTTGGCGCGCTGAAAGCGGCGATCGGGATCCGCGTCGACGCCGAGGAAGAGCGCGGGGGACTGGACCTGGGCGAGCACGGCATGGAGGCCTACGGCGGCTTCTCGATCACCCACAGCTAGCAGAGTTGAGCGCCTGCGAGCTGTACCCGGGGTCCGGGCGGCACGACGCGTCGCGGTCAAGCGTGTCGTCCGGACCCACCACCTTGAACACGTAACGTTCGTTCCCAGGCCGGATGCCGAACACACCATGCTCTTCAGAACAGTGTCGGTCCGGTGATTCTCAGGAAGGATCTCAGACAATGATGTCGGCTCTCACATCCGCAAAGACTCGTCTCGCGCGCGCCGCGCTGGCGGCGCTGGCCACGGCAGCCCTGCTGCCGGGCGCCGCGTCCGCGCAGAACGACGGCAACGTCTCGCTCAGCTCGGGGGTGGACTTCGCCAACAAGTACTACTTCCGCGGCATCGTACAGGAAACGAGCGGGTTCATCGCCCAACCGTATCTGGAGGCCAGCATCGACTTCGGCGGCGCGTCGTTCACCGCGGGCACGTGGAACAGTCTCCACTCGGCGGCCCCGGACGATCTCGACCCGAAGATCTGGTACGAGTCGGACTTCTACGCCGGACTCGGTTTCGGCGGCGACATCTGGGAGGCCGGCATCACCTACACGGCCTACATGAGCCCGAACCAGCAGTTCGGCACCGTCAAGGAAGTGGCACTCAGCGTCGGGTTCAGTGACCCGATCGGTCTGTCGCCGTCCATCACCCTGGCAGTGGAACTGGGTGACGCCGGCGCCGCGGGCGAGGACAGTGGCTCGTATTTCGAGGTCGGCGTGGAACCCGCGATCCCGCTGGCGGACGACGCGCCGGTCAGCCTGTCGATCCCGGTGACGCTCGGACTCGGGAGCGGCTACTACGATCCAGACGGTGTGAACGGAGCGTTCGGATTCTTCAATGTCGGACTCTCGCTGGGCATCCCGCTATCCGGCGTGCCCGCCGAGTATGGCTCATGGGAGCTGGCCGGCGGAGTCTCGGCGCTGGTATTCGGCGACGCGTTGAAGACGATCAATGGCACGACCAGCAGCGTCGAGCCGATCGTCACGTTCGGGCTCAGCATCGGCTATTGAGCTACCTGTGTCCGGCGTCGAATCCCACTCCCGTCCACTGGCGCCGGACACCTTTTCCCGCCGCTCGACCGCCCGTCAACCGCCGGCGTTCCGTGAACCTCTGTTAAGATGATTCGTTCATTTCCGGCGGCTGCCGGACTCTGGAGGGTCAAGCAATGGCAACTGGTTGGGGTTCCGTGCGGCGGCTGTTCGGCGCTATGGCGCTGATGGCGCTCATTTTCGTCACGACGATGACCAGCGCAGCGGCGCAGAGCAACACCGGCAAGGTGTCCGTGAACGCCGGCGCCGATTTCAGCCACGCCTACTTTTTTCGCGGCATCGTGCAAGAACGCGCGGGCGCCATCATGCAGCCGTACATGGACCTGACCGTCACCCTGTTCGAGGGCACCGAGGGTTTCAACAGCGCAACGGTCACGGTCGGCCAGTGGAACAGCCTGCACAGCGGTCCCAGCGGCAGCGGCGGACCGGCCGAGAACGTCGCGGCCTGGTACGAGGCTGACTTCTACACCGGGTTCGGCATCGGCGTGGACAACTGGAACTTTGGAATCAACTACACCTCGTATCTCAGCCCGAACGACACATTTGGCACGGTGAAGGAGTTGTCGTTCAGCCTCGACATCGACGACAGCGAGGTGTTCGACAGATTCCCGCTCTCTCCGCACGTGGTGATGGCGATCGAGCTGGACGGCAGCGCCGACGGCAGCAACGAAGGCGTGTACGCGGAGCTGGGCATCGAGCCCGCGTTGAGCGTTCCCGAGACGCTCGTGTCCCTGTCGTTTCCGGTTACGCTGGGGCTCAGTCTGAGCGACTACTATGAAGTGCTGCCGGGCGCCGACAACTTCTTCGGCTTCTTCGACATCGGAGTCGTCGGCAGTCTGCCGCTCCCCATTCCGGCATCCTACGGCGAGTGGGGGATCAGCGGCGGGATTCACATGATGTCTTTCGGCGACACGTTGACAACCTTCAATAACGGCGAAGGGTTCCAGGCGGTCGGCGTCCTCGGTGTCAGTGTCGGGTACTAGGAGTCCGTGGTGAAACCCCGCGTCGCACCGAGAATTGGTCGTAATAGTGCGGCGCCCGGCCAGTACCAGGCGCGACGAGGGAGCACATTGGGGCATTTGTGACCGAGGAGCAACGCCGTTCAGCCGGGGTGCAGCATCGTTCGAATGCAGCGGGGCTTTTGCCACGGGCTGCCAGGGGTGCCGTGGAGCGATGACCACGGACCGCACAGCGGACCAGACGCCGGCCAGAGACCTGTCGCTCGCCGAGTCGCTGCAGGTCGCACAGGAATCTTTCCGCCGGGAGATCCGCGCTGCACAGGGCGGAGCGCGCGCCGCCGAGGTGTACTCGACGCAAGTCGACCAGCTCATTGCGCGGCTCTACGCCGACGCCTCGGCCAAGACCGACACCCCGGTCGCGCTGATCGCCATGGGCGGTTACGGCCGGCGGCAGTTGAGTCTCCACTCGGATATCGACCTCCTCATCCTGTTCGACGGCCCGGTCGCGACCGCCGAAGAACGGTTCGTCAGCGCGTTGCTCCACCCCCTGTGGGACCTGGGGTTCGACGTGGGCCAGCAGGTGCGGCAACTGGCGGACATGGCGCACGCCGAGCTGGACAATCCGAAGTTTCTGGTGGCCCTGGCCGACTCGCGTTTCCTGACTGGGGACGCCGGCCTGTTCTCTCGTTTCGATGCACAGGCGCATTCCCCGCAGTCGGTCTGGCGCCAGCCGCAGATCGACGCGCTGCTGGACCTGGTCGCGGAACGCCACCGTCATTACCACTCGACCATCTACCAGCTCGAACCGGACGTCAAAGAGGCCCCGGGCGCCCTGCGGGATGTGGTGGCCATCCGAACGTTCGCCGCCCTGGCCCAGCCGGGTGCGCCGCGCAGCGTCCCGACCGCCTCCGGCCGGCTCGACGAGGCGCTCGACGAGGCCGAAGAGTTCCTGCTCCGCATCCGATCCCTGCTGCATCTCGAGAATGGGCGTAACCTGAACGGGCTGAGCCATCAGCACCAGGAAACGATCGCCGAGCGGTTCGGCTCACCCGGTGCGGAAGCGGGCGGGCGGGTCGAAGCGCTGATGAGCGCCTACTTCCATCATGCCCGCATCGTCGGCAGAATCCTGGTCGACGCGCAGACCCAGGCCAGGCCGCCCGCGGCGTCGGTGCCGGTGGAGCAGGTTGGGGACAATCTGCGCCGCGACGGCCGTGGCATAAGCTTCATCGACACCGTGCGGGCGTCGCTGCAGCCGCATACCTGGCTGGGCGCGTTCCAGGCCGCGCTCGACCATAGCTGCCGCGTGTCGCCAGAGGCCCTGGCGTTCGTCGAGCGGCACGGCGACCGGTACACCTCGGAGGAGTTCTTCCCCGGCGTGGCCGCACGCGACCAGTTTCTGCGTTTTCTGAAGCCGAAACCGGGACTCTACGAACGGCTGTCCGAGATGCACCAGAACGGACTGGTCGGGCGCATGTTTCCCGAGTTTCGCAAGATCTACTGCCGGGTCATCCGCGACTTCTATCACAAGTACACCGTCGATGAGCACACGCTCCTGACCATCCGGAATCTGGCGGCGCTGGCCGACCCCGACGCGACGGCCCGGCGCCGGTTCTCGAGCATCCTGAGCGAGCTGGCCCAACCTGAACTGATCGTCCTGGCCCTGCTGTTTCACGATGTCGGAAAGTGGACCAACAAGAACCACGCGGAAGAGAGCGTTCGCATGGTCGGCGGCCCGCTCCGGCGGCTGCGCGTGGCGCCCGAGTCGATCCGCACGGTCGAGTTCCTGATCCGTCATCACCTCGAGATGTCGGTGGCCGCCTTTCGGCGGGACAGCGAAGACCCGGAGGTCGCCAGACAGTTCGCTCGTCTGGTCGGTACCGAAAACCGGCTCAAGATGCTCTGTCTGCTGACCCTGGCCGACGTGCAGTCGGTCAGCCCCGAGACGCTGACACCGTGGAAGGAAGAGCTGCTCTGGCGGCTGTACGTGGACACCTACAACCACCTGACGCTCGGTTACGGCGACGAGACCATCGCCACCGAACACACGAACGTGGCCGAACTGCGGGCGCATCGGCCACCCGAGATTTCCGAACAGCAGTTGACCGCGTTCCTTGAAGGGCTGCCGCAGCGCTACCTCCGACTCGTGGAGCCGCGCGCGGTCTACGACCACATCCGTCTTTCACGCGATCTCGAGCCGAACGAGCTGCGGCTGACCATCGAGAAGCAGGATGACGTCTGGGCGCTGAGCGTGGTCACGAAGGACCGGCCGCGCATCTTCTCCAACATCTGCGGGGTCCTGTCCTACTTCGGCATGGACATCCTGCGCGGACAGGCCATGAGCAACAGCCAGAACGTGGTGCTCGACCTGTTCCGGTTCGTCGACTCCGACCGTTTTCTGGCCCTCAACGAGTCCGGTCAGTCAGAGCTGACCAGGCTCCTCCAGAATGTCGCCGCCGACAGCGCAGACCTCAAGACCCTGCTCAAGGGGCGCGAAGCGGCGGCCCGGGGCCGCCGCGACCGGATTCGAGTGCATAATCTGATCCACTTCGACCATCACTACTCGGATCGCTACACCGTGCTCGAGATCGGCGCCGCCAATCAGTGGGGGCTGCTGTATCGCATCAGCCGGGTCATATCCGAGCATGGCTGCGACATCGAACTCGTGTTGATCTCCACCGACGGCAACCGTGCTATCGACGTGTTTCACTTGACACGCGAGGGCAAGAAATTGACACCGAACCTTGAAGAAGAGTTGCGCGCCGATCTCAAGCCAACGCTGGGAGTCGCCGGCTGACACCCGTGTACACGTGCGACCGGCGCTCGCCATGGCGCGGGACACGCCGTGAGCGGTCAACGAACGTGCAGGACATGACGTGTAAAACGAACCGCACGACGCCGACACATGGAGAATGCCCGGCAGACCGACAGGCCCCCGTCCGTGCCCGGAGGTCCGTCAGCCCGAGATCGTGGCGTCGCTCCGGCCCGCGTCAGTGGCAGTGCCCATGCTCGCCGGACCAGGTCTGGCCCGGCGGGCAGCGCACGTCGTTGATCGCCGGTGTCGTCACCGTGAAGCTCAGCACCAGCGCAATCAAGGCGACCACCCCCACCCCGACGATGGCAATCCATGCCGTCGGACTCAGCGCATGGGCCTTGTGTTCGCAACAGTGCTTGTACTTCTTGCCGCTGCCACAGGGACAGGGATCGTTGCGCCCGACCTTGGCGCTACCCACTAGGCACCCTCCGATCCAGTGACACCTCGAACTGCCGGCGTGCGCCCGGCCCACATCCCGTGGGCCTTCATCCCCGGCCTCTCGAGGGAAAGAGAACTGCCGGTGCGCGTTGCGCGCCCGGCCAGCCGCAGAAGGGTCAGTATACTGCACGGGGGGGACGGCCCGGGACTGTTCGGCTGCCACTGGAGACACCCGCGTCGCGCTGTTCACAGGACCGTCTACCTCCGCTGGACGGCCTGCGGATATCGATTGGCGACCACGCCGGCGCCGACGACGCACACCGTCTCTCGACCCGCACCTTCAACTGCCTGGTACGATGACGAATCAGCAATCTTTCCTCTTCGACACTGAACTGCACCTGGTCGTGCTGACCGGCATCAAGGTTCACACCCTGGTCGGGTTGCGCGCCGAACTCCACAACGTGCCGGGGTCTTCGATCTTCATGCACACGCATCAGGACTATCTCGCGCATGATATCGAGCGCCGCCATCATGCCAACGACTTTGCGCGCTGGGTCTCCGGCGCACTCCGTGAAGAAGCGCTGGCGGAAAAACTGGCGGCCATCGACCTGCTGGCGTTCACGTCCATCCGCGAACTGCGCCACGCGCTCATCGACACGATCGACGAGTATCTCGCCGCCCTGGACCGACCCACGTCCGAATGCCGCCCCGAAGAAGCGTTTCATTTCTGCCGGTCACGCAGCTTCGTGCTGCCGACAGGCCTCGTCGCCGAGAACGTTGACGACTTCTTTCGGAAAGTGGCGACCATCTCGAACGCGTCGCTGTATTTCCACTTCTTCGAGGCCCGGCTACGGCTGGGGCGGCAAACCAGCGACTTTTCGCGCTGGCTCAGCGACCAGGGCCGGTCGGACCTTGCCGCCGAGATCGACAGGCTGAACCCCTACACCCGCACGCTCGACGAACTGCGGCGGGACATCGTCCGGCTGGGCGCCGGCGCCGAGACCACCTCATGAGCGACCATCTCGAGGACTACCGGCCGATTGTCGGGTCGCAGGTGATCGATGAACTGCTGTTGCTGGCGGACCGCGTCCGCCACCGGCGGCTGCAGCACATCAATTCAACCGCGGTCGGCGGCGGAGTCGCCGAGATTCTGACCCGCATGGTACCGCTGCTTCGCGACCTCGGGATCGACACGAGCTGGGACGTCATCAAGGGCAACGAGGCCTTCTTCGCCGTCACCAAGGCGTTCCACAATGCCCTCCACGGCGGGAATGAATCGATCAGCGCCGCGATGTTCGACGTGTTTCGCGAGACCACTCGCATGAACCTCGCCGACCTGAGCTCGTACGGCGACGTGGTTGTCGTGCACGATCCCCAACCGGCGGGCCTGATTGCGCGCAAGGCAGAGGTCGGCGGCCACTGGCTCTGGCGCTGCCACATCGACGTCTCGACACCCGATCCGCGCGTGTGGGGTTTCCTGCAGGAGCACGTGTCGCAATACGACGCCTCGATCTTCTCCATGCCCGACTTCGCGCAGCGGCTGTCGATTCCGCAGTACATGGTGCCCCCCTCGATCGACCCGCTCAGCGACAAGAATCGCGACCTCACGGACAGCGAGGTGCAAGCCGTCGTCGAGCGCTACGGGCTGGACCCGGAACGGCCCATCCTGACGCAGATCTCCCGCTTCGACCGTCTGAAGGACCCGCTCGGTGTGCTGGCGTCGTATCGCCTGGTGCGGCGCCGGCACGACTGTCAGCTTCTGCTCGCGGGCGGAGGTGCGACCGACGACCCGGAAGGGGCGGAGGTGCTGCAAGAGGTGCAGGAGGCCGCGGGCGACGACCCGGACGTCCACATCATCGAGTTGCCGCCATTCAGCGACCTGGACATCAACGCGCTCGTGCGGGGGTCGACGGTGGTGATGCAGAAGTCCCTCAAGGAGGGTTTCGGGCTGACCGTGACCGAGGCGCTGTGGAAACACAAGGCGGTCATCGGCGGTGCGGTTGGTGGTATCCGGCTGCAACTGCTGAACGGCGTGACCGGTTTCCTCGTGCATTCGCCGGAAGGGGCGGCCAACCGCGTGATCGAACTGCTCGGCAATCCCGCGCTGCGGGAGGCCGTCGGCAATGCGGGCCACGAGCACGTGAAGGACAACTTCCTGACCACCCGGCACATCCGCGACTACCTGCTGTTGATGCTGGCCATGGAACACGACGGGATGGATCTGTCGGTGCTGACCACCCCTGGTGCACGTCCGGCGTCATGAGAGACCGGCGTGCGACCCGCGGCGCTTACGTGACGAGCAGCAGCTTGCCGATGTGGAGGCTCGATTCCATGATCCGGTGGGCGTCGGCCGCCTCGGAGAGCGGCAGCCGGCGGTGAATGATGGGACGGACCCGACCCGCCTCGACGAGCGGCCAGACGTGCGTGCGGACCGCGGCGGCCAGCGCGCCTTTCTGTTCCACGGTCCTGGCCCGCAACGTCGTGCCGGTGACGACCAGCCGCCGCCGCATCACCGTCGAGAGATCGATCTCGGCGCGAGCACCGCTCATCAGGGCGATGATCACGAGCCGTCCATCGAGTGTCAGGACCGACAGGTTGCGCTGCAGGTAGGTGGCCCCGACCATGTCGAGGATGACGTCGACTCCCTGCCCGGCGGCGTCGCGCACCGCTTCGACGAAATCGACCTCCCGATAATTGAACGCCCGCGCCGCGCCCAGCGCCTTGCACGCCTCACACTTCTCTGCCGACCCGGCCGTGACGAAGACACGCGCGCCGAATTCGCGCGCCAACTGAATCGCCATCGTACCGATGCCGCTCGACCCCCCGTGCACCAGCAGCGTCTCCCCTGCCGAAAGCCCGCCTCGCTCGAAGACGTTGGTCCAGACCGTCATCGCCACTTCCGGTAGAGCGGCGGCATCGATCAGGTCGATACCGGCCGGCACCGGCAGGCACTGCGGAGCCGGCGCCGTGCAGTACTCGGCGTAGCCCCCCCCGGCGAGCAACGCGCAGACCTGGTCGCCTACGTGCCAACCCGTGGCGCCGGACCCCAGCGCCGCGACGGTCCCCGACACCTCGAGTCCGAGAAGATCCGATGCTCCGGGCGGAGGCGGATACTGGCCGCGGCGCTGCATGCAATCGGCCCGGTTCACCCCCGCGGCCGCGACCCGGATCAGCAGCTCGCCGTCTCCAGCGGCCGGCGCCGGCCGCTGGCCAAGCGCGAGCACGTCCGGCTCACCCGGCGCCGCAATCTCGATTACCCGCATCCTGTCCGGCATATCCCTTATCCAGATCCCTCGTCTCGCCCTGCTCACCGAGCGCCGCACCGATCTCGATGCCACTCGGGGTTGGGCCACGGGCTGCATGGCAATACCGTGGCCTCATCTCCGCGAATGCCCGGCCACGGGCACGCCGGACTGTTAGTATAATCGGCCTGTTCGGAGGCCTCTCGTGGCTCTGGACCACTGTTCGTACACCGATGGATATCACGGTCAAGCAGATTCGTCTCTGGCGGACCGAGGTCGCGGAGCGACCCGGCGCGCTCGCCGCCGCCCTCGAACCGCTGGCGCAGCACGGCGCCGATCTGCAGGTCGTCCGCGTGCGGGCGGCGCCCGGACGCGCGAAACGCAACGTGGTCGAAGTGTACGCCGGCAGGGGGCGGCGGGCGGCGGCGGTGGCCCAGGCGGCCGGCTTCAGCCTCTCGGCCGCGACGACCCTTCTGCTGCAGGGCCAAAATGTACCCGGATTCGCGTACGCGATCGCCAACGCCGTGGCCTGGGCCGGCATCGGGGTTCGAGACCACGAGGCTGGAGTCGTCGACACGCGATTCTCCTCGACGCTGACCTTTTCCAGTGAAGAGGACGCCAGAAAGGCGATAAAGGTGATCCGCCGGGTGATCCGCAGCGCCGACGGCACGCGGCCACAGACGTGATGCGCCTTCTTATCATCGGATACGGTCGGATGGGCAGGCTCGTCGACCAGCTCAGTGCATCCCATGGCTTCGAGGTGGCGGACCGCCTCGACATCGATAACAACCGGGGCGGCGCCGGCATCACCGCGGAGCGGGTGCGCGGCGTCGACGCCGCCATCGACTTTTCGACCGCCGAGGCCATCGGCGACAACCTGCCGCGGCTGGCGGCCCAGGGCGTGAACGTGGTCGTCGGCACCACCGGTTGGCTCGACCAGGAAGCAGCCATGCGGACACTCGCCGCCGAGGCGGGCATCGGGGTCGTGGCCGCGGCGAACTTCTCGCTCGGCGTCAACCTGTTCCTGGCGCTCGCCGAGCACGCAGCCGAATTGTTCGAGCCGCGCGAGGAGTTCGGCGCCTGGATTCACGAAATGCACCATGGCGCCAAGATCGACGCGCCGTCCGGAACAGCGCTTGCCCTGCAGCAATCGCTGGCGCGAGGCGGATATCGGCGCGCGATCGACATCGCTTCGTCACGGGCCGGTTCGGCGCCCGGCACGCATACCCTCGGGTTCGACGGTCCAGTGGAGAATATTGCACTGACGCACACGACCCGCGACCGTTCCACGTTCGCGCGCGGCGCCCTCGAAGCGGCCCGTTGGGTCCAGGGCCGGCAGGGCTGGTTCTCGATGCGCGATGTCCTCGGGCTTGACCGCCCATGATGAGAGCCCCGCGGCGCAGCGAGACCCGGTCGTTTCAATGCCGCGCCCGGCCCGTGCAAGGCGAGAAGAGAGAGAATACCTGCAGGATGCGACTGATGAACAAAGCTGATCGGCAGAATCCAACGCGGGCCGGCAAAATTCAACGCCGATCGGCAGGTTTCAAAGCGGACCGGCAGGATTCAGCGGTGAACGGCAGAATGCCGCGACGGTCGATTGCAGCGGGACGCTCACCATGGGCGGTTGACTGATGACTCCCGACTGGTCCGGCTGTGGCACGGCGCTGGTGACCCCCTTCACCGCGAGCGGCGCGGTCGACGAGGCACGCGTGCGCCGACTCGCGGCGCGTCAGGTCGACGCCGGCGTCCACTTTCTCGTGCCCTGCGGGACCACCGGCGAGAGCCCGACCCTGTCGGGGGTCGAGCAGCGCCGCGTCGTGGAGCTGGTGGTCGAGGCGGCCAACGGCCGCGCTCCAGTGCTGGCCGGCGCGGGCGGCTACGACACCCGCGCGGTCATCGCACGCGCCGCCGAGATGCAGCGGGCCGGCGCAGACGGCCTCCTGTCGGTGACGCCGTACTACAACCGCCCGACGGCCGAGGGACTATTCCAGCACTACGACGCCATCGCCCGGAGCACGGCGCTGCCGATCGTCCTCTACAACGTCCCGGGACGTACTGGATGCAACCTGGACGTCGACACCGTGTGCCGGCTGGCCGAGATCCCGAACATCGTCGGTATCAAGGAAGCGTCAGGCGACATGACGCAGATGTGCGACCTCTGCCGTGCCGTTCCCGACACGTTTCGCGTACTGTCCGGCGACGACCTGTTCACGGTGCCCCTGATGGCGATTGGCGGGGCCGGCGTCATCTCGGTGATCGCCAATGAAGTCCCCGCCGACATGGCGCGTCTGGTCTCGGCGGCGCGCTCCGGTGATTTCGCCACCGCCCGGACACTGCACACGCGTCTGCTGCCGCTGATGCGGGTCAATTTCATCGAGGCCAACCCGATACCGGTCAAGGCCGCCATGGCGCACCTGGGGTTGCTGGAACCGCGCTATCGGCTCCCGATGGTGCCGCCGCGTCCGGCGTCGCTCGAACGGATCGCGGAGGTGCTCGACGATCTGGCCAATCACCCCGAGCCCGCCGCCTCCTGATCGGACCGCGGCTTGTCACGGAGAACCGACTGTGACCGTTGATGCATCGTCGCTTGCCTCGACCATCGAACGCCTGCACGCCGCCGGCGCCGAAGCGGACCGCAGCGAGGCCCGCGAGGTGTTCGCCGCCTTCAGGACCGAGCTCTCGGCGGGCCGCGTGAGAGCCGCCAGTCCCGACCCGACGTCGCCGACCGGCTGGACAGTCAACACCTGGGTCAAGCTGGGCATCCTGGTCGGCTTCCGCTGCGGCGAGATCGCCGCCAGCCCCGGCACCGACCCCGCCGCGCCATTCCTGGACAAGGACACGTTGCCGCTGAAACCGCTCGCTGCCGCGGCGCAGGTGCGGTTGGTGCCCGGGGGTTCGTCGATCCGGGACGGCGCCTTCGTCGGGGCCGGCGTGATCTGCATGCCGCCGATGTTCATCAACATCGGCGCCTACATCGGCGCCGGCAGCCTCATCGACTCGCACGCCCTGGTCGGCTCCTGCGCACAGATTGGTGAACGGGTCCACGTCAGCGCCGCCGCGCAGATTGGCGGTGTGCTTGAACCGATCGGCGCCCTGCCGGTCATCGTCGAAGACGATGTGCTCGTAGGCGGCAGCACCGGCATCTACGAAGGCGCCATCGTGAAGTCTCGGGCCGTGATTGCCGCCGGCACGGTGCTCACCGCGTCGACACCGGTCTACGATCTGCCGCGGCAACGGGTAATCAGGGGTGGCGACGGCGCGCCGCTGATCATCCCCGAGGGCGCGGTCGTGGTGCCTGGTGCGCGTACCGTGACCGCCGGCGCAGGACGCGAATGGGGTCTCTCGCTGGCCACGCCGGTCATCGTCAAGTATCGCGACGACAAGACCGACACCGGCACCGAACTCGAGGCATGGCTGCGGTGAGTGCGTTCGACGTCGTCGATCTTGCACGGGCACTGATCGACATCGACTCCACCACCCCCGCGGAAGGTCCGGTCATGCGCTGGCTGGCCGACTGGCTGCGCGGGCGGCGGTACGAGGTCGAGGAGCAGCCGGTCGAAGGCGACCGGGTCAACCTCGTCGTCACGGTCGGCCGACGGGCGCCGGACGTGGTGCTGTCGACCCACCTGGATTGCGTGCCCCCGTTCTTTCCGAGCCGCTTGGAGGAACGCCTGCTGTATGGACGCGGCGCCTGTGACGCCAAGGGGATCGCGGCGGCGCAGATCGGCGCACTCGAACGGCTCCGCGACGGCGGCGAGACGCGCGTCGGCGCGCTCTTCGTCGTTGGTGAGGAACGCGGCAGTCACGGCGCCCACGCCGCCAATCGGGCGCCCTGCGGCTCGACGTACCTGGTTGACGGCGAACCAACCGACAATCGACTCGGGTCGGCCACCCGCGGCGTGTATCGCGTGCGGCTGCGGGCCCGCGGGCGGGCCGCGCACTCCTCTCACCCCGAAGAGGGAGAGTCCGCCATCGAGAAACTGCTCGATGCGCTGATCGCGTTGCGGGCGATCGAGCTGCCCGCCAGCACGATCATGGGCCGCACCAGCTACACGGTCGCTCTGCTCGACGGCGGCGTGGCGCCGAACGTCGTACCGCCGCACGCCAGCGCCGAGGTCAACTTCCGTATCGTCGGCCCGTCGGCGGACGTGCGCACCGCGCTCGAACCGCTGATGCACTGGGTGGCGATTGAGGACGTCGTCGTGGTGCCGCCCGTCCGGCTGGCCACGGTGCCGGGGTTCGACACCGAGGTCTTCCCGTTCACCACCGACATCCCGTTCCTGACGGCGTGGGGAGAGCCGTTGCTGTTCGGCCCCGGGTCGGTGCTGGTGGCGCACACCGCCGACGAACATGTTCGTATCGACGAGTTGCGGGCGGCGGTCGAGCACTACGTGCACATCGCCCGGACGCTTCTCGACCGCGTCACCAGCGCTTCCTGACCCGAGTCCGCCACGATCGCATGAAGACGACTCCCTGCCGGCGTCAGTCTCGCTCGAGTCGCACCCGGCGCAACTCAATCCGCTCGATCGGCGTCTCGCCCTCGGTCGGCGCCGCGTCGATCCGCTCCACCGCGGTCAGGCCGTCCACGACCCGGCCGAACACGGTGTATACCCCGTCGAGTTCGGTCGCCGTCCCGGTCACGATGAAGAACGACGTCGAGGCGCTGTTCGGGTCATCACCGCGCGCCATCGACACGATGCCGTTCACGTGGGGGGTGTCGCTGAACTCGGGCGCCAGGTTGCCCACCAGCGCCTGCTGTTCCTCCTGTAGCGGCGTCTCGCGGCTCGGGAGGGAACCGGTCTGGATGACGAAACCCGGCACCACGCGATGGAACGCCATCCCGTCGTAGACGCCGGCGTCAGCCAGACGGAGGAAATTGCGCACGTGTGCCGGAGCGCGATCGGGAAACAGCTCGATGGTGATCGGGCCGGCGGTGGTCTCGAGCACGGCGCGATAGGCGGAAAGCTCTTCGACCGTCTCGGTCGTGAACGCCGGCGGCGGGGGCGGCGCCCAGTCGCGGATGGTTGTCGAGACAATCTCCACCCGATTCAGCGCCCTGCCGTCGGCATCGACCGGTGTTTCGGAGATGCGGGTCACGACCGGCAGACCCTCCACCACGCGCCCCCAAATGGTGTGATGCCCGTCGAGCCCGGGCTGCGCCACGACGGTAACCAGGAACTGCAGGCCTTCGCTGGCCGGATTCCCCGGCGCTCCCACCGACGACACCGTGCCCGCGGTGTGCAGTTCGTCACTCGGTTCGGCGGCGACGAGCCCCAGCCCGCCCCGCCCGTATTCGTCCCGGCGGTCCGGGTTCTTCGAGATCGGGTCGCCACCCTGGATGATCCCGCGGGTCACCATGCGATGAAAGCTGGTACCGTCGTACTCGCCCTGTTCCGCGCTCTGCATGAACAATCCGACATGATTGGGCGCCGCGTCGGACAGCAGATTGATGATGAACGTGCCTGCCGTGGTTTCCACCACCGCCTGCTTGTTTCGCAGCCGGTCGAGCGGCGGCGGCGCCACGAACAGTTCCTGACCTGCCGGCGCGGCGGGAGGCGCGGTCCACGGAAGCAGCAGCAGCAGCGGGATGAGTCTTTTCACGTCCTTCTCCAGAGTAAGCCAAACCCGGTAGGATCATAAAGATGTCTCTACTGGATCACCAGCCGGAGCAATTCGTTCAGACACCGTCCCGTGCGGGACGGTTCTTGCTGATGGGACTGGTCGTCGTCGGATGTCTGGGCGCGGCGTATCTGTTCACGACCCCTGCCGACGAACCGGCCTCCACCGCTGCGGCGGTCGACCCGCCGCGGGCCGCCGTGACGCCAGAGCCGGCGCCCGAGGCGCCGCCGCCCGCTGCGGCGCCCGTGCCCGAAGAGCCGGAGCCCGAGCCTGAACCCGCGCCCGAACGTCCCGCGGCGGCCGCACCCAGGGTTCCGGAATCACGGCTCGATCCGCTGCTCCGGGTCGCGAGCGATGTACCGAACGCGTCCGTCTTCCTCGATCGACAGTACCTGGGCACCACGCCATTCGAAACGAGTGCGGTCAGCCCGGGGCCCCACCGGCTCAACGTCTCGGCCGAGGGCCATGAGGGGTTCATCCAGACCATCGATATCGGCGATGACCCGATCGCGATAGACGTACGGTTTTTGGAGGTGCGACTGGATGCGTCCGTCCCCGTCGTGCACAAGCACCGGTTCGGGGAGTGCGAAGGCGTATTGCGGGCGGACCTCGACGGCCTGCACTACGATACGACCGATGACGATACGTTCTCGATCCCGTTCCGGGAGATCGAGCAGCACGAGATCGACTACCTCGAGCACACCCTGACCGTAAAACGGCGTGGCGGCCGCACCTACAACTTCACCGACGAGCAGGACACGGCGGACGCGCTGTTCACCTTCCACCGCGAGGTCGAGCGGGCGCGCGCGCGGCTGGCCGCGCCATGAGCGCACCGACCCGCTGTCTCTGGGCGGACGCCGATCCGCTCTATCGGCGCTACCACGACGACGAGTGGGGCGTCCCGCTGCACGACGACCGGCGGCTGTTCGAGATGCTGATCCTTGAGGGGGCGCAAGCCGGACTCTCCTGGATCACCGTCCTGCGCAAGCGCGACGCGTATCGGCAGGCGTTCGACAACTTCGTCCCCGAGGTCGTCGCCCGTTACGACCGGCGCCGGCAGTCCGGCCTGCTGCAGAACGAGGCGATCATCCGGAACCGCCTCAAGATTGAATCGGCCGTGAGCAACGCTCGGGCCTTCCTGCAGGTGCAGGCCGCGCATGGCAGCTTCGACGCCTACATCTGGAAATTCGTTGATGGCCGCCCCAGGCAGAACCGCTGGAACACCATGGCCGCGGTCCCGGCCGAGACCGCCGAGTCCCGCGCGATGAGCAAGGACCTGAAGCGGCGCGGCTTCCGTTTCGTCGGGCCGACGATCTGCTACGCCTTCATGCAGGCGACCGGGATGGTGAACGACCATCTCGTGGGGTGTTTCCGGTACGCCGCGCTGACCGCCTGACGCGCCAGGGCGTCTCGCGTGATCGATGCTCACTCCATGTGGACGACCTCGCGCAGGCTCCGGTGCCCGTCGAGCACCGCGCGGCCGAGTCGTTTGCTCAGATAGACCTTCGCATCGCCCGGGTCCCCGGGGTTGGGCTCGAACCGGATGACGTCGAACTCGAGGTGGTCGAGGGTGCCGCGCATGCCGTAGAAGCGGTTCTTCGTCTTGACGACGACCTCGTCGAACCCGTTGTCGAGCGCCCACGCTTCCTGCTGCTCGGTAAGCGCCCGGAAGAAGCCTTGTCCACGCCAGTCACGCCGGGTGCCGCCGATCCAACTGTAGAGAATCCTGCGGTTCTCGAAGGTCACGTCGCCCGCGAGCCTTGCGACCAGATCGGCCAGCTTCGGGTCGGTCTCGTCGGCGCGCAGCTCATGGGACACCTTGAATGCCACCGGAACCACCGTGCCGGCGTCGTCAGGCAGCGCGGCCTCCGCCATCAGGATCTGATGGTCCCGGCTCGCAAGCCTCGCCACGACGTCCGATGCGCTCTTGCGCCGAGGAAACTCTCCGAAGAACTCTTCGATGTACTGGATCTCCAGCGCTCCCTGCTGCAGGCCATACTGTCTGATGTGATACTCCATGCTGCGGGCGGCCGATCGCACCGGCCGACCCGGCATCATACACTGAGGCTTGGCAGCCCACGGGAAAAGCCCAGTGCCTGAACTGCCTGACGTCACCGTCTATGTCGAACGCCTGCGGGCGCGGGTCATCGGCCAGCCGCTGACCAGGGTCCGGCTCGGGAGTGCGTTCGTGCTGCGGTCGGTCGCGCCACCGCTGACCGCGGTCGAATCGCAGCAGGTTCGCGCCGTCAGCCGGCTGGGCAAGCGAATCGTGATCACCTTCGAGGAAGACCTGTCTGTCGTCGTGCACCTGATGATCGCGGGCCGGCTGCGCTGGCGCGACCCGCAGACGCCGCTGCCGAAGCGGCGCGGACTGGCCGCGTTCGATTTCCCGACCGGCACCGTGCTGTTTACCGAGGAGGGCACCAAGAAGCGCGCCTCGCTGCATGTCGTCGCCGGCGCCGCGGGACTCGCGGCCCACGACCGTGGCGGACTCGAAGTGCTCGAGGCAACCGCCGGCCAGTTCCGCGAGGCGCTGACACGCGAGAACCGCACCACGAAGCGCGCCCTGACAGACCCGCGGCTGTTATCCGGTATCGGCAACACCTACTCGGACGAGATCCTGCACGCCGCCCGCCTGTCGCCGCTCAAGCTGACCCGCAAGATGAGCGACGCCGAAATCGAACGGCTCTTCGATGCAGCGCGGCGAACGCTGGTCGAGTGGACCGCCCGGCTGCGGCGGAAGGTCGGTGACGGCTTCCCCGAAAAAGTGACGGCGTTCCGTGAGGGGATGGCCGTGCACGGCCGGTACGGCAGGCCCTGCCCCGTGTGCGAGTCCCCGGTGCAGCGGATCGTCTACGCCGGCAATGAAGCCAACTACTGCCCGCGCTGCCAGACCGGCGGCCGCCTGCTGGCCGACCGCTCGCTGTCGAGGCTGCTCAAGAGCGACTGGCCCCGTTCTCTGGACGAACTGGAAGCGTTCACCGCCACCCGGCGGCACCAGCGGTAGCCGTGTTCTTTCGATTGGTCGTTAACACGGTCCGGACCATGACACCGGTGATGGGACGCCATCGCCTCTTAAATGTGTTAATCACCAAATGTGTAACCAACATACACCAAGGCCGACCCATCATCGACGACGTGGCCGCCTGTCGCGCCGGGGTCGCCGGGTTGAGCGCTCCCAGGTAAGATGGATGTATAAACACTCAGGTGTCTATGTGTGGGAGAATGGATAGATGATCTGATGGAGCCTGTCCATCCCTGAAGAGACGAACCTGGCGGTTCGCACCTTTCTTGCGCGCAAGGGGGGCAAGAAGGGAGACCTCTCCAGGTTCGTTGATGAGGCCGTGCGCCGCCGCGTGCTGGATCTGACCGTGTGCCAGATCAAGGATCGCAATGCGCGGGATGACCAACAGGACATCCTCGACCTGATCGACGAGGAGGTGGACGCCGCGCGTGCGGGTCGTTCTTGATACCAACATCCTGGTCGGCGCCCTCATCACCAAGGGCACCCCGCCGGACAGGTTGTATCAGGCGTGGCTGCGGGGCGACATCGAACTCGTGACGTCCACGGCCCAAATAGCCGAGCTCGCCGATGTGCTCGGCCGGCCCCGTTTCGTCCGTATTTGACTCTTCCGATCTCATCGCACCCTGTTCTAACTCTCCCGCGTCAGCCGCATGCGCGAATTTGAACTCGTCCGCAAGGGAATCCACGCGGTCGGCGGCCCAATGAAGAAACCGGCTGTCATCGAGAATCGTCGCGATCGCGAACAGGGCGAGCACAACAACGTCCCGCCGGTCAGAGTCAAGCGTGTCCCATTCGATCAGGTCTCGCCGAAGATCAGGCCAGATTGCCAGGGCCGGCTGCTGCCACTCCGGTGTGCCACCGGGTAGGTCGGACACACCGGGAAAATCCAACAGCGCTTTGTCGAGACGCGCCTCGTCCACGTTACGGTCGAGGAACTCGGAGTCGTAGCCCTTCAGCGCTTGATATTCGAACGAAGGCACAGGATGTCTGGAGCTGCCTACCGAGATCGCAGGTGCTTTCAGGGTGTGTTGCCAGAGAACGCGGCGTTCGTTCGGCAGCTTGTAAAACGCTGAAAGCAGGGTTCGAATACGCTTCGCAGTTGGTAGACCCCGTACAGCGGTCCTTAACGGCTGGACGGCGCGCTTGACACGTTCGTTGTTGACGATGCCCTGCTGTTCGGAACGATTGGCTATCTTGAGGAATTCGCACAACCGAGTGAATCCGGCTTCGGGATCGGTGAATCGAACTGGAAGTCCCTCTGGCAAACCCGCCGCGTTCTGTCTCGTCATGACCGATCCCTCACAGCCCGCCTCCTTGATGTGGACGCATCAGCCCGGATTATTCACGAAGCGACCGGAAGAGGGGTGCCCACAAGGGGCGCCCCTATGGAAACGTCGCGGGACCGGGGCGGTCCGGTCACCTCTGGTGCCGCGTCGCGGGGTGGGGGATGCCGCAAATTTGCCCGCGCGGAGGCATGTCGAGGCTGCTCAAGAGCGACTGGCCCCGTTCTCTGGACGAACTGGAAGCGTTCACCGCCACCCGGCGGCAAGCGCGGTAGCAGCCCGCGTCGTGGAGTGCAGGTGCAACCCTTGTGATTGCCCTGTTCGCATCCCGGCTCGGCGGGTCAGGCCGGCGTCAGACCCGGCTCGTATGCCAGCAGCGGTCCCAGCCAGCGCTCCACCTCGCTCATGGCGCACCCTTTGCGGTCCGCGTAGCGTTCGACCTGGTCGGCGCCGATGCGGCCAACCGTGAAGTAGTGCGCGTCCGGGTGGGCGAAATACAGACCGCTGACACTGGCCGCTGGCGTCATCGCCGCGTTTTCGGTCAGATCCATGCCGATCGACCTGGCGTCGAGCAGGTCGAACAGCTTGAACTTCTCGCTGTGGTCGGGACACGCGGGATAGCCGAACGCCGGCCGGATGCCCCGATATCGCTCCTGCCGCAGGTCCTCCGGCGACAACTCCTCATCCCCGCCGTAGCCCCACTGCCGGCGCGCCTCGGCGTGCAGGTATTCGGCCGTGGCCTCCGCCAGACGATCCGCCAGCGCCTTGACCATGATCGCGTGATAGTCGTCATGGTCACGTTCGTACTCCGCGGCCAGCGCGTCGGCCCCGATCCCCGCCGTCACCGCAAACGCCCCCAGATGGTCGAGCCGGCCGCCATCCCGCGGAGCGATGAAGTCAGCGAGCGAACGATGCGGCCGGCCCCCGGTCTGCATGCCTTGCTGGCGCAGCATCACGAACCGCGCTACCTCGGGCGCCGTGGTGGTGGTTGCCCCCGGCTCCAGCACGGCGATGTCATCGCCGTCGCTCACCGCCGGCCAGAAGCCGTAGACCGCCCGAATCGCCAGCAGCCGTTCGCCGGCGATACGCTGCAGCAGCGTCAGGCCATCCTGATACAACTGCCGCGCCTGCTCGCCATAGTCCGGGTGGTCGAGCACGGCAGGGAATCGGCCCTTGAGCTCCCAGGCCGCGAAGAAGAAGGTCCAGTCGATGAACGGCGCCACCTCGTCGATCGCGATATCGTCCAGCGTCCGCCGCCCGAGGAAGGTCGGCGCCGGGACATCCGCAGCCCTCCGGGCGCCCGTGAAGCGGTTGGCGGCCGCCTGGCGGTACGAGACCAGCGGCCGCTTCTGACGGGTGGCGTATTGCGCCCGCAGTGTCTCCTGATCGCGGCGGTTGGCCTGGTCGAACGCGCTGCGGCGCGCCGTGCTGAGCAGGCTCGACACCACGTCGATCACCCGTGACGCATCGGCCACGTGGACGGTGCTGCGGTCATACACCGGGGCAATCTTGACCGCCGTATGCTGGCGGCTCGTGGTGGCGCCGCCAATCAGCAGCGGCCGCTCGAACGCGCGGCGCTGCATCTCCCTGGCCACGGACACCATCTCGTCGAGCGAGGGGGTGATCAACCCGCTCAGACCGACGATGTCGGCCTGTTCGTCGATGGCGGTCTGCAGAATGGTGTCGCAATGCACCATCACGCCGAGGTCCACGACGTCATACCCGTTGCATCGCAACACGACCCCGACGATGTTCTTGCCGATGTCGTGCACGTCGCCTTTCACGGTGGCCATGACGATGCGGCCCTTGGACGACGCCTGCAACCCGCTGGCGAGTCGCGCCTGCTCCATGAACGGCTCCAGGTAGGCCACCGCCTTCTTCATCACCCGCGCGCTCTTGACCACCTGGGGGAGGAACATCTTGCCGGCGCCGAACAGGTCGCCGACAACCTTCATGCCGTCCATCAACGGCCCCTCGATGACGTCGAGCGGCCGGTCCAGCTTCTGCCGCGCTTCCTCCGTATCCGCCACGATGTGATCGACGATGCCGCGCACCAGCGCGTGCGACAGCCGCTGCTCCACCGTGCCCTCGCGCCAGGTCTGATCCGCCTCCCGCGCCACCCTGGAACCCTTGACGGTCTCAGCGAACGCCACCATCCGCTCGGTGGCGTCCGGGCGCCGGTTGAAGATGATGTCTTCGACGCGTGTGAGCAATTCGGTGTCGATGTCCTCGTAGACCACCAGTTGGCCGGCGTTGACGATGCCCATGTCCATGCCGGCCTTGATGGCGTGATACAGGAACGCCGAGTGAATCGCCTCACGGACGACGTTGTTGCCCCGGAACGAGAACGACAGGTTGCTGACGCCGCCGCTGACGAGCGCGCCGGGGCAGGCCGCCTTGATCTGACGCGTCGCCTCGATGAAATTGACGGCGTAGTCGTTGTGCTCTTCAAGTCCTGTCGCGATCGCGAGGATGTTGGGATCGAAAATGATGTCGTGCGGGTCGAACCCGGCCCGTTCCGTCAGCAGCTCGTAGGCGCGCCGGCAGATCTCCACCTTCCGTGCAATCGTGTCGGCCTGCCCCGTCTCGTCGAAGGCCATGACCACCCCCGCCGCGCCGTAGCGCCGCAGCCGCCGCGCCTTTTCGAGAAAGTCCTGCTCCCCCTCTTTCAGGCTGATGGAGTTGACGACCGGTTTCCCCTGCACGCTTTTCAGCCCCGCTTCGATGACCGACCACTTCGAGCTGTCGATCATGACCGGCACGCGCGCAATGTCCGGCTCGGTGGCGATGAGATCGAGGAAGCGGGTCATCACCTGCTCGGAATCGAGCATCGCTTCATCGACGTTGACGTCGATGAAGTTGGCGCCGCCGCGCACCTGGTCGAGCGCCACTTCCGCCGCCGCGGCAAAATCATTCGACGTGATCATCCGCGCGAACCGCGCCGACCCGGTCACGTTGGTCCGCTCCCCGACCATCAGAAAGTTGCTGTCGTCGCGGACCGTCAGCGTCTCGAGACCGCTGAACCGCGGCAGACCCGAGCCGCGCGCCGGAAGCGGCCGGGGAGAAACACCGTCCACGGCGCGCACAATCGCACCGATATGATCGGGCGTCGTGCCGCAACAGCCGCCGAGAATGTTGACAAACCCGCTCGTGGCGAACTCCTGCAGCAACCCGGCGGTCTCCTCCGGCTGCTCGTCGTATTCTCCGAACGCGTTCGGCAGACCAGCGTTCGGATACGCGCTGACATGGCACTCGGCCAGGCCGGCGAGTTCCGCCAGATAGGGCCGCATGTCGCGCGCCCCGAGCGCGCAGTTGATTCCGACGCTCAACGGATTGGCGTGCGCGATCGAGACATAGAACGCGTCGATCGTCTGCCCCGACAGGGTGCGGCCGCTGCGATCGGTGATGGTCACCGAGATCATCAGCGGCACATCGATTCCGCGTTCGTCGTACAGGTCGCGAATCGCCGCGAGCGCCGCCTTGGCGTTCAGGGTGTCGAAGATCGTCTCGACCACCAGCAGGTCGCACCCACCGTCGATCAGCCCGCGGACCTGTTCGGCGTAGGCGGCGTGCATGTCGTCGAACGTGCTGGCCCGAAACGTCGGGTCGTTGACGTCCGGCGACATGGACAGCGTGCGATTCGTCGGCCCGATCGCCCCGGCCACGAAACGGGGGCGATCCGGCGTGCGCGCGGTCCACTCGGCGGTGGCCGCCGCGGCCAGACGGGCGGCCTCGACGTTCAACTCGTACGCCTGGCGCTCGAGTCCATAGTCGGACTGGGCGATGGCCGTACTGCTGAACGTGTTGGTCTCGATAATGTCGCTGCCGGCGGCCAGATACGCGTGGTGGATACCGCTGATCACGTCCGGCCGGGTCAGCACCAGCAGGTCGTTGTTGCCTTTGAGGTCCTGCGCATGACGGGCGAATCGGCGTCCGCGAAACGCCGCCTCGTCCAGCGGACAGCGCTGGATCATCGTCCCCATGGCGCCGTCCATGACCAGAATGCGCTGGCGCAGCAGCGTCTCGATTCGGGCGCGCGTGGTCGTTTCGCTCTGCAGGGGCATCGGCTTACCAGCTTCTCATTCTACGTGAACGGATTCCGCACTCCCCCACCGGCGGGGACACGCGCCGCAGCGTGTGCGCGCTGCGTTGCTCATCACGCAGAAGGTTGTTAAGCTCTGCGTATGGCAACGCGCATATCGGCGGCGGTTCTCCTCGCGTCCGTGTTCATCGCGTCGCCCAGCGCGGCTCAACAGCCGCAAACGCCAATCTTCAGGTCAGGCACCGAAATCGTCGACCTGTATGTCACAGCGACCGACCGCACCGGCCGGCTGGTTCCCAATCTGCTCCAGGACGACTTTGTCGTGTTCGACGAGGGCGAGGCCCAGGACATCGTCCTGTTCGAGAACGAGACGCGCCCGATCACGGTCGTGGTGATGCTGGACACCAGCGCCAGCATGACCCCCAGTCTCGACCTGCTGATGGCCGGCGCCGAGCAGTTCCTCATCCGCATGCTGCCGGACGACCGGGGCCGGGTGGGTGCCTTCAACAACAAGATCCAGATCCTGCCGGAGACCGGGTTCAGCGGCGACCGCGACCTGCTTATCAGTGAGCTGGATCGGCTGATGTTCGGCAACCCGACCCGTCTGTATGACGCGATCGGCGCCAGCATCGACTCGCTGAGCGGTGTCGAGGGACGCAAGGTCGTGCTCGTGTTCACCGACGGCGAGGACACGCAGCATGCGATTGGCTGGCGTGAAGTGCTCGACAAGGCGCGCACCGACGAGGTGATGATCTACACCATCGGCCTCGAGAGCGACTACTTCAACGGAGTGCGGCAAGTGCGCAGCAGGCCGGACGGGCGGCTCAAGACCTTCGCCGCGGAAACGGGCGGCGGCTACTTCGAACTCAAGTCCACCGACGACCTGGGTCCCACGTTCACACGCGTCGCCCAGGAACTGCACAGTCAATATGTCGTCGGTTTCGCGCCCACCCTTCGCGACGGAAAGCTGCACGAGATCGAGGTCCGCATCAATCAGTCAGGCACGACGGCCCGCGCGCGCCAATCCTATATCGCACTGGAGACGCCGTAGCCGGGTGCGGACGGTACGGACCGACCAGGTCCGGGTCCGACCGCGCGTCCGCGTGCACGCCGAGCCGCGTCACGCGACAGGCAGTCGCATGTTCTCACCCCGAGTCGAGTGCGCCGTGACCACAATGCTCGAAGCGCACGGGCTTCGCCGCCGGAAGGCCGGCGGGACCTTCGAGGCGACCCATGTGCTGGCGGTCGGCTTGATCGTCGCCGACTTCGGCCGCAGCGAAGACGCCGTGGTCGGCGCCATCCTGCACGACACGCTGGAAGACACGGCGCTGGCCCCCGCCACCATCCACAAGCAGTTCGGCGCGCACGTCCTGGCGATCGTCACCGACGTGACCGAGCCGCCACGGAGCATGTCCTGGCGCCGCCGGAAGGAAGAATACATCGCGCATCTCCGGCGAAGCCCGCGGGATGACGCCCGCGCCGTGGCGTCGGCCGACAAGATCCACAACCTGGCCAGCATGGCGCACGGGCTCGAGTCGCACGGGGCGGCATTCGCCGACGTCTTCAGCGCCGGCCTCGATGAGATGATCTGGTATCAGCAGGCCGTGCATCAGATGCTCGCCGCGGCCTGGTCGCATCGCATCCTTAAGGAGCACGCGCGACAACTCGACCGCTTTCTCCTGGCTGCCCGAAACGCCCGATGAGGGTTCGACCGCCCGGCGCCCCCACGATCGCCTCGCGCGGCTCACGTTCAGTCGCGCTGGGACAACGGGGCATGATCGCCACCAGTCAACCGCGCGCCTCGCTGGCGGGATTGGACGTACTGCGTGACGGCGGCAACGCCATCGATGCGGCAGTGACGGCCGCCGCCGTCCTGGCCGTGGTTGAACCGACCATGACCGGGATCGGCGGCGACCTGTTCGCGCTGATCCACGACGCGGCCAGCGGCCAGACGCACGGTCTGAATGCCAGCGGCCGCGCGCCCGGCGCCGCGGACCTGACCCGTTTGCACGACGCGGGTCACACGGCGGTCCCCGCTCAGGGGGTGCTGTCGGTTACCGTGCCGGGCGCCGTCGACGGCTGGGCGCGACTGCTCGCCGCACACGGCACCATCCCGCTGCGCTGCGCGCTCGCCCCGGCGATCGCGTGCGCACGGGACGGGTTTCCCGTCGCCGAGGTGGTGGCGCGGCAATGGGCCGACGCCGCGCCGCTGCTCGCGGCCGATCCGATCGCGGCGGCGCTGTTTCTCCCGCGGGGCCATGCGCCCCGCCCAGGCGACGTCTTCACGAACCGGCCGCTGGCGGCGAGTCTGGAGGCGATCGCGGCTGACGGCGCCGACGTGTTCTACCGCGGCGCACTGGGCCGCGCCATCGCGGCCGACGCCGCCCGCAGAGGCGGCTGGCTCACGTTCGACGACCTGGCCGCGCACCGCTCGGACGCGGCGGAGCCGATTCGGGCCACGTTCGGCGAGGTCGAATTGCTCGAGTTGCCGCCGAACACGCAGGGTGTCGTCGCGATCGAAGCGCTGAACATCCTGGCCAGCGACGACCTGCGACCACTTGGCCACAATTCGGGCGCCTACCTGCACCTCCTGCTCGAGGCGCTGGCCGTCGCCTTTGCCGACCGCGCCGCCCATCTGGCCGACCCCGACGCGGTGCCTGACGACACGCTCGCACGACTCCTGTCTCCGGCCTACGCAGCGGACCGCAGACGGCAGATCGGGTCCAGCCGTGCCGCACCCTCCGCACCGACCGCCAGACCGGCGCCGGCCGCGGCCGGCGATACGGTCTGTCTGGCCGCCGCCGACGCGCACGGCAATCTGGTGTCGCTCATCCAGTCGCTCTACGCCGGCTTCGGCGCCGGCATCGTGGCGGGCGAGACCGGCATCGTGCTTCACAATCGGGGCAGCCTGTTCGTTACGGACCCGTGCCACCCGAACCACCTGGCGCCGCACAAGCGGCCGCTCCACACGCTGGCACCCGCCATGGTCTCGCGCCGCGGCCGGCCGTGGCTGGCCTACGGCGTCATGGGTGGCGACATGCAGCCGCAGGGACACCTGCAGGTGCTTCTGAACCTGATCTGCTTCGGGATGAATCTCCAGCAGGCCGGAGAAGCGCCGCGCGCCCGCTACGATCCGACCGGGATCGGTCTCGAAGCGGGCATCAGCGCCGAGACGGCGGACGACCTGCGGCGGCGGGGACACCCGTTCGTCGACGGACTCGGGTTCGGCGGGTTCCAAGGGGTCCTGATCGACCCCGACACAGGGGTCCTGATGGGCGGTTCGGACCCGCGCAAGGACGGGCTCGCAATCGGCTGCTGAGCCGCCGCCAGGCGGGATGCGACGCCGGCCGGGCTCTCTCCATGGGCTGCGACGCCATCAGACCAGCACGAACCCCTCGCGTAGCGGGTCCTGGTCGTCGATCAAAAACAGGTGCTCCCCGGTGATCCAGGCCGAGCCCTCGATCTCCGGGACGATCGCCGCGTAGTCCCCCACGACCGTGCGCCGGCGCACCCGGCCGCTGAACAGCGTGCCCACGAGACTCTCGTGACGAAACACCTGGTCCGGGGCCAGCATCCCCATCGCGTCGAGCACCGCCATCACGGCGGCGGTCCCGGTGCCGCACGGCGACCGGTCGACCTGCCGATCGGCAAAGATCGTGACGTTCCGGAGGTCCGCGTCGGGCCGCTCGGCCAGCCCGGTGAACACCGTCCCGTAGATCCCGCACAACCCGGACTCGACCGGATGCTCGACGCGAATCGCCGCCTCGACCGCCCGCGCAATCTGCATCCCGGCGTCCCTGAGCCTGGGCAGCGCCTCGCGTCGCAGCGGAATCCCGGCCGCCTCGGCGTCCACGATGGCGTAGAAGGCGCCCCCGAAGGCAACGTCGACAGGCACCGTCCGGTCTGCGATCGCGATGGGAAGTCCGGCATGAAACACGAAAGACGGAACGTTCTCGAACGCCACGCTGCGTATACGCGGGCCGGCCTCGAGGGTCGGCGGCTCACCCGGCGGGCCAACCCCGAGATCGACGCGGGCGCGCACCAGTCCGGCCGGCGAGTCGAGCGTGATCGTCGTCCGGTCGCCGGCGGTGATGATCAGACCGCGCTCGCGCGCGATGGTGCAGACCGCGATGATTCCATGGCCGCACATCGTGCTGTAACCCTCGTTGTGCATGAACAGCACACCGGCGTCGGCCGACTCGTGGCACGGTTCGGTCAGCACGGCGCCATACATGCCGGTATGCCCCCGCGGCTCGAACATCAGCGCGCGCCGCAGGCCGTCGCAGTGCTGGCGCACCCACTCGCGTTTCGCGAGCATCGTGTCACCCGCCGGCGACGGATATCCGCTGACGATCAGTCGTAGCGGCTCGCCGGCGGCGTGGGCGTCGATTGTGTGAATACGATGAACCACAGGGGTAGGCACTCCTGCGCCGGCCTGCCGGCCGCGGCGCGCGGCGGCGTCCGCCGTTGGAACCACGAACCGCGAACGCGCCGGGGAACAATACTACGCTCTCCGAGACCTGCCGTCCCGGACTCACTTCGACGGCTACCCCGTAGAAACGACAGCGCCGGCCTCCGCAAGCTCGAACAGCGTCGCTGTGCTCACCGTAGCCCTCCCCTGCCTGTCCGTCGCCCTCATTCCCCGCGTAGAATGCCGTCAGATCCAGCCCGTCCACCAGATCGCTGACATGGTGCGCCAAATGGCTTTTCGGCAACCACTCCCGTACATCCGGCGGCAACAGCAGCGATGGCTCCGGTGCGTCGCGGCGGAATGTCGTCGACACCAAGTCCCTTCGTCGTCAGGCTCGTCTACACTTGTCGCATCCCGGTTTGTGCGGCGCAGACTCCTGGCAGCCCGTGTTGGAACCCCGCGTGGCACCGAGATTGGCGCTGCGCCCGCGTGGCAAGCCGCGACGAGGAAGCAGTCGCTGGTTGTTCGGACGGGACGTTGCGCGGGGTCTCAGGGGCGCAAGGTGACGGGGGGCGCCAATTCGGACTATCGTCGATCGCGACCCGGGCCCCGGAGTCCGTGCCGGCGACCGGATCGCGTGGCTCCGCGACGGTGGGCGGTTGCCGCCGAGTCTCCGGGGCGTCAGCGTCGTCGCGGCCGTGCAGGCACGTCCGACGACACCAAGGAGTTGCGAATCATGTCGAAGGAAGCTCGCGTTGGACTCGGCGGAGCGCGTTGGAGAGCAACTGGTTTCGCGGCGGTGGCTCGGCCGGCCGCAGTCGGATTGCTCGTGGCGAGCGGCCTGACCGGCGGACCTGGTGTCGCCGCCGCGGCGGCGCAGGCTGCGGCGGCGGACGGGGCGTTCACCGCGGACCAGGCGGCCAGCGGCTGGTCGGTCTACGGCATACAGTGCGGCGAGTGTCACGGACCGGGCCTGGAGGGAATGGTGGACGCGCCGCCGCTGGCGGGCGTGCAGTTCCTGAACACCTGGGCGGGGCGGACGACCGCCGAGCTGTTCGCGTACGTGCGCGACGAGATGCCTCCGGGGCAGGCCGGCACGCTCAGCGATCAGTCCTACGTGGCTCTCGTGGCGTACCTGCTGGAGTCAAACGGTGCCCTGCCGGGCGAGCGTACCCTGATGGCCGATGCCGGGGTGATGATCGGCGACGCGGCGGACATCTCCGAGGCGCGCCGCGCCGCGCAGGCCGGCGAGCGGCCGCGGCGTCGGTCGTCGCGGTTCGTCAACCGGGAGGTGCCGCACGAGCTGACCCCGGTGACTGACGCGTTGCTCGCGGACCCGCCGGCGGGCGACTGGCTGAGCTGGCGGCGGACGCGGAACGGCCACGGCTACAGCCCGCTCGACCAGGTGACGCGCGACAACGTCGCCGACCTCCAGCTCGCGTGGTCGATCGCGATCCGACCGGGCAACCACCAGACGACGCCGCTGGTGCACGACGGCGTGATGTTCCTCGCCAACCCGGGGAACGTCGTCCAGGCCATCGACGCCGCAACCGGCGACGTCATCTGGGTGTACCGCGCGCGGCTGCCCGAGGACGCGCGCCCCGGCCCCACCCGCACGCTCGCCCTCTACGGCGACAAGCTGTTCCTCGCCCGGGCCGACGCTGTCCTCGTCGCCCTCGACGCGCGCACCGGCGAGGAGGTGTGGCGGTCGGTCAAGGGCGACTATACGCAGGGTTTCCGCCAGAACGCCGGCCCGGTCATCGCCAACGGCGTCGTCGTCACCGGCACCAACGGCTGCGAGCGCTACACCGAGCAGACCTGCTTCATCACCGGCCACGACCCCGACACCGGCGACGAGCTGTGGCGCACGTCCACGATCGCGTTGCCCGGCGACCCGAACAACGCGTCGTGGGGCGATACGCCGCCGTATCTGCGCGCGGGCGGCGACGCCTGGATCCCGGGGAGCTACGACGCCGACCTCGATCTCTTCTTCATCGGCACCGCGCAGGCGAAACCGTGGGTGGCGTCGAGCCGCGGCATGACCACGCGGCAGGACGCGCTCTACACCAACTCGACCCTCGCCCTGAACCCGCGCACCGGGCAGGTGCAGTGGTACTTCCAGCACGCGCCGGGCGAAACCCTCGACCTCGACATCGTCTACGAGCGTGTGCTCGTCGACGCCGACGGCGAGCAGTGGCTGTTCACGATCGGGAAGGACGGCATCCTCTGGAAGCTCGACCGGCGGACCGGCGCGTTCGTCGACCTGCGCGAGACCGTCCACCAGGACGTTTTCGCCTCGATCGACCGGACCACCGGCGAGCTGACCTACCGGCAGGACCTCCAGGACATCGCGATCGGCGAGCGAGTGTTCACCTGCCCCAGCCTGCTCGGCGGCCACAACTGGCAGGCCTCGGCCTACCATCCCGGCGCCGGCGCCCTCGTCATTCCCCTCCACCAGGCGTGCATGCACCTGACCGGCCGCGAGGTCGAGTTCATCGAGGGCGGCGGCGGCACGGCCGGCCGCTACGAGCTGCTCGAGATGCCCGGCAGTAACGGCAATATCGGCAAGCTGGCCGCCTACGACGTCCGGACCATGGAGGAGCGCTGGAGCCACGAGCAGCGGGCGCCCTTCCTGACCTCGGCCCTCACGACGGCGGGCGGCCTCGTCTTCGCCGGCGACGGCGCGCGCTACTATCGCGCGTTCGACGTCGAGACGGGCGACGTGCTCTGGGAGACCCGGCTCGCGGCGTCGGCGCACGGGTACCCGGTCACCTACGAAGCAGGCGGGCGCCAGTTCATCGCTGTCCCTGCCGCCCTGGGGGGTGTCTTCCGCAGCCTCACCGCGAAACTCAGCCCGGAGATCTATCAGCCAGAGGGGGGAAACTCGCTCTACGTCTTCGCCCTGCCGGAGTGACCCGAGAGAAATCCCGGCCTCATGGTACTGCCGTCGCCTGACGGCGGCGAGAACCAGGTAGAGTTGCCGGTTGGCTTCTCGCGCAGGTGAACCGTGCCGCCAATCGAGGCGGTCCGCCATCAGGCCGCTGGAAGTCACGTGACCGTACCCGACCAAGGAGTGTATCGATGAGCACCATCGTCGACGACCTCAAGCAGGAGGTATCGAGTTTACGGGATGAACTGCAGCGGATGCGCCAGATGGCCGCGAGCAGCTACTACGATTCGACGGCCGCCCTCGAGGCGCCGGCCGCCGCGGAGGGCATCCCGCCGTACGGCATGCCGCCCAAGACCGTCAGGACCGTCATCGAGAACAGCCACGCCATGGACTTCAACCAGAAGCTCAACACCGCCTCCTACGTCAACGTCGAGTTCGAAGAGGACGAGGAGGCGGTCGCGCTGATGGGGTTGCGCGTCAACCTGGCCGACCAGACCGTCTACCCGCGGTCCTACGAACTGCACGACGCGGTCGTGAACATGATTGCGCGGCTGTGGCACTGTCCGACACCGCGAGATTTCTCCCAATACCAGGTGTTTCCAGGCGCCGGCACCGTCGGCTCGACCGAGGCCTGCCTGCTCGCCGGCCTCGCCCTCAAGTTTCGCTGGCGGCGATGGTACGCCGAGCGCGCCGCCAAGCGCGTCTTCGCGGTCCGCGGCGAGCTGCCGAACCTGGTGATTTCCTCCTGCTATCAGGCCGCCTGGGAGAAGCTCTTCAAGTACATGGACGTCGAGCCGCGCCTCGTCTTCCCGCGCCGCGACACGTTCACCGTCGACCCGCAGCAGGTCCGCGAGGCGATCGACGAGCGGACCATGGGCGTGGTCTGCATCCTGGGCAACCACTACGCCGGCCACTACGATCCGGTTTGGGACGTGAGTCGGGTCGTCGACGAAGTCAACCGCGAACGCAATCTGCAGGTCGGGATTCACGTCGACGCGGCGTCGGGCGGCTTCATCGCGCCGTTCCAGACGCTGCCGGCGTGGGACTTCCGCCTGCCGAACGTCTTGTCCATCTCGGCCAGCGGACACAAGTACGGCGAGTCGTGCTGCGGCACCGGCTGGATCGTCTGGCGGGAGCGCGAGAATCTGAGCGAGCACATCGCGACCTCGGTCTCCTACCTCGGCGGCAAGGCCGATTCCTATACGCTCAACTTCTCGCGGCCGGCCAGCGGCATCTACGTCCAGTACTACAAGTTCTTGCGCTACGGCCTGGCCGGCTACCAGCAGGTCTGCAACAACATGATGAGCAACGCGAAGTACATCCGCGACGGACTGAAGGCCATGACCTGGGAAGGGCGGCCCCGTTTCAACTTCCTGGATCACGGCGACGAGGCGTGCCTGCCCGTCGTGGCGGCCATGCTCAATCCTGCGTGCGGCTTCACCTACGACGACATCGACCTGCAGCATGCGCTCTCGCAGCACCACTGGTACGTCGGAGGCTACAAGATGGCCCTGACCCATCCGCTGACCGAGGAGACCCTGCCGCTCTGCCGCGACGAGGACCCCGAGCGGACCATGTTCCGCATCGTGGTGAAGAACAACCTCACCCGGCGCATGGCCGACCACCTGCTGAGTTCGATCGCCGAGACCTTCAAGTTTCTGGACGCCGTCGACTTCTCCGGCCTGCACGGCTTCGAAAGCCGTCAGCTCCGCCACAAGGATCAGCGCCGATTGACGCAGCACTGCTGATCGCCCCGCGCACCATAATCGCTTTGCCGGGAAATATGCGCGGGCGCCTTCATCAACGCGTACGCGCTATTCCGCGCCGGACAGTATGACAGACCTAAAGCCCGTATAAACAGTGCTTTGTGGGTGTTTACCAGGCATGGTAGCGGTACGGGGAATCGAACCCCGGTCCCGTGGCTGAGAACCACGTATCCTAACCCCTAGACGATACCGCCACACACGATCGAGCCTGACCGCTCCCAGTGTTGCAACAACGATATTAGCAACGCCGCCGCCGGGCGGTCAAACCGTGCGCGTGCCTGTACAATGGAGCCGTGATCCGATTGATTTCGCTGCTTGTCGTGCTGGCGGTCGTCGCGCTCGGCGCGGGGATGTACATCGGCGCGGGCCGCGCTCCCGGGCCGGCCATCGAGATACTCGAACCGACCGGACTCATCGGCCGCACCGCACGGTTCGAAGCGTCGATCGACGCGGACGACGGCGAATTGACCGCCATCGAGGCGGTCATCGAACAGGACGGATCGAGTTGGCCGCTCTTTTCACTGGCAGCCGCCGACGACGCGCAACTGACCCAGGACACGGCGACCCGCATACGGGTCGGCCGGGTGTTCACCCGCGCCACGCACCCGGACCTGCGCCAGGGACCGGCCACCATAGTCGTACGCGCGACCCGGTCGCTGCTGTTCGGACTGCGAGAGCGGGAAGCCATCGCCCGGCTGGAGGTCGAAGCGCGGTTCGATCCGCCGCGGCTCGCGGTGCTGTCGTCGTTTCACTATGTCAACCTTGGCGGAGCCGAGCTGATCGTGTACCGCGCGACGCCCCCCGACGTCGAGTCGGGGGTGAGGGTCGGTGAGCGCTACTATCCCGGCTACCCGGCCTCGGCCGCCGGCGTCGAGAACGCCAACGACACGACCCGGGTGGCGCTGTTCGCGCTGCTGCACGACCAGGAGCTCGACGCCCCGATGCGTCTGGTCGCCCGCGACGCGGCCGGGAACGACGCCGAGATCGCCTTCGACCATCGCGTGTTCCCCAAGCGCTTCCGGCGCTCCCGGATACCGCTCAGTGACAACTTCATCAACCAGGTCGTGCCGGAGATCGTGGCGCGTTCCGATGAGTTTCGCTCACTGCCGCTGCCACCCGACGCCGGTCCGCTGGACCAGTATCTGGCCATCAACCGCGGGCTGCGCCGGCTGAACCGCGAACGCCTGGTGGCCCTCGCGGCCGAGACGGCGCCCGAGCGCTTGTGGGACGGTCCGTTCCGGCAACTGGGCAACACGCAGGTGGAGTCGGGATTCGCCGACCACCGGACCTACATCTACGACGGCGAGGAGATCGACCAGCAGATTCACCTGGGCTTCGATCTGGCCGCAACCGCCAACGTGCCGATACTGGCGTCGAACTCGGGACGGGTCATCTGGGCCGGTTACTTCGGCATCTACGGCAACTGTGTGATCATCGACCACGGCCTGGGTCTGCAGTCGCTCTATGCCCACCTGTCGTCCATTGCGGTCAGCGCGGGCGATACCGTGGCGACCGAAGATGAACTCGGCCGCAGCGGCATGACCGGTCTGGCCGGCGGCGACCATCTGCACTTCGCCATCCTGTTGCACGGCTGGCCCGTGACGCCGATGGAATGGTGGGACCCGCACTGGATCGAAGATCGGGTCACCCGCAAGCTGCGCGCCGCGTCCTGATCGGTTTACACGCGTCCAACCGTATGATAATTAACTTAGGATCGAAATTGCAGGGTCGGCAGTTCCATACACCCCCCGGGTCGGACGCACGCTTGGCCCGACCCGCTCACTCAACAACCAGTCGATGAAAGTACGCAGGAGAATCTCAATGCAACAGCGACAACTGTGGACGGTCCTTTCCATTCTCGTCCTGGCGGCGGCAGCGGCCTGCGGCGGCGGTGGCGACGCCGCCGCCCCGGCGGCGCCCGCGGTACCGGCGTTCGATCCGGCGACCGCCGGCAACCTCTCGGGCATGGTCATGTTCGACGGCGAGCTTCCGGCGGCCGAGGAGCTGCGGATGAACTCGGACCCGAAATGCGCGGAGTTGGCGACCAGCACGCTATCGAACACGTTCGTGGGCAGCGACGGCCACCTCGGCAACGTGTTCGTATACGTGAAGGAAGGCCTCGAGGGGCAGCGTTTCCCGGTGTCGACCGACACCGTCGAGCTCAACCAGCAGGGGTGCCGCTACACGCCGCACGTGATGGGGATCCAGGTGGGACAGACACTGCGGATGACCAACAGCGACCCGACGCTGCACAACCTCCACGCAACCCCGAGCGAGGACGGCGGGAACGAAGAGTTCAACATGGGGCAGCCCATCCAGGGCATGCAGTTCGAACAGACGTTCGAGAACGCCGAAGTGATGGTGCCATTGAAGTGTGAGGTCCACGGCTGGATGAACGCCTACATCGGCGTGCTGGATCACCCGTACTTCACCGTGACCGGCCTGGACGGCATTTTCGACATCAGCACGCTGCCGCCGGGCGACTACGTCATCGAAGCCTGGCACGAGCGGCTGGGCAGCCAGACCCAGAACGTCACCGTGGCGACAGGCCAGACCGCCGAAGTGTCGTTCACCTTCAGTTCGTAGCAGGCCGCCGATTCCGGACGTGCGGGACGCCGCCAGCCTGGCGGCGTCCCGCGGTCTCCGCCGCACCATGATCTGGCTCCACCGGTATGCCCGGCTGGTCTGCGCCGCCACGCTCGTCCTGATTGCAGCCGGCGGCATGGTGACCAGCACCGGCTCTGGTCTGGCCGTGCCCGACTGGCCGAACACCTACGGTTATTTCATGTTCTCGTTCCCGCTGTCCAAGATGGTGGGAGGGATTTTCTACGAGCACGGCCACAGGCTGATCGCCTCGATCGTCGGACTGCTGACGATCGGTCTGGCCGTGTCGCTGTGGCGCCTCGATCCCCGCCGCTGGATCCGCCGTCTCGGCGTGATCGCCTTGGCCGCCGTCATCCTGCAAGGTCTGCTGGGCGGCATCACCGTGCTCTACTTCCTGCCGACCGCGATTTCCGTCTCGCACGCCGGGTTGGCCGAGATCTTCTTCTGCCTGACCGTGGCGCTGGCGCTGTTCACCTCTCCGGGCTGGCGCCGCGCCGGCGCCGGGAGCGCACACGCACCGGTCGCCGATGACCGGATGCTACTCGGGTTGGCGACGGCGTTGCCCCTGCTGGTCTATCTGCAGATCCTGGTGGGCGCCACCATGCGGCACACCGGCGCCGGCCTGGCGATTCCCGATTTCCCGCTGGTCTTCGGCGGTCTGGTCCCGCCCGTGTGGACGTTCCCCGTTGCCGTGCACTACGGGCACCGTGTGGGCGCCGTGCTGACGGTGCTGGTCATCATGGCGACTGTCGGTCGTCTGCTGACCCGCCATCGGCTCAGGCGGGATCTCGTCTGGCCGGGCGGGCTGCTGATCGTCCTGGTCTCGGCGCAGATCGGGCTCGGTGGGTGGACCGTCCTCAGCGGTCGCGCCCCGGTCGTCAACACCGCCCATGTCGCCACCGGCGCCGCGCTGCTCGGCGCCGCGCTGCTGCTCGGACTGCGGGTCAATCGGCATCGGTTCCCCGATGCCCGGGCGGCCGAGACCCGTCCGCGGCCGCGCACGAACGTTGCCGTGCCCGCGCCGCGCGGGGCGCCGGCATGAGCACCGGTGAGGCCACGCTCACGGCGCCGCGCACGCGGCTGGCCGACTTGCTCGCGCTGACCAAAGCGCGCCTGAATTCGCTGGTGATCGTGACCACCGGGGTCGGGTATCTGGCGGCCCGCGGCGGCGAATTCGACCCTGCCCTGTTTCTCCACACCACCGTCGGATCGGCGCTCGTCGCCGGCGGTGCCGCGGCGCTCAATCAGGTCGCCGAGCGCGACCTCGACCAGCGCATGCAGCGCACCTGCGATCGACCGCTGCCGGGGGGGCGCCTCACGCCGGGCGAGGCCGTCTGTCTGGCATTCGTGCTGGCCGCCGCCGGTCTCGTGCAGTTGGTGTTGGGCGCGAATCTGACGGCGGCGGCGTTCGCCCTGGCCACCCTGGTCAGCTACGTGGCGATCTACACGCCGTTGAAGCGGGTGACACACTGGGCCGTGCTGGTCGGCGCCGTCCCCGGCGCCTTGCCGGTCGTCATCGGCTGGGCCGCCGCGGCGCCGGTCTCCGGCGGCGCGTGGGCGCTGTTCGCCCTGGTCTTCGTCTGGCAGCTCCCCCACTTCCTGGCCCTGACGTGGCTGTATCGCGACGACTTCACGCGTGCCGGCCTGCCCCTGTTGTCCGTCACCGACCCCAGCGGGCGCCGCACCGCCACCCATCTGCTGGTATACACCGCACTGCTGATCCCGGCGAGTCTGTCACCGGCCTGGTACGGGGTGTCCGGACTCACCTACACGATCGGCGCTGCCACGCTGAGCGTCGGGCTGCTCGGTCTCGGCGCGTGGTTCACTCTCGCGCGTTCGACCGGGCGCGCGCGCCTGCTGTTCCGCGCGACCCTGCTCTATCTCCCGGCCGTCTGGGGGTTGTTGCTGCTCGACGCGGCGGGATGACGCACGTCCCACGCCGCGCGCAGACATAAGTGAGGCAACGATGCTGCAGGTCACGACGCTCCCGGCGGTGAACGCGGCGCTGAACGCACTCGCCGCCCTGCTGCTCGTCGCCGGATACGTGCAGATCCGGCGCAGGCGGATCGCGGCCCACCGGGCGTGCATGCTGGCGGCGTTCACGACGTCCGTGCTGTTTCTGGTGTCCTACCTCACCTATCACGCCCAGGTCGGGTCGCAACCGTTCACGGGACAGGGCCCCATCCGGACCGTCTATTTCGTTGTGCTCATCAGCCACATCATGCTGGCCGCGCTGATACTGCCGCTGGCGCTGGTCACGCTCAGGCGGGGCCTGCGGCGGGACGATGTCCGGCATGCGGCGATCGCGCGCTGGACGCTTCCCATCTGGCTGTACGTCTCCGTGACCGGCGTCGTCGTGTACTGGATGCTCTACAGGCTGTGACCCGGCGGGGGCCAGTGACCCAGATCGAGCTCTTCCCCACCGGCGCCCTCGGTATCGCCAATCCGGCCCTGTTCGGCGCGTGCGGATCGCTGGCGGCGACCGTGCTCGTCACGCTGCTCTACGTCTACCGGCGGCGCGCACATGTCCTGCTGTGGGTCGCCGGATGGGCGTTGTTCACGGTGGCGCTCGCCATCGCCGCCGGCAACGGCCCGACCGGCGCATCCGACGCCGCGCTGCACGGTCTGTTCCGTTTCCTTTCGGTCACCGCGACGCTGTGCCTCGCCTCGAGTGCGCTGGCGCTGCGCCGCCCGCCCTGGTTCCGCTGGCGGCATCTGCTGGTTGCCCTTGTACCGATCCTCGGGTGGGCGGCCGCCTCGCCTCGGCTGCCGGCGCCGAGCATGGCGGTGCTGCCCGGATACCTGCTGTCGTCCGTGCTGCTGGGCGCCGGCGGCTTCACCTTGCTTGGCCTGCGGCGAGCGGCCTGGCGGCAGGGGACGGGCGTACTGGGTGGAGCGCTCGTGCTGACTGCCGTAACGCAGGCCTGCATCGGAGTTTCCGTCGTCCGCAGCGCGACCGGCGTGCTGCCGCCGGCGTTGTTGCTGTGCAATGGACTGTCCTTTCTGCTCGCCGCGCTGGCTATGCCTCTGCAGGTCATCGACGAGCTGTCCCGGGAGCTGCGGGCCGCCAGCCGCCGACTGCGCGAGACCGCCGCCGAGCTCCGCGAACTCGCGATCACCGACGAACTCACCGGGTGCCACAACCGGCGTTTCTTTCACGAAATCATCGGACGTGAAATTCAACGCCATCATCGCTACGAAACGCCGCTCTCGCTGCTCTTCGTCGACATCGACCAGTTCAAGGAGGTGAACGACACGCTCGGCCACGAGGCGGGCGATCGGTTGCTCGTGCAGGTCGCGCGGTTCCTCGAACGGAACGTGCGTCAGGCCGACTACGTGTTCCGCTGGGGTGGGGACGAGTTCCTGGTGCTGCTGTCCTGCCGGCTCGACGAAGCGCGGGAAAGAGGGAAGGAGCTCAGGAACGCGTTCCAGCCGGGTCTGGCCACCTCGGGGCTGCCGGCCGCCGGACGGTTGAGCGTTGGGTGTGCAGAGGCCACCGCACACACGGACGACATCATCGCCCGCATTCGGGCCGCCGACGAAGATATGTACCTGCACAAGAAGCAGACAATCGGTGAGACCAACGGCTGAACGCCGCGCACGAAATGTACCTGCACAAACAGCAGACAAGCGGTGCAACCAAGGGCTGAACGCCGAGCGGCGGGAACCGGGTGCGCCGGACTCAGTGATACAGCAGATACGGGGCGGCGGCGCCCAAGCGGGCAGGCCACGAGGGTTGCCCTCCTGTCGCGGCACGGTTTGGATTATACTGTCGCCCACTGCCGATCCGGCCCGCTCGGAACCTGCCACCTGGGAGACCCCGGATGACACACACCAATCGCCTGTACACCCACCGTTTGCTGCTGATTGCGGGGCTGGTCTTTCTCGTCGCCACCCCGGGGGCCGCCCAGGGCCGCGTTCGCGGCTTCGTCGTCGACCGTGACGGCGCCCCCATTCCCGGCGCCACGGTGGATGCGGAGGAATTGGAGGCCGCCGGGCTGCACGACGCCACGACCGATGACAGCGGCCGCTTCTCGTTCATCGGACTGAATCGAGGCGAGTGGCGCTTCGTCATCCGCGCCGAGGGCTTCGAGCCGGTGCAGGGTCTGGCCACCGTTCAAGCATCCGGTCCCGGCGTCAACGTCCGGTTCACGCTGGATCGCGACCCCTTCAACCCGCCGGCGCCTACGGTCGGCGTGCTGGCGGGACTGACGGCGAACGAGATTCTCAAGAATCTGGTTCTTGCCGATGAGCTGTTCGACGCCGGTGACTACGACGACGCGATCGCCGCCTACCGCGCCGTGCTGGCTGCAGCACCCGCCATGACCAGTCTGAACCTGCAGATCGGCTACGCCCTCCACGCGCTGGAGCGTCCAGCGCAGGCGCTGGACGCGTACCACGCGGTGCTCAAGGACGATCCGTCGAACGTCGAGGCGCACGCGGCCATTGCCGCGGCAGGCGGGACCGCGCAGGATCGCTGATCACGACCCGCGCCACATGGTTCACACAGGCTGTTATACTGACACCGACGACGTGTATTTCGTCGTCCACCGGGATTTCCCCAGGTGGGCCGGGGACGTAACCTGCAGTAGCGGTTCAGCAACTGCAAGACGCAGGAGCTTCACATGCGCAAGCACATTGTGTCGTTGTTGGTGGTCATTCTGGCTGCGGGCATCTTTGTGCCGAGCGTGCTGGCCCAGGGCGGCATGCTTGCCGGCACGGTGCTGAACAAGGAAACCGGCGAACCGATCCCCGGAGCGACGATCACGCTCGAGAACCCGGAAGCGAACCCGCCCAGGTTCGAGGAGCCTACGAACGACATCGGCGCCTTCACGCTGCTCGGACTCGAGAGCGGCCAGTGGACACTGACGGCTGAAGCGGAAGGGTTTCATCCCAACCCCGGCCGAATCACGCTCCGATGGGGACGCAATCCGGATGTCAATATCGAATTGGATCGCATCAAGCACCCCCTCGAGTTGGCGCTCGGCGCCGAGGCGCTCGAAGGACTCGATCCGGTCGCGCTCGGCGCCGAGGTCGACGCCGCCGATGCCGCCTACGACAACCAGGACTGGGAGACGGCGCTGGCCGGATACGACGCGCTGTTCGAGAAGGTCCCGGCGATGACGGATCTGCATGTGAAACGGGGCAATACCCTGCAACAACTGGAGCGCTACGAGGAGGCGATCACATCGTTCGAAGCCGCCGCCGTCGCGAACCCGGGGCTGAAGGGAATCGTCGACTCGGCAATCACCAGGCTGCGGATGGCGATGGGCGACTACGACGCTGCCGGTGCGGCGCTGGCGGCCAGCGGCGGGTCGCGTGAGGACTTGTACAATCTGGGTGAAGTCGAGTTCGCCAACGGCAAGGTCGACGCCGCCGCCGAGTGGTACGAGAAGGCCGCCGCAGCCGATCCGAACTGGGGCAAGCCGCTGTTCAAGCTGGCGCTGGTGGCGCTGAACAAGGGCGATATCGAGACCGCCAAGCAGTTCTTCGCCCAGGTGGTGGAAAAGGACCCGAACTCCGAGGAGGGGGCACAGGCGACGGCGACGCTCGCCGCACTGCCCTGACCGCCGGCTCCCTCTCGTGCTCATTCCTCGTCGAATCGTAATCACGATTCGCCATTGACGCGGGCTCGGTGCGCCGCGGGGTCACCCCCGGCGTTCGCCGCCAAGGCGTTGTTCGGGTCCCTGGACGAGATGGCGACCACCTGGATTCCGTACCGCCGGCGCTATCCGTGGATGTCGCAGGCCAATGCGGTCACCGACGTTTTCATGCGGGGCACGCAGCCATGACCGATACGCGGACGGCCGTGCGCCCCATCCGCTCGGCGGCGGTCCTCGGCGCCGGCACCATGGGTGCCCAGATCGCCGCCCACGTCGCCAACGCCGGTGTGCCTGTGGTCCTTCTCGACCTCGACGCGTCCGCGGCGGCGGCGGGGCTGGCACGCGCTGCGGCCTTGAAACCTGACCCGTTTTTCACGCGCGAGGCGCGGGCGCTCATCACGGTGGGCGGATTCGAGACCGACCTCGCCGCCATCGCCGACTGCGACTGGATCGTCGAGGCGATCATCGAACGGCTCGATGCGAAGCAGGCGCTGCTCGCGCGGGTCGAGTCCCACCGCCGGGCAGACGCCGTCGTCAGCTCGAACACCTCCGGCATCCCGATCGGCGCCATCGCCGAGGGCCGCAGCGAGGCGTTCCGGCGTCACTGGGCCGGGACGCACTTCTTCAATCCGCCCCGCTATCTCCGTCTCGTCGAAATCATTCCAACCGCCGACACCGACCCCGCCGTCGTCACCGCGCTGTCCGGATTCGTCGACCGACAGCTTGGCAAGGGCGTCGTCGTCGCCAGGGACACCCCCAACTTCATCGCCAACCGGATCGGGCTGTATGGCGTGATGCGGGTGCTCGAACAACTTGCCGGCGGGCGATTCACCGTCGAGGAAATCGACGCCCTGACCGGTCCGCTCGTGGGCCGGCCCAAGAGCGCCACCTTTCGCACGATGGACATCGCCGGCATCGACATCCTCGCCCAGGTGGCCTCGAATCTGGCCGAGCGGCTCGACGACGCGGACGAGCGCCGCGCCTTCGCGCCGCCGGCAATCGTCGGCGCCCTTGTGGCCCGCGGCTGGATTGGCGAGAAGGCGGGCCAGGGCTTCTACCAGAAACTGCGTGGGCCGGCCGGCGGCGCCATTCTCACGCTGGACCCGGCCACGATGGACTATCGCCCGCGGCTAGCGGCCCGTCTGCCGGCGGTCGACGCGGCCCGGACCATCGACGACCCTGCTGAACGGTTGCGCGCACTGTTTGCGGCACGTGACGACGTGGGCGACTTCATGCGCGCCACGCTCGGGCAGACCCTGCTCTACGCTGCCGAGGCGGCCCCGACCATCGCCTACCACCCGGACGACGTCGATCGGGCGATGCGCTGGGGATTCGGCTGGGACCACGGCCCCTTCGAACTGCTCGATCTGCTGGGTATCGACCGGGTGCTCGATGCCTGCGGGCGGACCGATCTGTCGGCGGCCGCGCGGGCCTGGGCCGGACTGCCGCCGCGCAACGGCGGCCCCCCCCGGTGCGTGCGGACCGCTGCCCTCCCGGCGGCCGGACCCGACCTGCAGATACTCGACCGCGCCAGGCGCTGCGGAAACGTCGTCAGGCGTAACGCGAGCGCCAGTCTGGTTGACCTCGGGGACGGCGTGCTGGCGGTCGAGTTCCACTCGAAGATGAACACGATCGGGGCCGATACGGTCAGCATGCTGCACGCCGGCGTCTCGGAGGCAGCCGACCGGTTCCGCGGACTGGTGGTCGGCAACGACGCCCCGAACTTCTGCGCCGGCGCCAATCTGATGATGGTGCTGCTTGAGGCGCAGGAGGGCAACTGGGACGACCTCGATCTCATGGTGCGCGGATTCCAGCGCGCCGTCATCGGCTTGCGCTACTCGCCGGCCCCGGTGGTCGTCGCCCCGGCCGGTCTCACCCTGGGCGGCGGATGCGAGCTGGCGCTGCATGCCGATCGCGTACAGGCGGCGGCCGAGTCGTATATGGGTCAGGTCGAGGTCGGCGTCGGGCTGATCCCGGCCGGGTGCGGGACCAAGGAGTTGACGGTCCGCGCCCTCGACGCCACGGCTGCCGGCGCCGACCCGCTGCCGCGGCTGCAACGGGCATTCGAGACGATCGCGTTCGGCACGGTCTCGGCCAGCGCCGCCGATGCACGCCGGCTCGGCTTCCTGCGCGAGGTCGACGGCATCACGATGAACCGCGAGCGGCTGCTGGCTGACGCCAAGGCCAGAGTGCTCGCCAGGGTCGCCGACGGATACCGGGCGCCGGCCCGCCGCATGGCGATCCGGGTGGGAGGCGAGAGCCAGCGCGCCGCCCTCGATCTGGGCATCCACCTGGCATGGCGCGGTGGACGGATCAGCGATCACGATGCGCTGATCGCGCGGAAGATCGCCCGCATCATGACCGGCGGCGACCTCCCCCACCCGACGGAGGTCAGCGAGCAGTATCTGCTCGACCTCGAACGGGAAGCGTTCGTGAGCTTGTGCGGCGAGCGCGCCACACTCGAACGTATCCGGCATATGCTCAAGACGGGCAAGACGCTGCGGAACTAGCTGCAACCATGTTCGACACCACCCCGTATAGGCTTCAGACAGGCAAGACGCTGCGGAACTGATGGCGACTGGCATGGCGACTGGCATGATTGACATCGGATCCGGTCCGGCAGTGCTGCTGATCCCGGGCATTCAGGGACGCTGGGAATGGATGCGGCCCGCCGTCAGCGCCCTTGCGCGGCGCTGTCGGGTCATCAGCTTCTCGCTGGCCGGAGACGCCGGCAGCCAGCGGACGTTCGACCCCGACCACGGGTTCGACGCCTACGTGGACCAGATCGAGGCGGTCATGGCGCGGGCCGAACTGCGGGACGCAGCGGTCTGCGGGGTGTCGTTCGGCGGCCTCGTCGCCCTGCACTGGGCCGCACGGCGCCCGGACCGCACCCGGGCGCTGGTGCTCGTCTCTACTCCGGCGCCCGATTTCCGGCCACGAGGCCGCGTGCAGTGGTATCTGCGCGCGCCGCGGCTGCTGTCGCCGGTCTTTGCGCTGCAATCGCCCTGGCGTCTGGGACCGGAGATCTGGCACGGGTTCGACCGCATCGGCGACCGGCTCTGGTTCAGCGCCCGACACCTCTCGCGGGTGGCATTGTCTCCCTGCTCGCCGGTCCGCATGGCGGAACGGGCGCGGTTGATGGAGAGCACCGACTTCCACGACGCGTGCCGGCAAGTGTCGGCGCCCACCCTGGTGGTCACCGGCGAGGCGGAGCTCGACCGGGTCGTGCCGGTGGCCGGGACCCGATCGTACGCGGAGCGGATCGACGGCGCCCGGCATGCGACCCTGGAACGCTCGGGACATATCGGCCTGGTCACCCGCCCGGACCAGTTCGCCGATCTCGTGGGAGAGTTTGTCGCGAACCGGAGCGCCGGCGCACACAGGATGCCGCGTTCCGCCTGATGCACAGAGGAGCACGCATGACGGACGCGGTGATCGTGTCGGCGGTACGCACGGCGGTGGGCAGGGCGCCACGGGGCGCGCTGCGAGCGACTCGGCCGGACGAGATGGCGGCGACCGTCATCGCCGAGGCGTTGCGCCGCGCGACCGGCATCGCAGCGGCCGAGGTGGAAGACGTCATGCTCGGTTGCGCCATGCCGGAGGGCGAGCAAGGCCTGAACGTGGCGCGCATCGCCAGCCTGCGCGCCGGGGTGCCGATCGAGGCCTCCGCCGTGACGATCAACCGGTTCTGTTCCTCCGGGCTGCAGGCGATTGCCTTCGCCGCCGAGCGCATCATGGTCGGCGCCGCCGACACCATCGTCGCCGGCGGCGCCGAGTCGATGAGTCTGATCCCGATGGGCGGGCACAAGATCGCGCCGAACCCGCACTTGATGCGGGACTACCCGGACGTGTATCTCTCGACCGGGCTGGTCGCCGAGAATCACGCGCGCGAGGCGGACATCTCGCGCGAGGCACAGGACGCGTTCGCCCTCAGGAGCCATCAGCGCGCGGTCGCCGCCATCGCAGCGGGACGGTTTCGCGACGAAATCGTGCCGCTGCAGGTGCGGGAGGTGGTCCCCGGCAACGGCGGCGGTGCGCCCCAGGTACGCACCATCGAGTTCGATACCGACGAAGGCCCGCGCGCCGACACCTCGCTGGAGGCGTTGGCAGCGCTGCGGCCAGCCTTCCACGTGCAGGGCAGCGTCACCGCCGGCAACTCCTCGCAGACCAGCGACGGGGCCGCCGCGGTGGTCGTCACCTCGAGCACGCGCGCGCGGCAGGCAGGTCTGCAGCCGCTGGCCCGGTTCGTCGCTTATGCCACCGCCGGTGTCGAACCGGAGCGGTTCGGGATCGGGCCGGTGCCGGCCATCCGCAAGGCGCTGGCGCGGGCGGGTCTCACACTGAACGACATCGATCTGGTCGAGCTCAACGAAGCGTTCGCGGCGCAGGCGCTGGCGTGTCTCCGCGAGCTGCCCATCGATTCCGACAAGCTGAACGTCAACGGCGGCGCCATCGCGCTCGGCCATCCGCTGGGCTGCACCGGGGCCAAACTGACCACGTCGCTACTCTACGAGCTGACACGACGCCAGGGCCGGTACGGGCTGGTCACCATGTGCGTCGGCGGCGGCATGGGTGCGGCGGGCATTTTCGAACGATTGAACTGAATGCGATGACGTCGGCGCGGCCGATGGCATCCTTCACATGTGGCACACGAGAGGCATTACATGACGACACCGGCACACACGGCAGCGGCGGTCACCGGCGGCATCTGGCTTCTGGAGGACGCCCCGGCCGGCGACATTTTCACGCCTGAACGACTGAGCGACGAACATCGACTCATCGACCAGACCGCGGACGCGTTCGTGAGCAAGGAGGTCATGTCCCATCATGATCAGCTCGAGACCAAGGACTGGGATCTGGCGCGCAGACTGGTCCGGCGCTCCGGCGAACTGGGCCTGATGGGCACCGACGTCTCCGAGGCATATGGCGGCGTCGAGCTCGACAAGGCCGCGTCGGTCGTGGTCGGCAGCCGGATGGGGCAAAGCGGCTCGTTCGGGTCGACCTTCGGCTCGCAGACCGGACTGGCCATCATGCCGCTCGTCTGCTTCGGCACCGAGACCCAGAAGCAGCGGTATCTGGACAAGCTGGTCAGCGGCGAGTGGGTCGGCGCCTACTGCCTCAGCGAGTCCGGATCAGGATCGGACGCGCTCGGCGCCAAGGCGCGCGCCACCCGCCAGGACGACGGCAGCTACATTCTCAGCGGCGAAAAGATGTGGATCACCAATGGGGGGTTCGCCGACCTCTACCTGGTCTTCGCCAAGGTCGACGGCGAGCAGTTCACCGCGTTTCTGGTCGAGCGCACCTATCCGGGGGTGAGCAGCGGCAAGGAAGAGCACAAAATGGGTCTGCACGGCTCGTCCACCACACCGATCATCCTCCAGGATGTCCGTGTGCCGGCCGACAACGTGCTCGGTGAGGTGGGCAAGGGCCACAAGGTCGCCTTCAACACGCTCAACTACGGGCGCTTCAAGCTGGCGGTGGCCGCCAGCGGCGGCGCGCAGGTCGCAATGGGCGAGGCCGCCCGCTATGCCGCCGACCGCCATCAGTTCGGCCGCGCCATCGCCAGCTTCGGCGCCATCAAGCACAAGCTGGGTGAAATGGCGGTGCGGGCCTACGCGGTCGAGAGCATGATCTACCGCACGACCGGACTGCTTGACGCCGCGCTTGCCGATCACGACCCGAACGACGCGGCGCTCCTGCGGCAGACCCTTGAGGAACTGGCGGTCGAGTGCTCGATCCTCAAGGTTGCCGGCAGCGAGATGATCGACTATGTACTTGACGAGAACGTCCAGATACACGGGGGCAACGGGTACGTGAAGGACTACCCCGCCGAGCGTCACTACCGTGACGCGCGCGTCAACCGCATTTTCGAGGGCACCAACGAGATCAATCGGATACTGATCTCCGGCACCCTCATCCGCCGCGCGCTCAAGGGCGGTCTGCCGCTGATTGCCGCCGCCAGACGACTGCAGGACGAGATCATGAGTCCGCCGGCACTGCCGGACGAATCGGACGCGCCGCTCGCCGAACAGCGCCGCGCCGTCGGCGCGTTCAAGAAGACGGCGATCATGGTGTTGGGGCTGGCGATGCAGCGTTTCGGCGAGAAGCTGACCGAGGAACAGGAGGTCCTGTCGTGGGCCGCCGACATCCTCATCGACACCTTCGCCGCCGAGAGCGCCGTGGCCCGGGCGCTGCAGACGGCAGCGGAGGTACCGCATCTCGCCGCCCTGCAGCAGGACGCCGCCTGCGTCTACGTCAGCGACGCCGCCAGCCGTATCGACAGCGCCGCCCGGTCGGCGCTCGCGGCGACGGCCGACGGTGACGACCTGCGCATGCAGCTTGCCGCCTTGCGGCGCCTGCTGAAGGTCACGCCGGTCAACACGGTGGTGCGGCGGCGCCGACTTGCAGACGCGGTGGTCGACAGGGCAGGATATATGTTGTCGTGATTGGCGGTCCGACATGTCCCTGATGCCCCGATATCCGTACGAGACGGTCCGTCCCGCCAGCGGCACGCGCCTGCCTCTGGCGGTCTGCGCGGCCGTTGCACTGCTGCTGTCCGCCTGCAGCGCCCCGCCGCCGGACGAGTCGGGCTGGCGCGTGACGCTGCTGGAAGACCGCCAACTGAAGGACCGCTTTTTCGCGGAGTCGTCCGAATCGCCGATTCCGATCGAGCGCAGGGGCGCCTTGCTGCCAATCAACTACTTCGAGCCTGACCCGGCGTATCGCGTGCCGGCCGCGCTGGAGGTCGCACTCGACCAGCCCATCTTCGACATCCCGTTCTCGACCGGTCAGATCTTTCCGATGCAGCGGGTCGGCATCCTCAAGTTCGCGCTCAACGGCCAACCGTTGCAGTTGTCGGCGCTGGCCGAGGCACCTGTGCAGTCGGTCGAATCGCTGTTCATCATGTTCAAGGACGAAACCAACAGCTCCGAGACCTATGGCGGCGGGCGCTATATCGAGCTGCCCCGCACGTTGACCGGTCACTACGAGCTGGATTTCAACCGCGCGTTCAACCCGAACTGCTACTACGACGAGTCGTGGGAATGCCCGGTGCCGCCGCGCGAGAACTGGCTGCCCGTTGCGATTCCGGTTGGCGAGCGGCTCGCCCCCGGATTCGACGCGCCCCACCTCCCGCTCCTCCCCGACAGAGAGGCTCCCGCCGCAGATGCGTCTCCGAGTCAACCCTAGCAGCCTGTGCTTTCCGGTCTGATCTTCGACTTTGACGGCGTGCTCGCCGACAGCGAGCCGTTGCACCTGCGGGCCTTTCAGCAGGTGCTTGGTGCGCGCGGCATCGGACTCGGCGAATCCGACTACTACGACCGCTATCTGGGGTTCGACGACGCAGGGGTGTTCCGCGCCATCGCGAAGGACCAGGGGCGGGCGCTGACCCCGGCGTCGCTGGACGATCTCGTCCGAAGGAAGACCGAGCAGTTCGACAAGCTGGTCGCGGGGAGCCACGGGTTGTATCCGGGCGCGGCCGACTGCATCCGGCGCTGGGCCGCCGAGGCGCCGATCGCCGTGGCGTCCGGCGCGCTCAGAGCCGAGATCGACGCCGTCCTGGGACGGACCGGCCTGCGACGCTACTTCACGACCATCGTCGCCGCGGGCGAGACCCCGCGGTCGAAGCCGGCGCCAGACCCGTATCTGCGCGCGGTCGAGTTGCTGCGACCGTACTCCGCCGCGGCCGGGCTCGATCCACAGGGCTGTTTCGTGGCCGTCGAGGATTCACCGTGGGGCATCGAGTCGGCGCTGGCGGCCGGGCTGCGCTGTATCGGCGTCGCCCAGACCTATCCGGCCGACCGCCTGCGCGCGGCGCACGCGGTCGTGGCGACGATCGGCGCACTGGATGTCGACACCGTCCACGGCGTCTGTGGTGGCCGGCCGGCAGCCTCGAATCGCAACCACGCCGGGCCGGGAGACGGGGCATGAGTCTCCACACGATACTCCCGCCTGACGTCGTCGACCGTTTCATCCGCGCTGCGTCCAGCCCCGATCCGGATCTGGCGACCCCCGCGCTGCTCATCGCACGTCTGGGCTACCCGCATCTTGAACCCGCTCCGTATCTGGAGAGACTCGACGACATGGGCGCCGCCGTGACCGGTGGTCTGGCCGCGGACGGGCGGAGCGCGCCGCACGGTCCCATCAACGCCCTCAATGGATACCTGTTCGACGATCTGGGCTTCACCGGCAACGAGACCGACTACGAGGACCCGCGCAACAGCTTCCTGAACCAGGTGCTCGACCGTCGCACCGGCATCCCGATCACCCTGGCGCTGGTCTATATCGAAGTCGCCCGCCGGGCGGGGATACATGTCGACGGCGTCAACTTTCCAGGTCACTTTCTGCTGCGCTTCCCCTTCGGCGCAGATGACGACCATGCCAGCGCGGTCTTCGTCGATCCGTTTCAACGCGGCACGGTGCTCACGGAAACGGACTGTCGCGCGCTGCTGCGCCGGCGGGCCGGCGAGGGCGCCGCCTTCGAGCCGTCAATGCTGGCGCCAGCCACCAAACAGCAGATCCTGGTCAGGATGCTCGTCAACCTGAAGCGCATCTACGTCGGCATGCGGTCGTTCCCCCAGGGCCTCGCGCTCACCGACCTGCTGCTGGCCCTCGACCCGTCGGCCCTCAACGAACTGCGGGACCGCGGACTGCTGGCCTACCATCTCAACGATTTCTCCGCCGCGCTCCGTGACCTGGAGGCGTATCTGCGGTTCTCGTCACGCGGGAGCGACCAGGACGCAGGCAACGAAGACCGCGCTGCCATCTGGGGCCACGTGAAGGCATTGCGGCGCCGCGTGGCCAGCCTGAACTAGCCGGCGCCCTGCCGGGACGCACCTGCTATTTCAAGGGGGCCTCGTCGATGATGTCGTCCAGGACACGCTGATACGTTTGGCGGTCGTGTGCTGGCATGGGTCGATTGATGATCGACACGGCGCGCTCCCACAGGCCTGTGGCAAACAGGAACACATAGACCGCGTCCTTGAGGAATCGCCGCGCCACCAGCATGTGCGTGTTCACGTGACCGACAATCGGCGGACCAAAGCGACGCAGGACTCGACGTGTGTCGCGGCTTCGAGGAAGATATTTGTAAAGTGTGAATGAACCGTCTTCACGGTAAAAAAGCAGCGGCGTTGGCAGGTTGCGAATCGTGAGAATGTCGGCGCTCCTGGCCCAAAGGGCGAAGTCTTCACACGTATAAGCCGTCGGGTAGGGGTGTTGCTTGAAGAACGACGTGCGACCCGCAATGGAAGGATGGTACAGGACTTCACCCTTCAAAATGCGCAGCGGAGATTCAACGCTGAGCGGCGGACATCGCCAGGCTCGTACCCGATTCTGCCGATCGATTGTGACAATGGCAGATCCAACGATATCGACATCGGCGTGCGTTCGAAGAAACGCTACCTGGTGTTCCAGTCGTTGCGGATGCATGATGTCATCCACATCCATCCTGGCCAGATAATCGCTGTCAACCTCTGCCACCAGGTCATTGAGACGATGACTGATGCCACGGGTTTCCGTACCTGTGATGATGCGAAATCGCGGTTCATGAAAGGACTTGGCGATTGCAACGCTGTTATCCGTTGATTTGTCATCCAGTATGATCAGTTGCCAATCCTGATAGGTCTGTTTGATGATCGACGTGAGGGCATGATCGAGGGTCCGGGCCCCGTTGTAACAGGGCAGGATGACTGACACGGAGGCAGGCATCGATGTGCTTTACCGGTTATCGAGTGTACGAGCCATCATCACTCCGGCCCGATTCCGCTACGAACGTTACGCCTCATCATCCATCCATTGACGGTCTGTAACCACCATGGATTGGGACAGTTCGCGAGCATCGCCATTCACCGGCCGTGCAGCTCCAGGTACAGATCCTCAGTACGCCGCACCATCCGGTCGGCCGAGAACCGCTCGCGAACCACTGTTCGGGCCGCCTCGCCGAGACGCTGTGCGAGCGACCGGTTCCCCAGCAGATCCAGCATCGCCCGCGCGAGCGCCCCGGAATCACCGGGCGGCACGAGGCGACCCGTCACGCCGTCCTCAACCAGCTCGGGGATGCCTCCCACGGTGGTGGCTGCCACGGGGCGCGCGAGCGCCATCGCCTCGATAAGCACGATCGGCAGCCCCTCCGAGAGCGACGGCAGCACGACGAGATCACTGGCCCGCATCAGATCCAGAGTGTCGCTGATTTCACCCGTGAAGGTCACCCGCGCGGCCACCCCGAGCCGGTCGGCCAATTCGGCGATTTCGGTCCGGTTCTCTCCGTCACCGGCCAGCACGACGCGCGCCTCGGGGTACGACCGCAACACATCCGGAAGCGCCTGCACAAAATAACGGTGACCCTTGACTGGAAAAAAGTTGGCGATCACCGCGACCCTGGGGTGACCGGGGCCCCACAGGTGCGACGAGCCGCCACCCGCATGTCGCTCGACCCGCTCGACATGGTCGACATCCACACCGTTCTCGATGACCAGGATCCGATCGCGGGGCACCCGGATACCTGGCCGGGTCACGAGATCGTCCGCCACGTACTGCGAGGGTGTGATCACACGGTCGCACCCGCGGTAGATCGCGCGAAAGACGTGGGAAACCAGGATACGGCGGGCGCGCCTGAGACCGGACACGTCTATCGGCAGGAAGTAGTCGAGATGGACTGTGCTGACGACCCGTCGAACGCCGGCCCTTCGGGCCGCGAGCCCTCCCAGGACATCCGCGGTCCAGAGGTGCGTATGCACCAGGTCGCAGCGCGACTCGCGCATCAGCACCGCCAGCCGGGCAATGGTGGCCGGCCGCCGCAAGTCGACGAGATCGAGACTCGACACCCGGACCGCGTCGCGGCGATAGGTGTCGAACATCGACCCCTCGCCATGACACGCCACCGTCACCTCGAAACGATCGGGATCGAGCCCCTGCAACAACGTGGCGAACACCTGTTCCGATCCGCCGGCGCCAGAGGCGGCGATCACGCCGAAGAGTCGAATCCGTTCCATAGCCGGTCGAATGCCGCGCGACTGCTACGAGAGGTTGCCATGCGAAACCGACACGCAACGGCTGTCACCGCGATCATCGCACGACATCCTCGCACCCTCCGAAGATGCTCTGGATCCGGCCCACCGTTCCACGACACGCCCTCAAGCACCCGGAAACAATGAACCGGCACCAGGAGCCTGCGGCGCAGACTCCTGGCAGCCCATGGTGAAGTATTCAGTTGGAGTACCTGGAAAGCAAGTGAAGGACAAGTCAAGAGTGCGGGGCGGGCAACAGCCAAGTGCAACGCAGTGTACAACATGCCGAAGATCGCGATCAACGGACGGGGCGCGGCGCGCGCCGGCGGCTCGTGGGACCGCCAGCAATCCGAAGGGCGCGACGAAGTGGTTCGGCGGTGAAGATGACAGATCGTGGCGGATCACTCGGCTCGAAGCGCCACGACCGGGTCCAGCTTCGTGGCGCGACGGGCTGGCAGGTAGCAGGCCAGCACCACGGCGCACATCAAGGTTACGAATGCAAGCGCCAGCGTCGCAAGGTCGGTGGGCTGAACCTGGAACAGGAGCGAGCGGACGAGCCGGGTCACGGCGAACGCCCCGCCGAGACCGATCCCGCTACCTATCAGGCCGAGCGCGACACCGCGTCCCATCATCAACGTGAGGATCTTGGCCCGCGTTGCACCGAGCGCCGTGCGGATGCCGACCTCGTGCGTCCGTTGGGTTACCGCGTATGACACGACGCCGTAGAGACCTACAGCCGCCAGGCCGAGCGCCAGCGACGCAAAGATCCCCATGAGCGTCAGCACCACGCGTGCCGGGGTCATGCGCTGCGCATAGCCGGCCTCCACGGTTGCCGCATTGCCGATCCGGACCGTCGGATCAATGGCCCTCACGATGCCGCGGATCGTGCCTACCAGAGGTTCTGCATCGCCGGCGGTGCGAGCCACGATTGTCCGGGGGCCCGTGACGCGGCCCTGTGACGTGGGCACGTACGCCTGGAGCTCCCGTGATTGTTGGCCGGCAATGTCCGGCACGGTGACCCGTCCGACGACGCCGACGATGGTGAGCCACGGCGCAGACGGTGCCGTCCTGAGCCGCCGGCCCAGCGCATTCACGCCCGGCCAGTACTCGTCGGCCGTGCCGCGGTCGATCACCACGACCGGCGGGGCGCCGGCGGTGTCTGCGGCCCCGAACGGTCGCCCCTCGAGCACGGGAATACCGAGGGTCTGCATGTAGTCGGGCTCGACGGGCGTCACGAGAATTCGCACGGGCGGGTCCTCAGGCGAAACGGGGTCGCCTTCGACCTCGAACTGCCGCCCGAAGATGCCAGCCTCCGGAGGCACGCGGCCGCCTGCCGTCGCCGCGCGCACGCCCGGCAGCGCTCGGACACGAGTCAGGACATCGTCGAAGAACGCATCGCGAGCGGTCTGTGAGGCATAGCGCTCCGCGGACAGCCCCACGTTCACCGTGGCCAGGTTGCGCGTCTCGAAGCCCGGATCGACCAGCAGCATGCGGACGAAACTGTTGGCGAGCAGCGCCGCCGACACGAGGAGGATCAGCGTCGCCACCACCTGGGCCACAATCAAGACGTCCTGCATGCGGTGCTGTCGTCGCGTACCTGTCGCCACACGACTCGCCGCAGTCAGGGCGTCGAACACATTCAGACGCGTGGCCCGGACCGCCGGCAGCGCCGCGCACGCGAATCCCGCTGCGCACGTAGCGAGCACCGTAAACGCCAATACGCGCCGGTTGAGCTCGATGTCGAATTCCAGGAACCCGAATCCACCCTCCAACGTGAGCACACGACTCAGCACGTCGATGCTCCATCCCCCGACAAGAAGGGCGACAGCCCCGCCGGCGACCCCGAGCACGAGACCCTCAGTCAGCACGTGTCGAAACAGTCGAGCACGCGATGCACCGAGCGATGATCGCACCGCGAGCTCCCGCTGCCGCGCCATCGTGCGCGCCAACAGCAGGCTGGCGATGTTCGCGCACGCGATCAGCAAGACTAGGCCGACCGCGGCGAGCAGCGCCCAAACCCCGAAACGGATGGAGAACGCAAATCGCCCGGCGTTGAAGCCATCGAGCCTGGCGCTCCACCCACGGGCTCGCGGCTGGTCACGCTGGAGGCGCTCGGCAATGCTGTCAAGTTGGTCCTGCGCCTCCGCGATGGAGAGGCCCGGCCTGACCCGCGCAACGGCATACACGAAATTCCGGCCGCCGGTCAGCGGCACCCACACTTGCGTGTATGGACGGGGAAAGCGGAACGTCGGCGGCATCACGCCAACGATCACATGGGGACGCTGGTCCAGCGTCACGGTCGTGCCCAGCACCGCCGGATTCGACGCCAGCCTCGTCGCCCAGAACCGATGGCCGACGAGCGCCACCGCGTCGGCGCCTGGCACGGTCTCGGCCGCGTCGAAACCGCGCCCGAGCATAGGTGAGACGCCGAGAAACTCAAGTAACTCCGCGGAGAGCCGACCAACGCCCACGAACTCACCGTCCGCCTCCTCCAGTTGCATTTCCCCGGCGCTGTAGTGCGCCGCGCCCTCCAGAATCTGGGCCTGTTCGCCCCAGGCGTCCACCATGTCCGGCGCTATCGACGGCGCGGTCCGCTGACGCGGCGTGCCGGCGTCGACGACGTCCAAGAGATACGCGAGTCGTTCGGGATTGCGGTAGGGCAACGGCCTGAACACGGCCGCGTCGGCGACACTGAAGACGGCGGTATTCGCCCCGATGCCGAGCGCGAGCGTGAGCACGGCGACGCTCGTGAAGCCCGGCGCGCCGCGCAAGGTGCGGACGCTATGCCGGATGTCCTGGACGAGCTCGTCGATCACCGTGAACCCTCTGGCGTCCCGCCACTGCTCCGTGATCAAGAGCGTATCGCCAAGACTGCGCTGCGCCGCGCGCTGCGCCGCGTCCCGACGCATGCCCCGACCGACACGATCTTCGATATCCATCTCGCGATGGACTTGCAGCTCTGTCTGCAGGTCTTCCTCGAGTTGGCGCCGGCGAAGCAACGCCGCGGCCCGCGCAACCGTCACACGCACCCACCCCATCAGTCGCTCCCGGCGAGCACGCGCTCGATCAGCGTCGACATCCGGCGCCAGTCCTCGGTCGCTTTGACCAGTTGCCTTCGGCCAGCGACCGTGAGGGCATAGAGCTTCAACCGGCGGTTCTGCGGTGTGGTCTGCCAGCGGCCCTGAATCCAGCCCTGATCCTCCAGGCGGGCCAGCGCGGGATAGAGCGAGCCCTGGTTGAGCCGCAGGGCGTCCTCGGACACCTGTCGAATCCGACGGGCGATGCCGTAGCCGTGGAGCGGACCCAGGGTGTCGAGGGTCTTGAGAATGAGGAGGTCGAGCGTCCCCTGCAGCACGTCCGTCTTCGAGGCCATGATATGTCGGCATTCTACCTGTTAATAGGTAGATTGTCAATCCAACCTGACGAGGAAACGCTTACGGGTCAAGGAGAAAAGGCTGATCGGGACAGGCGACTCATTCAGCTCGAAGCGCCGCGAAAAGCACGTGAAAGGCGTTCTCCGCCCCAGTCGCCGGGACGAGGAAACTCGGCAAGTACTCGTCGTCCGGATACGCCTCGACGAATCCGGCGGAGACCACAGGGCGCTTTGCGAGAAGTTTCCCGGACGGGATGCAGACCCGCTCGACGCCCGACGTCGGCAGCATCTCGCTCTCGATACGGTGGCGCAGGTCTCACTCGGGCACGCGGCACGAAAACACCCTTGCCGGCCGTGCCGGTCCAGATCTGAATTCGATAGCCAACCATCGTCTACGCGTCGGCATAGGTGCCACCGGGACCCGGCCGGTAACGGCGCACCCGCGCACGGGATTCCAGAATGTCGAAATGCCGGTCGACGGCAAACACCCTGAGATTCCAGATCAGCCCGAGGCTTCCGATCAGGAGGTCGTTCCAGGGGACGGTGATCCCTTCGTCGCGCAGCCGCCACGACAGACGCATGGCCTGCCACCACACCTCGTCAGGCACACGGCGACAGGGCACGCTGCCGAAATACTCGGTCAGCCTCTTCCGGTCAGCAAGTCGGCATCCACCGATCACCTCGAGCAGGATCGGACCGGATACGACGGCGCCGTCCACCTCCAGCAACGCCTCCAAGGCCACCTTGGTCGCCAGGTCGCCTTGTCGGCGCAGGGCTTCGATCCAGACAGACGAGTCCACGAGCACCATGGCGATCAGTGGTCCGCGGACTCGACCTGATCGTTCGTCAACGGGTAGTCAAACGCATCCTCGCGCAGCAACCGGCCGAACTCCCGCACGCGTTGTCGTCGGACGAACTCGGTGACCGCGCGACTGATGGCCGGACTCATCTTCGTTTCTCCGGTCAGCCGCCGGAGGGCGTTCAATGTTGCTTCATCTATTTCGACGCTGACTCTCATGTTGATTCAAAATTATAGACGATATGCATCATACTGGCGAGAACCAGCCGACAGCCCGGCGACACCGGGGCCGCGTTCATGCGTCATCTCATGTGGACACATCTGTCGGGAGTGGGCTGCCAGGGTCCGCGAGCAGGGCGGTACGTGCACCGGGGCGCTAATCTGGACTATCGTCAGGAGCGGATCACTCGGCTCGAAGCGCCACGACCGGGTCCAGCTTCGTGGCGCGACGGGCCGGCAGGTAGCAGGCCAGCACCAGGGCGCACATCAAGGTCAGGGATGCAAGCGCCAACGTCGCAAGGTCGGTGGGCTGAACCTGGAACAGGAGCGAGCGGACGAGCCGGGACACGGCGAGCGCCCCGCCGAGACCAATCCCGCCTCCCACCAGGCCGAGCGCGACACCGCGTCCCATCATCAGCGTGAGGATCCTGGCCCGCGTCGCACCGAGCGCCGTGCGGATGCCGACCTCGTGCGTCCGTTGGGTGACCGCATAGGACACGACGCCGTAGAGACCTGCGGCCGCCAGGCCGAGCGCCAGCGATGCAAAGACTCCCATGAGCATCAGGATCACGCGCGCCGGGGTCCTGAGTTCCGCGTAGCCGGCCTCCACGGTTGACGCGTTGCGGATCTGGACCGTCGGATCAGCGGACCTCACGATGCCGCGGATCGTGCCTACCACGGGTTCTGCATCGCCGGCGGTACGAGCCACGATTGTCCGCGTACGCGTGAGGCGGCTCTGTGACATGGGCACGTACGCCTGGAGCTCCCGTGGTTGTTGGCCGGCAAAGTCCGACCCCGTGACCCGTCCGACCACGCCGACGATGGTGAGCCACGGCTCAGACGGTCCCATCCTGAGCCGCCGGCCCAACGCGCTCACGCCCGGCCAGTACTCGTCGGCCGTGTTGCGGTCGATCATCACCACCGGAGGCGCGCCAGCGGTGTCCGCGGCCCCGAACGGTCGCCCCTCGAGCACGGGAATACCGAGGGTCTGCATGTAGTCGGGCTCGACGGGCGTCACGAGAATATCCACGCGCGGGTCCTCAGGCGCAACTGGGTCGCCTTCGACCTCGAGTTCCCAATAAATGCCATCCTCCGGAGGCACGCGGCCGCCTGCGGTCGCCGCGCGCACGCCCGGCAGCGATCGCACGCGAGTCAGGACAGTGTCGAAGAACGCATCGCGAGCGGTCTGTGAGGCGTAGCGCTCCGCCGACAGCCCTACATTCACCGCGGCCAGGTTGCGCGTCTCGAAGCCCGGATCGACCAGCAGCATGCGGGCGAAACTGTTGGCGAGCAGCGCCGCCGACACGAGCAGGACCAGCGCCGCCGCCACCTGGGCCACAATCAAGGCGTCCTGCATGCGATGGTGTCGTCGCGTACCGTGCGCCGCACGACTCGTCGCAGTCAGGGCGTCGAACAGGTTCAGACGCGTGGCGCGGACCGCCGGCAGCGCCGCGCAGGCGAATCCCGCCACGCACGTAGCGAGCACCGTAAACGCCAGTACGCGCCGGTTGAGCTCGACGTCGAGCTCCAGCAACGCCAACCCGCCTTCCGTCATGAGAACGCGACTCAACACGTCGATGCTCCATCCCGCGAGCAGGAGGGCGACAGCCCCGCCGGCGGCCCCGAGCACGAGACCCTCAGTCAGCACGTGCCGAAACAGTCGAGCACGCGATGCGCCGAGCGATGATCGCACCGCAATTTCCCGCTGCCGCGCCATCGTGCGCGCCAACAGCAGGCTGGCGATGTTCGCGCACGCGATCAGCAAGACAATGCCGACCGCGGCGAGCAGCGCCCACAACGCCACACGGCCGGGGCCCGGGAGCCGTTCGGCGTCGAGGCCATCGAGCCTGGCGCTCCACCCACGGGCTCGCGGCTGGTCACGCTCGAGGCGCTCGGCAATGCTGTCAAGTTGGTCCTGCGCCTCCGCGATGGAGAGGCCCGGCCTGACCCGCGCAACGGCAAACACGAAATTCCGGCCGCCGGTCAGCGGCACCCACACTTGCGGGCCTGGACGGGGAAAGCGAAACGTCGGCGGCATCACGCCAACGATCACGTGGCGACGCTGGTCCAGCGTGACGGTCGTGCCCAGCACGGCCGGATTCGACGCCAGCCTCGTCACCCAGAACCGATGGCTGACGAGCGCCACCGCGTCGGCGCCTGACACGGTCTCGGCCGAGTCGAAACCGCGCCCGAGCATAGGTGAGACGCCGAGAAAACCGAGTGCCTCCGCGGAGAGACTGCCAGTGCGCACGAACTCACCGTCGGCCTCCGCCAGTTGCATGCGCCCGCGGCTGAAATGCGCCGCGCCCTCCAGAATCTGGGTCTGTTCGCCCCAGGCGTCCACCATGTCCGGCGGCATCGACGGCGTGGTCCGCTGGCGCGGCGTGCCGGCGTCGACGACGTTCATGAGATACGCGAGTCGTTCGGGATTGCGGTAGGGCAACGGCCTGAACACGGCCGCGTCGGCGACACTGAAGACGGCGGTATTCGCCCCGATGCCGAGCGCAAGCGTGAGCACGGCGACGCTCGTGAAGCCCGGCGCGCCGCGCAAGGTGCGGACGCTGTGCCGGATGTCCTGGACGAGCTCGTCGATCACCGTGAACCCTCTGGCGTCCCGCCACTGCTCGGTGATCAAGAGCGTATTACCAAGACTGCGCTGCGCCGCGCGCTGCGCCGCGTCCCGACCCATGCCCCGACCGACACGATCTTCGATGTCCATCTCGCGATGGGCCTGCAGCTCTGTGTGCAGGTCTTCCTCGAGTTGGCGCCGGCGGAGCAACGCCGCGGCCCGCGCGACCATCACACGCATCCAACTCATCAGTCGCTCCCGGCGAGCACGCGCTCGATCAGCGCCGACGTCCGGCGCCAGTCCTCGGTCGCTTTGACCAGTTGCCTTCGTCCAGCGACCGTGAGGGCATAGACCTTGGAGCGGCGGTTCTGCGGTGTGGTCTGCCAGCGGCCGAGAATCCAGCCCTGATCCTCCAGACGGGCCAGCGCGGGATAGAGCGAGCCCTGGTTAAGGCGCAGGGCGTCCTCGGACACCTGTCGAATCCGACGGGCGATGCCGTAGCCGTGGAGCGGACCCAGGGTGTCGAGGGTCTTGAGAATGAGGAGGTCGAGCGTCCCCTGCAGCACGTCCGTCTTCGAGGCCATGATATGTCGGCAATCTACCTGTTAATATGTAGATTGTCAACCTAACCTGACGAGACGCTTCTCCACGGTTCGCACCCGGCCGTCCTCTCGTACGGCGGCACCCTCGCGCTGGAGCAGGCCGTGGTCCAGCCGCCGCTTCCCGAGCAGGCAGGGTGCAGCGCCGGACGCGGGGCGTTCCCCACGGGCGATTCGCCGTCTACGCACCGCGGGTGGGTCTGCTGCGTTTTCGGGCCGGCATCGTAAACGGGCGACGGCGGGCAGCCGTCTTTCAGTTTGTCGACAACCGTTGCGCCGGATGCCCCCACGGGTCGAGCCGGGCGACAGACCAGGAGCAAGGGAATGATGAGACAACTGCAACTGACGGCGGCGACGGTGTTGAGCCTGCTGGTGCTGACCGGTCCGGCCATGGCCGGTCAAGCCTCGATGCTCGATTCGTCCGAGGCGAGCGCGTTCATGGGCACCTGGGTCATCGCCATGGAGTCACCGCGCGGCACGCGAGAGCAGACCGTGGCGATACGGGACGAGAGCGGCAAAGTGGCGGCACGCCTCCAAGGCGGCCGGGGCGGCGCCATCGACATCACCGACATCGCCCGGGATGGTGACAACCTGGTGCTGACCTTCGACCGCAGCTTTCAGGGGAACTCGATCGACATCGTCCTGACCCTCACCGTCGACGGCGACATGATCAACGCCACCCAGGATGTCGGAGGCGGTCAGTTCAGCTCGAGCGGATCGGGCAAGAGGCAGTAGACGAAGGGACGCCGCGAGGGTCATTTCCAGACCCTATCCTCCCCTCTGGCAGGCGGAGCACTATCTCGCGCTTGCACCGGACCGACGACCGCCCCCTCTGGTCACGCTGGGCGGCTCGTAGTGGGCACACCGGATCCGCCGCGCGGCGCCGGGTGACCGCGCCGGCGCCCGGCTGTATTATCATCAGCGAAACGGCACCAGCGGAATCGCCCCGTCGGACGGCATCCTCACGCGCGCGGGCCAATATCGGCCGGCGCGCCACCGGGGAGCACACGAGGACTACAGCGATGACATCACGGACCCCGGTCGTCACCGTACTCGCGCTTAGCGCGCTGCTCTCCGTCCAGACTCCGGCGCAGGCGCAAGGCCCGGGCACGGAGAACGGGCAGTGGACCTACCTCGGCGGCGACGCGTGGCACACCCGCTACACACCGGCCGATCAGATCGACGCCTCGAACTTCGAGCAGCTCAAGCTGGCGTGGGAGTTCGACGCCTCCAGCTTCGGTCCGACCACCTCGCGCGCGACCGGGTCCTATATCGACGGCAAGCTTATTACGGTCGCCGGCGATCGCCGGCACGTGATCGCACTCGACCCGACCTCGGGCGAGCTGATCTGGAGCTTCACCGAGCCGAACACCCACCGCTGGGAGTACTCGATGCGGGCCGGTTACGGCAAGGGCGTCGCCTACGGTGAGATCGACGGACGCGGGGTCGTCTACATCTCGACCCCGGGGTTCTTTCTCCACGCCCTGGACGCCGAGACGGGCGTCCCGCTGGAGAACTGGGGCCGTCCGGTGCCGCTGCCCGGGTTCCGCCCGTCGGGTTCGGTCGACATGGTCGAGGATCTGATCGCCGACTGGGGGCCGTGGATCAGCATGGACCGGCCCTACGACGCCAACCAGGGCATCCCGCAGGAGATCGGCTACATCACCAGCTCCTCACCGCCGATCGTGGTCAACGAGGTCGTGGTGGTCGGCAACTCCGCCGAGCAGGGCTACAACCAGACCCGTGTCGAGAACGTCCCGGGCGACATACTCGGCTATGACGCGCGGACCGGCGACTTCCTCTGGAAGTTCAACGTTATCCCGCGCCCGGGCGAGGTCGGACACGAGACGTGGGAGAACGACGCCTGGCAATGGACCGGCGACGTCTCCTCCTGGGCGCCGATGTCAGCGGACCCGGAACTCGGCCTCGTCTACATCGTCACCAACGGCGCGACGATGGACTACTACGGCGGGTTCCACCCCGGCGACAACCTGTTCAGTACGAGCATGATTGCGCTGGATGTGAAGACGGGCGAGCGGCGCTGGCATTTTCAGATGGTGCATCACGACATCTGGAACTACGACACGCCGACCGCCCCGGTGCTGATGGACGTCACGGTGGACGGCCGGGAGATCAAGGGTGTCTTCCAGGCCACCAAGCAGGCGTTCCTCTACGCGCTGAACCGCGAGACCGGCGAACCGATCTGGCCGATTGAAGAGCGCCCCGTGCCGCAGTCGAACGTGCCCGGGGAGCAGTTGGCGGCCACACAGCCGTTCCCGACCAAGCCGGCGCCCTACGACCTGCAGGGCCGCACCGAGGAGCACCTGATCGACTACACCCCCGAGCTCCGGCAGCGGGCGCTCGAGGTGGCCCGGTCCGGCAACTTCTTCGCGCCGCTCTTCAATCCCCCGACCCACGTGGGGAACGAGCAGGGGGCCGGTCCCGCCCGCGTCTGCCCCGGCGGCACCGGGGGCACCAACATCACCGGCCCGGCCGTGGGTGATCCGGTGGCGGGTGTCATGTTCGTCACCTCGCACAGCGGGTGCGGGCGACTGTCGGTGGCGCCGGCGATCGGGTCCAGCCTCGACGGGGACCACCAGACCGGCACGACGTACTCCGACTTCTCGCGAGCCACGGGCGGCGGCGGACGCGGAGGGCGCGGCGGACGCGGCGGGCGGGCCGCCAACCCGGAGACGATCGACGGCCTGTCGATCTGGAAGGGACCGGTTGGCCGCATCACCGCGATCGACATGAACACCGGGGAGCACCTGTGGGTGATTCCGAACGGCGACGCGCCGGAGGCGCGGCAGGAAATGCTGCGCAGCCACCCGCTGCTGCAGGGGGTCCCCGACGCGCTCACCAACCCGGGGCGCGGCGGCCACGCGGTGATGACCGTCACCCCGACGCTGCTGCTGGCGTCCGGGCAGACGAGCGACAACCAGTGGCACCTGTTCGCGATCGACAAGCAGACCGGCGAGCGGCGCGGCGCCATCGAGATTCCTGGCTCGACCCGCTACGGGCTGTCGAGCTGGGTGCACGAGGGCGAGCAATACGTGATCGTCCAGCTCAGCAACGGGCTGGCCGCCTTCGCCGTCAATCCGCATCCGGCGCCCGGGCGGGCGCACTAGGAGCCGGAGTGTCCGGCTGAACTGCGCCCGTTCTTGCCCTGGCCGTTAGTTTTACAAGGCATTGCAGGGATGGTGCGCGCGCCGCATGTTGTGTCGCCCTGCGCCACGCATACCAGACCATCATGGTGGAACCGGCCCAGTCGAAGATCTCCATGACGAACGGGAATACCTGGAGCACGCGTTCCAGGTCCGACGCCACCAGGATCGGCATGATAGGGAAGCCTACGGCGACGCCCGTCGCATGCGGCACCGATCGGCGCCAGCCATAATTGGCGCCCGAGGCGCTGACATGGCGTTGTTCGGTGGGGCTAACAGGTCCGACCGTGCGTACGCCTGCGTTCGGTTGGCCAACACGTGCACGAGCGCCGCTTTGATGACCTCGCGCGGATGATTCGTCCGCTCCGCGGCCCAGGCCCGAAGGCTTGACCGGCGGCCCGATGCCAGACGGTCCATCGGGACTCGAAACGGCGGCGGGGGTGGTCCTGCTGGCGTGCAAGGGCGACCTGCGCGACACGGTGAGGCCGTGTCTGGATGCCGCCGTCGCCGAGGCTGCGTTATGATCGGGCGTTGCGTCAACTCGGATGAGAGGAACGAGCCTGATGACCAACCGCAAGCCCTGCATTCTTCTGAACGCCCTCGTCGCGGCGCCGCACCCGTTCGACGATGCCGCATCCTTCTAATTTCACCGACGCCCATTGCCGCCACTGGGACGATGCAGAACTGCTGTTCGAGCGGCAGCGCTGGGCGAACGCAGACCAGTTGTACGGGTTCAGCGCAGAATGCGGCCTGAAGGCGGTGATGACGTCCCTGGGTATGCCTGTCGATGCGACCGGGACTCCTACGGAGCCCGGCCATAAGCAGCATGTGCAGGATCTCTGGCCGGTATTCGAGGATTTCGTGACCGGTAAGGATGGGGCACGGTTACTGCGGTGGCTTCCGAGCGGCGGGCCGTTCGCCGACTGGTCACATCATGACCGCTACGCGAATCAATCGCATTTCGAGAGAGCGAACGTAGATCCGCATCGGGAAGCGGCGCGGGCCGTTCGAAACATGTTGCAAAATTTGGACCAGGATGATCGGTCATGAAGGGTACTTTCGTGCCGTTCGACGCTGTCCGAACGCGCATCGCCGAGACACTCGATGCCGGGGAGCCAATCCCGGAAGCAGCCGGGCGTATTTACCTGGTGCGTAATCTCTACGGGCAGGTACGTGTCTCCGTGTCGGATGCGGTAGAGAATGACGCGTCCTGTCGAGAAGTGTTACAGCGCCTCGCCGATCGCCTGCGTGGTGTGTTGGGTACGCACGGCCCCCCCGCGGAGAAGAGCGTATTGTTCGTGAACCAGTCTCTGTTGACGAACCTCGACAACATGGCTCGGGAACTCCGTCCTGGCGTCTACTTGGCCGATCGTTTGGTGACGGGTGGCGATTGGTGGACGGTTCGAGGTCCCGAAGCGGATCCGGGCGTGCGACGCTGCACCCTGTTCTCGGTGAAGGGCGGTGTCGGGCGCAGCACGACCGCTGCGGTGCTCGCCTGGCATCTCGCCCGCACCGGCGAGCGTGTACTGGTCGTCGATCTGGATCTGGAGTCTCCGGGGTTGTCGTCGGCGATGCTCAGTGCCAGTGCGCGGCCGGAGTTCGGCGTCACCGACTGGTTCGTGGAGGATCTGGTAGGACAGGGCAATCACGTGATCGGGAAGATGACCGCAGCACCGACGTGGGCGCGGGATCTCGAAGGCGAGGTGCGCGTTGTGCCCGCGCACGGCCTCGACCCGGGCGAGTATCTGGCCAAGCTCGGTCGCGTGTATATGGACACCGGCGAGGAGTCCTGGACGGCACGGCTGGCGCGTATGCTGAGCCGCCTCGAGACGGAGTCACAGTCGACGATCGTCCTGCTGGAGAGTCGGAGCGGCTTGCATGACATCGCCGCTTCGACGGTCACTGACCTCAATGCCGAGGTGCTGCTTTTCGCCGTCGACTCGGAAAGCCACTGGACCGACTACGACGTCCTGTTCCAGCACTGGCAAACACATGGTCTGGCCACGCACATCCGGGATCGCTTGTCGATCGTGTCGGCGCTCACGCCGGACCTCAACACGGAAGGGTACCTGCTGGGGTTCCGGGAACGATCATGGGACCTGTTCCGGACCCTGTACGACGAAGTCGTCCCTGCCAGCGACTCGGAGGAGTCTTTCTCTTTCGACGTGCAAGACGAAGATGCTCCCCATCATCCGATCCCCATTCACTGGACGCGGGGGCTCGCGGCTGGAGCTTCGTTGCGCGACATCGAGCGGACGCCGGTCAGCCAGGCGTATACGCAGTTCTTGCACCGGTTCGACAACCTTATCGCCGGCGGCAGCGGTAAAGGCGAAACGTGAACAAGGTGATCGGTGTTTCTGAGGCACGCGACGCGCTCGCGGCGTTGCCGGAAGAGACTAGCTACGGCGGGACACCCGCGCCGGCGCACGTCTATCTGCCGAGGTCTCACCTCAAGGCGCTGAACCTGGACGCCCTGCTCGTCACTGGCATGCGTGGCGCGGGTAAGACGTTCTGGTGGAGCGCTCTTCAGGATTCCGGCATACGTCGATTCATCAACTGGTCCGGTGCGCGGTCTCGGTTGAGCGAGGATACTGACGTGCGAATCGGCTTCGGCGTTAAGCCGATGCTGGACGCATACCCGAACAAGGACGTACTGCGCAAGCTGATGGAGACCGGCGTGGAGCCGCGGACTGTGTGGCGCACGGTGCAAGCCTGGCACCTCGCGCCGGACGGCCATCCGCTTCGGCAATTTGATACGTGGCCGACACGCGCGGCATACGTCTTTGACACGCCGGAAGTGATCGCACGCCTGTTTGAGGAGCGCGACGCCGCCGCCGATCAGCGCGGCGTCGACGTGCTGCTGCTGTTCGATGCCCTGGATCGTTGCGCCGACGATTGGAAAACGATGTACCGGTTGATTCGCGGGCTGTTGCAAACTGCCCTCGACATGCGGCCGTATCGACGACTGCGGGTGAAGGTCTTTCTGCGCGCCGACCAGGCCGACGAGGCCGAGATCGGTGACTTCCCGGACGCCTCGAAGGTTCTTTCCTCAGCCGTGGAACTGAGCTGGCCCCGCCAGGAATTGTACGGCTTGCTGTGGCACTTGTTGGCCAACGGCGAGTACGGCGAGCATATTCGCAGGTTCCTCGGCTACGAGTGGCCGTCCACGGAAGTTGGCGGGCAGTGCTTGTTTTCCGTGCCCCGACCGTTGATCGTCAAGGAAGATGTTCAACGCGGGAAATTCCACGACATAGCTGGAAAATGGATGGGTCGCGGTCCCAAGCGCGGCTTCCCGTACACCTGGATTCCGAACCACCTGGCCGATACCAATGGAAGAGTGAGTCCCCGCTCGCTTCTGGCAGCGCTACGGACCGCCGCCGAGGATACTGAGGCTCAGTCCTCGGAGCACCCACGTGCCCTGCATTACGACAGTATCAAGCGCGGCGTGCAGGAGGCTTCGAAGATACGAGTCAGGGAAATCCAGGAGGATTATCCGTGGGTACATCGCGTGCTAGAACCTCTGGCAGGCATGGTCGTGCCATGCGCATTCGGCGAGATTGAGCAATGCTGGCGCCACAGAGACGTCCTTGCCCGGCTCGCCGAAGAGGTCGAGCAGGACGGGGTGAAGCTGCCCCCGCGCCATATCGCACATGGCGCCGACGGCGTGCGCCAGGACCTCGAATCGTTGAGTGTCTTTCTGCGTATGCGAGACGGCCGGGTCAACATCCCGGACGTCTTCCGGGTGGGCTACGGTCTTGGCCGCAGAGGGGGCGTGAAGCCGATGCGATGAAGCCCCCTGTGCCAATAATCTGTGAGACAAACTCCCTGTTGAGTTTAGTGTAGGGGCGGGGAGGGTTTGATGGATGAATCGCATGCCACCAGCCGTGGAGATGGACGTGGTCGTGGGCCCGAAGGCGGAGGGAGCCCGGAGGGCGACCGGAGCCGGCGGCCCCACGACCACGTCAGCCGCGACGGCACCTGATCCTGAAGGGCCGGCGAAAGCCCAGCGCCGCCGGTTCACGGCGGAGTATCGGCTCCGCATCCTCAAGCAGGCGGACGCGTGCAAGCGGCCTGGCGAGCTGGGGGCGCTGCTGCGCCGAGAAGGCTTGTATAGCTCGCACTTGGCGAACTGGCGACGGCAGCGTGAGCAGGGCGCCCTGCGGGACATGCGGGGACGTCGGCGCGGCCCGACCCCACGTCCGATCGACCCGCGTGTGAAGCAGTTGGAAGCCGAGAACCGCAGGCTCCAGCGGAAGCTGCAGCGGGCCGAGACGATCATCGCCCTCCAAAAAAAAGTTGCCGAGATCCTGGAGATCCCCCTGAAACCCCTCGACACCGACGAGACCGACTGATGCGCGCGATCGAGGCCATCGCGGCGAAGGGCGAGACGTCGGCGTTGTGTCAGAGCATCGGCGTGTCCCGCGCGCCGGCGATCCTCGACCTGCGCCACCGCACCCCCCTCGTGGCCTACGCCGCGCATCCGGAGCGATTCGTCAGCGGACCACCACGCCCAGAAACCTTGCCGACCGCCGTATGGATCAATCCGCCGTCGACAACGACCCGCCAGGACGTCAAAGTAGTTGACGTTGAACAGGGAACACCCTTGAAATTAGTTGAAAACCACGCCGAGTTGCGGAAATCGGGTTAGTACGGGACGGTGGGCACTTCACACCTGACCAACGGCGGGACCGCAACCAGCGTTTGCGTCGAGGGTCGCCAGATCGCCCGATTCGGAGCCTGGCGCGGCAGTGTAACCCCCGCTCTCGTTCAAAAGATTGAGGTCGAACGCACTCCTGCCCTACCTGGTGAGCATACGCGCGGCCGGCATGCAAGATAGGTGCGGACCGCGGCGTGCGGTTCCGCCTTTTACGAACTCCTGCAGCAGCCGATTTTCCGGAGGCGGTGCAAGGATCGTGCGCATACCGGTGCGGCGCGCGCCCGGACCTGGCGCGGATCCGCGCCGAGCTCCGCCACGTGGGCACCGGTCGGCCGACCGGCGAGAAAGGATCGTGCGCAGGAACGGCGACGGCATCTTGCAGCCGTTTCACGGCCGCGTGGTGGAACGCGTTGTGAACTTAGGCAGGAACGACGATGTACTCAGCGAACGACGTGGATGCGGGAACGGGTTGCTTGTCATCAAGGAGGCCTTCAACGTGCAACTGGATTGCCTCGTACATCCCTCGTTCGGTTTCTTCTCGGGTTGCGCCAGTGGCGACACAGCCCGGCAGGTCCGGTGAGTACGCGGAGAAGTTCTCGCCGGCGTTCTCGATCACGATGAGGAAGCGATGCATCACGACTCCTTGAGTCCCGCCTGTTTCAGCAGACGGAGGCAGAGGCGCGCGATCAGCGCGTCGATCGTTCCGAGCTGGACACCGTGCTGGCGGCACGCATTGCGGATATCGGCCGCCGCGACGTAATCATCCCGGTCCGGCACGATCATCGGCAACGGCGCAAAGCTCTCCACAATCGCGTCGCGGGCCGTTGGTCCGCGGAAGCCCTGGAGCAGCTCCTGAAGGACGATACCGGTGGAATAGACCGACTCCCGGGATGCCAGCGCCTCCCGCAGTCGGCCGGGCTCGGGCGCGTCGTCCGACGAGTCTCGCCGGAACGCGAGTGACCAGACGCTGGTGTCGGCGAAGAGACTCATCCGCGCGAGCGCTCCGCCTTGCAGTCGAACGTCGGATCCCAATCGAGCGAGTCGAACAGCTCGAGCAACCGCCGTTGTTCCCGCCGTGCAATGAACTCCTGCAGCGCCAGCGTCACTGCCGCGGTCTTGGTTTTCGTGCCACTGAGCGCTACGGCGCGATCCAGCAGGTCGGGGCTGATCGCCAAGTTTGTTGCCATGTGCAGATTGTCGCACAACCTACCGCACATGAGTTGCAGACGAACACGAGCCTTGGCAGCCCGTCATCCCGCGAGTCTCCGTTGCTGCGGTACGACACAACGGTCGGCGCCGCACCGGTCACGGCGGTTGCCGCGATGCGCGTCGACGACTGGCCCGGCTGGCACCCCCCCTGGTCGAGGCTCACCGTGGTGGACGTGAACACCGGTGAGATCGCGTGGCAGATGCCGTTCGGAACGGTCGAAGGCGCACCCGTCATCGGAATCTTCAGCACGGACACGAAGTCGCCGGACTCCAGCGCGCGCACTGACGCGAAATGTCAGCCTGAATCGCGCCCGTACTTGCCCTGGCCGTGAGAATCGCAAGCGATTGCGGGACTGGTGCGCTCCCTCGTCGCGCCTTGCGCTGGCCGGATGCGGCATTGCAACGTGATCGAGGAGCTGCTTGATGGCCTGCAGATCGACCGCACGAGCTGCAGTCGATTCCGGGCCAATCAGCTGCGCGTCTTCCTCACCGCCGCCGACGTGCTCATGCAAGAACTCCGGCTGCGCGCGGCGCGCTCCGCCGTTGCCTCTCCACCTTGAGATGCCTGCAACTCGGGTGGCCTACGACCAGCGTTGGGCGAAGACGATACCGACCAAGCCGATCAATCCTGTCACCTGGCCCAGGCGTTCCAGCCATCCCACGGCGTAGTCACGTCGCGCGGCCGCAGCCAGCCGGCCGTCTGCCTCCGCGAGCCGAATGAGATCGGGGCGACCGAAGACTCGTCCCTGCAACCCATAAACGACCGTGCGACGCGCGCGAATCGCGTCCAGAATCGCCTCCGCACCGGTGTCGCTGGCGAAGACGAACGTGCGGCACATTCCCATCCGACCGAAGCCGTGAAAGTCCGATGATCCGATCGCCGCGACCGGACCACGCGCGGCGAAGCGCGCGAAGACGTCCTGTGCCTCTTCGACCGAGAAGATCGAGGGATGGCACACCTCCGCGCCGTCCAGATGCTGCATGGCCGGCGCGAAGCCGCTCCAATACGCCGGCCCCGGGTGGGCGGCGATGGCGACCCCACCTTGTCGATGGATCTCATCGATCTGGCCCAGTATGTCAAGGCGCCAATCGACGGTGCGGTCGATTCCGACGGCAACCAGATGGTGACGCGTCGTTGGGAGATCCTCGCCTACGAGCACCGTGACCCCATCGATCCGATCGGCGAACCACCGTCCCCATCTGGCGTCCAATGTCTGGTTGTGCCCCGTGATCGCGATCACATCGAGCCCTTGCCGCTTCGCTTCGAGGACCAGGCCCCAGGGGGTCGTCGCTCCGTCGCTCCACTTCGAGCTGTGGGTGTGGAAGTCGGCAGCGAGCACCTGGTATCCGCCGAGGACGATCGGCGCTCTCACCGGCACCCGGTCGAGTGCGGTGCCGATGGCGACACCGACGAGCAACATCGCGACCGCGACTATCCGCACCCGGCTCACCGGCCCAGCCATCCGGTCACCATCGGCGCGACTTCGGAGAGCAACGTCGCACCAAGGAAATATGTGAATGCCGGCGGCCAAGCCACCGCCCGCTGCAACGCCACATCGAGTGCAGCACCACGGGCTGTACGGCACATCGTGGTGCGCATCAGCCTGCGCATCAGCCGGAAGTCCAGGTAGGCGGACCAGGCGACCGGCGCCACCAGCGATACCAAAACGGGTGTGATCCAGTTGCGCAACTCAACTACCGGCACGAACGCACCAATGCCGATCAGTGCCAGAAGCCACACCAGCCAGGGGACGTTGTTCTCGAAGAGCGAGTCGAGGGTCGCTGCATACGACTGTACAGACCGGCGCCGCAGCCAGACGGCCGAAATCCCCGCCGCCTGACAAACGGGCACGAACGCGAACGACACCGCGCCGTCGACGATGAGACGCAGCGTGAACTGACCCGAACCCAGCATCGACACCGTGGTGCCCAGGACGAAGACCAGGAGGAGTGGCTGGCGCACGAGGAGGACCGCCGCTGCACGCCGACGATTCGCGACCGGGGGACGTGGGATCAAGGACGACACGCAACGCTACCGTGGGCTCACAACCTTCACTTGGCCGGCTGTCCAGCCAACCGGGTCCACCTCAGTGAGCTGACGCCGACTGTTGTTGAGTACGTCATATCCTGTCAAGGGGTTCAGGCATCGTCGGAGCAGACGGTTGAGCTGTTGTTCGATCCCGCTGAATTCAGAGCCGGTGGCGACCGTCCGGTTTCGAGACTTTTGGACGAACTGACGGATCAGCCCATTCGTGTTTTCATTTGCGGCGTGTTGCGATGCCATGGGCAGGCCATGATCCCGAGCGCTGTCCCGATGGTCCGCGATCGGGCCACTGCCCGGACGGCCGTCGCCGTCTGGCGGTAGATCCTCCCAGCCGGGACGATTTTCTTCAACAGATCGCGGAAAAGGAAGCAGGGTAAGCGGTGCCGCCGGTCAACGTCATGACGCCGCGCGTCTTGACTGTTGCAGAATAGTGAGCGCATGGAGGCATTTCAAGGCAGCCTGTTCGCGAACGATTTCCTCAGGGAGACCATTGTTCGACTCGACGAGTGGCAGGCCCTCGACGACGAGGCGCTCGACGACATCGGCCGCTCGCTACGAGCGCTCTTCGACCACTTTCCCCTCGCGCAGACGCCGAATGAAAGCCAGACCGAGGATGATCTGATCTGGCCCGTCCTCGCGAATCTTGGGTGGACATCGGTCCTGCGGCAGCAGAACCTGACCCCGCGTGGCATCGAGGATAAGCCTGATGGTCTCCTGTTTGCCGACGAAAGTGCCAAGGACCGTGCCAACGGATTCGCCGAGGAATGGAGACGCTATGAATTCGGGCTCGTGATCGTCGAGTCCAAGCGCTGGACTCTTTCGCTCGACGCCCGTTCCGACCGGCAAGCGCGAACAGCCCCTTCGACGCAGATGCTTCGATATCTGCGGCGCGTGGAGGACCTGACGACGGGTCGACTCCGTTGGGGCATTCTCACCAATGGCGCGCGATGGCGACTCTACTATCAGGGCGCCCGGTCGGTCTCGGAAGAGTTCTTCGAGATCGATCTGGCGGCGGTTCTGGATCTCCCCGGCCACAACGACGGCCTGTTCGCGCTGTCCGTGGCCGACCGCCGTCATTGGCTGCGGGTGTTCGTGCTCCTGTTTCGCCGGGACGCCTTCGTGCCTGCAGCCGCCGACCCGCGCACGTTCCACCAGCGAGCTCTTGAGGAAGGACGCTTCTACGAACAGCGTGTCGCGAAGAGCCTTTTCGACTTGGTCTTTGATCGCGTCTTCCCGGCACTCGCCCGCGCAATCGCCGCGGCCGCGCCCGCGGCGTCGTTGCCCGACGTCCGGGACGCCGCGCTCACGCTTCTCTACCGCCTGCTGTTCATGCTGTACGCCGAAGATCGGGAATTGCTGCCGGTGCGCGACGAGCGCTATGACGATTACGGACTGCGCGCGAAAGTGCGCGACGACGTTGGGCGGCGCAAGGACCGCAATGACGTGTTCTCCGCCAACGCCACGCGCTATTGGTCCGCCGTCGACGATCTCACCAGGGCCATCGATCAGGGCGACGCCTCGATTGGCCTGCCGCCCTACAACGGCGGCCTGTTCGACCGGGTGCGCACACCGCTGCTTGCCGACATTCGTCTGGGCGATCAGGTGATGGCAAACGTCATCGACGCCCTATCGTTCGTTCAGACCGCCACAGGTCGACACTACATCAACTACCGTGACCTGAGCGTGCAGCAGCTCGGGTCGATCTACGAACGCCTGCTCGAACAGGAGCTTGCCCGCGACGGCGAGGTGATCGTCGTCCGGCCGAACGTGTTCGCACGAAAGGGCTCAGGCAGTTATTTCACGCCACACGAGCTCGTCAATCTGATTCTCCGGGAAACGATCGAGCCCCTGATTCGCGAACGGGTCAACAAGTTCGCATCAGTTTCGGCGGAATCCGCAACCCGTCGGTTGTCAAATCACGACCAGATCGAAATCCTGAAGCGCTTCGATCCCGCCGAGCGAATACTCGAACTGCAAATCTGCGACCCGGCGATGGGCTCGGGACACTTTCTGGTTGGCCTTGTCGACTACCTGGCCGACCGCGTGATCGCCGCCATGGCCGAAGCCGAGGCAATGATTGACGGCTACGTGTCTCCGCTCACCGAACGCATAGACGAGGTACGTCGCACGATCATGGACAATGCCGCGGACTTCGGCTGGACCGTTGACGGCGAACGCCTCGACGACCGGCACCTCGTCCGGCGCATCGTGCTGAAACGCTGCGTCTACGGCGTGGACCGGAATCCGATGGCGGTCGAACTGGCAAAGGTCTCTCTTTGGTTGCACACGTTCACCGCTGGCGCTCCGCTCAGCTTTCTCGACCACCACCTGCGTTGCGGCAACAGTCTGTTCGGCTGCTGGACACGCGAAGCCTTCGATAAGGCGATGGCGTTGGGCAGCCCGCTATTCCTGCACGAGCCGTTGAACCGGGCCATGCAAGCAGCGAGATCGATGCAGACGATCGAGGAACTGACAGACGCCGAGATCGCGCAGTCCGACCAGTCCGCCGGGCTCTTCGACCAGATCCTGGCAATGACTGCGCCGCTGGACGCCTTCCTGGCCCTGGTCCATGCCTTCGAGTGGCTGGACGTCAGGGATTCTGATCGCCGTGCTGCCCTTCGAGCGTTCTTCCAGGGAGCATTCGGCGATCCCGTGGGAATTGCGACCGGCGACATCGACGTGGGCACCGACTCGCCACTTCATGAACAATTCGCGCAATTGCTCGAAGAGGCTCGCGCGATAAATGTTCAAGAACGATTCTTCAATTGGCAGCCGGCGTTTCCGAGCGTCTGGTCCGACTGGGACATTGCCGAGCGGCAGGGCGGCTTCGACGCGGTGATTGGAAATCCGCCCTGGGACCGGATGAAGCTGCAACAGGTCGAGTGGTTCGCCTTCCGGCGCCCCGAGATCGCCCTTGCGCAGCTCGCCGCCGACCGTAAGCAGATGATTGCGGCGTTACGGGTCGCCGGAGACCCGCTGGCCGACGAATACGATCTGGCAAGCACCCGTGCCGAATCCGCGGCCAGGATCGCTCGACGCTGCGGGGACTATCCGCTGCTCTCCGGAGGCGACATCAACATCTACTCACTGTTCGTCGAACGAGCGTTCGCAATCGTGAAGCCGGAGGGCGTCGTCGGACTGCTTACACCCTCGGGCATTGCCTCTGACAAGACCTCGGCCCGTTTCTTCAAGGAGGTCGCGACAGAAGGCCGACTGCGTGCGCTCTACGATTTCGAAAACAGAAAGGTGTTCTTCCCGGACGTGCATGCGTCGTTCAAGTTCTGCGTGTTCGTCGCCGGGCGCGCGCCGGCGACCGAGCCGGCCCGCTGCGCGTTCTACCTGCACGATCTGACGGAGCTTTCCGATCCCAACCGTTGTTTCCCGCTGGCAGCGCGTGATTTCGCACGTGTCAATCCGAATACCGGAACTGCGCCCGTCTTCCGGTCGCACCGGGACGCGGACCTCACGACGGCGATCTATCGTCGATTGCCGGTCCTCGTGGACCGCTCTGGCGATAACACGATCAAGGCGTGGCCGGTGAAGTACGTCACCATGTTTCACATGACGAACGACTCCAGTCTGTTCCGTACACGCGAGGATCTGGAGGAACGGGAAGGCGCGTGGCCCTCCGGGGGCAACCGGTTCGACAGCCCGACCGGCGAATGGCTCCCGCTCTACGAGGGCAAGATGGTGCAGGCGTTCGACCACCGCGCAGCCAGTGTCGTCGTCAACCCGACGAACCTGCACCGCCCGGCGCAGCCGAAACCGGCGACCGAGGAACAACATCGCGACGCCGACTGGTTACCCGATCCGCAGTACTGGATCAATGACGCTGAACTTCAGACAGGCGACCTCCGATGGCACTTGGGCTGGAAGGATGTCACAGCGACGACCAATGCTCGGACGATCATCGCGGCACTCATTCCTCGTTCTGGCGTTGGAAACACATTTCCCGTGTTGCTTCCAGCCACCGATGACCACGCCACGTTTATCTCGATCGCTCCGCTCATTCTTGCAAACCTCAACGCCGTTCCGCTCGACTACGTTGCGCGCCAGAAAGTCCAGGGCCAACATCTCAACCTGTACATCGTCGAGCAACTTCCCGTCGTACCGCCCGGCAAGTACCAGGAAACTCGCTTCGGATCGAAAACCGCCGGGGAGATCGTTCGCGAAGCGGTGCTGGAACTCACGTACACCGCCCACGACATTGCCCCGTTTGCCCGCGATCTCGGCTACGTCAACGAGACGGGCACTGTCAGGCCGCCCTTTCGATGGGACGACGAACGCCGACTGCATTTGCGCGCCAAGCTCGACGCCCTATTCTTCCATCTCTATGGCGTCACCAACCGTGACGACGTGCGGTACGTCTGGTCGACGTTTCCTATCGTGCAACAGCATGAAGCCGCAACGTACGGACGATACCGTTCGCGCGACCTCTGCCTCGCCTACATGAACGCCTTGGCCGCCGGCCGGCCCGACGCGATCCCCGACGCGTGACGAACAGGTCACTGTCATTCACCGGTCGTCGTGAATCTTCTTCTGCAGACATCGAAAAACGGCAGCAGTTCGCGCAATTGTCGACTTACGGCGTCACCGAAAGAAAAAGATCTCACCAGATCGCACCCTTGCACCGGAACCCGCGCGAAAAATTGCGGTCGTCATACGCCCATTTGCCAGGGCGGCGAATCCGCGGCGCCGCGCAGGTTCTTAACTGACGGCCTACTGACTGACAGCGGCGGCGATCAGGATCAGGAAAACGAAAACCGATTTTGGAGGCGCCCCGATCACGACGCCGAGGCCATCGACCTCTCTCGACATGGAATCTTGACACCCAAGACTCCCTCGCGGACCGTTCCTACACGCTTGAACGGTCAGCGCGGTGGTAGGTCGTCCGCGGCGGTGCGTGCGCCGAGCGCGCGGAGCAGATCGCCGGTGCTCAAGCGCGTCGTCGTCGTGGCGCTGCCGGCACGGGACAGCTCGGCGACCGCCAGAGGCGTCTGACCCCTCGCGTTCACCGGGTCGAGCGACGCGCCGTGATCCACGAGCAGTCGGAGCCGTTCCTCGACGCCAGGGCATCGACCCCGCGCGACTCGAGCTGCTCGCCGAGGGCCTTGGCCAACACCGCCCGTCGTAGCTGGTGGAGCTTCTCCACGGTCGGATGAGTCCGCATCGCAGTTTCCTTTCGGCAATCACTGGTAGCAAAAGGCACCGCGATTGTTGTCGTGCTCGACCGCGGTTGGGGCGCTCGCAATGCCCGCAGGACGTCTCGTCGCGTCGGTGATTCAGGATCGATTCGACACTGCAGTAGCTGTGCCTGCCGATGGCGAGTGCGCGTGAGGAGGCCATTTCCACGCGGTCGGATTTCATTGGAACGCGCACAATCCGTCGCGACGGACAACCGTCGAGCCAACGACTTCTCAGATGCCGAGCTTGTCAAAAAACACTTTATTCCTCATCTTCGCGTCCTTCAGAACCTTATCCCAGCTGACTACTTCCATATAGAGATTTATGTTCTCGCGCCATTGAAACCAACCGAGCCGATCCGGCATCGGCTTGAAGTCCTTCTCCCGCTCAAGCCACGCCTCCACCTTCATTGTAAAGTCGCACACAACGAATCCATAGAAGGGCGTATTGTGGGCAACCAGCACCTTGCGCCCCTCTGGAGTCTTGCATTTACCATCGCGAATGTCGTTCACGTACCGAACAATTTGCTCAATCGGATCCTCTTTCGCTGACCGATTCACAAAATCATCCCGCTGGGGCCTCTTGAACTCAAAGATGGTGATCGCGTTACTAGCCTCGTTATCCCCCCGGAAAAGCACACGCCTGTTATAGACCAGCAGGTCCGGACGTTCACCGCTCCGTCTGTCCAACGGAACATCGGAACAAACATAATTCGTGAAGTTCAGGCGCTCGTCCACGATCCATAAGTTATGATCTTTGAACGCAGTCCTCTCCGTATCGCCCTTAAGCGGAAATATAATGTCATGAACTACGCCCTCTGACGAGTAAGAGCCGGACTCATCCACCTCAAGACTCTTTTCAAATATGTCGAGGATCTTTCTGCGTAGTGCGATATAGTGTATCAGTTCATTCTTGCTACTACCCGAAATCTTGCTAACGATTTCAACCACGTTCTCCCTTACGTCATCAAAGTTTGCCTCAGACAGGAGTTTAGCAACATCGCTTCTTATAGTTCGTTCCCGTGCAAACTTCGCCGTATGCAAGTACGTTTCTATCTGTTCGTTGGTCGCACTGTAGGGCATCTTGCTCAGATCGACTTCGCCGAGAATGTTCTTGTGCCACGGGGCCTCTTCATCCACGTACGACCGCACATGATCCCTCTTCTTCTCTTGTCGAAGCCTAACCCGGATTATTCATGAAGGCCGCGAGTCGGCACCGCGGACGGCGTGATCGTCGCGCACATGGCGCATCGGATGTCGTTGCGGTCGGGTGCCGGCGGGGAGAAGCGCGTCGTCGGTGCGGAGGGCTGGGTGAGGAGCGGCCCGGGGACAGCTCTGCCGCGGGCGGGCGCGGGGCCGCCCCTGGGGATGGATGGACGCGCGGCGGGCTGGCGCCGGCCGAAGCCTATCCGGGGCGGGCGCCGAGTGCGAGCGCGATGTGCCGCCAGGCGTGGAGGTCCGGCGTGGCGGTGGGCAGGTGCAGGACCACGCGGCGGACCGAGCCGACGACGTGCGCCCCCAATTTGAGGAGCCGGTCGCGCAGCCACGTCACTTGGGCGCGGGCACAGGCGGTGCGCGCCGCGCGCAGCCGGAGTTCTTGCATCAGCACGTAGGCGGCGGCGGTGAGGAGCACGCGCAGTTGATTGGCCCAGAAGCGACAGCAGCTCGTGCGGTCGATCTGTAGCCCATCGAGCAGTTCCTTGATCCGATTCTCGATGTCGCCGCGGGCGCAGTAGACCTTCTCATAGATGAAGCGCGGCGTCTGCCGCAGATTCGTCACGACGAAGCGCGGGTTGTCGCGCGGCTCGCGGTCGCCGTGCCGGACGACCTCGGCCTTGATCACGACGCGGCGCGCGTGGCCCCACGTACCGGCCTGGTACTGAGTGTCGGTATACACGTGCGCGGTCTGGCCGCTGGCCGCGCTCTGGGCCTGCGCCACGATCAGGGCGGGCTCGGCGTGGCGCCGCAACACGGCGTTCTTGGCCATCGCCACCACGTAGTCGAGCCGCGGCTCGGCATCCAGGAAGTCGAAGATCTCCGGCGTCGCAAAGCCCCCGTCGAGCCGGACGAGAAACCGCGCCCGGGGAAAGGCCTCCCGCAGCAGGGGCAGCAGCCGACACAACACGCCCACGGTCCCGCAGGTGGCCGGCACATTGCCGGGCCGCAGCACCGCCGCGCACAGATACTGTTCGCGTTCCTTGTCGAAGGTCAGAAACGCCAGCAACGGCAAGTAGCACCAGCTATCGTAATGCCCGTTGAAGAAGGTGAGCTGCTGGGCGCCGTGCGTCGCGTCGTCGGTCGGATCCAGGTCGATCGTGATCCGCCGCGCCCGCCCGTCCAGCCGGCGCTGATGCCGCTCGATGACCCGCATCGCCAGCTCGCGCGCCAGCTCATAGAGGGCGGAGGGGCCAACGCCGTTCTCGAACCGCGAGATCGTCGGCTGCGAGGCCAACGCCTCGCCAGCGACCGGGTCCCGCCCGAGCAGCAGCTTGTGGATCGGGTCGTCGGCGAGGTGGTCGGCGTCGTTGCCATCGGGATGGCCGCAGGCAATGCCGAAGATCCGCTGGCCGAGCAACTCCGTCAGCGTGTGCCGGATCTTTCCGAGCTCCCGCCGGTCCACCAGACACCGGGCGAAACCCGCCACCAACCCATACACGCGCTCGGCCGCCTTGAGCAGGACGGCGCCGCCATCGGAACTCGCGTGCCGGCGGTCGAACGTGGTAACGAGGGGCTTGTCGAAGAGATCCGGAAAGAGGACAGTCTGTGGTATCGTCTGAGGTGTCACGCAAGGGCCTCCGTGGTGGGTAAATGCCTGTAGACAAAGCATTTATACCACGCGGAGGCTTTTGTGTCTATACCGAAATCGGACCCTTCATGAATAATCCGGGCTAATCTCCTCGCCGATCGCATTTTTTGCGATGGAGGCCGCTTCTCTTTCTATATCCATCTGCGCAATGCCGAAGATAAGATCTCCGTCCATCATGAACTCAAACCCGCCGCGCTCAAGCGACACATGCTTATCGAGGTACGAGCCAATTACATAGGCCTTAATGATATAGTTGCGTTCACGGTCGGCCTCTTCGTTTGCGCCCTTCTCAGAGAACTCACTTTCGAACTCCGGAACATACTTGTGAAGCACAGACCCCGACACCTCGCGCCTGTGCGCAACAAGGCTGATCCGGCTACTGTGGTTCTTGGGCGCATAGATCTTGAATACTCGGACCGAGAACTCTTCCTCTACCTGCCCCGACGCCATCAAGGAATATCTATTCCGTTCCAGACGGATCTCTTGAATAAACGCCGATACCTCGTTGCTGACGAATTCATTTAGTCGAATCGGGCCGCTGCCTCCGGCTTCCGAGAGCACGATCTCTGGGCACACATAGTTCTCTGCAATGAAGTACGGGAGTAAGCGTTCTGTGAGGTTCTTGGCTATCGTGGAGAGCCTTGCGTCGAAGGACGCGCCCTTCTTGAGGCCAATTAAGCTAACAATCGTTCTGGACTCCGTTTTCGTGCTTACCTCAACGCTCTCGTTGACGATGATTTCATGCTCCTTACCCATCGAGAACCTGCGTAACTTGAATTCAGAGTCCTCCCTGTAAACGCTTTCGACACGAAGATCCTCGAAATACTTGAGGCACGTGAATCGGCCGAAGCCCTTTCCACCCTCGGCAATTTTGCGATCCGTATAGAGGGTATCGAACGACTGGCGGTGCGCGTCGTTAAAGCCGATCCCGTCATCCTCGATGTTGAACCCTATAACGTCCGGCAGACTGCCATCGACTTTGTCTTGGTTTGCCCGCACTGCGCAGACCGAAACCCGTCCGCCTGCAACCCCTTGCTCATCGATCGCCTGAAGAGCGTTCACGATAGTTTCGACGACAGGCATGTAGACATTGGTGTTACGCCGGATATTCTCGACCGCGCGCCTAATGTTGACGTTGCTCATGGAAGCCTGCCTCGCGGGTTGTCGTCTATATTGTTCTATCGTCCACGTGCGACCCTCCAATCCAGCGTGTAGACCGCGGAGGGCTTCTCACGTGTTCCTGTGACGGCTACCCGTTCCCGTGCCTAGCCCGGACTATTCAGGAAGGGTCCGATTTCGGTAGAAAAGCAAAGGCCTCCGCGTGGTATAAATGCTGTTGACACAACCATTTACCCACCACGGAGGCCCCTGCGAGACACCTCAGACGATACCACAGACTGTCCTCTTTCCGGATCTCTTCGACAAGCCCCTCGTCGCGACGTTCGACCGCCAGCACGCGAGTTCCGATGGTGGCGCTGTCCTGCTCAAGGCGGCGGAGCGCGTGAATGGGTTGGTGGCGGGTTTCGCCCAGTGTCTGGTGGACCGGCGGGCGCTCGGGAAGATCCGGCACACGCTGACGGCGTTGCTCGGCCAGCGGAACTTCGGCATTGCCTGCGGTCATCCCGATGGCAAGGACGCCGACCACCTCGCCGACGATCCGATCCACAAGCTGCTGCTGGCGGGAGCGCCGCCATGTCGCAGACGAACCCATACTCATCCACCGCGACCCTGAGTGACGATAGCGGGGTTCAGAGCCTGCGCCTACACGGTTGAACGGTCAGCGCGGTGGGAGGTCGTCCGCGGAGGTGCTTGCGCCAAGCGCCCGGAGCAGATCGCCGGTGCTCGAGCGCGTTGTCGTCGTGGCGCTGCCGGCCCGGGACAGCTCGGCGAGCGCCAGCGGGGTCTGACCCCGCGCGTTCACCGGGTCGAGCGACGCGCCGTGCTCCACGAGCAGTCGCACGACCGCATCCGACTTGATGAAGGCGGCGCCGTGGAGCGCGGTGCTGCCGCTCTCGTTGGCCGCGTTGACGTCGGCGCCGAGTTCGAGCGCGAGCGCGACCGCCTCGAGCGCACGGGCCTCGGTGACCAGAGATTCGGCCATGTATCGGCCAAGCCCGGCCGCCAGCATCAACGGCGTGGTCTGGTCGACGGCGGTGAGGTTCGGGTCGGCCCCGCCCTCGGCCAGGACGCGCATCACCTCGACGTCGGCGGCCATCGCGGCGAGCAGGAACGGCGTCGCTCCCGGAAACGGTCTTACCCCGGCCACACGGTGCTCCACGCTCAACTGACTGTACCCTGCCCGTGGCGGGGTCGACTCGAGTCGAGCGTCGGGGTCGGCGCCGTGATCCAGGAGGGCGCGGACGAGCCGGACCTTGTCGCCAGGAATGCCGCGCAGCGCACGCCACTCGTCGTCGCGGTCGGTGGCGATGCCGTTCGGGCCACTCAACTCCGTCTGCCAGGACCCGGCCGCCCAGTGGAGTGGGGTGTAGCCGGGGCCGGCGCCGTTCGGGTCCGCTCCGTGCTCCAGAAGGAGCATGGCCGTGGGCGCCTGGCCGCGCAGCGTCGCCAGCAGCAGTGCGCTCGTGCCGTTCTCCATTGCGTCGTGGACATCGGCGCCCGCGGCCAGCAGCGAGCGAGCCGTGGCGGCGTCACCTTCCCGCGCCGCGAACAACAGCGGCGTGAATCCCCCGATCGAGCGGGCGACGACGTCGGCCCCCTGCGCGATCAGGACTGCCGCCACGTCCGGGTGGCCGGCCGAGATCGCCCACATGAGGGGTGTCTGTCCCAGTTCGGGATCGGCCTGATGCACGTCGGCGCCGTGCGCGATGAGCGCCCCGACCGCCCTGACGCTGCCTGTGCTCGCCGCCCGCATCAGGGGCGTCTCTCCGGTGGGACGCGCGAGGTTGGGGTCGGCGCCGGCCTCGAGCAGTCGCTCGACGAGCGCGGCGCCGGCGTTGCTGCAGGCGAGCGAGAGCGGCGTCACGCCGTACTCGTTCGTCGCGTCCACGGTCGCACCCGCCAGGATCAGCCGCTCGACGATCGCGGCGTCATCGAGCTGGACGGCCCAGTGGAGTGCGGTCGCGCCATCCGGTTGCGCGGCATCGACGTCGACGCCCGCGGCCAGAAGCGTGTCGACGGTGGCGCCGTCGTGGTTCTTCACCGCATCCAGAAGCGGTGTGTCGGCGCGTGCCGCGAGCGACGGACTCGACGGCAACAGAAACGCGCTCAGCATCACGAGCGCCGCGGCGTGACGTCCCATCTGCGTGCCCCTTCCCCGACCGAGAACGTGGTGATTCCGGTTGCGCTTGCATCCTAGCATCCCGCGCCACCAGCCCCGCTGCATTTGTGCGGCGCGCGTCCCGGAGGGCCCGCGGGGTGCGGTCGGGTGACGCCTGTGCGGCAGGTTACCGTGGACATCTTGCGTCATGGGTCGTTATCATGAGTTGCACGCTCACGACCGATGCGACAGGCCGCTGAAAGGACCCTCCTGACAGGCCTCGTCGGCGCCGCGCTGATCGGCGTCTGCGCCCTCGTCTCGCCCGATCGACTGTACGCAGCCACAGCACCCTCCGGAGAACAGCCCGGCGCCGGCAGTCCGACCCCGGTCCCCGCGGACCACCGGGAGATGCTGGACCGCTATTGCGTCGCCTGCCACAACGACCGGTTGCAGACCGGAAACCTCTCTTTCGAGGCAGACGGCTTCGACCACCTGGGTCGAGACACCGCGGCGTGGGAAAAGGTGATCCGCAAACTGCGGTCGGCGACGATGCCGCCGGCGGGACGGCCGCGGCCGGAGCCGGCCGGATACGAGTCCTTCGCCTCCTGGCTGGAAACCACGATCGACGAGGCCGCCGCCGAGAGCCCGCGTCCGGGCCGGCCGACGGCGCGACGGCTCAATCGGACCGAATACACGAACGTGATCCGCGATCTGCTGGGGCTGGAGATCGACGGCCGCGCACTGTTGCCGGCCGACGACATGGTGTATGGCTTCGACAACAACGCCGACCTGCTGCCGATTTCGACGGCGCTGCTCGAGCGCTACATGTCGGCAGCCGCGAAGATCAGCCGGCTGGCGGTCGGCGACCCCGCCCTCCGTCCGTCACTGACCACCTACAACGTCTCCCGACTCCGGTTGCAGAACGGTCGGGTCAGCCCGGACCTGCCGTTCGGAAGCCGCGGCGGCGCGGCCGTGCGGCACTACTTCCCGCTCGACGCCGAGTACGTCGTGACGGCGCGCCTGCGCGGCCGTCGGTTCCGCGAACCACAGCAACTCGATCTCCGTCTGGACGCTGAGCGTCTCGAACTCTTCCTGCTGGGCGGGCCGCGCCAACCGGCGGCGGCGGACCCGCGCTCGCGGGCACCCGATGATCCGCTGGAAGTCCGCCTCCACGTGGCGGCCGGGTCTCACCTCGTCGGGGCGACGTTCGTCGAGACGATGGTGGCGCCCGAGGGGGTGAGGCCCGCGTATCTCCCGGTGAGCAGCATCAGCTTCGGTGGGGTCCGTGGAGCAGAGGCCCGCGTCGAGGCGATCGACATCGCCGGACCCTACAACGCCACGGGGCCGGGAGACACCGACAGCCGGCGTCGAATCTTCGTCTGCCGCCCCGCGGATGACGCCCGCGGCAGCGAGGCCGAGACCTGCGCCAGGGAGATTCTGTCGACGCTCGCGACACGCGCCTATCGGCGCCCGGTGCACGAGACGGAGATGCAGACGCTGCTCCGGTTCTATCGGGACGGGCGTGAGGAGGGCGGCACGTTCGACGCCGGCATCCAGTTCGCGCTCGAGCGCATCCTTCTCGATGCGAGCTTTCTCGTGCGGGTCGAACGCGACCCGGTCGACGCAGCGGCGGGCGCCGCCTACCGCCTCGGCGATCTCGATATCGCGTCGAGGTTGTCGTTCTTTCTCTGGAGCAGCCTGCCGGACGACGAGTTGCGGGAGCTGGCGTCTGCCGGGGCGCTCGGTGACCCGGTGACGCTGCAACAGCAGGTCCGCCGTATGCTCGACGACCCGCGCGCGGCGACCCTCGTCACCAACTTCGCGTCGCAGTGGCTGCATCTGCGCAACCTGCGCGCGGTGGCGCCGGACGTCAACGCGTTTCCGGAGTTCGACGACAACCTGCGGGAGGCGTTTCAGCGCGAGACCGAGCTGTTTCTCGAGGCGCAGCTTCGGGAGGACCGCAGTGTGCTCGACCTGCTGACGGCCGACTACACCTACGTGAACGAGCGGTTGGCGCGGCACTACGGGGTCGAGGGGATTCACGGCAGCCACTTCCGGCGCGTGACGTTCGGCGACGACCGGCGTGCCGGGCTGCTTGGACATGGCAGCATCCTGACCGTGACCTCCTACGCCAATCGCACGTCACCGGTGGTGCGGGGCAAGTGGCTGCTCGAAAACATCCTGGGGGCGCCGCCGCCACCCCCGCCCCCCGACGTACCGCCGTTCGAAGAGAACGACGTGAGCGGCGCGCGTTCGATGCGCGAGCGGATGGAGCAGCATCGCGCGAACCCGGTGTGCGCAAGCTGCCATGCGCAGATGGACCCGCTGGGCTTTGCGCTCGAGAACTTCGATGCCATCGGGAGGTGGCGCGACGCGACCGATGCCGGTGATCCGATCGACGCGGTCGGCGCGTTGCCCGACGGACGCCGCTTTGACGGACCGGGCGGCCTGCGGCGGCTGCTGCGCAACCGGCGCACCGAGTTCGTGAGCACCGTCACCACCAGGCTCATGACCTATGCACTGGGCAGAGGCATCGAGGCGCATGACATGCCGGCCATTCGCAAGATTGTGCGAGAGGCCGAAGCGAGCGGGTTTCGCTGGTCGTCGATCGTTCTCGGCGTGGTCAACAGCACGCCGTTTCAGATGAGGAGCACAGAGCCATGATCATCACCCGCAAGGCGTTGTCGCGCCGAACGGTGTTGCGTGGAATCGGCGCCGGCGTGGCGCTGCCGCTGCTGGACAGCATGGTGCCGGCCTACGCGGCGCTGCGCACCACCGCGGCGCGGTCGACTCCACGTTTCGCCATCGTCTACGTGCCGATGGGCGCGGTCATGGAGAACTGGACGCCGGCGACCGAGGGAGCCGGATTCCTGCCGTCGCCAATCCTCGCACCGCTGGCCGCAATGCGCGACGAGCTGATCGTGGTGTCGGGGCTCGACAACCAACCGGCGGTGGCCCTGCCGGGAGAGCCGGCCGGCGGGCACGGCCGTATCGGCGCCGCGTTCCTGACCGGTGTCCACGCGAAGCCGACCGAAGGGGTCGACTTCCGGGCGGGCGTGTCGATCGATCAGATCGCGAGCGCCGAGCTGGGCCGCGAGACCCAGTTGCCGTCACTGGAGGTGGGGCTCGAAACCACCGAGCTGGCCGGAGCCTGTGACGTCGGCTACAGTTGCGCCTACGTCAACACCCTCTGCTGGCGCAGTCCCACTTCGCCGCTGCCGATGGAGAACAATCCGCGCGCCGTGTTCGAGCGTCTCTTCGGCGACAGCGACAGCACCGACCCGGCGGCCAGGGCGGCCCGACTGCGGCGCAACCGCAGTCTGCTCGACTCGGTCCAGGAGGGCGTGGTCGATCAGCGTCGTGATCTGGGGACCCGGGACCGGGCCAGGCTGGACCAGTATCTCGAGGCGATCCGTGACGTCGAGGTGCGAATCCAGAAGGCGGAGGCGCAGAGCGACCGCGAGCTGCCGCTGTTCGAGCGTCCGGCCGGCAGCATTCCAGAACGTTTCGAGGACTACGCGAAGATCATGATCGACCTGCAGGTTCTGGCGTTCGAATCGGACATGACGCGGGTCGTCACCTTCATGATCGGCAAGGAGCTGAGCAACCGCACGTTCCCCGAGCTCGGGGTGCCCGACCCGCACCACCCGCTGTCGCACCATCAGAACAACCCCGAGAAGCTCGAGAAGCTCACCCGGGTGCAGGTGTTCCAGACCGGGTTGCTGGCGTACTACCTGGAACGGCTGGCGGCGACCGCGGACGGCGACGGCTCGCTGTTGGATCAGATCACGCTGCTCTACGGCAGCGGCATGAGCAACAGCAACCTGCATGTTCCGCTCGGGCTGCCGATCCTGGTGGCGGGCGGCGGCGCGGGCACTCTCACGGGGGGCCGTCACATCCGGTATCCGGAGGGCACCCCGCTGTCGAACCTGTATCAGACGCTGCTGAACAAGCTCGGCGTGCCGGTCGAGCGCATCGGTGACAGCACCGGGACGTTCAGAGAGCTGTCAGCGGTGTAATGGACGGCACGAGCCAGGACGCGGGTGACCGGCGGCCGGCCACACCGGTGGGCGTCGCCTCGCTCTTCTACGGCGTGTGCTGTCTGACGCTCGCGGCCGCTTCCTGGACCGCCGCCCAACAGGGTGCTGCAGATGGGCAGTGGCCGACCTACGGCGGCGATCACGGGAGCACGAAATACGCCGCGCTTGATCAGATCGACCGCGAGACGGTCAGCGATCTCGAGGTCGTGTGGCGCTGGGCGTCGCCCGACAACGCGATCGTCACGGCGAACCGCACCACCCTGCCTACCATCCCCGCCGCGTACAAGGCGACGCCCGTCCTCGTGGACGGCGTGCTCTACGTCAAGACGTCGATGAGCCAGGCGGCGGCGATCGATGCCGCGACCGGTGAGACGCTGTGGGTCTTCGACCCCGGGAGCTGGGAAGACGAGCGTCCCGCGAACACCGGCTACAACGCCAGGGGCGTGGCGTACTGGTCCGATGGCCGCGAGTCGCGGGTCTTTCTCCCCACCGGGAACGCCTATCTGTGGGCGGTGGACGCGCGTACGGGTCGACCGATTGCAAACTTCGGCGCCGACGGCGCCATCGATGCCACGCAGGGCCTGAGGCGGCCGATCGAGCGACGCGCGTATCAGTTGATGTCGGCGCCGATCGTGGTCGGCGACGTCCTGGTCGTCGGCTCGGTCATCTCCGACGGACCCCGCTATCAGCTCGCACCGCCGGGTGACGTGCGCGGCTTCGATGTGCGCACCGGCGCGGAGCTGTGGGAGTTCCACACCATCCCGCAACCGGGTGAGCCGGGCAACGACACGTGGGAGAACGGGTCGTGGCGTGACACGGGCGCCGCCAACGCCTGGGGGCTGCTCAGTGCCGACCCCGAACTGGGCTACGTCTATATCCCGACCGGCACGCCGACGAACGACTACTACGGCGGCCATCGCCACGGCGACAACCTGTATGCCGAGAGCATCGTGTGTCTCGACGCCAGGACCGGCCGGGTCGTGTGGCACTTCCAGTTCGTGCACCACGGCATCTGGGACTATGACGCGACGGCGGCGCCGCTGCTCGTGGACCTGGTCGTCGAGGGTCGGGCGGTCAAGGCGGTGGCGGTGGTCACGAAGCAGGCGTTCACCTACGTCTTCGATCGCGTCACCGGCGAGCCGGTCTGGCCGATCGAGGAGCGCCCGGTCGCGCAGTCGACCGTGCCGGGCGAGCAGACCTCGCCGACCCAGCCCTTTCCCACCAGGCCGCCGCCGTTCGACCGGCAGGGGGTCTCGATCGACGGTCTCATCGACTTCACGCCGGAACTGCGGGCAGAGGCGGTCGAGCTCGTGAACGAGTTCGTGTACGGGCCGATCTTCGAACCGATCACGGCGGAAGGCGACGGCAAACGGGGAACCATCATCATGCCGGGCGCCGGTGGCGGCGCCAACTGGCACGGCGCCGCGGTCGACCCCGAGACCGGCTGGCTGTATGTACCCTCACGGACGGCGCCTAGTGTCATGCAGCTCGCCCCGCCGGATCCGGACCGCTCGGACTTCCGCTACAACCGCGGTCGCCCCGGGAGGGCGCGGGGACCACGCGGGCTGCCGCTCTGGAAACCGCCGTATGTGCGCCTCAGCGCCTTCGATCTGAACGCGGGCACGCTGGAGTGGGTGGTCCCGCTCGGCGACGGCCCGCGCCAGCAGGTGATCGACCTCGGCGTTCCCGACCCGGGGCCGCTGGGCGGCGGCGCCTATACGGGACCGCTCCTGACGAGGACCCTTCTGTTTCTCGGGTTCCGCGGTCGGGGCGACGCGTCGGACCTCGATTTCCGTCCTGCGGCAGACCGCGACCTGGCGCCAAGAGCGTTTTCCAGCGCGCCGACCCTGCTGGCTTTCGACAAGCGGACCGGCGAGACGGTGCACGAGGTCGAACTCGATGCCGCCCCGACGGGAACGCCGATGACCTACATGCTCGACGGCAGGCAATACATCGTCGTGGCGTACGGCACGGCGAACGACGCCGGGCTCGTGGCGCTGGCCCTGAACTGACAAGGGGCGGCCCTCGGCACCAGGGGCGCGCAGAGGGGCCGCCGATGGCCCGCCCTCACGCCCTGCGCAGCCGGCTACGGCGCCAGCGGGTCGGGCCGCAACTGAATCTGGCTGATGTAGCCCATCCGGTTCTCGGTGTGCAGCAGCCCGTCCGTGTTGTTCGACACCCACAGGCCCCTGCCCTTCCACCCCGCGTCGGGGTCGTCGATGCGACCGTCGAGCCCGCGGGTGAAGGTGCCCAGCGGATAGGGAATCCTGATCATCGTGAACTCCTCCGTGGCCGGGTCGAACACCAGGAGCGAGTCCGAGTTGGTGCCGGTGAGGATGACCCTGTCCGTGCCGAGACCGAACGTGTCGAACTGGTCGACCCAGATGTAGTAGTGAAAGTCGGCGCTGCCGGTTCCCTCGTCTGTCCCGCGAATCTTCGGCCCGGGCGTCTCCCAGTAGGTGAATTCCTCGGTCTGCGGGTCGAACCGGCCGAGGTGACCGCTGCCGGTCCCGAACCACAGCGTGCCATCGGTCGTGGCGTCGATCCCCCGCGGTCCGTAGGCCGGCGGCGGCAGCACGTACTGCTCGTAGGCCTTTGTCTGCGGATCGAACATGTCGATCCGATTGCCGATTAGGTTCGGCAGCGGCGGCTGCCCGAAGATGCCCGGATAGCCGGCCCGCCAGATGGTGTCGTCCGCCGGGTTGACGATGATCCCGTACCCGCCGCCCATGACCGATCGCCCGGTCTGCGGATCAATCTTCGTCCAGGCGGTCTGCGCGGCGGCCTCGGTCTCGGCCGGTCGCTGCGGGTCGAGCTTGCTCGGGTCGAGCATGCCCAGCCGGCTGCGGTCGCCGCTGGTCCACAGGCGCCCCTGGCTGTCGAATTGCAGATGGTGCGTGCCGTAGACGGTGTCGATCAGCACGAACTCCTCGCTTGCGGTGTCGAAATAGCCGAGCTGACGCCCCGAACCCATGTCCCGGGCGCTGAGCTGGCGCGCCGAGCCGCCCGCGGTGTCGACGACGACGTCGTGCGCCCAGGCGGGAGTCTCCCGCCCACGCATGCGGGTCGTCAGCCAGACCTTGCCCTGGTCGTCGAGCATCGGGTTGTGCGAGCTGGTGTTGCCCTGGATGCGGCCCATCCGTGACGGGTCTCTGCCGGGACCGTCGCGCATCGGCACTTCGTGCGACGTGACCGTGTGCGTGACCGGGTCGAGCGCCCAGAGATAACTCTGGCCGATGTCGATACCCCACACCTTTCCGTCAGGATAGAGCGTCGGGTCGCGCTTGTCGGTCGACACGTTGTCGTGAATGTAGCTGAGCTCCTGCCCCCACGCCCACTGCGTGATGACGACATTGCGCTCGACGCCGGTCGGCCGCGGCGGCGCCGGCGGCACCTCGCCGGCGGCGATGCGCGACGACCAGTCGGCAAGGGTCTCCTTGAGCAGTTCGCTTCCAAGGGAATCGGCCGTTCTGCCCATGCCCGCCCGGTCCCACACCGCCTCCCAATGGTCGGGTTCGAGCCAGATGCGTGAGATCTCCTGTCCCATCTGGTGGCAAAGCATGCAGCTCAGCTTCATCTGACCGAGCCAGTGGTCCGCGGTCGGGTATGCCCCGGCGGTCTGGCTGCTCTCCTCGTCCCGGTCCCGGTCCTCGGCCGTTCCCTGGCCGACGTCCCCCGACGGCGCCCGGGTGCGCGCGTTGCCCACCAGCGGGAGCGCGTTGTCGGGCGGCGGTTCATAGAGCGAGAGCCAGTAGTTGGCCGGGTAGATCTTCGCCGCTTCCTGTACGGTTCGGGCGTCGTCGACCGCCAGCGTGAGCCGCCCGCCGGGAGCGGCCGCAACCCGCGACGAGTCACGCAGTCCGTATCCACGCACCCACACCTCGTAGTCGGCATCGGGAAGGTCGGGCACCAGGAACCGGCCCTCGTCGTCGGTCACGACAATGCGCTGATAGTGCGTCGCCAGGCTGTCGGTCTCGGCCACGACCCAGACCCCGGCCTCCGGCCGGTCGCCGTTCAGCACGACCCCACTGATGCCGGCGGCATCGATCGGCACCTCGGCGACCAACTGCGCCGCGTCGTCCGGCCGCGCGCCGCACGCCACGAGACCGGACAGCACCACGAGTGCGACAACGACGAAATGTGCGCGATTCATGAACTCCTCCTGTGATCCGCTGATCCGGTTCCGCTAGTGGGGCAGCGCGAACGAGAAGACCGCGTTCCCGGCGGCGATCGCCACATACTGTTTCCCGTCGACCGCATACCCCATCGGTCCGGCGTGGACCCGCCCGCCGACCGTCTTGTGCCACAGCTCCTCGCCGGTCAGGGCGTCCAGCGCGAAGAAGTACCCGTCAGCCGTGCCGCCGAAGACGAGGTCCCCGCCGGTCGACAACAGGCCCGACGTGGTGCCCGGATTGACCGGGAACTCCCAGCGCCGTTCGCCGGTCTGCGGCGAGATGGCGCGCACGGCGCGGTGATACGTCTCCCTCGGTTCCGGGCTCTCACCGCCGCCGGCACGAAAACTCTGGCCCTCCTGGTACTCCTCCGGGCGGATGAAGTACCTCGTCTCGGCGTCGTAGGCCATCACGTAGAGCAGGTCGGTGCGCGGACTGTAGCTCGGGGACCACCAGTTGGAGCCGCCGGTGATGGCGGGAGAAACGACGGTGCCTTCGATCGAGGGCTCCTTGCCCGGAATCAGGATGGGGCGTCCGTTCTCGTCGAGCCCGTCGGCCCACGTCTGCTTGGCGTACGGTTCGCCCAGGAGGAACTCGCCCGTCTCGCGGTCCAGCACGTAGAAGAACGCGTTCCGGTTGGGGAAGAGCATCAACTTGCGCGGTTCGCCGTTGAACGACGTGTCGGCCAGAATCGGAATCTGGGTCGAGTCCCAGTCGTGGATGTCGTGCGGCGTGAATTGAAAGTACCACTTCATCTCGCCCGTGTCGGCGTCGAGCGCGACCACCGAGTCGGAGTAGAGGTTGTCGCCCATGCGCACGGTCCCGTCATAGTCGGGCCCCGGGTTGCCGGTGCCCCAGTAGACGAGATTCAGCTCGGGGTCGTAGGAGCCGGTCATCCAGGTGGCCGACCCGCCGGTCCGCCACGAGTCGCCGGACCACGTCCGGCTGTCCGGATTGTCTGGGCCGGGGGTCGTGTAGAAACGCCATTCGCGGGTGCCGGTGTCGATGTCATACGCATCGACCACACCGCGAATTCCGTACTCGCCGCCGGCGACGCCGGTGAGCACCCTGTCACCGACGATGAGCGGTGCGGCGGTCTTGCTGTAGCCTGCCGCGGCTTCGTGGACCTCGGTCTCCCAGACCACGCTGCCCGTCTTGGCGTCGAGCGCCACGAGGTGGGCGTCGAGCGTGCTCATGATGATGCGGTCGCCCTGCACGGCGACGCCGCGGTTGTTTCGGCCGCAGCAGAACACCATGTTGTCGGGCAGCGGGTGCTCGTAGCGCCAGTAGGGTCTCCCGTTCGCGGCGTCGACCGCGATGACGGTGCTGGGAGACTCGGTGATGTACATCACGCCGTCGACGACCAGCGGCGTGGTTTCGGCGCGGTCGAGCACCTGGAGCTGGTAGACCCACTGGATCTCGAGGTCGGCGGCGTTGCGCCGGTCAATCTGGTCGAGCGCGCTGTAGCGCTGACTCTTGTAGTTGCCGGAGTACATCAGCCAGTTGTGGGGCTCGGCCTCGGCGTTGAGGAGTCGTTCCGACGTGACAGGAGTGAACGGGGGGGCCGGGGTGCCGGTGGACTGGTCTTGCGCGTGCGCGCCGCCGCCGGCCGCCAGTACCATCACCGCAACGAGCACGGACCGTTGCATCATCATGGGGTCTCTCTCGCGCGCCGCGCCTGCTCGAAACCGGGCACCGCAGGGCATCGCCCGCTTTCGTCGTCGCATCTGACGGGTCGGTTCTTTATACACCCGCGCTTGTCGCGACGGTCAGATTTCTTCGCGGCGGGATACGACCATGATCAACCGATTCTGCGCGGTCGTCCTGCGCCCCGGGACACGTGATTGCGAGAGACTGCGCGCAGCCGTGAGCGAATTGGCTGTTCGATATTCGGACGATTGGAACTGCATGCCGCGCTTCACCGCAAACTGCGGGAAGGACAACTCACCGAGCGGCACCGGCTGACGAACAGGGCAACCACAAGGGTTGCCCCTACCCGTCTTGCTCAGAACCGGGCAACCACAAGGGTTGCCCCTACCCGTCTTGCTCAGAACCGGGCAACCACAAGGGTTGCCCCTACTCGTCTTGCTCAGCGGGCGCATCGCCGATCTCGGTGCAACGCGGGGTTTCACCACGGGCTGCTAGTCGTCGCGCAATGACACGAGCGGGTCGACGGCCATGGCCCGGCGCGCCGGCAGATAGCACGCGGCCAGCCCGGTGACGACGAAGACGAGCGACACCATCAGGAACACGCCGGCGTCGGTCGGCCGGGTCTCGAAGAGAAAGCTGGACAGCGAGCGGGAGAGCGCGACGGCGGCAGCCGCTCCGATCGCCAACCCCGCCAGCACCATGACCAGCCCCTGCCGCAGGACCATCGCCATGATCGACCTGCGCTCGGCGCCGAGGGCCAGCCGCAGGCCGAACTCGCGGGTCCGATGGCTGACGGACGTGGCGATGACCGCGGCGATGCCCGTCACTGCAATGACCAGCGCCAGTGCCGCAAAGAGCCCGAGCAGCACCAGGGACAGCCGCCGTGTCGCCGTCGTGCCGGCGCGGGTCTCCGCCAGCGTCCGGAAATTCTCGACCGGCTGTTCCGGGTCGACGGCGTGAACGGCGTCCCGCACCTGCGCGCTCAGGGCGAGGGGATCCGCGCGGGCCCGCACCAGCACCTGGGTCGGCGAGCCGGCGCCCTGCAGAAACGGCCGGTAGAGCTGATCCGGCGGCTCGCGGTCGAGCCCGTGGTCGCGCACGTCACCGACAACGCCGACAATCGAAATCCACGTCTCGCCGCCATCCAGAGTGATGCGCTGATCGAGCGGACTCTGACCAGCCCGCCAGTGACGCTCGGCCAGGGACCGGCTGATGACCGCCACCGGCGTCGTGGCCCTGTCATCGAGCCGGGTGAAAGTCCGGCCGGCCAGCAGCGGGACGCCGACGGTCGCGAAGTAGTCCGGGCTGATGACGCGCGTTTCCAGCTCCGGACGCAGATCCGGATCCTCGTACGTGCGGCCCTCGATGGCGAACCGCCGCTGCTGCCCCACCTCGCTCGCCATGGGGAAGCCGTTGGCCACGGCTGCCGCGGTCACCCCCGGGCGGTCCCGCAGCCGTTGCAGCACGTCGGTGAAGAGCTGGCGGCGGCTCTCCGAGGTCGTGTATTTCGACCAGTTGGGAAACACCTCCGCGGTCAGCACGCGCTCGGGATCGAACCCGTCGTCCACCTGCTGCAAACGGTAGAAGCTGGTGAGCAGCAACCCCGTGGCGATCAGGAGCACGAATGCCGCGGCCACCTGCGACGCGGTCAGCAGGCCGCGCGCCCGGCGCCGTGCCGGCGTGTCGGTGACCTGCGCCGCCGCCTCCTTGAGCGCCGCGGACACATCGCGCCGCCCGGCCAGGGCCGGCGCGCTGCCGAACACGACGCCGGTGAGCAGCGACAGGCCGAGGGTGAACGCCAGCACCCAGCCATCGATCGCCACCTCGGTCGTGCGCGTCGTGAACAGCGCCGCGAACGCCACGAGCAGGTCGAGGCTGAGCCAGGCGACCAGCAGGCCGAACGCACCCGCGGCAACGGCAAGCAGGCTCGCTTCCGCGAGGAGTTGCCGCAGCAACCGTCCGCGGCCCGCGCCGAGGGCCGACCGCAGAGCGAACTCCCGCTCGCGACGGCTCATCCTCGCCAACGTGAGGTTGGCGACGTTGGCGCAGGCAATCAGCAGCACCAGCGCGGTAGTGGCCAGCAGGATCAAGAGCGTGGGCCGCGCATCACGGGTCAGCTCGTCGGCCAGCGGCAGCGTGACCGCGGTATACCCCGAGTCGTCGGGATAGGTGTCCGGATGATCGTCCTGCACCCGGGCCGCCACGGTGGCCAGTTCGCCGCCGAAGCGGTCGATGCCGACACCCGGCGCAAGACGGCCGAATGCGGTCATGCCGCGAAACGCGGTGCGGTCCTCTTCCATCCGGGCCTCGGCGCGGGCACGGAACGGACAGGCCGACGTCGGCATGTAGACATCGTTCTCGCGCGGGTACTGCGGTACCGGCGGCAGCACGCCGACCACCGTGTGCGGCCGGTCGTTCATCTCGAAGACCTGCCCGACGATGTCCGGGTCGCCCCCGAAACGCTGCTGCCAGTACGGGTAGCCCAGGACGAGCACCGCCTCGGCGCCGAGATCGTCGTCCTCGTCGCGGAACGTCCGCCCGTGCAGCGGCTGCATCCCGAGCACGTCGAAGAAGTTGGCCGACACGACGCCGGTCAGTACGCGGTCCGGCTCGCCGCGGTTGAGCAGGGTGAACGACATGCCGTGGTATTCGACGAAGCCGTCGAGGGTCTCGAGCTGTTCCCGGTAGTCGCTGATCTCCTTCACCGAGAACGGGATGTTCGCCGAGCCGGCTCGCGGCGCCTGCTGGCGGGCGAGCACCAGCTCGTGGCCGTCGGCGTATGGCAGGGGTCGCAACAACACGCCGTTGACGAGGCTGAAGATGGCGGTGTTCGCGCCGATGCCGAGCCCGAGCGTGAGCACGACCATCAGGGCGTAGCCGGGCGATCGGAGCAGCGAGCGCAGACCGTACCGTACGTCCCGTAACAGCGCTTCCAGCATGTCTGTCTTCTCAGCAGTCCCGGCGCGCGGCCGGGCGCCGGCTCCCGGCCAGTCACGCCACGCATCGCCGCGTTGGCGATCGTGACGCAGGCCGCGGCTCCGAACGTTATCACGATGCCCACCGTCGACCTGTGCCGAAACGGACCGAGCGCAAGGCCGTTTTCCGAATGGTCGATGGGCGGTACTGCCCGAAACTCGAAAAGGCGTCCATCACGACTCGGGATTCCTGTACAATTTTGTCGTTTCACACCCGCGCCACGACACCCGTTGCCCTCCTGCGACCGTTGCCGACCCATGAACATACCGGAACAGTACGTCAAGAAGATCCTCGCCTCGCATGTCTACGACGTCGCCATCGAGACGCCCCTGCAGGACGCCGCCTCCATGTCGGCGCGTCTGGGCCACGAGGTGGCGTTGAAACGGGAAGACCTGCAGCCGGTCTTCTCGTTCAAGCTGCGCGGGTCGTACAACAAGATGGTGCAGCTCTCGGCCGCGGACGCAGGTCATCGGCGTGGAAGCGGAGGGCTCCGCCTGCCTCGCGGCGGCGCTGCGGGCGGGCCGCCGAGTGCGCCTGCCGTTCGACTCGCTCGACCTCTTCGCCGACGGCGTCTCCGTCGCCCAGGTCGGACGGGAGCCGTTCAGGATAGCCAGGACCTGCGTCGACGGCGTGATCACCGTATCGGTCGACGAGATTTGCGCCGCCATCAAGGATGTCTTCGACGATACGCGCTCGATCGCCGAACCGGCCGGCGCGCTGGCCGTCGCCGGCCGGGCGTTCGGCAGCAAGCCGGAGTTGCTCTTCAGGTTCGAATTCCCGGAACGTCCCGGTGCGCTGCTACGTTTTCTGAACGGTCTCGGCAGCAACTGGAACATCACGATGTTCCACTACCGCAATCACGGCGCTGCCTGGGGACGGGTGCTGGCCGGCTTCGAAGGGAACGAGACGGACCGCGCAAGGCTCTCGACCTATCTCGAACGCATCGGTTACCGCTATTGGGAAGAGACGGGCAACCCGGCTGTAGAGTTGTTTCTGCGGTAGCAGCCAGTGGGCTGCCTCACCCACCGCGCGCCCACCTTCGACTCGTGTGTGCGGCACCGTGCGCCCTTGCCGCCACTCAGTCCTGGCTCGGGGGCCGGCACCGGAAGCCGAGCACCGTCATCTGGACGTTCAAGGTCCTTCGCTGGGGCGGCGCGACTGTCGTCCACACCGTCGGTCAGTCCGCGTGATTGCAGACAGGCGCGGTACACACGACGCCGCACGACGACGGAGATAAATCGCTGAAGGGTTGCGCAAGGCATATACTGGGAGCCATGACTCGACTGCATCGAATCACGCAGGATCCAGACGTAATGGGTGGACGCCCGTGCATTCGAGGGTTGCGCGTCACCGTAGGGACCATCGTCGGATTGCTCGGGGCTGGCCACGACGTAGACGAAGTGCTGGCCGCATACCCCTATCTTGAACGCGACGACATCCGCCAGGCGCTGGCCTACGCCGCTTGGCGCAGCGAGGAGCAGGAAGTCACGGTCAGTTCGAGTTGAAGCTCCTGATCGACATGAACCTCTCGCCTCGCTGGATCGAGGCGCTGGCAAACGCGGGCATCGAAGCCCGCCACTGGAGCACCATCGGCGATGGCTCGGCCTCCGACCGGGAGGTCTTCCAGTGGGCACGCCTACACGGGTTCGTCCTGTTGACACACGATCTCGACTTCAGCCGGATTCTCGCGCTCGCCGGTGGCCGTTCACCGAGCGTGTTGCTGCTCCGTACGCACCGCCTACTGCCGGCCGACACAGCGACAACGCTGGTCAAGGTGCTGCACCGGCATGCAGAGGAGATTGAAACGGGAGCTGTCATAGTCCTGGGCCCCGACCGCTACCGGGTTCGCCTCCTTCCCCTTCAGCGGTAGCACTCCACGAGCCACGTCCTGCGTGTCGCCGAGTTCACGGGACTTGTCAACCACGTACTCAGCCAGCGAACACACCGATAACGAAGCGCCATACTTGGTGGTGTGCTTGAGTCGGAAGTTTCAGCGGTCGATTTTCCTCAACCCAAAGGTTCTAAACGATTTAGGGCGCTTTGGGCCATGTTTGCACGACAATAAGTAGCCATGTAATTGACGACCACCTGCCGGTGCACAGCTTTCGGACGCTGCTCGCCGACCTGGGAACGCTGACCGCCAACACCATGCCGGTCACCGAGGGCGGCGCCACGTTCAAGCTGTGGAGAGCGTCTGGCGCGGGTATGGCCGCGCCGTTGACGACTGACGAGTGACGAGACCGTGCTGCACGGGGTTGCGCGTGGACGCACATCGTATCGGCTCCAGGTTGACGCGGTGACCCGTGAGGGCCTTCAACACCCGTGCGGACAGCACCGCAGTGGCTGACTCGATCACGCGACCCCGCTCCATCTCGGCACACAGGGCCACGCACGGACAGACATCCACCGTGACGCCGCGGTGATGACGGTCGAAGGGCGGGTGGCCGAGGTGGGCACACTCGCGCGGCGGCGCCGGTGGCATGGCGAGCTCCCCACCGCCCGTCAAGCCGGGCCGCCGGTCAGGAACGCGACCGGCGCCAGCGGCTGACGCGTGCGGTGGAGGCCTCGATGTCGCAGAAGATGCGCTGGATGTCGGCGTGGTACTGGCGGCCGCGATCGGTGAGGCGGACCCCACGGTGGCGGCGGTGGAACAGCGGAGCGCGGAGATGCGCTTCGAGCACGCGGATGCGGTGGGCGACGGCGGCGGCGGTGACCTGCAACTCGTCGGCGGCGCGGACGAAGCTCTCGTGCCGCGCGGCGGCAGCGAAGAAGCGGAGGCACTCGAGCGGCGGCAGGGCGTGCATGGTCGTGGTGGCCGGGCGGCGCCGTCCCCCCACAGCCTATATAAAATTTGTCCATTGACAAAGTACAGCTTTCCCTGGATGCCAGGCTCGATGCGGGTGATTCTGCGGAGAAACGCCACGGTACACGGTGCGTGGGTGCCGTACAGCGGGGATGGGCGGACGCCATTTGGCATACATATATTAGGTCAATGACATATAAAACATTTTTTTACAATAGCTTAACCTGCCAAATATAATTCCGCGTTGTGCGAGTTGGCGCTCGAGTTCCTGAACCAGTTCGGGGCCTCGGCCGGCGTGCAAGCGCTGCTCGTCACCATCGTCAGACTGCCGAGCGGCACGTGTCGTGTTGCGGCGCGCGCGGTATCCCGGTCACAACGGTACGGAGGGCGAACAAGCGATGAACGGCTCGACAAAAGACTTGACATCCCGCGCGCGATTTGAACTGGCTATTATGAGCCGAGCCGAGCCGAGCCGAGCCGAGCCGAGCCGAGCCGAGCCGAGCCGAGCCGAGCCGAGCCGAGCCGAGCCGAGCCGAGCCGAGCCGAGCCGAGCCGAGCCGAGCCGAGCCGAGCCGAGCCGAGCCGAGCCGAGCCGAGCCGAGCCGAGCCGAGCCGAGCCGAGGCCATGACGGCGCCTCGGGAGCCGCACCGCCCGCCATCGCCGCCTGACCGCCGGCCGTCCCCTCGGGGCGGCCATCCCTCTTCTCAGACCGCATCCGCCGCCGCACGGTCGGCGGGTCTCGCACGCCTGGCCGGCGCGCGGCGCGGTCTCGTCCACTCCGTGCGGACGCTCGCCGCCGCGGCGCTGCTCGCGCTCTCCGGCGGCCTCGCCCTGCCCGCCACGGCCGAGGCGCAGACCTGCACGCTGAACACCGGCGACCTCTGGTGCGGCGTGGTGACGGTGGGGGAGATAGCTTCCGGGGGCTATGGATTCGTCTCGATTTCGGGTGGGAATGTGGGCGACTTGACCGACAACTCGGGCGACCGGATTTTCACAAGTGGAACGGCACAGTACGCTGTATATCGGGTTGCAGTTTCGTCATTCGGGCTGAGTTTCGCTGTTACTCGGACGACCGCCGACGGTGTCCAAAGCCCTGGCCTGCTCGATGACGACCGCGCGAGGCTGCATCTGCATGTCGACGGCCACAGCGCCTCGTTCGCGTTCAGTGATGTAGCGCTTAGTGGCACTCTCGGCTACGAGTGGAGCGGCGCCAGCCTGGATTGGTCGTCGACGGGTTCGGTCACGGTGCGGCTGCGCGAGGTGGCGGCGCTCTCGTCGGACGCGACGCTGAGCGGGCTGACGGTGACCGGCGGCGGGTCGGAACTGGTGACCTTCGTGTCGGGCACCACCACCTACGCGGCGTCGGTGGTGAGCACCGTCGCCGAGGTGACGGTGACGCCGACGACGACCGATACCGGCGCGACGATCGAATATCTGGACGGGGACGACGCGACGCTCACCGACGCGGGGACGGCGGACGGCCACCAGGTGGCGCTGGCGGTGGGCGACGACACCGTCATCAAGGTGAAGGTGACGGCCGAGGACGGCAACGCCACTCAGACCTACATGGTGACGGTGACCCGGGCGGCCCCGACCTGCACGCTGAACACCGGCGACGGCGACATCTGGTGCGGCGTGGTTACGGTGGAGGCATACACCTCATTCGGGTTGACCAATACATACGGATTCGTGATTGCCCCACTTGGTGCGGGTGCCCTGTCCGACACCGGGTTCAGTGTCGGAACAAACCCTTACACGATTGACTATGTCACAGTAAATTCAACTTCCGGCGACTTGAGTTTCAGTCTAACCAGCGCCCTAACCGCAACCGATAAGGAACAGCTGGTGCTGCATGTGGACAGCGCCTCGTTCGCGTTCAGCGATGCGAGCTTTGTTGATGCTAGCGATACCTACAAATGGAGCGGCTCCGGCCTGGACTGGTCCTCGGAGGACTACGTCACGCTGCGACTGCGGGAGGCGGCCGCCTCGTCGGACGCGACGCTGAGCGGGCTGACGGTGACCGGCGGCGGGTCGGACCTGGTGACCTTCGCGTCGGGCACCTTCACCTACGCGGCGTCGGTGGCGAACACCGTCGCCGAGGTGACGGTGACGCCGATGACGACCGATACCGGCGCGACGATCGACTATCTGGACGGGGACGACGCGACGCTCGACGACGCGGGCACGGCGGCCGGCCACCAGGTGGCGGTGGCGGAGGGCGACAACGTCATCAACGTGAAGGTGACCGCCGCGGACGGCACCACCACCCTGACCTACGCGGTGACGGTGACCCGGGCGACGGAGACGACGACCACGACGCCGATGAGCGCGCCGACCAACCTGGGCTGGGGCGACGGTCCCGGCTCGCTCAGTACCGCCGAAGGCGTCTATTTGTACTTTGAGTTCCAGGCTGTACCCGACAGCGGCACGTTCTATCGATACCGGCTACGGAGACAGGGCGGCGGCTTCGGAAGCTGGATGCGCACGGGCTCCGTGGAGGAGTGGTCCTTGGGGGGAAACAGGCTGGCAGCCGAGCTGGTGGGCCACGATTGGGAGAACCATGTGACCTATACCGTCGAGCTGCAGGCAAGTACCAGTGATGGCGGTGGTCCCGCGGCGTCGATCACGTTCACGCCCAAGTGGCTGAACCTGCCCCAGAACGTGCGGGTGACGCCGGGTGACGGGCGACTCACCGTCGCGTGGGACCCGCCGGTGGAGAACAGTTGCGCGGTGCTCAGCTACCACGTGGGCTACTCCGACCCCGGCGGCGGCGGCTCTGGTAGGTTGGTCACCGGCACGGAAGAGACCATCACCGGACTGACGAACGGCGCCGAGTACGGTATCTCCGTCGTGGCGACGGCGAGCTACGATCCGCCGTGTCTCGACGACCACTACGCGGGCGACGGCCCTGTCGACAGCGGGCGTGGGCCGACCGTGTATGGAACGCCGGTCATCAGCACCGACCCCCCCACGGTTGAGTCGGTGGCGGTGAAGTCCGCGCCGCAATCGGGCGACACGTACGGGTGGGGCGAGACGATCGTGTTCACCGTGACGTTCAGCCAGAAGGTGAAGGTCGAAGGCCAGCCGCAGCCGACGCTGGCCTTCGACCTCGGCCGGAGCACCCGGGAGGCCCGGTACACGGGCATAACGGACACCGACGTGGACAGCGACCCGCGGCCCCGGCCCCGGCCGGAGGGCGTGAAGGTGCACTTCGCCTACACGGTGCAGCCGGGCGACCGGGACAGCGACGGCATCCAGGTGGGAGCGTTGGCGAGCGCGATAGACCTCGGCGGCGCTCGGATCCAGAGCGCTGCGGACCGCGTCGACGCAGACGGCCACAAGGTGGACGGCGTCGACGCGGACCTCGCCCATGCCGCGCTCGGCCGGCTGCCCGGCCACAAGGTGGACGGCGGAACGGCGCAGCCGCCGGCCGGGTCCGGGATCACGATCATCGATACCCATGGCAATCCGCTGGCGAACAACCGGCTGACGATTCGCGAGAGCACCCGGGGGCGCTACGGGCTCAAGCTCAACACCCGGCCGACGCACACGGTGCGGGTGGCGGCGATCGCGTCCGACGGCGACCCGGATCTGCAGGTGTTGCCGACGGCCAATGGCGAAAAGGCGATCACGCCGGACGAGTGGGAGACCCCGTTCTACCTGGACCTCAGGGCGGCGATCGACGACGACGAGGAAACCGGTGAGCGGGTCTTCCTGAACCGCTCGTTCAGTAGCGATCCGGCCTATCACGACCTCGTTCTTCCCGATGTCGTCGTGGTCGAGGACGAGCGCGCCGACGACGCGGGGGCGCTGTCGGTGGCGGACGCGGAGGCGGCCGAGGGCGTGGACGACACGCTCGACTTCGTGGTGAGGCTCGACCGGAGGCCGGCCCGGGATTGGGAGGTGACGGTCGACTACCGGACCCAGGACGGGACCGCGACGGCGGGGTCCGACTACACGTCGAAGAGCGGCACGCTGACCTTCGCACCGGGCGAGGACGAGAAGACGGTGTCGGTGCCGATCGTGGACGACGCGGAGGAGGACAACGGGGAGACGTTCACGCTGGTGCTGAGCAATGCCTCCGGCGCGGGCTTCGCGAGCAACGGCACGCAGGCGGTGGGCACGATCCGGAACACCGAGACGCCGGCGCTGACGGCGAGCTTCGAGGGGGTGCCGGAGGCGCACGACGGGGAGACCGCGTTCCGCGTCCGCGTGGCGTTCAGCGAGGGGATCAGTATCAGCTACACGAGGATGCGCGACGCGTCGTTCACGGTGACGGGCGGTGACGTCACGGCCGCGCGCCGGGTCGACGGCCGCCGCGACCTGTGGAGGATCACTATCGAGCCGGACTCGGACGAGGCGATGACCGTCCGGCTGCCGGAGACGACCGACTGCGCCGCGAGCGGGGCGATCTGCACCGGCGACGGCCGGGGGCTGTCGCATGCGCTGTCGGCAACGGTCTCCGGGCCGGCGGACGAGCCGGAGAGCAACACGGCGGCGACAGGGACGCCGGCGATCGGCGGGACGGCGCAGGTCGGGGAGGCGCTGACCGCCTCGACGTCGGGCATCTCCGACGCCGACGGGCTGGACGACGCGCGCTTCGCCTACCAGTGGATCCGCACGGGCGCCGACATTCAGGGGGCGACCGGCGCGACCTACACGGCGGTGGACGCCGACGAGGGCAAGGAGCTCAAGGTCAGGGTCAGCTTTACCGACGACGCCGGTCACGAGGAGCGCCTCACCAGCGCGGCGACCGATGCCGTCGCGGCGCGGCCGGAGCCGCTGACGGCGAGCTTCGAGGGCCTGCCGGCCGAGCACGCCGGGCAGGGGTCGTTCAACTTCCGCGTGGCGTTCAGCGACGGGATCAATATCAGCTACAAGACGGTGCGCGACGCGTCGTTCACGGTGACGGGCGGTGAGGTCACGCAGACGCGCCGGGTCGACCGCCGCCGCGACCTGTGGAAGATCACGGTGGAGCCGGACTCCGACGGCGCGGTGACCGTCCGGCTGCCGGAGACGACGAACTGCGGCGCGACCGGGGCGATCTGCACCAGCGACGGCCGGCCGCTGTCGCATTCACTGTCGGCGACGGTGGCCGGCCCGGTGGGGATCTCCGTGGCCGATGCGCGGGTGGAGGAAGGCGCGGATGCCGTGCTGGCGTTCGCGGTGACGCTGAGCCGCGCGGCGAGCGCCGCGCTGACGGTCGACTACGCGACGGCGGACGGCAGCGCGCACGCGGGTGACGACTACCGGGCGGCGAGCGGCACGCTGACGTTCGCGGCAGGCGAGTCGTCGCAGACGATCGAGGTGGCGGTGCTCGACGACGCGCACGACGAGGGCGAGGAAACGCTGACGCTGACGCTGACGCTGTCGAACGCCTCGTCGGGACGGCTGACCGACGGCGAGGCGACGGGGACCATCAAGAACTCGGACCCGCTGCCGCGGGCGCTGCTGGCGCGGTTCGGGCGGACGGCGGCGGTGCACGTGGTCGAGCACGTGGAAGAGCGGCTCCAGGCGCCGCGCGAGCCGGGGTTCCGGGGCCGGTTCGCGGGCCGCGAGCTGCGGCGGGGGATGGAGCGCGACATCGCGCTCAACTTCCTGCGCCAGCTTGGCGGGACGGCCGGCGCGGGTCCGCTGGGCGCGGGCGCCGGCGGTCCGTTGTCCGGCGCACCGGCGGCCGGGACGGCGCCGCTCGGGATGCCGGGGCCTGCCGGCGGTGGCGGGCATCTGGCCGCGGCGTCGGGTCGGATGGGCGGCGCGATGCCGATGGGCGGCGCGCGCGGTGCGATGGGCATGGCCGCCGGCCCGCTGGAGGGCGGGTTCAATGGCGACGGACTGCTGCGGATGGGCCTCGGCGGCGGTGACGTGCTGACCGGCTCGGACTTCGCGCTGGGCCGCGAGACCCGCCACGGCGGCATCCTCTCCATCTGGAGCCGCGGGGCGCAGTCGCGCTTCTCCGGCCGCGAGGGCGCGCTGTCGCTGGGCGGCGACGTGCGCACGACGATGTTCGGGGCCGACTATGCGAAGGGGCCGCTGGTGACGGGCCTGTCGCTGTCGCACAGCCGCGGCCTGGGCGAGTACGCCGGGGTCGCCGGCGGCCAGGTGGCGTCGTCGGTGACGGGCCTCTACCCGTGGCTCGGCTACAAGGCGACCGAGCGCATCACGGTCTGGGGCGTGGCGGGCTACGGGTCGGGCGGGCTGCTGCTGACGCCGCAGGGCGGTCCGGCCCTGGCGTCGGGCCTGTCGATGGCGATGGCGGCGGCGGGGACGCGGGGCGAGTTGATTTCTGGCGGTGCGGGCGGCTTCGCGCTGGCGTTCAAGGCCGATACGCTGTGGGTCGGCACGTCGATCGACGGGGTCGATGGCCCGGCGGGACGCCTGAAGGCGACCGAGGCGGCGGTGACCCGCTTCCGGACGGGGCTTGAAGGCTCGCGCGCCTACACGCTCGCCGGCCGGCTGTCGCTCAAGCCGAGCGTCGAGGTCGGGCTGCGGCACGACGGCGGCGACGCCGAGACCGGCGCCGGCATGGACGTCGGCGCGGGCCTCGTCGTGTCGGATGCGGGGTCCGGGCTGGCGGTGGACGTGCGGGTACGGACGCTGGTGATGCACCAGGCCGAGGGGTTCCGCGAACGGGGCGTGGCGCTGTCGCTGAGTTACAACCCGACGCCGTCGACGCCGCTGGGCTTTGTGGCGCGGGTGGCGCCGTCGTGGGGCGGTCAGGCGGCGAGCGGGGCCGACGCGCTGTGGGGCCGGCAGACGATGGGAGGGATGGCGCCCGGCGGCGTCGCGTCGGGCAACCGCCTCGATGGCGAGGTCGGCTACGGGCTGCCGGTGGGCAGCCGCTTCGTCGGCACGCCGCGGGTCGGCTTCAGCACATCCGAGTACGGGCGGGACTACCGGCTCGGCTACGGTCTCGGGATGCTGAACCGGGAGAGCCTGAGCTTCGAGCTGGGCATCGACGCACAGCGCCGCGAGAGCCCGCTGCTGGACGGCACCGATCAGGGCGCGCTCGCGCGGGCCACGGTGCGCTGGTAGACGAAGTGCCGAGAGCGTGCGCGGCCTGCTACGGCCGCAACGGCTGGATTTGCTGCGCGTCCATCGAGCCGAAGACGGCGGCGGAGGGAGCGGGCGCCCACAAGGGGCGCCCCTACGCATGCAGGGAGGCGGGCGCCCACGAGGGGCGCCCCTACCGGAATCTGGGCGGCCCGGTCACCCCGCCTTCCGCGTGGGCCACCGGCATGTTCGAAGAGATCGTGGACGCGACGGACGAGTGGATAAGGGTATATTCTGTTTCCATTACGAGATGACCCCATGACGACACCGTCTCGATTGCTGATCGTTTTGGCCCTGCTGACCGCCCCCATGGCAGCGCTGGCGCAGTCGGTGGCCGCCCCCTCCGCGCAGCTCCTGACACCGTCGGGCGATCCGGATCTGCAAGGGATCTGGGATTACCGCACGATGACGCCGCTCCAACGTCCGCGCGATCTGGCGGGCAAGGATGTGTTTACGCCCGAGGAGGCCGCCGCCTACACACGGGCGCAACTGGAGAGCCGGGCCGACTACGATGCTCTTCCGACCGTCCACGCCAAGTTCTGGCTCGACTACGGGACAGCGCTCACCGCCGATCGCCGCACCTCCCTGGTCGTCGATCCGCCCGACGGTCGCGTGCCCGCGCAGACCGAGGATGCCCGGGCGCGAGGGCGGGCGCGAGGCGAGAGGCGGGAGCGCACGCACAGCATTCAGGACCGCAGCATCACCGAACGCTGCATCATCGGCTTCAACGCCGGTCCGCCGATGAACCCCGGGGCGTACAACAACAACCTCATGCTCCTGCAGATTCCTGGCATGGTGGTGCTGCACAACGAGATGGTGCACGAAGTGCGGGTCATTCCGCTGGACGGCCGTGACCACCTGCCAGACAGCATCCGGCAGTTGCGGGGTGACTCGCGGGGGCGCTGGGAGGGGCGGACGCTGGTGGTGGAAACGACCAATTTCACCGACCGCACGAACTTCCTGGGCTCGGGCGAAGACATGCGGCTCATTGAGCGGTTCACCCGAACCGACGACTCCACCCTGCTCTACGAGTACACGGTCGAGGACCCGGCCTCGTTCGTTCAACCCTGGACGGTGGCGCTCCCGATGACCAGAACAGACGGCCCGATGTTCGAGTTCGCCTGTCACGAGGGGAACTACGGACTGACCAACATCCTGTCCTCGGCGCGCGCCGAGGAAAACAAGGCGGCCCCCAGCTCGTCACGGTAGCCGTAGCAGCCCGTGGTGAAACCCCGCGTTGCACCGAGATCTGCGATGCGCCCGCTGAGCAAGACGAGAAGAGGGAAAATCCCTGTAGGGGCAACCCTTGTGGTTGCCCTGTTCGTCAGCCGGAACATCGGCCGGGGCTTGACGTACGCCCGCGCTGCGGGCACTCTCTCCACAGGACGCCGCCCGATCGCAGAGCAGGGCCGGAGGACGACACACGTGCACGTACGACATATGGGTGGATGGATGACCGCGGCGCTGGCCGTCGCCAGCCTGGGCGCGGGGGGTCAGGACGCGCGGGGCCAGGACGCGCGGCGGGACTCGCGAGTGCTGGACGCGGCCAGCGCGGCGGACACCGCCGGCGTGGCGGCGTGGCTGGAACAGGGTGCCGACGCCAATGCCGCGCAGGCCGACGGCGCCACGGCCCTGCATTGGGCTGCCCACTTCGACGACCTGACGATGGCCGCTGCCCTGATACGCGCCGGCGCGGCCGTTGATCCGGCCAACGACTTTGGCGTCACGCCGCTCTGGTTGGCGTGCCTCAACGGCAGCGCGGCCATGGTCGAGACGCTGCTCACGGCCGGGGCGGACGCCGGGCTCGCCCTGCCATCGGGCGAAACGGTGCTCATGACCGCGTCCCGATCCGGGTCGGTCTCGGCCGTACGTCTGCTGATCGCCCACGGAGCGGATGTGAACGCCCGCGAACAGTCGCGGGGACAGACCGCGCTGATGTGGGCGGTGGCGCAGCAACACCCTGACGTTGTCGAGACCCTGGTCGCGCTGGGGGCCGACGTCCATTTGCGCTCGGATCCGTTGCCGCGGAGAATTCACACGAGAACCGCTGGCTTCAACCCGGCCGGCGTGATCGATATCGTGCAGGGTGGGTACACGGCGATGCTGTTCGCGGCCCGGCAGGGCGATCTCGACACCGCGACACACCTGGTGGCCGGTGGCGCCAACGTCAATGACACGGCGCCGGCGGGCACGAGCGCGCTGGTCGTGGCGGCCCATGGCGGGCACACCGCGGTCGCGACCTATCTTCTCGGGCAGGGTGCGGACCCCAACGCGGCCGAGGCCGGCTACACGGCACTACACGCCGCGACGCTTCGCGGCGACGAAGCGCTGGTGACCGCGCTCCTGGCGGCAGGTGCGGACCCGAACGCGTTGGTGGTGCGAGGGAGCCCGGGGCGGCGGAACAGCCCGGACTACGTGCTGGAGCACGATGTGGTCGGCGCGACCCCGTTCTGGCTGGCGGCGCACTTCTCGGAACCCCGAGTCATGCGGGTGCTCGCCGACAACGGCGCGGACCGGTGGGTCGTCATGCCGGGAGGCACGACGTCGCTGATGGCGGCGACCCGCGCACGCCGCCGGACAGAACCGGGGCTCACCCCGAATCCGGTCGAGAACGAGCGGCTGATCCTGGAGGCGGTGCGGGTGGCGGTCGAGGTGGGGGTTGACGTCAACGCGGCCGACGACACCGGCCTCACCGCCCTGCACACTGCCGCATCGAGGCGCCTCGACACCGTCGTCCAGTTCCTGGCCGACAGCGGGGCGAATCTGAATGCGCAGACCGGAGACGGCAAGACGCCGCTGATGATGGCGGCCGGCAGAGGTCAGGACGAGGACAACAGCACGGTCGCGTTGCTGCGCCGACTTGGCGCGGACGGGGCGTAATTCCTCTCAGACGCCGCTCAGCGGCTCGACGCTGAGCGTGCCGTCGCTCTTCCCGAGACGCTCGATCGGCACCCCCAGCTTCTCGGTCAGGGTCACCAGCAGATTCGGCATCAGCGGGTCACCCGCATACTTGAGGTGACGTCCACCCTCGAGTTGCCCGCCGCAGCCGCCCACCAACAGAACCGGCAGGTTCAGCGGGCTGTGGGCGTTGCTGTCGGACATGCCGCAGCCGTAGAGGATCATCATGTTGTCGAGCAGCGAACCGTCGCCGTCGGGCGTGGCGCGCAGCTTCGCCAGGTAGTCGGCGAACAAGGAGGCATGATAGGCGTTGATCTTCGACATCATCGCGATTCTCTCAGGATCGTATTCGTGATGAGAAAGCGGATGATGGGCGTCGGGAATGCCGATCTCGGTGTAGGTCCTGGAACTCACTTCACGCCCCAGCATGAACGTGGTCACGCGCGTCAGGTCCGTCTGGTGGGCGAGCAACTGCAGGTCGAACATCAGTTCGACGTGCTCGGCGAACGTCGCCGGAATACCCTCGGGCTGGACCACCTCCGGCACATCGAAGCTCTCCTGCTGCTCTGCGGTCCGAATGCGTCGTTCGATGTCCCGCACCCCGTCGAGGTATTCGTCAATCTTGAGACTGTCGGTCTGCCCAACGTCGCGTCTGAGATCGGAGATCTTGTCGGTGACGGAGTCGAGAATCGACCGATCACGTTGCATCCGCGCCCGACGAATCACCGGATCGGTGCTCCCGCTGTCGCCAAACATCCGCTCGAACACCACGCGAGGGTTGTTCTCCATCGGCAGCGGCGTCGTCCGGCTCCGCCAGCAAATCGTGTTCGTGTAGACGCAACTGTGCCCGCCGCTGCATTGGCCGGCGTTGGCCCGGTTGTCGATCGCCAATTGCAGTGACGCCAACTCGGTGTGCTGGCCGTACTCGTTGGCCAGGATCTGATCCATCGAGATGTCGGCGACCGGAGCCGTTTCGCCAGCCACGCCGGCCGCACCGGTCAGGAAGGTCGTCGACGCCCCAGCGTGCGCGGGAGTCCAATACCCTCGGAGGCCGGAGACCACGGTCATCTGATCCTTGAACGGCGCCAGGGGTTGGAGAATCGGCGTGAGGTCGAAACCGCTTCCCTCCTGTTTCGGGGTCCAGTACTCCATGGCGATGCCGTTGGGCACATAGACCACGCCGAAACGCCGTGGCGCACTGGCGGCCGTGCGCGACCTCGCCGACAGTGCCGGGACCATGGCGTCCAGCAAGGGCAACGACACCGCGGCACCCAGTCCGCGCAAGACAGTCCGTCGGGGCAGCGACCTCTTGGTGATGATCATGGCTTGCATCCGCGCAGGACAGCCCGCTGGGGCAGGGACATCTTGGTGATTATCATAGCTGGTATCCGCTTGGCAAAAGAGACAATCCGTAGTCAGCGAGCGGCCTGCGTTCTTGGCGCGGTCTGCACGGCATCGTCGCCCGGTGAGCGACGTCCTTGAAACGGCGCACTGTTGACAATGCCCAGAATGATGGACGACCAGCGATACTCGTCGGCAGACGCGTCCCGCAGAATCTGACGCACGCTGGGCCGGTCATGGTAGTCGAGCCCTCGCCCCAGCGCATACGCGAGCAGCTTTTCCGTCACGGCGCCGGCGAACTCTTCGTCACGACTCAGCAGGACGTCGCGCAGGCCGGCCGGGCCCTCGAACCGGGTGCCGCTGGGCATCGTCCCGGACGCATCGATCGGCAGACCGGCCTCACCCGTGGCGCGCCAGCTCCCGATGGCATCGAAATTCTCGAGGGCGAAGCCGAGAGGATCCATGGGGGCGTGACAGCTTGCGCACACGGGGTTGGCACGATGCTGTTCCAGCCGATCGCGGACCGAGGCCGGTACACCGCCTTCCCCGCGATCCGGCAACCCGGGCACGTTGGGCGGGGGCTCTGGCGGAGGCGCTCCGAGCATGCTTTCGAGCAGCCATTTGCCGCGCAGCACCGGCGAGGTCCGGTTGGGGTGTGAGGTCACCATCAGCAGTCCGCCATGCCCCAGCAAACCGCCGCGCGGGTGATTCTCTTCCAACGTCACGCGCCGGAAGCGGTCGCCGTAGACTCCGCCGATACCGTAGTGCCGGGCCAGTCGCTCGTTCAGGAACGTATAGTTCGCGCTGAGCAGCTCGAGCAGGCTGCGGTCCTCGCGCATGGTGCTCTCGACGAACAGTTCGGTCTCGCGTCGGAACGCCACGCGCAGATTCTCGTCGAACTCGGGGTAGTCGGCCGATTCACGCTGCTGCGACTCGAGGTTCCGCAGCCGCAGCCACTGACTCACGAAGTTGTCGATGAGCGCTCTCGAACGGGAATCTGCGAGGAGACGTCGGGTCTGTTGCTGCAGCACCGCCGGGTCACTGAGCTCCCCGCGCTCGGCGATGTCCAGCAGTTCGTCGTCCGGTATGCTGCTCCACAAGAAGAACGACAACCGGGACGCGAGTTCCACATCGCTGACGCGGTAGGGCGTGTCCGGGAGGAGCCCCGGTGGGTCACGCTCGATGCGGAACAGGAAGTCGGGGTCCACGAGCATCCGTTCGAGCGCGAACTGAATACCGGTGTCGAAGTCCCCCTCGCTCCGCCCGGCCGTATAGAACTCCATCAGGGTCGCCACTTCGCCGTCACGGACCGGACGGCGATAGGCCCGGCGGGCCAGCCGCGAGAGAATGCGACTCGCGCACGCCGGTTCGTCCGCCGCCGCAGTGGGCCGGCAGACCAGAATCTCGCGCCGACTCGGCGTATCGCCCGCGCCGTCGAACGTATACGGACCGCCGATCGAGACTTGCTCGACGCCCGGGTTCTCGTCATAGCGTTCATCGACGAAACGGCCGTAGCCGCGGTTGCGCGGTTGCAGCACGCCTTCGGCTTCGGACAGCCGCCTGACGAACGACACGCCCACGGTTCGCTGACCCGCCTGGGCGGGAAACCGGACTTCCAGCCCGGCATCCCCCGTGTTCATGTAGTACTCCCACTCAGGATCCCCGGCGATGTTCCCGGAAAAACTCAACGGGGCCATCTGCCCGACGGCATCGGCGTCACCCACCGAAAACCGGGTAACGAGCTCACCATCCACCCTTACGTCGATCTCTTGCGGCGACGAAAAGCCGATGATGTAGTCAGAAAAATTCCTGTGCAGGCGAACCTTGATGGTGTACTCGCCGTCCACCGGAAAGTAGTGCCGGACCGCAACGCCACCACGCGACCCGAACGAGAGCGTGTCGTCCTGACGATCGTCCTGCAACAGACCCGGGTGTACGCGATAGCTGGCGACAGCCGGTCCGACCGGAGGGGTTCCCACGGCGAGACGACTGATCTTTCGAGCGGCGGACAGGTATCGCGATACCAGATCTGGCGAAATTGACAGCATCTCGCCGTTGTTGTCGAAACCGTGTTCGTAGGTGTTGTCGGCGGGAAGCAAAGATGCGACATCCACGTCGACCGCGAGCAGGTCGCGGACGGCGGCGTGATACTCGGCTCGATTGAGACGATGAAACGTCTCGCCGCGTCCCGGGTCCGCGCGGGTCAGCGCCACCGCGTCGATCTGGCTCTCGAGCCACGTGGCCGCCGCACGATACGTGGCCTGATCGGGCCGGGGGTTCCCGGCCGGCGGCATCGTCTGTGCCCGCAGCTTGACGATCACGCGCTCCCAGGTCTCGGCCTCGGCGCTCACGTTGGCCAGATCCCTCGTGTCGAGGGCCAGCCCCGCCACGCGGGTCCTGTCGTTGTGGCACCGCACACAGTACTGGTCGAGTACCTGGCGAGCGGACGATGCCGTCGCCTCACGCGCCGACTCCGCCTCCTGAGCGATGAGGCCCTGCGGCCGACCGAAGGCAGCCAGCACGCCGACCAGGACGACCAGCCATCGGACCACCGATTGTGGTCTCACCACCTTGCGCGCCGCCACTTCGATTAGACCGGGCACATGATCTCCTGTTCCGCCGCGGCGATGTCGACGCTCGCAGACGGACACCATGGTTCGATCGGCTACACCGCGCCAACGGCGCACCAAGCCGTATGCCAATCATAGTGCCGAATGCCATTGTGGGAGTGCACAATTACGCTGGTTCGTGTGCGCCGGCTCCCGACATCCGATGCGCGCAACGGCGGGGCATCTCATCCCCTGCCACGGCGTCGTGCCGCCTGGTCCCATTCCCGGTGAGGCTCCCGATGAAGATCTCCCCGGTGTCAGTTCGCCCCTGACAGCGAGTTCAGGGCCGTGACGAACTCGCTCCACGGTACTGGTTGCCCGTGCACCGGTGCCAGCGTCTCGACGTTCAACTCCATGCGCTCCACCTGGTTGAACAGGCTGCGCATCGCCGGCAACTGCGCCCGACGCGGCGGCTCGTGCGTGTCGAACAGATCCGCCTGGAACACGATGCCCTCCGCCGGCAGGTAGGCCATCAACATCCCGGTCACATGCTGCAACGGCTGCACGTAGTAGACCCGCAGAATCCGGGAGTTGTCGGTAATCACGTAGTTCTCCTGGATCGCTTCGTAGTTGTAGCCCTCGGCCAACTCGGTCGGCGGCCACTGCGACACGATGTCAGGCTCCACCGTCCTCGGCTCGTAACTCAACACGTCGCTGTTCAGGAAGTCGAGGTTCTGCTGATGCGTGACGATCGTCGAACCGATGTGGAGGTAGGTACGCAGCCCACCGATGTGATCGAAGTGCGGGTGAGAACTGATCAGCCACCGAATCGGTTTGTCCGCAGCCAGTTTCGCGACTTCCTCGATGACCGCCAGACTCCGTGCCTCGTTTCCGGGCGCCTCGAACACGGCCACGAAATCACTGAACTCCACCATGTAGCTGTTGGCAGGACCACCACCCAGCCGGTAGACGCCGTCGGCCAGTTCCTCGACGATCACCGGCGTGGAGAACGTCGCTTGCGCCACCGACGGAGGCACCGGCGCGGCATCGTCGCACACGTTCGGCTGCACGTTGGGGAACGATCCCCCGTAGGCGTTGTGGCCCGTGCTCTCCCGATAGAACTGCCAGTTGTCGTCCCAACCCTGGTGTGAATGCCACGCCGTTGGCCATTTCACATTGCCGAAGGTGGCCTGATTCGTCGACTCGTGCTCGATGTTGAAATCACCCAACGCGGGGATGTTCACGGTCGTCTTTATCCGCTGTATCTGATTCCGGGGGTTGATGGTGGCGTCGACCCGATATTTCCCCAGCATCGTGATCGCGACGACATGCATCTTTTCGGGACTGACCACATTGCCGTCGCGGCCTTTTTCGATCTGCTCCCAGCGCCACAGGGCCACCGGATTGGCCCCGGGCAGACGGGCGGCTTTGAGAAACCCATGCGGGTTCATCCACATTTCCAGACGATAGACCTCCGCCAACTCCGGGGGCACCGCCAGCGGCGCCCCATCGCCATCGATGTGCCAGGCAAACTCACCGTTGACGACATGCGTTTGCCGCGTGGCTTGCTGAGTCGGTGTCCCCCCGGTCCAGCCCATCCCATACTTCCATGAGGCTGGATTCAGGCCCGGCGCACGGTCGAACGTCTCCTTGCTGGTGCCGGCGTCCCAGTTGATGGTGCGGGTGTAATTGGCCATCGAGTCGATCCGCCGCCAGTCGATGTTGACGGCGTTCTCGAACGTCTGACCGACCGCGCCGCTGTAGCCGCTGCCGGAGTAGGTGATACACGTGAGATTGGACTCGCCGATCTCCGCGGCCACCGCCTCCAGTAGCGGCGCCGGATCAACGTAGCCCGGAGGGAATTCCTGGGCGGACGCCGGCCACCCGACCAGCAGCAGCAGAGCGACGATGCCACGCACACTTTTCAGCATTGGTCTTCCTGACATGTTGGGACGCCGCCGCCCCACCGGACCGGTCGCACCTCTGGCTTGAGATTCTCCCGTGCGTCGATTATCGGCGGCCCCTTGGAACAACGCAAGACTCCCGGGTGCGCACCGTGGCTGAACGGTTGAACCTGCTGGCCACCCTTGCGTTCAGGGAAGCGGTCTGCTGAGACAGGTCAGCCCTGGTGGTCTGCACTGACCACCCGCATGCCGAGCACGAACAGGGTGGCCATCAGCACGATGGTGTACGCCCCGACCACCGGACCCGGGATCGCCAGGATGAGCGCCATGAACTTCGGCAGGAACGCCAGCACGATGAAGGCGATGCCGATATAGACCCCGACGGTGCGGGCGGCCACGCCGGTAATCGCGGTGATCGACACGCTCGACGAGTAGGTCGTGTTCGGCACCGTCGCCGCGAGACCGGAGAGCAGATTGCCCACGCCGTCCGCGGTGACCGCTCCCTGCACGGCGCGGAACTGGAACAGCGCCGAAACGGCGACCAGCGTCGCGAGCAGTCCCGGTCCGCCGTCCGCGAGCGCGGCGAACGTCGCCCAGGACAGGAAGGCGTCGCTGCCGTTGGCCGCGCGCACCACGATGGCCGGCGTCAGCACGATGCCCGCGACCGCGAGCATCGCGTATTGGAAGCCGAGTCCGAGGGCGAGCGCCTGCGGCGGCCGCTCGTCGGCCTGGTAGCGGAGATCCTGGACACGGGCGCCGGCGGTCGATTCCATCGCTTCTCTTCACCGTTCGGCGGCGTTCGGCTACGCGGTCCGCGCGGCGGCGAGCTTCCCGATCTCGTCATACAGAATCGTCGACGCAACGATGCCGGTCTGGAAGTTGCCGAGATCCAGCTTTTCGTTCGGCGCGTGGGCGTTCTCGTCCGGCAGCCCGATGCCGAACAGCACGGTCGGCAGGCCCAGCACCTCCTGGAACGTGGAGACGACCGGCACCGACCCACCCTCGCGATTGAACACCGGGGCGCGGCCGAACCCCTGCTCGATGGCGCGGCCGGCCGCCAGCACGAAGGGATCATCGAGCTCGGTCATCCACGGTTTGCCGGTATGCAGCCGGGTCACGTCGATCTCGACCGTGGGCGGTGTGACCGCGCGCACGTACGACTCGAAGCGGTCGGCGACCACGGCCGGGTCCTGATCAGGCACGAGCCGCATGCTGACCTTCGCCATGGCCACCGCGGGGATCACCGTCTTGGCGCCGTCCCCCGTGAACCCCGAGAGCAGGCCGTTGATTTCGAAGGTCGGCCGCGCCCAGACCCGCTCGAGCGTGCTGAAGCCGCGTTCGCCGAACAACCCCGGCGCCCCCAACTCGTCGCGATACTGCCGCTCGTTGAACGGCAACGCGGCAAACGCCTCGCGTTCGTGCGGGCGCAACGGGCGCACGTCGTCGTAGAAGCCGGGAATCGTGATCCGGCCGCCGGCGTCCTTCATCCGGCTCAGCAACTGGGCGAGGACGAAGCCGGGGTTGGCGACCGCGCCGCCGAACGACCCGGAATGCAGGTCGCTGGCCGTCCCGCGCAGGTCGATCTGAAAATACGCCAGTCCGCGCAATCCGTAGCAGATGGACGGCACGCCGCGGTCGAACATCGGTGTGTCCGAGATGACCACGACGTCGGCCGCCAACTCGGCGTGGTGGTCGCGGACAAAGCGGTCGAGATGGGCGCTGCCGATCTCTTCTTCGCCCTCGATGATCATGCGGATGTTGACCGGCAACCTGCCCGCCGTCCGCAGCCAGGCCTCGACCGCCTTGATGTGCATGAAGACCTGGCCCTTGTCGTCGGCCGCCCCGCGGGCATACAGCTCGCCGTCGCGCACGGTGGCCTCGAACGGCGGCGACCGCCATTCATCGAGCGGGTCGACCGGCTGCACGTCGTAGTGTCCGTAGAACAGGATGGTCGGCGCCTGCGGCGCGTGCAGCCAGTCCGCGTAAACGACCGGATTCCCCGGCGTCTCGATAATCCGGACATGCTGCAGCCCGGCCCGACGCAACTCGTCCGCGGTCCAGCGCGCACAGCGGGCCACGTCGTCCACATGGCCGGGCAGCGCGCTGACGCTGGGAATCGCCAGATACTCGGTCAGTTCCGCGACGTACCGGTCGCGATTCGCGTGCACGAAATCGATGACAGCGTCCATGATGGTGTGCCTGCGGCGGCGGCTGGTCTACGACGCCGGCGGGATCTCGATGGGCAGGTCCTGCCGATCGCCCCATTCCTTCCAGGATCCGATGTAGTTCCGTACGCGGGGATACCCCAGTAACCGCAGCGCCAGATACCCGTGTGCGGCGCGGTACCCCCCCTGGCAGTAGCTGATCACTTCCTTGTCCGGCGTGACGCCGGCGTCCGCGTACATCGATCGCAGCTCTGCGGCCGGCTTGAACGCACCATCCTGCGAGAGATTGCGTGTCCATTCGACATGCACGGCGCCGGGTATGGCGCCGCCGCGTCTGGCGCGCACCGTCGTGCCGTGGTACTCGCCGTCTGTCCGCGTATCCAGCACGGCGACGTCGGCCCGGCCCAGGCGCTCGTGCAGGTCGCGCCAGGTCGCCAGCCGGCCATCCACCTGTCCTGCCACCCACCCGCTGCCGTTGGGCGGGTCGGCGTCACGGCTGACCGGGCGCCCTTCGCGCTGCCAGGCGCCGAACCCACCGTCGAGCAATCGCGCATCGGCGTGCCCAAAATACTCGAGGAACCAGAAACCACGGGCGGCCCGTATGCCCGAGTGCTCATCGTAGACGACGACGGTCCGGTCCGGATCGGCGCCGCGTGAGGCCAGCAGGTGCCCGATCATCCACAGAAACGCCCGCAGCGGCGCCGGGTCGGTGTCGATCAGGCTGACTCCGAACAGATCGAGATGCGCTGCGCCTGGAACATGCCCGGCCGCGAACTGCTCGGCGGGTCGCAGATCGAGCACGATCGGCGGCTCCGCGCCGTCGAGCCGCGCGCAGAGGGCGGCCGGGCTGATCAGCAGATGCGGATTGGCGTAGCCTTTCAGATTCTCGGTCACGGACAGGCTCCTTCAATGGCATCGCCGTACACGCTGGCGGGCCGTCCGACCGCGCTGGCGGCCACCGCGAGATGATCTGCGCGGCGCGTCAACCCGGCAACCACTCCCCACCCTCGACGCGCGCGCGCCCCTCTTCCTCCAACTTGACGAGATGCGCCAGGACGCTCTCGCGCGCCATCGCGGTCAGCTCGGCGCGAATGTCCGGATACAGCCGCTCGACGATGGCGCCCGGCTTTCCGACCCCGGTGCGTACGAGGTCGACGATCTGCTCTTCCCGCTCCTGCCGGTGATCGAGATGGGCGGTCAACACCTCGGCCGGCGACTCTATGATCGGTCCGTGGGCGGGCAGCATTCTGACCGGATCGATCTCCAGAATGCGGCGCAGCGACGCCAGATACCGGGTCAGGCTTCCGCCGCGCGAGTACGGGATCACGACCGAACTGCCCAGCACCACGAGATCGGCGGAAAACAGCGTGCCGGTCGCCTCGTCCAGCAGGCAAAGGTGGTCCGGGGCGTGGCCGGGGGTGTGGATGGCCCGCAGCCGGCCGTCACCGGCCGCAAGCAGATCGCCGTCGGCGATCGGAAAACACTCGACCGGCTGCAGCCGATCGCGTTCCGGCCACGGCAGCTTCCCGAACCTGGCGTCGGGCCACTGCGCCGCGATCGGGCCGCAGCCATCGGCATGGTCGGGGTGCGCGTGGGTCACGAGCACCTGCCGCAGCGGCACCGCGCCCAGCGCCGCGGCCAGCGCCTCGAGATGCGCAGGCGCGCCGGTGGCGGCGTCGATCAGCGTCGGCGTCGCCCCGGCGATGAGATAGGTGTTGTTGCCGGCGCCGGTGTAGGGACCCGGGTTGCCGCCGGGCACGAGTGTAATCTCCACAGGATGCCTGGACCGAAGGATGAACGAAGCGCTGAAACGGATGGCGATTATATGAGATTATCCAGGCACCGCGCGCCCCGCAGGCCGCATGGCGTGTTCGTCGCAGCCGGTTCGGCGGTGCATCCCGCGCAGAGAGGCAGAGGCGATGCCGAGAACAGTGAACCGACGGAAGGTCCTGGCCGGGGCGGCAGGCGTTCTCGGGGCCATCGCGGTGCCGCCTGCCGGCCGCGGCGCACGGGCGCAGACTGGCGACACCACCAAGAGCCGCGGGGCGGCGTCGAGCGAACTCGGCGCGCGTTCAGCCCACGAACCGCTCGTGCGCGGGGCCGTGACCGGCAGTTCGTCACGCACGCCGCTGCAGGATCTGCACGGCATGATTACGCCGTCGGATGTCCACTTCGAGCGGCACCACGGCGGCATCCCCACGATCGACCCTGACCAGTATCGACTCCTGGTGCACGGCATGGTCGAGCGGCCGACCGTGTTCACGCTCGCCGACCTCAAGCGCTTCCCCGCCACCTCGCGCATCTGCTTCCTCGAATGCTCGGGCAACTATCCGCAGGCGGCCGGACCGCAGACGAAACCGGAGAACGTCTGCGGCATGACCGCCACCACCGAGTGGACCGGCGTGTCGCTGGCGACCCTGCTGCGCGAAGTCGGCGCCAGTCCCGACGCCACCTGGTTTCTGGCCGAGGGGCAGGACGCCGCGGTGATGACCCGTAGTGTCCCGATGGAGAAGGCGTGGGACGACGCCATGATCGCCTATGCACAGAACAGCGAGGCGCTCCGTCCGCCCCAGGGCTACCCCGCCCGTCTGCTGCTGCCGGGCTGGGAGGGGAACTCGAACGTCAAGTGGCTGCGGCGGATCGAGCTGGCCGACCGGCCGTTCATGACCCGCGAGGAGACATCCAAGTACACCGACCCGCTGGCCGACGGCACGGCGCGCCAGTTCAGCTTCGTGTTCGACGCCCGCTCGATCATCACCGCGCCCGCCTACCCCGATGTCGTCGAACCGGGCTGGGTCGAGATTCGCGGTGTCGCGTGGTCGGGACGGGGCACGATCGCCCAGGTCGACGTCAGCACCGATGGGGGGCAGAGCTGGCAGGCGGCGCGTCTCCAGGAGCCGGTGCTGCGGCAGGCGCACACCCGCTTCCGCCAACTCTGGCGCTGGGACGGCGCGGAGACGGAGATCATGAGCCGGGCGACGGACGACAGCGGGTACGTGCAGCCAACCCGCGCCGCACTCAGGGCCGCCCGCGGGCGGCGCGCGCGCAGGTATCACCTCAACCCGATCACCGCGTGGCGTATCGAAGCCGGCGGTCAGGTGTTCTACCGGGAGGAACCGCCATGGGACGCGTAGCCGCCCATGGCGGCGCCCCGCGCGGCGCGGGGGCGAACCCGGCGCGCCGGTGGCAGGGTTCGCTCGCCATTCCGCTCGTTGTCGCGCCATGCCGGGCGCGCGGCGCAGGGACGGGCGAAGCGCGCTGGCGGCGGGGTCCGCTCGCCATTCCGCTGCTGCTGGCCGGGTTCCTGCCGGGATGTACTGGATCGGATACCGCGAACCAGCCGGCGGACGCCGCGGTCACGAGCGGATCCGCAACCGAGGCTGAGTCCAGCGCGGAATCGAACACCGCCGGGGGCGCCGGCGAGATGCCCGAGCGGTTCGGATTCGGGCGCGCCGCGACCCACGAGGAGATCGCGGCGTGGGACATCGACGTGATGCCGGACGGCAGCGGACTGCCGGAGGGCGAGGGAACGGCCGCGAGCGGCGGCCCACTCTACGAACGTCTGTGCGCGTCGTGCCATGGGCCATCCGGCGAGGGCGCCACCGCGGACCGGCTCGTCGGCTACGAACCGGAAAGCGCACCGCCGTTCGGACCGCGCTACGAAGAATGGCGCGGCGACGGCGCCGACGTGCCGTTCACCGTCGGCAACTACTGGCCGTATGCGACCACGCTCTACGACTACATCCAGCGCGCCATGCCGACGGGCGCACCCGGTACGCTGGCGCCCGACGAGGTCTACGGCCTCGTGGCCTGGATCCTCGCCGAGAATGGGATCATCGCCGGCGACGCGGTCATGAACGCCACGACCCTGGCGGCGGTCGAGATGCCCGCGCGCGACATCTTCGTCCCGCAGGAACGATAACGCCACGCCGTCGCGGCCCCGTACGGTGTAGGGACAACCCGTGCAATGGTCCGCTATGGCGCGCACGGCCCGCCCGGCGTCGCGGCCCTGTACGGTGTCGGGACAACCCGTGCAATGGTCCGCTATGGCGAGAATGGCCTGCCCGCCGTCGCGGCCCCGTACGGCGTCGGGACAACCCGTGCAATGGTCCGCTATGGCGAGAATGGCCTGCCCGCCGTCGCGGCCCCGTACGGCGTCGGGACAACCCGTGCAATGGTCCGCTATGGCGAGAATGGCCTGCCCGCCGTCGCGGCCCCGTACGGTGTAGGGGCAACCCTTGTGGTTGCCCGGTATGACTATCTGCCTTCCTGGACCCGCGCCCCAATCAGCAGATTGGTCATCCCGTAGTTGCCTTCGTGGCAGGCGTACTCGAAGAGCGGCGCCTCCGTGCGTTGCATCGGAATGATTGCGGTGAACGGCGCGGTGAAGGTCTGCGGGTCGTCGATGGTGAACTCGTAGAGCAGCGTGTCGGCGTCGGTCCGCGTGAACCGCTCGATCAGCCGTAGCGAACTGCCCGCGCCGTAGGTGCCGACGATGGTGTAGAAACTGCCGGTCTTGTCGGTATAGTGGCCGCTCTCCACCACCAGCGTATCGCCGTCCCACCTTCCCCGGGCATCTCCCATCCACTGGCGTATCTCGTCCGGCAACGCCGACCGGCCGTCGAGGGGCACGACGCGCGCCTCGTGGATCATCTCGTTGAAGATGACGACATGATCCGGCGTCTGAAACAGTTGCACGTTGTTGTTGTAGGCGCTGGGCAGCATCGGCGGCCCCGAGTTGAACCCGAGCATGCAGCGCTCGGACAGCCCGAGGTCCTCGGGGCCGTGGGCCGGTGAGCCGATCAACACCCGGCCGCGCACCGGCCGGATCCCATCCGCCCGGCCTGCCCGCGCCTGCTCCCGCGCCTGCTCGGTCAGCGCCGGAATCCGTCCATCGGGCGGGTCGACGATGAGCGACGTCCGGAGGTCGCCGGTCAGGCTGTCACCCCAGTCCCACCAGAAGTCGTTGTACGCACGCTCGACATCGCGGCGCGCGCCGCCATCCCGGCGGTCCGCGTTCCGCGCCGCGATCGACTGCTGCTCGAACTCGGCCGCCTCTTCGGCGGTCAACACCGGTTTGTCTTTCAGGTTGGCCGGACGTTCCAGCGGAGTGATCGTGCGGAAGTCCCAGATTCCGCCGAGATCGGGCGCCCCCCAGGCCGTGCGCGGCGCCGCCGGCTCCTGGGCAGCCACCGTGTGCACGGCGACAACGCCGGACAGTATGAGAACACCCGCGACAATTGTCGTCCGCATGTCGGTCGCTCCACGACCCGATCCGGTGGGTCTCTGTGTATTTGTGCGACATCTACCGTATCTGCCGGAATTGACCGTGTCAACCGGGGGCGGGCACCCACAAGGGGCGCCCCTACAACCGGGGCGTTGCGCCGGGGGCGGGCGCCCGCACATCCCTCAGCCGCCGCCGGTTGACGATACAGATGCAGCACCGTATATTTCCGCGATGAGAACGACCGTGACCCTCGACGACGACATCCATGAAGCGGCGCTGTGTCAGGCGCGCGCCACCGGGCGACGGCTCGGGCGTGTCCTCTCGGACATGGCGCGGCTAGCGCTCGAGCCCGGGCCGCCGCGGCGCGGCGCACGGAAGAGCCGCTTCCCCGCCTTCGAGGTGCCCCCCGGCACGAATCTGATCTCCACATCCCGAATCCAGCAGGCGCTCGACGAGGAAGGCGTCGCCTGACAACCGGCTGCTGCTGCTCGATGTCAACGTCCTCATGGCGCTGGCGTGGCCGAACCACCAATGTCACAGGTCGGTCGTCGCACGCCTGGATCAGCGTCTGGCGCCGCCGGGCGCGGCGCGCACGCGTGTGGAAGTGATGATGCCGTGAACCTCGGCGGCGCAGAGATCTCGATCGTTACCAGACGGGCGATCCTGCTCGCGGCGGGCATGGCGCTGTGCGCCGGCGTCACGGCCCCGAGCGCCGCGCAGGCGGCGCGGCGGGAGGCGCAGACGCCAGCGGTCCAGATTCTCGGTCCCGCGCCGCCGGTCCCGCCCGAGGTGATCGCCCGTAACGCCAACGGCGAGGTCACCGCCCGCGCCGTCCGGGTCGACGAGCCGCTGCGCATCGACGGTCGACTCGACGAGACTGTCTACACGCGCGTCCGGGCGATATCGAACTTCATCCAGAACGACCCGGCCGAAGGAGAGCCGGCCACGGAGCGGACCGAGGTGTGGGTTCTCTTCGACAGCGACAACGTCTACGTCGTCGCCCGCTGCTGGGAGACCCGGCCGGACCGGATCGTGGCAAGCGAGATGCGGCGCGACAACAACCGCATCGTGCGGGACGACAACTTCGCCTGGTCGTTCGACACCTTCTATGACCGGCGCAACGTCGTCCTGTTCGAAGTGTCGGCGGTCGGCGGGCGGCTCGACGCGCAGTTGACCAACGAATCGCAGATCAACATCGACTGGAACCCGGTCTGGGAGGTGGTGGTCGGCCGCTTCGACGGCGGCTGGACGATGGAGGCGGCGCTACCCTTCAAATCGCTACGCTACCGCGGCGCCGGTCCCCAGGTGTGGGGCTTTCAGGCCCGGCGGGTCAACCGCTGGAAGAACGAGTCGTCCTACCTGACGCCACTCTCGGCGGCGCAGGGACTGCGCGGTCATTTCCGGGCGTCGCTGGCCGCCACGCTGGTCGGAATTGACGCCCCGCCCGCGTCGCGGCTCTTCGAGGTCAAGCCGTACGTCATCGCGGACCTGACGACCAGCACCGTCTCCACGCCGCCGATCTCGAACCGTGTCGGGCGCGATGTGGGTATCGACGGCAAGTTCGGTGTCACACAGGGGTCGACGGCGTCCTCGGCTTCTACGACGATCTGACCATCAACACCCACTGGGCGCGCACGCGGACCGGCGACCGGACTGGCAACGACACGAGCTACCGGGGACACCTCGACTACGCGGGCGACCGCTACGGCGTGCAGCTCGAGCATCTCCTGGTGGGTGAAGACTTCAACCCCGAAAGCGGACATACGATTTCCCGTCCGAACCGTTCCCGATCGCGCCAGGCGTGGTGCTGCCCGTTGCCGGCTACGGCTTCGCCAGCGCCCACCTCGGCTACAACCTCGGGCAGCAGCGGCGCTGGTCCGGCAACATCCAGGCCGAGCACGGCACGTTCTACAGCGGGCGCAAGACGTCGCTGACCGTCGCGCGCGGGCGCACAAGCGTCACCAACCAGTTCTCGATCGAGCCGACATACTCGATCAACTGGGTCGATCTGGCGGAAGGGTCGTTCACCACAAACCTGATCGGCACGCGCGTCACCTACACAATGACGCCGTTGATGTTCACCAGCGCGCTCGTCCAGTACAATTCAAGCCTCGGGGTGGCGTCGGCAAACGTGCGGTTCCGCTGGGAGTACCAACCCGGCAGCGAGTTCTTCATGGTCTTCAACGAGGATCGCGATACCGAACTGCGGCGGTACACCGGTTTGAGGAACCGGGCGTTCGTGATCAAGTTCAACCGGCTGTTCCGGTTCTGATACGGTCGCACCAGAGAAATCCGGATGGTCTGGAATTGACTTCGAAACAACTCACCAAGCTGCGCGCGCCTGATGAAACCGCCGAACCGTTCATGCCGGATGAGCGGCGCGCCCTGAGGCCGTATTTCACGAACCTCGACCGGCCGGTCTTCGCGCTGCGGAATCTACCGGAAGTGGTCAAGGGCGCTTTGTTCGCGCGGTACTCCCGGTCGCAAAAGTCCGTGCGGCGGCTGTTTCTCGACGAGTTTCTGGACACGATCCCAGCCAATAGCGGGAGCGGCGCCGCGGTCGGCGTGACGCGCGCCGAACGTCTGTACCAGCGTGTATTGGGCGAATACGGGGACGATTCGGTGGCCCAGCTCGGCGGGGCGCACATCGCCTGCGAGGGGGTATCGAACGTCCTCACAAAGGTGCTCGAACGCGGGCGGCTCATGGCGTATCTCGAGCAGTCCACCCGCTACGTGCCTTACACGGGCCAGGTGGCGGGCCGCTGGAAGTATCTGACACCGCCCGAGCTCGACGGGCACCGCTTACGGGACCTCTATGTCGCGACCCTGGACGACGCGTTCGAGACCTACAGCAAGTGGTTCGGACCGGCACAGGCGTTTTACCGCGACCGCTACCCGCAGGCGGCCGGCGACTCGGACGCCGTCCACCACGCGGCGATCCGGGCCAAGGCGCTTGATACGCTGCGTGGTCTGCTGCCGGCCGCCACCCGTTCCAATGTCGGCATCTTCGGCAGCGGCCAGGCCTTCGAGCAGTTGCTGCTGCGGATGCGGGCGCACCCGCTCGAAGAGACGCGGCACTTCGCGGCGCTGATGCTCACCGAGTTGCGGCAGGTCATCCCCGCGTTTCTGACGCGGGTCGATCTGCAAGACCGGGGCGTGCGGTGGAGCCGGTATCTGGCCGATTCGCGGCGCGAGACCGCGCAAATCGCCGGGCGGCTGCTCGACCAGATCGAGGAAGAGCCGTGTCCGGAGGTCGAGCTCACCGAGTTCGACCCTGATGGAGAAGCAAAGGTGGTGGCGTCGGCGCTCTATGAGACATCACGCCTGCCCGATCGCCAGTTGCTCGAGGTCGCGCGGCGGATGGGCACGGACGACCGGGCCGCCGTGCTGCGAGCCTACGTGGGTGACCGCGGCAACCGCCGCCATCGGCCCGGACGAGCGTTCGAGCGCACCAGCTACAATTTCGATCTGCTCAGCGACTACGGCGCGTTCCGCGATCTGCAGCGGCACCGGTTGCTGACGATCGAGTGGCAGGAACTGTCGGCCGACTACGGCTACACCGAACCGGCCGCCATTGAAGCGATCGGGGCGGACGGAGACTGGCGGCGAGTCATGGATCGCATCCGGATCCTCTACGACGCGCTGTGCGCCGAGTCGCCGACGCTGGCGCAATACGCCGTCGCGATGGCTTACCGCATCCGTTACCGGATGCAGATGACCGCACGCGAGGCGATGCACGTGATCGAGCTGCGGACGACCCCGCAGGGGCATCCGGCGTATCGCCGGATATGCCAGCGGATGCACCGGCTGATCGCCGAACAGGCGGGCCATCGGGCCATCGCCGACGCCATGTCGTTCGCCGACCACTCGGAGGTCGAACTTGAACGCCTCGACGCCGAGCGCAGCACCGAACGGCGGCGGCAGGATCAGACCGGAGACTGACGGCGCGTCGCGCCGCGGTTGCGCCGCGCGCGGCGGCGGCCCGGTCGCTACCCGCCTTCCTTCGACCAGTACCTCGAATACTCCTCGAGAAACGTCAGACTCTGGAACGACGTCATCCGGTCGAAGAACAGGACACCGTCGAGATGATCGGTCTCGTGCTGGATGACCCGCGCGGGAAAACCGTTGGCGGTCATCGAGATCGACCGGCCGTGACGATCGAACGCGCGGACCCGGATGTCAACCGCCCGCGATACGCGCCCCCGGATGTCGGGAATACTGAGGCAGCCCTCCCAGTCCTCAGCGACCGCCGACCCGACCGGAGTCACCTCCGGGTTGATGATCACGACGGGCGGCATCGTCCCGTCCTCGTCGTCGACGCCGGCCACGAACAGCCGGATACTCTCATGGACCTGCGGGCCGGCCAGACCGATCCCCTGGCTGTCCTGCATGGTCTCGAACATGTCGTCGATGAGCCGCTGAATGCGCGGCGTCGCGATCTCGCCGGCGTCCAGCGGGCGGGCACGCATTCGCAACACGGGATGCCCCATGCGCGCGATCTTCAGGATGGACATGAACCGGGATTATACGGTAGCGTCACCGCACCGGACCCGCCCGTGAGGGTCGCGATGGCGGCCATCGACCGCCCCCCGGACTCATGCATTTTCACGATCATGGCGGCGGTTACCGCTATTGTCCGGCCTGCGGCCACCCGCTCGAATCCAGGCTGCTGAAGACGGGCGACCCGGAGCGCCTGGTCTGCACCGGGTGCGGACATGTCCTGTATCTCGACCCCAAGGTCGCGGTCGGCACCATCATCGCCATGCCGGACAAGCGCATCGTCCTGGTGCGCCGGGCGATCGAACCCGGATACGGACTCTGGGTCTTTCCGGGCGGATACGTCGATCGCGGCGAAGTGGTCAGCGTCGCGGCGGTCAGGGAGGCGCGCGAGGAAGCGGGCATCGACATCCGGCTCGACGGACTGGTCAGCATCTACTCCTACCCGGGACGCCCGCCGGTCATCATCGTGTACGCCGCGACGGCGACAACGGGCGTGCTGCGCCATGACGACGAAAGCCTCGAGATCGGCGCCTTCAGCGAGCGGCAGATTCCCTGGGACGAACTGGCGTTTCGCAGCACGCGCGACGCGTTGCGCGACTACTACGCCGGCGTGCTGTATCCGCACTGCCGATAGTGCGCAGCCGGCTCGGCGGCGGGGGTGGGAAACCGCAGGTCGCGGCGTTCGGCGCCGGTCACGGCCCGCTCGACGATTTCCTCGATCTGCAGCGCCGCCTCTGCCGCAGCGACCTGGCGAGGGCGCGCCCTGGTTGCGGGGTGCCGCGGTGTGAACAGCGTGCAGCAGTCGTCGTCCGGAATGATCGACACCTCATAGGTCCCGAGCCGGCGCGCCTCCAGTACGATTTCGTCCTTGTCCAACCCGACCAGCGGCCGCAGCACAGGCATGGTCGCCGCCTCGTCGATGACCGCCATGTTCTCCAACGTCTGGGAGGCGACCTGCCCCAGCGCGTCCCCGGTCACGAGCGCCGCCGCGCCGCTGGCGTGCGCGAGACGCTCGGCGATGCGCAGCATCAGCCGGCGGTAGATCACCACCCGTAGCGGCGGTGGCGCGGAGAGCACCACCTGCCGCTGGATCTCTCCGAACGCCACCAGATAGAGCCGGGTCTCGAGCTGATAGCGGGTCAGCAGACCGGCCACCTCGGCCACCTTGTCCTGTGACGTACGGGACAGGATGGGATAGCTGTGAAAGTGGATCAACCGCACGCGGCAGCCGCGCTTGATCATGCGATACGCCGCTACCGGCGAATCGATGCCGCCCGACAGCAGACAGGCCACGCGCCCGCTTACGCCGCTGGGCAGGCCGCCGGCGCCAGGCTCTTTCCGGAGATAGCAGAACGCCTCGCCGCTCAGCGTCTCCACCCGCACCGTCAACTCGGGGCGTACGAGATCGACACGCCACCCCGTCGCCTCCCGAATGCGGCCACCCACGGCTCGCTCGATCTCGGGTGACGTCACGGGGAACCGTTTGTCGGCCCGCTGCGCCCGCACCCGGAAGCTGTCCACCCGCATACCGGCCAGTTCACCAAGGACGGTGTCGGCGATCGCGTCGAGGTCGCAGCGGGTCTTGACCGCCTTCGAGAAGTTGGCGATCCCGGGCAGGCGCGACAGCCGGTCGCGCAGACTAGTCCAGTCGTCGCTGGACTCGTGCTGCAGTTCGATGCGCCCCATCAGCGCTTTGACGCGCGTGACCCCGAGATCGGCGGTCGCCGCCCGGATGTTGTTCACCAGGCGCTCGACGAACCACGGCCGATTGCGACCCTTGAGCGCAATCTCCTGGTAGTGCACGATGACCGACTGCATGCTGGGTGGCGACCTCTTCCGGCCGATGCTTGGACCGCTCAGCGTGCCGCCAGCGCCCTGGCGGCCCCGGCGGCGGCGTGCCCGCTGACAACAGCGCTCTCGATCGTAGCCGGTAGACCGGTATCGATCCAGTCGCCCGCCAGTATGAATCCGGGCAACGCCGTGCAGGTCGCAGGGCGCCCGGGCTGGCCGCGCTCGAGCGAGAATGTGGCCCGCGGCTCGCGAACCACCGTGGCGCGGGTCACGTCCGCGCTGCGCGCCGCCGGCAGCGCCGCCCTGACCTCGCCGGCGGCCAGCTCGATCAGAGCGCCGTTCGTGGCCTGGACGCTGTCTGCCGCGCCGCTCGATACCAGCGACACGTGGGCCGCCGGCGCACCGAACACCTGTCGCTTGTCGAAGATCCATTGCATCGTCCGGCCCGGCAATCCGACAAACGGCTGGTCGAGCACGGGGCGATCGAACCACAGGTTGACCGTCACGATTGGCGACGCCGACATCTGGCCGGCGGCGCGGCAGAGCGGCGCCAGGCAGGCCGGAGGCCGCGGCGCGAAAAGCGCGGTCAGGGCGAACCAGGGCACCGCCGCGATGACCACCGGCGGCTGCCAGCAATCAGAGCCGGCCCGCACCGCGCGCACGCCGCCATCGTCCGCGTGCACCCGCGCGGCCACGCCCATCCGCACCTCGCCGCCACGGGCCACGATGAAGTCCCGCGCCGGTGCGGCGTAGAACTCGTCGAGCGGCCGGGTGGGCAGCGCCACGCCTGAATCGGACGGATGCGTCCCGCTCATCAGCGCCAGCACCCGTACGAAGGTGGGGGCGGCCGCGATGTCCGGTTGCTGGTTCAGCGCCGCCAGCGCCAGCGGATTCCAGAGCATCTGGCGCAGCCGGCGGGTCTGCCCGTGTCTGATCAGCCAGCCCGTCACCGTCTCGCCGGGGGAGGACGCCCGAACCCCCGCGGCCCCGCGCAACTCGCGGCGCGCCAGCCGCAGCGGCGCGGCCAGCCTGAACACGGCGAACCGATCGCGCGCCGACAGCGCATCCCATTCGAGCAGTCCGGCAATCAGATTCAACGGCGGGCGCAGCGGAGGGCAGACCATACGAGTCAGGCGCCCGGCCGGATCGATCGACGTGACGTCGAGCTGAGGCTGCACGCGCAGGCGGCCGGCGGCCCCGATACGTGCGAGAAAGCGACGCGTCTCCCGGTAACAGCCGAACAGCACATGCTGGCCGTTGTCGACCAGTTCGCCGGTGACGCCGTCCCGAAACGACGCGGCGCGCCCGCCAAGACGCCCGGCCGCCTCTATCACCGTGACGCGCAGGCCTTCATCGGCCAGCGCCGCGGCGGCGCTGAGTCCGGCGAAACCGGCGCCGATGACCACGACGTCAGGGGTCCGCCGCACGTTCATCCACCGCCGTCCCGGCCATCGGGCGCCGAGCCTCCCGGGCGCCGGCCGGCCTCCGATCCCCGCTGCGCCGCTCTCACGCCCGCCATCGTTCTCAACCAGATTGCGCCCGCGATCAGCGCGCGGCGCGGACGCGGCACGCGGACGACCTCCGAGAAGACGTCATACCCGCGCCGCTCGATACGCCGAAGAATCGCGAAGTAGATGCCTCCCATGATCTCGGCCGCCACCATCCGCCGCCGATCGACCGCCGGCAGGGTCGAATCGGCCTGTTGGTAGAACGACCGCGCCCGATCACACTCGTAGCGCAGCAGCGCCGTCACCCGGGCGGAGCGCCCCCGGCGCAGATCGTCCTCGGTGCACCCGAAGCGCTCGAGATCGGCAGTCGGCAGATACAACCGGCCCTCGCGCAGATCGCCGGGAAGATCGCGGATGATGTTGGTCAGTTGCAGCGCGACACCGAGTGCATTCGCATAGGCGCGCGTGGCCGGATCGCGATAGCCGAAGATCTCGATGCACAGCAGGCCGACCGCCGAGGCGACTCGCAGGCAGTACTGGTGCAGGTCGTCGAAGGTTCGGTAGCGCCGCGACACGGTATCCATCTCGACACCGTCGATCAGATCCTCGAACGGGCGCCGCGGCAACTGGAACCGGTCGACGTACGGCTGCAGGCCGCGTCCCTGCGCCGTGGTCGGGCGCCGCTCACCGTAACAGGCCGCCAGTTCCTGCCGCCAGCGTGCCAGCTCTTCGGCCGGCGACGCTCCGGGCTGGTTGCTCTCGGGACGGTCGACCGCGTCGTCGACCGCGCGGCAGAAATCCCAGACCGCGACGATCGCCCGCCGTTTCTCTGCCGGCAGCACCAGAAACGAGTAGTAGAAGTTGGTATCGCGAGCCATGCCTCGACGCGTCCCCGGAACCGGCTAGGAGCCTGCGCCGCAGAAAGATTACGGCTGCAAATCCGCTCTCACTCATGGCTTTCACCACGCCTTTTCGTCACATAGTGCCGCTATGCTCCTCAAATGCGTGAAGAAATCCATGGCGATATCGAATTTTCGCTTTCGCAATCTTCTACGGCGCAGACTCTAGCGGCGCCGCCAGACCAGGGTCCTCCAGAGCGACACCAGGCCGTCCCGCGGTCCGAGCACCGGACGCGCCGCGAAGACATCGTACCCACTCTGCTCGATCCGCTCCAGAATCCGCAGTCCGCCGTGCCACGTCAGACGAAGCTCCAACGCGAGCCGTCCCTCCACCCCGTCGCACACACCACGGCCGCACGCGAACAGCTCTCTGGTGCGCCGGCCCGCCCATCCGAGCGCCGCCCGCCAGGCAGGGGTCAACCGTCCGGCCTGCAGGTCCGCTTCGCTCGCCCCGGCCGCAGCGCAATCCTCGGCCGGAAGATAGATGCGCCCCGCCCCGTAATCGCGGGCGAAGTCCTGCCAGAAATTGGTGAGCTGCAGTGCTGTGCAGAGACAGTCGGATGACCGGTCCAACGCCGCATCCCGATGTCCCGCGATCCGCAACACCAGCCGCCCGACCGGGTTGGCCGACCGGCGGCAGTAGTCCAGAAGCTGGTCCCAGCTCTCGTACCGCCGCGTGTGCACGTCCTGCCTGAAGGCGCTCAGGAGGTCGTCGAACAGCGCCACTGGTAGACGGCAGGTCTTGATCGTGTTGGACAGCGCCAGAAACAGGGCGCGCTGGTCGACGGCGGCGACAACAGACACGCTCGGCGCCGGCTCGCGCGGCCGACGCCCCGCGCGCCACCCGCCGGCGAGACTGTCATGCAGGCACGCCCCCCAGGCGTCGAGGCGCTGCAGGCGCTCATCTGGCGCCGCCACGCCTTCGTCGGCGAAATCATCGGCGATTCTGGCGAATGCGTAGACCGCTGCGACATGCGGCCGCATCGGCCGCGGCAACAGCCACGAGGCAACCGGAAAGTTCTCGTAGTGGGCGCGCGCCAGCCGGCTGCATGCGTCGTAGGCCGAGGCCAGCTCCTCGTCTGTCGATGACACGGCAATCAGATTCCGAGCGTGATTGTATCGCCCGCTCGCTCAGGATGCCCGTCGATTCACGGCATCGCGCGCAGTGTATCAGCCCGTGGGGAACGCTCCCTGGCCTGCGACCGGCGTTGCGCCGTGCTCGGCGCCGCGCCCGGTGACACCACGGGCGGCCATGCCACCGCTCCGGCGTCTTCGGCCCGCATCGGGAACCAGCCGCCGGTGCTGGTAGTATCGAACGATGCGCGACCTCATCGCCGGACTCATCGCGCTGGGTCTGTTTCTGTTCGCTCTGGGCCTCGTGTCGACGCTGCGGTATCACCGGCGCGACCGCGATCGGGAACGGCGGGAGTTGGACGCGGCGGGTCGGACGATGTTGGCCGAGATTCCCCATAGAGACGGCCTGTCGCTGTTCACCGCCGACGACGAGCACTTCTACTGGCAGGAGACGGCGATCGCGAAGGCGCGTATCCGGCTTGTCAGAGTGCTGATCAACGGCACGCCGCTGACCTCCTGCCACGCCCGACGGCATCCGTCTGACGACCCCGGCGACTCGGGCTCGTTCATAGACCGCCCGGAGGGTATCGCGCACGACCGCTGGGACGTCCTGATTCGCACCGACACCGACGATACGTTCGTGGCGTGCGGCAGTATCCGCGAACGGGTCTCCCAGGAGCTGGCGCGGCGGGTCTTCGACGCGGTCCGCGCCGACATGGAACGCCGCGACGGCGAGGCCGGCAGCCCCGCGGCGGCGGGCGGGCACGTTACCACTCCTGCTCGCTGACGCCGGCGCGGGCGTTCAGCACGCGCGCCAGCACGAACAGCAGATCGGACAACCGGTTCACGTACGCGAACGGGATGGACCCGACCGCATCAAGTTCGAGCGCCGCCATCCGCCGTTCGGCCCGGCGGCACACGGCCCGCGCCAGATGCGCCGCGGCGGCAGCCGGCTGACCGCCGGGCAGGATGAACTTCCGCAACGGCGCCAGCTCGCCCTCCAGGGTGTCAATCCACGCCTCGAGACGCACGACGTCGGCGTCGCCGACCGCCGCTTTCGGGTGCCGGCTCGCGCGGCGGACCGGATCGGCCAGCGCAGCCCCGAGCGCGAACAGGTGTCCTTGAATGCGACCCAGCATGTCCGCCACGTCGGAATCCACACCGGCGCTCAGCACCAGACCCAGACACGCGTTGAGTTCATCCACGTCGCCGTAGGCCTCCACGCGCGGGGCCGCCTTGGACACGCGGCTGCCGTCAAGCAGGCCGGTGTCTCCAGCGTCGCCGGTCCGGGTGTAAATCTTCACACGTCGATTATAGTGACCCGTGCCGCACAGCGCTCGACGTCGGCGGGCGACCGGCGCCGCGCCATACCGTCTCGACGCCGTCTCGAGGACATCGGCTACGGCAGCCGCGCTCACCGTGCCATCCGCACCCAGCACCGCCGGCCGCCCCGCCCCTGACCGGCAACCGCCGCGCATCGTGGTCGTCGCCGCCGTCGTCGAACACGCGCGCCGTGTCCTCGTCACCGAGCGCCCTGCCGGCACGCATCTGGCTGGCCACTGGGAGTTCCCCGGCGGCAAGGCGGAAGCCGGCGAAAGCCACCAGCAGTGTCTCGAACGGGAGATGCGGGAAGAGCTGGACGTTGGGGTGCAGATCGGCGAAGAACTGCTCGCGACCACGTTCCGCTATCCGGACCGCACGGTCGATCTGCACTTCTATCGGTGCGCGATCAGCGGCACGCCAACACCGCTGCTGGGTCAGCGCATGCGCTGGATACCGAAGACGGAACTTGCCACGCTACGGTTCCCGGCGGCGGATCGCGAGCTCATCCAACGACTGGCGCGGGACTGACGCGAGGGTCAGCGCGGGTCCGCGGCGCCGGATGCCGAACCGGCCAGGAAGGGACGTTCCGTGACGACCGCCGGCAGCCGGCGCTCGCCGTCGGCGGCGACAACCCTGGTGCCTGGCGCCGCCAGCTCGCGCTTGACGTATCCCAGCGCGATCGCGCGGCTGAGCGCCGGCGACCACCCCGCACTGGTCACGGCGCCGGCGCTCTGGCCGTCACCGCCGGCCAGCACCGCCCCGACCCGCGGCGGCGCACTGTCCGGCTCGAAGCACAGTCCGACAAGCCGCCGCGCCACGCGGCCCTTGCCGCGATGCAGAATCCTGACGATCACTTCCTGACCGATGTAACAGCCCTTGGTCATGCTGATCGCACGATCCTCGATGCCGGCCTCCAGGGGAATCGTGTCGCGGTCCAGGTCGGCGGGAAACGCCGGACGGCCCGCTTCGACGCGCAACAGGTCGCATGTCGCCGAATCGAGTTCGGCGGCGCCCGCCACGGCCAGCGCACGGCGCAACCCCGAGCCAGCGTCGGTGGTCAGATACAGCACGAAACCGCGCTCACCGATCTCGTCGCTGCGCGCTACGACGACGGGCTCACCATCGAACCGGCCGGCCCGATGGTGATACTCCGGACGGCCAGCCAGATCGTGGAAGCCGTGCGGTCCATCGGTCACTGTCGACTCGATGACGGAGGCCACGACGCCGGCCGCCTGCGGACCATGCACACCCACCGCGGACCACCGCGACGTGAGGTCCTCGACCGCGACATCCTCGGTGAAGATGAACTCGCGCAATCGTTCCGCAATCATCCCCGCAACGCTCGGATGCAGGTCGAGAAGCAGTTCCTGCCCCAGATTGAGTACCGACATGTCGGCCGTCATCCGACCTTGCGGCGTCAGATAGGCGGCATAGCAGCCCTCTCCCGCCGGCACCCCGACCACGTCGTTGGTGAGCAGCCCCTGGAGATAGGAGGCGCGATCGTCCCCCGTGATCAGGAGCGTGCCCCGCGCTGACAGGTCGATGAAGGCGGCACCGCGCCGGGCGGCAAGATAGGCTTCGGTAGTGGGCAAGTGGTATGCTCAGCGGAATGCGCGTCTCCGCGTATTGTACTCTTGCTCTTGCCGCGTTTCTGCTGACAGGGCCGCGGGCCGCCGCGCAGCCCGCCCTCCCGGAACCGGGCAGAGCCGCCTTCAACGTGTTCCTCCGGTCGGTCTTGATCGGGTTCGAGCAGGTAGAGGTCGCCCGCACGGCCAACGGCTGGACCATCCGATCGCGCGGCAATCTGTCGCAGCCGGTCGACTTGCAGAACAGACTGTTCGAGATCGAGTACGACGAACGGTGGTCTGCGCGCGCGCTCACGATCGACGGCACGCGCGGCGGCTCGACGCTGGCCGTCGACACGACGTTCGACGCGGCCGCTGCGCAGACCGGAGACGCGGTGGTGCTGCCGGAATACTTCTTTGGCGCCTACGAGGCGGTCGCCGCGCGTCTGGCCACCGTCGAGACCGGCGGCGAGTTCACGGTCTTCGTGCCCCCGCAGGCGCTGGCGCGCGCGCGGCTCGATCAGGTGCTGACCCGGCAGATCGACACCCCCTCCGCCGTGATCGACGCCCGCGTGCACCAGATTTCGTTGCTGAGCGCCGGCCCGCCGCTGTTGACCGAGATCTGGATCGATGCACGACAGCGGCTGCTGCGCGTGTCTATTCCCCATGTCGGATTCGACGTGGTCCGCAGCGACATTGTGTCGGTGGCCGCTCAGGTGCGGGGGGTCACGCACGCCGGCGATGAGGACGCACGGGTCGAATCGGAAGGATTCTCGCTGTCGGCGACAGTCACCGTCCCGGTCGATCGGGCGCGGCCGGACACCGGCTGGCCGGCGGTCCTGCTGGTGCCCGGCTCGGCCTCCACCGACCGGGATGGCACCGTGGCGGGGGTGCCGGTGCTCGGACAGCTTGCCAGCGCGCTCGCCGATGCCGGCTACCTGACGGTGCGATACGACAAGCGGGGCACCGGACAGAGCGGCGGACGCAGCGAGTCGGCGTCCATCCAGACGCACGCCGAGGACGCCAGAGCGCTGGTGCGTTATCTCGACCGGCGCGAGGATGTCGACCGCGATCTCATCACCCTGGTGGGGTACGCCGACGGCGGGTGGGTCGCAATGGTCGTCGCCCGCAGGGAACGCCGCGCCGACTACCTCGTGCTGGTCGGCACCACCGGCGGCACCGGCGACGAACTGGTGATGGAACAACAGCTCCAGGAACTGGATCGACTCGGCGCGGGCGAGGCGGAACGCGCCGACAAGATCGCCTTGCAGCGGCAGATCAATGCTGCCGTGCTCGGCGACGGTTCGTGGGACGGGGTGCCGGAACAGATGCGCCGACAGGCCGACACCCCCTGGTTCCACAGTTTCCTCGACTTCGACGCCGCCGACACCCTGCGCCGCACCAGACAACCGCTGCTGATCCTGCGCGGCGGTAGCGACACCGAGGTGGGCGCGCACCACGCGCAGCGGCTCGCCGAGGCCGGTGGGCGGCGGCGGCGCGAGGCCACCGTGGACGTGGTGACGGTCGAGGGGGTCGACCACCTGCTGATCGAGACCAATCCGGCGGCCCCCTCGACGCCGGAGACCGTCTCGCAACCCGCGATCAGCGCCTCGGTCGCCAGCGCCTTGACCGCCTGGCTCGAAAGGAAGCCGTAGCAGCCCGTGGATCTGTGGATTCTCCGATCGGCCGACGATGCGGAAGGAGGCCCCTACACGTTTCGAATGACGGGCCGCCTGGAACGCATCCTCGGACGGGACCCGCGCGCCGATTTCATGATCGAGGCCGCCGTCGTGTCACGCCGGCACTGCCGCCTGCTTGTGTCGGACGGCGAACTCATGGTCGAAAACCTGGGCAGCAGGAACGGAACCTTCATCAATGACCAGCCGGTCGAACGGGGCATCCTGAAGGCAGGTGACCGACTGCGGGCCGGCCGTATCGAGTTCACCGTGTCGACCGAATGACGGCGAGGGGCGGGACGCGGGCGTCGTGACCGCGCCGGACGGCGCCAGCCGCCGCTCCACGTGTGCCTGCGCGGCGCCGACCTCTACTTCCGCGGCGCCGCGGGCCGGATCTCGACCCGGCTCGGCAGACTGCGGGCAGGGTGGCGCAACAGATCGACCAGCGCCTGGGCGATGTCTGCGCCCGAGAGCTTCCATCCGGCCTCGGCGGAAGGGACGTTGCCGGCGAACCTGGTGTCGACTGAACCGGGCAGAATGCAACTCACCCGAATCCCGTCATGCCGCACCTCTTGCATCAGGCACTCCGTCAGCGCGTTGAGGCCGGCCTTGGAGGCGCAGTAGGCAGCGCCGCCGGCGAACGGGTGCTTGCCGGCCAGACTGCTGACGTTGACGATCCAGCCCTGTCCGCGCGCCCGCATGACCGGGACCGCCGCCCGACAGCAGTAGAACACGCCGCACAGATTGGTCTCGATGGTATCCCGCCACTGTTCGGTGGTCAGCTCGGCGAGCGGGGCGAATCGTCCGACCCCGGCGTTGTTGACGAGGATATCCAGTCCGCCGAATCGATCCACGGCGGTCTGCACGAGACGCTCGGACTGCCCTGCATCGCGCACGTCCACCGCGAGGGTCTCGACCCGTCCCTGCCCGCCCGGCCCGGCCCCGGCGAGCACACGGGCCGCTGCCGAGAGGGCGTCCGCCGATCGCCCGCAGATCAGGACGCTGGCGCCCGCTGCGCGGAGCGCGACCGCGGTCGCGAGCCCGATCCCCCGCGAACCACCGGTCACGACCGCCGTGCGTCCTGCGAGCCACAATGTCTCGGTCATCGTCCCGCGCGCCCTCCACGGCGCATCGACCCGCCCCGGCGGCGAAGCCCCCACCGTTCGCCGGAGACCCGGCCCGGCCACCAGCGTGTGGGGCTGCTATCTTATGAACCGGCGCGGCCGGCTGGCAAGCCGGCCGCGGCACTGCACGCCATGACACACCGGACCACCCACTGGAATTCAAGCACATGTCCGTAGTCGCCATCCTCGGCGCCGGCGATCTGGGCGGTGCCTTGGCGCATACGCTGGCCGGACACGCCCGCGTCGCGGACATCCGTCTGATCGACACCGCTCACGGCATCGCGAGCGGCAAGGCGCTGGACATCAGCCAGGCGGGCCCCGTGGAGTGTTTCGACACCTGTGTGACCGCCGCCGGGCAACTTGACGCGGTGATCGGCGCCGCCGCCGTCGTCCTGACCGGACCGGCCGACGCTCCGGCTGAGGAATGGCAGGGCGACGCGGCGCTCGGCGTGCTCGATCAGGTGGCGCGGCTCGCCCCGCGGGCGCCGATCGTGTGCGCCGGGGCATCGCAGGGCGAGGTAGTGGAACGCGGTGTCATGGAGCTCGGCATCGACCCCCGACAGATTCTCGGCACGGCCCCGGCGGCGCTGGTCTCGGGGCTCCGAGCGCTGATCGCCCTGACCGCGGACACCTCGCCCGCGGCCGTGTCCGTCAATCTGCTGGGCGTCCCACCGGTACACCCTGTCGTTGCCTGGAGCGGCGCCTCCATCGACGGCTATCCGTTGGAAGACCGGCTGACTCCCGCGCAGGTCGCGCGATTGCAGCGGCAGCTTCGGCAACTCTGGCCACCGGGGCCCTACGCGCTGTCGTCGGCCGCCGTGCAGGTGGTCAACGCGTTGGTAACTGGCGGGTCGCGACGCCGTTTCGCCTGTTTCGTCGTCGATCAACGGCGCCGAAACGCCGGTGCCCAGTCGCTGGGGGTCACGGTCGACCTGCACGGCGTCGACACCGTGGATACGCCGCGTCTGAACCGTCTCGAACAAACCCGCCTCGAGAACGCGTTGACACGCCGGGCGTGAGCACCAGGTCAGCCGGCGGAGGACACTCGACGGCCGAACACCTCGGCGAACGTGGAGGCCACGACCGCCTCGACCGCCGGCCTGGCCGGCGCCGCGCCCAACAGGCGCTGCAGCGAGGTCACCCCACGCCCTTCCAGACCGCACGGCACAATGAGACGAAAGTGGTCGAGATTCGCCGACACGTTGAACGCAAACCCATGGCTCGTCACCCACCGCGACAGGCGCACGCCGATCGCCGCGAGCTTGTCGCCGCCGACCCAGACCCCGGTCAGTCCGTCGACACGGCCGGCCTCGACGCCGAACACCGCCGCCGCCCTGATGAGCACCTCTTCGAGATCACGAACGTAGCGGTGCACGTCGCAGCGGTCCGGCTTCAGGTTGACCACCGGGTAGCCGACAAGCTGTCCGGGGCCGTGATAGGTCACATCTCCCCCGCGCTGAACGTCGTGACACTCGATGCCTCGACGGCGCAGCTCGGCCCGCGACGCCAGCACATGCTCCGGGCGCCGCCTGCCCGCCACCCCCACGGTGATCACGGGCGGGTGTTCGAGCAACAGCAACTGGTCCGGCACGCTTCCCCGCTGCCGGTCGGCGACCAGATGCTGCTGCATTTCCAACGCCGTGCGGTAGGCCACCACGCCGAGCGACCGCACCTGCAGCAAGGGCCGCTCCACCTCGGCCGACCTGCCCGTCTGCAGCCGGTTGAGCACCGTGGTCACTATGGCAGCCGTATGGAATCGATCAGACCGCGCCGGCCGCGCCAGGATAATGCTCGATCGTGTCGCGGACCGTCGCGAGGAACCGGTCGGCCACCGCGCCGTCGATCAACCGGTGGTCGAAGCCCAGCGTGAGATAGGCGCGCCAGCGCGCCACGACGGCGCCGTCGACGACGACGGGACGCTGTTCGACCGCGCCCAGGCACAGGATCGCGGTCTGGGGCTGATTGATGATCGGCAGACCGAGAACCGAACCGAAACTGCCGGGGTTCGTGATGGTGAACGTACCGCCCTTGACCTCGTCCGGCGCAAGCTGTTTCGCCCTGGCTCGGGTCGCCAGGCCGCTGACGGCGGAGTCGAGTTGTTCGACGCTCAGTCGGTGAGCCCCCTTGATCACGGGCACGATCAGCCCCCGGTCGAGCGCCACCGCCACCCCGAGGTTGACGTGGTCGTGATAGAGAACGTCGTCAGATCGCAACGACGCGTTGATGACCGGCATCGACAACAAGGCGTGACAGACTGCCCGCGCGACGTACGCCAGATACCCGGGCGCCGGCTCGGCGCCGGCGGACGCAGCCCGCAACCCGGTCACGTGTGAGAAGTCGACATCGAAGACCGTATGGACGTGCGCCGCGGTCCGCCGGCTTGCGACCATGTGCTCGGCGATCTGACGCCGCATGACGCTCATCGGCTCGACTCGGGTCGCGAGCGCCTCGGTCCCGCTTGGGCCGGCCGCCGCGAGCGTGCCGCCAGCGGACCCCTGACCGGCCACGTAGGCCAGGATGTCGGCCTTCGTCACGCGGCCCCCCTCGCCGGTCCCCGCCACCACGGCCGGATCGACGCCGTGCTCGGCCGCGAGCCGTCGCACGACCGGTGACAGGCGGCGCGCTCCGCGAACCGGCGACCCAATCGGCGGCGCCGGTGTCGTACTCCGTTCCCTGTCGTCTGTCGGATCCGGCGCCGGCGGAACGGTCTCTACCGGCTGCGGGGCCGCCGCCACCGCCTCCATGCCGTCGATCTGCGCCACCACGGAATTGACCGGCACGATCGCTCCGCTGTCCGCACGGATCTGGGACAGCACACCGGCCGCGGGCGACGGGATCTCGGCATCGACCTTGTCGGTCGAGATCTCAAAGAGCGGCTCATCGCGGTCGACCGCATCGCCCACCTGCTTGAGCCACCGCACGATCGTGCCCTCGGCGATCGATTCGCCGAGTTGCGGCATCAGCACGTCGATTGGCATCTGATCGTGACGCTTCGGGAAATGTCGCTCGTCGTGCGACTTCCGTCCGCGGTTCCGTCAAGCGCAACGCCTCCCGGCCGGCACCGGCCGGGAGAACATCGCACCGTCCGGTTGTGAGGCAGTGAGAGCAAACCCGTGCCGGCACGCGCCAGCCGCAGACCGGTCACCGGACGTGCTGGAGCGCCGGCGGACGCCGTCCAGCCTGGTTCTACAGGACGGCGTCCTGGAGTTGCTTGGCGATACGCGCCTTGACGACCGTCTTGGCCGCGATCGTGATCTGTGCTCCGGTTGCCGGATTGCGTCCCGTGCGTGCCTGGCGCTCCTGCTTGACGAGCTTGACCACGCCAGGCAAGACGAACTCGCCTGAGCGCTGCAACTCGTACTCGGCCAACTGTTGAAGCTCGTCGAAGAAATCACGTACCAGCGCCCGCTTCAGGTCGAACTTGTCACCGAAATGCGCAAATAGCTCCGACTTGCCCATCCTTCGGGCATCCGCCATCGATGTCTCCTTGAATTCTGCGCGCGGCTGCAGCGCCTGACGTCCGCCACGCGCAATCGGCGGCTCAGGACCGTCCCTGGATCAAAGGACGCCGTATCCTAGCGCGCACGGTTGATGGTGTCAATCGGCGCACGTTCCAAGGGCTCGACCGGTCCGTCCGCGCCGGCCGCGGCGGCGCGGACGGACCGGTCGCCGCACACGGCGCCGGCTATAATCCCGGCATGTCCGTCGAACCGATCGAGACGTTTGCGAACCCCGAGCCGTCCCGCGACTACGAGATAGTCATCCGCTGCCCGGAATTCACCTCCCTGTGCCCCAAGACCGGGCTTCCGGACTTCGGTGAAATCCGTATCACGTATGTGCCGGACGCTCGCTGTCTCGAACTCAAGGCGCTGAAGTACTATTTCGTCGGTTATCGCAACCGCGGCATCTTCTACGAGCAGGTGACCAATCAGATTCTGACCGACCTCGTCTCCGCCTGCGCGCCGCGCCGCATGACCGTCGTCGGAGATTTCTCGGTGCGTGGCGGCCTGACGACCACCGTCACCGCCAGCTTCGAGAAATCACGGCGCGGCCGGAAGGCCCTCAAGACGCCTGGCGATGGACGGCCGTAGTCGCAGCGGCTATCATGCGTGCCACGCATGCCGCCTTCGCTGGTGCCGCTGACAGGGTTTCCCGCCCTCGACGATGACGAGATGCGGGAGCGGGCCACACGGTTCAGCGCCGAGGTCGGACGGCGCCGCAGCATACGGCAGTTCTCAGACCGGCCAATTCCCGACGCGGTCATTGACGCCTGCCTGCGGGCGGCCACCAGCGCCCCGAGCGGCGCCAATCAGCAGCCGTGGCACTTCGTGGTGGTGACCGATCCGGCGACGAAGCGGCAGATCCGTGAAGGCGCCGAAGCGGAGGAGCGGGCGTTCTACGGGGGGCGCGCGCCCGACGACTGGCTCGCCGCGCTGGAGCCGCTCGGCACCGACGAGCACAAACCGTTCCTCGAAACGGCGCCCTGCCTGATTGTCATTTTCGCCCAGACCTGGGGGCTGGAGGCCGACGGCGCCAAACGCAAGCACTACTACGTGCAGGAATCGGTGGGCATCGCCACCGGCCTGCTGATCACCGCCTTGCACCAGTCCGGGCTGGCGTCGCTCACCCACACGCCGAGCCCGATGCGGTTTCTGAACGCCATCCTGAACCGACCGCCGAACGAACGTCCGTTCCTGATTCTGGTGGTGGGGCGCCCGGCCCAGGACGCCCGGGTGCCTGATATCGCGCGCAAGCCGTTCGACAGCGTCGTCACCCGCCGCTGAAGGCTTTCATTCGCGGTGGACGGCCGCCAACACTTTCTTCCCGATTGACGTCTGATAGAGTCCGAGTACGTGTGTCATGACTGCTGACGCCGGGGGGAAACCCGAGGTTCGACCGTGGGTGGCCACTGCTCATGGATTGGGCGCAGGTGCGTTGCAAGACGCGGCCCCCGACCCGGGCGCGGCCAGCCGCCGGCGCCGCCTGCTCGCGGCGCTGGCCGCGGTTATCCTCGCCGGCGGCCCCCGTCCGGCCGCCGGCCAGACGCCGCCCCTCCCCACGCTGCGCATCGATGCGCCCGCCACGCTGGACCGCGTCGCGGCACAGGTCGCACAGTTCCCTGTCACCCGTCTGGCGACGGCCATGGCCCTCTCCGGGCTGTCCAGTCCCGGGCCGCCGATCGACGTGCTCCTCGTCGCCGGCAACTCCGACCTGGCCCGGGGCACGCCGGCCTGGATCTCCGGCTTCGCGGATGCGTCCCGCAACATGGTCGTACTGTTTCCGGAACGGGCTCGCGGCTACCCGTCCAACTCGCTGGAGACGCTGCTGCATCACGAAATCGCGCACATCCTGTTCGCACGCGCCGCCCAGGGACGGCCAGTCCCGCGCTGGTTCAACGAGGGCCTGGCGCTGGCGGCGGAACGTCCCGCCGGACTCGGGGACCGTTCACGCCTGGCGTGGACATTGATCAGGCACGGCAATGTGCCACTGCAGGACCTCGAACGACAGTTCGGCGAGGGACAGGCGGCGAACCGGCGCGCCTACGCCGTGTCCAGCGCGCTAGTGCGCGATCTGCTGCGCACGTACGGCCAAGCGAGCGCCGGGCGTGTGCTGACCCGGATCGGCCGGGGCGAACCGTTCGAGGCAGCCTTCGAGGCAGCCACCGGCGAACCGCTGGCGAGCGCGGTGCGCCGGTTCTGGGGTCGCCAGCAACTGTGGGGACGGTGGATCCCGTTCCTGACCGGACCGGCCTTTCTGTGGATGGTGATTACCGGGCTCGCGTTGTTCGCCATCGGCGTCCACCGCCGGCGCCGGGCGGAACAGCGGCGGCAATGGGAGGAAGAAGAAGAGCTCGACGCAGGACCCACGGTGGCGGAGCGGGCGGCAGCCGAACGGCAACTGCGCGAACACTTGACCCGCGCCGACCCGGACGTCTCCGGCAGCTCGTATGACGTGCACTGATTGGCGACTGGACGACGGCGGAGCCAGGACGCGGGCCGCGGGCTAACAGCCCGTGGTGAAAGCCCCGCTGCATTCGATCCCTGCTGAATTCTGCGCTTCCCCGCAGAATTCAGCGGTTTCACGCTGCATCCCGGCTGCCGGCGTTGCTTCTCGGTCACAAATGCCCCAATTTGCTCCCTCGTCGCGCCTTGTCAGCCAGGCGCATCGCCATTCTCGGTGCGACGCGGGGTTTCACCACGGGCTGCTACGGGTCCAGCCCCAGCAATCGGGCTGGATTGTGACGAATCATCGTGTCGATATCGGCGTCGCTGACGCCTTCGGCGCGCAGCCCGTCGATGAAGCGCACGAGGCCATCGGTGTGCAGCGGGTTCATTTCCTGACCAAGGTCCGAGGACAGCAGGAAGCTCTCGGCGCCGACTGCCCGAATTGCGTCCGCGTAGTCGGGCATCGTGAACTCGCCGTTTCCGACCGCCAGCCACACGAGTTCGATGATGGCGCCCTGCGCGGCCATCTCGGCCAATTGTGCGGCCGACGGCTGCTGGCCCAGACCATGGGTCACCAGGATGTGCTCGACGCCATGGCGCCGCGCCTCCGGAATGAGCATCAGCACCTCCTCAGGTGAGGAATGCCCCATCGCGAGCACCAGATCGTGTCTGGCGATCAGGTCGAAGATCTCCCCGAGACTCGGGTCGGGGCGGCCGTCGCGCAGGACCGGTACGAACTCACCCGGATCGCCCGCCCGCGTCATCCAGAACTCGGCATCGAAGGTCGGCAACCAGACCACCTTGCCTCGCCCGCCCGAGAACGCCGCCAACTGACGCACCGCCTCCGGATTCAGACCGCCGACCGCATGATTGAGCGCGACACCGCCGAAGATCTCGATGCCGTCCACCTCCTGCATAGCCAGCCAGGCGCGGTCGGCCGTCATCGTGAAGTGGTTCTTGAACACCAGTCCGCGCATGCCGGCGCGTTTCGCGATACGTGCAATCTCGAGATCGCTGACCGACCGCGGTCTGGAATCGGGACCCGAGTGGACGTGAAAGTCAATCACCCCGGCCAGCGACGTCGTCTGACCCGCCCCCGGCGCGGCCGCCCCGAGGACCAGCGGCGCCACCAGGCCGGCAACATGCCACCATTTCATCGTGTACTCTCCGGAACGCCGCGGGCCGCTACGGCCCGGGTCGCGCCTATGATAAGGGATTCGGCGCGGGACCACGCCGGCAGCGCACAGGTGCGCAGCGATGACGGACCACGACACCACGGCAGGTCGAGACGACGCTCAGGCGTGCGGGAGCCACTTCCCGCCGTGGATCTGGGGTGTGTATCTGCTGTTGTTCGGCGCCTCGGTCCCCTGGTACGTTCCCGCGGATGCGCCCCTGCGACTCTGGCTCGGTCTGCCCCACTGGGTCGTGCTCTCGCTGCTGGCGAGCATCGGCGTGGCGGGATTCACGGCCTTCGTGGTGCACCGCCTCTGGCCCGAACCGGAACCACCCGCCTCATGACCGGCGCTCTTGGAAGCGGGGTCGTGGTGGCCGTCGGTCTGTATCTCGCAGCAATCCTCGCCGTGGGGTACGCGGCGCGCCGGCGCCGGGCACATGAATCGCTCGCTGATTTCTATCTGGCGGGGCGGCAACTGGCGGGGCCGGTCCTGCTGCTTACGCTGTACGCCACGCAATACAGTGGAAACACGCTGATCGGCTACCCGGGCGAAGCCTATCGCCTGGGATTCTCGTGGGTCATGAGCGTCGGCTTCATGATGGCGATCATCGTCGCCTATCTCAGCTTTGCGCCGCGCCTGCATGACGTCGCCCGCCGGCAGCGGTTCGTGACGCCGGGCGACTGGCTCGCGTATCGTTTCAGATCGCCGGTGCTCATCCTGTTCGCCAACCTGTTGTTGATCGCCGCCATCGCGAACTACCTCCTGGCCCAACTCATCGCAATGGGACACATCACGGCCGGTCTCTCCGGCGGCGCAGTGCCCTACTGGGCCGGTGTCGTGCTGCTGACCCTTGTGGTGCTCGTCTACGAAACGGTCGGCGGAATGCGCGCCGTCGCCTGGACCGATACCGTGCAGGGGGTGATGCTCGCGGGTGGACTGATCGGGCTGCTGTTGGCCGCGTCACCGACGCCCACGCATCTCGCCGAAGTGACCACATGGATCGCGGTCGAGGCGCCGGAAAAGGTCGCGCCGCCCGGGTGGGCGGTGGTGCGCAACTGGTTCAGCACACTCGCACTCATCGGGTTCTCGGGCGCCGTGTATCCACAGGCGATTCAGCGGATCTACGCGGCGCGGGACGCCGCCGCACTGAAGCGCTCGTTCAGCGTCATGGTCTTCCTGCCCCTGGTGACGACCGGATCGATCTTCCTGATCGGCATCCTCGCCATCGAACAACTGGCGGAATTCGGCCCGATCGAGGCCGACCAGGTGTTGCCGCTGTTGCTGACCGTATGGGGAAACAGCTCGCCGCTCCTGTATGCGCTCAGCCTGCTGGTCGTCGTGGCAGTCGTCAGTGCGATCATGTCGACTGCCGACTCGGTGCTATTGAGCCTGTCCTCGATGCTGGCCAAGGATGTCCTCGGTACCACGGTGCTGCGGGGGGCCGGCGAAGCGCGGCTCACCCGAACCGGCAAGAGGGTCTCGTGGGTGTTGGTCGCGGGGCTCGTGGGCATCGCCTTGAACCCCGGGATCACCTTGTGGGGTCTGACCGAACTCAAGATGGAGATCCTGGCGCAGGTCGCACCGCTGTTCATTCTGGGAGCGTCGTGGAATGCGCTGACCACCCGTGCCGCGCTGGCCGGAATGTGCGCCGGCGCCACGGTCTATACCGGGTTGCTCGCGTCCGGCCACGCCGAGCCATGGAACCTCCATGCCGGAGTCGTGGCCCTGATCGTCAACGTGACGGTGTGCGTGGCGCTGACACGGCTCGCGCCGGCCACACGGGCAGCCACGCTTGCACCGCCGGCGGCGGCCTGAGTCGACCATGACGATGCAGCGCCTGGCCTGGTTCTCGCCGATCCCGCCCGACAGTTCCGGGATCGCAGGCTACACCGCCGACCTGTTGCCGGCGATGGCGCGCAACCGCGAAGTGGACCTGTTCACCGCGGCGCCTCCGCCGGCGCGGCCAGCCGGCGCGGCCGCGGTGTTCAGCGCGAGCGAATTCGAGCGGCGGCAGCGCGCCGCACCCTACGACCTGATCGTGTATCAACTCGGCGCCGCAGCTTGCCACAACGACGTGTGGCCGCATCTCGTCCGGTATCCGGGTCTCGTGGTGCTGCACGACGCCTACCTCCATCAGGCGAGAGTCCGGATGCTGCTAGCGGACGAATCGGCGGATGACTATCGCGCGGAATTCGCCTACAACCACCCGCATGCCCCGGCTGCCGTCGCGGAGCTGGGCGTGGCGCGGTTGCTCGGATCGTTGAGCCGTCTCTGGCCGATGCGGCAGATCGTGCTCGACTCGGCGCGCGCACTGCTTGTGCACAACGCCTGGCTCGCGGCACAGCTCAGGCAGGAAGCACCGCGGTCCGAGGTCCATGTGCTGGACATGGGCGTGCCGGACGTGGCGGTCGCCGCGGACGGACGCGAGACGGTGCGGCAACGACACCATGTGCCGCAGGACGCCACGGTGTTCGCCGCCTTTGGCGCGATTACACCGGCGCAGCGAATCTCGCCGCTGCTGCGGGCGCTGGCAGCGCTGGCGGATGGCGCGCCGCCGTGGCATCTGCTGCTGTGCGGCGAGCCCGCGGACCGCGAGCGTCTGCAGGTGGATGCGCAAGCGCTGGGCATCGACCGGCATGTCAGCGTGACCGGCCGCATCCCGCCCGGCGATCTGCCGGCGCATCTGGCGGCCGCCGATGTCGGCGTCTGCCTGTGCTGGCCGCCAACGCGCGCCATCTCCGCCTCGTGGCTCCGCTGTCTGGCCGCCGGCAAACCGACGATCGTCACCGATCTGGTCCATACCAGCGACGTGCCGGCGCTCGACCCGCACGACTGGATGGTGGCGGGCCGTCCGCCCGCGCACGACCTTCAGGGACACTCGAACGATCCGGTCGGCGTGACGATCGACATCCGGGACGAGGACCATTCCCTGACACTGGCTGTCGCCCGGCTGGCCGGAGACCACGCGCTCCGCGCGGAACTCGGCGGCGCCGCGCGCAGGTACTGGAAGACCCGCTTCACTCTCGACCGGATGGCGGCCGGCTACGATCGGATCATCGAACGCGTCTGTCGCGCGACGTTCGACGAGGCGCGGCGCGCGCGACTGCCCGCGCACCTTTCGGGCCCCGTGAACAATCGATAACTCACTAAAATGCAACAGCTTAGCATTGACTTTCCGAATTGGCGCCACTAGACGAGCACGCTCGACGCCGATTACAGCAGGCCACCGCATGTCAAAGCCCAACGGCGCGCTCGAAGAGGCTGCCGCCCGCATACGCGACGAACGGGACGAGATCCATCGTGCCTATCACGAGGCGCTCGCCGCGCTCGAGGACGCCCTCCGCCTGCTCGGCACCACTTCCTACGCCGGCCCCGCTCACGCACCGCGGCCAGGCGCACGCCGCGCGTGGCGCCAGCGGCTGTCTGCATTCGCCTGGCGGAGCCTGCCGATCCTCAGGCAACAGCGGGCGTTCAACGCGGCGCTGGTCGACACGTTGACCCGCTTTGTCGGACAGATTGCACCGTACGTCCACATGCGGGACGGAGAACTGGCGGCCGCCCTTGGGAGGCTGGCCGACGATTCCGCGGCCGCCCGCAGCCGGGTGGCCAACGACGCCGCTGAGGCTCTCAGCCGGCTGGCCAGCGACACCGCTGAAGCCCGCAGCAGGCTGGCCACCGAGGCCGCTGAAGATTGCAGCCGGGTGGCCAACGACGCCGCTGAAGCCCGCAGCCGGGTGGCCAACGACGCCGCTGAAGATTGCAGCCGGGTGGCCAACGACGCCGCTGAGGCTCTCAGCGGGCTGGCCAGCGACGCCGCTGAAGATCGCAGCCGGGTGGCCAACGACGCCGGTGAGGCTCTCAGCCGGCTGGCCAGCGACACCGCTGAAGCCCGCAGCAGGCTGGCCACCGAGGCCGCTGAAGATCGCAGCCGGATGGCCACCGAGGCCGCTGAAGATCGCAGCCGGGTGGCCAACGACGCCGCCGAAGCTCGCAGGCGGCTGGCCGGCGAACTCTTCGCCACCATGGGGAGCGTGTCCGACGACATGCAACAGCGCTGGGAGTCGATAGCGGCACGGGAACGACGGAACGAAACCCGCGTGAACGAAATCCGGCAGGCGGCAACGGCTTGGCGGCAGGTCACCGCATCGCTCCGCCGGGAACTCGAGCGGCTGCGCGCGCAACCGGCGCCGGAAGCGGTGGCCGCGCCGATCCGGAGCACGGAGGCGGCGGAGCCAGGCGCGCAGCTGGCCTCGGCGGCCGACAGCACCACGTACGTCGGGTTCGAGGACCGGTTTCGCGGCGCGGCGCTCGAGATCCGCGCGCGCTGTGTCGACTATGCGCGGTACTTCGACGGCGCGGCCGACGTGCTGGACGTCGGCTGCGGGCGCGGCGAGTTCCTCGATATCCTCCGCGGCCGGGGGATCACCGCCACGGGGGTCGACATCAATCCCGAAATGGTGGCGCAGTGCCGCGCAAGGGGACTGGAGGTCGTCGAGCGCGACTTGCTGGCGCATCTGGCGTCGCTGCCGGACGCCTCGCTCGGAGGGCTGTTCTGCGCGCAGGTGGTTGAGCATCTGGAGCCCGCCTACCTGCTCAAGTTCATCGACACCGCCTTCCTCAAGCTGCGGCCCGGCGCACGAATCGTGCTGGAAACGATCAACGTCGCATCCTGGATCGCCTTCTTCCAGAGCTACATCCGCGACATCACGCACATTCGCCCGATCCATCCGGAGACGCTGGATTACCTGGTCACCGCAGGCGGGTTTCAGAAGGTGGAGGTGGTATACCGGTCGCCCTTCCCACCCGAGCACCGGCTGGCCAAGGCGCCCGGTCCGGAGGCCGGCACAAGCGCAGAAGACGCGCGCCTCGGCCGGGTGACGGTGGTCTTCAACCGCAACGTCGAGCAACTCAACCGCCTGTTGTACGCGGACCAGGACTACGCGGTCATTGCGGAGCGGGGCTGACGGGCGCGCCGCCGCTCGAGACACGCGTCACGCCTGAACCTTGGGTGTCTTGCGCCGCGCGCGCCCACGCACCCGTACGCGGAGCGGCCGGGCGCCGATCTCGCCCTGCGCGAGCAGCGGCTGTCCGGGCGATTCCAGCAGGTTGTAGACGGCGCCCGAGGCGGTGCGTGCGTAGATCTGGGTATCGTCGACGAGCAGCGCGACCGATCCGTCGTCTCCGAGCGCCTCGAACAGCCGCACGCCGAAGTGCTCGCGCAGGGCCGCCAGCACCTTGCGCATGCGCTGCACGGTGAACCCCCGGCGGCGCAACTCGGCCAGCGCGCACAATTCGTACAGATCGACCGGTGAATAGCGGCGCTCGGTAAACCCGCCGGCCGCAGTGCGCCGGGACGCAACGCTGGCCGACAGCAAGTCGTGGCCGTCCCACCACTGCAACTGCCTGGCGGTCAGACCGGTCAGCGTCGTCACCTCCCTCGCGCTATAGCTTCGCTTCAGCTCGGGCGACATCAATCTCGGTTCAGGCCGGCTCCCGCCTGACGTCACGTGATATGCCAGCGTCTGGTCGGGAAGCTGCCTCGAAGCGGCCCGGCGCGACCGCCTCGAGCAGCGGGTCCGACTTCTCATCCAGCACCAGATCGGCGATCAACTCAGCGGTCAGCGGCGCCAGCAACACGCCGTTGCGATAGTGTCCCGCCGCGTAAAGGAGATTGGGCAGCGACCGCGAGCGCCCGATGACCGGCATGTCATCGGGGCTGCCCGGCCGCAGGCCGACACGCACCTCCCGGAATTCGGCAGCGGTCATCGCCGGCAGGAGTTCCTGCACCGCATCGAGCAGACCCGTGACCCCCGCCACGGTTGCGCGTTCATCGAATCCGACCTCCTCGACCGTCGCGCCCACCAGGATAGTCCCGTCACGCCAGGGCACCACATAACATCGCGGCGACCAGACGATACGTGACGGGCAGGCGCCAGCGGCCCCCCGCAACCGCAGCAACTGGCCGCGCACCGGGCGGACCGGGAGCGGCGCCTCGCCGTCCACCCGTACCCGACCGCCCCAACAGCCGGCCGCAAGCACCACCGTATCGCTGGTCCAGGACCCTTGGTCGGTGTCGAGCGCGAGGCCGTCCGCAACCGGGCACACCCGCGTGACGGTCCGGGGGGTCAGAAATGAGGCCCCGTATCGCTCCGCCCCACGACGCAACGCCGCCGTCAGTGCCGCCGCCCCCACGAATCCGTGCGACGGCACGAGGAGCGCGCCAGTCACCAACGAGCCCAGGTGCGGTTCCGTCGCCCTGGCCGCCGCCCGGTCGAGCAGGCGGCACTTGATGCCGGCCGCGGCGAGTTCATGACTCGTACGCTCGAGCCGGAACAGCGCGGCCCGGTCGGACGCGATCTCGATCGTGCCGGTCCGCTCGTACGGAATCGCCGCGCCGCTGTGATCGACCACGTCGGCCACGAATCGATCGTAGAGCGAGAGACTGCGACAGCCGAGCTCGCGCAGCGGTCCGGGATGGCCGGCTTCGGTGAACGGGGCCAGCATGCCGGCTGATGCCTGGGTGGCGCCCTGGCCCACGTCGCGGCAGTCCATGACACAGAGATCGGCCCCGCGACGGGCCAGCTCGTACGCCACGGCGCAACCGATGACCCCGCCTCCGACCACGGTGATGCTGGATCTGGTTCGCAACGATGCAAGTCTACCCCGCGCGTGGTGCGAGGTGTCCTCCAACGGATGTCGCGTGTCCTTCGAGAGGGACACCATGTCATCGGTTGGACTGCCTGGCGGACAGCGCGGACCGCACCGTGGTGGCGTCCGAAGTGCTGAATGCGTAGTGTAGAACCGAAACACGGGACGCTGGCGCTCGCAACCGGCTCTGGAATGTGAACACTGCATTGGCATCGCACTTGCTTATGTTCTGACGAGAGAGAGGGACTGTACGATGTTCATCAAACCGATCGCCGTTGCCGGACTCGCCGTCGCCGTCATCCTGGCGGCCAGCGCCGGCGCGTATCTGGCCGTACGTCAGAACGCCGTCTCCCTGCAACCTGCCGCCGACCGGCTGACACCGGAGTGGACGGCCGTCGACATGACAGAGGCGGTCGTGAGCAATCCCACCATAGCCGAACCGCTTGAACCTTTGGCCGCCGTGCCGGCCGCCGGCACGCGGGAGCCGGTCTCGTCGACAATCCCGATCTCGAGTCCGGCGCCTGTGGCCCCGGCCGCGCCGCCTGCGCCGGTAGCACCAGTTGCGGTTGAGTCGACCGTCGCGCCGTCAGTCCCGATTGAGCCGGCCGTGGCGCCGGCGCCGCCAGTTCCGCCGCCTGCCCGCCCACGACCTGACGCGCCCGCGACGGACACATCGTCGAGCGCAGCGTCGGCGCCGCCTGCAACCGACACCGCGGCAGCCGGCGCCGGCGCGCCGGACGGTTCAGCACCGAACCGCGCGGCGGACAGGGCGGCCACGACCCGGGACGACCTTCCAGAGGTGCAGACGGCGAGCGCTGACCTGCCGGTGATTGACGGATGGAGCCGGCCCGAAGGCGCGACGAACCGGGATGCACCGGCCACACTGGCACCGGTCGCGGCCGAACTGGAACTGGACGTCACGAACCTGCTCGAGACCGCCGCGGCCGGCGACGCGGCGCCCGGGTTCATCGAATACGAGCTCGCAGCCGATTCGGTGATCGGTCTCCAGGTCGACACCGCCGTGTCGACCCGCACCGCACGGGTCGAAGATGCGGTCGAGGCGCGCGTCACGAGAAACGTTCTGGTCGGTGATCAGGTAGCGGTGCCGGCTGGCGCCCGCATGCTGGGCTCGGTCGTGCTGGTCGAACAGGGCGGCACGCTCAGAGACGCCTCTCGGCTGGGGGTGCGATTCCACACACTGGTCATGGACGGCGGGCCGCGCCTGCCTGTCCTCACCGAAACCATCTATCGGGAAGGCAAGCCGGAGGGCCGCGACAGCGTCGCGAAGATCGGCGGGGCGGCGGTCGGCGGGGCGATTCTCGGAGCGATCTTCGGCGGCAGTCGGGGCGCCGCGATCGGCGGTTCGATCGGCGCCGCGGGCGGCACGGCGGCCGCGCTGAACAACGAGGCCGAGGCGGCCAGGCTGCCCCCTGGCACGATGCTCACCGTGCGCCTCTCGCGGCCGGTCATCGTCACCGTCGAACCGTGAGATCCTATTGTCCCGAACCCCGATCCACCGGTCCTGAAGCGTCCGCGGCGGGCGATCAGCGTCATGGTATAGTGCCCGTGTGGACGATAAGATCACGCAGGCAGTGCTATCCAGCGAGGATGTGGCACGATATCTGCGGGGCGGCCCGGGACTGACTCCCGACCAGGCCCAGGAACGCATTGCCGCCTATATCGAGGAACTCAGCACGACCCAGCGATACTCGGTGTATCGCACCCTGAAGCATCCGCTCTACCCGATTCTGCGCAAGATTCACCGGCACCCGGAACAGGTGGAGTTGGCGCAGGCCGCCACCCGCTCGAACCGGGTGGTCTACGCATCCAACCACAAGAGCCATATCGACTATCTGGTCGAGTTGCTCGTCCTTGACGAATCCGGCGTCCGGCCCCCGGTAATGGCGGCCGGCATCAACCTGTTCAACGGCGCGATGGGTCTGTTGAATCGGCATGTCACCGGCGCGATTCCGATCCGCCGCAACTCCCGCGACCCGGCGTATCTGGCCACGCTCCGGGCGTATGTAGCCGAGGTGGTGCATCGTCACGACCTGTTCCTCTATCTGGAGGGCGGACGCAGCTACAGCGGCGAATTCAAGTCCCTGAAGACCGGTCTGCTGCAGGCGGTGATGCACGCGCGCCATCCGGACGCGGTCATCGTGCCGGTGGCCATCGCGTACGATCTCGTGCTCGAAGATCAGACCCTCGCCCGCCAGGGCGTGAAACGCCGCCAGCGGTCGTTCACAGCCGAGGTCGCCGAGATGGTGCGCTACGCCGTCGGCTACGAGTCACGCGTGTTCGTGAACTTCGGTCAGCCGATACCGATCGCCACCGCCGACCCTGAATCGCGGCGCGATCTCGTGATGTTGACACGCCATACTCGCGAGGCGATTGGCAAGCTGTACAAGGTGCTGCCCACGGCGCTGCTCTCGGCGGCGCTTCGTCCGTCAATGCGGCGGCGCGACCTCGAGGACCGGATCGACGCACTGCTTGACGCCCTGCGGCTGGCTAACGCGAATCTGGGTGTCGAAAGCGGCCGCGACGCGGTCGACCAGGCGACCGAGCCGCTCGCCAACCGCGGCATCATCGTGGTCGAGGGCGAACGCTACCGCGTGCGCGAGCGTCAGGTCCTGCGGTACTACGGGCGCAGCCTGAACCACCTGCTGCGCGACCGGGGCCAGTCCAACCTGACGCATTAGCCTGCTCGGACCGGCCGCCCGCCACCTCTCCGACCCACGCGCGGAGACGACGATTCGGTGCCCGGTCCGCCGGTCCGAGCGACGTCATCTCGCGCCGCCGCGTTTCGGGCCGCGTTCACGCCCGGACTATTCGACCCAGTCGGCAATGAACACGTTCGTGTCGCCCTCGGTGCCGGCGTCACGATTCGACGCGAACACGAGTGAACGCCCATCGGGCGAGAACATCGGGAATCCGTCGAACGTGTCGTTGAACGTGATCTGTTCGAGCCCGGTGCCGTCTTCGTGAATGATGAACAGATCGAAATTGCGGCCGTCCGGATTGTGCCAGTTGGAACTGAAGATGATGCGCTCGTTGTCCGGATGCCAGAACGGCGCGAAACTGGCGCCGCCCAAATCGGTCACCTTCCGCAGGTTGCCGCCATCGGTGTCCATCACGAGAATCTCGAGCGCCGTCGGTCTCCAGAGACCCTGATCGAGCAGCGTTTGAAAGTCGTCGAGCTCCGGCCCCGGCTCGATGGCCCGGCCGCGAAACACGATCTTGCTGCCATCGGGCGAGAAGAACGGACCGCCGTCTGGCCCGGGGCTGTTGGTCAAACGCTGCACGTCCGAGCCGTCGCCGTTCATGGAGTAGATCTCCATGTCGCCGTCGCGCACGCTCGTGAACACGATGCGCCCGTCCGGACCGACCGTCGCTTCCGCGTCGTATCCGTCAGCGTCGGTGATGCGGGTCAGTCCCGAGCCGTCAGGATTGGCGGTGAAAATGTCGTAGCTGTCGTAGACGGGCCAGACATACCCCATCTCGAAACCGGGTTCGGGCGGGCACTCGGCGCCCCCCAGGTGGGTCGAGGCGTACACGATCGATTCACCGTCCGGGAAAAAGTAGCCGCAGGTCGTGCGTCCCTCGCCGCTGCTGACCATCCTGGTGTTCGTCCCGTCAAGCTCCATCGTGTAGATCTGGTCGCACGGCACTCCTTCCCGGGTGGACTGGAGAATCAGACGATTGCCGTCGAACGCAAAGTACGCCTCGGCGTTCTCGCCGCCGAAGGTCAACTGGCGGGCGTTCGCGAGATGCACCTCCTCACCAGGCATGCCGTCCGGCGCCGTCGGCGGCTCGGCCTCGGGCTCCATCGGCTGCGTCCCGCCGCAGCCCGCCATCCCCGCCAACACCACCATGATCCCAATCGGTCGCCAGATACGCTTTAGCATTGAATTGCCTCCACACCGTTCACCAACATGCGCGGGCGGGCGTCCGCAGGCGCCAGGCTCGTACGCCTCACAGGCGGCCGAGCCACTCGAGCAGCCCCAACGTCAGCCACGGTACATACGTGATGATCAGGACGCCAAACCCCAGAATTGCCAGCAGCGGCAACGACGCGCGATAGACCTCCAGCAATGGACGGTCGAAGCGATAGGAGGCCAGGAACAGATTGAGCCCGACCGGTGGCGTCAGAAACCCGAGCTCCAGATTCGCGATAAAGATGATGCCGAGATGCAGCGGGTGGATCCCGAACTGTTCGGCCACCGGCACGATGAGCGGTACTACGACGAAGATGGCGGAAAAGATGTCCATCACGCAGCCGACCAGCAGCAGGAACAGGTTGAGCCCGAGCAGGAACGTCAGGCGCGACTCGACGTTCTCGTTGGCCCAGTCCACGAGCAGGTACGGCACGTCGGCATCGTTGAGCCAGGCGGTGAAGCCGACCGCGACCCCCAGAATGATCAGCACGCCGCCGACCAGCACGACGCATTCGCTGAACGCCTGCCGCAAGCCCCGTCCCAGAGTGAAATCGCGGTGAATCCCGCCCTGGATGACGGCCGCGTACAGGGCGGTGAAGGCGGCGGTCTCGACCAGCGTGGCAAACCCGCTGAAGAGCACCCCCAGCACGACGAAGGGGATGCTCAACTCCCACTTCGCTTGCCACAGCGCCGCGCGCAGCTCGGGCGCGGCGAACGCGTGCCGTCCGGCGCCGGTGGCCATCCCCTCGCGCACGCCCCAGGCCGCCGTCAGCACGACCAGCAGAATGCCCGGTACGATACCCGCCATGAACAAGTCGTCCGGCGCCACCTGCGCGACGATGGCATAGAGGATGAGCGGCATCGCCGGCGGAAAGAGCAACCCCAGCGACCCTGATGCCGTGAGCAGACCCAGGGAGAAGCGATCGCGATACCCGTCTTTCAGCAGGGCCGGGAACAGCAGCCCGCCGAGCGCCAGAATCGTGACTCCGGAACCACCGGTGAACACCGTGAAAAAGGCGCAGAGCACCACGCACACAATGGCGGTGCCGCCCGGCACCCACCCGACCCCGGCCCGAAAGACACGCAGCAGCCGCTCGGAGGCGTTCCCCCGCGCCAGGATGAACCCGGCCAGCGTGAACAGCGGAATCGCAGGCAGATGCGGCGATGTGTTCAGGGCGTAGGTCTCGATGGCGACGATGACCGGCAGGTCGCCGTCTCCCATGTACAGCAGCACCGCCGCGCCGCCCAGAATGGTGAAGATCGGCGCACCGAGCACGGCGGACGCGATCACGAGGGTGATCAGCGGCCACACCGGAACCGCGGCCAGAATTCCATCGGCGGACCCCATCCAGAACCCGATCACGAGGCCGACCGCCGCCACCGCGCGACCGCCCCACGCGGGTGACGCACGCCAGACCAGCCGCAGGGCGATGGCGGCGAACGCCACCGGGATCACGATGATCGCAACCCAGACCGCCACCCCGGCGGCAATCGTGGCGCCGTCCTCGCGCTCGAAGCGCACCAACTCGTACGCGCCGGTGGCCAGAATGGTCGAGACCGCCGCGCCGACCAGCGCCGCAAAGACCGCGCTGGCCCGCCGCAGCGGGCCGTCAGGAATGAACGTCGCCGTCGCCAGCGCAATCAACTTCCCTTCGCGCGCGGCCAGCGCGGCGCCGAGAAAGCCGACCCAGAGCGTGAGGTGCTGTACGAAGGTAATGGAACCGGGAATGCCGCCCGCCAGGAACGGTCGCACGGCAATCTCGGCCAGGGGCAGGAACACCATGACCGCCAGCGCCAGACTCGCGACCGACTCTTCACCGCCGCGCAACGCACGGACCACCGGCGGCCGTGCCCGGGCGGGATCGACAGGGACGCTGTCACTCATGGCCAGTGGCGGAAGTCGCGCGGACGATCACCGGGCGGCGCGGAAGGCGTCACGCTCACGCACGGCCATGTCGTAGATCTCGGCCGGCACGAGGGTGCCTCTCCAGGAGCCGGTGAGTTCGTCGGCCAATGCGCGGAACGCGGCCTTGGTGGCGTCGTCGAACCTGACGACGGTCAGTCCGCGCGTCTCCATCTGCTCGATTGACGAGCGTTCCTCCACGGGTACCTGTCCGCGCAGGACATCCTCCATCCGCTTCGCCGCGACCTTCATCGCCCGCTGGTCTTCGGCGCTGATGCGGCTCCAGCTTCGCTCGGTGACGACGGTAATGCCAAGCACCGGTGTCAGCGGCATATCCATCATGTACGACACCTTGTCGTACCACCCGAGCAGCAACGCCGCGTATGGAGGGCTGGGATAGGCGTTGATCAATCCAGTGTTGAGCCCCAGCATGACGTCGGTGATCGCCAGCGGTTCCGGATCGAACCCGCTTTCCTTGTACCACTGCAGCATGCGCTCGTCGCCGGCAGAGGTGAAGAGCTTTGTCGCCTTCAACCCGTCCAGGGTCTCGACGCGCTCGGCCGTGAAGAAGTGCGCCCAGCCCCCGTGCCCCCAGTTCAGCAGCACCAGTCCGTCTTCGGCCAGCGCCCGTTCGAAGACCGGGGTAAGCTTTTCGATCACGTGGAACGCCTCGTCATCCGACTCGAAGAAGAACGGAATGGTGAGCACTCTGAAGGCATCGTCGAACTCGGCCGGCTGGACGAAGACCGCCGCCTGGGGTCGGCCCGCACGGAGACGGCGGGCCAGAGTCGCCTCGTCGGTGCTCCCGCTCGACTGCACGCGCACCTGCACCCGCCCGTCCGTATCGCGCTGAATGTCGGCGGCCATCTGCTTCAGACTGCGGTCGTAGATGGAGTTGGCCGGCACGATCGACCCGAGCTGCAGGCGGGTCGTGCGCTGCGCGGCCAGCATGGCCGGGACCAGCGCCAGGGCGGCGGCAACGACGAGCGATCGGGACGTCATGGGCGGGTCTCCTCGGTCTCCAGCGGGTCGAAAAACAGATCGTCGGCATGGTCCAGCAACGATTGAGCCCGTTTCTGGTTGATGAGATTCATGAGGCGCAGACTGGTGTCCTCATCCGGATCGATGGCCAGCGCCTGGCCGAGCATGCGCTCCCATTCGGCGCGCGCTTCAGCCGGCTGCAGCACCCCCGCGGCAAAGCTGACATAGGGCGCGGCGTCGAGGCCGTTGGACAGTTCGACCGCGCGTTCGAAATGCTCGCGGGCCCGCTCTGGCGACCCGCCCATTTCCGGTGGCAACGACTCGAGGATGATGAGCGCCCCGTGAACGGCGCCGCCGTCATAGTCCTCGTCAAGCTCCAGCGCCCGTGCCAGGAGCGCCCGCACGGCCGGCAGGTCGCCAATCAGATCAGGGGACAATGTGTTCGAAATCGCCAGCCCCCACGCGGCCCCGAGCAGAAACAGCACCTCGACATCCTCGACGCCTGTCACCGCCAATGCCGCCACCGGATCCTGACGCAGCCGCTCGGCAATCCCCTCGTATTTCAACTCGAGACTGCGCTGGCAGTAGTTGCGGGCGCGGACGTAGTGGATCGCCGCGCGGTCGCGGAGCGCCAGCGCCCGCTCGTAGTCGTCCCACTCGGCCAGATCGGCTTCGACCTGCAGAAAGGCGTTGCCGTACAGCGTGAACCCGCTGCACGCGAACACCAGCGCCTGGTCCTGTTCAGGCTCGGCGTCGACGATCGACTCGATCGTCTTGAGCAGGAACGGCAGCGCATCCCGCACCAGCTCGGGATCCTCCTCGGACAGATAGACATCCGGATTGGCGAGCGTGGGGACGATTGCGTTGACCGCCATGGTCCGCAGAGAGCAGGCGCCGGAGGCCGCCACCGCCACAATGAGCAACACTCCGCCGAACGACGCCCTGATCTGGTGACGCATGCGTGAAACGGCCCGACCGGCCCGCGCTCGCGACCGGTAAGACCAACGCATCATCATATCAGCCTTTTGTCGCCCCGCCGGGACCGGCCGATACCGGGCAGCCCGCGGCAACAGCCCTGCCGCATGCGCACCGTTCCGCATCTCGCCCGGCGCGTTCTCAGGTCCCGGTGCGGCGATCGGCGCCGCCACGAACGTCTGGCAAAGGGCGCGATCCATGCCATGATCCAGCGATGTCCGAATTCGTGACCGTCCCTCGGGGGTGGTTCCGCATGGGGAGTGACGACGGTCAGACGGCGGAACGCCCCGTGCACCGGGTCTGGATCGATGCGTTCAAGTTGGCGGTGTACCCGGTCACCCGTCTGGAGTATGCGGATTATCTCGCCGACACGGCTCACGACGCTCCTCGAGAATGGGACAACCCGGTGTTCCGGCGGCCGGACCAGCCGGTGGTCGGGGTCAGTTGGCATGACGCGCAAGCCTATTGCGCGTGGCGCACCCGGCGTGACGCGCCGGTACGGCTCCCCACCGAGGCGGAGTGGGAACGGGCGGCGCGCGGCGGCGCCGATGGACAGCGGTATCCGTGGGGCGACGAGATTCCGGCGTGGGTGCCGAACAACGGCAGCGGCCCGCTCGACGGCCCCTGGCCCGTCACGCTCGGCGTACCGAACGGATTCGGTCTGTACGGCATTGCCGGCAACATCCACGAGTGGTGCTCGAATTGGCACGGTCGAGACTTCTATGCGGAATCGCCGGCGTCCAATCCGACCGGACCGCAGGAGGGGCGGCGCCGGGCGTCCCGGGGCGGCGCCTGGCGACACGCGCTGACGATGAACCGCACCGCGGCGCGCAGCAGTCTCGACCCGTCGTTCAGGTATACCGACTACGGTTTTCGTCTCGCCAGGTCCGTCGCGCCTGGTGACCGGCCGGCATAGGGCGGGACGGAGCACGCACGCCATGACCGAATACGAGATGGCGGCCCGCATCGCCGAGCGGACGCATGACGCCGGCGGGCGCGCGCTGTTCGTCGGCGGCTGGGTGCGGGACCGGCTGCTGGGCCGCGTCTCGAAAGACATCGACCTCGAGGTCTACGGCATCGCCGCGGAACCGCTGCGGGCGCTGCTCGAGACCGTCGCCCCGGTCAACGCGGTCGGCGAGAGTTTCACCATCTACAAGGTCGGCCCGATCGACGTCGCGCTGCCGCGGACCGAATCGAAGAGCGGGACCGGTCACCGCGGCTTCGTTGTGACCGGTGACCCCGAACTGACGTTCGAGCAGGCGTCCGGACGGCGCGATTTCACGATCAACGCCATCGGCTGGGACCCGATCAGCGGCGACTATCTGGACCCCCATGACGGCCGGGGCGACCTCGAGCGACGCCGGTTGCGCGTGGTCGACCCCGACACGTTCGGTGACGACAGTCTGCGGGTGCTGCGGGCGCTGCAACTGGCGGCCCGCTTCGACCTCGCCGTCGATGCGCCCACCCGCCGGATCTGCCGGCGGACGGCACTGGATGACCTGCCGGCTGAACGGATCTGGGGCGAGATGGAGAAATTGCTGCTCTGGGCCGACCGTCCCTCGCGGGGATTCTCGCTGGCGCTCGAGCTCGGTGTGATCGACAAGCTGTTCCCCGAGCTCGAGGCGCTGGTCGGGTGCGAACAGGAACCGGCATGGCACCCGGAAGGCGACGTCTGGGTCCATACGCTGCTGGTGATCGACGAGGCCCGTACGCGGATCGACGATCTCGAACGCCCGCAGCAGGTAGCGGTCATGTTGGGCGCCGTCTGCCATGACCTCGGCAAACCGGCGACCACAGCGGTCATCGACGGCCGCATACGCTCGATGAATCATGAGGAGGCCGGCGTCGCACCGACCCATGCGCTGCTCGACCGCCTGAACGTCCACTCCATGAACGGGTATGACGTGCGCCGGCAGGTGATCGGCCTCGTGGCGCAGCATCTCAAGCCGGGCATGTGGCACACGAGCCCGGACGGCGTCGGCGACGGCGCCTTCCGGCGGCTCGCGCGGCGCGTCGATCTGGAACTGCTGGCGCGGCTGGCCAAGTCTGACTGCCTTGGCCGCACCGGTCCGTTCGACTGTTCGGCGATGGACTGGTTTCTGAGCCGCGCCCGCGCGCTCGGGGTGGAACACGCGCCACCAGTGCCCCTCCTGCTCGGGCGGCACCTGCTGGCGCTCGGGATGACACCGGGACCGGAGATCGGCCGCATCCTGAAGGCGGTCTACGAACGCCAGCTCGACGGCCAGTTCACGACACTGGAGGCGGCCGTCGCGGCGGCGCGAGAGCTGTTGGCCCGGCCAACGAACCGTTGACGGCGGGTGCCACGTCCCGAACGACGTCCGTCTCAGGCGAGTCCAGGTTCCGGAGGCGCCTCCGCATCCGGATCGCCAAAGTCGGCGCCGAGTCCGCACAGCGTGTCCAGACCGATGTTCCCTCCACTGAGCACCACCACGGTCGGACCATTTCCAGCCTGCGCCGCCGGAACGCGCCGGCTCAGGATGGCCGCCACCGTGGCGGCGCCGCTGGTCTCGACCACGAGCTTCGCACGCCGAAACAGCCAGAGCACGGCCCGTGCGATGGCCGCGTCGTCGACGGTCACGATCTCGTCGGCGAACCGGCGCACGTGCTCGAAGGTGAGATCGCCCGGCCGTACCGGCAACAACCCGTCGGCCAGACTCGCCACCCGCTCCAGGGTCACCGGCCGGCCGGCCGCCAGCGACGCCTGCATCTTCGCGGCGCCGACCGGTTCCACCCCGACGATGCGGACATCCGGGCGCTGCTGTTTCACCGCCGCCGCCACCCCCGCCAGCAGTCCGCCGCCGCCGACCGGCGCCAGCACCTGTGCAACGCCTGGACAATCGCGCAGAATCTCCAGCCCGACGGTCCCCTGTCCCTCGATGATCCAGCGGTGATCGAACGGGGGGACGATGCACAGCCCCCGCTGCGCCGCTTCCGCTTCGGCCCGGCGCTTCCGTTCAGCCGAGGTGGTCCCCTCGAAGATCACCGTGGCGCCCAGCGCTCGTGCGCCCTCGACCTTGATCGGCGGCGCCGTCTTCGGCATGACCACCACCGCCGGTACACCGAACCTGCGGGCGGACATTGCGACGGCCTGGGCATGATTCCCCGAGGAATAGGTGATGACCCCGCGGCGCCGCTCGGCGTCGTCGAGCTGCGAGAGAAAGTTGTAGGCGCCGCGGATCTTGAACACCCCGATGGCCTGCAGGTTCTCGCACTTGGCAAATATCGGGGTGCGCTCCCCGAGCGGCAACTCGACGAGCGGCGTCCACCGGGCGACGCCGGCGATACGCCGCGCCGCGCCGTCAATCGCGTCGACGGGAACGATGGCACTCATGGCGGAATCAGCAGCCCCAGAGTATACCGGGCCGCCGGCAGAGGGAGACCGGCCGGTATACTCCCGACATGCGGCGTTCTCGAGGCACGCTGACGCGAACGGCTCTGACCGCCGTCCACACCGTCCTGCTCGCGGCCGCGATCGTAAGGTCGGCGGCGGCGCAGGACCCGGGTCCGATCGGCCCCTACGTGGTCGACGTCAGGGGATCGTTCGTGAATGTCGGTCAGGTGGTCGAACTGGCCGCGGCGCGCGGGCTCGGCCCGGCGCAACTGCGGAAGTGGGGTCTCGGACTGGATGTCGGAGGGCACCTCTATCTGTTCGAATGGCGGGGAATCACGTTCGGAGTGGGCGGGTCGGCGTTGTTCACGGCGCCGAGCCGGACCCCGGGCGACGACGATCCGGACGCCGGGGGACCGGCGGTCAAGACCCGCTTCACCGCCCTGTCGCCGCAGTTGTCGTTCAACTTCGGCGACGGCGATGGCTGGAGCTACCTGAGCGGCGGACTCGGCACCTCGCGGATGACGGTATATGTCGACCAACCGACCGTACCCGAGCAGCGCCGCGCCCGCACGCTCAACTATGGCGGCGGCGCGCGCTGGTTCGTGCGACGAGGCCTGGCGCTCTCGCTCGACCTGCGTCTCTTTGCGATCAGCCCGCTGTCACGGACCCACACCGAACCGGCATCGCCGCGCACGACCCGGATGGCGTTCAACATCGGGGTGTCGTTCAAATGACACGTGGCCCGGATTTCTCACACCGGTGAAATTGGCGGGCTGGGCGGACGCGCCGGACTCGTCACTCCAGGTGGCGTTGCAGGAATTCGACAGCGCGCCGCCAGGCGTGCTCGCTCGCCGCGCGGTTGGCGCCGTCGCGCTCATCCTGGACCCGCAGGAAGCCGTGTCCGGCGCCGTCGAACACCTCGGTCTCGAAGTGCTTGCCGTAGCGCGCCATCTCCCTCGCCGCGATCGGAATCGTCACGTTCACCCGCTCGTCGTCGCCGCCGTACAGGCCGAGCACCGGCGCCCTGATGCGGCGGTAGTCGGCCGTCTCCTCCGGCGAACTGCCGTAGAAGACCACCGCGGCGCGGAGCTGGGGTTCGCTGACGGCATAGGCGAAGCTGGTCGAGCCTCCCCAGCAGAAACCGAGCGCCGCCATCGCGCCGGTCGTGGCCTGCAGCGTCGACGCGTACGCGCGCACCGCGGCGAGGCGGGCCATGACGTCGGCCGGCTGCAGCGTCCGAATGAGACGCACGACCTCATCCCGGCTGGCGACCGACGCCGTCCCGCCCCCATCCGGTCCCAACCCCGACAGCAAGTCCGGCGCCACCGCCACGAACCCGATCTCGGCCAGCCGGTCCGCCACGGCCCGCACCCAGTCGGTCATCCCGAACAGTTCATGAATGACAAGCACGACGGGCGCGTCGGCGGACGCCTGGGGCCGGACGATCCAGGTGGCCACCGGCGTGTCGCTGCCGGGCAACTCGACATCCACCCAGGCACCGGCCCGCGGAGAGCTCGATAGCGCCGCGGCCGCACCCGCCTCGGACGACGGCGGCACCGTGATGCCAGCCGGGACCGGGACCGGGGGCGCGACGAGCGCGTCTTCCGGCGCCCCCCCGCAGCCGCATGCCAGGACGAAGCAGACAAGGAGACTGCGAACACAGCACCGCCGCGGATGATTCGATGGCACCATCGGTCGAATTCGGTCTTCCATCATAATGCGTTCATGATCCGGGACACCCTGATCGACTTCTTCGACGATCGGCTGCAGTCCACCTCCGAGTTCTTCGTGCACGACGACGGGTATCGGGTGCGGCACTACACCTACGACGAGGTCCGCACCGGCGCGACCGGTTTCGCGGCGCGACTGGCCGCGGCCGGCCTGGACGCAGGCGACAAGGTGCTGTTCTGGGGCGAGAACCGGCCCGAGTGGATCATCGCGTTCTGGGGCTGCCTGCTGCGCGGCGTGATCGTGGTGCCGATCGACTACCGGGCGTCTGCCGACTTCCTCGGACGCGTCGGGGCGCTGGTCGGCGCGCGTGTCCTGCTCGCAGGTGACGAGGTGCGTCTGCCGGCGCAGCCGGACGTCGACGTCTGGTCGCTCTCCGAGGTGCATGACCTGTCGCACGCGGCGCCCGCGGGCCCCGTGTCACCGACCGGGCACGCGGCGGCCCGGGACGATGTCGCGGAGATCATCTTCACTTCGGGCGCCACCGCCGAACCGAAGGGCGTGATCATCACGCACCGGAACGTGCTGGCGAACATCGTGCCGGTCGAGCGCGAGGTGCTGAAGTATCGACGCTACGGCCGACCGTTCTTTCCGCTGCGTTTTCTCAACCTCCTGCCGCTGAGCCATCTGTTCGGCCAGTCGCTGTCCACGTTCATCCCGCCGATGCTGCCCGGGGTCTGCGTGTTCATGCGGGGCTACAGCCCGCCGGCCATCGTGCAGCAGATCAGGCGCCGCCGCATCTCCGTACTGGTGTGTGTACCGAAGATCCTGGACGTGCTCCGTGAGCACATCGTGCAGATCGCACCGGAGGCCGCCGAACCGCCGCCGCGCGCGGAACATGTGGCCCGCCGCTGGTGGCGCTACCGCCGGGTCCACCGCCTGTTCGGCATGAAGTTCTGGTGTTTCATCGTCGGGGCGGCGCCGCTCGACCCCGACCTCGAAGCGTTCTGGGCAGGCCTGGGGTTTCTGGTCGTGCAGGGCTACGGACTGACGGAGACGGCGCCGATCGTGACGCTCAATCACCCGTTCAAGACCCGTCGCGGTTCGGTGGGCGCTCCCATCGCCGGGGTCGAGGTGCGGATTGCGGACGACGGAGAGATTCTGGTCAGGGGCGACAACGTCACGACCGGCTATTTCGGCGCCGGCGCGGACAGCGCGGACACGTTCGCCGACGGCTGGTTCCACACCGGCGACCTCGGGAGGCTCGACGACGAGGGGCGGCTGCACGTGCATGGTCGGAAGAAGGAGGTCATCGTGACGCCGGAGGGACTCAACGTCTTTCCGGAGGATGTCGAACGGGTCGTTAACACGCTGCCTGGCGTGGCCGAATCGGCGGTCGTCGGCATCACCCGCGACAACGAAGAGCGTGTGCATGCGGTGGTGACGCTGGCCGCGCCGACCGACCCGTCCGACATCATGCGCACCGCCAATCGCCAGCTTGGCGACCACCAGCGCATCCGCGAGGTGCTGGTCTGGCCGGACGACAGGTTGCCCCGTACCGAGGGCACGCAGAAGCTCAAGCGGCGGGTCGTGCGCGAGTGGGTGGAACAGGGCGCGGCGCCGGCGACGGTATCCGCCGGGCGCACGGACCGCGATCTGACGTCGATCCTGGCGCGGGTGGCAGGCGGCGCGGTCAGCCGCGACACCCGGCTTGACGAACTCGGTCTGAGCTCGCTTGAACGGGTCGAGCTGATGATGGCGCTCGAGAACGAACTCGATGCGACGGTGGACGAGACCGCCGTCGGTGCAGCCGCCACGGTCGCCGACCTCGAAGCGCTGGTCGCGTCGCCGTCACGGAGCTCCCCTGCCGGCAGTGCTTCGTTCCCGCTCCCGACCTGGAACCAGTCGTGGCCCATCCGAACCCTCCGCCGCATCTGTCTTTCCGTCTGGCTGCTGCCGATGACGCGCATGTTCGCCCGGTTGCGGGTCGACGGCCTCGAACACCTGGCAGCGGCCGGCGGACCAGTGGTGTTCGCCGCCAACCACCAGAGCTTCATGGACACGCCCGTCATCCTGGCCGCACTGCCGCGCGCCGCGCGGTACCGCGTGGTCACCGCCATGGCCAAGGAGTTCTTCGCGGCCCACTTCCACCCCGAGCGCCACACCCGCCGCGCGCGTCTGACGAACGGCCTGAACTACTACCTGTCGACGGCGCTGTTCAACGCCTTCCCGCTGCCCCAGCGGGAAGCGGGCGCCCGCCACGCGCTGAGATACGCCGGCGAACTCATCGGCGCCGGCAACTCGCTGATCATCTTCCCCGAAGGGCGCCGCACCAGCGGCGGCGGCATCGCGCCGTTTCAGCCGGGCACCGCCATGATCGCAGCCCGCCTGGACGTACCCGTGGTCCCCGTGAGAATCCGTGGGCTGGATTCGGTCCTGGGGGTCGGTCAACGGATGGCGCGGCCGGGTCGGGTGCAGGTCAGGTTCGGCCGTCCCTTCCGTCTGCGGGGCGCGGATCACGGCGCGCTGACGGCAACCCTGGAAGCGGCGGTCGCAAACCTGTGATCGTCGAGCCGGCCGCTCTCCGCCCTCAATCTCTTCGCCGATCTTTGCCAACGTCGGGCCGATTGTGCGAAACTGACCTCCGAAAGGCACAAGAGTTGGCGAAGGACGATCTCATAGACGTACAAGGTACGGTCATGGCGGTCCACAGCGGTGGGCTGTACAGAGTGCAATGCGACGCGGGCCACGAAGTGCTGGCTCAGTTGAGTGGTCGCATGCGCCGTTTTCGTATCAAGGTCGTACCTGGTGACCGGGTCACCGTAGGCGTCTCACCCTACGATCCGGTTCGCGGCATCATTACCTTCCGCGCTCGCTGACACCGATATTTTGAATCCTCATACAACCCGTACCCAACCGCGACGGCCCCACCGCCGCCCGGGTGGCCGTGGTCCCCGGCGGCCGACCCGATCACCGCAAGATTTTGCGGCGCCCTCGACCGAATTCGTCATGCCGACCGCGGTCGTCGAGGCGGACCCTGTCGCGTTCGACACGCTCGACCTGGACCCCGCCCTGGCCCTGGGGGTGCAGGATCGCGGGTTCACGCATACCACGCCGATTCAGACCGCCGTCTTCCCGATCGTCGCCGCGGGCCGCGATCTGATTGCCACCGCCGAGACCGGCAGCGGGAAAACCGCCGCGTACCTGCTGCCCGTGCTGAGCCGGATGCTCACGTCCGCCGGCGCCCACGACCCTGCTCAGCCCCGACGTACGAAGGTGCTGGTGCTTGGACCGACCCGTGAGCTGGTCGTGCAGATCGAAGACGATCTGCAGGGCTTCGTGTATCACACGGCGCTGACGAGCGCGGCGGTCTTCGGTGGCACGCCCATCGGGCCCCAGGCTCAGGCCCTGGGTGCGGGTGTCGACATCGTGGTGGCCACGCCCGGGCGCCTGCTCGACCACCTGCGCGGCGGCGTGCCCGCGTTCGCGGGCATCGACACTCTGATTCTCGACGAAGCCGACCGCATGCTGGACATGGGTTTCTGGCCCGATGTCCGCCGCATCGTCGCCAGCCTGCCGCAGAGCGGCCCATCAAACGAAACCAGGCGCCAGACGTTGCTGCTCTCGGCGACGATCCCCGACTGGGTACTGACCCCTCTCAAGGAGTTGGCGCACGACCCGGCGTATGTTCAGATCGGTCGGCGCGGAGCTCCGGCCGACGGGATATCGCACGCCGTGGAACGGATGCCGGCGTCCCGCAAGACCGCCTGGCTGACCTCGTTCCTCGGGAAGACCGCCGGCTCGGTGCTGGTCTTCGTAAACACGAAACGCGGCACGGAGCGGCTGGCCCGCACGCTGTCGAGCGCTGGAATCAACGCGACCGCGCTCCACGCCGACCGGTCACAGAGCCTCAGGCTGGCGGCGGTCGGCGGGTTCAGGAGCGGCCGCTATCGCGTGCTGGTGGCGACCGACGTCGCCGCGCGCGGACTCGATATCGACGGCATCAAGTGTGTCGTCAACTTCGAGGTGCCGCCCAACCGGGACACCTACGTGCATCGGGTCGGCCGTACGGCTCGGCTCGACGCCACCGGCGCGGCACTCACGCTGGCCGCACCTGACGAACTGGCGGCCGTGAGGGCGCTGCAGGCGTCCATGGACGTGACACTGCGTGAGCGTCCGGCGCATGGTGACGCAAAGTGACGTTCGACGACGCCGATCCTCCGTCTGAACCTGACAGTTCTGCGCGCCTGGACACCGGACCGGCGACGGGTCCCGCGGAAGTGCGGTTCAGATCCTGTCGGTGGCACGTGAAAGAGGGTGCGCAGAAGTACTGTTCGCACCGCGACGTGTTGCCGTACGCGGGAAAAACCGGCTTCGACGCCGCGGCGTGGTGTCCCGATTGCACTCTCTACAAGGTGCGCCGCACCCCGAAGAAACGCGTCCCCGACGACGGCGGCCCCCTGCACTGACCGCGGCTACTCGCTGAATTCCTTCGCCAAGTCGACCCATTCTCCGTCGGGCGCCAGTTTGCAATACTCGCGCCAGTGCGCCTTCGCCTTGGCCGACTGCCCGATCTTCTCCAGCGTCACCGCCAGATAGAAATGCGCGTCCGGGTAGGCGCGGTTGACGGCGATTGCGACATCGTAGTGTTCGAGCGCGTCCAGATACCGTCCAAGGTCGTGGTGGATGTTGCCGAGATTGAAATAGGCTTCGAAGCATTCCTCATCGAGGCGCAGCGCGCGCTCGTAGAGCGCCTGCGCCTCGACGAGTTCGTCGCGGGCGTAATGGATATTGGCGAGATTGACCAGCGCCGGCACGAGCGTCGGGTCGAGCAGTATCGCCTTGCGGTAGGCATCGCGAGCGCGGGACTGCTCCTCCGCCGAGCCCTCGTCGAGCCCGGCGCCTTCTCGAAAATACCGGGCAGCCAGCGCCTGCTGCGCGGGCGGCGGCGGTCGGACGCCCCTCGCGTGCGCCGGCCCCGCGCCGTCGTCGCCGCGGGGCTGCAGGGCCACCACCTTGACCGGACTGGCCTCTCCCGTCCTCTGGTTGAAGTCGAACGTCAACTGCCCGTCTCGCGCCGACACCAACGCCCGCAGAATCACCCGAAACGAGGCTCCGCGTTCGAGTCCCTCGCTCACCTGCCGTATCACGCTCAGATCACGGAACCCGTAGTATCTGTCTGCGCGCGAGCGCACCACCGGGTGCACCAGCGACCACTTTTCGAGATACCGCAGATGGTCCTCGCGCACGGCGGGATAGCGATCGCGTATCTGGCGAACGCTGTGATACTGCCGGTCGAGCTCGGCAAGCGATGGCTGTCCGCCCGCGCTGCTCGAATCGTCCTCAGTCATGATCCAGATCCGTGTTCCGCCACCTGACCGGCCGAAAGATGAATGAGAATGAAGCGAGTGTCAAGCGACGCCCCGGGCCGAACGCGTGCCCCGCGGACGGAGCCGTGACGAATGAACATGCCATTGATCCTGGCCGGAGACGTCGGCGGCACCAAGACGTGGCTCGGACTGTTCGACTGCGACGGCGTGCGCCCAACTCCGATCGAGACGGCGCACTATGCGACGCAGACGTTCGACGGACTGTTGCCGCTCGTCACCGGGTTCGTGGAACGAACCGGCGCCGCCGCGCTGATCGAGGCCGCCTCTTTCGGGGTCGCCGGGCCGGTGCACGACAATGCCGCCCGGCTGACCAACGTTCCCTGGCACGTTGACGGCGCGACGATGGCGGCGCGGCTCGGCATCGATCAGGTCCGCATTTTGAACGACCTCGAGGCGATGGCCCACGCCGTGCCGTATCTCGAACCGCACGAACTGGCCGTGGTGCGGCCAGGAACCCCACGCGCGGACGGCAATGCCGCGCTGATCGCCCCCGGTACCGGACTTGGCGAGGCCTGCCTGCATGCCGTTGACGGGCGCTTGCGGCCCGTACCGTCCGAGGCGGGCCACACCGACTTCGCCGCGCGCACGCCCCGAGAGTTGCAGCTGGTCTCGGTTCTGACGGCCGCGGGCGGCAGGGTGCAGCTCGAAGACGTGGTCTCGGGTCCGGGGCTCGTCACGCTGCACCGCTTTACGCACCGGACGGCGCCCTGCGCACGGGGTCCGCTCCCGCGCAGCCCGGACGCAGCCCCGGCGGCGGTCACGTCGGCCGCGCTCAGCGGCACGTGCGGCGCGTGTGTGGAAGCGCTCGATCTGTTCGTGGACGCGCTGGGCGCCGAAGCAGGCAATCTCGCGCTACGGACGCTGTCCAGCGCCGGACTCTACGTGGGAGGCGGTATCGCGCCCCGCATCCTGCCGGCCCTCCGCTCGGACCGATTTCGGGACGCCTTCTTGGCCAAGGGCGCCATGCGCCCGCTGCTCGAGCCGATTCCGGTCTCGGTCATCATCGAGCCGCGGGTCGCGTTGATCGGCGCGGCCGTCCACGCCGGGCGCAGCGCCTCGATCCGACGAACGAAACGCAAGTAAATCCGACCGGTCGAGGTCACGACTCCCCACGCAGCGCCGGGGACCGCCGCGTGCCGTACCCCTCCACCCGGTGTGGCGCGGCCGCCGTACAGCTTCCAGCTACGGAACCTGGTAGGCGCGCAACTCGAACTCCGGCAGCACGGCCAGCAGGTGGTCGAAGATGTCCGACTGGATGCCCTCGTAGTTGACCCAGTTCTGATCGGTGCTGAACACGTATATCTCGATCGGCAGGCCATACTCCGTCGGCGCGAGTTGCCGCACGAGAAACGTCATGTGCTGGTGAATCTTGGGATGATGCCGCAGATAGGCGACCACATAGGCGCGGAAGGTGCCGATGTTGGTCAACCGGCGCGGGTGCAGCGCCGTGACCGGCGCGGATGCGTTCCGGGTATTCCAGTCGGCGATCTCGCGCCGCTTCGCCTCGAGATAGTCGGCCATGTAGTGAATGGCGGACAGACGTTCACGCATCGCGTCGTCGCAGAACTTGATCGAATTGATGTCGATGTGAATCGCCCGCTTGATCCGGCGCCCCCCGGACTCCGACATGCCGCGCCAGTTCTTGAACGACTCGCTGATCAGTGCGTAGGTCGGAATGGTGGTGATCGTCTTGTCGAAGTTCTGCACCTTCACCGTCGTCAGCGCCACCTCCAGCACGTCGCCGTCGGCGCCGTACTTCGGCATCTCGATCCAGTCGCCCCGCATGACCATCTGATTCACCGACAACTGGATGCCGCCGACGAACCCCAGGATCGGATCCTTGAAAACGAGCATCAGCACGGCGGTCATCGCGCCGAGCCCGCTGAGAAGCAGGGCCGGGGATTCGCCGATGACGACCGACAGCGCGATGATCACGGCCACGCCGTACAGCAACAGCTTCGCTACCTGGGTGAAGGCGGTCAGCGGCAGCCGCGGGCCGAGCGGCGACGCTCCCACAAGGTCGACGACCGCACCGATCAAGCCGTCGAGCGCCGAGACCACGACGGCAACCATGTACAGCAGACACAGCACCGTAGCCAGCGTCGCCAGCGTCGTCCCGGGTCCCAGCACGGCGGGACTGAAGAAGTAGATCACCAGCGCCGGGGCGATGTGCGCGATCCGATGGAACACCCGACGCTCGATCACCGCGTCGTCCCAATTCGTGTCCGTGCGTCCGGCCAGCCCGATGACGGCGCGCAGCAACACCCGCTTCGCCACCTTGTCCGCGACGATGGCAAACGCCAGGATCAGCAGGATCTGAACGCCGGTGATCACCCATCCCGCCAGCCCGGGGTCGATCCCGCGGCCGGTCATCCAGTCTTCGAACAGGTTCAACATCACGATTCCTCACCCGCCTGAGGCGCGGGACGGCGCCGGGTCATTGGCGGGCGATGCGATACAGCTTCGACTGCGTGCGCAGGATGACGCTGCCGCGCGTCACGGCGGGGGTCGCGAGCGACATTTCGTCCAGCGAGTTTCTGTGCAGGATCTCGAACTCCGGCCCCGCCTTGACCACGAACGTATCGCCGTCTTCGCTGAGCAGGAAGATCTTCCCGTTGTAGCCCCAGGGCGATGCGGTGAACCCGTTGCCGATCTCCAGCCGTTGCCGCCCGTAGATTTCCGCTCCGGTCGCCGCGTCGTGGGCCGTCAGGAAGCCGCGATCGAGCAGCGTGTAGTAGATGCTGTCGTAGACGAGCGCGGTCGTGTTGTAGGTGCCCAGCAACGGATAGGCCCAGACCACATGGTCATCCTGCGAGTAGGTCCGCGTCCCGGGAAACCCCTCCTGGAGGCCGCTCGCCACCTCCTCGTAGATGGAGATGTCGCCGGCCGCGCCGGGCCGGATGGCGTAGACCGGCCGCAGCGAACCGCCGGGATACCCGGAGCTGATATACACGAGGCCATCGCTGGCGAAGGGGCTGGGCGTCGTCAGCAACGACATGCCGCCGAGTTCCCAGAGCAACGCGCCGTCCAGATCGTAGGAGCGCACGCGTCCGGTGGCCGCTGTCACGATCTCGGTCCGCACCCGGTTCTCCCACACGAACGGCGTCGCCCAGGTGTGACCGGGCTCCTGCCGCTCGACACGCCAGACCTGGTTCCCGGTGGCGGTGTCGAGCGCCGTGAGAAACGACTGATCGGTGTTGTCGTTGAGGATGTACAGCCGGTCTCCGTGCAACGCCGGCGAAGAGGCGGTCGCCATCCCCTGCATGGTGTTGAACGTCCCGACGTCCTTCCGCCACAGCTCGTTCCCGGCAAAATCCAGCGCGGCGATCAGGCCGATGCTCCCGAAGTACACGAAGAGCCGCTCGCCGTCCGTGACGGGTGTCTCCGACGCGAAGCTGTTCTTGAGATGCCGGGTGATGGTGGGCACGCCGCGATGAAGTTCCGTCGCCCAGCGCACCGCGCCGGTCTCGAAGTCGATGTCGAACACCATCCAGCGGTGCTCCCCGCTGGCCGGTACCGATCCGTTGTGTTCGCCCGGGTCGTAGAGCCCGGGAATCGGCTGCACCTCGTCGTCAGCGGCGCTGACGGCGGTCGTGACGAAGATATGGTCGTCCCAGACGATGGGCGAACTCCAACTCAGACCGGGCACGTCGATCTTCCAGGCGATGTTCTCGGTCTCGCTCCAGGTGTCCGGCAAGACGGGGTCGGCGGCGATGCTGCCCGCGTCCAGCCCGCGAAACCGGGGCCATTGCTGCGCGCCGCCCTGTACCGGCAGCGCCAGCAGCGCCGCCGCCATGGAGACCATCGCTGCGCGTTTCATCGTTCGCCCCCCTCTCGTTCGTGCACGGGTGGGGCGATCCTACCAGAGCGCGCCGCGCGGCTCGATCTCGACCGTTGGACGCCCGGTCGCGTCGCGGCCCCGCCCAGGCCAAAGGAACGTTGCACCGTGGGTTACAATGCTGGGCCAAGTGGCGATCGCACCGGTCGAAGTTGCGCTCGAGATCAGCCCCAGGGCCCGCGTCGACCTCGTTGACGTGCGTCAGCGAGTCGCACAAGGCCACGGCGACCTGATCGAGGCGTTTCCGCACGCCCGCTATTCGTCGTTCCACACCACTGCCGGCTACCTCGACCAGAGTCTGGCCCGCCGCCTGACGCGACGACGGAACGGACTGGCGCCGTATCTGTCGTTCTTCCGCAACGTCTTTCCCGAGGGCGCCGGGTACAAACACGACGAATTGCATCTGCGTGAGGAACTCTCGGAGGCAGAGCGCCGAGTCGAGCCGCTCAACGCCGATTCGCACCTGGCCTTCATCAGCGCCGGGCTGCGCAGTTGCGTGACCTATCAGGGCCGCGCCGGGGAACCGGTCTATTTCATCGACCTCGACGGCATGAACGGGGGGCGCCCCCGCCGGCGGGTCACCACGGTGCTGGGGTTCAACACCGAGACGCAGGTGGCGAATGACCGGGTCATCGTCCCGATGTCGGGACACCCGGTAGAGTCGGTCAGTCTGAAGGACCCCCGCTTCGGCATCTATCAGCGCTGCCAGGAGTTGATCGCCCGCAACGGCGTCACCCAGGGGCGCATCCTGATCGCGCTCGACCCGAGCGAGGACCAGGCGGGCCTGACGGTCAACGAATATGAAACCCTGCTGATGCGGCACGACCTGGCCGACGTGCTGCGTGACCCGCTCCGGTTCATGGCGGAGAAGAGCCGGAATCTGCTGGCGGATCCGCGGGCGATTCCGACAAAGACGATCGGCTACGCGAGTTACGACATGGTGCGGGTGTTGAACGAACTGGTCGATGTCCTGCGGCTGAGCGACTCGGTGGTCGAGCAGATCGTGTCGCGTTTCGTCGGCGCACCCGTGCGCCATTTCCTGCGTATGAAGCGCTCGGTCAGCCTGCCGGTGTCAGATAGGGACACGCCCGGCGAGGGGCGTCTGGCCCAGGGCCGGTATCAGAGCCCCATCCTCGTCCAGTGGCGGCGGGCCGAGCCCCGGACGCGCACGGTCGACATTACCCTCACCCGCTTCGAGTAGCCGCTGCCACCGCGCTACATCGCCCTGCGCAGAATCTGCACTTCCGTCTCGCCCGACTGGCGCTCGCCCGCGCCCACGACCACGAACACGTGGGTATCGGTCGCGGCGATGTCGCGCGCCGGGGCGTCGGTCTGGAACGCGCCCGCCGCCCTGGGAGCGGAGGGCGTCGAGATGTCCACGATGGTAATGCCGGCCCGTGTGTCGGCGACGAAGACGTACGAACCGGACATCGCCACGCGGGCGGCGCCGCCGGGCGTCTCGAAGGTCGCCGCCCTGACCGGCGCCGTCGGGTCGCTGGCGTCGTAGATCTGCAGCTGTCCGCCGCCGCCGCCCGCCAGGATGCCGGACGGTTCGCCCTGCTCCCGTTGCACTTCGATCGCCCGCGGCGCCGCCGGGGCGTGCAGAACGCCGACCGGCTCGGGGGGGCCGGGAACCGACAGATCGAAGACATACAGCCCGGTCGGCGAGTCGGTCGCGTACGCCATCCTGCCCGACGTCACGACATCGCGCGCGTAGCCGTCCAGAAAGAACGACCCGGCGCCTGTAGGCGCGGTCTCGTTCGAGATGTCGACCATGACCATGCCCTCCATATGGTCGATCAGCACGACGCGGTCCTGGTACACGGCGCCGATCTTCGTCTGCCCGAGTGTCTTGTGGTTTCCGAGTGTGGCGGGCGCCGCCGGATTGGACAGGTCGAGAATGGCGACCCCGAAGAAGTTCGCCCCCACATACGCCCGATCGCCGCGAACGCGGAACCCCCAGATCTCCTCAGGCAACTCCGTCGCGCCCAGGCGAACCGGGGCGGACGGATCGGAGACATCCCAGACCGTGAAGCTGGTGTGGTGCGTCACGTAGACGTAATCGCCGGCCACCCGAATGTGCTCGGCAGGTCCGGGGATCACGCCGACCGGCGTCAGCGTGACCTGCTGGGCCTGCGCCGGCGCCGCCAGCAGCAGGACCAGCAGCGCCACGGGCGGCGTCCAGAGAGTCACCCGCCCGATCTTGGCCGCTGGTGACCAGGTACGTCTCGTCATGGCTGCCCCCCCTTCGCAATGCGATAGAGCTTCGACTGCGTACGTATGATCAGACTGCCCCCGGCGACCGCCGGCGTCGCCAGGGTCATCTCGTTGAGCGGGTTCTTGTGCAGAATCTCGAACTCCGGACCCGCTTTCACAACGAACGTCTCACCGTCTTCGCTCAACAGGAAAATCCGGTCGTTGTAGGCCCACGGCGAGGCCGTGAACCCGTTGCCGATCTCGATTCGCTTCCGACGGTAGACCTCGTCGCCGGTTCGCGCGTCATGGGCGACCAGGAACCCGCGATCGAGCAGCGTGTAGTAGTAGTCGCCGTAGACCAGGGCCGAGGTGTTGTAGGTCCCGAGCAGCGGATAGGCCCAGGCCACGGCGTCAGATGAGGACTTTGCACCGGGAAACCCGGACGACAGACCGGTGCGCATGTCGTCCTGCGACCAGATCGAGATATCACCCGCCGCGCCCGGCTTGACGACGTACACGGGACGCAGACCCCCACCGGGGTAGCCGGAACTGATGTAGAGCAACCCGTGCCTGGCGAACGGAGTCGGGATCGTCAACCCGGACATGCCATGGATCTCCCATAGCAGACCGCCGTCGAGATCGTACGACCGCACGCCCTGGGTGCCGGAGGTCACGATCTCGGTGCGCAGCTCGTGCTCCCAGACGAACGGCGTCGCCCAGTTCTGTCCGCGCTCAGGCCGCTCGACCCGCCAGATCTCCTCACCGGTGTGCTTGTCGATGGCCGTGATGAACGAGCGGGTCACATTGTCGTTCACGATGTAGAGGCGATCGCCGTGCAGCGTGGGCGACGCCGCCGACCCGAACCCGCCGCTCGTCTCGAACGCGCCCAGCTCGGCGGTCCACACTGTTTCACCGCTCATGTTCAACGCGCCGGCCACGCCGGCGCTGCCGAAGTAGACATACACCCGGCGCCCATCGGTCACCGGCGTCTCAGAGGCGAAACTGTTCTTGATGTGGCGCGCGATGCCGGGTGCGGCGCTGTGCAGTTCGCGCTCCCAGCGGACGGCTCCGGTGTGAAAATCGATGTTGTAGACCACCCAGCGGTGGGTCTGGGACGAGCGGGTGGCCCCGTTGTCGTCCCCGGGGTCGTACAGGCCGGGGATCGGGTCGGGCTCCACGCCGGCGCTGATGGCCGAGGTCACGAAGATCGTATCCTCCCAGACCACCGGCGAACTCCAGCTCAACCCCGGAACGTCGATCTTCCAGACGACATTGTCGGTCTCGCTCCAGCGGTCGGGCAGCGCCGGGTCGTCGCCGACGTCCCCGGCGTTCGAACCGCGGAACTGCGCCCACTGCGCATCCGCCGGAACAGACACGGCCAGCGCCAGCAGCAGAACGCCGATCACGAGTGACGGTCGAGGCATGTTCATTCCTCTCGCCGATGCGGACCCGCGTGGCGCAGGTTCCCGAGCGGAGACGTCACCAGTGCGCGCCCCGCAGTGTCAGCACGGGCTGCCAGACCCGCTGCCGCATAAGTACCGGCTCGGGCGGTTCGTGTCAAGAAACCATCCGCCCGATTGACAGCAGGTCACCGACAGTCGAGAATAGCCGTGGATACGTGCAGTCCGGCGAGGTCTGCCACAGAACGAAAATCGATGCTCAGATTACGGGTTATCGCGACAGCAGCGTGCGTAGTGGCGGCGTCCGTTGCCGGGCCGGCGCGGCCGGCGGCGCAGTCGAATGATGACGGCCCGACCGCGCAGCGCGCGCTGCTCGACCGGTACTGCGTGACCTGCCACAGTGACCAGCTCGAAACCGGCGGCTTGTCCCTGCAGGGACTCGACACCGCCGATGTCGGCAGCCACCCCGACGTCTGGGAAAAGGTGGTCCGCAAGCTGCGAGCCGGATCGATGCCGCCCCAGCCGCGCCCGCGACCCGACCCGGCCGCCTACGCCGGGCTACGGAGCTGGCTCGAGCTGGAGCTCGATCGCACCGCGGCGGCCGCGCCGAACCCGGGCCGGACCGAAGCGCTGCACCGCCTCAGCCGGACCGAATACCGCAACGTCGTCCGCGACCTGCTCGACCTCGATGTCGACGTCACCGATCTGCTGCCGGCCGACGACACCAGCTACGGATTCGACAACATTGCCGGCGTGCTGGGCATCTCGCCGACACTGATGGAGCGGTATTTGGCGGCGGCCAGGAAGATCAGCCGGCTGGCCGTCGGCTCGCCGGTGCCCTCCCCGATCGCGGAGACGTTCCGCGTCGCCTCCGACCTTGGTCAGGACGCACAGCTTGCCGGGCTGCCCTTCGGCACCCGCGGCGGTGCGCTCATCGATTTCAATTTTCCGGAGGACGCCGAGTACGTCATCTCGGTGGTGCCGGACGGTCCGCTCTACATCGAACCGCATGAGCTGGAAGTGACGCTCGACGGGGAACGGGTCGAACTGTTCACGATAGGCCGCGCCCTCGCACCCGGTGAACGGCGCGGGGAGTATGCCGCGGAGGCGGACGCGCGCGAGTTGCGGCTGAGGGTCAACGCCGGACCGCATCAGGTCGGCATCGCGTTTCTTCAGAAGACGGCGGCGGAACCGGAACGCACCCGCAAGCTCTACTTGCGGCCGTTTACCGGCGAAGGCTCCGGCGGCGATTCCCGGTACCAACCGTATGTCGACCGGGTCACCATCACCGGACCGTTCGAATCGAGCGGGTCCCGGCCCGCGGTCGACACGCCCAGCCGGGCGCGGCTGTTCATCTGCCGCCCGCGCCCGGGCGACGCCGAATCCGCGTCAGCCTGCGCGACCGAGATTCTCTCCACCCTTGCGCGGCGGGCGTTTCGCCGTCCGGTCGACGGCGACGACGTCCAGCGGCTGCTGACCTTTTTCGAACAGGGCGCCGCGTCCGGCGGCTTCGACGGGGGTATCGAGCTCGCGTTGCGCCGGCTGCTGGTGAGCCCCGAGTTCCTGTTCCGTATCGTGGAAGACCCGGACGGCGCCGCCCCCGGCACACCCTACGCGCTCAGCAATCTCGAGCTGGCGTCCAGGCTGTCGTTCTTCCTGTGGAGCAGCATCCCGGACGATGAGCTGCTCGACACGGCAATCCGCGGCGAGCTCCAGGATCCGGCGGTGCTCGAGGCGCAGACGCGCCGCATGCTGGCCGATTCCAGAGCGCACGCACTGGTCACCAACTTCGCCGGACAGTGGCTCAGCCTGCGTAACGCAGCCGCCGTGCAACCCGACGAAGATCTGTTTCCGGACTTCGGGGAAGACCTGCGGCGCGGATTCCGCCGCGAAACGGAGTTGCTGTTCGAGAGCATCCTGCAGGAGAACCGCAGCGTCGTCGACCTGCTGGCCGCAGACTACACGTTTCTGAACGAGCGGCTGGCCCGGCACTACGGAATACCGAACGTGCGTGGCAGCCACTTCCGCCGGGTCACGCTCGACGACCCCGCGCGCGGCGGGCTGCTCGGCCACGGCAGCATTCTGACCGTGACCTCGTACGCCAACCGCACCTCGCCGGTCCTGCGCGGCAAGTGGGTGCTGGAGAACATTCTCGGCACTCCCCCGCCGCCACCACCGGCCGATGTCCCTCCCCTCGAGGCCAGCACCGACGGTCAGACGCTCAACATGCGCGAGGCGATGGCGCAGCACCGCGCGAACCCGGTCTGCGCAAGCTGTCATCAATTGATGGACCCGCCGGGGCTGGCGCTGGAACCGTTCGACGCCATCGGCCGCTGGCGCACCCCCAACGAGCGCATCGAATCGGCGGATCTCAGCGGCGTGCTGCCCGACGGCGCCACGTTCGACGGACCGGCGGGGCTCAAGCAGGCGCTGCTGGCGCACCCCGATCGCTTCGTCACCACCGTCACCGAGAAACTGTTGACCTATGCCGTCGGGCGGGGCGTCGAGTACTACGACGCTCCGGCGGTGCGCGCCATCACACGCGCGGCCGCTCCCGATGACTACCGTTTGACGGCGCTCATCCTGGGTGTCGTCAAGAGCGTCCCGTTCCGGATGAGGAGCACGCAGTCATGATCATCACGAAGATGTCACTGCCCCGCCGCACGTTTCTGCGCGGCATGGGCGCCGCGCTGGCCCTGCCGCTGCTCGACGCGATGGTGCCGGCCGCCACGGCGCTGGCGCGAACGGCAGCCGGACCGACGAAGCGTCTGGGCTTCATCTACATCCCGAACGGCGCCAACATGTCCAAGTGGACACCGGGCGGCGACGGCGCCCTCGACCTGTCGCCGACCCTGAGTCCGCTCGCCCCGGTGCGTGACCAGGTGGTCATTCCGACCGGTCTCGCCCACAGGCAGGCAGAGGCCTGGGGGGACGGCAACGGAGAGCATTCGCGGGCCAGCGGCGTATGGCTCAACGGCGTGCATCCCAAACGCACGGAAGGCGCCGATGTGCGCGCCGGCACGACGGCCGATCAGATTGCCGCCAGCGCGCTGGGTCAGGACACGCCGCTGCCCTCGTTGGAAATCTCACTCGAGAACAGCTTCGTGGTCGGCAACTGCGACAACGGCTACAGTTGCGTCTACACGAACACCATCGCCTGGCGCTCCCCGACGACGCCGTTGCCGATGGAGCACAACCCGCGGGTAGTGTTCGAGCGGTTGTTCGGTGAAGGCGGCACCACGACCGAGCGGCTGGCGCGGCTGCGCGAGGACAAGAGCATTCTCGACGCCGTGCGCGACGACATGACACGGCTGGAACGCCGGCTCGGCGCCGGCGACCGGGTGCGCGTCAGCCAGTATCTCGACGCGGTGCGCGAAATCGAACGCCGCATCCAGCGTGTCGAAGCGCAGGCCGGCGAAGCGGCGCTGCCGGAGAACCTGGCGCGTCCGGTCGGGATTCCGGAATCGTTCGACGAGCACGCCCGTCTGATGTTCGACCTTCAGGCGCTGGCCTTCCAGGCCGATATCACCCGCGTGTTCACGTTCCTGATCGGTCGCGAGCAGAGCGCCCAGAGCTATCCGGAGATCGGCGTGCCGGACGCGCATCATGCGACCTCGCATCACCAGTTGGACCCGGCCAAGCTGGAGCAGTACGCCAAGATCAACACGTATCACGTCGACCTGCTGTCCAGCTTCCTGCAGCGCTTGCAGACGACACCGGACGGCGACGGCTCGCTGCTCGATCAGTCGCTCATCCTGTACGGCGGCGGCATCAGCGACGGCGACCAGCATTCGCACATCGATCTGCCGCTGATTCTGGCCGGCGGTGGTGCAGGGCAGCTTCAGGGCGGTCGCCACGTGCGGTATCCGACCGACACGCCGATGACGAACCTGCTGCTGGCGATGCTGGACAAGGCCGGCGTGGTGCACGCCGAACAGTTCGGCGACAGCACCGGCCGGCTCAATCTCGAGCCGTTGAGCGTCTGAGGGCGCTCGCCCACAGCGCAGAGGGCGTCACGGCCCGCGTCCCAGGTTCGTTCACGGGGTGTCGAGGCGGTGGAACCCGGCGGCGGCGTTGATGGAATGCTGAAATGAAGTACGCATACGGTTCGACGGCGCTCCTGGCAATGGCCGCGCTCCTTGGGGGAGCCGCGGTCAGCGCCGCACAGCCGCCGCCGGTGCCGCTGGTCGAGGCGGTGAAGACCGGGGACGCGGTGACGGTGCAGCGTCTGCTCGACCAGGGCGGGGACGTGAACGCGGCCGAAGTGGACGGAACCACCGCGCTGCACTGGGCGGTCCATCTGGACAGCGCCTCGCTTGCCGCGGCGCTGATCGGCGCCGGCGCCGACGTCGCGGCGACGACCCGCTACGGTGTGGCCCCCATCAACCTGGCCGCCACCAACGGCAGCAGCGCGTTGCTGCGGGTGCTGCTCGAGGCCGGCGCCGACCCGAACCGCGCCAGCGGCGAGGGTGAGACGCCGCTGATGACGACGGCCCGGGCCGGCGTCGCCGCGGCCGTGACGTTGCTGATCGAGCACGGCGCGACAATCGACGCCGTGGAAGGCTGGCGGGGACAGACCGCCCTGATGTGGGCGGCGTCGCAGGACAACGCGGCGGCGGTCGCCGCGCTCACCGCCGGCGGCGCAAACCTGCACGCCACGTCGGAACGCGGCTTCACGCCGTTGCTGTTTGCCGCCCGCGAAGGCAACCTGGCTGCGCTCGACACGCTGCTCGAGGCCGGCGCGAACCCGGACGATTCGCTGCCGAACGGGACGAACGCGCTCGGACTGGCGGCATACAACGCACAGTACGAAGCGGCGGCCCGGCTGCTCGAGGCGGGCGCCGACCCCAACGCGCGCGGCCAGGGCTGGTCCGCCCTGCACCAGGTGGTCTGGACCCGGCGTCCCAACCTCGGACGGAACCCGCCCTTTCCCGTGCCGCTCGGCCGGCTGGACGGGCTCGACATGGCGCGCCTGCTGATCGAGCGCGGCGCCGACCCCAACCTGCCCCAGGAGAGGGAGCCGCGCGACGGCAACCGCAACATGCTCGACCGCACCGGCGCCACGCCGTTCCTGCTGGCCGCCAAGGCGGCGGACGTGCCGATGATGCGGCTACTGGCGGATATGGGCGCCGACCCGTCCATCACCACCGCGAACGGCGCGACGGCGATGATGGCGGCGGCCGGCGTCGGCATCTGGAAGATCGGCGAGAACCCCGGCACCAACGACGAGGCGCTGGCCGCGGTCACGCTCGCTTGGGAGTTGGGCAACGACGTGAATGCAGCGGACGGGAGCGGCGATACCGCTCTGCACGGGGCGGTGCACCGGGGCGCGGACGAGATTGTAAGTTTCCTGCACGAGAAGGGGGCCGACCTGAACGCGGTCAACGACACCGGGTGGACACCGCTGTCGATTGCACAGGGGGTCTTCTACCCCAACACGTTCAACCGGCATCCGCACGTCGTGACCCTGCTCGAGTCGCTGGGCGCCGATCCGACCGCCGGCACCAGACGACCGATGGACCTGGCGCCCTGGGAGCGCGAAGCGCTGACCGCCAACGCGCCGCAACAGTAACCGACACGGCGTTCAGACCCGCCGGCTCTGCACCGCCACCCCCGTGGCGGCAGACGCAACAGGGCCGCGCCGGCGGCCCCGACCGAGACAGACAGACGATGAGCACAGAGCAACACACCTTTACGGCTGAAGTGCAAGAGCTGCTGAACCTGATGGTTCACTCGCTCTACTCCCAGAAGGACATCTTTCTCCGCGAGTTGATCTCCAATAGTTCGGACGCGCTCGACCGGCTACGTATCGAAGGGTTGTCGGACGCCACCCTGCTGCCGGAGGGCGAGCTCGAAATTCGGCTTGAGGTGGATTCCGAGGCACGCACGCTGTCGATCACCGACACCGGCATCGGGATGAGCCGCGAGGAGGTGGTCCGCGACATCGGCACCATCGCGCGCTCCGGAAGCCGGGAGTTTCTGACCGCGCTCAAGGAGAAACAGCGTGCCGCGGACGCGGACGCGACGGCGGCCTCGGCGACGGCCTCGGCAAACCTGATCGGCCAGTTCGGGGTCGGGTTCTATTCGACGTTCATGGTGGCCGAGCGGGTCATCCTGACGACGCGGCGGGCCGGCAGCGAGACCGGGGTGCGGTGGGAATCGACCGGCAACGGCACGTACACCATCGCCGACGCGAACCGCGCGCAGCCGGGCACGACGGTCACCCTGCATCTCAAGACGGTGGATGAAGAGGACGGCCTGCAGGACTACAGCGACCCGACGGTGCTGAGCGACATCGTCAAGAAGCACTCCGATTTCGTGGCGCACCCGATCAGGATGAAGATCGAACGCCAGGAACCGGTGCTCGACAACAACGGCGTTCCGGTCAAGGGCGTCCTGCCAAAGACGGTCGTCGAAGACACCACCCTGAACTCGATGAAGGCGATCTGGACCCGCTCGCGCAGCGAGGTGTCAGACGACGAGTATCACGAGTTCTACCGCCACCTCTCGCATGACTGGCAGAACCCGCTCGCGACCATTCCGGCCGCGATGGAAGGCGCCTTCAACGCCCGCATCCTGCTGTTCATTCCCGCCAAGGCGCCGTTCGATCTGTATCACCGCGAGCGGATCACCAAGGGCGTGCAGCTCTACGTCAAGCGGGTCCACATCATGGACGACTGGAAGGTGCTGCTGCCGGAGTGGCTGCGCTTTCTGAAGGGGGTCATCGACTGCGAGGACCTGTCGCTGAACGTGTCGCGGGAAATCCTGCAACATGACCGGCAGGTCAAGGCGATTCGCACGTTTGCCATCAAGAAGACGCTGGACGGGATCGACCGGCTGAAAAAGGACAAACCGGACGCCATGCGGACGCTGTGGCGTGAGTTCGGCACCCTGCTGAAGGAAGGGCTGGCATCGCACGAGGAGTTTCAGGAGCGGTTGCTCGATCTGCTGCTCGCCGCCACGACGCAGGGGAACGAACCCACGTCGCTGGCCGACTACGTGGCGCGCATGTCCGGCGACCAGCAGCACATCTACTACCTGACCGGCAGTTCACTCGACGCGCTGCGCAACTCTCCGCACCTGGAATCGTTCACAAGCAAGGGCATCGAGGTGCTGCTCTTCAGCGACCCGGTCGACGAGTTCTGGCTGGAGCGCGAACTGTCCTACAAGGACAAGACGTTCGTGTCGGTCAGCAAGGGAGAGGTCGACATCGGCACGGACGACGAGTCCACCGCCGGTGCGAGCGACGATACGGCGCTGAAGGGTCTGCTGCAGACACTCCGCACCCATCTGCAGGACGACATCAAGGACGTGCGGCCCTCGGGACGGCTTACGAACAGCCCCGCCTGCCTGGTGGGCGACAAGGACGACCTGAGCCCGCAACTCGAACAGATGATGCGGCAACTCGGCCAGGCGCCCCCCAAGACGAAGCGGATTCTCGAGATCAACCCGGACCATCCGTTCATCGCACGGCTCGGGGCGATGCACGCCGCTGACGCCAAGGCGCCGGCGCTGAAGACCTATGCGCAGTTGCTGCACGGGCAGGCGATTCTGGCCGAGGGCGGTACGCTGCCTGACCCTGGCGCCTACAGCCGTGTCGTGATGGAGGTCGCCAACCAGGCGCTGACCACGGCCGGGGGACCGCCGCTCGCGCCCGATTCGCCAGATGCCGGACCGACACCGGCTGACCCATCGTGAGGACATCCGTCATGCGATATCGCCGGTCTTTCGCCCTCGTCGCTCCCCTGCTTCTGACCGCCTGTGCCGGCGACCCGGTCCCCGCCGAAGAGGAGGCCGCCGTTCCGGCCGCCGCGGCCGCGCCGCCCCCCTACGTCGCCTATGTCACCAACGAGGGGTCCGGCGACCTGACTGTCATCGCGGGCGGCACACACGAAGTACTCGCCACGATTCCACTCGGCAAGCGGCCACGCGGCATCAAGGTCGGCCCCAGCGGCGACCGGCTGTTCGTGGCGCTCAGCGGATCGCCTCCGGCGCCTCCTGGGGTGGATGAAGACACGTTGCCGCCCCCCGATCGGTCCGCCGACGGTATCGGCATCGTCGACCTGGCCGAGCAGCGGATGGTCGAGGTGCTGCAGGCCGGCACCGACCCCGAGCAGATGGCGGTCAGCGCGGATGGTACGCGTGTGTTCGTGGCGAACGAGGACGCCGGACTCGCCAGCATCGTGGAGATTGCGACCGGGACGATCATCGCCGAGCTGCCGGTCGGCGGGGAACCTGAAGGCGTGACCCTCAGTCCCAACGGGCAGTGGGTGTATGTCACCTCCGAAAACGACAGCACGGTCACGGTGATCGACACCGCCGCGCTGGAGGTGGTCGCCGTCTTCGAGGTCGGCGCCCGGCCCCGCTCGTCCAACTTCTCGCCGGACAGCTCCCGCGCCTACGTGACCGCCGAGAACGGCGGCACGCTCTCGGTCGTCGACACGAGCATCCACATCGTTACCGACACCGTCGAACTGACCGGAGAAAACGTCCGACCGATGGATGTCACGGTCTCGCCGGACGGGGCGCGGATCTACGTCTCCACCGGCCGCGGCCGACTGATCATGGTCGTCGACGCCGAGACCCTGGAGGTCGTGGGGTCGGTCGAAGTGGGGACCAGGCCCTGGGGCATCGCGTTGACCGCGGACGGCAGATATCTGTACACCGCCAACGGGCCGTCGAACGACGTCTCGGTGGTTGACACCGAGTCGCTCGAGGTGATCGCCACCGTGCCCGCCGGCGAACGCCCCTGGGGCGTGGCGATCGTCGGGGGTTAGCTGCCGGCTGACAATGAATGGCCACGCCGAATTGCAGGCCCCAGATACGTTTCTACGCCAGCAGTTCGATCACGTCCCGGTGACCGCGGCGTTGCGCCCAGGCGGCGGGACGCGCCCAGGCCGGCGCCTCGGGTAGCGCCGGATCGAAGCCGTGCGCCAGCGCGAAGCGGACAAACTCGGCCTGTCCGCAACGCGCTGCCCAGCCGAGCGGCGTGGAACGGTATTCCTCGTCGACGGCGTCGGGATCGGCGCCGAACTCGAGAAACAACCGGGCGGCGTCCACGTCTCCCCTGCCCGCGATATGGTGCAACGGCGTCATCCGCTGCCAGTTGGGCAGGCTCGGGTCCATGCCGTGCTCGAGCAACAGCCGCGCCAGCGGCAGCGACCGCCACAGGTAGGTCTGACAACTGGTGACCACGGCCGGCACGCGGAGCCCGCGCGCCAGCATCAGACGCACGAGGTCGTCATGGCCGGCCGACACGGCCAACGTGAATCCCTCCGCCGTGCGGGTCTCGTCGATCATCTCGGGCCTGGCGTCGAGCAGCGCGGCAATCGTGTCGATATGGCCTTCGTGGAAGTGCCAGGCAAGCGGTGCGCATCCGCCATGGCGGTACATCAGCGCGCGCATGCCGGCATCCGCTGCCGCGCCGGTCGGCGATCCGGACGAATCGACCTCGGCATTGGGATCGGCGCCCGCGTCGAGGAGACGCTGCGCAACCTCCCGATAGCCGAAGTGCGACGCCGCCCACAGCGCGTACCCGCGCGGACAATGCGGACCTTCGGGCAGGTTCGGGTCGGCGCCGGCGTCGAGCAGCAGGGCGACAATGGCGCCGTGGTTGCGCTCGGCCGCCGCCGACAGCGGGCGCTTGCCGCCGGGGTCCTGGTCGTTTGCGAGGGCGGCATCGGTCCGCAACAAGGCGCCGACGTGATCGGCGTTCCCCAGCGCGGCGGCGATGGTGATCGAATGGGACGCGCCGTGCGCCAGCAGACGCCGCGCCAGATCGTAGTCGTTGCGCTGACGCCAATAGGGGTGGTGCCACAGCGCGATCGTGATCGGCCTGAAGCCTGAACCGCCAAGGCGGTCGTCGCTGCTGAATCCGGTCGCGTCCACCTCGGCCCCCCGCGCGATCAGCGCATCCACGAGGTCCGCACGGCCCGACTCGACGGCATGGTGCAGCGGACGCCGGCCCAGCGGGTCGCCGCGGTCGACGAGACTGGCATCCTCCGCGAGCAACCGATCCACCGCGGCCAGGTCGGCCGCGGCCACCGCGTCATGAATCGGATGCCGCGTGCCGTCGGACGCCGCCCGCCGCCGCAGCTCCGCACGCACGCGATCCGCCACGTCCAGGTGGCCGCGATCGAGCGCCATCTGCAGCAGCGTCTCCTGGCCGTACAGCGAGCAATGGAAGATATCGGCGCCGGCGTCGATCAGTCGTTCGACGGCCGCCAGCCGGCCTTCGCGCACGGCGAACTGCAGCGGCGTCGCATACCAGAATGCCGCGTTGGCCAGCGTGCGGTTGCGGTCAAGCAACACGCCGAGGCGCGCCACGTCGCCGTCGCGGGCTGCCGTCAACACCTCCCAGGTGTCGTTGCCGCGCCCGCTCACATCAGAATCCGCGGCGACCAGTTCCGCGGGTCGTATCAGTTCCGGCTGCGTCACCATGCCTGCCTGGATGCCATGCGTCACCCCCGACGCCAACGAATAATCGATATCACAGCCCGGGCACGAACGCGGCGACCGGCATCGTGTTCGTCCTGCGCCCCAGGGCAATCTTGGCCACGTGATGGCGAGAGGCTTCTCGCAGGAAAAGTGTCGAGATGAGGAAGCACGAACAGGCGTCGGCGGCGGTGGGAGCCCGGTGACCTATACGATGCAGGTAAGCGCTGGGACGCAGTCGACACGCCGCATGGCATGGCCTCTACGAGTCTGGCATGGAACAAGGACACGATCCTTGTTATGGTAAGGACATGGCCAAGGTCACCTCCAAGCTCCAGGTTTCCGTGCCCAAGGCACTCGCCGCCGAACTCGACATTCGGCCGGGCGACTATGTCGACTGGACGATCAGCGGCAACAGTCTCCGCGTGACACCCTCGCAGGATCGCCGTGAGGTCCTCGATCTCGAAACACGACTCCGCCTGTTCGACAAGGCGACCGACCGCCAACGCCACCGCCAGCAGGATATCCACGCCACGCCGGTGGACGGTGGCCGCGGATGGTCACGCGAGGATCTGTATGACCGCGGCCGCACTCGTTGACACGAACATCCTGGTCTATCGATTCGACCCGCGGTTCCCCGACAAGCAGCGCCGGGCGACGGCGGCATTGTACGGAGGGCTGGTGGACGGCACGGTGCGGATCCCGCATCAGGCAATCATCGAATTCGTCGCGGCCGTGACCCGCCCGCGAAATCCTGGCGGCCCGCTGCTGTCCATCGCTGACGCCCTCTGGGAAGCGGAAGAGGTCATGACCCAGTTTCCCGTGCTGTATCCGAACGAATCCGTCGTGCGCCTGGCGTTACGCGGCGCCGCCGCGTACGGACTGTCGTGGTTCGATGCGCACCTGTGGGCGTACGCTGAACACTTCGGGCTGGCTGAACTGTGGTCGGAGGACTTCCAGCACGACCGCATGTACGGCACGGTGCGGGTAGTCAATCCGCTGCTCGCCCCGAGGAGCGTCGGCTAGAAATCGATCGCCACGCCGAATTGCAGGCTGACCAGATTGATCGCCGAACGTGTCGGATTCAACGTGACCCCGGTCTCGTCGCGCGTGATCCCACCCTTCGTCAGGTACTCGGCATCGCCGCCCGTCAGATAGCGCAGCCCGATGTCGAGATGCAGCCCGACGTCGCGGCCGGAGACCAGCCCGATCGTCACACCCCCGCCTCCGCCGACGCTCGGCGCAGAGTCGCTGAACTGGGTCGATCCGGAACTGCCCTCGTCGCCATTTCTGAACGAGGTGCTGGTGAACACATGTCTGAACCCGAGCAGTCCCTCGACGTACGGACGCACCCGGCCCGCTCGAGGCTGCGCGCGGACGAGCGCATGCGTCTGCAGCAGGTTGTTTTTGGTGCTCACATTGGTCAGCACCTCGGGCACGGCCGGCGTCAACTGCAGGCGCCGGGTCTCCTTGCCATACAGGACGTAGCCGAATTCCGCCCCGACGGAAATGGGGATCCGACCGACGCGGCTCGTGAACTCGAAGCCCACGCCCGGACTCGTGCCAACCCTGTCACCGAAATCGCCGACGGGGATGCCGCTGACCGGTTTCGCGCCAAAACGGAAACGCCGGAGCGCGGGCGGGACAGCAGCGGACGATGCACGCGGCGCCGGCTGGCCGGCCGCCGGTTCGGACGCCGCGGCAGTCGCCTGCTGCGCGGCGGCGGGTGAGGCGCACGCGAGCAGCGCGCAACCGGCGAGGCCGGCAGCGCAACACGCGATACGGATCATTTGCATCGGGTGAGTCCCACGAGATGGCAGTCTTCGCACGACGACCTCCCTCCTGTCGGTCTTGCTCACTGGAACTGCGACGTCGATCCACAACACTTGCAAGAGTCTCGCCAAAAGTCGAGATTGGCGTCCAACTCCTGTCGTATGAGCAGGTTACCGACCCAAGGCGGCCGCCGGTGGATGACGCAGAATTGACCTGTGCAGAGGACGGCGCGATCTCCTGCAGAGTACCGCGCGATCCCCGGGACGGACGGGGCGGCATCCCCTTTTTCATCGTGAGACGCCATCGTCGGCGTCCACTCGTCCGGCGCAACTTCATCTGGTCGAAACGGCACGGGTGACGGACGCCCATTTGGACGATTCGTGTACGATAGCGGCGCGCGTGTTGACATGAGCATCTCGGACGGTATCGCCTCTCTGGTTGCCGCGGCCGAGCGGATGCTGGGTGAGCTCGCGGCGATTGCTCCGTCGCTGCTGACCGTGCTCGGGCTCCTGCTCGCCGGCTGGCTGATCGGCCGGCTGCTGGCGTGGGCAATCACGAAACTGATCGACACGCTGGCGCCCGGGCTCGAAGAGCGCGCCACCCGGGTGACCGTGACGCGGCTCGGCATCGAGCGGCGCGTCGCCGAGGTGGCCGGGAGCTTCGTCTTCTGGGTCGTGTTCGTCCTGTTCGCCGCCGTGGCCGTCGAGACGCTCGGCCTGCCGCTTTTGGCGGCCTGGGTCGCTCAGATCGGCGCCCTGCTGCCCCGCTTGTTCGTCGGCGGGCTGATCGTCGTGGCCGGGCTCGTCGTGGGCGCCGTTGCCCGTGATGCCGCCGCGGCGGCGGCGCACGCCGCTGGCGTCGCCCAGGCCGACCTGCTCGGCCGCGCGGTGCAGACGGCGGTGGTCATGACCGCCATGGTCACCGGCCTCGACCAGATCGGCGTCGACAGCCGGTTCATGACCGCCATGATGGCTGTCGTCGCGGGCGGCGTGCTCGGGGGGACGGCATTGGCGTTCGCGTTCGGGGCGAGGACCGAGGTCGGCAATATCGTGGCGATGCACTATGTCCGGCAGGTCCATCGGCCCGGACAGCTCATCAAGCTGGGCAGCGTGCGCGGGCGCATCCGGACATTCACGAAGACGACGGTCGTCGTCACGACCAGCGCTGGCGACGCGCACCTGCCGGGCCGCATGTTCAGCGAACAGGTGACGGAAATCCCGGCGGCGGACACGTAGAGTGGATACCGAACGGCTGCTCTCGGACGCCTACCTCGCACACCATCCCGCCGAGGCAGCGCGGATGATCGAGGGTCGTCCCGTGGCGGAGGTCGCTGCCTTCCTGTGCGAGTGCGGCCCCGACCGGCTCGCGCCGGTGGTCGCGTTGATGGACCCGGCGGTATCGGCCGCGGTGCTGGACACGGTCGATCACGGCCTCGCCGCCCGCCTGGTTGCGGCGCTGGACGCTCACACGGCGAGCGGCCTGCTGCGGCGTCTGACGCCGACGGTCCGCGGCGCGGTCCTCGATCGGCTCTCGGCGCGGGCGGGGGCGCGTATCCGGACACTGCTGCGCTATCCAACCGGCAGCGCCGGCGCCCTGCTCGACCCCACCGTCCTGACGGCGCCGCCGGACCTGTCCGTGGGTGACACGCTGAAGCGGGTGAAAACAGCCGCCACACAGGTCCACGATTACGTGTTCGTCGTCGATCGGCGAGGGCTGCTCGTGGGCGTTGTGAGCCTGCGCGAGTTGCTCGTGGCGTCGCCCGAGGTGGTCCTTGGCGCCGCCGCGCAGCGGGCGGTCGGCACGCTCGCGGCGACCGCGGACCGTGAGGCCATCCTGGCGCATCCATCCTGGAACGACGTGCACGCGCTGCCGGTCGTCGACGCAGGCGGACGGTTTCTCGGCATTGTGCGGCACGAGACATTGCGCAGACTCGAGAGCGAAGCGCCGGCCACGCCGGTCGGGACCGCGGCAGCCGATGCCGCGCTGGAGTTCGGCGAGATGGCCTGGACCGGAGGCGCCGCCCTGCTCGGAGAGCTGCTGGCCGTCGTCAGTCCAGCGGCGAGACGCAACGTAGGCGGGCGGACCGGCGAATGATGGAAACGATGACCATGCCCGCGGCGCTGGCCGGAGACTACCTCCGGAGATTCCCTGGCGAAGTGGCGGCACTGCTCGAAGCGCAACCGACCCGCGCGACCGCCGCCGTGCTGGAACGGGAGCCGCTGGCGTCCGCCGCGCCGGTCTTCGCCGCCTTTACCCCGACCGCCGGGGCGCACCTGCTCAGCGCGTTGTCGGACGCCCGCGCGGCCGCACTGCTGCGTGCGCTCGATCCGGCCCGGGCCGCCGCCCTGTGCGCCGGTCTTGACACGGACGCGCAAGAGCGGCTGCTGCGTGCGCTGCCGGACGCCGACGCGCGCGAGCTGCGCGAGCTGATGGCGTATCCGCCCGATTCCGCCGCCGGTCTCATGACCGCCCGCGTCCAGACGTTTCGGCCACAGTTCACGGCGGGAGAGATTCTCGCGCGACTGCGCACGGCGCAGGCCGAGGGCATCACCGACGTGGCGCTGGTCGACGCCGGCGGGCGCCTGGACGGCATGGCGAGCGTTGCCGTGCTGGCCGCCGCGGACCCGGAGACGCCCGCGGCGCAACTCACCCGCCGGGAGCGGGTCGCCGTGCAGGCCCTCACGCCGCGCGAGGAGGTCATCGAACAGATGACCCGGACCGGCGTCGGTATCCTGCCGGTCGTCGATGCCGATGACCGGCTGCTCGGCGTCGTGCGCCAGCACCAGCTCGCGCGGGCGATCGAGGAAGACGCGAGCGCCGGCGTACAAACGATGGTCGGGGCGGGCGGGGAGGAGCGCGCGCTGTCGCCGGTCGGCCTCGCGGTCCGCAAGCGCCTGCCGTGGCTGCAGATCAACCTGCTGACGGCGTTTCTGGCGGCCGCGGTCGTCGGCCTGTTCGAAGACACCATCGCCAGGGTGACGGCGCTGGCCGTGCTGCTGCCGGTCGTCGCCGGTCAGTCGGGCAACACCGGTTCGCAGGCGCTGGCCGTCACCATCCGCGGCCTGACGCTGCGCGAGATCCGGTTGCGCCACTGGCGCCGTGTCGCGGCGAAGGAAGCGGTTGTCGGCCTGGTCAACGGTCTCGGCGTGGCGCTGACGACGTCGCTCGGCGTGTATCTCTGGAGCGGCTCGCTGGGGTTGACGGCGGTAATCGCGACATCGATGGTCCTCTCCATGGTCGTCGCCGGTTTCGCCGGCGCAGTCATCCCGATGGGGCTGACGGCCGCCAGACAGGACCCGGCGCAGTCCTCGTCCATCGTGCTGACCACGGTGACCGACATCGTCGGCTTCTTCAGCTTCCTCGGCATCGCGACACTCCTGATGGCGTGGTTGTAGCGCGCGCAGGCGTCCTGGAAGGCATGGACGAACAGCACGTAGGCGACAACCCGCTGCACCGAGAACTTCCGTCCTTCGTCGAGCGCGGTCTGGTCTGGGAATGGCAATCAGAACACGGGAGCGTCCAGACCCGCGATGAACCGGATGCCCGGCACATCGAGCCGGGTCAGCTTCGCGTCGTTGGTCAGGAACAGATCGACGCCGGCGGCTGCCGCGCAGGCAAGGTGAATCGCGTCGGGAGCGCTCGTTCGGTGTCCCGCCCGGATGTCCGCGTAGCGCTCCGCCGCCCCGGCGTCGAACGGCAGCAGTTCAACGTGCGGCGGACGCATCACCGTCCGAATCGCCTCGGCCAGGCGTTGGTCGCCGCGTTGCTTTGCGCCGACGAGCACCTCGCCCACGCCGAACGCGCTCGAACACAGTTGATCGCCCCTCGACTCGATCCTCGACAGAATCCGATCGATCCGGTCGACGTATTCGGGATGCTCCTCGATCCAATAGATGAAGAGCATCGTGTCCCAGTAGATCCGGGACATCAGTCCGAACGTCCTTGCCGGCGAGGCACGCCTTGCGCTTCGGTGGGGCCGGCTTCGTGGAACCGCTCGCGCTCTCGTCGGAGCCAGCGCTCGCCTCCCCCGAGCCCCGTGAACAGCTCTTTCCCGGCGCCCCGAAGGTCGCGAAGCGCATTCCGCGCCGGCCGGACCACGCCCGCGGCCAGACGCAGGCTATAGGTAAAGGTGGTCGTGGTACTCGTTTTCGCCCGTGGTCCATCCACGGTGACCAACTCCAAATTGTGTTCCTTGAGAAATTTCGTGGCGCGCAGCGCGGAACAGACGCTCGGGGCACGGTCGACAAGCTGCAGGTCCCGATGCACGTCTCCGGCCACGACGGTGACCGTCGGTTCGCCGCGGCGGCGAGCCGGCTCGAGGTAGCGCTCCACGACGTGCGAACGGATGGTGTCAGCCATTGTCATGATTACCCTCCCCTGCGGTCCTGATTGCACTCCCACTGCCTGTGGCGGTCACCTGCCGCCCGATGGCACTGTCTGCACAAATCATCGTGCCGGTCGGCCTTGACCCGGCCCCGACGACAGAGCTTCGCCGAGTGCTGTACATACTCCGAACAGGCCCGCGGCGGTGAGCAAGAGGCCCCATGAACCGTCAGGATCTTTCCGCGTTCAAAATATACCATGATATACATACATATGAATTCCAACTATTGCGCTTGTAGTGGCCAAGGATGCGGGCGATCGTCGCCAAGCGGCCAATGTAGTTGACGCTGAACGGCGCCTTCAGGATCCGCCGAAGTGCGGTGCGCTCGCCGGCAGGTCGACGCCGGCCGCCCGGCCGGCGGCGCCGAGCGCCCGATCCAGGGTGGCAAGCGGGCACTGCATCCGCACTGCGAGCTCCAGGTACATCGCGTCATAGACGGAAATCTGGTGTGCCTGCGCAAGATCGAGCACCGCGCCCCAGACTCGCGACGTGGAAACGGGATCGATCTCGATGGGCAGCGCTTCCAGGTTCGCGCGAATCTGCGGCCACTCCGTCCTGGCGACCCGGTTGCGGCGTGTTGCGGCGACGAGAACATTGCCAACTTCAATCGGCCAGAGGGCCGGAACGAATGCCCGCTCTTCGATCAGCGATTGACGCAGCCGGTCCGTCGACGTGTTGGCTTCATCCGGGAAAATCCACGCCATGGTGACCGAACAATCAAGCACGAACGCCATCAGTACTGGCGACCTTCCTCGATCATCCGGCGTACCGACACCCCGCCCAGACTGTGGGTCTCCTGGAACGCCTGCAGGCTGGCAATCGCCTCACGGACCTTGCCGGCGTCGTGCGGCCTGAACGGAATCAGCTCCGCCACGGGACGCTGGTGCTTCGTGATGACGAATCGTTCCCCGGCCTGCACGCGCTGAAGCAGCCGCGGCAGATGCGTTTTTGCTTCGAATGCACCGATTTCAGGCACGTGTTGCACCTCCTCTTGGCAGTCTGAACTTATTCAGACCAGACACAGACTAGTCTTTTTCGGAGGTGCAATCAAGCCAGCGACGGGAGCAGCGCATGACACTATCTGGTTGCGTCGGTTCCGCGACCGCGCTACAAGTAGCGGCAGCGGCTCGACGGTCGCACCGGCGCGCGGCACCGGATGAGCGACCCGCGAACCGCGCACACTCGCCGGGCCACCGGCGGCGGCCCACTGGAGGAGGTTGAGATGCTCGCTTCACGATCCGTCCGCGCCGTCCTCGCCCTGTCACTCGCGGCGGGGCTGTCCTGGTCCGCCGCCCCGCTGCTGCACGGACAGGCCCCGGAGTTCACGCCGGTCACCGACGCGATGCTCCAGGACCCGGCGGCCGAAGACTGGCTGATGTGGCGGCGGACGCTCAACGGGTGGGGCTACAGTCCGCTCGACCAGATCGACCGCGCCAACGTCGGCCAGCTCCGCATGGTCTGGACCCGCGGTCTTGGCCCCGGGCTGCAGCAGGGGACCCCGCTGGTCCACGACGGCGTGATGTACATGCCGAACCCGCGGGACATCATCCAGGCCCTCGACGCTGTCACCGGCGATCTCCGCTGGGAGTATCGGCGGGACTTGCCGGACGATCTCCGGGACTACATGCTTGGCGCCCTGACCGACCTCAACCGGAACCTGGCGATCTACGGCACGCAGATCATCGACACCAGCGGCGACGACTACGTGTTCGCCCTCGACGCGGCGACCGGTGAGCTGGCCTGGGAGACCGAGATCCTCGACTATCGCGTGAATCCGGCCAACCAGAGTTCCGGGCCGATCATCGCCGGGGGAAAGATTGTGTCGGGCCGCGGCTGCACACCGCGGGGCGGTCCGAACGCGTGCGTCATCGTCGCGCACGACGCGACGACCGGCGAGGAGCTCTGGCGGCGGCGGACGATTCCGGCGCCGGGCGAACCGGGCGACGAGACCTGGGGCGGCGTGCCGTTCGAGGACCGCAAGCACGTCGGCGCCTGGATGGTGCCGAGCTACGACCCCGAACTGAACCTCGTCTACATCGGCACGTCGGTGACGTCGCCCGCGCCCAAGTTCCTGATCGGCGGCGCCGACCTCAAGCACCTCTACCACAACTCGACGCTCGCACTCGACGCCGACACCGGCGAGATCGTCTGGTACTACCAGCACCTGAACGACAGTTGGGATCTCGACCATCCGTTCGAGCGCCTGCTGGTCGACACGGCCGTGCGTCCGAATCCGGCCGCGGTCGACTGGATCAATCCCCGGTTGCAACCCGGCGAGGTGCGCCGGGTGATGACGGGGATTCCGGGCAAGACCGGCATCGTCTACACCCTCGACCGCGCGACCGGCGAGTTTCTGTGGGCGACGCCGACCGTGGCCCAGAACGTGGTCGGCGGCATCGACGGCGCGACCGGCGCCGTGTCCGAGAACCCGGAGGTCGTGTTCCGCCGCGAGGGCCAGGAGGTGTTCGCCTGTCCGACTCTGGTCGGCGGGAAGGACTGGGAGGCGGGCGCCTACAGCCCGCTCACCAACACCATGTACTACCCGTTGCGGAACGCCTGCGCGCGGATCATGGCGACCAACGACGGGTCGCTGTACGGGCTGGGCGTCCGCACCCAGATTGCGCCCGGAACCGATCAGGTCGGCACTGTCCAGGCGATCTCGGCCGAGACCGGCGACATCCTGTGGAAGCACGAACAGCGCGCCGCCACCAGCTCGCTGATGGCGACCGGCGGCGGACTGATCTTCGGCGGCGACTACAACGGGCGGTTCCGGGCGCTCGACCATGAGACGGGCGAAGTGCTCTGGGAGATCAACCTCGGCTCGCCGGTCACCGGTTTCCCCGTCACTTACGCCGCCGGTGGACGGCAGTACGTCGCGGTCAGCACCGGCCGGTCGCTGACGTCGGGCGCCTTCAACCGCCTGACGCCGGAGCTGCGCCCGAGCAACGGCAACACGCTGTTCGTCTTCGCGCTGCCGGGGGAGTAGCAGGAAATCTCACCGGTTCGTGATTCGGTTTCCGGGATCGGCCATCCAGGCCGGTAAAGATCAAAACTGAAATATTACAGCCTAAAATACGTCTAAGCTATCATTGTTGAAAGCTTGAAGAGACGCGAGGCTTGGGCGGCCACAAGGCTCTCTTCTCCCCAACTGCGCGGCATCCATCCAGGTGCAAATTTACATCATTTATGATGTATTATAGCCTTATAAGCATAACAAACACTCATTTTAGATACTTTATGAGGATCTCCTCTCATGCATCGGATCGCGCAGCCTTGCAAGCGCTTGGCCGCCGCCTTGCCCGCCATCGGCTGAACCGGAACCTCACCCAGGCCGCGTTGGCCGCGCAGGCTGGCGTCTCCACGGTGACCGTGCAGCGCATCGAGCAGGGGCATTCGTCACAGGCCGCGAACCTCATCAGAATCCTGAGAGCCCTCGGGCTGCTGGACAACCTCGACGCCCTCGTTCCCGAGCCGCCAATCAGCCCGATCCAGCAGGCCTGGATGCGTGGCCGGATCCGGCAACGCGCTTCTTCCCGGTCCGGCAAGCCGGAGCCGCCCGCTGACTGGTCATGGGGCGACGAACCGTGACTGTGGCGAAGGTCCGGCTATGGGGAAGAACGATTGGAGCCGTAAGCTGGAACGACGACCGCGATTCAGGCCATTTCGAGTACGACCCGGCCTTCATTCCCGGCGGCCGGCAAGTGGCGCCGCTCACGATGCCGCTGGCCAACGAGATCTACTCGTTTCCGGCGTTGCCTCGGCAGACGTTCCACGGCTTGCCGGGCCTTCTCGCGGACTCGCTCCCCGACCGCTTCGGCAATGCGCTCATCGATGCATGGCTCGCCAGACAGGGACGCGACCCGGGCGACTTCAACGCCGTCGAACGCCTCTGCCATGTCGGACCGCGCGGCATGGGCGCGCTCGAGTTCCTCCCCGCCAAAGGTCCGACGCACCGGTCTGCGCGCGTCGACGTCGCGGCGCTCGTCGAGCTCGCCAGCGACATCCTCACCAGGCGTACGGCTCTTGCAGGCTCCCTTGCGCCGGCTTGCCGGGAGCAGGCCTTGCAGGACATCCTGCGCGTCGGCACCTCGGCGGGCGGCGCCCGAGCGAAGGCGGTCATCGCCTGGAATCCCGAGACCGATGAAGTCCGCTCCGGACAGATCAAGGCCGGCGACGGCTTTTCCCATTGGCTGCTCAAGTTCGACGGCGTGGCCGGCAACAGGGACAGGGAGCTGGAAGATTCCCGCGGCTACGGGCTGATCGAGTATGCCTATCACGCCATGGCGCGGGCTGCCGGCATCCAGATGACCGAATGCCGGATCCTGCGGGAGAACGGCCGCCACCACTTCATGACCAGGCGGTTCGACCGGACGGATACGGGCCGCAAGATCCACATGCAGTCATTGGGTGCTCTGGCCCACTACGACTTCAACCAGGCGGGCGCGTACTCCTACGAGCAGGCCCTGCGCGTCATCGACCGGCTCGGGCTCGGCAAGGACGCGGCGGAAGAGCAATTCCGGCGCATGGCCTTCAACATCGTCGCCCGCAATCAGGACGATCACGTCAAGAACATCGCCTTCCTGATGGATCGCTCGGGCCGCTGGTGGCTCTCTCCCGCGTTCGACGTCACCTACAGCTACAACCCGGAGGGCCGCTGGACCGACGCGCACCAGATGACCCTGAACGGCAAGCGCGACGGTTTCGAGGTCGACGACTTCGTGGCCTGCGCCCGGAACGCCAGCCTGAAGCGCGGCCGGGCCACCGCAATACTGCGCGATGTCCAGGGAGCGGTGTCACGCTGGCGCGAGTTCGCGGAAGGAGCGGGAGTGCCGGCGCATTCGATACGCAGGATCGGCGCCGTCCATCGTGCGGAGCTTCTTCCGTAGGGCCCGGATTCCAAACCGCTCTCGGCGAGCGACGTGTTCGTCATGACGCGAACAGTTCGAAGACGTCGCCGGGCCTGTAGTCGGGCTTCAGATCCCTGTACCAGGCGTTGCCGGATTCAGTGATCGGTTTCCGCCGGAAACGGTGATCGGTTTGGACCGGAAGACTCAGGCTCATCGGCGGTTCGGACGATTCGGTCCGGCCATCAGCCGGTAGCTGGCCTCCGAGTCACCGAGCCCTGAGTTGATCGGGCAAGAGGACGGACAGTCCGCGGAGGGCATCGATGGTCTCGTGGATTCCCGTCTACAATGAGGGAAGCAGAACCGGTCCAGAGACAGCAAGTCACCTATTATGAGTTACTTGCGAGAATCGTGCAGCTGGCGCTGCCGTAACACACTGTCATGCTTGGCAGCCCGTGGTGAAAGCCCCACTGCATTCGATCCCCGCTGAATTCTGTGCTTCCCCGCTGAATTCTGCGGTTTCACGCTGCATCCCGCTTCGGACGGCGCTGGGCTTCTGCAGAGCGGCTAGTCACGATCCTGGCCAGTGCCGCGCACTTCTTTTGAACGCTCATTCCCGTGTCGGCCGGGATCTCCTGCTCCAACTCCAGCCGACCCACCATCTGATTGAATGCCGCCTGAGAGTGACCCTCTAGCAGCCCGTGGCAAAAGCCCCGCTGCATTCGATCGGCGCTGCATCCCGCTGATCTTCGTTGTTCATCGGTCAAATACTGCCGGTATTCTCCCTCTTCTCGCCTTGCTCAGCGGGCGCATCGCCGATCTCGGTGCAACGCGGGGTTTCACCACGGACTGCTAGGATCTCCGTCCCGTACACCAGCGTTACCCGGCTAAACACGATCCGCCCCGGGCGCGGGATTCGCCTCCCAAGCGGGCCAATGCGCCTTCTTGCACCGACGACGTTCGCCGTGAAAGCGGTCCCTCGGCTGACGACGCGCTCTACTACACCTACCGCGGAACCTGTCGATTGGACTTCCGAGAGTTTTCATGGCGGATCGCATCCCGTTCGGGATCCAGCACAGCAGGTGTGCCGTTTGCGCACCGTTCGCGTCCTCCGGGTCGCATCACGTGGCCCGCGGCAGTCATCGTAGGGGCGGCATGGACCGCCCGCCCCTACGGACCGACCGTGCCAAGATCCGCCGATTGCGATCCGATGCGACAATAGCACGCGCGCCGGGTCAGGCGACGCTGGGACGATGAGCGGAACGACCACGAAGCTGACGGCAGCGGTCGAAGAGTTTTTCGCCGACCTGCGACGAGTCCGGGCGTCCGGGGCTGCGACCCCGGAAAGGTCGCTGTACGGGCCGCTCGGTGATCTCCTGAAAACGATCGGCGCGACGCTCAAACCGAAGGTTTTCTGCGTTCAGGAACTGGCCAACCAGGGCGCAGGCCATCCCGACTTCGGTCTCTACGCCGCAAGGCAGGTGCAGAAGGGCGCGCCGCGCGAGGGACAGGCACCTGAGCGAGGCGTGGTCGAGGTGAAGTCCCCGGCAGACGACGCATGGCTCACGGCGGCGGGCAGTCAGGCCAGCCGCTATTGGGGGCGCTATCGGCTGGTGCTCGTGACGAATGCCCGCGACTTCGTGTTGGTTGGTGAGGACGCGAACGGCAGGCCGGCGACGCTCGAAACCCTGCGTCTGGCCGGCAGCGAAGGCGACTTCCTGCGCCGTCTGGAAAAGCCTCGTGCGTTCGCCGATGAAGCGGGCGCGCGCCTTGGCGAGTATCTCGCACGGGCACTGTCGCACCGCGCGGCGCTGGCGGAGCCGAAGGACTTGGCGTGGCTGCTGGCCTCCTACGCGCGCGACGGCCTCGCCCGCGTCGAGGCCGCGGGGGGCGCGCCGCAACTGGCTGCGGTGCACTCGGCGCTTGAGGAGGCGCTCGGCATCCGGTTCGAGGGCGAACAGGGCCGGCGCTTCTTTCGTTCGACGCTCGTGCAAACGCTTTTCTACGGCATCTTCTCTGCGTGGGTGCTGTGGGCGCGTACGGACGCGGCGACGCCGGAACCAGGACGGCTGTTCACCGGAACTCCCGACGCGACTCGGTTCCGCTGGCGTGAAGCCGTCTGGCATTTGCGCGCCCCCGTGCTCCGAGCGCTGTTTCAGCAGATCGCCGATCCGGGTCGCCTGCAACCACTCGGCCTGACCGAGGTGCTGGACTGGACCGCAGCCGCGCTCGACCGGGTGGATCGCCCTGCCTTCTTTGCCCGCTTCAACGAAGGCGAGGCGGTGCCGTACTTCTACGAACCGTTCCTCGAAGCCTTCGACCCCGATCTCCGGAAGCAACTCGGCGTCTGGTACACGCCATCGGAAGTCGTGCGCTACATGGTGGCGCGTGTGGACCGGGCGTTGCGGAACGATCTCGGCATCGCCGACGGGCTGGCGGCGGAGAACGTCTTCGTGCTCGACCCGTGCTGCGGCACCGGGGCGTATCTGGCGGAAGTGCTCCGGCGCATCGCGGCCAATCTGGACGGCCGCGGGCTGGGAGCGCTCGTCGGAGCCGGCGTGAAGCAGGCGGCGATGGAGCGGGTGTTCGGCTTCGAGATCATGCCAGCGCCCTTCGTCGTCGCCCATCTTCAGGTCGGCCTCACCATGCAGGACCTCGACGCGCCGCTGGCCGACGACGGAACGGAGCGTGCCAGCGTCTACCTCACGAACGCGCTGACCGGTTGGGAGCCACGCACCAACAAGCCGCTGCCCTTCCCGGAACTGGAGGAGGAACGCGACCGCGCGGAGCGGGTGAAACAGGAGCGACCGATCCTCGTGATCCTCGGTAATCCGCCCTACAACGGGTTCGCGGGCATGGCGGTGGACGAGGAACGGGAACTGTCAGACGCCTACCGCACGACGAAGCGCGTCCGCCCGCCTGAGGGCCAAGGGCTGAACGATCTCTACATCCGCTTCTTCCGCATGGCGGAGCGGCGGATCGCGGAGAGAACCGGTCGCGGCGTGGTCTGCTTCATCTCCAACTATTCCTGGCTCGACGGGCTTTCGTTCACGGGCATGCGCGAGCGGTACCTCGAGGCGTTCGACGCGGTCCGGATCGACTGCCTGAACGGCGACAAGTACAAGACGGGCAAGGTCACGCCCGACGGCTCCCCCGACCCGAGCATCTTCTCGACGGACGCCGATCCGGTCGGCATCCAGGTCGGCACCGCCATCGCGACGCTGATCCGCAAGGCGGACCACAAGGCGAGCCAGGAGATCGGATTGCGGCATCTGTGGGGGCAGGCCAAACCGGAAGCACTGATCGCGACGGCGGAAGCAGAACCGGATGCGCTCTACGACGAGATCAAGCCCGTTCTGCCGCTCGGCCTGCCGTTCCTGCGAACGGCGGTGAGCGATGAGTGGTTCGACTGGCCGGCGCTGCCCGACCTGTTTCCGGTGTCGTTTCCAGGAGTCCAAACCGGTCGCGATGGGTTTCTCGTCGATGTCGATCTCGACCGGCTCCGGGCGCGTGTTGCCGACTATTTCGACACGGCGTTGAGCCATGATGAGATCGCGCTGCGGTATCCGCGTGTAATGGCCGACACGGCACGGTTCGATGCACGGAAGGTGCGCGACACGCTACTCGCGCGTGGTGGTCCCAACGAGGCCGGTTTCGTCCGCTACGCCTACCGCCCGTTCGATAATCGGTGGCTCTACTGGGAAGCAGAGACCAAGCTTCTGCGCGAGAAGAGTCCTCGCTACCCGCGGCACGTGTTCGAGGGGAACATGTTTGTCGAGGCTCGCGAACGGGACGCCAAGGAGGATTTCTCACGGGGTATTCTGGCTCGGGGCTTGGCTGACAACTTCGGCAATGGTTTTTCGAGTTTCTACCCTATGCGGCTTCGCGACGACGCCATGGGCGGGTCCGGCGGCGAGCCTCGCCCGAACCTGTCCGGTGCGGCACAGCGCTATCTGGACCGGCTCGGTGCGAGCGTAGAAGACCTGTTTCACCACGTTTTGGCCACGCTGCACGATACCGCGTACCGTGCAGCCAACGCCGGGGCGCTGCGCATGGGATGGCCGCGCATCCCGCTGCCCGGCTGGGGTGACGGCGAGAGCGAAAGTGCGGCGGCGGTGCTGGCCCGCTCGGCGGCGCGGGGCCGTGATCTCGCCCGCCTCCTCGACCCGGACGCGCCCGTTTCCGGAGTCACTGACGGCACGCCGCGTCCTGGAATGGCCACCATCGCCGTGCCGGCCACCGCGGACGGCCGCAACATGGCAGGCGAGGACTTCGCGGTGACCGCCGGATGGGGCCATTCTGGCTCGGGTGATGCCGTGATGCCCGGCTTGGGCCGGGTCGGTGAACGCGCCTACTCGCCGTCCGAACGCGCGGCGCTCGGTGACGCCGCCCCGATGCTTGGCCGAACGACCTTCGACATTTACCTGAACGGAAACGCGTTCTGGCGCAACATCCCGGCTGCGGTCTGGACGTACAAGCTCGGTGGCTATCTGGTGCTCAAGAAGTGGCTGTCCTACCGCGAACGTGGCGTCCTGGATCGTGCGCTGACGCCCCACGAGGTGCAGCACTTCACGGATACCGCCCGATGTATCGCGGCGATACTGACGACCGCTCAGTGACGGACGACAGGAGTTGAATCGATGAGCGACGATACGGACGAACGGCCATGACGAAGCCCAGCGTGTACTTTGAGACCTCAATCGTCAGCTACCTGACAGCGCGGCCGTCGCGGGACCTCATCATCGCGGCGCAGCAGGCCATGACGAGGGAATGGTGGCACGACGCGCCGGAGCGGTTCGTTCTCGTCGCTTCGGAGCTTGTGCTGACGGAAGCTGCGGAAGGTGACGCGGATGCCGCCCGCGCTCGCCTGACGGCGCTGGAGTTGGTCACCCGTATCGATACCACGGAGGACTCGGCGGCCCTGACTCGGAGGCTGCTGGAACTCGGGGCGTTTCCGCGTGAGGCAGCGGCGGACGCGGCGCACGTCGGCATTGCCGCCACGTACAGGGTCGACTACCTGCTGACCTGGAATCTCCGCCACATCGCGAATGCCGCCGTGCGGTCGCGGATCGAACGAGCGTGCCGAAGGGCTGACTACGAGCCGCCGGCCGTTTGCACGCCAAATGAACTCATGGAAGAGGACGACTATGCAGACGAGACAGACGGACCCAATCATCGCTGAGGTCCGAGCCATCAGGCAGGCGTACGCCGCCCGGTTCAACTACGACGTCGAGGCGATGTTCGGGGACATTCGAGCCAGACAGGAAGCCTCCGGGCGCGAATACGTGCGGTTGCCCGCACGTCGCGACGGCTCCGTTCGCGAGGACCCTGCGCCGTCCTGATGCAAACGTGTCAACTGGGCATACTGCGTGTCCACCGAGGACGACCGCGCGGCGTCGTGCTCCATCGAATGTCTGACATACGGCGCCCACCCGTCGCGCACGAGCACGCCGTCGTAGTCGGTTCTCAGGACCGTTGCGGCGTCGTCGAACCCGCGGCCGGCGCGAATCGCGTAGACCGTCGTCTGGGGCGTGGCGAAGACCCACAGCCAGTGGCGCATGGCGCCGACGCGCCAGCCGGTTTCATCCGGCGTGACCACGGGAGATTCCCGCACCTGCTGGCACAGTGCAGTGTAGGTCGGCGCGGCTTGGCGCGCCGTGCGGTGCAGCACCTGCGCGAGGCCTCCCGGTGTGACGGTCAGGCCGAACTGGGTGTGGAGCAGGTGCGCGACCTTCGCCAGCGGCACGCCCAGGTGCGTGTGCATCCGCACGACCAGCGCGACGACTTCGGGACCCGGTTGCACGCCGGCCGCTCCCAGCGCGTCGGAGCTTTGCAGCCGATGGCGGCCCTGGACGCGACGCCGACACTGCGAGCAGTGGCCGACCTCGATGTCGAAGCGCCGCACGATGGGGCGCACCACCGGGAGATCTTCCTGGTATTGCGTCGCCGCGCGGGACAACTCGACGGCGCCGCCGCAGTCCGGACACGCGGCAGGCGCCGGTGCTCGGCAGGTCTCGTCAACCTGCGCTTAATCAGGTCCCAGCAGCTCGCTCACGTCCCGCCACAGCTTGTCGAACGACGGCGCCGCCCGTGCCGCATCGAGGTCGAAGATCGCGGTGAGCGCTGCCTGGTGCAGAGTCGCACGGTAGCGTTGCCCAAGCGGCATGCGCGCTCCCAACCAATCTTTCGCGCCCCGAATGGACTCCGGATCGTACGGCGGTGTTGTGGACGCATCAATGCCGTGTTGTCCAGCAATCGAGTCGGCCGCCGCCAGGAACCATGCTTCGTATTCGGCCTTCGGCAACACGTGATCGGCGATCCTCCGAATCAGGACCGGAACGGCGTCAACCTCGCCGTAACCCTCGACAATCGTTGCGATCGTGGGCACCGCTCAGGAATTCGAACCGAACAACTCGATCTGTCTCGGCGAAACGTCCGCGAGCTTTGGGTCCGGTACGAGTTGTCCCTTTCTGAGGAGTTCGCCTGCGGTGTAGAGGTGGTCGCGGAGAACCGCCCGGCCGGTCTCATCCAGTGGACCGATATGGCTCTCTCCGTGTCGCGCGACGACGGCAAAGATCGAATCCGCGGAGATCTCATTGTTGTCGAGGAGGTCCGGGCTGTGGCTCGTCACCAGGATCTGTGCATGCTCGGCAGCGTCCCGGAGACTGTCGATGAGGACCCCGGCAGCCGCCGGATGAAGGGCGACCTCCGGCTCTTCGATGCCGATGAGCCGCCGGTGCGATTCGCTGTTCCCGGCGACCTGGAAGAGCGCCAGCAGCACGCCGAACGCCCTCAGGGTCCCGTCCGACATGTTGCTGGCGAAGAACCGCCAAGGATGCTGCGCGCCACGGACCTCCTGCCGGAACTCGAGCGTCTCTCTCGGCCCGACCGTTCGTCGATCCACGCCGGCGACTCCCGGCACGACCTTGCCCAGGTAGTCCTCGATCCGCTTCTTGAAGTCGGAAGATCGAGTGCCGAGAGTGTACAAGACGCTGGCCGCGTTGCTGCCGTCCCGTTTGAGGAGCTCACCTGGGTCCGTCTGCTGGAGGTCCCGAATCGCCTCCGGATTCAGGTTGTAGAACCCAGTACCCGACAGCGCGTCGTAGACCGGGCGGAAGGCGTCGACGCCCGACACGTTGACCAGGTACAGACGATCTGCTGCGGCAACCGGCGGAGGGGAGAGGTTGCTCTTCACGACCCGCCCACGTTCCACGTTGTAGTAGGAGTGCTGTTCGTCGCTACCTCGTTGAAACAGCGGTCCTCGTTGAAACACATGGCATTCTTCCCGCTGCACCTCGTATCCACCACCCGCTTTGGCTCCCACCCTGAACGAATAGTGGCCCTGCGAGGCCTCCAGATTGAACTCGACCCGAATCCCGAAGTGAGTCGGATGGCCGCCGGACCGTCGGCGCACCTCGTTGATCCCGCCGCGGTCCCGCAGCGCGTGATCGATCGAGAACCGCAACGAGTCGGCGATGAAGCGGAGCGCGTCGAGGAAGTTGCTCTTGCCCGATCCGTTTGGCCCGACGAGGAAGGAGAGCTGTGCCGGCGCAACATCGCACACGGCGATGCTCTTGTAGTTCCGCAGTTTGACGCGCGTCAGGAGGCGTCGATCCATCACTCTTGCAGCCTACCGCCTCTGGACGGGACGGTCCGAATACAGTCTACGCTGAACGGTCCCGTCCGATGCCATGGAGGCCGTATCCGCGTCCCTTGCAGGATCTACCGCGACGACAACCATCAGGCCGCCGCCGTTTCCGACCGCGGCCGCCACAGCACGCCCAGCAGGACCGCGATCACAATGTGTGCAGCCATACGGCAATTGTCTCCGTGACCGACTGCAAATTCTACAGGTATTGGGACTCGTCTGGCGGCCGTGGCGTCGGAAGCCGGATGCCGTGTGGCTTCGCCATCGATCGCGCTGGCCGGCTTCAAGCTCGAGGCGATGACGATCGACCTTCCGGAACCGGGCGGGTCGACGCCAACCAGGGTATAGTGGCGGAGGTTGAATCACTTGCAAGCATTGAGGGGCAATCCCTGCGCGAGTCGTAACTGTTGGCCACGATGGTGCGAGACGCCGCCGGCAGGCGCCCGCTGACCGCCGCGGCCTGCCTGCTGGGCGCGCTGTCCGCCGCCGCGTGCGGGGACGGCTCCGGTCCGGGGGTCGCGCGGGACGGACCGGCGCTCGCACCGACCGCGGCTGGCTATCCGAACGGACCGATCACGATCATGGCGCCGGCCAATCCGGGCGGCGGCTGGGATCAAACGGCGCGCCAGATTCAGCAGGTCTGGACGGAGGCGGGCATCCTCGGCGTGCCGGTCGAGGTGATCAACCGCGGCGGGGCGGGCGGCGCCATCGGGCTGGCCGACCTCATCACGACGCACCGCGGCGATCCGCGGACGCTGATGGTGTTCGGACAGGTGATGCTCGGCGCCCTCCGCACCAACAACAGCCCGGTCTCGGTCGACGAGACGGTGCCGATCGCACGGCTTCTGAACGAGTACCAGGTGGTGGCGGTGCCCGCCGATTCGGACTACCGCACGCTCGGCGATCTGATGGACGATGTCCGGCGGGACGCGGCGGCGGTAGCATGGGCCGGCGGGTCCGCCGGCGGCATCGATCACATCCTTGCCGGACTCCTCGTGCAGGCCGCGGGCGTCGATCCGCGCCGCGTGAACTACATCGCGTACGCCGGCGGCGGGGAGGCAGCCGCGGCTGTGATGGGCGGGCATGTCGCCGCCGGCATTTCGGGCGTTGGCGAGTGGAAGGCGTACATGGCGTCGGGCCGGATGCGGCCGCTGGCGGTGTCGGCGCCCGAACGGATCGGGGGCGATCCGACGCCAACCCTGCGCGAGAGCGGCTTCGATGTCGTCCTGTCGAACTGGCGCGGCCTGCTGGCGCCGCCCGGCACCGATGAGGCGACGCATGCCTGGCTGATCCGGGCGGCCGAGCAGATGCGGGAGTCCTCCGCGTGGCAGGAGATCCTGCGCGCCAACGACTGGGACGACAGCTTCCTCACCGGCGCGGCATTCGAGGACTTCCTGCGCGAGGAGACCGCCACCGTCGACGCGACCCTCCGCGCGATCGGTTTGATCCAGTAGGCATGATGGGCTCCGATCGCCGGCTGGCCGGCATCCTGCTGGCCGTGAGCGCCGGGTATCTCGCCGCGGCCTTCCTGATTACCGAGCCGGAAGGGGAATACGCGACAGTCGGTCCGCGGGCGTTCCCTCTGGTGATAGGCATCGCGCTCGCCGCCTGCGCGGCCTGGATCGGCCTCCGGCGTCGCGGCCGCGGGGATCACGCTGCGCCCGGCGCGAACACCGCAGGCGGCACGGAACGGCGGGACAGCGAGGATCGGCGCGGCGTTGCCGCTCCGGCTGGCTCCGCCGGCTCGGGCGGCCGCACGGACCCGGACCAGCAGGGGAGCCCGGCGTGGCGTGCCGCCGCGCCGGCCGCCGCCGCGTTCCTTGCCTACATCGCCCTGCTCGCGCCGGTCGGATACCTGCTCGCGACGGCGGTCTTCATCCCGGTCGAAGCGCGTCTGCTCGGCAGCCGCTCGTGGCGCCGCGATCTGATCGCCGGTCTCGTCATCACGGCGGCGATTCACGCTGTCCTTGGACTGCTGCTGGGCTTCCGGCTGCCGGCCGGCGTCTTCGGGTAACGCTGGCATGGCGGGGTTGGCGGAGCTCGGCGGGAATCTGGCGGTCGGTTTCGGCGCCGCCCTGGCCCCGTTCAACCTGCTGCTCGGCGTCATCGGCGTCACGCTGGGGACCGCCGTCGGCGTCCTGCCCGGCATCGGCCCGGCGCTGGCGATATCGATGCTGCTGCCCCTCACCTTCGGCATGGACCCGGTCGGCGCGTTCATCCTCTTCGGCGGCCTCTACTACGGCGCCATGTACGGCGGGTCGACCACCTCCATCCTCGTGCGGATGCCGGGCGAGGCATCAAGTGTGATGACCGCCCTCGACGGCTTCCGGATGACGTCCCAGGGGCGTGGCGGGGCAGCGCTTGCAACCGCCGCGATCGGCTCGTTCATTGCCGGCACGTTTGCCACCCTGATGCTGATGACCACGGCGCCGCTTCTTGTCGAGGTCGCGCTTACCTTCGGACCGGCGGAGTACTTCGCCCTGATGGTGTTCGCGCTGACGGCGGTCGCGGGCCTGTCGCAGGGGTCGCTCGCCCGGGGATTGGCCGCGGCGCTGATCGGCCTCGCCCTCGGCACCGTCGGCATCGACGTGCAGACCGGCCAGGCGCGCTTCACGTTCGGGATGGCGGGTCTGCTCGGCGGCGTGAACGTCATCGTCGTCACGGTTGGCCTGTTCGCGGTCGGCGAGGTGTTCTGGTACGCGGCGACCCGCGCGCGCGGCGCGGCAGGCGGCGCCGCCGAGACGCGCCGCTCGGTCGGTGGGCCGGTGCGGCTGACCCGCGCGGACTGGCGCCGGTCGTGGCCGGCCTGGATCCGCGGCACGCTCATCGGCTTTTTCTGCGGCGTGCTGCCGGGCGCCGGCGCGACCGTGGCGAGCTTCCTCGCCTACGATGTCGAGCGCCGCTCGTCGAAGACGCCCGAAGCGTTCGGCGACGGCGCCATCGAAGGGGTGGCCGGCCCGGAGGCAGCCAACAACGCCAGCGCCGGGGGCAGCCTCGTGCCGCTCCTTGCCCTCGGCATTCCCGGCTCCGGCACCACCGCCGTCATGCTCGCCGCGTTCCAGATGTACGGCCTCCAGCCGGGGCCGCTCCTCTTCACGCAGGACACGACGCTCGTCTGGGGCCTGATTGCCAGCCTCTACGTCTCCAACACCCTGCTGCTCGTCCTGAACCTGCCGCTCATCCGTATCTGGGTGCAGCTTCTGCGGGTGCCGACGCCGCTGCTCTTCGCCGCGGTGCTCGCCTTCGCCACCGTCGGCGTCTATACCCTCAACAACAACCTCTTCGACGTCGCGCTGGTCTACGTCATCGGCCTGCTCGCCTGCGGCATGCGGCGTTACCGTATTCCGCTGGCGCCGGTGGTGCTGGCCGTGGTCCTCGGTCCGCTGCTCGAGCAGGCGTTTCGGCGGGCGATGGCGATCGCTGGCGGCGACCCAACCATCTTCGTCACCCGCCCCCTGTCGGCGGTCCTCCTGCTTCTGGCCGTCCTGGCCGCGTCGGCGCCAATCCTGGCGCGGTGGCGGCGGGCGGCCCACTGATGCCGAATCGGTCCGATGGCCGGCGTCGGCGCGCCGAGGGCCCCCCGGCTAGTCCGACTTCGCCAACTCGGTGTTGAAAACTCTGAAAAAGCCTGATTTTACTGGATTGTTCCCCCAAAGGTCGGCACTACACGACGCCGCGCGGAGGGCGTGGTATCAGGTGGTGAGGCGTGGCGCGGGCTGTGTCGGCAGTTGCAGATTGAGTTGGTGCAGCAGCAGAGCGTGCTCCCTGTTCGGCCGGGTATGGCGCGGCAGGACGAGATGCCGGCCATCGGTCGTCGGCAGATGCACATCGACCATCTGGAGGGTGGCGAACGTCTCCAGGATGGCGTGCGGGGTCAGGCCGGGGGCGTGCGGCCGGGCCAGGTTCTTCAGGGTGACGTGCAGGCAACAGGCGCTGAACGAGACGAAGAGGTGCGCCTCGATCCGGGCTTCGCGCTGATGGAAGACAGGGCCGCGCCGAGAATCCACCGTTCATCCGGGCGACGCCATAGTTCCCCGCGCCGAGAAACCCGGCCATGGTCTGCAGATCGATCAGCGCGAAGATCCAGTCATCCAGCCCGCAACCGAGCGCAACCGCCTGCTTGACGTCGTGATTCTTCGCCGTGACCAGAATGTCGAGGTCGTCCGGGGTCGTTACCCGGCCGCGATACTGTCCCAACGCGTTCGGCGCCGGACACTGCATGAAGGCAGGCTGCGTCGGATCGTCCACGATCAACTGCCACGGTTCGTCGTCGCTGAACTCCGGCGTCAGGCCTCGAAGCAACGCGCCCCACTCCCCCGCCGTCCGCCGCCAGTGCCTCGTACACCTCCGGCAACGACATCATCGTCGATGTGCCGTCGACCAGACGAACCGAATCAGCGGGTCAGACAGCAGCTTATGCATGGCCGGGTGGTCAACGGTCAAGATGGGGTGCAGTCCATTCCGTTCCTCCGTGCATTGGCGATGCAAGTTGTACCTTCACCGCTCACATCGGGTCCGCTTAGGGTAAAAACAGCTGCGCCGCCTTTACTATTCTGAGGACGTATGGCAGGGGAGAACCGGACAGGCAGGTTGGAAAAATGTTCGGCTACGCGGTCCCTGGGACTTCGGCCTGCGCTGCGGCGAAGGCGCCCACAGCCGGCGCCCACAGCCGTGTGTCGTAGCCCGTGTCTGATTCTATATCTTGCAGACGTCGAGCGAACGAGCATGGCACGGCACCCAGCTCCCGTACCGGCCAGAAAAACCTGCGTGGTTCATTTCTGACCGGTCACCGTGCCGCACGGTCGAGTACTTCTTCGGCCCACTGGTTCAGGCTCTTGCCGGACAGTTCCGCCGCGAGCGCGGCCTGGCGGTGTACCTCGGGGCTGACGCGAAACATCATCCGGCCCGAATAGGGCTTCTGCGGTGGCTTGCCGATCCCGGCACAGGTCTCGATATAGTCCTCTACGGCCTCATGAAAGGCTTCCCGAAGGGCGTCCACGGTATCGGCGTGAAAGCCGACCCCATCGCGGATGCCCGCGATCCGGCCGGTGAACACGCTGTCATCGCCGTCATAGTCGATCCGGGCCGAGTACCCCTTGTAAGTCATGGTGTTCGTCATGGTGTGATCCCCATCCTTTCCAAAAACGCGCGCGCGGCTCGAATCTGATACCGCTTGGCCTCCTTGGTCGGGTGCGGGCGGTGGAACGTTTCGACCTCGCCATCCTTCTCGAACCGCACCCGTGACCCCCGGCCCTCGATCACCCGTGCGCCCTCAGCGATGAGCAGCCCTTCGAGTGCCGCCCATTCGATGGTCCCGGACACTGGATCACGGAAGACGGCCGTCAGCGTCTTGCGCTGCTTCCCCGTCATCGTTGGAACGCTAACAAATGCTTGCAATATGTGCAAGCGTTACGTCTTGATCACTAGTAACCAGTATCCCAAACCGTCAAGGCTTCGCCCGACGAATCCCGGTCCGGTCGTACATCAGTCGGTGACCGCCGACCTTCAGAATCAAGCCACCTGCCGACGCCGGGTCCACCCGCGCGGCGTTGATCTCCTCCTTCCCAGGCGGCGTGCCCCGGAACAGATGCGCCGGCAGGTTGAAGGTCTGTACCGGCGTGCCGAACGGTCCTGGCACGGGATCGGCAAGCACGATACGCGGCCCATCCTCACCCAGCCGGGTGCGCACCTTCTCGTCGAGGTCAGGGAAAGCCAAGTCTTCATCGAACGGCTCTTCCCGCGAGAGCGCATGGGTCCTGGCGATGCCAGCTTCCGCTGCCCGCAGACCAAACACCTTCGCCTCGTGCAACAGCCAGCGCCCTCCGAGCGTCTCAGACAGCTCGCGCAGCATCTCCGGATGGGTCGCTCGCTCGACGAGCATCCGGTTCATCGCCGGGATGGTCCACGTCACGTGATCGGCAATGAGCCCTCGTGTGGCTTCCAGGCCAAGAAGGTTCACGTAGATGCCACCGCGATTCGAGACACCGAGCCCGTGCGCAAGGAGCGAACCATCGAGTCCGCTCTCCAGCCCAGCCTCCGGAACCAGTACCACGCATTGAGGTGCCCGTAAACCCGATGGCCGATCTGTTCTCGCGTACCGGTGCAGTCGGCCAATTCGCTGCAACAGAACGTCCACGAGGCCGTCACGCCACAACGCCGCAAAACGCAGGACAGCCGCCTCCGTCTTCCCTGACCCGGTTTCGCTCTCCAGAATCAGCAGCGGCCGATCGAGCGGAGCCGCGGACACGGCGCGCTGCGACGGGCGCGGCTCGTCGTAGTCGAACAGCGTTCCGATGTCCGCCACGGCAGCGTCCGCCGACCAGTCGAACCGCCGAAACCCCTTGCTCCTGACTGCATCAGTCGCGATGCGACGGGCACGCTCGATATCGTGAAAGATCCGCTCGCCCGGATCGCCCCGGCCGAGACCGCGATCGGCCCGCCGACCGCTTGCTGAGGCGTGGAATGAATCGGCACCGAGTTGTCTGACACGCAAGTGGCTCAACGGGCATATTGGGCTGCCCTACACACGGTGCTCGTCGCAGCGGGCGGTCCCGTCTCGGGAAAACAGAAACCACAGCCCCAGGCCTGGATGGGGTATCCGATGGGAAGAGTTGCCGAAGGGACGTGACTGCCGGGTCGCGTACTACCTGAATGACGCAGATCCCGAGAACGAGGCGGACTGGGCGCGCCAGCACGACTGGCTAACGCGGCACCTAAACGGAAGTTTCAGCGGTCGATTTTCCCCAACCCATAGTTTCTAAACGATTTAGGGCGCTTTGGGCCTTGTTTGCACGGCAATAAGTAGCCATGTAAGTAGCGCTATAGGCACAAGGTTTATCTTGTTATTACTGAGCGTATATGGGATACTGAGTATCCATGTATATCGACAGCGTGCCCAATCGCTCCTCGCCGCCAGCCGTGCTCCTGCGCGAGTCCTACCGCGACGGCGGACGAGTCAAGAAGCGTACCCTCGCCAACCTCTCCAAGCTGCCGACCGACGCCATCCAGGTGCTGCGCCGCGTCCTCCGCGGTGAGCGGCTCGTCAACCCGGAAGACGCCTTCACCTGCGTCCGCAGCCTGCCCCACGGCCACATCGCCGCCGTGCTCGGCACCCTCAAGCAGCTCGGACTGCACACGCTGATCGCCCGAAACGCCAGCCGCGTCCGCGACCTCGTCCTCGCCCTGATCGTCGCCCGCGTCATCAATGCGCAGTCCAAGCTGGCCACCGCCCGCGCCCTGGCGCCCGAAAGCGCCGTCTCCACCCTGGGCGAGGTGCTCGGGCTCGGCGCCGTCGACCAGCATGAGCTCTACGCCGCCATGGACTGGCTCGTGCAGCAGCAGGCGGCCATCGAGCAGCGTCTGTCCAAGCGGCACCTGCAGGAGAACACGCTGGTGCTCTACGACCTGACATCCAGTTACCTGGAGGGAACCCACTGCCCGCTGGCCCAGCGCGGGTACAGCCGCGACGGCAAGCAGGGCACGTTGCAGATCGTCTTCGGTCTGTTGTGCACGGCCGAGGGTTGTCCGGTTGCGGTCGAGGTCTTCGAGGGCTCGACGTCCGACCCGAAGACGGTGGCCTGCCAGGTAGAGAAGATCCGCACCCGCTTCGGTCTACAGCGCGTGGTACTGGTGGGCGACCGGGGCATGCTGACCGCGGCGCGCATCCGCAAGGACCTGGCGGGCGTGGACGGCCTGCGCTGGATCACCACGCTGCGCGCGCCGATGATCCGCAAACTGCTGGCCGCCGGCACGGTGACGCCGTCGTTGTTCGACGAGCGGGACCTCGCCGAGGTCACCAGCGAGGAGTTTCCCGGCGAACGGCTGATCGTGTGCCGCAATCCCCTGCTGGCCGCCCAACGACAGCGCAAGCGGCAGGAGTTGCTGGCGGCCACCGAGGAGGACCTGGCGCCCATCGCGGCGGCGACAACCCGTACGAGTCGGCCGCTACGGGGGGCGGCCGAGATCGGCTTGCGCGTCGGGAAGGTCATCAACCGGCACAAGGTCGCCAAGCACTTCGTGACCACGATCACCGACGACACGTTCACGTTCCACCGGGACGACGAGCGGATCGCGACCGAGCAGCAGCTCGACGGGCTCTACATCGTCCGCTCGAACGTCGAGCCGGAGCAGTTCGACGCGGCGCAGACGGTGCGGGCCTACAAGGACCTGTCGAAGGTGGAGCGGGCGTTTCGGTGCCTGAAGTCGGTGGACCTGAAAGTGCGGCCGATCCATCACCGGCGACCCGATCGGGTACGGGCGCACGTCTTGCTCTGCATGCTGGCCTACTGGGTCGAGTGGCACATGCGCCAGGCCCTGGCGCCGCTGCTGTTCGACGACCACGACCCGGCCGCCGCCGAGCAGCAGCGCCGCTCCGTCGTGGAACCCGCGAAGCGCTCGCCTGCGGCGTTGGCCAAGGCCGGCCGCAAACGGACCGACGACCACCTGCCGGTGCACAGCTTTCGGACGCTGCTCGCCGACCTGGGAACGCTGACCGCCAACACCATGCAGGTCACCGAGGGCGGCGCCACTTTCAGGCTGCAGACACAGCCCACGCCGACGCAGCAACGCTGCTTCGAGCTCTTGGGGGTGACGCCTCGATTGTAGCCATTACCGATACACCCTCTAAACCGGTAACCCGCTCAATAATAATGACTTCCGCGCGATTCACTCCGAAACTTCGGCCTAAATGACCTACATCGAGTGCTGGCGCCACGAGTAAGGACCCTGGAGGCGCAGCTGCCGCCCGAAGGAGTAAATCGGATGATCTGACGAGCCCGACGCTAACGCTGGCCGCTCGACCTGTAGTCGGCCCGGTGTGAAGCGCCCGCCGGTCCCGTGCAGACGGGCCTTGAGCGGAGGCTATCCGGGTTCCGCTTGGCGATTGACGGTGGTTCGAGCGCCCGACGTGATGCAGTCCCGTAGCCGGCCGCTACCACCCCGGCAACCATCACAGCGCCGCCACGTCCCCGGATTCCGGGCCGGCCGCGTGGATCCTTCTCTCCGTGCGGCGGGTTGAGCACGAGCCTTGGGCCTGGACCCGGCCACGACACCGGCCGGCATCACGTGTTGCTACTCAGATGCTCGACCAGGTTCCTCCACCGCGAGCCGCCGACGCGAGCCGCGAATACGCGATCTGCGGTGACGACGAGCGCCTGCTCCCGTTCCGCCAGCGCAAGGTACAGGCAGTCGTAGACCGGGTGACCGAGTTCGTGCGCCATCTCGAACGCCGTCCTGTGCAATTCGGCGGCTGGCGACAACGCCTCGAACCAGAGTGGAAGCGAGTCCAGGAACGCCCTCGCGTGCGCCGGCGTGACCGTGCCGTCCCTCACGCGCCGCCAAGCGGCGTTCGCGCACTCCGCCAGAATCATGTCCGGAGCGACGAAGGTGGCGTCCGACGCCGCTAGCCGGCGCGCCTCGGCCGACAGCGGCTCGTTGAAGAACCACTTGCAGGCGACGCTGGCATCAATCACTCGGGTCATCGGCTGTCGCGGTCCTCGCGCAGCAACGACACGCTGTCCGTCAGCTGACCGGGCTCCATGGCTCGGATGCGGTCGGCCTCCGCGAGCAAGTCGGATCGACCTGGGCGGGACGCACGCGTCAGGAGCGTTCGCAGTTCTCGTTCGAGGGGTACGCCGTTTCGCTGCGCGCGTTGCTTGAGTCCCGCCACCACGGCTGCATCCAGATTGCGCACGGTGACCGCGCGTGGTTCTCTTCCGATCTGCGTCAGGCGATGCCGGTTCTCGGTTCTGAGGAACCGGACCTGCCCCTTGCCGAAGTCGGGAGGCCCTTCCGAGTTCCAACCTGCCCGCATCCAGCTCTGCGCTTGCGGGTGGGTCTCGTCGTTCGCCCACCACGCACGGTGGTTCCTGGCACTCCGCGGCAACGAGCCACCGATGATTTCTTCGATCTTGATGAACGGCAGCGTGCAGCAGTCACCCTTCTGTTCCGTCAGGTATTCGCCGAGGCGTTGATATTTCCCCATCGCGGCATCCTCCGTCAGCATATTGGGATGGAATGTTTTGGGATGATATCTACCGTGGTTCGGCAGAGTCAAGCAGGCCGGGACTGAGGCGGGTAAAGCACGTTATGCTCGGCCGCTCCGACGCCGAACACGGGCGAGCGCTCGGACCTCTTGAAGAGCTCTGGCCGATCTCCGAACTCGCGCTCGGCATAGTCCCGGAACCGATCGACAACGGCTGACAGATAGTCGTTGTACGCACCCATCCCTAACCCTGCACCCCGCTGATCAGCCACTCGTCCACGGATACCATCCGGCAGCTTCCGGTGAGCCGAGCCGGCTGCCCGCTGATGCCCATCTCGAAATGTGCGTCGAGCAGCGCCAGCAGGTAGGCGTCCAGCCCCAGGGTATCCCGAAGGCCCGACACGAGATCGCGGACGGCAGAGAGCCACCTCCCCGCCCTCGGGTGGTCCAGGTACCCAGCCCAGTAGTTGTCCGGCGCCATGACGACCAGCGTCGGCCGAGACGCCGACAACGTGTGCTGCTCGGCGACCTCCGACGCGATGTCGGCGGCGTTGGCCTCGACGATGGCGCAGTAGGCCAGACCCTCCAATAGCGCCCGCAGTGGCGTGTCGCCGCGAGCCATCTTGCCGGCCACCTTCAGCTCGACGACGCAGGGCAGCCGACCGTCCACGACGGCGAAGAGGTCGACCTTGCCGACGTCCCGGTCGTCTTGGCGGGCTTTCAGCGGCATCTGGTAGTCGATAATCTCGAGCGGCCTTTGGTCCGGCAGCGCGAAGGCAGCGCCACCGCGAGAGGCGCTGTACAGTGCGACTGCGAGGTGCTCCTCCCTGCGGTTGGATGACGCGCCGCTACTGGTGACGCCGGTGCGCCCGTGCACGTAGCGCTTGCCCCGGTCGTGGCGACGCGGCGCGACGCGCACGAGGTTCTCGTAGCAGTGCGCGAGCATTCCGACATCCGAGGCCAAGGTGCTCGCGACCTCGGCAAACTCAACAATACGGTTCACGGCAGGGTTGTGGTGGAGGTCGATGAGACCTTCGACGCGCATGGCCGGAGACGATACAACAACCAGAGCAGGACTACGCAAGTCGCCAGTTTCAAGGCCAGGCCGCCCATCAGCCGAATCGGGCTGACCGGGGACAACCTGTTGAGGTTCCACAGCTGATGGGCCAGAGTTCAGCCAGGAGTCTGCGCCGTAGAAGATTGCGAAAGCGAAAATTCGATATCGCCATGGATTTCTTCACGCATTTTGAGGAGCATAGCGGCACTATGTGACGAAAAGGCGTGGTGAAAGCCATGAGTGAGAGCGGATTTGCAGCCGTAATCTTTCTGCGGCGCAGACTCCTAGAGTAGAGGCACAGGGGGAAGAGATGCGAGAGCGACGCATCAGGATTCAAGAACTTGAGACGAACCCGAGCGGGTGCCTGGAAGAGGTCAGGAGCGGCACGACGCTCCTCCTCACGGACGGAGGGCATCGGGTTGCACGCCTCATCCCAGAGCCGGGAGCGAGCGACTCGAAGAACGACCCGGCGATCGCCTGGAGCGGGCAACGGCTGAAGAAGACGAAGCCGAAGGCGCACCTGCGGGGGGGCGGCAGCATGGCCGATTTCGTCAAGGAGAACCGCAGGTGACATTGCTCTACGTTGACACGAGTGCCCTATTCAAGCGCTACGTGGAGGAGGACCAGTCGGAGGCGGTACTGGCGAGGATGGAAGAGGCGTCAACTGTCGGAACAGTGCTGATCACGCGGGTGGAGGTAGCGGCCGCCCTGGCAAAGGCCGTGCAGGAGCAGCGGATGGACCAGCACGAAGCTCATGAAGCTGAGCGGGAGTTCCTGGACGATTGGGGCGACTTCACGAGAATCGGGGTGACGGACGCGTTGACCGCGCGGGCAGGCGGGTTGGCGTGGCAAGGTGTCTGCCGCGTGCGGTTGGTCCGCGGATGTTTCCGACGACGAGGTTCTGCGCGTTTGCTGACGCTCAACGGCGGGGGGCGTGAGCAAGCCCACGGCAACCACGGATGCGGCTGCGAAGCCGTGGCGTCCACGGACGGCATCGATAGTCCCGTAGGTTCCCGCTCAAGAAGTGGGGAACGACAAGGGAATCGTGACCGGACTATCGACAGTAAGTCGCTTTTTGTGAATAACCTGTGACGATTCAGTGGTTCACGCTGCCTTGACATCGCAGGCGCGTGAACCCGTCACACCTCGTCCGGGGTGGCCCCGAGAGCAGACGTCATGGCGGCGGCGAGCCGTGTCCAGCCCGCGGCGTCTTCCTTGAACCGACGCCGCCCGGCTGGGGTCAGGCGGTAGTACTTGGCGCGGCGCCGGTTGTCGCTCTCCCCCCATTCGGCCGCGATCAGCCCCTGGTGCTCGAGGCGATTGAGCGCCGGATAGAGCGAGCCCTGCGGCACGTCCAGCGCCTCGCCCGAGATCTGACGGATGCGGAGCAGCACCCCGTAGCCGTGCAGGCGCTGCAGGGAGATCGCCTTGAGAATCAGCAGCTCGAGGGTGCCGGGTAGCAACCCGGAGGACATCGGTGTCATGTCAGTCTCCTGTTCATCCGGCGACCGAACCTATTCGGACCGGAGTGCCGTGGTCGGGTCCATATGCGCCGCGCGGCGAGCCGGCACCCAGGCGGCGATCAGCGCCACGGCCAACAGCACGGCGGCGGCCGCGGCCACTGTCGTCGCATCCGAGGGTTGAATGCCGAACAGGAAGCCCCGCAGGAGGCGCGCAACCAGGAAGGTGCCAGCCAGCCCCGCGATCACGCCGGAGCCCCCGAGCCACAATCCCTGGGCCAGCAACGATCGCAGCACGTGCGCCGGCGGCGCGCCGAGCGCGAGGCGGATGCCGACCTCTCGCGTCCGTTGACGGACCACGAACGCCATCAAGGCGTACAGTCCGGCCGCCGCCAGCACCAGGGCGGCCAGCGCGAAGATCGTCAACAGGACGGCCCGGAATCGCTCCTCGGTGACCACCGCTCCGATGACCTGGTCCATCGTCCGGAGCCCGGACACCGGGACGGGTCCCACGGCGCCGCCGAGGGTCTCTTCGATCGCCGCCAGAAGCTCCGGGCTGGATCCGGTGGTACGCACGAGCCAGTTGACCGGAATGAAGCTGTGGACCATCGCGAAGAGTCCCGCGGGAACCTGCTCGGCCGGGACGAACATCGTCGGGACGGGCGGGAGGGCCAGACTGCCTCCGGTCTTGACGGTGCCGACCACGCCGACGATCGTGCGCGCCGCGTCCCGCAGCTCGGGCACCGCTTCGTAGATCCGGACCTCGGAGCCGACAACGCGTCCAGCGTCCAGGAACCGGCTGGCAAACGCCTCGTTGACGAGGGCGACGGGTTGCGCGCCGGCCGTGTCGCGCGTGTCGAACAGGCGCCCCTCGCGCAGGGGAATCTGCATCGTCTCGAAGTACCCCTCGGTCACGTAGCGCCAGTCGACGCTGCTGACGGGAGCCTCCGCGGACGGCCGCGGCGAGTGGATCGGCAGATTCAGCCCGCGCTCGACGGGGACGTTGCTGGCGACGCTGGCGTGCTCGACGCCCGGCAGGCGTCGGATGGTGTCCAGCGTGCTCCTGAAGAGGCCGGCCGCGGCCGCGGCGCCGGTGTAGGCGCTGTCCTGCAGCGACACCCGTGCGGTGACGACGCCGCTCGGATTGAAACCGAGCTCCACGCGCGTCAGGTTGGCCAGCGATTCCACGAGGAGTCCGGCCGTCACGAGGAGGACGGTGCAAAGACCGAACTGAGCGGCGACGAGCACGCGGCGAAACCGCAACGAACCGCGGGCCGCCGATGCCCGCGCATCACCCCCGTGCAGGCCGCTGCGCACGTCGGTGCGCCGCGCGTGGAACGCGGACGCCGCGGCGAAAACCAGGCCTGTCCCGACCGAGACCGTCAGTGCGAAACCGAGGACCGAGCCGTCCATCGCCACGTCCCACATCGCGGTGCCGGGACGCAGCCCCAGGAGTCCCTCGATGCTCCAGCCCGCCGCCAGCAGCCCGAGCGCGCCGCCGGAGATCGCGATCAGGAGACTCTCGGTCACGAGCTGGCGGGCGAGCCGGCCGGGGGTTCCGCCCAGGGCGGTTCGGACGGCGAACTCCTGGTGCCGCGCCGCGGCACGCGCCGCCAGCAGGCCGGCCATGTTCAGGCATACGATGAGCAGGAACACGGCCACCGCCGCCCCCAGCAGCACGAGGGGGGCCAACATGCTCTGGCCGAGCACCTCCTGGAAGGAACGGATGCCGAGGCGGTTCGCCTCGCCCAGCGCGTCGGGATGCTGTTGCTCGAGGAGGGGGGCAAGGGCTTCGAGCTCCGCCGCCGCGGCTTGCGCGGGACGGTCCGCTCGCAACCGGCCCACGAGCTGGTAGTTGATCCCGACGCCCTGCGGGTCGGTTCGAAACGGAAACGGCATCCAGACGTCGACCTGGGGGAACGACTGGAACGATGGCGGCATGACGCCGACGATGGTGTACAGCCGGCCGCCCAGTCGCACGGATCCGCCGATGGCAGCCCGCGATCCGTCGAAATGCCGCAACCACACGCCGTGGCTCAACATGACGGTCGACGCGTCCTGCTCGTCTCGTTCGACGAAGTCTCGACCTGCCGCGGGCGCTACACCGAGGACACGGAAGTACTCCGCGGAGACCCGCAGGTTGCGAACGTTCTCCGTACCGGCCGGCGACGCCAGCGTCAACCCGGGGCTGCCGCGGGTGGCGGCCAGGCTGCTGAACGAGGTGGCGTAGTCGGCCAGGAACGCGCTCGTGTCGCGATCGTGGGCGATCCCGTATCCCGCTCCGGCCGGCTGGAACCGCGTGACCGCGACGAGACGATCGGCCTCCGGGTAGGGCAGCGGCCGCATGAAGGCGGCGTTGGCGACACTGAAGATGGCGGTCGGCGCGGCCACGCCGAACGCTACGATGAACAGACTGCTCAGGGCGAAACCGGGATTCCGGCGCAGGCCGCGCGCTCCGAAACGGAGGTCCTGGGCCAGTTCGTCGACCAGTCGCAGGCCGCGCGCCTGCCGGCACGCGTCCTTCACGCCCGCGATGCTGCCGAAATGCACCCGCGCGCGGCGCGCCGCGTCCGCTCTTGGCACCCCGGATTGGATCAGGTGATCGACGTGGGCCTCGAGGTGAAACCGCATCTCCTCGTCGAGCGCGTCCTCGAAACGCTCGCGCCGGATCCACGATTTCAGGAACGATCGCAGGCGCGTGAACACGTTACACCTCCTCGCGTCACCGACGAGCGCCGCTGCGCGGCAGGCGGCGTCTCCCGGTCGAGCTACAAACGTAGCGCCTTTTTCCTAGATACGCAAGGGGAACGACTACAGCCCCATGCGGCGGAAGGACGGGACTGCCGGTTGCCAACGAGCCCGGCTGGCACTGCCGTAGCGGAGGCGGCAACCGGCCGCGGCGGTTCGATGAGGGGTTGCCGCCCTCCAACCGATTGCAGATGCGGCGAGAGATGAGGCTGTCGACCATCCGATGCACGACCGCGTGAGTGATCGCGCTGGCGGTCCGTATCGTCGGCGGACTCGGTCAATTGCTGTCGGTATTCTCCCTCTTCTCGCCCTGCTCAGCGGGCGCTTCGCCAATCTCGGCGCCACGCGGGGTTCTGCCACGGGCTGCGAGGGACTTCCTTGACCCTCCTGTTTCCGTGCCCCTATGCTGAACGCCCATGCGGGATTTGCGTTTCGCACTTCGGGGTCTCATCCGCCGACCACTCGTCTCGACCGTTGCCGTCCTGACGTTGAGCCTCGGACTCGCGTCCGTAACGGTGCTCTTCGCGGTCACTGATTCGGTGATTCTTCAGCCGATCGGTGACGACGACTCCCGTCTGGTCCGGATCTGGAAGAACGACGTCGAACGAGGCGGCGGACTCCTCTTTCCGATCTCGTATCCCGAGTATCTGATCTGGAAGGACGAATCGATCACCTTCGACGCACTTGCCGCCATCAACTACGCCGACGGCTCGACGACCACCGTGATGGTCGATGACGAACCGATCACCGCCAACATGGTGTCGGTCTCGGCCGAGCTTCTGGATGTTGTCGGAGCGACGCCGGCCTACGGGCGCCTGCTCGAGGCCGGCGACGATGTCGAGGGCGCTGAAAACGTGGCGGTCGTCAGCCATCGATTCTGGCGACGTGCTGGCGGTGATTCCAGTTTTGTTGGTCAGCGCCTGCGGTATCCCGGGGCGGAGCCGTTCACGATTGTCGGTGTGCTGCAACCGGACGTTGTCTACCCACTCGACGCTGACATCTGGGTCCCACTGGTTCCCGCGTTCACCCGCGATGACGAGACGCAGCCCGACGGGATGACCCTCGACAGCCCGCGGCTTCGGCAGTTCCACGTGGTGGGACGACTTGCGCCGGGCGTCGCGATTGGCGAGGCGCGGTCCGAGCTCACGGTCATTCACGGACGTCTGAGCGCCGCGTATCCGGAGGACTACCCCCGCAAACCGATCGTCGTGACACCCCTGGTCGACACGGTCATCGGTCATGTCCGGCCGACCCTTATGCTCCTGCTTGCCGGCGCTGCACTTGTCTTTCTGGTCGCCGGAGCCAACGTTGCGACGCTGTTGCTGATGCAGGCCGAATCACGGCGTGTCGAAATGGCCGTGCGCTCCGCGTTGGGCGCGACTCGCGGACACCTGTTCAGGCAGACTCTGGTCGAGGCGCTGGTGCTGGGCGTACTGAGCTTGGCCGGCGCGTTGTTCCTGAGCCGAGGACTGCTCGCGCTCACCCTGGCCGTCGACCCGGTTGGGGTGCCACGCATCGACCAGGTGTCGTTGGGTCTCCAGGTCATGGTGTTCACCATCGGCACGATGGTGGTGTGGGTCCTTGGCTTTGGCACGGCGCCTGTCTGGCAGACGAGGCTGGCGAAACTCACCGGCTTCCTCGTGCACCGCTCGGTTGCGCCGTCCCACGGCGCGGGCCGCCGGCTCCAGATGATGGCCGCGGCGCAGATCGCGTTCGCAGTGGTCGTACTCGTCTCGGGCGGACTACTGACCCGTTCGCTGTGGCAGCTCCAGTCGATCGACCGTGGGCTGCACGCGGACGGCGTGATGACCACCCGGGTGGTGCTGCCACGGCGCTACGACACGGCCGACCGGGTCAGGGCGTTCTACGACCGTGTGGTCGCCGAGGTCGAAGGGCTTCCCGGCGTCGTTTCGGCGGCGCCGTTTCACGTGCCGCCGGGGACGGCGACGACTGGCCTGAGCTCGCCGTTTCAGTTCGACGGCCAGAGGCCTGACGAATCGTCCACCAACGAGTGGGCGAGCTGGGACATGGCGACGCCGCGATATTTCGAGACCATGGGCATCCCGATCGTGCGTGGGCGCGCCTTTGCGCGCACCGACACGGCCGACAGTCAACTCGTGGCGATCGTGAGCGACAGCGCCGCAGACCGCTACTGGCCTGGAGAGGATGCGATCGGCAAGCGGGTCCGCATCAGCCCCCGCTTCGAATGGACCACCGTGGTTGGCGTGGCCGCCGATCTGCGATACCGAGAGCTCACCAACCACTGGATGACGGTGTACTACCCCGCGACCCAGTCGTTCCTGGTCTATGAGGGCTACCTCGCGGTGCGAACCCAGAACCCGCAGCCCGCGCTGACGGGCAGCGTGCGTGACACGATCCACGCCATCGACCCATCGGTACCGATTCACACGCTGACGCCGATGGACGATCTTCTCGGGGCAGAGCTCGCGCGCCCACGCCTCGCCATGCAGGTCTCGATCGCCTACGGCCTGGTGACGCTGGTGCTGATTACCGTGGGCCTGTACGGTACGGTGTCGTTCGACGCGCGCCAGCGACGCGTCGAGATGGCCATCCGCTCGGCGCTGGGAGCAAGCCCGGCTGCGCTGCGACGCCTTGTCGCCGGACGCGGATTGCGCCTGGCGGCGCTCGGTGGCATCACCGGTCTCGTCGGGAGCGCCCTCGGAACGCGCGCTCTCGCGCCGGTGTTGTTCGGTATCGACCCTCTCGACCCGCTTACGCTCGTGACCGTGTCCGGTGGACTTGCCGCGCTCGTCGTCCTGGCGTGTTGGATCCCTGCCCGACGCGCGGCCTCCACCAACCCCGCGGAAACGTTCCGAATCAGCGTGTGACCGGAATCCGGCACCGGCAACCGGGCGGCGCACGAAGAGTGGGCCGGAATTGATATCCGGAGGCGCCCTGGGTATGGAGGGATCCGTGTTCGCGATCGCACTGTGTCTCGCGGCAGGCGTCGTCTTCCTGATGCAGGCGCACCGCGCGGGACACTTCAATCGGCCCTTCTGGCGCCGAAATAACTGAACGCTTTCACGTCCCAGCGTCCTCCGAGTAGCCGGGTCAAATCCATCCTCTGCTTGTGCCCAATCAGCGAGATCCGTCACCCGCGGCCGGGCAGAATGCACTGAGTCCCGAGCAGGACACTAAACGATCAAGTGTCTTCCAGGTGAAGACCTTGCCGTCGGTCGCCAGCAACAGCTTCTTCATATCTTCGCGCCGCTCACCGAACCCACGGCCGGCGATGCAGGCAATGACTTCGAACCTTCGGGCGCCCGAGCGCTGGCCCATCCGGCTCAGCGCGTAGAGATGCTGCACCCGCGTAATCTTGTCTCTTGCGGTACCGTCGTCCTCGGTAATCTTGGCTTCAATGACTACCCTCGGCGTGAACTCATCGGGAACGATGAAATCCGGAGCCTGATCGAATCCACTGATTTTCTCAGCCCGGGCAGTCTTTCGGAAGCTGACGCCGTGTGTGGTGAGTTCGCGCTCGATCGCCACTTCAAGGCCGCCGCCGACCAGTTCAGACACGGAATCCCGATGCGCCGCAAAAGGTCGCCCAAGAAGCCGCTCATAAAGCAGCATGGGATATGGCACCCCCAGAGTGGCAAGGTGACGAACCGACGCGAGACCATCCCGCGTATCGGCCTTGTCAAGGCGGTGAATTCGATCGGGCGCCACCTTCGGCGCACGCTCTCGCAACAAGTCGCAGGCCGCGCGTACAAGAGCCTGAATTCGGACATTTTCGGCCGTGAACCGCTTCTCGGGATTCATCCGAATTCTCCGATCCACGTGCCGCGCATAGCCCTGGCTGATATGGAGACCGGACTGCAGACTCGCCAGATACGCCCATTCGGATGGCGTGAATCCAAGGATCGTCCGCAGGACGATGAGTACCAAGGGCGTTTCGACCGCAATACCGAATATCTGATGCGCATCGAATTCTCGAAACCCTCGTGATCTATTCTTCAGTTCCTGGTACGCCGACTCGAAGGTCGGATACTCCACGAAGCCGTCGCCGCGCGCCATGACGAGGAACTCCGACTCCAACGTAGAAAACAGAGCATCGACGAATGAATCGAGATTGGCTTCCAACTCCTCGCGGGACGCTTCAAAAGCAAACATCGTCATTGGCCGTCCCGTCGTAGATTGACTCACCCTCGCGGACCGTTTGGACGCGACGAGGCATTTCCAGGCCATCGTTGCCTAACACCTGTTCCACTCCAGCCCATGCTCCCAGGAGATCGACGGCCCGCCCCACGCAACCAAGTTTGTCGTCCGTCGCGGAATCACTTTCCCATCCGACGCGGAGTTTCCAGACCGCCATCCGAATCAGGTGACCGTACGCCACACAGCGCACGTCTCCGCGGGTCACCCGCACGCCACCCTCGAGCAAGAACCCCACGTCGCGCCGGACCAGATCGGCTACGGCGGACGCCTTGTCGGCCAGTTCGCTGCGAGCGATCCTGCCTGTTGCTCTGCATACGAACACGGTATCGACAATCGACGAGTCGGTGCCATGAATGTGAATGGACCCGCTCATCTCTGCCGGGCAGGGAATCGACGCGGTACAGGCCAATCCGGCGTCCAACAGCGCAACGGCAATCGGGTAGTACGCATCCACCGCATTGTGATGGTAGGTGAAGACGAAGGGCCGTCCGGTCTTCAGCGCGCGCGCCATGCGGCGGTACACGGCCGAGAGTCCCGCGGTGAAGTGGATGATATCCCGGCCCAGCGTCACGTTTCCGGTCAGTTCGTCTGCGTTTCGAGTCGTCTCCGGCTCGAACGACGGCTCCTCCGTGACCACTTGGCGGAGCCACACGTAGCAGAAGTCCATCAGCTCGGCGTACTGCACGTTGGCAAAATACGGTGGATCCGTGATCACTGCGTCCAGGCTACCGTCCGGCACCGCCGCGCGGGTCGAACTGACCGCCCGCAACTCCACGACGCGCCGATCAATCCCGGAGTCGTTCCGCTGCTCGCCGATCCACTCGCCGGGCATCGGCACAATCCGTTTGCGCCGCCGCTCGTAGCGTGTCTCGAACGGATGTTCGCAGTATTTCTTCGCCTTCAGGAACTTCTCGACGATGTTCGACCAACCGCCGCTGCCGATGTTGGTTCGCGTGCCTGGCCGCTGGATGCCGAAGACATTGGACTCGCACTGCAGGAGCCCGACCGGAAATCCATGCACGGAAAAAATGTCGAGCGATTTGAGCGCTCGAGCGTCGTAGCGACAGGCCATGTTCTGGTAGCGGACGAGATCGGAGAGGTTCGTAGCGAGAGCGTGGCGCAGGTCCGGAACCTCGACGTTCCTGATCAGCCGACCGAGCGTCCCAAGGCCGAGAAGCTGCCGTGCATTGAACATCTCACGGTAGCGCTCGTAGCCCCACCGGTGCAGCCGCGCCGTTTCATCTCCTGCCGGAATGCGGTCATTTGGAATGATCAGCCCGCGCGCGGCCAACAGCGCCTGCTCGGCAGATGCATAGCGATTGATATCGTCGAGATCCGGTGCCTTGAGAAAGCGCCCCCGATGCTTCGGTCTGCACGCCTGGCAGTGGTACTCGATAGCGACCATCCTGTGCGCCGGGGGTCCGCCGCCACGGATCGGATACGTCTGTCGATCTCCGCACCTCGGACAGGTACAGCGCCCCCTTCCGGCGTTCCCCAAGAGCCGCAACGCATCGCCACAACGTCCGCACGATCCGGGGGTCTCCAGGTCGTCGACCTCCGCGAGTTCTCCGCAGTTCCCGCAGATCACCACGTTTCGCGGGTGCCTGCCTGCATGAACCAGGACATGCCCGGGCAGCAGACGAATGTCCGTGCCGCACGTCTCGCAGAGTATCGACTTGACCCAAATGAAGTACTTGACCGACGCGCACTCGTCGCCGCAAAGCCTGCAACGGGTCCGGTAGAACGTGCCCAGCTCTTTTTCGAGTTCGTGGCCGATTACCCGCGCGGACGTGTCATACGCCGTTAGATCGAGTTGCTTGATTTCCTGGCGCACGATCCAGTACGCCATCGGGTTCACGTCCCAGCCCAGGACGTCACATCCAAGCCTGTTGGCTTCCAGAAGCGGCGTTCCTCCTCCCATGAACGGATCCGCAACGCGGATCCCCCGAAGTTGATGCGGCGCGAAGTACGCCGCCGCCAGCGGCGGATCGGCGAACTCCGAGAGGAGAATCGCGCGGAACAGCGTGCCCGGCCGCCGCGCGAACCACTTGTGGACGGCGATCACCGGCCTGACGTTCTGCTGAATCTGCTTTTCCTTGAGCGCCAATTGCGCGACGAACGGAACGGACAGCGCCTTCTCGATGCCAGATGCGAGGTTGGCGGAATGGGAACGCACGTCTCCCTTGAAGAGAGGTCTCTGATCTTGCCCGCGGCGCGAGCCAACCGTTGACGCCCTGGTCATGTTCCGCGCGTCCTGGCAGCCCGTGGTAAAAGCCCCGCTGCATTCGATCCCCGCTGAATTCTGCGCTTCCCCGCGGAATTCTGCGGTTTCACGCTGCATCCCGCTGATCTGCGTTGTATTCCACCGATCTGCGTTGAATCTTGCGGATCGGCGTTGAAGGCCGCCGATCCGCTTGGTTCATCGGTCGCATACTGCCGGTATGCTCCCTCTTCTCGCCTTGCACTGGCCGTGCGCGGCATTGTTACGACCAGATCTCGGTGCGACGCGGGGATTTGCCACGGGCTGCTAGTGCGCAAGTCGTAGTGCACGACCCACGGCCGACGCCGGTGATCAGATCTCATGTGGTCCGTGTCACGTCGAACGCGGAGACTTCGCCGCAATGCTCGACCGCGACCTGCCTTTCTCGATGATTCCCGGCAAGTTACCGGCAGCGATGCCGAGTCTCACTCCGCGGGCCGGGTTCTGGACGCTGGTGTCTACGTCAGGCATTGGTCAGTGCGTGCGCGCCTATCAGGCGGTCGGCGCAGGCTTCCAGATCATAGGCGGTAAAGGTTTCCGCCGGCCAGTCCCGCGCCCGGCCCAGGAAAGGTGCAAACCTCGCGCCGACAATCACGACGACGCGGTCAAGGTCGCTACCAAACCCAGCATCGCCGCGAGTTCAGGAACCAACGTAACTGCACGCTTTCACGTCCCGGCGTCGTCCGACTTCGGTCGCCGCCCACGCGAGGTAGACCGGCTCGGACACGGGCAACTCTGTCAGCAGACGCGACCATACCCGTTTTGTCCACGGCGCTGAAAACAGTACGGGACATAATCATGGCTGTGAACGTAGACGACACGATGTCGAACCGGTGCCGGTCAGCAGACAAAGGCCGTCAGATACGAGTATCGAGGAGCATACGATGCGAGAGCTGAAGAGAATCGGAATCCTGGCGGGCCTGATCGTCGCCGCCGCGGTGCTGGTGGTGACCGGCCGGCAGCAGCAGCCCACGTTCACGCCGGAGCAGGAAGCGCGGCTCCAGATCCGCGAGGTGGCGGACGGTCTCTACGTGATTCCGGGATTCGACGGCGCGCAATCGGGCGGCAACGTCGCGGTACGGGTGACCGGCGACGGCGTCATCATCGTCGACGACAAGTTTCCCTACAGCTTCGACTTCATCACCGCGCAGGTCCGCAGCGTCACCGACCAGCCGATCAAGTACGTTCTCAACACGCATCACCATGGGGACCACGCCGGGAGCAACGCCGACTTCCTGCGCGACGCCGAAGTGATCGCGCATCGAAACGTGCGCGAGAACATCCTCCGCAACAACCAGACGGGCGCGCCGCGCATCGTCTTCGCCGACGAGACCGCGGTGTTCCTCGGCGGCGCGGAGGTGCAGGCGCACCACTACGGGCGGGGTCACACGAACGGCGACGCGGTGATCTACTTCCCCGACCTCCGCGCCATTCACACCGGCGACCTGTTCATCTACGGCGAGCGGCTGGACGGCACGACGCTGGCGCCGTTCTGGGACTTCGGGAACGGGGGCAGCGCGGTCGAATGGCCGGCCACCCTCAGCGGCGTGCTCGAACTGGACTTCGACACCGTCATTCCCGGGCACGGACCGATCCTGACCAAGAACGACGTCCGCACGTTCCGCAACAACATCGAGACGGTGCTCGACCGTGTGAGCACCGCGATCGGCAACGGCGCCACCCGCGACGATATCGCCTCGCGTGTCGACACCAACGACCTTGGCTGGCCGCTCGCGCCGGTCCGTTTTCAGAACGTGTTCGACGAGTTGACCGGCGCGCGCTGACGCCGCGGCAGACAATTGACCGCGCGCCGCTCAGCCGACCAGGAACAGAAGGTAGAACACCCCTGTCCCGCCAAGCAGCAGGATGCCCACCCACGACAGGGTGCGCATCGCGAGACCCGGCCGGTGCTCGGGCGGCATGTCGTCGGAGGTCACCGCCCGCAAATTGAGGTATCCGAGCAGTGGGCCGGTCAGGAACGACACGGTGGTGGCGAAATCGATCATCGTCGTGAGATTGCCGATGAACAGCCCCATGACGATGAGCGTGATCAGGACCAGGGCGCCCAGACTCCACCAGTAGACGGCTCCGCCGGGAGTGAACGTCGTGGCGCTCGATGGCGATCGCAGCACGACGAGCGAACGCTCGATTGCCCGCGGTCCGCCGTCGAGCACCGTCAGGGTCGTCGAGAACATCGTGGTCACGACCGCCACCAGCACTATCGGACGGGTCCAGTTCCCCAGGGTCTCGCTGTACAAGTCGACCAACTGCGTCGAAAAGGCCGGGCCGGCGTCGGCGAACGTCTCGGCCGACCCGAACATGACCCCCGCACCCAGCGCGACGAAGGCGAACGCCAGCACCGCGGTGCCGATATAGCCGACCAGAAAGTCGGCGCGGGCCGTGCGCACGGTGCACCGCACGCCGGAGGTCTCGTTCTTCGCCAGGGTCCAGAGCGAGCTCCAGACCGAGACGTCGATGGCCGTCGGCATCCAGCCCGCGAGCGCCAGCAGAAACGCGAAGGGGGCGACCGAGCCGATCAGCCCGGCGGGCCAGACGGCCAGGGTCGACAGGTCGGCGAGCGGCAGGCTGACCGCCGCGGCCGCGAGCGTCGAGACGGCCAGCAGCAACAGCACGACCTTGATGGAAACGTCCAACCCCTGAAACCGGCTGCGCCACAGCAGCAGCACGCAGGGCGCCATGACCAGCGCCGCCAGCAGTGGCAGCGGCCAGTCGATTCCGAACGAGAAGCCCACGAGATAGGCGGTGAACATCACCACGGCCGACTGAATGATGCCGGCCGTCAGCAGGGTGATGGCGAGATAGAGCCAGAGCGCCCAGGCCCCGATGCGGCGATACCCCTCCACGAGGCTCACGCCGGTGGCCGCGGCGTACCGCGGGCCGTACTCGAAGAAGGGATACTTCAGGACCAGCGCCAGCAGGATGACGCCGGAAAGACCGAAGCCGGCCAGCGCGCCGGCGCGGGTCGACTGGACCAGATGCGAGACACCGATCGCCGAGCCGGCCCAGAGGAGCCCCGGCCCGAACGCGGACCAGAAGCGGGCGCGGGCCGGCATGCCGACTCCTACGCGACGATCTGCGGAATCGGCGTGCCGTGCACGTCGGTCAACCGCATGTCCCGCCCGTTGTAGCGATAGGTCAGCTTCGTGTGATCCATCCCCAACAGGTGCAGCATGGTCGCATGGAGATCGTGCGGCGAGGTGCGCTGCTGTTCGGCCTTGTAGCCGAACTCGTCACTGGCGCCAATCGCCTGACCGCCCTGGATACCGGCTCCCGCCATCCAGCCGGTCATCGTGCCCGGGTTGTGGTCGCGGCCGACGCCTCGCTGCGAGATCGGCATCCGACCGAACTCGGCGTGCCAGACGATCAGCGTCGAGTCGAGCATGCCGCGCGACTTGAGGTCGGTCAGCAACCCGGCAATCGGCAGATCCGTCTCGGCCGCATGCTGCGTATGGTTTTCCTTCAGGTCGCTATGGGCGTCCCAGGTGTCGGTGTTCTGCACGCCGAGCCCGCCGTGGAAGAGCTGCACGAAGCGCACACCCCGTTCGACCAGACGCCGCGCCATCAGGCATTGCCGGCCAAACGGCTCGGTGATCTGCTCATCCAGACCGTAGAGCTTCTTGGTGGCGTCCGACTCGGCCGACGTATCCACCGCTTCCGGTGCGCATCCCTGCATGCGATAGGCCAGCTCGTAGGAGGAGATCCGGGCCGCGAGCTCAGAGTTGCCCGGGTTCTTCTCCATGTCGATCTCGTTCAGTTTGGCCAGCGCATCGAGCCGCGCCCGCTGCTGTTCTTCGCTCACCGCGTCGGGGGTCTGGAGGTCGACAATCGGATCGCCGACGGCGCGGAACAGGGTGCCCTGATAGGCCGCCGGCATGAACCCCGCGCTCCAGTCGTTCGGGCCGCCCAGCGGGCCGCCGCGGTGGTCGTTCATCACCACGAACGCCGGCAGGCTGGCGCTCTCGGACCCGAGCCCATAGGTGACCCAGGACCCGACGCTCGGGAACCCCATCCGGATCTGCCCGCTCTGCATCTCGTAGGTGGCCTGGATGTGGTCGTTGGACCGCCCGTACAGCGCCCGCAGGAAGGCGATCTCATCGACCTTCTTCGACAGATGCGGAAAGATTTCCGACACCGCGATGCCGCTTTCGCCATGCTGCTTGAACGAGAACGGGCTCGGCATCAGCGGTCCCGGGTGGCCCTGCCGCACCACGACCGACTCGGCCATCGGCTGCCCGGCATACTTCGTCAGCGCCGGCTTCGGATCGAAGGTATCGACCTGGCTGACGCCGCCGCTCATGAACAGCGAAATCACCGCTTTCGCGCGCGGCTCGAAATGCGACGGCTGCGGCGCAAACGGGTTGCCTGGAATCGGGGCTTCGCAGGTGTCCGACTGCGCCGCCGCCAGCAGGCCCTGCTTGTCCAGCATCTGCGCGAGCGCCAACCCGGCGATACCGCCTCCCGACTGGAACAGGAACTCCCGCCGATCCCAGATCGTGCGCGTCCGGCAATTGTGATGGTGGTGATGATGGGACATCGTCGCTACCTCAGATACAGGAACTCGTTCAGGTTCAGGATGACGTGGGTTAGGTCGACCAGCGACTGCCCGGTCGCCAGATCCCTCGCAATGCGCGCCTCGTCGGCGGTCGGGGGACGCGTGAGCGCGATGCGATACGCGAGCTCGATCTGGCGGTCGAGGTCGCCCGGCGCCTCCCGCTCGACCCGCTCGGCGAACAGCCTGGCCTGATTCAGCACGAACTCGTTGTTCATCAGGGTGAGCGCCTGGGTCGCCACGGTCGACACATTGCGAGCTGCCGCGGTCTGGTTCTGATCGGGCAGGTCGAACGTATCGAAGAATGGGAAGCCAAGCGACCGCCGGCGGTAGACGTAGACGCTCCGCCGCCACACCTCGGGCCCGTCAGGCTGGTTGTCCCAGTGGCCATTCCGCGAGGCATCGAGAATCTGTTTCGGCACGAACGGGAAGATCGCCGGTCCGCCCACGGTGAGGTCGATACCGCCGCTCACCGTCATGATGGCGTCGCGCACCGCCTCGGCCTCGAGACGTTGCGGGCGGTAGCGCCACAGGAACCGGTTCTCCGGATCCGCCGCCAGCGCCACCGGGTCGTCGTGCGCCGACACCATCTGGTAGGCCGCGGAGGTCATCAGCAGGCGGTGCATCTCCTTGACACTCCAGCCGCGGTCCATGAACTCGACGGCGAGCCAGTCGATCAGCTCCGGATGCGTCGGCAGCTCGCCCATCTTGCCCAGGTTGTCAAGGGTCCGGACAATGCCCCGCCCGAAATGATGGTGCCAGATGCGGTTGACCGCCACGCGCGCCGTCAGGGGATTGTCGCGCGAGCCGATCCATTCCGCGAGCGCCAACCGCCGCCCCGCCGTCCGGCCGTCCGGGCGAGGGATTTCGGTGGGCGGATCGCCATAGGTCGCCGCCGTGAGGAACCCGGGCGACATCCGCGACCCGGGACTGAACGGATCGCCGCGAATCAGGAAGTAGTTGGGCGGCGCCTCGTAGGCCGGTCCGCCCTCTTCATACAGGAACGTGCCGACGTCGTCCGGCGGGGTGCGGCATTCCGGACACCCGATGACTTCGTCCCCGGGCCCGTCGGGGGCGAACCGGTAGTCGCCGTCGGTCACGATCTCCGCCATCGGCGGCCGCGGCGGACGTTGTTCCTGCAGGGCGGCGATGCGGGCCGTCAACTCGCTCCGGCGGGTCCGCTCGGCGTCCGTCAGCGCCTCCGTCACCTGCCCCCGCGGCGGATTGATCGACAGCACCTGGGCCGCGAGCAACTGTTCGCCGGCGGTCCGTTCCGCTTCCGGCTTGAACGCCGCGAGCTGGACGTTTTCGGGGAACCGCTCCTTGATCATCTCGATCCGGAGCCGTTCGGAATGCGGCGCCTCGATCGCGGCGATCTCGTCGCGAAGCGGCTGCTGCTGGGCGTCGATCTCGGCGTTCTGCTGGCGATACTCGACCGCCTCGTGGCGGTCGAGCAGCGGCCAGTCGATCTCGACGTACCCGAAGATGGAGGCCTGCAGGCTGTAGTAGTCCTTCTGCAGGATCGGATCGAACTTGTGATCGTGGCAGCGGGCGCAGGCAACGGTCATCCCGAGCATGCCCCGGCCGATGGTGCCCATCACGTCGTCGAGATAGTCGTAACGGCGTTCCGGATTGTCCTTCTCACGGAACTGCACGCGCGGTCCCGCCCGCAGAAACCCGGTTGCGATGCGGGTCTCGTCGGTGACGTGGTCGAGCTCGTCACCCGCGATCTGCTCGCGGATGAACTGGTTGTAGGGTTTGTCCCGGTTGTAGGCGTTGATGATGTAGTCGCGGTACCGCCACGCGTTGGCCCGGGTGTAGTCCTGCTCGAACCCGGTCGAGTCCGCGTAACGCGCCACGTCCATCCAGTGACGCCCCCAGCGCTCGCCGTACTGCGGTGTGGCGAGCAGGCGCTCGATGAGCCGTTCCCACGCGCCGCGCTCCGTGTCGGCCAGGAACTCGTCGACCTGCGCCGGCGTCGGCGGCAGCCCGGTCAGATCGAGCGTGGCGCGCCGCAGACGCGTCAGCGGGTCGGCCCGCGGTCCGGCGGCCACCCCGGCCTCGCGACGGGCGGCGTCCAGGAACCTGTCGACGGGATGCTCGTAGGTGGCCGACGCCGGCACTGTCGCCTGCACAGGATGCTGGAACGCCCAGTAGTCCCGTGCACCGGGCGGCAGCTCAGAGTTCTCGAGCGCCGACAAGGCCACGGCCGCGCTCGTGGCGCCGCCCTCGTCCCAGTGGGCGCCATCGTTGATCCAGGTGCGGACCGCGGCGATTTCCGCGTCACTGAGGGGGTCCCCGCTCATCGGCATGCGGGGATCGTCGAGACCGGCCACGACCCGATAGATCCGGCTGTCCTCGGCGCGTCCGGGCACGAGCGCCTCGCCCCGGCTGCCCCCCTCGATGGCGAGCTCCCGGCTGCGCAGATCGAGACCGGAGAGCTGCGACGCCTCGCCGTGGCAGTTCCAGCAGCTCCGCTCGAAAATGGGACGGATATGGTCAGTGAAGCTGACGGTCCCGGTCTGGGCCTGAACCAGCGACCCGCCGGCGGTCGCGAGCAGCGCGAGCGCCGCGAACACCGACCGCAACAGTGTGGTGACTCCCTGCATCGACATCCTCCAGCGTCAGACCTGACACTGCGATCTTGCGGTTATCCTGCGTAGCATAGCATCGACCGGCGCAAATCGGGAGTGGAACGCCCCAAAGTGGAACGCCCCCGCAGGACGATGACAACGCGGTCCGAACGTGCCGAGACGGCGCACCGGCCGAACTGGGCGTGGGAAGCCGCGCCGGTCGACTGCCGCCGGCCGCGCGCCACGGATCGCTACCGGCTCCTCTCCTCTTCGAGTCGGGCATTGCGGAGAATGTTCTCGAGCCCGTAGTTGCCCTCGTGGCAGGCGTACTCGTACAACGGCTGATCGGTCTTCCGCATCGGGAACATCAGCGTCCAGGGCCGGGCCCAGGTGGCCGGGTCGTCGGCCGTGATCTCGTAGTGAATGGTGTCCGGCCCGACGCGGGTGAATCGCTCGACCAGCCGCAGGCCGCCGGTCGCGCCGCGGAACGCACTCTCGTCGGTATAGCGGGTCGATTCGACGACCAGGGTGTCCCCGTCCCAGTGGCCGCGCGCCTCGCCATGCCACTGCGAGATGGCGGCGGGCGGCAGGGGACGGCCGTCCAGCGGCACGACCCGCGTGTCGTGGACCATCTCGGACACGATGACCACCTGGTCGGGCGTCTGGAGAATCTGATAGTTGTTGTTGTACCCGCCGGGCAAGCGGGGGCTACCGAAGGTGAGACAGCGTTCGCTCAATCCGCGATGGTCGGCGCCGTCGGCCGGGTGCGCGCGACGATACGCGGCCCGCTCTGCGTTACGCTGTTTCGCGGCCTCGGTCAGCGGCGGAATCCGCCCGTCCGGCGGGTCGACGATCAGCGACGTGCGCTTGTCGTCCGTCAACGCCGTGCCGGGGTCGAGCCACCATTTCGCGTGCACGCTCGGCGACCGGTCGTAGTCGGCCTGCTCCTCCAACCGGCGCGCCGTGTAGGCGGCCGCTTCTTCGTCGCTCAACACCGTCTTGCCGGCAAACTCCCGCGGACGCTGCAACGGCGTCATCGTCCGGTAATCCCAGATCCCCTGCAGATCGGGCGCGCCCCAGGCTGTCCGCGGCGGGCTCCACGCGTCGCCGGGGACGCCGCTCGTCGACTGGGCGGTCACCGGACCTGCCGCAAGCGCGAGCGCTGACGCCGCCAGCACGATGCGCAGGGTGGGATGCAGCCTGCCGCGTTTCATGCGACACCTCCTGAATCGTCGATCGAAGAGACGATACCATACGATAATCGTCCCGGTATCCGACACCGGCCATTCAGGAGAACCACCGTGTCCAAACCCACCCTTGTATTGCTCGCCCTGCTGCTGACCGTACCGGCCGCCGCCCAGGAGGCGCCGCAGGCGACCGACGTCACGGCGGCCGAGATTCAGGCATTCATCGACGCTCTGCCGCGTGACCGCGTCAGCGACCGTCCGATCAGAGTGGTCGGCGTCACCGGCGACTACCGGGTCGGTGTCTACGGCGTCTTCCGGCCCAGGGAAGTGCCCGGCGGCGCCAACAAGCATGAGGTCGACACGACCGAGATCTACTACATGGTGGCCGGCGCCGCCACGCTCGTCACCGGCGGTACGCTGCGGGCGCCGGGGGCGCCGATTCCCGGCACCTCGGCGCGCAGCCCCGGTATCGACGACGGCGTCTCGCGGCGCGTCACCGTGGGCGACGTCATCATCATCCCCGGTCACACCCCGCACTGGTGGAGCGAGCTCGAGACCGACATCGAGTATCTGATCTTCCGTCCAGACCCGGACAACCGGCTACCGCTGAAGTAATCTGGTCGGCTCGGCCCTGACCCCGGTCCGCACGGATTGACAACGCGTGGCAATACCGACAGCATGGACCAACGTTTTCCGAGTGATCTGCCAATGCGCATCTTTATTCACCGTTCGTCGACACTGGGCGCCGGCGCGCCGCCACTAATCGGGTGGATCGCGGCGCTCGCGCTGCTCGTCATCCTGGGCGCACCCGCCGCCGCCCGCGCCCAGGACCACGCCGGCCAGTACGAACAGGCCGACATCGAGTTCGGGGCGCGGATCTACGGCGCCAACTGCGTCCGCTGTCACGCCGAGGCGGGCGACGCAGTCGCGGGCGTCGATCTGCGTGGCGGCAACTACAGCCGCGCCGCCTCCGACCAGGAGTTGATGTTTCTTCTCCGGCGGGGCATTCCGGGCACCGCCATGGCCCCGAACGACTTCTCCACTTCGGAGCTCACCGGCCTCGTCTCGTATCTCCGCACCATGCGCGACGTCGACCTCAGCGACGTCACCCTGGGCGACGCAACGCGCGGCGCCGCGTTGTTCAGCGGCAAGGGCGCCTGTGCGACGTGTCATCGGGTGAACGGCCAGGGGCGGCGGACCGCGCCCGATCTCAGCGAGATCGGCGCCGTGCGCACCGCCGCCGATCTGCAGCGGTCGCTGCTCGACCCGACCGGCTCGATGATCGCCGTCAACCGGCCGGTGCGCGCCGTGCTGAGCGACGGCACGGTCCTCGACGGCCGGCGACTCAACGAGGACACCTACACCATCCAGTTGATCGACCAGAACGAACGGTTGCGGTCGCTCGACAAGGCGGACCTCCGCGAGCTCAGCGCGGTGACGACCTCGCCGATGCCGGCCGCCAGCGACCTGCTCGACGACCAGGAGGTCGCCGATGTCCTCGCGTATCTGCTGAGCCTGAAGGGGCTGGAGTAGCAGCCCGTGGTAAAAGCCCCGCTGCATTCGATCGGCGCTGCATCCCGCTGCGCGGCGTTGTTCATCGGTCAAATACTGCCGGTATTTTCCCTCTTCTCGCCTTGCGCAGCGGGCGCATCGCCGATCTCGGTGCAACGCGGGGTTTCACCACGGACTGCTTGCCGCCACTCCAGCATTCGAACACCTCGTGCCGTTGTCCCGATCGCCTGACACCAGCTTGCGCCATGACCCGACGAACCCTGATCGCCCTGTTGCTCGTCACGCTGCTTCCCGGTGGCGCCACTGCCCAGGTCACGTTCGAACGGCTGCTGAACGCCGACGACGAACCGCACAACTGGCTGACCTACTCGGGCACCTATTCCAGCAACCGCCATACGAAGCTCGACCAGATCGGGCCGGACAACGTCGCCGACCTCGAGCTGTCGTGGATCTTCCAGGCCGGGTCGCTGGAGGCGTTCCAGGCGACCCCGCTCGTCGTGGACGGCATCATGTATCTGACCGAGCCGGTCAACAACGTGGTGGCGCTCGACGCCAAACGCGGCAGCGTGTTCTGGAAGTACGAGTACACCCCCTCCCGTGACGCCCGACCCTGTTGCGGCGCGGTCAACCGGGGGCTCGCCATTCTCGGCGACACGCTGTTCCTGGCGACCCTCGACGGCAACCTGATCGCCATCGACGCGATTGCGGGCAAGCCGCTATGGCAGACCACCGTGGCGGACCCGACCGAGGGCTACGCGCTGACGCTCGCGCCGCTCGTGATCAAGGACAAGGTGATCGTGGGTGTCGCCGGCGGCGAGTACGGCATTCGCGGCTACATCGACGCCTACGACGCCGCGACCGGCGAACTGGCGTGGCGGTTCTACACCATCCCCGGCCCCGGCGAACCGGGCCACGAAACCTGGGAGAACGATGCCTGGATGACGGGCGGCGCCTCGGCGTGGCTCACCGGCTCGTACGACCCCGACCTCGACCTGACCTACTGGGGCATCGGCAATCCCGGTCCCGACTGGAATCCGTCCCAGCGACCGGGAGACAACCTGTATTCGGACTCGGTCGTCGCGCTCGACCCGGACACCGGGGAGCTCGAGTGGTATTTCCAGTTCACCCCGAACGACCCCTACGACTACGACTCGGTGCAGATTCCGGTGCTCATCGACGCCCCGGACGGCAACGGCGGCACGCTGAGGCTCATGCTGTGGGGCAACCGGAACGGGTTCTTCTACGTGCTCGACCGCGAGAACGGCCGCTTCCTGCGCGGCGACAACTTCGTCCCGGTCAACTGGGCCAGCGGGCTGGACGACTTCGGCCGGCCGGTGCAGACCCCGCAGCCGCCGGGCACCACCACGTTCCCCGGCGTGCAGGGCGGCACCAACTGGTACTCACCGTCCTACAGTCCTGAGACAGGGCTGTTCTACGTGTCGGCGTGGGAGGCCTACGGGTCGAACTTCGAGGCCGAGGCGCAGGAGTATCAGCCAGGGCGGATCTTTCTTGGCGGCCGGCCGGCCAACCCGTTCGGGGCCGGCGCCAACGTGCCCAGCCTGCGGCGCGGACACATCAACAACTGGACCGACGCGGCCGGCGGCGGCGCCGTCATCGCCATCGACCCCCGCACCGGCGAGCAGCGCTGGAAGGTGGCGATGACCGACGTGACCAGCAGCGGCATCCTCACCAGCGCCTCGAACCTGCTGTTCACCGGCAACCGGGAAGGCCACTTCCACGTGCTGCACGCCGAGACCGGCGAGGTGCTGCTGCGGAAGACGCTGGGGGGGATGATCGCCAACGGCCCGATGAGCTACATGGTCGACGGCACGCAGTACGTCGCCGTGGCGGCGGGGCACTCGTTGTTCGTGTACGCGCTGGGTGAGTGACGCCGCGCCCGCTGCCGGGCGGCCGCGGGCGGTCACCAACCCGCGATCGCCTGCCCTACCATCACGCGACGCGGCCCGCGTGAAACCGCAGAATTCCGTAGGGGCAACCCTTGTGGTTGCCCTGTTCGTCAGCCGGAACAACGCACATCAGCGGGGCTTTTGCCACGGGCTGCTACGGAATAGCCAGCGCGATCCACTCGCCCGGGTAGTCCAGCGAGCCGATCGGCAGCACGATGTACTGCCGGCCCTCGTGCATGTAGGTGATCGGCGACCCCACGTTGCCGGCCGGGAATGTCGTTTCCCACACCACCGCGCCGGTCTCCTTGTCGAACGCGCGGAACCCCTTGCCGGCGTCAGGCCCGGCGCCGGGCGGTGTGCGCACCATGATCGGGTCGCCTTCGCTGACGAACAGGAGGCTTTGCGTCAGCAGCGTCATCGCGCGTCCCGGCTGACCGAGCGGCGGAAGGTTCAGGTGGGCGATGTCCGGGTGGTTCCGCGGGCCGTCGCCGTTCGGAACCCTCCAGACATGCTCGCCGGTGTTCATGTCGATCGCGGTGATGCGGCCGTAGGGCGGCTTCAGCAGCGGCAGCCCGCGCGGCCCTTCCGGAAAGGCGCGGGTGCCGCGGGTGTAACGAACGTTCATCCGGTCCGGATTGCCGGCGGTCAGATCGGCAACGAACGTGCCGGTCACCGACGGTACATAGAGCATGCCGGTCTCCGGATCGAATCCGGCGCCGCCCCACTCGGCCCCGCCGACCGACCCGGGAAGCTGCAGCGTTCCTTTCAGGTCGCCGTCCCCGTCGCCCCGGATCGACGGCGGCGTGAAGATCTCGCCGAGCGCGAACGGGTCGGCGAGCTCAATCGCCTCCTGGCGCAACTCCGGCGTGAAATCGACGAGGGTGTCGTGCGAGATGCCGTGCACGTCGAACGGCGCCGGCCGGGTCGGGAACGGCTGGGTCGGCGAGATCCACTCCCCCGGCGTCGCGGACCCTGGCACCGGCCGCTCGACAATCGGCCAGACCGGCTCACCCGTCACGCGGTCGAACGTGTAGGCCATCGCCTGCTTGGTCAACTGCACCACGGCCTTGATCTCGCGGCCGTCGACGGTGAGGTCCATCAGGATCGGCGCGACGTTGTTGTCGTAATCCCACAGATCGTGATGCACGGTCTGGAAGTGCCAGACCATCTCGCCGGTCTCGGCGCGGACACAGACGATGCTGTTCGCATAGAGGTTGTTGCCGGGCCGGTGTCCGCCGTACATGTCGTTGCTGGGAGCCCCGGTCGGCAGGTAGACGAGCCCGAGCTCCTCGTCGGCGCTCATCATCGTCCAGACGTTGGCCATCCCCGAGTATTCCCAGGAGTCATCCAGCCAGGTCTCGACGCCGGGCTCCCCTGCGCGCGGAATCGGATTCCAGGTCCAGCGCAACGCGCCCGTACGCACGTCGTAGGCGCGCACATACCCCGGTCGGTTCTCCATGGTCAGCGGATGGTCCGCCATCGCCTGTCCGACCACCACGACGTCACGCGCCACCAGCGGCGGCGAGGTGTAGCTGTAGTCGACGAGCTCGGACGTGTCGGCGAACACCCGCAGGTCGACCATGCCCCCGTCGCCGAAGCTCTGGATCAGGTCGCCGGTCTCGAGGTCCGTCGCCAGCAGATAGGGCGGCCGGACCGAGAGGATGCGACGATTGGCCCCGCCGTCGTCCTCCCAGAACCCGACCCCGCGGTTTGCGGCGCCGCGGGGGGTCTCGCCGTCGGTCAGGAACGGCAGGTGCTGCACCCAGCGGGTCTCGCCGCTGGCCGGGTCGAACGCCTCGACCATGCCGATGCCGTTCGAGGCATAGAGCACCCCGTCCACCATCAGGGGGGTCGAGCGGAGGTTGTTCGAGTACCGCAGGGAGTCCCACCGGTCGTGCAGACTGCGGTCGACCGCGGGCCGGCGCCAGGCGATCTCCAGATCGTGCACCGTGTCGGCGTTGATCTGGTCGAGCGCCGCGTACCGGGTGAATCCGCTGTCACCGCCATGGACACGCCACTCGCCGGCCGTGCCGGTCTGTGCCGCCGCGGGCGCCGCCAGCCCGGCGACGAGCAACCCCGCCAACAGCCCGTGGCGAAAACCCCGCGTTGCACCACGGGCTGCCAGCGCACACCGGGTCGCGATTGTCTGCGTCACCATCTGTCCTGCTCTCTGTAGCGCACGTCCGATGCGCGGCCCTACCGCAAGGCCGAGTACTCGGTGGGCACGAGCATCCTGGCGTCGATCGTGTCGACCAGCTTGCGATCCTCCGAGCGCTCGGCCGCCACGATGATCCGCTGAAACTCGGGGTTCTCGCCCAGCGTCCGCCACATCTGGTCGCGCGCCTCGAGCGAGGGGTAGCCCAGCATGTAGATGAACGTGTTGTCCGTGTCGTCGCCGGTGGCCGCGTTCCAGTAGCCGATGTTCTCCATCCCGGCCTGCTCGAACATCGCCGCGGTGTGATCGCGGAAGCGATCCGACAGCTCGGCACGCTTGCCCGCCACCGTCTTGTACATCCGCAACTCGAACGCACGCGACTCTGGCTGCTGCGCCGAGATCCCCCAGCCGACGCCCAGCACCCCGCATGTGAACCCGGCAGCGGCCAACAGTTTCCACTTCATCATCGCTCTCTCCCTCAATCGCAGGTGACCCGTGGTCAGCGCCCGGCGCGCCGCCCGATGCAGCTTGTCCGAGCATTGCAAACGGTTCGGACGCCCGTGTCAAGCCACCGGCGGTGAAGGTCGGCAGTTGGAGACACGTGTAAGATTGCGCTCGCATGCGCCGCGAACCGGTCGTCCGCGTCTCCTCCATCCGCAAGGTCTACGGCCGCACCGTCGCCGTGGACGATGTGTCGTTCGAGGTGCCGGCCGGCGAGATCTTCGGCCTGATCGGCCCCAACGGCGCCGGCAAGACCACGACGATGGAGTGCGTCGAGGGGCTGCGCCGGCCAGACCGGGGACGCATCGACGTCTTCGGGCTCGACCCGATACGGGACGCCCAGGCGTTGCAGCGCCGCATCGGGGTGCAGCTTCAGGAAGCGCAACTCCAGAAACGCATCAAGGTCTGGGAGGCGGTCGATCTGTGGGCGTCGCTGTACGACGTATCCGTCGACACCAACCGCACGCTCGACCAGTTGGGGCTCGGCGAGAAACGCAACGCCTGGTTCATGACGCTCTCCGGGGGCCAGAAACAGCGCCTGTTCATCGCGCTGGCATTGATCAACGACCCGGAGCTCGTGTTCCTGGACGAGCTCACTACCGGGCTCGACCCGCAGGCGCGGCGCACCATCTGGGGCCTGGTGCGCGACATCCCGGCGCGCGGGAAGACGGTCTTTCTCACCACCCACCTGATGGAGGAAGCGGAGCGGCTGTGCGACCGTGTCGCCATCATCGACCACGGGCTGATCATCGACCAGGACACTCCTGCGAACCTCGTCGCGCGGCACTGCCCGGAACGCACCGTGGTGGTCTCGACGACGCACGACGACGCGGCGTCCCGCTTCGGGGCGCTCCCGGCCGTCGACACGGTCATCGCCGACGACACGCGGCTGACGATCCGCGGGCGCGGGGAGGATCTCGTGACCGAGGCGATCCACTGCCTCTCGGACCACAGCATGCGCGTCAGCGAATTCCGAACCGAGCAACCGACCCTGGAAGACGTCTTCCTGACCTTGACGGGCCGGTCCGTCAGGGAGTGACCACGCGATGACCCTGCCACCCGCGCTTCGGAACCTGGCCGCGTTGACCTGGCTCGAGATCAAGATCTTCGTGCGCGAGCCGATGGGTTTCATCGGCAACGCGGTCATCCCGGTGCTCCTCTTCGTCGTCCTGGGGCGGGCGTTCGGGTCACAACTCGGGAACATGACCTCGCGCCTCGCGATGCAGATGCGCGTCGGGCTGCCGGTGTTCGCCGCCATCTTCATCGCCATCAACACCGTCCTGTCGCTGGTGGCGATCATCGCCATCTATCGCGAGAGCGGCATCCTGAAACGGCTGCGGGCGACCCCGCTCTCGCCGATCACCATCCTGGTCACCCACGTGCTGGTGAAGCTGCTCCTGACGGCGATCACGGTCACCGTCATGATTCTCGTCGGCCGCCGCTACTACCCGGCGGGCGCCGAGGTGCCGGTCCTGTCGTTCGCCCTGGCGCTGCTGCTCAGCACCTGGAGCATTCTGTCGCTCGGGTTCATCATCGCCAGCCTGGTGCGCACGGCGCGTTTCGCGCCGCCGCTCGGCAGCCTCGTGCTCTACAGCATGCTGCCCTTCTGCGGGCTCTTCAGTCCGATCGCCGATTTTCCCGAGGGGATGCAACTGGCGGTGCGCGTCCTGCCGCTGACACCGGCCGTGTCGCTGCTGTCCGGGATCTGGGAGGGGAACCCGTGGTCGGCCCATCTGGGAGACGTAGCCGCGCTGGTCGCCATCTTCGGCGTCTGCACCCTCATCGCCTCCCGCGTCTTCCGCTGGGAGTGAGCCGCCGTCCCGACGCCGACCGTCTGCCCGCCGATCGCCGGCTCGACTCCGCGGCGTCAACTTGGCATCCTTATGGGTATCGCGTCCCTCGGCCCGGGAAACTGTTGCTGCACATCCGCAATTTCCCGGCCGCGGCCGAGTGGACGACCTTGAGAGATCACACTTCGGCAGACAGCGAGGGACACATGCACCGCTGCAGACGCTTGACCGGATTGACGCTCGCACTCGCGCTCGCACTCATGACCGCCGGGGCCGCGACGGCCCAGACGCCGCGGACGATGACCGCGCGGGACCTGGTATCGATGGACCGCGTCTCCGATCCGCAGGTCTCGCCGGACGGCCGGCAGGTGGCGTTCGTCCTCAGCGAGGTCGACCTCGATGCCGACCGGCGGCGCACCGACATCTGGCTGGTCGGCGTCGACGGCGGCGACCCGGTCCGGCTCACCAGCGACCCGGCGGCCGACTTCAATCCGCGCTGGTCGCCGGACGGCGCGGGGCTCTACTTCCTGTCGACGCGCAGCGGGTCATCGCAGGTGTGGCGGGTGACGCTCGACGGCGAGACGGCGATACCAATCACCGATCTGCCGCTCGACCTGTCGAACCTCACGCTTTCGCCCGACGCCTCGCACCTGGCGTTCTCGATCGAGGTCTTCGCCGACTGCCCGACGCTGGACTGCACGGCCGCGCGCCTCGAAGAGCGCCAGGCCGCCGCCACGACCGGTCAGCTCTACGACCGGGGTTTCGTCAGGCACTGGGACACCTGGGAAGACGGACGCCGGTCGCACCTCTTCGTCATGCCGGTCACGGGCGGCGCGCCGGTCGACCTGATGGCCGGTATCGACGGCGACTCGCCCTCGGTCCCGTTCGGCGGCGCCGAAGAGTTCGCCTTCACCCCGGACGGCCGCTCGCTCGTGCTGACGTCCCGCCTGGGCGGACCCGACGAGCCGTGGTCGACCAACTTCGACCTCTGGCTGGCGCCGATCGACGGGTCACGCGCACCCCGGAACCTGACCGCGGCCAACGCCGCCTGGGACACGGCGCCGGCGTTCTCTCCGGATGGGCAGACGCTCGCCTATCTGGCGATGGCGCGGCCCGGCTTCGAAGCGGACCGCTTCCGCATCATGCTGCGGCGCTGGCCGGACGGCGAGACGCGCGCGCTTGCCCCGGACTGGGACCGCTCGCCCGGCGGGCTGCTGTGGTCGGCGGATGGCGCCACGCTCTATGCCACCGCCCAGAACTTGGGGCACGTGTCGCTGTTCGCGATCGACGTCGCCGGCGGCGGGGTGACCACTCTCATCGACGACCTCGGCTATGTCGCCTCACCGCGCTTGGCCGGAGACCGGCTGGTATTCGGACTCGACCATCTGCAGCTCCCGGTGGAACTGTTCTCCATCCGGCCCGACGGCCGCGACCTGCGCCAGATCACACGGGTCAACGCCGAGCGGCTCGCCGATATCACGCTGGGCGCGCACGAGCAGTTCAGCTTCACCGGCGCACAGGGCGACACCGTCTACGCACAGGTGGTGAAGCCGGCGCGCTTCGACGAGGGACGCAGCTACCCGCTGGCGTTCCTGATTCACGGCGGACCGCAGGGCTCGTTCGGAAACCACTTCCACTACCGCTGGAACCCCCAGACCTACGCGGCGGCCGGATACGCCGTGGTGATGGTCGATTTCCACGGGTCGGTCGGCTACGGACAGGCGTTCACCGACGCGATCAGGGGAGACTGGGGCGGCAAGCCGCTCGAAGACCTGCAACAGGGGCTGACGGCGGCGCTCGAACGCTACGACTGGATGGACGGCGACAACGTCTGCGCGCTGGGCGCCTCCTACGGCGGCTACATGGTCAACTGGATTGCCGGCAACTGGCCCGACCGGTTCCGCTGCCTGGTGAACCATGACGGCGTGTTCGACATGCGCTCGATGTACTACTCGACCGAAGAGCTCTGGTTCCCGGAATGGGAGCACGGCGGCCCGTACTACGCCAATCCCGAGGGCCACGAGAGGCACAATCCAGCCCGGCACGTCGCAAATTGGCGCACGCCGATGCTGGTGATCCACGGCCAGCAGGACCACCGCGTGCCGCTCGAACAGGGTCTCGCCACCTTCAACGCCCTGCAACGGCGCGGGGTACCCAGCCGGCTGCTCTACTTTCCCGACGAGAACCACTGGGTGCTGAAGCCCCACAACAGCATGCAGTGGCACGAGACGGTCCTCGAGTGGCTCGACAGGTGGTTGCGATGAGGGTGCCCCGGTGATGCTGAGCAACCCCATGGTCAGGCGAGCCCACGTCGGGTCCTGCCACGGCCCGCCAAGCGGACACGCGCGCGGCGCAATGTCCAGGAGGTATCCATTAAAATCCAGTTTTACACACACTAAAACCTATTAAGTTATATATATTGGACGTTATGAGTGATCGACGGAACAGAGCCTTGCCCCTGCCCGTGCTCCGTCTCCTTGCCAGGCTCGGCGCGGACGTCCGCGACGCCCGGCGCCGCCGCCGCATCCCAACCGCGACGATGGCGGACCGCGCCGGGATCAGCCGTACGACGCTGCACAAGGTCGAGAAGGGCGACCCCGGCGTCTCCCTCGGCGTCTACGCAACGGTGTTGTTCGTGCTGGGCCTGGAGGAGCGCATCGCGGATCTGGCGGATCCGAGAAACGACGCGGTCGGCCTGGATCTCGAAGCGGAAGCGCTGCCCAAGCGCATCCGCGCTCGACGCCGGCGCACTCCTGCGACAGGCGGCTGATGGACAGGGAAATCCTCGTTTCCGTCGATCTCCATGGCACGCCCGTCTTCGTCGGACGTCTGTGGTGGCGAACCCGGAAGGGCCGGGAGAGCGCGTCGTTCGAGTACGACCCCGGATGGCTCGATCACCCGGAGCGCTTCGCCCTCGATCCGGCCCTGGCGCTGACTCCCGGTCCGTTTCACACCGCACCCGGACGGTCATTGTTCGGCGCCATCGGCGATTCGACGCCCGACCGCTGGGGCCGCCTCCTGATGCGGCGCGCGGAACGCCGTCGCGCCCGGCGAGAGGGACGCGCTCCACGGGCTCTGTCCGAGGCGGACATCCTCCTGCTGGTCGACGACGAGACGCGGCAGGGGGCGCTTCGTTTCTCTACCGAAGCGAACGGTCCATTGCTGGCGGAACCCGGTTCTGCCCGTATTCCACCGCTCGTGGAGCTGCCGCGCCTGCTGGCTGGCGCGCAGCGCATCGCCGACGATACGGAAGACGACGACGATCTGCGGCTTCTCCTCGGTCCCGGCTCCTCACTCGGCGGCGCGCGCCCGAAGGCTTCCGTCCGGGACACGGACGGCCGTTTCTGCATCGCGAAGTTCCCGCACCCCCAGGACGAGCTGAACGTCGTGCTCTGGGAAGGCGTTGCGCTTGCGCTTGCCAAAGCGAGCGGCATCGCCGTGCCGGAGCGGCGGATCGAGACGGTCGCCGGCAAGCGCGTGCTGATCGTCCAACGCTTTGACCGCCGGGCTGGTCACCGCGTCCCGTTTCTCTCCGCGATGAGCATGCTCGGCGCGACGGACCGTGAACCCCGCTCGTATCCGGACATCGCCGACGCCCTTCGGCGACACGGCGCGGCCGCACCCCAGGACCTGCACCAGTTGTGGCGGCGCGTCGTCTTCACCGTACTGATCTCGAACACCGACGACCACCTCCGCAACCATGGCTTCCTGTACGAAGACTACCGTGGCTGGCGTCTTTCTCCCGCCTACGATCTCAATCCGGTGCCTGCCGACATCCGGCCGCGGGTGCTTTCCACGTCGATCGCCGACGACGATCCCACGGCATCGCTCGACCTGGCGCTGGAGACCGCCGAGCACTACCGGTTGGGCTTGAACGACGCGAGGATGATCGCGAAGGAGGTCGCGAACGCGGTTGCGCAGTGGCGCGCCGTCGCTCGCGGCCTGGGTGCGGCCCGGCAGGACATCGACCGGATGGCGTCGGCGTTCGAGCACGACGAGTTCGACGCGGCACGGCGCTTCTAGGAGCCTGCGCCGCAGAAAGTTTACGGCTGCAAATCCGCTCTCACTCATGGCTTTCACCACGCCTTTTCGTCACATAGTGCCGCTATGCTCCTCAAATGCGTGAAGAAATCCATGGCGATATCGAATTTTCGCTTTCGCAAACTTCTGCGGCGCAGACTCCTGGCTGTGATCTTTCAATAGGTTGTCCACTCGGCCCCGACCAGTTCCTCGATGCCACTATCCGCGTGGAGCGAACCTGCCACGGTACCGCGGACCACGAGGCAACCCAAGCGGCCGTTCTTGACGTCGGCCGTCTTCCGGGCGCCCGCTCAAGTACGTGCAGGTGTTCCCGTCGGGACCGGTTTCAATCGTCTGGCGGCATCCCATGTGCTCCATCCCGACAACGGTGACGAGGCCGAAACCCCAGACGTCGTGACCCGGCTGGACAACCGCGCCAGATAGCGGCCGGGGCGTCGCGCTCATATTCTCTTCAGTCCAACTTCAGGGTTCGTTCAAGACACTCGATGCGCCCGGTGTCATGGTGGGTGCATGAGCTGCAGCAATTGCGAACCGCCGCCACCGGCGCCCGTGAACCGCAGGTCACGTCCGGGCCTGCTCGTCCGCGTGGGCTCGCTCCTCGGCGCATCCGGGTGCGCCCCGCTGCTCAAGTCGGCTGGGGACGTGCTGCGCGAGGGGGTCCAGGGGAGGGCCGGGTCGAAGAACAGCGAGGTTGGGATGACCGGGAGCACGTTGATACGGACCATCGTCGGCGAAGGAGATTTGCTGGTTGCCACGACGACCATGGAGGGGGCGATGAGAGGACAAACAAGGACCGCGGGTGCGCTGCTGGCAGCTTCGAGCGGTTGCGCGACGGTCTTGCGAGGTTCTTCGACATCACTCGTGAGGATTCACTCGGACCCGCCGGGAGCCCGGGTAATGGTTGATGGCGAGGAAGTGGGCGTTACTCCGGTCGTGGCCCCCTTGAGTCGGCGTCGGTCCGCATATCGACTCCGCCTGGAAAAGGACGGATGTTTTCCGGCGGAGCACGAGCTTCGTCGTTCCACGAGTCCGTGGGCAATTGTGACGGCGATGCATGCAGTCACGTCAGGGTTGGGGGCGGGACAGGAAGGGTTCCATGGCCTTCTGCTTGGGCCGGCGATAGTGTTTTCCGTTGATGCGTTCAGCGGGGCAATGTTCAGGCTACCTCGTACTGTGCAAGTTGCGTTGCGTGCGGACGCGCGGGGCGGTTCGGCGGGGGAGACATCTGGCAAGTGTGGCACGGACATCTCGGCGACGGGGGGTGGGGTGTCCATACCGCTGTCGGTACCGCTCGATGTCCCAGGGAATCTGTTGCCGCCCCGCGGACGGCTCGCGGTCGATGGCGAACTGCGGCGACGTCTGCGTGCGGTGCGGCTTGCTTTACCGGGACCGCTCGTTGGATCACAGCCCGGCGTGTCAATGGCAATCGAAAACTGCACACTTCGGGGAGAGACAACTCGGGCGGAGCGGGCGGTCTCCCGTTAAGGTCGACCGGGCGTTTCGGGCTGGACGGGTCGGAACGGGCGGTCGGAACGGATTGTCCTGCAGTGCTCGCGCCACCCGCCGGCCCACCCCCCGCGATGTAGCAACCCGTGCAATCCGCCACGCCCTTTGCCCCTCGGGGCGACACAACGTCGCCGGGGAGAGGTCCGGGCGTTCGTTGCGGAGCGTGAGATGGACTGGCCCGAGGTCCGTCCCGAGGACGGGGACTCCCTCGTGCGGGAGCGATTCAGAATCATCGCCTACCCCACCTACGTGCTGCTCGACCCCGAGGGAACGATGGTCTTCGTCGGGCACGCGCTGCAGGGAGCTCTGTTGCAGACCCTGGAGGAGGTGCTGCCGCCGGCGCAGGCGCGGGGCACGGTGACGATCGTCGGGTGAGGGACGCGCCCTCTCACGCCGCGTGCGGGCGGCCCAGGCGGACCAACCAGAGCGCGGCCACGGCCGCGGCGCCGCACTTGGCCAGCTCGAGCAGGGTGTACGCGGCGTGCAGTACGCCGAACGTCGCGACGGCCGGGGGCGGCGGGTTGCGAGGCACGAAGTCGATGCTCCGGCCGATGGTGAGGATCTGCGGCGTAATCCCGGCCGCAAGGACGATCACCACCGCCAGCATCGCAATCAGCGTCCAGCGTAGTCGCCCGGCGGCAGGCGCGCGCAGGCCCCACACCAGCCAGAGCACCGCACCGCCGATGCCGAGTTGCGCCACGTTCCAGAGCTGGAAGAACAGCCGGTTCAACTCCGACGACAGATAGCGCAGGACGTTCCGCGCCTGCTCCCGGCCCGCGTCCTCGACGAAGCCGGCGAACGCCGCATGACTCGGGCCGTCGAGCAACCGGTCGATGGTGTAGAAGTTCTGCATCGCGACGATGCTGACACACACCGTACCCATCACCCAGACGCCGAGGCAAAACGCTGCCGCGTGAGTTTTCATGGGTACGGCAACCCTGCGAGGTAGCGTATCAGGAGCGCTGACGATCACGAAGCGCGGCAGCGCGCGAGAGGGAAGCGGCACGACTTCGCGTGGCGCTGGGCCGAGACCGCCGAGGAGCGGTTGCTTGTTGGCGATCTCCAGGAACTGACGTTTTCTGCACCGCTGTCGACCGGGTTCATTGACGACGACGGGGTGGGTTGTCCCCATCTGGCGAGTCGTTGCGGCGCGGACGTCGTCGTTTGCGCTGCTGCTGGGTGAGTTCGGCCTCGCGCCGGCGATAGCTCCGACCTTCGACGAGGAGGATCTCGACGTGGTGAGTCAGGCGGTCGATCAGGGCGACGGCGCAGGAGGCGTTGGGGAAGACGGTGTCCCAGTGCTTGAACGGCAGGTTGGTTGTGATGAGCAGGGAGCGGTGCTCGTAACGACGGCTGACGAGTTGGAAGAGCAGGTCGGCGGCCCGTGCGTCGTAGGCGAGATAGCCTACCTCATCGACCACGAGTAGTGATGGCCGCGTGTAGTGTCGGAGGCGTCGTTCGAGGGCTCGGGCCGTCTCCTGTCCGTTGAGGTTGAGCAGGAGGTCGGCGGCGGTGGTGAAGAGGGCGGAGTGTCCGGCGAGGATGGCCTGGTGGGCGATGTTCTTGGCGAGCATGGTTTTGCCGAGGCCCTGGGCCCCGACCAGGATGACGTTCTCGCCGCGGGCGAGGAAGTCGAGGGTGAGGATGCGTTCGAGGACGGGGCGGTCGAGGGCGGTCGGCCAGTTCCAGTCCCAGTCGGCGAGGGGCTTGAAGCGTCCCAATCGGGCGCAGGTGAGTCGGCGCTCGACGCTGCGGCGCTGTCGGTCTTCGAGCTCGGCGGCGACGAGGTGTTCGAGCAGCACGGTCGTGCTCCAGCGTTTGCGGGTGGCTGTGGCGACGAGGTCGTTGAGGTCGTCGGCGGTGCGATGGCATCCGAGTCGGCGGAGGTCAGTCGCCAGCGTCGTCGGGGGTGTGTCGTCCGAGGGCATCGTAGGTCTCCAGGTCGTGGGGCCGGACGTCGAGGTCTCGCAGTCCCGGGCGGTCGGGCAAGGTAAGCCGGAGCGGGGGTTTGAGTCCGCGCTGTCGCCGGCGCGTTTCGAGGATGTGGGTGATGGAGCCGGCGCCGAGGGCGTCTCGTTGGAGGGCGTGGTCGACGGCGGCGGCGAGTTCCTGCGGCCCGTAGTCGTCGAGCAGCGCGAGCAGCCTGGTGCCATGCGGTCGCAGCGCCTCCCCGCGTTCTGCGAGCCGTTCGAAGAGGGTGGCGGTGGCGGGGACGGCGGCGCGGAGCCGGTCGCGGGTGGTGTGGACGTTGGCCTGGCGGGTGGCGGCGAGCAACCCTTCCAGATGCGCGGGGTCCTCGACGGTCTGTCCGGTGTCGTAGGTGCGGCGATGGCGGGCGAGCTCGGTCTGCTGGTCGAGGATGCGGACGCGGGTGTCGCTGGCGAGCAGGGTCAGGGGCTTGCGGACGTGGGTGTGGGGGATGGAGTAGAGATTGCGGTCGAAGCGGACGTAGGGGGTCTTGCCGGAGCGGACGACGCGCACGAGGTCGGTCTCGAAGGGATGGGCGGGGAGCGGCAGGAGGCGGGGCTGCTCGTCGGCCCAGACGTCGGCGACGGTGCGGTCGGGCATCTCGGGGTGGCGTCGTTGGTGGGCGACCTCGTCGCGCCAGCGTCGGAACTGGGCGTTGAGGTCGTCGAGGTCGCGGAAGGGCCGGGCGGCGAAGAAGGCGTGCCGTAGGTATTGGATCTGCCTCTCGATTTTTCCCTTCTCATTTCCGCGTCCCGGCGTGCAGGGGCGGGGCGCGAAGTGGTAGTGGCCGGCGAGCTCGAGCAGGCGGGGGTGAAACTGGACGGCGGTACCGCGGCGGTCGAGCACAGCGCTGCGCAGGTTGTCGTAGACGAGCGTGCGGGCGATGCCGCCCAGGGCCTCGAAGGCCTCGACGTGTCCGCGGAGGAAACTCTCAAGGGTCTGGTCGAGGGTGAAGAGGGCGGCGATGGCGCGCGAGTAGCCGAGGACCATGACGAATCCGGAGACGGCGCGTGTGCCGTGTCCGATGCGAACCTTGCCGAAGGAGCCCCAGTCCACTTGACCTTGCTCGCCCACCAGGGTGACGACGCGGCGGTAGACGGTGCGGGTGGACTCGGGCCGCAGGCGCCGCACGAGGCGGCGGACCTGGATGACCGAGCCCGGGTAGCCGCGCTGGCGGACCATCTCGTGGATGCGGGTGGCGCGCAGCCGGGGGTACTGGGCCAGGGTGTCGCGAATGAACGGCAGGTAGGGGTCGAGGGCGGTCGGCCGACACACGCCGCCCCGGACGCTTCCCGACGCGTGCTCGACCGCGGCGCGGACCGTCTCACGGTGGAGGCCGAGTTGAGCGGCGATGGTCCCGAGCTTCCAGTGCTCGCTGTAGTACAGGCGCCGGATCTCGGCGCGCTGCGCGGGCGTGATCATCGTTCCTCCTTCCCCGCACGACGCGAGGCTCCCGCATCGGGGTCAGCCACCGGCTCGATCGGCCGCAGACCACGCATCGCGTGGCCGCCGGAACCGGGGCGGCGTCAGGGACGGGGAGTCTGTCCGATGGCGGGGGTGCGGGGGAAGTGTGATCCGTCACGCGCCGCCGGGCGCGGTAGGCGCGCTGCCGGTCGCGGTGGTCGAGACGTCCTTCCAGACTGCGCTGATGACGAGCGTTGGCGGCTCGAACGCACCGGCGACGACCGGCCGTCCGGCACGGCGACGTGCAGTAGGCATGGCCGCGGTCACACGCCGCGCAGACGGCGAAAAGACGGCTGCACTGGCGACAGGTTCTCTGGCGGAGGGGCTGGTCCACGGCGTCGGAGCGCGCAGGGCGATCTCCGACTGGACAACGAGCCTGAACCGTGGCACAACAGCAGGGACCGGCTCGGTCTGTCGGAGCTCGGGGCGGTCACGAGGGTCCGGTGGGCAAACCGGGCCCTCACCCCACGTCTGAGTCCGCTCCCTACGCTACCCGAACGCCGTGCCCACCGCCAGCGCCGGGGCCGTGGACGCCGCCGCTCCCATGGACGCACAGAGCGCGCCCACCGGAGCTTGGAAAACCGCGTGGGCGCGGTTTCCCACAGCGCCCACCGCCATCATCTTCATCTTCCTCAAGATCCACACGAAAAGACCGGTGCCCGAGCCGAGCGCACCGACGAGTGTCGAGAATTTGTCACTATCTCGCGATCGTTGACATTGCTGGCCGATGTCGGTGACGGACCCCCGCCGAAGCATGACCGCACCGCGAAACCTGTGCGAAACGCAAAGCGCAACGCTCTGTGGCCGGGCTTCGCGGCCCGGATCGCAACGGTGTCGTTGCGGGGGTACGGATTGCCACTGACTTGGTGTCGACCCCGCCGGTCGAGCTCTGGCGCCGTCCGAACGGGCCGGGGGTGTCCTCGTTCGCGGTCAGTAGAACAGCGCCGCTGTCAATCTGCCTCCCCGTGGCTGTTGAGGAAGAACTCGGCACCTCCGCCCGCGGTCGTCGAATCACCCCGGTAAACAAAGACCTGTAAAGATCACGCTCGTTCAAGGAGTCTAGACCAGCCGCGGTTCCAACAGCTTGCCCTCGGGCAACAGGTGCCGGACGATTTCGACGCTCCAGGGCTCGCAGATCCGACCGTTGTCGATATCGGCCGCAAGCTGATGTGGCGCGACGAAGCTGCCGCTCAGTGACGTTCCCCGGCGCTCGAAGAATTCCGTTGCGCTCAGAGCGACGGCGACATCGTCCGTTCGCGCGCGCCACTCGTAGACGATTGCCACGTGGCACCGCGTCCTGCCGCCATCTCGACCGCGGACCCAGACAGCACCGAGCAACTTCAGATCCGAGGGCTCGACGCTGATACGGAGTTCTTCCTGAAGCTCGCGGACCGCGCCCTGCCCGATGGATAGACCATTGGCGCCATCCTCCCGTCTGACGTGACCGCCAGCCCAGATTACGATCTTGCCGTGGAGCGGACTGTCCCTGTGCTGCTCTCTACGCTTCAGTCTCAGAAGGTCTCCGCTCCGATTGCGCACTACCACGACCGGCAGGGCCTGCACCTGCGCCAAGTCGGATTCTACGCTCTCGCGGCTCCTGAACGTGCCCTTGCGGGTGAACAGATCGACCAGTTCCTGCGCCGCTGTCCCGCCGATCCATGTCGTCTTGTCGAAGAGCGGCGCCACCGTGTCCGCGGGAAGAAACAGTATCTCCTCTTCGAGTTGCTCCTCGATCAGACGGAGGACGAGATCGGCGACTTGCTCAGCGGTCGCCTCGGGACCGCCAGAAACACCCACGGACGTGTCGACCTCGAACATCCGAAAGTGCTTCTTACCCAGGCGTGCGGCGGTAGCTCGAGTCGATTCGAGCATCGTGCGCAGAACGTCGTCGTTCATGATAGAACCGGATGCACCGTCGACCGGAAGATAACCCCGCTCGCGTTTCATCGAATCGGCGGGCGACGCGGTCATCACGATCACCCCAGTGATTCGCTTGCGCCACTCGTCCATCAAGAGGAATCTTTCGATCAACTCACGCTCAGCCCCGCGGATTCTGGCGAGACGTTCCATGACCGTGAACCAGTTCACTGCGTCGAACAGGCCCCGATCGAGAAGCAGAACGTCCGGATCGCCGGTTCGTGACGGAATCTGCGTTTTCTCCAGAAGCTGAGACAAGGTCGTACAGGCAGTCCAGACGTTAAAATTGGCGTGCTTCTTGTCCCGAATCGGACAGATCGATGCGTGTTCCACAACGACCTCGACGCGGAACCCGCACCGCTTGAGAAACGCATGCACCTGGCCGAGCGTGGTGCTCTTGCCGGCCTTCGGGACACCGGCGAACTCGACCACTACCGGTTTCCTGGCCACCCTGAACCGCTCCGCGGCTGCTTCGGCGCGTTGCTGTAGTGTCGACTTCATCGGGACCGCTCGATCGTTTCGGGGGAGACTCGCACGAGGCGCTTCAGTGTGCCACATTGTGGACCGATGCGGCGAACGATTGCGATTTCCCTCGGCGACGCGGGGAACTTCGCCTGCCCGGAGGCTCAGGGGTCGCGTCGAGGGTTCCAATGAGGAGCTGCCGAGGATCCGTCTGAGGCGTCTCCGACAATGGCCCTGCCGCTCGATGGCCGCCCGGACCTCCCCCAAGTCCCGCGTCGAACGCCGCCCTGCCGCCGGTCGATCACGAGCCGGGGCAGGCGTCAGCGCGCCGGGATGAGGTCAATGCCGGCGGTGATTGCCCGGTACCACGACGGGTGCTCGGTGCGGATCCGTTCAAGCTCCGCCACGGTGTAGGGAAACAGATCCAGACCCACGGGAAAGCCGAACGGCAGATACTCGCCGATGCGTTCCCGGAACGGCTTGTCGGAATCGGCGAGCACGACGCAGAGATCGACATCGCTGCCGGGTGCAGGCGTACCGTTCACACGAGAGCCGAACCAGTCGATCCCGGGCCTCAATGCGAATTCCCGGTCGTACGAAGCGTGACATCCACGCCTCGCCGCTCCATAACGGCCAGGTGCAGCCAATCACGCGCCGACAGCGCATGCTGCTCAGCGGAGATTCGCCGTGTCGTATCGACATCGTCGCGGGTGATCGGAAACTCGGAGACCACCAGGTCGTCCAGCAACCGAAACGCATCGACGTTCGCGTCGCCGCTCTCGATCGAGACGTAGCGATGAATGATCTCCTGATAATCCTCCGCATTCGTATCCTGGTCCGCACAGGCATGACGTCCAGGCCCGTGGTAGAACCCTGCGTTGCACCGAGATCGGCGATGCGCCCGCTGAGCAAGGCGAGAAGAGGGAAAATACCTGTAGGGGCAACCCTTGTGGTTGCCCTGTTCGTCAGCCGGAGCAACGCAGATCAGCGGGATGCAGCGTGAAGCCGCAGAATTCCACGGGTAAGCGCAGAATTCTGCGCCGATTGAATGCAGCAGGGCTTTTACCACGGGCTGCCAGGGAACGCTTCGATGAGATCCCGGTTCCGGAGAGGATCCCGACTAGATACATCGGGGCATTGGAGTCCACGAAGATCACGCCCGCGCTCAAAGTCCGCCAGCATCTCGATGATGCCGGCCGATCCGCCTGTCCTGGGGCTCAGGGGTCGCGTCGAGGGGGTTCACATATCGTCTATCGTCGGGTTGCGTCACGTCGAATCGCACCTTCGCCGACCGCGGGCACACGGCGGCTACAGCATGCGTTCAACTCAACGTCTCCGTCAGCGCCGCGTCGACGATTCGCCGATCCCGTGTCAGCAGCGTCGCGCCGAGCACCCGGGAGGTAGCGACCAGGATTCGGTCCGCCGGATCGCGCTGGAACGAATCGGGGAATCCGGCGACTTCCGCCGCAATCGCCGGAGAGATGCCGCAGCGCCGCACGAGCGGCGGCGCGACCGCCTTGTCGAGCCAGTCTCGCAGCGGAATCCCCAGGCGGATCCGTCCCAGGCTCTGCAACATCGCCACCTCCCAGAGCGAGATGTCGGACACCAGCAAGGGTGACTCGGCGTCGGCCGAGGCCACGACCTCGCGCTGCGCGGTCGAAAGCCGATGGAGGGCATCGATCCACCACACCAGCACATGCGTGTCGAGCAACGCCTTCATCGGCGCAGGCTCTCCCAGTCGTCTTCCGGAACCACCGGTCCGACGATGTCGCCGACCACGGTGACCGTCCCCTTGAGCTCCATCTGGGGGTATTCGGCCCCGGTTCGTGTTGCGGGCGACAACTCCGCAACGGGCCGACCCCGCTTCAGGATGAGAACGCGTTCACCCGTGGCCTGCACGCGGTCGAGAATCGCCAGACACCGCGCCTTGAAGTCCGAAGCGTTGATCGTTTCCATGTGACCAGACTACATGACCAGTCACATCAAGACAAGGGTCTGTCCACAAGTCGCCGACCGATCGAGCCCCGGCGGCGCGCGCCGGCGCCCGCTCCTATCTCGAACCGCTGTCCGCGGATTTTCCCGCGGCGTTCTCACGCGCTCGGGCCAGGATGACGTTACGGGTCCAGGCGGCGGCGCTCCCGACGAGGCGGGCCGCGGCCTGAGGCGGCAGCGGAGAGCCGTCGGCGCACAGGACCGCGCGCATCGTGGGCGTGTGGTCCAGCGCGTGGGCCGCGATCGACGCGGCGCGCAGCGCGAGGTGGGTGAAGATGGGCCGCCTGGTCGCGAGCGGGCGGATCTCGTTGATCGTCGCCGTGCGGCACGACATCCGGCGGATCTTCATGCTGATGTGCGTTGTTCCGGCAGACGAACAGGGCAACCACAAGGGTTGCCCCTACTCTTCTCGCCTTGCTCACCGTGCACATCGCCGATCTCGGTGCAACGCGCGGTTTCTTCACGGGCTGCCAGCGTTGAGGGACGACCGCCGATTACAAGCCGGGGTCGTTGCTGATGCGATACAGCTTCGACTGCGTGCGCAGGATCAGACTCCCGCGCACGACCGCCGGCGTCGCCAGCGCCATCTCGTTGAGCGAGTTCGTGCCGAGCAGCTCGAACTCGGGCCCGGCGCGCACGACGAAGGTGTCGCCATCCTCGCCCAGCAGGAAGATGCGGTCGTTGTAGGCCCACGGAGAGGCCGTGAACCCCGAGCCCGGCTTGATGCGTGTCCGGCCGTAGATCTCGCGTCCCGTGCGGGCGTCATGGTTCAGCAGGAAGCCGCGGTCGAGCAGCGTGTAGTAGTGCCCGTCGTAGACCAGCGCCGACGTGTTGTATGTGCCCAGCATCGGCTGATACCAGACGATGAAATCGTTGGCGTTCTCGCCCTCTCTCAGTGAAATGTCGCCCGACGCGCCCGGCCGGATCGCGTAGACCGGTCTGGGCAGGCCGCCGGGGTACCCGGAGCTGATATACACCAGCCCGTCCCTGGCGAACGGTGTCGGCACCACGTTCACCGTCATCCCGCCCAGCTCCCACAGCAGCCGGCCATCGAGGTCATACGACCGCACCCGCCGCAACCCGGCGGTGACGATCTCCGTGCGCAGATCGTTCTCCCAGACGAACGGCGTGGCCCAGTTCTCGACTTCGTCCCGCTCAACGCGCCACACCTCTGCCCCGGTCGCGGAATCGAGCGCCACAAGAAACGACTGCGTGGTGTTGTCGTTGACGACATACAACCGGCCGTCATGCAGCGCCGGCGAGGCCGCGGTGCCGAATCGCTGGCGGCCGTTGAACACCCCGAGCTCGCGCCGCCAGAGCACCTCGCCGTCCAGGTCCAGCGCCGCCACCAGGCCGATCGTCCCGAAATAGACGTAGAGCCGTTCTCCGTCGGTGACCGGAGTCTCTGACGCGAAGCTGTTCTTCAGGTGCCGCTCAATCTGCGGGACCGCGGACTGCAGCTCGCGCACCCAGCGCACGGCGCCGGTATCGAAGTCCAGGTCGTAGACGAACCAGCGATGCGGTGCGGTCGAACGGGTGGCGCCGCTGGTGGACCCCGGGTCGTAGAGCCCGCGCACCGGAGCCCGCTCTGTGCCCGCACTGACCGCGGTCGTCAGAAAGACGTGATCGTCCCAGACGACCGGCGAACTCCAACCCAGGCCGGGGATATCGGCGGCCCACACGACATTTTCGGTCTCGCTCCAGGTTTCCGGCAGGCGCGGATCGTCCGCTGCGGCGCCGGCATCCGGACCCCGGAAGCGGGCCCATTGCCCCGGCTGCGCCACGGCTGCCGCCGGTATCAGCAGCGAGGCCGCCACGATGGTGCCGATGGCCGCTGTTCGCATCACATGGAGGTGGTGAACCGGACGCGGCGGTAGTGTCGCGCGCGGTCTGCCGGCCGCCGGTCTCAGCGGGCCGCGTCGGCCTCGTCCGCTGTCTCGTCCGTCTCTTCGATCGCGCCGAGTTCACGCAGCACCTCGGCGGAGTTGCCGGCGGGGGCGCGCTCTGCCGCTGCAGCACTGCGGGCCCGCCCCGCTTCCGCCCCGGCAGCGATCTGCAGCGGAGACCGTCCAGAGCCGTTCTTCAGATCGATGTCGGCGCCGTGCTCGGCCAGCAGGCTCACGACGCTCGCAAAGTTGCGCTGGGCGGCCGTATGTATCGCCGCGCCGCCATCCTCGGCGGTGCCGTTGACGTCGGCGCCGTGCTCGACAGCGACGCGCACCGTCTCCAGGGCCTTGCGCTCCTCACCGTCGGGGTCGCGCGCCGCGGTGTTGAAGAAACGCCCCCTGTCGGCGGGACCGCGCAGGGCCGCGACCAGCGCCGGAATGAACCCGTTGGCGGGGTGCGGCGGCCCGACGCCGCCGGCACGCTCGGCGACCGGCCGCCACCGTTCGAGCGTCGTCAAGCGCGGGTCGGCGCCGGCCGCCACCAGGTCGCGCATGATGTTCGGCTCGCGAAAATAGGCGGCCAGCCAGTAGGGCGTCGCGCTCACCAGCGACGGATTCAAGGCCCAGTCCTGGCTCGTGCGCCGCAGCGGCGTGCCGGACTCGAGACGCGCGTCCGGGTCGGCGCCATGTCTCAGCAACGCTTCGACCAGCCGCTCGTCCCCGCGCAGCGTGGCGGCGTGCAGCGCGTTGTAGCCCGCGCCGATGGCGTTGGGGTCAGCCCCGGCGTCAAGCAGAAAGGCGCCGAACTCGCCATGGCCGCTGTGTGCGGCCAGCACGAGCGGAGTCGCGCCGGTCGGAGCGGGGTCGTCCACATCGGCGCCGGCCGCCAGCAGCAGCCGCGCCGACTCGATGTCGCCGTGCCGCGCCGCGAAGAGCAGCGGGGTGAAGCCGCCCCGGTGCCACGTGACGCCCTGGTCGTACTGCGACGCGTTCGTGGCGTCGGCATGCATCAGGCGCGACCGCAGCCTGGACCTCGCGGCGACATCGGCGCCGTGCTCGATCAGCGCCGCCACGACCGCATGATGCCCCTGGGCCACGGCCCACATGAGGGCGGTCTGCCCGCGGGTGTCCTCCGCCACGTTGACGTCGGCGCCGGCCGCGACCAGCAGGGTCACCGCATCGGCGTTCCCCGTGCGGGACGCCGTCATGACGGGTGTCTCTCCTTCCGGCAGCGCCCTGTCGGGACGGGCGCCGGCGGCAAGCAGGCGCTCCACCATCGTCGCGCTGCCGTTGTCCGCGGCCAGCCACAGCGCCGTCGCCCCCAACTCGTTGGCGGCGTTGACATCCGCACCGGCCGCGATCAGCCGACTCGCAATCTCGTGGTGATCCCGAAACGCCGCCCAGTGCAGCGCCGTCGCCCCATCCGGTTGCGTTGCGTTCACGTCGGCGCCGCCGTCCAGCAGCGCGCTGACCGCGCCGGCGTCCTCTGCCTTGACGGCCGCGATCAGCGGCGCATCTTCTGCCGCCGCGGCGTCGGGCAGGGCGCTACCCGCCAGCAGGACGCAGGCCGCCAGCAGGATGAACCAGCCGCTTCGGGACACTGACATCGACACGTTCTCCTTGGCAGCCCGTGGCGAAAGCCCCGCTGCATTCGATCCCCGCTGAATTCTGCGCTTCCCCGCGGAATTCTGCTGTTTCACGCTGAAACCCGCCGATCCGCGTGCACATCTGCGGATCGACGTTGCATCCCGCTGATGTGCGTTGTTCCGGCAGACGAACAGGGCAACCACAAGGGTTGCCCCTACGGAATTCTGCGCTTCCCCGCGGAATTCTGCGGTTTCATGCCGAAACCTGCCGATCTGCGTTGTTCCGGCAGACGAACAGGGCAACCACAAGGGTTGCCCCTACTTCTCAGAACGTCATCCTACCGCACGGGACCACGATTGACAACGACGCGCCCTTGGGTCCACACTATCGTGTCTTGAAGTGTATGTAGCGGGCAGACCACGAGGAAGGCAGGTCGGTGCGTAGAGGTGTATGTGCGGTCGGCGGAACGGTGCTCGTCGCCGCCTTCTGGGCGTCCCTGTCGCCCCAGGCGGCGGGTCAGCCGCCACGCGCGGGCGGCGCCCCGGCCGTGGTTTCGCCTCAGCGCGCGCTCCTTGACGAGTATTGCGTCACCTGCCACAACGGCGACTACGTCGACGGCACCGACGAACCGCGCTCGCTGCTCATCTCGCAGTTGCGCGCCGTAGGACTGGCGCTGGACGACGTGAACGTCGACAACGTCGCCGAACATCCGGAGATCTGGGAAAGCGTCGTGCGCAAACTGCGGGTGGGCGCCATGCCACCGCAGCCGCGGCCCCGACCGGACAAGGCGACCTACGACCGGTTCCGGCGCTGGCTCGAAGACGAGCTGGATCGCGCCGCCGAGGCGAACCCCAACCCTGGCCGGACGCAGGCGTTTCACCGTCTGAATCAGACCGAATACCGCAACGTCATTCGCGATCTGCTCGACCTGAACATCGATGTCGGCGAGTGGATTCCGGCGGACGCCCCGGACCGCTACGGGTTCGACAACAACGCCGGCGCCCTGTCGCTGTCCCCCGCCCTGTTCGAGCGTTACGTCTCGGCGGCGCGGAAGATCAGCCGGCTGGCCATCGGCCGTCCGCCGGCGGGAGGCAGCGTTATCGAGACCTACGAGGTTCCGCTGCTGCTTGTTCAGGAGAACCAGCAGAGCGAGGACCTGCCGTTCGGGTCGCGCGGCGGGACGGCTGTCCGGCACCACTTCCCGGTCGATGGCGAGTATCTGATCAAGCTGCGCCTGCGCACGAACTACGTCGGCTACGTGCGCGGCATCGACCAGGCGCACGACGTCGAGATCCGGCTCGACGGCCGCCGCATCCGGCAGTTCACCTTCGGCGGCGAGGCCCCCGGCACGCCAGCCCCCATCAGCTTTGCGGGCAACATTCGCGGCGATGACGTGTGGGAGTCCTACACGCTGCACGCCGACGACGACCTTGAAGTGCGCATTGCCGTCGACGCCGGCCCGCACCTGATCGGCGTTTCGTTCCCGCGCGAAACCTGGGAAGAAGATGGCGTGCTGCAACCGCGTCAGACCGGCTTCGCCCTGGCGGTGAACGACATGCCGGACTCCAATCCGGCGCTCGACCGGGTCGAGATCAGCGGCCCCTTCGTCGTCGACGGGCCGGGAGTGACCCCGACGCGGCGCCGCGTGTTCTCGTGCACCCCGGCCGCCGGCGGCGACGAGCTGCCCTGCGCCACCGAGATCCTCTCGACGCTCGCGCGCCGCGCCTATCGCCGGCCGGTCACCGACGGCGACGTCCGCACACTGCTCAGCTTCTTCGAAGCGGGCCGCAGCGGCGGCAGCTTCGACGAAGGCATCGGCTTCGCCCTCGAGCGCCTGCTCGCCGACCCCGAGTTCCTGTATCGCATCGAGAACGACCCGGTCGACGGCGCCCCGGGCGCCATCTACGCACTGCGCGACGTCGAGCTGGCGTCGCGGTTGTCGTTCTTCCTCTGGAGCAGCATGCCGGACGACGAGCTGCTGGCGGTCGCCGAGAACGGCAGCCTCAGCGAGCCGGACATCCTCGAGCAGCAGGTGCGGCGGATGCTGGCCGACGAGCGCGCCACCGCGCTGGTGGAGAACTTCGCCGGTCAGTGGCTGCACTTCCGCAACGTGCAGACCGTGTATCCGGACCCGCTGGCCTTCCCGCACTTCGACGACAACCTGCGCGAGGCCTATCAGCAGGAGACCCGGCTTTTCATCGAAAGCCTGTTGCAGGAAGACCGCAGCGTGCTCGACCTGCTGCGGGCGAACTACACGTTCGTGAACGAGCGGCTGGCCGAGCACTACGGCATCCCGAACATCTACGGCAACCGGTTCCGGAAGGTGACCTTCGCCGACGGCGAGCGCGCCGGGTTGCTGAGCCACGGCAGCGTCATGACGGTCACGTCGTATCCGAACCGCACGTCGCCGGTGCTGCGCGGCAAATGGGTGCTCGAGAACCTGCTGGGCGCGCCGCCGCCCGAGCCGCCGCCCGACGTGCCGACCCTCGAGGAAAAGAACGAAGACGGCGAACCGCTGTCGATGCGTCAGGCGATGGTGCAGCACCGCGAGAACCCCTCCTGCGCCGTCTGTCATGCGCCGATGGACCCGATCGGATTTTCGCTGGAGAACTTCGACGCCGTCGGAAACTGGCGCCAGGTCAGCGAGGCGGGCACGCCGATCGACGCGACGGGAACGCTGCCGGACGGCGCCGCGTTCGAGGGGCCGACCGGACTGCGTGACCTGCTGCTCGATCGTCCCGACGACTTCGTGGGCACCGTGACCGAAAAACTGATGGGATATGCCCTGGGACGCGGGATCGAGTACTACGACGCCCCGACCGTGAGAGGAATCGTGCGTGACGCGGCTGGCGACGACTACCGCTGGTCAACTATCATCCTCGGAATTGTGAAGAGCACCGCGTTCCAGATGCGGAGGTCAGACTCATGATGATCACCAAGAAGGCTATCCCTCGCCGTACCGTGCTGCGGGGCATCGGCGCCGGTCTGGCGCTGCCGCTGCTCGACGGCATGGTGCCGGCATTCGCCGCCATCCGCAACAGCGCCGCCAATCCGGTGCGCCGTTTCGGCGTCGTCTACGTGCCGAACGGGATGGCGATGAAGCACTGGACGCCCGAGGGCGAGGGAAGCGCCTTCGAGACTACCCGGCTGCTCAATCCGATTGCCGCGTACCGCGACCAGATGACGCTGCTGACGGGTCTGAACGGGGTTCCCAGCAATGCCGGGGTCCACGCCAGCGCCGCCACCCGCTTCCTGACCGGCGTCACACCGGCCCGCACCGAGTCGAACCTGCGCGCCGGCGTCTCGGTCGACCAGCTCATCGCCCGGGAGTTCGCGCAGCACACGCAGCTCGGGTCGCTCGAGATCGCCCTGGACAGCCGCGACGTCTCCGGCTCCTGCGACGTCGGGTTCAGTTGCACCTACACGAACACGATCTCCTGGCGCAACGAGACCACCCCGCTCATGGGCGAGAACAACCCGCGGGCCGTGTTCGAGCGGCTGTTCGGCGACAGCGGCTCGACCGATCCGGCGGCGCGTCTGCTCCGAATCAGGAAGGATCAGAGCATTCTCGACTCGGTGTCGGACAAGATCGACGCGCTGCAGCGCGGGCTGGGTCCCAACGACCAGCTCCGGGTCAACGAGTATCTGGAGGCGGTGCGCGACATCGAACGCCGTATCCAGAAGGCCGAGGAACAGAGTGACCGCGAGCTGCCGGAAGTCGACCAGCCGGCCGGCATCCCGGCCACCTACGAAGAGCACGCCAAGCTGATGTTCGACCTGCTGCTGCTCGCCTATCAGACCGACCTGACACGGGTCAGCACCTACATGCTGGCGCGCGAGATCAGCGGCCGCACCTATCCGGAAATCGGGGTTCCCGACTCGCATCACCCCACGTCGCACCACCGCAACGACCCGACGCTCTACGAGAAGATCGCGAAGATCAACGAGTTCCACCTGTCGTTGTTCTCGTATTTCCTCGAGAAGGCGCGGGCGACGCCTGACGGCGACGGCACCCTGCTCGACAACATGGTGACGATCTACGGCGCCGGCATGTCCGACAGCAACCGGCATGACAACAAGGGCCTGCCCCTCGTGCTCGTCGGCGGCGGTTCCGGACAGTTGAAACCGGCCGGTCACATCCGCTATGCCGAGCGGACGCCGGTCAGCAACCTGCACCTCACGATTCTCGACAAGATGGGCATCCCGGTGGACAAGATGAGCGGCAGCACCGGAAAGCTCGAACTGCTGAGCGTCGGGTAGCTGCGATAACCGCCGCGACACGTGCGGCGGGCAGGCGCCCGGATTTCACCACGGCCCGGCATTCATGCCGGGCCGTTTTTCTGTCCGCCGCCGGCTGGGTGACGCGCGCGAGCGGGTCCCCCGACCTCTCCCTGCGCTGCATCCCGCACATGGCGTATGCTGTGTCGCACCGACAGGCGGCATTCATGCGGCATACGGGAGGGACGTCATGGCGAATGGTCCTGGAAGCTATCGGCTGCGCGACGTGCTGCGGGCGGGATGCCTGGCCGGCGCCCTTGCCGTAGCGGCGAACTGCACGGGCGAACCGCCAGCCGGCGCAGACGCAACGGGCGCCGCGGCCGGCATCGAGATCGACGCCGACGACATCGGGGGCACCGTCACGAGCACCGCCGGCCCGGAAGCGGGCGTCTGGGTGGTCGCCGAGACGACCGACCTGCCGACCCGGTTCATCCGCATCGTGGCGACCGACGACGAGGGCCGCTACGTGCTGCCCGATCTGCCGGACGCCACGTACGACCTGTTCGTGCGCGGCTACGGGCTGGTCGATTCTGCGCGTGTCTCCGCCTCACCGGGTCAGATCGTCGATCTCGAGGGCGTCGTCGCCCCGGATGCGGCGGCGGCGGCCCAGGTGTACCCGGCGGCGTGGTGGCTGTCGATGATCGAGCTGCCGCCGGGAGAGCATTCCCAGCAGGTGCTCGGCAGCTCGGTCACCGGATGTCTCAACTGCCACCAACTGGGCAACAGAGCGACACGGGAGATTCCCGGCAGCATTCTGAGCAGCGCCGACTCGCACCTCGCGGCGTGGGACCGGCGTGTCGCGATGGGGCCGATGGGGGCCAGCATGAACGGCATGTACCGCCGTCTGGGCGACCAGCGGCGCATGTTCGCCGACTGGACCGACCGCATCGCCGCCGGTGAGACCCCCGCCCAGATTCCACCGCGGCCGGCGGGTATCGAACGCAACGTCGTCGTCACCCTCTGGGACTGGGGCACCGCCACCGACGGCCGCACCGACAGCGCCGCGTCGGACGTGCGCGACGCGACGGTCAACGCGAACGGCCTCGTCTACGGTGTCGTGCAACCCAGCGACATCCTGGCCGTGCTCGATCCTGTCGAGCATCGGGCGACCACCATCGCCATTCCCTCGAACGGGCCGACGATTCAGACCGACACGCCGGAATCGCCATACTGGGGCGACGACGACATCTGGGCCCGCCAGGCCGATCCACGCAGCGTCGCGATGGACGGCGAGGGACGGGTCTGGCTCACCGGCCGCATCCGGGCCGCAGATGCCCAGCCGCAGTTCTGCACGGGCGCGTCGAACCGCTTCGCCGGCTACTATCCGCTGCAACGCGGCAGCCGGCAGGTGTTCGTGTACGACCCCGCAGCGGAGGCGTTTTCCGAGATCGACACCTGCTTCTCGGCCGACCACAACATGATCGGCGAGAACGACGTCATCTACTACGGCTTCAATGCCGGCCTGGGCTGGATCGACATGGAGGTCTGGGACGACACCGGGGACGCCGAAGCGGCGCAGGGCTGGTGTCCGGGGGTCGTCGATACGACCGGCGACGGCGTGATCACGGCGGGCTGGACCGAACCGGGCGACGCCATCGAGGCGACCCGGGACCATCGCATTCGGTTCGGGTGCTACTCGCCGGCGGTGAACCCGACCGATGGCAGCGTCTGGTGCTCCGGCAACGGGCAGGCCGACAACAAGCTGGTACGGATCGATCTCGGCGCGAACCCGCCGCAGTCATGCAAGGCCGAGGTCTACGAGCCGCCCCCGACCCTGATGAACCCGGCCGCGTACGGCAGCGGCGGCCTGCATTTCACCAACGACGGCGTCGCCTGGCAGGATTGGCGCGGCAGTGGACATTTTGCCTCGTTCGACCGCCGCCTGTGCGCCGACACCGCCGACCCGGGAGCGACGGGCCAGAGCTGCCCCGATGGGTGGACGTTCCACCGCATGGAGAAGCCGACCTTTTCGAACGCCGAGTTCCCGATCAACTCCGACGAGAGCTATCTCACGCAGATCGACCATCACGACGTGCTGGGCCTGGGACACGACGTCCCGCTCTACGGGGTGGTCAACACCGACTCGCTCGAAGTGTTCGTGCCTGACACGGGACAGTTCGTGACGCTGCGGGTGCCCTATCCGATGGGCTTCTTCTCGCGCTCGTCGAACGGACGCATCGACGACCCGGCGGCAGGCTGGAAGGGCAAGGGGTTGTGGTCGAGCTACTCGAACTACGCCGCCTGGCACCTCGAGGGCGGGTCCGGCACGCATCAGAAGAACGTGAAGTTCCAGATCCGTCCCGACCCGCTCGCAAAGTAGAGGGCCCGCGGGCGGTCAGTGCACGGCCCGCCGTCCACCCGCGGCCATCGGCCGGTCAGTGCGCGGCGCTCACTGCCGCAGCGCGAAGACCCAGATGACGCCGCCCTGCGGCACCTGGATGTCGCGTTCGAGATGCGCGTTGACCGCGCGCTGCATGCCCTGCGCGTCGACGCCCCAGCCAGACTGCACCGCGATGTACTGCACCCCGTCGATGGCATACGAGGATGGCACCCCGGTGACGCCCGAGTTCGTGCGCTGTTCCCACAACACTTCACCCGTGCGCGCATCGAAGGCCCTGAAATAGCGGTCGTGGGTACCCCCTGCGAAGACCAGACCGCCGCCGGTGGTCAGAATCGGGCCCCAGTTCTGCGACTCGGCGAACTCGTGGGTCCACACCTGTTCACCCGTCGAGAGATCCCACGCCTGCAGCTCGCCCAGGTGGTCGGCGCCGTCGACCACGAAGACCTGTGACGTCGCACCCGTGTATCCGGCGCCCGGCCGGTATTCGACCTCGCGCCCCACCATCGTCGTGCAGAGATTCTCATTGGCCGGGATGTAGAGATATCCCGTCTGCGGGCTGTAGGCGGCCGGCGGCCAGTCCTTGCCACCCCACAACGACGGACAGAACGTCGCCGGCTTGTTGGTGCCCGGCTTCCGCTCCTCGTCGTACTCGGGACGTCCCGTCTGCGGGTCGATCGACCGGAACACGTTCTGATCGACGTAGGGCTGCGCGTCGACGAAGTTGATGGCGTTCGCCTCGCGCTCGAGCAGCCACAGATAGCCGTTGCGCGCCGGGTGGACCAGCGCCTTGACGGTGCGCCCGGCCCGCGGCACGTCGATCAGCAGCGGCGCCGAGACCTCGTCCCAGTCCCACGAGCCGTTGTGGTGATACTGGTGATACGCCTTCAGGTCGCCGGTGTCGGCGTCGAAGGCGACCACGGAGTTCGTATACAGGTTGTCGCCGGGGCGCTGGTCGCCGATCCACGGCCCCGGATTCCCGGTGCCCCAGTAGGTCAGGTTCAACTCCGGGTCGAACGACCCGGTGATCCAGATCGACGCGCCGCCGGTGCGCCAGGTCTCGCCGGGCCACGTCTCGTTGCCGGGCTCGCCGGGGCCGGGCACCGTGTGCGACCGCCAGACCTCCTGTCCGCTGTCGGGATCGTAGGCGGCGACGAAGCCCCGGATACCGCGCTCGCCGCCCGACGCGCCGACCAGCACCTTGCCGTTCGCGACGAGCGGCGCCATGGTCATGTAGTACCCGCTCCGGTAGTCGGCGACGGAAGATTCCCAGACGACCTCGCCCGTGCGCGCGTCGAGCGCGACCACGACTGCGTCATGGGTCGTGACGAAGACCTTGTCGCCGTACAACCCGACGCCGCGATTGGTCCAGTGCGCCCGCAGCGTGTCCTCGGGAAGCTGGCGCCGGTAACGCCAGAGCAGCTCCCCGCCCCGGGCGTCGATCGCCAGCACCTGGTCTTCCGGCGTCGTGACGAACATGATGCCGTCGTTGACCATCGGCGGCGACTGATGGCCCGACACCACCCCGGTAGACATCGACCAGACCGGCACGAGGCCGGCCACGTTGTCCGTGGTGATCTGGTCCAGTGGACTGTACCCCCAACTGTCGTACGTGCGCCGGTACATCAGCCAGTCGTCCGCGTCCGGCGACCGCAGCCGCTCGTCCGTCACCGGCGTATAGTCGGCGGCCGGCGTCTGCGCCGCCGCCGGCGAACTCGTCACCGTTCCCGCCACCGCCGCCGCGGCCAATGTCGTCACCACCCGCCCGAGCATTCGTCGTGCCATCGTCATCTCCTTGCGTGTCCAACCCGCGGCCCGCGTCCGCGGTCCCGCGGGCGCCAGGAGTCTAGCAGCAGACTCCTGGTCTCTCCGACATCAGGCGTCGGTCAGCAGCTTCATCGCCGCCTGCACTCCGCACGGCTGGTGCGGAATTCCGGCCCGCGCCAGACCCATCTCCACACCGCCCAGCGTGCCGAGCAGGCTCAGGTCATTGAGATCGCCGAGATGCCCGATCCGAAACACCTTCCCCGCCAGCTTCGCGAGCCCGACCCCGAGCGACAAATCGAAACGGTCAAGCACCGTCTCGCGCAGTCGATCCGCGTCGTGGCCGTCGGGCGTCAGGACCGCGGTGATCGACGCGCTGTATTCCTCGGGATTCCGGCAGAGAATCTCGAGCCCCCACGCCCGCGTGGCCGCACGGGTGGCCGCCGCGTGCCGTGCGTGGCGGGCAAACACCGCGGACAGGCCCTCTTCCCGCAGCATCGCCAGCGCCTCCTGCAAGCCGTACAGCAGGTTGGTCGCCGGGGTATAGGGAAAGAACCCTTTCTCGTTGGCGGCCAGCACCGCGCTCCAGTCCCAGAACGCCCGCGGGAGCGTGGCGCGGCGGTGCGCGGCCAGCGCCTTCTCGCCGACCGCATTGAAGCTGAGCCCGGGCGGCAGCATCAACCCCTTCTGGGACGCCCCGACGGTCACGTCGACCGACCACTCGTCGTGGCGGTAGTCGATGGACCCGAGCGACGAGATCGTGTCGACGATGAACAGGGCGGGGTGGCGGGCCTGGTCGATCGCGCGGCGCACGAGCGGAATCCGGCTCGCCACCCCGGTCGATGTCTCGTTGTGCACCACGCAGACCGCCTTGATCGCATGCGCCCGGTCATCGGCCAGCCTCGCTTCGACCGCGCCGGGGTCGACACCGTGCCGCCAGTCGCCCTGCACCCAGTCGACGCGGAGCCCGAGGTTGAGCGCGATCCGTTTCCACAAGGTGGCGAAGTGTCCGGTCTCCACCATCAGCACCCGGTCACCGGCCGAGAGACAGTTGACCAGGGCCGCCTCCCAGGCGCCGGTGCCGGACGCGGGGAAAATCACCACCGGGCATCCGGTGCGGAACACCTCCCGCACGTTCGTGAGCAGCTCGCGCCCGAGCTGCTGAAACTCCGGTCCGCGGTGGTCGATGGTCGGGCGGGCCATCGCCCGAAGGACCCGGTCGGGAACGTTTGTCGGTCCCGGAATCTGCAGGAAGTGACGGCCGGCGCGGTAGGACATGATCTCTCGCTGATCCCGGGTGTGCGGCGTCAGCCGCCCGTGGCAAGCTCCACCCGACAATCTATCACCGATTCCGCGCGGCTCCGCCGAAAGCCGCTCTGGCCCGGTCGGCTCCGCCTCGCTGGACGACGTTTCTCGGAGCCCCGCTCCGCGGGGGCCAGCCTCCGGGCACGATGGAGGCCGGCGAGGCGCGGCCTCGGGCCGCCCGCGGGGCCGGCGATCTCGACCGCCGGATCGCCAGAGTGCGGCGCGGGTGACGGCCGAACCCCAAGGGTATACTCCCCTCCGTGACCGATTCGCTGCAACGCGACCTGACGGATGCCCTCGACGGCGAAGTCCGCTTCGACGCCATCACCAGAGCGTTGTACTCGACCGACGCCAGCGTCTATCAGATCGATCCGGCCGGCGTCGTCATCGTCCGCTCGCGCGAGGACGTCGTCCGCACGATCGAGATCGCGCGCCGGCACGGCGTCTCGATCACGGCGCGCGGCGGCGGCACCTCGCAGGCCGGTCAGGCGATCGGCGCCGGGCTGCAGCTCGACACGTCCAAGTACTTCAACCGCGTCCTCGAGGTGAACGCCGACGAGCGCTGGGTGCGGGTCGAACCGGGCATCGTCCTCGACGAGCTGAACGCCAAGCTGCTCCCCCACCGGCTGCGCTTCGCGCCGGACATCTCGACCGCCAACCGCGCCACCATCGGCGGCATGGTCAGCAACAACTCCAGCGGCGCCCGATCGGTGCTGTACGGCAAGACGATCGACCACGTGCTCGATCTGCACGTCGCCCTGAGCGACGGATCCATCGCGCACCTGCGTCCGCTGCACCCGGACGAGCTGGAGGCGGTCTGCCGGACAGACACGCTCGAGGGCCGCTGTTATCGCGAGGTCCGCCGCCTCGGGTCCGAGCACGCCGCCGAAATCGGGCGGCGTTTTCCGAACATCCTGCGCCGCGTCGGTGGATACAACCTGGACGCGTTCGTCGACCCCGATCAGCCGTGCAACCTCGCGAAGCTGGTCGTCGGATCGGAAGGAACGCTCGGGGTGCTGGTCGAGGCGCGCCTGAATCTCGTGCCGCTGCCCGCCGCCAAGGCGGTCCTGACGATCGAGTTCGACGATCTGCTCGACGCCCTGGGCGCGACGCCGGTCATTCTCGAGCATCACCCGTCCGCGATCGAGGTGATGGACCGTTTCATCCTGGATCACTCCCGAGAGAATCCGGCCCTCGATGCACTGCGCCGGGAGGTGCTGCTGGGGGAGACGCCCGGCGCGCTGCTCTGTGTCGAACTGCAGGCAGACGACGCCGGCGAACTGCCGGACCGGCTCACCGCGATCGAGCAGGACCTGCAGACCCGCGGCATCGCTGCCCGCACCGCACGCGCCCTCACCCCGGCGGCCCAGGCCCGCATCTGGAAGCTGCGTCAATCGTCGCTGGGGCTCTCGATGGCGATGAAGGGAGACGCCAAGAGTCTCTCCTTCGTCGAGGACACGGCGGTCGCACCGGACCGGCTGCGGGACTACATCGAGCGGTTCCTGGCCATCGTGCAGCGGCACGGCAGCCGCACCGGGGTCTACGCCCACGCGTCGGTCGGCTGCCTGCATGTGCGGCCGGTCGTCAATCTCAAGACCGCCGACGGCATCGCCCGGTTCGAGGCGATCGCCAACGACATCGCCGACCTCGTCCTCGAGTTCGGCGGCGCGCTGTCGGGGGAACATGGGGACGGCCTGGTGCGCGGCCCCTTCATGGAGCGCATGTTCGGCGCGCAGCTCTACGACGCGTTTCGCGACGTCAAACGGACCTTCGACCCGGACGGCCTGTTCAACCCCGGCAAGATCGTCGACACACCGCCCCTGACGTCGAATCTCCGCTACGGATCCAAGTATCGGACACCCGACCCGCCCACGCAGTTCGACTACGCCGAACATGGGGGCTTCGGCCGGGCGGTGGAGATGTGCAGCGGCGTCGGCGCCTGCCGCAAGACGCTCGAGGGCACCATGTGCCCCTCCTACATGGCGACCCGCGACGAGACCCACTCGACCCGCGGCCGGGCCAATGCGCTGCGTTCCGCCATGACCGGACGCCTCGGCGAGACCGGTCTGGGCGACGACGGCGTGTTCGACGCCCTCGACCTGTGCCTGGAGTGCCGCGCCTGCAAGGCGGAATGCCCGGTGGGCGTCGACATGGCCCGCTTCAAGAGCGAGTTCCTGGCCGACTACTGGAGCCGGCACGGCACGCCGCTGCGCGCGCGCCTGCTCGGGGGCATCCACGAGCTGTCAGCCTGGGCCAGCCCGTTCGCCCGCTTGCTCAACCCCTGCCTGTCGAACCCCCTGGTGCGCGCCCTCAACGAACGGCTGCTCGGCCTGGACCGCCGCCGGGCGCTGCCCGCCTGGACCCCGCGCACCCTGGCCGCGCGCTGGCGCGACCGTCCGACGCCAGCCGAGCCGCCCGGCGTGGTGCTGTTCCGCGATACGTTCACCAACTACTACCACCCCGAGGTCGGGATGGCGGTCGCGGCGCTGTGTGACCGCGCGGGCATCGCGGTCGGACTCGGACCGGAGGCCTGCTGCGGGCGGCCGCTCTTCTCGCAGGGGCTGTTGCCCGCCGCGCGGCGGCAGGCGATCGAGACGGTCCGGCGTCTGCATCCACTGGCGTCGGCCGGGACACGCATCGTGGTGCTCGAGCCGAGTTGCCTGTCTGCGCTGCGTGACGATCTGCCGGCGCTGCTGCGGGATGACGACCAGCGGCGCGCGCGCGAGGTGGCGGCGGCCTGCCTGCTGTTCGAAGAGTGGTTGGAGGACCGGCTGCGCGGCGAACCGGACCTGCTGCGTTTCCGGCCCGGGCCGACCCGCCTGCTGCTGCACGGACACTGTCATCAGAAGTCGCTGGGACTGGTCGCCCCGGCCCTGGCGCTGCTCGGACGGGTGCCGGACGCCGAGGTGGTCGACCTCGACGCCGGCTGCTGCGGCATGGCCGGCTCGTTCGGGTATGCGCGCGAGCACTTCGACCTGTCACGGCAGATCGGCGAACGCCGGTTGCTGCCGGCGGCGCGGGCGCTTGGTCCCGGCGAGACCCTCGTCGCCGCCGGCGTCTCCTGCCGGCACCAGGTGCACGACTTGGCAGGGGTCAGCGCCCGCCACCCCGCCACCGTGTTGGCGTCGCAGCTCGCACCGGTATAATCCACTCGAATCGCTGCTCAGCGGCCGCTGCGCCCCCTGATCGACCAGGGGACGCCGCAGACCGCCCCTCAGCCATCCGATGCAACGCTCACCCCTGCGCTCCGGCGCCGCCCTCCTGATCGGCCTCGCGGCCGTCTGGCTCGCCTTGCCAGCGCGCAGCCCCGCCGCCCTCGGTGCGACGCAGGACGTTCACCAAAGGCTGCTGGTGTCGGTGACCGATACCGGTGGAACACCGGTCAGCGGATTGACGGCGGACGATTTCACCGTGCGCGTTGAGGGTGACCTGCTGGAGATCGTGTCGGTCGACCCGGCGCCGCCCGCCGTACAGGTCGTGGCCATCTTCGAAGGCCTCGCCGTGACTCAGCGCCAACTGTCCTCCGCCCTGTCCGTGTTCATCGGCAGCCTCGACGACGACAGCATCGTCGACATGCAAAGTGTCGAGGGCGAGCTCGACGCAGCGATCATCGAAGCGATTGACGACCTCCATGCCCGCGGCGCCGCACGACCGATCATTCTGATGCTGGGCCAGGCCAGCGAGATCGCACCGTCGGACCTGCAGTCCTCACAGGTGCGCGGCCGCCGGCGCGCGGCCGATCTGAGCGGCCGCCTCGATCACCTGGCCGAGTCGCTGGCGATGCACGGCATCCTGTTCTACGGCATCGCAGTGACCGACGTCCCGCTGACGAACTTCGAGCAGCTCGCCGCCGGCAGCGGCGCGCACTTTCAGACCGTCGCCGCCTCGGAGGAGTTCAGCGACGCGCTGGCGGGCATCGGCCGCGAACTGGGTCTGCAGTATCTGCTGTCGCTCCGCGCGGCGGATGCCGGCGGCGGCGTACCGCGGGTCACCGTGGCGCGTCCAGGCGTGACCGTTCGCGCGGCCGCCTACGCGCCCGCGCATTGAGCCGCCGGCTGGCGTTGGACGTGGACCGGAATCCGTCGGCGTGCATTGCCTGCACCCAATAGCGCATACTGTCCAGCATGCTCGCGACTGTCCGCGGGATCGGCCAATCCGTAACCGTATCGAATCGCGATGAGAAGAGAAGCGTCCGTTCCACAGCCGCCGCACACCCACGGCGCGAGTTCCCTGGTTGCATCCCGCCGGCGCGCCGAGCTTGCCCTGTTCCTCCGGCGATGGCTCGCAAATCCTCTCCGGATGGGCTCAATCGCACCAAGCTCGCCGGCCCTCGCGCGGGCCATGGCCCGCGCGGCGCAGATGAACAACAGGAATGGAGATTGGGTGATCGAGCTCGGGCCGGGGACCGGGTCGGTGACCCGCGCCCTGCTCGCGGCCGGCGTTTCCGAGAAGCGTCTCGTCCTGGTGGAGCGGGACCGGCACCTGCACGCCTGGCTGGAAGGGCACTTTCCGAGCGCGACCGTACTTCACTTGAACGCATTGCGGCTCGACGAGATTCTCCCGGCCGGGCGGGCCGGCCGCGTATCGACGGTCGTCTCCTCGCTTCCCCTCAACAGCCTGACGCCGAACGATCGTGACGAGATCGTACGGGCCGCGTTCCGCGTGCTGTCGGACGAGGGCTGTCTCATACAGTATTCCTACGGCGTGGCGTCTCCCCTGCCGTGCCAGACTCTCGGGCTGACGGGCAAGCGAGTGGCATTTGCCGCCGCCAATCTCCCGCCCGCCACCGTCTGGCGCTTCTCACGCGCTCTCACCGGATGACCCGATCCTCGTAGGCGACTCCGCGCGGCCCGACCGGCCGAAACGGCGCTGGCGGTGGAAGACGTGCACACGAGCTTCGGCTCCATCGCGTCACGGTTCACTTTTCGCGGCGTTGATGGACAGTGTCGCGATTACCTGTGCAGCGCGCGATTCCTTCATCCAGAGCGGTTCAATGTACCGGAAAAGGGTGTTAAATTAGCCCATGCGCGTTCGCTGACCCCGTGCAGTTGACACCGCGCAGCGGACCCCGTGCAAAGGAAGGTGCAGAGTGGCCCGGAGATGCTTGGCGATCTCAGTCGTCTGCGTGCTGGCGTGCGCCGCGGTGTTCGCCGCGGACTTCTGGGAGGAGAAGGCGTTCAACGACTGGTCCGACGGGGACGTCGAGAAGATGATGTCCAACTCGCCCTGGGCGAAACGGATCACCGTCGTGTTTCCGCGTCCCCCCAGGGAAGGTGCGCGTGGGGGCGTTGCCGCCGGAGGTGGTGCGGGCGGCGGAGGCGGAGGACGCGGCGGTTTTGGCGGCGCTGGCCAGTCCAGACTCGTGGTCCGCTGGCAGAGCGCGCTGCCGGTGAGACAGGCGCAGGTTCGGGCGCAGATTGAACGAGGAGCCACCGTCCCGGAAGGGGTGCTCGATGTGCTCAACCAGCCGCCACCCGGGTACTACGTGTTCGTCACCGGCATTCCTGGCCAGTTTGCCGGACTGTCATCGGGGGAACTGGGAGCCGAAGCACGGTTGGAGCGGAACGGGAAGCCTCCGATCCTGCCGGTCCAGGCCGGTCCACAGCGGGAGGGGCGCAGCCTCTCGCTCGTCTACGTCTTCCCCAAGGACGACCCGATCGTGCTGGAAGACGATGAGATCGAGTTCGTCTCGAAGGTCGGAGATACGACGATCAAGCGCAAGTTCAAGCTCGAGGAGATGGTCTTCAACGACCGGCTCGAGCTGTGATCGATTGATTTCCGGGGACGGCGGCGGCGCGGGCGCTCGGCCGCGGCGAGACGCTCGCGCCGGGATGATCCGGTCGACTCGCTGTTCGACGGCCGGCGCAAGGAGCCCGTGGTGAAAGCCCCGCGGCATTCGCGCGGCGATGCGGTCGCAAATTTCCCAATTTGCTCCCTGTCCCGCCTGGACGGCGTTGTTTCGGCAGACGAACAGGGCAACCACAAGGGTTGCCCCTACATCTCGCCTTGCCATGCGGGCGCTTCGCCACGCTCGGTGCTGCGCGCGGTTTCACCACGGGCTCCTAACGCATGTAGCCGCGACGCGCCTGCACCCGGCGCCCCCGCCCCCTCACCGACACCTCCAGGTCGTGCCATCCGCCGGCCTCCACCCCTTGTGGCGAGTAGGTCAACAGATACCGGCTCCGAAACTCGCTGATGACCCGCGAGAACGCCTCGCGCAGACGGCCGATCTCGTTGGCGACGAACACCGAGCCGCCGGTATCCTCCGCGAGACGCGGCAGGAAGTGCCGGCCCAGCAGATACGGCGCGGCGGGAAACCAGCGGCGGATGAACGCGGCGGTCGGTCCGTCGGCCCACCCGTCGCCGCGGGCCCTGTCGAGCGTCACCCCATAGACCACCACGTCACTGCGTTGAGCGGTGCCGAGGACGTCGCGCGGGTCGAGCCAGCTCGCGGTGTCGTCGCCGTCGCTGAAGACCAGCATCAGCACCCGCCCCACGGTCTGCTCGCGCAGCAGGAACGCCGCGAACGCCGCGTCGTAGAGCGCGGTGGCGCCGCCGGCGCGAACCCGCCGCAGTGCAGCGGGCAGGTCGCTGACCGGCGCCGGCGGCTCGACGACCATCCGCAGCTTGTCGGAAAAGGTGACCAGACCGACGCGATCGTCGGCGCGCAGCGTCGTGGCCGCCGCCTCGGCCGCTGCCCGCAATTGCTCGAGCGGCGCGCCAGCGACGCTCCCGCTGGTGTCAAGCACCAGCAGCAGCGTGATCGGCAAGTCCTCGACCAGCAGCGCCTCGACCGGTTGCGGGACGTCGTTGTCGAGCAGGGTGAAATCGCTCGCGGTCAATCCGCTGACCGGCCGCCCGCGCACGCTGACCAGCACGTCCACCGCGACGGCGTCGACGCCGCTGCGGAAGGTCTGGGCGTGCACCGAGGCGCCGGCGCCGGCCAACAGGCACGCCAGCAACGCGCAGCCCCGGGCACGCCGCCTCATTGGCGCACCTCGCCCCGCAGCGCCTCCCGCAGCGCCGGGCCCGGATTCCTCCCCAGCCGGTAGGCCACCCAGGGGTCGGCCGCGCCCCCCGGCACCTCGGCCCTGAGGACCGGCTCGAGCACGACCGCCGCAGCGCGTCGATCGCCCAGCGTGTCGAGCAGCCGGCTCAGCGCCACACGGGCCGCCTGTCCCTCCGGCAACAGCGCACTCGCCTCTCGCAGCAGGCGCTCGGCGTTCTCCGGGTCATCCGCCCGCGCGTACATCCTCCCAAGCAGCAGCCGGGCCAGATACGCATGCGGGCGCGAAAGATCGGGGCGGCCGATCAATCCCTGCAAACGCTCCCGGGCGTCGTCCGCGCGGCCAAGCAGCAGCTCGACCCGCGCCCGCCGCAGCGCCGCCTCCCCCGCCAGTGGCGCGACAGCCAGCGCCCTGCCGGCCAGACCGGCCGCCGCCTCCAGCAGCGTGCGTTGCGCCTCCTGCCGCCGGCGCAGTCCGGACTCCCCGCTCACGCCGACGTTGAACGGAGTCAGCGCCAGTTCTTCGTTCATCCAGGCGGCGGCGGTCAGCACCGGTACGTCGTCCGGCAGCGCGTCGCACGCCAGCTCCGCGAACGCCAACCCGGCCTGCCAACCGCCGCGCTCGAACGCCAGCAGGGTCACCGCCAGGTACCACCGGCGCCGGAACGACCCGGGCGGCTCCGGCCGCCGTGCGCTCAGATCGGCCCAGCGGACCGCGACCTCGATCTGATCGGTGGCGGCGCTCTCGAGCCCCCGCCACCACAGGCGCTCCGCGATGTCGATGTGCAGCATCGCGGCCGAGCGGAACAACCGTTCGTTCAGCGCCGGTTCGGCATCGGTCCCGGTGAGACGGAGGTCCGGGCCGCGAACCCGATCGATCAGCTCGTGCACCGCGCGAGGCTCGAAGGCCCGCACCCGGTCGATCACCTCTTCCACCGACTGGGCGCGGTAGTCCTCCACCACCGCCCTGTAGGCATCCAACTCTGCCGTGAACCAGAAATCGCTCTGCCCTGCGTGCGCGGCGGGCGCCGCAAGCCACAGGCCGATGATCCAGACGAGACGGAGCACTGCTGGAAACACGGTCTGCTTGACCATCAGGGTTTCTTCACCGCCAGCAGCAGTACGTCGCTCGCCAGCTTTGATTCCAGTATCTCGACGTCGAATGAGGGCAGCCCCGGTGCGTTGGCGAAGGCGCGGCGGGCACGACCGCGCCAGCCTTTCTGTCGCCTGGCGTGCTGGTAGCAGACCAGAATGTCGCCCGACCGCAGCGCGTCGAACAGCAACGCGACCTCGGCCGAGGTCACGACCGGCGGTCCCGGGGTCTCGGACTCGAGGCCGATGTCCGGGTCCAGAAACACCAGCGCCGGCATCTCCAGTCCCAGAATGCGCCGGCAGACGCCGCCGAAGTAGGCGGCACGGTGGGTGAACAGATCGTCATGGATGTCGATGGCGATCCCCGTCGACTCGGACAGCCGGCGCAGGTTGTCGAGGTTCCAGAAATGCCGTAACACGTCCTCCGGCAACGGAACATGGCCGTACGCGGTCGCCAGCGGCGGCGGCGCGTCGTCCGGACGACACATCGCCACGTGCAGGATCACCGGCGCCGACTCCCGCCGCGCCAGGTGGATGAGCGCGCTCCACTTCACCACGTCCCGAACGTCGCCATACCATTGGGCTCGCATACCCTTACCGCGTCAACCGCCCGCACAACCATTGAATCCGCAAGGTTGGCGGAACAGCACACCGGCGACCGGGTGGGCCACTGACCGGGCAGACCACCTCAGAGGCCCCCGGGCGCAGACTGGCCGCCGCCCGTGCCGGCGAGCCGCGCGCCCGCGGCGGCGCGAACGGCAGCGTCCCGATCGACCGCCCGCACATACTCGAGCAGTTGCGCCGCCACCGGCCCGCCAATGGCGCTGAGCGCGTCAACCGCCCGCAGCCGGATGCCGACAGTGCGGTCGTGGGTGGCCGCCGTCAGACCGCGAGCGGCACGGTCGCCGCCAATCTGCTGCATGGCTGCGACCGCCTCTTCGCGAATACCGGTGTCCGCGTCGCGGAGGGCCAGCTCCAGCGTCTCGACCGCGACGTCGCCGCCCATGCGCGCCAGCCGTGCGACCGTCGCGGAGCGCACGTCCCGGTCCGCGTCGCGGAGCGCCGCCCGACCGGCGCGGCGGACGGCGTCCGGGTCTGCGCCGGGAATGAACACGTCGATGACCTGCGCCGGCTCGGCGGCGGCTGGCGGGCGAGGGGCTGCGTCGCGCGCCGCGCGTGACCTGCTCGGCACCGCCGGAGGAGGCGCTTCGAAGATCCGCAGTCTGGTGGGCGTCACCGTGACGCCGCCGTCAGGCAGACGGCGCGGCGACCATGACAATGCGTAGTCCCGGTCGCCAAGCAGGAGCGGCAACGCACGCTCCCACGTGTGCCGGCGGAACCGCACCGTCACCGTACCGGTCAGCGTCTCCACGCCGTCCAGCGCCACACCGCTTTCTCGTGCAATCTCCTCCACCAGCGGACGAAGCGGCACGTCGTGCGCGGCGACGGTCAGGCGACCCGGCTCGACATGCACGAGTTGCAGTGGCTGCGCCGCGACGGGCGCCACCCAGACCGCCACGGCTGCGCCCACCAGGAGGCGTTTGCAGACCACGCGGGCCCGTCGCCACGGGCATGAACGGGACATGGGACTCGCTGGACATCATAGCAACCCCTGGCGCACGCCCCGCCACGATCTTCAGGCGGCGGCGCGCGGCGCCCTGCGCGGCGCGGTGCTGCCGACGGTGGCCGCTCTACTGCAGACAGCACTTCTTGAACTTGCGGCCGCTGCCGCACGGGCAGGGTGAATTCCGCCCGAACGTCGGACGACCTCGCGTCAACTCACGCCGAAACGCGCCCACCCGCGCACGCAGATCCTGATTGAAGATACCCTCGAGCGCCGCATAGAGCTCCGGGTGCTTGCGCTGCATCACCCCGGGGCGCTCGAAGAAATACTCCGCGGTCACGGCAAAGAACTCCGCCTCGTTGGTCAGCGCATAGCGATTGATGTCGGACCGCCCGGCCTCGATCTCCGCCATCTTCCTGCGCACCAGGTCGATCCAGGGGCCGACCGCCTCACGCCCGAGGCCCACCCCGGGCACCCCGTCGATCACGCCGTCGGTCTTGTCCACGAGATGCGCGAACTCGTGGATGCCCACGTTGCGCTTGTCGGCGGCGTTCCTGAACCCGTTGATCAGATCGGGCTTCGACAGAATCATCAACCGATTGAGGCTGCCGGTGCCCACCATCCCGAGAATGTTGTGGCCCTCCCGGTCCCCGAATGAGAACTCGTCGTCGAACCGGGTCGGATACACCAGCACTTCGTTGATCTGATCCCACTCCCACTCGGGGAACCCGAAGATCGGGATGACGGCGCTCGCCGCCGCCAAGACGCGCGTCGTCGTGTCGATCGGCGCCTTGATGCCGGTAATGCGCGTCTCGCCCAGGAAGACCTGCAGATCGCGTCGAAACCGTTGCCGCGCCTGCGGGTCGAGCACGCGGAAGAACACCACGTCGCGCTGCAGTACCGTTTCCCAGGCCGGAGGAAACGGCTGGCGAAGAAGGGCGTGCCGGCGTCGGATGCGCCCGGTCTGCCACCCGTACGCCACGCAGGCGGGCGCCAGGGCCAGAATCAGCGTGGTGCCGGCCGGCCGGCCGGAGCGGATCAGGACGAGCGCGAGCAGCAGCGAGATCCCCAGGACCAGCGCCGCCAGGGCGAGCGCCCAGCGCCGGGTACGACGCTCCCAGGCGCTGAACCGGGCGGACGGCGGAGACAGTGATTCGTCGGTCAACGACATGCCTTTCGCGAAATGGTCTACCACGCGCCGCAGGCGGCGCTTCCCCGCGGGGGACACAACGTCTTACCATACCCGTTCGTGAACGCACGCCACCTTTGACGGAGCCTCCGATGCCGCTGCGACACACCGCGACGTTGATCTGCCTCACAGGATTGCTGGGCGCCGTCCTCACCGCCAGCGATTGGCCGCAGTGGCGCGGCCCCGACCGCCTGGCGCTCTGGGACGAAACCGGCATCGTCGACACGCTGCCCGCCGAGCTGCGCATCGCTTGGCGGGTGCCGATCCACGGCGGCTACGCCGGCCCCGCTGTCGCCGGCGGGCGGGTGTTCGTCACCGACTGGCTGGAGGACGACGGGTCACGCACCGCCGACGGCATGGAACGCGTGCTGGCGCTGGACGAGGCGACCGGCGAGATGCTCTGGAGCCGCGAGTGGCGCACCAGCTACCGCATGCTGATGGCCACCTACGCCATCGGGCCCCGCGCGACCCCGACCGTCGACGGCGACCGCGTGTACGTGCTGGGCGCCACCGGACGGCTGTTGTGTCTGGATGTCGAGACCGGCGCCGTCCGCTGGGAGACCGACTTCGCCGCCGACTACGGCACGTCCATCCCCACCTGGGGCGTGAGCAGCGCGCCGCTTGTCGACGGCGACCGGCTCATCGCGGTGGTCGGGGCGGAACCGGACGGCATGGTGGTCGCGTTCGACAAGCTGACTGGCGCTGAACGCTGGCGCTCAGGCGCGGTAACCGGCGAGATCGGCTACAGCCAGCCGGTGATCTACGAAGCGGGCGGGGTCCGGCAGTTGATCGTGTGGCATGCCTCGGCGCTGGTCTCCCTGGATCCGGTCAGCGGCGCGCTGTACTGGGAGCAGCCGGTGGCGGCGGGCGCCGGGATGGCGATCGCCACGCCGGTCAAGGGCGGCGACTATCTGCTGGTCTCACAGCTCTACAACGGTTCGACCATGATGCGGCTCAACCCGGACCGGCCGGCCGCCACGATGCTCTGGCAGGGACAGAGCCGCAGCCCGGACCGCCCGGAGGGCCTGCACACGACGATCGGCAGCCCGATCATCATCGGCGATCATTTCTACGGCCTGGGCGTCAACGGCGAGATCCGCGGCCTCGATGCCCGCACCGGCGAGCGCGTCTGGGAGAACGTCGAGATGAACGCCGAGGCCCGCGCCCAGTGGGGCGTGGTCCGCTGGGGCACGGCATTCATGGTCCGCCAGGCCGACCGCTACTTCCTGAACAGCGACGAAGGCAACCTGATCATCGCCCGCTTCACGCCGGACGGCTACGAAGAACTCAGCCGCACGACGCTGATCGAACCGACGACCCGCGCCGGCCTGGGCGCCGTCAGACGCTATGACCGCATCGTGAACTGGTCACACCCCGCCTACGCCAACCGTCACATCGTCCACCGCAACGACCAGGAGATCATCCGCGCGTCGCTGGCCGCCGCGGACTACGAATGATTGCCGGCATCGTGGAAGGAACCCGGACAAATGGAACTGTTCAGCACGATTCGAAGGGCGCCCGTCCGATTTCTTTGTGGCGTCGCCATCATCGTCCTTGGCGTGTTCCTGCTTTGGGTGCTGCTCTACGACCGTAGCGTTGGCCTGTGGATCGGCACGCAGGCGGGATTCCAGGGTGCCGGGTACATGATCCTCTTGCGTTACCTCAGAAAAAAGGTGCAGGCCGAGGGAAGCTGACGATCCGGACGGCGCTCTGGCACGGATTCCGGACCTGAACCCTCTTCGCCGAAACGGCGCGGGCACTGTGGTGGGTGCGTTCTCGGGCGTCAACACGACCGGAGTCCGGGGCCCAGCTCTTCCTGGACAATCGACGGCCGTTTGTCAATCAGCGCCAGCAGCACGCGCGCCGGTCCCTCCGGGCGCCGGCGCCCCTGCTCCCAGTTCTTGAGCGTACCGAGCGGAATGCCGATGCTGCGGGCAAATGCCGGTTGCGACAGTCCGGTCCTGCTTCGGATCGCAACGACATCGGGATAGGACACCTTGATAGCATGCACGGCGAACCCGGAGCGATCGCCATTCAGGTAGGCGCGCGCATCGTCGAGCCCGGCCATGATCTTCTCGAATGCCTTGGTCACGGGTTTCTCCTGTAGTCTGCGACCAGCTCCTTCGCAGAGGCGATCAACGCCGTTTTTTCCCTGACGGTGAGATTCGCCTTCTCGTTCTTGGCGAAGACGGTGAGCAGGAACACGGGTAATTCCTCGCCCGCAAACAGAAACACCACCCGCGCACCGCCGCTCTTACCGCGTCCCGGACAAGCGATTCGAACCTTTCGGACACCGCCACCGAGCGATACGCCTGCCTCGGGATTCTCGGCCACCAGATTTACAACGCTGGCAGCCCGTGGCAAGAAGCCCCTCTGCATTCGAACGGCGCTGCATCCCGACTGACGGCGTTGCTCCGGCTGACGAACAGGGCAACCACAAGGGTTGCCCCTACAGGTATGCTCCCTCTTCTCGCCTTGCGCAGCGGGCGCATCGCCAATCTCGGTGCAACGCGGGGTTTCACCACGGACTGCCAGGAACACACCACCATGACCAGCAAGTACGCCCCGCTCGGATTACACCTTCGTGATTCAGGCCGCGCGCGCGTGCCCATGACTTTCGACGAAATCGAGAATGTCATCGGTGTACGACTGCCACCGGCAGCCTTCAAGCACCGTGCATTGTGGTCCAACAACCCCGGCAACTGGGTCATGACGAAGGCGTGGCTCGCGGCGGGATACGAGACCGAGAAAGTCGACATGGAGAAACGCAAGCTCGTGTTTCGGAAGGCCGTACGGGACGCGCCGGCCCAAGATACCGGCAGCGGATCGTCCACGGCGGAACGTAGCGGATCGTTCGCAGACATCTTTGGTGCACTGAAGGACACCGTGACGATCTCGCCTGGTACGAATCTGACAGACCCGATCGACCAGGACTGGAACGCTGCGGGGTAACGGCCACATGACGAACTTCCTGCTCGATACGTGCGCCGTCATCTGGACCGCACACAACGATCCCTTGCGCAAACCAGCCGCGAGCAGACTGCAAGACACCTACCGGCACGGGGCACGGCTATTCGTGCCCCCATCACAGCATGGGAGATTGCAATGCTCGTGGCGAAGGGGAAGATCGCGCTCGCGCTCGATGCCGGTCTCTGGTTCCAACGTTTCTGCGAGTTGCCCTCGGTGACGCTGGCCGCGATGCCAACGTCCGTGCTGGTCGCATCGACTGCACTGCCGGGGACGCCGCCTCACGATCCGGCGGATCGCATCATCATCGCAACAGCACGTGCCTTCGGGTACGTGCTCGCGACTCGTGACGCCAAGATCCTGGAGTACGGCGCTCACGGCCACGTACGGGTCATCGCGTGCTGACATCACTACAGGCCCATCATGTTGTCGATTCGACGTTGCACTCATGCCGGACACGCGCCGCACGGGTCTGTGTCCCGGGCGTTGTCGCAGGCAAGCGATTTTGCACGCATTTCGGAACAATACTCTCCTACGAGAGTATCGGTGACTGCGCGATGCGCTCAACCGGTACCGTCCATGGCGATTGACGCTGTTCAGCAGAGTCGGAGGATTGTCCTTGTCACGGCCCAGGGTGTGAGCGCCGGTTGCCCGCCTTTGACGGACCTACGTCTTTGACGTATATTCAGATCCAGAGTGCTGACGTTCGTCGAGAGCACACTGTTCACGTCCGTCGTCCACGAGTATCTGTCGGACGACGAGTATGCTGCACTGCAGCAGGCGTTGACCGACAACCCGGAAGCGGGTGACGTGATGCGCGCCTCCGGCGGGGTCCGTAAGATTCGCTGGGGGATCGCGGGGCGCGGCAAGCGCGGCGGGATTCGGGTCATCTACTACCTGCGGTCTCGACAGCGAGAAACATGGATGCTCACGCTGTACGCCAAGAATGAGGCCGAGAGCATCCCGGGGCACATCTTGAAGAAGATCAAGGAGGAGATCGATGGCGGCGCCTAAGCGAAAGATCGGAGCGGAGATCCTGGAGGGGCTTCGTCAACTCAAGCTGGGCGAACACGGCAGGATCACCACAGTGCCGTCGGTCGCGACCGTCCGGGAAGGGACTGGGCTCTCGCAGCCGCGATTCGCTGAGCTGCTCGGGGTCTCGGTCCGCACGCTGCAGGAGTGGGAGCAGGGCCGGCGAGCACCGTCGGGCGCCGCTCGAACGCTCTTGCTCATCGCGGCTAAGAACCCGCGCGCGCTGATCGAGGTTGCATGAACATGAGCCCAGCTCTCCCATAAGAACTGGTACGACCACTGGGGGCAGGTCAGTACGGATTGTAATTGCCTTCGATGTAGTCAGCGACGGCGTCCTTGGTCGCCCTGTCAACGGTCACTCCAAATTCCCCCACCTGCGGTCATCGTAAATTCCCCCACCCCTGGTTGATCACAACGTTGAGACGAGTGCCGGTGGGCGCTGGCGCGGGCGCTGGGCAACGCCGAGACGGTGCGGGCCGAGGAGGTCATGCTGTCGGTCGCGCGGGCGCTGGAGGCCGGCCCGGCACTCATGGAAGCGCCTGGTGCGACGGGACTTCACAGCCGGTCGGGGTCGAGCGGCTCAGTTTGGCCGACCAGATCCGCTGCGAGAGCCTCTCGAGCGAGATTGGCGAGCTGCCGCTGTGAGGTCTCGAACGACCGGGACCAGTGCCGCTCGGACTCGATCTCGTCCATCAGCCATCGCGCGAAGGCGTCCTGCTCGTCGTCGGGCAAACGGGTGGCCTCCGCGAACGCCTCCTTGAGTAGATCTGTCACAAGCGCCACCTCCTGAGACGAGTATATCGCGTCAGAGAGCGCGACAGCGCCTCCAGCGCCGCTGCCCTGCTCGTCCTCCGGACGCTGCAAGTCTTCTCACGAACCCGGAGCCGGCCGACCGCGTGTTGCCGCTCTCGGCGCAGATGATCAAGATGCGGTTCACGGCCACGGCCACGGCCACGTCCACGGCCACGACACCGCGCTCGTGCGCCATCTCGACCAGTTGGCAGAGGGCGTCCTGTGCGTCGCGGCTCTTGATGCGGAGTCATCGCTCGGTCGCCGGGCCGCCTTGACTTCGACGATCCGAGCCTTGAGGTCGTCGAGCGCGGCGTACCGACGCCCAACGACCCGCAGATACTCATTCCTAAACGCGGCGAGTTCAGCCTGGAGGGTCGAGAGTTGGAGTTCCTGCTCGACGAGATCGGCTTCCAGCTTGGCGAGCTCGTTCCGTTTCAGATCGAGTTCGCGTTCTTCGGGGCTCTGTATCCGTGCCGGAAGCCCCGCGTCAGGCATCACCACTCATCCTGCATTGGATTCTGTGGAGGATGTCCGCCGGATCAGCGAACCGGGAAGAAGATATCCGTGCGCCACTTCGACTGGTCGGGCTCGGCGCCGGGGTCGGTGACGTAGACCTCCCAGGGTGCTCCCGCGGCGTCGAGGCCCTGCGACTTCATCCACTCCGTCAGCGCCGCCCACGTTTGCCCAAGGTCGTCGTAGGGCCCGAGGTGAGTGACGGTCGCCGCGGTCCCGGCGGGAAGCTCGCCGGCCTGGACCCGGCCCGATCCGGCGATGGGCGAGGCAACGGGCATCGCGCATTCGAGGTCGACGGTTTCGCCGGGCGTCGAGTGGTAGATCGCGAGGGGCATTCCGGCCGGTGTCTGGCCGCTCTGCTGGATGTATCCGTACACCTCCCCGAACAACGGTCCCATGACCTTCCCGATCTCGTTCATCGGAATGGTCGTTCGAATGCCCACGATGGGCTGCGAATCGAGTTGTGTCGTCCCGAATTCCGGCGTCATCGGCCCTGCCTCCCCATGCTTTTCCGTCTCGCCACCGCCAAGTCGATCACCGCACGCCGCAACACCCGAGACCCTCCGTGAACCGGCCGGGCATCGGTGCGCTGGAGATGCGGGGGCGACCTGCTGCCTCCTGCGGCGATGACGATACCACGACGGACGGGGTTGGTACGCTTCTCGACCGCGTGCCCGGCTACACGTCGATCATCCGACCGTGTCGCGCCGCATCGATCTTCACACGGCACTGGCCCGAGGTTCAGACGTTCAGGAGCGGTTCATGGTGGCCAGGGCGTCCTCGCCGACGCCGGCGGGGTTGACGCGGAAGCACACCATACCAAGCGACGCCGACATCAATTCCAGCGTGCGGCTCGTGCTGGCGTATTCCGCGGCCCGAGCGGCCAGATCGAGCCCGCTTTGGATTGCCGCGCGGAAGCTGCGGCTCAGTTGAATGCCGTGATCCGCGAAGTTGGCGTGCTTCGCGCCCCATAAGGAGATCGGATTCGCCGCATGCCGGGTCCGTCGACTCCCATGGGCTACGCCCAGACCGCTACGGCCAACAGGGACTACCCTCCGAACAAACGGACGGTTGTTTAGCGGACGGCGGCGGCCATCTCGCGCAGCATCTCGGCCGGCGAGATACCGGTCCAGCAGTGGCCCCGGCCGGGGCCGTAGGCGATACGCGCGTCGAGAGCAGGCAGAGTCTGGAGTAACCGTTCGAACAGGTGCACGGCGTCGTTCAGGAAGTAGTCGTCCAGCTCGCCGACCCAGATGTTCAGCTTGCCCCTGAGCTTCGGAATCAGCTCGTTCCGGTTCTGCGCGATCACCCGTGCGAGGTCGAAGCGCTGCCACTGGCGCGCCACGGCGTGGTCGATGGCGCCGGTCCGCGGATCCCACAACGGGACGGGACGCCCATCCGTACCCCGCGGACCGTAGGCGGCGTTCCAGGCGCCCCACTGGCGCCCTGACGTCGTCCAACGGTCGCCGTCGCCCAGCACGTTCTCCATCTGCAGTTCATGACGCATGGTGAACCGGACGTTGCCGTCGAGATTGCGCGCGGAGGCGCGCTCGGCGCCCTGCGCGTCGAGGTAGGCGTTTTCGTCGCCGTAGATGTCGACGAGCTGAAACGCCCGGAAGTCGACGCTGTCCGGGCAAGAGGCCCAGGCACCGTTGAAAAGGTCCGGGTAGAAGATCTGCAGGGCCAGCGAGACCCATCCGCCGGTCGACCCGCCGTCAAGTACGCGGGTCTGCCCGGTCCCGATCCCCCGGAATTCCCGTTCCACATACGGGATCAGTTCGCGGGTGATCGCCTCGCCGTACGGTCCGTTGTTGGCCGAATCGATCTGATACGGATCGCCGAACGGGCCGGCGCCGTCGAGGTGCAGCAGCAGCATGCGCGGCGCGCCGTCGGCGGTCCAGGCAGCGTGAAATGGCGAGCCGGGTCGCATCAGCGACGCGACCGCCGTGTAACGTTCGCCGTAACCGCCGATGCGGACACGCAGGGGGTAGCGGCGCTCCGGCTGCTGGTCGAAGCCGCGCGGCAGGATGACGCCGGCGCGCAGAAAGATGGGCCGGCCGTGAAACGCGGACAGCAGCTCGGACCGGATCCTGATGAACCGCAGGTCGCCGTCATCGGGCGGAAGCTGCTCGGCGGGCTCCCGGTCACTCAGCGTCAGTCGGATCGGGTCGGTCTGCGCCGCGTCGATCGTGACGCGCCGCGGTGTGCTGAACAGGTTGCCGGGGGCATTCGGCAACCGCAGATCACGGTTGGTGACGAGCACGGCCTGCGCGACATAGTCGCCGGCGGGCAGATCGGCCAGACTCGCGAGCGGAAATGCCGCGGCGGCGGCGCCGACCGTCACCCGGTCTCCGGGACCGAGCGCCGGCGCGTCGACCCCGAAGGTGGGCGCGGCCCGCCGGCCGGTGCGGCCGATGCGCCGCCGCGGCTCGACCTGGTCATCGGCACCGAGCACGACGAGCAGACGGCCCGCTGGCTGGACCGGCAGCGAGGCATCGAGGACGACCTCGAAGCGCAGATCGGCGGGCGCAGGCTGCGGCGCCGCGGGACCAGCGACCGCCAGTACCCCGCACACGACAAGGAGTCTGCGCCGGACGAACGGGACGCACGTGCAGGTCATTCGGAAAGGCGCCCGGGCGGTTCTCCGCGTATCATAGCAACCCGTGGTTGAATCTGGCGCCGCGCCGGTCGAATACCGCGGGGCTTCTGCCACGGGCTGCATGTGCCCACGTCATCGATGACGGGACGGATCGGACCGCGGGCTGCAAGGGATAGAATGAGGGTTCGCGGGACAGCGCCTGGAGTGAATCTGATGATGAAGCGTCTCAGCACCGGGTCGGGAGACCCGAACCGTCTCGATCTCATTCCCCCGGCTCTGCGGACGGGAGTTGTCGCGCTGGTGTCGGCGGTCGCGGTCGCGGCGGCCTGCGGCCCGCAGGGCGCCGGTGGTCTGACGCAGCGGATCTCGGTGGCCACCGGCGGTACCGGCGGCGTCTACTACCCCTACGGCGGCGGCGTGGCGCAGGTCATCAGCGACCACGTCGAGGGGGTGGAGGCGACGGCTGAGGTGACCGCCGGCACGGTGGACAACCTGAAGTTCCTCGCGAACGAGGGTGCCGACCTCGCCTTTGCGCTGGCCGATTCGCTGGACGACGCCGCGGGGGGACGCGGCGCCTTCGCCGACTTCGGCACCGTGCCGGCACGCGCGATCGCCGTGCTTTACGACAATCTGAACCAGCTCGTGACGCTCGAGGGCAAGGGCATCGAGACGGTCGCCGACCTGCGCGACCGGATCATCTCGACCGGCGCGCCCGGCAGCGGCACGGAGATCACCGCGCTGCGGGTGCTGGAGGCGGCCGGCCTGAATCCCGACGCCGACATCCGGCGGCAGAATCTGGGTGCCGCGCAATCGGTCGACGCGCTGAAAGACGACAAGATCGACGCGTTCTTCTGGAGCGGCGGGGTGCCGACCGGCTCGGTCCTCGATCTGGCGTCGACTCCGGGCCGCACGGTGAAGCTGGTGCCGAACACCGACACGCTGCCGTTCCTGCACGAGCACTACGGCGACGAGGTCTACCACGCCGTGACGATTCCTCGCATCACCTACCCCGGCATGAGCGGCGACGTCGAGGTGATCGGAGTCGCCAACGTCCTGGTCGCGCACGAACAGATGACCGAGGATCTGGCGTACCGCATCACACAGGCGCTCTTCGAGCATCATGACGAGCTGTCGGCGGTGCACCCGGAGGCGGCCAAGCTGACGCTCGACAGCGCGGTGGTCGGGTCGACCGTGCCGTTTCACGCGGGCGCCATCCGCTACTACCGTGAACGCAACGTCTGGCCGGGCGGCGAATAGGTCCGAACCGACGCGGGTGCACGCCTGCCCGGCAGTTCGTGGTAAAACTCCGCGTCGCGCCATCCGCATGCAGCGGGGCTTGTGCCGCGGGCTGCCAACCGCGTGAGACCGTATCGAATCGAGGACCACCGCTGGAGAACCTGCCTGTCCCGCCGGCCGATGCCCTGGACGACCCGGACGCCGAAGTCCCGACCCGGCGGCTGACCGGATTCCCGCACCGGCTTGTCACGGTGCTGGCCGCCGGGCTGTCCCTGTATGCGCTGTACTGGGTCGTGGGTATCGTGCAGCCCCAGATCTACCGGGTCAGCTTCCTGCTGGTCGCCCTGGTGTTGACGTTCGTGCTGTACCCGGCGGCGCCCTCGGGGCGGGGCCGGGTGGCCGCCCTGGACTGGGCGCTGGCCGGCGTCTCGATTCTCGTGCTGCTGTGGCCGATTGTCGATTTCGACAACTTCGTGCGCCGCGCGGCGACTCCGAGCGGGCTCGACATCGCCTTCGGCGCCGTCACCACCCTGCTCGTCCTCGAGGCCACCCGCCGCACCGTCGGCTGGATTCTGCCAATCACCGCCGTTGTCTTCCTGCTGTATGGCTACTACGGCCCGTATCTCGAACTGCTGGGACTCGAGATCTTCGCGCACCGGGGCTACTCGCTGGCGCGTCTCATGGGCACCCTCTACATGACCCTGGAAGGCATCTTCGGCGTGCCGCTGCGCGTGGCCGCCACCTACATCGTGCTGTTCACCATCTTCGGCGCGATGCTGCAGCACTCGGGCGCCGGGCAGTTCTTCATCACCTGGACCATGTCGGCCTTCGGACGGTCCGCGAGCGGCGCCGGCCCGGGACGCACCGTCACGATGTCGGGGTTCCTGCTCGGCACCGTCTCCGGCAGCGGCGTCGCCACCACCGTCACGCTGGGCGCGGTGGCCTGGCCGATGCTGCGCCGCGCCGGGTTCACGCCGGAGGTGGGCGCCGGCATTCTCTCGGCCAGCGGCATCGGCGCCATCATGGCCCCGCCCACCATGGGAGCCGCAGCCTTCATTATCGTGGAGTTCCTGCAGATCAGCTACCTGCAGGTGATCGCGATGGCGATCGTGCCGGCTGTCCTCTATTACCTGTCGATCGTGCTGATGATCGAGGCGGATGCGCGGCGGCTCGGCACGAAAGCGGTCGCCGTCGACCTGCCGTCCGTCGGCGCATTGACGCGCCGCTCGGGGTATCACTTTCTGCCGCTGATCGCGCTTGTCGTGCTCCTCGTCTCGGGCATGACCCCGTTCCGCGCCGTCTTCTACGCCACGATGGGGGCCATCGCGCTCAGTTTCATCAGACGCGAGACGGCGTTGCGACCGAAGCGGCTGGTGACCGCGCTCGAGACCGGCGGGCGGGCGGTGCTGGCGGTGGCGGCCACCACGGCCACGGCGGGCGTCATCGTCGGCGTGGTGACGCTGACGGGGCTGGGGCTCAAGATCTCCAACATCATCGTTGACCTCGCGGGCGGCAACCTGTTCCTCACGGTGGTCTACGCCGCGCTGGCCGTCTGGATGCTCGGGCTGGCGGTGCCGGTGACCGCCTCCTACATCATCGCGGCCGTCATGATCGCGCCCGCCCTCACCAACGTGGGTGTGCCGGAGGTGGCGGCGCACATGTTCATCTTCTACTACGCGGTGCTTTCAGAGGTCAGTCCCCCGACCGCCCTGTCCCCGTTCGCAGCGGCCGCGATCACCGGCGCCAATCCGTTCAAGACGATGATGCTGACCTGGAAGTACACCCTGCCGGCGTTCCTGGTGCCGTTCGCGTTCACGCTGAGCCCGGAAGGACTGGGGGTGCTGTTGCAGGCGCCGGCCGGCGACATCCTGAAGACCGTGTCGACGGCGATTGCCGGCGTCCTGGCGCTCGCGATGGGACTCGGCGGCTGGCTGCGGCAGGAAGCGACCATGGTGGAACGAACTCTTGCGGTCGCCGGCGGACTGCTGCTGTTCTACGCCACGACGATGACCGACCTCATCGGCGCCGCGCTCTTCATCGCCGCGATCGTGATGCACCTGGGACGGCCCGCGACGCACGCGTCTCCGGCGTAGCGCCAGCTACGCCCGCACCAGCCGGCGGTACTTGATGCGCCGCGGCCGGTCGGCGGCCGACCCCAGACGGCGCCGGCGGTCCGCTTCATAGTCCTGATAGTTCCCCTGGAACCAGACCACCTGGCTGTCGCCCTCGAAGGCGAGAATATGGGTGGCGATGCGGTCGAGGAACCAGCGGTCGTGGCTGATGACCACGACGCAGCCCGCAAATTCGACCAGCGCGTCCTCGAGCGCCCGCAGCGTGTCGACGTCGAGATCATTGGTCGGCTCGTCGAGCAACAGCAGGTTGGCGCCGGTCTTGAGCAACGTGGCCAGGTGCACCCGGTTGCGCTCGCCCCCCGACAACGCGCTGACTTTGCGCTGCTGGTCGCGTCCCTTGAAGTTGAACCAGGAGCAGTAGGCGCGCGACGCAACGGTCCGTGAGCCCAGCACGATGTCGTCCTCACCCCCGGAGATCTGCTCCCAGACAGTCTTCTCGGGGTCCAGATCCCGGTTCTGATCGACGTATCCCAGCTTGACCGTCTCGCCCACCGCGAGCGTGCCGGCGTCCGGCGTCTCGTCGCCGGTGATCATCCGGAACAGCGTGGTCTTGCCGGCGCCGTTGGCGCCGATCACCCCGACGATGCCCGCCGGCGGCAACGTGAAGCTCAGGTCCTGGATGAGACACCGCTCGCCGTATCCCTTGCGGATGTTCTGCGTTTCGACCACCACGCCGCCCAGGCGCGGACCGGGCGGAATATAGATCTCCGCAGCATCGATCGTCGCGGCCACGTCCTGGTTCAGCAGCTCCTCATAGGCATTGAGCCGCGCCTTCCCCTTGGCCTGCCGGGCCCGCGGTGACATCCGAATCCACTCGAGCTCGCGTTGCAGGGTGCGACGGCGTCTGCTCGTCTGTTTGTGCTCGACCTCGAGCCGTTTCTGTTTCTGGTCGAGCCAGGAGGAATAGTTCCCCTCCCAGGGGATCCCTTCGCCGCGGTCGAGTTCGAGAATCCAGCCGGCGGCATTGTCGAGGAAGTAGCGATCATGCGTAATCGCCACCACGGTCCCCTTGTAGCGTTGCAGGTGGCGTTCGAGCCAGGCGACCGTTTCGGCGTCGAGATGATTGGTCGGCTCGTCGAGCAGCAGCAGGTCGGGCGACCGCAACAACAGGCGGCACAGCGCTACACGGCGGCGCTCGCCGCCGGACAGGTGCTCGACGCTGGCGCGGGGCGGGGGCAACCGCAACGACTCCATCGCCATCTCGACGCGCGAGTCGACAACCCACGCGCCCGCGGCGTCGATCTTGTCCTGCAGCCGGCCCTGCTCATCCATGGCGTCCTGCAGCTCGTCGCCGATCAGTCCTTCGTTGAAGCTGGCCAGCACCTCGTCGTAGCGGCGCAGCAGTTGCTTGTGATCGGCGACGCCCTCCTCGACATTGCCCTTCACGGTCTTGTTCCGGTTCAGTTGCGGCTCCTGCGGCAGATACCCGACGGTGAGCCCCTCGGAGAGGAACGCCTCGCCCGTGAAGTCGTCAAGCTCACCCGCCATGATCCTGAGCAAGGTGCTCTTCCCGGCGCCGTTCAGCCCGAGCACGCCGATCTTGGCCCCTGGCAGGAACGACAGGGAGATGTCTTTCAGCACCTGTTGCCCCGGCCCATACGACTTGCCCAGACGATGCATCGTGTAGACGTACTGGTGCGCCATGCAACTCATCTCCCGCGGTCGGACGCAGGCCGAGGCCCGCGCCGCCGGCCCCGTCGCGCCACGAATGTCCGTCTCGACCGCGTCACACCCCACCGGCCATCGGACGGCTAGCCCTGGGGCGGTTCCAGCGTGAACTCCACCTCGGTCGTCCGTCCGGCGGCGACGGTGACCGACCGCGGCGCGGCGCCCAGTCGTTCGTGCCAGATCGTGAGCTCGTGCGTGCCGGCCGGCACGCCCTCGATCGTGAACATGCCATCGGTCCCGCTGACGGCGCCGAGGTCGTTGCTCACCACGATCCAGCCGCGCATCCAGGAGTGCGAATCGCACTCGATACGCACCACCCCGGGACGGCGCAGCGGCCGGTCGACCTCCATACCGGCGAACGGCAGGGCGACGTTGAAGCCGGTGCGCTCGCGGTCGTCGTACGAGTGGGTCGAGTGCAGCACGTCGTCCTGGCTGGTCACTAGCAACGCGCTGCGCGTCGGCGCAATCTGCACGTGCGGGACGAACAGACACCCGACGTTGTCGATCCGCGGCGGGGGCACGCCGTCCGGCCACGGCACGCCGGTCACCCGCACGACGGCGTTGGCGACATGTCCATCGGCGTCGGCGATGATCTCCTCGTTGGGCACGCTGTCACCGCAGTCCGCCTGATCGGAGGTGACCGCGACCGTGCCCGGCGGCGGCGGGTCATCCATGGTGACGACCCCGGTGATTCTGCCGGTCGCCTGCACTTCGCCTTCGAGCACCGCGCCGGCGGCGGGCACGAGCATCCCGGCCGCCGCGGCGGCCGTCGCGAGCCACGCCCCTGTCCCCATCCATCTGCCCATGGCTGTACTCTATCGCACCGGCCGGCCGCGTCCGCCGACTGGCGACGTCCGGCACCCGCCGCGCCATTTGCGCTGCACGTCTCTCAGAATAGCCTGTCCAGGCAGCCCGTGGCGAAAGCCCCGCTGCCTTCGATCCCCGCAGAATTCTGCGGTTTCACGCTGCGCCCCTCTCACAATATCCGGTCCTACCTCGACACTTCCACCTACTCGGGCTCCGGCGTGAAGTCCTCACCGGGGTTGATGAAGCGGTCCTGCTCGAAACGATACTGGGTGTCGTACAGCTCGCGGTAGCGTCCCGCCGCCGCCAGCAGATCGGCGTGCGTGCCCCGCTCGACGATCTGCCCGTGCTCGATGACGACGATCTGATCGGAGCTCTGAATGGTCGACAGCCGGTGGGCGATGACGAACGTGGTCCGCCCCCGGCGCAGCGCCCGCAACCCGTCCTGAATCAGCGCCTCGCTCTCGCTGTCGAGGCTCGATGTGGCCTCGTCCAGAATCAAAATGCGGGGGTCGGCCAGAATCGCGCGCGCAATGGCGACGCGCTGCCGCTGCCCGCCCGACAGCTTGACCCCCCGCTCGCCGACGATCGTGTCGTAGCCATCCGGAAAGCCGCGGATGAACTCGTCGCAGTGGGCGAGACGGCTCACCGCCTCGATGTCGGCGCGGGTGGCGTGACGCCGCGCGAAGCTGATGTTGGACGCGATCGACCCGTCGAACAGGAAGTTCTCCTGCAGCACGACCCCCAGTTGCCGACGAAAGTCGGCCAGCTTGATGGTCGACAGATCGCGGCCATCCACCAGCACCCGGCCGGTCTGTGGACGGTTGAACGCCATGACCAGGCTGACCAGCGTGCTCTTGCCGGACCCGCTCGACCCTACCAGCGCGATGGTGGCGCCGGCTGGAGCGGTCAACGACACGTCCCGCAACACCGGCACACCCTCGGTGTAGGCAAACGTCACCCGCTCGAGCTCGATGTCGCCGTGCACCTCGTCGATTGGGGCGCGCCCGGCGTCTTCGTCGATCTCGGTCGGGGTGCCGAGAATCTCCTGGATGCGATCGAGACCGGCGAACGCCTCGGTGATCTGTGTGCCGATCGACGCCATCGAGACGACCGGCGCCACCACAACAGCGGTGAACATGAGATAGCGCAGCAGATAGCCGACCGTCCACTCGCCGGAGATGATCGCCTGGCCCCCCATCACGATGATCAAGGCGCCGATCAAGCCGACCGCGAGCGACGCCGCCGACGTCGTCGCCGACACGCCGGTGACGGTCTTCGCCACGTTGCGGAGCAGTCGGTGGGCGCCGCGCGCGAACACCAGTTGCTCACGCTTCTCGACGCTGTACGCCTTGACGATGCGCACACCGCCCAGCGTCTCGGCCAACCGGCCGGTCACCTCGGCGTTGATCTTGCCGCGCTCGCGAAACAGCGGGCGCAGCCTCGAGAACGCCTTCGCCAGGACCACGCCGAAGCCGATCAGGATCACCAGGGTCACGCTGGTCAACCGCCAGTTCAGATAGAACAGCACGCCGGTCCCGACGGTGGCCGTGACGACCCCCCCGACCAGTTGCGCCAGCCCGGTCCCGACGAGGTTCCGAATGCCCTCGGCGTCGGTCATGACCCGCGAGATCAACACGCCGGTCTTGGTCGAATCGAAGTAGCTGACCGGCAGGCGGGTCACATGCCGCTGCACCCGCTTGCGCATCTCGGTAATGGCACGCTGCGCAGCCACGCCCAGCACCTGCGACAGGGCGAACCCGGTGCTCGACTGCACCAGGGTGGCGGCCGCCGCAACGAGCGCCAGCGGCACCAGCAGGTCGGTCCGCCCCGGCGCGATGACGTCGTCGATGACATAGCCCGACATCCAGGGCAACACCAGGCCGGCCAGACGGCTGACGAGCATCAACGCCATGCCGAGCATCAGCCGGTAGCGGTGGCGGTGCACGAGCGCCTTCGCCTCGACCCAGGCCCCCGCTGTCACGAACGCTTTTTTCTTCTTCTGCAGTGTGTTGTCCGCCATCTGGAACTGCCCTTCCGCGCCTGACGCACCGGCAACCTGACGCACCGGCAAACCGTTAGCCTACCTTACCTGCACTCCGCAGGTGGACGGGTGAGATGGACCGTGCAATCGTCTTCCGCCCACGCCGTCACGTCGCCCACCCCCGCGATACGCTATCGGGACCACCCGCTGTTCCGCACCCAGTACACCGGACCAGGGCGAACGTAAGAGTGTGTTCCTGGAGAGATTGAGTATGGGAGCACACCATGGAAAGGCAAACGGTGTACCCAGGCACCACTGGCCGGCGTGCGTCGCCACTGCCGGAGTACAACGACGGCGGTAGACTGTCGCCGTGGACTCCCCCGTCCGGCGCATTCTGCACCTTGACATGGATGCGTTCTATGCCTCGGTCGAGCAACGCGACGACCCGGCGTTGCGCGGGAAACCGGTGGCCGTGGGCGGCCGTCCGGAGGGCCGCGGCGTGGTGGCGGCGGCCAGTTACGAAGCGCGTGCCTTCGGGGTGCGATCAGCCATGGCGATGGCCAAGGCGGTCCGCCTCTGTCCCGATCTGGTCATCGTCAAACCGGATATCGGCCGCTACCGGCAGGTGTCGTCCGACGTGTTCGAGATGTATCGCGCGGTCACGCCGCTCGTCGAGCCGCTGTCGCTCGATGAGGCATATCTCGACGTCACCGAGAACCGCTGGGGCGAGCCGCTGGCCACCACCGTGGCGAAACGGCTCAAGCGGCAGATCAAGGAGGCAACGCGGCTGACGGTCTCGGCCGGGGCCGCCCCCAACAAGTTTCTCGCCAAGATCGCGTCCGATTGGGACAAGCCGGACGGTCTCACCGTCATACCGACGCAGCGTGTGGAGGCGTTCCTGCAGAAGTTGCCGGTCGAGGCGCTCTGGGGCGTCGGTCCGGTCACCGCCAGACGGCTCCGCGCGGCCGGCATCACGCGACTTGTCGACGTCCGGACTGTCGAACCTCGCGCGCTCAAACATACGGTGGGCCACCAAGCCGACTGGCTGAGGCGCCTGGCGCACGGGATCGACGACCGGCCGGTGACACCGCACCGCGCCGCCAAGTCGTGCGGGTCGGAGAACACGTACGCCCGCGATCTCACCGAGTTGGACGCGATTCGCGCCGAGGTGGAGCGCATGGCGCGACGCGGCGCCGACTGGCTGGCGCGCAAGCGGTTGCGCGCCCGGACGGTGACCCTGAAGGTGCGCTACTCGGATTTCACGACCACGACGCGCAGTCACAGCGAACGGCTCGGCGCCCGCGACGCGGACCGTATCGCCGCCCGCGCCGTACGGCTGCTCGACCGCACGGAGGCCGGCGCCCGCCCGGTGCGGCTGCTGGGCGTCAGCCTGCACAACCTGTGCGGGGACGATGACACCGGCGGCGAGCCCACGAACGCAACGTTGCCGCTGTGACGGCCGATACGGGGACACCCTCTGCGGTAAGGTAAGATGTCTGCATGCTCAAAGGCAGCCGCGCCGCCATCTTGCGGAAAGTGCAGCCCATCAGTATCCACGGTCAGATCTCCTGGGACCTGTCCTTCAGCGACCCCGACTATCCGGATGGCCAGGTGCGCGTGGCCCGGGTGGGCCCCGAGGCGGTCGACCACGGGCTCAAGCCGGGCGACCGCGTCAGGCTGCAGTTTCTGATGGGCAGCGTGACGAGCGTGACGCGCCATACCGGCGAACCCCGCGAGTGACTAGCAGTCCGTGGTGAAACCCCGCGTCGCACCGAGACCGGTCAGGCGCCCGGCTGACAAGGCGCGACGAGGGAGCAAATTGGGGCATTTGTGACCGAGGAGCAACGCAGTTCAGACGGGACAGGGAGCAAATTGGGAAATTTGCGACCGCATGGCCGGTCGAATGCAGCGGGGCTTTCGCCACGAGCTGCCAGGAACGGGCGCACGCGGACGCCTCCGCGACATCGCACGCCCGCAGAAGACCCCGATCAGATCGATCTCGCAACGCTTGGCTGGAACGCCTGGTTCGCCGAGCGGTTCGAACCGCATGCACGCGACGGCCTGCACCCGGCCCGGGTGACCGTGGCCCACAACTATCTGTATCAACTGCTGGGCGTGGATGGCGAGGTGCTGGCCGAGGTGTCGGGCCGCCACCGCCACCAGTCCGGCAGCCCCGACGCGATCCCGGTGGTGGGCGACTGGGTGGCGATGAGACCGAGTCTGACGGAACGGAAGGCCACCATCGAAGCAGTGCTGCCGCGCCGGACCACGTTTTCCCGCAAGGCGGCGGGCGAACCCACCAGACGGCAGATCGTGGCGGCCAACATCGACACCGTGTTCCTGGTGTGCGGACTCGATAACGATTTCAACGTGCCGCGCATCGAGCGCTACCTCGTCGCCATTCGGGAGAGCGGCGCCGAGGCCGTCATCGTGCTGAACAAGGCGGACGTCTGCCCCGATCCCGAGGCGGCCCGCGCCGCCACCGCGGCGGCGGCGCCCGGTGTGCCGATTCACCTCGTCAGTTGCCAGCGGAACATCGGGCTCGATGCGCTGCAGTCCCACCTCGCAGCGGGCCGCACGGTCGCGCTGCTCGGCTCGTCCGGTGTCGGCAAGTCGACCATCATCAACCGCCTGCTCGGCGCCGACCGCCAGCGCACCCGCGCCATCCGATCACGCGACGGCCGCGGACGTCACACCACGACACAGCGAGAACTCATCGTCATGCCGGCCGGGGCATTGCTCATCGACACCCCCGGCATGCGCGAACTGCAGCTCTGGGACAGCGCCGAGTCGCTGGACGAGACGTTTGACGACATCGAGACCCTGGCGACCGACTGCCGCTTCCGCGACTGCGGGCACGACCGGGAACCGGGCTGCGCGGTACGCGCCGCGGCCGAACGCGGCACGCTGGCGACGCGGCGGGTCGAGCACTACCGTGGGCTCAAACGCGAGGGAGCGCTGCTGCAACAACGGCGGGACGACCTGGCCCGTCTGCAGGAGCAGCGGCGCACGTCCAGCGCGCACCGCGCCCTGCGGTCAACCAGCCGCCTGTCCGGCGACCGTTGAGTCGCTGGCTGTCAGTTCGCTACCGCCCGAGACGCTCGAGTTCCTCGGCGTGATCGGTCTCTTCGGCCAGCATGTCCTCGAGCCGGATGACCAGACCCTTGTCGCCGAACGCCTCGGCCTGTTCGATCCGCCGGGTGTAGTGCTCGATCACCTGCCGCTCGGCCGCGATGTCAATCTGCATCATTTCCTTCGCGGTCCGCACTTTCTTCGGCATCGCCGGCCTGATGTCGAGTTCGCCGCCCAGGGCGGTGATCTTGTCGGCCAGGAACACGGCGTGATTCACCTCGCCGACGATGTCCGACTTCAACTCCTCGCGCAACTCGTGTCCGAGGAGACCGGTGGCCGACGCCGAGTGATACAGATATCGCAGCACCGCCTCGAGTTCGAGGTTGAGGTCTTCGTTGAGTCCGTCAATCAGCTCCTGCCTGCTGTCCGTGCCTGCGGCCGATCCCGTTGCCATGGTGCCTCCTGATTCTGTCTCTTCCGTTCCGGGCCCGCTTCGAGTACCGTGTTTCCTCATGCGCGGCCACTCGTCTGATGATACCCGTTCGCGGGCCCCGGCGATGACACGGGCGCCCCGGATGACCGTGGCAACGCCGCACCCCGGATGGCGGTCGACTGGTTCGCCGCTGGCCGGACGTGAAATCAGAGATCGGAGATTCGAGATGCAGCGATTCGCCATGACCGCCAGCCTGGTCCTGATCGGATTCCTGGCGGCGGCGCCGCTGTCCGCCGCAGGCCAGGACGGCGCCCCGTCGTTCCGGCCGGTGACCTGGGAGCGGCTGCTCAACGCCGCCGACGAACCGCAGAACTGGCTGATGTACTCGGGCACACTCGACAGCCAGCGCTTCAGCGGTCTCGATCAGATCACCACCGGCAACGTCTCTGACTTGCAGTTCAAGTGGGCCTACCAGATCCCGCAACTCGATCGCGCCGAGACGACGCCACTGGTGGTCGACGGCATCATGTTCATCACCGAGGCGCCGAGCAACGTGGTCGCGGTCGACGCCGCGACCGGGCGGCAGTTCTGGCGCTACGACCACGAGCTGCCAGATGACCTCAAGATCTGCTGCGGCCGCAACAACCGCGGCGTCGCCATCCTCGACGAGACACTCTACATGAGCACGCTCGACGCCCATCTGGTCGCCATCGACGCCCGCACCGGCAACCTGATGTGGAACCGGGAAGTGGCCGACCATGCGGCCGGCTACAGCAAGACCGCGGCGCCGCTGATCGTCAAGGACCAGGTCGTGACCGGCATCGCCGGCGGCGAGTATGGCATCCGGGGGTTCCTCGACTCGTATGACGCGGCCACCGGTGAGCTCGAGTGGCGCACCAACACCATTCCCGGCCCGGACCATCCGGACAATCAGACATGGGCCGGCGACTCGTGGCGCACCGGCGGATCGCCGACCTGGATCACCGGCGCCTATGACCCGGATCTGGATCTCGTCTACTGGGGCACCGGCAACCCGGGCCCCGACTGGAACGGCGACGTGCGCATGGGCGACAACCTGTATGCGGATTCGGCGCTGGCGCTCAACGCAAACACCGGCGAGATGCAGTGGTATTTCCAGTTCACGCCGCACGACGTGCACGACTGGGACGCCATCCAGGTACCGATTCTCGGAGATCTGGAATGGAACGGCGGCATCCGGAAGGTGATGATGTGGGCCAATCGGAACGCGTTCTTCTACACGCTCGACCGGGAGACCGGCGAGTTCCTGGTGGGCGAGCCGTTCGCCCGCCAGACCTGGGCCGAGGGCCTCGACTCGACCGGCCGGCCGATCCGGGTGCCCGACACCTTTCCTACCGTCGAGGGTACCGTCGTGTCGCCGGCCGTGGGCGGCGGCACCAACTGGTTCTCGCCGAGCTACAGCCCGCAGACGGAGCTGTTCTACGTCCAGGCGCACGACAGCGAAGCGAGCTTCTTCATTCGTGACGACGAATACAAGGAGGGAGAGATCTTCCTCGGCGGCGGGTCGCAGTCGACCGGTCCGACGGACAACTCGACCAGCGCCATCCGGGCGATCGACCCGCGCACCGGCGACCGGCGGTGGGAATACGTGATCCAGCCGCGCTCGACGGCCGGCATCCTGTCGACGGCGGGCGGCCTCGTCTTCAGCGGCAGTGTCGACGGCTACTTCTTCGCGCTCGACGCCGCCAGCGGCGAAGAACTCTGGCACATCGCCGTCGGCCGGCAGGTGCACGCCGCCCCGATGAGCTTCGCGGTCGACGGCACGCAGTACGTCACCATCGCCGCCGGCAACGTCGTCTACACCTTCAGTCTGGCGGACTGATCGCGAACAGGAGCCCGCGTTGCGCCACCGGACGCGCTGCTAGTGTACGCCGCGGCCCATCTGCAACATCGAGGGCTCGGCGCCGAGGCGGCGAATCGCCGTCTCCCACATCAAGGCGGGGTTGGTGTCGAAAATCAGATCCAGCGCGATATCGGAGATGAGCCACGACGACGATGAGAGTTCGGCGTCCAGTTGCCCGGCGCCCCAGCCCGCGTAGCCGGTCAGCAGCCGGATCCGGGCCGGAGAGCGGTCGACGAGCAGCCTTCGGAGCAGGTGGGGGGAGGTCGACAGATACAACCCTTCGCAGACTTGAACCGACTCGGCGTCCGTCGGCTCCTGGCCCATCAGAATCCAGCCCCGCTCCGGCTCGACGGGCCCGCCGATCCAAAGCTGCAGGCCGTTGTCCTCTTTCAGGTCGACCGGCGGGCTCAGCCGCACGACCGCCGAGGCCGGCGTGTCCGTCTGGCGGTTCAAAACCAGTCCGAACGCGCTGTCCTTCGTGTGCTCGCACAGCAGCACCACCGTCTGCTTGAAGTTCGAGTCGCAGAGCTGCGGCATCGACAGCAGCAGGGTTGGCGCCAGCGACGTCCCGCTTCCCACCTTCGTCATCGTCCTTCCGTCGATTCTAGCAGGTTGGGCGGCGCGTCGTCCCCACGGGCTGCCAGACGGGTGCGAGCCCAGGCGACATGCTCGGCCACCAGTGGATCGCGCACCGACTCGGCCTCCGGACGTCGCTCGACCGCATCCTGGTCGAGCGCTGCGGCCGCTTCCGGGGCGCCGCTGTTGCCCATCGCCACCGCGAGGTTGCGGCGCAGCCGTGTCACGCGCACCCTGGTCATTGCCCCACGGCGAATCGCGGCCCGCAGATCGGCATCCGACCGGCGCCACAGCGCAGCCAGCGTCGGCTGGTCGAACGCGGCGCGCGGCTGCCACGCCGGGTCGTCGCTGACCGGCGCCGCGCCGTTGAACGGGCACACCTCCTGACAGACGTCGCACCCGTAGACGTGCCCCCCGAGCCCCGGACGGTCGGCCGCGGGGATGACCCCCTTCGTCTCGATGGTCAGATACGACAGACAGCGGGTGGCGTCGAGGACGCCCGGTTCGGGGAATGCGCCGGTCGGGCACGCGTCGAGACACAGCGTGCATGTGCCGCACTGGTCGAACCCGGGGGCGTCGGCGGCGAGCGCCGCGCTGCACAGAATCTCCGACAGAAAGAGCCAGGACCCCAGGTTCGGATGGATGAGACAGGTGTTCTTGCCGATCCACCCGAGCCCCGCGCGTTCGGCGTAGACTTTCTCCTGCACCGGTCCGGTGTCGACATACGCCCGTGTCTCGACCCCGGGCTCGGTCTGTGTCATCCAGGTCCGCAACGCCTCGGTCCGGGTTCCCAGCACGTCATGGTAGTCGTCGCCCCAGGCGTAGCGTGAGATCACGGCCGCACCGGCATTCGAGACCTCCGTGGAGTAGGGATGTGCGGTGTTGTACAGCGTCCCCAGCACGACCACCGCGCGGGCGGACGGCAGCACCGCGCGGACATCCGCCCGACGCTCGGCGGTGCGGGTCATGTAGGCCATCTCGCCGGCGTTCCCCTGTCCCAGCCACTCGGGCAGGAACCGCAGCCGTGGCAGCGCCTCGGCCGGTGCGATACCGCACAAGTCGAACCCGATCTCCCGGGCGCGGGCCTTCACCCCATCGGCTGTCAGCATGACGACATCGGGCGGATTGCTCAGAAACGGTAGCGCACGCCGAACTGCATCTCTCGCGCGTTCAGGGCGCTGAAGATGCGGCCGAAGTTGGGCGTGCCGAAGATGCGGTTGGGGACGTCGAAGTTGGTGCGGTTCAGGAGGTTGAAGATTTCCCAGCGGAACTCCAGGCGCCCGTCGCGGCCGATCGGCCAGTCCTTCTGCAGGGACAGATCCACCATCGCCAGCCCGGGCGCGAACACGCTGTTCCGCGGGGCGCTGCCGAACGTGAACGGCGCCGGCAACGCAAAGGCGGCGGTGTTGAACCACTGCTCCGCCGATCGCCGACTCGCCGGGAGCGCCGGGTCGCCGATCTGATCGGGGCGTTGGGCCGGCCCCGACCCGATGTTCGCGCGGTCCTGCCCGAGATTGACCGTGAACGGCGCCCCCGACTGCACCGTGACGATGGTGTTCACCCGCCAGCCGGCACCCAGCGTCTGCGCCGCGCCACCGGCGCCGGCGAAGAAGGGAAACTGGTAGCTGCCGCTGGCCACGAACTGATGACGATGGTCAAAGCTGGACAGCGCCACCTCGCCCGGGAAGATATTGCGCACGTCCTGTGGCACATTCGCCTCGAATGCGGTGGCGCCCGGGCTCGACGCGTCGTCCCTGGACTGCGACAACGTGTAGGCGGTATTGAACGAGAAGCTCCCGTTGAAGCGGCGCTCGGCCTTGAACGTCAGCGCATGGTATATCGATGTGCCGTCGAAGCGGATGGCGCGCACCGCACCCAGCGCGGGAATCGGTCTGCGGGCGGTGATCGATCCCGGCCCCGGCTCGGGCACGTTGCGGATGGTCGAGTTGTCGGCGCCGATTGTGTACGACCCCATGTACGACACCTCGAACATCGTCCGCGGCAGCGCTTCCACTTGCAATCCAGCGCTCCAGGTCTGCGTGTACTCGACCTGATAGTCGTTATCCATGATCGCGCCGCCGATGCTGCCGGTGGCGTTGCTGGCGAGCATGTCGCGGGTCTGCAACGTCGGGATCAACTGGTCGGACGGCGCATCGACCTGTTTCAGGAAGAAGAACGGCAGATTGCGCGTAAACGCCGTCTGGACGCTGTAGGCCCACTGATTGAGGAACACGCCATAGCCGCCGCGGATCACGGCCGGGCGATCCTCGCCGAGCGACAGGGCGAGCCCGAACCGGGGCGCCAGCCGCAGCCGGCTCGGTTCAAGCAGACTGCGCTCCCAGCCCGCCTCGGCGGAGGTGACCCAGGGCATCGGCAGCAGCGGCAGCAGCGCCTGCGCCTCGGACGAGATGCGGCCGGCGTCGTCACTGGCCACCACGTACCGGCCGCCCGGCACGGACAGGTCGATCGACGACAGACGGTTGTCGACGTCCTTCATGTGCGAGTTGAACTCGTAGCGCAGCCCGTAATTGATCGTGAGGTTGGATCGGGCGCGCCAATCGTCCTGGGCGTAGAGATGCAGCCAGGTCGTGCGCGCGTCCTCGCGCCCGCTGCCCAGACCGGATCGCGCCGACGTCGGGTACCCGAGCAGGAAATCGGCCAGCGCGTTGCCGGTCCACTGCCCGGTGTAGGTGAACGCGCCGCGCGCCGTGTCGGCGTTGACCGGCCGGAAGCGAAGATGGAACAGATAGCCGCCGAATTTCAGGCGGTGATCGCCCCGGTCGATCAGGAAGTTGTCGTAGAGCTCGAAGTGCTCGTTCGCTCTCGTGATGAAGGTGGTGGGGTCGCCCATGGTGCTGAACAAGCCCGCCGTCGAGACCTGCGGGAACCCGGCGTCACGGGGATCGGCGGTGACGCCCCGCAGGCCGACCTGGCCGGCGAAATCGACCCCGGCGTTCAGGCTGCGCTGTCCGCCGTCGACCGACAGGTAGCCGAAGCGGACCTCGTTGAGCCGGTTGAGACCGAACGTGCGGGTATGGCTGATGCCGAGGTTGCGTGTCGTCGTATCGAGGGTCCGCCCGAACCCTGGCACGAGCGCTTCCTGCTGCACGCTGGTGCCGAAGGGCTGGATCTCGTCGGCGTCGAAGGTGCTGAAGCGGACGAACACCTGGTCGGTATCGGTCAGCCGGTGGTCGATCCGCACGCTGAACTGATGCACGTCCTTGTCCTGCGGCTCCACCGCCGTCAGGTTCTGCAACTGCCCCGGCCCGCTCGGCAACGAGACGTTCGAGAGAAACGCCTGCGCGATCGGGTCGAGTCGGCCGGCCGGAATCCGATTGCCAGGGAACGGCGTGCAGCCGCCGGTGCGCGGGTCGATCGTGCGCGGGTCACAGACTGCATCCCAGCCCGCGAAATCGCCGCCGCGCGCCGCCGCGTCCGGCACGGAGAAAGTCCGGGTCACGGACCGCCGCGTGTCCTGCCGCTCGTAGCTGAGGAAAAAGAACGTCCGATCGCGGACGAGGGGTCCGCCGAGCGACCCGCCGTACTGCTGCTGGTCGAGCGGCGGGACCGGCAGGGCCGGGTCATCGAAGTAGTTCCGCGCATCGAAGCGTTCGTCGCGGACGAATTCGAAGAGACTGCCGTGCAGGCTGTTGCTGCCGGCCTTGGTGGCCACGTTGATCAGTGCCGACGCTTTCCCGCCGAATTCGGGCGGATACATCGACTTCAGGATCTTGAACTCCTGGATGGAGTCGACCGACGGGTTGACGACCAGGTTGTTGAACAGCTCGTCGGTCACCTTGAACCCGTCGAGCAGGTAGATGTTGTGCCCCGCGCGCTGGCCCCCCACGTTCGGCAGCGGTCCCGCCTGTTGCAGCGCCCCGCCCCGAGTCCCGCCGGGCGGGATCACCACCGCGTCGGTCAGTTGGGCAAGCTGGAGAAACTGCCGCCCGTTGAGCGGCATCTGCTCCACTTCGCGGGTCTCGATGACGTCGCTGATCTCCGCGGTCGTCACCTGCAGCAGCGGCGTTTCGACCGCGACGGTGACCTCCTCGCTCACTGCGCCGAGGGTGAGCTCGAACTCGATGTGCAGCGAACGGCCGATCTCGAGGGCGATGCCGGTCTGTGTTTCGCGCTGAAAGCCGGGCAACCCGGCCGTCACCTCCCACTGGCCGGTCGACAGCCCCGGGAGAAAGAACCGGCCCTCCGCGTCGGTGACGCGCTCGATCGTCCGCCCGCTGGCCGGATGGGTCGCCGTAACCGTTGCGCCGGGCAACACCCCGCCGCTGGCGTCGAGCACGACACCGCTGATCTCACCGGTATTCGTCTGGGCGACGAGACTGCCGCCCGCCAGCAGCAGCCAGAGCGCACAGACCGCACGAACGTCCCTCATCCTTCCCTCTCCCATGTTACGACGCCGGCGCGCGCTGTTGGTCGGCATCACCGGCCAGGGCCAGCACCGCCTGCGCCGCGCGGCGGCTGGCACCGGCGCCGCCCAAAGCCGCGCGGACTGCGCGCAGGCTCTGCCGCGTCCGTTCCGCATGATCCTCGTCAGTCAGGAATCGCAGCGCGGCAGCCGCGACGGCGTCCGGGGTGAACGCCTCCTGGAGGTACTCGGGCACGATCTTCCGTCCGGCCACCAGATTGACCATGCCGAAGGCCTCGATCCGCACGAACCTGCGCCCCATCCGATAGGTCAGGGGCGACAACCGATAGACGACGACCATGGGCCGCTCGTGTATCGCGCTCTGAATGGTCGCGGTGCCGGACGCCGTCAGGACCACGTCTGCCGCCGCGAGTACATTGTCCGTCTGGGCCTCGACGACCCGCAGCCGCGCGGACGACCCGCCGGCGAGCGACGCGAGCGGCTCGAACAGCGCGTCGGGCAGACCGGGGGCACGGGCGACGACGAACTGCACCGACGGGACCTCCCTGACCACACGCTCGGCCGCGACGACCAGATCCGGCAGAATCATGCGCAGCTCGCTGGGGCGGCTGCCCGGCAGCAGCGCCACCGCCGGCGCGTCCGGATCCATGCCGTGTGCCTGCCGAAACGCGTCGCGACCGAGGCGTGGCGTCGCCAGATCGATCAGCGGATGCCCGACAAAGGTCACCGGGATTCCGGCCTCGCGATACAACGCTTCCTCGAAGGGAAAAATCACCAGCGCCCTGGTCACGAACCGACGCATCGTCCTGAGCCGGTGGCGGCGCCAGGCCCAGACCTGGGGACTGATGTAGTAGACCACCGGAATCCCCAGCGCCGCAACAGCGCGGCCAATCCAGAAATTGAAGCCCGAATAATCGATGGCCACGAACACATCCGGGCGTTCAGCCCGGGCGGCGGCCAGCAGGCGCCGATAGACGGCCCAATGCCGCGGCAGCGCCGGCAGCACCTCCGCCAACCCGGTCACCGCCAGCCCTTCGAAATCGGCGAGCAGGCGCCCACCCGCCGCAACGAGACGTTCGCCCCCCAGGCCGAACACCTCGGCCGCCGGAGCCAGCTTGCGGATCTCGGCGGTCAGCGCACCGGCGTACAGGTCGCCCGACGGCTCACCGCATGAGAGCATCACCTTGGTCGCGGCCGGCATGCGGCGTCCGATAGATTGCGGCAGAATCGGGTCAGCGAGCCGGCTGGGAGCGCGGCGCGTCCGCCGCCTGGAGAAACTGCTCGAGCTCGTCGATCGACACCACGTCGATGTCGTCGAACCCTGCGTCGGCCACATCGTCGATGAACGCCGCGGCTTCGCCCACGAGCACGATCGAAAGCTGTTCCGGTTGCAGATAGGTGCGCGACACCCGCTGAATCTCTTCGACGGTCACCCCGTTGATCAAGTTCGGATAGACCGGCAGATCGTCGAGGTCGAGACCGTAGAGCAACGACTCCAGGACCTGCGCGGCAATGGCGTTGGGCGCCTCGATCGTCAACGGGAAGCTGCCTGCCAGATACGCCTGGGCATTCTCGAGCTCGCGGCGGCTCACCCGTTCCCGCTGCATCCGGGCCACCTCCCCCACCATGAGCTGCAGGACTTCTGCGGTCGCGTCCGACCGCGTGTCCGCCTTGGCCATGAAGTCGCCCCCGAACCGCCGGCTGGCGACATCGGCCGAGGCGGCATACGTCAGCGACCGTTCGGTGCGCAGCACGCTCCCGAGCCGGTTGCCGCCTTCCCCCCCCAGGATCTTCAGCGCCACATCGAACGCGAGATGGTCGGGACTGGTGCGCGCAAGCGCGAGGTGGCCCACCCTGATCGCCGTCTGAGCGGAGCCCGGCTTGTCGACCACCACGACGCGGCGCTCCGGCGCCGGCAGATCGACGCTCGGCGGGGATGGCAGCGTCCGCCGCGCCCAATCGCCGAAGACCCGTTCGGCCAACGCGAACGCCGGCTCTGCCTCGACATCGCCCACGATCGCGAGAAACGCGTTGTTCGGCGCATAGTGCGCCTCGTGAAACGCCCGAAGATCGTCACGCGTGATGCTCAGGACAGAGCCGGCAGTGCCGTTGTGGGGCATGCCGTACTGGTGACGGCCGTAGACCAGACGACCGAACACGACACTCGCCAGATACTCCGGATCGTCGAGGCTGACCTGGATGCCGGACAGCACCTGCTGCCGCTGCCGCTCGATCTCGGCCGGGTCGAACGCCGGCTCCCGCGCGATCTCGGCCAGCAGGTCGGCCCCGAACTCGAAGCTGTCACGCATGACCAGCACGTTGACGAAGCTCAGGTCGGTGCCTGCGCCCACGCTGAGCAGACCGCCGACATAGTCGATCGCGCCGGCGATGTCGGTGGCGGATCGGCGCGTCGTGCCCTGATCGAGCAGTTGCGCCGCCAGCGCCGCGACCCCTTTCTTGCCGGTGGGATCGGAGACGGCGCCGGCGCCGATCAACAGCCGCAGATTCACCGCCGGTTGCTCGTGATGCATCACCACGACGACCTGCAGGCCGTTGGACAGCGTGCGGATCTCGTATGGCGGGAAGGTCACCTGCCGCGCGGGCAAGGGAGGCGGCGGACTCTCACGCGGCCAGTCGACCGGTTGCTGGGCCGCACCGGCCGCCACGCCAGCGAACAGGCACGCCAGCACCAGCACCCCGTGGACGCAGCGGCGGATCATTCGTCGTCTCCCGGTCGCAGAAACGAACGGCCCCGCGGCGCCGGCGGCTGGATAGTGAGCACCAGCCGGTTCTGCTCGGTGAAATAGGTCTGCGCGACCCGTCGCACATCCTCCTTGGTTATGTTCATGAATATGTCGAACTCGGCATCGGCGGTGGTGATGTCGTCGTGAATCACCGCCGCGTGCGACAGATGGCGGGCTTTCTGCTCGACGGTGGCCCGCGTGAACACGTAGTCGCGCGCGAACTGATTCTTGGCGCGCTGCAGCTCATCCGTGCTGATGAGCTCTGTTTTCAACCGCTCGAACTCCTCGATCAGCGCCGCCTCGGACTCTGCCGGCGCGCGGCCCGGCTGCACGAGCGAGACGGCGTAGAACAGATTCGGGTCCTCGATGATGGTTCCGGCGCCGGACGCGGAGACGGAGATCTGTTCGTCGTAGACCAGACGGCGGAAAATGCGCGAACTCTGGCCATCAGACAGCACTTTCGCGGCGATGTGCAGCGGGTAGGCGTCAGGATGCCCGTCGTAGGTGATGTGATGCGCAACGACGACCACCGGCAGCGGCCAGTTCTGGGTCGCCGTCAGCGACATCCGCCGCTCGCCGGTCAGCGGCGGTTCACGGGGGATGTCCCGCGGTACCGGACGCCTGGCCTTCGGCACCCGGTCAAAGTACTGCCTGACCAGCGCCAGCGCCTCGTCCGACTCGAAATCGCCGACCAGCACCAGCGTGGCGTTCTCCGGCACATAGTACGTCTCGAAGAAATCCCGGACGTCATCGATGGACGCCGCCTCCAGATCCTCCATACTGCCGATCGCGGTGTGCTTGTAGGGGTGCACCGAGTACGCCTGGTCGTACAGGATCTCGGTGAGCAGTCCGAACGGAGTGTCCTCGTAGCGCCAGCGCCGCTCCTCCTTGACGACCTGCCGTTCCGCCTCGAATGTCTGGCGGTCGATCCGCAACGTCGCCATGCGATCGGCTTCGAGCCACAGGACGAGCGGCAGATATTGCGCCGGCACGGTCTCGACGAAGGTCGTCTCGTCTTCGGTCGTGTAGGCGTTGCCGTCGCCGCCGACCCGGGAAATGAACGTCAGATGCGAGTCGGGCGGCACGTTGCGCGACCCCTTGAACATCATGTGCTCGAAGAGATGCGCGAACCCGGTGCGCCCCTCGCGCTCGTTCTTAGAGCCGACGTGATACACCAACTGGAGATGCACGATCGGCGTCGAGCGATCCTCCGACAATATGACGGTCAGGCCATTGTCGAGCGTGTGCAGTTGATAGTCGAACTTCGGTGGCCGGACCGCGGTCTCGACCGTCGTCGAGGCGACCACCGCGCCGATCGCCGCCGACAGGACGGCCGCGCAGAGGCGGCCGGGGACGGAAGGCATCATGCAACGCATCAGCGAATTATGGCATAGCAGGGTACCGGCGGTCGCCTGGCGCCAGGGAAAGACCGGAGCTAGCTGTCCCCGCCGTCCGTATCGGTGTCCCGACCGCCGTTGCCGGTATCGCCAGTGAGCCGGGCGACCCGGCGTTCGAGGTCGGCGAGCCGTCGTCGCAGCTCGGGCAGCGTCTGAAACGACGCCGCGGCCTTCCGCCAGATGCGGCTATCGATCGCCGGCAGACCCGAGATGAACGACCCGGCCGGCACGGAATTGGTGATGCCCGTCTGCCCGGTGGCGCGGGTGCCCTCGCCGACGGTCACGTGGCCGTTCACGCCCACCTGTCCCGCCAGGACGACGCCGTCCTCGATGGTGGTGCTGCCGGCGATGCCGACCTGCGCCGCCAGCAACGCGTGCCGCCCGATGCGCACACCGTGTCCAATCTGCACCAGATTGTCGATCTTGGCGCCGGTCCGGATCCTGGTTTCTCCGACCGCCGGGCGGTCGATGGCGACATGTGCGCCAATCTCCACGTCGTCCTCGATGACGACATCGCCGACCTGCGGAATCTTTTCGTGGGTCCCATCCGGTCGCCGGGCGAATCCGTAGCCGTCGCTGCCGATGACCGCGGCGTTCTGCAGCACCACCCGGTCGCCGATCACGACGCGCTCCCGCACCGCGACCTGCGAGTGGATCACGCAGTCGGCGCCGATGACGACCCCGGGACCGATACACACGTTCGGATAAATGACCGTTCCCGGCCCCACCGATGCGCCGGCGCCCACCGACACGAACGGTCCGATCGAGACCCCCTCCCCCAGGCGCGCATCGCCGGCCACCTGGCTCGACGGGTCGATACCCGGCTGTGGACGGATCTCGTCGGCGAACAGCGCCACCGCCCGGGCGAACGCCAGATACGGCGTCTCGGTGCGCAGCATCGGGCAAGGCGCCGCCTCGGCGTCGTCGGCCAGGATGACCGCCGCGGCTCGGGTCGTACGCAACGCGCTGATGTAACGGGGATTGGCGAAGAACGTGAGGTCGCCCGACTGTGCGACATCAAGCCCGGCGACCCGGCTGACATCTATGTCGCCATCGCCGTCGAGCCGGCACTCGAGTTCCACCGCCACGTCGCAGAGCTTCAAACTGCTGGAGTATAGCACGCTGGGCCGACCGATTCGGCTGTTCCGGCGGCGCCGCCGATCTCTGGAGGCGGGCCGGCGGCGGCCGGCGCTCACTCGGCGGCGGTGCGCTCGAGGAACGTCACGAGCTTCTTGAGTTTGAGTTCCTGCGCGATGGCGCGCAACCGGCGCCGCCGCTCGACGCGCGGCAACCGGCGCGCTTCCCGCACCGCCGTGAGCGCGTCGCTCGCACGGGTCGACCAGGCCACACGCGACAGTCCCTGACGCCCCCCCCGGAACGCCAGCCAGTGGCCTGCCATCTTTGCGGCGAAATACCAGGAAATCAGGTTCGGTCCAGGTATGAGGAAGAGCAGCGGACCGAAGACGACGACAGCGAGACCGTCGATCACCATCCACAAGCGATGGCGATCGAGATCGCGGCGCAGCGCGGTGCTCATGACGGATCGGGCCCTCGCGGCGTCGAGGTCGTCCGGAAACACCAGGGTCGCCCGGACCTGGTGACGGAGGTGCCAGAGAAGACGCTGCTCGGCGAGCCACTCGGCGATGCCGCGTGCCAATTCCCCACGGACCCGCGCGGTCCACCCTGCCGGCCCGCGACCAGCGTCGTCCGGCGCCGTGCGCCGCTCGCCACGGGGCCCCTGCTCGGCGGCAATGATTTCGCGCACACGGCGGAAGATGCGGCCGGCGACACCGCCGCGTTGCTGCGGCGTACGCCCGGCCGGCTCGTAATAGAGTTCGTACCGCGTCTCGCCCACAGGCAGCAGGAACACCTCCATCATTCGACCGCTCAAAGCCTCTCTCTCACTTGGACGTTGACGCGACCACAACAGGTCCCCGCCGCCGCTGGCGGGCCCACGGGAGTCTCCTGTACCATCGTCCCCTGGTCATGACCATCGCGCGCTCACGCATGTGCATCCTGACGGTCTGCCTGTTCGGCGCCGGCCAGAGCACCGCCCAGACCAGCGGACCGGTCGACCTGGTCGTGCGGGTGTTCGACGGACCGCAGGACATCACCGGCGAGTGCGACGTGGCGGTGTACCCCACCGGGGAGCGGGATACGGTCCACGCCCCAGACGGTCATGACGACAGCGGCCATCATCTCGAGGTTGCACCCGGGTTCTACGATGTGCAGGTTTCATGGCGCGACGCGACAGGCGCCGTCACGATCGACCGGGTGCGGCACCTGCCGGTGCTCCGGTATCCCGACGACGGACCGTACCATCTGGAAATCGTCAACGTGCAGTCCAGCTTTGGCGCCCTGCTCGTCCGGCCGCCCGCCGAAAGGGAGGCGCCAGAGCAGCGCTGGCATGTCAGCGCCTTCCTGGACGGCGCTCTCGGACGCGCCGGCTTCGAACCGGTGCACGGCGCGCAACGCCACCTGTTCATTCTGCCGGCCGGCCGCTACGACATCGTCGCCCGGCAGGGCGCCACCGAACTCCATCTCGGCGACGTCGACGTCCCGGCGGGGCGCACCCGATTGGCGCTGCTGGACACGCCACGATAGCCCCCAGCCCTCGACCAGCCCGCCGGCCGGCGCACCCCAAAAAAAGAGGCGCCGGAAACCATGGTCTCCGGCGCCTCTCCGGCTATTCAGCGTGTATCGAACTCCGCGCCTTACCGCGCCAGCGGGTCGGGACGGAGCTGGAAGTGCACAATCTTGCTCTTCGTGCCCTTCCCGCCTTCCGTGTGCCAAACGTAGTTCGACCCGTAGTTGGCCCAGAGACCGCGGCCCTTCCAGCCGGCGTCCGGATCATCGATGCGGCCGTCGAGGCCACGCGAGTAGAACGCCATCGGATACGGCACACGAAGCACGACCCATTCGCCGCTCTCAGGGTCGAGCGCGAGCAACGAGTCCGACGTCGACCCGTTGGCGATCGGCGTGTTCTCACCCAGCCCGAGGGTGTTGTACTGGTCGACCCAACTGTAGTAATGGAAATCGGCGCCCACACGGCCTTCAACGTTCGCCATCCGCGGGCCCGGCATCGGATACAGCGTCCAACCCTCGGAGCAGTGCTGTCCGGTCGCGGTCGAACCATTCGTCACCGCACACTTGCTGCGGTCGAAACTGGCCATGTGGCTGCTGCCGGAGAGCGCAGCCCAGATCACGCCGTTGCGGTCGACATCGATGCCACGCGGAGCGAATCCGGTGTTCATCGGATCAAGGTCCGTATTCTCGATGGACGGCGGCTGATACATCTCGGCAATGCATGTCTCGGGCGGGTTGTCCCCGCGGTCGAGACGGACAATCGCCCCCGGGAACGGCCCGGTTCGACTGATCCACACTGAACCGTCGCTGGGGTGGGCAATGATGCCGTATCCGAAACCGGCGACGCGCGTGTCCAGTGCTGGGTCCGGGTTCTCGGCTCTCGGCTCATTCCACGGCTTGGTGATCTCTCCGTCGGCGTTGGTGTCCAGCACGGTCGGGCACCAACCCTGCGAGAACTGCTCGTCGCCGGTGTCGTCGTAGACCCGGGTGTTCAGCCAACCGATCGCGTTGCCGTCGCCGCTGAACCACAGCGTGTTGTCGTCGTCCTCACCGAACTGCAGGTGATGCGTGCCGAAGCAGGTATCGACCAGCACGAACCGCTCGCGCTCGGGATCGTAGAACGACGCGTGACGACCGGTACGGCCTAGCGGGTAGTACTGCGCATATTGATTGGCCGAGCCCTCGCGGCACCAGTCGGAGTTCTGGAACGGCCGGATGGTCGACGTCATCCAGACCCGGCCCTTGTGGTCCATCATCGGGTTGTGCGGGTCGGAGCGCTCGTTCGAATTGACGCCCCACAGTTCCTGATCGCCCCAGTAATAGGATGGCGTGACGACGTCGGGAAAGCGGGTCGGCATGATCTCGGGGTCGGGCCGCACCGGAATCGTGACCTCGGTCGCGTTGTTGGCGACCGGATCGACCATGGTGATGGTGCCGTGTCCGGCCGAGACGCCGTACACCGGCCCGTCGCCGTTCATCCGCGGGTTCCGTTTGTCGGTCACGATTTCGTCATGGATGAACGAGGTTTCCTGTCCCCAGTCCCACAGCGTGACCACCACGTTGCGCTCGATACCGGCCGGCCGGGGGGGCGCCTCGGGCACGGCGCCCGCGGCGACGCGGTCGGTCCAGTCTGCGAACATCTCCAGCGCCCGTTCGCGCCCGAACCGGTTCATCGAGTTGCTCATCTGATTGCCGCGCTGACCGGTCTGCACGCGGTGGTCCCAGGCGGCGATTGTCGAGTCGAACTGGTCGCGCTGCTGGACCACGCGAGTGGCCGTGTTGCCGAGCTGGTGGCACAACTGGCAACCCTGCTTCATGTTGTCGACCCAATGCGACTGGGTGCGCATGCTGGGATTGATACCGTTGCCGTCGTTCCCGGTGCCCGGGAACTCGCTGGCAGGGGGGGGCTCGATCAGCGAGTACCAGTAGTTGCCCGGGTAATACTGCGCGGCGTCGCGCGGGGTCGGGGCGATGACAGCCTGCAACTCGACATCTTCCCGGTCCGGTGCCAGCGTGACTTTCTCGGAGTCGACGAGACCGTACCCGCGGACCCACACGCTATAGGACGCCTCGGGCATCTCGGGCAGCACGAAGCGGCCACGGTCGTCAGTGACCACGACCTTTGCGAACTTCGTTTCCAGTTCGTCCGTTTCCGCGATGACCCAGACACCGGCCTCCGGCCCGTTGGTGCTGCTCACGGTGCCGGCGATGACACCGTCGGCCATCGATGCGCCCTGACGGGCGGACGTCGTGACGCTCACCGCGGCCACGCCGAGCACCAGCAGCAGCATCGGCGCCAGTGAATATCGCTGGTAGATTGCGGTGCGCATGATTCCTGTCCTCCCCGCCGCTTCCACACTGCCCTGCACGAACGGACGCGGCTTGATGGCACACTTTAACCGACGGTCGCGACGCGGTCAACGACTACCGTGCGGGGCCGGCCGAGAATCAGGGTTTGGCGAGAGGCGCAAGGTCCGGTATCATGCGGGGCTTGTCCGCACGGCGGCGCGCGACGGCGGCGCCCGCCTGATACCGTGTTCCGATCATTCGGGCCGCAGAATCCAGCACGGAGCGGAACGGTCAACGTACGCTGACAGTCGACGAACCCCATGGTGACTGTTCGCCCGACGAACGTCCGACCGGCGCAGATAGTGCTCTTGTCAGCGCTGGTGGTCTTTCTTGGCGCGGGCGCGCTCTCCTTGACGGGGGCGCAGCCGCCCGAGGCGGAACCGGAGCCGCCTGCCGTCGAGGCGTCTGTCGCCGTCGGCGACCCGACGGCGCAACCGATCGCGTTCAGCCACGCCCATCACGTCACGGAGGTCGGCCTCGACTGCCAGTTCTGCCACGCCTATGCGCGCCGGGGTCCGGTGGCCGGCATCCCGTCCGTCCAGCGTTGCGCCGGCTGCCATGAGGCGGTGTTGAGCGAAGCGCCGGAGATCGTGAAGGTCCTCGAATTCTGGGAGAACGCGGCGCCGATCCCGTGGGTGCGGGTGCACGACCTCCCCGACTACGTCAGGTTCTCCCACAAACCGCACATCAGGGCCGGCGTCGGGTGCGCGGACTGCCACGGCGACGTGGCGGCAATGGAGGCGGCGGTGCAGGTCGAGTCGCTCAGCATGGGGTGGTGCGTCGACTGCCACAAGGAACGCGAGGCGAACCGGGACTGTCTGGTCTGTCACTACTGAGGCGCGGCGATGACGACGCAGACCGCGCGGGCACGCGCGCAGACCGACGGGGCACGAGCACAACCCGGGGAAGGGGTGGCGTGAAGCAGGACAACTCATCGCTCGTCGAGGTGGTCGAGCGCCGGACGTTCCTGAAAATGCTCGGCAGCGCCGGGCCGGCGGTGGCCATCTCTGCCTGCGCGCCGGTTGCTCCGGAACGAATCATTCCGTTCGTCGTGCCCCCGGAGGACGTCATTCCCGGTGTCGCGACCTGGTATGCCAGCGTCTGCGGCGAGTGTCCGGCGGGGTGCGGCATCCTGGTCCGCACCCGTGAGGGGCGTGCGGTCAAAGTGGAGGGCAACCCCGAGCACCCGGTCAACCGCGGCGGCCTGTGCATCCGCGGTCAGGCGTCGCTGCAGGGTTTGTACAATCCGGACCGCATCGAGGGGCCACGGCGGCGGCGGGTCACGAACGAGGCGGCCGGCCAGAGCGTGCTCGACGCCGTGCCCTGGGACACCGCCCGGCAGGACTTCGTGGACCGCCTGCAGGCGTTGCGCGACGCCGGCCGCGGCGACCGGGTGGCCGTGATCACGCCGCCGCTGACCGGCACGCTGGGCACGCTGGTCTCGCTCTGGACCGAAGCGTTGGGCGGCGCCCGCTGGATCCGCTACGAGCCGTTTGCCTATGAAGCAATCCGCGAGGCCAACGAGCGGGTGTTCGGCCGGGCGGAGGTGCCGCACTACGATTTCTCCCGTGCGGACCTGCTGGTCTCCTTCGGCGCCGATTTCCTCGAAACGTTCGGATCACCGGTCGGCTATGCGCGTGACCACGCCGGGCAGCGCCGGGTCCGTGGCGGCGAGAGGGCACGCTTCGTTCAGATCGAGCCGCGGCTCTCGCTGACCGGCGCCAGCGCCGATGTCTGGCACGCCGTGCCCCCGGAGACCGAGGGGCTGATTGCGGCGGCGATGGTGCAGACGATCGTCAGCGAGGGGCGGGCGCAGGGCGTGCCCGAGGAACTCGTGCCCCGCATCGGGCAACTGGTCGCAGCGGCGTCGCCCGCGGCCGTGGCCGAGAACACCGGGGTATCCGCCGGCGTCATCCGGCAACTGGCCCGCGATTTCTCCGACCCGGCGCGGGGGCCGGGCCGCACCCTGGCGGTCGGAGGAGGCGTCGGCGTGTCGGGCGCGACCGCGACCGCGACCCAGTCCGCGATCGCGCTGCTCAACTACGTGGCGGGCAACCTTGGCGCCACGGTCGATTTCGGCGCCGCGTCGACCGTTGACGCCGCCAGCTTCGCCGACATGCAGACCCTGGCCGGCGAGATGCGGGCGGGCGCCATCGAGTTGGCCGTCATCTACGACGTCAACCCGGTCTTCACCATGCCGGGCGCCGCCGATTTCCAGGGTGCGCTGGCTCAGGTGCCGTTCGTCGTCAACCTGTCGAGTCTGCCCGACGAAACGACCGCCCTGGCCGATCTGCTGCTGCCGGCGCACCACGCACTCGAAAGCTGGGGCGACAGCAATCCGCGGCACGGCGTCCACGGGCTGATGCAGCCGACCATGCAGCCCGTGTTCGACACCCGGCATGTCGGCGACCTGCTGATCGAGGTGGGCCGCGCGCTCGGCGCTGACACGGCGTCGAACTTCCCCCGCCGCGGGGGGTTCTACCGGTTCCTGCGGGATGCATGGGAAGCGCGGCAGCCGTTGCCGGAGCCGCAGCCCGGCGCCGAGGATGTGAGTGCGGCCCCCGATTTCGAGGAGTACTGGGCCGACGCCCTGCGGCGCGGCGGTACGTTCGTGCCGGTCGAGCCCGCCGCCGTTGCGATCGCCGCGACGATCTTCGACCAGGATCTGCTGGGCAGCCTGACCCCCGCCGGGCGCCAGCGCCCGTTCACGCTGATCACCTATCCCTCGCTGCACTTCTTCGACGGGCGCAGCGCCAATCGACCCTGGCTGCAGGAAATTCCGGAACCGATGCTCAAGACCACCTGGGGCACCGGTATCGAGATGACGCCGGACACGGCCAGCGCGATCGGGGCGGAGGAAGGCCAGATGGTCTCCGTCGAGTCGGACCACGGACAGGTGGACGCCAGCGTCATCCTCAATCCGCATCTGGCCGAGGGGGTGGTCGCGATCGCCATCGGACAGGGGCACACGAGTTTCGGTCGTTACGCCACCGATCGGGGTGTGAACCCGATCGCACTGCTGTCACCCCTGCCGGAGACCGACGCGGGCGGCGTGCGCTGGACAGGCACCGGTGTGGCGCTCACCCCGCGCGAACTCGCGCGGCCGATACCGCGCCTGCAGCGCACCTTCGACCAGGATGGACGGGATCTGGCGCAGTCGGTGTCGCTGGCGGCCCTCGCCGCTGGCACGGTCCATCCCGAGGAGCCGCACTTCAGTCTGTACCCGGACCACGAGCATCCGGACCACCGCTGGGGCATGGCCATCGATCTCGATGCCTGCAACGGGTGCAACGCCTGCGTGGCCGCCTGTTACGCGGAGAACAACACGCCGGTGATGGGCGCCGACAGCATGCGGCGCGGGCGCACCATGGCGTGGCTGCGGATCGAACGCTTCGAAGAGCCGGCGGGCGGCGGCGACGGACCGGACAACCGCTTCCTGCCGATGCTGTGCCAGCACTGCGACCATGCGCCGTGCGAAACGGTCTGTCCGGTGTTCGCCACCTACCACACGGCGGAAGGGCTGAACGCCCAGGTGTACAACCGCTGCGTGGGCACCCGGTACTGCTCGAACAACTGTCCGTACAAGGTACGCCGCTTCAACTGGTTCACACCGGAATTCGCCGCGCCGCTGCACCTGCAACTGAACCCGGACGTGACCGGGCGCAGCGCCGGCGTCATGGAGAAGTGCAGTTTCTGCGTGCAGCGCATCCAGGACGGCAAGGAAACGGCGCGGGACGAAGACCGTCCAATGCGTGACGGCGACGTCTCGCCGGCTTGCGCCCAGAGCTGCCCGGCGCAGGCAATCGTCTTCGGCGACATGAACGACCCGGGCAGCCGCGTGGCGCAGCTCGGTCACGACGCCCGCGCCTATCACGCGCTGGGCGTCTTCAATACGCGACCGGCCGTGACGTATCTGAAGAAAGTGACGCGCGACGGCTAGGCATGAGTTTCGCGAAGATCAGCGACGACATCCTGCGTACGCTCCGTGCGCCGGGCCCGCTATGGTACGCGTCCGTGCTGCTGGCGGCGGGGGCGGCGTCGACCGGTCTGGCCGCGTTCCTCCACCAGACCCAGACCGGCCTCGGGGTGGCCGGCTACGAGCATCCAATCTTCTGGGGCATCTACATCACCGACTTCGTCTTCTGGGTCGGCATCGCGCATTCCGGCACGCTGATTTCGGCGGTCCTGTTCCTGTTCCGGGCGCGCTGGCGTACGGCGGTCGCGCGCGCGGCCGAAGCGATGACCGTCTTCGCCATTGCCACGGCGGGGCTGTTCCCGATCATCCACATCGGCCGGCCGTGGCTCTTCTACTGGCTGATTCCGTATCCGAACGAGCGCCATCTCTGGGTGAACTTCAATTCACCGCTGATCTGGGACGTGTTCGCGATCAGCACCTACCTGACGGTGAGCGCGATGTTCCTGTATCTCGGGCTGATGCCGGATATCGCGGTGGCGCGAGACCATGTGAAGGACTGGCGGCGGCCCATCTACAAGCTGCTGGCCTTCGGTTGGCTCGGAACAAACCGGCAATGGCGCCACTACCTGGCGCTCTACGGCTTCTTCGCCGCTTTGGCCACGCCGCTCGTCGTGTCGGTCCACAGTGTCGTGTCCTGGGACTTCGCGATGTCGATCCTCCCGGGCTGGCACAGCACCATCTTCGCGCCCTACTTCGTGGCCGGCGCCATCTTCTCCGGTCTGGCCATGGTCATCACGCTGCTGGTGCCGATGCGGCGAATCTTCAGGCTCGAGCGCTATATCACCGTGCATCACTTCGAGAATCTCTCGAAACTGATGCTGATGACCTCGCTCATCGTCGGCTACGCCTATCTGACCGAGTTCTTCATCGCCTGGTACAGCGGCAGCACGTTCGAGCAGGGCACGTTCCTCGACCGGACGTTCGGGCAGTACCGGGGCTACAGTTGGACGATGCTGACCTGCAACGTGCTGATCCCGCTGCTGCTCTTCGTCAAGGCGATCCGCACCAACCTGGCGCTGCTGTTCGTCATCTCGATCTTCGTCAACATCGGGATGTGGCTCGAGCGCTACGTCATCATCGTCACCTCGCTGTCGCATGACTTCGACCCGGCGAACTGGGCGAACGTGTATCAGCCCACCTGGGTGGAAGCGGCGATCACCGTGGGGTCGTTCGGGATGTTCTTCACCCTGTTCCTGCTGTTCGTGAAGAACTTTCCGGCGGTATCGATTACCGAAATGAAAGAGTCGCTGGCCTCCGCCCCGCCCGAGAGCGGCCCGCGCGCGGCGGCTGAATCGGGGTAGAGACCGATGGCGGAGCAGATCGAGATTCTCGGCATCTTCGACGACGGCGCGCAGGCGGCCGCCGGCGCGCGGGCGGTGCGCGACGCGCGGCTCGGCGACGTGCTGGCCTACTCGCCGGTGCCGAACCACGCCATCGCGCAGGCGCTCGACGACTCGCCGAGTCCGGTGCGCATGTTCGTGCTCATCGGCGGTCTGCTGGGCTGCGCGACCGGGTTCGCCTTTCCGATCTACACCATCCTGGACTGGCCGATGATCACCGGCGGCAAACCGCTGATCTCGATTCCGCCGCTCGTGGTCATCGCGTTCGAGATGACGATCCTGTTCGCCGCCGTCAGCGGCATGATCGCGTTCCTGGCGATGTCCGGGCTGCCCCGCCTGACCGGCCGGCCGGCGCCCGACCTGCGTTTCACGAACGACAAGACCGGCATCCGGGTGACCTGCGCCGCCGACCGGGCGGCCGCGGTGCGCGCGTGTCTCGAGCGGACCGGCGCAAGCGAGGTTCGGGAATGACCATGATGAACATGACACGGCGCCCGGCACCGCCAGCCGCCCGGGCTGCAACCACGCGCGGCGTGCACCAGCAGTCCCTGACATCCCGTCTCTCGCCGGCGGCACGACGTCTGGCGGCGGGCGCGGTCATCGTGCTGGCGGCCGGTGCAGCGGCGCTGGCGCAACCCCCGTTCCTGCGGAACATGCACACCGGTCCGGTGGTGCAGCCTCAGGTCGAATCGCGCGTACCGGTCGCAGACACCATCGCGGTCGACGGCGAGCGGCTGCGCGACCGGATCGAATCCCAGAATCTGCCGAATCCCGTCCCCAACACGCCAGAGGCGCTCGCCGAGGGAGAGTGGCTGTATGGCGTCTACTGCGCCGTCTGCCACGGCGCGACCGGTCAGGGCGACGGGCAAATCGCCGAACACTTCCGGCGGATGCCGAACCTGGCGCTGCCCTACATACAGGACTACACCGACGGCTGGATCTACGCCATCATCCGCGAGGGCGGATTCAGCATGCCGCCGTTCGCCCAGTCGATGAGCGTGGACGAGCGCTGGACCCTCGTGCATTACGTCAAGACCTTCGAAGTAGCGAGCGCGCCGTAGATGATTCCCGTCGGTACCCCGGTCATCTCGGACGGCGCCCGCCGCCTGTGTCTCGGCGCGGCGCTGCTGGGCGCCGCCGCATTCGCGGCCGGGCTGGCGCTCGGCGACGCCACGCGGGCCTGGCAGTCACTGCTCGTGAACTTTCTGTTCTTCGGCGGACTGGCTCAGGCCGGTGTCGTCATCTCGGCGATCATGCAGGCCACCTCGTCTCGCTGGGGACGGGCGCTCAAGCGCAGCGCGGAAGCGACCTCCGCCTTTCTGCCGGTGTCGTTCGTGCTGCTGCTCGTCCTGCTGGCGGGTGCACCCGGCTGGATGCCGTGGGTGCACGAGCCGGTCGAGGCGAAGCAGGCCTGGCTGAACATCCCGTTCCTGGTCAGCCGCCAGATTGCGGGGTTCCTGATCCTGGCGGGCCTCAGTCTGTCCTACGTCCGCCGCTCGCTGCGACCGGACATCGGCCTGCTGGACGAGTCGGGCGCACAGCCCGCGACAGGGCTCTCTCGGCGGGTGATCGCCGGCTGGCAGGGGCTCGACGCCGAACGCGACGCGTCACAGCGGATTCAGAGCCGGCTGGCGCCGGCCATCCTGATCGCGTACGCCTGGGTCTTCACGCTGGTCGCGTTCGACTTCTTCATGTCACTCGATCCCCACTGGTTCTCGACCCTGGCGGGCGGCTACTACTTCATCGGCAACGTGTACATCGGTCTCGCGTTCATGAGCATCATCGCCGTCTGGTCACGCGACCGTCTGCACCTGACCGAGTACATCGGACCGCATCAGTTGCGCGACATGGGCAAGCTGCTGTTCGGCTTCTGCATCCTGTGGGCGTACACGTTCTGGTCGCAGTATCTGGTGATCTGGTATGGCGACCTGCCGGAGGAGACGGAGTTCATCTACCACCGCATGCACGGCGCGTGGGCGCCGATCGCCTGGACCGTGTTGGCGATGGCCTTCGTCATCCCGTTCGCGGTACTCCTCAGCCGCGGTATCAAGACCAACGCCCGCGGACTGACGGCGATCGCGTGTGTCGCATTCGCCGGCATGTGGCTCGAGCGATTCATCCTCGTGTCGCCCTCGCTGTGGCGCCATGACGGCGTGCCCCTGGGCATCATCGAAGTGCTGGTCACGGCCGGTGTCGCCGGCGCGTTCGTCTGGTGCTACACCACGTTCCTGCAGACGTTCCCGGTGCTCCCGCTGAGCGACCCGCGTCTCGGGCCAGCGTCGACGCATCCGGCGGCCGAACACTGACCACACGGACCGCGCTCCCCGCGGGCCGCCGGCGATGGACGCCGGGGTCATCGAAAAGGCCCGAAACGTCCAGGGAGCCCGTGATATCCTCAGCGGTTGAGCAACTCGTAAGTATCTCGTGTCACCGCTACCCCACCAGTTCATCTCCGAACCCGACTCGGGCGCACCGCCGCTCTCGCACGAGTGGCGCGTCCGGCGGCGGTTCGCCCGCCGCCTGCGGCTGCTGGATCTCCCGCAAGACCTGACGGGGTGGAGCGTGCTGGACATCGGGGCGTGGCACGGCTACTTCTCGTTCGAATGCGAACGCCGCGGCGCCGATCGGGTGCTGGCGACCGACAGCTTCGCGTGGGACCGCTTCGGCATGGACGAGTTTCTGGCGGCGCACAAGCGGATCGGGTCGCGCGTCGAGTACCGCCGTCTGGATGTCCACGATCTCGATGCCGGCGAGCTGGGTCAGTTCGATCTGGTTCTGTTTCTCGGGGTGTTCTACCATCTGCGCAATCCGATGGCGGCGCTCGAGCGGATCGCCCGTGTGACGCGGCGGCTCCTCGTGTGCGAGACCCATGTGCTGTTGCCGTTCATTCACGAACGCTATCCGCTGGTGCCCTTTTTTCCCGGCGACGAACGCACCGGCGAGCAGACCTACGATCTCTGCGGCATCCCGACCATGACCGCGTTGACCGAAATGCTGCGATTCGCCGGCTTCAGCGACGTGGATGTGATCTACCGGCCGTCGTTCCGGTACTGGAAGAAATTCGTGGCGCTCGCGACGACCCGCCCGCAATCCGGGCGCGGCATCGTCCATGCCAAACCTTAGCAGTCCGTGGTGAAACCCCGCGTTGCACCGAGATCGGCGATGCGCCCGCTGAGCAAGGCGAGAAGAGGGAGAATACCTGTAGGGGCAACCCTTGTGGTTGCCTTGTTCGTCAGCCGGATCAACGCACAGCAGCAGAATTCAGCGTGAAACCGCAGAATTCAGCATGGCGCAGCGGGATGCAACGTCGATCCGCAGATGTCCACGCGGATCGGCGGGTTTCAGCTTGAAGCCGCAGAATTCCGCGGGAGCATACCTGTAGGGGCAACCCTTGTGGTTGCCCTGTTCGTCAGCCGGAACAACGCTGCGCAGCGTGGAACGAATGCAGCGGGGCTTTTGCCACGGGCTGCTAGGAACCCTCAAGGAGAAAGTGACGCGATGAAGATTGCGGTAATCGGAATGGGGACCATGGGCGGGCCGATGGCGAGGAACCTGCTGAAGGCGGGCCACGCCGTGGTGGTGCACAACCGCACCCGCGCGCGTGAAGAACCGCTGGCCGCCGAGGGCGCCGCCAGGGCCGACAGTCCGGCCGCCGCCGCGCGCGGTGTCGACGTGGTCCTGACCTGCGTGTCGGACACCCCGGACGTGGAGCGGGTGCTGCTCGATCCCGAGATCGGCGCCATCAACGGGCTGCGCGCGGGTGGACTGGTGATCGACTGCTCGTCGATCGCCCCGGCCGCCACCCGCGAGATTGCCGCGACGTTCAGGAACAAGGGGATCGGCTACGTCGACGCGCCGGTCTCGGGCGGCTCTGAAGGCGCAATCAAGGGCACGCTGGCGATCATGTGCGGCGGCGCCGACGCCGATTTCGAACGCGCCAAACCGGTGCTCGACGTGCTCGGCGCCAAGATCACCCATATCGGCGGCGTCGGCGCCGGGCAGATCGCCAAGGTGGCGAACCAGGTGGTCATCGCCGGCACCTTCCTGGCCCTCGCCGAAGCGCTGACCCTGGCGAGCAAGGCGGGCGCAAACCCCGAGAAGGTGGTCGAGGCGATCGGCGGGGGCGTCGCCGGCTCCTGGATTCTGCAGAACCGGTCGGGCAACATGCTGAGCGACACCTATCCGCTCGGGTTCCGCACCCGCCTGCATCGCAAGGATCTCGGCATCGCGCTCGAGACCGCGCGTTCCTTCGAGGTGCCGGTGCAGATCGCCAGCCTCGTGGCGACGATCGAGGACGGCCTGATCGCGCAGGGATTCGGCGACGAAGACATGTCCAACCTGGCCCGCGTCGTGCGCAAGGGCGCCGGCGTGCCCGACGGCCCGATGAAGGGGTGACATGCGCAGGAAGGTCTACCCAAGCTCGACGGCGGCGCTCGAGGGGCTGCTGCACGACGGCATGACGTTGATGGTCGGGGGCTTTGGCCTCTGCGGGGTGCCCCAGAGTCTGGTCCTCGCGCTGCGCGATTCCGGCGTGACGGGGCTGACCTGCATCAGCAACAACGCCGGCGTGGACGGCGCCGGCCTCGGACTGCTGCTCCAGAGCCGGCAGATTGACAAGATGATTGCCAGCTACGTCGGAGAGAACAAGCTGTTCGAACAACAGTTTCTCGACGGCACCATCGAGGTCGAACTGAATCCTCAAGGTACGATGGCCGAGCGGATGCGGGCCGGCGGCGCCGGGATCGCCGCCTTCTTCACCCCGACCGGCTACGGCACCCCGCTGACCGAGGGGAAGGAGACGCGCCGGTTCGACGGCCGCTGGTATGTGCTCGAGACGGCGCTGCACGCCGACGTCTCGCTGGTCAAGGCCTGGAAGGCGGACGCCGAGGGCAACCTCGTGTATCGGATGACGGCGCGCAACTTCAATCCACCCATGGCCGAAGCGGGTCGGGTCACGGTGGCCGAGGTGGAGGAAATCGTGCCGGTCGGGTCGATCGACCCGCACCTGGTCCACACGCCCGGGATCTACGTGGACCGCGTCGTCGTCGGGGAACACCAGGAGAAAGTCATCGAACGGAAGAAGACCCGGCCACGCTGAACGACCATGCCTCTGAACCGCGAACAGATCGCCGCCCGCGCCGCCCGCGAGATCAAGGACGGCTACTACGTGAACCTCGGGATCGGTATCCCGACGCTGTGCGCCAACTTCATTCCCGCCGATGTGGACGTCAAGCTGCAAAGCGAGAATGGTCTGCTCGGCATCGGCCCCTACCCCACCGAGGAGGAGCTCGACGCCGACCTGATCAACGCCGGGAAGGAAACGGTGACCACCGTCCCGGGCGCCAGCTTCTTCAGCAGCGCGCAAAGCTTCGCGATGATCCGCGGCGGCCATATCGACCTGGCCATTCTCGGCGCGATGCAGGTCTCGCGCGACGGCGATCTGGCGAACTGGATGATTCCAGGCGCCATGGTCAAGGGGCCGGGCGGCGCGATGGACCTCGTCAGCGGCGCCAAGCAGGTCCTCATCGTCATGGACCATGTGTCGAAGCGCGGCGACAAGAAAATCCTGAACCGCTGCAGCCTGCCGCTGACCGGCGCGCAGGTGGTCAACAAGCTCGTCACCTCGCTTGCGGTCATCGAGGTCACTCCGGACGGGCTCCGGTTGCTGGAACGGGCCCCCGGCGTTACCGTGGACGAGATTCGCGACGCGACCGAGCCCGAGCTGCTGACCGACGGCGAGGTGCCGGAGATCACGGTCTGACAGCGTCCATCGGCTGCAGACACGGAGGATCCGGAGAGACGCGGAGCAACCGTGGAGGAGGCTCGAACTGCAATGACGAAACTGACCGCGTTGGCCCTGTTCGCCGTCGTGTCGACCGCAATCCCGGTCGCTGCGCAGGACGGCCCCGAACTGCCCGAGGCGTATCGCGAGGCGATTCCGTTCCATTCCGAGGTGCTCGGCCCATATACCTTCGCGATCACGTCCGCGAACGAGGAGGCGCAACGGTTCTTCAACCAGGGCATGCAGTTGATGTACTCCTTTGAAGACTGACGCGGTGCGGTCATTTCGCGAGGCCTGGAAGCGGGACCCCGACTGCGCCATCTGCTACTGGGGCGAAGCCTGGGCCTGGGGCTCGTATCTGAACGGGCCGATGCGCCCGCCGGAGGCGCCGCACGCCTACGCGGCGCTGCAGAAAGCGCGGCAACTGTCCGAGGTGCACGCCAGCGCACGTGAGCGCGCCTACATCGAGGCGTTATCGGTGCGTTACGTCGAAGACTTCGACGTGGAACGACGGCGCGAGCAGGACGAAGCGTACGCGGCGGCGATGGAGCTGCTTGTCGAGCGCTATCCGGACGATCTGGATGCGACCACCCTGTTCGGCGATGCGCTCTTTCTGCTGGAGCCGCGGCGCGGCACCCGTGACATCAACGACCCGCGCGTGCAGCGGCTGCACGCCGTGCTCGAGAGCGTGTTGGCGCGCGACATCAGGCACCCTGGCGCGTGTCATCTCTATATCCACGCGACAGAATCGACCACCCGGCCTGACAAGGCGGAGGCCTGCGCCGAATTCCTGGGCAGCGCCGTCCCCGGCGCGAGCCACATCAACCACATGCCGTCGCACACCTGGAACGAGGTGGGCCGCTGGGCCGACGGGGTGAAATCGAATACGCGGGCGTGGCACTCGGACCAGAAGGCCGCCTTCGGCGCCGGGATCGCGATCTACCCGCAGCACAACCTGCACATGCTGCTGTTCGCCGCGTCGATGGACGGCCAGGGCGCCGTGGCCACCCAGGCGGGCAAGGACTATCACAAGCTGACCGGCAACAGCGCCCATCACGCCCTGGCGCTGATACGGTTCGGCCGGTTCGACGAGGTGCTCGCGATCACCGATCGTCCCAACGGCGAGGTCGAGGGCGGGCTGTTCGACTTCGCCCAAGGCTACGCGCACCTGCGCGAGGGCGACGCCGACTTCGCCGAGGTCTACCTGAACCGCGTCAAGCACACGGCCGAGACGTCGGACGCCCAGATGCGGTTCCATCCGGCTGAGACGCTGCTTGGTGTGGTGGCCGGCATTCTCGAAGGCGAACTGCAGCGGGACCGCGGCGATCTCGACGCCGCCGTCCTGGCCTTCGAACAGGCGGTCGCATTGGAGGACGCGCTGGCCTACGACGAACCGGAGCCGCTGCCGTTCGCCGCCCGGCACTGGTTGGGCGCGGTGCTGCTGGAACAGGAACGCTTCGCCGAGGCCGAACGGGTGTATCGAGAAGAGATCGAGGACCACCCCCACAACGGCTGGTCCCTGTTCGGGCTGCAGACCGCGATCACGGCGCAGAATCGGACTGACACGGCGGTCGACGAAGACCTCGAACAAAGCTGGGCCCGCGCCGACATCTGGCTCAGGGCGTCACGGTTCTGATGTGGATTCGGCTCGCCTTCGCTGCGGCTCCTCGCCAGTTCGAGCTTGCGCTCCACCGTTGGCCGGGCGCCAAGGCCCCCGACCCAACCATGCCCCCCACCTCCTTCGACATCGGATTCTCCCTAATCCGTGCCCAAGAAAACTGGGGCGCCTCTGGGTTTTCTGGTCTCTTGAGTCCCATGCAGCGCAACGCGTGCCTGAAAGCTACCATCGTCACGAACTACGCGGCCGTGTCGGCCGTGTTGGATAACTGCCGTGGGCGCTCGGCGCGGACCGCCGAGCCGCAGGCCATTGGCTTTGGCGGCGATGCGCTGGTGTCCGCGGCCACCTGTCTGGACCCGGCCACGATCCGGCAGGCGCGCCGCTAACCCGCATTATTCATGAAGGCCCAGAGTCGCCCCCGCGGACGGTGTGATCGTCGCGCACACGGCCCGCCTCACCGCCGGGTGTCGCTGCCGTCGGGCGCCGGCGGGATAGACACTGATTGTCGGTGCGGAAGGTCTGGGTACGGGGCCGTCCAGGGACGGCTTCGCCACGGGCGGGCTCGGTGCGCCGTTGGGATGCGTGTACGGGCGGCTGACGGGCGCTGACTGGGGCCTATCCGGGGCGGGCGCCGAGTGCGAGCGCGATGTGCCGCCAGGCGTGGAGGTCCGGCGTGGCGGTGGGCAGGTGCAGGACCACGCGGCGGACCGAGCCGACGACGTGCGCCCCCAATTTGAGGAGCCGGTCGCGCAGCCACGTCACTTGGGCGCGGGCACAGGCGGTGCGCGCCGCACGCAGCCGGAGTTCTTGCATCAGTACGTAAGCGGCGGCGGTGAGGAGCACGCGCAGTTGATTGGCCCAGAAGCGACAGCAGCTCGTGCGGTCGATCTGTAGCCCATCGAGCAGTTCCTTGATCCGATTCTCGATGTCGCCGCGGGCGCAGTAGACCTTCTCATAGATGAAGCGCGGCGTCTGCCGCAGATTCGTCACGACGAAGCGCGGGTTGTCGCGCGGCTCGCGGTCGCCGTGCCGGACGACCTCGGCCTTGATCACGACGCGCCGCGCGTGGCCCCACGTACCGGCCTGGTACTGAGTGTCGGTATACACGTGCGCGGTCTGGCCGCTGGCCGCGCTCTGGGCCTGCGCCACGAGCAGGGCGGGCTCGGCGTGGCGCCGCAACACGGCGTTCTTGGCCATCGCCACCACGTAGTCGAGCCGCGGCTCGGCATCCAGGAAGTCGAAGACCTCCGGCGTCGCAAAGCCCCCGTCGAGCCGCACGAGAAACCGCGCCTGGGGAAAGGCCTCCCGCAGCAGGGGCAGCAGCCGACACAACACGCCCACGGTCCCGCAGGTGGCCGGCACATTTCCGGGCCGCAGCACCGCCGCGCACAGATACTGTTCGCGTTCCTTGTCGAAGGTCAGAAACGCCAGCAACGGCAGGTAGCACCAGCTGTCGTAGTGCCCGTTGAAGAAGGTGAGCTGCTGGGCGCCGTGCGTCGCGTCGTCGGTCGGATCCAGGTCGATCGTGATCCGCCGCGCCCGCCCGTCCAGCCGGCGCTGATGCCGCTCGATGACCCGCATCGCCAGCTCGCGCGCCAGCTCATAGAGGGCGGAGGGGCCAACGCCGTTCTCGAACCGCGAGATCGTCGGCTGCGAGGCCAACGCCTCGCCAGCGACCGGGTCCCGCCCGAGCAGCAGCTTGTGGATCGGGTCGTCGGCGAGGTGGTCGGCGTCGTTGCCATCGGGATGGCCGCAGGCAATGCCGAAGATCCGCTGGCCGAGCAACTCCGTCAGCGTGTGCCGGATCTTTCCGAGCTCCCGCCGGTCCACCAGACACCGGGCGAAACCCGCCACCAACCCATACACGCGCTCGGCCGCCTTGAGCAGGACGGCGCCGCCATCGGAACTCGCGTGCCGGCGGTCGAACGTCGCGACGAGGGGCTTGTCGAAGAGATCCGGAAAGAGGACAGTCTGTGGTATCGTCTGAGGTGTCACGCAAGGGCCTCCGTGGTGGGTAAATGCCTGTAGACAAAGCATTTATACCACGTGGAGGCTTTTGTGTCTATACCGAAATCGGACCCTTCATGAATAATCCGGGCTAATAACTCCGCTCTTCCAGAACTCCATACCCTTTCGAAGCACATTTGATCCGCAATCGCTTGCCGTCCTCATGGCCGCGGCCCGAGTGTCGTACCTCCACTGTCAGCATCCAGCGATCTGCCGCGGCTTCCTGTAGATGCCGCCGCGAGCGGCGTTGTTGACGCTCGGTATGCGTTCACGAACTTCCGCAAACGTGAAAGAAGCGATGGGTTGATTCGTCCGGCTTCGACCGGCCATGTCGTTTCTTCGAACGCCGTGGGTTGATCCGCACCGAAGTGCAGACCATCGCTCAAATGCACCGTCAACCTGTATCTATCGCAGATCAGCTCTATTTGTTCTCGCCTAAGAAAATCGGCTACCCGATCAGCAAACGTTGCGTCGCGTCCTCTATAAAGAGAAATGTGCGGCGTGAAACCATGGTCCCTTATTTTATAGTTAGGCTTCCACCAGATCTTTCGAAGATTCTGACACTCTACGCGAAGAAACACGACCTGCTGATCGACGTTCATAAATCGTCCGACGTCACAGATCCGTAATGTATCGTTATCCAATACCTCTCGACATCTACTGAGAATCTTGCGGGGGACTTTCTGCCGGTATGGCCCTCGCACCGTAAGATGAACCGGGTGACGCGGCTCGGCGTCTGCAAGGATCCACTGCATGCGCCAAAGTAGCGAACTGATCTCCCGGTGCTCGATCTCCAGAAATATGAACCGCTTGGTGTTGGTCATCGCTACAGGATGAGGTAACGTCGGAACTCGTCCGGAACCCCCTTGTGCGTCAGAGCATCGTACAGAAAGATTGACAGCGTTCCTGCGTGCCGGTGAACGAGATTCTTGTGCTCCGCCAGGAAATCTTCGACATCATCTGCCTCCTTCCATGACAGGAATTCTTCATAGACGTCCAGGATGCCTCTCCACCGGTTCGTCAGATCCGAGTCATTCAAGAGATCCAGGCCCGTTGCAAGCCGTTCGAGGGGTGTTTTCCTGCACAGATTATCGATGTTATCAACCGAACCGCTGGAATCAACAATCAACGGAAGCACCGTGCTGAAGACAGTCAGCATGCGACTGAACTTGAGGTTGACATTCTTCTTGCGAAATGGCCAGTTGCTGTCACGTCGGCGCTCCTCATAATTGAGGCATATGGTCCGCCAGTAGCGCAGTAGATCGTTGAGAAGAAAGATCGGTCTGAATAGACTGTCGTCGCTTTCGTCCCGGTAATAGAGATCGAGAATTTCACGGACGTGCTTTCGGTAGATAGGTTCGTTCACGACAAACTGGCTTTCCAATAACAGCAGCATACGCGCCGTGAACAGATTCTCACTGTCGTCAAGACGCGAACCTGTGCTGGATTTCAGGTCTTTCATGAAGTAGACCTTGAGGTACTCGCCATCGTTGCTGAACGGAGGAAATGACAATTGTTTATTAATCGACATCAGTTCCGAAAACAGCGTGATGCTGAACAGGCGACCGCGAAGATAGTTGTCCTCGCCGGCGGTCACGAAGAGGTCGAGATCCGACTTGTCACCGACTTCCATCCTGGCCAACGAGCCGGCGCAGAAGATGGCCAGCGGGTGTTCTTTGACGTCCTCGCGGATGATGTTGCAATTCTCGAAAGCTCCGCGCACCTTGGCAAGCCGCTCCTTGGACCTTCCGTATCGCCCGGCCAAGTCGGGGTGGCGCTTGAGTGCGTCGAGACAAGGTCTCTGAGAGATTGTCGTCGTGGTCGGCATGCGTCTCCCTGCATCCTAGCCGCGGCAAGCGACACCTGCCGACGTCACGACGCCCGCCTCGTGCCCTCTTGATTCTACCCGCACGCGGTGGTCTGCGTCAGCCAGCTTGATGTGCGCCGTGGCGCATCGGTTCGATGCCGGCATCCAACTCCGGTGTGAATTTCATCTGGCGCCACGAGCTGATTGAGGAGGACGTTCCGGCACTCCGCGTGCAGGCTGCACAATCCGCACCCGAACGTAAGTGGCCGGCCTCCCTCTCCTCCAGCATCTCCTGAAAGCGTTGCTCCTGCATGTCGATGTGCGCGAGATCGCCAGCGCGGTCGATGAATGTATTCGGTTCGCCATTGACCCCGGCGATTTATTTCGGGCGTCCAGCGGCCAGGTCCAGCCGTTTTTCGGATGGAAACGGGTGGACACTTGGATGAGCCTCATGACATCCTGGTAGTAATTGGATGACATGGGATGGGGCAATGGATGGCTCACTAAATGTGTCGTCGCTGCAGATCACCGGCGAGATCCTCAAGCTCATCACCGAAATCGACGAATTCAAGGGCGCCTGGCTGGCCATCGGGCGTCTCGCGCCCGAGCGGCTGTCCCGCCTGCGCCGCGTCGCGACGATCGAGAGCATCGGCTCGTCTACACGCATCGAAGGGGCCGCACTCAGCGACCGCGACGTCGAGCAGCTTCTCGCCAATATCGAGGTCGGGTCGTTCGCGACGCGCGACGAGCAGGAGGTGGCGGGCTACGCCGATGCGATGAATACCGTCTTCACGGCCGGGGATGTCATCGACCTCACAGAGAACCACCTCAGGCAGCTTCACCGCGATCTGCTGAAATATTCGGCGAAGGACGAACGACATCGCGGCGCCTACAAGACGCTCCCGAACCACGTGGAGGCGTTCGGTCGCGACGGAACACGATTGGGCGTCGTCTTCGAGACCGCGTCACCCTTCGACACGCCCCGGCGGACGGCCGACCTGTTGTCGTGGACACGGGCGAGCCTGGCGCGCGCCGACATGCACCCCCTGTTGGTGATCGCCGTCTTCGTCGTCGTCTTCCTGGCCATCCATCCGTTCCAGGATGGGAACGGCCGCCTGTCGCGGATTCTGACGACCCTGCTGCTGCTGCGGTCCGGGTATGCCTACGTCCCCTACAGCTCACTGGAGAGCGTCATCGAACGGAGCCGGGACGCCTACTACCTCGCCCTGCGCCGGACCCAGACCACGATTCTGGCCGATGCGCCGGTCTGGGGTCCCTGGATCCTCTATTTCCTGAAGGCGCTGCAACGCCAGAAGCGACACCTCCAGCAGAAGATCGAGCGCGAGCGCGTGATGCTCGGCGACCTGCCCGAACTGTCGGTACGGATTGTGGAGATTGCCCGCGACCATGGACGCGTGACCATCAGCGCCGCCGCTGCGGCGACCGGCGCGAGCCGCAACACGATCAAGGATCACGTCAAAGCGCTGACCCGGAACGGCCATCTGACGAGGCACGGCGCAGGACGCGGCACGTGGTACGCGCCCGCCTGACGGCTACGGCTCCACGGCGCAGTCGCCGTAGTACTGCTCGGGCCGCGACGTGAAGCCGACCAGTCGGGTGTCGGTATACTCGTGCCGCGTGTGCACCGCCATCATTCGCCCGTCCACCGTCTCGCGATCGATGACCGTCGTCGTATACAGCGGTCCCACGGTGAACATCTGCACGAGATGGAGATAGTCGCCGGTCTGTCGGACAATGATCTGAGATGCCCCGTAGGGGCCGATGATCTCGGCCGTGGCGCCGTCGGTGTCGATTTCCTCGAATCGGAGCGACAGCGTCGACGCGTCCACTTCCGCCGACGCATCACCAGCGGTCCACGTGCCGGTGGAGATCACTCTGAACGAGCAGTCGAGGCTGGTGGCGTCCAGCAGCCGATCCTGCGCCGCCGGCGCCGCCGGCATGAGCAGCGAGGTCAGCAGCACGATCAGGCATCCGGTGCGCAACATTCGTCCTCCCGCGGGTGGGCGGCCCGGCGCACGGCGCCAGCCGACGCTGGCCGACGGGTCAACACCGACCATTGACATGGGCCACTGAGGTACACTCCGTGGCATTCTATCCGTAGCCGATGAGAATCCTGCCCCTCGCGCTCCTCTTCGCCGCCGTGGTCGTCCTGGAAGGACAGCCGGCGCTCGACCCCATGATGCGCGACCGGCTCGAGCTGCTGTTTCCTGAAGCGACCGCCTTCACCCCCAAGGAAGGATCGCCGCCGCATTTCAAGGCCTATGCCGGTGAGCGCGGCGAACGGGCGCTGCAGGGGTACGCTTTTTACACCACCGACCTCGAACCGCTCGAGCGCGGCTACGACGGCCCGATCCAGATCCTCGTCGGCATCGACCTCGACGGCGCACTCACCGGGCTGATCGTGGTCCGCCATCATGAGCCGTACGGCTACTTCTCGGTCGACACGCCGGAGTTCGCGGCGCAGTTCGTCGCGAAGAGCGTGCGCGACCGCTTCCGGGTCGGCGCCGACATCGACGCCGTCTCCACCGCGACCATCACGATGCGCAGCGCCAGCCGGGCCGTGCGAAACGGATCGCGGCGCATCGCCCGCACCTTCCTCTCGCCGAGCGACGCGAAATGACGGGGCGCGGATCCGTAACCCTGGCGGCCGGCGTGCTCGCGTGGCTGGCGCTGATCGCCCCGGCCGCGGCGCAACCCGGTCAGGACACCGCCGCCGCGCCCGCCGGCGACGCGGTGACTGTCGCGGACGAGGATGACCCGTGGGGCTTCGACGACGATGAGCCGGTCGAGACCTGGGGCTCGCTGCTCCGCGACCAGGCGCCCGACCTGGGGCTGTTCACCGCCTTCGCCGCGCTCGCGATGGTGAGCTTCTTCCGCAAGAGCGTCTGGCTCAAGGTCGTCACGTTCGTCGCCGCCATCGGCTACCTGGGCTTCGCCAAGAGCCAACTGATCTCCGTGGTCAACATCTATGGCGCCATGACCGGAAACATGCCGGTGTTCAGATACAGCCTGGCCTGGTATCTGTTCGCCGGGTTCACGGTGGTCTCGACCGTCCTCTGGGGACGGCTGTATTGCGGCCGGATCTGCGCGTACGGCGCGCTGACGCAACTGCTCGACCGCGTCGTGCCGGCGCGGCTGCGGGTCGACGTGCCGGCCTGGCTCGAACCGCGCGCCGCCCTGATCAAGTACGGCCTGCTGGCGGCGACGCTCGCGTACTTCCTGGTCACCGCCAACATCGCCGCCTACCGCTACGTCGAACCGTTCTGGATGTTCACCCGCCGGGGGTCGACCGGCATGTGGATCGGACTGGCGGTGCTGCTCGTCGCCACCGTGTTCGTGCGGAACCTCTATTGCCGGTTCCTGTGTCCGGTCGGGGCGGCGCTCGGGCTGCTGTCGAAGCTGACCGTCTTCAAGATCAAGCGCTGGTCGGAATGCAGCAACTGCAAGCTGTGCGAAAAGGCCTGTGAGTGGGGCGCGATCCGCGGGCCCGAGATCGTGATGACCGAGTGCGTGCGCTGCGACGACTGCGAGCGTCTCTATCACGACCGGTCGAAATGTCCGCACTGGTTGATCCTGGCCCGAGCCAAGCTGCGCCGGAAACGCCCGGCTGCCTCGACCGCCTGAATCTGCGTATGTCCACGACACCCCCGACGCCGTCCGTCGTCACCCGAGACGCCATCGCCGCGCTCTACGACCGGCCGCTGCTCGATCTCGTCTTCCTGGCGGCGCAGACCCACCGCGGGCACCGTGATGCGTCCGAGATGCAGTGCGCCGCCCTGCTGAGCGTGAAGACCGGCGGCTGCCCGGAAGACTGCGCCTACTGCCCGCAGTCGGCGCACTATGCAACCGGTGTCGAGTCGAGTGCGCTCATGAGCGTGGACGCGGTCCGTGCGGCGGCGGAAACGGCGCGCGGCAACGGGGCCGACCGGTTCTGCATGGGCGCCGCGTGGCGTTCGGTCAGCGACGGCGAAGACTTCGAGCAGGTGCTCGACATGGTGCGGGCGGTGAAGGCGCTGGGCCTCGAAACCTGCGCCACCCTGGGCATGCTGGAACCGCACCAGGCGCAGCGTCTGCGCGAGGCCGGTCTCGACTACTACAACCACAACCTCGACACCGGTCCAGGGTTCTACGGCGACATCATCGGCACCCGCACCTACGACGACCGTCGCCGCACACTGCGGGCGGTGCGCGACGCCGGGATGAAGGTCTGCTGCGGCGGCATCCTCGGCATGGGCGAACGGCATGCCGATCGGATCGACCTGCTGTACGAGTTGGCCAGCCAGGACCCGCCACCGGAGAGCGTGCCGATCAACACCCTGGTCACCGTCGACGGCACACCGCTTGCCGACCAGACGCCGGTGCCCTGGGACGACCTGGTGCGGATGGTCGCCGTCGCCCGCATCCTGATGCCACGAACCTGGGTCCGTCTGAGCGCCGGACGGCTGCAGCTCGACGAATCGACCCAGGCGCTCTGTTTTCTCGCGGGGGCCGATTCGATCTTCCTCGGCGATCAGTTGCTCACCACCCCCAATCCCGACGCGACGGCCGACCGCGCGCTGCTTGCCCGTCTGGGGTTGCACACGTTGAGCGAGGCGCCGGCGCCGCCGTCCGCGTCCTGACGCGCCGCGGTGCAATGAAACACGACGCAGGCAGAGGCCGCGGCGCTGTGCGATGATGACAAGAAGGCAGGAGGTAGTTCGATGAAGCGGATCGTATTCACGTTGTGTGCGCTCACGTTGGCGGCGACCGTCGGCGCCCAGTCGACCGACGATCAGATCGCCACGGCCACGATGGCCGCGCCGCCGGCGATGCAGGCCGACGCCATGGTGATCCGGCTGGCTGCCGACGGCAGCCACACGGTGTTGCGCGAGGGCTCGAACGGGCTCGTCTGCTGGGACCGGTCGGATGAACCGAACCGGTCTTTCAGCGTGCAGTGCACGAGCGTCGAGAACATGGACCGCATCCGGCAGAACCGCGCCTGGAACATGTCCGGCAAGACGGCGGAGGAGATTCGCGCGATGCGGGATGCCGCCGAGGCGGACGGCACCAGAGCGGTCTCGAAGTTCGGGAGCGTCTACTACACCCTGAACGGCGAGAACGCCGAGGCGGCGAGCCTGCACCTGACGGTCGCGGTCCCCTTCGCGACGGCCGAGTCGCTCGGATTGCCGGACCAGGGAAGCTATACGAGGGCCGGAACGTGGATCATGGAGGCGGGGCTCTCCTCCGCCCACATCATGCTTCCGGGACGCTAGGAGTCAGGAGCCTGCGCCGCGGCGTCCGCCCGGCGCGGCATCGGAGAACGACACCATGACACGATTCACGACTCGCCAGACTATCTGCCTGTGCCTGCTGACGCTGGCCGCCACCGTCGCCGTCGGCGCCAACGACAACTGGCCGCACTTCCGCGGCCCGACGATGAACGCGGCCGTGGCCGACAACCCGGATCTCCCCGAACAGTGGAGTCGGACCGAGAACGTCGAGTGGGTCACCGACATCCCGGGACTCGGCTGGTCGAGCCCCGTGGTCTGGGGCCAACGGGTCTTTTTGACGACGGTGACGGCGGACGGCGAGTTCGAGCAGCCGAAACCGGGCCTCTACGCCCCGAACGGACGCCCCGAACCGCCGCCGCTCCAGCATGACTGGCTGGTCTATTGCCTGGATCTGGAGAGCGGCGACGTCCTGTGGCAGCGGTCCGTGATGGCGGGCATGCCGGCGTTCCCCCGCCACATGAAGAACAGCTACGCCTCGGAAACACCGACCACCGACGGCGAGCGTGTCTACGTGCGGTTCGGCGATCTCGGCGTCTACACGTTCGACATGGAGGGCAACGAGGTCTGGCGCCTCGAGATCCCGGACAAGCGGACGCGGTCCGAGTGGGGCTCGGCATCGTCTCCGGTGTTGCACGGCGACAAGCTCATCCTGCTGTACGACAACGAAGAAGAGTCGTGGATCGCCGCGCTCGACAAACGCACCGGCGAGGAGATCTGGCGCACGGCGCGCGACGAAGTCTCGAGCTGGGCGACCCCCTACATCTGGGAACATGACCAGCGCACCGAGATCGTCACGTCGGGGATGAATCGCATCCGCTCCTACGACCTGGACGGGAACCTGCTCTGGGAGCTGGACGGCCGGATGTCGTGGGCCGCCATCGCGACCCCGTTCTCGAGCCACGGGCTCGTCTATGTGAACTCCGGCTACTTCGGCGACAACCATCGGCCCGTCTACGCGATCCGCCCCGGCGCGAGCGGCGACATCACGCTGCGCGACGGCGAATCGTCGAACGACCACGTCGCCTGGTATCAGCCGCGGGCGGGCAACTACAACACGTCGCCGCTGATCTACGGCGACATCTACTACAGCCTGCTCGACCGTGGATTCTTCGAGGCCTATGACGCGCGCACCGGCGACCCGGTCTACGGCCGCCAGCGGGTCCGCGTCGGCGCCAGCTTCACCTCGTCGCCGTGGGCCTACAACGGCAAGATCTTCGCGCTGAGCGAGCAGGGGGACACCTACGTCATCCGCGCCGGGCGCGAGTTCGAGGTCATCGGCGTCAACAGCCTCGACGACATGGCGATGGCCTCACCCGCCATCGTCGGCGACCGTCTGCTCATCCGCACCCGCACGAAGGTCTACAGCATCAGGAAGTAGAAGTCGCAGACGGCGGGATCCTCGAGACGGGTTGAATATGATACAAATGTATTATATTCTCCGTGCGTGAGTCATTCATTCCAGGGTCAGACCCGTGAGCGGGTCTTCCAGTTCGTCCGCGACCGGTTGCTGGCCGGCGATCCCCCGACGGTGCGCGACATCCAGCAGGTCTTCGGCTTCCGCACCCCGCAGACCGCCCGCTATCATCTCGAAAAACTGGTGGCCGACGGCCGGCTGCTGGCCGCCCGCGGCAAGGCCCGCGGCTATCGCCTGTTCGCACACCTCGAACCGTCGATCCCCGCGCGCTGGGCGCCGATCCTGGGGTGCGTGCAGGCGGGGCGCCTGACGACGGCCGCGGAAAATCCGGAAGACCTGGAAGACCCGGAAGGCTACGTCCCGGTGCCGGCCGGCCGGCCCGGCGACCAGCTTTTTGCGTTGCGGGTCCGGGGCGAGAGCATGATCGGGGCCGGCATCCTGCCGGGTGACGTCGTCATCGTGCGCCGCCAGCCGAGCGCCGACTCGGGCGCCGTGGTCGTGGCGCTGGTCGAGGACGAGGCGACCGTCAAGCGCCTGCGTCTGCGCGACGGGCAGGTCGAGTTGCACCCCGAGAACCCTGCCTTCGCGCCCATCCTGCCCGACCGGGAGATCACGCTCCTGGGCAAGGTCATCGAAGTGCGCCGCACGATCGACTGAGGCGCAACGATGACGCAGACCGCACGACAGTTGCTGGCCCGCAGCACGCCGCGATCCGGCGACCAGCGCGCGACCTGGAGCTTCAGCGCGCTCCGCGGGCGCCTGACCGAGCTCTCGAGCCCTGGCGGGTCGCCGGCGCTCACCCTCGCCTGTTCGATGGTCCTGGACGCCCAGCGCGCCGAAGAACCGGTGGGCTGGCTCACCGCTGACGAGAGCGTCTTCTTCCCGCCGGACGCCGCCCGGGGCGGCATCGACCTCGACGCGCTGGTCATCGTCCGTCTGCCGGTCGCCGCTCAGTTGCCGCGCGCCGCCGAACATCTGCTGCGCTCGGGCGCCTTCGGTCTGCTGGTGCTCGATCTCGGCGAGACGGCCCCCGTGCCGATCCCGATGCAGATGCGTCTGCTCGCGCTCGCCAAGCGGCACGACGCGGCCGTGCTGTTCCTGACGCGCAAGCGGAGCGACGCGGCGTCGCTGGGCGCTCTGATCTCGCTCAGGGCAGAGGCGCGGCATACGCAAATCGAACCGGCGGCCGGCCGCGGCAAGGAGACCGGCGTCAGCACCTTCACCTGCCAGGCCCTGATCCTCAAGGACAAACGCCGCGGCCCCGGGTGGACCCATGTCGAGGTGCGCCGTGGACCGGATGGCTTGTGTTGACGTCCCGGCGCTGCCCCTGCAGGTGTTGATCCGCCGTCATCCCGACTGGACGGATCAACCGGCCGCGGTGATCGAGCGCGATACGCCGCACGGCGCGATCCTCTGGATCAACGAGCCGGCGCGGCGGGCCGGCGTGCTGGCAGGGATGTCGTACGCGACCGGGCTGGCGCTGGCCGGCGACCTGCGGGGCGCCGAGATCACACCCGCCGAGATCACTGCCGGCGGCGCGGCGATCACCGAGCTGCTCAGGCGCTTTACACCGCACATCGAACCGTCGGACAGTCACCCCGGCGTGTTCTGGCTGGACGCCTCCGGACTGCAGCCGCTCTTTGCCTCACTGACGGCGTGGGCCGGGCAGATCCAGGATCACCTGCGGGGCGCCGGCTTCCGCAGCCGGATCGCGGTCGGGTTCACCCGGTTCGGGACGTATGCCACCGCCAGAACCGGCCGTGACGCCGAGCGCCAGGAGCGGAACGGGGTCACCGTGTTCCGCAACGCCGCCGCCGAACAGCGCGCCGCCCGCCAGGTGCCGCTCAACCGGCTCGACCTCGACCCGAAGTGGCGCGATGTCCTGGGCAAGCTCGGCGTGCACACGGTCGGCGCGTTCGTCAACCTGCCGGCCGCCGGGATCAGGACGCGGTTCGGCGCCGCCGCGCACCGTCTGCATCGACTGGCGGCCGGCGACCTCGCCCTGCCGTTGCAACCACAGCCGGCTGTCGAGCCCCTGACGCGCCATCTCGATCTCGATGCGCCCGAGACCGACGTCCATCGACTTCTGTTCCGCATCAAGCACGCGCTCGATCCGTTGCTCGGCGCCCTGGCGGCGCGGCAGCAGGCCCTGACCGCGCTCGAGCTCCGGTTGCGGTTGGAGAGCAGGGCCGGCGCACCCCGCGCAGAGCAGATCGAGGACATCCGGACGGCGGCGCCGACGCTGGACAGCCGGCAGATTCTCAATCTGGTGCGCCTGCGGGTCGAGCACCGCCCCCTGCCGGCCGGCGTGACGGAGATCGATCTCCTGGCGACCGCGGTACGGGCCACCCGCGAGCAGGTGCGGCTGTTCCAGTCGCACTCGCGACGGGACCTGCGCGCGGCAGACCGCGCCGTGGCCCGCATCAGGGCCGAGTTCGGCGAAGGGACCGTGGTCCATGCCAGCCTGACCGACGGGCACCTGCCGGAAGCGATGTTCGCCTGGCGCCCGCTCGAACAGGTGGCGCGTCCAACCCCGCACCCGGTCAGCGTCCCCCCGCTGGTCCGCCGCCTCTTCACGCAGCCCCGCCGCCTGCCGTCGCGGCTGCGGCACGAACCGGACGGGTGGATGTTGCGCGGCGTCCAGCATGGCCACGTCATGCGGCTGCATGGCCCGTACGTGGTGTCCGGCGGCTGGTGGCGCACCGCCGTGCATCGGGAGTACTACTTCGCCCGCACCCGGGACGACGCCTGGAGCTGGGTCTACTACGACCGCCGGCGGCGGGCCTGGTTCCTCCACGGTACCGTGGAATGAACAGTTATGCCGCCATCTGGTGCAAGAGCAACTACTCGTTCCTCGAGGGAGCGTCCCACCCGGAAGAGCTGGTCGAGCAGACGCATGCGCTGGGACTGCGCGCCCTCGCGCTGACCGACCGGGATGGAGTGTATGGCGTCGTCCGCGCCCACGTCCGGGCCCGCGAACTGGGCGTCCATCTGATACTCGGCGCCCAGATGACGCTGACCGACGGCGCGCACGTGATCCTGCTCGCCATGGACCGCGGCGGCTATGCCAACCTCTGCCGGCTGATCACCAGAGGACGGTTGCGTCATGCCAAGGGCGCCTGCAGCGTGACCCGGGACGACGTGTGCGAGCTCGCCGGCGGTCTGATCGCCCTCTGGCGCGGCGCGGACGGCTGTCTGGCCGACACGGCGGCGAACCACGACACGGCGCTGCCCGGCCCGCTGCGGGACGCGTTCGACGATCGGCTCTACGCGTTGCTGGCCCGGCACCGCCGCGCCGACGACGTGCCGCGGGAAGGCTGGGTGCGCACGCAGGCGCGCGCCGCCGGCATCCCCCTCGTCGCCGGCGCCGAGGTGCTCTATCACACACCGGCGCGCCGCGACCTGCAGGATGTCCTGACCTGTATCCGACACGGCACGAGCCTCTACCGCGCCGGGCGCCGCACGCGGGCCAACGCCGAGCACGACCTCAAGGCGCCGGCCGCGTTCGGCACGCTCTACGCCGACGACCCGGCCGCCGTCGAGCGCACGCTCGAGATTGCCGGCCGCTGCACCTTCTCGCTCAGCGAGATCCGCTATCGCTATCCCTCCGAGCGGTTGCCGGACGGCGCCAGCTCGTCGAGCTGGCTGCGCCAACTGACCGAGCAGGGCGCGCGGCAGCGCTTCGGCGGTGTCATCCCCGCCACGGTGGCGGCGCAGATCGCCAAGGAACTCGCGCTGATCGACGAGCTCGACTATTGCGGCTACTTCCTCACCATGTGGGAGATCGTCGAGTTCTGCCGGCGCCACGGCATCCTGTGCCAGGGACGGGGCTCGGCCGCCAACTCGGCGGTCTGCTACTGCCTGGGCATCACGGCGGTCGACCCGACCCGGGTCGAGTTGCTGTTCGAGCGGTTCCTGTCCCGTGAACGCGCCGAACCGCCCGACATCGACCTCGACATCATGCACGAGCGGCGTGAAGAGGCGATCCAGTTCGTCTACGCGAAGTACGGACGCGACCACGCCGCCATGGTGGCCAACGTGATCCGCTACCGGTCACGCTCGGCCGTGCGTGAGGTCGGCAAGGCGCTGGGGCTGCCTGACACGGCGGTGGACCGGCTGGCCAAACGGCTCTTCCACTCCGAGACCCCCGACCAGCACGCCGTCGCGCAGGTGGGGCTCGACACCGGCAACCCGGCCCACATGCACCTGCTGCGGCTCGCCGACGAGATCAAGGACTTCCCGCGGCATCTCTCGATTCATCCCGGCGGCTTCCTGCTGGGACACGAACCGGTGCACGACCTGGTGCCGATCGAGAACGCGGCGATGGACGGCCGCACCGTCATCCAGTGGGACAAGGAAGACCTGGAAGATCTCGGGCTGTTCAAGGTCGACCTGCTGGGTCTGGGCGCGCTCACCCAGCTCGATCTCTCGTTCACGCTGCTCGAACAGCACTACGGGCGCACGCTGTCGATGGCCACGATTCCGGAAGGCGACCAGGCCACCTACGACATGATCTGCCGCAGCGACACCGTCGGCGTGTTCCAGATCGAGAGCCGGGCCCAGATGGCGATGCTGCCGCGGCTCAAGCCGCGCACCTACTACGACCTGGTGATCGAGATCTCGATCGTCCGTCCCGGCCCGATCACCGGCGGCATGGTGCACCCGTATCTCAGGCGCCGGAACAGTGAAGAGCCGGTCGTGTATCCCCACGCCTGCCTCGAACCGGTGCTGCGCAAGACCCTGGGCGTGCCGCTCTTCCAGGAACAGGTGATGCAACTGGCGATGGTGGCGGCCGACTACACCCCGGGCGAAGCAGACCAGTTGCGCCGCGACATGGCGGCCTGGCGCCGCAGCGGGCGCATCGAACGCCACCGCGACCGGCTCATCACCCGCATGACGGCCAAGGGCATCGAGCCGGCGTTCGCCGAGCAGGTGTTCGACCAGATCCGCGGGTTCGGCGAGTACGGCTTTCCGGAAAGCCATGCCGCCAGCTTCGCGCTGATCGCCTATGCCACCTCCTGGCTGCGGCGCCACTACCCCGATGTCTTCACCTGCGCACTGCTCAACGCGCAGCCGATGGGATTCTACGCCCCGGCCACCATCGTCGACGACGCCAAACGGCACGGCACCGAGATACGGCCGATCGACATCACCCGCAGCGCGTGGCGCTGCACCCTCGAGCCGCACACCGAGCGGTTCGCGGTGCGCATGGGCGTGCGGTATGTCAAGGGGCTGTCCGAATCGCGCGACTGGACCCGCATCGAGACCGCCCGCCACGCGGCGCCGTTCACCTCGGTCGACGACTTCGTGTCGAGGACCGGGCTCGCTGAACCGACCTTGAGCCGCCTGGCCGAAGCCGGCGCCTTCGCGGTGCTGCAAGGACGCCGCCGCGACGCGCTGTGGGCGGTGCACGGTCTCGCGCGCACCCCCGCCTCTGCCCTGCTCGGCAGCCCCGCCGAGGACGACACCCCCGCCTTCGAGGCGCTTGACCTGCGGGAGAGCATCGCGTGGGACTATCGCAGCAGCGCACACAGCCCGCGGGGGCACCCGCTGGCGACGCTGCGCGAGGCGTTGACGGCGCAGCGTCTGCCCGACGCCCGCACCGTCGCGTCGATGCCGGATGGACGGCAGACCCGCTACGCCGGTCTCGTCATCTGCCGCCAGCGCCCCGCCACCGCGGCCGGCGTCGTGTTCATGACGCTGGAAGACGAAACCGGGTTCGTGAACGTGGTGATCTGGAAGACCGTGTTCGACGAGCACGCGTTGATTGGCAAGACCGCCTCGTTCCTCGGCGTCACCGGCCGGATCCAGCGGGCGGACGGCGTGGTGCACCTGGTGGCGGACACGCTGTGGCCGCCCGAACTCGACCAACGGCCCGACGCGGTGCACAGCCGCGACTTTCACTGAGACCGCTCACCTGCCGGCGCACCGTCAGCCGGAGAAACGCCCATCAGCGTTGTCCGCAGTTCTCGTAGCGCCAGTGCCAAGGCTCCCAGATAATCCCCTCGGCGCCGTTTTCGGTGTAGCTCTCTGAAAATCGGATGGCACAGCACTGTGGTCCAGCCAGACGCATGGGACGTCACCCGGCCGCACCGAGATGCAGGTGGATGGCAATCTGGTGATTAATTCGGGTGCCCGCACGGCGGTGTGGAGTACCAGTACGCACGGGAACCCGGGGGCCTATCTTGAGTTGGGCGACGATGCCAGCTTGGCGGTCGGGTCAGCGGACGGCAGTAGCACATTGTGGTCGCGGTGAGTAATCTAGTTCGGCGACTGGCGGCCCGCGAGCGGCATCGGCGGCGGGCACGCGGCCGTTCGTGCAACCGATGGATGGAGGTGAGCGATGCAGTGGTCCAGGAAGCGTTGTATGCAGGTCGTCAGCATGGCCGCGGTGGTTTCGCAGTCGAGCTGGACCACGGTGGCGAGTCAGGCCGCCGAGCTCCAGCCGGCCCCAGCGTGGATCCTGCAGGCGTTTGCAGGACCGAGCACACCAGAAACCGTGGGCGACCGTCCCCGGGCGCTTCAAGAGATTCGCAGTTCAGAAGCCCTCCGCGAGAACGACCAGGTCCGGATGGCACTCCTTACAGCGCTCGATCGGGCCAACGCGGAGTACCGTGCGTTTTGGCGGGGGGACGCACCGGAGTATAGCGAGGGAAGAGGAGAGTTCCTCCTGGACCTTGTTGAAACAGTGGAAAGCCTGGAAGACAGTCGTGCCATCCCCGCGCTTGTTCGTTCGATACACACCGGGCGCGCGACGATGCGAGCGTTGGCTGACTTCGGCGAGCAGGCACTTGACCCAATGGTCACGGCCTGGGAGGAGCGACCCACCATCCCTAGCGCTGCCCGTGCCCCATAACTTTTCGCTGGACTTCATGAAGCCACTTCGCTACGGTGGCGAGCATGGAGATTCAGAATCAGGTTGGGCACAGCCTGCGGGGCAACCTCACCCGACTGCGCGATGTGCTGGACGGCGCGGTATCGCAGGGCATTGGCAGCCTCGGGCAGGTCGCCGATCGTGTCTGTGAAGCGTTCGATTTCCGCGATGGACGCGGCCGGTGGCAGCGCGCGAGCTGCTGCGCGGCGTTGGCCGACCTCGAGGCGGCAGGCCACGTCTCGCTGCCTCGGGGTCGGCCCTCTCGCGGCGGTGTGTGGCGCCCGCGTGTGCTCCCGCACCCGGTGGCGCCGGCGGCTGACGTGCCTGACACGGTCGGCGAGGTTCGGGACTTGGCGCTGGTGCGGGTGGAGACCGACGAGCAGCGCCGGGTCTGGAACACGCTGATGGTGCATGAGCACCCGCGCGGCGCCGGGCCCTTTGTCGGCCACCAACTGCGTTATCTGGTAGGCTCCGGGCATGGCTGGCTGGGCGGGGTCGGGTTCGCAGCAAGCGCGCGGCGTCTGCGGGCTCGCGACGCCTGGATCGGCTGGGACGACACGCGTCGGCGCGCCCACCTGCACCGGGTGCTGGGACTGTGCCGGTTGCTGGTGCGCCCCGGCATCTGCTGCCGCAACCTGGCCTCGCACGTCTTGGGCCGGGCCGCACGGGCGGTCGGCGACGACTTCGAGCGTCTCCACGGCTATCGCCCCTGGCTGCTGGAGACGTTCGTCGACGAGACCGCACACGCCGGGGCGAGCGTGCGCGCGGCCAACTGGGTTCGCGTGGGTGAGACCAGCGGGCGCGGGCGCCAGGACCGCACGCACGCGGCGCCGGAAACGCGCAAGGCAGTGTATATGTACGCCTTGGAGCCGGCGTGGCGCGCCCGCCTCGCAGTGCCCGCAGCGGGCATTGCGCCGCTGGCGGCTGGCGACGGGCTCGACGCCGAGTCCTGGGCGGGCCACGAGTTCGGCGTGGCGCCGCTGGGCGACGTGCGCCTGAGCGCGCGCCTGGTCCGGAGCGCGCAACATATGGCACAGTGCCCGCAGCGCGCCATCACCGGCGCCACCAACGGAGCGCGCGCCTTGGTCAAGGGACATTACCGGCTGATCGACCAGCCCGCCGAGAGCGCGGTGACGGTCGAGAACATTCTCGCTCCCCATCGCGAGCGCACGCTGCGACGGATGCGCGGGCACGACACGGTGCTGTGCATCCAGGACGGCACCCGTCTGAACTTCACCCGGCGCAGCCAGACGCAGGGGCTGGGGGCCATCGGGTCGAACCAGACCGGCGCCGTGGCCCGCGGCCTGCACCTGCATACGACGCTGGCGGTCGACCCCGACGGGGTGGCGCTGGGTGTGCTGCGGGCCGCCTTCGACGCGCCCGCGCCCCCGAACCCCGACGAGAAAGACAAGCCGAAGCCGCGCGAGGCGCGGACGTCGTTCCGCTGGGTCGAAGGGCTGCGCGACTTGGCGCAGGCGGCCGAGCGGCTGCCCGAAACCCGCGTGGTGTGCACGATGGACCGCGAGGCCGACTTCCTCGACCTGTTCCTCGAGCGCCGCGCGCACGCCCCGCAGGTCGACCTGCTGGTCCGCGCGAAGGTCGACCGCGTCGTGGGCACGGAGAAGACACCCGACGGGCAGACGGTCTCGCGCCGTCTGTTCGACCAGGTGCGCAACGCGCCGGCCCGCGGCGCCGCCACGGTCGCGGTGCAGCGGCTGAGCGCGCGGGCGAAGGCCAGCAAACAGGCCCGCAAGGACCGCCGGGCGGCGCGCGTCGCCGAGGTGACACTGCGCTACCAGCCCGTGGCGCTGCCCTGCCCCGGGGCCACGCCGGTCGAGCTGTGGGTCGTCCATGTGCGCGAGCAACAGCCGCCGCCCACGGCCGAGCCGCTGGAGTGGTTCCTGCTGACCACGCTGCGTGTGACCAGCACCGCCGACGCCACGCGCATCCTGCGCTGGTACGCCCTGCGCTGGCGCATCGAAGAGTACTTCCGGGTCCTCAAGTCCGGCTGCAAGGTCGAAGAATTGCAGCACCACGCGGCCGAGCGGCTCGAACGGGCCATGGCCATCAAGATGGTCATCGGGTGGCGCATCCAGTTGATGGTCCAACTCGGGCGCGAGGTGCCTGACCTGCCGGGCGACCTGCTGTTCTCCGATGGCGAGTTGCGCGTGCTCGCCACCTTCGCCCGCTCGCGCACGCTGCCGCCACCCACGCGCCTCGGCGACGCCGTCGGTCTGGTCGGGCGTCTCGGCGGGTGGCTCGGGCGCACGCGCGACCCGCCCGGCGCGCAACTCCTGTGGCACGGCTACACCCAGCTCGTCGCCATGGCCTTCGCCTTCGAACTGCGGGACGAATACGGATGACCTCACACTCATTACAAGTCCAGCCGGAAGATCTGGGGCACGGGCAGCCCTAGCGAGGAAGTGTGGATGAGTGCCGAGCTCCTGACAGCCATGGCGTATATCGTAGCCAGTGGAGAACTGAGCGACTCCAACCGTGCACGAGTCACGGATATCGCTCGTGATGTCCTGGCCCAACGAGATGTTCTGACTGGGCCGGAGTACGGAATGGCGTTTTTGATAGGCGCCATCGACTTGGCGGTGTCGCTTGCGGATCCCGCACTCGTAGCTCAGGTGGAGACGATAGCTCAAGACCCGCGGGAAGCAGGCAGTTGGGGCATTGAGGAGGTAACGTTCATGATGGGCTATGCACGCCTGGTGCTCAACCAGGGACTGCAGCGGTAGTCGACCGAGATGTGTCACCGTGATGCACGGCGATCGGCGGGATCAGGCGGCCTCCTGCAGATCGTTGTCCGTCTGGCCGCGCTACTGCGGCGCGCCGTCGACACACCACCGCACCCGGGCCAGCAGGCGGCACCGGTCAGACGGCGCCGCCGCGGTGGCGTCATCCTGGTGGATCGGACGGAGGCGTACCGTATCGACTCAGGGGCGCGGACTTGGGGGATCGGCAGCCAACTGCGCAGCGGCCAGACGCTGGAGGTTGGCGACGGACTGGGCATCCGTGATGCCCCGGGCGGCGACCGCAGTCGCGTCGGTCGCCAGGGTCTCGACAATCTCAAGGAGGCCGGGGTCTCCCATCGCGCCAGCGAGCCGAATCGCTTGGCCGAGTGTCGCGCTCGTCTGTGGGATCGCCGTCAGCCAGCGTTCTGTCGTGCGGCGGATCGCGGTCGCCGCGTCGGTCGAGAGCCCGTTGACGTCTGCATTCATGATCAAACGCAGGGTTTCGAGAGCTTTCGCGACCACGCGGAACTCATCGTCATCCGCCGCCTCCAGAATCGCGGGCACGGCCGCTTCCCCGAATGACGCGAGAGGCTCGATCATCGAAAAGTGACCGGTTCCGAAGGCACGCACGAGTCCCGGAACTGCCCTGGGATCGCCAAGATCCTCCACCGCGTTGGTCACGCACCAGTCTTCCAGCTCATCGAGATGCGTCAGCAGCGCCTCTTTCGCCGGTTCGGTGACGGCATCGAGACTGGACCGAATCTGGACGATACGCTCCTCAATCCGCGGCATGCCGGGAGACAGCAAACGCCTGCGTGAAGTAACCAGTATGCAGAACCTCGAGGCGTACTCGATGCGTTCGGCGCCACGCTCGATCGCCTCGACGACGTGACTGCCCTCCGGGAACGTCACCCAGTAGCGCATTGTGCTGGCAGCTACCTGCGAAAGGTAACAATTGGTCTCGCATTCGTCGCTGATGATATACGCCTGGGCCGCCGCCCATGCAAGGGGCTCAGCCCCCGGAGCGTCCGCGTACCGTTCGTAGAGGTCCCAATAGGCGGAAGCCGGGACCCAGAAGCGGCCGATGAACGCGGGACCTCTCAGTACGGACTGTCCACGCACCCATGCTTGCTGCAGCGGGTCTGCAATCCTGTTGCGGAATCTCAACATACGGACCCTGCTGGCGGCGCGCTCGACCACCTGGAGATGCCGAAGCGCCAGCATCGGCGGCACGGCGCCGAGAAACAAACCGCTTATCCGGGGATTGATGAGCAGATTGTCGACGGCCACGAGATGCTCGAAGTCGGCAGCGTCTTCCAACGCCAGGGCATGCTCGGCAACGGCCAGCAACCCGGCGGCGGGATCGCTGACGTCCGCCTCGGCAGTCAGTGGACCATATGTCCAGCACGAAGCGCGCGGCCAGCCATACCACTCTTCGCCATCAACGGTCACGCGCGAAACATACTGCAACTGAGCGCCCAACTGATGCCCCCATACGACCGGGGCGTCCCGGCGCGGCTCGGCACGGCACGCGACATTGGTTCCGATCACGATTCGGGACTCGGAGGACTGAGCGACGAGGGTCGTACCCCACGCCACGAGCACCAGCGTCCAGCACGCGGCCTTCCGCAGGCTCGTGAAATGACGACGTGCGCTCACAGATCCCATATCATCTCCCTACTCCGCGTAAGGTGCGGGCGGTGAGAAAACGATCCAGGGCGGCCTCGTCCGGCGCCCCGCTGCCTGCAGGCGTTACCGGCAGTATCCAACAGGTGCCTCCGGCGAACCAAGCGTTTTCTGCGACATTTGCCGGCGAGAATGTGCTCGCAGGAGGAGTGTCGAGATGAGGAAGCAAGATCAGGGGCCGCTGATGCCCCCCGCACTCTCAACCGCACGTCTGGGGGTGCGTCATCCTGCCGGATCGAACGGAGGCGGGCCGTATCGACTCAAGGGCGCGGACTTGGGGAATCGGCGGCCAATTGCGCGGCGGCCAGCCGCTGGAGGTCTGCGACGGACTGGGCATCCGTGATGCCCCGGGCCGCGACTGCAGTCGCGTCGGTCGCCAGGGTCTCGACGATCTCCAGCAGGCGGGGGTCCCCCATCACGCCAGCGAGGCGAATCGCTGCGTCGAGCGTGGCTCTGGTCTGCGAGCTGGCGGTCAGCCAGCGTTCTGTCGTGCGACGGACCGCGGTCGCCGCGTCGGTCGATAGCCCGTTGATGTCGGCAGTAGCGATCAGACGCAGGGTCGCAAGCGCGCCCGGGACCACACGGAGATCTTCGTCATCCGCAGCCTCCAGTATGGCGGGAACGGCCGCTTCCCCGAACGACGCCAGTGTCCTGTAGTAACCGAGTCCGATGCCGAAGGTTCGCACCAATGCCGGAATCGCCTGGGGATCGTCCAAATCCTCCACCCCGTTGGTCACACACCAGTAGTCGATCTCGTCAAGGTGCGTCAGTAGCGCCTCTTTGGCCGAGACGGTGACGGCATCGAGACTGGACCGAATCTGGGCACTGTCCTCCTTGATACCGGACACCACGTCGGGACCCTGCGAACTATCCATCCGTGTAGTGACCACCACGCACAACCGCGAAACGTAATCGAGGCGCTCGATGGCACGCTCGAGTGCCTCGACGATGTGACTGCCCTCCGGGAAGTCCACCCAGTAGCGCATGGTACTCGTGGTGGTTTGGCTCAAGTAACAAGGAGGCCCGCATTCGTCGATTTCGGGGATAAACGCATCCGCCTTGGCTGCCGCCGCCCAGGCCAGGGTCTCGGCCTCTGGAGCGTCCGCGTACCGCTCGTAGAGGTCCCAATAGGCGCCATAAAGTAAGCGGCCGGAGGCGGCCTGTCCGCGCACCCATGCCAATTCCAGCGGTTCTAACCGCAGGAGGCTCAAACCGATCCTGCTAGCCGCGCGCTCGACAATTTCGAGATGCCGAAGCGCAAGCATCGGCGACGTGGAGTCGACATTCAGAGAGCCTATTCGGGGCTCGATGAGCAGGTTGTCGACAGCCACGAGATGCTCGAAGTCGGCAGCGTCTCCGAGCGCCAGGGCGTGCTCGGCCAGGGCCAGCACCCCGGCGGTGTGATCCCTGTCGTCCCACTCGACGGTCTGTGGACCATACGTCCAGCACGAACCGCTCGCTCCCGGGTTCTGGCCATACCACTCTTCACCATCGACAGTCACGCGCGAGACTCTATACAGTCGATCGCCCAACCGATGCCCGCGGACGACCGGCGCGTTCCGGCGCGGCTCGGCACGGCACACGACATCGGTATCGATCACGAGTCGGGCCTCGGAGGACTGGGCGGCAGCGGCCGGACCACACGCCACGAGCACCAGCGTCCAACACACGGCGTGCGGCAGGCAAGTCGTCTGACGACGTGTGTTCACAAATCCCATGACATCTCCCAACTCCGCGTGAGGTGCGGGCGGAGCAAAATTCGATCCAGATCGGCCTCGTCCGTCTCCCCGCTGCCTGCAGGCGTCACCGGTGTCACGATCAGACGCAGGGTCGCGAGCGCAACCGCGACAATGCGGGAATCGTCGTCATCCAATGCGTCCAGTGTGGCGGGAATGGCCGCTTCCCCGTCCGGCGCCAGATACCCGGAGACCGAGGATCTGGTGCCGAACGCACGCACCTATCTCGGAATCGTCCGGTCATCGTCCAGATTCACCAGGCCGTCGGTTCCGCACGAGTCGTCGAGCGCATCGAGGTGCGTTAACAGCACCGCTTTCGGCGAGACGGTGACGGCATCGAGACTGGATCGAATCTGAGCGATGCGCTCCCCGATCCCGGGCAGGTCGAGTAACGAAGGGTAAAGCATACAGAACCGGGAGGCGGCCACGAGGCGCTCGGCGCCACGCTCGAGCGCCTCGACGATGTGACTGCCCTCCGGGAAGGCCACCCAGTAGCGCATGGTGCTCCTCGCGACCAGCCACAAGATACACGCGGAGCCGCATTCGTCAGTCCTGGTAGGCGCCTGGGCCGCCGCCCAGGCAATCGTCTCCGCCTCTGGAGCGTCCGCGTACCGCTCGTAGAGTTCCCAATAGGCGGCAGCCGGAACCTGGAAGCGGCCAATGATCTCGGGACCTTCCAGAACGCCGAACTTTCCAATCACCCATGCGAGCTGCAGCGGTTCTACTGCCCAGCGGTAGTTTACACGGACCCTGCTGGCGGCGCGCTCGACCACCTGGAGATGCCGAAGTGCCAGCATCGGCGGCACGGCGTCGAGCCTCAGACGGCGTATCCAGGGCGCGATGAGCAGGTTGTCGACGGCCACAAGATGCTCTAAGTCGGCAGCGTCTGCCAGCGCCAGGGCATGTTCGGCAACGGCCAACAACCCGGCTGCGCGATTGCTGCCGTCAAACTCGGCGGTCAGTTCACCATACGTCCAGCACGAACGGATCGGTCCCTCGTTCGTGCCATACCACTCTTCACCATCGACGGTGACGCGCGAGACATTCCGCAACTGATCGCCCAACTGATGCCCGCGGACAGCCGGCGCATCCCGGTGCGGCTCGGCACGGCACGCCACATTGGTGCCGATCACGATTCGGGACTCGGATGACTGGGCGACGAGGGTCGTACCCCACGCCACGAGCACCAGTGTCCAGCACACGGCGTGCGGCAGGCGAGCGATCGGACGACGTGCGCTCACAGATTCCATGACATCTCCCTACTCCGCGTGAGGTGCAGGCGGTGAGAAAACGATCCAGATCGGCCGCGTCCATCTCCCCGCTGCCTGCAGCCTCCACGCCCCCCACCTCCTTCGACATCGGATTCTCTCTCAATCCGTGTCCAAGAAAACCGGGGGCGCCATAGGTCCGGGTGGACTACTATGTGGGGAATCCGCTCTGACGAGGCAGGTTCGTGCCCCGATGAATTCTACGCCACGCGCGGTCCGATGGGGTGTAGCGCCAATCCAGAGTGTGGATCTCACACGATACGGACGATCACGGTTGACGGACATCACGTCCGGACGGTCCAAGTACGATACAGGTGCAACGATGTTTCGCTGGATCCTCAAAGCCATGCTGGCGGTGCTGATGGGCGTCCTGCCCGGGTGGGCGGCCGCGCAGCAGGGGCCGTGCCGGGTGCCGGACCGCGTTCCTCGGCTACTGTTCGACATTGCCGGGAGAGACGATGTCGGACACTTCGCCGCCGGACTATCGCGCATGGAGATCTCGGGTGGCTTTATCGTACCGAACGGCAGTGGACTGAAGTCTGCCGAGTGGGGCCGCTGGTGGAACGTCGAGTTCGACGTCGATGACACGGTGCCGATTGCCGATGCGCTGGCGCGGTTCGGGGCTGCGCATCCGGAATACGTTGTGACGATGCATGACAACATGGTCGGTGTGTCCCACATCGATCTGGCGGATCCGTCCATCCTCCAGCCAGTGGTTGTGAACTTCGCCGCGACGGAGTTATATCCTACCGTTGCGTTCACGCGGGCGATGCGCCTCATCGATCCGTCTATCCGTGACTATGGGAATATCGTGGTAGGGTCCGGCCCTATGCCGCCCCTCGGTGGCCATCCGAAGGTGTCCCTCGTGACCGGCGAGACGACCGTTCGCGGGGTGTTCGATGCGATCGCCTGCGCGGTACCTGGTACAGTCTGGGAGTTGACGAATCAACAGCATCCGACGCGGGGGAGTTATTTCACACTGATGATTCTGAAACCATGGGGAGGGTATAACAATGTTTCAGGTCCATTGTTTCCCGGCGTCGTCAATCCGTGAAGACACCGCGGATGAGGCCGCGTCAAGACCGTGAACCGGGTGGTGCTCTCTCGAGTCCTTCTGAAGTGCCCCCGGTTATTGTGGACACCGATCTGAGGAGACAGGGATGTCCAGGATCCGCTGAACAGGCACCTCACACACCGGGAGTGGCGTTCGACGCAAGCTGGTCATTTCCCTCAGGAGATATCGATACTCTCGCGGCAAGATTCAGCCTAGATCGGCCAGACATCAGCGACGATCCGGTTCATTTTCGGTATCGGGAGTAATGGTCATGAAAAACATCCTGACTGCGTCGGCACTCGTGCTTATCACGGCGCCCGTCGCGTTTGGTCAACGAGACCCAAATGCGTGCATTGAAGACAGCTCTCAAGTCACGGTGACCGCGCTACGATTCAGTCAAGGTCCGCCATCCTATGCGTTCATGGTAGCGAACAATGCGGACTTTCCAGTCACTAGTCTCATAATTGGATGGGGGCCGGAGCACATGCACCTGCCGATTAATCCGTTGAATGTACCTACAAGTATCGGGTCTCCAAAGGGGTGGAACGGGAGGCACGTATTTCAACATGAAGGTACGGAGATGTATTACTTTTGGCGCCCAGACGATGCCAGTATGCGGTTGCAACCCGGCCAAATGCTCTCTGGATTTTCGGTACAGTTGCCGACACCGATAGAATGGGACAAACCACTGTTCGACAGCAGAGATCGAGAAGTCGTACAGGCAGATCTGAGCGCAGTGTTATTCAAAGTAGAATTGCTGGGCAGTCCCTGTCACACTGGCAACATCAGGATCGACTGATCTCCGTTCGCGCTGTGTACGAGGCGCGGCGCCACGAATAAGCTTGGGAGCTCTCACGATAGTCTTCTTTCGGAAACGGACGTACGCGTCCCCATACACAGGTCATCCCCGGAACGGAATCTCTGCGAACCCGCCGTCGGCGCATGCGCGACGTCCGCCGTGCGGTATTCGACGTTGACCACCGACCAGCCCATCTCGAGATCGGGCAGCAAGGTGAGCGCCGCGCTCTCCTTGCTGCCGTTGGTCCAACCGCCGCTGTGGATCTACATGAGGATCGGCGGCGCGCCGCCGTCGTGAATCGTGCAGTTCGCTGGGATGGGTGGTCGGCTGGTGGCCGGCGGTCTCGGGGCTGATTGAAAAGCCGAAGCGACGGTAGACAAGCTGAATGGCTACCGGCACCACGGCGACCTGCGGTATTTGAGCGACGTTGCGGCGGGCCGCTTCGAGACTGTACAGCTGCTGGCGAACCCACCGGCGATCGACCGGATCGTGTGGACGTGGCGAGGGATCGTCAAACCGGACACTGCGCGATCGGGGCCGGCGGGCGTCACCCGCGCCAAAGACTCCAGGATCACCGCGATGGGATGCTTGTCCGCGCCCGGCGTCTCCTCACTCGGGATCCGTGACGACGACCGGCGTGCCGTGCGCCAGCGTGAAGTTGCCGTCGACCACGACGAGTTCACCCGCGCTGACACCGCGCAACGCCGCGTCGTCAGGCAGGATCTCCGTCTCGGCGCCGTTGGTCTCACCGAGCCCCACGTATTCCCATTCGGCGACATTGTCGCGCACCACCATGACGAGCGGCCGGTCGTCGCTGTAGAGCACCGCGGCGTTCGGGACGATCAGCCGATCCGGGAGCACCCTCCCTGCCATGGTGACCCGAACATGCGAGCCTGAACGCAACGGCGGTTGCCCGGACTCCACCGACAGGGTGACCGAGCCGACGCGACGCGTCGCATCGACGAACGGTGAGATCCGCAGAATCCTGCCGTCCAGCATCCGGTCAGGATCCGCTGCCGGCCGCATCGTCGCGCGGCCTCCGGGCAGGAGGCTGGCCAGGTCCGCTTCCAGCACCTCCGCACGCACCTCGACCTCGTCGAGGTCGACGAGCGTCAGCAGCGGCTCGCCGGCGCCAACAACCTGTCCCACCTGCACGGCCACCTCGGCCACGGTCCCGGCAAACGGCGCGCGGACCACGCACCGGTCGATCCGCAACTCGGCCTCCTCGATCGCGACCTCGGCGGCCGAAAGGCCAACGTCCGCCCGGATTGACCGGTCCCGTTGCTCCGGCTCGCCCAGCGCGCCGAGGTCGCGTGCACGCCTGGCGGCTTCCAGCTCGCGTCGCGGGATCAACCCGCGCGCGAACAACCGTTCCATCTCGTCGAACTCCGCCGCCGTGACGCCGCCGGGTTTCCAGAGTCCACCGGCCACATCGTCCTGTCCGATCCCGCGCGACGCGTACTGCATCAGGGCGCGCTGCCGGTCGGCATTGGCCCGCCGCAGGCTCAGCTCCGCGTCGCGGCAGTCGAAGCGTACCAACAGATCGCCCGCCGCTACGCCGGCGCCTTCTGGCCACGGCAACTCGACGACCGCGGCCCCCGCGCCGCTCACCAGCTCCAGCAGGCGCGTCGCCCGCACCTCGCCGTCAACCGCAACGGAGTGGACGAGATCGCCGCGTCGAGCCGGGGCGACGGTTACCGGCACGGCCTGCCGCTCCTGGTCGCGCTCGACGGCAGGCGCGCGCGCCGACGGATCGGCCGCCGACTCCGTGGATCCGACCGAACATGCGCCGCTGACGGCGACGGCGCCGAGACCCAGGAGCATCCCGAGCCGTCTCACGCGCGTGGTCTCCATACTTCCCTCTACAGACTCCTGGCAGCGCGTCAGACGTTACGCAGGCGCGACCCGCCCGCTTGGACGCACCAGCCGTTTCACCTGCTCGCCCGCCATGTACAACGACGGCACGACAGCGAGCACCAGAATACTAGACGTCACCAGGCCGCCGACGGCCGATAGAGCCAGGTCAGACCAGAGATCAGGCTGCCCGGTCTGCGGCTGATCCCACAGCATCGGGAGCAGGCCGAGTGCGGTGGTTGCCGACGTGAGGAGGACCGGCCGGACGCGATCGATCGTCCCTTGCGTGGCTGCGGCGACCGCGCTCGATCCTGCGCGGCGCAGGTGGCTGATCCGGTCCATGAGCAGCACGCCGTTGTTGTCGACGATCCCGACGAGCAGAATCACCCCGATGTAGCCCGACGAAGTGAAGCTCGCACCGGTCCAGAGGTACGTGTAGCAGACGCCGATGAGCGCCAGCGGAATCGTCGCCAGTACGATGACCGGGTGCCACAGGTTCTCGTACAAGACGGCGAGCACCATGAAGATCACGACCACGGCCGCCGCAAGCGCGAGGGCGAGCATCCGCGACTCGTCGTCCGTCACCAGGTACTCGTCGAGCCGATGCACCGAGAAGCCGGGGGGCGGCCGGATCGCCTCAAACACCTGCTGTTCGTACTCATTGGCAAGTTGCGACGGTCCCTGATAGTCCCACGAGACCGTCACCCTGTACTCCTGGTCCCGTCGATCGATCCCGTCCGGCACGAGCTGTTCCCGTACGTCTGCAAATTGCTCGATGCGCGCCGGCGCGCTGTACCGCACGGGAGCGGTCAACCGCAGCAGCGAGTCGACATCCTGCCGGTCGGCGCCAGCGATACTGAACTCCGTGACCTCGGGCAGCCGGTCGTCGCCCTCGAACCCGTACGCCCGGGGCGTCGCGCGCGCACTGGCGAGCGATACGAAATCGAGAACGTCCTGCGGGTCCGCCCCGAGCCGCCGGATACCGGCGGGCCGTAGCGACAACGCCAGTTCGCGCTGCGACAGGTCGAAGCTGCCCATCGTGGTGTTACCGCGCGTCGATGTCGTGACGCGATACTCGACCACGCGCGGACTCAGGCGGGCCTGCCGGCCGATCGCGTCGGCCAACTCGACGGCGCTATCCAGGGTGTAGCCCCGCACCTGCAGGCGGCTGTTGTGCGACGCGGGGAGGGCGAGGAGAGGGCCGGCCTGGAACGGGTCGCCGTACCCGGTGACGTTGACCGACACGCGCGCGAACGCCGCGGCCTGCTCCACGAGGCGCCGGCGTGCGACAAAAGGCAGGCCGCGCGCCAGTTGCTCGTCCGAGAATGTCACCTCCAGCCGGGCCGTCTGGCCGTCGACCTCCACCCACACGTCGCCGACGTCCTCGGCGGCGCGGTCCGACAGCAGCGCGTCCTCGAACGTCCGAATGACCTGATCCGTCCGCGCCGGGTCGGTGCCGCTCGGTGTCTGCACCTCAACCTGCAGCCGCTCCGTGACCGGCGGCGTGAGAAACCGGTCGCGCGGGACGTCCTGCCAGAACCGCCACCCCCCGTGGGCGCACAACGCGGCGGCGACGAGTGGCGTCACCCACCAATAGCGGACGACGAGCGCAACGGGACGCCGGAGCCGGCTCGGCCGGCGCGCGCCGGACGCCGCCGCCACGTTGGCGGGCAGCCATCGGACGCCGGCCGCCGGCACGATGAACCACGACACGACGACCGACGCCGCCAGCAGGGCAGTCAGGACCAGCGCGAGCGGCGCGAACGTCACACCGAGCCGCCCCTCGAAGTAGATGAACGGCAGGAAGACACCGACCGTGGTCAACTGCGCGAAGAAGAGGGGCCGCGCCACCTCCGCGGCGCCGTCCACCACGGCGCGGCGGGTCGGCTCACCCCGCGACAGCCTGGTCGCGACGTTCTCGACGATGACGACCGCGTTGTCGACCAGCATCCCGAGACCGAGCGCCATCGCGGCCAGCGTGAGGATGTTGATCGACAGGCCCGCTCGCGTCATGAACGACAGTGTGAGCGCCGCGGTGGCGCCGGCGGTCAACAGCAGCAGCAACGGCGTCCGGAGGTTTCGGAACACGACGAGCAAAGCCGCGGCCACAAACCCCAGGATCCAGACCAGCCGGCGGCCGAGCGAGCCGAGCTCCGCGCGAATCCGGTCTGCGCCGTCGCGAGTGATGAAGTGTCGGAGGCCGCCCGGCAGCGCGGCGATGCGCGTCGAGAGCAACGCCCGCACGCGGTCCGACAGCTCCAGCACGTTGGCGCCGGGCTCCCGCTCCAGCACCAGCGCGACGCGCGGCTGGCCCTGGAACCGGTATTCCCGATCGGGTGGCGCCGACTGCCGTCGCACCGACGCCACATCGTCGAGGCGCACGCGCCCGTCGAAACCCGGCAGCCTCAGGGCGCGCAGCGATTCGAGCGTCTGCGCGGACGCCTCGACAACGACCTCCAGCCGACGCTCGGAGCGATCGACGTAGCCGGCGTGCCTCTGGCGCACGGCGTCCAACACGAAGGTTCTGACCGTAGCGGGCGCCAGCGCGAGCTGGTTCAGCGCATCCGGATCAAGTTCCACCGCCAGCAACTCGCGCCGGCCGCCGAGCATCGTGACGCGCGCGATCCCCTCCAACGCGACGAGACGGCTCTGGAACTCGTCTCGCACCGTCCGGCGTAACGCCTCCGGCGACAGCGCGCCCGTCAGGAAGACGGTCAGGAATGCCTCCTGGCGCAACTCCGGCGGCACGTATTGCAGCAGCCGGGGCGCACGGGCGCCGACCGGCCAGTCCCGTTCGAACACGCGCAGCGCGTCGCGCAGGGCGAGCCGACCGACGTCGAGCCGTGCCTCCGGGTCGAAAAACACCCGCACGACCGCGCGCCCGCGCTCTGTTCTCGACGCGACGCTTCGCACGCCCGCGAGACGCGAGGCTGCCGCCTCGACCCGCGAGGTCATCGCCGCCTCCATCGCCGGCGGCGCCGCGCCCGGCCACGTCAGGTCGACGTCGACGGCCGGATAGCTCAACTCCGGCATCAGCTCGATCGACACCTGCGTCGCGTCGAAGACAGCGAGCACGCCAAGGGCGAGAGCGGCCATTCCGACGGTGACCGGATGCGCCGCCGCCCACCGCATGAGCGGCGTCAGCACGTCACGGCCTCGCGGCGCGGCGCCGGCGCCAGCACGTCGTACAGCACCGGCACGACACAGATCGTCAGGACCGTGCCGGCGAGGAGCCCGCCAATCAGCGTCAGCGCCAGCGCCCGCTGCAGCTCGTGGGCCGGCGCGGTGGTCAGCGCCAGCGGCGCGACCGCCAGCACGGTCGTGACCGTCGTCATCAGGATCGGCCGCACGCGCAGCAGTGCCGCCGCGATGATGGCCTGTCGCGCGCCGCCCGGTTCGGCGTCGCGGTGTTTCAGGCGGATGAAGTCGACCATGACGACGGCGTCGTCCACGCCGATCCCGATCAGCACCGCGGCCGCCATGATCGTGAAGACGTTCACGGTCAGGCCGAACACCCACCAGGTGGCGACGACGCCGGCCAGCGTCAGCGGTACGGCGAGGAGCACGACGAACGCCAGGCGGACCGACTCGAACTCTGCCGACAGGCAGATCGCAACGAGCACCAGTGCGATAATCAGGACCCAGCGAAACGAGGCGAGCGACTCGGCGGCGTCGGCGCTCCGTGTCCGCACCTGTACGCGAACGTCGGGCGGCAGCGAAAACTGCGCCAGCGCCTCGCCCAGACGGCGCTCCAGGCCGGCCCGGGCCAGGCCGTCCGGCGCCAGGCTCACCGTCAGCACCCGCCGGTGGTCGCGCCGAGTGATTTCCGCCGCCGCCGCTTCCGCCACGGGCGTACCGAGCAGGCCGAGCGGCACCTGAGGCCGGCGCGCCGCGGCCCCGCCCTCGCGGCCCTCGACCAGGCCTCGCCGCGGCACGATCGGGATTCGGTCGAGCGACGATGCGGGGCTCGCGCCGTGTTCCAGCGAATTCCGCAAGACCACTTGCAGCGGCGGGTCCCCGATGCGAAGCTGGGCGACCGTGTTCCCACGCGTGACGTAGCCGATTTGTTCCGCGGTCTCAGCCGCCGAGAGGCCGAACGCGCCCAGAGCGTCCTGGTCGAGGTCCAGCCGGACTTGCGACACGGGGTCCGGCGGCGCGGCGACGACCCGGCCGAGATTGCCGCGGTCGGCGACGAGCGTGGCGAACGCATCCGCAAGCCGCCGCAACTCCGCCAGGTCGGCGCCCGAAAAGGCGACCTCGATCGGGCCGGCCAGCAAGCCGAGGACATCATGCAGCGGCGTCCGGGTGGGCTCGACCCGCACGTCGAAGCCCGGCAGCCGCCGCTCGACCGCGCGCCCGAGATCGCCCACTCCCGCCGAGTCCGCCACCTGGAACTGCGCCCGCACCGCGGCGCGGCGCATCCATCCGTCGCCAGTCAGGTCGTTGACCGCCTGCAGACCCGCCGTGGTCAGCACCTGCTCAGCGTCCGTCGCCGTCTCGATGGTCGCTTCGAGCGTGGCGGCGGCCAGCTCCAGATGCTCGATCGCCATGCCGTGGCGCGGATCCGCCGCCACGCTGACGTCGCCGGTGTCGACCGGTGGCGCCACCTCGCGCGGCGTCTGGAGCGCCACGACGGCGGCCGTGACCACTAGCGCCGCGGCGGCCGAGAGCGTCAGCCACCGGCGCCGCAGCAGCACGCCGAGCAGCCGTCCGAGAACCGCGGTCCACGGCTCCTTCGGCGCCCGCACCGGCCCCCGTGCCGCCAGGAGCGCCGACAGCGCCGGGACGAGTGTCAACGACACGACCCACGCCACCACGACCGCCACGCTCACCGTGACCGCCTGGTCGCGGAAGAGCGCGCCGGCGAAGCCGCCGACCGCGACCACCGGCAGGAAGACGACCAGCGTGGTGACGGTCACGCTCGTGATCGGCGCCAACACCTGCGACGTCCCGGCAGTCGCGGCGGCGGCCGGCGCGAAGCCTTGTTCGCGATGCCGCTGGATGTTCTCGACGACGATGATCGCCGTGTTGACCAGCAGGCCGACGCCAACTGCCAACCCGCCCAGGGAAATGACGTTGATCGAGATGTCGAGCCAGTCCATCGCCGTCAGGGCGCCGAGCACCGCCACCGGAACGACGACGCCGATCACGACCGACTGCCGCCAGTCGCCCAGGAAGAAGAAGAGCACGCCGAAAGCGAGCGCGCCGCCCAGGACAACGGAGGTCAACGCCCCGCGCAACGCGTCACGGATGAAGCCGGCCTGCGCGTAGGCGACGTCGAGCCCGATATCCGGGTGCTGCGCACGGAACTCGTCGAGCAGGCCGGTGACCGCGTCGGTCAGCGCCAGGGCGTTGCCGGAGGCGTCCTTGTAGAGGCGGATCCCGACGACCGGCCGGCCCGCGAAGCGCAGCACCGAATCCGGCTCGCTCGGCGCCATGCCGACGCGGGCGACGTCGGCGAGCAGCACGCGGGGGTCTGCGCCTGGCTCGGAGACGACGACCGTCGCGAAGTCCGACACCGACTCGACGAGGGCAGGGACGCGCAGGCTGTAGCGATACGGTCCCTTTCGGAGCGTGCCGCTCTCCGGGACCGTCACCGCCCGGCGCAGCGCCTCCGCGATCTCCGCCGGCGCGACGTCCAGCAGGCGCGCCCGGGCGGGGTCGATCTCCACCAGTACCCGCTCGTCCCGGGCGCCCGCCAACTCGGCGCTGGCGACGCCCGGAATCTGCTCCAGCCGCGGCCGGAGAAGCTCGCGAATCGCCTTGCTGAGGGCGATCAGGCGCCACGCCTCCTGCGCGCCGGCCGCCGGCGCCAGCGACACGCCGTACCCGGCCCAATCCAGGTCGCCGCTCGAGCCGCCGTTACGCGCATCGGTGGTTGACGCCGCCAACACCAGGAACGGACGGTTTCCCGGATCCCACCGTCGCACCGTGGGGGGCGCCGCCGCCTCCGGCAAACCGTAGCGCACCTCGTCCAGCCGTTCCCGGACGTTGAGAATGGCGATGTCGACGTCTGTCATCCAGGGGAAGGTCAGCGTGATCACCGCGATCCCGTCGCGTGACATCGAGGCGACATCCTGCACGCCGGGGACGCCGCCGAGCGCCTGCTCGATCGGAATCGTCACCAGCTCCTCAATCTCGGCCGCCGGCGCGTCCTCCATCCGCACCTGCACCGAAACCTGCGGCAACTCCAGCGAGGGCAGGAGGTCGACCGGGATACGCAGGCAGGCGACGACCCCGAACAGGGCCACCGCCAGGGCGCCCATGCTCGCGCCGATCGGCCGGGCGACGAACGTGCGAATCACCGCGTTCCGCTCCAACTTCAGATGGCGGGAGGTTCCTCGTTCAACTGCTTGGGCGAGTGCGGCCTACCATCACCACGGTCCGCCTGTTTCAGACAGATGCCGCGGGCCTCGAGTGTACGCTTGACACACGCGATCGCGTGATCGCTCCGGACCAGATGCTGGTGGAGCAGGTAATCGGCAACCGATGGCGGCGCCGAACCGTTCCGCGGATATTCGAGACCACCCCGGTCGAGAAGAGCCGCCCCGGTCCGGGGATCGCACGCGGAAAGCTCTGCCGCCGGGTCCCACCGCTCGCCGTCGTGCGATCTGACGATAAGCCTCAACAGGCGCGCGAAGTCAAGCGACTCCTTCGTTCCCAAGCCGGCCGCAATGCACCGGGCCCGCACCGTGCTCACGCTGGCGCCGAGGAAATGTCCCCAACTCGCCAATGTCTGCGGATCCGAGTCGCAGTCCAACGTTCGTACAACGAGCGATGCCCAACTGGCGTATGCGTTCACTTTCTGCACCTGCGAAAGACTCAATGGACGACGTCGCATTCCTCCATGCCACGTCAACGACAGCTTCGACAGGCCGGAAGCCTACAAGGTCGTACGAAGTATCGTCAAGTCGTCTTCGCCACGAACCAAGTACAGAACGAAGGCCTTCGGCGATACGAAAAATAGATTATGCCTATGCAATAGTTAGTGTCGGCCAGAAAACCCCCTTTGGCGGGTGGGAATTTGAAGCGAGCCGACACGCTCGTGACGTGATTTCGCCATATTCAGGCCGCAGCGATCGCGACGGTCGGTCCCGCGGGGGAACAATCGGTCATGAATCAGTCCGGTTCCCGTTGTTCAGGGACAGGAAGCCCTGCCGGCTTTCGACAGTGCGGGAATCCGGTATCACCTACACGGAAACGGTCGGTCAGGCGACGCGTCGTCGTCGTTTGCGCTCCCGCTTCTGCAGGAGCAATCCGATGCGATGCAGGTTGGCGGCCAGCACCGACAGCGCAACCGCACGTGCAAAGCCGTCAGCACCCTGGCTGCGGACACGGTCGAGTCCCCGATGCTCCAACCCGTTGATGGCCGACTCGATCGCCGGATGCGCACGCCGCGCCGACACAAAGGGCTCCTCCGCTTCCCGCTCCCGGTTCGCTTTCGAAAGATAGCCGCTTCCCGGCAGTGCGTTGACATCGAGCAACGCGTCGAGCCTCACCCGGTTGGCGGGGCTGTGAAACCCTCGGTCGAAGCTGCATGCCCGCAGCGCCGGATACAGTCCCTGCGCTTCCTCCACCATCGGCACCGCCACGTCCACGTCCTCGCCCTTCCACAGAATCCGGTGGTGAAGGATGAACTGATACTGGTCCTCGATGAGGGCGACAGGGACCCCGAGTTCAACCGGCGTCCCCGCCTTGCCCTTCGAGACCCAGCGCGTGTGTTCCTCGAAAATCGAGAAGACCTTCTCCTTGTGAGGAATCGTCTCATCCCGCAACAGCCGGCGCTCGACCTGGTCGATCTGCCGCCGGGCATGCGCGATAAAGCCCTGGATGGATTGACAGGTGTTTTCCTCGACGCCCTTGTCCCGAAGCGCGCCGGCCGTTTCCGCCGCCCGCTCGACCAGTGCACGGCAGCGCTCCAGATACGCTTCCACCCGCTCCGGACGGCGCTTCGCCCGCCGCGTCGAGCGCACCTGGTTGAACAGTTTCTGGACCTCCCTCGACAGATGCCGCCACTGACGCCAACCGCCAACCGCGTGTCGCACCGCTGCTCGCCCCGTCTCTCGCAGCAGGCAACGCATCGCGTCCCACAACAGGTTGACGTCGGTCGGGTAATGCACGTCGGTTTCCACCACGAACGAGTCACACCGCCCGCGCAATGGCTCGCCAAGCTTTTTTTTTGCGACCTTGTGACCGCTCTCCACCACCAGACGCCCGACCGCCGACAACAGCTCGGGCGTCAGCAACGACACGTTGTCGACCACCGTCTGGTACTCGTAGCGCGTCTTGTCACCGAAATCGCTGTGGCCCAGGAATGCGCGTATCGTTTCGTGATGGTTCGAAAGGTCGTGGAGACGGTCGAAGTCGCAACCCAAACCCTGCTTCAGAACCCCCAGCACCAGGATCTGCCACAAATCCATTCCCGGACGCCCGACCGTCCGGTCCGCTTCCGGCAGAATATGCTCGTCCAGCAGCGCAAACAACCGCGCCCGCAGCCCCTCCTCGCTCCAGATGTGCTGAAGCCCTTTCAGCACCGCCGGGATATCGTCCCGGGACTTCGGGTTGATCCAGATCTTGTTGATCGGAATCTGACCGATCTGGAACTGCCGTCTGTGAACTTCTCTCATGGTGGCGATGTCGCGAAGATTTCCGCAGAAGGAGTCGAAAACCGAGAATCTCCCCACAAAAATACAATATTCCGAGCAGCTTCGCCACCCAAAATAGCGCTAACATCCTGTGAAATAAACCCTTATTGTTTTCTGGCGGACACTAGTTAAATTACGCCTACAGTGTTGCGCGTACTGTCAAGTCGTGTGATATTGCGACGAATATTGCAAACGATATTGCTTGATGGCGAGAAGGTTCGGGTCAAAAATATGCTCGTTTGATCTGGCGTCGCAAGGCGACATCGGAGGACAAGGAGGTTACGATGTGCAGAGTCATGAGGACGTGGCGGACGGAGTTCGTGATGGTGTTGCTTGCCGGGTGCATGCTTTTCGTCGCCGTACCTACGGAGGCGCAAGAGTTGGAGTGCGAATTATTTTCACCAGGATTCTTGATGAATGACCCCATGACTGGTGAGTGCAGGATTTCTATCAATGGTTCGGGTTGCTGGGTCTGCCGCGGGCAAGAGGAAATCACCGTCGAGCCCGGGCCGTAGAATAGACACATTGGACAACGAGGGCCGGCACAGGCCGCACCGATGGGTCCGCAAGAAGTCTGCGCCCACAGATGTTGTAGGCTGTATTCTCTGCGGCGCAGACTCCTCAGAGTGCGTCGCGCGAGAGGGGCGCGGAACGAGATGCGAACGACACGGAGCCGATGTGGTCGGGCGTGGCGGGTGATCGGCTACCGTGGGCACTCTCAGCGCAGGTCTTCCGTGATCGGTTCCCACGGGCAGATCGCCTGTCTGGGGCTGCTTGGCGCGGCACTGGTGACGGCCTGCGCCGGACCGACGCAGCCGTACGCGGTCGATGCGCACGGGCGTCCAGCGGTCATAGACGATCGGGTGACGATAACGTGGCCGGTGGACGTGCCCTCGGGACTGATCGTACTTGTCGCGACCTGCGGTGATCGCGCGTATCTGCGAGCGTCTGGCCAGCAAGTAATCCGCGTGGTTGACCTCGCCGCCGGACGGGTCGTGGGGCAGATCGGCCGAGGCGGCGAAGGGCCCGGCGAGTTGCGGCAACCGAGAACTCTCCTGGCGGATTGCGCACGCGGGAGGCTCTTCGTCGGCGACCCTCCGGCCGGCATCAAGGTCTATCGCCTTCCGGACGGGGAGTACCTGCGAGTATTCTCCCTGCCGTGGCGTACGTTCGATTTGTCCTCCCGGGCTTCAATGTTTCTGTCGCCGGATGGCGCACGCCTGTTTGCGGGCGGGTTGTGGGCATCAAGAGAACGATGGCAGGACTTCAGTTGGCGCCCGCAGGATGAAGTGCTGGCGGGGATGCAATCGGGTCTGGCCTTGTCCCTGGCGGATGGCGCGGCGGCGCCCTTGTTCTCGAGCCCGATCGAATCCGCCTGCATCGGATCGCACGCCGACTGCCGCACCGTGGAGATAGCGCGTGTGGACGGGGCGCCGGACCCGTGGATCGTCGCGCAGGCCACCGCGACCTCGCTCGGCGTGTACGAGGACGACGGTGCGCTGGTGCGCACCATCGACGTGCGGTCGCCGTTGTTCCTGCGCGACGGGTCTCGCGCGCGGCTCATGGGCCGCGATGGCGGGGGCTTTGTGGCCATGGTGGATTGGGGCCTGACCAACAGCACCGTCGGGAACGTCTACGCATTCGGCGACGTGATCGCCACCGTGCACCGACATCATGCAGTGGAGTACAACCAGCAAAGGCCCCTGCAGTTAAACGTCTTCATGAACCTGCACTCGCACGCTGGGGATGGGCTTGTCAGTGACATCCGCCTGCCGGGTCTTCCGCTGGGACGCGACGACACGCACCTGCTGTTCATCGACTGGGGGCAGGCCGGACGCAGGAACGCCTTCGACGCGGTGGACCTCGTGCGCGTGCCGGTCCTGGCCGGCGAGGCCGGCTTCGTGCGGGGCGAATAGCGGGGATCGCACGCGGAGAGCTCTACCGCCGGGTCCCACCGCTCGCCGCCGTGCGATCTGACGATGAGCCTCGGCAGGCGGGCGAAGTCAAGCGACGCCTTCGTACGCTGGCCGGCCGCAACGCACCGGGCCGGCACAGGGTGCACCGATGGGTCTGCAAGGAGTCTGCGCCGTCAGTATGTTGTAGGCTGTATTTTCTGCGGCGCAGACTCCCCGAGTGCGCCGCGCGAGAGGGGCGCGGAACGATGCGAACGACACGGAGCCGATGTGGTCGGGCGTGGCGGGTGATCGGCTACCGTGGGCACTCTCAGCGCAGGTCTTCCGTGATCGGTTCCCACGGGCAGATCGCCTGTCTGGGGCTGCTTGGCGCGGCACTGGTGACGGCCTGCGCCGGACCGACGCAGCAGTATGCGGTCGATGCTCACGGGCGTCCGGCGGTCATCGACGAACGGGTGACGATAACGTGGCCGGTGGGCGTGCCCTCGGGACTGATCAACGGTGTCGAGACCTGCGGCGATCGCGCGTATCTGCACGTGTCTCGGCAGCAAGTGATCGGCATCCGCGTGGTTGACCTCGCCGCCGGACGCGTGGTGGGGCAGATCGGCCGAGGCGGCGAAGGGCCCGGCGAGTTGCGGCAACCGATAAGTCTCCTGGCGGATTGCGCACGCGGGAGGCTCTTCGTCGGCGAGGCTCCGGCCGGCATCACGGTCTATCGCCTTTCGGACGGGGAGTACCTGCGAGAATACCCCCTGCCGCGGCGTCCCTTCACCTTCGGGTTTTCCACCCTTACTCCGATGTTTCTGTCGCCGGACGGCGCACGCCTGTTTGCGGGCGGGTTGTGGGCATCAAGAGAACGATGGCAGGACTTCAGTTGGCGCCCGCAGGATGAAGTGCTGGCGGGGATGCAATCGGGTCTGGCCTTGTCGCTGGCGGACGGCGCGGCGGCGCCCTTGTTCTCGAGCCCGATCGAACCCGCCTGCATCGGATCGCACAACGACTGCCGCATCGTGGCGATAGCGCGTGTGGACGGCGCGCCGGACCCGTGGATCGTCGCGCAGGCCACCGCGACCTCGCTCGGCGTGTACGACGACGACGGTGCGCTGGTGCGCACCATCGACGTGCGGTCGCCGTCGTTCCTGCGCGACGGGTCCCGCGCGCGGCGCATGAGCCGCGATGGCGGGGGCTTTGCGACCATGGCGGATTGGGGCCTGACCAACAGCACCATCCGGAGGGTCTACGCATTCGGGGACGTGATCGCCACCGTGCACCGACATCATGCAGTGGAGTACAACCAGCCGGGACACCTGCAGTTCAACGTCTTCATGAACCTGCACTCGCACGATGGGGATGGGCTTGTCAGCGACATCCGCCTGCCGGGTCTTCCGCTGGGACGCGACGACACGCACCTGCTGTTCATCGACTGGGGGCAGGCCGGACGCAGGAACGCCTTTGATGAAGTGGACCTCGTGCGCGTGCCGGTCCTGGCCGGCGAGGCCGGCTTCGTTCGGGGCGAATAGCGGGGATCGCACGCGGAAAGCTCTGCTGCCGGGTCCCACCGCTCGCCGCCGTGCGATCTGAGGATGAGCCTCGGCAGGCGGACGAAGTCAAGCGACGCCTTCGTACGCTGGCCGGCCGCAATACACCGGGCCGGCACAGGGTGCACCGATGGGTCCGCAAGGAGTCTGCGCCGTCAGCAGGTTGTAAGCTGTATTTTCTGCGGCACAGATTCGCCGCGTGCGCCGCGCGAGAGGGGCGCGGAACGAAATGCGAACGACACGGCGCCGATGTGGCCGGGCGTGGCGGGTAATCGGCTACCGTGTGCGCTCTCAGCGCAGGTCTTCCATGGTCGGTTCCCACCGGCATTTCGTTTGCCTGGGGCTGCTCGGCTCGGCGCTGATAACGGCCTGCGCCGAGCCGACGCAGCCGCATGCGGTCGATGCGCAAGGCCGCCCGGCGGTCATTGATGAGAGGATTACGATTACGTGGCCGGTGGGTGTGCCCTCGGGAGTGATCGCTAACATTGAGATTTGCGGCGATCGCGCGTATCTGCGTGTGGCTCGGCAGCAAGTGATCCGCGTGGTTGACCTCGCTGCAGGACGGGTGGTGGGGCAGATCGGCCGCGGCGGTGAAGGGCCCGGCGAGTTGCGGTCCCCGACAGGTCTCATGGTGGATTGCGCCCGCGGGAGGCTCTATGTCGGCGAGGGTCCCTCCGGCATCACCGTCTATCGCCTTTCGGACGGGGAGTACGTGCGAAAATATTTCCAGCCGGATACCTTCGGGTTGACCGTCGGGTCTCCGATGTTTCTGTCGCCGGACGGCGCACGCCTGTTTGCGGGAGGATTGTGGGCGGCATCAATGGAGCGATGGCGGGGCTTCAACCGCCGCCCGCAGGATGAAGTGCTGGCAGGGATGCAATTGGGCTTGGCCGTGTCCCTGGCGGACGGCGCCGCGACACCGTTGTTGTCGGGCCCGATCGAAACCACCTGTATCGGTTTGTTCGAGAACTGCCGTACCGTGACGATAGCGCGTGTGGACGGCGCGTCGGACCCGTGGGTCGTTGCGCAGGCCACCGCGACCTCGCTCGGCGTGTACGACCACGACGGTGCGCTGGTGCGCACCATCGACGTGCGGTCGCCGTCGTTTCTGCGCGACGGGTCCCGCGCGCAGCGCATGAGCCGCGACGGCGGCGGGCTGGCGGCCATGGCGGATTGGGGCCTGACCAACAGCACCATCCGGATGGTCTACGCATTCGGGAATGTTATCGCCACCGTGCACCGACATCATGCAGTGGAGTACAACCAGCTGGGAACGATGCAGTACAACGTCTTCATGAACCTGCACTCGCACGATGGGGATGCGCTTGTCAGTGACATCCGCCTGCCGGGTCTTCCGCTGGGACGCGACGACACGCACCTGCTGTTCATCGACTGGGGGCAGGCCGGACGCAGGATGGCCTTCGACGTGGTGGACCTCGTGCGCGTGCCGGTCCTGGCCGGCGAGGCCGGCTTCGTTCAGGGCGAATAGCATGGAGGACTCGTTGGACGCACCCGGATCCACGACCGGCACGTCGACGGCGGCGGCTGCCGACGGCGAGGCGGCGAGTTCGACGGTCGCCGGCCGAACGGTCGGGCGGCCCCGTTCCAGGTTGCGTGTGGCGGCCAGACTGCTGTTGGGGGCGCTGATCCTCGTGTCCGTCGGCGTGCTCATCAGCAACTACCGGCGGCAAGTCACCTGGACACGGGATCTGGCGGCGGCGTATGCGTTCGTCGCGGACCATCCCGAGGTGTCACGGTATCCCCATGCTTTTGCGGCCCATAGCGCCAGATCAGGTCACCGTCACCGAGCTCGCGCTCTGCAGATGACGGCAACGCGGATCAGCGTTCCCCTCCTCTACTCCATCTCATCCTCGTTCAGAGCCCTTGCCGCCCCCAACCGATTCAGGCCGCCGCCGCCGCGCCGTCGGGCGCCTCAGAAACGGTATCCGTCCGGCGAGTACGCGACGGCCCCCGGGAAGTAGATGTTCTCGATGATGGAGCGACCCATGTAGACGGGCGAGGTCGCGGTCCTGTTCCGAGCCAGGGTCCGCATGAACGCGTTCTCGTCCTCCGGCGCCGGGATGCCCACCTCGAGGCAGGTGCGGACGATCCCGGCCATCTCTTCGGGCTCATCGCGTTGCAGGTAGTGGTTGGCCGTGGGCAGCAGCCAGTAGCTGCTCTCCGCCGCCCGCTTGTCGAGATAGTTGTACCAGATGTGATTGCCGATGCGGGGCGGGTTCACCGTGTCCAGAAGCCCCCAGATGAGCGCCGTCGGGATCGGACTCTCGCGCAGGGTGTCCAGCCAGCGGTACTCGTTCGCTGTCCGCTCAAGCAGGTACTTGCCGACATACAGCCGTGCGCCGATCCCGTCGTTGAACGCCTGGATGTCAGCGTAGGCGACCTGCTGCGGCGTGCCTTCCGTCACCCGCGGCCGGGCCTGCTGCGCCCGGATCAGCTCGGGACCTCGCACGGCGTCCTGAATCGCGTACTGGCCCGGGCTGAGGTTGGCCAGGGGCAGAAAGAGCCCGCCGTTGGATATGAAGTGATAGGTGACCTCGTAGGCCCTCTCCTCACGCGCCAGGTAGTTGCCCAGAAAGGCGAAGCCGACGCTGCCGCCGCGATCGTGGGTCAGGAGATGGAACCGGGACAGTCCCACGACCTCCCGGACGAAGTGATCGACGAGCTTCGCGTCGTCCTCGAGCATGTACGAATAGCCGTCTTGCGGCTTGTCCGAGAAGCCGAAACCGGGAAAGTCGAGGACAGCGACGAAGTAATCCTCTTCCAGGAAGGGAATCATCTCCCGGAAGTCGAAACTCGACGTGGGGTAGCCGTGCAGAATCACCAGCGCCGGGTTGGCGCGGTTCCCGAACGTCCGGTAGAAAACATTGACTCGACGGCCCTCGTTGTTGGGCGTCGTCGAGGTCCACTCGAAGTACTCTCCAGAGCGGTACCACTCTTCGGCGAGCGGGGAATAGAACGTGAAATCGGTCTGGGGGGCGCGCGTCTGCGAGCCGATCGCGGTCGCACTCGCGTACGGGCTCACGAGCGCCGGACTCGCGGCAGCGAGCTTCAAGAATGAACGTCTATCCATTGCATCTGCCTCTCAGTCGTTGGTCAGTCGGTCCGGGCGGCCCGTGCTGCCGGACCCATGTTCGCGTTCCCGGCGTCGATGGGCATCGGGCCGTGACATCATCTTCATCCCGCGCTGCCGCACTGTCAACGTGAGGCCGCGTCGTCGCCGGCGAGAGCGAGACGATTGAGAACGCTGCCGACAGGCGATACCATAGTCGTCTGGATGGCCGGAATCTGCGCCGGAGACCCGGTGCGCCGCGATGGCGGAGGCCAGCCCAACTGCTTGGAGAATCGACTTTGCCGCCTCAGCGTCGACAACGCTCGAGACCGGCCATCCCACGTGCGTGGAGATTCGACGATGACACATGGACACGTTCTGAGGGCGATGGCGATAGTGCTTGCGGTCGCCGGCACCGCCGCCGCGCAAACGCCGGAGCCGGTGCAGCCGGCGCACGACAACCTTGAGCCGGGTACGCGCACCGACGACCTGGGCATCACCATCGGCATCCCGGTGGAGCATCCCGGACGCCGCTACCCGGCGTCGCACGAGTTTCCCACCGGGCCCGAGATCGGCGAGCGCCTGCCGACGTTCACGCTGCCCAACCAGCAGGGCCGGCTCATCGACTATCACGCCGATCGGGGCGACTCGAAATCGATTGTGGTGTTCTATCGCTCGGCGGTGTGGTGACCGTACTGCCGCACGCAGCTGGTCGAGCTGCAAGACAACCTGAACCTCTTCGAGGACGCCGGCATCCGCGTCTACGGCATCAGCTACGACCGCCCGGACCAGCTCCTGGCCTTTGCCGAGCAGTACGACGTGACCTACGACCTGCTGTCGGACGTCGATTCGGCGGTGATCCGGGAGTTCGGCATCCTCAACACGCTGGTCTCGCCCGACGACCCGGAACAGGCGGCCGGACGCAGCTTCTATGGCGTGCCCTTCCCGGGTGTCTACGTGACGGACGAGCTCGGCGTGGTCACGGAGAAGTTCTTCCACCGCCACTATGCGACGCGCGAGTCGGCCGGCGCCATCCGCGACTCGGCGCTGGGCGAGATTCTGGCGCGTCACGAGGTGCCGGCCGTCGAGCTGGGCACCGACCAGGTTCGGATCTCCGCCTTCCTGTCCGATACGTCGCTGAAGTTCGAGACCCGGTCGACCATCTACGTGCGGTTCGAGCTCGAAGAGGGCCTGCACATGTATGGCCGGCCGCTGCCCGACGGGTACATCGCCTCGGAGGCCACCATACCGGACACGCCCGGGTTGCGAGTGGGGGCCGCGCGATACCCGCCGACCCAGCCTCGGGAGTTCCCGGAGCTGGGGGTCACGCTCAACGTCTACGAGGGGGTTGTCGACGTCGCGATTCCGGCGACGCCGAACTCCGAGCTGTTCAACCCCGGGGGCCAGAACCAGCCGGAGGAGCTAATCGTCCCGGTATCGGTGCTGTTCCAGGTCTGCAGCGAGACGATCTGCTACACACCGCGGACGGAGACGGTGTCGCTGACGCTGCCCGTCGCGCCCCTGCTGAGGCCTGGCGCTACGCGACCACGGTAACGGCTAGTCGGGAACCGATGCGACCAGGGCGACATCGAACCGAGGTGAGCATGACACCGATTCTGCCCGTTCGAACCCGCCGCTTTCGTTGGACGTTGGGCCCGGTCGTGCTGCTTGGCCTCGTCGCCTGCGGCCCGACCGCCGACGGCGGGAGCGACGCCGCCGGAGAGCCGGACGCTCCTGCAACAGAGACCCTGACCGAGCGTCCGCCGGTCGACGGGGCCGAGTATCGTGTACTGGACGTCAACGGCATCCGGATGCGCGTGGTGGAGCAGGGCGAGGGCCCGCTGGTGCTGCTGGCGCACGGGTGGCCCGAGTCCTGGTACTCGTGGCGGCACCAGCTCCCCGCGTTGGCTGCCGCCGGCTACCATGCCGTCGCGCCGGACATGAGGGGCTATGGCGGCACCGATGCGCCGCCCGCCGTGGAAGACTACGACATCCTCCACCTCTGTGGCGACCTCGTCGGACTGATCGAGGCGCTGGGTGAAGCACAAGCGGTGCTGGTCGCGCACGACTGGGGCGCGGTGGTCGCGCGCGACTGCGTGCGTCTCGAGCCGGACCGCTTCTCGGCCGTCGTCAACATGAGTGTGCCGTTCGGGGGTCCGGGGCCGACGTCGCCGATCGAGACCATGCAGCAGCGGTACGGCGACAACTTCTACTACATCCTCTACTTTCAGGAGTTGGACGCGGACGGGAACGGGGTGGCCGACGCCGAGTTCGACGCCGACCCCCGTGGCATCCTGAGCCGGTTGTATCTGACCGGCGCCACCCGGCGTCCGCCGCAGGTCAGCGACCCCCTGAGGTCGGCGGGCGGCATGATTCCCCGGTCGGGGGAACCCACGGACTTTCCAGCGTGGATCGACGCCAGCGAGCTGGACTACTACGTCGAGGAGTTCACCCGCACCGGTTTCCGCGGCGGTATCAACTACTATCGCAACTTCCATCGGAACTGGGAGCTGACGCGAGCGCTTCAGGGCGTGCCGGTGTCGCAGCCGGCGATGTTCATCGCGGGGGAGAACGATGGTGTGATCGGCGGCGCCACCCGGGAAGTGCTCACCACCCGGCTGCGCCAGGCGGCGACCGACCCCCGCGGCGTCCACGTGCTCCCCGGCGCCGGTCACTGGGTGCAGCAGCAGGAGCCGCAGGAGGTGAACCGTCTCCTCCTCGAGTTCCTGGAGGGGTTGCGCTAGATCCGGTTGTCCACTCGGCTCCGACCGGGTCAGGTCAGCGGGTTGGCGGTCGCGCATCCTCCCGGCGCTGGTGGCCGCCGGGTGCATGTTGTTCCCGGTATTGCTGAACCGGTTGCTCCCGCCAGGGGCGTTCGACCTGCTGTCCGAGGGGTGAGCCGCGCCCGACCGGTTCCCCGCGTGGACTGATCCCGTGCGTGCGTCAACGCCTGCAACCCCTATAATCGGGCCAACAACGTTCATGACGCGGGTCGCGGCGCTCGCCCCGCCACGCCCGCGTGGTCAGGAGGCAGGCACAGATGAGCGATGTCCAATTGACGGTGAACGGGAGCACGCGCACGGTCGATATCGACCCGTCGACGCCGCTGTTGTACATCCTGCGCAACGACCTCGGTGTGCGAGGTCCGCGCTTCGGGTGCGGCCTCGGGCAGTGCGGCGCGTGCACCGTGATCATCGACGGCAGGGCTGTCCGGTCGTGCGTCACCCCGACCTCCAGCGTGCAAGGCGCCATCACCACGCTCGAGGGACTCTCTGAAGAGGGCCGACTGCATCCGATCCAGCAGGCCTGGATCGAGGAGCAGGTGCCGCAGTGCGGTTTCTGTCAGAACGGCCAGATCATGACCGCCAAGGCGCTGCTGGACCGCAACCCCACCCCGACGGACAGCGAGATTCGCGAGGGGATGAACGGCGCCCTGTGCCGCTGCATGACCTACTACCGCGTGCAGGCCGCGATCAAACGCGCCGCCGGCGCGATGGCGGCGGATCGTTCGGGGCCGGACGGAAAGCAGGTGAACGCATGATCCCCTTCACGAGCATCCCCGCTCAGATTGAAGACCTGCTCGAGCGCCAGGCCCCGACTCCCTCGCGTCGAACGTTTCTCAAGACCTCCGGCCTGTTGGTGGTCAGCGTGGGTGCGGCAGCCGTCGCCGGTCCGTGGCAGGCCCGGGCGCACGCCCAGCGTGCGGGCGGACCGTTCCCCGATCCGGACTTTCGCCAGCTCGATTCCTGGATCGTGATCCACGAGGACGGCACCGCGACGTTTTTTGTCGGAAAGACCGATCTCGGCCAGGGCACCGGGACCGCTTTCCGGCAGATGATGGCCGACGAACTGGACATCGCCTACGACCGCACCAGCCTCATCATGGGCAGCACCGACGTCACGGTCGATCAGGGCGGCTCGGGCGGGTCCGACGCCATCCAGCGCGACGGCTGGCCGGCGCGGCGGGTCGCGGCAGAGGCGCGGCGGGTGCTGCTGGCGCTGGCCGCCGACCAGCTCGGCGTAGCGGTCGACCAGTTGACGGTCCGCGACGGGGTGATCGCGGTCGCGGCCGATCCGTCCAGACGCGTCACCTATGGCGCCTTGATCGGCGGACGCCGATTCAACGTCACGCTGGCCGGCGCCAACGTCAACGCCGCAACCGGCGAGGCGGAACTCAAGGCGGTGCAGGAACTGCGCATCGTGGGCCAGTCAATCCCCCGCTACGACATTCCGGCCAAGGTCGATGGCTCGCTGACGTGGGCCGTGGACGTGCGGCTCCCCGGCATGGTCCACGCGCGCAACGTCAAACCGCCGCTGGCTGGCGCCCAACTGGCCGGCATCGACGAGTCGTCGGTGCGGGACCTGCCCGGGTTCGTCCAGGTCGTGCGTGAGGGCAACTACGTCGCGGTCGTGTGCGAGCGGGAGGAACAGGCGATTCAGGCCGCCCGGCAGCTCCGCGCCGACTGGGACCCACCGGTGGACGCCCCGTTCCCGACCTCTGACGATCTGTACACCTACATGCGCGCGGCGACGCCGATGTCGACCTCGAGATCGGATGTCGTCGGCGATCCTGACGGCGCGCTGCGCCGGGCGGCACAGGTGGTCGAGGCCGAGTACGAGTTTCCGTTTCAGGGCCACACGGCGATCGGCCCGGCGCACGCCACGGCCGACCCGTCGAACGGCGGGATGACGATCTACTCCAACGACATGAAATCGTACGGGCTGCGCAACGGTGTCGCCGAATTCCTGGGCCTGCCGCGGGACCGGGTGCGTGTCGTCTGGATGGATGGCCCGCAGGCGTACGGCCGCACCGCCGCCGATGACGCCGGCTTCGAAGCCGCCTTCCTGGCCCGCCGGATCGGCCGGCCGGTTCGCGTGCAATGGATGCGGGACGAGGAAACGGCGTGGGATACCAAGGGCCCGGCCTACACCTGCCGCCTCCGCGGCGGGCTGGACGCCGCGGGTCGCCTCACGGCGTTGGACTACGACGGGCGCGCCGCCGACTACAACCACGTCGGGTACAACGATCCCGACACCGTGTTGATCGCGCAGCTTACCGGACGCCGGCGGACCTCCCCGGCGAGAGGTCGAGCCGATGGCCCCAACGACCTGTACACGGTATCGAACCGGCGCACCACCGCGCACGTGGTGAGCCTGCCGCTCGTCTGGGAGACGCCGTTGCGCACCGGCAACCTCCGGGATCCGAACGGACCGCAGGTCACCTTCGCCTCCGAGTCGTTCGTCGACGAACTGGCGGCTGCCGCGAACGCCGACCCGGTCGAGTTCCGCCTGCGTCTTCTCAGGGCCAGCCGTGAAGACGACGCACAGTTCAAGCGCGCCCGCTCGATCGCGGTCGTCACCGCCGCGGCGGACGCCTATGGCTGGCAGACGCGTCCGTCACCAGGGCCGCTCGGCGCCGGCACGACGCTGACCGGCCGCGGCATCGCCTACGCCTACCGCAGCCAGACCGTGCTCGCCGAAATCGCCGAGGTGGAGGTGAATCGCGACACGGGCCACGTCTGGGTCAAGCGGCTCGTCTGCGCGCACGACTGCGGGCTGGTCATCAATCCGGAAGGCCTGCGCCGCACCGTCGAATGCGGCATGCTCCACACGGTGAGCCGGGCCCTGCACGAGGAGGTGCAGTTCGATACCGAGAAAGTCACGAGCGTGAACTGGACGTCCTCCCCCACCCTGACGCATGCCGATGCGCCGGCGCAGATCGACGTCATCATCGTGAACGGCGACCCCAACCCCGAGCGGCCCGATCTGCCGCACTACGGAGCCGGCGAGGCGGCCTGCAAGCCCACGGTGGCGGCGATCGCCAACGCCATCCACGACGCCACCGGCGTCCGCATTCGCCGGGCGCCGTTCAGGGCTGCCCGTGTGCTGGCCGCGCTGCAGGCGGCACGGCTGTAAGCGGGTCTCGGCGGCTAGCGCGGGTCGGCGCTCAGGACCGGCTCCACCCGGATCCGGGCGCCCGGCGACGGTTGATCGTCACGGTCGTACACCACCGGTGCAGCACCCCCCCACCAGTTGTGCTGCGCGGTCATCCGGATCCCTGACACGCGTAGCGCCCCTCGCTCGTTGTCGAGAAACCGGTTGTTGCCGCGGCTTCCCAGGACGCCGCCGCCCAGATCGACGATGACGGCATGGCCGCCTCCGCCCCGGTCGTTCAGCGTGAACCCGTATCCGGAGGTCCCGATCACGTCGGTGTCCTCCACGAGCAACGTCGTGCTGCCTCCGCTGTCGGGCGCACCCTGCAGGTTCAGCGAGATGCCGCCGCCCCCCTGCCGTGGATTGCCGCCGATGATTCGGGTGTTCCTGATCACGTACGACAGCCTGGAGTTCCGTCCGGAATTCGAGAACTGAATCGGGTCGGTCACGGCGTTCTCAATCACGCTGTCGAGTATCGTCAGCGTCAGCGTGCAGCCCGTGCACCAGTTGGCCTCGTCCGGACGCGGCCGGCCGAACATGTACGCCTCGATGCCGGTATTCGACTGGTTGCCTTCCTGGTTGGTGTTGTTGAAACGGTAGTTGCGGACCAGCATGACCTGCTCGGACTGCCCCATCAGATACGGAATGATGCTGTCGGAATTGCGCTCGCCGCGACCGATATTGTCCGCCACCGAGTCGAGGATGACGGTCTCCACGCGGCTGCGATCCTGGGTGCGCACGAAATAGGCCCGCCCACCGAGATCGGAGAACTCGTTGCGCTGGAAGCGGTACCGGCCGCTACTCTCGCCAGACTGGAAGACGCGGATGGCGCCCAGGTCTTCACCGTCGGCGAAGCTGCTGTCTTCTATCCTGACGCCGTCCCGCATCCCGGTGCTCGCGTCGAGGCTGATCGCATAGACCAGCCCCCGCTCATCCTCGACATGCGCGGCGGCGTTCCCCGAAAAGGTCGTATGGTGAATGAAGCCGCCGGAATAGTCCGTCCCCGCTCCCGAGATGGCGTGGTTGCCCAGGTCGACGAAGTGGATACCGGCCACTTCGTTCCCTCGGGACAGCTCTACCATGACACCGCCCGGCAGCGGCGCGGTGTTGGTGAGGCGCACGCGGCCGGCCGGATCCGCAGACATCTCGCCGTCCGATCCGATGCCAATCAGCCGCTGCCCCGGCTTGAGCCGGATTCCGCCGTCCAGCACGCTGTCGCTGGAAAGCAGATAGATGGTGTCGCCGGCAGCGGACGCCGCCTCGACGTCCGGCAGCGAGCGGAAGGGCCGGCGGCGGCTGCCGTCGCCATCCGGGCGCGCGTCGGCAGAGACGTAGTAGACCGCGCCTCCGATCTGATCTGACGGCTGGCCGTGGAAACTGGCCGGGCGAGAGAGAAAAATGCACGACACGAGCACGCAGCACACCGTCGTGGACGAGAGCGACCGCGTCATGGCTGTGCCTCCTGGCGATGTTGGCGTCGAGGCGGTGATCCTACGTAGACCGCCGCCGAGAAGCAAGGCGAGCCGGCGGGTGGTCCCATCCTCCTCGTCATGAGCGATCCGGCCATTGGGCTCCGACACGTGCCGAACGAATCGCGGCGCTACGCAGGCAACGGCACGGCAACGTCTGGTCGATGCCGGCGGGCGACCACGAGTGTGTTATGTGTATCTGCCAACGGCGCCGTCACAACGACTACTGCGGCGCCACCGACGGGGCGACCATATGTTCCCGGAATCGATCATCGCGGTCGACATCGGCGGGGGTCTGCGCCTAGCGGCATTCGCGTTGGTGGAACGATCGACTCGATGCCGTTCGAGCGGCCGGCTGTGACGACCAGGAGAGGTTGTGCGCAGCAGGGACCGTCGGGCGCGTCACCCGGGAACTTCATGACGAGGGCCTCGAGGCCCGCTGAAAGGTAGAGACATGCGACGTCTGGCGCTACCGCCGCTCACTGCCCTCGCGCTCGGGCTGGTTGTCTGGACCGCCAACATCAACGCGCTGCAGGAGCCGCACCCGCCGATCGAGGTGCACCGGATCACCGACAAGCTGCACATGCTCGGGTCGGGATCGACGACCGGCGGCAACATCGCCCTGTTCATCGCCGAGCGCGGCGTGGTGCTGGTGGATACCAAGAACGAAGGCTACGGCCCGGACATCCTCGAACACGTGCAACGGCTCACCGACAAGCCGGTGACGACCATCATCAACTCGCACGTCCACTACGACCACAGCGGCGCCAACACCGAGTTTCCCGAAACCGTGCACTTCGTGGCGCACGAGAACATCAGACGCCACATGGCGCGCACCGACTGTCAGCCGATACCGACCAACTGCGACGATTTCCAGGGCGAGAACGCGAAGTACCTGCCGTCGACCACCTTCTCGGACCGGTTGACGCTGTTCGCCGGTGGCCCCGACCAGATCGATCTCTATTATTTCGGTCGCGGCCATACCGACGGCGACACCTTCATCGTGTTCAAGGCGGCGCGGACCATGCACACCGGCGACATGTTCCTGGGCAAGCTGCTTCCGTTCATCGACGCCGAGAACGGCAACGGCGGCAGCGCCATCGAGTTCGGGAGGACCCTGACCCGGCTCATCAGCACCGTGCAGGATGTCGATACCATCATCACCGGCCACTGGGATACCCCGCTCGCCTGGAGCGACCTGGTGGACTACCGGGCGTTCTACATGGATCTGTACGACCAGACCCGTCGGGGCATCGACGCGGGGCTCAGCGCCGACGAGATGATTGCCGCGTACACCAAGCCGGCGCGGTTCAGCGACTACACGGCGGCCCCACAGGGCGCGTTCAGCGTGGCGGCCATCGTGAACTACATCTACGAAGGACGCTGAACGGATGACGATGGGCGACGAACGAGCCGGAACGGGTACGCGGGTACGCCGATGACAGCGGACATGCGGGGCAAGGTCTGTCTGGTGACGGGCGCCAATGCAGGTATCGGGAAGGCGGCCGCGCTCGGTCTTGCGCGGCAGGGCGCAACGGTCGTGCTCCTGTGCCGCAGCGAGCCCCGCGGTCACGAGGCGTTGGAGGAAATCGAACGGCGCTCCGGGAACGGCTCCCTCGCGCTGCTCGTCGCAGATCTCGCGTCCCGGCGGCGGGTCCGCGCAGCGGCGGATGAATACCTGCAACGGTTCGAGCGCCTTGACGTGCTGGTGAACAATGCGGGTGTGCTCGCGGGGCAGGCGCGTCACGTGAACGAGGACGGGCTGGAAGTGACGTTTGCGGTGAATCACCTGGCGCCGTTTCTGCTCACCAATCTGCTGCTCGATCGCCTCAAGGCATGCGCCCCGGCGCGCATCGTCACGGTCGCATCCAGCGCGCACCGGCGAACCCCGCTCGACTTCGACAATCTGCAGCACGAGCGCGACTATTCTCCCTGGGGTGCCTACTGCCGGTCGAAACTGGCGAATGTGTACTTCACCTATGAGCTGGCGCGCCGCCTCGAGGGAACCGGGGTGACGGCCAATTGTCTGCACCCGGGGTTGGTCTCCACCCATTTGTTCCGCGACCTGACCGGGTGGCTGCGCGCGGCGCTCTGGCTTGCTGGCCCGATGCTGTTGAATCCGGACCGGGGCGCCGATACGACGGTCTATCTCGCCGGCGCGCCCGAGGCGGCGGACGTGACGGGGCAGTATTTCGAGAAGCGGAAACCGGTTCGGTCATCGCCCGTCTCCTACGAGACGGACGCGGCGCGCCGGCTCTGGGAGGTCAGCGCAGCGTTGACGGCTTCAGGCGAACCCTAGCCCGGATTATTCGTGAAGGGTCCGATTTCGGTATAGACACAAAAGCCTCCGCGTGGTATAAGTGCTTTATACACAGGCATTTACCCACCACGGAGGCCCTTGCGTGACACCTCAGAAGATACCACAGACTGTCCTCTTTCCGGATCTCTTCGACAAGCCCCTCGTTGCCACGTTCGACCGCCGGCACGCGAGTTCCGATGGCGGCGCCGTCCTGCTCAAGGCGGCGGAGCGCGTGTATGGGTTGGTGGCGGGTTTCGCCCGGTGTCTGGTGGACCGGCGGGAGCTCGGAAAGATCCGGCACACGCTGACGGAGTTGCTCGGCCAGCGGATCTTCGGCATTGCCTGCGGCCATCCCGATGGCAACGACGCCGACCACCTCGCCGACGACCCGATCCACAAGCTGCTGCTCGGGCGGGACCCGGTCGCTGGCGAGGCGTTGGCCTCGCAGCCGACGATCTCGCGGTTCGAGAACGGCGTTGGCCCCTCCGCCCTCTATGAGCTGGCGCGCGAGCTGGCGATGCGGGTCATCGAGCGGCATCAGCGCCGGCTGGACGGGCGGGCGCGGCGGATCACGATCGACCTGGATCCGACCGACGACGCGACGCACGGCGCCCAGCAGCTCACCTTCTTCAACGGGCATTACGATAGCTGGTGCTACTTGCCGTTGCTGGCGTTTCTGACCTTCGACCAGGAACGCGAACAGTATCTGTGCGCGGCGGTGCTGCGGCCCGGCAATGTGCCGGCCACCTGCGGGACCGTGGGCGTGTTGTGTCGGCTGCTGCCCCTGCTGCGGGAGGCCTTTCCCCGGGCGCGGTTTCTCGTCCGGCTCGACGGGGGCTTTGCGACGCCGGAGATCTTCGACTTCCTGGATGCCGAGCCGCGGCTCGACTACGTGGTGGCGATGGCCAAGAACGCCGTGTTGCGGCGCCACGCCGAGCCCGCCCTGCTCGTGGCGCAGGCCCAGAGCGCGGCCAGCGGCCAGACCGCGCACGTGTATACCGACACTCAGTACCAGGCCGGTACGTGGGGCCACGCGCGCCGCGTCGTGATCAAGGCCGAGGTCGTCCGGCACGGCGACCGCGAGCCGCGCGACAACCCGCGCTTCGTCGTGACGAATCTGCGGCAGACGCCGCGCTTCATCTATGAGAAGGTCTACTGCGCCCGCGGCGACATCGAGAATCGGATCAAGGAACTGCTCGATGGGCTACAGATCGACCGCACGAGCTGCTGTCGCTTCTGGGCCAATCAACTGCGCGTGCTCCTCACCGCCGCCGCCTACGTGCTGATGCAAGAACTCCGGCTGCGCGCGGCGCGCACCGCCTGTGCCCGCGCCCAAGTGACGTGGCTGCGCGACCGGCTCCTCAAATTGGGGGCGCACGTCGTCGGCTCGGTCCGCCGCGTGGTCCTGCACCTGCCCACCGCCACGCCGGACCTCCACGCCTGGCGGCACATCGCGCTCGCACTCGGCGCCCGCCCCGGATAGGCTTCGGCCGGCGCCAGCCCGCCGCGCGTCCATCCATCCCCAGGGGCGGCCCCGCGCCCGCCCGCGGCGGAGCTGTCCCCGGGCCGCTCCTCACCCAGCCCTCCGCACCGACGACGCGTTTCTCCCCGCCGGCACCCGACCGCAGCGACATCCGATGCGCCATGTGCGCGACGATCACGCCGTCCGCGGTGCCGACTCGCGGCCTTCATGAATAATCCGGGCTAGCAGCCCGTGGTGGAAGTCCCCGCTGCATTCGAGCCCCGCAGAATTCTGCACTTCCCCGCGGAATTCTGCTGTTTCACGATGCATCCCGCCTGACGGCGTTGTTCGTCGGTTGCATATACCCAATATGCGCCCTCCTCACGCCTTGTCAGGCGGGCGCCTCGCCGCTCTCGGTGCAACGCGGGGTTCCACCACGGGCTGCTAGCAGACCGCGCTGGAAGCTCAGTACCCCGAGAACCCCCACGCGGCGGCCCGGCCCGACCCGGGGTCACCGTTTATCTCCGCCGGCTGCGAACCGCCGCGCGGCGTCCATCTTCTCCATCTGCGGCAGGAAATCGAAGTACCGCGAGAGTGCCCGGCCCGTGCGAATCGTCGTTGCCCGCAGGTCGCGGGAGAGCAGGCGAACGCCGTCCCGCAGCACCCGGTGATAGAGCAGGATCGGCGCCCGGTTGAGCACGACGACGTCGATCGCGTTGGTCCCGAGCGCGGCCATGAGGTGCGCCGTCAGGTCCGCCTGATAGCCGAAGAGGCCGGCCTCGGCGCGTGCATCGTCGACGTAGACCGCGACGTCGACATCGCTATCCCGATTCGCGTCGCCGCGCCCCCGGGAACCAAAAAGATAGGCCTCGAGGATCTCCGCCCGCGGCTTCAGCGCCCGCGCCAAACGCTCTGCGAGCGCCTGGTCGGCCGGCTCGCATTCCATGTATCGCATCATGTGCCATCGAGTCCAACGGAGCAAGTGGCCGGCCCTGGTGATCGGCCAGCCGCCCGCTGACCCTGACGCCGATGCTGCTCGCGGGGCGATTGCCGCGGGAGTGCTCAACGCCACTTCATGCGTTCGGGGGTGGTCACGCGACGCGCGGCCGCGGAGTTGAGCGGGCGTGCGGTCGGCTCCGAGGCGCACCTCGAAACACCTGTTGGTGGAAAGACACCATCTAAACGGGATGTCTTTGTTTACCGGGGTGATTCTACGAGCGCGGACGTAGGTGCCGAGTTCTTCCTCAACAGCCACGCGGAGGCATACTGACAGCGGCGCTGTTCTACTGACGTGGCTTCGGATCGGAACGAGCGCGCGTTGCTCTACGGGGGCGACCGTTGGAGCGCGTCGGGAACGACGGGGCTGGAAGAGCGAAGCATCGTGATGATCAGCGGGGCGAGGTCGAGTTGACGCTGGTAGGCGGTGCGCACGACGCTGGCGAGCACCTGCTGGGTGTCGGCGCCGCGGCGGGTACGATTACCGTCGCAGACTTTGCGGATGACCACGGCGGGTCGGATGGCCTGTTCGGCGCGCCAGTTGGTGGCGTCGACCGACGGGTCCCACAGGAAGGTGAACGCGGCGGGGCATTCGCGGTCCAGATGGGCGGCGAAGCGGTCGGCGGCGTCCAGCGTCGGCGCTTTGTCGATCAGCCGACCGAGTTGGGCGAGCAGTCGGCCGCGAGCGGTTGCCAAGCCGTGGTCGCTCAGAAGCCCGGCGTCGCGGCGGTCGCGCAGCTTGAGAGCGGCCTGCAGGACGGTTTGCACCCGGGCGGCCCACGGGCTACGCGGATGATCGGTTCGGAGTTGCCGCGCTCGCCGCATCAGGTGAGACAGACAGGTCTGGTGCAGCGCGTGGGTGAAGCGGCGATACGGCGCCCACCCGTCGCGCACGAGCACGCCGTCGTAGTCGGTTCCCAGGACCGTTGCGGCGTCGTCGAACCCGCGGCCGGCGCGAATCGCGTAGACCGTCGTCTGGGGCGTGGCGAAGACCCACAGCCAGTGGCGCATGGCGCCGACGCGCCAGCCGGTTTCATCCGGCGTGACCACGGGAGATTCCCGCACCTGCTGGCACAGTGCGGTGTAGGTCGGCGCGGTGTGGCGCGCCGTGCGATGCAGCATCTGCGCGAGGCCTCCCGGTGTGACGGTCAGGCCGAACTGGGTCCGAAGCAGGTGCGGCGATTGCGCGAGAAGCGGATGGCAGGAAAGACATGGGGGGCGGCCGCGGCGGCGGCCGGGATGAGCGAGCGGACGGCGCGCCGATGGCGGAGCGGGGCGTTGCCGTCGACGGCGCAGGGGCCGCGGGCGTGGCGGACGCGGGAGGATCCGTTCGCCGACGTGTGGCAGTCGGAGGTGGTGCCGCAGTTGGTGGCCGATACGGACGGCCGGCTGCAGGTGCTGACGCTGTTCACGGCGCTGTGCCGGCGGCATCCGGGTCGCTCGCCTCCGAGTCGTTCGTCGACGAACTGGCGGCTGCCGCGAACGCCGACCCGGTCGAGTTCCGCCTGCGTCTTCTCAGGGCCAGCCGTGAAGACGACGCACAGTTCAAGCGCGCCCGCTCGATCGCGGTCGTCACCGCCGCGGCGGACGCCTATGGCTGGCAGACGCGCCCATCACCAGGGCCGGTCGGCGCCGGCACGATGCTGACCGGGCGCGGCATCGCCTACGCCTACCGCAGCCAGACCGTGCTCGCCGAAATCGCCGAGGCGGAGGTGAATCGCGACACGGGCCACGTCTGGGTCAAGCGGCTCGTCTGCGCGCACGACTGCGGACTGGTCATCAATCCGGAAGGCCTGCGCCGCACCGTCGAATGCGGCATGCTCCACACGGTGAGCCGGGCCCTGCACGAGGAAGTGCAGTTCGATACGGAGAAAGTCACGAGCGTGCATTGGACGTCCTCCCCCACCCTGACGCATGCCGATGCGCCGGCGCAGATCGACGTCATCATCGTGAACGGCGACCCCGACCCCGAACGGCCCGATCTGCCGCACTACGGAGCCGGCGAAGCGGCCTGCAAGCCCACGGTGGCGGCGATCGCCAACGCCATCCACGACGCCACCGGCGTCCGCATTCGCCGGGCGCCGTTCAGGGCTGCGCGGGTGCTGGCCGCGCTGCAGGCGGCACGGCTGTAAGTGGTGAACCCGCGCCAGATGATGGGCCGCCCGTTGGAGAGCGCATGGGCCTTGAGATGCCGGGCGCTGTTGAGCATGTCCTGATCCAGTTGCTCCGGATCGAGGCTCCGCTGCAGGTCGCGGCCGTCATCGTCGTTGCCGGGGTAGCCGCCGACGGTAACGAACTACCTGCCCATTGTCCGTGCCAGGCAAGGGGAAGCGGCGCGAGCCGCTGCCTCTGCCACGCGAGGCCGGAGAGGCCCTGACAGAGTACCTGAGGACCAGCCGGCCGGCGTGTCCGACCCGGCGACTGTTCGTCCGCATGCGGGCGCCGCACAGGAGCCGCAGGAGGTGAACCGTCTCCTCCTCGTGTTCCTGGAGGGGTTGCGCTAGCCCGACTTCGCCAACTCGGCATGATTTCCGACTAATTTCACGGGGTTTCCCACCCTGCACGCACCCGGTGTGCCTGGAACGCCGCGGGTTTCCGAACATCTGGTACTCCAGAACCCCGTGTAGTGCCGACCTACCCCCTTGATTGTTGGGTTGCATGGACGGACGATCGACGCATGTTCGTGCGCTGCAAGATGCGCCGCAAGGACGGCAAGGAGCACCGCTACTGGAGCGTGGTGGAGAACGTGCGCGTCCGCGGCGGCCGGGTCGTGCAGCGCCAGGTGCTCTATCTCGGGGAGATCAACGACAGTCAGCGCGCGGCGTGGTGCCGCTCGATTGCGGTGCTGGACGAGACGGCGGGCGCGCGGCAGTTGGCGCTGTTTCCCGCGGACCGGGCCGCCCCGGCGCTGGACTGCGAGGTGGTGCAGATCCGGGTCACGGACGTGCAGGTGCGCGATCCCCGCCAATGGGGCGCGTGCTGGCTGGCGCTGACCGTGTGGGATCGGCTGGCGTTGGACCGGTTCTGGGGGCCGCGCTTGCCGCCGAGCCGGCAGGGGACGCGGTGGCTGGACGTGTTGCAGGTACTGCGCAGCGAGCGCTCGATCTTCGGGCAGCCGGTAGAAGGCCTCATCATCCCCGTGCATGTTCTTGTTGAGCCGTTTCATGATGTCCGAGAAGGCCTGCACGTGAGTCAATTCGGGTTGTTCCCGGTACCACCCGGCGAAGGCGTCGACGGCGCGCAGATAGGCGGGATCGCTGATGCTGCCGTCGCCGCCCGACTCCAGCGAGTACTCGAGACGGTCGAGACCTGTAAGGTTCTCGATGACGAAATCCGTATGCCGTCTGAACTCGTACCGCTCGTCGAAGTAGCGGGTCCAGTTGTCGCTCAGCTCGATCCGGGGAATGCCGACGGCCAGCCCGATCACCAGAAGGGAGACGAACGACAGCAGGTGCCGTCGGTGCTCCACTACGAAATCGCCGAAGCGGTCGAAGAAGACCGGCTGCCGGTGCGGGCGGGGCGCGCGCAGCGGCAGGACCGACAGCATGGCGGGCAGAAGGGTCACCGAATAGGCGAAGGTGCACAAGACGCCGAGCGTCGCGAGGTTTCCCAGGACGTGAAAGGGCGGCGACTCCGAAGAGTTGAGGCTGAGAAACCCGATCGCGGTGGTGATTGCGGTGATGAATACCGGGGACATGTTCGTACGCAGCGATTCGGCAATAGCCTCGTTCTTGGCGCGGCCTTCGCTCATGGCCGACAGGATGGTCGTGACGATGTGGATCGAATAGGCCACGGCCAGTGTGATGACGATCATCGGGATGACGGCGCTGACCGGCGTGAACACCGCACCGAGCCAGCCCGCAACGCCCACGACCGTGGCCAGGATGAACACCACGAGGATTGCGAGGGTCACCGTGCCCACGAGGGAACGCAGGAAGAGAGCGGTGGCGGCCATAACGAACAGGAACGCGAGCGGCGAGAGCACGGAGGCATCCTCCCTTGCGGCCGCCGCCAGCGTGTTGATCAGGGCGACGTTGCCCGTCAGGAAATAGGCGATGTCCGGATGACTCGCGCGAGCGTCCACCAGCAGTGCGCCGAGGTGGTCGCTCACCTCCGCCCATGCCGCTTCCGGATCCTCCGGCCGGGCGAAGCTGACCGCCACTCCCGCCACCCGCCCGTCACGGGAGACCAGGCGCCCGACAACGTCGGTTTCACTCAGCGCGATCTGCTCGATTCGCGCGAGGTCCGCGTCGTCGAGCGACCCCGCGTCGTCGACAAGCGGCTCGACGACGAGGTCGTCTTCCCCGATCGCCTCACTATGGGAGTAGTTCGTGAGGGAGTCGACCCGCGTGGAGTAGGGCGAGGTCCACGCCGCCTCCGTCAGCTTCTCGATGGCGAGGAGCGTCTCCGGCGTGAACACGGATCCCGTCCGGGGCGCGACCGCCACGAGCGCCACATACGTGGCGGCGTAGGTATCCTCGAGGATGTCGAACATGGCGAGCTCCGGATTGCCTTCGCCAAGCTGGGCGCGATAGTCGCCCGTGACGGTGAGAAAACGTCCCCCAGCCGCCGCGGTTGCCATGATCAGTGACGCAACCACGATTACGAACCACCGCCAGTGGAGAACGAGGGTGATGTAGCGATCGAGCTTCGACTGACCCTGAGGTTCGTTCATTCGCCCGAACTCCGTTCTCGCGACCGATCTGAGACGATGGTGTCGGAAGACAAGACACCTACCAGGGACTGGACTGCGCGGCTCGCACGTGATCTGGCATCTTGTAGCTCACGCCGTCCTTACGAAAAATATATTATGCCTATGCAATATCTGTAGTGCGCCATAGACACCAGAAACCTGTATTGACAGCGTTCTATTATGTCAATGGATAACTTGTACTTTCCCATGGACGGAAATGTCCCGGCCGCTGGTGGAATTCGGCGGCGGCTCGGGTGAGATTCCACGCGACCTGCTCCACCTCCGTAGCGTCTCCGAGGCCGAGGCGCTGATCTCGGGCGCGGAGGGCCGCGACCAACTGCGGCATATCAGCATGTCCCTTCAGGCGCCGGAACCCCTTGGCCGCTTCGAGGACGCCGGCGGCGACCCAGCGCAGCATCATCTGGCCGCCGCGCCAGCGTGTCACGTGGCGTGTGACGTGGCGGGTCCTGCTGATGAGGCTCTCGGCGGCGTTGGTCGCGGTCCGTGGCAGCAGAAGGGGCTCGCGGCTGGTGCCGTCGAAGACGCTCACACCGAGCTCGATGGGGCCGAGGTTGTATCTGTATCGGGACGCGACATCAAGGCGCCATGGGCTGCCCAAGCTTGGCTTCTCCGTTGGGATGTTCGACGAAGTCCACCTGATTGACGATGTCCACCAGGCGCTGCGATTCGGTCACGCCCCAGAACACCTGATCGACACCGAGAGGGGCTTCCCAAACGCCTTCTCCGGCATCGCCGAAGAGCAGGAGATAGGCCTCCTGCAGATCGAAGTGGGTGCGGCGCTGATCGGAGTGGTCGTACCGGATGACCGGGGTGAGCGTGAAGCTCCCGGCGCTGACGTGGTCGACGTAGAGCGTCGGTGAGACGACGAACCCGGTGGCCAGCGACCGCTGGCCGGGGAAGGGCGGGGCGGCGGGAAACCCGCGGCTCTCGACACTCAGACGCCCGGAGAGGTCTGGCAGCCCGTGGTAGAACCCCGCGTTGCACCGAGATCTGGTCGTAACAATGCCGCGCCCGGCCGGCGCAAGGCGCGACGAGGGAGCAAATTGGGGCATTTGTGACCGAGGAGCAACGCCGCCAGACGGGATGCAGCGCCAATCGAATGCAGCGGGGCTTTTACCACGGGCTGCTAGCGTGAGAGGACCGGGTTCGCCCTCGTCCTCGGAAGGGTCCTGCGCCTCGATGGCGACGATGGAGACGGCGATCAGGACGGCCACGAGGATCGCAAGACGAAGTGTGATCCGGGAAGGCATCATCGTGCCCGTCGCAGGCTTGTTTGCGTGAAGTCGCTGTCCTCGAGCCCGGTGCGGAAGCGGTAGATCGAGCCGAGGTCTCCCACCAACCGACGCGTCAGCGGGAGCCCCGGAGGCGGCGTTTCATGTCGGCCGCTCAGCTCCAACGGTTCGCGTCGGTTCACGGTATCGTGCAGAATCTCTTCCGAGTCAGTCGACACCTCCTGCGGTCGGCTCACCACCGCCTGCTCCGCACCCGCGCGTTCGTTGAATGGGATGCGGTGACGTGCGCCTGCTGAGAAGGATCGGGGGCCTCGATGTCACGGGGCAAGAGCGCGCTGCCCTCAACAAGTTGACAATGCCGGCGAAAGCTCGTGCTGCGGTCCGACTGGATTTCCAATTGACATGTGTACCGGCACGCGGTACATTCCCTCATGATCCGCAGGTTTCGTCATCGCGGCCTGAAGCGCATGTACGAGCGTAGCGATCCGAGCCGAGTGGGTTCCGACTTGGCGGATCGTGTCGCGCTCGCCTTGGCGGACATTGACGATGCCCGCAAGCCCTCGGACCTCGACCTGCCCGGCTACCGGCTTCACCGGCTGAAGGGCGGACTGAAGGGGTACTGGAGCATTTCAGTTTCCGGCAACTGGCGGTTGATCTTCCGCTTCGAAGATGGCGATGCCTACGACGTCGATCTGATCGACTACCACTAGCAGGAGACAGCAATATGGCAATGAGCAATCCCCCGCATCCCGGACGCAGTATCCGCGAGAACTGCCTGGACCCGCTCGGTTTGAACGTGACCGAAGCGGCGAAGGTGCTGGGTGTCGCCCGTCACACCCTCTCGCGGGTTTTGAACGGCCACGCGGCCATTTCCTCGGAGATGGCCATTCGGCTTGAGAAGGCGGGCTGGTCCAATGCCGAGTTCTGGCTGCGCCGACAGACCACTTGGGATCTCGTCCAGGCGCGCAAGGACGAAGACCGGATCAACGTCGAGCGATACCAGCCGCAGCCGTCGGTGTGAAGTGATGCAGATCTCATGCTGCAACGGCCACGTGTCATCTCGTCAGAAGGCGGAGGGCACTCGACGCAGCGGGTCTTCAGGCAACAACACCTTATGGTACTGTGGAGGAGGTGGGATCTGCACCCGCCGCCAGGCGGATCGGGAACAGGTTCCCGCCTCCTCCACTATTTCTCCACGAACCGGATCGATTCGAGGGGACTCAGGTGGATTCCAGTAGACTCGACGGCTGCCAATAAACGCTTGACGTCGAACGTGTTAGACCACAAACTACGCGTCGTCAGTCAGTTACCGAAACACGGTCGAACGGGTTCGACTCCCGGCGAACGCCAAGCCGGATTTCCGGTCACGCAGCGACCCGTCCGATGTCCGGTCAGGCACGGACACGGTCGACGAACGAGTCTCTGTCAATCGAGTGTAATCACGCCGACAGTCCCCTCGATGTCGATGGTCGTGCCGAACTCCCGTGACAGGCGCTGCATTCGCTCGAGAATCTCTCGTGCCTTGTCAGGTTGCGCAATGCGAGGAATGCCGAGCCTGGAATCCGGTCCATCTGCGCCCAATTCGGTAGGGTATAACCGCACCTCGGTCAGTTCGCCGTCTGCGTAGCGGCTGACTGCCACCAGGCTCTCCAGGGATTGAGTCGACCCTCCGAAATTCCTCGCGAAATTCTGTCGTGGCGATTGTTGATTTGCGTCCGTTTGTCCCAACTGCTCGGGGAGGTTCCACTGCGCCTCGCGGAAGAACTCACCGAGGCCGTAGAAAATCGGCTTGCCCTTGTAGATTTCGACCCCACGCAGCAACTGCACGCCGTGACCGACGAAGGCATCGGCGCCGACGTCGATGGCCTGGTGGGCCAGGTCCTTGTAGAACTCCGGCGGCCTGGTGCTGAGATGCATCTGCTCGAGGACCGATTGGCCCTGGTGGATATGCGCCGTTGCGACCACGAAATCGGCGTACCGCTTGGCATTGCGGATGCTTCTCAGGGTGCGCGAGAGATCGTTCGGATTGATGGTGTAGTCGATGGTGCCAGGTGTCTCGCCGGGTCGTGCGGCACGATACGTTGGATCTTCCCTGCCGGAACTGGAGGCAGGAAACCGCACTCTGTCAGACGGCTCGTTGTTCGGCAAGGGTCGTGGATTGTCGTAGTTCGACCTGAACTCCAGAAACTCGTCACGCACCTGTTTCAGTGACGCCAACTGTTCTTCCGAGACGACGAGGGTCTCGGAATAGTTGAGCATGTTCAGCCCCGGCCGCCCGCCCAGGTTGCCTACCTGCGGCGTCGCCGCCAGGCGCCGCAACTCGCGCCAGAGCGGTGCATGCATACCCACCATGGCTACCCGACCCTGTGGCAATTCCAGGTATGCGGGCGCCGCCGCTTCATCCAGGTTCCTGCCGGTTCCGGCATGGACGATGCCGGCTTCGTCCAGCAGGACATTCGTGGAGAACATCCCCGCTGCCTCGGCATCGAACAGGTGGTTCTGGGCACGGTTCACCATGTCGAATCCTATCGCCTTCAAGTCGGCGGCAACTCGATGGCTGCCGATGAAGCCGTTCAAGGGCCCGTCGAAATCCCGCAGATTGGCGAGTTCTCCTTCCATGTTTCCCACCGCGAGATCAGCTTCGCGAATGAGTTGCAGCGCCGCCTGCACGGCATCGTCCGCCAACTGGGAGGCTGGACGTCGCATCATCAGGTCGCCGACGCTGGCGAGCTCGAAATTCCCCGGAATCGTCATAGCCATGTCCCGTGGATTGAGTGGTGGCAACTGCGTTTGGGCTACGACAGAGAGAGAACACACTATCAGTCCCGCCAGCAGGCCGAGTCGTAACACCGCTGGGCGTAGAATCCGGGTAACACAAACTACCAGCATGATTCCTCCTCTGGTGCTTCCGGCCGACGCCCTTCAGATGCCGCAAGTGCAACTCCAGATAGACACGGCAGACCTGCACAACCCGCGGCAGACGTCACCACTGCGTTTGTCGAGCAGAAAACCCGGTCCTGCCCCGGGCACGCGGAGCTACCCGCTGAGGTGCTCCCGGAAGAAGCCGACGGTGTGGTTCCAGGCCTGCGCGGCGGCCGCCTCGTTGTAGCGCGGCGTCGAGTTGTTGTGGAAACCGTGCAGCGTGCCCTCGAACATGCGCATCTCGTAGGTCACGCCGTTCGCCTGCAGCGCCGCCTCGTAGGCGGGCCACATCGCGTTGATGCGGTTATCGGTGCCCGCATAGATGATCAGCATGGCCGCGTCGATGTTCGGCACATCCTCGGTCGCGGCGGCGGCGCCGTAGAACGGCACGCCGGCATCGAGGTCCGCACCCAGCGCAACGGCGAGGCGATTGGTCATGCCGCCGCCCCAGCAGAACCCCGTGGCGCCGAGCCGCCCGTTGGAGAGCGCATGGGCCTTGAGATACCGGGCGCTGTTGATCATGTCCTGGTCCAGTTGCTCCGGCTCGAGGCTGCGCTGCAGGACGCGGCCGTCATCGTCGTTGCCGGGATAACCGCCGACCGGAGACAACCCGTCCGGGGCCAGCGCCAGGAACCCGGCCACGCCCGCGCGCCGGGCGACATCCTCGATGTGCGGATTCAGCCCGCGGTTCTCGTGCATGACCAACACCGCCGGAAACGGTCCCTCGCCGGCAGGTTGCACGAGATACCCGCGCATCGTCCCCGACGTACCGCCGGGCGAGGGGTACTCGACGTAGGCGCCCTTCATCCGCGAATCGGTGAAGGAGATCTGCTGCGCCTCGGCATAGCGGGGCATCAGGGCCTGCGCCATCCAGAGCGCGGACACGCCGCCGATCGTCATGGCCGCCGCACGGCTGAGAAACTCGCGCCGGTCGATGTGGCCGTGGCAATACTCGTCGTAGAGATCGAACACCCGCGGGTCGATCTTCTGTTCCTGTGTCATTGGTCGCGCTCCTCTCGATGGGCACACCGCCCGGCATGCCGTACCGCACCCCGGTTCCGGGCACCCGGCTCGAGGCGCCTCGATACACGCCTCGTTGACCGGCTCGGTGGTTCCGGACGCTCTGCGCGCCGGCCCGGCCATTCCCCCTGTGTCAGGCTGCCTGGATTCTACCCAATCGCCGCGGGAGCGTGGTCAGTTTTCTCATCGTGTCCGCGAGCGTCCCGTGTGGGCGCCCGTCTACGGTCGCGGCAATCGGGCAACCACAAGGGTTGCCCCTACGGTGTCATTGTGGGCCACGTCGGTCGCGGCAATCGGGCAACCACAAGGGTTGCCCCTACGGTGTCATTGTGGGCCACCACGGGCGCGGCAATCGGGCAACCACAAGGGTTGCCCCTACGGTGTCATTGTGGGCCACCACGGGCGCGGCAATCGGGCAACCACAAGGGTTGCCCCTACGGTGTCATTGTGGGCCACGACGGGCTGCTAGAACCGGTAGCGGGCCACCGCCGCTTCGTCCCAGTCCATGCCGAGCCCCGGACCGCGCGCGGTGACGTGGCCGTCTGCAACCCGCGGCGGGTCGGCGAGCACGGCACCGGCCAGGTCCAGATATTCGAGATAGTGCGCCAGGGGCGTCACCGGCAGGACGTGGGCGCTGGCCTCGATGAACAGGTGGCTGGACACCGGCACGGCGGCCGCCGCGGCCTGGCCCATGGCGCGCAGCCAGCCGGTCACGCCGCCGATCTTCATCAGGTCCGGCATGCAGACATCGCACGCGCCGGCGGCCAACGCGTGAGCCATGTCGTGACCGAACCACCAGTTCTCACCGGTCTGAATCGGCACCGGTGACGCCGCGCGGACGCGGGCATGTCCGGCCAGATCTTCGGCGGGCACCGGCTCTTCGACCCACGCGAGGTCGAAGCGGGCCAGCGCCTTGATGCGGCGCAGCGCCTCGGGCGCCGTCAACGACTGGTTGTAATCGACCATCAGCCGCACGTCCGGACCGATCACCGCGCGGACGGCGGCCACGTTCTTCAGATCCCAGGCCAGATCTCCGACCCCGATCTTGATCTTGATCGCGCGGAAGCCCTGTTCGACGCTGTCTTCCAACGCCCTGGCGTCCTTGACCGGATCGACCACGCCGAAGCTGTCGTAGGCAGGCACCGGCGCCGCCTGCCCGCCGAGCAGTTCGACCACCGGCCGATTCCGGGCGCGGCCCTGCAGGTCCCACAGCGCCATGTCGAGCCCGGCCAGCGCCATGCCGACCAGACCCTGGCGTCCCATCAGGCGGAAGCGCGCGGCCAGCTCGTCGTAGATCGCAGCCGGAGATGCCGGGCGGCCGCGCACGACCGCGTCCAGGTCGTCGAGCAGGACCTGCAAGGCTCGCAACGTGAGGGTGGTGTAGCCGAAGATATACGCGCGGCCCGCCGGACCCTCCTCAGATGCGAGGTCGATCAGCAGCAGGGGCGACACCGGGATCTCCCCGGACGCCGTCCGCAGCGGCCGGGCCAGCGGCGCCGCGACGGCCCGCGCCGTCAGCGCGCGGATGGTCAACGCAGAGTCGAACATGGCAGTCTCCATGACAGTCATCAGCAACGTCTCTCGCCAGCAGCGCCGACTGACGGATCACTCTATCCGCAACCGGCCGGCGGACGCACTGCGCGGGGTCGCCGCGCACAGAGATGAGAATGCGGAGGGATGCCGCATAATGGGCGTCTGTTCGCCGGATTTGCGTGGAGTGACGACAAATGTGGAGCAAACCTGGCCGCTGGCCGACAATGAAGGCACGAATCACGACTTCCACCATTTCAGTCGCGGGTCTGGCCATCGCCTGCGCAGCACTGGCGGCGCCGGCGATGGGACAGTCCGACTCGGCGGCGCCGCGTACGGCGTACGGCGACCCGGACATCCAGGGGCTGTTCACGTTTCGCACTCTGACCCCGCTGCAGCGTCCGGTCATCGACGCCGGCGCGTCGGCGCTGCTGGCGGGCAGGGACGCGCTCACCGCGGAGCAGGCGGCCGAGTACGAAGCCTCACGGCGCCGTGAGCTCAATCGCGACACGCAGAATCTCGAGGTCCACGCACCGGGTGTGCGCTATCAGTCCCGCGCGGAAGGCGGTGTCGGCGGATACAACGAGTTCTGGTACGAACGCGGCGTCGAGCTCACCCGCGACAAGCGCACGTCGCTGATCGTGGACCCCCCGGACGGCCGGGTGCCCTACCGCGAGGCGTATCAGGCCGCGGCGCGGATTCGAGGGGCGAATATCAGCAGCGGCTTCGCCGACTCCTACACCGATCGCAGCCTCTCCGACCGCTGTCTGCTGGGATTCAACGCCGGTCCGCCGATGGTGTCCAGCGCCTACAACAACAACGTCCTGATACTGCAGACGCCGGACCATGTCGTGATCGTGAACGAGATGGTGCACAACGCACGCATCATCCCGCTCGACGGCCGTCCCCACGGCCGCCTCAGGCAATACTCGGGCGATTCCCGCGGCCACTGGGACGGTGACACGCTGGTGGTCGAAACGACGCACTTCCTGCGCGAGACCAGCCTCGGCGGGTCGAGTCGGGACACCTCCCTGGTCGAGCGTTTTCGACGCGTGGACGCCGATGCCGTGATGTACGAGTTCACGGTCGAGGATCCGCACGGCTATACCCGCCCCTGGACCGCGAGCATGCCGTTGCGCCGCACCGACGGGCCGCTGTTCGAGTACGCCTGCCACGAGGGCAACATCGGCCTCGCCGGCATTCTCGCCGGCGCCAGGCGCCTGAACATTCAGCGGGTGCCGCCCGCCGCCGATCCGCAGCAATGAGCGCCTCTGCCCGCGTTGTGCCGACCGGCAGTACCATCGAATCAGCATGAAGGGTCGCGGGTATCTGGTCCGCCGGGGCGGTCTCGCCGTCCTGTCCGTCGGGGTCCTGTGGCTGGTGTGGTCGCTGCTGCCCGGTCTGGCGGCGCGCTGGGTCTTCGCGGCGCTCGAAACCAACTGGCGCGTCGTCGGCAGCGCGGGCCGCGTCGATCTCAACCTTTTTACGCTCGAAGCACGGGTCGAAGACCTGACGCTGGCGGTCGCCGGCGCCGAGGCGTCCCCCTTCCTGGTCGTTGAACGCGCCACTGTCGATCTGCCCTGGTCGGCGCTGTTTGGGTCACCCGCCGTCGAACTGATCGACGTTGATGCCCCGGCGCTCTCGTTGCGGACGTTCGCCGACGGTACGTCGAACCTGCCCCTGTTTCCGCCCGGCGACCCGGCGTCGGACGCGGCACGTGCGCCGTGGCGGCTTGGCGTTGTCAGCCTGAATCGCCTGTCGATGTCCTGGGTGGATGAGGCCCGTCGGATCAGCGTCACGGTCGACCCGGCCGATCTGCGGTTGCACCCGACGGGAGACGAAGGGGCCGCCAGCGCCGGTGTGCTCACGCTGCCGAGCGCGACACGCGTCAACTGGGGCGAGCACGAGACCACCCTCGCCCCGCTGCAGGCGCGCCTGGCGCTCGACGCCCGGCGGCTCGTCATCGAGGGTGTCGTGATCGAGGCGCCCGAGGGGCAGTTCGTGCTCGATGGCGAGATCGCGCTCGACACCCCGGAGACGGCGCTCGCGCTGAGTTTCGACTATGGCGGCAACCTCGACCTGACGCGTCTCGCCGCGTGGCTGGAGGGCGCCGGCGCGCTGACCGGGGCGGTCCGGATCGCGGGCCGGGTGGAGGGGTCGCCGGCTGACCCCACGGTCACGGCGCAGATCGAGAGCGAGCGCATCGGCTGGGGCGACCTGTCGGCCGCCGGGGTCACGGCGTCGGCCCGGTTCGCCGCGGGCCGCGTGTCGCTGAGCGACCTCCAGGCCGCGGTAGCCGCTGGCGCGATCGTGGGCGAAGGGGCCGTGACGCTGACCGGGGACGAACCGAGCGGGGAAATCGGCCTCTCCTGGACCGACCTCGACGCCAGCCGGCTGGCCGCGTCGATCTGGCCGACCGCACCCTTGGAGATGGCGTCCAGCCTCAGCGGGGAGCTGGCCGCGTCGTGGACGACGTTCGACCCCTCGTCGTGGGTGATCCGTTTCGAAAGCCGCCATCGCGGGGCGCCCGGCGCCGGCCTGCCGCTCGACGGCGCGTGGCGCTTCGAAAGCGCTGACGGCGTCTGGCGAGCCGAGATCGGGGCACTCGCCGCAGGGGCGCTCACGCTGACCGGGGAGATGACCGGCACGGCGCCGGCAGTCCTGTCCGAGATCGGGGCGATGCCGATCAGCGGCGCCTTCAACGGGCAGATGTCCGACCTGCGGCTGCTGGGGGACGACCTTGACCGGCTGGGACTGACCGGCGCGCTGCTCGCCGCGGACGTATCGGGCTCTGCGTCGCTGGCGCTGGATGTCTCCGGTGTCGCCTCCGCGCCGGTGGTGACCGGCGCCCTGCAAGCGACCGGGGGCGCCCTCGGAGCGCGCGATGGCCTGACGGTGAGCGCCGCGCTGTCCACCGCCGGGGGCCGCTGGCAGATCGACCCGCTCGATCTGCGGCTCTCCGGGGGCGACGTGCAGGGGCGGGTCGCGGTGCATCGCGAAACCGGGGCCGTGGAGGGCCGCGTTCGGCTGCGTCACACCGAGCTCTCACGGGTCGATGAATTCTTGCCGAACGGTTGGCGCCCTGCCGGTTCGGTCGAGGTCGATGGGGTGCTCGCTGGACAGTGGCCGGCCCCGCGCCTGGATGCCGCGATCACCGCCAGCGATCTGGAGTTCGCGGGGCAACACCTCACATCGGTGCAGGGTCGGGTCCAGGTCAGCGCGGACGATCTGGTCGTCGAACAATTGTCCGTCAGGCAGGACGACGGCCTGCTCACAGCGACCGGACGGTTGGCGTGGAACGGCGACTACGAATTGCGTGCGACGGGCCGGGACCTGCGTCTGGCGCCGTGGCGCCGGGGAGAGGCAGATCCGCTGCCGGTGCGGGCGACGGTGGACCTGGTGGCCAGCGGCGCCGGCACGATCGACGACCCGCGGGGTACCGGGACCGTGCGGCTCCGCGACCTGGCCGTCCGGGACTACCCGCTCGGTCGAGTCGAGTTCGACCTGACCGCCGACTCGGAGAGCTGGCGTATGCGCACCGTCGTCCCGGCGTTGGACGCCGCCGCGACTGCGACGGTGTACCCCGAGGAAGGGTGGCGGTACTCTCTCACGGGCGCACTCGAGGGAACCAGTCTGGCCCGTCTCCGCACGCTGGCGGCTGACGGCCCGCTGGCCGCGCTGGAGGGCGACCTCAACGCGCGGTTGCGTGCCGACGGCACGCTCACGGCGCCGCGCGCTTCCACCGTCGTGGTCGACCTGGACCAGGTGGCGGGACACATTGGCGAGACGCCGGTACGGCTCGTCACGCCGGTGCAGATGCAATACGCCCGCGATCGGATCGTGCTGGGCACGCTGGACCTGCGCGTCGGTGAGACCCGGCTGACCGCATCGGGGTCGCTTGCCGAGGCCCCCGGCGCGGCCCTGACGGCACACCTGCAGGGCGACCTCGGCGATCTGGCTCCGCTGCTGTGGCCCGACGGCCAGCCGTCCGGGTCTGGCGCGGCGCCGCTGGCGCTGGCCGGACCAGTGCAGGCCGACATCAGGCTTGCCGGTGCGATCGCCCGGCCTGACGTGACCGCCGAGCTGGCGCTCGATGGCGGCGTCGTCAATTTCAACGGCGCCGGCGGTGCCGACCGCGTGCCGCCGTTGATCGGGATCAGGGCACGCGCCAGCTTCGATGCCGCCGGGGCCCGGGTCACCGAGTTCAGCGGCCGGTGGGCCGAGGCGGTGCTCAACGCGTCGGGCACGATCCCGCTGCCGGTGTTGGCGCCCTATCTTCCGGCTGGACTCGCGCCGGCGGTCGCCGGTGACGCGGCGGCCCGGGTCAGTGCAACAGTGGTGGGGCTGCGACCGGCGCACTTCGCCGGGTTCTTCGACGACGGCGCGCTTGACAACGTGGCGGGCGAGGTCGGCCTGCAGATGGATCTGGAAGCAGACCACCTGGCGCTGGCCGAAATGCGCGGGTCGCTGGACGTGACCGCACTCGACCTCGTTGTCGCCGGACTCCCGATCACCGAGCAGCGCCCGACCCGGGTGTCGCTGGCGGACGAGCGTCTCACCGTGAACAGCCTCGCCTGGCAGGTGGGTGATGCCGCAACCGCGGTGACCCTGGGCGGCGGGGTCGATCTGGTTCCGGAGCCGACCGCGGACCTCACGCTCACCGGCGTGGCCGACCTGCGCTTGCTGAACGCGGTCACGAGCGCGGCGGGGGTGTCGGGTGACGCATTCCTGATCGCCAATCTTGCGGGCACGCTCGCGGCGCCGCGTGTCAACGGGGTCGTGGAGCTCAACGACGTCGAGCTGCGGGTTCCAGACCCGTCGCTCCTTGTCTCCGATCTCTCCGGCGCGCTCGTCTTCGAAGGCACGGAAATGCGCACGGTCGAGCTGGCCGGGATGGCCAACGGCGGCCCCCTGCAGCTCGACGGCATCATGCGCTTTCCGGGGCTGCGGCCGGAAGGGACACTCACGCTGTCGGGCCGCGAGATCGCCATGGTGCTGCCGCCTGGTGTGCGCACCGAACTCGGCGCCGACCTGCAACTCGAGGCGACGCCGGAGGACGCCGTGCTGTCCGGTACCGTCTCGGTGCTGCGTGGCGACTATCGCGAGCCCGTGAATACGGCCGGTGGTCTGGTCGCGTTGCTCGAGGCGCGGCCCGAGCCGATCAGACTGGACACGGGACCGTCCTGGGTCGACCGGTTGCGGCTCGATCTCCGAGTGCTGACCGAGGAGGAGATCGTCGTCAGCAACAACTATGGCGCCGGTACGCTCGCCGCCGACACGCGCGTGCGCGGCACCATCGCCCGGCCGGCGCTGACCGGGCGGGCGACGATCGGCGAGGGGGGGCAAATCTTCCTCGGTGGCAACGCCTTCGAGATCGAGACCGGCGCCGTCGATTTCGTCGACCCGGATGGCATCGAACCCGAGGTCAACCTGACGGCCCGGACGCAGGTGGGGAACGAGGAGATCACGATCTCGCTCGCCGGCACGGCCGAAACCCTGACGACCACGATGCAGTCGACCTCGGGACTGCCAGAGAGCGACATCGTGTCGCTGCTGCTCACCGGACGCACGCTCGATGAGGTCGGCAGCGCACCGGGAGCTGTCGCCCGGGACCAGGCATTGGGGCTGGTGTCAGGCGGGCTGGTGGGCGTCGCCGGCCGCTCCGTCGGTCTGGACACCGTCCGGGTCGAGCGGGGACAGGGGAATGTCCGGTTCGACTCGAGTCTCGTCGCAGGCGACACCGACCCCGGCACGCGGCTTACTGTCGGAAAGAACCTGAGCCGGCAGGTGGAACTCGTCGCCTCGCAGAATCTTCGTGAAACCGGCTTGATTACGTGGATCGTCAACTACCTGCCCCGACGCAACGTCGAACTGCGTCTTGTGGTGGACGACGAGAACGACCGCTCCTACGAGTTCCGGCATGCCCTGTCGTTCGGAGGGTCCAGCGCGCCGCGGCGGCCGGCCGCCGCGCGTGTCGAACCGCGGGTGACCGCAGTGCAGATCACCAGCGCCGCCGGTCTGCCCGCACCGGACCTGCGGCAACTGGTCTTCCTGAAGGAGGGCGATCGTTTTGACTTTCTTCGCTGGCAGGACAGCCGCGCCCGGATCGAGCGGGAGTTCTGGCAACGGGGGTTCCAGGAGGCGGTCGTGCGCGCGCGCCGCGACGTCGACGAGACAGGGACCTCGGTCGCGCTGCACTTCGAGGTCGAGCCGGGCCCGCGCTCGGTGCTCGACGTGCGCGGGTACGTGTTCCCCGACGCGCCCCGTCAGGAAATGGAGGCCGCGTGGCGAGCCTCGGTCTTCGACACGTTCCTGCTCGAGGAGTTGGAGCAGATCGCACGACGGCATCTGGTGGACCAGGGCTATCTGCAGCCTGAGGTCGTCGTTGCGGTCGACGACGTCGGGACCGGCGCCGGGGATGTGGACGCCGAGAAACGAATCACCCTCGATATCGACCTGGGGCCCTCGGCGGCCGACCGCGCCATCCGCTTCTCCGGCAACCAGCGGCTGACGGACGAGCGACTGCGCGCGCTGGTGACGCCCGACCGGGAGGCCGACGCCTGGGCCGGCGGCACGCGGTTGGTCGACGCGGTCCTCGCGACCGGTCAGGCGGAGGGGTTGCTGGCAGCGGACGCACGTCTGCGGCAGCCGCTGTTCGACGGGGCCGCGGCGACACTGGAGGTGGCGATCAGCGAGGGTCCGGTGTTCCATGTAACGGACGTCGGCGTCGAGGGCGCGGTCGCCTGGACCGCGGATCAGGTGCGCGCCGCCGCCGGCGTCGAGGCCGGCGCCGTCTACACCGCCGATCTGGCCGAGACGGTGCGGGCGGTTGTGCTGGTGGCCTATCGCCGCGCCGGGTTCAACTCGGTCCGTATCCGCGTCGAGCCGACGATCGACCCGGCCGAGGGAACTGTGGCGCTGCTGATCGAGGTCGAGGAAGGCCGCCGGCAGATGCTGCGGACCGTCGAGGTGGCTGGTGCGTCGCGCACCCATGCCGGCCTGATCGAGCGCGCGCTACAGCTTCAGCCTGCCGAGCCCGTGGACCAGGCCGACTGGAACAGGGCCCGCAAGCGGCTCTACGACCTCGGCGTCTTCCGCAGCGTCGACATCACCGCCGTGCCGCTGGAGAGCGCGCCGACGGCCCGGAACGCGGACGCGGACGAGGCGGTGACGGCCCGGGTGACGCTGGAGGAGTGGCCGACCTATCAGCTCCGTTATGGGTTGCAGATGCTCGACGAACGGGCGCCGGCACACGAGGTCGCCAACCGCTGGAGCCAGCTCGGTGTGGTGGCAGACCTGACGCGCCGGAACCTCTTCGGGCGGGCGATCGGCCTGGGCGCGGCCGTCCGCTACGACACGGTGCAGCAGGCCGTGCGGGGATTCATGAGCCTGCCGTCGTTCTTCGGTCGTCCGCTGACATCCAACCTGTTCGCGGCGCGACTGCGAGAGACCTATGGTTTCCTGACCCAGGACGTGCAACGGGTGACGCTCGAGCAGCAGGTCCGTCCGCGCGAGGGGATCACGTTCTCGTACAGCTACAACTTCGAACAGAATCACAGCGTCGACGCCAACCCGGGGCTGCGGTTTCCGGTCGACCGCACGGCGGATGTCGCGCGGCTCAACGCCAGTCTGGTCGTCGAGCGCAGGGACGACCTGTTCAACGCGACCCGCGGCTGGTTCCACGCCTCGACGTTCGAGTGGGGTGTCGAGACGCTCGGGTCCGACCTGCGGTTCCTCAAGTACCTGGTCCAGCAATACTACTTTCGCTCGATGCCGCACGGGGTCGTGCTGGCCTCGGCGGCGCGTGTCGGTCTGGGGCGGGGATTCGGTCAGGAACTGCTGGGGACCGAACGGCTCTTTGCGGGCGGAGGCAACACGGTCCGCGGCTACGCGCAGGACGGACTGGGCCCGGTCGACTTCTTCTTCGGTGAACCGGAGGGAGGCAGCGCGTCGGTCGTGCTCAACCAGGAGGTCCGCTTCCCGGTGTGGAGTATCTTCGGGGGCGTCGGGTTCCTGGATGCCGGTAACGTGTTCTCGACGCCGAGGGAGGTGTCGCTGCGGGAACTGCGGGTGGGCACCGGGCTCGGGCTGCGCGCCGAGACGCCTGTCGGACTGTTCCGCGTCGACATCGGCTTTCCGCTGTCACGCACCGGCGATGACCCGCTCGCGCGCTGGTTCTTCTCGCTCGGGCAGACGTTCTAGCAGTCCGTGATGGAAGGCCCGCCGGTACCCGGAGCTGGGTCCCTGCGTCACGATGCCGAGCATCGATCCGGGTACAATCAGACGCCACGTGGCTGACGAGCAGACCCCTTTGCCGTTCGTCTCTCCCACCGAGTCCCCCGCCGAAGCGACGCTGAAAGCGATGACGGCCGGGATTCTCTTCGGGATCCTGTTCGGCGCAGCCAACGCCTATCTGGGGCTGCGGGCGGGGCTGACGATCTCGACGTCGATCCCGGTGGCGGTGATGACGGTGGCGCTCTTTCGAGCGCTCCGCGCCGGCGGTGTCCAGAGCGGCATCCTCGAGGCCAACCTCTCGCAGACCGTCGGGTCGGCCTCCAGCTCGGTCGCCAGCGGGGTAATCTTCACGTTGCCGGCGCTCTTCCTCTGGGGTTTCGACACCAACCTCCTGCAGATCACCATCCTGGCGATGAGTGGGGGGCTTCTTGGCGTCCTCTTCATGATCCCGCTCAGGCAGTTTCTGATTGTGCGGGAGCACCGAAATCTGCCCTATCCCGAGGGCACCGCCTGCGCCGAGGTGCTCAAGGCCAGCCAGATGGGAGGCGCACGCGCCCGCAACGTGTTCCTCGGGCTGGGACTCGGGGCGCTGTTCAAGGGCGTCACCGGCTGGATGCGGGCCGTGCCGGACGAGCTCCAGATCTCCATTCCGTTTCTCAGGAAGGGCCAGCTCGGCACCGCGGTGAGCGCCGCCCTCTTCGGCGTCGGCTATATCCTGGGCCCTCGCATCGCCACGATCATGGTCGGCGGCGGGCTGCTGTCATGGCTGGTCATCATCCCGGCGATGGCGTGGTGGGGCGAGGGCCGGATGGTGCCGCTCTATCCCGAGACGACGCTGGTGATCGATGAGATGACGCCGAGTCAGCTCTGGACCCGCTACGTTCGCTATATCGGAGCGGGTGCGGTTGCCACCGGCGGCCTGATCACGCTGATCCGGAGCGTTCCCACCATGGTCGCAAGCTTCCGGATCGGCTCGCGGCAGATTCGGGAGCGGCTCACGGCCGGGGCGGGCACCGCCCTTCTTCGGACCGAGCGGGACCTCTCGCTCGGCGTGGTGGGGTTCGGCGCTCTGGCGATCTTTGCCATCCTCGCCGTTGTGCCGATGGCGTTCAGCAGCATCGAGGTGGCTGCCGGGCGTGCCCTGGCGGCGCTGCTGGTCGTCGTCTGCGCCTTCTTCTTCGTGACCGTCAGCTCCCGGATTGTGGGACTCGTGGGTGTGACGTCGAACCCGACCAGCGGGATGACGATCGCCACCTTGCTCGGTACGTCCTCGTTGTTCCTGCTGCTCGGCTGGACCGACGACGCCGGCAAGGTGGCCGCACTGACGGTTGGTGCCGTTGTCGCCATCGCCGCATCGATCGCGGGCGACACGTCGCAGGATCTGAAGACCGGTTTCCTGCTCGGGGCGACGCCGCGGCGTCAGCAGATTGGCGAGCTGGTGGGGGTGCTGACCTCCGCGGCGTTCGTGGCGTTGACGCTGCTGCTCCTGGCCCGGGCGTATGGTTTCGGCGGCGCAGAGCTCCCCGCCCCCCAGGCGATGCTGATGCGGCTCGTCATCGACGGGGTGCTCAGCCAATCGCTCCCCTGGACCCTCGTCGCCGTCGGCGCTGGAATCGCCATCGTCGTCGAGCTGCTGCGGATCCCATCGCTGCCGTTCGCGGTCGGCGTCTATCTCCCGGTTTCGACGATGATTCCGGTCTTCCTCGGCGGGTTGCTGCGGATGATCCTCGAGCGCGGTGCCGCTACGAGCGGGGAGCGGGCCGCCCGGCGAGACCGGGGGATCCTCTTTGGGTCCGGTTTGGTGGGTGGGGAAGGATTGATCGGGGTGGTGATCGCCGGTGCGGCCGGCTATGCGGTCTCTCGAGGGCGGACGCCCTGGAGCCTGGGAGACGCCTGGGCCGGCGCGGCGGCGGAGTGGCTCGCGCTCCTGCTGCTCGTCGGGCTCATCGTCGGCTTCTGGCGACTCGCGGCGCCTCGGGCCGCCCGACCACCCGGGAGGGCCTAGCAGCCCATGATCCGCGCGCGCAGATCACCTTCAGGGCCTCTGGGTCGTCCACCTCTAACGTCTTGAATCCGTGGAAGACCCCCGTCATGGGGGCCGGCTTCCCGGTCGCGCCGATATGCTCGCACACCCCCAGTGCCAGCGCCTGCGCGTACTGCGTGGGCCGATGGATCCGGGCCGCCCGGTCACCTGCCGCGGACGGTGCGCATGATCGACTCGACGTTCGCGCGTTCGGGCGCGTTCGGCGCCAGCTTCAGGAAATACTCGAAGAACTTCGCCATCAGATCGAGCCGCCCCACCTCGTAATACGAGTGCCCGGCGTAGTAGTGCGCGTAGGCCAGCAGCGGGTCGGCCGCGGCCGCCGCTTCGAAGGCGGGCGCCGCCTGGGCCCAGTTGCCGCCATCCCCGTACGCGAGTCCCAACTGCAAGTGCGCGTCCGCGATTTGCGGGCCGAGTCGTACCCCCTGCTCGGCGGCGGTGACCCCCTGGGCCGGTTGCCTGTCTCCCAGCAACACGGCCGAGCGGCCGATGAAGTGCCAGGGGTCGGTTTGCGGCCGGGCCGCCAGACGATCGTAGGCGGCGCGCGCCCGGGCGCGCTGCTGCTGCCGCTCATGACTCTGGGCGACGAGATAGATCAGGGCGGGATCGCTGTCGTCGTTCAGCGCGATGGCGACGACCTGCTGGTCCTGGCCCGCCTCGAACCACTGGCGCACGGTGGCCAGGTCCGGTGCCGCCGGGGTCTGGACCGCGGCGGCGGCGAGGCTGGTGGTCAGGACGGTTGCGAAAAGGGTCGTGAGCATCGGCATGACTCCGTGCGGCCTGGTCTGCGCGACGGCCAGCAGGCCGTGATCGCGCTGCACAAGGCATCCGACCCGATTGTTCGGGGTATCCGCCGCCGCTGTCAAGTTGACAACGAGCTGGCGATCGACACGGACCGGCGCCATCGTCAGCGTGACGGTCCCGGGGGCTGACCAGGCTGATCCGACATCAAGCGGCGGACTTCGTCGGCATCCACGTCGGACGGCAGGCCGAACCCGCGTCCATAGCCGAACAACTCCGCCACCGTCTTCGATCCGAAGCGGTTGTCGAGCAACTCGAGGTGATCGGCCGTCACGAGGGCGGGATGCGGCACACCGCACGCGTGGCTCAGCGCGAGCACGTCTTTTCTGAGCGCCACGACGTAGTTGGCGAGCCGCGCCGCCTTGAGGGTCGGGTCGAGGCCGCGAATCAGCCAGGGATGCTGGGTCGTAATGCCGGTGGGACAGTGGTTCGTGTGACACCGCTGGGCCTGGATGCAGCCGATGGCGAGCAGCGCTTCCCGCCCCACGTTGATCAGATCGCAGCCGAGCGCGAACGCAAAGACGGCGGCCTCCGGGAACCCCAGCTTTCCTGACCCGGCGAACACGACCTGCTGGTAGAGCCCTTCCTCGTGAAAGATCTTCTGCACCCGGCTGAATCCGATCTTGAACGGCAGCGCCACGTGGTCGGTGAACACGAGCGGCCCGGCGCCCGTACCGCCTTCGCCCCCGTCGATCGTGATGAAGTCGACACCGCGGGTACCCGTCGACATGAGTCGCGCGAGGTCGGTCCAGAAGGTCGATTCGCCGACCGCCGACTTGATACCGACCGGCAACCCGGTTGCCGCCGCGAGGGACTCGACGAAATCGAGCAGCTCGTCCGCGTTCCCGAAGGCGTTGTGCCCGGTTGGGCTGGCGCAATCGCGATCGCGCGGAATGCCGCGGGTCTCGGCGATCTCCGTGCTGATCTTCGCCTGCGGCAGAAAACCGCCCACGCCCGGTTTCGCGCCCTGACTCAGTTTGATCTCGATCGCGCGAATCTGGGGATACCGCTCGACGGTCTCTTTCAGCCGCGTCATGCTGAAGCGACCGGCGGCGTCACGGCAGCCGAAGTACCCGGTGCCAAGCTGCCAGACGAGATCCCCGCCGTGCAGGTGATAGGGCGAGACGCCGCCTTCACCGGTGTTGTGCAGGCAGCCAGCGATCCTCGACCCGCCGTTGAGCGCCTCGACCGCCGGGCCGCTCAACGATCCGAAGCTCATGCCCGAGACGTTGACGATCGACGTCGGACGGAACGCCTTCGCGCGCCCGCGCGCCGCGCCAAGCACTTTCGCGCACGCGATCGTGAACGAGGGGTCGTAGGCCGGGTCTCCGGGAACGGGCGTCGGCAGCGGAAACGTGTTGTGCTTGATGACGAGGAAATTGGGCTGCAACTCCATGTCCTGGTCGGAGCCGAACCCGAAGTAGTTGTTCTCCCGTTTCGAAGACGTGTACACCCAGCGCCGCTGGTCGCGGCTGAACGGCCGCTCCTCGTTGTTGCTCGTCACGATGTATTGACGCAACTCGGGGCCGACGGCTTCAAGCCAATAGCGGAAGTGCCCGATGATCGGAAAGTTCCTGAGAATCGCGTGCTGGCGCTGCAGCAGATCGTACGCCACGACGACGGCCAGCAACCCGAGGGCGCTGAGGAACAGGACCATCGGCCCATTCTACGGGAGTTGCCTGGCAGACGCGGCGGTGGCGCCTGAAAACCGTAGGCTGCAGGATCACGTGCCAGTTTCGGCGGTCACTGGACGGCATACGGTGCTAAAACTGGTAGACTCGCCGTTGTTATCACGGTCACGCGAGCAGAGAGTTCAAGGCCCACGGGGCCATACCCAGGGAGCAGACCATGTGCGACGAACACACCCAGAAAGATACCGATGAATTCCTCCGCCGCTCTGGAGTGACGCGACGCGAGTTCGGACAGATCTCGGCGGCAGCGGGCCTCGCGGCGATGCTCCCCGGCGTCGCGAATGCCCAGGCGGTCACCGAGACCGACGTGGAAGTCACCACCCCGGACGGCGTGGCCGACTGCTACCTCGTGCACCCGGCGACCGGCCGGCATCCCGCGGTCCTGGTCTGGCCCGACATCCTCGGCCTGCGCCCGGCGTTCCGCGCCATGGGCAAGCGTCTGGCCGAGTCCGGCTACACCGTGCTGACGGTCAACCCCTTCTACAGGGACGCGCGGTCCCCGGTCGTCGAGGAAGGCGCCAGCTTCGCAGACCCGGCAACTCGCGGCATCGTGTTGCCGATGGCGGGCAATCTCAACGCCGACACCCACTTCACGGACGCCAGAGCGTTCGTCAGCTTTATCGATCAGCAGGCAGCGGTGGATACCGGCAGGAGAATCGGCACCACCGGCTACTGCATGGGTGGCCCGATGGTGATGCGAACGGTGGCGGCCGTAGCCGATCGGCTGGGCGCCGGCGCGACCTTTCACGGTGGGGGCCTGGCGACCGACGCCGACGACAGTCCGCACCTGCTCATTCCGGACACCACCGCGCAGATGCTGCATTGCGTGGCGGCGAATGACGACGAGAACAACCCCGACGTCAAGAACATCCTGCGGGAGGCGTACGACTCCGCGGGCATCCCGGCAGAGATCGAGGTCTATGCCGGCGCCATGCACGGCTGGTGCCCGCCCGACATGCCGGTCTACAACGAGGCGCAGGCCGAACGGGCATGGAGCCGGATGCTGGTGCTCTTCGAAACGGCGCTGGCGTAGCAGCCCGCGGCAAGAGCCCCGCTGCATTCGAGCGGCGTTGCATCGAGCCGGGCGCCGCGCCCGGCTCAGCGTGCGGTGTAGGTCTGACTGAAACCGTTGCGGCTGTTCGTGACGGTGAATGTACCGTCCCCGCTCACCGACGCCCGAATCCAATGGCCCTCGCAGGCGTCGGTCTCGTCCAGGTTGGCGATCATTTGCTCGGCCGTGTTGTGCGCCGGATCCGGGTCGAGCAATGAACGATGCCCCTGCCAGATACCTTCGATACCCGGACTCTGCGTCATTCGCTCGTAGTGGGCGGTCGAGACCTCGCGAAATCCGGGTGAGGTGCCGCCGAGTCCCTTGCGTGGACCGTTATTGACGACGATGACCTGCGGCTTGATCGCGAACACGTGCGCCGGCGCGCCCGCATCGTCCCAGGCCGCGTGACGGCTGGTCTGATAGAGCGTGACCTCGCCCACCTTGTTGATGGGACACGCCAGCTCGAACTCCTTGGCCCAGTTGAGATCCCCGAGGTCGAGAAAGGTGAACCGGCCATACGTGAAGAGCGCTCCGACGCTGCGCTGATTCTCCGGGCTGGCCTGCGGTTTCTGTTCAGCCGTTGCGCACAGCGGGTTGGGTCCGCCGCCGTTGACGGGCGTCTCGATCAGGCGGCCATCCGACGCGATGATGTCGATCTCGACCGCGCCGAACGGGATGCGCTCTCCCGCCGCCACGACGACCCGCTTGTCACCGCACACGCGGAGATAGGCGTCGACCCATTGCTGGTTGCTCTCTTCGGTATTGGTCCCATGGTCGAGACAGCGCTCGATCGGGATCATCCCGGCCAGGGCCTCGAGCCCGCCGACGTGATCGCGGTGATAGTGCGTGATGACCAGGTGGTCGATCCTGGTCAGGCCGGCCTCGCGGGCAGCGGCGGCGATGCGCTTCGCGTCACGGTCGTCGTCCGCCGGAAATCCGGTATCGACCAGCAGGGACTCTCCGCTGGGAGCCACCAGCAGCGTTGCGGCGCCCCCTTCGACATCAACCCAGTAGATGTCGAAGGTCGGGGACTGCGCGCTGACGGACTGGACGGGCAGGCAGGCGAGCCCGATCACACACATCCAACGACCATTGAACGTCATTACGTGTCTCCTTGCCGTGAGGCCTCGATTCTACGGCAGCCGCCGCGAGAGGGGAAGCGGTTCGCGGCGCGGTCACGGCCAGCCGCGCCGCGGGCGTCACGCGGGATCCCGTTCGCGGACCGGCGTCCCGCCTGACTCTCCGTTCCGGTGTGACTCTGGCGCAAAACGGGCCCTGCCCTGTCATCGAACGTCGCGTTGTTCACGTTCTTCATCCGCACATACGCACGAGCGATGACAGAATCAGACGAGAATGCGGTATCGGATCTTCGGGGGACTCCTGGCGCTCACGCTGATTGCGGGTTCAGATGTCGCGGCGACCCAGCCGCGGACCGCGGTCTCGGGGCGTGTCATCGACGGCATCACCGGCGAACCGCTTGCAGATGTGCGCGTCGAGACGCCGGACGCCCACACCACCACCGACCAGGAGGGGCGGTTCGCCCTCGCATCGAGCGCGCGCATCACGCGTCTCCGTTTCCTCGCCAACGGGTACCTCGACACGAGCGTCGCGGTCGACGCGGCCGAGCTCGAAGTGCGGCTGTTTGCGAACACGTTCACCGAGACCGTGAACGTAGTCACGGGGCTTCCGGGTTCTAGGAACGAGCCTGAGCGACCGTCGGCCACCCCTGTGTCTTCGCAACAGGTCTTTCAGGCGGCCGGCGCCGTGGACAATGTGTTTCGCACCCTCGACACGCTTCCAGGTGTCGCCCCGACCGACGACTTCGGCAGCCGTTTGTCAGTCCGCGGCGGCGCGCCGGACCAGAACCTCACGATGATGGACGGCGTCGAGATCCACAACCCGTATCGGTTGTACGGCATCGCCAGCGCGTTCAATCCGGAGACGGTCGAGAACTTCGACCTGCGCGCCGGGGGCTTCGGCGCCCAGTATGGAGACCGGCTCTCCTCGCTGCTCATCATCGACAACCGCACGGGCGGGCGGACGTTTCGTGGGACGACCGCCGCCAGCATCACGGATGGGAACGTCGTCATCGAAGGCCGGACACCCGGACGCGCCCGAGGGTCCTGGTTGCTGAGCGCACGCCGCACGTACTACGACCTCGTGGCGGGCCGTCTCCAGGATCAGAACTTTCCGTCGTTCGCGGACGTGCAACTGCAGGCGGACTGGGAGTTCGGCCCTGGGCATCGCCTGTCGCTGCTGGGGCTGCGCAGCCGCGAGGATGCCGACCTCGACATCGATGGCGACCGGCCCGGCGAGCGGATCATGCTCGGCTCAGGGACCAGGAACGACCTGGTCGCTGCCCGGTTCGACGCCGTGCTCGGATCGCGGGGCAGATCGAGCACGGTCGTCTCGACGTATCGCAACACCGAGTTCTTCGACTTCAACGGCACCGTGCGCGCCAACGCCGAACGTTCGAACGCGGTCGACGACGCGGTCGGCGCCGGGCTCGCCGACGTCATCTTCGACCGGTCGGTGGCGATCGACGATCTCGCCGTTCGTCAGGAACTGTCGTTCCAGGCCACACCGCACCACCTGCTCGACACCGGCTTCGAACTGCACCGACTCACGACCGGCCTGCGGCTGTCGATCACGGGCGACAGGAACGCCTCCGCGGCCAACGGCTCCAGCGTGCAAGGGGGCGCCGGTCTGCCTGACGCACTCGATTCTTCGCTGGCGGGGACGCGAGGCGGTCTCTGGATCCAGGACAGCTTCCAGCCGTCCGCCCGCATTTCACTGGAACCGGGACTGCGTCTGGACTGGAGCACGGTGAATGGAGACACCACCCTCTCACCCAGGTTCGCCGCAAGCATCGCGACCGGGCGCGGCGTCCGTCTGCGAACGGCCGTTGGGCTCTACACACAGAGCCCGGGTTACGAGAAACTGCTCCAATCCGACTATCTCATCGACCTGTCGTCGGCACGCGAGCAGCGCCTGAGGCATGAGCGCGCCACGCACCTCGTGGTCGGAATCGAGAAGGCGATCGCCGCTGACGTCAACGTCAGGATCGAGGGGTACTACAAGGCCTTCGACGACCTGATCGTGGGCCGTCTGGAAACCGACACCGAGCGCCGCACCCGGCTGGCCGCCTACGATTTCCCGGACGCCCAGCAAGAAAGCGTGCCGACCGCGCCGGTCATCACGAGCAGCCCCGTGAACGACGCCTCCGGCCGAGCCTACGGAATGGACGTGTACCTGGCGCGCACCGACGCGGCGGCCAGGCTCACCGGTTGGATGTCATACACCTGGGGCCGCGCCGAGCGTCACAGCTACGGGCGCAGGTCCATGTTCGAGTACGACCGCCGACATGCACTCAATCTGGTCGGACGCTACGGGCTCACGAGCCGTTGGATCCTGGCGGCGACGGCGCGTCTGGCGAGCGGCTTTCCCTATACGCCGCCCATCGGCTTGCGTGTCGCGGCCGTGGAGAACGCGCAGGGCCGTCTCGTGCCGCGGACGGATCTCGACGGGAACCTCGTCTACTCCGTCGACTATGGCGGTGTCGCACACCTGAACGCCGGACGGCTCCCGCACTACGCGCGCATCGATCTGCGCGTGACGTACCGTCGGGGCGGTGCGACCGGACGCTGGTCCCTGTACATCGAAGTCCTCAACCTGCTGGACCGCAACAACGCCATCGCGCTCGAAACGCGTCTCCGCCACGACCCGAACGCCGGGGTGCCGCGGCTCGTCGAAGTGCCGGCGCAGGGGTTTCCGCGCATTCCGACCCTCGGGTTCCGGTTTCGGTTTTGACCCGCCATGCACGAATGATCAGCGCCGCGGCGCCCCCAGGTGCCGGGCGCCACCGCGACCTGGACCCTCCGGCTCGACGCCGGAACTACCGGCCCAGGATGTGCCGCAGCGCAGGCTCCAGATCCGTGTGCGCGAACTCGTAGCCTGACTCGCGCAGCACCGCGGGCTCGATGCGCGCCCCGGTCAGCAGGAGGGCGTCCGCCATTTCCCCCAGCAGCAGACGAAGTGCGAAGCCCGGCGCCGGAAGCACGGTCGGCCGACCCAGCACCCGTCCGAGCGCCTTGGTGAACTCGAGATTGGTCACGGCTCCCGGCGCCACCGCGTTGACCGGCCCGGCCAGCGTGTCGTTGGTCAAGGCATGCAGCGTGATACCGAGCAGGTCGTCCAGGGCGACCCAGCTCATGTACTGATCGCCCGACCCCAGGACACCGCCGACGCCGAGCCGGAACGGCACCAGCATCTGCTTGAGCGCACCGCCGGACTCATCGAGCACGATGCCGATGCGCAAATGAACCACCCGCAGACCCCGTTCACGCAGCGGCGCGGCGGCCGCTTCCCATTCCCGGCACACGTGCGGCAGAAACCCGGTGCCCGGCGCGGACGACTCGTCGAGCCGCGCGGCGCCCCGATCTCCGTAGAAGCCGATGGCCGACGCCGACACGAAGACGGCGGGCGGTTCATCGAGCCGCAGCAGCGCCTCGCACAGGCGTCGCGTCCCCGTGACGCGGCTGTCCCGGATGCGCCGCTTGCGGGCCGCGCTCCAGCGTCCGCTCGCGATGCTCTCGCCCGCCAGGTGGACGACGGCGTCTATGCCGTCGAAGGCGCCGGGGGCGAACGTCCCGTCCGAGGGGTTCCAGGAGGTCGAGTCCGCCGCGTCGGACGGGGCGCGCCGCAGCCGCCTGACGGTCTGACCGCTGCCCTCCAGGAAGGCGGTCAATGCCGACCCGACCAGTCCACTCGATCCTGTCATCAACACGTGCATGGCGTCTCCCTGGTTGCGCCGATTGAACCTGATGTCACCAGCGGGAACATGATCGCGACGTCACCAGCGGTGACCTGAATCCTGACGTCACCGGCGGTGACACGGTGACGATAGCCGAATACCGGTTCGATCGCACGGCGGGCAGCTCTGACCAGGGATCGGCCCGCGAGCCCGACCGGCGGCAGACCGCGAGCCCGGCCGGCGGCAGACTGGCTCGAAGCGGTGGTGGCCGAGGTGCGGAACACCTTCGGCGAGCAGTATCTGTATCTGCTGCACGACACCGCCGGCGACACCGGCGCCGGCGAACCTGCTACTGCAGACGAATCTGCACGGCGAGACCGTACTTGCTCTGGCCGCGCGTCTCGACGTAGGCGCGTTCACCAGCGACCGGAATGATGCCGGAAAGCTGCTGGAGCGGGTTGGAATAGTCGTTGTGGAAGAGCCCGACCGACACGGCGTCCGTCAGGTCCACGAACAGCCGCATGATCCAGGCGCGCTCGTTCTTGCCGAGTTCCGAGCGATACAAGCCCTGGGCCTGGAGATACTTCGCGAGGGAATCATCCCTCAACAACTCCTCGCGCACCACCGACACGCCAACCCGGACGCGGTCCGTGAGCGGATAACTCACGCGGCCGCCGACGTAATACCCCGGCTTGATGACCGGGTCCGGGTTCAATCCCAGCAACTCCGCCGAAGAACGGGTCAGACCCCAGACGTAACGCGCATATTCGCCGAAGACCGAGACATATTGGTTCGGCGTGTAGCGCGCCGCCACGACCACGGCCCGGTCGTGGCGCTTGCTTGCGTAGAAGTTGGGGAGCCGTTCCACTTTCGAGCCGGTCTGCCCGAACTTGTACGCGCCGCGGATCTCCAACTGCGGCACCGGCGAGAACGTGCCTGACAACAGAACCGTGAGATCCGCGTTGCTGTCCAGCGACCCATCCTGCCAGTAGAAATAGGTGTAGTCGTGGAACTTGTTGCCGTCGCCCGAGAACGCGGCGACGTCCAGCCTGGCGACGCGCCGTCCGCCGGCAGCACGCCTGGTGGCGCTCAGCCCCAGGCCGGTGTTCGCCTCGGTGTTGATCCGGCTGATGTGGGGCGCATCCTTGGCGGTGAACGCGCCGGTCTCTTGCCAGGTCAGCCCGATCGGCAGTATGAACCGACCGAATCGGCCCCCGAAGAATCCTCCATCCTCGTACTCGACATACGCCTGGCGAATCGCTCCCTGTTGCTGCACCGGGTCCAGCGCCACGAACCGATAGTCGTCCACACGCAACCGTCCATCCGGAACGCACTCGACCGACGGTCCGATCGGGACGTTGCCCGGGTTGTTGGGGTAGAAGAAATTCTCTTCCCCGCAGGTTGGCAGCGGTCTGGTCTCGTCGACCGGGTTGATCTCCAGGTGATACCTGAATCGGTCGTTCAGGCGTCCCGCGAGCCCCACGATGACGAAGCCGACCCGGGCCTGCTTCTCGAATCCGAGCGTCGCGATGGCCGGATCGTGCAGGTAGCTGGCCATCATGGAGATCGTGATCCGCAGCCGCTCGTTGTCCGGGGGCGTGATCCCCGGCGTGTCTTCGTCGGACTGGACCTCGCTCTCCTCCTCTACCTCATCACCGCCCTCGGCGACGGGGGGTGATGCAGCGGGCGGCGTGACTCGCTCGGAGGTCTGTCCGGCCACCGGGCGGATCAGACACACGGTGATCGCGAACACGAAGATCGAGACGGCAACGCTGCGGGAAGTCATTGAATCGCTCCAGATTGCACTGCGGCCTGCGCGATTGCCGGGACAGCCAACGAGGAATGCGTGATTCTACAGGAAGTACGGGCCGCGGGCGATGCGCGCATCAGCCGCTACGCGACGCGAGGATGCGCCCGGCCGCCCGCTCACCGGAGCGCACGGCGGCGTCGAGGCCGGACCCGTGAAAGGCTGAGCCGGCGAGCGCGACAGGTTCGCCCTCCAGACGCGCCTCCAGCCGGGCGACGGCGGTCCGATGCGGCTCGTCGAAGACCGGCAGCGCGTCGGGCCAGCGTGAAACCCAACTCGCGAGCGGCTCGCCCGTCACCGTGAGCACGCGGCCCAGACCCTCCCGCGCACGACCGATCCAGGCCTCGTCGTCAAGCGCGTGCCGCCCGGCGAGCTCCGCCGCCTCGGGACGAAAGAACAGCCGCAGCAGCACCCGCGCCGGACCACAGCGGCCGGCGAACTTGGTGCTCGTGAAGGTGCAGGCTCTGAGCCCGCTGCGCTGGGCGTCTTGTGCAACCACGAACCCGGCGGCGTCGAGCGGGTGATCGACGGCCGCGCGCGCGAACGCCAGTTCCACGGTGAGACTCGAGACCAGGGGCGCCGCCGACAGCGCACCAGCCTGCGGGTTGCAATCCGGCTGCAGCAGACGCGCGGCCACCCGCGCCGGAGTGGCGACGATCACCGTATCCGCATCCAGGCATGCGCCGTGGTCCAGGACGACGCGGGCGCCGGTCGGTCGCAGTTCGACCTGCCTGGCCACCGTCCCGGTGCAAATCTCGGCCCGTCCCTCGAGATACGCGCTCAGCGCCGACACCAGGCTGCCCATGCCGTCCCTGAACGTCCGGATGCCCTGTCCAAGGTCGTCCCGGGGCACCTGAAAGCCGAGCAGTGTCGCCGCCTCACCCGGCGCCAGCAGGCGCAACCGTGCGCCATCGAATCCGTAGGACCGCGTCACGGCCTGGCCGATCACCTGACCGGGCATGCCGACGGCGCCGGCCAACCGGGGCAGCGCCTCGCTGCGGAATACGAAGCCCTCGGCGCCCCGCTCGACGACACACCCCTCGTGCACCTCGGTCAGGATCTGTCCGCCCAGGCGGGGGCCGGCGTCGAGCACGGTGACGGCGCAGCGGGACGACAACCGCACGGCGGCAGCCAGTCCGGCCAGACCACCGCCGATGACGACGACCTTCTCTTCTGCGGCGGCTAGGAGTCTACGCCGTAGAAGATTGCGAAAGCGAGAATTCGATATCGCCATGGATTTCTTCACTCATTTGAGGAGCATAGCGGCACTATGTGACGAAAAGGAGTGGTGAAAACCATGAGTGAGAGCGGATTTGCAGCCGTAATCTTTCTGCGGCGCAGGCTCCTAGTGCTGCGCCACGACTAAAGATTAGGGCACGCGGAACCGATAGAGTTCCCGTGCAGAAAAAGTATATCGTCCGACTCACCGACCAGGAACGCGAGGTCTGTCAACAGACAGTCCGGAAGCTCAACGGCAGCAACGAGAAGGTGCGCCGTGCTCAGATCCTCTTGAAGGCCGATGCGGACGGACCGGCGTGGACCGACCAGCAGATCGCCGACGCCTTGTCGTGCCGCACCAAGACCGTTGAAAACATTCGCCAACGATGCGTACTGGAAGGATTCGAGCGGGCGCTGGAACGCAAACGACGGCCGTCGCCCCCGGTCCCCAAGCTGCTCGACGGCGAGCAGGAGGCGCAGGTCATCGCCCTGCGTCTGGGGCCGCCCCCGAAGGGCTATGCCAACTGGTCGTTGCGGCTACTGGCGCGCCGGGTCGTCGAGCTGGAGGTCGTCGAGTCGGTCAGCCACGAGACCATCCGGCGTACGCTAAAAAAAACGGGATGACCCGGCGGAAAATCGAGTACTGGGTGATCCCGCCGGAGGCCGACGCCGAGTTCGTGGCGCACATGGAGCAGGTCTTGGACACCTATGCGCAACCGTACGACCCGGCTTGCCCGGTCGTGTGCATGGATGAGCAGCCGGTGCAACTGGTCAAGGAAACGCGCCCGCCGATGGCCGCCACGCTGGCGCGGCCCCGCCGCGTCGACTACGAGTACGAACGGGCCGGTACGGCCTCGGTCTTCCTGTTCAGCGAGCCGCTGGCGTGTTGGCGGCGGGCGACGGCGCGGGCCCGGCGGACGAAGGCGGACTGGGCGGTGGAGGTCGCCGACCTGTTGGAGGGCCGCTACGCCGACTGCCCGAAGGTCACCTTGGTGTGCGACAACCTCAACACGCACACGCCCGGCGCCTTCTACGAGGTGTTCGAGCCGGCCCGGGCTCGGGAACTGGTTCGTCGCCTCGAGTTCTGCTACACGCCGAAGCACGGGAGCTGGCTGAACATCGCCGAGAATGAACTGAGTTCGATGACGCGTCAATGCCTGGACGGGCGCCGCATCGGCGACCTCGAGACGCTGCACGGCGAAGTGTCGGCGTGGTCCACCGACGTCACTGCTACGCAACGCGGTGTCGACTGGCAGATGCAGGTCGACGATGCGCGCCGTAAACTCAAGTCCGTCTATCCTAAAATTTTGACGTGGCGCAGCACTAGCCCCATTGGCGCTGCACCTGTCACAGGGCGCCCGCGGCGGTCGTGGGTAATCCGCTGTTCCCGGCGCTGGAGTACGACGCCTCGACCTGCCCGCCGTCCAGCACGATTACCCAATCGGCGATCGCCCGCACCTCCGCCTCTGCGTGCGACACATACACCATCGGTGTACCCAGCTCGTCCCGAATCCGCTCGAGATAGGGCAAGATCCGCGCGCGCAGGCTGCTGTCGAGCGACGCGAGCGGCTCATCGAGCAGCAGCACGGCCGGCGCGGTCATCAACGCCCGCGCGATCGCGACACGCTGCCGTTCTCCGCCGGACAGGGCACCGACGCCGCGGTCGAGCAGCGGGCGCAACTCGAGCAGGTCGAGTATCTGATCGGCCGTCGCCGAACCGGCGCCGCCGCGGCGGACCGCCGTGCCATACATGATGTTGCGTCTGGCGTTCAGATGCGGGAACAACGCCAGATCCTGCGGTACGTAGCCGACGCGCCGCTGGTGCGGCGGCACGTCGATACCCGCCCCGGTGTCGAACAGCGTGTGCGCCCCGATCCGGATCACGCCGCGGTCCGGCGTCCGCAACCCGGCGATCGACTCGAGGACCGTGGTCTTCCCTGTCCCGGACCGCCCGAACAGCGCCACGACCCGGGCATCGATCCGTTCATGGATGGCGATGGCGAACGTCCCCTGGCGCAGGGAGAAGTCAAGCGTGATCACGTCGCACCGGCCGGATGGTTCGTGAGCCGGTTCGACAGGAACAGGGCGCCGAACGCGATCGCCGCCGAGACCGAGAGCATCGTCACCGCGGCCGCCTGGTTGCCGGTTTCCGTGTAGCCGAAAATGGCGATGGCGATGGTGCGGGTGCCCGGCAGCGCACCGGCCACCATGATCGTCGCGCCGAACTCGCCCAGCGCGCGCGAGAACCCGAGCAACGCCCCTGCCAGCACGCCGCGGCTCGCCAGCGGCAGGCTGACCGTGATGAAGACGCGCGACGGACTGGCCCCGAGCGTGGCGGCGACCTGCTCATAGCGCCGGTCGACCTGCTCGAATCCGGCGCGCGCGGCCCGCACGAGCAACGGCAACCCCATCACCGCCATGGCCACGACCACCGCCCGCCACGTGAACAGCATCTCCAGTCCGGTCTGCGCCAGCAGCCGTCCGAGTGGACCGCGGCGCCCGAGCACCCAGAGGAGGATCAACCCGGTCGCCACCGGCGGCAGGACCAGCGGCAGCGACACCAGCGTCTCGAGCATCAAGCGGCCCGGAAACCGCCGGCGCGCCAGCAGCCAGGCGACCGCCACCCCCGGCGGCAGCATGAGCAGGGTCGCCAGCGCCGCCATGGCGACAGTGAACGATGTGACCGACAGCAGTTCACTGGTCATGGTCCGGACCCGACCAGGATGAATCCGGCCGCCTCGAACACCGCGCCCGCCTGCGGCCCCTGCAGATGGGCCAGCAGCCGCCCGGCCGACTCCGGGTCGCCCGACTCGGCGGCGACCGCCGCGGGATAGCGGATCTCCGGCCCCTCGGTTGCCGGCACCGCGAACAGTTCGGTGACCCGATCGGAGGACAGCGCGTCGGTCCGATAGACGATGCCGGCGTCGACCTCGCCCGCCTCGACGGTGATCAGGGCGGCGCGCACGCTGCGGGTCGGCACCAGCCGGCCCTGAAGCTGGTGCCAGACGCCAGCCGACTCGAGGTATCGGCGCGCATACACGCCGGCCGGCACCGCCGCCGGATCAGCCAGCGCGATTCGCCCGACCGCCGCGACCAGCGCGGCCGGCGACCGCACCTCCAGCGTACTGCCAGCCGGCGCGACGACGACCAACTGATTCCCGAGCAGATCGACGCGGGTGCCAGCGCGGATCAATCCTGCCTCGTCGACCCGATCCATCTGCGCCTGGTCGGCGCTGATGAACAGGTCGATCGGCGCGCCCGCGATCATCTGCGCCGCGATCGTGCTGGAAGCCGCCAGATGCAACTCGACCCTCGTGCCGGTGTCACGCTCGTACGTCTGCGCCAGCGGTTCGATCACCGGCGTCAGGCTGGCGGCCGCCGCGACGATGAGCCGGGGACGAGGCTGGGCGCCGCCCGATCCGCACGCGGACAGGCAGGCGGCCAGCAGCGCCATGGTGATCACACGATACATGGTCGATTAATTTAGTATGATTAGAGTTGATTTGGCAAACGACTTGAGTCGATGAAGCGGATCATTCATCGGGAGCTGACTGAATGGCGGTGCTGACGGTACGGGAGGCGGCCGACCGGCTGGGCATCGGCTACCAGACCCTCAAGCGTTGGATTTACAAGGGCAGTGTCAGGACGACCCGCACCGATGGCGGGCATCACCGGATTGCCGAGTCCGAGGTGGAGCGGCTGCTCGGCACGTCAGGCGGTTCGGAACGGACGCGAGTCTCGCGCCGCGGCCGGACGGGCGGCGTCCTGATGCTGGTCAGCGGGCGCAACCGGCTGCGCGGCATCGTCGAAGAGGTGCGGCGGGACGGCCTCGTGGCGCAGGTGCGGCTGCGCATCGGCGACCAGCAAATCACCGCGGTGATCACACGAGACGCGGTCGATGAACTCGGGCTGAAACGCGGTCACGAGGCCACGGCGCTCGTGAAGGCGACCGAGGTGATGATCGCCCGTGAAGCGCCGGATGCCGCCAGAGCGTGATTGGTATACTCGCTGACGGGGGTTCCAACAGCGCGGATCGTGCCCATGTCTCGGTATCTTCCTGCTATCTGTCTTGTCCTGATGGTCATGTCGCCGGCGCGCGCCGCGGCGCAGACCGGAGCGATCACCGGCAGCGTCGCTGACGAATCCGGAGCAGTCGTACCGGGCGCAAACATCACGTTGAGCGGTCCCGGTGTCTCGCGCGTCACCCAATCGGACGGCACCGGCGAGTACGCGTTCGCCGGCCTGTCACCCGGCGCCTATACCGTGACGGTGTCGCTGAGCGGCTTCTCGGACGCGACCGTCGAGTCGGTCGACGTCTCTGACGGGTCGCTGGCGGTGCCGGTCGTCACGTTGCAGATCGCGGGTCTCGGCGACACGGTGGTCGTGACCGCGTCGCGGACCGAGGTGCGGATCGTCGACGCGCCGGTGACGACCTCTGTCATCACGAGCGACACGCTGGCGACCACGGCCAGCTCGAACGTCGGAGACGCCCTCCGGGCGGTGCCCGGCGTCAACGTGGTCCAGCTTTCGGCGCGCGACGTCAATGTGGCCAGCCGGCAGTCGGCGGGCACGCTGGTCAACTCGCAGCTCGTGCTGGTGGACGGGCGCAGCCTCTACCTGGACTTCTTCGGGCTCGTCATGTGGGACCTGGTCCCGGCCAACTTCAGCGACATCGAGCAGATCGAGGTCGTCCGCGGGCCGGCGTCGGCCACCTGGGGCGCGAACGCCATGACCGGCGCCGTCAACATCATCACCAAGCCGCCGCGTGAATCGGTCGGGTCGACGGTGACGTTGAGCGGCGGCTGGATCGATCGGGAGGCGGGTTCGACCGTCGGGCAGGGCGCCGGGACGATGGTGGGCGCCAACGCGACGGTCACGCGGGCGCCGACCGACCGGTTGGCATACCGCATCAGCGCCGGGTACTTCTCGTCCGACGCGTTCCCCCGCCCGACTGGCCGCGTGCCCGTGATCGCCGACCCCCGGGTACCGGGAGGCATGGTGGGCGGCGCCCCGTATCCCCTGGACGGGCCCGGTCCGTTCGGCGCCGCGTTCGCGAACCGGGGAACCAGCCAACCGAAGTTCGACGTGCGGGTGGATCAGGAGCTGGCGGACGGTCAGCTCTCGTACACCGGAGGCATTGCCGGCACCGAGGGTCTCGTGCACAGCGGGGTCGGCCCGTTCGATGTCCAACCCGGGTCGTATCTGGGCTACGCCAAGGTGAATTACAGGCGGGGCAATCTACGGGCGCAGGTCTTCACGAACCTCCTCGACGGCGACGCGCCGAACCTGCTGCTGCCCGACCCGACCAGCCCCGGCCAGCCGGTGAATCTGGGGTTCAAGTCCAAGACGTTCGACGCCGAGATCGGCCACTCGTCGTTGTTCGGGGACCGCCACCTGCTGTCCTACGGCGGCAACGTTCGCAGCAACACCTTCGACATTTCCATCGCGCCCATGGCGGAGAACCGTCTCGAAGCCGGCGCCTATCTGCAAGACGAGATCTTCTTCGACCGGTTCCGCCTCGTCCTGGGCGGACGGGTCGACAAGTTCGGCAACCTGGACACTCCAGCGTTCTCGCCGCGACTGGCATTCATCTTCAAACCGGCCGCGGACCACTCCGTGACGCTCTCCTACAATCGGGCGTTCCGGTCGCCGTCGATCATCAACAACTTCCTGGACATGAGCATCGTTCAGCCCATCGATCTGAGCGCACTGGCCGCGTTCAGGCCGTTGCTGCCGGCGCTGCTGCCGCCCGGCCTGCCGCCAACGCTCGCGCCGGTGGTGCTGCAGCAGCTTCAGCAGCAGTTCGACCAGACAGTGGCCCAGCCGTTTCCGCTGGTGGTCCGCGTGGCCGGCAGCGACCTGCCGGTCGGCGCCGCGCCGCGCACCGGGCTCACGGAAGAGTCGCTGACGGCGTATGAGTTGAGCTACACCGGCACGTTCGGACGCGGGACCACTGCCGGCGCCGCGGTCTACCTCAACCAGCGAGACAATCCGATCAACTTCGTGCCGTTGCCATTGGACGCCGACCCGTACACGGCGGGAGCGCCGCCGCCGGGGTGGCTGCTTCCGCCGCAAGTCCTGACGTTCATGGCGGCGCAGGGCGTCGTCCTGCCGCGCACAGCGTTCACCTACGTCAATCTGGGACCGACACGGCAGATCGGTGCGGAGTTCTGGCTGGATCAGCGGATCTCCCGGTCGGCGTCGGCCTGGGCCAACTACTCGTGGCAGGACGAGCCGGAAATCCTGGCGTCAGCGAACCCGTACTTGCCGGAGGAGCTCGGCCTGCCTCCGGCGCACCGGATCAACGTCGGCGTGTCCGTGAACGGATCGCGATTCCTCGGAAACGCGTCCCTGAGCGCCGCGACCGACGCGTTCTGGAGCGACGTCCTCACGAACGAATTCCACGGATTCTCCGACGGCTACACCCTGGTGAACGGCAGCTTCGGCGTGAAGTGGAACGGAGGCAACCTCACCACGCTGCTGAAGGTGACGAACCTGTTCAATCAGAGCATCCAGCAGCACATCTACGGCGACATCCTACGCCGGACCGTCCTCGCAGAGGTGCGCTTCAGCATGTAGCGGGCGCCGCTCACGCCTGCGACTCGATCAACGCCTGCAAGCCCGCCACGTGCCGGAGCAGTGCAGCGCGGCCCGCCTCCGCCAATCGGTATCGAGTCTGCGGGCGCCGGCGCACGAACCGCTTCTGCTCCGTGACGTAGCCGCCGTCGACCAGCTTTCCCAGGTGCGCGCTCAGGTTGCCGTTGGTGGCCTTGACCGACCGCTGGAGGTCGGTGAACGTGGCCCACTCGGCTGTCACCAGCTCGGCGATCACCGCCAGACGGACCCTGGACAGCAGAAGATCATCCATCGCCGCTCCGACGCCACAGCACGATGCCGGGCACGACGAACCCCGCGAACCAGCCCGCCGTGAGCATCCCGTCGAACCAGGTCTGGAAGAACGGTGCGATCACGCAGGCCGCAAGCATGGCGATGCCTCCGGCGAGCAGGAGCCGACTCGACTGCAGACCGACAATCAGAAGGGCGATGCTGAACCCCGCTACCCACACCAGCGACATCGCGCCCACCGGGATCACCGTGTTCTGTGCGGTGACGTTCAGGATCAACAGCACGGCGAACGTGACGCCGAACGTGACACCGGCATGGCTGTCGACCAGCGTCTCGCGCTGCGCCGCCGGGCGGCTGCCGGCCCAGACGGTGAGGCCGATGGCGGCCAGAATCAGCGGAATATGAAAGAACTGGTCGGGAGGCACGGTCAGACCGGAATCCCGGGCCTGGTGGACGCCGTTGATGATCACCGCGACCATTCCCCACGTGATGAGAATGAGCGGCGGGATGTGCAACGTCCGGTCAGCCGTTCGGAGAATCCGGTCAACCACGGCCAGATCGTCGCGGGCGGTGGACTTGTCCATGTGCGCTTCCCCTCCTTGGATATTTAGTCTGTTTTAAAGACTAGTCTGCCATGCACACATTGTCAAGCCGCGGCCGGCAGAGGCACGTGCGGCCCGCCGCAACGGTTCCCGCTGGCGCGGCGCCTGCACTAGCCGCCCGCGGTGAAACCCCGCGTTGCACCGAGACCCGGTCGTAACAATGCCGCGCCCGGCCAGCGCAAGGCGTGACGGGGGAGCATACCTGTAGGGGCAACCCTTGTGGTTGCCCTGTTCGTCAGCCGGACCAACGCCGTCCAGCCGGGATGCAGCGTGAAACAGCAGAATGCCGCGGGGCTTTTGCCACGGGCTGCTAACCGCCAACGCCGCGCTGACTGCCGAACCGCTCGTGCAGCAGGCTCCGCACGACGAACAGGACGTTCGCCGGCCGTTCGGCGAGCCGCCGCATGAAGTAGGGGTACCAGTCGGCGCCGAACGGCAGATAGATCCGCACGACGTAGCCGCGCGCCTCGAGCGCGGCCTGCAGGTCCCGGCGAACGCCGTAGAGCATCTGGAACTCGAACCGGTCGCGTGCAACCCCGCGCGTCTCCGCGGCCGCCAGGGCCGCACGGAGCATGCGCGGGTCGTGGGTGGCGAATGCCGGGTGGATGCCGGTGTCGAGCAGCGTGTCCACCAACTGCACGAACGCGCGGTCGACATCGGCCTTGTCCGGATACGCCACGCCGGCCGGCTCCTTGTAGGCGCCCTTCACCAGACGAACCGGCAGGCCGGCCGCGGTGACGCGGACGAGATCATCCGGCGTGCGCCGCAGCGCCGACTGCAGCACCACGCCGACATGCGTGTGCCCGTTGGCGCGCATCGCCGCGGCGAGGTCGAGCGTGCGGTCGACCAGCGGCGAGGCCTCCATATCGATGCGGACGAAGCAGCGTCGGGCGTCGGCGTGCGTCAGGATGCGCTCGAGATTGTCGCGGCACAGCCCCGTGTCGAACTCGAGACCGAGCTGCGTCAGCTTCACCGACAGGTTGCAGGGCAGGCCCGCCCGACCCACGGCCTCGATGACCGACAGGTAGGCGACCGTCGCTGCCTCGGCCGCCTCGCGGTCGTGGACGTGCTCACCGAGGTAGTTGAACGTGTGGAGCAACCCGTGCTGCTCGATACGGCGGGCGGCGTCGATCGCCTCGTCGATATTCCGGCCGCCAATGAACCGGCGCGCGACGCTGCGCTGGCTGCGCATGCCGTACGTGGCCGCGGCGTACTTGAAGGCGCGGCTGCCGGCCATCGTGAGGAACAACCGGCGCGAGACGGCGTCCAGCACGGCCGAGGGCGTGAGGTCACGCCACATCATGCCATCATACGTTCTTGGCGGACCCGCGCAACGAGCCCGTCGATCGCAGTAACGTATCCGCGCGACCCACTCCATCGATGGTGAATACCCGCGCTCGTATGTCACGAATCGCGGCATCGACGTCCCATCTGCAGCGCCAGGCGGGAATCCGAATCACCTCCCAGCCAATCCCGGCCAGTATCCGGTCGCGGGCAAGGTCCTGGCGGCGCAGTTTGCCCCTGGCGTCGACGTGGTGATCGCCGTCGACCTCGACATTCAGCCGCAGTCCGTGTTCCTGCAGCGCGAAGTCCAGTTCGTATCCTGGGTGTCGCCTTAGCAGCCCGTGGCAAAAGCCCCGCTGCATTCGATTGGCGCTGCGGTCGCAAATTTCCCAATTTGCTCCCTGTCCCGTCTGGCGGCGCTACGGCCGGCGGATCGGCATGGTAGTCTGCCGATCCGCTTAGCTCCTCGGTCACAAATGCCCCAATTTGCTCCCTCGTCGCGCCTTGCCAGCCGGGCGCAGAACCAATCTCGGTGCAACGCGGGGTTTCACCACGGGCTGCTAGCCCGACTTCCGCTATTCGGCACCTCAGAAGCTCTAACTTATTGATTTCAAAGAGTCGATCACCCAAAGGTCGGCACTACACGACGCTGCGCGGAGGGCGTGGTGGGACGTGGTGTCAGGTCGTGAGGCGTGGCGCGGGCTGTGTCGGCAGTTGCAGCTGGAGTTGGTGCAGCAGCAGGTCGTGCTCCGCATTCGGCCGGGTATGGCGCGGCAGGACGAGCTGCCGGCCATCGGTCGTCGGCAGATGCACATCGACCATCTGGAGGGTGGCGAACGTCTCCAGGATGGCGCGCGGGGTCAGGCCGGGGGCGTGCGGCCGGGCCAAGTTCTTCAGGGTGGCGTGCAGGCAATAGGCGATGAACGAGACGAAGAGGTGCGCCTCGATGCGGGCTTCGCGCTGATGGAAGACCGGACGGATCGCGAGGTCGTGCTTGAGCTCCTTGAAGGCCTGTTCGATCTCGGTGAGCTGCATGTAGTACTGCCAGAGCGTCGCGGGGTCTTCGTCGGTCAGGTTCGAGCGCAACAGGTAGCGGCCCTCCCGCCGGCGGGCCTGGCGGAGCCGGTCCCGCCGCAGGCGGACGGTGAAGGTCTCCGGGGTGACCGCCTCGCCGGGGGCGGGCACGCCGATGTCGACCAACGCCCAGGCCCGGCCGGCGGCCTGTTTGGCGGCACCGAGCTTGAGCAGCAACTGATCCCGGCTGTTGGCTTGCTGCTGTAACTCGCCGAGCCGTTGCCACAGGGTCTTCAACCGCCGCCGGCGCATGCCGCGTTCCTTCAGCCGCCGCTGGTCACTCCGGACCAGAATGTAGAGTTCTCCCTCCTCGGCGAGGAGCTTGACCGTGACCGACGGCCGCACCGCCTGCCAGGGCTGCGCCAGGAACGCCTGCTCCAGCCGCGTCAGGCGGCCCTTGGGGGTCCGCAACGGGACAGTCTTGGAACGACACCGTAGAATGGATGCGACGTGCGGAAGCAATCAGGCGATAATTATCAAGGGCTGGAACACAACCAGCGGATGGAGGCGCGATGACTCATTGCGAGGACTGTGGACGACCGGTGACACTGCGGCGACGTTTGACGGACTGGATCGCGGAGTGGGAGTGTCGAGTCTGCCGCATAGTCTTTTGCAGGTAAGCAGGCAAAAATCAGGCAGATTGCAAACCTAGGCGAATTTTGTTACGATTAATCAGGCAAATCACGAATGGCACCCGAGGAGATTCTAGGTACGTCAGACGCGATAGGCGTAGCGTTTCGGTCCACCGAGGGGTCCACGTTCGTGCTGCTGACGGGCCATTCCGGCGGCACCTGGGTCCTGGAAGTGCAGTCCCCGGATGGTGATTGGGTGCAGACAGACCCGGCCGCGGGGTGCAGCTTCAGCGTGGATGGATTGCAGTTTTTTACCACGTCGCCGCACCTGCTATACCGGCTGAATGGCGGCACTCCTGGTGCACGAGCCTGGCTGGTTGGCCGCGGCGAAATCGGGTAACTCCCACCTCTAAGAAGACGACGGCGGCGATGGCGATGGCGACTACGTTAACGCGTGGAGGTCATCGCTATGGACCGTATAGTCACCACGTCAGAGATCATCGAGCGCCAGCACGCGGCGCATGACCGCGCGGATACTCGCCTGAGTACCGCCGGCGGTACTAGAACGCCTCGCCTACCCTGGCTCGACACCGGCCGCTACTCCAGTCTAGTCACGCACTGTAGATCGTGCGGCGCTCGATACCGTCAACAAGATCCGGCAGGCTGCTGCTTGGAATGCGGGGCAGTCGATGCCTGAGCTACGCATCGGCGTCAAGGGTCTCACCGAGGCTGGTAAGTCGCTTCGTAAGTTTGCCGATGCGCTAGACCTATCTCCGTTCTGGCAGCTACTTGGCAAAGAACTGGCAGACACCGCACAGGAGCGTTGGCCGTTGCGTCGGCGCACTGGCCGGTTGCGTCGCAGCTTGACCTGGCGCGGCCGTGGACTGGGTAGGCATGGCGTGTTCCAGGCGCGGCCTGGCCAGTTGACATTCGGAACGAACGTCTTCTACAGCCGATTTCACCAATCCGGCACGAAGCATCACCGTCAGCGCACGCTCATTCACGTTGACCAAGAGGCGCATGCCGAGTCGTTGCAGACGTGGCTACGTGCGCGTGCTGAGGCCGCAGGACTTGAGGTATCACAATGAGAGCGACCAAGAAAGCTATCGCCGAAGCCTTCCGAGCAGACGCGTTGATCGACATCCCCAACGGGAACATCTTCTCGGTCGAACAGGCCGTGATCCCGAAGCTGCCGGCTATCGAGGTCATCGCCATCTCCAGCGATTTACAGGCGCGTCCACTGGTCCAGCACACGATGTCTGTGCAGTGCACGGTCGCTGGTCAGACCGAGGAACTTGTTGATGATCAGCTTGATGACCTGGTGTCCACGGTGCGGCGACGATTGTCCGCGGCCGAGCATGAGTATGACGACATCGTTCTCGACGGTGGCGAGGCCGCCGTCATTGAGCTTGGCGGCACTAACTGGAGTACGACGGCTCAGGGGAGCGGTGGCGTCGTCAGAGGCGCTACGGTCGCTCTCACCGCCATCGTCAACGAGTGAGTAATGACACAGCGATACAGGACCCACCGAGGCCAGATCAACCCGGATAAACCGTGGGGATGGCTTCGGTACAGGGCGGAAGTCACGTTTTCGGTAACGTGACGCATAGCAATGGGCAGAAAACGATTGTACGCATCGGCGACTGAGCGCAAGCGAGCGCAGCGAGCACGGGAGCGTGCTGCGAGGGTGCATCAGCTTGGCGCACCAGGTGAGCCTGTCGTTGCGGTGGTGGACCATGCCGATCCGGTCGGCGAGCTGGCCAAGTGGTCACGGGAGAGCCTGATCGTCCCCGTGGGCCATCCACTCGCCGGTGAGCCGATGGAGATACCTGGTTTCGCGGTGGACTGGCTGCGGGCATCCTGGGGCGCTCACGAGTCGGCATTTTCTTCCAGTAGGAAGAACGCGAAGAGCGCCATCGCGTCAATTTTGGTCCTGGGCTACCTGGTCGGTCCCCTTAGACGGCCGGGATGGCGTGGTGCTGTTGTCAGCATCTCCATAGGGAAAGCAAACGAGCTACGAAAGCAGGTTGCCGCCATCGCCGAGGCCAGTGGTCTTGATGTCCGTATTCGCCGCAGTCCATATCCGGGATCGATTGAGTCGTCTACGGGCTCATTCGACACATTGAGCGCCGACAAAAATGCAGGCCATGCGGCTGGATATGATCTCGTACTCTTCGACGAAACCGGTCTCACGGTGGAGCGATCCCGCGATCTACTTGCTGGCCTACGTTCGTCATTGAGCGCACGCGGCGGGAGAATCATGCACATCTCCGTCCGGGGCGACTCGCCCCTGTTCAAGGAGATCCTCGACAACCCGGAGACGGTGGCGCACGTCTACGCTGCACCAGAGGACTGCGATGTAGACGATGAGCACGCCTGGCGTGCTGCGAATCCAGGACTCGGCACGATCAAGTCTATGAAGCACATGCGTGACGAGGCGGCGCGCATCAAGTTCGTGACTTCAGACGAGCCGAGCTTCCGCGCGTTCGAACTGAACCAGGCTATTTCCCCAACAAGGGAGATGATCTGCTCGCCGTCTGATTTGATTGATTGCACCGTGCCGGAGGTTGAATACAGCGGGCCGGCCTATCTCGGATTCGACGTTGGGGAGGCTGGCAGCGGTACGGCTGCGTGCTGCTACTGGCCGCGCACGGGTGCGTTGCGGACCTGGCTGGCATTTGGGGACGTGCCGAAGTTGAAAGCACGTGGCAAGAGGGACGGTGCCGATTATTACAAGATGCAGCACCGCGGCGAACTCGTTACCCATCCTGGGCGGACGGTAGACCTACTCACGTTCGTCAAGATGGTCCGCAAGGATCTGCGGGGTGTCAATGTCCGGCAGTGCGTCGCCGACACATACAAGGTCGGGTCGCTACGTGATCATTCGCCCTGGCCGGTGACGCTGGTCCGCAGTGGCGCGGGTCCAGATGGCAGCGCGGCGGTAAGGGCGTTTCAGCAGGCGGTCCTAACGACAACCATGAGGACTGTCGAGAACCTATCTCTCGCGACGGCCATCAAGGAGTCCACATTGAGACGTGACGGCAATGGCAATCCAGCGGTATGTCAGTCGCGGCAAAGAGGCCGCATAGACGTGTTGTCGGCGGCAGTGCTCGCTGTCGGTGCTGCGGCGAAGGCACCGAGGCGCACTGGCGGCGCTATAAAGTCATACCTCGTGGAGGCGACCGCATGAGCCGCCATCACCGTCTTAACCAGGCAGGCTGGAATCGTGTGCGACTGGTGGTCCTGGCGCGCGACAAGCGGCGTTGTCGCAAATGTGGGAAGGCTGGAAAGCTGGAAGTCCACCATATCGTGCCACTGGCGGCAGGTGGAAGCAACGAACTATCGAACCTGGAAAGCCGCTGTATAACGTGTCATATAGCAACGCATAACCCGCCTGACCCTGACCGCGTGGCGTGGCAGGCATACCTAAAGGAACTGTCAGCATGAAAACTAGCATCGAGAAAGCCATCGCATTGTCGGAAGTGCGCGAGAAGCTGAACGCGCTGAACGGCATTGCAGAACCGACCGACACTCAGAAGGGCGACGAGACGACCCTACTGGCGTCTCAGAAGACGCTGGAGAGCGAGTATCGGTCGGCGCTGAAGAGCGAATCCGAAAAGGAGTCGACCGAGACCGTGACCCAGGACGCCGAAACGCGAGAGCGATTGGAACTGCGCAGCAAGGCTCGCGTGTCAGACTTCCTCACGTCGGCACTGACTAGCTCGCCACTGTCGGGTGAGTCGGCCGAGTATGCCGCAGCGATGGGCTGTCCTGGCGATATTCCGCTGGACCTGATACGTGAGCCAGAGGTCCGGGACGTCGCGTCCCCCGCACCGTCTACACATCCGACCGTGCCAGCACCGATCCTGCCGTTTGCCTACGCCATGCCGGTGCGGGAGTACGTAGGCATCGACATTGTCAACAAGGAAAGTGGCGACGCAGCTTACCCAAGAATTTCGACGCCAGTGACGGGCGCGATGGTGGCTAGTGGCAGTGCTGGTGAGAGCACCGCGGCGGCGCTGACGGTGGTCAAGCACGCGCCTACCGGAAGGCTCCAGACGCGTCTGACGTTGAACCGGTCAGACCTTGCCGCCTACCCAGAAATCGAATCGGCGTTGAAGCAAAACCTATCCCAAGAGTTGGAAGACACGCGGGAAGCTCAGATATTGACGGGGGACAACAGCTCTCCGAATCTGAACGGAATCGGGAAGCAAATCATCGTGAAGGCCGAGGTCAACACGACGACGTTTGATCTGGCGGTGGCGAAAGTCGCCTCGCTGGTAGATGGGCACTACGCGCCGGGTCTCGACGCGATCAGACTACTGGTGAATCCGATAACGGCCGGATGGATGATGAGAACTTTCCGGGGCACGGCTGCGGTCGGCGGGCCGAATCAATCACTGTGGACTTACCTCAATGGCGAGCTTGGCGGTTTGCGGGCATCCGACAGGATGCCTGCGGCGGCGTCCGACGTATCGTATGCGCTCGCTCACCGTATGGCGGTTCCTGGTCGGCTCGGCGTCGTGACGAGCTGGGGAAAACTCGAGATTTCCGATATCTACAGCGATAGCAAGTCAGGCTTGGTCCACTGCACATTGATCGAGCTGACGCAGGGCGTCGGTTTGCTTCGCGCTAGCGCGTGGAAAGGTTTGTCGTTCAAAACTGCTTAGAATCGGCGGGTCGGTGTTCCGGTTCCGTAAGGGCCGGAAGCAGATGCCTGCTCATTGCGCCGGCCTGCTGACCACATCGGCGAGTCGCGGGTGTCCGGTATCCGTAAGGTGCCGGGGGTTACGCTCCGCTCTACAAGCGCCTGCGCTCGCCGACCTATTAGGGAGACAGCTATGCCGCTACGCGTTGTCGTGTCGCCAGGATGCAGCGACATCCTGACAGACGAGGAACTAGCCTTAGAGGCTGGCGAAGTCTTGATCGACACGGGCCGGATTGCCGAGGCGCTTGGCTACTCGCCTACAGATCCGGAACGTAACACGGAGATATTGCGCATAGCACGGCGGGCGCGTGGGCTAGCAATCGTAGCGGCTCAAGAGGCTAACCTAGGTGGCATTGTTAGAACGGGCAACCCTAACCACGTCGAGCGGCTGCGTGAACAGATAGGCGGCGGCGAAGTGCGGACAATAGCATTAACCCGAGCCGAAGCTTGCCGTCGTATTAGGGCTAGGTTTCCTAGCGATAGGGATCGTCAACTGCTATGCGAGGCGGGGCTAGATCGCTATTTCGCCAGCACAGACGAGGTATGACATGGCTATAGAGTGTCGTGAGTTTGAGGGCAAGGTAGAGATCCGAGAGTCGGCGGGATCGCCTGGTCGTCTCGTAGGGATGATTCTTCCGGCCGGGCGTGTGGCTGGCGACCGGCGCGAATTGTTCGTAGGCGCTGGCGTCCGTACGCCGTCGAACGGGATCGCGTTGCTACCTGAGCATCGCTCCAAGAATGTGATCATGAGGTTTGACCCGATCCGAGGGTCTGACGGTAGTCTGTCAGTCGATCACCAGCTACCAAACACCGACCTAGGCAGGTCTGCGGCGCAAAGCGTCAGAGACGGCACGCGGGCGAGACTCAGTGTGGAGTTCCACCCCCTGGAAGAGGGGCGCGTGCAGGGTGTCCGCGAGGTCAGGGAATCGCTCGTTAACGCTGCGGCGCTTGTGCCAGCGGGAGCATATGACCAAGCGCGGGCTGAGGTCCGCGAACGTGTTGGGAGGCACAGAAGGCGATGGCTGTAGTGACGCTCACGGCCGCACAGTTGGCCACCGAGCTGGGCGCGGAGAACGCCCAGATCACTAAGGTCACGCGGTTGTTGAAGCTCGCCAAGGCTCGCGTCGAACGCTACGCGCCGGCCGCACCGACCTGCACGAAGACAGAGGCGGTGATCTTGCTGGCTGCTTACCACTGGCAGGCGAGCGCTCAAGCGAGGGAGATTCTACCGGCTGATGGCGAGGGGCGTCCCGTCAACGTCAGCAACGCGTTCAGGAACAGCGGCGCGCAGGGGCTGCTATCCCCGTGGCGCGTTCTTCGCGCTGGAAGGACGAAACCACAATGAGATGGCCGTGGCAGAAACCGGAGGTCCGGAACTACACCGACGCGATTATCAGCGGGCTGACGAGCTACGCGGCCGGTACCGGGGCAATCACAGCTTTGTCCACAGCGGCGCTGCAATCTTGCGCGCAACTCTACGCCAACGCACTCGGCGCGTGCGAGGTCACGGGACCACCGGGCACGGTGCGGGCGTTCGACGCCTCATGGCGATCTGCGGTGGCGGCGTCCATGGTCAGATACGGTAGCGCGGTTCATACCGCATCGGCACACCCAGAGATCGGCCTGGTCATGCGACCTGTAGCATCGTGGGATATGACAGGCGGTAGCGATCCGGCAAGCTGGCGCTATAGCATCCAGCGGGCCGGTCCAAGCACGACAGAATACGTCAAGTTTCCGGCCGATGAGGTCTTACATTTGCGCTGGCAGGTGGACCCGGCGCGGCCGTGGATTGGAGTGTCGCCGTTGGCGCACGCGGCCGACGCCGGAGGATTGGCCGGCTGGCTCGACAAACGTCTCCGGGAAGAGGCGAGTATGCCGGTCGGCGCGATTGTTCCCGTCTCGAAATTTGAACCTGAGGATGATGCAGACCTGGGCGAAAACGCGACCGACCCCTTGGCACAGATTCGCCAGGACATCAGCGCATCGAAGGGCCAGCTTCTGCTTTTAGAAAGTGCGATGGCGTCGGCCGATTCGATGGCCAGCGCACCGCGGCGGGATTGGATCGCGTCTCGTTTTGGTGCAGATCCACCGACCGGCCTGATTGAGCTACGGCGGGACGTCGGGATCAGCGTGGCGAGTGCTTGCGGTATCCCGAGTGGTTTGATCGGCGGGTCCGCGTCTGCCATCAGCGGCCAGCTTGCACGCGAGTCCTGGCGGCAGTTCGTTTCTGCCGCGGTGGATGGCCTGTGCCGGCGCATAGAAGCTCAGGTGTCGAGCCAACTCGGAATAATTATCACTATCGACTCCTCACCTCTGGGCGGCCGTGACGTTCTGGCGAGGGCGTCTGCGTTCCGGCGGTTGAAAGAGGGCGGTTTGTCCGAGGCCGACGCGAGGGCGGCGGCGGGGATCTAAGTGGGCCGCAGACCGCGGCGACGTCGACCGTACCTCCAGCGCGCACTGCACGCTGGGATCTGCGTCGACTGCGGTGACCCGGCAGAGGTCGGTCGGCAGAGGTGCAGACCCTGCCTGGACTACAAAAATCAGCTCCGCAAGGACGCATACCAGGCGCTGAAGGCACAGGGTCGGTGCGTCGAGTGCTCGCGTCCGCGCGAACGGATCGACAGGATCTACTGCGATCGGTGCACTCGGCGACGCAAGCGCCGCTCAGACAAGCTCATCGCGTCTGGTTTCTGCAGGTGCGGGTTTCCGGCGTCGCCTGGCGGGACGAAATGTTTGAGGTGCCGGGCATATATCAGGATCTACCGGCGTCGGCGGCCGACCGACCAGAAAACGCCATCAGAGAGCGTTAATGATACTATCATCTTAAGTTTTCCTTAAGTGGGAATATCCTTATTGACACTGGCCTGTACTATCGTTGCGTTGAAGACACGGTTGATGCTACGTTTGCCGGTACAGTGAAACAGCCGCTCGCGAAAGCGGCTGCTTCGGTCTCAGTCGGCGGGGATGACGCCGCAAAGACGGGATTCAAAGTATATCCCACCTTGTTGCGACCTTCAACACCGACAGACCACCTGTGGATGACGGTCCTTCGCGAAAGCGATGTCTCCACCTGTCCACAGAGTGCTAACCAGCATAGGGCAAGGTCTTGGTGCTGGCCGCGAGGTGTTCGAGCGGGGCGGGGGGCTCTACGGTGCCCAAAAGAGAACACTCAAGGGAGCTGCGACCATAGACGAGCTTCCTGGGTCAGACGACTCAGAAGCGGCTGGATCGAAACCTCACTCGGGTAGGGGATAGGTCTGGGTCAGACAAGAGCACGGTACGTTGTAATCAACGATCTAACAACCCGTACTGTTGTACTGGTCCACACTGAAGGACACCATGAGCAGAGAAAATACCTATACTTATAGTTGACATCCATGATACTATCAATGTGGTTATGGAGGAGACGACGATGATGAAGACGGCTTTGATCTACACGCGGGTGAGCACGGAAGAACAATCAAGTAATTTCAGTCTCGGTACGCAGCTATCCGCCTGTCAGCGGTGGTGCGAACAGCACAAGTACCGAGTCGGTCAGGTGTTCACTGATTCAGCTTCAGCGAAGTCCACGAACAGACCTGCATTTCTGGCGATGCTCGAATACGCCCGAAAGCACAAGGCGACGATTGATGCAGTCGTGGTCTACGCGGTCAGCCGGTTCAGTCGTAACACACTTGATCATCAGGTTGTGCGTCAACGGCTGACGAAGTGGAACATCGCACTGCGGTCAGCAACCGAGCCGATAGCTGACGATGGTACTGGCATGCTGGTTGAAAACCTGATGTCGGCGTTCAGCAAGTTTGACAACGACATTCGAGGTGAAAGAACCACGACAGGCATGAAGGCGGGGGTTGAAGCTGGCCGTTGGATGTGGATGGCCCCAATCGGTTTCGTCAACAGCAATTCGAAGAACGAACCCAGCCTGAAGCCAGACCCTGACCGCGCACCGTTGGTGAAGCATGCGTTTGAACTGGCAGCGCAAGGTCGGCCGCTGGTGGACATCGTTGACGCCGTTACGCGCGATGGTCTGACCACGAAGCGCGGCATGCCTATATCGATACAGACACTCTCTAAGCTAGTCAGGAACCCGTTGTATTGTGGCAGAGTGAGCGCGCCGAGTTTTGACGTTCATGACATCGAAGGCGACTTCGAACCATTGATACCGGAGTCGCTGTTTGCGCGCGCACAAGCAGCGCTGTCCAGCCGTGCAGCGACGTCTACGCGAAGCGCCCGCAAGTCTGCGGACTGGCCGTTGCGTCGATTCGCCAAGTGCAAGTGTGGTACGTCGCTGACAGGCTCATCGTCAACCAGTGGCACCGGCAAGGCGTATGCGTATTATTCCTGTCCGCGTGGCTGCGTGCGTATCGCAAAGCTCGCACTCGAAGCGCTGTTCATGGACCTGTTGTCGGAACTTCAACCGACCCGCGAAACGGTGACCGGTATGCAGACCGCAATCCGCGAACGGCTGTCGAAGCGCACAGAAGATGCAGCGCGGCGACGTGGTGAACTGAAGCGCAAGCAGCACACGCTGGAAGCGCGTCAGGAAGCGCTTGTTGAACGCATGCTGGAAGATGACGGCAACGCCGATGTCTACGACAGGATGATGGCCAAGCTGCGGACGCAGGTGCAGCAAGTCAGGGTTGACTTGGAACGCGAACAGGATGGCGATACGGTCGATATCTCAGGTGCGCTTGATGCGTGCGCCTACCTGCTGAGCGATGCGCCGGGGCTGTGGTGCACGTCGTCTGCGGCTGAAAAGGTCGCGTTACAGACGTTCTTTTTCCCTGCTGGTGTGGTGTTGGAACAGTCAGCGGACAGCCAAAACCACACACTTGGAACTGACGTAACGTGCAGTGCTTTCAGTCATTTAGCTGCTGTCTCTGGTGACGATTCAAGTTTGGTGTGCCCACCAGGTAGCGCACGGGCGCGTCACCCGCGCGCATGGCCGCCAAGGTGGCTTCGGTGGGGATGCCGCGGTCCATGATCCAGACCCGCTGGGAGCGGCCGTATTGCTGTTCGATCTGTTCCAGGAAGCCGGCCAGCGTGGTCTGATCCGTCGTGTTGCCCGGCATCACCTCGTAGGCCAGCGGGAAGCCGTCCGGCGTCACGATCAGCGCGATCACCACCTGCACGCAATCCGACCGCTTGTCCCGGCTGTAGCCGAATCGGCGCTTGCCGTCGAAGGGCGGGTCGCTCTCAAAGTAGGTACTGGTCAGGTCGTACAGCAGCACATCGAAGCGGGCATCGAACAGCGTGGTCCACCGCGCCCGCAGAAACGAGAAGAACGCCCGCTTGTGCGCGACCAGCTTGTCCAGGCAGCGGTACAGCGTGTCGCTGGGAATGACCCGGTCGGTCCCCAGCAGATCGCGCAGGGCGCTATGGTGGTACCAGTGCCGGTGCAGCCGCCAGTCGCTCCCCGGATCGATGAGCCGGTAGCAGACTTGCACCTTCAACACGTCCAGCCACCGCGTCCCTTTCCGACTCGGCGGCAAGCGCGGCCCCCAGAACCGGTCCAACTCCAGCCGATCCCACACGGTCAGCGCCAGCCAGCACGCGCCCCATTGGCGGGGGTCGCGCACCTGCACGTCCGTGACCCGGATCTGCACCACCTCACAGTCCAGCACCGGCGCCGCACGGTCCGCGGGAAACAGCGCCAACTGCCGCGCGCCCGCCGTCTCGTCCAGCACTGCAATCGAGCGGCACCACGCCGCGCGCTGACTGTCGTTGATCTCCCCGAGATAGAGCACCTGGCGCTGCACGACCCGGCCCCCGCGGACGCGCACGTTCTCCACCACGCTCCAGTAGCGGTGCTCCTTGCCGTCCTTGCGGCGCATCTTGCAGCGCACGAACATGCGTAGATCGTCCGTGTATGCGACCCGTCAATCAAGGGGGTAGGTCGGCACTACACAGAGATCCGGCAGGCCACGAACGCGGAACCCCCCGGTTTTGTTGGCACACCGGGTCGGGCGAGGCGGGAACACCCCTGAAATTAGTCGGAAATCACGCCGAATAGCGGAAGTCGGGCTAGTGCGTAAGACTGGACGTCGCTTGACACTCCATGCCTACGTGAACACAATGGAAACCGATGATGACCGCGCGACCTGAGACCAACGCCGAAACCGACGTCATCCTCGAACGCACTGTGGACGTCCGACCAGAGTTCGTGCAGTACAAGAGCCTTCTTCGACGGGCTTGCGAACAGCCTGCAACGCTTCCACGTCGACAACATCAATGCCGCCAAGACCGATGAGACGCGGCACCGTCGCATAGAGAAGGCCGTGGCCTTGTTTCAATCCGGCAAGAAGCGGTAAGACATCCAGTCGTCATTATCGAAGTGGAATGGGACGGCAATACCAAACTCATTCCTCATTCTTTGAATAAGTCACCGCTAGCCAAGTCGCTCCGCGCCGCTGGATAGCAAAATTTGAGGAGGGGAAATGAAGATTTACATCACCGGTGTATTGGTCGATGACCAGGCCAAGGCTCTCGGTTTTTATACGACTAAACTGGGCTTCGCAGTCAAAAACGATGTTCCGGTGGGAGAACATCGCTGGTTGACCGTCGTGTCGAAGGAACAGCCAGAAGGAACGGAACTGCTGTTAGAACCAAGCGAGCATCCGGCCGTGAAACCTTACAAAAGCGCGTTGTTTGCTGATGGCATCCCCCTCGCTTCCTTTCAGGTGGATGATCTGGATGCAGAGCACAAGCGTCTATGCGAACTTGGCGTGAAATTTACACAAGCCCCCACGCCTGCGGGGCCAGTGAAGATGGCCGTTTTCGATGATACGTGCGGCAATCTTATTCAGTTGATCGAGATGATCGGCTAGCAGCCCGTGGTAGAACCCCGCGTCGCACCGAGATCGGTGATGCGTCCGCTGAGCAAGGTCGGACGGGTGCTGGCGTCCAGTTCCAGAGCCTCTGCGCGTATCGCTCCTGATCTTCCACCGTCTCGGCGAGTTTCAGATTCAATTCGGCCACCGCGGTCACGTCCGCCAACAAGCGCGCCCGATGGCTGGCCGTTCGCGCGAGTTCGGCGCGGGCGCCGATGTCGCCCCCGACGCTCCGCCATTGTCCTCCCACTGCCTCGTCGCCGGCGGCCGCGCCGACCGCCTTCCCCACCTGATCCCCGAGCGCTTCGCGCGCCTTGCGGTTCCCCGTGCGCAGCACCGTCGCCGGACCGATATCCGCATTCGCGCGGTCGGCGGCCACGTTCATGGCGCCGTTGTTCGTCGACGCGACGAGCACCGTCTCGCCGTCAAGCCAAGCGTTGGTGACAGCGTTCACGACCAGTTGCGTCTTCCCCGTGCCGGGCGGACCGGTAACGATGGTCAGCGGTTCGCGCGGGAACCGATCGAGGGCTGATTCCTGAGATCCGTTGCACGGGAGCGGAGCGGCCAGCGGGTTCGTCGGGGATGCACCTGCGCGTTTCGCGCCAATTGCACGAGGGCAGCGGCATCTCCGAACGGCAGGCCCTCACCCACGAGCGCGTCAATCTCCACCTTGGCGGACATGTCGAACAGTTCGCCGGCCACGATCGACAGATTGAACTCCGGTTCGGATTCCGCCGCGCCAATCCACTGGCTGTCACGCTGCTCTGCGCGAACCGACACCAGGAACAACGGTGCGATGACCGGATAGTTCTTCTGGTTTCTTGCGACCAGCACCGGCCATCCGTAGATGAACGCGGCGTCGCGCTTCGTCCTGTCCAGCGCGTCGAGATGCCTGCACAGCCGTTTCGGAACGGGTGTCCAATCCTGATCACCGGTGACCAGATGCTCTGCCCCGGCATCGTGCAGAAAACCCTTCTTGTTCAGGTCTTGGAACATCACCAGCGTGTTGGCCGATTCGGCAAGCACGCACTTGCTCAGATACCTGCACAGTTGCGACCAGGATTCGCGGGAGCCAGGCGACACGGGTCGATCGGGTGGCGTTGGGCCGCATGCCTGACACCAGACCTGGCCGCGCGCCGAGGGCGACCAGTGCGCCTGCTCACCGGCATGCAGTGTCGTGCCGCAGGAGTCGCAATCACTGTTGTATTTCAGGATTATCAGTCTCAGATCAGCAGACGGCATGGTCCACATCCGTACGGCGGCGACCCGCATGCGGGAACGAAATAATTCGTCCGCACTATTCACGCCGGCTCAGAATCGGTCCAGCGGAGGGTCTGATCGTCGTGCGCTGGAACCAGGACATGGACGGGTCAGCGCTCTCGGTCACGTCATGACCATTGAATCGACCGTGGCCGGTGTGGACGCTTCCATGAATCGGCGTGTCAAGCGGCGATCCTCGCGGCGCTCGAGGGCCAGCCGCTCGTCGCGCTGGCGGGCATGGAGTTCGCGGGTGAAACCGCTGTCCGCGCCGGTCCGGGCCAATTTTTTGCTTGACAGCCTTCTGCCGGCAAGGGTGCTCGCGGTCGGGGATGCCGGCTACAGGGGCGCTCAGACCGGCAGAGCGGCGCGCTGTGGCCCGCGGCCGGACCGGGCAATCGCAACCCGACCCTTACGCCGAGAACGACCCGCAGAGACGCTCTCAACCCGTTGGAAAACAGGGGCTTACAATGGATCCATGAGCATCGCATCAGACCTTTACGACACGGACTTCCCTGCCCCCAACCCGCGATCCGTCGCGGTGGGCTCACCCGCCTTGCACGGCGCAGTGTCACCGCCCACGCCGCCGGACGCGGCGACCCGGCCGACAACGCCCGGCGCGCTGACCCTTGCGTCACCAGCGCGCTCCACCGCCATCGACGTCTCGACACCCGCGGTCCCGCCGCCGGTCATCACCGATCCGGTGTCCCACGGGGCGCACCGTGCGGCGGTCTCCCAGCACCGTGCGGAGGCGGTGCGTCTCGGTGACGACATCGCCGAGTTGTCGGCCCGCATCCAGGCCGCGACCTACGAGCTCCTCGTGCTGATTCGCGCCTTCGACGAGCGGGAGGGGTGGGAGGGGTGCCAGTCATGTGCGCACTGGCTGAACTGGCGCACCGGGCTCAAGCTGGGCGCCGCCCGCGAGAAGGTGCGGGTGGCGCGCGCATTGGGCGCCCTGCCGCTGTTGAGCGACGCGATGCAGCGCGGGCAGATCTCCTACTCGAAGGTGCGCGCCCTGACGCGCGTGGCGACCCCGGCCAACGAACGCCGTCTGCTCGACTTCGCGCTGTGCGCCCCGGCGTCCTACGTCGAACGTTTGGCGCGCGCGTGGCGCCGGGTCGACCGGGCCACCGAGGCGGCCGATGACCAACGGCGGCAGACGCGGCGGCACCTCAACACCTGGGTAGACGACGACGGGATGGTCGTCATCCGCGGCCGGTTGTCCCCGGAGGTGGGCGCGGTGGTGCGGCGGGCGATCGAGGCGGCGAGCGACCGCTTGCGCACGGAGGTGGCCGCGGCCGACGCCGCCGAGACCAGCACGGTCCAACGCCAGGCGGATGCGTTGGGACTGGTGGCCGAGAGTGCCTTGGCGGCCGACCTCGACCGGGGGACGGCGGGCGACCGCTATCAGGTCGTGCTGCACGTCGAGGCGGACACGCTCCAGGACGACGCGGCGGCACCCGCATCGCACGTTTCCGCGGAAACGTCGCGCGACGCGAAAGCGAGGGCAGCGAGGGCAGCGAGGGTTTCCGAGGAGACGCCGCCCGGCGCGGCGGCGCCCGCAACGCACGTTTCCGCGGAAACGTCATCCCACGCGGTCGAGTCCACCGGACGTGGGTGTCTGGACGCAGGCGGTCGCCCCGTCGCCGCAACCCCCGCCGCTCGGATGGGCGGCCACGCCGCTCTGGAAGATGGCGACGGGCTGCGCGTCTCCGCGGAAACGTCATCCAATACGGCCAGATCCGGCGGACGTGGGTGTCCGGACACAGGCGGTCGCCCCGTCGCGGCGACCTCTGCCCCTCGGATGGCCGGCCACGCCGCCCTGGAAGATGGCGACGGGCTGCGCGTCTCCGCGGAAACGTCCCGCCGCATGGCCTGCGATGCCGCGGCGGTCGTCATGCAGCACGCGCCGGATGGCGCGATCCTCGACGTCGGGCGCAAGACCCGCACCATCCCGCCGGCGCTTCGGCGGGCGCTGCAGACGCGCGACCGCCAGTGCCGCTTCCCGGGCTGCCACGCCCGGCGCTGCGATGCGCATCACGTCCGGCACTGGGCCGACGGCGGGGCGACGCGGCTCGACAACCTCGTGCTGCTCTGCCGGCGGCACCACCGTGCGGTCCACGAGGAGGGCTTCACGGTCCGGCTGGACCCGGCCGGCGATGCCGAGTTCTGCTGGCCCGATGGCCGGCCGTTCCCCGCGGTACCGCCTCCACCCCGCTGGAGCGGGCCACCGCTGGCGCCGACCGACGCCCGCCTGGCCGCGTCCGCCATCGTGATCGACGCAGACACGGCCACGCCGGACTGGCACGGCGAACGCCTCGATGTCGGCTTTGCGATTGACGTCATGTGGATGCCGCGGACGGCTGCTGGCGCGGAGGCCGGCGCGCCGTTGTTACGACCAGGTCTCGGTGCGACGCGCGGTTTCGCCCCGGGCTGCTAGTGGTCCGTGGTGCAACCCCGCGTTGCACCGAGATTGGCGCTGCGCCCGCGTGGCAAGGCGCGACGAGGGAGAATACCTGTAGGGGCAACCCTTGTGGTTGCCCTGTTCGTCAGCCGGAACAACGCACATCAGCGCGATGCAGCGTGAAACCGCAGAATTCAGCGTGAAACGAATGCAGCGGGGCTTTCCCCCCTGCTGCTAGACTACGAACCGCCGTTCGACTTGCCGCAACATGCCGCGCCCGGCGACCGTGCGATCATCAGGAGCCCGTGGTGAAACCGCGTGTAGCACCGAGGGTGGCGAGGCGCCCGCGTGGCAAGGCGTGACGAGGGAGAATACCTGTAGGGGCAACCCTTGTGGTTGCCCTGTTCGTCAGCCGGAACAACGCACATCAGCGCGATGCAGCGTGAAACCGCAGAATTCAGCTTGAAACCGCAGAATTCAGCGCCAATCGAATGCCGCGGGGCTTTCACCACGGGCTGCTAGTCGCGAGACGAATGACGCGGTAACCCCGACGACCGGGCGGACGGACGGGCACCACACGCCAATGCCGACGAAGCGCGCACTCCTCGCAGAACTGACGAGCCATGAGCTCCGCGCCAACGTCGACTACTACGAGCTGCAGGTCGCCGACCGCCGCATGAAGGCCCATCTGGTCGATGCGCTGGCCAGTTCACTGAAAGTCGGTCTCGATGAGGTACTGCAGGACCTCTCCCGAGATCGCCTGAAGGAGCTGTGCCGAGCGTTCGACCTCGATGATTCGGGCCGGAGGAAGGCGGATCTCGCCGCGCGCCTCGTCGGGCCGACAACCGCCGCGAAGGGCGCCGGCGGGGTCGCGACCCCGACGGCCGTATCCCCTCCGGTGGCGCACGTGACCGACCCGCCGGTGGAAACACTGAGCGTCGCGCAGCTCGAGCAGTACCTCTGGTCGGCGGCGGACATCCTGCGCGGTTCGATCGACAGCAGCGACTACAAGACCTACATCTTCGGCCTCCTCTTCCTCAAGCGGCTGTCGGACCGGTTCGAGGAAGAGGCCGAGAAGCTCGTCGCCGACGGCTTGTCCGAAGAGGTGGCGTGGAACGACCCGGACGAACACCAGTTCTTCGTGCCGGACCGGGCCCGGTGGAATTCCATTCAGAAGACGGCCACGAACATCGGCGAGGCGCTGAACAAGGCGTGCGCGGCGCTTGAGGAACAGAACCCCGGGCTCGAAGGCGTCCTCGCCGGCATCGACTACAACGACGAGCGCAAGCTCGGCGACGCCAGGAATCGCGACACCGTGCTTGCGCGGCTGGTCCAGCATTTCTCCCAGGTCTCGCTCCGCAACGACCGTATGGCCGAGCCCGACCTGCTTGGCCGCGCCTACGAGTACCTGATCGAGCAGTTCGCCGACGATGCCGGCAAGAAGGGTGGCGAGTTCTACACGCCGCGGATGGTCGTCAAGCTCATTGTCGAGCTGCTGGCGCCGACCGAGCGGATGCGCATCTGCGACCCGACCGCCGGCTCCGGCGGCATGCTGATCGAGTGCGCTCACTACATCGAGCGGAAGAAGGGCAATCCCCGCAACCTGACGCTGCACGGCCAGGAGAAGAACCTCGGCACATGGGCCATCTGCAAGATGAACATGCTGCTCCACGGGCTGCCCGACGCGCGCATCGAGAAGGGCGACACCATCCGGGACCCGAAGCTGGTCGACGAGGGCGAGCTGCTGCTCTACGACCGGGTGATCGCCAATCCGCCGTTCAGCCTCGACGAGTGGGGCCGCGACGTCGCCGAGAGCGATGGCTTCGGGCGCTTCCGCTTTGGCATCCCGCCGAAAACCAAGGGCGACCTGGCGTTCGTCCAGCACATGGTCGCCGTTCTGAACGCGGCCGGCCGGCTCGGCGTCGTGATGCCGCACGGCGTCCTGTTCCGCGGCAGCGCGGAGGGCAAGATCCGCCAGGGTTTGTTGGAGGAGGACCTTTTCGAGGCGGTCATCGGCCTCGTGCCGAACCTCTTCTACGGCACCGGCATCCCGGCGTCCATCCTGGTGCTGAACCGGGCCAAACAGGCGACCCGCAAGGGAAGGGTGCTGTTCATCGACGCGTCCGGGGAGTTCGAGGAGGGGAGCAACCAGAACTGCCTGCGCGACCAGGACATCGAGCACATCGCCAGGACGTTCCACACCTTCGCCGACGTCGAGAAGTACGCCCGCGTCGTACCGCTCGCCGAGATCGAACAAAACGACTGGAACCTGAACATCAGCCGCTACGTGGACACCTCCGAGGAGGAGGAACGAATCGAAGTCGCGGCGGCGGTGCGGAAACTCCGGAAACTGGAGGGCGAACGGGCTGAGGCCGAGGCGACGATGAACCGGTATTTGGCGGAGTTGGGGTATGACTTCTGAGAGCGCATGGCATTCGGCCTGTCGAACCGATGTAGTACGGTCAGTGAGTCGTGGGAGTTTCCGACGGGAGCAACAGAAATGCTGAACCGATTGAGGCTCGCGAATTTCAAGGCGTGGCGGGAAGCCGATCTGACCTTCGGCAAGGTCACCGGCTTCTTCGGAACCAACAGCGCCGGCAAGAGTAGCCTTCTGCACCTGCTCCTGCTGTTGAAGCAGACCAGGAACGCCACGGACCGCAGTATTGTCCTCGATTTTGGCGGACCGGGGGACATGGTGAACCTCGGGATATTTGAGGATGTCGTCCACCAGCGCGACAAGAGAAAGACGATGAGCTGGCTCCTCGAATGGACACTGCCCGAAACGCTGCAGATCAAGAATCCGATGTCGCCGCAGGACGATTCCCTGTTCACGGGCGATCGCCTTCAGACACGATGCGAAGTCGGTTTTCGAAACAAGCGCCTGTGGCCGCTCGAACTGGTATACCGGTTTGCCGATGTAGACTTTCGCCTGCATCCGAGGGGACGATCGAAGCAGGAGTTCGAACTCGCATCCGACCCCGCCGAATTCGAGTTCATACGCAACCAGGGCCGTGCGTGGCCACTGCCGCACCCGGTCAAGAGCTACCTGTTTCCCAGCCAGGCAAAGAGCTATTTTCAGAATGCGGATTTCCTGGGCGATTTCGAGCTGGCGTACGAGAGTCTGATGGATTCCATCTACTATCTCGGACCCTTGCGAGAATATCCGCGACGAGAGTACCAGTGGGCGGGGTCGAAACCGGAAGACGTAGGTCAACGCGGTGAACGCACTGTCGATGCCATCCTCGCCGCCACGGCCCGCAACGAGACCAGGAATCTCGGGTTCAGGAAATGGCACAAGCCGTTCCAGGAGATGATCGCTCACTGGCTGTACGAGTTGGGATTGATCCACGACTTCCGCGTTGACGAGATTGCCAGGGATACCAACCTGTACCGGACGATAATCGAAATGCCCTCTTCAAGCGTGGCGACCTCTCTGACCGACGTCGGATTCGGCGTTTCCCAGGTACTGCCGGTGCTGGTGCTGCTCTATTACGTACCGGAAGGGTCGACGGTGATCATGGAACAGCCGGAAATCCACCTGCACCCGGCGGTACAGAGTGGTCTGGCGGACGTCATGCTGAACGTTGCGGCGGTACGAAACGTGCAAATAATCGTGGAGAGCCACAGCGAGCACTTGATGCGGCGTTTGCAACGCCGTGTGGCCGAGCAAGAGGCATCCTCCGAGGACGTGAAGCTCTACTTCGTTTCCTCGAATGGAGGCCCGGCGCAGGTTTCCGACCTGCTCCTGAACGAATGGGGCGAGATCGAGAACTGGCCGGAGAAGTTCTTCGGTGACGAAATGGGCGAGATTGCCACGATCACCGAGGAGTCGCTGAGGCGAAAGATGGAGCATTCCGGATGACCGCATTCGTCGTGGATACCAACGTTGCGATAGCCGCCAACGGCCGCCACACGCACGCGGACGCAAGCTGTCAGTTGACCTGTGTACAACGGTTGAAGTCCGTGGCTGAAAACGACGTCGTTGCCATCGACGAGGCAGGGTCCATTCTGGAGGAATACAAGAGACGCCTGAATTTTTCGGGAATGCCGGGCGTGGGCGACAAGTTCTTCAAGCATGTATTCAACTACCAGTATCAGGACGACAGGGTACGAAGGGTCGCGGTGACGCCTTCCGACGACGACGGGCGAGGCTTCAAGGAGTTGCCTGAGAATACATTCGACCGTTCAGACAGAAAGTTCCTGGCGGTTGCGGTCGTCGCAAAGGCGGTTGTTCTGAATGCGACCGACAGCGATTGGGGCGAGCAGGCCGCGCTGATGAACGCTCTCGGGGTGAAAGTCAGTCAACTCTGTCCGCAGCACGCTTCGAGGGAAGCCCCGCGCGAGCGATGATTGAGGAGGGTGGTTTCGGCGTGGCCTTGGGCGCCAAATACCCGAGCACGCCGTACTGGCCGTGGTCGCCGGCCATCGGCCGCGGCGATGCCGTTCACGCGAATCCGGACCGATTCGTCGACGAAGACGTGGTGGTGACCGAGAAGCTGGACGGCGGCAACACGCTGCTGCACGCCGGCAAGGTGTACGCGCGCAGCGTGTCCGCCCCGTCCGGCGGCAAGTGGATGGCGATGGTCAAGAAGCACCACGCCTGGAAGGTGAACGAGCCGGACGCTTACCTCTATGGCGAGGACATCTACGGGGTGCACAGCGTCACCTACGCGCCCGTGGCCGAACGCGAGACGTTCTACGCGTTCGCCCTCCGCGACGGAGCAGGCGCGTTCGCGGCCTTTGACGAAGTCGAGGCGTACGCCAAGCAACGGGAGATCCCGGTCGTGCCGGTCCTGTTCAGGGGCCGCTTCCGGTCGGTCGCCGAGATCAGCGCGTTCATGAAGCAGGCCCACGGCAAACCCTCCGCGCTCGGCAGTGAACGCGAGGGCATCGTGATGCGCCTGGCGCGCGGGTTTCCGGCGGCGGAGTTTCAGGACAACGTGTGCAAGAGCGTCCGCGCCGGCCACGTGCAGACCGACGAACACTGGACCCGGAACTGGAGGCCGTGCCGGATCGCGCGGCATGGCGGCCGGTGACTCCATCACCGCGGCGACCAAGGGAGCAGGGATGGCAGCGGCTGAGATCCTGTTCGTGGACCATCTCGAAGAGCTGAAAGACTTAGAGAGTCTCAGGCCGATCCGCCACCGGAAGGAGGCGTCTCTTTGATTCCCGGTCCTCACGGCCGCCGCCACGGAATCTCAACGCGATGACCAAACCTGTATCACCCCAGATTCCCGACGAGTTGCGTCCGTACTTGGATACGATCGCCGATCGACTCCTGTCCGGGCATGCCGCCGTCATGATCGGGGCCGGCTTCAGCAAAAACGCCATATCGCACGGGTCTGGCCCCGGATTCCCGGATTGGTCTCAGATGGGCGACCGCTTCTTCGAGAGGCTCCATGGCCGCCCGCCGGGACCCGACGACAAGTACCTTCAGATACCGGCGCTGGCGCACCAAGTCGAGGCGGCCTTCGGCCGGCCCGCCCTCGACCAGATGCTGCGCGACGCCATTCCCGACCTGCAAAACGAACCCTCGCCACTCCACATAGCACTGCTCGATCTCCCCTGGTCTGACGTCTTCACCACGAACTACGACACCCTGCTCGAACGCGCCCGTCGTTCCGTCATCTCGCAACGATACGATCTGGTGCTCAAACCCGACGACCTCACCCACTCCAATCGACCGCGTATCATCAAACTCCATGGCAGTCTACCGTCCGAGCGTCCATTCAATATCACCGACGAGGACTACCGCCGATACCCTCAAGTTTTCGCACCCTTCGTGAACGCGGTTCGCCAGGCTCTCCTTGAGAACACGCTCTGCCTGATCGGCTTCTCGGGCGACGATCCCAACTTCCTGCAATGGGTCGGCTGGATACACGACAATCTCGGCCAACGGAATTCGTCGATGATATACGTCGTCGGTCTGCTCGAACTGTCCCCTTCTCAGCGGACGCTGTTCGAGCGCCGTAACATCATCCCGGTCGACATGAGCGCGTGCCTCGGCCCGGGCGACAATCACTCCAGGGCTCTTGAGCGGTTCATCGACTATCTCAAATATCGCCGTTCCGCCGACAACCAGCTCGACTGGCCCGGCACCGAGGAATCCGAGCCCGCGTCGGATGACACCAACGAGGCCGGCACGATAGGCAAGGCGGTAGAGCTGTGGAAAACCCAGCGTCGTCGATACGCCGGCTGGGTGGTTCTTCCCGAAGACCTGCGTTTCCCCCTCTGGCTGAAGACCAGCGCTTGGACCCACAAGTTGCCAGCCGCCGATGCCCTTCCCGCCCTTCTCGACCTCGAATTCGGCTTCGAGTTGACGTGCCGCTTCGAGAAGTGCCTGTGCCCGATCTTCGAGAATCAAACTGCGTTTTTGGAGACCACAATCGACCGCTACTGGCCGGCCACCGACTCCGGCGCATCGATCAAATCGCTGTCTCTCGACGGAAGCAACCTCCAGGCCCGAGGGATCACCCTGGAGGACATTCGGCACAAGTGCCACTACCTCCTCCTGGCGATGATGCGTAACTACCGCGAAGACGGGCTCTCGGCCAAGTGGGATGAGGCGTGCAAAAAGATTGAGGCGGTGCTGCCGAGCCTGTCGCTCGAACACAAGGCGCAATTCCATTACGAGCGAGCGTTGTTCGCGTTGTTTGCCCTGAATCTCAAGCAGCTCAAGACCCGACTCGCCGAATGGCGGCACAACGAGGCGCTGCCGTTCTGGGCTGCCAAGAAGGCCGGCTTGCTGGCCGAGATCGGCCGAGTGAGCGAGGCCACGCAAATTTTGGAGCAGTCGCTCGACGCGATTCGGACCAAGCTGAATCTCGCGCCCCTGAAAAAGGACTACACCCTGGTGTCCCAGGAGTCGTTCGTGATGTACCTGCTCCATGCGGTGCGACAGGGAACTCGGCTCAATGCCCCAGACCAATCGGACGCTCAACGCCAGCGCCAGGAGTTCAGCCAGCGCTGGCACGTCCTCAATCAGTACAAATGCGACCCCTGGCAGGAGTTCGAGACCTTCGAACACAAACTTCAGCGCCCTCCCGCGACGACGTCCGGCGTCACCGAGACGCCGACGTTCGACATCGGACGATCTGTACAGACACACCATTGGGGCGGCTGGAACAAAGAGGCCTTGGGCGCGTACAACTTCCTGCGGTTTTGCGAGGATGCCGGCATCCCGTTCCGAGTGTCCAACTGCGCGATAGCCACGAAGAGTGCGACCGGCACCTTGACCCGCATCGCGCACGATTCGTCGTACTGGGCGCTGGCAACCCTGGTGCGAATCGGCGATACCAAGGCAGTCGATGAGATATTCGACCGAGGGTCTCTTGCGGGCATGAGTACACCGACCGTCGACAGTCTCATCGAGCGCTACCTGGAGTCGCTGCGACTCGCCGTCCCGGACATCGCAACGGGGGACCGCCGCCGCAACGCAAACTTCGGCACGCTGTTGGCCAGTGTTCTTCCCGAGATCTTGTCGAGACTGTGTTGCAAGTCTTCCCAACGCGCGAGGGAGGGGCTTCTCGACTGGCTTATGGAGGTCTATGGCTCCGAGAACAGGTCGAACTACAAGGGCATCGGAAACCTCGTCCGACGACTTCTCGAGGCATCTCCAGTCCGTGAACGAGTTGCCATGATTCCGACGCTTGTGCAGTTTCAGATTCTAAACGTCGGAAACCCAATAGAGGAACAGGAATACCTGAACCCATTCGAGTTCCTCGATCTCCCCGAGAGACTTGTGGTGAGCGAGACCATTCGTGATAAGGAGCTCGAGGTCTTCCTCAATGGAGCGTCATCCGGCGATCCTGACGCACGAATGCGGGCAGTATCTGTGCTCGGGAAACTGCACACAGCGGAGCTACTGCCAAAGAGAATTTCGAAACGGTTCGGCGAAGTCCTGTGGAGTCGAGTTGACGAACACGGTCTGCCATCGGGTACGAACTACTATCGGTTTGCTTTCCTGAAGTTGCCTTACCCGGCGGAAGTCGATCCGGCTGAACACTTCATCCGCTATATGCGAGCGGCGACGTTCCCCGAACAGAAAAGCGAAAAGCAGACCACAATCGGAATCGGCGTGGGCCAAGGGGTGTCCCTTTGTCACGATATTTGCGCCGCGAGGGACATTGGGTGGTCCAAGGACGACGTGCTATCCATCGTGCATCGGCTCATTCAGTGGTGGGACAACGACAAGGCACACTGGCTGAGGGCTCAGGACAAGGAGCACTTTTCGTCGATTGCCGATAACCTGGGAAAGCAACTGAAGGACTTGGTTCGGACGCTCGCCAGGGTAGTGCTGCGGTACTCTGATTCCGTCAACGACGACATCACACGATCTGCCGTAACACGCGTGGCGGCGGAATGTTGTGAGTACGAGGTGCCAGCGCTGCGATTGGAGGTTGCCTGCGCCTATGCGTATGCAGGGGTGCGCGGTCCGGTCCTGCGCCAAGTGGAGATCGCAATGACCTCGCACCGAACCAACGCCGTCATCGACGCGCTCGATGCTATGGACATGATGGCACATCAAGCGGGCTCAGAATCAGATAGCGGCGACCTGATGGAGCTGCTAAGGGCGGCTAGCGAGATGATTCGCTGGCGGCGAGAGACGGCCCTCTGGGCAACCCTGAAAGCAGTAGGAAACGTAGTAAACGAGCATCCAGGTGCATTCGTAGATGATATCGAGAGCGGCGTGCTGATCGGACTTGGTCATTTGGTCACCGAGACAGCTGTGAGCGGGGAAAGGGATGCGCGGATCAAGAAGAACGGCCTCGTCCACGACCTGGCGACAAAACTGGTCGTAAGGCGAGCCGCGGCGAGACTCGTGTACAGTCTTTTCGAACTCTATCGAACGCGTGGCGAGTCAGTTCCGGGTCCGGTTGAAGCGTGGAAGGCTGTTTGCCGATCAGACGATGAGTTTCTGGATATCCGGAACGAGTGGCTAGCATCATAGGATGCCGCAGCGCCACGCTGGTATCACAGCGATTGGCGCCAGCGGCCGATTCCCGAGTCTTGCGATGCAGTTACCCCCGCTGTTCCATGTCTACGCCGACGTGGCGAAAACAAGCGCGCGTCGTGCCGCACGCCGAGATTAAGCAGAACGACTGGAACCTGAACATCAGCCGCTACGCGGACACTTCGGAGGAGGAGCGCACCGACCTCACCGACGCCGTACGGGAGATCCGAGAGCTGGAGCAGGAGCGCGCGGCGGCGGAGGCTACGATGAACCGGCATCTTGCGGAGCTGGGGTATGAGTAACGCTGAGTGGATTACCGCTCGTCTCGGCGACGTTGCCAACATCAATATGGGGCAGTCTCCTCCGTCCAGCGCCATAAACGACGACGGGCCCGGGCTGCCGTTTATCCAAGGCAACGCGGAGTTCGGACCTCGATATCCACGACCGGTGAAGGTCTGCACACAGCCCAAGAAGCAAGCGCGGGGTGGTGACATCCTCATGAGCGTTCGCGCACCGGTTGGAGATCTGAACTTGGCCGACCAGCCGCTTTGCATCGGCAGGGGACTCTCCGCAATAACGGCTACCAACATAGAAACTTCTTTCTTGTGGCATGCACTCAGGCGAAAGGTGAACGACCTTGCTCGCGTGTCGCAAGGCAGCACATTCGCCGCAGTCAAGAAGGCCGACCTGTATCGACTTGAATTGCCGCTACCCCCCCTTCCCGAGCAGCGCAAGATTGCCGCCATTCTCTCCGCGGTGGACGACGCCATCGAGAAGACCCGGGCGGTCATCGATCAGGTGCAGGTCGTCAAGCGCGGCCTGATGCAGGAACTGCTCACGCGCGGCCTACCGGGGCGGCACACCCGCTTCAAACGGACAGAGATTGGCCCAATACCGCAGGAGTGGCGACTGAAGAGACTGTCGGAGGTTGCGAATGTTCAAACGGGCCTCGCCAAGAACAAGGCAAACGCCGGGCCGCTGTCTGTATCCTACCTTCGCGTGGCGAACGTTCAAGATGGTTTCGTAGACCTCTCGGAAGTGAAAGCAGTAGGGGTGAACGCGGACGCACTGTCCCGATACGCGTTAAGGCCCGGGGATGTCTTGTTCACCGAGGGTGGAGATGCCGACAAGTTGGGTCGTGGCGCCGTGTGGAATGGCGAAATAGAACCGTGTCTGCACCAAAACCACGTCTTTGTTGCGAGGTCGCTTGGGACCGTCCGGCCCCTTTTCTTGTCACTCTACAGAGGAAGCTCCAGAGGCAAGTCTTATTTTCTGAATTGTTCGAAACAGACAACGAATCTCGCTTCCATGAATAGCACACAACTGAAGAACCTGCCGCTTCCCGTTCCGCGGTTGGACGAGCAAGACCGAATCGTGGAGTGCCTCGGAGCGTTCGATGACCGGTTGTCGAAGGAAGAGGAGTACCTCAAAGAGCTCGATTGCCTCAAGTCCGCCCTCATGTCCATTCTCCTTACTGGTGAACTTCGCGTCACTCCGGACACGGAATCCACGTGACCCCGAAGCCCAACAGAATGGTACGAACCACGCTTGGTGCAGGGTTCGGCAGACGAATCCCTCTACGCGGGAACGCCTCCCGATCCGGTCACCTCGACCGCTAACGCCAAGGTACAGCACGGTTGATGAGGCTCACCGACAAAATCAAGAGTGTGTTCACGGTCGGCTTCGCGGCCGGCATCGGGACCGTCTGCGTACAGGACGTCGATGCCGATGGGTCGACCGACTTCACCGTCCGCGGCCGGCGGCGACCCATCGTCGAGCGCCCGGTCGAGCCGGACGAGCCCGACGGCGACGCGTCTCCGTTCTGCGTCCTCGACATCGAGACGACCGGGCTCAGTCCGGAGCGCGACGCAATCATCGAGATCGCGGTCATCCGCAGTGAGACACGGGATGGCGCCACCCGCGAGAGCGTGCTGAACGAGCTCGTGCGTCCGTCGGGGAACATCCCCAAGCGGATTCGTGAGCTGACCGGCATCACGAACGAGACGGTCGCGGACGCGGACACCATAGACCGGGTGCTGCCGCGGGTCGCCGCGTTCGTCGGCGATGCGCGCGTCGTCACGCACAACGCCCACTTCGACCGGCGGTTCCTGGAGCACAACGCCCGACTGATGGGAGCGACGTTTACCGGGAACGAGTGGGTGTGCACGATGCGCATGGCGCAACGGGTGCCGCTGGGCCGGCCGTACAAGCTGGGAGCCCTTGCCGAGAGGCTCGACGTTCCGGACCGGGGCAGCCACCGCGCCCTCGATGACTGCCGCGCGACGATCGGGGTGTATCGGGCGGTGCGCCGCCTCCTCGGCGGCAGCGTCAGCCTCGCGCCGTTGGCCCCGGCCGACGACGGCCCGGGGCCTCCGGAGGTGGCGTACGACGCGGACCTGAGCGGTCAGGTGTTCGTATTCACCGGGTTCCGCGACGAGGTGCTGGCGGCGAGAATCGGAAACGCCGGCGGCACGGTCGCCAGCGGGATCTCCAGGAAGGTCACGACGCTGCTCGTGGCGGACGCCGACGCCAAGCCGACCGGCAAGGTCAAAAAGGCCGTCGAGTACCGTATAGCGATCCGAAAGAAGGAAATCTTCGAGCAGGAGTTCTACATCGCGCAGTGAGATCATCGGCACCCCGGGGACGGCCCGGACGGCACGACTTGGCGGAGAACCCGGCGACGCGACAGACGAACGTCGAGAGGGCCTGCCCCTACGGGCGTCTTCAACGCCGCGATCGAGCGGAGAATCGGCGGCGGACGCAGCGTACAGGAGCAACCGCATGCCCGTCAGAGCCCATGAGGCCAGCGAGTATCTCAGGACGCCGGAGGATGTCGCGGCGTACCTCAACGCCGCAATCGAGGAGTCCAATGGCGATCCGCGGCTGTTGATGATGGCGTTTCGAAACGTCGCGGCGGCCAGCGCGGTGTTCCGGCCATCGCCCGGGAAGCCGACATCGAGCGCGTGACTCTCTCACGGCGGTCAAGAGGACGGCTGCATCGATCGAGGGTCGTGGTATTCTGACCAGCCAGAATGACCGGATTTTCCTGGAGTGAATCATGCGTGAGGTACCGACAACCGAGGCCAAGTCGCGCTTCGCGGAGTTGCTGCGCATCGTCGAGTACGGCGAGACGGTAGCGATCACCCGCCACGGCAAGGCGGTGGCGCATCTGACTCCGGCGCTCGACCAGGAACGCGCCGCACGGAAAGAAGCGGTCCAGCGTTTTCGCGCTCACCGCCGCCGGTGGAGACGCGTCGAGGCGACGACGGAGGAGATCCTCGCCTGGATTCGGGAAGGTCGCCGGTGAGCCGCTTCGTGCTCGACGCGTCGGTCGCCGGGGCGTGGCTCCTCGATGAAGACGAGCCGCGTGCGAACGCAATCCTGCCCCGCCTCGAGATCGACGGGGCGCTCGTTCCGCTGCTCTGGCACCTCGAAGTACGGAGCACGCTGCTGGGCGCAGAACGCCGGGGGCGGATACGGGCGGACGAAAGCGACGAACGCTTGCGGTCGCTCGGGACACTTGACGTACGGACAGACGCGCAACCGGATCTGGAGTCCGCTTTCGCGCTGGCCCGCACACACCGACTGTCCATTTACGATGCGGTCTACCTGGAGCTGGCCCAACGGTCGGATGCGCCTCTGGCGACGCTGGACCGGGCGCTGTCGCGGGCTGCCGGCGCGGCCGGGCTCGCGCTGATCGAGGCGTGACGCGCTCGCGCAGTCCCATGAACCCCAAGCCTGCCGGCTGGGACGAGTTGCACCTCGCGGAGAACCCCGCCGTCGAGCTGCTGGTGTCGCTCCGAGGAGCAGTGCGAACAGCGCACCGTCGCGGGCGGGCGCCAGGCGTTCGACGACGGCTGGAAGCGGGAGCTGGTACCGAGGAAGGGTATGATCGCAACGGCGGGCTCGACGGCGGTGCGATTGTCCAGACGTGCGGGAGTTCGCAGCGGGAGAGGGAGCATGGCCAGGACCGTGACCTTGCGGTTGGAGAAGGACGCGTACGAGGAGTTGCGGGAGGCGCAGTTCGTCGACGACGGGGAAATGGCCGAGATTCTGAACGACGATGCGCTGGTCGGGAGATTGCGGGCCGGCTCGCGGCAGGCCCACCGGCGCAACGGCGACTTCGTTGCATGATTACCGGATCTTCGAGACCGAGCAGTTCCGCAAGGATCTGCGGTCGATCGCCACATTCGCAAGCTGAAGGGCTTTGCGCCGGAGACGTGGCGATACCGGATCGGATCGTGGCGGTTCTTCTACGAGATCGATGACGGGGAACGCGTCGTCTCGATGATCGCCGCGTCTCACCGCGGCTCGGCCTACTGATGTCCATCCTCCTCACCCCTGACCCCCAGCCCGCATGACCCCGCAGCCGGCCGGCTGGGACGAGTTGCACCTCGCGGAGAACCCCTCTGTCGAGTTGCTGGAATCTCTCGGCTACACCTACGTCCCGCCCGAAGACCTCGAACGCGAACGCGCGAGCTTCAAGGAAACCATTCTCACCGGACGCCTCGCCGCGGCCGTGAAGCGGCTTAACCGCTGGCTCTCCAGGACGAACGTCACGAAGGCCGTCAAGGCGGTGACGCACGTTCCGGCGGCCAGTCTTGCCGAGGCGAACGAGACGGTCTACACGTCGCTCACCTACGGCATCGCGCTGGAGCAGGACCGCGGCGGCGGCCGGAAGAGCCACACGGTCAGGTTCTTCGACTTCGAGAACCCCGCGCGGAACGAGTGGGTCGTCACCCGGCAGTACAAGGTCTTCGGGTCGAAGAAGCATGTCATTCCTGACGTCGTCGTGTTCGTGAACGGCCTGCCGCTGGCGGTCATCGAGTGCAAGAGTCCGACCATCGGCGACGCCTGGAAGGCGGAAGCGGTCAAGCAGCTCCACCGCTACCAGGAGGCGGGCTCGCAATGGAAGGACCAGGGAGCGCCGCGGCTGTTCGACACGGCCCAGATTCTCGTCGGGTCCTGCGGCGAGCAGGCGGTCTACGGGACGGTCGGCACGCCGGCGCGGTTCTTCCTGGAATGGAAGGAGCCGTATCCCCTCAGCGTGAAGCAGCTCGGCGAGCGGCTCGGCAAGACACTCGGCCGCGCGCCGGCGCCGCAGGACGTTCTGCTCTACGGGCTGCTGGAGCCGCGCAACCTGCTCGACATCGTGCGCAACTTCGTCGTGTTCGAGGTCGATGGCGGGAAGACGGTCCGCAAGCTGACGCGCTACCGGCAGTTCATCGCGGTGAACGAGGCGCTGCGGCGAATTCGGACGGCGCGCAAGCCGAGCGAGCGCGGCGGCATCGTCTGGCACACGCAGGGGTCGGGCAAGAGCCTGACGATGCTGTGGCTGGCGCTCAGGCTGCGCCGCGACGAAGCGCAGCAGCAACCGACGGTGGTCATCGTCACCGACCGCACGAAGCTCGACCGGCAGATCGCGGGGGTGTTCACCGCATGCGGGTTCCCGAACCCCGAGCGGGCGGAGAGCGTACGCGGCCTGCGGCGGATCCTGGAGCATCCGACCGGCAAGACCGTGATGACCACGATCCAGAAGTTCCAGGAGATCACCGGCGCCGGGGACGCCGCGCGGCGGGGAGCGGTCCATCCCACGTTGTCGGAGGCCGCCAACATCTTCGTGATGGTGGACGAAGCCCACCGCACGCAGTACCGCAGCCTGGCGGCGAACATGCGCCAGGCGCTGCCGAACGCCTGCTTCCTCGGCTTCACCGGCACGCCGATCGACAAGCAGGACCGCAGCACGCTGCGGACGTTCGGCCCCTACATCGACACCTACACCATCGAGCAGGCGGTCCAGGACGAGGCGACGGTGCCGATCTTCTACGAGAGCCGGCTGCCGAAGCTGCAGATCATCGGCCAGACCATAGACAAGGTCTTCGACCACGTCTTCGCCGACCACACTGATGACCAGCGGGCCGCCATCAAGCAGCGCTTCGCCACCGAGCAGGCGATTGCCGGCGCGCCGCGCCGCATCGAGGCGGTCTGCCTGGATCTCATCGAGCACTTCAGCAAGTTCATCGAGCCGAGCGGCTTCAAGGCCCAGGTGGTCGCCGCGAGCCGCCACGCCGCGGTCAGCTACAAGGAGACGCTGGACCGGCTGAACGGCCCGGAATCGGCCCTGATCATGTCGGCGGGCCACAACGACGAGGCGCGGCTGGCGCGCTGGCACCTGCGCAAGGACCATCAGGACCAGGTGATCGAACGGTTCAAGGATCCGCAAGATCCGCTGTCGATGCTGGTGGTCTGCGACATGCTGCTCACCGGCTTCGATGCGCCGGTCGAGCAGGTGATGTATCTCGACGCGCCGCTCAAGGAGCACACGCTGCTGCAGGCCATCGCCCGCGTGAACCGCCCGCACGGCGACGAGAAGAAATACGGTCTGGTTGTCGACTACTGGGGCGTGTCCGCGAAGCTGCAGGAGGCGCTGGCGATCTTCTCGACCGCAGACGTTCAGGGGGCGCTCACGCCGAGCGTGGACGAACTGCCGCGGCTCGAAAGACGGCACGCGGCGGCGATGAAGTTCTTCCAGCGGGTAGGGGACACGAACAACCTGGATGCCTGCGTGCGGGTGCTGGAGCCGGAGGACGTCCGGTCCAAGTTCGACCTCGCGTTCCGCCGCTTCAGCCAGTCGATGGACATGCTGCTCCCGGACCAGCGGGCGCTGGCGTATCACGCCGACCTGCGCTGGCTGGGCAAGATCCGCGGAACGGCGCGCGCCCGCTACCGGGACGACCGGCTCGACCTGTCGGGCTGCGGCGAGAAGGTGCGCCGGCTGATTGCCGACGCCGTTGCGGCGGACGGCATCCAGATCCTGGTCAAGGAAGTCCCGCTCTTCTCGCCGGAGTTCGAGGAGAAAGTCGCGGCGCTCGGGACCGACGACGCGAAGGCGAGCGAGATGGAGCACGCCATCCGGCACGAGATCAACGTCCGCATCGAGGAGAACCCGGTCTTCTATCAGTCGCTGCGTGCGCGGCTGGTGGAGATCATCGAGCAGCGGCGGCAGGAACGGCTGGACGCCGCCCAGCAGCTCTCGCTGTTGAACAGCCTGCGTGACGAGCTGCAGGTCGAACAGGCCCGGGCGCAGGACATGGGGCTCGAGGCGCGCGGCTTCGCTATCTACGGACTGCTGGAGCAACAGCGGCCGATGACCGCGCACGAGGACTCCCCGGTGTACGACGAGGCCAACCGCGACCTGGCGTCGCTCATCGACGAAGCGGTCGCGCCGTTCACGGAGCTGGTCGACTGGTGGCAGAAGGACGACGTGCAGCGGCAGATGCGCAGCCGAATCAAGCGGCAGCTCCGCGCCAGCGGCGTCGCCGGCGACACGGTGGAGAGCCTTGCCGCGGACATCGTGGACCTGGCCAAGGTGCGTAGCGGCTCATGACCAACCCGGAAACGTCCGCCGTCACCTGGGGCGGCAGGCAACTGCCCTACACCATTCGCCGCAGCACGCGGCGGAAGAAGACGGTTGCCGTGACGGTGGATCCCGCGGGCAGCGTCCTGGTCGTCGCTCCGGAACGCGTCGCCACCGACCGGCTCGACGCGATCGTGCGCCGCAAGGCGGAATGGATTGAACGGCGCCTCCGAAATGCCGGGACACACGGCCCGCCGCTGTCGCCGCGCGAGTTCGTCAGCGGCGAGAGCGTGCTGTATCTCGGCCGGCACTACCGCTTGAAGGTGCATCCCGGCGAGACCGGCGCCGCGAAGCTGCGCGGCGGGTGGCTGCACGTGCCCGCGCCGGCCGGCTCCCGGCCGACGGCCGAGGTCATTCGCGAGGGGCTCATCGCCTGGCTTCGCCGTCACGCGGCGACCCGCCTGCCAGAGCGCGTGGCGGCCTGGCAGCCGAAGGCCAACGTTCCGATGCCGCGCGTCATCGTCGCAAACCAGCAGAAGCGCTGGGGCAGTTGCGACCACAGCGGCGCCATCCGCCTGAACTGGCGCATCATCCAGGCCCCGATGCGCCTGGTCGACTACGTCGTCGTCCACGAGCTGGTGCATCTGCGGCACCGCGGCCACGGCCGCGATTACTGGCAGGCAGTCGGACGGGTCATGCCGGACTACGAGCGGCGGCGAGAGGATCTGCGGCGGTGCGGGGTCGGACTGGCGTGGTAGGCGCGGCGCCTGCGTGTCGCAGACTTCGGGCCCGATCGGCATCAGCCAGCGGCGCGTCACAAGAGCGCCCTCAGCACGCGCAGGCCGCGCGCCAACGTGCGGGTGTCGGTGACCCCGAGCGCGTCCACACAGCGGCGCCGCTGTGCGGGTTCGGCGAAACGGGACAGCCCGGCGTCGAGTTCTTGCGCAACCACGGCGTCATAGGCGTACATGTAGCCGAGACCGCCCTGGCCGCACGCATTTTTTCCTTGACAGCCCTCTGACGGCTAACGTGCTCTCGGTCGGGGATGCCGGCTACAGGGGCGCTCAGACCGGCAGAGCGGCACGCTGTGGCCCCCGGCCGGCCCAGGCGATCGAAACCGACGTCCGTACCGGAAACGACGCATACAGACGCTCTCAACCCGTTGGAAAACAGGGGCTTACAATGGATCCATGAGCATCGCATCAGACCTTTACGACACGGACTTCCCTGCCCCCAACCCGAGATCCGTCGCGGTGGGCTCACCCGCCTTGCACGGCGCGGCGTCACCGCCCACGCCGCCGGACGCGGCGACCCGGCCGACAGCGCGCGGCGCGCTGACCCTTGCGTCACCGGCGCACGCCACCGCCATCGACGTCTCGACGCCCGCGGTCCCGCCGCCGGCTATCACCGATCCGGTGTCCCACGAGGCGCACCGGGCGGCGGTCTCCCGGCACCGCGCGGAGGCGGTGCGTCTCGGCGACGACATCGCCGAGTTGTCGGCCCGCATCCAGGCCGCGACCTACGAGCTGCTCGTGCTGATTCGCGCCTTCGACGAGCGGGAGGGGTGGGAGGGGTGCCAGTCGTGCGCGCACTGGCTGAACTGGCGCACCGGGCTCAAGCTGGGCGCCGCCCGCGAGAAGGTGCGGGTGGCGCGCGCGTTGGGCGTCCTGCCGCTGTTGAGCGACGCGATGCAGCGCGGGCAGATCTCCTACTCGAAGGTGCGCGCCCTGACGCGCGTGGCGACCCCGGCCAACGAACGCCGTCTGCTCGACTTCGCGCTGTGCGCGCCGGCGTCCTATGTCGAACGGTTGGCGCGGGCGTGGCGCCGGGTCGACCGGGCCACCGAGGCGGCCGATGACCAACGGCGGCAGACGCGGCGGCACCTCAACACCTGGGTCGACGACGACGGGATGGTCGTCATCCGCGGCCGGTTGTCCCCGGAGGTGGGCGCGGTGGTGCGGCGGGCGCTCGAGGCGGCGAGCGACCGCTTGCGCACGGAGGTGGCCCCGGCCGACGCCGCCGAGACCAGCACGGTCCAACGCCAGGCGGATGCGTTGGGACTGGTGGCCGAAAGTGCGTTGGCGGCCGACCTCGACCGGGGGACGGCGGGCGACCGCTATCAGGTCGTGCTGCACGTCGAGGCGGAGACGCTCCAGGCCAACGCGGCGGCGCCCGCAACGCACGTTTCCGCGGAAACGTCATCCCGCGCGGTCGGGTCCACCGGACGCGGGTGTCCGGACGCAGACGGACGCCCCGGCGCGGCGACCTCTGCCTCTCGGATGGCCGGCCACGCCGCCCTGGAAGATGGCGACGGGCTGCGCGTCTCCGCGGAAACGTCCCGCCGCGTGGCCTGCGATGCCGCGGCCGTCGTCATGCGGCATACAGCGGACGGCGCGATCCTCGACGTCGGGCGCAAGACCCGCACCATCCCCCCGGCGCTTCGGCGGGCGCTGCAGGCGCGCGACCGCCAGTGCCGCTTCCCCGGCTGCCACGCCCGGCGCTGCGATGCCCATCACGTCCGGCACTGGGCCGACGGCGGCGCGACGCGGCTCGACAACCTCGTGCTGCTCTGCCGGCGGCACCACCGTGCGGTCCACGAAGAGGGCTTCACGGTCCGGCTGGACCCGGCCGGCGATGCCGAGTTCTGCTGGCCCGATGGTCGACCGTTTCCCGCGGTACCGCCTCCACCCCGTTGGAGCGGCCCACCGCTGGCGCCGACCGACGCCCGTCTGGCCGCGTCCGCCATCGTGATCGACGCCGATACCGCGACGCCGGACTGGCACGGCGAACGCCTCGATGCCGGCTTTGCAATTGACGTCATGTGGATACCGCGCACGGCCCCCGACGCCGCCGGCGGCGCGCCGTTGTCACGACCAGGTCTCGGTGCGACGCGCGGATTCGCCCCGGGCTGATAGATGTGATCGTTCAATAGGTTGTCCAATCGAGCCCGACCGAGGAAACTGAATGTGCGACCTAACCAGTTTGCCGGAAGGAGACCCGAGTGGACAACCATAAGAACGCCAAGTTGACGCCCCAGAGTCGAGCCGTCATCGTCCGGCGGGTACTCGTCCAGGGCCAGCCCCCCGCCGCGGTGGCACGCTCGCGGAAGGCCCGACTCCATGAGATGCTGCAGGACCTCTGTGAGACCGCTTGAAGGCGCTGTGCCGAGCGTTCGGCTTCGACGATGCTGGCCGAAAGAAGCCGGACCTCGCCACGCGTCTTCTGGGTCGAAGCCCCCTGTGCCAATAATCTGTGAGACAACCTCCCTGTTGAGTTTAGTGTAGGGGCGGGAGAGGTTGGAGAGATGACGCGCATGCCAGACGCGGTGGAGACGAGCGGCCGCTCCTGGCACACCGCTACGGGTTAGCGACAATCACCTCGATGGTTGAAGCCCGGATCGTATAGCCAATTGTGTCGAACTCTACCTCGTCGGCGCGTAGTTCAACAGTGCCCACTGCCAGCACGACGTCCCCAGACAGGACCATCCTGGAGTCGGCTGGGTCTTGGCCAGGCAGGGACACGGTGTCACCGCTCGCCGCAAGGGGGGCGCGATCAGGATCAATGGCGACCTCGACGTTGCCCGATGCGACAAGTCGTGATGACCCCGTAAAGACCTCGGCTCGATCGGCTCTGATCTCCACGATCCCGACCGCAATCTCCACGCCACCTGTTAGTTGGAGGCTGTTAGATGCAGGAGGCTGTGCCGTGGCGGGCGCCGAAGCAACCGCCGCCAGACAGACGACCGTACCGATCACTATGACGATTGCAGATCTCATCTCTTCTCCTGTTCCGTCATCGGGACGCTTCTATCCTATCGCTTCTGGTTGTTTCGTCTGACTGAGAGATCGATCCCGCCTAGTATCTTCCGATTCGTGGGTCTCGTCGCTGCAGGGTACCACGAATCGGACGGTGACGGAGCAACAGCTCGATTCGCCTATCAGCCCGTGGTAGAACCCCGCGTTGCACCGAGATCTGGTCGTAACAATGCCGCGCCTGGCCAGCGCAAGGCGCGACGAGGGAGCAAATTGGGGCATTTGTGACCGAGGAGCAACGCCGCCACGTGGGATGCAGCGCCGATCGAATGCAGTGGGGCTTTCACCTCGGGCTGTTAGCCTGGGCGTTGCCCGTCCGCTCGATCAGAGCCCGAACGATTGCGTGAGACCACCCCGCACCCGCAAGGTTGGGCCAAGTCGGGCTCACTCGGCTTCAGGCAGCGGCGCGTCACAAGAGCGCCCTCAGCGCGCGCAGGCCGCGCGCCAACGTGCGGGTGTCGGTGACCCCGAGCGCGTCCACACAGCGGCGCCGCTGTGCGGGTTCGGCGAAACGGGACAGCCCCGCGTCGAGTTCTTGCGCAACCACGGCGCCATAGGCGGATTCGGCCGCCGCCATCGCCATGGGCCAGGACGCCGGCGGCCAGCGTGCGGCCATGAAGGCGAGATCCACGAGATCGCGGGCGTGGATCGAGCCGTCCTGGCCACGATCAGACTGGGCGAGCAACTTCTCGGCGATGCAGGAGGTGCGATCCAGCACTTCGACGGGAAACAGGCCGCTGGCCGTGCCCGACAGCGCCAGACGAGCTTCAAAGATGATCTCGAATTTGACCGGCTGTTCGTCGACACGCAGGAACGTTCGAATGCCGTACATGTCCGTGCGCACGTCTCGGATCAGTTCGTAGTCCCCTGCGAGGATCTCACCGAGCGAGCGTGCGGTGACCGCGGTCCGCAGCATTCGGTACCCGGCACGGTCCGAGCAGATGAAGTCGATGTCGACCGATTCACGAAACTCATCGAGCTCCATCACGATGCGGGTGCCGCCGCCGAAGTAGCACTTGGCGGACGCGAGCAGCTCACGGTCGAGCGATGCCAGCACGCGTCCGACGAGGCGATGCCATGGCCGGCGGAATGTGGCTCCCATGGAAGCGCCGGTCGTGTGCCCGGCCGGCCCCAATGGGCGACCGGAGTCAGGCATTGATCACGCCTCCGCCGAATTCCTGCGCGAGTCGATCGATGAGCGCGCGTTCGTGTTCGGGGGTGCTGTCGAGATCGACGAAGCGCCAGTTACGCTCGTAGAGCGCGAAGGCGTCCTGACGCGTGATGTACGGCCCACGGCGGTTCCAGCACAGCAGCTCGAGACCGGGATAGTCGCCGACCCGGAGCAGCTCCTGCCCCAGGAACGTGTGCAGCCGATCGACAAAATGGGGCTCGCGCATGCCCGCCTTGAGGCGTGCGCAGAACTCCGCGGGAAGCTTGACCTGGTACAGTTTCCAGCCTTCGGCGCGATCGCGTTGCCGCTGCCGCTGTTTCGCGGCACGGAGCTGTTCCGTCCGCCTGATGTCCACAATTCACCCTCGGCAGTGTCGATGTCATGTCATCATAGCACTGCTGATCACCGAGATGCACATGGACGTGATCACCCGCTCGTAGCGTGGCGCGTCCAGTTCGGCGAGCAGAATCGCCACCCGTCGCCGCCGCCGGTCACCGTTCCGTTGCGGGCGTCCACTCGCGCGCCAGTCGCTGCGCCTCGGCGACCTGTTCGGCGGTCATCTCCGACGCGAGCTCGTCGCGCTGGCGGGCATAGAGTTCACGGGTGAAATCGCTGTCCGCGCCGGTCCAGGCCAGCTCGAGCCACATGTAGGCCCGCACCGGGTCGCGCTCGACACCCGCGCCATAGGCGTACATGTAGCCGAGACCGCCCTGGCCGGGCGCATAGCCCTGTTCGGCCGCCGCCCGATACCAGCGCGCCGCCTCGGCGTCGTCACCGAGCACGCCGCGGCTTCTGAAGTAGAGCAGGCCCAGGTTGTATTGCGCCGGGGCGTAACCCTGCTCGGCCGCGAGCCGGGTCCAGCGCATCGCCGCGTCATCGTCCTGCGGCACGCCTCGACCGGCGTAGTAGCGGCTACCGAGCTCGGTCTGCGCCTCCACGTCCCCGCGGTCGGCCCGCTCCTGTAACCCGCGCGGCACCTGCTCCGCCCCGAGCGTTGCGGCCGGCGCCACGAGCGACACGAGCAGCGCCGTCGCGAGTCCTAGCAGCCCGTGGTGAAAGCCCCACTGCATTCGATCGGCGCTGCGGTCGCAAATTTCCCAATTTGCTCCCTGTCCCGCGTGGCGGCGTTGCTTCTCGGTCACAAATGCCCCAATTTGCTCCCTCGTCGCGCCTTGCCACGCGGGCGCAGCACCAATCTCGGTGCAACGCGGGGTTCCACAACGAGCTGCCAGCGACGATACTGTGCGCGCACGGCCGGTGGTCATTTGGTCGCCCTGTCTCGAACCGCCGGGGAAGACGGTGCGCCTGACCGACATCCTACCGCCCGTGCCGCAGGCGGGCAACGCTCCGGCGGCCGGGCGCTCGGCCACCGGAGATCAACGGCGTGTCCGGAAGGCGGATCTCCGGGGTCATGAAACGCCGGCAACCGAACACGCTCACCGCGGCCCGCGCGCCCATTGACCTCCACCCACCTCTGCATTACTCTTTTCGTTGTTTTCAACTATCGTAAGGAACAGAATGGAGACTGCGAAAATCACCAGCAAGGGTCAAGTTACGATTCCGAAGAAGGTCCGGATGAAAATGGCGGTCGCTGCCGGCGACCGGTTGGCCTTCGAATTCGACGACGAGGGCGGGTTGCGCGTCGTTCCCCTGCGACACCCCGCGAAACCTCTGCGGGGATTCCTTGCGGAATACGCCACCGGCCGGAAGGCGGGCGACGAACGGATCCGCGCAGCGCTCCGCCGGCGCGCGGCACGCAAGCACGGGCGGCAATGATCGCGTTCGACACCAACGTCCTGCTGCGACTGCTGCTGAATGACGATTCAGATCAGGCCAAGCGGGCCTAGCAGCCCGTGGTGAAAGCCCCACTGCATTCGATCCCCGCTGCATCCCGCTGCGCGTCGTTGTTCATCGGTCAAATACTGCCGGTATTCTCCCTCTTCTCGCCTTGCTCAGCGGGCGCATCGCCGATCTCGGTGCAACGCGGGGTTTCACCACGGGCTGCCAGGACCTCATTGACCACGCCGTCTCCGCGTCCGACAGAGTCCTGCTGCCGGATATCGTTCTCTGCGAGTTGGAGTGGGTGCTGGAATCGGTCTACCAATTTCCCAGAGCAGGAATCGCCCGGACCTTGCGGCGCCTGCTGGACGCGCAAGAATTCGCGTTCATGAACCGCGCCGCAGTCAGGCAGGCCCTCGACAGCTACACCCGCGGCCAAGCCGACTTTTCGGACTACCTCATCGGTGAATCCGCTACGCTTGCGGGCGCCACGACAACGTACACGTTCGATCGAGCCCTGAGTCGGAGCACCGGGTTCAGCCGGCCTTGCTGACAAGGCGTCAGGCGGGGCATGCTCACCTCCTACGCGGCGCCGCCGATGCACCGCCAGATTTGCGGCGGGGCTGATCTCCCGCCTGTCTGGCCGCTCGCGGAGGGCAAGCACCGAGGCGTCTCATTCGATTCGCTGTACAAGACCGTGCTCCTGGCTGCGCTTGCGGATCCGGTCCTCTACGAACTGCTGGCGCCCCTGGACGCGCTCCGGGACGGGCGCGCTCGAGAGCGGAGGCTTGCAGAGCGTGAGCTCGTCAAGCACGTACGAGAACGACCGCATGCATGACCCCAACCTCCAGTTGCTGGAGGCCGCGGCCCGGCTGCTCGAGCCAATGCTTGACGAAGTCGTGATTGTGGGCGGATGCGTACGCGGACTGTTCACGTCGTGGCTGCCGCCCCAAACTGACGTAAGCTGTCGTGAGCGTCCATACACGAGGGGTGCGGTTGATCATGCGATTGAATTCGACGGTGCGTTCCCTGCGCGCGGGCCGCTCGGTGCTCGCAAGCGGCGCGGTGCTGGCGGTGTCGGCGGTGCTGGCGGTCGCTCTGTGCGCGCCGGCCGCGGTCCAGGCGCAGACGGTGCCGCGCTACGAGGTGGACCCGTTGTGGCCCGCGCTGCCGCTGGGCGACCGCTGGCTCACCGGCGGTCTCGGCGGCATGTGCATCGACGGCCGCGATCACGTGTTCCTCCTGAATCGACAGAACGTGGTCGCCGACGACCTGGACGGCGCCCGGCCGGCCCCGCCGGTCATCGAACTCGACCCTGACGGCAAGGTGGTGCGCGCCTGGGGCGATACCGAGCGCCTGGGAGACCGACTGCACGATTGCCACGTCGACGAGGACCAGCACGTGTGGATCGTCGCGGCGGGGACCGGCTACATCCAGAAATACTCGAATGACGGCAGCGAGCTGCTGCTGCAGGTCGGTGAATCGGGTGTGTTCGATTCGTCCGACGGCACGCGCACCGGCCGGCCCCTGAACTCGGACCGGGCGCGGTTCTTTCTGCCCGCCAGCATCGACGTCGACACGCAGACGGGCGACATCTACGTGGCCGACGGCGAGACCTCCAGGGGCAACCAGCGCATCGCGGTGCTGGACCGCGACGGGCGGTTTCTGCGCCAATGGGCGCTTCAGCGGACCGACGCGGAACGAGACCTCACTCAACTGCCCCACTGTCTGCGGCTGTCCAACGACGGCCTGGTGTATGTGTGCGACCGTCGGGCCGACCGCATCCAGGTGTTCGACCGGATGGGCGCCTTCATCCGCAATATCGACGTGCCGTTCGAACCGCTGACGCCTCCCGACGGGCGGCCCAGCGGTACTCGGGGCAACGCCGTCGTGCTGGCCTTCTCCCACGACCCCGAACAACGGCTGATGTTCGTAGTGAATCAGAACAGCGTGATGGTCGATGTCCTGGACCGGCAGACCGGTCAGGTGCTGTCGAGCTTCGGCGGCGGTCCGGGCCCGTATCGCGGCCAGTTCACACTGCCCCACGGGATCGGCGTCGACTCGGCGGGCAACGTCTACGTGGCCGAGCAGGAAGGCCGGCGCATTCAGAAGTTCAGGCGCGTCGCCCGGTAGGCGAATAGGACGGCCGACCCGCCAGCGGGCCGGAACAATGAAATAATTCACTCGACCACGCGGTCACACCGGCCACGGGCCGGTTGCGGCTCGGAGCACCGGTGTGGGACAAGCATACGGAGCGGCGGTGCAGGCAGGGGATGCTGGAGGATGAACGTGATGTGTGCGAGACGTGGCAGACGTGCGGCGCTGGCCTGCGTGCTGGCGCTGGCCAGCGGGCTGGCGGGATGCGGCGAACGGCAGAATCCGTTTGCACCGGTCGGGAACGTGTTCTTCACGTTCACGGACCTGCGCCGCGGAACCGGCCCCCTGTCGGCGGTCGGGGACGTGCTCACAATCAACTACACGGGGTGGCTGCACGACTCGGGTGAAACCGACAACAAGGGCCAGCGGATCGACTCCGCGAGCGATCAGACGTTTGTCCTGGGCGCGGGTCAGGTGATTGACGGGTTCGATCAGGGACTGGTCGGAATGAGCGTGGGCGGGTTGCGTCGGCTGAACATCCCTCCCCACCTGGCGTTCGGGTCGACCGGCTCGGACAACGTACCGCCGGATACACCGCTCGTCTATGACGTCGAACTCACCGGCCTGCGGGCATTGACCACCGACAGCGCGCCATTCCAGATCATCGATCTCAAGATCGGCACCGGCCCGGAGGCCGTCAATGGCGACACCCTGACCGTCCGATACGCCGGCTGGCTCTATGATGAAGACCAGGTCGACAACAAGGGGCTGCGATTCGAAGTGGGCCCCGCCACCGGCTTCACCTTCGTGCTCGGCACCGGCCAGGTGATCCCCGGCTGGGACCAGGGGCTGGTCGGGATGCGCGAGGAGGGAGAACGGCGTCTCATCGTTCCCCCCGAGCTGGCGTACGGCTCGACGAGACGGAGCCTGATTCCACCGAATGCGACCCTCGTCTTCGACGTGCAACTCGTGACCTTGCAGTGACTGGCTGACCGCCGCCCGATGCGGCCGACCGTTCCCGGCGGCTGACAAGCAGCTTGCGATGCTGGACCTGCCGGTGGTACGTTTGCGAACCTGATCATGAGCGTGTCCCCGGCCGCGTCCGGCGGTCTCACCATCTTCTTCCCCGCGTACAACGATGCCGGCACCATTCCCAGCATGGTGATCTGTGCGGTGACGACCGCGCGCGCGTTGACCGACGACTTCGAGGTCGTGGTGGTCAACGACGGCAGCCAGGACGCCACCGCCGACGTGCTCGACGAGCTGTCACGCATGTGTCCTGCGCTCAGAGTGGTCACGCATCCGCAGAATCGCGGATACGGCGCAGCCTTGAGGACCGGCTTCGCCTCGGCGACGAAAGACTTCGTCTTCTACACGGACGGCGACGCCCAGTATGACCCGCGTGAACTCGCGGACCTGTGGGCCCGCATGACCCCGGACGTCGACCTGGTCAACGGCTACAAGATCAGCCGGTCAGACCCGCTGCACCGGATCATCATCGGCCGGCTCTATCACCACACGGTCAAGCTGCTGTTCGGACTGCGCATCCGCGACGTCGACTGCGACTTCCGGCTGATACGCCGCACCTTCCTGCAGCGGCTGCACCTGGAGAAGGACAGCGGCGTCATCTGTCTCGAGCTGATGAAGAAGGCCCAGGACGCCGGTGGCCGCATCGTCGAAACGCCGGTGCACCACTATCACCGGGTCTGCGGACAGTCGCAGTTCTTCAACCTGCCGCGCGTGGCGCGCACGCTCGTCGATATCCTGAAACTGTGGAAGGTGCTCGTCTGGCGCAGGTCAGCGGCCCCCGCGGCCCGATCGGCGACCCCCCGGGATGTCCAGCCGGTCGCGGTCACGAAGCACCTGAAAGACCGGTAGGAGCCTGCGCCGCCGCGCGACGATGGTCGCAGGATGCCGGAAGCAGGCGCGACGCGAGTGATGACGCTGCCCGATCGTGAGGCGCATCTGTGGTGGACCCGCGCTGACCGCGTCGACGACCCGGACGGACTGCGCCGCGGCCGCGACCTGCTGACCGACGACGAGCGCCGGAAGATCGACCGCTTCCGGTTCGCCCGCGATCGACGGCTCTGCCTCGTCAGCCGGATCCTCGTCCGCACGACGCTGTCGCGCTATGCGGCTGTCCCGCCGGACGCCTGGCGATTCCGGTGCAACGACTACGGACGACCGGAGATCGACGCGTCCGCCTCGCCGCTGCGGTTCAATCTCTCGCACACGCCCGGGATGGTCGCCTGCCTGGTGAGTCGTGACCGCAAGGTCGGGGTCGACGTCGAGTCCCGCTCCCGCACAGGTGCCTGGCTGGCCCTGGCGAATCGCTATTTCGCGCCGCTGGAGGCGCAGGCCCTGCGCGCGGTCGCGCCGCCGGACCGTGCGCGGCGGTTCCTGGAATACTGGACCCTCAAGGAGTCGTACATCAAGGCGCGCGGTCTCGGTCTGGCGATTCGGCTGGCCGATTTTTCATTCGACCTGCCGCCGGCGACGCCGGACGATGTCCGCATCCGGTTCACCGGCACCCTGCGCGACACACCGGCGCGCTGGCAGTTCGGCCTGCACACGCCCGGCGGGCGGCACCTCGCGGCGACCGCCGTGGAACGCAACCGCGGTGAACCGATCCGGATCGTCGCGTTCGAGGCGGTCCGCCCCTGCTGAACCGCCGGCGGCGGACCGCGACCGACGTCGGGCGCGGCGCGTCATCAGCGATGGAACACCGGACCGTGCGTCCGGTGCGACGCCGGCGGCCCCGGCAGGATCTCCCGCAGATAGCCGTCGATGCCGCGCTCGCGGCGCCAGTGTTTCGGATAGCCCAGCGAGACCTCTTCGAAACGCACCCCGTCGATCCAGTCGGTGGTGCGGACGTGGAGGTGTCCGGTCACGACGACCTGCGCCCCGAAACGGGTGTGCCACTGCTCGGTGCGCCGGGTGCCGCACCAGATCGAGAAGCGGGGAATGCGTGGCACCCGCACGAGATCGTGTCTCAACGGAAAGTGGTTCACCAGAATCAGCGGATGGCGCGCCGCCGCCAGCCGACGTTCGGTCTGCTCCACTCGCGCGTGACACCAAGCCGTCCGCGTCGTATAGGGATCCGGCGCCAGGTACTGCTCGTCGGCGCTGCGCACACCCTCCGCCCCGGCCCAGGCGACCGCGTCGCGCTCGTCGATCGTGTGCGGGCGGAAGCTGTAGTCGTACAGCACGAACAGCGGCGCGATCAGGCGCCGCGGCTCGCGCGGCCAGAGGGTGTAGGGATCTTCGGGAGTCAGGACCCCGAATCGCCGGCACACCTCCACTGCCGCCTCGTATCTGGCGACACCCCGCACCGCGTCCTCCCGGCGACTCCAGAGCTCGTGGTTGCCCGGCGTCCAGAACACCTTCGCGAAGCGCTCGACGGCGGCGCCCAGACCCAGTTCGAGGTGACGCTCGGTCTCGCCGACGTCACCGGCGAGAATCAGCCAGTCGTCGGGCCGCGCGCGCCATGTCTCGAGCGCCTCGCGGTTGACCCGGTAGCCGAGATGCAAGTCGCTGAGCGCGTAGAGTTTCACGGCCTGCTAGCGTACATGTTTTCGTCGCCGCATCGGGAACCTCGAATGCAACGGGGCACAGGGCGTAGAATCGTCAGGTCGACACACTACCGCCATGACCCCCGATTCGGACACCCACTCGCTCCAATGCCGCCAACTGGTAAAGCGGTTCGCCGCGACGACCGCCGTGGACCGGCTCGACCTCACGGTGCCGTCGGGGACCATTTTCGGACTGCTTGGTCCGAACGGCTCCGGCAAGACCACGACGATCCGCACCGCGCTGGGCATCTACGTGCCTGACGGCGGAACGATCGAGCTGCTCGGGTCGCGCGACCCGCTGGCGGTGCGCGGCCGCGTCGGCTACCTGCCCGAGGAACGCGGACTCTACCCCAAGATGAAGGTCGGCGAACAGCTCGCGTTCCTGGCGTCCATCCGCGATCTCGACCAGTCGGAATCGCACCGCCGGGCAGGCGCCTGGCTCGAACGGATCGGTTTGGCCGCCAACACGCACTCCCTGACGGGCGAGCTGTCGAAAGGCATGCAGCAGAAGGTCCAGTTCGCGGCGGCGGTCCTGCACGACCCGGAACTGATCGTGCTGGACGAGCCGTTCTCCGGGCTCGACCCGGTCAACACGAAACTGCTCCGGGAGTTGATTCTGGAACAGCGGGCGCGCGGCGCCACCGTCATCCTGTCGACGCACCGGATGGAGCAGGTGGAAGCGCTGTGCGAGTCGATCTGCCTCATTCACCAGGGACGACCGGTGCTCGCCGGCAATCTGGCGGAGATCAAGGCCGGATACGGCCGCAACACCGTGTCCGTCGAGTACCGCGGCGCCGCCGGCGCCCTCGCCGATCTCGACGGGGTTCGCCGATGCGAAGACACCGGTCACGAAGCGCGGCTCGAACTGGCGCCGGAGACCGACGCACAGGCGGTGATCCGCGCCGTGCTCGACCGGGTCAGCGTCCAGAGCGTGCGCTTGGAGCATCCCCACATCGAAGAGATCTACCTGGAGAAGGTGGGCCGCCACGGGGCGGGCGCAGCGGAGGTGGCCGCACGATGAATCTGAACCAGGTGCTGAAGATCGCCCGCCGCGAGTATCTCGCCCGGGTCCGCAGCCGCGCCTTCATCTTCATGACGATCCTGGTGCCGGCGCTCATGGCCGGCTACATGCTCGTCATGCCCATCCTCTTCTCGAACACGGGCACGGACGAGCTGAGGATCGCGGTGGTCGACGCCGAGACCGGGCTGGCCGCCGCGGTGGGGGAACATCTCGGCCGCATCGACCTGCCGCGCATCACGGTCACCAGACAGACCACGGTGCCGGATGAGTCGGACGCATCGAGGGCGCCGTTCACCGCCGGCGTCCGGGAGGGGCAGATCGACGGCTACCTGCTGCTGCGCCCGGACCCCGACATCGTCGCCCGCGGCCGTTACTACGCGCGCGAGACCGGCAACCCGACCGTGATGGGAGAGCTGGAGCGAGCCGTGGAAGCGGCGGTCCTCGAGCGCCTGCTCGTCGACACCGGGGTCGATGTCGCGCAGGTGCGGGCATTGCAGCGCTCCTCGCTGGACACGGTCACCGTATCGGACGAGGGAGAGTCCGAGGGCGGTTTCGAGCTCGCGTTCTTGAGTACGCTCGCCCTGGCGATGCTGCTCTACATGGCGATCATGATCAACGGACAGGGCATGGCGATGGCGATCGTCGAAGAGAAGGCGTCGCGGCTGATCGAGGTCATCCTCGGCGCCGTCACCGCCGCCGAGTTCATGACCGGGAAGATTCTGGGCGTGCTCGGGTCCGGACTGACGCAACTCGCCGTCTGGGTCGGCGCGGCCTTGGTCGGCCTGCTCTACGCGCTGCCGATGCTGTCGCTGTCCGCCGACCTCGGCGGCGTCGATCTGAGCGCGGTGCTGAACCTGCAGTTGATCGGCTACTACTCCATTTTCTTCACGCTCGGCTACTTCCTGTACTCGATCCTGTTCGCCGCCATCGCCGCCACCTGCACCAGCACCGAAGAACTGGCACAATCGATGCTCGCTGCCATCCTGCCGCTGGTCGTGGCCCTGATGTCGAGCTTCTACGTCGTCGCGAACCCGGCCACCACGGCGGCGCGGGTGCTAAGTCTGCTGCCGCCGTTCACCCCGCTGGTCATGCTGGCCCGCATCAACGTACTGCCGCCCCCGCTCTGGGAGATCTGGTTGGGTATCGGCCTGCTGGTCCTCGGCATCGCGGCGTCCGGCTGGCTGGCCGCCAAGATCTTCCGCTATGCGCTGCTCATGCATGGCAAGCGGCCCACGCTGCCGGATCTGCTGGGCGTGATGCGGGCCTCGTGAACCCTGATCTGCATCACGACCCACCGGGCGAATGCCACGGGGGTTTTGCCACGGGCTGGTATGATGCTGTCTGCATCGCGCCGCCGAGACCACGCACGCGCTCGTTCAGGTGCATTCGTGCAGGTTCGCACGGCGCCGCAGACCGAAGAGGACCGATGTCATGAGAGTGCTGCCGATACCGACCTGCCTGACCGCGGCGCTGCTGTGCGTCGCGGGATCCGTCGCCGCCCAGGAGCCCTCGACCGCCAACGGCGAGTGGCCCTCCTATGGAGGCAACCTGTCCCACGACCGCTACTCGCCGCTCGATCAGATCGCGGCCGACAACTTCAGCGATCTGGAGCTGGCCTGGCGGTTCAACACGGACAACCTCGGCCCGCGGCCGGAGAACAACTACCAGTCGACCCCCCTGATGGTGAACGGCATCCTCTACGTCACCGCCGGGTCCAGACGCGCCGCGGTCGCGCTCGATCCGGAGACCGGCGAGCTGCTCTGGATGCATCGGGTCGACGAAGGAGAACGTGGATCGACCGCACCGCGCCGGCTGTCCGGCCGCGGACTGACCTACTGGAACGACGGGGCGGACGGCGTCATCCTGTATGTCACCCCCGGGTACCAACTCGTCGCCCTGAATGCGCTCACGGGGCATCGCATGGAGGGTTTCGGTGACGGCGGCATCCTCGACCTGAAACAGAATATCGACCAGGACCTCGAGCCGACCTCCGAGATCGGACTGCACGCCGCGCCGATCGTGGCCGGCAACACGATCATCGTCGGGGCGGCGCATCTGCCCGGCGGAGCGCCGCCGTCGCGCACCAACGTCAAGGGCTATATCCGGGGCTTCGACGTCAGGAGCGGCGAACGCAAGTGGATCTTCCATACCATTCCGAACGGCGACGAATTCGGCAACGACACCTGGGGCGACGGGTCCTGGCGCTACACCGGCAACACCGGGGTCTGGTCCCAGATGACCATCGACCCCGAGTTGAACATGGCCTATCTGCCGATCGAGGCGCCGACCGGTGACTACTACGGCGGTCATCGTCCCGGCGACAATCTCTTCTCCGGCAGCATCGTGGCGGTCGATCTGGATACCGGCGAGCGGGTCTGGCACTACCAGACGGTGCACCACGACATCTGGGACTGGGACCTGCCGGCGGCCGCGGTGCTGCTGGACATCACCGTCGACGGGCGCGACATCAAGGCGCTCATCCTGCCCACGAAGCAGACCTACATGTTCGTTCTCGACCGCCAGACCGGCGAACCGATCTGGCCGATACCGGAGGTGCCGGTCCAGGCGGGTGACGTGCCGGGCGAGTGGTATGCGCCGACCCAGCCGATTCCGAGCAAACCGCCGCCGGTCGACGAGATCGACCTGAACGAGGATCTCCTTGTCGACTACACGCCCGAGTTGCGGCAACGCGCCGGGGAGATCTACGGCAGACACACGATCGGATGGCTGTACGACCCGCCGACCGTGGCGCGGCCCGACATGCTGGGCACTCTGCAGGTTCCGAACTCGACGGGCGGGGTGAACTGGCCCGGCGGAGCGGCCGACCCCGAAACGGGGTTCTTCTACATCTACACGAAGACCCAGATCGGGGCGCTCGGGCTGGTCAACGACCCGGATCGCTCAGACATGGACTTCATTCGCGGCCGGCCCGATGGGGTCGGCTTCCGGGACGCATCGACCAGTATCGACGGCTTCCCGATGATCAAGCCGCCCTGGGGCCGGATCACCGCCATCGACATGAATGTCGGCGAGATCGCCTGGCAGATTCCGCACGGCGAGGCCCCCGACAACATCCGCAACCACCCGCTGCTCGGTGGTCAGGACATCGGGCGAACCGGGTGGCCGGGTCGCGTCGGCGTGCTGGTCACGAAGAATCTGGTCATCGCCGGAGAATCGGGGAGCTACACCACGGACACGGGTGACACCGGTGCGATGCTGCGCGCCTACGACAAGGCGACGGGCGCCGAGGTGGGGGCCGTGTACATGACCGCTCCGCAGTCCGGATCACCCATGACCTACGCGGTGGACGGCCAGCAGTACATCGTGGTGGCCACCAGCGGCGGCGGCCAGTCGGGCACGCTGCTCGCCTATACGCTGCCCTGACGCAGTCCGCTCGACCGTCGGTCCACACGCGCAACGCCAAACCGGCGTCGGACGCGTGACGCAGGCGCCGGCGCGGACGTCCGCGCCGGGCGACCATCGCTCGAGCGGACCATCCGGACACGCCATGACCGCGACGCGGCCGAGCTTCTACGCCAACGTTTCCCGCACCTTCGATCTTGCCGCCGCCTTCGGCGACTATCCCCCCGGTCTGCTGGACCAGATCAAGCGCTGCAACGCGGTCTATCTCATGGAGTTCCCGCTGCGCCGCGCCAACGGGAGCATCGACGTCATCCGGGCCTGGCGGGCCGAGCACAGTCATCACCGGCTGCCGCTGAAGGGCGGCATCCGCTACAGCCCGCAGGTCAACCAGGACGAGGTCACGGCCCTGGCCACGCTCATGACGTTCAAGTGTGCGATCGTGGATGTCCCATTCGGGGGCGCGAAGGGCGCGGTGCAGATCGACACCAGCACCTGCACGGATGACGAGATCGAACGGCTGACCCGGCGCTACACGCACGAGCTCGTGAAGAAGAATTTCATTGGCCCCGCCCTCGACGTACCGGCGCCGGACTTCGGGACCGGGAGCCGCGAAATGGCCTGGATCGCCGACACCTACGTGCAGCTTCGTCCGAACCAGATCGACGCTCTCGGCTGCGTGACGGGCAAACCGGTAGACGAGGGCGGCATTCATGGACGGACCGAGGCGACCGGCCGCGGGGTCTTCTACGCACTGCGGGAAGTCTGTGCACACACCGCGGACATGCAGCGGCTCGGACTCACCTCCGGTATCGAAGGCAAGCGTGTCGTGGTGCAGGGGTTCGGCAAGGTCGGGTACTGGGTGGCGCGGTTCTGCGAAGAGGCGGGCGCACGCATCGTGGGCCTCGCCGAGCGCGACGGCGCCATCGCCGCCCCCGGGGGGTTCGACCTGGAACAGGTCAAGCAGCACCGCGACGCCACCGGCTCGCTGCTGCACTTCGCGGGCGCCGACACGCTGCCCCGTTCAGCCGATGTGCTGGAACTCGACTGCGACGTCCTGATTCCGGCCGCCCTGGAAGGTCAGATCACCGCCAGCAACGCAGATCGAATCCGTGCCCGCATCGTGGTGGAGGGCGCCAACGGACCGACCACCCCCGAGGCCGACGAGATTCTTCACGCCAGGGGCATCCTCGTCGTCCCCGACATCTACGCCAACGCGGGCGGCGTGATCGTGTCGTACTTCGAGTGGCTCAAGAACCTCTCGCACGTCGGCTTCGGCCGGCTCGAGAAGCGCTATCAGGAAAGCGCATACGGCCGCCTGCTCGCGACGATCGAGTCTGCGACCGGCACGACGATCAGCGCCGACGAGCGTCGAGCCGTCATTCGCGGCGCAGACGAGTTGACCGTCGTGAACTCCGGACTTGAAGAGATCATGGCGGTCGCCTACGGCGAGATTCGCGACACACTGCTCCGCAGACCTGAGATACGCTCGATGCGCATGGCCGCCATGGTGAACGCCATCAACAAGGTGGCGCGATCGTACCTGTCAATGGGCGTCTTTCCCTGATCACGTCTGCCCGCCCGGGGGCAGCAGATCCTCGCCGTCGGTACGGAGCAGGATGTCCTGCGCGGCGGCGACGAGCGTCACCAGCGGCAGCGGGCGCAAGATCTCCTCCACCGGGTCTCCGAACGGGTCGAGCAACTGCATGCCCTCGACCCGCAACGGCAAAAGCACGATTGCGGCATCGCGAGACTGTGCGACGACCGCGGTCCGATCGGCGTCGGCGACCGGCACGATCTCAGCGTCGATGCGCCGGTCCTCGAGCCGCTGGGCGAGGTTGGCGGCGACCTTGCGGCCGCTGTCGGCCGGAGCCGGCACGAGCAGGCGGATTGTCGCATCGTCCCAGTCGTCGGTGCGGGTCATCAGGTGTGCGAACAGCAGCGCCAGACGGGACGAGTCGTCATCGAACCACCAGACGTCGATGCGCCGCCGGTGTGGCTTTGTCTGCTCCAGCCGCACCCAGTCGGTCTCGGCGGCATCGAAGACCACGACGTTATGCCTGAGCCGCATCACGCGCTGCAGTACCCTGGCGTATCGCCGTGACACCGGTTCGTTGTGATGCTCCAGCCAGTTGAGCGCCACCGTGTTGGCGCGCACCGGGCCAACGCCCCACGCCTGCAGCAGCGTCATCGACGCCGACTCCAGGTCCGGCGCCACGACGACCAGCGGAAACGCGTCGAGGTCATCCGCCTCGAGCGCCGCGCGCAACTGCCGCTCCGCGGCGCGCTGTTGCGAGCGCGCCGTCTCCGAGCCGCTCTGTCCTTCGATCAACTGCACCGCCGTCACCATCCCGGTCCCGCCGCTGATCCAGGACGCCAGCGCCAGCACCCGGGAACGCCGCTCGGCGGTTTCGGTGAACAGCAGGATCTGGGGCTGCCAGTCGACGGGAGACTCCTCCTGCCCGGCGAGTTCGCGCAGACCGTCCTTGACCTGCCGATAGCGGTAGGCGCGCCGGCTGTCACGCCAGCGCGTGGGGACCGCCGTCCAGCGCAGGTACTGGTATCCGGCGAACAACAGCGCCACCGCGACGGCGGTCGCCATCGGGTCCATCAGCAGCATCACGATGCCGCACAGGCACGTGCCCAGCAGGCTGGCCCGTGCGTCGTAGAACCGGAACCGCGGCCGGAACGACGGTCCGGCGCCGTGCGCTTCCACGTACGTGGCGTAGTTCAGCAACCCGTAGGAAATCAGGAAGAACATCGACACGACCGCCGCGATGGCGTTCAGGTCACCGGCGGCAATGGTCGCCATCGCGATGATCCCGGTCAGGATGACCGCCCGGCGCGGATTGCCGGTGCGCGCGTCGACGACCGCGAACGGCCCCAGTCCCTTAAACAGTTTGTCACTGGCGAGCGCCTGGAGAATCCTCGGCGCACCGAGAAACGACGCCAGGGCCGACGAGAGGGTGGCCGACAGCACGCCGGCGTCGATCAACCAGGGCACCTGCGCCACGCGCGACATGCCCTCGTAGTCGGCGGCCAGATCGCCTAGCGGCCGGGCCGCCGCGAACATGACGATCGCCGCCCCGTAGATCACGGTCGACAGTCCCACCGCCAGAAACGTCCCGCGCGGGAGACTGCGCGACGCGTCCTTGAGGTCGCCGGACATGCTCACGCCCTGCGTGAAGCCGGTGACCGCCGGGAAGAAAATAGCGAACAGCAGCCAGAACGGCTGCGGTTCGGCATCCGGCCGCGGTAGCAGACTCGATCGCAGCAGGTCCGGGTCCCAGGCGGCATGGGCTCCGAGGAAGAACGAGGCCAGCGCGGCGACCAGCAGCGCCATGATCAGGTACTGCAGACGGGTGGCCAGATCGGCCCCGGCATAGGCCAGCGCGAACAGCGCGACCGCCGCGATCGAGGCAGTCACGCGCACGAGCAGATCGGAGCCGCCGGCGATGGCCGCCACCGCCTCGCCGAACCCCACACAGTAGAAGGCGACCGACACGGCCTGGGCCAGAAACAGCAGCACGCCGAGCGCACCGCCATACTCGACCCCCAGACTGCGCGAGATCAGGTAGTAGTCGCCGCCGCCGCCGACCTTGCGGTTGGTCGCGATCGCCGAGAGCGACATGCTGGTGTTCACCGAGATCGCGGTGGCCAGCGCCAGCATCCCCAGCGCCGGCAGCAGCCCGGCGGCGCCGACGACGTAGCCCAGACGCCGGAACAGGATGATGCCGAGAATCGTGAGGACACTGGGGGTGAAGACACCGCCGAAGGTGCCAAGGAGCCGGCGTTCGGCGCGCGGAGACTGAGGTAGCATTTGAGACGCGGGTGCGCTCATGACCGGACGGCGATCATACCAGCGCCCGCCGGCCGCGAACCGCCGCGCCGCATCTGACATCAAACACCAAACAGGAGGACCTGTGCCGGCCTACGACACCATCCAGTACGCCGTCGACGAACCGATCGCGACGATCACCCTGAACCGCCCGGACCGGCTCAACGCCCTGACCGGGCAGATGCTGGCCGAACTGCAGCAGGCGGTGGCGGCCGCCGAGGCGGACGAACGGGCGGTGGCGATCCTGCTGACCGGCGCCGGCCGCGGGTTCTGCGCGGGCGCCGACATGGCGCGTCTGCAAGCCACCTCGCAGGGCAAGACCCGATCGTCGGTCGCGTTCGAAGCGGGCGAGAAACCGGGTGATTACAACATGCTCGGCGAGGGCTACCGACAGGGGCACGCTTATCTGCTAGCGGTCCGCAAGCCAATCGTCGCGGCCGTCAACGGACCGTGCGCCGGTCTGGGCTTCGTCATCGCGATGCTGTGCGACATCCGCTTCGCCTCGGACCGCGCCCTCTTTACCACGGCGTTCGCGCAGCGGGGGCTGGTGGCCGAACATGGGGTCAGTTGGATCCTGCCGCGTCTGATCGGGCCGGCGCGCGCCCTGGACATCCTGCTCACCGGGCGCAAGTTCGATGGCGCGGAAGCGGAGCGGCTCGGCGTGGTGAACCGCATGGTCGAACACGACCGCCTCCTGAGTTACGCCCGCGAGTATCTGACCGCGATGGCGGCCACCGCCGCGCCGAAGTCGCTGCAGACCATGAAACATCAGGTCTACAAGCATCTCGACGCGCCGTTCGGTGACGCCTTGCAGGAATCGATGGCGCTGATGGAACACAGCCTGCGGGACGCCGACTTCAAGGAAGGGGTCGACTCGTATCTCGAAAAACGCGCGCCGCGTTTCGCGCGGGTCAACGTCGGCTGACCGTCCGTGATGCGCGTCCCGCGGCAGACGACCGGCGCAGCAGCCCGGCGACCGGACGCGCGCGGCCCCGGCATCTCGCGCTAGCGCAGATCGATCGCGACCAGCGTGTCGCCGTTGCGCGCATACAGACGGCCGTCGGCCAGGGCCGGATAGGCCCGCACGACGCCGGGGAGGATCGCGGCCGCGGCGAGCGGCCGGAACCCGTCGGGCGAGGCCTCCGCCAGCAACAACTCACCCGATTCGCGCAGAATCACGAGACGGCCCCCGGCGAGGGTGATCGATCCGGCGCCGAAGCGCTCCTCGCTCCAGCGCACCTCGCCGGTCCGCAGGTCGACCGCGCGCAGGCTCGGTCCGTACTCCTGGCGGCCGTGGTAGCCGTACAGCACGCCGTCGCGCACCACGGCGGTGGCGTAGTGATTCGTCATGCTGTCGTCCCCGGCCCACTCCTCGACCAGCGCCGACCCCTCGACCCGGAACAGCGCGGCGCCGGTGCCGTAGCTGGAGGAGATGAAGATTCGCTCGCCGACCACCAGCGGTGTCGCCGCGTTGACCGACGCGCCCAACCGCGACCGCCAGCGGCGCTCGAACAGGACGGCGCCCGATTCGGGGTCGAGACCGACCAGCCCGTTCCGCGTGAAGAAGAGCGCGTGCCGGCGCCCGCCGAAGGTGGCGCCCACCGGCGACGAATAGCTCGCCTCGTCGGTCGTTGCGGTCCAGAGTTCGGCGCCGGTCCGCGCGTCGAACGCCACGATACCGCCGCGCCGCCCGCCCACGTTGGCGATCAGCCGCCCGTCCTCGACCAGCGGCGAGCCGGCGGCGCCAAAGAAGCCCTTGGCGACGGCGTAGCGCTCGTGGGTGTCCAGGCTCCAGACCCCCTCACCCGTCTCGAGGTCCACGGCGTGCAGTTGGCCCTGAGCGCCGAATACGTAGACCCGGCCGTCGGCGACGACCGGCACTGAGCGCGGTCCTTCGTCGAATCCGAAGTCGTCGCGGTACGTCGTCGTGTAGTCGTAGCGCCAGAGGGTCGCTCCCGACTCGACCGACAGCGCCTCGACCACTTCGCTGGCCCCGACCCGGTGGAACAGGATGACGTGGTCGCCCACCACCGCCGGACCGGCGAACCCCGCGCCGACCGGCCGCTGCCACAGCCGCGCCGGCCCGCCCGCCGGCCACGTGTCCGCAAGCTGCACGCCGGAGTACGTGCCGTTGCGCGTCGGACCGAGAAACTGGGGCCAGTCCTGGGCCAGAAGCGCGACTCCCGCGGCCCGGACCAGCACGACCGCCACGCCGGCGCCGAGGATGACGATAAGCCGTTTGCGTCGTATCATCCGGGGTCAGGCTCCTTCAACGGTAGTCGGGGTCGGTCGCCAGGGCGGCATAGACCGAGTGATCGACCCAGTGATCGTACAGCCACTCCGCGTCCCGGATCTGTCCTTCGAGGCGGAACCCCAGACGCTGCGGCACGGCGCGGCTGCGATGATTGTCAACGGCGCAGCGTATCTCGATGCGATGCAACCCCATCACACCGAAGCCGTAGGCAACGAGACGGCGGCACGCCGCCGTGACGAGCCCCTGTCCCTGGAATTCCTCCCCCACCCAATACCCCAGCGCGGTCGCCCGGTTCCGCCAGTCGATGCGATGATGTCCGATGACACCCGCAATCTGGCCACGCCACACGAGCGCCGCCTGAAAACCGTTATTGTCGCGCGCCTGGATGAGCGCGGCGCTGATGAAACCGCGCGTGTCTTCAACCATCCGGACGCCGTCCAGCCACGGCAACCAGCGACGCAGGTGGGCGCGGTTGCGATCGGTCAGCCGAAACAGCTCTTCGGCGTGACGCATTTCAAGCGGGCGCAGGTAGAACTCGTCGTTGATGGCCAGTGTCGGCATGTGGTGAGCGGCGCGATTATATCGTGCGGCAACCGCCGCTCCGACAACCGTCTTTGCCACACGCCCCCAGATGACGTAGCCTTGTCCCGATACGGACCACGGAGTTGGATCGATGACTGTGCCACGGCGTCGTCTCGCTCGCGGACTCACTCTGCTCATGGCGATCGCCTGCCTGGCGATGCTCGCGGGAACCTCCAGTGCACAGTATTTCCGCGAAGGCCGGATGGCGCCGCGGTACCCGCCCGCGTCGATGCCCGACCGCGACTTCGCGTTCTGCAAGCTCTCCTACACCAGCGTCAGATACGAAGACCTCGGGATGGGGTGGCGGACCGATTATCCGTATGCCGGCATCAACCTGATGATTCGCTTCTCCGAGCTGACGATGGCCCCGGTGAGCACGGACCGCCGGGGCGATCCGAACCACTGGGTCGTCCAACTGACGGACCGCGAGCTGTTCAACTGCCCGTTCCTCATGGCCTCCGACGTCGGCACCATCGGACTGAGCGGCGCCGAAGCGGACCAGCTCCGTACGTATCTGCTCAAGGGCGGATTCCTCTGGGTCGACGACTTCTGGGGCACGCCCGCCTGGCGGCACTGGAGTTCCGAGATCGCGAAGGTGCTGCCCCCGACGGAGTATCCGATCTTCGATCTGCCGCTCGATCATCCGGTCTTTCGCACGTTGTCCTATGTCGAGAAGGTGCCGCAGATCACCGCGATCCAGTTCTGGGGATGGAACCGCGGCACGACGTCCGAGCGCGGTCTCGACAGCGCCGAAGCCCACCTGCGGGCGATCACCGACGAAAACGGCCGCGTCCTCGTACTCATGTCCCACAACACCGATGTCGCCGACGCCTGGGAGCGGGAAGGCGAAGACCCCCTGTTCTTCAAGAAGTTCTCGCCCGACGGCTACGGGCTCGGCATCAACGTCCTGCTCTACGCGATGAGCCACTAGGAACAGCAACATGATGACTCGACCCGGTCGCCGCCGGGGGCGCCTCTCGGCCGTGCACGTCATCCTGGGTCTCTGCCTGCTCGCGCTGACCGCGCCCGAGGCGCCCGCCCAGGGGGTCGGGGTCCGCATGGTTGCGCCCGAGGGAGATGGCGCGCGCTACTGGTCCCGCTGGCGCGGACCGTCCGGCCAGGGCGTGGTGGAGGGCAGCGGGTATCCGGATACCTGGTCGGACACGACCAACGTGCGCTGGAAGGTGGCGGTGCCCGGCAGCGGCCACTCGTCGCCGATCGTCTGGGGCGATCGAATCTTCCTGACAACGTCGAGGGACCGGGGACAGCAGGTTTCGATTCTCTGCTTCCGGCGGTCCGACGGGGCGCTGCTCTGGGAAGCCGAGGCGCCCGCGGGCCGGCCGGAACGCCATCACGGCAAGAACACGCCGGCGTCCGCCACCCCGACCACCGACGGCGATCGGGTCTATGCGTCGTTCGGCAGCCGCGGCATGATGGCGGTCGACTTCGACGGCAATCTCGTCTGGCACCGCGACCTCGGCCGTATCGACAACTATCACGGTCCGGCCGGCTCGCCGCTGCTGTACCGCGACACGGTCATCATTTACCAGGACCAGAACGGCGGAGCGTTCGTCATTGCGCTCGATGCCCGCACCGGAGAAACCCGCTGGCAGACCGCACGGTCGGCCCGGGTGGGGTGGGGCACGCCGGTCGCCATCTCGGTGGGCGACCACGACGAGCTCATCGTCAGCAGTCAACAGCAGGTGCAATCGTACGACCCACTCACCGGCGACGAGCTCTGGCGCTGCGACGGCATGCTGCGCGAGGTCATTCCGACACCGGTCGTCGGCCTCGGACTGGTCTTCTGCACGTCGGGCCGCGCCGGTCCGACGCTGGCGATCCGGCCGGGGGGCCGCGGCGACGTCACCGACACGCACGTCGAATGGAAGACGACCCGCGGCTCACCGTTCGTGCCGTCACCGATCCTGTACGGCGATTACCTTTATACGCTCAACGACATGTCGAGCATCATCACCTGTCTGAACGCCAGGACCGGGGAAACGGTGTGGCAGGAACGGCTGGGTCGTCCAACGCGGGAAGGGATCTCGGCATCGCCGATCATTGTCGACGACAAGCTGTTCGTGACGAACGACAACGGTCAGACGTTCGTCCTGAAGTCGGGGCCGGAATTCGAGCTGCTGCACATCAACGACATCGGGACACGGACCCTCGCCTCACCCGCGCTGGTTGACGGCATTTGGTACATCCGCACCACCAGCGAACTTATCGCGATAGGCTGACGCCGCGGGCGCTGCCGGCCGCTCAGAACGTCGCGATCGGGTTCAGCGGCGACCCGGTGCCCCCTTCCACCGCGAGCGGCGCCGCCGACAGCATGAACTCCCACCGATTCTGACGGGCCGCCTCGACGGCCAGGGCTTCGAGGTCGAGGTTGTCGAAGATCCGCACCCCCATGGCGACCAGCACCAACTGGTGAATCGGCTGCGGCACGCCGTCCACACCGGACGGCAGCGCGTCGTTGGTGTAATCGCTGCCGATCATCGCGACGTCACGCTCGCGCAGCCACGGTCCCACGGACGCGTGCAGCCCGGCCGCCGAGCGCCCGGTGGCCCAGGGCCCCAACTCGGCCCGCCGCGCCCAGCGGCCCGCACGGACCAACAGAATGTCGCCCGGCTCGACGCGGGCGCCGGTCTGCCGCTCCCACGCTTCAAGATCCTCCACGTAGATCGGGGTGCCCGGCTCCAGATACTCGACCCCCTTCAGACGCGCGATGTCCATCAGGACCCCCTTGGTCAGGAGGCCCTGCTTGACGTCGAGAATCGACAGCTTCGCGCAGCCGTCCTCCGACACGTCGCCGGCGCGGGTGAACCCGTTGTACATCTGCCCGTTGTGCGCCATGTGGCAGAGCGAGTCCATATGACTGTGCGCGTAGCCGTGATAGGCGATGTTGAAGCGATCGCTCACGAACGGGCCGGGCCGATTGAGCCCCAGCATCTCGTGCGCCAACGGCGAGGTCGCATCCTCGGCACGCTCGGTCAGATAGTTGTGGGACAGCGACACGGAGACGCCTGCACGCACCAGGCCGGCCGCCTGCACCCGCTTCTCCGGGGTGATGAGGTTGAGCGCACCCAACTGGTCGTCGTCTCCCCAGCGCCCCCAGTTCGAGAGTTCCGTCATCCAGGCCTCGACCATCGCCTGGGTCACATTGCGGTCGGTCTGGGCCCGCACCTCGAAACGGCCGGAACCGGCAACGACGGCCAGCCCGATCGCCACGGCCGTTGCCGCCAGCGCACGACCTCCATTCCACTGCATGCTTATCCCCCCTGACTTTCCCTGGATCCGGACGCGGCGGTCACGGCATCCGAGGCCCCTCCGTAATCCGATAGAGCTTCGACGCCGTGCGGATGAACAGGCTGCGGTGGGCGATTGCCGGCGTCGCCATCGTGAATTCCTCGAGGGCGTTGGTGCCGAGGACCTCGTACTCCGTCCCCGCGCGGATCACATAGGTGTCGCCGTCTTCGCTCAGCGCGAAGATCCTGCCGTCGTACGCCCAGGGCGACGCCGTGAACGCCGCCCCGACCGCGATGCGCTGCCGCCCGTAGACCTCTTCGCCGGTCCGGGCGTCATGAGCGGTGAAGAACCCGCGGTCGAGCAGTGTGTAGTAGTAGTCGCCATAGAGAATGGGCGACGGATTGTAGGGGCCGGCCTGCGGCTGATACCAGGCGACATGTTCGTTGCCCATCTCGCCCGCCGCCAGGCTGATATCACCGGAGGCCCCGGGCCGGATCGCGAAGACCGGCCGAATCTGGTCGCCGATATAGCCTGACGCGATGTACAGCAACCCGAACTCGGAAAAGGGCGTCGGGATGGTGATCGACGACATCCCGGTCAGCTCCCAGAGCAGCGTGCCCTGCAGGTCGTATGACCGCACCTTGCCGGTGCCGGTGGTCACCAGCTCCGTGCGCAGGTCGTGCTCCCAGACGAACGGCGTGGACCAGTTCGACCCTTCGTCGCGATCGACGCGCCAGATCTCGGCGCCGGTCTCGGCGCTCAGCGCCAGCAGATAGGACTGCTCGTCGTTGTCGTTCACGACATAGAGCCGTCCGTCGTGCAGCACCGGCGAGGCCGCCGTCCCCCACCCGTAGCGGGTCCTGCTCGGTTCGATCTCCCGCGACCACAGCAGTTGCCCCTCCAGATCGAAGCAATACAGACCGAGGTTGCCAAAGTAGACGTACAGCCGTTCCCCATCGGTGACCGGGGTCTCGGAGGCGAAGGTGTTCTTGAGATGATGCGCCGTATCGGGCACGCCGCGGTGCACCTCGCGCTGCCAGCGCAACGCGCCGGTGGCGGCGTCCACGGCGTAGACCATCCAGTGATGCACCTCCGCCGGGGTGTTGCGGTCTCCGCCGTAGTACAGACCGCCCTGTGGGGTCTCGACGTCGCCGTCGCTGGTCACCGAGGTGAGGAACACGGCGCCGCCGGCCACGATCGGCGAACTCCACCCCAGTCCGGGGATGTCCGTCACCCAGGCGACGTTCTCGGTGGTGCTCCAGCGTTCGGGGAGGCCGGTCTCGTCCACCACGCCGCGTGCGCCGGCGCCCCGGAACTGCGGCCAGTCGTCGTTGGCGGCGGGCCGCGCCCCCAACGCCAGCACCCCGGCAAACGCCACGACACACGCCTGTCTCATCATTGTTGCCGATGATGCCCGCCGCATTGCAGCCTGTCCAGTGAAATCAGCCGGCCGGCCCTTGTACAATCCGGGCATGCCGCCGCCGGCGCCGTCCTCCTCCGATCTCTGCGACTGCACGGCGCGCGAACTCGCCGCGCTGGTCCGCCAGCGGCAGGTCTCGGCGCGTGAGGTCACGACGGCCCACCTGAGGCGTATCGAGCAGGTCAATCCCGGCCTGAACGCCATCGTCACCCTGCTGCCGGAGCGGGCACTGGCGGAGGCGGACGCCACCGACGCCGCGCTGGCGCACGGGCAGAATCCGGGTCCCCTGTGCGGATTGCCGGTGGCGCACAAGGACCTCTTCGTCACCGCCGGCATCCGCACGACGTTCGGCTCGCTGGCCTTCGAGCACCATGTGCCGGACGAGACCGCCCTCATCGTCGAACGCGAGCGCCGCGCCGGAGCCATCACGCTCGGGAAGACCAACACGCCCGAGTTCGGCGCCGGGTCGCAGACCTTCAACGCGGTGTTCGGCGCGACCCGCAACCCGTACGATCCCACGAAGACCTGCGGCGGCAGCAGCGGCGGCGCCGCGGCGGCGCTGGCGGCCGGCATGGTACCGATCGCCGATGGCAGCGATCTGGGCGGATCGCTGCGCAACCCGGCCAGCTTCTGCAACGTGGTCGGATTCCGCTCGTCTCCCGGTCGTGTCCCCCGCTGGCCCAGCGCGGCGCCCTGGTTTCCGTTCGACATCCACGGCCCGATGGCCCGCACCGTCGCGGATGTCGCGCTCGTTTTCGACGCCATCGCCGGACCGGATGCGCGGGCGCCGTTGTCGCTGGGGATCATGCCCGGGACAACCGCCGGACGGCTCGAGCGGGACTTCAGCGGCACCCGCATCGGGTGGACGGCCGACCTCGGGACGCTGCCGGTGGAACCGGCGGTCACCGCGGTGTTCTCGGGCCGGCGGGCGACCTTTGAAGACCTTGGCTGTATCACGGACGACGACTGGCCCGATCTGTCCGGGGCGGACGAGGTCTTCACCACGTGGCGCGCCTGGTTCTACGACCTGGCGTTCGGCGCCGTCCTCGATCGACATCGGCCGCTGCTCAAGGACACCGTCGTCTGGAACATCGAAGCCGGCCGCGACCTCGGCGGCGCGCACATCGCCGCCGCCGAACGCGCCCGGGCGGCGCTGTACGATCGGGTCCGGCGTTTTCTTGAGACGCACGAGTTCCTCGTGCTGCCGGTGGCGCAGGTGGCGCCGTTCCCGGTCGAACTGCCGTACGTCACGGCCATCAACGGCCAACCGCTGCCCACGTATCTCGACTGGATGAAGTCCTGCTGTCAGATCAGCGTCACCGGACTGCCGGCCATCTCGGTACCAGGCGGGTTCACCGCCGCCGGGTTGCCGGTCGGCATCCAGATCGTGGGGCGGCCCTACGACGATCTCGGGGTCCTGCAGCTCGCCCACGCGTTCGAGCAGGCCACCGGCTTCTGGCAACGGCGCCCCCCGATCCTGCCGGTGCGCTGATCCCCGGCCGCCCTGGCGTCGCAGCCAGTCCGCCAGGCCGCCGGACGCGGACTGGCATCGGCCGACAGGAAGTGATACAACGCTCGCGATGCGCTGCGCGAACACGAATGCCTGATGTTCCGGGAGCGCGGGGCACGGAGGCAACGATGAGCACGCGATTGAATCGAGCATTCGGTGTGGCGGGGGTAGCGGTCCTGCTGGCGGCCGGACTGGCCTGGGTCGGCGCCGGCGCGCAGGTGGCGCTGGACGCGGACGATATCGGCGGCGTCGTACGCGGCGCCAACGGACCCGAGGCGGGGGTCTGGGTCATCGCCGAGACGGACGAACTCGACACCCGGTTCCGCAAGATCGTGGTGACGGATGACGCGGGGCGCTACACGCTCCCGGATCTGCCGCCCGCCCGCTACGACGTCTGGGTCCGCGGCTACGGCCTGACGGACTCGGCGCCGGTGACCGCCCGCCCCGGCGCCACGGTGGATCTGCAGGCGGTCGTCGCCGCGACGCCGCGCGAGGCGGCCGCGGTCTATCCCGCCAACTACTGGTACTCGCTCGTCGAGGTCCCGCCGGAAAGCGCGTTCCCCGGCACCGGCGAGAACGGCAACGGCATCTCTCCCGGCATGCGCACCCAGGCCGCCTGGATCGACGGACTGAAGCAGGGCTGCCAGTTGTGTCATCAGCTTGGCAACCAGGCGACCCGCGAGATCCTGAATCCCGGCGACTTCGATTCGACCGAGGCCGCCTGGGCCCATCGCGTCCGCGTCGGCCAACGCGGATCGCGCATGAACGGCGGTCTGCGGCGGTTCGGGGCGGACCGGGCGGTGGCGATGTATGCCGACTGGACCGACCGCATCATGGCCGGCGAGGTGCCCGAGGCTCCGCCGCGGCCACAGGGGCAGGAGCGCAACGTCGTGTTGACGATGTGGGAATGGGGCGGCGAGACCGGATACGTTCACGACGAGATCGCCACCGACAAGCGCAACCCGCAAGTGAACGCGGGCGGGCCGGTGTACGGCGTGGAGTTCGCCAACGACAAGCTGGTCTGGGTCGACCCCCGCACCAACGCGGCGCGCGCGATACAGATTCCGGTCCGGGACACCCCCGGCGAGGGAGACTTCAGGTCCTACATCGACCGCGAGAACCTGGAACCGTCGCTCTACTGGGGTGACGAACTCATCTGGGACAATCCCGGAAACCCGCACAACCCGATGATGGATGGACAGGGACGCATCTGGATGACGCACCAGATCCGCGGCCCCGGCAACCCGGCGTGGTGCCAGGAAGGGTCGGACAACCGGTTCGCACAGCACTATCCGCTGTCGCGCGCCGCCCGGCACGTCGCCTACTACGACCCGGCGGATGACGACGTGACGCTGATCGACACCTGCTTCAACACCCACCACCTGCAGTTCGGGTACGAGGACAGCGAACGGCTGTATCTGAGTTCCGTCGGTCCCGTCATCGGCTGGCTCGACGTCGATCTGTTCGAGGAGACCGGCGACGCGCAGGCCGCGCAAGGCTGGTGCCCGGTGATCGTCGACACCAACGGCGACGGCCGAATCAGCGATTGGGTCGGCCGCGGCGATGCGCTCGATCCGACCAGGGACAAGGAAATGGGCGCCGGCTGGTATGGCATCGTGCCCGACCCGACTGAGCGCAGCGTCGTCTGGGCGGCGTCCGGCGGGGTGCCGGGTCAGATCGTGCGGCTCGCTCTGGGCGACAACCCGCCCGAAACCTGCATCGCCGAGTACTATCAGCCGCCGTTCGAGAACGCGGAGGCGCCAATCCAGGGGTATTCCCCCCGCGGCATCGACATCACGACCGACGGCATCGTCTGGACCGCGCTCTCGGGCAGCGGCCATCTGGCCAGCTTCGACCGCAGCAAGTGCGACGTACTGAACGGCCCGACCGCAACCGGGCAGCATTGCCCGCAGGGCTGGTCGCTCTACGCCACCCCCGGCCCCCAGATGAAAGGGGTCACCAGCCACGGCAGCGCCGACTTCCACTATTACAACTGGGTGGACCAGCACAATACGCTGGGACTCGGCGAGAATGTGCCGATTGCGACCGGCAGCACCTCCGATTCGCTGCTCGCATTCCTCCCCGACACGGAGGATTACGTGATCCTGCGCGTCCCCTATCCGCTGGGCTTCTACTCGCGCGGCATGGACGGGCGTATCGACGACCCGGACGCCGGCTGGAAGGGGCGCGCGGTCTGGGCCGACTACGGCACGAACGCGGTCTGGCACTCGGAGGGCGGCAAGGGCACGCAGGGGAACCTGGTGAAATTCCAGATTCGCCCCGATCCCCTCGCGCACTAGAAGTCTGCCACCCGACCGGCGACGTTGCGGAACACGGCCCGGAAGGCAGAGCCCTTCCGGGCCGTGTTGTTCTCCACGGACTGGCGGCATTCGGTCTCACGATGAGCAGCGCGGCTGCAGCGGATCCCACGGCCCACGTCGCGGGCGATATGGCGCTCGTGCTGGTCGGCGGCGGCGCCCGGGCCGCCTATCAGGTCGGTTTCCTGCACGCCCTCATCAAACAGCACCCCGATCTGCAGCTCCCGATCATCACCGGCACGTCGGCGGGGGCCATCAACGCCGCGTATCTGGCGGCCCAGAGCGGTCCGTTGACCGCCGCGATCGACGGGCTGGCCCAGCTCTGGCGCCGGCAGCGTGTGGATCAGGTGTTCCGGGTCGACAACCGCTCGCTCGTCAACCATGTCCTGCGCTGGGGCCTGAAGCTGGTCTCCGGCGGCGGATCGCTCGCGCCGCAGGTCGAGGGCTTTCTCGACACCGCGCCGCTGCGTCAGTTCCTGCATGACTGTTTCACACCGGCGGACAGCGGCGAGATCCCCGGTATCGCCCGCAACATCGCGGCGTGCCGCCTGCGTGCCCTGGCCATCACCACCACCCGCTACGACAACGGGCAGTCGGTCATCTGGGTTCAGGGCGCCGATATCGAGGATTGGGAGCGGCCCAACCGCCACGGCCGCAAGGCGCGCATCACGGTCGAGCACATCATGGCCTCGGCCGCGCTGCCGCTGTTCTTCCCGGCCGTCAGACTCGATGACGGGTGGTACGGCGATGGCGGCATCCGCATGACGGCCCCCTGCTCGCCGGCCATCCACCTTGGCGCCAGGCGAATTCTGGCGATCTCCAATCGCCGTCGGGGCCGGACCGGGCTGGATGACGCGCCGGTGATCGGCGCCCATCCCCAACCGGCCCTGATTGCCGGGCAGCTCATGCGCACGATGCTGCTGGACGATCTCGATCGGGACGAGTGGAATCTGCGGCGCATCAACCGGCTGGTGCGCCGCCTGCCGCCCGGCCAGCGCGAGGGACTGCGCCCGGTCGAGCTGGTCGTGATTCGGCCGTCGCGCGATCTGGGCGACCTGACCCGCGAGTTCGAGCCTCGCCTGCCGCGTTTGTTCCGTCACCTGACGCGCAGCCTCGGCTCGCGGGAGATGGCCAGCCAGGACCTGCTGAGCCTGCTGATGTTTCAGGAGGACTACATCGACCGGTTGCTGGCGATCGGCGCAGCCGACGCCGAACGCGACGCCGACCGGGTCGCGGCGCTGCTGGCGGGCACGCACGAACCCTGATCGCCCATTCCCGGCGGACGATCACCGTCGGGGCATCGCGCTCAGACGGAAGCGGTCGATCGCCTCCGGCAGATCGGACCGGCCGCCGTGGTCGGCCAGCATCGCGGCGCCCGCCTCGACCCCGGACCGCAACGCCGTTCCGGTCGACGCGACAGACGGAAACGTCCGGTAGTTGCCGGCCAGATACACGTTGCGGCAGGTCGTGTCTCGGACGGGCGGGTTGCTGTAGCCGGGCCGGAACACGGGCGAGTACATCGGCAGACGGTTGACCTGCGTCCAGAACGGCTCGAGATCGAAACCGAAGACCCGCCGGAAATCGGCGCGATACGCAGCGAGGATCTCCTCGTCGCTCTGCGCGAAGAAGGCATCGCGGCGGCTCGGCAGATGGCTCATGATATTGAGACAGGTGTCCCCCGGCGCCCCGATTGTGGGATTGAGCGCGTTCAACGTGAAGATGCCGCACGCCCGGCAATCGAGGGACGCCAGGTTCATCCAGTAGAACTCGGGCGTGATCCGCTGGCGGGTGGCGAACATCGCCGACACCACGGCGGTATAGCGGATGGCCTCGAGGTCTGGCCGCGCCACGCCCAACAGCCGCTGGTAGACTTCGGCCGGCACCGTGCTGACAACGAGGTCGGCCGGCAGCCGCGCGCCGTCGTCGAGCTCCACTGCCGTCACGCGATCGCCGGTCCGGATCAACCGCGCGGCCGACGTGCCGAGCCGGACGTCGACCGACCGCCGCGTGAGCAGCCGGGTCACACCGTCGCACAGCACCTTCGTCCAGTTGCAGCCCGGGATATACCCGAGCGGCGCCGAGCCCTCGCGAAAATACAGCCGCGCCCCCAGCCAGGCCCCGCTGACCTCGTCGCACGGCAGGTCGAACTTGAGCCGCGTCAGCGGGTCGAAGATGGCGCGCCGCACGCCCGGCCCGCCCCAGGCGTCGATCAGATCGGCGGCGCTCCGCGCGTTCCAGTCGCTCCAGTCGCTCTTGCCGAAACAACGCACCATCAGCCGCGCGAACCGCAGCTTGTCTGCCACGCTCATCGGGAATCGGAGGAAATCGACCGGATGGGCCAGGTCGTACAGCCTGCCGTCCAGCCGGAACAGCAGCTTGATCTTGCGCCAGCGCACGCGCGCGGCGGCGCCGATGTGATCGAGGAAGTAGAGCAATCCCTGGTCGCGGTGCAGGATATGGTGATAGGCGAGCGGATAGAAGCGGCCCCCGGCCTCGAACGTGCCCGCGAGCCCGCCGAGCTCCGGTCCCCGCTCGACGATCGTCACCCGCTCCCAGCCGGCGCGCGCCGCCGTGTACGCGGCGGCCATGCCGGACAGTCCGCCGCCGAGGACCACCACCCGTGGAGTCGGCATCAGGTGCGGGGAGGTCGCGGCGGGGGATCGGGGACGCCGGTCCAGCCGTCGATCCACTGCGGGCCGTACACCGCGTGAGCGCGGATACGGCGCCAGTACCCCTTGGCGTATCTCGCCGCCCAGAGCCGGTAATAGACCTTGGCGCCCAGCAGACAGACCCGAAAGAATGGCGTGTCGAAGACGAGCCGCTTCAGCACGGAGCGGCGCAGCAGGTTCTCGACCAGCGAGACGGTGTTGTGGCGGGCCGGCAGAAACGGCACGACCGACGCCTCGGGCGCCAGTCCCCGAACCTCGATGCGGGCACGGTCGGTGACGCCGATGCCCCGCTCGGCGCAGCGCTGCAGATGCGGCACTGCCGCCGGGTCGATCCCCATGCAGATCGCCTGCACGGTATCGAGCGCCACCGGGTCGGAGGAACAGAGAATCCGATCGGCAAGACGCGGCCGGCCGGACTTCGGGCCGTTCCCTTCGAGACCGACGGTGCCATCCATGACGGACAGCGCCGGCCGCACGACCAGATTGAGGTCGGACAGCGCGTCGTCGAGCACCAGGTGGTATTCGTGCCGCATCTTGTGCAGGCAGCCCCACTGGTTCTTGAGCGCCCCCGTGATCACCGTCCTGGCATGGGTCTTCATGACCGGCACGCTGATCAGCACCGTGTCTCGCAGGATGCGGGGAACCTGCACCTCCTTCAACACCACGTTACCGGGCATCGCCACCGTCACGGTCGGCGAGTGCTCCATGTTGACCCACTCGACCCCGGTCCGCCGGCAGACGGCGGCCATGCCACTGCGTTGAAACGCCGACTCGACATCCTCCAGCACCTGATCGGCCTCGACCATGTAGATGGCGCCGACATGCTCGCGCAACTCCAGGATGAGCGATTCGGCAACCAGAGGGGAGGTGATGGACCCGGGAATGAACAGATCCCAGCCGAGATTGACCTTGAGCGCCACGTCGGCGCCGCGCGGGACGGCGCGCCGCCAGTCGGCCGCGTCGAGCGCCCGCCGCACAGCGGTCCGGACATCATCGACCACCGGCTCGACCGCGACGACGGACCGTGGGCCGTCAGGCAGAAACTCTGACACCGTCCCCCATTCTCCAATCCAATGCCGGCGCCCGCGGAATGGCGTCCGCTATCGAAGCGCCGCCCGGACCGGCCGCCCCGGCGCAGCGCCATCGACGAGCGCTTCGTCGCGCACGACGAAGGTACCGGCGACCAGAACGTGCACGATACCGTCCGAGTAGCGGTCCGGATTGTCATACGTCGCACGGTCGATCACCCGCTCCGGATCGAACAGCGCCAGGTCGGCGTCGGCGCCGGCCTGGACCCGGCCCTTGGCCGCCATGGCGGGGACGACGGTCTCGAGGTGGCGGGCCGGCAGCAGCGTCATCTTCCGGAGGGCCGCCATCAACGTCAGGACGCCGCGTTCCCGCACGTAGCGTCCCAGAATTCGGGCGAAGGTGCCGGCGCCGCGCGGATGCGCCCGTCCCGCGCTGAACGGGATGCCGTCGCTGGCGGCGATGACGTCCGGCTGGCTCACGATCCATTCGTTCGTCGCCTCCGAACGACCATGAGTGATGACCCATCCACCCTGCTCCCGGTAGGTGTGAAACGTCTCGCGGGTCAGCCGCTCGCCCGTCTCCACCCACTGGAGCTGTCCGTACTCCTCCGGCGCCCGGTCGACCCAACTGTCGAACAGGGCCGATTCGATGCGGCTGGCGCTGGCGGTGTATGGATAGGCCTCGGTCGTGACGTCCACGCCGCGCGCCTGCGCCCCGCGGATGAGGGCGAGCGCGGCGGGGGCCGCCTCGCCGGCGCTGCTGTTCATGTGCACGATGTGCACGGCGGCGCCGCTGCCGGCGGCGTTGGCCACCACTTCCTGGAACGGCGCGATCGCCCCGCCCGCGCTGAATGCGGCGGACGATCTGAGATGGATATGCACCGGTACGCGCCGCGCCGCCGCTATGCCGAACAGGCGCCAGAGTTCTTCGTGGCTGGCGCCGGGGGTGTAGCTGATGCCGAACCCGACCCCGAGCCCGCCCTGGTCGAGACCCTGTTCCAGCAGCCGCGTCAGGCGCTGCAGCTCCTCTTCGGACGCGGCGTCGTACAGATACCCGTCGTCCGTCCCCACCCGTCCCAGCGAGAATGTGCCCTCGTCGTTCCGCTGCGCGATCAGCGCGCCGAACGCGTCGCGGCGCGCTCCCTGATGGCTGACCGACGCGCCGAAATTGATCAGCGCGCGCCCCTCCTGCGCCGCGTACCAGGCATCCACCGGATAGACGCCGATCTCCAGTTCGAGCGCCGTCGTGACCCCGTCGCGGGCCTGGTATCGACGGCTCTCCGCATCCTGGCCATGGGCGTGGAGATCGATGAAGCCGGGCGCCACGACCAGCCCCGAGGCGTCGAGGGTCTCGCGCGCAGGCGGCGTCCTGCCGGTGACCTCGACGATGACGCCAGCGCGGATCGCGACGTTGCGGACGGCATCGAGCCCGCTCTCGGGGTCCATCACCCGGCCACCGGTGATCAGCAGATCGAGCCGGTCCGCGTCGGAAGCGGGTCCGCAGGCGCCTGCCAGACCGACCACCGCCGCCAGCGTCAGCACGCGGACCACCTCACGGCGCATCATGACCGTCATCGTGTCACCCTGGGGCGCGCCGGCAAAAAGCGGCGCCGCAGGACTACCAGAATCCCAGCATCCGCCACCACAGCATCCCGACCGTCAGCACGATCGCAAGATTCGCGACCGACGCGTAGAATCCGACACGCCACCAGTCTTTCAGCGTGACATAACCTTCGATGAAGATGACCGGCGACGTCGTGGTGCCATAGTGCGTCAGACCGGCGGTCAGGTTGTTGATGAACACCAGGCTGTAGGCCACTACCGGCGCCGGCGCGCCGAGACTCATCAGCAGTACCACGAACGGGGGATACATCGCGATCGCGTGCGCGGTGGTGCTGGCAAAGAAGTAGTGGGCGTAGTAGTAGATGACCAGCGCCGCCAGGAAGACGACCACCCAGGACGTGCCGGGGAACCATGACCCGAACCATTCCGCGAAGAGGGTCGTGACGCCGGTCTCGTTCAGCACGCCGCCCATCATCAACAGTCCGCCGTACCAGACGAAGACGTCCCACGCCGAGCGCTCGTTGAGGGCGCTGTCCCAGCTCAGCGCACGGGTGACGAACAACACGGTGATTCCCAGGAAGGCCACCACCGTCGGCGACAGCCAACTGATATACGACGAAGCCACCCAGAAACCGATCAGACCGATGAAGACCAGGCCAACGATCGCCTCGCGGCCGCGGATGGGCCCCAGCGCCGCCAGTTGCTCGCTGGCAAACTGTGACGCGGCCGGCGTCCGCTTGAGTTCCGGCGACATCATGCGGTAGACGAGATACGGCACCACGATGCTGGACGCGATCCCCGGCCCCAGACCGGCGATGAACCAACTGGTCCAGGTGATCGTCACCCCCGCGTACTCGCCGGCCAGATCGCCCAGCAACAGATTCGCCGCGCTGCTGTAGAAGAACATCGCCGACGAGATCACGCTGCCCTGATACAGGCACGTCATCAGAAACGCGCCCAGAACGGCCGACGACGCACCTGGATTCGACTGATACAGACTGCTGATGCTGCGCGCAATCGGAAACACGATGCTGGCCGAGCGCGCCGTGATCGACGGCACGCCGGTGGCGAGCGTGAGGTCGGTCAGATGCAACGCATATCCGAGTCCGAGTGATGTGCGGCCGATGGCACGGATGAACCAGAGGGCGATGCGCCGCGCCAGGCCCGACTCGCGGAGCGCCCTCGACATCAGCATCGCCATGAGCACCATCCAGACCGTCGGCGCCGAGTAGCCGTCCAGCGCGCGATCGATCGGCAGACCGCCCAGCACCATCATCGCGACGACACCCACGATGACCAGGGGCGACCCGGGCAGCGGCTGCAGCATCAGCCCGCCGATGGTGGCGAAGAACACCGCCACGCGACGCCAGCTCTGCGGGTCGATGCCGTCCGGAGGCGGCAACACGTGTGCGATGACGAGGTAGATGGCGGCCAGCGCCAGCAAGCGGAGGGGTCTGACGGCCGGCGCGCGCGAGTCGCTCGATTCGTCGGTCATGGCGGCCCGTCGCGCACTGGCGTTTGGAGCCCGTCACGCTGCTGCGAGACCCTTTCGAGCACGACGGCCAGTGCTCTGGCGTGCCGGCCGAACGGCGTCCGCACCCCGTCGAAGAGGAAGGTGTCAACCACGGAGCGGTGCTCAGTATACCCGGGTCGCCCGCCGGCCGCAGGCGCCTGCGCCGCTGCTCCGCGGTCCGGGACCGGGGCGCGACAGCCGGCGATATAATCTCCCTGCCATGCCCCCCTTGCACGGTCTACGCGTGATCGACCTCACTCGCGTCCTGGCCGGCCCCTACTGCGCGATGATGCTGGGAGACATGGGCGCCGAGGTCATCAAGGTCGAGGAACCGTCACAGGGCGACGACACCCGCGCCTGGGCGCCGTTCCAGGACGGCGTCAGCACGTTCTTCCTCGGTCTGAACCGTAGCAAGAAGAGCGTGGCGCTCGACCTGAAGACCACCGCCGGCGCGGACACGTTGCGCCGGCTCATCCGCAGCGCGGACATCCTGATCGAGAATTTCCGTCCCGGCAGCCTGAAGAAGCTGGGATTCGACTACGAGACGGTGCGGCAGTGGCACCCACAGCTCGTCTTCTGCTCGATCACCGGGTACGGCCAGCAGGGACCGAAGCGCAACCTGCCCGGCTACGACGCGGTCATCCAGGGGGAATCGGGCGTGATGCACGTGACCGGGCAGCGAGACGGCCCCCCGACGCGGGTGGGGGTCGCCATGACCGACTATCTGGCCGGTCTGTACGCGATGAACGGCATCCTGCTGGCGCTGCGCGACCGCGACGAGACCAGTCTGGGTCAGCATGTGGACATCGCGCTGCTCGATTCGATGACCTCGACGCTCGCCCTGCCCGCCAATGTGTTCTTCGCCACGGGCGAAGAGTTGAGCCGGGAAGGCAACGACCATCATTCGCTGACGCCCTACGAAACGGTCGCCGCCAGCGACGGCCTCGTCGTGGTGGCGGTCGGCAACCAGCGTCTCTGGCGCCAGTTCTGCCAGGCGATCGGCGAACCGCAGCTCGAGACCGACCCCCGCTTCGTGACCAATACCGACCGGATGCGGCACCGCGCGGCGCTCAAGGAGGTGCTGCAGCGCCTCGTCGCCGCACTGACCCGAGCGCAGTTGATCGGCCGGCTGCAGACACACGCCGTGCCCTGCGGCGAGGTGCGCACGGTGGCCGAGGCGCTGGCGGATTCGCAACTCGCGGCGCGCGAGATGGTGGTCGAGATCGACCATCCCGACCTGGGATCCATACGCGCACTGGGCAACCCCATCAAGCTGTCGCGCACCCCGGCGGTGATTCGCCGGCCCCCGCCCGGACTGGGCGAGCATACGGCCGAAGTGCTCGAGTCGCTGACCGGCGATGCGCGCGCGCCGGCGCCCGAGCCGGTCAAGGTGACCGAGTGACGTCCTGGCCGATCGCGGGAGCGCTGCTCGTCCTGTCGCCGGCGGTCGCCAGCGGTCAGACGCCGGCCAGCTACACGGTGAGTCAGGCGCGCGCCGGCGAGGCCACGTATCAGGACGTGTGCGCGTCCTGCCACAGGCACGATCTGGCTGGCGCGTCGGATACCCCGGAACTGGCGGGCGCAGCGTTCCGGGGCATGTGGGGCGGACGTCCGGCCAGCGACCTCTTCGACTACATCAAGGCGGCCATGCCGCCGGCCGGACGGAAGCCGGATGACGAGTCACTCACGGCAGTGGTCGCCTACATCCTGCGAAAAAACGGCATGCCCTCCGGAAGTACTCCGCTCGAAGCCACCGCGGCGGGGGCCATCGCCAGCGCTCCAGACCGATGACGCGCGCCGCCGCCCTCGGCGCGGCCCGTGACGGGACGTCCTCGGGCCCGGACTGCTATGATGGGCAGTACGCCTTGCCACGCGAAACTGGAGTGTCGACGTGATACCTGTCGCCTCACCGTTCCGCCCCGGCGGTCAGTACTTCGGACTGGCGGTCGGGGTCGTACTCACGTTGATCGTCGCCGGCCTCGCCGCGTGGTTCTTCTTCTCGAGTGGCGATGCACCGGCCGAGGCGACGGCGCCGGCCGCGACGGCGCCGTCGACCGTTCCACCGCCGCCGGCACCCGAGCCGGACGACGAGGCCATCGACCTGCCGGCGCTGAACGACAGCGATGCACTGTTGCGCGCGTTGGTGTCGGCCCTGACCAGGCACCCGGCCTTCGCCGCCTGGCTGATCCCGGACGACCTCGTGCGCCGGTTCGTGGTGATGGTCGAGAACGTGGCGAACGGTCGCAATCCTGCCCGACACCTCATGCCGATGCGGCCCACGCAGCGCTTCGTGACCAGCGGCGAGCCGCCGCGACTGACCGTCGACCGCGCCAGCTACGCCCGCTACGACACCCACGCCGAGATCGTCGCCTCGATCGACCCGGCCGGCGCCGCTGATCTGTATCGCACCATCCGTCCGCTGATCACCGCGGCCTATGCCGAACTGGGACATCCGGACGACGGATTCGACGCCACGCTGCGGCGCGCGTTGGAGAACCTGCTGCGGACACCCGTGCTCGAACGGGACGTGGTCCTGGTCCCCCGCGCGGCGTTCTTCGAGTTCGCCGACGCCGCGCTCGAAGATCTGCTGCCCGCGCAGAAGCAGTTCCTGGCCATGGGTCCGCGCAACGTCAGCGCCGTCCAGGCGAGCCTGCTCGCCATCGCCACGGCGCTGGGGATCGATGCGGCCAGTCTGCCCACCCCCGCGGTTATCCGATAGGCGCAGGCACGCCGCGGCGGCTGGCTCGCGCCGACGCACCGCGCCGCCGGTGATAAGGTGGACAGGTGCGGCTCGCCCTTTGCCAGTGCAACCTCCCGGTCGGCGATCTCGATGCCAACGCGACCCGCGTCGGCGCGCTAATCGCGGAGGCGGTCGATCAGGGCGCCGACCTGACGATCTTTCCGGAACTGTCGATTACCGGCTACCCGCCGGAGGATCTGCTCCTCAACCCGGGCCTCGCCGTACGCGCGGCGGACCTGGTTCGCGAGCTGGCCCCGGCCGTCACCGACACCGTGGCGATCGTCGGGTTGCCCGTCTTGTCGACCGACCTGCACAATGCGGCCGTGGTGCTCGCCGGCGGCGCCGTCGCTGCCACCTACCGCAAGCACTTTCTCCCCAACTACGGCGTCTTCGACGAACAGCGCTACTTCGCGCGCGGTGACGAAGGGCTCGTCATCGACCTGGCGGGTGTCCGCGTCGGTGTCACGATATGCGAAGACCTCTGGTATCCGGGCGGCCCCGGACAGTGGGCGGCCGTGGGCAGCGGCGCGGCGCTGGTGGTCAACCTTTCAGGTTCGCCGTATCACCGCGGCAAGGGCATCGAACGGGAACGGATGCTGGCGCAGCGGGCGGCGGACTATGCCTGTTTCATCGCCTTTTGCAACGCCGTCGGGGGGCAGGACGAGCTGGTGTTCGATGGACACAGTCTTGTGATTGACCCGACCGGCGCGGTGGTCGCACGCGGCGCGCAGTTCGACGAAGACCTGCTGATTGTGGACATCGATGCGGGGGGCGCCGCCCGCCGGCGGCTGCACGACCCGCGCTGGCGCCAACCATCGAGCGTGCCGCCGCCGCGGGTGCAGACGGTGGCGGCGCCCGGCCGGCCGCCGCGTCCGCGGACGGCCCTGGCGCCGGCTGTCAGCACGTTGCTCGACCCGCCCGCCGAGGTCTACCGGGCGCTGACGCTCGGCACCGCCGACTACGTCCTTAAGAACCGCTTTCAACACGCGGTGCTCGGTCTCTCCGGCGGCATCGATTCGGCCCTGGCGCTGACCATCGCCGCCGACGCGCTCGGCCCCGATGCCCTGACGGCGGTCTCCATGCCCTCGAAGTTCACGGCCGACATGAACCGGGAGGATGCCCGTGAGCTCGCCGACGGGCTCGGCGTCAAGCTGCTCGAGCTGCCGATCGTCGAACTGGCGGAGGCTTACGAGCGGGCGCTGGCCGGGCCGTTCGCCGGTGCCGACCCGAACGTGGCGGAAGAGAATCTGCAGGCGCGCATCAGGGGCAACCTGCTGATGGCGCTCTCGAACAAGTTCGGATGGCTGGTCCTGACGACCGGGAACAAGAGCGAGATGAGCGTCGGCTACGCCACGCTCTACGGCGACATGGCCGGCGGGTTCGGCATCCTCAAGGATGTGTTCAAGACCTGGGTCTATCGACTCGCCAGCTGGCGCAACCGGCACGACACGGTCATTCCGCCCCGCATCATCGAGAAGGCGCCGTCGGCGGAACTCAGAGCGGACCAGTTCGACACCGACAGCCTGCCGCCCTACGACACACTCGACGCGGTGCTGGAGGCCTACGTGGAGGCTGACCGCAGTCCCGCGGAAGTGGTGCAGTTGGGCTTCGACCCGGCGCTGGTCGAGCGCGTCGTCTCGCTGGTGGACCGCTCGGAATACAAGCGCCGTCAGGCGCCGCCCGGGGTCCGTATCTCGGCGCGCGCCTTCGGCCGCGACCGGCGGCTGCCGATCTCGAACCGCTACCGCGGGCGGTGACCGCCCGCGTGCGGCACTCCGACGTCAGTGCACGCCGCGCAGGCGCCGGGCGCGGATCGTTACCGCGGACCGCCGGCGTCGGGGTCCAGGGTGAGCATCTTCCCCTTCAGCATCTGCCGCAGGAACCGGGCCAGCCGCTGGTCCGCCGGCTCGACCCGCTCGCCGAAACGCGCGCGCAGGCGCCGCACGATGTCGGCCAGCGTCGTGCGGCCGTCACACGCCTTCCAGATCAGCGAGCCGATTTCGTCGAGCTTGATGCGATAGTGCGGGTCCCCGACGAGGCGGGCCAGCCGCCGGACGAGCCGGTTGGTCCCGAAACTCGGACGCAACAGCACGCAGCGTCCGTCTTCTTCACGCCAGTCGAGCAGCCGGCGCGGGCGGACACCCGCGAAGTCGAGCCCGGTCGTCATCAACCCACGAAAGAGGTCATCGACCCGCGTAAGAGTCCGGTCTGCTGTCCTCCTGGCTGACCCGCAACGTCACGTTGACCAGCAGGTAATAGAGCAGGATGAACACCAGCGCCCCGAGCAGCGCGCTCTGGCCAAACGACGGCAGCACCTGCTCGATACCGAACAACGTGCTGCCCCCGAGCACCACGAACGCCAGCAGCACCGCCATCAACGCCTCGCCCGCGATGAACCCGGAGGACAGCAGCACGCCGGTATTGGTGGCGCGCGTGACCGCCGCCTCGTCGGCGTTGCGGGCGGCCAGCGCACGCGACAACATCCACGCCATCAGGCCGCCGACGAAGATGGCCGAGGTCGACTCGAACGGCAGATACATGCCGACCGCGATCAACATCGGCGAGGGCGAATTGATGAGGATCAGCCCGAAGGCGAGAAACATCCCGGTGATCACCAGCGGCCACGCCATGTCCCCGCCGACGATGCCGTTTGCCATCAACGCCATCAGACCCGCCTGGGGCGCCGGCAACTCGGCGCTCCCGATCACGTACACCCGATCCATCACCATCATCGGCACGATCAGCACCAGCGCCGCGACCACGACGCCGATGATCTCCGCCGCCTCCATCTTCCAGGGGGTCCCGCCCAGGATGTGACCGACCTTCAGATCCTGCAGCATGTCTCCGGCGACACCGGCGGCGCAGCAGACGACCCCGGCCACGCCGAGCACGCCGAGGATGCCGGCCGACCCGGTCACCCCCATTCCCACCATCAGAATCGCAGCGATGAGCAGCGTACTGAGGGTCAGTCCGCTGATCGGGTTGTTGGAGCTGCCCAGCAACCCCACCAGGTATCCGGCGACGGCGGCGAAGAGAAACCCCAGGATGACCATGACGACCGTCAGCACGAGCGCGCCCAGCACGCTCTGGCTGAAGAACCAGTACAACCCCATGAGCGGCACCGACAGCACGGCGATGGCGAGACCGACCTTCGTGAAGTCGATGTCCAGGTTCAGACGCGTGACCGCGGCGTTGCCGCTGCGCGCCGTCCTGATGTCGCCGAACGCGCGGCCGATGCCCTCGATGAGCGCCGTCCGCAGCTTGAAGAGCGTGTAGAACGCCGCGACGATCATGGTGCCGACCGCCAGCGGACGAATCTGCTTCAGCCAGACCTCCGTGCTGAGCTCGATGAGCGCGGGCGTGTCGGTCGCGCCGGCCGCCATCTCGGGGTTCAGAAACAGCCCGAGCGGCACCAGCAGCAACCACCCCAGCACGGCGCCGGCAAACAGCGTCGACGCGATCGTGGGACCGACGATGAACCCGACACCGACCAGGGCCGGCGAGGCGGCCGGCGACTGCAGGATGAAACCGCCGACGTAGCTGACCTGCTGTCCGAGCATCTCGATGGTCGAGCGGCCGAGGTTGACGAAGGTGGTCGCCGAACTCGACACGATCTGCACGCCGTTCGAGTTCTTGACCAGTTCCCAGAGGCCGGCGATGCCCATCGCCTGAAACACGTACTTGGCGCCGGTCTGGCCGCCCTGACCCGCTTTCACCAGCTCGGCCGCCGCGACACTCTCCGGAAACGGCAGATCCGCCTCGACCACCATCGTGCGGCGCAGCACGATGATGAACAACACTCCCAGCAGACCGCCGACCAGCATGATGGCGGTGCTCTCCGCATAGCGCAGGTCGTCCCAGACACCGCTGATGATGAACGCCGGTATCGTGAAGATCGCACCGGCGACCAGCGCCTCGCCGACCGAGGCGGTGGTGCGGGAGATGTTCTCCTCCAGCACCGACCCGCCGCCCCGCAGGCGAAACGCCGCCATGGCGACCACCGCCGCCGGGAACGTGGCCGCGACGGTCAGCCCGACCCGCATGCCGAGATACGCGTTGGCGGCGCCGAGCATGAGCGCCATCACCACGCCCAGCGCGACGGCGCGGAACGTCATTTCCGGAAGGTCGGTCTCTTCCGGTACGAACGGGGTGAAACCTGATCGTGGCTTGTCGGATGTGCTCATGATCGGTGTGGCTCCTGAGTCGCTGGCGCGGGCAGACCGCCTTTATAAGCGCAACCGGTGCGCAGACGCAACCGTCGCCTCCTTGTCAGAACGCGAAGCCGGATGCTACGCTCGCAGCAATCGGCCGGCGCGGCCCGAGTGGAGCCGGCACGCAACGCCGGCGGCCGGCGGCATGAATCTACCCAGCGCATGACGTCGCCGACACACACGCGGGCGGAGCGGCCCTCCGAAACCGGCGTGACCGCCCCGAATAACCAGATCAACCCGATCCGACTGATCCGGGACATCTACGCGGAACGACTCGCGCTCGGACGGCCGGTGGTGTCGATCGAACTTTTTCCCCCCAAGACGCCCAAGGGGGACACGGCGCTCTTCGACGAGGCCCTCCCGGCCCTGCAGGCGCTGCGCCCCGATTTCTACTCGGTCACCTACGGTGCGGGCGGCGGCACACGCGACCGGACCCTGACCGTGGTCGACCGCGTGCAACGCGAGCACCACACCACCACGATGGCGCATCTGACCTGCATCTGCACCTCCCGTGCCGACATCGAGCGTTACCTGCTGGAAGCGCGCGCGCTGGGCATCCGCAACATCCTGGCGCTGCGGGGCGACCCGCCGCTGGACACCAGCGGCCCCCTGGAACAAGGGTTCGATTACTCCTATCAGTTGGTCGAGTTCATCAGGGACATGGGCGGGTTCTCGGTCGGTACCGCCGGATTTCCGGAAAGCCATATCGCCTGCACGGAGGGCAAGTATGTCGACTGGCAGCGCCTGAAGGCGAAGATCGATTCCGGCGCCGACTTCGTGCTGACGCAGTTGTTCTTCGACAACGACGACTACTTCCGGTTTCGCGACTACCTGGTCGACACGCTCGGCGTCAGCGTCCCGGTCACGCCGGGGGTCCTGCCGATCCTCAGCACCGCGCAGATCAAGCGCTTCACGGCGATCTGCGGCGCCACGCTGCCCGCGCACCTGGCCGCCCGTCTCGACGCGTTCGGGGACGATGCCGGCGCGGTGGGCGAGTTCGGCGTCGAGTTCGCGACCCGCCAGTGCGAGGCGCTGCTCGCCGGCGGCGCACCCGGGTTGCACTTCTACTCGCTCAACAAGGCGCACGCGCCATGCCGCATCCTCGGGAATCTGGGAGTCCGTGGTGAAACCCCGCGTCGCACCGAGACCGGTCAGGCGCCCGGCTGACAAGGCGAGACGAGCGAGCATATTCGAAGATATGTGAGCGAGGAACAACGCCGTTCAGACGGGATGCATGACCGGTCGAATGCAGCGGGGCTTTTGCCACGGGCTCCCAGGATTGGCGCCGCAGGGGCCGGCATGACGATCCGTACGGCGCCGGCCGGGGCGGCGCGCGCGGTCGCCGCGAGGTGACGAGGGGCGCCGGTGACCCGCTCTCAGGAACGCTCGATCCACTCGACGAACGTCGAACCGTTCGACTCGTCCACGATCATCACTCGCACCACGCGCGCGTTCTCATGAATCAGGGCCTTGGTGGCGTCGCGCGCCTCGGCGACGGTGGCGTATCTGGTGAAGACCAGCGTGGAGTTTACGGCGCCTCCGCGCACGGTCGGAATCAACTTGAACATGGTCACTCTTTCCGGGGTCTCGGATCGCGAAGTCAGGCAAACGGCCCTGATCATAGCGCGGTCCGCGCGCGGCTGCATCAGCCGGCGTCAGTCCGCCGGGGTCAATCCGCCGCGGACGGCGGCCACTGCCGGCGCCCGAGGTCGGTCCCCACGGCGAGTTGCAGCACTTCGCCGTAGCTGGCGATGCCGCTCGGGACCCGATTCGCTCGCAGATACTGATCGTTGAGGCGCTGCACGCTGCGGCGCACGACCGGGACAGTGCGGTTCAAGCGCGCCCGGACAGCGGCGAAGTCGGCCGACGGGCCCGCGCCCACCGCGTCCCGGAGACGCGTCTGGACGTCGTCCGGCAGCACCGCCAGCAGCCGCGGCACCAGAAACGACCATGCGCTGTACTGCATCCGCTCGTCACCGGCCAGACAGGTCAACCACGCGACGAAGTTCGCCTCCGCCTCATGGGCGAATCCGGCCACGTGCGCCCACTCGTGCGCCGTGACGAATGGTCGTTCGAACGGCAGCACGGTGTCGTTCACCAGAATCTGGAGCGAGAACGGGTCGACCATGCCGTCGATCCCGGCCCGCCGAAAGTAGGGGGTCAGCAACGACCGCCGCGGGACGAGCCCGGGCACGACCGGCGTCACGTCGAGCTGCCGCTGCACCGCCTCGAACGCCGGACCCAACGTCTCCGGCAGATCGACGAGCTGCGACCACGTTTGGTCCTGCGTCGCCTCGAACATGCGGTTGAGCTGTGCGATGCCGGTCGCGGCCAGCGATTCCACGACATCCGGCGTGACCCGACCCTGGTCATACGCCAAACGGGCCGCCAGCGTCTGCCGGCGGTAGTTGAGACCCCAGATGGCGAGGAACAGGAGATAGAGCGCGGCGGCCGCCACCACCGTGTGGCCCAGCACCCCCGCCAGCGCGCGCAGGCGGGCGCCGCGCGGCGCCCGGATCAGACGAACGCCCCACCAGCCGATCAGCGCCAGGGAACCGCCGATCAGCAGGACGTCGAACAGCACCACCGGCGTGAGACTCGACAGTCCGGTCACGACCTGCCGGATGACCGGGTACAGGCCCCGCGCATACATAGACTCGATCAACGGGCGCGGGGCCGGCGCCAGCGCCATCACGACGGCCAGCGCGACCACGGCGACCTGCGCCGTGCGCACGAGGGGACGTCTGTCGGGCCGTCTGACCGGGGTCGCGCGTCTGGCTGTCATGGTGGGAGCGGATTCCAGATCAGGGCCGTCACGATCGGCCGATGCACGTCGATCATACGCGGCCGGGGTGCCCGTGGTGACAGTTGGCCGGTGATACACTCACTCGATGCGCGACGATGAGGATCTGCGTTGGGGACAATCGACCGTCGACACGGTCTGCCCGCTCGATTGCCCGGACACGTGCAGCCTCGAGGTGACGGTCGAGCGGGGCAAGATCGTCACCATCACCGGCTCGCACCGGCACGACGTCACGGACGGGTACATCTGCGGCAAGGTCCGCCGGTTCGGCGAGCGTGTCTACGGCGATGCACGCGTGCTGCACCCGCTCATCCGCGACGACACACAGGACGCAGGCTTCCGGAAGGCCAGTTGGGATGAAGCGCTTGGCCTCATCGCATCGCGCATGGTCGATATTCGGGAGACCTGGGGCGCGGAAGCGATACTCCCGTTTTCCTACGGCGGCTCGAACGGATTGCTGACGCAGGACACGACCGACGCCCGCCTGTTCCGGCAATTCGGCACGTCACGCCTCGCGCGCACCGTCTGCGCGGCGCCGACGAGCACCGCCAACCAGGCCCTGTACGGCAAGATGCCGGGCGTGACCTACCGCGCCTACCGCCACGCCCGGCTCATCGTCGTCTGGGGCGCCAACCCCTCGAGCTCCGGTATCCATCTGGTCCCGCACATCAAGGCGGCCCAGCAGGCGGGGGCGGCGCTGGTGGTGATCGATCCGCGGCGCACCAATCTGGCCCGTCAGGCGGACATTCATCTGGCGCTCGAACCGGGCACCGACGTCGTGGTCGCGCTGGCCGTGCATCGCTATCTCTTCGAACGGGACCTGGCGGATCAGGAGTTCCTGACGCAGCACACCCACGGCGCTGACCGGTTGCGCGAGCGGGCGGCCGAGTGGACGATCGACCGCGCCGCCCACGTCGCCGGCGTCGACCCCGAACTGCTGGAGCACTTCGCCGAGCTGTACGCCGACATCTCGCCTGCCGTCATCCGCTGCGGGTGGGGCCTGGAACGCAACCGCAACGGCGGCAGCGCCGCGGCGGCGGTGCTGGCGCTGCCAGCGGTGGCGGGTAAATTCGGTGTGCCGGGCGGCGGCTTCGCGATGAGCAACGCCAGCGCCTGGCGACTGTCGCCCGAGACCTGGATCGGCGCGCCGGAGCCGGCGACCCGCGTCGTCAACATGAACCATCTTGGCCGTGCGCTGCTCGAGTATCGCGACCCGCCGATCAAGATGCTGTTCGTCTACAACTGCAATCCGGCCGTGACGATGCCGAACCAGAACCGGGTGCTGGAAGGTCTGGCCCGCGACGATCTGTTCACGGTGGTGTTCGACCAGGTCATGACCGACACCGCCGCGCTGGCCGACGTCGTGCTGCCGGCGACGACATTCCTCGAGTCCTACGACGTGGCGCAGAGCTACGGGCTCACGAACCTGCAGCTTGTCAAGCCGGTGATCGACGCCGTCGGAGAGGCGCGGCCGAACGTCGACGTGTTCTCCGAGCTGGCGGCCCGCCTGGGTCTCGACGAGACCGGCGACCCTCAGACCACCGACATCGAAGCGTTGCTCGATGTGACCAACGCGATGCCCGGCCAGGTCGGCCGCGACCTGCTGGACCAGGGCATCGTCTCGGGTCCGGCCGGGGGCGTCCCGACCCAGTTCGTGGACGAGTTCCCGCGCACCCCGGACGGCAAGGTGCAGCTTTTTCCCGAGGAGCTCGATCGCGAGAGTCCCACCGGGCTGTACACCTATCGGGAGCCGTCAGACGCGGCCCGCCATCCGTTGATCCTGATCTCTCCCGCCACCGAGAAAACGATCAACTCGACGCTCGGTGAACTGCGGCATCGGGCCGCCAGCCTGCAGATGCACCCGGACGATGCCGCGCACCGCGGACTCTCGACCGGCGACACCGTGCGTATCTTCAACACCCTGGGTGAAGTGCACTGTCCGGTCACCCTCAACGCCGACATGCGGCGGGGCATCGTCGGGCTGCCGAAAGGGCTGTGGCGGATGAGCACGCTCAATGGCGCGACGGCGAACGCCCTCGTATCGGACGAGCTGACCGACATCGGCGGCGGCGCCGTGTTCAACGACACCCGCGTGGAGGTCGCCAGGGTCGTGACCGCGCGGCTCGAGACGCACGATGTCTCCGCCGGCGCGGACGAGGCGGCCGGGCAGGTGCACTAGCCACCCGCGCCCGGCGTCGTCCGGCGCCACATTCGACCGGCAGCGCCCGCCCTCTCCCGGCGGACGTGCTAGGATGCACCTGATGTCGGATACCCCCCGTACGGTGAAGTGCGTGAAGTTCGGGAAGGAGCTTCGGGCGCTGGACGAGCCGCCCTGGCCGGGTGAGCTGGGACGGCGCATCTACGAGAGCGTGTCCGCCGAGGCCTGGAAGCTCTGGGAAGAACGGATGAAGATGATCCTCAACGAGTATCGCCTGATGCCCTGGCAGAAAGAGGCCCAGGAGCTGGTGGCGAAGCACATGGAGGACTTCTTCTTCGGCGAAGGTTCGGCGCTGCCCCCCGACTACGTACCGGAGCAAAGCAAGGCCTGACACCTCCGCCCCGCGCGGCCGGACTCGTCAGATCACCGGAATCGGCGCGTCGATGACGATGCGCAGCGTGGCATGCGCCGCGCGTAGCGCGTGCACCGCATCGTCCGGCTCCGGCGCCCGCGCGAAAATGAACCCAAGATAACTGCCGCCCTCCGGCAGCGGTTCGAGCCGCTGGTCCGGCTTGGCCGTCAGGACCAGATCGACGACGCCGGGCACCGCCGCCGCGGCCTCGACGCGCTCGGTGCGGCGATACGTACCGGCGCGCGGGATCGGAATCATCATCACCGCCGAGGCGTCCGCCTCACGTCGATACCGGGCTGTCGCGCCACCGAGCGCATGCTGCAGCAGCAGCGCTTCGAACGACGCGGCCGTCCCGTCGTCTGCGCGGAACCGCAACGCCCTGGCGCACAGCCCGCCGATCGGCCGCGCCGCCGCCTCAAGCACGAACACCCCCTCGTCGTTGACCCGGCACTCGACGTGCACCGGTCCCTGCCGCAGGCCGAGGGCCGTGACCGCGGCGGCGACCGCGTGTGCGATCCGTTGCTGCACGCCGGCCGGGGCCCGCGAGGGCGTCACGTAGATCGTCTCCTCGAAGAATGGTCCGTCCAGCGGATCGGGCTTGTCGAACAGCGCCAGGACCCGCAGCCGGCCATCGTCCACGAGGCCCTCCAGCGCATATTCACGGCCCGGAATGAACTGCTCGACGACGACCCGGGACTCTGCCTGGACGCGGCGTTCCCGCAGTTCGCCGCGCGCCAGCAGCCGGCGCACACGGTCCAGCGCCGCCCGCAGCGTCTCGGGATCGTCCGCACGAATGACGCCGCGGCTGCCGGAGAGCGCCAGCGGCTTGACGACGCAGGGAAACGGCAGGTCCGGCGGCAGCGGCTGCGGCACGGCGTCGAGCGACAGCTCCCGGAACCAGGGGCATGGCAGCCGGGCCGCCGCCAGACACCGCCGCGTCGCCAGCTTGTCGCCGCTTGCGCGCGCCGCGGCCGGCGGATGGCCGCGCACACCCAGGCGGTCGGCCGCCAGCGCCGCGAAGAGCGCCGGACGGTCCCCCACGCCGAGCACACCGTCAATCGGCTGGCGCCGCGCCGCGTGCTCGACCGCGGCCAGAAACCCGGGTTCGTCATGGAAACGCAGCGGCAGGGCGCCGTCCCGCCAGGGGTCGTCAAGTTGATGGCAGCGGTCGGTGGCGAAGACCAGATCCACGCCCAGACGGCCGGCCGCCTCGCCAAACGAGCGGGTCTGATACCCAGTCGTCATAGCGATCAGCAGCACACGCGGCATTCAAGCCACCCTTCGGTCAGATCACGCAGTCGTCATCGCGATAAGCAGCACGCGCGGCATTCAGGACGCCCTTCGCTCAGACCACGCAGTCGTCATAGCGATCAGCAGCACACGCGGCATTCAAGCCACCCTTCGGTCAGACCACGCAGTCGTCATCGCGATCAGCAGCACCCGTGGCACTCAGGATATTCCGCGGTCAGACCAGAGCGACCTGCTCCGGCAGCGGCTCGGCTCAGCAGTACCACGGCTCGTTGAGATAGGGCACCGCGGCGCGGGTGCGCCCGCCGCCGGTACGGATTGGCGCGCGTCCGATGCGATCCGCCGTCAGGGCGCACAGTTCGTCGAACACCGCGGACCGCGACGCGCTGATGCGGCGACCGACCACCGCCGCGACGTCGGCCTGCAACTGGTCGACGCGCGGGTCCCGGTGTTGCCAGGGGTAGACGAGACGCGTGGCGTCGAACGGTCCGAGCTCGGCCCCCAGCGCGCCGCGGTCGAGATCGAGCAACCGCGACCCACGCGGGATCAGCAGCCGCAGGGTCAGTTGGATCGGCGCCACCTCCGCCACCAGGTCCAGCGCGTCGATGGTGCGCAACAACTCGACATAGCCGTCTAGCGTCGTCCAGGGCGTGAACGGGATGAAGGTCGGCGCCAACGCCAGTCCGAGATTCCGGCAGCGGCCGACGACCCACTCGAAATCGGCGCGGGTATGCCCCTTGTCCAACCGCTCCAGCACGGCGTCATCAATCGACTCGACCGCCGTCACCACGAACTGACAGCCAGTGTCCCGCAACCGGGCCAGATGCTGCTCGTGGCGCCGCAGATGCTCGACCTTGATCGTGACGTCGTAGGTGACCGAGGGAAACTCGCGGGCGAAGGCATTGACGAGCGCGACCGCGTGCCCCGGACCGTTGAAGAAATCGGGGTCGCCGAAGGTGATGTGCTGCGCCCCCGCCGCGACCTGGGCCCGCACGTCGGCCAGCACGACGTCCAGCGGAATCACGCGGAACCGGCCGCCGTAGACCGGCACCACCGGACAATGCCGGCACAGATGCCTGCAGCCCCGGCTGGCCTCGGTATAGCCGGCGACGCGCCGGGCGCCGTCCGGCGTCTGCAGCGACGCGTAGCGCGCCAGCGGCGGCAGCCCCTCGCGGTCCGGCGTACGGAACCGCAGCCGTGGCACGCCCCCGACGCCCGCGGCGGGGACAGCGGGGGCACGCGGCCGTCCGCAGGCCAGGTCGAGCAGGTCCTGCTCGAACTCGCCCCCCAGCACCTCGTGCACGCCGAGATCGCGCAGCAGCGTGTCGTTCAGCGGGGCATACAGGCCATAGCCACAGAGCCGCGCCGCCGGCGCCAGCGCGCGCACCCGGCGAATCACCGGGACGGCGAGCCGCGTGGCGGTGTGCATCGGCAGATGAAACGCGATGAGATCGCTCTCGAACGCTTCGGGGCGGAACGGTTCGCGAGACAGGTCGACGGTCGTGACCTGCACGCCCGCCTCGCGCAGCCACGCCGCCGGCGACGCCAACCCGAACGGCTGGTGCCCCAACTCGTAGGTCGCCACCAGCGTGGTCCGCCGGTTCGCGTCCGCCCCGGCCGCGGTCACGCCCGCCCCACGTACAGCGCGGCGACCTCCGCGTCGGTCTGCGCCGGGGTCAGCAGGCTGACGATGACGAGCGTGGCGATCGACAGGGTCAGCGCCGGATACGCCGTCTCGAGGCCGAGCGGATAGGCGACTCCCCCATCGACGCCGAGCACCCAACCGCGCAACAGACCCACACTCTCCCAGATCAGCGTCGTGAGCATGCCGGCCAGGATCGACGCGACGCCGCCCGCGCGGGTCGCCCGGCGCCAGAGCAGGGCCCCCAGCAGCGCCGGCGTGATGCCGGCGCCGTACATGGTGTAAGCCCACAGGGCCATCGCCAGGATGGACGGAAAGAAGCTGCTCACGACGTAGCCGAGGCCCCCGAGCACGGCCACCGCCATCCGCGTGTAGATGATCACCTGGCGGTCCGTGGCGCCGGGGTTGATGAACCGCTGGTACACGTCGCGAATCAGGTTGGTCGACGGGGTCAGCAGGAAGCTGTTGGCGGTCGAGACGATGATGGCGGCCGCACCGCAGACCAGCACCACCCCCACGAACGGGGGCAGGACGTCGGTCGCCACGCGGATCACGATCTCCTCGGACTGCGCCTCGCTCAGCCCGGGCATGACGGTGCTGGCGAGCACTCCGGTCGAGTCGATCAACGTCTCGACCACGATGGTGCCGAGAATCCACGCCACCACCGCGGTGCGCGCGGCCCGTTCGTCGCGGGCGGAGAAGAACTTCTGGTACATGTTCGCTTCGCCGAGCAGCAGGAACATCGTCGGCAGAAAGAGCGCCAGCGCCGCCTGCGGTCCGAGCGTCCCGAACAGCGACACCTGGTCGGGCCGCAGCGCCGCCACGGACGCGCCCACCCCGCCGGCGTCTCCCACCATGAACAGGACCGCCAGCATCACGCCGACCGTCATCAGAATGCCGTTCCCCACATCGATATAGGCAATCGACAGCATGCCGGCCAACGCCGTGAACAGCACACAGAAAATCATCGTGACGAGCGCGCCGGTGGCAGGATCCCACCCGGCGACCGCCGCCAGCAGGCGCCCGCCGCCGCGAAACTGGTAGGCGGCGATGGTGGAGTAGGCCAGCACCGTCGTCACGGTGCCGAGCACCCGCGCGGCCGGCCCGTAGCGCAGCTCCAGAATGTCAGGCACCGTGTACAGCGCGATACGCCGCACACGGGGCGCGATGAAGAAGACGAGGGCAATCCCCACCCAGGCGCCGGCCGACTGCCACAGCGCCGGAAACCCGGCGCGATACCCCAGCCCGGCCCCGGCGAACAGACTGCCCGACCCGATCCAGGTGGCCAGCAGCGTGAACACGAGCACGCGCGCCGGCAGCGTGCGGCCGGCGACGAGGAAATCGTCACCGGTCTTGACGCGCCGGCTGCGGTACGTGCCGACCAGGACCAGAATGGACAGATAGAGGAGAACCGCGGTGAGCATGCAGGACTCGCTGTGCGCGTGACCCGTGGTCGAGCCGGGCCGTGGCCGAACCGGGAGACGCCGACACGGCGCGCCCGTCGAACTCCGACATCATACCGGCATCCGCCCCCGCCCGTGAACGATCGGAATCGACCGGCGTGCCGCTGGCGGGGAACGGGCGCCCACAAGGGGCGCCCCTACACGATCCGCGGTTGATCGGGGTGGTCCGGTCGACCCGGGCGCCCCCGCGCCACGGCGTGACGCCTACCCAATATGCCTCCGCGCCGCCCCCTGTAGGGGCAACCCTTGTGGTTGCCCGGCGCCGGCTAACCGCCGGCCAGCAGGCGTTGCGCCAGGACCCCCCAGACGGCGTACGCCAACCGCCGTCTGGCGTGACGGGCGTAACCTCCCGGCCAGAACTCGCCGGTCACGACGTCGCAGCCGGCCGGCATGTCACCGACGGGCAGCGGCTCCTTGTGCTCGCCGGCGTAGCGCGCCAGCACCTCTTCGCCCGGGTGTCCGGTGTTGAAGATCACGACGTCGACCGGCCGGCCTATCGCCTCGCCGATGCGCGAGACCGCGGCCGCCGCGGTGAAACCCTGCATGCCGCGTCCCTCGGTCAGCAGGTTGGTCACCAGCACGATCGGGCCCCGCACCGCGACCATCGCGTCACGCACTCCGCGGGGCAGGAAGATCGGCACCAGACTGGTGTAGAAACTGCCCGGCCCGATGATGCAGGCGTCGAATCGGGGGATGGCGTCGAGGGCCGCGGGATGGATGCCGACCTCCGGTTCGAGCCAGATCCGGTTGACCCGGCGCCCCTGACTCTGCTCGACGTCGACCTCGACCTCGCCGCGGGTCGTCGACCCGTCCTGATACTCGGCGCACACCGTCGCCTGCTCGACACTGATCGGCCATACCTGCCCGACACAGTCGAGCAGCGTACGCAACCCGTCCACCGCCGCCAGGAAATCGCCGCTGTACTGCTCCATCATCGACAACAGCAGGTTGCCGCCGGTATGTCCACCGAGCCGGTCATGCTCGAAGCCGGACAGGCGTGTCAGCAGAATCCGGCGCGCCTCCGTTTCGTTGCGCGCGAGCGCCAGCGCGCACCTGAGCACGTCACCCGGCGGCAGCACCCCGAGCTGGTCGCGCAGCACCCCGGAGCTGCCGCCGCTGTCGAACATCGTGACGACGGCATTCAGCCGCAGCCAGGGATTCTGCTTGAGCCCGCCCAGCACGCTGGGCAGCCCGGTGCCGCCGCCGAAACAGCCGATGTTCAACTGCCGCAAGCGCATCGCCGCATTGTCCCGGATCTTGACCGTCACGATCCAGACGGGGCAGCCGGTGGAGAAGCTGCCCGTTTCGAGGACAGGGGCTCAGACCTCGCTGCGTCGGCAGGAGGAATGTCGAAATCGGGAAGCCCGAGCAGACGGAGGCGAAGGAGCGTGCGCGGATGGCAACTGGAGGCCGCTCTCCCTGGGACGGCCGTTGCGGGTGCGTGGTGGATGCCGCGCGGTCCGGTCTGTCCGGCCGGAGCCGTCAGAATCCGAGCGAGACGGCGACTCCCTGGCGCCCGCGCGACAGCAGCGGCGAGACGGTCAGGCGTCGTGCGGCACCGGTCGCGCGATAGATGACGCGCTGTCCCTGGATCTTGTCGTCGACGATCGCGCCTACGAGTGCACCTTGGATGCCACCTGACGTCAAGACCCAGATCCACGCGAGGAAGTCCGGGTTGTCACCATCAGTAGTGTAGTGGGCGATTGCAAATGTTCCGCCCGCAATGCCGACGCCGGTCCAGAATCCGGTGCGCGCGCCGTTCCTGATCGAATCGGAACGTCGCTGGCGAATGGCGCCGACATCGGCTGCGTCGAAGATATGCGGCATGTCCCGGACCAGCAGCGTCAGCGACGACGGCGACAGGTCGGTGATCGATCCGGTCACCTCCTGTCCGCTGCGGTCGGTCACCGTGATGCGGTCGTCCGGTCCAACGAGCAGCCGAAGCTGCTCGAACGAGTCGGCGATCTGGGCCTCGGCCGCCGAGGCGCTGGCCGCCGCCAGCACCACCGCGGTCACGCCGCACCGTCCGAGCTTCGCAAGCTCAGTCATCGTCGTCCTCCCGTACATTGATTCGCGCGCCTCCATCGACGACCACCACCGCGCCGGGCGGGGTGGACGTCACCGTGACGTACCGCCGGCCGAACGAACCGACATCGTTGGACTCGAAAATCGTGGCGCACCCTGACGCGCCCAGGAGCGAGCCCACGAGGACAAGCAGCCCCAGACGTGACCTGTGGTTCACGGGCGCCGGTGGCGGGATCTCGTAATTCCTGCAGCTCATGCACCCACCATCGCACCGGGCGCATCGAGTGTCTTGAACGAACCCTGAAGTTGGGCTGAAAAAAGACTGAGTGCGACTACCCGGCCGCTACCTGGCGCGGTCGGCCAGTCGGGTCAGGACGCGGTCGAAGCCGGTGACACGCTGCAGCGGTTCGAGCAGCGGCTCGACCGGGATCGTCCACCCGGCGAAGGCGCTCGGAGCATCCCTCAGCAGCGTGTCGAGTTGCGCGACGGCGTCGGCCGGGCGGCCGAGCAGCACGAGCGCGCCGGCGCGCGTCACGGCGGCCTCCGCGACCCGCCCACCCTTGTCGAGCTCGGCTATCGCCTGCTCGGCCAGCGCCACGGCGGCACTTTTCTGGTGGTCCCGCCCCTGGGCACCCGCGAGCAGGGCGAGTCCCAGATGTGCGCGCGCATGGTCGGGGTGCGCCTCGAGCACCGCGCCGAAGCTGTCGCGGGCCGCGTCGCGCTGCCCGAGGCGGATGAATGCGAAGCCGCGGCCGAGCTGCGACGCCGAGGCGTACTCCTGCGCATACAGATAGTTGTTGCGCGAGTGGCTGATCTCGAGGTCGAACTCGCGGAGCGCCTCGTCGGCGTCTCCCTGCCTGAGCCGGGTGCAGCCCAGCAGCCAGTGCAGCCCGCTCGAGGGCAGCCGCTGCCGGCGCCCCAGTTGGCGGTCCTGGATCGCCGTGCCTTCACGCAGCACCTGGTCGGCGCCGGCCAATTCGTTGCGTGCCACGTGCACCATGGCCATGCTGAAGTGGGCGAACGCGAACTCGGAATAGTGCGCGAGGGCGCGCTCCTGGGCGCGCAGGCGCTCCTCGCCCCATGATGCGTGTCCAAGGATGAACAGGTGCATCCAGTTGTGCGGGTCCAGGGCGACGGCGCGGCGCGCCGCGGCCAGGGCCTCCGACCGCCGGCCGGCGCTGACGAGCAGGAATCCCAGCGTGGCGTGCGCATCCGGCAGCCGCTCATTCAGTTCGATGGCGCGGTGCGCATGCAGCAACGCCGACTCCAGACGAGCCCGGTCGGGCCGGTTCGCGGCACGCGTCAACTCGTAGATCGCGTGCTCGGCGTTGGCGAGTCCCGCATAGGCCAGGGCGTAGCTCTGATCCAGGTCGACCGCCCGTGTGAAGGCCTCGACCGCGGCGGGGAGCTGCCGCGCGTCGAGCGACTGCAACAGCACGTAGCCTTCGGTCCCCGCGCGGTAGGCGTCGAGGCTCGACGTCTCCCTCGAGACGAACTGACCGGCGTCGACCGCGAGATCGAGGCCGACGGAGAATTGCCGGACGATCTGATCCTCGATCTCGAAGATCGTGTCGAGCAGACCATCCGCCTTCGCCGTCGCCACGGTGGCCCCCGTCTGCGCCTCGATGATGCGGGCGGTGACACGCAGGCGGTCCGCGACCCGCTGGTAGCTGCCCGTAACGACCAGATCGGCCTTGACCGCCGCCGCGACGCCGAGGGGCGACCGGCCGGCCTCGCCCTCGGCCTCGACGACCCGCCAGCGGTCGATGAGCTGCACTCCGTCGAGCGCCCGCAGATCGTTCGTCACCGTTTCGGCGATCCCGGAGGCCAGCCAGGTGTGCGCGTCGTCGCCGGTGAGGTTCGCGAAATCCATGACGGCGATCGCGCGGCCGGACGAACCCGACGGGGACGTCTGTTCCGGGCGCGCGTCTATCGCGACCGTGGCGATCCACCGATACCCCCGTCGGGGCACGGTCTCGATGAACCGTGGCGCGTTGGGCGTGTCATGCAAGGCCCGGCGGAGATCGGAGACCGCTTGCGTCAGCGTGTTCTCGGTCACGGCCACCCGCGGCCAGAGCGCGTCCAGCAACTCGTCCTTCGTGACCAGACGTTGCGGGCGCCTGAGCAGATAGACGAGCAGATCGAACGGACGCGGGGAGAGCGGCACCGGCGTGCCGGCGTGCCGCAACGTATAGGCCGCGGGATCGACCGTGAAGTCGCCGAATCCATACGACGGTTCCTGCGAGGCCATCGCGCCGAATCGTAGCACTCAGCTTTTTTTCAGCCCAACTTCAGGGTTTCGTCAGGACATTCGATACGACCGCTGCCTAGGGTGAGGATATGAGCTACGGGGTTGACGAGACACCGCCGCCGGTCAGGACGCTGCGCCCCGCCGATGCGCTGGGCGCTGCGTTTGTCGGCTGGGCGCTGGCGGCGACCTGTGTGGGGTGGTGGCTCGCGACCCGCGCATCGATCGTGCCCTGGGCCGCGGGGCAGGCGGTCCTGGCGGCGGCGTTCCTGCAGTGGTTCGCGCTGTTGCACGAGTGCGGGCACGGGACGCTCTTCCGTACACGGCGGTTGAACACCCTCGTCGGTTCGGTCGCCGGGTTCTTTGCGCTGATCCCGTTTCGCTGCTGGAAGCCGATTCACGCGCGTCACCACAAGTGGACCGGGTGGCAGGATCTCGATCCGACCACCGCCGCGCTCGTGCCGCGGCCCCTGGGTCGCGTCGAACGAGTCATCGTCAACGTCTGCTGGCGATACTGGATCCCGATCTTCTCGGTCCTTTATCGGGTAAACAACTTCTGGAATCTGGCCCGGCTGCACCGCCTGATCGGCGCGAAGCCGGCCACGGCCCGCGCGATGGTCGTAGAGACCGCGGCGCTGGCGGCGGCCGGCGCCGCCCTGGTCGCCGCGCTGGGCCCGGCCGCGCTCGCCCGCGGCGCGGGCCTGGCCCTGGTGCTGGCGTTCGTGGTCGAGGACGTCATCATCCTCAGCCAGCACACCCACGTGCCGATGGGTCTGAGCCACGGCCGGGACGTGGCGCCGTACGGCGCGTTGGCCCAGGGACCGTTCACCCGCTCGCTGCGGTTCCCGGGCTGGCTGTCACGGATGCTGCTGCACGTCGATGCGCACGAGCTCCATCACATGTATCCCGCGGTGCCGGGGTATCGGTTGCGGGAGATCGGGCATCCGGCGCTGAACGAGGTGGGGTGGGCGGAATGGGTGCCGGCGGCGCGCGCGGTCCCCGGCGAAGTGTTCCTCTTCCAGAACCGCAATCAGTCGGGGTTCGACGTATGACCGCCGCGGCCTTGCATCCGGTGGCGTGCGGTCTGTTCCTGGTGACCGCCTTCACGCTGTCCGGTCTGGCCCACACCGCGTGGCTGGCGGCGCCCCGCTCGCGGCGTTTCGCGGTGCCGCTCGACGGCGGGCGCGTGCTCGGCGGCCGGCGGATCTTCGGCGATCACAAGACGGTGCGCGGCCTGCTGGTGATGGTGCCCGCCACCGGTGTCAGCTTTGCGCTGCTGGCCGCGCTGCTGGCGGCGGGACCGGGTATCGCGGCGTCCGGGCTGTGGCCGTTGTCGCCGGCGGCCTACAGCCTGCTCGGGACATGGGCCGCGCTGGGCTTCATGGCCGGCGAACTGCCCAACTCGTTCATCAAACGCCGGCTCGGCATCCCGCCGGGTGCGGCGGCGAGGGACCGGCGTCTGCGGGCGGTATGTCTTGTCGCGGACCGGCTCGACTCGAGTGTGGGCATGCTGCTCGCGTTGGCGCTCGTCGTGCCGGTCTCCTGGCCGATCTGCGTGTTCGTGCTGATCGCCGGACCGCTGGTGCATGCGGCGTTCAGCGTCGCCCTGTTCCGTCTGCGGGTGAAAGCGAGGGCGGCATGAACGGGCCGGCAGCGGTCGTGTCCGGCCAGTGCTCGACACCGCCGGGCGGCGTGTCCGAGCGTCCGCTGATCGTCCCGTTGGGGCAAGCCCTCGATGGGCGGCAGGCCGGTGGAAAGGCATCGAACCTCTCGACACTGATCAGGCTCGGCGTGCCGGTGCCCCCGGGGTCTGTGCTGACCTGCGAGGCGTTTGAACGCTTCCTGGCGGCCGACCGGCTCGGGGCCGGCATCGAAACGCTCCAGCACCGACTCGATGCGCTGGACCCGGCCCGGCGCCGGGAGGTCTCGCAGACGATCCGCGCGCGGGTGCATGGCGGATCGCTGCCGGCCGGTGTGCCGGAGGCGCTCGACGCCGTCCTTCACGCGTTGCCGGCCGATACCAGGCTGGCCGTGCGCAGCTCGGCGGTGGGCGAAGACGGCGCCGCGGCGTCGTTCGCCGGCCAGTTCGATTCGGTGCTGCACGTCACCACCCCGCAGGCGCTGCGGCGCGCGGTGTGCACCTGCTGGGCGTCGTACTGGTCCGAGCGGTCACTCTACTATCGCGCCGCGCGCAATGCCGAACTCGGCGGGATGGCGGTAGTCCTCCAACGGCAGGTGGCCGCCCGCACGTCGGGTGTGCTCTTCACACGCGCCCCGACCGGCGCGCCGGCGGCCGCGGGCGACGATCTCGTCATCGAGTGCTGCGAGGGTCTGGCAGATCGGCTGGTGTCTGGACAGGTCGACCCTGCACGTCTCGTCGTGGCGCGTGCCGATGCGGCGGCGGCCGGGGCCGTGCCCGCAATCGACGGCCTGCTGACCGCGGCGGATGTCCGCACCCTGAGTGGCCTGGCGCTCCGTCTCGAACGGGAGCTGGGTGCGCCGCAGGACATCGAGTGGAGCATCGACGACGACGGGCGGCTCTGGATTCTGCAGACCCGGCCGATCACGGCCACGGCGGCTGACGCGACCTGCGTCGGCGGCAGATCGGTGCTGTGGTCGAACGCCAACGTCAACGAGAACTTTCCGTCGCCGATCTCTCCGCTGCTCTACTCGTTCGCGGCCCCGGGCTACTACCACTACTTCAGGAATCTCGGTCTGGCGTGCGGACTCTCCCGGCGCCGGCTGGCCGCCATGGACGGGGCGCTGACCGCGATCATCGGCGTGCATGGCGGGCGGATGTACTACAACCTGACCAGCATCCACGCGGTGCTGCGGATGGCGCCCTGCGGCGACCGTCTTGCGCAGGCGTTCAACGAGTTCGTCGGTGCCGACCAGGTCGCTCCCTCCCCCGCCGGCGCAACGCAGTGGCGAGACGGGCGCGGCCGCGCCGCGCGCTCGCTCGAACTGCTGCGCATCGCCGTCCGCACGACCGGGCAGTATCTGTGTCTGCGGCGGCGGCTGGCAGCGTTCGAAGAACGAGCCGACCGTTACGCCGCCCGCACCCGCCCGGACCAACTCGAACGCCGGCCGTTGCCCGAACTGCTCGACGACCTGCGGTCCTTTCTCGACATCCGTTTCCACCGCTGGAAGGACGCCTCGCTCGCTGACGCCGGAGCGATGGTCTGCTACGCGCTGCTGCAACGCGCGCTCAGGAGCGTCGACACGCGCGGCGGTCTGCACAACCGGCTGCTGCGTGCCTTGCCCGGGGTGCCGTCTACGATGCCGCCGCGGCGGCTGTGGGCGCTGTCGCGCCTGATTCGCTCGGACGGGCGGTTGGATCTGCTGTTCCGCAGCGCCGAGACCCCGACGATTCTGGACGCGCTCCGTCACGACGACCGGTTCGTCGCGTTCCGGCAGGCATTCGACCGCTTCCTCGACGACTGGGGTTTCCGTTCGTCGGCCGAGCTGATGCTGACCGTTCCGAGCCTGCAGGAGGACCCCGCGCCGGTGATCGAGCTGCTCAAGCAGTACGCCATCAGCGACGGCGAGCCGCTGGAGTCGGTGATGGCACGTCAGGCCGCCGAGCGGGTGGCAGAGACGTCACAGCTCATCAAGACGCTGGTGCGGCGGTCACCGGGCAAGGCGCTCGCGGTCTGGGTGCTGTTGCGATCGACACAGACCAGCGTCGCCTATCGCGAACGGGCGCGCTTGAAGCAGGCGCTGCTCTATACGCGCCTCCGGCAGGTCGCGCTGGCGATCGGCCGGCGCTTCACCGCTGCCGGGCGCCTGTCGGCGCCGGACGACATCTTCCTGCTGACCTGGCAGGAGATCGACGAGCTCGGGACAGGTCGTGCGATGTTTCCGTATCGCATCCCTGACCTGATCGCGCTGCGGCGGCAGGAGCAGGTCACGCTGAACGCCATGCGGCCGCCCGCGACCGCCGCCCTGCCGATCGGCGAGTATCTGCCGCCCGGGTCCAGCGCCGGCCGGCGCGCACCAGCGGACCGCGATGGCGCACCCGCTCACTCTGCCTTGACACTGCACGGCACCGGCGCCTCCGGTGGCGTCGCGTCCGGTCCCGCGACGGTCCTCGGCGATGTGCGTGACGCCGCCCGTCTGCGTCGCGGCGACGTGCTGGTGACCCGCCAGACCGACCCTGGCTGGGCGCCGGTGTTCGGACTGGTGTCGGGGCTGGTGATCGAACGCGGCGGACTCCTCTCGCATGGGGCGATCGTCGCGCGGGAGTTCGGTTTGCCCTGCGTCGTCGGGATCGAGCACGCGACCGACCGCATCCGCTCGGGACAGCGCGTCATGGTCGATGGCGATCGCGGCCTCTGCACGATCGAGCAGACGCGGGCCGAGCGCGACGCGGCCGCCGCGGGTCAGCGAGGCGCCGCATGACCCGCCTGTTTGCCGCATACCTCGTCGAGCGGTTCCGCCCGGTCGTGTTCCTCCCCGTGATCGCGCTGCAACTTCTGCTGGCGCTGGGGGCCGCCGGCGCGGCGCCGACTCCGGCGCGTCTCGTGCCGGCCGCCGGTCTGGCCGCCCTGCTCCTGCTGCAGTTCCGACTCTGGGACGATCTCGAAGACCGCCACCGGGACCGGGTGACCCATCCCGAGCGGGTCCTGGTCTGCGCGTCACCTGCACCGTTTCGCCGGGCGCTGGCCGCCATCGGGCTGGGAAACCTGGTCCTGTGCGCGGCGGCGCCGTCCGCGGGCGCGCTGGCGGGGCTCGTGCTCCTGGATGCCGCCTTCGCCGCGGCCTACCGGCTGCGCACCAGGGTGTCGGACCACGTCTGGCGGTTTCGGGTGCTGTTGCTCAAATACCCGATCTTCGTCGGTCTCATCGCCACGGCCAGCGGCGACCCGCGTCCGTTCCATCTGGCGCTCGCCATGGCGCTGATGTACGCGGCGGCCTGCGGCCATGAGGCGTATCACGACCGCGCCGGGACGATTGGAGCCATGCCATGACCTCTACTCTCGCGGTCGATGCGCCGGTGGACCTGGGCCGGCGGCCCCTGGCAGCGGACGCGGATTTCGAAGCGGTGGTCTGCTGCGGCTGCGGTCGGGACGCGTCCGACCCCTTCATCACCGCCGAGGATGACCTGACGGGGCGTCCCGGCCGCTTCACGTTTCGGCGCTGCCGGGGGTGCGGGCTGGTGTATCAGACGCCCCGTCTGACCATCGAGCGCGTCAAGGACTACTACGACGACGACTATCTGGCCCATCAGACGCGGTCCGCCTGGGGCTGGATGTCTCCCTTGTTTCACTGGGCGATGGGGTCGATCGACCGCGAGAAACTGCGTATCTGCAACAGATATATGGCACTCGAGCCGTCGAGCACCGTGCTCGACGTCGGCTGCGGCGGCGGCACGTTCCTCGCCCACGTGCGGGCGCGGCAGGGGTCGAGCGGGGTCGGCGTCGACTTCGTGAATCTCGCCGATCGTCCTGCGCTGCGCGACCTGGAGTTCCACTGCGGCCTGTTCTACGACCAGGAACTGGGAACCCGCCGGTTCGACCTCGTCACGATGTGGCACTTCCTCGAACACGACTACGCGCCGCTCCGGTCGCTGGTCGCCGCGAGGCACGTGCTCAAGGACGAGGGACGTCTGGTCATCGAAGTGCCGCGACTCGACAGCCTGACGTTCCGTTTGTTCCGAGACCGCTGGCCCGGACTACAGGCGCCGCAGCATACGGCGCTCTACGACCGGGCGGCGTTGCTGCGCCTGGTCGACCGGGCGGGTCTGGATGTGGTCGACTACCTCCCCTACGGCGCCTTTCCACCGTACTTCTACATCTTCTGCGGCGTCGCGTTTCGCCTGTTGCAGGGGCGCGGATTGAACATGCGCCGCGCGATCTATCCCTATTTCGCTGGGCAGGTGCTGCTGCAGCCGCTGCTGTTTCCGGTGAAACGCTGCAACCTCGCCATGCAGACCGTCGTCTGCCGGAGGCGCACATGACTGCTCCTGCTGCTGCGGTGGTCGTCCGGTTGGCGCACTGCCTGCACCGCACACGTGTCGTGACCTTGGCGGTCATCAGTGGCGCGCTCATCACCGCGGCCGCCCTGGCGCTCGTGCCGGTCGCCGGCCTGACGCTGTGTCGGGCGCGCCGCCTGTATACCCGCGTGGCGACCCTCGCCGCGCGGGCGGTGCTGCGCATCTGGAGCATCCGGCTGGTCGTCCATCAGGACGAACCCTTCCCGGTCGCACAGACCGTGTATGTCGCGAACCATTCGTCGACCATCGACCTGTTCGTGCTGGTAGCGCTCGGCCTGCCGAATACCCGCTTCTTCCTGGCCGGATTTCTGCGCAGGATCGTGCCGCTGGGGTTCATCGCGCAGCTCATGGGGACGTTCTTCACGGTGCCCCAGCACCGGCCGGCGGAGCGTGTGCGGATCTTCCAACAGGCCGACCGCACGCTGCGCCGGACCGGCGAATCGGTGTTCCTGAGCCCCGAGGGGGCGCGCATCACGACCGGCGAGATCGGTCACTTCAACAAGGGCGCGTTCCATCTGGCCACCAGTCTCCGGGCGCCGATCGTGCCGCTCTACTTCAAGATTCCTCCCGAGATCGATCCGGGCTGCGGCGTCGACGCCCGGCCGGGCACCGTGCACGTCTATGTCAAGCCGCGGATCGACACGTCCGGCTGGCTGATCGACGACCTCACGTCGAACGTTCGCGATGTCCGCCGCGCGTTCATTCACTGGCACCACGAACACCGGGGAGCAGATCATGTTCGACCCAGTCAGCACACACCGGTCGTCTCTGCCGCCGCGTCATGAACGGTGGCCGCGGGGGGCGCCGTCCTCTGCGTCATCGCGGGGCACGGCGCGCGGCGCCGCCTTCGCCGGCAGGTCGCTGGTCGAGTTGCTGCGGTTCCGCGCCCGCGTGCAACCGGACGACCGGGCGTTCGTCTTTCTCCGCGACGGCGAACACGAATGCGACACGCTCAGTTACGCCGAACTCGATCGCCGCAGCCGGATGGTCGCCGCGCATCTCCAGCACCGCGTGGCGCCGGGCGCCAGAGCGCTCTTGGTATATCCCCCGGGTCTGGAGTTCATTGCGGCGTTCTTCGGATGTCTGTACGCAGGGGTCGTCGCGGTACCCGTCTTCCCACCGCGGTGGCGGGACCCCGACCGCAACCGTGCGCGGGCGATCGCGGTCGCGGACGACGCGCGGCCGGACGTCGTGCTGAGCACGACCGAGACCGCCGGGCGGTGGGCGCAGGCGGCCGCAGGCGGAACCGTACCGCGGCTCTCGAGTGCCACGTGCGGGCGGCAGGCTGGCGACGGAGCGGCGGAGTGGATGGCGACCGACACGCTCCACGAGCCGGACCTGCAGGCATGGTCGGACCCCGGGGCGGACCGGCGCACGCTGGCCTTCCTCCAATACACCTCCGGCTCGACCGCTACGCCGCGGGGCGTGATGGTCAGCCATGGCAACCTGCTGCACAACCTCTCGTACGCCTTCCGTGCGGCCGGCAACGACCGCTCCTCGGTGTCGGTCTCGTGGCTTCCGGTCGAGCACGACATGGGGCTCATCGATGGCGTGTTGCAACCGGTCTACAGCGGGTGTCCGGCCTATCTGATGTCACCGGCCGCGTTCCTGCAACGACCGCTCAGGTGGCTGCGAGCGATTTCCAGATACCGGGCGACCCGCAGCGGCGCCCCGAACTTCGCCTACGACCTGTGCGTGCGCCGCATCGCAGCAGATGAGCGGGCGGCACTCGATCTCTGGAGCTGGCGCGACGCCTACAACGGGGCGGAGCCGATCCACCGGGACACCCTCGAACGGTTCGCCGCGACCTTCGCGGACTGCGGCTTTCGATCGACCGCGTTCCGGCCCTGCTACGGCCTGGCCGAGGCGACACTGCTGGTGACGAGCGGGCGTTACGGCGACGGCGCGGCGCGGCGATCGACCGCCGCGGTCGCCGCGGCTGGCGAGTCCGACGTCTGCTGTGGCCGCCCGGACGGCGGAACGTCGATCATCGTCGTCGACCCGACCAGCCATCGTCCCTGCGCGGACGGCATGGTCGGCGAGGTGTGGGTCCAGGGACCGGGTGTCGCCGCCGGCTACTGGAACCGACCCGCGCACTCGGCACGGACGTTCGCCGCCCGTACGGCCGGCGGCCACGGTCCGTTTCTGCGGACCGGAGACCTGGGCGTCATCGGCGACGACGGTCTGCACATCACCGGACGTCTGAAGGACGTGTTGATCGTTCGCGGGACGAAACACTACCCCCAGGATCTGGAGCGGACCGCCGAAGGTCTGCATGACGCCGTCAGACCAGGATGCATCGCTGCCTTCGCGGTCGACCGCGATCCGTCCGGGGATCGCATCGCTCTCGTCGCGGAAGTCGATCCGCACACCCTCGCTGCACCCGAAGCGGGGCACGAGGCGCTCGCGGCCATCCGGTGCGGCATCACCGACGCGCACGGCGTCCAGGTGAGCGCGGTCACACTGGTCGCGCCGGGCGGCGTCGAGAAGACCACCAGCGGCAAGGTGCGGCGCTTCGCCTGTCGCGACGCGCTGCTGGCCGGGACACTGCCGGTGCTGGCAAGCTGGCGCCAGACGGCCCCGTTCCGGCGCGCCCTGCAGGCGGCGGCGCCGCCGGTCGACGTCGCGGGCCGTGTCGCACAGGTGCTGGCATGTCCGTAACAGTGGACGGTGCACCGGCCGAACGAGTGCGGGAGCGCGTGAGCGAGGCCGTCGCCGGCTGTCTCGGACTCGCCGCGGCAGAGATCGACCCGCGTGAACCGCTGGCGCTGTATGGTCTCGACTCCCTGCGGTCTGCCGAGCTCGGCGCGGTCCTCGAAGATGCCTTCGACCGGCCGCTGGCGGATGCGCTCCTGGCCGGCCCTCCGAGCATCGAGGCGCTGGTCCGCATGCTGGACGATAGCGAGCCGCACGCGCGAGCGCAGGATGACGACCAGGCCTGCGCCCAGATGCGTGCCGACGGTGTGCTGCAGCGCCACATCCGCCCATCCGCCGCGCGAACTCCGGCGTCGCCGGCCCGGCGCGTCCTGCTCACGGGCGCCACCGGGTTTCTGGGCGCGCATCTGCTCAAGACACTGCTGACGGACACCGGCGCGGAGGTCCTGTGTCTCGTGCGGGACAGTGGATCAGGCGCCGACCCGGCGCGGCGCGTGCGCCGCAGCCTCGAACGGTACCGTCTCTGGGACCACGGCTTCAGCAACCGGATACACGCCGTGACCGGAGATCTGTCGCAGCCGCGGCTCGGGCTCGCCGGCGGCGCGTACGCGGCGATCGAATCGGCCTTCGACGCCATCTACCACGCGGCGGCCGACGTCAACTGGGTCTCCCCGTACGGCGCGCTGCGCGCCGCCAACGTCCTCGCCACCCGGGACCTGATCCGGCTGGCCTGTCAGGGCCGGCCGAAGGCGTTGCACTTCATCTCGAGTCTCTCGGTCTGCCACGCCGCCGGTCGACAGCGCGCCGTCACCGAGGACGACGACCTGTTCGCAAGCATCGAGCGGCTGCCGATCGGGTACGCCCAAAGCAAGTGCGTCGCCGAGGCGCTGGTGCGCCAGGCGCAGGCGCGCGGACTGCACACCACGATCCATCGCCCTGCCCTGCTGACAGGCGATGCCGGCACCGGTGTCTCGAAGCACGACGACCTCGTGTCCTCGTTGTTCAAGGGCTGCATTCAGATGGGGATGGCCCCCGACCTCGACTGGCGCATCGATGCGGTTCCCGTCGATCAGGCGGCGCGCGCCATCGTCCATTTCTCGACTGGCGCTCCACACGGGTGCGGCAGCTTTCACGAGAACGCACGCCAGGCGCGTCATTGGCGGGAATCCGTCCTCTGGATCAACCTCTTCGGATACCCGGTCGCGCTCGTGCCCTACGACCGCTGGATCGACGAGCTGGCGCGGACCGCCGTATCGGCGGACCATGCCCTGCACGCCATGCGCGGGTTCCTTCTGAGACGTTGGTCGGATGGATCGACCATTCCGGAGCTGTATCAGGAGAACCGTTGCAGCGTCCCCCGCAGCGGGCGGACGCAGGCACTGCTTTCGGCCGCGGGTCTCGACTTCCAGCGACTCGACGCCGCCCTGCTCGAGCGCTACTTCGACGAGTACGTGGCGAGCGGCTTTCTGCCGCCCCCGCGACGCGTCCGGGGTCTGGCGGCCACCGATCCGGAGGCGGCGGCCGGCGCCGACCATCCCCTCGTCGAGCGGTTGCACCGCCTGCGGTTTGCGGATGACTCGGCCGTCGTGACAGGCGTGACGCTTCGTGCGCAGGGATCGGAGCACAGCGTCATCGGCGAACTCAGCGGCTGGCGCCACCAGGGACGCAGCGGGCTGTTTCACCACCGGCTCGACCTCGTTGACCAGCGTGGCGAGCGGACGCTCGATGTCGTGACCAAGGTCAAGCCGGCCGACCGCGACATGATCGAGGTCGCCGAGGCGGTCGCCGACATCTGTGACGTCCGGTTGGGGCGCGCGCTGCGCCAGCATCGGGATCGCATCGGGCTGCGCGGCGCCCATCTCCGCGAGCTGGCGCTTTACACCGAGCCGGACGAACGGCTGCGGCGCCACGCGCCCGTCTGTTACGGGACCTGGCGGGACGACACGCGCCAGGAGTGGGGCCTGATGCTGGAACGGATCGACGATGCGGTGCTGATCGATGCGACGGAAGATCCGGCGCTGTGGTCGCGCGCCCGCGTCGACGCCGCGCTCGACGGTCTTGCCGAGATCCACGCGGTCTGGCTCGGCCGGGAAGCGGACCTCGGGAGCCGGCCCTGGATCGGCCACGTCGCCACGTCCGGGAGCATGGTCGAGATGACCCCGCTCTGGCGGGCGTTGGCCGACCATGCGACTCGCGATCTGACGGAGTGGGCTGACGCATCACTGCTGCGGACCCAGCGCGCGCTCGTCGAGTCGCTCGGGACATGGTGGCCCGCACTCGAGGCCGAACCGCGCACGCTGATCCACAACGACTTCAGCCCGCGGAACGTCGCGATTCGTGGTGACGGTGCGTCCCTGCGGTTGTGCGCCTACGACTGGGAGCTGGCGACACTCGGGGCGCCGCAGTGCGACCTCGCGCATTTTCTCTGTTTCGTCCTCGACCGCGATGTGTCCGGCGACCAGGCCGCCCGGTACGTCGAGCGGCATCGCGCGGCGCTGGAGACGGCCGCCGGCGTGCCGCTGGACGTCGATCAGTGGCGGGTGGGGTTCGGAGCCGCGCTGGCGGATCTGCTCGTCAACCGATTGATGTTCTACGTGATGATCAACCGCGTCCAGCCGCTGCGATTCCTGCCGCGCATCGTACGGACCTGGCAGCGGCTCCACGACGTGTTCGGCAACAGGGCACGCAACGGATCATGAGAGCGCCGATTCACGACGTGCACGTGGGGAACCTCCTCACCTACGGGTCGCTCGCGGCGGCGCTCGCCGCGGTCGCCGTGGCTCGCGGTGCTGATGCGCCCGCTGCCGCTGGCGGGTGGCTGGCGCTCGCCGCACTGCTCGACACCTTCGACGGCCGTTTCGCCCGCTGCTTCGACAGAACGCCGCGGCAACGGCGCGCGGGCGTCGAGCTCGACAGCCTGGTGGACGTCTGCGCATTCGGCGTTGCCCCGGTGGTCGTCCTGGAGGCGATGTCGGTCCCTGAGGGTGGACTGGCGATGACCGTCTGGTGGGTGACCGCGTTCGCCTACGTTGGTGCGGTCGTCACCCGGCTGAGTTTCTACAACGTGGAAGCGGACGATGCACGGTTCGTGGGGCTCCCGACCCCGGCCGCCGCGCTGGTCTGGTCGACGTATCTGCTCTGGCCGTTTCTGCCGCCACCGTGGCTCGTGCCCCTGTTGTTCCTCGCGTGCGGTCTGGCCATGATCTGGCCCATCGCCATTCCGCGGCCGAGAGCGGCCGGTCTGGCGGTGTTCTCCCTCTGGGCCGTCTCCCTGCTGGTGTCGCACCTGTACCTGTATTGAGACGCCCCGCCGCTTCGGCTCGGCGCCGCCGGCCGGACAGCACGGACCGCGGCGGGGGGATCGCAGGTTTTCGGTATACCGGCGGCGATGGTATGGTCGAGATGGCCTCGATATGGTCGCTGGTGTCGATGTCCGTGGGACGCGACGCCGTCACGGGTTCGTTCTGCGCGCTCCCGGAACCGGCCCGCGTCGAACTCATTCGCTTCTGCAGACGTGAACACCGCCGAGTACACCGCGCACCCCCGGCTCGGACACGGGCACTGGATGACCCTGTTCACGTGGGGCCGCGTGCGCCATTTTCCTCAACTCCCGGCACCGGTCCCGCGTTACTTCGACGTCAGCCCGGACGCTCGTGTGCTGGCCCACTGTTACTGGCAACCGCAGCCGCGGCGCCACGGCACGCTCATCGGCCTGCACGGCCTCGAAGGGTCGAGTCAGGCCCACTACATGCGGGGACTGGCCGACAAGGCGTACGCCGCCGGGCTGAACGCCGTCATGCTCAACCAGCGCAACTGCGGTGGAACGGAAGGACTGTCGGCGGGTCTGTATCACTCCGGACTGTCGGCGGATCCGCGCGCGGTCATTGCCGAGCTGACGACGCTCGATCGGTTGCCGGCGGTGGCGGTGGCCGGATATTCGCTGGGCGGCAACGTCGCGCTGCGGCTGGCCGGCGACTACGGGCCGGACACCCCACCGCAGGTGCGTGCCGTGGTCGCCGTCTCGCCGACGATGAACCTCGGGCTGTGCGTCGAGGCGCTCGAGCGCCGGTCCAACCTGCTCTACGAATGGAATTTCGTCCGTAATCTGAAGAATCGGATGCGGCGGAAAGACCGGGCGTGGCCGGGACGGTTCGACCTGAGCCGTCTCGACGGCGTGCGTACGGTGCGCGAGTTCGATGAGCGGTTCACCGCGCCCTACCATGGCTTCCGGAACGCCGACGACTACTACTATCGAGCCAGCAGCCTGCGGGTGATCGATCGGGTCCAGCTGCCGACGCTCATCCTGAGCGCCGAGGACGACCCGTTTGTGCCTGCGGAGCAGTTCGACCACCCCGCCCTCGCGGCCAACCAGCACATCACCCTGCAAGTGACACGCCGCGGTGGGCACTGTGGGTACTATGCCGAGGCGACCGAAGGATTCGACGGGTACTGGGCCGAGCAACGCATCGTCAGCGTCGTGCAGCCCCACCTTGAGACTGGAGTCGCGACATCCCGGCGGGATGCAACGTCGATCGAATGCAGCGGGGCTCGTGCCGCCGGCGGCTAGGAGTTAGTCGAGATCGAAGTCGCGGACCGGACGGGTCACCGGCTCTTGACGAGCCTGCTTCAGCGCCTCTTCGAACCGTTTCGAGAGGACGTCGCCGCGTTGCTTTTCGTCGCTGACCGACTGCTGAAAGAGCGCCTCCCGGCGGGCCGCCTCGTCCGCCAGGATCTGCTGGGCGCGGTCGAGTTGCGGCATGTCCTCGCGCTCAGGCTCCACATGAGCCACGACACGCTTCAGGTTTGCGTCAACGGTCTGAACCGCACCACAGCACGGACAGACCACCTCGAACTCGGAGGACAGCGTCGACGCCATGGACTGCTAGGGGCCCGTGGTGAAACCGCGCATAGCACCGAGCGTGGCGAGGCGCCCGCGTGGCAAGGCGTGACGAGGGAGCATATTGGGCATATGTGACCGAGGAACAACGCGGTCCAGGCGGGATGCATCGCCGCGCGAATGCCGCGGGGCTTTCACCACGGGCTCCTAGCCTTCCTCCTCGTACCCCTCCTCTTCCATCGGGCTGATCCGCGTGGAAGGGCGCAGCGCTTCCCGGTAGTCATAGATCGGGAGGTTCTGCACGTGGAGGCTCAAGACGCAGCCAGACGCCTTGCGGTCGACCAGCACCGTCACCGGACTGCCCTCGACGCCCTCGCGAAACGCGACGCGGCATCCGCACGACAACACGGCATGAACGAACCCCTTCAGCATCGGAACCAACCTCGTGCAGTGATCATACTAGAGGAGTTCGACATCGTCGAACTCCTTCTGGGAGGAGTTCGATATTGTCCTCCTTCGAAGTCCTTTTTGCGAGGAGTTCGACATCGTCCCCATTCGAACTCCATACTTAGAGGAGATCGACAATGTCCTTCTCGAACTCGTCGCGGGTCGAAATCCCGACATGGGTGCGGCAAATCGTGCCTGCCCGATCGATGAAGAGCGTGGTCGGCACCCCCCAGATCGGGCCGTAGGCTTCCTCGAAGTCCGCGCGTCCAAGGCCGACGAGCATCGGATAGTTCACGTCGTAGTCGGCGGAAAATTCCCGAATCTGCTCGGCGGTGTCGTAGATGGACACGCCCACGACGGCCAGTCCGTCGTCGCCGTACTGGTCGGCGAACTCCACGAACCAAGGCACCTCGACCTTGCAGGGACCGCACCACGTCGCCCAGAAGTTCAGCAGGATGACCTGGCCCTTGAGCGACGCGAACGCCACCTCGCCGCCGTCCATGTCCTGCAGCGTGAACTCGAAGTGCGCCGGTTTCGCCTCGGCGTCGCACGTCGGCGCCGGCAACGCCGCGCCTGCCACCTCTTCCACCGCGGACCGGTGCGCGTGCGCCCGCGGCGCGTCGAATCCGGCCGGCAGCGTCAACAGGGCCAGCGCCATGGCCGCCATGCCGGCCATCATCCACCGTAGCGTCATGTGTGCTCGCTCCTTCCGTCCGGCGTTCGTGCGGGCATGACCGAGCCCGCCAGACCAGACTCCCAAGCATAGGCTCGCATATCGGCGGCGATCTTGTCCATCGCCGCCGCGTATTGCCGGGCGCGGCACACGGGTCTGTCCGCTCCCGTGGTCGGTCATTCGCCGGACGGGGACATCGCGGCGGCCCGGACGAGACGCCAGCGCCTGTCCTGGCAGGGGTCACGGGACCCCTGTCCCCGGTACGCATCTTGCTAATTCCATGATGGTGTGATCGGGCGGAATCCACATCGTTGCGACGCCCGTCACCGCTACGGTAATATGGCGTACGTCTCTGCCAGCCTCGAGCAACACACCGCTGGCCACTCACGAGGTGAATCATGAGTCGCACCCAGCACGGGCGCACCATTCGCGGCCGAACGGCCGTTGTCTGGCTCGTTGGACTGCTCGCGCTCAGTTGGGCCGCCGGAGCGGCGGCGCAGAGCAATCAGTTCAACCCCTATTACGGGAAGAACCTGGTCAAATACGACGACTTCGACTGGCACGTCTACACGACCGACCATTTCGAAATCTTCTACTATCCGGAACTCGAAGAGCACCTGGAGCGGGTGGCGTCCTATGCAGAGAGCGCGTACGCGCAGATCAGCGCGGACCTGACCCACGATCTCGGCACCATCGTGCCGCTGGTCGTCTTCAAGACCCACAGCGAGTTCGAACAGCAGAACGTCATGCGCGGAGTGGTGTCCGACGGGGTCGCCGCCTTTGCCGAGCCGCGCGGGCAACGCATCCTGCTGCCTATCGACGAACCGCCCGACCAGCTCTATCGGCTGATCACACACGAGCTGACGCACCAGTTCGCCTTCGACATCATCCCGCGCTCAGTCATCCGGCGGAACATTCCCCTGTGGGTCGACGAGGGTCTGGCCGACTACATGGCCGGGGTCTGGCGACCGCTCGACCTGATGCAGGTGCGGGACGCCGCGCTGGCCGACATCCTGCCGGCGATGAGCGAACTCGAAGGCTATGGCGGGTTCACCAATGCCCGGGTGGTCTACAACCTCGGGCACGCCGCGTTCGAGTTCATCGAAGAACGGTGGGGCAAGGAGGGCATCCGCCAGTTTCTCTTCTCGCTGCGCAAGACGCTCATTGGCGGCGGCGGCGACATCTACGAAGACGCCTTCAACATCTCGGCCGAGGAATTCGACACCGAGTTCGACGGCTACATTCGCGACCGTTTCCAGGAGTTCCGCGACAAGGAACGACCGGACGACTACGGCCGCGATCTGGCGCCGGACCCCTTCGAAACGAAATACATGGCGGTGGTGTCGATCGAAACGTCGCCGTCGGGAGATCTGATCGCCGCGTTCGCCCATAACCGCAAGGACCGCGAACTGGACATCATCCTGGTGTCGTCGGAAGACGGCGACGTGGTGAACAATCTGACGGACGGGTTCAATCAGGATCTGGGTTTCGAAACGCTCGCGATTCCAGGGGCCCGCTGGAATCAGGTCCCCTGGATGTCGTGGTCCGGCATCGATGACCGTCTCGGCTACTTCGTCCGCAAAGGCAAATTCCGATCCCTCGTGCTGCAGAACGTCGTCACCCGCGAGATCGAAGAGATGATCGACCTGAGCATGGTCGACGAGCCAGAGTCCCCGGACATCTCGCCCGACGGCCGCTTTGTCGCGTTTTCCGCGCTGCAGCGCGCCATCGGCGACATCTATCTCCTGGATCTGACGACACGGGACGTCACGAATCTGACCGAGGACGAATTCGCCGACTACTCACCCACGTTCTCGCCGGACGGCTCCTATCTCGTCTACATCGCCCGGGTGAGCGGCAACAACAAGCTCTTCAAGCTCGACCTCGCCACCCGCGAGAAGACACAGCTCACGTTCGGCACGTTCAGCGAAGCGACCGCGCAGTTCCTCGACGACAACACGCTGGTCTTCGCGTCGACCGCGACCGACCCGCTGACCCCCATCGACCCGACAGTGGCAGCCAACGCGGACATCTTCAACATCTGGACGCTCGACCTGAACAACGGCGAACTCCGGCAGTATACCGACGCCGCCAACGGAAACGTGTCGACGATCGTCCTGCCGGGCGAGGATGGCGACCGCATCGCCTTCGTCACGTACTTCCGGGGTGAGTACGGCATTCACACGATCATGCGTGACGAGCCGTTGTACACGGCGGCATCGACGGACTTTGGCGGTCCCGGCCCCAACATCGACTTCCAGGCGCCGCTGACGCATAGCGTGATCGCGGCCAACAACCGCCGCAAGGGTCGCTTCGAGAAGATGTTCCTCGACGGCGCGCCTCCCATCAACATCGGAGTGACCAGCGGCGGCGACGTGCTGGGGGGCACCGCAATCTCGTTCACCGACGTGCTGGGCGACCGCAGTTTTCAGATCTATGGCTATTCGTTCGGCGCCTACCGCACCCTGTCGGCATCGTACGTCGATCTGAGCGCGCGCCTGCAGTACGCCGTGCAGGGCTTTTCGCAGGAAACGTTCTTCTTCGGGAACCGCGGATTCTACGATCCGTCCTACTATTTCCTCGACCGGGACCAGGCGCAGGCCGTGACGACGGTGCGCGGCGGAAACGTCTTCGCCTTCTACCCCTTGGACCGCTTCCGCCGCATCGAGTTCACCGGCGGGATGGTCCATTACAACGAGCAGTTCCGCGACCCGACGCTCGGGCTGCAGGCCAGGCAGTACCAGGAGCAGCAGTTCGGGACGCAGTTGTTTCGGAACGGCTCCCAGCTCCCGATGGGGGTGAGCTTCATCCAGGAAACCACCGTCTTCCGCGAGTTCGGCCCGGTGTCGGGCAACACGATGCGGGTCGGGTTCCAATACGCCCCGAGCATCGGCACCTCCTTTCTTGGAAAACAGACGCTCGACACCGATTTCCGCCAATATCTGCGGATCGGCGAGACGGGCGTCCTGGCGTTGCGCGGACGGTGGTTCACCAGCGCCGGCGACTTCCCGGACTTCTACTACTTCGGCGGCAACGGTGAAATGCGGGGCTACGAGTATCTCGAGTTCATTGGCCACAAAGCCGGCCACTTCAACGCCGAACTCAGGTTCCCGCTCGTCGAAGCAATGTTGACACCCCTGGGCGTGCTGGGAGGCGTGCGCGGCGCGTTCTTCTTCAACCTCGGCGGCGCCGCCCTCAGCGGAGCGCCGTTCCAGTTGTTGTCAAGCAGCACGGAAACCCACACACCGACGATCGGCGTGCGGCAGAACCCGGAGACCTTGGAGATCGAATCGGTGCTGGGCAACCCGACCACGGTATCCGGATTCCGTCTGGTCGACGGCAGAGCGGCATACGGCATCGGACTCCAGACGTTCGTGATCGGGTTCCCGGTTCACTTCGACTGGTCGTGGCGGTCGCTCTTCAACGAGGAGTGGGAGAACCAGGTGTTCGCGACGCAGGGCGGCAGCGCGAGCTTCCGCAGGCCGCGCTTCCAATTCTGGATTGGATACGATTTTTGACGCCGACGCCAAAGCCGAGGCGTCGGTATGGCGCCCACCGGGAAATCGCGGCGGGCGGCGGTGAGCCAGCAGCCCGCGCCGCGGGCTGCTAGAGCTTCGTGAGCTTCATCACGCTACGGTTCAGATCGAGCGTGACACGGTAGTCGCTGAGGAAGCGGTGCCCGACGATGCCGCCGATCTGGAACCCCAGCAGGGCGCTCGGGCGATGCAGATTGAGCACGACGACCGAGTAGTTGCGATACAGCAGTTGGTCGAACGCCAAGTCGGTCCCGGGACGCAGATAGGCCCCATCGTCCCACCCGGATGTGCCATACACCTTGACCGGCACCTGTCTGACCGTCAGGGGAGGCAGGAGATTGGCGGTGCCTTGGCTGATCGAGATCACCTCGCCGCCCGTGTCGACCACGAAGCTGCCCGGATGCGTGCCGTTGACGACCCCGCGAACGACCGTCAACCGGTGCTGACGGAGGGGCAGCACGACATCGGCCGGCTCGTCCGGAAGATCCTCGCCAATGATGAGTTGCTGGCGACCGTAGTCGATCGTGACCGATAGGCCGAGCGCGAGCGGAGAGAACCCCTCGGACTCAGGTGTCGGCAACCCGCCCAGCGGCGGGCTCTTGATGACGACCGGGAGATTCGACAGCTCGAGCGAGCCGATCTGCAGTGAGTCGAGCCGCCCCGCCTGCAGGCCCCTCAACCCGATTTCGCCAACCCCCGCGCTAATCGTGTTGGTTATCGGCTGCACCCCGAGGGCGCGCGCCACCGGTTGCGAAAGAACTGTCTGCTCGGCGCCGGTATCGACAACGAAATCCACCGGATCCTGCCCGTTTACCCGACCGCGCACGATCACCTTGTCGCGGACCAGACGGAATGGAATCGTGTGTATCCGGCCCGGGTCGGCCAGTTGGATCGCGGGGCGGTCACCGAACGACCGGAGCAACGTGACCTCGGCCCGCGCCCAGACGACCTTCTCGCTGTTGAGCTCGGACGGCAGCAGGGCGATATAGCGATCGTAGGCGTCCGCCGCCTCAACGAAGCGGTGCATGCGCCGGTAGATCGATCCCTGAGTGTGGTAATACTCGGCGTTGTCCGGTCCAACGTCGAGCGCCGAATGGATCCAGTCGAGCGCCTCGTCCAACGCCTGCCGGGTCTTCAGGCTGCGCGCGAGGCCGTGCCGGCCCCCGCCGGACTGCGGATCTATCGCCAGGACGTCCCGGTAGACTGCCTCGGCTTCGTCGAACAGCCCCGCCGCCCACAGCGCGTCCCCGACCAGCGCCAACGACACCGGATTTTGCGGATCCAGACCCCACAGCGTCTCGGCTTCAATGTGCGCCCGCGTGAACTCTGCGACCTGCAGCAGGCTCTGCAGCAGACCGCTGGAGGCCCGCACGAGTTGCTCGAACGTGGCGTCGACTTTCGCCAGGTCGTAGATGCGAATCGCCTCCCAATTACGCTGATCGGCGCGCAGGAGATCTCCAAGCTGGACGCGGGCCTCGCTGCGCGCGGTCGCCGGAGTCGATTGGGCATCAATGACGATCGGCACGGCCACGGCCGCGGACGCCGCAAACACCAAGGCACGAGTCGCCTGTCGCATCTCACCTCCAACGGACCTGTCTGCCGGTCCGTGCGGCTGGTTATCTGGTGTATTGCTCGATTGTCACGCCGTCGTACATTTCGTCGACCCGCAGGATCTGTTTCTGACGGTCGTAGGTGCCGAGTTCGTAGTCCTCGCTCATGATGAGCGCCTTGACCGGTTTGGTCGGACACACTTCCGCGCAGAGACCGCAGAAGCTGCACCGGGACAGATTGAAGTCAAAGAAATCGAGCACCTTGATCTTGTGCCCCGGTTCACGATGCCCGCCGAGAAAGATCAACTCGTCCGGGCACACCTTGGCACACTGATCGCACACGATACAGGTCTGCGCGCCGGTTTCCGGCTCGACCTGGAGTCTGAGCACTCCGCGAAACCTGGGCGCCACCGGCCGGCGTTCGGCGGGGTACTGAAAGGTGAACGCGGGCTGCGGCGTGTACTTGAGGGTGACCAGAAGACCCTTGATCAGATCGACCAGAAACACCATTCTGAACAACTTCGCCAACTGTCGCACCACGTTACCCCCGGTCCTCGACGAGAATCGGCTCGGTCTGCCCCGCCATCACCACGCGCTCCCTGCACAGCACGGTGTTCTCCTTGCGAATCTTGTCCTGCAGGCGCATGAGGCCGTACAACAGCGCCTCGGGGCGGGGCGGGCACCCGGACACGTAGACGTCGACCGGAACGACCTTGTCGACACCCTGCAACACGGCGTAGGTCGGGAACGGACCACCCGCGTTCGAGCAACTGCCCATCGAGATGACCCATTTCGGCTCGGGCATCTGGTCATACAGCCGTCTGAGCACCGGCGCCATCTTCTTCGTGACGGTACCCGCGACGATCATCAGGTCTGCCTGACGGGGCGACGCGCGGAACACCTCGGCCCCGAAGCGTGCAATGTCGAAGCGCGAGGCGGAGGTGGCCATCATCTCGATTGCGCAACAGGCCAGCCCGAAGCCCATCGGCCAGAGCGACGACTGCCGTGCCCAGTTGAGCACCTTGTCGAGATTCGTGGTGATGAAGTTGTCTTCGAACCGATGGTCAATCAATCCCATGGGAAGGCCGTTTGCCTATTTTCCTTCGTACCATTCGGCGTTGGTCTCGCAGAACGCCTGCCACTCGTCAGGCACTTCGTCGTTGGCGAAGATCGCCTCGACGGGACACGCCGGCACGCATGCACCACAGTCGATGCACTCTTCCGGGTGGATGTAAAGCATCGTTTCCGCTTCGAATTCTTCCTCGTCCTTCCGGGGATGGATGCAGTCCACTGGACAGACGTCCACGCAGGCTGTGTCTTTGGTCCCGATGCATGGTTCACAGATACTGTACGCCATCAAACTCCTCCGTATGCGCGTCGTGGTGCGCGGAATGCTTCGCCATTCTCCGCGCCCAAAGAATACCCCGCGGGGGCGGTTTCTTTCAAGCGCGACGGGATCCGGACGATACGCCGGTCGTGGACCGCTCGAGGCGGTCCGCGGCCCGACGGCTGTCCGTTCCACGTTGCGCCGGCGCCGGACGAAACGCTAACATGCCGGCATGACGACGCCGGGCGGCACACCCGTTCCACCGACCGCACCCGTCACGTTCTTCCGTGGCCGGCGCCTGCGGGACGACCCGCAACCGGTCGGGCCGAAGCCCCGCTGGTTGACGGTGCGTGCGCCAGGATCGGCCGGCTACCGGCGGCTCAAACGCCTGATGCAGGAGCAGTCGCTCACGACCGTATGCGAGGAGGCCGGCTGTCCGAATATCGGCGAGTGCTGGCACCACGGCACCGCGACCTTCATGATTCTGGGCGGCGTCTGCACCCGGGCTTGCAGCTACTGCAACGTCGCCCACGGCGCGCCGGGTCCGGTCGACGCCGGCGAGCCGCAACGCGTCGCGCAGGCCGTTCGCACGCTCGGTCTGGACCACGTCGTCATCACGTCGGTCGATCGCGACGACCTGGAGGACGGCGGGGCCGGCGCCTTTGCCGCGACCATCGCAGCCACGCGGGCGCTGGCGCCCGCCTGCCGCATCGAAGTACTGGTCCCCGACTTCGGGGGGCGCGATGCATCGCTGGATACGGTACTCGACGCGGCGCCGGACGTGCTGAATCACAACATCGAGACCGTCAAACGCTTGTACAGGACCGCGCGGCCAGGCGGCCGTTACCGGCATGCGCTACGCCTGCTCGACCGCGCGCGGCGCCGGCGCCCGGCCGCACCCACGAAGTCGGGTCTGATGGTCGGACTGGGCGAGCGCTGGGAGGAACTTGTCGAGACCATCGGCGACCTCCGCGACGTCGACTGCGACATTCTGACGATCGGGCAATACCTCCGGCCATCGCCGGCACATCTCCCGGTGGCCCGCTACTACCACCCCGACGAGTTCTCGGACCTTGCGGAGATCGCGACGACCCTGGGTTTCGGGCACGTCGAGTCGGGTCCGCTCGTACGCAGCTCGTATCACGCCCACGAGCAGGCAGAGGCGTTCGCCGCCGGAACGCCGGGGCAGACGGAACGCCGCTCGCGGTGAACCGCCCGGCGCCGCCCGGTGTCCTCGAACCTCGCTGCGGCGCCGACCGGTCGGTCAGCGGGGCCGGGCGGGCCGATAGACGTGCGTGCTCTGTCCGAAGAAGACTTCGGCCGATTCCATCAGCGTCTCGGACAGCGTGGGATGCGGGTGGATGCACAACCGCAGATCGGCGACCGTCGCCCCCATCTCGATCGCCACCACCCCCTCCGCAATCAGTTCGCCGGCGCCGACGCCGGCAATACCGACGCCGAGGATCTGCTGCGATTCCGGATCGATCATCAACTTCGTGACGCCGGCCGGACGATCGAGCGTGACCGCGCGCCCCGACGCGGCCCACGGATAGCGGGCGACCTGCACCGCCCGTCCCTGCGCCCGGGCCTCGGTTTCGGTCAGACCGCACCAGGCGATCTCGGGATCGGTGAACACCACGGCCGGGATCGCCGCCGGCTCGAAGACCGCCCGGCTGCCCGCAATCGCTTCGACGGCGGTGCGCGCCTCGTGACTCGCCTTGTGCGCGAGCATCGGCTCTCCGACCAGATCGCCCACGGCGAAGATGGTCGGCTCGGCAGTGCGCCGCTGCCCATCCACCACGACGAATCCGCGCGCGTCACGCTCCACCTTCGTCCGCTCCAACCCGACAATCCCGGAGTTGGGCGTCCGTCCCACCGCGACGAGCACGCGGTCGAACCGCCGCTCGGTCTGTACGTCGTCCGCTCCCTGCAGACTCACCCGCACGCCGTCCCCAGCTTCGGCCAGACCGGACACGGTCGTCTCGAGCAGCACCGCCTCGCACGTCTCGCCGAGCCGCTTGGCCAACACCGCGGTCAGATCGCGGTCGGCGCCGGGCAGCAACCCGGGCGTCATTTCGACCACCGTCACCGCGGAACCGAGCGCGGCGTAGACCGACCCGAGTTCGAGCCCGATATAGCCTCCGCCGACCACCAGCAGCGATGCCGGCACGCACGGCACGTCGAGCGCCGCGGTCGAGTCCCACACGCGATCGCTGTCGAGCGCCAGCGCCGCCGGCTGCGCCGGGCGCGATCCGGTGGCGAGAATGGCGTGCTCGAACTCGACTGCGGTCGATTCGCCGTCCGGTCCGCTGACACGGGCCGATGTGGGCCCGCACAGTTCGGCCCGACCACGCAGATAGGTCACCTGCCGCCTGGTTGACAGTTGCCCCAGCCCGCCCGTGAGCCGGCCGACGATGCCGTCCTTCCAGGCGCGCAGTCGATCGAGGTCGAGCGCCGGTTCACCGAAGTCGAGCCCCCACGCCGCCGCCTCGCGTGCGTCAGTCACCAGCTTGGCGACGTGCAGCAGCGCCTTCGACGGCATACAGCCGCGATACAGGCAGACCCCGCCGGGGTCGGGAGCCTCATCGATCAGCGTGACCTGCATGCCGAGGTCCGCGGCCAGAAACGCGGCGGCGTAGCCGCCCGGGCCGCCCCCAATCACTGCGAGTTGCGTCGTCTTGTCTGCGTTCACTTCAACTCCCGCCATCATTCGGCGATTCGCCGGCGCCATCCGCCCGGTGCCGCGCACCGTCAGCGTAGTGTAGCAAGACGATTCCTTGCCATGCCGGGTCGGACGTACCATCATGGGAGATATCTGCCGTGCGGCTCAACGTCCGGTAGTTCGCGGGAGCGTGCAGATGATCAGGCTCAGACCGCCCGGCGCCGCCCGGCTCGCGCTGCTCAGCCTCGGGTGCGCCGCGTGGCTCGGCGCCGCCATGAGCGCCCAACAGGGAACCACCATGAGTCGATTGTTCACACCGGTGGAAATCGGCGCAGACCTGTCGGCGCTCCCAGGATCGGAGCGGGAAGCGCTGGCGCACATCGTGGACGCCGCCCGCATCATGGACGGCCTCTTTCTCGAGCAGGTGTGGGCCGGCAATCCGTCCATGCTGCTGTCGCTGCTCGGAGACCAGAGCGCCGTCGGACCCGCCAGACTCGATTTCTTTCTCCTGAACAAGGGGCCCTGGTCACGTATCGAGGAGAACCGCCGGTTCGTGCCGGGCGCCCCGGACAAGCCGGCCGGCGCGAACTTCTACCCAGCGGACGCGACGAGAGAAGATGTCGCCGCCTGGTTCGACCAGCTCGATGAGCCTGCCCGACGCGCCGCGACCGGGTTCTTCACCACCATTCGCCGGCGGTCGGACGGCGGTTTCCTCGCCGTGCCCTACAGCGTCGAGTACCAGGGACCGCTGGCGGTCGCGGCCGAACACCTGCGCGCCGCCGCTCGCGCGACCACCCAACCGACCCTCCGCAGATACCTCGAGAGCCGTGCGGCCGCCTTCGCCTCGAACGACTATTACGACAGCGACGTGGCCTGGATGCAGCTCGATGCGTCCATCGAACCCACCATCGGTCCCTACGAGGTGTACGAGGACGAGTGGTTCAACTACAAGGCGGCGTTCGAGGCGTTCGTCACGCTGCGCGACGAGCGGGAAACCGTCAACCTGGCCCGCTTCGGGCTCCAGTTGCAGTCGCTGGAGGACACGCTGCCGATCGACCCGCGCTACCGGAACCGGTCCCTGGGGGCGCTGGCGCCAATCCGGGTCGTCAACGTCGTCTTCACCGCCGGAGACGCGAACAGCGGTGTCCAGACCGCCGCGTTCAATCTCCCCAACGACGAGCGGATCACGCGTGAACAGGGCTCGAAGCGCGTCATGCTGAAGAACGTGCAGGAGGCGAAGTTCGAACGGGTGCTGACCCCGATCGCCCGCATCGCGCTGTCCGAGGCCGACCAGCGGGACGTCTCCTTCGAGGCGTTCTTCACGCATATCCTGATGCACGAACTCATGCACGGACTCGGTCCCGGCGCGATCACGGTCGACGGCCGCGAGACGACCGTACGCCAGCAACTGCAGGAGACCTACAGCACCATCGAGGAAGCCAAGGCCGACGTGTCCGGGCTCTGGGCGCTGCAGCAGCTTCTCGACCGGGGGCAGGTCGACGCCTCCCTCGCGCGCAGCATGTACACCACCTTCCTCGCGTCGATCTTCCGGTCTGTCCGTTTCGGCATCAACGAAGCCCATGGACGCGGCGTCGCGATCCAGCTCAACACCTTCCTCGACGCGGGCGCCGTCAGCGTGGACGCGGAGGGCCGCTTCGCGGTCGACCACGCCCGAATCCGTGACGCGGTCACCGCGCTGACGACCGAGTTGATGACGATCCAGGCTGTCGGCGACGTCGCCGCGGCGGAGACCCTGCTCGCCACACGGGGTGTGATTCGACCGGAGGTGCAGCGTGTGCTCGACCGGTTGAACCGTATCCCGATCGACATCGAACCTCGCTACGTCACGGCCGCACAACTCGCACGCGATCGCCGGTAAGCGCGAGACCCCCGCCGTTCGCCGCTGTGTCCGCACGGGCCGGGAACCCGTGGTGACACCGCGCGTGGCGATGCGTCCGCCTGACACGGCGCGACGAGGAAGCGGATGGGGTCTGTCTGACCGCGGAGCAAAACCGTCCGGGGGGAGTGCAGCGCCGGGCGCATGCCGCGAAGCCTTCCTCACGGGGTCCTGCGTTAAGATGGCGCCATGCGGCAACCAGACAACCTTGGACAGCTTCGTGAAGCGGTGGGCGCGGGGACGATCCCGCATCGCAGCGTCGCGCTCGAGATGCGCCAGAACCTGATGCAGCGGCTGGCCGACACCCGCCCGCTGCTGCCCGGCGTCGTCGGGTACGAGGAGTCGGTAATCCCGCAGATCGCCAACGCGATCCTCTCGCGCCACAACTTCGTGCTGCTGGGGCTGCGCGGTCAGGCGAAGACACGCATCCTGCGCGGGCTCGTCACCTTGCTGGACGCACAGCTTCCGGTCGTGCCGGGCTGTCAGATCAACGACGACCCACTCGCCCCGCTGTGCCGGGCCTGCCGGCTGCGGATCGCGGACGAAGGCGACGCGCTGCCGATCGCCTGGCTGCCGCGCGAACGGCGGCTGGTGGAGAAGCTGGCGACGCCCGACGTCACGATCGCCGACATGATCGGCGATATCGACCCAATCAAGGCGGCGCGGGCCGGTCTTGACCTCTCCGACGAGCTGACGATGCACTACGGCCTGCTGCCACGGGCGAACCGGTGTCTGTTCGCGGTCAACGAATTGCCGGACCTGGCGGGCAAGATCCAGGTAGGACTGTTCAACATCCTTCAGGAAGGCGACGTCCAGATCAAGGGCTACCCTATCCGGCTGCCGCTCGACGTGGTGATGACGTTCACGGCGAACCCCGAGGACTACACCGCGCGCGGCAAGATCATCACCCCCTTGAAGGACCGCATCGGATCGGAGATCCGCACCCACTACCCCCGAACGCGCGAGGCGGGCATGGCGATCACCGCCCAGGAAGCCTGGGTCGATCGGGGGGGCGTAACCGGGCGCCGCATCGACGCCGTCGTGCCGCCCTACATCAGCGAGCTGGTCGAAGAGGTGGCCTTCGTGGCCCGCAGCCACGCCAGGATCGACCAACGCTCCGGGGTCAGCCAGCGGCTCCCGATCACGTGCCTGGAGAACGTGGTGTCGAATGCCGAGCGACGCGCGCTCGCCAGCGGGGAGCAGCCCGCTGTTGCGCGGGTGACCGATCTCTACGCGGCGTTGCCGTCCATGACCGGCAAGTTCGAACTGGAGTACGAAGGAGAGCTGCGGGGCGCCGATCAGGTCGCGCTCGACATCATCCGCAGCGCGGTCCAGCACGTGTTCGACGGGTGGTTCGAGGGCATCGACACGCACGCGATCGTCGAGTGGTTCGACCTCGGCGGCACGCTGCAGTTCGGCGACACGACATCGGCGGCGGAGCTGCTGGAGCAGACCGCGCAGATTTCAGGGCTTCTGGAACTGGCCCGGCACGCACACGCCGGCGCGTCGGCCTCCGACCCGCAGCTTGCCTCGGCGGTCGAATTCGTCATCGAGGGGCTGTGCGCACAGAAGAAGATCAGCCGCAACGCCGAGTGGGTGTATCGCGCCGCCGAGAAGCCCGCCCGCCCGCAGCCGTCCGCCGAGGAGTTGTTCGAGGCCGACGTGCGGCTGCCCCGGAGCAAGAAGAAGTACTACAACTGAGCGTGCCCGAGGTCACCCGATTCGCTCTCGACACCAGGCCCATGAAATACAAGTACACACGCTACACGGGTGACGATCTCGAGGGCATCCACCTCGAAGAACTTGTGTCGAAGCTGTCGCGCCTGCTGCTCACGAGCGGGTTCGGCAACGCGTCCGACAGGTTCGACCCACCGGAGCGTGACGACCACCAGCGGTCGGAACAGGCGCTTCGCGACGCCATCCTCGATGCGTTGCTCACCGACGGTCTGCTGTCGGACGACGCCATCTCGCGCCTGCTCGGCGACCCGGCCGACATGGACGGCCAGTCCAGACTCGAACAGTTGGTGGACCGATTGATCGAGCAGATGGCGAGCCAGGGCTACATCACGCGTCACCCTGACCTCGACGCGCACCGGCGGCAGCGGGAAGCCCAGGGGGAGGGCGGTGGAACGGCGCCTCCCATGCGGTTCGAGGTCACCGACAAGGGACTCGACTTCCTCGGGTATCGCGCACTGCGCGATCTGCTCGGGTCGCTCGGACGCAGCAGTGTCGGCCGGCACGACACGCGCGACCTGGCGACCGGTGTCGAGGCCGGCGGCGCCCCAAAGACCTATGACTTCGGCGAGACGCTCAATCTCGACGCGAGCGCGACGATCCTGAACGCGGTGAAACGAATGGGACCGGACGCGATCTCGGGCCAGGGCATCGACGTCCAGTACCCGGACCTGATGGTAGCCCAGGGCGAATATCAGGGCGCCTGCGCGACGGTCCTCATGCTCGACTGCAGTCACAGCATGATCCTCTACGGCGAGGACCGCTTCACACCGGCCAAGCAGGTGGCGCTGGCCCTGTCGCACCTGATCCGGCACCAGTACCCGGGCGACACGCTACGGGTCGTGCTGTTTCACGACTCGGCCGAAGAGATTCCGCTGCGGCAACTGGCGCGCGTGCGGGTCGGTCCCTACTACACCAACACGCGAGAGGGGCTCCGTCTGGCCCGCCGCCTCCTTGAACGCCAGGCGTGCGACATGCGCCAGATCGTGATGATCACCGACGGCAAACCGTCGGCGCTGACCCGCCCCGATGGCCGTATCTACCGCAACGCGTTCGGTCTCGACCCCTGGGTCATCAGCGAGACCTTTGCCGAGGTCGCCAACTGCCGCAAGGCGGGCATTCTGATCAACACGTTCATGCTGGCGAGAGATTACGAACTGGTGGCCTTCGTGAAGCGGGTCGCGCAGATCTGCCACGGCCGGGCGTACTTCACGACCCCTCATACGTTGGGCCGCTACGTGCTGACCGATTACCTCCACAAGAAGACGAGCACCGTGCACTGATCGACGGAGCCTTTCATGCTGCCCTCCATCATCCCGATCTTCCCGCTGCCGAACGTCGTGCTCTTCCCGTCGGTGTTCCTACCCCTGCACATCTTCGAACGGCGGTATCGCCGCATGCTGGCGGACGCCCTGCAAGGGGACCGCATTATCGGTATGGTGCTGCTCAGACATCAGCGGCCGGAGAGCGACGACCCGCCGCCGGTGTACGGCATCGGATGCGCCGGTCTGATCAGCCACGCGGAGACCCTCCCGGACGGACGTTCGAACATCATTCTCCGCGGCAGCCAGCGATTCAGGATTGCGCGGGAAGACCACGACCTCGTCTACCGCCGGGCGCACGTCGAACCGCTGCCGGAGGCAGTCTCCGACCGCATCCGCGCCACGGTGCACCAGTCGCGGTCACGCCTCGAAACGCTCCTGGTGGACCGTCTGGACACGTCCGGCGGCGCCGCCATGCTGCCCGGCGCGATGGACGACGAGGATCTCGTTAACACGCTGGCTCAGTATCTGGACCTGGAACCGGTCGAGAAGCAGGCGCTGCTCGAACTCGACGACGCCGCCAGCCGGTCACGTGCGCTGATCGATCTGATCGAGATGCATGCGCTCGCCACGCAGCCATCGGGTGGTCTGGGGCTGCACTAGGAGCCTGCGCCGCAGGAAGATTACGGCTGCAAATCCGCTCTCACCCATGGCGATATCGAATTTTCACTTTCGCAATCATTTACGGCGCAGACTCCTGGGTGCCTGCGGGCAGGGTCACGCGAGAGTGTCGACCGGGGCAGGCACCGACAGGTCGGCGCCGAGGCGCCTGGCGATCGCCGCGATCACGGTTTCGCCATGGAACCGGCCGTTCTCGATGAAGATGAGGCCGCTGTGGATCCCGGAAATCACCTGTCCCGCCAGGAAGAGGTTGGGCACGTTCGTTTCGTAGGTCTCGGGGTCGTGCGCCGGCACCATCGTCTGCGGATCGACCGCGATGCCGAAGCGCTGCAGCATCGACGGGTCGGGGTGGTATCCGGTCAACAGGAAGACGGCGGCGGCAGGCAGCGTGCGCTGGCGCCCGGCCGACTCGACCACCACCTCGGTCGGGCGGATCTCGACGACCCGCGTCTCGAACAGGGCCTGCACGGAGCCTTCCCTGATCCGGTTCTCGATGTCGGGACGCACCCAGTACTTGATGCCGCTGCCCAGTTCGGCGTGTCGATGGACCAGCGTGACGCGGGCCCCGGACCGGTAAAGCTCGAGCGCCGTTTCCGCCGCCGAGTTCTTCCCGCCGACGATGACCACCGGCTGCCGATAGTACGGATGCGCCTCGGTGTAGTAGTGCGATACGTGGGGCAGGTCTTCGCCGGGCACGCTCAGCATGTTGGGACACTCGTAGGCCCCGACCGCCACCACGACCGTGCGGGCCAGCCGCCGGCGCGGCCCCCTGTCGGGATGCCGGGAATCGAGCGCCAGCAGCGGCCGGCCGCCGTCTGCCGGCAGCGGCGTGATCGTCTCGACGTCGTGTCCGAAATCGATCGACAGGTCGTAGGTGTCGACGACCCGGCGGTAGTAGCGCAGCGCCTCGTCGCGCGTTGGCTTGTCATGCGGTGTCACGAACGGGAGCCCGCCGATTTCCAGCAATTCTGGCGTAGTGAAAAACGTCATGTTGGTGGGAAAGTGGAGAATCGAGTTCACCACCGCCCCGCGCTCGATCACCTCGCAGTCCAGTCCGGCCCGCCGGGCGCCGATGGCGCTCGCCAAGCCGGCGGGGCCGGCGCCCACCACGACCACATCCCGCACCCGATCCGTATCCGTCCGTCGCTGACTCATCTCGGCCGGTACTCCACCTGCACGTTGCTGATCAACGCGATTGGCCGCCCTGGAGACGCCACCGTCTCGCGGCCGTCCACCCGTTGCACCTCCAGCGCGATCCCGACAATGCTGATCTCGGCGACACTCTCCGGCACCGTCACCACAATCCCCTCGCTGCCGACCGGCGCCACCGCCTTCGCCCCGCCGGGGCCGGCGCCGCCGGCGATTCGATCCACCAGATCGTCCACGTTGCGGAATTCGGCAAGCACCACCGGCCGCGACAACACCTCCTCGCTGGTCGCTACCACCGACTCCGCCAGATACCTGGCGTAGCCGCGTCCCCGCGTCATTTCGTCCTGCGAATACGTGTGGCGGCCGTGCAGCGTGAACGTGACGGTCGCCGCGCCGCGGTGGGCCGGAACCTCCACGATGACGCCCTCGGCCACCTCGTCGCCGACGACCACGTCGCAGTAGATCCGGCCGGTTTCGATCCCCATGCCGAGTTCGGACGGACAGCGCACCACGGCCTGTTCGATCCGGCGCGACTGGGCGTCGAGCGCGACGGCGACGGATAGCGCCGCCCCCACCGTCACCAGCCAGCGTCCAGTGGCACCGCCGCGCGGGCGGCTACAGAAGATCGGCATCGCTTCCATGCCCGTCGCCGCTCGGCGTCACCCTGCCGCTGCCGTCGAGCCCGAGCAGGTCGAAGAACTCCCCGCGGGTCCGGGCATCGGTCCGGAACAGACCGCGGGTCGCGCTGGTCAACGCCCGCGAGTTCTGCTTCTCGACCCCACGCATCAGCATGCAGAGATGGGACGCCTCGATCACCACCGCCACGCCGAGCGGATCGAGCTTGGCGGCGATCGTCTCGGCAATCTGGTTGGTCAATCGCTCCTGCACCTGCAGCCGCCGGCTGAAGACCTCTACCAGACGCGGAATCTTGCTCAAGCCGATGACCTTGTCGCGGGGAATGTAGGCGACGTGACAGCGGCCGAAGAATGGCAGCAGATGATGCTCGCAGAGACTGTAGAAATCGATGTCTCTCACCATCACCATCTCGCGGCAGTCGACGGTGAACAACGCATGGTTGATGACCGCATCGACGTCCTGCCGGTACCCGCCGGTCAGGAACCGCAACGCCTTCGCGACCCGCTCCGGGGTCTTCACGAGCCCTTCCCGCGTCGGGTTTTCACCCAACTCGTACAGCAACGCCCGCACCATCGTGTGTATCCGCTCGTCGCTGGCCGACAGGTCGAGCGTCGACACCTGATCTTCAATACCGGTAGAAGCCATGGCCGCTCTTGCGTCCCAACCGTCCCGCCAGCACCATCCGCTTCAGCAGCGGCGGCGGGGCGTAGGCCGGATCGCGAAACTCCTCGAACATGATGTTGGCGATGTAGTAGGTGGTGTCGAGCCCGACGAAGTCGAGCAGCGTGAACGGTCCCATCGGATGCCCGCAGCCCATCGACATCGCGGTGTCGATGTCTTCCAGCGTACCGCAGCCGCTCTCGTAGGCGCGCACCGCGCTGAGCAGATACGGAATGAGCAGCCGATTGACGATGAAGCCGGGTCGATCGGGTGCGGCCACCGGCTGCTTGCCGAGCGATCGGGCGAATTCGAGGATGCACCGGCTGGTGTCGTCGGCGGTGGACAGGCCGCGGATCACCTCGACCAGCCCCATGACCGGCACCGGGCTGAAGAAATGCAGCCCGATGAACTTGTCGGGCCGTCTGGTCGCCGCCGCGAGTTCGGTGATGCAGACCGAAGAGGTGTTCGAACAGAAGAGGGTCCGCGGGCCGACCACCGCCTCGACCTCGGCGAACACGCCGCGTTTGGCGTCCACGTTCTCGACGATCGCTTCGATGACGACGTCACTGCCGGCCAGCGCGCCGATGTCCGTCGTGCCGCTCAGCCGTCCCCAGGCGGCGTCCCGGTCCGCGGCGGTCAACTTGTTCCGCTCGACCCCGTTTTCCAGAAACCGCCTGATGCGACCCAGACCGGCATCGACGGCCGACTGGTCCACCTCGCGCACGATGGTGCGATAGCCGGCCTGTGCACAGACCTGGGCGATGCCCGAGCCCATCAGGCCGCAGCCCAGCACACCGACCACCTGAATGTTCGTCTCGTCCGCCATCAACCGTCCTTTCCCCGCATCTGCCGACACCATGAACCCGGATCAGCCGTTGATCATAGCAGCCCGTGGCAAGAGCCTCGCTGTATTCGAACGGGGCAGATTCCTGGCACACCAGATCCGCCGCCCGGCCGCCCGCGGCGGCCGGCGCGTCTGCCGGCGACAGGAGGGGACGGGACAGGAAACGCCGCAACGGTCCGCGCGGGAGGATGGAGACGCTGGCCGGCGGCACTCAGAAAGCGTTTTCGCGCTCGACGTCCGAGAACACCAGATCGAGAATCTCGGAGGGCACCCAGAACGACAGCGTCACCAGCGGACCGGTTCCGCTCAACCGCAACGAGTCGACCATCGCCTGCCATTCCGGACGGCCGGTCGCCTGCATCTTGGCCAGCGCCAGAAACCCGCGGAAGACGTCACGCAGATTCTGCCCCGCCTCGCCGTCGCGCCCCTCGATCGTCAACGAACCGCTGAGTCCGCCGTTCACACGGCCGCTGAGCGCGAACGCGGACACCGCGGGCATCTGCGCCGAGACGTCATCGGGGAGGAACCCGAGGCTGCTCAGATCGCCGAACCGCCCCACCGCCCACGCGTTGCTGTCACCATCGATGCGTTCGAGCAACGCCATCATCGCCGGGTTCGACGCAAGGCCGGCGCCGCCCGCTCTGCGGTCCACGGCGCGCTGCACGGTCCCCAGGTCGCCGACCGCCACGAGACCCGGCTCCATGAACGCCATCGCCAGCGCGCCGGCGTCGCCGGCGTCGACGCTGACCAGGGGGATGCCGTTGTAGGTCTCGACGGCCGCCCCGGCGCCGCGGGCCACCGCTTCGAGCCGCGTCTGGTCGAAGCGGCCCCGGAACAGCACGAGGCCGGCCGGGCGCCCCTGGTCTGGACCGGGCGCCAGAAACGCCACCACATGGTCGATGTCCTGCTCGATGTTCAGCCCGAGCGAGCGCTCGAGCCAGTCTTGGCCGATGCCGTCGGGAGCCACCTGCCGGATCCGCTCCCGCACGTCGGACAGCATCACCTCGCGGATGTTGGCATACCCGACGACGCTGGCGTCCGCCGGAACGTAGGACAACCCGACCGGGCCGGTGAGCGACTCTGCCAACGCCGCCCCGCGGTTGAGATACGCGAAGAGGCCGGCACAGAGCCCTGCTACGAGCAGACCGCACGCGCCGAGCACGAAATACCGGGTTCGGTGCGTCATGCGTTTTTCAACCCCACTGTGTGGACGGCCGCGGATCGTACGAGATTATACCCGCCGTGCCGACAGGGTGCGCCGGGCCGGGCGCCGCGCCGACCCCGGCCGGCGCGCACTCCGGGCGGATCGATCCGGACGCCCTACTGTTCGAGCACATACTCGCGGCGCTCGACCAGCCAGACCGCGAGCGACAACCCGCCCAGCAGGATCACCGCGAGGCCCGCCACACTGACGCTGGCGGACGGCAGCATCTCGTTGGCCTGCAGCGCGTTGAGAATGGCGGCCAGCACACCGTCCTGCGGCATGGCGTGCGGCACCAGCCCGTGAAGATAGTAGGACACGGTGAACCGATTCATGTACCCGGGGACCACCGCGACAATCGGTTCCCAGCCGAAGATGAAGACCAGCCCGGTCAGCAACGGCCGCTTGAACCACGCGCCAACCAGCGCGAACACCGCGCCGTAGACGGCCAGCCCGACCGCAAGCAGGGCCAGATCGGTGACAAGCTGCGGAAAGTTCGCGCCGACGCTTCCACCGAGGAGCGGCACCACCAGAAAGAAGACCAGCATCACCGATGGCAGGACCACCAGACCGGTGCTCGCGAGATAGGCGACGTATTTGCCGAACAGCACGGCTCCCCGCGAGATCGGACGTGTGAACAGGTAGGTGATCGTCTTGTCCTCGACCTCGTCGGCAATCAGGGCGGTGCCATAGAACACGCCCAGGAGCGGCACCGAGAAACTCAGGTAGAAGCCCCAGATCATCAAACCGAAGATAATCGGACCATCGACCATCGTCGGCCGCCCGTCGATCAATCCGCTGGTCGGGAACGAATCCAACGCGACGAGCAGACGGATGAGCACCGCCACGACCACCGGTCCGCCGACGACGAGCGCCATGAAGACCGTCCGCCGCGACCAGAGCATCTGGTTCAGCGACAGGTCGTAGATCAGCCACGCGGAACGAAGGAACGATGGCGCGGGCCGCCGGGACCCGGTCACTGGAGTGGACATGCGCTGCCTCGAACGTCCGGCTACTTCACGAGATAGTCGAACACGGCCTGCAAATTGTCGTCCGGCGAGCTGACCTCGTGCACCTCGCCCAGTTCGCCGCTCGCGGCCACCGCGGTCAGGCGGCCGTAGAACGTGTCCGGTCTGTCCGTTTCCACCAGCACCACCCCGTCTTCGAAGTGCAGGCTCCGCAGCCCGTCGTGGTCCAGTATCCCTTGCGCCAACCCGCGGGGATCGCTGGCGCGAATCCTGATCTTGTGCGGATGCTCGTCGATGAGATCGCGAATGGTGTGGATGTTGCCCTCGGCCAGGATACGGCCGTTGTTGATGAGCAGAATGGTCGACGTCATCGCCTCGATCTCGTGCAGGATATGGCTCGACACCAGCACGCTCTTGCCGGCCGCCGCCCAGTCCTTGATCAACCGAATCACCTTGCGGCGGGCGATCGGATCCATGCCGGCCAGCGGCTCGTCGAGCACGAGCAGCTCCGGATCGTGCACGACCGCCTGCGCCAGTTTCACCCGCTGGCGCATCCCCTTGCTGTAGGCGCCGATTTTCTTGTCGGCCGCCTCCAGCAGGTCGACGGTCTCCAGCGCCGAGCGGGCCGCCTCCGTCGCCTCGGTCTCCGACACGCCGTGCAGGCGGACCAGCGCCGTCACCCACTGCAGGCCGGTCATCCGTTCGTAGAACGAATCCTGCTCGGGACAGAAACCGACGCGAAAGAACAGATTCGGGTTCTCCCAGACCGACTCGCCGAGCACGCGGACGGCGCCCTTGCTGGGCTTCAACTGTCCGGTGATCAGCTTCAGGAAGGTGGACTTGCCGGCGCCGTTCGGTCCGAGCAGCCCGGTCACGCCCGGCCGGGCCTCGACCGACACGTCGTTGAGGCCGATGACCTGACCGTACCATTTCGACAGGTGGTCGGCCGCCACGACTGCGGCCGTCACGTCACCACCTCCACCCCGCGCACCCGGCGTTCGAGCACGAACACCGACACTCCCAGCAGGACGACGACGGCCAACCCGGAGAGCAGCCAGGGCGACTCGTATCTCGGCGGCAACCGGAAGATGACGTCCGCAAGCTGATCCAGGTTGGCCCGGAACGAGAGCCACGCTAGCACCGAACTGTTGGAGATGCCGCGCAGCACCTCGAACAGCACCGCCGTGAAGATCACCGCGCCAGCGTACAGCATCGCGGTGTAACGCGCGCTGGTCGACAGCGACGACAGGGCGAGCATCACGAACGACGACAGCAGCACCTCGATCAGCGCATAGAGCGTGATGGCCGGTATCAGAAACAGGTTCGCGCCGAGGAACGCCAGGCTGGCCGAGAACATCACCTCCAGCAGGAGCAGGGCCAGCGCCGGGACCAGTGTCACCAGCAGCAGGAAGAACAGCAGGATCCCCAGCTTGCCCGCCACATACTCCTTGCGGGTCAGCGGCTTCGACAGGTAGATCTGCAGGGCGTTCGATCGGCGATCGTTGGCGATGAGGCCTGACCCCACATAGACCGTGACGAACAGGACGAAGGTCTCCTGCATCTCGAAGAACTGCCGGAACGTGGCGGCCGACGGCGACAGGATGTCCAGCGTGGGAAAGTTGGCCGACAGGTAGAACATGACCGCGCGGACGAAGAACTGCCCCCAGGCCGCGAGCAGCACCAGCAGGAACAGCTTGCGGCTCAGCGCGGCGCGGATGCCGGTCCTGGCGATGACGAGCCAGGCGGCGCCCGGCGCCTCGCGGGTTCCGGCGTAACGCCGGTAGCTCTGGTCATGGATGGGCACTCGCGGACACCTCAGGTGAATGACACGTCACACGTCTCGGATCGCCTCGGCGAAGACGTCTTCGAGGGTCGGCACGCTGGGACGCAGATGCCGCACCTGGAGCTTGTGACGGGCCGCGACTCCGAACAGGTCGCGCGGCCCCAGGCCGTCGCTCACGAAGACCCGCAGCATGTCTCCGGCGGTGCCGTGACACTCGGCGCCAATCTCGATGAGCGCGCGGCTGAACGTCTCGGCGTCCCCCTTGATGCGCACGTCATACACCTGTCGGCGGCGCTCCTTCAAATCGGCGATCGAGCCGTGCGTCGCGATCGCGCCGCGATGCATCACGACCACGCGCGCGCAGGTGGCTTCCACGTCCGGCAACAGGTGCGACGACACGATCAGATTCACGCCCTTGCGGGTCGCCAGATCGGTCACCAGCGCGAGCATCTCCTCGCGACCTTTCGGGTCCATACCATTCGTCGGCTCATCGAGGAACAGCAGATCCGGGTCGTGCACGAGGGCCTGAGCGAGCTTGATGCGCTGCTTCATGCCGGTCGAATAGGTCTCGATGTTGCGATAGCGCGCCTCACCGAGCCCCACGTACTGGAGCACCTCATGTGCGCGCTGCATCGCGTCGCCGCGTGACAGACCGGCGAGCTGTCCGCAATAGGCGACGAATGACACGGCGTTCATGCCCGGGATATGTCCGTCGGATTCAGGCATGTACCCCAACCGGGCGCGGATCTGCAACGCGCTCGTCGCCACGTCGAGACCCAGCACCTGCATCCGGCCGCTCGACGGCGGGACAAACCCCAGCAGCGCCTTCAGCAGGCTGCTCTTGCCCGCCCCGTTCGGCCCCAGCAGCCCCACCGCGCCAGGCAGAAAGGCCACGTCGACGTTGCTCAGCACCTCGTGCCGGCCATACCGCACGGACACGTGGTCCAGCGTGGCGACCGGTGCGGCGTCTGGTCCGGGGACTGTCATCACTGTAGGGAGAATACGTGAGGGGCGGCGCCAAGGTTCGACACGGCGCGCTGGACCGCGTCTCCTTCGTTCAGCCGCCGTGGAGCACGTCTGGAGATTACAGCGATCCCTTGAGCCCGAGCTCGGCGGCCCGTTCACGCATGAACGCGATGACGTTCGAGATGTGCTCGTCGAGGGGCAGCCCCAGTTCGTCCGCGCCTCGTCGGAGATCGTCCCGGGACACCGCCCGCGCGAACGCCTTGTCCTTCATCCGTTTCCTGACCGACTTCGCCTCGAGATCGAGCACGCTGCGCGAGGGGCGCACGAGGGCTGCGGCGGTCACGAATCCTGCCAGTTCGTCGCAGGCGAACAACGTGTGCTCGAGGCGTGACTGCCGCGCGACCCCGGTGTAGTCGGCATGCGACAGGATCGCGCGCATCACGAACTCCGGATACCCCCGCGCGCGCAGGATCTCACACCCGCGGTAGGGATGATTGTCAGCGTCCGGCCAGCGCTCGTAGTCGAAATCGTGCAGCAGCGCCACGATGCCCCAACGTTCTTCATCCTCCCCGAAGCGGCGCGCATAGCCGCGGACCGCGGCCTCGACGCCCAGCGCGTGATTCAGCAGGCGATCGTTCGTCGTGTATTCGGTCAGCAGGTTCCAGGCCTGGACGCGGGTCGGGATCATGATGCGGGGGATTGGGGAGGAACGCCGGCGGCGGCCGGGGCGAGCTGGGCCTCGCTCGCCGCCACGATGGCAGCCACCGTGACGTCGCCGGTGACGTTGGCGGCGGTCCGGGACATGTCGAGCACCCGGTCCACCCCGAGAATCAGCGCAATGCCGGCCGCCGGCACACCGATCGCCTCGAGAATGACCACCAGCATGACCACACCGGCGCTGGGTACCGCCGCCGTCCCGATCGACGCGAGCAACGCCACGAACACGATCGTGAGCTGGGCCTGCAGATCGAGCGGGATCCCCAGGGTCTGCGCGATGAATACGGCGGCCACCGCTTGATAGAGACCGGTGCCGTCCATGTTGACCGTAGCGCCGAGCGGCAGCACGAACGAGGCCACCTCCTCGGAAACGCCGAGGTTCTTGTGGGCGCACTTCATGGTGACCGGCAACGTGGCGGCGCTCGATGAGGTGGAGAATGCCACGAGCTGTGCCGGAAACACGCCTGAATAGAACTGTTTCAGGCGCAGTGGCGTGAAGACCCGCAGCAACAGCGGATATGTGACGAACATCTGCACCGCGAGACCGATCAGCACCGTCAGACAGTAGAATCCGAGCGCCCCGAGCAACTGCGGCACGTCTGCCGGGCTGTCACCCGCGACCCGCGTGATGGTGTCGGCGATCAACCCGAAGACCCCGATCGGCGCGAACAGGATGACCAGTTCGACGATCTTGATGATGACGGCGTTGAGACTCGCGAAGATTGCCAGCATCGGCGCCGCCTGGTCCTTCGGAATCAGCATCAGCGCGACCCCGAAGAGCATGGCGATGAACACGACGTTCAACATGCGCCGGTTGTCTGATCCGGCGGACACGATGTTGTCCGGCACCATGTCCACAAGCGGCTGCAGCGGGCCGCGCTGGCGGACCTCGGCGGCCGCCTCCTCGCGGGTCGCCACGTCCCCCGCGTAGGTCTCCTGCAGGCTCACCCGCACGCTGTCCGGCACCACACGGCCGGGAGTCAGCAAATTGACGAGCGTCAATCCGACGACGACCGCGACCAGGGTCGTTGCGAGATAGATCGCAATCGTCTTGCCGCCGATTCGAGACAGCTTGTTGAGGTCGGACAGCGACGCGATACCGGTGATCAGCGACGCCAGCACCAGCGGCACCGCCACCAGCAACAGCATCCGGAAGAAGATGGCGCCGAACGGGGCAATCCAGTCGGACGTGAACTGTCCCCAGCCTGCAAGCGCCGCGACGACGCCGTAGAGGAGCCCGAGGGCCAGCGCCGTCAGGATGCGCCAGTGAGCCTGTCGGTGCCAGGGCATCCGTTCTCCAGATTGATTCGACATCCAGCGTTCCCGGCGCTGAGCCGGCGCAGGCCGGCGGAGCGGCGACGGTAGCACCCGCCTGTCAGGGTTGTCAACGGGCCGTATCGCGCCATGGCAAATGTTTCCGAGCCAGATATCGTCGCGCCAAGAACCGGGTTACCCATCAGAGGAGGATTGGGATGGGAGGGACAGGCGGGCGTCCAGCGCGCGGGCGATGACCGCCCGCACCTGATCGGACAGCGCGAAACGCGCGAGACCGCCAGGGTCCGCCAGCGCCACCGCGGCGGCATCGGACCCGGACCGCAACGCACCACCGACCGGGTGGCACAGGAAATCCGCGAGGACGTAGTGATGGCGCACCCGGCCGTCGGGATCGCGAATGATCCGGTCGAGCAACGTCAGGAGCGGACCGACCCGGGTGTCGATCCCGATCTCCTCCCGCAGTTCCCGCCGCAGCCCTTCCTGCAACGTTTCGCCGACCTCGACCGCCCCGCCCGGGAGGCTCCACTGTCCGGCCAGGGGTGGGTTCCGGCGCCTGATCAGGACGACGCGCTTGTCGATGAACACGACGCCGCCGACCCCCACGACCGGGCGATCGGGATACTCGCGAGTGGACATGGCGCCCCGGCTGCTCCGACTACAGTGCCAGCGCCGCCTGCGCGTTCAGATCGAGCGGTCCCGTCTCGCCGGCGCGCAAGCGCCGCAGACCTGCCGCCGCGATCATCGCGGCGTTGTCGGTGGACAGATGCAAGGTCGGAAAGAACACCTGCACGCCCCGCTCGTTGCCTTCGTTCGCCGCCAGCTCCCGCAGGCGGCTGTTGGCCGACACCCCGCCCGCGATCCCCAGGCTCGGCGCGGCGAACCGGCGCACCGCCTGGAATGCCCGCTCGAGCAGGGCATCCACGACCGCGCGCTGGAAGCTCGCGCAGATGTCGGCCAACTCCGTATCGGTCGGGTGCGCCTGACCGCCGGTGCGGCGGCGCAGATGACGCGCCACCGCCGTCTTGACACCGCTGAAACTGAAATCCATGCCACCCTCGATGCGCTTCGGATACCCCGGCAACGGCACCGTCGGTGGCCCCTGCACCCGATCGGCATGGGTCATGCGGGCAATCGGGAAACGAATCGCCCGTTCATCGCCCGCCCGCGCCAGGCGGTCGATCACCGGCCCGCCGGGATACGGCAGCCCGAGCAGTTTGGCCACCTTGTCGAACGCTTCTCCCGCCGCGTCGTCGCGGGTCCGGCCCACAAGGCGATAGGCGCCGGGTGCCGGAAGGTGGTACAGACTGGTGTGGCCGCCCGACACGACCAGAACGATGGCCGGCAGCGGCAGGTCGGGATGACACAGGAACAGCGACTCGACGTGTCCGGCGAGATGGTGCACCGGCACGAGCGGCAGATCGAGCGCGGCCGCCAGTCCCTTGGCGAAGGCGACCCCGACGAGCAGCGACCCCACCAGCCCCGGACCCTGGGTCACGGCGACCGCATCGAGGTCCGACCAGCCGACGGACCCGTCCGCCAGCGCGCGCTCGACGACACCGCAGATGTCGCGCAGATGCTGCCGCGACGCCAGTTCGGGCACCACGCCCCCCCATTCGCGGTGGATGTCCGCCTGCGACGCGATCACACTCGAACGCACCTCCCAGGAGGCCGGTCCCGTCCCGGCGTCCACCGCGACCGCCGCCGCGGTCTCGTCGCAGGAGGTCTCGATGCCGAGCAGCGTCGTCTCACTCATCACTGGTTGCCGTCGCACAGGTGCTTCAGGCTCTCGGCGAACGGCGGGCGGCAGATACCGCGCTCGGTGATGATGCCAGCCACGAACGACGCCGGGGTCACGTCGAACGCCGGATTCCAGACCGCGGCGCCCTCCGGAACGAGTTGTGACGCCCCCATGTGTGTCATCTCCTTCCCGTCACGCTCTTCGATCGGGATGCCTGATCCATCCGGCGTCGACAGGTCGATGGTCGAGAGCGGCGCCGCCACGTAGAACGGCACGTCATGCTCGCGGGCGAGCACCGCCACGGTGTAGGTCCCGATCTTGTTGGCCACGTCGCCGTTGGCGGCGATACGGTCGGCGCCGACCACGACGACATCGACCAGGCCGGCGCGCATCAGCGATCCCGCCATCCCGTCGGTAATGACCGTGGTGTCGATACCGTCCCGAATCAGCTCCCAGGCCGTCAGTCGCGCCCCCTGCAGAAACGGCCGTGTCTCGTCGGCGTACACGGCGACCCGTTTGCCAGCCTCCACCGCCGCCCGGATCACGCCGAGCGCCGTGCCGTAGCCGCCGGTGGCCAGGGCGCCCGCATTGCAGTGGGTCAGCACGCGCGCCTCGGCCGGCACCACGCTGGCGCCATGGCGGCCGATCGCTCGACAGTTCGCGACGTCTTCGTCATGAAGGCGGGCCGCCTCGGCATCGATCAGCGCCTGCAGCTCGGTGGTCGACCGCCCGGCACGCATCCCGCCGGCGAACACCCGCTTCATCCGCTCGATCGCCCAGAACAGGTTGACGGCGGTCGGGCGGGTCGCCGCCAGCAGGTCGCACGTCCGATAGAACTCGGTCGCCAGTTGGGTCGTGCCGGTCGCCCGGCTGCGACGGACGTCGAGCGCGACCCCCATCGCGGCCGCCACCCCGATGGCGGGCGCGCCGCGAATGACCATGGCGCGAATCGCCCTGGCGACATCCTTCGCGGTCCGGCATCGCACGTAGACTTCCTTCGACGGCAACTTCCGTTGGTCGATCATGACCACTTCGCCGTCGTCCCAGTCGATTGTCGGCAACATGCGCTGGTCTCAGCTTTCCTCTCGGGCGGCCTCGCACCGCCGGCCGCCCATGATACCGAAGCGCCGCGGTGTCGGCCGCCACCGTCCCGTTCCCCGGTCGGCCCGTGGCAAAAGCCATGAGCGAGCGCGGACGAACAGGGCAACCACAAGGGTTGCCCCTACAGGTATGCTCCCTCGTCGCGCCTTGCGCTGGCCGGGCGCGGCATTGTATCGACCAGATCTCGGTGCAACGCGGGGTTTCACCACGGGCTGCCATGTGACGAAAAGGCGTGGTGAAAGCCATGAGTGAGAGCGGATTTGCAGCCGTGATCTTTCTGCGGCGCAGACTCCTAGAGCAGCATCGAGGCGATGGCGGCGTTGATGAGGGTCGCCAGAAACCCCCCGAGCAGCGCCACCGGACCCAGCCGAGCCAGGTCGTGGCGCCGCGACGGCGCGAGTCCACCGATGCCGCCGAGCAGAATACCGATCGACCCCACATTGGCGAATCCGGTCAGCGCGAACGTGGCGACTACCTGTGTACGCTCGCTCACCACGCCCAGATACGTCTCGTTGAGCTTGATGAAGGCGACGAACTCGTTGGTCGCCAGCTTGGTGCCCAACAGGTCCGCCACGGCCGGCAGATCGCTTGACGACACCCCCAGCAGCGCCGCCACCGGCGCGAAACACACCGCGAAGATCGCCGCCAGACTCAGACTCGGGTGGAGCAGGCCGAGACCGTAGTCGAACATCGCGATGAACGCGAGGAACGCGATCAGCATGGCGGCCACGTTGATCGCCAGCCGTGTGCCGTCCGTCGCGCCCGTCGCCAACGCGTCGATGACATTGACATGGTCGCTCTCGACCGTCATCCGCACGGTCCCGATCGTCGCCGGCGTGTCCGTTTCCGGCAGCAGGATCTTGGACAGATACAAACCGCAGGGCGCCGCCATCACGCTCGTCGTCAACATCGCGACGGGGTCGGCGCCCAGACTGATGTAGATCGCCATGACCGTACCGGCGATCGTGGCCATGCCGCCAATCATGAGCGCCAGCAGCTCAGACTGCGTCATGCCCGCGATGTACGGGCGCGTGACGATCGGCGCCTCGGTCTGTCCGAGAAACACGTTCGCGGCGGCCGACAGGCTCTCGGCGCCGCTCGTGCCCATGACCCGCGCCATCACCCGGGCCATGATTTTCACGACGACCTGCAGCAACCCGAGGTGATACAGCACCGCGGAGACCGCCGACATGAAGATGAGGATCGGCAACGCCGCGAACGCCAGCACGAACCCGTTGGGGAAAAGCGCCGCCATCTGTTCCTGGTCCGCCAGCACCCCGAACACGAACTGCGACCCGGCGTTGGTGAATTCCAGAAACTGCGTGACGACCGCGGCCAGGCCGGCGAAGAACTCGTAGGCGGGTCGCACACCGGCGACCTCGCCTTTGAGGACCAGCCAGCCGATCCCTGCCTGCAACGCGAGGCCGCTGGCCACCATCCGCAGGTTCACGGACCGGATACGCGCCGAACAGGCCCCGGCCACCGCGAGAAACGCGACCAGCCCGGCCAACGCGCGGAGGCGGGGATCGACCGCATCGCGTAGCGCCCAGGCGCCCGCCGCGAGGACCGACGCCAGGAGGGCGAGTCCGAGACGCAGACGCCATTCCGGCGGTACCATCGGGCGCGGTGCGGGTCCGGTCATGATGACCGGACGATCATACGCGTAACGCGAAGCCGCGGACTGCCCCGCATCACAGGGGCGACCCGCGGCCGGCGACGGGTATGATAGAACGGCGTGACTGTACGGTCCCGCCCCGCCGGCCGCGCCGGCCCAGACACTCGACTCGCCGGGTCCATGACCGACACCGACCGTGCGTTGATCCTCGCGGGCACCGCGCTGGCGCTGACGCTGATCCGTCTGTCGGTGATTGCGTCGAATGCGGACCCCGGCGCCCCGGCCCGCCTGATCGCGGAGTTGCGGCTCGCGCAGTTCGGCGCCCTGATGCTCACACTGACCGGCGGTCTCTACATGGGCGTGGCGCTCGCGCAGGGGGCGAGTCCTGGCAGCGGGATCGACATTGCTCTGGCCGTCGGATGTCTGGCGCTGGCTTCCGTGGCGATCACCCGCGAACCGGGCAACGCGCTCACCCTGCTGGCGATCGGGTTCGCCGGGCACGCGGTGGTCGACCTGCTCCACGGCGCGGGGCAACTGCCGTCCGACGCCCTGCCGGGGTGGTTTCCCACCGCCTGTGCGATATACGACGTCGGTGTCGCCGGAGTATGCTATCTGCCGATCGTGCGCCGCCCGTAGACTACATCGTGACACCAGCGCTCAGGGGAACGAACGATGACGGACACCGGTGAGAAGATGCTGTTGGAGATTGCACGAGCACGTCTGGTGACCCACCAGGCGGGACAGGTGCGGACCTGTCTCGAGGCGCTGAACGACGGCCAGATCTGGTGGCGGGCCAACGCCGACTCCAACACCATCGGCAATCTGGTGCTGCACATCTGCGGCTCGACGCGCTGGTTCATCGGGCACGTCCTCGGCAACAGCGGATACACGCGGGACCGCGACGCCGAGTTCGCCGAACAGGGACCGGTTCCCAAGGAAGCGCTGTTGGCGCACCTCGATTCGGCGATGGCGGAAGCCGACCGCGTGCTGTCCGCGTTCGACCCGTCTCGACTCGGCGACACGACCGACCGCGCCGGCCAGCCGATCACCCACAGGGAGCTCCTCGTGAACCAGCTTCTGCACGTCACCTCCCATGCCGGGCAGATCGTCTTCGCCACGAAGCTCATCCAGACCGGGCTGATCCATGAGGTGTGGAAATCGACGCCAATGCGCTAGGAGTCTGCGGCGCAGGCGTCTGGCCGGCGCCGTCCGCGGGCCGCACGCAGGCCGCATCCGACGTCCGGCCGCCTGATCCGGAATCGCCGATCGTGACCGCCCCGCACCTCTCATCGCGCGCTACATTCGAAGCCCGAGTGCTGGCCGTCGTCAGGCGGATCCCGCACGGACGCGTATCGACATACGGCGACGTGGCCGAGATGGCCGGCCATCCGCGCGCCTGGCGGGCGGTCGGCGCCGTCATGCGCGCCTGCCGCGCGCCCAGCGTACCCTGTCATCGCGTCGTCGCCGCCGGCGGCCGGCTTGGGGGCTACAGCAACCCGTTGCGCAAACGACAGCTCCTGCAGGCCGAGGGGCTCAGCGTCGGACGCGACACGATCAGGGAATTCGCCGCGGCGCGCTGGACGACGCGGCGCCGGTCGCGGTGACACCTCACACCGTCATCACGTCGAACTGCTCGTGGTGCAGCAGGGCGTCCGGGCGCACCGTGATCTGCTTCTCGAGCGTGCGCTCGATCTCCCGCAGCACGCCCCGCTCTTCCGCGTTCAGAGCGCGAGCCACATCCGGATTGACCCGAAGCTGCACGTGGTGGCCATTGAGGTCGCCGCGAATCTTGCGGAGTTCGGCCAGAATCTCGAAACAGATCGTGGAGGTCGACTTCACCACCGCGCTGCCGGAACAATAGGGGCAGGGGTCGGTGAGCTGACGCTCCAGGCTCTGCTTGACCCGCTTGCGGGTCGTGATGATGAGCCCGAACTCGGTCACCTGGACCGCCTTCGACGGCGCGCGATCGCGCCGGATCTCCTGCTCGAACGCCTGGTAGACCTTCTGGCGGTTCTTGCGTTCCTCCATGTCGATGAAGTCCAGCACGATGATGCCGCCGAGATCGCGCAGCCGAATCTGGCGCACAATCTCTGTGACCGCTTCCAGATTGGTCTTGACGATGGTGTCCTCGAGCCCGCCGGTGCGTTTGCCGACATACCGTCCGGTGTTCACGTCGATCGCCACCAGCGCCTCGGTCTGGTTGATCACGATGTAGCCGCCCGATTTCAGCCACACCTTGCTGCGTAGACCCTTGTCGATCTCCGCCTGCACACCGTATTCCTCGAAGATCGGGAACTCCTTGTCGTAGCGCTGCACACGCGACACCAGATGCGGCATGATGCGCTGCACCAGCTTCACCGCCTTCTGGTATTCGCGGGCATCGTCGATTCGGATGGTCGAGAAGTCGTCGGTCAGCAGATCGCGCAGCAGCGTGGCGACCAGGCTCTCCTCGCGATGAATCACTGCCGGAGCGCGCCGGGTCTCGCTCTTCTGCTGCGTCTCGGTCCACAACTCGTGAAAGTAGGACAGGTCGCCGATGATGTCTTCGTCCGGACGGTCGGCCGCCGCGGTGCGCACGATGACACCGCCGCGCATGCCGTGCTCGGTACGGAACTCGCGGACGACTCGCCGCAGGCGGGCGCGCTGCTCCCGCGATGCGATCTTGCGGGATACGCCGATGTGATCGACGGTCGGCATGAAGACCAGAAACCGACCCGGAATCGTCACATGGCAGGTGATGCGCGCGCCCTTGGTGCCCAGCGGCTCTTTCACCACCTGCACCACGATCTCCTGACCGGCGGTCAGCAGCTTGTCGATCGGCTGGTCCGAGTGATTGCGGTCACGCCCCCGGCCGCGCCCCGCGCCGGAACCGGCGGTCCCGGCGCCGCCCTGACCGTTGCCGCCGGAGGCGTCGTCCGACTCGGGGTCGCCGTCACGATCGAGTTCCGAGGCATCGAGGCCGCTCATCGACGCCATCGGATCGATGACGTCGGACACGTAGAGAAAGCCCTCGCGTTCGAGCCCCAGATTGACGAAGGCCGCCTGCATGCCGGGCAGAACCTTCGACACCCGCCCCGTGTAGATGTTTCCGGCAACGCCACGCGACTGATCGCGTTCGACGAAGACTTCGACGACCTGGTCGTCTTCGAGGATGGCGGCCATCGTTTCGTGACCGCTCGTGGAGATGATCATCTCCTTGTTCATCGATACAGCTCCAAGTGTGGAAACGTCGCGCAGTCCCGACACCGCCCGGCAGACCGGCCCGCACCCGGACACCCGCCACGCCACCGGCGTGGGCGAGCATCAACGGTGTCATCGGACCCCGGAGGGTGGTCATCGGTACTTCTGCCCGTTTCCGTGCCGGCAGCGCGCCGGCGTGTGTGCGTGGTCAGCCTGACGTCGTGGTCCCAGGCATCCCACATGCCTCAGTTCGTGAATCTGCGCATCCTCACGTTGAGAATGAGTCCGAATGCCGCCAGCGTGGCGATGATGGAGGAACCGCCATAGCTCATGAGCGGTAGGGTGAGTCCCTTGACCGGCGCGAACCCCGCCGACATGGCGATGTTGTAGATGACCTGGAACGAGAACCCCGACATGATTCCGACCACCACGTAGGTGCCCAGGCGATCCTTGGCCAGGCGGGCGACGTCGAGCCCACGCAGGATGACGAACAGATACAGCCCGAGCGCGACCACCACGCCCAGGAACCCTTGTTCCTCGGCATACGCCGAGAAGATGAAATCGTTGTGCGCGACCGGCAGAAAGTTGTACTGACTCTGGGTACCCTGCAGGAACCCTTTCCCGAGCGGTCCGCCCGATCCGACGGTGATCTGGGCCTGAATCTGCTGGTACCCGGCGCCGCGCGCATCCTGCGACGGGTCCAGGAAACTCGAGATGCGCTGCCGTTGGTAGTCCTCCAGCCCATAGGTCCAGACCACAGGCGCGCTCAGGATGGCCACCACCGCCAGCGCCGCGATATACCGCAGCGGCAACCCGGCCAATATCAGAATCCCGAAACAGACCGGCAACAGCGTGACCGCGGTCCCGAGATCCGGCTGCTGGAAAATCAGCAGGAAGGGCAACCCGACGATCAGCACCAACATCGCCCAACTGGCTGGAGTCCGTGTCCCGCGCCCGCGGCCGGTGAACAACGTGGCCAACGCCAGCGCCACCACGATGCGGGCGAATTCCGACGGCTGCAGGGTGAACGGACCGACACCGATCCAGCGACGGGCGCCGCCGCCCACAATCCCGAACAGCAGCGCGTAGACCAGCAGCGCCAGGAACCCGAGGAAGATCCACAACGTCGAGTTGGAAAACCGGCGGTAGTCGACCGTGAGCGTCACGAGGAACGCCAGCACCCCGATGCCCAGCGCCCAGAGCTGCCTCGACACCTGCGGCCCCGCCAAACCGGTGACCGGGTCATAGGTGGCGCTGTACGTCATCGTCAGCCCGATCGCGCACAACAGCACGATGGCGATCACCATCGGCCAGTCGACGTGACGATACAGTCGGTTTTCCAGCATCGTGCCTGCACGCCTTTACGGAACCGCCGTCAGCGGTGGTGCGGGCCGCGACGACATGGCCTGCAACGGCTGCTCCGCGGGAAAACGGCCGTCCTGTTTGGCAAAGTAGGTCTCCAGCACGTGCTTGGCGATGGGCGCGCTCAGATACCCGTGCTCGTTGTGTTCGCCGAAGACGACACCGGCAATCTCCGGCGCCCGGGCCGGCGCGGCAAACACGAACCAGCCGTGGTCCCGAAAGTCGCGGTCGGTGTCTCCGGCCGCTGCCCGGCCCTCCAGCGAGATGACTTGGGCAGTGCCGGTCTTGCCCATGACGTCTCTCCCCTCGATGCGTCCCCGGCCGCCCGTGCCGGCCCGGTTGACCACGTTCCACAGACCGTCGACCACGGCACGCAGGTTGACGGGGTTGAGCGCCACCCGCGCCTGCGGCGCCGGACGCGGCGCGGGAACCCACCCGTTGCCGTCGTTGACCGCCTTCAACAGATGCGGCGTCACCCGCGTGCCTCCGTTCGCCACCGTCGCCATCATGACCGCGAGCGAGAGCGGCGTGACCGACACGGGTCCCTGGCCAATCGCTACCGAGATCGTCTCTCCGGGATACCACGGTTCCCCGCGCGCCTCTCGTTTCCATGCCGTCGACGGCATCAGGCCCCGCACCTCGTGCGGGAGATCGATCCCGCTCAACTCCCCCAGTCCCAACGCGGTGGACCATTTGTGAATCTGGTCGATCTCCATCTTCTGGCCAAGCGTATAGAAATAGGTGTTGCACGACTTCTCGATCGCCTCGCGCATGGCGACGGTGCCGTGGGTCGCATGACACCGGTAGCGTCGCCCATAGAACGTCCCGCCCCCCCGGCAGGTCACGCTGAAGTCGGGCGTAACGACACCCTCTTCGAGCGCCGCCACCGCCATTGCGATCTTGAACGTCGACCCGGGCGAATACCGTCCCTGAATCGCCCGGTTGTTGAGCGGCAGGCGCTCGTCCTGATTGAGGGCTGACCAGCTCTCCGAATCGATTCCGACCGCGAACGCGTTGGGGTCGTAAGCGGGCAGGCTGACCAGGGCCAGGATCTCACCGGACCTGGGATCGAGCACGACCGCCGCACCATCGAAGCCGGCCGCCGCGAATGCATCCTCGGCCGCGTTCTGCAGGTCGAAATCGAGCGTCAACTGCAGGTGCCGGCCTTCGCCGGGAGCGATCTCGTTGATGGTCTCGATCTCACGGCCTACGCTGTCGACCACCACGTGCCGCGCGCCGTTGATCCCCATGAGCAACCGGTTGTAGATGCGTTCTATACCCGACTTGCCGACCACGGCGCCGACAGGGACGTCCTTGAACTCCTGGATCGCCAACTGTGCGTCGCTGACCTCTCCGACATATCCAAAGAGATGCGCCGCGATCGTGGAGGCCGGGTAGTGGCGAGTGGTCTGCTGTTGCACGAACAGTCCGGGCAGCTCGACCGCATGGGCCGCCACGGCCGCCACCTGCCCGAGCGTCGCGTCGGCGATCAGCACAATGGGACGATACACCGAGTCTCTGCGATGCCGCTCGACCACCGACCAGAGGTCGACCGCCGCAACCCCGGACAGCTCCGCCAGCAGGGCGATCGTCTGGTCGAGATCCTCGACCCGATCGCGCGCCACCGAGATGTTCAGCGAGTTCCGGTTCTGGATCAGCACCCGGCCGTCGCGGTCGACGACGTACCCCCGGGGCGCGCTCAACTCGATGATGCGCTGGTGGTTGTTCTCTGCCCGCTGGAGATACTCTTCGTGATGCACGACCTGGAGACGCCAGAACCCGACCGCGAGCACCAGGATGGCGAGCACCGCGGCATACCGCAGCAGCGCGAGCGGCAACGCGAAGCTGTCGGCTGCATTGCCCGTGCCGGCGGTCTCCAACTCCTGTCTCATGTCAGTCCTTGGCAAGACCCCGCGTCGCAGCGAGAACTGGTCGAAACAATACCGCGCCCGGCCAGTACACGGTGCGACGATGGAGCACGATGGGCATGTGTGATCGAGGAGCAACGCCGTGCAGACGGGAGGCAGCGCCGTTGGAATGCAGCGGGGCTTCTACCACGGGCTGATACAGCTATCCGCCAAATCGCATGACGCTGCGGCGACGTTTCCGGCGGCGCGCCAGCGCCTGTGGCGCCATCCGCACCGTCAGGGCCAGGGCGAGGCCGACCGCTGCGTTGACCGCGGCCTGGTTCAGGACGTCGAGGTAGGAGATCGTCACGGCATCGCTGGGCAGCAGGCTGTAGATGCCGACGAACACCCCGGCATGCACCAGCGACGCGAGAAAGAACGTCAGCACTTGATGCCAGGACCGGGTGACCAGGAACTGCAAGCCGAACTGGCCGACCAGATATCCGACCAGCGTCTTGGCCAGTGCGCCGACGCCGACCACACCGCCGGACAGTGTGTCCTGCACCAACCCGCCCACGGTGCCGGCCCACAGCCCGGCCAGGGGGCCGCGGGCCACCGCCACCGCTATCACGACCACCAGCACCAGGTCGACGGGCACCTCGGCCCCCGCGACCGTCGGAGCCAGCGTCGTTTGCAGCGCCAGGGCCACGCCAAGCCCCAACCCGACCCAGACCACCTTCATTTGCCACCGGACGCCTGCTTCGAAGCCGTGGGCTCATGCACGATGACGAGCACGTCTTCGAGATAATCGAACTCCACCCGCGGCCGGACGTCGATGGCCAGATACAGTCCGGACCCGCGCTCGACTTCCTCTACATCGCCGATGAACCACCCCTTGGGGTAGATTCCTTCGGTCCCCGAGGTCACCACGACGTCCCCGGGCACGACGTCATCGAGAAACTCGACGAAGTCCATCAGCAACCGGGTCCCACCGGCGTCTCCCTTGACGATACCCGGGACGCGGGTTCGCTCGATGAGCGCACCGGCCGCGGCGCTGCGGTCGACCAGCAACTGCACTTTCGCGGACCGCGGACCCGGAGCGCTCACGACGCGTCCGACGACCCCGGCGGGCGAGACCACTGCGGAATCGCGACGTACGCCGTCGCCGCTGCCGAGATTGATGGTCACAGTCCGGAAATAGGGTGTCGCGTCATGGGCGATCACACGCGCGGTTACGGTGGAAAACGGGAGGTCGCGGCGCAGACCGAGCAGTTCCTCGAGCTGCGAGACCCGCAGCGCGACCGCTCGCTCGCGCTGCCACCGAAGCTGCAGATCAGCCAGATCCTTGCGCAGGGCCTCGTTCTCGGCCTGCACCGATTGAAGCGCGACGTAGCCGTCCCACAACCCGACCAGTCCATCCACGGCTCCGGTCACCGCCCGCTGAATCTCCGAGTATGCCGTGAGCGTGACGCTTTCCACCATCCGCACGCCTGACGCGGTGTTGACCTGCAGGGAGATCAGCACCAAGTGACCGGTCACGACGGCCACGAACAAAATAACGGTGCGGTCTCGCAATCTAGTCAATCGAGATCTTCCGGAGCAATCCGAAGTCTGACAGCATCTTGCCCGCGCCCAGCACGACCGACGACAGCGGATCTTCCGCCACGACCGCCGGCAGGCCGGTCTCCTCGCTCAACCGTCTGTCGAGGTTCATCAACAACGAACCGCCCCCGGTCAACACCAGACCACGGTCGACGAGGTCGGACGAGAGTTCCGGAGGCGTGCGTTCGAGCGCGAGCCGCACCGTGTCGATGATGACGTTGACGGTCTCGGCCAGCGCCTCGCGAATCTCCTCGTCCGTAATCGTGATCGTCTTGGGCACCCCCTCGATCAGGTGACGCCCCTTGATCTCCATCACGAGCTGCTCATCGAGTGGAGAGGCCGAACCCACCTTGATCTTGATCGCTTCAGCGGTGCGTTCGCCAATCAGCAGGTTGTATGTCTTCCTGATGTGCTGAACAATTGCCTCGTCCATCTCGTTGCCGGCAACCCGCACCGCGTTGCTGTAGACGATGCCCGCCAGCGAGATCACGGCAATGTCGGTGGTGCCGCCGCCGATGTCCACAATCATGTTGCCCGATGGTTCCGTAATCGGCATGCCGGCGCCGATCGCAGCCGCCATCGCCTCCTCGATCAGATAGACCTCGCTCGCCTTGGCGCGGTAGGCGCTGTCCTTGACCGCGCGCTTCTCCACCTGCGTAATTTCCGCGGGTACGCCGATTATGATGCGCGGGCGCACCCACATGGTGCGGTTGTGCGCCTTCTCGATGAAGTAGGCGAGCATCCTCTCGGTGGTCTCGAAGTCGGCGATGACCCCGTCCTTCATCGGTTGGATGGCAGTGATATTGCCGGGCGTACGCCCCAACATCTCTTTCGCCTCACGCCCGACAGCCTCGACACGCCCGGTGCCCCTGTTGATGGCCACGATCGAGGGTTCATTGACGACGATACCTTTGCCCAAGGCGTACACACACGTATTCGCGGTGCCGAGATCGATCGCCAGGTCGCTGGAAAACAGTGAAAACAACGAACGTACGTTCAAGGGATGCAATCCTCCTTGGCGTTCGCGGGCCGGGAGCCGTCGCAGGAATACCGGCCGGCGGCGTTCACGGCGCCGTCTGGCATCCAATGGCGAAATCCTGCACAGCGCCGGGGGAATGCCAGAGGGCATTCACCACGGGCTGTCGAAAGCGCCGCGGGACTGAACGTCAGAGATGTCTGGTGATGACGGGTAATCGCAATGGCAGGAACCGAGCGGCACACGGTGTGGCGCCGCGGCGCCGTCGTGCTGTGCCCCTGTGCCGGCATGCTCGGAGTTCTTTCAGTTTCCCTGATCCGTAGCAAGACCGCGCGTGGCGCCGTGCGAGGTGTGGCGTGTGACTGTCACGGCGGGCCGAGGACGCATCTTGGACTTCGACGGCCGGGTCACGACGCCGCCCGGCGGTAGTGCAGCGGAATCACCGCCACGGAACGCTGGCAGCCCGTGGCGCAAGCCCCGCTACATGTGGCCAGCGCCGCATCCCGCCGAGCAGCGTTGTTCATCGGTCCAACACCGCCGGTCTCGGTGCGGCGCGTGGTTCCACCATGGGCTGCTAAGTACCGCTCAAATATAGCACATCCGTCGCACCGCACCGCACCAATCGAGCGCATGCTGCTCCGCAGCGGCGGTGTGTGATGGGCGGCGCTCACGCACTGGGCGCCGTGACCCGGTCCCGTTCAGATTCATCCGCCGTTGGACACGACTCCCGCTTGCCGCCGGCAAGTGGCTCGCATAGAATCGAGTGTCGAGCCCGTGACGATCGCCCCGCGGGGGGCGTCCTACGTCGAATCGGGCGCCAGGCGCCGCGGGTCGGCCCGCCGCGCCGCAGGAGCCGCCGAACGGGAGTGAACGAACAATGACGATGCTCGATCGCATGCGCCGGCACAAGACCTGGCTCAAGTGGAGTCTGGCGCTGGTCTGTCTGGCCTTCGTGTTCCTGTACGTCCCCTCGTTCGTTCAGCAGGCGCCCGAGTTGACCGGCGGCATGACGGACGTGCTGGCCCAGGTCGGCGAACGCGAGATCACGGTCGGCGACTTTCGCACCATCTACCTGCGGCAGCTTCAGAACTATCAGGCGCAGTCCGGCGGCGAGATCACCGCCGAGACGCTGAGAGCGATGGGCATCGACCGGCAACTGCTGCAACAGGTCATCGACGAGCACGCGGCACTGGCGGAAGCCGAGCGGCTCGGCATGACCGTGACCGATGCCGAAGTGCGCGAGCGAATCGTGTCGCTGCCGGCATTCCAGCAGAACGGACAGTTCATCGGCGAACAGGCGTATCTGCAACTGCTGCGGTTCCAGCAGCCACCGACCGCCCCGGCGGAGTTCGAGGAGGACGTGCGCCAGGGGTTGATGCTCGAGCGCCTGCAGGCGGCGATCACCGACTGGATCACCGTCAGCGACGACGAATTGCACGACGAGTACGTCAACCGCAACGAGCGCGTCCGGGTGTCCACCGTCTCGTTCCGGGCCGACGATTTCCGGGAAGGCATCGAGGCCACCGACGAGGACGTGGCCGCGCTGTACGAACTGAGCGCGACAGACTACCTCGTACCGGAGAAGCGGCGCCTCCGCTTTGTGCTCATCGACGTGTCGGCGCTGAAAGACTCGTTCAGTCCCACCGACGCCGACGTGCAGGCCTACTACGACAACAACATGGACCGCTACTCTGAGCCGTCCGTGCTGCACGCGAGCCACATCCTGCTGCGCACCGAGGGAAAAGAGGCCGCCGAGGTCCAGGCGCAGGCCGAAGCGCTCGTTGCCGAAGCCCGCGGGGGCGCAGACTTCGCCGCCCTGGCCATGGAGCATTCCGAGGACGAGGGCACCAAGGAGTCTGGCGGCGACCTGGGTCAGATCGCCCGCGGCCAGATGGTGCCCGAGTTCGAGGCCGCAGCGTTCGCCCTCGAGCAGGACGAGATCAGCGATCCCGTGTCCAGCATGTTCGGACTGCACATCATCAAGGCCACCCTGGCGAGCGGCGGCCAGGTGCAACCGCTCGACGCCGTCCGGGACGAGATCATCGACACGTTGAAGCAGACCAGCGGCGATGCGCGCGCGTCCGCGCTGGCCCAGGCGATGGCCGCCGAGGTGACGACCCCGGACGACCTGGACACGGCGGCGCGCCGGCGCGGCTTCGAACCGCAAGAGAGCGGATTCGCCGCCCCCGGCGAGCCGATTCTCGGCCTCGGCTTCTCTCCCGAAGTCACCAACGAGGCGTTTCAGATGGCGCCGGGTGAGGTGCGCGGACCCGTTCCCACCCCGACCGGACCGGTGTTCCTGACGGTCACGGACATCCAGGATCCGTACGTGCCGCCGTTGGAGGAAGTCGAGAGCCGCGTGCGCGACGACGTGATCCGCCGCAAGGCATTCGTCGCGGCCCAGGAACGCGCCGCCGAAGTGGCGGCCCTGCTCGCGCCGACCGAGGAATTCGGGCCGGCGGCGACCGCGGCGGCACTCGAGGTGAACAGCAGCGACCTGCTGACCCGCGGGACAGCCATTCCCGGCGTCGGACTCAACGCCGCCGTCGAGGCGGTCGCGTTCTCGCTGCAGGCCGGTGAGACGAGCGACCCGATCCTGACCGGCAACACCGCCGTCGTGCTGCGCGTCGAAGAGCGTGAGGAGGCCAGCGAGTCGGAGTTCGAGGCGAATCGCGAGACGATTCGCAGCCAGCTCATGGCCGAGCGCCAGAACCGGTTCTTTGCGGCCTATATGGAGAATGCCAAAACCCGCATCCTCATCAATGTCGACATGGCCGCGTTCTCGCAGGCCGTGACGTAGGCGTAGGCACCCCTGTTTCACGACGGGCGCCGCAACCCGGGCGATCGATCAGGGGGCCAGCGCACCCGGCATCAGCGCCAGCGGCTCGCCGGGACGGAACAGGCGTATCGGCGCCGTGCCCGCCTCCAGCGCGGCCGGCGGCAGCGGAAACCAGCCGAGGCGCGCCGCGGCCTGAGTCAGCGTGAAGCCCTCGTTCAGCAGCTCGAACAGGCTCTTCGGCCGCGGATACACCACCAGTTCGACCTCCTCCTCAGCGTCGATCCCTACCCGTGCCTTGGCCAGCGCGATCGCGGTCTCCAGACCCCCCAGCTCGTCCACCAGTCCGTGCTCCCTGGCCTGCCGTCCGGTCCACACACGGCCCTGCGCCAACTCGTGGATAGCGTCGCGGGTCGTATCCCGCCCGGCGGCGGCCTTGGACAGAAACTGCTCGTAGATGGCGTCGATGTGCTCCTGCATCTTGGCCCGCTCGTCGTCCGAGAACGGTCTCACCGGCGAATAGATGTCCGCGTAGCGACCGTCGCTCACCGATTCGATGGTGACCCCCACCTTCTCGTAGGTGCCGCCGGTGGTAATCTTGCCGGCCACCACCCCTATCGAGCCGGTCAGCGTGCTCGGCTGGGCCACGATGGCATCGGCACCCATTGCGATGTAATACCCACCCGACGCCCCGAGATCGGACATCGAAGCGATGACCGGCTTGTCGTTCTGGACCAGCGTCACTTCCCGCCAGATCAGGTCCGAGGCGATGGCCGACCCGCCGGGGCTGTCGATACGCAGCACGATCGCCCGCACGGTATCGTCGTTGCGCGCCGCGCGCAGCGCCGCCACCAGCGTGTCCGCCCCCAGCACCTCGCCGCCCATCAGGTCGACCCCGCCGCTGCCCGAGTTGATCGTGCCCACGGCATAGACCACGGCAATGCGGCGCCCGCGGTTCAGCCCGACCGATTCCAGCGGAATCTGCCGGTAGTCGCGATCGGTGATCACCTGCCAGTCCGCCTCGTCGAACGGCGGCTGCCGCTTGAGTTCGTCCTCGTACACCAGCCCGTCGACCAGACCGGCGGCCAGCGCGTCGTCCGGCAGAAACGGTCCCTCGTCAACCAGACGCACGACGTCCGCTTTCGTCATGCCGCGTCCGCCCGCGATGCCGTCGATGATCTGTTCGTAGAGTTCGCGATTCAGCGACTCGGCCATCTCCCGGTGCGCCGGAGTCATCGTCGTTTCCGTGTAGACGTTGGAGGCCGTCTTGAAGTCGCCGGCGTGCAGCATGTCCGGGTGCGCGCCGACCAGGTCGAGCGCCCCGCGGAAGAACATTTCGTATCTCGCCACCCCGACCAGGTCCAGCGGACTCCCGGGCATCAGAAACACCTGGTCGGCGGCAGACGCGAGGTAGTACTCCTGCGTGCCGCCGTACTCGAGAAACGCGACGATCGGTTTGCCCGACGTCCGGTAGTCCAGCACCGCGTCGCGAATCTCCTGCGTCTTGCCCCAGAACGCCTGCGTCCCGGTGGGCCGCAGCACGACCCCCCGGATACGGTCGTCGACCTTCGCCTTGCGCAAGGCATCGACAACGGACTGCACCGTGGGTCCCCCGCCGCCGAAGGCGGTCAGCAGCGGATTGGCCTGGCGCTCGCTCAGCCCGCCCGGCACCCGCAGGACAAGCACCGAATTCGACGCGACCGCGGGTGCGCGCGACACCATGAAGTACATGGCGGCCATGGCGGTCATCGACGCGACGACCGCCAGCAACAGGAAGATGAGAATGAACCTGACTCCGCGCTGAGTACTCACGGACTGCCTCCTTGGGAATCTGCGCCGGCCGGCGCGCGAGTCGGGGAAAACACTGTCTGCACCCTGCTTCGAACCGGCGGCGTCGAAGTGGTGGCCCGGACACCGCGCAGTTGGTTATACTGGTGCTTCGGCCATCCGGTCAAGTGGCCGCACACCGCTCACCCTCCACTTGCGGAAGTGGCGGAATTGGCAGACGCGCAGGCCTCAGGAGCCTGTGGGACCTAGTCCCATGGGGGTTCAAGTCCCCCCTTCCGCACCACTGCTTATCGGCGCGTTCAGGTTGACCGACGGGGACGAACATCTCCGGCGCGCCTCCATGCAGTGCACTGGCGCGGACCCACCCCGACGGCGTCCGGCTCGGGCCGACGACAAGTGCAGCGATCCGCCGCCACGACGGCTCACCGGGACGTGGCCGGTATCGTCGCGAAGGGCACCGCCGGTTCCCGCACCCCCGGATGTCCCGCTGCGATCCGCTGCCGCGACACCAGCGCGGCGGCGTCGAGCGCCAGTTCTTCGTCGGCCCGCCCCGCGTGCAACAGGTTGACCATGGCGTGGTTGCCCTCGTGGCAGGCGTACTCGAACAGGGTCACGTCGGCGGCGGATCGCAACATCGGAATCGCAGCCGTGTAGGGCTGCGCGAAGGTCTGCGGATCCTCCACGGTAATGCGGTAGTCGATGGTGTTGCCGTCGAGCAGCGTGAACCGTTCGGTCACGGTCAGCGTCTCGCCCGACCCGCGTGGTCCGGTCGGCGTCACGTGAGACGGCTGGTAGTCGCCGCCGTCGAGCCGGCCGTTGAACTGGGTGGTCTCCACGACCAGCGTGTCGCCCTCCCAGTAGCCGCGGGCGTCCCCCATCCATTGGCGAATGTCAGCGGCGGCGTGCGGCTGTCCGCCGAGTGGAACGATGCGCGCTTCGTGAATCATCTCCATCATGATCACGAAGTGGTCGGGGGTCTGAAAGATCTGGTAGTTGGCGTTGTAGAGGGTCGGAATCATCGCGGTCGGCAGGGTGCGGGAGATGCACCGCTCCCACGCGTTCCGGTCGAGCCATGAGTCGGCCTCGCCGCGTCCGGCCCGCGCGTTCTCGCGGTCGATCAGACGCTGCACCCCCTGTTCAGCCATGCGGATACGGCCGTCCGGAGGATCGACGATCAATGACTCGCGCTCGATCCGCCCCGCCTGCTCCAGCCACCCGGCGCCGGTCCCCGCGGTGGCCTCGATGACCGCCTGCTGCGCGCGGCGGCTCTGCGCCTGCTCTTCCCGTGTCAGCCGCTCCAGCGGGGTGGTCGTCGAGTTGTTCCAGAGTCCCTGCAGGTCCGGGTGACCCCAGGGTGTGCGCGGAATCTCGGAACCGTCCGCCGCGACCCGCTTCGGCGTCCACTGCCCGAACGCGGGCGGCGCCGACACCAGCACCATCGCGAGCAACGCACCAAATACCGCCAGTCTGTCTGTCCTCATCAGCGTCCTCCTGCTAACCTGCGACCTGCTACCGATCTCCGGCTGCCGCGCGCTCCTCGGCCCGTGCGCCGCCCAGGATGCCCGGCATCGCATAGTTTCCTTCGTGGCAGGCGTACTCGAAGATCGCCTCCCCGCTCTGGTCCAGGAGCAGCTCGATCGTCCAGGGCCTCTCCCATGTGCCAGGGTCGGACAACGTGATCTCCTGGCGCAGCACGTCCGGCGAGACGCGTGTGAAGCGCTCGGTCAGCACCAGGTTTTTCGACCCGCCACTGTACCGGCTCCGCGGGTCGTAGTTGCGCGTCTCGACCACCAGGGTATCGCCGTCCCAACGGCCGCGCGCACTCCCCGCCCACTGCGGGACCGTCTCGCCCAGATGCGGCCGCCCGTCAAGCGGAATCGTGCGCACGAGATGGCCCATCTCCTGCATGATGGTTACCTGATCGGGAGTCTGGAAGACCTGGAAGTAACTGTTGTAGCCGGATCCGGTGTTGGGCACCGCGAAATGCAGGCAGCGATCGCCGAGCGTGCGGCTCTCGGGGCCGTCCGACGGTCCGCCGCGCGCTGCGAAGCGCCCGCGGGTCCGGGCCTGGGCCGCCTCGGTCCGCGGCGGCCGGCGGCCGTTGGGCGGATCGATGATGAGCGAGGTGCGGTTGTCGAGCTGCCGGTCGACCAGCCAGAACGCGTTGTAGTTGCCGGTCACGGCGTCGAAGTCCTGGAACGTCGAGTTCCCCAGCGCCTGCTGGACCAGCCGGTCACCCAGCAGGTCGCCCGCCTGCTCGGAATCGCGGAACGCGGCGATCTGGTTTGTCAGCTCGGCCAGTTCCTCGTCCGTCAGCGTGGCCTTGTCGCCCAACTGCTCCGGCCGCTCCATCGGCGTCGCCCGGTTGTTGGCCCAGACGCCCTGCAAATCCGGATGTCCGAATGCGGTCCGCGGCGGTGTCCAGCCGGCCGGCGCCTCCGTCTGCCCGAACGCCGCACCCGGCGCCAGCGCCGCCGCCAGCGCCAGCCCTGCCGCTACGCTCCATCGCCCTGTCGTCATCGTCATCAGCGCTTCTCCCAGATCTGCGTTGCCCGCATGAGCCGCCCGGAGGAGGAGGCCGGCGCCGGCCCCTCTGCCCTAGTGGGCGGTGTTCTGCCACCCCAGCCATTGTCCGGGCCACCCGCAGGCCCCTCGTCCACAATGGACGGTGTGTCGACCTTGCGATCCTTGTACTCGGGCCAGGGAATCCAACCAGTCCTGGTCTGGAATCCCCAGCGGCGTATCGGCGCGCCGCGCAGCACGACCGTCACCGGCTTGCGGGCCGCGTCGATTTCGACGCGGTGCAGCCAGCGCGCGGGCCGCATCCGCACCGAGAACGGTGGATGCCAGCGGCGCAGGACCGTGCCGTTCGGTCCCGGGGTGTGTTCCCAGTAGCCGCCCGTGAGCAGGACGGTCAGAAACGGCCATGGGTGATCATGCAGCGAATCGTCGTCGCTGGCGTGAAACCAGTGGATGTACAGACCGAACCAGGGACACACCAGCAGCCGCAGCCGCTCGAGGTACAGCTCCCCCTCGTGCCGGTTGATCTGCTCCCACTGCCAGAACTGAAATCTCTGTTTCGCCATCGGACCGCGATCTCAGCGCCGTGTCCCCGCGACGTCGGTGGTGACGCTGAACAGCGTCTTGCCCGCGGTCACATAGAGCGTCCGCAAATCGGGCCCGCCGAACGCGGCGTTGGTGATGGTGTCTTCCGGAATCGGAATATGCTCGATCAGTCGGCCGTCCGGGGAGAACACATGGATGCCGGCCACGGTGTCGAGCGTCTCGCTCGTGCCGCGGCGCCGGTTGAGTCCGGCGGCCACGTAGAGGTTCCCCGCGCTGTCGATCGTCATCCCGTCGCCGCTGCGGCCCGGATGAAAGTCATGGAAAACGCGCATGTTGCTGACCTCGCCATCGGCGTCGAGATCGTAGGCGCGGATGAGCCGGGGACCGGCTTCGCTCTGATCCGTCTCGATCACATAAAGCGTGCTGTCGTCCGGCGAGATAACGATGCCATTGGGCCGCACCACCTCGGGCTCGGTCAGGATGCGCGCCATCGTCCCGTCGGGGTCGATGCGATAGACCGCGTGCACGCCGGTCTGGTCGGGACGCGGGTTCGGGCCGGGCCGGTCGGTGAAGTAGATTCGTCCCTGGCCGTCGAAGGTCAGGTCGTTGGGCCTGTGCAGTTGCCTGCCGTCGTAGCTATCGGCCAGCACCTCGATCTCGCCGGTGGCCAGGTCGGTGCGGGTGACCCGCGGCGGCGCCGTCTGTCCGTCGCCGCCTTCACAGGCCAGCAGCCGCCACTCGCTGTCGAACAGCAGACCGTTGGCGTCGTTGCTTGGCTGGCGGAAGGTCGAAAGCTGGTCGTCGGCCGACCAGCGCATGATGCGGTTGTTGCCGAGGTCGGTGAAATACACCGACCCGTCTTCGGCAACCGTGGGACCCTCGGTGAAGGCGACCGTGGTCTCGACGGCGACCTCGCGCGGCGGCGGCGGCGCCTCGCGCGGCGAGGCCATCTCGGGTGGCGCAGGCTCCTGCGCCGGCGCACAGGCCGCCAGCGGGAACGCGCCGGCGATCAGACCGGCGAGCGCGGCGATACGGGCGGCATGCGGCACGGGGGATCCTCCAGCCCGGTCGGGGCGAGTCGGTGTTCTGCGGCCTGCGTCCGGCGCAGCCATCGGTCAGTCGGGCAACGCGAAGGCGACGATTTCGGGTGGACGCCCCCCGATCGCCAGCGCGATGTATTGCTTCCCGTCCGCCAGGTAGGTCATGGGGGTGCCGCGCGCGCCGGTCGGCAGGTTCACGGACCCCAATTCCTGCCCTGTGTCCTTCGAGCGGGCCACGAGACGCGGCCCGCCATCGCTCCCCCCGGCCGACAGGGCGCTGACCACCAGCGTCTTTGTCAGCACGGGACCGCCCACTCCGTCGCCGCCCAGCGGCGGCAGGTCGAGATCGCGCAGCAGCGGATGATTCCGATAGCGAGCGCCGTCGCCGAGCGGCACCATCCATTCGTGCTCGCCGGTGTTCATGTCGATGGCGGTCATGCGCGAGTACGGCGGTTTGAGCAGCGGCAGCCCCTGCGGCATCAGGGCGCCGCTGCGTGACGGACCCAGCCCCCGCCCCTGGAGGAAGTCCACCTCCGGAGCGCCGTGCGTATAGGCCACGGTGGCGCCCAGCGCCGGGTCAGGCTCGTACAGGGAGATGACCACCGCGTTGTTGCGCGACGGCACATACAACATGCCGGTCTGCGGATCGACGGCGGCCCCCGCCCAGGTCGCGGCGCCGCCGTCGGGAGGCCGCATCAACGTGCCCTGCCAGCCCCCCTCGACCGGCCGGGAGGTGGGCGTGAAAAGCGGCCCGAGCCGGAACGGTTTGACCGCCTCGATCGCCATCGCCCGAATCTCGGGGGTGAAATCGACGAGGTCGTCGATCGTCACGCCCTGATACTCGAACGGCGCCGGTTTCGTCGGAAACGGCTGCGTGGGCGACACCCATTCTCCGGGCATGTTGGTGTCGGTCGGCACCGGGCGTTCCTCGATGGGCCAGACCGGCTCGCCGGTCACCCGGTCGAAGGTGTAGACGAAGCCCTGCTTGCTGACCTGGACCAGCGCCTTGATGTCTCGGCCGTCGACCGTCAGGTCGACCAGATTGGAGTGGGTCGGAAAATCGTAGTCCCACAACCCGTGGTGAACCGCCTGGAAGTGCCACACGCGGGCGCCGGTCTCGACGTCGACCGCGATGATCGTCTCGGAAAAGAGGTTGTCGCCCGGCCGGTCGGCGCCGTAGTAGTCGTTGGTGGCCGTGCCGGTCGGCAGATAGACGTATCCGAGTTCGTTGTCGCCGGACAGCATCGACCAGACGTTCGCGTTGCCGGAGTAACGCCACGACTCGTTGAGCCAGGTGTCGGCCCCGAACTCGTCGGCGCTGTTGGGAACGGTATGAAAGTCCCACGAATGCGCGCCGGTCTTGACGTCCCAGGCCCGCACCCAGCCCGGCACCGCCTCCTTGGTAATACGGCGGTCGGCGACCTGCGAGCCATGGATCACGCGGTCGCGGACCACGATCGGCGGCGAGTGTATGCCGTAGAGCATCGCATTCAGGTAGTCGCGGTCCTCGCGGACCGCCCGTGGCAGCCCGACCATCGCGTCGACCATGCCGCTGCCGTCGGGACCGAAATCGGGACACGGACGGCCGGTCTGCGCCTCGACGCACACGAGGTAGCCGTTTCCCGTGCCCCAGAAGATGCGCTCGTCGTCGTCGCCGTCCGTCCAGTAGGCGACCCCCCGCTGCCGGAACGTCCCGCTCATCGGGGTGGTGCCCTCTTCGTAGCTCTTGGGGTTGAACACCCAGAGGGTCTCGCCGGTCGTCGCGTCGACCGCGACGCCCTGCGAGAGCGCCGTATTGAAATAGAGCACGCCGCCGACCATGAGCGGTGTGGCCTGCATCCCGCCGGCACGGGGCGGGTTCCCACGACGGTAGAGATTGGGCGTGTCCTCGACCAGCGACTCGACGATCGTCTCGAGCGGAGCCCACCATTCGCTGCCGTCCGGCATCGTGCGGCTGACCATGGCGTCCACCGACTGCCAGCGCCAGGCGATTTCGAGGTCACTGAAGTTCGTGGCGTCGATCTGATCCAGCGGCGAGTACTTCTGACCGGCGATGTTGCCGGCGTAACTACGCCACTCGCCGTCCTCGGTGCCATAGGTCTGCCATGGCCCGCCCTGCTGCGCGCCGGCCGTGGCCGGCGGCCCTGCCAGCGCAACACCAATGAGACCTGCCGCCAAGCGAAGCGGGAATTGCATGATCGGTGACCCCTCCGTCTCCAACGCCGCTCGATTATACCGCCGTGAGGAATCGGGACACGCCCGGTTCAGCGGTCTCCGCGCCGGCCGCCGGAGACCCGCGGCAGATGGCCCTGCACATTCGCCCGCGCGCCGGGATTGGCCGACGACGACGACCCGGCCTGCGGTCCCTCGCCCATGATCTTGATCGCCCCGTCGGACACGAGTTGCGCGACCGCCTGGCAGTCGGAGTCGTGTGTCGAGATCTGTCCCTCCTTGCGTGGTCCGAGGCGCAGCACCTTGCCCCGGGAAAGTGGAATCCGGAGGAACCTGGAAGTCTTATTGAGGATGGTGATCATCTGCCTGCGTCTCCGTCGGTTCCCTCCATGATACCGGACGGGCCGCAGAATGGGCCGCCGGGCTGGCAGCGCCGGCGCACGGACCGGTGTGACCGCTGCGGTCAGAGCGCCAGTTCCACCGCCAGCGGCACATGGTCGGACCCCGGGAGATGTGCTGCGCCGCCCGCCTCGACCCGCACGGCGGGGCAGAGCGGGCGCGCGCCCCTGACCAGGACATGGTCCAGCTTCTGGCGATACCGCAGCCCCAGCGCCTGTCCCACCCGCAGGAACCGGCGGGCCGGATCGGCGTCGTCGATGCTCGAGAACAGGTCGCTGGTCCAGGTCACGCGGGCGGAACAGTCGATGAACCCCTGCCCGAGCGCGACCGCCAGCACCTGTCCGGTCGCCGCACGCGCCGCCGGCGAGCGGTGCTGCCCCATGGTGTTGAAGTCGCCGCACAGCACGTCCGCCGCGGCCCCGTCGGCCTGCGCACGCTGGTCAAGCACGTCGAGCAGGTGGGACAACTGGCGGACCCGGTGCTCCGCGCCGCCCGCGAAGTCCAGGTGCAGACTGACGATCCGCACGCGCCGGTCAGCGACCCTGAAGAGTTGCAGATAGGCCGACTTCGTGTCCGGGGCCGCACCCTCGGTCTTCAGCCGCGCCAGCCAGCCCAGCCGGCCGACCCGCGGCAGCGGCACCGCCAGCCCCGCCTCCGGCGTGACCGAGTCGCGGAACAGGAATCCGTTGCCGTATTCCTTGTCCGCGTAGGACATGACGGTGCGATAGGCCCACCGATACGACCCCTCGAGGTCGGCGGCGAGGCGGGCCAGGGTGTTGACGCCCCCGGCGGGCACCAGCGCCTCCTGCACCGCCACGATGTCGGCCTCCCGCAGGTGCGGCAGCGTCGCCAGGTGCTCACGGACCTGCGCATAGTGAATCCCGCGCTGCAGGTTGTAGGTCGCCAGCCGCAGCGTGGAACGCATGCCGTCACGCACCCGCGTGCCCGCGCGCCGTCACCGGAATTGGCACCGCGCGCAGCGCACGTTTCCGGCCGTCAGGCTTTTGCGTTTCGCGTACGGTCAGAGTATGCTGGCACGGCCGGGCTCGTTTCGCGTTGCGGCGGTGCGCAACCCGACAGACCTGCCGGCATTCGTTTCCTGACACCGTGATGGGAAGGCTCCGGCGCTGGTCCTGCTGGCTGAGAGCCAAGGGACCGGACTGGCGCCGAGTACACGCGCCACGCTGCTGAAAAGGGAGGCACGTCATTTCTTCACGAATCTTCGTCGGTAATCTCAGCTACGAGACATCACAGACAGACCTCGAGAAACTGTTCGGCGAGGTGGGTCAGGTCACGGAAGTCTTTCTTCCGGTCGACCGCGCCACCGATCGGCCCCGTGGCTTCGCGTTCATCGAGTTCGGTGACGCGGCGACCGTCTCCCAGGCGATCGAGAAACTCGACGGCGCCGAACTCAATGGCAGAAACCTTCGTGTCAGCGAGGCGCGCGACCGCGCACCGCGCACCGCGCAGCCCTTCATGGACGACGGTCCGCCGTCCATGGACTTCGGCCGCCGCCCCGCGAAACCGAAGGGCAGCCGCCGCGGCCTGCGGGGACGCAAACGCGGTTTCTAGTTGCCCACAGCCGGCGGCCGGCTACGGCAGCGTGAACGCGAGCGTCTCGCCGGGGGTGTCGGTGTCGCCCGCCGACACCAGCAGATACTGCTTCCCGCCCGACATGTACGTCACCGGCGGCGCGATCGTGCCGGCCGGCAACTCGGTTTCCCACACGACGTCGCCGGTCGCCTTGTCATAGGCGCGGAACATGCGTCCGCCGTAGTTGGTCACGATTTCGGGCGGCATCCCCTCCGGCACGCGCGCCCCGCCGGGCAGATTCGTCGACCCCTCCCCCAGAAACAACAGCGTCCTCGTCAACAACGGCGCCGGCCGACCCGGGACCCCCAGCTTCCCCAGGTTGAGATGTCTGATGGCCGGATGATTGCGCGGGCCGTCGCCATTCGGCGTCATCCAGACGATCTCGCCCCGGTTCATGTCGATGGCGGTAATCCGACCGTAGGGCGGTTTGAACAGCGGCAGCCCCCGCGGACCGCCGATCCACTGGCGGCTCCCCTTCACGTACGCCAGATTCGTGCGATCAGGATTCCCTTCGAGAATATCGGCCACGAACGGTGACGTGATCGAGGGGATATAGAGGATGCCGGTCGCGGGGTCGAACGCCCCGCCCTGCACATCAGCGCCGCCCTGCGAGCCGGGCAACTGGATGGTGCCCCGTGTGTCGTTCGGACCATCGCCGCTCACGGAGGGCGGGGTGAACAACGGTCCGATGACGTAGCGGTCGGTGACCGCGAGCGCCTCGGCGCGCAACTCGGGCGTGAAGTCGATCAGATTCTCGATCGTGGCGCCCTGGCGATCGAAGGCCGGCGGCCGGGTCGGAAACGGCTGCGTCAGCGACGTCTGCTCGCCGGGCGTGCCCGACTGCGGGACCGGACGTTCCTCGATCGGCCACACCGGCTCGCCGGTCGCCCGGTCGAACACGAACACGAACGCCTGTTTGGTGAGCTGCGCCACCGCCTTGATCTCGCGGCCATCGACGGTGATGTCCATCAGGATCGGCGCCGCCGGAGGGTCGTAGTCCCACAACCCGTGGTGCACGGTCTGAAAATGCCAGACGCGCCGCCCCGTGCCGGCATCGACGGCCACGATGCTCTGACCGTAGAGATTGTCGCCCCCGCGGTGCCCGCCGTACATGTCGTTGGTCGGCGAGGTGACCGGCATGTAGACGTACCCCAGCTCGTCGTCGGCGCTGAACAGCGACCAGACCGGCGCGTGCCCCGAGTACTGCCACGAGTCGTCCGCCCACGAATCGGTGCCGTACTCGCCGGCCTGCGGAATGGTGTGGAACACCCAGCGCAGTTCGCCGGTGCGCACGTCGAACGCCCGCACATCCCCGCGAATCGCCTCCTTGGTCTCGAACGTGTCTGACATCGACTGGCCGAGCACGACGACGTCGCGCACCACCGTCGGGGCGCCGCCCCAGCGATACCGCGCCCCCTCGGCGAGACCGATCGTCAGATGCACACGGCCGCCGTCGCCGAAGTCGTCGAACATCTCGCCCGTGGCCGGGTCGAGCGCGTAGAGAAACTCGCCGCGCTGCGCCAGGATCCGCGACTCTGACCCGTCGGACCAATACGCCACGCCGCGGGTGCCGGCGCCGCGCAGGTCGCCGGCGCCCTCGAACGGCCGCTGGGTCCAGCGTGTTTCGCCGCTGGCGGCGTCGAACGCTTCCACCAGCCCAACGGCATTCGGCACGTAGCCGACCCCATCCACGATCAACGGCGCGGCGGTCGAGACGTTCGAATAACGCAGCGTCGGCTCCACGTCCCGATAGGCGGCGTCGACGATCGGGCGGCGCCAGGCAATCTGCAGCGACCCGACGTTGCCGGCGTCGATCTGGTCGAGCGCCGAGTATTTCGTGCTGCCGGCGTCGCCGGCAAAACTGCGCCATTCGCCGTCGGTCGCGCCCTGCTGCGCGAACGCCACTCCCGCGGCCAGCACCAGACCGGGCGCGACCATCCACAACGATAGACGAGAACGCATATACGACTCCTCCCTCGAATACGGTCCGATACGGTTCCCGCGAGCAGGCTGAATTATAGCCGCTCGTTCAGTCAGCCGTCTGGCGCGACGTGCCGCCGGCCCTTGGAAACCGCCTGACGATGGCACTGTAGTTCAGCAGCGTGCGGTCCGCCGCGACGACCTGCCCGCGCACGAACGTGAGCGAGCGGGTGCGGCGCACGATCTCCGCCTCGGACTCGATGAAATCGCCGACCTCACCGGGCGCGGTGAACTCGCAACTGAGCGACACCGTCACGCAGCGCTCGCCCGGCAGGCCGTGGATGGCGGCCAGACACAGCGCGTAGTCGGCAAAGGTCACGAGCATGCCGCCGTGAATCTGCCCGGAGGTGTTGGCATGCTTGGGCGCCGCTTCGAACGCGAAATGCAGTTTTCCCGCGTCGTCTTCCCGGAAACAAAGCGGCCCGACGAGATCCTCGAACGGGTCCACCCACTCGAACAACTGATAACCTTCAGGAATCTGCATGATGCCGTCCCGGCGCCCTGGCGCCAGCGCTGGCGAATTATACTCCCCGCCTTCGGCGGACTTGCGCGTCTTACTCTCCCCCGCCTTCGGCGGACTTGCGCGTCTTACTCTCCCCCGCCTTCGGCGGACTTGCCCGCCGGCCGCCGTACGGTGGCCGGTCAACGGGAGTGTGCTTGCCCGTTGACCGGCGTACGGTGGCCCGTCGACGGGAGGGTGTTTGCCCGTCGATGGGCGTACGGTGGCCCGTCGACGGGAGTATGTTTGCCCGTCGACGGGCGTACGGTGGCCCGTCGACGGGAGTATGTTTGCCCGTCGACGGGCGTACGGTGGCCCGTCGACGGGAGTATGTTTGCTCGTCGACGGGCGTACGTGGTCGAATCGCGGGCACATGGCAGCGTATGCAACCCCCCTCACGCGACCCGTGCCCCACGCCGGCCGTCCGATCGGGACCGGACCGCTGGTGGTGTGTCTGCTGGCCGCGCTCGCCCCCGCGGTCCTGGCGCAGACGGCCTCGGTCGATCTGCTGGCCACGGTCCCTGGACCGGTCGCCGTCGTGCACGCAGATGCGCCGCTGGCCGTGCTGGCGAGCGCCGACACGCTCAGGGTGATCGATCTGTCCGTCCCGGACGATCCGGCCGCGCGCGGCGCACTCACCCTCACCGACCAGATCTGGGACGTCTTCGTCGACGGCGACCGCGTCTATGTCGCCAACGGCTTCGTCGGACTCGTCGTGGTCGACTTGAGCGACCCGGACGCCCCGGCGGTGCTGGGCAGCTACGAAGTCGTCAGCCAGGGGCAGACCGTCTCGGTCGCGATGGCCGGCGAACTTGTGCTGACCACCAACAACCAGACCGGTCTGAACGCCTTCGACGTTTCGGACCCGGCGGCGCCGCGGCTGCTCAGCTCCTGGCTGACCGGAGGCTACTCGCGGGACGTGGCCGGGATGGGACATCTCGCTCTGGTGGCGGATCAACCGGACGGGCTGCATGTCATCGACCTGTCCGATCCAACCGATCCGCTGGAAGCCGCCGTCCACTTCGCGGACGGGGAGACGACGCAGCTCGTCACGGCGTCGTCGGCCGCCGTCACCGCGTTCATCGCGGACGCCGCCACGTCGACCGTCGAGATTGTCGACCTGGCCACCCCGGAGGCGGCTGCACGGATCGGGGCGTATCAGGCGCCAGGCCGCATTTCGCAGCTCGCGGCCGATGACACCACGCTGTTCCTGGCGCTCGCCCGGCAGGGATTGGCGGTCGTGGACGTGTCCGACCCGACTGCGCCGGCGCTCATCGCGACCTACGACACCCCGGACAACGCTCGCGGCGTCGCCTTGGCCGGCAACGTCATCCTCGTGGCCGACGGCGAGGCGCTGCTGGTCCTGCGAGCCCCGCGCTAGACCGCCCGGCGCCCGCAGGGGCAACCCCGGTGGTTGCCCGGTCACCGTAGGGGCAACCCCGGTGGTTGCCCGGTCACCGTAGGGGCAACCCTCGTGGTTGCCCGGTCACCGCAGGGGCAACCCCGGTGGTTGCCCGGCCACCGCAGGGGCAACCCTCGCGGTTGCCCGGCCGCCGTAGGGGCAACCCTTGTGGTTGCCCGGTGCGTCTTGTGGTTGCCCGGTGCGTCGAGGCCGGAATCAGAAGCTGACGCTGGTGCGGAGGTGCAGCCGGAGGCCGCTGTCGAATCCGCGGGCAAGGTCGAGTTCCAGCGTGAGAAAGGCGATGCTGGCGAACACCCCGGCACCGGCGCCCTGCAGGAAGCGGGTCTTGCGCAGCCGCTGGTCGACGTCGAACACGGCGCCGGTGTCGAAGAACACCTTGAACCCGGTCCTGGCGAACGAGAGCGGCGAGTTCACCGGAACCCGCAACTCGGCGGAGGCGGCCGCGAGCCGGTCGCCCGCCTGCACACCGAACCGGTATCCGCGCACGGTGGCGCTGCCCCCGAGCAACGGCTGCGCATAGAGCGGCAACGCGGCGCCCGCTCCCTGATACTGCGCCCGCAGCGCCAGGACCGACTGTCCGAACAGACCCACATAGCTGCGCGCGTCCAAGCGGGGCTGCGACACCGGTGGCGCGGCGCCGGTCGGGTCGATCCACTGCCACCCGGCCTGGACGAACAAGGCGTCGCGTGGGAAGCCCGGGTCATGCCGGGTGTCCCACTGCATGCCGATCCTGTGGATCCCGACCTGGTCATCGACCTCGCCGAAGCGCACGTCGTCCCATCCGGTCCGGCCCGACACTCGAATCCCGCCGCCGAGATCGCGGTCCGCGGCGAACCACACCCCATGCCGCCGATCGTCCACCTCGTAGTGCCGGTTCTCCACCCGGGAGCTGGACACCCCGCCGCGCAGCGCGTTGACCGGGCCGCGGTCGAACCGCTTCTCGAGTTCGAGCGCCGCCTGCCGCCGGCCGCCCCACGTCAGCGGCGCCGAAAGCCGACCGCGGTCGCCCAGGGCGTCCGCCAGAGTGAGCCGGCCGCCGTAGGTGAGCCCCTGCCCCTCCGCGTAGGAGAGGATCGGCAGGAACATCGTCGACCGGGACGCCGCGGCGAGCATCTGCGCCAGCCGCCCTGCGGCCGGCGAGTATCCCGGCCGTTCGCGCACCACCAGGACGAGGGCGACGTCGTCGGTGCGGCTGAGCGAGGTGTAGCGTTTGCGTACGTCAACCGACTCGAACCGTTCGCTGGCCCGCAGCCGGCCGGCGATCACCTCGAGCGCCCCGGCCTCCAGACGGTCGCCGGGCGCCACACCTGCCAGCCGCAGCACGTCCGCGTCCGGTACCGAGTAGTTCCCATGGACGCGGACCTCGGCGACCACCTCGGTCCCGTCCGACTGGGCCGCCAGGGGAGCCGGCGCCAGCAGCAGCAGCGCCGCGATCGCCTGCCCGCGGCCGGTCATCGCGCATCTCCCGGCGCGAGCAGCCGCGCCCCCGTCTGCGCCTCGCGGTAGTCGCTGAACTCGCGGGTGTAGTCGATGCCCAACTCGCCGAACGCCGTCGTCACCCCTCCGGACAACGTGACCCGCAGCGGCAGCCAGACGTCGCCGATCGGCTGGCCCATCTCCATCGATGCGGTCAGCCCGTCGAGCCGCGCCAGCCAACGCACCGGCAGAAAGTCGAACGTCGTGTTGTCGAAGGTGTACTTGACGATCTGGTGCGCCTCGGGGTCGATCCACAGCGTGACCAGCGTCGTCTTGTTGAATGCCCCCCCGTCGAAGGAGACAGTGATACTCCGGCCGGACTCCGACTCGGCGGCGTCCGGCGTCTCCGGCGCAGCGGCGTCCGGTTCCTCCGGCGCATCGGTGTCCGTCGGGGCGGGGCGCAACAGGTTTGTCGGGTAGTACTCGATTCTCACGACCTCGCGTCCGGCCAGCGTCTCGCGCCCCGCGAAGTAGTAGTTCCCCGGATCGAACGTGAACTCCATGAAGTACGACTCCGAGATGAACCCCGGTTCCCAGCGCGTCGCGTCGAGAAGGAGCGGGACATCGGCGTCAACGGACCGCCCGCCGGCCATGCCAGGGACCAGCCGGTTCCGGAAGCGGGCCAACGCCGCCGCCTCCTCGCGGCCCTGGGTCTCGAGCCATGCCACGGCGCGATCGAGATACGGGCCGATATCGCGGGCGTCGATCTCGAAGCGGGCGCCGAGCTCGGCCAGTTCGATGAACGCCGCCAGCGCAGCGGCATCCGCCAGCGCGATCCGATCCACCAGGCGGGACAGCGGCCGTCGCAGCGCGCGGCCGACTTCGGTGACCGTCAGGCGCTCATTCTCGAGCATCACGTACAGATCCCGCGTATGCGCCGCGGCCTGCCCGAATCCAACCCCGTCGACTCCGCCCAGCTCTTCGAGGATGGCGCCGGTATTCAGCGTGATGGCCGCCTGGTCGTCGGCGATCAGGTTCGCGTCGGCGACTATCCGCTGCAGGAGCTGGTCGCTCACCGCGCCACCCCAGAGACGCTCGATCGCGATTACGAGGTTGTCCTCGGTATCCCGGCGGCTCATCACGCGATTCCGTTCGTCGCCGCGGCCCCGCCGGCGCCGTTCCCCGCGCAGCCAGTTCTCCTCGTACTGCCGCCGCTCGGCGTCGCTGAGGGCGACCCCGTCGAAGCGGACCGGACTGTGGACGACCTCGCCGTCCCGGACATACCACTCGAACTCGCGCCGGAACCCGGACAGGGGGATGTTGCGCGGGCCGTCGAGCACGAGGGTCTCGCTCTCGCGCAGCAGAAAGTCACCCAGGCGGCGCCACGCCGCTTCACGATTGTCGAGCACGCGCTCCATGAACAGATCGATCTCGTTCGAGGATTGCGCGGCGGCCAGGGTCTCCGCCCGAACCGGGTTTGTGGTCTGCGATTCGCTCGGCGCCGGAAGGGCGAGCAGTGCGCCCAGGCACAGAACGGTCCAGCGCAGGTGGATGCAGAGACGATGAGCGTGGATCATGAGTCAGGGTCCATGTGGGCGAGGGACACATCCGGATGATGAGGCAGAAGACACGCACGCTTCGTGCCAGGAGTCCGGAACGGCCACGCTGCGCGGGAAACCGGGCAGGGAATGTGGTTCGAGCCGTTCGGGTTCGATACGCTGTCCCCTGGAACGGGCACCGGGTGTCCAGTCATGAGCACGCCGTGTCGCTGGCGTCCCCGGCGCCGGCGCCTTCGATCGAGACGGCGCGCCGCCGGCCGGACGTGTCGCCGGACGGGGTTTCGCTACCGGCTCCTTGGAGATACGATGCGCGACAGTCGGAAGTTCTCAGTGTATCCGTGAACCAGGCCCATGGGCGCGTATCTCGACTACAACGCCAGCACACCGATCCTGCCGGAGGTGGCCGACGCGATGCGGCCCTTCCTGGCGGCGCATTTCGGCAACCCGTCCAGCGGACACTGGGCGGGGCGGCCGGCCCGCGAGGCGCTGGAGACGGCGCGCGCACAGGTGGCGTCGCTGCTCGGTTGCGCGGCGGACGACATCGTGTTCACGAGCGGAGGCAGCGAGGCCAACAATCAGGTCATCAAGGGGATCGTGGACGGTGCGTCGTCCCACGCTCCGGAGGTGATCACGACCGCGGTGGAACACCCCTCGATCCTCGAACCGTGCCGGGTCGTCACGCAGCGTGGCGCGCGTGTCACGATCGTGGGCGTGGACCGCTACGGGGTCGTGGACCCGGACGACGTGCGGCGGGCGATCACCCCGCGCACCGTGCTGATCAGCGTGATGCACGCCAACAACGAGGTCGGCACGGTGCAGCCGATTGCCGAGATCTCCCGGATCGCCAGGGAGCACGAGGTGCTGATGCACACCGACGCCGCGCAGTCCGCCGGCAAGATCGCGGCGCGCGTCGACGAGTTGGGTGTCGACCTGCAGAGTCTGGCGGGCCACAAGCTGTATGCCCCGAAGGGCATCGGCGCCCTCTACGTCCGCCCTGGCGTGCGGTTGGCACCGCTCATCGATGGCGGCGGGCACGAGCGCGGACAGCGCGCCGGCACCGAGAGCGCCCTGCTGGCGGCCGGTCTCGGCGCCGCCTGCCGGCTCGCGGCCGCGGACCCCTGCGGTGACCGCCTGCGTGCGGTGCGGGACCGGTTCTGGACCAGGCTGCAGGCGGCGTTCGGCGCACGCGTGGTCCTGAACGGCCATCCCACCCGCCGTCTGCCGAACACGCTCAACGTCGCCTTTCCCGGCCGCCTGGGCGACGAGATCCTGGCGCGGCTGGACGGTGTCGCGGCATCCACCGGGTCTGCGTGTCACACGGGCGCACGCACGCTGTCGCCGGTGCTGCAGGCGATGGGCCTGCCGGCCGAGACGGGGCTCGGCGCCATCCGGTTCAGCGTGGGTCGCGGTACCACCGCGGCCGAAGTCGATCAGGTCGTCCGCCAGTTGGAGGTCTCCGTGTGAGCCCCATCGCCCGCCCGATCCGCATGAGTCCGCTCGTGCTGCTGCTGCTGCTCACCGGGTGCAGTGCTCCGCCTCCGGCCGGCGGCGCGCTGCCTCTCCTGACCCGCGCCGAGCGCACCCGCTATGAACAGACGACCGGCTACGGCGAGGTGATGCAGTTGCTGGAACGCGCCGCGGCGGCCTCCGACAGGGCGCATCTGACCACCTTCGGCTCGACGGTCGAGGGGCGGCCGCTGCCGCTGCTGGTCGTGGGCGACGTGCCCGACGCGCGCCCCGCCTCGATCACGGCGCCGAGCAGGACCAGAGTCTGGCTGCAGGGCAACATCCATGGCGGCGAGGTCTGCGGCAAGGAGGCGCTGTTGATGCTGGTGCGGGAGCTCGTCGCCGGCGGGCATCCGGAGTGGGACTCGTCCCTGATCCTGCTCATTGCACCGATCTACAACGCCGACGGTAACGAACGGACCGCGCCTGACAACCGGGCCCTCCAGTTCGGTCCGTTCGAGGGAGTGGGAGAACGGACCAACTCACAGGACCTCGACCTGAACCGCGACCACACCAAGCTCGAATCTCCCGAAGCGCGCGCCCTCGTGCGCGCCTACCAGGACTACGACCCGCACGTGATCGTCGATCTGCACACGACCAACGGCACCGAACACGCCTACCACCTCACCTACTCGCCGCCGCTGCACCCGAACACGCATCCGGCCATCGACGCGCTGCTGCGCAACGCCTTGCTCCCCGCGGTGACGTCCGCCATCGAGGCGAGTCACGGGTGGCACCTCTACTACTACGGCAACGTCCCGCGGACCGCGGCCGAACCGGTCTGGCGCACGTTCGACCATCGCCCGCGGTTCAACAACAACTACGCGGGACTGCGGAACCGGATTGCCATCCTGGGCGAAGCCTATGCGTACGCGACATTCGAAGAGCGCGTGCTCGCCACGTTTAGGTTCGTGGATGAGATTCTCGAGTTCGCGCACGATCGCGCCGGCGACATCGCGTCGCTCGTGGCGCAGGCCGACCGCGAATCGATCGTCGGCGCGCGGCTGGCGACCCGCGCCGCCGCGCAGCGGTCGGACACGCCGGTAGAGATTCTGCTCGGCGCCACCGAGCAACTGCAGCATCCCCACACGCGAGCCCCGATCCGCCGCCGGCTGGACATGGTCACACCGACCGAGATGTATGAATATGGCCGCTTCTCGGCCACCGCAGAGGAGACCGCGCCGGCGACGTACCACGTGCCGCCCGACCTGACCGCGGTCATCGATCTGCTGGCGGCGCACGGGGTAGACGGCAGCGCGCTGGACACGGACGCGGCCGTGAGCGGCGAACAGTTCGTCATCAGCGGGTCGACGCTCGCCGACCGGACGTTCGAGGGGCACCGTGAGCGCAGGGTGGAGGGAGCCTGGGAACCGGTCGACCTCGCGTTGCCGGCGGGGACGCTGGTCATCCCGGTCGCCCAGCCGCTGGGACGGCTGATCTTCACCCTGCTCGAACCGCGTTCCGACGACGGTCTCGTCACCTGGAATGTGATGGACGACGAACTCGCGGCAGGCGGCATCTATCCGATCACGCGGGCGGCTGCCGGCCCGCAATGACCCACCCCGCGGCGCGGCGCCCGGAACCCGGCCCGGCGTGCTACAGGCCGTTGCCCAGCATCGGCACGACCACCAGACCGGCGAGGTACACCGCGTAGAGCCCGAGCAGCAGCAACCCCCCGGTTCGATGAAAACGGCCGCTCCGCAGCACCAGGGCGATGACGGCGGTCAGGAAGACCGCCAGCCAGCCGTACGAATAGACCTGCGTGAAGAGGTCGAGGCTGAGCGGATTGATGGCGCCGGACACACCGACGATCAGATACAGATTCAGCACGTTGGCGCCGACAATGTTGCCCAGCGACAGATCGGGCACACCTTTCCGCGCCGCTGAGACACCGGTCACCAGCTCAGGCAGCGAGGTGCCGATGGCGATCACGGACAATCCGATGATGACGGACGGTACCCCGAGCGCCTCGGCCAGCGACCGCCCGGAGATGACCAGAAACCGGCTCCCGATCACGATTAGCGCCGCGCCGAGCGCGAACAGGGCGATCGCCGTGTTCAACCCGCTGGTGTCCGGCGCATCACCGTCATCGGTCGACTCGGCCCGCATGCGTCGAATGCCCAGGTAGTCCCAGGAAAGATAGGCCACCGCCAGCAACAGCAGCACCGCCGCCAGGGGACGGCTGAGCGTGCGATCCCAGGTGAAGACGAGGACGAGCACGAAGGCCGAGACCATCCACGCGGCGCGCCGCACGAAGTCGCGTTTCTCCACTTCCACCGGGGTCAGCAGCGCCACGGTGCCGACGATCAACCCGATGTTGCAGATACAGGATCCGACCGCGTTACCCAACGCGATGCCGGAGTCGCCTGCGCGGCTGGCCAACGCCGACACCACCAGTTCGGGTGTGGTCGTGGCGAGACTGACCAGCGTACCGCCGATGACGAAGCGGTTCACGCGCAGCGCCTGGCCGATGCGGATGCTCGAGTCGACGAACAGATCGCCGCCCTTGGCGACCAGTGCGAGCCCGATGACGATGAGAACGACGTCGTACAACACGATCGTGCTCCCTACTCACGCGGTGCCGCACGGGCCGTCACCGCGGAGGGCAACCTGGAATCAGATACCGAGAAACAGCACCGCCGCCCCGCTGGCGGCCACCGTCAACCCGGCCAACACGTCGACCCGCTGGTCGAGCACCCCGAGCCGCACGCGCGTGAGCCCGGCGTGACCGAGCGCCACCGCCGCCAGCATGGCGCCCACGGTGCACACGCCGAATACCGCCACCACGGCGCCGAGCAGCCACCAGACGCCCTCGACGGCCGGCGCCATCATCAAAGGAATCAGCGCTTCGCACGGTCCGAACGCAAAAACCAGGAACAGTATCCAGAAGCCCGTGGTAGAACCGCGCGTCGCACCGAGACCCGGTCGTAACAATGCCGCGCCGTTCGAATGCAGCGGGACTTCTGCCACTTGCTGCCTGGGAGTCACACTACGCCCGATGCCGTGCACGTGCAGGTGGTCGCCGGCATGATCGTGGGGATGGCTGTGCGTGGTGCCGTCGGCGTGGGTATGGACATGCGTGTGCACGCGCCCGCGCAGGCTCCGTACCGCCGCCCAGCAGGCATACGCCAGACCGAACCCGATCAACAGGGCCGCCGCCAGGTTTCCCCGCACCGAATCCAGCCATGAGAGCCGCTCGAGCGCGATCCCCAACGCCACGCCCACGAACCCGATGAGCACCGACGACGCCACATGGACGAGACCGCAGGCACCCGTCACTCCGAGCGTCCGGCGCAGCGACCAGCCGCGCGCGCGACCCAGCACGATGAACGGGATCGAGTGATCTATGCCGATCAGGGTGTGCACGGTGGCGAGGGACGCGGCGGATCCAAGCAGGAGCGACACGGTGGCGTCGGATACGGTCGGCATGGGCCTCGGAGGAGGCTCCGCCAATGACTCCGTTGCCCGGACTATACTGAAGCCCGGAACGGATCTCGCATCGAACCACCCAGTGCTCATTCTATGTCGAGTCTCGATCTCAGGATCACCAGGTTGCGGAACCTGCTGGCCGCACTCGACCGGGTCGTGGTCTGCTTTTCGGGCGGGGTCGACTCCGGATACCTGCTCGCCGAAGCGGTGCGCGTGCTCGGCGACCGAGCCTGCGCGCTGACCGCGGCGTCACCGAGTCTGGCGCCCGAGGAGCGGACCGATGCCGCGACCGTCGCCCGCCAGCTTGGCGCGCGGCACCTGCTCGTCGAGACCAGCGAGCTGGATGACGCCCGCTACACCGCCAACCCGGTCAACCGCTGCTACTTCTGCAAGACCGAGGTCTACGCCCGCGCAGTGGAGGAGGCGCGCAAGCTGGGCCTGCCGCACGTGCTCGACGGCTTCAACCGCGACGACCGCGGCGACCATCGGCCGGGCCGGCAGGCGGCCCGCGAACAGGGTGTGCGCTCGCCGCTCGACGAACTCGGGTTCACCAAGGCGGATATCCGTGAGGCGGCCAGACGGCTCGACCTCCCGTTGTGGGATAAACCTGCGCTGGCCTGTCTCTCGAGTCGATTCCCGTACGGCGTCACGATCACCCCGCAGCGGCTGTCGCAGGTGGCCGCCTGCGAACGTGCGCTCCGTGATCTGGGGTTCCGTGTCTGCCGGGTCCGCTTTCACGACACGATGGCGCGTATCGAGGTCGACCCCGCCATGCTGCCCCGGCTGCGCGCCCCGGAGATTCGCGCCGCCGTGCTGCGACAGTTCCGGGACGCCGGCTTCGACACCGTCACTGTCGATCCGCGCGGCTATCGTCCAGGGTCCCTGAACGAGCCGCTCCTGCCGGTGGCGCCACGTCCACGAACATCCGCTCCACCGGCACGACACGAACACGGTCCCGATTGATTGCCAGCGGATACGTCCTGATCTCCTCGTCCTCGGCCAGGATGTCCGGCCCGACCTCGGTGTTGTAGGTCACGCTGGACGGCGCGCCGCCGAGCAGTTCGTCACGGAACGCCTCGGCGTCACGGGTCACAACGGCGATCGCCAGGTTCTCGGCCTGCAGGTGTCTGCGGATCGCGGCGTTCACGTCATCGACCGTCATCGCCGGCAGCCGCGCACGGATCTCGTCGATGAAGAACCCGGTGCCGTAGAACTCGGAATCCATGGCGTATCCGAGACGCCGGCTGGTCGTCTGGACATGCAGCGTCGCGTAGTTGACCAGATACTCGCGCGTCGCCTCGAAATCGGCCTCCGACAATCCGCGCTCGACCAGCAGCGACAGCTCGCGCACCGCCTGACGCACCGCGAACACCGCATTGTGATGCGGCACCGGACGGATCCAGATGCTGAAGAACTGCTGCCGCCGGGGGATGTTGGGCACCGGGAAGGTCGAACCGCCGTCCTGGATGAACTGCTCGATATACGAGTAGTCACCGTAGTTCAGGCCCCGCAGACCGCGCATCCGGTTCATCAATCGGCCATTGAACGTGCGATGCTCGCCGAAATAGGAGTTGGCCAGCAGCAGGGGATAGAAATCGTCGTCGGCGCGTGTGACATCGAGCGGGAAGCCGATCGAGACGGCCGTCGCGATCGCGTTCTTCTCGACCAGCAGCAGCTCGATGCCGTCGAGGGTGCGCGGCGCCGGCAGGCTCCGCTCGGCCGGGGCTCCGGCCGGGAGCGCGGCGGCCAGATCCTGCTCGACGCGTTCGAGGAAGCCGTCCGGGTAGCCCCCGCCCACACCGATCGACACGTTGTCCCGCGTGTACCGCGCGGCGTGAAACGCGCGCACGTCGGCGAGCGTGAGCGTGCCGAGCCCCTGCTCGGTGCCCATTTCGGTCGCCTCGTAGGGGTGTCCTTCATACAGCAGGACGTTGAGCGCCTGCTTGCCCAACTCTTCGTCGTCGTTGCCGCGCAGGGACGCGACGATGGCGTTCGTGAGAAAGTCGCGGTTGCGCTCGAAGTCGGCCGGATCGAAACGGGGCGCGACGATGAGGTCCCGGAAAATCTCGTAAAACGGCTCCAGGTGATCGCGATGGACCTCGCCGGTGAAGGTGGTGACCTCCTTGTCGTACTGCGCCCCGATGGAGGCGGCCCAGGGGTACAGCGTCGAGGTCAGCTCTTCGAAGCTGAGCGCCGCGGTCCCGCCCTGACCGATCGTCAACGCCGTCAACGCGTTCAGACCCTGCTTGCCCTGCGGATCGTCGACCGACCCGGCGCCGAACATCACGCGCAACGTAATCAGCGGCGAGTTCGGGGCATGCACACCAACGACGGTTCGCGCCGGCTCGACCGGTCCGACGCCCCCGCACCCGGCCAGCGCGGCGCAGACCAGCGCCGGCAGGACGAATCGACCAGCGGCCGCCCGCGTCACCGCCCCTCCTCGGTCAGCACGACGGTCGTGCGATTCGACTCGCTGAAATACCTGGCCGCCACGGTCCGGATGTCGTCGGCGGTCACCGCGTCGTAGAGTTCGTAGACCCGGTTGACGGTGTCCGGGTCGCCGGTCAACTGCAGGTAGTGGCCCAGCGTCTCCGCAATCGGCCCCGGACTGTCGAGCCCGCGGGCGAACGAGTAGCGCATCGCCGACTTGGTATCGGCCAGCACGCGCGGGTCGACCGGCTCTGTCTTCAGCCGTTCGATCTCGGCCAGAATCGCCTGTTGCACCTCGTCGATGCGATCAGGTTTCGTGATACGCGCGACGATTTCGAACAGCGGGGGATCGCGCTGGTCGACCGCGCCTCCGGACAGGATGTCGACCACCTGGTCACGCAGATACAGTTGCTGGAAGAGCGGCGCGTTCTGCGAGAACAGCAACTGCGACAGTACGTCGAGCGCCGGCATGTCGATCGCCTCGACCGAAAAGGCAGGGGCGTGATACCCGATCATCACATGCGGCAACGTCCGGTTGGGCCAGGTGATCGCCGCCGCGCGGGCCGCGCTCTGGGGCGGCTCGACCGGAATCACGGGCTCGAAGCTGCCGGGCTCCCAGGCGCCGTAGTAGCGGGTGACCAGCCGCCGCAGCTCCGCCAGGTCGAAGTCTCCGACCACCACGATGATGCAGTTGTTCGGGCGGTAGTAGCGGTCGTAGAACTCGACGCTGTAGTCGTAGTGCTCGGGCATCGCCTCGATGTCCGCCAGCAGCCCGATCGTCGTGTGCCGGTAGGGATGGACCGTGAACGCCAGCTCGTGCAGCTTCTCGCGCAGCAGCGAGAACGGATTCGCGAAGTTCAGGTTGTACTCACCGAGAATGGCGCCCGCCTCGGTCCGGTAGTCGTCGACCGAATAGCTCAGGTTCAGAAACCGATCCGATTCGAGATCGATGATCGTCTCGAGCGCATCGGCGCTCGCCACCGTGTGGTAGGCGGTCCAGTCGTCCGTGGTGAAGGCGTTGGAATCGGCCCCCAGCCGCTTCACCACGTCGTTGTAGGCGTCGGTGGGATACCGCTCCGTGCCCCGGAACATCATATGCTCGAAGAAGTGCGCGTAGCCTGAGAACCCCGCTTCCACCTCGTTCCGTGAACCGGTGCGCACGACCGTGTAGTAGGCGACGATGCCCGGGCTGTCGTACTCGACACCGACCACCTGCAGGCCGTTGTCGAGCTCGAACCGATGCACCGGAAAGGGAAAGATCTGCTCCTGGGCGTAGGCCGGGGCGGCGCCCGCCGCCAACAGCAGCAGAGTGGACAGGGCCACCGTCACGCGGCCCGTCGATCGGGTCATCATCTCCTCCGGGACGTCCAGTCGCCGCAGGCGCCGCGCCAGCCCGCCGCGGCACCGACGATCCAGTATAGCCGCGCGGATTCACGACGGTCGGCCACCCGCATTCGCGATAGAAGGCCGCGAGCTGCGGCCGCGACCCGAACACCACGATGACGTCTTCCGCTCCAGGCGGAAATCGGCCGGCGGATGCGACACGACCTCCGCGCCGCGCTGAACCGCGACGACGCTGACCCCCCACCGGTCGCGAATAGTGGCCTCGGTCAGCGTCTGGCCCACGAGCGGACTTCCACTGCGCAGCGAGGTCTGGTCGAGTCGCAGGCTGGTGCCCCCGACCGATGTATCGAAAAAGTTCACGATGGCCGGCTTGACCACCAGATGGGCGAGCCAGGTGCCGGCCAGTTGATACGGGTTCACCACCCGCGTGGCGCCCGCCTGGAGAATGCGCCGCTCGGCGCCTTCCTCAGTCGCGCGCGCGGCTATGAACAGGTCGGGATTCAGCGTACGCGCCGTCAGCACCGCGTAGACATTGTGCGCGTCGTCGGTCAGGCAGGACACCAGTCCTCGCGCGTGCTCCACGTTCGCCGCGCGCAACGTGGCTTCGAGGGTGGCGTCGCCGGTCACCACCGTGTAACCCTGCTCGGCAAGTTCGCGCGTGAGCGCCACGCGGCTGTCGATCACCACCACGCGGCGACCATCCGCGACGAGCTCGCTGACCACCGCCCGGCCCATGGGCCGTATCCGCACACGATCTCGTGTCCGCTCATGCGCTCGATCATTCGGGTTCTCCGTACGCGTCCCAGAAACAGCCGCAGTGCGCCTTCCATGATCGACCGGCCGATCTCGGACGCCAGGAAGAGAAATATGCCGAGGCCGGAAATCAGCAGCACGACCGTCAGCAACTGTCCCTGCCGGGACAGCGGAAAGACATCGCCGTACACCACCGGCTCCCGCGTCCCGTGGCTGGCTGCGACGGTCCGTATTGTGGGTGGTCCCGTTCGCGGGCACAATATGGCTCCCATGCCCACCGCCGCACTGCAACTCATTGGCATGCTGCGCCGATGCGAGGTCGACCGGGTCTTCTGCGTGCCCGGCGAGAGCTACCTGCCGGCGCTCGACGCGATGGCGGACGATGCGGGTCTCGATCTGGTGACCTGCCGTCACGAGGGCGGCGCCGGCTTGATGGCCGTCGCGGACGCCAAGGTGACCAATCGTCCCGGGGTCGCCTTCGTCAGCCGCGGACCGGGCGCGGCGAACGCCGCCCTGGCGGTCCACACCGCCGAGCAGGACGCCGCGCCGCTGGTCCTGTTCGTCGGCCAACTGCCGCGCGCGCACCTCGAGCGGGGCGTGTTCCAGAAGATCGACTATGCCCACCTGTACGGCGGCATCGCGAAACGGGTCATCGAGGTCCGGGAGGCCGGACATCTGCCGGGCGCGGCGGCCGACGCCTTCGCCATCGCCACCGCCGGCACACCCGGCCCGGTGGTCGTGTCCATTCCCGAGGACGTCTTCGAGGAGGAGATCGGCGCCGAGCTGCCCGCGCCGCCGGCGCCCCGCGCGCCGATCGTGCCGCCGCCCGGGACCGTCGAGGAGGTCGCCGGCCGGCTCGCCGCGGCGGCGCGCCCGCTGCTGGTGGTCGGCGGGCAGGCACGCAGCGCGCGAGGCCGGGCCGCCCTGGCTGCCTGCGTCGACCGCTGGCGGATGCCGGTCGTCACCAGCTACAAGCACCAGGATCTGTTCGACAACAGGCATCCCTGTTATGCCGGACACCTCGGCTTCGGATTGCCGCCCCACGCCTGGGAGCACCTCACGGAGGCGGACCTCATCGTGGCGGTCGGCACCCGCTTGAACGAGATCACAACCCAGCGCTTCAGGCTGCCGAAGGCGCCGGCGCCGGACCAGCCGTTGATTCATGTGTATCCGGACCCCCGCCAGATCGGACGTGTGTTCGAGACGGCGCTCGGTGTCACGGCCGATACCATCCCGTTCCTCGACGCCCTGGCGGCACGGCCCCCCTCATCTCCATCCGGATCGACCGGCAGCGACACCTGGCGGCAGCGCCTGCACCAGGTCGTCCTGGACCTGGCGCGCTGGACCCCCGCCGGCGCACCGGACGGCGTCGATTTCGGACATGTCGTAGCGGCGCTCCACCGCCGCCTGCCGGCCGACGGCGTACTGGCGATGGACGCCGGCAACTTCGGAAGCTGGCTGCACCGGTATTTCCTGTTCCGACCCGGCCAACTGCTGCTCGGCGCGGTATCCGGCGCCATGGGGTTCGGGGTGCCCGCGGCGGTGACGGCGGCGCTGCGATTCCCGGAACGGCAGGTGGTCAGCCTCGTCGGCGACGGCGGATTCCTGATGACGGGCAACGAACTGGCGACGGCGGTACAGTATGGCGCGCGGATCAGGGTGTTTGTTGCCAACAACCGCAGCTTCGGCACGATCCGGCTGCATCAGGAGAAACTGTTTCCGGGGCGCGTGGCGGGCACCGACCTGACCAACCCCGACTTCGCGGCGCTGGCCCGCGCGTTCGGCGCGCGCGGGCTCGTCATCGAGCAGCCCGCCGACACGGACCGGGTCGTCGGCGCGGCGCTGGCCGAGGATGGCCCGGTCGTGGTGGATGTCCGCACCAGCCTGGAACGGCTCTCGGCCTACTCGACGCTGTCCGCGCTCACGGCCCAGCCGGCGGCGGGATGAGACGTCCCAGACCCGCCAGGCCCGTGGCGGCGCCGCGCATTGCACTGGCCACGCGCGGCGTTGTGACGACCAGATCCCGGTGCGACGCCGGGTATTGCCACGGGCTGCTGAACTCAGGGTAGGTCTGGGATACGTGGACCGCGTTGTCGTGGAGATCGCGGAGTGCAGTGAGGCGCACTTACGCGTCGGGCCGGCCGACGGTCAGTGAATCACCTGATCGTCGGACATTTCCTCCATCCAGTCGTCGAGCGGTTCGAGATGGGGAATCTCGAGCGCGCGCACGGACTTGATCGCCAGCCGCAAGGCTTCATCGGCGCTGCAGCGGACCGCTTCGTCGCGGAGCCGCGCGCGCGTCAGTCGCAACTGGCGGAGCACCTGCGCCCGGTCGAACCGCTGGCCTTCACAATGCTCGCAGAAACCCATGCTCGTCATCCCTTTCGTGATCGCCTCATCGCGCCGAATCGTGCCGACAGAATGACAGATCTGAGCGCGGATATCCAGCGTCGCCAGCGCCGGGACGCGTTGTCCCGCGCACGAGTGCGAATCGGCGTCGGCGTAGGCATCTGCGCAGCGTGCTCCAGACCGGACACCCGCTGCCCCATCCGTGGGACAGTGGGCCGCGTGCGCACGGTTTGAACCCGGTATTTCACGGGTTTTGGCGCCTTGGCACGAGACGTGCTTATCATATGGATGTCCGCCGCTGCACAGGGAGTGCGACATGACACGCAAGATTCTCGTTTACCTCAGCATCCTCTTCGTCACGGGCTGGTCGTTCCCGGCCCTGGCCGAGTCACAGAATCGTGCGCGGCCGCGTGACTCGACGCCTTCGCGCGCTGGGCCGCCTTCGCGCGCGGTGCCTTCGCGCGCTTCGGCGCCCCGGCGGGCCCCCTCGCGCGCGGCGGCGCCACAGCGGTCGAACGGCGGGAACAACGGCGCGGTGCGCTCGGCGCCCAGACGCGCGCCAAACCAAGACCGGCCGCCTTCGCGCGCTTCGGCGCCCCGGCGGGCCCCTTCGCGCGCGGCAGCGCCACAGCGCCCGACGCCCCAGCGGGTTCCAACCGCCCGCCCGCGGTCGAACGCCGGGGACCAGCCGCCTTCGCGCGCTACGTCACCCTCGCGCGCTACGGCGCCCAGGCAAGTCCCGTCCATCCGTCAGCGGTCGAACGGCGGGAACAACGGCGCAGTGCGGTCGACGCCCAGACGCGCGCCAAACCAAGACCGGCCGCCCTCTCGCGCTTCGGCGCCCCGGCGGGCCCCTTCGCGCGCGGCGGCGCCTCAACGCCCGACCCCCCAGCGAACTCCAACCGCCCGCCCACGGTCGAACGCCGGAGACCAGCCGCCTTCGCGCGCTACGTCACCCTCGCGCGCTACGGCGCCCAGACGTGCGCCAGACCAGGATCGGGGTCCCACCATCGTCCGGCGCAGAAGCGGCGGCGTCCGCGTGGCCGCACCCGGATCGAACGGCTCGACGGTCATCGACCGGACCGACCGTTCTGTTGGCCGCGGCACCGCCGGCCGCGCCGGGGGCGCGGTCCCACGCGGCGGCAATGTCGCACGCGACGGCAGGGTGATCAACCGGCGTCCGCCGAACGGCAACGTGGTGGGCCAGGCGGTACCGCGGTCGACGCTCGAGTCACGGCCGATCGTCATCAACAACTACGAGAACAGCGGTCGCCGGGGCGGCAGGAGCTATACCCGGTATCGCGGACGGCACTACTACGGCGCCCCGAGCATCTACGGGTCGTACTTCTACTTCCCAGGCTACAGCACGTTCGGCGCAGGCTATGGCTACGGCTCCAGCTACTACAGCCCGTACTGGAACGGGTACTACGGCAACAGCTTCGGCTACGCCCCGTATACCTACCCCTACGGGGGATACGACTACACCGGCAGCCTGCGTCTGAAGGTGAGACCGCGCTTCGGCGAGGTATATGTCGACGGCTACTATGTCGGGCTGGTCAACGACTATGACGGGATCTTCCAGCAACTCCGACTCGAAGAAGGCCCGCACCACATCCAGATCCACGAGCGCGGCTTCGCACCGCTGGAGTTCGACGTGTACATCCTGCCGGGCCAGAAGATAACCTACGAAGGGAATCTGGCGCCCCTCCCCTGACGGGCGGCGCCCTCGTGCGGTGCGGGCGACGCCGTCCGGTCAGCCGGCGGCGCCGGCCGTGCCGGTCAGGGAGGCAGGCAGACCGAAGCGTACGTTCTCGACAATTCCGTCCATCGTCGAAATGTCCAGGTCGGCGTGCTTCCGCAGCTCCTCGATCACTTCCTGCACGAGTTCCTCGGGTGTCGACGCTCCGGCGGTGATGCCAATGCACTCTACCCCCGTCAGCCAGGCGGAATCGACCTTCGACGCATCCTCGATCAGATAGCTCGGCACGCCACAGACGTTGCCGAGTTCGTTCAGGCGATTGGAGTTCGAGCTGTTGCGTGCGCCCACCACCAGCATCAGTTGCACCTGGGCGGCAAGCGTGCGCACGGCCGACTGACGGTTCTGGGTGGCGTAGCAGATGTCCTTCACGTCCGGGCCGACGACGTTGGGGAACCGCCGCCGCAATGCCGCAATCACATCCCGTACATCGTCGACCGACAACGTGGTCTGGGTGATGTAGGCGACCTTGTCCGGATTGCGCACCCGCAGGGCCGCCACCCCCTCCACATCGCTCACCAGCAACACCGGCCCCGGAATCTGCCCGACGGTACCTTCGACCTCCGGGTGGTTCTCGTGACCGATCAGGATGATGTCGTAGCCGGCCGCGGCGTAGCGCCTGCCCTCCTGATGCACCTTCGACACCAGCGGGCAGGTGGCGTCAAGCGATTGCAGACCGCGCACCGACGCGTCCTGCTCGACCTTGCGGGACACACCGTGGGCGCTGAACACGGCGATCTCGCCGTCAGGCACCTGCTCGATCGCGTCCACGAACCGTACGCCCTTGGCTTTCAGGTTGTCGACGACCCGCGGATTGTGGACGATTTCGTGCCGCACGTAGATCGGGGAACCGTGTTGTTTCAGGGCCTCCTCGACGATCTCGATCGCTCGTTCGACACCGGCGCAAAACCCGCGCGGTTGGGCCAGGATGACTCGCATCGTGGTTCTACTCGTTCTTGATGGGGAACCGTGGTCTGCTCGCATATCTACGACCTCCACCCGGGACCCGCGGGTGCCGGGTCCTGGCAGCCCGTGTCATCGACGCGCCGTCGCGACTGGCCGCCGCCCACACTCAGGCCGGGCAGGACGCGAAAGGTGGAACGCACGGCGCCCGCCGCCGGGAGGCCGTCACACCTAGCCTTCAGATACTAGCTCAGAAAATGGATCGTGTCGTCCACGATGAACCCGAAGACGATTGGCGTCAACGTCTCGAGCTCACTCGCCGTGGCGTCGGCGAACGCGTGGTTCAGAGCGACGTCACCGGTCATGTAGTAGTCGATGCCGGGATGATCGACGCGGGCCTGGTCGAGGAGCGGATCGAGATATTCGGTGATCTCGATCCCGCCTGATCGTGGTTCTCGGGCAGGATGAAGTTGATCACGACACCGGCCGCACGTCCGTCAGGAGCGACCAGACGCCCGACGATCTCGATGCTATAGAGGGCGATGCTCTAGACCCGGGCCAGAACGTCATCGCTCAGCGCGCTCGCGTCTGCGCCAGCGCCCGGCGGTCGCCGCGGCGCTGGCGGTGATGCTGCCCGGACCGTTCAGATACTCGCCCGTCGGAGGGGGCGGGACGTGCGACACCCGCACCCCGTGCGTGAACGATCGGTAGAGCAAGATGCGGGTCACGATGACGACGCCCTCCTCGAGCGGGTCGACCGACAGTGACCTCGCCTACCAGGTGGAAATCCTGCAAGGCGTCTCCCGTACCTTTGCTCTCACGATTCCACAACTTCCAGGCACGCTGCGGCACGCGGTGGGCAATGCCTATCTGCTGTGCCGCATCACCGACACCGTCGAAGACGAGCCCGCGCTGTCCGCCGGGCAGAAGCAGGCGTTCTCGAAACGCTTTGTCGAGGTGGTCGCCGTTCGAGCGGAAGCGGAGTCGTTCGCGCACGACCTTGGCGCGCTGCTGGCGCCCGCGACGACCGCCAGCGAGCGGGACCTGTCGCCAACGCCGCCCGGGTCATTCGCATCACCAACGGGTTGCGGGCCACCCAGCAGCGCGCACTCGAACGCTGCGTGCGAATCATGTCGCAGGGCATGGCGGAGTTTCAGCAGCGCGCGACATCGGATGGATTGAACGACCTGCCTCAGCTCGATCGCTATTGCTATCACGTGGCTGGCGTGGTCGGTGAAATGCTCACCGATCTGTTCTGCGACTACTCTGCCGAGATCAACGAACGCCGCGACGAGCTGCTCCCGCTGGCAGTCTCCTTCGGCCAGGGGCTGCAGATGACCAATACGTCAAGGATGTATGGGAGGATCGCCGCCGCGGTGTGTGCTGTCTGCCGCGCGACATTTTCCGCGACGCCGGTTTCGACCTGAGTTCCCTGTCCAGCGAACACAACGACCCCGCCTTCGTCACAGGGCTGATCCAGCTCGTGGCGATCACCCGCCAGCACTTTGCGAACGCGTTGCGGTTCATCCTGATCCTGCCCACCCGTGAAATCGGCATCCGCCGGCATTGCCTGTGGGCCCTCGGGATGGCGGTGCTGACCCTCCGCCGCATTCTCGCGACACCGGCGTTCAGACACGGGCAGGACGTGAAGATTTCGCGACGCAGCGTAAGGGCGGTCACCAGGACCCTCGTGCGTTCGAATCTGGCGCTCAAGCTCCTCTTCGAGGCGCTGACCCGCGGTTTCCCCCGCGTCGGCGCGGGCGCGGGCAGCTAACGGCCAGTGGCAAGGCCCGCTACGCGTCGCGGCGCCGCGGTACGCACGAACCCTGCTGCGACGCAGCCCGTATACTGTCGGTGATGCCCCCCGCAGACACCGCCCGCCGGTTCTGGGACACCTACACGAAAGATCTCACGGCGGACGACTTCCAGCGGCTGTTCACGCGCGACACGCGCGACGCCTACGACTACTTCGCCAGGGGCATCGACCCCGGGACACTCAGCGGGCTGCCCTGGCATCGGCGCGCCTGGCTGCAGGTGCGGCTTTTTTTCGTCGCCTTCACGTCCCGGCTGTCTCCGGCGCGGCGGGCGTTGTTCGGGCTGGCGATGGTCAGTGCGCTGGCCGGCATGCTGGAGCTCTTCGCCGGTTTCTCGATCATCGACATTCCAATCATCCCGTTCGTGTGGAATCTGGGGATTCCGCGGCCGGTCTGGTCCGACGGCACATTCTGGCTGTTCAGCGGGTTCGCCCTCGTCAACCTGCTCATACTGCTGGAGGTCGCCGACCGGTTGACGCTGAAGCACGACCTGGAGGTCGCCCGCGAGATCCAGTTGGCGATGCTGCCGCGGGACGCGTTCACCGGGCGGGGCCTCGACGTCGCGGGGCGCACGCGGCCGGCGAACACCGTGGGGGGCGACCTGTACGACATCGTGCGACTCGATGAGGATCGGCTGATGGTCGTGCTCGGTGACGTGTCGGGCAAGGGCAGCCCCGCCGCGCTGCTGATGGCGCTGCTGCTGGCGATGCTGCGCACGCTCGCCCCGGACGATCTCCCGCTGCCGGTCCTGACCGCGCGCCTCAACCGGCTGGTCCACGACCAGGCCCCCGGCGCGCGCTTCATCACCTGTTTCCTGGCGGTCGTCGACCTGCGTAGCGGCGCGCTCACCTACGTCAACGCCGGGCAGACGCCGCCGATGCTGCGCCGCCAGGACGGCAGGGTTGACAAGCTGTCCACGGGCGGCATCGCACTTGGCATGTTCGAGGAGGCCGCGTATGAGCACGCGGAGACCCGGTTGGCCCCAGGCGATCTGCTCGTGGCCTACAGCGACGGCATCACGGAGGCGGAGGACGAAGCGGGCGAGCCCTTCGACGAGGAGGGACTCGAGCGGGCGATACACACCTATCAGCCCGTGGTAAAAGCCCCGCTGCATTCGATCGGCGCTGCATCCCGCTGCGCGTCGTTGTTCATCGGTCAAATACTGCCGGTATTTTCCCTCTTCTCGCCTTGCTCAGCGGGCGCTTCGCCGCTCTCGGTGCAACGCGGGGTTTCACCACGGACTGCTATCGCAGCTCGCCGGCGCAGAGTCTGGCGCGGTCGCTGTTCACCGCCGTCGAACAACACGCCGCGGGCCAGAAGCTCGCCGACGACCTGACGGTGCTCGTCGTGAAACGCACCGATGTCGACCCGCCCCCGGTCCCGGATGGCGACCGCCGGGACCGCCCTACGGCGCCCTGACCTCGATGTCGAGCTCGGCGCCGAACAGCATCGTTCGGTCGCGGTCCTGCGCCGCCCAGCGCAGCAGGGTTTCGGGACTGGGTTCGACCATGCCCTCGAACGTATCGACCCCATTCGTGGTCACCCGAATGGGGCGGGTGAAGTCGAACTGCTCCGGTGAGATCAGCAGCGTGTAGCGGCGCACGCCGCGGGTGACAACCCCGATGTGGTTGTCGTCGCGCAGCAACTGCACGCGCCCCGACGGCTCGGGCCGCGGGAACGCCTGGCGCGGCGGCGGCGCCTCGCCCAACGTGATTGGCATCAACGTGAAGGAGAGCGACTCACCGTTCCGCTGCACGCGCAGCGGCATACCGGGCCCATCCCGCGGCGCCTGCACCGCGTTGCGCAGATCTTCCACGTTCCCGACCGTGACGCCGTTCATCTCCACCAGCAGGTCGCCGGCGCGCACCCCGGCCGCCGCGGCCATCGAGTCGGGCACGATATCGACCAACTGCACGCCGACGCCCGTATCGAGCTCGCCGATCATGTTGAACCCGAGCGGCGCGCTCGGGGGCGGCGTGGCAATCTCATTGAAGTCGTCGAACTCGGTCTCGCCCCTGACGCTCCCCAACTCGGTGATGACCAACCAGTGCGCGCGGTTGAAGCGGTCTGTCGTTTCAGTCTCCCAGACCAGCCGGTCCGGCAGCGGACGGCGGGTCCAGGTCGTGAGGAACGCATCGACGTTCGGGCTCTCTTCGTCCCACCACGCCATGTTGTGCTCGGCCTCCGGCTTGGGGCGAAAGTCGATCTGGACGCCCGCGTCGACGAAGAGACGCAGGAACGGCACGACCGACTCGATCGGGTAGATCCGGTCCCGTCCGCCGTTGACGGCGAAGAACGGCTTGTTGCGGAGGTTGGTGACATACATCTGCCCGTCGGCGAAGGTCGAGGCGTTGGCGAGCACGACCGGATGCCCGTTGAACGACAGGAAGGACGCCCACGGCGTCGGCGCCTTGAAGGCGTGATAGAACACCCCGGTCGCACCGTCTGAGACGCCCAGCAGGGACAGGGCGTTCTCATTGACGTTGTAGCGCCGCTTGATGTCGTTGAGCATCCCGGTCAGGTTCTCGGCCTGATTGGCCTGCCACCACATGGCGTCGGACCACGATTCGGGAAAGACGACGAACGCGTCGTCACGCAGGAAACGGTCGGGATTGCGCCAGAAGGGGGCCTCGTCGCGGCGCGGGCGGGACACCCCGCCGTGTAGATAGACACGCACCGGATAGCGGCGCGCGGGGTCGTACCCCTCGGGCACATGCAGCTCGTACCGAAAGTTGGCGCCGTCGGTATTCTTGCGGGTCAACACCTGCCGCCCGCGCGGGACGTCGGCCGCGTAGACGGCCCCTGCCCTGACCAGCGGCCACAACGCTTCGATGTCCGGATCGAGCGCCAGAATGCTCTCGACCGCGGCGTCGGCCGCGGCGCCCGGCGCGGCGGCCCAGAACGCGGCGACCGCCGCCTCGAGATCCTGGGCGTAGGCCGGGGCGGCGAGTCCCGGCAGCCAGAGGAGGGCGGCCGCGATGCGCCACCGGTTCCAGCCGCGTCGTGTCATTCGCATGCCGATCACCCGGCGCCTCCGGCACCGCCGTCGTCACGCTGACGACGGCGGGCAGGCGCTCCCCGCCCCGCTATTGGCCGGACGTGCTGCGCGCGCCGGATGCCGCGAGGCCGTGGGAAGCCAGAAACCGCTGAATCGTCTCGAAGATCGCGAGCGTCTCCTGCCGGTCGAAGCCGCCGTGCCGTCCGCCCGGCACGGTGTGCAACTCGTTCGACACCCCCGCCTTCGCGAGCTCCTCGTGCAACCGCACGCCGTGCTGATAGGGCACGGTCGGGTCGGCGTCGCCGTGAATCGAGAGCACCGGCGGCAGACCGGCCCGCACGTAGGTCAGCGGTGACACGCGCTCGGCGATCTCGAACCGATTCGGCATGCTCCCCATCCAGGTGACCGCATAGCTCTTCATGTTGGGTCCGTCGAGCAGGTCACCCACGTCAGTGATGCCATACCAGTTGACGATGGCGGCCACGGAGAGCTCGTCGTTGCCGGGGCACTGCCGGTCGAGTCCGGCCGAGGCCGGAATCATGCCGGTCGTCAGCGCCAGATGACCCCCGGCCGAATTGCCGGTCACGACGATGCCCTCCGGGTCGATGTTGTAGGTGTCGGCGTTCCGCATCACCCAGCGCAGCGCGCAGAGGCAGTCCTCGACCGCGGCCGGCGCCAGCGACACCTGCCCCAGACGGTACTGCACGTTGACCACGGCCCAGCCCATCTCGAGCCACGGCAGCAGCCGCAGCACGTTGCCTTCCTTCGAGCCGCCCACCCAGCCGCCGCCGTGGATGTACATCAGCACCGGCGTGGGACCGTCGGCGCCCCGCGGCAGATAGAGATCGACCTTGTTCTCACGGTTGTTGGCGACGCCATAGGTGACGTTCGGCAGCACCCGATAGGTGTTCGACAGATGCGCCGCAAATGCGGCCGTGTCGTCGAGTTGCGCCAACGCGCCGGCCGGCGCGACGAGCAGCACCGCGGCCACCAGCGCGGCCAGGCATGTTCCGTATCTCATCGTTGACCTCCACATCAGAAAGTCCAGCCATTCATCGCAAACGACCGGGATAATCGACGGCGATACCGCACCTCTGCGATCGTGATTCCCTACCGGGGACGAAGCATGGTCGTGCGCTCGGTCACCGAATCGATCTTCGCCCGGCTGTAGAAGATCGGAAAATACTTCCCGCGCGCCCACAGCTCGAACAGATCGCGGTAGTGCGGGCTGTCCGGGTCGCCGGACTGCCCCGGCGCATTCAACCCGACCGAATTGTCCCAGTCCGAGGTGTCGGCGACGATCATGAACGACGCCCCGGAGGTCTGATTGTCGCCGTTGCCGGTGTTGTGCACGGTGCCGCCGTATCCACCGCGCGGCAGCGGACCGACGTCAAGCCGCCGGCGCACGTCCGGGCTGACCGCCGCCGTCAGCGGATGACGGATCAGCACGTGCTTGTATCCGTCCTGCCCGTACTGCCAGTGCGCGATGTCCGGACCCAGGCGTTCGGTCAGACTCGCCAGCGTCTCGGCCAGGCTGTCCCGCAGCAGGGCGTCCCGCCCCGCCAACGGCGCGTCGCCAAACCGCCCGTCGGGGGCGACCAGCCAGTCGATCAGACGCTTGGTGTTGACGCTCCTGATGATCTCCTGCGCCGCCGGGGGCACCACGACCGCGTGGATCCTGGCGCGCAACCGGCGTTCGAACGTGGCGTAGACGGCCGCCTCGACCGAGTCTCTGGCGAGCACGTAGTCCCATTCGAGCAGCCGGTCGCGCAGCGCGGCCACCGCCGGGTCGTCAATCTCGACCTCGCGCAGCAGCGGCACGATGTTGCGGCCGGCGATGGTGAGCTCGTCATGCTGGAAGCGCATCATGTCGGCCACGGTCAGATGCCGCCCGCCGGAAAGCAGCTCTTCGACCCGCGCCGCGCGCATCTGGTCGCCCCAGGTATAGTGCAGCGCCTCCCAGTAGGGATAGCCGTCCGGCACGGTGTAGTTGTTCGCCGTGCCGTAGTACCCCGTCTCGGGGTTGACCAGATTCGGCAGCGCCTTGATCGGCAGATACCCGTCCCATTCGTAACGGCCGTCGCCCGGCACCGGCACCAGACCGCTGTGGGTGCGGCGGATGGGCGAGACCCCGACCGCCTGGTAGCCGATGTTCTTGTCGCGGTCGGCCCAGATCATGTTCTCGGAGGGGATGCGGCTGTAGTTGCAGGCTTCGCGGAATTCGTCCCAGGTGTGCGCCTGGTCCATCCGCAGACTCGCCAGATACGGCGCCGACCCGTAGTCGAGCCAGGCGGCGCGCAGCGCGTAGGCCTTGTTCTGCGCGGTGTCCTCGTAGAGCACCGGGCCATGCCGCGTGTACTTGAGCTCGACGCCGACCGGGGTCTGCCCTTTCACCGGCACCGATTCCTCGATGACGGTCATGTTCTCCCAGCGGCCCAGATAGCGGTACTGGTTGGGGTTGGCCGGGTTGGTGTCGTAGACGTAGAGATCCTCGTTGTCCTGCCCGAACACGGTCAGACCCCACGCGCCGTACTCGTTGTGGCCGATCGACACGCCCGGCAGCACCGGCTCTCCCCCGCCGATCACGTTCCACCCGGGCGCCACCAGATGCACCCAGTAGCGCAGCGAGGGCGCGCCCTGGGCCCGGTGCGGGTCGTTGACCATCATCGGAAACCCGGTGATCGTGCGACTGCCGGCGACCACCCAGTTGTTGCTGCCGATGGCCTCGTAGTCCTCCTGCTCCAGGTCGATCTCGCTCGGCATCGCCGCCGCCAGCCGCGCGAACGTCTCGGGGTCGCCGCGCCAGGCTGCGGCGACGTCCTCCGGCTGGAACCGCACGCTCCGGCGATGGGCGCGATACAAATCGAGGATATCGTCGTTCAGCAGCGAGACATCGATTGCGGGATCGATCGTCAGGTCGGGGTCGCCGTAGTAGTAATTCAGCTCCTTGACCGCGTCGGCCCCGAGCAACGTCACGGCACGCGCGTTGCCGATCTCCGACGTGACGTTGCCGACCAGCCCCTGATGGCGCGAGATGACGACCTCCGGGGTCCAGTGCCCGGGGGTGATGCCCAACAGCCGGAACTCGATCGGCAGCAGGTCGGGATCGGCCGCCGTCAGGTCGATGTAGGCGTTGATGCCGCGCACGAAGGCCGGGATGATCTGGTCGCCGCGGTCGTGATAGTGGTTCAGTTCGGTGCTCAGATCGCCGCGAAAGCGGTGCAGGCGGGCGCCGATATCGCGTTCGAGCTCGCGCCGCCCGAGCATTTCCGCCACGGTGCCGGTCGCCTGCCGCCGCCAGACCTCGAACTGAAACAGCCGGTCCCGCGCGGCGGCGTAGCCTTGGGCGAAGAAGAGATCCGCCTCGTTCGCGGCGTAGATGTGGTTGATGCCCCAACGGTCGGTGACGATCTCGACCGGCGCCTGCAGCCCGTCAAGCTGCAGCGACTCCTGGCGGGCGGTCAGCGCGGTCCCGTGGCTGGCGATCCACACCGTCAGACCGGCAATCGCCGCGGTCGACACGAAGGGGCGGCGCAGCATGAACGGATCCTCGGCGTGTGTCCGATTGTTCCGGCGACCGGTGTCGGGAGGCATTATAGTAGCACCCTGATCCCCAGCATCTTCGCTGATACGCCACGCCGCATGACACACGATGCCCCAACGGCCGCGCGCCGGCCGACGCTGCTGACCTCGGAAGACTGGTGGTCCATCTGGATCGGCGGTGTGTTGATCGCCCTCGCCGCCACGGGGGTCGTCGGCGGCGTGGCCGGCGTCGGACGCTGGACCGGCGACCCGATCGCCGCCTTCGAGGGTCGTGTGGTGCCGCTGGCGATGCTCGGCATCGGTTTCGCGCTGATCACCGCGCTGGCCGCTCGGATCATGGGCGGATCGTTCATCGGCCATCAGACCGGTTTCCTCCCGATGTTCCTGCTGGCGGTGATCGCGTACCTCTTCGCCAACCAGACGGGCATACGCGCCGCCGGATTCGGCTACGCCTTCTGGGCGCTGCTGCTCGGCCTGCTCATCTCGAACACGGCCGGCACGCCGGGCTGGCTGAGACCCGCGCTGCGCAGCGAGCTGTACATCAAGACGGGGCTGGTGCTGCTGGGCGCCGAAATCCTGTTCAACCGCATCCTGACCCTGGGTCCGCCGGGCCTGTTCGTCGCGTGGCTGGTCACGCCGATCGTCATCGTCTTCATGTACCGCTTCGGCATCCGGGTGCTGAAGATGGAAAGCCCGTCGCTGGTCATCATCATCGCCGCCGCCACCTCGGTCTGCGGCGTTTCGGCCGCCATCGCCACGGCCGCCGCCGCCCGGGCCAAGAAGGACGAACTGACCCTGACGGTCGGCATGACGCTCATATTCACGGTCGCCATGATGATCCTGATGCCGATTGCCATCCGTGCGATCGGTATGGACCCGATCGTCGGGGGCGCCTGGATCGGCGGAACCGTGGACGCGACCGGCGCGGTGGTGGCGGCCGGCGCGATGCTGGGAGACGAGGCGGGACAGGTTGCCGCGGTCGTCAAGATGATTCAGAACATCCTGATCGGGGTGGTGGCGTTTGTGGTGGCCGTCTACTGGGTCGCCAACGTCGAGCCTGCCGGCGACGGCGCACGGCCGTCGGCCCGCGCCATCTGGACCCGGTTTCCGAAGTTCATCCTCGGGTTCGCCGGCGCATCGCTGCTCTTCTCGTTCGTGCTGACTCCGCTCCTCGGCGACGACGCGGTCAGCGGCATCATCGATCTGACGTCCGATTTCCGCGGCTGGCTCTTCTGTCTGGCGTTCGTCAGCATTGGCCTGGAATCGAACCTCAGACAGCTCAGAGGCCAGGTACAGGGCGGGCGGCCGATTCAGCTCTATCTGGTGGGCCAGACGTTCAATATGGCGCTCACACTGGCGGCCGCCTATCTTGCGTTCGGGGGGATTCTCTTTGACCCGGTCCTCTGACAAGTCGCGACCGGCGGCGGGCGGCGGCGGGCGTGTGGGCACGGGCGCCAGGGCAGGCCGGTTCGTCGTCGGCGCGCTCGCGCTGGCCGCCCTCGCCCTGGTGATCGCCCAGGCCGGCCGGCTGCCGGGACCGGCGGGAGCTGCGCTGCGCGCCAACCTCGACGCCGGTCGGGACGCCACGGGCCTGTTCTACACCGAGGTCGAGGGCTGGACCGAGTGGTTCGCCCGGCCGCGGCCCGCCGGCGCGTCCGCTTCGTCTCCCCGGCCGCAATAGCCGCCCGCGGCCGGGCCCGGGTGGCCGACGCCCGTCAGCCGGCGCACTCCCGGGCGCGAGCAGCCCGTGGCGACGGCCCCGCTGCATTCAACCGGCGCTTCGGCCGGGCGGCGCAGCGAGGCTATTGCCGGGCGGCGCGGCGCCGCCGGAAGTACTCCACCTGATACTCCTGCACGTTGCGGTTGTGCTCGCGCAGCGTGTCGGCGAAGACGTGCGACCCGTCGTTGCGACTGACGAAGTACACGTAGCTCACGTCAGCCGGCGCGAGCGCCGCGCGCAGGTCGGCGGCGCCGGGGGCCGCGATCGGCCCGGGCGGCAGGCCGGGACGCACATACGTGTTGTAGGGCGAATCGAAGGTCAGATTGTCGCGGGTGAGATTGCCGTCATACAGGCCGGCGAGCCGTAGCGCATAGATGACGGTCGGGTCGCACTGCAGCGGCATCCGGCGGGCGAGGCGGTTGTGGTAGACGGCGGCGACGATCGGCCGTTCCTGGTCCAGGCCGGTCTCCTTCTGTACGAGGGACGCCAGGGTCACCACCTCGCGCACCGTCATCTCGCGCGCCGCCGCCTGCCGCTGCAGGTCATCGTCGAACACCCGGTGGAACTGGGCCAGCATCGCGCCGACCAGATCGTCGGCCGTCGCGCCGCGCGGCAACGCGTACGTATCCGGAAACAGGTAGCCCTCGAGATCGGCCGCCTCGGGATCCAGATCGGCGACCAGGTCGGCGCGTTCGCTCGCGGCCAGGAAGTCGCCGGTCGTGCCGAACGACGACCGCCCGAACAGCTCGGCCATCTCCCTGCGGGTCAACCCTTCCGGAAACGTGATCGTGTGCAGGTGGACCTGGCCGCGCGCCAGCATGTCGACCACGTCGAGGGCCGATGCCGGCTCGGCGAAGCGATACTCACCCGCCAGCAGCGGCCGGTCGCTGCCGCCGCGCCAGAACGCAATCTGAAACGTGCGCTTGTCGCGCACGACGCGCGCCTCGACCAGTTGCCGTCCGATCTCCCGGATCGACGTGCCCGGGGCGATCTCGACGAACACCTCCGGCGCGGCATAGCCGCGGTGCAGCTCCTCGGCGCGGTCGTACAGCATGCGAGCGCCGACGGCCGCGAGCCCGCCCGCCAACAGCACTACACCCACGAGCACCGTACGCATCAGTGTCGCGTTCATCGGACCGCCTTCCGGTACCGCGCCGGCGCCGGATCGGCGCTACCGCGTGCGGCCATCCAGATGTTCCTGCAGCATGACCGCGGCGGCGGCAGCGTCGAGCCGCGCTTTCCGTTTGCGCCAGTCCCGCTCGCGCAGCGCCAGACGCTGCTCGGCCTCGACGCTGGTCAGGCGCTCGTCCTGCAACGTCACCGGCAACCCCAGGCGAGTCGCGAGCGCGCCGGCGACCTGCCGCACCCGCCCCGCCTCGTCATGCGGGCGGCCGTCGAGATGCACGGGCAATCCGACGACGAGACCGGCGAGCCCGTCGTCACTCTCGACAAGCTCGCTGAACGCCTGCGCCAGCCGTGTCACGACGGCCCCGAGCGGGCCGCGCCCGTCAATGGTCCGCCAGGGCGTGGCGAGAGCGCCCGACGGGTCGCTGACCGCGAGCCCGATGCGCCGGCGTCCAAGGTCGACCGCTGCCAGCCGCACGCCGACAGCCCGGCTCGCGGTACGACTCCCGCCGCCCGTGGCCGGCGCCGCATCCTCTGCCGTCAATCTCGACCTGGCGAACCCCATTCCGGGTTATGATGACGCATTTCTGCCGATTCGGTAGAATGGTTTGGTTGCTGGAAGCCGCGGAGCACGTTCACACCATGTGGACGGAGAGGCCCGGACATCGATGACAGACCGCACCCGTTTGATCCTCCTGATCGTGACGGCGCCCATCGTGACCTACGCGCTGGTCGGCGGGCTGCTCGGTCGCGCCTCGGCCCTCGAGGGCACGTATCAGCACCTGCGGGTCTTCGAAGATGTCGTGTCGCTCATCTCGAACAACTATGTCGAGCCGGTCGAAGCGGAGCGCGTCATGGAGGGCGCGTTGTGGGGTCTGGCCGAGGGTCTCGACCCGGACAGCTCGTATCTCACCGAAGAAGAAGCGCAGCTCTATAGCGACGCCGCGGCCGGCAGCGGCGGCGACGTCGGTATCGGGGTGACGTTGACACGCCGATACTACGTCCAGGTCGTCGCGGCCCGAGACGGGTCGCCGGCCGCCCTGGCCGGTCTGCGCCCCGGAGATTTTCTGCGGACCATCGAGAGCATTCCCACGCGCATGATGTCGACGGTCCAGGCGGCCCACCTGCTGCGGGGCGCACCAGGCACGACCGTCACGCTGAGCGTCATTCGCGGCAACGCGGCTGAACCGGCCGACCTGCAGGTCACGCGCGGCGCCGACCGATCGGCCAATCTCGCCAGCCGGATCGTCGCGCCGGGGGTCGGGTATCTCCGCATCGCCGAATTCGACGACACCATTGCCGGGGCGATCGAGAACGCCGCCGGCGCGCTCGCGCAACAGGGCGCCGAACGCCTGCTCATCGACTTGCGCGGCACCGCCAGCGGCGTGTTCGAGGCCGGTGTCGCCGCCGCCGCGCTGTTCACCGACGCGGACCCGCTCGTCATCCGCGAGACCGCCAGCGGGCAGGACCCGCTCGGTGCGACCGCCGGTGCGGCGTCCATCGCCTGGCCGGTGGTCCTGATGACCAACTACGGCACCTCCGGCGCCGCCGAACTGTTCGCCGCCGCGCTCACCGGCGCCGGGCGGGCCGAGTCGGTCGGCACGAATACGGCCGGGCGGGCCGCCGAACAGACCTTCGTGGATCTACCTGGCGGCGGTGGTCTGCTGCTGTCGTCCACCCGCTATCTGACGGCGTCCGGCGAACCGATCCACCTCGCGGGCCTCGAACCGGCGGTCATCGCCCAGGAACCGGGCGTCGAGCTGGGACAGACGGCCGCCGACCCGGACGGCGACCCGGTGCTTGACACGGCGCTCGCGCATCTCACCGCCATGCCTGCCGTGTAGTGTTGACGGGCACGGCTACGCCGTCCGCCGCCGCGGGCGCGCGACCCACCGTTTCATTGACTCGATTTTCAGGAGGTTGCCATAGTTTGACGCTTTCCCATAGGCGCGTAGCTCAGTCTGGTTAGAGCGCCTGCTTGACACGCAGGAGGTCGGCGGTTCGAGTCCGCCCGTGCCTACCACCCGCCGCGGGTCCCCACGCCGCGGGCCGCTATCCCAGCGCAACCGAGGGCGCACGCGAGTCCCGTCGGGGATGCCACCGAGCGGTGGATGGAAAGCTGATACTGGTACAAGAATACGATGGATCAGGTCACGGTCACCTTGCCGGATGGTTCGACGCGGCGGCTGCCGGCCGGGACACCGGTGCGGCAGGTGGCCGAAGACATCTCGCCCCGGCTGGCCAAGGCGGCGCTGGCGGCGGCGGTCGGCGACCGTCTCGTCGATCTGTCCCATCCGCTCGACGCCGACGCCCCGGTCCGCATCGTGACCAGGGACGGCGCCGAGGCGCTGACGCTCTACCGGCACAGCACCGCGCATCTGCTGGCGGCGGCGGTGACGGCGCTCTTCTCCGAGGCGCAGTGCGGCATCGGTCCCCCGACCGACGACGGCTTCTTCTACGACTTCGTAGTAGACCGACCGTTCGTGCCGGAGGATCTGGAGGCGATCGAGGCCAAGATGCGCGAGATCGCCTCGCAGGATCTGGTCTACGAGCGCAAGATGCTGCCCAAGGAGGAGGCGAAACGGTATTTCGCCGACCGTGGCGAGCCGCTCAAGGTGCAGCTTATCGAAGAAAAAGGGGGGCCGATCGTCTCCTGCTACACGATTGACGGCATCTTCATGGACTTCTGCACCGGGCCGCACGTTCCCACGGCAGGCGTGCTGAAGGCGTTCAAGGTATTGGCGAGCTCGAATGCCTACTGGAAGGGGGACGCGAAGAACCAGCCGATGCAACGCATCTACGGCACGGCGTTCTTCACCAAGCAGGCGCTGCAAGAGCATCTGCATCGGCTCGAGGAAGCCAAGAAACGGGACCACCGCAAGCTGGGGCGCGATCTCGGACTGTTCACCTTCCATCAGTGGGCGCCCGGCGCCGCCTTCTGGCTGGCGCACGGCACGACGCTCTGGAACCTGCTGGCCGAGTACATGCGGGCGATGCTGTTCCCCTCGGGCTACGTCGAGTTGCGCACGCCGCTGGTCTACAACAAGAAACTCTGGGAGACCTCGGGGCACTGGGAGCACTACGCCGAGAACATGCTGCAGGTCGAGTCGGAAGGCGAGACCTACAGCCTGAAGCCGATGAACTGCCCGGGGCATATGCTGGTCTTCGCCAGCCAGATCCGCAGCTATCGCGAGCTGCCGATCCGCTATCACGACCAGAGCGTGCTGCACCGCGACGAGGCCTCCGGTGTGCTCGCCGGGCTGACCCGCGCCCGCCAGTTCTGCCAGGACGACGCGCACTGCTTCGTCACGCCCGAGCAGATCAGCGACGAGGTCGAGCGCCTGCTGCGTCTGGTGCAGCGGGTGTATCACGATTTCCAGCTCGACTTCTCGGTCGAGTTGTCGACCCGGCCCGGCACCTGTCTCGGCGACCCCGAGACCTGGGACCAGGCCGAGGAGCAGCTCAGACAGGCGCTCGACGCCGCCGGCCAGGCCTATACCGTGGCCGCGGGCGAGGGTAACTTCTACGGGCCCAAGATCGACTTCCACGTCGTGGACGCCATCGGCCGGTATTGGCAATGCGCCACGATTCAACTCGACTACCAGCTTCCGCAGCGGTTCGACCTGAAATACATCGGCGCCGACAACAGCGAGCACCGTCCGGTCGTCATCCACCGGGCCATCTTCGGCAGCTTCGAGCGGTTCATCGCGCTGCTCATCGAACACTACGCCGGCGCCTTTCCGCTGTGGCTGGCGCCGGTGCAGGCGCTGGTCGTGCCTATCGCCGACCGCCACGCCGACTACGCCGAACAGGTCGCCGGTCGCTTGCGCGACGCGGGCCTGCGCATCGAAGTGGATACCCGCCACGAGAAAATGGGGTATAAGATCCGCGAAGCGCAGTTGCGCAAGGTGCCGTACATGCTGGTCACCGGCGACCGGGAGGCGGCTGACGGCACAGTTGCGGTACGGCAGCGCGCCGATGGGAATCTCGGCGCCCGTTCGGTGGACGCGTTCATCGAGGACGCGCTGGCCGAGGTGGCCCGCCGCGGTCAGGCAATCGCATAGTCGAGCATTTACGCTTCTGAACAAAGGGGGACACTATCGCTTTTGTCCGAGGTCAGCGACGCGAGGTTCGGACTCGCACCAACGAACGGATTCGAGTCCGTGAAATCCGTGTCATCGACGACGAGGGTGCACAGCTCGGCATCATGTCGCCCCAACGCGCCCTGATCATCGCCCGCGAGAAGGGGCTCGATCTGGTGGAAATCTCACCCACGGCTGTACCGCCGGTGTGCCGCATCATGGACTACGGGCGGTACCACTATCAGGAACAGAAACGCAGCCGTGAAGCGAAGAAGAACCAGAAGTCGATCGAACTGAAGGAGATCAAGTTCCGACCCAAGGTCGACCATCACGACTACAACTTCAAGAAGAGGCACATCGAGCGCATCGTGGCTGACGGCGACAAGGTGAAGGCCACGGTCTTCTTCCGCGGCCGGGAGATGGCGCACCCCGATTTCGGACGGCGGATTCTTGAACGGCTGATGGACGACCTCGAAGGGACGGCCGTCGCCGAGACACACCCGAGCATGCAGGGCAACCAGATGCACATCATCCTGTCCGGCGTCAGCAGCGCGAAGAAAGGACAGGGAGGGTAGAAATGCCGAAGTTGAAGACCCATCGCGGCGCGGCCAAGCGGTTCAAGCGGACCGCCAGCGGCAAGTTCGTGCGCCGCAAGTCGCTGAGCCAGCACATCATGACCAGCAAGACCACCAAGCGCAAACGGAATCTGCGCAAGTCGGCGCTGATTTCGGCAGCCGACCGCAAGAACGTGCAGCATCTGCTGCCGAACGGATAGGGAGCGTCACTCATGCCTCGAGTCAAACGCGGGTCGGTCCGGCGCGCGAAACGCAAGAAGCTGCTGGCCCGCACAAAGGGGATGTACGCCACCAGGAGCAAGCTCTACCGGGCGGCGAAACTGGCGGGCGACAAGGCGGCCCAATACGCCTACGTCGGCCGGCGTCTGAAGAAGCGGGACTTCCGGCGGCTCTGGATCGTGCGCATCAACGCCGGCGCCCGCGAGCACGGGCTGAGCTACAGTCAGTTCATACACGGATTGTCGGAGGCCGGCATCGCGATCGACCGCAAGAATCTCGCCGACCTCGCCGCCGTCGAACCCGAGACGTTCGCGCATCTGGCCACCCAGGCCAAGGCGGCCCGGGCCGCGGCCGCGGTCTCCTGACGTCACCGCACGCTGCCCGGACCGCATGCCGGGGGCTCGCACCGCTTCCGGCGAGCGGGTCGACCCCCGCCCGGGGTTGCGGCCAGCCGCCGCGCGACACCATGACCGCGCAGACCGATATCGACACCATTCGCCACGCGTTCCAGGCCGATCTGGCGGCGGTCGGGACCGCGCACGATCTGCAGACCGTGCGGGACCGGTATCTGGGACGGAAACAGGGCGCCATCGCCGCGCTGATGCAGTCGCTGGCCGGTGCGCCCCCCTCCGAGCGGCCGGCGCTGGGCAAGGGCGCCAACACACTCAAGCGCGAGATCGATCAGGCGATCGGCGCACGGGGCGCCGTCCTCGCCAGCGCGGCGCGTCCCGCCGGCGCCGTCGACGTCACCCTGCCCGGTCGTGATCTGCCGTTCGGACGCCGGCACCCGCTGACCCTGATTCGCGAGCAGGTGGAGTCGATCTTCGAAGCGATGGGGTTCGAGATCCTGCAGGGCCCGCAAGTCGAGGACGACTACCACAACTTCGAGGCGCTCAACATGCCGCCGGACCACCCGGCGCGCGACATGCAGGACACGTTCTACCTCGACGGTCCGATGCCGGGCGGCGGCGCGGCGGCCGCGCCGGCCACGCTGCTGCGCACGCATACCTCCGGGATGCAGATCCGCTACATGGAGTCGCACGAGCCGCCGGTGCGGATCATCGCGCCGGGCCTAGTCTATCGGCGCGACACCCCCGACCTCACCCACTCGCCCATGTTCATGCAGGTCGAGGGCCTGCTGGTCGGCGAGGGTATCACCATGGCCGATCTCAAGGGCACCCTGGTGAGCTTCCTGCAGACGTTCTTCGACCCCGGCACGCGCGTGATGTTCCGGCCCAGCTTCTTCCCCTACACCGAGCCGAGCGCCGAGGTGTTCATCAACTGCGTGTTCTGTGACGGCGGCGGTTGCGCGGTGTGCAAGCAGACCGGCTGGCTGGAGATTCTCGGCTGCGGCATGGTGCATCCGGCCGTCTTCGAGGCGGTCGGATACGACCCTGAGCGCTACACCGGCTGGGCGTTCGGTCTGGGCATCGATCGCGTGGCCCTGCTGAAGTACCGGGTCGAGGATATCCGTCTCTTCTACGACAACGACCTGCGGCTGCTGGAGCAGTTCCCGCTGTGAGAGTCCTTGTATCCTGGCTGCGGGAGTTCATTCCGGCGCCCGACCACCCTGACGGCGGGAGCAGCGTCGACCTCCTTGCCGACATCGACGCGCTGGCCGCCGGGCTGACCATGCGCGGGTTCGAGGTGGGGGCGGTCGAGCCCTGGCCGGCCGCCGGCGGCAGCGCCCCGGACGCCGTGCTCGATATCGAAGTCACCACCAATCGACCCGACTGTTTGTCGGTGCGGGGCATCGCCCGCGAGGTCGGCACGATGTATGGCGCCGATGTCCGCATGGCGGACCTCGCCGCGACCGAAGTCTCCACCGACGATCACGCATTCGCGCTGACGATCGACGACCCCGACCTGTGCCGCCGCTATGTCGGCGCGCTGGCCGACGTCGAGGTGGGGCCCTCTCCTCGGTGGCTGACCGACCGGCTGGAGGCGGCCGGCATCCGCCCCATCAACAACGTGGTCGACGTCACGAACTACGTCATGATCGAGCTCGGCCACCCGCTGCACGCCTTCGATCACGCCCGGCTGGCGGGGCCGGCCATCGTGGTGCGCCGCGCGGCGCCGGGCGAACGCATCCGCACGCTGGACGGCGTGGAACGGCCGCTGGACCCCGCGATGCTCACCATCGCGGACGCCGAGCGGCCGCAGGCGGTGGCCGGCATCATGGGCGGCGCCGACGCTGAGGTCAGCGCCGGCACCCGCACCATCCTGCTGGAGGCGGCCTGGTTCAACCCCATATCGGTGCGGCGCACCAGCAAGCGTCTGACGCTGGCCACCGACGCGTCATTCCGATTCGAACGCGGCGCCGACGTCTCGGCGCCGGTGACCGCCATCGCGCGCGCCCGCAGGCTGCTGGTCGCGATCGGCGCCGGACGGCCGCGCGGCGCGATCGTTGACGGCTACCCGGCGCCGCCCGACCCGATCGTGGTCCGGCTCAGACATCGCAGAATCGGGCATCTGCTGGGGCAGGATGTCGACAGCAGTTTCGTCGCGCCGACCCTGACGCGCCTCGGGTTCACCGTCGAGCCGCAGACGGACCCCGACGGACTCGCCTGGCAGGTGACGACGCCGTCGTTCCGGGTCGACGTGCGCCGCGAAGAAGACCTCATCGAGGAGGTGGCGCGTCATCACGGGTACGACCGGCTGCCTGAGACGTTCCCGGCGTTGACGCAGCCGCCGCCGGCGGAGGCGGGCTGGCGGCGCCGGGACCGCACGGCGCGTCAGGTGCTGACCGGCTGCGGCTTCTCGGAAGCGATTACCTACGGCTTCGTCGAGCGCGCCGCCGCGCTGGCGCTGCATCCCGACGAGGCGGACCTCGTGCCGCTGGCCAATCCGCTTTCGGAGAAGGGCGCGGTGCTGCGGCCATCGCTGCTGCCGGGGCTGGTCGACTCGCTGATTCACAACCGGCGGCGCGAACGACAGGACATCCGGCTATTCGAACTCGGCAGCCGGTTCCGACAACGCGAGGGTGAAACCCCGGCGCTGGCGCTGGCGCTGACCGGCGCGGCGGTCGGACGGCACTGGAGCGGCGGCGACCGCAAGGCGGACCTGTTCGACCTGACCGGGGTCGTCACCCGGCTCTGCGCTGGCTTCGGCGGCACCGCGGCGTTCGCACCGGCAACCGCCGAGGCGCTGGTGCCGGGACGCACGGCGCGCGTCACGCTGACGCTGGGCGCCGTCACGACAGACCTGGGGCTGGCCGGACAGCTCGACCCGGCGCTCGCCAGACGGCGCGGACTGCCCGGTTCGGACCCCGTGCACGTCGCCGAACTCGATCTGCGGGCGCTCTCGCTGGAGGTCTTCGACCACCTGTGGGCCGCCCCGGTGCCGCGCCATCCGTCGGTCACGCGCGATCTGTCGATCGAGGTCGACGATGCCTTGCCTGCCGCGCAGGTTCGTGGCACGATCCGGGCGGCGGGCGGAGCGACCCTGGCCGGCATCAGCGAGGTCGATCTGTATCAGGGCGAGGGGGTCGCCAGCGGCGCGGTCAGCCTGTCGTTACGGCTGATCTTCCGCGCGGCGGACCGCACCCTGACCGACGCCGAGGTGCGCACCGCGACCGATCGGATCGTGTCGGCGCTCGAACAGGCCCATCACGCAAAACTCAGGTAACTGGAGGATCCACCGCATGGTTACGCCGACGTCGTCCGTGAGTCTCGAACCGATCGACCGCCTGGCCGAGAAGGTGCGGTCGCTGATCGGCATCCTGGAGCGCACGCGTGCCGAGCTGACCCGCACCACGGACGACAACGCGCGTCTCTCGCAGGAGATCGACGACCTGCGCTCGCGTCTGGCGGCCGCTGAAGAGCGGGGCGCCCGCACCGACGACCTGCAGGCCGAGCGCGAGCAGATCCACACGCGGGTGAGCGACATGCTCGCGCAGCTCGAAGAGCTGAGCCTGTGACCGCCGATGCGACGCGTGTCGTGACCGTCGAGATCATGGGACAGCGCTACCCCATCCGGAGCAGTCTGGATCCCGAGTACATCACCCGCCTCGCGCAGTACGTCGACGACAAGATCCAGTCGTCGGCCACGCAGTCGCCGTCAGACTCCGTGCGTCTGGCCGTCCTCGCTGCCCTGAACATTGCCGACGAGTACTTTCGCCTGCGGAACGGCAGCGCCGACACCAGCGGGCAGTTGCGGCTCAGGGCCGGCGAGATCGAGAAACTGGTCGATCGCGCCCTCGAGTCGTTCGGCTGACGCGCCTCCCGAGCCCACGCACGGCGCCGCCCCACGACGCCAGTCTTGCCCCCCGTCCCGGTTCGTTCTAACATGCATCGACAAGAGCGGTAATGGCAGGCAGTCACGCTCTGCCGCCGATGTCGGCTGGCAGTTGACGGCCATATGATGCAAGCAATTCCCTGCGTTGTTGGTGATGGTTTCGGGGGCTCGGTTGAGCCAACGCTATACCCGAGTGAGCCGCGACGTTCCGTGGTGCGCAGCCTCCGCGTGAGGTAGCCTGAAGCGGTACTGGTTTCATCCGAAGCGGCTCCACCTGCTTCGAGCAGGTTCATCCGACCTCCCCACACGGCACTGCGGGGTTTTTTACCTTCCCTCCCCAGGGGTCGCCGTTCGATGGCCCGTCGTCGCCATCGCGCCGGCTCCTTGCGTCGAGAGGTGTCCGTCGCGTGCGGCAGTCTGCCACCGACCGCCGAGCCCCGGCCACGCGCAGCCGCGGGTTCCGGAAGGAACACGCATGGACACGTCCATCGTCGCCACGTTTCTCGCCGCCGTGGTCATGTTCGGCGTCTGGGTCGCCACCCGCAGGCGCATCGCCGCGCAGACGGTCGGGCGCGCCCGCGAGGAAGCCGCCCGGCTGATCAAGGACGCCGAACGTGAAGCGCAGACACGCAGAAAAGAGACGGAGCTCGCCGCCAAGGAACAGGCGCACGCCATTTTGCAGGAAAGCGAGCGTCAGGCCGGGAAACGGCGCGAGGAGTTCGATTCGATCGAACGGCAACTGACCGGCAAGGCGCGCGAACTGACCGAACAGGACCGCGAGGCCCGGCAGCTCGAGGCGAAGCTGCAGGACCGCGAGACCCGCACGGCGGAACGGGAACGCGAGCTGGCGGCGGAAGCCGCACGTTGCGAGGAGCTGGCGCGCGAGCAGCAGCAGGCGCTGCAGCGGGTCTCGGGGCTGAGCGCCGACGAGGCGAAAGAGCTGGTCATCGGGCAGATCGAGCAGGACGCGCGGCGCGACGCCGCCAACCTCGTCAAGCGCCTCGAGACCGAGGCGCGCGAGACGGCCGCCGCCAAGGCGCAGCAGATCGTCACCCAGGCGATCCAGCGCAGCGCCCCCGAGCATGCGCTCGAGACGACGGTCTCGGTCGTCGACCTGCCCAGCGACGACCTAAAGGGGCGCATCATCGGCCGCGAAGGCCGCAACATCCGGGCGCTGGAGCAGGCCACCGGCGTCGAACTGATCGTCGACGACACACCGGGCGCCATCATCCTGTCGAGCTTCGACCCCTTCCGGCGTGCGATCGCCAAGCAGGCGATTGATCGGTTGATCGCCGACGGCCGCATTCACCCCGCGCGCATCGAAGAGGTGGTCGAGAAGGTAAAGGAAGAACTCGACGAGCACGTGCTGAAGGAGGGCGAAGCGGCCGCCTTCGAGCTCGGGATCTTCGACATGGACTCGGCGATCCACAAGCTGATGGGACGGCTGAAGTACCGCACCAGCTATGGCCAGAACGTGCTGAGCCACTCGAAGGAGGTGGCGTATCTGGCGGGCATCATGGCCAGGGAGGTTGGCCTCGACGCGCACACCGCCATACGCGCCGCGTTCGTGCACGACGTCGGCAAGGCAATCGACCGCAATCTCGAAGGCACGCACTTGACGCTCGGTATCGATTTCCTGCGCCAGCATGGGGAGAGCGAGGCGGTGATCGACGCCATGGCGGCGCACCACATGGACATCGACTGGCCGTCGCTCGAATCGATGATCGTGCAGGCCGCCGACGCCATCTCGGCCGCCCGACCGGGCGCCCGACGCGACATTCTCGAGTCGTACATCAAGCGGCTGGAACAGCTCGAGGGGATTGCCGAATCGTTCGATGGAGTGGCGAAAGCGTTCGCGCTGCAGGCGGGCCGCGAGATTCGCATCATGGTCGAGAGCGAGAAGGTGAGCGACGAAGAAGCGATCTGGATGTCGAAGGACATCGCGAAGCGTGTGGAGCACGAGCTGAAGTACCCCGGCCAGATCAAGGTGACGGTCATCCGCGAGACACGGGCGGTGGACTACGCGCGCTGACGCCGGCCCCGGCGCCGCGGCCGGCCCGACGGCCGGCGACGTCGGCGAAGCGGCCCTGATCGATCGCATCCGCGGCCGGGTGCCCCCGGCGCCGGCGTCGGTGCCGCTCGGCATCGGGGACGACGCCGCCGTGGTCGAACCCGAGCGCGGCGCCCTCGACGTCGTGACCACCGACACCCTGGTCGAGGGGGTGCACTTCGAACGGGCGTTCGGCAGTTGCTCCGATCTCGGACACAAGACGCTGGCGGTCAATCTGAGCGACCTGGCCGCGATGGGGGCCACGCCGCGTGTCGCGGTGCTTTCGCTCGTGCTGCCGCCGTCACTGCCGGTCACCGACGTCGACCGGTTGCTCGACGGTCTGCTGGCGCTGGCCGGGCAGCATCGCGTCAGTCTCGTGGGCGGCAACGTCACCCGCACCAGCGGACCGTTGGTGGTGGGCGTCACCGCGCTGGGCGCCGTCAGACGGCGCCGCGTGCTGACCCGCGGCGGCGGCCGGCCGGGAGATGAGCTGTGGGTGAGCGGCGCGCTCGGCAGCGCGGCGGCCGGACTCGACTGCCTGCGCCGGGACCGCCACGCGACGGACGCCGACCTGGCGCCATCCGTCGCGCGCTACCTGCGTCCCGACCCGCGGGTGCGGGTCGGCGCCCTGCTGGGGCGCAACCGGGCGGCCGGGGCGGCCATCGACCTCAGCGACGGGCTCGGCGACGGGGTCAGACAGTTGGCGGCGGCGTCGCGGGTCGGGGCAATCGTCGACGCCGCGTCACTGCCGATCGAACCGGCGGTCCGGAGGTGGTTCCAGCAACAGGACGCCGACCCGATCGACGCGGCCATCGCGGGCGGTGACGACTACGAGCTGCTCGTCGCCGTGCCCCGCAAGCACCGCCGCCGGTTCGCGGCGCTCCGCCGGCTCATGCGCGGGGTGCCGATGACCAGGATCGGCGAACTGACAAAGGCGCCGGACCTGGTGCTGCGCACCGCGGTGGGAGAGCGTCCCCTGCCCCGCGGGTACGAACATTTCACGGAGTGACCGCGCTGGCGGTCCTTGTCTCGCGGGTAGCCGGCACGGTATAAGAAGGCGTCACGACAACATGAGGAGAGTTGAGATGCAACGAGCTAGTGCTCTTGGTCTGGTGTTCGTTTTCGCGGTTGCCCTGCTGTTGGCCGGGGCCGGTCCGGCGACCGCGCAGAATCCCGCCCACAATCACATCGGCCACGTCATGGACGCTTGGCGCGATACGCCCGAGGGTCAGGGCCTGCTGCCGGCGGCCATCGCCGAAGCGCGCATCGCGGCGCAGCACGCCTCGCTGGCGGCCAAGGATCCGGCCAGCCTCGACGGGATGAAGCGGCACGCCGCACATGTGCTGCACGCCGTCGATCCTGAGCAGATCGAGTCCGGTCCCGGGCTCGGCTACGGCGTGAAGAAGGGCGCGGCCGGCGCCGCCCAGCACATCACGGCCGCGGCCAACGCCGAGGGGGCGTCAGACGCCGTCAAGACCCACGCCAACCATGTGGCGACCTCGGCGCAGAACACGGTGGCGCGCGCCGACGAGATCGTCATGCTGGCGCAGAAGATCGCCGCGGCCGGGTCGGCCTCAGAGGCGTCCGCCATGGTCGGCGAACTGAACGATCTGGCGCAGGCGCTGCTGGCGGGTGTCGACGCCAACGGCGACGGGCGCACCGGCTGGCAGGAAGGCGAGGGCGGTCTCGAGGTGGCGCAGACGCACGGCAACCTCATGAAGCAGGCCGAGGGGCTACCATAGCCGACTCCAGACGGCTGGACTCCTGGTCGCGGTACTGCAACTGATACAGCGTGTGGTACAGCCCGCGCTGCGCCAGCAACGCCTGGTGGCTGCCCCGTTCACGCAGGCGCCCCTTGTGGAACAGCAGGATCTCGTCCACGTCCTGCACGGTGGACAGCCGGTGGGCGATGGCGATCGTGGTGCGCCCCGCCATCAGCACGTGCAGGGCGTCCTGGATGAGCCGCTCGGTGTCGGTGTCGACGCTCGACGTGGCTTCGTCGAGCACCAGTACCGCCGGCTGGCTGGCCAGCGCGCGGGCGAACGACAGAAGCTGGCGTTGACCAGTCGAGAAGGTGGCGCCCCGCTCGGCAACGGCGGTGTCGAGGCCCTCCGGCAGCGAGGCGATGAAGCGGTCGGCGTGCACGCCGGCTGACGCGCGCCGGACATCGTCGTTGCTGATCGCGGCGTCGCCGAGCCGGATGTTGTCGCCGACGGTGCCCGAGAACAGATACACGTCCTGCAGCACCAGCCCGAAGCGTGAGCGCAGCGCCGCCAGCGGCAGTTCGCGTATGTCGACGCCGTCAATCGTGATCCGGCCGCGGTTCACGTCGTAGAACCGCATCAGCAGGTTGATCAGCGTCGTCTTCCCGGCGCCGGTCGCGCCGACCACCCCGACCCGCCGTCCTGGGGCCACATCGAACGTCACGTCCTCCAGCACGTACTGCTCGCCGCGATAGGCGAACCAGACATGCTCGAAACGGATATGCCCGGGCCCGTCGCACACCGCGGCGGGGGCCGGCGGGTTGCGGATAGCGACCGGCGTGTCGAGCAGCGCGAATATCCGCTCCGACGAGGCCATCGCCGACTGCAGGATGTTGAACTTCTCGGACAGATCGCCGATGGGGCGGAAGAACCGCTGCGAATACAGGACGAACGCCACGAGCGCGCCCAGCTCCAGCGTGCCCTGCAGGGTCCAGGCGCCGCCGAACCAGATGATCGCCGCCACCGCCAGCGCCCCGAGCACCTCGACGGCCGGATAGAAGACGGCGTAGTAGAAGATCGACGCGACGTTCGCGTCGCGATGTCCGCGGTTGATCGCGTCGAAGCGCTCGAAGTGCAACGCCTCGCGCCGGAACAGTTGCACCGTCGCCATCCCGGTGATGTTCTCCTGGAGAAAGGCATTGATGCGGGCGATCCAACCGCGCACCTGACGATACGAGTTGCGGGCGTTGCCCCGGAACCACTGCGTCACCAGGGCGATCAGCGGCAGCACCGAGAGCGTCACGAGCGCCAGCCGCCAGTCCATCACGAACAGCACGATCGCGATGCCCAGCAACATGAAGATGTCGCGGAAGACCGTCACGACGCCCGAGGCGAACAGGTCGTTCAGGGTGTCGACGTCGGTGGTCACGCGGGTCATCAGGCGTCCCACCGGATTGCGGTCATGGAACGCGATGTCGAGCTGCTGCAAATGCTCCTCGATGCGCATCCGCAGGTCGAAGATGATGCGTTGCCCGGTGATCTGCAGCGTGTAGGTCTGGATGTACTCCAGCGCGTAGGACAGGACCAGGACACCCAGGAACTGCAGGGCGATCGTCTCGAGACCGTCCAGCTCGCCGGGAACGATGTGATCGTCGATCGCGATCTTGGTGAGATAGGGCGGCGCGAGCTGCAGGACGGACAGTCCGACGATGGCCGCGAACGCGCGGCCGATCGCCAGCCGGTGGGGGGTCATGAAGCGCAGCAGACGCCGCATCAGCCGCGCGTCGTAGGCCTTGCCGAGCACGTCGTCGTCGTGGGTCGTCACGCGCCCTCCAGCGCCTGCTGCAGCAACTGTTTGCGGTGCATCCGGGCATACCACCCCTCGCGAGCCAGCAGCTCGTCGTGCGTGCCCCGCTCGACGACGCGTCCGGCGTCCAGCACCAGAATCAGATCGGCCCCCCGCACCGTCGAAATGCGATGCGACACGATGATCGACGTGCGGTCCTGCATGACGATCCGCAGTCCGCCGAGAATCTCCTCCTCGGTGCCGGCGTCGACCGCCGACAACGCGTCATCGAGCACCAGAATGCTGGGGTCGGCGGTGATCGCCCGGGCCAGCGCCGCCCGCTGCTTCTGCCCGCCCGACAGCGTGACGCCGCGCTCGCCGACCATGGTGTCGGCCCCCTCCGGAAACTGGGCCAGGTCCTTGTCGAGCCGGGCGACCGCGATCGCTTCACGCGCCGCGTCACCGGCCGCGCGCCGGTCGGCGTCGCCGGCCCCGAACCGCACGTTGTCGGCGATTGTCTGCGAGAAGAGAAACGGCTCCTGCGGCACCATGCCAACGGCGCGCCGTAACGCCGACACCGGTAGATCGAGCACATCGACGCCGTCCACGAATAGCGACCCCCGCGGCGGGTCGAACAGACGCGGCAGCAACGAAATGAGGGTCGACTTCCCCGCCCCGGTCGGTCCCACCAGCGCCAGGGTCTGCCCCGGCTCGACGCGCGCCGAGATGCCCTGCAGCACCGGCTGTCCGTTGTAGGCGAACGACAGGTCGCGAAACTCGATCCGTCCACGAATCGGCCGCTCTGGCGCGGCCGTCCGGCCGGGCGCCGCGCCCGACGCGGGGTCGGCATTCATGACGTCCAGCATCCGCCGCCAGGCCGCCAGACCGCGCTGGAACAGGTTGGTCACGAACCCGAACGCGATAATCGGCCAGCTCAGCATCACCAGATAGGCGTTGAACTGCACGAACTGCCCCACCGTGATGCGGCCCTCGATCACGTGACGCGCCCCGAGCCACAGCACCAGCAGACCGGCCAGCCCGAGAAAGAACGCCAGACTGGGATAGAACACCGCATGCAGCCGGATGAGCGCCACGTTGCGGTCGAGATATTCCTGATTCTCGCGGCGGAAGCGCTCCGTCTCGACCGCCTCGCGGCAATAGGCCCGCACCACGCGCACCCCGGCCAACGACTCCTGCACGACGGCGCTCAGGGTCGCGAGCTGCGCCTGGATGCGTTCAGAGCAGTGGTAGATGGCGGCGCCGAACGTCTTGACCGCCACCGACACGAGCGGCAGCGGCAGCAACGCCACCACCGTGAGCCCCGGATCGATTGACAGCATCAGACCGACCGACACGACAAACACCAAGCCCGTGGTGGACATGTACATGATGGCCGGACCGACCATCATGCGCACCGCGTTCAGGTCGTTCGTGGCGCGCGACATCAGATCGCCGGTGCGGTGGGCGTGGAAGTACGCCAGCGGCAACCGCTGCACGTGCGCGAAGAACGCGTTGCGCAGGTCGTACTCGATCTCCCGCGACGCGCCGACGATGATGCGCCGCATCAGGAACCGGAACAGCCCGCCTGCCAGCGCCAGACCGAGCAGTCCGCCGGCATACTGCGCCAGCTTGCCCCGCGTCACGTCCGCGGTCAGATCGTCGATGGCGTAGCGCAGCACCCACGGCGCCAACAGCGACAACGATGTCGTGACGACGAGACAGAGCAGCCCGGCGGCGAACTGGCGCCGGTAGCGCAGCACGTAGGGCAGCAGGCGGGCAACGGGGGACATGAAGCGGAGGTCGTTACGTCGGCGTGCCGGCCAGACGCGGGCGCTGAGTGGGCGGGCCGCTGCCCCGCGGCGCCTGCAGCGACGCCAGCTTCCGGCCCGCCGCCTGCAGCGTCTCGTCGCGCTTGCAGAACGTGAAGCGTACCTTGGTGCGGCCCTGCGCCGGGTCGTGATAGAAGCTACTGCCGGGGACGGCGGCCACCCCGACCTCGCGCACCAGGTGCCGGACGAACTCGACGTCGTCGGCGAACCCGAAACGGGCGACGTCGGTCATCACGTAGTACGCGCCCTGCGGCTTGAAGCAGACGAACCCGCGCGGCTCGAGCAGCCCCAGCAGCAAGTCCCGGCGGCGCTGGTACATGGCGGCCAGGTCGGCGTAGTAGGCGTCCGGCAGCGCCAGCGCCGCGGCCCCCGCCTCCTGCAGCGGCGCGGCGGCGCCGACGGTCAGGAAATCGTGCACCCGGCGAATCGCATCGGCCAGCCGGCGCGGCGCGATGGCCCAGCCGACCCGCCAGCCGGTCACGCTGTAGGTCTTCGACAGGCTGTTGATGGTGACCGTCCGATCGGCCATCCCCTCGATCGCCGCCATCGGCACGTGCCGGCGGCCGTCGAAGATGATGTGCTCGTAGATCTCGTCGGTGATCGCCAGCACGTCCCAGCGCTGGCACAGCGCGGCGATGATGCCCAGTTCGTCGGGACTGAACACCTTCCCCGTCGGATTGTTCGGACTGTTGATGATGATGGCCCGGGTCCGATCGTTGAAGGCGGCCGCCAGGGCGTCCGGGTCGAAGCTCCAGTCCGGCTCGTGCAATGTCACGTAGCGCGGGGTCGCCCCCGATAGCGCGGTGTCCGGGCCGTAGTTCTCGTAGAACGGCTCGAACACCACGACCTCGTCGCCTGGATCGAGCGTCGCCAGCAGCGTCGCCACCATCGCCTCGGTCGCGCCGCAGCAGACCGTGATCTGCGCCTCGGCATCGACCGGCACGCCGTAGCGGCGGGTGAACTCGCGCGCCACCGCCTGCCGCAGCGACGCCGCGCCCCAGGTGATCGCGTACTGGTTGATGTCGGCCGTGATGGCGTCGCGGGCCGCCGCCTTCACCGCCTCCGGGGCGGCGAAGTCGGGGAACCCCTGCGACAGGTTGATCGCGTCATGGGCGTCCGCCAGGCGGGTCATGTCGCGGATGACCGACTCGGTGAACTGGAGGCTCCGTCGTGATCCGTTCCGCGCGGGCATTGGTAGAGTATACGGTTCTTCACGGAACCGCACGAACCGCCCGACACCGGTCCGGGCCGCCGATCTGGCACGCAAGTACTTGAAATAAAACGGGTTCTTCGCTATAACAATGCAGAATCCGCAACGCGAGACGCCGCAGGAGCCCATTGATGCACGAATTCTCAGCCCGCTGCAGACTAGCAGCCCGTGGTGAAAGCCCCGCTGCATTCGATTGGCGCTGCGGTCGCAAATTTCCCAATTTGCTCCCTGTCCCGCGTGGCGGCGTTTCTCCTCGGTCACAAATGCCCCAATTTGCTCCCTCGTCGCGTTTGCCACGCGGGCGCGGCATTGTTACGACCAGATCTCGGTGCGACGCGGGGTTGCACCACGGGCTGCTAGCGCGTGTCATTCTGCTCGCCGCCCTCGTTTGCGCCATGCCGTCGGCCGCCTCCGCACAGCGGACCGCCGCGGGCGAAGACCAGCTTCTGCCGCTTACCGCCTTCTCGCCGACCCTGCTCGGCATGTACCGGAAGGTGATGGAAATCGACTCCGAGATCAAGAAGTTCACCGACCAGTACGGCCTCGACCCCGACCTTGCGCGCTCGGTCGTCATCCACGAATCCGGCGGCAACGGGTCGGTCGTCTCGATCGACGGCGCCCGCGGCTACTTCCAGGTGATGCCGGCCACCTTCCGCGAACTGCGGGTCGACACCAACATCGAGGGAGGCATCAAGTACCTGTCGCAGCAGGTGAATCGGTTCGGCCGCGAAGACTACGCGCTGGCCGCCTACAACACCGGGCCGGGCCGTGTGTCCCAGAATCGGCCGATGTATCTGGAAACGCTGCAGTACGTCGTGCAGGTCAGCGACTACCGGAACGTCCTGAAGCTCTACGACACCTCCATCCGGCACCACGCACTCAACATCAAGCTCGAAGCGGTGCAGGAGGGCGATAGCTGGATGTCGCTGTCCGAACGCCTCGGCGTCCCGATTCTGCAGCTCAGACTGCACAACCCGTTTCTCGCCAACCGGGCGCTGCGAGTGGGCCAGCTCGTCGCCTATCCCCCCGCGCCGCGCACCGACCTGTTCACCCCGGAGGGCGACCACCTGCTGTATCGCACCCGGCACGGCGACAACTACCTGCGGATCGCCTTCATCCTCGAGGTCCCGCTCGACGACCTGCGCGACGCCAACAGCCTCTGGCGCCTGCAGAGCCTGCCCGCCGGTCAGGTGCTCAGCATTCCGATGGCGTGGGAGGGGAAGCACGCCGAGCACCAGGTGCAGGCGGGCGACAACCTGAATGAGATTGCCGAGCGGCTCGAATCGACGCCCTGGCGCATCATCCGCGACAACGGCCTGTGGGACCAGCAGCTTACCCCCGGCACGACCCTGCGCGTGCGCCCCGAGGCGCCGCGGCCGACCTTCGTCACCTACCGCGTCTCGAGCGGCGACAACCTCGGCCAAATTGCCGAACGGTACGGCACCAGCGTGCGCGCCATCCAGGCCGCCAACGGCATGGGCCGCAACACCCTCATCCGCGTCGGGCAGAGCCTGCGGGTCCCGGGCGCCGCGAATTAGAACCGGTGCGCCGCGCGAGCGCGATCCCGCGCCGCGCCCTGCGACCGCCGTCGTCACCGACACGCGGGCACTGGACCGCGAGGGGCCGCGCGAGCGCGATCGGGCCGTCTCGCGCTACAATGGCTGCACGGTCCGGACACGACCGGCGCACAGCGGACGGGCCCCGGTACCCGCCCGCCGGCACATCTTCAAAGGAGGGGGCGACAAGGCTTCGACGGGGATAGGCGAACACGGGAGGCATGCCGAGCACCATCGACTCGTAAATCCGACGGAAAACACCATAACTGCGGAACCGCAGCTCGCTTTCGCCGCCTAAACAGGCGACGACGTTCCCCTCGCCTTTGCCTGCGGGGTGGGACGGAACGTCATACAGCAGGCTGGCCACGACCTGGGGCGACGACGGGTCACGGTGAGATTTTCCGACGCTCAGCCATCGGCGGTTTTGGCCGCGTTCTCACACCGACGGCGAAATCACAGACGCGGACACGCATGTAGATTCCTGTGGGGACATATCTTCGGACGCGGGTTCGACTCCCGCCGCCTCCACCTCCCATGTGCCATAAGCTCTTAGAACTGAAAGAGTTATCTGTTCGAATAGGTGTCAACCCCGCATTCCGCCCCCCATTAGTTCGCGCGGTATCAGCGGATGTCGAGAGCCGTCCGCGGACGAAACTGGACTCATGACCCCGACGTGATTCGGGGCGACGCCATCACTTCGCGCACGATCGTGCCCTCGCTTGCCGCCGCGCAGTTCCACGCTGCGGGCCAGACATCGGCCGTCTGGCGGTCCACTGCTGGAGTTGAAACCCCCGAGGAGGCCGGGAGGCGCGCGACCCTGGCACGGGAGACAGTGGCCGCGTTGGCGGCGCACTCTTGGAACCTGCCGCATCAGCTCGATGCCGTCGATGTCGGGCAGCATCAGGTCGAGCAGGACCAGCGGCGGCCTCTCTCGGTCCGGATGATGCGCGGCCGGTCCTTCGGCACGCCGGTGATGAGCGAGGCGTAGCCGGCCTTAGAGAGCGCGTGGCGAACGAAGCGTCCGTGGATCGTCGTCCACAACCAGGATGCGCGACGGCCTGCCCCGCTACGGGGCCGGCGGCGGACTGACGCTTCCACTCTGGTCTCTCTACAGCGACAATCAAGATGAGAATTTACCGACAATCAGGATGAGAGAATCGCCGCCTCTCGCCTTGGGAGGGAGGGCGTAGCCCGACCGAGCAAGGCGCGCGCCCGCCGTCTCGTCCAGCACCGCAATCGAGCGGCACCACGCCGCGCGCTGACTGTCGTTGATCTCCCCGAGGTAGAGCACCTGGCGCTGCACGACCCGGCCGCCGCAGACGCGCACGTTCTCCACCACGCTCCAGTAGCGGTGCTCCTTGCCGTCCTTGCGGCGCATCTTGCAGCGCACGAACATGCGTCGATCGTCCGTGCAGGAGACCCGTCAATCAAAGGGGTAGGTCGGCACTACACGGGGTTCTGGCAGGCCACGAACTCGGAACCCTCCGGTTTTGCTGGCACACCGGGTCGGGCGAGGCGGGAACACCCCTGAAATTAGTCGGAAACCACGCCGAATAGCGGAAGTCGGGGTAGCGCGGCGCTGCTCGCGAATCTCGTCTACGAGGACCGGCAGAACGGGAAGTACCCCGCGGCCCTGGTTCACGCGCGCCGGTCGTGGCGCCGCGACCGTGCGCGCTACGGGGACATCTATGCGTCGCCATCCACATCGGCGAACGCATCCGGGTCGACGGTGAGCACTTCGAGGGTGCGTTTGCGTACGCCGATGCCGTGCTCGATCAGGAGGTCGATGAGCTTGTCGCCGTCGATGAGGGTGATCGGTGCGGCCCCGGCTGCGAAGGCGACCTCCTCCGTGCCCTTCGAGAAGCGCGAGGTGGCGATGATGGTGCCCCGGACGGCGTTGAACCGGTAGAGCGAGCCACGGAGGGCGTCGAGGTCCTTACGCTGGATCGTACGCTTGTGACGCTTGGCCTGGACGACCTCGCGAACAGAGGTGATGCCGAGTTCGATTTGCGCAATGATGTCCACGCCACCGTCGTTCGAGCGGCTCGTCACATCGACATCCTGGTAGTCCATCTCCTCCAGCAGGCGCCTTAAGAGGTGCTCAAAGGCGAATGGGTCCATGTCGAGTAGCAGTTCGCGCATGCTCTCGCGTACCGAGGCTTCTTGCCTCTTGGCCAGTAACCAGAGTTCTTGCTGCTCGTCGCCGCCGAGAGCCTCTTCGGTGCCGACTCGATGGAGATAGGCGAGGCCGGCATCGGTCACGGAGTACATCGTGCTCTTGCGGCTCAGAAGGCCGCGATCGAGGAGGTTGTTCAGGCGACGGCGTAGCGTGTCGCGGAAGGTCGAAGGGCTCGCGAACGAGGAATACCGGTTGATGTACTCGGTCCACTCCTCAAGTACGCCGCCGGCGCGGGTCGGGCCATTGTCGGCGACCAGGGCCAGGAGCTTCGCGAGGCCTTCTTGCTCATCAAGGAAGGCCTCGGTCTCGCCACCCTCGTTGTCGATGAAGTCGCGACCTCGGTCGGCCAGCACCAAGTTGGCGTCGGGGCCCTCCTCAACGAGACCGTATTTCCGACTCAGGAGCCAGTGGCCATAGGTGTGCCGCGGGTTGACGGTCTTGCCGCTGGTGGTCCAGATGGCATCGGCAAGCTCGCGGTCGTCGCCGGAGAGCCTTTCTGGGATCCATGTGTCGGGGTCGGTCCAGTCGACGGTTTTCTGCGGTGTGCCCCGCAGCTCCCCGAGCGTCGCCTGCAACCCCGTGACCTGCTTGCGCGGTCGCCCAGGCCAAACCTGAAGAACGTGGCGAATCTCGCGATACCTCGGGAACAGCGGCAGGCGGACGCGTTGCTCCGTCTCGTCCTTGGGAGGCGACCCTTCTTCGGCGCTCTCCGGCACGGCACCAGCACCGACGCCCGCCGCGGATGTAGTCTCCGCGGCGTGCAGCTCGCGCAACCCGAAGACACCAGGCTTCACTCTGACGAAAGCGCTCTTGGTCCCGTGCCGCTTGATGTCGACAGCGATCACGGCGTTCAACGACGCCGCGGGCGTCTTGGACGAGGAAGCGGCCAACCCCCGGCTCAAGATACGCTCGATTAGTTTCTGATAATGGGTCGGCCCAGTTTCCCTGAGCAGATCGACAGCCGCTTGGCGGAGAGTCTTCGTAGAGTCGCTGGGCATCACTGAACCGTGCCGGGTTTCTAGCCCGGATTATTCAGGAAGGGTCCGATATCGGTAGAAAAACAAAGGCCTCCGCGTGGTATAAATGCTGTTGACACAACCATTTACCCACCACGGAGGCCCCTGCGTGACACCTCAGACGATACCACAGACTGTCCTCTTTCCGGATCTCTTCGACAAGCCCCTCGTCGCGACGTTCGACCGCCAGCACGCGAGTTCCGATGGTGGCGCCGTGCTGCTCAAGGCGGCGGAGCGCGTGTATGGGTTGGTGGCGGGTTTCGCCCGGTGTCTGGTGGACCGGCGGGAGCTCGGGAAGATCCGGCACACGCTGACGGAGTTGCTCGGCCAGCGGATCTTCGGCATTGCCTGCGGTCATCCCGATGGCAACGACGCCGACCACCTCGCCGACGACCCGATCCACAAGCTGCTGCTCGGGCGGGACCCGGTCGCTGGCGAGGCGTTGGCCTCGCAGCCGACGATCTCTCGGTTCGAGAACGGTGTCGGCCGGTCCGCCCTCTACGCGCTGGGACGCGAGCTGGCGATGCGGGTCATCGAGCGGCATCAGCACCGGCTGGACGGGCAGGCGCGGCGGATCACGATCGACCTGGACCCGACCGACGACGCGACGCCCAGCACCTCACCTTCTTCAACGGGCACTACGATAGCTGGTGCTACCTGCCGTTGCTGGCGTTTCTGACCTTCGACCAGGAACGCGAACAGTATCTGTGCGCGGCGGTGCTGCGGCCCGGCAATGTGCCGGCCACCCGCGGGACCGTGGGCGTGTTGTGTCGGCTGCTGCCCCTGCTGCGGCAGGCCTTTCCCCAGGCGCGGTTTCTCGTCCGGCTCGACGGGGGCTTTGCGACGCCGGAGATCTTCGACTTCCTGGATGCCGCGGCTCGACTACGTGGTGGCGATGGCCAAGAACGCCGTGTTGCAGCGCCACGCCGAGCCCGCCCTGCTCGTGGCGCAGGCCCAGAGCGCGGCCAGCGGCCAGACCGCGCACGTCTACGCCGACACCCGCTATCGGGCCCGCACGTGGGACCGCGACCGCCGCGTCGTGATCAAGGCCGAGATCGTCCGGCTCGGCGACCGCGAGCCGCGCGACAACCAGCGCTTCGTCGTGACCAACCTGCGCCAGACGCCGCGTTTCGTCTATGAACGGATCTACTGCGCCCGCGGCGACATCGAGAACCGGATCAAGGAGTTGCTCGATGGCCTGCAGATCGACCGCACGAGCTGCTGTCGCTTCTGGGCCAATCAACTGCGCGTGCTGCTCACCGCCGCCTACGTGCTGATGCAAGAACTCCGGCTGCGCGCGGCGCGCACCGCCTGTGCCCGCGCCCAAGTGACGTGGCTCCGCGACCGGCTCCTCAAATTGGGGGCGCACGTCGTCGGCTCGGTCCGCCGCGTGGTCCTGCACCTGCCGACCGCCACGCCGGACCTCCACGCCTGGCGGCACATCGCGCTTGCACTCGGCGCCCGCGCCGGATAGGCCCCAGACAGCGCCCGTCAGCCGCGCGTACACGCATCCCAACGGCGCACCGAGCCCGCTCGTGGCGAAACCGTCGCTGCACGGCCCCTACCCAGGCCGTCCGCACCGACAATCAGTATCCATCCCGCCGGCGCCCGACGAACACGACGCCCGGCGGGCCGTGTGCGCGACGATCACACCGTCCGCAGGGCCCACTTGGAGCCTTCATGCATAATGCGGGCTAGGACCAGTCGACGCACCGGACGACAGATTGGTCCGATTCCCTCGCAACAATTGCTCCACCGACGCCGGGTCAGATCCCCAACACCGCGCCAACGCGTCGACTGCTATATCGACGTCCCAGGGGAAGATCGATCTTCCGCCGATTCGCGCAAATGGTCCGTCGGATTCCGTTAAGACTCGCGCACGTGGCATCCGTCTTGTCAATTCCATTCCACGTTTGCCCCTCAACATCGCTGGGCCGACGCTAAACCAACATCCTAGGGCGATAGCCCGATCCAGTTCACCTCCGGTTCCAGAGAACCAGTGAAGTATTGATGTACTAGACCCCGAATACTGCTCCAATAAGTCAAGTACCGCTGTGCTTGCTCGTCGGCTGTGAATCGACATGACCCTGCCGCCGGCTCTGTTGCATGCGTTGAGCACGTGTCGAAAAACATCGATTTGATCTTGCCAATGCGCTTTAAACTCTGGAGCGCCATCTAGACCCACCTCACCCACATACTCGCAGTCAGGTAGTAATCGATCGAATAAAGACAATTCAGACTTTCGCTCATGCGCGAGGTGAGGGTGAAGACCAAGCGCGGTCATTATCGCTCCGCCACCTAGAGCCGAGGTTCCTGCCCACGCGCTCGGCGTCGTGGTTACTGACAGAACGTCGAGCTGGCGCTTACGACATTCCCGGGCAATCTCGTGTGGATCCGGGAACAGGTCGACGTGGCAGTGAAAATCAATCATTTCACTCCGGCCGCCGCTAGAAAGTCACCGACTTCCTTGATGCCGCGTGTCAGAAGCTTCCGGTAAGGCGCCAAGTCACCCATGCGCAGGGCATTGAGATTAGTACTCGGCAGAGCATCAATGCCGTCCGCCTTTACGAGTGCCGCCGCCATCGCCGCGCAGCGCACGTCATCGAAACGGGCGTGCCGGGCATCGTCCTTTGACAAATCGCCGTAGACGTAGGCCGTCTCGTCGAGGTTGCCCCCTGCGTGGAATGCGGCCCGCCTTATCAGGCACGGCAGGCAGCGCCCGCAATGCTCCCATCCGTTGCGGGCATATCTCCCGCAACTGGTCGTGTCCGCAGCGTGCCTGGCAAGAAACGCCTGATCTCTACAGTCACGCAGCATTTCGCCCTTGGTCTTGAACTGATACGGATTCTTCACCGTGACCTTTAGCGCGGCGGCATCGAGCAGCTCCTGGAACATGCGGATAAAAACCGGATGCGTTGTGCGTGTGCTCAGGCTGCCGAGCCGCGTGGGTGTCAATGGCGGGTTGATCGATATCAGCCCGTTCTCGCACATATAGAGATCGACGTTGTGATCGTCTTTGTAGTCCTGCAGCGCTGTAGCAACGAGAACGCCGTAGGCCAGGAAGATGATTGAGCGTGCACGCTGCGAGCTCTCGCTATCGCTGGGGCACTTGACGTTGTGGTTGAGTTGCAGATGACTGAGGCCGCCGCCGATCTTGGACGCAAAGTATGACTGTGAGTGCTTGTCTCCGGCGGAGACCTGGCTGACCGCATAAGGTGTCTTGCTGTCTGCGACGAGGTCGATGGCGCCGATGAAACTATCGAGACCGCCGGACAGCAAGGCCACGCAGTCTTCATCGGGAATCACCGGATCTTTCGGAGGCTTAGGGAGTAAACCGAGGCCGGTAAACTCCATTTGCCAAATGTCAGTCGTTAGGAATTGGAGTTGGTCTTCGATGAGCTCTCTGTGCGCATTCCAGAAATCAGGATTACTAACCGCAACCGTCAGCGCGATCTGACGCGTCCAGCCGTCCGGGCTTTCGCCACGATGTACTGCCGTATCGGCACAGATGACAGACAAGGCAAGCGAAAGCAGATCCCAGGCACGCGCGGCCGGAACAAGCTTGGCGCGCTGGACCAGTTTAAGCAGCGTTGCACCGGCGGAAGCCTGCGACGAGTTCTCCGGAAAGCCGTAGAGCAGGCAGCGCAGATCGCCTTTGCGGCGACGCGCGAGCCTCGAATTGGAGGGACCGCAGAGAATCGTCATCTATAGATACCCTTCGAATACCCCCATCGCCTTCCCGAGGGCGTCACGGACGATCGCGGCGACTTTGGTGCCGCCAAGAGCGGCTGCGCCGGTCGCCAGCTTCCTGAATTCCGCTGCGACCGTTTGTGTGATGTAGTCCCTCACCTCTTTAAGGCGGGAAAGAGCGCTCGCGACACTTGGAGCCTTCTCCTGGATCGTCTTGCCAACATCAAGCTCGAACCGGTTGAACACGTCCCATGCGATAAAGCGCTCAGTTGCGAGTAGCCGTTGTCCCTCTGACAAGTTGAGCAGGTCGGCATCTGGGAACTGTGTAAGCAGCTCGGAGAGTGCTTTGCCGATCGCGGCGCGGCTTGCCTCACCGTCCTGGGTGCCGTCTACGGGACGCACCGCCTCGACGACGGCGCTCATGACTTCATCGGCGCTTCGGCCTGCGAGAACGGGCGGGTCAAGCTCATTTCCCGGGCCTGACGCTTGCCCGGCAGCCGCCGCTGATAAGGCACCAAACAGCGCGCCGGCGGTGCGGGCAGTACCGCCAAAGCGGCGCACGGCTGTTCCGCTGCCGCCGAGACCCTTGCGGGTGTAATGTCCCACACCTCTTCGCATGTCATCGGCCGAACCTGTGTGGGCAAAGCTGCCGAGCCTCCTGCGTGCACCGCCAAAACGCGCGCCCGGCGCAACGGGTACAGGCTGTGCCGGCGGCGGCGCTGCCTGATCGGCGGCATCGCCGTCCGGCGGAGCTGCGTCGTTGTCGCCGGGGCCGTCACTAGGTGGTGGCACGGGGTCCGGCACCCAGGGCGGTACCATGGGCGTGCCGGAGGGTGAACCGGAGCTCGACGACGACGTGCCCATCAACCCTTCTCCACGGCTCCGATCGCCTTTTTGACGGTACCGCTCACGTCAGCGTCCTTCCAGCGCGCAAACACATCGGCAGCCCACGGCTGGTCGCTGATCTTGGGCACGATACTGGGCTTGATCTGGCCGGCCGGACGCTCGCTCAAGAAGCCTACGACGCGCGTCTCGAGCGACGGATCGGCCTTGGCAACGGCGATACACGCGTCAAGGATCGCCGGCGTACCCCACTCTTGCTCGCGCCGTCCTTTTTCGAGTACGCGATCCATGATGACAGAGGTTTCTTGCCGTGGCAATGCCGCAAGGCGATCATGCAGACTCGCGGCCATATCAGGACTCGTGAGGATGGCGGTGAGCAGTTCCGCTCCTTCTGATGACAACCGGTCTTCCGGCGTGATCAAGGGCGCATGCTCGCGGCTGACATAAAGGACGCCGCGCAGGTCCGTATCGGCAAACGGCGGCGCGATCGCAAGCCATTCGCGGATAAAGGGATCGTCCCATAGCTTGTCCAGCTCAAGCTCCCCGCCGGCGGTGGCCTTCTGCTCCCATTCAGCCAGGAAGACCGGCTTGCCGTCGGGATCATTGTTCACGGCCACCGTTAGCGCGCCGTAAGCCTTCTGTTTCACGCAGCGCTCGAAGAGCAGCATCTTGGCCAGAACCGCCTCATCGACACCGACATCATGAGCGCGCGAGATGGCCATCCTGATCGAGAGTGCATTAAGGAAACGTTTGACGAGGCGCGGATTGCCGGCGATCTGGCTGGCACTGACCATGAGCGGCGCCAGCCGATCGGCCGTGTCGAAGCGCGCGACGAGTTCGGCCGGCGCGTCCTCATAAACGGTTTGCATGAAGGCCCGGTCAACCCGTTCGCCGCGCCAGCTCTTGGCAAGCTGGGCACAGACGCTCTCGCGGATGCTCTCCCTTTGATCGTCGGGAATGTCGGCGGCTTCGACAAAAAGAAGCATCATGTAGGCGCGTACTTCCTGGGTGCCGAGCGGCGGGACGCGGATCGGTATCTGTATGAGTTTGTCGAAATAGTTGATGACGAGATCATCCTCAACATTCCCGAAATGCTGCCGAACGGCGTGCTTGATCATCGCGTCGTCTGCAGCGATGACAAATGCTGTGTTGTCCAGAAATAGAAACAGCCGTATCGCTTCCAGCGTCGAAATGGTGGTAGGAGGCAGGCAGCGGTCCAGGTCGTCGATGAGTACGACCAGTGTCACGCCCATCTGTTTGAGCGTTTGCTCGAAACACTCCCGGATAGCATGAATCTCGCGTGGCGGCGAGAGTTCCGGTTTGGCCTTGATCAAACCGCCGGAAGTCGTGAAGGCATCGGCAGCCAGTTCCTCGGCGCCATCGCCTTCAGTCATATCACCAGAGAGCGCCTTCTTACCAAAAGCGACTGCCTCGCCGATCAGCCCGGTCGGCGGCAGTCCGAGGGCCAGCGCAAGTGCGGACCCAGCCCCCAGTTTGGCGGCACGAAGCCAGTTCACACGCTCCAGAAGCTCTTTGGCCTTGTCGGTGCCGGTCTTTCGCCTTCGACTCTCTTCGTTGAGCTTTGTTGCGATGACTTCGAGTAGCGCGGCACGAGCGTCATCGTAGCCCTGATACAGCCAGGCATTGAACTCTACATAGATGAACTGCTCGGGATCGTCCTGGTCCTTCTCGGCAAGCGCTGCACGCACGAGTTTGATCATCGAGGACTTGCCGGCACCCCAGGAGCCTGATATCCCGATCGAGGTCGGCCGCCCGTTCGCTTGTGTGATGATCTCAGCGACCGTACCGGCAACACCCGAGAAATTCAGAAAGTCCCTTTCCGTTTCGTTGTCAGACCACATTGTTCATGACTCGCAGCATAGTCACTCGAGCAGCGCCTTCAGCCCCGGACCTTCGAGCCGGTTACCGTCGTGAATCTGAACTATCGGCTCCAAACGACGTCTTCAGGTTCACCCCCGCCGACAATGGAGACTCGTTCCAGCACTTCAATAACGTTCGGCACTTCCCTCGAGACCGCTAGCTCCACTACGGCATTCCGAACGTTCCGCTTTCTCCTCCAGTAGGCGAACGGATACGATGCAAGCGGGACAAAACAGTCCTTTCCCCTCGGATGGGGCATCGGCTTTGTCGCTCCAGTATTCAGGGGTGATAGGACCGTTCGATCGGCGTGCCGATCCAATAACTCCTGTGTTCGAGCCACGAGGAGGGCGTGCCGTTCGTTACGGTACGCCCGAGCTCCAAGCAGCCGGTCCACGCGTTCTCGATCGACCCAAAAGAATACGTGTTGGTTGACCAGCTTGTACCAATCGCGAGGGCTCATGCCATCGGTCAAAGCGCGCTCAAGCCCTCTGTCATCCATGGGTTTCTGATCTCGTAGAATAGCTACCCCGTAGGCGTTGTTACGCAATGGGACAAGTTCCCTCCGATTGCTGCTCTCAAGTTGCCTACGAACGTTGCCGTGGATGTCGAAGAGATCCAACAGCGCAGACGTACTGAGAAGCCCAAGGCGGCTAATCAGATCCCAATTGTCGACATGTGTCAGGTGGTACAGGCGCGGATAAGTGTCAGCGATCACGTCGGGATCGACGCCAACAGGAAACGTTGTCATGGTGTGTGTTTAAGGAACGCCTACCAGTTGCGGCGGTCTATAATGCTCCTAAAATTGAAGCGAGTTGCGATCAGCGAAACGGGAGCGGCTGCGACGCGCTCAAGTTCTTCGACGAATTGAATCGTGTCGGCGTTCAGTTGCTCGAATCGCCGCGCCCCTCGGTTCTTGATCCCGAGGTAGTCCGCGAACGTCAAAACAACGTCTGTCGGTCCATTCAATGAGGCCGCTTGCCGGAAAAGATTCCAGTCGAACTCAGCGATCCTCCGTTTCCGCTTGGTAGTCGATGTCCGCTCTCTCGCCTTGAGTTCTTTCAGCGGGACACCTGATCGTCGCGCGACCTCGTTGAGCGTAATCTCGTTCGTCATAGGTCCTGAATCACCTCCGGCTGGACTCTCCACTCTGATCGGATACGTTCTACACACAAGTAGAGTCCTTCGGACTCGACTGGGTGAAATCCCCGCCTCCGCAAGACATCCACTGACGGTCGTATCGCGCGACGTCACGTAAGGATAGTGACCATGGTGCAAGGACAACCCTGTGCCCTGTGTTCCCTCAAGAAGAGTACGTCGACGGGCCGCGAACGCGTCGTCGAGCACGAGTCGGGTTTCCTTGATGTAATCCTTCAACTGGGGTTCGTCCTTGGCGAGCCGGACAGGCGGTACAGCGTTCGTCCGAAGAATCTTTCTGACTGTCGCCGCGCCAACGCCTTGACCAGTCGAACCGATCTTGGCGACCAAGGCTCTTTCTGTCGTGCGGTCCGTTATCTCGATAATCATTGCCTGCGGGTCGATCGCTAGCCGCTCCTTCGATACTTCGCACGTGGCGATCTCGTCGAGTAGTCGGTCGACTGAAATCACGGCACCTGGTCCAAGGACAAGTTGGGATTCCAGATTGCGTTGGGTGCCACTCGGAAGCTGATGGAATGTGAACGGCTCTGGTTCCTCGTACACGGTGTGTCCTGCGTTCGGCCCTCCTACTCGGACCAGCACTTCGTATTCTGGAGCGAGGTACGCGGCGATCTGTCCTTTGCCTTCGCTCCCGTACGCTCCCCCGACGAGCACGTCTGCGAGTCGGTCATAGCTTCGGCCATAGAGGCCAAGCCGGGCCGCGACGCGAACGACCACATCGTCAGGAGTTGACCGGTGTGTATCGACGACGACATCGGCAATGTGTTTCAGGTCGTCGACGTTCCGCTCCGTCTCGTTAGCGCGGACCTTCTCGTACGAGGACAATTCCTTGAGTCGCTTCGGCCTTCTACGATATCGACGCGTGAGTTCTGGCAGGGACGCGGTCAGGTGCACATGTGTCACGCGAGGACCAAAGGCCTGCCGAACGGCCTTAACCTGCGCTTCGATGCGGACGGAGTCCACGAGAATCGTTACGTCTGTCGGAAGATCCAGAAGTGTGCGAACAAGCGCATCCGCGACCCAACGCCCCTGGGTCTTGCGATCCAGCACGTCGCCGCCTAGCTGAAGGGCTCCACGGTCGAGTTCAGTCTGTTGAGCGGCTCGAATGAGATCGTGCGTCTTTTGCAGCGTGAACCCATACCGCTCAACGAGAGCGTCGCCGAGAGTAGTCTTGCCTGAGGCGACGGGCCCCGACAGGACTATGATGCGTTTGGCCATATTCGCTAACGGTGTGGTTCTCGCAGGAATAGGCCTCTTGGCCAGCCTGCTGATGCGCGAGTCGGCTGTCAGCCTTTCACGTGAGCGCCAATTCTTTCTGTAGAGGCAGGCGTGGGGGAATTGGCGCGCCCGGTAAATCGTAGATGGTAACTGAAACACGTTTCTCGCCGAACGTGGCCTGAAGAATGTCTTCGATCACGGACCATGAACCTCTGCCTTGGCCTGTTCCGATTCTTGGCATGTGTACGGTTGCACCCTCTTGGGCCGCGGCTGTGGCGACGGTTTCCAAACCCTTGCGTAGAGCTGTATAGCGGATACGTGGGCTCACCGACTCACCATATCCCTTTTGGGCAACGACTGATGCCACTAGCACCCCTTCCGGTAACCTGCAAATCCGAGCGTTCCCGAGCGCCAAGGAATGTCGATGTTGAGCGATCATCTGCCTGAAGTCAGCTTGCACTGCCGGCCAGCGCTTCTTGAGGGCTTCGGCGAATCCTCTTCCACCCCAATTGGGAGTCTTGTCGTTGACGATGTGAACGACCATTCGCAGGCCGGGTCCGCGCGGATCAAGCGCATCGCCCCGAACAAATCTCAATGACGCCGCGCGGGATCGGTTGGCTGCGAGCTTAGCGATCGGTTTCACCACTCCGACAACTCGCGGGAAACGCGAGCCAGGGTACGGAGGAATACCAACTGCTTCTACGTGGACACGTGTTCGTCCCCATGATTCAGTTGCTGCCGCCGTATAGCCGATGGCGGTGCACTCCGAGAGCACCGTGTCCGAGGGCGGAGCATCGTCGTCGAAAGTGATGTCCGGCCAACCCCGAGACCCAATCGTGTAGCTCAACAAAAAGCGTCCCTTGTGTGGACGAGTCTCAAAACGCGACGCACAAAACATCGCCGCCGGAGCGTCGGTCAGCCGAACGATTCGGATAAGAAGGGCCTCCATCGACACTTCGAACTGCCTGCGAAGGGCCAACAGCGCTTCGATCGTTAGATCGGAGTCCTTTGCGGACTTCAGGCTCCCGAGGGGCATGAGGAGTTCAGCAGCGCCAACGTTGCAGATGGCTTCAAGCTGCCATTCGTCCCCTTGCAACTCATTGTGGAGACTGCGCTGCCGGATCCGGTCCCTGCAGTCAGGAAACAGCGTATGAGCAATCTCGTGCGCGATCGAGTAGCGAACTCGGGCACTCGGTCGGTTTGGATTGAATTCGACGAGCACCCTGCCCGCTGGCCGAGGGAGAGTACGTGCATCGTGCACATCGTGCCTCGGAGATATCGCGATGCCAAGATGGTCTGCTAGCTGCAACGGATCGAACGGTGGACCGGTCCACCCTTTGTCCATTGCGTCGAGCGCGACTTCCCGAGCTCGTCGAGTGATCGCTCGGACCGGATCAGACTCGCCGACGCTCTTCAGTAGTTGGTGTACCGACGCATTCGTCCAGACGCGCACCTGGTGTCTTGTCATGTCTTGTCGACCGGCATGGCGAGTTGAACAACGGAGTAGACTCGCGTGCCGGGATGTTACCTTTTTCTAGAGTGGCGGGGGATTATACCCTTGGTCCCTCCGGGATCTCTGTGGGTAATCCGTCATGTCATCATCGTCCCGATGATCTTCGCTCATTCGCTCAACATTGCCCGCAGGTCCTTCATGAGCAAGAACAGGTGATAGGGATCCGTGGGGCTCGATTCGAACTCCAAGGCTTCGTACCAGCCCCGCGCCTCGTCGTCATTGGCATGGAAGAGAAGTGCCCAAATACCGGCGATGTCGGCGGCGGCGGTTCTGAGCAGTGCGTCCTTGACGAGCGCCTTGCCCAGGCCTCGTCCTTGCCAAGTCAGGTCGACCGCGAGACGGGCAAGGAGCATCACCGGGATCGGGTACCGGGCCAGCCCCTTGCCGACCCGGAGAGGTGCGTCGGATTGTTCGACCGCTCCCGCCGCAAGGCTGTAGTAGGCGAGTACCGTCAATCCCCGGCAGGCGACATAGGTCCGGGCGCTGTCGGCCTTCTGGTTCGCCAGCGCGAAACGCTTCAAAAAGCGATCGAGTGGCTCTTTCCCGCACTTGAAGGAATCGACATCGTGCGTTGGGTCGAGCTTCTCGACTGGAGACAACCCCTCCTGTCCCGGCGTCACTCCAGCACGCTCTTCTCCGCAAGCAATCGACTCAAGCGGGGTTTGTCGGCGACCGGGCGGTCGAGGATAGCCTGGAAGGCCTGCCACTGGTGATCGTCGAGCCGGAAAATCCGCCGGTCGACCAGGGCGTCCTCAGCGGCGTTGATCCCTGCCTCGAGCAGAAACTCCGTGACGTTCTTGTGTGACGAGGCCGCAGCCCGCTGAAACAACGCCTTCATGTTAGGGGTCGTCCGAACTTCAATGCGTGCCGAGTTGTTTTCGGAGATCGCCATGAATGTTCCTCCGATTTGATCCCTCGGCATTCTGTCATACGGATATTGTGCGGACAAGAATGCATCGACAGGCACCCCACAGTGCCTCACATCCTCCTGACGGTTCACGGCACGGTGCCGACGATCTGGTCCCTCATCGGCAAGGCAGGCATAGGGCTCGCAGGCTAGGTTGGCGGAGATCAGCCGCAGCCGAGGCGGCTCGTCGCCGCGCAATGTCTCGACGCTCTTGACCGCCAGGCTGCCGCCCACAGCACAGGGGGGATCGCGCAACGCCGGCTGATCGCGCCCGCGGAGCGGAGGACGGCGGCGGAGGAGGACGGGTACCGGGCGCGGGGACGCACACCCTGTCCCGAAGAGAAAGGGTGGTCGACATGATCCGGAATATCACTGTAGATGGCGAGGAGGCGCTTGCCGTGGACACGGCCGAGGAACTGGGCCGGGTGCTCTTGACCGGCCGGTACGTCGTCGCGTCTGACGCGGTGCGCGCGGAGTACGGGCTCACGGACACCGACAACTCCGACACGCAGGACATCGTGGACGGGTCGGACTGGCGCGATGTCGCGTCCGTGCTTGAATGGCTTGAAGCACTTTGAGGAAGGCGACCGGTATTGTGAAGCTCAACATTACTCGATGAACTGGGCCATGTCCCGTTCGACAAGGCCGACGCCGACCTGCTGTTCGGCTTCATCAGTCAGCGCTACGAGCGCCGTAGCCTCGTGGTGACCACGAATCTACCGTTCGCTCGCTGGTCCGAGGTGTTTCTCGATGCCACGGCCGCCGCTGCGGTCATCGACCGGATCGTGCACCACGCCACCGTGCTGACGACCGCCGGCGACAGCTACCGGCTCAAAGTCGCCACACGCAACCAGGCGTCCCGCGCGACACAGGAGGTGCCACGGCAATAGCGCTCGTCGCGACGACCACCACAACTCAAAAATGGGGGTCCCTTTTCAAGTGGCCAAAAGGTCCCTTTTCTGCTTGCCATTCCCACACCTTTGTCCAGGCGTCGACCACCCGCCCCGCCTTCCGAAGACGGTCCGGGTCCCGGCCCACGACGACGACCTCGACGGCGCGGCCGGTTGCCGCCAGCGCCGCCCACAGCCCGGCATCCTGCTTGCCCCACGTGCGGACCGTGCTCGCGGTCGCATCCTCCGCCTGCACGAAGACGAACGTCGCGCGCTCGGCGCCGAGCGCGAGCGGCAGCTTGTGGGCGAAGTAGCGGCGCTTGGCGCCGAGCGCACCCCGGTAGACGCGCCGCGGCAGCAGCCCCTACCGCCTCCCGCGGGCCGGACGCCACGACGCGCAGTCGGCGCACTCTCCCCCGACCTCCGGAGACCCGGCCCGGTAGGGGGCACAGGGGGGGGGCTGGGGGCTGGTACCATCGATCCATCATGTGACCCGACCCCTTGCCCCGTGCCCCCGGTCCACCCCTCCGGCCGCCTTCGCCCAGGCGGCCGGCAAGGGAAAAATCGCGCGCGCTTTGCGCGCTTTTTTTTTGCCGCGCTGTGCGCGCCAAGGGGACGAACGGCACGACGGGGCGAGAGGCCCCACGACCCAGGAAAGGAGCGGAACGATGAACGACGTGCGGCTAGACCCCCAGCAGGTCCCGGCCCGAGCGGAGCTGCTACTCGCGGCCGAGTTCGGCGAAGACGCGCCGGGGCGGCCGATCTACGCCAGGCCGGAGCCCGATGGCCACGACGACGGCGAGCGGACGGCCCGAATCAAGGTCGGAGCGGTGCTGACGCGCCGCCTGTCCACGGCGGAGGCGACCGAAACGCCCTCCGGAGCGGCGTACGGCAACCCGCTGCGGGGCCGGCCCGAGCAGGCCCCGTACGTGCCGATCGGGTCCGCGGTCCTCGCCCGGACCGACGTGCCGGACGCGCATGGCTGGCGCGTCTACCGCGTGACTCCCGCCGGGACCGTGATGTACGACGAGTGGATCGACCACCACCCGGCGAATGGTGAGCTCGCGGTGACGCAGCTGCGGGCCGCGGCGAGACGAAGCCCGGAGGCGGCGCTGCGCCACGTGCTCGCGGGACACGGCGACCACGCCGCGGCGCGCGACGTGGCCGAGTGGCTCGCCAACGAGCCGATCGAGCGCCCCGACTCGAAGAAGCCCCGATCGCGGGCCGCACGGCGCCGGTGGCGCCGGAACCTCGCACGCCAGCGGAGCCGCGCATGACCGGACACAGGACGAACGCGCTCGGAGCGGGCAGCAGCCTGGTGGCCCGCGAACGGCTCGACCTCCACGGCTCAGGGGCGCTGGCCGACGAGGAGCTGCTCGCCATCCTCGTGGGCGCGAACGGCGTGCAGACGGCCGGCGCCCTCCTCGAGGCGTGCGGGACCGTGCAGCAGCTCGCGCACGAGAGCACCGTCGATCTCGCGCGAATCAAGGGCATGACGCCTGCCCGGGCCGCAATGGTCGTCGCCGGCGTCGAGCTGGGCCGCCGGACCCTCACGCGGCCGCGGCCGGACCGCAAGCGCTTCGGCACGCCGCGGGAGGTCGCCGAGTTCCTGCTGCCCAGCTACGGGGCCAGCCCCGTGGAGCGCTTCGGCATCGTCAGCCTCTGCACCAAGCACCGCGTGCTCCGCACCGAGATCCTGTCGACCGGGACCCTGGACGCGAGCCTCGTCCATCCCCGAGAGGTCTTCCGGACCGCCGCGATGCACCGCGCCGCCGCCATCGTGCTCTTCCACAACCACCCCTCCGGCGACCCCACCCCGAGCGGCGAAGACGTCGCCCTGACGGCGCGGCTGCGCGAGGCCGGCGCCCTGATGGGAATCGAGGTCCTCGACCACATGATCCTGGCCGACACCCGCTACTGCAGCTTCAAGGAGATGGGACGCCTGTGAGCGACATCGAGAGACGCAGCGACCGGCTCGCGACGCTCCGGGAGCGCGTCGAGCGACTGCCCGGGTACGAAGGCGAGCTGGGCACCCACATCGATGCCGCCTCGCCGGCGGGGCTGCTCGAGCACAGCCCGAGGCCTGCCGCGCGCCGCAACGACGCGGTGAACATGGCCACCGTCTACCCAGAGACAACCGACGGATGCGGAAGCGTCGGCTGCCTGGCCGCGCTGGCGATCCTCGACTGCCCGGAAGAGGCGGCCGTGACCCCTCTGCGCATGGCGAGGGCCTCCAACCTGCCGGAACGCGCGGTCAGCATGCTCGACGTCGCCGGCCGGATCCTCGGGCTCGACCCCGCGAGCCGCGACGCCCAATTCTGCGACGTGGGATCGAGGTGGTTCGAGGACCTCGGGGCCATGCCGGAGCAGGCCATCCTCGACGCCCTGGACCGCACGATGGCGGGCACGGTCGGCGCCTACATCTGGAAGCCCCCGGCGGCGGCGCGGCAGGACCGCTGAGCGCCACACCCTCCCGCCCGAGCGTCCCCGGCGAACCACCGGGACGGCCATCCCCCCAACACCCCTGACCGCGAACGCGGACCGCCGGTCCGTCCGGAACCCGTCCAGCGCCCAAACCCCGGCGCACGGCTCCCCGTGCGCCCACGCCCGACCCCGAAACCGTGACCAGCGGAGGAAACCCCTACCGGTGCGCGCAAAGCGGCCTGCGCTACCTCCTGCACGTCTCCGGCGGCCGCACGTCGGGGATGCTGCTGTACCGGGTGCTCGACGCCTACGACGGCCGGCTGCCGGCCAACGTCCGGGCCGTCTTCGCGAACACCGGCAAGGAGCACGAGAAGACGCTCGCGTTCATCCGCGAGATTCAGCGCCGGTGGCAGGTGCCGATCGCGTGGGTCGAATACGTGTACCGCGCCGACGCCCGAGGCGGCATCCGCGATCCCAGGAACACGTACAGGGTGGTCGACTACGACACGGCGTCGAGGCGCGGGGAACCGTTCACGATGCTGATCCGGGCGAACAAGCTGCTGCCCAACGCGCACAAGCGCATCTGCACGGCCGACCTCAAGGTGGAGACCGCAGCCCGGTTCGCGCGGACCAGGCTCGGCTGGTGGCGGCCACGGCCGCACTCGATCCTGGGCATCCGCCACGACGAGCCGCGACGGTGGGGCAAGGCCCTGTGGGAGGAGTGCCGGACGGTCTACCCCCTCGTCGACGCGAAGGTCTCGGTCCGCGACGTCGAGCGGTTCTGGTCCGAGCAGCCCTTCGATCTGGAGATCCACCGGGACCTCGGGAACTGCGACCTCTGCTTCCTGAAGGGCCGCTGGAAGCTCATGCGGCTCATCACCCAGCACCCGGAGCGCGCCGCCTGGTGGATCGAGCAGGAGCGTTACCGGCGGTCCGTCGCGCGAACCGTGCGCAAGCCGGAGCTGACACGGTTCCTGATGCGCTACACCTACGAGGACCTGAAGAACACGCCCATGATGCCGTTCGCCGAACTGTCCGAGGAACGGGAAGCGAGCGAGGCCGTGTCCTGCTTCTGCGGAGACTGAGCTAGCATGGGCGCGATCTTCATCACCGTCACCCGCCGACGAGACGCCGGCGGCGCCGGAGCGCGAGCAGTGACACGGACCCTGACGTGGTGCGCCTGCTGCGGCCGCCACGCGCCCGGAGACTGCTGCCCGTGCTGCCCGGGCCGGCGCATCCTCGTTGACGACCGCCAAGTGTGCTCACGATGCCTGGGAGCAGTGAGATGAGCGACCGAACAAGGGAGGACCGATGACCTGGTTCCGACCCGCACCGCACCCGCCGTTCTACAGCGCCGTCGAACACGACCGGCCGCGGCGCACCCTCGAGATATCGAGCCGCAGCGCCGACCGCCTCGGCCGCGACCTCAGCGCGATGAACCTGTCCGCGGCCGGCGACCCGCACGGGCGCCCGGTCGAGGCGGTCTACCAGGCCGCGAAGTGCTACGGGGACGGCGGACCCGACACACGGCTGTCCCGATCCGGGTACGAAGCGAAGCACCACGACCGGGAGCGGCGCCGGCAGGGCCCGCTGGCGGGATTCCAGCACGAAGGCAGGCAGTGGCCGCCGGAGACCGGGTCCGCCTTCTACGACTGGCTGTGGACCCGCAGCGCGCTGCGGCATTGCGGGCACGGCGTCGTGGAGCGCCTGCAGCGGTACGACGGGTTCACGGACCAGTTCCACCGGCCGGGGGCCGTCGCCTGCCAGGCCAAGACCGCCGCGATCGTCGCCGGGATGGGCCTCTCGATGGCGCGGGCCGCGATCGAGACACCCGAAGCGTGGCTGAGGCACGTGGGCGGCAGGGCCGCCCCTGCCCCGCCGGCGCCAGCGCCCGCGGCGCCGCCGAGCCGCGTCTACGCCGGGATCGGCTCACGGCAGACGCCACAGGCGGTCCTCGACACGATGGAGCGCATCGGCCGGGCGATGGCCCGCCACGGCTGGACGCTCCGCTCGGGAGCAGCCGACGGCGCCGACACGGCGTTCGAAGCCGGGGCGGAGCACGGGAGGGGTCCCCGTGAGATATGGCTGCCCTGGCCCGGGTTCAAGGGACGCACGACCGACGGCGCCACCGCCCGCGTCGGCATCAACAACCAGGCGAACCGCGACCTGGCGAGACAATCCCACCCGACCTGGCACGTCCTCCGCGACGCGGTGCAGAAGCTCATGGTGAGGAACGTGCACCAAGTGCTCGGGCCTGAGCCCGGGAGCTCCCCGCCGAGCGACGTGGTCATCTGCTGGACACCCGACGGAGAAGGCGGAGGCGGCACCGGGATGGCGATCCGGCTGGCCGACCGGCACGGGATCCCGGTCGTGGACCTCGGGACCCGGGAGCTGCCCCGCCTCGAGCGCAGTCTCGACGCGGCGCGCGGCCGCGGCATGCCGTCGGACGTCGCCGACATCGTCCTCGAGGACACGCGCGCCCGGGCGCCGGAGCCGGAGCCCGGCGCCGGGAACCACCGCGTCCTGGTGACCGGGAACCTGAGAGCCGGCGAGACGCCGAACCTCGAAGCCCACCTCGACGCGATCGCGGCGAGCCGCAGTCCCGTGGCGCTGATCGCCGCGGGCGGTAGCGCATCCAGGGCGGCGCTGGCCTGGGCGAACCGCCACGGCCACCCGACGGTGGCCCCGCCGCCGCGCGACGCCGGCCGGGACCGCCGGGAGAGGCCGCTCGAATACGCCTCGAGAATGCTCCAGGCGAAACCCCGCACCGTCGTCGAGTGCGGCGGAAACTGGAACGCATACGACCAGGCCGTGCGTGACGGCGCCGCGATCGCCAGGATCCGTATGGAGCGCTGCCGCGACCTGGAGCGCGCGCCGACCGGCGTCGAGCACGGCCTGCGCCAGGACGAGGAGGAGCGAGCCCGCAAGCCGGCCGGACAGGCCGCCGGCGAGCCGACGCCCGAGCGCCGTCCGCGGAGCCGCTACGACGCCGTCGACCAGCTCGTGTCCGGCAAGCTGCGGTTGACCGAAGCGAGCGGCCGCATCGTGCGCGCTGCGGCCCGCCGGCACCAGGTCGTCGACCCCCCGACGATAGAGCGTGCGCTCTTCGTGACCGGCAGCCCGAAGCGCGACCAGCTCCTCGGCGCGGCCGGGTGGACCACGAAGGACCGGCTGCGCCACGACCCGCTGGGCGTGCTCACCGGCGGCGCGAGCCCCCAGGAGCTGGACCGGGCCCTGCGCGTGGCCCGGACGATCGTCAACGCCCTCGCCCGCGCCGGACTGCCGGCCATCGCCCTCCGCGACACCGAGCCCTCCGCCGAAGGCACCCGCCCACGCGACGTCGCCGCGCAGCAACGGCGCCGCGCCGCACCGCAGCCCCCGCTCTAGCAGACCCGAGCCCGCCCTTGGGCGGGGACCTCGGCGAACCGGAACCGCCGAAAGCCCGGCACATCTTGTGAATGAGGCTACATGTGGCTATAATCTGCGGGCGAGACTCCATTGCGGACCGACGAGCATGCAGGTCGGGCGTGACCGCTGGCTGTTGAGGATCCGAAATGGCGAAACAACACCGATCAAGACCTGAACTTGACGAGACAATGGAGATTCCGGCCGTTCAAGGAAGTCCTGTGACCTCCGCAGGCATTCGCGAACTCAAAGACAACCTGAGCCGCTACATTCGCCGGATCGAGGCCGGCGAGCGCATTGCGATCACGGCTCATGGCCGCGTGGTCGCGGAGCTTGTCCAGCCAGGTGCAACGGCGAAAAGCACGCCCAGGCGCTTCGACGAGCTCGTCGCCACCGGAGTGATTCGCCCACCACTCGAAGCCGGTGACCCGACAGAGGGGTGGCCGGACATCGGGCTTCCGGCGGGAACTGCCGCCGGGTTAATTGACGCCGATCGTGGCGACGCGTAGAGCCAGAGTGCCGCATTCGACCGCGGAAACCACTGGTGTTCGATACATCGAGTCCAGCGCGCTGGTCGCCGCGCTTCTCGAGCGTGACTCAAACGCATTGGAATCGATCCGTACTCGAGGACGGAAGGTCACTTCCGCGTTGACGATCGCCGAAACCGCACGGGCGATTCTTCGAGCGCGTGCGACGGCGCGGCTGACGGCCGACGAAGAGCGAGCGGCGGTGGGCGCGCTCCGTCGTTTCGAGCTTCGCTGTTACGTAGTCGGTGTCACAGACACGGTTCTCGCTCGCGTCCGTAGACCGTTTCCAATCGAGCCAATTCGTACGCTCGACGCCGTGCACTTGGCGACAATGGAGATGATTGACGAGCCACCGCCGCTGGTCGTGGTCGTGACACGGGACACTCGGGTTCGCGAAAACGCAAGAGCACTTGGGTATGCGGTTGAGTGAACCGGACAGGAGGGCGCGTCGCCGTTGGCGTTCACGCCGTCGACCGTGCCTCTCACTAACGCCGGTTCTTCTCTGTTGCTCTTCGCCGTCTGGCCGATGGAGCGAGCTGGACCAAGCTCTGCGCATGGCCCGGACGATCGTCAACGCCCTCGCCCGCGCCGGACTGCCGGCCATCGCCATCCGTAGCGCCGAGCCTTCCGCCGAAGGCGCCCGCCCACGCGACATCGCCCGAGAACGGCGCCGCCGCCCCGCACCGCAGCCCCCGCTCTAGCAGACCCGAGCCCGCCCCCGGGCGAGGACCTCGGCGAACCGGAACCGCCTGAAGCCCCGGCACATCTGACCCGAAAGGAGTATCGAACCATGTTCGGACTGCATCCCAGTGCGCCCACGCACCCCGAAGACTACGCGATCCACCGCGCCGGACGACCGCTCAGGAACACCCGGGTGAAACCCCGCGGGCTCACGCCGCGGCGACTCGCGCAGCTGGCCGGCGCCGACCCCCACGGGGTGCAGCACGCGACGCCGGACCCGTGGGTACCCGAGCCCGCCCTCGTGCTGAGCGACGTCATCGCCGGCCCGCTACCCTGGACGGGAATGCTCCTGGATCCGGCCCGGCCGCAGCCCGTGGCGATCGGGAGCCTGGTCCGCAGCGTAGGGCCGGCGCCGACGCGCCACTGGCTGGTGTGGCCCGACGCTCGGCTGCGCCCGGCGAGGGGACTCGCAGGGACGGATCCGCGGTCCGTGGCCGCCTATCTGGACGAGCCCGCGATCGCCCACTTCGCCCGGGAGCTCGACGAGACGGCTGTGAGCACCGCCATGGCCGACCAGGCCGACGGCCCCCTCGACGTCCACATCATCGAATGCGCCATCGCGGGGGGCTACGGCGGCGACGCCGCGGCGGCCGACGCAGTGACGGCGTGGATCGCCGAGACGATTCGCCGGGGGATCCCGAAGGCCAGCCGCCGCGCCGACATCCCGCGCGCGCCCCGCCGCCGCGCCCGTCTGAGCCAACACCCGGACCGCCGGCTGGTGTGCCGATGGCTCTGACGGCGGCGACCCGCGTAGCCGTGATCACCCGCCGCGGCCACTCGAGGATGGGCCTCGCGCAGTCGCGTGGCGAGGCCGACCGCTGGAGGAAGGACGCGATCCGCTACCGCGCCGCCGGAGCGACAGACCGCGCGATCGTCGCGATCAGCGCGCCGCCCGAGCCCGACCGCCCGGCGATCGGGATACGCCAGGGAACGCCGTACGAGCGCCTGCGCGACTGGCTCGCGGCCCCGGCGTCGCCCAGCGACCCGCGGAACCCGCGGCGCGAGGCCGTGATCGCGAAGCTGCCGGCCGGAAGCCGCGCGAGAACCCTGATCGCGCTCCGCACCGGACTGATCGTGACCCTCACCGGACCCGCCACCGACGGCGGCCGGCCCCTCGACCGGTTCCTCCGTGTCCAGGCCGCCCGGTCGAACGCCTCCCTGAACGACGTCGTGCTCGTCATGCACGTCGCCGACCGGCTCAGCCCCTGGATCGCGGTGAGCCCTCCCGACCTCGATGTCGAGCGTTTCTGAGCCGACGTGGTGTAGCAGGCTCACCACCGGCCGACGACGACGCCGATGACCGGCACGCTCCGGCCAGTGGCTCCCCGCCTGTCGGGAACCCCGCCACGGTGATCGCCGACCGGGACCTCCCGGCAAGCGGGCGTCGAGCCCGCAACCGAATTCGGCACAGCAGACGGGCCTGCCGCCATGCTCCCGGCGGCGGCCCCACGCGACCCATGGGACGTCTGGCGCACACGCGGGGCCGACCTCGAAGGGATGCGTGAATGGATCAGGAAACAGACCGCGACGGCCCCGGCATGACCGCCGACCAGCAACCGGTAGCGAGAGCGCCCTACAGCAGCACCCGCACGGTGTGGCTGCCCGACGAGTGGGCCGTCTACATCGCGAACGGCGACGACCCGGAAAGCCCCGACTGGCCAATCGAGCTGTGCGACGCGGAACTCAGGCGCCTGCGGCTCGAGGGGTTCGACGTCGTGACGTGTACGGACCGAACCCGGGAACTCGTCGAGTACCGCGGGATCGCGGGGACCATGCGGGCGTACGAGGCGTTCCGCACCGGCGGGAGCGACACCCTCGTCCGGCGCGTCACACTGGCGAAGGAGCACCTGCGGCTGCCGGCAGGAGAGAGCACGTACGAGGTGCTGCTCGACGTGAAGCTCGACCTGACCCGGACCGAGAGCCAGCCGCTCGAACGGCTCGTCGCCCGGGCGTGGCACGCCGGCCATGGCACCCGCCGGCGGGTCGCGCTGGCGTACGGACACGTCGACGACTCCGGCCTCGAGCGGGCCTGGGCCCACATCGACATCGACCCCGCCGCCAGACCACTCGTGCGCAGCGCGTGGAGCGATGACGCCGCGGTCAGGACGAGCATCGACGCGAGGAACTGCATCGCCCAAATCGTGCTGAAACAACCCGACGCCGTCATTGCCGAGACCGCGCTGCCCGTGCCGTACCGGGCCGCGGCGTTCTACGACGAGGAAGGGCAAGTGCGCTGCGTCTGGTGCGACCGCCTCAAGCGCATGACCGTCCATGACCCCGAGTCGCCCCTGCGGATGGGCCGCCCGCCCGAATGCCCGAACTGCGAATGGCCGTAATCCCGCCAGCCGCCCCCGGCCGCTAGCCGCGCCCCGCCGGCACCGCGCAAGCCAGCCCGCACCCCGCGGGACGCACGTCCCTCCCGGAAAGGAGACACAACACACATGCTGAGAAGCCTGTCCAGGGCGCAGTGCGCCCTCGCGTCCAGCCTGCTCGCCCGGCAGCCCGCCGAGCCGCCCGCCAAGTGGAGCGCCCGGGCGGAGTGCCGGCGCCTCCAGCGCCGGGCCACCTACCGCACCGACCGCCGCGGCGTCACCCGCCGCACGCGCCCGAAGGCCCGACGATGATCCTGAACCGCCGCACCGACCGGCCCAGGCCGCACCAGGTCTACATCGGCCGCCCCTCGAAGTGGGGCAACCCCTTCCGGCTGCGCCACGAGGGAGAACGGCTGCGCGTCATCGCCCTGTACCGCACGGACCTCGTCCACAGGCTGCGCACCGGCAGGGTGACGCGCGCAGAGCTCGCGGAGCTCGACGGCCGCCCGCTGGTGTGCTGGTGCGCCCCGCTGGCGTGTCACGGCCACGTGCTGCGAGCGGCCGCCGCGTGGGCCGCGACCCAGCCCGACGTCGGCCTGGAAGCCGCCAGGTGGACGACGGAGCCCATCGAGCGCCTCGTCCGGCGCATGAGACGACCCGGAGCACGAGCAGCATGACTCCACTCGACCTCATCACCAGGCGCCAGTACCTCAAGAAGGAACTGGCCCTGGCCGCGGCGACCCACCAGTACGTGCTCGACGGACCCTCCCCGACACGCCCCGCCGACCGCGACGCCCGCGACGCCCGCGACGCCCTCCTCGACCGCCTGCGGGCCCGCTGGACCAACACGCTCGACTGCCTGACCAGACACGTGAGCCCCGCCCGCGGCGGCGACCCCGAATGGAAGGGCCCCGTCAGGGAGCGGGCGAGGCACGCCGCAGGCCGCTTCGCCGGACCCGCCGACTCGGGCGCGGCGCCAACCCCGGCCGCGGGCACCGCCGAGGCCGCGCTGCGGGCCGCCGTCGAACAGGCGGAACGGGCGCTGTTCGACGACGAACGCTGCTACTCGGTCTCCAAGACGCACGACGCCGCCCTCGATCTGGCCGGCGCCGCGAGGGCCTTCCTGAACGAGCTCGAAACGAGAGACACGGAATGACGAAACTCACGAACCGGAACATCCCCCTGGACCGCCTGACGCTGTCGTCGGCCAACGTGCGCACGACGAGCGCCGACCCGCAGGACGACAAGGAGCTGCAGGCGAGCATCCTGTCGTTGGGCGTCCTCGAGAGCCTCCTCGTGGTCCCCAACGGCGACGACACCTTCGCCGTGGTCGCCGGCGGCCGGCGGCTGGCCGCCCTGCAGCAGCTCGCCAAGGCCGGAGAGATCCGCGCCGGGTACGTCGCGCCGTGCCGCATCTACAACGGCAGCGCCGACCCCGCCGAGGTGTCCCTCCACGAGAACGAGAAGCGGGCCGCGATGCACCCGGCGGACCAGTACGAGGCGTACGCGCGGCTGCGGGCCAAGGGCATGACGGCGGCCGAGATCGCGTCGCGGGCCGGCGTCAGCGAGCGGCAGGTCACGAAGGTGATGCGGCTCGGGACGGTGGCCCCGGAGCTGCTGGCCGCGTTCCGCAACGGCGAGATGAACCTCCACACCCTGATGGCCTTCACCGTCACCGACGACCGCAAGGCGCAGCTCGACGTCTGGGCGAAGGCCCGCAGCGGCGGGACGACGTGGCCCGAGCACATCCGCCAGCAGCTCACGGAGGGCGCGGTGATCGGCAGCAGCGGACTCGCCTCGTTCGTCGGGCTCGAGGCGTACGAGAAGGCCGGCGGCCGCGTGCAACGCGACCTGTTCAGCCAGTTCGACGACGAGGCGGTGTACCTGCTCGACCGCGGCCTGCTCGTGAAGCTGGCCGAGACCGAGCTGAAGAAGACCGCCGACCGCCTGGCGAAGCGGTGGAAGTGGGTCGAGATCCAGATCGACCCCGACTGGGACCGGATCCACACGCTGCACAAGCTGCGCGGCGTGCCCGGAACGCCGACCGCGGCCGAGCGGAAGCGCCTCGACGAGCTCGGCGACCGGATGCAGGACATCGCCGACAGCCCGCCGATGGACCCGGCCGAGCAGGGCGCCGCGTACGCCCGGGGCCAGGAGCTGAACGCCAAGCACGAGAAGCTCGAGGCGCGCATCGCCGCCCGCACGAAGTACCGGCCCGAGGACATGCGCATCGCCGGATGCATCGTCACCCTCAAGGGCGCACGGACGGACGTGATCACGGGCCTTGTGCTCCCGGAGGACGTGCCGCCGAAACCGAAGAAGACCGCCGAGAAGAAGGCCGCGGCCGACGCCCCGGCGAACACCCCCGAGGCGGCCGGCGCGAAGCCCGCGGACGGCGAGACAGAGCCCGCCGCGCCGGCGGCCGCCTTCGAGGAGCGATTCGAGGAGCCGTGGACGACCCGCACCACGCGGAACCACCAGAGCCCCGAGGCGGCGCACGCCAAGGCCGCGGGCCTGAGCACGGCCGTCATCGACGACCTCGCCGCGATCCGCACGGGCATCGTTCGCGCCGCGCTGGCCAAACGCTTCGACGTCGCGTTCGACCTCGCGGCGTACCTCCTGGTGATGGACACATCGACGCGCGGCACCGAGCGCCCCGCCGACATCCGCCTCGTCCGCACCAGCCTGCGCCCGATCAGCCGCAACAGCGAGAACGACTTCGCCGCCGCGAATCCCGGCGAGAAGCTCCACAACCCGCCGGCCGGCCGCTGGATGAAGCTCGGCGACGACCTGAAGCACTTCGACGCGTTCCGGGCCCTCCCCGACGCCGAGAAGCACGACCTCTTCGCCCGCGCCGTCTCGGCCGCGCTCTACAACCTGGCGGCCAACCAGCACCGCGCGCTGCCGATCGGGGAACGCGTGGTCGAGCTCCTCGACATCGACTTCGCCAAGGCCGTCCGGCCCACCGAGAAGTACTTCTGGAAGCGGCTGACCCGCGGCCGGATGCTCGAGATCGCGGAGACCGTCCTCGGCAAGGAGTGGGCGAAGGCCCGCCGGAACCACAAGAAGGGGCAGCTCGCCGCCGACATGGCCGCCGTGTTCGGAGACGACCCGCAGGGGCGGGCCGCACTCGACGCCGAGGCGCGCGAGCGCGTCGAACAGTGGGCCATGCCGGGGCTGCCCGCGTGGGACGGCCCTGCGCGGAAGCAGGCGGCGTCGTGACGAGGGCCCGGATTCTCCCTGGCCGATGCGCCTGCGGCCTGATGGCCGCGCTGCGGCGCGCGCGGACCGCAAGGATGGGCGACGTCGCCAGCGACCGGCCCGACGCCCTGGAGGCGGCCCTCCGCCCCGTCGCATGAGCCGCCGGCCGCTACCCCAACGCGGACCCCGGCACCGGCCCCGACTCCACGGACGGCGCCGCCCAGCTCGAGGCCATCGTCTCCTCCTTCAACGACGATACCCGCCACGCCACGATGATCGCCGCCCTCGAGAAGGCGATCGACGCCAGCCGAAGCTGACCCCGCCGAAGCGGACCGAACCCGCCCGCCATCCCGCACCGCACGGGCACGTGAGCCCCGAAGGGCTAGGAGCAACGAACGCATGAAGACCACACGAACGGTGGATGACCACCTGACCGCATGGCTCGCCGACGCCATCGCGCGCGGCGCCGAGCCGTTGACCCACGTCTGCCGGCAGCTCGCCCGCGAGCTCGAGACCGGAGACGCCAGCCCCGCCGAAGCCGCACGGCTGTTGACCGCGGCCACGGCCGCTGTGCCACCCACACCCGCCACGACCGTGCCCGCGAACCTCGCCGCCCTGGCCGAACAGGTACGTGCGGCCGAGCGGGCCTTCAGCCACGCGAACGTTCCCGGAGACCTGGTCATGATGACCGCCACGGTCCACGCCCACCGATGCCTGGACATCGGAATCCGCCGCGCCCGGGCGTACGGAAGGAACTGACATGCCACAGAACACGGAAATCCGGTTGATACCCCTCCGGGCCCTGGAGCCGTCCGGGCGCAACGCGCGCACGACGGCGGCGCCGGCGGAGGCCATGCGCGAGCTCGAAGCGTCCCTGGAGGCGCACGGGCTCCTCGAGAACCTCGTGGTGCGTGCCCACGACGACCGGAAGACCTTCCGGGTCGTCGGAGGTGGCCGGCGGCTGCAGGCCCTCCGGACGCTGGCCAAGAAGCGCCAGAGCAGGTTCCGCACCACGACGCCGATACCGTGCCGGGTGATCCCCGACGACGCGATCGACGAAGAGATCAGCGCGGCCGAGAACATGGTGCGCGTGAACATGCACCCGGTCGACCAGTTCACGGCCTTCCACAAGCTGCTCGAGCGCGGCCTGAGCGTCCGCGAAATCGCCAACCGCTTCGGCCTGACCGCCCGGAGGGTGCAACGGCGGCTGCGCCTCGGCGCCGTCGCCCCCCAGATCCTCTCGGAGGCGCGTGAGGACCGCCTGACGCTCGAACTGCTCGAAGCGTTCGCGGCGACGCCGGACCGCGCCCGCCAGCTCGACGTCTGGAACAAGATGCAGAGCCACAACGGATACGCGCCGACCGCCGGCTGGATCCGCAACGAGCTGCAGCGCAACCTCGTGTCCGCGGCATCCGCCCTGGCCCGGTTCGTCGGCCTGAAGGCGTACAAGGCCGCCGGCGGGACCGTCGAGGAGGACCTGTTCGCCGCCGAAGACGACCGGAGCGTGCTGATCTGCGACGTCAAGCTCCTCAGCGAGCTCGCCTCCAAGAAGCTGCAGAGCGCGCGGCGCGAGATCGGCGACGGCTGGCGCTGGATCGACACGATCCTCGAGGCCCCATGGGACGTGACCCGCCAGTTCGGGCGCGTCAAGGGCAAGCCCGAGCCCCCGACCGATGCCGAGAACGCGCGCCTCGCGAAGCTGACGGCCGAGATCGACCGGCTCAAGCAGGCGGCCTACGGCCTCGGCGACGCCCCCGCCAACGCGGCCGAGCGTGAGCGCCTCACTGCCGAGATCGAGAAGCTCGAGACCGACGCCGAGGCCCTCGACGACGAGATGCACTCGCACGAGTCGTACAGCGCCGAGCTGATGGCCTGCTCCGGATGCATCGTGACGATCGGCGACGACGGCGACCTGCTCATCCACAGGGGCCTGGTGCGCCGGCAGGACGAACACCTCGTGCCCGCACCACCGGCGCCGGGCCAAGCCACCAACACCCCCAACCCGACCGCCGAGGCCGCGGCCCCTGCCGACAGCACGGACGGCGCAGAGGCGGACCCGAGCCCGCCGCCGGCGCCCCCCGCACCTGCCGCCGCGGGAACGCGCAACGACGAGCGGGACCACCCGACGCCCGCCCCGGACCGCGGCCGAGCGGCGTCGCCTCCTCCCGGCGGCGGATACCGCCCGCCGCAGTACGACCATGCCGAGCCTGACGAGCGCGCCGCGGCGACCCAGGACGCGGGCCTTCGGCTGGGCCTGGCCGACGATCTGCGCCTGATCCGCACCGGCATCGTCAAGGCGTGCCTGCAGTGCGACCTGGAGCTCGCCTTCGACCTCGCCGCGTACCAGATGGCCTCGGCCGTCTTCGGCCGGAAGCCGGACGGCCCCCTGGCGATCGAGATCACCGCCACGCGGGACGTGCCGGAAGGCGTCGACCCTGACGAGGGGGAAGCCGTCGCGCAGAGTAGCCCCGGGGCGTGCATGCTGGCCGCGGAGGCCGGCTACCTGAAGCTCGACTGGCTGCAGGCCCCGACCCCGCGGGACCGGTTCCTCCAGTTCCGCGCGCTCAAGCCCAAGGAACGGCACAGGCTGTTCGCGGCGGCCGTCGCCCGGGCGCTCACGCCGCAGCTCGCCTTCGACCCCGACGCGCGCCCGGAAACCGAGGCCGTCGTCGACGCCCTCGATATCCCGTTCCACGAGCTGTACCGCCCCGACCTCGAGCACTTCTGGCGCCGCATGGGACGCCGGGAGATGCTCGCGATCGCCGGCGAGACGCTGGGGGAGCAGTGGGCCGAAGCCCACGAGACCGACCGGAAAGAGACCCTCGCGAAGGCCATGGCCGACGCCTTCGGCAAGAACCCGCCGCCCGCGTCGCTCAAGCTCGCCGACGACGCCCGCCAGCGCGCGCTCCGCTGGGCGCCGCCCGGATTCGAGCCCGCCCGCGCGCCCGCCGCCGAGTCCGGCCCCTCCGACATCGCGCCCGCCGCCGAGCTCCCCACCTGGATGAACAACTGATGGACCACTGATCTCACCGGCCGCCCGGGGGCCGGCCCCAACGCCGGCCGTTCGGGCGACCCGATCTGGAGAAACCAACCGTGCACGTACCGCTACGACCACCGGACGCTACGGCGTCCGAAACCGCGCAGCGCATCTTCAGCGCCGGCGCCTCGCTCCTGCGCCGGCTGGAGGAAGGCCGCGCAATCGACGCCCGGGCGCTACGAGACGCCATGACCGCCGCGTTCGGCGGCACGGACGCCGACGGAGCCTGGCTGTGGAAACAGGCGTACGAGGCGAGCGAAGTGGCGACCACGCTGCTGCTGCGCCGGTTCGGGCCCCCCATGATCGCCCAGGCTGCCAACCCGGCCGGCGTGCTGCCCTTCATCGCGCGAATCGCCCTCCTCGAACCGCCTCAGACGCGCCGCGACGACGTGCAGCAGCGCTTCCAGCAGTTCTCCACGCCGCTCGAGCTCGCCTGGTGCGTCGCCGCCTGCGCGGGCGTAACGGCCCGCGACGTCGTGCTCGAGCCGTCAGCCGGCACCGGCACGCTCGCCGTCGCGGCCGCGCTCGGCCTGGACACCGCCGCCGGCGGACGCCTGGCGCTCAACGAGCTCGCGAGCACCCGCGCCGGCCTGCTGCACCTGGCGTTCCCCAGCGCCGATGTGAGCCGCCACGACGCCGAGAACATCGCAGACCTGTTGCCGGAGCTGCAGCCGAGCGTCGTCGTCATGAACCCGCCGTTCTCCCGATCGGCCGGCTCCTCGAAGCTCGCGAGCGGAACCGACCTGCGCCACGTGGCAGCCGCGTACCGGGCGCTTCGCCCCGGCGGACGCCTGGTCGCTATCACCTCGGCCAACTGCGACCCCTCCACCAGCGGCTGGCCCCGCGCGTTCCCGCGCCGCCAGCCCGCGCCGGACGTGCTCTTCACCAGCCCCATCGCGGGGCGGCTGTATCGCAGCCGCGGGACCACGTACGAGACCCGCCTCACCGTCCTCGAGAAACCCGGCGAGACGACCCGGGGGACCGTCACCATCGCCCAGCCCGCCGCGAGCGCGGAGGACCTGCTCACCGCGGCGCTCGACGCCCTGCCGCCGCGCCTGCCCCTCCAGAACGTGGCTCCCGCCCCGAAAAGGAGCGTCGGCGCCGCCGCGCGCGGCCGCGCCAAGTCGCGGAAGGCCGCGCCACGCGACGAACCCGCGCAGCGGACACGCTGGCGGGACGCCCAACCGCTCGCCTACACCAGCCGGCGCACCAGCGACGCCGCCGTCATCGACGACGACCGGCCGTACCACCCGTGGACGCCCTCGGTGGTGATCATCGACAGCGCCAAGCGCCACCCCACGACACTGGTGCAGTCGGCGGCGATGAGCGCCGTCGACCACCGCCGCCCCACCACGCGACCGGTCCTGCCGGCGCGCCTCGTCACCGACGGAACGCTGTCCGACGCCCAGCTCGAGAGCATCGTGCTCGCGGCCGAGGTGCACTCCGCCGACCTGCCCGGGCAGTACTCGATCGACAGCGACTACGACACCGTGCGCTACCTCGGCCCCAACGGCCCGCAGGCCACGGACGTCTCACGCCGGGACCCGGCCGCCGAGAGCAACATCACGTGGAGCAGGCCGACCTCGATGCGCCGCGGCTGGATGCTCGGCGACGGCACAGGAACAGGGAAAGGGCGGCAGGTCGCCGGGATCATTCTCGACCGCTGGCTGCAGGGGAGCCGCAGAGCGCTCTGGCTGTCGGCCTCCGACAAGCTCATCGAGGACGCCCAACGCGACTGGACGGCCCTCGGTGGACGCGCGGGCGACGTCGCGCCCGTCAACAAGTGGCGGCAGAAGGACCCCATCGACCGGGCCACGGGAATCCTGTTCTCGACCTACGCGACGCTGCGGTCCGTCGGCCGCGGCGACAACCCGTCCAGGCTCGAGCAGATCATCGAGTGGCTCGCCGGCAACCTGGACGAAGAAGCGCGGCATGCCTGGGACGGCGTGATCGTCTTCGACGAGTCGCACGCGCTGTCGGGGGCCGCCGGCGGGAAGGGCGCGCGCGGCGCGATCGCGCCCAGCCAGCAGGGACGGGCCGGCGTGCGGCTGCAGAACGCCCTCCCGCAGGCACGCATCGTGTACGTGTCGGCCACCGGCGCCAGCACGATCGACGGCCTCTGCTACGCGAGCCGGCTCGGCCTGTGGGGCACGCCCGAGACGCCCTTCCCGGCCCGGACCGACTTCGTGCAGGCGATGGACGCGGGCGGGGTGGCCGCGCTCGAGGTGGTCGCCCGGGACTGCAAGGCGCTCGGGCGGTACCAGGCCCGGGCGCTGTCCTACACCGGCGTCGAGGTCGACATCGTCGAGCACGGGCTCACCCCCGAGCAGACGGCCATCTACAACGAGTACGCGAGGGCCTTCAAGATCATCCACCACAACCTCGGGGCCGCGCTCGAGGCGACCGGCATAGACACCGGCGACGTCTGCAACGCCCGCGCCAAGGCCGCAGCGCGCTCCGCGTTCGAGCTCGCCAAGCAGCGCTTCTTCTCGCACCTGCTGACCTCGATGAAGTGCCCGACGCTGATCGCGTCGATCGAGGAAGACCTCCGCAACGACTTCGCGCCCGTGGTGCAGATCGTCTCGACCGGGGAGGCCCTCACCGAGCGCCGAATCTCGCAGATCCCGACCAGCGAGTGGGACGACCTCAGCATCGACCTCACGCCGAGGGAGTACGTGCTCGACTACCTGATGCACGCGTTCCCCGTGAACCTCCACGAGGAGTACGAAGACGACGAGGGCAACCGCCACACGCGCCCGGCCCGCGACCAGAACGGCAACCCCGTGCTGTCCCAGGAAGCCGTCGACCTGCGGGACGCCCTCGTCGAGAAGCTCGCGAGCATGCCCCCGATCGGCGCGGCCCTGGACCAGATCCTCCACCACTTCGGGCACGACGACGTCGCCGAGGTCACCGGACGCTCCCGCCGCGTGCTCCGGATCTGCGACGACGGCCGCGGCGACCGGCTCGCCGTCCGCAACCGGCCCGCCAGCGCGAACCTCCACGAAACCCAGGCGTTCATGGACGGCAAGAAGCGCACGCTCGTCTTCTCCGGAGCCGGCAACACGGGGCGCTCCTACCACGCCGACCTGGCGTGCGCCAACACGAAGCGCCGCCACCACTACCTGCTCGAGGCCGGCTGGCAGGCGAACCAGGCGATCCAGGGCCTCGGCCGAACGCACCGCACCCGCCAGAAGAGCGCGCCGCTGTTCTCGCCCGTCACCACCAACGTGAAAGGCGAGCGGCGGTTCACCTCCACGATCGCGCGGCGCATCCACAGCCTCGGGGCAATCACGCGCGGGCAGAAGGACTCGCAGAGCGGGATGGGCGACGACAACGCGGCGCTCTTCCGCGAGTGCGACAACTTCGAGTCCGAGTACGCCACGGCGGCCCTCCGCGCCTTCTACCGCGACCTGTACGCCGGCCGCATCGAGGACTGGTCGGCGGACACCTTCGAGGAGGAGACGGGACTGTCGATCACCGACAGCGAGGGCCAGCTCCTGACCGACCTCCCGCCCATGCACACGTTCCTCAACCGCCTGCTGGCGCTCGAGATCGACGAGCAGAACCACCTGTTCGCGCACCTCGAGCAGCTCGTCGACGCCAACATCGAAGGCGCGATCCAGGCCGGCACGTACAACCGCGGCGTCGAACGCATCACCGCGGCCGGTCTGGAGCTGGTGGCCACCGAGACGGCCGAGGCGCCCGGCGGGGCCCTCGTCCACCTCGTCGAGATACTCCGGCGCGACCGGCTGAGGCCGACCACCGTCGGCACGGCCCTCGAGATCTACGCGGCGGAGAACGCCGCCCCGGGAACCGGGGCCGTGCTGCTGCGGAACACGCGATCCGGCAACGTCGCCCTCTGCACGGCGGCGCCCTCGCAAACGCTGGAGGACGGCACGATCCAGAAGCGCCGGCGCATCATCCAGCCCGCCAGCCGCCGGACACAGCCCCTGGAGAACCTCAAGACCGGATGGAAGCCGATCGAGATTGACGAGTGGCGCACGGCGTGGGTCGAACAGTGCGCGGCGCTGCCGGAGTTCCGCGAGTCCCGCTTCTGGCTCGTGACGGGGGTGCTGCTGCCGATCTGGAAGAAGCTCCCGGGAACCGACGTCCGCGTCTACCGCCTCACGACCGACTGCGGAACGAGCCTGATCGGCAGGGTCCTGACGGCCGGCCAGATGGACGCCGTGCGCATGAAGCTCAGCCTCGGCAGATCCGACGTCCCGAAGATGACCCCCGGCGAGCGGATGGCGGAGCTCATGGCCCGCCGGTCGAAGTACCTGCTCGACGGCGACCTGGTGCTCGCCGGCCGCCGCCACATGGGAACCGTACGGGCCGAGATCGAGCACCGCAACCCGGAGATCGTGGCGCGGCTGAAGACGCTCGGGTGCCTGACGGAGATCGTCCAGTACCGGGCGCGCGTGTTCGTCCCCGACGCGGCCACGCTCGGCCGGGTCCTCGACGCCTACCCCGTCCTCGTCCGCCACGAGACCCACTGAGGGGAGACCACTACGGATGCCCCAGACGATCGGAATAGACCGCCGCCACTGGCGGAACGCCGCACATGCGGCTGGGCGAGCCCAGCGGCGGCGCGACGAGCTCGAGATCGAGGCGCTGCTGGACGAAGCCGGCGTGGACGACGAGGACGAGCGCGCGGCCATCAGCGGCTCGCGATGCGTCGAATGCGGAACCATGCTGCTCGTCCAGGCCGACTACATCCCGTACTCCCCCGCGGGCGTCCTCGTCTGCGCCGGATGCATCGAGGACGCCGGCGGCGCCCCGGATGGGCCCGGCGCGATAGTGCGCGACTGGACGGGCCGATGAACGACGCCACGAACGGATACGAGCTGCTCCTCGAGCACCCCGGACCCCCGCCCGAGACCATTCCCCTGCTGACGCGCGCATGGGACGCCCGCCGGATCGAAGACTGGCTGCTCAACGAGACGTGGCCGGAAAGTTGCAGCGCCCCGGGCGACCACCTGACCGACGCGGGTACCGACGGCGCCGGACGCTGGGCCGTCCACGACGGAAAGCGCCTGCGCGCGACCGACTGCGAGTGGCTGCGGCACGTCACCGAGCTGCAGACCATCCGGCGGACCTGGTGGCGCACGCACTGGCAGAGCTGGCCCCCGCGCGCCGCGCAGACGCGGAAACCGAGAGAGCTGCGGATCGCGCTCGACTGCGACCTGGAGAGCCCCGCGGAGATGTTCCATCTCTACGTGGCGCTCGGCGACGACGGCAAGCCGATCGGCCCGCCCGAGCTGCGCACGTTCGACCCGGACGCCAAGCCCGAGATGCCGACCGAGGCGGCCGTCGTCATCGAGACCAACAGGACGGTGACCGACCTGCTCGAGTGGATCGCGTGGCTCCTGTTCGACGGCCGCCGCAACGCGCTGCGCTGACCCCACGGCCAGAAAACGACTCCCGCAAGCGCCGGGATCGCGAGCACGCAGTTTACGATCCACGACCGAAAGGAGGACACCGATGTCCGAAGAAGGAAGCCCGCAAACCGGCACGGACGCGAAACCGCGCCACTTCACACCCAACGTGCAGCTCTCGGCGTTCGGGCGGCTGGTGCGCGACCCCGAGGCGAAGACCTCCGAACGGGGACACCCATACACGCGCGCGCGTATCGCCTGCAACGTGACACCAGCCAACCACGAGGGCGACCAGCAGACCTGGTACGTGGACGTGATCGCGTTCCGCAATCAGGCCGCGGCCCTCGCGAAGTGCAAGCAGGGCCAGGCCGTGAACGTCATGGGAACCCTCAACATGCAGGAGAGGACCAGCAACGGCCGCCAGTACCAGAACTTCACCGTGACGGCCGACGCCGTGATGGGCGCAGCCACGACGAGACGTACCGAATGACGCAGCCCCGTGAACTCGAGGTCGCCCCAACGACCATGATCTGTGTGATACCGAGGACCCCGGCCTCCACCGACAACCTGTCGCTGCAGCAGATCTACGACAACCAGGCGCAGTTCCTGGGCAGCCTGCGCCATCAGCCCACCCACACCGAGCTCGCGCGGATGGCGGTGCTCCACGGCTTCCGCCCGGCGCTGCCGGTTTCCGCGATCCAGTGGACCAACCGGTACGCGCAACGCGTCATCCTGATCGTCGCGAGCCACGCGGAGCCCCAGTTTCGCAACTGCGACCATGGCCGGAGCTCTGTCCTCGGGCGCCGGCCGTTTCGAGGCCCGCTGCGGGTGCCCGCCGTCACCGCCGCGCACCGGCACTATACGGAGCTGCGGCGCTGCCGGCACTGCACCGGCGTCCGGATGGTCAACGTCGGCGCCACGGGAGCCCGCGAAGCGTCTCCCTGGTTCGAGCCCGATGACGACTCCGTTACCTGGAGCAGCCTTTACGAGGCCGCCCTGGCCGCCAACGTGCCCGACACCACCGCCAGCGCCTGACGGGCGCCCGCCCCCAGCCAAGCGCGGACCCCGCAGCCTGAACCGAGCCAGAACGCCATCACGGACGGCGTCGAGGGTCCGCGTGCGAACTCGCACACGCCGCCTTCAACGGGGGTCCCCTGCGCACCGCCAGCGACGGAGAGACCCACGCCGGACTCCACGCCCGCCACCAACCCGCCCTCATCAACGACTCCCTCCCGGCCCGCTGACATTCCACGCCGAGAAAGCGATGCGCCATGACGACGATCACCACGCCGTGCAACGACATCCACGACCGATACGCGATCGACTGGGAGCTGTGCTCGCCGGCCGGAACGACCGAGTGGGCACAGCTCGACACCGGGGCCGACGCCGCGTGGTTCGGCCAATGGGTGAATCCCTTCCGCCGAATCGTGTTGGCCTACTGCGAGGGCGAACTGCAGGTGAAGCGGTGCGACGATGACCCGGAGCTCGCCGCGGAGCTCCACCGAATCGCCGACTGGCACCACGAGCATGACCGCTGGAAGGGGATCGACCCGTGGAACGACACCCTCGCTCGACGCCTCGACGACGCTGGCGCCGACGACCTCGTGCACCTCGGCCGAAAGCGGCCGGGGCCACCCCCAGCACCCGACGCGCTACCTTCGGAGGACAGGCGATGCCGGACGGAACCACAAGCGTGAGCGGCCCCACCGCATCCCTGGGCGCCCACCTCGAGCTGGACCTGGCCCTCGGCGGCCTGCTCGGAAGCAGGGTCCGCACACTCATCCGCGCTGGCGAGACTTTGAGGCAAGCGGAACCCGCCGACCTCCACGGCGCACTGGAGACAATCGCCGGCGACCAGACCGTCAGACCACCGGTGCGCCAACTTGCCTCGAACCTCGCCGGACTCATCGAGGACACCATGCGCCGTCACCCAGCGGCAAGCCGAATCACAATGACCCTGGAGCGAAGGCGAAAGGGACCCGAACTACTCTGACGCGGGTGGGTCTAGGCCGGACATCTGTTCACGGAAGATCACGGCCAGTTCCTCAGGCTCGAGAGCCGCCAACTCGATCTCGGCGGCGACGTTGCTGACGCGCCGGAGCAGTGTCGTCAATCCTGACATCTTGAGCACGCTGATATCGGCGTGCCTTCCGGCCTGAGCGGCCAGCTGTTTGATCAGGGCGGCGTGGACCTCCACCGAGCCGTACACGCTCGCGCGCGAGACGATCATGCTCACGATGCGGTCCCAGTAATCCGCCGGACTGGTTCGGAGCACGGCGTGCAGCGGCTTTTGCTCTGCCGCTGAGCAGCCCTCGGCGATCCGCCGGACAGTGTGCACGCGCCACCATGCGCGCGCGAAAGGCACGTCCGAGAACAAGCGATGCGGCCCGCGGACCGTGCGGAGCCCTGCTACACGCCGGAGGATAGTCCGCGTGCACGCGTCGATCTCGGCCGCGTTCCCGGTCTTGAGGGCATGATGCACCCTCACGGCCCCGCTCTCCCGCAACTGCCCGTTGAGCGCCAGCCACGTGGGGTGCCGCAGCTTTCCGCACCGTAGATGGTGCAACGTCACATGGGCCCAGAACGGCTGTCGGCATGCGATCCGCGGAGGAACGTGCGACCAGCAGTCGTACAGAGCCACTTCGTCCCTCGCTGGCATTTCTCTGAACGACTGCTCGGTCAGAGGTCGATCGAAGAGCTCGATCCGCGATTTTTCGCCAGAAACGCAGACACCTCGTTCCTGGAGAAACGTGAGGAAGGTCTCAGTGTCCCCCGCCGCCTTCAGAAACCCGATTTGCTCGTCTGAACCCTTTTCCCCCGTGCGGGCAAGCTTGAGCTGAAGGAGGCGGTAATGCTCCGCGTCTACCTCGGGGTACCCCGCTTCGTCGCTAGCCATCGGGTCCTTCCTCGGCAACCCGATGCGGGTACATCCGGCTTGCTACCTCTTCGGGTCGGAAGTCGTCGCTGTGCCAGTGTAGGCAGTTGTTGTCCTTGAGCGTGTCGGCTAGCGCCTGGAGGTTGCGGTCTGAGTTCTGGACGTCTTCGTTCTTCCCCCGTCCGTATTCGCGCTGAAGTACGCGCAGCGCAGCGGATACCACATGGGTCATGATGTTCCCGCGGGTCGGCCCCGGGCGCTGCTCGGCGAGGTATGCGTGCAGATCGGGCGCCACTTCGACCAGAAACATCAGATCTGCGGTCGTATCCGTCTTGACTCGGAAGCTCCCCGCTGGCAGGTCCTCTACGAGCCGAAGCCGCAGGAGACCCTGAATGCCTCCTTGTAGGACGAAAGTCGATCCAACGGCCACGCGAGCGGCTTTCGGGAGCTGTAGCTGACGTCCATGCCACAGTGCGTTCAGCCCGTCAGCTTGGGCGTCGACCACGTGCTCCGTCTCCTGCTTCAACACCAGCATCGGGGTGAACAGTGGGTGGGAGCCGAGATCGTCTCGATTCCACTCGACGATGTGCTCAGGCGTGTCGGACTTCGAGACCCGTCGGTACGCCGAAATGGGCGCTGATGTAGCGCAGAGAAAGCGCACCGCTCCATCGGCGATCCATCGCTGCAGCAGGGGCGCGTTCTCGACGGCATGGGCCACCCGGATCGACTGGCCGGGCTTATCGGTGTCGATGGTGACTCTGTACACCGCCTCGGGGAAGCTCCCGTTGCCGGTCTCCAGAACCGGAAATGGTCGCGCCCGAGCAAATGGCGCCGGATCAGACGAGTGCGTGGAAACCGTGTGGCTCACTCCGAGGTCTCCTTGCCCTTGGGTTTTGGCTGGCAGAGCTGAAGACGCAGTGCTGGAGGCTGGCTTCCATCGTTGACCCTCCGTTTGGCGGACGACGTCACCGTGCAGAGGTACGGGATCCCAGGCACGAGGCTGGAGAGCGTCGCCACGCTCCCGTCGGGCGCGACCGTCGGGGGCGGGAGCGTTTTGGTCGACCCGGCGTGGTCGAACGATACCTCGATCTCGACCGCTTCCACGGTGACGAGTTCGTCGGGCCAGACGCGATCGCAGGTTTCGTCGGTGTTTTCATCCACCACGAGAGAGAGTTCCAGCTCCTGGACCGCCTCCGGGCACTCGAAGGCGATCAAGTGTTTCCCGGGCCCATCCGGAACCACGGTGGCGTTGATGGGCACGTTCCTCCCGCTTCTGCTGGTGGGTTCCGGCCGCGGTGTCTTCACCCTCTTTTTCCTCTTCTTGTTGCTCGGGATCTCTGAGTCGGGAGGCTTCTTTTCTGGACTCGATCGAGTCGGCGCACCGCTGACGACGACCGGCGCTCCCCAGAACGAGTACTCGGTCTTGCCGCTCCCGTCAGGGGCGCTGCCGGTGGCCACGGCGAGAAAATCGTCTGCTGTGTAGTCGTCGGTGGTCTCCTCGGGGGTGTTCTGGCGGATCGCTTCCCGAATCTCCAGCAGGAGTTTGAGCAGTTTTTCCCGTTCCTGCGTCTTCTTCGAAAGCCTCCCAAGGTCCAAGCTGTTGTGGTCGGGCCCTTCGGCCTTGTTGATGATATCGAGGAGTTGTCCTCCATCGCCCCGTTCGAGCAGCAGAACGGCGTGGAACGGTTTTCGGTCGCTGAAGTCGCTGGCGTGCATGCCGGGCAGGCTATCCGTGATCCACATGCCGTCCCGGAACAGGTCCACCCGGAACCCGCCGCACGGCGGTCCCACAAGGATCCTCGCAGTCAACGCCCCTGCTGCGGTCTGTATCGGGACGTTGGTTCCCTCTACTACGGTGCGCCACGCGCTGTGCGCATGCTGGCCCGCAGGCCGCAACCCGGCGTGGAACCCGTCGGCCCGGAACTTGCGGACCCGATGCTGGTCCTCTTCGAGAACCCGGCAGAGCCCGTTCTTGTCGACGATGAGATGGCCGTTCTCTCCGTCCTCAATGATTTCGGTCTCGTCGACTTCGATAACCAGTCGCCCAGCCTCGATGGCGGGGTGGAAGTTGTACGCCGCGACCCTTGGCACGAGGCGGTGCAGGTAGCTGTCGTCGTCGGCGTCCGCGTTGAAGTAGTTGAAGGCCGGAATCACCACGGCAGTGCCGTGTCCCCACGAGTCTGCGATGGAGTCGAGTTCGCGCCCGACGAGGTGCGGTATGCAGTTCCCGGTCAGTGCTCTGTAGGTGCCGTCCTTGCCTCGGTCCTCGTTCACGGCTAGCTGCCCGCAACCGTCCCACAGAGTGGCCTGACCGGCTTGCCTACTACCCTTCCGTTTGGCATCGCTCAGTCGATGGCTGGCGATCACCGCCATGCCGGAGGCGATTCGGCGCCTCCCGTGCATGTGCACGCCCCCGTACAGCGCGTACCGCAGATTCGAGGTCGCGATCGGGGCGAAGTGCCCGACGCCGAAGGAGCCGAGCGCGTCGTCGTCCTTCTGAGGCGCGCCGTCAGCGAGGATCGCGGTCATGCGCCTTTGGTCCAGACCAATACCGTTGTCGAGGATGGACAGGCACCACAGCCCTTGCCCGTCGGGCTTGCCGTCCTCGATCGCTGTCCGCATGCGGTCCACGACCTCTCTGGCGCGTTCGGCCTGTTTTGCGTGCGCCTGTACTGCGGCGTCGACGACCCTCTCGTACCCGTCCAGATCCGGAATCTCCGTTCCCTGGATCGTCGTGACCTTGAATCGGACGTGAACCACTTGGCGGTTGGCTTCGACGCCTGCGTCCAGCGAGTTCTGCAAGAGTTCTCGGACGAACCGGGTGGGTTGCAGGTCGTCGACCGAGGACATAGCCTTGGCGTTGAACCCTTGGTGTCGCCCGGTGGGGCTGAAAACCAGCGCCGGTTTGGTCCGCTTCATCCTTGTGACTCGCTAGATCTCTAGCTGGCTTCAGCCAGGAATGCCCGGCCCAGTACTTCGGCTGCGTCTCCCGCATCCGTCTCGGTGGTCGGTCTCCCGACGCTGACGCGGACAACCCCGAGCGCACTCGCTCGATCCAGCCCGAGGGCCGTCAGTACATGCGAGGGTACTCCGGTTCCCGACGAGCAGGCGGATCCGGTCGAGATCGCGAGTTCGCGGCGGCATCGCGTGATGACGGCATCGGCCAGCGCGCCGTCGACCCGCAGGCTGAGGCTTCCGGGAACGCGTTGCTGTTCATGACCGCAGATCCGTACGTTGGGTACCCGCTCGCACAGGTGGTCCAGCAGAAGATTTCCGAGGCATCGGAGATGTTCCGAGTCGCTGTCGAGCCGTGCCTGGGCGATTTCGAGGGCTTGCCCGATCCCGACGGCCAGCGGTACGGGAACGGTTCCGGGGCGCACGCCCCGTTGCTGGCCTCCTCCTGCCAGCAGCGGTTGAACCTCGAGATCCGGACGCTCTCGGACAACTAGGATACCGATCCCCATCGGGCCGTAGATCTTGTGTCCGGACAGGCTCAGGAGGTCAACCCCGAGTTCGTCGACGTCGACTGGGATGCGGCCGATCGCTTGGGTCGCGTCCGTGTGGAGGAAGGCACCAGCCCGGCGGCAGACCTCCGCGATCTCGCCGACGGGCTGTACGACACCGATCTCGTTGTTGGCGAGCATCACCGAGACGACGAGAGTCTCGTCATCGACGCTTTCGGCGAGTTCCTGCACGTCCACGAGGCCGTCTGAGCCGACCCGGACGATTGTGACCGGGCGTCCCTCCCTCTCGAGGGCACGTAGCGTGTCTAGTACGGCCGGGTGCTCGGTCGCCACTGAAACCAGTTTTTTCCGGCCCGGGTCGTTCGGGTTCTGGCAGCCGCGCAGCGCTAGGTTGCAGGATTCGGTGGCGCCGGACACGAACACTATCTCATCGTCGTCTGCGTTCAGCGCCAGGGCTGCCTGGGCCGCAGCGGTTGTGATGGCCTCCCGTGCGTCCCAGCCGAAACTGTGGGTCACGCTGTGTGGGTTCCCGAACGCCGGGCCCCACCACGGAGCCATCGCCTCAGCGACCTCCGGCGCCAGAGGTGTCGTGGCTTGGTAGTCGAGGTAGATCGGGCGGGCGCGCATCCGCGGTGCTCTAGTCCGTGCACTCGCACGGCAGGACTGAATCCTCGAAGGGGGCGAGGGTTTCGGGAGCCGAGACGCTCTGCGCCACGATCTGGTAGCTGAAGTTGCTCAGGCCGAAGAACCCGATGGTCGTCGATCCGTTCGGGTTCCGCCGCGGGCGTTTCTCTTTGACCAGATCTCTCCCGTAGGTCTCCTCTATCCGTCGCCACCACTCGACGTCAGACGGCGTACCGACGGTCGGTCCGAACCCGGGGACCGCCAGTGGATCCTGCATCGCCCCGTGCACAGCACCGAGCTTCTTCGCCCCTTTCATGAAGCAGTACACGCAGTTGGACAGGTCGCTCAACGGATCCAGCTCTAGGTTAAAGTCCTGAGCGTTCCAGAACCGGTTCACGTCGTCCCGGCTCACGTGCATGGTCGAGAAGGGCATGTAGACGTGCTCGCCCTCGTAACCCGCGTTGGCGTGGGGGTCGCTCGCTCGGGCCTGTACTCGCGCGACCCGCAAGGGCTCGTCCCCTCGCAGGCCGATCAACGAGACGTACTCGACGGCCCCCTTGCCGAACTTGGCGCGCCCCCCGAAGATGCCAGCCTCGGTCGTTGGGTTCCTGAAGGCTTGGAAGGCACTTGAGAAGTCCCCGTACGACTGCGCCGGACGGTTCGGCGACCGGCTGAGCACGAAGCGCCGCTTGTCCAGGAGGATCTCTCGGGGCACGCCGCCGCCCGCGCGTTCGTGTCGCTGGTACATCTCGTCGAAGTCGATCACCGACTCCGTCGACCCGTGTCCCAGCGCCTCGATTCCTGGCTTGCCCGCGAGCCAATCGGCCAGGAAAACGCGCGTGGGCTCGAGCTTCAGGTCGGTCGTGCAGACCCGGCGGTACGGGTTCGGCAGGTACGCCTTGTGCGAGACGACCTCCTCGAAGACCTCTCCCCGCCAGTGAAAACCTGGTGGGTTCTCGTCGGCGACTGGCCGGTCGTTGACCAGCCGGTACGACGGGAGGCGGCGCCATTCACCCTGGCGAGCGTCCTCGTAGGTCTGGAACTCGTTGAAGAAGAACGGTACCCCGTAGTTCTGCTCGGTTCGCTTCCTGCACTCCGCGGCAAACCGGTACGTCTCGGGGTGTTCGCACGAGGTGTTGTTGAAGACGACAACGTCTCCGCGCTCCGGCTTGAGAATCTGGTTCTCGAGCAGGGTGAAGAGGAGCATCGCGCTCGACCTTCCCCCGGAGAACTTGACGATGTGCGGCAGGTGACGGTGGGTTTTCGAGCGATACCTCAACAGATAGGTGCGATCTGGATCGTACGTCTCGGTCTTCTGGATCCCTCTCGAGACCCGCAATCTCGGAATCGTGTTCATGTGAGCTCCAGCCTGAGACTCGCACCACGCGAGGGCATTCTACATTAGCCGGGGCTGTTGGTGGCTTGGTGGGCGCGCCAGCGGTTGGCGGCGTCGCGCGCGGCCGTGCTCGCGCCGTTGCTGCGGGCAGACGCCGACTGGATGGTCGCTCCGCCCGCCGGGCCGGTCCTGATGAGCTGGAGTCCAGGGAAGTGAATTCCCTCGGTCTGGACGGTCTTCACCTCGATCACGATCTCGTGAGCCCGGGGCCGACCGCGGCACTGCTCGGGGGCGCCGCCTCCCAGCCGGCGCCCAAGGGCCCGACAACAGGTGGTGTTCCTGTCGGGCGCTGGCGCCGGCTGGCTGGCCGTCCAGCCGCATGTTCGTCCGCTTCGTGATGGCGCGGGCTACGGTGAGCGAGCTGATCTCGTTCCTGGCGAAGACCCCGGCCCGGTTGTCGATGACGAGCAGGCGGGCCCCGAGGGTCTCGGCCGTGACGCGGAGACGGCGTTCCGTGTCGGTGAGCGGCCCGTTGCCTCGAAGGTCCACGATGCTCCCATCATCCAGTGATAGTCGATCAACTTGCGCGCTCGCCCCGTAGCACCCGCGGCTCAAGCCCCTGCCGCATCCTCACCGGCGACCTGAACCAGCCGCACCCCCACGGCCGTCGCGCCGCCGCATACGACCGCCATGCACCCCGAACACCTCAAGCAGTACCACCTCTACGACGGCGACCGCGTCATCGCAACCGGCCAGGCCGCCCTCGACTACCCGTGGCGCCCCGGACTCATCCTCCGGTGGCTCATGCCGCCTGAACCCAAGAGACGCCAGATCTCCCCCGAGGCACGATACCGCGGCCGACGCCGCCGACTCCGGAAGCGCCTCGAGCGCCAAGCGCCCCTCTTCGCCGCGCAACTCGAAAAACAGATCCTCGCCACCCGACCGGAGTACTACGGACTCCCCAAACCCTGACCGGTTCCCCGCAGCCACAACCTCGCCCCAATCACCACCGCCCTGCCCGGGCGGCCGAAAGGAAGTGCATCCAATGCAGATCTACGGCGCGTACACACGCGGCATCGACGGACACCTGTTCGAAGTGTCCGCCACCCCCAACCCGGCCGGACGACTCCACGTCGCCGGCGTCCCTGACACCATCGCCCAACACACGGCCGCCACCGTCACCCACGCCCTGAAGCGGCTCGGCACCTGCGACTTCGGCGCCGACGTGCACCTCGAGCCCGCCGGCGCCCCAGACCCGCCCCTGGCCACCGGCCGGTACTCGGGCACGCTCGAGCTGCCGATCGCGCTGGCCCTGCTCGGCATGACGAACAAGCTCCCGGTGGACCGACTCGCCGGCATCGTGGCCGTCGGCGGCCTCGACCCCTACACCGCGAACGAGAGTGCCGGCGTGCGGTGCATCGGCGCCGGCGGCACGACCGCCATCGCCCACGCCGTGCGGACGCGCGGCCTCCGGTTGATCGTTGCCGAGGACCAGGCCGCGGCCGCCCGCGTCGAGTGCCGCGAGACGACCGGCGCCACGACGCTCGATGAGCTTGTGGCCGTGCTCGCCGGCGACCAGGACGGCGACCCGCTCCCGCCCCGGACGGCCGCCGTGAAGCGACGCGGCCCGGGAACGTGGCGCATCAACGAGGGCAACCTGCGCGCGCTCGAGATCGCGTGCGCGGGGTGGCACAACGTCCATGTCCTCGGCCCTCACGGACACTCCCTCCCGCAATACGGCCGCATCGCGCAGGCCCTCCTGCCCGACCTCGCCGGCGAGACGGCGCGCGAGACGACCAAGATCCACGGCGTCGCGGGCCTCACGGCGCCGTGGACCGCACGCGTGACGGAACCCCCGCTCCGGATCCCGCACTACACCGCCTCGCGCGGCGCCGTCGCCGGCAGCCGGGGCCGACCCGGCGAGGTGAACCTCGCGCACAACGGCATCCTGGTCATCGACCAGCCGACCGAGTTCGACCGCGACACGACCGACGCGCTCGTGGCCGTCGCCGAGGACGGGCAGAGCGTCACGTTCCGCTACGCCCCCGTCGAACACACGATCCGCATGCCGGCCCGGTTCCGACTCATCGTGACGACGCGGCCCGAGGAACTCGACAACGGGCGGCACCGCGCCGCCGACCTGCTCGGCCTCTGCGACATCGAGATCACCGGCCACATGCCGACCGACCCCGCGACGCCCCCCGAACGGCTGCAGGCCGGCCGGGAGCGTATCGCCCGGGCGGCGGCGATCTTCGAGGGCGCGCCCGCGCGCCTCGTCGGCGGCCGAGCGGCGTACGACACGACGAGCTGCCGCATCCGGGCCGTGGCCCAGACCATCGCGGCGCTCGACGGCCGCCGGCAGCTCGCGAGCGAGGATCTCGCCGAAGCCGAACGCCTCCTCTACCGCGGCGATCGCAGATGAGCGCCCGCCGCGAACCCCCGCCCCCGATACGCCAGGACCTCCAGCACCAGCACGCGAGCCAGGACAGGCTCGCGCACGAGCGCGACGCCGCCGAGCGCCACGCATGGGACGCCCTCGGCCGGTACAAGTTCGTGATGTTCGGCTACGGGTGCGGGATCTGGGTCCACCTCAACCGCCTCTGCAGCAGGCCGAAACCGAACCCCTGGAGAGAACTCGTAGCCGCCGCCCGGCGGCACCGGAGAAGACGTGATGACGATTGCGCGACCCACCGCGGCCGACCTTGAACGGCGGACACGAGCGGCAGCCCGCCGGCGGCGACGCGACGAGACAGTCGCCACTGGCGCTCTCCGGCGAGCCAGCGGCTCCACCGCGGTCGCTGCCGCCGCGCTCCGCGCGGAAGCCGGCGCGTACCGGGCGGAGGCCGACAGGCTTTCCACCAACTGCCTCGACGGCAGCGACGGCGCCTGGCGCGCGGCCGAGCGCCGCGACCGGGCCGCGGACCTGCTCGACGGAGGCGGCTCATGAAGGTCAAGCGCGGTGCCCGCGCCGTCGAGGCGGCCGCCCTCAAGGCGCTCGAGCGCGCGAAGCAGAGCGGCCCTCCCTGCGACGAGTACAACGAGCTGCAGGGTGCGCTCAAGCGGGGGCGCGCGGCCGCTTCCCGCCTGGGGCACACCCTCACCCGGTGGAAGCGCCGGGCGTACGCCCCGAACACGGCCGCGGCCGCGTTCTGCAAGCAGTGTCGCGCCACGGCCCTCGTCAACCTCGAGCACGCCTCCGACGCCTACGGCCCCGCCCTCACGAACCTCTGCAGCGTCCGCAAGACCGATCCGCCCGCCTGAAGGCCCCACACGCCCCACAACAAACGCCTACCTGCCAATCCGCAACATCGTCCGAACCGGAGAACGAGCCGTACAGACCGACCTCGCAAGCCATGACCAGCATGAGACGACAGGAGGACCGGACCCCGGCACCCGGGATCCCGGCCTTCCGGATCACCGTGGATCTGCCCGCCGCGTGGCAGAGCTACATCGCGAACAACGCGACCGACGTCTTCGACGACATGGATCCCGACGATCCGTGGAACCAGGCCGCCGCCGACCACGAGGCCGCCAAGCTCGAGAAGGAGGGCTACGCGCTCCTCGGCCCGGTGATCGGGGCAGAGGCCGACTTCGGCCGCCACGACGGGACGCTCGGCGCAATCACGACCTACGAGGCCGTGAACCACGACGTCCTCACTGCCGACGACGACGCCGGCATGTGGCGCTTCAGACCGGCCGGAAGCGAGACCGAATACCTCATCCTCCACCGCACGGAAGGCGTCGTCTGGCTGCCCGAGCACTGGCGGCGCAAGCTGGCCTATCCCGCCTGCGAGATCGACGAGTGCGACATCGAGTGGCCGGACCCCGCCGCCGACGAGCCCGCGCAGCCCCCCCTCACGGATCTCGGCGAGATGCCGGGAGACTGGGACCCACGCGACCGCACCCCGCCGCCCCAGAACCTCGAGGCCTGGGACGACGACGCCTACGAGCGCACGGCCCAGACGCTCGCGGCGCGCCGGTGGACCCTCGACCAGGCCCTCGACGGCTCCCGCCTCGGTTGGTTCCACGGCCAGTGGGGACCGCTCCGCCCGTACGTCCTGACGAGCGAGCACGACCAGGAAGCAGACAACGGGACCCGGCCCTGGGTCCAGACCGGCAGCAGGCGATTGTGACCGCGGCCCGGCGGCCGGCCGACAGCCGGCGCGTGCTCCGCCAGGCCCGACGCGCCGCGGCGATCCTCCGATGGCGGCAGGCAGGAGCCTCCACCGCGGTGATCGCCCGCGGGCTCGGCACCGACATCCGGACCATCCACCGAACCCTCGCCGACCTGCGGAAGCGGGCCGGCCGGAAGGAGAGACCATGACAAGCAGCAAGCCCCAGACCATCCGCGCCAGGATCGCCGACGAGGCGATCACGAAGGTGATGCAGTTCTTCGACGGCACGCTGGCGCAGGCGCTCCACGAGATCCTGCAGAACGCCCGCCGATCGGAAGCGACGTCGGTCGCCATCACGCACGATCGGGCCAACCACCGGATCACCGTGAGCGACGACGGCCGGGGCATCGGCGACCCGAGGACGCTGCTGGCGTTCGGCAGGAGCGGCTGGCCGAAGGACCTGCACGGCGCCGAGCACCCCGCCGGCATGGGCATCTTCTCGCTCGCGCGGCGCTCGCCCCGGATACGCTCGCGGGTCGCCGGGCGCGCCGCCTGGAGCGTCCAACTCGGGGAGGACCACTTCGTCGGACGCGCGCCCGCGGCCGTGGCGGCGGACCCCGGCTGGGACCGCGACCACGGCACCGGCGTGACGTTCTCGGTGCTGCCGACCGACAGTTGCTGGATTCCGGGCGTGATCGCGGACGCGGTGCGGCACTACCCGATCCCCGTATCCGTCAGCGGGCGGAAGCCGGAGCAGTCCGACTTCCTGGAGGACGCGGTCCGAACCGAAACCTGGCGTGGACTGCGGGTCGGCGTCTTCCACTCGGCCAGCCCCACCTGGGCGACCCCCGGCATCAACTTCCACGGACTGCACGTGGCCTTCCCGGACCTGCCCCAGGTTCACGCCCTGCCCGGCGCCGACGCCGACGCGCCCCGGACGTGGTGGGCTCTCGCCGACGTCACCGACTGCCCCGACCTCGAGCTGACCCTGCCGACCCGCACCGCGATCGTGCAGACGCCCTTCACGGCCGAGCTCGTCAGCGAGGCGACGCGGATCATCTACCGCGCGATCGCCGCCGCGGGCGCGACGCCGCGGCTCGGCTACGAGACCCGGACGAGAGCTACCGCGGCCGGCATCGCCCTGCCGGCCGACCCTCGTCACCTCACGCCGTGGCGGCCCAAGAACGCGCGCGACGCCAAGCCCCTCGAGCACCCGCGGCACCCGGACCTCCAGCACGCGATCCTGGTCGACGACGACGAGCTGGACGCCGCAGAGTCTCAGACGCTCGCCTGGGCGGCGAGGGAGTCCGGAACGCTCGGCCGGTACTGGGAGACCGAGAGCGGGCTTCGGGGCTACCGCTGGTACGACGAGCTCCCGTGCATCATCGGCGTCAACGTGCACATGAGGAGCGCGACGCAGACGCATGCGAGCACGCGCAAGACCCGCCGGGACGGAGAACGCCCCTTCCGCGGGGCCGTCGACGGGGTCGAACTCGAGCTCCTGGTGAAGCGAGCGGGACGCGACACGCCCATCGAGGTGCGGATACCGACGAGCGCCGCGCTGCTCAGCCCGGAGGGGGGCGGGACCAGCGAGCACGAGCCGGTCTTCGTCACCCGCCGCGAGGCGCCGATCGACAGAAACGCCCTCGGGAACGCACTCACGGACGCGTATTTCCAGCCCTCGTTCGACAGCGACGCCGACAGCGTCGACACGCAGATGCGCGAGTACCGGCGGCGGATCGCCTACATCGTGACCGAGCTCCTCGAGTCCCGCGAGGCCGCGGCCGACGCGGACCTCCGCGAACTCGTGACGACCTGCATCCTGCCGTCGATGAACGGCGACTCGAACATCGGCATCGAGATCCGCAACGGCGCCCTCACCGCGATCCACCGGATCTGACTACGCCTACCCCCCGGAAGAACCAGGAACGCCGAACGCGCGATCATCCCCTCGGCCGACGCCCCCGAATTGGCCCCGCAACCCGGCCCCGCCCCATCCCTCCACCCGCACCTCGACCCGCCGAACCAGCCCCGACGGGACCGGCCCGAAGCGCGAACGAGGGGTCTCGACCCCGGCAAACCATCGTCCACGAACAAGGAAACCGAATGAGCCAGAACCAGCCGATGCTGACGCTGATCCAGCTGCTGCGCCGCAGCCGCGAACGGATCCTCCGCGGATGGACGCAACACGCGCCGGCAATGACCGCCAGGGGGACGATGTGCGGCGCAAGCGACCCCGCCGCCGTCGCCTGGTGCGCCGCCGGCGCCGCATGGTACGCCGACGACAGCATCCCCGACTGTGTGAACGACCCCTGCTACCGCCTGTACCTCGAGGCCCTGGCCGAGCTTCGCCGGTCCGTCGGCGAAGTGTCCCCGGACGAGGACCATGGCGGCCACCTGGGCCCCTGGAACGACGTGCGTCACCGGACCCAGGCCGACGCCCTGCGGCTGTACGACGTCACGATCGCGCGCGTGGCCGCCGCTGCCTGAGCACCAGCGCCCAAGAACCAGCCAACATGCCGACCACCTACAGAGTCGTCCTCGAGACCGAGACCCGCCCGCGCGAAGCCGCGGTCGCCCTCGACCACCTGCCCGCTATCCAGGTCGACGCGCCGAACGTCGACGTCGCCGCCCGGCTCGCGGTGTCGCATCACATCGACAGCCGGCCGACCCCGCCTCCCGCCGGGACCGCGTTCGGCCTCGTCGTGATCACGCCACCGCCCTACGACCCGGCCATGCCTCACCACGACCTCGACGACGAGGCCGAGATGTGCCACCTCAACGTCCAGTACTGGCCCACCGCAACCACCGTGCACTGACCGCCGTGCGGCCGGAGCAAGCAGCTCCGCCGCGAGGCGGAGCCACATCAACGGCCGCCTGACGCGTAACGCTTTCGACCACGATGTCCGAACAACCGATCGACACTCACTTCGCCGGCCAACGCTTCCCCGTGGGGAGCGTCGTCACGTTCCTCGACCGCGACCGACGCTCCGGCCTCGGTACCGTGACCGAGCTGCGGCGCCACGAAGCCATCGTCGCGGCCGGCGAGACCGGCCGATGGCGCGTGGGCTACGCCGGACTCCAGCTCATCAAGGCCGGCCCCACGGGCGGAGCGACAATCCAGCAGGTCGTGGACCACGCTGCGCAACTGCTCCAACACCACCTCAACACCGACGCGCCGGCGACGTGGTGGCGCTTCCGCTTAGCGAAACGCTGCAGCACCGTCACCCACAGCCTCCAGTGCCGAGACCGGTGGTTCCGTCAACGCCTGCCGGCCAAAGTACGCCAACGCTCACTCTGCCCACGGTGCCGCTCGCGCATCGCCTAGAGAATCAACGCCCTCGGGGAGGGCCACTGACCGCGGCAACGCACGAGCCGACTTTGCCAAGACTGCTCGTACGATCTGATGACCGACCCGATGGCCACCGGCTCCGTCCAACGACCGTCCGCGGACCTGCGCCGCCCCCGCGGGCGGGAGGCTCTTTCGGCCCACCCACCCGCCCCTGTCGACGACACGCCCCGGGGGAGCCTCGAACAACGGGCGGAGAACACATGGGCGGCCGCGCGCACCACCACGCGGGACGGGCCACGGCGATGACCGGACATCACCAGTGGGGCGAACTGACGAAGCACTTCACCCCGGAGGATCGCAAGATCGTCGAGGCTGCCGTGGCCGAGATCGTCGTCGACTGCGACCGGCGCGAATGCCAGCAGCAGCGGTCCGCCCGGCCGGCTGACGGGTCTCCGCATGGCGGCGCTTGCGCGCCACCGACCCAGGTTCCAATACATCTCCGTCCGACGGGTAGAACCCTCAACGTCGCCGTTGCCACTACCACCCCGCCGGGCGGCGGCTCACCCTGGAAGGCCGAAGCGAGGTGGAGGAACAAAATTTGCAACCGTAAGGCCCGCACCGGGATCCAGAATCCATTGTGTTTTTGGCCAATTTGGCCAAAAATGGATAGAGCATTGGCGGGGAGTCGCATGAAGACCCTGAGCGCGAGTGACGCGAAGTACGGCTTCGGCCGGCTGATCGATCTGGCCCGCGCCGAACCGGTGGCGGTCGCCAAGCATGGGCGGCTGGTTGTGGTGGTGATGGCGGTGGAGGAGTACGACCGGCTGAAGTTTCTTGAGACAGGCCACGTCGATAGCCGCCCAAGCACGACCGGGAAGGCAGAATGATGGATCAAGCCATCCACAACAAGATCGCCTTCATCCGTGGCATCGAAGCCAACCCTCGGGTCGCGTTCGCATTTAACACCGGACACTCGGACGCTTTCAGCAGACGCCATAAGGAGTGAGTCCCCGCGATGGCGATGATCACACCCGAACGCGATCTTGAAGAGTCCCTTGTCACGAAGCTACGGGACCTCAAGTACGAATACCGCCCCGACATCCGCGATCGAGCCAAGCTTGAAGCGAACTTCAGAGAGAAGTTCGAGGCACTCAACCGCGTCAACCTCACCGACCGAGAGTTCCAGCGACTCCTCGACGAGATCGTCACACCAGATGTGTACGAAGCCGCACGCTCCCTCAGGAACCGGGAAGCGTTCATCCGCGACGACGGCACGCCGCTCAACTACACCCTCGTCAACATCAAGGACTGGTGCAAGAACCACTTCGAGGTCGTCAATCAGCTCCGCATCAATACGGACAACAGCCATCACCGCTACGACGTCGTACTCCTGATCAACGGCGTCCCCGTCGTTCAGATCGAGCTAAAGACTCTTGGGATCAGCCCGCGGCGAGCGATGGAGCAGATCGTCGACTACAAGAAGGACCCCGGTAACGGATACACCAAGACGCTTCTGTGCTTCGTCCAGCTCTTCATCGTCAGCAACCGCACGGACACGTGGTACTTCGCCAACAACAACGCGCGGCACTTCGCCTTCCACGCTGACGAACGGTTCCTTCCCATCTACCAGTTCGCGGCCGAGGACAACACCAAGATTACCCACATCGACGACTTCGCCGATAAGTTCCTCGCCAAGTGCACGCTCGGCCAGATGATCAGCAAGTACATGGTCCTCATCGCGAGCGAGCAGAAGCTCCTGATGATGCGCCCGTACCAGATCTACGCCGTCAAGGCCATCGTCGACTGCATCGATCAGAACTGCGGCAACGGCTACATCTGGCACACTACCGGTTCGGGCAAGACGCTCACCTCCTTCAAGGCCTCGACGCTCCTCAAGACCAACGAGAGCATCCACAAGTGCCTCTTCGTCGTCGATCGCAAGGATCTCGACCGCCAGACCCGCGAGGAGTTCAACCGGTTCCAGGAGAACTGCGTCGAGGAAAACACCAATACCGCGGCGCTTGTCCGCCGCCTCCTGTCCGACGACTACGCGGATAAGGTCATCGTCACGACGATCCAGAAGCTCGGGCTCGCCCTCGACGAGAACAGCACGCGCAGCCAGCAGCACATTGCTCAGGGGCGGTCAACGTTCAAGGAGCGGCTCGAGCAGCTCCACGACAAGCGTATGGTCTTCATCTTCGACGAGTGCCACCGCTCGCAGTTCGGCGAGAACCACAAGGCCATCAAGGAGTTCTTCCCGAACTCCCAACTCTTCGGCTTCACCGGCACCCCGATCTTCGAGGACAACGCAACGGTCAAGCAGATCGAGGGAGATGTCGCCACCCTTCGAACCACCGAGGACCTCTTCCAGAAGCAGCTCCACGCCTACACCATCACCCACGCGATCGAGGATCGGAACGTCCTCCGCTTCCACGTCGACTACTACAAGCCAAAGGACGCCCCCGCCCTCAAGCCCGGGCAGACGCTCGCCAAGCAGGCGGTCGCTCAGGCCATCCTCGACAGGCACGATGCCGCGACCGGAAGCCGACGCTTCAACGCGCTGCTGGCCACCGCTTCAATCAATGACGCGATCGAGTACTACAAGGTCTTCAAGCAGCTTCAGGCCCAACGCCAGGCCGAAGACCCCGAGTTCGTCCCCCTCAAGGTCGCTACCGTCTTCTCGCCGCCTGCGGAGGGCAACAAGGACGTCCAGCAGATTCAGGAGGATCTCCCCCAGGAGAAGGAGGACAACCAGCACGATCCCGAGGGCAAGAAGACCGCGCTCACGGCCATCATCGCCGACTACAACCAGCAGTACGGCACGAACGACGACATCAACAACTTCGACCTCTACTATCAGGACATCCAGCAGCGCATCAAGGACCAGAAGTTCCCCAACCGCGACCTGCACGGCAAGGGCGCCGAGAAAATCGACATCACCATCGTCGTCGACATGATCCTCACCGGCTTCGATGCCGTGTACCTCAACACGCTCTACATCGACAAGAACCTCAAGCACCACGGCCTGATCCAGGCCTTCTCCCGCACCAACCGCGTTCTCAACGCGACCAAGCCCTACGGCCACATCCTCGACTTCCGCCAGCAGCAAGACAGTGTCGACGCCGCCATCGCGCTCTTCTCCGGTGCACAGGCTGATCGGGCCCGCGAGATCTGGCTGGTCGAGCAGGCTCCCGTCGTCATCGACAACTTCAAGCAGGCCGTCGCCGACCTCACCCAGTTCATGCAGTCGCAAGGCCTCGAAGCCAAGCCCGATCAGGTGAACAACTTGATGGGCGACGACGCCCGCGCCCAGTTCATCAAGCGCTTCAAGGAGGTCCAGCGACTTCAGACCGAGCTCGACCAGTACACTGACCTCACCGACCAGCAGGGCGAGCAGATTGAGCAGGCCCTCCCCAAGGACGACCTCCGCGCCTTCCGCGGCGCCTACCTCGAAACCGCCCAGCGCCTGAAAGAGCAGCAGGGCACACCCGGCGGGGACGGCGAGCCGGCCAACCTCGAGGTCGACCAGCTCGACTTCGAGTTCGTCCTCTTTGCCTCCGCCGTCATCGACTACGACTACATCATTAGGCTGATCGCCAAGTACTCGGGTCAGGACCCGAAGAAGCTGACGATCAGCCGCGAACAGCTCATCGGCCTGATCCAGTCCGACGCCAAGTTCCTCGATGAACGGGAAGAGATCACCGAGTACGTTCGCTCACTCAAGGAGGGCGAGGGCCTCGAAGAGGCCGCAATCCGCGCCGGCTACAAGCAGTTCAAGGCCGAGAAGCAGGCCAAGGAGATCACCGACCTCGCTCAGGCCCACGGTCTCACGACCGAAGCCCTCGCGGCTTTTGTCGACACCATTCTCCAGCGCATGATCTTCGACGGCGAGCACCTCACCGACCTGATGGCGCCGCTCGACCTGGGGTGGCGTGAACGCCGCGAGCAGGAACTTGCACTGATGGACGACCTAGTTCCCGTGCTGAAAAAGCGGGCGGAGGGCCGGGACGTCTCGGGTCTTAACGCCTATGAGCAGGGGGGGGCACGATGACGGCCAACACACCATCGCACTTTGTGCCGAAGCTGCGGTTTCCCGATTTCCGTAGCGCAGGAGACTGGCATTTCCAGCAGCTCAGCGATATCGCGGAGCCGATCTCCGAGAGGGTTGGGACGAGCAAGTGCGTGCCCATGAGCGTAACGACGGGCGTCGGTCTTCTCAGCCAGGAAGAGAAGTTCGGCCGCACTATCGCGGGCAACTCGTATAAGAACTACGTCCGGCTGCAAACGAACGATTTTGCCTACAACAAGAGTGCGACAAAGGAGTTCCCGCAGGGATACATCGCCCGATATAGCGGCACGAGGGACGCGGCTGTGCCCAACAGCATTTTTGCATGCTTCAGGCCAGATGCCGCTGCCGTCATCCCGGAGTACCTCGAGCATCTCTTACATGGGAATCACCACGGTCGATGGCTGCGAAAGTACATCACGGTCGGTGCGCGTGCCCACGGCGCGCTGAGCGTTAGCGATGACGCTCTATTGTCGATGCCCGTACCGCTCCCGCCGGTCGCGGTATCGCGTCCCGAGCAGCAGAAGATCGCCGACTGCCTCGGCTCGCTGGACGACCTGATCGCGGCGGAGGGCCGGAAGTTCGACGCCCTGCGGCAGCACAAACAAGGGCTGATGCAGCAGCTCTTTCCCCGGCACGGTGAAACCGTTCCCCGGCTGCGGTTTCCGGAGTTCCGTAGCGCAGGAGACTGGCACTTCCAGCCGCTCAGCGATATCGCGGGACCGATCTCCGAGAGGGTTGGGACGAGCAAGTGCGTGCCCCTGAGCGTAACGACGGGCGTCGGTCTTCTCGCCCAGGAAGAGAAGTTCGGTCGCACTATCGCGGGCAACTCGTATAAGAACTACATCCGGCTGCAAACGAACGATTTTGCCTACAACAAGAGTGCGACAAAGGAGTTCCCGCAGGGATACATCGCCCGATACAGCGGCACGATAGACGCGGCTGTGCCCACCAGCATTTTTAAATGCTTCAGGCCAGATGCCGCTGCCGTCATCCCGGAGTACCTCGACCATCTCTTACATGGTAATCACCACGGTCGATGGCTGCGCAAGTACATCACAGTCGGTGCGCGTGCCCACGGCGCGCTGAGCGTTAGCGATGACGCTTTAATGTCGATGCCCGTACCGCTCCCGCCGGTCGCGGTATCGCGTCCCGAGCAGCAAAAGATCGCCGACTGTCTCGGCTCGCTGCACGATCTAATCGCGGCGGAGGCCCGAAAGATCGACGCCCTCAGGCGGGAAAAGCAGGGCTTGCTGCAACAGCTCTTTCCCAGTCTGGAGACGGAATGAAAACCATCGAAGAGATTGCTTCAAAACTGCGCGACGACGGTGCCGCCGTTCAGTTGCTTTACGCTTTCAACTCGGTGGGGAAAACCCGACTATCGGTCGCGTACAAGAATGCGACCAAAGAGGAGGACGGAACGCACGCCGGCATCTACTACAACGCTTACAGCGAGGATCTCTTCGTCTGGAACAATGACATCGAGAACGGTGAGGCCAACATCCGACTCACCGTCCTCCCGAGCAGTCTCAGCAGGCTTCACGCCGATCTTAACGAACTCGACATCCACGCGAAGCTGAAACCGTACAGACTGAGCTTCGACTTCCGCTTCGTCATGCACCCAGATGCGGAGAAGGGAATCGAGTCGATTTCATTTTTTCCCGCGGGTACGCAGCCCGGAGACGTTCCGGCGATGAAGATCTCCCGCGGCGAGGAGCGAGTGTTTGTCTGGTGCTTCTTTCTAGCGATCATGGAAGCGGGAGGTTGGGCAGATAGGCAGTCTCGCCATATTTTCATCGACGATCCGGTCTCAAGCCTCGACGACCATAATATCTTCGTGACCGCATCGACGCTGTACGACCTGATCGAGAAGCATTACGGCGAACGGAAGATCATCATTGCCACCCATCATGTCGGGATGTTCTCGATCCTGTGCGATTGGTTGATGAAGGGCGAGAAGAGCGACAAGTACAAGCGGAAGACAAAGGCGAGCATCCTGAGCAGTAAACACGGCGAAGTCTCGCTGGAGACCCACCAGAGCGACGTGTTCCTCTATCACCTCAGAGTCCTTCAGTTGCTGGAGCAAGCTCGGCAAGAAAACAATGTCCGTGCATACCACTTGGCCCTTCTCCGCCAGCTGCTGGAGAGCGTGTCGTCGTTCCTCGGTGTCAGTCGGATCAGCTATGCACTCGAACGCATCGGCTTCGAGAATGCGGAGGAGATCGCCCGAATCGTGAACACCCTCGCCCACAAGAATGTCTACTACTACGAATCCGACCTCCTCGTACCGGACAGCTTGGCGCTGTTTGACGAGATTTATGAGAAGCTAATCACACGGTACGCGTTCGTCACCCATGCGACCTAACCCATGAAAGAAAACAACCAGAGGCAGCTCGGCAACACGCTTTGGGCCATCGCCGACCAGCTCCGCGGGGCGATGAACGCGGACGACTTCCGCGACTACATGCTCGCGTTCCTGTTCCTCCGCTACCTCTCGGACAACTACGAGCGGGCCGCGAAGAAGGAACTCGGTCGCGACTACCCTGACCCGAATCCCATCGGCAACGGCGGGCGGTCCTCCCTGTCTGTCTGGTACGAGCAGAACCCGGATGATGTGTCGGCCTTCGAGAAGCAGATGCGGCTCAAGGCGCACTATGTCATTCGCCCCGAGCACCTCTGGGCCAACATCGCCCAAATGGCCCGCACCCAGGACGGCGAGCTGCTCAACACGCTCCAGGGAGGCTTCAAGTACATCGAGAACGAGTCATTCCAGAGCTCGTTCTCGGGTCTGTTCTCGGAGATCAATCTCGGCTCCGACAAACTCGGCAAGACCTACGCGGACCGGAACGCGAAGCTCTCCACGATCATCACCAAGATAGCCGAGGGCCTCGCGGAGTTCTCCACCGACAGCGACACCCTCGGCGACGCCTATGAGTACCTGATCGGCCAGTTCGCCGCTGGCTCGGGCAAGAAGGCCGGTGAGTTCTACACGCCACAGCGAATCTCGGACATCCTCTCTGCGATCGTCGCGCTCGACGGCCAAGAGCCGAAGACCGGCAAGCGGAAGCAGCTCGCCAGCGTGATGGACTTCGCCTGCGGCTCGGGCTCGCTGCTGCTCAATGTGCGCAAGCGCATGGGGCTGCACGGCATCGGCAAGATCTACGGGCAGGAGAAGAACATCACCACCTACAACCTCGCGCGGATGAACATGCTGCTGCGCGGGGTGAAGGACTCAGAGTTCGAGATCTATCACGGTGACACGCTGACCAACGACTGGGACTGGCTCCGGGAGACGAACCCGGCCAAGAAGCCCCACTTCGACGCAGTGGTTGCCAACCCGCCGTTCAGCTACCGCTGGAACCCGAACGATGCGTTGGGCGAGGACGTGCGCTTCAGGAACTACGGGCTGGCGCCGAAGTCGGCGGCAGACTTCGCATTCCTGCTGCACGGGTTTCACTACCTCAAGGATGACGGTGTGATGGCGATCATCTTGCCCCACGGGGTGCTGTTCCGCGGCGGCGCGGAGGCGAAGATTCGCCGCAAGCTCCTTGACAACGGGCACATCGACACGGTCATCGGCCTGCCGGCGAATCTGTTCTACTCGACCGGCATCCCGGTCTGCATCCTCGTCCTGAAGAAGTGCAAGAAGCCCGATGATGTCCTGTTCATCAACGCGTCCGAGCATTTTGAGAAGCGCAAGCGGCAACACTACCTATCCGACGAGCATATCGAGAAGATCGTCGACACCTACCAGCAGCGCCCGGAGAGCATCGAGCGGTATGCCAGACGCGTGGGGTTGGACGAGATTGAGGACAACGACTTCAACCTGAACATCTCGCGCTATGTCAGCACGGCCGAGCAGGAGGTCGCGATCGATCTGTCGGTCACGCATAAGGAGTTGGTCGAGATCGAGAAACGGATTCAGGATTCGACGGCGAAGCACAAGGCGTTTCTGAAGGAACTTGGACTATCCCCATTGCCAGCGCCCAATAGGTGATCGAAGCGATCCACACGCCTATGGCCGGCGCCGCATCCATGCGGCGCTGAGGGATCGCGGCTGGATCATGAAGCACATGAAGATCAAACGCCTGATGCACAACCCAGCCATGCATCTCCCGCGCCAGCGCCGCCTTGTCGCCACCAACGACAGCGACCACGACGAATCCTTCTTCTTGGAACGCTCCAGAAAGCACGAGGTCAATGTCCCGAACCAACTCTGGGTCGCCGATCTGACCTGATTCGCGAGCAGGCGAGCAAGCTCGCGGTTGGGGTGCCCCGGAGGGAAACCGACATCGTGAATCTGCACGGCCAAGATGCCGTTGCCACGGGCGAAGCTCTTCAGAGTCTCATACCGTACCCAAGGCCGCTCCCAAGTGTGCTGTCCGACGAGCACACAAATGACGGAGGTGGCGTGCAGTCCGCCGTTCATCATCCGCTTGATGGCGAGGCGCCCCTGCTTCTTGGCCTGTTCCCAGAGGCTCGCGTCACGGAACCGGGCCGCCCTTTCATACTGGCGGACAATCTCATCGGAGTTCCTGACGACGTTGACGCGGGTCACGTCGTCGTAGTGGAAGCTGAAGAAGCCCTCCTGCGCATCCCGCTTACGGTCTTTGTCTGTTTTCCTGGTTCATCGGTGGTCGCACAAGTTGTCGCGATTTTGGGAGCGCCGGCCCTTCTCTTGTGGCTCACAGCACCGCCGCTGCTCATCCCGGAACCTTCCGTTCACGGACCGGCTGTACCGCACCCGGTTTCTTGGACACACGTTTGCGCTACGCGGCTTGGCGTAGCTCGTATTCCTCGCGCGCTTCGCTTGTCGTGCGATACGCCAGCTTCTCGAGGCGCCAGCACTGGTTGTAGCGTTCGACGAACTCGGCGACGGCCGCGCGCACGTCGGCGAGATTCTGAAAGACCCGGCCGTAGACGGCTTGCTCCTTGAGCGTGCGATTCCAGCGCTCGACGACCACGTTGGTTTCCGGCTCTTCGAGGAACCCGAAGCTGGGGTGGATACCCCAGTAGCAGAGCTGGTTGAGGAAGTGGTCCGACAGATACTGGCTGCCGTGGTCCATCCGTAGCGCCAGCCCGCGGGCCACGTCCGCCTCGACCGAGCCGTAGAGCCGCCGGAGTCCTTGCGCAACCGGTTCGAGGGCCGCGAAACGGTTCCCCACCTTGCACACATGCCAGCCCACGCACTCGGCGTTCCAGTGGTCGATTGCCGCGAAGGTCCAGACCCAGCCGTCGTCGGCCGTGAACACCCGCACGCCGTCGGTACCCCACATGACGTCGGGCGCCGAGGTGACAATCGTGCCGTCGTGCGCTTTCATCTCACCCTGCCGCCCGCGGTGGGGCGAGAGTAGCCCCTGCGCGCGCATCACCCGCAACACCCGCGTCCGCGAGACCCGGATGTCGTCGAGGATCCTCAGCCGCGCGTGGACCTTGCGATGGCCCTCGCCCTGGAACGGGGAGCGGGCCAGGTCGCTGCGAATGGCCGCCAGCAGTTGCGCATCCGACAGTGCGGGCGTCGGCCCGCGGCGCCCCGGGCCAGCACCCCGCTCTGGGCGCCGCAAACGAGCCCGCCGCGCGTAGAGCGCCGAGCGCGACCGCTCCCACGTTCGACACACCCGCTCGAGACCGTAGCGCCAACCCGTCGTCGCGGAGGTCGTTGCGCTCATCGTCGCGACCTCCGCGTCGCCAAAGGGAGGCGACGCTCCGCTGCGCGGGCACGCTCCCGCAGCAGCTCGTTCTCCATCGACAGCTCCCCAATGTGTCGCTTGGCCGTATCCAACTCGGCGGCCAGCGGCTCACCGACCTGCGCCTTCAGACCCAGCTCGAGACCGGCCAGCGCACGGACCTTCCACGCCTCCAGGCGATAGACCTCCAAACCGACTTCTCGCGAGACCGCATCAAGCGACTCGCCGCGCAGCAGCCGCAACACCACGTCCCGTTTCCGGCTTGCGCTCCACCGCTGGCCGGGCGCCAAGGCCCCCAACCCAACCGCCGCGCCGTCGGCGCTGACTCCGGTCGCCCTCCGGGCTCCCTCCGTCCGCGCCGACCTCGCTCCCTTCACGCGCCTCGACACAACCATGCCCCCCACCTCCTTCGACATCGGATTCTCCCTTAATCCGTGTCCAAGAAAACTGGGGGCGCCTCACCTATATGGAGCACCCACCACCACACGGCGTGCGGCAGCCGGCCGACGTCCTCCGGAACGACGACCCGACCGCCGCGGTCGACGTCGCGCTCCCGCGCCGGCGTCAGCCGCGCCTGAGACTTTCACGAGACGACCCGTAACCCGCACCCGGACCAACTTGCGGAGCGAGAGAGGTAGTTTCACAACGGCCCATCCGGGGCGAACCCCCCCTGAGCACCGCTTCACCGGCCGACGCCTGTCCCGCCGACGGCACCACCGTTTGAGGCACAACTGTAATTATAGCGGGCGCAGCAAGCCGCCGATAGACCAGTCATGAATGAAACGACTCGGTTCCAGCGGTGGCAAAAGATCGCGATCGACCAGCTCACGTACGCGCTCAATATTTTTCTGGTGCTGACGATTGCGACGCTGGGTTATTGGTTTTCCCTCCTGCGTGACGAAGGGTTCATGCCCAGCGCTACCGCCAAGTGCTTCATGCTGCTCTCATTCCTGGTTTTGGCGGCGTCGGTGATCTGTGGACTTGTCTGCATCGTCTGCCGAACGTGGGACTTCAAGGGCACAGCTCAGAGGGCTCGAGGTCAGGAAGACGCGCCAACCCGTGACGAACTGCGCGGACTTGGCCACGTGACATGGGGGTTGTTCTATGCGCACTTGGTTGGATTTGCTTTCGGTGTCGGCCTGCTGGTGGTGACTCTCTTCTTAACCTACGGTGGCCGCATTACGTAGGAGAGAGCGAAACTGAGCGCGACAGTCGGCCGCGGGTGCTGTTGCCGGCGCCGGGTTGGTTGACCAGGTGGAAGTCGAGGGAGCGTCCGCGGCCGCGGCGTGGGGGGTTCCGGCCCAGCGCCTGAGCGCTGGGTGCCGCTGGGGGGCCTTCGGCCGGATTCGGCCCTGATGGGCCGTTCTGAAAGTGGCTCTCTCGCTCCGGAAGTTGCGGTTGATCCGGATCCGGACCCACCTCGAGGAAATCTCAGAGCCCGGGCATCGTTCAAGGTGGCGCGCCGCCCCCTCTCCCTCGGCGTTCGTGAGACGGCTCACGGACAGGGCATCGCCCAGGCTCGAAACTGTTGAATGCGTGTAGACCTGGATGCGTATCGTCGCGACCCGTTCGGAGCACGCCGCCATCGCGCGGATTCTCGGAGACGACGAGGAGGCGCGACTCGTCGGTACCCGCAACCTGGAGGCTCGCGCCAGGCGGCGCAAGGTCGCGAGTCACTAGAGTTCCGCTAACTTCGCGACGCTGATTTATGCGTGGCGAGGTCGAATGACGAGCTTAATTCAGTCCGCCGGCTCGCCGAATAGGCCTCGCTGCGACGGAATGGCTCGTGTCACACGGATAACATGTCGATGTCCACAATCCATGCGGGCGGCACGGTCGAGCGGAACACCAACCCGCAGTCTACTTTGAGCGTTCCGCAGTCGAAGTCCGGGTGAGCCAATCCGTAGCTCCAGGCTTGGAGAAACTCGTCGACCAGACCGGGAACCTCGCCTCGTGCGAGGCGTTCATCGACGGTGAAGTATTGATTCACCGCTTTCAAGGCGATAACGCCCGGAACGGCGACCTGGATCACTGTGGCTCGGCCATCCCTTCTGAGGAGTTCCTTGCCATCCGAACCGAGAAGATCATGCGACACTTGCTGGTCGAATTCGGAGCCATGCGTAAGGTAGTGATTAAAGTCGTTGACCAATCCGCATCGGGAGAGTGTCAGATGCACCTGCCCCTCCCGGCATCCGGCCTTACCGCCCGGCCCATATTCTTGCAAGGCCGCATCGAGTCTGTCCGCTACGTGGTCCCATCGGGGATGAGGGGAGAGTGCCCTGCTTAGGCGCGGGCGGCGCGCCTTGGCGTCCAGGGGGAGCAGCCCGCGAGCTCGGATCGATTCGACTTCGGATTGGTTCAGACGGCCCCCGTGATACCCCGCGATTACTGTCGATCTGATCCACGCAAGGGTTGCATCGATAATTCTGGCTCGGTCAGCGCACGAAAAGAGGAGTTCGCGCGCGTCTTCGATGTATTCCGGCGAGGCGGTGACCAGCTTGTCGACGACTCCATCCGTGAGTAGCTCGCCGACTGCGGCGGTGAGTTCTGGTCCCCAGGTGTGGTTGTCGTCGAAATCAAACACATCGTTCTCCGCTCGGGCGAATACAGCCGCGAGTTGGACGGATCTACCCGGTTAGGACATTGCTGGAGGAAGCGGTGTAGAGCAGGTGGCCGGCTGGGAGCGCAATATTCCGAGACATGTACGGTGGGAGTCCTGGCGGCAGGCCGCTGCCCTGTCTGGGTTGTAAGTTCCGCCTATCCTTCAGCGGCGTCGTTTGCCCCCATCACGATCTCGGACCAGTCCTGCTCGGTCGGCACCTTTCCCCTTTCGAGATGTTGAAGCAGTGTCGTTCTGGCGACGTCAAAAGCCTTGTCGCAAATTCGTCGATCATCCTCCGCGTCGGAGCGCTTCTGTCTTCGACCGCGCTTCGCCATTCCGCCGTGGATGATTTGTGAACGCAGGCTGTAGAACTTGCTTATGGCGTTCCTGGTCTCCACGCGGTCGCCAAAGTCGTTTCCGAGATACCAGCCAGCCCTTGTCGAGAGCTTGTAAGTGATTTCCAGATGACCGAGCTGGTAGAGGATCTCCAGGGCGATTGAAACATCAAGCACACTGTCCTGACCTGCCAGCATGCCGGTACGCGAGAGCGATTCAGAAAGCCGACTGATCGCAAGGGCAAGAACTTCGCGGTCCGAGATGGGAAGCGTGTCCCAATCACGAAACGCTCGCTCGGCGATCTCTACGTTTTCCGGACTTGCTTCGGGGAAGGTTTGTGATTCGAGTTGGCTCGGCGACGAAAAAAAGCTTCCCCCGCCGCCTTCCACATTTAAGAAATCCTCCACCCATGGGTCGGCCCGAAGAGTGTTGGATAGGATCCATAACGGACGGTTCAGAGTCACCGCCATAAGCGCAACGAGTAGCAAGGGGTTATGGTCATAGACGAGTTTCATATCGACCGGATACGGATCGCTGAGGGTTCGACCTTTTGTCGATACGATAATGGGTCCCCAATGGATCTCGCTGACCAGAACGGCGATGGCGTTGTCGCGCCTGGGATCGATCCCAAACATGAGGGAATCCGGTATTCGCTGAACGCGTCTCCTGAGCTGTTGCTCAAGCGCCGGGTATGGCAGCGCGTAGAGTCCTGGAGCGATGTCCCAGCGCTCGGTGAGCTTGAGACCGCGAAAGAAGGTGAGTTCATACCCCGGAAGATCACGTTTCTCAGCATCGGTCAGTAGGTTGTCCAGGGTTTGAACGGCGTTCTCGATACCGGTACTCTTGGCGGTCTCAAGGAGGCCATCGATCAGTTTTAGCAATAGCCTCTCAGTGGTGCAGGGAAGTCCCATCGTCAAAGAATGCAAGTGCCAGTTTGTGCTTGTCGGCAACAGATCCGCGATAGCCGGATGCCTTGCGAGCACAGCGGCCACGTCATCGCGCCGCGCGCCTACGTCAACGGTGTCATTTGCAAGCGAGGCATTCGCCATCGTGGACGTCAAGGCCGACAATGCTGATGTGAGGTCATTAGGCCAACTCATCGATTTTTGTATTCTTTGGGGTCTGTTCGCATCGGTAAGGGTGCTTGGAGCGACGACATTATACCCTTGGCGGTTACGCCGTCGAGATCGAAGTCAATCGTGATTCCGCCGCCGCTGAGGCCCGCCCCATTTCGGCAAGCTCTAGCGGATACGACCGTCCGGATGGGCGGACGCAGAAACGGCCGCTGCGGCGGTGATGCTCCCCCATCGGGTTGGTCCATCCTTACGTTTGGGAATGAGAACAATGGCTGGGCGCCGTACGGAAAGCGCCTGCAGGTCGGCCTCCTGCTCAGCCCGCTCGGACTGGTTGGGCTGGAGGTGTCGGGCGAACGCTACGCCCTGCTCCATCCGGGACGTGAAGAATATCGGATGAGCGCCCTCGGCAGCATCAGTTTCGGCGACTCGGACAGCGCGCTGCAGGGCATGTCTGCAGTGCGTTGGGTGCTCAGGCAGGTACTGTCAAGCTCAGTGAGCCCGCCCGGCGAGGGCCTCCCTCTCGTGCTCGACAGCGCGAGTCTGTCCATCGTCGGGGCAGGTGAGTGGACCGCCACGACACACGGTAGCAGCGGCAGGCGTGGCTGGCGGAAGCTCCACCTTGGCGTCGATCAGTCAGGCGTGATCCTCATCCACACGCTGACCGAGGCAACGGGTGACGATGCGACCACCGCCCTTGATCTACTCAACTCGGTCGATGATCCTCTCGTTAACATCAACGCTAACGCTGCCTATGACACGGTCGCCGTCTACGAAACGGCGAGAGCCCGGGGTACGACAGTCATCGTCCCACGGGCCAGGACGGCGACCGTCTCTGGCCACGGCCCGCGGTCCGCCATTCGCCGCCTCGTCGATGCGACCACGACCGCCGACCCGCGCTACACGCCGAGCACGACGTGGCGCGAGGCCCGCACGCTCGAGTCCCAGGCGCGGTTCGTGCGCTGGCAACAGGCCTACCGCGCGCTGAAGCAGCGGCGCCCGCACATGTTCGACGTGTGGTACGCCCACCAGATTGCCAAGCAGGCGGTGGCGGCCGGCTGCCACGCGAGCACGATCCGCAAACACATGACGGGACGGCCGGGGACCGTCATCCGGCGCGGCTGACGCGACGGGCCACGGGGATGGGACGACCGTGGTCGAGCCGCCGTTGGTCGGGTCGGGCAGGGATCCCAGCGGGGATCCTGCATCACATCAACTGTAGATAAATTTGTATACTCAGTGGCCGCGTGAATCTATAAGGTATTTATTGACAACCACTTATACGTATATGGTGATGGAGGAGGCGACCGCCACCTCCGGTCAACCCGGACGCCGACGTTGAGCGGCGGGAGCGCCTCGGCGGACTTCTCAGCTTCTACTACCGAGAGGCCGCACGAGGGGGCGGCTGATTATCTGCACCTTACGCCGACTCGGCGGCGTGTTCAGCACCTGGAACAGCCGCGCCATCCACGGGCCGAGATCCGCGCCATCGGCGGTCGTGCGCTCCTCGACGAACTGGAGGAAGATCTCGCGCGGCTCGAAGATCCCGGTGTCGTCGGCGAAGAGGCAGAAGACCATCCGCACGAGGAAACGCTCCAGGTCGTAACCGTCGTAGCCGGACGCCTTCAGCGCGTCGTGCAGACGCGCGATCAACTCGGACGCCTCGATGTTGGCCGGGTCCTGATCGCGGAACGTGCGGCGCTGCACGCCGATGATGAACCCGAACTTCTCGACGTGCTGCGGCAGGTCGGTCGAGAACGACGAGTGGGCGCCCGAGACGCTCCTGCCGGCGGAGGCCTTCAGCGACCGGCCCGCCGGCGAGACCGCGTTCCGCCGGCTGTGCGCCCCGGAAGCGCCGCGCCGGCGCGATGCTTGGGCCGTGCACCGCAGGATCATGAGCAGCTGCGCCGGGTGGAAAGAACGCCCGACCGCGGCCGAGTTCTACAACGCGATCCGCGCGAACGAACCGACCGACCGCCAGAAGGCGATCATCCGGATGTGGGGCGCCGAGGCGACCCTGGAGGATCTCGTCGAAGCCTGGGCCCAACATGCGTACACCTTCCGTCAGCTCATGCGCGCGTTGCGCCGGGCCGGGTTCACCTGCGGATCGCGAATCCGAACCATCAACCGATGGGCACGGAAGTTCTGACCGTAAACGACGAGCGCCCACCGGCTGCGGGAGCTCGTGCACCGCCCCATCGGCCACGCTCTCGCGGAGCTCGACGGCAATCCGGCCGACCCGCCGATGCTCCACGACCGCCACTGCTCATCCCGAAACTCCTCCGTTCACGGACCGGCCGCATGAGACGCTGCGGCCGACGAACCGGCATCGGCCACCGCAACGAGCAGCAGGACCGTGCCCACGGACTGGAGGAACTTGCTCGCCGACCCGAGTCCAAGGCAGCCGAGCCCGATCAGCGCGACGACCACGCTCGACCACTCGGGGACCGCGTGTGCAGCACCGACATACACGGGCAGCACCACGACGACCACCGACAGGGCGTCCCAGGGAGCCCGGCCGGCGAACGTCACGCTGCCGGAGAGCCGCGGACCGCTGACGGCGAGGCTGGCGGCAACCGCCAGCACGACCACCGCCGCGAACCGAATCCCGTGCTCCATCTCGACCGCTCACCACCAGACGCGATCTCGCAGTCGACCGACCTTCCTCGCGAAGAACGTCGCCCTTGAAGACGTGCAGCGCCCCGCCGGGCACTCCAACCCAAACCGCCGAGCTCTACGACCCGGGGCCGGCGCCGGGTCAGCCGCAACACCGTCGAGCGGCTCCCGGCCCGGGATCACCGACGGGACGGCTGCACGGCGAGATCGCGACGCTTGTCGCGTTCCCCCGGCGCCTCCGGCTCCACTTCGCCCGCCCGCCAGGCGCGGGCGCGCTCCAATTCCCTCCAGGGCTCCGCCGATCGCGAGTGCGCGACGTCGTCCACCCGATCCGAGCGCCGCGCGCGGGTCGGATCCAGAATGAACTCGGTGACGGCTTCCGCGCGCTCGCGGACGACCTCGAGAACCGTCGCGTCGTCGCGGTCGCCGCCTACCGCGAAACCCGGCGCGACCTGGGCGAGCACCGCGTCGGCCGGCCGGTCCGCGTCGGCGAGCCGGCGGAGGACCTCGCGGGCACGCGGGCTGTCACGCTGATCGAGATCCATCCTCGGCCCCGCCGCGCCGACGTTGGACAAGAGTCGATCCGCCACGACGTCCGCCACCGAGCGCTCGACGGCGCCGGGCGGCCGAACCGCACCCCGGGTACGCTCGACAGCGAGATCGAGGATCCGGTCGCTGTCACGGACCGCCAGCGGAACGTCAGGGAACGCCAGACGCCCGACCCTCTCGAGCATGACGTAGTCGTGATCGGCGGCGACAATGGCCGCGTCCGCCCACCCGCGCGCCACGCCCTCACGCTCGCAGGCGTCCCCGAACGCGGTCCAGAAGACCCGCCGGGCGACCTCGAACCGCGCAGCGGGCTCGCCGGTCCGGTCCTCAACCTCGTCCAGCGCCAACACGCCGGCCAGGTCGCCGACCGGCTTCGCCTCGAATGCCCGGGCGCGGGAAACGACGCCGGACCGATCGAGACCATAGCGGTCGCACAGCACGCGCGTCGCGCCGTCGAACATCCTCACGCCCTCGGCCGGGTCCTTCCCGAACAGCCGATCGAGACGCGCGTGGTCGTAGAGCCGCGGATGCGTCTGGACCGCGAGCGCGACCGTCGAGAGCAGCGAGCGGCCCCAGTCCTCCGTGCTCCCGAACCGTTCCGGAATCGGATGGACGACGTGGGCGGCAAGGCCCCCGCGAGATGGCGACGGCGCATGGAACGAGCGGACCCGGTCCGAGTTGTGGAGCTTCACCGCAACGCCCGACCGGGCGCACAGACCGAGGATGCGGTCCTCGAGAACGACGGTGTCCCCACGACGCCGGGAGTCCAGCTCGCGGAACGCTGCCGGCTCGACGCCAACAACGGGATCGAGCCGCGGCCGAGGCCTGTTCAGAGGGTGCCTGTTCCACCCGGCTGCCTGATCGCCCACGAGCATGCCGTACACGGCCGGATCGTCGGGCGGGACCGGCAAGGCTTCCAGCGCTTCCCGGACCGGCCCCGACGAGACGCGCGCCGGCACACCGTCGACGACGCCGCGAAGGTCCGCCTTGTCCAGGAGGTCCTCGGCCGCCCGGGCGGCGAGCCACTCGTTGCAGTCCGCCGCGAGCTCTCCCGGGTCGAACTCCCGGAAGCGTGGTCGCGTCTCGGCCAGGTGCCAGGCGAACCAGCCGCCCAGCGTGTCGCCGTAGGGCGACGGAGACAGCGGATGGAGCTCCGAACGCCCGGCATCGAGTGCGAGCGGCGAACCCGCGCGCTCGGTATGCGCGCGCGCCAGCACGCGGGCGCACGCATAGGCCGACTGCGGCGGACCCCACACGTCGCCGGCCAGGGCGACGTGCTCGAGGAGCGCCGCGCGGAGCGCGGCGTGATCGCCTCCTGCCGCGCCGGCAGGGAGCCACGGCCTCCCCGTCGGGGCGGCGGGCGCCTGCAGTTGGTCGCGCAAGTGGCCCAGCCCTTGCGCCAGGGCTCCCGCGTAATCGGCCGACGTCCGCCCAGTGAGTCCGTAGAGGAGCAGTGACTCGACGGCCCGGGGCCCCTCCCGGGCGTCGGCGAGATAGTGACGGGCCACGCGCTTCATCAGGTCCGCCGCCCAGTCGCCGTTCGACCGGAACGCCTCCGGCGGCGGCTGGCTGACCACGACGGCCCCCTCCGGCAGGCCGGGAGGGGTCTCGGCCGGCGGGACCACGACCTGGACGCCTATCTCCGCGGCGAAACGCAACGCCGACCTCACCACGCGGCGCCGGCCCTCATCGGTCCGTTCCGACCAGCCGAAGCGATCGAGGTTCTCGTGATCGACAGGCACGCACGCCCGGCCCACGCGAACCTCGGGCGGAGGCGGATCCGCAACGCGGGTCGTCCATCCCCCGCCGGAATGCGGCTCGGACACGCGTCTCGGCCGACCCATTCTCGAACCCTCCTCAATCACCGGCGGCGGCGGCGGCGGGCAGGCGGAGCACCGGCGACTGCCGCGAGATACAGCGAGAGCAGCAACGCCGAGACGACGAGCCCCAGCAGCAACGCGCCCGCGAACTCCAGCGCCTGCTCATCCATCCGCGGCCTCCCCCCTGCCGCAACCGACCGCGATCACACGCACCACCGCGCGGACGCGAAGCGCGTCGAAGGCGAGCGACCCCTCGAACTCCGAGCCCCGCGTCACGCTGAACGCCACGACCGGATCGACGTTGAGAACGGCCATGGCCAACTCTCCCCAGAGCGGCGCCGGCCGCAACGCCGCATCGACGAACGCGCCCGGCTCCGAGCTCGACAGGAAACCGTCCGAGGCCGACCAGCCTCCCGCGGGCGGCGCGGACGACGCGATGACGAACGACTCCCAGCCGACGCTGTATCGGCCCGGGGGGAGGAACTTCCCGAACGCGATGCCCACGTCCCACAGGGAGCGCACGCACGAGACCGACAAATCCGCGGAGGGGGCGTCGCCCCGTGCGCCGGTCGCCGCGAACGTCGCGTGGTGAACGAGCCCCGACGGCGTCGGCGCGCACGCGACCTCGTCGAGCGCGCACGGGTCGATCCCGCGCACGGACTCCAGGTCCGCCCGGTAGCGCGCGAGCAGCGCCCACATCACCACGCCGACGATGCAGCCCACGATCACCACCGTGCCCACGAACCCCTTCATGACTCGAACCTCGGCTCCGCGAGAACCGTCCCGCCCGCACACGCGCCCTACCGGATGGGTCCGAACGGGCTCGTTCGAAGAGATCGGACGCCCGGACGGCCGCCGCGCCAGGGGCGCTCGGCGTCAAGCCGATGCCCGCTCGACTTGCTCGAGCAGCCGCCGATGGAACGCGTCGAGAACGCCCCGCCACTCGCGCGACCCCGCCGCTATCTCGTCGAGCTGGCGCTCCAACTGCGCCGTGAACGAGTAGTCGAGGAGATCGCCGAAGTGGCGCATCAGCCACGCCACCGTTCGATCGCCCAGCGCGGTCGCGATCAGGTCGCGCCGGCGCGACTCCACGTATCCGCGCTCGAGCAGCACGTCGATGGTCTGTGCGTAGGTCGACGGCCGGCCGATGCCGCGCTTCTCGAGCTCGCGAACCAGCGTCGCCTGCGTGAACCGCTTGGGGGCCTTGGTGCGCTTCGCCACGAGGGCGACGTCGCCGACCCGGAGCTCGGCCCCCTCCTCGAGCAGGGGAACGGCCGCGTCCTCGCGATCGGGAGGCCACACGGCTTCGAACCCCGCGAACAGCACGGCGACCCCGGCGAGAGCGAGACGCCACGGACCGGCCTGCGCCTCCACGCGGTCCTTGCGGATGCTGGCCGGCGCCATCTGGCTCTGCAGCGCGCGGCGGCGGATCAGCTCGTAGAGGCGGGCCTCGTCGCCGTCGAGCGCGGGCCCGCCCCCCGGATCGAACGACGTCGGCCGGATCGCCTCGTGGGCCTCCTGCGCGCCGCCGCGGGCCTTGAAGCGGTTCGGCGGGTCCGCCACGTACTCGCCGCCGTGCGCTGCCGCGACCTGGGACCGCAGCCCCCGCTCGGCCTCGGCCGACAGCGCCACCGCATCGGTGCGCATGTAGGTGATGGCCCCGGCCTCGTAGAGGGACTGCGCGAGCGCCATCGTGCGCGCGACGGTGAGCTTCAACCGCGCGCTGGCCGCCTGCTGGAGCGACGACGTCGTGAACGGCGGATGCGCATGGCGGACCCCCGGCTCCGAGCGGACGGAGACGGCGCGGGCCGTCCCTGCGGCGCGGATCGCCCCCGCCGCCTCCCGCGCCGCCGCCTCGTCGGCGAAACGGTGGGCCTCGGCCGACCGGGCGTCGCCGCCGTCCGCGACCGGGAACACCGCGGCCCCCGCGGGGGTCTCGAGCGTCACGGCGACCTCCCAGTACGGAACGGGGCGGAACGCCGCGATCTCGCGTTCGCGCTCGACCACCAGCCGGGCCGCCACGGACTGCACGCGCCCGGCCGAGCGAGCCTGATCGACGGCGCGAACGAGCACCGGCGAGACGCGCCACCCGACGAGCCTGTCCACGAAGCGCCGCGTGAGCTGCGCGTGCACGAGCCCCATGTCGAGGCGCCGCGGCGCCCGGAACGCCGCCCGGATGGCGGACTCCGTGATCTCGTTGAAGGTCACCCGGACGAAACGCCCGGCCGCGCCGCCGAGGAGCTGCCGCAGGTGCCAGGCGATCGCCTCGCCCTCGCGGTCGCAGTCGGTCGCGAGCACCACCGGGCCCGTGCGCCCGGCGAGGCGGCGCAGCCCCGCCACGATGTCGCGCCTGTCCGGCGGCACCTCCCAGGTCGCCTTCCACCCCGCGTTTGGGTCGAGACCGAGCACCGTGCGGCCCTTCCGCCCACGGCCACCCGCCGGAAGATCCCGAAGGTGGCCGAAGCTCGCCCGGACGAGGTAGTCCTTACCGAGGCAGCGCTGTATCGTCCGGCACTTGGCAGGCGACTCGACGACGACGAGCGTGGCCACTACGACCCCCCGTGCACACCGCGGACGTACGCATCGGCCGCGGGGAACCGATAGAGATAGACGGGCCACGTCCCGCCCTCGGCGTCGTCGACCAGCACGACGCGCAGCGGACGCCACCCGGGGACCGGCCACGTGTGGGACACGACGCGCGTGCCCGGCTCGAGGACCGACTCCAGCCACGGCATGAGCACCTCGAACCCATCCGGCGTGAGAAACATCGTGACGACGGTCGCCCGCGAGACGACGCTCGGCAGGGTCATCGCGTCGGCGTGAACGAACGTCGCGCGGGAACCGACCCCGGCCATCCTCGCGTTGTCGCGGGACCGCGCGACGAGAGGCGCCTGGCGCTCGATACCGACCGCGGCGGCGCCGGCGCGGGCCGCGGCGACGACGAAGCGGCCGTCGCCCGACCCGATGTCGACCAGCGTGTCCCACCCGCCGAGGGCGAGCAGGTCCATGACCGCGTCGACGACCTCCATCCGGCTCGGCTCGTACACCGACAGGGACCGGCCGATGCCACGCCACGAATCGAAGACCGGATCCAGGGACCGGATCGCGCGGGCGCAGGATGGAGACGAGAGAGCGAACACCGCGCCCGCCACCGCCAGCATCGGGAGCAGCGCCCTCGCGAAACGAGCCGCCCTCGCCAGGAAGAGCCGTCGCCGCATCCCACGCACCCCTAGCACCGCGGCACCCGCACGACGGTGTCGCGGCCGCGCTCGAAATACACGCCCTCGACGACGGCCGGACCGCAGCCCGAGCGCTCCACCCGGAGCGTGTGCGCGGCGCCGCGCCTCCCCATGAACAGGAAGAACCGGCCCGCGCCGTCGGTCCAGCCCGTGACCTGCATCCACGCCAGCGGGCCCACGACCTCCACCAGATGAGGACGGCCGCCCGCCGGCACGAGCACCACTCGGCCGGTGACCCTCTGCCACTGCGGTCGCGTCCCGACGACGGCGAGAATGACGAGACCACCGACGATGAGCGCCGCGACCCGCCGGAGGCCGCGCCGGAACCGCATCATGAGCTCTCCTTTCCTCATCTCGCTTCGACAGCTACCACCCCACGCGGCGGACCGCGGGGATCATCGACCACCGGGTGAACCCCTGGACCCCGACCGTCACGCCGATCCCGGAAGGAGCGGCGACGGCCACCGCGCGCGCCCAGCCCTCCCCCCGGAGACCGGAGCGGAGCCCGACGTACGCCCCGTACGCCGACGCCGCAATGAGCACCAGCGACGCCACTGAGCCCTCGAACGACCGCCTCTCGAACGCCACCGTGCCGAACCCGGCCGGCTCGATCTCGAGCACCGGGTTGGCGTACAGCCCGGCCCAGTCGATCAGCTCCGACGGGATGTGGGCGGGAGCCGGGGCGAACCCCGGCGGCGGATCCTCCGGCGCCGGCTCCTGAGCGCCGGCGGACGCGCCGAGGGCCGCCGCACACATCCCGACCGCGACAAGGCGACGCATCATCACACCCCTCCTCGGGGCCTCAACCCCCGTCGATCCGAACGCCACTGCGGCGAGTGCTGCCGCTCGAGGACGACGACGCCGCGCCGAATCGCATTCCGAAGGACCTCCGAACGCGAGACGCCCAGATCCGCGGCGAGCTTGTCGACGTGGTCGTACAGGCCACGCGACACCCGGACCCGAATCGCCTTTGCGAACCGCCTCTCGCTGTAATGCATCGCCACGAACCGAGTCGCCTATGGGCCAGGCGGCGACACCCGATCGCCTATCCCGCAGACGCGATCCGGCTCCGCGTCTCGATCAGCGCGCAACCGCCGCGCCTCCTCCTCGATCACCAGTTGGTGAGCGAGGAACGCGCCCGGCACGGGCCGGCAATCCCCTCCTGGCGTGCACGACACCGTCGTGCGGCCGTCGAGACCCTCCGCGAGCCGAAGCAGGCCGACCGACTCCGCCGCCTCCGCGGCCCCGTGCGAGCGCGCCCGCTCCACCCACGCGCCCCACAGGGAGTCCCCTCCCCGACCCATGAGAGAATCCCGGCGGCCGCAATCGGTCCACGACGACAGCGGTGGCCCGAACCGCCGCGCCTCGACCGCCACGCCGGCGCCGACGTCGGCGCCGCCGTCCCACGGCGTATCGAGCTCGAGGACGCCCGCGAGGGTCGACGCGCCGCGCACGTCCCACGAGTGCGACATCATCGAGGCGGCATCGTCGAGAAAGAACGAGGTGATGCGGCCCGTGCCGGCGGACATTCTCACCTGCCGCCGGAACGAATCGAGACGCCGCCGGCGGGCGGCCGACACGGGGAGATCGACGCCGCAGTCAACACCCGCCACCGGGGCCGGATCCGCGTCGTCCGGCCAGTCCGAGCACGGCCTCGACGACCGGTACTCCTGCAGGGTGTACGACTCGGCCATCGCCTCCTCGTGGATCAGCGGAGCGAAGTCCACGGACGCCAGGACGCCGAACGCGGGCGCCGGGCTCCCGATCGGGGCCGACGTCAACCCAGCCGTCCCGTCCTCCCTCGGACACTCGACCGGGACCGCCCCCGACGCGTAATCGGTCCACGTCCCGGCGAGCCGGCCCGCCACCGCCGGGACGATGGCCGGCAGGGCGGGGCTGCGCACGAAGCCCCGGCCGATGAGGCACGCGGCCGTCCCGTCGTCGCCCACGAGGACCCCGCCCGACTCGAATGCGGACGCGCCCCCGCCGTCATGCCAGAAGACCCGTGCCCACGGGAGGTGCGGGTCCGTCTCCGCCGCGTTGGGCTCCCACACGTGCTCCCGCCACGTGTTCCAGTGGCCGGACCGCACGGTGCGGTTGCCCGCGAGATCGAAGCCCCCGGTGTCGCAATGCGGCGGCCGCAGACCGGGCAGCGGCGTCCCCGGGGGAAGGACCACGCCGCTCAGGTCGCACGACGGGTCGTAATCGGTGTAGCTGGTGTCGACCCAGCTCCGACGGCGGTACCCGCGGAGCACGATGCTCTCCCGCTCCACGCACGCCATCCCGGAGCTGAACGCGGCGACCACCGGAGCGTCGGCGAGACGGCGGCCACCGCCGAGCCCGTCGCCGGGGGGCTCCTGGGGCGTGGACGACATGCCCCACCCGCCGTCGCCGTCGAACGTGCCGCCGCCCGGCAGGTACTGCGCCTGGACGTTGAACTCGTCACCATCGAAGATCCTGCCGGCGCCCGCCGGGGGCAGGCACCTCGCCGGGACGCCGGGACCGGCCGCCGCCGGGTCGACCCGATCGCCGAGCTGGCGCGCGAACAGGCCGAATTCCGGACACGTGTAGCCGCTGCGGACCTGGGGCCGCCGCACGGCCTCCGGCGGCTCCTCGCCGTCCCGCGCTGGCGGGGGGCGCATGAACGCCGGCGTCGGCGACGAGGCGGACGGCTCCACCCGCCACCTCCTCGACACCCACCGCCGGGCCTGCGCGTCGTAACGGGAGCCGCGCTCCCACTCCACCCGCGCGGACCGTCCCCCGAAGAACGACGACACGAGGCGATCGCCCGCGGGAACGCTCGCCGCCCGGACCCCGTAGGATGCGCGCTCCAGCGTGCTCCCACCGCGCACGGCCGCCGCCGCGAACCACCGGTCGTACGGCTCGCCCCGCGCGCTCTCGGCCGAGCAGAACAGCCTCAGCGCGCCGCCGCCGCTCCAGCGCAGGCTGTACGCCGTGATCACCGACCCCTCCGCGAAAGACCCGGGGTCCGGCCACGGCACGGCCGACTGCCCTCCCGCCTCCCGCAGCCAGCAGTCGTAGCGCGACGCCGCCGCCGCGCGGACGCCGCTCGGAAACGGCGCGTCGCACGTCAGCAGCGGGCTCTGCGCCGACACCGGCGCCGGCGCCGGCCACAAGCCCTGGGCCACCAACGCCAAGGCGCCGGCGCACACCGCACAACCTATAGACCGCACACGCATGTCGCCTACCCCCTCCCTCGACCGAGATCCACGGCCGCCTCGCCGCGCGCCGGCGCCACGCCCCGCTCTTGGGCGAGGCCCTCCTGCCGCACCGCGCGCCGGGGCGTCTCCCCGAAGCTGCGCCGGGCGATGAAGTCCACCTGGTGTTCGACCTCCTTGTGCCTCTCGAGCTGCTCGCGCCCGAGCGTGGTCTCCAGGCACTGCTGCACCCGGACCCCCACCTCCTGGACGAGCGCGTTCCCGCGGCGGAGCAGCGTGTCGCTCACGCGGCCCGGGTCCACGCCGCGGGCCTCCTCCGGCGGCTGGTACGTCGCATCGAGGCGCTGCGCCATCGACGACGCGAGCATGCCGGACAGGACGACGGCCTGCCGATTGCCCGGCGCCATCGTCGGGTTGCGCCCCACGACGATCGCCTTCGCTGCCCCGTAGATGAGCGCCGACTGCCGCTGCTCGTCGTCGAGGCCCTCGGGAACCTCCACCGCGAGGTCCTTCCCGACCCGCAGACGGGCGTCCGGGCCATGGAGGACCCGGCCGCCCGAGACGAGCAGCATCGCCTTCACGCCGTCGGCCGGGCTGCCCGGCGCCGGCACCCCGTCCGGATGCGTCCGCGACCCGTCGAGCCGCCACTCGCGCCCGTCGAACGACTGCGCGCCCCTGCCCTGCCACGCCAGCGCCCACACCTGGACGCCGCGGTCGCGCACCCGCTCGCGGAGCAGATCGAAGTCCTCGTCCCCGGACCGCCGCGCCTCCAGCGCGCGGTCCTTCTCCCTCGAGCACCCCTCCGTGATCGCCTGGTGGCGATCGGCGTGGAGCGCCTTGAGCATCTCCGGCACCTGGCCCTTCCGGCCGCGGCACTCGGCCCACCGATCGAGCCGGGCCGCCCGCGCCGCGGCCGACGTCCCCGCCGACAGCTCGGCGCCGCGCTGGCGCCGGTCGAGCTCCTCGGCGACCTGCACCAGGCGCCGGTGATCGGACGACCGCGCGCCATCGGCCAACGAACCCGGGACGCCGGAGGCGATCGCGCGCGCCGCGCCCCGCGACGAGGCCGCGGCCACCGCGATCGGATCGGCCCCGGCCCGCACGAGCCCCGCCATCAGATGCTGACTGCCGCCGAGAACGAGGCCGACCGCCCGCAAGCGGCCGCTACCGTCGGACGTGCCCCAGCGCAAGAGGCGCGAAGAAACCGCGGCGGCGATCCTCCCGCGGCGGGTCTCCGCGAGCTGCAGCACGCGGTCGAACCCCTGCGCGCGCCGCCCGAGGAAGCTCCGCAGCGCCCCGCGCGGCGCGCCCGGCACGACGGCGCGATCCGGACCCGCCGCGTCCGGGACCACCGAACGCTCGCGCATCCGATCCAGCCACACCCGGCCCGCCGGACTGAGCTGGTGGCCGCCGAGGTCCCGATCGCTCGGGAGCGCCGACGGCACCCGCTCCAGCCTCGCGTCGATCTCGACGCGGCAGGCGGCTCCGTACGGCCGCGCGAGCGCTGCCGCCTCCTGCGCACAAGGCGCGGACCGGAGGGCCGCCCGCCCCCGCGCGAACGCACGCTCGTCGCCGTCGGCGCCGCGCGCGTCCTCGCGGCAGCGGGCCAGGTGGCGCGCCTGGAGATCGCCCGCCAGCGTCCGGAGCGGAGACCCGGCGGGGACCGGGGCGCCGCGCTTCCGGCAATCGGCATCGCGCAGGTCGGCGCACAGGCCCACGAGGACCGGATCGCACCGCACGGTCTCGAGCGCCGCCTGCCGCAACGGCGACCCCTCTATCGAACGCGCCATCTCGACCATCGACTCGGGACCGCGCGCCGCGGCCACCATCAAGGACGCCTGCGTGACGTGCCCGAGGGCGACGGCCCGTGGCGTGCCGACGAAATCGGCCCGGGCGTCCCGCGCGGCCGACGCCGGGACCGCGTCGCGGCCGGCGTGCGGACCCGAGGGGACCGGCGGGACCACGACCCGCGACGACACGCCGGCGAACTCCGGAACGCCCCCGAGAGCGCCGTGGACCTCCCGGACCGCTTCCTTCCGCGCGCAGTCGACCTCCGCACGGAACTGCGCCCGGGCGGCATCGACCGCGCGCTTCGGCGACCCGACCGGCGCCACGCCGCCGTGCTCGGAACGCGCGCCGGCCTCCATGCGGTACCCGTCCCCGAGGGTCTCGCGGACCTCGTTCAGAACGCGGTCGCGAACACCCTCGATCTCCTCGCGGAACGCGCGCCGGCCGTCCTCCAGTTCGTCGGCGAGGCGCCGGCCGAGCGCGGCCGGGTCCCGCTCGCCCAGGAGCCGGTCGAGACGTTCGTCGAACGACTGGACGGCCTTCCGGACCGCGGCGTCGAAGCGATCGACGATGTACTTGCAGACCGCCTTGTCCGGCTGATCGGCTGCACCCGCCAGACGCCTGGCGAGACTGTCCTCCTCCTCGTCGCGGGACCGGCGCCGGGAAGCGCCGGGATCGGCATCGGACTCGCGGGACCGCGCCTGCGGTTCCCGACGAGCCACGCCGGCCGACCGCGCCGACCCGCCGGGGTCCATCGCCTCCCCGCGAGAGCGCGGCGCAGCGGAGGGATCGCCATCGGACACCTGCGGCGGCGGCTGCGTGGACGCACGCTCCTGCCCGGCGACGGGGAGCGCCGCCACGCCGTTCTCCGCCCGTCGGCGACGGTCGCGCTCAGGAGCCGCACCGGCGTCCACCAGTTCCATCCCCTACCGCCCCGCACCCGCGAAGAACAGCGACACGAAGACACCCAGCACGCCGCCGACGAAACCGCCCACGAGAGACCACCACCACAGGCCGCGGCCCACCGTGGAGGCGTCGGCCACCCAGTTGCCCGCGGCCTTCTCCGCCGCGAGGACCTCGGCGTGAGCGCCGCCCACGGTGTTCAGGAACTCGTCGGCGGCCCGCACGATGTCCTGCAGGCGCGTGCCGATCCGGCCGCCCGACCGCTCCGCGAACTCCAGGCACGACTGCGCCGCCAGCGCCGTCTGGATGAGCACGTAGGCAAGGCTCTCCATCTCCTTGAGCCGGACCTCGACGGCCGCGCCCGACGCGCCGGCCGTCCGTTGCACCTGCTCGATCACGCTCCGCAACTGGCCCGCGAGCGTCTCCGCCGCAACCGATACGCGGTCGCGGTCCTGCGCGGCCTCGATATCCGCCAAGAGCCGGGCGACGTCCACGCCGGCCACGCCGAGCTGCGCCACGATGAGATCGGCCACGGCCTTGTCGCCGACGCCGCGCAGCGCGAGCAGGTCCGCGACGACCGCGGCGGCGCGCGCGGTGCCGGCGGCCGGCGCCCCCGCCTTCCGTCCCCGCTCCCCGGCGACGGCCGCGTCCGCCGGCTCCTCGGGCTCCCGCAGCGGCGCGCGGTGCGCGCCGCCCTGGCCGGAACCGGCGCCTCCGGGAACGCGCCGCTCGTCCTCCTCCCGGCGTTGTCGCGCGGCCTCCTCCGCCTCGGCGAGCGCCGATGCGGCGTCGACCTCGACGGCCGGCTCGCTCTCGACCACGCTCATGTCGCCTCCACGGAAGCCGGACGCCGGCGAGAACCTCGGCTGCGCCACAACCGGCGCGTGGCCGGACTCCGCCGGGTGTCCCCGAGCGAAAGCAACAGGCCGGCGACGGTGACGGGCTCGGCCGGGCTCACGAACAGGCCGGGCACACCGGTCACGCGCCGCCACCCCGGCGCGACGGCCCCGCCGGCTCCCGCCGCTCCGGCCGCCGCCGCCTCCTCCTCCCATACCGTCCGCGTGCGCCAGCCGCCGGTCCGCGGCTCGTAACCGAGGACCGCGACCGCCTCCCGGACCGCGCGGACGCCGTCGACCCTCGCCTGGCGCACCACGAGCTGGAACGCCGCCGCCACGGAGCGGCAGACGACGTCCCACGGGAGCGCGTCGCCCGCCTGGAGCGCGCAGGTCGCGAGGCGGTCGAGCGCCCCCTCGCAGGTCGAGGCGTGAATCGTGCTGAGAGAGCCGCCGTGTCCCGTCACCAGGGCCTGGATCACGTCCGCCGCCTCGGGACCGCGCACCTCGCCGAGAACGATGTGGTCCGGCCTGTGCCTCAACGTGTGGCGAACGAGATCGCGAATGCTCACGCGCGCCTTCGAGCCCGGCCCGAAGGCGCGCCCCTCGAGCCGGAGCGAGTTGCCGTGCGTCAGCCTGATCTCGACGGTGTCCTCGATCACGACGATGCGATCGCACTGGGGCAACAGCCCCACGCACGCGTTCAGGAGCGTGGTCTTGCCGCTGCCCGTGCCCCCGGCGATGAGGACGTTCCCGTCACCGAGCAACGTGTCGCGGACGGCCTGAAGGACGCGGCGGGGCAGCGAGCCGCTGCCGACGAGGTCCGCCGCCGACAACATGCACTTGCTGAACCGCCGGATGGTGATCGCCAGCTGGGTCGACGCCGGCGGGGCCGCGATCGCGACACGGGAGCCGTCGCTGAGCCGCACGTCGACGATGGGTTGCGTACGCAGGTCGAAGCCCGACCCGCGGGTGATCATCGCGCTCGCCGCCTCGAGATCGCGCCGGGTGAGGCTGCCCTCGGACACGGGCACCCGCGCGAGACGGCCCGCGCGCTCCACGTACAGCCGGCCGGGGCCGTTGATGATGATCTCCGACACCGAGTCGTCGTCGATGAACTGCTGCAGATCGACCAGATGCTCGCCGACCTCGGCCAGGCTCGCCTGCGTCTCGATCATCAGAACAACCCCTGCTCCTTCGCCCGCCACCACGGGATGCGCTTGCTGAGCTTCTTCACCAGGTAGTCGGGAAACAGGTAGCAACGCACGGCATCCGCCACGGCCTTGCCGTCGAAGATCTGCACGATCGCCTGGTAGTTGCCCAGGATGGTGAAGTCGCGCGGCGTGAAGAGGGCCTCGTGGCGGGCCTGATAGCTCTTCGACAGGCCCGCCGACGTCGAGCCCCCGCCGCCGGCCCGCCCCGAAAGGAAGCTCACCCCGGCCCGGGCCGTGTTCTCGGACACCGAGTAGGACGCGATCATCCGGGAGACCTGGCCGCAAAGCTCCGACGCCGTCTTCGCGGACGCGTCGTCGCCGAGCGCCATGTAGATGCGGGAACGGAGCGTCTGCAGCAGCGCGCGCCACGACTCCCCCGCGCCCAGCGCCGAACGCAGAGAGGACAACGACTGCGTCGCCAGCAGCGGAATGCACTTGCTCTGGCGCGTCAGCGCGAAGGCCTTCTCGTCGCCGCTGGGGTCGCTCTCCCCGACCGTGGCGAACTGCTGGTACTCGTCGACGACCAACAGCACCGGCCGCCAGTACCGGCCGCGGTTCCACTCCTCCTGCATCCGGGCCGGCCGCAGCAGCAGCGTCGACAGCCACGCCTGCTTGAGCATCACGCCCAGCGTCCGGGCCAGATTGGGGCTCTCGCCCGCGGGCATGTTCAGGCCGAGGACCTTGCCCGACTCCATCAGGTCGTACAAGGGCGGGAGGCAGGGGGGCAGCCCCACCGACACCCCGGAGTCGTCGTCCGGACACGGCGGCGCGAACTTGCGCCCCGTCTCCGGGAGGTCGAACACCGCGAGGAACACCGCCAGCCCCGTCACGACGTTGGACCGCGTCTGCTCGGCGAGCCCGAGCCACTGCTGCTTGTACCAGCGCGTGACCGCCTCGTGGATCGCGAACTGATCCACCTTCAGGTGCTTCTGCGCCTCGCGGCCGAGGCCCCAGGGGATGCCGCGGTAGCTCTCCTCCACCTGGAACCCGGCGCCGGCCTCCCGCAGCACGGCGACCAGCGGCTCGATGTCGGCGCGCGTCTCCTGCCGGGTGCACATCCGGCCGCGGCCGGCATCGCGCCACGTCCACAGGCCCAGCTTGTCGGCGTGCAGACGGTGGTCGCGCCAGCCGACCACGACCTCCCATACGTCGGGGCAGCTCCAGCGCTCCTTGAGCACGGCCTCCATCGCGTCGATGTCCTCGCCCAGGGCCTGCTGGTCCACCGAGTAGCGGTAGATGTCGCGCAGAGTCACCCACGGCGGGTACTGAAGCCGCTTGAAAACGATGATCCAGCGCGCCAGGTCGCTGTACGCCTGTTGCCAGAACGGTTCCTTGCCCCGCCCGTACAGCTGGTTGAGGAGAGAGGCGATGGTGTAGGCAAGGCTCGACGAGTCCATCCACGGGGCGTCCAGCGGGTTCCAGGCGAAGCCCTCACGCGCGAGGTTGATCTCGATGTAGTCGTCGCCGCGGCCGCACTCCGCGAGCATCGCGCGGACGTCGTGGCAGAAGTCGCCTTTCACTTCCAGGCAGAGCCCCGCCGCGCGGCGCTCCTCGTCGTGAGCGCGCCAGCTCAGAAGCTGCTGGACGAACGGGCGCATGCATGCGGAGGTCTTGCCGGTCCCCACCGCCCCGAAGACGATGGTGCCGGTATAGAGCGCCTTGTCGCGCATCACGAGCCATCTGGGCTCGCGGACCTCCTGGATCCGGCTCGGGTGATGGACCTCGCCGATGACGATCGCGGGCTCCTCGTCATCCGGCGACAACGGCCACGGCGGCAGCCGGGTGGCGCCCGCGCCCTGCGGCCGGTAGCGCTCGAACCACACCCGCCACACGGACTGCGCCACGAACCCGAGCACGAAGACCAGCACGCCGGGCGACACCGCCGACCACGCCACCACCGGCCAGTACCAGACGGGCGTCTGCTGCCGGATGAACAGGAGGAAGCGGTCGTCGAGCGCAAGCGGAAAGGCCCACACCCACCACATCGTCACCGAGCCCGCGGCGAGAAGCCTGGCTACCATGTCTCCGGCAGCCCTTCCGCCTGCCAGACCTCGGCGTCCGCGACGCCCGCCGCGACGGCCGCGCGACGCTCCGCCAGCCGCTCCTCCAGCTCGCGGAGGCGCGCAGCGACCCGATCGGGACCGCCGTAGGCGGCGACGACCGGCGGGTGCCCACCCTCGAGACGGCGCGCCTCCTGGCGCGCGAACCAGATGTCGCGCACCGCCTCGACCCCGGCGCCGTCCGCCTCCCACAGGGCGAGAAGCTGATCCACCGCGGGGTCGGCTGGCCGCGCCGCCGAGCGGACCAGCCTGAGCGACACCGAGACGCCGGCGGCGCCGACCGCCTCGACGAACGGCTGGTAGCTGCGCCACCAGGTGCGAAGCGCCGCGGCGGGGTCCAGCAGGTCGTCGTCGACGTGCGGCCGCACGAGCACCAGCCGGTCGCCCGCGCAGGCGATGAGCGGCCGGTCCGGGAAGTGCACCTCCTGCTTCTGCCCGACGCCGTACGAACGCCGGGGGAGCGCCGAGCGGGGCACCCCCAACGAATCGGCGAGCGCGACCTGCGCCTCGATCGAGAACAGCCACGGCCACCCCGGCGACGCCAGCGCGGCCCACACCTTGAGGACCCGCTCGACGATCCGCGGCCAGTCCGCCGGGTCGAGGGGACGGCGGTACCGGCTGTTCTCCACGCCGAGGGCGCGGTAGAGCGCCTTGCCGCTACAGTGATAGACGACCCCCGACCGGATGCGCTGATTGACCAGACCCTTGTCGCGGCCGAATGCGCGGCGCCACGCGGCGGACACCTCGCCGTCGACGAAACGCTCCGTGCGGGCGCGCCGGGTGTCCTCGTCCCCGATCCACCGCGACGCGAACTCCCTCACGAACACACCGCCGGAGAAGACCACCAGCGCCACGAAGCGCGCCGCCTGCGCGCTGAAGCCGACCTGCTGGAGGGCCTGTTCGGCGCCCGGGAGCTCCATCGCCCTACCTCCCCTCCCGGACGGTCGTCCGCACCACGGTGTCCTCCAGGAACGTGATCACGAGCCCGATCGGATTGCTGAACACGAGATCGGGGGTGACCGCGGTGAAGGCGAACTGCAGGTTCACCGACCACGGCTCGCTCTCGATCACGCGGCCCGCGGCGGTCCGCACGCGGTCGAAGGCGATCTCGGCATCGTGCGGCGGCGCGGGGTTGGGCAGGACGCGGATGCGGACGTTCTCGACGACGATGTCGCCCTCGCCGCGCGCGCCGCCGATCAACTCCGCGACCTCCTCGCCGTACTCCGCCGAGAGCTGCGCGCTGACGTCCGCGCTCGTGAACCAGAGGCTCTCCTCCCACCGCGCCTCCACGACCGCGCGCTGGCGCGCGTACTGGGCCGCGACGAACTCGTGCAGGAAATAGCTGACCTCCGGCCCCGCCGGCTCGATCGCCTCGGGCAGGTAGTCGACGGCCTCGGCGCGGCCGACCTCGTCGACGCGCACGATCACCGGGGCCGGATGCGGGCGGCGGGCGACGCCCCACAACGCCAGCAGCGTCAGGGCCATGCACACGCCCACGATCAGCAGCACCGCCCGGTAGTGCCGCGCGCGGGTGATGTGCTCCGCCCACACCTCCACGAGCTCGTCCGTCTCGATCTCCACGCCTACTCTTCCTCCTGCCGCCGCCGGCCCTTGGACCCGCGCGCATGCGACGACACCCAGTCGGCGGCCCGCGCCCCTCTCGACAGCCCGGCCGCGGTGCCCTTCATGCCGCGCGCCGCGGCGCCCTTGGCGAGACCCGACAGCCCGGCCGACGCGAGCGCCCCGCCGGCCGCCGCACCGCCCGTCGCCAGCGTCGCCGCCGCGCCCGCCGCCACCGCGGTCAACCCGGAGCTGAGGTTCTGCGACCCGCCGATCATGACCTGGGTCAGCTCGCCGACCTTGAAGCTCAAGAGCAGCGCGGCGAGAATCACCGGGATCCAGGATCCGAACCGCCGCACGACGTCCAGATAGGACACCATGATCGGATCGTCGGCGCCCGAGCTGACCGCCGCCAGGCTCGCGACGAACGTGCTCATCCCCTCCAGCGGATAGGTGGCGAGCACCGCTATCATCCGCAGCAGCAACGCCGCGACCACGACCTGAAAGCTGTATTGGATCAGCCCCTTCAGCCAGGACCAGAACAGGAACGACAACTGCTCGACGAGCAGGAACGGGACGAAGACGGGGCCGAGCAGCGTCAGGACACCCAACGCGACATTCGCCCAGACCACCTGCGTATAGACCAGCAGGGTCGCGATGAGCAGCAGCAAGATCCCCAGGACCAGCACCCCCGCCGCGACGATCAGCGAGATCAACGTCGCAATCAGCGCGTCGAGCCCCCGCAGGAGACTGCCGAGAGACCAGGGCGCATTGGACAACGCGATCCCGAACTGCCGAAACGTCTCGGAGAGCGTGCTGTAGACGCGGTCATGGAGCTGCGCGAATGCCCCGCCGCCCTCGTTGAGCGCCGAGGCGAGCGCCTGCCCCTGGCCGGTCACCATCTCGATGAAGGTCTGGTTGCCGAACGCGACGTACGGCGTGTAGAACCCCTCCAGGACCATCAGCGGGAACGCAATCCAGAGCAGGAAGCTCACAAGCCCCCACATGTCGAGACGGCCGCCCATCGACACCTTGAGCCCCTGGACGACGACCATGATCAAGGCGATCGCCGCCCACAGGCGGACACCCATGTCGTAGAAGTACTGGCGGAGGGTCACGCCGCCGTAGGCCGCCGGCAAGGGGTCGTTGACCAGGTCGTCCACCGCAGCCTGGACGTAATCGAACGACCACCGGGTAGCCGACCCGTCGGGATCGACGGGAGGCTGAGCCGACGCGACCGCCACGAAGGGTCCCAGCGCGCCCAGGACCGCCGCGACGACGAACACGTGGCGGCCTGGGGACATCACCGAACCCATGCCTCCATGAACTCTCCCGATCCGAGGACACCCATCGGATCGCCGCCGATGGACTGCTCCATGGCCGGCGCGTCGGCGGACGTCAGATACGCCAGGCGGTCCAACCGTTGCTGCGCACCCGCAGCGGCGCCGTAGGCCTCCAGCCTGACGTCCTGCGCCTCGGCGGCGAGCCGGGCGGCCCGGAGAGACAGCGCGCCCGCCGACTGGCTCGCGCGAAGGGACGCCAGCTGCGACGCGACGCCGTCGGCCTCGGCCTGGCTCAACGCCGGGTCGGGATCGGACGCACCGCCCATCACGCGCCGCGTCGCATCGAGGATCTGCGCCGTGTCCTCCAGCAGGCCGCGGCCCACGTACTCGCCGGCGACGTGGTCGCCGAGAACAGCCGCCGCGGCCAGGCGCGTGTCCATCGCCGCCGCGTAACGGAGATCGATCACGCGCCGGCGCAGCCGGTCGGCGTCGCGCACCTCGTCGCGAAGCTGGGCCGGCAAGCCGAGATCGTCGACGAGCACCTGCCACGCGGACTCTTTCCCGGCCGTCCACCCGAACGGCTGCGAGTCGAGGAAGTCGAGGAAGCCCGCCACCGATCCGAAGTCGTGGCCGCCGAGACCGCGCACCGCCTGGTAGTTGAGGACCGCGTCGTCGACGAGCGCCCTCGTCTCGCTGAACGGCTGCCACAACGGACCGATGTCGGTGAGCTCCGACAGCGGGCTCCGCCAGTCCGCCAGCGAGCGCACGCCCGAGACGAGGCCACCCGGATCGAGAAGCCCCCGGACCTCGGCGTGGGCCTGGGCGACGTACGCCTCCGCCGTCGAGATGTAGCCCCGGATCTGCGACAGCACGGCCGCGACCTGCACGAGCATCCCGGCCCAGCTCGCGTCGACCGCCACGGGACGGCCGAGCACAAGCACGACAACGAGCACCGTCACCACCGCCTGCTTGAGCCGCACGACACACCCCCCTCAGTTGGCCGCGACGAACAACCGGCCCCCGAACGGACGCGCCGCCGGGTTCCGCGCATGGAACTCGGCCGCCAGCACGTTCGCGCGGCCCTGCGTCGTATCGAGAGACAGGTCGAGCTCGGCGAGCCCCCGCAGCCGATCGAGCCTCCGCTGCGCCTGCCGGCCCTCCTCGACCAGCTCGCGCTCCAGCGCGCGGCGCTCGCGGTCGGCGTCCTCGGCATCGAGCTTGAGCAGCACCGCGTCCAGGTTGGCTTGGGCCTGCGTCGCCACGAGAAGAAGCGACCGGTGCTGCGCGCGGGACGGACAGACCCCCTGGCCCAGACCGCCCGCGGCCCGCGCGGGACAATCGGCGGTGCTCAGCCCACTTATCGAGTCCGCCAGCCGCCGCCGCAGGCCTTCGCGCTCGACCGCCGTCCACGCGCGGGACGCCGGGCACACGATCACGCCCCGGCGGTCCGCATCGGCCCGCGTGGGCTCGCACCCGTGGTAGAGCCCGATGGCCACCATCGCCTCCTCGACGAGCCGGTCGCGATGGTCGGCCTCGGCGAGCTGAAGCTCGAAATCCGCCGCGCGGATCTCGTGGTTCGCCTCAAGGGACGCGACCGCGTCAGGATCCATCCCGGGCAGATCCGCATACGCGCGCCCGGGCTCCGGGAACGAGTCCGGCGCGCACGGCACCGTGCCGGCGTCGCCGGGCGGAAGCGCCGCGCAGTCCACGAGCTCGAACTGCCGCGGGTCGGCGCCCCCGAGCGCGCTCAGGTCGATGGACGCACCCTCGCCCAGGGCACGCCGCATCTGGCCCGCGAAATCGTCGATCGGCTCGACGAGACCGCGGTAGGAGCTCAACGCCTCGTCGCGGATGCGCATCATCGTGTCCCTCATCGCCATGAGGTTGCTCACGACCGACGCCATCTGGCCGACGACGATCCAGGCAGCGGGGTCCAGACCGAAGAACGCCTGCGACCTGCGCGCGCCGGGGCCGGACGCGAGGACGACCAGCACCAGCACCAGCGCGACATACACCCGAGCAGCACGACTCATGACGCCCTCCTTGCTCCTACACCCGCGGCACGAGCAGATCCTGGGTGAGATAGATCCGAATGGGATGGCCCGCGCGGATGCGGACCTCCGGCAGCCGGTTCACAAAGCGGTCGAGAAACCGGATCGCCGTGACGCTGAACTGCTGGCGCGCCGGATCGAAATACCCCTGCGAGCCGCCGCCCGCCGACAGGCCCGCCAGCAGGCCGACCGCGCCGACCGCGCCGATCGTCGACAGGTAATGGCGGTTGACCTCGTCCGTCAGGCCGGTCTCGCCCAATGACGACAGCCCCTGGAAGCGCATCCTCACCGAGCGCCCGTCGGGGAACAGCAACCGGGAGAAGCTGACCGCGAGCCGCGTCTGGAAGCCGTTCTCGACCGACTGGGCCTCGCCGATCGCCGTGGTCCCGCGAGGGACCACCACTCGCGTGCGGTCCCGGGTGCGGACGGGAACGGTGATCCGGGCCCGCGCCTCGCCGGTGAAGTCGCCGGCGAGCTGGGTCTCCAGGACCGCCTGCATCATGCGCCCCTCGTAGACGAGGTCGAGCCCCTCGGGCACGTCGGCCCAGCGCACGACGGCGGCGGAACCGCGGCCCGAGGACTCCGGCACCTCGATGTCGGGCCCGGCGGCGTAGCGCTCGGTCAGCGAGACCGTCCCGGCGCCCTCCGCCGGCGCGCCGCCGCCCCCGCCGGGAGGGGCCGGCGCCACGACGGCGGGACCCGCCCGCCGCTCCGGAGCCGGCGGGGGGGGCCGGGCGGCGCCGGCTTCCTCCCGCAGCAGGGCCATCAACTGCTGGTCGAGCGCCGCATCGCCGGTGATAACCGGCGGCGGCGGCGCGGCCGCCTGGGCGGCAGCCGGCGGGCCGGGACCGCCGACGAGGGCCGGCGCGCGCATCGAGAGCGCGAAGCGCTGCAGCTCGTCGAGCCGAAGGGCCTCCCGCATCTCGCGCTCCTCGACCGTCTCGAGAGTCGCCTGGATGTCCCCGGCGACCTCGGCCGCCGGCACGCCCGCGCGCTCCGCCTCCTCCCGGATGCGCTGGGTCTCGAGAAGCGCGGAGCGGGCGTCCTCGAGCTCCCGGCGGGCGTCCCGCATGCTCTCCTCGCGCTGCCGCTCGTCGTCCTGGCGCAGCTCCTCGTCCCGCGCCTCACGCTCGGCCTCCAGCCGCGCGAGGTCCTCCCGGAGCTGCGCCCCCTGGCGGATCACCGGCGCGACGACGCCCCGGACGTCCGCGACCGCCGCCTCGATGGCGGCCTCGTCGGCGCCGAGCGCAGAGTCGTCCGGGGGGCTACCCGAGCCGGTGAGGAACATCACGACGATGAGGACCGCGGCGAAGCCGAGGCCCGCATAGACGGGCAGGTTCTTCGGGATGACGCCGGAAGGGACCTTCAGTTGCCAGTCTGCCAAGGCTCCGCCTCCCTCCGCATCCGCCACGGAACGCCGGCCCCGACATCCCCGACCCCGAGAATGCCGGCCTCGACCACCCCGTCGATGCGGATCACCAAACCGACGCCGATCACCTCGTGCGGCAGGACCCGCGCCGTCCCGTCGGGGAGCAGCCCCGCGACAACGATCTCGTCGTCGAGCACCCGGCGGAAGCGGATGAACGTCGACTGCGTGTCGTGCCACATCCCCTCCACCCAGTAGGGCGCCGCCGTCACGTCCACCTCGGGGTTGAACTCGAAGACGAAGTGCAGCCGCGCGGGATACTCGGCCACGAACGCCTCGACCGCCTCGTCAGTCGCGGCGACGGCGTCCTCGACGCGATCCCTCACCTCCGCCTCGGCGCTGCGGAGCGCCTCGCGCGCACGCTCCTCCTCCTGCCGAATCGCTTCCACGTCGGCCGCGGACAGAAACACCGGGGCCTCGGCCTCGGTCCCCGCCACGACGTCCTCGACGACCGCCGCGCCGTCCCCTTCAACGGGCAACGCGTCCTTCGGCAGGAGCCCGCCGAGATGGACCACGGTGTGCACGGGCGAGAGGTCGCTCTCCCTCAGACCGATCGACAGCACGGAACCGTCCGACAGCACGAGGCTCAGATTCGTCGCGGCGCCGCGCGCGAGCGGCCGCACCATCACGAGGTGGCCTCCGCCGGTCACGATCCACCGATCCGGATCTCCGAGCCGGCGCTCCACGACGGTCCAGTCGGGCGGCAGAACGACGGTCGTCTCGAACCCGACGCGCGTGACGACCTCGACGAGCGCCACGCCTCCCCGGACGCCCGCCTGCACGGACCCCTGCGGGACCTGCGCCGCGACAGGCCACGCCCACGCGATCAGCACCGCCGCTGCGAGACGCACACCCACGAGCTCACCTCCCGGCGGCTATCGCCGCCACGACGACACCGACCACCGACCAGACGGCGTACATCCGGGGCGGCCTCGCGAACGTCCTCTCGAAGAAGCCGGGGCGCCGCTGCGGCATCGCCCCGCCCTCGGCTGCCAGCCCGAACCACGCCTCGCGTCCGCCGAGACTCAGCGTGCCGTGCCGAATCACCTGCTCGACCACCAGAAGGCCGCCGGGCTCCACGTCGGTGTGCACCGCCTCGAGCGAGTCCCCGCGGAACGCGTACACCGCCGGAATCTCCTGCCCCTCGGTCCTCAGGTACGTGAATGTCCCGTCCGTCCACAGGTCGCGCAGCAGGAACGGGACCTCGTACGCCTCCTCGGTGACCAGATAGGGCAGCCGGACCCGGGCCGCGAAGTCGCGGACGAACTCGTCCCGACGCGTCTCCGCCGCCGCCCACAGCCGCTCCACCTCCAGGCGCCCCTCGACGAGCACGCGCTCGCGCCGCGCCAGATGCCCGGCCACACGCTCGCGGAAACCCGCCACCAGCGACGCCGGCCGGTACTGCACTTCCACGGCGGCCAGATCCACCGCACCCAGGACGGGCTCCTCCTCCTCGGCCTCGACCGTCACGACGTAGTCCGTCACCGCGTCCGCATCCTCCACGACGGTGAACGTGAACACCGCGCCGGAGGCGCACGAGACCGTCACGTTCGAGACCAGGTTGGCGGCGAAGGGCTTGATGGCCAGCTCCCGCCCCCGCGCGACGAGATCCCAGTTCTCGCCGTCGCCCGCGACCGTGCGCACGATCTCCTCGCCCACCGGGAGGCGCACCGTCGTGACCGTCCGGACGCGCGTGAAAATCACCACCGGCTGCGCGGTCGACGCCACGACCGTCCGGATCGGCGTCCGCTCCGTCTCCTGCCCGAAACCCGGCGCGGCGAGCGCCAGCGCCGCGACGCAACATCCGACGACACGCATAACCACCCCCATGAAGATCACCGTCACGCAACCGCCTCGGTCCGCCCGCGCGTCCCGCCGACGTCCCCGTCGACTCCCGCGGCGAGGCGCATGAGCGCCCCGGGCAGGCCCCAACGCTCGACCGCGGCCCGGCGCCGAACCGCATCGGACGGGTCCGACGTGTACAGCCAGTACGACTCGGGATCGACCTCCAACCGCACCACCGCGGAGCGGCCGGGCCGATGGATGTACAGCTCCCGCTTCTGCTCGAGCTCGCGCACCGTATCCGCCTCGGCCGGGGTCAGGCCCAGCACCCGGGCGGCCTCGTCCGGAAACGACGGGTTGGCCAGGAGCAACCGGGTCGGCATCGACTCGAGAAGCTCCGGCGCGGTGCCGAGAACGTCCGCGGCCGACTGCGTCGCGACGATGAGGACCCCGTTCATCTTTCTCCACGTCTTCGCGGCCTCGACGAGCTTCTGCACTACGATCGGGTCCTTGAGGTACCGCCACGCCTCGTCGACCACGAGGACCTTGAGCCGTCCCCGCTCGGACTCGTCGTCCATCACCAGCCGCATCCGCTCCAGAAGGAACCACAGGGCGGCCTCGCACCAATCGGGATGCTGCGACGCGCCGGCGAGGTCCACGACCTGCCAGCGGCCGAGCTCCTTGAGTCCCGTCGGCGGGCCGTCGAACCAGGGGGCCCAGGTCCCCTCGTCCACCCACCGGCTCATCGCCGGCCACATCCGCCTCGGCAGGAGGTGGGCGAGCGCGTTGAGCGTCCGCTTCTCCGGGGCGCGGCGGAACACCTCGTCGACCCGCTTGTCGAGATCGGCGAGGTCGTCCGCCTCGCAGGCGTACTGCCCGAGCGCCAGCAGCCGCTGCAGCCACGCGACGAGGAACTGCCGGGTGCGCACGGACGAGGGCAACCCGAAGGGCTGGAGGCCCATCTGGGCGGCCGACGACGGATCGAGCTCGTCCCCCTCCGCCAGGGCGAGATAGCGCCCGCCGACGAACTCGGTCAGGTAGCGGTAGCTGCGGCCGAGATCGAGCACCAGCACCTGGGGGTCGTACTTCAACGCCTGCACGAGCAGGAAGTTCAACAGGAAGCTCTTCCCCGACCCCGTGGCGCCGAGCACGAGCGTGTGACCCACATCGCCGCCTCCGAACAGGTCGTAACCGTACGGCGTGCCCCACGCGGTCTCGAACGTCGTGAGCGGCTCCGCGTCGAGGTGCTTCGAGCGCGCATGACCGCGCGGCGGACCGACGATCGGCGCCAGCGCCGACACGAGCTTCGAGTTCACGAAGAAGCGCCGGGGCGGACTGACCGCGGTCTGCCCGGGCAGGCGCCCGAACCAGACCGGCGGAAGGCCGTGCGTCTCGCGCACCAGCTTGCCGTCGAGGCCGCCCACGACCCGCTCCAACGCGGTGCCGATATCGGCGAACTCCTTCTCGCTCGACGCCCTGACCGCAACCGACAGGTGCATCTCGCCGAAGCACACGTCCCCGGACTGCAGATCGACGAGGGCCTGGCCGAGGACCTGGACCTCGGACGCCGCGCCAAAGTCCTCGAGCCCCGTCGACTCGCCGCCCTCGCCCATCGCGGACATGAGGGAGTGGCGCGCCTGGTGATAGTGGTGCTGGGCGCTGCTGATGCGCCGCCGGGCGCCCTGCCTGTCGGTGGCGCGCCACCCCAGGACCACGGAGAAGTCCCCGTTCAACCCGTACAGGCCGTCGAGGCAGTTCCCGACGACCTGGCCGGGCGCCGACGCCAGCGACCACACCCGGACGAGCTGATCGCCGACCCTCACGCCCTGCCGCGTGATCGACACGTCCGTCGACGCCAGACGCCAGTTGAGGCCGCAATGCATGGCGAGCCCGTCGACCCACTCGCCCTGTCCGGCGTTGCACAGCCGATGCAGCACCCGAACCGCCTCCGGGGCCTCGACGGCAGCGACGCTGGTCCCGGTCGACAGCCGCGCCTCGAAGCCGGCGAGCTGGTTGCGCACGTCCTGCGCGACGTCAGCCAGGACCGACCGGAGGACCCTCGTGACATGCGGATTGCGCCGCGAGTGCCACCAGTTGCGCGCGTAGTCCAGGAGCCAGCGCCGGCCGCCCTCCGCCGTCGCGACGCGCCGCGCGAGACCCCGATCGAACTCCCACACGAGGTACGTGGAGTACTCGCGGACGCGCTCTGCGACATGCGCGCGGCGCTTGTCGGCCGCCATCCGGCCCAGATCCCCGACCTCCCCCGCGTGGGCCGCCGGCGCCCGCCAGCGATCCACCACCCACCAGAGCCGGACGTCGGGGCCGAGAGCCATGAGCACGCGGGACCACACGCTCATGAGCCCGTCGACGGCCGCAGCCGACAGCCCGTCGGCGGGCAACGGCACGAGCCGCGAGAACCCGAGCAACCGGCCCGCCCGGGTGATGCAGAGACGGTCGTCGATGAAACCCCACCACGGAAGCTGATTGGAAAGCGATCGGCCGACCGACCTGCTCGCGCGCGCCATCACCCACCTCCCCCGGAAGGCCCGCCGGCGTCCCCGCCCTCGACGATCACCACCCACGGCGGCGACCCGTAGTCGGCGGCGTCGTACCAGCCGCCGGGGTTCCGCAGCGTCTCCCGGATGACCGCCACGAACCGGTCGTCGTACGCCGTCGTCACGCGGCCCGCCAGCCAGAACAGCGCGAACCCCACCAGCGCGAGCAGAAGGGCATCCATGGCTATGAACAGGACCAGGGCGAAGACCAGGCTGAGAAAGAACAGGCTGCGCTCCACGCCGAGAATCTTGAGCGGATCGTTCAACGCGCCGTACTCGTTGCAGATCCCCTCTCCGCGAACCATGCGCAAGACAACCTCCTTGCCGATCAGCAGCTGATGGCGGTTCCGCCGAAGAAATACACGAGAAACTGCGGAGCCAACAGGACCATCCCGACGCCGAATACGAGGCCCGCAATGGCCGACTTGGATCCGCCTTCGCCGAACGCATACATCAGCCCGCCGACGATGACCGCGACCACGGCGAGCCCGCGGCCGACGATACCCGTGAACAGCTGGCAGAGCTGGCTGGCGGCCATCGACCACGGATCGGCCGCCATGGCGGCCGCCCCGAGCCCCTGCTCCAGGAGAGCGAGCAGCAGGCAGACGAAGAGGGCCCGCAGCACGAGCCCGTCGCGGGACGACAACCAACCCGCCACCCGGCGGACGACCCTATCCCAAGTTTACCAGTCAAAAATATAAACTATTGTAAATAGGCAGCTTACGCCGACAGGAATACTCGAGTGGCACTACAAACCTGCGCAAACCGGTGAGCTGGGTTGGTCAGATGAGCGTTTTGCGGACGCCCCCGGGGTGCGGGTCGACGCCGAGCGCGTCGTAGATGTCCCGCTGCTCGGGTTCGGGTTGCGTGGCTGTGCGCACGTGCAGCGTGCGCCCGTCGGGGCGACGGAAGGTGGCGGTGACGCGCTGCTGGCCGTCGAGGATGCGGCGCAACGTGGTCCAACTGGCGGGGTTGCCGTGCCCGCGCAGTCGGGTGCGGATGACCTGTACGAGTTGGTAGGCGATGACGGTGATGAACAGGTGGCCGTCGGCCCGCCGCGGCTTGTGGTGGTAGATGGGGCGCAGGCCGAGTTCGGCCTTGAGCGAGCGGAAGACGGCCTCCACGTCCGTGAGGGTGGTGTAGGTGCGCCACAGGGCGTCTTCGTCCCAGTCGGTCTCGCTGCTGCGCAGGCAGTAGACCCCCGGATGGGTGGCCATCGAGCCGTCCCGGGGACGGCGGGTCCAGGTGACGGCGACCGCCTTTTCGCCGGTCTCGTCGGCGGTGACCCCGATCTGGTAGTGGGCGGCGACGCGGGAATGCTTCGTCTTCAATCGCCCGATGCGCTGCCACACCTGGTCGAGCCGTTTGTGGGTGCGGGGGCGCGCCAGCCCCTCGTGGAGCTGGGTCAGGGCGGTCTCGAAGCGGGTGGCGAAACGCTCGACGATGCCTCGTTCCTTCTCGGCCCGCGCCTCGGAGTAGCAGTACAGGCGCACCTCGTCGGGGTCGGTCGAGACCACCTTGTGCAGGTGCACGGTCTGGTTGGACTGGGTTTGGAGCGATACGGCGGCCTCGGCGTCGAACTGACGGTGCGGTTCGCGGCTGACGACCAGATAGCGGTAGTCGTGCTCACGCAACCACTGCACGCAGGCCTCGGTGGCGACGCCGCGGTCCATGACCACGAGGGCGCCGGGTGGCGCCTCCAGCGCCTCGAGCATGTCGGCCAGCGTGCGCTGTTCGCGGACGTTGCCGGCGAAGACCTTGGAACGGCGCACGAAGCCGCTGGCGTCGAGCATCAGGCCCAGGGTCAGCAGCGGACAGTCGCTGCGCTTCTCCTTCGAGTGCCCGCGCTTTGCCTGCGGCTGCTCGCTCGCCTCGCCCTCGAAGTAGGTGTTGGTCAGGTCGTAGAGGGTCACCGTCGGCTGGCGGTCGAACAGCCCCATCGCGCGGTCGAACAGATGCGCCTCGATCGCCTCGCGATGCTTCACCAGCGCGTCCGAGGCGCGGTAGAGCTGCATCGCGCCGACGGTCTCGAAGTCGACGCCGAGCAACTCGCCGAGGCCGCTGCGCGCTTGCAGCCAGCGGTGCGTCGCGCGCTCCGAGGCGGGCTGGGCGAGACGCCCGACAATGACGCCGGCCGCCGCCGCGCGCAGGGCGCCGTTGACGCCCAACTCGGCGAGCAGGGCCGGCAGGCCCAATTGCTCCAGCGCCCACAGGCCGAGTTGCTCGACCCCGACGCTGCGGGGACGGACCAGACGCAGCGAGTCGACATCGACCCGTTGCACGTCGGTCGGTCCGGCGGCCGTCCCGTCCCCCGGTGCGCCGCGAGCGAGCAATTGCGCGGCGATGCGCTGGGCTTCGTGCTCGACGGCGGGCGGGCCATCGGCGAGCAGGGGCGCCTGGCCGGTCAAGATGTCGTCGATGCGAGCGCACAACGGCGGCCATTGGGCCTGGGGGATGTCGAAGTGGCGCCCGAGATTGAGCAGGGTGCGCTGCCGGACGGTGTTTCCGACGCGCTCGGAGTGCACGAGGCGATGGGAGAAGTAGGGTTTTCCGTCCTGGGTCCGCCGGGTTTGGGTGCGCCGAATGAACACGCTACCCACGATAGCGGGCGCGGCGGCCGGAGTCAACCCATTATATACGATTATGGCACTACATCGCGTACCGTCAAACCCCGTTCCTTTAGAATCAACAACTTACAGACATGGCAATCCCGAAATACAGCCAAAATCGGCAAAATGGCCGGTCAACTTGGTAAACTTGGGCTATCCACGAACGACATGGCTTCCTCCTTCCGGCTCAACCCGGGTATTGGCCGGTCTCCTCCCGGTCCAGGGCGTCGCGCAGCTCGGGATCGCCCCCCTGACCGCGCCTCATCGCCCGATCGAGAAGACCGACGCGCTGACCCACCTCCCCGAGAACGAGCACCCGGGCAAACTGGTAGCTGCCGGCCACGACCGTCATCAACCACGCCAACGCCATCACCGAGAGACGCACGGCGTGGTCCGCCCACAGGACGATCCAGAACTCCGCGAGATAATCGAACTGCGCCATCACCACCACACACGTCAGCGCCATCACCACCAGGGTCATGCCCACGCAGAAGCGGCCCGGGTCCATCGCGCACCGTCACCTCATGACGTCGAACAACCGCTCCTCGAACTCCGTGCCCGGGCGCCACGCCCGGTGCACGCGACCGGCGACGTCACCCGACAGAATCGAGCGCGCGAGCCCGGCGAGCCTCCCGCCGTGGGACGCGAGGACCATCCCCATCTGCATCTTGCGCTGCACCTGCCGGCGGGAATAGCTGCCGGTCACGAGCTCGAGGGCCAGGCTCGACACCTCGCCGTCCGCATCGCGCACCTCCACGAGGGCATCGGGGAAGCAGCAGGCGCCCGCCTCGTCAACCGGCATCCCGAGCGCGCGCGCCGCGCGGCGCCGGGCCGCCGCCGGATCCACGCCGCGTCTGGCCGCGGCCGACACCGACCGCGCGACCTCCCCCTTGAGCTCCGCCTCGAGACGGATCGAGACGACGGCGCCGCCCAGCGACCTCACGCGATCGACCGTCTCGAGCACCAGCTCCGACACGCCTGCGTCGTGCTCCAGCTCGCGCCGCTTGACGAGACCCTGCCAGACCCGCCGGTCGCACCCCCGGGCGCGCCGGCGCTCACGGACGCGCGCGGCGCCCGCCGCCGTGAGAGCCAGCACCTTGAAGCCGCGGCCCCGGGAACCCGGACGGGCGCGCCGCGGCTGCACGCCGTGGACCTCGACGAGCCGCTCCGACAGCAGGTGGCGGACGGCGCGGCCCGCCGTGTACGCGTGGCCGTCGAAACACGCCTGCTGGATGTCGCGGTACGACACGACCCGGAAGTCCCCGAGCAGCTCCAGCGCGTCCCAGATGCGATCGGCCTGCGACCGGCGCGGCAACTGCCGGCGGTCCCGGTCCCGGCGGCCCGAGTGCGCCCGCTCGCGCCGGCCCCGCAGCTCCCCGGCGTCCAGGAACCGGCCGACCCAGCGCGCCGGCCCGCCCCGCTCAACTCCGTCCGGCCGCGCGAGCTCGACCACCCGACGCCCGAGACGTTCCTCTGACCGCGCCACCGCGGGAACCCTGTCCATCATCGCGAGCGCTCCTGCCACCGCCCGGGGGCCGGCCACCGGCACCACGCTCCGGAGCCGTGCAACCAGGCCGCGCGAACCTCCTCGACCGCGGCCACGCCGCCGCGAACGGCCTGATCGAGCCGATCACCGACCGACGACGACACCAGGCCGCCACCGTAGTCCGCGAGGACCTCGGTGCCGTCCGGCAGCCGCGCGGGAATCGGGCCGCCGACGCCGACGAGGGGCGCCGGACCGCGGCCGGGAGGCTCGCGCTCGCCGCGGACCTCGGAGCCGTCCCCCTCACCGCCGGGCTCACCCTCGGGCGCGTTCGGCTCCCGCCCCGCTGCCCCGTCATCGCCCGCCGCCGCATCCAGGGGCTCAAGCCCCGCCTCGAACCCTCCCGCCGCCGGCGAGACCGCCATGGACGGAACATCGACGAGGCCTTCCCTGAAGAAGCGGCTCGTGACCGGGTCAACCGCCGGCGCCGGATCCACGCACGCATCGGCGCGCCACCGCGCCTGGAGGACCACCCACTCCCGGCGCACACGGCGGTACTCCAACGGGAACCAGCGCCCCCAGAACGCATAGAACCCCTCCAGCGCCCCGCACACCGCCGCGGAGGCCCCGGCCGGGACCACGCGGGCGCCGAGCGCGGGATCGAGCCGCCGCTCCATCGCGGCCCGCAGCCACCCGTCCAGACCCGCCCGCTCGAAATCAGCCCGAACCATCTCGGCCTCCCTCTCGCCGCCCTCGGCAGCCCGCATGAGCGTCTCGAGCGGCAACAAGCCCACTACTCCAGGGCCGCCGGCCAGAACGCGCGGCCCCGGCCCGAATCCACCAGCCACCCGGCCAGGTTGCCCGCCTCGACGGCCACCGACCGCCACCCCTCGGCCTCGAGAACGCGAAGCGCCGCCGCCCCGAATCCCGGCGAGAAGGGGCCGGCCACGTACGGCAGGCCCAGGCGCTCCGCCACCCGCTTGCCGGCGATCGCCGCCACGAGCGCCGCCCGCCCGTCCCAGTCGCGCGCGCCGACGCGATCCGGCCGTGACACCGGACCTCCCACGCCGGACGCCCGCAGAAGCGCCACCGCATCCCGCCGCGCCGCCGCCGCCGCGGCCGGCCGGTCGTTTGACGCCTCGGCGACATGGAACAACGCCGCGAGAGACCGCCTCACGCCGGGCGCCTCGTCCGCGACGACCAGCGTGCGCGTGCGCGCCTCGTACATGAGCCTCTCGCCGCAGCCGGGGACCAGCGTGACCGAGTGCGCACGGGCCAGGCTCTCCGCAACTGCCCAGTACGCCTCCGCCAGGACCCCGCCGCGCCCCTCGCGGGAGCCGTGCGGGCGCATCGCGCGCACGACGAAGCGCTCGAACGCGAAGAGCTGCACGACCTGGTTCACCAACCGCGACCGCGCCAGCGTCTCCAACAGCGCGCGGAGCACGCGCGACGACCACTCGACGCCGTCGCGCGACGCTTCCGCCGGACACGGGACGACGCAGGCAAGGCCCCGCCCCGACACCGAAGGAGCCACCGACACCGACCCGCCCTCGGCCAGTTGAACCCCTGCCGAGCGCGCCACCGCGCGGACGATGCGGACCGCCGCGTCGGGATGGCCGACGCCCGGCGGCGGCAACAGCGGCGCGACGCCGGCGGAGCTGACATGCCACACCCGCCGGACCGGCGGCTCGGCGACCGCCCCGCCCAGCGCCTCGACGGCCGAATGCCGCGGCAGCTCCACGCCGCGGGCGCCACCGCCCGGCGGCCTCCGCGCCACGAACTGCGGAACCGACCAACCCCGGTCGGCCATCGACTGCCGGAGGACGAGGTCCTGATCGCAGGAGAACGCCGCCGGCCGCGCTCTGTCCACGACCGCCGTGACCCCCCACCCGTCCCCGTCGCGCTGAAACGCCGCCACGCCGCGGCGGATCTCCGACGCGAGCCGCTCCCCGACTGCCGGCGCCCCGGCCGCCGCGGCGGCCGAGCCGCCACGGAAACGGGACACGCTCGGCGACGCGGCACGGCAGAGGGGAATCACCACGACAGCTCCTGCTGGACGGCCGGCGACGGGCGCGCCGAGTCACGGGCTTCCGGCAGCGCCGCCGCCGGCTCCGGATCGGCCAGGCGCTCGCGCGTGCGGCCTCGATCCAGCACCCACGCCCCGATGTTCGACGCGTCGGCGCAGACGCTCCTCAGACCCTCGGCCCGGAGGACCGCAGCCTGATGCGCGTCGACCGCCTCGCTCGAGGGCGCCGGCACGTACGGCACGCCGGCGCCCTCGACCACGGACCGCGCCGTCAGCGCCCCGACGAGCGCGGGGCGGGCCGCGGCCTCGTCGCGCCCGAGCGGGACGCGACGGTCGAGCCCCGGAAGCGCGCCGGCGACCGCCTCGACGAGACGGAGGCCACCCGCGCGGTCGAGGGCGCCGGCGGCGTCGGCCGCCCGGCGCTCCTCGGGAGTCCCGACGGCCCGGCACAGCCCGGCGAGCGCCGCCTGCTGGAACGCCTCCCACCGCCGGGGGCCGTGGCCCTTGAACAGCCGCGGGGCCCTCGGCCGGAACGAGCGCCCCCCGGCGTCGAACACAGGCTCCCCGACCGGATGCTCCCAATCCACGCGGGCACCCTCCCGCCGCGCGAGGCCGCCGGATGCGCGCGCATAGAGCGCCGTCAGGGCGGCGGCGCACACGCCGTCGGCATCCGCGCTTCCCGCCTCGACCGCGACCCCCGATCTCGCGCGCCGCGCGCGGGCGTTGTGCTGACGCAATGCGTCGCCGCCGAAACGCCCGACGCGCACCGCGTCGTGGAGCGCCGCGTCATCGGACACCGCCGCGGCGACCGACGACACCACGGACGAGGCCCAGGCGCCCGGAGACGTGAACGCCGACTGGCGCGGATGACACAGGACGAGGCCCTCGGTGTCACGCCCGTACTCCACGCGATCGCCCGGCTCCAGGCGGGCGCCGACGCCCGCCAGCATCTGCCGGACCACCTCGCGGGCCGCGATCTCGCGGTCCCGGCCGCAGAGCACGCGGGGATCGGGGGACGGCGCGAGGGTCGTCTGGGTCTCCGAGTGCAGAACGCGGTAGGCTCCCGGCCGGAGAGCGACGGCCGGGGCGCCGGCCATCCCGACCGCGATCCCGCGCCGGTCGCCGCTCTCGAGAAGGAAGCGCTCCTCGTACCGCGCGGCGGCCGGCAACACCTTCCCGCCGAGCTTCCCGCACTGATGCTCGGTCACGAACTCCCCCGAGCCCGCCGGCAGCCCGCGCTCGACGAGCTGCGCGTGCAGGACCACGGCGTTGTACGGCCGGTACGCACGGACGGTGTCCGGACCTGCCGCAGGCGACGCGGTCCGCGCACGAAGCGACTCCCCGCCAGACTGGTGATACGACACGCCCGCCTCCACATCCAGGGCAACGCGATCGAGAACCGCCTCGAGCTCTGCGTCCATCCCTCACAGACGGGGCCGGGGCCGAAGCGACGCGGGCCGGCCCGGCCCCAATCCTCAACGAGTGACCGTCTACCGAGGCGGCTCCACCGCCCTGTCTCCGCCGGAGGCCGGCGCCCCGGCCTCCGGCCCCGCCTGCGGGGCGGCAGGCGCAGCCTGCTGCGGACCCCCGCGCTCCTGCGCCTTCGCCTCACGAGCCCGCACCGGCGACTCGAAGGTCGAGCCGGCCGAGTGCTCGAGCATCTCCGGTTTCCGCTCCTGCTCCCAGTCCCGCGAGACCAGGTGCGCCCGCACCGACGCCGCCTCCCGCCACGCCTGGTCCAGCGCGCCGGGGGTCCCGGCGTACGCCGCCTGGTCCTTCCGCGCCTGCTCGCTCGGCGGCGCCGGCGCGTACTGGATGCCCAGCCGCTCAAGCGCCGTGCGCGCGGCGAGGTCGCCGACCATCGACGTCCGCGCCTTCTCCTGCGCGGCGCTCAGGCCGTCCGGCGCCGGATTGAGGCCCGGCACCTGGACCCCGGCGAGCCGCGCTACCTCCAGGCCGTGCCCGGCCTCGGCCGCCTTGCGCTCGGCCGGCGTCCCGACCGCGGCCGCGAGGTCCGTCAGCATCCTCTCGTTGAACTGCCGATCCCTCGTGTCGGGCTTCCCCGGCTCCCGGGCGGGCTTTCTCGCCGGATGGAACGTGCGCGTCTCCGCGTCGTAATGCGCCTCGTCCCGCGGCTGATCGGTCGCCAGATACACGTTCTCCCTGCCGGCGACGGCCTTGACCCCCCGGTTCGCCACCTGCGCCGCCGCCTCGCTCTGCACCTCCACGTAGCGGGCGCCGCCGGCGGGAATCTGGCGGCGCTCCCCGCGGCGCGCGGAAGCGACCGCACGGCGCCCCAGCTCCTCGTCCTGGACGTGCCGGCTGAGCTCCCCAGACCGCGTGGCCGCCGTCGACACGGCGCGCATCACCGACGTCGCGTACTCCGCCATGTTGCCGAAGCGCTCCCGCGACGGATGCGCGACCTGCGGGCCGCTCGGGCCCCTCGCGATCGAGATCCGCTCGCCGGCGTGCGTCTTGAGCTGCACGCCGGACCGCGCCACCAGCTCCTGGACGGTGTTCCCGATCACGGCGCGCTCCTCCGCGTTCCGCCCGTCCATGAGCCGCTTGGGGATCGGCCTGAGACTCGTCTGGGAATCCACATGCAGGAGGTCGTACGAGGACGACGGCCGGACGACCACGCCGGACACCACCTCGGGCTCGGTGGCCAAGCCGAGAGAGCCCGCCCGGACCGCCACCAGCGGCGCGTCCATGCGCTTCTCCTCGAGCTTGTGATGCCCCATCGCGCTCAGCTCCTGCGGGTGCACCAGCTCCGCACCGGCCATGCCCCTCGTCTGCATCTGCGAGTGCAGGATGGTGGCGACCTTCGGACCGAAGGCGTTTCCGTCGTTGTTCCACAGCTGGCCTTCGCTCACGGGCGCCTTCGAACTGCGGGTCCTGATCGGACCGCTCCCGAGGGACGCAACCTGGTGGTACGAGTGCCCGGCCGCTATGTCGTCCGGAATCTGCTGCAGCGCGTCCGCGAGACGCGCATCCGACCTCGCCCGCCGCTGCTCACCGAACTGCTGGCTGCTGCCTCCAGGCATGTGCAATCTCCTTCCTCACGAATCCCCTTCGGGTCACGACCGAGGTCCCGCGACCGGGCGGGACCGACAAGCGACGCCGCTCCTCGCGGCTCCCAGCGCAACGCCCCGCTTCCGAAGGAGCGCTAGCGCGACCGTTCCGGAGCGGCCGGCGATACCGGCGCCACCGGCGGCGCGGGGTCCGCGCCGACCGCGCGCCAGGCCGAGCGGTAGCCGTCGTCGAGCTCGATCCCGCGGCCGCGGGCGATCACCATCGACGACATGCGATCCGCGTCCCGGCAGAGGTCCGCTCCTTGGCGCACGAACACCTCGCGCGCCTCCGCCGGAAGCGGCTGCTCCCGCGGCGGCTCGTAGGCAAGACCGAGAGCGCCGGCGATCTTCGCGGCCGCGAGATCGCAACGGAGCTGCTCCCTGACCCAGCCCAGCGAACCGCGCGGGGCGCCCGCGTCCCGGCGGCCCTCGCGCGACGGATGCCCCGTCGCGGCGGCCAACCCGAGCGCCACCGCCGACGCATAGGCCGCGCGCGCCGACGCGTCCTCGGGGACCGCGAGCACGTCCTCGGAAAGCCGGTAGGCGGCCGGCGGCGACGGACGGACCCCGACGCGCACGCCCAACCCGACCACCGCCTGGTCGACCGACGCCAGACCGGCGTCCCCGCGCGCCGCCGCGACCCCGACCGCCTCCGCCGGATACAACGAGCGCTCCCCGCCGCCGCGCCGGGCCGGAACCACAACGCCCACGACCCCCGGCCCGACGGCGCCGCCGCGGTGAACGGTCTCCGCCTCGTCGAGCAAGACGTCGGCATCCACACCCGCCCGCCGGCGCCACGCGTGCACGGCGAGGGCCTCCGCGGCGGGGAGCGGCAGGCCCGCCGGCCCGCCCGCCGGCCAGCGGGCGCCCGCGAACGGGCGGCCGTCCAGGTACAGGTCCGGGACCGGGGGTGCCGGCTCCGCGGCCGGCGAGGACGGACGCGCCCGCGACGGCGCCTCCGCGATCGGATGCCGCTCGAGCACCGCGGCGCGGTCCGGCGGCGGCCACGACGACCCGGCGCGCGCCAAGATGGGAGACATCGCCCCCGAGACCGTCCCGGGGTCGGCGGCCATCCACGCGTCCAGGCGCCGAACGACGGCGCACCCCGCCTGCACGGCGCGGGCGACGCGGTGGCAGTCGCGGCCGGCGCCGCCCACCGCACCGACCCCTTCCGCCAGCGAGCCGCCGCAGGCGAGCACCGCCTCGACCACCGCCCGCGGCAACGGCTCGCGAACCGGATCGAGGCCGACCGCGTAGTGCACCTCCGCCACCGCCCGGGTGCGTCCGAACCACGCGCCGAAGTTCGCGCCGCCGGGATCGAGGGCCTCGAGACCGAGACCCTCGCGCTCGGCCGCCCACCGCCTCTCGACCGCGCCGGCGCGGTACGGATCGCGCACGCACAGATCGACGTGCCGAAGGGCGACCGCCTGCGCGGCCCGATCGAGATGCTCGCCCAGCCGCGAGCGCCCAGACGCCTGCCGCAGGAGCGCCCCCGCGGCGCTGAGCAGAACCGGATCCGTCCCCGACGCCACGAAGACCGCGTCCAGCGGAGGCCCGTACCGAACACGGCCCACCGCCTGCGCCGCGGCCACCGTCAACCCCCCCACGTCGCGCAGGTCCCGCCGATCGCACGCCTCCTCCACGATCCGCGCGAACGCGTCCGGACCGATGCCGGGCAGGTCCTTGAAGCCGTCCCGAAGCCGATGCGTCCGGAGGGAGCCATCGACCTCGAGAGCGCGGGCCCGGCGATCCGGCAGCGGATCCCTGAAGCCGAAGAGACGGCCGTCCGCGACCCAGATCGACGGGTGCGACCGCCGAAGGAAGCCCGCCCGCCCTTCCAGCTTCCGGGCGGTCTCGATCGACAGCGCGACCTCGTAGACGAGATCGCCGTGCGTCCGGAGACGGCGCCGCTGCGGCAGCGACTCGTCGTCGGGATCGATCGCGGCGTCCACCTGATCGCAGGCATCGAGCCGATCCGACTCCGCAGCCCGCCGGGCCTCCAGGCGATCGGTCGTCTCCCCGCGGTCCTCGGGCGCGAACTCCGGGTACCGCTGGGTCCTCAACCCACCGGGATGCACCGCCTGACGAGACCGCCCACGTCGCGCCATCGGGACTACTCCGCCACGGCGGCCTCGCCCACCGGCTCCGGCGACGCACCGGCCGGCTGCCCGGCGTCGAGCTCGAGCTGATCCTCGGGCGGGCTGTCGCCGGCGTCCTCCTCGAGCACGGTCTCGTAGAAATCGCGATCGGTCCCGAAGATGGCGTGCGCGGCGCTGGCCTCCGACATGACCACGACATCGACCGAGAGGTTCCACTCCCGGATCTGGTCCATCGTGAGCACGACGGTCCGCGCCCTCGACTGCATCGCCGCCTCGTACTCCTCGCGCGTCTCCGGCACCAGCGCGATCTCGACCACGCCGTGACGCTTCAACCTCTGCTGCCTCATGGAGCTGCCTCCAGGAAATCCGTGCCGACTAGCGACCCGGCGACACCGGCCGCGCCGGGTGACAGCGGCCGTACTCGGTGTCCGGTTCCCGCACGCCGAGCGAACGGCACGCGCGAACGACAGTGCGCTCGGCGTAATCCCGCGGGTTCGCCTTGTCCTCCCGGAACTCCGCGAGCTGCTGGATGAGAAGGCCCGGCGACTCCCCCGAGCGCAACGCATCGACCACGCCGTGCCAGTCCGCCTCGGACTGCGACGCCGCCTGGCGCCGGCCCCCGATGTACCGCGCGGGCGCACCAGACGGCGCCGCCTTCGGCACCGTGACCGCCAGCGGGGCGGAGCGCGCGGGGACCACTCGACGGAAGGCGCTGGGCTCCCACCACTGCGAGCCCACGCCCTGCGGGTCGTACACGGAGCGGGGAACCCGCATGACACGCACGCCGCGGCGGCCCGGCTTGCAGTTGGTGAAGCCGGGCACACGCATGACGCGCGTAACGTCCACGACCGCCGGGTCCCCCTCGTACGTCGCGGCGAGCCGCCGGTTGGCCTCCTCGGCCCCCGCCACCGTCCACGCCGCGGGATCGACATGCCACAGGACCTGCCACCGGCCGACCGACGACCGCACCACCACGGCCGGCATCGGCACGCGCCCCGAACGCACGTCCCGCATCAGCCGGCCGACGCGCCCATCGCCGTCCGTATCGAAATCGACCTGCAGGCGCCGGACCTCCGACACCGCGCGGCTCGAACCGCGCACCGTCGGATTGACGCCGCAGAACACGTCGCTGCCCGCCTCGTTCGCGACGCGGAGCAGCCGCTGACCGGAGGGATGGCACCAGTAGCCGACGACCCGGGAGAGCTGCCTGCCCCCGGGACCCGGACGCTGGCGCAGGATGACCGTGGCGAAATCCCCGGGGCTGAACAGCTCCGAGAACCACTCGACGGCGGTGCGGTGCCAGGACGGACGGCCCGACAGGAGCGGAGAACGGCTCACCGCTCTCTCCCGGCCGGCCCGCGGCGCGCAACACGACCCGTGGCGACCAACCGAGCGGGTCCGACGGCGGAGCGATCCGGTTCCAGCACACGAATCGGTTATACGGCGAACGGAAACCGGAGAGGAGCAGTTGTACCCCAAGCGGTAGTCACTTCGACTCGGACGGCAAGTCCGCGCACCGAACGCGCGGATCAGGAGGAAGGACGACGGAACATCGAGGGATCCGGATCGACGACCACCACCGTGCCGGCCAGGTGATCGTGAAGCGCGCGCCGGCGCTCGTCGAACAGAACGACACCGAACAGAAGCCCGCGCCCGGCCAGCAGTTGGAGGACCTTCGCGACGTAGCGGACCGAACACCACAGCGCGTCTCCGGAACCGGCGACCCGGAGGCCCGCGCCCATCTTCCCTACCGTCCTCCCGCCGAACCGGGTCTCGCAGAACACGAAATAGACCCAACCGCCGACGAACACCGACGCGGGGTAGAGCCCCGGGGGAGGCTCGAAGCCGATGCCCTCCGCCAGCACCACGCGCAACGCCTCATCGAGCACGAGCCCGATCGCCGTCACGACGATGAAGTCAGCCCCGGCCGCCAACAGGCGCGCGCGAAGCGGCGCCGCAACCGGACTACTTTCCGCTCTCGCCTCCATCGAGCCTCCAGCCGCCCGACCCGGTCCGAGCTCGGGCCTGCGAGAAACGCCGCCGCCGACATGGCCGCGAAGATCCACCGCCCCCGCACCGCACGGCCTGCGCCACCACCGGTGGCCCGCACCGAGTCCACGTGCGCGAAACCCGCGCCCTCTCCCGGTACACCCCAGCCATTATCCCCACCAGCCGAGTCCGCCCAAAACGACCCGCGCGGTCCTCGGGGCCTCTATGACCCCGGGGGCCGACCCCGGGACAGGAATACCCCGAGAATCGAGACCCGCCGGATCCCAGAGCTCCAAACCCTCGGGAGCCACGAGACATAAGTCCCTTTCCGACAAGCGCATACCGCGAAACACGAAAGCCCCGGGGGCCAGCCCCGAGACTGGTCTGAAGTACCCTGAGCGACCCCGGTCCGGGCCGTAAGGCTCCCGGCCCGCGCGGTGCGCGGGCCGATGAGCCTCACTCCCGAACCAACCGGGGTCGCTCAGGGGGCATTTTTCCTTGCAGGAAGGCTCGACGCGCCGCGGCGCGCACGCGAACGAGACACCGAGCAGGAGGCCGCAGCGCGGGCAGTCCTCCACGGCCGCTGGGCAGCCCCTTCAGGCCGCAAGGCCCACCAGGACCCACGAGAACGGGGCAGCGGCAAGGCCCGCAACGCGTCGAATCGACGCGCGTTTGATGTACGCACGCAACTACTACAGCTTGGGAAACAGGATACTGACGCGTGCGCGCAACGCGGCGACACCCTCGACCGCGGGAAGGCCCGCATTACGGCAACGCGCGCAAGCGTCAAGTGACGGACACGTCAAACGACGCACACGTCAAATGACGCACGCGCGCCGGAGCACCCGATGACAGACATCCACCCCGCAACACGAACGCGCCCTCCGGATGCCCTGCGGCCCCGGGTGGTCAGTGTGCTCTCGCAGAAGGGCGGCACTGGGAAGACGACGCTGTCGTGCGCCCTCGCGGCCCTGGCCTCCCGGGCCGGGACCGCGACCGCCGTCCTCGACCTCGATCCGCAGGCCTCGGCGGCGAAGTGGCACGACCTCCGGAGGGCCAACGGCGAGGAGAACCCGCCCGTCTTCGCCACGCCGAGCAGCCGGATGCAAGCGCTCGTCGACGCCCTCGGGCAGGACGGGGCCGAGCTCATCGTGACCGACACCGCACCGCACTCGGGCGCCGACGCCGTGACCGTCGCGAGACTGAGCGACCACATCCTCATACCGCTCCAGCCCAGCTTCCCGGACCTTGCCGCCATCACGAGGACGATCGACATCGCGGAGGTCGCCAAGACCCCGGCGACCATCGTGCTCAACCTCGCGCTCGTCAACCACCCCAGCACGAACGACGCACGGACCGTCATCGCGAGCACCGCCGTGCCCGCCGCGCCGGTCGTGCTGCACCGGCGCGTGGCGCACGTCAACAGCTTCAACGTGGGGCGCTGCGCGGCCGAGTACGAACCCGCCGGGAAGGCGGCCAACGAGCTCCGCACCCTCTTCGGATGGCTGCAGGGCGCCGGCATCATCCCGACCGCCAGAAAGGGGCAGGCGGCATGACGCCCACGCCCAGGCAGCGCACCGGGCTCGCCAGCGCCTGGTCGGAGACGCACCGGCGCGTGGTCGGCGGCGAACGCCCGGCGCCGCCCGACCCGCCCGCCAAGGCCGAGGCCACCGAAGCGAGAGCGGCGCCGGCCGCCGCCACTCGTCGGAACTGGAAGTACCTGAGCGCGCGGCTGCCGGCCGACGTCCACAAGACGCTCCGGCGGCTCAGCGTCGAGAAGGACATCAGCCTGCAGGACATGGTGGTCGAGGCGTTGCGCGTCTACGCCCAGCAGCAGAAGGAGAGTTGACAGATGCCGCGGTGGAACACCCCGAAGCCGACGCAGGCCGCCGTGATGGCGATTCTGATCGCCGCGACCGGCGCGGCCCTGACATGGCTCGCCCAGGCCCCCGCCCCCGGACGCGCCGCGGGGGAGCCCGATCCCCCGGCGCCGCCGCCGATCGACGCCCCGGACCCGCGCCCGGCCCCCGGCGATCCGGCCATCGCCGCGGCGCCGCCCCGAGACGCCGCGGGCCCCGTCACGGTCGACTCGGGCCTCGTCGACGCCGACCCGGCGGGACCCCCGGCGCTGGCGCGAACGACGCCCTGGCGCCTGATCGACGCACGCACGTACTCCCTGACTCCCGCGACGATCCCGCTGTACGCACGCCTCCCGGGCGCCTACGAGTGGCCCCTGCCTGCCATCGACCGGCTCGATCTCATCTGCTTCCACCGGCCGGACGGGCCGGCCCACCTCTCCATCATGCAGACGGCGGATGGACGGCTGTACCACTGGGGCGAGGAACGCAGGTTCCTCCAGGACCACCTGGACGCCGACAGCATCGACTCGCGCGAGATCCGAACGGTCGCCAACCCCGGAGCGTTCATGCAGCCCCTGCGGGCCGCGGCCCACGCGGCATGCCAACGGAGCCTGCGGGGCGCGGACACGCCGGACGGCCCGGGATAGGCCGCGGTGGCCGGAGACCGACGCCGCCCACCCGCCGGCGAGCGGCACGACGAGCGCGGGGACGCCGATCCAGACGCGCGGCCCGCCGCGGCCCGGGCACGCGAAATGCCGAAGGGAGAGCGCACAGGCGCAAACCCTCCCCCCCCCCTGTGCATTCGGCCGCCGGACGATCGCCTGCACCTCCCGACCGCCTTGCGCGGAACCGGCCATACGCCGCGACCCGCCGCCGGCGCAAGTTCCACGGCCGCGAGAAGGTCCATCGACAGCGCCGCGAAGCGGCAACTACTTGTACGGTCTCTATCTACTTGAAGTGAACTACTTGTACGTACGGGGGGCGTTTATGCGGGCGAGCGGGCGCTGCAGGGGGGCGTTTATGCGGGCGCCGGACGCCACGGCGGGGGGGCGTTTATGCGGGGAAAACCCCCGGGATTCACAGCCCTTCTGTGGAAATCTCCGGCGAGACGCGCGGAGGCGACGGGCGCAGGACGAGATACCCCTTCGGCGTCGAGTACGAGAACTGGGGCCAGGCGATCCTGATCTTCCCGAGCTCACGCAGCACGTCCCTGCGGAAGTCCTTGACGGACTGGCCGTGATCCAGCTCAGGGCGGCGCGCGAACTGCCGGTACACCTGCCGCCACGTGAGCCTGAGCGGGCGATCGAGGCGGAACAGCCTGTAGGTCAGCCACAGGTACAGGTCGAGACCGAGGGAACTGCGCTTGAGCTCCCGGAGCACGTGGAGATCGATCGGAACGGGCCCGGCCAGGATCTCGTTGAAGAAATCGTGGCCGAGCACGATCGCGCTGTCCCACCGCACCGGCTCGTCGACGCGCCTCGGGTTCCACCACAGCCTCATGTCCGTCGTGATGCGATCCGCGACGGTGTGCACGCCATCCGGCAGGTCCTGCGTCAGCTCGATCGACGCACGGAACAACCGCGTCATCTGCTCCCGCAGACGCGTGCGGATCCCGTACCGGCCCGCGCTGTCGCTCGACTGCACGCCGAGCCGCCGCATGAACTCCGCCAGCGAGCGCCCCAGGACGAGACGCCTCGAGCGGGTCCTCACCGCCTCCGTGCAGATCCAAGCGAGAAGCAGCCTCGGCAGCACCCCGAAGGGCAGCCGCGGCTCCGGACCGCCCGCGATCACGACCAGCGCGTACCAACCGTTCCGCCGGACGTAGTGGGTCAGCGTGCCGGGATCGGTCCGGGGCAGCGTGCAGACCGCCAACAGGCGGACCATGAACCCGATGTCGGGCTGCCGGTCGGCCACCCGAATCAGGCTGTCGATCTGATCATCGCGCGTCCAGTGACCGGCCCGCGGCGCGGGGGGCGCCGCTTCGCGCCGAGTGCGTAGGCCGCCGGGACCTGACCCGGGCGGCGCAGCGGGAATACCGGACGGCGCGGGCGTCTGCCCAGGCCTCGCCGAAACGCCGGGGCGCACGGATCGCCGCGGGGAGGGGACGGTCAATCTCGAAGGCATGGCCCACGCGCCACACGGCCGGCCTCGGCTCTCGACGCCGGCACCGGGGGACCACCCGCCGCCCCGCACGCGGCGCCGAGGGTGGCCGGCGAGACCCGAAGACGAGAGCCACCCCGCACGCGGGCTCGGCAGGCGCGGCAGCCGTTCCACCGTGCGGCCCCTCCCGCGGCCCAGGCTGCGCCGTCGTCCACCGCCCGCTTTCCGGCTCGCCGGTGTGACGAGCCGAATGACGTGCCGCCGGACCGGACGGCGGCGACCGGGGAGTCCTTGCGCGAGGCGAAACGCCCGCGGCCGGCCGGCGTTCCCAACCGCCCTACGGGTTCCTTGTACCCTTTTCCCCCGGGCGTGCTTGTTCCTCGAGCTGGACCAGGCCCAGCTTGATGGCGTTTCGCAGGATCACGCCCGGCTTGAGGTTGGTGCTGGTCGCGACCTGCCGCACGCGCTCGTACCAGTAGGCCGACAACGCGACCGAGCGTCTGACCGTGTAGCACCTTCGCTTGTCGACCGCGGGGTCAGGGTCGTGCAGCGCGTCGTTCGGATCTTCCATGCGTCACTCCTTCGCAACCGGGGAGTCTCCCGCGAAGAGCGGCGGCGCCGCGTCCGGCCTGGAGCACCGGACTGCGTGCCGCCGATGCCGAGCATTCACGCTTTGCAAGCATGTGGTTGACCGATCCGGTCTCCGGGAGCCGGAGCAACCACCGGCACTCGCCGAATCGAGCCGGCGGACCTCGACAACCCATCGACCGCCCGCCGCGGTCCGCGAGCGCCGCCATCGGGCAGTCGTGTCGAATTGGCGCTTCCGGAAACACGCCGCGGTCGAACATCTCGTGAACGGTCCGCCGGGAAGCCGACCGCAGGATCCCTACCTCCCGGACGGTCGAGAGCTGCGCCATCGCTCGGTCTCTCCTGCCGCCAAGACACGGCATTGTCCGGGGCGCTCGCCGTCGCATCTGTGCGCTTCGACCCAGTCGTCGACGACCTCCTGCGGCCAGCGGGGGCTGCCGTTGGGCAGTCGAATCGGTGCTTGCGGGAACACGCCGCCGTCGAGCATCTTGTAGACGCTCGACCGGGAAACCGCGAGCTGGGCCGCTACCGCTCGGACCGTCAAGAGCTGCGCCATCGTTCAGTCCCTCCGTCGTCACGACGCGCCGGCATCCGGGCCGGCGGGCTGCCGAATCCGGCACTGACGGCCGTTGTAGCAGGTTCCCCAAACGAGAGTCCCGATCTGTGGTACATCCGGTAGTCCCTTTCCGCACCGGATGCAGATGTGTGTAGATCCGGCCGGAGCCGGCCCGCTCTGACACGACTACGTCGGGGAACGCGCACGACGTGACGCAGCCGTCGCACGCGACCTTGCCGGTTCTCTTGATGAGACGGGAATGGAGCGGAACCGCCCGAGGCCCACCGGGCGCCTCCGGTGGGCCGTGGAGAACGCCTCTCCGACCGCCGTGCTCCGCAACACGACGGTCCGACCCCTCGGGCTGGCCTGCTCGGCCGCCACTACGCCCAGCGCGCGCGAACGCCCGCGGCCGGCGGATGGGTGAGATGGCGTCGTAGCGGCCGGGCATCGCCTTCCACCATGCGGCCCGCTCCGCCCGCGTCCCCGGCGCGCCGTGATCGGGCGCGATCTGTCGTGCGGGCGCACGCCGGGGACCTTTGCGGCCACCGGTGCCTGGGCGTGTGATCACGTGCGCTATCGGTCGCGCACGAACACGAAACGCCGGTTTCTGTCGTCGCGGACGTCGAGCTTGCTGGCGGCAACGCGGACCCTGCCGAGCGCTCTCCTCAGCTGCTCGGCGACATCGTCCTGGAGAGCGAAGATGCCGGCAGCGGCGCCAACTCGCGCGACGCTGGCGGCGACCTCGCCGGTGGTCGTGTCGACCAGCCACGCCTCGACCTCCAGCCGGTCGCCGAGACGCCGGTATTCGCCGGTGACGAGCCAAACCGCCCCGGGCTGCCGCCTGGCCGCCACTCGCGCTCGTTCCGTGGCCGGTTCCGTCTCCGATGCTTCGGTGACGAGAGCACCGGCGTCATCGCTCAACGTGGCGCGTCTGACAACTGACACCCCCACCTGCTCGAAGGACACGGAGATCGTCTCCGCCATCCCCGCGCCAATCCAGTCGTCGGACGCCGCGCCCGATGCATTGACGAACGGCATGATGGCTAGGGGTCCTGTCTGGAACAAGGCTTCCGGCGCGACGACCTGCCGGGGCGTGTGATCACGTGCGCGCGGGCGGTGCGCCTCCTGCCCCGCGGACAGGCTCGGCGGCGCCTTGTCCGCGCCGCCGAAGGTGATGCTGCCGACGGCGCTGATGCGGTATTCGTCGCCGCGGCCCAGGTGCGTGGCATAGCGTTCGCCCGAGACCTCCAGCCCGATCGGCCCGACCCGACTCAGCAGACCCACCTGCATGCGCCGGCCGTTTTGCGACTGGCCGTAGACCCCGAACGGCGTCAGCAACCCGCCGCCCCGAAGCTGCAGGCCGTAGTCGACGCGCGCATCGACCGCCCGTTCGTCGCGCCCCGCGCCGGGCGTGCCGGCCGCGCGCTGGTCGAATAGCTGGTCCTGCCACAACGCGTCGCTGGCCGTCGCCGGCGCCCCCCAGCGCGGCGACAGCGAGAGCGTCAGGCCCGGTTGCCGCGCGCCGTCACCCACGCTCAGCGTCACGGCGGCGCCGTGCTCCCGGTAGCCGTCGGCCGCGTGCAGCGCCAGCAGTCGGCCCATGCCTTCGACGCGGAACACGCCGCGCGCCACCCGCAGTCCGCCAGCAACTTCCAGGCCGGCGCCGGTCTGTCCCGAGCCGCCGTCGTGGCGCGCATGGACTTCGCCGAACGGCTCCACCAGCGTCCCGCCGGCGGTCCGCACCGGGCGGCTCACGTCGATGCCGACCCGCAGCTGACGCACGTCGACCTCCAGCGCGTCGATCAGCTCGTCGCCTGCGGCGGTCGTCAGCCGCGCCCATGAAGCATCGCCGCGCAGCTGCAGCTCCACCCCGGGGCCGACCGTCGCCAGCCGCCGCCGCACCTCCACCAGCCCCAGCCGCAGCCCGAGGTCGCTCTCCTCCTGCAGCCCGTAGAGCAACCGCTCGTTCTCCGCCGAACCGCTGCCGCCGCCGGCCGTGGCCCATATCGTCGTGCCGCCGTCCGACCAGCGCAGATACGGCTGCACCGACGTCAGGTTGGTCGACAGCCGGCCGGTCGACGAACCGAAGTTCCAGTCACCGTCCCCACGGCTGCGCGACACGGCCACGCCCGCCAGCCAGCGTTCGCTCAGCCGCGTGTCGACGCCCACGTAGGCCGTCTGGAGGTTCCCGTCATAGCGGGCCGCCGGCGATCGCGCGCCTCCAAACCCCTGCTGGTCAACCTGCCCCCATACCGTCCAGCGCTGCCGCGACTGCGCACCGCCGCCTGCCTGTCCGCTGCCGAACGCCAGCAGAAAGTCCGTCTGTCCGCCGCCGCCCAGCGGCGAAAGGCCCGACAGGGCGGGTGAGGCGCCGGCGCCGTACTGCGCCGACCCGGCCCCGCCGAACGGCGCGCCGCCGGCAATGCCGAGCGGGGCAGCGGGTGAGCCCAGCGCACCAGGCGCACCAACCGCTTTCGCCCCCGGCGCCGCGCCCGTCCCGGTCCAGCCGCCGGGCTGCAGCGGCATCCCGCCCGCCAGACCCGTGATCCAGCGCTCCGCCACGGCCTGTCCGGTCGCGGCCAACCCGCCTACCCCGGTCCCTAGCGGCACATGCATCCCCGCCACCGTGACGCGCGACTGCTCCTGGCCCGTCGTCTCGACGCGCCGGCCGAGCGTCGCCCGTGCGCTCGCCAGATGCCCGCGGCCCAGCGCCGCCAGCGTGTCCTCCACGACGCCCTGCGCCTGCCGGTCGGTCGTCGTGACCAGGAACGCCTGCGTCGCCGTCAGCCCACCGGGATCCTGCGCCGTCACCGTCACCGTCGCCGCGCCCGGGCGCGCCACGGTGAGCGTCAGCGTCGCGCCGGCGAGGCTCAACGCCACGGCCTGATCCGACGCGACGGCCGCGTAGCCGAGCTCATCGCCGTCCCGGTCTTCGAAGAACGGGCCCAGGTCGAGCGACGCCGGCCCGTCTCCGGCCTCCAGCGTCTGGTCGGGGATGACGCCAAGGGCCTGCGGCGGGTCGTTCACCGGCAGCACCGTCACCTCCACCGCCGCCTGGGCCGTCAACCCCGACCCGTCGCCCACCACGTAGGTGAAGCGGTCGGTGCCGTGATAGTCCGGCTCGGGCGTGTACTCCACCGCGCCCGCGTCGGTCAGCCGCGCGCTGCCGTGCGCCGGCGCCGACGCCTCCACCAGCGCCAGCGCGTCTCCGTCGGGGTCGCTGTCGTTGGTGAGCACGGCGATGGTCACTGGCGTGTCCTCAACCGTCTCCGCCGCGTCGTCGAGCGCCTGCGGCGGGTCGTTCACCGCCAGCACCGTCACCTCCACCGCCGCCTGGGCCGTCAGCCCCGACCCGTCGCCCACGGTGTAGGTGAAGCGGTCGGACCCGTTGAAGTCCGGCTCAGGCGTGTACTCCACCGCGCCCGCGTCGGTCAGCCGCGCGCTGCCGTGCGCCGGCGCCGACGCCTCCACCAGCGCCGGCGCGTCTCCGTCGGGGTCGCTGTCGTTGGCGAGCACGGCGATGGTCACCGGCGTGTCCTCGGGCGTTTCGGCCGCGTCGTCAACCGCCAGCGGCGCATCGTTCACCGGCAGCACCGTCACCTCCACCACCGCTTGCGCCGTCAGCCCCGACCCGTCGCCCACCACGTACGTGAAGCGGTCGGTGCCGTGATAGTCCGGCTCGGGCGTGTACTCCACCGTGCCCGCGTCGGTCAGCCGCGCGCTGCCGTGCGCCGGCGGCGACACCTCCACCACCGCCGGCGCGTCTCCGTCGGGGTCGCTGTCGTTGGCGAGCACGGCGATGATCACCGGCGTGTCCTCAGTCGTCTCCACTGCGTCGTCGAGCGCCTGCGGCGGGTCGTTCACCGCCAGCACCGTCACCTTCACCGCCGCCTGGGCCGTCAGCCCCGACCCGTCGCCCACGGTGTACGTGAAGCGGTCTGAGCCGTTGAAGTCCGGCTCCGGCGTGTACTCCACCGCGCCCGCGTCGGTCAGCCGCGCGCTGCCGTGCGCCGGCGGCGACACCTCCACCACCGCCAGCGTATCCCCGTCGGCGTCGCGGTCGTTGGTGAGCACGGCGATGGTCACCGGCGTGTCCTCGGCCGTCTCCGCCGCGTCGTCGAGCGCCCGCGGCGCGTTGGACCCGCCGCCGCCACCTCCACCGCCACCACCGGGGGGCTCAGTGCCGCCACCACCACCGTCACCGGGGGGCTCAGTGCCGCCACCACCACCGTCACCGGGGGGCTCAGTGCCGCCACCACCACCGTCACCGGGGGGCTCAGTGCCGCCGCCACCAACGGCGGTGTTCGTCGCCAACCAGGCAGAGAACGCCACGGCCTCCTTGCCGCCCACGCCGTCGGCCTTGAGCAGGGCACCCCCGGCGTAACCGAGCGTCACGGTCTGTCCCGTCTGGACGGCCGTGGCGAGCGTCAGCGTCACCATGGACCCGCGGACGCTGACCTGGTCGACGTCGACACGCATGCCGTCCGCTGTCACGTAGAAGTGGGATGGGCTCGGCGTCGAGGCGCTGTCGAGGACCTCGTCGTAGGTCAGGACCAGCGTGGTGCCGTCCACCGTTACCTGGCTCGGCAGCAGTTCGTCGTCGTCGTTGTCCAGAATGTTCACCACGACGCTAGCGTGCTCAAGGCTATAGCCCTCCCCAGTCCCCAGAGTGACCGAGAAGGATTCGTCGTCTTCCTGTACTCCATCGTCGGCAATGGGGATGGAAATGGTCGCCCTGCTCGCTCCGGGGGCGAAGGTCAACGCTCCCTGCCCGTCGGTAAAGTCGTCCGGCGACACCGCACTCAACTCCGATGTGGACCAGGGAACCGAGAGCGACACCTGGGCGGGCCAGCTGAGGGTGACCGGCACCACGGCCGTGCCGATGTCCTCCCGAACACTGAGATCACTGGTGATCGACACGCGGGGCGGGCGGGCCGCCGCGACGACCGCCGTCGCCACGCTGGTCAACGTCTCGGCGTTGTTGGCGTCGTCGGTGAAGCTCACCTTCACCTTGATCGTCTTGCCCTGGTCGTCCGTCACCAGCGTGTAGGTGCTCGCCATCGCGCCGGAGATGTTCATCTCGGCGCCGCCGTCCACCCGGATCCACTGATACGTGTAGCTGACGTTGTTCAGCCCGTCGTCATCCCTGATGGCGGTGGTGACCGCCGTCAGCGTCTGTCCGACCTGCGGCGTGCCGGTGATCGTCGGCGCGCCCGTCGCGAGGCTGTTCGCAGCCGCCGAGACGACCGCCGTCGCCACACTGGTCAGCGTCTCGGGGTTGTTGGCGTCGTCGGTGAAGCTCACCTTCACCTTGATCGTCTTGCCCAGGTCGTCGGTCACCAGCGTGTAGCTGCTCGCCGTCGCCGAGGCGATGTTCGTCTCGGCGCCGCCGTCCACCCGGATCCACTGATACGTGTAGCTGACGTTGTTCAGCCCGTCGTCATCCATGATGGCGGTGGTGACCGCCGTCAGCGTCTGCCCGACCTGCGGCGTGCCCGTGATCGTCGGCGCGCCCGTCGCAAGCGTGTTGGTCGCCGCGCTCACCGTGATGTCGAATTCGTCGCTGACCGACCCGCCGTTGCCATCGCTGGCCGTCACCTTCACCGCGACCATCGCCACGTCCGCCGCCTGCGGCGTCCCCGAGAACTTGCGCGTGCCGGCGTCGAAGGACAGCCACGTGGGCAGCGTGGCGTTGTCGGGTTTCGCGGCCGTGTAGGTCAGCGGGTCGCTGTCCGCGTCGGTGAACGTGGTCGCCGGAAACGCATAGCTGAACGCCGTGCCCACCGTCGCCGACCGGTCCGGAATCGTGTTCGCCACCGTCGGGGCGTCGTTCACCGCCGTCACGTCGATGGTCATGGTGGACGCGGTAGCGCTGTCGTCCGTGCCGTCGTTCACCTTGAACTCGAAGGTCGCGTAGTCATCGCCGTTGGCATTGGCGGGCGGGCTGTAGGTCAGTTTGCTCGCGTCAATGTCGACCTTGGTCACCGCCTTCGGCAGGTTGCCCGAGGCGATCACCGTGCCGTCCACCTTAAGCGTGCCGTTGCCCGATGCGGGCAGGGACGTGACCTTCACGCTGGACAGGGCGGCGCCCGCGTCGGTGTCGGAGAAGTTGAAATTGGCCGCCGTGAACGTGTAGTCCGTGTCCTCGGTGGCGGTCACCTCGCCGTTCGAGGCCGTGGGCGGGGTGTTTGTACCGGCGCCCGTGGTGGCGTCGTCGACGTTGGAGGCGGTGCTGGTGCCGATGGTATTGATGGCCGAGACGCGGTAGTGGCGGTTGGTGCTGGCGGCCAGGCCGGTGTGCGCGTAGGTGGTGTTGGCGTCGGTGGTGTCGGCGACGCGGTCGGTCCAGGTGTCGGTGCCGTTGGGGGAGATCTCGATCTTGTAGCCGGTGATGACGCGGCCGCCGTTGTCGGCCGGGGCGGTCCAGGAGAGGTCGATCTGGGTGGTCCCGTTCGCCGTGGCCGTGAGGCCGGTCGGGGCGCCGGGGGCGGTGGCGGCCACGCTGGAGCTGTTGGTGACGCCGGGGACGCTGTTCAGGCCGGTGGTGAAGGTCGCGACGTCGTTGCCGGCGGCATCCTGGATGGCGTCGGTGTCGTTGCCGCCGGTGGGGTCGGTGTAGATGACGACGACGACTTGGCCCTGCCGGACGGCAGGCGAAAAAAAGACGCGGATTCCATTAACGCCGTTCGTGGCGGTGCCGGTGACTCCAAGATCAATGCCGTCTGCAGTGACAGTGTAGGCGGAACCCAAGGGAATGTTGACCCCGTCTATGTTCTCGGAGAACTGAAGATCGACAACTTGACCGGTAGCAGGCGTAGCAGGAACCGTGGCGCTGGTCAGCGTGGGCGGGGTGGTGTCGGGCGCCGCCGCGACGGCCGCCGTCGCCACGCTGGTCAGCGTCTCGGCGTTGCTGGCGTCGTCGGTGAAGCTCACCTTCACCTTGATCGTCGGTCACCAGCGTGTAGGTGCTCGCCGTCGCCGAGCCGATGTCCGTCTCGGTGCTGTCGGTGGCCACCCGGATCCACTGGTACGTGTAGCCGGGGGTGGTCAGCCCGTTGACATCCATGATGGCGGTGGTGACCGCCGTCAGCGTCTGCCCGACCTGCGGCGTCCCGGTGATCGTCGGCGCGCCCGTCGCGGGGCTGTTGACGGTGGAGTTGTTGGTGACGGGGGGGACGCCGCCGGACCCGGTGGCGAAGGTGGCGACGTCGTTGCCGGTGGCGTCCTGGAGGGCGAGGGTGTCGTTGCCGGAGGTGGGGTCGGTGTAGGTGAAGACGACGGTCTGGCCCTGGCGGACGGCAGGCGAAAGCGAGAGAGCAACCCCGTTTCTCGAACCTGGGATCGCGAGGGCTCCTGTTATCGTAAGGGTATTGGCGTCTGCAGTGACCGTATAGGCGGAGACAAGGGGCCGGTCGGCAACGTGCAGGTTCTCGGAGAAGTGGACCCGCATAATTGAACCGTTAGATAAAACCGTGGCGCTGATCAGCGTGGGCGCGGTGGTGTCGGCCGCGACGGCCGCCGTCGCCACGCTGGTGAGCGTCTCGGCGTTGCTGGCGTCGTCGCTGAAGCTCACCTTCACCTTGATCGTCGCGCCCAGGTCGTCCGTCACCAGCGTGTAGGTGCTCGCCGTCGCCGAGCCGATGTCCGTCTCGGTGCTGTCGGTGGCCACCCGGATCCACTGGTACGTGTAGCTGACGTTGGTCAGCCCGTCGTCATCCATGATGGCGGTGGTGGCCGCCGTCAGCGTCTCCCCGACCGTCGGCGTCCCGGTGATCGTCGGCGCGCCCGTCGCGGCGGTGTTGGTGCTGCTGGTCTTGATCGTGCCGTTGACCTCGATCTGGCCCGGCCCGTCGCTGCCGAGTGTGAGAACTCCCGTGGCATCATGGGCACGAGTGGCAAGCTCTTCCACGCTCCAGCCCGGGGCGGGGGTGGGGACCGTGTAGGTGCTCTGAACACGGTTCCAACGCATAGCGTGAATGGCCCCCTCGACGAAGACACCGTAGGGGGTGGAAGCATCGAGCGAGGTGCCCGAGGGCGGTGTGTACGTCATCTCACTCACCGCGTCCGACACCACCATCGTCGCCGTAGTGGTCAGCGTGGCCACCGCTGTCCCCAGCGTGACGGAACCACCAGCGACGGTCACGTTGCGAAGCGTTACCGTGGGCAAAAAGGCGGTGTCGCCTCCCCAAGTTTGGAGGTCGATTAGGATACTGGTCAGCGTGTAGCCGGCGGTGTTCGTGCCGGTCGTGAACACCTGGACGGCGTCAACGCTAATGGTATCGGTGGTCCCCAAACGCACCGGGGTGGAGGTCGCCCCGGTCAAGTAGTCGATCAGCACCTCCTGGGCCTCCGCGCTGCCGCCGGTGCCCAGCAGCGCCGCCGCCAGCGATGCGCAGAACACCAACGCCGACGCGCGAGGGACCCGGCCGGCGAGTGCTCCGTGGCGCCCCGCTGCGCCGCGCCCCGCCCCTGGGGACGCATCCGGCACGGGCGCCTCGCGGCGCGGGACGGCCGCGAGACAACGCTGGAGGAACGGGAAACAGCCGCGCCGGGATCGCCCGCTCAGCCGAGGCATGGCGCGCCCCGGCGGACATGACGAAGCTGGGGGCTGGGCGCTTCTCATGTCAAGTTCACCCGCGAGCCTGCCGTCCAGTCCTGTTGTTGCGTCACCCATCACGTTGTCCCTCTCCGCATCCCCGGCCTGAACCGGCCGCACGAGCAGCCACCGCGCCGCCTGGGCGGACAGCCACCGTCGGTGCAGGGGATCGGCATCCCCGCGTCAGCGACGTGGCGCCCGTCCGCCAGCGGGCTGGACGGTGCCGCGCAGGCAAGATCACCCATTCGCATGTTTTCGGACCCTAAGACGTGTGGCAGGAGAGAACCGGACAGGCAGGGCAAAAATAATTTCGGCGACGCGGTCCCGGGGACCGCGGCCCGCGCGGCGGCAACGGCGGGCGCGGTGCCCGGCCGCCTCGCCCTGGGGGCCGTCAGGATCGACGCCGCGAAGGCGGCGGCGGCAGGCCCGCCGTCCGCGAAGCGCTGGCGCCGGATGCGGCTCCGCACCCCCTCGAGCCGATCAGTCGGGACCGGACGGGCGTTCTTCGAGGCCATCGCCGACGTCGACGAGTCGTTCGTGCGCGACGGCCGAGCGGACACCGAGTGCGGCGGGCGGGCGCATGTCCGCGGCGGGCTGCACGTGCCGGTGCAGCTCGCCGACGCCGATCCGGCGCTGGAGGGCTTGCTCGGGCACGCCGGCGGACCACCGTGCGGAAACTGTCCGGTTCCGCCCCCCCAGACGTCATAAGGGACGTACCGCGCTGGCCGAGTGCCGTAAGCGCGGGCTGGCGCGGTGGAATTCCGGAGGCGTGATGAGCACCGACGACCGTGACGATCTGGCAGGTGGCCCCGGCGTAGTGCCCGTCTTCGCTCGCGCCATGCGGCGCGGCGAGCGCCCGCGGGATCAAGCCGGCGGACTGAATACGCGCGACGAAGTGCATGTGTCCGACGTGGTCGAGGCTCATCTGCGCGCGCTGCATGCGGATGGCGACGGCGTATTCACCGGTGACGCGGGCAGGTCGGGGACCGTGCAGGATGTGTTCGCGGCGGTGGCGCAGGCGGCCGGCTGTTGCGGGGAGCCGGTTCACACGGGCGGGCGCCCCGGCAAGCAGCGGCGATCCTGCCTCGACGTGCGCCCGGCACGCCACGGGCTCGGGCGGTATGCGGTGGTGCCGTTCGAGCTCGGCGTCGCACAGAGGGTCGCATCGCTGCGTGTGGACGCCGGCCCACCGGCTCCGGGGTGCGACGGCCCCGCCCGTGTCCCCGGATCGGCGACCGGACCGATCAGCGAAGCGGGGTATCGGCGATGAGCCGGCGCCGCCGCCGGACACGGACGGTCGTGCCGGCGGTATCGACCGGTGCCGCAACGTCCGCCGGCGGTCGGGAGACGGTATTGCGGTTCGCGCTGTTCGGCGTGCTCGGCCTGCTCCTGCTGACGCCGTTCGTCGTGACGCCCGGCACCGTGTACCCGTTCGTCGTCGGCAAGGCGCTGTGGTCGCGGTCGCTGATTGCGGTGGCGTTCGCCCTGTGGGCGATGCTGGCGCTGATGCACCCGGGCTACCGGCCGCCGCGCTCGTGGTTGCTGGTGCTGCTGGTGGCCGGATATTGCGCCACGGTGCTCTCGGCGGGGTTCGGGGTGAGCCCCGGGCACAGCCTGTGGTCGGACTATGAACGCATGCTGGGCGTGGTGGACCGGGCCCACTGGGTCGCGCTCGCGGTGGTGCTGGCGTCGGTCCTGCACACTCCCCGGGGCTGGCGGGCGTTGCTCCAGGCGAACCTCGCGGCGGGAGCGGCGCTGGCGTGCATCGTCACCGCCCGCGCGCTCGATATCGGGATCCCCTATTTCGGGGCCTTGCCGGAGAGCAGCCCGACGCGCCTCGGGGGCCCGTTCGGCAATTCCAGCTACCTCAGCATCTACATGCTGGTCAACCTGGTCCTGGCGGCCGGGTTCGCGGCCCGCGCGTGGGCGGCGGTCGCGCCTCCCGGCGATCCGGGCGGGCGGCGCGGGGGCGTGTTCCTGTGGGCGACGGTAGCGGCGCTGCACCTCGCCGGGGTCGTGCTCTCGGGCTCGGTCGGCGGGTTCGCCGGTTTGGTTGCCTCAACGGGATTCGCGGCACTCGGCTTCGCCTGGCTGTGCCGGGGGCGCGGCCGGTTCGCCGCGGTGGCCCTGCTGGTGGTGCTTGCCACCGTGTGCACGGTGCTCGGCACGCGTTTCGTCGACCCCGAGCGCACCGCCACGGTCGCGCTCGAACGCTCCGCCGTGGCGTGGCCGGGCGGCGGGGCCCTGCGGTATGTTGCAAGGGTACACCTGCAGCGCCCGAGCGTGCAGAGCCGCCTCGCGGCCTGGGAAGCGGGGTGGGCCGGGTTCACCGAGCGCCCCCTGCTCGGGTGGGGTCCAGACAACTTCGACACCGTGTTCGGCCTGTTCGGCGCCGGCTATGCGGCGACAGCCGAGCCGCACGACCGGGCGCACAGCGTGCTGATCGAACGCGCCGTGACCACCGGTGTGGCCGGGCTCGCCACCTGGCTCGCGCTGTGGGGCGGAGCGCTGGTTGTGCTGCTGCTTGCCGCGCGCCGCGCGCCGCCGCCGGAGCGCGCGTTGACGATGTTCGTGGCCGCGGCGCTGGCCGGGCATCTGATGCAGCTCCAGTTCCTGTTCGACACCGCGGCGGGCACGCTCGTCTCCACGGTGCTGCTCGCGTACGCGGCGCGGCTCGAACCCGGGACGCTGCCGACCGCGCGGTGGCTGCGCGTCCCGGCGCCGCTCGCGCGGGTGTTCGGACCACGCGCCCGGGCGGTCTGCAGGCGGTCCGGCGTGCGTGCCGCGGCCGCCGCGGCGGCGGTCCTGCTGGCGGTCGCGGGGCTGGCGATCAACCGGACCATTCTCAAGGCCGCCGACGAGCGGTACACGGCCCCGGGGTCCCTGCCGACCGCCGTGGTGGCCGAGGGCATCGAAGCGTTCCCGCCGCTGGCAGCGTTCTACCGGAAATACCTGTTCGGGGAGCTCGCCCGCAGCTGGCCGTCGCTGCACGAACAAAATCCGGAACAGGCCGGCCGGCTGCTCCGCCTGGCCGATCGCGAGGCGGCCGCGACACTGGAGAAGGAGCCGTGGAACTGGCGGATCGCGCATCTGCTCGCACGGCTCTACCGGGTCGTGGCCGATACCAGGCCGGACTACGAGGCCACGGCGCGCAGCCACCTGGCGCGGGCGCACGAGCTCGCCCCCGCCCGGGACGTGTTCCCGGCCCCGCTTGTCCCGCCCGCGGACCTGGCGTCGAGTCCCCTGCCGGGAGGGCGTCTCCAACTGCGCTGGCGTCCATCGCCCGGGGCGGGCTACCACGTGATTGCGCAGTCGGCGGAGTCCAGCGTCTGGCGCGCCATCCACTACGCCTACGACCCGGCGCCGGGCACGCTGGCCGTCCCCGGCGGTGGCTTCCGTTACCGTATCAGGGCGTGCCGATATCCAGGGGATTGCAGTGCATGGAAGGAATGGCCGTGACCGCGCCGCACCGGCGTCCGGGCGCGCAGCCGGTTCAGCGCTCGTGGCGTCGCCCGCCATTCCGTGCGCCCGTACCGGAATCGGTGCGAGCGGGAGCCGGAGCGCCGGAGGTCACCGAAATTACGGGGGCGTTGCTGGCGCCACGGCTGCCCGGTTGGCGGGGCGCGGATGGTCCGGACCGGGTTCTGTCCGGGCCGGGGGTGGAACCGTCCGCACAGGCGCTCGAGTGCCGCGAACGCTACAAGCGACCGTTCGATCTGGTCGCGCTCGCGCTCGCTTTCGTGGCGCTCGGCCCGCTGTGGCTGGTGCTCGGGATGGCGATCGCGGCGGCGATCCGGCTGCAGGACGGTGGCAGCGTTCTGTACCGCCAAGCCCGGCTGGGGCGCAGCGGACGGATTTTCGCGATGCTGAAGTTTCGCACCATGGCCGAGGATGCCGAGCGGGGGACCGGGCCGGTGTGGGCGCAGCCGGGCGATGCGCGCTCGACGGCAGTGGGCCGGGTGCTGCGTCGATTCTATCTCGACGAGCTGCCGCAGGTCGTCAACGTGCTGCGCGGCGAGATGAGCCTGGTGGGTCCGCGCCCCGAGCGCCCGGAGCTTGCGACGAGGATCGAGCGCAGGTGTCCCAGTTTCGCACGGCGGCTCGCCGTGCGGCCCGGCATTGCGGGTCTCGCCCAAGCCCGCGGGCGCGGGCGCGTGTCGCCGCGGACCAAGCTGCGCTACGACCTCCTCTATATCGGTGCGATGGGGCCGTGGCTGGACATTCGGCTGTGCGCCGCGTGCGTCTGGCGGGCGCTGGGCGCAGGGACGCGCCGGCCATGATCTCGCACCGCTACCGATGCATCTACGTCAAACAGCCCAAGTGCGCGGGGACCTCTGTCCGGGACTGGTTCATCGCCCATGGCGGCGGACGCCATGCCTTCCGCCCCTCCTGGTACCGGGGTACGCTGCCGGAGCGCATCCCGCGGGTCGCGCGCCTGCTCGATCTCTACCCCGGCTATTTCACCTTCACGTTCCTGCGCAATCCGTACCGTCGTTTCCTCTCCCTGTATCGCCATGCCAGCCGCCACGCCGCAATACGCGCGGCACGCATCCCGGGCCATCCGGCGGGCTACGGCACGCTGCGCGAATTTGCGGAGCTCTGCGCCGAGCTGCTCGCCGACACCGGTGATCTCTGGGGCGCAGATGCGGGGGCATTCTTCCGCGACCAGGCGGAGCGGCGCTACGGTCCCCTGGGGATTCCGCTCCGCCATCTCGAATTCGTGTTCGGCCATGTCCGGCCGCAGACGCACTTCCTTCCGGACTGCAATCCGGAACGGCTGTTCGGGCTGAAGCGCCGAAGCCCCGGGCCGCTGCATTTCATCGGTGCGGTCGAGACGATCGGTACCGACTTCCGACGGATACAGGAGGCGCTCGGCCTGCCTCGGCTGCCGTTGCCGCGCCAAAATGCCTCCGGCGAGACACCTCCGGGCTACGACGACGCGGCCCGCCGCCTGGTCGAGGAACTCTACGCCGCCGATTTCGCCTTCACCGGCTGCGGCAGCGTGGACGCGCCTGCGGCACCGCCCTGCGCAGGCGGTGCGCCGGGCCAGCCCGTCTCACCGGAGCGGCCAGGGGCCGCCGCGCTGCTGCCGCGGGCCGCCTGTACGCTCGCCTCCCTCGAGATCGCCCTCGAGCACCGCCTGTTTTGCAATCCGCGCCTGCGCCGCCGGCTCGCGCCGCTGGCGAGGCGGTTGCGCCGCCTGGCCTGACGTCATGCCGAACCCGGCAGGTGAAAGTGGAGGCCTGATGCCGCGCAGGCGCCAGCAAACGCCGCGCCCTCCGGCACGGCCCCGGGCCGAAAAGCGACGGCGATTCGCCGTCGATCCACAAGACGCCGCCTGGGTCCTCGACAAGGCCCTGGCCGCGAGCGGAGCGCGGCCGATGATGTCGGACGCGGCCGCACGCGGCATCGGGTTTGGCCGAATGGCCCGCGAGGCGGTCCGCGCCGGCGCGCTTCGGCCTCTTGCGCGGTGGCTCGCGACGTCGGTGCTTGTGGAGCATCGCGAACTCGGCGCGCTGCTTGCCGCCGCCATCGCCGAGGCGGACGACGCCTCCGCATTGGCGCTGGTGTCCACCGCGGCAAGGAAACCAGACCGGTGCGCGGAGAAGATTGTCTCGCACCGCTACCGGTTCCTGTGGATCTGCAATCCGAAGGCCGCTTCCCGAAGCCTGATCGCGGCGCTGCGTGCCGCGGATCCCGAGGCCGTGCTGATCCGCCACCGGACCCTGGAGCAAGTGCTCGCGCGGTATCCCGAGGCCGGGGCGTTCTTCCGCTTCGCCTTTCTGCGCCACCCCTACCATCGCACCCGATCCTTCCATGCCGACAAGCACGCCCTGGCGCGGCGCGACCGGAACGCCTACCGCTGGTTCATCGACCCCTGGCACGGCCTGCGCCCCGGCATGAATTTCGCCGAGCTCTGCCGGTGGCTGGCGACGCCCTGCGGCGCCGACGTCTTCGCCGATCGCCACTGGCTGTCGCAGTCGCGCCAGGTCGCGACGGCCGACGGCCGGATGCCGGACTTCCTGGGCCGCTTCGAGAACTTGGAGGCGGACTGGCGCGCGGTCACCGAGCGGTTGCGGCTGCCGCCGGTCCCGCTGCCGCGCTTGAATGTCAGCGGCGCAGGGCTGGCGGCCGAGGCCGGTCTCGACGGGGAGAACGCTGCCCTGCTGCGGCGGCGCTACGCGGAGGATTTCGCGCTCGGCGGTTACGGGGACGCGCGGTGACTGGACGCCCCCGGGGACAGGAGGGCGATCCCGACCGGTTGCCGCCGGTCTCGGTGATCGTGCCGGCTCGCAACGCCCAGGCGACGTTGCCCGCCACGCTCGACTCGATCCTCGCCCAGGACTATGGCGGGGTCATCGACGTGATCGTCGCGGACGGCTCCGACACCTCCGCGACGCGGGACCTGCTGCGATTGCGCTTCCCGAGCGTGCGCCGGGTGCCCAATCCAGAGGGCACCATCCCCTTTGGTCTCAACCGCGCGCTCGCCGTCGCACGCCACGACATCATTGCGCGTTGCGACGCACATTCGACGCTTCCCCCGGACTATCTCGCGCAGGCGGTGCGCACGCTTCAGCGGACCGGGGCCGCCAATGTCGGCGGGCGAGTGAACCCGGTCGCGACCACGCGCTTCGAGCGCGCGGTCGCGCTGGCGACGCAGAGCCCGCTCGGCGCCGGCGACGCGCGCTACCGCATCGGCGGCGCCGAGGGCCCGGTCGACACGGCGTTCCCCGGCGTGTTCCGCCGCGACAGGCTCGACGCGGCCGGGGGCTGGGACGAGTCGTTGCCCGTGAACGAGGACTACGCGCTCAACTGGGTGCTGCGCGCGTCCGGCGGGATCGTATGGTTCGATCCGGCGCTGGTTGTGGACTACCGCCCCCGCGGGGATGTGCGCGCGCTCGCGCTGCAGTATTTCAGGTATGGGCGCTGGAAGGCGGCGATGCTTGCGCGCCATCCGCGTTCGCTGCGCGCCCGCCAGTTGGCGGCGCCATTGCTGGTGGCGGCGCTCGCCGCCTCGGGCGCGCTCGCCATCGCCTCGGACCTTGCGCCGCCTCCGCTGGCGGCGCTGTTCGCGAGCGCGGCAGCCCCGGTTCCGCTCCTCTATGTCGCGGCCGTGCTGGGCGCCTCGGCCATGATCGGGCTGCGCACGCGACGCCTTGAGGCCTGGGTCGTGCCGGCCGTGGCCGTCACCATCCATCTCGCCTGGGGGATCGGCTTCATGGTCGGACTCGTGCGGGTGGCATCGTGCCGATGGCGGTCGGTGCGCCGCGACGGAGCCGCGTGGTGAGCCATCTGTCGCAGGATTCGCCGCGTCCTGGCGGCGGGCCGGGGCCGGAGGAAGCCGGCCTCACCCTGCGGACGCTGTCCGGGTTCAAGTGGGCGTTCCTGACCTCAGGCGGGCAGGCGCTGCTGTCACTCGCGATCATGATGACCTTGTCGCGGCTGCTCACCCCCCAGGATTTCGGCATGTTCGCCATCGCGCTGGTCTTCATCGCGTTGGCCGAAACGGCCGGCCGCCGCGGGCTCGGACCGGCGCTGGTGCAGCGCCACGATCTCACGGAGCAGCACATCGCGGCCGCCCTGACCCTCGCGGTGGCCGTCGCCGTGCCGCTCACCGCGGCCCTGTGGATCCTCGCACCGTTGCTATTCAGCCTGGTCGGCGAACCGGAGGCCGCGCGGGTTCTCAGGATCCTGTCGTTGTCCGTGGCGCTCTCCGGGGCGGGGCTGGTGTCCGAGCACCTGCTGTACCGGCGCCTGCGCTTCCGGGCACTGATGACCGCGACCATCCTGTCCCAGGCCGTCGGCAACGGCCTCGTCGCGATCGTGCTGGCGCTCATGGACAGGGGTGTCGAGGCGCTGGTCTGGGGCGTGGTCGCGCGCCAAGCCGTGTTCAGCGCGGCCGTCATCCTCCTGGAGCCTGTGCCGCCGCGCCTGTTCGCGGGCCGGCGCGAGATCGCCGACCTGCTGCGGACCGGCGCCGGGTTCTCGGCCATCGCGGTGTTCAGCTTCCTCGCCAACCGGGGACTCAATCTCGTGGTCGCGCGCACGCTCGGCGCCGCGGCACTCGGCCTCTACACCCGCGCTCACGCGCTGGCCGTCGTGTCCGCACGGCTCGGCCCGGTGATGGCGAAGGTCCTGCTGCCGTCCATGGCGCGCCGTCAGCACCGGGTCGAGCGCTTGCGCGCCGTGCATCGGGGCGGCATCGAGATGCTGTCGCTCGCGGTGGTGCCCTCAAGCCTGATGATCGCCATGACCGCGCCCGAGATCATCGCCGTCGTGCTTGGCCCCCAATGGGAAGGTGCGGCGCCGGCGCTTCGCATTCTTGCACTGGCCGGCGTTCTGCAGGCCTTCAGCGCACTACATGTTCCGGTCATCCGCTCCCTGGGCGCGGTCTATCGGGAGACGTGGCGGCGTGCCCTGTTTTTCGTGCTGCTGATGGCGGGCGCCTGGCTCGCCAGCCGCTGGGGCCTCGCCGCCGTCGCCACCGCCGTTGTCGCCGCCGGAGTCGTCCGGCAAGGGCTGCTGGCGCACTTGGCGCTCGACCTCCTCGGAACACGCTGGAGAGGCCTGCTGCGCTGTCTCGTCCCGGCCGTGTGGACCGGCCTGTGGTCGACCGCGGCGGTGTGGATCGCGGCCGCCGGAGCCCGCAGCGCCGCCCTGCCGCCGGTCGTGGCGCTGGCGTTCGAGCTGGCGGTCTGGGGTGCGGCGGCGGGAGCGGCAACCTGGTTTGCGCCGCATTTCGCGCGACCGGCCTCCCCGCACTGGGCGCTGGCGCAGCTGCCGTTCAACGACATGGGTTGGGCGGGACCGCGGCTGCGCGCCCTCTTCGCCCACCTGGCGCGGCGCTGGCCCGCGCCACCGCCCGGCGGGGCGGTTCCGGACCGGCAGACCGCGGCCGAGCTGCCGCGGGCGGGGGCGTCGTCCCGGCGCGGAGCATGACCGTGCGGCAGAAGGACCCGCGCCGCCGGCAGGACACCACGCCCGGGCCGCGTCCGGCTGCGGTCCGCCACAATGACTGGCGGCAGGTCGAGCTTCCCGATCCCGGCGCGTTCGCGCCCGCGCTCCCGGTCAGCGTGATCGTGCCCTGTTTCGAAGCGCCGGAGGCGCTGGCGCTCACGGTCGCCGGGCTCGAGCGGCAGGCCTGGCCGCGTGGGCTGCTGGAGGTGGTGGTGGTCGACGACGGCTCGGACCCACCGCTGGCGCGACCGGCCCGTACCCCGCTCGAGGTGAAGGTGGTCCGCCAGGAACGGCGCGGGTTCGGGCTTGCACGCGCCCGCAACACCGGCGTCGCCGCCGCGGCCCACGACATCCTCGTCTTCCTCGACGGCGATGTGATCCCGGAGGCCGGGTTGGTCTCGGCACATGCGCGCTGGCATCACGCCATCAGCGATGCGCTGACGCTCGGCTTCTGCGCCTGTGTGTCGGTTGCCGGGATCGGTGCCGCGGCGGTCCGCGCGCATCGGGGTCCCCTCGGCGAACTGTTCGCCGGCCGGCCAGCCGACCCGCCCTGGCTTGAGCGCCACATGGCGCGCACCGGCGATCTGACCTCCCGGCACGGCGACCTGTTCCGCGCGGTGACCGGGCAGAATTTCGGGATCTCGCGGGCGCTATACGAGGAGGTCGGAGGCTTCGACGAGTCCTTCGTCCGCTATGGCGGGGAGGATACCGAGTTCGCCTGGCGGGCGCAGGTGCGCGGTGCGTTGCTGGTGCCGGAGCGCGGCGCCGTCGGCTGGCACCAGGGCCGCTGGGCGGAGGGCCGGGAGGGAAAGGAGCGCGACCTCGCCCTGCAAGCCGAAAAGCTGGCCGGGCTGATCGCCGAACCGGGGTTCCGGCCGGCGGCCGGGTGGCGATTCGCAGTGCCCCGCCACGTCGTCACCCTCGACGCCGGGCGCGATGCGGTTGACCGGGTGATCGAAGCCGCCCACACCCTGCTCGCCGATCCTGCCGACGACGTCGGGCTCTGTCTCGAGGTTTCGCCGGGGCGCGGCGGCGACCAGGCCCGGCAGCGTCTGGAGCAGGAATTCGGAGAGGATACGCGGGTGCGGATCGTGCCCAGGGGCGCGGCGCTCGAGACCTTCCCGGCCTCGCCGCTGCACATCGCCCTTCCGGCGAGGGCCGTCACCGGTCCCGGCCTTCCTGCCCGCCTCGCCGCCGCGCTTGGCGACGCGACCTCGGCAAGCGCCGTTCTGGAGGACGGCAGGGAGGTGTCGATCACGCGCGCATGGGTCTTGCACCGCGCGCGCCGCGCCGGCGGCGCGGCCGCGGACTACGGGGATGTGCGCCGGCTCCCGGCACGGGTGCTGCGGGGCGGCGGGGGTGGCGCGCGCCGTCTTGCCGGGGCGCGGCCCGCGGGTCGGCCGCCGCGCCGAGGGAGTGCGCGAGCCGTTCTCGCGCGGGTGTGGGCCGAAGCGGCGCATGTGCGCGGGCCGCGCACGCTCTGGCGATTCCTTCGCTGGCTCGGCACAGCGGCGCGCTGGTGGTTCGGACAAGGCCGCGGCTGGGCGCCGTCGCTTCGCAGCGATGGCGCCGCTCGGGCCGCTCCGTCGCTCGGGGTCGCCATCGCGGCCCTGGGACCCCGCGCCCGGGAGGTCTTCACGGCCTCGTCGCGGGTCAGCCACGCGACCACTGGACCGCCGCCCGACGTGGTGCTGGCCGACAGCGCCGACCAGGCGGCGGGCATCCGGGCTCCGGTCGTGCTGCTCGGCGATGCGCCGGCACTCGCGGTCCCCGCCTTCGACCCGGCCCTCGACAACCCGGTCGGCTGGGTGCGCGATGTCGAACCCTACGTCGCCGCGCTCGGCTTGCCTGCCCTGTTGCCGCCCGGCGTCCATGCGCGGCGCGCCGTGGCGCCCGCCAACCGCAAGGCTCTGCTGCACTGCCACCATCTCGAAGACGTGGCCGCGTTCCATGAAGACGCAGTGCGGCGCGCCGGGACGCTGGCGCGCCTCGCCGCCCGCGGGGTGCCGATCCGGCTCGCGGATCGCGACCCCGCGCTGGCGCCCCTGCTCGGGGCCGAGTTGCACGGCCTGATGAGCCGGGATGTCCGCGACGCCGATGCCGACACCCGCGAGGCGCTGAGCATCGCCATGCGCCGGGCGGCGCTACGCAGCCATTCGCTCCGCGCCCGGGCACGACAGGTCTGCAAGGCCGCAAGGGTCGAACCTCCCCCCTGGCCTCGGGTCTCGGTCCTCCTGGCCACGCGCCGGCCGGCGATGCTCGCGGACGCCATCGCGAATGTGGCGCGGCAATGCTATCCGCGGCTCGAGCTCGTCCTTGCCTTCCACGGACCGGGGTTCGAGGCCGGCGTGGAGGAGGAGGCGCTTCGGGGTTTCGTGCAGCCGGTCAAGCTGCTCCGGCTCGATGGGGAACGCTCGCTCGGCGCCGTACTCGACGCCGCTACCGCCGCAGCCGACGGCCCCCTCCTCGCCAAGATGGACGACGATGATGTCTATGGCCCCGAGCATCTGTGGGACCTCGTGCTCGCTCACGAATATTCCAGGGCGGCCCTCGTCGGGAAGTTCCCGGCCACCGTCTACCTCGCGCGGAGCGACCGCACCCTGCGACAGCGCCGGGTGCCCGGCGAGACCTGGTCGCATTCCGTCACTGGTGGAACCATGCTTCTCGCGCGTGCGGATCTGGAGCGGGCTGGCGGCTGGCGGCCGATTCGTCGCCATGTCGACCGTGCCTTGGTCGAGGACGTTCTGCGCGTCGGTGGCACCGTTTACCGGACCCATGCTGCCGGGTACCTGCTGGTGCGCCATGCCGAGGGCCACACCTGGCAGCGCGACGACGCCGACTTCCTTGGTGGCGCGGAATCCGTGCATCCCGGTTGGCAGCCCGCGCTTGCAGGCCTCGGGAACCTTCCGCCGCCGATCCGCGCAACAGGCCCCTGAAGATTGCCTCCTTGCCTCGACCGTCGCTCGGCCTCAACGTTCTACAGACAGGGTGTGATTGTAGGGTCATACCTAGCTGAGCCTCTCTGAATGAGGCATAACGCTAAGCATGGCCATGAGAAACAAGTGCGCGAAGCGTTCAAGGAGTTCTGAGGCCAAGATCCGCGAGATCGTGCGCAACGTTGCCGCCGATCTCACGGCGCTGCCGGCGGCGGCGCGGAGTGGGCTGAACCGCAACACCGTGAACCGGCTCTACCCGGGCGTGCGGGAGTGCATGCTGCTGGCCTGCGAAGCCCAGCGCCGGCTGGAGGACAAGCGCGGCGCGATCGGAAGCAACGGCAAGTTGCACGATCGTCTCATCGACGCCGTGCGGCAGGTGTCCGGCTGACCCGCGAGCGGTCGCGCGCACTGAGGCACTACGGATGACACGCTACCTGGTGACCGGCGGCGCGGGATTTATCGGATCTCACGTCGTCGACGCCTTGGCCGCGCGCGGTGATGTCGTCCGCGTCGTGGATGATCTGTCGACCGGCTCCGCCAACAACCTCGTGGGGCATCCGGACGTCGAGCTGATCGAGGCGAACCTTGCCGACCGGCAGGTGGCGGAGGCCGCGGTGGCCGGCGTCGAATACGCTATCCACCTGGCCGCGATTCCCTCCGTGCCGCGTTCCGTGAAGGAGCCACGGCGCGCACATCGCGCCAACGTGGAGGCGACGCACGAGCTGCTGCTGGCGGCCCGCGACGTTGGCGTACGGCGTGTGGTGCTGGCGAGCTCTTCGTCAGTTTATGGCGAGTCGGAGACGTTGCCAAAACACGAGGCGCTCCGTCCCGATCCACTGTCGCCCTACGCGCTGCACAAGCTGGTCGGAGAGCAGTACGCGTTGCTGTTCAACCGTCTCTACGGGCTCGAGACGGTAGCGCTGCGTTTCTTCAACGTCTTCGGACCCCGGCAGGCGCCGCACTCACAGTATTCTGGCGTCATTTCGCTGTTCTTGGCTGCGCTGCTAGCCGGGCGGCCACGATCCACGGGGACGGAGGGCAGACGCGCGACTTTACGTACGTGACGGACGCTGCGCGCGGCGTTCTGGACGCGTGCGTAGCACCGGCGGCGGCCGGGCGGGTCATCAACATCGCACGCAGTGGACGGGTGTCGGTGAATGCCTTGTACGCGATATTGCAGCGCATCACGGGCGTGTACGTCCGAGCCCGCTATGCCGACCCGCGGCCGGGAGATGTGCGCCATTCGCTGGCCGACATATCGCTGGCCCGCGATCTGCTCGGCTTCGCTCCTGCTGTGCCCGTCGAAGAAGGACTGCGGCGCACGTTGGCGTGGCAGCGGGAGCAGGCCAGCCGTACGCCATCCATGTAGCGGCGCGCGCCAGACGCAGTTCGCGGCATTCCCGTTCGAGCTAACTCGGCCGCTGCCGCCCGCCGCGGGCTGCGCGAGACCATCGAAGCGGTCGGGGGAGTCGTCGAGGTGCATGTCTTGACGCCGGTCGAGATCTGCGAGGCACGCGACCGCAAGGGGCTCTATGCAAAGGCGCGCGCGGGTCTCATCAAGGAATTCACTGGAATCGACGATCCCCACGAGGTACCCGCGAACCCCGACATCGCGATCGACACTGCGGACATCCTGCCGACCCTGGCCGCACACCGCATCCTCGTGAAGCTCGAAAGCCTCGGATTTATCCGGCGAGTGCGCGTTTGAGAAAGCGCAGACACCGGTTTCTCGGCTCGACTCCTGTCGCCCTCGCAAGAGAGTCGCCATCGAATCGGGCTGTGCCGTGAACCCGACGTTGTGAACGAAGAGAATCTGAACCGCATCCTGTACGCCACGCGGGTGGATCTCGGCCGGCTAAAAGTTGACGTCATCGCTGACGCGCTCGAACGTGCCGACCTCGGTTACCCATGCCGTTCGGATCCCGAAATATGTTTCCGACCGGGAGGCCGTGGAGATGATCGCCGAATGGGCGCGCGGCGCGGATCGCCATACCGAAGAGAAGCACCCTTCACCTGAAATCCCGCGCTCGCAGAGTCATGGACCTCAACGACGAGATCGCTGAACTCCACCGCTTCATCGTCCCACTGGTCCAAGAGCTCGCCCCCAATCTGCTCGACCTCGAAGGCGTAGGTACCGAAAATGCGGGCGCGATGATCGTCGCCGTGGGAGAGAATCCGGAACGCCTGCGTTCCGAGGCGAGCTTCGCCATAATGCGCGGGGTTTGCCCGATCCCCGCCTCTCGAGCGGGAAAACCAAACGTCACCGCCTCAATCGCGGCGGGAACCGCCAAGCCAACTCCGCCCTGCACATGGTCGTCGTGTGCCAGATGCGTACCGACGAACGAACCCGAACCTATGTGGCCCGCGAGATCTACCGCATCGGGTCCTGCCCGGCGACCTTCCGTTACCGCCCCGCTACCGCGCGACCGGCAGGCGCGAGCCAGCGAGAGGCAGCAGGTAAGTCTCGTAGACCGCCTCGTCCTCGATCGTCCGTTCAAACCAGTCGCCGGCGTCGAGTTCGCGCATCGCCCGGCGCTTCCCGTCTTCCCGTGACGCGTTCCTGAAGCGCAATTGCGCTTCAGGAACGCGTCGATCTCCGGCGTGTACCCGAGCTCGTCGACCATGACCCGGGACAACTGGTCTGTGAGCCGGTCGAAATCGAGAAAAAAATCGCACCGCACGTCCTGCAGGTAAGCCCCGCTCGCGAAATACGCATCGCGTTCGTCCGCCCGCATGCGGAACACTTCCCCGGATCGTCGAACAGGATGGTTATCGCGCGGAAGCTCAGAAACCCCGTCCGCGCGGCAGGCATGCCGTCCATGCCCACCCATCTATTCATCATGACCTCGAGAGAACCGTCCCGGTGAACCAGACCACGAACTCCATCGACAGGTTCCCGATCGAGCCCGCTCCGGCATCCTCCTTGCGGAATCTCTCCAGGAAAGCCCGCCGGTGCCGGGACAGGATCGCCCCGGCGCCGCGGTCGCGCACCGCCGTGGCGTCCCCGCCAACCAGCAGCCGGATGGCGCGCGACAGCAAATTGTCGGTCATCACGGTCGTGTTGTAGATGTAGAACGAACAGTACCAGCCCCTGAGGTCGCGCAAGGCGCAGAGCTTGGGAAGGCGCCTCAGGTCCGACGGCAGGCTGCTGTATCCGGCGTGGTGGTCCCAGAACCGGCAGGTGAGGTTTCCCCAGCCAGGCCCGTAGTGCTTGATCCGCCTCACAATCTCCACGCTCGCCCGGTTCGGCGAGGCGAGGCGGCCCAGACCGCACCGGCGCCTGAGTTCCAGCCAGTCCGCGGCATCGAAGAACCGGCTCGTGAAGCTGGAGCCGGTCTTGGGGATGTTCAGGCAGAGCGAGGGTCTGGGCACGGCGGCGGTCCTGCCTGATCTTTCCCCTGAAATCGGTCCACTTGAGCAGCGTGTAAAAATTCGGCTACGCGGTCCCGGGGACCTCGGCCAGCGCGGCGGCGAAGGCGGGCGCGGTGCCAGGCCGCCCCGCCCGGGGGGCCGTCAGGATCGATGCCGCGAAGGCGGCCACGGCCGCCGCGGTCGGCGCGGCGGCGGCGTCCGGCCCGCCGGCCGCGAGGCGCTGGCGCCGGATGCGGCGCTGCACCTCCTCGTGGGTGCCGCCGGCGAAGGGCTGCCGGCCCGCCACCATTTCGTAGAGGACCACCGACAGCGACCAGACATCGTCGGCGGCCTCGGCCGGCCGGCCGGTGAGCACCTCGGGCGAGAGGTACGGCAGGGTGCCGCCCACAATGGCCGCGTCGTCCACCGCGTGCGCCAGCCCGAAATCCAGCAGCTTCGGCGCCCCCTCGGCGGTGAAGCCGATGTTGCTGGGCTTGACGTCCCCGTGCAGGCAGCCCTTCTCGTGCAGGGCCGCCAGGGCGTCGGCCAGCCGGGCGACGACCGACACCGCCGCCGCGGGGGCGAGCGGCCCGTCCCGCAGCCGGTCCTCCAGCGTGCCGCCGGCCAGGAACTCGACGACCAGACACGGACGACCCCGCCAGGACTCGACGCCGTAGATTTGGGCCACCCCCGGATGCGTCACCGTCGACATGGCCCAGGCTTCCGAGTGCAGCCCCATCAGCCGGCCGAGGGACCGCGCCGTCAGGATCTTGATCGCCACGTCGCGCTCCAGACGCAGGTCGCGCGCCAGGTAGACCGCGCCCATGCCCCCGGCCCCCAGCCGGCGCGTCAGGCGGAACTTGCCGGCGAGCAGCATCGGGACCTCCGTGGCGACGTAGGCCGACCCGCAGGCGCAGCCGGGCGGCGCGCCGGCCTCGGTCACGCAGCGGCAGACCGGGCACTCCGCGGCCGGCGGCGCCTCCCCCGCCCCCGCGCCCGGCGCGTTGAGCAGCTGCAGGCGCGCCAGGATCAACCCGGCGGCCGCGCCGAGTGCCTCCAGGAACGGCAGATCGACCGCGCGGACCAGGCGGCCGTCGAGGCGGCGGCCCACCACCAGCACCCCGAGGACGTCCGTCCCTGGCCCGGGTACCGGCACGATCACGTCGGCGCCCGCCTCGGTGACCCAGGCCGCGTCAGCGGGCGGCAGCAAGGGGAAGACCGACGGCCGGCCGGCCGGCTCGACCCGCACGGGTCCACCGGCCGTTTCCAGCAGGTGGACGATGGCCGTCTGGCGCGACAGGGGCACGATCCGGGCCTGCGGGGCGCTGAACCCGCCGGCGCGGGTCTCGGCGTCGTCGGTCACCAGCAGGGTCGCGGGCGCGCCGCACCCGCGCCGCACCGTCCGGGTGACGATCTCGCCGACGGTCGTGCTCCGCTCGGCCTGCGCCAGCGCGCCCGCCGCGTCGGCCAGGGCCTGCCGCTGGTCCGCGGTCTCAGGGAGGATCCAGGCGTCCAGGTGGAGCAGGAGGCGGTCCCGCGCGGCGATCACCAGCAGCAGGATCCCGACGGTCGCGACCAGCGCCTGCGCCAGCGGATCCGCGATGACGGCGCCCACCGCCCGCTCCGGGCTGCGCCCGATGAGCCACGCCAGCGCCCCGGCGGGCACGGCGGCCACCGCCCCGAGCCGGCCGCGGCGCCGCAGCAGGCGGCGGTAGAGCGCCCGCACCGCCTCCCGCAGGTGGGGAATGCGCGCCGCCAGCACCGCGTACCAGAGCAGGAGGAACCCGGGAAAGCGCAGCACCTCCATCACCAGGATCGTCGGCGACCAGCGGTAATTGGAGACCCAGTCCCCGGGCGCGAACACCTCGGCCACGTTGTAGGCGGTCGACAGGCCCATGAGCAGGAGGAACCCCACGCTGAACACCACGACGCGCCGTACTTCGTCGGCCGACGCGGTGTGCGCGCGCAGCGCGACGAGGATGACCGCCCCCAGCACCAGCAGGTCCTGCGTGACGACCGTACCATCGATCACCAGGGCGACCGGCGCCGCATAGCCCGCCCGCGCCAGCGCCAGCGTCACGGCGCAGGCCACCCAGAGGCCGACGCCGATCAGCACGCTGGCCGGGACCATGCGGCGCGCCAGATCATCGAGCCAGGTCCGGCGATGGACCCGCGGGCACTCGCGCGCGAACGCCCACAGGACCGCCGGCGCGAACAGGAACACGGGCACGTAGAAGGCCAGCAAGAGTCGGCTGTCGTCGGGCAGGTGCTGGAGATAGGCCGCATACGCCGCCGGCGGCGGCACCTCCAGGACAAAGGCCGGGAGCATGAGCAGCGGCGCGTGGGCGGCCTTGAAGAGGCTATAGACGCCGAGCAGCCAGGTCCGCCAGTCCCCGCGACCGGCCCACAGCAACAGGCCGGCGGCGGCGGCGTGCCCGACGAACTTGGTCGTCATGAAGGCCGCCAACTCGCCGTGCACGCGATAGTAGTCGCCCCAGGCCCACGGCAGCAGCAGCAGCGTGGCCGCCACCTCGAGGCTGGCGAGGGCGATCAGCGCGTGGACGGCGTGGCGTACGCCCGCGCGGCCGTAGAAGCGGGTGGCCGGCACTGTCTCCGCCGCCGGGCCCGCCACCGGGCGGCTCGCCAGCACCCGCTCGATGACGCGCAGGTTCTCGATCTGCGCGCGCTCGGCGCCCGCGGCCAGCCGGGCGCAGCGCTCCCACTGCACCGACTGGTCCAGCGTGAGCGCGTCGGCCACGTCACCGACTAGATCGTCACGGTCGTTGGTGCGCATCACAAAGCCGGCATCCCACCGCGCAGCGCCAACCCGAGCTGCTTGGCGACATCGTCCTGGAGAGCGAAGATGCCGGCAGCGGCGCCAACTCGCGCGACGCTGGCGGCGACCTCGCCGGTGGTCGTGTCGACCAGCCACGCCACGACCTCCAGCCGGTCGCCGAGACGCCGGTATTCGCCGGTGACGAGCCAAACCGCCCCGGGCTGCCGCCTGGCCGCCACTCGCGCTCGTTCCGTGGCCGGTTCCGTCTCCGATGCTTCGGTGACGAGAGCACCGGCGTCATCGCTCAACGTGGCGCGTCTGACAACTGACACCCCCACCTGCTCGAAGGACACGGAGATCGTCTCCGCCATCCCCGCGCCAATCCAGTCGTCGGACGCCGCGCCCGATGCATTGACGAACGGCATGATGGCTAGGGGTCCTGTCTGGAACAACGCTTCCGGCGCGACGACCTGCCGGGGCGTGTGATCACGTGCGCGCCGGCGGTGCGCCTCCTGCCCCGCGGACAGGCTCGGCGGCGCCTTGTCCGCGCCGCCGAAGGTGATGCTGCCGACGGCGCTGATGCGGTATTCGTCGCCGCGGCCCAGGTGCGTGGCATGGCGTTCGCCCGAGACCTCCAGCCCGATCGGCCCGACCCGACTCAGCAGACCCACCTGCATGCGCCGGCCGTTTTGCGACTGGCCGTAGACCCCGAACGGCGTCAGCAACCCGCCGCCCCGAAGCTGCAGGCCGTAGTCGACGCGCGCATCGACCGCCCGTTCGTCGCGCCCCGCGCCGGGCGTGCCGGCCGCGCGCTGGTCGAATAGCTGGTCCTGCCACAACGCGTCGCTGGCCGTCGCCGGCGCCCCCCAGCGCGGCGACAGCGAGAGCGTCAGGCCCGGTTGCCGCGCGCCGTCACCCACGCTCAGCGTCACGGCGGCGCCGTGCTCCCGGTAGCCGTCGGCCGCGTGCAGCGCCAGCAGTCGGCCCATGCCTTCGACGCGGAACACGCCGCGCGCCACCCGCAGTCCGCCAGCAACTTCCAGGCCGGCGCCGGTCTGTCCCACGCCGCCGTCGTGGCGCGCATGGACTTCGCCGAACGGCTCCACCAGCGTCCCGCCGGCGGTCCGCACCGGGCGGCTCACGTCGATGCCGACCCGCAGCTGACGCACGTCGACCTCGAGCGCGTCGATCAGCTCGTCGCCCGCGGCGGTCGTCAGCCGCGCCCATGACGCGTCGCCGCGCAGCTGCAGCTCCACGCCGGGGCCGACCGTCGCCAGCCGCCGGCGCACCTCCACCAGCCCCAGCCGCAGCCCGAGGTCGCTCTCCTCCTGCAGCCCGTAGAGCAACCGCTCGTTCTCCGCCAAACCGCTGCCGCCGCCAGCCGTGGCCCATATCGTCGTGCCGCCGTCCGACCAGCGCAGATACGGCTGCACCGACGTCAGGTTGGTCGTCAGCCGGCCGGTCGACGAACCGAAGTTCCAGTCACCGTCCCCACGGCTGCGCGACACGGCCACGCCCGCCAGCCAGCGTTCGCTCAGCCGCGCGTCGACGCCCACGTAGGTGGTCCGCAGGTCGCCGTCATAGCGCGCCGCCGGCGACCGCTCGCCTGCGAACGACTGCAGGTCCGATTGCCCCCATACCGTCCAGCGCTGCCCCTGCGCCGCACCGCCGCCGGCCTGTACACTGCCGAGCGCCAGCACGAAGTCCGTCTGTCCGCCGGCGCCCAGCGGCGAAAAGCCGGATAGGGCGGGTGAGGCGCCGGCGCCGTACTGCGCCGGGCCGGCCGCCCCGAATGGCCCGCTGCCAACAATGCCGAGCGCTCCGGCGGGCGCGGCGAACGCACCAGCGGCGCCGAACGCCCCCGGCGCCATGCCCGCGCCCGTCCCGGTCCAGCCGCCGGGCTGCAGCGGCATCCCGCCCGCCAGACCCGTGATCCAGCGCTCCGCCACGGCCTGTCCGGCCGCGGCCAACCCGCCTACCCCGGTCCCCAGCGGCACATGCATCCCCGCCACCGTGACGCGCGACTGCTCCTGGCCCGTCGTCTCGACGCGCCTTCCAAGCGTGGCGCGCGCGCTCGCCAGATGCCCGCGGCCCAGCGCCGCCAGCGTGTCCTCCACGACGCCGCGCGCCTGCCGGTCGGTCGTCGTGACCAGGAACGCCTGCGTCGCCGTCAGCCCGCCGGGGTCCTGCGCCGTCACCGTCACCGTCGCCGCGCCCGGGCGCGCCACGGTGAGCGTCAGCGTCGCGCCGGTGAGGCTCAACGCCACCGCCTGATCCGACGCGACAGCCGTGTAGCCGAGCTCGTCGCCGTCCCGGTCTTCGAAGAACGGGCTCAGATCGAGCAACGCCGGCCCGTCTCTGGCCTCCAGCGTCTGGTCGGGGATGACGCCAAGGGCCTGCGGCGGGTCGTTCACCGGCAGCACCGTCACCTCCACCGCCGCCTGCGCCGTCAGCCCCGACCCGTCGCCCACCACGTAGGTGAAGCGGTCGGTGCCGTGATAGTCCGGCTCCGGCGTGTACTCCACCGCGCCCGCGCCGGTCAGCCGCGCGGTGCCGTGCGCCGGCGCGGACGCCTCCACCAGCGCCAGCGCGTCCCCGTCGGGGTCGCTGTCGTTGGCGAGCACGGCGATGGTCACCGGCGTGTCCTCAGTCGTTTCCACTGCGTCGTCGAGCGCCTGCGGCGGGTCGTTCACCGACAGCACCGTCACCTCCACCGCCGCCTGCGCCGTCAGCCCCGACCCGTCGCCCACCACGTAGGTGAAGCGGTCGGTGCCGTGATAGTCCGGCTCCGGCGTGTACTCCACCGCGCCCGCGCCGGTCAGCCGCGCGGTGCCGTGCGCCGGCGCGGACGCCTCCACCAGCGCCAGCGCGTCCCCGTCGCCGTCGCGGTCGTTGGTGAGCACGGCGATGATCGCCGGCGTGTCCTCGGCCGTCTCCGCCGCGTCGTCAACCGCCCGCGGCGGGTCGTTCACCGGCAGCACCGTCACCTCCACCGCCGCCTGCGCCGTCAGCCCCGACCCGTCGCCCACCACGTAGGTGAAGCGGTCGGTGCCGTGATAGTCCGGCTCCGGCGTGTACTCCACCGCGCCCGCGCCGGTCAGCCGCGCGGTGCCGTGCGCCGGCGCGGACGCCTCCACCAGCGCCAGCGCGTCCCCGTCGCCGTCGCGGTCGTTGGTGAGCACGGCGATGGTCGCCGGCGTGTCCTCGGCCGTCTCCGCCGCGTCGTCAACCGCCCGCGGCGGGTCGTTCACCGGCAGCACCGTCACCTCCACCGCCGCCTGGGCCGTGAGCCCCGACTCGTCGCCCACCACGTAGGTGAAGCGGTCGGTGCCGTGATAGTCCGGCTCCGGCGTGTACTCCACCGCGCCCGCGTCGGTCAGCCGCGCGGTGCCGTGCGCCGGCGGCGACACCTCCACCACTGCCAGCGTATCCCCGTCGGCGTCGCTGTCGTTGGTGAGCACCGCGATGGTCACCGGCGTGTCCTCGGCCGTCTCCGCCGCGTCGTCGAGCGCCCGCGGCGCGTTGGAACCGCCACCACCACCGCCGCCGCCACCACCACCGCCGCCGGATCCGCCGGATCCGCCGCCGCCGCCCCCGGGGGGCTCAGTGCCGCCACCACCGCCTCCACCGCCGCCTCCACCTGACCCGCCGCCACTGGCGACATCTGCGCTGCGAAAAGTCCATGCGCGGTCCATCTGGTTGGAATCTCCGTACGCGGGTTGATTGCTCCACTGACCTAGGTTGTTTTGCACGCGGGCTTCCATCTTCACATGCCACCCGTCTACTGCCTGGTCGTCTATGATGATGCCGAACGACCCACGGAACGTCATCGTTCCAGTGCTCCTGCCGGTGCCCGCTGCAGTCAGGCAGTCGTCATCGTCTCCTAGCGTGTCCGTCCCGCTCATCGGACACGCCGTGTACTTCATCTCCATCCGGGTGATGCTCCTCGCCGGCTCATCCCCGTCTGAGCCGTAGTCGTAGTCATCACCTCCCGCCGACCATCTCACCGTATAAGATCCATCCCCGAACGTGTCCTCGCCAACAGGCTCCCAGGGCGGTTTCACTGGACACGCGCGGAAGTCGTTGCCATAGCACTCTGTCGTGTCCTCCTCGATGCTCGATGGCATGGAGGCATTCCGCGAGACGAGTTCGTCGTCGCTGTTGCGAGTGATGTCGATCTCTTGCGTCGGGCCTTTGATCGTTCCCCTGATGAGCGCGAACCGTATCCAGATCGTCTGATTCACAGGCAGAGCCTGGCTCCATTCGAGTTTCAGACCGTTGAATGTACTTCTAGCGTCGGTGCCGTTGTGCCGTTTACAGTCAAGGCCGGTCACGGTCGACGGCGGTCGATAAGACGACCGGTTGCCGACTGAAATCTCGCAAGATGCCGCCGTACCGCTGTACTTGCTACGTATGTGAGAATCCTTCTCACCGAACAGGAACGAAAGCTCCACACGTCCGTGCGTTCCGACGCCAAAGTTGGGAGAGCTACCTTTGACAGCACTCATCCGGACAGTCACGCGTTCAGGTGCATGCCACGTATGGACGTGCGCCTCTGCCCGCTCAGCACTCCACGCACCGGATCGACCGTTGAGAGTTGCTCTGACTCGGAACCAGTAGGCAGTGTCAGGCAGCAAGTCGGCGTACGAAACCATTAATCTCTTGCTGTCGCCTACGACCGCTTCACCAGCCGTGAAATTCCGCCAACCACTTGTGCCAGTCCTGCTGACCTGGAAGCTGTACGTGAGACCCGCCTCATCTTCCGGGAACGCAGGCTTAGTCCAACTCAGCTCGGCATACCCACTCTCCCCCTCGTTCGTCCCTTGCAGGTACAGCGGCGCTGTCGGAGTGGTGGAGGTACTACGGTTGACTGTCACCGCACGCGACCACGGCCCAGACGGGAAGGGGGCATTCACCAAGTCAGTTGTCCGAATCCTGTAGGTGACTACTGCTTGGGCCTCTCCCAGCGCTCCACAACCCAGCTCCGGGCAAGAAGGCAACGCGCCGTGGATGTACTCCTCTGCGCCCTTCGCGATCCGCACCGCAGAAGCGCCTGTCGAATCCACAATCTCAAGTTCCAACGCGGTGAACGAACAGCTGGAGACCGGGACTCGCCACGTGATTCGGTTGTGGCGCGGATCGATACCCCGCGCGCTGAAAGAGCTAATAGCCGGCAGGTCACACGCAGGGTCTACCTGCTGCGCGGACGCCGTCGCGGGAACCAGCATCATCAAAGCGGTGGCGATCACTCCTACGCATGTGATGGCTTTCATGTTCGGGCCACCCGCAACCTACGGACGGCTGCACCCAGCATCAAGACCCCGAGAATCACTGTGGCCGCTCGGAACTGGTCGCCGGCGGCCAAGCCGGTGGGCGTGAGGCTCCAACCCGCGGGGACCGTCGTCTGGGCGAAGGCCGGCGCAGCGGGCGCGAGCACGCAGGCGAGGGCGGCTCTCGCGAGGGCTACACGACGAGGCCTGCGGGGGGCCGGGCGGGACTCGGTCCGGGGTCGGCGCGTGAGGTGTGTCGCTGGGCGCTGGGCGCCTATCAGAGCCAGTGCACCGCGCGCGCCTGCGGTCACGCTGTTGTTGGAGTCATCCCTCACGTTGGCCCTCCCCGCGTACCGGTCTGGACCGGACGCGCGATCCGGGTGCACACCGCCTCTTTATGAGAAGGACGTCTGGCAGGAGAGAATCGGACAGGCCGGTTGAAAAAATGTTGGGCTAGGCGGTCCCGGGGACCTCGGCCAGCGCGGCGGCGAAGGCGGGCGCGGTGGCCGGCCGCCCCGCCCGGGGGGCCGTCAGGATCGATGCCGCGAAGGCGGCCACGGCCGCCGCCGCGGTCGGCGCGGCGGCGGCGTCCGGCCCGCCGGCCGCGAGGCGCTGGCGCCGGATGCGGCGCTGCACCTCCTCGAGGGTGCCGCCGGCGAAGGGCTGCCGGCCCGCCACCATTTCGTAGAGGACCACGCACAGCGACCAGACATCGTCGGCGGCCTCGGCCGGGCGGCCGGTGAGCACCTCGGGCGAGAGGTAGAGCAGGGTGCCGCCCACCAGGGCCGCGTCGTCCACCGCGTGCGCCAGCCCGAAATCCAGCAGCTTCGGCGCCCCCTCGGCGGTGAAGCCGATGTTGCTGGGCTTGACGTCCCCGTGCAGGCAGCCCTTCTCGTGCAGGGCCGCCAGGGCGTCGGCCAGCCGGGCGACGACCGACACCGCCGCCGCGGGGGCGAGCGGCCCGTCCCGCAGCCGGTCCTCCAGCGTGCCGCCGGCCAGGAACTCGACGACCAGACACGGACGACCCCGCCAGGACTCGACGCCGTAGATTTGGGCCACCCCCGGATGCGTCACCGTCGACATGGCCCAGGCTTCCGAGTGCAGCCCCATCAGCCGGCCGAGGGACCGCGCCGTCAGGATCTTGATCGCCACGTCGCGCTCCAGACGCAGGTCGCGCGCCAGGTAGACCGCGCCCATGCCCCCGGCCCCCAGCCGGCGCGTCAGGCGGAACTTGCCGGCGAGCAATGTCGGGACCTCCGTGGCGACGTAGGCCGACCCGCAGGCGCAGCCGGGCGTCGCGCCGGCCACGGTCACGCAGCGGCAGACCGGGCACTCCGCGGCCGGCGGCGCCTCCCCCGCCCCCGCGCCCGGCGCGTTGAGCAGCTGCAGGCGCGCCAGGATCAACCCGGCGGCCGCGCCGAGTGCCTCCAGGAACGGCAGATCGACCGCGCGGACCAGGCGGCCGTCGAGGCGGCGGCCCACCACCAGCACCCCGAGGACGTCCGTCCCTGGCCCGGGTACCGGCACGATCACGTCGGCGCCCGCCTCGGTGACCCAGGCCGCGTCAGCGGGCGGCAGCAAGGGGAAGACCGACGGCCGGCCGGCCGGCTCGACCCGCACGGGTCCACCGGCCGTTTCCAGCAGGTGGACGATGGCCGTCTGGCGCGACAGGGGCACGATCCGGGCCTGCGGGGCGCTGAACCCGCCGGCGCGGGTCTCGGCGTCGTCGGTCACCAGCAGGGTCGCGGGCGCGCCGCACCCGCGCCGCACCGTCCGGGTGACGATCTCGCCGACGGTCGTGCTCCGCTCGGCCTGCGCCAGCGCGCCCGCCGCGTCGGCCAGGGCCTGCCGCTGGTCCGCGGTCTCAGGGAGGATCCAGGCGTCCAGGTGGAGCAGGAGGCGGTCCCGCGCGGCGATCACCACCAGCAGGATCCCGACGGTCGCGACCAGCGCCTGCGCCAGCGGATCCGCGATGACGGCGCCCACCGCCCGCTCCGGGCTGCGCCCGATGAGCCACGCCAGCGCCCCGGCGGGCACGGCGGCCACCGCCCCGAGCCGGCCGCGGCGCCGCAGCAGGCGGCGGTAGAGCGCCCGCACCGCCTCCCGCAGGTGGGGAATGCGCGCCGCCAGCACCGCGTACCAGAGCAGGAGGAACCCGGGAAAGCGCAGCACCTCCATCACCAGGATCGTCGGCGACCAGCGATAATTGGAGACCCAGTCCCCGGGCGCGAACACCTCGGCCACGTTGTAGGCGGTCGACAGGCCCATGAGCAGGAGGAACCCCACGCTGAACACCACGACGCGCCGTACTTCGTCGGCCGACGCGGTGTGCGCGCGCAGCGCGACGAGGATGACCGCCCCCAGCACCAGCAGGTCCTGCGTGACGACCGTGCCATCGATCACCAGGGCGACCGGCGCCGCATAGCCCGCCCGCGCCAGCGCCAGCGTCACGGCGCAGGCCACCCAGAGGCCGACGCCGATCAGCACGCTGGCCGGGACCATGCGGCGCGCCAGATCATCGAGCCAGGTCCGGCGATGGACCCGCGGGCACTCGCGCGCGAACGCCCACAGGACCGCCGGCGCGAACAGGAACACGGGCACGTAGAAGGCCAGCAAGAGTCGGCTGTCGTCGGGCAGGTGCTGGAGATAGGCCGCATACGCCGCCGGCGGCGGCACCTCCAGGACAAAGGCCGGGAGCATGAGCAGCGGCGCGTGGGCGGCCTTGAAGAGGCTATAGACGCCGAGCAGCCAGGTCCGCCAGTCCCCGCGACCGGCCCACAGCAACAGGCCGGCGGCGGCGGCGTGCCCGACGAACTTGGTCGTCATGAAGGCCGCCAACTCGCCGTGCACGCGATAGTAGTCGCCCCAGGCCCACGGCAGCAGCAACAGCGTGGCCGCCACCTCGAGGCTGGCGAGGGCGATCAGCGCGTGGACGGCGTGGCGTACGCCCGCGCGGCCGTAGAAGCGGGTGGCCGGCACGGTCTCCGCCGCCGGGCCCGCCACCGGGCGGCTCGCCAGCACCCGCTCGAAGACGCGCAGGTTCTCGATCTGCGCGCGCTCGGCGCCCGCGGCCAGCCGGCCGACGCGCTCCCACTGCACCGGCTGGTCCAGCGTGAGCGCGTCGGCCACGTCGCCGACTAGATCGTTGCGGTCGTTGGTGCGCATCACACATCCGGCATCCCCCCGCGCCGCGCCAACCCACGCGCACGGCGCGCGGCGAGCGGAGTACGTCTCTTATGACGTCTGGGGGGCCGGAACCGGACAGGTTCCGCACGGAGGGCCGTCGGCGCACGCCCGGGCGCGCGGGACACTACCGGCTGGAGGCCAGCGGCATGACCGCGCTCAGCCGCATGACGGCCCGCTTGAGCGCCTTGCGCGCGGCGTCCGCACTCGGGAGGCGTTCGATGGCGGCGAGCTGCACGTAGTTGTACCCCAGTTCCGCCCGGCCGACGATCAGCCGGCGATCGCGGACCTTCAGGCGCTTCAGACCCTCCCGGTACCGCCCCCACAGCTCATCCTGCAGGCGTTGCTGATACTGCGGCGCCGCATCCTCGAAGGGCCGCAGGGCGGCCTCCCCCGGGGCGAGGCGGGCGAGCTCCAGTCGGCGGATGGCCCGGCGCAGCTCGTCCTGGACGCGGTTCTCCACGGCGCGCCGGAGATAGGCGCGCAAGGCGCTGACGTGCTTCGACTCGAACCAGGTGAGCCGGGCGAAGGTGTGATACAGCACGTCCTGCACCAGATCGCTGGTCGCCACTCCCCCGCTGCGGGCCCACTGCGGCAGGCGGCCGCTGGCGCGCCTCCGCAGCCAGGGCGCATACCGCGCGAACAGCGCGGCCACCGCCGAGGCGCTCCCTCGCTGCACCCGAGTCAGGAGACGCTGCTCGGAGCCGGGATCATCCGGCGGATCCGCTCGGCCGGCATCGTTCGACGATGGGGACATGCCGCTCCTGACTCGGTTCAGATGGCGAGGACCTTCTCGCCTTGCTCGCGCAGCTGGCCCTGTGGCCCGACGTACCGGTAGAGCGTCACGGGATTGATCCCGAGTTCACGGCAGAGCGCGGACACGGACGTGTCGCGGTGCGCTATCGCGGCCTGGGCCAGCCACACCTGAGCTTTCGACAGCGCGAACGTCCTCCCGCCGTTGCGGCCGCGCGCCCGCGCGGCCGTCAGCCCGGCCAGGGTGCGTTCGCGGATCAGCTCCCGCTCGAACTCGGCCAGCGCCGCGAAGATGCCGAACACGAGGCGGCCGGCGGCCGTGGTGGTGTCGATCTGCGCGCCTTGCCCGGTGAGCACCCGCAGGCCCACGCCGCGGGTCGCCAGATCCTGCACGGTGTTGACCAGGTGGGCGAGGTTGCGGCCAACGCCGTCGAGCTTCCAGACCACGAGTACGTCGCCCGTCCGGAGCGCGTGTACGCAGCTGTCGAGTCCAGGTCGGTCGTCGCGGACGCCGGACGCGAAGTCGTGGTAGACGTGGCCGGCGTCGACGCCCGCGACCTGCAGCGCGTCGCGCTGCAGGTCCAGCGACTGGGAGCCGTCCGCCTTTGAGAAGCCGGCGTAGCCGATCAGCATGTGTCGTAAACGGCCGTTTGCGACAGGCGGCCGAGGGCGCCGTCCGGCGCGCGACGCCGTGTATCGTATCCCGTGTCTGATTCTATGTCTTGCAGACGTCGAGCGCGTGGGTCCGTGCCGTGCGCCGCACTCGCCAGGCGGAGTGCACGGACGGATGGCCTCGGTGATCGCTTCACGGTTTAGCCGTTCACGCCCACCGCCACCCGCGAGGGCCTCATATCCTTCCCGGACGACCTCACCAGCCGCTCGCGCAGATTCGCGAGTTCACGATTGTCGTCTGGCCGCTTAGCAGTCCGTGGTGAAACCCCGCGTTGCACCGAGATCGGCGATGCGCCCGCTGAGCAAGGCGAGAAGAGGGAAAATACCGGCAGTATTTGACCGATGAACAACGCCGCGCAGCGGGATGCAGCGCCGATCGAATGCAGCGGGGCTTTTGCCACGGGCTGTTAGACCACTCTGCCCCGCTCACGCAGGATCTGGATGGCGTGGTCGTGTTCTGCGTCGCGGCCCAATCGAGGGGCACCCGCGCAGATGACTACTATTGTATGGTGGACCAGACTAGGGCTACGAGTGCCGAAACCTGTGCGAACCAGCAACAACGATCAAAAAAGCCCCGGATAGCCTCCGCCCACCGGGCGTGTCAACGGCTGCGCCGTCCTCAACTCCACACAGATCGCCGGACGGGGCGAGGCCCACGACCGAGCTTATGAGTTCTTGCTAGCGCGGCGCGGCGCGGCGCGGCAGGCGAGCAGTGACGCTACGGCGCAATTTCCTTGGGAGGTGCCGCGCCCATCGGCTAGATTAGAGCGGGCAGCGCGGCGCGCCCGCTGGCCGGTGTGCCTGGAGCGGCACCGCGTTCAAATAGACCACTACCGCGAGGCCGCGACCGGTGACAGGTCTGCCGAGCACAGCTACGATGAGATTGGTTCACGGCTCTCTATGGAGGTGCCAAGATTGAGGTTTACCAGAGCGATTCCGTCTTGGGCTGTTGGAGCGCTCGGGGCATCCATCGTTGTATTTTCTGTCACCGTAGGGTCCGTCTGGGTGGATGACATGGAGACGAACGTCAACAGGCTGCAGGCGATGCTCAGCGAATTCAATACCGTCGTCGAGGATCGATGGAGACAGCACACCATAGCTGACAATCGTGCAGAAACGGCCCATCTAATGTTTGCCCTCGCTGCCGCATTCCGACGCGGGAATCAGCCCGATCCTTTCCTACTGGACCGTGCAGGTGTGAGTCTCAGGGGGGGCGATCACGACGATGTGGTTCTCCACCCCCGGTACAGAAAACGAAAACATCGAGGCCCTATCATCGACCGTTGACGACTTGCGAGCCAAGTTGAATGGTGGGGATCTCGCTGCATACACTGAAATGACCAAAATCCTCTTTGATCAGGATGCTCGCTCGACTCATGCGATTAGAGAGTTTCGCGAGAGGATCGCGAAAGGCGAGGCTCAGATGAATGGGTTTCGGCTGGACGTTGAGCGACGGCGCGACGAGCAAGTGGGGCTCAACATCATCGGGTTGGTGGTCGTGCTTCTCAAGGACCTTCCAATTTGGAGTAGAAGGCGCCGCGCGCGCTAGAATCCTTCACGATAAGTACCCTTATCGGGAAAGTATCATGATGGAAGATTCACTCGCCGTGGTCGCGCTCCGCGCCTAGATCACGATGCGTTCGATCTCGTCGATGGTCAGCGTGTCCCCCGTCCGGTCGTAGAGCTTCGTCGTTTTGGGCGAGGCATGTCCGGCGATCTGCTGTGCGTGCTCCAGCGTCCCCCCGTTCGACAGATACGCCGTGATCCCGGTCGCACGGAACGTGTGGCAGCACGTCGAGGACGGGAGGCCCGCAGCCGCCGCCCGCCGCTTGATCATGGCCAGCACCACCCGCCGCGAGAGCGGCCGCCCCGTCAGCCTATCCCCCGCCCGGTCCACGCTCTGAAACAGCGCCGCCCGCCCGTCCTCGAGCCCGCTGGCCTCGAGGTAGGCGTCGAGGGCCTCCGCTGCCCGGTGGTGGGCCGGGACGTCATGACGCTTGCCGCCCTTCTCGTGGAGCCGCAGCCACTCTCGGCTCCCCTGCTCGAAGTAGTCCTGCCTCCTCATCCCCAGGACGGCGCTCACCCGCGCGAAGCTGTAGAGCATCACCGAGAAGAGCGCCCGGTCTCGGAGCCCGGCCAGCGTGCCCGTGTCGATGTGCTCGAGGAGCTTGCGCGCCTCGGCCGGGATCAGGACCGGCGTCGAGCCCTTCGTCACGACGTGCTTCGGCCCCCGCACGGCCGCCGCCGGGTTCACCGGGAGGACCTGGCTGACGACGAGCCAGTCGCAGAGCATGCGGATCGCGGCGAGGTGCTCTGCTTGACGGTCGGGGCCGACCCCGGGTGGGTCCGGATGTAGGCCGCAACGTGGAGCGGCGAGACGGCGGCGAGGCCGAGGCGTCGCGCCTCGCACCACGCCAGAAACTGCCCCACGGCCCGCCCGTACGCCGCCCGCGTCCGCGCGTTCGCGATCCGCGCCGCGAAGAACTCCAGAAACCGTTCGACGGCGACCGGCCCGGCGGCGACGATCAGCTGCGGCAGCACGATGGCCCCGCCGGGCCTGGTGATCTCGGGCCGGGCGACCGTTGGCATCAGGGCCTCGCTCATTCGGACACCTCTCCTCGGCCGACGAGCGTTTCGAAGCGGTCGTAGTCGTTGGTCAGGACCTGGGCCAGGACGAAGAGCCGCGCGACGGCCTCCCGCGCCCCGCAGAAACGCACTTCGATCCGGTCCCGCGCGACCGAGACGCCCTCGGGCAGGCTGGCGAGACGTCCCTCGAGCGCTTCTACAGGAACGGCCACCCGGATCCCGATCAACCGCGCCTTCCTGAGTTCGGCGACCAGCCGAGCCCGTCGTTCCTCTTCGCCGCGGAAGGCGGCCCGCGCCCGGTGTTTCCGGAGCTGACGGAGGAGCTGTGCTCTCGGGAGCGTTCTCTGGTTGCCGGTGAGCTCGGCCCCGAAGGTCTGCATGAGCGTCGCCGCCCGAGCCCTCGATACGCCAAAGAGCTGCTCGACGTCGCGGCGCGTGAGCATCTCGCGGTCCAGCGCCTCGAGCTGTCGGATGGCGTCTGGGATGGCGAGCAGCCAGCGGGGCTTGGCGGGCATCGGGTAGCGCCTTGTCGGCTACAACCCCCGCGGCGAGTGCGGGTTGGGAAGATTTACGGCGCGCATGCTGTGCTCCATGTTAGTAGACGATCGTCCAACAGGCAAGCCCCGGGCGGGTCGGGGTGGAGGGTCCCATAAAGCGGGTTATGGGACCCTCCACCAATAAGGGTGAGCCTCCTCCGTGGTCGGCGCGGCCCGAGCGGGCGGGGACGGCCCCGACCGCTCGGGCGCGCGGCGAAGCCAGCCGCGTATGAGTGCGCGAAGCACGAAGGGCATCGCCAAGCGGATCAAGTGTGGACGGTACTTTCCCCAACCTAACTCACTGGTCGAATGGTGTGCCGAGTCAACTTTGGTTCGCTTGAAAACGCCATTATCATCGTGCCGTTGAAACGCAGCCAGTCCGGCCGGGACGAACCCGCCTGTTCCGCGCGACACGAAAATCCGGGCTTCACCCTGTAAATGTCTCCGGCCGGCCGCCGAATGGAGCCCTCGTCCAGCAATCTCTCGTAGAGGTACAACGCGGACTCGATGACTATCACGTGGGGAAATCGAATCCCGAACAACGTGATGTTGTTCAGGATGTGAAGCGCCGGTTCCTTCGCCGGTTTGAAGGGTTTGTGTCCGTCGACCTCGGAGAGCCGGGCAACGTTGATCGCGTGGGCGCCCTCGTAGGTCGCGACCGTTCGGATGATGTCCTTCAATGAGATTCCGGCGCCGTCAAAGACCACGACCTGCTGACCGAGCCACTCGTCGCAGCTCAACGTTCGATTCGAGACGGTGTCGAACAACTGGTCCGCACACAATAGCCAAGGCTCCTTCTCCGACGGCGCCCCGGTCCAGTCCGCTGTCCCTGGAAGCGGCCACTCAATCACGAACTCGAGGTCGTGAGGCGCGACGGGGAAGCGGTACGTTGGCTTGGGCCCGGGCTCATCCACCTTGGTCAGCTGCATGAACCCGCCCCCCACGCCAAGACCGGTCTTGATGGTCCTGCGGCTTTTCCTGGGGATCTTACGCAGGGGCTGAAGACGCAATTCCAGAGACTCCATCACCACGTCGTCCAGCAGCCGGGTCGTTTTTACGCCGTGATCCCCGAGCACCAGCTTCCTGAGGAATACCGAACACATGCGAGCGAGAGCGCCCAGCACCTGCGGCAGGTCGTGTCGCTCCTGCTGCCCGGTGGCCTGCGTCCCCAAGCCGCCGATGGCAAGCTGCAGGTCGCTCAATGCTTCCGTGATCCGCTCCTTCTTGTCCTTGTGCCGACCGCCAATAAGGCTCCCTGTGCCAGACACAAACTTCACTCGTCTCCCGTCCTCAGCCTCGATCTCGGCGCGGCGCAGCTCCCAGGTCTTCTGCAGATTGAGCCAGAATTCGGGTGTTGTTCCGAAGTGCCGGGACAGGCGGTGTGCAGTGTCCGCGGTCACACCCCGCTGCCCGTTAAGGATGGCGGTGATTCGGTTCGCGGGGATGTCGAGCGCCTGGGCCAGTGCATTGGCCGATAGGTCGCGCTCGTCGATCTCCTCCCGCAGGACTTCGCCGGGATGCACCGGTGACATTCTGTTCGTTGCCGTCATGCTTACCTCGTCAGTGGTAGTCCACGATTTCGACGTCGCTGGGTCCGTCGTCTGTCCAGCGGAAACAGATCCGCCCTTGGGCGTTGATCCGGACGCTGTACTGCCCAGCGCGGTCGCCCCGCAACACCTCGAGGCGGTTGCTTCTCAACACGACCAAGTCACGAAGCGCCGCGGCGCTATCCAATACGGTAAGCCGACGGGTCGCCTGGGCAGCGAACGCGTGAAAGCGAGCAATGCGCGCGCCCTCGAAGAAACGCCGCATGTCTTTGTCTTTAAAGTTCTGGATCATGCAACGGCAACCGCCGGATACTACGTACTACGTAATGCATAACACACTAGCACCGAACGGCAGCGCCGCGCAGAGGTGCAAGCGGCACAACCCGACATTCCCGGCGCAGGGCGGCGCGCAGAAATCGCTGGCGGCCCTGCCGAAAGCGTGGCTAGAGCAGACCGCGAATCAGGCGCGGGCACTCAGCCGCCAGCCCGCATCGTTCCGGGCTAACGGTGCTGTGTGTCCTCAAAACGAACGAACACCAGCAAGCGGTCCCCGGACGAGGCGACGGCCGTCAAGCACTACCAGCGGTTCAAGGAATGCTTCGTGGCGCTGCTGCTGGCCGACCGTTGGGCGGTCGAGATCCGGAGCGTGCGGGTCTGGCTGGCGCTGGCCGCCGCAATCCGCCGGCCGATCCGGCCCTACGAGGAACCTGAGCGATGCCAAACAGCGATGATCTCACCCTGGATGAAATCAACGTGCTCCGCCAGATCGCCGATCCAGAGGCGCTGATCAAACTCTCAGTGTATTTCGCTCGGCCGTACATCGACTTCTTGCAGACCCTCCACGAACACGAGCGGATTACCATGAACGAAGCGTTGCAGGTTGCCGAGAGTGTCGGCAGAAGATTCGACGAATTGGACCAAGCTGTGCCCGAAATAGGCGAGCACAAAGGCATTCTCCCCCAGGTGTAAAGCAACTCTCGCGGTTGCCCCCCGATCTCCTCCCTGTGCCCCCAGCCTTCCCCGTGTTACTACATGGTGCCATGTTGTATACTCTACATGGTGATAACAATTGCTCTCGTTGCACAGAAGGGCGGAACGGGAAAGACGACGCTGGCGCTGACGCTCGCGGTGGCTGCTGAGCAGACCGGCCGGACAGCCGTGGTGCTCGATATCGACCCGCAGGCGACCGCGTGCAAGTGGGGGGACCGGCGGGAGGCCTCAACGCCGGTGGTGCTCGATGCGCAGCCGGCCAGGCTGGGACGGGCGCTGGCCGCCGCGGAAGCACAAGGCGTCGACCTGGTCGTGATCGACACGCCCGCGCGTCTGGAGACGGCCGCGCTGGAGGCCGCTCGTCTCTCTTCCCTTGTGGTCATCCCCTGCCGGCCGCTGATCTTCGATATCGAGACGGTGCCGACGAGCAAACAGATCGTCACGCTGGCTGGCGGGCCGCCTGTCGTCGCGGTGCTGAACGCCACGCCGGCGCGCGGCCGCCGCGCCGTGCAGACGAGGGCGGCGTTGGAGGAGTTCGGGATTGTGGTGTGTCCGCACGGGCTCGGGCAGCGCGCCGCGGTCGGTGATGCCGTTGCATTGGGCCTCGTCGCGGCGGAGTTCATGCCGTCGGGCCGTGCGGCATCGGAGGCGCGGGCGGTCGCGGACTGGATCATCAGGGAGGCCAAATGCCGAAAAAGCCAGACTTGAGCACGTCACTTCGGAACGCCGCGGGCAGTCGACCAGGGCCGGCCCCGGCCCCGGTGAACGCCCGCGCCCGTTCGTCGTCGGCTGCTGTGCCGCCGAGTCGAGTTGGCACGGTGTCCCTGACGGTGCACGTGCCGGCGATTGTCCGGGCCGAGCTGAAGCGGCTAGCGCTCGACCGGAGCACAACGCTCCATGCGATCTGCGGGGAGGCCTTCAACATGCTCTTCGCGCGTGAGGGAAAGCCGGAGATCGCCCCGGCGATGCCGAAGCGTGGGAATGACGTCACGATGTAGGCATGGTGGTATGGTGCCATGGTGTATATTGGGGAGGCGCTGATGGTGCGACGTGTCGGTGCGGAAGTCGATCTGTGCGACGCCTGCGGCGGGACCGGGGGCCGAATCGCAGCGCTGGTGGAGCTGATCGGCCAATGACCCTTGACGAACTCGCCGGCGACCGTGAGTACCGCGCCCTGGTTGCGGTGGCGGTCCGTCTCCTCGAGGAGCGCTGCGCGCGCGGCGTCGCCAGTCCAGCGGAGACGCTGGCCGTCGTGGCTTTCGCGGAGCAGCCCGACGAGGGCGACGCGGTCGCGGTCCGAGCGTGGCAGCCGACGGCGGAGTTCCGGGCGGCGGTCCGGATGGTCGTCACGTCGACGCTCGCGTATTACGTCGGGGTGGTCGAGGCGCTGGCCGACGACGCGGAGGGGGACGACGCCAGCGAGACGATGCACTGACGGCAGAGCCGGAAGTGGTGACATGGCGACAAGCGGCCATGTGGTGCGCGGTCGAGTATAAGGAACGCCGCGGCCGGTTCTTCTAGGTGGGGTGTTGCTGCGGAGGTAACAACTTTTCGCGAGAATCCTTCGGCCACGCACGCGCCCGGCGGCGTGTCCCCCCAACGGTTCCCGCAATCGGGAGGCCGCACCCGGCCGACCAGGTCGACGACTAGGCGCGCGCCAGGTCACACGCCCAGGGAGTAGCCTCATGCTCGCCACCCAGGCCGACGTCGCCGCTACCAAGACCGACATCGCACGGTTCGAACGACGGTTGACGACCAAGCTCTACGTCGTGTTCGCGGCCGTCGTCGTGCTGCTCCCGGTCCTCGATTTCCTCATCGGCCCGTAGGTCACGCCGGGCCGACACCGGCCGCAGCCGGTGTCTGGTTACGGCCCGTAATCCGGCGTCGTGGCGGCGCCGTGATTGTTGCCGGGGTGGCAACAGTGCGCACTGCGCGGATGGTGCGCGCGGCGCCGTTCTTCAGGTAACGGACATCGCTGGTCTCGTCCACCTGGTTCGTCTTGCTGCGGCGGACGGTGCCGCGGTAGCGAGCGCCCCCCCATCGTGAACCGCGCCAGGCCCCCATCGTTCGTGGCGCCGCCCCCGACCAGCGACGACACGGGGTCAAGGATGGCCAGGGACACGCCGTCAGCATTGCCCACGGCGCGCCAGAACGGATCCCCCACGCCGGTCCGCACCTGCCTGACGCGATGCCGTCGACTCAATTCGGCAGGACGCAGTGGTTCTTGAACAGGCCCACGACGATGCGGCTCTCGCGGGGTCTGGGTCCGCTCCCGCGCGACGGCTCATACAGGAAGTGAATCCGGTCCACATTCGGCTCCAGTTTTACGTGCCACCAGAACACCTTGTCGATGCCACGATGGCTCCGAGTACGGTCTCGCTTTGACTGAGGATACCGCTTGGTCGCGCCGTTTTCATCCGAGGTTTCCGCGCCGATCTTGGCCGACAACCTGCTCGCCAGTTGACGCGGGTCGCCGGCCTGAAACTCGTCGAAGCAGGCCGCACCGTGATCGCTGAGACCACCTAGGCATCTGATCAGCCTGTCGCGGATTTCGATGTACGGGCGGCTGAAGTCTCCAAGACCGCTCCAGACGTCATCGGCCCAGTCGAGAGCCGGAAACGCAGACGGCGCCAGACGCTCGAACTTCGTCTCGTCGGCGTGTTCGAGCGCGATGAGCGACCGAAAAAAAGCGACGTGCTGGAATTCCTCCTTTACGAAAACGACGTCCAGGGTAGCGTCGTCCACCGTAACCGGCACCTGCCCAACCGGCACGTCTTCGAGCGGCAGCGGAAGGACCGCTACGTAACGGCCCTCCTGGCACGACTTGTGTGCCCATACGACTCCAGGGGCGCACCGGACATCCCCGTGGAATTCAGCAATCTCTTGGGGCAGCAGGTAATCGTCGAACGCGTTGGCCCGGTCGAGCGCCGTGATCAGCCGGTTGGTGAGGTCACGATCGAGGCGCACCGGGCAGTGCGGATCGAACAGCGTCGCATCGAGCCGAACGCCGTCTCCGAGATCGGTGTAGTAGTAGTTCTCGTGCTTGACGACAGGTTCGTCGCGGTCTCGGGCCACGTCAAGGCGCTCGAGCAGACGTTCGATCGCATCAGCCAGCCGCCCGACCAAGTTGGCCTCGGTCGCTCCAGCCCACGACGATTCGTCGAGTACTAAACGCCCAGTCACGGTTGTCGTCGTCGTCGCCGCCAAGCGGCCAGCGCTGCGAGGTCGATCTGAGCCTGGTCGAAGAACCCGACGGGCCAGGTTGCGAGTTCGCCGGTTGTCCGCAACTCCATCGACTCAACGGTCTGGCCACCATCATCCTCGGCTCGGAAGAAATGGATTGCAGCCTGTTCGGGGTTCAGTGCAGCCGTGCCTTCGGCGACGGCTACGCGGATGCCGTTCAGCACGTGGTCGCTGTGGGTCTCGACAAAAACCTGCACGCCGTCTCCGGCCACCCGCGCCAGAAAACCGCCGATAGCGGACTGACCGGCCGGGTGCAGGTGGGCCTCCGGATTCTCCACAAGCAACAGTCCACCAGACTCAGCCCGGAGCGCCGCGACGATAATCGGCAGCGCATACGAGATGCCGAAGCCAGCGTTAGGCGCACGCGTCCACTCAGTTCGAAGGCCCGGGGTCTTGAAACGCAGGCGGGTGACCGACGTGTTTAGAAACCATTCCGCATCGATCTGAGTCGGACGAACGATCTTGCCCATCCAGCTCTCAGTCTGATGTAGCAGACCGGAGACCGTCGTCTCCGTTGTGTTAACCGCCAGCCGGCCATTTCTTACGCGCGACCGACCGAAGGAGTCCAGAACCTGCGCCACGAACTCGCCGCGCGAACCGACACCGAGTTCGCCTACATCGGCGGCACTGGCGCTAAGCACGTCGCGCGGCCCCAGCCGCTCCGCGCACAAATAGGTAAACCACGGCGGAGGTTCGGCGAGTGCCCCCGCGTAGCCAACAGGCTTGTCTACAACATCCGCGTTCAGTGTCCGCTTGTCTACGGGGGCACGAAACGACCAGCGCCAACGTTTGCCCTCGGTATCGAGGACTTCGATGGCCGCAAGCTCATCGCCAGCTTCGCGATGGATGACGTCTTCGGCCCCGCCCAACTCTAGGGTGTCAACGCCGTTCAACTCGACGTGGCTCTGCTGAGATTGCCTCGTCATCTGCCGGACCAGCAGGAGCGAATGCAGGACGGATGTCTTGCCGGCGCCATTGGCACCTGTCAAGACTGTGAGGTCGGCGGTCCTTAGACTCAAATCGTGAAACCGTTTGAAATTCTCAAGCCGGATCTCAGCGATCACCCGAGCACCTCCTGCGCCGCGTCGCGTACGCTAAGGATCCGGGTCCGGACATTGCGGACATCGCCAGTACTGCCGCTGATGGCTCTGATGAACTCGTAGTCGTTGGTCATCATCTCGCGCGCCCGCTTGACTAACTCCTCTTTTCCCGCCCGCACCGTGGTTTCGTCATGATCAGCCAGCACGGTCCCCCAGCTTTCGAACAATGCCCGGTTGATCGGGTTACGCCGCTCGGCGTCACATGGCCACTTGCGGAAAGCGTGCTCGCCAAACACCGCGTAGGAGTTGGTCATGCCGCGGACGAAGTCGGCACGAAGTTTGTTGAGACTCTGGCCGGCCGGGTCGTCGAGTTGCTTTGTCACGGCCCCCAGGAACTCGTCGAAGCTGCCATGCTGGGCGTACTCATCAGGCGTAAATAGCCGGAAGCCGACGAATCGTAATGCCACCTCCCGGTCCGCCATCCGCGGATGGTCCTTGAGCGCATTTCCCGTAGCGGTCGAGAAGCTCTCGTCGGTTGCCAACTCCTTCAGAAACTGGCGCGACCTGGCACCGCTCATGCAGTGGCGGATCTCCTGGGCACTGAGCGGACTTCCTCCTGTATTGATGCGACGGAAAATGTCGAACTTCACCCGGTAGGGCGTCTGCGGATCGATTACATGGGCCACGAACTGCGCATTGTTAAGCCGGCGGCGAAACATCGGCGCCAGATCGTCGAATCCCTGGTCTTTCAGATCATGGAGGTAGGTCACGTCGCCTAGCTTGAAGTCCTTCTCGTTCACGTACCGGAAGATCGTCGTCAGGCGCTGAACCCCGTCGACCACCTGGAGCCGACCCGAGGTGTTCTCGTTGAAGTAGAACGAAGGCAGCGGGATTCCCAGCAGGAGCGATTCGATGAGTCCCCAACGCTGCTGACGCTTCCAGACGTAATGACGTTGAAAGTCCGGGGCTAGATCGATGTCACCGTCAGCGATCATGTCGACCAGTTGGCGCAACGAGTAGTGCTTCGTGTGAATCCGAATCTTCTCCGGATCCCAGGGCTCCGGCTCGTCGGGCTGTGGCGAGACTGCGTCTTCGAGCTCGACGCCCGTTGCCTGGCTCTCGAAGTACTCTTCCTGCGCGCCGATCACCATTTGTCTGCGAATCTCGGCACCTATGTGGTTGAAGAATGTGGTCTCGAGCGAGTCTGGATCCTGGTCCAGATGCGACTCAAGTTCATCGAGCCTCGCCTCCTGCTCCTGCTCAAGCTTGGGGTTCTTCCCGTCGTTCAATTGCTGAGACCACTTACGGAACGCCCACTCCGCTTCGATGGCATTAGGTGCGCGAGTGCTGTCGAGAGGATCCCAGGCCCCTGGCCCTTCTTCTGGGCTCCAACTCGATGGGTTGTCCCGTATTCGGCGTGCCAGCTCGTCGAAGGCGAGGTACTGCTTTGGTCCAGAGCTTGTGGCGAGCTTCTTGAACTCGAGGTCGCGGAGAGATTTCATGTTACTGCGGCGGACCGACAATCGGCCGCCGACCAAAAGCACGGCCGTTATAGTACTGCCCGTTCGGGTGTGGGTCAAAGGTCCGGCGCCGCGAGGAGGCTCTGCCCGCGGGCGCCTCCCTGGTCGGCGGCGAGCCGGGGCCGAGCGCGCACCGCTGCCCCGTAGCCCTGCGCCAAGCCGCGAACGCCGTCACGACGATGCCGCCGATCCAGACGACCGGCCCCGCTAACAACTCCATTTCGTAGAGGACCCTCTCACCGCTTAGAGGTAGCGCGCGACGGCGCCGCGCTCAGCGGTCGCACCGGCGGAGTAGTGGGCGACCATCCTCGAGGTCTTCCAGTGGCCGGCAAGCATCACGTCGGTAGTCGACGCGCCGCGGCTGGTGAGCTCGCTTGCCAAACCGACCCGTCCGGAGTGGGCGGTGACGCGGCGTTCGATGCCGGCAGCCGCGGCCGTGAACCGCAGCCCGATCATCTGCGCCGAGAGCGGCACCACGCGGTCACCCGGCTCCGAACTCGTGGCGGCCCGCAGCGTCCGGATGGCGCGCAGGACGCCGTCCTTCACGAACCGCACATCCCGCGTCTCGCCAGCCTGATTCGTCTTGCTGCGGCGGACGGTGACCAGGATGCCGTCGGCGTCACTGGCGTCGGCCACGTCTGCCCACCGCAGCGCGGAGACTTCCGACCGCCGCAGCCCGCCCATAAACAGCAATCCCGCGATCACGGCGAGCGAATCAGCCACCGTAGGGTTCGATCCTTGTGTCGCCGGCATCCGAGACGAGAACCTGGAAGCGGTTGAGATCCTCCAACTGGTGGTCTCGGTCGTCGCTGAGCCAGGCAAGGAGGGCGTCGACCAGGCGGTTACCACGGGCGCCCGGCGTCTCCTCCTGCATCCGGCGGACGGCCTCCATGGTGATCCGGAACCATACCCGGTTGTCGTCCGGGGCGAGCTCGGCGCCGAACCAGAAGGTCAGCCGGTTGGGTTCCCGGTGGGGGTCGAGCCGCGTCAGGGTTCGAGGGCCACCGGGCCAGTCCTCGCGCGTTCCTTCGATGATGATCACCGGAACGATCGCCGGTCCGTTGCTCATGCGTGCGTGTTCTCCCTGCCCTCTGAATCCTTCACGATAACGGCAATTATCGATAATGATTCTAGCGCGCAAGAGGATGCTTGAAATAATGCTGATCGAGCGTGTCGAGAATGGATTTACGCGAAGCCTGTTTTGCATAATCCCGCACCTGGGCGCCGTCGCGCCAGCCGATCGTTATGCGCTTGCGCTTTTCTTTCTCTTTCTCTAGAAGCACCAGCGCCTTGTCGTCAAACAGGCCGGTCGTCCATATCTCGAAGCCGAACCGGCAATCCTGAAAACGCTTTTCGGCGCGGTGGGATCGCCAGACGCGGTTGGCCTTCTCAATCCAGACGGAGATTTCATCCTCACAGATCCTGTTGGCGGGTTGGTGGGCACGGCATTCGTAGAACCAGCATTCCTGATGTTCCTTTATGCGCCGCACGTCGATTTCGGCGTCTTTACCAGACTTCGGGTCATGGACGATCTCTCCGATATCGATCGTGTTGCCTTCAACTTCCCGGACGAGATAGCCGACGATCATCTCGAACAGTGCGCCGCGCAAGTTGCCCGCAGCGCCTTCAATCGCACTGAGATCCTTGAGCAGACCGACAAGACGGTCCGGGTTGCTGGCTGCTACTGCGGCAGCGTGGGTCAGCGTATCAATCAGGGAGCTGAGGGCATGGGCTACCGTGTCACCGAAAAGATTGCGGGTTGTCGCCATTACGATGCCGGCCGCTTTGCCGGCCCGCAGGGCCTCCTTCGTATAACCGTCGGCAAGCAGAACCGGCATGAACGGTACAACCCGACGCATTGCTTTGAGCATGCGAACCTTGCGCAGGAAATACTTAATGTTCGGCACATCCAACGTGCCGTTGCAGAACACGTCGGCGACGAAGAATCCTGGCTTGCGGCCATCGCGGCCGACGGACACCAGGGGGAGCAGATAGCTCGGGCCTGACAGATCCCAGTGGAACGTGCTGAATTTCGGAGCCCGCTCGGCGGTTCGGATCTCAATGGCGTTGTAGCTGGCGAGCCCGAGCTTGCGCGTCCACTCGCGCAGGCCGTCCATAAGCACATCCTCGGCGATCTTGCGGGCGCGGAACGCGTACGGGTCGGGAGTTTCGAACACCTGGGGATTAAGGCGAACGCATTCGCCCATCTCGCCAACCTCTAACCGCTCGACGAGGGCGGCGTTTACAAGGTTGTCCAGCAGGCGGGACAGCGGCACCTGCTTCTTTTGCGCTTCTGGCGAGCCGGCCACGACATTGAAGCTCGGGCGCTGGGCCAGTCCGCCCCGAGCTATCAGACCGTCAAGCGCCAAGCCGTAAATAGAAGAGGATTCACGCAGGGAGCGGACAAGAGCCTCCCAGAAACTCTCCGAGTTCCGGTCGTCCTGGTGATAAAGAAAGGCCTCGTTCTTCGGCAGGAGGCGGATAGGAAACTTGCGGATAGGCGGCGACGCCCGTGAGACGCGCTTTTTGGCGGCGTCAGGAGACAGGCCATATGTATCAGTGAGATAGGCTGCGAGGTGCGACGCTCGCATCGGGCCGTGCGTGGCCAGGGCCGTTCGTATCAGGTCAGCAGGTGTCACGCTGCTTAATATATATAACCGACTACCTCGTTGGGTAGGATTAAAGTTGTTCTAAAATAAAATCAATGAAATCAACAACTTATCGATGTGTTCCCTCACACGACACGTCACCGTTGCCTCGCCGCCGCGGGGCCGACAGGTTCTGCACGGTGTTGACCAGGTGGGTGAGGGTGTGCGGGGATGTCCCGGCCGCTGTTGGAATTCGGCGGCCGCTCGGGTGAGATTCTATGCGACCTGACGCCACTCGAAGCGCGCGAGGAATACGAGCTACGCCATGCCGCGTAGCGCAAACGTGTGTCCAAGAAACCGGGTGCGGTACAGTTCGTTGGTGGAGAAGACCAAGTATCGTCTCTGGCTGAAGCTTCGGATCGGGAAGTCCTTGGACACGGAGGACGACGCCTTGACGGCCTCGATCACCGGCAGGACGGTCACGATCGAGTCGGAGAATCGAGGGGAGCCGCTATCGAAGACATCCTGGCTGGTCATGAGCTGCCGGGGTTTCGAGACGGAGGCTCAGGCAAGGGAGTTCGGGGAGGAGCTTCGACGCGCAACGCACCTGGCTGGGCTGTGCAACCGGTTGGGGGTGGACGCTGGCGACCCTGGCGAAGACCGTACGATGTCGTGGCTCAATCCCGAGATCGTCCGAAATGTGAATCCCGATATACGGCTGGCGCCTGATGTGCACGGCATCGTAATCCTGCCGGATGATGAGAACAACATCTTCGCTCGCTGTCGGGCGAACGGACAGGTTCTGGCGAACGCCGGCCATTTCGCCCGCTCTCTTGAGGAGTGTCTGCCGGAGAACGATCCGTTCCACAGCGGTTCGCCGTCGATTCGACGGGCCATTCGGGTGCTGAACCTTGCAGAGATCAACGAGGACCCAATCGCCAAGCTGGTGCTGGCAGTCTCGACGATCGAGGGCTTGGCGAAAGATCCGCCGTGGTCGGTTGAACAGCGGCAGCTCATCGAAAACGCGGCCGCGTGGCTGGAACTAGCCCACGGCGACCGCGAAGAGGCCCAGCAAGTCGTCGAGGCTGTTCGACGGGTGCGGAAGGAGAGCATTCGCCAACGGATACGGCAGTTGTTGCAGGCCAATGATCTGTCGAGCGTGTGGCAAGACTGGGACAGGCTGTACAAGAGGCGTAGCGGCCTTTTCCACGGCCGGTCGGAAGCAGGAAGCGAGCACCGGGGCAGCCACCTGGAACAGTCCAGCTTACACGCGCTGGGGCAGGAGGCGATCAAGCTGTGCGCAAGAATCGTCCTCTCGATGGCACAGCGAGAAGGGGTCGCGGTTCCCGGCCGTGCCAAGGTGCATTTCGGAGTCGATTAGCGTGCCGGACCGAGGCCGGTCTTCGAAGATCGAACGTGGACGGTGTCAGGAAGGGTCACGATGACGCTCGGCTCGTAGCCGAATCGCCCAGCAGACGCGCAAGATCGGCAGCCGGATGGCGTTCGGATCCAACGGCTTCCGCTTGGTCCGGCTGCTCGGTGCCTACACGGCTCCTGGAGTGGATCGCCCGGAACGCGAGCGCGTTGCGATCCGTCAACGGCGTCGGTGGTCCTGTAGATTCCCGTCCAGGCAGTGTTCGCCGTCTTTTCCGTGCCATGGCGGGATCGAACGCCTTCACCTGTGATGAACGCGCCGGTTGGGAGCGATCGCCAGCGCCGAGAACGTCGGCGATCTCGGAGTCGTCGATGCGGTGTCCGGCGGGCGAGGCAAGGCGTGCAGCTGTGATTCGGGCATCATGGAACCACCCTGCTACCGTCGCCCTTAGCCGCCGGTCGGTGTTCTTCCGGGTGCAGGTCGGCGAGTCGACGTGTCGCGGGACGACGCTGAGGCCGTTCGGTGACGCCCGCGCCCAAGCACGTCGACGCGAACGACCGGCTGTTCGTCACGTGCCTCGACAGCACGGGTTGGGCCTGGCGGAACGCCATGGTTGACCCGAACACGGTGTAGGGAGAGACCAATGACCAATGGCGGGCCGACGCCGAGCATCGTTATCGAAGGAACGTTCGAGTTCTCGCCTGGTGATGCTCGGACGTTCGCGCGGCTTCACGCTGAACGAGACGGGGTGAACGATTTCTGGTTCTGCGCCGAACTCAACCCGGACCGCAAGCAGGTGCGGTTCCGGATCGCTACCGAGGATATCGAGCGGATGTCGAAGGAGGAGGACACGCCCGCAACCCGCGGAGAGCGCTTGGTAGAGCGCCTGATCGCCTGGCTCAGCGAGAGCCCGGACAACCGGTTGTCGGAGAACGTCAACGACTTCCAGGTCTCTGTGTCGGAGGCCGGGGATACGTTGATTGAACGCCTACTGTGACTGATTCGCTCGCCGCGATCGTGTCGGACGAGACGGCCATCGGCCGCCCTGGGGCCACTGCGCGCCGCCTGGTCAACGCGTCGGTCAGCGACAACACCCGCCCCGCGCCTACGCCGGCACCCTCGGCCAGCTCGACGTCTGGCTCGACGGCCGCCGGACCGACTCCGGTCGCGCCAGGTCCTCCACGCGCTGGATCTCCTGGACCACCGCCGCGGACTTCCACCGGGACACCGCCAGCAGCGCCACGATGTCCCCCTTCCCGACCATCGTTTCGAGATACGCCCGCACGTCCGGCCGGTCGTCATCGTCCACTGGTACGGCCCGGGTTACAGCATCTTTTCTGCCCGTGCAAATGCCGATGATCGCGTGAAACAACACTCGACGCCTTTTGTTTCACGCATACGGCCCCCTTTAGTTTCACCCCTCCGGAGCAGGAGACGCCCGTCATACCGGCCGTTCTTTCCCCGTTTCCCGTGTGCTCCCGTGCCGATATCTCGACACGTCCGCAAAACCAAGAGCGACCCCCAAAAACGTTCCGTTTTTCGGCCCCGGCAGGTTCACTTTGGTTTCACCTGACCGCGGCCGGGTCGCTCTTGGTTAAGTTGTCCCTCCGGGAAGGGTAAGACGACGGCACGGCGCACGAACGCAACGCGCCGCGGTCCCCTCGCAGCCGGCCCGCGGGCCGGCCAGGGGACTAGCCACAGGGGGGTGATTCAGATGGAGATCCGCTCGACGACCGACCGCGCGATCCGCCGTTCGCGTCGATCGTAGAGCGCCGTGGTTTGCGGTTGACTGTGGCCGACGAGCGTCTGGACGTCCTCGAGCGGCACGCCTTGATCGAGCAGGTCCGTCACGACGAGGACCCGGAAGGAATGCGGCCGCAGATTGCCCGGCAGCCCCGCCGCCTGGAGCCGGCGTTTGAGCTGGCTGCGGGCGGCGTTCGAGGAGAGCCAGCGGCCCGTGGCCGTTCCGACGCCGCGCCCGACCGCCACGCCTTGAAACAGGGGCGCGTCAGCCGACGCGATGCCCGCCGCCTCGACCCACGCGAGGAGCCAGCCGTGGAGATCCGCGCGGACCGGAATGATACGTTGCTTGCCGCCCTTCTCCCGCAGCCGCAGCGCCGATTCCGCCAGATCGCCGCGCCGCAGCGCCAGCACCGCGCCGATCCGCGCGCCGGTGTAGCACAGCGTCCCGAACAGCGCCCGATCGCGGCGGCCCACGAGCGACGCGGTATCGAACGACGCGAGCAGCGCGCGGGCTTGCGAGATGGCGATCTCCGGCGTGCGCCCCTCGATCACCTGATACCGCTCCCCGGTGACCGAGGCGAACGGATTGAGGATCATCGCGTGCCGCTGGACCAACCCGGTGCAGTACTGCCGGCAGGCCGAGACCGCCTGTTGCTTGGCCGCCGGTCCGCCGCTGAGCGTGTCGATAAAGCGGCCTGCCATCCCCGGCGTCACCCGCGCCAGGTCGACGCCTTGCTCCTCCACCCAGGCCAGGAACCGGCTGACCGCCCGACCATACGCCCGCCGCGTGTGCGGGTTGCGAATCCGCGCCGAGAAGAACTCATCGGACGCGAAGACGGCCGCGCCGCCGGCCCGCGCGAGTGCGCCGGTGCGCACGACTGACCGAGGCACCAGAGATTCAGAGCGTGTATGCATGGCGATAAAGGTGATTATCACCCCTCATAGAAGACGACGCCGGTCGACCTCCGGCACCCGGCCGACGTCCTCCGGAACGACCTCCCGACCGCCGCGGCCGACGTCGCGCTCCGCGACGGCGTCAGCCGCTCCCGAGAATTTGGCTCGCCGTGGCGCGCGGCAGTCATCATCGTCTACGCTGAGTGCGCCCATGACGCCGCACGAGTTCATCACCAAGTGGCGCGCCTCCACGCTGACGGAGCGCTCGGCATCGCATCAACACTTCCTTGACCTATGCGAGCTGCTCGACGAGCCGAAGCCAGCCGAGGCCGACCCGACCGGCGAGACGTACTGCTTCGAGCGGGGCGCGCGCAAGGAGACCGGCGGCGACGGCTGGGCGGACGTGTGGAAGCGGCATCACTTCGCCTGGGAATACAAGGGCAAGCGGGCCGATCTCGACGCGGCGTTCGGACAACTCCGGCAGTACGCGCTGGCGCTGGAGAATCCGCCGCTGCTGATCGTCTCCGACATGCTGCGGTTCCGCATCCGCACCAACTGGACGAACAGCGTCAGTAAGACCTACGAGTTCGGCCTGGACGACCTGACCGATGCCGCGACACGCGAAAGGCTCAAGTGGGCGTTCTCGGACCCTGAGCGGCTGCGGCCGGGCGAGACGCGGCAATCGCTCACCGAGCGTGCCGCGGCATCCTTCTCGACGGTCGCGCAGGCGTTGCGCGAGCGGGGGCACGACCCCCAGGCCATCGCGCACTTCGTCAATCGGCTCGTGTTCTGCATGTTCGCCGACGACGTGGGCCTGCTGCCCAATCACATGTTCACGCGGATGCTGGAGCAGGCGCGGCGAACCCCGGCGCATTTCGCCGATCTGGCCGGCGATCTCTTCGGGGTGATGGCCTCCGGCGGCCGGGTCGGCTTCGAGACGGTCGACTGGTTCAACGGCGGACTATTCGACGACGCCACAGCGCTGCCGCTGGAGAAGTCCGACATCGACACCGTGCTGACCGCGTCGAACCTCGACTGGTCGGAGATCGACCCGTCGATCCTCGGGACGCTGTTTGAGCGCGGGCTCGACCCCGACAAGCGCGCCCAGCTTGGTGCGCACTATACCGACCGCGACAAGATCATGCTGCTCGTCGAGCCGGTGGTAATCCGCCCGTGGCTTGCGGAATGGGAGGCGGAGAAGGCCGGAATCGCGGCGGAGTTGGAGCGTGCGGGAGCCGCCAAGTCATTGGCTGCCCGCACGAAACGGCACAACGACGCAGAGCGGCGGTACCGGGCGTTCCTCAACCGGCTGCGGGCGTTTACGGTGCTCGACCCGGCGTGCGGCTCGGGCAACTTCCTCTACCTCGCCTTGCAGGCGCTCAAGGATCTGGAACACCGGGTGCAGTTGGAGGCGGAGGCGATCGGCTTCCAGCGGGCGTTCCCGGAGATCGGCCCGGCCAACGTCAAGGGCATCGAGATCAACCCCTACGCTGCCGAATTGGCCCGCGTCTCGGTCTGGATCGGCGAGATCCAGTGGATGCGGCGCAACGGCTTCTCGGAAGCTCGCGACCCGATCCTGAAGCCGCTCGACACCATCGAGTGCCGCGACGCGATCCTGGCGCCGGACGACGCCGAAACGGACTGGCCCGAAGCGGATGTTGTGATCGGGAACCCGCCCTTCCTCGGCGACAAGCGACTGATCGGTAAGCTCGGCGACGACTACGTGTCGCGCATGCGCAGAACCTATGCGGCCCGCGTCCCGGCAGCGGCCGATCTCGTCTGCTACTGGTTCGAGAAGGCCGGGCAAGGTGTCGCCGACGGCAAGATCACTCGTGCCGGCCTGGTCGCAACGAATTCGATCCGTGGCGGGAAGAACCGCGCAGTGCTGGACCGGATCGCACAGAAAGCCCTGATCTTCGATGCTTGGGCGGACGAACCCTGGGTGGTGGACGGAGCCGCCGTCCGGGTCTCACTGGTGTGTTTCTCGCGAACCGACGACCACATCCGATCACGACTCGATGGCCAGCTCGTGAGCAAGATCTACGCTGACCTGACGGCGCGACGCGGCAACGCAAGCTCCGACCTCACCACGGCGCGGCGCATGCCACCGAACGCGGACATCGCCTTCCTGGGAGTCTGTAGAAACGGCCCCTTCGAGGTGGCGGGCGACCAAGCCCGCGAATGGCTCCGCCTGCCGGCAAACCCGAACGGGCGGTCTAATGCAGACATCCTCAAGCCTTGGGTGAACGGCATGGGCCTGACCCGGCGACCGTCGGGAAAGTGGATTATTGACTTCGGAGCCTCCATGACCGCCACCGATGCGGCGCTCTACGAAGCGCCATTCACCCATGTTGCGGAACATGTGCGACCGCTGAGGCAGGGGAACCGCGTGCAGCAACTCCGCGAACTTTGGTGGCGCCACCAACGGCCACGACCTGAGATGTGGGGCGCCGTCAAGGGCCTGTCGCGCTACATCGCGACGCCGACCGTCGCCAAGCATCGGTTGTTTGTCTGGCTCGACGCCCGCATCTGCCCGGATCACCAACTGATCGTCATCGCCCGCGACGACGACACGATGTTCGGGATCCTTCACAGCCGGTTCCATGAAATCTGGTCGCTCCGGCTCTGCACGTGGCTCGGCAAGGGCAACGACCCTCGGTACACGCCGAGCACCACGTTCGAGACGTTCCCGTTCCCGCCAGGCCTGACGCCGAACACTCCCGCCTTCGAGTACGCCGAAGACCCGCGTGCGATGGCTGTAGCCCTGTCCACCATGTCTATTCAGCGTGAGTCTTCCTATAACGTCCCATATAGTCTATAACTATCTTATTTATAGATAGTTATGACATTTTCTCTTGGCTTGACACCAGCCAGAGCGACCTATAACATCCAATACATTCCACCACATAACGGTGGGAATACCGGTGGAAAGGATGCTGCCGACTCAACCCCCCACGCGCCAGCCCGAACACGCCCTCTCGACCGCCTTCGTCCGCACCGTCGCCGCGGCCGGCCGGTATTGCGACGGCCAGGGCTTGTACCTCGACGTCCAGCCGTCCGGCAGCCGGAGTTGGGTCCAGCGGATCGCCATCCGCGGCCGACGCCGCGAACTCGGACTCGGCGGCTTCCCGCTCGTCCCGCTCAAGGACGCCCGCGCCCAGGCCCTCGCCAACCGCAGGCTCACCCGCGCCGGAGGCGACCCGCTCGCCGAGAAGCGCCGCCTCAAGAGCATGCCCACCTTCGCCGCCGCCGCCGAGGCCGTCCTGGCGCAGATGCGGCCCGGCTGGCGCAACCCCAAGCACGGCAAGGACTGGCTGTCGAGCATGGCCCGGTTCGCCTTTCCCCGGCTCGGCAAGCTGCCGGTGTCCGAGGTGACAAGCGCCGACGTGGTCGAGACGCTCCGCAAGGTCTGGCACGAGCGGCCGGCGACGGCGCGGCGGGTGCGCCAGCGCATCAGCACGGTCATGGAATATGTCGTGGCCATGGACTACCGCGACGACAACCCGTGCAGCCGCATCGGGCCGGTCCTCGGCCCGCAGCAGGATCTCGTCCAGCACATGCGGGCGCTGCCCCATCGCGACGTGGCGGCGACGGTCGGCGCGGTGCGGTCGTCCGGTGCGGCTCCGGCGGTCAAGCTGGCGTTCGAGTTCCTCGTTCTGACCGCCGCGAGATCCGGCGAGGTTCGTGGAGCACGGTGGGCCGAGATTGACACGGCGGACCACGTGTGGACCGTCCCGGCCACGCGGACGAAGGCGAAGCGGGAGCACCGTGTCCCGCTGTGCCGCCGGGCCGAACAGGTTCTCGACGCGGCCCGAGCGATCAGCAACGGGAACGCGCTCGTGTTCCCGAGCGGACGCGGCAAGCGCCTGAACGACATGGCCCTGTCGGGACTGCTCAAGACGCTGGAGGTCCCCGCTGTGCCTCACGGCTTCCGATCCACCTTCCGGGACTGGGCGGCCGAGGAGACGAACCACCCGCGCGAAGTGGTCGAGGCGGCGCTGGCCCACGTGGTCCAGAACAAGGTCGAGGCCGCCTACGCGCGGTCGGACCTGTTCGAGCGCCGGCGGCGGCTGATGGACGATTGGGCGGCGTATCTCAGTGGAACACACGGAGCCCGCCCTACTCCCGCCGCCATCGGTCGTACGTCTGCTCACTGACCCCGAGCTGTTCGCGCACAACGCGCACAGCTACGGTGGTGGGAGTTCCGTTGCACGGCGAGGAGGGTGACGATGCCGCACACGATCGTGGGACGGCCGACCATCAACGCCCGCACCGGTGGCGGCGCGGACGTGGGCCGCGAGCGCTGGACGCTCTCACTCCACTTCATGTTTTTGGAGACGGTCGATCCCGAGCTGATGATCGTGCATCCGATGGGCCTCCTCATCATGTACGTGCGCGGCGATCGCGCGGTGGTGACCGGATGACGACGAGCCCCGCCCCGGAGACACCGCGCCCCGTCACGGTCCCGACGTTGCAGGACCGCGCGCGTGTGCTTGAACCCCTCGGCTGGAGCGGCCGAAAGGCCGAATGGATCGCGCTGGTCACGCTGCATACCGGCGTCTTTACGCGGTCGCAATGGTGCTATTTTTTCGACGGCGCGAACCGCGAAGCGGCGCGCGTCTTCGTGCGCTCGCTCATCGACAAGCAGCTCGCCATCGAGGACGAGCGGGCCATCTTCCCCGGCGGCGCGCGCGCCGTCCTGCTCACCGGGAAAGCCCTCTATCGGGCGCTGGGGATCCCCGACGTGCGGCACCGTCGGGGCAAGAACGCGACCATGCACATCCTCATGCGCCGGTTGCTCTCGCTCGATTACCTCATCGAGCGGCCGACCCTCGGATGGCTCCCGACTGAGGCCGATAAAGTTCGGCGGTTCGAGGCGCTCGGCATCGACCGGGCCGTGTTGCCGTACCGGAAATATGGTGAGGGTGAGAAGGGCCAGCCGCGCTACTTTGCGCTGAAACTTCCGATCGCCATAGACGCGCGGGCGGCGACGTTCGTGTACGTGGACGCCGGCCAGTCCACCGATAGCGAGCTGCGCGCGTGGGCGTGGCCCACGCGCCGCTCTGGGCCGCGCTCCGGGCGCGGACGTTCGCCGTGCACGTCGTCGCTGTCGGCACGGGTGTTGACGCCGCGGAACGCGCCGCGCCCGTCCTGAAACGCTGGACCCAGGACGGCGAGGGCCAGGGCGCGGCGGACCCGGTCGGGCCGACCAAGGCCGACCCGGACATCCGCCAGGAAATCGCCCGGCTCGAGGACGCGATCAGCGGCGGCAATCGTGACCTCTTGCGCGCGGCCGGCGGATGGGAGACGGTGGCCGATCGTCTCGTCTTCTTGCAACAACTCCCCGACGGCACGCCCACCACGGCGACCGCGCGAGGGGCGATTGACCGCTTCACAATCTGGCCCACCGTCCGGCTGACCACGCCCGAGGTGGCGATCTGATGGTGCCCCGTCCTCTGGACCGTTCCGGGGTCGAAGCGCAGGGCGATGCCGGGGGCGAGCAAAATCTGACACGGACACAGGGGGGGGTGTCCCAAAAACAGCAGGGGGGGTGTCCCATCCCCCCCTTCCATTTGTCGCTGTCGTTGTTCGTCTTTTCGTCCTAAGACCGGCCGACCCGAACCGCGCCAGCGGAGAGGGACGTGACGGGAGCGACCCCCCCTTTTGTGCCGCTGGCGCGGCACGGCGAAGGGGGGGTGTCAGCCACGGTGTCAGGCACCGTGTCAGCCCCCCCTCGCCTTCGGGGAGGTCGCTCCCGTCTGTATGTATCCTTGCAGGAAGGCTCCCCGGCCCGCACGCGGGCCGGACGACAAGCAGCGACGAGCGGCGCGATGCGTGACCGACTCATCCGCGCGTTCCTGGTCGTCGGCGGCGTCAGTGTCGCGTGCGCCTGGACGTGGCCCGGCGCGTTTCCCGAGGCCGATCCCGTGGCCGTGCTCGTCCGCTACCACACCCCGCACGTGTATCGCGCCGTCGTCGCGTGGTACTACCTCGCGCCCGGCGTGGCCGTGTTCCTGGCCGGGCAATTCCTCATCAGTTCGGCGCGGATCTGGTTCGCCCGGATGGGCGTCCGAGTGGGGCTCCGGTCCCGCCTTCCGACGTGGCCGCTTTCGCCGTCGGCCGACGGGCCGGACTGGCTGCGAACCAGGTCGGCGGTGCGGCTGGGCACCGGCGAACGGCGCGCCGCCTTCGACCTCGACCGTGTCACCCGCCTGCCCTGGTGCGCGGCATCTGATAATGGCTGTATGGCGGGCCGCAGACACGGTGACACCTGATGGCCACGCGCGCGATGGTGCCACCGCTATACCCTTGGCTGATGATCGTGGGCCGGCGGTGCAGAAGCGCCTGGTCTTCGTTGCCAGGGCGTTGTCGCACCCACAGGTTCTCACCCTGGCGCGTACCGCGCGCCGCGTCATGGTGAGCTGGAGTTTTGGCTCAAGGCCCGCGCTGGTGAGTCCCTTCCGGGCGGCGGCCAGGCTCACCGGACCGTAGACAGAACGGAGGAAGTCTCATTGCCCGTCCCTGACTTTCAATCGCTCATGCTCCCAACCCTCAAGGCGCTCGCCGGCGCGGACACGTCGCCCACCGCCGAGGTGCGCCAGCGTGTCGCCGCCGCCGAAGGGCTCACGCCAGAGGCGTTACAGGAGTTGCTCCCCAGCGGCAAGGCGACAAAGTTCGCGAACCGGGTTGGCTGGGCAATCGTGCATCTGGGGAAAGCAGGCTTGGTGGAAAAGGTCGGGCATGGCCTCTACCAGCTGACGGCGGCAGGCACCCAGCTGCTGGCGGACGCGCCAGCGCGGATCGACATGAAGTTCCTGCTCAACGCCTACCCGGTGTATGCCACATGGAATCATGCGCCGTTGTCGAAGCCGGATCCCGCGTCCCCGAGGGCGGACGATGCGGTGGAGACGCCGGAGGAAGCCTTAGATCGCGCCGCCACGCAAATGCGCTGGGCGCTCGAGGACGACCTCCTGGAACGGGTGCGGGCCGCCCCTCCCGCGTTTCTCGAACGCGTGGTGGTCGATCTACTGATCGCCATGGGCTATGGCGGCGGCGACGCCGCGCGAGGCCGGGTGACGGGGCGGACGGGTGACGGGGGCATCGACGGCACGATCCGGGAAGACGCGCTCGGGCTGGACGAGGTGTATCTCCAGGCCAAGAAATACGCCGCCAGCACCACCGTGAGTGAAGGCGACCTCCGGAACTTCGCCGGGGCGATTGATGCGGCGAACACGACCAAGGGCGTGTTCGTGACCACCGCCAGGTTCACGCGGTCCGCGAGGGACTATGTGGCCAAGAGTCCAAAGCGCATCGTCCTGATCGACGGGGAGGAACTCGCGCGCCTCATGGTCGTCCACGAGATCGGCGTGCGCACCCGGATTCGGTATGCGGTCAAACGGATCGATGAGGATTATTTCGCCGGGGAAGACCAGTAGAGGAAGGACACCCCCGCCGAGCCAAGCGTCGATGGGGAACTGAAACGGATGAGGGGACGATGCCCCAGATGCGGTGGCGAACAGGAGCTCCGATCACGACCTCGGCGTGTGCTTCTGCATGCGCTTCCCGAACTGCGCTCACCGGCCGAGATCGTGGATCCGCTGGTGCTGACGTGCTCCACCTGACCGGATTCTGACCCGACTGGTCCCCTGGGGCACCGTCGGTCAGGGCCGCCGGGCACCGGAGGTCACGTGGTTGATCTCTGGCGAGCGCTCATGCCGAGCCTGTCGAAGAACTCAACGCCTAGAACGTTGGCGACACCGAGGAGCTTCGCTGGGAACTCATGCTCACAAGCAAGATAGACGTCGACAAAGCACGCATTGCCGGCGGCTGCCTGCTCCGCCTTAAGGAGGGCGCGGTACTTCACGCACTGAAACAGGCCTCGCAGAATATCCCCGTCCTGAGACACTACTGACTTCACTTCGACTCCCCACATTCGAGTGCCCTGAGTGAACAGGACGTCGACGGCGTCACCGGTCACGAAGTGATATTCAACGGACGCAGGACACTCTGGGATCCCAAACCAGGCTGGATGCAAGCGGACGGCCTCCTTGAACGCTTGATGCTCCGGTGATTCGCCCCCGTGATCGCCAGAGCTGGGAGTGGCGGCTTCCGGCGGTGGCCCCTTCCATGGCTGAGCTTCGAAGTGAGCGAGGACGTCCCTCCAGCGTTGGTAGGAGCTGACAGCATCGGTGATGCGTCGGAGTATTGCGCGTTGTTGGGCGCTGGTGGCTCGTCGAAATGCCCCTGGATCTGGGAGAAACTCAGTGAATCCACGGCCAGGTAGGCCGCTGGCCTTGTTCGTCACCAGAGCCTGAATTGCGGGAATCTCCTGTCCCCAGAGCTGGCTAAGATTCTGCAAAGAAGTACCGATGGAACCCAGAACGTAATTCAAGTTTTGAGGATTCGGCATTCCGAGCTCACGGGCAAGTTGCTCGTAGTGAATGGTTTGTCCCGCCTCAGCCTGCCTGACCAACAAGGGGAGGGCCGAGAAGGCACGGCGCTGGTACAGGATCCCTTCCTGACCGATCGGCTTCGCCGTAATGGACGTAGTACTTGTTGCCATGGACATCGGATCTTGGATCTGCTGTATCTTTCGGCCCGCCGCGGCCATCGTCATCGACAACCCGGTGCGACCCTCACCATGCTAGTAGCCGATCAGCATGTATCGTAAACGCTCGTTTGGGACATGTCGGCGAGGCGCGCCTTCCGGCAAGCGCTGCCGTGTGTACGTTTACGCTTCGAGTACATCCCTGAGCTGCTTGGCGATCCGCGCCTTGACCACCTGCTTGGCCGGGATCTCGACCGTCGCGCCGGTCGCCGGGTTTCGCCCCATTCGCCGCTCGCGCTGCTGCACCACCAGCTTGGCGACCCCAGGAAGCACGAACTCGCCGCACTGCAACAGCTCCTGCTCGGTCAATAGCTGCAGCTCGTCGAAGAACTCGCGGGCCTCCGTACGCTTGATGCCGAACCGCTCATGGATGCCCTCCCCTCACGTTCGTTGCCGGTAGGCTGCCAAGTCATCCGACGTGAGTTCGCTCGGTTCGACCAACTTGTAGTGGTGCTCCGTCAGGATCCTTGCCCCGTCTTCGGTTCTCTCGAACGAGAAAAGCGCGATCACATCGTCCTGCATGAACTGGGCAGCCACAGGACGGCAGATCAGATCCGGAAACTTGGATTCGCATAGCGCCATGTCCTGCTCGATCTGGACGATGTTGAGTTCATCACGCCCGCCTTTGGCCTGTACCGGGATGACGTACTGGCAGCCGCTTGTATCAACTCCCACGTACAGCTCGTCCGTCTCGACCTGTCCGATGCCGCGCACCGCCGTCCGCAGGTGATTCTGTAACGAGTAGCACGTCAGGCCCGTGAAAATATCGATCAACCGGTTATATCGCACTTTGGTCAGTAGAGCCTGCTCGTCGTCGTCAACCGCATATTTAGCAACGACGCCGGGTGTGGCATCAGGCACCTTGGTGATCGCCATCTGCCCGTTGGGTACGAGGCGTACCGGTTCTCTCATGACGAAGCGGTATAGGCCCCGACCGCGACCCTCAATGATCCACTCGTATCCTGGCGTGGCCTTGGCTTGAACCGGCTTCGGTAATGGCCGCCGATACCGGTAGCTGTAGATCACATCGCCAACGTTGCTCGGGCGCGGAACACCACGTTGTTCGGCGGCTGTGCTGATGTCGCCTCGTTCGAAATCGACCCGCGTCATTCCGGACACGTACTTCGATACGAAGATCTCCTCAATGATCTCGGCATATACCTTCAGCTTGGACATAGTGCGAGCCGTGTCGGCGGTGGCGCGGGTCAGCCTGGCCAGCGGAGCCGCACAACCTCTTCGCGGAGGTAATCTCGGCTGGCTGTTGCGATCCTCGTCCTGAACAAGTCGATAGCCGTCAATTCGTAACCTAGAGCTTGGGCCAGTTCTCCCAAGATCTGCCCGGTCCGAATCATGACCCGCAGGTACGATGCCTGATCTCCGACGACGTACGCCAGCCTTGCGCCGGGCCGCAGCCTACTCCTGAGGCCCGTTAAGTGCCTAACCATACCACCGAAGTACAGCTTCGTGACTCTTGCGTACTGACGTTCGAATCCAGACGTCTTGCCGAGCTCGATCCGACGCTCCTCGATGCGCCGGGCGATCCGCTGAATTCCATCGTGGTCTGCGACTAGCGCGTCGTCCGCGTCCGCCTTGTACACACTGCGCGTATTGGATCGGACGAGTTCCTGCTTCACGCCTCGCAGATCCTGCTTGTCTCGCACGAAGCCAAGCAGCACGCTCTCCAGTCGCGTGGTCCGCGTGTAATCCTTCTCGTTGGGATACGGCGGGGAAGTGATGACGGCGTCGATGGACGACGGCTCTAGGAAATCCTCCAATCGTCGCGCATCCGCAACGTGGACCTTGGCCTCCGCGCCGGCCCGCTCCCGCGACGTCGCGAGGTCGTCGGCCATCCTTCTAACCCGATTCAGCCACGCCCCGACAACCGGCGTGTCCTCCTTGATTCGCCCGACGCCGACCTCTGGACCGAAATGCAGGTTGCCGATTTCGGAGACGAGCGCCGCCCCAAGCGCGAGTCGCTCATGAGGGTAAACCGTCTCATCGCGGTGCTGCTCCAGCGTGTCGAGCAGCACTAGCGTCTTGTGAAGCGGTAGCGGGCTGATCGAATCCTTCAGCAGAAGCCTTAGGCGGTCGGGAGGCAGCGTCCAGAGGGCAGCGAGCTGCGGACGGTTCGCCGAGAACAGAGGTGCCGTCCCTAGGTCGTCGATTCCGTGACTCTGGAGCAGATCGAGCGCCCGAGTGGCGATCTCCTTGGCGTGGGAGACGAGTGCGTCGTGATCGACGCCCCAGTCCAGCTTCGTGCGACTCGCGAAGCCGGCCATGGGATTGCGCTCGACCCCAACGCTCGCGATGCCGAGCTTCTTGCATTCGACCAGCGTCGTTCCGGTACCGCAGAATGGATCCAGAACCCGTTGCGTTGAATCGACGCCGAACACCTCGAGGTACTCGCGCACGAGATGTGACGGGAAGGAGAGAACGAAGCGGTACCAGCCGTGAACGGCACGATCTTCGGGCCTGAGCCGGTTCCGCTCTGGATTACAGGTCTCACGGCTTCGTGGAACGGGTGCGGTTGTCACAATCGTACTCACGTCAGCACCGTCGAATCGTGCACCCGCACCGCATCCGGTTCGAGCCATGCGGAAACACGTGAGAGAGGCCAGCCTCCGTCAGCTGGGAGCGGAGCACGGAAATCATGCTACCACGGGCAGTCAGGTGGCCATGGCTCATGGAGGCTGGCCGGAGAGATTCAGGACTGGTGACGGGACGCTTCCGATCCGGATCCGTCTTCCGATGGTGTGCCGGGTCCCGTGAAGTCCGCTTGGAAACGAGGGATGTAACGAGGGGAACCAGTGTCCAGTTTGGATATAAGTATATACATATCAATGCTTTACCAGATGTTCTCGTCGGAAGCCCTGGAAGCCCGAAGGCTCGTCGCGCTGCGCGACCGGTGGCTCAACCCGCCCGAGTGGGTCGAGTGGGTGGACGAGCCGGTTCCCGGCTATCCGAAGCGTCCGGTGCCCCGCGGAGAGCACGCCGCGAATCAGCTCAAGCGACGGACCCTGACGAACCTCTACAACGCCCGCCCGCAGTGGCTCGCCGACGGCCACGCGGCGCTCGATGTCGCTGTCGCCGCGGCATACGGGTGGCCCGCCGACATCTCCGATGACGAGGCGCTCTACGCGATGCTGATGCTGAATCGGGCTGACTGACTTTGCTCGACGCTGCCTCGGGCGGCCGGGCGCAGCGCGGGCGGGAGAGGTGCGGCGATGACGTGAAGGCGCTACGGGCGGCGATTCGCGCTGAGCGGGAGCGGCGGCGCGCCGCCAGCGAGCCGGGAGACGCGGAAGGGACACGGGGGGCGGCATAATGGACACGGCGGCCGGCGGCGCGGATCGTCCAGTTCGAGACGGCGGCCGGGGCGGGGCTGAACCTCGCCGCGGTCCCGAAATCGGCCGGCGCCGCGCTCGAGCTCGGCATGATCGAAGGGAGGTCTAGACGTGCGTAGACGGATCACTTGGCTCGTGCTGCTGGTGATCTTCGTGTCGCCCGCCGGCGGTGCGGCGGCGCAGGAGGTAAGCGCTTTTGACCGGTTTCGACTCTTCAACGAGTGCCGGCCGATGAGGCTTATCGTCGAAGGTTTGCCCGCCGCTGCGGCCGAAATCGATCTGACTGAGGCGGCGATTCAAGCTGCTGTGGAGAGTCGCCTACGCTCGGCTCGTCTCTACGATGCGGACGCCCGCCCATACCTCTACGTGAACGTGAACGTAGTAGGGCGGGCGTTCTCTATCGGGCTCGAATACTTGAAATTCCTCTATGACCAGGTCACCGACGAAACTAATTTTGCGACGACGTGGGACAGTGGCGCCGCCGGCACGAGTGGGAGCGCGACGTTCATTCTGTCCAGTCTCGCGCGCCATATGGACCGCTTCCTCGTCGAGTATCTGCGCGTGAACGAGTCCGCGTGTGACTGACAGCGGCGGCCGGCAAACCGGCGCAATCCGGGTCAGATTCGGCCGGCTGATCCGACTTTTTCGGGGATCGTACTTCGATAATCGGGGTGGGATCGACCGCATCCCGGCCGGAACTGCCATCGTGCCCGTTACTTGCGGTGTTCCACGGGGGGTTCCACGGCGGTTAACCGAATGTAGCTTATCAGACGGCGCGGCTAATCCGTCGGCGCGTCAGCGTCCTGACCCAAGAGAGCCATCAACCGTTCCCGATTCTCGGCGCTGACGCGATCTTCGGCCAGCGTGCAGAGCGCCGCAACCTTGGCGAGTCGGAGCAACGTAGACGTCGGTAAGATTCTCGAGGCATGTATCGCGGCATGCTTCCGAAGAGCGTCGCTCAACATTCGCCGGTCGACCTCCGGAACCCGGCCGACGTCCTCCGGCACGACCTCCGCGCCGGCGTCAGGTAGCACCGCTTAGACCCGCGCCACCGGCCTAGCGCTCATACTCCGCGCTCCGGTTCCAAAGGCCCACGCCAGCGCCTCCCGCGCTGGCACCTTGACCATTTCGTCCGGAAACAGTTCCTTGTAGATCTGGATCGCGTCCTCCGGACCCTGTAGCCCCAGGTGCTTGCACAGCACCCCAATGTCCTCCCGGTCCTTCTCCCGCGCCGCCAGCAGCTTCATCGCCAACAGATGCTTTGCCGACGCGCCCGTGACGGTCAGGTGCGCCGACTGGTACAGCGTTTCGGCCCGCGCGTCCGCCGCTCGCGGCATCCCCGTCGTCGCCTGGTCGTTGAGCCACGTGTCCGCCAGCCCGTGCCGCCGGCCCACCGTCCGCACGGCCTCCGTCAGCCGGTAGTGCCCCGTGTCGATCCGCGCATCCACGTCCATCGTCAGCCGTTCGCGGCTGAACGCCAGGCTCATCGCCGCGCCGCCCACGATGTATATCTGCGCACGCGCCCCCTGGAACCGCAACTCCCGCGACAGCTCCTCGAACAGCTCCAGAAGTCTCTTACGGCCAAGGGGTCCATTCATACCGTTCTCCTCCCCGGCGGTCGAGATCCCGCGGGTCCGGTATCGCCCCGTGCCGCAGGAACGCGGCCGGCGCGAACATCAACGAGTGCATCCGGATCGACGGCAGCGGTGACACCACCCACGTGCTGTCGAGAAACCGTCCCGGCTCGTCCACCCACGCCGGCGGCGCGTGCCCGTGCAGCGACGCCACGTGTTCCACCATCGCGGCGAGCAGCGCGTCCCACTTCGTGCGCGTCAGCGGCACCCGCTCCGCCAGCGCCGCCCGCTGGTCGGCCGCGCTCAGCACATGGAAATCCCGCGGCAGGCCGCACACGATCCACCGCGCAATGTCCCCCTCCGGCCAGCCCTCCTCGATCCCCTTGATGTAATCCGACAACGAGAACCTAACGCCCGTTCCGGTCATGCCCTCACCTCGCACGCGCCGGCCCTCATCGGCCGACGCCGGTGGACTCCTGCCACTCCCGCTGTTGCGCCTCGATCTTCTGCCGAACTTCGCGCGCCCCTTCCAGCGTCGCCGCGGCAGCGTCCCTCTGACCCGCCAACGAGTCCCGTACGCCCTGGACCAACTCCAGCGGCGGCGTCCCGCGCGGCGCGAACATCGACAACCGGACGGGCTCCCAATCCCCCGACGCTACGGCCTCCTCGACCCGACTGACCGCGCCGGAGTACCCCGACCTCCACGCTCCGGAGCGCCTGCCCGCCGATGCTTGTCACGGCCAGGGGAGCCGCGGAGCGTCCTATCGACGCGGGCCATCAACCGCAACATCCTGGCTTGACTCGGCGTCGAGTACCCGGGCGGCGTGCCGTGCGTCGCGGCGGGCCAGATCGTAGATCCGGGCCTCGGTGTCCGGGGTGAGGCGGCCGGCCAGCACGCGCCGGACATCGCGGCCGTAGATGACGGCGGCGATCTTCGCCACGGCGGGCGGCTGTGCGAGATCCGGGCGGGCGCGGGTCATGAGGTCGATCCTTTCGGTGGGGAGCCGCGGAGCGTCCTCTCGACGCGGGCCTCGATTGCCTCGCGGGCCAACTCCGAGAGCGAGCGGTACTCACGGTCAGCGACCGTGCGCCAGCGGGCCAACTGCGCCGGCGCCACGCGAATCCGGAGAATCGCCTCGCGGGCCGCTACCGGCGCGCGCCGGCTGCTCGTGGCCATCGGGGTGTCCAGATCGTCGGCTTTCCGCCGGCCCCGTTTCGGTCTGTCCATATCCCTATGTTGCCACATTGCGATCCGTATGTGGGAACAAAGTAACGCCCTGAGATTTTCACGAAAATGTGGCGCTTCGCCGCATCCAACTCGGCGGCCAGCGGCTCACCGGCCTGCGCCTTCAGACCCCGCTCGAGACCGGCCAGCGCACGGGCCTTCCACGCCTCCAGGCGATAGACCTCCACACCGACTTCTCGCGAGACGGCATCAAGCGACTCGCCGCGCAGCAGCCGCAACACCACGTCCCGTTTCCGGCTTGCACTCCACCGCTGCCCGGGCGCCAAGGCCCCCAACCCCACCGCCGCGCCTACCTCGCTCCCTTCACGCGCCTCGACCCAACCATGCCCCCCACCTCCGTCGACATCGGATTCTCCCTTAATGCGACCTCCGCGCAACGGCCTATGCCCTTGGCGTTCCAGCCAGATACGTCGCCCAGTCGCCCATCAGCCGGCGACGGCGCTCGAAGAGCGTCGACCGCGCGTACGCGGCTTCGACCTTGTCCTTGACCTGATGGGCGAGGGCCGCTTCGACGACTTCCCGCGGATGGTTCGTCTCTTCGGACGCCCAGTCGCGGAAACTGGATCGGAAGCCGTGCGGCACGGCCTGCACGCCTTGCTCCTTGAGCAGCTTGGACAGGGTCATGTCGGAGAGAGCCTTGCCACGGGAACTGGGGAACACGAGCTCGCTGCCGTTCCGTAGCGTGAGGGCCGTCCGGAGGATCTCTGCGGCGCGGCACGACAGCGGCACCCGATGCTCGCGGTTCGCTTTCATGCGCTCGGCGGGGACGGTCCACACCTCGCCGTCGAGGTCGAACTCGTCCCACCGCGCCAGTCGTACCTCGCCCGACCGCGCCGCTGTCTGCACCAGGAACTCGAACGCCAGCTTGGCCGCGGCGGTCGCTCCCGACGCCCGGACGATCGCCACGGCCTCGGCGACCTCCGCATGAGGCAGCGCACGCATATGTCGGACTACGTCCCGCTGGCGCCCGAGCGTTGCGGCGACCCGTTCACACGGGTTGTCCGGCCGGTACTCCATGGCCACGGCCCACTGCATCACGGCGCCGATGCGCTGGCGGACCCGTCGAGCCGTCTCCGGCTTCTCGTGCCAGATCGGGGCCAGGACCCCGAGGACGTCGGCGCTCGTGACCTCCGAGACCGAACGCTGGCCGAACCGGGGGAACACGAACCGCTCGAGGCTGGCCGGCCAGTCCTGCGCGTGCTTCGGATTGCGCCAGCCGGAGCGCTTCTGCTCCACCACGCGTGCGGCCGCCTCGGCGAACGTCGGGACTCCCTTCCCGCGCCGCTTGCCGGCGAGCGGATCGCCGCCGGCGCGTGCAATTCTCCGGTTGGCGAACGCCTGGGTCCGCGCCTCCTTCAGCGAGACCAGCGGGAACCCGCCGAGACCGAGCTCGGATCGCCGCCCGCCGATCACGAGACGCTGGATCCAGCGTCGGTTGCCGGACGGGTCGACTTGCAGGTACAGCCCTTGCCCATCGCAGTAGCGGCCGGCCTCGGCGACGGCGCGCACGAAGGCGGCCGAGAGCGCGTTCTCGGGGTGGCGACTGCGGGGCTTGGTTCTTCGCTGTCTCTTCGGGTATGGCATTGCCGGCCATTATACCCCCCATTAAAATGGGGGGTAGCCTGATATTTCGGCGGACCGTTCCGGACTCGGTTGAGGGTCGGTGGTTGGAATGCAAGATGCTTATCAATAACGACTTATGTACAACGATGGACGATTGTGCACGCTTCTGGACGATGCGAATATGGGGGACGCCGCCTCCACCAGCCTTCGCTCGCCGGTTTGCTCAGCGAGCTACGGCTGGCCCGCCAGCCGCCGGACGGGTGCTTTCGTTCCCGCCGGTCTTCGCTCGCCGGTGGGCTCAGCGGGCTGCGACCTCGTCACACAAGAACGTCACGGAGTTTCTGCTCGAGGCAGGGATCAACGCCGCCGAGGACGCCCTGGTCGACCGGCGGATTTTCCGGCTCGACGATCACCAGTGGCAGGCCTTCCAGGCTATCCTCGACCGCCCGGTCGCCGACAAACCCCGCTTGAGTCGATTGCTTGCAGAGAAGAGCGTGCTGGAGTGACGCCGGGAGAGGAGGGGTTGTCTCCAGTCGAGAAGCTCGACGCAACGCACGATGTCGATTCCTTCGAGTGCGGGAAAGAGCCACTCGATCGCTTTTTGAAGCGTTTCGCGCTGGCGAACCAGAAGGCCGAGAGCGCCCGGACCTATGTCGCCTGCCGGGGATTGACGGTGCTCGCCTACTACAGCCTTTCGGCGGGAGCAGTCGAACATGGCGAACGCACTTCATAACGCGCCGCCGGTGGAGACATTGGAGAGACGATGCCGACCGCACGTGGGGATTCACCGAAGGACGCGAAGGATGACGCCGACCGCGCGGCTGTGCCCATTCCCCTCCTGATCGCCTTCGCCGCGCCGTCGTCGCTCGTCGTGGAACGCGACCGCCCCTCCCAGTTCCCGATCCTGGGCAACGGTCCACCCGGCACGTTCGTCCTATTCCCGGGCAGGCTCCGAGTGTCGCTGCCCACCGATCAAGTCGTCTCGGCGGACGACACCGGCGGCTACGCCAAGGTCGGATTCGGAGGAATGCGCTTCACCGGCATGACAAGCGGGCGTCTCGTCTTTGTGCGTGAGCGCGACCTGTACCCGGTGGACCAGCTCTCGCCAGATCGCAGCCACACGATGCGGCTGGAGCCCCAGTGGGTCGCATCGATCTTCGCATACGGTCAGCTCCTGTGGCCCGCCGTCCCTCGCGAGCCCTAACCCGTCGGGAGTTTTCCCACTGAAGAGAGGGTTTCCGGCACGTCTCCGGGCAACCCGATTTACCGGGAGGGGCCCCACGCCAAGACGGTGATCTCGATGGGGACGACACCGTCCTCCACCATCTCGAGCTGTCTCGCGGCGGCGTAGGAGACGTCGAGGATGCGACCGTTGTTCAGGGCTTCGAGGGGGACCCGGTCGTTGACCCGAAGCTCTACTTCGCGGTCGTTGTTCAGGTTGCGAACTGGGCTTGATCCAGTTATGCGGAGCTCCGCATAAATCCAGTTTGGTGGACACGTTCTGAAAGGCGGATACGATGTCCGTTGAGGTGCTCCGCCAAGTCGTCCATCAGGCGGCGTCGGCGCTCGAAGAGATCACTGCGCGCGTAGGCCGCCTCTGTCGGGCTGCGCACCGTTTGGGCGAGCGCGGCTTCGACCATGGAGGCACTGCTTGATCTGGTGCGCGAGGGCCGCAGGGACACCGCTGGGCTCCACCGTGGCGGCGAACTCGTCAATGGAGCACACGGCATCAGGGGTAGCACGTCGAGGACCGCCGCGACGATGCGATGGTGCGTGCGTGCGTCTGATGTCGCCGAACCTGCCGTGCTTGATCATACCTACATCGGGTATACTCGTCTCGAATCGTGGCGATTCAAGGATTCGCCAGTCGGGCCGTCGAGCGCTTTTTTGCAGATGGCATCCTGCCCGGCGGCGTTGGCTGGACGCGGGTCGTCAGGATTGCGTACCGAAAACTCGACATGCTCGATTACGCCAACGCGCTGAACGATCTGAGGTCGCCACCTGGGAATCGACTGGAGAGCCTCAAGGGCCGCTTGGCGGGTCTGCACAGCATCCGGATCAATGACCAGTGGCGTGTCGTCTTTCGCTGGACGGCGGACGGACCAAGGGATGTGGACATTCGTGACTACCACTAAATCCTGAAAGGGAGAACTTTATGGCAGTCCTGCGGCAACGACGTGAACCCACAAGCCCTGGAGAAATCCTCCGTGAGGAGTTTCTCCTGCCGCTCGACATGACGCAAAAACGGCTGGCCGAGCATCTCCGCTGCGACGTCAAGGTGGTTAACCGACTCGTGAACGGACGGACTTCCGTAAGCGCGCCGATGGCGCTGAAGCTCGGGGCGACGTTTGGAACGACACCCGAGTTTTGGCTCAATGCGCAGAAGGCCGTGGACATCTATCGAGCCTTGCGCGACGGTCTAGATCTGCCGCGACCGATCGTGCAAGCGGGCTAACACACCACGGAGTCTGACCCCGGCTGCGTCGCGCGTCCCCGACGGATGTATGCTAGCTGGGCTTTGGAAGGGGGCACGCATGGTCGCCCACTATAGCGCATGGGCCAGCGCCGAACGCGAGGCCGTCTCACTCTTGAATTATGACTACTCACTGGATTGTGCTCGACGGTAAAGCCGAAGTTGCTGATGGAACTGTGACTTACATCCCGTCGACGATCGCAGAAGGCCCTGGTGCTGGTCAAAACGTCGTAACCCTCCTTCGCTCGAATATGGAATTCAAGGGCGGGGATGTGACATATGAGGCGCACCTCACCGAGATTTATACACAGACGTGATCAAACCCACGTGTGAAAAGTTTGGTTTGACGGCCATCCGTGTTGATGACATCTACAAGTCTGGTTTAATCATCAACGACATCGCTCGATCGATTGAGGAGGCATCGGTTATCATCGCTGATGTTACGACCGACAACCCGAACGTGTTCTATGAGGTTGGGTATGCGCATGGGATCAAGAAACCAACCATCCTCTTGAGCGATAGGGGGGATGTCCCGGCCGCTGTTGAAATTCGGCGGCGGCTCGGGTGACATTCTACGCGACCTGCTCCACCTCCGTAGTGTCTCCGCGGCCGAGGCACTGATCTCGGGCGCGGAGGGCCGCGACCAGTTGCGGCATATCAGCATGTCCCTTCAGGCGCCGGAACCCCTTGGCCGCTTCGAGGACGCCGGCGGCGACCCAGCGCAGCATCATCTGGCCGCCCCGCCAGCGCTTCACGTTGCGTTTGACGTGGCGGGTCCTGCTGATGAGGCTCTCGACGGCGTTGGTCGTGGCCAGCGAGCGCTGGAGACGCGGCGAGAGGCCCAGCGTCAGCACGGTCACCGTCTCCTCAAGCCCTTCGCGCACACTGGCCGCCGCGCAGGGATGCTCCTGGTCGAGACGGCGGGCGAGGTGTCGCAGCAACCGCGTCGCGGTCTTGACGTCCTCGCTCTGATAGGCGCGCTTGAGGGTCGCCAGTACCCAGGGCCGCTGACGCTCCGGCAGATGGTCGAGGATGTTGCGGGTCTTGTGGATTTGGCAGCGCTGCACCAGCGCGGCACGACCGAACACCGCCGTGACCGCCGCCCGCAGCGCCTTCGACCCATCGAGCATCACGAGGATGCTCCGATCGGTGCGCAGGCCACGACTCTGGAGGTTGGCGAGCAGGCTCTGACAGACGGTCGCGTTCTCCGTCGAACCTTCCCAGAGCCCGAGGGCGTGCTTCGTGCCGTCGACGCCGACCCCCAACGCGACGACCACACAGTGCTCGCCGATGTGGACACCGTCGAGCAGGAGACCGACCAGATCCAGCTCGTCGAGGGGCGTCGCCTGCCACGCGGCCAGCGGCGAGGCGGTCTTGGCGACAAACCGGCGGCTGACGGCGCTCTTACTCACGCTGCGGCTGGGGATGTCGGCCGGGAGCGGCTCCAGACTCCGGGCATAGCCTCGGGTGCTCACGCCGACCAACAGCTGCTCGACGGTGCGCCGCCGCCGTGGATCGGTCTGGGCCATCGTCTGGAAGGTCGGGAGCGGCACCTCCTGGCGCCCCGAGCGGACCCGCGGGCGGCGGATCGATACCTTCCGCCCCCCGAGGACGACAGTACTGGCCACCGTCCCGGCCCGGGACGCCGTGCGGTCGGCCTGGTGCGCGTAGCGCGGCCCGCAGATCGCCGTCCGATCCTCCTCGAGCATGGCGTCCAGGACCTGCAATCCCGACCGCACCGCAAGGTCGAACAGCTCCGCTTCGGTGTCAATCAGCAACTCGACGAGCGGCAGCCGACGCGTGGTCTGAGATTCAACACCGGCGGTCGGACGGACTGTGCGAGACTTCTTCATGGCGGCTCCTTTGCTGTGAGGCGTTTCGCCTCGGGTTGCCCACCACTCGTGTATCACGAGCAGTGAGGAGCCGCCGCTTCAATTTTCAACAGTCAGTGGGACATCCCCGCGATAGGACACGCGAGACACTTCCATTCGACGTCTCGGGCTTCAGAACGCTCTTCTACGACAACACCATCGGTGGGAAGAGCGACGTCGAGGTACGGCTGACGAGACACCTGGAAAACATTACGGCGACGTGCAGTCACCGGCGTCCTGCCACCACGTACTCGGGTGCTCCACTGAGGTAGGCCGACCAGTCGTCCATCAGGCGGCGCCTACGCTCGAAGAGATCACTGCGCGCGTAGGCCGCCTCGGTGGGGTTTTGTACCGTATGGGCGAGCGCGGCCTCGACTACCTCGCGGGGTGTGCTCGTCCGTTCCGCGGCCCAGTCCCGGAAGCTCGACCGGAACCCATGCGGCACGGTGGCGATGCCGAGCTCCTTGAGAAATTTCGATAGCGTCATGTTGGAGAGTGGCTACCCGCGCAGACTGCGGAACGCCAAGCTGGTGCCATCGCTCAGTCTCTGTACGTCGTGCAGGATCGCGAGCGCCCGCCGCGAGAGCGGGACGCGGTGATCCCGCTTCGCCTTCATACGCGCGGCGGGGATGGTCCAGACGCCCGCGTCCAGGTCCATTTCGTCCCACGTCGCCAGGCGCACTTCGCCGGACCGCGCCGCCGTCAACACCAGGAACTCGAACGCCCGCTTGGTGGTGACAGAGGCCTGGGAGACTCGCACGGTCGCGAGGGCGTCCGTCACCTCGGACACGGGCAGCGCCCCTATGAGCGGGAACGCATAGGCGCGCAGACTGCGCGGCCAGTCCCGCGCGTGCTTGGCATTTCGCCAGCCGGGGCGCTGCTGCTCCAGCACCACGGCGGCGGCCTCCTCGACCGTGGGCACGCCCTGGCCGTGGCGCTTCTCGGCCAGCGGGTCCCCGCCCGTACGGGCCCGCTGGCGGTTGGCGAACGCCACGTTGCGCGCCTCGGCCAGTGACACCACCTCAGCCCGGACAAGAGAAGACAGGCAGAAACGTGCTGAGGTTGGTTCCTGGCGGTCGGGTGAGCTTGCTTCCTGGCTGCTCGGGCTGCGATAATGCTCGCAGCACACCCGCCAAGCCTCTGGCCGCAAGGCCATGCTCAAATTGGCGGGTTCTTCTTTTTCCGCCACAATGGAGTTACGCCAAGCCCCCCCCCCTTTCCTACCCGGACCAGGCGGCGCTGCTGATCGAGCGTGGCCTGGTCGTCTCCGATCCCAACGTCCTCATGCGGCAACTCGAGGCCGTGGGCTACTACCGCCTCTGTGCCTACTGGTACCCGTTCAAGCAGGCAGACAGCTCCTTCGTACCGGGCACCTCGTTCGACGCAGTCTGGAACCGGTACGTCTTCGACCGGCAGCTTCGGCTGGCTGTGATGGACGCCATCGAGCGTGTGGAGATCGCCATCAGAACCGCGCTCGTCACCGAGCTCGCGATGCGACACGGTGCCTTCGCGCACGTCGATCCGAAGAAATTCGCGAGCGCCCATCCGGCGCGGCTGTGGAACAGAGAACTCGCGATCAGGCCGACGTTGCCGGACGTGAAAAACGGCCCGGAGTGGCATCGCCCGCAGTCCATCGACACCAACCGGATGTTCGTCGTGTTGACGATCTTGCGTTTCCTGCTCCATCGCGTGGCGCCGCAGAGCGCATGGCGCGACCGACTGTTCGCGCAGTTCGACAGGTTCCCCGACGTCCCGTTGGCGTCCATGGGCATGGACGCTGGATGGCGGCAGCACACGCTGTGGCGCTAGCAGCCCGTGGTAAAAGCCCCGCTGCATTCGATTGGCGCTGCATCCCGTCTGGCGGCGTTGCTCCTCGGTCACAAATGCCCCAATTTGCTCCCTCGTCGCGCCTTGCCAGCCGGGCGCCGCGTGAACGTCGAGTTGGTGTAGGGGCGCTGATGAATTAGCAATCGAGATCGGGCTGCTGGGGGACCAGCGCGATCCCCGGGCACCGGCGGCGGGCGTCCGCGATGGCCATGCCGGTCGTGACCCCGGCGCGCTTAGCCATCGTGTTGGCGGCGATCACGCAGCTATGGACGGCCCCCGCGAACGGGATGACCCCCCGGGCCCGGCCCTGCAACTGGCGGTCGGCCTGTTCTTCGCACGCGGCAAAGAAGCCGTCGAAATCAATGTACAGCTGCTCCGGGGCGGTGGGCTTCCGCACCCCGGGACAATAGCGAACAAAAACCGCAAGAGAGATGCAGCAAGGCGAGGGCCGACTGGATCGGCGAGAAGTCGGCGGACAACGATGTCTGTGAGCCAGCCCATCTCACACCCCCGTTCACATCCATGGCCGCGTCGCACCGACGCGTGGGCACGAAACAAGCTAGTGCTGCGTCACGTCAAAATGTTAGGATAGACGGACTTGAGTTTACGGCGCGCATCGTCGACCTGCATCTGCCAGTCGACACCGCGTTGCGTAGCAGTGACGTCGGTGGACCACGCCGACACTTCGCCGTGCAGCGTCTCGAGGTCGCCGATGCGGCGGCCATGCAGGCATTGGCGCGTCATCGAACTCAGTTCGTTCTCGGCGATGTTCAGCCAGCTCCCGTGCTTCGGGGTGTAGCAGAACTCCAGGCGACGAACCAGTTCCCGAGCCCGGGCCGGCTCGAACACCTCGTAGAAGGCGCCGGGCGTGTGCGTGTTGAGGTTGTCGCACACCAGGGTGACTTTCGGGCAGTCGGCGTAGCGGCCCTCCAACAGGTCGGCGACCTCCACCGCCCAGTCCGCCTTCGTCCGCCGGGCCCGCGCCGTCGCCCGCCGCCAACACGCCAGCGGCTCGCTGAACAGGAAGACCGAGGCCGTGCCGGCCCGTTCGTACTCGTAGTCGACGCGGCGGGGCCGCGCTAGCGTGGCGGCCATCGGCGGGCGCGTTTCCTTGACCAGTTGCACCGGCTGCTCATCCATGCACACGACCGGGCAAGCCGGGTCGTACGGTTGCGCATAGGTGTCCAAGACCTGCTCCATGTGCGCCACGAACTCGGCGTCGGCCTCCGGCGGGATCACCCAGTACTCGATTTTCCGCCGGGTCATCCCGTTTTTTTTAGCGTGCGCCGGATGGTCTCGTGGCTGACCGACTCGACGACCTCCAGCTCGACGACCCGGCGCGCCAGTAGCCGCAACGACCAGTTGGCATAGCCCTTCGGGGGCGGCCCCAGACGCAGGGCGATGACCTGCGCCTCCTGCTCGCCGTCGAGCAGCTTGGGGACCGGGGGCGACGGCCGTCGTTTGCGTTCCAGCGCCCGCTCGAATCCTTCCAGTACGCATCGTTGGCGAATGTTTTCAACGGTCTTGGTGCGGCACGACAAGGCGTCGGCGATCTGCTGGTCGGTCCACGCCGGTCCGTCCGCATCGGCCTTCAAGAGGATCTGAGCACGGCGCACCTTCTCGTTGCTGCCGTTGAGCTTCCGGACTGTCTGTTGACAGACCTCGCGTTCCTGGTCGGTGAGTCGGACGATATACTTTTTCTGCACGGGAACTCTATCGGTTCCGCGTGCCCTAATCTTTAGTCGTGGCGCAGCACTAGACTAGTGTGACGTCTAGTCATTCTTCGACGGAGGTGACGCGGCATGAGCAAGACATGGCAGGTACAGGATGCCAAGGCGCGCTTCAGCGAGTTGCTCGAAACGAGTCTCACCGAAGGGCCACAGATCGTGACCAGGCGGGGCGTGGAGGCGGCCGTGCTGGTGCCTATTGACGAGTGGCGGCGACTGGAGAAGCGGGCTCGGCCGGATCTCAAGGAACTGCTGCTGGCCCCGGAGGCGCGCACCGACGCACTGACGCCACCGCGGCCACGGCATCGCCACCGCCTGTCTCCGAGCTTCGAGTAAGCCCGTGTATCTGCTTGATACCAACGTTGTATCGGAACTGCGCCGCCCCCATCCGCATCCGGCCGTCGTCGGGTGGATTGAACAGGTGGCCGCCGATGAGCTGTTGCTGTCCGCGGTAACGGTCGGGGAGATCCAAGCGGGCATCGAACTCACCCGCGAGCAGGATCTCGCCAAGGCGGAGGAACTGGAGGATGCCATGATCGCCGCGACGGCCTTGGTGCATCGGCTGACGGTCGTGACTCGCAACGTGCGCGATTTTGACCAGCTCGGGGTCGATCTCTTGAATCCATTCGAACACGAATCCGACGTGCGGCGGTAGGTTGGCAGAATCACAACCCACAGCGACCACAGCCCTCATTACTCTCCACCAATCACGAAAGGCGATACCATCACCCGGCGTAGCCAACCTGTCCACCGAAACGGATCAGGCCCAGCACGTTGCACGTGCATGCCCGGCCGCAACATCGTCTATCTCCTCCGGTCCGAGCAACACCCGCAGCAGCACTACGTCGGCCTGACGCAGAATCTGCGACGCCGGCTGGCCGCCCACAACGCAGGCCGGTCGACGCACACTGCGAAGCATCGACCGTGGCGTGTCGTTACCGCGATCTGGTTCGATGACGCGGCCCACGCCCGCGACTTCGAGCGGTATCTGAAGAGCGGCTCGGGACGGGCATTCGCGAAACGGCACTTCCGCTGAGACCCAGGCCGCCCACAGGGCCGTTTGGTATGTGGTCGACGATGCTGCCCCCCGCGGCTAGCCCGACTTCGCCAACTCGGTGTGATTTCCGACTAATTTCACGGGGTTTCCCGCCTCGCCCGCACCGGTGTGCCAGCAAAACCGGGGGGTTCCGCGTTCGTGGCCTGCCAAAACCCCGTGTAGTGCCGACCTACCCCCTTGATTGACGGGTCGCATACACGGACGATCGACGCATGTTCGTGCGCTGCAAGATGCGCCGCAAGGACGGCAAGGAGCACCGCTACTGGAGCGTGGTGGAGAACGTGCGCGTCCGCGGGGGCCGGGTCGTGCAGCGCCAGGTGCTCTATCTCGGGGAGATCAACGACAGTCAGCGCGCGGCGTGGTGCCGCTCGATTGCAGTGCTGGACGAGACGGCGGGCGCGCGGCAGTTGGCGCTGTTTCCCGCGGACCGTGCGGCGCCGGTGCTGGACTGTGAGGTGGTGCAGATCCGGGTCACGGACGTGCAGGTGCGCGACCCCCGCCAATGGGGCGCGTGCTGGCTGGCGCTGACCGTGTGGGATCGGCTGGAGTTGGACCGGTTCTGGGGGCCGCGCTTGCCGCCGAGTCGGAAAGGGACGCGGTGGCTGGACGTGTTGAAGGTGCAAGTCTGCTACCGGCTCATCGATCCGGGGAGCGACTGGCGGCTGCACCGGCACTGGTACCAGCACAGCGCGTTGCGCGATCTGCTGGGGACCGACCGGGTCCTGGCCAGCAACACGTTGTACCGCTGCCTGGACAAGCTGGTCGCGCACAAGCGGGCGTTCTTCTCGTTTCTGCGGGCGCGGTGGACCACGCTGTTCGACGCCCGCTTCGATGTCCTGCTGTATGACCTGACCAGCACCTACTTTGAGAGCGACCCGCCCTTCGACGACAAGCGCCGGTTCGGCTACAGCCGGGACAAGCGGTCGGATTGCGTGCAGGTGGTGATCGCGCTGATCGTGACCCCGGACGGCTTCCCGCTGGCCTACGAGGTGATGCCGGGCAACACGACGGATCAGACCACGCTGGCCGGCTTTCTGGAACAGATCGAACAGCAATACGGCCGGTCCGATCGGGTCTGGATCATGGACCGCGGCATCCCCACCGAAGCCACCTTGGCGGCCATGCGCGCGGGTGACGCGCCGGTGCGCTACCTGGTGGGCACCCCCAAGGGCCGCCTGACGCGGCTGGAGCAGGCGTTCCTGGCGCAGCCCTGGCAGGCGGTGCGGCCGTCGGTCACGGTCAAGCTCCTCGCCGAGGAGGGAGAACTCTACATTCTGGTCCGGAGTGCCCAGCGGCGGCTGAAGGAACGCGGCATGCGCCGGCGGCGGTTGAAGACCCTGTGGCAACGGCTCGGCGAGTTACAGCGGCAAACCAATACCCGTGATCAGTTGCTGCTCAAGCTCGGCGCCGCCAAACAGGCCGCCGGCCGGGCCTGGGCGTTGGTCGACATCGGCGTGCCCGCCCCCGGCGAGGCGGTCACCCCGCAGACCTTCACCGTCCGCCTGCGGCGGGACCGGCTCCGCCAGGTTCGCCGCCGTGAGGGTCGCTACCTGTTGCGCTCGAACCTGACCGACGAAGACCCCGCGACGCTCTGGCAGTACTATATGCAGCTCACCGAGATCGAACAGGCCTTCAAGGAGCTCAAGCACGACCTCGCGATCCGCCCGGTCTTCCATCAGCGCGAAGCCCGCATCGAGGCGCACCTCTTCGTCTCGTTCATCGCCTATTGCCTGCACGTCACCCTGAAGAACCTGGCTCGGCCGCACGCCCCCGGCCTGACCCCGCGCGCCATCCTGGAGACGTTCGCCACCCTCCAGATGGTCGATGTGCATCTGCCGACGACCGATGGCCGGCATCTCGTCCTGCCGCGCCATACCCGGCCGAATGCGGAGCACGCTCTGCTGCTGCACCAACTCAATCTGCAACTGCCGACACAGCCCGCGCCACGCCTCACGACCTGACACCACGTCCCACCACGCCCTCCGCGCAGCGTCGTGTAGTGCCGACCTTTGGGGAGGCGACTCTTTTAAATCAATGAGTTACAGGTTTCTTGGTGCCCAGTTGGCGAAGTCGGGCTAGCAGCCCGTGGCAGAAGGGGCTGATTGTCAATCGAGAATCGCGTGTCCGTATTGGCGTGTCGCCGGACCATCCCACGACGAATCCGGCCGATCATGGCGCTCCGGGGCCCAGAAGCGCCGCACACGCCCCCAGCAGCCGCTCAGGAGGCCGATCAGCGCGCCAAGACGCGCCGCCGCGCGGCCCTGGAGGCTCCGCGGCGTGCCCACACCCGTCAAGTGCCGCATGAGCAACCCGAGATTGACGCCGCAGACCTGGACGAGCAGCCGTTTCAGGACGTTGGGATGCCCGCGCAGATGCACGCGGCGCATCCGGCCGGTCTCGTAGAGATGCGCGTTGGGCCGTTCCACCAGCTCGCCCCGCTGCCGCAGCAGCCGTTTCCCGCGTGCGCCTCGGATCCGCCGGCGGTTGGCATACACCGCGTCCCGCGCGGCCGCCTGGCCCTTCCAGTGCCGTCGGCCGCGGTCCGGCTCCGAGACGTAGCTGCGGACGCCGATGGCCGCAAACCCGACCATCGTCTCGTTACTGTGATACCCCTTGTCGGCCACGACCTCCGCGATCCCCGGCGCGCCGACCGCCTCGACCTGCTCGGCAGCCGTGACGAGCGTGTCGACCAGGGTCGTCGTGTCGCCCGCACTCGCGTCCTGCACCGTCACGCCCACGATGGCGCCTGTTTCCAGGTCGACCGCATGCTCGGCGGTGTGCGCCAGATGCGTGCGGCCGTCCTTCATCTTGGCGATCTTCGCGTCCGGATCGTGCGGGTGGGTCCAGTCCGCGTTCGAGCCCTTCTTCTTGCGGGTCCGGTCGAACCGGGCCAACTCGGCGCGCGTCGGCGTCGAGAGGCCGGACGCCTCGGCCAGCCGGGTCAGAAATGCGTCGTAGCTCTCGCCCGTGTCCCGTCGCACGATGCTCCGCATCGCCGCATTGGCTTCCAGCGTCGTGGCATCGATCCCCACCGTGCGCCCCACCACCAGCGAGGCGTCGGCCAGTCGCTGCAACACCCAGGTAAACACCGCCTGGTGGGTCTCGAGGTCAATCAGGCGACGGGTGCGCGACAGCGTCGAGTGGTCCGGCGGGGCCTCGTGGAGGGCGAAGTCCAGAAACGTGCGAATGCTCAGAGAGTCGGCGGCGCGCCACGCGATTGCCCGTTCCGAATCCAGCCCTTCGAAGTAGCCGAGCAACAGCAGCCGGAAATACCGGCCCGGCGCCAGACTCGGCCGACCGACCCCGTCCGCGTAGAACGATGCGCACTGCGCTTCCACGAACGCATCGAACCCCGCCTCGTCGAGCACCCGATTCAGCCGCTCGTAAAACGGGTGCCCCGCGCTCTTCGGCAGATCCGCCGTGGGCACCCACATCGTCGCTTGCCGCGTTCGACCGCGGCTTGTCCCCATCGCCATGCACGACAGTGTAGGACACAGGACCGATCATGTCGATCCCTGGAATGGGGGACTTTCACCACGGGCTGCTAGGAGCCCGTGGTGAAACCGCGCGTAGCACCGAGCGTGGCGAGGCGCCCGCGTGGCAAGGCGTGACGAGGTAGCATATTGGGCATATGTGACCGAGGAACAACGAAGTCCAGGCGGGATGCAGCGCCGATCGAATGCAGCGGGGCTTTTGCCACGGGCTGCTAGGACAGCTTCTCCAGCTGCCCGTCCACCAGCTCGTTCAGAGCGGGCTGGCTATCAGTTGCGACAGACGTTGAAATCGTGGCCGCCAGCTGGTTCAGGGCGGTCTTGGCCTCGTCGAGCGCGCCGGCTTCCACCTGTCGGAAGGCGGCGACGTACTGATTCACGAGCGTCTGCCGCGACGTCGCCGCAGCGGGCGGAGCCGCGAAGCCCGAGTCCGGAAGGGTGGTCAAGGCCGCCTTGAGATCGCCCCATCCCAGATCGATGACCAAGGGCTTGACCAGCATGAATTCGCCCGCCATCTGGGACAAGCCGGCCACCTGCTGAACGAAATAGTTCTCGTCGAATCCGTGCGCTCCGGCTTCCGTGTCGAACTTGGCATAGGATTGCGTCCAGCCGCCGGGCCAATCGCCGGCAAGCCCGACTCCGGGAACGCCGAATTCCCTTCCCTTGTTCATCGGACTCTTGACGCGCCCTTGAAACCCGCCGTTGACGCCACGTTCCACGCTGCGCGCCTTCACGTCGACCCTGGGCCAGTGGTTGTCGGTGGCGGCTCTCGCGACGGCCTCGATGAGCCAGAGGTTGTTGTTGTTGACGTCGATTAGACTGGTGATGACGCCGCCGTCTTCCGGGCGTTCCTTGGAGTAGACGTACTCGTTCCCGCCGGGCCCGACTTCGATCGTCTGTCGGCCGCCCATGTGCTCCATGCCTACGGTCGCCACGATCGACTTCAGGCGCTCGGGGTGGAGCTTGTAGTAGTCGTACTGCGGCCAGGCGCGTTCGCCGCCCGGCATGAAGTGCCGGCAGTCGACGTAGAAGACCATCGTGCGTGGCCGCGACGCCCGCGGGATGTGATTGAAATAGGACATGATGCCGAGCAGGCCCAGACCGCCGTTCTCCTGAACCAGGGACATGGAGTCGGTGTGGCTGGCGAGCAGGACTTGCTCGTCGGCTGGCGTGCCGTAGTTCTTGCCCGGCAAATAGCCGATGAAGGCCTTGCCGGTGTCCCGCTGGAAGCGGGCAATCAGCGTCAAGTTAGCCGTCTTGCCCGCCTTCGCGTCCACCAGCACCTTTGCTCCGTTGACGCGATCGAGCGTGAGCGTGGGACAGTTGATGTACTCGGCGTCGGCCGTTACGCTCCCGTCCACCGTGTACACGCTCCGCTGCAGCAGGCCGAATGCCGCCCCCGGTGACAGGTCGTACACGACGACGATGCCCGCAGCGCGTCCCTTGATGCCGGCCGCGGCGAAACGGCCGAGCTGACCCCAAACCCAACGGGAATGGTAGGAACTGGTCACGCTAGCGGGTGGCGGGGTGAATAGCGGGTGCCACTTGCCTGGCGAACGCCATTCGTAGTCCGACAGCGTGTAGTTGTCGAGGAAGCGGTCGTCGTACGGGGGATCCGGATATTGCGCCGTCTGGAAGACGAGAATCTTCCCCGCAATCTGCTCATCCGAGGGCGGCTGCGCCGGGTCGTAATACAGCATGGGTGCCGTGATCCCTTCGGGCGGCGTGGAGCCCGACGTCATGCCGTATGATGCGACGACCGGCACCGGCGTCCCGTCGGTGACGAGCTTCTCCACGGCCACGCCCGAGTCGTAGACGTGAGTCCGCCGGTCCTCCCAATCGTCCACGACGTAGTGGTCGTACGTCACGTCGATGGACTCGATATCCATGAGGCCGAATTCCTGCGATTTCGAGAGCAGGAAGTCCACGTACCGCTTCCCTCCCACGCTGCCCGCGTACGTTGGACCTCCCCTGGCCTTGAACGAAGCCCACTCCAAGGCCTGGTCCGGCGTGATCATGAACGGCCGGTTGATTCGCTGGAACGCGGAACCTTGAGTCGCGGCGGCGGGCGCACCCTGCGCTCCGAGCGATGTTCGTGTCAGGACGGCGCCCGCCGCCAAACCTGCGGCAGACTTCAGGAAGTTGCGCCGGGATGAAGTGGCCGTGTCGCGCCGGCGGCCAGATTTGCTCATTTGTGCCCCCATATGTAGTCGCAGCATAGTCCCCGCGGCGTGGTTCTTCAAATGTCAACGGTCATTCAAGAGTCCCCAACTGCGTGGAGTGCGCCCCTTAGCAGCCCGTGGTTTTGACAGGCCGTGGTTCGCACGTCCGACTTGTCACTCATCGCATGACCGCTATTCCGAGACCAGCACCTCCGCCGGCTCGATGGCCGCGGCACGCCGTGCCGGCAGGTAACACGAGGCGGCGGCGACCACGAGCACGACCGCGGAGGGTACGATGAACGCCGCGCCGTCGAGCGCTTCGACCCCGAACAGGACGCTGGCCAGCGCCCAGGACGCGACGATCGAGCCTCCCAAGCCGATGGCCAGGCCAATCACCGTTACGGTCATCCCCTGTTTGAGGACCATCACGACGAGGTCGCGTGGTGTGGCTCCCAGTGCCGCCCGTACGGCAATTTCCCGCCGACGCTGAGTGACGCCAAAAGAAAGCACGCCGTAAAGGCCGGCGGTGGCGAGCAACAGTGCGAGCAGCGCGAACGCCCCGATGACGAACGCCGTGAAACGTGGTCCTGCGACGGCAGTGCTGACCTTGTCGGTCAATGGTCCCATTTGCCCGAGGGTGGCGAGGGGATCAAGCTGCTGGATGATGCTGGTCACCACCGGCGCAGACGTTGCCGGCTCGCCGTCAGTCTTGAGGACGAGCGTGGCATAGCGAATGTCGAATCCCACCCCATAGCAGTCCGTGGTGAAACCCCGCGTTGCACCGAGATTGGCGCTGCGCCCGCGTGGCAAGGCGCGACGAGGGAGCAAATTGGGGCATTTGTGACCGAGGAGCAACGCCGCCACGCGGGATGCAGCGCCGATCGAATGCAGCGGGGCTTTCACCACGGGCTGATAGGGCACATAGATCTGCGGTTGCGGTGCCTGGTCCAGGCTGCGCAGCAGCACGTCCTGGACGACCCCGACCACCTCGACGGCCGCATCGTCTCTCCCAAGCATGCCTGCGAACATCCCCGAAAACAGTCGCCCGACCGCTGGCCGGCCATCGTTGAAGTACGCGTTCACGAACGCCTCATTGACCAGCATCGCGATGATCGGCGAGGTCGTGTCGTCTATCGTCAAGAAGCGTCCGGCCAGCAGCCGCATGTTCAGCGCCTCCGCAAAACCCGGCGTGATCACTGAATGCAGCGCCGTCGCGACCAGTGGCGCTCCGTCGCGCGTCGTCATACCGGGAAGCCGAAATCCCGAACTGTAGAGGAGACTGCCATGGGGCGTCATGTTGCCGGCACCGGCTACCACCACTCGCGGCACCTCGCGAAGACGCTCCAGCGTGGCGACCGCGAGTTCCTCACCCCGCGTCTGGTGATTGCCCTCCGGGACATGGATGTCAGCGACCAACACATTGGCGGCGTCGAATCCGGCGTCAACACTCAGCAGCGTCACGAAACTGCGCGCCAGGTGCGCTCCACCCACGAGCAAGACAATGGCCAGGGCGACTTCGACCACCACGAGCGTCTCTCGCAACCGTCGACCAGCGTTTCCCATACTGCGGATACCGCCAACCTGGATCGCGCTGACGAGGTCGACGCCGGTCTGTCGCAGCGCGGGGAGAACCCCTACGATCGAACCTACGAAGACCGCCGCGACGGCACCCGCGGCAAGAAACCACATATCGATTCGAATGTCCTGAAGACGCGGGAAGTCCGCAGGAGCCAACGATCGAACCGCGGTGGTGAACACCCACCCCACGAACAAGCCCAGGACTCCACCAACCAGCGAAAACACGACGCTCTCGGTCACGATCTGCTGCAGCACACGGCGGCGGCCCGCACCAAGCGCCGCGCGAGTCGCAAATTCGCGAGCTCGAGTGCTCACGCGCGAGAGCAACAGGTTGGTGACGTTGGCGCATGCGATCGCCAGCACCAGGCCCGCGCCGACGACAAGGAGCAAGAGTGCCGGACGCACGTTCGCGGTCATCTGTTCCACCATCGAACGCACTCGAACCTCCTCTGGCGCCCCCTCTCCGAACACCACGTCGGCGAAAGGACGGCCGACGCCCCGTGCATGGGCCGTCCCCTCAACCTCAGCCTCAATCGCGGTCGCGGTATCAGCCAACCGCGCGATGGCCTGGACGACTCCGATAACCTTGGCTTCCGGATCGACCTCGGGCACCGTGAACGGTGTATACAGTCCGACCTCGCTTCGGCCCTCCGCTGCCACCATGGGTCGCGGAAACGAGAACCCGGGAGGTACGACACCGACGATCCGATGGTCGACACCATCGATGGTCAGTCTCCTGTCAATGACGTTCGGATCGCCGCCAAAGCGCTCCTGCCACGTGGTGTACGCCAACACCACGACCGGGGCGGCCCCACGTTCCGCGTCGGCCTCATTGAAGAGGCGACCGACGGCCGGCATCGCCCGAAGCACTCGGAACAACGACGGCGTGACCTGTACGCCTCGCACGCGTCGAGCGGCGCCCGCGCCCGTCACGTCGAACTCGTCGGTGTAGTAGCTGCCGATCGCGTCCAGGCTCTCGGATGAGGTCGACCAGGCGCGATACGTCGGGACGCCAAGCACGGCCTCCCTGAACGGCGCGGTCGCGCCGGGATGCACCTCCCACAGCCGGACCAGGCGCTCGGATTCATCGTATGGGAGCGGACGCAGCAGAACGCCGTAGACGACCGAGAAAACAGCGGTCGTGCCCCCAACGCCAAGGGCCACCGTCAGCAGGGTCGCCGCGGCAAACCCACGGTTCGCGAGCAGAACGCGAAACGCCAACCTGATGTCTTGAACAAGGGGACCCATGCAGTGCTCACGTCACGGTAGTTCCGGTGCTCAAGGCCACCAGCACATGGGAATAGGCACTGGGGAACGTTGATGCAGTATCCTCTCTCGGACAAACAAGAGCCATCGCGTCACCCCTCGGGCATCCTACCCCCTTCGACACCGTTGCGGCGCTCAACCGTCAATAATTTACACATTTACAGTATGTGTGTATATTGTCCTGGTGATTCGCAGTTGGAGCGACCAGGGCACCAAGGACATCTGGGACGGCATAAACAGCAAGGCCGCCCGCCAGATTCCGCGTGCGATCTGGCCGGTCGTCCGGCGCAAGCTCGCGGCCGTCCGCAATGCTCGCCAACTGTCTGACCTGCGCATCCCGGCCGGGAACCGACTGGAACCCCTGAAGGGTGACCGCGCGGGCCGCTACAGCATCCGAGTGAACGACCAGCATCGGATCACTTTCGAGTTCACGGACGGCCACGCCTACATGGTGCGCTGCGAGAACTATCACTAAGGGAGTCGATCATGCCGAAGCGAACGCGACGACCGGGCGAGATCCCGGACACCGGCTTGCCGCAGAACGCGCCACCGCCGCACCCAGGCGAAATACTGCTCGAGGAGTTCTTGAAGCCGAGCGACATGAGCCAGGCGGAGGCCGCGCGCCGGATGGAACTGCCGGTCAACCGGGTGAACGAGCTCGTGAAGGGCAGGCGCGGAATCACCGCCCGGGCGGCCCTGCGGCTCGGCAGGCTGTTCGGCACGACCGCCGAATTCTGGATGGGGCTCCAGGCAGACTGGGAACTTTGGCACGCGCAGCAGGACGAGAAGAAGCTCGGGAGAGCCTCGTAGGCGGTGATGAGACTCTCCTCTTCGTCTCGTTCATCGCCTATTGCCTGCACGTCACCCATGCTGGCCCGATTACGCGGTACGAATCGCGCGCTCGATCGGCGCATGGTGAACAGTCCCGACACGCTGCGACGGCGCCCTGCGCCCCTCGTGGCACCATCGCGGCCGGTTCACCGGATCGGACCGAACCGGCTCCGAAGATAGTCCGCGAACGCGGCGTCGAACGTCCCCGGCGTCATTCCAAGCGCGTCCCGGAAGGGAGCGGCGGTGCGTGCTTCGGGTCCGAACGCGTGCATGAACGCGCCGACTGCCGCCTGACCCCACTCGGCCGCGACGAAGTCGAACGCGGCGTGCCCGAGGGCATACACGACGCGCAGATCAGGGAACCAGACGAGAGAATCGACAGTGGACAGCGGCGGGAGATTGCCGGACGCGACCAAGCTGCGCAGGATTGCCAAGTCGGTGTCCGACCATGTTCCCGCCGCGTAGTCCGCGAGCCCTTCGTCGAACCAGAGGGGAACTCCGACCCTGACCTCCCCCGAGCGCGGAATCGCCTGGAAGGCGAACACATGGGTCAGCTCGTGAGCGAGCCGCTGAACGAGGTCGTCGCCCCACTCCTCGACGAGCACCACGATCCGGTTGCGCACCGGTTCCGAGAAGGAACTGATCCCGGTCAGATCTGCCCCGGGGACAACGCCCTGCCGCTCGAACTCCTCGCGCGTGCCAAAGAGGATCAGCGGCGTCATGAACAGCAGATCTTCGGCGAGAAGCCCGCTCACCCGCCGATACGCCTGCTCCGCCGCCGCCTCGACGCGGTCGACGTCGTCCGCCAGCGGGGCGCCGTAGTAGATCTCGAAATGCTCCGTCTCTGACACCTGCCACTCGACCGCCGCGGCCGAGCCGGGCGCCTGTGTGCGCTGTTCCGCACCCGTCCCCGCGGCCCGGGTGGCGTGGGCCACACCGTGCCGCGGCCATACGGCGGCGCCGATTCCCGCGCACAGCAGCAGCGCCAGAGCCCATGCCGCAACCCGTCTGTGAAGACCAGGGCGGGCGTCGCAGGGCCGATCCAGTATCCGCCGAATCCGTCCGTCGAGAATGCCGTCGCCCGCGCCGAGCGCCGGCGCCACCGCACCTTCGCGCCACTCCTCGAGGGTGGCGAGCGCCGAGGCGTAGCCCACGCGGTCGCCGCTCACCCGGACCGCTACGTCGTCGCAGCAGTGTTCCCGCTCGGTCCGAATCCGGCCCGACACCCACCAGACGGCCGGGTGGTAGAAGAGGACCGTCTCCCCCAGCGACTGCAGCAGGTTGACCAGGTAGTCGTGCCGGCGGATGTGGGCCAGCTCGTGCGCCAGAATCGCCTCGATCTGCCCCGGCGTCAGGTTGGCGAGAGCGGCCACCGGCAGCAGGACGATCGGCCGCATCCAGCCGATGACGGTCGGCGTGCCGACCAGACGCGACTCTACGACGCGCACGGCGTCCACGAGGCCGAGGCGTGACGCCAGCCGCGCCGCCGCCTCCTGCCAGCGCGAGACCGGCGCGGCGAGTCCGGCTTCATGCAGCCGGTGCACGCGCCAGAGTCCGCCGCCCATCCGCACCAGCAGCAGCGAGACCCCGGCGAGCCATATCGCCACGACCGCCGGCAGCGCCGCGGCAAGACGCGCGTGGACCGCGTCCACCGAGTCGCGGACGACGAGTGCGTTGTCGACCGTCGAACCGTTTCCGAGTTCACGGGCCGCAGCTCGATCCGCACGCTCGAAGGGCTCGCTCGTATGCTCCGCCTGCCAGAGGACCGTCGCCGTCACCATGGGAGCGGCGAGCAGCACCGCCAGACCAGCGCACGCGACGGCGTACCGCGCGTTGGACGAGCGGCGCCGGCAGAGCCACAGGACGCCGGCGACGGCAAGGCCGAGGAGGGCGCCCTGCCACACGAAGTGCAGCAACGTCCAGCCGGGAATCTCGATCCAGTCTCTCATCGCGCTCCCTCCCGCTTCCGTGCCTGCTCGGCCAGCAACTCGCGGATCTCCGCGAGCTCCTCGGGCGAGGCCTTCTTTGCAGCCAGCGCCTGCATCACCAGGCGGGCCGCCGATCCCCCGAATGCCCGGTCCGCCAGATCACGCACGAGCTCGCGCTGCGTTGCGCGCTCGGAGCGGGCCGCCCGGTACACGTGCGTGCGCGCGGATTCGTCGCGGCGCACCAGCCGCTTCCCGGTCATGATCTGCAGCAGCTTCAACACGGTCGTGTACGCGCCCTCCCGCCCCATTTCCTCCGCGACGTTCCGGACCGTGCTGGGTCCCCGGTCCCACAGGACGCGCAGAATCGCGAGCTCGGCATCGGTCGGTCGGCGGCGGGCGGTCATGGTGTAATCCTACGAATGAGTTCGTAGACACGAGGATACGAAATGGTTCGTAGAAATGTCAATACGAAAAGTCTCGTACATGCATTCCGAGACCGACCCGGCAGCGCCTCGCCGGGTCAGAGGTCCATTCGCCGATCTACTGCAGGGCGTGCCGGGCGATCCGCTCCAGCCGCGGTTGAATGGACGACATCACGGCCGCGACGACGAGTTCGTCACCTCTGTCCGGGAGCGACCATCCTGGTGACGCGGCCGACGCTCGTGTCGCCCGCATAGAGATTGTCGTGCCTGTCCATGACCCAGTAGCTGGCTTCGGTGAACTGTCCGGTCCCTATCCCCATGCCGTTGCCGATCGCGCCGAGCACCTTGCCGGCCCGGTCCAGCTTGAGGAACTGACCATCCTGACCGCTTGCCATCCATGGCTGGCCGTGCGAGTCGAAGTACAGGGCGCAGACGAGGTTTCTCATCTGCAGCGTCCTGAGGGACCTGCCGTCGGCCGAATAGATCACGATACGGTAGTCCTCGCGGTCGCCGATCCAGACATCGCCGTTCGTGGGATCGACGGCGAGCCCGTGGGCCGAGTTGAATTTCCCCGGGCCGACCTCGTTGCCGAACCACTGGTTGACGTAGTTCCCGTTGCTGTCAAGGTGCAGAATCCGCGAGGCGCCGACGTTGTTGGCCGGATCATCGGCAGCGGTGTCGTTGGGGCTCTCGTTCCCATGTCCCTGGGCGATATAGACGTCACCGTTCGGCGCGAAGGCGACCATCACCGGCTGCCAGAGCAGCCTCTGTCCCCTGGCTTCGTCCCAGTCTCCCCGGCGTCCCGCCTCGCCGATGGTCAGCAGAAGCTCGCCCTCGGGACTGAGCTTCATCACGGTGGCGCCGTTCGTGGCGGTGATCCAGACGTTGTCCTCCGCATCCACGGCCATGCCGTGCGCCTTGTCCTGGTAGCCAATCACGTTCGGGCCGACCTCGAGGACGAGGTTGTAGTCCCGATCGAACTTGAAGAGCTGCGGCTTTCCCGCCGGGGCGCGCTGAAAGACCCAGAGGTTGTCTTTCGAATCGAGGGCTACCGCCGAGACGCCGCCGAAGCCGGGCGGCAACCTGTAGGGATACGTGAAGGTATAGCCCAGCGTCTGTTCCCACTGCACGCGCTGCAGTGACTGGCGTCGGCGGCCATCCCGCTTGCCGCAGACAGGCGAGTGAGTGCACCTCGGTGTTCCGCCAGCGGTCGTACTGTAGCCCTGGGCCTCGCTGCGAGGGACTGTCGCGACCTGTCCATCCGCATCGACGATCGTCAGTCCACCCGGATCAGGAAACGACCCCTGCAGAAACCACGCCGGCGACCCGTCGACGGCCGGCCCCTCCGTCGGCGGCCGCGTCTGAGCGTGCGCCGGTATCCCGGCAAGGAGCAGGCCAAGAGCGACGATGGCGACACCGGTGAAATCGTGTCTCTTCATTACGCCTCCAGGAATCCGTCGGTATCGGTCGTACCCGGGCCGTAGTCGACCACTCGCCTGTACACGCATGATATCCAACGCCGACCCCAGGCTAACCGATAGCGCAGGCGCCGCGGCGGACTCACCGCGGGCACGCCGCCGGTCGCGGTCCCCGATCGACCGTAATCTCGCCGACGGACCTGTGTTCAGCGTCAACTACTTTGGCTGCTCGTGTTGCCTCATTTGAAAACCTCACCCGCCGTGCCTCATAAAGATCGCACCGGTGACGTGCAGTCTGAGATAGCGGCAGACCGCCGTCATGCCCAATTCCTCACACCCGGGCCGAGTCCACTTCTGAAGGAGAAACTGCGTAAGACTGGGTGTCGCCTTAGTGCGTAAGACTGGACGTCGCTTGACACCGGGTCTGGCACAGCGCATCGCTGACCTCGATCAACTCCCCGGTGAGTCGGCGCAAGCGTTGGCACTCGGCGAGCTGCGCCTGGGTCTGCGCCACGGCGTCAGGGGGAATGATGCGCGTAACCGTCTTGCCGGCGACTTGGCGGGTGAGAGACCAGCTCGGAACGTGCCCGTGGGACCGATATCGAGCAGGCATTTCGTTCGCTGCTCGCGCTGCTTCGGCCGGCGTTCGGCGAGTGGGACACGTCGTCGCTCGACGAACCGCGGCGTATCGAACTCGCGCACCACTACGTGCAGCGGACGCGGCGCGACATCGAGAATCAGTGGGAAGGCAGTCGCTGCTTTCCGACCCGCGAATCTGACGACAAGACCTACCCGCTGTCCAGCGCCTATCGGGAGCTCTTCAGCCGCACCTATGACTTCTGCGAAGAGGTCGTCACCACCGGGCAGCATCTGGACGAGCGCCGACGGCGAGTTCGCTACTGGGGTGCTCTGGCGCTGCTGGGTTGTGTGATGTCTAGCCCGGCTGCGGCGGTGGCGGCCCTGGCGGCGCGTCGCGAGGCCAAGGCGTTCGACCCGCAGCGGGCAATCAAGCCCGAGGTGGTGCGGCGGGAGCTGGAGGCGGCCGACGAGGTCCTCGGCGACCCCGATGCCGTCCGGCGTTTCGTGCTCGACGCCGGCCAGCGTCTCGCCCTGGGGATTACTTCAGACCGACGGGCGGACGTGTTTCGTGTCCCCGTAGACGCCATCTCGCGCGAGAGCATGCCACCAGCGGTTCGTTTCGCGATACCGCCTGCGGCAGGACCCACATGGCGGATCAGCTTCACGTGGCCGACTCCCGACGGCGCCGAGTATCTCGGCCGCAACCACCCGTTCGTTGCGGCGTTGGCCCGCTTCCTGATGGAGGAGGCACTTGAGAAGGGGAACGGCGCGACGGCGGTCCGGTGCGGCGTGGTTCGGACACGGGCGGTATCCAAGCTGCGAACGATATTGCTGCTGCGCGTCAGGTACCTGTTGGAGCAACCGGAGCGAGCGACGCTCCTTTCCGAGGAAGTGTGGGTGCGGGGCGTGGAATGGGGGCCGCGTGGCGCGCAACCGGAATGGCTGCCGGACGACGAGGCGCTAGGGCTGCTGGCTGCCGTGCCCGACGCCAACGTGCCGCTTGCAGAAAAGCAACAGCTGATCGCTTCGGCGCTGGATTCCTGGCCGGCGCTCGAAGAGGGACTCCGCGCTCCCCTTGCCGATCGCGCCGGCGCATTGCGTGACAGTCACAGCCGCGTGCGCCGAGCGGTGGGCCAGCGGGTGCGGCAATTGTCGGTCGCCCCCCAGCATCCTCCGGACCTCCTCGGCATGCTCCTCCTCCAGCCAGTGGTCTGATGCGAGCGGCCGATGTCGAACGTGCGTGTTGAATCTCTCTACGAACGTCCCGCGCCCCGTGTACCGCGCGGGTCGTCGGCCGGCCGCGCCGACATCACCGAACGGAGAGCACGGTTTACGGATTCGGACGTGTCGAAGACCGCGGCGACGTCGGGTTCCAGGGTGACGGCCACCACCGTACCGCTCATCTCGGACGCGAAACGGTTCGGGCGACTCTGCGAGTAGTCCAGGTCGTACTCCGCCCGCAGGTCGTCGGATGTGTCAGTGGTCGACGAAGCCTTGTTCGTAGTCATGTCGTTCCCGTTTCGTGGCACGACGGGCGCTGATGATCCGAGTCTTGCGGCGTCGCTCCGTGAAACTCACGATCAGCAGCTGTTGTCGCGTAGAGTGTCCGACGATGATCTCCCGTGACTCGGCGGCCGAGTGGTCGGGGTCGTCGAAGATCCGCGCCAGCGGATCGGCGAAGACGGTAAACGCTTCATCGAAGCCGACACCATGTTTCCTGAAGTTGGCCTCGGCCTTCGACGCCTGCCACTCGAAGTCCACCCGCACCGTGGAACCCGAGGGTATCACGATGTCGTCCTGCAACCGATCCTGCAGCGGTCCGGCCCGGTGAGGCGTGGTTGCTAGTCTCGTTTCGGATTGATGAAACGCTTCGAGACCCTTCGCCTGGAACACCTGCTCGGCTGCGCCGTCAGCCAAGACTCCATCGAAGTCGAATGCCACCCGAAGCTCCAGATCATCGGAGTTGTCACTTGTCAGGCTGTTCAGTACACGGCCTGCGGGGTGTCCAGCCACGATTGCGTCCTCCACGTTTCGTGCGTCGGCGGACAGAAAGATACTGGCGTTAAACGCAGGGATGTACTGAAAGGGTGCGCTGCCGTTGAGGAACGCCGCGCGCGTAATGTCCATACCGTGGTCCTCGATGGAATTGAACACGCGGAGACCGGTATCTGGGTCGTTCCGAGACAACAGAACGACTTCAACAGGCGAATCCTCTTCAGAAAGATTGAACGAAAGGAGCCGCTTGACGAACGCGTACGCGACACCGGGCTGAAGCACGTCATTCTCGTGGTTGCGCTGGTACTCGCGATAGGCTGCCTCACCTTGCGCCGTAAAAACCTGGTCTGCCTCTCCGAGATCAAACAGGGCACTCGATGCGATAGCCACAACGAGTTTGTCGACGATTTCGAAGGGCATGTTCTCCCCATGTGCAGGATGCACCCCGCCCTGTCATAACCGCAGCCTGAACCTGTCCACGCTACGGGGCGCACTCCACTCTTGTGTCCAATCACCCGCCGCTGGGGTCCGCCACCGTCATCGTCCGATGCATCTTCCACGACCCGTCGGCCTGGCGCTGCAGGATCCGCAGCAGCTTCCCGCCGCCGGAAAACACCTGTCCGGACTCGCGCGCCCGGGTGCTGGAGCGAAACGTGCCCCACTGGAACGCATAGTCCCCCGCGACGATCGTCTCCTCGAAGTCCAGCACGTGTTCCACCGGTTCCAGCAGGTCGGCCCTCGCCCTGGCGCCTTCCATCAGGACGGCGTTGGCGTTGCGTCCGCGCACGACGGAACCCTCGGTGATCAACACGAAGTCCTCCGTCCACTGCGAGATCAACGCGTCGAAATCGCTGGAAAGGACGGCATCGACGTCGTGCTGATTGAGCGCCTCGATGGCACGCAGATCTTCTTGCAGATCCGGCGAACCGGGCGTGCAGGCCACGGCCGCGGCAAGGACGACAAGCAGGCTGCGGGTCGGTTTGCGCATTCTCTTTTCCGGGCAGCCTAACATCATCCAGATTGCCCTGGGCGGCGTGCTGCGGCTAGAGGGGCGGTTCCCGCCACGGCTCGCGCCGCGCCAGTTCGCCGCTGCCAGCGGCGCCCACCACCTCGCCGTCTCGATAGACGATCTCGCCGCGCCGTATCGTGAGCTGCGGCCAGCCGGTCACCTCGCGGCCCGCGTGAATCGAATAACCGCTGCTCGAGAACATGTCCTCGTTACGGATGGTGCGCGGCTCGTCGGGATCCCACAGCACGAGGTCGGCGTCGGACCCGACGGCGATGGTCCCCTTGCGCGGATACAGCCCGAAGAGACGGGCGGGGTTCGACGAGGTGACCTCGACGAAGCGCTCCAGCGAGATGCGCCCCTCGCCGACGCCGTCGCTGTAGAGCATCGGCAGCATCACCTGCAGGTTGCTCATGCCGGCCCGGTGCCGCAGGACGTTCTGCGACGGATCGAGTTTCTGCTCGCGCGTGTACGCGACGTGGTCGGTGGCCACCACGTGAATGGTCCCGCGGGCGATGCCGTCCCAGAGCGCGTCGACATCGCTCTGCTCGCGGAGCGGCGGCTGGCCGATGTACAGCCCCGGCGTGTCGCCCTCGAACCGCGCGCGGGTCAGGTGCAGGTAGATGGGGCGAGTCTCGACGTAGACCGGCAACCCGCGCTGCTGCGCCGCCTCGGCGACCCGCAGGGCGCGCTCGGACGACAGGTGCACGATGTAGATGGGGGCGCCGGTCGCCTCGGCCATCGCCACCGCGCGCTGGGTCGCGGCCACCTCCGCCGCCACTGGCCGGGCGTCGGCAAAGTAGCGCAGCGAACCGCGTCCCTCGGCGAGCATCCGTGCGGCCGTGGTCTGCACGATGGCGGCGTCCTCGCAGTGCATCATCATCAGCACGCCGGTCTCGCGCGCGGCGTGCATCGTCGAGACGAAGCCAGGCGCGTTGGCGTCGAACGTGCGCCGCACCATGAACACCTTGACGGTGGTCTGGCCCGCCTCGGCGAGGGCCGCAAGCGATTCCGCCGTGGCGCTGGCCGGGTCGGAGACGATGGGGTGGTAGATGACGTCCGCGATCGTCTGCGCCTCGATGTCCGGCATCGCCCGGGCCAGCGTCTCGGCCGGCGTCTCGCCCTCGGCGACGCCGCCGAAGTTCGAGATGGTGGTGATGCCGCCGGCGAGCGCCGCGGCCGAGCCGGACGTGTAGTCGTCCATGCCGATGCCACCGAGATGCACATGGGGGTCGATGCCGCCCGGCAGTACCTGCAGGCCGCCGGCGTCAATCTCCTGCGTGTCCGCGTCGCGCGCCGCGAGCCCCGTCCCGATCTCGGCAATCGTCTCGCCGACGATGCGGATGTCGGCCACCCGCAGGCTCCCGCCGGTGAAGACGTTACCGCCGCGGACGATGATTTCCGGTTCCGCCTGGGCGCTGACCACGGGAGCGACCGCTGCGAAACCGGTGGCGATCATGACGGCAGCAACGGCGAGACCGGCGATGACGACGAGGTTGCGCAGGCAGTTCATGGCGCCCTCCGCTTGGTAACGTCTCCGGAATGGCCGGCACGTTGCGTCATTATGACCCCGCTGCGGAGGTCTCCTGCGCCAACAACCTGCCAACGAACGCCCACAGGTTCATCCTCTGCTTGGCCATCCGTCATCTCCTCAAAATCGCTTTCGCCGCCGCTCTGTCATATTTTCGCTTTATATTCGCTGCACGTTATTGCACACCCGCCGATACCTCGAACATGAGTGTGCATTTCCGAGCGAAAAAGACACCCTGCGTGCAGACCTCCACGCCAGGTAGACGCGGTCGCCGGAGTGCCGCGGAGGGGTTGTCGATTGCCGCCATCTTGACGCTTGCCGTGCTGCTGGGCGTTCCTGGGGTAGCTCAGGCCCAGGATAACCAGATCACGGTGTGGTTGGAGCGAGACTCGGACAGCGTGCACGAGGGCGAGGCCGCAGGATTCGGCGTCTACCTGAGTGCTGCTCCCAGCACGCTGGACCCCGTCGTGGATGCCAGCGGCCAGTTCAAGATACCGCTGGTGGCCACGCCGTTTGGCGGCGCAAGACGAGGCATAGACTTTCACGGTCCTGGTGAGGCCAGGTTCTGGCTGAATGAGACTCGTACAGGGCTGGGGGTCTGGGCGCATGAGGATGACCGCGTCGATGAAGGCCACGGCGTCGTCGTCACCTTCGGCACGTTGCCGGACGGCGTGGTTGCCGGATCGCCCGACACCATGACCATCAATTTCATTGACGGCCCATCGGGTCCCAGGGCGTCTCTCAATCTGAATCCGGACACGATCTCGGAGAACGGCGGCTTCAGCACGGTCACGGCGTCACTCAACAAGGTCCACAGCGCGGACGTGACGCTGACTATCACGGCGGACCCGATGGACCCGGCGGTGGCGGGAGACTTCACGCTGTCGGCGAACCGGACGCTGACGATTGCGGCTGGTTCCAGGGACAGTACCGGCGTCGTAACGGTGACGGCCGAGGACAACCTTGACGGCGGACCGAGCAAGACGATCCTCATCAGGGGGTCGTTGGGCGGCGGGACCACGGGGGTCGGGGCACCCAACGCCGTGTCTTTGACCATTACCGACGATGAGGTGGAATCGACGAGCATCGCCCTGTCGGTTTCGCGCACGGCGGTGTCCGAGGACGCCGGTACGACGAGTGTGACCGTAACCGGAACCCTGAACAGCCTGCCACGAGACGACGCGACCGAGGTTGACGTGTCGGTGGCCAGCGGCACGGCGACCGCGGGGACCGATTTTGCGGCGGTCGATTCCTTCACGCTGACGGTTCCGGCCAACGACAGGAGCGGTACGGCGACGTTCGAATTCGCCCCGACGAATGACACGCTGGCGGAGGATAACGAGACCGTCAAGGTAAGCGGCACGACAGACGGCGACCTGACGGTGTCGGTGGCGAGCCTGGAGATTACGGACAACGACGCGCCGCAGTACGCACTTGCCGTGAATCCGGAGTCGATTGCTGAGCCTGACGGCACGGCGACCGTGACGGTGAGTACCGGCGGCGTGACGTTCTCAGACGACCAGACGTTTACGTTGAGCTTCGACGGTTCAGCGACCCAGGGAACCGACTACAGCGTGGACGACGAGTCGCTGACTCTGACGGCAGGCCAGACAACGGTGTCGACGACGGTGCGGGCAGTGGTTGACGAGACACCCGATCCGAACGAAACGATTGAGATTACGGCGGCACTGGACGGGGTGACGGTCGGCGCGACGCAGACGGTGACGATCGTCGACAACGAGACGGCGGCGACGCGGGTGGCGCTGTCGGTGGCGCCGGCAACAGTTGCGGAGGATGCCGGCGCGACGATCGTGACGGTGACCGGGACGCTGAACGGTGCGGCGCTGAGTACGGCCACCAGCGTCACGGTGTCGGTTGCCAGCGGCACGGCGACTGCGGGCACCGATTTCACGGCGGTCGCCTCTTTCCCGCTTACGATCGCGGCGAATGAGACGAGCGGCACGGCGACGTTCGAATTCACCCCGACGAATGACACGCTGGCGGAGGATGACGAGACCGTCAAGGTAAGCGGCACGACAGACGGCGACCTGACGGTGTCGGTTGCGAGCCTGGAGATTACGGACAACGACGCGCCGCAGTACGCACTTGCCGTGAATCCGGAGTCGATTGCGGAGCCTGACGGCACGGCGACCGTGACGGTGAGTACCGGCGGCGTGACGTTCTCAGACGACCAGACGTTTACGTTGAGCTTCGACGGTTCAGCGACCAAGGGAACCGACTACAGCGTGGACGACGAGTCGCTGACTCTGACGGCAGGCCAGACAACGGTGTCGACGACGGTGCGGGCAGTGGATGACGCGGTAGCCGACCCGGATGAAACGATTGAGATCACGGCGAGACTGGGCGGGGAGCAAATCGGCACGACGCAGACGCTGACGATTGTCGATGATACGTCAGGCCCCAATCGGCCGCCGACAGCGGTTGACGACCGGGTAGAGACCGCGGAAGACACGCCGGTTCTGATCGACGTCATGGCGAACGATACGGACCCGGACGGCGACCCGTTGCGGTTCGTGGCGGTCATGGCGCCGGCGCATGGCACGGCGACGGCCGTGGCGGACAGCATACGGTACGTGCCGGAGCCGGACTATCACGGTCCGGATCGGATTACGTACCGCGTGGTCGACACCAGTGGGGAGATGGCGGCCGCGTCCGTGGCCGTGACCGTCCTGCCGATGAACGATGCGCCGCTTGCGGTCGGCAGCATTCCGACCCAGCAGCTCGAGGAGGGTGGCCCGCCGGCAGTGTTGGACGTCGCGCCCTACTTCGAGGACGCTGACAACGAAGTCCTTACCTACCAGGCTGCATCATCCGACCAGTCGGTGACAACGGTGACCGTGGCGGGATCGACGCTGACGTTGACAGCGGTTGTGACCGGCAATACTGCCGTCACGGTGACGGCGACGGATGCCGCCGGCCTGGCGGCGACACAGACATTCGACGTGGCGGTCGGCGACACCCTGGTGAAGGCGGTCATGACGGATGCCCTGGCGGCGCTGGGGCGCGGGTATCTGTCGAGCGTGCAGACGACGCTTGAGCGGCGCATGGACGCGCGCAATTCGCAGCCGCGGGCGACCGTGGCGGGGCAACCCCTGCCCCTGGGCACGGCCGACCTGACGGCCACTCCGTCAGGGACGATGCAGCGTTGGCAGATGGCGACCCTGGCGGCGCAGGCGCGGAGCGCTACCAGCCCGGCGGCGCGTGCGGCGGCGGCGATCGCGCGGCAGACGACGGACCAGGTGTTCGGCTCCGGGCTGGGACCGTCCCGCGGCGGCGGGCAGTTGCTGCAGGGCACGGAGCTTCTGCTTTCATTCGGTGAGGAATCGTCGGCGCTGGCGGGCAACCGGCGGTGGACGGTATGGGGTCAGGGCGACATTCAGACATTTCAGGGTGGGCCGGACGGACAGGAGAATATCGACGGCTGGTTGCGCACCGGGTATCTGGGCCTGGATGCGCAACTGAGTCCGAATTGGCTGGCGGGCGTCGCGGTGGCCCGCAGCGGGGGCACCGGCAATTGGCAGACGGGACCGGCCGTGGGCAGGCTGACGACCGCACTGACCGCCGTGCATCCGTACGTGCGGTGGGGCGGCCAGGACACTTCGGTCTCGGCGGTGTTCGGAGTCGGACGCGGCACGGCAGCCAACATCCGTGCGGTGAGCGATCGGCGCGAGACCAGCTCCCTCGGACTGGGGCTTGGTTTGGTCGAGGCCTCGCGCCGATTGGGGGCGATCGGCGGCGGGGTGGAGTTGGGTCTGCGGGGCGAGGCGTCCTGGGCGCGGTTGTCGACCGGCGCGGGATTCGAATCGCTCGATGCCTTGCGGGCATCGGTGTACAGGGGTCGCGTCGGTGTGGAGGCGACCCGGGATGTACAGGCGGGATTGGTGACCCTGACCCCGTTCGGCGCGCTCAGTGCGCGGCAGGACGGCGGCGCGGGCCAGTCCGGCACCGGCCTCGAACTGGCCGGCGGGCTGCGCATGCGGGGCGGCCGCGTGCGGCTGGTTGCGCAGGGCCGGATGCTGGCGTTGCATTCGGCTACCGGTTACCAGGAGCGCGGCGCCAGTTTGACCGCGAGCGTGGGCGCGGGGCCACACCAGCGGGGGCTGGTGCTGTCGGTGACGCCGCGTTGGGGCGCGCCGGCCAGTGGCGCCGACACGCTGTGGCAGGACCAGTTCTACCGCTACACGGACGGTGCGGCGCCATTCGACCAGGGGATTGACGCGCGCGGCAGCTACGGTCTCGGCGTTGCGGATGACCGGTTCCTGCTGGCGCCGTTTGCCGCCTACGGGCGGATCGGGGACGGCGAGCGGCTGCAGGTCGGGACGACGCTCGGCGCGCTCGGCACAGCGGGCGGCGGCCCGCTGGAGTTCGAGCTGTCCGGAGAGCGCTACCGGCACAGACTGCGCGGCGCGGACCACCGCTTCAGCCTGTTGGGCATCCTGACTTTCGGCGGCCGTGGCGGTGGAAGGGGTTGCGGTGAACAGGCGGGCTGCGGGCTGCCGCGACTCGGCTCCCCGGTCACGGGAACCACAAGCGAGCCAGATTCCGAGGGCAGCGCGGACGGCCGCTGAGGCGGCGGTGATGCGGTTCGAGGCGTTCATTTCTCTTCTGGCGCAGCCGTATCCCGTGGCGGAATCGGCTTTTCGGGAGCGAACCGAACCTGGGCGCCATCAACCGGACGGCGATCATTGCGGCGAACTTCGTCGTCTTGTCACTCGCCCCCGGTCTGTTTTCCCTCCAGACGATCCGCAACGTCGGACCGACGCTGCGCGAATGGCGCAAAGCTCGCACAGGCAATAGCCGCCAAGTGCGGCGTCCATGTCAGTTGACATATCAGTGATCTCATCATGGAATTGACACGATAGGGCAGGCGTGTCAGCATCGCCGGATGCTGCGTCGCCACTTGACCGAGGCGCTTCTTGCCGCCGCGGACCTCAATCCAGTCGTTACTCTCACCGGGCCCCGCCAGTCGGGCAAGACGACGCTCGTACGGGCGCTGTTTCCGGACCACCTGTATCTCTCCCTCGAAGCACCGGACCTGCGCGCGCGGGCGACAGAGGATCCGCGGGGCTTCCTGGCGCAGGAAAATCGTCTGATTCTCGACGAGATCCAGCGTGCGCCCGATCTGCTGTCATACATCCAGGTTCTGGTCGACGAAGACGATCGGCCGGGACGATTCATCCTGACCGGTTCGCAGAACATCCTGCTCATGGAGTCGGTTTCGCAGACACTGGCCGGACGGACCGCCCTGGCCCGCCTGTACCCGCTGTCGCTCGCCGAACTGCTCGAACGGCCGCGGGTGGATGCAGAGAAACTGGATGACGGCGAGGCGGGCAGCGCCGCCCCGGCGCCGGACCGGAACCTCTGGAGGACGCTGGTCGACGGCTTCTACCCGCGGATTCATGATCGGGATCTGCCGGCCGGGCAGTGGCTGGCGGACTACCTCCGCACGTACATCGAACGGGATCTCCGCGAGGTGATGCAGATATCGGATCTGCGAAGCTTCGAACGCTTCATGCGGCTGGCGGCCGCCCACACGGCACAGGAGCTCAACCTCACCACGCTTGCCAGCGACGTCGGGATCACCCAGCAGACGGCGAAGCGGTGGCTTGCGGCTCTGGAGATCGGGTTCCTGGCGATGATCCTCCCGCCGCACCACGCGAGCTACCGGAAGCGCCTGCGCAAGCGTCCCCGCCTGCATTTTCTCGATACCGGCCTCGTCTGCTACCTGCTCGATATCCGCGACGCCGAGACGCTGGAGCGCCATCCGCTACGGGGGGCGATCTTCGAGTCGTTCGTCGTATCGGAGCTGGTCAAGAACTTCGCGGCGCAGCGTCGTGACTCGCCGCTGTACTTCTGGCGGGACGCGACCGGGCACGAGGTCGACGTTCTGATCGATACCGGCGGGCGGGTCATCCCGCTGGAGGTCAAGTCCGGCCAGACCGTCGCCGCGGACGCCGTCAATGGAATCCTCTGGTGGACGTCGATCCCCGGCAATCCGAACAGGGGTGGGTTGCTCGTGCACGGCGGGACCGAGAGGTTCGACTTCAAGGGCGTTCGTGTGCTGCCCTGGTTCCTGCGCTGAGGGTGCGATGGCGGCCGGACTGGCGCGGGGCAATCCCGATGAGAGTCGGTGGGTCGAGTTCCAAGTACCCCCTGTGCCTTGGTGGCGGAGCACCCGCACCATGAGGCGGCGAACCGGTGGTGTTGCCGAGTTGCTCAGGGGGTCCCCATTCATATTGCCGCTACCGGACGGGCTGGTTCCGCACCGGCCGTTTCCGTGCTATCTATAGCCGGACGGATACCCGGAGGAGCACGATGACACGAAGCCGTAGGACTGCCGGCGTCCTGGCCGCAACAGCCTGCCTGCTCGCGGCGGCTTTCCCCGCTGCGGCGCAGCTTCCGGGGGTCGAGGACGGCCAGTGGCGCTACCTGGGCGGCGACGCCGGCCACACCCGCTCCAACCCCTGGCTGACCCAGATCAACGCCGACAACTTTGCCGACCTGGAAGTCGCCTGGATCTGGCGCAGCGACAACTTCGGGCCCGGCGTCGAGTACACGGCGCGGGCCACGCCGGTGTTCGCCGACGGCGTGCTCTACACCGTCGCCGGCCAGCGGCGGCAGGTGGTGGCGATCGACGCCGCCAGCGGCGAGACGCTCTGGACCTTCCGCGAGCCGGAGACGATGCGCTACCTCCGTTCGCCGCGCACCGACTTCGGCAAGGGAGTCGCCTATGCGGACGTCGACGGCCGGGGCGTCGTCTTCGTCACCTCGCCCGCCTACTTTCTCTGGGCATTGGACGCCCGGACCGGGCGACCGCTCGAGGGCTGGGGCGAGCCGGTCGAGATCGACACGTTCTCGCCGAACGGGGTGGTCGACCTCATTCCGCCCCTGGTGGCCGACTGGGGTCCCTGGCTCGCCTGGGACGGCCCCTATGACCCGGACCACGGCATTCCCCAGCGACTCGGGATGGTCACCGCTTCGTCACCCCCGATTGTGGTCAACGGGGTGGTGGTTGTGCTTGTCGGTCATGAGCCGAGCTACGACCAGACCCGCATCGAGAACGTGCCGGGCGACATCATGGGTATCGATGCCCGCACGGGCGAGGTGCTTTGGAAGTTCCACGTGATCCCGCGACCCGGCGAGTACGGCCACGAGACCTGGGAGAACGACGCCTGGCGCTGGTCGGGTGACATGTCCACCTGGGCGCCGGCCTCGGCCGACCCGCAGCTCGGCCTCGTCTACCTGGTGACCAATGCCTCGACCGTCCAGTCCTACTCGGGCCATCGGCCGGGCCACAACCTGTTCGGCGGGAGCGTGTTGGCGCTCGACGTGGCGACCGGAGAGCGGCGCTGGCACTTCCAGATCCACCACAGCGACCAGTGGAACTACGACATACCGACCGCGCCGATCCTGATAGACCTGACGGTCGACGGCACGCGGGTGCCGGCACTTGTACAGAACACCAAGCAGGGACTGATCTTCGCGTTCAACCGGGCCACCGGCGAGCCGCTCTGGCCGATCGAGGAACGCCCGGTGATGCAGACCCAGGTGCCGGGCAACTACACGGCCCCCACCCAACCGTATCCGACCCGGCCCGAACCGCTCGACCCGATCGTGGTCGATGGGCTGACCGAGGATTTCGTACTCGACTTCACGCCGGAGTTGAAGCGCGAGGCGCTCGAGATCCTGAGCGAGTTCCGACTCGGGGGCCTGTATGTGCCCCCGCTGCCGTATCCGCACGACAACGACTACCGGAACGTGATCGGCTGCATGGGCGGGCTCAACATCTACAAGCCGCCGGTGGCCGACCCGACGACCGGGATCATGTACGCGTCCCACAGCCGGACGTGCAGCGCGCCGCGCTTCATGGTGCCCACCGATGGCGTCGACGAAGAGCGCGGGTTGCCCGGTCTGTCGGCCGAGGCCTGGCGGGGCCGCGAGCGGCACACGCCCACGACAGGCACGACGGTAGCTGCCTGGGCCCCGGGGGGCCGGCCGAGTTTCCGGCCCAGATCGAAGGGTTGCCGGTGTACCGTCCGCTCTTCCAGGGACTGGCCGCCTACGACATGAACACCGGCGAGCGGTTGTGGGACATCCCGATCGGGGAGACCCCCGAGCGGTTCCGGAACCACCCCCGTCTGGCCGGTGTCGACCTGCCGAATCTGGGCGGATCGGGACACTCCATCCAGATGGTCGTGGGTGATCTGCTGGTGCAGACCACGGAGGACCTGCGGGGCGAGGCCGAGCTCAGCGACAACGGACTGCCGCTGCTGCGGGCCCGCGACAAGCGGTCGGGCGAGATCCTGGCCAGCGTCGAGGTGCCGATTCCGGGTCAGTACGGCATGATGACCTACCTCGATGACGGCGTGCAGTACATCCTCATGCAGGCGGGCAGCGCGCGACGCGGGCACACCGGAGCGCTCGTGGCGCTGCGGCTGCCGGACGACGCGATCCAGTAACAGCGCCTGAATTCTTCTTCAGAAAGGCCCTGCGGCGCGGGGGCTCCTAAGCCTAACAGCCCGTGGTAGAACCCCGCGTTGCACCGAGATTGGCGATGCGCCCGCTGAGCAAGGCGAGAAGAGGGAAAATACCGGCAGTATTTGACCGATGAACAACGCAGATCGGCGGGATGCAGCGCCGATCGAATGCAGCGGGGCTTTTGCCACGGGCTGCTAAGCCAAATGGGGGAGGCCAAGCCCTCGACCAAGGGATGCCGACGATGTTGCCGCTCGTCACCGAGCCGGTGATGACCCCAGCGTTGACAGGATGCGACTCGAAGCGTATTAAGGACAGAGGCGGTACGTCGCCGCGGGTCTTCGGACCCGCCGGGTGGCTGAATCGAGGAGGATACACATGCATCATCGACACGCACTCTGTCTCGGCGGGCTGGTCGCGGTGGCTTTGGTGCTGGCGCCGGTGGCGACGGCGCAGGACGGTGACATTCCACGGACCGCGAGCGGTCGTCCCGACCTGTCGGGCACCTACGACGTGTCGACGCTGACGCCGATGGAGCGGCCGGAGGAGCTTGGCGAAAAGCGGGCGTTGAGCGACGAGGAGGCGGCCGAGATCGCCGAAAACCAGCGTCAGCGCAGAGCGCGGAGAAACGCCCCCAGCGACCCCAATCGCGGCGCCCCACCGAAAGGTGGCAGGGTCGGTGGCTACAACAACTTCTACATCGACAACGGCGACGCCGCGTTCCAGATCAACGGGCAGTGGCGCACGTCGATCCTCATCGATCCGCCGAACGGGCGGTATCCGCCGCGTGTCGACGAGACGCCCGCTCGCGGGCGCACGCCGAACCCCGGCACCGCCTTCTGGCTCGATGAGGGGCTGGACGCCCCGGGACCCTACGACAACATGGAGCAGCGCCCGTATGGCGAGCGCTGTATGGTCGGGTTCGGCTCGACCGGCGGTCCGCCGATGCTGCCGGTGCTCTACAACAACCACAAGCGGATCGTGCAGACCGACGACACGGTGATGGTCCTCACCGAGATGGTCCACGATGCCCGGATCATCAGATTGAACGCCCAGCACGACCCACCGGAGATCAGGAAGTGGCTGGGTGATTCGATCGGCTGGTGGGAGGGCGACACCCTCGTCGTCGAGACCACCAACCTGGTGAACCGTCCCGGGTTCAGGCGCGGGTCGGGGAACATGACGGTGACCGAACGCTTCAGGATGGAGAGCGCCGACGCGCTCATCTACACCTTTACGGTCGACGACCCGACGGTCTGGACTGCGCCATTCACCGGCGAGTACGCATGGCCGCGAAGCGACAACAAGGTGTATGAGTACGCCTGCCACGAAGCGAACTACGCGCTCCAGGGCATCATGAAAGGCGCGCGGCTGCTCGAAGCGGATTTCCGCGGCGAGAAGCCCGAAGGCGTCGCCAACCCGACACGGTAGACGGATACGCCGGTCGTGCGCCTGTACGACGAGCTTGCGGAGTGGTGGCCGCTCGTCGTACGCCGGCCACGAACGCAGTGAGGCGACGATGCGTCACCGGCTCGATTACCGATCTCGCTCACCCGCGGCCTCCATTGTCGGCCATAGTGTAGTGAATACGGCGTTTTCCGGAGGCTGACGATAGTCCGTATTGGCGCGCTCCACATTATCCGCGCCGACTCGCAGTACGGTGACAAGCTGAGCATTCAACCACGCGCATGCGCGGCGGACAACGACCGCTTACTGTGAAAGTTGGACACGATGCGTCCAATTGTCATGATATCGTGACCGCTGATGATCCCCCGCGAAGGCCATCGCAGGGCGCTCGAGCGCCTCCTGTCCCGCGCTCCCGTCGTCGCTCTCCTCGGGGCGCGTCAAGTCGGCAAGACGACTCTGGCCCGCGAGGTCGCGCGGCGCCGGAAGGGACCGACGCACTTCTTCGATCTCGAGTCGTCCGCCGACGCGGCGCGTCTTGCAGACCCGCTGCTTACGCTGTCGCCGCTGCGAGGTCTCGTCGTCATCGACGAGGTCCAGCGGCGTCCCGGTCTCTTTCCGAGCCTGCGGGTCCTGGCCGACCGCCCCCGCCGCGCCGCGCGGTTCCTCGTCCTCGGCAACGCCTCTCCGGACCTGCTGCGGCAGAGCGCCGAGACCCTCGCCGGGCGCGTCGCGCACTACGAGCTGCCCGGCTTCACGCTTCCCGAGGTGACCCCGCTCGACACGGATCGCCTCTGGCTGCGAGGCGGCTTCCCGCCGTCCTATACGGCTCGCAGCCACGCCGACAGCTATCGCTGGCGCGGCGACTTCATTCGCACCTTCCTCGAGCGCGACGTGCCGCAACTCGGCATCGCCATCCCCAGCGCGGTCCTCGAACGCTTCTGGTCGATGCTGGCCCACTATCACGCGCAGGTGTGGAACGGGTCGGAGCTCGGACGGGCGTTCGGCGTCTCCCATCACGCCGTGCGCCGGTACCTCGATACCCTCGAGTCGACGTACATGCTGCGGAGCCTGAAGCCCTGGAGCGCGAATCTCAAGAAACGGCAGGTCAAGTCCCCGAAGGTCTACATTCGCGACTCCGGGCTCCTGCATCACTTCCTGGGTCTGACCACTCGCGCAGAGCTCGATCGCCATCCAAAGATCGGCGCGTCCTGGGAGGGCTTCATCATCGAGAACCTGATCCAGGCCCTCGGCGTCGACGCGCGGCAGTGCTACTTCTGGGCGACGCACTCGGGGGTGGAAATCGACCTCGTCGTGCAACGCCGATCCCGGCTGCGCGGCTTCGAGATCAAGCGCACGAGCGCGCCCAACCTGACCCGCTCGATGCGTTCGGCGATCGAGGACCTCGGGCTGAGTCGACTCGACGTGATCCACGCCGGCGATCACAGCTTTCCGCTGGCGAGGCATGTGCACGCCGTCGCCGGAACGCGAATCCTGGACGATCTCTGAACGCCTTCACGACGGGGTGATGTACCTCGCGCACAACGACGATCACATCCAGGCCCTCGACGCGCGCACCGGCGAGGTGGCCTTCGACCGCGAGATGGCCGACTACCGGGACGGCATCACCCACGAGCGTTCACGTTCGCCGGAATCCGTGTTCACGATCCCCGGATCCGGCGTTCAACTTCCCCGGAATACGCGGCTACGCCAGCGTCGCTATTCGTACACCGGCCCGTGCACCGTCCGATGCGACAGATACCGCCACTGCCCGTCGCGCTGTGCATACACCCGGACGTACCAGAAGCTGAAGGCGCGCTGTGCGGCGTCGGCGCCGCCGCTGCGCGCCCGCACCCGCCCCATCGTGATGGCCACGTCCCCGTGCATCTCGACCTGCTGCGAGTCGACCTCGCGATGGCTGTAGCGGCCGGGCAAGGAGGCCAGCCACTCCGCTCTCCGGTCGACGCCGCGCACGGCGCCGCCGGTGGTCCACCCGTCGCCATGCGTGTAGGTGAAGTCACTCGCGCAGACGCGGTCGAGGAAAGCGACGTCCGCTCGCAGCACCGCCGCTTCGATCTCCCGCTCCAGAGCGAGCACCTCCATCGCGGTGTCCGCCGCGGCGTTGGAGCGCGGTGATTCCTGCGCGAAGGGAACTGCCATGCACGCCAGCAGCGTAATCGAGATGGTCCAGGCCAATGCGCGCGGCGTCCCCGCGACCGGCCGACATGAGACCTGCGGCGAGAGCATTCCGGTCATCGCTTGCCTCCGTGGTGCAACGGGATTCCGGTCGAGCGCCCGCGGACAACGATGTCGGCCGCGGATGCATATGCAATTATATGTGCGTGTATGAGATCCGCTTCGCGGCTGCTGTGGTTCGCGATCTCAACGCGCTGCGCGCCGCCGACCGACGCTTGATCATGGACAGGATACAGCGCAGGCTGCGGCACGAACCGACCCGACGAACGAAGCATGTCAAACAACTCCGGAAGCTCGTACCGCTGTTCGAGCATGTTCCGCCGATCTGGCAGTTGCGCATCGGCGACCATCGCGCCTTCTATGACGTCGATAAAGCGAAGCGGTGCGTTTTCGTGCGCGCCGTCCGGCGGAAACCGCCGCACGCGACCACGGAGGAAATTCCATGAAGACGATCTCGGTGAGAGACCTGCAAAAGAACATCAAGGAAATCGTCGACTCGGCGCAACGCGACCGGATTGTCGTCACCCGCAGGGGCGAGCCGGCAGCCGTACTGCTTGGTGTTGAGGGCAAGGATTGGGAATCGGTGGTGCTCGAGACCAGTCCCCGGTTCTGGAAGCTCATCGAAGCCCGCCGCCGGGAATCGACCCTGTCCGCGGAGGAAGTCGAGGAGTCGATATCGGCGGGAGAGGTAAAGAGCCGGGAAGACGACGAGGGTTGAATTCCGTGCGACGTACGGTGTGACCCGGCGATCGGCAGATGAGCGAACACCACTACGGCCTGAACTGAACGGAGCCGCAATCCTCGAAGCCATACCTGTCGTCGAACGGATGCAACCTGACACACAAACGCATCATTGATGCTAAGATGCGTTGATGCGAACAACGATTGACATCCCGGATCAACTGCTTCGGCGCGCGAAGGCCGAAGCCGCGCTGCAGGGGCGGCGTTTCAAGGATGTCGTGCGCGATGCACTGCAACACCACCTGACTGACGCTGGCCACGTGATCGAGCCGGTCGGCGCGCCCGCGCCCGGCGTGCAGGAACTCGGCGCCGGCTGCGTGTTCCCACTCATTACCGGCACGACGGCGACGGTCCTTCGCGAGCTCAGAGGCGCCAACGCCCAGCGGCTGCTGGATGAGGAAGACCTCGATCGTGAAGCCCATTCTCGCTGACGTCAACGTGTGGTTGGCGACATTGGTGGCGGAGCACCCGCATCATGAGGCGGCGCACCGGTGGTGGCGGACGGAAGTACTGCCGGACGCGGATCATGTCGCCTTCTGCCGACTCACACAGCTTGGTCTCTTGCGGTTGCTGTCGAGCGAGCGGGTGATGGGCGCGCAACGTATGGACCACGCGCTGGCGTGGACAACCTGTCGCAACGTTGCAGCACAGAAGAATGTCGACGTTCTGGATGAGCCGGCCGGTCTCGACACGCACCTCGCGAATCTCTGCACACGGCGCGGATCATCGCCCAGCTTCTGGTCGGACGCCTATCTCGCGGCGTTCGCCCTCGCCGGGAGGCATCGCGTCGCGACGTTCGATCGCGGTTTCCGACGATTCGAGGACCTGCATCTCATCCTGCTGACAGACGGAGACGACGCCCGGACTGCTCGGGCCTGACCGGCGCTCGGAGGACGGCCAGGCGGACTGGGCTTGATCCTCTTCACGCGGCCACGGGGTCCCCATTCATATTGCCGCTATCAGCCCACGCTGCAGCTCCAGGATATCGACCCGGTGGTGTACGTGCCACGCACGCCGGCGGCCGGACCGGCGGCGTGGTCGCTCGTGCGCGGCGCGCCGTCGGCGACCGCGGTCGCAAGTGTGCTGGTCGTCGTCGCCGCCGTCGCAAGCGTCTGGCCCGCGCGCCGCGCGACGCGAGTGCGCCCGGCGATTGCCCTGCGCACCGAGTAGGTTGGTCGGTAACTGGTTGGCGGGTCAGCCGATTGGAGGAAGCTTACGAGCGCCGATGAGACGCTGGGCTGTTCGCACCGGCCGCGCCCGCGGCGACCCGCCGCGCACCGTAGTCGTGGCCGTCGACATCGCCGACGTGCCGTGGATGGCGAGGACCATCCGCAACCCGATCATCAGATCACCGGGCGTTCTGGCGTCTCGACCCCGGTACGAACCGTGTCCGCGCGCAGAGCCTCGAGCAGCCGCGGCAGCGCCTCTACCGCGTACAGCGGCAACGACAGAATGCGTGCGGTCACGTCCTGCGTCCCCGCCGCGGTGCGAATGGCGTGACGGACCGTCTGCAGGCTGGGCGGGTTGGTGTCGAATCGCACCGCGATCGGCGGCCGCTTCTCATGGACGTACTGCAGTAGCGACTTCAGCGAGCCGCTGCGCCCCGCCTTTACCTCTATCGGCACTATCCAGTTCCGGTGCGCGATCACGTAGTCGATTTCGGCGTTGCCCCGCCGCGCATGCCGCAGCCAGTTGTGGAGCTCAGGCGGTTGGTCGCCGCCACTCAGCGAAGCCAGTTGCTGTCCGACGTACTGTTCGGCCATGCCCCCTTCGTTCACCAGCCGGGCGGCGTCCAGCGCCTCGACTCCCGGCAGATCCAGACCGCACAGGTGGTTCATCAATCCCACGTCCATGAACAGCAGCTTGCTCGCGTGGTTGCCGGCGTCGGCGCCGAGCGGGAGTCCCGAGCAGTGGCTGTGGGACACCCGGTGGCATACCCGGGCCTTGATCAGCAGGTCGAGCGCGCGCCTGACCTCCGCCGCGCGCGCATCCGGATCGAGACGGCGGTAGCTCACCGGATGCCCAACGCATCGGGGCACGATGCGGAACAGCCGCTGCAGACGGACGAGCGGCGCCCGCTGGGCGTACTTGGCGAAGTCGTCCTCGTAGGTCGCCGCGATCGAGCGGTGGACCGCCGCCACCTCCATCGGTGAACCCGAGTCGCAGTACGCCAGCACCACTTCCGGCAGTCCGCCGACCAGGAGGTACTCTCGAAGCCGGCGCCCGAGTCGACGGTGCGCAGCGTCGGTCGGCGGTGTGGCCAGATCCGGATCGGCGGCCGGTCCGGCCGCGTCAGGATCGGTCGCGGCCAGAAACTCGCGGAAGGTCATGGGCCCCAGGTGCAGATACTCGATGCGCCCTACCGGCATGGAGAACCCGTGCTCGGCGAGGGTGAACTCCAGCAGCGACCCCGCCGCAACCACCGGCAGGTCCGGTCGATCCTCGTACAGGTAGCGCAGGGCAGGCAGGGCATGCGGGGTCGCCTGCACCTCGTCCAGGAACAGCATGGCCCCGTCCAGCCGGGTACCCCCCAGCGCTTCCAGCTCGCGCAGGATGCGTCCCGTGTCCAAGCTCTCGAACACCCGGTCCAGGTAGAGATGCCGCTCGAGGTTCACCTCGCACAGCGGCATCCCGGCCGCCGCCGCGAACTGACGGACCAGGGTGGTCTTTCCGACCTGCCGCGCCCCCCGCAGCACCAGCGGCTTCCGGCGCCGTGCCCCCAGCCAGCGATGCAGAGTGTCTTCGGCGAATCTCTTCATGGCTTATAGGCGTCAATAATGTCATTCTACATGCTGAAACACATGTCAATACACGTTATTCCATCGAACGATCAGTGATCGCGATGGTCTGTCAAGTGCAGTTCGCGGGTCGGAAACGAGAGGCCGATGGCCGTCGCTTTGGAATCGGTGGCGCTCGAGACCAGTCCCGGGTTCTGGAAGCTCATCGAAGCCCGCCGCCGGGACCCGACCCTGTCCGCGGAGGAAGTCGAGGAGTCGATATCGGCGGGAGCGGTAAAGAGCCGGGAAGACGACGAGGGTTGAATTCATTGTGACGTACGGTCGAGCTGCTCCAGAGCGACCAGCGCGATTCGATGCGCGTATCTGTAACGACGTGACGCCGTATCGACGCTCAGGGTTACCGCACATTATTCCTGAAGGCTCCCCGTCGGCCCCGCGGACGGTGTGATCGTCGCGCACACGGCCCGCCGAGGCGGGATGAGTTTCCTGGCGCTCTCAGTGGCAGACGCCGAGGTGGCGCCTGAAGAACTCCTCGACGGACCGGAAGAGGGCGACCCGGTTGTCGGGGTCGCGGAAGCCGTGGCCCTCGGGGACGATAGTCCGTATTGGCACGCTCCAGATCATCCTGCCCTCCTGGGACCCCGACACCCCGCACGCCGCACGCTCGAACGACATCTTCTATCTGCCCCCGATTCAGAACTTCTGGCCCACGATCGGCGCGAAGAAATGCGCCGGCCGGCGGATGTCGCCGCGGCGGCGGCCGATGTCCCGGCGCACACCTGACACCGCCCCACGTCCATTCACGCTCCTCGACTGAACCATTCTCCCAACCTCCTTGTACATCAGATTCTCCCTTAATCCGTGTCCAAGAAAACCGGGGGCGCCTCACCCCAAACCGTCCACTTCAAGGGGCGCACTCCAGCAGGTGGGAAAATTTGAATGACCGTTGACACGCGCTGGGTGCGCATCGATGAACGTGACCATCGCCTCGGTCGGCGGTCGAGTTCCGCCCTGCGCAAACAACGACGAGGCCTTGCACAGGATCTCGTTTGCGCGCTTCAACTCGCGATTCTCCCTCTCGAGCGCCTCGAGCTGCCACCGCTCGTCGGCCGTCAAGCCAGGACGGCTGCCGGTGTCACGATCCACCGTCTGCACCCATTGGCGGAGCGGCTCCGTGGCGCAGCCGATCTTCTCTGCGCCCGACCGAATGGCCACCCATTGCGAATCATGCTCGCGCTCCAGCACCAACACCATCCGAACTGCCCGCTCCGGTACCTCCAGTGAGTACCGACTCGGTCTTCCCATGGACTCGATCCTCCCAGGAAATGGTGCCTCCAGGAAACCCGGTACGGTTCGACGAAGAGACTTGCAAGCACATCATAACCCCTATATTCTGCCTATGGGCTTGCCGCCGGCTCACCAGAGCCATAACACGCAGTCGAAATCCACGCCATGCGGTGTTCACCTGGACAATTGAGGATTGAGCCGAGCGGCGACCCCAAGAGTTTTGCAAGTAGCTCTATTGTTTCCCAATAGAAGAACGGACTCGGCATTTGGAGGCGACATCATGAAGGTGTTTATCAGTTGGTCGGGGCAGCACAGCAAGAAGCTTGGCGAAGCTCTGCGAGACTGGCTCCCGGGCGTTCTCCAACTCGTTACGCCATATTTCACTCCATCAGACGTAGAGAAAGGAACACGTTGGTCGACCGATATTGCGAGAGAACTCTCAGAATCGCAGATCGGCATCCTTTGCGTCACACGGGACAACATTCACAATGATTGGATTCTTTTCGAAGCTGGGGCTCTATCAAAAAGCTTGGAAAAGTCGCACGTTTGCCCGGTTTTGTTCGGAATCTCCAACACCGATCTCGCAGGTCCGCTAAAGCAGTTTCAAACAACCCAATTTGAAAAGAGTGATATACACCGACTGCTCGGTGTGATTAACGGCCGAATCGGCGAGAACAAACTGCCGCAGAAGACGCTTGATTCGGTGTTCGAAAAATGGTGGCCAGATCTTGAAGAAAAGATTAATCAGATCCTAGCTGAGGTAGGCGAGCCGGAGGAGCCGATTCGATCAGATAGAGAGTTGTTGGAAGAGATTCTTCAAATAAGCAGAGTAGCACCACGATTTGCGATACGTTCAGGCCTACCGGTAGCCGCATTCCGAGATCTGCTTAGCCAGTACGTCACATTGCATGATCAGCAAGTCGCGCAGTCCGGCAGCTATCAGGATACTTTAGACTATTTGCAGAGTATGAATAAGCCACTGGCATATCTCATAAGACGCTACAAAGGTACGAATGATCGATTGGATGAACTAATCGAGAAGTTTAATGCCCTTTCCTACTCAGTTTCAGAGAAGAATGAAGAGGATGATATCCCTTTTTAGAAACGTCTCTAGCAGCCCGTGGTGAAAGCCCTCGGGGGATGTCCCGGCCGCTGTTGGAATTCGGCGGCGGCTCGGGTGAGATTCTACGCGATTTGCTCCACCTCCGTAGCGTCTCCGAGGCCGAGGCGCTGATCTCGGGCGCGGAGGGCCGCGACCAGCTGCGGCATATCAGCATGTCCCTTCAGGCGCCGGAACCCCTTGGCCGCTTCGAGGACGCCGGCGGCGACCCAGCGCAGCATCATCTGGCCGCCTCGCCAGCGCTTCACGTTGCGTTTGACGTGGCGGGTCCTGCTGATGAGGCTCTCGACGGCGTTGGTCGTGGCCAGCGAGCGCTGGAGACGCGGCGAGAGGCCCAGCGTCAGCACGGTCACCGTCTCCTCGAGCCCTTCGCGCACACTGGCCGCCGCGCAGGGATGCTCCTGGTCGAGACGGCGGGCGAGGTGTCGCAGCAACCGCGTCGCGGTCTTGACGTCCTCGCTCTGATAGGCGCGCTTGAGGGTCGCCAGGACCCAGGGCCGCTGACGCTCCGGCAGATGGTCGAGGATGTTGCGGGTCTTGTGGATTTGGCAGCGCTGCACCAGCGCGGCACGACCGAACACCGCCGTGACCGCCGCCCGCAGCGCCTTCGACCCATCGAGCATCACGAGGATGCTCCGATCGGTGCGCAGGCCACGACTCTGGAGGTTGGCGAGCAGGCTCTGACAGACGGTCGCGTTCTCCGTCGAACCTTCCCAGAGCCCGAGGGCGTGCTTCGTGCCGTCGACGCCGACCCCCAACGCGACGACCACACAGTGCTCGCCGATGTGGACACCGTCGAGCAGGAGACCGACCAGATCCAGATCGTCGAGGGGCGTCGCCTGCCACGCGGCCAGCTGCGAGGCGGTCTTGGCGACAAACCGGCGGCTGACGGCGCTCTTACTCACGCTGCGGCTGGGGATGTCGGCCGGGAGCGGCTCCAGACTCCGGGCATAGCCTCGGGTGCTCACGCCGACCAACAACTGCTCGACGGTGCGCCGCCGCAGTGGATCGGTCTGGGCCATCGTCTGGAAGGTCGGGAGCGGCACCTCCTGGCGCCCCGAGCGGACCCGCGGGCGGCGGATCGATACCTTCCGCCCCCCGAGGACGACAGTACTGGCCACCGTCCCGGCCCGCGACGCCGTGCGGTCGGCCTGGTGCGCGTAGCGCGGCCCGCAGATCGCCGTCCGATCCTCCTCGAGCATGGCGTCCAGGACCTGCAATCCCGACCGCACCGCAAGGTCGAACAGCTCCGCTTCGGTGTCAATCAGCAACTCGACGAGCGGCAGCCGACGCGTGGTCTGAGATTCAACACCGGCGGTCGGACGGACTGTGCGAGACTTCTTCATGGCGGCTCCTTTGCTGTGAGGCGTTTCGCCTCGGGTTGCGCACCACTCGTGTATCACGAGCAGTGAGGAGCCGCCGCTCCAATTTTCAACAGTCAGTGGGACATCCCCTGCTTGACAGCTCGGAGGTGCAAGTCCTCTGCCCAGGTCTGGTGGAGACAAAGGGCTAGCGCTGCCCGTGCCCCAGATCTTCCGGCTGGACTTGTAATGAGTGTGAGGTCATCCGTATTCGTCCCGCAGTTCGAAGGCGAAGGCCATGGCGACGAGCTGGGTGTAGCCGTGCCACAGGAGTTGCGCGCCGGGCGGGTCGCGCGTGCGCCCGAGCCACCCGCCGAGACGCCCGACCAGACCGACGGCGTCGCCGAGGCGCGTGGGTGGCGGCAGCGTGCGCGAGCGGGCGAAGGTGGCGAGCACGCGCAACTCGCCATCGGAGAACAGCAGGTCGCCCGGCAGGTCAGGCACCTCGCGCCCGAGTTGGACCATCAACTGGATGCGCCACCCGATGACCATCTTGATGGCCATGGCCCGTTCGAGCCGCTCGGCCGCGTGGTGCTGCAATTCTTCGACCTTGCAGCCGGACTTGAGGACCCGGAAGTACTCTTCGATGCGCCAGCGCAGGGCGTACCAGCGCAGGATGCGCGTGGCGTCGGCGGTGCTGGTCACACGCAGCGTGGTCAGCAGGAACCACTCCAGCGGCTCGGCCGTGGGCGGCGGCTGTTGCTCGCGCACATGGACGACCCACAGCTCGACCGGCGTGGCCCCGGGGCAGGGCAGCGCCACGGGCTGGTAGCGCAGTGTCACCTCGGCGACGCGCGCCGCCCGGCGGTCCTTGCGGGCCTGTTTGCTGGCCTTCGCCCGCGCGCTCAGCCGCTGCACCGCGACCGTGGCGGCGCCGCGGGCCGGCGCGTTGCGCACCTGGTCGAACAGACGGCGCGAGACCGTCTGCCCGTCGGGTGTCTTCTCCGTGCCCACGACGCGGTCGACCTTCGCGCGGACCAGCAGGTCGACCTGCGGGGCGTGCGCGCGGCGCTCGAGGAACAGGTCGAGGAAGTCGGCCTCGCGGTCCATCGTGCACACCACGCGGGTTTCGGGCAGCCGCTCGGCCGCCTGCGCCAAGTCGCGCAGCCCTTCGACCCAGCGGAACGACGTCCGCGCCTCGCGCGGCTTCGGCTTGTCTTTCTCGTCGGGGTTCGGGGGCGCGGGCGCGTCGAAGGCGGCCCGCAGCACACCCAGCGCCACCCCGTCGGGGTCGACCGCCAGCGTCGTATGCAGGTGCAGGCCGCGGGCCACGGCGCCGGTCTGGTTCGACCCGATGGCCCCCAGCCCCTGCGTCTGGCCGCGCCGGGTGAAGTTCAGACGGGTGCCGTCCTGGATGCACAGCACCGTGTCGTGCCCGCGCATCCGTCGCAGCGTGCGCTCGCGATGGGGAGCGAGAATGTTCTCGACCGTCACCGCGCTCTCGGCGGGCTGGTCGATCAGCCGGTAATGTCCCTTGACCAAGGCGCGCGCTCCGTTGGTGGCGCCGGTGATGGCGCGCTGCGGGCACTGTGCCATATGTTGCGCGCTCCGGACCAGGCGCGCGCTCAGGCGCACGTCGCCCAGCGGCGCCACGCCGAACTCGTGGCCCGCCCAGGACTCGGCGTCGAGCCCGTCGCCAGCCGCCAGCGGCGCAATGCCCGCTGCGGGCACTGCGAGGCGGGCGCGCCACGCCGGCTCCAAGGCGTACATATACACTGCCTTGCGCGTTTCCGGCGCCGCGTGCGTGCGGTCCTGGCGCCCGCGCCCGCTGGTCTCACCCACGCGAACCCAGTTGGCCGCGCGCACGCTCGCCCCGGCGTGTGCGGTCTCGTCGACGAACGTCTCCAGCAGCCAGGGGCGATAGCCGTGGAGACGCTCGAAGTCGTCGCCGACCGCCCGTGCGGCCCGGCCCAAGACGTGCGAGGCCAGGTTGCGGCAGCAGATGCCGGGGCGCACCAGCAACCGGCACAGTCCCAGCACCCGGTGCAGGTGGGCGCGCCGACGCGTGTCGTCCCAGCCGATCCAGGCGTCGCGAGCCCGCAGACGCCGCGCGCTTGCTGCGAACCCGACCCCGCCCAGCCAGCCATGCCCGGAGCCTACCAGATAACGCAGTTGGTGGCCCACAAAGGGCCCGGCGCCGCGCGGGTGCTCATGCACCATCAGCGTGTTCCAGACCCGGCGCTGCTCGTCGGTCTCCACCCGCACCAGCGCCAAGTCCCGAACCTCGCCGACCGTGTCAGGCACGTCAGCCGCCGGCGCCACCGGGTGCGGGAGCACACGCGGGCGCCACACACCGCCGCGAGAGGGCCGACCCCGAGGCAGCGAGACGTGGCCTGCCGCCTCGAGGTCGGCCAACGCCGCGCAGCAGCTCGCGCGCTGCCACCGGCCGCGTCCATCGCGGAAATCGAACGCTTCACAGACACGATCGGCGACCTGCCCGAGGCTGCCAATGCCCTGCGATACCGCGCCGTCCAGCACATCGCGCAGTCGGGTGAGGTTGCCCCGCAGGCTGTGCCCAACCTGATTCTGAATCTCCATGCTCGCCACCGTAGCGAAGTGGCTTCATGAAGTCCAGCGAAAAGTTATGGGGCACGGGCAGGGCTAGCGAGGCGCAAGGGCGGTGACCGCGAGGCGCCGTCTGAAGGAAGCGCGGAAGCAAAACCGCGACCTGACGGACAGGAACCGGATAATGAGGCAGTCTGGGACGGGACGATCGGGCCGCGGACGGGGACGGACGCCGAGGACTACGAGTGGGGCCTGACGCGGTTTCTCGACGAAGCGCGGATCCTGGCGAAGTTCGACCACCCGAACCTGGTGCGGGTGTATCGGGTGTTCGAGGCGTGGGGCACGGCCTACATGGTGACCGAGTATGTGGAGGGGCAGACACTGTCGGCGGCGCTGAGAGCGTCGGGGCCGTGGTCGGAGCGGCAGGTGCGGGAGCTGTTGGACGTACTGACGGACGGTCTGTCGGCGGTGCACGGGGCGGGTCTGCTGCACCGGGACATCAAGCCGGGGAACGTGATGGTGCGTCCGGACGGGACGCCGGTTCTGATCGACTTCGGGTCGGCGCGGCAGGCGATGGGACGGCAGTCGCGGTCGGTGACGGCGGTTTTGACGCCGGAGTATGCGCCGATCGAGCAGTACAGTCCGCGGGGTAATCAGGGGCCGTGGACGGACATCTACGCGCTGGGGGCGCTGGCGTATGAGGCGCTGATCGGGCAGGTGCCCGACGATGCGATCGAGCGGGTGCGGGAGGATCGGTTGCGGCCGGTGGATGAGGTGGCGCCGCAGCGTGTGAGTGCGGTGTTGGCGGCGGCGATCGATGCGGCGCTGGCGGTGGACGAGGGGGCTCGACCGCAGGGTCTGGACGCGTGGCGTGCGCAGCTGGCCGGGTCGGCGGGCGTGGCGCCGGTGTCGGCGCGCCCCCGTGGCGGGGCGTCGGTCGGGGCGGCGGCGGCGACGGGCGCAGTCGGCGGGGACGTGGTGGCTGAGCGGTCCGGGCGGCCGGCGGCCGTGGCGTTGGCCTGGCGGCGGTGGTGGCTTCCCGGGGCGGCGGCTGTAGGGCTGGTGGGCGTGGCGCTGGTGGTGGCGCTGACCGCGCCGTGGAGCGGACGCGGCCCCGACGTATCGCCCGGTCAGGCGGAGGGTCCCGTAGGGGTCGCCGAACTGGGTGAGAACGTGGAGGAGCAAGCGGCAGCGGAACAGGCGGCGGCGGAGCAGGCGGCGGCGGAACGGGCCGCGGCGGAGCAGCAGCGGCTGGCTGAGGAGCGGCGGCCCGGCCGGGTGTTCCGGGACTGCGCGACGTGTCCTGAGCTGGTGGTGGTGCCGGCGGGCACGTATCAGATGGGGTCGGATCCGCGGGACGAGGAGAGTGAGATTGTGGACCAGCGGCGGGGACTGCGGGCGTCGCGTCCTGCGCGGCGGTTCCTGGCGCAACATTCCGGGGTTCGTCCGTTCGGCCGTCCGCGGCGGGAGCGCCACCGGCGACCGCGGCGCCAACGGCGGGTTCCGTGTGGCCCGGACGCTTACCCCGTGAGTCTTTACCTCCTTACCTCGGGGGTCCAGGGGGCGGAGCCCCCTGGCGGGATCTGGTTTGCATCTGGTGACCTGTTGTGAGCGATGAATCCCCTCAATCACCCCGTGTCCACGGCAGCGACCGCGCCCGAGACACCGGTCCGGCGCTGGAGTCGCACCTGAGTTTTCTCTTGTGGTTGATCCCGACCGTCGAGCGGTTTCCACGCAGTCAGAAGTTCCTGCTCGGCGACCGGATCCAGACGTCGGCATTGGACGTACTGGAGCGGCTGATCGAGGCTACCTATACCAAACGCCGGGGCGATCGCGTCGCCGGCGTGCGCCAACCTCGGGATCGAAAAACTGCGGTTTCTCTGCCGTCTGGCACACGATCTCCGCTACCTGCATCATCGCCGGTATGAACATGCGGCGCGATCCCTCGACGAAACCGGACGCCTGGTGGGCGGATGGCAAAAGGTGCATCGTGCCCGCGAAAGCGCGTGACCTCTTCGACGAGATCGCCTCGTTCCCGGCCTTGCTGGAGGCGGCCCGGACGGCCGCGAAGGGTAAACGGAATCGGGGCAACCTCAGGGGCGATGGGCAGCATCCCGCAGATCGGCTCGACCCCGTAGGCGGCACGGTGCGCATAGATGAACGTGACCATTACCTCGGTCGGCGGTCGAGCTCCGCCTGTGCGACTGGCGCCGAGGCCTTGCGCAGGATCTCATTCGCGCGCCTGAACTTGCGATTCTCCCGCTCGAGTGCCTTGAGGTGCTGGCGCTCGTTCGTCGTCAAACCCGGACGGCGGCCGGTGTCGCGTTCCACCGCCCGCACCCAGTGGCGGAGGGTCTCTGACGAGCAGCCGATCTTCGCCGCAATCGACTGGATGGCGGCCCACTGCGAGTCATGCTCGCACTCGTGCTCCAGCACCATCCGAACTGCCCGCTCCCGTACCTCCGATGAATACCGACTCGGTCTTCCCATGGACTCCATCCTCCCAAGAAATGGAGCCTCCAGGAAACCCGGTTCGGTTCAGTGAGTGGGCTAGTCGAATAGCAGCGCCCTCAGATGCTGCGGCTTTACCCCGCGGTCGTCGGCGCCGACGTGCTTGCGCATCGCGTCTATAGCACCGAGAAACTCATTAATCTCCGTCTCGGTCGTGGTGCCCGTCACCTTGCTGGTTGCCTCAAGGGTGGCGGCGTTTCCGTAGATTGCGATCCACCCCTTCGCTACTGCGACATCCGCCAGTGCACCCTGGTGGTCTTCCTTCGCTGCTGCAGCATCCGCCAGTGCACGCTGGTGGTTCGCCGCTGCGAGATGTGCAACAGCCGCGACGTACTGGCTGTAGGCGTCGGCTGTTTGGGTGCTCCGGGCCGTCGCTCGGGCCTGCCGACCGTGGGCAAATACTCCTATGAGCGCGACAAGGACGACTGCTATGAACCCCTCGAGCGCCGTCGTTACAATATTATTCTGATCAAACCACTTCATGAGCTCAACTCCCTTCACGGATTCGATGGGCACGGGTTGTAGTCCTCACTAGCATACCGCAGTTTCGTCACCGAGACGGCCCGGCGCTGAAGGCACGGATCGCCCACATCTGCGCTCACAACAGCGACAACAGCAGCGTCACCGTGAACGAGCCGCCGGTATCCTCCACGAACTGGCCGCGACCGGCGTTCGCCACACGTTCCAGAAACGCCCGGCTGCCAGAATCGCTGTTCGTGTCTCGGAAGACGGTCGAGACCCTGCCGTTCCCCGTCGCCGCGAACGACCGCGCTTCCGCAACGGCCTGGTCCGATTCCTCCGGGTAGGCCGGATTGTCGGTGATCAGCACGATGATTCTCAGTTCGGCGCGCGCGCGCCAGTTCATGCGCGTCGCTTCCGTCAGCGCCTCCCGGAACGCTTCTGGGTTGTCTTCGTTGTAGCCTCCGCCCAACCCCATGTTCGTCCTCAATCCGGCGACGAACTCCTGAAACGCAGATTGATTGGTCGTCGAACCGCTGAATTCCCGCAGCGGAAAGGTGGTGATGGGCCGATCCCAGTAGCGGTCACCGAACGCCACGACGCCCATGCCAAGGCTGGGCGTCAACCCCATCATGACGCTGCTCAGTTGGTTGACCTCGGCCTTGAGACCGGCGATCTGGTCACCCATGCTGCCGGACACATCGAGGGCGACGATCAGATCGAGATGGGGAAACTGCGCCGCCGGAGGCGCCGGGGGTGCGGGCGTCGGCGTCGGCGGCGCGGGCGGCGCCGGGAGCGCGGGCGGGCAGGGCACGACCGGCGGACAGTCCGGCGTCGCGGGCGCGGCGACGACCACCACCGGACTACGGCTCGTATTCGGAAAGTACGGAAAAATGACAACCGCGATAAGGATGAACGCGCCCAGCGCGGACGCGAACAGGTCCAGCGCCGACATGCTGAAGATGCTGATCTCGCGGCTTCGTCGCTTCATCGTCGATTCCTGGTGTGTGTCAGGTTACCGCCAAGCGCCGGACGCCCGCGCCGTTTCTGAGGCGCCCCCAGTTTTCTTGGACACGGATTAAGGGACAATCCGATGTCGAAGGAGGTGGGGCATGGTTGGGTCGAGGCGAGTGAAGGGAGCTGTGTCGGCGCGGACGGAGGGAGCCCGGAGGGCGACCGGAGTCGGCGCCGACGGCGCCGCGGTGGGGTCGGGGGCCTTGGCGCCCGGCCAGCGGTGGAGCGCAAGCCGGAAACGGGACGTGGTGTTGCGGCTGCTGCGCGGCGAGTCACTTGATGCGTTCTCGCGAGAAGTCGGTGTGGAGGTCTATCGCCTGGAGGCGTGGAAGGCCCGTGCGCTGGCCGGTCTCGAGCTGGGTCTGCAGGCGCAGGCCGGTGAGCCGCTGGCCGCCGAGCTGGATGCGGCCAAGCGACACATTGGTGAGCTGTCGATGGAGAACGAGCTGCTGCGGGAGCGTGCCCGCGCAGCGGAGCGTCGCCTCCCTTTGGCGACGCGGAGGTCGCGACGATGAGCGCAACGACCTCCGCGACGACGGGGCGGTTCGTCGCGGGTCAATTCGGCAAGGATGGCGCGCTTGGCCGGCATCGGTGTGTGTCGAGTAGCCAGACCTATTGTCCGATCAGGTTCCCGTACGGGTAGTGCCGAGCGAGAGCGTCTTGAAAGCTGCGAAACGCCGGTAGATTTTCTAGCGGGCTGTAGTCGGAAATGTACTCCGCGACGCTAACACGGCGCTGTGCGATCGAACGCTTGAAGTTCCTGCCGCGCCGGCCCACAGGCGATCCAGCCGCCCGGAAGAGGAGTTCGTCCAGGCGATCCTTTGGATCCGGGATGTTCTCGATCTGGACTATGCCGGGCACGGGTACGGGTAACCGAGCGGAAGTGGAACCGGCTGCTTGGGCAATGGCAGAGCCGTCGAACAGAATCCAGGATTCCGACATCCGGACAGGTACGACAGGTACGACGTCCGGTCGATCGACGGCGTCGAACTCTTGCAGGCGTTCTTCGAGCGCAAGGCCCTCGGAATCGCGGTGAACGAAGATCAGCATCGCCCCGGTTCTGTAGGCACGGAGAAAATCTGTGATGCTTCCCCTTCGTTTCCGAAATTCCGGTTCGAGTATTTCCACGCCGGGGTCGAGCCGGTGTACGGCCCACTGAATGATCGGAACGAGGAGTCGATCCGTCCCTCCGTCGGCCACGACGGCATACGCCAACTGCCGGTTCACCGTGCCGATCCAAACTCGAGGTTCAACTGTTCCAACTCGGAATTGACCGGCGAGCCTCCGATGAAATCGGCGACCGCCTGCCGGTCTATGGGTTGTGCGCCCGATTCCATTCCGTTGGACAAGGTCGCTCGCCACGTGTTCGAGATCGGCCGAAACACGCTGATCGGCCCGCCACCGCTTGTGACCGCCCGCTCGACGAACAGGAGATCGTCGCAGGAGAACTGTCGCGCCACCTCGGGAGAGTGCGTGTTGAGAACGACTTGCCGCAAGGGATTGTCAGCGGCGACCGGATTGTTGACGTCAACCGCGTAGTCGCGCAGAAGTTCCGCCAGGTTGGGCACACGAGAGGGATGGATGCCGTTCTCGGGCTCCTCGATGCACAGAACAGCGCGATCCTGGGCATCCGCCAGCATCAGAACCAGGGCGATGTACCGCAGCGTGCCGTCCGAGAGGGAGCGGCCGTACAGCCAGTTGTCTACACCGGGGACGCGAGCTCGCAGGGCGAGCTGGTCTCGAACATCGTCGGAGTAGACCCCCAACTCGGCAATGTCCGAGTTGAGTTGGCGAAGTCTGTTGAGGATTTCGGCCTTTGCGTCGGGATTTTTCGTAACGAGCGCGTGGAGCGTGGCGGGTAAATGGCCGCCCGCCGCGGAGACGTGAGGCGGCGTCGAGCGTGTATCAGGAGTTCTCATGGCGCTCGGCTCAAGATGAAGTATCCGCCAGGATGCCATTTCCCGCTTTGCCGCAAGGACGGTCGGATAGTCGGAAGTGTTCGTGCCGCCGACCACCGTCAGCGGAGACCTGCCGACCGGTGCCGGACGCCCCCGGCTTCCGCCGTCTCCGTGGAGCTGGATCCGGTCCTCTCTGGTTGAGATCAGCGGTCCGCCTCTCCTACCCCCCAGAGCGACAGATTTCTTGAAATCTTTGGACGACTCGAATCCGATGAATTTCCTATAGTCCTCCAACTTCGCGTGGGTCAGACTTTCGTGCTCCACCAGCAGGCGATCGGATTCCGACTGGTACCGCAGTCGTATTCTGTAGGTGAGAAGCGTCGTGCTCGGTTTCGCCAATTGGCCGAAGTCGTCTTCGACCTCCGGCGGAGCCACCATGTCGGCGCACAGCTCGATGCTGCGATTGGGATCCCGGCCGAATACGAGATCGAGGGGCGAATAGCCACCGTCGCTCGTGCGTCTCACTTCGGTGGCGGCGTCGGAGATATCCCGTTCAGTCAATGCGCTGAGGAAGTGAATCGCATCGAACAGGTTGCTTTTGCCAACTCCATTGTGGCCGACGAAACAGGTGTATGGTCCGAAGCGAATGTGTGCTTCCCGAATGCTCTTGAAGTTCTTGATCGAGAGGCTTACGAGCATCGGCGGATAGGCTCAGTGGCGTAAAAGGACCGAATCCGGGCGGCGCCACTGTCGGACGCCTCCCTCGGGATCAGGCTGTGGTTTTATCCCACGCCAGAGGCGGCCGTCAAGGTCGGACCGATCGCGCGGTACGTTTCCGGTCGGGCTCGATAACCGCCAATGTCAGCGGTGCACGTCTTGACGGTGATCGACCTCGAGATCGAGGATAGCTGGATCGGGACGTGCTCGAAGGGGAGCAGTCGACTGCTCCGTGATGAACTACCGAGGTGGTGCGAACTGGTCAAGCGTGCCCAGCGGACACTTGGTCACCATCTGTTACGCCTTCCGCTGCATCAATCATGATCCTCTCGACCGAGTGCCGACCTTTGGGGGAACAACCCAGTAAAATCAGGCTTCTTGAGAGTTTTCAACGCCGAGTTGCGGAAGTCGAGTTGGAAGGTGCAGGATCAGGCCCGACGCAATCCCAACACACAAATGTCCAGTTTTTTAGCAATAAAACTGGACATCACGCGGGACTCTGCCGATACTTGGTCCATGGAGCGACGCGCAACAAAAACGCGAGGCTCACACCAGATCGCCCGTCTGGTGCGTGCGCGCATCGAGCACGGCGGCGAACGGATCTGGCGCCTGGATGACTTTCGCGATCTGCCGTTTTCAACGGTGGCCCGCGCGCTCTCGCGTCTGGCCCGCCTGGGTGCTGTCGAGCGGGTGAGTAAAGGCATCTACTACCGCTCCCGGCAAACCACTTTCGGCAAGAGCCTGCCCAATCCGGCGGCGATTCAGGAGCTTGCCTCCAAACAGCGTGATGTTTTTCCCGCGGGCATTGCCGCGGCCAGCCTGCTCGGTTTCACCACCCAGACGGCTCGCCGCGGAGAAGTCGCCACAACGGCAGGGAGCCTGCCACGCAAGCTTCTCGGCGCCGACACGGTGATCCATACGCGGCGTCCCGCCGCGTGGCGCACCCTTACCCGCGAAGATGCGGCGTTGCTTGATCTTCTCAGGCGCGGCGGCACGACCAGTGAGCTGCCGCCGGGTGAGACCATCCGCAGAACGATGAGACTACTGTCCACCGGCACGTGCTTTGAGCGCCTTGCCAGGGTCGCAAAAACCGAACCGCCGCGCGCCCGCGCGTTGCTTGGCGCCCTGGGAGAGGAGATCGGCGCGCCGGCAAATCTGGTTGCGCGCCTGCGCGCGTCGCTGAATCCGCTCTCGCGCTTCAAGTTCGGCCTGTTTACCGCATTGCCGAACGCCCGGCGCTGGCAGGCGAAGGGACTCTCAACATGAAGCTGTTCGAGAACCCTGACTTTGACCAACTCGTCCTGCGAGCGGCTGACCACTGCCGGTCCCGCGGCTCGCTGGCGCGCTATGTCGCCCGAAGAGCCGTCCCGGGAAGCACGGCGCGTTCCCTCACCGTGGCCGGCGCCCGACGAACATTTCACGGCGGCCCGGCTCTACCTCGGGGTGAACGAACGGTGCGCTGCGGGCCTCGAAGCCGACCTCGGTCAGTAGGTCCAGCCAGCGCTGGCGGGTGAACAGTCCTTCGACGTGGCGGTCGTGCTCGACGCGCGCCGAGCCGTCACGATCACGCAGCAGGAACGCGTAATCGACTTGCTGATGGACCACAGTTGGACGCGTTGGTGCTGGTATCCAAATGAGGGCTTGCACTGGTGTGAAGCCGGTGATTCCACTAGCTCTCGACCATTGACGCGGCCAACAAGTGCGACCTCAAGTGCGACCAATCGCCGCTTCGCGATACTCCTTCGCCTTGCCTCGGATGGCGTCCGCGATTGGGCCAAGCTGGGCTGGGCCGGAGAACAGCCGATCGTCCAACATTTTCTCTAGCTCCGCCACGTCCATAGTCACGAGAAACTTGAAGATCCTCGGAATCCCGCTCGCCCGAGACTTCGACTTGGGCTCCTCAATCCCGTACGCCTCACAGAAACTCCGAACGTCGCCCAGCGTCGGCAGAAACGCGCGTCGTTCGAACTCCTCGGCGGCGCGTTTGACCACGGCTGCGCGCTCCGCTGGCACTTCCATTGCCTGCACGTAGGCGACCGCCGACTGTCGGCGTTTGGTCTGCCTGCGACCCTTGCGCCGAGTCTGCGTCTGCGCTTTACGCTCAGTCGGCCCGGCATTTCCGGCTTCCATCTCCTGAAGGAGCCGAGATACGGTCTCGAACCCGTATCGCTCGACCATCGAACCGAGAACAGCGCGGAGGTCCTTCATCACCATCGGATTTCAACTCTTGGCCGCCGGCAGACTCACCCGCTGGAAGAACTCACTTGCGAAGAACCGGAACAACTGGGCGTTGCCGGAGTGCCGGTAGTCGCCCCGCATTCGCTTCGGGAAGCCCCTGGAATGCGGGATCTCGTTGCTGAACAGCGTCCGCCCGTTCTTTGTGGCCTCTTCCCCGATCTCCCGGAGTGCCTGCTGTTTTTCCGGCCCCCCGTCGTTCCCGCCATCGTAGAACGCGTTGTTGATCACCACACCGACTACGTCGATCTTGTGGCCCCTGTTCTTCTGCCGGAACGTGTCCAGGGACTCTCGCAGCAACGGGAATCCAATTGTCGCAGGACTCCGGCCGGACCGGGACCAGCACGAGACGCGAGGCATGATACGCGGCCGTCGTGAACACCGACTCCGTCGGCGCGCAGTCGATCAGGATGAGGTCCTTCTCCTGGAAGTGATCCGCAATGCACTTGGCCAACACGCCGGCATCGGGCTTCAGAGATTCGGTCAGATGGTTGGAGAAGTCGAATCGGGACGGGATGAGATCCAGGTGTGCCCCGGTCCCCGGGACTCGACTGATGGGGACGACGGCGTCTTCAATCTTGAGCTGGGTCGGCGACGGCTTCCCAGGTCCTGGGGGGTGCATACCAGAGAACACCTCGACGATTGACGGGCGCGACAGCCTGAGGAACTCCCGGTAATTCGCCCGCATGTACGCCTGCGACAGATTCGCTTGCGGATCCAAGTCGACCGCGAGAACGTTCAGTCCAAGGGTAACGCCGTGCCGCCCGAGCAGGGCCGCAATTGTGGTCTTGCCGACGCCGCCCTTCAGGTTGATGACGGCCACGCACAAAGGGGGCTCTTAGTTGCGCCGGTCAAGTCTGCTCCCAGCCGGATGGTCCCATCACGATATCCAGCCTCCCCTTAGACGGTCAATGCCGTGTGGTGGCAGCCGGGCGGTGAGGTTGACCGGACCGGGCTGCGGTTTACCGTACCAGCCTCGGAGAGAAACCTCTAGGTAGCCGCCCCCGAGTCCCCTCTTCGGACAAGCTACCCACCGTTAAGCGTGCCGTCTGACCGCCCGCGGCGAGCGCACCGGACCTGACCCCCGCCGCCTATCGGCGCGTCGCCGCCACGCCCCACAGTATCTCACGACGGCCGGGCCAAACCGCTGGCCTGCGTCCAACGAGGGACCTCAGAAACTGACCTTGCTACTCGTGAATTAGGCACGAAACGAGTAACGACGGCGCGTTCCCTCACCGTGGCCGGCGCCCGACGAACATCTCGTGGCGGCCCGGCTCTACCTCGGGGTGCACGAACGGTACGCTGCGGGCCTCGAAGCCGACCTCGGTTAGTAAATCCAGCCAACGCTGGCGGGTGAACAGTCCTTCGACGTGGCGGTCGTGCTCGACGCGCGCCGAGCCGTCACGATCACGCAGCAGGAACGCGTAATCGACGTTGAGCCGCCCCTTGTTTTCTTGGACACGGGTTAAGGGAGAATCCGATGTCCAAGGAGGTTGGGAGAATGGGTCAGTCGAGGAGCGTGAAGGGACGTGGATCGGCACGGACGGAGGGAGCCCGGAGGGCGACTCGAGTCCGTGCCGACGGCGCGGCCGGGGTTGGAGCCCTGGGCCCGGAGCAGCGGTGGAGCGCGGGCCGGAAGCGGGAGGTCGTGCTGCGGCTGCTGCGGGGAGAGTCGTTGGACGCGTTGTCGCGGGAGGTTGGAGTCGAGATCTACCGCCTGGAGGATTGGAAGGAGCGAGCCCTGGCGGCTCTCGAGCGTGGGCTGAAGGATCAGACCGGCGAGCCGGGGGCGGCGGCGCTGGACGCGGCCAAGCGGCACATTGGCGAGCTGTCGATGGAAGTGGAGCTGCTGCGGGAGCGTGCCCGAGCCGCGGAGCGCCGGCTCCCTTTGCCGATGCGGAGGTCGGGGCGATGAGCGCAACGACCTCCGCGAGCACAGGGCGCCGCTATGGAATCGAGTGGGTGTGTCGAGTGTGGGAGCGCACGCGTTCAGCCCTCTACGCACGGCGGGCTCGTGCGCAGCGTCGGGCGTCGGGCGAGTGCCCGGGCCGCCGCGGGCCGAAGCCGGCCTGCTCGGACCAACAACTGCTGGCGGCCATTCGCACCGACCTCGCTCGGTCGCCGTTCCAGGGCGAGGGCCATCGGAAGGTGCACGCGCGGCTGCGGATCCTGGACGGGATCCGCGTCGCCCGCTCCCGGGTGCTGCGCGTGATGCGCGCGTACGGGCTCCTTTCGCCTCATCGCGGGCGCCAGGGCGAACCGGCGCTCCACGCCGGGACCATCATCACCTCGGCGCCCCACGTCATGTGGGGGACCGACGGCGTGCGGGTGCTAACGGTGGACGACGGCTGGGTCTGGACGTTCGCGGCGGTCGACCACTGGAACGCGGAATGTGTGGGGTGGCACGTGTGCAAAGTCGGCCACCGCTTCGCCGCCCTCGAACCCATCGCGCAGGGCCTGCGCCAGATGTACGGTTCGGTGGAGGCCGACATCGCCCGCGGGCTGGCGCTGCGGATGGACCACGGGAGTCAGTACCTGTCGGACCACTTCCTCAATCAGATCAAATACTGGGGCATCCGTCCGAGCTTCGGCTTCTTCGAGGAACCCGAAACCAATGGCGTTGCAGAACGCTGGAATCGGACGCTCAAGGAGCAAGCGATCTACGGTCGCGTCCTTCAGAACCTTGACGACGTGCGCGCGGCCGTCGCCGATTTCGTCGAGCGATACAACCAGAGTTGGCGCCTCGAGAAGCTCCGATACCTGACGCCCATCGAAGCGCGCGAATCCTACCAGCTACGCACGGCCGCGTAGCGCTAACTTGTGTCCAAGAAACCGGGTGCGGTACAGGTACCGGGCCCGCGTCATCGGGGTGGTGACGGCAGGATAGAACTGATCGGCAAAGGCGCCCTGGAGCACCAGGAAACCGAGCTCGTCGATGACGCCACCCGGCGTCAGAGCCTTCAGAACACTTCGCGCGCGCGTGATCTCCGCGCTCGACGAGGACAGCCACGCGACGCCGCCGCGAGGGATCACCACGTGTGTTCCAGGAAACGGCGACGTTGACTACAACTCCACATGCCCAGGCAACCGGGGTCCGATTCTACATCGTGGTGCCATCGACGGCCTGATCTCGGCGGCGGGACCGCCGGCCCTACAGCACGGTCTCACCTGTTCGGCACGGGTGATGACAGACGCGACCATCGTGCCAATGTCGCTCTGCGCTTGTCTCGTGCTCGCTCACCTCTGCGACGGCACCCCACTCCAGGTCGACGGTGTACATGGCACCATGCAGCCCGTGTGTACGCCGGTCGTTCATCTTCGTGACCATTGCATCCGGATCCTGTGGGTGTATCCAGCCGTCGTTGGAGCCCGGCTTCTACAGCGACAATCAAGATGAGAATTTAGCGACAATCAGGATGAGAGAATCGCCGCCTCTCGCCTTGGGAGGGAGGGCGTAGCCCGACCGAGCAAGGCGAGAGGCGGCGAGGCCGATGGCCCCGCTGGGTGATCGCGACAGAGTTGGCAAAGTGGTGCCGTCTTCTCAGGGGCGGACATCGATGCCAGGCAGTCATATCACCGATCACCAAGTGAGGTTTTACATGCTATTTCGACAAAGGAACGCGCTGCAGGCGGCTGCGGCGAAGGCCGGGTTCAGCACCGCCACGGCCTACCGGATCGAGGCCGATCCTCGACTGTCCTCCACCCGGAAGAAGCCGTGGGGTCGACGCCGGCCGGATCCGCTGGCGGGGATCTTCGACGAGGAGATCGTGCCGCTGCTGGAGCACACGCCGGGCATTCGCGCGGTGGCGCTGTTTGAGGAGCTGATGCGCCGCCATCCTGAACTCGGACCCGGCGTTCGTCGGACGCTGGAGCGTCGCGTTCGCCAATGGCGCGCGGTGCACGGTCCGGCGCAGGAGATCGTGTTCCGCCAGACCCATCCGCCGGGTCAGCTCGGGCTGTCGGACTTCACCGATACCAGCGGTCTGGGGGTGAGGATTGCCGGCGCGCGGCTCAAACACCTCCTGTACCACTTCCGCCTGGCCTATTCCGGGTTCTCTCACGCGCATGTGGTGCTGGGCGGGGAGAGCTTCACCGCCTTGGCCGAGGGGCTGCAGAACGCCCTGTGGAGCCTCGGCGGGGCGCCGCTCGAGCACCGCAGCGACAGCCTCTCGGCGGCGTATCGCAACCTCGATCGGGACCGGCGCAAGGACGCCACGGCCCGTTACGCGGGGCTGTGCGCGCACTACGGCATGACGCCGAGCCGCAACAACCGCGGCGAATCGCACGAGAACGGCGCCGTGGAAGGTCCGCACGGGCATCTCAAGCGGGCGCTCGAGGACGCGCTGCTGCTGCGCGGCTCGCGCGACTTCCACGCCCTGAGCGAATACCGCGCCTTCGTCGACGAGGTGGTCGGGCGGCGCAACGCCCACCACCGTGCGCGCATCGATGTCGAGCGCGCCGTGCTCAAGCCCTTGCCGCGCCAGCGAACCGAGGACTTCGACACGGCCCGCGTGCGTGTGACCTCCTCCGGCGGCTTTATCCTACGGAGGGTGTTCTACTCCGTGCCTTCGCGTCTCGTCGGTCATCAGCTGACGGTGCGCGTGTACGACGAGCGCCTGGAGTTGTTCCTCGGCACCACGCCGCTGATGCAACTGCCGCGCGGGCGCATCCAGGCCAACGGGTGTAACGGACATGTCGTCGATTACCGCCACGTCATCCACTCACTGCGACGCAAGCCCATGGCACTGCGCAACCTCGTCTACCGCGACAGTCTGTTCCCGCGCCAGGCGTACCGGCGCGCCTTCGACGCGCTGCTCGAAACCAAGGGCGAACGCGCCGCCTGTCGCGAGACCGTCGCCTTGCTCTCGCTGGCCCACGAACGCACCTGCGAAGCCGAGCTCGCCGAGGCCATCGAGACCTGCCTGGACGACGGTGCCTTGCCCGACCCGGCCGCCCTGACCGCGCGGTTCGCCCGCGCGCCGCGCACGGTGCCGGAGATCCGGGTCGAGTTGGGCTCGCTCGCCGATTACGATGCCCTGCTCACAACGCCGATGTCCGCCGCCACGGCCCGCGCAGGAGACGGCTCATGAGCGCCATGGATACCGCACAGCTTGACCTCATGTTCACCGAACTGCGCCTGCCGACCTTCAAGGCCGCCTGGGCGGAACTCGCCGAACGCGCCGATGCCGACGGCTGGCCCGCGGCCCGCTTGCTCGCTGCGTTGGCCGAACAGGAGATCGCCGATCGGGCCCGGCGGCGCTTCGAACGCCAGCTCGCCGAGGCCCAACTGCCGCCCGGCAAAACGCTCGCCAACTTCGACTTCAATGTCGTGCCCATGGTCTCCAAGGCGCATGTCAACGCCCTGGTCGCAGGCGACCGCTGGCTCGACCAGGGCGCCAACTTGATCCTGGTCGGCCCGCCCGGGGCCGGCAAAAGTCACTTGGGGGCGGCGATCGGCCTGGCGCTCCTCGAAAACGGCTTCCGGGTCCTATACGCGCGCACCACCGATCTGGTGCAGAAACTCCAGGTCGCGCGCCGCGAACTGGCACTCGAGGCCGCTATCCGCAAGCTGCACAAGTACCACCTGCTCATCCTCGACGACATCGCCTATGTCCGTAAGGACCAAGCCGAAACCAGCGTGCTGTTCGAGCTGATCAGCTCCCGATACGAGGACCGCTCCCTGCTCGTCACCGCCAACCAGCCGTTCGGCGAGTGGGGCTCGATCTTCCCCGAACAGGCCATGACGCTGGCGGCCATCGACCGGCTCGTGCATCGGGCGACCATCTTCGAACTCAATGTCGAAAGCTATCGCCGGCGCTCCGCGGTGCAGACCCAACGCCGCCGCGGGCGCATCGCCTCCCGGGCCACGCCCGCCAACACCAAGGTCCAGCTCCCCGGCAGCGCCTCATCGAAGAACGAGCAGGAACCGGAGAACAACCCGTGACACCTCACCCCTTCGCAATCCTGCAGCGGCGTTATGAACGCCCCTTGCCTCGTCCACCGCCCATAAGGCATCATCAACCGTCGCGACACCTTCTCATCTTGATTGTCGCGCTCTTCTCATCCTGTTTGTCGCGCTACACCGGCTCCTTCTGCCGTCGATTGAAGCTGGCCTACGCGACGCAGATCCGACGTCCAGCGTAGTCACACCGCTGCCGAGGGACCAACCATTCACCGACTGCGCGTCGGCCCGGCGCTGCAGCACCGATACCAAAACCGCTCTTATGCGTCTCCAGTTCCTCCTCTGCCACGCCCGGCGACGGCCCTGGTCCAGGATCGAGCCCGCCAGCGTCGTACAGGCATTCGTTCGTTTCGATACCCTATCACCGCGACTATCATCATGGGCTGCTAGTCCCCTGTGTCTGAAAAAGCTTTAAGAAGTGTGCCGAGTGTGATGTATTGGGCGGCATGGCAAGAACAGGTCGGCCCAAAGCGAGATTGGAAGTCACCGCCGTGGAGCGAGGAGAACTTGAGCGGCTCGCCAGGCGCGCCAGAACGAATCGGCATGTGGCCTTGCGGGCGAAGATCGTCCTGAGGTGCGCGCGTGGCGAATCGAACGTGGCGGTCGCGGCGAAACTGCGCTGTTCGAATGTGACGGTCGGCAAGTGGCGGCAGCGGTTTACGACAGGTCGCGTGGATGCGCTGTATGACGAGCCCAAGCCCGGAGCCCCCCGGACACTGTCCGATGCGGATGTCGAGTCGATCCTCGTCGCCACGTTGGAAAGTAAGCCGAAGGGACGGACCCACTGGAGCACCCGCAAGATGGCGGAGCGCGCTGGCGTCAGCGCCTCCACCGTGGGCCGCATCTGGCGCACCTTCGGGTTGCAGCCGCATATCGTGGAATCGTTCAAGATCTCCGACGACCCGCTGTTCATCGAGAAGGTGCGGGACATTGTCGGCCTCTACCTGAATCCACCCGACCACGCCGTTGTCTTGTCATTCGACGAAAAGCCTCAGATTCAAGCCCTCGAGCGAGCGCAGCCGATCCTGCCGATGGACATGGGTCGGCCCGAACGCCAGACGCACAACTACATCCGCCATGGCACGGTGGACCTCTTCGCGGCGCTCAACGTCGCGACCGGCCAGGTCGTGGCGCAAACCAAGAAGCAGCATCGGTCGAGGGATTTCGTGAGCTTTCTGCGCGAGATCGACAAGCGGGTGGACCCCACCCTCACCGTCCACGTGATCCTCGACAATCTCTCGGCGCATAAGTCCCCGCTGGTCAAACGATGGGTGGCCCGCCACCCGCGCTTCCAGTTCCACTTTACGCCAACCTACTCCGCCTGGCTCAACCTCGTCGAGCGGTTCTTTGGCCTCCTCACCGAACACGCCCTCAAGCGCGGCTCACATTCCAGCACGCACGCGCTGCGCCACGCCATCTCCGCCTACGTGGACGCCCACAATGACGAGGGCAAGCCCTTCAAGTGGACGAAAACAGCCGACGAGATCCTCGCGAAGGTGAAGCGGTTCGGACAGCGCACCGTTCAAGTCCACGGTGGCCCCAGATGACCAACGACTTTTTGAAGAAATCAAAGATCAAGGGGACTAGCACCGAATGATTCAGGCCTGTACTGTAAGATGTTTCCTCTTGGGACGTGGCGTCGAGCTGAATCAACGTTAGGCTTTCGGCCGATGGACTACCGACGAACATTGACCGACTTTCTTCGCCTTTCGGACGACGGGTATCGGGCACCTCCGGAGGAATCACTGATGAAGAGGATACTCTTCGCTGACGAGAGCGGTACATCGTCCTCGGAACCCTGTTACAGCATCGGAGCGTTAGTCGTACCTGAGCCGCGCCTCGATGACTTCGACGCGGAATTCGCGCGGCTTGTCGATGTACACGGAGTTGTTGGAGAGGTTCGTTGGAAGAAGGTCTCCAAAAGTCATGGTCTAATGAACCTCTCAATCGACCTTCTTCGCTACATCCTCCAATCAGGTCTTTGTTTCAATTCCATTGTGGTTCGCAAATCACTTTACAACAAATGGCAAAATGGCCCCCAAGATCAGGCATTCTACACCACCTATTCCTATCTCCTAAAACACTGCCTAAAAGGACAAACCGGCGACTATCTGGCATTCATTGATGACCGTAGCGAGTCATATGAGAAGCACGACGAGGCGCTTCAAGTCATCACCAATAGAATGCTGAACAAGATAGCCGGGCAGGCCAATATAACTGCGGTCAACCAGTCAGACTCCAAGAAGTACCAAGGAATTCAGGCGGCGGATTTGCTGACGGGCGCAATCAAAGCTGCGCACCACCTGTATCTAGATCAGGATTGCCCTATCTCGCCCGGCAAGGAACTCCTATTGAACCGACTGGCTGCGACGCTTGGTTGGGATGCTCTCCACTACGATACTTGGCCCAATCAGAAGTTCAACATCTGGCATTTCCCACAAGAGGGGTATAGAGCGATTCCCGGTACAAAAACACCGCAACCGATATTCAACGTACCGTATGTCACCGCGGCGGACATATCGGGTTTGTCATGACGCTGTTCTAAGCGCATCGCCGCAGTGTCGGAATTCGAGTTGCACTCAGTGTGGGGAAGTGGGAGCAGCAAGCACCTTGCAGCGGCCAGTGTGTCAATGGGCCGGCAGCGAGCGTCGGCGAGCAGGGCGTTGTGCTTGGCGAAGGTACTAACCTCTATGCAAAATTCCGCAAATGCAGCTCCTCAGCGCGGATGACGGGTTCACGACAACCGGGCACTCAAGGTCGTCAAACACTTGCGGAAACGACTCCGGAGTGTACGGCCGTATCCTGTGTCAGTCGGAGGGAACCCAGGCGGCAATAGGTCCAGTCTCAAAACGGACTTCCGGTCGAAGGATATTCCGCCCTTGAACACCAGCTTGGTTCCGAGGACCGAGTCAGTGAATCGCTGGTTCAGAATCCAACAGTCCCAGAAGTCCTTATCGATGACGGCGGCGCTCACGCCACACCGGGTCCCTTCGGGCTCAGGGAACCAACCGGACGAACGCCGCGAATAGCTGGTTCGTGATGTCCCTCGGCTTACGGCTGCTGCCGCGCTTTGACAACCGAATAGCCGTCCCGGAAACCACGGCGAGTTCCCTCACCGTGGCCGGCGCCCGACGAACATCTCGTGGCGGCCCAGCTCTACCTCGGGGTGCACGAACGGTACGCTGCGGGCCTCGAAGCCGACCTCGGTTAATAAATCCAGCCAACGCTGGCGGGTGAACAGTCCTTCGACGTGGCGGTCGTGCTCGACGCGCGCCGCGCCGTCACGATCACGCAGCAGGAACGCGTATTCGACGAGGTAGTGCGTATCCGCGGGGTCGGGATCCCAGACCCACTCGATAAAGCGGAGGCCGAGCGCGCAGATGCCGGCGGCGCCGGGGAGCCGGGGCTCGTCGCAGCCGCCGTCATCGGTCAACGCGCCAGGGAAGTTCTCGCGCACGTAATCGGGCGCGAACAGCACGGCGCCGCCCGGCCGGCAGTGGACCCACGCTGTCTCCATGGCGCGCCGCAGGTCGGCCTCTGTCGTCATGTAACAGACGGCGTCGTGGACGAACACGGCATCGAAGGTCCGACCGACACGCAGCGTGCGCATGTCGCCATGCCAGTGCTCGCACTCGGGGTTGAGGGCGCGGCTCACGGCGAGCATGCCCTGGGAGACGTCGGTGAGCAGGAGGCGGGGAAATCGGCGTTTCATGTGCAGCGCGTTGTTGCCGCCGCCACTGCCGAGCTCGAGCAGGGACGCGATCGGCCCGTCGCACGCCTCGGCAAGCAGGTCGGCATAGATGCCTGCCTCTACGGCATACTCGGCGGCCGGATCGCCGACGAGCGGCCACCACTCCGCGAGCTCGTCGTATAAGCGCATGGCAAAGGCTCTATCCGAGGCTCGAGCCACAAGCCCCTGAAAAATCCTCCGCGGCGAGTTTCTCATGCCGCTCGACATCACGCGGAAACAGCGTGCCGACCATCCCGGCTGCGGCGTCAAGGTGGTCAACCGCATCGTGAACGGACGGACCACCGTGAGCGCGGCGAGGGTGCCCCGGCCGTCTGTGCGCAAGGAATCTTGCGCACAGACACATATATTGCGCGTATGTGATATATATTGCGCATATAGCATTACGCGCAACTAAGGAGAGGCGAGGTGGCACGGCGCATTCACGCAGAGGATTTGCGGGCGATCGAGGAGGTTGCGCGGCAACACCCGGAAGGGTTGACCGCGCAGCAGATCAACGATGCCCTGGAGTCCGCGCCCCCGCGTCGGACCCTGCAATACCGCCTCAAGTCCCTCGTCGACGACCGGCGCCTGGTCATGGAGGGCAGGGGCCGCTGGGCGCGCTACCGCGTGCCGCGGGATGTCTCGGCGGCAGTCCGAATAGTCGCAGGGGCTCCCACAGTCGGAGCGCAGGCCGACGTCCTGCCACCACTCTCCCAGAACGGTGCCGAGATTCGACGGCAGGTTCGCAAGCCGCTGGCGGCGCGCACACCGGTTGGCTATGACCGGGGGTTCCTCGACTCGTACCGGCCCAACGAGACTTTCTATCTCTCGCAGGCGGAGCGGGCACTCCTCCACGAAGTCGGCAGGCCGAACATCGCCGAGCAGCCTGCCGGCACCTATGCCAGGCAACTGCTGAACAGACTGCTGATCGATCTGTCCTGGAACTCAAGTCGCCTCGAGGGCAATACCTATTCGCTGCTCGATACCAAGCGCCTGATCGATTTTGGTGAAGAAGCGGATGGGAAGCACCGCCGTGAAGCGCAGATGATCCTCAACCACAAGAGCGCGATCGAACTTCTGGTCGGCGCGGCGGAGGAAATCGGCTTCAATCGGTACACCATTCTCAATCTTCATGCGCTGCTGGCGGACAACCTGCTTGCCGACTCGGATGCGGCGGGCCGACTCCGGCATATCGTCGTCCTCATCGAAGGCTCGGTCTTTCATCCGCTGGAGGTGCCGCAGTTCATCGAAGAGTGCTTCGATCAGATACTTGCCACCGCCTCAGCGATTGACGATCCGTTCGAGCAGGCCTTCTTCGTCATGGTGCAACTGCCCTATCTGCAGCCGTTCGATGATGTCAACAAGCGGGTCTCGCGACTCGCCGCGAACATTCCACTGATCAAGGCGAATCTCTCACCACTGTCCTTCGAAGATGTGTCGCGGGAGCTGTATACCGAAGCCATGGTCGGCGTGTACGAGCTGAACCGCATCGAATGCCTTCGCGACGTGTTCATCTGGGCCTATAGGCGGTCCGCCGCCCGCTACGTTGCAGTCCGGCAGTCGCTGGGCGAGCCCGATCCGTTTCGGACGCGCCACCGGACGACACTGCGCGAGGTGGTCGGCGCGGTCGTTCGCGGGCGCATGGGCCAGAAGCAGGCCACCGCCCACGTCAGCGTATGGGCACAGGAACATATCGATCAGCACGAGCGCGAGCGGTTTCGCGAGATCGCCGAGAGAGAGCTGCTGAGCCTGCACGAGGGAAATTTCGCACGCTACCAGATCACGCCGTCCGAGTTCGCAACATGGCAGAAGGCCTGGACCAAGTGAAACGAAACGGCGGGTGTTGATCAGGTCGACCCGCCTGATATCCCGAGCAGTGAAGTTCCTGCACTTCGGAAAACGCCGTACGAACGAGTCGGTCTGCGAGTCTTCGCAGAGCAGCACGATGCGGACCCCGCTCACTTTTCCCAGCCCCTCGCCACCGTCTCGGACAACGACAGCCCATCAATGGATCGTTCCGGCTTGCTACTGACCCGCGCCGGGCCATCCTTGTCCCGGAAAAACCAGCGGCCTTTAGCGCCGGCCATGTAGTCAATCGTCACCGGATGATGAGAGACCAAGACCGCCTGCTCCAGCGTATCCCCACAACGGTCAACAACCTGGGCGAGCCACGGCTGCACTTCCCTGAGGGCGAGATAATTGTCCGGTTCGTCCAGGAACAACGATGTGCGGCGGCTCGTTGACAGAAAGAGCAAACAGTACAGCGCCACCAGCGCCCGTTGGCCATCCGAAAGCTGACCGAAGCCGTAACGGTTCGATCGCAGCTCGTCAGCCGATTCGAAGAATGCCACTTTGAGGGCGCGCGAATTCTCCCCCGATTCGGTCAGGCTGAGGGAGTCGAACCCCGGCAACGCCTCGCGAAGGGCGGCGAACAGGCCAACGATGGAACCCATGTTCTCCTGCGCGGCGTGACGATACCAGCCAACGAAATTCTGCATCAGCGGTTCGAGGAATTCGTCTTCGGTCCTCGTTTCCGGCTCGAAGAACGGGGGGCACGGGCTCGCGATGACGATGCTGGCTATCTCCTCCTTGAACCGGGTCAGCTTCTGGTTGTCGGGGCGCTCGTTCAACGCACCGACGCCCGATTGCGACCAATCGAAGGGATACGACGGACCCTTGTTGAAGTCGTCGTGATAGAGCTGGGCAGTGCCTTTCCTGAATGCGAAGAGCGGATTCTCGTCGTACTCGAGCAGCTCCTCGTTAATCCGCATCATGCGGCGGTCGCGGTCGTGTTCGATTGCCAGGACATAGTGGTACGTATGTTCATCAAGCTCCAGGTCGAGCTCGAAACGCTGTTCGTTTCGTGCTTGCGTCATGGACAGATCGCGCGCGGGGAATGCATCGCCGATCCTGGCTCCTCGAACGAGAAGTCGCTGAATTCCGCTCAGGACACTCAGGACTGATGTCTTGCCGCTGCCATTGGGGCCAAGGAGAATATTGGCCTCGTCGAGCATCAATTCAAAGTTGATCAAGCAGCGGAAATTATCTGCATAGAACCGTTTGATCATGGAGGCTATCCTCAGTCCATGCTGGGGCGTGCACCGAGTCTTGGCTGCCGCCAGTCCGTGCGACCACTCGAATTGACACGCCCCGCGACCTCGTCGATCGAACGACATGACCGCCGCCAGCGTCTCGCGGCTGAGCGTGTGCACCCGCTGGGAAACCCGCTGTTCGTGTACCCCTCCAGGTCGTCCTCATGGTCGACGTAGGTATTTCGGGTCTGCACCTTTCAATCGTACCCTGAGGTTGCCCCGGAAACCACGGCGCGTTCCCTCACTGTGGCCGGCGCCCGACGAACATCTCGTGGCGGCCCGGCTCTATCTCGGGGTGAACGAACGGTACGCTGCGGGCCTCGAAGCCGACCTCGGCCAGTAGATCTAGCCAACACTGGCGGGTGAACAGTCCTTCGACGTGGCGGTCGTGCTCGACGCGCGCCGAGCCGTCACGATCACGCAGCAGGAACGCGTAATCGACGAGGTAGTGCGTATCCCCGGGGTCGGGATTCCAGACTCACTCGACATAGCGGAGGCCGCGCGCGCAGATGCCGGCGGCGCCGGGGAGCGGGGGCTCGTCGCAACCGCCGTCATCGGTCAACGCGCCAGGGAAATTCTCGCGCACGTAGTCGGGCGCGAACAGCACGGCGCCGCCCGGCCGGCAGTGGAACCACGCGGTCTCCAAGGCGCGCCGCAGGTCGGCCTCCGTCGTCAGGTAACAGACGGCGAACGTCTTCGACGCGGACGCTCAGTCCGCCGTGTCAGCCGACATCGGCGTGTCCATGCGAATCGGGTCGGGCAAATAGAAGGGTTGGCGGGTCCCGACCCAAGAGGGAGCGTGGGTCTGATGTCGCGGATTCTGCCGCACGTGATCATACCTGCATCGGGTATACTCACGGCGAATCGTGGCGATTCAGGGATTCGCCAGTCGGGCCGTCGGGCGCTTTATTGCGGATGGCACCGTGCCCGACGGCGCTGGCTGGACGCGGGTCACCAGGATTGCGTACCGAAAACTCGACATCAACGACCTGTGGCGGGTCGTCTTGCGCTGGACGGAGGACGGGCCGACGGGCGTGGACATTCGTGACCAACACTGAATCCGGAAGGGAAACGTTCATGGCGGTAAGGCGGCCACTGCGTGAACCTACAAGCCCCGGAAAGATCCTCCGTGAGGAGTTCCTCTTGCCGCTCGACATCACGCAAAAACAGCTTGCCGACCATCTCGGCTGCGACGTCAAGGTGGTCAACCGCATCGTGAACGGACGGACCTCGGTGAGCCCGACGATGGCACTGAAGCTGGGAGCGACGTTTCGAACCACACCGGAGTTCTGGCTCAATGCGCAGACGGCCGTGGACATCTATCGAGCCTCGCGCGCTGGCCCGGATCTGCCGCGACCGATTCTGCGAGCAAGCCAACATGAATCGGAGGAGATGTAGCTGAATGCTCATGAATCACGTCTGGGCTCCGATACAAGACTACGAATCACACGACGTGCTCGCCCACAAGGAGCTCGGTTCGCTGGCGCAGGTCTGGCGCGAACAACGCGAACGGCTGGCCACGCAGCAGGCGTACCGCGAGTTCGAACAGCGACTGAAGCGCGAGTGGGCAATCGAGACGGGCCTGATCGAGCGTCTCTACACTCTCGATCGCGGCATCACCCAATTGCTCATCGAGCACGGAATAGAGGCGGCGGTGATCCCGCACGGGAGCGTTGCGAATCCGGAAGCCACGATTGCAATGATCAAGGATCACCAGGCGGCTGTCGAAGGCGTATTCCAGTTCGTGAGCGATGAACGATCATTGTCGACCAGCTACATCAAGGAATTGCACGCACTGCTGACGCGGCATCAGAACACCGTGGAAGGCGTCGATTCTTTCGGAAGAAAGACGGAGGTTCCTCTCATTCGCGGCGATTACAAGCGCCTGCCGAACAATCCTCATCGGCCGGATGGTTCAGTTCACGAATATTCCCCACCCGAACACGTCCCAGCCGAAATGGACCGGCTTATAGAGTTGCACCACGCTCACCTCGACGCCGACACCGTGCCGGAGGTCGAAGCAGCCTGGCTGCACCATCGGTTTACCCAGATTCATCCGTTCCAGGACGGCAACGGACGCATCGCCCGCACCCTCGCGACGCTGGTGTTCGTCAAGGGAGGCTGGTTTCCGCTCGTAGTCAGGGACCGGGAGCGGGCGCTCTACCTCACGGCATTGGAACAGGCCGATTCCGGAAATCTGAAACCACTCGTGGACTACTTCGCACGTTTGCAGAAGGACGAATTCGTTCGAGCGCTCAGCATCGCCGAAGACGTCATGACGTCACGCCGCGTCGAGGATGCGATCAAGTCCGTGCGGCAACGGCTGCAAGCCCGCAGGGACGCGCTTGTTGCGGAATGGGAGACGGCGAAGTCCCTCGCCGCGGCGTTGCGGGACCTCGCCCAGACACGCCTCGACGCAGTCGCGAGCGACCTGCGGCGTGAGATGCTCGATGTGCTCGAGCACGGTGACTACTTCGCCGACGGCGCGGAGGACGGTGGCGAGCGGAGCCATTTCTATCGCTACCAGATCATCCAGACCGCAAGGAAATTGGACTACTTCGCCGGCACGCACACCTACCGTTCCTGGGCGCGTCTGGTGCTGCGAAACGCCAATCAGACCGAATTGTTGATCGCGTTTCACGGTATCGGACGGGAGTTCCTGGGGGTTCTCGCGTGCTCAGCGACTTGGTTTCAGCGTGTGGAGACAGCGGACGGCGAACGAGAAATCGGCCCGGTGACGCCCGTTACGGACGACGTATTCCAGATCAACTACAAGGAAGCTCCCGATGATGCACAGGCAAGATTCTCAGACTGGCTGGAAGGCGCCATCGTTCGCGGTTTGAGGCTGTGGCACGAGACGTCATTGTAATGCGGGCGGCCGGCCAGTAGCGATCATGATCCGTCGCCGGGGAGCGGGGGCTCGTCGCAGCCCCCGTCATCGGTCACCGCGCCAGGGAAGTTCTCGCGCACATAGTCGGGCGCGAACAGCACGGCGCCGCCCGGCCGGCAGTGGACCCACGCTGTCTCCATGGCGCGCCGCAGGTCAGCCTCGGTCGTCATGTAACAGACGGCGTCGTGGACGAACACGGCATCGAAGGTCCGACCGACACGCAGCGTGCGCATGGACACCTATGTTGCGCGTATCGGGGAGTAGTTGCGCGTAGAGCCTTACGCGCAACTACTGAGCGGCGGCGTGGTCGGCGGCGCGTGCGCCGCTCAGCACGTTGACGATGCTGTAGTTCCCCTCGTGGCAGGCGTACTCGAAGAGAGTCTCGTCAATCGCTCGCAACGGGAGATCGCCGGACCAGGGGCTCGTCCACCGCGACGGGTCCTCGACGGTGAACTGGTAGCGGATGGTGTCGGCGTCGACCCGCGTGAACCGTTCGATCACGCGCAGGCTCTCGGTGCGTCCGCCGTTGGCGGCCCGGATGCGAACCACGTCGTTACCATGCGAGGAGCCTTCCTCGCTGCGGGCGATGTGGCGCGTCTCGACGACGAGGGTGTCGCCCTCCCAGCGGCCGCGCATCTCGCCGAGCCACTGCGGAATCGGCCCTCCCGGACGCGGGCGGCCGTCAAGTGGGATGATGCGCGTGTCGTGGATCATCTCGACATGGATGACGACATGGTCGGGCGTCTGCAGAATCAGGTAGTTGTTGTTGTAGCCGGTCGGCAGCATCGGCGGCCCCACCGACCACAGCATGCAACGGTCGTTGAGGTCCATGTCGATCCAGGTGTCCGCCGGTCCGCGCTCGCGCCGCGCAGCCACGCGGGTGTCCTCGTCCTGCTGCGCCGCGGGCGTCAACGGCGGAATTCTGCCATCGGGCGGGTCGACGACGAGCGACGTCTGTCCGGTGGACGTCGTACCACGATCGAGCCAGAAACTGTTGTAGAACCCGGGCGCCCCGTCCTCGCCAACGTCCACGCTCTCGGTGACCCCGGTTCTCCGCGCCGGCCGCTGCAACAGCGCCGTGTTCCGGTCGAGGACCTCCCGTTCGAGATTCGCGACCTCCTCGGCCGTCAGCCGCTCCCGGCCCTGCAGGTCGGGGGGCCGCTGCAAGGGCGTGATCGTCTTGTTCGTGTAGGCGCCCTGCAGATCGGGATCGCCCCACGCGGTGCGCGGCGCGGCCTGCTGGCCGGCCGCCGAGACTGGCGCGAGCGCGACGGCGGCGAGCACGATCACGACACCGATGGTTCGAACTGTCATCCTGACCTCCGTGAGCCGCGCGATTCCGATTCACTCCCCACGCCGGTATCACGCCCACGTCGGGATCTGCGGCGTCCGTTGTGCGGTATCGGGCCGTTCCATGCTACGCCGTCGGAGATCCTCCGGCAACCACGAACCGGCGCCCGGCGCGGGCTCGGCGTTCGCCGGCCCTTCACCGATCGGTCCTCCTCAAACCACGGCTTCGGGGTAATCTGAATGACCATCTTCGACTGCAACCGCCATCCGGGAGGCCGACCATGAACCGCTGGTGTGCAACGTCGATCGTCACGGGTCTCGTTACCCTCGGCGCGGCTGCGGCTGCGGCCCAGACCGGCGACACCGGTCACGGTGAAGAGCGCCTCAACACCCGGCTCGTCGGGATGCACGACCTGCAGGCGCGGTCGGCCTATCAGCCGCTGCCGGTGAGACAGGGGACGCGCCGCATCCTGTATGTCGGTCACCACGCCGGCGAGCGGCTGAATCCGCTGACGGGCGCGGTGGAGCCCAACGGCACCTCGGTCGTGGACGTCACCGCCCCCGACGCCCCGGTCTACCTGGCGCATATTCCGGCGACGGGGGGCGCCAGCGGCGCGCAGATGGTCCAGGTGTGCGCGGGCGATGCGCTGCCCCGGGCCGACGCCGGGCGGTTCTATCTGCTGCGCTCCAACGGCAACCGGAGCCATGAGATGTGGGACGTCAGCGAGCCGGCCCGGCCGGCCTTCGTGCGGACGGTGGCGGAGATGGGCCGGACCCCGTCGGGCGAGCAGCATACGCACAAGAACTGGTGGGAGTGCGAAACCGGGGTCGCCCATCTGGTCGGGACCGTCGACGGGTGGCGCGCTCCCCGCATCCTGCAGGTCTTCGATCTGGCCGATCCGGCGGCGCCGCGGCACGTCCGGGACTTCAGCCTGCCCGGGGTGCAGCCCGACGCCAGCGGCCCCGTGCCCGGCGGATCGGGGGTGCACGAGGCGGTCAGTCTGGGGAACCGCGTGTATCTGGCCTACGGCACCTCGGCCAACGGCGCGGTGCAGATTCTCGACCGCGACCGGCTGCTGCGCGGCGATCCGGACGCGGCCGCGCCCCTCGCGGCGAGCCCCGCGGCCCTGGCGTTTCCGCAGATCGGCCGCATCGATCTGCCGTCGTTCTGGGGCGGGCACACCGCGATGCCGCTGCTCGACGTGCCGATCGCCGACTATGCGGACAACCGCGACCACGCGACGCGGGACTTCCTCTTCGTCGTCTCGGAGTCGGTCGGGAACGCGTGTCAGGAGGCGCGCCACGTCACCCTGATGCTCGACATCACGGACGAAGCCCATCCCCTGCCAATCGCCACGTTCCAGGTGCCGGAATCGAGCGGGGGGTTCTGCGACCGGGGCGGGCGTTTCGGTCCCCATGCGCCGCAGTGGTCCATGGAGCCCCCGTTCTACGGCAAGCTGATGGTCGTGTCGTGGTTCAACGCGGGCGCGCGGGTGATCGACGTCCGCGATCCCTTCCACCTGGAGGAAGTGGCGTACTACATTCCGGCCACCACCGAACGCACGGACGAGCGCTGCGCCGCCATCGACGGCGTCGAGACCTGCAAGGTGGCCATCCAGACCAACAACGTCGAGGTCGACGACCGCGGGCTGATCTATCTCGCCGACCGCGCCGACACCGGCCTCCACATCGTGGAACTGACGGGGGCGGCCGCCGCAATCATCGAGAACTAGGCCCGGGAATCGTCGCCCGCGACGTCACCTCGGCGCTGCGCCCGCGGGGGGTGGTTCCCTCGACGCAGACCGGAACAGCCAGGCCGATCGGACCCACAGCGCGATGAAGAATCCGTTCAGGAGCACGAGCTCAAGCGGCGGGCTCCAGGGCATGCCCAACCCGCCGATCACCGCGATCGTGGTGACCAACGCCTGAGCGAGCGCCGTCGCGAACAACGCGCGTGTCATGCCCTGCGGCTGGAAGCGCGCGATGACGGCGCCGATGGTTCCGACCGCGAGCACCCCGATATACATCAGGTTGGCGCGGTTGTTTTCAGACCCGATGATGCCAACGGCGCCGTTCACCCAGAGGAGGAGGAATGCTGCCAGGAGTGCCGTGCCGACGGCGGATCGGTATGCAGTTCTGCCCGTCTTCCATCGTCGTTTGAGCGCGGCAAGTCGGGGATGCATGCTTTCAGTTTGCTTGTTGCTTGATGCGGATCAAGCCGTGTCAGGCGCGACCGGTTCACCATTGTAGAACGCGGTTGTCTGCCGTGCCGCCGCACGTGCGGCGTCGGGGTCAGTGCCGGCCGCGACCGCCGCGTGCCCCCACCCCACGCTGCAGCCGGTGATGAACGCCTTGCCGTCCCGCGACGTGCCGAATTCGGCTTCGTCCAGCTTTGGCTCGGTCGGGTGTGCGAGATGGAGCGCGAGTCCCATGAGACCCAACTCCCAGCCGACGCCGACCGCGCCCGGCCCGTACCTGTCCCAATGTGGAGACAGGCGCGCGGTGTGCGTGAGCGTCAGCCGCGCGCGGCCGGCTCCCTCGTCCGCACAACGAACCTCCACCCAACTGACGTCCCCGCCGAACTCCCAGGTGATGGCGAAATGTGATGGTCGTTCGCAGGCCGTAACCACGCCGCCCGCGTTGCCGTCCAACTGGTAGCGGCCGCCAGGTTCGAGATTGCCGCTGATCGGTAGAAACCAGCGCGGAATCCGCTCGGCGTTCGTCACGGCGTCCCACAAATCGTCAACCGTCGTCGCGTAGCCGCGAGACAGCGTGACCGCGCTGACAGGCTGTCCATCGCGCTCCAGCAACGACACGGAGCGCTCGACGGCGCCAAGGTGACCTTCGACATCGAAGCCCATGGTGTCCCCCTATTGTGCGTTCTTGAGAAAATGATGACAAAGATACGGCTCGATCACGGTCTCGAAGGCGGCGTCGGTCGTGCGCTTCATCACGCCGGTCTGGAGACGACGACGGTCACTCATGGCGCCTTCGCGTCCCGCAGAACCTGAAAACCGAGCGCCTCGGCAACGGCGCGTTGCCCGGCGTCGAGCGTGGCGAACGAGAGACTGCCAGCGTGCGGGGAGACATAGAGGGCCGTCGCGACATGCCATAGGTCGGCGCCCCGCAAGTAGCCTGTTTCGAGCACCGTCGCGAACTCGGGAGCCAGCGTTCTGTCGGGCAGAATCCATTCGATGCCCGCGATCGCGCTCTCTTGAAAGAGCAGATTCTCGCGTGCGAACGCTGCCCGCAGTTCGGCTTCGAGCAGGTTGGACGAGATCAGGCGCGCGAATTCGTCCAGCCGCTGCGCATGCGCCGCCGCACCTGGTTCGTCGAACGCGATGGCCGTCAGCACCGAGGTGTCGACGTAGGCGATGCTCATTCGCCACGCTCGGCGAGAAACCTCGAGAGTGCGCCGGGCCGTCGTTCTACCGGTCGGAAGGTCCGCCGCGGGATGACCGGGTGAACCAGGGATCCGCTGCGTTCGAGGTCGTGCAGCCGCTCGTCGAGCGTCGGCGTCTGCCGCCGCCGGATCGGATGGATCTCCGCCACGGGTTCCCCACGATGAGAGACGGTGACGGTCTTGCCTTCGCGCACTTTTCGAATGACCTCGGAAAACCGCGCCTTTGCTTCGTAGATGGAGTATTCGAGCGCCATGGCGTCATCTTATCTAGTCAGACTGGTCATGGCAATCACAACGATCGGAGTATACGTCCGTGGTGCTCGCGGCAACGGTGGTGATGAGCACCGACTCGGTGTTTGTCGCAAAATGCACCAGCGGGCGGCGCTTGAAGGCGAGGATAGTGTCTGTGTCAACGGTCATTCAAAATTCCCCAGGTGGGGTCATCGAAAATCCCCCCCCACCCTTGTGAATCCCAACAACAACAACTACGCCTGTGGGCGCTTGTGGCCGGGCCGTCTGCGGCCGGCCCGGCGCGGGGGCCCCGAGGAGGGGACCGCCTCCGACAGCCAGACCTCGGCGAACGGGTCCGCCACCACCGTCGCGCTGGATGATCCCGTGAATCTGATCTAGGAGATGTCGGGTTGGTCGAGCGCCGCGATCAGCGGGGGGTGGGCGCCGTCGCCGCGAAGAGAATGTCATCGAGCTCCAACAACTCTGGAGATAACTCGACGTCGCCTGCTGGCAGATGATTCGCTTTCAGGAGAAAGCTGACGATGTCGAGATAGGCCTGCTGGGGCAGGCTGTTCGGCGCTTCCCACGGCATCGTCGCCGCGATCGTGTCAGACAGGTCGGCGACAGACCGGTCGCGCCACCGGGAGAAAAACCCTAGACCAACGAGCGGGGGCGCGCCATCCTCGCTACCCCCTCCACTCAGGTCGTCACGATGGCAGTAGCCACAGACCTTTCGATAAACCTGCTCTCCACGCTGGGCTTGCTCAAGTGTGTAAACACCGTCCAAGACCGACATCGCAGGCGCCTGTGCGCGCATCGTAGACGATCTGACGCTTTCGGCTCCGACCACTGCGCAGCTGCCCAGTGCCGTGACGAGCACCGCAACGCGTCCAGCACTCCACAACCCAGCAAGGCAAGGGCACCTATTCACTCGAAGCCTCACGCACGCGGGACCAATCCGCCCCCGCGACTCAACTCGAACGATGGATAGAGAATTGACGTGCTGCAGCGCCTGGCGCCTCGACACGAGCCGTCCACTTGCCAGGTCGATCAAGGGTCCTGGTCTGCGAACTCCTATCGCTGCTCCGTTGCTGCATTGAAGACTTCTGCCGGGGGGAGATCTTCAGGTCGTCGCTGCCCAGGATCGCTGGCACCCAGTTGCCGAAGCAAGGACGCTGTGTCGGGCCAACGACTGTACGTGTTCGGCCACAGAACGCCTTCTGCGACGGTCAGCGGTGTCCAGCCAACCTCGTTCCGCACGTCGATCTGCGCCCCGTTCTCGACCAGGAATTGCACGATGGCATTGGCGCCCCGGATGGATGCCCCATGCAGGGCGGTGTTACCCTTGGCGTCGACCACGTTGACCTCGCTGCCCAGCTCCCACGCAAACTTGACCGCTTCCAGCGCCTCCGCATTGCTGCCGGCGTTCTCTCCGACCTTCCAGATACCGACACCCGCCGCCGCCATGAAGGGCGTAGCGCCCTCTTCGTTCGGCAATAGAGGGTCGGCGCCATGCTCTACCAGCACCTTCATCAGCTCCAGATCCGTGCCCTTGGCCGCGTTGAAAAACGGTGTCGCACCGATCCTGCTCATCATGTAGAGCCGACCGCCAGCGCGCGACTCCAGCTTCTGCCGGGCATTCGGGTCGGCCCCATGTGCTAGCAGCGCTCGGGTCATATCCAGGCTGTCCAGACTACCCGTCGGCACGGCGGGCGGGAGACCTTTCACTATGGGGGGTCTGCGGTCCCACGCTATCTGGTGCAACGCCGTCCAGCCTTGGCCATCCGCGTTCGGATCGGCGCCCTGGTCCAGCAGAAACGCGGCGAGCTCGTAGTGAGCATTGCCGACAGCGATCATCAATGCGCTGGCACCCTCGTCCCGCGAGGGTCGCGGTCGAGATCCGTCCGGCAGTGTCCCGGACGCCGATTCAGCGGATGGGGGTTGAATGGTGTCGTTCACGTCGGCTCCTGCCACGAGCAGGGCCTCGACTGCGTCCGTCTGTCCCGCACGGACCGCAAACAGCAACGCTGAAAAGCCACCCGGCGTACGCGCGTCGACCTCCGCCCCAGCCTCGATGAGCATACGGCCCGCCGCACCGTGATTTTCGGCCGCTGCCCACATCAGGGCTGTCTGTCCGCGCCATGCTTCCCTGGCATTCACGTTCGCGCCGTGCGCGAGCAGCACTCGTACGGCGTCTGTCCTCCCGGTCCGCGCCGCCGTCATCAGTACTGTCTCGCCGTCGGGCGATGCCGTATTCGGGTCAGCCCCCGACTGCAGCAGCATGTCGATGATGGCCGCATCCCCGACAGAGGAGGCGGACATGATCGGTGTGACGCCATAGCGATTGGCAGCCTGCGCATCCGCACCGACATCGAGCAGGAGTTCTGCTATTGCGCCCTCGCCGAGTTCCGCCGCCCAGTGCAGCGCCGTGGTGCCGGTGGCGTCAGGTGCATTCACATCGGCGCCCTGCTCGATCAGGGTGCGCACGACCGTGATGTTCCCCGCCTTGACCTCCTCGATCAGCGTACCATCCGGGCGCGCGGCTCCGACGGTCGGAGCAACCAGCAACAGCGCCACACACGTGAGGCCTATATGTCCTGAGCGCATGTTCGTCCTTTCAGCGTCGGAACACCAGCCGCCCAAACCGCCATGCTGAACGTTCCCTCCGCATATCCATTCACCGGATCACGGGCAGGCCGACGAGGGGTGGCGTCAACTCGGGGGCCCAGCCCGACGACCCTGCCGATCGGATGATGTCACCGCCCTTCATCACGAACTGGACGCGCTCGACCTCTGTGATGTCGGTCAACGGATCCCCCGACACCGCGATGATGTCGGCATACTTCCCTCGTTCGATGCTTCCCACGCGATCCCCCCACCCGATAATCTCCGCATTGTTGAGGGTGGCGATGCGCAATGCCTCTGCCGGCGTCGCTCCAAGCCGTACATAATGCGCAAGCATCCCGGCCTGGATCCCATGCGGAAACCCCGTGGAGTCGGCCTGATTGCCACTCCCCAGCCCGATCTTCACACCCGCTCTGAGGTTGTTCTGAAACCCCTTCTGCACCATGCTCCAGCAACTGTTCCCGAATTGCTCCATGTCTTCCGAATGATCCTTCGACATGTCGAAAAACGTCATGCTGGCCGGTATTCCCTTCTCTTTCATCCGCGCCAACTGGGAATCGGTCGCGAACACCACATGCTGGGCCGCGTCGATTCCGGCTTCGATGTCCCAGTCCAGCGCTTCACCCCCATACACATGGTCCGCCACTTTCAGGCCATGCGTGTGGGCCTCGTCCACAATCGCCTTCACGATGTCCAGCGTGTAGGCCGCGTTGAGGGTCGTTGCCATCGTGCCGTCCGGCCTCAATGTGACGCGCGGACTGTTGCACGCTCCGGCATCGACATGCAGCTTGATCCAATCGGCGCCCCGCTCCGCATACTCCCGAACGGAGGCGCGCGCCGTCTCCGGTGAGTTCACTGCGTCCGCACTGACCGCAAAACTCGGCCCCGCCACCTGAATCCGCGGCCCCGCGATGAGACCGTTGTCAATGGCATTCCGGAGGTCGACAATGTCCCAACCGAATGGACCGCCGGCACTCAGGTCCACGATCGTCGTGAAGCCCGCGTGAAGATTCTTCAAGGCGTCGACATAGGCCATCAAGATCTTGTCGTGATTTCCGAACAGGGTCTCCCCGGCGCCCCCGTTGGAGGACGGAATGTGGCGGCGCCGCGATTCGGAAAACAGATGCAGGTGCCCGTCAATCAGGCCCGGCAGGACCGTCGCCTGACTGAGGTCGATTACCGTGGCGCCGGCTGGAATCGCGACGCTCGACCCAACATCCGTGATCCTGTCACCCGTGATCAGGACAACCTGGTTGCGCAGATTGGTGCCAGACCTGGGGTCGAACAACCGTCCCGCGCGAATGGCGACGACCCGACCGGCCTGCGGCGGCAGGTCATCCCTGGTGCCCACTTCCGTGCCGCGGGCCTGCGACCACACGGGGGAATGACTCCCCGCCCAGGCAACGACCGCGAGAAATGTCAAGACGAACAACCACGTGGATTTGAATCGCATCCCTTTTGCCTCCAGGCGCCGTCCAGCCCTACAATCGTTCACCCCGGGACACCTCACTCCGTCCTAAAGCGCCGAGAGCGGCTCTGCTTTAGTCTTGTGACCGAGCGGGCCCGTACTATCTCCGATCTGCGGCTCCGGAACCCCGACCTTGTCGAGCAACGATACGAACAGGTTGCTCATTGGTGTATCCCGTGAGTAATCGAGGGCACGCCCACCCTTGAGCCGACCGCAGCCCCCGCCCACGACCACGACCGGCAGGTCGATGTGCGAGTGTTGATCGCTATCGCTGATGCCGCTTCCCTGAACGAGCATCGAATGGTCCAACAGGTTGCCATCGCCATCCGGCAACGAGCGAAGTCGCTCCGCGAAGCGCGCAAGAAGGCTGACGTGATAGGTGTTGATCTTGCCAGCCTGTTCGAGCTTGACCGGATCTTTCTGGTGGTGCGAGATCGCGTGGTGGGCCTCAGGCACGCCAATCTGTGGGTACGGTCGATTGCTCTCTTCACGACTCAGCACGAACGTGAATACACGGGTAATGTCAGCCTGGAACGCGAGCGCCACCAGGTCGAACATCATATTCGCATGGTCTTCCCACGATTCCGGCACCCCGACGGGGCGATCAGGCAGCGCCACGGCCGAGTCCAAACTCGTGTGCTCGGCCAACTGGATCTGCCGCTCGATCTCGCGAATGCTCTCCAGATACTCTTCGACCCGCGCGCGGTCGGCCGAGCCCAGCGTCTGCTCGAGCCGAGCGATATCACCCGTCACCCAGTCGAGGATGCTCTGATCCTCCCGCACTCTGGCAAGCCGATCTGCGGCGCTACCACCGTCTCCGAACAGGCGTTCGAAGACCACACGGGGGTTGACTTCCATCGGCAACGGCGTCGTCGCCGTGCGCCACGAAATCGTGTTCACGTACACACACGCGTAGCCGTTATCACAATTGCCGACCAGATAATTCTGTTCAGTCGCAAGCTCGAGCGACCGGAGCGGGGTCTGTTTGCCCAGTATCTCCGCCGCGACCTGATCGACCGTCGTCCCATTGCGGACATCGGCGCCTTCGGTACGGTTGGGATGCGCGCCGCTCAGCCACACGGTCATGCCACGGGCATGATCGCCATTGCCATCACCCATGGCCTCCGCCATTCGGTGACTCAGCCCCATCGGAACGACCACCTGATCCTGCAATGCGGTCAGTGGTCTGAGCGAGGGCGACAGCTCCAACTGGGTCCCTTCACTCACAGCCGGTCGCCACAGGTGCATCGTGGCGCCGTTCGGGATGTAGACGAATCCCAGACGGGGTACGGGCTGGGCTGCCGTCCTGGCCGATGCCAGGGCCGGCACCATGGCGTCCAGGAACGGCAACGCCAGAGTAGCGCCCATCCCACGTAGAAATACTCTCCGAGGCAAGGCCATCTTTGTGATGAACATGTCTGTAAGCCTCCTCATCCCCTTCTTTGACGAGTAGGTGTGACGATCTTGCTGGTCGCGATCCGCTTCGCCGCTGTTGGCTCGCAACGCAACCAAAATGAACCGAAATACCTACGTGGAACTCCTCATCTGGAACGGTGTACTCTCAACGATACCCAAGATTATCGATGACAGGGTGTAATCGCTCGGCGCAGCGTCCTTCACGATGCTTCGAACAGCCGGCCGATCATAGTATTCCACTCCCCGACCAAGCGCGTAGGTGAGCAGCTTCTCGGTCACCGACGTGACGATTTCTTCCGATCGGCTCAGCAAATAGTCGCGGAGTCCCGTGGGGCCCTCGAACGTCGTGCCGTCAGGTAGCACCGCGGCGGCATCAATCGGACTGAGCTCGTTGCTCCACGGCGTGAAGTCCTCTCCGCTGCGCCATCTGCCGGTCGGGTCGAAGTTCTCAAGCGCGAAACCGAGCGGATCCATCGGTGCATGGCAACTGGCACACACGGGATTCTCCCGATGCGCCTCCATCCGTTCGCGCAACGAGCGCGGGCTGGCAGCCCCCTCGTTATCCTCCAGTGGCGGGACGTTTGCCGGTGGGGGCGGCGGCGGCGCACCAATGAGGTTCTCCAGAATCCACGCTCCGCGCTTCACCACGGAGGTACGGTCCGGATAGGAGGTCGTCGTCAGGATGCTGGCCTGACCCAAGAGCCCGCGACGGTTCACGTCGGCGAGTCCGACGCGGCGGAAGCTGGTTCCGTACACATTCGGCACGCCGTAATGTTTGGCCAACCGTTCGTTGAGGAAGGTATAGTCGGCGGTGAGCAGGTCGAGGACGCTCCGATTCTCGCGGAGGATGCTGCCGAAGAAGAGTTCCGTCTCCCGCCGGAAGTCCTGGCGAAGGTTATCGCTGAAATCGGGGTACAACCACTCATTCGGCAACACGGCCGGCAGATTACGCAGATACAGCCATTGCCCCGCAAAATTGCGGGTCAGCGCCTGCGAACGCGTGTCGGCCAGCATCCGCTGCACCTGCTGTTCGAGCACCCCCGGGTTTCTGAGTTGCTCCCCGATCGCGAGCTCCAGGAGCTCGTCATCCGGGATGCTGCTCCAGAGAAAGAACGACACGCGAGAGGCCAGCTCCAGGTCACTGATGTGATAGATGGTATCTGCCGCGACGTTCGATGGGTCGCGCTCGATTCTGAACAGAAACTCCGGGCTCACGAGGACCGCGCGCACCGCCATTTCAATGCCCGCCTCGAACCCATCTCTTGCCCGCCCCTCGCTGTAGAAGTTCAGCAGACTGTCGAGCTCTGCATCGGCGACCGGCCGGCGATAGGCGCGGCGGGCCAACGTTGCAAGGATCTGTCTGGCGCACGGCGCCTCATCGGCGGAGGTCGTCGGGTGACACACGAAGATGCGGCGGCGACTGGCCGTGTCCCCCGACCCGACCGTATCGAACGGACCCGAGATCGTGACACTGCCAACGTCCGGTTGATAGCTCGTGTCGGCTTCGGCGTGGATACGTGAAAACGGCTGGCGTATCCCTTCCGCCAACGCCGCGGTCTTGGCGATGAACGTGACGGCTACCTCTCGCGAGCCCGCCTTCACCGGAACGCGCGCCCGTATATCGTCTCTCGTCGTGACCTCGCCGTACTCTCCGGTCCCCTGGCTTGGCGCGATCGTGAAGAGGCCGGCGCGCTCACCGTCGACGCTGATTTCCAGGTCGTGCGGCTCGGTCGCGCGTGCCCCACGGATGGTGAATCCGCCCGCGGTGGTCTCCGCGAGACCGACCTTGATCTCGTATTCGGCATCGAGCGGAAACGTGTAGTGAATCAAGGTGCCGCCACGCGTGCCGGCTGGCAGCCCCTGAACACGATTCTCCTGCGAGAAGTCCGCTCGAATGCGAAACGTCTCCGCTGTCGCGGGAAGGTCCACTCCAACAGCCTGGCGGCTGATCTGCCGCGCCACCGCCATGTACCGGTCCAGGAGGGCCGGGGAAATCCGCTGGACACCGGCTATATTGTCGAAGCCGTAGCTGGCATCGTCGCTCGGGAGGAATTGAGCGACATCGACCTCGAGAGCGAGCAGGTCCCGAATCGCATTCTGGTATTCCGCTCGATTCAGGCGATGAAACGCTTCCGTGCGGCCCGGGTTGGGGTTCGCGGCGGACGCGCGGTCAACCTCCGCTTCCACCCACGCTGCAAAACCGTTCAAGGTCGCCTGATCCGGGCGCCGTCGCCCGACGGGCGGCATCTGGTTACCCCGCAGCTTCCGCACGACGTTCTCGAACAGCTCTGCATTTGCAGCGACATTCCCGAGGTCGACCGTCTGGAGGGACACCGGGACAAGCCCAAGGTCCTTTTGTCTGTCGCTGTGACACGTGACGCAGTATTCGTCCAGAAGGGCACGCTGCGACGACACGCTCTCTGAAGCCGGCACAGGCTGCGGCGGGGGCTGCGCGGCCAGCAGGTGGTGGCCGGATGCCGTAAACAGCACTGCAACAGACGCCGCGCCGATCAGGCCGGCGAACGTCCGCACGCGCTCCGGCGAGCCCCCCGAGACACTCACCGTCTGATCTTCACGAAACCGCATAAGTGCCCTCGCTTCTTGCGGAGTCCCATAGCACGCCTAGTACTGCGCCATTGACTCTTCAGTCTGACACCCTCCCTCGGTTCCGGCGATACCCAAGTTCAGGTAGTACCTGCAAATTCCTGACCCCAACGGAAAAAAGGGGGCACGCTTCGTGCATCCTGCTGACTATTGCGCAAGCGGGTCCGGCCGCAACTGGAATTTGACGAGCTTGGCGGTCGTCCCCTTGCCACCTTCGGTGTGCCAGGTTGGTCCCGCCGCGTAGGTGGCGTACACGCCGCGCCCCTTCCACCCAGCGTCGGGATCGTCGATCCGTCCATCCATCCCCCGCGTATGGAACCCCATCGGATACGGCACTCGAAGAACAACCCATTCCTGAGTGTCGGGCACGAACGCCTGAAGCGAATCCGAATTCGAGCCGGCCGCGATCGGGATATTTCGTCCCAGCCCCAACGTGTCGAACTGATCGACCCAATTGTAGTAATGGAAGTTCGCGCTCCCTCCCAACCCCACGCCCTTGAGCTGTGGGCCCGGTGTCGGCACCAGTGTCCAGCCCTGCGGGCAGTGCTGGCCGGTCGCCGTCGGTCCACTCAGGACCGTGCACTTGCGCCGATCGAAGCTCGCCAGATGCCCGCTGGCGGCCAGCGCCGTCCAGATAACGCCGTTGCGGTCCACGTCCAACCCTCGCGGTCCAAAGCCCCACTGGCTCTCCGGCACACTGGCATTGTTGAACGGTGGCTCGTAAATCTCGGCCTTGCAGGTCGCCGGTGGGTTGGCTCCCGTTTCCAGCCGAACGATCTTGCCTGGCACGCCCTGGCTCGAGAACCAAACGGATCCGTCCGCCGGGCTGTACGTAATCCCGTAGGCGCCCCCGCCGATGCGTGTGTCGAGCGTCGGATCTACGGTCGGCACGTTCAGTTGCGCCGATCCACCAGCAAATTCTGCATCGAGGCTGCGCCCTGGGGGCTCGATATACCTTCCGATGCTGCCGTCGCCGTTCGTGTCGAGCACGAGCGGGCACCACCCCTGTGCAGCCTGGGCGTCGCCGGTCTCGTCAAAGACCCGTGTCTTCAACCACCCGACGACGTCGCCACCGCCACTGAACCAGAGTGTGTGATCCTCGTCCTCACCGAACACTAGGTGGTGGGTTCCGAAGCAGGTGTCGATCAACGTGACCTCGCCCGTCTCCGGCTGGTAGATCGAGAGCTGGCGGCTTCCACGGCTGATGGGGAACGCCCTGGCCGACGGGTGATCCGAGCCCTCGCGGCAGAAGTCGGGCGTATCCGGGGTGCGAATGCGATGGGTAATCCAGAGTCGGCCCAGGTGGTCCAGCATGTTCGTGTGGGGATCGGCCCGGTTCGCCCAAACCTGTTCCTCGCCCCAGTACGGTGACGGCGCATTGACGGCCGCCGGCCAACGGGGCGGCACTCCGGGGTCCCGCGTCGTCAACCTGACCTCGCTGGACGAGTTCAGGGCAGGGTCGACGATCGTCAGGAGGTCATTGGAAACGGAGACGCCGTAGATCGGGCCATTGGCATTCACGGATGGATCACGCTTGTCGCTGGAGATTTCATCATGAATGTATGCGTGGTCGTTACCCCAGTCCCAGAGTGTCAACACGACATTCCGCTCGATACCCTGCGGCCGGGGCGGGGCCGGCGGCACCTCTCCGGCCGCGATGCGATCTGCCCAATCGGCAAACATGGCCAGCGCTCGATCGCGACCGAACTGTGTCATATTGTTGGACATCTGCGCGCCGCGCTGTCCAGACTGCACGCGCCGATCCCAGGCCGCCACGATCGAGTCGAAGTCGCCAAGATTCCGCGGCGGCTCCCGCGTGATGCGGGTGCCAATCTGATGACAGTAGCTACACCCCTGTTTCATGAGGGCGATCCAGTCGGCCTGCGTATGCAGCGCTGGTGAAATCCCGTTTCCCGCCGGCCCGGTGCCAGGGAACTCGCTCGGGCCCGGAGGCTCCACCAGTGAGAACCAGTAACTCGCCGGATAGACCTCAGCCGCGGCCCTCTCGTTCGGAGCATCGGTCGCAGTCAACATGACGACCTCGCCCGGCTCCGCGTCGACGGGCGCTGAATCGACGAGGCCATAGCCCCGCACCCATACCTTGTAGGTGGCGCTCGGCAGATCGGGGATCACGAACCGCCCTCGATCGTCGGTCACGACGATTCTGACGAACTTCGTCGGCAACATCGAGCTTTCCGCGATCACCCAGACGCCCGCCTCGGGACCACCGGTTCCCCGGACGAGACCACCGATGCCGTCAGTGCCCGCCGAAACGGCCGGGTCCTGACCGGCGGCACCCACCCACGCCACACAGAGCGGCACGGCCGCCGCTACGGCCAGGCACGCGCTCCGAGTGAAGAATGTGTTCATGCAGTCACCTCTATGTAGACCTCGGGTCACTCGAATCTCAGAGACCCCGCGCCTTGTCAATCCACCCGTTACGTCGGCGGCAAAGAAACAGCCGCCACGGAAGGACCTGCGACGCAGGCCGTCCCGTGGCGGCCAGCAGTCGCCGACCGAACGCGCCTACTAACGTCAACGCTGGTTCCGGACCTCAGAACTGCATCTGCACTTCGAACTTGGCCAGACGGGCATCCAGTATCCGCCCTGGCTCCAGATAGTTCGACCCAAGTCGCGTGTTGATCGAGAGGATCGGGCTCGCGTTCATCGCATTGTAGATGTCGAACTTTGCGTGCAACCGCACGCGATCAAACGTGAAGATCTTCGTTAGCCGGAAATCAAGCTGGTTGATCCGCCCCTCGAAGTACTGCTGTGGCGCGAACAGGTTGGCGATCGTCGTCGATCTGCGACGGCCCGCCAAAGGGCGGCCGAGCGTGGGTTCAATCTGAGCGTTGGACGCTGAGTAGCTCGCCCTGATCGGCACGCCGGGCAGATTCTGGAAGGTGGCGCTGACCAGAACCCCCCACCAGGGGAGCGGGTAGGATCCGTTCAACTTGAGCTGGGGCTGAAACGGTGGGGTCACCTCGCAAAAGTTCGTGTCCGGGGAATCGACAATCGCTTCACAGTCATTGTCAACCCGGTGCCCGATGCTCACACCACCGCCCAAGACACCGCCGTTCATGAGGCGGGCATCGAACGTCAAGTCGACGCCGTCATAGATCCGCGTTCGTTTCCCGAAGTTCGAGGTCTGGGTCACGAGGTTGTCGACCTGCCCGAACTTTGCCGGGTTGATGTTGTAGTTCCCGCAGAGGTCGCCACCGCCGCCGCCGGGCAGCCGCGGGTCCGTCGGAATGGCGATGCAAAACGGATCGAAATCAGCGGAAGTGACGCTGAGGTTGTCGGTGGTCGTGAAGCTGTACCATGAGGTCCGATAATAACCGAGATTGACGGAAACTCCTGGCCGCAGCTCCTGTTGGACACTCACCGAGGCCTGCCAGTTGTTGAGACGGTTCCCCCAACCACTGGTCGAATCCGCCGCATATCGCGTGCCAGGGGCCGTCCCACCGAATCTCGAGTCCGAGAGCGGCCCCAGCTCTGTCTCCTGCGCGATGAAGTCCCCATTGGCGTCGTTCCACGATCGACGGGCCCGTTCGACGGAGGTCGTCACGGGGTTCTGGCGGCGGGCTCTGGGACTGCCCGAGACATACCGTCCAATGCTCGCCTTCAGCGCCGTCTTCCCGGTCCCGAAGAGATCATAGGCAGCACCCACGCGCGGCGAGAAATCCTTGTACGTGACAGCGTCCTGCACGGCGTCGAAGTGGCGCGCGGGCACCCATCGGCCCGCCTCCAGACTTTGTTCATCGACAGAGGCGTTCACGTTTTCCAGCCGTGCCCCCAGATTCAGGGTGAGCCGATCGATGGTCCATTGATCCTGGACATACACCCCAAAATCGTAATTCAACCGATCCTGGTATACAAAGGGGTCGGCAACCACGTCGACCGAATCGGGCACCCCATTGCGTAACCTGTACAGAATGCTCTGATTGGTTCGCTCCGTGTCACGGTTGGTAACCGTGAACATGTCCATGCCAACCTTGAAGGCGTGCGCCCCGGTAACGTAGGCCATCGATCCCCTGGTGTGCGTGTTGGTGTTGTTCCAACTTTCATACGTTGCCGCAGCCCGATACCTGAAGTTAGTGCTCAGTTCCAGAGTGGAGATGCGATCCCCTACCCCGGGTTGCGGATCCCGAAAGTAACTGTAGATCGTCCTGGCGTGGCCGGCCTCGACCAGAATCCGGCTCGAGGGCGCATAGGTCCAGGTGGTAATCATCACGTCGGCGGGATAGGTCTGATACCACGCCGCCTCGGGCGCAAGGGTGTTGCTTGCGGGCCGGTGGCAATCGCAACGCCACTGGTAGTCATAGGACCCTTTGATCTTGTTCTGCTGGTTGACCTGCCACGTGAGAGCGATCTTGTGGGTGTGGTTGTCGTAGTCGTTCAGGCCTGGCCGGCTGAAATCAGGCGTGTACGTAAACGTTTCCGGGGTGGAGTTCTCGAAGGACGCCGCCACGAAGTTGGCGCTCGACCACCACCGATGCGAGGAGAAGAACCACAGCTTGTCCTGTCGAATCGGGCCGCCCAGCGACCCACTGACGTCCCGGATATAGTCGAGCCTGCTGATATTGTTCTCGTTCAGGCCTCTGTCAATCAAATCATCCGACAGATTCGACCCCTGGAAACGGGCGCTGGTTCCGGTGGCCAGAAAGTTGCCACTGAGCTCGTTGCCGCCGCTCTTCGTGATGAAATTCACCCTGATGCCGCCGAGCTGATCCTCCGGCCCTCCCCCGCCCAGACCGTAGGCGATCTCTTCGGCGTCCTCGGTAACGGGTTGATACTGGCGCTCGGCACCGTGACGCATGTTGATCTGCATGCCGTCCACGAATTGTCTCAGGTCCCCCGCGGTGCCGCCGTGAATTCCCGACCGCACGGACTGCTCACCCCTGGAACCTCCCACGTCCTGGCGTACGGGGCGATCCAACACGACTCCGGGGACCAGCGCAGCCAGAGCGCCCGAACCTCTACCGGTGGGGACCGCATCTATGATATCGCGTGAGATGATCTCGCGTGAGACGGTGTTCTGGACGTCGACCACCGGGCTCGCACCGGACACTGTGATGGTTTCCTCGAGTGCGCCCACCGCCATTTCAACATCGACATCGGCGGTGAAGTCCGTCGACAGCAGGATCCCTTCTCGAATCGTGGTCCTGAAACCGGGCAGGGTGAATGTCACAGTGTAGGTGCCGACGGGCAAATCGACGAACCGATACAGGCCCTGCCCCCCCGTAGTCGCGACCCGAACCCCTTCGATCAGAGCCGGACTTCGGACCTCCACCGTCACGCCAGGCATTGCTCCGCCCGTGGTGTCACTGGCCAAGCCCGCAATGCCACCCGTTTGTGCCGCTGCAACCCACGGTGCAAGCATCAGGCATCCGACAAGTACGAATCGCACAACAACTTGCCACCGCAGTCTCATGAGTTCCTCCCAAGCCAGATCACCCAATCAAGGGCTATACAGGCCACCCAAGCGCCACCGACGAGGGCCGGCTGGCGCTTTACCTTTGTTCCCGCTGATTGCGTCCAGTTTAACGAGCTCTCCGTTTCGCGGATATACCCTGTTCTGGGTACGTCCAGCCTCACACTGCGCCGCGGTCTCGCCGGGCGTCGCGACGGCCTCGATGGCCTGCATCAGTCGGTCTCGTCGTCGAGGGGTGTCAGGGGTATCTCCAGGATCTCGACAATTATTGTTGGCAGGGGGGTGCCGACCACGGCGGATTGGCATATCATCGCCGTGTGCGGCCATCGGGGCGAACTCGCACTGCTGCAGACGGCTGTGATGAAGCGTCCGGCAGTGCCGGTGCGCCGGGAGGGACTCCGCCCGCCGCTCCCGGCCGCGGGTTGCCCACGCATGGACCGCGACCGGAGTTCACCGGCGACGTCGTACAGTTGCGGCAGGTCATCAGGGGCCGGAAGGCTACATTCTCCTCGCCTGGAGAGGCCATGAGGCTGCGATCTCTCGGATTCGTGCTGGCGTTGCTCATGTTCGCCTTGAGAACGCCGCCTTTGCGCGCGCTGGACCTCCGAGACTTTCTGGCTGACTACACGGTCACGTCCTGGAGCCAGCGGGACGGCTTTTCGAATCTCGTGATCAGGGCCATGGCACAGGATCTGGAGGGTTTCCTCTGGCTGGGTACGGACGCCGGCCTGCTCCGATTCGATGGCGTGCGTTTTGTTCCGTGGCAACCCGCGGTCCCCATGTCGTTGCCGCTGGCGCCGGTGCGGGCCCTGTGGGCTGCGCGCGACGGCAGCCTGTGGATCGGCTTCCAGGAACCGGGGGGCGTCAGCCGGATACGGGCGGGGGAAGTGCGAAATTTCACGGCATCGGACGGGATCGGCTCGGGTGCAGTAACGACGCTTTTCGAAGATGCCGCCGGGAACATCTGGGCCGGAAGTGGTGACGGCCTGCGCACGTTTACCGGTGAGCGGTGGACGCAGGAGGATGGCTTGGCACAGTCCCCGGTCAATGCGATTCGTGCCGATCAACATGGACGCATTTTCGTCGCAACCGGGTCTGGGGTCTTTTCGCGGAGCAATCCCAACGAGGCGTTCGAGCGGATCGTCGGTTTGGATGAGTCTGTCGAGGACCTGAGTGCAGACCCGCAAGGCAGAATCTGGTTGACAGACCCGGTCCTGGGGTTCAAGGCCGTCGGTGAAACGACCGATCCGGATCCTTCAGCCCAACGAGCGGTGGGGCAACGGCTGCTGCACGACAGCAGAGGAAATTTGTGGATCGGGACAGGTGGGCAGGGCCTCTGGCGGATACGCGCCGACTCGGCGACCGACGCGCCGATCGTCGAAAAGGTCACTGCCCTGTCAGGTCTGTCGACGGACGGAGTGATATCGCTCCTCGAAGATTGGGATGGAAATATCTGGGCCGGCACGCCCGACGGCCTGAACCGGCTGACCCCGCGAAAGGTCACGCCGCTCTTGAATCTTGGACCCGTTCGCGGCGTGGAGGCGACCCCTGACGGTAGTGTGTGGGTCGGCACCGTCGACGGATTGATCGAGTTTCCCCACGGGAGTCTCCAGTCAGGCAATGACCCGAAGCCTTCGCAGATTGCTTCCCTGTCCGCCATGCATGCGGATGAGCGGGGACGGCTGTGGGTGGCTACGGAGCGAGGGCTGTTATGGTTTGTCGACGGCGACGTGTCACCCGTGCCGTTCCGCGACAGCGCGGCGCCCATGGAGGTCAGCGCGATCGCATCGGATCTCGACGGCGGTGCGTGGCTCTACGATCGTCAGCGTGGATTGTTGCGATGGACAGCGGGCCGCCTGCACGCGCTGGCGCTCCCGCCAGCAGTTGGCCGTGTTCCAGCGGTGTCATTGTACACCGACCGAGGCGGACGACTCTGGATTTCATTCGTGAATGGGAGGCTCGCCACCGTGAATCGTGCCGGCGAGATCCAGGTTTATGACGCTGGCGCTGGCGAGTACCGTGCGATCTTCGAAGACTCGGACGGGGTAGTCTGGCTGGGCGGCACACAGGGCTTGAGCCGGGTGACGGCAGGTGGCATTGTCAAACTCGGCGCAGCAGAATCATTTCCTGCGGCGTCGGTGACCGCGATCATCGAAGACGAGGACCGCGGGCTGTGGGTGGGTGTCGCAGGATCGGGGATCCGCCACATCAACCGAGATGAGCTTGAAATAGCCTTGGCGCGATCGTCGGATCCAGTGCGTTACAGGGTGTATGACAGGTCAGACGGCTCTGCCGGCACCCCGCGATGGCGTGGCAATCGGGCTGCGATACGCGCCGCCGACGGTCAACTGTGGTTCGTCACAGGGCGGGGTGTGACAATCATAGATCCGTCGTCGCTCGAAGACGACGTTCCTCCCCGCGGCCGCGTTCAGATCGATCGCGTGATTGCCAACGGACGACCGGTTGGTGTGACATCGAACCCGTCAATACCCGCAGGAACGGCGAGGCTCGAGATTCAGTACACGATACCGCGCCTCACCAGCCCCTTGCGAACTCACTTCCGCTACCGGCTCGATGGATTCGACCGGGACTGGGTTGACGGAGACACGCAACGCGCGGCGGTCTACACGAATCTGCCTCCACGGGAATACAGTTTTCATGTCGTCGCCGTTAACGACGACGGCACCTGGGCCGAGCCCGGGACCATATGGTCGTTTTCAATCCAGCCACGATTCTACCAGCGCGGATGGTTCCCGGTGGCCTCGCTCGGGTTGCTTGTCCTGGCGGTCGTGGGGACATGGCGGTTTCGTCTCTGGCTGGTCCGCCCCCCTGTGCCAATAGTCGATGAGACAACCTCCCTGTTGCAGGAGCGGGCCCGGCTGAGCCGAGAAATGCACGACACGGTGCTGCAGAGTCTGGTGGGCGTGGCGTTGCAGTGTGACGCCCTGGCCGAGAATCCCGCATCGGTGGCGGCGTCGAAGAACGAGAAACTGGTTCAACTACGCAAGACTCTGGAAGAGCAGATCCGCGAAGCCAGACGGTCGATCTGGGGCCTGCGGGATCCGAAGTTGCACGCCCGCGATCTTGCCGGCACATTGCGCGTCGCCAGCGAGGACGCCACTGCCGAACAGAACATCGGGTTCGACTTTACGGTGGCCGGCGCGCCCCGCACGTGTCGTGCCGACGTGCATGACCAACTCGTGCGGATCGGCCGGGAAGCGGTGATCAATGCCGTTCGGCACGCGCGCCCGACGCAGATCCGTATGCAATTGCGGTACAGCCGCAAGTCGGTGTTGCTCCGGGTGTCCGACGATGGCTGTGGTTTCCATCCCGAGTCGTTGGCCGGTGAAATGGAAGATCATCTTGGTCTCCTGACGATGAAGGAGCGTGCCGAGATCGCAGGGGGAATCTTCAAGATCAGCAGCCAGGTCGGCAAAGGAACCGAGATCGAGGTCGTGGTGCCAGCGTAGTCCTTCACGTTGTGGTGAGCGCCGTAATGACAGACCACAAGATCCGGATTCTCTGCGTCGACGATCATCGAATCGTACGCGAGGGGCTCGCGCATATTATCAACGGACAGCCGGACATGACGGTCGTCGCATCTGTGGCGAGCGGCAAGGAGGCGGTGGCAGAGTTCGCACGTTGTCACCCCGATGTGACGTTGATGGACCTTCAACTGGGCGGCATGGATGGAGTGGAGGCTATTCACCTCATCCGGGATAACGACCGTGCGGCACGTATCGTGGTCCTGACAATGTACCAGGGGGACGAGGACATCTATCGAGCGCTTCAGGCAGGTGCAGCAACCTATCTGACGAAAGACACGCTGGGCGACAACCTCATCCGCGTCATTCGGGAGGTGCACTCGGGCAAACAGCCGGAGATCGATCCCTTGATGGGGGAATTGCTCGCCGAGCGCGCTCGGGGACCCACGTTGACCGCTCGGGAAACACAGGTGCTTGGACTGATTGCACACGGCATGCGAAACAAGGAAATTGCCGCGTCCCTGGGCATCAGCGAAGAAACGGCTCAGGTCCATGTCAAGCACATCCTGGCCAAGTTGAATGTCCACGACCGGACATTAGCTATCATCGTGGGCTTGCGCCGCGGCGTGATCCATGTCGCCACGTGAAAGCAGGGCTCACCGGCAAGGGGACGTCATGCGTACATCTTGCATTGAGGAAATCTGTTGCGATCATGGTGGCTTCCGAGCGTTCCTCCCTAGCAGCCCGTGGTGAAACCCCGCGTTGCACCGAGATTGGCGCTGCGCCCGCGTGGCAAGGCGCGACGAGGGAGCAAATTGGGGCATTTGTGACCGAGGAGCAACGCCGCCACGCGGGACAGGGAGCAAATTGGGAAATTTGCGACCGCAGCGCCAATCGAATGCAGTGGGGCTTTCACCACGGGCTGCTAGAGCTTCGGGCTAGCAGTCCGTAGTGAATGTCCCGCGTCGCACCGAGACCCCGCTGTATCAGTATCGCGCCCGGCCAGTGCAAGGCGAGAAGAGGGAGAATACCGGTAGTATTCGACCGATGAACTAAGCGGATCGGCAGGCTTCAACGCCGATCGGCGGGATTCAACAACGTAGATCGGCGGGATGCAGCGCCGGTTGAATGCAGTGGGACTTTCACCACGGCTGCTAGTGAGTCAGCCCGTAGAGGATGTAGTTCACGCCGAGCTTGTAGGCGTCGTTGGTGAAGTCGACCGGAAAGAAGCCGCCGTTGTCGGACCATTCCCAGTACTCGGCGACGTCGTTGTTGTAGTTGACGATCGCCATCATCCGGTGGGCGGGATCGTTGTGCTCGAAGATGCCCCAGTAGCTGGGTTCGACTTGCACGAGCGGGTGCGGGAAGTCGAGCTTCTGCATCCCGAAGAAGACCTGGAAGATCGGGTGGGTGACGTCGATCTGGATCAGCCGATGGTCGGGAAGCACGCGGCGCACGTTGAGCGCGAAGTTGTCCCACTGCCCCGCCTCGAAGTCGTCGAAGATTACGAACCCGCCCTTCAGCCAGTAGGCGCGCAACCCCTGCATCTCGGTCTCGCTCATGCTCCAGAAGCCCGGCTCGGAGATGTAGGCGATCGGATGTTTGAACAACTCGGGGTCATCGAGCATGAAGACGTTGCTCTCGCCGAGGTGCACGTCAATCGTCGTGATGTCGTCGAGAATCCGGGGCAGATTGAGATCGGCGCGTGGATAATCGTGGTTCCAGGTCGACCGATAGCCGCCATACCGGATACGGGTGAAGACGAACTGACCGGTCTGCTCGACATGTTGCCGGCTGGCCGCCGGGCCTCGCCATCGTTCACGCCCTTGCCCGCTGACGACGAGTGGCAGCGTGAGGCACGCGGCGACCCAGACGATCCGGCTCCAGCGGCGGGTGACGGGCAGGTTGTCCATGAGTTCTGGCACCCGCGGCGCGGCGGGCTCACCGGCGGCTGAGATTCCGTTGCGACTCAATCAACCCCGGGCGACCGCCGTTCGAGCAGTCCTCGAACGCTTCGGAAACGGCACCTGCACATGATACCGAATCGCCGGCGATCGGGCGGCCCTGCGCGCTGCCCGACCGTGTCTCGGCGACCGTCGCCGACGTCGAGCGGCGCCTGGCGTGGGGCGAACCGAGTGAAGTGGGTGTCGGCGTGGGGAAATCTCTGCAATCCGAGATTCCCACACGCCCAACCCTTCCTCGATCACGCGAGACAGAAACGACCCCAACCTGCTCTGCCCGAAAAACTGCATGGGCGCGGCATCAGTTATAGTATCGATAGAATCCAGTGCAACTTGGGGAGTCATCCATGAGTTTTGCACCCCTGTACCGGGGCCTGCTGGTCGTCGTGTCACTGCTAGCTGTCGCCGTGCCGCCGGCAATGGCACAGGCGACCGCCGGTCGAATGAGCGGCAGGGTGTTGGACGAAGCAGGAGAACCGCTCGCCGACGTCGTGATCCTGGCTGAGGCCGAAGGCCGGCGCCCAATCGAGACCGTGACCGATGACAGCGGTCGGTTCTCGTTCATCGGGTTCTCGTCCGGAGAGTGGGAGGTCACGGCCACGCTGGAGGGGTACCAGGCCGCCGCCCAGTTCATCCGCGTCAGTCAGCAGGGCGCAGCGACCGCGAACTTCAGCATGCTCAGAATCCGATCATACTTCGAGCGCATGCTCGGTCAAGAGGCGTTGGCAGGTCTTGACGCGGAAGCTCTGGAGGCCGACCTCGAGGCCGCTGATGCCGCGTTCGATGCACAGGAGTACGACGCGGCGATCGTCGGGTACAACGAGCTGTTGACGGTGCTCCCAAGCCTCACGTTCCTTCATATGAACATCGGCAACGCCCATCGAGCGAAGGGCGACTACGAGACGGCGCTGGCGTCCTACGAGCAACTGGCTGGAGATCCCGAGAGGGGCGAACAGGTCAAGGTCGAAATCGCGCGGACTCGGTTGGCGATGGGAGACCTCGATGCGGCTGCAGGATTTGCAGGGACCGGGGTCGACGCGTCGCGTGAGGACCTCTACAACCTGGGCGAGGTCGATTTCGTTAGAGGCGACCTTGATGCCGCGGCCGGATGGTACGAGAAGGCTGCCATGGTGGACCCCGACTGGGAAAAGCCGTGGTTCAAGCTTGCGCTCGTCGCTCTCAACAAGGGCGATATCGAAACCGCAAAGCAGAATCTCCAGAAAGTCGTTGATCTGGCTCCAGACTCAGAGGATGGAGTACAGGCTCAGGCGACTTTGTCTGCCCTGCCGTAGCGTTCGAGCGACAGAGTCGTCGCGAGAGTCGAAGGGTGCAACCAAGCCTCGGTTGCGCCCTTCCAATGCACATCGCTGGACGGTCGTCGGCCCTGACGTGCCGGGTGTTACATCCCCCTGTGCCGATAATCTGTTAAACAACCTCCCTGTTGAGTTTAGTGTAGGGGCGGGAGAGGTTGGAAAGATGACGCGCATGCCAGACGCGGTCGTGAGCGACTGGGTCGCGGAGCAGATCGAACGCGTGCATCAGGCAGGCTCGACCGATTCGCCCGTGTAGAACGCGGTTGTGTTCCGTGCCGCTGCACGCGCGGCGTCGGTGCAGATGAGGCGTTCGAGGCCGCGTTCGACGATGTCGACGGTCATGCCCGCCTCTCCTGCCCGCTGAACGGATTGATCACCCGCAGCCCGTCGTAGTCCTGCTCGTCGCTCAGATCCTCGGAATACACCGCGTCGCAGCCGCAGACGCGAGCGGCGGCGAGAATCGCCCCATCCCAGTACGAGAGCCGGAAGCGTCGACTGAGCGCGACGCCGCTCCGAAACACCGCGAGCGTCACGTCCTGCACCGGGAATTCGCGGATCGAGTCGATGAACCGTAGCGCCTGCGAATAGGTCAGCGCTTCTGCGCGGCTGGGCCGTGTGACCTGTGAGTAGAATTCCTGCAGCACCTGGACGGACACCGCAAGATCACCCTGCAGCAGCAGATCCTGCGCCCGGCGACGCTTCTCAGCCTCCTTGCCGGCCGGGCTGACTGCGTATATCAGGACGTTGGTGTCAACGAATCGCATCGCGGTCGTACAACGCGTCACGAACTAGATTGTCGGACGCCCTGAATGCGCTGCGCGTCGCGCAGATGTCTTCGAATACCTCGTTCAACAACCGCCCGCGGCGTTCGCGCTCGGTTTCTGCGCCTGGCCCCTGCTCACCGCTGTCGTCGGCCCGGTCTCGAACAAGGCGTTCCAGAAAGCCACGCACCAGCGCGGAAACCGAGGTGTCCAACTCCGCCGCCCGGATGCGGGAATGCCGATAGGTGTTTTCGTCAACAGACACCGTGATGTTCCTCATTGACACAGCCTCACAGTTTCAGCGTATCACAGCATCGGCCCGCGAATGCGGCCCACGTCGCACGCGGGGGGTCGACGAAAGCTTCCCCGAACAGGAGGCGCCAGGGTGAGTCGCCGTGCCGGTTCAGCGATTGGCGCCATCCACCTGTGGATGGCTCAGACGGTCTCGAAATGCGGCGGGCGTCAGGATCGGCACGGAGAACACCTCCGCCAGAACCAGGAGATCCTTGTCGCCGGTGACCAGCGCGTCAGCCTCGGCGCTCACCGCCAGTTGCAGAAACGGACGGTCACCGGGATCGCGGCAGTCGGGCACCTCGGTCGAGCTCGGCACCGTGACAGTTTCGCACCACGGCAGATAGTCACCCAGCAAATCTTCGCGGTCATCGTTGGTCAGGTGTAACTTCGGATAGGACAGCACCCGGAGAAGTTCCGCCACGGTGTCGCGACTGGCCAACGGACGGATCGTCTCCGATTGCCATGCCTGCCGCAGCCAGGATGACACCCCCGCATGAAATACCAACGCCGAGACCAGGACGTTGGTGTCGAGCACAGGACGCGGCGGCGTCATCGGGACCGCTGTGCCCTGTCATGCGCCCCATGGCGCGCCCAGGACACGGCGTCGGCCACGTCGGCCTCGGTCATGCCCAGGTCGGCCAGCTTGGCGCGCACCGCATCGGCACGGTTGATGCGGACCGGCGTCAACACGATGCGCCCGTTGTCCTCGGTCACGTCGAAATATTCTGTCCCCTGGCACGCAGACAACGCTGCCTTGGGCAACGTCAACTGGTTCTTGGACGTCAGCTTGGCCAGCACGGCAATCCCTCAGGTAAGGAAGTAAGATTTGAGGATATTCTCATGTTCCGCCGTACGAGTCAAAACGAATCGCATCGCGGTCGTACAACGCGTCCCGAACGAGATTGTCGGACGCCTTGAATGCGCTGCGCGTCCTGCAGATGTCTTCGAATACCTCGTTCAATAGCCGCCCGCGGCGTTCGCGCTCGGTTTCTGCGCCTGGCCCCTGCTCACCCCTGCCGTCGGCCCGGTCTCGAACAAGGCGTTCCAGAAAGCCACGCACCAGCGCGGAAACCGAGGTGTCCAACTCCGCCGCCCGGATGCGGGACCGCCGATAGGTGTTCTCGTCAACAGATACCGTGATGTTCCTCATTGACACAGCCTCACAGTTCAAGCGTATCTCAGCATCATCACGTCACATTCCTCGGATTGCCGGGAGCCGAACTGCCCGGCCCACCCGCCGGGCAGCGCGCACGGCGTCCGGTCAGCGCCGCCAGGCGAGCAGCCGGGTCAGAAAAGCCCGCTGCCCGTCGCTGAAGCGCGCCCTGCGCATCTGATTCGCCGCCTTGCGCAACGCCTCGGCCTGCGTCGGGTAGGGGTGGATCGTGGCTCCGATGGTCCCGAGGCCGGCGCCGGCCTTCATCGCGACCGTCACCTCGGAGATCAGGTTGCCGGCGTCCGCGGCGACGATGGTCGCGCCGAGGATCTTGTCGGTCCCCTTCCGCAGGTGGATGCGCGCGAAACCGGCGTCCTCGCCGTCCAGGATGGCGCGGTCGACGTCGGCCAGCGGCTGCGTGTAGGTCTCGACCTCTATCCCCTTCGCTCGTGCGTCCGCCTCGTACATCCCGACGTGCGCGATCTCGGGCTCGGTATAGGTGCACCAGGGGATGTTCAGCGACTCGGTGGACGCGAACCCGAGACCGAACGGATGCGGGAACAGTGCGTTCTGGATCACGATCTGCGCCATCGCGTCGGCGGCGTGCGTGAACTTGAACCGGGAGCAGATGTCGCCGGCCGCGTAGATGCTACGGTTGGTGGTCCGAAGCTGCGCGTCGACCGTCACCCCGGTGCGGTCGTACGCCACCCCCGCCTCGTCGAGCCCGAGTCCCTCCACGTTCGGCGCCCGGCCGACGCCGACGAGGATCTCGTCGACGATGACCTCGTGCGACTCGCCGGCCGTCGTGTGGCGGATGCGCTTGCCGCCGCCGTCCGTCCCGTTCGAGGGCACCGCCTCAACGGCGCCCACCTTCGACTCGAAGGCGAACCGCACCCCGTCGTGCGCCATCCGCGCCAGGACGACCGCCGCCGCGTCCGGGTCCTCGCGCGGCAGGATGTGCGAGGTCTGCTCGAAGACGGTCACCTGGCTGCCGAAGCGGGCGAACGCCTGTGCGAGCTCGCAGCCGATCGGACCGGCGCCGATGACGGCGATCCGCCGCGGCAGCGCCGTGAGCGAGAAGACGGTCTCATTGTTCAGGTAGCCGGTCTCCGCGAGTCCCGGAATCGGCGGGGCGGCGGCCCGCGCCCCGGTGCAGATGGCGGCGCGCGCGAACGACAACGTGGCGTCGCCGACGCGCACCGTGTCGCGTCCGCTGAAGCGCGCATCTCCGATGAAGACATCCACGCCAAGCCCCGTGAACCGATCGGCAGAGTCGACGTGGCTGATCGCCGCGCGCAGCCGGCGCATGCGCGCCATCACCGCACCGAAGTCGCGCTCGCAGTTGTCCGGCACCGTCAGGCCGAACTCCGCGCCGTCCCGCGCCGACGCCCAGACGCGCGAGGCGCGCAGGATGCTCTTCGAGGGCACGCAGCCGACGTTCAGGCAGTCGCCGCCCATCAGGTGCCGCTCGACCAGCGCCACCTTCGCGCCGAGACCCGCGGCGACCGCGGCGGTCACGAGCCCGGCGGTGCCGGCGCCGATGACGACCAGGTTGTAGCGTCCGGCCGGCGTGGGGTTTTCCCATTCCGGCGGATGGACGTTGTCGGCGAGTTGGCGGTTGAACGCGTCGTCAGGAATCAGCGAGACAGGATTGGTACTCATCGCGGCTTCATAGCATACCCGGATTCCCCACCGTATCGGCCGCCGTCATCACGTTCGGGGCTGCCGCAGAAACTGCCAGGCGCTATCCTTCGGGCAGAATGGATTCGGTGCTCGCATTCGTCGCGTCGGGCGTGATCTTCGGACTGGCCGCCGGGGTTGCCCCGGGCCCGCTGCTGGCGCTGGTGCTGGCGGAGAGCATGCGCCACGGCACGGCCGGGGGAGTGAAAGTGGCCGTGTCGCCGCTCATCACCGACCCGCCGATCATCCTGCTGTCGCTGCTGCTGTTCACGCGCATCACCGAGCCGGGCCCGATCCTCGGCGTGGTCGCGCTCGCGGGCGGCGGCGTGCTGCTGTACCTGGCGGCCGGGACGCTCAAGCCGCCGCCGACGCCGGCTGCCGGACGGCCTGCCGGGATCGGATCGCTGGCGAAGGGCGTGGCCGCCAACCTGGGGAATCCGCATCCGTACCTGTTCTGGCTGGTGGTCGGCGCCCCGACGCTGGACCGGGCCCGCGCCGCAGGTGGTCTTGCCGCCGCCGGGTTCCTGGCCGGGATGTACGTCTGCCTCATCGGCGCCAAGATGCTGCTGGCGGTGGCTGCCGGCAGGGGCCGCGTCCGGCTCGACAGCCGCTCCTACCGGCTCACGCTGCGCCTGCTGGCGGCCGCGCTGGCCCTGCTCGGCATCCGCTCACTGTGGGACGGCATCCGCTACCTGGGTCTCGTATGACGTGGGCGCCTGCAGCGATCAGTCGGGCAGTGCATCGTCACCCTGCGATCGCACCACGCCGGTGCCGAGACACGCCTCGGTGACAAGCCCAGGCAGCACCACGAGCGCGACGAGCGTGGCGATGGTTCCCCTGCGGGACCGCATGTCCTTCCTCACCCGATGACGCCGTCATCCGGATGGCAAGGATCTTCCCGTCAGAACAGCCCCTCCTCCGCCGCGGGGGTCAGGATATCCGGGTCGTCGTTCGCGACACTGTTCACCCGCGTGCTGACGGTGCGCCGCGTGTAGGGGCCGGTATGGGGTTCACGCACCAGGTCGAGCAGGTGCGGCGACGGCGATGACGGATCGAGCCAGTCGGCAACCCGGTCGGGGTCGAGGACCACCGGCTGTCGAGGGTGGATGTCGGCCAGCTCCGGGCAGGCCGCCGTGGTGATGATCGTGAACGACTCGAGGCAGGTTTCGCCCTGATCCCAGCGCTCCCACAGCGCCGCGAACGACAGCGGCGATCCGTCTGCAAGCGCCAGGAAGCAGGGCCGCCGGGCGTTTCCGGTCCGCTGCCATTCGAACCACCCGTTGGCGGGCACCAGACACCGGCGTGAGCGAAAAGCGGCGGCGAACGACGGTTTGGCGTGGACCGTCTCGGCACGGGCGTTGATCAACCGCGCCCCGATCTTGAGGTCCTGCGCCCAGGACGGCACCAGTCCCCAGCGCAGCCTCGCCATGACGCGCCGGCCGCCGGCATCGAGCCGGCACACGGAGAAATCCTGCGTGGGCGCGCCGTTGTAACGGGGTCGCAGATCGAGCGGCTGCGCTGGTTCCGGCGTCCCGTAGAGGTCGTGCAGCTCGCGCCAGGTCAGGTGCTGCGTGAATCGGCCACACATCGTTGCGTGCTCTCGGCGCCCTTCCGCAGGGCGGTCAGCCCAGATTTGTCACCGGCGTGGGGGCCACGGGCTACCCGTGATGCCGTCACGTGCTGCGGTCACCGTCCCGGCGCACCATGCAGGGAGGCCGCCGCCGGTCGGCCCAGTCTACGCCACGACCGCGTGCGTGTCGTCGGGGCGGCCGCCGTCCAGGACGCACGACCATCAGTGGGCCTCATCGAGTGGCCGCGCGGTGGAATCCGCTTCGTTGCGCTCCACCGTGGACACACCGGAGAGCAGGCGGGTCTTCATCGACGTGAGCCGATTCGCACCGACCCTGCGCATTCTCCAGTAACCGGCGGCCGTGCCGCCACCAAGGAGGACTGGAGACATGCATACGAACACCACACGCGGTCACGTCCGGGAACACGGCAGCCTGCTCGCCCGGGTCGAGAAGCGGGCCCTCATCTGGATCGCCGAGCGGTTGCCCCGCGCCATCAACTCGGACCACCTCACCATTCTCGGACTTACCGCCATGGCGGTCGCCGGCGCCGCGTTCTGGGCGTCGCAGCGGTTCGAGGGCGCCCTGGTCGTCGTCGTCCTGGCGTTGGCCGTGAACTCAGCCTCGACGGCTTCGTTGCGCTCCGCCGTGCGCACACCGGCGAGCAACCGGGTCTTCATCGACGTGAGCGTACGCTCCATCGACTCGCGCGCGGCGCTGTTGATCATCGGCGTGACCATCCACCGCACGAGGGACGGGATCGAGCGGCTGAGGGTGATCGACTCGCACTCGACGATGACGCCGCCGTCGACCTGCTCGTACCGCCAGTACGAGTTCAGGCGCCAGAGGAAGCCCCGGTCGATCCCGATCGGCTTCTCGCGCTCTTCGTGAGTCCCGGCATCCTCCAGCTCGGCGATCTTCGTCGCGACGCTGCTGCTCGAGGCGCGCCGGGGGTCGTGCCGCGCGTACAGCATCTCGTGCTCGGTGTTGAAGTGCACGGTGACGAACTTCTTGCGCTTGAGCTTGAGATAGATGCGCACGCGGTCGGCGTCGCGCTCGAGCACCCGCGACTCGAGCACGTCCTCCTGCAGGTCTTCCTGCCTGAGCGGGCTCTGGACGCCGTGGAGCACGTCGTCCAGCGTCAACCCGGGCAGGAAGATGCTGCCGCGCCAGTGGTGGATGGCTCCCTTGGGCACGTCGATGGTCTCGCCGGTCTGTCCGCGCGAGCGCATCCGATCGACCAGGATGCGGCCCGCCAGGACCGCCCTGCGCGCTTCCGCGGCGACGTCGTGGAAGTCCTGCACGAGAAAGCCCTCATCGGCCGCGAGCTCGCGCTCGATCCGCCGCTCCGTGGAAGCGACGTAGGCGTTCCACGCCGCCACCGTCTGCGGCTGCAGTTCCGCGGCGTCGAGGGTCGCGCCGCCACAGGCCACGACGAGGGAAGTTGTCCAGATGAGTCCATGTGATCGCATTGTCTGTCCTTTCACTGTCCGCTGTCGGACGGGCAGGCCGCTCGCGTCCCGACCAGGTCCGGCGCGCCGAGCGCACGGAACACCAGCCGGTCGTTGGCGACGAAGTTGACGAGTGACATCGACGCGATGGCCATGAGGTTGGCCACCGTGTAGTGGATGCCGAGGCTCGTGGCGTAGAGCCCCGTGAAGCACACGTTGCCGGTGATCGACAACGTGCCGCTGACCAGGTTGAAGCGGGCCAGCCGGCCCCACCGCCCCCGCGGACTTCCGCCGACCCGGTCGCGCCAGGTCCAGCGCTCGTGCCAGCAGAAGTTGTGCAGGATGGCGGTCTCGACCGCCAGCCCGGTCGCCACGAGGTAGTCGAGGCCCAGCAGCTCGGTCAGCCCGACCAGGGTCACGAGCTGGACCCCGGTCCCCATGACCCCCACCGAGTTGTAGGTGAGCCAGCGCAGCAGGGTCCTCAGGCGGCGCGTCATCGCCGTGCTCCGCGTCATCGCTCTGTTTCGCGTCATGACCGTGCGTTCCTGTCCTGGCGTGGTTACCGGGGCAGCGGCTCGGCGCGATAGAGCGCGAGCGTGTTGCGTCCCGCCGAGAGCGTGAGCGCGCCGAACATGCCGAGGGCGGCGACGACGCCCCCGACGTCGAACAGCAGGTACTCCGCGCCGGCCAGCACGACCATCGGCTTGTGGTAGAGACACAGGGTGCCGATCGCCAGCAGAATGCGAAGCTCGGTCGGGCCGACCTTGAGCAGCGACACGCGGAACACGCCGCGCGCATGCGTCGCCAGATAGACCTCGGCCGAGGTCATCAGGAAGGCGACCAGCAGTGTCAACGCCACCACCGGGGTCATGAACGGCGACAACCCGAGCCCGCCGAACAGGAACAACGCGCCGACGATGTCGATGACGTGGTCGACGTAGAACCCGTACATCGGCCGCTGCTGATTGCGCACCCGGGCGACGGTGCCGTCGAGACTGTCGCCGAACCAGTTCACGGCCAGCGCCAGGACGACGACGACCAGGGCGCCCTCGAACCGTTGCGACGCCCAGAACGCGCCGCCGGCGACCGCCATGGCGGCGAGTCCGAGGATGGTGAGGTGGTCAGAGTTGATCGCGCGGGGCAACCGCTCGGCGATCCAGATGAGAGCCCGCTTCTCGACCCGGGCGAGCAGGCTGCCGTGCTCCCGGACGTGACCGCGTGTGGTGTTCGTGCGCATGTTCCAGTCCTCCTTGATGGCGGCCAGGCCGCCGGTTACTGGACAATGCGCAGAGTGGGCGGGAATCGGCTTACGGCCGCCGACTCCACGGAATAAACTTCCGCTTCAGGCGGTCACAATCGACGTCCTGGTGCGCTTGAGAGGAATCACTCCATGACCCTGCGCTTCGTGAATTCGACCGTCTGCGTGCTCGCGTGTGCGACCGGCGCCGTCTGGCTGAGCGGCTCGATCGCCGCCCAGCAATCCGATGCCGATATCCCGCAGCGCACCGACACCGGCGCCGGACCCGCCGCGGTTGAGCTGGGGCGCCTGCTCTTCTGGGACCCGCTGTTGTCCGGGCACCGCGACGTCGCGTGCGCGACGTGCCACCATCCCGAGTTCGCGTATGCCGACGGGCGCGACCTCTCGCTCGGACCGCGGGCCGTCGGTCTGGGACCGGCGCGCGTCGATGTCTCTGACGGCCAAATCCCTACGGTGAAGCGCAATTCACCGACCATCCTCAACACGGCCTTCAACGGGCAGGGCCGCCGGCGGCGGCGGCGCGGCGACCGCGACAGGATCGCGCGGGTCGACCCCGCGGCGGCGCCGATGTTCTGGGACAGCCGGGTCCGCAGCCTCGAGGCGCAGGCGCTCGAACCGCTCAAGGCGCTGGAGGAGATGCGGGGGACCGCCTATGCGGAAGCCGACGCTCTGGATGTCGTCGTGGCCCGGCTGCGGGCCGTCCCGGAGTACGTGACGCTGTTCGAGGACGCGTTCGGGCCGGCTACAATGATCGACGATGCGCGCGTCGGTCAGGCTATCGCGGCGTTCGAACGCTCGCTGGTGGCGATGGACAGTCCGTACGACCGTTTTCTCGCCGGAGACCGTGACGCTTTGACGCCGCAGCAGCGACGTGGGTTGGCCACCTTCGACGACGCAGGCTGCGACCGCTGTCACCGGGGTCCGATGCTCTCGAACTTCTCGCTCCACGCCGAGGGGGTCGGCGAGCACGTGCGGCTCAGCGAGCCGGACGCAGGCGACGGACGGTTTCGCTTCCGCACACCCACGCTCCGCAACGTGGCCCTGACCGCCCCCTACATGCACAACGGCACCCTGGCCACGCTCGAAGACGTGCTCCGCTTCTATGACGACGGCCGTTCCGAGAACCCGCATGTGGCAAACGGAAGACGCGGGCGGGACGGCAATGGTACGGCTCGCCTGTCCCGCAGCTTCAGACGCGTCGACGACATGAGTGAACGGGACATGCAGGACATCGTCGCGTTTCTGGAAGCACTGACCGACATGAATTTCGACCGGACGATTCCGGCGCGGGTGCCCAGCGGCCTGCCGCCCGGCGGCTTGATCGAGCGTCCGTAAGCGACGGCGCCCGGCGCGTGTTCCCCGTCCGTCCGACATCGACCTGCACCGACTCTGCCCCCCACTCCCGCGCCACAATCGCCGCGTCGCCACGACCAACCGTTACAGTGTCTCCATGGCCTATCTGCTCGCGCTCAGCTCGGCCGCGCTCTACGGCGCCGCCGATTTCCTTGGCGGCCTCGCCTCGCGCCGAACGAACGTCGTCGCCATCGTCGTGACGTCGCAGGGCTGCGGCCTGACGCTGTTGGCCCTCAGTCTGCCGTTGTTGCCCGAGGCCACACCGTCAGCGCGCGATCTGTTCTGGGGCGGAGTGGCCGGACTGGCCGGCGGCGTCGGAGTGACGCTGCTGTATCGGGCGCTTGCCGTGGGGAGGATGGCGGTCGTGGCTCCGACGACGGCCGTGTGCGCGGTGATGATTCCGGTCGTCACCGGCGTGTTGCTCGGTGAACGGCTTGCGCCGCTGACGATACTGGGCGTCGCGATGGCGATTGTCGCCATCGTGCTGGTCAGTCAGCAGCAGGAGGCGTCCGGGTCCGGGCCGCCGCGGGCCGGGAAGCTGCCGCCAGGGGTCGCGCTCGCGCTCCCGTCGGGTGTGGCGATCGGTCTGTTTTTTCTGGCGCTGGCCGAGACAGAGGCCCAGGCGGGATTGTGGCCCCTGCTGCCGGCGCGCGCCGTGTCGGTGACGCTGTTCGCCGTCATCGGGCTGGTCAGCGGTCGGCCGCTGCGCCTGACGGCGCCCGTCGCCAGAATCGCCGCCGCCGGGGGCGTCATCGACATGGTCGCCAACGCCCTGTACCTGCTGGCCACCCGTTACGGGCCGCTCAGCATCGCGGTAACCCTGTCATCGCTGTACCCCGCGAGTACCGTGATCCTCGCGCGGATGGTGCTTGGCGAGCGCCTCACTCGCTGGCAGGTCAGCGGCGTGCTGTGCGCGGTGCTCGCCGTAGCGCTCATCGTCGGCGGCTCGGGGCCGTTGTAGCACGTGCACGCAGCCTCCTGCCAAACAGCGTCGACCTGTCGCAGCAGCGTGGCCGCGCCACGCTCAGGGCTGGCGCCGCCGACTCCTGCCGTCCGCGCTACCCGGTCACAAGGTGCAACAGGTAGTTCACGCCGCCCCGGTTCAGCCAGACCCGCACATACTCGCCGCCCCTCAGTTCAGCGACACGCGTCTCGTTCCTGGGTCCCGGGCTCTTGGCGACTTCGCCGATGTCGGCGTCCGGAATGACGACGGCAAGCGCCCGCCCGGCAACGGTGTCATCGGCCCCGACGAATTCGACCCAGCGACCCGAGGCCTCGCTGTCCTCGTCGGCGAGCCGCAGCATGTAGCTGCCGGCCGCGAGCCGCGAGCCCTGGACCATGACACCGCGAGGGATGGTGATCTCCCCGCGCGCGGCGCGGTCAGCCGCCGCCTCGCGCGCCTCTGCCAGCGTGGTCTGCACCTCGGCGACAGCAGTACCGACACCCATGGCCGCCTGCCGGGCCGATTCGGCCGCCTGTTCCGCCGCTTCCCATTGGTCGCCGGCAAGCAGCGTGTCCGCCTCGCCGAGCGCCGCATCCACCGCGTCCAGATCAGCTTGAATCGCCATCTGCTGCTCTTCCGGGGTCTCATCATCGGCCAGCAGGCTTTCGAAGGACTGCCGAGCATCCGCCGCGGCGCTCCGGGCGTCGGCAATCGCCTGGCTGGCTGCTGTCTGCGCACGCTGCTTGCCTTGCTCGATGGCCTGTGCCAGATCACCGGCGGCCGCCTCGACCGCGCCGGCCAGTTCGCCGGCCGCGTCGTATGAACGTGTGAGCGCGAACGCCCCCTCCTGAGTCGCCATTTCGGCGTCAAGCTGCGACACCGCCGCCTGGGCCGTCCTGTACGCATCGGGAGCGTAGGTCTGCGCCTCGGCCGCCAGCGCGGCCACCTGCGCTTTGGCCGCGTCGACCCGTGCGGTCGGCGGCTCGGCACAACCCGCCGCCAGCACGGCGCACCCAAACCCGAGCAGTATCGCTGAACGCTTCCGTCCCATGGTTCCCTCCCCCACTCGTCCCGTCATGACAGCCGCGAATGGGCTGCCTTTTCCTGGCGCCATTTCATGGGCCGTCCGGCCCGCGGTGGGCCCGACAACCCCTGGCAAGATTCCACGGCATTCGACCGACGCTGCGTCCCACCTTGAGTATCGGTTTGGTTCAGAGCCCGCATAGTCCTTTTCTCTGGTCGCTCTGCATTGTACTCCCGAAGCGATGTTCGATGATGGTCCGCGTAGCGGCCAGACTCGTGAACCCCCTCGACGCCGAGTGCGAGGCGGTGCGCGAGGGCAATGTAACTGATTTGACGATTCATTTGAATATGACCATAGTAATCGCAGGTGGATTTCGGCCGGCGTCGTGACCTCTACGCGAGGCACGGCCGGCCGAATGCGGCAAGGATCGATGATGGTCCGTGACCGCTCGGCTGTCGTTCCGGTCATGGTCACCGCGGCGCGGTCGTCAAGGAAACGGGAAGCATGGACACGATGAGCAACCTCGATCGGCTGGCGGCATGCGCGGGGCGGTGGCACGGGTCGAACCGCCTGCACGATCCCAACACGGGTGCGCCGGAGGACTCGCCCGCCACCGCGGTGCTGACCCCGCTGCTGGGCGGCAGGTTCATCCGCCTGGACTACACATGGAGTTATCAGGGCGCCGCGAAGGAAGGCTCTCTGTTGATTGGCTACCAGTCCGATCGCGCCCGGGTGACGGCGCACTGGATCGACTCCTGGCACATGTCGGAGGACGTGATGGCCTGCGCGGGCGCCGTCGACGACAGCGGCGATATCGACGTGCGCGGCAGCTACGCGGCGCCCCCCGGCCCGGACTGGGGCTGGCGGATTGCGCTCGGTCAGAACGGCGGGGCCGAACTGCGCCTGGTGATGCACAACGTCACACCCGACGGGCAGGAGGCGCTGGCCGTCGAGGCGACGTATGCGCGCACCAGAGATTCCGCCTCGGCGGCGTCAGCCTGACGTCGGACGCGCACGTCGCTGGACGACAACCGATCGCGGTCACGGAATCGAACGCCGGTTGCAACTAGTTTTCGGTGCAATCCGTCTTACGGAGCTTAGAAGAATGAGAATCACGCGTTGTGGACGCTTCGACCCAAGGATCGAGGTCGGTTGATCATGTCGACACGCGATTCTCAGCGGCGGTTGTCACTGCTTGGCGCGCTGCTGCTGGCCGCTTGTCCGGCCCTCGCGACGGCGCAGCAGGAGCCGCCGCAATTCACGGCCGGCGTCGAGCTGGCGCGCCTCGACATCGAGGTCACCGACGCGCAGGGGCGGCCGATTCAGGATCTGCGCCCCGAAGAGATCGAGATCGTCGAAGGCGACGTCGACCGCGCCGTCACGTTCCTCCATCATGTGCGCGAGCCGGCCGGGTCGTACGCCGAGGCCGCCCTGCGCACGATCGGCGGCGACGTGTCCACGAACCAGAACGTTCCGCGTGGCCGGCTGTATGTCCTGGTGTTCGACCAGTCGCACATCACGGCCGGGAACGAGCCGCTCGCCCGCCGTGCCGCCGAACGGTTCCTGCGCGCACGAATTCGTCCGGGAGACCGCGTGGCGCTCTACGGTCTGCCGGGTCCCGGTGCGCGCGTCGGCTTCACCAGCGATGTCGAACGGGTGATCGGTGAGCTGCAGAACCTCGCGGGCATTCGCGACCCCGCGACCTTTACCAGCGTCGGCGAGATACGGGTGTTCGAAGCCTTCGAGATTCTCCGAGGCAACCAGGAAGTCCTGCAGCGCGTCATGCTGCGGCTCATTGACGAACAGGGGGCCTTGCTGGGCGTCACCCAGATGGACGTCTGGGACGCGTCCCTCTCGGTCATGAATCGGGCGGACTCCCGGGCGCGGCAGTTTCTCGACACGTTCGCCGACCTGGTGCGCGGCTTTCAGCGGATAGAGGGGCGCAAGGAGGTGATCCTGCTGTCCGAGGGGTTCCATGCAGACAACGTCGGACGCGACCTCGAACGGGTGGCCGCCGCCGCGGCGCAGTCCTACAGCGCTGTATACGCGCTCGACCTCAACCGCAGTGAATCGAACATCCGGGAATTCGCGTCTTCCGGCGCCCAGCAGTTCTCGGCGATCCAGAGCCGGGTGTCGCCGCTCGGGACGTTGGCCGCCGAGACCGACGGGCAGTTGTTCACCTACGCCACGCGCCGGCTGGACGACGTACTTGAACGCATCGCCGCACGCGCGGGCGACTATTACATCGTCGGGTTCGAGCCGGCGTCCGGCGAGACGGCTGATCCGGAGCGGTATCGCCGCGTCACGGTGCGGGTGACGCGGCCCGGCGCGCGCGTCAGCACGCGGACCGGCTACGCCGTCAGCGGCAGGCCGACGGCGGCCGATCGACGACAGGCGATCGACGCGGCGCTGATCGCGCCGTTCCCGCTACAGGGCCTGCGTGTCGAGTACACCACGTACGTCATGCGCGGCGACACGCCGGACATGTCCCGGGTCTTCCTGAGCCTCGAGGCCGAGCTGCCGATCGCAGCGGCCAGATTCAACCAGCCGGCGGAGGTGGTCTTCGTCGTCCGCAACGCGCTGAACGGGCTGGCCGTCGCCAGTGGCACCGACGTCATGGCGCTGCCGGCGACCCCGTCGCCCGGCGCCGATACCGGCCGGGGGTCCTACCAGGTGCAATTCGAGGCGCCGCCGGGCACCTACCTGATGCGCACGGTCGTACGCGAGCCGGGCGGGCAGATCGGGAGCGCGGACCGGCGATTCGAGGTCCGACCGATGAGCGGCGTCGGACTGGCGGCCAGCGACCTCACCCTGGGGTCGACGGCGGAACCGCTCCCGATGCGCGCCACCGCGTTCACCGAGGATGGGCTCAGCGGCCTCGTGGAGCTGTACGGCCCGCCCGCGGTGCTCGAGACGGCCGGCGTCGAGCTGCGGCTCGTGCCGTCCGGCGATCTCGATGCGGCGGCCACCAGCGTCAGCGCCGACCTGCTCGAGATCGTCGGCACGGAGCGCTGGGCCAGCCGCGCGGCGCGGATCGAGCTGCCCCTCGAGGGGCTCCCGGCGGGCCGCTATACGGCGCACGTCGACGTCATCCGGAGCGGCGAGACGATCGGCCAGTTGCAGCGGGAGCTCGACATCGTCATCGGGTCGCGTCCGGCGCGCGAGCCGGATCCGGCAGGTGTGGTCGATGTGTCGGAGATTCTGCGCGGACAGTTGGCCGGCCGCTATCTGGCCGCGCTTGGCGACGGGGCGGAGGACGACCGGGTGAGCGAGGCGCTGGCGCGCGCGCGACGCGACGACTGGCCGGGGGTGGAGGCGCTGGTTGACGCGCCGGACCCGGATGGGGCCGTCGTCGAACTCATCCTCCAGGGGTTGGCGCGGTTCGCCGCTGACGACCACGCCGGCGCCGTGGCGGCGCTGGAATCGGCGCTCGCGGCCGACGCCGATGCGCCGCGCCAGGCCCTGACGGCGTTCTTTCTGGGATGGGCCTATGCGTATCAGGGCGACGATCGCCAAGCGGCGAGCGCCTGGCGGCGCGCCGTGTTCCTGGACGCGGCACTGGTGCCGGCGCACCTGGCGCTGGCCGACACGTACATGCGGCTGGCACAGCCGGCGCTGGCGGTGCAGGTCCTGCAGGCGGGTCTGGCGGCGCTGCCCGACTCATCGGAACTGCGTGACCGTCTGGCCCGACTTCAGCGCTGATCAGTCCAAAGGCGTCTGGCGCACAGTGCCGCACCCCGGCGAGAACTGCAACGCAGCACTGACCGGGCCCGGCGATGGATGAGGGGAGAATTGCCGCCGCGAGCGGCTCAGGACGTCCCGCCGATAGCGGGACGTCCTGAGCCTGGACTCCTAGAAACCGAGCCGGAACCCGAGACGCAGCAGGCTCGGGTTCATGATTTCGAGCGTCTGCCCCGGACCGGTCGGGCCGGGCGCCCTGGAGATGTCATACTGCCGGCCGAGCACGGTGTCCGCGTTGAGAATATTGAACCAGTCGAGGTCGATGTTCATCGTCACGGTGTCGACGCGGAACTCTTTCCCGATGCGCAGGTTGAAGTCCCTGATCGCCGGCAGCCGGTTGGCCCCGACGTCGCGCGAGAGCAGCACGTTCTTGCTCGCCCCGAAATCTCTCGGGTGGGCATCGATATTCTCGAAGTAGGGCTGTCCGTACCCTTGGCGGATCAGCAGGTTGGCAGCGATGTTGATGCCGAACGGCGCCTGGTAGAGCCCGTTGGCGACCAACTGGAACTTCGGTGACACGAAGTAGATGGACGACTTGCCGCTGCCGCTGGTCCTCGTGATGACCAGACCGCCGTCCCGCTTGGGGTTGGTGGGCGTTGGCGTCGGATCGATGATGCCTGCCGCGGGATCAGAGATGTACTCCCGGTGATCGTTGTACGAGTAGCCGATCCGGGCCATCCAGCGGTTGCTCAAGCGCTTGATGAAGTTGACCTCCCAGCCCAGATACCTCTGGTAGTAGCCCGTGTTGTTGCGCAACTCCGCGCCCATCCCGACCGGCGCCTCCACACCCGGCAACGGCGCATAGAGCTCCTGACTGACCGCGCCGCCGCCGCCGGCTGCCGGCAACGTCGCGGTGTGGGTACCCACCGGGCCGTAGTCGGCGCCGGTGATCCCGATCAGCGGCGCCCAGGTGAAGTTGGTGAACCGCCGGTAGGTCACCGAGGCGGTCAGGGCCGAGTTGGGGATTGGCAGCTCCCGGTCGACACCGAAGATGAGCTCGTGCGTCCGGGGCGAGCTGAGGTCGGAGGAGATCCGGTTGACGGTACTGGTATCCGTCGGATTGTCGAGATCGAAGCCAGACGCAAACAGGAGTATGCCCTGGTCCAGCTCGTCCCGCTGTGCCAGGCCGTCGTTGTTGTCGTCGAATGCGAAGTAGTAGAGAGCCGACGAGGCAACCGGCCCCGAGAGGAACTCGGAGGCCCCCGACGTCAACAGCGACGCGAACTGCCCGTAGCTCGCGCGGACGAGCGTGTCCGAATCCTCGCCGAGCGCATAGCTCACACCGACCCGCGGCGCCAGGATGTTGAAGATGTGGGTGTTGTTCTTGGCCTCGGACGACAGGGCCGGCAGCAGGTCCGGCAGCAGCGGGTTGGCCCGACGGCTGGCCTCCAGCGCCGACGTGACCGCCCGATCGAACCGGATGCCGAAGTCGATGGTCAGGCGGTCTTTCGAGATCCTGTCGCTCGCGTAGAAATTGAGATATCGGCCTTCGGTGTTCGAGACAGCTTCGGGGATGATGATGGCCAGCATCAGACCGTTCTGCGGATAACTGGGTCGATGAATGGTGAGCTGCCCCGTGCCCGGCCAGATCGACGCCGACTCGGTCCCGTTCTTCCGCCAGCCGAACCCGACTTTCAACTCGTGGTCGCCGCGGAAGTAGTTGGCGTCGACGTCGGCGACCCGCTGCGGGCGATACGACCGGTAGTCGACATAGGAGTTGTGATTGACGCCGCCCACGTCGCGATACACCCCTTCCACATCCAGACCGCCGCGCGGCGTCAGGAAGAAGCCGGTGTTGTACATCGTGCCCTTGGCGGTGACCACCAGATCGTCGCCCAGCACCCAGTTGGCCGTGCCGCTGAACAGACCGGCGCCGCTGCCGCCCTGGTTCCAGGTCGTCTCGTCAGGCCGCGTCGGCCCGGCGTTGCGACCCAGCTTGACCTTGGCGCCGTTGAAATGATTGAAGCTGAGGCGCACGCCGTCGGTCACCTGCCCTTGCACCTTCAGCGCCCGGTTGGTCAGCGTGGTGCGGTCGGCGGTGTCGATGAGCGTGCGCAGACGGACATCGGTTTCGCCCAGTGAGCCCCAGGCCCACAAGCGGTCCTGGATGAGCGGACCGCCGACCTCGAAGCCGTAGTCGGCGTACTGCTCCATGCGGTTGCCCTTCCCGGTCTCGCCGCCGATCGAGTCGGAAAGCTCCGTCGACAGGTTGTTGCGCTGCCACCCCTCATCGGCGAAGTAGCCGCGCAGGCTGCCGTGGTAGTTGTTGGTGCCGCTCTTGAGAATCAGGTCTACCGAGGCGCCGGCGGTCTGGTTCCGGACATCGGCGCCGCCGGTGTTGATGCGCATCTCGTTGAACATGTCGAAGTCCCAGTAGCCCGGCGACGAGAGCGACGCCATGTCGGTGACCACGACACCGTCGAGCGTCCAGGTGTTTTCCCCGGAGCCCGCCCCCTTGGCCATGAAGTTCGACTGCTGGCCAGATTCGGCTCCGCCGACGTTGACGCGGTCGACGATCACGCCGGGAACGGTCTGCAGCACGACCCACGGGTCGCGCGCCGACGGCACGTTCTGCAGCTCGTCCACCGTGATGTGGGTGTCGGTGCTCTGACGGCGCGGGTCGATGATCGGCGCTTCACTCGAGACCAGCACCGTCTCGGTGACCCCGCCGACCGAGAGGCTCGCGGTCATTGGTGTCGAGGACGCCGCGCGGACCTGCACGCCAGTGTTGAGGTACGCGCGGAACCCCTGCAGGGCGACGCGGACCTCGTACGTCCCGACGGGCAGCCGCAGCAGGTGCACTTCGCCCTGGAGATCGGTGAACACGTTGGACCGATCCTCCGGTCCCATGATGGATACGGCGGCGCCGGGCAGCACTGCGCCCGTGCCATCCTCGACCGTCAGGTCGATTCGTCCCAGGTTGACCTGCGCCGCTGCCGGTGTCGTCAACAGGACGAGCGCCAAGCCGAGGCACGCGGTCAGGAGCAGACCGCAACATCGACGTTTCATGTCCCCCTCCTCGTATGCGTGTGCGATCTGGTCTCGAACCCGGCGCCAGCATTGGCTCCGCTTGACCACGACACTGACACACGCCCGTGGACATGCTAGTCCCCTGTGTCTGAAAAAGCTTTAAGAAGTGTGCCGAGTGTGATGTATTGGGCGGCATGGCAAGAACAGGTCGGCCCAAAGCGAGATTGGAAGTCACCGCCGTGGAGCGAGGAGAACTTGAGCGGCTCGCCAGGCGCGCCAGAACGAATCGGCATGTGGCCTTGCGGGCGAAGATCGTCCTGAGGTGCGCGCGTGGCGAATCGAACGTGGCGGTCGCGGCGAAACTGCGCTGTTCGAATGTGACGGTCGGCAAGTGGCGGCAGCGGTTTACGACAGGTCGCGTGGATGCGCTGTATGACGAGCCCAAGCCCGGAGCCCCCCGGACACTGTCCGATGCGGATGTCGAGTCGATCCTCGTCGCCACGTTGGAAAGTAAGCCGAAGGGACGGACCCACTGGAGCACCCGCAAGATGGCGGAGCGCGCTGGCGTCAGCGCCTCCACCGTGGGCCGCATCTGGCGCACCTTCGGGTTGCAGCCGCATATCGTGGAATCGTTCAAGATCTCCGACGACCCGCTGTTCATCGAGAAGGTGCGGGACATTGTCGGCCTCTACCTGAATCCACCCGACCACGCCGTTGTCTTGTCATTCGACGAAAAGCCTCAGATTCAAGCCCTCGAGCGAGCGCAGCCGATCCTGCCGATGGACATGGGTCGGCCCGAACGCCAGACGCACAACTACATCCGCCATGGCACGGTGGACCTCTTCGCGGCGCTCAACGTCGCGACCGGCCAGGTCGTGGCGCAAACCAAGAAGCAGCATCGGTCGAGGGATTTCGTGAGCTTTCTGCGCGAGATCGACAAGCGGGTGGACCCCACCCTCACCGTCCACGTGATCCTCGACAATCTCTCGGCGCATAAGTCCCCGCTGGTCAAACGATGGGTGGCCCGCCACCCGCGCTTCCAGTTCCACTTTACGCCAACCTACTCCGCCTGGCTCAACCTCGTCGAGCGGTTCTTTGGCCTCCTCACCGAACACGCCCTCAAGCGCGGCTCACATTCCAGCACGCACGCGCTGCGCCACGCCATCTCCGCCTACGTGGACGCCCACAATGACGAGGGCAAGCCCTTCAAGTGGACGAAAACAGCCGACGAGATCCTCGCGAAGGTGAAGCGGTTCGGACAGCGCACCGTTCAAGTCCACGGTGGCCCCAGATGACCAACGACTTTTTGAAGAAATCAAAGATCAAGGGGACTAGCACGGAGTTAACAAACAAGAAACATGATCCACTCCGTGCCGGTGGCGGAAGGGATCCGGCCGCGTCAGGGACGGGTGGCGTCGAGCAGAACGGTCAGCCGCTGGATATCGGCGACGTAGAACGCCGCGGGCGCGGTACGGACGAACTGCTCCAGATAGGGGCGCGCCGCGGCGAGATCTCCGCCGTTGACCAGTTCAGTGGCCAGATTGAACAGCGCGTCGAAGTTGGCCGGATCCAGCTCGACCGCACGGGTCCAGCTCGCCACCGCCGCGGCCCGATCACCCGACCGGAGCTGCACGACGCCGAGGCCGGCATGTGCGCGGGACGACCGGGGAGCCAGCGCCACGGCGCGCTCGAACGCCTCGCCGGCCGCCTCCGGATCGCCGCGCTGCAGGTGCACGGCGCCGATGTTCTCGAGCGCCATGGCGCTGTCGGGGTCGATGGCGAGCACGCGCACGAATGTCTCGATCGCACGTTGGGTGTCGCCGCCGCGCGCGTAGGCGATGCCGAGCGCGTTCAGCGCATCGAGCTCAGGCCGGTCCACGGACACCAGCGCCTCCAGCAGCGGCACCGCCTCGTCGACCGCCCCGCTTTCGGCCAGGTAGATGCCGAGTTGGCCCTCGACCGCCGGACTCGCAACGCCGGCCTCCCGTGCGCGGGTCAGCGTCCCGACCGCCTCGACGACCTCGCCGAGCGACCAGTGTAAATACGCCAGATGCCGGTACGCCAGCTCGAGATCTGGACGCTCGGCGAGCACCTCGCGGTAGACGGCGATCGCCTCGCGCGGGCGCCCGCGCTGGTAAAGGTCCACGCCCCGGTGCATGGCGTTGTCGATGTGCGCAAGCTGTTTCGGGTCGTCGGCGACTGTGTAGCGCTCCTTGACGGGCGCCGAACCCCCGATGTACCCCAGCGACCGGAGACGTTCGACGACGGCCGCCGTCTCGTCGACCCGCCGATCGCCCGCTGCCGAGGGAACTTCGGCGAGCAGCGTCTCGAGCGCCCGCGCCCGCGCGGCTCGGCCGGTGACCAGATTGCGTGTCTCGGCCGCATCCTCGCGCAGATCGTAGAGTTCCGGGAGCGGAAGGTCGATGTACTTGTCCCGCCCCGCCAGCACACCGCGCAGCGGCGCCCAGCCCCGGTTGAGCGAGGCGGACATCGCTTCGAAATAGGACCGCGATTCGGTCTCGGACGACGCCGCGGCGAGCAGCGAGCGACCCGGCAGCGTGGACGGCGCCGGCAGAGTGAGTGCATCGAGAATCGAGGGCGTGATGTCGACGTGCCGGGCCGGGTCGGCCGAGACGACACCCCCGGCCGCGGCATCGCGGGGCGCGCCCCCGAGCTGGGCAAGGATCAGCGGCACGCGCAGCGTCGCTTCATAGGCGAACAGGCCGTGGGTTAGCTCGCCATGCTCGCCGAGCGCTTCGCCATGGTCGGCGGTGACCACCACGAGGGTCGGGCGCCCGCCGCCGCCGGCGGTCTCGAGGAGCGGTCCAAGCGCGTAGTCGGTGTAGGCCACCTCGCCGTGATAGGGACTCGCCGCGTAGCGCGCGTCGAAGGGGGCTGGCGGCCGGTAGACGGCATGCGGGTCGAACAGATGCACCCATGCGAACCATCGGCCGCGCTGCGACTCGATCCAGGTGCGGGCCGCGGCGACCACCGTCTCGGCCGGGCGTTCGGCGATCGTGAAATCGGACGGGCCCTCGCCCTGCCCGAACCGGTCGTCATAGGTCTCGAAGCCGTTGTCGAGCCCGAACTGGCTGTCGAGCGGAAAGGCGGCGACGAATGCGCCGGTCGCGAACCCCTCGGTGCGGAGCATCCCGGCGAGGGTGCGGCTGTCGTCCGGCAACCGATACCCGGCATTGTCATGGATGCCGTGCTCGAACGGGTAGGTCCCGGTGAGGATGCTGGCGTGCGACGGCAGCGTCACAACGGCATGGGCGTGCGCGAACTCGAAGCGGGTACCGGCGGCGGCCAGACGATCCAGGTTCGGGGTCGCCGCCGCGCCCCCATAGCTGCCGAGCGCATCGGCGCGTAGCGTGTCGATGGTGACGAGGAGCACGTTCTGCTCGGCGTTCCGCTCGACCACAGGTGGCGGCGCGCCGCCGGGCCAGAGCCAGAGCGCGGCGCCGGCTGCGCCGCCAAGCAGGAGCAACAGGAGCAGCACGACACGCCCGCGCCGGCGAGCGACCGGAGGGTCGGCTGGTGGGGCCGGGCGCCGCCGGGCGCCCCGCCCGCTCGTTTGCGGCTGCCGCCGTGATGCACGGGTCATCGCGCCGGGGCGCCGAAGCGGCGGGCCGCCTCGGCGCGGACCGCGGCGGCGCGCCGCCGGGCCCCGAACATGTCCCACAACTCGGCGGCCGTCTCGTAGCCCGCGGGGGTCGGAACCGCCTCGAGCAACTCGTCAATCGTCCTGGCCGCCACGTCCGATGCTCCCTCCGATTGATAAAGCATCGCCAGACTCGACCGCGACCGGGTGTCCTGCGGCGTCAGACGCAACTCCTCCCGGAAGTGGACTTCGGCCTCGCCCGGCCGACCGAGCCGGGCCAGTGTGTCGCCGAGGTAGAAATGCACGCCCTGCAGCATCACCGTGCGCGAACTGACCTCGGCCAGCGTCTGCTCGAAAAGCGGCAGCGCCTCGGCATACCGGCCATCCTCGTGCAGGGTCCGCCCCTGGACGAAAACCGGCAGCGGCAGCGTCGGGTCGGCGTCACGTGCGAGCGCGGCGTGACGCCGCGCGGCCGGCCGGTCGCGCCGGGCGAGCGCGATGCGCGCCAGCAGGCTGTGCGCGCGCGCCCGGCGATCGGCGGTCGGGGCGGCGTCCGCCGCCAGGAGGCCGTTGTCCCACGCCTCGTCCAACTGCCGCAGTTGGAGCTGAACTGTCGCGACCGCCAGCAGGCCGGCGGTATCCGTGGGGTTCAGCTCGACCATCCGCCGGTAGGATGCGACCGCCTCGGTCAGACGGCCCGTGCGCGCCTGCAGGTTGCCGAGCTGCTGCCAGACGTCGGCCATCTCGGGGTTGCCGGCGACGATCTCCTGCAACAGCGTGATGGCCCGATCGAACTCGCGGTCCGCCGCGAGATCGATGGCGGTTCGATAGTGCGCAAGCACGCCGATCTTGTCCTTCGGATCGGGCAGCGCTTCGACCGTGGTCTCCGTATCGACCCCCCTGCCGCCCCCGAGGTATCCGAGCGAGCGCAACCGGCGCAGCACGTCATCGGACACCGCGGCCGGGGTCTCGAGCGGACCGTCCCCCAGCAGCTCGTCCAGCGCCGCCTGCAAGTCGCCAACGGTACGCGCACGCCGCGGAGCCAGATTCGTTAGTTCGTGCGGATCGGCGACCAGGTCGTAGAGCTCGGCCCGCGGCGCCTTGATGAAGCGGAACTGATCGGTCGTGAGCGCGTAGAGCTCGCTCCAGCCGAAGTGATAGCGCGCGTGGAGCGCTTCCGCGTAGATCGGGCGGTCCGGCCATGCGCCGCCGGCGCCCTCGAGCAGCGGCCGGAGCGAGCGTCCCCGCAGGTCCGCGAGCGGCGCCGCGCCCGTCAGGTCGAGCAGCGTCGGCAGCAGGTCGATGTGCTGCACCGGCGCCGGCACCCGCCGTCCCGCCGCCCGGCCGCCCGGCAGCTTCATGACCAGCGGGACGTGGATCGCCTCGTCGTAGAGAAAGATCCCGTGCTCCTGCTCGCCATGGTCACCGAGCCCTTCGCCGTGGTCCGAGAGCAGGATGATCAGCGCCTCGTCATACAGTCCCCGCGCCCGGAGCGCGTCGAACAGGCCGCCGACGATCTCGTCCGCGTACGCGATTTCGCCGTCGTAGGGGTCGTAGCGCGCGAACCGCTCGGGCGGCGTATACGGGGTATGCGGCTCGTAGAGATGCAGGAACAGGAAGAACGGGGACACGGCGCGCTCATCGAGCCATCGTTCGGCCACCTCCAGCGAGTCGCGGCCGTCGCGCTGAACCCGCGCAATGGACGTCTCGGGTGAGGCCGCCGGCAGCCGGTCGTCGTAGGTCTCGAACGCCCGTGCGAGCCCGACCTCCTTGCGGAGCACGTAGGACGACACGACGGCGGCCGAGCGGTAGCCCAGCGGCGCGAGCAGATCAGGAAGCAGCGTCTGGTCCGCCCCGAGGGCGAAGCCGAGGTTGTCGCGTACGCCGTGCTCGACCGGCAGCTTGCCGGTGAACAACGAGGCGTGCGCCGGCAGCGTCTGCGGCGAGTGGGAATAGGCGCGTTCGAACAGCACTCCCTCCGAGGCAAGCTGGTCGATGGCCGGCGTGGCGACGCCGCCATAGCCGTAGGCCGGCAGCCGGTCGGCGCGCAGGGTGTCGATCGAGACGAGAATTATCGGTCCCGAGATGTGCAGCGGAGGCGGGCGCAGGAACCAGACGAACGCCGCGGCCGCGACGCCAAGCGCCAGCAGCGCGAGCAACGCGTCGCGTCCCACCCGGCGCGAGCGCACGGGACGGGGCGCCGCCGGTGCACCGGACGGCCGCCGTCGCCGTTTCGTCATCGTCGCGTCCCGCTCACCTGCTCGTCACGCGACTGGATCCGTCACCGCTCCGAGTACCGGGTCACATGCTCGACGAGCAGCGACGACATTGCGTCCGGCGCCAGATCGGGGATCCAGTGGGTCACGCCTTCCAGGACCTCGAAGCGATACGGACCCGAGACGTACTGTTCGGTGAGCACGGCGCCGTCGATGCAGAGCGCCGTGTCGCCGTCGCTCCAGGTGAACATCGTCGGCACCTCGACGGCGCCCACCGGCGGTCCCTGCAGCGTGCGGTTGCCGATGTTCGCGCGATACCAGTTCAGGCCGGCGCCAAGCGCCGCCTTCGACCCCAGGACGCGCACGTACTCGGCGATCGCCTCGTCGTCGATGCCGGCATAGACGCCCCGCAGCAACGCGTGGTCGTTGGCGAGGAAGGCGTCTTCCGAATTCGGCTGCACGAACAGGTCGAAATAGGCGGAGGCCGCGACCTGGCACGACGTCGGATCGTTGAGAACCGCGGCGAACGCGTCAGGGTGGGGCACCGACACCGGATTGGCGGTGATGACGCGATCACGGGCGGCGACTGCCACGGCCCACGCGACGGCCGCGCCCCAATCGTGACCGACGATATGGAACCGCTCGGCGCCGATGGCGTCGGCCAGACCGATCACATCCTGGACGAGAAGCGGCAGTGCGTAGTCGTCGACGTCAGGCGGGCGCGCACCGGACGAGTAGCCGCGTTGATCGGGCGCCACGGCGCGGAACCCCGCCTCGCCGAGCGCGCGGAGTTGATGCCGCCACTCGTAGGACGTCTGCGGAAACCCGTGCAGGAGGATCACGACCTCTCCGTCGTCCGGGCCGGCCATCCGCACGTCGAACGTGAAGCCGCCGACGGCGACCTGCGTCGTCGAGATCGCGACGTTTGACCTGCTTGCCCCGGCGACCGTTTCGTTGCGCGCCCGATTCTGCGCGCTCGCGTCAGCCGGCACCGCTGCCAGCACCGCGGCGCAGCAGGCCGCCACCACCACTGTTCGTGTGTCCATGGGAAGATCTCGGAGAATGTCCTGCACGCATCGGATTCGAACCAGACCCATCATATATCCGCGCTGCCAGAACGCGGGGGTCATCGCTTCATCGGCGCGGAAGAGATGGATCCAATACCGGCACACCCGTTGGCTCGAAGTGCCGAACGTTGCGGGTCACCACGGTCAAACCGTGCTCAAGCGCCGTGGCCGCGATCAACAGATCGGCGCCTTCATGTCCGACCGCGCCAGACAGGCGGCCCCACCGTCGCGCCGTGGACAGGTCGAAGCCGAGGATTCGCTCGCCGTACAAGGCGGTCACGCTATCCAGCCACGCCGCGAGCACGTCGGCGAACGCCGGGTCGCGATGCCGTTGTCTGGCGATTCCCCGCTCGATCTCCCCGACGGACACGACGCTCACGTACAAATCCGTCGTTCTCCGCCCCGCTATCCATCGAACGATACCGGGACTGCGTTCAGGCCTGCGAAGTGCGGACAGTATGTCGGTATCGATCAGAAACATCAGAAATCAACCGGTCGAGACGGCAATCGAATGCGCTCGAACTCCCGGCCATCTTGCGGGATCGCAAGCAGGAGCTCCGCGAACGTTGGCGCTTTCGCCTTCTCCAGATGACGAAGCCGCTCGTACTCCTCCACCGCCAGCACCACAACCGCCGGTTTGCCGCGCCGCGTCACGCGCTGAGGGTCTCCTGCCAAGGCGGCATCAACGACCGCACTGAACCGGTTCTTCGCATCCTGTAGCGGCCATTCGGTCATATGTCCTCTCTGTCCAGTATTCCTGGCTAGATTTTTGTTCTGGCTAGTCCGATTGTCAAGGGCGCCTCGTTCGCACGCTACGTCGTGTTCAATCCGGCCCACCCGGACTTCGAGAAGGTTCTTCCCGGGACGGTCTGGCGCTGGGTGTTGGACGCCGCTCACGCGTTCATCGTGCGGATACCGCAGAGCGGTGTCCTCCGCAGGTGGTGTTTGCGCACTGGACGCGCAACGCGCGGCCCGGCTATAGTGCCGGGATACAGCCTTGATGCGGTGAACCAGGAGAGTCGCGGCGCCGGCTGCCGCGGGTCGACTGCCGCGTCGGCACCGCCGTCCGCGTTTCGTCACCGCAGCAATTGCGCCGCGGCGTTCGACAAGGAGACGCACCATGGGGAACCTGAAATCCGCCCTCATCGTCGCCGGCGGCGTGTGTCTGTCCACCGTACTCAGCGGGTGCGCCGCGGATGATCCTGCCGCCGCGGATCCGGCCGCGGGCGAGACGTCCCTCCAGAGCGCCGGCGCACGCGAGACGCTCGCCGGAACATACCGGCTCGTCACTTCGGAGACGAGGGACGCGACCGGCGCGTGGACCGCGACCCCCGACTACAACTCCCTGGGCTACATCACCTATGGCGACACCGGCTACATGGGCGTGAAGGTCATGCCGCGGGACCGGACACCGTTCGCCGCCGGCCAGCCGACCCCGGAGGAGGCGCAGGCGGCGCTGCGGGGCTATGCCGCGTACTACGGTCCCTACACCGTCGACGCGGACGGCGGGTTCCTGGTGCACCATCGGGCCGGGCAGATCAACCCCGGCGGCGAGGTGGACGCGAAACGATTCTACGACCTCGACGGCGACCGTCTCGTCCTGACGCCGGCGCCCGCCAGCGGCCGCAAGGAGGACGCCCCGAGACGCATTGTATGGGAGCGGCTGCCGGACGCGCCGCTGTCGGACGAAGCGCAGCGGTTCGTCGGTTTCCGGCAGCTTCTCTACACCGACCGCTTTACGGAACGAGACGGCGAGGTCGTCGAACACGGGAATCGCAACGAGGGCCGCGCCGGCTCGTACATCATCTATACATCGAGCGGGCACATGATGGTGCACCTGATGGCGCGTGACGGACGCACGCCGTACGCGGGAGAGACCGCCACGCCGGAGGAGATGCTGGCGGCCTATCGCAGCTATGGCGGATACTTCGGGCGGTTTACCGTCTATGAGGACGCCGACCCGCAGTATGTCGTCCACGAGATCGAAGGGCGGCCACGGCCTGGCGAACCGAGCGACGCCGAACGGATCTACGATCTCAGCGGCGATATCCTGAGACTGGGGGCACGGCCGCGAACCGCCGATGGCGAAACCACGGGGGGGCACCTCTATTGGGAGCGGCTGCCGCCGCGGCCGGAATAGCCGGAGCCACCGTCTGGAACAGCCCGACCGAACACTGTGGAGCCGCATGTGCGTCCGTGTCTGACGGGTCTCGCCAGTCTTCTGTTCCTCATGCCGGCGCCAGCGCCTGCCCAGACCAGCGGCGCGCCCAGCACGTCCTGGGGGGCGCCGGACCTGAGCGGGTACTGGGAGTACCGGACCACCACACCGCTGCAACGGCCTTCGGAGCTTGCCGGACGCATCGTCCTGACGGCGGATGAAGAGGCCGCGTATCTGACCGACCGCCACGCGGCGATCGGCCGCGAGCGCGACCTGCAACTGAACGCGGACTGGTGGCAGCCCGGCGGCCTGACGAACGGCCGGACCGCGTTGATCGTCGATCCGCCCGACGGCAGGCTTCCGGCGCGCACCGAGGCCGGACAGCATCGCGCGCGCACGCTCGGTATCGCATCGCGGTTGCGTCCCGCCGACGGACCGGAGGATCGGGAGCGCTACGAGCGCTGCATCATGGGACGGACGGTCCCGTTGCTCGCCGTGTCCCCCAACCGGCTGACGCAGTTCTTCCAGACGCCGGACTACCTCGTCATTCTGCACGAACAGAACTCGGACGTGCGCATCATCCCGATCGATGGACCGGAACCGCTCGCCGACTCGATTCGCCAATGGCAGGGGAGCTCGCGCGGTCACTGGGAGGGCGACACGCTGGTCGTCGAGAGCGCCAACTTCAACGGCGTGTGGACCCTGGCGGGCAGCGGTCCGAACGCACGCTATGTCGAGCGCTTCCGTCTCGCCGACGCCGGCACGCTGCACTACGAGTTCACGGCGACCGATCCCGACTCGTTCGCCGGCCCCTGGACCGTGATGTTCCCGATCACGCGCGCCACCGGACCGGTCTTCGAGAACGCCTGTCACGAAGGGAACTACAGCATGCCGCTCATCCTCAGCGGCGCCCGCGCGCAGGAACGTCGTGACGCGCCCCGCTGAACACGCAGGCGACGCGACTGCGGGTTCGCTCCATAGATTCACCAACGCTGCGGAAAGGGCTGACGTGAGAGATCGCTAGCGCGAATTGCTCTATCATTCGCGCGGGACATCATCCGGATGAATGCGGTTTTCTTCGCCATCGTCCTTGTCGCCTTCCTCGTTGGCGGCTACCGCCAGTTGAGCTGGGTGCCAAGCGCGGCGGACAGCGTGTCACCGATGACCGCGCTCGGCACGGCGATGGTCGACGCGGCAGGCGGCGCGGTAACCCTGGCGATCGGGCTCGTGGGCATGATGGCCCTCTTCCTCGGGCTGATGAAGGTGGCAGAGGCGGGAGGCCTGCTGACCATCATCGCCAAGACCCTCCGCCCGCTGTTGGTGCGTGCCTTTCCGGAGGTGCCGGCGGATCATCCCGCGATGGGCGCCATTATTCTTAACCTGTCCGCCAATGTCCTGGGCCTCGCCAACGCCGCGACGCCGTTCGGCATCCGCGCGATGCAGGAGCTCGACAAGCTGAACCCGGTCAAAGGGACGGCGAGCAACGCGATGGCGCTGTTTCTGGCCATGAACACCTCATCGGTCACGTTGCTGCCCACTGGCGTCATCGCGTTGCGCGTCGCGGCCGGTTCCCAGAACCCGGCGGGCATCTTGCCGACGACGCTGTTTGCGACCTGCCTTTCGACGGTAGCGGCATTCGCTGCTGTGAAGGTGTACCAACGGTTCTCGGCGGTGGCACCTGCCGAGGCGCCAAGTTCCGCGGTCCCTGCGGCGGCCGTAGAACCGGTGTCAGGAGCGGAGACCCCCCAAGTGTCCGCCGAGGTCTCCGCCGGCGCGTATCCAGTCTGGGTATCGGTGACGGCGCTGGCGGGCATCGTAGCGGTGATCCCGCTGGCCGTCGTTTATGGCGCCGCAGTCTCGCCCTGGATCATTCCGGGACTGATGGTCGTGTTGCTCGGGTTCGGTGCGTCCCGCCGGGTCCGTGTCTACGAAGTCTTCGTGGACGGCGCGCGCGACGGGTTCCAGGTGGCGCTTCGAATCATTCCGTACCTCGTGGCCATCTTGGTGGCTGTCGCCATGCTCCGCGCCAGCGGCGCGCTCGATATTATCGTCGGCTGGCTGACCCCCCTCACGTCGACGGTCGGCCTGCCGGGTGACGCGCTGCCGATGGCCCTCATGCGACCGCTGTCAGGCTCGGGTGCGTACGGCATCCTGGCATCGATCATCCAGGATCCGGCCATCGGACCGGACAGCTACACCGGCTATCTTGTGAGCACCTTCCAGGGGTCGACCGAAACGACTTTCTACGTGCTGGCCGTCTACTACGGTGCCGTCCAGGTTCGCCGGATCCGACACACGTTGGCCGCCGCCCTGACCGCCGACGTGGCCGGCATCGCCGGTGCCGTCATCGCCTGCAGCTATCTCTACGGCGGCCGATAGTTCCGGGATCGTCCCCAGTGAGCTCCCGGTCGTGTCGCCTCAACCGCGAAGTGCGTCCAGATCGTCCTCAGGCAGCCAATCGCGCAGGTCCGGCGGCAGCAGATACAGCTGCGACTGGTGTCGCTGTACGAACTTCGGCATCTACTTCGACCCCCTCGATTCGACAAGCCCTATTACAAGATCCGGGGCTAAGTCCGACGGGCTGCTAGGAGTCTGCGCCGTAGAAGATTGCGAAAGCGAAAATTCGATATCGCCACGGATTTCTTCACTCATTTGAGGAGCATAGCGGCACTATGTGACAAAAAGGCGTGGTGAAAGCCATGAGTGAGAGCGGATTTGCAGCCGTAATCTCTCTGCGGCGCAGGCTCCTAGCAGCCCGTGGCAAAAGCCCCGCTGCATTCGATCGGCGCTGCATCCCGCTGCGCATCGTTGTTCACCGGTCAAATACTGCCGGTATTTTCCCTCTTCTCGCCTTGCTCAGCGGGCGCATCGCCGATCTCGGTGCAACGCGGGGTTTCACCACGGACTGCTAGGGCGTCGGCAGCGGGAATCGCGATTCGAACGCGGGCGTCGCGCGAAACGTGACGCCGGACCCCTTGTCGGAGGCGATGAAGCAGGCGGCGACATCGCGCGCCGCTGCCCAGGCCAGCCCCTCCACGGGTCCCATCACGAACAGGGCGGTCGAGAGCACGTCGGCGGCAAAGGCGTCGTCGTGCCAGACGGTGACCGATGCTGAGCGGCTGACCGGCCGGCCGGTGCGCGGGTCGATGACATGGCCGATACGGACTCGCCCGCCGACGGTCAGATCGCGCTCGGAGCCGCCGGTCGTGGCGAGTGAGCCCGCGGCGAGCGGCAACTCGATGACGGATGTCTCGCGCCGCTCGGGGTGCGCGATGCCCACCGGCCATGCGCCGCCGGCCGCCTCACCCGAGACCGCCACCTGCCCGCCGAAATCGACGAGCCAGGCGCCCGGCCGGCCGCGCTCGGCAGCCCGTATGCGGTCGAGAGCCTCCCCCTTGCCGAAGCCGCCAGCGTCGAGGATCACGTCGGCGCGGCGTGTCACGGCGCACGTCTCCTGGTCGAGCACCAGGTGACCGAGGCCGGTGGTCGCCAGCGCGGCCGCCACCGTCGCGTCATCCGGCTGCCGCCCGCCGATCCGCAACCCCCAGGCGTCGATGAGACTTCCCAGCGCCGGATCGAACGCGCCGCCGGTTGTCTCGCGCCACGTTGCCACGCGACCGAGCAGGCCACAGGCGGCGGGCGGCACCGGCAACGCCTCCCCCACCGGCTGCCGATTCACGGCGCTCAGCACGCTGTCGTCGCGCCATGTGCTGAGCTCGGCTTCCGTCTCCTCCACGACGCGTACCATGCGTTCCAACCGGGCAAGCCCGGTGTCGCGGTCGGCCGCCTCGGCCACGAAGGTGGCGACGGTGCCCATCAGAAACACCGCACGCTCGACGCGGACGGGCGGCGGCGCCGGACCGTGGCACGCGGCTGCCGCAAGGCACACGAGCGCGCCGAAAACCTTCATCGCTGCTGTTACCAGGCCGGTTCGCGCAATCTGCCGGCCATGGGGTATCCGTTGACGAGGTGGCAGGGCCGACGGCGTCAGGGCATCAGCCCCTCGACCAGGGTGTTGATCCGGTAGAGGCCGGTCTGGGCGGTCATGTAGAGCGTCCGGCCATCGTTGCCGAAGGCGGCGTTGGCCGGCTGCTCCCCGGGGCTGATCGTGCCGAGATGATCGCCCTCGGGGCTGATGACGACGATGCCGCCGGGGCCGCTCGCCCAGATGTTGCCCGCCGAATCGACCGCAAAGCCGTCCGGCACGCCGGCGGCGGCGCTGGCGGTCAGGTCGAGCAGCACCCTCCCCTCTCCGACGCCGAGGTCGTCGTTGACCGGATACGCCATCCACACCCGTGCTTCGCCGTCCGAGTTCGCGACGTAGAGCGTGCGTTCGTCGGGTGAGAGTCCGATGCCGTTGGGCCGGCTCTGACCGTCGGCCAGCAGATGCACCGTCCCGTCGGGGTCGAGACGGTAGATGCCGTTCCAGTCGAGCTCCGCCGCGTCGGGACTGGCGAGACCATAGGGCGGATCCGTGAAGAACGCGGCGCCGCTCGAGTGATACACGATGTCGTTCGGGCTGTTGAGACGCTTGCCGTCATACCGATCGGCGATCGTGACGCGGGAGCCGTCCTCCTCGATCCGCGCGAGACGGCGATTGCCATGCTCGCACAGTACGACGCGGCCCTCGAGGTCGAGCGTCAGCCCGTTCGAACCGCCCTGACCGTTGGTCTCGAGCTCGGGGAGGAACACCGGGTTGAGAAACACGCTCGTCCCGTCCGCCTCGGACCAGCGGTAGACCGTGTCGCCCGGAATGTCGCTGAAGAGCAGGTGGCCGTCGCTCGCGCCGCCAACCCAGACCGGCCCTTCGATGAACTGGAAACCCTCGGCGACCTGCTCGACCATCGCGTCGGCGGCCAGCAGCGCGTCGAGACGCGCATCGATGCGGTCGATCATGCCCGATTCGCTGCTGGACGCCTCCGCCGGCTCAGCAGCGGCAGGTTCGGCGTCTGGCGGCTCGGACGCACACGACACGCTCCACATGACACAAAGACCAAGAACGACTGCTAGTCCTCGACGCATGGCTCGAACCTCCAGGGCAATTGATACCGTCTCGGACATTCTACGCTCAATACCGCGGCGGGCGGCGGAACCGGCACGAACCACTTGATCGCTACCGGCGCGTCAACGATGATCACGACCGCACGGTGTGGAGACTGCCGGCAGATCCGCACGCGCGGCTGGTTCGACCCATCGCGGCGGATACCGTCGTGTATGCTCTCGTCCGAACCGGCAACACCGGCAAGGAGGTCGTCATGGTTTCGGTCCTGTCGCTCTGGCTGCCCGTCCTGCTCTCGGCGGTGTTCGTGTTCGCCGCCAGCTCGATCATCCACATGGTGCTGTCGTACCACGCCGGCGAGGTCGGTCCCGTGCCTGACGAAGGTAAGGTGATGGACGCGCTGCGGCCGTTCAAGATTCCGCCGGGCGACTATGTCATGCCGCACGCGTCGAGCTCGAAGGAGATGGGCGAACCCGAGTTCATCGAGAAGACGACGCGCGGCCCGGTCGCCTTCGTGACGATGCTCCCGAACGCACCGATGGCGATCGGCAAGAGTCTGGGCCAGTGGTTCGGCTACAGTCTGATCGTCGGCGCGGTCACCGGCTACGCCGCCGGCATCACACTCGGTCCGGGCGCCGACTATGGCACCGTCTTCCGCGTCACCGGGACGGTCGCGTTGGCCGGCTACTCGCTGGCGATCATGCAGAACAGCATCTGGTGGTCGCGGAGCTGGCGCTATACGCTGGTAACGATGTTCGACGGGCTGGTCTACGCGCTGTTGACCGCCGGCACGTTCGGCTGGCTCTGGCCGTAGGCGTCCCACAACATGCCCGTGGCCGGGATGAAAACGCGGCATATTCGGAACAACCGTGGTAAAACCCCGCATCATACGCGGCTGGCGGGGACGGGGGAACGGCTCAACGGACGGATCGTGGACGCGACGCCGGGAGCGTGGGAACGAAGCGGATGCACTCATGAAGTTGATCGAGGCAATCGTGCGGCCGAGCAAGGTCGATGACATCAAGGACGCGCTCGCGGATGCTCGCATTTCGGGCATCACGGTCAGCGAAGTGCAGGGGCACGGCAGACAACGCGGCCACGCGGCTGTCTACCGCGGCCGGGAATACGAAATCAGCCTGCTGCCCAAGGCGAAGATCGAGGTCGTTGTTGACGATGACGACGTCGACACGGCGATCGACGCCATCATGGGTGCGGCGCGAACGGGCGAGATCGGCGACGGGCGGGTGTTCGTGCTGCCCGTCGAACAGAGCCGAATTATCCGGACGGGGGAACGGGATGTAGTGTAGCGGCTCGCGGCGGTCGCGGTCAGCGAGGCTCTAGCAGCCCGTCGTGAAACCCGCGTTGCACCGAGATCTGGTCGTAACAATGCCGCGCCCGGCCAGCGCAAGGCGAGAACCTGTAGGGGCAACCCTTGTGGTTGCCCTGTGACGTAGGGGGCATCCCTTGTGGTTGCCCTGTTCGTCAGCCGGAGCAACGCCGCCACGCGGGATGCAGCACGAAACAGCAGAATTCCGCGGGGAATTGCAGAATTCCGCGGGAAACAGCAGAATTCTGTAGGGGCAACCCTTGTGGTTGCCCTGTTCTGAGCAAGACGAGACGTAGGGGCAACCCTTGTGGTTGCCCTGTTCGTCAGCCGGAGCAACGCAAATCGGCAGAATTCAGCGTGAAATCGCAGAATTCTGCGGGAATCGATGCAGCAGGGTTTGGCCCGATAGGCCGCCGGCATGACGCGGCGGTCATCAATCACAACAGGAGAACGCACAGATGCAAGCAAACGACGTGATGGCACTGATCGAGGAAAAGGGAATCCGGGTCGTCGACCTGCGGTTCGTCGACCTGCCGGGGCTCTGGCAGCACTTCACGGTTTCAACCAGGGAGTTCTCGGCCGATGTCTTCGAGGAAGGCATCGGGTTCGACGGATCGAGCATCCGCGGTTTCCAGGAGATCCAGGAAAGCGACATGCTGCTGTTCCCGGATCCGTCGACTGCGTTCATTGACCCGTTTGCGGCCGAGACCACGCTCTGTCTCATCTGCAACGTGAAGGACCCGGTCACCGGCGAAGCCTACACGCGGGATCCGCGCCATATCGCCCAGAAGGCCGAGGCGTACCTGAACTCGACCGGCATCGGCGATGTGGCCTACTTCGGCCCCGAGCCGGAGTTCTTCATCCTCGACGACGTCCGGTTCGGACAGACCTACAACGAAGGCTACTACCACATCGACGCCGGGGAAGGCTTTTGGAACGCGGGTCGGGTGGAGAACCCGGACGCCGCCGGCAACTCGCGCAACCTCGGCTACAAGCCGCGGTACAAGGAGGGGTACTTCCCCGTGCCGCCGATGGACAGCCATCAGGACCTGCGCACGGAGATGCTGCTCACCCTCGAGGAGATCGGCGTTGAAGTCGAGGTCCATCATCACGAAGTCGGCACGGCGGGACAGGCCGAGATCGACGTGCGCTTCGACTCGCTCGTGAGCATGGGCGACAAGCTGATGAAGTACAAGTACGCCATCAAGAACGTGGCGCAGCGTCATGGCAAGACGGTGACGCTCATGCCGAAGCCCCTCTTCCAGGACAACGGGTCCGGCATGCACGTGCACCAGAGCATCTGGAAGAACGGCCGGAACCAGTTCTTCGAGGCCGGCACGTACGGCGACCTGAGCCCGAACGCCATCTACTACATCGGCGGCATTCTCAAGCACGCGGCGGCCTTGCTCGCGCTGACCAATCCGACGACCAACTCCTATCGCCGGCTGGTCCCCGGGTATGAAGCGCCGATCAACCTGATCTACTCGATGCGGAACCGCAGCGCCGCAATCCGTATTCCGGTCTACTCGAGCAGCGAGAAGGCGAAGCGGATCGAGGCCCGCTTCCCCGACCCGACCTGCAACGGCTACCTCGCCTTCAGCGCGCTGCTGATGGCCGGCCTCGATGGTATCCAGAACAAGGTGACGCCGCCGGGACCGCTCGACAAGGACCTCTACGACCTGCCGCCGGAGGACGCAGCCAAGATCGACAACACGCCGGCCGACTTGTCGGAGGCGCTGAACGCACTCGAGGCCGACCACGACTTCCTGCTGAAGGGAGATGTGTTCACGCCTGACGTGATCGAGAACTGGATCGCGTACAAGCGCCAGAACGAGATCGACGCGATTCGCCTGCGGCCGCATCCGTGGGAGTTCGCGCTCTATTTCGACATCTAGTCGCTTCGTTGAGAAACTGCTCGGCGGGGTCCCGGGCGCACCGGTGCGCCCGGGACCCCGCTGTCGATCGACATCGGCGGCGTGTGTCGCTCGATCATCGGCCAGTCCGACCCGAGTCGCGGCGTGTCGATCTTGACGGCTTGCACCGGAACCGACGACTCCGTTTCCGCCACGGGTCGGCCGCGGCACCCGCAGGATGACCACGCCACCCTCGCCGCACGCCACGACGCCGCGGGACATTTTCCTGGCAGCCGAGTTGCCTGCGGACACGGCCGCCCGGTTCCTTGAAGGGTACGGCCTGCGCGACGGCGAGGCCTCGGACCAGCATCTGCAACAACTTGCCGACGACCTGTCCAGCCGGCAGGCGCTGGGCAGTCTCGCGGACACGCTCCTTGACGTTCTTTCGACGACGCCCGATCCGGACGCCGCGATCGTCGGGTTCTGCCGCTATGCGTCCGAGCGCGCACCCAAGGCCTCCTTCATTCGCGAAGTGGACGCCGACCCGCGTCTGCTCGACATCCTGCTGCAGATTCTGGGTACGTCACCGTTTCTGAGCGAGATTCTGATCCGCAATCCCGAATACCTCTATTGGCTGCGGCGCAAGCTCGACGCCGCGCTGCCGGACCGCGTCGACTACGACGCCGAACTGGGCCGGCTGGTCGACACCGCGCAGAGCGGCGAGCACCAGGCGAACGTGCTCAAACGATTTCAGCGGCGGGAAATGCTGCGCGTCGCCGCCCGCGATCTCTTCGGGATGCTGAATCGGGAGTCGCTGACCACCACCACCACGCAGTTGTCGACTCTGGCGGACACGCTGGTCGACCACACGCTGCGCATCGCCGCGTCGGAGGCCGCCCGCAAGCAGGGGCCGCTGCCGGGACGCTTCGCCGTCATCGGCATGGGTAAACTCGGCGGCGGCGATCTCAACTACAGCTCCGACATCGACCTCATCTACGTCTACGACGCTCCAGAGCCGGCGGCCGCCGCGGCCCATGGACGCTACCAGAAGCTCGGGCGGCGTCTCACGGCGCTGCTGTCGGACCACACGACCGAGGGCTATCTCTACCGCGTCGACATGCGCCTGCGGCCGATGGGTCAGCGCGGCAACCTCGTCTATTCCCTGCAGCAGTCGACGCAGTACTACGAGAGCCTCGGCGAGACGTTCGAGCGGTTCGCGCTGCTCAAGGCGCGTCCGATCGCGGGCGATCTGGGGTTGGGCCGGCAGTTCGTCGCCAGGGTTACGCCGTTCGTCTACCGGAAGTACATCGACCACGCCGCCATCGAAGAGCTCGCGCGATACAAGGCGCGAGCCGATCGGGAACATGCACGGCATGGCGATCTCGATTTGAACATCAAGGAAGGGCGCGGCGGCATCCGGGAAGTCGAGCTGTTCGCGCAGGTGTTCCAGTTGCTCCACGGCGGCGATCAACCGGCATTGCGAACCGGACATACACTGACCGCCCTCGATCAACTCGGCGCCCATCGGTTCATCGACCCCGACGTGCAGCGCGATCTGGCGCAGGCCTACATCTTCCTCCGCAACATCGAGCATGGGCTGCAGGCCGCACAGGGCCAGCAGACGCACAGTCTCACCGGCACCGAGCGCGGGCTCCGGGCGTTGTCCCGGCGCCTCGGGTTCGACGCGATCGAAACGCTGACGACCGTACTCGACCGTCACCGGGACCGTGTGCACGCCATCTACGCCAACCTGTTCCATCGCGAGACCGACGAGGAGGGCTTCGCCGGCCGCGACCTCTTTCGACTCCTGGCCGGCGAGATCGACGACGAGGAAGGGCGGTCGCGGCTCGCGGAGGCGGGGATCGAGAATCCGGGAGGTGCGCTGGAAGCGATTCGGGCGCTCGACGCGGCGCCCTCGCATGGCCGGGGGTCCTCTCGCAATCTCCTGGCGAATCTGCTCGGAACGATTCTCTCCGGCGAGACGCGGTTGTCAGCACCGGGGCAGACACTGATCCGCTTCGAACAGGTGGTCGCCCACGCCGGGGCGCCCGCCACGCTGTATCGCACGCTGCTCGAGAATGGCGAACTGCGGCGCCGGCTGCTGACGGGCCTCGACGCCGGTGACCTGTTCGCCGCCCGGCTCGCCGCGTACCCCGAGTTGCTCGATTTCCTCGCCAGCGCCGCGCTTGATCACGACGTCTTCCGGGCGGCGGTGGTCGACGCCTTCGATGAAGTGGTCGCGGCCGGCCCCGACCTGCAGTCCTGTTTCGATCCGTTCCGCCGCGTCAAGGCGATCGAGGAGTTCAAGGTGCTCGTCGAATGGCTGACGCAGCGGCGACTCGATCTCCTGAACGAGAAGCTGTCCCTCGTCGCCGATTGCGCCATCCAGGCGGCCGGTCGCGTGGTGGCCCGCGAGCGCCCCCCTTCGCCGGACGCGCCGAACCTCGAGGCCGGCTGGACCGCGTTCGCGCTCGGCAAGCTTGGGAGCCGCGAGTTGACGGTGCACTCGGATCTCGACCTGGTCTTCCTCTACGCAGGTGATACCACCGACGGCGCCCGATTCCAGCGGCACCAGAAATTCGTGCGCGCCATCCACGAGCTGCTCTCCAAGAAAACGGCGGCCGGTTCCGCGTACGAGTTCGACACGCGGCTGCGTCCCGAAGGCAAGATGGGGGCGCTGGCGATTCCGTTTCCCGCCTTCCAGCGCTATCTGCGCGAACGCGCCGAGACCTGGGAGCGCATGGCCTGGACCCGCAGCCGGCACATCGCCGGGGATCCCGGGCTCGCCGCGCAGGTCCGCGAGACGGTCGACCGCTTCGTCTACGGGCCGTGGGAGCCCGGCATCCCGGCCTACGCCCGCCACGTCCGTTCACGCATCGAGCGCGAGCTCGCCCGCGAGGCGGCCGGCGACCACCTCGATCTGAAGCGGGGCCGCGGCGGGCTCGCCGACATCGACTTCCTGCTGCAGGTGCTGCAGATTCGGGAAGGGACGACGCGCGAGGGGTTCCGCGTCGCCGGGACCCGCTGGCTGCTCGCCGCGCTGCCCGAGACCGAGGTCCTGCGCCCGGCGGAGGCGGAGACGCTGCGCGGGGCCTACGGGTTCCTGCGCGAGCTCGAGACGGTGCTGCGCATCCACACCGACACCAGCGGCGGCGCCATCTCGACCGACCCGTCCGCGCTCGAACCGCTGGCGCGCCGGCTCCGCGAACCGATGTCCGGCCAGGACCTGCTGGCACGCTATCGCGACGTCACGACGCAGGTGCGGGCGATCTACGACACGGGCATGGACCGGCTGGACCGGGACTCCCGGTAGCGCCGGGCAAAAATCGCCCGGAACCGCCCCAGACGGCGGCGTTTCCTGGCCGCGACACCGAACCTGACTCTATAATCGCGTATCTGCAGGACACGAACGCGCGGCGTCGACGGGGGTGCCGCGAGCGATGACGTCAACGTCGAGACGAGGGACAGGGCGGGCATACCCGCCGTTGCCCCGAGGAGAACCAATGACCCGCCTTGCATGCACACTGCTCACGTTGCTCTGCGTCGCGGCGACCGCGTCCGCCGAGGTCGTCCGCATCGTCGTCGAACAGCGGGCCGACGTCGCCGGCGGCATGGCGTACGGGCTGGCCGGGCCATTCGAGACGCTGGCCGGCACGATTCACTTCGAGGTCGATCCGCAGAACCCGGCCAACGGCATCGTCGCCGACATCGCCCTGGCTCCCCGGAACGCCCGCGGCATGGTCGAGTTCCGCTCGAACTTCTTCCTGCTGAAGCCGAAGGACGCCGCCCGCGGCAACGGCACCGTCCTGTACGAGGTGTCGAACCGCGGCGGCAAGGGGATGCTGGGCTACTTCAACAACGCCGCCGGCAGCCGTGACCCGCGCTCCGCCCAGGAGATGGGCGACGGGTTCCTGCTGAACCACGGCTTCTCGTTGCTGTGGCTCGGCTGGCAGTTCGATCCGCCGCTGCGCGACGGTCTGATGCGGCTGCACACGCCGGTGGCGACCGACAACGGAACCACGATCACCGGGCTGGTGCGCAGCGAGGTGGTCGTGACCGAGCGCGTCTACGACCGCTCGCTCGCCGACCGGAACCACGTCGCGTACGTGGTCGCCGACCCGGACGACCCGGACAACGTGATGACGGTGCGTGACGGCGTCGGCCAGCCGCGGCAGGTCGTGCCACGCGATCAGTGGCGCTTCGCGCGCCGCGAGGACGATGGGTCGATCGTCGATGATCCGACCCGCGTCCATCTCCAGGGCGGCTTCGATCCGCACCGGCTCTACGACATCGTCTACGTGGCGAAGAATCCCGCCCTGGTCGGTCTCGGTCCGGCCGCCGTGCGCGACATGATCTCGGCCCTGAAGTACGACGCCACACCGGAACTGGGGCTGCCGGCCGGCGCGATCGACCACGCCATCGCCTGGGGCGTCTCGCAGAGCGGGCGCTTCCTGCGGACGTTCCTCTATCAGGGCTTCAACGCGGACGAACGCAGCCGCCGCGCGTTCGACGGCGTCATGGCGCACGTCGCAGGCGGGGGGCGCGGCAGCTTCAACCACCGCTTCGCCCAACCGTCGCGCGACGGGCATCCGTTCCTGAACAAGCTCTATCCGAGCGACATCTTCCCGTTCACCGACGTCATCCAGCACGACCCCGAGACCGACATGCGGGACGGTCTGCTCGCCGGCCTCCAGCCGGGCCACATGCCGAAGGTCTTCTACACCAACTCGTCGTACGAGTACTGGGGACGCGCGGCGTCGCTCATCCACACGACGATCGACGGGTCGACCGACGCGCCGCTGCTGGACAACGTCCGCATCTACTCGTTCGCCGGCGGGCAGCATGGCCCCGGGCGCTTCCCGCCGCGCCGCGCCAGCGGCCAGCAACCGAGCAACCCCAACGACTACTCGTGGTTCATCCGCCCGCTCCTGCTGGCGATGGATCGCTGGGTGGACGACGACGCGGCGTTGCCGCCGGCCAGCGTCTATCCGCGTATCGTCGACGAAGACCTCGTCGCACCCGAGGCACTGCGCTTCCCCGACCTGCCCGGCGTCGGACAGCCGGCCGAGCCGCATCTCGCCTATCGTGCGGTCTACGGCCCGGAGTTTCGGACGAAAGGCATCGCCTCGGTGCAACCGCCGCAGGTGCTCTCCGCGTTTCCGATCCTGGTGCCGCAGGTGGACGACGACGGAAACGAGACCGGCGGGCTGATGATGCCGGAGGTCGCCGTGCCGCTCGCGACCTACACCGGCTGGAACCTGTTCCGCGCCGGGGCAGGGCCGGCCGGCGTGCTGTCGAGCATGCAGGGCTCCTACATCCCGTTCCCGCGCACCCCGGACGACCGGATGCGCACCGACGACCCGCGGCGCTCGATCGAAGAGCGCTACGCCAGCCGCGCCGACTACCTCGGCCGAGTGACCGAGGCGGCGCTGGCGCTGGTCGACGACCGGTATCTGCTGGCCGAAGACCTGGCGCCGATCCTGGCGCAAGCCGGGCGTCACTGGGACTACCTGATGGAGGAGGACGCCCGCGAGAACCAGCCATGACGGCGTGATGCGTCCCGGCGGTCCGCCGTCTGCCTGACAGCCCGTGGTGAAAGCCCCACTGCATTCGATTGGCGCTGCATCCCGCGTGGCTCCAAAGTTCGGGTGTCACGTTGCGAATCACTCATGGCGCGAGTGGGTGTCGCCACCGCAGGTCCGGGAAACGGGCGAAGTCGCTGTCGGTCGAGACCAACTCGCACCCATGTTCGATGGCCAGCGCCGCCAGGTACGCGTCCGTCACGAGCGGCCCCTCGATCTCCCGGCACAAGCCGACGAAGATGTCCCAATGCCGCCGGCCGGGAGCGATCATGACCGCACGAGGCCGCGCCACCAGTTGCTGACAGAACCGGATAGCGGTGTCCATCGGGGTCGGTGGATCGAAGATTCTCCGGTTCGTCACGATCCGCAAGAAGCCGGCGAGCACGACCCCGGAGAGCGCGAACGGAGCCGTCGAAGCCGTCAATGCCCGCAGCCAGGCGGCGTATCGCTCGTGTTCCGGGCCGTCCTCGCGGTGCGCGTAGATGAGGATGTTGACATCGGGGAGCAGCACCGGCTATCTCCGATTCCCGTAGCGCTCCAGATCCTCGACCTCGAGGAGCGCGGAAGCCTTGTCGAGGTTGTGTCCCGAGAAGCGGCCGCCGGCCCCGAAGGTGACCAGTTCGAAAGGGTCCTCGCGGGCGTCCGCGGAGGGTGCCCGCAGGAAGAGGCGAAGGGCCTGCTCGATCAGACGGCTGACGGACCCGCCCGACTCGGCGGCGCGCTGCTTGAGCTGCTCCATGACCTTGCTATCGACGGTGATGGTGGTGCGCATGATGCACAAGCATACGACTGATGCACCACTACATCAACTTTCTACCCCCCGTTTTTCGATTCTCGTTCTCGCCCTGGGAATGGCAAGCAGAAAATAGGGACAGTTGGCTCGTTCTTGATTCCAGATTCTGGAATAAAGAAAACCATGAATGCCGGCACGCGGACACGCGCACCTACAGGTCCATCACCGCCTCGATGTCGGGGTCGAGCCGGGGCGGCGGCGATGCCAGGGAGATACCGAAGAACAGCGTCGTCGAGATCAGAAGCGCGACGAAGCCGCCGTTGATGCCGTGCGGCATCGTCAGGCCAAAGACCTCGATGCCGAAGTTGACCACCAGACTGGCTACGATCGCGGTGTTCGCCGCGGCGGCGGTGGCCCGCTTCCAGTTGAAGCCGATGGCGACGGTGGGCACGAGGGCCGCCGCAAAGGTCCCCCACCCGAACGCGCCCAGCAGCGCCACCAGATCCTGGCGGGAGTAGAGCACGAATACCGCGGAGCCGACCGCGAGCAGCACGGTGGCGACGCGTGCCGAGAACAGCTCGTTCGGCAGCGACCGCCCATACAGCGCTCTCGGAATGTCGTGCACCACGGCGGCGGCGCCGAGGTTCAGAAAGCTGTCGGCCGTGGACATGATGGCGGCGAACAGACCCGCGAACACGATGCCGGCCAGCACCGGGCCGGCGTGAAACTGGAGAAACTGCGGCGCCGCCTCGTCCGGGACGGCCAGCTCCGGGTGTCCGCCCTGGATGACGAGCGCCCGCATCGCCAATCCGATGCTCAGCCACAGCAACGAGCACAGCGTATAGCCGACGGCGCTCACCGGCAGCGTGCGCCGCGCGTCCTCGACCCGCCGGTTCATCATGAACTTGGTGATCACGTGCGGCTGGCCGGCGGAACCGAGCACGAAGACGACGAGCCAGGACAGCGAGCCGAGCATGCCCAGCGTGCCCCACGGCGTGATCGCCGAGGGGTCGTCGGCGATCAGCGTCGTGGCGAGCCCCGCCATGCCTCCGTCCACCGAGTTGATCGCCGCGAAGAACACGAAGACGGCGGCGACGATCATGATGCCGCCCTGTACGAGGTCGGTATAGACCGACGCCAGGATGCCGCCGGTCACGCAGTAGAACACCAGCACCGCGCAGGCGATCGCCATGCAGGTGACAATCGACACGTCCGGAATGAACGACACGTTGTTCAGCACGTCGCGCAGCACGGTCGCCATCGCCAGAATCTGCGTGCCGAGGTAGCCGACCACGCCCAGCAGGATGGCGATGGCGGTCAGCAGCCGCGCCCGTTCGCTGCGATACCGCGCCGCGACCGCGTCCGGCAGGGAGATCGTGTCGCGCAGTTCCGCGACCATACGCAGCCGCGTGGCCAGCAGATAGAACGCGCAACTGAGGCCCAATGGCGCGACCACGGTCATCCAGGCCGAGCTCAGCCCCATCCGATACACAAGACCGGGTCCGCCGACGAAGCCGAAGCCGCTCATCTGGCTGGAGAACACGGCCAGCCCGGTCACCATGATGCCGAGATTGCGGCCCGCCATGAAGAAATCGCGCGTGGACGTGGTGCGCCGCAGCGCCCAGATGCCGACCCCCACGCACATGGCGAGGTAGACGACCACGAAGGCGAACGTGACCAGCGCTCTCGAGTCGTCCATCAGGCGTCACCCGCGCGGCGGCGGGCCACGATTTCATGGAACCGGGCCAGGTCGGCGCCGCCAAGGACAGCGCGGTTGAACACCAGCACGTAGAGCACCACAACGAGAAACTGCGCCGGCCAGTATCCGTAGAGGAACCAGGCGGTCGGCGCCGGCAGTGAGAGAAACAACCCAGGGGTCGATTCGCCCAGGTAACCCTGATAGGCGACCACCATCATGCTGAAGATGCATCCGAGCAGAAGGCCGCACCCGGCCAGCCATGATCTGACGCGGCCGGCACGCTTCACGCCCAGCATCAGGCAGCCGACGATGAACGTGAGCTGGAGCATGCCGAAGACCCAGCCCAGCCACAGGATCGACACGGGCCGCAGGGCCCCGGGGCCGCCGTGGTCCATCGTCGGAAAGCGGGGATGCGCGGTCTCCCGTTCGCCCGGCCTACGCTCGACCTCGCCGCTGACCGCCGCTGCATCGCCACGCGGCGTCTCCTCGACGAGGAACGCCAGCCCCATGACGGCGCACAGCGCCAGCAGCACGAGGAACAATATGGTCGGCAACTTCATCGACGCCTCCAGGCGGGCAAGTGTAGTCTGTCCGGTAACGAAGGTAGAATCAGAGTCGGTGCATCGATGATGTCGGACTGTACACCTCGCACGACCTGCGGACCGTCGAAGGGCGCGTGGGTGCTTGCGCTCCTGGCCGTGCTCGGGGTGACGACCGTGTCGGGCCAGCGTGGAGGCGTCTTCCGCGAGTCACGCGATCATCCCGCGATCCGCTACTCGAGCGGTCCGGCGAGCGAGGCGGTGGCGGCCCTCAATCAGGCGATCCAGGCGGGCGAAGTCGAGCTCGAATTCCAACCCACGACTGGCTATCTGCACGCCGTACTCGACGCGCTCGCGGTGCCGGTCGAGTCGCAGGTGACGGTCTTCTCCAAGACGAGCTTCCAGGCGCACCGGGTCACCCCCGAGAACCCGCGCGCGATCTATTTCAACGACACGGTGGCGGTCGGCTGGGTGCGGGGCGCCGACGTGATCGAGATCGCCTCGCTCGACCCGACGCAGGGTGTGCTGTTCTATTCCGTCGATCAGGAGCCGGCCGAACGGCCGGCGATCGAACGGAACGAGCGCTGTCTGGCCTGTCACCTGTCGTGGGACACGCTGGGTGTCCCCGGGCTCGTGACGCTCAACACGCTGCCGATGCCGGACGACCCGAACGCCTACGCCGTCGGCTGGACCACCGACCACCGCAGCCCGCTGTCTGACCGCTGGGGAAGCTGGTACGTGACCGGAGCGCCCCCGTCCCTGAGTCATCTGGGCAACACGACCGAACCGATGGAGTATCTGCCCGGCGACAATGCCGAACCGGCTCCGGTGCTGGACACGCTCGCCGACGTGTTCGACCTCGACGGATTTCCGACGCCGTACAGCGACATCGTGGCGATGCTCGTGCTCGAACACCGCAACCACATGACGAACCTGCTGGTGCGTGTAGGCTGGCAGGCCCGCGTCGACGCGCACCCGGCCGCATTGCCGGGGCGCTCATCCACCGAAGACGCGGACGCGCGGATGCTCGACGCGGCGGAAGAACTGGTCGACTATCTGTTGTTCATCGACGAGACGCCGCTGCCGCCCGGCATCGTCAGCACCTCCGGGTTCGCCGAGTGGTTCTCCGCGCAGGGCCCGTTCGACAGCCAGGGACGTTCCCTGCACGAGCTTGACCTGGACGGCCGCCTGCTGCGCTATCCGTGCAGCCCGCTGATCTACGCCGACGCGTTCGATGCGTTGCCGGACCGAGCCCGGGATGCCGTCTACGCGCGGATGTGGCACGTGTTGTCCGGGGCGGCAGAAGAAGACCGCTACACGCGGCTCAGCCTCGACGACCGGCGCGCGATCGTGGACATCCTGCGCGACACCAAACCGACGCTGCCCGAGTATTTCAAGGGCGTCGTGCAGTAGCCGCCGCTACTCCACCGTCAGATCGATCCGGTTCGCACCGGCGACGACCTCAACCTCGTGCTCGGTCCGATCGTCGCCGTGGATGACGGTCGCGGTGTACGCGCCGGGGATGACGTCTGGAATGGCGAACGCGCCGTCCGCCCCGGCAATGACGGCATAGGGGGTGTCCACGACCAGAATGTCCGCAAACATCTCGGTGTGGGTGTTGCAGATGACCGAGTATTCGTCGCCAAGTTCGAAGGTGTACTCGTAGGTAGTGCCCATCATCGTCGCCACGTTGAACAGCGACTCCCCTGCGCTGTCCTTCACATGCACGGTATGCAGATCGTCCTCGCTGTTGGTGAAGCTGACCGTTTGCCCGGCGCGCACGAGAATGAACCCGGGCACGAACTGGCGCCCAAACTGGTCCATCAGCGGCGGGTCGGCGGACAGCGGCACCTCGATCTCGGCGTGCGGATCGAGCAGCACGATCGAGGTCACCATGCCGCTCGCCGGCCGCGCCGATCCGGTCACCTGTCCCAGACTGAGGGCGGCGGGCGGCGGCGCGGCGCCGGCACCCGCTTCGGGTGGCGACCCGGGGCCGTCACCGCATCCCGTCGCCAACAGCCCGGCGCAGACCAGGGCGCGAAGCTGCGCCCGCCGGCGTGCCGCCGCCACCGGCAAGAACCACGTACACAGAGCCAGCATCAGCCCGTTATCGTACCAAAGTCTTCCCTTTCGCTGACGCCGTCCGTCTGCCAGCCAGCGCCCCCGGTGTATCATCGACGCTTTCCGGTGATCGGCCGTTTCCCGGCGAACAGGAGCAAGCATGACCAGATGGACGCCAGGATTCCTGCAGATGACCCACAGGGTGGAGTTGGCGATCGCGCTCGTGGTGGCGCTGGTGATTGCTGTGGCGATCGCTCTCGGCGGCGCCCCGCAACGGCCGGCGCTCGCCACCGAAGCCGACTTCCTGCGAGCGATGGAGGAACTGTCCAACTGGGGTCGCTGGGGCGCCGACGACGAACTGGGCGCCGCCAACTTCATCACGCCGGAGAAACGCCGGTCGGCGGCGAGGCTGGTCACCGAAGGCATCAGCGTCTCGCTGGCGCACGACGTCATCGAAGAGGACGCCGTGGATGGCGGTACCTATCTCGACCGGCAGGTCACCCGGGTGAGCGACAGCGGCGCCGCCGACCGGTATCAGTACACGGGCACCTACCACGGCACGATTCACAGCCATCTCGATTCGGTGGCCTGCCATGTCATGTTCGAAGGCAAGGGCTACAACGGAGTGACCCAGGAGTCGATCGTCGCGGCGGGCGGCTGCCCGCGTGGAAGCATCCACGCGTTGCGTGACGGCATCTTCACACGCGGCATCCTGTTCGACGCCACCCTGCTGCCGGGACGGGCGACGCCGGAAGGCTGGATGCCACCGGGGGACGCCATTACCTGGTCCGATCTCGAACAGTTGGAAGAGATCCAGGGCGTCCGGGTGTCGGAAGGGGACGTCATTCTGCTGTATACCGGCCGCTGGAAGCGACGCGCGGCGCTCGGGCCCTGGCCGACGTCCGAGGGGGTCTCCGGTTATCAGGCCGATGTCGCCTATTTCCTGAAGGAACGAGGCGTGTCGTTCATCGGGCACGACATGTTCAACGACGTGTCGCCCCACGGATTCCCCCCGCACATCGGACTACCGCTGCACCGGCTGGCGCTCGTATCGCTGGGGGTCTCTATCTTCGACAATCTCGACTTTGAGCGGCTCGCCGAGGAGGCCCGCCGGCTCGGTCGCTACGAATTCCTGTTCACCACTGCACCGTTGCGGATCCGGCAGGGCATGGGCTCGCCCCTGAATCCGATTGCGACGTTCTGACACCCCGTGTGGCGTGGAAACCGCGCCGCGCCGGTGTCCGGCAACTTCGGGCATATAATGGCCGCACGTGTTAGCTGTTACAAACTGGCGGCGTGAGGCCGCGCAGGCTGGGCTTGGCGCCCGGTCGGGAGGATGAGCATGTCGTACCTGAAGCGATTCGGTCCCCTGGCGGCCATGGCGCTCCTGGCGCTGGTCGTCGCCTGCAGCGGCGGTTCCGGAACCATGGAGTCACCCGCCGAGGATCAGGCGGCGGCGGGCGACGCCGGCGGTCCCCAGGCGCCGATGTTCGCGGTCGACCCGCTCTGGCCCAAGCCGCTGCCGAATCATTGGCTGCTCGGTTCGACCATCGGGGTCGACGTCGACAGCCAGGACCACGTCTGGATCGTGCACCGCGCGTCGACGCTGGCGGCGAACGAGACGCCGGTCCTCTCAGACCCGCCGACCGCCGAAGACTGCTGCGCCCCCGCGCCGCCGGTGCTCGAGTTCGACCCCGAGGGTAATCTCGTCGGAAGCTGGGGCGGCCCCGGCGAGGGCTTCGACTGGCCCTCCTCGAATCATGGCGTCACCGTCGACCACATGGACAACGTCTGGGTCGGAGGAAACGGCGGCGGCGACTCGCACGCCTTGAAGTTCACGCGCAGCGGTCAGTTCCTCTTGCAGGTCGGCGTGGCGGGACGCCCAGTCGACAGTCTGAGCCTCGACAGCTTCGGGCGCATCGCGAAGATCTCGGTCGACGGACCTGAGAACGAGATCTACTTCGCCGACGGTTACGGCAACAGGCGCGTGGCGGTGGTCGATGCCGACACCGGCGAGGTCAAACGCTTCTGGGGCGCCTACGGCAATGAACCGGACGACAGCTTTGCGCTGCGCTACACGCCGGGCGGCGAGAACCTGCAGCAGTTCCTCAGCCCGGTGCACTGCGCCGAAGTCTCGAACAGCGGCCTGGTCTATGTGTGCGACCGCGCGCACGACCGGATTCAGGTGTTCCAGAAAGATGGAACGTTCGTCGACGAGATGCTCGTCATGCCGAACACGACCGGCTCCGGCGCGGCGTGGGATATCGATTTCTCACACGACCCGGAGCAGGCGTTCATCTATCTGGCTGACGGCACCAACCAGCGAGTGCACATCATCGACCGCGAGAACCTGGAGTATGTGACCAGCTTCGGCGACGGTGGACGCCAGCCCGGGCAGTTCTTCGGAACCCACAGCATCGCGACCGATTCGGAAGGCAACATCTACACGACCGAGACCTTCGAAGGGAAGCGGTTGCAGAAGTTCGTGTATACCGGGATGGGTCCGGTGACGACCGACTACCAGGGCGTCGTCTGGCCCCAGTAGCGGTCAGCGGTCAGCGGTCGAACAGGCTCAGGTCGATGGCCTGAGCCATGGCGCGGTATCCGGCGTCGCTCGGGTGCAGCCAGTCACCCGACTGGTAGTGTTCTCGCATCCTGGTGGGCGACGCCGGGTCACGCACCATCGCATCGAAGTCGATGACCGCGTCATACGCGCCCGACGTCCGCATCCACTCGTTGAACGCCTGCCGTTTCGCCTCTCCCACGTCACGGTGGTAGAACGCTCCCTCGAACGGGGCGAGCGTGCCGCCATAGATCATCAGTCCGCGGGCGTGCGCGCGCTCGATCAACTCCATGTGCCCGGCGATGATCTCCTCCACCGTCGGAGTCTCCGAGTCGAACGCCATCCCGATGTCGTTGGTCGACTCGAGCACGATGACGTGGGTCACCCCCGGTTGCGACAGGACATCGCGGTCCAGCCGCGACAACGCGCTCGGCCCGAACTGTGCATTGGGATTCGCGGGCGGCGGCGCGGGCGCATTCTGGTTCCGGAGCAGCAACCCGAGGCCGGCATTGTCGCTCAGCACGCGGTTCCCGGCGATGCCGACGTTGAGAACCGCCGGCGGGGCGCCGCCGGGCTGCGCCACCAGACGCCGCGCCAGAAAGTCGGGCCAGCGGCTGTTCGTATCGGGCGTCGACGCCGTGCCGTCGGTGATCGAATCGCCCAGGGTGACGATGACCGGCGTGCCCTCGGGCGCCAGGACCTCCACGCGCGCCAGATAGAACCAGGACTGCAAGGTCCGGTCGACCGGCAGCTCGGCGGCGCCGGTGTGGTCGCCGGACGGCGACAGGTAATTCGTGGTGAGGCCCGCGGCATGATACGTGGCGCCGTCCCCCGCGGCGGAATCGCTCACCACGTACAGGTCGATGACCAGGTCGCCCAGCGCCGGCACGCCCATCTCGAGCGGATCGCTCAGCGCCGTCGCACCGGCCGCAATCGAGACCGCGGACTGTCCGTCGAATTGCAGCGCACCGCCGGCCTCCGTGTCGATTGAACTTCCGTCGGCGCGCAGGGCCACATGCGCCGCGCCGATCTCGAGCGGCTGGCTGCCGAAGAGATTTGTCAGCGCGACCCGCACCGCCGATCCGCCGATGCTGGTGTGCACGATCTGCCGCACCGTCTGGTCCTGAATCCGCACCGGGCCTGGACCGCGCCCGGCGGGGGCGCCGGCGTCCGGCGGCGGGAGCAGCACCGGGGCTGTCGCCCATGTGCCTACCCAGGCGCTCCCCTCGTCCTGGGCCGCGGCGCCTGACGGCCAGATTCCGATGAGCAGAACGGCTGCGAACGCGACCAGGGCGAAGCGACGGAGTGCAGACCGCTGGGCCAGTTTCATGCGAGGCTCCTTTGCTGACAAACCGTGATGCGAGCCCCGCGGCATTCGACCGGCGCCGGACGCCTGGCCAGCCGCACAAAGCACCATTCCCGAAGCCGCGTGCGGTTTCACCTGGGGCTGCTAGAATTCTATCGTTCTGGAGGAACTGATGCGACCATGCTCGACTCGCTGCTTCTGCACCCTGTTCGCCGCGGCCACTCTCGCATCTGCGCCAGCCATCGCCCAGCAGGGCGCGCCGGATGGCGAATGGCCGAGCTATGGCGGAGACCTGGGGCACACCCGTTTCGCGGCGCTCGACCAGATTGACGCGAGCAATTTCAACGACCTCGAGGTGGCCTGGCGTTTCAGCACCGAGAATCTGGGTCCCCGGCCGGAATTCATCTTCCAGTCGACGCCGCTGATGGTCGGCGACGTGCTCTACACCACCGCCGGCACACGGCGCGCCGCGGTCGCGCTCGACGCCACGACGGGCGAGATGCTGTGGATGCACCGACTGAACGAGGGCGAGCGGGGGGCGTCTGCGCCGCGCCGGCTGTCGGGGCGGGGGCTGACCTACTGGGACGACGGAGACGACGGCGTCATCTTCTACGTCACACCCGGGTACCGGCTCATCGCGTTGAACGCGCTGACCGGCCGCCGAATACAGGACTTCGGCGACGACGGCATGATCGACCTGAAGCAGAACCTCGACCAGGACCTCGCCCCGGACGCCGAGATCGGACTGCACGCGGCGCCAGTCATCGCCAACGGCGTGATTGTCATTGGCGCCGCGCACCTTGCCGGCATCGCTCCGGCCACCAAGGAGAAGCCGAAGGGATACGTCCGCGGCTACGACGCGCGGTCGGGCGAACGGCGGTGGATCTTCCACACGATTCCGACCGCCGACGAGTTCGGCAACGACACCTGGGGCAACGATTCGTGGCGCTACACGGGTAATACCGGCGTATGGGGCCAGATGACGATTGACGAGGAACTGGGGCTCGTCTATCTCCCGGTCGAGATGCCGACGGGGGACCTCTACGGCGGGCACAGGCTGGGCGACAACCTGTTCGCCGACAGCATCGTCGCCGTCGAGATTGCCACAGGAAATCGGGTCTGGCACTACCAGACCGTGCACCACGACGTCTGGGACTTCGACCTGCCCAGCGCCCCGATTCTCGCCGACATCACGGTCGACGGCCGGGCGATTCGGGCGCTCGCGCAACCCACCAAGCAGGGCTTTCTGTTCGTGCTGGATCGCACCAACGGCGAACCGGTCTGGCCGATCGAAGAGCGACCGGTGCCGCAGTCCGACGTCCCGGGCGAGGTCACGTCGCCCACGCAGCCGTTTCCGACGAAACCGCCGCCCTTCGACCGCCAGGGGGTGACCGTGGACGATCTGATCGACTTCACGCCGGAACTGCGCCGGCGCGCCGAAGAACTGGTCACCCGCTATCGCAGCGGACCGCTTTTTACCCCGCCGTCGGTCGCCACCCTGGACGGCACGCTCGGCACGCTCCATCTTCCGGGATTGACTGGGGGCTCGAACTGGCCCGGCGGCTCGTTCGATCCCGAGACCGGCATCTTCTACATCTACTCGAAGACCGAGGTGCACAGCATGGGCCTGGTCAGCGATCCGCGACGGTCGAACATGGACTTCATCATGGGACGGCCCCGGCCGCCGGCCGGCGCCGGCGGGCGCGGGGGCCGCGGAGGCCGTGGCCGCGGGTTCGGGGGCACGAACATCGACGGCATCACGATCGTGAAGCCCCCCTGGGGACGGATCACCGCCATCGATCTCAACGAGGGAGAGATCGTCTGGCAGGTCGCGCACGGAGCCACACCGGACAACATCCGCACCCACCCGCTTCTCGAAGGGGTCGACGTCCCGCGCACCGGTGTCGCCAACGCCCGCATCGGCACGCTGGTCACCAGGACCCTCGTGGTGGCCGGAGACGGCGGGCTGTTCACGAACGACGAGGGCGTGCGCGAATCGGCGCTGCGAGCCTACGACAAGACGACCGGTGAGGAAGTGGGCCACGTCCCGCTGCCCGTCCCGGCCACCGGGTCGCCGATGACCTACAGGGTGGACGGCACGCAGTATCTGGTGGTGGCGATCGCCGGCGGAGGATTCGCCGGCGAGCTGTGGGCGTTCACGGCGCCGGAGTGAGCTGAATCTCCGCGGCAGGCGACGAACCGTGGCTGCCGACGGCGTCGGCGACGGAGGTCGCGCAGACCGCCGAGGCGGCCGCGCGATGGTTCAGGTCTCGCGACCGGCCAGCGCGAGGAACGGATTCACGACCCGCACCGAGCCATAGCACTGGTCGTGGTTCAAATCCTCGGTGAACAGTGTGCGGGCGCCCAGGGCTTCGGCCGCGGCGACGATCGCGCCGTCCCAGTAGCTGATGCGGAAACGTTGACTGATCTCGGCGCCGATCTTGATGAGGCCTGCATCGACCGCCTGGCAGGGAAACCTCTCGAGTTGCTCGATCCATTCGAGCGCGGTGCCAGCGCTCAGCGGCGCCTCGATCTTGTGCACGACGGTGACGTAGAACTCCTGGAGCACCTGCGCCGACAGCCCGAAGTCGAATTCCTCGATCAACCGGAGCGCCAGCCGGCGCTTGACCGCCTCTCGCCCCCTGCCGGCGGCCGCGTACACCAGGATGTTGGTATCAAGGAACGCGTCAACGCTCATGCAGCTCCTCGCGGGTCCATGAGCGCGATCCGATCCGCGCCGCCGACTGCTCGCTGAGCTCCTTGATTCGCCGCCGCGCATTGCGAGCCCGATCCTCTTTCTTCGCGAGATCGGTCAGAAACTCGCGGACGAGCGCGTTGACGGTCGATCCGCGCTCAACCGCGTACAGACGCACCGTGCGGACCACCGCTTCCTCGACACTGAGGGTGATGTTCATGGACACAGTATACGTGTAGCTGTGGAATTACCAACACGGTGGACGCCGTCCACAGGGAACACCGAAGACGATGACCAGTGCGCTGGAGACCCTGTGAGCTTCGTCGTCAAGCCAGCACGGCGGTGGGGAGCGGGACAATGGCGTGGCGAATCCCGGAGCCTACGGACTGAACGGCAGCCACGACCATTCGGGCAGCATCTGGATCGTGCGGCTGGCGGGGTTGAAGTTGGCTTCCATCCACTCGTCACGGACGGCGACGGCGCGGATCTGGTCACGCCGTGTCTGCAGGCAGTCATAGCATACCGACCCGGGCACGTGGTGTGCGTCCCCGCTGGTGTCGATGCCGCGGGCGTGCATCAACGCTTCCATCCGTGCCGCGGTGTGCACCTGCGCCTTGTAGAAATCGGAGTAGCTCAGACCGCGGGCGAGCGCCAGCGGCGACCAGCCGTCGGCGGTCAGCGCGCCGAGATCGGCGCCCTGCTCGACGAGATAGTCGACGACGTTGTTGGCGCCGCGGAACCCGGCGCCGTGCAACGCGCTCTCGCCGCGATAGTTCGCCGCGTTCACGTCGTTCCCCGCCTCGACGCAGATCCGGACCGCCTCGAGCACCTCGTCTTCCTGACCAGACAATGACCCACCGTCCTCGCCCGGGTTCCAGATGGCAAGGCCAGCGGCCACCATCAGCGGGGTCGTGCCGTCGGCGGCCGGCATCAACGGGTCGGCGCCCACATCGAGCAGCACGCGCATCGCTTCGACGTCGGTCACCTTGGCCGCCAGCATGAAGGCGGTGGCGCCAAGGCGGTTGAAGCGGTTGCGCTGACCGTCGCGTATGCCGTTGCGGGTCATCCGTGCGTTCACGTCGACCCCGTTGGCAATCAGCTTGCGGATCAGATCGGTGCTGTCGAGCGTGCCGGCCGCGAACGGTCCCGGGGTGCCGAAGCCGATGTTCATCCGCCGGGTGCGGACGGTCTGGTGCAAGGCATTCCAGCCCGCGGCGGCGTGGTTGGGGTCGGCGCCGCGGTCGAGCAGATAGGCCGCCATCTGCCAGTTGGCGTTGGCGGCGGCGATGACCAGCGCGCTCTGGCCGTCCGACACCGAGGCATTCGGATCGGCGCCCGCATCGAGCAGCACCCGGGCCGCGTCGAGGTGCCCGGCGCGCACCGCGAAGAGCAGCGGCGTGAAGCCGGTCGCCGGCGCGCTGGCGAAGGTGCGTCCGCGGCCGGAGGACGGGTTGTCGGTCCGGGCGTGAACGTCGGCGCCCACTTCGGCCAGGACGTGCACCACCGACGCGTTGTTGCGCGCAGCCGCCCACATCAACGCCGTCTGACCGCGTAGCGTCTCGCGCGCGTCGGGGTCCGCGCCCTGCGCCAACAGCACCCGCACGGTGTCCGGCTCGCCGGTCCGCGCGGCCGTCATCAACACCGTCTCGCCGCCCGGCATCGTCCGGTTGGGATCGGCGCCAGCCTCGAGCAGGCGTTCGACGAGGATCGCATCGCCGTTTTCGGCCGCCAGCCAGACCGCGCTGACCCCGTGCCGGTTCGCCGCCGTCACGTCGGCGCCCGCGCCGAGCAGCAGGTCCACCATCGCGGCCCGCCGCTCATGGACGGCCCACTGCAGGGCGGTCGAACCATCGCCCAAGCGGGCATCGACGTCGGTCCCCTGGCCGATCAGCGCACCCACCGCGGCCAGATCGCCGGCACGCACGGCGTCGACGAGCGGGGCGTCCGCCGTCGCCGCTACCGTCACCGAAACACTCAGCGCAAGTCCCACCGCCAGCGTCCTTCGCAGCAATCGCATCCCGTCTCTCCACGCGGTCCCGCAGGACCCGATATCCGACTCCCCGGGCGCACTGAACCGGCGCTAGCAGCCCGTGGTAAAAGCCCCGCTGAATTCAGCGCTACCCCGCGGAATTCAGCCTTCCCCGTTGCATTCTGCAGAACAGGGCAACCACAAGGGTTGCCCCTACAGGTATTCTCCCTCTTCTCGCCTTGCTCAGTAGGCGCATCGCCGATCTCGGTGCCACGCGGGGTTCTACCACGGGCTGCTACAGGTCCGCGAGCCGCCCGCTGCTGTCCGACACCTGGTCGACGTGCACCCCCACCTTGTCGAGCAGCGTCACCCCCAGGTTCATGAACGGCGTATCGAGCTCGTACTGCATGTGCCGGCCGCCCGCCAACCGACCGCCACCCCCGCCGACCAGCGTGACCGGCAGGTTGTACGGCGTATGGTGGTCGCCGTCGCCCATGCCGGTGCCGTACAGCATGATGCTGTGGTCCAGTAGCGTGCCGTCGCCGTCGGGCGTGTCCTGCATCGTCGCGATCATCTTGGCGAACAGCGACATGTGATGGGTATTGATCTTCGTGTACTGCTCGATGTTGTGCGCGTTGAGCTGATGATGCGACACGCTGTGGTGCGCTTCGGGCACCCCGATGTTGGGGTAGGTCCGCCCGCTGAGCTCGCGGGCCATCTGCGTGCAGCTCACTCGCGTCACGTCAGCCTGGTAGGCCAGGACGAGAAGGTCGAACAGCAGACCCACGTGCTCGTCGTATTCCTCCGGCACGCCGCCCGGCTGCGCCACCGGCGGGAGCGGCGCGAGCGCGTTGTTCTCTTCGGCGCGCTGAATGCGGCGCTCGATCTGCCGCACGGCATCCAGATAGTCCTCGACCGCGGTGCGATCCCGCAGACCCAGCCGGCGCTCGAGCCGGCCGATACTCTCGGTAACCGAGTCGAGAATGCTGCGGTCGGTCTGCATCTGGGCGAGCCGCGCCTCGACGCTGCCGCCGTCGCCGAACAGCCGCTGGAACACCACGCGGGGATCGCGCTCATGCGGCAACGGTGTGGTGGCGGTCCGCCACGAGGTCGAGTTCTGATACGTGCAACTGTAGCCGTTCTCACAGTTGCCGACGGTGAAGTTCGACTCGGTGGTCAGCTCCAGAGAGCGGAGCGACGTGTCTTCGCCCAGCGTGTCCGCCGCGTACTGGTCGATCGTCTTGCCCGCTTCGATGTCGGCGCCCTCCGTGCGCTTTGGCAACACTCCGCTCAGCCAGCCGCCATGCGCCCGCGTGTGAACCCCGCCGCCCTCGTTCGGACTGACGACGCCGTTGTTGCTCAACCCGCTGACGACGACCAGTTGGTCGCGATACGGTTCGAGCGGCCTCAAGATCGGCGTAAACTCGAATCCTCGGCCGCCCGCCCCGGACGGATGGAAATTGGGCAGGAACATCCCGTTCGGGGCGTACACGAACCCCAGACGCGGGATCGGGTTGGCCGCGGTGCGGGCCGTCGCCGTCAGGGCGGGAGCCATCGCGTCAAGGAACGGGAGCGCGACGGTCGCGCCGATGCCGCGCAACACGGTGCGTCGTGGGAGCGCCTTCCTGGTGACGATCATGACTCGCTTCTCCTGTGCAGAAACGGATAGCTGCGCGCGATACCGGTGATGATCGCATGCATGCCGTAGTTGTCCGCCGCCGCCTCGCGCACGATACGGCGCACCGCCGGCATGTCATAGTAGTCCAGCCCGCGGCCGAGCGCGTAGGTCAGCAGCTTCTCGACCACCGTCGTGGCGAACCGGTCCGGCCGCTCGACGAGTGCGGCCCGCAGGTCGGCGACCCCGTCGAACGCGGTCCCGTCCGGCAGCAGGCCGGAGGTGTCGAGCGCGTTGAACGATTCATCGACCTCGCGCCAGCGTCCGATCGCATCGAACCGCTCGAGTGCGAATCCGGCCGGGTCGATCATCGCGTGACAGGCGGCGCAGACCGGGTTGTCCCGATGCGCCGACATCCGCTCGCGCATGGTCGCCACCTTGGCCTGCGTCTTCTGGTCGTTCAGCGCCGGGATGTTCGGCGGCGGATCCGGGGGCGGCGTGCCGAGAATGTTGTTGAGAATCCACTTGCCCCGCAACACCGGCGATGTCCGGATCGCGTGAGAGGTCAGCGTCAGGATGCTGCCCTGCCCCAGCAACCCGCCCCGCGGACTGCCGGCCGGCAGGGTCACCCGCCGGAAGTGTCCCCCCTGCACGTTCGGAATGCCATAGTGCCCCGCCAGCCGCTCGTTGAGGAACGTGTAATCGGCCGTCAGGAGGTCGAACACGCTGCGATCCTCCCGAATGACGCTGTCGAAGAACAGCTCGGTCTCCTGCATCATCGACTGGCGCAGGGTCTCGTCGAACGCCAGGGCGTAGGGATCGCCGGGGCGCACGACGCTGGCGAGATTCCGGAGCTGCAACCACTGTCCCGCGAAGTTGCGGGTGACCGCCTCGGACTTCGGATCGGCAATCATTCGCCGAACCTCGCGTGCGAGCGTCTGCGGGTCCGACAGCTCGCCACGCTCGGCCAGATCGAGCAACGGGTCATCCGGAATACTGCTCCAGAGGAAGAAAGACAGCCGCGACGCCAGTTCGATGTCCGTGACCCGATAGGATGTCCCTGCCGCGACGGTCGCCGGGTCTGCCTCGATGCGCACCAGGAACTCGGGGCTCACCAGCAGCCGCCGTAAACCCAACTCGATTCCCTCGTCGAAGCTGCCTCCGTCGGCCCGCCCCATCTCGTAGAAGTCGAGGATGACCGAGAGATCTTCATCGGATACCGGTCCGCGATACGCCCTGCGGGCCAGCGCCGCGAATATCTCTCGGGCGCAGCCCGCTTCCTCCGACGCCGCCGCGGGGCGGCATCCGAAGATGCGCTCGCGGCTCGGCGTCAGGCCTGGACCGCGAGGGTCATGCGGACCGGCAATCGTAACGGTGCTCACGAACGGCATGGCGCCGCCCGGACCGCCGCTGTTTCCGGCCGTACGCGGATTCTGAAACCGCTCGCGCACCTGTTCGACCAGCACCGGCGGATTGCGCGCAAACGCGACGCCGATCTCGTGTCGTCCCGCGGTCACGGGAACGCGGAGATCGATCGTCGACCCGGTCGCATAGGGGTTCGGCTCGCCTGCGGCCGGGACGGGACCGAACGTGAACTGCTCGATCAGATCGCCGTCGACCGTGATGTCGAGCCGGTGCTCCTCACGCAACCCCCGGTTGCCATTCAGTTGAATGCGCAGGTCGTAGTCGGCATCCAGCGGAAACTGATGGTTCACCGAGATGCCGCCCCGGGTGCCGAACGGCAGACCCTCGACGCGCAGATGCTGCTGCTCGTCCTGCGCCGTGCGGTACGTCTCGGACACCGCCGCCGGGGGCGGGCTGCCGACCGCCAGACGACTGATGGCGCGGCTTGCCGCAAGATAGCGTTCGAGCAACGCCTGCGACATCCGCAGCACGCCGCCGATGTTGTCGAACCCGAAGCTGGCGTCGTCGGCCGGCAGGTAATCGTCGACCTCGATGTCGAGGGCCAGCAGATCGCGGATGGCGTTGCGATACTCGGCGCGATTCAGCCGATGGAACGTGGCCGTCCGTCCAGGGTCCGGATCACCCGCCCAGTGCTGGTCGAGCTGCGTCTCGAGCCACGCGCGGAAGCGGTCGAGGGTCGCGTCGTCGGGACGGGGGCGCCCGGCAGGCGGCATCAGACCGGCCCGCAGCTTGCGCACCACCTGCTCCCAGTGCGCCGCCGACGGCCCGACCGCCGCGAGGTCGAGGGTATCGAGCGTCAGACCGACGGCGCGGAGCTGAGACACCAGCGGCGTGCGCACGTCGCCCGAGCCGTCCACGAGCGCCTGGTTGTGGCAGGTGACGCAGTAGGCGTCGAGCATCGCCCGGTAGGCGATCTGATCATCGGGTCCCGCCGCCGGCTGCGCCGCGGCAAGACTGGCCGCGCTCAGCCAGACGGCGGCAAACGCGCATGGACCCCGCCAACCGGCCGGTGTGATTGCGGTGAATAGCATGGACCTGCAGTGCTGCTGATCGTAGACCGGACAGGGCCATGGAGCAAGCATTCACGCCGCGACCAACCGATCGGAATTGCACGGGAAACTCGCGGCTGAGGCTCGCGGCGGGTGGGGCCGCCAGCGTGGTCACTCAGGAGGCGGCGCGAGCTGCCCCGGACAACGAGTCCGCAACGGCAAGGCTCCGGCTCAACCGCCACGCGATGACCAGATGCAGACCATAGCCGGCCACGAAGATGACGCTGGTCGAGACATGCGCCCAGACCATCGCGGTCACCCACGCCGGGCTGGACATTACCTGCAGCAGGTAGCCGGACAACGCCATCGCCGAGAAACTGATGAGCGACATCCAACCCGAGCGACGATTCGCCGCGTTCGGCGACACCAGCTTGCGCACCGTGTGCGACCGGAACAGCATGCCGAAGAACGCAATGAACAGCGGGGCGGCCAGCAGGTGCAGCGCGAGCATCGCCGGCTGCCACGGGTGATTGATGACGGCGAACGGGTCGGCCGCCGTCATGACGTACTTCATGAGGAAATACACAACGCCCGTCACGGCGACGACGCCGTGCAAGGCATTGAACGCCCACTGTTCCCACCACTTCATCGTGTCGTCCCTGTCTCTTGCAGTACCTGGTCGATGGCCAGCACCCGTCGCACCGCCGCATTCGTCGCACCCGCGGTAAGGGTGGCGCCGGCAATCGGACGAATCGCCCGCTGCACCGCCAGATCGTCAGTCAGCGCGCGCTGGTCGTATTGCCGCAGCCACCGTTCGGACGCCCGGTATTCAGGCGGCTCGAGAAACGCGGTCACCTCGATGCGCTTGACCCGACCGTCCGCGTCCAGCGCAATCAACAGGCTTTCGCGCTTGGTCCGGACGATGTGCGTGTCGACGTAGGCGCGTCCAACCACGTGCCCCTCCCTTTTCGCAACATAGCGGGCGACCAGACCGCTCTCCATATCCGTGTGCGCGATCTCATTGATCCGGGACAACTGCGGCTTCGTCAGAAACACCCGATCGGCGGTCACCTCCGCACCGGGAAAGACCGCGGCCAGCGCCGCCTCGCGGGTGAGCCGGCCCCCCTGCGCCAACGCTGCCGCACAGGCCAGCAGCCACAAGAGCGCCGCTCCGGAGAACACCCGCCGCCCGCACACGGTCTTCAGAACGCGTACCCCAGGTTGATGTTGAACTGATTGATGCCGCTGCCGGCATCGTTGCTCACCCACGCGTGGTCGACTTTGACCGCGATACCGGGAACCGGCTTCAGCTCGACCCCGGCCGTGAAGTAGCGATTGTCGGTCGACAGGCTGCGTGCGAACCCGACCGGCATCCGGTCCTGCGTGTCCACCTGTTCGAGCCGAACATACGGCGTCAACGCCACTGTCCCGGCCGACGGCGCCTGTGACAGCACGTTGTAGCCCACCTGCACGTAGACGCCCTGCATCCGCTCGGCCACACCGCCGGATCCGGACCGTCCGAGCGCCAGGTTCAACTGCGCCGCGTCACCGAGATGCGCCCGCGCGAACAGCCCGCGCAGATCGAGCCCGCGCACCTGCGCCTGGCCATGGATGTCGAAGATGGTGGTGCGCACACCGTACTCGGCGCCATCCACCGCGATCTCGCCCTGCCCCGAGTCGCCCGTGTAGAGGCTGGCGCCAACGAACACACCCGGCGTCGGATGAATGTCGACACGCCCGGTGAACGCCATGCTGGTCGCCTTCGCCTTGCCGCCCTTCTGACGCCCGCCGCGCACCCCGCTCGCCGAGAACGCCGAGCCGTTGAACCCGTTGAGCACATAGGCCCGATACGAGATCAGTTCGTGCGATCCGTAGATGCCGGCGCCGTTCTCGCGCCAGGTCGAGGGAATGATGCGGTTCTCGGTGACCGGCCGTTCTGCTCCGATGAACACCGTCGGTTCGTGGAACTCGTTCACCAGCCCCATCGGCGCCAGCAACATTCCGCCGCGCACCCCGAAGTGTTCGGTGGCCTGATAGTCGAGGTACGCGAACTCGACGAAGATTTCCTTGGCGTGTTCGACCTCGATCTCCGAGTTGAACAGGAATTTGTCGTTGAAGCGGTACCCGGCGTAGATGATCGCGCGCAGAAAGTCGAGTTGGGTCGTCTTACCGGTCGGCGCCCCCGCTTCGTTCGTGTCACTGAAGTTCTCGAGCAGCATCTCTCCGTAGCCCGCGATCGACACGCCGCGGTCGCGGCCGTAGGTAGCGGCAGCCGACGGAGCGAGCCCCAGGCGCCGCGCGTCCGCGTCGTCCATCGGCTGCGCCGCTTCGCCGCTCCGCAATCGCTCGACCTCTTCGGCCAGCAGATCGATGCGACGTTGCAGCTCGGCCATGTCCGGCTGCTGCTCGACCGTCTCGGCCCCTGCAGCGGCGTTGCCAGATTCCGCACTGCCCGCGCCGGCCGGCGCCGGTGCGCCTGACACGGCCGTATCCGTGTGCACCCCCGGCAATGCATCGTCCCGCTGCTGCGCCGATGCGGTCACCGCTGCACACACCAGCAGAATCATGAAAAGGAGTCGTCGTGCCATCCCCGTCCGAACGCTCGTCATGGCGTATCTCCGATCGGTGTGTTGCGCGCCGTGACGGCCGTATCTACAATACGCACTGCTGGACATATCAACGGCTCACGCAACCTGTGTGAAGAGGCGAGAGATGTTCAGTTGGCCCGCCGGGTGTTGCCGCACCCGCGGGCCTTTTTCGTGCCACCCGCCCGGCGTTGTTCTCCGGGAGCGCCGACTCCCGTTTCCACCGCGTTCAAACTGAGATCAAATCTCAGTTTGAGATTGGCAACTATATATCCGACCAGTTCAGTCGTCAATAGAAATGAGACTGGATCTCACGAAAGGCGGGGATGGACGGTCCGGCCGTACTGCAGGCGTGGGTCAGGTGTCGCACCTGATGCCTGCGCGCGTCACTCCGCATCCCGGCCGGGCCTGACGCCCGGCCGGCTACGCCAGCGGCGGGGCGCTACTGCTCGTTCGATGTCCGCGCGGTCTGGTTCAACAGCAGCTTCTGCACACGCCAGTTGTTCATGTCGGCGACGATCAGCTCGTTCTCGTCCCGGCACGAGATGCCGTGAATCCAGTTGAACTGCCCCGGTCCACGGCCGGACTCGCCGAGCCATCCCAGAATCTCGCCGTCCAGCGTCATCTTGTAGATGCGGCCCGGCTCCTGATCGGACGCGAACAGATACTGCGTCTCGCCGCCCGAAATGCACAGCGTCCAGGGCTGCGTCTCGTCCGGCGCGTTGGGATTCACGTTCCCCAGCGCCGGACGGCGGGTCTTGTCGAACGGCACGTTCAGCAGAATCGTCTTCTGCAGGTTGCCATCGGAATCGTACTTCTGAATCCGGCGGTTGGACCGGTCCGCCACGTAGACGTAGCCCTCGCGGTCCACCTGCAGGTTGTGCGGCAGCCGCAACTGGCCATCCTCGCGCCCGTAGCTGCCCCACGACGCGATCCAGTTCCCCCACTTGTCCATCTTGCCGACGCGCGAGTTGATGTACCCGTCGCTGACGTAGATGTTTCCCTCGGCGTCCCAGCCGACGTCGGTCGGCCCGCCGAAGTAGCCGTCGACCGCACGGGCTTCATTTGCCGGCACATGCTCGTATCCGTCGAAGCCTTCGGGCCGGCGGCCGAGATTCAGGACCACGTACCCCGCCGGATTGAACTTCACGACGGCGTTGGTCCCCTTGTCGACGACCCACAGATTGTCCTCGTTGTCGAAGCGGACCGCGTGGCCGTAGCCGAACCCGTAGACTCCCTGCCCGATTTCGCGCACGAAGTTGCCCTGGTCGTCGAACTCGAGCAGGTTTGTCGTCGCGTTGCCGTACAGCGGACCGCTGGTGGCGGTGCCCGGGTGGTTCAACAGGATGATGTGGCCCTTGGAGTTCTCCGCCACACCAAGCGTTTCGCCCAGATTCATGGTCGGCGGGTACTTCAAGAAGTTCGGCACCGACACATACGGAATCTCCGGCGCGTTCTGCTGGGCGAGAACGGGGGCCGCCAGCAACACGAGGATGATCGCCGCCGCGACAGGGATGAGACGTTTCACAGGAACCTCCTTGACAATCTGGCCGGCAGAGCCAGGTACCGACCGGCGAAGATATCGCACGCAACCTGCGAATGATAGCGCACTCTGCCCCGTCTCGCGCCGTGTCGGCGCGTTCCTCGCAACCACCCGCCCGATCCCGGCCGGGCGGTCAGAGTTCTTTCTTCGGACGCCGGTTCGGGGCCAGCACACGCTTGCGGAGGCGGATGTCGCCGGGGGTCACTTCGACCAGCTCGTCGTCGTTGATGAATTCGATCGACTGTTCCAGACTGAGCAGACGCGGGGGCACGAGGCGCAGCGCGTCGTCCGCCGTTGAGGCGCGCATGTTGGTGAGCTTCTTCTCTTTCGTGACGTTGACGTCCATATCGGCGGGACGCGCATTCTCGCCGATGATCATGCCTTCGTAGACCGGAGTCCCCACCTTGAGAAAAATCTCGCCGCGCTCCTGCAGATTGTAGATGGCGAAGGCGGTCGCCTTCCCCAACCGGTCAGCGACCAGCACGCCGGTGGGACGGCCGGCGATCGGTCCATGCCACGGCTCCCAGCCGTCGAACAGATGGTTCATGATGCCGGTACCACGAGTGTCGGTCAGGAATTGCGAGCGGAATCCAATCAGGCCGCGTGTCGGAATCCGGAACTCGAGTCGGACCCGGCCGCTGCCGTGATTCACCATCCTGGTCATCGAGGCCCGGCGGGCGCCGAGCTGGGCAATGACCACACCATGATAGTCTTCGGCCACGTCGATCACGAGATGCTCGATCGGCTCTTCGACGCGGCCGGCATGCTCGCGGGTCACGATCTCGGGGCGTGACACCTGCAACTCGTAGCCTTCCCGGCGCATCATCTCGATCAGAATCGACAGTTGCAGTTCGCCGCGCCCGATCACCTTCAGTTGCTCAGGCGATTCGGTGTCCTCCACGCGGATCGACACGTTGGCGACCAGCTCGCGCGCCAGGCGGTCGCGCAGATTGCGTGACGTGACGTATCTGCCGTCGCGTCCGGCCATGGGCGACGTGTTGATGCCGAACACCATCGACACCGTCGGCTCGTCGACATGCGGCGGCACGATCGGCCGCGGGTCGTCGGGACGCGTGATCGTCTCGCCGATGTTGATGTCGTCGATGCCGGCGAGGCAGATGACGTCACCAGCCGCCGCCGCCGGCACCTCGACCCGCTGCAAGCCGTCGAAGACGTAGAGCTTCGTCACCCGCGTGTGTTCGATGCGCCCGTCCAGCTTCGCAACGGCGATGTCGTCTCCCAGCGCCACCCGTCCATTGACGATCCGGCCGATCGCGATCCGTCCCAGGTAGTCGCTCGAATCGAGATTCGCCACCAGCACCTGCAACACGGCGTCGGGATCGCCGGCCGGAGGAGGTATGCGGTTGACGATCGTGTCCAGCAGCGGTCGCAGGTCCCGTCCCGGCGCGGTGGGATCCAGCGCAGCGGCGCCAGCCTTGGCATTCGCGTACAGCACCGGGAACTCGATTTGCTTGTCGTTGGCATCGAGATCGATGAACAGGTCGTAGATCTCGTCCAGCACCTCGGTGGGCCGGGCATCGTGACGGTCGATCTTGTTGATGATGACGATCGGCGGCAACCCTTGCTCGAGCGCCTTGCGCAACACGAACCGTGTCTGCGGCAGGGGCCCCTCCGACGCGTCGACCAGCAACAGCACGCCGTCGACCATCGCGAAGGTACGTTCCACTTCGCCGCCGAAATCGGCGTGACCCGGCGTATCCACGATGTTGATGATCAGATCGCCGTAGCGGATGGCCGTGTTCTTGGCCATGATCGTGATACCGCGCTCACGCTCGAGGTCGATATTGTCGAGCGCCCGTTCCGCGACCCGTTCGTTGGCGCGGAACACGCCGCTCTGGTGCAACAGGGCATCGACCAGTGTCGTCTTGCCGTGATCGACGTGCGCGATGATCGCGATATTGCGGCGGAGCGGGTTGGCGACACCGGCGGTGCTGGCCGCCCTCATCGGTGGGTGGGTCTCGTTGAAGCGCTGAACATCCGTTCCATGTTATCTGAGTCCGGCCGTCTGCGGTGCATGTCACGTCACGCACCCGCACTGCCGGGCCCGCCAGCGCCAGGCGAGACGTGCGAGCGACCCGGGAAACAGGTGGCCGGTCGGCCTGAATACTGCAATAATCGAAACTTCCACCTGCCCGGAGGGCGATATGACCCGAATACGGCTGCCGGCAACGTCGTGCGCCGCGGTCGCGCTGGCGGTCGGGTTGACCGCGTCGATGCGCGCGCAACCGGCTGAATCACCGGAGGTCGAGCGTCATGTCGCCGCAGCGCGCGCTGCGGCCGGCGCCGACCACATGCGCTTCTTCGAGTATCTGTGCCGGGCGCCCCAGGCGCCGCGGGCGCGCCCGGCTGGCGGCGCAGCCCGACCGGCCCGTCCGGCTCGACCGGCGCCGCCGGCACGGGACGACTGGTACGCCGAGCCGGCCAAGGTGTTCGACAACCTCTACTTCCTCGGGACCAGGTCGCTCAACGCCTGGGCGGTGACGACATCGGGCGGCATCGTCATCATCGATCCGCTCTATGACTACAACGTCGAGGCCGAGGTGATCGACGGACTCCGCACCCTGGGACTCGACCCGGCCGACATCACCTACGTGCTGGTCAGCCACGGCCACGGCGACCACTATGGCGGGGCGCAGGCCCTGCAACGGCGTTTCGGCGCCAGCGTGCTGCTGTCGGCGCCCGATTGGGACCTGCTGCTGGCTGGCGCCGGCAGCCAGCCGAAGCCGGCGCGCGACGCGAACGTGACCGACGGCCAGACCCTGAGTGTCGGCGACACGCAGTTGACCCTGGTACTGACGCCGGGCCACACCGCCGGCACCATCTCCACCCTGGTCCCGGTGCGCGACGGCGGTCGATCGCACGTGGCGGCTCTGTGGGGCGGCACCGCCATGCGTCACAACGCCGAGTTCTACGAGCACTACATCGCATCGGCCCGCAAGTTCGCGGCGGCAGCAGCCGGCGCCGGCGCCGACGTGATCATCTCGAACCACTCGGTCTTCGACGGCGCCGATGAGAAGATCGCCGCGCTGGCGACCCGCCTCGCGAACGACCCGCATCCGTTCGTCATCGGCGAAGCATCCGTACAGGGCATGTTCGACATGATCGAACACTGCGCCCAGGCGGGACGAGCCCGTCTGGCGCCGTAAATCCACAATACGCGCCCGGCGCAGGCAGCCGGACGCCACCCGGGAACGAGCGCAGAGCGCGCTCACAGCCATCGGAGACCCACTCATGAGACATACATCGAATCGGCGTTGGTTGTCCGTCGTCCTGCTGGCGCTGGTGTCGGCGGCCTGCAGCACCGCCGCCGGCGGTCTCGCCGACGAGGTTACGAGCCCGCGTGATCTGGCCGTCGTGGCGCCGGAAACCGTCGGCGTCTCGTCCGCCCGGCTGGAACGGCTGGAAGCGGGCATGCGGCAATTCGTCGAGGACCGCCGGCTGGCCGGTGTGCACACGATGATGGCGCGGCACGGCAAGATCGTGCATTCGAGCCTCGCCGGCACGAAGGACATCGAGAGCGGCGCCGCGCTGACCGACGACTCGATCTACCGCATCTACTCGATGTCGAAGCCGATCACCGGCGTGGCGCTGATGATGCTCTACGAAGAGGGCAAGTGGCGGCTGAACGACCCGGTGACCCGCTACATCCCCGAATTCGAAGGCCTGCAGGTGTACGCCGGTGACGGCCCCGACGGAGAGCCGCAACTCGAGGACGCGAATCGATCGATGACGATGCGCGAGTTGATGACGCATTCGTCCGGACTCGCCTACGGTCTCGGCGCCGGCAACGCGGTCGATCGGATGTATCGCGAATCGCGCGTACTCGATTCCAGCAAGACGCTGCAGAGCATGATCGAGACCCTGGCCACGCTGCCGTTGCTTTATCAGCCGGGTGATCGCTGGTTCTACAGCATCGCGGTCGACGTGCAGGGATATCTGGTCGAGAAACTGTCCGGCCAACCGTTCGACCAGTTCCTGCAGGAACGGATGTTCGGCCCGCTCGGCATGGTCGACACCGCGTTCAACGTGCCGGAAGAGAAACTTGACCGGCTCGCCCTGATTCACAGCCAGGATGCGGAAGGCGCGATCGCGCCGCCCCGCCGCGGCGGCGACGTCACCATACCCCCCGCCGGCCCCTCCGGCGGCGGCGGGCTGTTCAGCACGACGATGGACTACATGCGGTTCAGCCAGATGGTGCTCAACGGTGGCGAACTCGACGGGGTGCGGCTGCTCTCGCCGCGCAGCGTCGCGATGATGCGCACGAACCATCTGCAGGAACAGGCGCTGAGCACGATGGGGCCGGGCTCAGGCTTCGGACTCGATTTCGGTGTCGTGATGGACCCGGCGGCCGCCGGCGAGCCTTACTCGCCCGGGGTGTTCAGTTGGGGCGGCGCGGCCGGCACCTGGTTCTGGATCGACCCGGTGGAAGACTTCGTGTTCGTCGGCATGATCCAGCACCAGGGACGCGCGGTCGGCAACGTCCAGGGCATTTCCCGCAACCTCGCGTATCAGGCCATTCTGGAATAGTCCGACGGCTCCGGCGAGCGCCGGAAGACACCGCGCGCCGCCGGCCGGGGACCCGGCCGGCGGCGCAACAGCTAGTTCGCCACGTACTTCGTGATGCCGCCACCGGCGGTCGGTCGAGACCCCGGACCTTCCGCCGCGTAGATGTTCCCGTCGCCATCGACCGCCACACCCTCGCCGGCCACCCCCTGCAGCACTCGCGTCTCGTGCGGATGGGGCGGTACGAACCCCGTCAGGCGATCCTCACCCGCCGGTCCGATCCGCACGCCGGTCTTCCAGCCGGGGTGGTTCCCGACGCCCGATTCCGAATCGATGGCGTAGAGCGTGTCGTCGGCGGTGATGAACAGCCCGCTGATACGGCTGTACTGCATGTAGGTATCGAGCAGCTCCCCTTCCTGATCGAAAATCTGGATGCGGTGGTTGCCGCGATCGGCGACGTACAGCCGGCCCTGCGAGTCGAACTCCATGGCGTGCGGCGTCCGGAACTGCCCCGGGCGGAAGCCGATCTCGCCCCACTCCTTGATGAAGTTGCCCTCGCTGTCGAACTTGAGAATGCGGCCGGTCGCCCCAGGCGGCGGATTTGCGCCCTGCCCGCTGTGCCCATCCGACACGAAGATGTCGCCGTTCGGCGCTGTGATCACGTCGCACGGTTCGTTGAGCTGACCCGGACCGCTGCCCGGCTGCCCCGCCGTGCCGAGCCGCATGAGCTCCTCGCCCTCGGGGCTGAACTTGATCACCTGGTGCCCCTTGGTGCCCGACTCGTTGCCCTGCGAGTCGGTGACCCAGACGTTGCCGTCGTCATCCACGTGCAGCCCGTGCGGCAGCACCATCAACCCCGCACCGAAGGCCGCCATGATCTCTCCCGTGTCCTTGTTGAACTTGAAGATCGGGTCGCGGTCGGAGTTCTCCTCGCAGCCGCCCGCCAGCGCCAGGCCGCCGCAGCGGTCGTACGCCCAGACGTGGCCATCGGGACCGATATCGATCCCCGCCGTGGACCCCCACTCGCGGTCATCGGGCAGCGCCGCCCAATCGAGGATCGCCTCGCCGGTCGGATTCGGCAACTGGCGATCGACCCAGTCGCTGTTCGTACCGCTCTCGGCCATCTCCATCTCGGCCTCTGGCGCCATCGACTCGCCGCCGCCGCAGGCGGCGGCCATGACGAGCGACAGCATCGCAATCCCCAGGCCGGCACGTTTCATCCAATGTTTGTCAGTCATTCCTGCCCTCCACTCACACGACAGCGAGCCCCGACTTGTCCGGGTCAACCCTCGAGATGCACTTCGGCGATCGCGATGCCGCTCTCTCCGGCCACCGCGTACAACAGAAAGACCCGGCCATCCTCTTCGAAAATGGCGGGGTCGCGAAGCTGGTTCACGTGTCCATAGGCCGTGCTGCGCACGGACGGCTCGAGCGGCGCGTCGGCCCCCTCCCACGGATGTTCCGGACGCAGCACCTCGACGCCGGGCGTCTCCGACCACCCGCTCCAGTCACCCGACAGATCGAGGGTGCTCAGCTTGACGTGCTCAGGGACGTCACCGGCCTGGGTCCAGAACACGAACAGGGTGTTCCCGCGCTGCAACAGCGCCGAGTGGCGCATCCGGGGGTTGAAGAGCCGCGGTCCCTCCTCGAACCCCCCGAGCGGGTTCCTCGAGCGGTAGAACTGCCCCGGCATCGACATCGCATAGGTATACCCGTCGTGCTGGAACACCCGCATGTAGGTGCGCCCCAGCCGCTCGGGCCGCGCCGAGAACGTGATGCCGTCGGTCGAGGTCGCCACCCGGGACACCTGCCGGCTCACCCCGTCGAGGCCGTGAAAATACATGACGATGCGCCGATTCGCCTCGTCGATGTGCACGTCCGGCGAGGCGATGTGCGGGGTGGTCGCCTCGGTGCGCGCGTCGTGCGAGATGGCGGCGCCGCCGCTGCGCGCCCGCGACGCGGTCAGCCGTTCCACCTCCTCGTCCGAGATCTCGGGTGGATCGGTCAGGAAATGCGAATCGGCGATCTGCAGGCTCCCCGGCGGGTGAATCTGCCAGGGACCGCGCAGGTCGTCAGCATAGGCCAGCCTGATGTAGCGGCCCTTGTGGTCGGCGAAATAGAGGTAGTACCGCCCCAGCCTGCCCTCGACCCACTCCGGCACGCGGATCAACGACGGTCCCTGAATGTTCTGACCGATGCTGGGATGCAGATCGGGCCTGATGATCGGCCGATCCAGCAACCGCTCGACCCGCACCGACTGCGCTTGCGCCCCGGCCGCACCGAGCAGCCCGCAGACCGCGGCGAGCGCACCCCCGCGAACGATCTTTTGTCGGCTGATCACGTCATCGTCCTCTCAGAATCTTCCGATGCGTGCAGGATAAGTGATCGGCGGCCGCGAGCCAAGCTCCGGTCTCGACCTGCAGCAATATCGCCAATCGCCCCGACGTGATGCGAGGAGGAGCGGTGTCGGGATCAAGAGGAACGACGGCGAACACGCCATTGCGGCGGGCACAAGCGAGTCGGCTCATCTACCGCATCGGCTCCGGCGATCACGTCCGCATGGACTGGCTCGTTCCCCGACTACTCTGCCTCCGCCAGCAGTCGTCGGACGTGTTCCATTAACGCTTCAACACGTCTCATCACGATTTTCCGGTCGAGCTCGTGACCGGTTACTGCCATATCGATATCGAACTGCAAACGGCGTGTACTCAACGAGATCGTGGAAACGCCCAGTATCCTCCCCTCGCGCCGTCAACACATCCAGCAAGCGACTGAGATCGTGTGTCACCGGATACAATTCCCCGATGACCGCAAGCCACGCCTTAATCAGCTTTTCGGCAGCCTGTTGCGCATGAAATCCCACGACCTCGTCGAGGTCCGGGGCGTCACCGATAAGCAGCAGCGTCTTGACGTCGCGCTCAGCCGCCCTGAGCAGAACTTCGGCTTGTTTGCGATCGTTCATAAAGTACCCGTCCCTCACGCAAAGCGCGCGCCAGGACGTGATTCAGCGAATCCCGCCAGTACGTGACGTCGTCATGGCTGTAGACCAGCACGTCCGCGGCCACGTCAAACCGCCCCAACACATTCCAGAGACGAACCTCCTCACGGTAGGCGGATCGACCCTCCGCGAACGACTCGGACTCCACTACGATCAAGTCAACGTCCGAGTCCGACCGCGCATCGCCCCGCGCGCGGGATCCGAACAGGATGACCTGTTCGGGCTCGACCTCGTCCACGATGGCTCTTACCATCTGGTCGAGAAGGTCCTGGGTGACCGGAATCATGGTCGCCGAATCAATTCACGAATAGTGGTCGCGAGAGAGTAACAGCGTTACGAGTAAAAATCACGCGGCTGAGGCAGACGGCCACCTGCCTGCCAGTCAGTGAGGCGCATCACTCGAGCCTGCTTGCCGTCGATCAGGAACGCGCTATCGAATCACTTCGATCTCGACATCCAGGCCGACGGCGCGCCAGGCCTTGTCGGCAGTCAGCACCGGCAATCCGGTCGACTGCGCCAGCGCCAGGCAGGCACGGTCGCCAAGCGACAGTCCGAAGCTGCGCGTGGCAGTGCGCAATTCTGCGGTCGCAACGGCCTGGCTGGCGTCGAACGACCGGACCTCGACACCAAGATTGACGATGACGCGGCGCAGCGCGGCGCTGGACATGCCCCAGTCAACGAGCTTCGTTCCCACTTCCGCCATGTTCACCGTGGACACGACCGAGCGCGCAATCCGGACTCGCGCGACTTCGGCGCCCGGCTCGTTCCTGACGATCGCGAGGATCGCAGACGCATCGATGACGTAATAAGCCATCAATCGACTTTCCGCTGCGCCCAACGGGGTCGCTCCGCATCGATCAAGTAATCAGCCATCAATCAACTTCACGCTTCGCCCCACGACGTCGCTCCGTATCGATGAAGTAATCAGCCATCAATCAACTTCACGCTGCGCCTCACGCCGTCGCTCCGCGATGAGTTCGTCGACAAGACTGACATCGGCCGGGACATGCTGCGCAACCAGACGCTGCACGCGCCGGATCGCGGCGCCCTGGCCGTAGACGCGCAGCTCGTCGCCCTCCAGACTGAGCACGATGGAATCACCCTCCGAGAGTCGAAGCGCGTCGAGGAAGGCCGGCGGAATGGCGACACGTCCTTCGGATTCGACGACCGCTCGGACCGGATCCGGACCGGGAGCCTCGTCGTCCGGCGGGTCTGGCACGGCGACCGCGGTCGGATACGCATCAGGGCCGGCGTTCGCCATGTTCGTCCCGGCGTCCGCCACCCGGTCGGCCAGCGGGGCGCCAGCCGACAGGACGTTGTAGACGTGCTGATAGCTCAGACCAAGTGCGTTCGCAACGTACGACCGGTCAAGGCCGGCGGCGGCCAGGGCGCGAATCCGGGCCGCCTTGGTACTGAGCCCCCTGGTGAGCGCGGTGACGCGATCGCGCTCGGACGCGGAGAACTGCGTCGCAGGTGCCGTGCGGCGTTCGTCGCGCGCCAGTACGTTCCGCGCGAATTGATAACGGATATCGAGCGCTCGTGCGATGTCCGCGGTCCGCATGCCCAGCCGGTGCAACTCCCGGATCTTGTCCGACTTCGTTGCGTCGCCGCCTACAACACGCCGAACAGCGGTCGGGTCGACCGGTTCCTGTCGAGCATACGTCGTCTTCATCACGTCTCCATGGTTAGTTCATAGTTTACTACTATCATAGCTATCTACATCTCTCGATTCCGGGGTTCATCGGGACCAGTCGTCACAATGCCGCGTACCGGCCGGCGCGACCCGCACCAGGAGGGAGCATTACGTACCCACTGCCGTCCACCCGGCGCCGGCGGGCCACCCGGCGGACGGCGTCACGCCCGGAGGAATTCGGTGGAACAGTGGACGCCGTGCGCGTTTGTGAGAGACACTCGCCTCGTCACCCGAACCGGCGCCTGTCCCGATGATTACCGAGAGCGCATTCGTCGCCATCGGCGGCCTGATCGCCGTGGTCGCCCTGCTCTTCCTGCTGATCACCCGCTTCAAGTGGCACGTGTTCCTCGCGCTGCTCGTGCCGATCGTGCTGTTCGCGCTGATTCCCGGTCTCGACCGGCAGGCGTTCATCGACGCGTTCGAGCAGGGATTCGGCCGCACCATCCAGGGCATCGCGGTCGTGATCGTGCTCGGATCGATTCTGGGCGAGGCGCTGAAACATACGGGGGGCATCGAGCGGATCACCGAATCGATGATCCGCTGGGTCGGCGAGGCCCGCATGCCGCTCGCCCTGACGTTGAGCGGCTTCGTCATCGGGCTGGCGATCTTTTCGGATGTCGGCTACGTCATTCTCAACCCGCTCGTGCACTCGGCGGCGCTCAACAGCGGTCTCAACATGAGCGTCATGGCCACCGGGCTGGTCGGTGCGATGCAGTTGACGCACGCCATGGTGCCGCCGACCCCGGGACCGCTCGCGGCCGTCGCGCTGGTGGGCGCCGATATTGGCCAAGTCATCCTGTTCGGCGGTATCGTCACGCTGGTCGCGTCGCTCGCCGGGTGGCTGTATGCGCGCCTCGTCGGGCCGCACATCGACTCGCCCCCGTCGCAGGAGTTCGTCGGTCAATCGTTCATCGAACAGGGACGCGAGTCGGAGCTGCCGTCGACCTGGCGCGCCTACGCCCCGATTCTCATCCCCCTGGCGCTCATCGCGGGCCAGAGCGTGGCGGCGTTCGCGCTGCCACCGGACCATGTCGTCAACGCGGCGATGCTCTACCTCGGCTGGCCGGTGGTCGCGCTCGGCATCGGCATCCTGCTGGCCTACCGCAATACGCACGCCGACCAGACGAGGGCGCGGACCGGCGCATGGATCGAAGACGCGCTGCGAGCGTCGGCGATGATCATCATGGTCACCGGGCTCGGCGGCGCGCTCAGCCAGATTCTGCGTGAGACCCCGGCGGTCGACGCGATCGCCGATGCGGTGGCGGCCACCGGACTGCCGGCCATCTTCCTGCCGTTCGTGCTCGGCGTGGCGGGCAACATGATCACCGGATCGACCACGGTAGGGGTGATCACCGCCGCCTCGGTCGCCGCGCCGATGATGGACACGCTGGGGCTGAGCCCCGAGGCGACCATGCTGGCGGGCGCCGCCGGGTCGATGATCATCAAGTACGTCAACTCGAGCTACTTCTGGGTCTGCGCGTCGTTGTCCCGCATGTCGCTCAAGGCGGCGCTGCTGTCGTTCGGCGGCGTGACGCTGGTGAACGGCATTGCGGCGATGGCGATGGTGTACGTGCTATGGGCCGCCGGTCTGATTTAGCAGCCCGTGGCAAAAGCCCCGCTGCATTCGACCGGTGCGACGCGCGGTTTCACCACGGACTGCTAGCAGCCCGCACCGGCGCGGCGTTTTGCGAGTGCCGGAAATATCGGTATGCCCTGTGGAGACTCTGGGATGCATCCAGACGTCCCGCCATGTTCATCGGCTTGAATCCGTCGACTGCCGATGAAACGGACGATGACCCCACCGTCAGGCGCTGCGTCCGCTTTGCGCGCGATTGGGGACACGGCGGGCTGGTCATGACCAACCTGTTCGCCCGTTGCGCGACCGCGCCGGACGAGATGAAACGCGATCGGTCTCCCGTTGGCCGGGAGAGTGACAGGTGGATACAACGACTCGCTTCTGACGCCGGCGTCATCGTCGCCGCCTGGGGCAACCACGGCGCTTACCGGGGGCGTTCCCGGGATGTCCGAACGATGCTCTCCGATTTCGATTTATACTGCCTCGACTTGAACAAGACCGGCGAACCGGTTCATCCGCTTTACCAACCGGGATCTGCAACGCTCATGCTGTACGAGTCCTCTTGAGGAGAGCCATCGTGGGAAAAGCTGAACAGGAATGGCGCCGGGGATTCTCGCGCCGTCAGGCGCTGGCGGGACTGGGTTCGTTCCTGGCGGCCTCGCCCCTGCTGCACGCACAGCGCGACCCCTGGCCGCTCGGCCCCCATCGCCGGTTCATGGGTTTCGACGAGATACGGGACGTATTCGATTTCGAGCCGATCTTCCGCGCCAACGTCCCGCTCGCGATCTACGACTACACGGCGCATGGCACCGAGTCGGAGTTCACGCTCTATCGCAATCGCGACGCGTTCGACTGGGTCCAGTTGATCGGCGGCGGCGGAGTCGACCCGGCCGATGTCGACACGTCGACCGAGCTGTTCGGGCACGCCATGCCCAGCCCGATCATGCTTGCGCCGACCGCGCGCCAACGAGATCTGCACCCGGACGGCGAGCTGGGGATGCACCGGGCCGCCACGACCATGTCGACGACCATGATCGTGAGCAACGTCTCGAGCTTTCCCTTTCCGCGCATCGCCGAAGACGCGCAGGGACCGCTCTGGTTCCAGCGCTACGCGACCAGAGAGCTCGACCCGAATCGCGAGGCGCTCGACTCCGCACAGGAGGCGGGCGCCCAGACCATCGTCGTGACGATCGACCAGCAGGCCTCATTCTACGAACGGGATCTGCACGTGCGCCATACCGGCGGCGCGGTGCGCCAGGTGACCCGCCGCACGCCGCGGAATCCACCGAATCCGTATCGGGTCGGGGCCGGCCGGCTGTGGTACGAATGGCAGCTCTTCGACGACCTGCGGCCCATGTGCGAAGTGCCGATGCTGGCGAAGGGGATTCTCACCGGCGAGGGCGCGAAGAGATGTCTCGAACACGGTGTGGACGGCATCGTGGTCTCCAACCACGGCGGGCGGGCGCTCGACTACGGACCATCGAGCCTCGAGGTGCTCGAAGAGGTGGTCCAGGCGGTGGATGGCCGGGTGCCGGTGCTGATCGACAGCGGCTTCCGCCGCGGTACCGACGTGCTGAAGGCGCTGGCCCTGGGCGCCGACGCCGTGTGCCTCGGCCGCGCCTCGCGCTGGGGCCTGGGGGCGTTCGGTGAAGCGGGGGCCCAGAAGGTGCTCGAACTGGTCAACGCCGAGTTGCGGCAGGCGATGGCGACGGCCGGCGTCGCCTCCCTCAGCCAGATCCACCGCGGCCTCGTGAAGACGAACTTCCCGTAGAGGTGATCCGAGATGACAGTCGACAGACGGGAATCCTTGCGACGATTCGGCGCCTTCGTGGCCGGATCCTCCTCCGCACAGGGTCAGGCCGGCGGCGGACCGCCGGCAGATCGGGTGGCGCCCGTGCTCGAGCTGGTCAACGTGCCCGAGTTCGAATCGATGGCCCGGCTCGTGCTGCCGCCCGCCCAGTACCAGGCGATCAGCGGCGGTCAGCGGCGGTCATTCGACAAGATGACCTTCCGGCAGCGTCTGATGGTCTACGCGCTGGACCTCGACCTGACGACCGAGCTGTTCGGCCATCAGATGTTCGCGCCCATCATCGTCGGGCCGGTGGCCCGCCAGGGCGACCTGCACGCCGACGGCGAGATCGGGACCGCCCGCGGCGCCGCCGCCGCCAAGGCGGTCATGGTGGCGTCGAGCGAATCGAGTCGTCCGATCGACCAGATCGTCGCCGCCAGCAGCGAGCCGGTCTGGTGTCAGGTCTACGCCGACGCCACGGGCGCCCGGGACGACGCCTCGCGCGCCGTCGCCGCCGGCTGCGCCGCGCTCTGCGTCACCATCGGCGTGTCTTCTGATCGCGCCCCCGTCGCCACCAACTGGGACGTGGTCGAACAGTTGAGCCGGGCGGTCGACGTGCCGGTCGTCGTCAAGGGCATCATGAGCGTCGACGACGCCCGCACGGCGCTGCAGCGGGGCGCCGACGGACTGGTCGTCTCGAACCACGGCGGACTCATGGGCGGCGACGGCGCCCTGCCTATCGACGTGTTGCCGGCGGTGGCCGACGCCGTCGACGGTCGCGTGCCGATCCTGGTCGACGGGAGCTTCCGTCGCGGCACCGACGTCCTGAAGGGCCTCGCGCTCGGCGCGACCGCCGTCATGGTCGCCCGGCCGCCCATGTGGGGGCTCGCCGCCTACGGCGCCGAGGGGGTGCAGACCGTCGTCGAGCTCCTCCAGACCGAGCTGGCCCGCAACATGGCCGCTTCGGGCCGTCCGACCATCGCCATGATCGACCGCGAACTGGTACGGTTGGACAAGTACTAGCAGCCCGTGGAAAAAGCCCCGCTGCATTCTATCGGCGCTGAATTCTGCGCTTCCCCGCGGAATTCTGCGGTTTCACGCTGCATCCCGCTGTGCGTCGTTGTTCCGGCTGACGAACAGGGCAACCACAAGGGTTGCCCCTACAGACGAACAGGGCAGCCACAAGGATTGCCCCTACAGGCCTTGCTCAGCGGGCGCACCACCGATCTCGGTGCAACGCGGGGTTTCACCACGAACTGCCAGGAGCACGCAATGAAGTTCCGCACAGTTGCGCTTGTCATCTGTTCCGTGGTCGCGGTGGTTGTGACGGCGGGCGCCCAGCAACGCACCGGCGACATGGTCGAGTGGCCCTACGTGGGCGCCGAGCAGTCGGCGTCCAAGTACTCGCCGGTCGCCGACATCGACGTCTCCAACGTCGAGCAGCTCGAGATCGCCTGGGCGTGGGAGCCGAACGAGCTGCCCAACCAGGAGTTCCGGACACGCCCCGGCAGCTTCGAGGCGATGCCGCTGATGATCGACAACGTCATCTACGTGTCGACGATGTACACGCGGGTCGTCGCTCTGGACGCCGAGACCGGCGAGCAGCTCTGGGCGTTCGACCCCGAGGCGTGGCGCACCGGGCCGGACGGCGGGCCCCCGGGCGGCTTCAAGCACCGGGGCGTCGCGGTGTGGGGCGCGGGCGGCGACATGCGCATATTCATCAACAGCCGCGACAGCCTGTATGCGCTCGACGCGGCCGACGGCGCGCCGATCCCCTCCTTCGGCGATGACGGAAAGGTGCTGCTGACCGAGGATTTCCCGAACCCGGTGACGCACGAGATGTTCGACCAGACGTCGCCGCCGGTTGTCTTCGACGACCTCGTCATCGTCGGGAGCCGCGTGCCTGACCGCATCCAGAAGCGGTTCGACACGCCGGGATCGATCCAGGCCTTCGACGTCCACACGGGCGAACGGCGCTGGGTCTTCTACACGGTGCCGCAGTCGAACGATGCGTTCGGCGCCGACACGTGGCAGGACGGTTCCTGGCGTTTCACCGGCCACGCCAACGTCTGGGGTCTGATGTCGCTCGACGCGGAGCGCGGGCTGCTGTACATCCCGACCAGCACGCCGAGCAGCGACTACTGGGGCGGCCGGCGGCTCGGCGCCAACCTGTTCGCCGAGTCGCTCGTCTGTCTCGACGCGCGCACGGGCGAGCGCCAGTGGCACTTCCAGGCGGTGCACCACGGCCTGTGGGACTACGACTTCACGTCGGCGCCGAACCTGATGACGCTCGAGGTCGACGGGCGCACCATCGACGCCGTGGCCGAGGTGTCGAAGCAGGGGTTCACCTACGTGTTCGACCGGGTGACCGGCGAGCCGGTCTGGCCCATCGAGGAACGAGCGGTCGATGTCGAGACCGACGTGCCTGGCGAGGTGCCGTATCCGACGCAGCCGTTCCCGACGAAGCCGCCGCCGTTCGCCGCGCAGGGCGTGTCGCTCGACGACGCGAACGACCTGACGCCGGAGATCCACCGCATCGCCACCGAAGAATTGCAGACCTACCGCCTCGGACCGCTCTTCACGCCGCCCAGCCTGCGGGGCACGCTGCAGCGGCCGCGGGTCGACGGCGGCGCCAACTGGGGCGGCGCGGCGCTCGACCCGGCCACCAACATGCTCTACGTGCGAACCTCGGAAGGGGTCTCGCCCAACCAGGTCTGCGCCATCGATCCGAGCGTGCCGGATGTGGACGTCCCCTACACCAACAACTGTCCGCGCGGCGGTTCGGCCGGCATCTTTCAGGTCGTCGACGGCTACATCCCCACCGAACGCAGCCGCCTCGGGCCGATCCCGCTCGTCAAGCCGCCCTATGCACGGCTTGTCGCCATCGACCTGAACGCGGGTGAGATCGCCTGGAGCGTCCCGTTCGGCGAGGGCAGCCGGATCATGCGTGCGCATCCGCTGCTGAGCGGCGTCGACCTGCCCGACCGCCTCGGCACGCCGGGCGCCAACGGCCCGCTGGTCACCGCTGGAGGTCTGGTCTTCCTTGGCGGCGGCGACCCGTATCTGTACGCATTCGATGCCGCCACCGGACGCGAGGTGACACGCATGGCGACCGAGTTCCGGACCAGCAGCAACCCGATGACCTACCGCTCGCGCGCCGGGCGGCAGTTCATCCTGATCGCCACCGGCGCCGGCCCCGACGCGCGGCTCGTCGCGTTCGCGCTGCCTGAGGGGTAACGGCGGCGCTACGGCTCGGTTCGTTCGAGTCCGGCGATGCGGTCGAAGTCTCGGTCGTAGCTGACGATTTCGGTGATCCCCCGTTGCTCCATGTGCGCGACGGCCAGCGCATCTTCGAAATCGAAAAACGGGGATGCAGCGTAGAGATCGAGAGCGCGGAGCAAGAGGTGCTTCTGTGAGAGCTTCACGCCGCGCAGGGTCAGGATCGGCAACAACCGGGTTCGAATCTCGTCGTGGTTCAGTCGGTACGGCCCGCGAGACGAAGACAGCACGTATGCCACCTCCGCGATGATGGTCTCGCAGGTATACAGCTCCTCCTCGCCGCGCCGAACCTGCTGGAAGAGCTGGTAGCACGCCCCGGCCTTGGAGTCGTCATCCCCGGTCAGATACCGAAGGATGACGTTCGTATCCAGGAATCTCACGTCTTGTACAGCTCCCGTGCGGTCTGCTCGGCCTTGGCGTCCTTGGCCGCCCGGGTAATGCCGTCGAGGTCCTCCGGTCTTGTCGAGGGCTGCACGGATCCGAAGGCCGACTCCAGGCTGAAGGGGGGTGCTTCCAGGCGCACTTCACCACCGTCGATGGTGAAGGTGACCTTGTCCCTGGGCTTCACCCCCAACAGTCGCCGCACTTCAGCCGGGAGCGTGACCTGGCCTCGCTGGGTCATGGTCGAGGAAATCTGTTTCATGAGACCGTCCAATGAATCGATTGTTGATCATTGAAACCATGTAGAGTCATTGACCAGTTGTCAAGCTCCGTGTCTGCATGTCTCCCGCCGAGGCGCGCCGGATGGCGCGCGCGAAGTTCGGCGGGGTCACGCAGATCAAGGAATCGCTCAGGGAGCCGGCGGTGTTTCCGATGCTCGAATCGATCGTCCGCGACGTGCGATACACCGTGCGCGGACTTCTGAGAAATCGGGGCTTCGCTCTGATCGTCGTCTTGACGCTGGGAATCGAGATCGGAGCGAACGCGGCGGTCTTCAGCCTCGTCAATTCCCTGATCCTGGTGCCGTCGTCGGTGCTGATAGCGCCGATCACGCAGCGTTTCGTCGCTGCCATCAAGCGCCACGCCGAACGCAACCGCATCGACATCGTGTCGTTCCGTCGGGGCGAGAGCAAGGACGACCGCACGCAGGCGTACTTGCGCCAGTGGACCGCTGCCGAACGTGGCTGGCCGGCGCCGACTGGCCCGCTCACGCGCAGGGCGCGTCTACCTCGTCGCAGTGGCGGCGCGTGCGGGGAGCGCGAATACGTAAATTGCGTTGGACCGGTCGCCGCCGACCGGAGCCGCCAGGTACTGCCGGCCATCGACCGCGTAGGTAATCGGGAAGCCCTGCACCGAGGCGGGCAGCCGCGTCTGGAACAGGACCTCGCCCGTTTCCACGTCGTGGACGAACAGATGCCGGTCGGAGTCGGCGCCGACCACCAGGCCGCCCGCCGTGGTCAGGGCCGCCGCGCCCGGCCGCGTGGCCATCGAGTGCCGCCAGATGATCTCGCCGGTGTCGATGTCCATCGCGATGAGGTGGCCCCGGTGGTCCGGACTCGCGGGGTGCACCGTGCTCCCGCGTGACAGCCAGCCACGGTTGGCGTAGTAGTCGTTGCCCTCTATCTGCTCCAGCTCCGTGAAGACACCCCGCACGCAGGTCGGGTGGATCGGTATGTAGAGCGCCCGGGTCTGCGGGTGGTAGGCGCTCGCGCGCCAGTTCCTGATGCCGCCGAAGTCGGGACAGAACTCGAGCTCGACGCCGGCCTCCGGGATCATCCCGGGCCGGTAGGTCGTCCGGCCGGTCCGCGGGTCGACGTCGATGACAGTCTGATACCCCAGATCGTGCGCGGCCACGAACGCCCCGGTCACCCGGTCGAGCTCCCAGAGGATGCCGTGCTTGCCCATCTTGAACAGGGACTGCCGCCCGCGGTGGTCGATGAGCACGCTCTCGAACACGTCGTCCAAATCGTGCGTCTCGCCCGGCACGAACTGGTAGTACCACTTCAACTCGCCGGTCGCGAGGTCGAGCGCCAGCACGCTGTTGGTGTAGAGCGCGTCGCCGTCGGTCTTGCGTGAGACGCGAGCCCACGGCTTGGCCTGCGAGGTCGACCAGAAGGTCAGGTTGGTCTGCGGGTCGTAGCTGCCGGGAATCCACGAGTCGGCGCCGGCGCGAAACGTCAGCGGGAGGTCGCCCCACGTATCGCCGCCCGGCTCGCCGGGGCGGGCGATGGTCGACGTGCGCCACAGCTCGTCCCCACTCTCGGGGTCGTGCGCCGAGATGAAGCAGACGTCGTTCTTGTAGTTCTGGCAGCCGGTCATGCCGGCCACGATCCGGCCCTGCGCCACGATCGGTCCGCTCGTATACCGGTAGCCCAGCCTGTAGTCGGCGACGGTGTGATCCCACGCCACGTCGCCCGTGCGCGAGTCGAGCGCCACGATGTGGGCGTCCGAGGTGTTGACGTAGATCTTGTCGCCGTAGATCGCGATCGAGCGCGTCCGCATGCCGGACCCGACCGTATCGAGAAACTCGGTCGAGCCCTCGAACTGCCGGCGGTATTCCCAGAGGCGATCCCCGGTCGCGGCGTCCACCGCCTGCACGACGTTGCGGGGACTGGGAATGAACATCACGCCGTCGTGGACGAGCGGCGTCGGCTGACTGAGCCCCGGTCCCAACCGCCAGCCCCAGACGAGCTGCAACTGGTCGACGTTGTCCGTGTCGATCTGATCGAGCGGGCTGTAGCCCCAGCCATCGAGCGTGCGCCGCCAGTTGAGCCAGTCGGCGGGGTCGGGGTTCTGCAGCATCGCGTCGGTGACCGGCTGGAACTCCCGTTCCTGGGCGCCTGCCGCCGCCCAACCCAGGATCACCACGAGCGCCACCCGCGCGGCGGCGCACGTCCATCGAGCGAACACGTTTTGAGAGCATCCGTTCGTCGCGGTCATCGGCGGCCTCCCCTGTTGCAATCCCCACTGTGGAACGGTTGATCCATTGGTCGCGGTCATTGGCGGCCTTCCCTGTTGCAACCCCCACTGTGGAAAGGGTATTCCAACTCAACACCTGGCGAACGCCGCACGCGCGTCGAGCACCCGTGCCGGCGGCGGAACCCGACCCGCCACGGCCGATCAGCTCAGGACCACCTTACCCGGGCGGGAGGCCAATGACAGGGTAGCGGTAGTATTCACCCTCGCTCGCCTTGATCGCACCGACGATGGGCAACGCGATTGCGGCCAGTCCCAGAGCGATCCAGAACAGGATCACGAGCGGGATGAGGATGACCGTGAGAAACAGCACGAACGACGCGGCCGCCAACACGATCACGATCAGGTTCAGCAGCAGGGCCTGCTTGGCGATTCCCGCGATCACGGCCGAGTCGCTCTTCACCATCCAGATGATGATGGGGACGATTGCGCCGCCGAGCGGGAGGAAATAGCCGGCGAAGCCCGAGAGATGGGTGCACACGGCGAGGCCGCGGTCCGCGGGTTCGATGGTGAGCGCTGTCGCGGTCATCGTTGTCCTTCCTGTTCCGCCAGTCGCTTTTCCGATGTGGCAATCCTCTCCATGGCGCTCATCGAGAAATCGAACCCGTGGAGCCCCGATAGCACTCCGCCGCAATCAACCTCTACGCCTCGTCAACTGCGACACCCGGCGCTGCGTGACCGATATCCGTTCGGCTGCAGCGTAATGCGGAGTAGCTGCCACGTCAACGCGCTACCGGGACGTTGACGCCGATGTCGCAGCGGATCAGGTATCTTTGGGGATTGGAGGCCGACGCGGCGCGCGCGTGCAGCGTTGATAGCCCGTGGTAGAACCCCGCGTTGCACCGGGCTGTTGAGGATCGCCTGCGGACGAACGACGCCTTCACGAGGCTCGCGACCCGGCGTCGCGATGGGCAACCGATGACAGACAACGTCGTTCCGCTCTCCAGCGACACGGAAACCCGGCCGACCCCCGGCATGCGTGCGGCCATGGCGGCGGCCGAGGTCGGCGACGAGCAGAAGGGTCAGGACCCGACGGTCACCCGCCTGCAGGAGCGGGTCGCGGCGCTGCTCGGCAAAGCGGCGGCGCTCTGGTTTCCGACCGGCACGATGTGCAACCTGGTGGCGGTCAAGACGCACACCCGGCCGGGCGATGCGATTGTCGCCGACTGGATGGCGCATGTCATCCGGGCAGAGTCGGGCGGGGCTGCGCTCGCGTCCGGTGTGCTGGTGGAGCCGATCCGTACCGATCGCGGCATCTTCACGCCGGCCGAACTCGACGCGGCGATGGACCGGGTGACCACCGTGCCGGCGCCCTACGGCCAGGCGGCCGGGCTCGTCTGCATCGAACAGACGCACAACTTCGGCGGCGGCGCCGTCTGGTCGCTGGACGAGCTCGCCGCCGTCTCGGCCTGCGCGCGGTCGCGAGACGTGCCGCTGCACATGGACGGCGCCCGGCTGATGAACGCCTGCGTGGCGAGCGGGGTCTCGGCCGCGGCGTTCGCGGCCGAGGTGGACAGCCTGTGGATCGACTTCACCAAGGGGCTCGGCGCCCCGATTGGAGCGGTGCTCGCCGGCACGCGGGACTTCATCACCGTGGCGCGCCGTTACAAGCAGCTCTTCGGCGGCGCCATGCGACAGGCGGGGATTGCCGCGGCCGGGTGCCTGTATGCCCTCGACCATCACGTCGACCGGCTGGCCGAGGACCACGCGCACGCCCGTCTGCTGGCGAGCGGTCTGGCGGCGATCGACGGCATCGATGTCCGCACGGCCGAACCGGACACCAACATGGTGTTCTTCGACGTCAGCGGACTCGGGATGAGCAATCGGAAGTTCGTCGACCGCCTGGCGGCGGCCGGCGTGCGCATGAGCGGCGCCGGAGGGGCAATCCGGGCCGTCACGCACCTCGATGTCTCGCGCCAGGGGATCGACCGGGCGCTCGCCGCGGTCGGGGCGATTGCCACGACAGCGCGAGACTGACAGGACATCGGTGCACCCGTTCCAGATTCTCTTGTCACGCGGCGCCGTGGCCCGCTTCGCGCACACCACCGGGAGTCCGCTGAATTGACACGTATTACGTGTGCACATAACATGTGTTCGATGAACCTCACGTTGTCCGTCGATGATCGAGTCGTGGCTGAAGCCCGACGTATCGCCGCCGTTCGAGGCACGAGCGTGAACCAGCTTGTCCGTGACTACCTGGACGAGTTGACGCGGGTCGACGACATGGGCTCGGTGCTCGATCGGCTGGACGCGATATGGGCAGAGGATACCTATCGCTCGCGAGGTCCGTGGACGCGCGAGGAACTGCATGAGCGGTCGTGAGTTCCTCGACACGAACGTCCTGATCTACGCCGACGATGTCAGGATCCCACGCAAGCGGACTCGCGCTCGCGAGTTGATTCGCCGCCTCATGCGCGAGCGACGCGGAGTCCTCTCCCTCCAGGTTCTGCAGGAGTTCTTCGCGGCAGCCACCCGGAAGCTCGGGATGCCCGCCGAGCATGCCAGGCGTCGCGTCGTGCTCTACTCGCGATTCGATGTCGTCACGCTATCCCCAGCGGATCTGCTCGCCGCGATCGATCTCCATCGACTGCACCGTCTGACCATCTGGGACGGGCTCATCGTGCGAGCGGCGCTGAATGGCGCCTGCACGACGCTCTGCACCGAGGACATGCAGTCCGGTTACGTTGTTGAAACCCTGACATTCCGTGACCCGTTCGCGTGACACCTTCAGTGTTCCCGGTCGGGGGCCAGGCAGCCCGCGGCGCTATCGCCCGGCGCCGTCGCCGTGCAGCTCGACGTGGCGTGCGCCGCCGAGGATGCCGGTCACCGCGCGGTTGCCTTCGTGGCAGGCGTACTCGTAGATGGTGTAGCTCATGTCGCGGCGCAGCGGCAACTCCAGCGTCCAGAGCTGCGTATAGCAGCACATGGCAAAAGCCCCGCTGAATTCTGCTGTTCCCCGCTGAATTCTGCTGTTCCCCGCTGAATTCTGCTGTTCCCCGCTGAATTCTGCTGTTCCCCGCTGAATTCTGCTGTTCCCCGCTGAATTCTGCTGTTCCCCGCTGAATTCTGCTGTTCCCCGCTGAATTCTGCTGTTCCCCGCTGAATTCTGCTGTTCCCCGCTGAATTCTGCGCTTCCCCGCTGAATTCTGCGTTTCCCCGCTGAATTCTGCTGATGTGCGGTGTTCCGGCTGACGAACAGGGCAACCACAAGGGTTGCCCCTACGTCTCGTCTTGCGCGGAACAGGGCAACCACAAGGGTTGCCCCTACAGGTATTTTCCCTCTTCTCGCCTTGCCCGGACACGGCAGGCGAGATTCCTCTGTCGCATTCATGGACAGAGTGCGTACTATAGGTGCAGACGTGCTTGTAGCGCACGTGTCGTGAACACCACCCCGCTGACGCAGGCGGCGGTGGCCGAAGGGAGAACGCAAATGAACACCCGCTTTCACGTAGCCGGCCCGCTGCTCGTCCTGGTCGTGGCCGTGGTCATCGCCGTCGCCGCACCGGCCGCGGCGCAGAGTTCCAGCGGCCGCACACCTGACGGACAACCGGACATCCAGGGTATCTGGACCAATTTCGACCCGACCCCGTTCGAAGCGCCGAACGACATCGACCTCGAACGGCTGGCCCCGCTCGCCGAGTGGTTTCCCGGCACGAACCGGCCGCAGCGCGCCCCCGCCAGACCCGCCTCCGCCGAGGCGCGCGCGCGGGGACCGCAGGGGCCCTGGGGCGACGGCCCCGGAGATGCGCTGCGCAACGAACGCCGCCAGTCGATGGTCGTCGACCCGCCCAACGGCCGGGTGCCATTGCGGTCCGAGGCGATCACCAAGCGAAACTCCAACCTCATCAACCTGACCGATGGATGGCTGACCCACACGCCCTGGGAACGATGCATCACGCGCGGCGTACCGGGCGGCATGTTTCCGGGCGGGTACGGCGCCGGCTATCAGATTCTGCAGGCCCCCGGCTACGTGGTGCTCTTCTACGAGATGATTCACGAGGCGCGCATCATACCGCTCGATGATCGGCCGCCGTTGTCAGAGAACATCCGGCTGTGGAACGGCAACCCGCGCGGCCGCTGGGAAGGCGACACCCTGATCGTCGAGACCGCCAACTACAACGACCAGGGCACGATCGGCACGAACATCGCGAGCCGCGGTCTGCGCGGGATCCAGCAGAGCGAACAGTTGACGATCGTCGAGCGGTTCACCCGCGTCGATGCCGACACCATCGACTACGAGGTCACCATCGAAGACTCCGGGCCGTTCACGGCGCCCTGGAAAGTGGCGATGCCCCTGAACCGGGACAACACCTATCAGTTGTTCGAGTACGCCTGCCACGAAGGCAACTACGGCCTCGAGAACAGCCTCAGAGCGGGACGGGCCGAGGACGAGACACAGCCGTAACCGGTGCCGTGCCGCCTGCGCCCGCCGGGCATCCGTGGTGCACGCCCCGCGGCGTCACCACGGGCGCCCGGACCGCCGGGCGTCAGTTGGAGCCGGGATCGTAGCGGATCTCGAGATAGGTCACCGAGCCGTCGATATCCGAGTACCAGTGCGGCGTGCCGGCCGGAATGATGACGACGTCTCCGACGCCGACCACCCGGCTCTCGCCATCCTCGATCTTCGCGACCCGTTCGCCGTCCGCGCCCGTGGACCGCACCACGCGGCCGCCGGTGACGACGGTGCCGGTCCCGTCGACGATGTGATGCACTTCCCAGCCGGTCGCATGGATGATGGCGTTCTGCGGCACGGTCCGGTGGATGAGGTTCACGCGCGTGGTCTCGGTGTTCTCGACCCGGGCCACGGTCATCGGCGCGGCCGGCTGATCGGCCAGCGCCTTCTTCAGGTCTGCGGCGGTGGCCACGGTGCCGGGCGGGACGACGGACTGGGCCGCCACGATCGGCAGCACGAGCATCAGACTGGTCAGGGTCATGGAGCGCCTCCTGCGCTATGAATCATCGTTGAACGTGGGTTCTAGCAACCCCTGGCTGTGATAGATTGCCAGAAGTCTGAATTCACAGGGGCGACGGACGATGCCGATTTTCGAGTACGAATGCCGAGGCTGCCACCAGCAGTTCGAGTTGCTGGTGCTGCCGAAAGACACCCCGGCCTGCCCTGCGTGCCAGAGCACCGATCTCGAGAAACTGCTCTCGATCCTGTCGGTCAGCTCGGACGGCACCCGCCAGCGCAACCTCGGGCTCGCCCGCAAGGCGGCGAAACGGATTCAGCGTGACAAGGCGCACGCCGAGCACGAGGCGTATCACCATCATCACCACTGACACGCACCCCGCGTCAGAACGTGGATGCCTCGACCGCAGTCGGTATGCCGGCGACGAGGCTGCGTTGAGCGTCGACCTCCTCACCGCCAGCGGCGGCGACCCTGCTGTAATGACCGTCTGACCCGAGTTCGAAGGCACGGCTGGTGTCGGCGAGCATCGTGTCGATCACCCCGAGCCGGAGACGACGGGCGACCGCCGGATCGCGGACGTAGCACAGGGTCTCGACCCGGCGGTCGAGGTTGCGCTCCATCAGGTCGGCGCTGCCGATCAACAGCTCGGGATCACCGTCGTTGTCGAAGTGGTAGATCCGCGAGTGCTCCAGAAACCGCCCGACGATCGACCGCACGGTGATGTTGTCACTGACCCCGGGAATCCCTGGACGCAGGCAGCACACCCCGCGCACGATCAGATCGATCCTGACGCCGGCGCGTGACGCGCCATACAGCACGCGGATCATCTCGGGGTCGGCAATGGAGTTGTTCTTGATGATGATGCGCGCCGGCCGGCCGCGCCGCGCATGATCCGCCTCGCGCTCGATGAGCGCCGTCATCTGGCTGCGCAGATTGAGCGGCGCGACGAGAAGCTGCCGGTAGTCCCGGCGATTCGAATACCCGGTCAGATAGTTGAAGATCTCGGCCACCTCGTCGATCAGCGCGGGGCGCGCCGTGAACACTCCCACGTCGGTGTAAATCTTGGCGGTCGACGCGTTGTAGTTCCCCGTACCGACATGCGCGTAGCTTCTGATGCCGTCCTGTTCGTGACGCACCACGAGACAGAGCTTGCAGTGCGTCTTCAGGTTCAGCATCCCGTACACGACATGAATGCCGGCCGACTCCAACCGGTGGGCCCAGGCGATGTTGTTGCGCTCGTCGAAGCGGGCTTTCAACTCGACCAGGACCGCCACCTGCTTGCCGGCCTCGGCAGCCTGGACGAGCAGGTCGATCAGCGGCGAGTCGGCGCCGATGCGATACAGCGTCATCTTGATCGCGGCGACCTGGGCATCCTCGACCGCGGCGCGCAGGAACGTCTCGACGGACGAGAACGAGTCGAACGGATGGTGCACCAGGTGGTCCCGCTCGCGGATCTGCTCGAAGACCGTGTCGAAATCGTTCTCCCCCCAGATCACGCGCGGCGAGAAGCTCGTGTCCTTGAGCTGCGGGAGATTGAGCTTTGTCAGCTCCATCCAGTCTCCGTAGGCCATCGGGTCGGCGGTGCGCTCGACCACGTCCTCATGAATCTCGAAATTCTCCATCAGGATGTCGAGCACCCGGGCCGGCATGTCGGACTCGACGAGCAGTTGCGAAAGCTCGCCCCACCGCAGCCGCTTCAGCGACCGGTCGACCGTCTCCAGCAGGTCGTCCGCCTCATCCTCCTGGATCACCATGTCGGTGTCGCGAATAATCCGGAAGAGATAGGCACTGGCGACGTCGACGCCGGGAAACAGCAGGTCGAGCCCCGCTTTCACGATGTCGGACAGGAACACGAAGGTGTGCCCGGGCTGCCCGCTCACGTGGTTGGGCACCTGAATGAACTGCGGCAGGACGGGCGGCAGCTTGACCCGCGCGAACCGTGTGCGCCCCTCGTGCCGCACCGCCACCGCCAGATTCATGCTGAGGTTCGAGATGAACGGGAACGGATGTCCCGGATCGAACGCCAGCGGGGTCAACACCGGATGCACGTTGTGCTGGAAGTAGTGCCGCAAATAGGCGCCGATCGCCTCCGTGTAGTCGGCCGGTTCGAGAAACCGGACCCCGTGCTCGGCCAGCTCGGGCCGTAGCATCTCGGACCAGCAACGGGCCTGTTCCGCCATCATCCGTCTGACTCTGCGGCGGATCGCGGTCAACTGCTCGGCCGTGCTCAGCCCGTCGGGCGACACGTCCGTGCTGCCGGCCTGGAATTTGCGGTTCAACGTCGCGACCCTGACCATGAAGAACTCGTCGAGATTCGTCCCGACGATGGCCAGGAACTTCACCCGTTCGAGCAACCGGTGGTACGGATCCTGCGCCTGGATCAGCACGCGCTCGTTGAACTCGAGCCAACTCAGTTCGCGGTTGATATAAAGCTCGGAATCATGCAGATCGACGTCATCTTCGGCTGGTAATGGCGGCGCCGCGGTCACCGGCGGGGCGGCAGGGGCCGGCTCGGACGCACCACGCCGCGTCTCGATCACCGCGCGGCGGATCGAATCTGCGCGTTTCGGTGGTGCGGTCATGACAGCGTCGGCACAGGGCGGTCACCCGCGTCCTGTTCCTGATGTTTCGGCGGCACGCCGGCCGCCCGCCCGCCGGTCACACGCCCGTCAGGACCTTGATCTGCCCGGTGCTGTCCCCAAGCTGCTCTGCCGGGACACCGACCTTGTCGAGCAGCGTGAGCTGCAGGTTGGTCAGCGGGGTGCCCTCCGCCACGCGGACGTGACGCCCGCCGGTCAGGCGACCGCTCGCGCCGCCGGCCAGCAGAATTGGAAGATTCACGTGCAGGTGCTGATTGCCGTCGCTGATGCCGCAACCGTAGAGCATCAGCATGTGGTCGAGCAGGGTGCCGTCGCCATCGGGCGTCGACTGCAGGCGGTCGAGGAAATACGCGAACTGCTCGATGTGGTGCAGGTTCACCTTCGACAACTTCTCCATCTGCGCCGGGTTGTTCTGGTGGTGCGAGAGACCGTGGTGCGGATCGGGAATACCCAGTTCCGGATAGGTGCGCGGGCTGACCTCGCGCGACATCATGAACGTGATGATGCGGGTCATGTCGGTCTGCAGCGCCAGGACCTGCAGATCGAACATCAGGCGCGCGTGCTCGGCGAAGGTGTCGGGAATCCCGCCGGTGGGCCGCGCCAGCGCCGGCAGATCGACGTCACTCTGCGCTTCCGCCACCTGGATCCGGCGCTCGATGTCGCGAATGGCGTCGAGATACTGGTTCACCTTGTCCCTGTCGCCGGGCGCCAGGGTGGCGCGGAAGCTGTCGACCTCGTGCACCAGCGAGTCGAGAATGCTGCGATCCTCGCGAATGCGCGCGAGCCGCGCGGTCTGGCTGGTGTCGTCCGCATCCCCGAAAAGCCGCTCGAAGACGGCGCGCGGCTGATTCTCCATCGGCAGCGGCGTCGTCGGGTTGCGCCAGGAGAGTGTGTTGGCGTAGGCGCAACTCCAGCCGGCCTCGCAGGCGCCGATCAGTTCGTTCGGGTCGAGACTGAGCTCCAGCGACGTGAGCTGGGTAACCTGGCCGATCTTCGCCGCCGCGATCTGGTCCATCGAGGTGCCGCCGCGAATGTCGGGCCCCTCGGTTTTCTTCGGATGCACACCGGTCAGGAACGCCGCCGCGGCGCGCACGTGGTCACCGGTGCCCTCGCCCGGCAACGGAAACATCGGCTCGCTGGCCAGCCCGCTGACCACCGTCAACTGCTGCTGAAACGGCGCGAGCGGCGCCAGCGTCTGCGGCAGTTCGATCCCGGCCCCCTCGGCGGCCGGGGTCCACTTGTCCATGATCACGCCATTCGGCACGTAGCCGACGTACAGGCGCGACACCGGACGGGCCGCGGTGTTCCGCATCGCCGACAGCGCCGGCACCATGCCGTCGAGCAACGGCAGCGCCAGGGCCGCGCCCATGCCGCGCAGAAACGTTCGACGGGGTAACGCCATCCTGGTGATGATCATGACGCGGGACCTCTTCTCATCTGGAACGGCACGCTGCGGGCAATGCCCGCGATGAGCGCCGACCAGCGGTATTCGTCAGCCGCCGCCTCGCGCACGATGCGGCGAATCGCCGGGGCATCATAGTACTCTACACCGCGTCCCAGGCCGTAAGTGAGCAGTTTCTCGGTGACAGTGGTCACGAAATTCTCGGGCCGCCTGAGCAACGCCGCCGTCAGCGACGCCGGGCCGCTCACCGGGGTTCCGTCGGCCAGCTCGCCCCCGGCATCCACCGGAGTCCCCGCCTCGCTCGTCGTCCGCCAACGGCCGATGGCATCGAAGTTCTCCAGGGCGAACCCGAGCGGATCCATCACGCGGTGGCAGCTCGCGCAGACCGGATTCGCGCGATGCGCCTCCAGCCGCTCGCGCACCGACCGCGGCGGGGCGCCAGTGTCGTCGTTCTCCGCCAGCGCCGGTACATCCGGGGGCGGCGGAGGCGGCGGGGCGCCGAGAATGTTCTCGAGCAGCCACTTCCCGCGCACGACCGGAGACGTGCGGTGGGCATAGGAGGTGACGGTCAGCAGGCTGCCCTTGCCCAGCAACCCGCGCCGCGGCGCGAGATCGCCGTCGACCGTAATCCGGCGAAAGTGGTTGCCGTAGATGTTGGGGATGCCGTAGTGCTCGGCGAGCCGCTGGTTGACAAACGTCTGATCAGACGTCATCAGGTCGAGCACGCTGTGGTCCTCGCGCATCTGACTGTCGAGGAACAGCGCCATCTCTTGCGCCATCGCCTCGCGCAGGTTGGCGTCGAAGTCGGCGAACGCGTAGGGATCGGGCGCCACCAGCGCCATGTTGCGCAGATACAGCCACTGCCCGCCGAAGTTGTCGACGATGGCGCGCGCCCGCGGATCGGCGAGCATCCGCGCCACCTGCGCCTCGATCACCCCCGGCCGGCGCAACTCGCCCCGCTCGGCCAGATCGAGCAGCTCGTCATCCGGAATGCTGCTCCAGAGGAAGAAGGACAGCCGCGCCGCCAGCTCCGGTTCGGAGATGGCGTACGGCGCGCCCGGCGCGAGCCCCTCCGGGTCGCGCTCACGACGGAACAGAAAATCGGGGCTCACCAGCACGCGGCGCACCGCCATCTCGATGCCGGCGTCGAAGTCGCCGTCGTCCCGCCCCATGCGAAAGAACCCGAGCAGCATCTCCAGGTCGGTTTCGTCGAGCGGGCGGCGGAACGCCCGGCGTCCGAGCGTGGCCAGGATCTCCCGCGCACAGGCGTTCTCCTCGGGACCGGACGGTTCGGCGGCGGACGCGGGGCGGCAGGTGAAGATGGCGCGTCGACTGGGTGTGTCGCCGCGTCCGGTGACGTTGTAGGGACCCCGCAGTTCGACCCGGCCCACGCCCGGATCGACCGTCTGGTCGCCCGCGTACTCGTAGCTCGTCACGGCGTAGTGCGGGCGGCGCATCCCCTCGGCCACCGCGGCCTGGTCGACGAAACTGACGGCAAGCAGGTGCAGACCGGCCGGCACGCTGAAGCGCACCTCCTGCCCATCGTCCGGCGAGTTGCGATAGTCGCGCCGCCGGGGGTTGCCGTCGTCGTCGACCAGCGGCCCACCGACCGCAAGGGACTCGACCAGCGTCCCGTCGAGCCTGATCTCCAGTTCGTGCCGATTGGCCAGCCCGCGCAACCGGCCGTCATAGGTGCGCGCGAGATAGACCTTGACGACATACTCGCCGTCGACCGGGAACGTATGGCGCACCGCCAGTCCGCCCCGTGACCCGAACGGCAGGTGGTCGCTGACCCGCGCATCCTGTTTCAGATACTTGTCCACCGCGAAGATCTCGGTGGCCGGCGCGATCGAGGGATCGCCCACCGCCAGCCGGCTGATCTTGCGCGCGGCCGACAGATACCGCTCGGTCAGCATCGGCGACACCGACAGGACGTCGGCGATGTTGTCGAACCCGTAGCCGGAATCGTCTGCCGGCAGCAACGACCGTGCGTCGATCTCCAGGGCCAGCAGATCCCGGATGGCGTTGGCGTACTCGGCGCGATTGAGCCGGTGCACCGCCGGACGCCGGCCCGGGTTGGGCGCGGCGCCGGCCGCGGCGTCGAGGGCCGCTTCCAGACCGCCCGCCAGCACCTCGTACTCCGCGTCGGAGGGGCGCGGCCGGCCGGGCGGCGGCATGGCGCGCGTCCGCAGCTTGCGCACCACCTTTTCCCACAGTTCGGTCTCGACGGCGTCCGTGCCGGCAGCGGCCGCATCGACCTGCTGGAGCGACAATCCGGCTGCCAGCGTCCGATCGTTGTGACACCCGACACAGTGCCGCCGGATCAGCGCCTGACCCTCTTCCGCCGCAGCGGCGGTCTGCGCCGCCACGGCGCCGGGTCCCGCGCACAGGACCGCCACGCCGAGCGGCAGAAGATGTCGGAGATGTGTCATCGGCTGGCGGCGCGCCGCGCCGGATCGTGCTCCGGGGCAGTGCAGGTGATATAAGCGGTACAGGTGAATTATCATGAGGTCGCCAACGGCGAGTCAAGGACACTGCAGATGCGCACTTCGACCATCCTCCTGAGCGGCGGCGTCCTGCTGAGTCTGGCGACGGCGCTGACGGCGTCCGCGCAAACGCCCGCTGACGGCCCCGCGCTGATCACGGCGGCACGGAACGCCGATACCGCCGCCGCGCGGCGCCTGATCGCGTCCGGCGCCGGCGTCGACAGCCGGTATGGAGACGGCACCACCGCCCTGCACTGGGCGGCCCACCGCGACACCCTGCCGCTGGTCACGCTGCTGCTGGAAACTGGCGCCGACGTGAACGCCGCCGACGACCACGGTACGACCCCGCTGGCGCTGGCCTGTCTGAACGGCAGCCTGCCGGTAGTGCAGGCGCTGCTCGACGCCGGCGCCAATCCGAACCTCGCCAGAACCAGCGGCGAGACTCCCCTGATGACCGCCGCGCAGGTCGGCAACCTGCAGGTCGTGCGGAGCCTCCTGATCGCCGGGGCCGACCCGGACGCCACGGAGGCGGCGCTCGGCCAGACCGCGCTGATGCGGGCGGTCGCCGAGAACCATACGCCGGTGGCGCAGGTACTGCTGGAAGTCGGCGGGTCGGTCTCGGCCCGATCGACGAACCGCTTCACGCCGCTGCTGTTCGCCGCTCAGCAGGGCAACATCGAGGCGGCCCGGCTGCTGCTGGCCGCCGGCGCCGGCGTGAATGAAGCGGCCCCGGACGGCATTGGCGGAGACACCAACGCCCGGACCCGGTTCGTTACGGACACCGACGCGGCGGCGCTGCTGGTCGCGATCGACAGCGGGCATCCGGAGATGGCGCAGTTCCTGCTCGAGCAGGGGGCCGACCCGAATCATGCGGGCGCCGGCCGCACCGCGCTGCACGCCGCGGTCCAGCGGCAGATGCCCGAGGTCGTGGCGGCGCTGCTGGCGCACGGCGCCGACCCGAACCCAGGGCTCGAGAAACGGCTGCCCTTCGTTTCGCGCCGCATCACGCAGGCCAACGGGCTGACCCCGTCCATCATCGGCGCCACACCGTTCTTCCTGGCCGCCAGCTTCGGCGACCTCGAGAGCATGCGGATTCTGGTGGATGGCGGCGCCGACCCGATGCTCCGCACCGCCGACGGCACCACCGCGCTGATGGTCGCGGCCGGCGCCGACTACGTGGAAGGGGCCGACAAGTATGGTCTCCGCTGGTTCGGCGACAACCTGCCGCTCCAGGAATCGGCGCTCGAGACGGTGAAATATCTGCTGGACCTCGGTCTGGACCTGAACGCCGCCAACGACTACGACCAGACCACGCTGCACGGCGCCGTCTATCTCGGCGGCACCCTGCTGGTCCCGTTCCTGGTGGAACGGGGCGCCGGCATCGACGCGATCAACGGGCGCGGCCAGACGCCCTGGATGATTGCGGCGCAGGGCGAATACCGCTCCGGTTCCTTCTACACCCACAAGGAAACGGGCGACATCCTCGAACAGCTCGGCGCCGACACCACCCTGGGTGAAGACCTCGGCATGAACTTCAAGCGCCTGCTGGCCGCCCGCGAGCAGCAACCGTAGCCGTCTGCCGCGACGTCGTCAGGGGATCGCCAGATCGTCGTCGCCCGGCGCCGGGTCGGCCAGCCCGTCCTCGCCGTCGAACTCACGAATCACATTCAGGATGATCGGCCCCAGGTCCTCCGCCTTGCGGGCGCCGATGCCGTAACACTCCAGCAGCGCCTGCGGTGTAGCCGGCCGCCGCCGGGCCAGATCGCGCAGCGTGTTGTCGTGGAACACGACATACGGCGGGACCCCGCGGGCCCGGGCAATCTCGAGACGGCATTCGCGCAGGGCCTCGAACAGGTTGCGATCGACCCCCTCCCAGGCGGCCGGGTCATGCTCCGCCCGCCGCGCCCGCCGCCCCGGCGCCGGCCGCGGCTGTCGATACAGTTCGATCGCCGACTGTCCCTTGAGCGCGGCCACGCCGCCGGCGGTCAACTGCAGGACCGGATAGGGACCGTCGGTGCGGAGCAGCATTTCCTGCTGGATCAACTGGTCCAGATAACCACGGAGCTCGGCGATCGGCATGTCGGCGAGCAGCCCGAAGGTGCTCAGTTCCTGGTGCCGCCGGGTGGTCACCTGGTCGGTCGTGCGCCCCCGCAGCACATCGATCACGTGGCCCACGCCCCAGCTTTGGCCGATCCGGACCACGGTCGAGAGGATTTTCTGCGCAAGCGTGACCGGGTCATCGACACGCTCCAGTTCCTTCAGACACCAGTCGCAGGCGCCGCACGCATCGCGCTCGTAGGGTTGTCCGAAGTATTCGACGAGCACCCGGTGGCGGCAGCGGGTGCCCCCGGCGTAGCGCTCCATGTCGCGCAGCAGCCGGCGCGCCGTCTCCGACAGCTCGCCGCTCTGCTCCAGCATCTGCCGCCAGCGGGCGAAGTCGGCGCCCGAATAGCACAGCACGCATTCCGCCTCGAGGCCGTCGCGGCCGGCGCGGCCCGATTCCTGCTGGTAGTGCTCGATCGAGCGTGGGGCGCCCGCATGAATGACATAACGCAGATTCGACCGATCGATGCCCATCCCGAAGGCGACGGTGGCGACCATCACGTCGGTCCGCTCCTCGAGGAACGCCTCCTGGTGGCGACGCCGCATGTCGTCCGAGAGCCCGGCGTGATAGGGCAGCGCGCGATGCCCCTGCTGGTCGAGCCAGGCCGCGAGGTTCTCCACCTCCTTGCGCGAAACGCAGTAGATGATGCCCGCCTCGCCGGCATGGCGGTCGAGCACGCGCCGGATCTGGTCCTTCAAACCGGTGCGCACGAGGACGCGGTATACGAGATTGGGGCGGTCGAACGACCCGACGAGGACATCGGGATCACGCAGCGCGAGCTGGACGGCGATGTCGGCACGCACCTGCAGCGTGGCGGTGGCGGTGAACGCGTGTAACGAAACGTCGGGAAACTCGTCGCGCAGTTGCGCCAGGCGGCGATATTCCGGCCGGAACTCGTGCCCCCACTGGCTGATGCAGTGCGCCTCGTCGACCGCGACGAAGCGGACGCCCCACCCGCGCAGCCGCGCACGGAAGGCGTCGCCGCCGTCGCCGACCAGCCGCTCCGGCGTCACGTAGAGCAGCCGGCAGCGCCGCGCGTCGAGGTCGTCATAGACCTGACGCCGCTCGTTCGGGGTCAACGAACTGTTGAGCGCCGCCGCCGGGATGCCGCTGGCGACCAGGCCATCGACCTGGTCCTTCATCAGCGACAGCAGCGGTGACACCACGAGGCCGACGCCGCCGTCCGGGCGCACGAGCGCCGGAAGCTGAAAGCAGAGCGACTTCCCTGCCCCGGTCGGCAGGACGACCACGCTGTCCCGCTCGCCCAGGTTCGCCTCGATGGCGGCGCGCTGCAGCGGCCGGAACTCGCGGTATCCCCAATAGCGGGTCAGCGCGTCGCGGAGGACCGCGTCGTCGACGACGGCCGGCGTATCGGGCTGAGTCACGATAGCAACAACAATGCAAACACCGGACCGTCCCCACCGGTCGGGCGCCGTTCGCCGAACGCCCGCCGGTGGGACGCGCCAGTTAGCGGGCCGGCCCCAGACCTGCGGCGCGCCGCCAGGCGGCGATCTGTCCCAGGTGATCCATCTCGTGCGACGTCAACATGAACGCGATCATGGCGCCGACCGTCGGGAAGTACGACCGCATGTTCTCGTTCGGATGCTCGGCGTCGAGCACGGCCGGGTCGATGTCCGACAGGGCCGCCTTCCAGCGGTCGTGCACGCGCTCGAGCTCGGCGATCAGTTCGGTCTTGCTCGGCAGTCCGGTCGGGTCGGCGCTGGGCACGCCGCCGGTCTTGAACAGCTCGCCCCAGCCCTCCGGCGCGTCCGGCTCGATGCCGATCAGCTTGCCGGCGCCGTGCGCGGACGTCACCAGATGTCCCAGGCTCCAGGTAGGATGGTTGACCAGCCCGTGCGGCTGAGCGCACATCTGGTCGTCGGGGATGTCGCCGAGGAGTTGCCTGGCGATGTTGAGTTGCATGTCGTACGCGTGGAGGATATGTGTCAGCATCTGATGGTGATTCTCCCGGGGACCGATCGCCGGCGGCGGGTCCGTGATTGCGCGGCAACCGAGAACCGGCCGCCGCCTGTGATTATAGAGCCTCTCGGCCGCCGGCATGATTGCTAATACTTGCGGAACCGGGCGCAAGCGGGGACACTGATACGCAGATCAGTTTGTGGAGGTGGATGTGCATCGAATTTCCTGGCTGGCGACCGCGCTGCTGTGCCTGTGCGCCGCGGTCCCGGCGGCCGCTCAGCAGCCAAACTTCTCCGGCATGTGGACCCTCGACGCCGCGGCCAGCGAGTTCACGCCGCCGGCGTTCAGCGGCGGCCGGGGCGGTAGGGACACCGACCGGCTGTTCATCACTCATGCCGCCAACGGCACGGTGGTCATCGGCGCCGAAACCAACGGCGTCAAGGCGTGGTCCTTCACGCCCGGCCGAGAGCTCACGATCCCGGTGGGCCGGGACACGACGATGCGCGCCGCGTCCCGCTGGGACGGCGACCGCCTCGTGGCGGAGGGCACCCAGGGCGACATGACGATGCACGAGGTGATGTCGCTCAGCGCCGACGGCCGGACCCTGACGATCGACGTCACGACGACGACCCCGGAGGGCGAGCGGCGCAACCGGCTCGTATACACGATGGAACCGCCGGTCGGTCCCTGCGAACAATGGGCGATGCCCTGCAAGGAATTTCCGCAGCAGGTCCAGTAGGTGTTGATTCAGCGGAACGAGACCATGCGAAATCTGACAGGCGCGACGGTGGTAGCCGTCCTCGCAACCGCGCTGCTGCTCCGTCCGGCGGGCGCCGGCGCGCAGGACGGCGAGTGGCGGCAGTGGGGCGGACCGCAGGGTGACTTTTTTGCCGAGTCGGCCAGGCTGGCCGAGCAGTGGCCGGCGACCGGTCCCGCAGAGCTGTGGAGCCGGCAGCTTGGCGCCGGGCACTCGTCGATTCTGGCCGCCGGCGGGCGTCTGTTCACGATGTACCGCGAGTCGCACAGCGACGGGGGCGGCAGGCCCTGGACCCCGAGCGAGTCGGTCGTCGCCATGGACGCCGCCAGCGGCGCCACGCTATGGGAGTACACCTACGCCTCGAAGAACCAGGACTTCGGCCAGGGGGCCGGACCGCATGCCACACCGCTGCTCAGCGGGGGCCGCCTGTTCACCATGGGCAGCAACAAGGAGCTGCACGTCTTCGACCCGCAGACCGGCGAGCTGCTCTGGTCGAAGAACCTCATCACCGATTTCGGCGCGCCGCCGCTGCTGATCCGCTCGATGGTCAAGCCGGGGTCCGGCATGAGCCCGATCCCCTACAAGGACACAATTCTCCTGCAGGTCGGCGGCCCGGGCCAGGCGGTGATGGCGCTGCGCCAGAGCGACGGCGAGGTGGTCTGGAAGAGCGGCAGCTTTCTGGTCTCGCATGCGCCGGTCGGGTTCATTTCGGTGGCCGGCCGCCAGCACGCGGTCGTGTTCGCGGGACAGGGAGTCTTCGGCCTGGACCCCGACACCGGCCAGGTGTTGTGGGGGCATCCCCACGACGCCGGCAACGACTTCAACTTTCAGATTCCGCTCTACAACGAAGATACGGGTGTGCTGTTCTTCTCGTCCGGCTACATCGGCGGCAGCCAGGCGATCAGACTGGTGCCAGACGGTGACGTCGTCCACACCGAGCCGCTTTGGGCCGACCCCCTGCTGCGGTTCACCTTCCTCAACGTGCTGCAGATCGGCGACTTCGTCTACGGCACCAGCGGCCAGGGCGCGACCGCCGTACTGACCGCCACCCACATGGAGTCGGGAGAGACCGCCTGGCGAGAGCGCGGTTTCAGCCGCGCCAGCATGGTCTACGGTGACGGCAAGGCGATTCTGATGGAGGAGGACGGCGACCTTTCGCTCGTCCGGCTGAGCCCGAACGGCCTGGAAACCCTGGCTACTACTCCGCTGTTCGACACCCGCTCCTGGTCGGTGCCGACGCTGGTGGGCACGACGCTCTACGCCCGTGACCGTGAACGCATCGTCGCCCTCGATCTGGGTACCCGGTAGCGCGCGGGCACACCGCCGCCCGCACGATCAGAGCTCGCCGAGATAGCCCACCGGTCCGGTGCTGTCGCCGACGGTCTCCGTCTCGACCCCCAGATGGTCGAGCATCGTCACGAAGAGGTTCGCCATCGGTGTCTCCGGCGCATAGGAAATGTGACGCCCCGGGCTGATGCGGCCTCCGGCGCGGCCGGCCAGCAACGTCGGCAGATCGTGGTGCAGATGCCGGTTGCCGTCCGAGATACCGCCGCCGTAGACCACCATCGAGTGATCCAGCAGGGTGCCGTCCCCGTCGGCGGTGGTGGAGAGACGGTCGAGCAGATGCCTGAACTGCTCGACGTGGAAGCGATTCAACTGCGCGATCTTCTCGATCTTGGCCGGGTCGCCCCGATGATGGGTCAGGCCATGATGCGCTTCCGATAGGCCCGCCTCGGGGTACACCTTGTTGCCGAGCTCGAGTCCGATCATGAAGGTGGCGATGCGCGTCAGGTCGGTCTGAAACGCGACCGCCATGAGGTCGAACATCAGGCGCGCATGCTGGACGAAGCTCTGCGGCACGCCGGGGCGGGGACGCGGCAGCTCCGGTGGCGCGACGTCGGCCGCCTGCTCGGCCTGGACAATCCGTTTCTCGATGTCGCGCACCGAGTACAGATACTCATCCAGCTTGCGCCGGTCGGTGGCGCCCAGCGTGCCCTGCAGCGCACGCGCCTCGTCCAGCACCAGGTCGAGCACGCTCTGGTCGTAGGCGGCCCGCCGGGCGCGGCGCAGCGGGTCGGGGTCGCTGTCGGCGACGCCGAACAGCCGCTCGAACACCGCGCGCGGGCTCGTCTCCTGCGGCATCGGCGCCGACGGCGTGCGCCACGAGATCGTGTTGCTGTAGGCGCAACTGTAGCCGCTGTCGCAGTTGCCCCCGAACAGCCCCTCCTCGCATCCGAGTTCAAGGGAAGCCAACCGCGTCCGGCCGCCGATCTGCTGCGCCGCGATCTGATCCATCGAGATCCCGGCCTGGATGTCGGCGCCATAGGTTTTCTTCGGGTGCGCGCCGGTCAGATAGCTGGCACCCGCGCGGGCGTGGTCGCCGGGGCCGTCACCCAGCGCCCGGCCGCCGTTGTGCGCCAGACCGGACAGAATCGAAAACTGATCGCGATAGGCCGCCACCGGCTGCAGGATGCGCGGCAGCTCCGCCGGCAGTGCGACCACGCCGGCGGGACCGACGGGCCTCCATGCGTCCATGATGATGCCGTTCGGCACGTAGACGAACGCCATCCTGGTCGGCGACGCGGCGCGCACCTGCGCCGCACGGGCGAACGCCGGCGTCATGGCGTCGAGAAACGGCAGGGCCATCGTGGCGCCGAGGCCCCTGAGCACGGCCCGTCTCGGAAGATGTCTGGACGAAATCATGGCGTCGACTCCTCACCGCGGCGCATGATGTCTGGACGAAATCATGGCGTCGACTCCTCACCGCGGCGCATCCGGAACGGCCCGCTGCGCACCACCCCGAGCACCAGACTGGAAAACCGGTGGCCGGCGTCGGCCGCCTGCGCCCGGATGGTCTCGACCGCCGCCGCGTCGCCGCTCTCCAGACCCCGGCCGAGCGCATAGGTCAGCAGCTTCGCGGCCAGATTGCGGGTGAACGCCTCACTCTGCGCCCTGAGAATCGCCTTCAGCTCGCGCGCCCCGCGGAACGTCGTCCCGTCCGGCAGCGTTCCGGAATCGTCAATCGGGAACTCGCCGTCATGGGTGCGCCAGGCGCCGGCGGCGTCGTAGCGTTCGAGCCCGAACCCGAGCGGGTCGATCTGATCGTGGCAGACAGCGCAGGTCGGGTCGGCGCGATGCCGCTCGAGTTGCGTGCGCAGCGACCCGCTGGCGCCGACGGCCGCCTCGTCGAGCGCCGGAACACCTTCCGGCGGGTCGGGCGGCGGCGCCCCCAGCAGGTTGTCGAGCACCCACTTGCCGCGCAGCACCGGCGAGGTACGGGTGGGATAGGACGACACCGTCAGCATGCTGGCCTGCGTGAGCAGCCCGCCCCGCTGTGTCCCGGCCAACGCCACCCGACGAAACTCTTCGCCGGCGATGCCCGTGATGCCGTAGTGGTGCGCCAGCGGGCCGTTGAGAAAGGTGAACGGGCCATCGATGAGATCGAGCACGCTGCGATCTTCCCGGATGATCGCCTCGACGAACAGCTCTGTCTCGCGCCGCATGGCGTCGCGCAGCTCGTCGTCCACGGTCGGAAACCGCGCCGGGTCCGGCTTCACCCGTTCCAGGCTGCGGAGCTGCAGCCACTGCGCGGCGAAGCTGTCGACCAGCGCGGCCGAGTTGCGGTCCGCCAGCATGCGCCGCACCTGGGCCTCCAGCACCTCCGGGCGGCCCAGCCGGCCCGCGTCGGCCAGCCGGAACAGCTCGTCGTCCGGCATGTCGGCCCACAGGAAGTAGGACAACCGCGACGCCAGTTCATGGTCGCTGACGGGATGGGCGCCGCCGGTCGCCGCCGGCCGGTCGCGTTCGATCCTGAACAGGAAATGCGGTGACAGCAACACCGCCTGCACCGCAACTCGGACCCCCTCTTCGAACGAGTCGCCCGCCTGCTGCGCCTCGGCGATCAGCCCGGTCAACCGGGTAACCTCCGCCGCTGTTGCGGGGCGCCGGTAGGCGCGGCGCGCCAGGTTGGTGACGATTTCGCCGGCGCAATCGTCCTGATGCTCGCCCGGCGGGTGGCGGCAGACGAAGATCCGGTCGTGGCTGGCCGGGGGCGCCGCACTCGGGTCGAACGGACCGACGATGTCGAGGTAGTCGATATAGAGAATGCGGCGGCCGTCGGGCAGGACGTTGTCGCGCGGGTCGACGATGTCGGCGACGTGCGGGTACGACACGCGGAAGTCGTGCGCGCCCGCCTCGACCCTCACTCGGGACACGATCTCGCCGCGCTCGTAGCCGAAGGCGTTGACCCCCTCGATCATGACTTCGCTGAACACCTTTCCGTCGAGGGTGGCGACCACCGGGACCGGCGGCGCCGCGCGGCGCATCTCCTCGATGAACTTTTCGCGCCCGGCCGACGTGTCCGGCGTATTGGGGCGGTTCGGGCGCTGACCCGCGGGGCGTGGCGGGCGTGTCCTGTAGTTCGCGACGCGGAACCGGAACTCGTAGTCCGCGGTCCACGGAAACAGGTGCGAGCCGTACAGCGCGCCGCGCATCGAGAACGGCAGGGTGTCGGCGTCGTCGAGACTGCCGTCCGCGTCGTGCGACCGGCGCGCCATGTAATGCGCCAACTGCAACGGCTCGTCCGGGACCGGTGGTCCGAAGACCGCGTCGCGCGAGAGCTGCCGGGCGGCGGCGATGTATTTCTCCATCAACAGCGGCGAAAGCGACAGCACGTCGCCGTTGTTGTCGAAGCCGTAGCCGGAATCGTCGGCGGGAAAATCGTCGGCGGGCCGTCCGTGAACCCCGAGCAGGGTCGCGACGGTGTTGTTGTACTCGACGCGGTTCAGCCGGCGGGCGGTGACCCGGCCGGGGTCGCGCGCGCCCGCCGCCGGTGTGCGCCCGGTGAGCGCGTCCGCCCAGGCCAGGACCTGCGCCACCACCGCGGCCGGCGGGCGGGGCCGTCCTGCCGGCGGCATCTGACCGGCGCGCAGACGCTCGGCCACCCGCTCCCAGAGATCAGTGTGTTCGGCGGCGGCGCCAGCACCCGTGAAGGGGTCGAAACTCAGGTCCGCGGTCTGCAGGTCGTCGTTGTGACAGCTCGCGCAGAAGCTGTCGAGAAACGGCCGGACCTGCTCGTCGAACGCCGTGTCAGGCGCCGGCACCTGGCCGGCGCCCTGAAGGGACAGACCGGACGACGCCGACATGATGGCCAGCGCCAGCACCGCGAGCAACGGCCGCGCGACCGGACGCGTTCCCGGTGATGTCTGCATGCCGCCCTTAACAACCCGTGGCCTGTAACCGGCCGGCTGGCGCCTGCCCGCCGACGCTACCGGTTGGCCCGCTGGCGGTCGAGCGTGTCCACGTCGAAGGTGAACGACAACGGCACCGACACCGGGTCGAAGCAGAGTTCGTCGTCGCAGGCCTGGTACTCGAGCGTGCCGGTCAACGTCACCGAGCCCAGTTGCGCCAGCGCCTCCTCGACCTCCGGCTCACCCGACACGACCGCTTCCCGCAGCAGCGTGAACGGCCGCTGATAGACCGGGACGCGCTCGTCAAGCGGCTCGAAGTGGTAGATTTCCGAGTCGGGAAACTGGATCGGCTCGAAGCGGATATGCGGCGCCTCGGCCATCGTGAGCCCGATCACCCGATAGCCCATCTGTTCAGCGCCGGGTGCGTAAAGGTGGATGTTCTCGTTCGGCTCGATCTCCACCGCCACCGAGAACTTCGTGCCCACCGTGATGCTCGGATTGCTCGCATAGGCGGTCAGCTTCAGGTGCGCGGTCGACCCCTCGATCGCCTCGATCGGCGACAGTCCCACGCCGAGCTTCAGCATCACGTTCGCGGTCGTGTTCCGCTCGCGGTAGAACGCTTCGAAGAACCGCGACGTGACCCGTCCCTCGGCGTCGAGCATGAACGTGCCTGGAAACGGGGTGCCGACGATGTTCTGACTGGCGCCGAACACCGAGACATATTTCACCGCGTCGGCGACGACGTCCGGGTCCTCGCGGTTGGGGCCGACGGCCTCGGCGGCGACGGTGTTCAGGATGCCGAACTCGGTGATGACCGCCGAGTCGTCGTCAGAGAGGAGCGGAAACGAGATGCCGCGGCGCTGCGCGAAGTCGGACAGCACCGCTTCCGTGTCGTAGCTGATGGCGGCGACCCTGATTCCGCGCCCCCGCAGCTCTTCCTGCCGTTCTTGCAGCTCCACGAGCTGCGCTTTGCAGTACGGTCACCAGTCGGCCGAGCGGTGAAACAGCAGCAGCGCACCGTTCGGTCCGAGGAGATCGTCCCTGGTCAAGACCCGGCCGTTCTGGTCGGGCAGGCTGAAATCGGGCACCTGCTCGCCCACCTGCGGGCCGAGCGACGCGACATCGATCGCGGTTCTGGTCTGCATCGCCTGCAGCGAGAGCCCGCACACCAGCGCCGCCAGCCCCGCCAGCATCGTTATCCGAGCGACATAGGGTCTCATGACGGACGAATCCTACCACGCCGGCGCCGCCTCGGAGCAGGCCGTAACCCTCTATAATCGGCCACGGAGGACGACCGCATGCGAACCGTACAGAAACTCACCCTCGACGACGCCCGCGTGATGATGGCGGCGGCGGAAGCGAAGGCGCGCGAGATCGGCGTCGACATGGACATCGCGATCACCGACGACAACGGCAGCCTGTTGATGTTCCACCGCATGGACGGCGGCCGCATCACCAGCATCGACGTCGCCATATCCAAGGCGTTCACCGCGGCGGCGGCGCGCAAGTCGACCCGCGCCTACGGCGAGGTGGCCGGTCCCGGCGGACCCGCCTTCGGCATCCACGTCAGCAATCAGGGCCGTTTCATGATCGTCGCCGGCGGCCTGCCGGTGTTCGTCAACCACGAGATCGTCGCCGGCATCGGCTGCAGTTCGGGTTCACCCGACCAGGATGAAGTGGTGGCCCAGGCCGGTCTCGACGCGCTGCTCGAGAGTCTGACGTCGTAACGCCGCGCGGCTACCGTCCCGCCGCGTCGTCGGCGCGTCCGCCGGAGAGAATCCCTTCCATCCCGACGTTGCCTTCGTGACAGGCGTACTCGTAGATCAGGTCGGTGGTCCGTGAGAACGGATAGTTGACCGTCCAGGGCCTCGTGTACATCTGCGGATCGGTGACCTCGACCTCGTACTCGAGCGCGTCGTCGCCGACCCGCGTGAAACGTTCGACGAGGCTCAGACCCTCGCCGGAGCCGGTGTGCGAGCTGAAGACCGACCACGGCTGCAGCGCGCTCACCCGGTGATCGAGATTCCTGGTTTCGACCACCAGCGTGTCGCCCTCCCAGTGTCCTCGCGAAATCCCGTTCCACTGGCCGATGTTCTCGGACGCGTGCGGGCGGCCGTCCAGCGGCACGACGCGCACCTCGTGGACCTGCTCGATGAGCATCACGACGTATCCAGGCGCCTGGAACACCTGCATGTTGTTGTTGTACGACCGCGGGAACATGGCGTTGGGCATCCCGCCGCGCGTGACGCAGCGCTCCCAGATGTGCCGGTCCGCCCAGGTGTCGTCGCCGCGCGGGCGGCTTGTCCGCGCCAGCTCCCCGGCCGGCGTCAGCGCCGGATACCGGCCATCCGGCGGGTCCACGATCATCGACGTCCGATTCGTCCGCGCCCCGCGGTCCATCCAGAAGTTGTTGTAGGCGCCGATGTTCCCGCCCGCCCTGGTTCGCTGGGCCTCCGCGCGCAAGAGCTGCTCGTCGCGCGCAGCAGTGGCGCCGCGAATTTCCGAGACCTCTTCCTCGGTCAGCGTCTCTCTGCCCTGATACTCCTCCGGCCGCTCCATCGGCGTGGCCCCCGACGAGGTCCAGATGCCCTGCAGGTCCGGGTCGCCCCAGGGTGTCCGGGGCGCGTCCGCCTGCCGGCTCGCCTGCGCGCTGACCGTGGACGGACCCGCGACCCAGACGGCCGCCAGGACCGGAATGACCAGCACCAGCACGGGAACAGCGAGAACACGGAGCCATCGATAGCTCATCTGAAACCTCCTTCGAGACCGCAGCGCAGTGTTCGGGATGTGCGGCTCTGACGACAGTAACGTGGCACAGGCGCTGCCCCAGGTCAAGGTCGATCCGTCACCCGGCGCACGCAGGGGTCTCGCGGACCTTCATGCACGACGCTGGCCTCGGCTCCGCTCGTATGTTAGAACTGCCGCGTGCTGACGTTCCCCGAAGAAATACTGCTGCTCCTGCACCGCGCCGAGGACGGCAGCTTCCTGCCCATCGGGACTCATGCCCTCAAACGCGTCCTGGTGTGCTCCGTACTGATGGAACTGGAGTTTGCCTACCGCATCGATACCGTCCCCGCGCAGTTGACGGTCGGCGACCGCACGCCGACAGGCAACCCCCTGCTCGACCGCGCGCTCGAACGCATCGCCGCCAGCGCAGAGATCAGGGACACCAGGGCGTGGATCGAGACACTGTCCGCGACCGAAGGCGACACGATCAGGGACGGCACGCTGGCCAGCCTGATGGAGCGGGGCATTCTGGAACGCCGCGAGCGGCGCGTCCTGGGGTTGTTCCGGTCCGAGTCCTACCGCACGCTCGACCGGACGGCGGCACTCGATACCAGACAGCGCATTACGGGCGTGTTGTTCTCTGACGAGATTCCCGACCCCCGGGACATCGCCCTGATCTGCCTCGCCGAAGCCTGCGACATTCTGCGGGACATCTTCACCGAAGACGAGGTCCGGCGGATGACGCCCCGCCTCGATCTGTTGCGCAGAATGGACCTCATCGGACGAGAGATGATCACCCAGCTTGCCACCTGGAAGCTGGGGTACGGCGCCTAGTCCAGCGGACTTCCCTCACCCTGCCGTGCAGCGGCCGGGACACACCGAAGGTCAGGTTTTTTCCGCGCGATTTCTCTTGACCGGTGAACGCGATCGGCACAGACTCGTACCACTCGACAACGTCAGACAAGGATTCCGGCTGCGTGTCATGAAGTAGACGCAGCGGATCGGCAATGTGAGCGCGGAGTGTCGCTGCGGCGGCGTCTCGCGCACCGCTTTGTAGTCGGTGGTGGTCCCTCCGGGAACGGTAAGGGTCTGCCCGGTCGCCTGTCATGTGCGCGTCGCGCCGTCGCCGTCTTGGCACACGTCGTCGCGGGCTGAACGAGCACGCCGGTTTCTCCCGAAATAGCCGGCCCACATCGAACACGTGGAAGGAACTGTCGATAGCACTGCGGACACTGCACACGCCGGTCCTCGTGAAGGGAGAAGACAATGGCAACAAGAATCATCGTCGGTTTGGCGCTGGTCTTGGCACTGGTCCTGGCGTTCGCGCCGGACGTGGATTCAAGCGGCATGCTGTCGCTGGCGCTGGTCGTGCTGGGCGTGGCGTTCGCCGTGGTGGCGGTCGACGCCGAGCACGCGACGGACTTTCTCGTGCTTGCCGTTGCGGCCGGCGCGGCCACGAGCGCGGACGTCCTCGGTCACATTCCCGCGGTCGGCGAACAACTCGACGCCATCTTCGATCACGTCGCCACCGTGTTGTACTCCGGCGCCATCACCGTGCTGGCGGTGAAGGTGTTCAACTGGATCAAGGGCTGACGACTACCGGCGGATGCCGCCGCGGGGGCGGCCGCCGGATTTGGCGGGGATAACAGGGTGGCGTAGACCGATCGCCTACAATCGGCCTGCGCTGCCCCGTCATGACACCGCCCGACCAGATTCAGACCGTACCGGAGCGGCCGCCAGCGGTCGGCGAACTGGTGCAGGTGCGGTCCCGGCGCTGGCTGGTCGAAGAGGTCGACCCGCCCGAGACGCCGGGTGACACGGCGCTGGTGACGCTGGCCTGCGCCGACGACGACGCGCAGGGGCAGTCGCTACGGGTCTTCTGGGATTACGAGCTCGACCGCCGGATTCTCGAGGCGGAAGACTGGGCGCACCTGGCCGGAAAGGGGTTCGACCCGCCGCGCCGGTTCGCGGCGTTCCTGCACACGCTGCGCTGGCAATGCGTGACGGCGACCGACGCGAACCTGTTCCAGGCGCCGTTCCGCGCCGGCATCAGGATTGACGCCTACCAGATGGAGCCGCTCCGCAAGGCGCTGCGGCTGCCGCGTGTCAACCTCTTCATCGCCGACGACACCGGGCTCGGCAAGACCATCGAAGCGGGGCTCATTGCGCGCGAGCTGCTGCTGCGCCGCAAGGCGAAGACCATCGTCGTCGCCACCCCGCCGTCGGTCCTCGAGCAGTGGAAGGGAGAACTCGAGGAACGCTTCGGTCTGGTCTTCGAGATCCTCGACCGCACCTACCTGGCGCGCATGCGCCGCGAGCGCGGCTTCGGCGTGAACCCGTGGCTGACCCACAGCCGGTTCCTCGTCTCGCACAACCTGCTGAGCGACGCGAGCTACGCCGATCCAATGCGCGCCTGGCTCGGGCCGATGCTCCCCGGCAGCCTCCTGATCCTCGACGAGGCGCACCACGCCGCCCCCTCCAGCGGCGGGCGCTACGGCATCGAAACGAAGTTCACCCGCGCCGTGCGCGACATCGCCGGCCGGTTCGAGCACCGCCTGTTCCTGTCGGCCACGCCGCACAACGGTCACTCGAACAGCTTCTCGACGCTGCTTGAGTTGCTCGATCCCTACCGCTTCACGCGCGGTGTCAAGGTGCGCGGCCGGAAGGCGCTCGAGGACGTGATGGTCCGGCGCCTCAAGGAGGACATCCGCGCGACGCAGGGCGGCTTCCCCGCGCGGCGCATCGTGCGTGTGGACATCGACGGACTGCCGGCAGACGCCCCCGAGCTGGCGCTGTCGGACTTGCTTGACGAGTACCGCACCGCCCGCGAGGAACGGCACGCGACCGCGTCCAGCAAGGTCCAGGCCGCCGCCGGTTTGCTCGTGGTCGGCCTGCAGCAGCGGCTGTTGTCGTCGATCGAGGCGTTCGCCCGCAGCCTCGCGGTGCACCGGCGCACCGTCGAGCGCCACTGGCAGCAGGCGCAGGCCGCGAAGGCGCCGGGCGCCGCCGCCGATCCGTCTTTCACGAACGGGCAGGCGGGGGACGCCGCCTCGTCCTGGCAACGAGACGCCGACCTGTTCCTGACGCCGCCCGACGCCGACGATGAGCGCGGCGCGCTGGAGGCCGACCTGCTCGAAGCCGAGGAAGACGCCCAGATCGAAGCGATCACCCTGGCCGCCGACGCCGGCTCCGCGCCGAACCCCGACGCCGAGCTGGCGGCGTGCTGGCGGCGCGAGCAACGTCTGCTCGACCGCATGCAGGAGATCGCCGACCAGGCCCGCCATGTTCCCGACGCGAAGACCCGGCGGCTCATCGACTGGATCCGCGAACGGATGTGTCCGGCGCTGCCGCCGTTCGGCCGGCCGCCGGTCGGGGCCGCGCCCCACTGGAACGACCGCCGCGTCCTGATCTTCACCGAGAACCGCGAGGGGACGAAGCGCCATTTGCAGGCGATCCTCGAGCAGGCCATCGAAGGGACCGACCGCGCCGAGGAACGGATCGCGGTCATCGACGGACTCACCAGCGGCGCCCGCCGCAAGGAGATTCAGCGCCGCTTCAACACCGACCCGGCCGCCGATCCGCTGCGCATCCTGCTGGCCACCGATGCCGCCCGCGAAGGGCTGAACTTCCAGGCCCACTGCGCCGACCTCTTCCATTTCGATCTGCCCTGGAACCCCGGCCGCATCGAGCAGCGCAACGGCCGCATCGACCGCAAGCTGCAGCCGGCGCCGGAGGTGCGCTGTCACTACTTCGTGCTGCCGCAGCGCACCGAGGACCGGGTGTTGGAGGTGCTCGTCCGCAAGACCGAGACCATCAAGCGCGAGCTCGGCAGCCTGTCGAAAGTGATCGACGACGATGTCGAGCGCCGGCTGCGTGGCGGCATCCGGCACCGGGACGCCGAGCGGTTGACGCGCGAGATCGAGGCCGCGGATCTCGACGCGGTCCGCCGGCGGGTCGCCGAGGAGGAACTCGAGGCGGCGCGTGACCGGCGGGACGACCTCGCCGCGCAGGTGGACCGCTGCCGCGGCCTGCTCAACCGCTCGCGGACCTGGGTGCGGTTCGAGGCGGCGCCGTTTCGCGACGCGCTGTCCTGTGCGCTCGAGCTGCTCGGCGCCGAGCCGCTGGCGCCGGGCGGCGACGGGCACGGCCAACCCACCTGGACCTTCCCGCCGCTCGACCGCCGCACCGGCGCCGACCCGAGCTGGGCGGCGACGCTGGACACCCTCCGGGCGCCCCGCAAGACGGACCAGAAGCTGGCGGACTGGCGCCGCGAGGCGCCCATCCGGCCGGTGGTCTTCGAGGATGCCGGCGTGCTGAGCGACGACACGGTCCACCTGCACCTCGAACAGCGGGTCGCGCAGCGCCTGCTCGCCCGGTTCCGCGCCCAGGGCTTCGTCTACAACGATCTGTCGCGCGCGTGTCTCGCGCAGACGAGGGACTCGATTCCACGCGTCATCCTCCTGGGGCGGCTCTGCCTCTACGGACGCCGCGCCGAACGGTTGCACGAAGAGATCGTGCCGCTGGCGGCGCGCTGGGTGGAACCGGCGCGGCGGAACGGGCCGCTCAGCGCCTATGCGCGCGACGCAGAGACGCGGACGCTCGACCTCCTTGAGCAGGCGCTGGACCGCCCGGACCGCACACCGCACGAGATCATCCGCGCCAAGCTGCTGGCCGCGGCGGCGCGCGACATCAGTGAGCTGCTCCCGCAGCTCGAACCGCGGGCCGTCGAGCTCGCCACGGGGGCGGCGCGCCGGCTGCGCGAGCGGGGAGACCGCGAATCGCGCGACCTGGTGGAGACGCTCCGGCGCCAACGCGCGCGCATCGTCGAGGAGCTCGACCGCCACCAGGGCCGCTTCACGCAGATCGCGCTGGACTTCGACGAGGGGGAGCGGCGCCAGCTGCAGTCCAACATGCGCTACTGGCGCATGCGCCTCGCTCAGTTCGACCGCGACCTGGCGCACGAGCCGGCGCGCATCCGGGCGTTCTACGAGGTGCAGGCCCGACGCGTCGAGCCGGTCGGCCTCGTCTACCTGTGGCCGGAGACGAATTGAGTGACCGGCGTCATGTGAAACTGCCGAGGTGAAGAATAAACGCCTCGGTGATGTGTGAGAATGACCAGATTCAGGATCCTTCAACAGCGACTGACTGTCGCGAACCGCGCTCGGATGTAGTACGATTTCATTGACAGGATATTGGGCAAAGAGCTCCACGATGCGTGCACCCTCTGGAACGACGACGAGATGCCTTCCGTTCTGACACTCAGAAAGTCCGTTAGACGCGGTGTCGCGAGCATTCACTCGCTCACAGATATCGCCGCCGACGAATTACGTGACGCTCTTGAAGCCGTAACCCTCACAAGCCTTTACGACGACCTTGCTGAGAAGGTTGCCCCGAGTGTCGATACGATTGCCAGGACCGACATCGATGAGATTGTCGAGACACTTTCGCAATTGTCCGAAATCGTGACTGGCGCGAGCGTTTCACTTGATCATTTCGGCGCCGACGTGTACGAGGCGATGGAAGACAGCGACGACTATACGCTGAATCTCTCGAAATCAGATCAAACACAATTCAAGAACAGACTGAAATCTCTGCTTTCAACCAAATCCATTAACCTCCTCGGCAGGGCACGGCTCGTGTTCATTGAACACGAGCACTACCTCTGCAACGCTCGAATTCTGACGGATATTCGACCGATTTTCGGAGAGCGTGTGGAGGAAAAGCCTATTTCCGCAACGATTGTCCATACGCTTAAGCTCTCATACCACGATGCCAAGGACATATGCGAGTTTTTCGTAGCTCTTGATGGAGACGGCCTCGACAGGTTAAGTGATTTGATTGACCGGGCAAAACAGAAGGCTGCGTCTCTCAAGTCGACAATGATCGTGGGATCAAGCACCGCCTACCTTGATATGTAGGTCCACGACGTTATGCCTCGAACTTGCGCGCACGAAATACACGGCGAGTACAAGCCCTCGCCTCAATACCAGTTCAGGAGCAATGCGCTGATTCTCCGAATACGGCTGGAAAATGATCGTCATGGCGCGTGGCGAAGGAAGCGCCGACTGCTGCAGCCTGAATCTGAATTCACGACACTTGCCGAAAAGTGGCTTGCGGAAACGGCACATGTCTCGTCATTGCCGCAGGTCGTTTTGCATCCTGCATATCAGCAGATTATCGGGATGGGCCGTGAGGCATTGGTGCCGATTCTGAAATGGATGCAGGAAGGCCGTCCTGGCTATTGGTTCTGGGCACTGGAAACGATTGCGAGAGAAACACCTGTGACGGCAGACATGGCCGGCCGCACCAGAGAAATGAAGCGCGCATGGCTCACATGGGGCGAGAACCGCAGGCTTATCTGAACCGGCTGTGTCGATAGACAATCTACGAGAACATCTCTTTCCGGAACTCTCTGCGGACGCGGCTGAATCCAGTCCGCAGGACGATTCCTACAACTGTATCGCTTGGGCCGGCGGTGATACTGAGCGTTGGTGGTGGCCGACGAACTTCCCAACGCATGGTACACACTGGCCGATCGACTCGGCCAACGAAGCTATCGACGGGTTTGTAGAGGCGTTTCAGTCGCTTGGTTACGAAACGTGTGAAGATGGCTTACTGGAGAATGGATATGAAAAGGTTGCTCTCTACGCGGACCATGAGGGCAAACCCTTGCATATGGCCAGGCAGCTACCATCAGGGGCGTGGACGAGCAAGATCGGTCGGCTTGAGGATATTCAGCATCCAACCACGGACGAGCTATGCGGTGATTGTTATGGAACGGTCGTAAGATACATGAAACGACCATCGTAGTCCGTTGCGGCGCAGCGTCCCGGTCCCGGTCGTCGCCTGACACGTTGATGTAATCGATCGAGGACCGCGGACGTTGCCTCAGAACCCTGGCCAGAAAGACGAAGGCTTCCCGTTCCGGCAGGAATGCGTTCCCAGTCCGCGTCTCCGTGTCATGCTGCGTGACGGCGACGGTGGACAGCTCCTCAATCAGCTCGTTAACGCTCACGCCGCGCTGGCGGGCGAGCGCCCTCAATTGCGCGTGCGTATCGTCGGGGAGGGAGACGGATGGTCAGCTTTGGCACGGCTCGGCCCTCGACGATCAGTACGCTCGGACAGGAAATCGAGGATCTCCTGCGTGCCTTCGAAGGACGTGACCGAGCGAGCGCCGCAAGTCAACTCCCTCGGGAAATGGCCACGCATCGTGTGGCGATCTGTAGCTGGTTGTAATACCATCGCTTCATGAACGCCCTTTCCGTCAAGCTGCCGGCCGACCTGCACGCCACGCTCTCCAGAGAAGCGCAGCGGCGCAACGTCACGCGGTCGACCCTCGTCCGTGAGATCATCGGGAACGCCTTGGGCGACAGTCTGGTCGTGAAGTCACCGAGCTGCGCCGAGCTGGCCGGTGACCTCGTCGGCGCCGTTCGCAGCGGACGCTCCGATCTGGCGACGAACCGACGCCTGCTTGACGAGGCGGTCATCCTGGACGCGCACCGTGCCGCCGCCGACCGTCGTCGTTGACACGGGTCCCATCGTGGCGCTGCTCGATTCCGACGAGGCGCACCACGACTGGGCGCGCAGACAGTTCGCTGCGTTGAAACCGCCGCTGCTCACGTGTGAAGCCGTACTTTCCGAAGCATCGTTCCTCCTGCAGCGCGCCAGCGCCGACCCGAGCCTGCCAGTGACGCTGATTGAGCGGGGTGTGTTGCGCGTCGCACGGCCGTTCGCGGGCGAGGACGATGCGCTCGCCGTTGGCCGCCTGATCGGCCGCTACCGCGATGTGCCGATGTCGTTCGCGGATGCCTGTCTCGTGCGGATCGTCGAATGCACGGACAATGCGTCAATCATGACGCTCGATTCTGATTTCCGCATCTACCGGCAGGCGGGACGGCGCGTCATCCCGTTGCTCATCCCAGATTAGGAGCCCGTAGTGAAAGCCCCGCGGCATTCGCGCGGCGATGCATCCCGCCTGGACAGCGTTCTTCCTCGGTCACATATGCCCAATATGCTCCCTCGTCACGCCTTGCCATGCGGGCGCCTCGCCACGCTCAGTGCTACGCGCGGTTTCACCACGGGCTCCTAAGCGCATGGCGAAACTCGACCCGCAGATCGCCGCGCACCTGGAGTGGATCGGCTTCGTCCGGCCGACCGGCCTCGTGGTGTCGGCGCCGGCCCTGGTCCGTGCGGGCGTGATACTCCCGCGCGACCCGGACGGGCAGCGACTGCTGCGCGAGTGCGTCGCCGAGCGCCGGTTCGGCCCGGACGGCGGGCTGCAGCCCTGGCTGCCGGACTTCCAGGCGTTCGCGTCGTCGGTGCTCGGGTGGCGATTCTCGCCCAGGGGATATGCCGGGACCGACGGCAGCCCGATTCCGCCTGAGCTCGAGATGCCGCTGCATGACGCCGGAGAGCTGCTGCGTCCCGACTTCGCGGTGCGCGAGCGCGACCCCCGGCAGGATGCGCCCGGCTGGCAACTGCTGGTGCGTGTACTCGGGGCGGGCGACGACTTCGACCACGTCGCCGGCGGCGCCGGCCGCTTGGAGGTATCGGCGCACGGCCGGATGGAACGGCTGCTGCGGCAGACCGGGGTGCCGGCCGGTCTGCTGTTCAACGGCCGCTCGCTGCGGCTCGTCTCCGCGCCGCGCGGCGAAAGCTCCGGCTGGCTCGACCTGCACGTGGCCGACATGGTCACGACCGCGGGCCGGCCGATGGTGGCCGCGCTGCGGCTGCTGCTGAGCGAGACCCGGCTGTTGAGCCTGCCGCGCGAGAAACGTCTCGCCGCGTTGCTCGAAGACAGCCGCAAATACCAGAACGAGGTGAGCGAACGGCTGGCCGAGCAGGTGCTGCACGCCCTCTACGAGCTCGTGCGGGGCATGCAGGCCGCGCATGACGCGTCAGGCGGCGCGCTGCTGCGCGGACCGCTGGCCGAGCGTCCCGACGACATCTACCACGCCCTGCTCACCGTCATCCTGCGGCTCGTCTTCCTGCTCTATGCCGAGGAACGCGACCTGCTGCCGGACGACGAGACCTTCGCGCGGCACTATTCGCTCGCCGGCCTGTACGAACGCCTGCGCGAGGACGCGGCACTGAACCCCGACACGATGAACCAGCGCTACGGCGCCTGGGCGCACCTCCTGGTGCTGTTCCGCCTGTTCCATGACGGCGCCGCCGCGGGCGGACTGCGGCTCCCCCAGCGCCACGGCGTCCTGTTCGACCCCGACCGCTTCCCGTTTCTCGAAGGCCGCGGCGGCGCCGGGGCGCGCCAGCTCCACGACCGGATCGAACCGCCGCTGGTCCCCGACGGCACCGTCTACCGCGCGCTCGACAAGCTGCTGCTCCTCGACGGCCAACGCATCTCCTACCGCGCTCTCGACGTCGAGCAGATCGGCTCCGTCTACGAGACGATGATGGGGTTCCGGCTCGAGACGGCGACCGGACTGTCAGTGGCGATCAAGGCCCAGAAGAAGCACGGCGCGCCGACCGCGGTCGACCTCGACGCGCTGGCCGGCGAGCCAAGCGGGCGGCGGGCGCAATGGCTGCGGGAGCGGACCGACCGCACGCTCACCGACAAAGTACGCAAGCCGGTGGCCGCGGCTGAGACCGTCGCCGACCTGCACGCAGCGCTACAACCGGTGATCGACACGGCCGCCACGCCCGACCTCGTGCCGGCGGGCGCGATGGTGCTGCAGCCGAGCGAGGCGCGCCGCCGGTCCGGGTCGCACTACACGCCGCGCGAACTGACCGAGCCGATCGTGCGCACCACGCTGGAGCCGATTCTCGCCCGCCTGCGCGGCCCCGGCGGCGAACCGCCGCTGTCGGAGGCGATCCTCGACCTGAAGGTCTGCGATCCGGCGATGGGCTCGGGGGCCTTCCTGGTCGAAGCCTGCCGTCAACTCGGCGACGCGTTGATCGAGGCGTGGCGCGTCCACGAGACCGCGCCCGACGTGCCGGCCGGCGAGGACGAGGTGATCTTTGCCCGCCGGCTCATCGCCCAGCGCTGTCTCTACGGCGTCGACCGCAACCCGATGGCGGTCGATTTGGCCAAGGTATCGCTCTGGCTGGCCACCCTGGCGAAGGAACACGCGCTCACGTTCGTCGACCACGCGCTCCGCCACGGCGATTCGCTGGTCGGACTCTCCCAGCGCCAGATCGAGGCGTTCCATTGGGACACCAGCAACAAGCACTCCCAGCAGGGATTCGAGACCATCCCGGTGCGCGAGCAGGTGGCCAAGGTCAAGGAGCTGCGCCGCCGGATCCGTGAGGCGGACGCCAGCGTCCCGGATTGGGAGCTGCGCGACTGGTGGGACGAAGCCGGGTTCGAGCTTGACAATGTGCGCCTGTTCGGCGACCTGGCGACCGCCGCCTTCTTCGAAGGGAGCAAACCGAAGGAGCGGGAAGCGAAGCGTGCCGAGTACGCGCGCGCAGTATTCGAAGGCAAGGCCGATCAGTACCGCGCAGAACTCGACGAGCGCCGCCGCGCCGATCCGCCCCTGGCGCCGTTCCACTGGGAGATCGAGTTCCCGGAAGTGTTCGAGCGCGCGCCTTCAACGGAGAGTGAGGCCGCGAGCCATCCGCGAGCGACGCGCCCGGGATTCGACGCCATTGTCGGTAACCCGCCGTTTGCCGGCAAGAACTCGCTGGCGGCGGGCAACGTCGCGAACTATCCCGACTGGTTGAAGGAGATCCACGAGGAAAGCCACGGCAACGCCGATCTCGTAGCCCATTTCTTCCGCCGCGCGTTCGATCTCGTCCGAGGTCAAGGCGCCTTCGGCCTGATCGCCACCAATACCATCGCCCAGGGCGACACGCGCGCCAGCGGCCTGCGCTGGATCTGCAAGCACGGCGGCGAGATCTTCTCCGTCCGCCGTCGCGTCAAGTGGCCAGGACTGGCGGCCGTCGTCGTCAGCGTGCTGCACATCGGGAAGGGTGCGGTCACCGACCGCAAACAGATCGACGGCCGCGACGTCGAGCGCATCACCGCGTTCCTGTTCCACCGCGGCGGGCACGACGATCCGGTGCGAATCAAGGCCAACGCGGGCAAGAGCTTCCAGGGCAGCATCGTCCTCGGCATGGGCTTCACTTTCGACGACACCGACACGAAAGGCGTCGCTTCGCCGCTGGCCGAGATGCACCGGCTGATCGAGAAGGATCCGAGGAACCGGGAGGTGATCTTCCCCTACATCGGCGGGCAGGAGGTCAACACCAGCCCGACGCACGCGCATCACCGCTACGTCATCAACTTCCGGGACTTTCCGTTGCGGCGGGAGGATGTCGATGTGCGCGCCATCGCCGCGAATACGGACATCGCGGTTGCGGACGAAAGACCCATCAAGCGGGTTGCGGCATGGGCAGGTGCGACGGACGAGCAGCGCCGCGGATGGCTGCAACTGGGAAGAGTCCCACGCGACTACACCGATCCAGTCGCGGCGGACTGGCCGGACCTGCTGCGAATCGTGGAAGAGCGAATAAAACCGGAGCGCGCGAAGCTCGGCGACAACGGAGACGCTCGTCGACGGAAGGAGAAGTGGTGGCTGTGGGGTCGCTACACCCCGGCATTGTTTCGATCCATCGCCGGCCTGGAGCGGGTGCTGGCCATCTCGCGCCTCGGTCAGCAGGGTGCGTTCGCGTTTCTTTCGGGCCGCGCTGTGTTCGCGGACCGGCTAGTTGTTTTCCCCTTCGACAGATACTCCCATTTCTGCGTTCTGCAGTCCCGTCCCCACGATCTGTGGGCACGGTTTTTCGGATCCACCATGAAGGACGATCTCCTGTACACCCCCTCCGACTGCTTCGAAACTTTCCCGTTCCCCGACGGCTGGGAAACCGAATCGGCTCTCGAAGGCGTCGGCAATGAGTACTACGAGTTCCGCGCCAGCCTCATGGTCCGCAACGACGAGGGGCTGACGAAGACCTACAACCGATTCCACGATCCGTACGAAAACGATCCCGACATCGCGAAGCTCCGTGAGCTCCACGCCGCGATGGACCGCGTCGTCCTCGACGCCTACGGCTGGACGGACATCCCCACCGACTGCGAGTTCCTCCTCGACTACGAGATCGACGAGAAAGAATGGGGCACCCGCAAGAAGCCGTACCGCTACCGCTGGCCCGACGCCGTCCGCGACGAAGTCCTCGCCCGCCTCCTGGAACTGAACGCCGAACGGGCCGCGGAGGAAGTGCGAGCCTGAACGAGGGCGACGACACGAGTCCGCGACGCGACAGTACGGCATACTGAACGCACCAAGGCACCGGAGGCCCCGATCTCGTGACCAGCGGCAAGCTGCTCAGAAGGCTCGTCAGTTCCGGCGCGGAAGGCGATCTCGACGTCTTCCGCGGCGTCGCGAAGCAGGTGATCGCCGAGGAGCGTGAGAAACAGCATCATCTGCTCGCGAACGACCTGGAGACCATCCTGTACGGGCGTACCCGTGCGCCCTCGTCGCCGGCGCTTCGAAAGCTGGTCCAGACCATCCCCGAAGACCGAGAGCGAGGCATCCCGCTGGTGTCGGTACGTGAACCGGTACGCGGTCTTGAGGATGTCGTGCTGTCCCGCGAGAACCTGTCGCTGGTCAAGGAAATTCTCCGAGAACACAACCGCGAGGAGGTGTTGAAGGCGCACGGATTGCGCCCGAGTGACCGCGTGCTCTTCTGCGGACCACCCGGCTGCGGCAAGACGCTGACCGCCGAAGTGATCGCAAGCGAACTCGGCAGACCGATCGCCATCGTGCGCACGGACAGCGTCGTCTCCTCCTTTCTCGGCGAGACCGCTGCCAACCTGCGCAAGGTATTCGATTTCGCCGCGGCATTCCCGATGGTCACGCTCTTCGACGAGTTCGATGCCCTCGGAAAAGAACGTGAGGACCCCTCCGAGCACGGCGAGCTGCGCCGCGTCGTGAACGCCGTCCTGCAGATGCTGGACGCGTACGAGGGGCGCAGCCTAGTCATCGCCGCCACCAATCACGAGGGCATGCTGGACACGGCCATCTGGCGACGATTCGAAGAGGTGCTGTTCCTCAGGCCGCCAACCGACGCCCAGCTTTGCCGACTGCTCACCGCGAAGCTTCGCGGCGTGCGCCGCGAGTTCGACGTCAAGACTGTCGTGGAAGGAGGCTGGTTCAAGGATTCCACGCATGCGGACGTAGAGCGCGTCGTGCGCCGGGCCGTCAAAGAATTGGTGCTCCAGGGCGGGGATTTGTGCCTGCGCCTGGAACACCTCGAAACGGCGCGGCGCCGCGAGAGTGCGAGGAAGCATCGGGCGGCGAAACGCTGATGGCAAATGGCGGAGGAAGCAGTCACCCGCACCTGCGACTTGAGCGAGAACAGCCAGTCACAGAGCGCCGGACGGAGCTCATGAAGCTGCCGAATGCAAACCGAGCAAACGTCGATGAGTCGAAGATCGTAGAGTACCTGCTGTCGGCACGCCATCCCGACGGACGGAGCAAGGCTACATTCTTCTCTGGGTTCGGCTTTCGTGCGCGGCGCTGGGTGGCATTCGCGCGGGCACTGCGGGATCATGGGAGCACCGGCGAGGTAACCGGGGTGTCGAGGTCGGACTACGGAACGAGGTACAGCGTGGAGGGTTCCATCGAGACCCCCGACGGGCGCAATCCACGAATACGGACGGTCTGGATCGTAGACAGCGAACGCGATGCTCCGCGCCTCATCACGGCGCATCCGTTGAGGAAACGCGATGCTTGGAGAACATGATCGGATCGTACTCACGGAAGACATTTCGGCCGGCCGCCTGAAGGCGGGTGACGTTGGCACGATAGTGCACGTCCATCGTGACGGCAAGGCCTTCGAGGTGGAGTTTCTCGCCCTGGATGGCAACACGGCGGCAGTCGCGACCGTGCCGGCCGCGCGGCTTCGTCCCGTGACGGCCACCGATCTGACCCACGCGCGCGTTCTGGAGAAGGTCGGGTAGTTGGCGACGGCGCATCCCCGGCTCGGTCCGGTGGCTGTTCTGGCGTGTTCCGGCAGGTTCCGATCGAGCACATGTGGGGAGAGACCGCCGGCTGGGGCGCGTTGACCGGATTCGACGGACCGACGCGGGCCGGGTGGCCGACCTGGTCCGTCAGCAGGCCCCGAAGCCCGAGCACCAGACCGCGAGCAGGGCCGTCGACGACTTGGTCGTGATCGCCGAGTTCCGCGATCCGATCTATCCGGGGTTGGTGTCGACGGGTAGGGTCGAGCGCGGTGGCGACTGGCCGTTCCACGCGGTGATCAACGCCGAGAAATTCCACGCACTCCAGGTCCTGCTCTACACCCACGACTCGAGGCCGTGCCCGATACCGGCAACCACCGGGTGCAACACCGCGACGATGCACCCCCGGACCGGCAGTGGGTCGCGGTATCGGCGTAGAGTCAACCGGAGCAAGCCGGTCAAGGAGATGGTTCTCCAGGGGGGCGAACTGCGCCTCCGACTTGAGCACCTCGAAACGGCGCGGCGGCACGCAAGCGGGAGGCAGGAACGGCCGCGTCACCCTCTGGCGGCTGATCCATGCCGCCGTTCAAATCGTGAACCGTGATGCCCAGCAGCTCGGCGGCTTTGGCTTCGGAGATGGCGCCTTCCGCCACGGCCCGGACGCACAGCCGCTCAAACCGCCCGGGCTGCTCCGCGTGCACTGGGCAAGGCTCGTCGAAAGGCGGACGGGTCCAGCCCAGGCGGGAGAAGTCGCTAAACAGCCGCCGGCACAGCGCGTTGGTGAAAACGCCGAGGGTCTGGCAGCGCTGCGTCAGAGACTGCACACTCACGCCGAAGAGCCTCTTCACGTCGAAGAGTTCACTCCAGCCGATGGACGTGCGACGCTTGCCGATCGCAGCCCGAAGCGCATCGGCCGGCATAAGGAATGCGCCGGCGAAACGCTGCGCGGCATTCTCGGCGTCGGTCTGCGGGCCAAGGTCCAACACCATATGTCCCAACTCGTGGGCCATCGTGAACCGCTGGCGTTCGCCCCACGTCGTACGCTTCACGACGATCACCGGCACGACGCTCCGGGTGCCGCACCGGACGCGCACCGTCAGGCCGCCGATGTCGGTCAGGTCCGTATCCAGCACCTTGATGCCGCGTTCCTCCAGCAACTCGGCCATGTTCGGAATCGGATCGAAGCCCACGCCCCAATGGTCGCGCAGGCTGCGCGCCCCGTGCTCGGCTGCCGCGGGGTCGCCGGCAACCGGATACGGCGCCGCGCGCGGTTTGTCCCACGCAACCGCGGGCAGGCCAAGCAGTTCCTCGACGTTCAGGTAGCGTTCCGCCCGGTGAAGCACCGTGGCCTCGATCCGAGCCTTTCCGCGCCTTCCGATGCACCGCTTCGTTCGACACTCGATACCTTCCAGGACGATGTCATGGTCGCCGACCAGGTAGTCCACAGACACGTCCAGTGCGTCGGCCAGCGCCATCAGCACGCCCGAGCCCGGCATCGATGCGTTCCGTTCGTACTGCCTGATCGCCTGGGCGGTCACCCGTCCGTCGATCCTGGCTTCCAAGGCTCGCTGCGACAGACCGGCCGCCGCCCGAGCGAGCTTGAGTCGTTGACCGATCATGCGTGGTTGCCCGCTGGCGGATCCCAATGAGCACGCCCGCGACCTGTAGACCTGCGCCGGCAGGGGCCGTTCAACGCCTTGCCGGTTCACTGATCCGTCGCTTGGAACACGCGTCTGAACCATTCGACGAACGCCAGGGCAGCGGGGCTGTCGCGGCCGAAATGGTGGGCGGTGATCGCCAGACCATACGGCAAGCCCGGTCTGCGTTGCCACGCCAGCCACGTATGCAACACCGCCTTGCGCCGTTTGGCTTCAGGGAAAGGCGCGCCTCTCTCCCTGGCGTCCGTAGTCGATGTCTCGGCAAGGGGAAAGAGCGCATCCTCGCGGTCCACGAGGTCCGTCAGGAACTCCTCCAGGGCACCCGACCGCCGATTGTCCGGCATCAGCCAGACACCGACGCGGACCTGGAACCCAACCGCGTCGCCCACGAATCCTCCCGCCGGAATCTCGTCCGGCAGCGCCAGACCAACGTCCTCGAGCCGGCCGCGAACGGCGCGCCACCTGTTCTCGGGCGCTTCGTCGGCGTCCAGTACGAACCCAACGGATCGACCGGTGCTGGTGGTGACCGCGGTCTTCATGCCTGCCAACACTTTGTTCCTGCCACCCGTGCTGTCATTGCTGTCTTCCGGCCACTTGATGTCGACACCAGCATGGTCGATTCCGTGTCGTGACAACAGGTTTTCGATGACGAACCTGTCGTCCCTGCCTTCAACACGGAGGATGGAACGGTCGTTTCCGGGCATCAGTTACCGCACCTCAATGTCCTGTTCCACGGCGATCCCAATCTCCACGCCGGGAATACACACGGCCTGCTCCAACGACGGATGCACCTTCTGGATGGCAACCTCCTCCGCGAGGTCCGGCCTGGACCGGACCAGCGCCCCGAGTCCTCGAATGCAATCGAAGCTGTGGGTGGTCGCGAAGACCTGTACGGACGATCGTTGCGCCGCCTCCACCACGAGCCGCCACATGTCTTCCATGACTGTCCAGTGGAACCCGGTGTCGATCTCGTCGATCAGCAGGCACCCGTTCTTCGTACCGACGAGCGCCAGACTGACCGCCAGCAACCGCCGCATGCCTTCTCCATAACTGCCGATCGGCAGCCGGCGGTCGCCGTCTTGGCGTCCCACGAGAATCCCACCTCGTTGCCGCCTGTCACTGGCCAGGAAGTGGATGGAGTCGATCTCCGGCATGAGGAGGCGCATGGCCTGTACGATCTCTGCCTCGCCACCTTCGGCCAGCACCGCGTTCCACGCGGCTCGCATCGATGACGGATCAAAGTTGAGAAAGCGAACGGCACCATGGGAAAGTCCGTTGCGCATGGAACCCGTCCAAAAGCGATGCAAGATCGTGCCGTTCTCGGAGACCGGCAGCACGATTGGTTGCTGTCCGTCGCGGACGATCCGCAGCCCGAACGCCGGTTCGAACTCTTCGTCCGGATCAAGCCGTCGCCGACGCTTCGTAGTCGTATCCCATCGATCGGCCTCCTCGCCTACCTCATCGAGGGACAATATCGTGGCCGTCAGGTGCTGCTGGCTGCCAGCACACGACAGCTCGAAACTGGTTCCTGGTGCGTACCGGTGACCGTAAAACACGTGGGAAATGTCGGGTCCGTACCCCATTTCGTGCTCGACCACCTCGGCGCGGCGCACGGCTGACTCGTACAAAGCAGTGGGGCGCCCCCCCGACACGAGGAGCTCGGCGGCCTCCAGAATCGACGTCTTGCCACAGTTGTTCTTGCCGACCAGGAGGTTGACGCGCGCCAGCTCGGTCAACCGGTATGACTCGAAGCCGCGATATCTGTGCAGTGCAAGGGTCTTCAGCATCATGTTCCTCGCCCTGGCAGCCCGTGGTGGAAGTCCCCGCTACATTCGAGCGGCGATGCATCCCGCCTGACTGCGTTGTTCGTCGGTTGCATATGCCCAATATGCGCCCTCCTCACGCCTTGTCAGGCGAGCGCCTCGCCGCTCTCGGTGCAACGCGGGGTTCCACCACGGGCTGCTCAGGTCACTGAGCACCTAAGATGATAGCCTCTGGACGGCTTTCGCCATCGTGCTGGTCGAACTCGGGGCCGGGCGGCCCGCAGAAGCACGACACTGCCGTGCAGCGTGGACGCCAACGGTCGATCAGTTGACGACGATCTTGGCTACGGTAGCACCGTGGCGATCACCATCGCCCGCAGGCGGGGCCTTGCCGAACCCGGCATTCCCCGCTGATCGTGACGGATCACTCCGTGATCTTCGCCATCCCGCTGGCGGACGAACATGTCACGCGTGACATGAAAGGCTAATTCAAAACGTGACTTTGAATCAGCCTATGGCCCATGGTACATTCGTTCGGGACCATGATCTATCGAGATTTGGCATCCGAACTGGCGCACGCCGCGACCTGGGCGCCGTCCATCACGCTCACCGGCCCCCGGCAGAGCGGCAAGACTACCCTGTGCAAGGCGGCATTTCCCAATCATCCCTACCACTCGCTCGAAGCGCCCGACGAACGAGCCTTCGCAACCGAGGATCCGAGAGCGTTCCTGGCGCAATTCCCGGACGGCGCCGTTCTCGACGAGGTGCAGCGCGTCCCCGACCTGCTCTCCTACCTGCAGGGCATCATTGACGCCGACCCGGCGCCCGGGCGCTGGATCCTCAGCGGCTCGCAGAATTTCGCGCTGCATGCATCGGTCAGCCAGTCGTTGGCTGGACGAACGGCGGTGCACCAGCTCCTGCCGCTGACCTGGGACGAAATCAGGCGCTTTCCCCGGCACCCCGCCAGTCTCGAGGAGGCCGTGTTCAGCGGCGGCTATCCCCGCATCTTCGATGAGCGACTCAATCCCTCGGACTGGCTGCGCTCCTACGTCGCAACGTATTTGGAGCGGGACGTGCGCGGGATCAGCAACGTGGGGGACCTCACCACGTTCCAGCGCTTCGTCGAGCTCTGCGCCGGGCGCACCGCGCAACTGCTCAATTACTCGTCCCTGGCTGACGACTGCGGCATCTCCCAGCCCAGCGCCAAGGCCTGGTTCAGCATCCTGGAAGCGAGCTACATCGCCTTTCACCTGCCGGGGTTCAACCTCAAGCTGCGCAAACGACTGGTGAAGATGCCGAAGCTGTACTTCCATGACACCGGTCTGGCCTGCTGGCTGCTGGGAATTCGCGAGCCCGAGCAGCTTCGCTCGCACCCGCTGCGCGGCGCGCTGTTCGAGACCTGGGTTGTCTCCGAGGTGCTCAAGCATCGCACCCATCATGGCGAACACGGGGGTCTCTCGTTCTACAGAGACCGCAACGGCGCCGAGCTCGATCTCATCGTCGAGGAACCGGACGGTCTGACGCTGGTCGAAGCCAAGTCCGCCGCCACGCCGTCGTCGAGCCTGTTCGAGGGCGCCACACGCGTTGGCCGGCACCTTCGCGATCTGCGCCCGCGCTGTGACCTGGCCGTGGTCTACGGCGGCGAGGATTTCCAGCAGCGCACGGACAGCCTGCTGATTCCGTGGCGGCTCGTGCGGGCAGCGGCCCCGCCAACGATTGATCCCGCGGTTCACGTGTTCGCCGACGACCGACCGGTTGCCGGCGTCGACATCCTCGCGCTGTTTCCGAACCGGACCTGGAAACGGGCCAGGACCGACGAACACGGCCGGGCGACGCTCGATCTGCATCCCGGTCATCTGCCGCTGACCGTGTTCGTCGCCAGGGACGGATTCGCGGCACACCTGGAGCCGGAGTGGATACCGGACGAACGCGCGCTCCATGTCCAGTTGACGGCGCAGCCCGGGGGCGGTGCGTACATTGCCGCAGGAGTTGAGCTGGACAGCGACATCGACGTCGTCGTCAATGGCAAAGTGGCAACCATCCGCCTTGTCGAAGGGGAACGTCGGGTTCTGGAGTTCGACGCCGCGGAGGGACCGGACCTGACCAACCCGGGCCGGGCGTTCCCCCGGCGGTGCATGCTGCTGGTGGTCAAGGTTGTCGGTGAGGCAGCCCTGTTGCACTATTTCCCGTCTGACGGGACAGCGCCACTAGCCACGGTCCATGATCTTCCAGAGCGGCTCTCACCCGCGTGATGGTCGTCTATCTCGCCCTGGCAGCCCGTGGTGAAAGCCCCGCTGCATTCGATGTTCCGGCTGACGAATTGGGCAACCACAAGGGTTGCCCCTACAGGTATTTTCCCGCGGAATTCTGCGGCTTCACGCGGAATTCTGCTGATGTGCGTTGTTCCGGTTGACGAACAGGGCAACCACAAGGGTTGCCCCTACAGGTATTTTCCCGCGGAATTCTGCGGTTTCACGCGGAATTCTGCTGATGTGCGTTGTTCCGGTTGACGAACAGGGCAACCACAAGGGTTGCCCCTACTAGCGGGCGCATCGCCGATCTCGGTGCAACGCGGGGTTTCACCACGGACTGCTGGAGGGCGGCGCGGACGTGCCGAACCGGCGCACGGCCTCGCAGTTGACCATGGTCATTCACAATGGTAGGTGTTTCCTTGTGAAAACGATGGCCATCTCGAAGTTCAAGACGACCTGTCTGGCCGTGTTGCAGCAGGTGCACCGTACCGGCCAGCCGATTCGCATTACCCGCCGTGGAGAGCCCGTGGCCGACGTGGTGCCGCCGAGCCCTCCGGAACGACCGGACGGCTGGCTCGGCGCCATGTCCGACCGCACCTACCTGCAGGGCGACATCACGGTCCCAAGCAGCTATCTGGTCGCTTGGGACGGCGAGGATAAATGAAGTTCCTACCGCAATCCTCCGACGGGGTTGTTTCTCGTAATCGAACCATGCTCGTCATCTCCAAGCGTCGCGTTGAGCATACGATCGACGGGATGTCCACGATGTGCAAGAGCGCGCGGCATTCATGACGGACGCCGTGCCACTCGCCGAACGCGCTCCCAAAAACTCCGTCGAGGTCCGCGCGCGGCTGGTCGAGGCGCTGCAGCTCGATCTGGTCGGCCCCTGGGCTGGGCACACGCTCGCGGCGGAGCGGCTGCGAAGCTGGGAGCGGCCGTCGAACTGGTACTTGACCGGCTTCCTGATTCCGTCGGGTACGCCGCCCGAGCGGCGCGCCGATGCCGACGAGGATGACGACCTGGACGAGGTTCCGGAAACGGCGGGTCTCGCCGAAGAGTCGAACGAAGAACGCAAGACTGCGAAGAAGGGCTTCTTCCCATCGTCGATGGGGCTGAGCTTCCTGGCGCCGGGGGCCTGCCGCGCGCTGACGGTGACCGTGCGCTGGGGCGACTACACGCTGGTGGAGATCGCAGGCAAGGACGACGCGACGACCACCGTCTGGCAGCGGGCGCCGCGCGAGGCGGCGATATCGATTACGCTCGGCGGCGCGGCGGGGCCGGTCGTGGCCGACGTCAGCGGGTCGAGCGGCCTGCAGCTTCATGTGATCGAGCGGCAGATCGGCGCGGAGGCGCTGAGCGGGGCGCCGCTGCCCGCGGGCACGCGTTCGGTGTCGTGCTTTCTGGTCAACCGGCGCAAGCCTGACGACGACCAGCCCGACCGCGCCTACGCCTTTCAGGCTGAGATGGAGGTGCGGGCGGACCACGGCTTCGTGCCGAGACCGGACCTGCGCGGCGCGTACGCCGCGGAGTGGGACGACCAGGTCGCCGACCTCCACTATGCCGATACGCCCGAGTACGCCACCGGTCATGGGGTGTCGGCCGAGTGGAAGCTCGTGGACGGGCACTGCCGGCTGCTGCGCACCGTCTGGATTGGACGCGCCGAGGTCGAGAAGACGGTCACCGTCGACGCCAGCGGCGTCGAGTTGTCGATGGAGACACTCGGGGCGCTGGCTGACGGCGAGGCCGCCGTCGCGGCACTCGATCCGCTGGTCGTGCAGTACCGCGCCTGGATCGAAGCGCGACGCCGAGATATCGCAGCACTGGACGGCGCGCGGCGCGAGACCGCCGAAGAGCTGCTGCGGCTGGCCGGCGTCGCCGCCGACCGGATCGAACGGGGCATCGCGCTGCTGGCGGCGGATGCGGATGTCCTCGACGCCTTCCGGCTGGCGAACCGCACCGTCGGGCGCGCCTTGCGCCAGCGGCGTGGCGAGCAGTTCGGGAACGACTCGCCGCGCTGGCGCCTCTTTCAGGTGGCCTTCATCCTGCTGAACCTGCCTGGTCTCGCCGACCCGCTGGACGCCGACCGCGAGACGGTCGACCTGCTCTTCTTCCCGACCGGGGGCGGCAAGACCGAGGCATATCTGGGACTGGCGGCGTTCACGATGGTGTTGCGGCGGTTGCGCCATCCGGACGACGGCGGGCTGGCGGGCGCCGGTGTGAGCGTGATCATGCGCTACACGCTGCGTCTGTTGACGCTCGACCAGTTCGGGCGCGCTGCCGGACTCGTCTGCGCGCTGGAGCTGGAGCGCGAGGCCGACCCCGCCCGCTACGGCGCCTGGCCGTTCGAGATCGGTCTGTGGGTGGGCAAGGCGGCGACGCCCAACGTCCTGGGCCGCAAGGGTGACAGCCGCACGGACTCGGCCCGCACCAAGGTGCGGCGGTTCAAGAACGACCCGCGAGGGTCGCCGTCGCCGATCCCGCTCGAGACCTGTCCCTGGTGCGGGACCCGCTTCGAGCCGGCCGCGTTCACGCTGCTGCCGGATGACGACCGGCCCAGCGAACTGCGCATCTGCTGCACGGATTTCGAGTGCGACTTCAGCGGCGGTCGCACGCTGCCGATTGTGGCCGTGGACGAACCGCTCTACCGGCGGCTGCCGGCGTTCCTGATTGCGACGGTCGACAAGTTCGCGTCGCTGCCGTGGGTGGGTGCCGCCGGCGCGCTGCTGGGCGGCGCGGACCGCTGCGATGCCACCGGTTTCTACGGCGCCGCCGAGCCTGCGCGGGGCCGGCGTCTCGCGGCGCCGCTGTCCCCGCCCGACCTGATCATCCAGGACGAGCTGCACCTGATCTCCGGACCGCTCGGCACCATGGCCGGGCTCTACGAGGCGGCCATCGAGGCGCTCTGCATGCGGGTGATCGACGGTCGGCCGGTCAAGCCGAAGATCGTGGCCTCGACGGCAACCGTGCGGCAGGCGCGAGACCAGATCCAGGCGCTCTTCGCGCGCCCGTTCACCCAGGTGTTCCCGGCGCCCGGACCGAACCGGCGCGATGCCTTCTTCGCGGCGACCAGTCCCGCGGCCGTGACGCCCGCCCGGCTCTACGCGGGAATTGCGGCGCAGGGCCGCAATCCGAAAGTGCTGATGCGCCGCGTGCTGCTGGCGCTGATGGGCGCCGCGGAAACGGCTTGGCGGGACGGCGGAGGGCGCAGGAACCGCGACAACCCGGCCGACCCCTACATGACGATGCTGGGATACTTCAACAGCCTGCGCGAGCTGGGCGGAGCGCGGCGCATTCTGGAAGAGGAGGTGCAGAACACGCTCAGGGAAGTTGGGCAACGGAAACGCCTCGACGAGGACCGCGGGCTTTTCCGGGATCGCCGGACGTTTTCGGAGGTGGTTGAGCTGACCTCCCGTGTCTCGACCGACAAGGTGGCCGAAGCGCGGCGGAAGCTCGAGTGCCGCTTCCACGAGCCAGACCGCGTCGACTGCGCGATCGCCACGAACATGATCTCGGTCGGTCTCGACATCCAGCGGCTCGGGCTGATGGTGGTGCTTGGCCAGCCCAAGACCACGGCCGAGTACATCCAGACGACCAGCCGCGTCGGCCGCGACGACGCCCGGCCCGGACTCGTCGTGACGCTGCTGAACGTCCACAAGCCGCGGGACCGTTCGCATTACGAGCGGTTCCGGCACTACCACGACACCTTCTACCGCTCGGTGGAGGTGGGCAGCGTGACGCCCTTCTCCGCACGCGCCCTTGACCGCGGGTTCGCCGGGGCGCTGGTCGGCTTCGCCCGCCACGCCGAGCCGTTGCTGACCCCAGCGGAGGGGGTCGCGCAGATCGTTGGCGTGCGCGCCGGTCTGGAGCGCCGGCTGCTCGATGCGTTGCTCGATCGCGTGCGTGCGCAGCCGTTCGCCGACGACGCGGAGCTCGAGGAGCGCCTGCGGAGCGTGCAGAACCGGGTCGTCGACCTGCTCGATTCATGGCGCAACGTGCTGGAGGAACATCAGGACGCCGGCGTCACGATGCAATATCAGAAGTATGAACAGAAGATCCCCAAACCGCTGCTGCTCGAGATGCTCGACAGCGACACCAGATCGGCGCATCACCGGAAGTTCAGGGCCAATCGCTCGCTGCGCGACGTGGAGCCCGAGGTCAACCTGTTCCTGAAAGATCTAGGCGCATGAACCTGAGAACCGCTGGTCAGCTCCGCCGCAGCCAGGTGATCACGACCTACGGGCCGGGCGCCCTGATCGACTTGCCGAAACACTCGGCGATCGTCGGCGGGCTCGACACATGGCCGGCGACGAGCAAGCTGGACCAGATTGTCGAGCCCCGCCTCACACGCAAGCTTCAGATCATGACCGGCGTCCCCACGCCGGCGCTGTTCGCTCCCCCGCCGGATACGGACACGTTGGGCAAGACGAAACCGGGCATTTGGGCGTGGCGCTTTCCTGAGTGGTTCGTCGTGCACGAGCCGAACGCGAGCGGCGGGCGCGAGCGATCACGGCGGCTCGTGCATCGCAAGGCGCTCGACGAGCGCGGCCGGTTCGATGGCCGTCAGGTCGTCGCCACCCGCTTTGTCCGGGCCTGTCCCAGAGGGCACGTGGACGATCTGGACTGGCGTCGCTTCGTGCACGGCGCCGATGACTCGTGCCCGAAGACCCGCCAGCTCTGGCTCGACGAGCGCGGCACGACCGGTGACCTCGCCAATCTCTACGTGCGGTGCGAGTGCCGAAAATCACGCAACCTCTACGAAGCGACGCTGCCGGACCACCCGCTCGGGACCTGCCGCGGCGCGCGGCCGTGGCTCGGGCGGCACGCGGGCGAGGACTGCCATCTTCCGAGCCGCCTGCTCATCAGGACCGCATCCAACGCCTGGTTTCCCCAGGTGGTCAGCGTACTGTCGATTCCCGATCGCGAGGCGGCGGTGGAGACGGCCGTGGCCGAGCTGTGGCCGGAGCTGCAGTACGTCGACGGGCCCGAGCATCTCGCCTTCGCCATGAGAAACCCGGCCGTGGCCGAGCGGCTCACGCCCTTCAACCCCGGCGACGTCCTCACGGCAATTGAATCCAGGACCGGCGGCGGCGACCAGGGCGAGCGCCCGGTGAAACAAGTGGAACTCGAGGCGCTCATCGCCGCACCGGAGGGCTTCGGCGACGACATACCGGTCGATCCCGACTTCCACGCACGGCGGCTGCCCGATGACGTCTGGCGTCGGTCCGCCCGCGCCGGCGGCGCCGAACCGCTCTCGACGCGCAGTGACGGGATCGCCTCCGTCATCCAGCTTCATCGGCTGCGCGAGGTGTTGGCGTTGTGCGGGTTCACCCGCCTGGAGCCGGTCACGACCGACATCCACGGCGAGTACGAGAGCGACGTCGAACGGGCGGCCATCGCGCTGGAGCCGCGCTGGTTTCCGGCGGTGGAGAACCGCGGTGAAGGGATATTCCTGCAGCTTCGCCAGGACGCACTGACCGCATGGCTGAAGCGGCCCGGTGTCAAGCAGCGCATCGATGCGCTCACGACCGGACACGGGCACTGGTCGGACCAGCGCAGCGGCAAGAGCCGGCGCCCGTTTCCCGGTGGGCCGTACGTGCTGCTGCACACGCTGGCGCACCTGCTGATCCAGTCGCTGGCGATGCGCTGCGGCTATCCGGCGAGTTCCATCCGCGAGCGTATCTACGCCGAGGAGAATCACGCCGGCATCCTGCTCTACACCGGGAGCGCCGACGCCGAGGGGACGTTGGGCGGCCTCGTCCAGCAGGCGCGTCACCTCGAGGATCACCTTGCGCACGCGCTGCAACTGGGCGAGCTGTGCTCCAACGATCCTGTCTGCGCCGAGCACTCGCCGGGAGACAGCATGGAGCAGCGCTGGCTGCACGGCGCCGCGTGCCACGGCTGTGCGCTGGTCGCCGAAACCTCGTGCGAGATGCGCAACGACTACCTCGACCGGGCGCTCGTGGTGCCCGTGCTTGGCGTGGCGGACGCCGCATTCTTCGGACCCGCGGCATGACCGGCGCACTGATCCGCCTGCCGGCGCACCTGCGGACGCGGCTGCGTGCCGCGCTGACCTCGGGCGTGCTGGCGCCCCCCTACCCGCCAATGGCGGTGCGGTCCGCGTTGGGCGGCGGCGCGCACGTCGAGGCGGTCGCGCGATCGCTCGGCGAGCTGGATACGATCGGTGTCTCAGGTCAGGGCTGCGCCGAATGGCTGCGTGGCATCGAGGATGCCAGCGGGCAGCGCCCGGCGCCCGATTTCGTCTGGTCCGGACCGGAGGTGCCCGGACTGCACGCCCGAGACACCCGCCGCGTGTACGAAGAACTGCTCGGCGCGGCCGAACGCTCGGTGTGGGCGAGCAGCTACGTGTTCTTCGACGGCCCGCGCGCGTTCGAGGTGCTGGCGCGGCGCATGGACGAGACGCCTGCGCTGGCCGTCACCCTGCTGTTGAACCTCGAACGCAAGCGGGGCGACACCACGAGCGCGGATCAACTCGTCCGCCGGTTCGCCGACCACTTCTGGGCGCAGGACTGGCCGGGATCGTCACGGCCGCGTGTCTTCTACGATCCACGTTCGCTGGCGCTGAAACCGAACGAAGAGACCGGCGTCCTGCACGCCAAGGCGGTGGTGACCGACGAGGAAGCGGTCTTCGTGACGTCGGCGAACCTGACGGAGGCGGCGTTCGACCGCAACATCGAGATTGGGCTCCTCGTGCGCGACCGGGCGCTGGCAAAGACCGTCATCAGCCATTTCAGCGGCCTGATCGACCGCGCGCTGCTCAAGCCGCTGCCGGCCTAGTCGAAGCGACCCCCCCGTCACTGATACCCCTCGAGCAACAGCGCCTCCTCTTGCGGTGACACGTCAAACAGCGCTCGCGGATACTGCCGGAAGCTGGCGATCGCTGCGTAGATGTCGTACGCCTCCTGCAGATCGAGCGCGAGCCCGGCCAGGTATTGGAGATGCAGGCTGCGGTCGCGATTGATCTCCGCGTCGCGCAGCCAGGGCTCCAGGTCCGGTCCCTGTCCGGCGTAGGTCCGCAGCAACTCGACGGTCGACCCCAGCCCGACCTCGTCCAGCGACTCGCGGAGTCTCGGGAACTCCCGCAGCCGCGCCGCGATGGCGTCACCGTCGAGTCGGGGCGGGCCCACTTGACCCACGAGGACGAGGTCGTAGCCGGCATCGAGAAAATCGCTGTTCCACAGGGTGGCGTGCGGGAACGAGCGCACGAAGGTGCCGATCTGACTCTTGGCCGACGCCTCGTCGGTCTCGTACAGCGGTACCCATTGCGCGACGACGCCGCCGGGCTTCAGCCGCGCCTTGACCAGCTCGTGGTATTCGAGCGAGTAGAGGCTCGCCGCACCGCGCACCCAGGGATGAATCGGGTCCGAGGTGATGACGTCGAACTGCTCGTCCGTCGTCGCCAGGAAGTGACGGGCATCGTCGTAGATGACCTCGGTGCGCGGGTCGGACAGCACGCCATGGTTCTCGATGGCGAAGCGATCCGAGGCGTCGATGACCGCCGGCTCGATCTCGCAGATCACGATTCGTTCGACCTCCGGATATTGCACGAACGAGCCGGCGGTCACCCCGGCGCCCATCCCGACGATTAGCACGCTGCGCGGCGCGCCGTGGAGCAGCGCCGGCACATGACCCAGCATGCGCTGAATCCGCATGTCCAGATCCATCGTCGACGCCACCACCTTGCCGCTGACGTGCAGTTGCCGGTAGCCCGCCTCGCTGTCGGTCACCGCCACCGACGCGTTCACCCCTTCCTCGACGAAGTGATACCGCTCGATGCTGTCCCAGCCGCCGATGTCGCGGCCGAATGCAATCAGTCCGTTCGGCGTGGCCGGCACCGCCCACAGGCTGACGGCGGTGAATCCGGCGACCGCCGCGCCAACCATGGCCGGCCGCATGAGGCCGCCCCCGATGGCCGCTCGATCCCCTGGCCGGCGCCGGCCGGCGCCCCACACCAGCAGCGCCGCCGCCGCAGCCAGCAGGATCAGGACCTGGTGCGCGCGCTCGGTCCCCAGCACGGGAATGACCGCCAGACTGAACGTGACGGTCCCGGCAAGCGCCCCGATGGTGTTGACGACCGCGACCCGCCCGACCAGCCGCCCGGGGTCAGGCTCGCCACGATTGGCAGCAGCCAGGGCCAGCGGAAAACTGGCGCCCCAGAACACCGCCGCGCCGCCGATCGCCAGACCGCAGCGCCCGATGTCGTAGAGGAACCGCAGCGGACGCGAGGCGTAGACCTCGGGGAGGAACGTCGCGCCGACTTCCCAGTCCGGAAGCTGATAGCCGACCATGTAGGCGCCGAAGGGCACGGCCGCCAGCAGCCCCAGTTGGCACCACCCGAGCGCGAAGTCGGCACGCTCGACCCGCTTGGCCAGCCATGCGCCGCCCAGGCCGCCGGCGCCCAGGCCGGCCAGAAACACCGCCAGGATCAGCGAAAAGTTGTAGACGGTCGCCCCGAACAGCAGCGACAGTTGCCGGGTCCAGACCACCTCGGCGCCCAGCGAGGCGAATCCGGAGAGCCCGACGACCCACAGCACTACCGCGGGCGGGGAGAGTGCCGGCCCGGGCGGCGGTCCTGCGACGTCCCGTTGGGGGTGGCGGGCCGCGAGCAGCAGCGCGGCCAGCGACACGGCGACGTTCAGACCGACAGCCACGAACGTGGCGACGACGGTGTCGAACAGGCGCAGCAGGTAGAAGCTGGCGAGCATGACCCCGGCCACGGCGCCGATGGTGTTCGCCGCGTAGAGCAGCCCCGTCCTGGAGACTCCCTCCCGAGTGGCGCCGGTCCAGCGCGCCGCGGCCGGAAGCGTGGCCCCCATCAGCACGGTCGGGGGTAGCAGACAGGCGACGCAGACCGCGGCGCGCAGCAGGACACCCCCGCTGCCGTATCCAACCGCCGCTACATAGACGGTCTGGGCCGCCGGCAGGACCGCCAGCAGCAGGAGCCCGACGGCGCCCAGCAACAGCTCCAGCCCGGCATAGACACGCAGTGGGTGCCAGGAGACGGGCACCAGCCGGGGCAACGCCACGCTGCCGAGCCCCATCCCGCCCATGAAGCCCACCAGCAGGGCGGCGACCGAGATTGACGATGATCCGATGACCAGCCGCAGGGCGTGGAACCAGACGAGTTCATAGATGAGCGCGGCGCATCCGCTGCCAAGAAACAGCAGCGGCAGCGACCACGTCAGAGGCCGAACGAGGCGTCTAGCCATCGGTCCCCAGTGTCTGCCCACCCACGGAATCGGCAACACAATTAACTTGCATGTAACAAACACTTAACCTAAATTTAACATTGCGAATCATCAGTGAGACGCTGCACTCGTTCACCTGGCGCGGCGTTCCCGAGGGCGAGTACACGGTTGTCGGCCACCTGATCGACGACAGCGGCAACGAAGAACTCTCGGTACAGGCGGCGCTGAAGGTGATCGGCCGCTGAGCGCCCATGGAGTGCCCGACGCGCGTACGCTATCATTTCTGGTGCTCCGGCTGCGGTCGACCCCCGTCCGTTGTCCACGACACGAGCCGCGCCCTGGATGATGACCCGCCGGTTTCTGCCCGCCCTCTGTCTCGCCAGTCTCGCTGTCGGGACGGCGCAGGGACCGACCCCCGGCGAGCCGCTCACGCTCCTGTATCGAGACAGCCGGAGACCGCTCCCGACGGTGACGGTCGACGGGCGCCGGATGGTGGCCGTGAGCCAGTTGGCGGGTCCGTTCGATCTCACGGTGGACGAGAACCCCCAACCGGGACGGCTGATTCTCACGCGCGGCACCCAAGCGATCGTGCTGACGGCCGAGCAGGGTCTTGTGTCGGTCTCGGGCCGGATCGTGTCGTTGACGTCTGCGCCGCTCGAACGCGACGGTGACTGGTACGTGCCGATCGATTTCATCGAACAGGCGCTGGCGCTGGTGTCGGACGAGTCTATCGAGTTCCGGCGCCGCTCAGGCCTGGTCGTGGTCGGCGACATCCGCGTGGCGCAGATCATCGGCCGTTTTCAGCGCAACGGTGTCCAGCGGCGTGTGCGGCTCATGATCTCGCCAGCGGCCGGGCACGCGGTCGCGCAGGAACCGGACAGGCTCCTGGTCACATTCGATGCCGACGCGCTCGACCTGGTCCTGCCGGACGTGCCGGAGGACGATCTGGTCGCGGGCCTGCGCGGCATCGACACGCCGCCCGCGCTCGCCATCGACCTGCGCGGCTCCCTGGAGTCGTATTCAGTCGCCACCGAACCAGCCATCGCGGGCGCCATCGAACTGATCATCGACTTGCGGCCGAGCGCGGCCACGACACCGGTTCCCGGCGGGCGGCGTCTTACCGAGACTACCGCCGACCCTGACCTGCCAGCCTTGGACCTGCTGATTCCAGCCCGGACAATCCGGACCATCGCGATCGACCCTGGCCACGGCGGCGACGATGCCGGTACTCGTGGTCCGAACGGCACGTTGGAAAAGGACGTCACGCTGGAGATCGCACGCCAACTCGCCAGCAGAATCCGGCGCGACCTCGGGCTGCTGGTGGTGCTCACCAGAACGAGCGACACGGCGGTGGCGCTGGACGAACGCGCCGCCATCGCCAACAACAACCGCGCAGACCTGTTCATCAGTCTCCATGCCAACGCGTCGGTGCGCGAGACGGCGACCGGCGCCGAGGTGTTCCATCTCAGCCTGGCGGAGTACAGCGAAGAAGTACAGGCGGTTGAAGCGGGCGGCCAGCCTGTTCCGACCGTCGGCGGCGGCTCGCGGACGCTCGACATCGTACCGTGGGAGCTGGCGCAAATGCGACACGTCCACGAATCGGCGCGCTGGGCCGCGACGGTCGCCCAGGAGCTCGGCCTGCGGCTGCCGATGAGCCCGCGCGGACTGCAGCAGGCGCCCTTCCGGGTGCTGGTCGGCGCCAACATGCCGGCCGTGCTGGTCGAGATGGGCTTCATCTCGAACCCCGTCCAGGAGGCGCAGTTGACATCGCCCTCGTTTCAGGCCTCCATCGTGAACGGCCTGCTGCGCAGCATCATCCAGTATCGGGACGAGATGGCGCGCGGCGTGCCGTTGATCGGCCCGCCCGTGCCGGCCCCCACGGGCCGGCCTGACACGCCCGGGAGCCCGGGTCGGTGAAACCCGGCTACTGGATCGTCGGGCTGGGCGGCGCAGCCGCCGTCGGCATCTGGCTGCTGTTCGTCGAACTGCCGAGCTGGTACCCGGCGGATCCCGCGGCAACCGCCGATCAGGCGGCGGCGATGCCGGGCGCGGGCGACACGGTCGAGGCCACCCTGTTCTACGTCTCCGACGACGGGATGGGGTTGGTCGGCGTCAAGCGCCGTCTCGAGCGCCACGCCACGCCAGCGGCGCAGGCGCGCAGTATCCTGGAGGCGCAGCTCGCCAGGCCGTCGCCGCCATTGCTGACGCCGATTCCCGTGGGCACCCGGCTGCGCGCGGTCTACCTGACCGAGCGGAGCGACGCGTTCGTCGACCTGAGCGCCGAGGTCACCCGGGCGCACTCGGGCGGCTCGCTCGAAGAGCTGTTCACGGTGTACGCCATCGTCAACGCCCTGACCATCAATCTACCGGCCATCAGGGCGGTGCAGATACTCGTCAACGGCGAGGAAGTCGACACGCTGGCGGGTCACGTCGACCTGCGGGGTCCACTCGAACAGAACATGCAATGGGTTGCGGACCCTGTGGACCCCGAGGACGCAGACGCAACCGACGTACCGCCGGCAGAGCCAACCATATGACATCGACTTCCCGACTCGACGATCGTGCGGCGGACCAGTTGCGTCCGACGCGACTCACCCCCCATTACCTCGATCACGCCGAGGGCTCGGTCCTGATCGAGGCTGGCCGCACACGCGTCGTCTGCACCGCGAGCGTCGACGACAAGGTGCCTCCGTTTCTTCGCGGCAGCGGCAAGGGCTGGGTCACGGCCGAGTACGGCATGCTGCCGCGCGCTACCACCACCCGCACGACGCGGGAGGCGAGCCGGGGGAAGCAGGGCGGCCGCACACAGGAGATTCAGCGCCTGATCGGCCGTTCGCTGCGGGCCGTGACCAGCCTCGACGCGCTGGGTGAGCGTACGGTCTGGATCGACTGCGACGTCATCCAGGCCGACGGCGGCACGCGGACCGCCGCGATCAGCGGCGGGTTCGTCGCGCTCGTTTTCGCACTGCAGCGATTGAAGGAACGGGGCGTATTGAAACGGTGGCCGATCAGCGATCATGTCGCCGCCACCAGCGTCGGCATCGTCAACGGCGCTCCGCTGCTCGACCTTGCCTACGAGGAAGACTCGCAGGCCGAGGTGGACATGAACGTGGTGATGACCGGCGACGGCCGCTTCATCGAAGTGCAGGGCACCGCCGAAGGGGCGCCGTTCACCCGCGCCGCCCACGACACGCTGCTGGCGCTGGCCGAGACCGGTATCGGTCAACTTGTGGCGCTGCAACGCGAACTGATCGGACATCTGGTCCAGGAGCCTGCGCCGCACCCGCGATCATGACGCAGCGCCCGGTCCGGTTGCTCGTGGCGACGACCAACCAGCACAAGCTGCAAGAGATTCGCGGCATCCTCGGCCCGCTGCCGCTGACGCTCGCGACCCTGGCCGGCCAGCCAGCGATCCCTGAACCGGACGAGACCGGTGCGACATTCGCCGAGAACGCGAGAATCAAGGCCCGGACCTACGCCGTGGCGACCGGTGAACTCACGGTGGCCGAAGACTCCGGACTGGAAATCGAGGCGCTGGACGGGGCGCCAGGGGTGCGCTCGGCGCGCTTCAACGGCGAGACGTACGCCGAGAAGTTCGCGGCAATCCGGCGGATGCTGACGGCACGCGGCGCCGACACGAGCGCGGCCCGGTTCGTGGCCGCGCTGGCCCTCGCCCGCCCTGATGGTGTCGTCTGGGAGACGACCGGCATCGTCGAGGGGCGGGTGCAGCTCCCGGCGCGCGGCGCCGGCGGGTTCGGGTACGACCCGATCTTCTATTACCCGCCCTGGGGCCGGACGCTGGCGGAAGTGTCGGCTGCCGAGAAGGCCGCCGTGAGCCACCGCGGCCAGGCGTTTCGCGCGTTACGCGACTATCTGCGGTCGTCGTTGGCGTAACGGTCTCGAGCGGCGGCGCGCAGTATTCAAACCGGCCAGTCGCGCAGCATCCGCTCCGTTTCCTCGGCGTGCGAACTCTCGTCCCGAATCATGTCCTCGAGCTGCACCATCAGCCCCTTGTCACCGTACGCCTCGGCATCCCGCGCGCGCTGAGTATAGTCGTCGATCGCCTGCCGCTCGACGGTGACCACCGCCTCGAGCATCTCGCGATTCGAGTGAGCCGGCGGGACCGGATGCGCCACGGTCGTCGGTTCTCCCCCCAACGCCACGATCTTGTTGGCCAGATACAGCGCGTGCATCTCCTCGTCCGAGACTTCGGCTTGAAAGAACTGCGCAAGCTGCGGCCGATACGGGCCGGTGGCCTTGGCGGCGTAGGTCAGATATTGGGTGATGGCGCGCAACTCGGCCGCCAGATCGCCGTTCAGTCGTTCGATCAACTCGTCCCTGGTCATGAACTCCCCGCATTGAGCGCAGGCCGCGTCAGCGTAGAACGCTCGCGTCACACCGGCGAATCCGGCGCGTGCCTGTCATCGTTCCCGTGCGTCCCGCGATCCCGGTGCCCGGACGCGTGCCAGTATATACGGGGGCGGCACGGCCGTCGCACGGGCGTCATACCCCACTCCCCTGTTACGCTGTGTCGCGGGGCAATTGAATGGTGAAGATGGCGCCGCCGCCCTCCCGGTTCGCGGCAACGACCGAACCGCCGTGCAGCCCCACCAGGTGCTTCACGATCGCCAGCCCCAGCCCGGTTCCGCCGGGGCCGCGGGTGCGCGAATCGTCGACCCGGTAGAACCGCTCGAAGATGCGGATCAGGTCGGTATCCGGAATGCCTCTGCCCCGATCAGCCACCCACAGGCACGTCAGACCGTCCCGGACATCGGCGCCCAGCTCGATGACGCTCCCGTCGGTGGCATAGTTGACGGCGTTCTCGACGAGGTTCCGCAGGGCGTCGTGCAGCTTGATCGCATCGGCGGTCACCGTGCCGGCCCCCTCGGCAATGACCGTCTTCACAGCTTGCGTCTTCGCGTGCACGATCGGCGCCAGCTCCGTGACCACCGAAGAGAACATCGACGCGACCGAGCACTCGGATCGGTGGAGCGCTTCCTGTCCGGCATCGAGCCGCGCCAATTGCAGCAGATCGCTCACCAGGCGTTCCATCCGATCGCTGTTCCTGGCGATGATGGACACGAATCGCTGATGCTCGCCGGACAGTCCATCGTCGATCAGCGCCTCGACGCTGCCGCGGATCGCCGTCAGCGGGGTGCGCAGCTCATGCGAGACATTGGCGACGAAGTCCTGCCGCACCTGGTCGGCGCGCCGGTATTCCGTCACGTCGTGCAGCACCAGCGCGACCCCCCGTTCGCTGTGGGCGGTGAACGGCCGGGCACTCGCCAGCAGCACCTTCGGGGGGTCCGTATTGAGCCGCACCTCGCGCGACGACGCCGCCTCGCCGGCGCCCATTACCGAGATCAGCCGGGCGACGGCGGGATGCCGGATGAGCTCAACGTGCTGGCGGCCGGTCGGCTCGTCGTGGATGCCGAGCATGCGCTTTACCGAGTCGTTGGCCATCTCGACTCGACCCGCTTCATCGATCACGAGCACGCCTTCGACCATCCCGCCGAGAATCGCCTCGGTTCGCGTCTGCTGCCCGCGGAGATCGTCGATCTGCCGGACGAGCGCCAGCGCGGTCTGATCGAGCGCCTTGGCCAGCCGGCCGAGTTCGTCGGCGCTCACCTCTTGCCCCACACCCGACAGATCGCCGCCCGCGTAGCGCGCCGCCGCCGCGCCGATGCTGGCCAGGCGCTGGCGGACCCGCATCGAGAAGTGCCAGGTCAGCGCCAACGCGCCGCCGGCCGCGGCCAGCGCGCCGGCCAGCAACGGCCAGATCGCCGTCTGCCACGGTGCGTCCGCCGCCGCACGCAGCAATCCGAGCGCGACCGCGAGGCTCAACGCCGCGACCGCCAGCGACGAGAGAAGGAATCGAGTGGATAACCGCACGTGACTGAGGCGACGGTGGCGTCAGGGCGTGTCGACGAACTTGTAGCCGAACTGCTTGATGGTCACGATGTGATCGATCATGGCTGGAAGCTTCTCCCGTAGCCGCCGGATATGCACGTCGACCGTGCGGGTGCCCCCGGTGTATTGGTAGCCCCAGACGTCCGACAGCAGCAGGTCGCGCGACAGCACGCGGCCGCGGTGCTCGATCAGGTACTGCAGCAGCAGGAACTCCTTGGCGGTCAGGCGCACGTCGCGCCCGTCTTCGGTCACTTCGTGCCGGTCCAGATCGATCACGAGCGGTCCGAAGCGCAGAATCCGCTCCGGGCCGAACGGCTGTGTGCGGCGCAGCACGGCCCGCACCCTGGCCACCAGCTCGCGGGGACTGAACGGCTTGGTGACATAGTCGTCGGCGCCGAGCTCGAGCCCCTTGACCCGGTCCTCCTCCTGCGCCCGCGCGGTGAGCATGATGACCGGCACCGCGGCCGTCGCCGAGTCGGCGCGCATTATCCGGCAGATCTCGTATCCGCTGAGTCCCGGCAGCATCAGATCGAGCACGACGAGGTCGGGAAGCTGGCGTCTGACCGCGTCCAGGCCGTCGGGACCCGTCGCAAACAGGTCACACGTGAAACCGGCCCGCGTCAGATGGTGCGCGACGAGTTCGGCGATATCCTGATCGTCCTCCACGACGAGGATGCGGCTGGACATGTCTTGGTTGCTGGCCCTCACTCCGTGGCACCGCCATCGAGGCCGTGATGCCGCACGTCGCGGCCCGACACGATGAAGATGGCTTCCTCGGCAATGTTGGTGGCATGGTCGCCGACCCGTTCGAGATGACGGGACGTCAGAATCAGATCGAGCGCCGACTCGGTGAGGCGGGGATTCGCCAGCATGAAGCTGAGCAACTCTCGAAACACCTGGTCCTTCAGGCGGTCGAGCGCATCGTCGCGCTCGAGTACCTCTTGCGCCAGCGCGACGTCCTGCGTCACGAACGCGTTCAAGGAGTCTCGCAACATCTTCTGCGCGATGTCGCCCATGCGGGGAATGTCGATGAGCGGCTTGACCGCTGGCTGATCCAGGTAGCGTAGCGTCGCCTCGGCGATATTGACGGCGAAGTCGCCGACCCGTTCGAGTTCGCTGTTGATTTTCACACTCGAGACGACCATGCGCAGGTCGGTGGCCACCGGCTGGTACAACGCCAGCAACCGAAAGCAGCGCTCGTCGATCTCGATTTGCAGCCGGTTGATCGGGTCGTCTCCGTTCAGCACCTGCTGCGCCAGATCGTGGTCACGGTCGACCAGCGACTGCACCACCCGGCGGACCTGTTCCTCGACGGCGCCGGCCATCACCAGCAGGCGCCGTTTCAGGTGCTCCAGCTCTTCCTCGAAGTGCCGGGTCACACGCGGCGTCTGTGGCGTCACCATCCCCTCCGAGCCACCCGCCACTACCCGAACCGCCCGGTGACGTAGCCTTCGGTCAGCTTCTCGGTCGGTGCGGTGAACAACCGGCTGGTCCGATTGCACTCGACCAGCTTGCCCAGCCAGAAGAACGCCGTCCAATCGGATACACGCGCCGCCTGCTGCAGGTTGTGCGTCACAATCACAATCGTGTAGTCGCGCTTGAGCTGATATACCAACTCCTCGATCCGCTGAGTGGCGATCGGGTCGAGCGCCGACGCCGGCTCGTCCATCAGCAGCACCTCCGGCTGCACCGCCAGCGCGCGCGCGATGCACAACCGCTGCTGCTGTCCCCCCGACAGGGTCAGCGCCGAGTCTCGCAACCGATCACGCACTTCCTCCCACAACGCCGCCGCCTTCAAGCTGGACTCAACCCGGTCTTCGAGCTCGACGCGCGACCCGGTGAGGCCGTTCACGCGCAGGCCATAGGCGACGTTCTCGAACACCGACTTGGGAAATGGATTCGACTGCTGGAACACCATCCCGACGCGCCGCCGCAACTCCACCGGATCGGTCTCCGGGGCGAAGATGTCCTGACCGTCGATGGAGACGGTCCCGCTGACGCGCACGCCGGGCACGATGTCGTTCATCCGGTTCAGCGTCCGCAGAAACGTACTCTTCCCGCACCCAGAGGGACCGATGAAGGCGGTCACCTGATTGGCCGGAATCCGGATCGCAATATGATCGAGGGCTTTCGTCTCGCCGTAGTAGACGCTGAGATCGTCGACGTCGATCTTGGCGAGCGGTTCGGCCGGTCCACGCGCGCCGGCCGGCGACGCCTCGGCAAGGGCGCCGCTGACCGCATCAGCCGCCATCCGCGAATACCGTATATCCACTCGCCCCTCTGCCGGCAGCCCGTGACGGCCGGCGGCTACCGCTGGTACCGATCACGCAACCACGCCGCCGTCCCATTCATCGCCAGGAGCAGCGCCAGCAACACCATGATACCGGCTGCAGCGTTTTCGACGAACGCTTCCTGCGGTCGGGACACCCAGTTGAACACCTGAATCGGCAGCACCGTGAATGGCGACCAGATGCCGTCGGGCGCGAACGGCACGTAGGTCAGGGCGCCGATGGTGATCAACGGGGCCGTCTCGCCGATCGCCCGGGACAGCGCCAGCATCGTGCCGGTCAGGATGCCCGGCAGCGCGGCCGGGAGCACCTGATGCCAGATGGTCTGCCAGCGAGTCGCCCCGAGCGCGTACGAGGCCTCGCGCAGCGCTGGCGAGACCGCACGCAGCGCCTCGCGGGACGCCAGGATGACGACCGGCAGCACGAGCAACGCCAGGGTCGCTGCACCCGCGAGCACGCTCCGTCCCATGGCGAGGGCCCGCACGAACAGCCCCAGACCGAGCAGGCCGTAGATGATCGACGGCACCCCGGCCAGATTGGCGATGTTGATCTCGATGAGCCGGAACCAGCGGTCCCGGGTCCCATACTCCTCGAGATAGATCGCCGCCCCCACGCCCACCGGCACCGCGAGCACGGCTGTCGCGGAGATGACCCAGACCGTCCCCAGCAGCGCGGCGTAGATGCCGGCGTCCTCGGCCCGGCGGGAGGGCAGGCTCGTCAGGAAGTCCCACGACAGCCGTCCCACCCCGGCGCTGACGATTTCGACCAGCAGGGCGCCGAGCACGATCAGGCCGAGCAGCGTGGTCGCCAGACCGGCCCCGTGAAACGCCAGATCGAACAGGCGGGTGCGAAAGCGACGGGTCACGAGTACCCCTCCCGGAACCGTTCGCGCAACCAGTGACTCATCACGTTGAGCAGGAAGGTGCTGAGGAACAGCAACATGCCGACCGCGAAGATCGTGCGATAGGCGAGCGTGCCTGCCGGGGTGTCGCCCAGACTGACCTGAACGATATAGGCCGTCATCGTCTCCACCGGGACCAGCGGGTTGGCGGTGAGACGCGGCTGCTGTCCGGCCGCGATGCTGACGATCATCGTCTCGCCGATGGCCCGCGACGCCGCCACGATGCCCGCCGCCGAGATGCCGGAGAACGCGGCCGGGAGCACGACGCGCAGCGTCGTCTGCATCTTGCTGGCCCCGAGCGCGTAGCCCGCTTCCCGCAGTCCGGACGGTACGCCGCGCAGCGCGTCCTCGGACAGCGACGAGACCATCGGCAGGATCATGATGCCCATGACCAGTCCGGGACTCAGCGCGTTGAAGCCGGACAGGGTCGGGATCACCTGTTGCAGCAGCGGGGTCACGAACAGCAGCGCGAAGTAGCCGTAGACGACGGTCGGCACACCGGCCAGCACCTCGAGCATCGGCTTGACGATGCGCCGCACCCGTTCAGGCGCGTACTCGCTGAGATAGATCGCCGTCAACAGACCGGCCGGCACCGCGACCGTCAGGGCGATGCCCGCCACCAGCAGCGTTCCCGCCACCAAGGGCAGCACTCCGAACGACTGCTGAAAGAACAGCGGCGTCCACACCCTCCCCCCGAGGAACTCGAAGGGCGACACGTCCCGGAAAAAACGCACCGTCTCGACCACCAGCACGGACAGGATGCCCACCGTCACAAGCACCGAGAGCCCCGCGCAGGCGCGCAGCATCCATTCGATGAGGGACTCGATCCGCACGCGCCGTGTGGGCGACATGAGTGTCCGTTCAAGGGGTCCGTCGATACGAATGCGGCAGGAGCGTTCAGCGCGCGCCGGCGGCGAGCAGGTCCGGCAGCGGGGTCATTGCGGCCACGGTGTCATACATCGTGCCGCCGACGCGGTCCTCGAATCTACGCCGGACCAGAACGTACTCGTCGCTGCTCAACGGGACATAGCCGACCTCGCGCACGAGATCGGCGCCTTCATGTAACGACACCGCCGCAATCGGTCAGATCGATCCGGCCGGTGCGGAACGGAGGGCGGTGGTCACGAGTCGACACGGTCGTGGTGCGCGTCCTCTACGAACCGGTAGCCGAGCCCGAAGACAGTTTCGATCTGGCCTCCAGCAGGTCCGAGTTTCGCACGGAGCCGCCCGAGATGCACGTCCACGGTGCGACTCTCGATTGTCCCGTCGGCACCCCAGACCCGATCCAGCAGCCGCTCCCGGGACATCACGCGATTCCGGTTCTGGACGAGACACCGCAGGATCTGGAACTCGCGACGGGTCAATCTGACCGGACGGCCGTTCACGGTCACCTCGACCGCCGCGAAGTTCGCCATGAGACAGCGCCCCTCGTAGACCTCGGACACGTGGTGCACACCCGCCGCACGACGTGCCACCGCGCGGGCCCGAGCCGTCAGTTCCCGCAACCCGAACGGTTTCGTCACATAGTCGTCCGCCCCCAGCTCGAAAGCCCGCACACGGTCGGCCTCGCTGGTGCGGGCGGTGACGACGATGATCGGCACGGACGGCACCTGGCGTCGGGCGCGCAGCATGCGGCACAAGGTAAACCCGTCGATGTCCGGCAGATTGAGGTCCAGAATCATGACTTCGGGCGGATCGGTCGCCATGACGTCGAGCGCGTCCGACCCCGTTTCAACAACCTCCACATGGGTCGCGCCTGCACGCCGAAACGCCGATTGAATCAGCGCGGCGATATCCGCATCGTCCTCGACCACCAGCACCCGCATGACCTGGAGCATCCCGTGGCAAACGTCCCGCTGCATTCGAACGGCGCTGCATCCCCGCTGGCGGCGTTGCTCATCGGTCACACAGGCACCAATGTGCTCCCTCGTCGCGCCGTGCGCAGCCTGGGCGCGGCCTGGTTGCGACCAGTACCGGGTGCGACGCGGGGTTCTCTCACTGGATGCTAGCCTGCAGGTATTTCGCCGTGATGACGCGACTGTAAATTATGTGTTAACAACCTTTTACGCCCATGGTCAGGTCCGCCGCCGAATTAACGCCGATGTAATCGCACCGTCATAGATACGTAACAGTCGGCCGTTACGATGGCCGTCATGAGCATGGTTTCACACGGTTCGTCCGGCGCCGTCTGGTCTGGCGGAGGGCGTTGGATTGACGCAGCACGTGTCCTCCAGAAGGGATCAGCAATGCGAAGCGGGTTGTGGGGAATGGTGTGTGTTGCGGTCCTGGCGGCGGCGCCTCCCCTGTGGGCGCAGGCAACAGGAAACATCGCCGGGACGGTCATCGATCAGACCAACGCCATTCCGCTGCCCGGCGTACCGGTCGAGGTGGTCGGGACCACCAACGTCGCCTATACCGACCTCGACGGGCGGTATCAGCTCGAGATCGCGGCGGGCGGACGGTGAACCGGCCGGAGTTCCGCGAGTTGGCGCCGTTCGAGTTCACCGACAAGGTGTTGCGGTTCGGACAGCGCGTCGTTCAAATCCTCGGTAGCCCCAGATGACCAACGACTTATTGAAGAAATCAAAGATCAAGGGGACTAGGGCACGTTTGATTCTCGCGCTCGGGTTCCTTCTCTCATACCTTCCCGTGATCCAGGCTCAGACCATTCTGCCCGTCGAGGTCAACTCCACTCCCAGCTCGACGCCCGCGCCCGAGGCGCAAGCCCAGGACGGTGTTGAGGAATCGACCTACGACAGGATCTGGCGGAGGTTTACCGAGTGGTACGTAGACGACTCGAATCCCGTGGTACAGAAGGTGTTGTTCAGTGGACGATTCCAGCACGATTTCGCAGCGATCGATGCCGATGAAGGCGACCATCGCGAGTGGAACGTCCGTCGTATGCGTCTTGGCTCAAGAGCAACGCTTTTCCGCACGTTAACAATTCACGGCGAGGTCGAGCTCAACCCACAGGAAGCCGATCCCCTTTACGTCCGGTTCACAGAATTGTACGCGCAGTGGAGCCGAAGCAGTCACTTCGCGCTGACGCTTGGCAAGCAGGGCGTCCCCTTCACGATGGATGGATCGACATCGTCCCGGGAACTCATCACCATCGACCGAAGCAACTTGACCAACAATCTCTGGTTTACCTACGAGTACATTCCAGGTGTCAGTGTTTCGGGCACGTTCGCACCGTGGACCTATCGCGCAGGCGTGTACTCGGCAGGCGAAGCGAACCGCGGATTTGGCAGGTTCAATGGAAACGTATTCGCTCTTGGCGTTCTCGGCTACGACTTCGCACAATCGCTTGGAGTGAACGAAGCACTGCTGACTGGCAACTACGTGCACCAGAAACCCGATGTACGTAACACCTTCACTCAACGGCTCGAGCACGTCCTGTCCATCAACTTCAAGCTCGACGCCGGTGAATGGGGCGTGCGAACGGATGTCTCGACTGGTTCTGGGTATTTCCGACAGAACGACCTGCGGGGCGTAGTGGCGATGCCGTTCGTGAACGTCACCGACAAGATCCAGTTCGTCGGTCGCTATACCTTCCTCGACAGCGATGACCCGAATGGCGTTCGGCTCGCAACGTACGAAAAGCGCGTCGTCTCAAACCGGGGCGACCAGTACAACGAGCTGTACCTTGGCGTGAACTACTTTTTCTACGGTCACAAGCTCAAACTGCAGACGGGCGCTCAGTTCACGGACATGAACGATCGCGCTGACGATGGCGGGAACTACTCGGGCGTGTCCTTGATAACCGGCCTTCGTGTTAGTTGGTGAGGGCAAACAACCGGCAGGCGGCGGTGCTGGCCCGCGGCTGCCAGACGTCCGACAACGCTCAATCAAACACCTGAAGATGGCGGAGCGCGCTGGCGTCAGCGCCTCCACCGTGGGCCGCATGAGGGCAAGCCTTCCAAGTGTACGAAAACAGCCGACGAGATCCTCGCGAAGGTGAAGCGGTTCGGACAGCGCACCGTTCAAGTCCACGGTGGCCCCAGATGACCAACGACTTTTTGAAGAAATCAAAGAACAAGGGGACTAGCCACCCGTGGTAAAACGTCCTGTGTGGCGCCGAGGGCGGCGACACCCCGCGACCCCGCACGAGACATGACCGAGCGACGCGATTTCCGGCAGACAAAGATCATCTGCACCCTGGGCCCATCCTGCAGCACCCTGGACCAGATCGAGAAGCTGGCCAATGCCGGCATGAACGTCGCGCGGCTCAACATGTCTCACGGTGACCATGAGAGTCACCGCCGCAACATCGGCCATGTCCACGACCTCAGCCGCCGGCTCAATCACCCGATCGCCGTGCTGGTCGACCTGCGCGGACCCGCCATCCGCACCGGTGAACGCCACGAGCATATCGAGCTCCAGGTCGGCGAGGAGTTCTCGGTCAGCGTCACGCCGACCGACGACCCTGAAGAAAAGACCATCCATGTCGACTACGCCGACATGCTGCATCAATTGGCCGTTGGCGACCGGATCACGGTCGACAACGGCCTCATGAACCTCGAAGTGCTGGAGGTTCGCGACCGCGACCTCCGCTGCCGTGTGATCGACGGCGGGACACTCGGCTCGCGCAAGCACATCAATCTGCCAGGCATTCGCATCAACCTGCCCTCTATTTCGGACCAGGACACACGGGATATCCGCTTCGCCATCGAGCAGAATGCCGATTTCCTCGCCCTGTCGTTCGTACGCAGCGCCGAGGCGGTACGCGAGGCGCGGCGGGTCATCGACGACGCGGGCGGCCACCACGTGCGGATCATCGCCAAGATCGAGAACCAGGAAGGGATCGACAACCTGGATGAGATCATCGCCGAGGCGGACGGCCTCATGGTGGCGCGCGGCGACCTCGGGGTCGAGGTCGAGTTCGCCGAACTGCCGGTCGCGCAGCGAGAGATGGTGCGCAAGTGCATCGTCGCCGGAAAGCCGGTCATCGTCGCCACCCACCTGCTCGAATCGATGATCGAAGATCCGATGCCGACCCGGGCCGAGGTCACCGATGTGGCCAACGCGGTCTATGAGCAGGTCGACGCCGTCATGCTGAGCGGCGAGACCGCCACCGGGGTCCATCCGGTGCGCTGCGTCGAAGTGCTGGACCGCATTGCGAGACGGATCGAGAAGGAGGACGGGCTCGGCTTCCACAACGTGCGGAACCCGGCGACCGTGCGGGAGCAACTGGCCCGCGGCGCCTGCCGGCTCGCCGATTCTCTCGACTCGCCCGCAATCGTCGTGATCACGCGACGGGGTCTGCTCGGCCATCTGGTGAGCAGTTTTCGGCCGAAGAACGCCATCATCTACGCCTTCACGAACCTGAGCCCCGCGCGCCGCGCGTTATGGCTGTCGCGCTCGGTCGTACCGTTCGAGATGGAGCTGTCGACGGAACCTGACGAAACGGTTGTCGCGGCCTTCGAACGGCTGCGATACCATAATCGGCTCGTATCCGGCGACCAGATCGTCGTCGTCTCGGATGTGGCCACCGTCCACGGGAACGTCAGCGCGATTCAGGTACGCACCGTCGACTGACCGCCCGCACCGGGAGCATGCCCGCGCTGGAGACAGGAGCAAACCCATGAGTAGCCGCATCCCGCTAACGCTGATCATTGCCGTGGTCTCGATGGCCGCCGCCGTCTCGGCCGACGACTGGCCGCAATGGCGCGGCGCAGACCGGCTGGCGGTCTGGCACGAGACCGGCATCGTCGAGGAGTTGCCCGCTGAACTCGAAGTCGCCTGGCGCACACCGATCCGCGCCGGCTACTCCGGCCCGGCGGTGGCCGGCGGCCGGGTGTTCGTGACCGATTGGACCGAGCAGGCGGACTCGCGCACCCTCGACGGGACCGAGCGCGCCCTGGCGCTCGACGAGCGCACCGGCGAGGTGCTCTGGACCCACGAATGGGAGACGTCCTACCGGATGTTGACGATCAGCTACGCCATCGGCCCTCGATCGACGCCCACCGTGGACGGCGACCGCGTGTACATCCTCGGCGCGACCGGCCGGCTGTTCTGTTTCGACGTCGAGACCGGCGCCGTCATCTGGGAGAAGGATTACGTCGCCGAGTACGGCACGAGCGTGCCGGTCTGGGGCATCGTGAGCTCACCGCTCGTCGACGGGGACCGGCTGATCACGGTGGTCGGCGGCGAGCCGGACGCACTCGTGGTGGCGTTCGACAAGCACACCGGCGCAGAGATCTGGCGGGCGATCGAGGTCGAGGCGGAGATCGGCTACGCCCAGCCGGTGATCTATCACGCCGGCGGCGTGCGCCAACTGATCGTCTGGCATCCGCGGGCCCTCGCCTCGCTCAATCCCGAGACCGGGGCGCTCTACTGGGAGCAGCCGTGGGATGTGTCGATGGGCGTGACGGTGGCGACGCCGGTCCGCAGCGGCGACTACCTGCTGGTGTCGCAGTTCTTCAACGGGTCGCTGATGATGCGGCTCAACCAGGATCGGCCGGCCGCCACGGAGCTGTGGCGGGGGCAGAGCCGCAGCGAACTGCCCGGCGAGACCGACACCATCCATTCGATGGTGACGACACCGCTGATCATCGGCGACTACGTCTACGGGGTCGACAGCTACGGCGAGCTGCGGGGTCTGGACGCGCAGACCGGCGAGCGCCTCTGGATGAGCCCGGACATGACCGCGCAGGCGCGCTGGAGCACCGCCTTCATGGTGCGCCACCAGGACCGCTACTTCGTCAACAACGACGAAGGCGACCTGATTCTGGCCCGCTTCACACCGTCCGGCTACGTCGAGCTCGACCGCACGCGGCTCATCGAGCCGACCGGCGGCTCCGGATCGAACACCCCGCACGGCCGCATCGCGGAACGTCTCGTCAACTGGTCGCATCCGGCCTACGCCAACGGGCACATCGTGCATCGGAACGACCGCGAGATCATCCGCGCCTCGCTGCGCGCCGCCGACTACTGATCGCCGGACCGGCCGGCGCAGCGGCGGCCGGACGACGCGGAGACGCGCGGCGCCGGCGTCAGTCGGGCAACCCCAACACAATAAGCGACGGCGGGTCGCCGCCGACCGTGATCGCGATGAACTGCCTGCCGTCGAGCAGATAGGTCATCGGCGAGCCGAGCCCGGCGCCCGGAAGATCAACCGATCCCAGTTCCGCCCCGGTCGCCTTGTCATAAGCCACCAGCCGCGGTCCGTCCTCGGCGCCGCCGGTAGTCAGCGAGTAGATCAGCAGGGTCTTGGTGACGAGCGGTCCGTTGCGCGTTGCGTCGCCGCCGAGCGGGGGCAGGTCGAGATCGCGCAGCAGCGGGTTGCGGCGGTAGCGGTTGCCTTCGCCGGTCGGAGTCATCCAGACATGCTCACCGGTGTTCATGTCGATGGCGGTCATCCGCGAGTACGGCGGCTTGAAGAGCGGCAACCCTCGAGGCATCGTCGGGCGGGCTCCCCCGCGGCCCTGAATGTAGTTCAGGGTGGCGTTGTCCTCGGGCGTCGTCTTTCGCAAAGGCATGATGCTCCAGGCGTTGTGCGACGGGATGTAGATGATGCCGGTCTCGGGGTCGACCGACCCGCCGCCCCAGTTGCCGCCGCCCGCGGCGCTCGGCCGAAAGATGGTGCCGGCGTTGCTGTGGGGCGTGTAGAGCGGACCGATGCGGAAGTCGGCGACCGCCGTCATCGCCATCTGCCGAATCTCGGGTGTGAAATCGACCAGGTCGTCGATCGACACGCCCTGGTATTCGAACGGCGCCGGGCGGGTGGGAAACGGCTGTGTCGGCGACGGCAGCTCGCCCTCGATGTCCGTATCCAATGGGACCGCGCGCTCTTCGATGGGCCAGATCGGCTCGCCGGTCACCCTGTCGAAGGCGAAGACGAACCCCTGCTTCGTCACCTGCACGACCGCTTTCACCTGCCGGCCGTCGACGGTGAGGTCCATCAGGTTCGGGGCGGCCGGCAGATCGTAGTCCCACAACCCGTGGTGCAGGATCTGGAAATGCCAGACGCGCTGGCCGGTCTCGACATCGAGCGCGACCAGGCTCTCGGCGAACAGGTTGTCACCCAGACGATGGCCCCCGTAGTAGTCGGGCGCGGCGGTATTGGTCGGCAGGTACAGATACCCCAGCTCTTCGTCGAAGCTCATCTGGGTCCAGACGCCGACCTTCCCGGTCTCGCGCCACGAGTCGCCGGCCCAGGTGTCGTTGCCGAACTCGTCCCCCTGCGGAATCGTGTGAAACACCCAGTTCACCCGGCCGGTGCGCACATCGAACCCGCGCATCCAGCCCGGCGGCGCCTCTTTCGTATTGTTGAACGAGGAGATCGACGCCGGCGTGATGATGGTGTCCCGCACGACGAACGGCGGTGACTGCACCGAATAGAGCAGCGCGTTGAGCCAGTCGCGCCGCCCGCGATCGGCCCGTGGAATGCCTTCCATCAGGTCGACCCGCCCGGCGACCCCGAAGTCGTCGCAGGGACGCCCGGTCTGCGCCATGACGCAGACCAGATACCCGTTGCCCGTGCCCCACACGACACGCGCCTGCGCCGGCCCCTCCCGATCCCAGTAGCCGACCCCCCGCTGGCTCCAGGTCAGGCTCATCGTCGTGGTGCCTTCCTCGTAGCTCTTCGGGTTGTAGATCCAGCGGGTCTCACCGCTGCGCGCGTCGATCCCGGCGCCGATCGACAGCGGCGTGTTCACGAACAGCATGCCGTCGGCCATGATCGGCGTCGGTTTGAAATTCCGGTAGTGCGGCCGGTTCTGGTCCCGCCAGCGCTCGGGGTCGTCCGCCTCGAGTGCGTCGACGATCTCGCCGATCGGCGCGAGCCACTCGCCCGCGCCGGGGGTCGTCTTGCTGAGCAGGGCGTCAGGCGAGCGCCAGCGCCACTGCAGCTCGAGCTGCTCGAAATTGTCTCGCGTGATCTGGTCCAGGGGCGAGTACTTCGTGCTGCCCAGATCTCCGCCGAAGGTGCGCCACTCGCCGTCGGCCGGCGCGCCCTGCTGCGCCGGAACCGTCCGGGCGCCGAGCGTCAGCAGCGCCGCGCAGGCAATGGATGATACGAACGCCGAGTGTCTCGGGTGCATGGCCATGTCTCCGTAGCAGTCCGTGGTGAAACCCCGCGTTGCACCGAGATTGGCGGTGCGCCCGCTGAGCAAGGCGACAACCTGTAGGGGCAACCCTTGTGGTTGCCCTGTTCGTCAGCCGGAACAACGAAGCGCAGCGGGGTGCAGCGTGAAACCGCAGAATTACGCGGGGAAGCGCAGAATTCAGTAGGGGCAACCCTTGTGGTTGCCCTGTTCGTCAGCCGGAGGCCGCGTGCTCAGCGCTGCAGCCGATAGACGACGAGCGCACCCGCTTCGGCGGCCACCGGCAGGTCGAGTCGCTGCTCGGTGATGAGATAGTCGAGGTCGTATTGCCGCGCCAGCGCGCCGGCGCGCTCAACGGTCAGCGCGTCGAAATGGCCGATGTCGTCGCCCCGCCGGGTGACCCGCTCGGCGATCTCCGACGAGTAGATCGCCAACGCGCTGTCCTTGATCACCTCCAGATAGACATCGCGCCCGCTGGCGGCCCGCACGCTGATACCGTACCGGGCGGCGTGAATTGGATCGGCCAGGAAATGCGTGCCGACGGGCTGCGCCTGCGCCCAGACCATCAGATCGGTCCAGTCGCCGGCCGGGGGCCCCACCTCGACGACCGGCCGATCAGGCCGCTCGACGAACCCGCGATACCCGCCCCGCCACATCGTCAACAGCGCGATGAAGACGACGAAGACGCGGCGGGGCGTCACGACGCCCGCGGCGGCCCGCGCGCCAGCGCGGAGCGGGCTCTCGAACAGCAGCCAGGCGAAGTACACCAGCCCCACGCCGTCGATCAACCAGAACACCCGGTTGACCTGCAACTGGACGGCCAGCGCGACATGGGCGTACGAGAATGGCGCCGACAGCAGAAATACCGCCAGCAGCACCCCGCAGCCCGCGACCAGCGACGCCTCACGGGCGGTCGTCATCCCGAGCGCACGCCGATAGCCGTAGAGCACGAAGACGAAGACGGCGATGGCCAGATTGCCGAGCCAGCCGGCGAGCGGCCAGCCGGGCATGACGAGGTAATCCTTGGACTCGAGCACCGCCACCCACGTGTCATCCATCACCACGAGCTGCCCGAGCAGCGACCCGCCAAGCGCCAGCAGTCCGACCGCGGCCGCAGGCGCCGCCCAGAGCAGTAGCGCCCGCCGCGAGACCGCGCCGCTGAACACCGCCGCCGCCCCGAGCAGGACCGCGTACCAGAACCCGATGGTGGGGTGCACGCACACGGCCGCCGCCACCAGCGCCAGCGCCAGCCGGGTCCGTCCCGAGAGATAGAGCGCCACGGCCGCCCAGCCCATCGCGAACGCCAGCAGCCGCGGGTGGAAATAGCCCTCGATCGAGTTGGCGCCGGTATACGGAATGCGGTGACGGATGGTCATCAGCACCAGCAAACCGCCGATCGTCCACCAACTGCGATACACCGTCAGCCCGATCCCCACGATGGCGCCGTAGAGCAGCAGCCACGTCACGATCTGGCCCGCCAGGAACGCGACCGGGAGCGACAGCCCGGTCAGCCGTACGAGCGGCGCGAACCAGTCGTCGAAGAACAGCAGCCGATCCTGGGCGGCGATCAGCGCACCGTCGTGCGGAAACAGCCCCGGCTCCATCTCCTGGAGCACGACCGGAATGTAGAACGCCTGATCCGAGGTCCCGTAGTGGTACCCGCCGGAGTTGAGCGTCGCGAGGACACTGAACGCGACGGCGCCGGCGATCAGCAGCGACCACTGACGCCAGGCCGATCCCGGCCGGTGCGTCGCTGCCTCCGTGGTCTCTGGCGTCGGCATCGGTCTGGAGTGAGTGCCGTCGCAACCAACCGGCTGCTCATTGACGCAGCAGCCGGTCGACGAACAGCAACAGGGCGGGCACGCCGTAGAACAGCGCCACGACCCAGAACATGGTCCATTTCCTGGATCGCAACGCCAGTTTTGTCACGTAGCGGGCAGACGCCAGCGGCACACGGCGGGTGATCTGCAGAGGATAGATGACGAGCATGCCGGTCAGGTTGAACACCAGATGCACGAGCGCGATCTGGAGACCGTAGATGGCGTTCGGCCCCGACACGGCCAGCGCCGCCAGCAACGCGGTGACGGTGGTCCCGATGTTGGCGCCGATGGTGATCGGCAGCGCCTGTTCGAGCCGCAACAAGCCTGCCGCGCCAAGCGGCACCAGCAGCGACGTCGTCACGGAGCTCGACTGGACCATCGCTGTCACCACGATCCCGGTCAGAATCGAGAGCACGGCACTCGATCCGAGAACCGTCCGGATCAGGTGCTCCACGCGGGTCTGGACCAGCGATCGCATCACCTTCACGAGCGTGAACAGCATCGTGACGATCAGACCGCCGGAGAACGCGATCAGGACGAATCCCTGCAATTGCTCGACCGGGAACAGCCAGGCCGCGGCACGCTCCACCGGCGCCAGCGCCAATGCCAGTGCGCCGGCGAACGGGCTCTCGTAGTCGTATCCCCCGGCACCTTCCAGCACGCTGGCGAGCGTCACCGCGGTCCGTCGCAGATACCCGGTGGCCAGCTCCAGAGGCAGCAGCACGACGACGGTCGCGTAGTTGAAGAGGTCGTGGCAGACGGCGACGGGAAACGCCTTCTCGAACTCGGCGCGCCGCCCCATGTACACCATCGAGACGATCGTGGCGGTCACGGTCGTACCAATGTTGGCCCCCATGATCATCGGGACCGCGCTGACCAGCGGCAACGGTGACTCGGGCGCCGCCACAAGTCCGACGATGACGGCGGTCGTGACCGAGGAACTCTGCATGACGGTCGTGGCGAGAATGCCCACGATCAGACCCATGAACGGGTTCCGCGTCGCGACGAAAATCGCATCGAGAACGTCGGCGCCGAGCAGTTCGAAGCCTTCGCCGAGCCCTTTCACACCGACCAGAAACCCGAACAGGAGAAGGATGACGGTGAGCGGCCTCGAAAAAGACCGTGCGCCTTCCGCCGGGGGCAACTGAGACTCTGCGGGCAAAACGGATGGTCCAGTTCGACGACCCCGCCGAGCGGAGCGGGCATCATTCTATATCATTCCCTCGCAGGATTCGGGGCGGTCCCTGACCTGTTCGAGTGAAACCTGATCCGGTGGTGACTCTTGACCTGTCCGCGTGTAAGATACGCCCTGGGACTTGTGTACCTCGGGGTGAGGGAACGTATGCGCAGACAGGGGTTCGGTGCGGCGGCCGGTGCACTGGTGGCGGCGTGCGTGGCCGTCCCGCCGCTGCAGGCGGCGGCGCAGGCGCAGCAGAACGTATCGGCAGCCCCCGATCAGGCGCTGCTGAACCGCTACTGCCTCGGGTGCCACAACGATCAGGCGTTGCGCGGCGGCCTGTCGATGGAGGGCGTGGCGCTCGACGACGTGGCCGGCCACGTCGATGTCTGGGAGCGCGCGTTGCGCAAGCTGCGCGCCGGCGCGATGCCGCCTGACGGCGCACCGCGCCCGGACCCGGCCGCCTATGCGGGGCTGGTCCGCTACCTCGAGACCGAACTCGACACGTTGGCGGCGACCCACCTGAACCCGGGCCGGACGGACACCTTCCGGCGTTTGAACCGCACCGAGTATCGGAACGCCATTCGCGACCTGCTGGCACTTGACGTCGATGTCGCGGCGCTACTCCCGCGCGATGACGCGGCCTTCGGGTTCGACAACGTCGGGGTCGTCGAGCTGTCGCCCACCCTGATGGAACGTTATCTGGCGGCGGCCCAGAAAATCAGCCGGCTCGCGGTCGGCAGCCTGGCGATCGTGCCGGGCAGCCGCGTGGTCACGCTGCGCCCCGATCTGACCCAGGAGGGCCACATCGAGGGGCTCCCGTTCGGCACGCGCGGCGGCACCGAGGTGGACCACACGTTTCCCCTGGACGGCGAATACGAGATTGAAGTCCGGCTGGCCCGCAACCGCAACGAGAACGTTGAAGGACTGCGGGAACCCCACGTACTGGAGATGACGTTGGACGGTGAACGCCTGGACCTGTTCACCGTCGTGCCTGACCGCAACCGGCTGGGCAGCTACTATGCCGACGAGGACGTCGACAAGCACCTGAATCTGCGTATCCCGGTCAGCGCGGGGCCGCACACGTTCGGCGCAGCATTCCTGCAGAAGAACTCGGCGCTCATCGAATCGGAACGGCAACCATATCAGGCTCAGTTCAACCAGGATCGGCACCCCCGCCAACAGCCGGCGGTCCACTCGGTGTCGATCAGCGGTCCGTTCGCACCCACCGGCGCCGGCGATACCCCGAGCCGCCGCCGGATCTTCGCGTGCCGGCCGGCCACGGCGGCCGACGAGGCCGATTGCGCCGCGACGATCATTTCCGGTCTGGCCCGGCGCGCCTACCGGCGACCGGTCTCATTCACGGACATCGAGATGCCGCTGGCCTTCTACGAACGCGGACGTGCGGATGGCGACTTCGAGGCCGGCATCGAGTTCGCGCTCCGCGCGCTGCTGACCAGCCCGGAATTCCTGTTCAGGATCGAACGCGACCCGGACGGCATGCCGGCCGGCGCCGCGTATGCACTCAGCGATGTCGAACTGGCGTCGCGTCTCTCCTTTTTTCTCTGGAGCAGCATTCCCGACGACGCGCTGCTCGATGCGGCCGAGGCGGGACAGCTCGGCGACCCGGCGGTTCTCGAGCGCCAGATCCAGCGCATGCTGGCCGACCCACGCGCCGTCACGCTGACAACGAACTTCGCCGACCAGTGGCTGTATCTGCGCAATCTGGAGACGGCCGAACCGAATCTCCGACTGTTCCCCGACTTCGACGACAACCTCCGGCGCGGGTTCCGGCAGGAGACCCAGCTGCTCGTCGGCAGTATCGTCAGCGAAGACCGCAGCGTGGTCGACCTGCTGAACGCGGACTATACGTTCCTCAACGAGCGTCTGGCCCGGCACTACGGGATTCCCGGCGTCTACGGCAATCACTTCCGGCGGGTCGATCTGCCCGCCGACAGTGTCCGCCGCGGCCTGCTGGGGCACGGCAGCATCCTGACGGTGACCTCCTACGCCACCCGCACCTCGCCGGTGCTGCGGGGCAAATGGATTCTCGACACGCTGCTCGGGATGCCACCTCCGGCGCCGCCGGCCAACGTGCCGCCCCTCGATGAACCTGAGCCGGGGGTCGCCGCGCGGTCGATGCGCGAGCGGATGGAAGCGCACCGGGTGAATCCCGCCTGCGCCGCCTGTCATCAACTGATGGATCCGGCCGGGCTGTCGATGGAGAACTTCGACGCCATTGGCCGCTGGCGGGACCGCAGTGAAGACTGGACACCGATTGACGCCGCCGGCAGCATCCCCGGCGGAGGCGGCTTCGAAGGGGTGGCCGGCCTGCGGGACACCCTGCTGGCCCGTCCCGAGATCTTCGTCGGCGCCATGACCGAGAAACTGCTGACCTATGCACTCGGCCGCGGTCTCGATCACCATGACGGCGCGGCGGTCCGGCGAATCGTACGCACAGCCGCCGGCGACGACTACCGATTCTCATCCCTCGTGCTCGGGATCGTGGAGAGCACCCCGTTCCAGATGCGGAGGACGCAGCAATGATGATCACCAGGATGGCGCTCCCGCGCCGCACGTTCCTCAAGGGGCTCGGCGCCGCGGTTGCGCTGCCGTTGCTCGATTCCATGGTGCCGGCGTTCACGGCGCAGGCGGCCACCGTCGCCAACGCGCCGCGTAGGCTCGGATTCGTGTTCATTCCGATGGGCATGAACCCGGCGCCGTGGACCCCGACCGAGGTGGGGCGGCTGACCAGCCTCTCGCCATCGCTGGCCGCGCTGACCCCTCATCTCGAGGACGTGACCGTGGTCACGAACATGGAGCTCGAGAACGCGCACACGACCGGGAACCACGCGTCGTCGAACGCGGCGTTTCTGAGCTGTCTGCGCGGCAAGCGCACCGAGGGCAGCGATTACGAACTGGGCGTGACGGTGGACCAGATCGCGGCGCAGGCGATCGGGGCCGACACGCCGATTCCGTCACTCGAGCTGGGCACCGATCTGATCGTGCAGGTCGGCTCGTGCGACAACGGGTATGCCTGCGTCTATCAGAACAGCCTGTCATGGGCCTCGCCCACGTCACCGCTGCCGACCGAGGCGGACCCGCGCGTGGTCTTCGAACGGCTCTTCGGCGACGGCGGCACACCGGACCAGCGCCGGGCCGAGATGCGCAAGAATGCCAGCATCCTCGACTGGGTGCTCGACGACATGTCGAAACTGCAGAAGCAGCTTGGCCATGGCGATCGCTCGAAGGTGGACGAGTATGTGAGCACCGTGCGCGAAGTCGAACGCCGCATTCAGCTCGCCGAGCAGCAGGCCGTGAACTCGCCGCTCCCGGACCTCACGCGGCCCACCAGCGTCCCGGTCGAGTGGGAGGACCACGTCAAGCTCATGTACGATCTGCAGGTTCTGGCGCTGCAGGCCGACCTGACCCGGGTGATCACCTTCCAGATGGCGCGGGAAGCGAGCACGCGCAGCTACCCGCAGATCGGGGTGCCCGAACCGCATCACCCGATTTCGCACCATGTGAACGACCCGGAGAAACTGGCCAAGCTGGCGAAGATCAACGCCTATCACGTGTCGCTGTTCGCCTACATGGTCGAGCGGCTGAAGGCGACCGGCGACGGCGACGGATCGCTGCTCGACCACTCGACCTTCATGCTCGGCAGCGGCATGGGCAACCCGGACGTGCACGACCACCGGAACCTGCCGATTGTCGTCGCCCGCGGCGGCGGCGACACGCGCTGGGGCGGACGGCACGTCAAGTACGACGAGTCGACACCGCTGGCAAACCTGCACCTGGCGCTGCTCGATGACGTGGGCGTGCATCTTGACCGCTTCGTGGACAGCACCGGTCACGCCATCGAGGTCATGGAGCCGCTGAGTCTGTAGGTGAACCCCGAGCCGCCCGTGGTGACACCGCGCACGGCTCGAGTTGCCGGGAGAATACGGATGATCCGGTCACGACAGATCGTCACCGTGGTGTGGTTCGCCCTGCTGGCGGCCGGGACGGCTGTCGCCCTGGCGGCCGACGCGCCGCTGATCGACGCGGTCAGGGCGGCCGACGTCGAACGCGTGCGCGCCTTGATCGACCAGGGCGCCGACGTGCGGGCGGCCGAACCGGACGGGACCACGCCGCTGCACTGGGCGGCGCATGGCCGGCAGGTCGAGATCACCAGACTGCTGCTCGGGGCCGGCGCCGTCGCGAACGTGGCGAACCGCTATGGCGTGCGTCCGCTGTCGTTGGCGGCGGTCACCGGCGACGCCCCCACGATCGCGGCATTGCTCGAGGCCGGCGCCAACCCGCACACCACGCTCATGGAGGGCGAGACGGTGCTGATGACCGCGGCGCGGGCCGGGAACGTCGAGGCGGTCGATCTGCTGCTGGACGCCGGCGCCGACGTGAACACGCACGAGCGCTGGAAGGGCCAGACGGCGCTCATGTGGGCCGCCGCCGAGGGTCACGCGCAGGTCGTGCCGACACTCGTGGCGCACGGGGCCGATCTCGCGGACCGCTCGAAACGCGGCTTCACGGCGTTGCTCTTCGCGGCGCGGGAAGGCCGGATCGACGTGGTGCAGACGCTGCTCGAGGCAGGCGCCGACCTCGATGAGCAGATCTCCATCAACTCGACCCTGACCGCGGGCGGGGTCGAACAGCGGCGGTCGTCCGACGCGGGACTGAACGCGTTTCTCCTCGCGGCGGGCAGCGCACACTTCGAGCTGGCGGCGTATCTGCTGGACCGCGGCGCGGACCCGAACGCGGCGCCGCGGGGTTGGACCGCCCTGCATCAGTTGAGCTGGGTACGCAAGGCCGGCATCGCGGGCAGCAACAACCCGGCGCCGGAAGGGTCGGGCGACATGACCAGCATGGCGTTCGCCCGGGCGCTCATCGCGCACGGTGCCGATCTCGACGCACGGGTCACGACGCGGCCGCCCGCCGGCATCACGGGACTGAACTTCATCGGCGGCACCCCATTCCTGCTCGCCGCCCGGACCGGCGACGCCGAGTACATGCGATTGCTGGCCGAGGCGGGCGGCGACCCGTTCCTGACCAATGACGATCAGTCGACCGCACTGATGGTGGCGGCCGGACTGGGCACCTCGTCGCCCGGGGAAGATCCCGGCACCGAGGCCGAAGTGCTCGAAGCCGTGCAGGTGGCGCTGGATCTCGGGCTCGAGACCAACGCCGTCGACGACAAGGGCGAGACCGCCATGCACGGCGCCGCCTACAAGCACCTGCCGCGCGTGGTCAGGCTGCTGGCCGAAGCGGGCGCCAACGTCACCGTCTGGAACACCAGGAATGCACGCGGCGCGACGCCGCTCGACATCGCGGTCGGCATGCACCGCGGCATGAACATCCTGAGCTCGCCCGCGACCGCGGACGCGATTCGCGAGATCATGGACGCGGCGGGCGTCGACCCCGACAGCGCCGCGCCATCCAGGTAACCGGCCGCCCGCCGCGCCACACCAGGCGCCGCGACATCCCGGCGGCTACGGCTGGCAGACCTCGCCGAGACTCTGCACCGAGGTCACGTTGAGGCTGTCGGGACCGCCGCCGGATTCGTCCCGGATGAGCAGGCCCTTGGTCTCGACCTTGTGTCCGACATACGCCTCCGGGCTCGGGAATACGTACATCAGCTTGAAGTCACGGCCGCCCGGCGCCAGCACCTGCGCCGCAGCCAACTCCTCTCCGGTCGACGGCTCCGGGTCAACCGACCGCTCTTCGTCGGTCGCGTTCGCCAGTACCCACTGGGACAGGTCGCCCCCGAGACAGCCGACGACCCGCACCAGCGCGAAATTCGGCACCACGCCGGGGCCATCCTCCCCCTCGACCGTCACAGCGGTCAGCGCCGCGGGCGAGAGCTCACCATCGCCGGCGGGATAGCCGTTCCGCTCGAGGACATAGCTGATGATGTCGACGTAGACGGCAGCCGGCAGGTTTTCGGACGCATCGGGCGGCATCGACTGCATCCGTTCGAACAGACGGTCGAGGGTCAGACCGGTCCAGTCGCGCACGAACACGTCACCGGTCAGCGACCGGCCGGCGCCGCCCGTCAGATCGGCGCCGTGGCACTGCAGACAGCTCGTTTCGTACTGTGTCCGGCCGCGCTCCGCCTGTCCGGTCGAGTACACGCCGTCCTTGACGGTGCGTTCCTCGTCCTGGGCCGCACTCAATCGCGCCCATCCCGAACCGGCCGCGGCCAGCGCCACCACCAGCGCTCCCACCAGACTCCGCCTCATCATGCTCCTACTCCGCGCAGCCCCTTCACGCGTCACGGCGGCCGCCAGCGCCGTACTCGGCACGAAACGCGCGGACACGTGATATTTTCACTCCACTGTACCCCAACCAGTGGCGTTCCGAGCCGATTGGATGATATAACCGATACTGCGTTTCGCGACATTGATACCAGGATCGAAGGAGTCCATCCATGAGCATCCAGGCGCGAGCATTCGTCGTCCTCACGGTGCTGGCCGCACTAACCGCATTGGCCGTACCCGCCCACGCCAACAACGAGGCCGACGTCACCTATTATCGCGACGTGCTGCCGATCATCCAGAACAACTGCCAAAGTTGTCACCGGCCCGACGGTCAGAACCTCGGCGGCGTCATCGCGCCGATGTCCTTCATGAGCTACCAGGAGACCCGGCCGTGGGCCCGCGCGATCGCGCAGAAGGTGGAAGCCCGCGAGATGCCGCCCTGGTTCGCCTCTGCACCGACCGGTGTCTTCTCGAACGAACGGGGCCTCACCGACCCGGAAATCGCGACCCTGCTACGCTGGGTCGAAGCAGGTGCTCCGGCCGGTGATGCCGCCGACGCACCGCCCGCGCGGCAGTTCGTCGAGGGCGAGAACGGCGGCTGGTCGCTCGGCACACCCGACTACGTGTTCGCGCTCGAGGAGCCGTACTTCATCGACGACGACATCTACGACCTCAACATCAGCTTCTTCAGGACCCTGACCGAGGCCGATCTGCCTGACGACGTCTGGGTTCGCGGCTGGGAGTTCAAGACCGGCGCCGGCACCGTGGCGCATCACATGTGCGGCTTCGTGCGCGGACCCGTCCCGGACGGCCCCTCGGCCGAAGAGGCGGTGGCCGCGGAAGGCGCGGTGGGCTCCGGGCAGTTGCTGACCTGCATCGCCGAAGGCGCCGAGGCGGTCATGCTGCCGGACGGCTACGGCTTGCGGCTCGAAGCGGGCTCGACCATCACCTACAACATGCACTACCACAAACGGCCGGGACCGGACACCGGCGTGTGGACCCAGCCCGAGATCGCGTTCTTCGTCGAGCAGCGGCCGGTGACCCACCGGGTGATCAACGACTCGATCGGGAACACCGGGTTCGAGATTCCGCCGAACCACCCGAACTACCGCATCGGCGCGTCACGCACGGTCGACAAGGACACCTACGTGCTGACCTACTGGCCGCACGCGCACCTGCGGGCCAAGGCGTCGCGCTATACCGCGGTCTATCCGGACGGCCGGGAAGAGTTGCTGCTCGATGTCCCACACTACGACCAGGGCTGGCAGGAAACCTACAAGTACAAGGATCCGAAGCTGCTGCCGAAGGGCACGCGCATCGACGTGAGCTTCTGGTACGACAACTCGCCGGAACGGGCCGCCCGCTTCGACTTCCGCGCCGACGAGTCGCCAGGTCACGGTCCCCGCACCGATGACGACATGGCGCTGGGCTTCATCGGGTACGCGGTAGAGCTGGACGAGCCGGCCAACACGACCAACGACTGAGGAGCCCCTTCGACCAACGTCCGGAATCGACCATGCGCTTGCGCTGCGGGCGACGCTTCCGTTTCGCCACGTTTACGGCAATCTGTCTGGCGGTCGTGCTGTCCTGCGCTCGTGCCGGGGCGGGTCAGGAGAGCGGCGACGCCGATGGCTTGCTGCATACCGAGCTGTTTCTGACCGGCCGGAATCTCAGCGTGGCGTACGAGCCGCTGGCCGCAGATACCGCGGCGCTCGCAACGCTGCTGGCCAGCGACCTGGGCGCCGTCGAAGTCGCGTATCGGCTGGGCCACCTCACGGGCAACCGTTCACTGCAGATAGGGCCGTTCGGGCCGCAGCCGGGCGACTCGCCGCCGTCTTCGCCGGACCATGAATTCTGGTTGATGCGCACGGCGGACGGCTGGATCCTCGACGCTCGGCCGCCCGCCCCGGACGACGCCGAGGACGCCGACAACGCCGACAACGCCGACAACGCCGAAGACGCCGAAGACGCCGAGGACGCCGAGGACGCCGAAGAACCGGCGGCGCCCGTGCGCATCCCTCTGACCCATGCTGCACGCAGCGAGTCGTCGCCGCTGACCGTGGCGCTCACGCCAGAGAGTGACGATGGCGGAGAGTTGAGCCTGTTCTGGGGGACGCACACCTGGACCGCCGCGTTCCAGTTTGTCGACCTTGCACGCCAGCCGCGCCCCGAACGCACCTCCAACGTGGGGCGGCCGAGCGCGCTCACGCGCGACTCGGACACCAGCGGCCGCGCCCGGGCCGCCACGCTCGGCACCCGCAACGAGACCGCGCTCGTCACGCCCGACGGCGCCCACATCCGGGTGCACTTCCACAGGGAGATCGGAACCGACAGCGACGACTTCGCCCGCATCGACACGATCGGCGACGGCGACGTGCTGGCGTTGACCCGGGCGGCCGTCATCCGGCTCCGCACGGAGACGCCGTTGCGCTTCGGGAACACCCTGGTGCCGACAGGTAATCTCGCCCCCGACTTCCCCGGGGCGTACGGTCTCTGGCTGAAGAAGACGGGATCGGGCTGGCGGCTCGTCTTCAACAACGAACCTGACTCGTGGGGCACACAGCACGACCCGGCGTTCGACGTCGCAGAGATCGATCTGGCGCATACCGAGGGCGGCCCGCTCACGGAACGGCCGCTGGCCGTCAACCTCGTGGCGCGAGACGACGGCCACGCCGGACTGGTGATCCACTGGGGCGGCCACGCGTGGGCGACGGAGTTCACCTGGGCGCCCTGAACGGCCACGGGCGCGGCGCACGCAGTTCGTCGATGCGGCCCGGTCCCGCCCAATGCGGAAAGTGAGCAGGTGATGACATATCGTGCAGTTCGGGTCGCTGCCTGCCTGTGGCTCGCCACGGCCGCCGCCACCTGCGGAGGCGGCTCTACCGGTGCACCGGAGGCGGTTACCGCGCCGGCCACGGCCGGGGACCCGGGCGACGCCGCCGCCTTTCAGTTCGACGCCACCTGGCCGAAACCGCTGCCGGACAACTGGACGCTGGGGAACGTGGTCGGCGTCGCGGTCGACGCCAGGGACGACATCTGGATCATCCACCGTCCCGGCAGTCTGACCGCCGAGGAGGCGGGCGCCGACGCATCCCCGCCGCTGGCCGAGTGCTGCCGGCCGGCGCCGCCGGTGATCGAGTTCAACCAGGACGGCGACGTCCTGCAGGCCTGGGGCGGTCCCGGCGAGGGCTACGAGTGGCCGCAAGCCGAACACGGGATCTTCATCGACCATCTCGACAACGTGTGGATCGGCGGCAGCGGCGGGACCGACGCCCAGATCCTCAAGTTCACGCAGGCGGGCGACATACTGCTGCAGATCGGCAGTCAGGGGCAGGGCCAGGGCAGCAACGACCTCGGGAACTTCGGACAACCGGCCGAGATCGATGTCGACCCGGAAACGAACGAGGTGTTCATCGCCGATGGCTACGGCAACCGCCGGGTCGCGGTGTTCGACGGCGGGACCGGCGAGTACAAACGTCATTGGGGCGCGTATGGCAACCAGCCGACGGACGACCCGTACACCTACGATCCCGATGCCCCGCTGTCGCAGCAGTTCGGACGCCCCGTCCATTGCGCCACCCTCTCCAACGACGGGTTCGTCTATGTGTGCGACCGCGTCAATGACCGGATCCAGGTCTTCGAACGGGACGGCACGTTCCTGAACGAGGTGGTCATCGCCGGTCGGACCCGCGGGTTCGGCTCGGCGTTCGATGTCGACTTCTCTCGCGATGCGGAGCAGCGGTATCTGTACAATATCGACGGGATGAATCAGAAAGTCTGGCTGTTGAATCGGGCCGATCTCGAAATCGTCGGGTCGTTCGGCTTCGGCGGGCACACCGCAGGCGGATTCACGGCAGCGCACAGCCTCGCGGTCGACTCGCACGGCAACATCTACGTCGGGGAGACGCTGGAAGGCAAACGCGTGCAGCGCTTCGTGCTCACTCCCTGAGCGCCTACAGGAAACGCTGGTCCCGCGCCGGGCCCGACGCGCACGGTCACAGGAGACATCTCATGCGAGTATCCGGCTTCATCGCGCCGCACGTGCTGGGATACGCAGTGCTGGTCGCCTGTGTGCCCGTCGCCGCCGCGGCACAGCAAGCGCCATACGCCGCGCCGCGCACGCCCTGGGGCACACCCGATCTGCAGGGCATCTGGACCAATGCCACCCTCACGCCGGTGGAACGTCCCGATACGCTGGCCGACAAGACGGTGCTGACGGCAGAAGAAGCCGCCGATCTGGAGATTCGCTCGGCGGAAAGCCGCGCCGCGTCCGATCGCTTCATTCCGGGAAACGTCGGCGCCTACAACCAGTTCTGGATGGACGGTGGCAAGAACGTGACCGAGGACCGGCGCACGGCGCTCATCGTCGAACCGGCGACCGGGAAGATCCCCTGGACCGACGCTGGCCGGCAGCGTCTCGCGAGCGACCTGGCACGATACGGCGTCGGACCGTTCGACACCTACGAAGACGCCGATACCGGCGAGCGGTGTCTCACCGACGGCCTGCCGTTCGTCCCGTTGCAGGGCTACAACATGAACTACCACATCCTGCAGTCGCCGGGCTGGGTGGCGATGCTCAACGAGATGTTCCACGAGTACCGCCTGATCCCGGTCGACGGACGTGACCACGTGCCGCCCCACGTCGGTCAGATGCTGGGTGACGCCCGCGGCCGCTGGGAGGGCGACACCCTGGTCGTCGAGACCACCAGCTTCGCCGACAAGCGCCACTTCCTGTGGCGCGCGACATGGCGCGCGGCGCGTCCCGGCCTGCGCCTGGTCGAGCGGTTCACCCGCGTCGACGCCGAGACGATCGACTATGAGTTCACGATGACCGATCCGGACATGTTCACGCAGCCCTGGACCGCATCGGTCCCCATGACCACCAACCAGGCGTCACGCGGGGTCACCGCGGGTCCGATGTACGAGTACGCCTGCCACGAAGGCAACTACGGCCTGCTGAACATCATGCGGGGCGCGCGCGCCGAAGAGGCCGGCCGCTAGCAGCGAGACACCGGTCCCCGGCCGCGGCCTCCACCACTCGACCGTCAAAGGAATTCGATGAACAGGCTACTCTCGCTCGGCATCGGCATCATCGCCGCCAGCCTGCTGTGCGGCGCCGGCAGCGCCCTTGCGCAACCCTGGCAGACCTACGACACGTCGAACGGCGAGTGGCGCAGCTACGCCGGCGACATCGGCGGCCGGAAATACTCGCCCCTCGACCAGATCGACGCCGGCAATTTCGCCGACCTCGAGCTGGCATGGGAATGGACGTCGGTCGACAACTTCGTCAGCAAGACCATGCCGGACGGCAGCGAATGGTGGGCGGCGCTCGACACCATCGTCGACCATCTCGTCGAGCAGACTCCGGACCTATACCGCATCGGGCACACGCCGAATCCGCGCGGCTTCCAGGCGACGCCGCTGATGGTGGGCGGCGTGCTCTACTTCAACACCCCGCTGTCGCAGGGGGTCGCCGTCGACGCCACCACCGGTGAGACGCTGTGGGTCTTCAATCCGAAAAGCTACGAGGAAGGCACCACCACCATGACCGGTACGTGGCGCCAGCGGGGCGTCGCCTACTGGACCGACGGCGAGGGTGACGAACGCATCTTCTGGGGCACCGGCAACGGCTATCTGGTGTGCGCCGACGCGGCGACCGGCCGCCCCTGCGCCGACTTCGGCCCCGACGGCAGCGGCATGGTCGACGCCATGGTCGGCGTCCCACGCGCGAACCGCGGCGAGCGCGACTACCTGAACGCGCTGCTCTACGGCATCCACTCTCCGCCGATCGTGGTCCGCGACCGGGTCATCCACGGGTCGCACATCGCCGACCGGCGCATCACGAAAGAGGCGATCCCCGGCTGGGTGCGCGCGTGGGATGTCCGCACCGGCGAGCACGCCTGGGACTTCCACACCGTCCCCAACAGCGCGGACGAGTATGGGGCCGACACCTGGTTGAACGAGTCCTGGCGCTACTCGGGCAACGCCAACGTCTGGTCGATGCTGGCGGGCGACAACGAGCTGGGCTACGTGTATCTGCCGACCGGCACCACGACCAACGACTACTACGGCGCCGACCGGCTCGGCGACAACCTCTATTCCGAGACGCTCATCGCGGTCGATATCGAGACCGGTCAGCGCGCATGGCACTTCCAGGCGGTGCACCACGGGCTGTGGGACTATGACTTCCCCACCCATCCGAATCTGCTGGACATCACGGTCGACGGGCGCGACATCCCGGCGATCACCCAGGTGAGCAAGCAGGGGTTCATCTACACGTTCGACCGTGTCACCGGCGAACCGGTGTGGCCGATCGAAGAGCGCCCGGTGCCGCAGGACACGAACATGCCGGGTGAAGTGCCGGCCGCCACACAGCCGTTTCCGACCCGGCCGGCGCCGTTCGACTACCAGGGGGTCACGATCGACGACCTCGTCGACTTCACGCCCGAGTTGCGGCAGATGGCGCTCGACGCGGTCGACGGGTTCACCCTCGGTCCACTGTTCACGCCGCCGAACCGACCGGTCGAAGGCGAGACCAGAGGCACCATCATGCGTCCGCCGCCGGGCGGCACTGCCGGCTGGGCCGGCGCCGCCGCCGACCCGGACACCGGCATGTTGTATGTGCCGTCACGGAACCAGGTCTCGGTGATCGCGCTCTATCCGCCCGACTCCGCGCTGGGCGCCACCATGGCGTATACACATGGCGCACCGGAAGCGGAACGGATGGAGCAGCTTCGCCGCGGGGTCCGCACCGGACCGCAGATGCCGCAGGGGCTGCCGCTGGTAAAGCCGCCCTACTCCCGCATGTCTGCCATCGACATGAACACCGGCGACTATGCCTGGGTCGTACCGACCGGCAACGGCGATCGCTACCGGCGCCATCCGCGGCTGCGCGACCTCGACCTCCCTCCGCTGGGCGGCGACAACGGCACCAACGGGCCGCTCCTGACCAAGACGCTGCTGATCTACTGTCTGACGGCCGGCAGCTCGACCGGCGGACCGCGGCTGGTCGCCTACGACAAGGCGTCGGGAGCCGAACTCGCCTCGGTCGACCTGCCGTCGGGCGCCATCGGCACCCCGATGACCTACCTGGCCGACGGCCGGCAGTACATCGCCCTCACCATCGGCGGCGGACCGCGCCTCGTGGCCTTCGCGCTGCCGGAGTAGCCGGCTACCGTCTGACCCGGAGCTGTTCCGGGGACCACGCCAACCGCGCGATCGTCACCGTTCCCCGAGCCGCGCCGTTCGCAGCATCCCGACACGCCGCTCTCGCCCGCCTACGTCCGTGCCGGCCCGCCAGGACGGCACGTTGACGGCAACGGGTTGTACCTCTTCGTGCAACCAACCGGCACCCGAAGCCGGATCCAGCGGCTCGTCATCCGCGGCGACGCCGCGAACTCGGACTCGGCACCGCCGCACTGGTCACGCTCGCCGAGGCCCGCGAGCAGGCCCTCGCCAACCGCAAGCTGGCGCGGTCCGGCGGCGAGCCGTTGGCCGAGAAGCGCCGCGTCCGAATCGCACGGTACGCAGCGGGTGTGCCGGGATCGTCGCGTGGATGTGTCAGCGTGCGATCCACGCAGTTGGCGGCCAGGGCGTTGGCCGAACATCTGACCCTTCAAGCAGCAAGCCAAAGGCCCCGACGAGTCTTCGGAAGCTGCGGCAGTGACGATAGGCTGCGGCCATATCAAAGCTGGCGCTCAGCGATGCCTGATGCACGACGGGCAGGTAGCGGCCATCCGTCATGCGTTTCTTCAACTCGCCTTTGGCGTTTCGTGGCGCTTCTGGTTCGGGGTGGACCACCGCATCGGATCGAATGCCTGCGGTCCCGCGGAGTGACTCGATACTTGCCAGGAACCACGCTTCGTACTCGCGATTGGCCATCACTACGGCGCACGGCACCGGACCCGCAGCCTCGCGGGCCCAGACGTCGAGTTCTGGGCCACGTTCCCGGGGACAGTCGTCGTCCGCGTCGAACAGAATCAGGATACCTGCGCAGTCTGGCGTGAGCAGCGCGACTCGAACTGCGTTCTGCAGTTCGGTCTTCCTTGCGAGTTGGTTGCGCCGGCGCCGGTGAGGCCTCGCAATTTGGACGTTCCACGTTTCGGCGATCTCCCCTAACCTGCGCAACAGGACCGGCGTAGCGGCTACGTCGCCCTGGCCTTCAACGATCGGTTGGACGACCATCAAAGGCTCTCGAACAACTGAGGCCGCAAATAGACGTCGCTGGCGGCCGGTACGGACTCGAGAGCGTTCGCGCGCAGCAACTCGCCGGCGCCCATCAGATGGCGCTGCAGCGCCGCGCGGTTGGCGTCCGACACCCTGGTGATGTGTGTCGCTCCCTCACGCCAGTCGACCATCCGCAGGTGACGATCGGTAATCCATTTCGCGTCGAGTAGCTCCGGACTGTGTGTCGTGATCACAACCTGAGTGCGTTCGCTCACCGCCTGCAACGCGTCGAGGATCGACTCAAGCGCGCCGGGATGAATCGTCGCTTCAGGTTCTTCGACCGCGATCAGCGCTGGGCCGGCGTGCTGGAACAACGCGGCCAGGATGCCGAGTGCACGTAGCGTGCCGTCTGACATGTTGAACGCTTCAAACTTGAGCCGTTTCGTCTTGTCCGTGCCCCATCGCTGCGTGAATTGCAGCCCTAGGCTTTTGCCGTACGTCTTCACCGCCACGCTGTCCAGGTTCGGGACAATCGTCTCCAACACGTCGGCGATCAGAGCAAAGGTCTCTGGCGATCGTTTCTCGATCTCTCTGAGCACGCTCGTTGTATTGCCACCGTCCCGCTTTAGCACGAAGCCGGGATCAGGTTCCTGCATCTTCCGCAATTCCCCGGGATTGATGGCGTAAACGCGCAGGCCGGACAACACATCCCAGACCCGCCAGAAAGGCTTGAAACTGCCGATTACCGGCAGGATCAGCGATGCATCGTCTATCGGCGGTCCCGCCAGGCCTTCCACGTTCGAGCGAAACCGCGTCCCGTGCCGATCGAACCAGAAGCTGGACTCGCCATTCAAAACGACACACTGCTCCCGGGAGACCGAGAATCCGTGGTTTGGCCGCGACTTGATTTCAAACGCGTAGAACGTGTTGCCTTTATCGTAGTGACCCGTTGCGAGGTCCACGCGCATGCCGAGCTTTGGCGGATGGCCGCGGCCCGACGAGCGGTTCCTGACGGCGGAGAGACCGCCTGCCCGGTCGAAGACGGTCCGTAGCGGCGCTCTCATCGCGTCCGCGAGGAATGAGAAGGCGCTGATCAGGTTGCTCTTGCCCGAGCCGTTTCGGCCGACAAAGATCGTCAGGTTGTCGAAGGCAATGCAGGCCGACGGGATGCTTCGGAAGCGCTCCAGTACCAAGCGTCGGATGGCAAGATGCTCATTTGCCACTGGAATGTCCGCCTTTGCACGCTTGCGCAACGTCATCGGGAGCGGACGTACAGGCACGCGTCAACACCGACGACAACTGAGGGCGCACCAACGCAATTGGTTTGGTCATCCATGCCGGGCGCCGTTCTCTCGTCGATCAGGGCCGCGCCGGCGCGCAGTGCAGGACAGGCAGTGGGCACCCATCCAAATCTGGCGTCGAAGTATACCATTCGCGCCGTGAGCCCAGGAGTGCGCGGTGAAACCCTGTGTGAAAGTCGCGTAGTTTCTCTTTCGAGAAAGTGGTGCAGATCACATCGGAAAGATAGCTCGAACCACATTCATCGGAATCTGAGAGTGAGGTTTCGTCCGCAAGCGACGGAACGACTCACCCGCGCGATCGTCACCGTTCGCCGAGCCGCGCCGTTCGCAGCATCCCGACCAGCGAGCGGTTGCCTTCGTGGCAGGCGAACTCGTAGAGCGGCTGGTCGCGCCGCTTGAGGGGAATCTCCGCTGTCCAGGGCGAGACCCAGGTCGTGGGGTCGGTGAAGGTCAGCCGGTAGGTGATGGTGTCGGGACCGCTCCGTGTGAACCGCTCCACCAGGTGCAGGCCCTCGGCCGCGCCCCGGTAGTAGCTCCCGGTCGAGAAGTTGCGGGTCTCCACCACCAGGGTGTCCCCTTCCCATCGGCCGCGTGAATCACCGTTCCACTGGCGGATCTCGTCCGGCAGGTGCGAACGCCCGTCGAGCGGGATGATCCGCGCCTCGTGAAACGCCTCGCTGATGAAAACGAGATACCCCGGCGTCTGCACGATCTGGTAGAACGTGTACGGGCCGGCGCCGAAGTTGCCGCCCAGACGCGGCACCCCGGTCGTCACGCAGCGGTGGAAGTTGTTCAGGTCTTCGGGCCCGGTCTTGAACTGCCACCCGCTGTCGACCGCCTCTTCCCGCGCCCGCGCCGCCGGCGTCAACGGGGGAATCCGGCCGTCCGGCGGGTGGATGACCTGCGATGTGCGGTTGGTGATCTCGACGTCGACCATGCCGATCGAGCTGCTGGTCGACTGCGCCTCGTACGTCTCGACGTCCCGCAACGCCGCGAAGAACGCCCCCTCGGGCGTGGCGAACGCGCTGCGGCCGTTCCTGAAGATCCGCTCGGCGCGCTCACGCAACGTGGCCACCTCCTCGTCGGTCAGGAACTCGCGGCCGGCCAGCTCGCGCGGGCGCTGCAGCGGGGTCGCGGTGTTGCTGAGCCAGACGCCCTGCAGGTCGGGCCGCCCATCGGCGAGCCGGGGCAGTGTCCAGTCATCAGCCGCTGTCGTCTGCGCGCCGGCCGGGGGGGCGAACGCCGCCGCGCACGAGACCGCCAGGACCGCGGCGAGCATCCGAACGGGCAACCAACGAGACATGGGACCCTCCTTGTCTCCGCGGTCAAGAGGAAGAGATCGCGCCCATTCTACCGCGGGGAGCAGGTCGGCGCCGACACGCACGCAGGGCCTCGTCCGGCGAGCGTGACGTGCACTCTTCATCACACCGGTCAGAACGGCGCCGGTCCTGTCGCCCATGGCGCGCATCGAGGTCGTCGATCACGCAGGATCGCCGGCCGGGAAAGTCACGGCGTCATCAGTTGGACGGATGGAAAATACGTTCTGAACCTGGACGTGTCCGCCGTCGCCAGCGGCCAGGCCATGATCTGCGCGTGCGCGCCGATAAAGAAGTCCGGCAACGGGGTTCGCGGCGAATCCTGGCCGGTCTGCCGCGCCCAGTCGTGATGCGGGGATCCGCGCGTTGACGCGTAGACCATTACGTTGGTGTCGAGGAGCGTCATGGTTCGCGCGTGATCTGCCGCAACTGCTCCCACGACAGCGTCAGCGTCAGCGGCGACCGCGACAGCGCGTCGAGACACTCGGCGCGGCCTTTCCGTGGCGCGACCTCAGGCCGATGCAGGCGGACGAGCACGTACCGTTCATCCCCCTGCCGCTGGACGTCGAAAATGTCCCCTGGTTTCGCGCCGGGAATAACGACGCGCTTCTTGGCGTCCGCTCGCACGGCATTCATGAGTGGGATTTTCCCACCACATCATGGCCCCGGTCAAACCGTCTCGTCGTGGACGTCCACCGCATGCGCACAGGCTGTACACCCACGGATAGCGGGCGGAGAGCACGCTCGACCGACCCAGGCAGTCGGGGCCGCGCTCCTGCACGGACCTCCTCGCGCAAAAGCGCGATGTTGCACCAGGCGACTCGAAAACACATATGCGGTGCGGGGTGAGGAAGCCACGTCGCGCGGAAGGGCGGCGCGCAGTCTGAGTCGGTATCCAGGTCAACGAGCACCACCCACGGAGCATGACGCGATGCGTTGTTGCAACCACCGATTCTCTCCTTGAGAAACGGCTTGCCGTGCTTCCCGTACACAGTGCCGGGTTCACCGCCGAAGGGATCGTTTGTCCGGCCGACCGAGCGAACGGGTTCACGGACGAGCTGTGGCACGAGATGCAGGTATCGAATGGAGCCGAAGAACATCGCCAGGTCCCGGAATTCCTGATTGACATTGACCTGCTCCAGGCAGGTTTGCGTCAGCCGCGCAGGGTCAGCGGCGTCCTCTTCATTCGGCCGACGGACCAGCTCGTTCTCACCCCGGCGCACTCGTTCCCCGCGGATGCGGGGCCGTCGCTGGTTGTCCTGGTGGAACGAAATCTCGTAGTTCCATGGAGCGCACAGGGCAACCACAAGGGTTGCCCCTACAACCCATCGCGCGGGCACATCTGCGGAATCTGCGAGCCGGGCGGCGCACAGGGCAACCACAAGGGTTGCCCCTACAACCCATCGCGCGGGCACATCTGCGGAATCTGCGAGCCGGGCGGCGCACAGGGCAACCACAAGGGTTGCCCCTACAACCCATCGCGCGGGCACATCTGCGGAATCTGCGAGCCGGGCGGCGCACAGGGCAACCACAAGGGTTGCCCCTACAACCCATCGCGCGGGCACATCTGCGGAATCTGCGGGCCGGGCGGCGAACAGGGCAACCACAAGGGTTGCCCCTACAACCCATCGCGCGGGCACATCTGCGGAATCTGCGGGCCGGGCGGCGAACAGGGCAACCACAAGGGTTGCCCCTACACATCGCGCGGGCAGATCTGCGGCATCTGCGGGCCGGGCGGCGAACAGGGCAACCACAAGGGTTGCCCCTACACATCGCGCGGGCAGATCTGCGGCATCTGCGGGCCGGGCGGCGAACAGGGCAACCACGAGGGTTGCCCCTACACATCGCGCGGGCAGATCTGCGGCGTCTGCGGGCCGGGCGGCGCACAGGGCAACCACAAGGGTTGCCCCTACACATCGCGCGGGCAGATCTGCGGCATCTGCGGGCCGGTCCCCTTGCTCGGTCTGCGCGAATGCTATCGCGTCACTCCGGCAGGGCGTATACGAAGATCGCGTTCCCCGCGCGGGGGTTGCGCAGGTCGGGCATGAGGGCCGCCGGCAGGATGCTGGTCCAGCTCGACCCGCCGAGCGGGCCGCCGGCGCCGAAGGCGACATACTGCCTGCCGTCGACGGAATAGGTGATCGGATAGCCGTTGGCCATCGTCGACAGCCGGCTCTGCCAGAGCTGCTCGCCGCTGCGGGCGTCGTAGGCGAATACGTAGCGCTCCCAGTCGCCGATGAAGACGAGGCCGCCGGCGGTCGTCAGCGCCGCCGTGTTGTATGGCGCCCGCCGCCGGTGCTTCCACAGCGTCTCACCGGTCCGGATGTCCAGCGCCTGGAACTCGCCGAGCTGGCCGGGCGCATCCGGATGGAAATGATCTTCCCGGTCCCGCACGCCGCCCGTGCCGCCGCCGCCGAGCCGCCGTTCGACCGGCAGGAACGCCGCGGTCTCGCAATTGAGATTGAGCGGGATATACAGCGCCGTGGTGTCAGGGTGATAGGCCATCGCCCTGAGGCTCTTGAAGCCCCCGGTGCTGGGACAGAAGTAGAGCTGTTCTCCGACATCCGAGATCATGTTTTCGCGGTACGTCACGACGCCGGTCGTCGTATCGACGTCGACGATGTTCTGATAACCGAGATCGACCGCGTTCGTGAACGCGCCGGTGGTCCGGTCAAGCTCCCAGAGAATCGCCAGCTTCCCCATGCTGAACACCGACTGCTTTCCGTCGTAGTCGATCAGGATCCGCTCGAACGTCTCGTCCATGTCGTGGCTGTCGCCGGGGATGTGCTGGAAGTACCACCGCATCTCGCCGGTGGCCGGGTCGAGCGCCAGCGTCGAGTTGCTGTAGAGCGCGTCGCCGTCGGTGCCGCGCGCGTCGCGTGACCAGGGTTTGGCCTGGGACGTGCCGTAGTACACGAGTCCGGTGACCGGGTCGTAGCTGCCCGGAATCCAGGCGTCGCTGCCGGCGCGCATCAGCAGCGGCAGATCGCCCCAGGTGTCGCCGCCGCGTTCCCCCGGCCGCGCCACGGTGGAGGTGCGCCAGAGCACCTGCCCACTGCGTCCATCGACACCGATGATGTAGCAGGTATCTTCGCGGAACCGCTCACAGCCGCGCAGCCCCGCCACGATCACGCCGTCAGCCACCACCGGACCACTGGTGAACCCGTAGCCTTCCTGACCGGGGGGCGCCGCCGGCGTGTCCCAGCGCACCGCACCGGTGCGCGCATCGAGCCCGACGACGTGCGCGTCGTAGGTGTTCAGGATGATGAGGTCCTCGTAGACGGCGAGGCTCCGCATCTGCGCGCCGGCCCGGCGGCGCTCATCCATCTCGTGGCGATACTCCCAGATGAAGTCGCCGGTGCGCGCGTCGAGCGCCTGCACCACGTGGCCCGGGTTCGCGATATACATGACGCCGTCGTGCACCACTGGTGTCGTCTGCGACACCCCGGGCTCGAGCCCCCATGACCAGGCCAGCCGCAGGTCGCCGACGTTGCTCGCGTTCACGTCATCGAGTGGGCTGTAGCCCCAGCCGTCGAGCGTGCGGCGCCAGCTCAGCCAGTCGCCCGGGTCCGGGTTCCTGAGCATTTCGTCCGTCACCGGCGTCACATTCTCGATCTGCGCCGGCGCGGGTGAAACGAATGCGAGGCTGACGGCGATACACGCGAACATCGTGAGGCAAACCCTGGACCGCATGTGGACCTCCTGCAACTGCAAAAAAAAGGACACCGCTGCGCCGTTACCGCCCCGCTTCCTCCTGGCGAGCACCGCCGAGCGCGTTCGGCACCGAGTAGTTCCCCTCGTGGCAGGCGTACTCGAACTGCAGATACTCGTCATCGCGGTTGAACGGGAAGGCGGCGGTCCAGGGCGCGGTGTAGGTCGCGTCGTCCCGCATCGTGACCGAATAACGCAGCTCGTCCGGACCGACGAGCGTGAACCGCTCGATGATGTGCTGCTGCTCCGACTGTCTGGACCGCGTCCCCGCACTCGGACCGCGCATGTTCTTGACCGCCTTGAAGTTCGTGGATTCGACGACCAGGGTGTTCCCTTCCCAGCGGCCGCGCGGGTCGCCTTCCCACAGCTTCACCTTGGGGTCGGCGTGCGGGGCGTCGATCGGAATGACCCTCACGTTGTGAATCATCTCGCTGTGCAGGATCACGTAGCCGGGCGACTGCAGAATCAGGGTGCCGTTGTTGTACTCGGTCGGCATCATCATGCCCAGCACGCCGCGCGAGATGCAGCGGTCGCCCGACTCCATGTTCCCGGCGGCGTCGTGCAGTTCGGCCATGTTCATCGCGACCGACTCGCGGGCGTTGGCGGTCGGCGGGGGAATGCGTCCATTCGGCGGATCGACGATCAGCGCCGGCTGGCCGATATCGTCCGGGGTCTCCCAGTACCAGTCGAACCAGTAGGTCCCGTATCCGCCGACCCCGCGCGAGTTCTCATGGCCCTTCCACTCGGAGGAGGCGATACGTCCCTCACCGCGCGCCTCCGCCCGCGCCTGCAGTTCCTCGGCGGACAGCTCCTTCCCCGCCAGCTCTTCGGGCAGCTCGAGTGGCGTGAATATGGCCCTCGAGTTGTTCCACATGCCGATGATGTTCGGCTGCCCGTCCGCGAGCAGCTCCGGCGTCCAGCCTTGCGGGGTTTCAGACTGCGCCTGGGCCGCCGGCGGCAATCCGAACGTCACCGCGAGCACTCCGGCGAACAGAAATCTGGAACGATTCATCGTTTGTCTCCTGTGGTTCAGCACCTGACCCGGCGGACGGCCCTGGCCGCAGGGAGAACCGCCGTAGATGCAGGTACCGCACGAGTCGTAATGTGCCCCTCGACGGCGCGCATGTCAAGCTGACACGGGGCTATCAATCTCAGCGGGCGACGGGCACTCCGGCGATACGGAGCCCTTCGTCCTGTATGGTCTTGCTCAGCAGACTGGCGCAGGCATACAGGGCGCGGAGCGCCGGCACCTCGACGCCGGTCATCCCGGCGAGCTCGATGACCACGCCCAGCATGCCATCGATCTCCAGCGGCTTGCCGGCCTCGACATCCTGCAGCATCGAGGTCTTGTGCTTCCCCACCTGCTCGGCGCCGGCGATGCGCCGCTCCAGCGGCACGCGGAAGCTGGCGCCCAGCCGCTCGGCGATGGTCTGCGCTTCGGTCATCATCGTCGCCGCCAGCTCCCGGGTCAGCGGAAACCGGCAGATGTCGACGAGCGTCGCATGCGTCAGTGCGCTGATCGGGTTGAAGGTGAGGTTGCCCCACAGCTTCAGCCAGATCTCCGACCGGATATCGTCGAGCACCCGCGCCTTGAAGCCGCCCTCCTCGAACAGGCGGGAGACCTGTTGCACGCGGTCCGACGCGCTGCCATCGAGCTCGCCGACCGGAAAGCGGTTGCCCTCGATGTGCCTGATCACGCCCGGCTCGGCGATTGCCGCCGCCGGATAGGCGATGCAACCGATGATGCGATCCGGATCGATGGCACGGAACAGCACGCCGCCGGGGTCGACCGTCTCGACGACGCGGCCGGCGTAGTGGCCGCCCAGCTTCTGGAAATACCACCAGGGAATACCGTTTTGCAGCGTGACCAGGATGGTCCGCGGACCGAACAGCGACGGCAGGTCGCCGACCACCGCGGCGATCTGATGCGCCTTGAGCGCCAGCAGGACGACATCCTGCGGACCCGCCTCGGCGATCCGATCGGTGGCGGCGAGATCGCGCGCGACCAGTGTCTGCTCACCCTCGATCAGGGTCAGGCCGGTGGCGCGGATCGCCGCCAGATGCGGCCCGCGCGCGATCGCAGCCACCGCGTGCCCCGCACGCGCCAGATGCACCGCCAGGTAGCCCCCGATCGCTCCTGCACCGACGACGCAGATCCTCATGTCGATTCCGCTCAGGCGACGGCGCCGCCGGTCCTGGCGGCCGCGATCTCCGCCTCTTTCATGCCAAGGACGTCGCGCAGGATCTCCTCCGTGTGCTCGCCGAGCAGCGGCGACCGGCGCACGTCAGCCGGCGAGTCCGACAGTTTGATCGGGTTCCCGACGGTCAGATAGGCGCCGCGCGTCGGATGGTCCACCTCGACGACGGTCCCGCTGGCGCGCAGGGATGGCTCCTGCGCCAGCTCTTTCATCGACAGCACCGGTCCGCACGGCACGTTCAGCGGGTTCAGGATCTCCATGACCTCGAGCTTCGTCCTGGTCTGCGTCCACTTTTCGATCTCGGCGAACATCTGGTCGATCTTCGGCAGACGCCGCGCCGGGGTGTTCCACTCCGGATCGTCGATCCAGTCTTCGCGACCGATCGTCCGCGCCAGCGCGTCGAAGGCGGCGGCCTGGGCGATGACGTAGGTGTAGGCGTCCGGATCAGTCTCCCAACCCTTGCACTTCACGATCCAACCCGGCTGGCCGCCGCCTGAGGCGTTCCCGGCGCGCGGGGCCGCGTCGCCGAACGTGCCGTGCGGATACTGGGGATACTCCTTCAGCGGGCCGTGCGCGAGCCGCTGCTGGTCGCGCAGCTTGACCCGGCAGAGATTGAGCACGCCGTCCTGCATGGCGCAGACCACGCGTTGGCCGCGTCCGCTCTTCTCGCGCTGGAACAGCGCCGTCACGATGCCGAGCGCGAGGTGCAGACCGGTGCCCGAATCGCCAATCTGCGCACCGGCGACCACCGGCGGCCCGTCGGGAAACCCGGTCGTGCTGGCGCCGCCGCCCGTGCACTGGGCAACGTTCTCGTACACCTTGCAGTCCTCATACGGCCCGGGCCCGAACCCCTTCACGGAGGCGTAGATGATGCGCGGGTTGATTTCCTGAATCCGCTCCCAGGAAAAGCCCATCCGATCGAGCGCACCGGGTGCGAAGTTCTCCGCCAGGACGTCACAGGCCTCGATCAGGCGGGTGAAGATGGCCTTCCCGCTGTCCTGCTTCGTATTCAACGTGATGCTGCGCTTGTTGTGGTTCAGCATCGTGAAATACAGGCTGTCGACATCCGGAATGTCCCGCAACTGGCTGCGGGTGGCGTCGCCTTTCCCGGGGCGCTCGACCTTGATGACGTCCGCGCCGAACCAGGCCAGCAACTGCGTGCAGGTCGGACCCGACTGCACGTGGGTCATGTCCAGGATCCGTACTCCCTCCAGGGCTCTCATCGCGCTCTCCGTCTACTCGTCATGTCCATGCTCATGCGGTCGATGCAAGCCCTACATTATGGCATTGACACCGGGACGCGCGCAGGCGGCAGGCCCACCGTGGGCGGCGGGCGCCGGGCGCCGCGCGGGGGTAGAATGAAACGCGCGCGGCGCTGGCGGACCCCGAACGCGCCTGGAGCCGATCATGAGATCACTCGTCACTCTGGTCGCCGCGGCCGCGCTCGGTACCGCCGCCGCCACCGACGCGGCAGCCCAAGTCCGGATCGAGCGCCTGCTCGATCGTCCGATCATCCGCCCGGACATGGACGCGTCAATGGGCAGCAACATCGCCGGACCGTCCCTGATCCGGGTCCCCGACTGGATCACGGACCCGCTCGGCCGGTACTACCTGTACTTTGCCGACCACCGGGGTACGTATATCCGTCTGGCCTATGCCGATGCGCTGACCGGCCCCTGGACCACCCACGAGCCCGGGGCGTTGCAGCTCGACCAGTCGCACTTCCCGGCGACGTGCCCGCCCTGCTCGCCGGAGGGCTCGTATGCCCACATCGCCTCGCCCGACGTGCACGTCGACGACGCACAACGCCGGATCGTGATGTACGTGCATGGCCGCGACGTCGGACGGCAGGCCACCCGCGCCGCTGTATCCACCGACGGCGTGCACTTCGAGGGACGGGCAGAGATTCTCGGCCGTCCCTATTTCCGGGCGTTCCGCTACGACGGTTTCGTCTACGCGCTGGCGATGCCCGGCGCGTTGTATCGTTCGCGGGACGGGCTCACCGGCTTCGCGGAGGGTCCCCGGCTGTTCAACCCGGACATGCGTCACTCCGCCGTTCTGCGGCGCGGCGCACGGCTGTTCGTGTTCTGGACCGCACGGCGCGACGCCCCGGAGCGCGTCTGGCTCTCGACCATCGACCTGACGGGTAACTGGATGTCCTGGACGGAATCGGATCCGGTCGAGGTGCTGCGCCCGGAGCGTGCCTGGGAGGGGGCCAACCTCCCGGTCGAACCGTCCAGCGGCGGGTCAATCGACGTCCCGGTCAACCAGCTCCGGGATCCGGCGATCTACGAGGAGGACGGCCGCGTGTATCTGCTGTACTCCGTGGCGGGCGAGCGCGGCATCGGTCTCGCCGAGGTGCACGTGACGCCCTGACGCCCGTGCCCCGCGGGCGGCTACCCGCCCCAGGTGTGCCGGATACGGGCGTAGTAGTACGCGCCGTTGAAGCCGAACGGCGAGAACTGGCCATACAGGTTGCCGGTGCCGTCGGCCGCCAGCGGGTTTTCCTCCGGGTACGAGTTCAGCAGGTTCTGGGCCCCGAACGACAACGTGACCGCGTTGCCCACCGGGATGCCGAGCTGGGCGTTGAGCAACCCCTTGCCCGCGTACAGATCATACAGGTAGGACAGGTCGGCATCGCCGAGTGAGGCATAATATATTTATTGCATTGGAATAATGTAATTTTTGTATTGCCGGAAGCTTTTGGTCTGTTACTCGCGATAAATTTTACTTTGCTGCCAGATTCGCACTACGGTGATCTGCAGTTTTAGCCCGCCCGGTCGTGGAAATCCCATCAAGGACTGCCAGTCCATGGAACGGCAGCCTTGGACGGAACCTCGCCGGTCAAGAAAAAGGAGGAGGAACGCGATGCATCGCAGCCTGCAGAACGCATTCGCCCTGGTTCTTGCCGTAGCATTGTGTGCGCCCGGCATCGTCGGCGCCCAGGATGAGGTCTCCATCACCGGCACAGTGACGGACGCCACGAGTCTGATTCTGCCTGGCGTCACCGTGGAGGCGCGGGACAGCGCCGGCAACCTCCAGGTCACGTTTACCGACGGAACCGGCCAGTACTCGTTCAGCGGGCTCGCACCCGGATCGTACGAAGTGACATTCGTCCTGCCCGGCTTCAACGCACCCGCGCAGACGGTGCAGGTTAGCGCTGGCGCCATGGCCACCGCCAGCGTGGAGATGGTAGTCGGACTCGAAGAGCGGGTAGTCGTGGTCGGCTCTCGCCAGGAGCCGCGCTCGGTGACCGAGTCGGCGGTGCCGGTCGACGTCATCCGGACGGGTGAGTTCGCCAGCCAGGGAACGAGCGATCTGGCCAATCAGTTGCGGACCGTCGTCCCCTCGTTCAACATCAACATCCAGCCGATCAGCGACGCCGCCACCATCGTCCGGCCGGCGAACCTGCGCAACCTCGCTCCTGACCACACGCTGATCCTGGTCAACGGCAAGCGCCGGCACCGCGCGGCAGTCATTACCTGGCTCGGGAACGGTATCGCGGATGGTTCACAGGGGCCCGACATCTCCGTGATTCCCACGATCGCCATTCGGCAGGCCGAGGTTCTGCGCGACGGCGCGGCGGCGCAGTATGGCTCTGACGCCATCGCCGGCGTCCTGAACTTTCAGCTCAAGGACGCGCGCTCGGGAGGCTCTCTGGAATACCGCACCGGCCTCCACCAAGACGCCAACCCGGGCGACTCGTCGACCTGCGGGTCGGGCATCATCGGCGACATCAAGCATTCCTGCAACGGCATCGGCGGGCGTGGCCAAGCCTATAGCGTGGCCGGCAACACGGGCCTGCCGTTCGGCCCGAACGGGTTCCTGAACCTCAGCTTCGAGTACGGCAATGCGAACCCGACCAACCGCAGCATTCAGCGGAACGACGCTACCGCAGTCATCTCGGCCGGCAACGACAACCTCCGCAACCCCGCACAGGTGTGGGGCTCGCCGCTGCTCGAGGACGACCTGAAGCTGTTCGGCAACTTCGGCAGTCTGTTCGCGAACGGCCTCCAGTTCTACGGCCACACCAACTACGCGAGCCGGCAGGTAACCGGTGGCTTCTATTTCCGGAATCCGCACACCCGCGGCGGGGTCTTCCGCGGGGATAAACTGGATGACGGCACGCCCACCCTGCGGGTCGGCAACGTCGGTCTGGCCGCGTTCAACCAGATGAACGGGACCAATGACGGTTATGCCGGGCCAGGCTGCCCCACGATCCCGGTCGTCAACAGCGTTCCCGATGCTGCCGCCCTCGGGGCGGTGGAGGCCGACCCGAACTGCTTCACGCTCTTCAGCCGGTTCCCGGGGGGCTTCACACCGCAGTTCGGCGGCAACATGACCGACTCCTCGTTGGTCACCGGCCTTCGCGGCTTCACGAGCGCCGGCCTGAACTGGGACGCGAGCGTGAACATCGGCAGCACCGAAGTCGATCAGTTCATCTTCGACACGGTCAACGCGTCGCTCGGCTACGACACGCCCACGTCGTTCTCGCCTGGCATCTACGCGCAGCAGGACATCAACCTCAACTTCGACATCTCGATGCCGGTCACCAACATCGTGAACTTCGCGGCGGGCACGGAGTGGCGCCGAGAGCAGTTCACGATCGGGGCGGGCGACGATGCGTCGTGGCAGATCGGCCCGTACGCGGCGCAGGGCTTCAGCTCCGGATCGAACGGCTTCAACGGCTACCGGGCCGACACGACGGCCGGAACCTGGGACCGCAGCAACGTCGCCCTCTACGGCGACCTCGAGTTCGACGACCCGGGCCCGGACGGCCGGTGGACGGTCGGCACCGCGCTCCGCTTCGAGAACTTCAGTGACTTCGGCACGACGACGAACGGGAAGCTGTCCGCGCGCATCGGCGTGACCGACGCGTTCTCGTTGCGCGGCGGCGTCAGCACCGGGTTCCGCGCGCCGACCCCCGGGCAGCAGAACGCGTTCAACGTGACGACCGCGTTCATTGGCGGGCAGTTGACCAACAACGGCGTCGTCCCGTCCACGTCCGCCGTCGCGGTGGCCCGCGGGGGCGCTCAGCTCCAGCCGGAGAAGTCGCGCAACTACAGCGGCGGGGCGGTCATCGAACAGGGCCCGTTCACGTTGACCGCCGACTATTTCCGCATCGACATCGCCGACCGGATCGGCCTGACGCAGGAGATCGCACTGTCGGAGAGCGAGATCCTGGTCCTGCTCGCGGAAGGGATCCCCGAGGCGCGGAACTTCCCGGTGTTCCGCTTCTTCCTGAACGACTTCTCGACCACCACCCAGGGGATCGACCTCATCTCGACCGTGGTGGCGGGAAGCACAACATTCAGCCTGGTCTTCAACCACACCAAGACCAAGCTCAAGAACATCGAATCCGCCGTGATCGATGAATTCCGCATCAATACGCTGGAACGGGGACTGCCGAACACCCGCTGGAACGTCAGCGTCACCCATAGCGCCGACCGGTGGAACCTGACGGGCCGCCTGAACTACTTCGGTGCGTTCTGGGACAGCGAGGACGGGCGCAACGCAAGCGATTTGACGGGCCTGACTTCCTTTCTGTATCCGGCGTATTCCGGCAAGGCGCTGGTCGACGTCGAGTTCGGCATTCCGTTCGGCGGGGTCGAGCTGGCGTTCGGCGCCGAGAACCTGCTGAACACGTACCCCGACGTGAACGAGTACGGCGCCGACACGGTCGGCAACCGGTACGGCCAGTTCTCGCCGTTCGGGTTCAACGGTGCCTACTACTACACCCGCATCGGCTACGGGTGGGGTGGGTAGCAGGCCGTCGGGAAAACGAAACAGCATTTACTGCGAGCTCTCGCAGTAAACAGACGCTGATACCGACCGGACCACCGTCGCTGGCGGTGGTCCGGACGGTTCGAACGCCTCACGCGACCACTGAACGATCACAGCTAACCGTCGCGCAACGCGTCCGCCTGATTCCCGTCAAACGGTTCGACCGGCCCGTTCTCGGCTACCTGTCCCGCGAGGAGATCACGGCGCTCATCGACCCGCCCGACCGGTCCACTTGGGGCGGACAACGCGACACCGTCCTCTTCGCCGTGATGTACAACACCGGCGCCCGCGTCTCCGAGATCAGTTGAAGGCGGCGAGTTCCGCGGTGAAGGGACCGCTGAGGGCGACGGTCGACGGCGTCGGCGCCGCCGGATTGGCGTCGCTGCCGCAGCCGACACCACTTGCCTGCACGACGAGAAGCAACGCGATCAGAGGACGCACGAGCACGCGACCTGCCCCCTACGGTAACGCCGCCTGTCAGGTTGCCGTCCATGCAACGGCCGCATGACGCCTAGGAGCCCGTGGTGAAACCGCGCGTAGCACCGAGCGTGGCGAGGCGCCCGCGTGGCAAGGCGTGACGAGGGAGCATATTGGGCATATGTGACCGAGGAACAACGCAGTCCAGGCGGGATGCATCGCCGCGCGAATGCCGCGGGGCTTTCACCACGGGCTCCTCAGATCATACGTCAGCGCCGTTTCCGGATGCGGCGGTCCGTGTGAACGGTGCTCTCCAGCAGGATCGACGAGTCAATCGGAACGTGGGACCGCGGATTCGAATGGCCGTATCATTCGAGACGGAGCACTGCTCCGTTGAGATTGACGATGACCGACCTGCCAGAGCGCTATCACGTCAACGAGATCTTCTATTCCTTGCAGGGAGAGGGGCGCCGATCCGGAACGGCCAACGTGTTCATCCGGTTTGCGAGGTGCAATCTGACCTGCAACGTGCTCGAGCATGGCTTCGACTGTGACACGGAGTTCACCTCGGGCCGCCACTTGCCGGCGTCGGAGGTCGCCGCGGAGGCACTCGACGCGTGCGACGGGAAGTGTCGCGCGGTTGTGTTTACTGGAGGGGAGCCGACGCTTCAATTGGACAAGGCGCTGTGCGACGCCCTGACACGTGTCGGGTTTTCCTATTTCGCCATCGAGACCAATGGCACCAACGCGATTCCACCGGGTGTGGAATTGCAGTTCGTCACGGTGTCGCCCAAGACGGCGGAACATACATTGCGGATAGCGGGGCCTGTCAGTGAACTGAAATACGTGCGGCGGTACGGGCAAGGCATTCCCCGTCCGCGCCTGCAGGCGGAGTACCGCTTTATCAGCCCCGCATTCGATGCACACGCGCTGGACCCCAAGGATCTTGACTGGTGCATCCAGCTCGTCAAGCAGCATCCGGAATGGAGCCTGTCGCTGCAGCAGCACAAGTTCTGGGGTATCCGATAGAGCACTGGCGTCGAGCGGGTGCGCGCCGTCGCCGGCAACGGCCGAGCCGCCCACGGCTGCCGTGTGGTCCCCAGTGGCGTGTTGGGCGCGCGCGGCACGGCACGCTTCCTGGTCGGGACCGACAACAGCACCTCGACGGTTTGCACCGGATCGATCGCGTTCTGTCACCGTCGCTGGCAGCGGGGACAGAAATGCGTGCTGCGTTGCGCCACGAGCACGCGCCGCACGGGAGTCCCGCAGGTGACGCATGGCGCGCCGGTCTTGCCATAGACCTGGACCAGTCGTTGAAACTCCCCCTGCGCGCCTCGACTGTCGACGTAGTTGTTGATGCTGGCGCCGCCGGCGGCGATGGCGCTTCGCAGCACGCTCTGGATGGCCCCGTGCAGCCGACGGGCCTGGCGCGGGCCGACGCTGTCGCCGCTCCGCTGCGGATGCAGGCGCGCGCGGAACAACGCCTCATCGGCGTAGATGTTCCCGAGACCGCGCAGGAAGCACTGATCCAGCAAGAGCGCCTTGAGCCTCGTCTTGCGGGACGCCAGCCTGGCAGCGAACTCCCCTGGCCCGATCTCCAACGGTTCCGGGCCCAACCCAGCCAGACGCGGCGGCAGCCGCTCGGACCACTGCCAGCGGCCGAACTTGCGAATATCCTGGAACACCACCGTGGTCCCGTCGTCCAGCCGCATCTCGGCCCGAGTGAACTTCCCCGGCTCGCCATTCAACAGCAGGTTCCCCGTCATCCGCAAATGAATGACCAGCAGCGAGCCGCGCCCCGCCGTGCAGAGCCGAAACACAAGATACTTGCCGTACCGGTCGAGCCGCTCGATGCGCTGGCCGGCCAGGCGGGCCTCCGTCTCGCGCGGGTCTCCGACGCAGGTTCTCGGCCAATGAAACGAGACGGCCTCGATGGTCCTGCCTTCGACGGAGGGCGCCAGCGTGCGGCGGATGGTCTCGACTTCCGGAAGTTCGGGCATCGGAACTTGCTGGAGGTGTATCGAGCGCAAACTGACCGGTGGTCACGCGCCCCCGCCGACCAGCGGCGGCAGCACGGAACCGATCTCGCCCCGCACCACGACGTCCGCGATGTCGTCCAGCGGGGTCGGCTCGCGGTTGACGATGATCAGGCGCGCCCCGGCGCGCCGCGCCAGGCGGGGAATCGAGGCGGCGGGCTCGACCACCAGCGAGGAGCCAACGGCAAGCAGCAGGTCACAGGCCTCGGCCGCGGTCTGCGCGCGCGTCATGACGTCGAGCGGCATCGATTGGCCGAACGAGATCGTCGCCGGCTTCAGCGGTCCGCCGCACAACCGGCAGCGCGGCGCCTTCTCGCCACCCTCGACGCGCCGGCACGCCTCGTCGGACGGAATCCGGTCGCCGCAGTCAAGGCAGACCGCCTCTGTGGTCGTGCCATGCAGTTCCAGAACCTTGTCGGCGGGCAACCCCGACCGCTGGTGCAGGCGTTCGATGTTCTGCGTGACCAGCACATCGAGCTTGCCCTGCTTGTGGAGTTCGACGAACGCGTAGTGGCCGGCGTTGGGGCGCGCCTCGCGCATGGCGGGCCAGGCGGCGACCTTCTGTCTCCAGTATTCGACCCGTCCGTCCTCGCTGGACAGAAACTCCTGGAAATCGACGGTCCGGTTGCGCGCCCATACCCCGTCCGGGCTGCGAAAGTCCGGAACACCGGATTCGGTCGAGATACCGGCGCCGGTGAAGCCGACGATCCGTGACGCGCCGGCGATCAGCTCACGGGCCATCCGCTTGTGCATGGCGCGCATTCTAGCAGCCCCCGCGTCGCATCGGGCGACCGAGCCGCCCCGATGCCCCGATGTTTGCGTAGGGGCGCCCCTGGTGGGCGCCCGTCCCGCGGTGGCGCCCACCACGGGACCCCCGGCGGTGCCGCTCCATGGCCCGGGGCGCGAACAGGGCAACCACAAGCGAACAGGGCAACCACAAGGGTTGCCCCTACACGGCAGGGCGCGGGCACGATCGCCTACGTCCTTCCCGTCGAAGTGCGGGGTTGCCCCTGCACGCCAGGGCGCGAGGTTTCACCAGGACAGCTAGAACGGTACGCCGAGACGGACGTAGGCGATCGCGCCGGTGCTCTCGACCAGAGGAAACGCGGCCCCGACGCGGACCCGCAGCGGGAGGCCGTAGAGGGCGAGCAGGTCGGTGGTGACCTCGACCCCGGCAGAGGTCAGAACCCGCGCACCGACCCGCTGGACGCCGGTGGGCGCCGCGCTGGAACCCCACGCGTCGCCGGCGTCGATGAACAGGGACCCGAAGATGCGGTCGACGTGCAGAGGCCACGCCCGGGCCCCGCGGTTGACGAGCGCGAGAGGAGTTCGGTATTCGACCGACGCCGTCCATGCCTGCCGTCCGGACCGCGTCGACGTCCCGTAGCCGCGCACGGGAAAGAACACCGCAGGGCCGCCGAGTCGAGGGAACCCGCCGGCGACGGTGGTGGTGTTGCCGGCGGCGCCCCCGACGTTGAAGTGACTTGCGTCGGCCCCCGGACCGCGCGCCATGCCAACGGCCGCGCGCAATGCCAGCACGGGCGCCGCGAAGCGCCGCCCCGGAAGCGGTAGATATGCCGCGGCGCGGCCGATGACGTCGGTGACGGACCCGTCATCCGCAGACCGTCCGGGGGCAGGTGCCGCGGGGTGCAGGTCGTCGCGCAGTCGCGCACGCACGAACAACGAGGCCCCGCGGGTGTTTCCCATCTGGAAGGCGTGGGTTCTGGCCGTGGACACACTCAGGGCCAGCGCCAGTTCGCTCAGGGTGCTGCCCGGCCGTGCGAGCTGATACCGCCGGGTCGCCTGCAGCGCATCGTCCAGGAGTTCCCGATCATGGCGCACGACACCGCCGGAGACAGTGAGCGCGACGGTGCTGCGCATCGTGGGCCGGCGCATCGTGACGGTGGTCGCCAGCCGCCGCTCGCGCTCGAGGACGAACAGGGCGTCGGGCGCGGCGCCCGAGCCCTCGGGCGGGTGGCCCAGGGTGACGCCGCCCGCATTCCAGGCTTGCGAGACGTGCAGACCGAGCGTCGGGTTGCCGAGCCGCCGATACTCGTACGACAGGTCGCCTTCGGCCCTGCCGCCGGAGGTGAACACCTGTGCCCCGGCCTCGTAGGCGTGCCGCCCGACCAGGTCCGCCGCCGATGTCCTGGCCCCGATAGCGTAACCGAGGAGCTCTTTCCGGGGGATGACGCCATCCACGGTGCGCACCGGCGCGGTCGCCACCGGCTCGCGGATCGCCGGCGACCACCACGTCGGCGCCAGCGTCGGCCACGGCGAGTAGCCGCGCACCGGTCCCTCCGCTGCCACTGGCGCCGCGGCGGCGGCCGCGGGCGAGAAGCGCGGGTCGGGGTCCGGGGCGGGCGCGGCGCCGTCGGGGAGAAAGCGGATACGTTCCACCTCCCAGCCGTCGGCGTGGTAGCCGGAGAAATAGAGCCACCGGTCTGCTGGATCGACGCTCGGAAACGCCGCTCCCGTGCGCATGTTCGTCAGCAGCACCGGCGGGCCGGTGATTCCTGTGCGGGGATCGACTTCGGCCCCGAGCACGTTCAGGATGCCGGTTCTGTCGGACGCCCAAACCAGGTAGCGCCCGCCAGCGTCCCAATCTGGTGCGAGGTCGAGCGCCCGGTCGTGGGTCACCTCGTGCACCAGCCGGCCCGCGGCGTCCAGGATGACGACATCGTGCCGCCCCGCCGTCCACCGCGTCACGGCAATCCACCGCCCGTCGGGCGATACGGCGGGATCGGCCCAATACGTGCCCGGCACAGCCGCCGCGAGCGGCTCGGTCGACCCGTCCCGCAGGTCGACCTGCACGAGCGCGTTCGTCCCGCCGCCGTCCGCCACGGCGACGGCCCAGGCGCCGGCGGGACCGACCGACGGCGCGGACAGCCTGGCGCCCCACGTCACCCGGCGCGCCGATCCGCCCGGCGCCACGACGTAGAGGTCGCTGAAGATGCGGTGGCGATCGGTGAAGTCGCGCTGGGCGAAAACCACCTCGCCTGACGGGCCGAAGTCGAACGTGGTCACATGGTTGGTTCGCGCCACGGTCGACGGTTCGCCGCCGTCGGGCCGCGCCGAGACAAGCCGCGGATCGGACCGGCCGTCCGAACGGACATAGACCAGGGCCCGACCGTCCGGCGACACCTGTGGATGGAGGCCCTGGCGGGATCCCGGTGTCAGCGTCTCCGGCGCGGTGATCGGACCGAGAGCGGCGACATCGTTGGGCAGCGCCTGCGCCGCATCCCGCGCCGCGTCGGCCCAGGCGGTCCACTCGCTCGACAGCGACACGCCGAACGCCTGCTCCCCGGCGGCATCGAGGCGATAGGGCGCCCACTGCCCCGCGACCGCTTCGACAAACGCCGCCACGCGGTCCGGACCATGCCGCTCGACAAGGTAGTCGAGGAAGAGCGACCCGTACGCGTAGCGGCGGAGGCCGCTCGGCCATACCGGCGAATTCCCCCCGGCCTGCCCGATAGTCTCGAAGCGGGCCTCGAGCGCCGCGGTGCGCAGTATCATCTCGTGGAACGTGCCACGTACCCGTCCGGCGTCAGTCAGCGCCGACTCGTACCAGGTCGCGATGCCCTCGATGACCCACCCGGGTACGGAGTACCCTGGAAAGAACGGCCAGCCGGTCCCGACCCGCCCGAACACACCGCGCGCGACCCTCCCGAGGGGACCGGTCCGGTCCAGGTGGATCACGTGCGCGAGCTCGTGGATGACGACCAGCTCCATCCAGTCGTCGGTATAGGCCAGGGCAAGGTGGTCGGCGGGCGGCCGGGCGTACACGGTGATCCGGTTCGACGGCCAGACCTGGGCCGATCCGTTCGAGACGTCGACGTGGTCGGTCAGAAGGAGATCGATCGGTCCGGCGGGACCCGGGAGGAACTGTGCGGAAAGTGCCCGGTACGCCCGCTCGGCCACGTCGGCCGCGTTGCGTCCCAGGTCTTCGAGATGCGCGGGGAACGTGACGCGGAAGTGCTCCGTCGCGAGCGTCCGCCAGGCCTCATCCGGAGGCGCCTGGGCCGCGGCCGGCAGCGCCGCCAGCACAAGAGCCGCCGCCAGGCGGGACACGCGTGACCTGTCCGATGGTGCCACTCGAACCGCCTTGCCGCTGCATCGCTACTGGCGGCCTCGGCCGTATCGCTACCGGCGGCCTCGGCCGCGTCGCTATTGGCGGCCTCGAGCAACTCAGCCGCCGACCGCGATCAGCGCCTCGTCGGTGCGGATGAAGATCCGGCCGCCCGAGACCGCCGGCGACGACACGATCCGCTCGTCCAAATCGTTGCGCTGCAGGATGTTCAGCTCTCGGCCCGCCTGCAGCACGACGGTCTCGCCGGTCTCGCTGAAGAGATACACCTTGCCGTCGCCCGCCAGCGGTGACGCCGAGTAGATGCCGCCGACCCGGTCCTGCCAGACCCGGTCTCCGGTGCCGGCGTCGACCGCGGTCACGATGCCGCTGCCGTTGGCCATGTAGATCAAGCCCTCATAGTAGAGGAGCGAGGACACGTAGGGCGCCCCGGTCGGCACCCGCCACGCCACGTGGCTCTCGTCCACGACACCGCGTCCGCCCAACCTGACCGCCAGGTACGGACCGGCCCGGTACCCGCGGGACGTGTACACCGTGCCGGCGTCATCGTAGGTGGCGGTCGCAATCGGGTATTCGTTGTGGCCGTCGGCGTGCCACAGCCATTCGCCGGTCGCCGGATCGTAGCCATCGAGTCCGGCATACGAGTTCACCACCAGCTCGTTCCCGGCCGGCCCCGAAACCACGACCGGGGTGCTGAACGACCGCAGCGCCGGCCCCCGGTCAGCCCTCCAGCGCTGCTCGCCGGTCCGGCTGTCGAGCGCGAGCAGATAGGCGCCCGTTTCGTGGTCGCACTGGAGAATGATCAGATCCTGGTAGACCACGGGCGAGCTGGAGTGGCCCCAGACGATCTCGTAGGGTCCGTAATCGCGGGCGAGCTGCCGCTGCCACGCCAGCGTGCCATCCATGTCGAGCGCCACGAACTGCCCGGTGGCGAACCAGGCATAGACCCGGTCGCCGTCCGTCACGGCGCTCGGACTGGCCATGTTGTGTTTCTGGTGCGCCAGCGGGAACGCGCCGTCGGCTGGAAGCTCGTATTCCCACGCCAGGCTGCCGTCGTCCCGATCGAAGGCGCTGACGACGAAGACGACGCCGGCCCCGTCGCCCTCGACCCGGCGGCCGCCGAGCGGCCGTTCGCCGTCCGACGCGGCGGGACCCTGCACGAGCGACGGATGCCCCCCCGGTTGCAACGGGCCGCGGCCGACCTGCGAGGTCAGAAAGACCCGCTCGCCGGACACGATCGGAGACGAGACGCCGAGCCCGCGCAGCGGCGTACGCCACGCCACACCGCTGTCACGGCTCCACACGGTCGGCAGACCGCGCTCGGTCGAGATTCGCCGGCCGTCCGGCCCCCGCCACTGCGGCCAGTCCTCAGCCTGGACACGGGCGCCGAGGACGGCGAGCCCGAGTATGAGCAACCCTACCGTGCGCATCGCGACTCCTCCTCCCCGGCACGCCGTTTCGCGCCGGACACTGCTCATTCTGAGGCACACCGCGGATGGATGTAAATCTCCGCTCCCGGCGTGCTACAGTCTCGCGACATGTGGGAACAAGATTACGTCCCGGTCGCAGGCAGTCTCGCCTACTCGACGCTCGTGGCGGCGGTGCCGCTGGTCATCCTGTTCTACATGCTCGGGGTGAAACGCAAGCCGAGCTGGATCGCGGGGCTCAGCGCGCTCGGCGTGGCGCTGGTGCTGGCGGTCGGGGTGTACGGCATTCCTGCGCCACAGGCCGGCGCGTCCATCGTCTATGGCGCCGCCTTCGGACTGTTCCCTATCGGCTGGATCGTCATCGCATCGCTGATCCTGTATCGGGTGACAGTCGACACGGGCAAGTTCGAGATCATCAAGGACTCGATCGGCTCGCTCAGCGACGACCGCCGCCTGCAGGCGGTGCTGATCGGATTCGCGTTCGGCGCCTTCATCGAGGGTGCGGCCGGATTCGGCACGCCGGTTGCGGTCGCCGCGGCGATGCTGACCGGTCTGGGGTTCTCTCCGTTCTACGCGGCGTTCATCTGTCTGATCGCCAACACCGCCCCCGTGGCGTTCGGGTCGCTCGGTATTCCGGTGGTCACGCTCGCCGGCATCACCGAACTGCCGATGGATGCCCTGAGCTCCATGACGGGCCGGCTGTGCGCGCTGATCGCCATCATCATCCCGGCCTATATGGTCATCGTCATGTCCGGATTCAAGCGGGCGTTGGAGGTGCTGCCGCCGATCGCCGCCTGCTCGCTGACCTTCGCCGGCGTGCTGCTCTTCGTCACGAACACCATCGGACCTGAAGTGGCCGTCATCCTGGCCTCCATCGCCGCCCTGGTGGCGATGGTGCTGACGATGAAACTCTGGCGCCCGGCGCAGGTCTTCCGGCTCGAAGACGATGTCGAGGTGACCAGCGCGCACCGTACGCATACCACCCGGGAGCTGTTGTCGGCGTGGAGCCCCTACATCCTGCTCGTCGTCTTCGTGCTGCTGTGGCGGTACCGGCCGATCCAGGCAGCGCTGAACACGGTCAGCGTGTCGATTGACGTACCCGGGCTCCACAACCTGATCACCCGCGTGCCGCCATTGACCCCCGAGCCGTCGCCCTACGGGGCGGTCTACAACTTCCAGTGGCTCTCGGCAGCCGGCACCTCCTGCTTTCTGTCGGCGTTCGCGGCGTCGCTGCTGCTGGGGCTGTCCCCCGCCAGGTTCATTGGTATCGTGCGGGCGGTCTTGAAGCAGTTGTCGCTGCCGCTGCTGACGATCGCCTCGGTGCTGGCGGTGGCATTCCTGATGAACTACTCCGGGATGACCTCGACGCTGGGACTCGCCTTCGCCGCGACCGGGGTGCTCTTTCCCTTCTTCAGCGCAATGCTGGGCTGGACCGGTGTCTTCCTGACAGGCAGCGACACCTCGTCGAACGCACTGTTCGGCACACTGCAGGTGGTCACCGCCAACGCGCTCGGCTTGAATCCGATCCTGACCGCGTCGACGAACGCCGCCACCGGCGTGATGGGCAAGATGATCTCGCTGCAGAGCATCGCCGTCGCGGTGGCGGCCACCGGCATGGCGTCCTCGCAGGAGGGCCGCCTTTTCCGGATCACGCTCAAGCACAGCATCATCCTGGCCCTGTTCATGGCGCTGGTGACCATGGTCTTCGCCTACGTGCTGCCGCAGTTCGTGCCGCAGGTGTAACGGCCCGCGCCGCCTGTGTGAGCTGCGACACCAGCGCGTGGTTCGTCTCAGTCCCGAAGGAACGCGACTCGATAGAACACCACCCGGTCGGTGGCGAGCGGCACACGCTGCACGGCGGTGTCGGCACGCCGGTCCTCGGGAATCGTCAGCACGCCGGTGGGCGGAGGGGCCAGCCCCAGACTGATACGCACGAACTCGAACTCGGCCGGCGGCGCCATTGGCGCGCTGCGCGGTCCGAACAGGGCCCATCCGATCGCGGCAGCCAGACAGACCGCCAGCGCCGCGGCCCGCACCCGCCGTAACTGCACGCGCCGGCGCGTATCCTGCCGGATGTTCGCGCGCAGACGAGCCAGTCCGCCGGACGGGGGATCCAGCGTCTCGAAAGGCAGTCCGTCGTCGGTCATCGCGAACTCACGTCTCTCGGCTCAGCGCATGCCGCAGCCGGCGCAGCGCCCGGTGCCGCCGCGAACCGACGGTCCCGGGCGGGATCGACAGAATGCCGGCGATCTCGTCGTAGCTCAACTCCGAGTACTCGCAGAGCATGATCACCCGCCGAAGGTCCTCGGGCAACGCTTCGACGGCGGCCCGCAGGCGGGTCTGTTCCTCGCTCGCCGACAGTGCGTCGTCCGCCGGCGGTTCGCGCGACATCCTGGCCCCCAGGACGTCCAACGGCACCCAGCGCCACAGCGACCGCGCCCGGCGGCGCGACGCCGCCAGGTTCAGCGCAATCTTGTAGATCAACGGCTCGACGGTCTCCATGTCGACACGCGCGCGCATGCGCCACAGACGCAGGAACGCGTCCTGCACCACGTCCTGCGCTTCGTCCATGCTCCAGAGCCACCTGTACACGACATTGCACAACGGCGTTTCCAGGCGCGCATAGAGCTGCTCGAGGTCTGCCTCGCCCATCGGCGCTGCTCATGGCTGAAGTGCGGCGCTTATGACGTAGTAGAGCGTGTGCAGGTCCTCCGTGCGATCGTTGGAAAACAGGTCCTGCGGGCTGCTGCCAACCGTCGACGCGGACATCGGCTCGCCGTCATCCAAGCCGGACTGCCCCATGACGACGAACTGTCCCGGTTCCAGCAACAACTGACTCTCGAGATTGTTCGAACCCGAGGGGCCATTCAAGCCAAAAACGATCGCGACGTCGGCCACGATCCCCGCGCCGCTGGTCGTCGCACGCTGCCTCACCCGACCGAACGGCCCTGTGACCATACCATCGTAGCGGTTCATCGAGGTGAGCTGTATCTGCTCCAACAGCGAGAATTCGGTAGGCCCCTCCACCGCGGCGATTTCCCGCAACACGGAATCAAGACGGGAGTCGTCCCTGGCCCCGGCCAGCGCATAGGGCCGGCCGTCGGGCGCCCGATCGAGCGGGCGCCCGATGACGAACCAGTACGTCAGGGTGATCGGACCGGCGGCGGGCGGCGCCTCCAACCCGCCATCGAGGAGTTGAAAAATGTCTGCTTGGATCCGCGCTGGAGCGACGACCAGAACGGTGCCGCGGGGACCGTTGGTCACCCGGCCGATCGCGCTCTCGCCGGCGCCGAGGGCCGACTGCAGCATCTCGCGTATGTCGTCCTGGCGGTCAGGCGGCACTTCGTATGTTCTCAACACCAGTGGTTCGGCCGAATCCGGGACACTGCCGCCCAGGTTGCCGCATGCGGCCACGGTCGAACAGGCGACGATAAATCCCCCCACGGCGACGGATAGCGGGCGTCCAGTGTGCATTGTGTCCCCCTCCGGACGGTCCACCAGCGGCGGCGGCGACGTCCCTTCGATCGGTACTACTCGCGAGCTGTCGACTCCTTCATTCGTCTCGCGGTCTGCACTCGTGCTACGATAGGTGCCGAATCGCGAGCAGGTTTTCTTCCACCCGGAAGCCCCGCTCAGAGCAGCGGGCCTTGCCCGGCGTCCGCCAGGCCTCCCTCCTCCCGGATTCTTTCGATGAACGCCCTCCATGCTGGCGGGCGATAACCACTGGGGTTCCGTGCCGGGTGAGCGCGGGCTCAGGAGTACCGATACAGATGAAGTTTGCCGAACTGGGCCTGCGCCCGGAACTCGTTCGCGCCGTAACCGACGCGGGCTACACCACCCCCACCCCGATACAGGAACGCGGCATCCCGCTCGCGCTGGAGGGGCGGGACCTGATTGCCTGCGCCCAGACCGGCACCGGCAAGACCGCCGCCTTTCTCCTCCCGATCCTGCAGCGGCTCGCCGGCGGCCCACCGTCACGGCGCCCGCGTGCGCTCGTGGTCACGCCAACCCGCGAACTGGCGGCGCAGATCGGCGAGATGGCCACGCAATACGGGGCGCACCTGCGTCTGCGCAGCACCGTCATCTTCGGCGGCGTCGGCATGGAGCCGCAAACGCGCCGCCTGCGAGGCGGGCTGGACCTCCTGGTCGCGACGCCGGGCCGGCTGCTCGACCATCTACGGCGCGGACAGGCACAGCTCGGTCACGTGGAGATCGTCGTGCTCGACGAAGCGGACCGCATGCTCGACATGGGCTTTCTGCCCGATGTGCGACGGATCCTCGCCGCGCTCCCCGCGCAACGCCAGAACCTGTTCTACTCGGCCACGATGCCGGACGAGATCGAAGATCTGATCCGGCGCACGACGAACAATCCCGCCATGCTGGAGGTCACCCGCCGGGCGACGCCGGTCGGCGCGGTCAGCCAGATCGTCCATCCCGTGGCGATGACCAGCAAGAACGACCTCCTCACGTCGCTGCTCCGCAAGCCGGAAATGGGACAGACGCTGGTCTTCACCCGCACCAAGGCACGGGCCAACCAGTTGGCGAAGCGTCTCGACAAATCGGGGCGGCGGGTCGCCGCCATTCACGGAAACAAGAGTCAGAACGCTCGCACACGCGCGCTGGCCAGCTTCCGTACCGGGCGCATCGACACGCTCGTCGCCACCGATATCGCGGCGCGCGGGATCGATGTCGACGGTATCAGCCACGTGGTGAACTTCGACCTGCCGACCGTGCCGGAAGACTATGTGCACCGCATCGGGCGCACGGCCCGGGCCGGGGCGAGCGGCCACGCGATCTCGCTCGCGGCCCCCGAGGAACGGTCGCAGCTTGCCGCCATCGAGCGGCTCGTGGGGAAAGCGATTCCGAGGGAGATCGTGGAGGGGTTCGCACCCGGCAACGCAGCGGCCCACCTGCGCGGGGCACCGCGGTCACGGCCCCACGCGTCCCGCCCGTATGGTGGGCACCGCGGCCGGTCCCCGTCGGCGCCCGGACGCCCGGCTGCACGCGGCGCCCGTGCCGCGGCATCGACCAGCCGGGTGTCACGCTACGGCAGGTCGTCGTAGATCACGCGGACGGCGGCCTCGACGCGTGTCGAGTCGTAGTCCGGGTAGCGCGCGGACAGGTCGACGGCGTCGGCGGCCTGATCGGCGCTCTGCCCCAGACGCTTGGCGGTGCGGACAGCGGCCAGCAGATCGGCCGTGAAGCGCTGGAATTCCTGGAAGCTGTCCCAGGTGGTGACAGGGATATGCCCCGGCACCACGGTGTCGACTCCCTCGATGCCGGCGATGACCCTGGCCAGCGTCTCGGGCAGCGCGACTCCGCTGCCGCCGTTGTTGGTGTCGAGGAACGGCGCATCCCGCCAGGGAAACATGTCGCCGGTCTGCAGGACGCCCAGCGCCGGATAGACGATGAACGTGTCGCCGTCGGTGTGCCCGGCCCCGAAGTAGTACAGGTCCATTTGGTCGGCCCCGGACCCGAGTGTCAGCCGGTCGGTATAGGTCTGTTTCGGCAGATACTTCGCGTTCTCGCCCTGAAAGGTCGGCATCCGTTGCATATTGGCGCTGGTGTTCTCGTGGGCGACGATGTGGACCGTGTCTGGAAAGAAATCGTTGCTGCCGACATGGTCGCCATGCGTGTGCGTATTGACGATGGTCACCACCGGTTTGTCGGTGACGCTGCGGATCCGGTCGAGCAGCACCTGTCCCCATCCCGGGAGCTTCGTGTCGACCACCGTCACACCGCGTTCCATGACGAAGACGCCGACGTTGCCGCCGCTGAACAGGTCGCGGTTGACCGGCGTCGTTCCCTTGATGACATACAGGTTGCCCTTCACCTGCTCGATGGTGGCGGCGTCGACGGCGCCTTGATTCAACTGCTGCAGTGCACTGACGCTCACTGTCAGCAGCCCCAGAGCCGCGATAACGGTCAGCGTGATTCCTCGTCTCATCCCAACCTCCGGCCAGCGGTCAACGTGACCGGCCCAGCCCCTGCAGGAACCGGTCCGGCGCCACGAAACGGGTGTGATAGGTCGTCCAGTCGTCCGCGTGCCGGCGGTACACCGGGTCGTGCTCGAGCACCGCGGACGCCTCGGCGTCATAGCTGGGCCGGTCATGCGCCGGCAGCGGCCCGACGGTCTTCGAGTGGGTCGTGTTGAAATCGCCGTCCTTCACCCAGCCGTCGCCGATCAGCACGAAATCACGCCGCCACCCTGCCGGCGGCGGCGCCGGGGCGGGAAACCGGAATCGCAGTTCGTCGCCCGCGTTCATGATGACGTAGCGATCATCGACCGTCATGACCAGCTCGCGCACGTCGCCGAAACGGGTGTGATACCCCACCAGGTCCCGCCACCGGGGCCGGATGTTGGCGAGTTCGTAGCGGGGGATCTCGAGACCGCGCGGACCGACCAGCTCCGTCTTCGAATATCCGCGGTAGTCAAGCGTCGCGACGTCGGGGGTTAACCGCCGCTCGACCGGAGCCGTGTCGAGCCGCGGCGCGGATCCGATCCAGTCCCAGTAGATCTCCAGGTTGGTGCGTAGTCTGAGCCGTCCGGGCCGCGTGCCGTCGGGCAGGCGCGGCAGGTCGATCACCATGGTCTTCCGTTTCCCCGCCGGGAACCCGAGATCCGGATGAATCACCACCCACTGGCCGCTGGCGTCCCGTGCCTCCAACGCGACGCCGCGGGGGATGGCGTGCCGTCCCTGCCCCAGCGCCACGTTGATGCTGCTGTCGGTCGGGTACACCCAACCGTGGGCCAGCAGCCAGACATCGGCGGCGGATTCCTGCGGGTCGAGCTCGATCTCGAGATAGTGGTCGCGCGTGACACCCTGATGCGTGCCGCGCTCGACTGTCGCCACGTAGCGCTCGTCGCGGATCTGCACCAGGTCGGTCACGTCCCGCCCCGCATCGTCCCAGGCCCCCACGACCGGTCGCGACGGGCCGGTGACACGGGTCTGGAGCTGCGGCGGATCGCGCGAGAACCCCTCATTCACGTACACCTCGGTGCCGGGCGGATGGTCCACGACCAGCAGCGACACGTGATCGAAGAAGTGCGTTTCCCACAGCTCGGCGGTGACCCGCAGGTCATAGGCGCCATCGCGAGGCGCAAGCTGGTCGCCCCGAATCAGGACCCGGTCCTCGGTCTGCGCCACGTCGGCGGTGTCCTGGGCGTTGATCCGCAACCCGAGCGGCGACCGCCAGATGAAATCGGTCACGAAACTCATCGCCTGTCCGTCGTATGCGAACAGCCACGGACAGGAACCCTTGAGCCGCTGCTCGGCCACGATCACCTGATCGGCCGCGAAGTCGAAGTCGGCCTGCATCACTCCGTTCGGCCAGTAGATACGGGTCACGTCCGCCTGTGTCTGACGACCGAGCCCGACGTGCACCGGCGCGCCGCTCAGCACCTGCTTCTGCACGAGCAGACCGGCCCGCACCTCGATCTCCCCGCCCACACCGAAGGTGTTGATCCGCTGATCGCCGGCCGCCACGTGCCCTCGGGGCCGGATCTGCTGCCAGGCATACCCGGCCGTGCCCGACCCCGCCAACCGCATGGGACGGCCCTGCTCCACTCCCACCAGATCGAGCCATCCGTCGGCGTCGAGGTCGGCAACTCCGAACACCTCCGCCGTGATGTCCGTCTCCAGCGGCTCGAGGCGTGATCGTTCGTCCGACAGCCAGACACGCGTGCCCGCGCTGCCGGACACCAGCAGGTCGAGCGCGCCGTTGTTGTCCAGGTCTGCGGGGATTACGCGATACGCGCCAGGCAGCGCGCCGGCCGTGAAGGAGGCCCATGCGGCGATGCGCTCGGTCGACCATTCCCCGTCGGTCCAATTCCAGCGTTGCAGCACGCCGGCGGCATCCAGGGTCACCAGATCCAGTTGACCGTCAGCGTTGACGTCCGCCAGCGCCACCGCCACCAGAGCGGTGGCCGCACCGGGCGCCGGCCAGTTCACGAACTGCCCTGCCTGCAGGTTCTCGATCGGATGGATGGCGCCTGCAGCATCGAGCAGCACGGCATCCGGGTCGCCGTCCTGGTCGAGGTCGCCCCACCCGAACCCGCGCAACCCGTCGACCTCGGGAAACGGCTGGATCGGCAGCCAGGTGCCGTCGGCGTTGTTGCGCAGCACCCAGGGGGCGCCTGCCACGGGCGCCATGACGATGTCGAGGTCGCCGTCCATCTCGGTGTCGGCCGACCAGACGCCGTAGCTCGCGAGACCGGGCGCCGGCGACTCGCCGGCGGTCGCCGGTGTAATCTCGGTGACATCGCCGTCCGCCGACCGCGTGAACAGGCGAAGCCCGCCGGCGCCCGCCACGGCGAGGTCGATCCGGTAGTCGGCGTTCCAATCCAGCGCCAGCAGCCCGCTGCCGGCCGGCGGCGCGGCGCCGGACCCTACCGGAATCGGGATGCTTGCAGCGACGGCGTCCACGATCCAGCGGACCTCTCCCGCTTGCCCGGACACGACCGCGGCCGGCCCGTCGCTCGGTGGCACGATCGCCACGGCCGAGGCCGCACCGTCCCCGGCGCCGGCGATCGGCTCGGCGACATAGCGCAAACCGGCGTCCCGGGGCGCGGCGGTCGCCGCCGGCATTGGCAACCGCAGGAAGCGGCGCAGCGGCTCGGCGACGAGTTCGGCGCTCACGCTGACCGCGCTCTGGTCCTTGCGAAACTCCGGCTGCCGTACGAGCACGTTGCGCAGGAGCTGGGCGCGTGTGGCGACCTGGGCCGCGTCACCGTCGTCGGCCGCGGCCGACGCCGCGGCCAACTGCTCGCCGGCGACGGCAGGCCAGCGTGCACTCAGGGCGGTCAACCGCTCGATCGTGGCCGCCATCGCGGTCTCGTCCGACCGCCGCGCCGCCAGCCGCAGGTGCTCCACGAGCACCGCCAGATTGTCCGGTACGTCGTCCAGCACCGCTTCGAGGAGTTGCTGCGCTTCGAGTTGTTCGGCGTCGTCATCGGCGCGTTCGAGCAGTTGCGCGAGCGCGAACCTCGCCAGCAGATGATCGGTGTCGAGAGTCAGCGTCTCGCGGAAGCGGCGTTGCGCTTCGTCGAACCGCGCGCTGAACGCAGCCAGTTGTCCCTGCAGAAACGCGACTTCGCTGCTGTCCGGCGCCAGGGTCCGCGCCGCCTCCAACTCGACCGCGGCGGCCTCGTCGTTGCCGAACCCGACCTGCGCCACCGCCAGGTTGGCCCGAATCGCCGGTTCGTCCGGCGACAGCGCCGCCGCGCGCGCGAACAGAATCTCGGCATCCTCGAGCAGACCCACGTCGAGCGAGGCCAGTCCCTGATAGAAGGCGCGGACCGTGTCCTGATAGCGTGCCGACGCCGCGTCGGAACGCTCGTCAGCGGGACGGCAGGCAGCGGCGGCGGCGATCAGCGCAACCAGCAGGACTTGCACAATGCGGGTAAGGGTCATGGACGTGAAAGCGACGGTGACGGACATGGAATCGACGGCAACGGGCGTGGAATCGACGGCAACGGGCGTGGAATCGACGGCAACGGGCGTGGAATCGACGGCAACGGGCGTGGAATCGACGGCAACGGGCGTGGAATTAGCGATCATGGCGTGGAAGCGGCGGTCAGAACGTCGTGTTCGTGTATCGACTGTCGTTCGTTGTTGTCCTCGGGCGAGGCCCGGCGGAAGTCCCCGGTGATCGCCTGGGCCGACTCGTCGGCCTTGAACCGCTCGTACAGCGCGCGCGCCTGCGCCGCCGCCTCGCCGTGGCCCGCACCCTGATGGCTCAGCATCAGATTGTAGTGGGCCTGCAGGTCCTCCGGGTCGATGCGAAGCACCGATTCGAACGTGTCGATCGCCGCGTCGAAGTCACGCGCCAGGAACTGCAGGAGACCAATCTCGTTCAATACCACCCGGTCGCGCGGGTACTGCGCCCGCGCCGCGTCGAGGTGGCGCATCGCCTCGTCGTAGCGGCCGAGCGACCGCAGCGCCGTCCCCAGCAACGCATGGGCCTTCGCCAGACCGGGGGCGAGCACCAGCGCCTGCTCCAGCAGCGGGACGGCCGCCTCGACATCGCCTTCCCGCAGCTTGGCCCGCGCCACGTTGACCGGGCCGTCGGGATAGGCCGGATCGATCGCCATCACCACGCGGAACGCCGACTCGGCGCCGCGCAGGTCACCCTGCAGCAGCAGGCCGATCCCGTAGTCGTTCCAGCGCACCCGCATGGACGGATCGAGCGACCGGGTCACCTCGGGCGCCGGTGCCCCGCCGTCGGTCACCGACAGCGTCGCTTCGGCCTCCGCCATGACGGTCGTGGGAATGTCGGGAATCGCCTTGATCTCTCCGGAGACGTCGGAGGTGTCGCCGGTGAACGTCCACACGCCGTCATCGTACGCGGCAGTCACGTCGGCCGGTGTCGCGGGGTCGCGTTCGCCGGCGAACGCCCACTGAGTGTACCACCAGGCGAACTTGCGATAGTTGACCCTCGCCTGCAGGGTGATCCTGTCGCCGGCATCCTCGGGGACGCGCAGGCGGTAGTGTATCGTGTCGGCCGCACCGGGCGGAATCAACTGCACGTAGGCCACCGAGCGGGTCATCCAGGCGTTGCGCTTGTTGATCGGGTTGCCGTGACCATCGACCTGCAGGCTGCGGTAGAAGTGTGCGCCCGGATCCACCGGTCCGCTGCCGCCGTCGGCGGCGGCGCCGCTGTGCAGCAGTACCTGGCCGCGATCGTCGACCGCCGTGAACTCGACCCAGACATCGAGCGCGTCCACGGTGCCTCCGGGAAAGAAGTGCCCCACGTTGCGGGTCCGCACCACCACCTCGACCCGCACCGACTCGCCGCGACGGACGACGATCGGAGTCAGGTCCAGCGGCGCATGCACCTCGGCCGGAGGCACGGAGACCACCCCGCGCGCCCCGAACTGCGACGATTCCTCCCCCACGGCGAACGTGCTCGACAGCGTCTGTCCGGCGGCGCGCGCCGGACGGGCCGTGGGCGCCGGCGTTTCGGCGACTCTCGCGATACCGAAAAGGTCTATGGAGACCTGCCCCGCGCGCAGGAACTGCTGCACCGCCTCGAGCTGGTCCGGGTCGCGGTTCACATACGGCAGGGCGGTATTCGCTGCGGGAAACCGATGCGACCGGACAAACCCGTCGTCAGCGGCCGGGTCATTCGAGGCCACCAGCGGCATGTGGCAACTGCCGCACGTCTGTGGCGTCTCCGGATAGTAGAAGGACCGTGCGCCCTGCCCTGACACGCCGGACGCCTGCCAGTTGTCGTATTCGTTGAACCCGCGAATCCAGCGGTAGTCGTTCACCGGCACGTCGAGATGCACCTTGTGACAGATGGAGCAGAACTCGGCGCCGTCGTCGCGGTGAAACGGCTTCATGAACGTGCGGCGGTGCGGTTCCGGCGCCAGATTGGTGACCAGGTCATGGGCGCCCCGCAGCAGTGGATTGCTGCTCGCCGCCAGATCGTGCAGGGGCGGGTATTCCATGACGAAGTCTCCTTGCCCCATCGTGCTGCCCACGTGCACCACCGAGTGACACGACGTGCACCCCAGCCCCGCCTGCGCTTCGGGCGTATCGATCTGCTCGCGGATCGGCCGATCGAAGCGCCCGTTGAAGAACACGGCATGGTCATGGCATCCGGCGCACCACTTCGACGGCTCCGTGCCGACGACGTCCTGCATGTATTCGATTGACCGGCGATACCACTGGTTGTTGAAGGACGAGAAATGGTGGGCCGATCCGCGCCACTCGTCATAGATGTCACGATGGCACCTGCCGCACATCTCGCTGGTCAGAAAGAAGTCGGCGGGAATCAGATCGCCCGTGCTGGTCTGCGCCGATGACGGGAACAACCGGCTGCCGGCGCCGGCGCCCTCCTCCGCCATGGTGGCCGGGGGTCGGATGGGGTTCTCGAATGCGTGCGCCTGCCGCCAGCGGGTGTCGTGCGCCGCGCGGGCGGCCGGCACGGCGGCGGCGACCGCGCACAGCAGCAGCACTCCGGTGCGCAGTTCGAGCGCTCGGGCCTGATCGGCGCTTGCGCGCCAGAGCCAGCCGCCGAGCAGCGCGGTCCCGGCCACGGAGCCTGCCACGTGCGCCGCCAGCAGCAGGTCGGACCGCCCGAAGACCGCCAGCCCCAGCACGCCCAGTCCCAACAGCGCACCGGCCGTCGAAACACCGGCAGCGCTCCTCGAAAGAGCGCCGGCCGGCCACCCGCGGCGCCAGACCCACCGCACGGCCACGGCGCCGAGCCACAGCCCCAGCAGCGGATGCAGCACGACCGCGGCGATGTACCACAGCGAGGCGCTGGGCGCAGCCGCGAGAAAGGCCGCGGTCAGCACCAGCAACGTTCCACCCGCAATCACCACACCCGGAATTCCCATGCACCTATCCCATGCATCGCCCACAATTGTTGCGCGTGCTACACGATAGTGGGATATTCTGACACCTGAAGGCAAGATCGATAGTCAGGGAGGCCCAGGTGCCGCAACATTTCGCCGGCTGGATCCGGCAGTTCACGACGTTGGCCGTCGTCCTCGCCGCGGGAGCGGGAACGCCCGCGGCCACGTCCGCACAATCGCCCGCCGCGGCCGGCTTAGAACCGGGCGAGATTACGTTTCACAAGGATATCGAGCCAATCCTGCAGCGCAGTTGTCAGCACTGCCATCGGGAGGAATCGGTGGCGCCGATGTCGCTGCTCACGTACGAGCAGGCGCGTCCCTGGGCTCGCGCCATGAAACGCCGCACGGCGATGGGTTCCCGTGCCGGTGTCATGCCGCCCTGGTATGTCGAGCGCAACATCGGTATCCAGGACTACAAGTACGACCCCTCGCTCAGCGACAAGGAAGTCGCCATGGTGGCCGCCTGGGCCGATGCCGGCGCGCCGCGGGGCAATCCGGCCGACGCGCCGCCGCCCCGCGACTTCGGGACCGGCGGCTGGACGATCGGCGACCCTGATCTCGTTACCGTGCTGCCCGAAGTCATCGTGGGCGGCGAGCAGGCCGACTGGTGGGGCGAGATCGAGACGACACCCGTGGGGATCAGCGAGGACCGCTACGTGGAGGCCCTCGAGTTCCGCGAGGTCAACGACGTGCTCGACACCGAGGACTCGCGCGAGACCGTCGGGGGGCGGTTCGTCTTCCATCACATGATCTGGAGCACGCGGGTCGTCGGCGACGACAGCGGCCAGGACGAGGCCCGGTCCCGCGGCACGTCGACCGGTTGGCCCGTGCACGAAGTGGGACGGAACGCGGACACGTTCGATCCGAGGGCAGGCCGGTTGCTGGCCGCCAACTCCAGTGTGGTGTCGAACTCGGTGCACCTTCATTCGAATGGCAGAGACACGAGAGCCCATCTGGAAATCGCCTGGAAGTTCCATCCAAAGGGCTACGAACCGACGTTGAGGCGGGCCGGGCGGGGTCTGGGCGATGGGCTGAACATCGACATTCGGCCGGAAGCGGACGATCAGGAACTGCACGCCTACACCGTGCTGCAGCAGCATCAGAAGCTGACCACGTTCGAACCGCACCTCCACGCACCCGGACAGCGGATGTGCCTCGAGGCGATCTGGGGCAACCACATCGAGACGCTGACCTGCGCCGGTTACGACCACAACTGGGTGCGCACCTACGAGTACGCGGACCACACGGCGCCGATCCTGCCGAAGGGCACCATCCTCCACATCATCGGCTACATGGACAACACGACCGCCAACCGGAACGTGCCGGACCCCCGCAACTGGCAGGGCTCGGGCAACCGGTCGGTCACGAACATGTTCATCGACCTCGGTATCGGGGTGCGGTTGTCCGATGAGGAGTTCCTGCAGGAGATGGCGGAACGTCGTGACGCGATCGGATGGCGCCTGGGCGACCACGTCATCGGCTGCCCGTTGTGCCCCTATGACGATCTGGCGATCGCGGACGTCGCAGGCGAGGAGCCGGATGACGCGGACGTCGTGGGCGAGGAGCCGGATGACGCGGACGTCGCGGGCGAGGAGCCGGAGGATCAGGAAGAGACGACCGCCGCGGCGGCGCCGCCGCAGTAGTCCGTGGCAACACCACGGGGCCGTTACCACGGACGTTATGGTATGAGACTGCTGCTCACCCCCACCCCTCGACGACACCTGGTGCGCGCCTGCGGCGCGGCGCTGGGAACGATTCTGCTCCTGGCGGGTCAGCCCGCCGGCGCACAACGCCTGTCGTACTCCTCGGGTCAGAATGTCTCTCCCGCGTTCGAAGGTTGGGAAGAGGATGTGGACGGATCGCGCCATTTCCTGTTCGGCTACATGAACCGGAACTGGCAGGAGACCCCGACAGTGCCGGTCGGTGCGGAGAACAACATCGAACCGGGTGGCCCTGACCTCGGGCAACCGACGCACTTTCTGCCGCGCCGCAACCGGTTTGTGTTCCGTGTGCCGGTCCCCGACGATTTCGGCGCCGACGACGAGATGGTCTGGACGCTCACGGTGAACAGCGTGACCGAGCGGGCGTTCGCGACGCTTAGCCAGGACTACTTCGTGGACAACATCGTCCGGGCGTCCGAACAGGGAGCGCTCGGCGCCGGCACGAGCAATCCGACCATTCGCGCCAACGTGGGGCCCTCCCTGCGGGTGGAGGGGGCGGCGGAGCGCACCGTCCGGGTGGGTGAGCCGCTCATCCTCACCGCCGTGGCGGACGATGACGGCGTGCCGGGATCGCGCCGGCGCCGGTTTCTGCGCAGCGCGTCGGCTCAGGCGCGTCGCTGGCGGCCCAGCACCCGGGTCACGGTGAGTACCGAGACCGGCCTGCGGGTCTCGTGGTTCGTCTATCGCGGGGACGCGCAGGTCGAGTTCGACCCACCCCAGGTCAAGGTATGGGAAGACACCCGGACCGGCGCGTTGTCTCCGTGGGCGCCGATGTTCGTCAACCCTGAACCGCCGGAGGACGGCACCTGGGTAACCCGGGCCACGTTCGACCGGCCCGGCACATTCGTGTTGCGCTGTCTTGCCAGCGACGGCGCCCTCGATACCGCCTACGATCTGACGGTGACCGTCGCGGAGTGACCCACCCCTCGCCGCCGATGACGACGTCGCGCCTAGCAGCCCGTGGTAGAAGCCCCGCTGCATTCGATTCCCGCAGAATTCTGCGCTTCCCCGCTGAATTCTGCGGTTTCACGCTGCATCCCGCTGCGCGTGGTCGTTCCGGCTGACGAACAGGGCAACCACAAGGGTTGCCCCTACAGGAATTTTTCCTCTTCTCGCCTTGCGCTGGCCGGACGCGGCATTGTTACGACCAGATCTCGGTGCACCGCGGGGTTCTACCACGGGCTCCTCGCGGCCGTACGAGAGCGCGAGCCGGTCCCACGCACGCGGCGCGGCATCTGCGCCCGGATCGGCAACTAGCGGCGCCGGCCGACGGGATATAATGCAGCGGTTCGCTATCTGTTATCGAAGGCATTGGAGGATGGAATGAAGATTCGGCATGCATCTGCGCTTGCGATCGTGCTGTTCGTCGTCGGCTTCGTATCTTCAGCCGCGGCCCAAACGCTCGCCATCGACCCCACCCGGTTCGAGGACGCTATCGCCGCGTTCGAGGCCGAAGACGCCTCGATGACGCCCGAGGGCGCGATCGCCATCACCGGCAGTTCCAGCATCAGACGGTGGAACACCATGAAGGCGGACTTGGCGCCGCTGACCGTCATCCCGCGAGGATTCGGCGGCAGCGCCATGGCCGACGTGCTGCACTACGTCGATCGTCTGGTCATCCCGTACAAGCCGCGCGCCGTCGTCATCTACGAGGGTGACAACGACACCGGCATGTTCGGTGTCCCGCCGATGAAGATCGCGGGCGAGCTGAAGCAGATTATCGCGAAGATCCACGCGTCCCTACCGCAGACGCGGGTCTACGTCATGTCGGTCAAACCGAGTCTCGCCCGCTGGGACAACTGGGACAAGGCGCAGGAAGCCAACAAGCTCTACCAGATGATCGTGGAGTCGAACGACCTGCTCCACTACATCGATGTCGCCACCCCGTTCCTCCGTTCCGACGGCCGCGTGATGGACGACATCTTCGTGGACGACGGGCTACACCTGAACGAGAAAGGCACCAGAATCTGGGCCGCCACCATCAAGGCGGTGCTGATGGACGTCGAAGCGCAGTACGAGACGGCGAACGACGAATGACAGGGCGAACGGAGAGGAGCGGGGTCAGGTCCCGATCCTCTCCGCACTTCGGGCAGCGGGGTGTCAGGGATGCGTCCCCCACACCAGCTCGGCCAGAAAGCCCGCGGGAATCCCCACCACCAGCAACGCCATGCTGATCAGCAGCAGGCGCGCGAAGATCGGCACCTTCACTGCACGGTGCGACAGCTCGACCTGCACCGTCTCCGCCGCGTCGATCGCCTCATAGGCCCGCACCAGTCCGTCGGCGTCGGTCACGTCGAAATAGTCCCCTCCGAACTCGCGGATCGAATCGATCAGCCCCTGGGTGTTGCTCGTCAGCGGAGTGGACGTCGACTGCCGCTGCGTGCGGTTCAACCGATTCTCCTCGGCATTGATGAAGATCATGTAGGGCACGATGTTCCGCTTGGCCAGCTCGATGAACTCGGCTTCCGGAATCTCGTCTACATCGGCGTCGGTCACGATCAGCACCGCCCGATGCGGGGTCGCGCCGCCGGACAGCGTCGCCGCGTCACGATCGAAGTGGTTCACGATCGACTGCAGCGCCCGGATGATGTTGGTGTTCCCTTCGCTGTCGATGATGCGCACCTTGTCTTCCGGTACGAAGGTGTGGTCGATCGGCGTCCCTGATTGCGCCGCCAGAATCCGGACGATCGCAAAGGGCGCATCCATGACCTGGAAGAAATACAACTCGTCGTCGATGACGAAGTCGTCGACCATGTACGGATAGGAGGAGAACAGCCACAGCGCCACCCGGTCGTTCTTGTCGCGCCGCATCTCCAGGAACTCCAGATGCGCTTCGCGCGCCACCTCCGCTCGTGACTTGCCAGTGCCGGCAAACTCCCACGCCATCGACAGGGAGGTATCGACCAGGTCGATCCGGATGCGCGACTCCATGTCACCGGTCACCTCTTCGGTCGCCGTGAGATAGGGGTCGGCCATCGCAACCAGGAGCACGGCCAGCGCCAGCCCCAGCAGCAGCTTCGGCAGGTTGTAGAGTGTGCGGCCCAGGACACCGCGGCGATACCGGGGATCGATGACGTGACCGGAATGCTGGCGGTGGTGGCGCCGGCGGACCAACACGCGACGGACCAGAGTCAGCGCCGCAATCAACGCCACGGCCATCGACAGCACATACGTCAGTCCGATGTCGGTGAACCGAACCTGATTCAGATCCGTACCGAGCAGCTCATGTGCGCGGGTACCGAGAAAGTCGGTGAACGCTGTCCAGTCCATGAGCCGTCACTACGTGCCAAGGGCAGCGCACCGTCCCGGAGCCCGTGGCACACGCCACGCGGCACTCAATCGTGAAACGTTGGAGGTGAAGTGGTGCACACCCGGTTGCTCGCGCTAGCGGGTCCTTTCGACCGCCTGCGTATCGAGCATGCGAGCGCCGGCCATGATGCCGTGCATCCCGATATTTCCCTCGTGGCAGGCGTACTCGAAGAGCGGACCGACAATCAGCGAAGTGCGCTTGTCGCTCGTCAGCTCGATGCCGCGTTCATACCAGAACTCGTTGTAGGACAGCACCCCGCCTTCGGACCGCGCCTGATACCCGGCGCTGGGCGCGCCCGATTCCGGATCGAACAGATCGCGATTCAGCCGGGTACGCTCCGCGGCCTCGAACGCGGCCGCCTCTTCGGCGCTCAGCGTTTCCTTGCCCTCGAGACCCGCCGGGCGCTCGAGGGGGGTGATGGTGCGGAACGTGAAGATGCCCGAGATGTCCGGGTCGCCGTGCGGCGTCCGTTTGACTGCCGAATCAGACTGTGCCGCACCCGGCGCTGCAACAAGCAGCACCGCCACACTCACGACACTCGCCAGCACATACCGTCGACCGCGCATCTCTGCTCTCCTGTTCCGCCACCGGTTCCGGCGCCGCCGATCACCGCGCGCCGTCGGCCGTCCGTGCCGATCGACAGGACAACCGCCATCCGCACCGGCAGATCGGCTGATTCTATCGTCGGAGACGGACCGGTTCAATGACCGAGTGTGCATTCCGCGTCCCAGCGCCGGTCTCGGTGTCCCGCGGGATACCGCGACGGGCGGTTGCAGCGGTCGGCGCCAGCATCCCGATACTTTTTGCGAAACGCGGAGTCCAATGATTCAGTTACCACAATTGACGCGGGTCGGGGCATACTCGGATCATCAGATCAACGACAGGAGGCCACGTGAAGCCGGCTCGCGCTATTGACTGGTCAGACACCACCACTACCGAGAGCGATCTGGCCGAGCGCTGCGCGGCGGGCGACGCACGCGCACACCAGGAACTCGTCGAAACGCATCAGCGGATGGTCTACCACCTGGCGTTCCAACTGCTGAGGAACCATGACGACGCTCTTGACCTGTCGCAGGATGTCTTTCTCACGGTGTTCCGGTCGATTCACCGATTCCGGGGCGATTCGGCGCTGCAGACCTGGATCTACCGCATCGTCATCAATCAGGCGCGCAACCGGCAGCGCTGGTGGCGGCGACGCCGCTTCGCCGATCAGGTGTCGCTCGATGCGATCGTGGCTGAACAGGGCGAGCCCGCGGCATCCACCTCCTCGACGTCACCGGAACGGGCGTTCGACCAGAAGGAGTTGGGCCAGCGTCTGTGGCGGGCATTGAACCGGCTTCCGTTCGACCAGCGGTCCACCATCATCCTGCGCGAGTTGCACGGGATGCGGTACGCCGAGATCGCGTACTCGCTCGGGGTGACGAACGCGGCGGTGAAATCGAGGCTGGCGCGCGCGCGCCAGACCCTGCGCACGGAGCTGCGACCGTGACACGACTGACATCCTTCCGCTGCCGCACCATCAGGAGGTGGCTGACGGACGCCCACGACGGCGAGCTCTCGATAGATCGTCGGGTCGCGCTGGACGGGCATCTGGACACGTGCCATCGCTGCCGTCGTGCGCAGGACGAGCTGACCACCATCGGTATGGCGTTGCGGCGCGGCGCCGCCCAGCATCGGCCGGATGAGACCGCGTTCGCGCGGTTGGTGCCAGAGGTGCTGGCGCGTGTGGCGCAGGAGCAGGACACGCGGTGGATCCAGCGCGTCCGCGACGCGGTCGACGACGGTCCTCGCCTCTGGATCATGGGCGGCGCCCTGGCGGCCACGGTGGCCGCGGCGCTCGTGCTCGCGGCAGTGCTGAGCCTCGCCACGCCGATGCATCCCAGCTCGCTGGCGGGACTGCTGCAGAGCTCCTCCCGCCTCGGTTCGAACGCCAACCCGCTCTGGCTCGTCGCCGGGGTGACGCTGCCCCATGTGTCGCCGGACACCCGCGCCGCGGCGATGCTGATTCGGCCGCTGCCCCCGCTGGCGCTCGACAATCTCGCGCTGACGGCGGTCGTCACCCGCGAAGGAGCACTGGCCTCGGTCGAGGTGATCCTCGATGGCGTGCCGGATGCCGCGCTGACCCGCGCCGTCTCCCGATTCACCTCCGACGTCAGATTCGAACCGGCCCGCGCCGGCGGCGCGCCGGTTGCCGTGAATGTTGTCTGGCTTCTCGAACGCACGACCGTGGCGCCCATCCCGGACGCACCTCCCGACGCCGGGGGAGCCTGATCGCCCCCACCATGAAAAAAAAGGCGCCCGGGGACAGTCCCCGGGCGCCTTTCACATATCCGCCAGCGTCTGCGGGCGCCGGCGCGACGAACGCCGGACGCGCGTGTGTCCTATTCGGGCTCGGTCACGTCACGGCCGTCTCGCGGCGCACCGGTACCGGACGACCCCATGAAGAACTTCCGGCCGTCCTCGAACGTCACGTCCCGTCCGTTGGCGCGGGCCGAACGGTCCTTGCTCTGATAGCCGTCGACCACGATCATCGCGCCGATCGGAATCGTCTCGCGCGTCAGCCCGCGCCGCAGCAGCGTGTTCGGGGTGCCGCCCTCGACCATCCATACCTGCTTGTTGCCGTCGGCGTCGGTATGCTCCACGTGAATCCAGGTGTGCGGGTTCACCCACTCCACTTGCATCACAGGACCGCGCAGCACGACAGGCCGGTTCGGATCGAACTCGGCGCCGAAGGCGTGATGGGCGTCTGCGGGCACACCCGTGGCCACGACGAGACCAGCCAGCGCCATCGCCGCCACACCGTACTTGAGCATTGTTGAAGTCTGCTGTCGCATCATGCATCTCCTGAAGAATGATTCCGATCGTGCCGGGCCACGTTCCGCCTACCGGGTCGGGTTGACGACGCCCTCGGGCTCCTCGCCGCGGAAGTCCGCTTCTAGCAACCGGGCGCCCTTCATGATGCCTTCGAGCGCGTAGTTCGCCTCGTGGCAGGCATACTCGAACACCTTGTTCGGGCTCCGCGGCCAGGCATACTCGCCGGTGAACGACGCCGACCAGACCGTCGGGTCGTCGACCGTGAAGGTGTAAATCAACTTGTCGGCGCTCTCCATCCGGAAACGCTCGGTCACCGTCATGTTCCCGGTGCCCTGTCCGAACGCCGGGCGATCGACGAAGTTGGTGGTCTCGACCACCAGCGTGTCGCCCTCCCACCAGCCGATCGAGTCGCCCAGCCACTTCTTGATCTCGGGCGGGTCGTGCTCGGCGTTCATCCGCACGATGCGGGCGTCGTGCACCATCTCGATGAGAATCATGATGGTGTCTTCGCCCTGCACGATCCGCTTGTGGTTGTTGTAGAGCGCCGGCAGCATCGGGGGGCCGGACGTGGAGCTGAAGCTGAGAATGCAGCGCTCGGCATACGGACGCTGCTCCATGTTGTCGTACGGGCCCGGCGCATCGAGCCCCGCCTCGAGCCAGTAGGCGGTGCCGTCGTTCTGGAATCGCCGCACCTGGCCCGCCCGGGCTGCTCTGGCCGCGCGCTGGGCCTCGCGCCGTGCCTCGGTCTGCGGTGGAAAGCGGCCATTCGGCGGGTCGATAAGAATCGACGTGCGCCACTCGCCGTCGATCTGATAGGCGCCGGTGCCGCGGTCGATCCAGAACGAGTTGTATCCGCCCACGTTGCCGGCGGCGCCCGGCGACCCATCGCCGCCCTCAGGCGGCGCACCGCGATTCGGGTCGCTGGGTGCGTTGCGCTCGGCCGTCCGCTGCGCTTCCTGCGCGGCGATCTCGGCCGCCTCTTCGTCGGTGAGCGCCAATTTGTCGCCCACCGAATTTGGACGCTGCATCGGGGTCAGCGTCGACACGTCGTAGGTGCCGGACAGATCCGGCCGCCCGCTTGCCGTGCGGGGAATATCCCCGCCCTGCGCCCACGCGATCGGAGCCAGCGCGAGACCGGCCAGGGCGAGCACACCGAGACAGACTGCAACTTGACTGCGCATTCCAACCTCCCTAATTCCTTGGCAGCGGGTTCCTGCGCCATTCACCGAACAGCAGTTCTTCCACGAACTCGACGCACCGGAAATCCATCAACCGGGCGTTCTCCTCGATCCGGCGATAGATCGGCATCTTGATTGTAAACGGCTCGGTCAGCACCACCGGATCCTCGATGGTGGCTTCGTAGTCGATGTGATTCGGGCCAATCATCGTGTAGCGCTCGACCACGTGAAGCTGGATGCTGTGATGGCTGCCGGCGCGATCGAACCAGGTCCCGTCGAGCATTCCGGTCACGTCGACCACGAGCGTGTCGCCGTCCCAGCTCCCGACCGACCATCCCATCCAGGAGTCGACCTGCGACGGGCCGGGGTTGTCCATATAGATGTCACGGACGGCTCCGGCGAACTGATAGGCGATGAAGACGTCGTTCTCGCTCTGGATGATCTGGAACGGCATCGGCATGTAGGTGGCGCGCGGCACACCCGGCATGTTGCACTTCACTTCCGGATCCCGATCGACCCAGTTGGCCAGGTTGTCTTCCTTGAGCGCGCGCGCCTCAGGCGTATAGGGGATCTTGCCGCCCCCGACGATGACGCCCAGACTGCCCGGCACGGCGCCCACGGCCCCCATGCGCAGCGTCGGAATGGAGGGAATCGGATTCACGGGCCCTTCGCGCATCTGCAACGAGTGGCGCGCGATGTGCGGCTCGAGGTCATAGTTCGCTTCGTTCAGCACCTGCCAGATGCCGTTGAGGTCCGGCTTGCCATCGGACAGGCGCGGGATGTCCTGCGCACTCGACGGCCGCACGGCCAGGACCACGGCAACGAGGGCCACCACGCCGAAATACACCTTTGTTCGCATGATCAATCGATCCATGACCGGGGTGACGAGCACTCCCGGTCGTCTCAAAGTCGGTACGCGCAGCCTCGACCGCTCGGGACTGCGTCACTCCCACGATGCAGCACTGTATTGTAACCGCGTTCCGTCGCGGAAACCGAATGTCAAGATCAGATCACTCTTTTGGCGCCGAAACAACGTCGATCGAATGCAGCGGGGTTCTTGCTAGCAGTCCGTTGTGAAACCCCGCGTTGCACCGAGATTGGCGATGCGCCCGCTGAGCAAGGCGAGAAGAGGGAAAATACCTGTAGGGGCAACCCTTGTGGTTGCCCTGTTCGTCAGCCGGTACAACGTAGAGCAGCAGAATTCAGCGTGAAACCGCAGAATTCAGCATGGCGCAGCGGGATGCAACGTCGATCCGCAGATGTCCGCGCGGATCGGCGGGTTTAAGCGTGAAACAGCAGAATTCCGCGGGGAAGCGCAGAATTCTGCGGGGATCGAATGCAGCGGGGCTTTTGCCACGGGCTGCTAGGGCACGGCCAGCGTCTGCCCGGCGTAGATACGCGTCGAGGACAGGCTGTTCAGTTGCTGCAACGTCCCTGGCGACGTACGGTGGCGCCGGGCAATTCTCCACAGGGTGTCGCCTGGTCGAACGATGTAGACGCTGGACGAAGCGGTGGCACGGGAGAGCAACCGGTCTACGTACGCGGCGTATCGCTCGGGAAACACCGCCACGTGGTAGTGCGGCGGACTGCGTTCCGCGGTTGCTTCGAGCACATCGCGGGCCTCGAGTGCGCGCAGCGTCTCTTCCAGCCACTGCCGGCAGCGCCCCGCAGGCCGGCGCAGGTCGATCGCCATGCCAGTCGGATGCACCGAGCGGTCCGACGCGTTGCGCGGCTGATGCGACAACGGACGGGTCAGACTGGTCACGACCAGTTGCTCACCGCAGGCGCGCCGGTACTGGCTCGACAACCGCTCGATGAAAAGCCTCACCTCTGGGCGGGCGAAAGGAAACGAGACATCCTTCAATCGATAATCCTGGTTTCCGTCGACCGGAACCAGATAGCCGGCGTCGACGAACCGCCGCAACTGGGCGGCCCCGGCCAGAAAGGTGAAATCGTGCCTGATCGCCTGCGCCGTCTGGCGGTCCAGCGACGACGCACTTCCGCGGAGGCTCTGGGCCGCGCCGGGAGCGGCCAATACCGCAAGTCCGGTCACTACGCACGCCACCCTCCGGCAGGTGCGCACAATCCGTCGACGGATGAGTAGCGATGGCATCAGGGTCAGGCTCGCGTCGAGGCTGTACGGTCCGGTCGGGACCCGATAATCAAGCTGTCGGCCGAAGAGGCCTCCGACATTAGGCCCGCGGGCAGGATCTGATCGTCTCGTCATGCAACAAACCATCGCGCAATCACGATCAGGCCTGCCCCCGCGGCGACCGCCAGCACCGCCCGGCGCGTGTAGCCGCGGTCGAGCCGCGAGGCGATCCGCCGCGAGATCACGAAACCGAAGATCGCTCCCGGCGCCATGACGCAGGTCAACCGCAGCTCATCCAGACCGAACCGCCCGACGAAGCCGAGCGCCGCCAGCGACATCGCTGTCCCGATCAGGAAGATGCCGGACAGCGTGCCCCGGATCTGCGCCCCGGACGCGTGCTGGTAGAGAAGCGCCATCGGAGGGCCCCCGACGGACGCCATCGTCCCCATGACGCCGGAGAGCACTCCGGCGGTCAACAGCGTCGCCGGCCGAGGCTCCACCGCCAGCCCGGACATGCTGATGGCGACCGCCAGCAACACGATGATGCCGAACGCCAGCCGCAAATGATCGGCCGGCAACGCGGCCAGCACGACAGCGGCCGGAATCGTCCCGGCAAGCCGGCCGGCCACGGCCCACCGGACCCCGCCCAGGTCGATGGCCCGGTGCTCGCGGCCTATCAGCAGGACGGTAAACAGCATGGTCGATGCCAGAATCGGCCCCGGCACCAGCCGACTATCGATCAGGATGAGGAGCGGCGACCCCAGGATGCCCATACCGAACCCGACCGCGCCCTGCAGGGTAAAACCGACTGCACTGCACAGCAGGACAAGCAACGTGTCGAACGGAGTCAGCGGCATCAAATGGAGGAACAGTCCGCGCTCGCCGCCCCGGGGGCGGCCACGGCAGGCGATTGAAACGGGTAGCGTACCATGGAGGCATGGCCGTGACGTCCGATCCGCCCCTGCCGATCGCCACACCCCAACCCGCCGCATCGGTCGTGCTGCTCCGGGACAGCGGCGCCGGACCGGAGATCCTGTACGTGCAGCGGCACGCCGACCTGAAATTCATGGGCGGCTATTGGGTCTTCCCCGGGGGGCGGATCGACCCCGGCGATCGACCGCCGGGAGAGGCAGCCGACGGCGAGGGTGCGGCGCGGCGGGCCGCGGTCCGGGAAGCCCGGGAGGAGGCCGGGGTCGCGGTCGATCCGGCCGCGTTACATCCGCTGTGTCAGTGGACGACCCCGGTCGCGAGCCCCATCCGGTTCGCGACCTGGTTCTTCGCCGCGGCGGCAAACCCGGACACCGTCCGCATCGACGGCGAGGAAATCCAGGACCACCAGTGGCGCCGGCCGGCGGATGCGCTCGTGGCGCATCGGGCGGGTGACATCCTGTTCGCGAATCCGACGTTCGCGCTCACTACCCGGCTCGCCGGGCGGCGCACCGTCCGCGAGATCCTTGCCGAGGTCGATACCTGGACGATGGTCCACTACCTCGGCCGGTTTCATCCAGTCGCAGGCGGCCAGGTAGCCCTGTACGAGGACGACTGCGGGTACGCATCAGGCGACATCGACTGTGCCGGCGTACGCCACCGCATCTGGATGCTCGACAGCGGCTGGCGCTACGAACGGCCGGCATAGCAGCCCGTGGTGAAAGCCCCACTGCATTCGATTGGCGCTGCGGTCGCAAATTTCCCAATTTGCTCCCTGTCCCGCGTGGCGGCGCTACAGTGGGCGGATCGGCATGGAAACCTGCCGATCCGCTTAGCTCCTCGGTCACAAATGCCCCAATTTGCTCCCTCGTCGCGCCTTGCCACGCGGGCGCAGCGCCAATCTCGGTGCAACGCGGGGTTCCACCACGGCTGCTAGCAGCCCCGTTGCATGTGTCCGGCGCGGCATTCGTACGGCGGGCGCCGGCGCCATTGGCGGCCCGGCGGCCGGTCAGGCCAACAACCGCCACACCTGGGTCAGCACGAAACAGACGGTGACCCCCATTGCCACCGGCAACAACGTGGCAACCGTGGTCCAACGCGCACTGCGGGTTTCCTTGTAGATGGTGTAGATGGTCGTCGAGCATGGGTTGTGCAGCAGACTGAACAGCATCAGGTTCACCGCCGTGAGCAGCGTCCAACCGCCCCCGCGCAGCAACTGTGCAGTCGCATCCAGGCTGTCGAGCTCGAACATCACACCCGCGCCCTGCCCCACCCCTGCCACATCGGCGGTCAACACGGTGAGCATCAGCACGGTCGGGATCACGATCTCGTTGGCAGGGATGGCCACCACGTACGCGACCAGGATCACTCCGTTGAGCCCGATGAGCAGACCGATCGGATCGAGCCAGGCGACCGAGTGCCCGGCGAGGCTGAGGTCGTTGATGGAAACGTTCGAGATGAGCCAGATGACCGCTCCGGCCGGGACGGCGAACACCACCGCGCGCCACAGGACGATGAGCGTACGGTCGACGACCGACCTGTAGAGTGTCTGCAACACCTGGGGGGGCCGGTACGGCGGCAGCTCGAGGCTGAAGCTCGTCGCCTCGCCCCGCAGCACCGTCCGAGACAGCAGCCACGAGGCGGCGAACATCATCATGACGCCCAACAGGGCGATGCCGACGACCGCCGCCGCCGACACCAGCCCGGCCAGGTGCGCCGGCGCCAGCGCGCCGATGAAGATCGACGCCACGAGAATCTGGGTCGGCCAACGTCCGTTGCACAGCGAGAAATTGTTCGTGATGATCGCGATCAACCGCTCGCGGGGGCTGTCGATGATGCGGGTCGCCACGACACCGGCGGCATTGCACCCGAACCCCATGCACATCGTCAGCGCCTGCTTCCCGTGGGCGCCGGCCCCGCGAAACAACGCGTCAAGATTGAAGGCGACCCGCGGCAGATAGCCGAAATCCTCCAGCAGCGTGAACAGTGGAAAAAAGATCGCCATCGGTGGCAGCATGACCGCTACCACCCACGCTGTCGCGAGATAGATTCCGTCGAACAGCACGCCGCTCAGCCACCACGGCAGGCCCAGCGCCGAGCCCAGACCGGTCAACATCGGATGCACCCTGTCGATCAGCAGTGTCCCCAACATGGCGGACGGCGCGTTGGCACCTTCGATGGTGAGCCAGAACACGACGGCCAGAATCGCCAACATGAGCGGGAATCCGAGCCAGCGGCTCGTCAACAGCGCATCGAGACGGCGATCCAGCTCGAACCCGGCCCGCCGCAGGCCGCGGGTCATTGCACGCTCGGCGATCTGCTCAGCCGCTCGATAGGTCTGCTCCGTCATCCTGTCGTGGAAGTCGGGCGGTAGATCCCACTGCAACCGCTGCGTCGCGTCGAGCACACGGGTCCGGTCGGCCTCTGACACTGGCGGCCGGGTCGCCGCGCCGACGTCGTCGCCGCCCAGTTGACCCAACTCGCCCGAGCTCACGGCGGTGACCACGGCGTCGTCCGCGTTGAGCAGGCGCTCGGCGACCCACCGGCTGCTCGGCACTCCCGGGAAGGCGCTTTCGATGTCGCCGGCAAGCGCCTCTACCGCGCGCTCGACGGCCGGGGCGTGGGTCACCAGACGGAACGGGGTCGTGCGGGTCTCGCCGGTCGCCACCCGGTGCGCCGTATCCAGCAACTCGTCGATACCGATGTTCGACCGGGCAACACCGCTGACGACCGGCACGCCAAGCTCGCGCCGGAGCCGGTCCGCGTCGACGGCAATACCGTGCCGCCGGGCCTCGTCCACCAGATTCAGGTATACGACAACGCGATCCGAGATCGCCAGAATCTGCAGCACCAGATGCAGGTTCCGTTCGAGGCGCGTGGCATCGACCACGACGACGGTCACGTCCGGACGTCCGAACAGCAGGAAGTCGCGCGCGACTTCCTCGTCTGTGCTGCCGGCCTGCAGCGAATAGGTCCCTGGCAGGTCGACGAGCTTCAAACGTGACCCGCGATGCGCGAACGCCCCCTCGGCCCGTACGATGGTCTTGCCGGGCCAGTTGCCGGTGTGCTGGCGCAAACCGGTCAGGGCGTTGAACACGGTGCTCTTGCCGACGTTGGGGTTGCCCGCCAGCGCGATGAGCACGTCCCAGCGATCGGGACTCAACCCCAGCTTGACCAGACTGTGCGCGCGATGCTCCGCGCATCCTCCGAGCGCCGGTGCCGGGAACGCCATCAACTCGCCTCGTCCAGGACCAGGGCATCACCAGGCGGCTCGATCCACACCAGGGCCGCCTGTGTCCGGCGCAGGGCGATGAGCGCACCCCGAATACGATAGGCGGTCGGGTCGCCGGCCGCGCTCGTCAACTCGGGCGTAATCTCGGTGCCCGGCACCAGCCCGAGGTCGAGCAGCCGGCGGCGCTGGGCACCCTGACAGACTTGGGAAATATTGATGACGTGAACCGTCTCGCCGACCCGCGCGTCGAGGAGCGTGGTGCGGCCCGGATCCGCCTGTTCTCCCGGCGGGAGATACCGCACGGTGACGTTGTCGGCCGCAACCGGGTCCAGCGACCAGTCACGTCCATGGGACCGCAGACCAACGGCGCGGTCCGTCCGCCCAATCACCTCCAGGCGGGCGCCCAGCGCCAGTCCTTCTTCGATCAGCCTGTCGTAAATCTCGCGCGGTTCATCCTCGAGGTGCAGGATCTCAACGATGCGACCAGGCTCGGCGGCCGGCAGTCCGAAGCCGAGTTCAGGCGGTATCTCGCCGGCGGAGGTCGGAATCGGGTCGCCGTGCGGATCCCACCGCGGGTGCCCAAGCCTGGCGTCGAGCGCGTCGACCTGCGCCGCAGACAGCGTGTGCTCCACCCGCTCCGCCTGGTCGTGCCACTCACCTGCCGGCACCCCGGTCCGATCGGCGAGATACCGCTCCCACATGCGGTGGGTGCGCACGATGCGCACGGCCGACTGCTCACCCTCGTCCGTCAGTACCGGCCCCTCGGTGCGAGTGCGCGTCAGGCCCATCTCCGACAGACCGGACAGCAGCGCCGCGGCGCGCCCCCGCGACACGCCCAGCCGGCCGGCCAGGCTCTCGATCGAACAGTGACGGTTCGCACGCTGGCACTTGTAGATGTGCTTGATCGCATCCTCCAGCCGCACCCGCTCGTCGATCTGGGCCAATCGGCGCAGCCGCCCGGCGATGCCGCCGGCAGGCCAGAACAGGGCTAGCGCGGCAACTGCCAGCAGGGCGAATACAGAGAGGGCGATCGCGGGATCGATCATGATTTTGATAACACAAAAAATATATCTTGGTTACTCTAATTCATTTTGCGCGGTCTCGCAAGCGGGTCGCTGCGCCGGTCGGCGTCAACCGTCCAGGGTGAAAGCCCCGTGTTGCACCGAGACCGGCGCTGAGCCCGGCGAACAACGCGAGACGAGGGAGCCGATCGAACGCAGCGGGTCTTTCACCACTGGCTGTCGAGGGCGTCTTGCGGGCGCGCGGACGGATCCGCACGGGGCGCCATGTGTGTCGTGGCAGGAAACGAACGGTGGACGCGAATCCGTGGTCGTCAACGGACGCCGGGGTCAGCTCGCATCCAGCGGCTCGATGTGGCCGTACATCAGCCCGCCGTACTCGCCGTGTTGCCAGGAGCCGCCGTAGCGGTCCTCGTAGAAGAAGACCCGCGCCGTGAACGTGCCGAGCGTGGGTATCGAGAAGTCGGTGATGGAGACGACGGGTGTATCGCCGGCCCAGATGATCGGCACGACGACAGGCAGCGTCGCATCCACGCTGCCATAGACCATGCGCACGTCGAACCGCCAGCGGTCGTCGTCGACCTTCTCGACACTCGAAATCTCGTAACGCTCCGGACTGCCGCCGCGCGTTTCGCGCCCGGCAATGGTGAAGTGGCCGACCAGCACCACGTTTTGCATGCGATCGTGGAAGTCACGCTCGATCTCGGTCAACGACTCGACCGGCAGCGCCTGACCAACGCCGGTCTTGGCGACGACCCAGCCCAAGCCGAACATCCCGGCCAGGGCCGCCACGAGAGCGCCGACACGCATTACGCGAGACATCTGGTTCATCCTTTCTGCCGCACCGAAACGCGATCCTAGCGGCCGGCGTCAGCCTCGACATACGGTTGCCCAATCAGCAGGGCAGGGTCGGCGTCCGACTTCGGAACCAGCTTCTGGGTGCGCCCGAGCTGGTTGTCGGACCCGTACAGGTTGCCATCGCTGTCGACGGCGAACGAGTGCACCTCGATAAATCGTCCCGGTCCTTCGCGGTCCAGTTCCCAAGTGTACTGACGATTGCCGTTGAGATCGAGTTTGACCACCTTGGGGGGATTCAGGTCGGATACCCAGACGTCGTAGCGGTTGACGATGATGTCGAGCGGCAGGTCGAACCCGGGCCAGGTGGCGACCGGCGCGATGTTCGGGTGGTACCACGCCGCCGCACGGGTCGTCTGGTTGAAGACCTGGACCCGCCGGTTGTCGCGATCGGCCACGAATATGCGGCCATCCGGTCCGACCGCCAAGCCGTGCACGGTGTTGAATTGGCCCCGTCCATCGCCGCTTTCACCGAACTCGGTCAGGTAATTCCCGTCGGCGTCAAGAATCAGCACGCGGGAATTGACGATACCGTCGGCGACCAGGATTCGCCCGTCAGGCAGGAACGCCACATCCTGCGGCCCGCCGAGATGTGTCTCGTCATCGCCGGCGACGTTCTTTTCGCCCAGCGTCATCAGCAGTTCGCTGCCGTCGTTCGAGAACACGAATATCTGATGCCCCGATTCGTGAACCACCCACACCCGGCGTTCCGGATCGTACGGGCTGATGCGTATCCGATGCGGCCCTGGACCGTCCGACCCCTCGAACAGATGGTCCCACTGGTCCCAGACCTCGATCACGGCGCCATCGCCGTCAACGACGAAGATGCAGTGCTGCCACGTCCGGCGGTCGGCGGCCCGCAGCGCGTTGATGCCGATCGAACCGACGAATCCGGCGAACCCGGGCGGCACCGGATCGGGCAACCGGGTCTCGCCGCGCTGCAGCACGAAGATGCGATCGGGCGACTCGGGGAACACGCCCGAATTGCCGCCGAACGCGAAGCCCGCGTCGGCGAACGGTGTCAGCCACCCCTCGACAGCCTGATAGGGGCTGGGCCCCGTGGCTCCCTCCTCCTGCCGCGCCGCCGGTTCGGCCAGCAGCCCCGTCGCGATGACGGCCGCGAGAACAAGCAGTCCCTTGCGCATGGTTACTCTCCTTCGCGTTGCCGTAGTGTAGCGCGGTCGCAGGCATTCCACCGCAGCCAGTGATCGGCGAGCACGATCGCGACCATCGCCTCGGCCATCGGCACGAACCGCGGCAGCAGGCAGGGGTCGTGCCGTCCCTTCGTCCTGATGGTGGTCGGCTCGCCGCGCCGGGTCACCGTCGCCTGCTCCCGCGACAAGCTGCTCGTCGGCTTCACGACGGCGCGCAGCACGATCGGCATGCCGCTCGAGATGCCGCCCAGCATACCGCCATGACGATTCGAACGGGTGGCGATCGTGGGGGTCGCGCCATCCCCGGGTTCGGCAAAGAACAAATCGTTGTTCTCGCTGCCCCGCAACCGCGCTGCGGCGAAGCCGGCCCCGTATTCGACGCCGAGCACCGCCGGCAAACTGAACAACGCCTTTGCCAGGTCCGCCTTCAGCTTGTCGAACACCGGCTCGCCAAGCCCGGCAGGCACGCCGGTGGCGACCACCTCGGCCACCCCGCCGATCGAGTCGCGGGCGGTGCGCACCTGCTCGATCAGGGCCACCATCTCGGCGCCGCGGTCGGGGTCGGGACAGCGCACGATGTTCGGCTCGCCGCCGGGCAGACGCTCGACCTGCTCGAGGGTCACCGCCGCCGGGTCGCCGACCTCGGCCACGATGCCGCCGATCTGTCGCACGTAACCGACCACCCGGCCGCCGAACGCCGAGGCGATCAGCTTCTTGGCCACCACGCCGGCCGCGACCCGCACGCTCGTCTCGCGCGCGCTCGACCGCCCGCCGCCCCGGTAGTCGCGGGCGCCATGTTTCGCGTCGTAGGTATAGTCGGCGTGCCCCGGCCGATACGTGTCCTTGATGTCCTCGTAGTCGCGACTGCGCTGGTCCCGGTTCCGAATCAGAATCGCAATGCTGGTGCCGGTGGTCCGGCCCTCGAAGACACCGGACAACACTTCGGGCTCATCCGGCTCATCCCGTGGCGTGACGATCCGGCTCTGACCGGGGCGCCGGCGGGCCAGATCCTCGGCCAGGTCCGCCTCGGCCAACGGCAGACCCGGTGGACAGCCGTCGATGATCACGACATACCCCGGACCATGCGACTCACCGGCGGTGCTGATGCGGAAACTGTGGCCGAACGAATCACCGGGCATGCGAGAATCTTACGTCATTGCGTCCGGCGCCCTCGTTCGGCAGGCGCGGTCATACGGATCACGGAGAGATTTTGTGAAGACATCCCGGATTCAGGCGGTCATCTTCGACCTTGGCGGTGTCGTGCTCGAGTCGCCGTTGCCGGCGATTTCCGCCTTTGAAGCGGACCACGCGCTTCCGCCGCGCTTCATCGCCCGGCTGGTCGTCGAGGGCGGCGACGACGGTCCCTGGGCGCGCCTGGAGCGCGGCGAGCTGGACGCCGCCGCATTCAACGACGCCTTCTCGCGACAGGGCGCCGCGGCAGGCCACGGGTTCGACACCGCGACGCTGTTGGCGCGAATAGAGGACGCGGTCGTGCCTCGGCCGGCCATGGTCGATGCGCTCGGTCGGCTGCGGGCCGCCGGCTACCGCGTGGCGGCGCTCACCAATGCCTGGGACATGCCGGACCGCACGGTCCGCATCGACCCGCTACGGGCGCTATTCGACTGCTTCGTGGAGTCGTTCCGGGTCGGGATGCGAAAACCTGAACGCCGAATCTATGAACTGGCGTGCCGCGAGCTGGGTGCGCCGCCCTCGGAAGTGATCTTCCTGGATGACCTCGGCAGCAATCTGAAGACGGCGCACGCCATGGGCATGACGACGATCAAGGTCGGAGATCCGGCGCCCGCCATCGCTGAGCTGGAACGCCTGACGGGCGCGCCGCTTACCGGCTGCGGGGTCGCCGCTTCCACCGCGCCAGCAACAGGGTCGCCAGCCCCGGCATGATCTCGTCGGCGAACGGCACGGGGTCCGGCACCAGCAGATCGGCAACGAAGAGCCCGACCGCCAGCAGGAAGAGCTGCCAGGACCGGAGGCGCTCCAGGAGCCTGCACCGTGGACTCCTGGCCAGCCGATCAGGCCGTTATCGGACATGCTCCCGGTAGAAAGCCAGCATGCGCGACCAGCAGGCCTCGGCATACGCCTTGTGGTAGACCTCGGGCCGCGTGTCGTTGAAAAACGCGTGGTCCGCGCCCTCGAAGACCGTGATGTCAGCGGTCTTGCCGGCCGCCCGCAGGTCGGCGTCGAGCTGGCGCGCCGCGGCCGGCGGGACGAAGCCGTCCTTTTCGGCGAAGAACCCGAGCACCGGCGCCTGCAGCGCCGTCAGGTTCGGCGTGACGCTCGGATGAATCCCGTAGAAATCGACGCACGCGCCGACCGCGGCGTTCTCGCAGGCGGCGTACAGCGAGAGTTGGCCGCCCATGCAGAAGCCGACCGTCCCGACGCGGTCGCTGGTCACCTCGTCCCGCGACAGCAGATAGCCGATGGCGCCGCGCAGGTCCTGCTCGACCCGTGCGATGTCGAGCGCCATCATCAGCTTGCCCGCGTCATCCGGGCTTGACGTGCTCTCGCCGTGGTACATGTCGGGCGCCAGCGCCACGAACCCCTCGGCGGCGAAGCGATCGGCCACCGTCTTGATGTGGTCGACCAGTCCCCACCATTCCTGCAACACGATGACCCCCGGGCCGCCGCCGGACGCCGGGACCGAAAGATACCCGCTGCCCGTTTTGCCGTTCACGGGGAACTCGACCATCGAACCGGACATCGTTGTAGACACGCTTCGTCTCTCCTTTTGCGGCCCTCACGGCCCTGGCTGCGGACACCGGAACCACATCCAACGTCGCTGCGATCACCGCGACGACGCGGCGTCTTCGAGGCGCACGAGGGCGCCCTCGGCGTCATAGAAACCGACACTCCCCTCGCCCTCCTCCGTGACCCCCAGCACGAGTCGGGGACGCGTGCCGTCTCCCAGATTGATGACCGTGGTCCCCTGGAACGCCCCCATCGCCACCCGTGGCGCCCCGCTGGCGTCGTACAGCGACAGTAACGGTGCGCCGGCGGCGTCCACCGACACGCCGACCGCGCGCCGTCCCGGCGCCCCGAACAGATTCAGGGCCGGTTGGCCCTGCAGATTCAGGCTGGGCTGTCCCTCGGGACCGAGATCCATCTGCAAGCGGGTCTGCGCGCCGTCGGACAGGCCGACGACCGGCGTGCCGCCAAGGGACCCGATCATCACATTGGGTGACCCCCCGTCACCAACGGTGAGGACCGCATTCGTACCGCGGACACCGACCGACACCTGGGTCCGGCCTTCGCCGTCATTCAGCCATACCAGCGGGGCGCCGTCCGGTTCGGTGCCGACGACCGTGCGCACGACGCCGCCGGGCCCGTAAAACGCCAGCGACGTCTGCCCCCGTTCGTCTTCGCCGGAAAGGACCGCGCGCAACCGTCCGCCGCGGTCGACGATGTTGACCTGCGACGCGCTGACGACTTCGGCGCCCTGGGCGCCAAGGCCCACTGTCAGGAACAGGTTCGACAGCGCACCTCCGGCCACCGACGCCACAAGCATCGCTCCCACCAGCCACCCGTGTTTCTGCATGTCTCCCCCACAAACGCAGGGCGATTATAGCGTTGGGCGATTACCGCGTGTCGCCATCTGTGTTTACAATGACGGGTCTAGCAGCCCGTGGTAGAATCCCGCGTTGCACCGAGATTGGCGCGGCGCCCGGCTGGCAAGGCGCGACGAGGGAGCAAATTGGGGCATTTGTGACCGAGGAGCAACGCCGCCAGACGGGATGCAGCGCCAATCGAATGCAGCGGGGCTTTTACCACGGGCTGCTATCATCAGCAGCCAGGAGTCTGCGCCGTAGAAGATTGCGAAAGCGAAAATTCGATATCGCCATGGATTTCTTCACGCATTTGAGGAGCATGGCGGCACTATGTGACGAAAAGGCGTGGTGAAAGCAATGAGTGAGAATCGGTGCCCATCGCTCGTCGTGTTCGTGTCACTCGTCTGCGCCGCCTGCGGTGGCGGCGTGGCCCCAGTCGAAGAGGCCGCGCCTGCCGCAACGGTGTTGGCGCCCGACACCCCGGTGGCGGTCACCGGCGGTCTCGTGCAGGGAGCGCTGTCCGAGACCAATGCGGAGATCATGACGTTCAAGGGCATTCCGTATGCGGCGCCCCCGGCAGGTGACGGGCGTTGGACGCCGCCGGCGCCGGTCGCGGCCTGGGACGGCGTCCGTGACGCCTCTGCGTTCGGCAACCGCTGTGTGCAGGGCGGCGGGCGCAACGCCACGGATCAGAGCGAAGACTGTCTCTTCCTCAACGTCTATGCACCGCGCGAAACCACCGATCCGCTGCCGGTCATGGTCTGGATTCACGGCGGCGGCTATACCGGCGGCGCCGGATCGAACGGTCTCTACGAGGGCACCAGTCTGGCGGCCCGCGGTGTCGTGCTCGTGTCGATCAACTACCGCTTGAACGTCTTCGGGTTCTACGCGCATCCGGCGCTCTCGGCCGAATCGCCGCACGGCGCCTCGGGTAATTACGGCATGCTCGACATGGTAGCGTCACTCGAGTGGGTGCGCGACAACATCGCGTCGTTCGGGGGCGACCCGGACCGGGTCACGATTTTCGGCGAGTCGGCCGGGGCGGGCGCCGTGATGTCGCTCATGGTGGTACCCCAGGCCGAGGGGCTGTATGACCGGGCGATCGCCGAGAGCAACTGGGTCTACGGCTGGGACCGCCCGCTCAGCGGTCCGGACTCGGCCGAGGCGGGCGGTGTGCGGGTCGCCGAGGAACTTGGGGTCTCCGACCCCGGCGCCGCGCTGGACGAACTCCGCTCGGCCAGCGCCGAAGATCTGTTCGCCGCCTACCAGGCCGCCGGCAACAGCCCGTTCACCCGCACAGCCAATGCCTGGGCGCCGAACGTCGACGGCTGGGTTATTCCGGACGACCCGCTGGCGATGTACGAAGCCGGTCGCCAGCACGACGTGCCGCTGATCGTCGGCATGAACGGCAACGAGGGTTCGATGTTCTCCCGCGGGCTGCAGATCGACGACCAGAGTGGGTTCGAGACCCATGTGCGAACGATCTACCCGCAGCAGGCGGATGCCGCGCTGGAGCACTACGATACGGAGGAGGATGTGGCGGCGGCGGTCGACCACCTCATCCACGACATGTATTTCGCCGGCCCGGTGCGGCTGCATGCCCGCACGCACGCGCACAAGTCGTCGCCGGCGTGGCTCTACCACTTCACCCACGTGCCGCCCACCCCGGGCGGCGAACGGATGGGGTCCCATCACGCGGCCGAACTGGGCTACGTGTTCGGCAACCTGAACAACGGCGACTACACCGATGTCGACCATCGGATCTCCGAGACGATGATGGGCTACTGGGTGCAGTTCGCCGCGACCGGCGACCCGAACTCTGCCGGGCTCCCGTCCTGGCCGGCCTACGACCCGGCCGCCGACGAGTATCTCGAGATCGGCGCGACCATCGGAACCCACACCGGACTGCACGCCGGCGCGAGCGAGCTGTTCGATGCGTTCCAGGACAGCCGGCGCATGAACAGCAATTGACGCACCGGGTCATCAGGGACCCGGGAGTCTGCGGCGCAGGCGCCCGGGACCGTTCCGGAACGCACGGGCTGTCAGACCGGGCACGATCAGCGGGCGGGAATGAAGCCGGAGTACGACCTGACACGAGGCGCTGGACGGTCGCGGTCGCGCCGATAGAGCGCGGCAGTGGCTTGGTGCGCTCGCCGTTGCGGCTCGGGCAGTCGATACCGCGACGCCAGCCGCCGGACCAGGCGCACGGCCGAGTCGATGTCCGCGCGGTGCCCGGGCGAAACGAAGACCGGGGAGACACCTTCGCGGGTGCGCACGACCGCCCCGATCGGCTCGCCGTCGTCCATCAGCGGCGTCGTCGACCCGCGGCGTGCGCCGACCGGACGATGCCGGCCGACCAGCCGCGTCTTGCCGCAGCCGATTGACGGCAGGTCGAGCAGCAGGCCGCCGTGGCAAGCCAGCCCGAACCGCCGCGGATGGGCCAACCCCTGCCCATCGAAGACCACCAGGTCCGGGGCGCGGGACAGCCGCTCGAACGCCTTCAGCAACGGCGGCATCTCACGAAACGACAGGAGCCCCGGAATGTACGGAAACGTGGCGCGGCGGGTCATGCCGACCGTCTCGACCGTCTCGAACGAGGGCAGCTCGACCACTACCACCGCCGCGTACACACGGTGCGTGCGGCGGGAATAGCCGACGTCCGCGCCGGCCACCCAGCGCGGTTCGTCCGGCAACGGCACGGTCACGAGTTGCGCGCGCAACGCCTCCTGAATCTCGATGGCCTGGCGGTGCGACACACGCCACGGGTGAAGACGTACGTACTCCATGCGGGCGCTCCACGACGCCCGCGCCCTGGCAGCCCGTGGTGAAAGCCCCACTGCATTCAATTGGCGCTGCATCCCGCGTGGCGGCGTTGCTCCTCGGTCACAAATGCCCCAATTTGCTCCCTCGTCGCGCCTTGCCACGCGGGCGCAACGCCAATCTCGGTGCAACGCGGGGTTTCACCACGGGCTGCCAGCGGGCGAGCCGCGCGGGCGGTAGGTCAGGGCGCGAGATGTTGCACGAACCAGTCAACCAGCGCGGTCATCGCGAGTTCGGCATCCGCGCCACGGAATCCGTGATCGGCGTCGGGGATGATGATCACCTTCGACTCGACCCCATGCTCCTGCAGCGCGGCGTACATCTCGTGGCTGTTGCTCACCGGCACCAGGCCGTCGGCGTCACCATGGATCAGCAACGTGGGCGGGTCGTCAGCCGACACGTGGACAATCGGGGACACCGACGCGCCATCGGAGGGATCGAAGTTCAGCGCGGGGAACCGGGTGTTCCCGACCTCCGGGTCGATTCCACGCGCCAGCGGGCGCAGATCGACCGGCGGATAGTAGGCCACCACCGCCGCCACCCGGTTGCCGGCCCGCAGCACCGCATCTTCGGCGGACGAATCCCCCTCGTCGGAGGCCATCCCGAGCATCAGCGACAGGTGCCCCCCGGCGCTCCCGCCCCAGACGCCGAGCCGGTTCGGGTCGACGTCCAACCGGCGCGCGTTGATCTTGATGTACCGCACCGCGCGGCGCACGTCGGGCACGATCTCGGGTAGGACGAACTTCGGGCTGCTGCCGTGCCGCACCGCGAACACCGTGAAGCCGGCGTCGAGCAGCGCCTGATACTGCCGTTGCGACCTTGCGTGCGGCCGCCACGCCGAACGCCAGCCGCCGCTGACCATGTTCAGCACGGCAGCCCCGTTGGCGTCGGCCGGGGTGAAGACGTCGAACGTCAACGCCATGCCGTACTTGTGGCCATACACCACGTCCGGCGTGACGGTGACCTCCTGAGCGAACGCGGCGCCCGCCGTGAACACGGCGAGGATGGCAACGACGGCTCGTAGTCTCGACATGCGGTTCTCCTTGCAGCCGCTCTCGCGCCTGCGGTTACCTCGGCATCTTGATCTGCAGCAACTCGTACATCCTGAGCACGGCTCGCGGATCGGCGTTCGCGACCCGGTCGCCGTAGTACTGGACGTGCGCGCTGAGATCGACCCGGCCGGCGGCCTGATCCGCGGGGACCCCCTGCGCGTGCAACGCCGTGACCTGGCGGTTCAGGTCACGCAGATACGCCTGGAGGTGATCGATCTGCTCGCGTTCCCGAAAGGGCAGCCCGTGCCCGGGCACCAGGACGTCGAATTCGATCGCCTTCAAGCGATCGAGCGAGGCCGGCCACTCTTCAACGTAGCCGTCGCCCATGTAGGGCAGACTGTGACCACCCGGCCGCCCGACGAAGAAATCCCCGGTGAACACGATCCGCTCCTCCGGCAGGAACACCAGCGTGTCACCCCCGGTGTGACCGCGTCCGGGAAAGTGAAGCTGCACCTCGCGGCCACCCTTCACCAGTGTGAGCGAATCGCTGTACGTGACGTTGGGCGGCGTCGGCACCGTCTCCTGCAAGGCGGTCCAGTGCGCCTCCTGGATGCGCACCTGCGTCTCCATCCGCTGCCGCTCCGCACTATCCGTCGTGCGGCCCAGGCGGGCCTTCATCTGCTCGATCTGAGTCGGGATGCCCTGGGTGAACGACCGGTTGGTGCGCTGTTCGAGCACGTCCGACGACAGCATCGTCCGGACGAAGTCGTGCGCGACGATCTCGACGTCGTCGCCGAAGATCTGGTTACCATGCGCGTGGTCGAAGTGATAGTGCGTGTTGAACACGTACTTGATCGGCTTGTCGGTCAGAGTCTTGACCCCTTCGACCAGACCGCGCGCCGCGGCCGGCGTGACCGATGAGTCGACCAGCATCACGTGGTCGTCATTGACGATGACCAGGTTGTTGCTCATGACGGTCATCGACCCCGTCCCGATCGCGAAATAGACGCCGTCGGCCAGTTCTTCGAACCGGTGGCTCGGGCTGCCGTCCGGGCTCTGCGCGCCGGCGCCCCCGGTCTGCCACTGCGCCGTCAGGACAACCGCCAGACAAGTTGCGGCGGTCAGAAGGATTCGATTCATGGATGCCTCGTTTCTTGATGCGGCAGTGCGTCATGACGCACTGGACCGAACTTGAACAACGTCGCCACACGGCGTGTCGGCGCCGGATGATGATGTTCGAGATAGAGATACCCGCTATACACGCCGGTGCGGTCCGGGCGCCGCTGCCCATCGCGGACATGGATGGTCAGTGTGCGCGGCACCTCGGCTTCATAGCAGTTGTCGCGACCGGCGGTCCTGAGGTGCCGGTAGACCATGCGCTGCTCGGGCGCCTGCCGATACCGCGCGCGCTCCTCGGACCCGACGTCCGAATACGCGCCGCCCCGCATCCCGTCGAGCGGCGTGGGTCGATGGTTGGCCGGCCGCCGACCCTGCGGAGTGCCCAGCTCGAGAAAGAGCGCCGCGAGCGCGCCGGTCAGCCGCCCGGCCTCGACGCACCCCGTCAACGTGCACTCGGCATGCTCGCCGGTCGACTCCACCAGATGCGACACCGGTTCCCCCAGTTGACGCTGCAGTTCGAGCGCCCCAGGCAAGGGATCGCCGAAGTACACCGTACCGTCGACCTGCTGAATGACGTAGCAATCGCCGGGATGCAGGTCCACGACCTCGACCCCGCTGCGCTGCGCCGGCAGCACCCAGTGAAAGGTATCGGGGTCTGGGCGGCTCGCGTGCTGGGCCGACGTTGCCGGCCGTCCTTCGAGCGCCGGCCCCGCCAGGAGAACCACTGCGAGCACGCCGAGTCCACACACCTCCCGGTTCACCGCAGGCTCCTGGTCCAGACAGTCACGGTGCCGCCATTCTATCGCGACGGTGTCCGCGACCCAAGCCTCACCCGCCGGCGGGCTCCTCAAAGATCGCGACCCCGCCAGCGGCCAACCCGGCAACGCGGCCCGACGGCGGGCAACGTAGCATCGCAACCCCGCCGGCGGGTATCATGAATCTCGTGAACACGGAACACGCTGGCGCGAGGGATCGTTGCATGACTTTTCAAACTCACCTGATTCCGAGGATTGTGGCCGTGGCCATCCTGACCGCCGTCCCGGCTCCAGGAGCCCGTGGTGAAACCGCGCGTGGCACCGAGACCGGCGAGGCGCCCGCGTGGCAAGGCGCGACGAGGGCGCATATTGGGCATATGCAACCGAGGAGCAACGCGGTCCACGCGGGATGCATCGCCGGTCGAATGCCGCGGGGCTTTTGCCACGGGCTCCTGGCTCAGCAGGGGGCCCCGGCGAACGGCGAGTGGCCCACCTACGGCGGAGACCTCGCCGGCAGCAAGTACTCGCCGCTGGATCAGATCGACGCGTCGAACTTCGGCGATCTCGAGATCGCCTGGCGCTGGCAATCGTCCGACGCCCGCATGAGCAAGACGACACTTGGCGGCGGCGAGTGGCTGACGCGTTCCGACGTCATCTTCGACGCACTGAACGAGGAGAATCCGGACCGCTGGCGGGACGGGCAGCCACCCTACACGAACAATCTGAAGGCGACCCCGTTGATGGTGGACGGGCGCGTGTTCATCAACATGCCGACCTCGGCGGGCGCCGCCATCGACGCCGCCACCGGCGAGACCTTGTGGCTCTTCAACCCGAAGACCTACGAAGAAGGCACCACCACGATGACGGCGCGCTGGAACCAGCGCGGCGTGGCCTACTGGGACGACGGCGAGGGGGGCCGGGTCTTCTGGGGCACGAGCAACGGCTACCTGATCTGCGTCGCCGCCGACAGCGGGCGCCCCTGCGCCGACTTCGGCGAAGACGGGCGGGTCGACCTGACCCGCGACATCCCGCGCGCCACCCGCGGCGATCGGGACTGGCTGAACGCGCTGCTCTATTCGGTGCAGTCGCCGCCCCTCGTGGTCGGCGACACAATCATCACCCCCGCGTCGATCTCGTCCTACAACATCACGCGGGAAGCGCCGCCTGGATGGATGCGCGGGTTCGACGTGCGAACCGGACGCACCAAGTGGACGTTTCACACGATTCCGCAGGGAGACGAATTCGGAAACGACACCTGGGGCGGCGACTCGTGGCGGGTGACGGGCAAGGTCGGCGTGTGGTCGATGATGAGCGCCGATCCGGAACTGGGGTTGCTCTATCTGCCCACCAACACCCCGGCGCCCGACTACTACGGCGGCCATCGTCCCGGCGCCAATCTGTTCGCCGAGAGCGTGGTGGCGCTGAACCTCGAGACCGGCGAGCGCGAGTGGCACTTCCAGGCGGTGCACCACGGGCTGTGGGACTACGACTTCCCCGCCGCCCCGAACCTGATCGACATCGAAGTGGACGGACGCCCGATCAAGGCGCTGGCCCAGGTGAGCAAGCAGGGCTTCCTCTATGTCTTCGATCGTGTCACCGGCGAACCGGTGTGGCCGATCGAAGAACGACCGGTCCCGACCGATACGGATATTCCGGGCGAACAGGTGTGGCCGACACAGCCGTTCCCCACCCGCCCGGCGCCGTTCGAGTATCAGGGGGCCACCATTGACGACCTGGCCGACTTCACCCCGGAGATCCGCCAAATGGCGATCGATGCGGTGGACGGGTTCCGGCTGGGTCCGCTCTTCACGCCGCAGAGCCTGCAGGGCACGATTCAGCGTCCGAGCACGGGCGGCGGCGCCAACTGGTCAGGCGCCGGCGTCGACCCGGACACGGGGATGCTCTATGTGCCGTCCGTCAACGCCTTCTCGGTGCGCAACTACCGCGAACCGGAAACTGGAGAAGCGGCGACGCTGAACATCATCGAACTGCGCGGCCAGGGCACGCGGCAGCCGACCATGCCGCAGGGACTCCCGCTCTTCAAACCGCCCTATTCGCGGATGACCGCCATCGATCTGAACACCGGCGACCATGTCTGGATGAACCCGCTGGGTGCTGGCGACCGGGTAAGGAATCACCCGCTGCTGCGGAACCTCGACCTGCCGCCGCTCGGCGGAGACGGAAGCCGAAGCGGACCGCTGGTGACCAGGACCCTGCTCATCTATGCGCTGACGACCGGCGGCGCGGGCGGTGGACCCCGTCTGGTCGCCGTCGACAAGTCGAGCGGCGCCGAGCTCGCCTCGGTCAATCTCCCTCGCGGAGCGATCGGCACCCCCATGAGCTATCTGCTCGGTGGCAAGCAGTACATCGCGCTGACCGTCGGCGGCTCGCCGGTCCCGGAACTGATTGCGCTGGCGCTGCCAGACTGACGTGCCCACGCGTCGCATCATCTTCGACACCGATTCCGCCGTCTTCAACGACGACGCGGCCGCCCTGGCCATGTTGGTGCGCCGGCGTGACCTGATCGACATCCTCGGCGTCACCGTCGTGGCCGGCAACCACCCGGTGCCGCAGGGCGCCGAGCACATGCTGCACCTGCTCGAGCTCACCGGCGGCGCCGACATCCCGCTCCATCTCGGGGCGCGGGAGCCGCTGGTCAACACGCCGGCGCGGGCGGCGCGGCAGGAAGCGCAATGGGGCCCGATCTCGTTCAAGGGCGCGTTCGACGCCGGCGAGGTCGTGGTTCCGCCTCATGGCGGCAGATACGCCACCACCCGCCCGCGGGCGACCGGCGCGGTCGAGTTCATCATCGACACGATCGAGCGTCATCCGGATGCGGTCACGCTGGTGGCGGTGGGACCCATGACCAACATTGCGCTGGCCTTCCGGGCGCGGCTCGATCTGGCGCCGCGGCTGCGGCGGCTGGTCTTCATGGGCGGCAACGCCAGGGTCCCGGGGAATGTGACGCCCGCGGCCGAGTTCAATATCTGGTTCGACCCGGAGGCGGCTCGCGAGACGCTTGCGGCGCCGATTCCGGAGGTGGTGATGTTCGGCCTGGACATTACCAATCACGCGCCGCTGCACCGCACGACATTCGACCGCATCGTCTCCGTCGATACACCGGTCACCCGGCTCATGCGCCACCACATGGGCGGCCGCTTCGAACGCGACCCGGCCGCCACCTGGCATGTGTGGGACTGCATCACCGCCGCCTGGCTGATCGACCCGAAGATCGTGACGGCATCCGAGCGGCTGCCGATCGAGGTGGACACCAGGTTCGGGCCGTCGTACGGCGGCACCCGCGTCGCCGGCGTCTCCGCAGAGGGCATCCGGCCGATCGAGGTGATGCTGGACCTTGATGTCGAGAGATTCTTTGCCATATACGAGGATCTGCTTACCAGATCGGCCCCCCCTCTAGGGTAAACTTGACACATGACTACCCATCGAGCGTTCCCGTCTCTTTGTGTCGTCGTTCTGGTGTGTGGCGTCATGATGGCGGCGGCGCCACAAACGCATGCGCAGCGCCTGGGCCAGCTCTACGCAGCGGTCACTGATGGGGCCGGACAGCCGGTTGCCAACCTGGTCCCCGAGAGCTTCCGCATCGAGGAGGACGGAGCGGTCATGAAGATCCTCTCCGCCCATGCCGGCACGACCCCGATGAAGATCGCCATTCTGGTGGACAACAGCGAAATGATCACGTCGCTCAACGCCATCCCCTCGCTGCGCACCGGGTTGACCGAGTTCCTGAACCGGCTGCCCCCGCAGCACGAGGTGGCGCTGTATTCCGTCGGCGGCAGTCCTCTGGAGCTCCTGGGCTTCACGACCGATCGCGACGCGTTGCGGAACGCCGCCGACGGGGTGTTTCCCACTACGGGCGGCGTCAGGATGATGGAAGGCCTGTTCGATACCTGGGAGCGCCGCTTCGACCGCACGGAAGCGTGGCCCGTGGTGTTCCTGGTGCTCACGGACGGTCCGGAGACGAGCAGCAACATCAACGAAGACCAGGTCAACGCCTTGGTCGTCGACCTGATCATGAACGGCGCCACGGTGCATGCGGTGCTCTTGCAGAACCAGCTCGGGGGCCAGGCGGGCGGCTTCCAGACCCAGGCAGCGCCGTTCCTCGCCGAGACCACGGGCGGTCTGGTCAGGATGGTCAACACGGCGCCGTTGATGTCCGAGGCGGTGGCCGAGTTCGGCACCCTCATCGGTGACCATTTCGACGAGATGGCGACCCGCTACCGGATCACCTACGAACGCCCGAGCGATACCCCGGGCGCGCAGGTCCGCGTGGGGGTCATCGGCGGCTTCCAGGTACGGCCGTTCGCAGATCGAAAGCTGCTGGATCGCGCCGCGATGCCCCGGATCGTGGAGGGTGAAGCGTTCGTCCGCGTCGAGGAGGGCATGACCTATGCCCAAGTCGTCGAAATCGTCGGCGCGGAGGGTACGGAAATGGGTCAGTGGACGCTGGCGGGAACCACGACCGTGTTGTATCAGTGGGCCAACCCTGACTCCTCGAACATGAGTGCGATGTTCCAGAACGACGCGTTGATCGGCAAGACCCAGTCCGGACTGTAGTACGAAGATCTGCTCACCAGCAGCCCGTGGCAGAACCCCGCGTTGCACCGAGATCAGCGATGCGCCCGCTGAGCAAGGCGAGAAGCGGGAGCATACCTGTAGGGGCAACCCTTGTGGTTGCCCTGTTCGTCAGCCGGAACAACGACGCACAGCAGAATTCTGCGGGAAAATACCTGTAGGGGCAACCCTTGTGGTTGCCCTGTTCGTCAGCCGGAACAATGACGCTCAGCAGAATTCCGCGGGGAAGGCTGAATTCTGCGGGGGAAGGCTGAATTCTGCGGGGATCGCATGCAGCGGGGCTTTTGCCACGGGCTGCTAGACCCGCTCCCCCTGTAAGGTAGAATTGACACATGCATACTCATCGAGCGTTACAGTCTCTGTGCATCCTTTTGCTCGTCGTCGTCGCGAGTGCCGCCGCCGCGCAGACGCCTGAGAATCGCCAAGGCCAGATCTTCATCTCGGTCACCGACCAGGCAGGAGCGCCGGTGCCCGATCTCGAGCCCGGCAGCTTCCAGGTCCAGGAGGATGAGATCGACATGACCATCCTCTCCGCCACGCCCGGCACCACCCCAATGAAGATCGTCATGCTGGTGGACAACAGCGAAATGATCTCGACTGCCAACGGCATCAGCTCGCTACGCAACGGGTTGATCGGGTTCATGAACCTGCTGCCCCCGCAGCACGAGGTGGCGATGTACGCCATCGCCGGTAATCGGCGGCTGCTCCAGGACTTCACGACCGATCGCGACGCGTTGCGGAACGCCGCCGATGGGCTGTTCGTCGGCTCGGGCGGCTCCAAGATGATCGCCGGATTGACGGAAACGTGGGACCGCGACTTCGACAAGACCGAGGCGTGGCCGGTATTCGTCATGGTGCTCACCGACGGCCCGGAGACGAGCGGCAACATGAACGAAGACCAGTTCAACCAGTTCACCTTCGACCTGATGGTGCACGGCGTCACGGTGCACGCGATCGTGCTGCAGAGCCAGCTCTCGAGTCAGGCGGGCGGTATACAGACCACGGTGTCGCCGTTCCTCACCCGGAATACGGGCGGTCTGTTCAGGACCATGAACTCGGCGACGGCGCTGGTGGATACTCTGGCCGAGTTCGCCACCAAGATGGGTGAACACTTCGACGCCATGGCCCCCCGCTACCGGGTCATCTATGAACGCCCGACCGACACGCCGGGCGACCGGATTGGCGCCGGCGTCGCGGGCGACTACAACGTAGCCCTGTTCGGAGATCGACGGATGCAGCCGCCGCCAGCGCAATAGCCGTCACTCCATGTCCGAATTGGCGACCACTGGCGCTTTGGCGCCGGCCTTCTCTCTCGCGGACCCTCGTGGCGCCGCCGTCGACTTGGATGACGACGCGGCGCGCACCCTGCTCTTCTTCTTCAAGCGCGACTGCGCGACCTGCCATCTCACGGCGCCGCTGATCGAACAGATTCACCAGGCGCTCGCCTCCCACGGACTGCGGACCGTCGGGGTCTCGCAGGACGACGCGGCAGAGACGAGCCTCGTCGTCGAGCGGCACGGTCTGAGCTTCACGGTCGCGCTGGACCGTGACCTCGATGTGTCGTCCGACTACGGATTCGACGCGGTGCCGGCGGTCGTCCTGGTTGGCGCAGGCCGCGAGGTGCTGTGCAGCTTCGAGGGTTTCGCCAAGGCGGACCTTCAGGCGCTGATCGAACGGGCGGCCGAGTGCTGCGGCGCCGCCGCACCGGTCATCGAGGGCATCGACGAGTTGCCGGACCATCGCCCCGGCTGCGCGTCGAAGGTCCATGACCCGGATGTCGCGCGCCGGCGCGCGGTCCGTCGCGGGGCGGCCAAATTGAGTTCGAGGCGGGTGCGCATTCCAGTCAGCGACGACTCCTTCGAGTTCATGGCGTCACAGGGGCTCGATGACGGTCTGCCCGTGGTGCCGCCGACCGAGGCGCGCGTCCTGGCGATGCTCGAGGGCACGACCCGGGCCGCGTCAGACATCGTCGCGCACGTGCCGCCGAACCTGGCGCCGGCGACGGTGGAGAAGATCGCCGTGAACACCGTGATGGCCGGCTGCCGGCCCGAGTATCTGCCGGTGGTCATCGCCGCGGCCGAGGCGGCCTGCACCGACGAGTTCAATCTGCACGGCGTCCTGGCGACCACCTATTTCGCCACACCGGTCATTGTCGTCAACGGTCCGATCCGGCACGAGATCGGTCTCAACTGCGGCCGCAACCTGTTCGGGCAGGGGTTCCGGGCCAACGCGACAATCGGCCGCGCCCTGCAACTGGTCGTGCGGAACGTCGGCGGGGGCAGACCGGGCGGCGTCGACATGTCCACGCTCGGGCAACCGGGCAAGTTCACCTGCTGCGTCGGCGAGCGCGAGGAAACGAGCTGCTGGGAGCCGTTGCATGTCGAGCGGGGCTTCCCGGCCGGCACCAGCACGGTGACCCTGTTCGCCGGCGAGGCGCCCAGGGCCATCCGCGACCAGCTTTCCCGCACCGCGCGGTCGCTCGGTGCGAGCATGGGCCTGTGCCTGGACGCCATGGCGCATCCGAAACTGCACGGGATGGGCGAGGTGCTGCTGGTGGTCAGCCCCGAGCACGCCAGGACCTTCGAACGGGACGGCTACTCCAAGGCGGATCTGCGGGCCCGGATTCAGGAAGTGACTGCGCGCCCGCTGCGCGAGCTGCTGCCCAACGACGAGTGCCGGAAAGGCATGGCGCTGGGCGCCGTGCCCAGGGAGCTGCTCGGCGCGGATGGCCGGCCGACTGCCGCGGGACTCGAGACCGCGCTGCCGAAGTTCCAGCGGAACGAAGACATTCTCATCATGGTCGGCGGCGGCACGGCCGGCAAGTTCTCGGCGTTTCTTGGCGGCTGGGCCAGCGGGACCGCCGGCTCGATGGCGGTGACACGGGCAATCTGCTCGTGACTGGGGCCGGCGCCCGGCCGGCGGCGCTACGGTCGAGCACCGACTTGGTGATACAGTCCCACGGTCAGGATCCATGACAGATCGAATGACCGAGTCCATCGTCATACTGGACCCCACCCACGAACAGGCGCCCATCGGACGCCGGCTCGCTGCGCGGCCCGCAGCGCTGGCCGGGAAGCTGGGCCTAATCGACATTGCGAAGCCGCGCGGCGACGTGTTCCTCGACGAAGTCGCCCGCCTGCTGTCCGGCCGGTTCCCCGACCTCGACATCATCCGGTTGCGCAAGCCAACCTATACGAAGCCGGCGCCGGCGGACCTGCGAGAGGAGGTCGGTGCGCGCTGTCAGGCGGTGATCCAGGCGCTGGCCGATTGAGGGTCCTGCACGTCGTGCAGTGTGCACGACCTGGTCGACTACGAGGCGCGCGGCATCCCGTCGGTGATGATCGCCTCGTCCGAATTCGTCGATGCCGCCGAGACCCAGGCAGACGCGTTAGGCATGCCGGACCTGGCCGCGCAGTCGGTGTTCGTGCCCCACCCGATTCAAGACGCTACCGATGACGAGATGCGGGGCAAGGCCCGCGACGCACTCGACGCCATTCTGGCGGCGCTGACCGCTCGGGATTGACGCCCGGGCGCACCCCGGCTGATGGATGCCATCGCGTTGACGACGATCGTCGTCTATCTCGTGGGGGCGACCGCCGCCGGCAGCCTCATGGCGCGCCGGGCGCGCAACTCCGCCGGCTGGGCGGTCGCCAGCGGAGGCATGTCCACCACGCTGATCGCCGTCGGCATCGCGGGCACACGGATCGGCGGCGCCGGCACCTACGGCGTCGCGGGCGACGTCATCAGCGGCGGCGTCTGGAACCTGTGGTGGTACGGCATCAATGCGTTCCTGGCCCTGGCGATCGTCGGCCTGTTCTTCGGCGTCTACTTCCGCCGTTTCAAGCTGCACACGGTCGGTGAGCTGTTCACGATCCGCTTCCGGCATCGCCGCTGCCAATGGCTGACGAGCCTGTGCGTGCAGACGGAGTACGCCATCGTCAATCTGATCGAGGCTTACGTCATCGGCGTCATCCTCAGCACCCTGACACCGCTGCCGATGCTGGGCGGAGTCCTGGTGGCGGCGATCATCTTCGCGACCTACGTCTCGCTCGGCGGGCTGTGGGGCACGGCGGTCACCAACCTCATCCACTGCACCGTGGTGCTCGTCGGGCTGGCGACGGTCGGGCTGATGGGCATCGGCCAACTGGGCGGGTGGGACCAGGTCACGGATACCATCGGCGGCCACCTCGCGGCAGCGTCGCAAGACGAGGTCGCCTGGTGGGGCTTCGCCGGCGCCGGCTGGCTGCCGGTCTTCGGCATGTTCTTTTCGGCCGCGGTGCACACGCCGGCCGCCTCGGTATACACCAACTACTCGACCGCGGCCCGATCCGAGCGTCAGATCGCACCGGCGTTTCTGCTGGCGGGACTGATCGCCGCGGCGATGCCGATCCTGGCGGGTCTGATTGGCATTCTGACCGCCGCCCGCTACGGCCTCGACACCGGACTCGGCGGATACCGTAATCTGACGACGCTGGCGTCGGAGATCAGTCCAGTCGTCGGCGGTATCGCCCTCGCCGCCGTCCTGGCGGCGGTCATCTCCTCCGGCGGCCCAATACTGTTGTCGAGCGCGACGATGTTCGTCCGCGACTGGTTGCCATTCACAAGAAATTATTCATCCGAACAGCGGCTCAAGGCATATCGCATCACGACGACAATCTACGCCTTCGCCGCCGCCGTCGCCGCCTGGCTGGTCGCCACCTACACCACCATCTCGATACTCGATCTGCTGCTCTTCGGGTTCGCCATGGTGGTACCGCCCGCCGTGGCGCTCGGCTATCTCGTGTACTGGCCGCGGACCACCGAGCAGGGCGCCTACTGGGGCATGGCGAGCGGGTATGCATCCGGATTGATCTGGTTCGCGCTGATCAAGATCGCGCTGGCCGCCGGGTTCGCCGCGCCCGAGGGATCCGGTGTCCTGCGAGAGATTCTCGTGTACTGTTTCACCGTCGGCGGAGAGGGTATCGACCCTTCGTATCTGACGTTCTTCGTCCCGCTGTTCGTCGTGCCCCTCGTGTCGTCGTTGACCGGCCAGGACGGCGTCCGCGAGGACTTCTACGCAATGCTCTCGGGTGACAAACCGGTAGAAGAGGAGTTGATCTAGGTGTCCGATGCAGTAACCGTCTCGAACCGCGACGGCGTGGCCGTCATCACGCTCAGGAACCCGCCCGTGAACGGCCTCGGCATTGCGGTGCGCTCCGGATTGCAGGCCGCGCTTCGCGCCGCCGCCGCCGACGACGGCGTGCGGGCGCTGGTCATCACCGGCGACGGCAGGATGTTCAGCGGCGGCGCCGACATCAGGGAGTTCGACCAGACACCTCCTCCCGGTACGCCGAACCTGCCGGATCTGATCGACGAGATGGAGGCGCTGGAGAAACCGATCGTCGCCGCGATCCACGGGGTGGCGCTCGGCGGCGGCTGCGAGGTGGCGCTCGGATGCCATGTCCGGCTGGCCGCCGCCGGCACGCGCATCGGCTTGCCCGAGGTGACGCTGGGCATCGTGCCGGGGGCGGGCGGCACCCAGCGGCTGCCGCGGCTGATCGGCGTACCGGCGGCGCTCGACGCCATCACCGGCGGCCGGATTCTTCCGGCCGCGACGGCCGCACGGCTCGGGCTCATCGACAAGATCGTCGAGGGTGACGTCGTCGACGCCGCCGTCGCGCACGCGCGGCGGGCGGTTGCCGAAGGCCGGCCGATTCGACGGGCCTCCGCGCTCGACGACAAGGTGAGCGAGACCCGCGGCCGGACCGCGGTGTTCGACGACTTCCGAAAGAAGATGGCGCGGCGGGCGCGCGGCTTCGAGGCGCCGTACGCCTGCGTGGACTGCGTGGAGGCGGCCGTGAATCTGCCGTTCCGGGAGGGGCTGCGCAACGAACGCGCGACCTTCCGGCGGCTGCTGCCGTCCGATCAGTCGAAAGCGCAACGGCACGCGTTCTTCGCCGAGCGCGCCGCGGGCAAGATTCCGGATGTGCCGAAGGGCACACCGGCCCGGCCCGTGGCGTCGGCGGCGGTCATCGGCTGCGGCACGATGGGTGGCGGCATCGCGATGAACTTCGCGAATGCCGGCATCCCGGTCTCGGTCTTCGAGGTCTCCGCGGACGCGCTGGACAAGGGGCTGGCCATCATTCGCAAGAACTATGCCGCCACCGTCTCAAAAGGCCGGCTCTCGCAGGCCGAGATGGACCGGCGGCTCGGTCTGATCTCGCCCACGGTGGATTACGCCGACCTGGGAACGGCCGACGTCGTGATCGAGGCGGTATTCGAGGACATGGCCTTGAAAAAAGAGGTGTTCGCCAAGCTCGACGCCGCCTGCAAGCCCGAGGCGATCCTGGCCAGCAACACCTCCACGTTGGACGTCAACGAAATCGCCGCCGCCACCAGTCGGCCGGACAAGGTCATCGGCACCCACTTCTTCAGCCCGGCGAACGTCATGAAGCTCATGGAAAACGTCCGGGGCGACCAGTCGTCGCCGGAGACCATCGCGACCATCATGAAGCTGTCGAAGACGATCGGCAAGGTGGGCGTCCTGGTCGGGGTCTGCGACGGCTTCGTCGGCAACCGGATGCTCTACGCCTACCGCCGGCAGTCGGACTTCCTGCTCGAAGAGGGCGCCCTGCCCGCGCAGATCGACAAGGTGATCTACGACTTCGGGATGCCGATGGGCCCCTATGCCATGGGCGACCTGGCCGGGCTCGACGTCGGCCGGCTGATCCGCCAGCGGCAGGCGGCGACCCGCCCCCGGCATCTGCGCTATTCCACGGTGGCCGATCGGGTCTGCGAGCTGGGCCGCTTCGGTCAGAAGACCGGCGCCGGCTGGTTCCGCTACGAGGCGGGCAGCCGCACCCCGCTGCCGGACCCGATCGTCGACAACCTGATCCTGGAGATCTCGAAGGAGAACGGATTCACACGCCGCGAAGTGACCGACCAGGAGATCCTGGAGCGCTGCCTTTACCCGCTCGTGAACGAGGGGGCCAAGATTCTCGAGGAAGGTCTCGCACTGCGCGCCGGCGATATCGACGTCATCTGGATGTACGGCTACGGCTTCCCGCGCTACCGCGGCGGCCCGATGTTCTGGGCCGACCTCGTCGGGCTGCAGACCATCTACGACGTGATGAGCCGCCTCTACGACCAGCACGGCGACTGGCTCGAACCGGCGCCGCTGCTGCAGCGGCTCGCCGCGCAGGGCAACGGGTTCGCGTCGCTGGCCTAGCAGCCACGTGGCAACCAGGGTGGAGACGAGGAGCAACGCGGCAGTGGCCACGTACACCGCCGGGTCGATCGGGCTCACCTCCGCGTTCTACCGTCCGAAGATCTCCGGATCCGGGAAGGTCAGGGCAAAACCATACCAGCGGGTGAAGAACTGCTGAGGGCGGTCGACGTCGGCTCGGGTCCCGTCAGCATCGTAGAGCAGCCCGTCCCGCACGACACCGCCGGTATCGAGCCGGACGTCGCGGCGGTCGAGCGTCGCACTCGAGGCATTCACGAACACCGCGGCCGGTGTGAACGTGGTCCGATCCACAAACACCAGAATCTGGCGGCCGTCCAGATCATCGATCAGCGCTCCACGCTCGTGGATCGATTCGGTCGCGTAGAACCGCGTCGTGGCGTCTGTCACGATCCCCAGCCCCATGGTCATGCGCGGCAACCGTGCGTCCTCGGTTCCGAGCGTGTCGACGAACGCGGGCGTCAGCCGAGCATTCGGGTTCTCGGGACCGAACCTGTCTCCCAACGTGCTGACCGCCGCGCGCCCGTCCGCCGCGCCACGCCGCCGTCCGCCGGCGATGTACGGCCAATTCGAAATCGCCACCTGGATCGCCTGGTCCCCGGCCAGGGCCTGCGCGGCGCTCATCTGCAGCATGTTGCCCATCGGGCCCAGCGTACGGCCGACGTGCGGACCGTAGAGCGCCTCGCCCGTGATGTGGTTCCACAGGGTCCTGGTCTCGTCGTCCTGCATCACGAACAGCCCGTCGTAGAGTCCGACGTTCTCGAAGCGAGGCATCGAACCGTCGATCGTGGGCACCAGACTGGTGCCGCTGTTGCAGACGACTCAGAACGTGGCCATCCAATCCCTGTCCGCGGCGCGCCCCTGCGCGATGTGATGGAAGACCATCTGGTCGCGCAGGAACGCGAGCGGGCCGGCCGCCGTCTGGATGACGAGGACGCGGGTGTCGCCGGTCACCCACCCGTCCTGCAGGGCGATCGCCAGCGGTTCGGTTCGCTCGACGTGGAACGTCTCGAACACGCCGTTCCCGACGGTGCTGAAGCGCGTGAGGTCGAACCCGTCCTTGGCAGGTCCGTCGGGCAGATCGACGGGCAGACTCCCGGGCTGCGCGGTGGCGACAGACGGACTCGCGACCGCGGCCGTGACGACCATCAGCAGCACCGCCGTCCGGAAGCGCGGTACAGCGGTCATCTGCACCTCCTCACACCTGCACCGGCGGGCCAGTCACCAGCATCGTGGGCATCCTGTCAGCCCCACATGCCCGTGGACCGGCACCCAAGGGAATGACACCGTAGCATTCTCAGGACAGCCCGTCGTCATGGCCCGCGAAACCCGGTCGGACCAGGGGTGCTCTCCGCCGTCACTCCGCCCTGAGCGTGATCATGGGATCCAGGTACGCGGCGCGGCGGGCCGGAAGCCACGCGGCGACCAGGGTGGAGACGAGGAGCAATGCGACGGCGGCCGCGTAGACCACCGGATCGATTGGACCCACTTCGAAGAGAAAATGACCGAGGAACCGGGACGTCCAGGTCGCGGCGAGCAGACCGATGACGGCGCCCGCGACCACCGGGGCAAGCGCGCTGGCGAGCATCAGCGCCACGATCTGTCCCGGGCGCGCGCCGATCGTCACTCGGATTCCGATCTCTTTCATCCGCAACGCCACGGCGCGCGCGGTGAGACTCGCCACCCCGACGATCGTCAGCACCAGCACCAGGACCGCCATCAGCGCCAGGAGCAACGTGCGGAAGCGCGGCTCCGCCACCGACCGGAATGCCAGGTCGTCCAGTGTGCGTACCGACGACACGGACAGACCGGACAGGATGCCGCGCCCCGGTGCTTCCAGCTCCCGCACGAGCGACGTCGGGCTGCCGGCCGTTCTGACCACGACAGTGGGGTCGTCCGGGTGCTGATACCAGGACCAGTACACCTCCGGTTCGGGGTCGCTGTGAAAACCGACGTGCCGGATATCGCCGACGATCCCGACGATCGTGAGCGGCTCGTGGCCGCCAAGCCGAATCCGCTGTCCGATCGGGTCCTCGCCCGGCCAGAACCGGCGGGCCGCCGCCTCGTTCACGACGCCCGCGCCGGGTGCGTCCGCGTGATCCCCGTCCGTCAGCGTGCGACCCCGTATGAGGGGGATCCGCATCGCCTCGAAGTACCCGGGCGCCGCTCGCCGCAAGTTGACCATCGGCTCTCCGCCCGGCGGCGCCGCGGGCCGTCCTTCGAACTCGATGGAGTACCAGACTCCTCCTCCGGCAAGCGGCAGCGAATCGACCGCCCCCACGGCCTCGACCCCAGGGAGCCGCAGGAGTTCGTCGCGGACGTTTTGCAGGGCGGTCGTCTGCTCCGGTGAACCAAAGAAGCGGGCGCGGAGATCGTCGCCGCCGCCGCCGGGAATCGAAGTATCGAAGGTAACGACGTTCCGCGGCTCGAAGCCCAGGTCGACCGACACCAGACGCATGAAGCTGCTCAGCAGCAGGCCGGCGGCCACGATCACGACCACGGCCAGACCGACCTCGGTGAACAGCAGCGTCGCACTCGCGCCAAACCTGCGGCGCGGCAATCCCGGCGACGCAACGACTCCCATGGGTCGGACGTTCGACAGGCGCAGCGCCGGGATGACCCCGACGATACTCATCGTCAGCACCGAGACGGCGACCGCGAAGGTCAGTACGCGCCCGTCGACACCGATCTCCGCGAGGCGTGGAATCCGCGGCGGTATCAGCGCGACCAGCGCGTCACGGGTCAGCCACACGAGCGCCACGCCGGCCATCGTGCCCACGGCCGAGAGCAGGACGCTCTCGGTCAGCAACTGCCGAATCAGGCGGCCGCGACTGGCCCCCAGCGCCGCACAGACCGCCAACTCCCGGGCCCGCGGGGCCATCCCGGCCAGCAGCAGGTTCGCGACGTTCACGCAGGCGATGAGCAGCACCAACCCCGCCGCGGCGGCGAGAAGCCATAACATCCTGCCGACCTCCGCGCCGATGAGCACGTCTCGAAGCGGTGTCAGGACAATGCCCGATTGCCCGTTTGCCCACGGTCGCTCTACTGCCAACTGCTGTGCCACGGTGTCCATCGATGCCTGCGCCTGCCCAAGCGAGACACCCGAGCGCAGACGGCCGACCACGCTCAGCCAACCGCTAAGGCCACGCATCGTCTCCATCCCGGCGGGGGGGCGGATCGGGCGGAAGACGTCACCACGAATGACCGTCGTAAAGCGTGCGGGCAGGACACCCAGCACCGTCACGGGCCGGCCGTCGAGCAAGATCGTTCCACCGGCAATCGACGGGTCGCCGTTGAAGCGGCGCAACCAGGTTTCGTGGGACAGCACGACCACGTCATCGCTCGCGGGTGCACCGACTGGTTCCCTGAAGAGCCGGCCCGCGGCGGCCGACTCGCCGAACACGGCAAACAGATCCCCGTAGAGACCGGCGACCGTGACGCGCTCCGGCTCTCCGGCGCCGCCCAGCAGTCCGGGGCGACGCTGGATCGCCACCAAGTGCTCGAACATGTCTGTCCCGATCCGCAAATCCTCGAATACCGGCCAGTCGGGGGCAATCCTCTGAGAGAAATCGGCACTGCGATACACAAGCACGACTCGCTCGGCCTGGGGATACGGGACCGCGCGCAACCACACGGCATCGAGCACGCTGAAAAGCGCCGTATTCGCGCCGGTGCCGAGCGCCAGCACGATCACCACCGTGAGCGTGAACCCGGGGCTCCGCCGCAGCCCCCGCATCCCGCGGCGCACACCTCTGCCAAGGTCGCTGAGCAGGTCTTGCAGCGGGCGCAGTCCACGCGCGTCCCGCACCGCTTCCCGGATACCGTCGGCGCCCCCCAGGCGAAGACACGCTTGCCGGCGAGCCTCGCGCGGGTCCATGCCCGCGCTCACGTTCTTCTCTGTCTCCATCTCGAGATGGAGGTGCAGCTCCTGCCTGGTCTCGGCGTCCTCGCGGCCTGCGCGGAAGAGACTCCGGAGCCGTCTGAGCAGGTCGGCGCACAGTCTCACTCGGTCCCTCCCGCCCAGCTCAACACGCCGTTCACCGCGTTCGACGTGCGCTCCCATTGGGCGCGTTCAATCGCGAGCTGCTGCCGTCCGTCTGGCGTGAGGAAGTAGTAGCGCGCCCGGCGGTTGTTCTTCGTGATGCGCCACTCGGACCGGACCCAGCCCTTGCGCTTCATCCGTTGGAGCGCCGGATACAACGTCCCCTGCTGGATCGCGAACACGTCCCCCGACATGGTCTCGATCCGCTGGGCAAGTCCCCACCCGTGCATCGGCTCCACCGTGAGCGTCCGCAACACCAACAGCTCGAGCGTGCCCTGCAGGACGTCGGAACGGTCCGCGGTCATCCCTCTCCTTTTGCTGATCTACAGATACCCTGTCATGATTTCTTCAGATTGTCAAAAGAAAACAGCGGTCGCGCCGGGGGCGGGCGGGCGTGCGAGCGCAGCGGACGGGCGCCCACAAGGGGCGCCCCTACAAATGGGGCGGGCGGCCGTGCGAGCGCCACGGACGGGCGCCCACAAGGGGCGCCCCTACGGCGGTGTCGTGACGTCGGGGGCGGGCGGCCCCGTGCGAGCGCGGCGGACGGGCGCCCACAAGGGGCGCCCCTACGGCGGTGTCGTGACGTCGGGGGCGGGCGGGCGCGTGCGAGCGCGGCGGACGGGCGCCCACAAGGGGCGCCCCTACAACGGACGGGCGCCCACAAGGGGCGCCCCTACAACGGACGGGCGCCCACAAGGGGCGCCCCTACAACGGACGGGCGCCCACAAGGGACGCCCCTACAACGGACGGGCGCCCACAAGGGGCGCCCCTACGGCGGACGGGCGCCCACAAGGGGCGCCCCTACAGCGGTTTCGTTACGTCGGGGGCGGGCGGCCGGGCGAGGACTACGTTCAGGGCAGCGCCAGGGCGACGAGACCGGCGCTGGGGCCGGCGCCGTAGGCGGCCACGATGTACTGTTTGCCGCCGGCCATGTAGGTCATCGGTGTCCCGGTCAGGTTGGCGGGCACCTCGATGGCGTGCACGATCTGGCCGGTCGCCTTGTCGAAGGCGTTGAGGACCGGCGCCTGCCCGCTGCGCGGCCCGCCGCCCAGACCCAGGAACAGCAGCGTCTTCGTCACGACCGGCCCGGTGTAGTTCCCGCCGCCGAGCGGACCGGGGTCAGGCACCCCCATTTCGATCAGGCGTTGCCGCGGCCCGTCGCCGAGCGGCACCTGCCAGGCGAATTCCCCCGTCGTCAGGTCGATGGCGGTCAGTCGCGAGTAGGGCGGCTTGACCAGCGGCAGTCCCTGCGGCCCGCGCAGTCCGCTGCGGCCCCGCATGTACCTGAAGTCCGACTGTTCGGGGTCTGCCTCGTCCAGTTTGACCGAGATCGGCCGGGTGCTTGACGGCACGAAGAGGTAGTCGGTGTCTGGATCGAAGCCGGCGCCGTACCAGTTGGCGCCACCGCCCCACCCGGGCATCTGGATCGTGCCGGTGAGGGAGGGCGGGTGGAACAGACCGCCGTACTCGTGCTGCGACAGAATCTCCTCGGCCTCGGCGCGCAGCTCGGGCGTGAAGTCGATGAGGTCGTCGACCGCGATCCCCTGCCGCTCGAACGCCGGGGGCCTGGTCGGGAATGGCTGGGTCGGCGAGGCCCGCTCACCCGGCACCGACGACTGCGCCACCGGCCGCTCCTCGATCGGCCAGACCGGCTCGCCGGTCACCCGATCGAATACGTACGTGAACCCCTGCTTGCTGACCTGCGCCACCGCCTTGATCTCGCGGCCGTCGACCATGATGTCGGCCAGCGTCGGCGCGGCCGGCAGATCGTAGTCCCACAACCCGTGGTGCACCATCTGGAAGTGCCAGACCCGCTCGCCGGTCGCCGCATCCAGACACACCAGGCTCTCGGCGAACAGGTTGTCGCCCAACCGATGCCCGCCATACCAGTCGTTCGTGGGGGTGCCGATCGGCAGATAGACGTAGCCCAGCTCCTGGTCGGCGCTCATGATGCTCCAGGCGTTGGCATTGCCCGTATACGTCCAGGAGTCATCTTCCCAGGTGTCGTTGCCGACCTCGCCGGCCTGCGCCACCGTGTGGAACGTCCAGCGCAGCTCGCCGGTACGCGCGTCGAATCCACGGATGTCTCCCGGCGGGGCCGTCTTGTAGCGCGGGCCGTCGGCAATCGAGGAGTTGACGACCACGACGTCGCCGACGATCATCGGCGGCGAGATGACCTGGTAGGCGCTGCGGTCGATCGGACGGCGCAGGCCCTGCGTCAGATCGATCTTGCCGTCTGACCCGAAACGGCCGATCGGACGGCCGCTGGCGGCGTCGAACGACCAGAGATGCGAGTCGCCGGTCGCCAGGTAGATCCTGGACTCGGCGCCGTCCGACCAGTAGCCGACCCCGCGCGAGTTCCACCCCAGGTTGGTCGGCCGCCCTGCTTCATGGCTGCCGACGTCCCGCACCCAGAGCTGCTCGCCGGTCGCCGCATCGATCGCCGCCACGATGCTGAGCGAGGTGCGGATGTAGAGCACCCCGTCGACCATGAGCGGTGTCGCCTTGAAGACGCCCGGCGTCAGACGCCGGTTCTCGCCGGCGATGGCGCCGTCAGGCGACTCCCACTGCCACGCCACCTCGAGACGGTCGACGTTGCCGGCGGAGATCTGGTCGAGCGCGGCGTATTTGGTGCTGCCGTCGTCGCCCCCGTAGCTGCGCCATTGCCCGTCGGCGGCGCCCTGCTGGGCGAGGGCGGGCGGCACGGCGCTCGCCGCCGCCAGCAGGGTTCCCAGCATCGCGACACGTCTGAATGCGGTCATCCTCTTCTCCCTGTCCTGCGCCGAACTGTGCGAACCGCGGGGGTCGACGCGCTCGACGGCGTGACCCGCCGCGCTGACGTCTGCACTATGCTGACGGCGTGACCCGCCGCGCTGACGTCTGCACTATGCTGACGGCGTGACCCGCCGCGCTGCCGTCTGCACTATGCTGACGGCATGATCCGCCATGCTGCCGTCTGCACTATAGTGTCACGGCTGGGTCAATGACTGTAAGGAAACGAACTCGGGAAACGATGCCGGCGGACGGGGACCAGATCGATCTGATCGAGTGGTATTTCGAGCAGGGATGGACCGACGGGTTGCCGGTGACGCCGCCGACACCCGCCGCCGTCGCGGCGACGGTCGATGCGCTGGGTGGCGCACCGGACCGGCTGGAAGCCCGCGTGCCGCCGCGCTGGGGCAACCTGACCCGCGAGGTGCTGGCGATCAACATGGTCATGGCGGGTTGCCGGCCGGTGTTCGCGCCGGTGGTCCGCGCCGCGATGCTGGCGATGTGCAGCCCGCATTTCAATCTGAACGGTATCCAGGCCACCACCCACATGGCGGCGCCGCTGGTGGTGGTGAACGGGCCGATCCGGCAGGAGATCGGACTCAACGCGGGCGGGAACCTGTTCGGCCCCGGCGTCCGGGCCAACGCGACGATCGGCCGCGCGGTCCGGCTGATGCTGCTCAACGTCGGCGGCGCGTGGCCCGGCGATCTCGACAAGAGCACGCTTGGCCATCCGGGCAAGTACACATTCTGTATCGCCGAGCATGAAGAAGCCAGTCCCTGGGCGCCGTATCACGTCGAGCAGGGCTACCGGCCGCAGGACAGCACGGTGTTCTGTATCGCCGCGGAAGGGCCGCACAGCGTCACCAACCATGTCGCGGACGACCCCCAGGGGGTGCTCGACAGCCTCGTGTCGGCGATGAGCACCATCGCCCACAACAACGCGGTCAGCAGCGGCTCGTGCGTCGTGATCATCGGCCCCGAACACGCCGCCACCGTTGCCGGGCGCGGCTGGACCAGAACCGACGTCCGCAGCTATCTCTGGTCGCACACGACCAACACGTGGGACGACGTCAGTTTCGGCGGACGCTACGGCAAGATCTACAACCGCAACCTGCCGAAATGGTATCGCCGCGAGCCGGGCGCACGTATCCCGATCGTGCCGTCACCCGCTGACATCCACCTGTTCGTCGCCGGCGGCGACGCGGGCCGATTCTCCGCGTTCCTGCCCGGCTGGGGCCACATGACGTCACCGGTGCTGAGAGCCATCGACGGCTCGGCGCCAGTGGGCACCCACGCCTGCGTGGATGGCACGTGCGAGCTGTAGCGGGTGGTGGCCTGGCAGCCCGTGGCAAACGCCCCGCTGCATTCGAACGGCGCTGCATCCCGGCTGCCGGCGTTGCTTCTCGGTCACACATGCCCCAATGTGCTCCCCCGTCGCGCCTGATACTGGCCGGGCACGGCATTATTACGACCAGTTCTCGGTGCGACGCGGGGTTTCACCGCAGGCTCCTGGATGTTGACGGCAGCCATCTTGCGGGTTTCGCAGGAAGGTATGATGTAGCAGGATGTCACGGACATCGCCGTCCTGTTCCATCGCCCACCGGAGAGACCGTCGGCGGTCAGGGGTCAGGACGCAGCCTGCATGCGCGCGCGGCCGGCCCGGTATCCGGGCGCCGCGCCGGGAATCGTTGTCATGACCGGGCATGAATACGACGCCATCGCCGAACGCTACCGCGATTCGAAGTGGCTCTTGTTCCGCCACTTCATCGAGCGATACACCCTGTTCGAGGCGCTCGGCGATCTACAGGGCCTGACGGTGCTGGACCTGGCCTGCGGCGAAGGGGTCTACGCTCGCCAGTTCAAGCGGTCCGGCGCGGCGGAGGTGACCGGCGTGGACGTCTCGCAAGGCATGATCGCGCTGGCCGAGGCCGAGGAGCGATCTGATCCGCTGGGCTGCCGGTACGTCCAGGCGGACGCGGGGGCATTCACGCCGGCCGAGCCGGTCGACATCGTAACCGCCGTCTACCTGCTGAACTACGCCCGCACCCGGGAGGAGCTGGACCGCTTCTGCCAGGCCTGCTTCCGCGCACTGCGGCCGGGCGGCCGGCTCGTCGGCTTCAACGACAACGTCCGCAACCCGCCCAGGCCGGGCGTGTCGCTGGCGAAGTACGGATTCGATCGGACCTGCGCGCATCCTCCGCGTGAAGGCGAGGCCATCCGCTACCGCATGACCAACCACGACGACCAGGCGTTCGAGTTCGACAACTACTACCTTGCTCCGGCCACGTACGAGGCGGCGGCGCGCGACGCCGGATTCCACGACTTCCGCTGGATCGACGCCGCGCTGGACCCGTCAGAGCGGGACGACCGCTACTGGGACGACTTTCTGACCCACGCGCCGATCACGGCGTTCAGCGCGTCGAAGCGGTGACCCGCACGACCGGCGACCGCGTGGGAACCGAGCGCCACATGAGCAACCACTCCATTCTCCCCTCCGGCCAGACGGTGTTCGATCCTCGCGGCGCCGTCACGGCGACGACCGTCGCACTGGCTCAGCGTCTGGACAGCCTCGATGGCATCCGTCTCGGGGTGCTCGACAACGCGAAATGGAATGCGTCGGCGCTGTTGCGGCGGGTCGTGGCGCACGTCGAGGCGAACGCCGCTCCGGCCGCCGTCAACCGCTACGCGAAGGACAGCTTTTCCCGTGCGGCGCCGGATGCGCTGCTCGACCGCATCGCCGCCGAGAACGACGCGGTCATCACCGCGATAGGCGATTGAGGGTCCTGCACGTCGTGCAGTCTGCACGACGCGGTCGGATTGGAGACACGCGGCATCCCGGCCGCGGTCATCATCACCAGGGCCTTCGCGCATGAAGCGGACGTCCAGCGTGCGGCGCTCGGCGCCGCGCGTCTCGACCCGGTGGTGATCACCCATCCCTTGAGCACGCTGTCGGACGAAGACATCGACGCGCGGGCGAGGGAGGCGGCGCCGCAGATCCGAAAAGTTCTGCTCGACCGGTGACGGCGGACGGGTCTCCCGCCAAGGGCGGTCGGGACGCGTCGACCGTGCCACACGGTAGGATCAGGGACACGGAGGGAAGAATCGTCATGCTCGTCAATCTCGCCTACGGCCGATGCGGGCTGCCGGTCGAGTTTCCGGACGACCGAACGACGGTCATCGAGCCGACCTACGTCGCCGGGCTGCCGGACCAGCAGGAAGCAATCCGCAGGGCGCTGAACCGTCCCACCGGCACCGCGCCGCTGCGCGAGCTGGTCGGCGCCGGCCAGACGGTCGCCGTGTCGGTCTGCGACATCACCAGGCCGATGCCGAGCGCGACCCTGTTGCCGGTTCTGCTGGATGAACTGTCGCACGTGCCGGTCGAGCAGATCGCCATCCTGATCGCCAGCGGCACCCACCGTGCGACCACCCGCGGCGAGCTCATCGAGATGTTCGGCGAAGAGATCGTCGACCGCAACCGCATCGTCGTGCACGACGCGTTCGACGACGACCAGCTCGTCTCGCTCGGCGAGGTGGAGGGGGGCATTCCGGTCTGGCTGAACCGGACCTGGACCGACGCGGACATCCGGATTACGACCGGGTTCGTCGAACCGCACTTCTTCGCCGGGTTCAGCGGCGGCCCGAAGATGGTGGCGCCCGGGCTGGCGGGGTTCGAGACGATCATGCGTCTGCACGACGCCGAAATGATCCGCAGCCCGCGGGCCCGCTGGGGGATCACCGAGGGCAATCCGATCCATGACGGCATCCGCCGCATCGCGGCGCTGTCCCGCGTGGATTTCAGCGTCGACGTCGCCATCAATCGAGATCGGCAGATCACCCATGTTGCCGCCGGCGAGTTGTTCGATGTGCACCGCGCCGTGCGCTCCGTGGTCAGGCGAAACGCGATGCAGGCGTTTTCGGCCCCCTTCGACGTCGTGGTCACCACGAACAGCGGCTATCCGCTCGACCAGAACCTTTATCAGGCGGTGAAGGGCATGTCGGCGGCGGCCCAGGTGGTCAAACCGTGGGGGGTCATCGTGTGCGCCGCCGAGTGCGCGGATGGCTACCCGGACCACGGCGAGTATCTGGACATCCTGACGCAGCGCGACACGGCGGAGGAGCTGCTGGACATGATCAACGCGCCGGGCCACAATCGCCACGACCAGTGGGAGGTGCAGGTCCAGGCCCAGATCCAGCAGCGGGCCCAGGTGTTGTTGCACGCCGGCGGCCTCTCGGACGAGCAGGTGCGCTCGGCGCATCTGACACCCATCGACGATGTCGGCGCCGCCACCCTCGACGCGCTCGACCGCAGCGGACCAAACGCCCGGGTCTGTGTATTGCCGGAAGGGCCGCAAACGATTCCGTATCTGGCCGAGGACGCCCCATGAACATGAAGAGATGCGCTGCCGCGGCTCCGGCCCTGCTGACCGCGGCTTTGGCGGCGTGCGCGGGCCCCGCGACTCCCACGACCGGGGAACAGGTCGATGCGCTGGTCAGCGAGCAGGTGGCGGCCACGGCGCCGGGCTGTGCCGTCGGGGTCGCGCGGGGCGACGACGTCCTTTACGGGCAGGGCTACGGCCTCGCGAATCTCGACCACGGGGTCGCGATCACCCCGGACACCGTCTTCGATGTCGGATCGGTCACCAAGCAGTTCACCGCCGCGAGCATCGTGCTGTTGTCGCTGGACGGCGCACTGTCGCTCGGGGACGACGTGCGGACCTATCTGCCGGAACTGCCGGACTACGGCCAGACGATCACGATCGACCACCTGCTGCACCACACCAGCGGGGTGCGTGACTACCTGAACCTGATGGCGCTGGGCGGACGGGAGTTCTACGCGCCGATCAGCCACCTGGACATCGTCGAACTGCTGGCCAGACAGCGCGGCCTCAACAGCCCACCGGGCGACCGCTACAGCTACAGCAACACCGGCTACATGCTGCTGGCCACCATCGTGGAACGCGTCTCGGGCCAGACCTTCGGCACGTTCGCCCGCGAGCGGATCTTCGACCCGCTGGGCATGACCGCCACCTTCCTGTACGAGGACGCCGAACAGGTCGTGCCCCACCGCGCGACCGGCTACGCCCCGGAGGCCGGCGACGGCTTCCGGATGGTTCACAACTACAGCTTCGCCACCGCGGGTGACGGCCAGCTCTACACCACGGTCGGTGACCTGCTGCGCTGGAGCCACGCGTTCACCACGGATCAGGTGGCCGGTCCTGACTTCACCGCCGTGATGCTGACCCCCGGCACACTGGCCACTGGCCAGGCGACGCGCTACGGCGCCGGTCTCGCCCTCGGCGAGTACCGCAGCCTGGCCACGAACGGCCACGGCGGCAGCACCTGGGGCTTTCGCGCGCAGCTCGTGCGGTTTCCGGACCACGGACTCTCCGTCGCGGTGCTCTGCAATCGTGAAGACGTGAACCCGGGCCGGCTGGCGAACGGCATCGTCGATCTCTACCTCGCAGATCATCTCGAGCCCGCTCAGGAGCCGGGCGGTGCCCGGCCGCGCCGACGTGGCCAGCGCAGCGAGGTGGCGGCTGTCTCGTCCCGGATCGTCCCGGGAGACTACGAGGGCAGCTTCTACAGTGAGGAACTGGACGCGCGCCATCACATCGGTCTCGACGACGGTGCGCTCAGCGTCCGCATCGAACGCTGGCCGCCGCTGGTCCTGATCCGGACTGGTGGCGACAGTTTCGCCGGCATCGACTTCCCTGCCTGGACCGGCCCGCGCCGGGTGGCACTGGAATTCAGACGAAGTGCGCGCGGCGCGGTCGTCGGTTTCACGCTGTCGGCCGGCCAGGCGCGCGATATCGAGTTCGTCCGGCTCCCCGACCGGACGCCGTAGCGCCTGGCGCCGGCGCACGGAACAGGGCAACCACAAGGGTTGCCCCTACATGGCACGGCGCGACAACGGTGCCTCTTGGGCGGATCGACACCGTTGTAGGGGCGCCCCGTGTGGGTGCCCGCCCCGTGTGGGTGCCCGCCCCGTGTGGGTGCCCGCCCCGTGTGGGTGCCCACCCCGTGTGGGTGCCCGCCCCCGGCGGATCGACACCGTTGTAGGGGCACCCCTTGTGGGTGCCCGCTGCTGGCGACTCCCCGGAGGACGGACCGTGGGCAACGGGCACCGCAGAACGGACAGGGGCAACCACGGACCGAACAGGGCAACCACGGACCGGACAGGGCAACCACGGACCGAACAGGGCAACCACGGACCGGACAGGGCAACCACGGACCGGACAGGGCAACCACGGACCGGACAGGGCAACCACAAGGGTTGCCCCTACTGGCCGCCGACGACAGAGCCGGGCGTGGGGCGTTTACCGGTTCTCCGGGTCAAGGGCCCACCGCGCCGGGTTGTCGAGGATGTACTGTCGGATTTCCCGCAGCGACTCGTCGTGCCGTATGACGTGTTCGTAGTAATTGCGTTGCCACAGACGGTCTGAAAACCGGGGCCATGCCAGCATTTTGACGCCCCGCACATATTCGACCGTGGTCAAGGATTTGTAGGCGCCAACCACATCTCCCAACGTCGGGAATACCCTTGTGGTTGTCTTGTTGGATGGAGTTGCCACCGTTTCCGTCATGCCGTCCCGGGTAGGGGCGCTCGCTGTGGGTGCCTTTACGGATTGATCAATGATGGCGATACCGTGAAGATGATTCGGCATGATCACAAAGGCGTCAATATCGATGCTTGGGAACCGGTACGGCAATGCCTCCCACTCCCTGCGGGCCAGCTTCCCCGCGTCGTTCAAACGAATCTCTTCGCCAACAACTTCACCCAAAAGACACGACCGGTTCTGCACAACGATCGTAACGAAGTACGCGCCCGCCAGGGCGTAGTCGTATCGCTTCAGGCGAAGCGGACGGCGGCGTTGGCGGAGGTGGTCTGGGTTATGGTCGCGATCCAACAAGTCCATTGCCATTCCCAAGGTCGCAACTTTCATACCAAGACCGGACAGGGCAACCACAAGGGTTGCCCCTACGCTGCACGGCGGCGCCTTGTCCCCGATCATCGGTAGGGGCGCACCTCGCGGGCGCCCGTCCCGGCGTGACGACACCGTTGTAGGGGCACCCCTTGTGGGCGCCCGTCCCGGCGTGACGACACCGTTGTAGGGGCACCCCTTGTGGGTGCCCGCCCCGGCGTGACGACACCGTTGTCGGGGCACCCCTTGTGGGCGCCCGTCCCGGCGTACCGAATCCGTTGTAGGGGCACCCCTCGTGGGTGCCCGCCCCGGCGTACCGAATCCGTTGTAGGGGCACCCCTTGTGGGTGCCCGCTGCTGGCGATACCCCACGGGACGGGCCGAGCGCAACGGTCGCCGCGGACCGGACAGGGCATCCGCGGACCGAACAGGGCAACCACAAGGGTTGCCCCTACGCTGGCCGCCGGCGACAGAGCCGGCCGGGGGGCGCGCATCGCGCCGGGGGTACCACGTACCGCAGACCGGACAGGGCAACCGCAGACCGAACAAGGCAACCGCAGACCGGACAGGCAACCGCAGACCGGACAGGCAACCGCGGACCGGACAGGCAACCGCGGACCGGACAGGCAACCGCGGACCGGACAGGCAACCGCGGACCGGACAGGGCAACCACAAGGGTTGCCCCTACGCTGGCCGCCAGCGACAGAGCCGGCCGGGGGGGGCGCGCATCGCGCCGGGGGCACCACGTGCCGCGGACCCGACACGGCAACCGCGGACCGAACAGGGCAACCGCGGACCGAACAGGGCAACCGCGGACCGAACAGGGCAACCACAAGGGTTGCCCCTACGCTGGCCGCCGGCGACAGAGCCGGCCGGGGGGGCGCGCATCGCGCCGGGGGCACCACGTGCCGCGGACCGGACAGGGCAACCGCGGACCGGACAGGGCAACCACAAGGGTTGCCCCTACGGCATACCCGACCGGTCAGGGCAACCACAAGGGTTGCCCCTACGCGGCTCGGTTACGTTGCGCTCGCGCGCAGGGCGCGCACCAGCGATACCGCCATCATCACGAACACGACCAGCAGCGGCACTGACGCCAGCAGCGAGGCGGTGCGCATCGGGTCGAGCCCGCCTATCCGCATCAATGCCAGCGGCAGCAGGGCCAGCGCGAAGGCCCAGAACATGCGATGCCAGCGCTCTGGTTCCTCGTCATGGGTCAGTCCGGTGGACGCACTCGACGCCAGCGCGTACGCCGCCGAGTCGTAGGTCGTCGCGAGAAACACGAGACTCGCGACGCAGAAGACGCCCAGCACCAGCCCGCCGGCCGGAAGCGAGGCGATCACGGCCGCAATCGCCGCCGGTTCCCCCTGCTCGAACACCAGCCCGGTCACGTCGAGCAGCCCGTTCAACTCCAGGTGCAGCGCGTAGTTGCCCAGGATGCCGTAGTACACCGCGCACCCCAGACTGCCCCACCCCAGCATCCCCAGTACGACCTGCCGGATGGTGCGGCCCTCAGAAATGCGCGCAACGAAGATGCCCATGAACGGACCGACGGCAATCCACCAGGCCCAGTAGAAGACGGTCCAGTCCTCGATGAACCGGGAATCGGCCAGCGGGTCGGTCCAGGTGTTCATGCGCAGGAACTGATACACCAGCAGACCAGCACTGTTGCTCGCCATCTTGAGGATGAACAACGTCGGCCCGGCCAGGAGGACGAAGACCAGGAACACCTTCGTGATGGCGACGTTCACATTGCTGAGCCGCCGGATGCCCCGATCGAGCCCCACATACACACTTGCCGAGAACAGCAGCGCACACACGCCAACGACGGCCGCCTGCAGCCCGAACGAGGTGTCGATCCCGAACAGGCGTCCGAGCCCGGCTGCGATCATCGGCGTACCGAAGCCCAGCGAGGTGCCGGCGGCGCCGAGCACCCCGACGATGAACAGGGTGTCGATGATCCGTCCCACGACACCGGTCGTCCCGTGCCGCAACACCATGTGGCACGCGCTGCTCACGCGCATGTGCGGTTGCCGGCCCACGTAGCAGGCATGACCGATCGCCAGGGTCGGCAGACAGTAGAACGCCCACCCGGTCGGACCCCAGTGGAACATGCCGTAGGTCGCGGCCCACTCGGCCGCCTCGGCCGATCGGGGCTCGACGCCGAACGGCGGCCCCACGTAGTAGTGCGCCCACTCGACGGTGCCCCAGTAGAGAATGCCTGTCGCCACCCCGGCGCAGAACAACATCGACACCCAGCTTGCGGTCGAGAACCGGGGCAGCTGGCCAGGCGTGCCGAGCACGACGGCGCCGTATCGGCCAAAGGCCAGCCAGAGCACGAACCCCAGCACGGCGGTACCCGCCCAGATATAGACGACCCCGAGCTGCCGGGTCAGGAATTCGTACCACACATCGACCATCCGGCCGCCGGCCTCGGGCCAGACCATGAGCGGTCCGGCGATCAGCGCCAGCGTGGCGAGCGCGGTCGCGAAGATGGGCCAGTCTGTCTTGGAAATGGCGTAACCTTGGGAAAGTCCGGCTCATTATACCGTTCGGCCGGACACCGCCCGATTGGCGGGACCAACGCGGACGCGGCCATTCGGACCTTCGCGGTGTCTAACAGCGTGTCTGACAACAGAACGGACTGCTCCGATGACCCCAGCCCAACGGCCACTCCTCGCGCTGGCGACCCTGCTTGTCCTGTCCTCCTGCGCCGCCGCACCGCCGCCGGTAGTGCCCACGCTGCCGCCACTTGGCGATGCCGAAATCGCCGCCGCCGCCGCGCTGGAGTCCCGGGGCTGTTACCGCTGTCTGCTCGAGGCGCGCGCATTCCATGAAGACCTCGTCGAGACGACGGCGGACCAGACCGCCGTCACGGCAGGCCTGTTTCGCACGACGCTGCTGATCGGCATGCGGGAACGCGAACTCGGGCTGCCCGCAGGCGGGTCGTTCGACCGCGCCGCCGAGTTGGCAAGCCGCGTCACCGCGCCGGACGAGTGGTCGACCTATGTCGAAATCGCCCGGACGACGGCCTGGCAGCGCGTCGGTGTCCCGAAATTGCTCCTCGATGCGAACACCGCCGAGCGCACCGTCGCCTTTAGGTGGCGGGACACGTGGAACGCGATACTGCAGCCGCAAGTGGGCGCCAACCCGCTGGCCGCCTACCTGTATCTCACGCTCAACTGCAACGAACGCTGGCTCTCTGAACATCCGGAACTCGACGAGTTGCTGTCCGCGCATGACGGCGACCTGTTCGTGCGCTACCGCTACGCGCTCTGTACCGGCGGGATGGTGGAGCTGTCGGCCGTCCTGACCTTCGAGCCGCGCTTCACCGAGATGAAGTTCTTCCTGGCCCGCCTGGCCCAGCGCGACGGCGACCCCGGTCTGGCCGAGTTCCACTTTCAGGAAACATACAATGAGTGGCCCGACTGGCCCGCGCCCGCGCTGTCGCTGGGGGACCTCGCCCTCGAGGCCGAAGACTACGAAGCCAGTGTTCCCTTCTACGACCACACGCTGGGGCTGGTGACGGACCAGCGCGAAACGCTGCTGGGCAAGGCGAAGGCGTTGAGCTATCTTGATCGGTTTACCGATGCAATTCCCCTGCTGGACCGGATGATCGAACTGGGCACGTGGTACATGGGGGACGCCTACTTCTGGCGCGCCTGGAACCGATTCAGCCTGGATTCGATTGCGCTCGCCCGTGAAGACATCGACCGGGCGAAGAGCTACAACAGGGACGCGGCGGTCTTGACGCTGTCGGGTCAGATCGCGATCGAGGAGGACCGTCTGGAGGACGCCCGGCAAGATCTCGAAACCGCGCTGCAACTGAACGCCAACGCGTGTGACGCCGCCTTCCACCTGGGGCGCATGTACATCCTGCAGACTGACTGGCCGGAAACCGGGCGGGCGTTCGACCGGGCGAACGGCTGCTATGCCGCGTTCGCGCGGCTGCGCGCGGCGGAACTCGAGGGTCTGCGTGAAGACCCCGCGATCGCGGAAGACCGGCGCGCCCGCTTGATTCCGCGTCGCGAGGCGCAACTGGCGAACACCCGGCGGCAGGCCGCCACCTCGGCCTACAACGCCGCGCTCGGCTTTTCCAATGCGCAGATGCTGGACGAGGCGACCGCGTACGCCCGGCAGGCTGCCGAGCACCCCGACTACTCCAGCCGCGCAGAGGCACTGCTGGGGCGTATCGACGCACGCCGGTAACGATCGCTCGGGACCGGGCGGTGGCGCGCCACGAAAAACGGCCGGGCCCCTTGGGGACCCGGCCGTTCTTGTTATCGCAAATCCTGCGGCACGCGGCTACTACTCGTCGTTCGTCTCCGTCAGACCGTCAACCGTACCGTAGTAGCCGAGCATCATCTCTTCCCAGGTCTGATCGCCCCAGCGCACAGCGGACGTCGGGTCCGGATTGTGCCGGTTGTTCGTCGAATTGTCGTAGGTGAACACGGCCTGCAACTCGGAGCCGGCCGGCATGAAGATGGGCTCTTCAAGACTGTACCTGAGCTGCCAGTTGAAGTCGTAGTTCGGCACCCAGAGCGCAACCTCTTCACGACCGTCCGCGTACTTCACGATATACTTGGCCGACTTTCCGCGCACGTGCATGTGCGGCATCATCGACGACAGGTACGTGTCGTTTTCGATCTTGCGGCTGGCCGTCACCTCGTAGTTCGGGTTGCCGGGCTCGATCTGGAACATCAGATTCGCCACCTGTCCGCCGCCGGCCCGACGCCGCGTGGAGTCCGGTTCGCGCGTCAGCACCACGCCCCAACTGCTCTGGTCCAGCACCGGTTCGCCGATAGTCGTGTAGTGCATCTGGGCTTCGATGTCCGCGCCCTTCGGCAGCCGCACTGCGACTCCTTCCGGGTAGACGGTGCCGAGCCGGTTGGGCACATACCCGCCCACGCTGGCGCCGCGCGCCCGGGTTCTGTTCCCGTCACGCTGGAGCTTCACCTCGGCCGTCGCCGGAATCCCGTCGTCCTCCACGACCTGGGCGATCACGTGGTGCAGCACGCGCCGGTCGCCCGGACGGAACTCGTGCGCCGAAATCCAGGTGTCCTGCTCGAGATTCGTGGGCACGGTCACGTAGGAATAGGGGACCGTCCCATCCGCCGGCACCTCGAACGGCTCGAGCATGGCGAAAATCAGGTCGGGCTCGCCGATGGACCAGCCCTCGGCGAACTGCGGGACGTCGGGCATTTCGGCGTCGTTGCCTCGGGGCGCCCCGCCATCGACCCAGGCGGCGATCGTGTCGATCTCGCTCTGGGTGAGACTGGCATCGTTCTTGTACGCCCGGATGCTGTTGTCAGCGCCCCACGGCGGCATCTCGCGGGCAAGCACCTTGCTCTTGACCGCACGCGCCCAGGGGCGGGCGTCGTCGTAGGTGATCAGCGACATCGGCGCCAGATGATTCGGCCGATGGCACGCCACACAGTTGTCGTACAGAATCGGCGCCACGTCCTTGGCGAACGTTGGCGTCACTTCCTCTGCCGCCGCGCCGGCGGCACCCGCCTGGCCCAGCACCAGCGCGATCACACCCAGGCCGGCCAACATCGTGCGTCCTCGCATCACACTCTCCCCTTTCGCGCGGCTGGACCGCGCCCTGTGTACAACCCGCTGCTTCTCAAGTATCGCCGATCAGAATGAAAAGTCCAGCAACATTTTTCAGCGGGTCGAGCCGTGCAGCTTGCGCACATGGCGACAGTGTCGCGTCACCCTTGCGCACCAGCGCTCGACCCTGCCATCGACAAGTCCGTAGATTCGCGGTCTATTGTCCCCATTCTCGATGTCATCGCACTGGCGCTGTTCTTCATTGTCTATTCTCTTTTCCACGTGACGAAGCGGTGGCGTTTCCAAGATGAGCCGGTCGCCGACCGCCGACGGCACGAACCTCACCAGACCCGGTGACGCGCGATCGGTCGGACTATACTGTGGCGGCCGCACCGACGACCGGCGCGATCGCCAGCCACCCGGACCGAGACATGGATTTCGCCTATTCCGCACGCACCACGGACCTCGAACAGCGCCTGCTGTCCTTCATGGACGCGGTGATCTACCCCAACGAAGCGGTATACGCCAGTCAGGTCGCATCCGCATCGAACCGCTGGGAATCGCCGCCGGTCATGGAGGAGCTGAAGACGCACGCGCGGGCGGCCGGCCTGTGGAACCTGTTTCTACCGGAGAGCGAGCTCGGCGCCGGGTTGACCAACCTCGAATACGCGCCGCTGTGCGAGATCCTGGGGCGGTCGCCGATCGCACCGGAAGCCTGCAACTGCTCGGCGCCGGACACCGGCAACATGGAGACGCTGGTGCGGTACGGGTCCGACGCCCAACGGGAGAAATGGCTCATCCCGCTGCTCGAGGGTCGTATCCGATCGGCCTACGCGATGACCGAGCCGGCGGTCGCTTCGTCGGACGCCACCAACATCAAGGCGCGAATCGAACGCGACGGCGACCACTACGTGGTCAACGCGCACAAATGGTGGGCGTCAGGCGCCGGTGACACCCGCTGCAAGATCTTCATCCTCATGGGCAAGACGGACCCCACGGCGGCCAGGCACCGGCAACAGTCGATGATTCTCGTGCCGGCCGACGCGCCGGGTGTCACCCTGGTGCGTCCGTTGACGGTGTTCGGCTACGACCACGCGCCGCACGGGCATTTCGAGGTCACGTTCGACGACGTCCGCGTGCCGGCGGCCAACCTGCTGCTCGGTGAGGGACGCGGGTTCGAGATCGCCCAGGGGCGGCTGGGGCCCGGACGTATCCACCACTGCATGCGTCTGATCGGGCTGGCCGAGCGTGCGCTCGAGGCGCTGTGCGCACGCGCCAGAACCCGCGTGGCGTTCGGCCGCACGCTGGCCGAGCAGGGCGTGGTGATGCAGCAGATCGCCGACTCGCGGATGGAGATCGAGCAGGCGCGGCTGCTGACCCTGAAGGCGGCGCACATGATGGACACCGTGGGGAACAAGGTCGCGCGGGCCGAGATCGCCATGATCAAGGTCGTGGCGCCGAACATGGCGCTACGGGTCATCGACCGCGCCATTCAGCTCCATGGCGGCGCCGGCATCTGCGAGGATTTCGGGTTGTCGGCCGCCTGGGCCCATGCCCGCACCCTGCGGCTGGCGGACGGCCCCGACGAAGTGCACAGCCGCACCGTCGCGCGGGTCGAGCTGAAGAAGTACGAAGACTGACGCCAGGGCCGCCTATGCGAACACCATCGTCACGGTCTCCGCGACACAGGCCGGCTTCGCCTCACGCTCGATCTCGACGACGAAGCGGCTGTTGAACCGGATGGATCCGGGCGCCACGCGGGTCACGGCGAGAAGGGTCTGCACACCCCGGACCCGCGCCCCGGCGCGCACGGCGTTCGGGAAGCGCACCTTGTTCACCCCGTAGTTGATTGCCCGGGACACGCCGCGCAGCTCGGCAATCTGCCGGCGGAAGTGAGGAATCAGCGACAACGTGAGAAAGCCGTGGGCGATCGTCGTCCCGTAGGGCGACTCGCGGGCGGCCCGCTCGGTGTCGATGTGAATCCACTGCGGGTCCAGGGTCACATCGGCGAAACGGTCAATCATCTCCTGGGTCACGGCAAGCCACTCGCTGGCTCCCAATTCCGTGCCGGCCAGCGAGGCGAGCATGTCCAGACCATCGATCACGCGCATGTATCTCGTATCCCCCTTGACAACAGGCGACAGACGCCGGCCGCGGCTGCCGGTATTTTCCCTCTTCCCGCCCTGCGCTGACCGGGCGCGGCAGGGTGACGACCAGTTCCCGGTGCGACGGGGTTTCACCACGGGCTGCTAGTATAGGCGTCCACGTGTTTCAGGGAGAAACCTCAGCCATGCCAGACGCAGTCATCGTCTCTACCGCCAGAACCCCGATCGGCAAGGCGTTTCGAGGCGCGTTCAACAACACCCACGGCGCCGTCCTGACGGCGCACGCGATCACCCACGCCGTCGAACGGGCCGGTGTCGAACCGGCGGAGGTCGAGGACGTGGTGATCGGTTGCGGGTTGCCGGAAGGCGCCACCGGGCACAATGTGGCGCGCCTGTCCGCCATCCGGGCCGGGCTTCCGGTCACGACCGCCGGGACAACGATCAACCGGTTCTGCAGCTCGGGGCTGCAGGCGATCAGCGTCGCGGCGCAACGGGTGCTCACCGACCGCGTGCCGGTCATGGTCGCCGGCGGCGTCGAGTCGATCAGCCTCGTCCAGAACACCCTCAACCGGCAGCATTTCACGGAAGAGTGGCTCATGCGCCATAAACCGGATTTGTGGATGAGCATGATCGACACCGCCGAGATCGTCGCCGCCCGCTACGGCGTCTCCCGGGAGGCGCAGGACGAGTACGCCGTCACAAGCCAGCAACGCACCGCCGCCGCGCAGGAGGCGGGCCGGCTCGATGCCGAGATCGTGCCGCTGACCACCACCAAACTGGTCATGAACAAGGAGACCGGCGAGACCCTGGAAGAAGAGGTGACCCTCACCCGCGATGAAGGCAACCGTCCGGGCACCACACTCGAGGGGCTGTCCGGATTGACACCGGTGATGGGCGAGGACAAGTGCATCACCGCCGGTAACGCGAGCCAGTTGTCGGACGGCGCGTCGGCGTGCGTCGTCATGGACGGCGCGCAGGCGTCCCGGCGCGGGCTCGACCCCCTCGGCGTCTACCGCGGATTGGTGGTCACCGGGTGCGAGCCTGACGAGATGGGCATCGGTCCGGTATTCGCCGTGCCCAAATTGCTCGCGCGGCATGGGCTGACGGTGGACGACATCGATCTGTGGGAGCTCAACGAGGCGTTCGCCGTCCAGACGGTGTACTGCCGCGATCGTCTCGGCCTCCCGATGGAGCAACTCAACGTCGACGGAGGATCGATCTCGGTCGGCCACCCCTACGGCATGAGCGGCGCACGGTTGGTGGGCCACGCGCTCATCGAAGGGAAACGCCGGGGGGCCCGGTATGTCGTCGTGACGATGTGCATCGGCGGCGGCATGGGGGCCGCCGGTCTGTTCGAGATCGCCTGAGCACCGTGACCCGCGCCGCCGACTCCGAGGTGATCGCCGTCCGGGCTGACGAGCAGCTCGACCTGACCCGGCTCGAACCGTGGCTGCGGGCGCATCTGCCTGACGCGGCGGGCCCGCTGGCGATCCGGCAGTTCGGCGGCGGTCACGCCAACCTGACCTACCTCCTGCAGTTCGACGACACCGAGTACGTGCTGCGGCGTCCGCCGCTGGGCCCGGTCGCACCGTCCGCGCACGACATGCGGCGGGAACACCGCGTGCTGGCGCGGCTGGGCGCGGCATTCCCGCTGGCGCCCGCGAGCTACGCGCTCTGTACCGACTCCGGCGTGCTCGGCGTCGATTTCCACGTCATGGAGCGACGGCGGGGCATCGTCATCCGCCGCGAACTGCCGCCGGAGTTGGAAGACGATCCTGAACGCAATCGCCGCATCGGAGAGATGATCGTCGACGTGCTGGCCGACCTTCACCAGGTGAACCCGGCCGCGGTCGGACTGGACGATCTGGGCCGGCCGGCCGGCTTCGTACAGCGACAGCTCGACGGCTGGGGGCGGCGCTGGCACGCGGCAAAACACACGGATGTCGCGGACATCGACCGTGTACTGGGATGGCTCCAGGCGTCGGCGCCCGCGGCGCAGGTCACCGCGCTCCTGCACAACGACTACAAGCTGGACAACCTGCTGGTCGGCGCCAGCGACCCGGCCACACCGGTCGCCGTGCTCGACTGGGACATGACCACCCGCGGCGATCCGCTGATGGACCTCGGCTATCTCTTGAACTTCTGGAACGAGGCGGGGGACGACCCGCGCTGGCATTACGTGTCGCGGATGCCGACCGACCACGCCGGGTTCCCGACGCGGGACGAGGTGGTCGAGCGCTATGCGCGCAGGACGGGTCTGCAACTCGACGCCGTCACCTGGTACCACGTCTTCGGCGTCTTCAAGCTTGCCGTCATCGTCCAGCAGATCTACATCCGGTATCTGCGGGGACAGACACAGGACCAGCGCTTCGCCGGCTACGACGAACGGGTGCGCGATCTGGCGAGAAAGGGTGTCGAGTTGATGAGCGCCACGGCGGTCGCGGCGGCCGGATCAGAACGGTCGGTAGATCGCCATCGCCACCGCAAGCACGATGGCGACGGTGGCGATCGTCGCCAGCATCGGGATCTGCCCTCGCATCCGGAACGCCATGCCGGTGAGACCGGAGAGCACGAGCCAGCAGACGACCTTCACCATCGCCCAGCCGGGGAACCCGAGCCCCATCATCCCCATGACCCCGAAGCCGCTCATGAAGACCAGCAGGCTCAGCACGCCCGACCGCATGAGGAACGTGCGCCGGTGCTCGGCGGCCGGCGCCGCGAAGGCCGCGAACGTGACACCGGCAAGCAGAATGACGGAGGTGAGGTGCAGCAATAGAAAAAGTTGTAGGTTCATGCGCTGTATACCTAGTTGTCCTGCTGGTTCGTCAGGCCAATCGCGGCGGTGTAACTCAGTTCGGCGTCGTACTCGAGCACGAAACGCTCGACGCTGGTGATCACCTCGCTCAACGACACCGCGGCCTGATTCGAACCGGCGCCGAACGCACGCAGGATACCGCCGCGACCGAGGTCTCCGTAGGTGCGCAGATTCTCGACGATCTGCCAGACCACCGGCCCCGGACCGAATTGGCGCTGATACACCCCGAACACGACCCCCGCGTTACGAAACGTCTCGACATTGTCGCGCAGGAATGCTTCGAAGTCGGCCCCGCGTCCGGTCGCCACCTGCACAGTGGTTACGCGGGCAATTGACAACCCGCTGACGTCGTCAGATTCCACGCTCAGGTCCTGCCGGTACTGCACGGCGTAGGTCTGGCGCCCGATGCTCGATTCGCGCAGCTTGTCGAGTACCCGGTTGTAGTCTCTCGCCCCGAGCGCACGGACCAGCGGCCCTCCGCCGTCCAGGTCGGCGAAGCTCGCCAGCGGAGTGATGAACTGGCGCTCGTAGGTATTGCCGAACTGTCCCGTCCGCCACGCCGAGCGCCACGGCACGCCACCTTTCTGCAGCGCCGGATTGATCTCGTCCCGATACAACTCCACGAAGTCGTTCAGCTTCTCAGGCCGCACCTGCACGATCTGAACCCGATACCACGTCTCACCGACCTGGGCTCGCACTGCGGGTGCACCGGCCAACACGACGAGCGCCGCGATGATGAATGCCCGCACTGTCCGCATGGCTGCCTCCTTCATGGCTACGCTGCATGCTATCACTCCGGTCTCCGGCGACGCGGAGTTTCATTCGCTGTATCGGCCGGAAGAGATCGTCGCCCCGCCGTCGACGACCAGCACCTGTCCGGTGATGAACCGTCCGGCCGGCGACGCCAGCAGCAGCGCCACCCCGGCCATGTCCTCCGGTTCTCCGATTCGTCCCAGCGGATAGGTGGCCGTCGCCTCCCGGAGACGATCGGGGTCGTCCCACAGCGCGCGGGCGAAGTCGGTGCGCACCAGCCCCGGCGCGATACAGTTCGCCCGAATGTTGCTGCGCCCCCACTCGACCGCCAGATTGCGCGCCAACTGACAATCGGCCGCCTTCGACATCGCGTAGATACCCAGCGTGTCGTGTCCCTTGAGCCCGCCGATGCTCGAGACGATGATGATGGATCCGTCCTTCCGGCCGGCCATCTGTGGCAGCACCAGATTGCACAACCACAGGTTGTGTTTCACGTTGGTGGCCATGATCTTGTCGTAGGCCGCCTCCGTGACCGTGGCCATCGGCCCGAAGTGCGGGTTCACCGCCGCGTTGCACACGAGGACGTCGACCCGCCCCAACTGCGCCATCGCCGCGTCGACCAACCCCCGCACCTGGTCCAGGTGTGACATGTGACAGGGAATCGCGACCGCCTCGCCGCCGGCGGCGCAGATGTCGTCCGCAACAGGCTGGCAACTCTCGCGACGACGGCTCGAGACAACGACGCTGGCGCCTGCGCCGGCGAACGTTTCGGCGATGACGCGCCCAATGCCCTTTGACGAGCCGGTGACCAGCGCCACCTTGCCGCTGAGGCAGAACAGTTCCTGTGTTGACATGCGCGCCTGCTCCGGTTGTCCGCGACCGGAATTGTTCGCGGCGGGTGCGCCGCGGGATGCTCCCACGGGCTGCCAGGAGCCTGCGCCGCAGACTCTCGTCCGCCGTCATCCGCGACGTACGCTGAAGAAGGCGACGGCCCGCTGGCATTATACGATTGGCCTGTTGCGGACGACGGCGCCGAGAGCGCAGGAGGAGCTGACATGACCCCCACCGATCGAATGCCGCCGATAGCGTACGCCGAGATGACGGCCCGGCAGCGCGCGGCGGTAGCCGACTTCAAGCTGACGCGGAACACATCCGAATTCGACGGCCCCTTCATCCCGTTGCTCCGCAGCCCCGAACTGCTCGGCAGGGTGCACGTGGTGGGCCAGTATCTGCGCTTCCGCAGCGCGCTGCCGCGGCGATTGAGCGAACTGGCGATCCTGATCACCGCCCGCCACTGGGGCCAGCAGTTCGAGTGGGACGTGCATGCGCCGGCCGCCACGGCGGTCGGTCTCTCCAGCACCATCATCGACGCGGTCGCCGAGGGACGCCGGCCGCCCGACATGGCCGAGGACGAGGCGGCCCTCCACGACTTCTGCCAGGAGCTGCTGCACAACCGGCGCGTCAGCGACCCGACCTACGCGCGTGGGGTGGAGCTGTTCGGCGAGCAGGGCGTCATCGACACCGTCGGACTGCTGGGATACTACTCGTTGCTGGGGATGGTGCTGAACACTGCGCGGACGCCGCTTCGCGAAGGACGGCGGGAGAAGCTGGAGCGGTTTCCCGGCTGACCCGGAGCGGCGGCGGAGGGGGTCATCGACGCTGGTTGAACCGCCGGCCAACGAGTGCCGAGGCGATGTTCACCTTCTGGATGTCGATGGTGCCGCCGGCGATACCCCAGCCCCACGCATCACGCATGCGCCGCTCCATCGGGTAGTCGCGCGAGTAGCCGTAGCCACCCATGAGCTGCACCGCGGCGCTGGTCACCTCACGGGCCGCCTCGTTGGCCACGCATTTCGCGATGCTCGAATCGAGGATCGTCGGCAACCCGCCCTCGGCGCTCTGCGCGGCCCGCTGAATGAGGAGCCGGGACGATTCGACCCGCATCGCCATCTCGGCCAGCTTGAGTTGCACCGCCTGGAACTCGACGATCGGTTTGCCGAACTGGCGTCGTTCCTGCACCCAGACCAGCGCATCCTCCAGCGCCCCCGACGCCTGACCGAGCGCCATGGTGGCGTTGCCGCAGCGCTCCAGGTCGAACGCCTGCATCAGCTTGGGGAAGCCGCCGGCCGGCACGACGAGCTGGTCGGCCGGCACCGACACCTCGTCGAAGTAGAGATCCGACTCCGGGATGCCGCGAAACCCCATGAGCTGTTCCTGCTCGCCGAACGTGAGTCCCGGCGTCCCCTTCTCGACATAGACCGCGCCGATGCCCTTCGCGCCGGGCGCCTCGGACAGCCTGCAATAGACCAGATAGGCATCCGAGTGGCCGCCGCCCGAGCACCAGCGCTTGGCGCCGTTGATCACGATCCGGTCTCCGCGCCGCTCGGCCCGCGTTCGCAGATCGGTCAGCGCCGTACCGGCGTCCGGCTCCGACATCGCGACGGCGACGATCATCTCGCCCCGGCAGACGGCGGGAATCACCCGCTGTTTCAGCGCGTCCTCCGCAAAGTGCTCGAGCGCGCGCACAGGACCGGCCACCGACTCGAAGATCGGGAACGCCACCGCCGACGAGACCTTGGCGAACTCCTCCAGCACGAGGAACGCGTCCACGTTCCCGAGTCCGAGCCCGCCGTGCCTCGCAGACACGTTCACACCGAGAAAGCCCATCTCGGCGTAGCGCTTGACCCAGTCGCGCGACAACGGCACGGCATCGCGCTCGGTCCGCTCGGCCACCGCGGTCATCTCGCCGCGGGCAAACGCCCGCGCGGCCGCCTGCAGCGCCCGCTGTTCCTCGCTCAACGTGAAATCCATGCGTCTCCTCTCACACCCTGGCCGGCCAGCCGCCATGGCGCCGGCGCAGCGGTCGCCGGCCGTGACCGCCGTGAATGGTACACTCGCGGCCCGCAACGAACCGCAGAGGAGACCACGACGATGTCCACGACGCTGCATGACAAGGGGCTGCATGCCAGACGGAAGGTGCTGGGCGACGCGTATGTCGACCGCGCACTCGACGGATTGGACAGCTTCAACGCCGAGTTTCAGCACCTGGTGAGCGAGTACTGCTGGGGTACGGTCTGGACCAGGACCACGCTCAGCGACCGGCAACGGAGCCTCATCAACCTGAGCATGATCGCCGCCCTCAACCGCGGCGTCGAATTCAAGACCCACGTGCGCGGCGCGGTGCGCAACGGCTGCACGGTGGCGGAGATCCGGGACACGCTGCTGCAGGTCGCGGTGTACTGCGGCATTCCGGCCGGGGTGGAGGCATTTCGCCTGGCGCGCGAGGTCTTCGAGGCCGAGGGCGTCGTCCCGGCGCCCGTCTCCAATGCCGCGGACTGACCTCCGCCGCGGCGGACGGACCGCCGGCGCGCGGCAGGTCAGCCCCGGCGCAGATCCGCCTCGGCGGCGCGCGCCACCCGCTGCCCTTCCCCTACGTCGACCCGGGCCAGCAGCAGACCGCCGATGACGAAGAACGCGATAATCGACAGGATGGCGCCGCGACTCGACCCCGTGACGAGGATCATCATCGTGAAGACGCCCGGACCGACGATGCCGGCGAACTTCTCGAACACACCGAAGAAGCCGAAGAACTCCGAGGACTTGTGCTTGGGGACCATGCTGGCGAACAGCGACCGACTGAGCGCCTGACTCCCGCCCTGCACCATCCCGACCATGACGGCCAGGGTATAGAACTCGGCGGCGGTCGTCATGCCGTACGCGAGGATACTGATCACGGTGTACACGGCCAGCGCCAGGAAGATCGCGCGTTTCGCCCCCAGCCAGCCGGCGACCTGTCCGAACAGAAAGGCGAACGGCACACCGATGAACTGCACCAGGACGAAGGCAGTGATGATGTCGGCCTGATCGAGCCCTATCTCGGTGCCGAACACCCCCGCCATCCGGATGATCGTACCGATACCGTCGTTGTAGACCAGGAACGCCATCATCATCAGAAACGCCTGCCGGTAGCCTCGCAGCTCCCGCAAGGTCTCTCCGAGGCGTATGAACGCGGCGCGAAGCTGGTTTTGTCCGGCACGCTCGTCAGATTCCAACGCCTTCTGCGGCTCCGGGACGGTCCGGAACAACGGAATCGAGAACGCGAGCCACCAGACTGCAACGCTGACGAACGACAGCCGACTGGCAATCTCCGCCCCGCTCAACCCGAACAGGTCGGGCCGCTGGATCCAGGCCAGATTCACCAGCAGCAGCACCCCGCCGCCCAGGTATCCGAGCGCGTACCCCGACGTCGAGACCCGGTCCATCTCGTCGGTGCGCGCGATGTGCGGCAACAACGAGTCGTAGAACACGAAGCTGGCCGTCGCGCCGATGTTGGCCAGCACGAAGAGCAGGGCCGCCAGCAGCCAGTCGCCCCGGCCGATGAAGAACATGCAGGCGGTCGCCACCACACCGAGCGCCAGAAACACGCCGAGCATCCTCTTCTTGATGGCGGCCACATCGGCGATAGCGCCCAGCACCGGTGCCAGCACCGCGACGATAGAGAGTGCGATGGTCGTGATCACTCCGAAACGGGCGCTTGCGTCGACCGGTTCGAGATCGGCAGCCGCCACCGACGCGAAGTAGATTGGGAACACTGCCGTCACGACCGTGGCCATGAACGCGGAGTTGGCCCAGTCGTACATCGCCCAGGCGCGCAACTCCGGTCGGTGCAGTCCGACGCGCTCGAGGAGCGGGGAGTCGCGCATGATCGTTCCCGGACCCTACCATAGTTGGCTCCGGCGGGCCGCTCGACGGGATACAGCGCCGGTCACATGCAGCGGGACTCTTGCCACGGGAGTGGACGCTATAATCAGCGCAGGCTCACCGTTGACAGAGGCAGACTGGAGACCGTCATGAGACCAGCACGCAGGATCGCGACCGTAATCGTTGCGCTCGGATGGATACCGACCCTGGCGTTCGTCGGCCTGCATTGGACGGGCGAGATCCACGCCGCCGCCCAGGAGCGCTCCCCGATCCGGGTCACCCGCATCTATACCGGTCCGGACGACAAGACCCACGCCGAGGAATACGAGGTGCCGCTCGGCGCGCAGCGCGGCGCCACCGAGCTGTCGGAGCCGGTCGACGTCACCAGCCTGCAGTTCCGGCGCACGTCTCCCGACTACTTCATCGACTGGCACACGGCGCCGCGCAAGCAATACGTCATCACCCTGAGCGGCACGAGCGAGGTGGAAATCGGGGACGGCACCAGAATTCAGCTTCACCCCGGACACATCCTGCTGGCCGAGGACGTGACCGGACAGGGACACATCTCGCGGGCCGTCGGCAGCGAGGACCGTATCTCGCTGTTCATCCCGCTCGCGAACCAGGACTGACGCCCGGCGAGAGAGAAACGCCGTGACGCCCGCCGCCACGATCACCGTATCGACCCTCTTCGATCTCACCGGCAAGACCGCGCTGGTCACCGGAGGCTCGCGAGGCATCGGCAGGATGATCGCCGAGGGCTATCTGCAGGCCGGCGCGACCGTATACATATCGGCGCGCAAGACGGCGGTCTGCGAGCAGGTGGCCGCCGAACTGTCGGCGCACGGCCCCTGCCATTCCCTGCCGGCCGACGTCGCGGATGACAACGACCGGACACGTCTGGTCCGAGCGCTCGGAGAACGGACCCCCCGACTCGACATCCTCGTGAACAACGCCGGCGCCGCCTGGGGCGCGCCCTACGCGGAGTTCCCGGAACACGGCTTCCGCAAGGTGCTCGATCTCAACCTGACGGCGCTGTTCTTCCTGACCCGCGATCTGACGCCGCTGCTCGCCGCCGCGGCCCGCCCGGACGACCCGTCGCGGGTCATCAACATCGGATCGATGGATGGCATCAAGGCGCCGACCGTACTGCGCACCGGCACCTTTCCCTATTCCGCGAGCAAGGCGGCGGTCCACCACCTGACGGCGGCGCTCGCCCTCGAGCTCGCACCGCGCCACATCACCGTGAACGCCGTGGCACCGGGATTCTTCGAGAGCAGGATGACCAGGGCGTCGCTCGAACGGTTCCGGACGGACATCGAGCGGAACTGTCCACTGGGACGTATCGGCCGCCCCGAGGAGATGGCTGGCATCGCGATCTATCTGGCGTCCCGAGCCGGCGCCTACACCAACGGCGCGGTCATTCCCGTCGACGGCGGCACCTGTGTGGCCTGACAGTGCGCGCTGCGGCGACCGCCTGGCAGTGCGCGGCACCGCACCAGTTCGAAATGACACCTGGCGCGAGTTCCCGCCGTTGCACACGTTCTTGGACCATGGGCCGCGCTGGCATACCCTATTAGCAGCCCGTGGTAAGACCCCGCGTTGCACCGAGATTGGCGCTGCGCCCGGACACGCGCATGCGGAGACGACGATGATCTATCGCAGTCCCTACCCCGACGTCGCCATCCCGAACGTACCGCTCCAGGACTTCCTGTTCGAGCACGCTGAGCGGTTCGCCGGCAAGGCCGCCCTGATCGACGGCCCGACCGGACGCACGATCACCTACGGACAACTCGTGCAGGCGGTGCGGAGCACGGCCGCCTGTCTGGCGGCGCGCGGCTTCGGCAAGCACGACGTCTTCGCCATCTACAGCCCGAATCTCCCCGAGTACGCCATCGCGTTCTTCGGGGTCGCGACCGCGGGCGGAGCCTGCACGACGGTCAATCCGCTCTATACGGCGAACGAGCTGAAACGTCAGCTCACCGATTCGAAGGCGAAGTTCCTGGTCACGATTCCCCAGTTCCTCGACAAGGCGCAGCAGGCGGTTGCGGGTACCAGCGTGGAGGAGATCTTCGTATTCGGCGAGGCGCCGGGCGCCACCCCGTTCGCCGCGCTCGCTCAGGAGGGTGAAGCGCCGCCGGTGGTCGAGATCGATCCACTGGAGGATCTCGTCTCGCTGCCCTACTCGAGCGGCACCACCGGTCTGCCGAAAGGGGTCATGCTGACGCACCACAACCTGGTCGCAAACCTGTGTCAGACGCACTCGGTCGAGCGCCTGTCCGATGAGGAGGTGCTGATCGGAATCCTGCCGTTCTACCACATCTACGGCATGGTGGTGATCATGAGCGGCGCACTCCGGGCCGGCGCCACCATCGTCACGATGCCGCGCTTCGACCTCGAGCAGTTCCTCGCGCTGCTGCAGAAGCATGGCGTCACCATGGCCTATCTGGTGCCCCCGATCGTCCTGGCGCTGGCCAGGCACCCGCTGGTGGACAACTACGACCTGTCGAAGCTGCGCAACATCCTGTCGGGCGCCGCGCCGCTGCCGGAACCGGTCGCGAAAGCGTGCATCGAACGGCACGGCGTGATGCTGCGTCAGGGCTACGGGCTGACCGAGACGAGCCCGGTGACTCATGCCAACGGCAAGGACCGGGAGATCAAGCACACGTCGGTCGGGTTTGTCCTGCCGAACACCGAATATCGCGTGATCGACCTCGTGGACGGCGCCGACGCCGCGACCGGGCAGTTGGGAGAAGTGTGGATCCGCGGCCCGCAGGTCATGAAGGGGTATCTCAACAATCCCGACGCCACCCGGGACATGATCGACGAGGATGGCTGGCTGCACTCGGGCGACATCGGCTACGCCGACGAGGACGCCTACCTGTACGTGGTCGACCGGGCCAAGGAGCTCATCAAATACAAGGGAATGCAAGTCGCTCCGGCCGAGATCGAGGGGGTCATCCAGGCGCATCCGGCGGTCGCCGACGCCGCCGTGATTCCGGTGCCTGACGAGGAGGCCGGTGAGATTCCGAAGGCGTTCGTCGTCGTGAGACCGGGCGCGGAGGTCTCGGCGGACGAGATCATGGCACACGTCGCCGGCCGCGTCGCGCCGCACAAGAAGGTCCGTCAGGTCGAGTTCATCGACGCCATCCCGAAGGTGCCGTCGGGCAAGATCCTCCGGCGCGAATTGCGTGACCGCGAGCGCGCCGCCCGCGCGGGCGCCGAGTCGTAGCGCTGTCACGCGCGTTGCATCGCCGTCGCGCCTTGCCACGCGGGCGCAGCGCCAATCTCGGTGCCACGCGGGGTTTCACCACGGGCTGCTAGTCGACCAGCCGGTAAGCGAGCAATTCGCCGGCCTGGCCGCCGCCGCCGGCAGCGACGACGATGAACTGCGATCCGTCCTGCATGTAGGTCATCGGCGACCCGGTGACGCCCAGCGGCATCGCGACCGCACCAACCTCGGCCCCGGTCGCCTTGTCATACGCTCTCAACATCGAGCCGCGCGCTCCCGAGGGCATCGTGACGGTGCCGGGCTCGCCGGCGATCACCAGGGTCGTGGTGATCAACGTCCCTACGCGGCCACTGCGGCCGGTCCGAGGAATGTCGATGCCCTGCAGGTCGGGATGCTCGCGCACGTTGTCCGGCGTGGCGCCGTGGGCGATCTGCCAGATGATGTCGCCGGTCTTGAGATCGATCGCGCTGATGCGGCCCCACGGCGGCTTGACCAGCGGCAGCCCCCGGATGGTGAGTGCGCGATCGGCCGGCGCCACGCCGGGAGGGTTGCCGCGGATGAAGTCCATGTCCGAGCGGACCGGGTCGTTGACGAGCCCCAGCGACACCATCTGGGTGAAGGAGTACTGGTAGAAGATGCCGGTCTCGGGGTCAATGGACCCGCCCGGCCAGTTGGTGCCGCCGCCGGTCGACGGCAGCATCAGCGTGCCGTAGGGACCGTCAGGATCTGCCACCACCGGCGGTGTGAAGATCGGGCCCATCAGGAAGTTCGAGACGCGCTCGAGCGCCTCGGCCCGCAGCGCTGGAGTGAAGTCGATCAGATCGTCCTCGCTCACCCCCTGCCGATCGTAGGCGGGCGGCCGGGTGGGAAACGGCTGGGTCAACGCCAGCAACTCCCCCGGCACGTCGGACGGCGACATCGGGCGTTCCTCGATCGGCCAGATCGGCTCGCCGGTCTCCCGGTCGAGGACATACAACCAGCTTTGCTTGCTCGGCTGCGCGATGATCTTCGTGATTCCAGGCCGTCCTTCGATCTCGACGTCCGCCAGCACCGGCGCGCACGGGAAATCCCAGTCCCAGACATCGTGATGGATCGCCTGGAAGTGCCACTGCCGCTGGCCGGTCTCGAGGTCGACGGCGATGATGCTGTCGGAGAACAGGTTGTCCCCGTGCCGATGACCGCCGTAGTAGTCGTTGGTCGGCATCTCCGTCGGCAGATAGACCATGCCCAGCTCGAGGTCGACGCTGATCTGCCCCCAGACTCCGGCATTGCCGGTGTAACGCCAGGAGTCGTTCAACCAGGTGTCGTTGCCAAATTCGTCGCCGCCGGGAATCGTGTGGAAGATCCATTTGCGTTCGCCGCTGTCGGCGTCGAACCCGCGGATGTAGCCCTTGGTGTTGCGCATCGATTCCGGTGCGCCGCCCGGCACGTGGGCGGCCCCGACGACGATGGTGTCGCCGGCCACGAGCGGGGTGGCATGCAACCCGATCTCGCCCGAGATCGGGTCGATCTCCTGGTCCATGTTCTGCATCAGGTCGACGATGCCGTCGTCGCCGAAACTGGAGACACGCTGTCCGGTGTCGGCATGAAGCGCAATCATCCGGTAGCCGGGCGTGACGTAGATGATCTGACCGGCGCCGCCGTCGTCACGATATGCCAGCCCTCGACCAGAGAGCCGGCGCGGCGCCGCTGACCCGCGCTCTCCTTCGTCGAGCCGATGCATCCACAGATACTCGCCGGTGCCGGCATCGACCGCCACAACCGCGCGGCGGGTGCCGGCGGTCGTATACACGACCCCGCCGACCATCAGCGGCGTCGACTGCAAGTTGTATTCCGGCGCCGGACCGAAGTTGTCGGTCTTCATCCGCCAGACCAGCTCGAGGTCATTGAAGTTGTCCCCGTTGATCTGATCGAGCGGCGAGTAGCGGGTATTGGCCTCGTCACCGCCGTAGTGCCGCCACTCGCCGTTCTGCGCACCCTGCTGCGCCACGGCGTTCGCGGCCAGCGCGGTGACGACCAGCGCGAAACCGGTCCGTCCAAGAATCTGCCGCACGTATCGAGCCATGCCGGACCTCCTGCCTGGTGTCAGCCCGTGACCGCATCGCTCCCGCGGTGCCCGGGCGCATCGGACCGCGCCCGGTACGGGCCACGGGGGCATCACACCCCGGACGCTACCGCCGGGACGATTTCATCTTCCATCAGGTCGTACAGCGAACGCCGATGCGCCCGCAACTCGGCGCCGGGATCGGGGGACGATGTCATCACCGTGACCAGACGCAGATCAGGCACCACGTAGATGAACTGGCCCCCGTAGCCCCACGCGTAGAACGCGTCGTAGCCTTCCAGGTCGCGCACCCACCAGCCGTAGCCGTAGGCGCGATCGGGGCTGCGGGTTCGCGTGGCGTGGGCGCGGATCGAGGTGTGCACCCACTCCTCGGACACGATCTGCGTCGTCCCGACCCGCCCGCAATTGAGATACATCTCGCCGATCGCCAGCATGTCCCGGGGCGTCATCGACATCTCGTTGCCCCCGAACAGGATGCCTTGCGGATCGGCGGTCCAGCGCGGCACTGAGATGCCCATCGTCTGGCCGAGATGGCGCCGCGCGAAGCGGTGGGTGTTCATGCCGGAGGCCTTCGTGATGATCGCCGAGAGCAGATGGGTGCTTCCCGTGCTGTAGATCATCCGGGTGCCGGGCGGCGCCACCAGCGGCCGGGTCAGCACGTGCCGCACCCAGTTGCCGCTCTGCACCCAGCGCCCGTAGTTCCGGTTGCTGGTGGTCTCGAGCCCCGAGCGCATCGTCAACAGGTCCTCGACCGTAATGCGCCGCTTGTCCGGGTCGTCCAGATACTCGGGAAAGAACTGGTCGATCGTGGTGTCCACACTCTCCAGATGCCCCTTATCAAGCGCAATCCCGACCAGCACGGAGATGATGCTCTTCGAGGCCGATTTCAGATTCGCCGCGCGCCGCGCGGACGCGCCATGGAAATACTGTTCGACCTGCAGGACGCCGTCGACGGACACCAGCAGTGACCGCATGCGCGGCAGGTCGGCCACCCGCGCCACCGCCGGCTCGAACACCGGCAGCGTCTCGACCGGCGTGAATCCGCTGGCGCCCACCGACCAGGTGGCGGCGGCGACCACACCGGCGGCCAGCACACCGAACCAGCGGGGAGATGACACACGTTGTGGCATGGAACCTCCGGTTCCTGACGGGCAAACACGCTGTTCGAGATGACGGGCCATCCTATCACCCTCCGCGCCGGCGTTCCGCCCCGACGTCAGGCCCCGATCAGACCTGTACCGCCCTGCGGTGTCAAGGCACCCGGGCCCGGCAGGCCGGTGCGTTATGATCGTTCAGTTGCCGCAGGGGGCAAGCTCGTCCCGCCGGCCTGACCAGGATGAAAGCGACCCCATTGCCGCTCGAGGGCCTGTTGCTCATCGAACTCGACGTACACGGCGACGAGCGCGGCTTCTTCATCGAACGATTCAACCTCACCCGCTTCCGGGAGATTGGGCTGCCCGTCGATTTCGTCCAGGACAACCACTCGCGCTCCTGTCCAGGGGTCGTGCGCGGTCTGCACTACCAGCGCACGCCGGCCCAGGGCAAGCTGGTGGGCGTGACGCGGGGGCGGATCTGGGACGTGGTGGTGGACATTCGCCCCGCATCGACCACCTGCGGGCAGACCTGCGCGACCGAGCTCAGCGACATGAACGGCAGGCTGCTCTGGGTACCGCCCGGGTTCGCTCATGGCTTCTGCGTGCTCGGCGACACCCCGGCCGACATGCTCTACAAGGTCAATGCGCCGTACAACCCGGATGGCGAAAAGGGCATCCTCTGGAACGACCCGGCGCTGGCCATCGCCTGGCCGATCAGCGACCCGATCGTGTCCCGGCGCGATCGGGTCATGCCGACGTGGGCGGAGCATTGCGCCGCGGCGGTCGAATCCGCTCACGCCACGAGACGCTCGTAGACGTCGACCGCGGCGGCCGCCATCTCGTCCGTGGAGTACCGCTCGCGAACACCGAGACCGGCTCGTCGCCCCAGCTCCGCGAGCCGGACGTGATCGCCGGCGAGCTGTTGCAGCGTCAGTTCGAGCTGCCCGAGCTGCTCCGGCGGCACGAGCACGCCACCGCCGGTACGTTCCAGTACCTCGGTGTACGAGCCCCGGCGAGGCGCCACGACCGGCACACCGCAGGCCATTGCTTCGAGAAGCGACATCCCTTTCGGGTCGTCGTAGGTCGCCGGCACGACGAACAGGTCGAGCGCTTGCAGGAACCGGATTTTGGCGTCCAGATCGAGCTCGCCGCGATACCGGATCTCGTCAGCGAGCCCCCAGCCTTGCACCTCGCGCTCGATCGAGCTCCAGTAGGATTGATGCTCACCCGCCAGGTACCCGGCCAGCTCGATTCGGCATCCCGCCAGCTCGCCGCGCGCCCGCAGGTCGCGATAGGCGTCCACCAGCAGGTGCACCCCTTTTTCCGGCGCAATGCGGCCGAGGTAGCCGAACGTGAACGGCGCAGTGCGGGCGCTGGGCGGCGGCACGAAACTGTCGGTGTTCACACCGAGCGGTACGACATGCATCCTGGCGCCCGGGATGCCGAGATACCGCGTCATGTGGGCCGCGTAGTAGTCGCTCACCGCCACGAACGAATCCACCGCGGACAGATGCGACCGGATCAGCGCCTTGGCGCGCGTTCGATACGGCTCGAGCAGACTCTCGATGAAGATGTCCTCTCCCTGCAGGGTGCAGTTGATCGGGCATCCCAGCGCCTGTTTCAACGGACCCGCGATCGCGATCAGCATCGAGTTGGAGATGTCCAGCACGTCGGGACGCGGCTGGTTCGCCAGCCAGTTCACGAGCTTGTCGAGTTCCTTGCGTTGGTGGCCGTGCGCCCCCTCGAGCACCGACACCGTCAGCGCCCCGAGTCGGGTCGGGCTGGTCTGGACGCCGTGGCCGGCGACCGCGCGGAGCAGCCAGGGCGCCTCCCAGAGCCGGTCGAGCAGCCAGGGGGTCTTTCGAAAGAGCGACAAGGACTGCTCGAGGTAGACGCTGATCCCGCCGAAGAACACCCGCCGCTGACTGACATTCTGCTCGTCGGTGCGGGTCGGGGTGTAGAGCGGCAACAGGGTCACGTCGTGCCCTCGCCGGCTCAACGCCGCCGCGAGCGCGTTGTCGCGCAGGCAACTGCCGCAGTACATCCCACCCGCGCCGGCCGTCACGTAGGTGATTTTCACGAGTCGCTGACCTTGAAATGCAAGCGCTGATTATAGCGCCGGACACCGGCCGGCCTCGCCCGCCGGCGCAGGCTGGCCGTGGCTGCTCGTTCGGTGACGGTGAACGACAGACCGAGCGCCGAATGATCAGTCGGCCGCGATGCAGTAGAGGAACCGCCGCCCGCGCAGGTAGATCTCGCCATCGACGATCGCCGGCGAGGCGTCGAACCCGTCGTCGAGCACGTTCGTCGCCAGCACTTCGAAGTCGGGGCCGGCCCGCAGGACGAGTGTCGTCCCCTCACGGCTCGTGACGTAGACGCGGTCGTTCGCCACGACCGGCGAGGCATATACGCTGCGGACACCCGGCAACCGTTCGGGTCCGTAGACGATTCGTCCGGTCCCGGCCTCCAGGCTCGTCAAGATACCGCTGTTGCTCTTGATCAGATACAGCCGACCGTCGTGCAACACGGGGGACGGCACATACGGGGTATCGCGATCGACCGACCAGAGCACGGCGGCAGACCCGCTGATGTCGCCCCTGGCGGTGGTGAGATCGATGGCGGCCAGCCGGTTGCCGCGATACCCGCTGGTCACGAACACGACCCCGTCCGCCGCGACCGGCGACGGGATGGCGTTCATGGTGACCCCTTCGTCCTGCCACACCTGTCGCCCCGTCTCGACGTCATACGCCCGGACGGCGCCGGTGGCGCTGGTCACCACCTGCGCGCCGTCCTCCACCTCAACCACCAGCGGCGTGCTCCAGGAGGTCATCTCGTCCCGCGGCGTCCGCCAGCGCTCACGCCCAGTACGCTTGTCGAACGCCACGATGAACGACTCGCCCTCGTGGTCCCAGAGCACGACGAGCAGGTCGCGGTAGAGCGTCGGGGATGCACCCTCTCCGAATCCCAGGCGGATACGCATGTCGCCCAGGTCGGTCTCCCACAGGGGGCGGCCGTCGAGGTCGTAGCAGTACAGCCCGCGCGACCCGAAGAACGCGCACACGACCTCGCCGTCGGTCACCGCCGACGGCGAAGCCCAGGTTCCGGTCTGATGCATCCCTTCGTGCGGCAACTCCTCTCGCGCGACGCGTTCCCAGATCACCCGGCCGTCCCGGCGGTCGAGCGCCATGACCACGAACCGCTGCACCTGCGAGGCGCCGGTGCTTCCCGTGATCCGCCGGCGAAAACGGGTGAAGAGACCGCCGGACGACCCCACCTGCTGCCCCACCGGTACGGCGCTGAGCAGGAACAGCCGGTCGCCCCAGATGACCGGTGTCGCCGACCCGAGCCCCGGAGTCTCCACTTTCCAGCGCACGTTGGTCGACTCGTCCCATGACACCGGCGGGTCGCCGTGCGGCGCGACGCCGGTCCCGAGCGGCCCCCGCCACTCGGGCCAGAAACCGGCCGCACCGGATGGCGATTGCGCCAGCGCGGCGCTCCCGCACGCCAGCGCCAAAGATACAGCCGCCACCGCAACCCGAACCGCCGCCGTTGCCTTTTGTCCGTACACAGTCACACGCTCCCCGGATTGCCTCTTGGGATAAGATACCGCGCATGATGACACAGACGCGATCATTCTCGACCCGGGTGGCGGCGCTGACGCTGGCCGCGGTGGGCTTCGCCACGGCCGCCGCCGCCCAGAACATCCCTGCCCCCGAGGACGTGGCTGCACCGCCGGCTGACGCCGAAACGACCGCTTCGGGGCTGGCGCACAAGATGTTGGAGGCAGGCGACGGCACGGAACATCCCGGTCCCCGGTCCAATGTCGTGGTGCACTACACCGGCTGGCTCACCGACGGCAGCATGTTCGACAGTTCGGTCGCCCGCGGCCAACCGAGCGCGTTTCCGCTGGACCGCGTCATCGCCGGCTGGACCGAGGGCGTGCAGTTGATGGTGGTCGGTGAGAAGCGCCGATTCTGGATTCCGGCCAACCTGGGGTACGGCAGCGGCGGCCGCCCCGGGATCCCGCCCAACTCGACGCTCGTGTTCGACGTGGAGCTGCGCGCAATCCAGTAGAGGCTGCGATAGCGGGACGTCCACGACGGGCGGTCAGTCCAGAATCGCGCTGTAGACCGCGACCTCGAACTTGTCGGTCAGTTGCGATGTCTGTCTCGGGTACAGTTGGGTCATGATGATCGCCACGAGTTGCTCTTGGGGGTCGACCCAGTAGACGGTGTTGAAGAACCCGAGCCAACCGAACGCCCCTTCCGACCTGGGGCCGCCGGATACGCCCGGATCATCCGAGATCGCGAAGCCCAGGCCGAACTTCTGGACGCCCGGCGGCACACCGAGGCCGGCGAGATGGTCGCGCGTCATCAGTTGCACGGTGCGGCGCGCGAGCACCCGCACCCTGTCGAGTTCTCCCCCGTTCAACAGCGCCAGCAGGAAGCGGGCGTAGTCTGAAATGGTCGACGTCAGACCGGCGCCTCCGGAATAGTAGGTCTGCTCCCCGCTGTAGGGATACCCGGCCGAGTAGATCAGCCGCTCGTCGGCGGTGGTGACCGGACTGTCAGGCACCTTCTCGATCCCGCCGGCGCCCGGGGTGTAGATCGCGGCGTAGCGTCCGGCGTCCGCGGGGTCGCGGTGAAACGCCGTGTCGACCATGCCGAGCGGATCGAAGATCTCGGCCGTCATGTACTCGGCCAGCGTCTGCCCGCTGACCACCTCGATGATGCGCCCAAGCACGTCCACGCCCAGGCTGTAGGTGAACTGCTCGCCCGGCTGGTGCAGCAGCGGCAGCCGGGCCAACCGGTCGACCATCTCGCCGATCGTGCCGCCCGCCTGACTCAGCCCGTCGGTAATGTCGGCCTCGATGTACAAGGGCGCCAGATGCGACGGGGCGAGAAACCGGTAACTGAGCCCCGAGGTGTGCGTGAGCAGGTGGCGAATGGTGATCGGCCGGCGCAGCGGCTCCAGCACATACCCCGCGTCGCCGCCGCCGCCCGCCGGGGTCAGCACCTGCATGTCGGCGAACGCCGGCAGGTAGCGGGACACCGGATCGCTCAGCATCAACGCGCCAGACTCGTAGAGCTGCATCGCCGCGACACTGGTGACCGCCTTCGTCATCGACGCGATCCGGAACAGCGTGTCCGTCTCCATCGGCGCGCGGCGCTCGAGATCGCGCCACCCCACGGCGTCGAGATGCCCCACCCGACCGAGTCGCGCCACAAGCGTGACCGCGCCGGACACCTCTTTCCGGTCCACGGCATCCTGCACCAGCAGACCGATCTGATCGAGCCGGTCGGGCGCCAGCCCGAGTTGCCGGGGCGGGGCGGTCGGCAGTTCCTGAGATCGGACCGCAGAGCCGACGAACAGGATGCACAGAACCAGAGCGGCCGGGAGCGCCGGCGAGCAACGGAGGGGGCGTGCCGTCATCATGTTCACTCCTCGAACAGCGGCCGATAGCCGTCGGCGACCGCCACGAGCCCGGGCAGATGCTCAGGCAGCAGATACCGCCCCTCGATCAGGCGCTGCGCCGCGGCGAGATAGCTGGCCCGGTAGTTGGCGAACCCGGTGTAGCGCTCTCTGACCGCCGGCCGGGGATCGCCGGTCGCCTCCCGGTCCGCGCGGGTCACGGGAAACGGAAGGCGGCTGCCGTTCAGGTCGAGCAACTCGGTGGGCGCGCCGATCGCCGGGTTGCGCAGATTCCAGCCGGTGTAGGTCGCCACCGGCGCCGCCACCCTGGGCAGCCGCAGCACGCCGCGCTCGTTGTTGTCGGTGTCGAGCGCCGGCACCTTGACGCCATACCGATCGCCGGTCCGCCCTGGCGGATGCCGGTCAATGCGCCGCGCGGTCTCGAACGCCGGTCCGTAGTCCAGATGTTCCGGCTGCTGGATGACGGTCGGATAGGTCACGCCGGGCAGCGGCCGCCAACCCGCCTCCTGTCCGGTCCATGGCGACAGCGTGCCGCCGGCGATGCGAGGGTACACACTGGGCGGCGGCGCCTCGCCGTCGGTCAGCCAGCGATCCAGCGCCAGGAACAGCGCCTCCTGCAACGGCCGGTAGTCGTTCGGATTCAGCGGTTGTTGACCGCGTGCCGACGGGCGCGCCGCGGGACTGTGCTGCGCGCCGCCGACAACGTAGACCCGCACCTCTGGTGGCAGGACCGTGTCCCGTGTTCCCAGCGGGTCGGTGACGACAAGGGAACCGCTACGATGCCAGTACTCTGACGAGGTATCGAGATGCATCACCTTCGGCGTCGTCCCGCTGGCGCGGGCGCGGCGCAGCAGCCCGTCGGTGCGCCCGGTAAATGGGTCGGTCTCGTCGCCATAGGTGAACGGAAACAGGTCGGCCGGGAACAGGTGGCCGCCGTGCTGCGTGGCCGCCCGGGTCGGCGAGGCGAACCGATGATTGAAGAACCCTTGCCCGGCGCCTGCGATGGTCGGCATCAGACCGTCGAACACCTGCCGCCCCTGCTCGTCCGCGTTGAACCCTTCATGGAGAAACATCCGCAGCGCCCGGCCGCTCTGCGACAACCCCTGGCCGATGGCGCGGGCCGCCAGCGGGCCGCCAGCGGAGCCGCGCAACGGATTCATGTCGGACCGGTCATGCTTGAGGAACGACACCAGGTCGCGCATGGCGGCAAATCCGGTCCCCTGCACCACCGATCCGCGCGCCTCGTAGATCAACTCGTACAGCACACCTGGTTCGAAGCCCCCGTCGAGCGTCATATCGAGCTCGACCAGACCGCTCCCCTCGTCCAGCCCGTCGTAGCGCAGGCTTAGCCGCCAATGCTCTCTGGCGATCGGCTCGCGGGTATCCGCTTCGCGCAGGCGCCGAGTCAATGTCGCCTCCGCCAGACTGCCGCGCAGGGGCTCGTAGGCGAGCTGGTTGGACACCGGAAGATGGTCCGTCGCGGCATCGGTCGTCAACTCGGCGCGGACACGCCCGACGACCGGTATCTGGTCCTTCGGGTCAAGCGCCACCGGCGCCTCCAGCCGCAGCACGTCCCCGGAGACGGGGACCTGCGCAATCCAGCCGCTCGAGACGGTGACGTAGCCGCGGCTGAGAAAGAACGGTTCGGCACCCCAGGTACGGCGGCCGCGGTTGTTGACGACGTAGAGCAGCGTCGGTTGGGCCTGCGCGCGGTCCACCGGTGCGATGATTTCGATGTCGCCGTAGAACTGGACGCGCCCCTCGCCATCGGTCACCGCCAGGTCGAGATCGACGATGCGGGCATTCGCCTCATGCGAGGGATCGAGCGCGTACACGACCCGCCCGCGGAGCCGCTCGTAGGGACCGATCCTCGCATCGACGCTCTCGCCGAACGGTTCACGCGAGGTGATCTCTATACGTACGACCTCGGCGGCCGACGGCGTCGACACCGCCAAGGCAGCCGCCAGCAACCAGACCGGAACTCGCCGCCACCGGCACACGACCGCGCGTGTCATCATCAGGATCTACTTCTTCGAGAGCTGGACGCCGTCGTGGGTCAGACTGTTGAACAGGCTGCTGTCGAATTGCAGGACCAGGGGGGTGGCGATGTTGAACTTGTCGTCCGGTCCATCGTAGTCGCGGACGATCAAGATGGCGCTCTCCTCCACCATGCCGTAGGTGCCCTCGCCTTCGCCGTTCGCATCTTCGAACTCGAACTTCCCATCCTCCTCGAACCGGAACCTGGGGGTTCCCCCTTCGGCCTCGAATTCGGTCCGTTCGCGGAACCGCCCGCCGGACGCCAGCACCGGCAGTTCGAACTCGATGGGACGGCCGCTGGCGAGCTGTCTGACCTGGCTCATCTGCCGGATCCCCTGGTATCCGTTCATCGTCGCCGTGAACGACCAGCGGCCGGTGGCCAGCCCGACGAACAGGAACTCGCCGCTGTCGTCGGTCGTCGTCTCCTGCGGTCCGCCCGACGCGCCGTCCGGCTCGGCCAGAACGGTGGCGCCCGCAAGCGCGTTGCCCCAATCGTCCGTGACCTCGCCCTGGGCGCGGCTCTGCGCACCCGCGCTTGCGGCGAGGCTCAACAGCACGATGGCGACTACCGACGACCGCCGTCTGCAGTGGACGTTCCGCATGGCAGACCCCTTTCCTGTGTGTCTGTTCGGGCACCATGCCCGGTTACGTGTATCGGCGTAGCCTACACCGTTCGCTCCGACGAAAAAAAGGGGACGGTCGGCTCGCGGAGCCGCCGTCCCCAATCCAACGTCACCTGTGCGATGCACGCGCGCGGCTCCGGCCACACGAACGGCAGCGCTCATGTCCTGCCGTTACGAGCCCGGCTTGATCCGATAGCCGTCGCCATCCGCTTCACGGTGCGCCTCGTGGCATGAGCTGCAGACGGCCCGCAGGTTCCTGATTCCGGCCCGCGCCGGGCCCTGTTCCATCGCGATACCCGCTTCCCCGATCTCCCTGATCGCGGCAATGGCATCCTGAGCCAATCCCACGGCCCCGTCATTTCCGCGCGCCGACCAGAACGCCTCAATCTGCCTGAAAATCGGGAACAGCTTGTCCAGATCCTCACCCAGGTCAGGCCAGTAGCTCGCATCGATGTGCAGCTCGGCGTCACCCACGACGAACCGCACCTCGGTCATCAGGGGCCCGTAGTCCTCTTCGGTCAGTGGATCCTGGGCGGTCGCCGGGCCGACCCCCACCGCGAGCAGCACACCAACAGAGACGGCGAACAGACTTGTATACCGTGAACCAATGCGGCGCATGACACCTCCCAACCCAGCATGAAACCGCGCGGATGATACCACGCGGCTAGGAGCCCGTGGTGAAAGCCCCGCGGCATTCGCGCGGCGATGCATCCCGCCTGGACCGCGTTGTTCCTCGGTCACATATGCCCAATATGCTCCCTCGTCACGCCTTGCCACGCGGGCGCCTCGCCACGCTCGGTGCTACGCGCGGTTTCACCACGGGCTCCTAGACGCGGTCCACATGCGGGCCGCCGTACGAACGAACGGCCGGCCCACCGGTTGAACGGTGGGCCGGCCGCCAAGACACGTCAGCGAAACGCAGGCGTCAGTTCGTGGGCCAGAGCACGCCCTGGCTGTTCTCACCTTCCGCACCGGCGGGCACCGGGCCGTAACCCTTGAACGTGAACTTCTGCAGACGCGAGCCCTCGTAGGTTTCGGTCGTGTAGATGTTCCCGCTGGAGTCGACCGCGATGCTGTGCACCGCGAAGAACATGCCGGGCTGACGGCCGCCGTCACCGAACGCCGTCACCGTTTCCATCGTCGCGCGCTCGATGATGTAGACCTTCATGTTCTGGCCGTCGGCCAGATAGATCCAGCGCTGCTCGGGGTCGTGCGAGAAGTCGATATCCCAGGTGGAACCCTGCGACAGCGTGGCAGGCGCGTAGAAATGCTCGGAGACGAAGGTGCCGTCCTTCTGGAATATCTGGACGCGGTCGGCCGCGCGGTCGCAGACATAGACGAGACCGTCGTTGGAAATCTCCCCGCAGTGCACGGGGCCGCGGAACTGCGGCGCCGGCTCGGCGTCCGCGCTGTAGCGGCCCAGGTTGAGGTCGTCGTCCGGTTCGTTGCCGTAGGCGCCCCAGAACCGCTTCATCTCGCCGGTGGTCATGTCGACCACCGCCATCCGGCGGTTGAAGTAGCCGTCGGAGAAGTACGCCTCGTTGGCCTCGTTGTCAACCGCGATCTTCGCCACTCGGCCGAAACTGTCGGTGGCGTGGCTGTCGCGCTGCAGACCCGGCTGCCCCGTCCGCTCGCTGACCGGACCGGTCAGCCGCGCACCCGACGTGCCGACCTGCATCAGGAAGTTGCCCTGACGGTCGAACTTCACGACGTGCGAGTCGGGACCACCGTTGCCGCCGATCCAGACGTTGTCCATCCCGTCAATGGTGATGCCGTGGTTCGATGCCGGCCAGACGTAGTCGCCGGTCTCGGTCCCCGGGCCGCCCCAACTGTTGACGAGGTTGCCCTCCTGGTCGAATTCGAGGACCGGCGGCCCCGGCTGACAGCACACGCTAAGCGGCGGATCCTGCGCCAGCCCGATCTCGGTGTTGGCCACGAAGTTGTCCGGCGTGTTGCGATGCACGACCCAGATGTGGTCGCGCGAATCGACATCGACGCCGATGGTCGGTCCCATCAGCCAGTGGTTCGGCAGATTCTTCGGGAATAGCGGATCGACTTCAAAGGTCGGAACCCCGTCGTCCGGATTCTGCGACAACATCGACGCGGCGTCGCCGCCCCCGGTCCCTGATTCTTCGGCACCGCCGGCACAAGCCACCACGAGCGCCGCTACTGCCAGCGCGGTTCCAAAGAGAAGATGCTGCTTCCGATTCATCGGCTTCCTCCATTAAGTCGAACGCTAGATCCCCCGACGCGGCTGGACCCCGGATCCTTCGCGGAAGGGGCCAGTATACTTGTAATCCCGATGAATTGCGCTATATTTTCGAATCCGCTGCGACACCAGACCATGACAACCGGTGGAATCATGCGGCCCGGAGGCTCTCTGGCGCTGATCGCGCTCGTTGCGGGCCTCATCCTGGCCTTCCCGGCGCCCCAGTCCGCCCACGACATTCCGGGCGACGTGACGGTGCAGGCGTTCGTCAAACCGGAAGGTCAGAGGTTGCGGCTGCTCGTGCGGGTGCCGCTCGAGGCGCTGTCGGACATGGTGTTCCCCACTACGGGTCCGGGCTATCTCGATTTCGAGTTGGTCCGGCGCCGGAACGAGCTGCACGAGGCGGCCATGATCTGGATGGGCCAGGAGGTCCGGATCTTCGAGAACGGCACCCGGCTGGAAACGCCGGCGATCACCGCAATCAAGGTCTCGCTGCCCTCGAACCCGGCATTCGAGTCCTACGACGCGGCGCTCCAGCATGTGCTGGGCCCGCTCCTGCCGGTCACCACGCAGCTCCCCTGGCAGCAGGCTGTCCTCGACGTCCTGTTCGACTACCGAATCGCATCTGACCAGTCGGAGTTCTCCATTCGGCCCAGTCTCGAACGGATGGGCCTGCGGGTGATTACGGTGCTGCGGTTCCTGCCGCCAGGGGGCGCCGAGCGCGCGTTCGAGCTGCGCGGGGACCCCGGACTCGTCAGGCTGGATCCCCGCTGGCACCAGGCGGCGCTGCGCTTCGTGGTCATGGGGTTCGAGCACATCCTCGACGGCACCGACCACCTGCTGTTTCTGGCCTGTCTGGTGATCCCGTTCCGCCGGATCCGCGCACTCGCGATCATCGTGACCGCGTTCACCGTGGCGCACTCGTTCACCCTGATCGCTTCCGCCTACGACCTGGCTCCGGATGCGCTGTGGTTCCCGCCGCTGGTCGAGACTCTGATCGCCATGTCGATCGTGTACATGGCGTGCGAGAACATCGCCGGCGCCAACGTGGGGCGCCGGTGGGCGATCACGTTCGTCTTCGGACTCGTGCACGGGTTCGGGTTCTCGTTCGCCCTGCGCGAGACGCTGCAGTTCGCCGGCAGCCATCTGTTGACGTCACTGTTGTCGTTCAACGTCGGCGTGGAACTTGGCCAGTTGCTGGTGCTGGTGCTCCTCGTGCCAGCCCTGAACCTGCTGTTCAAGTACGTGGTCGCTGAACGGATGGGCATCATCATCATGTCCGCGCTGGTGGCGCACACAAGCTGGCACTGGATGACGGAGCGCTGGGGCGTGCTCAGTCAGTTTCCCATCACCTGGGCGGCGTTCAGCCGGGCGATGTTCACCGGCGCGATGGGCTGGCTGCTGCTGGCGATGCTGCTGGGCGGCATGGTCTGGGCAGGCTACAAGGCGCTGCGCGACCCGGGTCAGACGACGGCATCGGCTGGCGCACCGTAACGCAAGAGCCCCACTGCCCAGGATCGGTGGCGCATCCCGCACGGCATCAACGCAACTTCCCCGGTCCCGATCTCGTCATCGAAAGTGACGGCCTTCACGGCCGGGCGGCTGCGGCCGAGGAAGGTGGGCATGGCTCGACGCCTGACAAGAAATCGACGCGCGGCGGTGATCGGCGGTGTGGCCGCCGGTTTCGGCGAGTACGTCGACATCGACCCGGTCCTCGTGCGCCTCGGCTTCGTCCTTCTGACCTTCGCCACCGGCATCGGGGTTCTGCTCTACTTCATCTGCTGGGTGATCGTGCCGGCCGGCGAACCGCCCGTCCCCGGACAGCCGCCGCCTGGCGAGCAGGTGGCGGAAGAGGTGCGCGCGGCGGCCGAGCGAGTCGCCAGCGACGTTCGGAAGGCAGGGGTATCGGGCCGCGCGCACATGCTTGGCGGCGCCATCCTCGTTGCGCTCGGATTGATGCTCCTGGTCGATCGCGTCCCCTGGAGGATTCAATGGCTTTCCTGGCTGCGGTTCGACAACGCGTGGCCCCTGATCATCGTAGCTATCGGCGTGGTCCTCGTATTGCGCGCCCGTGAGGAGCAGGCATGAGCAGTGCTCCCATCGCCTGGCGGCGCGTCGCTCGCGGACTGAACGTGATCGGCGTCGGCGTGTTCCTGCTGCTCTCGACGCAGGGTCTGCTGCATCCGGGCTTCTGGCTGGATGCGGTCGCATTCTGGCCGGTCCTGCTCATCGCCCTCGGACTGCGTCTGATGTTCGAACGCAGCAGGGCTCCGTGGGCCGTGCTCCTCTCGCCGCTGCTCGTGGTGGGCACCTTGAGCTACGTGGCCTGGGGGCCCGCCGACCCTGTTGCCACGGACTGGGAACCCGTACAGGCTGCTCGTGACCCGCGCATCGCCACCTGGAGCCTGGAGGCCCGGTTGGCGCTGTCGGACCTGCACCTGAGCGCCGGCTCAGCGGCGCGGGGCATGTTGCTTCAGGGACGCACTGCCCCCTCGGACAACGGTCGCGTGCACGTCTCGGATCGCGGCGATTCGTCGCAGGTCCAGCTCGAGGGCGGCTATTGGCGGTCAGGCGGCGTGCGCATCCTCAACGGCAGGCGGCATCGCTGGGAGGTGGACATGACCGACGACCTGCCGATGACGCTGCGCCTGGCGTCCGCATTCGTCGCGGGGCAACTGGATCTCGAGACGATTGACGTCACGCGCGTGGGTCTGGACGGCGCCTTCAACGACATCACGTTACACCTGGGCGCGCCGTCTGCCGATACGCGTGTGGACATGGAGGGCGCCTTCAACCACCTTGAGCTGGTGGTCCCCGAAGACACTCCAGTGCGTGTCTCCACCGACGGGTTCATCAACCTCGTGGACCGTCGCTCGGGGGCCCGCCCGCCGGGCGGTCCGGCCTATCGGGTGCACTCCGAAGGCGCGTTCAACCGGATCGTCGTGCGTTCGGAATAGTCCCGCCCTGTCCCGAATCATCGCGTCCGGACGCGATTCGCCCGGCCCCTGTGAACACCGGTCTCACACACCACCCGTTTCAGGAGTGGTCAGTACCTGAACAGATACGACACCTTGGCGAACACGGCCCGATTCGTGCGCTTGAGCGCCTCGGTCGGGAACAGGAGCTCGTCGATGCGCTCCCCTTGCCGATAGCGGTCGTCGTAGCCCAGAAACGCGACGGTGCCCGCATTGATGCGATAGGTCAGCAACAGGTTGTTGCCGAGCGTCACGGCCGAGGTGTTGTATTCGAGGATGTGGCGCAGGAGCAGCCTGGTGCTGAACTGATAGGTCGCCCGGGTCCGGAAGATCTTGACGTCGAACACCTCGGAATCGTTGGCCGGATTGACGAACTGGCTGAAGATGCCGGTCAACTCGGCCCGCAGCCGGGAGGTCGGCCGCGCACTGATCAGGACGTTGCCCGTCATCGATCGCCCGAGATACGGGTTGTCGCCGAAGAGCACGCCGTCGCCCCAGTTGAAACCGCCGACGACGGAGAGCAGTCGCGCACTGACGACCCCGAAGAACCCGTATCCGTGCTTCCGGAAGTCAACCTCGTTGTACCGCTCGAGATCTCGGCTGATGGTGCCGTTGAGCGAGATGTTGTTCTGGAACGACATGCTGACCCGCCCCTGGAGCTGTTCGTCCTCCAGCACCCCGGCGTGGTCGTACAGGCGCAGATAGCTCAGCGTGGGCCCCCAGGTGATCAGCGCCGACTCGGGCCACCAGCGATACGACACGTTGGTGGTCGCCTGGCGATAGTCGTTCCGGGGCAGAAAACCGGTCGCGGTCCGGAACTCCGGGTCGACACTGCTGTACGAGGCGCCGTATCCCAGGTTGCGACCCTGTCGGGTGTAGTCGGCCTCGAGCACCGGTCCGCTCAGGCCGCCCTCCTCATCGATCCGTGTCGAGGACCCGGCCGCCAGGAAGCTGACCCGGTGCGTGCGCCCCAGGCGGAAACGACCGTCGACGCCGCCCACGCGGTTGTGCTCGATGCCAAACTCCCGCGATGTGGCGATGGCGCCCAGATACGACTCCGAGTACAGGTCATATCGCGCCCGACCGACGAACGTCTGTGCGGTCGCGCCGAACCGGGGGTCGGTTTCATCGTCCAGCCGGCCCGCCGCCTCGTCGTTGGCCGCGATCACTCCAATCGTGGTCCGGCCCACCTTGCCGGTCAGCTTGCCGCCGAATAGCGGGTCGACGATGCTGCGGGTATGCAGCAGGTTCGTGATGGTGGGAGTCTGAAAGATCTCCTGTCCCTCGAGAAAGAACGGTCGCTGCTCGGGAAAGAAGAGCGCGAACCGTTGATTGGTCTCGATCTGCGGCTGGTCGGACTCGATCTGCGAGAAGTCGGGGTTGACCGTGAAGTCGGCCGTGAGATTCGGGGTGATGCCGTACTTCACGCCGAATCCGGCATCGCCTTCCGGTTCGCCCTCGTCGAACGCCAGACCGGCGCCGTCCATCGATTTCAGCGATCCGAGTCTGACGCCGGTGATCTCGGGCAGGATCTCCAGGTTCCGACTCGTCGAAAGATCCGAGAGCCCCTCCAGCAGACCGAACTGGGTCAACTGACCGGCGACCCCGCGAGAGATCGGCGACCAGGCCTGCGCTTCCGACTTGCCTCGGATGATCCGCGTGATCTGGAACCCCCACTGCCGGTCGACGGACGCCGCGCCGGTCGGGTATCTCAGGCTCTTGAACGGGATCGACATCTCGGCGGTCCAGCCGTCGTCGACGATGCGCCCGGCGGTGTCGAACAACGTATCCCACGAATCGTCGCCGCGAATGCCGAACTGCCCGGACCCGCTGAGTCCGCTGCCGCTGCTGCCGCCACCCGCTCTCGACACGCCGCCGCTCTGCTGGGGGCGCACCATCCGGCCGCTGGAGCCGCCGCTACGTCCGTCGGCGTTGACGATCGAGTCAGCCTGCACGCCGTACCCGTTCACCTGGAACTGATAGGCGCGCTGCTGGTCGAGGAACGGGTCGAAGAGCACGGCCATCACGTCGTCACCGCGGATGTCGTCGCGGTCCGACCGATTCGCGCGCATCATGCCGGGATCGGTGTAGTGCACGTGAAACGCCAGATAGAGGTTCTCGCTGTCGAACGTCAGCCAGACGTCGGTCGCTTCGGTGCCGGGGGCGCCCTCGACCGGGGCGATCTGCACGAACTCCGTCAGCCGGGTTGCGGTCTCCCAGACCGCATCGTCGAGGCGGCCGTCGACCTCGGGGGGCTGATCGGTGCGGCCGACCACGGTGCGGCGCCGCTCGACCACCGGGGTCGCCGCGAAACCGCCGCGGCCCTCCGACCGGCGCGAGGGCTCGCCGGCGGCGCCCGGATCGTCACGGTCGAGGTCGAGCCGTCCGGTGACCTCACCCACCGGGGCGGCGGGGCGCTCCGGGGCCGCTGCGATGGCGCCAGGCTGCCGAGATGCGGGAGACGCCGGCGCAACCCCGCGCACGAGCCGCGCCGTGAGCTCGGTCGCGATCAGGTCCTGCGCCGCAAAGAGTTCGTCGCGAAGACCGTCGACCGTTGTCGCGTGCACCACGGCTCCAGACCGCACCTCCACCACGCGGGCGGTGATCTGCAGATCCGGACCGACATGCCGGTAGGCGCCGGTCACCAGCCAGACGGCGCCGAGTCTCCTCGCCATGTCGATCGCATTGTCGTCGAGGTCGGCAGGGTCACCCGCGCGCCCTGCGGTTCCGCCGGACGCCAGCATGCGGGCACGGTCGCCGGGGCCGGCCAACGGCACACCGGACCGGATGAGATCGGCGCTGACCGTCTCGGCGATCCCCGCGCCGATCCAGTCGTCCTCGACCTGCGCGCCGAGATTGTTGAACGGCGCGACGACGACCGGGCCGGCGGCGACGGACGGCGGAGGCGGCGCCTGGGCGCGCGGATACGCCAGGATCGTCAGCCACAGGGCCGCCGCGAGCAACGGAATGGCCGCTCGGACGCTCGCGAACGCGGTCAACTGCCGTGGGGTGGCATCCGGCGGCGGCCGGAGGGACACGGAGCGGGTCATGGAATTGTCGATGCCGCGTTGCAGGCCGAATCGCCGGGCGTGCAGCAAACGATCATTCTAGCAGCCCGTGGTAGAACCCTGCGTTGCACCGAGATGAGCGATGCGCCCGCTGAGCAACGCGAGTAGGGGCAACCCTTGTGGTTGCACTGTGACGTAGGGGCAACCCTTGTGGTTGCCCTGTGACGTAGGGGCAACCCATGTGGTTGCACTGTGACGTAGGGGCAACCCTCGTGGTTGCCCTGTGACGTAGGGGCAACCCTCGTGGTTGCCCTGTGACGTAGGGGCAACCCTTGTGGTTGCCCTGTGACGTAGGGGCAACCCTTGTGGTTGCCCTGTGACGTAGGGGCAACCCTTGTGGTTGCCCTGTGACGTAGGGGCAACCCTCGTGGTTGCCCTGTGACGTAGGGGCAACCCTTGTGGTTGCCCTGTGACGTAGGGGCAACCCTTGTGGTTGCCCTGTGACGTAGGGGCAACCCTTGTGGTTGCCCTGTGACGTAGGGGCAACCCTTGTGGTTGCCCTGTGACGTAGGGGCAACCCTTGTGGTTGCCCTGTGACGTAGGGGCAACCCTTGTGGTTGCCCTGATCGTCAGCCGGAACAACGCGGCTCAGCGGGATGCAACGTCGATCCGCAGATGTCCGCGCGGATCGGCGGGATGCAGCGTGAAACCGCAGAATTCAGCGGGATAGCGCAGAATTCAGCGGGGAAGGCTGAATGCAGCAGGGCTTTTGCCACGGGCTGCTTGCAGCCCAGCGGTACGGACCCCGCAATGGCCCCGGCACCAGGCACAGCGCGAGCCCCGCCGAAGCTCCGGCCGACGGTCGTGCACGCCCCGGCGCGTCACCGCGGACGCCTCAATTTCCGCGCCGGGCGCGGTGCGGAGTATCATTCCACCAGTTCCACGGAATCCACGGGAGGGCGTGACATGGGCATGCGATACGACGCGAAGTTCGGTGTGCGGGCCGGAGGCTGTTTGCTGGCGGCCATGCTGGCCTGGACGGCGCTGCCCGGGCACGCGCGCCAGACCACGGGCAGCAACGACGGGGTGATCCGCGGAGTCGTGCGCAGTGACGCGGGTCCCGAGGCCGGGGTGTGGGTCATCGCCGAAACGGACGACCTGTCGACGCGCTTCATCAAGATCGTTGTGACCGATGACGACGGGCGGTTTCTGCTGCCCGAGCTGACCGACGCGGTCTACGACGTCTGGGTGCGCGGTTACGGGCTGGTGGATTCCGAAAAGGTCGCGGGCCGCCCCGGCCAGGAGCTGGCGCTCGACGCGGCGCCGGCGCCCACGCCCCGCGACGCGGCGCGGATCTACCCCGCGAACTATTGGTACTCGCTGATCGAGGTGCCGGCCGAGAGCGAGTTCCCGGGTACGGGCCCCGACGGCAACGGCATCTCGACCGCCATGACCAGTCAGGCCGTCTGGGTCGACCGGATGAAGCAGGGCTGTCAACTGTGTCACCAGCTCGGCACGCGGATCACCCGCGAGATCGATCACCTCGACGATTTCGACTCGATGCTGGCCGCATGGGACCATCGCGTGCAGACCGGTCAGCGCGGCGCATCGATGAACGGCGGGATGAACCGGTTCGGCCGCGAACGCGGGTTGCAGATGTTCGCCGATTGGACGGAGCGGATCGCCGGCGGCGAGGTGCCGCCCGCACCGCCGCGCCCGTCCGGCGTCGAGCGCAACCTGGTGCTCACCCTGTGGGACTGGGGTGTCGAGACCTCCTACATTCACGACGAGATCGTCACCGACAAGCGCAATCCCCGCGTAAATGCCGGCGGTCCGGTCTACTCGGTGTCGGCCGGGCACGGCACGCTCGTCATCACCGACCCGAACGAGCACACCTCCACCGAACTGACCATCCCCGTGCGGGTGGATCCGGAGACCGTCGTCTCGCGGTTCCCGAGCACGCAGCTCCAACCGTCGTATTACTACGGCGACGAGCTGCCCTGGGGCGTCGAGCCGCACCAGCGCTCCGACCCCCACAACCCGATGATGGACGCACGGGGCCGGGTCTGGATGACGTCCACGATCCGCGGCCGGCAAGCTCCGGACTGGTGCGGCGAAGGGTCGGATCACCCGTCGGCGCAGAACTTTCCGCTGTCGCGAAACGGCCGGCAGGCCTCGTATTTCGACCCCGCCGCGCAGAAGTTCGTGTTGATCGACACCTGCTTCGGCACCCATCATCTGCAGTTCGGCGAGGACCCGGACGACACGCTCTGGTTCAGCGGCAGCGGCAACGTGGTCGGGTGGCTCAACACCCGGCTCTATGACGAAACGGGTGACGAGCGGGCTGCGCAGGGCTGGTGCCCCAAGGTGCTCGACACCAACGCCGATGGACAGATCACCCGGCCCTGGAACGAACCGGGAGACGACGTCGATCCGACCCGGGACACGAGGACCGGCGGGGGTTTCTACGGCGTGATCGCGAATCCGCTCGACCACACGGTCTGGGGCGCCGAGACCGGTCCGTTCCCCGGGCGGCTGGTGCGCGTCGACCGTGGCGACAACCCTCCGGCGACCTGTGTCGCCGAGGTCTACGAGCCCCCGTCCAGCGAGAACACCGACGTCGACCCCTCGCAGACCGGCTTTGCGCCGCGCGGCATCGACGTGGACCGCAACGGCGTCATCTGGACCGCGCTGTCGGGCAGCGGACACCTGGCGAGCTTCGACCGCGGCAAGTGCCGCATCCTGAACGGTCCCGAGGCGACCGGCCAGCACTGTCCGGAGGGCTGGACGCTCTACCCCACGCCCGGGCCGCAGATGAAAGGGGTGACCGATCCCGGCAGCGGCGACTTCCACTATTACAACTGGGTGGACCAGTTCAATACCTTGGGACTCGGCGCCAACATCCCGATTGCGAACGGCTCCGGGTCGGATTCGCTGCTTGCGCTCCAGCCGGAGACGGGCGAATGGGTCGTGCTGCGGGTTCCGTACCCGCTTGGATTCTTCTCCCGCGGCCTCGACGGCCGTATCGATGACCTCGACGCGGGCTGGAAAGGACGCGGGCTCTGGGCGAACTACGGCGGCAACTTCAACTGGCACATCGAGGGCGGCAAGGGCACGCCCAGCAAGATGGTGCACTTCCAGTTGCGGCCGCACCCGCTGGCGGAGTAGGATAACTGGTGTATTTACAGTTATTTAGGAGGGTGCCTGGGGCGGTCGTTGCTCGTTTCGCATGTAATTCGCAGCGACGGTCCCAGGCGACGCCCAGCCCGATCCGTAGCCCACGTTCGCCGCGCCCGCCGCCGCCGCCATCGCTCGACCGGTCCGTTCAACTCCATGTCCGGGCCGAGATGCCGCGTTACCTGAAGATCGGTGCCGCCCGCGGTTGCGACGAAAATCTGCGGTCGCCGACCGAATCGACGACCTCATGAACGCACACGGATCCCCCCGGTTGCCGGTCCGCAGGGTCCGGCGCTCTCCCGCCGCGATCCGCCGACCCTTGACACGAATATAGCGGATCCGCTATGTACACGCGATGGGCTGGACGGTCGAGACCCTCTCTGCCGTCGACGCCGAAATCGAGCATCTGCCGGTGAAACTGCGCGCCCGGCTCCTCCGCTTGCTGGAGACGATAGAGAACGTCGGTCTGGAGGCACTCCCGGAACCCCATGCCAAGCATCTCGTCGGCAAGCTCTGGGAACTACGGGTGAGAAACCAAGGCGGAATCGCCAGGGGGATCTACGTGACGCAGGCTGAACGGCGTGTCGTGATCCTGCATGTCTTCGCGAAGAAGTCACGGAAGACGCCACTTCGGGCACTCGCTATCGCCAGAGAACGTATGAAGCAGGTGATGCCATGACGAGACTGAAGGACCTGAAGAACCGCCTCATGCAGGACCCTGATTTTCGAAAGGCGTACGTTCGGGTCGATGAGGAGTTCACGCTCATCGAGGCGCTGATTCGTGCCCGCACGACGGCGAAACTAACGCAAGCAGAACTCGCCCGGCGGCTCGGCACAACTCAGTCTGCCATCGCACGGCTAGAGGGCGGCCGCGTGTCGCCGTCCTTTGCCACGTTGCGCCGGTACGCCGAAGCGACCGGCACACGGCTCACTGTGGGCTTGGTACACGACAGACCGGAACAGATGTTGGCGATCTCCAGAAACTGACGTTTATGACCAGCGTCGCGTTATGACAAGCGGCATTGGCGAGACCGGCAGGAAGGGTTCCGCGACGACCGCCGCGGCGGGTCGTATCTCAATCCCTGATCATCGACCTGGCGGGTCGTCGTCTTCTTCTTCTTCGGTTTCTTCTTCGGTTTCCGGCCGGAAGCTTGCGTCGGGTACATACCGAACGATCCACTGCTCGCTGCGGCGCACGACGCCCGCCAGCTTCGCCAGCACCTCCAGCGCGCCCTGTGGGCCGAGCGCGCGCGCCAGCGGCGACCCCTGGTCGAGCGCGGCGAAGCGCTCGACGTGGAAGATGTGGACGTACCCGCTCTCGCCGCCGAAGGTCAGAGCGCCGGACGTGTGGTGCATCTCGGCCTCGTCGAAATGGGGCAGCACGTCCGTGGTCATCACGCGCAGGTAGTCCTGCTCGCGGCCTGGCGCGACCGACACGATCTGCACGATCATCAGTGCCGGCGCGGCGTCGGCCGGGAGCGGATTGTCGAGCGCCGGCGTGGTGCGCAACGCATAGGTGGTGCGGCTCGTGATGACGCGCCGGATCCGGGTGACGATGGCGTCCCGCCCGGGCTGCGCGGCGGCGGTGCGGTCGAAGCGGGCGAAGTTCGCCAGCGGCGTCGTAATGAGGAACTGGTAGGTATCGCCGAAGATGGCCGTCCGGCTCACGCTGCGCCACGGCGTGCGTGCTTCCTTCTCGAGGGCCGAGAGCTCGCGCTGCGCGGTCAGGAACTCGTCGACGCGATCAGGGTCGACCTGGACGATCGTCATCTCGATCCAGGGCGGCGTGTCCTGAGCCGACGCCGCCGGCGGGATGACGCTCGCCAGGACCAGGGCGGCGACCACCCACCATGCTGCCCAACCCGGCCGATATCGTGATCGCGGTATCCGCGACCGGTTCACGGCACGACCGGGGTCGGGTGGCGCGGGTTGAAGGACGAGCGTCATGCTTGCGATCCGCGACTCAGCAGGTCACGCAGTTGTGGTTGTTCTTCGAGCCGAGGCGCTCGAGCAGCGCCACCGTCTCGGGGATGGGCGACACGCGCTGGACCGGACCGTTGGCCATGTCGGCCGTCGTCTGGCCGCGCCGGCTCACGGCGGTAACGTCGCCACCCTGCTCGACCAGGTAGAGGATGAGCTCGTCGTCCCCGCGCGCGGCGGCATGGTGGATGGCGTTGTAGCCGTTGTGATCGCGCTGGTTCACGTCTCCGCCCAGCTCGACCAGAAACCGGACGGTCGCCAGCCAGGCGTCCGGTGCATGCCGGTGGGCATTCCCGGCAAACCCCTCTCCGTAACCGACGCCGGAGGCAGCGTGGATCGGATACACCCCCGGATCGCCCGCTTTGTACGGCGGCAGGCCCGACGCATCGGGACCCATCGTCCCCGGATCCGTGGCCACCCACAGACCGGGCGCCGCCGGCAGCGCCGCGAGCAGGTCCGGTTCGTCGTCGTCCGAAGTCGCGGCGCGGCCCCGACCGCGGCCCGGCGGCGCCAGGGTGGGCAGGTTCGGGTCGGCGCCGTGCTCGACCAGCAGGCGCAGCGCCGGCAGGTCGGTCGCATACGCCGCGCGCCAGAACGCGGTCGACCCCTCGGTGTCCACGAGGCCGCAGTTCCGATTGCCGCAGCCGCTGTAGACCATGTACCAGGGATGGCGCGTCAGACGGGCGTTCGGGTCGGCGCCCGCGACGAGGAGCGCTTCCATGACGTCCAGGTAGGTCGCCTGCTGAAACCCGTGCTGCTGCGGCTGCGGGAAGCGCGTGCGCGGCTGCCACTCGGCGTTGACGGCGGCCCACAGCGGCGTCATGCCGTTGAGACTGGCTGCAAGATTGGGATCGGCGCCGCGCTCGATGAGCACCCGCGCCAGATCGAACTGCGCGTTGATCGTCGCCATCAGCAACGGACTCGTGCCGTCGCCCGCACCGGCCTGGTCGATGTCGGCGCCGCCGTCGAGCAGCGCCGTCGCCGCACCGATGTAACCCTGCCGCGCCGCATGGAGCAACGCCGTCAGCCCGCCCTTGGTCTCGATCGCCGGCGGGCGCCCGTTATTGGCCTCCACCTCCGGCGCCTCGCTCGACAGATAGTGGTCGCGCGCCGCGAGCACGGCGGCCTGTACCTGACTCGGCGTCGCGGTCGCATCGCCGGACTCGAACGCCGCCAGGACACTGCGTTGCCGCCTCCTGGCCTCTCCGGCGAGCCTGCCGTCCGCGACGAGATTGACCGTACTGGACGTGACGGCAGGATCGGCCCCGCGCTCGAGCAGCGTGCGGACGACGTCGACGCGATCACGCGCCGCGGCGAAGATCAGCGGCGTCTGCCCCCAGGCACCCTCCCGTGCGTCGACATCGGCGCCGTGGTCGAGCAGCGCGGCAACCGCCGCGGGGCTGCCGGAGGCGGCCGCAAGGTGCAGCGGCGTCACGCCGCTGGTGCTCGTCGCGGCCGTCACGTCGGCGCCCGCCTTGATGAGCCGTTCGATGACCGCGGTCTGCCCCACGGTGCTCGCCACGTGCAGGGGCGTGTAGTGGCCGATGCGCGTCGCCGCGTCCACGGCGGCGCCGGCGTGCACCAGCACCTCGACCACCTCGACGTCGCCCCGTTCGGCGGCCCAGTGCAGCGCCGACATGCCGTCCCCGTGGGCGGCGTTCGCGTCCGCGCCCTGGACGAGCAGCGCACGCACCTCGGCGATGTCGCCGCGCCGTGCGGCATCGGCGACCGACGTGGCGGTTGGCGCCGCAGCAAGCCCGGCGCCGACGACCAGAACACCGGCGGCCACGATTCCCACACGCCGTTCATTCCGCGTCAGATCCACCGGCTAGACCCTCCCTGACTTGTCCGTGTCCGACGCGGACGGCGCGGACAACGAGAACGTCCCCGTGCTGTCGCCGAAGCGATCCATCTCGAGCCCCAGCGACTGCATGAGCGTCAGCATCACGTTCGCCATCGGCGTCCCATCGTCCGCCCGCAGATGCAGGTTGCCGGCGAGACGGCCGTTGGCCCCGCCCAGCAGGAGCAGCGGGCAGCGCCGGTGGTTGTGGATGTTCCCGTCGGCCATCGGCGAACCCCAGATGATCGCCGTCTTGTCGAGCAGCGAAGCGTCACCTTCCATCGTGTTCTGCAGACGTTCGATGAGGTACGGAAGCTGACCGACGCGGAATTGGCAGATCTTGTTGAAGTCCATGATCCGCCTCTCGTTGTTCCCATGGTGCGAAGCGGGATGGAACGGCCGGTTCGTGCCGCTTTCGGGGAACACGCGGTTCTGCGCGTCGCGACCGGTCTTGAACGAGATCACCCGCGTCATGTCGGTCTCGATTGCGAGCACCTGGAGGTCGAACAGAAGCTGCATGTGCTTCGAGAACGAGTCCGGCACGCCGCGCGGGGCGTCGGGCAGAGCACGCGGCTCGCCGCCGTCGTTGCGACCCTCGACCATCTGGATACGGCGCTCGACCTCGCGGACATCGTCGAGATAGCGATCCATCCGGCGGCGATCGACGGCGCCCAGCTCCTTCCTGACCTCGGCGACGTCGCTCAGGATCCAGTCGAGGATGCTGCGGCGTGTCGCCCGGCGCTCGGCCCGTTCCTCGGGGGTGCCGCCGGTACCGAACAACATCTCGAACGCCACGCGCGGGTCGCGAATCATCGGGAGCGGCTCGCTCGGCGACGACCAACTGATGGAGTCGGTGTACGCGCACGAGTAGTTGTAGGTGCACCCACCGGCCTGATCGAGGTTCTCGATGCAGAACTGCATCGAAGGCATCGGCGTCGACTGGCCATACTTGTTCGCGTAGAGCTGGTCGAGCGACGTGCCGACGAACAGGTCCGAGCCCTGGGTCTGCCGGGGATGGGCCTGGGTCAGAAAGACGGCGGAGGACCGGAAGTGGTCGCCGCCGATCTCCGGTGGGCTGAACGCCTCGGCCATGCGCACGTCGGTGTTGCTGACGATCGTGAGGCGGTCCCGGAACGGCTCCAGCGACTTGAGCGCGTTGTCGGGCAGCAACTCGAAATCGGGCCCGACGGTGGCCGGCGCGAACAGGTGCCGGCTCGCGCCCCACTCGTTGCAGCCGGCCAACCCGTGGACCTCCTCGATGCACACGAGGCGCGTCACGTCGGTTGCCGCCGTCACCGTGCGGGCGAACCGGCCCGCCGGCGCCATCGCATCGAGGAACGGCAGCGCCACCGTGGCGCCCATTCCACGCAGGAACGTCCGGCGAGGCAGGTGCTTTCCCGTTATGAACGACATGGTGTGTCCTCTGGCCATACGGGCCGGTTCGTGCGTTACTCTCCGCGTTTCCGCTGGAACGCGTCGCTTCCGACCACGCCCATGATGAACGACGCCATCCGGTAGTCGTTCGCTTCGGCCGCCCGCGCCACGGCGCGGATGGTCGGCTGATCGAAGTGCTCCACCCGCCGGCCGATGGCGAACGCCAGCAGGTTCTCCGTGAAGGTGCGCACCAGCGGGATCGGCCGCGCCAGCAGGGCATCGACCAGCTCGCGCGGCGTCGACACCGGCGTGCCGTCATAGTAGTCGCCGCGCGTGTCGAGCGGGACGCCGTTCTCGCGCTGGCGCCACCGTGCGGTCACGTCGAAGTTGTCGAGCGCGAGCCCAATCGGGTCGATCAGCCGGTGGCACGAGCTGCAGCTCGGGTTCGACCGATGCAGCTCCATCCGCTCGCGGGTCGTCAGACGCCGGCCGTCCTTGACGTCCTCGATGTCCTCGAGCGCCGGAATATCGGGTGGCGGCGGGGGCGGCGGCGTACCGAGCAGGACCTCCATGACCCACTTGCCGCGCAGCACCGGCGACGTGCGGTTCGCCAGCGACGTGAGGACGAGGATGCTGCCGTGGCCGAGCACGCCGCGGCGCGTGTCGTCGGGGTACGCCACCCGCCGGAAGTGGCGCCCGGCCACGCCCGGAATCCCGTAGTGGCGGGCGAGACGCTCGTTGACGAACGTGTAGTCCGCCCGATACAGGTCGAGCAGGCTGCGGTCCTCCTGCACCAGGTTGGCGAAGAACAGTTCCGTCTCGCGCCGCATCGCCTGTGCGAGGTTCTCGTCGTAATCCGGGTAGAAGTTCGGGTCCGGCCGGACCTTGTCCATGTCCTGCAGGCGGAACCACTGCGCGGCGAACCGGCGGCCGAGCGCCGCGGCCCGGGGGTCGGCCAGCATGCGCAGCGTCTGGCGTTCGAGTTCGTCCGCAGACAGGCGGTCCTCGTCCGCCAGCGTCTGGAGCTCGTCGTCGGGCGGCGTCCCCCAGAGGAAGAACGACAGACGCGAGGCGAGGTCGACGTCGCTCAGGCGGTAGCCCCGTCTCGGCGCGTCGACCGGTGCGCGTTCCAGCCGCAGCACGAAGCGCGGGCTCGCCAGCAACGCCTCGAGCGCCGTCCCCACGCCTGTCTCGAAGCCGCCGTTCGCGGCGCCGTCGTCGAAGAACCGCAGCAGATCGTCGATCTCTCGCGCCTCAAGCGCCCGCCGGTACGCCTCGCGGCCAAGCCGGGTGATGATTCGGCGTGCGCAGGGCCGCGCTTCACCCGGACCGGTCGGGCGGCAGGTGAAGATGCTTTGCCGGCTCGGCGTCTCGGACAACCCCGTGACGTTGTGGGGCCCGCTGATGACGACGTCGCGGACATGCGGGAGCGTCGTGATGCCCGCCCCGCCCGAACCGCCGCCGGCGAAGGACCAGTCGTGCGGGCGGATCAGATCTTCATAGGGTCCTTCCGCCTGCCGGATGAACGCGGCCGCCACGCGGTGCGGCCCGGCCCGGACGAAGACCGGCTGCGTCGCGGTGGATACGCCCCCGCGGCCGTCGGCGCCGACCTGCCGGTCGGTGTTGTAGTGCAGCAGCGCCGCCCGCTCGCCATCGATCGAGACGTCGATGTCGTCGACCCGCGTATTGGCCCCGGAGGTGAACGTCAACGCGAACACATACTCGGCATCAGCCGGAAACACGTGGTCGACGACCAGGCCGCCCCGTGTCCCGTACGGCGCCCCCTCGACGTGGTCCCACGGATGTTGCGACACGTACTCCGAGTTGGTGTACGTGTGATCGACGGCCCGGCTGCTGCGCTCGCCAATCGCCAGCCGGCTGATGGCGCTCGCCGCGTTGAGATACGCCTCCAGCAGCGTGGGTGACAACGTCTGCGCGTCGGCGATGTTGTCGAAATTGGCGCTCACCTGATCGAGCGGCAGCCAGTCGCCGGCGTCGACGTCGAGCGTCAGCAGGTCGCGAACGGCCTGCGCGTACTCCGCGCGGTTGAGGCGCTGGAAGGTGCGTCCGCCAGGGTCGGGGGCGACCGCGGCGGCCTCGTCGAGGCGACGCTCCAGGGTCTCGGCCAACGTGCGCAGCGCGGCGCCGGCCGGGCGGTTCGGGGCGGGCGGCGGCATCATGCCGGCGCGCAGCTTGCGGACCATCCGCTCTGCGACGTCGGCGTGGTCGGCGGCGTCCGTCACGTCGAAGTGCTCGAGCGACAGGTTGCCCCGCAAGGATTGATCGTTGTGACACGCGACGCAGGTGCGTCGCACCACGAGGTTGGAATCGGCGTCAGTCTGGACCGCCTGCGCGAGCCGCGGCGCCGCGCCGGGCGGCGCAGAACCGGCCAGTACGGTCTCCGCCGCCATGGCGGTCACCGCGAGCAGGACGCAGAACCCGGCAGGACCGGCAACTCGTGCGCTCATGGATACTCGTGCGTGCGTAACAGTCTGCCCTGTCTCGGCCCAGGATTCAAGCCCAGGTTCGCCCCGCCCGGCGGGCGCTGCAGATCGATGGCGGTCCACAGGCCCAAGTCGCGGCTCCGACCGACGGCCATGTCCGCCGTCCGGCGCTCGCGCATCGTCGCCGGGATCCGCGTGCATCTTCAGACTCGGCAGCGGAAAACGAAACCAGACGGCCGGTGGGGACGTCAAAAGTAACAAGGGATTCAACACGGCGTTGGTGCTAGAATGGCCTCGCTATCCAGTTTGTCCGCACGGGGGACTCCCTGCCCGAGTTGAGGACATGATGATGACGCGCCCGCGGATAACCCTCTTCATCGTCGCGCTGATGCTGGTCGCCGCCGGAACGTCGCACGCGCAGCCGCCGCGCACTTCACAGGCCGACGAGCGCGGACTGCGCACCGCCACGTTCGCCGGCGGTTGTTTCTGGTGCATGGAGCCGCCGTTCGACAAGCTCGACGGGGTGATCTCGACCACGTCGGGGTATATCGGCGGGCACACCGAGAACCCCACGTACGAGGAAGTGTCCGCCGGGATCACCGGGCATGCGGAGGCGGTTGAAGTGGTCTACGATCCCGCCCGGGTCACGTACGCGGAACTTCTCGACGTGTTTTGGCCCAATATCGACCCCCTGACCGCGAACCGTCAGTTTTGCGACCACGGCTCGCAGTATCGCTCCGCGATCTTCTATCACGATAGCGATCAGGAGCATCTGGCGCACGGATCGAAGATGCAGTTCGCGCAGTCGGGACGGTTCGACGATCCGATTGTGACCGAGATCGCCCCCGCAACCGCGTTCTTCCCCGCGGAGGAGTATCACCAGGACTACTACCAGAAAAACCCGCTCCGCTACCGGGTCTACCGTTTCGGCTGCGGGCGCGACCGGCGCCTGAAGGAAGTCTGGGGCGATCGCAAATAGCGGCCCGCCCGGCTTACCCCTCCCACGATTCGAAGCTGTCATCTCAGGCCGTCGAACTCAAGCACCCGATTGAACCACTCGATCGCAATTTCTTCGTGGGACCGATTGCCATTACCAGGTGCACCCGGACCCGCAACTCCATCTCCTGCCGCCCTCAGGGGCACGATGGTTCGGGCGACTACCCTATGTTGCTCTGCGGACGCTGGAGCGGAGGTGGGAGCCGCCTCGTAGCCGCCAGCAACGAACAGCCAATCGGCGCTGCCAGCCAATGACACTCCAACGAACCCTAGGTTGAACGAGCCAGAGGCCCAGCGAATCTCCCCCTGTTCGATCGTGTCCGCAAGTGTGTCAGTCGGTTCCACAATGATGAAGGCGTACTCGGGGAGACCGTCCTCCTGACCGAGCACGGGACGGTCGACCGTGACCACCGTCACGGTCTTGCCGTTGTTCGAACTGACCTGTATCGCTCCGGAAATGGGCATTGAGGCATCTTGGCCCAGAGCGCTACTACCGCAGCCAAATACCAGTCCGGCTACTCCGACGATGGTTCCGAGAAGCCGACCCATGACGATTGGAACCGCATCTTCCATTCTGGGGGATATCATCCCTCCTCGCATCCGGGCCTCGCGCTGTCACCGCCCTCCGACCTCTCCCGCCCCTACCAGCCCGTGGCAAAAGCCCCGCTGCATTCGATCCCCGCTGAATTCTGCGCTTCCCTGCAGAATTCTGCTGTTTCACGCTGCATCCCGCTGCGCATCGTTGTTCATCGGTCAAATACTGCCAGTATTTTCCCTTTTCTCGCCTTGCTCAGCGGGCGCATCGCCGATCTCGGTGCAACGCGGGGTTTCACCACGGACTGCTACACCAATCTCAACAGTGAGGTCGTCTCACAAATCTTGGCAAAGCGGGCAACGCGGACAATCGAAAGGAGTTCGCCTGATTACGCCACGGCCGAGACACAAATCGTGACCGTGAGGATGATATAGCTGCTGCACGGCCGGCTCGGCATCTCCGACGCTTAACGCAATATACTCAACGTGCCACCATCCGAGTTCTTTGAACGCCGCGTGTTTCACGCGGACGTGAAGGCGCAGTGCGTCATCTTCGTCGAGGGCGATTTTATCCGGAGCGAGGGCCGATGTGATTCGCGCATGGCGGCTGGTGCGGCGCCGCCCAGAACTGGCTCGGGCGACCATCCTGAGCTTGGCATTGGGAATTGGCGCCAACGTTGGGATATTTGCGGTCCTGAATAGCATTATCCTAAGACCACTTCCCTATCGCGCGCCGGAGCGGCTCGTCATGCTCTGGCGAGCGTCAACGGACCCGTCCCAACGACTGACGGCCACATCGACACACGTGATTGAGTGGCGAGCTCGTAACAGGTTTCTTGATGATATCGCCGCCCTTGAACTCTGGCAGGGGAATCTGTCCTCTCGGATGGATCTCGTGGGCCCCGACGGCCCCGAGCGCTTACGCGGGTCGTTCGCCTCACGAAACCTGTTCAGGATTCTCGGCGTCCAGGCAATGCTGGGTCGCACGTTCGTGGACGACGACGCAGACGACGTCGTCATCCTCAGCCATGGTCTCTGGCAGCGGCGGTTCGGGGCAGACCCGACGATTGTCGGACAGCAGATCGATCTCACCGTCGGCAACCGTGGTCGACGGGTGCGCCCATTCACAATCGTCGGGGTACTCCCGCGAACGTTTCGATTCACCTACCCGGCGGGCACCGAGCTGTGGGCACCACTGACTTCCGATGCGCTAACCACCCCCAACTTCATTCTCAAGTACACAGTCGTGGCCAGACTCAGGTCTGGAGTGAGCCTGGACAACGCTCGAGCCGACATGAGCGCGGTGGCGTCCGATATGGGGAGCGAATTGGGGGGCCGCTTCGCCAACACGGATGTCTGGGTTCAGCCGATTCACGAGTATGCCGTCGGCGAAGTCCGCCAGGCGCTCGTCCTGCTGGGCGCGGCGACGGCGTTCGTCGTGCTGATAGCCTGCCTGAACGTTGCAAACCTCTTGCTCGCTGCAACCGTCGCGCGGCGCCGTGAGTTGGCAATGCGAGCCGCACTCGGCGCCAGCCGCAGTCATCTGCTCCGTCACCTCTTGAGCGAGAGCCTGCTTCTTGCGTCACTTGGCGGAGCGCTGGGTCTCGCGCTCGCACTGGGAATGTTGCCGGTGATCCGCGCGATGGTGCCGCTGTCGGTGCCGCGCGCGAACGAGATCAGCGCCGACCTGGTCCTGCTGGGCTGGTCGGTCGTTGTCTCCGTGCTCACCGGATTGGTCGCCGGTATCGTGCCGGGTTGGCGGGGGTCGGGCACTGATCCCAATTCGGAACTGTGCCAAAGTGGGCCCCCGTCCACTGGAGGTGTCGCTACAGATCGCTGGCGTCAGGCGCTTACAGTCATACAGGTCGGCGCCGTGCTGGTCCTGCTTATCGGAGGCGGTCTTCTGGTGCGCAGCTTCTGGAATCTGCGGAGCGTGGACCTCGGATTCGACGCAGCGCGAGTCATCACGATGGAAATGAGGCTTCTGGGCCGCGGGCCGCGGCGCGTCGCCGCGTTTACCGACGAACTGCTGATCCGCGTCCGCGATTTGCCCGGTGTTGCCGCCGCCAGCGTGACATCATCCGTTCCTCTTCGCGGAGTGGACTTCAGGAGGCGGCTCTCTGTCCCGGGCGGCGGCGACGGAATCGTCGCGAACGAACGGTACGTCGACGCCGACTATTTCAGGGTCATGCGGATTCCCGTCCTGGCCGGCCGTGGGTTCTCTCCCGCTGGCACGACCTCGCCTCGTCCGGTGGCAGTCGTGTCGGAATCCCTGGCCCGACTCATGTTTCGCGGGCAATCTCCGATAGGGCAGCACATCTATCTCTATCCCAGTGGACTGATTCCGACCGAAATCATCGGCGTCGTCGGCGATGTCAGACACGTGGGCGTCGCAGAGACCGCGGGACCCGCGTACTACGTCCCACGCACTCAGGCATCCTCAGAGGTGGTCTGTCTGGTGGTCCGCGCGTCGGCAGATGCCGAGAACCTTGCACCGACGATCAGAAACATCGTGCGGTCCATCGATCCGGCGCAGCCCATACAAGGCACGACGACGCTGGATCGACTCGTGTTCGACTCGATAGCGGATCGCCGATTCTACGCCGTGGCGACGTTTGCATTTGCCCTGATCGCCCTGTTTCTGGCTGGCTTCGGCCTTTACGGCATGGTGACCCACAGCGTCGTTGAGCGAGTGCGAGAGATCGGTATTCGACTCGCACTCGGCGCGCAACCGTCGAGTCTGGTCACCCTGCTGCTGCGGCAGACCCTGGGACCGGTCGTGCTCGGAGTGCTACTCGGTTGTCTCGCCGCATTCTGGACCACGCGACTGATGCGCCAATACCTCTACGGCGTGCAGGCCATCGACCCCTTGACCTACCTGGTCGTGGCGGCGCTCGTCATCGTGACCTGCCTCGCAGTGAGCTACATACCGGCACGGCGTGCGGCACGACTCGACCCGATGACCGCCCTGCGGACCGACTGACCTGGATAATTCGTGGAGGATCCGTTGTCGGCCCCGACCTCCTTGAACATCCCAATCTCCTCAAATGCGTGTCCAAAATAGCCGGGCACTTCAGGCGAGTGGACTTGGTGCCGGAGGCTATGGCTCGACACGCTCCAACCGCATGGTCCTCAGCGGCCCATAGCGCCAGATCAGGTCACCGTCTCTGAGCTCCCGCTCTACGGTGATCGGCATACCTTCCGGGCGCAATTTGTGCACGCCATTCTCGAACGCGGCGGCTACGGAAATCGGTCGCCCGCCGGTACTCGGTTCACCGGTGTCGTTGACACCGTGCTCGAGGGTGCCGTGCGCTCGCATGTCATGCACCACGCCGCCGACGGTCACCACCAGCCGATTGCCACGCTGCTCACCTCGAATCGACCGATCGAGGACTGGGGAAAGCTGCTCGGCGATACCGCCGCCGTCACCGCGCTGCTCGACCGCCTGCTCCATCACGCGCACGTGCTCAAGTGCGGGCCGCGCAGTTGGCGCACCAAGGTCCAGACAGACTTGCGAACACAGGATGCTGTGAAAAAAACCAACTCCCGTCTCGGGACGCCGGAAATGGCCGGGTTTGCGGTGTCCACTAATGGCCGGATTTGACCCGTCCGCCGAGGCCGGATTCGGTGTTCACGATCCCCGGATTCGGCGTTCAACTTCCCCGGAATACGCAGCAACGGAAGTTCGCCGCGTCGGGAGTGAAGTCAGCGCGACCCGCAGGGCCGGAACGTAACACTGGACAGCCGCCGGATATCTGAATGACAATATCATTCATTGAGGGAGACTACGCCATGCCTCCAAGTCAACTCGTCCAGGCCCGCATCGACGGGTCCGTGAAGGAAGAAGCGGCCACGGTACTGGCCGCCATGGGCCTGACCGTCTCCGACGCGGTGCGGTTGCTGCTGACCAGGGTGGCGCGGGAGAAGGCCCTGCCCTTCGCGCCTCTGGTCCCCAACGCCGTCACCATCGAGGCGATGAAGGAAGCCCGCCAGGGCAACCTCCCGCAGTTCGACAGCGTCGAGAACCTGCTCGACGACCTGCATGCGGACGATTGAGCGCACCGGCCAGTTCAAGCGCGACTACAAGCGGGAGTCCCGGGGCCGGCAGCGGGCGCACCTCGATGCCGGTTTGGCGCGCATCATCGAGACCCTGGCCAACGACCAGCCGCTCGAAGCTCGGCACCACGACCATGCGCTGAGCGGCGAGTGGTCCGATCACCGCGACTGCCACGTCAAGCCGGACCTGGTGCTGATCTACCAGAAGGCCGGCGCCGACGCCCTGCGCCTGGTGCGCCTCGGATCACATACAGAACTCGGTTTGTAGCGCTGCCAGTCTGCCCCGTCATTGTCCAGGATTCAGGTCAAGAGTCGATCGGCGCGGCGTCGCCGGCCGGATCAACCGCGCCGTCCCCTGGCGCCGAACTCTTCGTCTTTCAGACGGAACCCGTCGGCCAGGTCCGGGTCATCCTCGATCGCCAGCACACGCCGGGCGATGTACTCGCCGAGCACCGGACCGAACTTGAACGCTTCGGCCGACCCGCCGCCAAGCAGCCAGACGTTCTCGAAATCGGGATGGTGGTCGACGATGAAGTTGCCGTCGACACTGCTCTCGTAGTGGCAGGCGCGCGTCTCGTTGATGGCGGCGCCGACCAGGTCCGGAAAATGCCGTTCGAGAATCTGGCGCGGACGCTCGTGCGCCTCGGGGGGAATCCAGCGGTCGCTCGTGTCCGGATCGTCACCGGGCCGGCCGCCGGTGCGCACCCTGAAGCCGCGATGGTCAGGCGGCAGCGCCGGCCAGCCGGTGCACCCGGGCACGCCGTAACTGGGCATGTGGGGAAACGAAAAACGCCTGTCGCCCGGCGGCACGGCGAAGTAGAACACGTGTCCCATGGAGATCCGGATACGGTTGCCCATCAGGTCCGGGAACACCTTCGGGAACCACGGGCCGCAGGCGAAGATCGTGATGGCGGCGCCCAGCGCCTCGCCGCCGTCGATGGCGACCTCGTCGAGCCGTGAGCCGCTGCGCCGGCCGAACGACGCCCGGCCGATCCGGATGGAACCGCCTTCCTCTTCGAAAACCCGGGCCACCGACTCGATGGCGCGCCGCGCCCGCACCACGCCGGCGGCCGGCTCGTAGAGTGCGACCCCGAGATTATCGAACCGGATCCAGGGCCAGCGGTAGGCCACTTCGTCCGCGGTCAACGCTTCGTAGGCGGTCCCGAGCGCGTCCCAGTGCGCCCGCGTGCTCTCGATGTAGTTGCTGGTCGCTTCACGCAGAATCAGGTCGCCGGTGTTGAAGAACAGGCGCGGGAGGAGACGGTCGCGCCCCATGTCATCCCACTCGGTCCACTTCCGGATGGCGTCGGTCGCCCAACGGGTCCACAGCCGACCGTGCGGCCGGTCGCCATATGAGGTGCGTACGCCGCGCGTTTCGCCGCCCGACGTCTGGCGGGAGTTGCCGGCGCCGTAGGCATCGACCACCGTGACGTTGGCGCCGAGGCGTTGCAGGTTGAGGGCGGTCCACATTCCGAACGTACCGGCCCCGACAACGACGACATCCGGCGACCGGCGCGTTTGCACAACGGCCGAACGACCATCCGCCGCCGCGGTGGTCGTTTGGTCGCTCCGGCGGACTTCGCGCGCCGTCGCCCCGCGCACCCCGGTCCCAAGCGCAATGCCCGCCGCCGCGGTGGTTGTGATGAACCGACGTCGATCAATGGGCATGATTGCTCCGGCGGACTACGCCCGCCGCCGCCGTGGTCTTGATGAACCGACGTCTATCAATGGGCATGATCGCTCCGCCGGACTACGCCCGCCGCCGCGGTAGTCGTGATGAACCGACGTCGATCAATGGGCATGGTCGCTCCGGCGGACAAGCCCGCCGCCGCGGTGGTCGTGATGAACCGCCGTCGGTCAATGGTCATGATCGCTCCTGCGCATGAAGGGGACATGGCAGTGAAGGCCCGCACGGGCAGTCATCGGTGACCGCCCCGCCGGAGCACGCCGGCGCACCACCACGGGCCGCTAGAAGAAAAGAAGCACGTCCTCTTCCACCTCACCGATCTCGACGTGCGTGCCGGACATGCCGGTCACGCGAAACTGGTAGAGACCGCGCGGCGCCGGTCCGCCCAGCCTGGCGCCGTCGGCCGTGGCGAACGTGCTGTTGTGACAAGGACAGAGGTAGACGGAGTGCCGCACCTCCCCGATCTCCTCGAGGACGATCGGGTCCAGGTCGGCGGGGTCAGCCACGAAATCGACCTCGCACTGCTCGTGCGGGCAGACCCGGCAGACCGCCTTGAACCGTTCGGCCGCATCGGCGCCGTCCGACACGCGCGTCACCATCCCGTTGATACGAACCGGTTCGCCCGCGTTCGCCGCGCTCGGCGGCGCCACGCCCTGTGCGATGAAACGCCTGACGCGACCCGGCGCCGGCAACGCCGCGAGCGGCACGCGCACGGGCCGGGTGAGCGGCAGGTAGCGCAGGCGGCGGCGCCCCTGTGCAAGCAGCGCGCGCCCGGCGCCCAGCAGCGCCAGCGTGGCGAGGAACGCGCGGCGGCCGATTCCGCTCATTCTCCGGGGTTCCTGCCGGTCTCCCCCCGCACCCAGCGGGCCAGCACCTGCCATTCGGGCGCGTCCTGCGAGGTCCAGTGCTTGCCGCCCGCGTGCCAGTGGCTGCCCCCGGCCTCTTCGGCGAGCGGGTTGACGAGCAGCACGCTCTCGAGCGGCGCACCCGGCACGACCAACCGCTGGATTCGTTCGAAATTGCGCAGCGACTGTTCCTCGTCGTACGACTCATTGCCGGGCGTGAGCGGCTCGAGATACGCGTTGCCGCCGCCACGGGAATGACAGACGAGGCAACGCGCGTTGCCTGGTCGTTTGGCGAGCAGGATCGGCTCGACCTGCGCGCGATAGAACTCGAAATCGAGGGCCGGCGTGGTCGTGTTCACCCAGCGGGCCAGCACCTGCCATTCCGGCGCCTCCTGCGAGGTCCAGTGCTTGCCGCCCGCGTGCCAGTGGCTGCCCCCGGCCTCCTCGACCAGCGGGTTCATGAGCAGGATGCTCTCGGTCGGCGTGCCGGGCGTCACCAGCCGCAACACCCGATCGAAGTTGCGCAGCGACTGCTCCTCGTCATACGCGTCGCTGCCGGGTGACAGCGGTTCGAGAAACGTGTTGCCGCCGCCGCGCGAGTGGCACACGACACATCGGGCGTTGCCGGTCCGACGGGCGAGCAGGATCGGCTCGACCGTGTCACGGTACAGGTCGAAGTCGAGTGCCAGGGAGACGTTGCCGCCCGTTGGTTGCGCCACGGCGGGGGGAGCGCCGGCCCAGACCAGGGTCTGGACGACCAGCGCCGCCAGCATCAATCGCCAAATCGTCCGCGCCATCCACCCTTCTCCTCTACGGCTACGGTCCGACGAACAGATTCGCCGTGATGTTGCGCTTGGGCACCTGTCCGACCTGGATCTGCTTGACCTCCCGCATGTTCTCCACGTCGATCACCGACACGTCGTTGTCGTGGGCGTTCGCGCAGTAGAGGTACTTGCCGTCGGGCGTGAAGGTCAGCCAATCGGGCACGGTGCCGACTTTCACTCCACCCAGGTACTCGAGATCCGGAAGCGAGTACGCGTAGACGTGGCTGTTGATCTTGCTGGTGGACCAGATCGACGTACCGTCCGGCGAGACCTTGATGCCGTGCGCCGGTGCACCCTGGATGCCGTCGCGGTTGCGCTCGGCGGCCGGAATGTCCGGCTGCACGACGCGGCCGATCTCCATGCGCTTGGCGAAATCGACGACGGCGAACCCGTGCAGGTTGGTGACCTGGACGTACATGTTCCGCGTGGATCCGTCCGGGTTGGTGTCGAACGTGAACGGCCGCACGCCGCCCTCGAAGTGGATCGCCCACATCTTCCGCTCGAGCTCGGTATCGATGATGGTGGCGCCCCCGCCGCCGGTCGACCCGGCCACCACGTACTTGCTGTCCGGTGTGATGAACGTGTTGTGCACGCCCCGCAGAATCCGGATGAACCTGATGTTCTCCTCCGCCTCGGTGTCGATGATGTCCACGCCGCCGCCGGTGCCCTGGATGGCGACATAGACCCGAGTGCCGTTCTCGTGAATCGCGACGTTGTTCGGACGTCCGCTCAGCGGGATGCTGTTGACGACCTGCAGCGTCTTCGCGTCAACAATGTCGAGCTCTTCCGTCGACTCGTTGCTCAGATAGAGCCGGCTGCCGTCCGGCGCGGCCGCCACGCCATGAATCACCTCGACCCCGGTGATCTCGGCCACAATCTCGTTGGTCGCCGGGTCAATCAGGTGGACGTTGTCACCGGCCGCGTTGGTCTGCACAATCCGCAGCGCCTTGTTCTGCGCCGCGGCCGGCGCCGGCGCAACCGTCATCGTCGCCACGGCGATCAGCGCGCCGATCGCCACGGTCAGCCGCATATTCGTTGTCGTCATGTCGTTCCCATCCCCTTCGATACCGGACCGCCCAGGCTGTGTATCCTGACACCGTAGTGGGGCCTTCCGGCAAAGTCAAGACGAGCCGGACGAACACCCCGCCCAACCGGGACAGCCGCATTCCGGTTCGTCGCGCAACGGCCGAAGGCGGTAGAATGCAGGCCATGCGTGAAAGCCTTGGATCCCGGCGGCCCGTGGTGAGAACCCCGCGGCGTTCGACCTGGGGTCGTCGCGGCGCTCGTAGTGCTGGTCACCGTCCCGTCCTGCTCTCGCGCGGCGCTACCGAGCCAACGATGACACCCCCCGCTACGAGGACAACCTCCGTGAGGCGATCCCCGACGCAGAGACCTTTCGCCGGGTCAATCGCGGCACCCCGCACCACCGGAGCGAACCGGACCGCAGGGAGGAACTGATCGGTCGCGGGTTTTCAGGGTCGATTTCGCCCCGCAGGTGCGCAGGTACACCGGGTGGCCCGCGAGTGCATCGCCGACCGCGGTATTGAGCAGTAAACAGCAGGTGGCGGGGTTCAGTAGATAGTCACAGATTCGGTGCGCAACCAACGGACGTGCCCGGGTGCTGGCCGGGCGTCTGCGCCGCAAGCTCCTGTGGCGCTCGAATCGCCGGTCCGTCTACCGGAGCAAACCCCGTTCATGTCACATATTGCACGTCTCACCGCTGTCACCACCCTGGCGCTCTGCGCCGTCACCCCGCCGGTGCCCGCCGCGGCACAGAGTTCGACGGCCGGCGGCGTGTCGCTCGTCGACGCCCGGCGGGTCGAGGCCGGCCCGATCGTCGACGGCGACGTGCTCGGCGATCAGGCCTACGCCGACGCCACGCTGGCCACGGGGTTCGTCCAGAACCGTCCGTTCGAGGGAGAGCCGGCGTCCGAACGCACGGAAGTGCGCATCGTGTACACCCAGGACACGCTGTATTTCGGGATCGTCTGCTTCACCGAGGACCCCGGCACGATCATCGCCGCCGACAGTCGGCGTGACTCCGACCTGACCGAGACGGACAGCTTCCGGATCATCCTCGACACGTATCACGACGGGCTCAACGGCTTCGTGTTCGGCACCAACCCGGCCGGGGTCGAATATGACGGCCAGCTCACGAACGAAGGTCAGGGTAGCGGCGGAGGCACCGGGCGCCCCGGCGGCAGCCAGCAGCAACGCGGATCGGGCGGCGGGTTCAATCTCAACTGGGACGGCGCGTGGGAGGTGGTAACGCGGGTGACCGATCTCGGATGGACGGCGGAGATCGCGATACCGTTCCGGACGTTGCGCTATCCATCGTCGGAAACCCAGAGCTGGGGCATGAACTTCCAGCGCAACATCCGCTTCCGGAACGAGCAGGCCTACTGGTCGCCGCTGCCGCGGCAGTTCGATCTGAACCGGCTCTCGCTCGCGGGCGAGTTGCAGGGCCTCACCGTACCGCCCCAGCGCAACCTTCAGATTACGCCATACATCCTCGGGGAAACGCTGTACCGCAGCCAGGATCCTGTCCTCGCGGACTCTACCATCGCCACGACGGGTGCTGTCGGGGGCGATTTCAAATACAGCGTCACACCCAGCCTGACCCTCGACCTGACCGCCAACACCGACTTCGCACAGGTCGAGGTGGACGATCAGCAGGTCAACCTCGACCGATTCAACCTGTTCTTCCCGGAAAAGCGCCCGTTCTTTCTGGAGAATGCCGGTCTGTTCTCCGTCGGACAGCAGGGCCAGGTCGATGTGTTCTTCAGTCGGGCCATCGGGCTGGGGACAAACGGAGAACAGATCCCGATCGTCGGCGGCGGGCGGCTGTCCGGCAAGATCGGACGCAACACGAACGTCGGATTCCTGAACATGCAGCAGCGATCGTTCGTCGCCAACGGCGGCACACCGGAAGAGAAACTCACACCGGCGCAGAACTTCACGGTGGCCCGCGTCCGGCAGGACATGGGCAACCGGTCGAACATCGGAGCGATGGTCGTGAACCGGCAGGCGACCGGCGATCTGGCGATGGACGGCGACTACCACCGCTCGTATGCGGTGGATGGCCGCTGGGGCATCGGACAGGGCGGCACGGTCACCGGCTTCCTCGCCAGTACCGAAGCCGAAACGCCGGCCGCGGGCGATACGCACGCGTTTTCCATCTCGGGCCAGCACGAATCCTCCTGGTCGCGGATCGGTCTCGGGTACACCGAAGTCGCGCCGAACTTCAACCCGGAGGTCGGATTCCTGGCGCGTGAGAGCTATCGCCGGGTGAACGGCACCTTCTTCACCACCTTCCGGCCGACCAGTTTCCTCGGCCTGCACGAGATACGGCCGCACGTGTTTCACAACTCGTATTTCGACTTCGACACTGGCCGTCACGAGACGCAGATCACCCATATCGACAACCACCTCGAGTGGCGCAACGGGTACGAGATTCACACCGGCATGAACATCACCCGCGAGGGGGTGTTCGAGGCGTTCGACATTTCTCGGACGGAGGGAGTCATCGTGCCACCGGGCACCTACGACCACGCGGAGGCGCAACTCGTCGCCAACAGCAACCTCGGCGCCCCCGTCAGTGGAGAGATCCGCACCATCATCGGCGGGCTGTTCGGCGGCAAACGACTGTCGATCCGGCCGTCGGTCAGCGCCCGGATCGGGGAGACCGTCAACGCGACCTTCGAGTGGGACTACAACAAGCTGAATCTACCGGGCGGCGAGTTCACGACAAGACTGACCCGCGTGCGCGTGTCGTACTCGTTCACCACCCGGATGTTCTTTCAGGCACTCGTCCAGTACAACGACCAGAATGAGATCTGGTCGTCAAATCTGCGTTTCGGTCTGTTGTCCGACGCCAACACCGGTCTGTTCGTGGTCTACAACGACATCCAGGATCTCCGGCAGAATTTCCGGCCGGATCTCATGACGGAGTTTCTCAACCGCTCGGGGCGTACGCTGACGGTCAAGTTCAGTTACCTGTTCGATCTGCTTCGCTAGGAGTCAGTGGTACAACCCCCGAGTGACGCCGAGGCTGGCACCGCTCCCGGCATGCACGGCTCGGCGAACCATACGTACACGGAGCGCTTTCCTAGTAGGATCGGGGTTTCGCGCGCCGAGCGCCGGCGCCTGTCCTCGCGACGATTGACCCGCATGCAACCGGATCTCCAGGACGCCATCGATTTCCACGAGGCGATCATCGCCGAAGGGAGAAAGGCCCTGGTCGGCTACGAACGGGAGAAGGCGCTCGCCAACATGGTGCTGCTCGCCGAGATCCCGACGACCTACGACCAGGCGGAACAGCGGCAGGTCAACGCCGGCAACCTGCTGCTGCGGGGGGTGCCCGGGGTCGGGAAGACGTTCTTCGGGGTCATCCTCGCCGCCATCAGCGGCGCCCGATTCGCCCGGCTCCAGGGGCGGGCCGACCTGCAACCGACCGAGATCGTCGGGTTCCAGATGATCAATCCGGCCACGGGCGAGTTCATCACCGAGTTCGGCCCGCTGGCGTCGGCAGAGGTGATTCTGCTCGACGAGATCAACCGCATTCCGCTCAAGTCGCAGAGCGCCTTTCTCGAAGGACTCCAGGATCGCTCGATCACCGTCGGCAAGGAAACGTATCAGCTTCCCACCTTCAGCTTCGCCATCGCGACGATGAACCCGATCGAGCTGGGTCAGGGCACGTTCCCGCTGTCGGAGGCGGCCACCGACCGGTTCGCAATCATGGTCAACATCGGGTATCTCCCGCCCGACGAGGAACAGAAGCTCGTCACGTTCGACTTCAAGAAGGTGCATCTCGAGGGTCTGATGTCGAAGGAGCGGGTCCTCGACCTGCGGGCGCGCATCGGAGAGCAGGTGTTCCTGCACGACGCGCTCGGCAAGTACATCCGCCGACTCGTGTCAGCCACCCGACCGTACAACCCGGAGACCGACTGGCTGCAACGGTCGCCGTCCGAGCTCGTCGAACAGTACGTCGACCTCGGCGCGTCGCCGCGCGCCACGATCTGCTGGGGCCGGCTGGTCAAGGTGTGGGCGCTGCTCTCCTCCCGGCGCGACGAGGTCCATCCCGAAGATATCCAGGCGCTGGCCCGCTACGTGCTGGGACATCGGCTGTGGCTTGCCCCGCACGCCGCCAGCCGCGGCATCCGGGTCGAGACGGTCATCGACGAGGTGATCGACACGGTGCCGATCCCATGACCTTCAAGCCAGTGGATACGGACGAGTCGCTGGTCTCCTGGTCCGACATTCAGGATGTGGAACTGGTCATCCGGCGCCGGATGGAAGAGTACGCCATCGGCGCGCACCCGAGCCTGTTCCACGGCGCCGGGCACGATCTGGCGGGAATCCGCGACTGGCAGCCGGGCGATCGACTCTCGACCATCGACTGGCCGCAGTCGACGCTGACCAACTTCAGCCCGCTCGTCATGCGCGAGTTCGACCAGGAAAGCCACGCCCCGATCATGATCGCCGCCGACACGTCACGCTCGACGCGCTGCGGCATGGGCGGCGAGCCGATCGCCGGGGTGATCGCCCGCGCGGTCGCCACCTTCGCCATCGCGGCGTCCTTCTTTCAGGACCGGGTGGGGCTGTTGACGTTCGACCGCACAACCCGCCGGATGGCGGTGCGTCCCCGCGTCGGCAAGAACCATGCGATCCACTGCGTCGATGCCTATCACGATCAGCTCCTGGGCCGCGGAGCCGTCGAGGCGGCGCCGGACGTCACCTTCGCCGGGCTGTTGCGGAAACGATCGCTGATACCGGTCATCTCCGACTACCTGCTCGACGATCCCGGCCCACTGCTCACCGAACTCGCTGACCTCGCCACGTTTCATGACCTCTTCCTGGTCATGATCGACAGCGCGTTCGCGTTCGAGTTACCGCGGTTCTCGGCCGGCTGGATCGAGACCTGCGATGTCGAAACGGGGCACACGCGTGTCATCTCGTCGTCAGATCTGGAAATGCTCGGCCGGCGCGTGGCCGAGTGGCAGGATGGGGTGGAGCGCGCGGCGCACGACCGGGGACTCGAGGTGCTGCGCCTCGGGGGCGGCGGCCAGCAGTTTCACGACACGCTGGTGGCCTTCCTGCTGGAACGGAAACAGACGCGGCGCTGACGCGCCACCATGAGCCCGATGGGACACGACCGCATTCGAGCGTTTGGCGGCACGCGCCGCGGATGGGCGTTGCTTGGGGTGTTTGTCTGCGGGCTGGGTCTGCCGCCGGCCGGCGCCGGCCAGTCGGCGGACGACACCCTGGCGGTGGATGCCCTGCGCTGCTGGCGCCGTGTCGGCCGCAACGCGGTGCACGTCGGCGAGCGGTTCTCGATGACCGTGACCTGCAGCCTCGCGGAAACGGAGCGCGCGCGCGCCCTGCTTGACCAGACCGCCCTTGAACCGGCCGCGATCGATGTCGGTCCGTTCGAGGTGCTGGAGGGGGAACGGTTCGAGGATGTCCGCAGCGGCCCGTATCGATTTCTGCAGTACCGCTACACGCTGCGGGTCATCACTGAATCCAGCTTCGGCGAAGACCTGGAGATGCCGGCCCTCGACCTGACCTACCGGATTGAACGCCGGGTGGGCGACGATCCCGCCCTGCAGGGCCGTGAGCTGACCTACGTCCTGCCGCCTGAGCCGGTCAGAGTGCTCTCGCTGGTCCCACGTGCGACGGTCGACATCAGAGATCTGCCGCCAGCCACGTTCGGCGCTGCGCAGGACCGGGTCTTTCGAGCCAGCGCCCTGACGCTGCTGGCCGCCCTCCTGGGACTATGCAGTCTCGGTGTCGTGGCGCTCGGCGCGGCGCGTCTCGCCCGCGAGCGGCGCGGGGGCGCCCGGCGTGTCGAGCGGCGTCTGTCGTCACCGCTGGTCATCCGTCACGCGCTGCGGGAGCTGGCCGGCGTGCAGCGTACGATCATCGACGAGGGCTGGACCCCCGCCAGCGCCGGATGCGCGTTGTCCGCCTTGCGGGTGGCCGCCTCGGTCGCGCTGCGGGGAGACGTCGCACAGCAGCAGGTCGACGCGGCCATGCCGGCGCGCAGCGGCCAGGTGCGCGTGCGCCACGGCCTGCTGCGTCCGAAGACCGCGCTGGTCTCGTCGGGACTGACCGCCGCGGCGTTGTCCGACCGGCTCGACGCGCCGGGGGGCGGCGCGATCGCGGGCCGGCCGGCCCTCGATGCTCTGAGACGCACCATCGAAACGTTTACCACCGCGCGCTACAGCCGGGACGGCCGCCTGCCGGACGGCGAGCTGTCCCGGGCGCTGGAGGATGGCATCAGCCTGCTCAACGACCTCCGCTGGCGATCGGCCGCCCCTGTTCGACATGCCGCGCGGCTCGGCACGGCCCTGACCCATTGGAGGCGCCAGTGGGCACGTTGACGGCGCTGGCCGCGCAGGCCAGGCTGACCCTCGCCCAGTTGGACGACTTGCCGCTGAGTGCGTTGCCGCTGCCGCGACGGGACGACGCGCTGATCGTGGTCGGTCTGCTCGGCCTGCTCACGCTCGGGGCGCTGCTGGCCAGATACCTGTTGCGCGGCCGGCCGGGCCGCACCGGGATCATCCTGCCGGCGCTTCTGCCGGCGACCCTCACGAGACGGTCGGCTCTCGCGCCGCTGCGCCACGCGCCATTCGTACTGTTTCTCGCGGGACTGCCGTTCTTCGCGGTGGCGCTGGGCGACCCGCAGACGACGCTGATTCAGGAACGCGCGACGTTCCCCGGCCATCGCATCGCCATTCTGATCGACGCCTCCCTCAGCATGGACAGCGCCTTTGCCACGGATCAGTTGGGGTGGGGCAATACCTATCTCGCCAACGTCGCCGCCGCCGAATATTTCGTCAAGCGGCGGATGGACGGGTCGCACCGCGACCTGGTGGCGCTGGTCCAGTTCGGCGGTGAGGCCTATATCGTCACCCCCTTCACCAACGACTACGAGAACATCCTGCTGAGCATCGCTCTGATCGGCACCCCCGAGGAATACGACCGTTTCCCGGACCATGGGACGTTGATCATGCGCGCCATCAACCGCGGGGTCGAGCTGTTTCGCACCTTCGACTTTCTGCGCGCCCAGGGCAACCTGATCGTGATTTTCAGCGACGGACAGGATACCCACGCCGTCTACGAAGGCCGCTCGATTGACGACATCCTGCAAGAAGCAGCCGACAACTCGATACCGGTCTATTTCATTCGGACCGCGTACGATCAGGGCCTGGGCGAGGTGCTCCCGGACATCACCTGGAAACTGGCGGTCGAGAAGACGGGCGGCCGCTTCTATCCGGCAGCCGACGAGGCGGCCATCCTGCAGGCGGTGCACGAGATCGACGAGCTCTCGGCCGGTGAAATCGAGGTTACGCAGTACGTGACGCATCAGCCCAGATTCTCACCGTTCGCGCTCATGGCGCTCGGTCTGTGGAGCCTCGCGGTGCTCTGTGGAACGGGCCTGAAACACCTCAGACAATTCCCCTGACGACAGCGAGTGAGCACGCCATGTTGAACATTGCACTCAGATATCTCGTCGCCGCCGTCCTGCTCGCCGGGGCGGCCGGCCTGCTGCGGTCCGCCGGCCGGCTGGAACGCCGCATCGCGGAGGCGGATCAGGCGCTGGCGACGCTTGAACTCGGCAGGGCGGCGCGCGGGTACGCGGAGGTCGCCGATGCCCTTCCGGCCGCCGGGCAGCTCCCCTGGCTGCTGCCCGAGACGCGCCGCACGCTGGCGGCGCGCCAGGCGGCCGTGCAGTACTGGCAGGGCGACAACGCCGCGCTCGCCGACGCCTACCTGCGCCCCGACAGTCCCGGCATGGGGGACAACCGGGATCTCCGGTTCGTCGTGGCGAACGCCGAATACCGCTCGGTGCAACGGCCAGACGCGAACCGTGAACTCGCGCTGGGTGCGCTGGACCACGCGGTCGGCGTGTATCGCCGCCTGCTCGAGGGCACTGACACCCATCCGGACGCCGCCTTCAACTTCGAGTTGATGGTGCGCCTCCGCACGCAGATCGCCAGCGGCGGCGACGTGCCGGCCGTCCGCCCGCCGACCGTGCCCGGCAATCCGGGTGATACGCCTGAGGAAGCGGAGATGGAAGATGTCCAGATCTATGTCCCGCGCGACAGTCTGATCGACCCTGACGACAGCGAAGTCCCGACCATCGGGGAAGGCGCGCCGATCCGCAAGCGCGGCTGACAAGCGGCATCATGCCCTCGATCGAGTTCGGCGAACCGTTGTATCTGTGGTTGCTGCTGCTGCCGCTCGCGCTTGCGGCGGTGTGGACCTGGCAGTTGCTGCGACGGCGTCGTGACGCGCGGCGGGCGCGTGACCGGCGCACCACACCGGTGCGCGAGCGCTTTGCATTTGCCGGCGCGCTCTCCTTCTGGGTCTGTGTCGTGCTGGCGATCGCCTCCCTGGCGCTGGCGCTGGCGCGCCCGCAGGTTCTGGCCTCGGTCACCCGCAACGCCGGCGCCGACTTCATCATCCTGCAGGACGGCTCGACCTCCATGCGCGTCACCGACGTGGCGGGTGATCGCTGGCAGCGATCAGTCTCCTGGATCCGCATGTTCGCCGAGCTGCTCAGTTGGCAGGACCAGCGCATCGCGCTGGCGCTCTTCGCCCACCGCGCGGCACCCCAGGTGCGGCTGACCCGGGACCCGAACGCGCTGTTCTTTTTCCTTGATCACCTGGGCGACGAACCGCCGTTCCGGCTCGAAGCGGACACCAGTTGGGACACCAACATCGAAGAGGGCATCTACTGGGGTGTCAGGATGTTCGAGCGGGACGAAGAACTCTACGGCGTCCGGCTGAGCGCCAAGGCGTTCATCGTCATCTCCGATGGGCAGGCGTGGAGCGGCGACGTGGAAGAGGCGCTGGCGCTGGCCCGCGAACGCGGCATCAGCATTCACACGGTAGGGGTCGGCAGTACAGCCGGCGGGTTCATTCCACAGCTCCCCGCCAGCATCTACGGCACCCCGGACGATCCGGTGCACTCGACGCTCGACCGGGGGTCGCTACGCGCCATCGCCGAGGCCGGCGGAGGCGGGTACTACGAACTCGGCATCGATTCGGACCAGGAGGTCGCGCTGCGGATCATCGCCGACGTGCAGCGCCGAGCCCAGTCGCAGCAGCGCGAAGAGACCTGGACCGAGCTGTACTGGTATTGCCTGCTGGCGGCGGCCGGCCTGCTGGCCCTCGGCACGGTCCTCGTGAAAGAGCGGACGCACCTCTGGTGGCAACTCGCGATCACGGGCTGCCTCATGCTGCTGTTCTTCCAGCCGCGGTGACACCCACGCGGGGCCCGGGGCCGGCGCCGCGCCTGCGATCCGATCGGCGCCCCGCTGCCCGCAAAGCAGATAGAATGAACGCCACGGTCGCGCACCCTGGAGGACAGCCATGACGACATTGTCGAGACGGCAGGCCATCGAGGTACTGGGCGCCGCCGCGGTAGGGGCGGGAGTCGGCGCGGCTACAGCGTCCCCGGCCCTGGCGGCAACCCAGACGTCCGGAGCGGGGTTCACGCAATCGGTCTGCCGCTGGTGTTTCCGGTCGATCCCGCTGCGCACCTTTTTCGAGAACGTGGCCGGCCTCGGTCTCACCGCCGTCGACCTGCTCGAGGAGGAGGAATGGGCCATCGCCCGCGAGTACGGCCTGAGCTGCTCCACGGGCTACGGAGGCGGCGGAACCATCACGGACGGCCTGAACGACCCGGCGAACCACTCCGCGATCGTGCAGAACCTGGAACAGAGTCTTCCGAAGGCCGCGCAGGCCGGCGTGCCGAACGTCATCGCGTTCTTCGGCAACCGCCGCGAGCTGACCGACGCGCAGGGTATCGACAACTGCGTGCAGGTGCTCAACCGCATCGCTCCGGTCGCCGAGAGCGAGAACGTGACGGTGGTCGTCGAACTGCTCAACAGCCTCGTGAATCACCCGGACTATCAGGGCGACCGCACACCGTTCGGGGTCGAGGTGATCACGCGGGTCGACTCGCCGCGGGTGAAGTTGCTCTACGACATCTACCACATGCAGGTCATGGAGGGGAACGTCATCCAGACCATCCGGGACAACCACGAGCACTTCGCCCACTACCACACGGCCGGCGTCCCGGGCCGCCACGAGATCGACCGCGACTCGGAGCTCTACTACCCTGCGATTTGCAGCGCCATCCGAGAGACCGGCTTCACCGGCTATCTCGCGCACGAGTTCATCCCGACCGGCGATCCGATGACTTCGCTGAAGACCGCGATGGACGTGTGTGCCGTCTAGCAGCCCGTGGTAGAACCCCGCGTTGCACCGAGATTGGCGCGGCGCCCGGCTGGCAAGGCGCGACGAGGGAGCAAATTGGGGCATTTGTGACCGAGGAGCAACGCCGCCAGACGGGATGCAGCGCCAATCGAATGCAGCGGGGCTTTTACCACGGGCTGCTCGGGTGACTCGCCGGCGGGGCAGACCCGCTGGCGCTTAGGTCGGATCGAACCGCAACCAGGTGCCTAGCGGTTCGGTCTGCTCGACGCCCGGCTGCGACCAGTCACAGACGCCGGCCGGAAAGACCTGCTCGAGCTTCGCCGCTTCCGCGGCCGTAAACGGCACGTCGTAACCGGCGACGTCTACCGGCGTCAGCCGGCATTTCAGAATGTCGCTGCCGATCGGGCTGCCGGCCACTTCGCGCGGGGCCGGCGGCGCAGGGAACAGTTCGCTGCATCGTCCTGTGCCCCGCTCCTGGGTTTCCGCGACGCGGGTCTGCTGCTCGTCCCGGCTCCAGCAGGCATCCACGAGATCGGCAGGCTTGGCGCGTACAACATCATCAATCGTCGGATCGGCTGCCCCGTCGCCGACCAGGGCGCTCAACCACACATCCATCTGGCGCAACGCCTCTTGCGCCACCGGACTCGCGGTCGAATACAACCCGTGCCGGTTGTCCTCGACCAGCATCACATGATTGTCGGCGCGCCCGTTGGCCCGCAACAGCCGGTCGCGCATGGAAAAGGAGTGATAGCGGACGTGCACGTCGCCGCGCTCCGCATCGTCGCTGTAGCCGCGGTAGTCGATGATCGGGATGGTCGCCAATCCGCCCCCGCCGTGGGTCACGCGCCCCGATTCGTACACCGCGCGCAGCGCCGCCGGGTCCGCCTCCGTGCGATGGGCGGCGAACCCGCCGTCCTGGTCGTAGCCGCCGATCCGTGCGTTCAGGTCGAGAAACTGCGCCGGAGTGATCAGGCCGTCATTCAGTGCCTGCAGCCCGTACTGGACGCCGGCGTTGTCGAGCGGGCGCCGCGCGAACCCGGTCTCCGGGTCGCGGCCCAGGACGTTGACCGCATGATCGTAGACATCGCACCGGGCGCCCGTCGGATTGGTGTCCGGGTGATAGCGGAGCGCCTCGGGCAGCACGTCGGGGCAGAATTCGAGCGGCGAGATGCGGCCGGCGCCGCGCGATACGTTGGGCATCGTGTTCAGCACCAGGAATCCGGCGACCGCCCGCTGCTGCTCGTCCGAGAACATGCCGGCCGCGGTCTCGGTGAAGTAGCGGTTCAGCAGCCGGGCGTCGGTGATGAACGGGATGGTGCCGGAGATCACATCGGGGAAACTGCACCCGGGGATGATCCCGTCGAGCAGGCCCGGATAGTTGTCGGCAATCTGGTGATTCTGGTACGAGCCGCCGGAACAGCCCCAGCCGATCGTGAACCGCGGCGCGCCGTAGGCCTCGATGAAGCGCTCCTTCACCATCATCATCGATTCGGCGGCCAGCAGGTCGTTGCAGTTGTTGCCGAACACGTTCAGCGTGGACGACGCCACCGCATATCCCTGCCGCAGCATCACGTCGTCGGCCACCCCGCCGGTCCGCGCGCCCTGCCGATACCAGCCGTTGGTGCACCCGCCGCCGAACGTGTAGATGAGACGCCCGTTCCACCCGGCCGGGGTCTGCCACGGGTCTGGGTCAGGGTCGCTCGCCGGGTCATGCAGCAGGGCGATCTGGTAGATGCTCCGGTTGATCGTGCCGGTCTCGATGCGCACGATGTACGGCACCCCCTCGTCGAGCAGGGTGGTCGTGCGGGCGAGATCGGCAGGCCGGGCGGTCGGGTCCGGCAACGGCTTGAGCGCTCCGCCGTCGACAGAGCGATACGCATAGTCGACGCGGCGCGCCACGCTGCAATCGTCGTCCAACGGCGCGCCGAGCGTCTGGCCGGAGGGCAGCGTGAACCCCTCGGTCTCACAGATGAACGGCTGTTCGTGCGGGCCGGAGAACACGGGTCCGGTCAGCGGATGATTGCGTAGCCTCAGGTCGACCGCTGGACCGCTGCCGATCGCGACCGACACCCGGTTCGACCCCGGCTGCAGATCGGTCAAGAGCCCCTCGAGCGCCCCGTCCGTCTGGCGGAACCGGGCGGTCACATCCTCGCCGTCCATCTCGACGCGGACGCGGTCTACCGCGGTCCCACCCGGCAGATCGACACGCACCAGCGCATCGCCTCCGCTTACCATGTCCGGTCGGGCCGACAGCACCGTGATCTCCGGCACACCGGCGGTCTCTGCCGACGAGCATCCAGCAAGGGTCAACGCGAGGAGGCCGGACCCTGCCAATCCGAACGGTGTCCAAGAGAAGATACGCATCGGTCGCATGGGTGTGTGCATCTGCGTGGTCCTTGTTGACTTTTCCGGCCTCGCGACTCGGGTGAACAGTTTCAGCATGATACCAAAGTCGATCCGCCGACTTTTCGCGGACCGCTGACCGCCGGCTGGTGATTTTGATCTTTGCCGGAAGCACTCGTATAGTCGTGTAGTAATGCGTCGTGAGAGTCAGTGCGGCATCAACGAGGAACGCATGATGATAACCAGGCGAATCGGCTTCGCGATTCTGATCGCCATGTTGGCGTTGGCCGCCCCGAGCTGGGCCCAACCAGACCCCTGGGCAGGTAGTTGGCGCGGCACGTTGACCACTCCCGAGGGCGAGGACACCGGGCTCACCCTCACGCTGGTCGCCGCAGACGGCCGGTACACCGGGCTGGTGACCGGTTTCGGCCCCGGCACCGAAATCCGGTTGACGACTGTCGAGACCGATGACGTGCAGGTAACCGTCGAAGGCGCGGCGGAGACCGCGTTCGGCCCGCTGGCGCTGGTCTACAGCCTGACGCTCGACGAGCGCACCCTCACGGGCGGCGGGCGGGTCACGCTCGGCGGTCACGGTTTCGACGTGACGCTCGAACTCACCCGACGGCGCCGCACCGACGTGCCGCAGCCCCAGATCGAACAACGACTGCAGTATTTCTCGGGACGCTGGACCTTCGAGTACACCGGAGGCGAGTTCCCGCCGCTCAGCATCGGGACCCGCAGCGGCACCGTCAGCTTCACCGACATCCCCCTGGGGCCGTTCGTCCGGGCGCAGGTGACCGGCGATGTCTTCGGTGAGGCCTACGAAGAGACCTGGACGATCGGGTTCGACGAGGAGACCCTGGCGACCCTCTGGCAGGAAGAGCTGTCGACGGGCCAGCGGATGCTCGGGCTCGGCAACTGGACGAGCCCGATCGGCATCACGTTTCTGACCCTCCCCGTGGAGAGCGACGGCCGCGTCTACGTGCTCAAGCGGCTGATGCAGATAAAGTCGGGAACATCATTTGCCGTGACCGACGAGTTCTCGGTCGACGGTGGACCGTTCCGGCGCCTCGGCAACGGTTCCTTCCTGCGCACGAACTGAACGAGGTCCGCTCCGGTGACCAGCCACGACCTGCTCGCGCGCGACGCCGCGCATCTGATTCATCCGCTGCATGACGCCCGCGGGCACCGCGACGCCAAGGTCTGGGTCAAGGGCGAGGGCGCCCTGCTGACCGACGCGAACGGCGACGAGTACATCGACGGTCTGGCAGGATTGTGGAACGTCCTGGTGGGCCACGGACGCCGGGAGCTGGCCGACGCGGCGCGGGCGCAGGCCGAGACACTCGCCTATGTCTCCAGCTATTCCGGGAGCTCGAACGAACCGGCGATCGCACTGGCCGAGCAACTCTCCGCGTTGACCTATCCGTCGATCAACCGGTTCTTCTTCACGAGCGGCGGTGGCGAGGCGACCGACAGCAGCGTCAAGATGTCGCGCGCCTACTGGAAGATGCGTGGCCGGACCGGGAAGACCAAGGTCATCTCGCGCATCGAGGGCTATCACGGCGTCACGCTGGCCGCGATGAGCGCCACCGGCCTCAGCGCGTACTGGCCGCTGTTCGAACCGCGGGTGCCCGGGTTCATCCATATCCCGTCCCCGTACCCCTACCGCTACGAAGCGCCGTCGGGCGTGAGTCAGGGCGTGGCCGCCGCCAACGAGCTGGAACAGGCCATCCTCCGCGAGGGCGCCGACACCGTCGCCATGTTCCTCGCCGAACCGGTGCAGGGCGCCGGTGGGGTCATCGTGCCGCAGGACGACTACTTCCCGCGGATTCGGGAGATCTGCGACCGGTACGACGTGCTGCTCGTCGCCGATGAGGTGATCACGGGGTTCGGCCGCACCGGGACGCTGTTCGCGCTCGACCACTGGGGCGTCCAGCCGGATATCGTGCAGTTCGCCAAGGCGATCACGTCAGGCTACGTTCCGCTCGGCGGCATCGGCATCAGCGACGCGATCGCCGAGACCCTCGACGCCGACGACCGTGTCTGGATGCACGCCTACACATATTCCGCGCACCCGGTCGCGTGCGCCGTCGCGCTGCGCAATCTGCGGATCATCCAGGATGAACATCTGCCGGCGCAGTGCGCACGCAAGGGCGACCGGCTGCTCGCGGCGTTGCGGACCGCGCTGGGCGACCACCCCCACGTCGGCGACATCCGCGGCAAGGGGCTGATGTGCGCGGTGGAACTGGTGGCCGATCGCGCCACGAAGGAGAGCTTCCCGGCCGCCGAGAAGGTAGGGCCGCGGATAAACGGCGAGACAGCCCGACGTGGACTGTTCAGCCGGGTCAAGGCCGATACCTACCTGCTGGCGCCGGCGGCGGTCATCACCGACGCCCAACTCGACCGCAGCGTCGAGATACTCACCGACTCCATCCGCGACGTGCTTGGATAGCCCGGCAACGGAGTTGCCGGCGCGCGCCGTAGCCGAGCGACAGACCGAGGCTGGCCGGCCAGCCGAACGTCGCAGGGGAGATGCTCATTTCGGCGCAATCTCGCCCGGCGCCGGCTTCTCGGTCTCGCCGAGGGCGTACCCTTTCGCCTTCCAGTCGTTCAGGCCGCAGAATTCAGTCGTCGTGTAACCGTTCCGGGTGAAGAGCTCCGCTGCACGGGAGGCTCGGCCGCCGCCGTTTCAAAAGAACACCAGTCGGATATCCTTGGGGATGTCCGACATGCGCTCCTCGAGCTGCCCGACGGGGATGTGGATCGACCCGGGCATCGACCCGGACTCGACCTCGTAGTCTTCGCGCACGTCGATCAGCAGCATCCTCGCCCCGCCGTCGATCGCCGCTTTCAACTCGTCAATGTCCACCCGCTGTTCCGGCGGCGCCTGCCCGCCGGCCGCTGCCGCCGCCAGCAGCAGGCACACCCCCGCCCCCGCGAACGTACGACCAAAGATCGGTATCGAACTCATGTCGACCTCCATCTGCCCGCAGCTTAGCAGAACTGCGGCCCGTCGAATGCTCCATTTCGCGCGTGCGCCGAGATGGCGACTGGAGCCCGATGTCCTACCTCGCGGCGTCCGCGGCCGCCGCCTCCTGTTTTCGAGCCCCCGCGAGGATGTTGTAGAGGCCGTAATTCCCCTCATGGCAGGCATACTCGAACAGCGGGAAGCCGCTCTGCACCATTGGAATGCGGTAGGTCCACGGCTGAGCCCAGGTGTTCGGATCCTGGACGGTCACGTCGTAGAGCAGCATCCCCTCCGACACGCGGGTAAAGCGTTCCGTGAGATGCAGGGCCGACGTGGTCACACCGGCGCGGAAGCTCGTCTCGCGCAGGAAGTTGGTCGTTTCGACGACCAGCGTGTCCCCTTCCCAGTGACCGCGCGAGTCACCCATCCACTGAGGCAGCCCCTCCGGTAGATGCGGACGCCCGTCGAGCGGCACGACCCGCGAGCTGTGCACCATCTCATTCACCAGAACGACGTAGTCCTCGGTCTGCACAAGCTGGACGTTCTGGTTGTAGCCCGCCGGCGTCATCGGGGGACCGGAGTTGAAACCGAGAATGCAGCGGACCGCGAACATGCCGGAGCCGAGATCGTCGACGAACCCGCCGTAGGTCGGGGAGTGGCGGTCTACCCCTTCCCGAGCCAGGCGCTCCGCTTCTACCTTTGCTGCGGCCTGGGGCGTGAGGGGCGGCACCCGCCCATCGGCCGGGTCGACGACCAGCGATGTCTGCCTGGTCTCGCTGACCTTGTTCCCGGGGTCGAACCAGAACTGGTTGTAGTTACCGACGATGTCCGCCGGTTCCTGGTCGTCCCGAACCGCAAATTCGGCTAGCCGAGCGGCCTCGAAGGCCGCGGCGTCTTCGTCGGTGAAAAACTCCTGGTCGGCCAGCTCGCTCGGGCGCTCGAACGGCGTCAGCGTGCGAAAGTCCCAGATGCCGTTCAGATCGGGCGCGCCCCACGCCGTCCGCGGTGTCGGGTCTGCCTGGGCAGCACGCTGCGCGGAGACCGGGGCAAGGGTCACGGTCAGCAGGAGGGCAACGCCGAGGATGCACATCGAACGCAGAGTAACTGTGGTCACGGACTCTCTCCTTGTCTCAGGTTGCCGCAGAACGACCCGGTGCCGAGCCGCCGCCACGGAAGTGACGCTTGGCGCGCCACAGGGCTACGGCAGGTATCGCGAAGACGAATGCCGCGACCAGACCGGGTATCCAGCCGCCGCGGTCGCCCATGAGGTTCCACACAAGCATGGCCAGGGCAACCTGGGCCGCATAAACCGCCGCCCACGGCCACATCCAGCGGCTCATCTTCCAGAAACCGTAGGCCCCGGCGCCGTAGATCAGCCAATGCAGGGGTTCCGTCGCCTTCGCGGCCCAGCCCGTGAGCATGAAGCCGAACCAGACCTCCTGGGCGTCGGCAACCGGTTTCAGGAACAGGTCGAATGGCATATAGACGAACGTCATGAAGAGGCAGAACGCCCAGATGAGCGTCATCCACCAGGGTCGCCGGCGCAGTTCTGCGCCGAACCTGCGTCTGATCGGGACGGTTTGCGCGGTTTCCGGCGCCGACATCGCCATTGCTGGTTCCATGCGCCGCGAGGACTTGACGATTATGACGGTAGGCGGCATCAGCCGCCCCGGCCGGACACCTCGCGTCGATAGTGCCCGCCTTGAGGGTTGAGGTCAAGGCCGTGGTGAAACCACGTGACCACTCACCATCCCAGCGGCTGTGACGGGCGTGTCACGTGTCCGGGTCGATGGATCGAAACAGTCGGTCGCGGACCGATGAGAACGCGACAAATGTTGCTGGACGAATCGTGGGGAGTCCCTTTCACGCGCCCACGGATCCCCTTCATGGTTGCCGCTGCCAGTTGGCGGCACCGGCTCGCTGGCGCCGGGCCAGGGTTACTCGACGCGCAAGGCGTCCATCGGGTCGACGCGCGTCGCCCGCCGCGCCGGCAGCCAGCAGGCGAACACCGCCACGGCGACCAGCACGAGCGGCGCCAGGACGAACGTCAGGCGGTCGTCCGTGGTCACTCCGTACAGAAAACTCTCCAGCACGCGGCTCGACGCAGCGGCGGCGGCGAGCCCGACGACTGCGCCCACGGCAATGAGTACCGCCCCCTGCCTGACCACCAGAGTCAGGATGTCGCCGCGTTGCGCGCCGAGCGCCATCCGGACGCCGATCTCCCGGCGGCGCTGGGCGACGGTGTAGCTGAGAAGGCCGTAGACGCCGAAGGCCGCGAGAAACAGGGCCAGCCCGCCGAAGAACCCGACGAAGCCGGCGTAGAAGCGCGGCTGGGCGACCGCGGCGGATAGCCGGGCGTCCATCGTCATCACGTCGCCGATCGTCGCGCGCGGGTGCGCCTCGGCCACCGCTTCACGGAGGAATGGGATGACCGCGAGCGGATCGCCGGCGGTCCGGACGGCGATGTACGGCGGTGAAAGACCGCCGAATCCCGATGCGCTCTCGATCTGGTGCGGCGAGACGTACAACTTCGCTCCCGGCTCCCTGACCGTGAGTCCGCCGTAGGCGACGTTCGCGACGACGCCAATCACCTCCCAGTACTCGTCGCTGGCGCCTCCACCGTAGAGACGTACTCGCTGACCGACGGCCGGCTCGCCGCCGAAGACCTCGCGCGCGAACGTCTCGTTGACCACGGCGACCCGCGGGCTCCCGGCCCCATCCAGATGCGTATAGAAACGCCCGGAGCGGACGCGCAGCCGCAGGGCGTCGAAGTACCCGGGGCTGGCCAACTCTCGGGTCGCGACAGGCCGCTCACCCGGATCGCTCGGCCACTGGCGACCCGCGACTTGCACGCGAATGGGCGTTAATGTGATGCCCCCCGTCCTGAGCGGGAACTCCGACGACAACCCGACCGCCTCCACGTTCGGAAGGCGCTCGATCCGGGTCATCGCCTCCAGGAGCGCCTCGTGGAAGCGTTGGTTGGCCGACCTGAGCGCAGTCATCAGCTCCGGGGTCATCGCTTTAATTCTGAAGCGCAGGTCGGGGCTCTGGGTGCGCGCGGCGATCACGTTGGCCGGGTCATAGCCGCGATCGACAGTGAGCAGCCCCACGAAGCTCCGCAGAAACAGCCCCGCCCCCACCAGCAACACCACCGCCAGCGCGACCTGCACCGTCGCCAGCAACGCCCGCGCCCGGTTGGCGCGGAGCAGCCGGAAACCACCCTCTGACTGTGCGCTCCCCTCGTTCAGGACGCGCACCAGGTGGAGCCGGGACGACTGGAACGCCGGTACGGCGCCGAACGCCAGCCCGACCACGACCGACAGCCCGAGCGTGAACGCCATCACCGCCCCGTCGACACCGACCTCGTGAAGCCGCGCGATGTTGCCCGGGACCAGCGCCGGCACCACTCGGACCACGAGGGCCGCCGCGGCCAGCCCGATCGCCCCGCCGCCCAGGCCCAGCACGACGCTCTCGGTCAACAGATAGCGGACGAGCCGGCCGCGGCGCGCGCCGAGCGCCGCGCAGATCGCCAACTCCCGTTGGCGCGTCACCCCGCGGGCGAGCAGCAACCCCGCGACGTTGGTACAGGCGATCAGCAGCACCAGCGCGGTCGCGACGCTCAGCGCCAGCAACGCCGGCCGGTACTCGGCGGCCAGATGCTGCTGGAGCGGGATCACCTGGGCGTCGACTTCGGGGGCGTCACCCGACGATCGAGTTCCCGCACGCGTGCGCTGACCGGCGTCGTTGCCGCGCCGCAGGATGGTGCGCACCTCGGTCGCAGCCTGCGCCGGTGAAACGCCGGGGCGGAGGCGTCCGAGCGCGTTGAACACGATCCCGATTGTCATTCCACTCTCCGACTCGAAGGGCGGCATGACGAAGGGTGTCCAGATCTCCTCGTCGGGGCTCGGGAAGTAGAACCCCTCGCTGAGCACGCCGACCACGGTGTGCGGGTCGCCGTCGAGATCGACAAGGGTCCCGACGATGTCCGGTTCCGACGCGAAGCGCCGCGTCCAGGCGCCGTAGCTCAGCAGCACGACCCGGGCCGCGCCGACCCGCGCTTCGTCCCGGGTGAAGAGGCGGCCGAGGTGCGGCCGCGCCCGCAGCAGCGGGAACAGCGACGGCGAGACCCTGGCGCCATCCAGGCTGATGACGCCGTCCCGACTCGCCCAGTCGACCGACGCGGCCTGATAGCCGGCAACCTGCTCGAACGACTCGGCGTCCTCCTCGAGTTGGAACATCGAGCGGTTCGTGAGGCGAGCGCGCGACGTCGTTGCGCGCCCGCGCATCTCGCCGACGCTGACGATCGCCTCAGGGTCGGGATACGGCAGCGGCCGCAGCAGCATGGCGTTGACGATGCCGAACATTGCCGTGTTGGCGCCCAAGCCGAGCGCGAGCATGGTCAGCGCCGTCAGCGTAAAGGCTCGCTGCTTGCCGAGCGTGCGCACCGCGTGGCGGATGTCGCGAATGAGTGTGTCCATGGCGCTGCGTCTCCCGTCTCGACGATCGGCAGATGGACCTGACGGAGTCTACCGTCTCGGCGGACTACTCCACGCGCAGGGCCTCCATTGGGTCGATCCGCGTCGCCCGTCGCGCCGCCAGCCAGCAGGCGAACACGGCTACCGCGACCAGCACGAGTGGCGCCGCCACGAACGTCAGGACGGTAGGCGGCATCAGCCGCCCCGGCCGGACACCTCGCGTCGATAGTGCACGCCTGGAGGGTCGAGGTCAAGGCCATGACGGACTCGGTTTCTGCTGGGTGCGGATTGTCAACCAACCGGCACGCCCGAACCGGTTGCCCCGTTCGAGCCCGTCGACATCTGAGCGTCTCGGGTCGTTTCCAGGCAATCGGCGGCGAAGGGGTAAAATCAGGCCCACGGTCGGTCTAGCGCCGGGGCCGGCCCGTGCACGGGTTCAAGCTGGGAGTGCGGCATGCAGACCAGAGGTGCGTGGACACGCGCAAGTGTGATCGTCGCGGTGCTCGGTGGCGCGGCCCATTCGGCCGTCGGGCAAACCTCAGTCGAGACCGGCGCCTGGCCCAGCTATGGCGGGACGAACTGGAGCCAGAAGTATTCGCCTCTCGACCAAATCAACGCCGCCAACTTCGATGATCTGTCCATTGCGTGGACCTGGCAGTCAGCGGATCTGGCGCTCATCGAGCGCCTGCAGCGTCGCTACCTCCCACCGCTCGACGCCAACGGGTTGAAGGCCACCCCGCTCGTCGTCAACGGCGTGATGTATCTCAGCACCGGGCTGGCCCAGGTCGTGGCGCTCGACCCTGTGACCGGCGAGACGTTGTGGATACACGACCCACAGGCCTACACCACCGGCGGGAACGCCAGCATCGTCGGTCCGTGGCAGACGCGGGGCTTGGCCTATTGGACCGATGGCGACGCCGACGAGCGGCTGTTGCTCGGGACGCACGACGGGTTCCTCATCGCGGTCAACGCGCGGACTGGTCGGCCGATCAACAGCTTCGGGGTCGACGGCAAGTCCGACCTGCACACGGCCGTGCCGCGGGCCACCCGTGGAAACCTCCCGCTGTTCAGCAACGAGGGACATACGGTATCGCCCAACTCGCCCCCGGTCGTCGTGCGGGACACCGTTGTTTCCGGGGCGGCGATGTCCGATCGGCCGACGCTCAAGGAGTGGCCGCCTGGTTCGGTGCAGGGGTTCGATGTGCGCACCGGCGACCTCAAGTGGGTGTTCCACACCATCCCCCAGGCCGGCCAGTTCGGCGAGCATACGTGGGAGAACGGGTCGAACCTGTACACGGGCAACGCGAACGTCTGGTCAACCTTGAGCGGCGATGACGAACTCGGTCTCGTCTATCTGGCGACGACGGCGCCCACCAACGATTACTGGGGCGGCGAGCGGCTCGGAGACAACCTGTTCTCGCAGTCGATTGTCGCGGTGGACGTGGAGACCGGCGATCGGGTCTGGCATTTCCAGGCGATTCATCACGGCGTGTGGGACTGGGATTTTCCGACCGCGCCGACGCTGATGGACATCACCGTTGACGGACGAGACATACGCGCGCTGGCGCAGGTCAGCAAGCAGGGATTCACGTATGTGTTCGACCGCGCCACCGGCGAGCCGGTCTGGCCGATCGAAGAGCGCCCGGCGCCGCCGTCCGATGTGCCCGGCGAGAAGCTGTCGCCGACCCAGCCGCACCCGACGAAGCCGCCGGCGTTCGAGTACCAGGGGGTGACCGAGGATCTGCTGATTGACTTCACCCCCGGGCTGCGCGCCGAGGCGGTCGAGATACTGCGGCAGTACGCCCACGGTGGGATGTTCACACCCCAGACGCTGTATGACCCGAATGGGACCCACGGTACGTTGCAAGTACCCGGTTCAGGCGGTGGCGCCAACTGGAGCGGCGCCGGCGCCGATCCGGAGACGGGGTTCCTCTACGTGCCGTCGCGCACCGGATTGACCCGGATGGTGCTGGTGGAAGGGAAGCCCAGCTTCACCAATCTGCGGTATGTCCCGAACGGCAAGCTCGGACCGGAGAGCATCCACCCGGCTCGGCCGCCGGCGGTGACGGGACCGCGGGGGCTGCCGCTCGTCAAACCGCCCTACAGCCGGCTGACCGCCTATGACATGAACCGCGGCGAGATCGCCTGGCAGACCCCGACCGGTCCCGGTCGGGACCGGATCCGCAACCACCCCGCCCTGGCCAGTCTCGACCTTCCGCCGCTCGGTGGGCAGATGACCACGAGCGGCCCGCTCGTGACCAGGACCCTCGTCATGCTCGGGCTCGGGCCGGCCGGGTCGAACGACAGCGCGGTGCTGGCGGCCTACGACAAGGCGACCGGTGTCCAGCTCGGACAGGCGGCGCTGCCGGCCCGGCCGCTGGGCACGCCGATGACCTACTCGATCGACGGCCGCCAGTTCATCGTGCTCACCTTGGCGGGTGCCCGGATGGTGGCCCTCGCGTTACCGTCCGAAGCGTAGATACAGGACAGCGTAGCCTACCCGTGTGTCTCGATCATGTCTGCGAGACCTCTGACGGCCTCTGCTCAGCGAAACTGCTGGAGGACGGCGGGCGGGATGACGCACGAGACCGTGCGGGCCTCGCCCACCAGGTCCAGTGTGACGGCGGCGGTCGGAGCCCAGGCGGCGTAGTCGTAGGTCGCACGGCCGCTACCGTCCCTCACCGATCGATCGACGGGGCGGGCGGGCTCGCCGCCGCGGGTCAGGACGAGGTCGGTGAGCGGGTTGTCGGCGCCGCTGATGGGTGTCGCGCTGATGGTCACACGGGTCCGTCGGGCCGTCTGGTAATCTGGCTGCGGCGCCGGCTGCCCCTGCCGGACCGTGGCCCAGACCTCGTAGGCCACCTGTTTGTAGGCGCTGTGGGCGGCCAGCGTGAAGTCGTCGTTCTGGCAGAGCCCCGTGTCCCAAAACACACACGGCGGGTCGTCCCCCCCCTGCGTGCCGCATTCGATGGCGTGGTAGTAGCTCTCCGGCGAGATGGGCAGGATGCCTTTGGTCCAGGGCGGCGTGGCGCCAGCCCGAGCCGTGGCCTGTACTTGTGCTGATGCGTCAGAGGCCCAGGCTCCGACGACGACAAGGAGCCACACGACGGCAAGGGACCAGCGGACCGCGTTTTCGCCGCGTGAGCGCAGGGTCGGCGGGGACGGTGTCATGGGCATGGGCTGCTACATGAACTCGCGAATCAGCTCCCCACGCGTCTCGGCGTCGACCGTGTAGTTCTGGTGCACGAGCGGCACGCCCGTGGTCAGGGCCGGGTCGAGCGTGTCCAGCGACGGCTGCGGATCAGGATTCTGGTAGAAGAGCCCGATCGGGATCTTCGGGTCCCACTCCAACGCCTTGTCCATGGCGGCGTGGAAGCTGCCCGTGTCGTGCGCTTCGTCTTCGAGCTTGTAGATCCGGTCGCGGAAATACTGATAGGTGTTGAGCTTGTTGAAGGTCACGCAGGGGCTGAACACGTCGATGAGCGCGAATCCCTTGTGCTCGATGCCAGCCTTGTACAGCTCCATCAGATGCTTGGGCTGGCCGCTGAACCCGCGAGCGACAAACCCGCACCCGGCCGCCAGCGCCAGCGCCATCGGGTTCAGCATCCCCTCCAGGTTGCCGAACGGGCTGGTCTTGGTCTTCATGCCGGTCTCGCTGGTCGGCGAAACCTGGCCGGTCGTCAGCCCGTAGATCTCGTTGTTCATCACGATGTAGGTCACATCGATGTTCCGACGCATCCCCTGGATGAAGTGGTTGAGACCGATGCCATACCCGTCACCGTCACCGCCGGTGCCGATGACGGTCATGTTCTGGTTCGCGAGCTTGCAGCCGGTCGCGAACGGCAGCAGCCGTCCGTGCAGGGTGTGGGCGCCATACGACCGGATGAAACCGGGCAGGTTGGAGGAACACCCGATGCCGGAGACCACCATCAACTCGTGAGGCGGTATCTGCAGTTGGGCGCACGCCTTATAGAGCGCCGTGAGCACACCGAAGTCGCCACAGCCGGGACACCAGTCGGGGTGAACCTCAGGTTTGAAATCCTTGACTTTCAGGAGGGTCGCAGGAGATGTCATCGTTGTTTCCTTACGCCTTGGTCGGCACACCAGGCCTGGTGACCTGTTTCAACCCCTCCCACGGACCATTGGTCCCGGTGGGATGGTCGGTTCGCCAACCGGGCTCGGTTGACAGGACGTTGACGATCGTTTGACCGTCGATGATGTCGTTGACCGCGGACACGATGTGCTTCGGCTCGAACGGCTCGCCGTCGTATTTCCGGATGTGCCCGTCCGCCACGATGCCGGTCTCCGCCCGCAAATGCCGGGCAAACTGACCGCTGTGGTTGTTCTCGATGATGATGAGCCGCTGGCTCTTCTCCACGACGGCCGCGATGTCGTCGCAATGCAGCGGGATCATCGTCTTGATCTGGAGGTGGTTCACCGAAACACCGGCGGCCGTGAGCCGCTCGGCCGCCTCCTTGATGACGCCCCACGTCGAGCCCCACCCGAGCAAGGTGGTCTCGGCGTCGGCCGGTCCCTCCAGGATCGGGGCCGGCAGGTCATGGAGAATCGTCGAAAGCTTGCGGTGCCGCTTGTCGACCATTTTCTTTCGCCGGATCGGGTCGGTGAAGACGTCACTCAACAGCACGCCGTCCTCGTCGTGCTCGTCCGTGCCGGATGTATACAGATGCCCCGGGACACCCGGAATCGCTCGAGGCGAAATACCAGAGGGCGTGTCCTTGTAGCGCAGATACGGCTCCTGCCGCGACCCATCGGCCGTGGTGATCCGCTCGCCGCGATCAATCGGGAACTCGACGTCCAGGATCTCGGTGGCGATCGTCTCGCTCCCCTCGCAGAGCAGCAGATCACCCAGGATCAGGACCGGAAGCTGATACTTGTCCGCGACGTCGAACGCCACTGCCGGAGTCACAAAGCAGTCCCCCATGCTGAGCGGGGCGAGGACGACGCGCTCGAAGTCGCCCTGGCTGGCGCCGAAGGCCTGGTTCAAGTCGGCCTGCTCGGTCTTGGTGGGCACGCCGGTGGAGGGTCCAGCGCGCATGACGTTGATGATGACCGCCGGGGTCTCGAACATGGCCGACATGCCGATCGCTTCGGTCATCAGCGCAAACCCCCCGCCCGAGGTGGCGCACATCGCGCGCACTCCCATGTGGTTGGCCCCGATACACATGTTGACGACCGAGATCTCGTCCTCGACCTGCCGCACACAGATACTGAGCCGCTTCGAGTGATTCGCGAACCACTCCAGGATGTGCGTGGCGGGGCTCATCGGATAGGCGACGTAGAACTTGCACCCGGCCAGGGCGGCGCCCATCGCCAGAAGGTCGTTGCCAGAGGACTGCGCCCACTTCTGTTCGGTCGGATGGAGTGGGGTCGCGAGCGGCTGGAAGTTCTTGGCCGCGTAGTCGTAGCCGTTGCGGGCGGCCTCGATGTTCTTCTGGACGACCGCCGGCTTCTTGGCGAACGTTGTCTCGAACACGGATGCGAGCGTCTCGAACCCCAGACCCAACATCTGCACCGCCGCCCCGACCGCCACGGTGTTCTGCATGACGGGCAGCTTGACCGAGTCGGGGGCCAGGTCGGGCACCGGCAGCCCGCACAACTGGACGCCGGCCGGCGGGTCGTAACTGGGCTGGAACTTGGCGCCGTTGTAGAGACACACGCCGCCAGGCTGCAGCTCCTGCAGGTGCCGATCGAGCGTGTCCTGGTTGAGGGCGATCACCACGTCGACCTGGTCACCCTGGTTGAGCGGTTTCCGGGCCGAGAAACGCAGACGCAGCCAGGAATGCCCGCCGCGGATGACCGACTGGTAGCTGTTGTAGCTGTACCCGGCGATGCCCTGCCGGGCCATGGACAACACCAGGGTGTTGCCCGCGGAAGCCGTGCCGTCGCCGGCTGCGCCTCCGATACCAATGACGACATCTGGTTCTGACATATCCACCTCGGGGCTCCCTCGGACCGGCGCCGGGCCGGTCATGGCCGATCCCGCAATACAGGCACGACAAACAATTCAGATGCCCAATATCCGATACATCTTAATCGCGACCGACCGCCACGGCAACGCCAGCGATCGCTTTGGGGCGCTCGCACGCACTCCATCGTGGTGACACACGGTCGGACAGATCGATCTGGCGACCGGCCAGCCGCGCCCCGCAGGGCGCCCGCCTCGCGCGGCAGAGAAGCGCTGCCGCTGGACCGTCGCCGGCGCCTCAGGGGACGGGGCGCTCACCCTGAACCGGTCCGGCGACAGCCCCGGCGGAGCATCAGCATGCTTACCTCTCGCGCTCCGACGTCATTTACTGCCCGTATAATGATTTCCCGGTTTCATCAATGGTGGCGATACGGCTCCGAGCGGAGGCGTGGACCGGCAGATTGCATGGGGACACACGCAGCTTCCTTTCGCCACATCCACACTCCGACGGAACTGCGGACCACGCGCTTTCTGGATGAACGCGTGCATGGAGACCCACTTGGCTGAGCCGCCGCGCCCTCTCCTGAAGTCCATGACGTTGAGGGGTTTTCTCTCGTTCGGGTACGGTGCGGAGGAGTTTCGTCTGGAACCCCTGAACGTCCTGATCGGGCCGAACGGATCTGGCAAGTCCAATCTCGTTGAAGCACTGTCCGTGCTGCGGGCGGTCCCACACGACCTTCCCCTGCCGATCCGGCAAGGCGGCGGCGTCAAGGACTGGCTCTGGAAAAGCGACTCCTCAAGAGAAGGGGACCGCCCCGCAGCCGGTTCCGGCATGGATTCTCCGTGGGCCAGCATGGAACTGGTGTTCACCGAGGGCAAACTCGCCCGATTCAGTAGCGGTGATCCGGCTGTCCGGTACCGGCTGGTGTTCGGAGCGGAAGGCGACTCGTTCGTCGTGCTCGACGAGCGGTTGGAGAACGTCAAGCCCCGAGCGGGCGAGAGCAAACCCTATTTCTATTTCGGCTACGAGCATGACCGCCCCGTACTGAATGTGAAGGATGGACGCCGGGAGCTTCGATGGGAGGCCATCGACAGAACGCAGTCCATTCTGTCCCAGCGCCGGGACCCCGAGGTATACCCGGAGTTGGGCCGACTGGCGGATGTGCTGGCGCAGATCCGGGTGTACCGAAGCTGGCACTTCGGTCCCGACGCGGCTGTCAGGGCGGCCTGCCGTCCAGACGTGCGTACAGATCATCTATCGGAGACGTTCGACAACCTTCCGGCGCGACTCGCGGCCCTGAAGGGCAGTCCTGTCGTCAAGCGACGTCTCGTCGAGCTGGTCCGGGAGCTGGCGCCGGAATTCGATGATTTCGAGGTGGTTCCCGAAGGCGGGACGCTGAGCCTCTACCTCACGGAGGGCAACCTCTCCATCCCCGCGCGCCGCCTCTCCGATGGAACCCTTCGTTATCTCTGCCTGCTGGCAATCCTGGTGGATCCCGATCCGCCACCGCTCATCGCCATCGAAGAACCGGAGCTCGGGTTGCACACGGACATCCATCTGTTGTTGGCGGCGCTCCTGCGCGAGGCCAGTACGCGAACGCAGCTTGTGGTGACTACCCACTCCGACATCCTGGTCGACGCGCTGACGGACACGCCCGAAGCAGTCGTCGTCTGCGAGAAGGTCGGAGGCTCGACACAGCTCCGGCGCCTCGACTCCGACCAACTTAAGCCGTGGCTCGAGAAATACCGCCTCGGAGAGTTGTGGACCCGGGGAGAGCTCGCCGGAACTCGCTGGTGAGCATCAAGATCTATCTCGCACAGCTTCCACATCCTGGCCGCGATCGATCCGTCCGCCGTTGAAGGCTCGTCACCGCACGCCAAGCGCTTTCTCGACACGCTTCGTGACAAAAGCGCGGCGTGAGCGACCCGCAATCAAGCGTCCGCAGGTCCTTCAAGTTGCACGCTGCGTGGCCGAACGTTGCAAACGCCCGTCCAACTGCCGATACGTGAGACCTCGCCGCGCGCTGAATAACGATAGCGGACGTTACCCGTCCAGCAACCCCTTCAACGTCGTCCCCGGCGGAAATTCGTGATCCGCCCGCGCGACAAACTCCGGCGGCGTGAAGAGCGGGTTGCCCGGAGACCACAACTCGACGCTCTCCGCGTGCTCCTCGTAGTAGGCGGGATCGGTGGTCACACGCAGAGGCTCGCTCATGCCTGGCGCCAGCAGGCGGTACTCACGCCGGCCGAGCGCCTTGACGTCGGTTCCGGGCGGCATCAGATCGCGTGTGGCAATCAACCGATCAAGGTCCTCCAGCGCGACCGGCGACGGCGCCCGGGGCGGCATGGCGACGTCCACGTCGAGTGTCGCATCGATGTCGAAGCCGCCGGCAGTCGCTTCGCGAACCTGACGCTCGAGCGTCTCTACGACACGGGCGGGCTCCCCAACTTCCGAAACGCCCGGCTTTTCCGCCGACGCAGCAGTGCCGGCCCTCTCCCCTGTTCGTCTTCCGCCTCCTGCCAGGATTGCGCCGGCGATGGTCCGCGGAAGCTGCGCCAGGATCGGCTGCAAGGGACCGACCACCGCTTCGAACAGACCGATGCGGCTGCGCAGCACGCGGTAGACGTCGGATTCGACGGTCCCTTCGTAGTGCAGATTGACGATGCGGATCACCGGATGCGCCTGCCCCAGGCGGTCGATGCGGCCGATGCGCTGCTCCACTCGCATCGGGTTCCACGGCATGTCGTAGTTGATCAGGGCGCCGCAGAACTGGAAGTTCAGCCCCTCGGCGGCGGCGTCGGTGCACAGCAGGAGGTCGGCGTCGCCCTCGCGGAACCGGCGCTTGACGGTGTCGCGGTCGATGGCGCGCCAGTCGCCGTCGGCCGTCGGGATCTCGCCGCCGCGGCCCGAGAAGCACATCAGCCGCAGCGCCCCAGTCTGCCCATCACCTGACCGAAGATCGTCCGCCCGGGTCAGTTCCTCGCGCAGGAAGTCCATGGTGTCCGTATACTGCGTGAACACCATCGCCTGAGCGAACCCGTCGCCGCGGAGCTCCCGGATCGCGTCCTTCAGCCCCTGCAGCTTGGTGTCCGGTGGCAGGCGGCGGATGCCATCCAGCAATACCCGGATGTCGTCGGTCTCCTCGGCGACCAGCGCCCGCTGCTCGAGCAGCGCGACCTCGTCGGCATCACGCGCGTCGTCCGACGTGTCGTCGTCGGACACGTCCTCATCCAGGCCGGACCACGACCCGTGTGACGAATCGGCCGTGACGGCGGCGGGCAACGCATCGCCGCCGCCCGCGACGGCGGCGAGGTGGCGCTGCAGCGTCGTGCGCAAGGCCTGGAAGCTGCTGGCCAGCCGGCGGCGGTAAATGGTCATCACGAACCCGACCGCGGTGCGCTCGCCCGCCGCTGCCTGGTTGTACGTGCCCGCGATGTAGTCTTCCACCGCGTCGTAGAGCGCCCGCTCGCCGGCGGTCATCTCGATGAAGCGATCTTTGACCCGGCGGTCAGCGATTGGCGTCGCCAGCAGACCAGCCTTGTGATAGCGGCGCAGCAGCGCGCGCGTGTGCCGCGAGACCAGGTGACGGATCGGCGTCTGTGAGCGCATGACTACCAGTGCCGCGCGGCGCTCCGGCGTTTCGAGCTGGCGGCGCGGAATGCTGGCAGGGTCGCGTAACGCGCGAAGCACCCGGTTGGCCCGCAGAGGCGACAGCCCCGTGATTTTCCGGGCGTCGGACGCCGCCACCTCTCCGAAATGTCGCTCGGCCGCCCGGAACAGCCGCGCCATCCGCTCGACGGCATCGACCGACGGACTGGGGTGATCGATATCTTTGAAGAATTGGAGAAACGCCGCCGACGACCAGTCGGACGGAAGAGCCAGCAGGTTCAGCAGATCCCACACTTCGACCGGATGGACCTGCATCGGGGTCGCTGTCAACAGCAGCAGGCCGGCGGCGCGGTCCTTCAGACCCTGCATGAGCCGCAGCAGGGCGTTCGGTCCACCTTCCTGCGCCGAACCCGCCGCTCGCCGTCTGGCGTGATGGGCTTCATCCAGCACCACCAGGTCCCACGGCTCCGCCTCCTCCAACAGGACCTTCGCCCGGTCACTCCGCCGCATCAGGTGGCTGGAGGTGATTACGACCGGCTCGGCGTGCCACGCGTGCGGATCGACTTCGCGCCTGTGACGCCCCCGTAGCGCTGGCGAGGCATACCAGACAAGCTGGCTCCCGTCGTAAATGGGCCAGTTCAGGTTGAACTTCTCGCGCAGCTCGATCTGCCACTGGCGGAGCACCGCCTTGGGCGCCAGAATCAGGATCCGCTTGGCACGCCCGGCGAGCCACGCCTGCCGCAGCAGCAACCCGGCCTGAATGGTCTTGCCCAACCCCACTTCGTCGGCAATCAACAGCCTGGGCGGCCAGTGCGCGTAGAGGCGTTCGAATGCCCGCACCTGATGTGGCCAGGGGGTGACCGCGGCGGTCGCCTCGCCGACGCACGCCCCCGCCTCGGGCAGCGACGGCGCCCGGTCGATGAAGGCCCAGACCCGGCCGCGGAGATCGACGGCCGGGCGGTCAATCTCGTCGGCGGCCGGTTCGTCACCGTCCGGCGCCGGAGCGTCCGCCGTGACAGGCGGAGGCATCGGCGGTTCAGGATCGGACGGCCGCAGGCGCGCGGGCTGGTCGCTGTCCGGCATGAAACGCATCAGGTCCAGTCGCACCGCCTCGGGGGCTTCGAGCACGATCACGCGCTTCGCCTGGTTTTCCCAGATGCGCGCGAAATTCGTCTTCTCGTCGGCGACCCGACTCGGCTCCGGCCCCCAGCTCGTAAAGACGTTGATGCTCTCCCAGTTGTGGCGCCAGCCGGCCGCGGTCTCGTTGAGGCTGCCGTTCCAGGCGAGCGTGTCACCCGCGCGGTCGGTGATGATGCCGGCCTTCTCATGAAAGATGCCGTCTTCCGGAATCGGCGTACCGTCCACGTCGCACGGCACGGCCACCTTCACGTCGAGGTGGCCCCGTGCGACCATCCAGGCCAGCAGCTCCAGCGCGTCGGCGCTATCCTGATCGGGCGGCGCCAGCGGCAGATCGGCGAGATGCCGCGCGACCAGATTGCGCAACTCGGCGCCGCGCTCGATGGCGGCGATCTCGTCCGGCGGCAGCGTGCAGCCGACGACGAGGCGCATGTGGCCGCCGTTGCGCACCAAGCCCTCGATGCCGCGCGCCGCCAAAGCGAGCGCCCCGGCGTTGAAGTACCCGGTCAGGCGATCGTAGCGCTCCGCATCGTCGAGCGCCGGCTCGTAGAAAAGCCGGACGAGGTCGCCGTCGTCCGGCGTGTATTTCCGTTTCCACTTGCGTTCGGCGAGCATCGGTCAGCTTTCCGCACTTGGCGTCGTTTCCACGCCGCCGGCACAACACGCCACCGACCCTGCCTCTGCGCACAGTCGGCCCGCGACGCGCGCCTCCGGACAGGCTTTCACGGCACGGAATCTGCGCACTCGAACTACGGACGCTTCTTCGGCGGAGGAACCGACGCCCCGGGTCTAGGCGCCGGGCGTGACGGGTCCGGCCGCACTACCTTCGCGACAGGCGGCGGATTGTAGCCTCGCTCCTGGATCTTGCTCGGCTCCCGACCGCCAGCGTCGGATCTGATTGACTCACTACTCATCGAGCTTGACTCCTTCCGAAATTGCGTTCTCACGGGCCTGCCGGCGCTCTCCTCCGCGTACCGCCTGACCGAACTCGAGCTTCGTGAACACAATCGACTCGATGTCCTCCTTCCTGGTCAGGAGAATGCCATGCGCGTCGAGATCGACGTACTGCCCCTCGCCGTCAATCCACGCCGCATCGTAAAGGTAGAGCAGCCCCTCCTCCGGGTGATTCGAGTAGTACAGGGGCCATCCGAACAACCGCCTCCCATCGGTCAGCTTGACCTCCACGTACCGGCGTTGGTCGATGAAGATGTCGATCCACGTGTTGTCTCTCGCGGTACGGTAAGTGACCCGCATCCACCGCAGGATCTTCATGTGGAAATCGTGCGTGATGGACACTCCGACCAGCAGGGCGAACAGAATCGCCAACCCTACGGCGCAGATCAGAAACGCCGGATCGGCGATTGGTCGATACGTTGCCGCCCCGTCAACCGTCGTGACTTCGACGCTTACGGGACTTCCAGCGAAGAACGGTGCGAGGCATGCGTAGATCAGGAGGCTGAAGACGAGCGCTTCGATGACGTGGGCGGCGGCGCCCTTCGTTTGGCGCACAACGATGGAGTTCAAAACAACCGACGACACGAACCCCGGCACCAGCAGGAAAAACAGGGTAAGCGTTTCGGTAGTGAGACGCATTGGCAGGCCTCAAAGCTGCATGTCGTCATCCGACGCCACGAGCGGCGGCGTCACGGCGTTCGCACCCCGACCGGCCAACACGCTGCTCCGCTTCGACCGCCAACAACACAGGACCGCGGCTGCCCACATCGAACTCAACCGCACACCGTATAGCCTATCGGAGTATGGGCAGGACGACCGAATTGGATCGCTGTGACCGGCGTGTATTTCCGCCGCCATGCGCGCCCGGCCAGCATCGGTCAGCCCTCGTCCCGCCAGAAACGCAACTGATCGGGTTCGTCGATCCGGTCGTCGTAGGCGAAGCGGTAGAGATTGTAGAGCGCCTCGAAATCGCTGCCTGACGCGGCCACCGCGCCTTCCAGGTCAACCCCCGTAAACGTTCTGGAAGGCGGCAGAGTCTCCAGCACCGCTTCGAGCGCCGCAAAGAATCGCGGATCGCGATCCACGTCGGCCCTGGCGAGCATCTCCGTCGCGGTCGCGAGCGATTGCCCACGAGCCACGTAGGCCGCATGGTGCAGGGCATCGATCATTCCACGCGATCCGTCGGCCGGTCCGAGCGCGCTGGTCGCCGCCCGGCGTGCGCTGTCCCACAGATGAATATCGCTGCCCTGCTTGCCCGCGATCCGGCCGACGATGTCGGCATCAAGATCGACGCCGACGGCGCGCGCCAGCCGGAGCGCCTCGTCATAGGCGAACGCCGGAGCGCGGAAGGCGTCCCAAGCCAGCACGAAGAACGCGGTGGTCGGATCGAGGTCGTCGTCGGCCTTGACGTGGGTCAGTTGGGTCAAGCGCCAGCGCTTCACCTCGCGCCGCGCCGCATCGAGTGCGTCTTCCGGCGTGACGGCGTACGGATCCCATGCCTCCTCGAATAGCACTTGCTGGCGCCGCCGGCGCCGCTCCAACGGCTTCTCGCGCGGCGTGCCTCGCCGTAGCGGCCAGTGACGAGAAAACTCTTCCAGCGCCGGACCGAAGGACGCGAGATAGAGATCGACGCCGGTGATGCCCGCCTCCTGGAACTCCTCGACCCGCGCGCGCACGGCGCCCGCGACGATTGGTTCGACGTCTTCCCAATACACCGCCGGTGCATCGGCCCCGTAGACCGCCGGCGTTTCGTGCACCGTCAGGGCGCCTCCACTGGCGCGCGGACGGCCGGGATGACGCGGGCGGCATACGAGGAAGATGGTGCTGTTGGCCGCGGCCTTGTCCTTGATGTGCAGACTGCCTTCGGCCTCGGTATTGACCGGCCACGACGCGGTGATGACGAATCCGGCCTCGATGAGACCCGTGGTCAGCGCGTCCCAGGCGCCGGTCGCCTTGTGCGTGAACATCAGCGTCATCACACCGGCGGCCTTCAGAACCCGCCGGCACTCGGCGAAGATGGCCGCCATGCGCTGCTGATAGTCACGCCCGGCCAGCGCCCTGGCGCCCGGCTGGCCCGCGAAGCGCGCCGGATTGGCGACCGCCTCGTTCTCCTTGTCGGTCAGCTTCCGGCGGAACAGCTCCGGAAAGACGTGGCCGGCAGTGCGCTTGAGCCACACGTAGAAGAAGTCCGACAGCTCGGCGTACATCACGTTGTCGTAATAGGGCGGGTCCATCACGACAACGTCGACCGAGCCGTCGTGGATATGGTCGAGGTTGTCGCCCGGTTTGCAGGTGATGGTGATGGTGGGGGGACCAGGAGTCGCGCCGGCGTCTCCATCGGCGGCGTCGAAAAGACCGCCCGCGCCGGCGGCGCTCTCCGGCCGGACCAGCGCTACGAGCTCGCCGATGCACTTGGCGGTCTTGTCTATCGCCCAGTCGTAACCAATGCCGGCGACCAGAGGCGCCATCTCTGCATAGGACCACACAAACGCAAAACCGTGCCGATCGAAGATAGAGCGCACGCGGCCCGTCGTGTTGTCCCAGCGCCCCGCGCGGTTGTTGTAGTTCAGCAGCGTGTCCAGTGTGAGCGCCAAATACCCGTAGGCCGCCCGGCGAAGGTCGTCGAGCCTGCCTGCCGCCCTATCGGCGTCGAGCATCTCCCGGAAGACTTCGACGCTGACGCCGTGGCACAGAAGCTGGCGCGACGAGAACATGTCCACCCATCGATATATGCCGTACAGCCTGTGGCCGCGATCGTAGTTGGAAATATCGCCGATGGACTCGCTCGGCACGATGTCGAACGCCTGCCACTCAGGCAGTTTCGCGGCGAGCCGTGTGTCGATCTCGACCGCGTTGTCGTCTTCCGGCCGCGGCGCCCGAAAGCCCCGAACCCATTTCTCGCGGACCTTGCCGGTCTTCATCTTCGTCCGGACCCTCTGCTTGTAAACCACCGCGTAGAGCTGATCGCCCATCCGCCCGGACTGCGCCTGCCGCTTGATATCGTCGCCGTCGACTACACGACCGCAATCGGTGAAGGGGCAGATTCCGTTGCCGCGGGCGACGGTACCTGCCGACTGCTCAGCGGTGGACGTCACAATCTCGAACGCGCAGACGCGCCCGGCCGTCCCTGGACCGTCTCCGAGACAAGGCTCCAGATGGACGCCCGTTCCGTCGGGCGCGAGCCGCCAATTCGGTGAGAGCGGAACCAGGCCGTCGCAATAGGGACAGGAGACGGTGCGCGCCCAGAGGTAGCCATCGGGGCGAGTATCTTCCCGCGGCTCCGGCGGAAACGCGCACGCCAGCCGTAGTCGCACTTCTCTTGTCAACGCAACGCCCAACTCCTCGAAAACCTCCATGAGAGCTGCACCGTGTCGCGCGGGCCACTCCAGCGTTGCGCGCTCGATCAAGACAGAAACCGGATTCAGGTCGTTGGCGAAGCTATCCAACCCCAGGCGGAAAGACTCCAGCGGAACGCTGCCGCCGCCGGCTGTCGGATCGAGAACAACGACATCGTTCAGCGCGTTCTCGGTTAGCCAAGCACTGTCATAGCTGTCGGGCGCATACCCGAATGCGCGCGGGTAGCCATAAGCGTTCGCTCCCAAGCGCTCTCCCGTCCGGTTGGCAACGGCGATGCGCTTCTTCGCTGCCACCGGATCCCCATGGATCCCGATGACGTGCAGGAACTTCTCCCTGTCCGCATCGGCCGGCAGCAGCGACGCCAGCACCGCCGCGCGTGACGCCACCAGCGGTCGGCGCGCCCACCAGACATGGAGACGGTTGGGCGCCGGGAAAGGCGTCATCGGCGTCCGCTCGCGCGTGCTCTCGATTCCGAGCGCTGCGATCGGCAGCCAGCGCTCGATCAGCCGGGTGTCAGGCATAATTCAACATTTGGGGCGGCCGGGATGCCAGCCGGGTTGTGGCAGCAAGAGCCCGTTGGCGGTAGAATCCCAAGAGTCGTCAAGCGTACCATCTTGTACGAAGCGCCTCGGATACGCGCGAAACACGCACCATGAACGAAGCGACGATTCGACTCCACATCGAAAGACTGGCCGGAGGCCGATTCCTCGCCACGAGCGCCGACGTTCCAGGCTTGGTGGCAGAGGGGCGCAGCGTCGTCGAAGCCACCGAAATCGCCCAGGGACTCGCCCGGAAGATCGCCGAGTCGTGCATCGAGCACGGGGACCCGTTGCCACCCGCTCTCACCCATCTCTGCGAGCCTGAGACCAGGCTGGACCTGTTCGTGCCTGTCAGCGTGCCGTAGCGCAGGAACGCGCCGCGACGCCGACGGGGAGTCACCCGCAGACACGCTATCGGCCGGCCAGAAAGTCGCGGGCGTCGATACCCGCCTCACGAAGAATCGCCCGGAGCGTGCCCTCCGCCATGTCGCCATCATGGCGCGGCAGGGTCACCTGTCGGCCGGTACGTTCGTGACGCCACACTTCGTGGCTCCCCGGCCCCATCATGATCGAACCGATAGCCCGCACGTCTCAGCCGACGCGCAATCTCCCGGTATCTGAAACCCGCAAGTCGTCCCATGCCCGTGGCGGTCAGTGCTCCAGGCGCTTCATGACCCGCACTTCGGAGTCCTCCCGTTCAGCGTCCCGGTCGTAGCCCTGGGCAATCCTCTCGAGGATGCCGGCGACGAAGGGGTAGTCGAAGGCCAGTCGTTGCGCCCACACACGATACTTGGCCGACAGCTCGCGTTCCTGTTTGCCGCCTTCGTCCAGGCTGCGCCAATGGGCGCCACGAGCGTTGTAGACGCCGATCTCGAACCCGCTGGCAATTTCCCCGGAGGCGATGGACTCCAAGACCTCGCAGACCGGACGACAGGGCCATGAACCATCTTCGTCCGAAGGCGCCCTGGACAGAAATTCCCCAATCCACCGGTCACCGACTCCAGCTCGGCCGTTTTCCCCGCAAAATCTTCGCACTTCGGTCACCCATTGGTGCAACGCTTGGACCTCGACCTTTCCCTCGGCGCCGGCGCCGGGCATGCGCCTGATCCTCGTGAGCAATCGATACGCGGTATCACCCAGCGCGGTGCGACGATCAGAATCGTCAACACGCCATTCCAGTGGGTCCTGGCCGTCGTCCTCGCGTTCGCACGCGAGAGCGACAACCTGCGCAAACCAGCCTGGTGATTCGGCGATCTTCCGTTCGATATTGGGAATGCCGCGCTCCACGCGATCAAGCGCATGGACGAACGTAAACTCAAGCTGGGCCATCTCGTCCACCGTGACGCCGGGCCGTCCATCGAGCGAATGAAGAGCTTCAGAGAGCATGAAGGTCTCGCCGTCGTCTGTGAACTTCATGTTGACGTTGGCGACAGCCCACAGGAGACGTCTCAGTCGTGACGTTTCGACCTTGTCGCAATTGGATCGAACCGCAAGATAGGCCTCCCGCGGGCGTTTGGCTTCAAGAAGATGGTCGATGAATTCGTTTGTCTCCGCTTCCGCAAACGGCGCCGGCGTCGGAGTGACAACCCGCCAGTACCGGTCTCGTACATGCGGGTCCTGCCGGTCGAGGAGGCGCCACGTCTGGTCGCGGAATGGAGCCAACGTGACGAGGCGAACGATTTGATCGACCGTGGCAGCCCCTGCCACGGTCGAGATGACCGTGGAGCGGATGCCTTCATCGACGGATGAGATGTACCCCCGCATGAAATTGTCGAGCTTCCCCTCAGGATCTGCGTTGGTCGACAGGCAGGTTCGAAGAACATCAACCGCTGCCGGTTGGCCGACGGCGCAGTAGGCAGCGTGGTGCCCAACTGTCAAGGCATCACAGCCTTCCGCCAAGAGCCCGAGAGCGCCGTCAAGTCCACGCTCGGACCAAATCTCTGCCATCGCCTTCGCGCGAAGTTCATGAGCTCGCCTCTCTCGCTTCTCAAAGCCGAGATCCTCTTCACCGAGTTCATCAACCGAATACTCCAGCAATGCACTGGCGAAGAACCACGCGCGAGAGCGAACCGGATCGCGTGACGCAAGTTTCTCGCAGATTTCGCGCGCCCTGCCTCGCTCGGTTTCGAGGCCGCGACGGTTGGCCCACCGAGTGAGGACCACTCGACGAATCCGCTCACACAACTCTGCTTTCGCCTTCTCGTCCGTTTCCGTTTCTGACCAGGCATCGACGCGGTCCCATACCGAAATCCGATCCTCCTCCGGCAGGTCGCCGAGACGATCAATCAGATCGCCAAGGGTCGTTTTGTCGTGCTCGGGCCAAGAAACCGCGACATCGAGCGCCTTACGGACGAACTGGTATCGTTCCCGGCCGCTTACTCCACGACCTGCGCCTGCCGCGTCGTTTCGCCAACGCGGTCGGTCGCTAGGTTGGCCGATCTGCTGACCGCCTTCGAACTGCTGGATGCAGATCTGCCAACCGACGCCCCGAAAGCGCCGGCACAACGTCGCGAATGCCTTGATTCTGTCGTCGAGCGGCGCCGCAGTTTGAGGCAGCCACGAGAGAAAAATGGCGGAGAGGCTGCCGATTGGCTTGTTGACCCAGTTGTCGTCGATCGTTGTTTGGGAAAGCCTAGCGAAGATGTTCACCACGCGCATCAGGTTCCGCGGATTCCAGGCAAGGCGCTCCAGCGCCCACAGGAGTCCGGTCCGCGCGGGGTGCTCAAACACGCTGGCGCCCGCCGGCTTCAAGAGCTCTTGCACGGCAGGCGCCCGCAGCTTGAGATCCTCTTCGACCATGTTGAGAAACTCGTTCGGAGCAGCCTCGGCGTACCCGGGCAGGTCACGGTCGTGCGACCGCAACTTGTCACTCGTGAAGGGTGTCAATAGACGCTTGATATGAGCGGCGACATGCGCCGCGACATCGATACCGAGGCGGTCCCGGAACAGGGCGTTCCCGTGAACCGACAACATGACGAGGGTTTCGCAGACCCCGGTCCGGAGCGCGTTTGAGTGCTCCCGAACCTTGCCATAGAGACCCGCGGCCCAACGTTGATCCGGCGGAAGTTCCAGCGCCGGATCGGACTCTGACAGGACGTACTCGGCGAAGTCCACGAAGTCGGTAATGTCCTTTTCTGTCATCCACGGAGCGATCGCGAACAAGGCATCGATCTTGGAAACCACGCCGCGATATTGGCCGACGCACCAGACCGGGCAGTCGTCGCGCCGCAGCAGGTCGGCAACGCATTTTTCCACGTCGTCGCAATCGCGGTCTGCAAGCGCCGCGACGATTTCACGATCCGCGTTCGATCCGTTGTGCCATGCGCCGACAAGAGCCATCGGGATCAGTCGGCGCGCGACCGCTTCGTCACCAGCCCATGGCGGCGTCCTTATCGCCGGGATCTTTGACAGCCGCCGTCGCAGCACGGTCGGCGATCGGCCCGACTCGCTCGCCAGCCTGTTTACGCGCTCCCGTTCAGTGACGCCCATGTCGGCGAGCGCCTTCTCGAACGCCGCGTGGCCCAGCAGTTCGACAACGACGTCCGGTTCCCGGTCGACCGCGTTGCGCGGCCGCACGACGATGCAGTGACGTTGGCGGTAGAGAGTGACGATCTCGTGCTCAGCTTCCTCGCTGTACACGATTGGGATGATCGGAGCGGAAGACTGGGCCAGGGTTCTCAGCGTGCTTGCCGACTCGAAAACAAAGGTTCCATCATGGGCATGGGCGGGCACATCTTCGTGCTGCAACAGGCACGCGAGGAACGCGACGGCCTCCCCTTTGGAATCGGCCGCAACGGTGAAGGGGTGATCGCCGGGATCGTTCTCCAACCACTTCTTCAGGTCGCCCGCGTGCGCGGCCACGGACGGTGCGAAAACCGCCGCCGTCATCGGCGGGTCGCTGGCGGCAGCCCAGGGATCCCAGAAGTGATCCAGCGTGTGGAAGCCCTCCGTGGGAATTCCAAGCTCGCTGGCAAGCCAGATCCTCGGCGCGATCGTGGTCTCAAGCCACTGCTCCAGATCGCTCGCGTCGAACGCCCTTACCGCCTTCCAGTCGCCGGCGGCTTCCTTGCCGCGGACCCACTGGACCCTACCCTCCCATTTGCGCGGCGTCACGAACACGAAGGTACACGCCGCCCGTTCTTTTGCGGATAGCGTGTTCAGGCGCGCCCGGTAGTCGTGTTCAGCTTTCGGACCGGGCCGCTGGGCGACGCCGAACTCCCATCCCGACTTGCCCTCCGGCACCCACGGCGTCGCCGCATCCGTTTCGACCCAACCGTCCCAGCCGCGACGCTGGGCGTTGTCGTAGCCGGGGAAATCCACTTGGCGCAGCTCACGTCCGGTGGAGTGGATAAGCCGGCGCAGGAGGACCGGCAGAAGCTCGCGCGCCTGGATGTTCTCCGCCGCCCACTCCGCGATCTGCCGCGCCTTGATGGTGAGGAAGCTCGGCGCGTAGGTACCGACAGGTACGGCCCGCTCTTCTACGCGCCGGCGCTGCTGATCGGACTCCGTCTGCAGCCCAAGCAGCTTGGTCCGATCGGCGCCGAACGTTCCCTCCAACCGGAGGGCCATGTCCTGCGAAAGCGCCGCCCGGCCGTTCAGGAGATTCGACAGCGCTGGCCGGCCGACGCCCAGTCTGCGGGCAGCTTCCGTCACCGACATCCCCGTCGGGATGACGTGCTGCCGGATGAAGCGGCCTACGTCCGTGGAGTTGGATGCCGAGTTGGTCACGCACGAAAGTGTATTGTGTAACGCTACACTAGTCAACATTTCACTGCACGCGGCCCCCGCTCCCCAGCTTCAACGCCTTTCCCGTGCCCTCAACCTTCCCAGCAGTTTCGATGGCAACAGTGTCGTTGGCTGACATCAGAGACGCTGCCAAGAGCTGCCTGCACGCGCTCCACATGGCGGACATCGCTTCGGATCGCGGTTCTCGGATCATGGGCGCCTATGTCAAACTGCCACTGCATCCGACGTTGCACAGGAGTGCTGTGAATGACCGCCATCCTGCCAGGAGCCTTTGGTGAAACCGCGCGTGGCACCGATACCGGCGCGGCGCCCGCGTGGCAAGGCGCGACGAGGGCGCATATTGGGCATATGTAACCGAGGAGCTAAGCGGATCGGCAGGCTCCCACGCCGATCCGCTGGCTTTTGACGCGGTCCACGCGGGATGCATCGCGAAACAGCAGAATTCCGCGGGGAAGCGCAGAATTCTGCGGGGGTCGAATGCTGCGGAGCTTTCACCACGGGCGCCCAGGACGCGCAGACACTTCTCGCTGCCCGCATCCGCCGGTAGCAGCGACGCCAGCACCGCCGCCCGCGACGCCACCAACGGCCGGCGCGTCCATCAGACATGCAGGCGGTTTGGCGCCGGAAACGGCGTCATGGGCGTCCGCTCGCGCGTTCTCTCGATTCCGAGCGCGGAAATCGGCAGCCACCGTTCGATCAGGCGGGTGTCAGCCATCGTGCAGTCCACCGCGCAGCCGGTGTTCCGGCATCGCGAACCACACCGGTGCAGAAAGGGCCATGCTCTCCGTCAGCGCCCCAGCCGTTCCAGGCGATCCATCCAGTCCCCGAAGCGCCGGCATTCCGTGCGCATCGCGGCCAGCCCGACGTTCTCCGCGACCAACGGTCCGTGCAGGCGTTTTCGATAATCCGGAATCAGTGTGACGATCCGCTTGCTCGGCGCGGTCGCGCTGTCGTCATTGATGTCCTCGGGAGTCGGAAACCGTTGACGCACCCCTCGGAGGTACGCCAGACAGGCTTCGTCTATCGCCAGCCCCGCGTTTCGGAACCCGTCAACGTCCGCGAACAGGAGCCCTTCGAACTCGTGGCGCTGCACGTACACCACGACCTTCGACACGTCGTACCGCGTGCCGATTCGTGTCCCGACCGCCTCTTCGACCGCCCGCTCCAGTTGATCGACGGTCAAGTCGGCTTTGTCCCTGAAACCGTAGAAGTCCACGAACGACGTCACGCAGTCGAAACTCCAGAACAGGTTCGCCACTTCCCGGGCCATGCGGTCCCTCGTGACGTTGCCATCCATCGACACCGGTGTGGCGGCGACGCGGTGGTCCCTCAACGGCGGGGCCAACACCCGCTTGACGAACTCCACCTCCGTCCTTCCTTCCACGAGCATGCCGAGACGGCTCACGGGGCGCCCCCCAGCAGGTTCCTGGTCCACAACTGCCCGGACGAGTAGTCCTGCTCGACCCACTTCGCATACTGCCGAGGATCGAGTTGCCGCAGAACCGTCGCACCCTCGTCCAGGTCCACGACGATCACCTGGTCCAGACCGAACGCATCGACGAACAGCGGCGACTGCGTGGCCACGATCACCTGTCGGCTCTGGCCAACCGCCTTCACCATCTCGGCCACGAGATCGACGGCCATCGGGTGCAGGCCCAACTCGGGTTCGTCGAGCAGAATGACGTCCGGGAGCATCTCCGGCGGGAGGTTGAGCAGGGTCACCAGCGCAAAGAAACGCAGCGAGCCGTCGGACGTCAGATGGGCGCCGAAGGTCTTGTCCGAGTCCGTGGTCGCCCACCGTAGCGATACCTTCCCGTCCCGTTCGTCGAGAACGAAGCGGTCGAAACCGGGCAGAATGCGGCCGACGTGCCGGCAGATCAACCGGAACCGGTCGCTCTCCTCGGTTTCCAGGCGGTGCAGCACCGCGGCCAGGTTGCCGCCGTGGCTGCGCAGGAAACCGGTTTCGGTCGCGTCGCACGACTGCTTGAAGCGCGATTCGCCGGACGTGTCATGGAACTGGTAGGTCACGCAATTGCGCAGCAGGTTGACGACGACCGACGCTGTCTTCTGTTGCGACGATGCCCGCCTCGGCGTGTCCGCTGCCGACGTATCGCCAATCGGCCGTCGTCGGCCACGTTTTGTTGCTGAAACGGTACGCCTCCTCCAGAAAGATGAGCCGGTCGGGGTGGGCGTGTGCGAGTACGAACCGGTAGTCGTTGTGGCCCGGTTCCGTGGCGAGACGCAGTTCCGCCTCCATCTGCGGCGTTCTGCGCCGCCCGTGAAAGAGCTGATCGTCAGCCCCGCCCTGCATCTGCACGAAATCGCCCAGCCTCGACGACCGGAGCATCCACCCCAGCATCTCGAAGAAGCGCATGACGTTGGACTTGCCGGATCCGTTGGCGCCGATCAGGACCGCCACCGGCGGTAGATCCGTCACCTTCACGTCGGCCAGCGACCGGAATCCCCGGATGCGGATGCTCTCGATCCTCGCGTGCAGTCTGTCGTCCATCGTCGAATCGCCTCCGCCCAATCCGTCAACTCGCCATCACGGCGAACACAAGCGTACCCCTTCGTCGGCCACGCCCGGATGGAGCGCCCGGGTGACGCCCGGCAAGGCGGACTCGATCCCTGTCAACGCGGTCCTCGCCTGCCCCGAGCGGCTGCACCCTTGACATCCCTCGAACCCGAACGACCCGGCGTTCAGATGACGACAATCGACGGCCGCTCCGCCCGGCGCACCGTCGCCACGAGAATGGACGTGTCGAACGTCACGAGGCGACAGCCGTGTTCAACTCACCATCCCTTTCCGATGCCGCGTGAATACTTTACCGAACTTATGACCCAGCGGCGCTTAGCCCCCTGGCAATCCTCTGCATTTTCGTTGCCAACCACATTTCTGGCAGCAAGGCTACTCATTCCAAGGACAAGGCGGCGGCCAAACGGCGTCGCTCGTTCGGTCCCCGCGCGGCTGGCGGCAACCTTCACCCCGCGCGTTCACGTTCCGGCGCCGGACAAGTGTGGTACAACATGCCCATCAGACGTCGGTACGTCGCCGGAATGGATAGCGGTCGCCGATCCTTCGACGTTCCGGCGCCGATCGATGGCAGGCGGCGGCACACGGCGAGCGACACGGCATGCAATGTGCATCGGGAATGCCAACCATGCTGTTCGACGAGAGGCTGCCGTCAAGCACGTACTGGATGCGGGCCGTCTCGTTCGCCGGTCTTCACCGTCTCCTGAAAGCGGTCGCGGCGGCGGAAGGACTACGAGCCCGCGAGATCAACGCCCTGGTCCTGGACGGCCGGGTGACGCTCACCCAGCGCCGCTCGCCCCCGAAGCCGACCACTCTCTACCACTATCGGAACACGCTGATTCGCCTGGGCGCCCTCGCACGCGATGGCCGTCGGCTGCACGCCAATCTTGATGACGCACACGTTCTCGCGTTGCTGGACGAAACGGCTCCGGACAACGACGATCAGTCCTTGAGCGACGCAGCCCGCGAACACTTCGCCGCGCTGGTGCTGAACAACGGCGATTGCAGAACGCTCTTCTTCGACCTATTCATGCCCGCCGGAGTGCAGTGCAGATCCGTTTCCGACTTCAGGAACCACGGCGAGCCTGTAACCTGGATGCGCCGCCCCCACACCGGTGGTGTGGCAATCGTTTTCCGGAATCAAGCGACGGGCCGCACAACCGACCACGGTGCGTCCACGAACGTGCCTGCGGTCCTGTACGGCCTCCGCTACTGGGCCCGCGACGAACTGGCGCTCATCGACGAATACTGTGAGCGCTCCACCGACGGCACCACCATGTTTCCAGTGATCCGGCCCACATCCTCGCCAGTAGAAAGGAACGCAGCCGTCCTGGACGCTGTGCGGTTTTTGCTCTCACTACGCGCCCGACAAGTCGAGAGCGATTGGACGATGCTTTCCATCTCCGATCTGATTGTCCAATATTGCGAGACGCACCGGCAGCCGCGAGCAGTCCTGTTCGACGCCATCGACTGGCTGCATTGTAAGTGGCCGCACCATACGGTCCTAATCCCGACATCGCTCAGCCTCGCAACCCTGACGGCCACATCGCCGCAACAGGAGCATCTAGTGCTGCGCCGTTACTACAAACCGACGCGCGGTCCTTACGTCTCCCACGTCCAGTTTCACCGGGACGTTACCGCCGACGCCACTGATGCACAACGCCACCATGCCTGACATACTGAGCAAGCTCGATCTCGCCTACAACCCCTTCGAACCTTCCGCGTCCGGCCCACCGATCGGAACCGTGCTCTCTCTGCCGAGCACGCTGAAACAGCAGATACTCAGCCTCCTGGACACACTCCAGGCCGCCCGTGGCGCCAAGGTCGTCGTCGTCGTCGGCCAATACGGGACCGGCAAAACGTGTCTGCTTCGCTGGCTTAACGATACGGTCCTTCCGGAACGTCGCATCCGAACGTTCTACTTCGACAACCCGGGGGTGCACTTCTACGACCTCGCCAACACGTTGCTGCGAACCATCGGCCGCAAGGACTTTGCCAAGTTCATCTGGGAACTTGCCGGCCCTTACGTATCGACGCCCTACCAGCGAAGTCTATTTCAGAGGAGCTTCGAAGAATACCTGTCGGCAGAGAATCGGCCGCGGCACGGACACCAGCAGGACGTTGCAGTCCCCCTCCAGAGGGCGATCATGGATACCGGCGTTACTTCCGACGAAGAAATAGCGCATTGCTTAGCTCGAATCGTCACCGACGCCGTGAGAAAGCCCTACTTCGAGTATCGCGACTTTCTTCCTGGACGAAGCGGCAGCCTAGTGGCCGAAGCCGAGGAACCCCGATACTTCGGCGCAATCCTGAGAACACTGGCTCGTGGATCCGGCGCCGACGCCGTGGCGTTTCTGATCGACGAATTCGAGGAGATCGGCCTGCAGAAGAGACTGACCAAGCGCGCCGCCCACGACTACCTGGCAACGTTGAAGCGGCTGATCAACCTCGCCAGCAACGAGGACGCTCATTTCTGGCTCTTCCTTTCCATGACACCCGATGCATACGAGACAACCCTCGAACTCCAACCATCGCTGGTGGAGCGTTACGCCCCAGGGGACGGTATCGTGCATGTTCCGCCCTTGAAACTGGGAGAGGCTGCCAACTTGGCGCAAGCCCGTCTGGACAAAGCGAGACCGAGCGAATCGGCCAGCCGGATTGGAAGCCTCTTTCCGTTTCCCGAAGACATCCCCTTCAGCCACAACACTCTTTCTAATCCCAGACGTCTAGTCAAGGCATGTTCTTCGGCGATTTCCAGAGCGACCCGGGCAACCAACCTGCCGTTCTCAACGGACTACCTGCAAGAAGTCGAACGGAGTCTCTTTCCAATTGGAGCGGAAGACAAGGACCATGGGTGACACGGCTGCACGCGAGGTCGCATTCTTGGACACAAACGTCCTGCATTTCATGAGCCTCTATTTGGGGTGTGCGAAGACTCGTCGCCTGTATCCACTGGAAGGCGACATTGCCGCAGCGAACGTGTATCTCGACAACGTGACGAACAAGAAACTGAAAGAGTCGTTGACCAAGGGTCTGGACGCCGTTGTGTTCTTGTCCAATGGAGATTTTCGGGTCGAGTACCAACAGTTGTCAGATTTCGAGTTGATGGGCGGACGAGCCAGGGGCAGGGCAATCGAGAAGGCGGCGAAGGAAGGAATTCCGGATCGAATGTGGGCGCACTTTGGTGACGCCGAGATCGGCGACCGTCTGATCCCGGTGGATTTGGCAAACATCAGAGCAGGAGTTGACGAACTTGTTCCGGCCCTGATCCATGCCGGCGTCGACGCCGCGATCAGTGATCGGCGTCGGACGAGAGAGGTGCTGGATATCGCGAGACACGTTGCGGGACTGGTCTACATGAGCGTCATGGACAGCATCATCTACGCGAGCGCGCTCGTGGCGGAAGCAGACCATTTGATCTCGTACGACACGTATCTGTCGGCAACGGCTAACCGTATCAAGACAGGGCTGCCACCATTTCCCGAAATCAGGCGGCAACTGCAGGCGCGCATCGAGACGACACTGTTGAAACAGCCTGGATCGTTCACGTTTCCTAATGCTCGAAAAGCACCCGCGAGGAGTCGCTGAGACATGGCGGCCTCTTCGAGACTCCGCCCACTGCCGCTGGCGGCATATCCGGTTACGGACTCCGCGGCATGGAGACGGTGGGTGACGCCGCGGGCGGCGAGAGACAAGGCCGTTCATCGATGGTACCTGTTCTCGCACAGCTTTGCCGGCGATCTGGTGCACGCCCTGGTCGATGAGTGGAAACTCGACGGGCGGGACCGAATTCTGGATCCGTTCACCGGCGCCGGCACGACGCTGCTGGCCGCGAAAGAAAAGGGAGTTCCGGGCTCCGGCTACGATCTTTCCCCGCTGGCCGTTCTGATATCGAATGTGAAGACGGCGAACGTGCCCCTGACTCGACTGGAATCAAGATGGCGGGCGCTCGAATCCGTGTTGGCGCGAGAACGGCCAGTCGCCATGACCCGGACCTATCCGGAACTGGTGCGCAAGGCCCTTCCGGACGGACGGCTTGAGGCGTTCGATGCAATCGCGACCCGGATTCGCGAGATCGACTGCTCTCCCTCCGAACGGGACTTCTTCCGGCTGGCGCTGATCGCCATTATTCCGCTCTTCAGCCACGCCGTAGCGAACGGCGGATGGTTGAGATGGTCCAACGAAGGTGTTGGTATCGAAACGGTCGAGGACGCCTTCAGGGCACGTGTCGAGATGATGTTGTCCGACGTTCGCGATGCGCCGTGCACCAACGACGGCTGGAACACCGGCAGGGCGGATGCACGTACACTGCCGGACTCCGACGAAACGTATTCCGCGGTGATCACGTCGCCACCGTATCCGAACCGGCACGACTACACGCGGGTGTTCGGCGTCGAGTTGATGTTTGCGTTTCTCGACTGGGAAGAGAACCGATCGCTCCGTTACCAGAGCTTTCATTCGCATCCCGAAGCACGACCGAAGAGACCGCCGGCGGCAGACTACAAGCCTCCGGAGAAACTCGAACGCAACATCGACCACCTGAAGGACGCGCGTTTACAGCGCATGCTGCGCGGCTATTTCCTGGACATGTACCTGTGCCTGCGCGAAGTCGCGCGGGTATGTCGCAACAACGCGAAGATTGCGTTCGTGCTCGGGAATGCGCGGTACGGCGGCAAGGCCATCCTCGTTGACGAGTTCACCGCGGAACTCGGGGAACGCGCCGGGCTTGCCTGTCAGGAAATACGGGCCGTCCGGTGGCGTGGAAACAGCGCGCAGCAGATGGGCAAGTATGGACGCGTAGCATCCCGGGAAAGCATTGTCATGTTTGAGAAGCGCTGACGCGGGTCAACCTTGACCCGGCACGCGTGACAACAAAGCTGGAGAGTGCGAGTTCCTCGTCGCCGGCGCGGGCGGCGCACTGAACGGGGTTCAGACCCACGTTCGTGGGTGCTCTTCGAGGATCTGTTCGCTCACTGGCGCGAAATAGCACCTGGTCGTCGTGAAGAATCTGCGCAGCCGGTTCTCGCCATCCGGCGAGAGCTCCATGCGCGCCGCCGACGACATCACGCCCTCATCGTCGAAGTGGCGGCTCCACTCGTCGTTGACGGCGTTCCAATGCTGTTCTCGCGCCACGCGCAAACGCTCGGCGTTCAGGTTGAGTATCTCGATGGTGCGGGTTAGGCTGCTGGCAGCCATGCCCGCGGACGCGCATGCGCCCTTGTCGGCTTCGATCCGGCCATCGTCAAGCACCCTCGTGAGCGAGGGCAGCGCGGGCAGGAATCTGGGATCCACGAATTCACCGTTAACGCGATCGGCCTTCGCCTCACCACAGCTACGGTTGTGCTTCACCGGCTTCAGATACCGATCGGCGTCGCCGTATCGCACCGTCCCGCCCTTACAGCAGGCGATCAGGTTGGTAACGTCGAGCGCTCGTGCTGCCCCCTGCGCCGGATCGCTTTGCGGAATGACATGCTCCACTTGGTGATCCCGCGCCGTCAGATCGATCTCGCAATATCCGCAGAGCCCGTGCTGAAGGTCGGTCAACGCAGCGATGAGATCCTGGTAGGCTCCGCCGGCATCATGAGCGCGGAATCCCGGCCAACTCGTCGTCTCTGCTTCGATTTCAAGATAGTCTCTGAGACCGCGGGTCGGCTCTTGCAATGTCCGAACGGCCTTCACGTTGATTTGCCCATCTGACGGAACAATTTGCGCCGCCGGATCTCCAGGTCCGCCCGATCGAGGGCCGGGTCGTCGGCCGACAATCCGTCGAGCTCGCGTCTGAGCGCCAGGGCCTCCTCGGATTCGCCCTGGTCGTCGCTGACTAGTCGCCTGTAGCGAGCCAACGTGCGGGTAAAGTGGTTGTCGGGCCGCTCTTTCACGCCCATCACCGCCGACAGCACGTCCCCCGCCTCTGCACCGTACGTCCATCCGGCCACCGATCCGGCAACGATGTGGCCGTCCTCCCGAGCGAGTTCGACGATGTGTTCCGGTTCGATGGTGGTCAGCACCTGCGGACTGTGGGTGGAAACGATGAACTGGGCGTTCGGGAACGTCCGCCGCAAATCGTCCAGGATGCGCTGCTGCCACGACGGGTGCAGGTGCAGCTCCACCTCGTCGATCAGGACGATCGCCTCCGAACTGAGCGGATCTTGAAGGTGCGGATTACCCTGCGCCATCCGCCAAGCGAGATCGGCAGCGAGCGCCAGCACCGCGCGCTGGCCGTCGCTCAATTGGTCGATCTCAAGGGTGTCCACATGTCTGTTCTCCAGTTTCACTGAAACCGAAAAACGCACCGGCTGCACATCGATACGAGGTTCGGACACACCGTCGAGCATCGCCGAGATAGCATTGCGGACCGCGGAAAGATCATTCTGGCGGTAAGCGAAGTTTCGTCGTTTCCTCTGTTCCCGTAATTCCTCGTCCTCCTTGTCGCGGAACCATTGAAAGAGTTGGTGGAACTTCGCGTGAGCGGTGAGCGCTCCCTCCAGCGCCTTGTAGCGAGAGAACATCCTCTCGCCGCTGACGTGTGAAAGCGCCTCGTGTTTAGCTGCCTGCACTCCATAACGACGAACATCTTTCGTACGGTCGCGCCAACCATCCGGTATGTCGGACACGGCACGGTCCGTGTCGTAGAAGGCGACGATGGGCAACGCGCTGAACTGGTTCGCTTCGTGTTCCGGATGAACGAGTTCAGTCATCCACTTATTCAGTGCCTCGAGCCCACGATTGCCTTTTGCCGACCCTTCCGGTTCCATGCCAACGAAGCGCTCCCGCTTCCAGGCGAGCCCTTCGGTCGCCGTCAGGTCAACCTGAAGGGACGACTCGCCGACGCGCAGGTCGGTCTCAAGAAAATCGACTCCCGATTTTCTGAATTCGAATTCGTTGGCAAAGAGATCCGGAATGACACCGAGCCCGACGGCGATCGCGCTCAGGACGCTCGTCTTGCCGCACGTGTTGTCGCCGTGCAGCACGGTCAACGACGGATCGAGCGGTAGCCGGAGGTGCTCGATCGCCCGGTAGTTCTCAATCTCGACCGATTTGAGCTTCATGAGCGGCGCTCCGTGGTGCGTACCCGCGGCTCCGTCAATAATACGCGGAGCGCCGTCAGCACCCTGCGTGGGCGCCGTCGGTGCATTGCCATGCCGAGCCAGTAGGCCGCCTCCTCGCGTCCCATCACCTCGATGCCCTCCGCCACCGCGCGCATGTTGTCACGGCTGCGCATCGGCGCAAGCGCACGGAAGAGCAGCCCCAGCGTCAGCGCCAGGTCTTCAGTGAGGGCATAACCGCGTGTGCCGGCACCGGCGCGCGTGCCGAGCTTGACGCCCGCCCGGGCGAGCCGCTTCAGTACGCGGTGCTCCACCAGGCGCAGGTTGCGATCTCGGAGGCCGGCAACGCGAACCGGCGCGGTGACGTGAGGCGTCGCGACGGCGGGCATCTGCCAGATTTCGTACTCGGCGTCGACCGGCCCGTGCCGCCGCACCCGCAGCTCGTAGCGCGGCGCCGAGGCCGGTGTCTCGACCGAGGCCACCCGTTCCAGTCGAGCCATCAGGATTCAGCAGCGTGCGCCGTCGCGGACACGTACGCGGCCCCGCCCGCAAACCGGGACAGGTGCTCGGTAAACGTCTCCGCCGCATCGCCGGTCATCGACAGTCCATCGGCGAAGGTCAGCTCGAAGCCTGCCTCGAGGTTTCTGGCTTGCGCGTCGCGCAACTGCGGTTCGAGGAACTCGCGCACCGGCTGGGCGTCGGACACCGGTCCCCGAAACTCGATCTGGAACGAACCGCCGTCGCGGGTCTCGTATCCACCAACGAAAGAGACCGCCTTCTCGGCGCCCCGCACTCCGCCGACGCTGCCAAGCAACCGAAAAGCGTCGCCCGCCTCGAACATGCGAATCGTCAGCACGCCGATGCGCACGATGTCACGGCCGCGCGCCTTCTCCCAAAGCTGTGTCAGCGCATCCTTCAGCACGCCCTCGGCCGACAGTGGTCCACGTTCCCTGGCCACGTCGTGCCCTTTCGGATGGACGAACGGCGGGTCCTTGCCAACGACGGGCGGCGCGACAGGAACGGTCGCTGGTGCTTTTGGCGCAGGCCGCGGCCAGATGCCACGGCTCCCGGCGAAGGCCATCGTGAAGATGACGGACTGCTCATCGATGACGATCTCCGCCGACGGATCCCCGGGACCGAGCAACAGATCGCCGCGCCGATAGACGTACTCGCCCTGGTCGACACCCAGCCGGACGCCGCGCACAAACACATCGTCGCCGATCAACATCGGCAGCCCCGGGTCGCGCCGAAACTCGTTGCGCAGCGCGAGGGTCGTAATCTCCCCCTTCTTGAGCGGCGTGCGGTCCCGCACATACGCCGGTGAGTCGGGCTCGTCCTCGGCACGGCGCAACTTGTTGAGATCGCCGAGCGCCCGCGCGATGTGCCGCTGGCCGGCGCCCGGCTGATCCGATGTCGAGTGGATATCGATCGCCGAATGCGCCAGATCGACGTCGGCCGTTTCCACCCGGTGGCGCGACGGATAGAAAACGTGCCGGTAGCACTGCTGGATGGCGATGGCGAGTTCCTGCTGCGACCGAGCCTCCAGCTCGCGGACCTTTTCGCGCTGATGTTCGGCCAGGTCGGCGAGGCGCTCCGGTCTCTTCAGCTCGCGCAACGCCAGCCGGCGAAACGCGTGACGGCGCATCTCCTCCTTGCGGGCGCCGTCCGCGACCACGAACACGACGTTGTTGCGCAGCACCCGCAGCGCCGATCCATCGGAGCCCTTGCGCAGGTAGATGCGCCGCACCAGCTCCGGAATGTCCTCCGCCGCGCCGATGGTCACGGCGTCGTACGCCAGCACGATCAGCTTCGGCCGCCCGGTGCCCACGTCGTCCGGCACGTCGAAGGGGCCGCCGGGAAACCGGATCACGTCGAACGTGACACCGTGGAAAATCTGTCCGATCCGGTCGTTGAGCTCGGCGCGCGCATCGCCGGAGTCGACGTGCTGCTCCTCGCGGCGGATGATCTGGGTCAGGTTGGCTTCGACGAGAAACCGCATCGGCGCGCCAGGTCGGTCGTCGAGATACGCCGAGTCGGCGAGGAACTTCTTCCGCGCCTCCTCGATGAAGCTGAGGTCGGACCCCGGCCCAAGCATCGAATAGCGCAACTGCTCCGGCGACACCCCCTTGAGCGGATCGTTGAACGCGAGGGTATGCATGAAAATGGTGCGCGCGACATAGGCGGCGTAGGGCGGCAGGCCACCGTGGTGCTGCGCGTCGAGGTCCTGCGCCAGCGCCCGGCTCCCGGCTGATCCGGCCACGTCGTTGGCGATGGCCGGTACGTAGGCGGATTGCTGCAGACGGGTGACGATCTCCTGCCGGATCTGCTCGTAGCCGGGATCGATATGGTGCAGGTGAATCGCCGTGGCGTCGGACGGGCGGCGCTCCCAGAGATGCGCGATGGTGCGCGCCAGCAATCGCAGCATGCCGCGCACGCGCTGAAACGTTTCGAGCGTCGCCGTCTTCGACGTCAGCGTCTGCAGCACCTCCGGGTGCAGGGGATAGCTCGCCAGAAAGCTCACGGCGGTCTCGGGACGGCCCGCGTCGGCCGCAATGGCCTCGCGCCCGGCGGACCAGACTGATTGATAGGCGGCAACGGCCGCCTGCGCGGCATCGGTGTCGATCGTCTCGAACAGGCGCCGGCGCAGCACCTGTGCCGTTTCGTCCTCCTCGGTCGGATTCAGCAGCGTGGCCTTGCGCGCCGAGACACTCTCGGCCTCGGCCATCCGGTCGGCGATGAACTGGTTCTCTGCCGAGTAGGCGTCGGCCGCGCGGCCGTCCTTGCCGATCGCCAGCGTATAGACGAGCGCCGCCCGCGGCGCCCCTTCCACCGCTTTGAAAAGCGACGTCAGAAACGCGGTCAACTGGTCGCGCGCCGCGCCGACCTGCTGCACCTTGCGCAGGTAGACCGAGAGCTCGTCGAGCAGGATCAGCGTCGGCTCGCCGCCGAACAGCTCCCGCAGCGTGTCGGCGCCCGGCGCGACGCCACGGGTGTCGCTGTTTCGCACCCGGGCGTAGCCCGCCGTCCCGGCGAGCGCATAGGCGAGCTCGCCCCACGGCGTCTGCGCCCGCACACCCTCCCCCATCGTCCGCCCGTTGGCGGGATCGGCGTTCTCGCCGTCGAAGGCGGCGAGCCGCACCGGACCACGCGGCAGCAGCAGTGGATCGATGAACTCGTCCACGCCCGCCACGCCCGTCAGGCCGCGCGCCGCGTGCGCCAGCGCAATCAACCCGTGCGTCTTGCCGCCGCCATACGACGTGTCGAGGCGGAAGATTGCGGCCGCCTCACCGCCCGCACCGCTCAGGCGCCGGCAGACGTTGGCCAGCAGGTTCTTCAGGCCCCGGGTCGGATAGGTGTTGGCGAGAAAGCGGGCCGGATCGATGTACTCGGCGCTGCCCGCGCCGACGATGACCTGTGCGAGATCGGCGGCGAAGTCCGCTTCCGCCAACGTCCCGTGCAGCACGTCCGCACGCGGGCGGCAGGTGTCGAAGATCGTCCGGATGGTCATCGGATGTCGCGTCAGGGGTTCCGCTCGCCGGCCCGCGACCGTGCGCCGGCTGGTGCGCTGCGGGCTTCCGGGAACGTATTCGATCCCCGGCCCCGGGGCAAGGGTTATGGTGTGCGACGCCCTCGATCGTCACGGTCTCGATTCGCCCCGCCGTGGGCATTCTCGTCGGCGCGGCGTTTGTCGACGGCAGCCGTGGGGAAGACCTGAGACTGACGGCCCCGTCGCGGTTTGCCCTTTCCGCCCGATATCGACAGTTCCTGGCGTGCGCCGTTACGCACGTAACCGTCCATCGTCGCGACAACCCGACATCTAAATCAATAGCGCGCACGGTACAACCTTGCCGAGGCTCTACGATCGCGAAAACGATGCCCGACGGCGAGCTTCGTGTCCGATCAAGTTCGAGGAGGAGCAGTGCGGGAAGACGCGGTATCTAGAATACGGTGATCTGATCCAGAAATTGGAATTTGTGCTGGTTTTCCGCGATAATAGCCACATGTCCGACAATTTTGATCCTCAGGCAGCGACTAACGCGCTCCTATCGTTTACGGCTTCTAATATTCATTCCTACCGCGGTGAGGTCCATTTCTCTCTACTTGGAACCAGATTGTCCGATGCAGGGGTTGCCCACACTCTGGAAATCGCGGGGAACCCTGAGCCGGTGAGCGTCTTGCCCGTTGCAGGCATCTTCGGCGCCAACGCGTCGGGAAAGTCCGCGGTACTCCGCTCCATGGCGGACATGCGTGGGGTCGTACTCGGCTCCTTTCGCCAGGGAGACAAGGAAACCAAGATCCATCGACGGCCGTTCCTCCTGCACGATGGCGACAAGGAGCGTCCGTCCCGCTTCGCTGTCGATTTGATTCTTGAAGGGGTGCGGTGGCAGTACGGCTTCGAAATCGACGACCACCAAGTGCTCGGCGAGTACGCGTACTACTATCCGAAAGGACGTCAAGCGCTGGTTTTTAATCGAGAGTCGAATGGCCGAAAGTCCAGTTTCGGCCCGTCCTTCCGTTCCTCTGGTCGCGCACTTGAACGACTGGTTCGAAAGAATGCGCTCCTGCTGTCGGTGGCCGGCGCGGCTGCAGACGAACCCACCAGTGAGCGTCCGGGGATCATCAGCTTCATCGGCCCGCTGTTCGCCTGGTTCCGAACCAATCTCCGCCTGATGGAGACAGGAAGTCGAGAGTCGCGCATTGTATTCACCGCGGATCGCGGTCAGTCGCCACAGGCGCGGGCCGGTGTCCTCTCTTTGCTGCAAGCTGCGGACCTCGGCATCACGGACGTTAAGCGTTTCCAACGCGATCTCGATCCCAGAGCCGCCCAGTTACTGCAGAAGGCCTTTCGCATAATCAGCGGCCTTGAAGATGATCCCGCGACGGATCAAGAGGAAAAGATAGTCTTAGGCGACCTTGTACAACTGAATCATCTGGGACCCGACGGGCCCGTTTTCATCGACCCCGAGTACGAATCTCAGGGAACCCTGGCTTGGGTCAGCTTGATCGGACCGGTGCTCGATGCAATGGAAGGCGGATCAGTGGTACTGGTGGACGAACTCGACGCTAGTCTGCACCCCCATCTGGTGCAACGTTTCATCGGCCTCTTCCAGGATCGTGACGCGAACGCACGGTGTGCCCAGCTTATCTTCAACGCTCACGACGTAACGATTCTCGGGGATAGCGGTCAGCGGACCCTCGGACGGGATCAGATCTGGCTCACCGAGAAGAATACTGACGGCGCGACGACCCTCTACCCGTTGGCGGACTTCCGCCCGAAAAGCGATGAAGCCGTCGGGCGCCGTTATCTCCAGGGGCGCTACGGTGCCGTGCCCCTTTTGGATCCGGCGGAGTTCCAACAGGCCACGGATCCGATCCAATCATGAACCCACCGTCCGGTCGTCGCCCGTGGCGGCGCGCGACCCCTCGGAATCAGCGTCGAGTGGTCCGTGTCCTAACCGAGGGCAAGATCACGGAACCCCGTTATCTCTCCGCGTGGGCGCGTGGTAACCGTCGCAATGTACACCTCGACCTTTCAGACACCGGGATGACACCCGGCGCCCTCGTCCGTAGTGCGAAGCAGCACGTGCGAAACAGCCGGTCGAGACGCGTGGATCCGGACTTTGACGAGATTTGGTGCGTATTCGACATCGACGAACACCCGAACGTCCCACAGGCCATCGAAGATGCCAGACAGAGCGGAATCAAGGTCGCGGTTTCCAATCCGTGCTTCGAGCTCTGGCTCGTGTTGCACGTTCAAGCTCAGACCGCCTACATCAATCGCCGCAACGTACAGAGACTGTCAAAGGAACGGCAGATCACTCGGGAAAAGAAGATTCGCGCGACCGCTATTAATACGCTCATCGAAGCCTTCGATACCGCGAAACAGCGCGCACAGGCGCTCGATGAACTCCACGCCGGCAACGGTTCCCCACGCCGGTCGAACCCCAGCGCCGATGTCTGGCGACTCGTGGATCGGCTCCGGAACTGCCCCTGAGCCAACGTAGCAAGCTCAAACCACGATGTTCTGCGCCTACACGGCACCGCGACCGAGTGCGGTCTTCGTGTCGGCAATCGGACCGTAAGCGACTGCCGGCTCTGTGGCTGTCGATACTCACCGACCTCGGTGCACTGTTGTGAACCAGGAGCTTGATGTTGGCTTCTTCTTGGACGCGAGTTCCATCGATTCCCGCCTCTCCGCGGAACGGATTCCAGCATTACTGCGTGCCTGAGCCACCGGGCGGAGGTCCAACGACCAGGTGACGCCCACGGCCCCACCTACTCGGCACGCAGCGTCGCCACCGGATCCACCCTCGCTGCGCGCAGGGCCGGAACGAGCGCGGCCAGGCAGCCGGCGGCGACCAACGCCAGAGCCACCGCCGCGAACGTGGCCGCGTCGGTCGGTGCGGTCTCGAACAGGAAGCTCTCGATGACCCGGGTGGTGAGTGCCGCGCCGCCCAGACCGAGCAGGGTGCCGATGACGATCGGGACCGCCGAATCGAGCACCATGGTCGTCACGACCTGACCCGGTCGCGCGCCAAAGGCGATCCGCACGCCGATCTCGGAGGTGCGGCATTCCACGGCATACGCCGCCATTCCGAAGACACCGACGAGTGCCAGCACCAGGCCCAGGCCACCGAGCAGGGAGAGCAGCACCGTGCGACGACGAGGGGTGATCAGGCGGTCGCCCAACCAGTCGTTCGCGGTGCGAATGCGCTCGATGAGCACGCGCGGACCGATCGACTGCGCCGCGTCGCGCAGCCGAGTGCCGAGATCCGGGGCGCGGCCCGAGGGCCGCAGCACGACCGTCATGGCCTGGTTCAAGTCGAACTCCGTCGGCTCGAGCGGAAAGAAGACTTGCGGAAAATTTTCGTTCTGACGACCGAGCGGGCCTCCATGTCGCAGGTCGGCGATGACACCCAGGACGGTCCAGGGCTCTGCGGTGTCGCCAGTGGCGCGCGAGACCTGCCGTCCGACCGCCGGCCCATCCGGGAAGAGCTCGCGCGCCGCCGCCTCATTGATCACCGTGCCTCGAAAACCGGACGCATAGTCCGCGTCGGTCGGCAGGCGGCCTGATATCAGCCGGACGTCAATCGTCTCGAAGTAGCCCGGCAGCGCAGCGAATATGCTGGCACCGACCGGATCCCCGCTGCCGCGCAGGACCGTGAACGTGGTCCCGCCACCGAGTGTGAAGTTGTCCACGAGCCCCACCGAGGCCACGCCTGGCGTGATTCGCACGCGCTGCACCAGGGCCGCGTAGTAGGCCTTGTGCACGGCGGGATCCCGATCGAGAGGCAGCACCTCCATCGTGATCAACCCGTCCGGATTGAACCCGAGATCGACGGACGACAGACGGGCGAAGCTGCGAAGCATCAGGCCGGCTGCGGCGACCAGCACCACGGCGAGCGCCACTTCGGTGGCGACCAGCACCTGGCTGCCGCGCCGGGTCAGCGACGACCCCGGCTGGCGCCCCCCACGCGCAAGGGCGGATCCGATCCGCACCCGCGACAGACTCATCGCTGGAGCGAGGCCGAAGAGCAGCACGGTCGGCACGAGCAACGCCACCGTGGCGGCGAGCACCCTGAGGTTGAGCGTGACCGGCGTGTTGGCCGGCAGCGATATCGGGATGTTCGCGACGATCGCGTCGAGGGACAGCCATGCCAGAAAGACACCGGCCACGCCGCCGGCGAGCGCCAGCACGCCGCTCTCGGTCAGGAGCTGGCGGATCAGCCGGGGACGCCCCGCACCGAGGGACGCGCGCACCGCGAGTTCGGACTGCCGCGCCGCACCGCGTGCCAGGAGCAGACCCGCGACGTTGACGCACGCGAGCAACAGAATCAGGCCGACCGCGCCGACGATGATGTTCACCGTCGTCTGGTAGCGGCTGACGATCGACTCCAGTCGTGAGCTGACGATGACGCGCACCGGCATGGCGGAGCCGTCGGGCAGCGGCGCGCTGGCCATGCGCGCCGAGAGGTCCGCGCCGGCCTGGTCGACGGTAAGGCCGGGCCGCAAGCGGCCGTATACCGACACCCGTCCGGTGCCGCGCCGCGGCACTTCCTCCGGGGGAACCTGCAGCGGGCTCGCCACAGGGACGTCCGCGGCGAACGAGGCGGGCAGCACGCCGATGATCGTCGCTACATCGTCATCCAGCCGGATCGTCTCGCCGATCACCTCTGGCCGTCCGGCGTAGCGGCTCTGCCAGAAGCCGTAGCCGAGGAGCACGACAGCAGGCGCACCGAACTCCGTGTCTTCGCGTGTGAAGTCCCGGCCGAGGAGCGGCGTGACGCCGTGCATCGACAGATAGGACTCGGTGAACCGACTGACTTGGATGCGCGCCGGCTCCGGACCCTCCACGATTTGACCGCGGAAGGCGCTGCCCCTGCCCGCGACGGCCGAGAACACCGCGTCGGCCTGCTGCCAGAGGCGCATGTCCGCCATCGATGTCGTCGGCCGGGACGTACTCCCATCCGGCCGGGTGATCTCGACGTTGACCGTCACCAGTTGCTCCGGGCTTGGATACGGGAGCGGACGCAGCATGGCGGCGTCGACGACCGAGAAGATGGCCGTCGACGCACCGATGCCCAGAGCAAGTGTCAGGGCTCCCACGATCGAGCTGCCGCGCTGGCGTAGCAGTCGCCGGATGGCGTAGCGGACGTCCTGAAGGAGGACCTCCATGGCGAAATCTGGCAACCCGTGGTCCACACCGCGCTGCGTTCGATCGATGCTGCGTCCCGCTGATCACTGCGCAACGCGGGGGTATAGCCACGGGCTACTGGGGGCACTGTAGACCGAATACGACGATCCGTGCAATGACCCGGAGCCTGATCGTGTAACGCCGGCGCGCTGCGGTACCATGATGCGGATTGGAGGATCCGTTTCCTGTGACACTCGACCAGTACTCCCGCAACGATCTGATCGCGCGAGAACGCGAACTCGCAGCCGCGTACGACCGATTCCGCGAAGCGGGTCTTGCGCTCGACCTGACGCGGGGCAAACCCGGTCCCGCGCAACTGTCGCTTGCCGACGCCCTGGACGATGACCCACAGGGTGACGCCAGTTTCCTTGCGGCGGACGGCGCGGACACCCGCAACTACGGCGGTCTCGACGGTCTGCCCGAGGCGCGCGCCCTCGGCGCCGCGCTGCTCGCCGTGCGTCCCGAGGAAGTGATTGCGGGGGGAAACAGCAGCCTGACGCTGATGTATCTCTATCTGCTGAACGCCTGGCTGTACGGCCCGTCCGGTCCCGGGTCGGCGTGGCGTGAGGCGAAACCGGCGCGGTTCCTGTGCCCGGTCCCCGGCTACGACCGGCACTTCGCCATCCTGGAGGACCTCGGGATCGACATGGTCAACGTGCCGATGACCCCGGAGGGACCGGACATGGATCGGGTCGAGGCGGAGATCCGCAACGACCCGACGATCCGGGGGCTCTGGTGCGTGCCGAAGCACTCGAATCCAGGCGGGGAAACCTGCTCGGAGACGACCGTCGACCGGCTCGCGCAGCTCGGGGCGGCGGCCGGCCCGCACTTCCGCATCATGTGTGACAACGCCTATGCGGTGCACGACCTCGACGACGAACCGGCGCCGCTGCCGAACATCATGGACGCCTGCCGCCGGCACGGCACGGAGCACAGCCTCGTGCTGTTCGGGTCGACATCCAAGATCACGCGGGCGGGGGCGGGCATCTCGTTCATGGGCGGCTCAGCGGCCAACCTCGCCGCGTTCCGGAGCCGGCTGCAAATCCTGACCATCGGCCCCGACAAGATCACGCAGTTGCGGCACGTCAGGTTCCTGCGCGACCTGCAGGGCATTCGGGCCCACATGCGGAAACATGCCGCCATCCTGCGCCCGAAGTTCGAAATGGTGCAGCAGCGTCTGGCGGAAGCGCTCGACGGCGCCGGCATGGGCGCCTGGAGCGTGCCGCGCGGCGGCTATTTCGTCTCGTTCAACACGCTGCCCGGGCTGGCCGGCGCGATCATCGCACTGGCGCGAGACGCCGGTGTGAAGCTGACGCCGGCCGGCGCCACGTTCCCCTACCGCCGCGACCCGGATGACGTCAATATCCGCCTGGCGCCGACGTTCCCCGACCTCGGCGATCTCGATCTGGCGATGCAGGTGTTCGTGGTCTGTGTGCAGTTGGCGTCGATCAGACAACGCCTCGGTGGCTGAGCGCGGCAGGTGGCGCCGGCGAGTAGCACGTCGTGTATGTCCCGCGTCGAATCGCGACCGGCGCGGGACCCGCTGAGAAAGGTGAGCAGAAGGAGCGCCATGCGAAACCTGATTACCGACCTGCGTCATGCGGGCAGATCGTTGGCGAGAAGCCGCGGATTATCCGCGGTTGCGCTGATCAGTCTGGCGCTCGGGAGCGGTGCGGTCACGGCAGCCTTTGCGCTCGTGTACGGCATCCTGCTTCAACCGCTTCCCTATCCGGAGTCTGCGCGGCTGGTGGCCGTCAAGCATTCTGCCCCCGGTTTGGGTTTGCCGCTGACCGGTCTCTCGGATGGGACCTACTTCCATTACCGTGACCACTCTCAATCCTTTCAAGCTCTCGCGACGTACAGCCAGGGGTTTCGGAATCTCACGTTGCCGGATGGAGGGACCGAGCGGGTAGAGCTGACCTACGCGGGGCCTGAATTATTCAAGGTCCTGGGCGTGCGTCCCGTGCTTGGGCGCCTGTTTACCGCGGCAGACGGGCAGCCGGGATTCATGGATATGACATGGCCCGTCCCGGTTCTCCTGAGCCATGTTTTTTGGAATTCGCATTATGGTGGCGATCCCGGCATCGTCGACCAGACAATCATATTGAATGACATTCCTCGCCACGTCATGGGGGTACTGCCGGCCGGCTTCGCCTTCCCCAGGCGTGAGACGCAGATCTGGATGCTCCTCATGGCGTCCGAGTCGAACGCGAGCTTCGCGAACCGATTCGACGACGATGCGGTCGGGAGGCTGATGCCGGGTGTCAGTCCCGCCAGGGCCGAGAGGGAACTCGCACGCATCCTGCCGTCAATCGAGGGCGTGTACAGCGACGCGACAAGGGAGCGTATCGACGAAGTACAACTTCGGCCGATTGTCGTTCCGTTGAAGGAGGAGGTTGTCGGTCCGGTCAGCACGGCGTTGTGGCTTTTATTTGGCGGAATGACATTCCTCTTGCTTGTCGCGTCTGCCAACGTGGCCGGCCTGTTCTTTGTACGGGCGCAACGCGCTGACCACGAGGTTGCAGTTCGCAGCGCGCTGGGCGCACGGCGGAGTGATTTGATACGACTGTTCCTCAGCGAGGCTTTCCTGTTGTCTGTCCTCGGCATGGCGACAGGCCTGTTCCTCGCGTATGCGGCGATTCAAGCGGCCACGACCTGGACTCCCGTCCGGCTGCCGCGTCTTGACGAGGTCGGCCTGCACAGATGGGTGCTCGCGTTCGCCGCCGGCTCGGCGGCCATGGTTGCGCTGGCGCTGGGCGCCCTCTCTTATTTGCGGCAAACGCTTCTCAACGCCTCTGCAACCGTGCTGAGGGCAGGTGTCGGGATTACGGAGACTCCGGGCAGATTGCGCGCGCGCAACGCGTTGGTCGCCCTGCAGGTGGCGCTGGTGCTCGTGCTCCTGGTTGGCTCGGGGCTGATGGTTCAGAGTCTCTGGCGGCTCACTCGCGTGGACCCGGGTTTCGACTCCACCGGGCTGCTCACCGTGGAGATCGGCCTGTCCGGGAGGAGGGCCTCGCAGCACGCGCAAATCTACGGAGGATTGTTGGACCGTATACGCGATCTGCCCGGCGTGGTGAGCGCGTCGGCCGCCAGCTCCCTGCCGCTGGACCAGACAGCGTATGCATTCCCATTCCTGGTTGGAGGCGCCACGAACCCGACGGAGGAGCCGCTGACAATGAAATTCGTCATGCCCGGCTACTTCGAGACGATGAAGACCCCGTTGATCGAGGGCGCGAGCCTGAATCGGGGTGAGCCCCTGAGCCTTCCGCGTGGCGTTGTCGTGAGCAGGGCGCTGGCGCGGCGATACTTTCCCGGAGAGAGTCCTATCGGGCGAAGGATTGAGCGGCTCACGTCGGACGGTACGCCAGTCGCCATGTTTGACCGGGCCGCGAGGGCCGAACAGCCTGCTCCGCCGTGGACGATCGTCGGAGTCGTGGCGGACGTGCCCGAGATGACACTTCGCGAGGGCGCCCGGCCGGTAGTGTACGTCCCTGTGCGTGTCCCGAGCATTGAGCCGGTGAACGTGCCCATCAATGCGACCCTCGTGATCCGCACTACCGCGGTTTCGCTTGGAGCCGCGGTCCGTCAAACGATTCGGGAGTTCGAGCCAACGATCAGCGTCGCACGAATCCGACCGATGGACGCGATCGTGACGAACTCTTTCGCACGGGAGCGCCTCCTTGGTGTGCTGCTCCTCGCGGCCGCGTGCATCTCGCTCTTCCTCGGTGCGATCGGCGTCTACGGCGTCACGGCGCAGTCCGTGCGACAACGCCAACAGGAGGTAGGTGTTCGCATTGCCCTGGGCGCCCCGCCGGGGAGGCTCCTGCGAATGTTGATGATGGACCCTCTTGTTTCGGTACTCACAGGACTGGCGGTTGGGCTGCCGGTGGCATTCGCCGCCACACGAGGGCTACGATCGCTGCTCTTCGAGGTAAGCGCAACGGATCCGCTGACCTACCTTGCCGCAACCGTCGTCCTCATCGCGGTCGCAACCGTAGCCAGCCTTCCAGCGTCCCTGCGCGCGGTACGCCTGAGCCCCATCGCCGCACTGCGGGATCAATAGGAGGACGCTCCCCGGCCTGCCGCCAGCCCTTCAGTGGGAACGCCAATCGCGGTTTGCACGTTGCGCAGACCGGGGTGGCGACCTCCCTGGCGCCGGCGCGTGCTCCCCGAGCGCCGCCTGCACGAATGCCGCGAGCTCATCGAGCGCGGCGACGCGCGGTACTTCCGGGGGCAGGTCCGGCATCTGCGCGGGGTCGCCGAGAAACGCGACGCAGGGCCGGCCGTAGCGCACCGCCAGCGCCAGCTCGCTCAGGGTGCCGGCGCCGCCCGACAGGCCGATCACCACGTCGGCCGTCAGTACGTTGATGTGATTGCGCGAGTAGTCGGAGCCGCCGCTCGGACCGCGCGCCGGTAGATGGGTGCGGATGACCAACTCGACCCAGTGGTTCGGGTAGCCGGCCGGCGGACCGCATTCCGGATCGCCTGCCAGGCTCGGGATCACGCCGACCAGCAGCCCGTCGCGGTCGGCCACCTCGGTGAAGGCCCGGCCGACCACCGCCATCACGCCGGCCCCGCCGCCGGTCAGCAGATGGAACCCCTGGTTCGCAATCCAGCGACCGAGCGGCGCCGCCAGCGCCGCATGCGCCTCGACGCCCGACCCCATGACACCGATCACCGGACGGCGGCGCCCCGCACCGGAGGCGGGCATTGCGCGGCCAACCGCGGAGGGAGCGCCGGCCATCATCCAGCCACCCGACGCTCTTCCGGCCCACGCATCAGATCGAGGTACTTGTACCCGGAACCGGTATTCAGCAGGACCACTTCTTCGTCGGCGGCAATGCTGCCATCGGCCAGCAGTCGCTCCAGACCCACCAGCGTGGCGGCGCCCTCGGGGCAGGCGATGACCCCCTCGGCGGCGGCCAGACGATGCATGGCGTCGATCATCGCATCATCGCCGACGGCCACCGCCGCACCGCCCGTGTCCCGTATCGCGCGCAGGATGAGATAGTCGGCGAACGGCCCCGGCACGCGCAGACCGTCCGCTCTGGTCGCCGCTTCGGCCCACGGTTCGGCGGTATCGGCGCCGTCGCGCCACGCCTTCACGATGGGTTGGCATCCGTCGGCCTGCACCGCGTAGAAACGGGGCGGCTTGCCTTCGATCCAGCCCAGTTCCAGCAGTTCCTGGAACCCCTTGTACATGCCGATGATCCCGGTGCCGCCGCCGGTGGGATACACGATGGCGTCAGGCATGCGCCAGCCGAGCTGCTGGGCAATCTCGAGCACCATGGTCTTCTTGCCTTCGGCGCGACACGGTTCCTTCAGCGTGGAGAGGTCGAACAAGCCCTGCTCGGCGGCGATGCGGACCGCGATACGGCCGGCGTCGCTGATGAGACCGTCCACCAGGTGCAGCTCGGCGCCGGCCAGGATCGATTCCTTCGTGTTGGCATCGGGCGCGTCCCGCGGCATGAACACCTGCACCGGAACGCCGGCGCGCGCGCAATACGCCGCGGCGGCGCCAGCCGCATTCCCGGCCGACGGCATGGTGAAGCCTGCCGCCCCCATTTCCCGCGCCTTGGAGACGGCCGCGGCAATACCGCGCGCCTTGAAGCTGCCGGTGGGGTTGAGCCCCTCCTCCTTGATCAGCAGGCGCCGCACCCCCACCTGCCGGGCCAGCGTCGCGGCCTCGAGCAGCGGCGTGCCGCCCTCGCCCAAGCTGATAACGGCGGCCGGGTCGCTCACCGGCAGCAGTTCGTTGAACCGCCACATGTTCGCGGCGCGGCGGTCCAGGTCCCCGCGCGAGACCTCGCGGCCCAGACGCGGCAGGTCATAACGTACGAACAGGACCTTTCCGCAACAGTCGCTGACGGTCGCCAATCCATCGTAGGGTGCGGTGTTTCCGCACATGGTGCATTCCAGATGGTCGATGTAGCTGAATGGAGGCATCATTCGTCAGGATCGCCGGCGAGCATCGTTGTCGAACCGCGGCAGCGTACTCTCGTGGATCAACGGTAGAATGGTGTGTTGGGTGCGGGCCGGTACTCGCACAGACAGTCGGGGCGTGGCGCAGCCTGGTAGCGCGCCTGCTTTGGGAGCAGGAGGCCCCCGGTTCGAACCCGGGCGCCCCGACCACTTCTCTTCTTCTTCAACAGCAGCCCGGCAGCCTGAGCGTTCAGAAGAAGGCCCGACCGTGCCACGAATCGCCGGCGGGCAGCTCCCAGCGTCCAGCGCGCAGACCGCCAACCGTGGTCAGGGTATTGTCGAAGACGACGGTCCGGTCGTCGACATCCCCCGCTTCCGCCAAGTCGGCGAACTGCGCGCGCGAGACGCGGGCGACGCCTGACCCGTCGCGGTACAACACCGGCGCATGGTTGACCAGCTCGACGCCAAGCTCGGTCTGCAACCCCTTCATCTGCCGCACCAGCGCATCGACGGAACACCCGGAGGCGCCGGCGGCCCGCTCGTCGACGGCGACGAAGAGAAACTGGTCGTATCTGAGGTCGCGCGCCGTCGTCAACGGCACGGCGTGGGCGGCCCACTGCGCGATGAACGTATCCACCGCGTCGAGCACCCGCGCCCGTTCGAACACGGACAATGGACGCTCGGCGGCGAAGATCCACAGCCGCGCATTCTCGGGAAGCTGGTTGAATGGCACTACAGGCATGCAGCAATTATCGCACGGCCGGCGGGACCCGCCCATCCCGCCCATCCCGGCCGTCCCGGCCGTCCGTGGCGCTGCCCTACAATGACCTGATGCGCAGCAACCTCGAACCGGCGGTACACACCATCGAGGCACGCACCCTGGGGCGCTATCTGGAGTGGCCGGCGGACGGCGACACGCGGGCGCCGCTGCTGGTCGGCTTTCACGGGTACGGGGAAAACGCCGAACAGCACCTGCAGGCGATCCGCCAGATCCCGGGGGCCGACGGTTGGCGAATCGCCTCGGTACAGGCGCTCCATCGCTTTTATGCGCGGCGTACCGGCGACGTGGTGAGCTCGTGGATGACCAGCCAGGACCGCGAACAGGCGATTTGCGACAACGTCGCGTACGCCGGCCGGGTCGTGACCTCGCTGCGGTCCACCGCGGCGCCGGACGCGCCGCTCGTCTACGCGGGGTTCTCGCAGGGGGTCGCGATGGCCTACCGTGCGGCGCTCCGCGCCGGTCACCCGTGCCACGGACTGCTGGTGCTGGCCGGCGACATCCCACCGGAACTGCAGGACATCCCGGCGCCGCGCTGGCCCCCGATCCTGCTGGGGTGCGGAACGGCGGACCCGTGGTACACCGCAGAGAAATGGCACGCCGACCGCCGCTTCTTCGAGTCGCGGGGGATTGCGTTCGACACCGTCCGCTTCGACGGCGGCCACGAATGGCATCCGGAATTCTGCGACGCCGCCGGCCGGTTCCTCGACGCGATCCGCTGCCCCGGATGACGACCGGAGCGTCCACGCCGCGACCGCACCTGGCGGCGCCGGGAATCGCCGCTGCAGCGCCGCTCTACACCGACTCCTTCAAGGTCACCGCGTCGAGGAACGGCATCATGGCGCGCAACTCGGCGCCCACCTGCTCGATCTGGAGATCCTGCTCCGCCTTGCGCCGCGCCATGAACCAGCCTCGTCCCGCCCTGTCCTCGGCGATCCAGTTGTCGGCGTAGGTGCCGTCCTGGATGTCCTTGAGAATGCCGCGCATCGCCTCGCGCGTCGCCTCGGTGACCACCCGCGGTCCGCCGGTATAGTCGCCGTGCTCGGCGGTATCGCTGACCGAGTAGCGCATGTAATTGAGGCCGCCGCGGTAGATCAGATCCACGATCAGCTTCAACTCGTGCATGCACTCGAAGTACGCAATCTCCGGCTGGTAGCCCGCCTCGACCAGCGTATCGAATCCCGCCTTGATGAGCTCGCTGACCCCGCCGCAGAGCACCGACTGCTCGCCGAACAAATCGGTCTCGGTCTCTTCCTTGAAGGTGGTCTCGATGACCCCGGCCCGGGTCACGCCGAGGCCCTTGGCGTAGGACAACGCCAACTGCGCCGCACTGCCGGTCGCGTCCTGTTCCACCGCGATGAGGGCCGGCGTGCCGCCCCCTTCCAGAAACACCTCGCGTACGCGATGACCGGGCGCCTTCGGCGCGATCAGCGTGACGTCCACGTCGGCGGGCGGCGTGATGGTCTTGTAGCGGATATTGAAGCCATGGGCGAACATGAGCATGTTTCCCGACTGCAGGTTCCCGGCAATCGACTCCTCGTAGATGCCCCGCTGCTTCGTATCGGGCGCGAGAATCATGATGACGTCGGCCCAGGCGGCCGCCTCACCGCCGCTCGTGACCGTCACGCCGTCAGCTTCGGCCTTGGCGCGCGAGCGGCTGCCGTCCGCCAGCGCCACCCGCACCTCGACCCCGCTGTCCTTCAGATTCAGCGCGTGCGCGTGTCCCTGGGAACCGTATCCGAAAATCGCCACTTTCCTGCTCTGGATGAGCGACAGATCAGCCGAGTCGTCGTAGTGAATCGTTGCCATGTTGGTTCTGCCTCGTCGTTGCGGGTGATCCCGGGCGTCCGGCCGGGAGTGGAACGACGCACGTGGGCGCGCGTCAGACGGAATAGGATACGTTATCGTCGGTCTCGGGTGGAGTGTCGCCGGCATCCGGCAGGGTCACTTCGCTCTGCCGGCCGCGCGCCATGGCGACGCGCCCGGTCCGCACCATTTCGAGCACGCCATACGGTTCGAGCACGCCCATCAGCCCGTCGATCTTCTCTTCGATGCCGGTCGCCTCGATGATCAGGGAATCGGTCGCGATATCGACGACGCGAGCGCGAAACGTGTCGACAAGCTGCATGATGTGCGTGAGCGTCTCGTGCTTCACGGCCACCCGCACGAGGGTCAGCTCGCGGATGACGGCCGCCTCGCCAGTCAAGTCGGTGACCCGCAGCACGTTCACCAGCTTGTAGAGGTTCGCCTCGAGCCGCCGCGCCCCGTTGGCGTCGGTGTCGACGACGATGGTCATTCGTGACACGCCGGCCGTCTCCGTGTGCCCCACGGTGAGCGAATCGATGTTGAACGCCCGCCGGCGGAACAGCGACGCCACCCGATTCAACACGCCCGGCTTGTCTTCCACGTGCACGACGAAGGTATGTCGCATTAGTCGTCCGCGGTCTCGACGATGGGACTTGGACTGGGGCGGCGGATCATCGCATCGAGGTCGGCGCCGGCCGGCACCATCGGATAGACGGTGTCTTCCTGCTCGACCCGGAAATCGATGACCACCGCGCCAGATTCGGCGCGCGCCATTTCGATGGCCGGCTCGACCTCCTGACGCCGCGATACGCTGGCGCCGTGCAGCCCGAACGCCTCAGCCAGCTTGGCGAAATCGGGGCTCAGCAGCGGCGTCGCCGCATATCGCCGCTCGTAGAAGAACTCCTGCCACTGGCGCACCATTCCGAGGAAACCGTTGTTGATGATGGCGACGTTGATCTTGATGTTCTCCTGCGCAATCGTCGCCAGCTCGCACATGGTCATCTGGAAGCCACCATCACCCGCGATGACCCAGACCTCGGCATCCGGCCGGGCCACCTTGGCCCCAATCGCCGCCGGCAACGCGAAGCCCATCGTTCCCAGACCGCCCGAGGTGATGAGCGAGCGGGGTTCCTGATGGTGGTAATACTGCGCCTCCCACATCTGGTGCTGTCCGACGTCGGTCACGACGACCGCCTTGCCGCCGGTGATCCGCCAGATGTCGTTGATGACGTGCGCGGCGTACAGATGCCCGCTGTCCGGCAGGTTCTGCACGTCGCGCACCGCCGAATCGCCCTTCATTTCGCTGATGGCGGACAGCCACTCGCGGCGGTCGCCCTTCGCGACATGCGGCAGGAGGTCGCGCAGCACGTGCGACAGGTCTCCGGCGAGGGTGACGTCCACCAGGACGTTCTTGTTGAATTCGGCCGGGTCGATGTCGATATGGATCTTGCGGGCGTTCGCGGCATAGGTCTTGAGGTTGCCGGTCACCCGATCGTCGAACCGCATACCGAACGCCAGCAGCAGATCGGCTTCCTGGATGGCCTGATTCACCCACGCTTCCCCATGCATGCCCATCATGCCCAGGTTCAACGGGTGCAACGCGGGGAACGACCCGATACCGAGCAGCGTCATCGCGATCGGGATGTTCGCGCGCTCGGCGAACTCGCGGACCAGATCCATGGCGTTCGACAGCATCACGCCGTGTCCGGCGAAGATGACCGGCCGTTTCGCCCCGTTGATCAACTCGACCGCCTGCCGATACTCGGCGTCCGACGCCCGCGGATCAGGTCGATAGCCGGGGAGCGTGACCGGACTCCCGTCCCACGCGAAGCTGGTTGACGCCTGCTGCGCGTCCTTGGTGATGTCCACCAGGACGGGACCGGGGCGCCCCGACCGCGCCACGTAGAACGCCTCGTGAATGGTCGGCGCCACCTCCGCCGCATCCGAGACCAGATAGTTGTGCTTCGTGATCGGCAGCGTCACCCCGGTGACGTCCGTTTCCTGGAACGCGTCCGACCCGATCAGCTTGCTGCCGACCTGGCCGGTGATGCAGACGATCGGCGACGAGTCGAGCATTGCCGTCGCGATACCGGTCACCATGTTGGTCGCCCCGGGGCCCGAGGTCGCGATGGCGACGCCGACGTCGCCGCTGGCGCGGGCGAACCCGTCGGCCATGTGCGTGGCCCCCTGCTCGTGCCGCACCAGGACATGGCGAATCGGATACTCGAGCAGCGCGTCGTACGCCGGCAGAATCGCGCCCCCGGGATACCCGAAGACCGTCGAGACGCCCTCCTGCACGAGGGACTCCCAGATAATCTGCGCGCCCGTTCTCAAGGTTCCCATGACGCTGCCTTCCACTGTTCGGTGCCTGCAACCCGGGTTCACCGCTCGGCGCCATTCCCCGCCGCCAGGTGCGGTCGTGCCAGCGGTTACCAGGCGGTTGTCACCGCTCCTTCGGCGGCCGACGCCACCAGCCGGCTGTACTTGGCCATGACGCCGCTGGTGTAGCGCGGGGGCGGCGCCTGCCAGTCCTGCAACCGCTCGCTGATCTCGGCGTCGTCCAGTTCGACCCGCAGTTCGCGCGCCTGCAGGTCGAACTCCACGATGTCTCCGTCCCGCACCGCGGCGATCGGGCCGCCCTGCGCCGCTTCGGGCGCCACGTGACCCGCCATCAGCCCGCGGGTGGCGCCGGAAAACCGTCCGTCGGTGAGCAACGCCACCGAATCGCCCAGTCCGGCGCCAACGATCGCCGCCGTCACCGCGAGCATCTCGCGCATGCCGGGTCCCCCGCGCGGCCCCTCGTAACGAATGACCACCACGTCGCCGGGCCGCAACGTGCCCTGCTCTACTGCAGCGAAGCAGGCCTCTTCACTGTCGAACACCCGCGCCGGCCCCCGGTGCCGTCTGGTCTCGTAGCCGCCGGCCACTTTCACCACACAGCCGTCCGGAGCCAGATTACCTTTCAAGATGATCAACCCGCCTGTTGGTGTTATCGGGTCCGACACCGGACGCACGACCTCCTGCCCCGGAGTTTCCGTGGCTGCGGCGGCCTCGTCGCCGATCGTCCGGCCCGTCACGGTGATCGGATCCGGTTTCAGGATTCCCGCCTCGTGGAGCCGCCCCGCCAGCAACCGGCTGCCGCCGGCCCGATAGAGATCGGTCGCCACGAACCGCCCGCTCGGCTTCAGATCGGCCAGCAACGGCGTCCGGCGGCTGACCGTGTCGAAATCGTCGATGGTCAGCGGCACCTCCGCCTCGCGCGCGATGGCGAGCAGGTGCAGCACGGCGTTGGTCGATCCGCCGGTGGCGGCCACCGACGCGATACCGTTCTCGAGCGCCTCGCGGGTCATCACCTGCCGCGGACGCCGGTCGGCGCGCGCCAGCTCCATGACGAGCTTTCCAGCCTCGCGCGCCACGTCCGCCTTGCGGCCGTCGAGCGCCGGGACGGCGTTGAACCCCATCGGCGAGATGCCGATCAGCTCGCATACCATCGACATGGTGTTGGCGGTGAACTGCCCGCCGCAGGCGCCCGCTCCCGGGCAGGCGGAGGACTCGATGGCGGCCAACTGTGCGTCGGTCATGGTGCCGGCGGCATGGGCGCCGACGGCCTCGAATACATCCTGTATCGTAACGTCGCGGTCGTCGTAGCGCCCCGGCGCGATCGACCCGCCGTACAACACCAGCCCCGGGACATCGAGTCTCGCCAACGCCATGACCCCGCCGGGGATCGTCTTGTCACACCCCACCAGCACCACGAGCCCGTCGAACAGGTTGCCGCGCGCCACAAGCTCGATCGAATCGGCGATCACTTCACGACTGACGAGTGACGCACGCATCCCGTCGCTGCCCATCGTGATGCCATCCGAGATGGACACCGTATTGAATTCCATCGGCGTACCGCCCGCCGCGCGCACCCCGTCCTTGATGTGCTCGGCGAGCTGGCGCAGATGGAAGTTGCACGGGCCGATCTCGATCCACGTATTCGCCACCCCGATGATCGGCCGGCTGAGCGCGGCATCATCGAATCCCACCGCCTTCAGCATGGACCGGGCCGGAGCACGGGATGGTCCATCGGTAATCGCTCCGCTACGCGTCTTCCCTGGGATGCCGCTCATCGATATCGTCCGTCCTCCGTGTGCCCGTTCGCAGTCGCGGCGGCTCCCGGCCGGCCGCGGACCGTGCTCACACCACCGTACGGACCCACAAAAAAAGGGCCACCACCCGGCTGCGGATGATGGCCCGTGATACGTGCTCGCGTGCCGGGTACATCATCCGCTGGCCGGCGGCGTAATGAGCACGCCGGCGCCGCGAACAACGACCATGACAGGGCAACGCTGAAAACTGCGCATCGGTAAGCCAATCAATACGAACAGTCATTTTAGCGCGGCGGCAAGCGTCTGGCAACTGCTGGCACCGCCCCGTCAGCGGTCGTTGACGCTCACGGCATCCTCGTCAAAGCCTGGAATTGGCGGCATGATCCGAGGTGACCGTCCGGAAACGCGAGCGGCAGACGCATACGCGCGTTGACATCGGATTGCACCCCTCCTGGTACGGACTGACGGTCAGACCGGCCGACACCGCTACATTCATGGGAGTCTACCGCCTCGCACGCCCGCTGGCACGGCGCGTGCTCGCTCACCTGCCACGGGCGATCGAGGCAGTCTCGACGCCGGATGGCGTGACATCCCGTCACGCCCTGCAAAGGAGGACAGATGACGAAACGCAAGATTCTGGCCGCGGCGACCGTGACGGCGATCCCCCTGTTCCTCGGCTCGACCCAGGCGCTCTCCCGTCCATCGGCCGGGCCGGCTCCGACGACCCACACGCGGCACGTCGCCGGGCAGACCGCCGGGCCGCAGTGGGCCTGGGCGATCGGGATGGAGGGCAGTGACTCGATCAGTTTTGGGTGGCATGCGGCGATTGAGTACGGTCTCGGCTCACCCGTCGACGCCCTCAATTGGGGAATCGTCAGCGCGCTGTAGTCCGTCCCCCGCACACTCCGAAAAGCGAATGCACGACTGACCCCGCATTCGCGGCGTCCGAAAAGCGAATGCACGACTGACCCCGCATTCGCGGCGTTCATCGCCGCCGCCAGCGCAGCGGAGCACCTCCCCGGCGGGGTGCTCCGCTGCGTGACGACAGACACCCGTGCCGCGCGGCGCTCTACTATCGGCTGCTCTTACGTTCGGAGGGCTGGCACCGGCTCGCCGTGTGGAACGAACCGGAGCGCAACGCCGTTGTTGCAATAGCGCTCGCCGGTCGGCTGGGGACCATCCTTGAAGCGGTGTCCCTGGTGCCCACCGCAGCGGATGCAGTGGTACTCGGTGCGCGGCAGAAACAGCTTGAAGTCCCGCTTGAAGCCGAGCCGCCCCTCGATCGGGGCGAAAAAGCTCGGCCATCCCGTACCGCTCTCGTACTTGCTGGCCGATTCGAACAGCGGCAGGTGACACGCCGCGCACACGAACGTGCCGGCGCGTTTCTCCTGATTCAGCCGACTCGACCCCGGCGGCTCGGTCGCCTCCTTGAACAACACCGCGAACGACTCGGGCGGCAGCAACTCGCGCCACTCGTCGGTCAGTTTCTCAAACGTATCGATCTCGCCCATCGCATCCAGCTCCTGCAGCCTGCCGGCGCACCGACCCACCGACACACCGACACCGCCAGATCTTACCATCGCCCGGATGCAACGACTGGGAACATGATACCCGTGAGATCGGCACGATCACGGCGTCTACGCCACCATATTCGGGTATTTCGTGCCCATCGCTCCAGGCCCTGCAGATCGCCAGGCAACCGCTGGCGCGGTCCCATCACCGGCGTTGACGCACGCGGCAACCTCCAACCAACCCCCGAGATGACGGCGTGCGTCGACGGCGCCCGCCGGAGACGCCGACGCCAGACGCACACGAGAGTTGACGTCTGACCAGACCCGGGTGTTACCGGCTACCCGCCAGATCGACATGCACCGCCACGTTCAGGGGGTTCACCGCCTCTCGTGCAGGGTGGCACGTTGCGTGCTCCCTCAGGTGGCACCGGCAATCGAGACAGCCTCGACCCCGGATGGCGTGACCTGCCGTTACGCATTGCAGAGGAGGACAGATGACAAAACGCAAGATCCTGGCCGCGGCGACTGTGGCGGCGCTCCCCCTGGTCATCGGCTCAACCCAGGCAATCTCCCGTCCACCGACCGCCGCTGCCCCGGCGGCCGACACAGTGCGCCAATCCGAGCAACCTGCCGGGCCGCAGTGGGTCTGGGCGATGGGGATGGAGGGGGGCACGATGTGGGTCGAGATCGGGATGGACATCGTGCTGGACTGCGACCCCCGCACCCTCGGCCGCATCCATTGCGAAACGCTGTTCGCTCTGTAGTCAGATTCGCACGCACACACCGCACTGCGAACCGCACGGTTCAGCAGGAGATTTCGGCGTTCGATCTCGTCGCCAGCGTGGCGGAGCACCTCGTCGGTTGGGGTGCTCCGCTGCCTCGCGGACCGTGGGAAAAGCGTCGCTGCGTTCGATCGGTGCGGCATCGACCGCACACGGGCACCCGGTTTCCAGGATAGTCACTATCGGCAATCTGCCGGCGTAACGCGATACGGCATGGGTCGATTGTGCCCGTCAGGCAGACCGCCGGTCGGTAGCAAGAATTGCGATGCCGTACCCCGGCAGTTGACCGCAGAAATCGCCACTTTGCCGCGCCAGCGGTCAGAACGCGCGGAATATCGACGCCAACACGGCAGTCCTCGGGAGCTGTCTCTGATGGCACCTTTCTTGCTCTACTCCGCACGACCCATGCCCACCTCAACCACCCGAAGCGAGTCGACACCATGACAGAACTCTTCTTCAGTCCAATCCGCTACTATCGCAACCGTCTGGATCAACCTCCCTCCTGGACCATCGCGTTCACGGGGGTGGCCGCGTGCGCCGCGCTGCTATGCGTATCGGATTACATAAGGAGCGGCAAGACGGTGCCTCTGGTCGAGGCGGCCCTCGGCGATCAGTTCTCAATGCCCGTTGCACTGCGGTACTTGGCAGTGCTGGGCGGCCTGTTGGGGTACGCGGCGCTCTTCGGTGTCATGGTCCTGGCCATGCTCGCATTGAACGTCCTCATTGGGCGCCCGGGCCCCGCCGACCGGGTCACCGAGTTTACGGCGCTGGCGTTCTATACCCAGGTTCCCTGCAACCTCGTCGTGGTCGCACTCATGTGGGTCTGGGAGCCTGAAACCGCGCTTCGACTGTCGACCGACTGGCCGCCGTCTGAAATTGCCGATGCTGCCGCGCGCTTCCGGGAGACCGTGTCCTCAGAGGCACTGCCGGCGACCGCACTGCTGCTGTCCCGGTACTCTGCCGTCTGGCTCGCGGCCCAGTTGAGTGTCGCTCTCAAGGTGCTTGCCCAGTTGTCCACACGGACCACGGCGGCGATCGCCCTTGTCCTGGCGTTGATCCTCTTCGCCGGCCCTATTTTCACCTTCCTGCTCGAGGTGGTCCGATGACCATGGATGTACTCGGCCGCCACGCCGAACAGGCAGGCTTTACGCGCATTCCGGCCGACATCGTCCTTGACGTGGAACGCTGCCAGCCGGCGTTGGTGGACGCCCTGGAGCCGCTGTGCCCGGACATTCGCCAGATTCTGACCGGCCTGCGGCAGACACTGCCGGTAGCTCCGGATGCCGCGGAAGGCATCAAGGGACAGTTCTACCGACTGCCTCATCACTATCGCAGCGTCTGTTGCGCACTACCCGAGCTCGATACCCCCGAACGGCTCTGGGAAGGGGACGTGGTGACCTTCAAGGGCACGGAACTGCTGATGCCGGATTTCGACGGCTATCTGCGGTGGATGATGACGGCACGATTCAGGGGAGCCGATCTGCCGCTGGGGCTTCACTTTCCGCTGCGGATCAACGTGCCCCCCGGCGCGATGCCGCTGGACGAATGCGAACGAGAACAGCGCATGGCCCTTGCAGTGCACCAGCGGCATCTGCGAATCTATGGCGAGTTGGCGCAAGCGCCGGTGCCTCTCCTGGTGCACCGCTGCTCGACCGACGCCACCGTCCGTTACGTGGACACGATCAGACGCCACTTGACACCGCAGGCGTTCGAGCGGGTGGAAGCGCGAGCACGGGCCGGATGCGGGGTGTCAATCTGGTATTACCCGTCGGCGCCAATCCGGGTCGACGACCTCAGCACGTTGGCCGCCGCCAACCCGCACTTCCGGATCAGGACAGATGAAGGCGAGCGTACCGTCGAAAGCTGGTGTCGTCAGTTCGCGCGCTTCCTGCACCTGGGCTTCATGCCCTACGCCCCCTGGAACCACGGCCGCGGCTCGTGCGTCGATGCCGGGAATGCCTGCATCGACGGCGGCTTCGCCGACCTGCTGATGCTGGTCCCCTTCGAGTCGATTCCCGACGATCGGTGGTTCCGCCTCAGCGTGCTCGCCAGCGTGACCATGCTGTGTCATACCGTTTCAGTCTTCTCGATGTCGGCGGGACCGGGACCGACCGCTCATCCGGACGCCAGCCTCGATCCGTTGAGTCAGATGTTTCTCCGGTCGCGCCTGCTCGAACAGATCGAGGCCACGACGCCGCCCGGCGCCGCACCGGACCCGCGGGTCCTGTCCTGTTTCAAACTGGACCGGTTCGAGGCACTGGTCGATACCACCTGCAGCAGCGACCCTCGCCCGGATACTCCATACCGCGGCGCTGCATCGGCGCAGCCACAGTAGAAAGCGGGCAAGAGCCAGGTGCATTCTCGAATCATCCCGTCCGCAACCGCTGTCAGACTGTGGCGCATCCGTCGGTTGCCAACCGGTGCCGTCGAGTTCACTCCACCATCAGGCCCGATTCGCAAGCTGATGCCGGGGTCAGCGCCGGCTGCCCGTCCCCGCCGGTTGACATCTGAGCGGGTCCCCGCGGCGCCGGCGACTGGAAAGACACCGGAGACGACGTGGCACCACGCTTGCTATCACTCTGCCTACCGGGTCGTGGAGCCAAGCTCTCCCCGGGTGACACGGCATCCCGCCGTGTGCAGAGGAGGTTACATGACGAAACGCAAGGTCGTCGCAATGGCCACGGTGGCCGCTCTCCCGTTGTTCGTTGGTGCCACGAGCTCCGCGGTCGCCCCGGCGCCGACGCCGGCCGCCCACACGATGGAACTCTCGGAGTCGCCGGCGCCTCAATGGGCGTGGGCCTTCGGCCTGGAGGGGGGAGAAGCACTGGCATTCGGGATCGCCGGAGCGATCGTATGCTCGCCCTTCATCTTCGTCGGATCCGCCGGATGCGGCGTCGTCGGCGCTCTGTAGTGCCGATCGCACGCGTTCGCGCAATACGAACGACTGATCCATGAGGACACCCGCGAGATGGTATCGCCCGTGACCGGCGCTTGCGGCGGCATCGGCGGTACTGATCCGGTCGTCCCTCCTGGTCGCCAGCGTGGCGGAGCACCTCGCGAGCGGGGTGCTCCGCTGCCTCGCGCGTCACAACCCGCCGCATGCCGCATCCGATGCGACTGCGGCGGCATCGGCGCCGTCCTTCTATTCACGGCGGCGGTCATCACAGCCGATGCCGCGCGCCTCGTGGCGATGTCCGCCACGCGAAAGGGAAATGGAAATGGCTTCGGACTCCATCCTCGAGTTGGACGAACTTCGTCGCGTCTTCCCCGGATTCGAACTCGGACCACTCGCATTGACGTTCCAGCCGGGTCACATCTACGGCTTGCTCGGCCCGAACGGCGCCGGCAAGACCACGCTGATCAACCTGGTCACCCTGCAACTCAGGCCGACGTCCGGCACCATACGCAGCGCGGGAACCGACATCGCGTGGGGCGACCGATGCTGGAAAAGCCGCTTCTGCTACATCCGAGAAGAGCCCGCGTTCTACGGCGGGTTGACCGTGGCGCAAACGTTGTCACTGGCGAGCCGGCTCTACGACCGGTGGGACGCCGCGGTGGCCGACCGACTGCGTGACCTGTTCGCGCTGCCCCCGGGACGCAAGGTCGACAAGCTGTCGAAAGGAATGCGGGTCAAGCTCGGCCTCGCCGCCGCCCTGGCCCATCGAGCCGACATCCTGATTCTCGACGAACCGACCGCCGGGCTTGATCCGACGGCCCGCGCCGACCTGCAAGCAACAGTCAGGCAACTGCACGAAGATCGTCCGGAGCTGTGCGTCATCCTGTCGTCGCACATCTTTGAAGATATCGAAGAAACCGCCACCGACATCCGCATTCTGAGACGCGGCCGTCTTGCGCTCGAGACCAGCGCGGACACCCTGCGGAGCGCGGTCCTGTATCGCACTGACACCGTCGGTGCCGTCGGGCCGTCCCCAGACCTGATTCTGCGCTGGTCAAGGCGGGACTCGGAGTGGCTGCTCGTCCGCGGGGACAGCGCGCTCGACGCCGAACTGAAGCGTCGGGATGACCATCATGATGAACGACCTCACGACTTGCTCGGGGCTGTCTATCACGGCACAGCACATGTCGACCTTGGCTAGCAGCCCGTGGTAGAACCCCGCGTTGCACCGAGATTGGCGATGCGCCCGCTGAGCAAGGCGAGAAGAGGGAAAATACCGGCAGTATTTGACCGATGAACAACGCAGATCGGCGGGATGCAGCGTGAAACAGCAGAATTCTGCAGGGAAGCGCAGAATTCAGCGGGGATCGAATGCAGCGGGGCTTTTGCCACGGGCTGCTAGTGGTCCGTCACATCATAATCTTCGGATAGACGGACTTGAGTTTACAGCGCGCATCGTCGACCTTCATTTGCCAGTCGACACCGCGTTGCGTGCCATTGACGTCGGTGGACCACGCCGACACTTCGCCGTGCAGCGTCCCGAGGTCGCCGATGCGGCGCCCGCGTAGGCATTGGCGCGTCATGGCACTCAGTTCGTTCTCCGCGATGTTCAGCCAGCTCCCGTGTTTCGGCGTGTAGCAGAACTCGATGCGACGAACCAATTGCCGTGCCCGGGTCGGCTCGAACACTTCGTAAAAGGCGCCCTTCGTGTGCGTGTTGAGGTTGTCGCACACCAAGGTGATTGTCGTGCATGCGGCGTAGCGTCCTTCCAACAGGCCGGCGACCTCCACCGCCCAGTCCGCCTTCGTCCGCCGGGCCCGGGCCGTCGCCTGCCGCCACCCCGCCAGCGGTTCGCTGAACAGGAAGACCGAGGCCGTGCCGGCCCGTTCGTATTCGTAGTCGACACGGCGGGGACGCGCCTGCGTGGCGGCAATCGGCGGGCGAGCTTCCTTGACCAGTTGGACCGGCTGCTCATCCATGCACACGACAGGGCAAGCCGGATCGTACGGTTGCGCATAGGTGTCCAAGACCTGTTCCATGTGCGCCACGAACTCGGCATCGGCCTGCGGAGGGATCACCCAATACTCGATTTTCCGCCGGGTCATCCCGTTTTTTTTAGCGTCCGCCGGATGGTCTCGTGGCTGACCGACTCGACGATCTCCAGCTCGACGACCCGGCTCGCCAGCAGCCGCAACGACCAGTGGGCATAGCCCTTCGGGGGTGGCCCCGTACGCAGGGCGATGATGTGCGCCTCCTGCTCGCCGTCGAGCAATTTCGGGACCGGCGGGGACGCCCGCCGCCTTCGCTCCAGCGCCCGCTCGAACCCTTCCTGCACGCATCGTTGGCGAATGTTTTCGACGGTCTTGGTGCGGCACGAAAAGGCGTCGGCGATCTCCTGGTCGGTCCAGGCCGGCCCGTCCGCATCGGCCTTCAAGAGCATCTGCGCGCGGCGCACTTTCTCGCTGCTGCCGTTGAGCGTGCGGAGAGTCTCTCGACAAACCTCGCGTTCCTGAGCCGTGAGTCGAACGATATACTTTTTCTGCGGCATGAGAACTCTCTCGGCTCGAGATGAGTTCCCCGATAGTCCTAATGTTTACTCGTGGCGCAGCACTAGCAGCCTGCGCCGCAGAAAGATCACGGCTGCAAATCCGCTCTCACTCATGGCTTTCACCACGCCTTTTCGTCACATAGTGCCGCTATGCTCCTCAAATGCGTGAAGAAATCCATGGCGCTATCGAATTTTCGCTTTCGTAATCTTCTACGGCACAAACTCCTGGAGCCCGTGGTGCAACCCCGCGTTGCACCGAGATTGGCGCTGCCCCCGGGTCGCCTCACCGCCGCCAGGACGCACATTGGCCATCTTCGACCCGGCGACGCGACAGTACCCAAAGACCGCAACGGCGGCGGCACGTCGCCTCGAGTTGACGCTGGACCGGTGTCTCCGCGGCGCCGGCGACTGGAACGAGACGGAATTGGCGTGGCATCCGCCTTGCTTCCATCCAGACTACCGGGTCGTAGAGCACGACTCTACCCGGGTGGCGCGGCATGCCGCCGCGCAGCACAGGAGGCAACATGACAAAGCGCAAGGTCGTCGCAATGGCCACGGTGGCCACTCTCCCGCTGTTCGTCGGGTCCACGCACTCGGCGGGCGCTCACACGACGGAGCTGGCGCCCCACTCGATGGAGCGCTCGGTGATGCCCTCTCCGCAATGGGCATACGTGCTTGGTATGGAGGGTGTCCACGCGGAGATATTCACCGAACTCGCGACGCTCGCGTGTGAGTCCGCCGGAAGATTCGTATTTATCTGCCGAGTCCAGGCCGCGGTCTAGCGGCTGCTAGCAGTCCGTGGTGAAACCCCGCGTTGCACCGAGATTGGCGGTGCGCCCGCTGAGCAAGGCGAGAAGAGGGAAAATACCGGCAGTATTTGACCGATGAACAACGCGGCGCAGCGGGATGCAGCGTGAAGCCGCAGAATTCCGCGGGGGAAGCGCAGAATTCAGCGTGGATCGAATGCAGCGGGGCTTTTGCCACGGGCTGCTTGCACATCACCTGTGTGACCCGAAGCGGTCATGCACACCAATACGATGCGGAGATTCACACGCTGGTTGCGATCACTCCCCGCCCTGGTGGCGCTCAACACCGCGCTCGTCGCAGTGGCCATCGGGGTCGGCAGTCAGGTCTCGATGCCGCAATTCGACGAGGCCGCCGCCGGTGGCGTCACCCGCTCCACCGAGTTCGGTGAGTACTCGTTCCGGACCCACGCGCTGCACATCGTGCGTGGCAATCTGCGGGTGGCCGGCGTGCTGCTGGCCGGCGCCTGCACCCTGGGCGGACTGACGCTGTTCACGTTGCTCTGGAACGCCGTCGTGCTCGGGTCCGGCTTCACCACCCTCGCCGGCGCGCTACCGGGCGCGGCGGGGCTGCTTCTCCGCTATGTCGTGTTGGAGTTCTTCGCGTTCATCCTCGTCGCCAGCGTAGCGGAGCACCTGTCGGTCATGGTGCTTCGCTGCCTGGCCGGCGAGGAGCCGCCGCGACTCGCCGCGGACGCCGCCACCCTGGCCGCCGCCCTCGCGCTGCTGGTCATCGCGGCGTTGATCGAAGCGGATGTCGCGCTCATCGTGGCGGCATCTGGAATGTGACTCGGAACGGGTATGGCCCTGCACGCCAGAAACTGAACACACCATGTGGACCAGACAGCTCGGCGCACTCCTCCTCAAGGATCTGCAGTTGCACGGCTTGGCGATGGCGCTGGCCATCGGCGGTCTCGTGCTGGTCACCATGAGTACCGCCAACGCGCTCCCCGAGCGTCTCGCCGCGTTCCACATCGTGTTGGTGTTCAACCTCAACTTCATCCTGGCGGCTCTGGTGTGGAGCGACTGGTTGATCTCACGGGAACGCTCCAAACGAACCTTTGCCTGGCTGCGGACGATGCCAGTCGACGACCGGGTGCTGGCAGGCAGCAAGTTCATCGCGGTCGGTGCCGCCGGCATCCTGTGCTGGTGTCTCACGAGCGCGTTGATCGCTCCGGAGTTCAGGCCGTCGCCTGCTACGTGGCTGGCCCTGCAGTGCGTCTTGCTGCTGCTCGGTGCGATTTCGGTCTCGGCGGTTTGGCGTTTGAACCCGAAGCTCGGCCAGATCGTCCAACTGTCCCTCGTAATCGTGCCATCAATCCTCTTCGGCGTGGTCACGACCCGCGCCGCATGGTCGATCGCTGCACTCGAGCAGTGGAACGCCTGGATCGCGGCCGGTCTGCTCATGGTCTACGCCGCGACTGTCATCGGCACCATGCGCTGGGTCAACCGCGCGGAAACCAATGAACTCATCACCTGAGACAGCGATGTTCACCCGCGGCGTTCGTTCCTGTCGTGGACACGCCGGCGACGGCGAGCCGCGCTTCCGTCGCGGAAATGTCCACGCGACAACGAACGGCTGATACGGAAAGGGACTGGCCCATGTGGACGAGACAACTTGGCGCGCTACTCATCAAGGACTTCCAGTTGCACGGTTTCGCGGCGGCGCTGACCATTGCCGGTCTGATTCTGCTGGCAGCGATCTTGGACGCGACGCTCGAGTCGACCGCCGGCCCTCGTCAGATCTTCATCATCAACCTCAATTTCATCTTCTCGCTGTTCCTGTGGGCCGAGTGGTTGATAACGCGGGAATGCTCCAAGGGCACCTTCGCTTGGCTGCGGACCATGCCGGTCGATGACCGGGTGCTCGTGGGCAGCAAGTTCATCGGCGCCGCGGCCGCCTGCACCCTGTGCTGGTTCCTGTCCAGTTCGGTCATGAGTCCCGAACTCTGGCATTCTCCCGCTACATGGCTGATCTGGCAGTGCGCGTTGCTGATGGCCGTCACGTTGTCGGTCGCGGCGAAATGGCGGTTCGGTTCGAGGCTCGGCCAGGTCACCGGAGCTGGCGTCATCGCAATACCGGTGCTCCTTGTCTTGTGGTATGTGGGAGACGACGTCGAGCGGCAGGCGGTGCTGGTCGCGCTGTGGAACGCCCCGTACGGCCGTCTGGCGATCGCGGCGGCGCTGCTGGTGGTTTGTGCGGCGATCGTCCTCAGCACGATGCGCTGGGTCCTCCGTTCGGATACCCATCGACTCGTCGACTGAACCACCAACGGCCGCTACCGCGTTCCCGACCGTGACGACGCCGGCTGCGCCGCCGGGGAGGGCCAGCCATGGGGAATGACGCCCGTGCGCCTCCGCACCGGCGCATCAGTTACGATAGAGGCGCGGGCGTGCGTTGTTCGTCCGCGGGCACACTGACACCGGCGCCGCATGGAGTTCCCGGAAGGAGTAGCTGACCCGCCATGGCGAGGCCTGACGATGCGGAGCGCCAGCCGGATGCCGATAACGGATCCCCGGAGCTGATGACACCACGCGCGCGACCGCGTGGGCGCAAATCATTCTGGACCTGGTTCGTGGCCGGCGCGGGCGTCATCTGGCTCATGGCCATGCTTGTCACCGTCAATCAGCGGTGGCTGACGGACGAGCCGAATCCTGCGCACACCGCTGACGCCGGCGGCTCGACTCAGGGCGCGGGCAGGCCACTGGTCGGTCGCAGCGGCGCGGACACCGGCGCCGGCGGCGCACGCGCCGCGAGACCGCGAACCCGCGAACCGCGGCTGATTCCGGCGGCTGAGCGCGCTGGCGCGCCGTCCTTCACGTTGCCGGATATCGACGGCGGCGCCGCCACGCTCGCCGACTACGCCGGCCGGGTCCTGCTCCTGAACTTCTGGGCGACGTGGTGTGGACCGTGCCGGGCCGAGATGCCCTGGTTCGTCGAGTTTGAGGAGACATTCTCCGGTGACGGCTTTGCCGTGCTCGGCGTCTCGACCGATGAACCCGGTTGGGATCTCGTCCGCCCCTATCTCGAGGCGGCGCCGGTGAACTACCGCATTGCGCTGGCCGATACGGTCGAGCGGCTGGCGCCGTTTCCGCCCGGAATAGGGTACATCCTTCCCACGACCTGGCTCATCGACCGCCAGGGGCGCATCGCCGCCGAACATGTCGGCATCGTCAACCGCGACGCGATCGACGACGAGATCCGATTGCTGCTCGGCGAATAGCGCTCATGAGCTATCGGATCGTCAACGCGCGCATCGTCAACGAAGGCCGCGTCATCGACGGCGACCTGTCGGTGCGCGACGGCCGTATCGCCGGAATCAATACCGCGGAACCGGGGAACGCGAAGGTCATCGATGCCGCGGGTGCGTATCTCCTGCCCGGGATGATCGACGACCAGGTGCACTTCCGGGAGCCCGGCTTCGAGCACAAGGCCACCATCGAGACGGAATCACGCGCCGCGGTGTCCGGCGGCATCACGAGCTATCTCGAGATGCCGAACACCAGTCCGCAGACGGTTACGGCCGAGGCCCTGACGGACAAGCACGGCCGCGCCGCCGCCCGGTCGACCGCCAACTACGGGTTCTACTTCGGCGCCACCAACGACAACCTCGAGGAGATCAAGCGGGTCGACCGAACGCTGGCGTGCGGCATCAAGATCTTCATGGGTTCGAGCACCGGCAACATGCTGGTCGACGACGAAGACACGCTCGAGGGCATCTTCGCGGCGTCCCCGCTCGTCATCGCGACCCACTGCGAGCACACACCGACGATCGCCGCCAACGAAGCGGCCGCCCGCGCCCGCTACGGCGACGAGATTCCGTTCACCGAGCACCCGCGCATCCGTTCAGCCGAGGCCTGTTACCGATCGTCGAGTCTGGCGGTCGATCTGGCGCGGCGCCACGGCGCCAGACTGCATGTGCTGCATCTCACGACGGCCAGAGAACTGGACCTGTTCGCGACGGGCGACCTGGGCGCCAAACGGATCACGGCAGAGGCCTGCGTCCACTACCTGTTCTTCAACGACTCGGCCTATCCGGCCAAGGGCGCCGGCATCAAGTGCAACCCGGCGATCAAGTCGGCGGCCGATCAGCAGGCGCTCTGGACAGCGGTCAACGACGGACGCATCGACGTCATCGCGACCGACCACGCCCCGCACACGGCCGAGGAGAAGGCGCGCCCGTACGCGCAGGCGCCGGCCGGCCTGCCGCTCGTGCAACACGCACTGCTCACCCTGTTCGAGCATGTGCGGGCCGGCAGATTCACGGTAGAGACCGTCGTGAACAAGACGGCGCACGCGCCGGCCCGGCTCTTCGGTATCGCCGAGCGCGGCTTCCTGCGCGAGGGGTATTGGGCCGATCTGGTGCTGATCGACCCGGCAGCGGGTCGGCGCGACGACACCATCCACTCGAAATGCGGATGGAATCCGTTCAGCGATGTCACGTTCGGGGCGCGCGTGCGGATGACATGGGTGAACGGCGAACTGCGCTATCGGGACGGCGCCTTCCAGCCCGGGGCAGGCGGCATGGCCCTGGCGTATCAGCGCGCATGACGATGAAAAAAATACTGCTTGGCGGCGGCATCCTTCTCCTCACACTGGTCATCGGCGCCGGGTTCGTGTACCGCGCCGACCTGGGCGTCATGCTGCTGACTCTCACGATCAACCCGGACCACCCGTTTTCGGACGACTCGATGCCAACGCCACCCGACTACGCCAATCCGGCGCACTGGGCCGCGCTGCCGGACCGCGACGATGCGGCCGACACCCTCGCGGCCGGCGCCACCGACGTGCAGGCGACGACGCCGGTCGACGTCTTCTTCGTGCATCCCACCACGTTCTTGTCGGCCGACGCATGGAATCAATCGCTCGACGACGCGACGACCAACGAGTTGACCGACCAGATGGTCATGCAGGGCCAGGCGAGCGTGTTCAACGGATGCTGCCGCATCTACGCGCCGCGGTACCGCCAGGCCACGCTGGCGGCGTTCTTCGCCGAGGGGGACAGCGGGCCGCAGGCGCTCGACCTCGCCTATACCGACGTGCTGGCGGCATTCCGCTATTTCCTGGCGAACTTCAACAACGGCCGGCCCTTCGTGCTGGCCGGTCACAGCCAGGGATCCCGGCATCTGGATCTGCTGCTGGCGGACGAGATTGCGGGATCCGACTTGGCGCAACGGATGGTGGCCGCGTATCCGATCGGGTTTCAACTCGACGGCGGCAACGGCATCCCGGTGTGCGGCACCGCCACGCAGACCGGATGTCAGGTGACCTGGAACAGCGTCGGTCCCCGGGCTGGTGCGCTGTTCGCCGCACCCGACAACATCTGTGTCAACCCGCTCACCTGGTCGACCGATGGCCAGCGCGCCACGCATGGCGCCAACCTCGGCGCGGTCAACTTCGACGGTTCGGACACCCACGAACCGGGCGCCGCCGATGCCCAGTGCCGAGATGGCCGCTTGTATGTGTCTGAGATTCGATCGGACCACTACACGGCGATGCCGCTGGGACGCGACAACTACCACATCTACGATTACGCGCTGTTCTACGTGAACATCCGACAGAACGCGCAGGCCCGCGTCGACGCCTACCTGCGGCGCCAACCAGGCCCCTGACTGCTTGCCTATATGCCGTCTTCCATCCGGACGGTGATCGTCTCGCAGAGTCCCTCGATGGTACGGTGCTCGTCGTCAGCGATCTGAACGCTGAAGCGATACTCACCGCCTTCCAGCGTCATTTCCATTCCGTCCGACCCGTCGCCGAAGTGGACCCAGGGATCGGCCGCCGGAATGATCTCTCCCGCGGGCAGGCATTCCGCGTTGAAACCCAGGTGATAGTGGCCCATCGCCTCCCGCGGGCTGTCCACCTCCTCCGGCACCGGGCTGATCTGGAAGTTCTCGACGCCGAACGTGAACCCGAGCGGGATCTCGGTCGCGTGGTCGGTTTCGTGTCTCGGAGCAACGAAGAACACCCTGGGCGCCGCCGACGCAGCCTCGTCGCCGGCCGAGGCCATCTCGGCACCGTCACCGGACTCGCTGCCTCCCCCGCCGCATGCCGCGCCCGCTGTCGCGAGCAATGCAATCGCCATCAGTCCTTTGAGCTTCATCGACAAATCCTGTTGCAACACCTGCACTCCCCTTCCCCTTGTTCAATCTCCGTCCGGCCTACACTGGCCGACAGCTGATTGTCCTACATCCCGGTGGGTGATTGCACCCTTGCCAAGCCGTGGGAGACGTCCCGCTGGTTTCGACCGGCGCCGCATCGCGCCGATCGGCACCATTCACCGGTCAAGTACTGCCGGGATGCTCCCTGTACCCGCCCGGCGGCCGGTCCCGGTGTGCCGCGGGCCGTGCGCCACGAACGGCTACATGGGGCGATACGCGAGCACGAGCCCGGCCCCTGCCGCCGCCATCACGATGCCGAGGAAGAAGACCGGCGACGGAATGTTCTGCGGCGGATTGTAGAGCATCGCCACGAACACACTGACCACCGGCGCGCCGGCGAACACCAGCGGCGGCACCACGTTGGGCCGACCGCCGTTGATCAGGGCCAGGACGATACCCAGCGCCCCCAGCGCGCCGAGCACTCCGGCCGCGAGGGTGAAGGCCATCCCGCCGCTCGTAAACAGGTTCCACGTACCGGCGCGAGCGATCATCGTGCCAGGAATCAGAATCGCCACGAGCAGATAGGCAACGCCGACCATCAGGAACGCGTGGACCCCGCTGCCGCCGAGGGCGGCCTGCCCTTTGTGCAGCGTCGGAATGTAGGTGCCCCAGCTCAACACGGTCAGCGCGACGAACGGCAACCAGCTACGCATATCTGTTCTCCTTCCGGGAATCCCGATCCTCTCGGTGGGCGGATTGCACCGGGTGATTTGGTTTGGCCAAGCGCCGTATTGTACCGTAGGGTGGTGAAGCGCCACCCCGGGTTGATTCCGCTGTCGCACGACCATCACGACACGCTGGTCGTCGCCCAGGGACTCATCCTGGGCCGCTCGCTGGCGCCCCGCTCGGACTGGCCGACCAGCCGGCGCGCGCAGGTCGACCGCGTTGCCGCGTTCTTCGCCGAGACGCTCGAGCCGCACTTCGACGCGGAAGAAACCTGGGTGTTTCCGGCCGCCGCCCGGCAGCTCGCCGGAGGTAGCGCGCTGGTGCGCCGCCTGCTCGCCGACCACGACGCGATCCGGTCGTTGGTGTCAGACCTGGAACGCGACCCCACCAGCGATCTCGACACCAGACTACCGGCACTGGGTCTGCGGCTGGAAGCCCACATCCGAACCGAAGAGCGGGAACTGTTCGAATCGATGCAGCGCGAGATGACCCAGGCAGATCTCGAGACCGTGGGGACCAGTCTGGCGAGCCTGCCGGCGCGGGGACCTTCGTGCCGCCTCCCGGATCGAGGCGCCGCACTCCCTCGATCCTGACCCCGCCCGGACGTCGATGTCAGCACCTTCAAGTGTTGACATACTTGTCTGGTGCGGTCTATCCTGACTTGATCTTGGGGCGGTGCCGTAGCGCTCCTCCCGAGGAGGGGCTTGCGGGGTAGCTCCCTGCAACGCCCAGCTTCAGCGGTAAGTGGTGTCGAGCGCCTGGTTCACGCATTGGCAGGGACCGGAATCTTGACGATTCCATCGCCTGAGCCGAGTTCCGCACACCGTATCCGGTGAAGTTTCATCCAGGGTCCCACCGAAAAAGCTCGGTCTTCCGAGCTTTTTTATTGTACGCGCCTCCAAGGATCACGTGCAGATCTTGATCCTCTTCGCAAAGGTGCGCGTCCCCGCAGGTGGGCGTCCGGTGGGCTTAGTCCGATTTGGTGGACATCTTCCGAAAGGGGAATACGATGTCGACCATGACGGACACGAAGGGCAGGCGGACGCGGCGGAGCTTCACGGATGACTACAAGACTGGGGCGGTACGACTGGTCCTCGATGAGGGCAAAACGGTCGCGTCCGCGGCGCGCGATCTGGGCTTGACGGCGTCGTCTCCTACATGATCGCGCAGCGCCGCCGCGAGATCGCCATCCGCATGGCCGTGGGTGCGCAGGTGGCCGACGTACGCCGCCTGGTGCTGCTGGAAGCGGGCTGGATGACGTTGCTTGGCGTGGCGCTGGGCATCGGCGCCGTGGCGCTGGGCATCGGCGCCGCCCTGCTGCTGACACCGCGGCTGCAGGCGCTGCTGTTCGAGACCAGTCCGCTCGACCCGGTGGTCTTCCTCGCCGTGTCGGCGCTGCTCGCCACCGTCTCCCTGCTCGCGAGCTGGCTGCCGGCGCGCCGCGCAGCCCGCATCGACCCGATGACGGCATTGCGCGCGGAGTAGGCGCAGTCGAGATGGACCTGTCACCGGCTGGGCCAATCACGGGCCGCACATGGGCTGAATCGCCACCTCGACTGCCGGCGAGCGGCGCCGCGCCGGCCGGTTACCCGCTCACCCGGGTGCTCTGGCTGGACACGCACTGCCAGCGGCCGTCGCGTTGTATCCAGACGTCGGTGTACCGCAACACGAGCTCTGCCCGTTCTCCCTGCCTGATCCCGACGACACGGAGCGTGAACCAGACCACGGCGGTGTCCCGATACACGCGCACCGTGAAGTCCTCCTGTGTGGCGGACACCACCTGCTGGTTGAACTCGGCGACGATCTCCAGCTCTCTCGCCTTGTCACCGCGGTTGCCGTCGTCATAGGTGGTGATGAACTCGTCGGCGAGGAGGTTTTCGATGAATGCGACATCCTTGCGGTAGATCGCGTCGTTCCAGCCCCGCTCCAACTCGATGAGCGCCTGCTGATCGGAGTCGACCGGCGGCGGCTGGGAGGCGGACACCGGCGCGATGCATGCGACGGTGAGCACGGCATGCGGCAGGCGGCGCAACCAGGTCATTGGCGCTCTCCTTTTTCAACGGTGTCGATTCCGGCCAGCGCCGCACGGGCCGCCACCCGAACTCAGCAAACCCCGCGACGGGTCCCTACCGATCGACTAGTAGAACAACATAGCGATGACGAAGATGCCGATGGCGAGCATGACGACCCACTGCCAGACTTCCTGCTTGTCTTCGGCTGGAATGAGCTGGAACGAAATGCTGCGGTGGCTGTCGACGACGTTGCGCAGGAACGTGTCGGACGCAAGTTGCGAACTGTCGACGATGAACGAACGGCCGTTGGTACGTTGCTCGACCATGCCGATGCCGTCGAGCCCGAGCCGCGTGCGCTGGCCTTCAAGGTCCGCTTCGAGGGTCTCGTCGTAATCGACGCCGCGCACGTAGTCCTGCAGAACGGAGTCCACGTTGGCGCCGGTCCGGGTGCCGATGGCCACTGCGTAGACGGTGAGCCCGCGCCGCCGGAACTCGCCGAGGGCGATATCGACACGGCTCATCTGCTCGGCATCGATCAGAAAGTCGCCGTCGGTGAACAGCAGAACCAGACGGTCGCTACGCTGCTCGGGCTGCCACGAGTCTTCACCCGACTCGAAGCGGTCCTGATTGTCCAGCGACATATAGATCGATTCGAACGCGGTGGCGATGTCGCTGTCCCAGGGGAACGCGTCTCCTGTCAGCGTCGCCGGCGCCCCGATGCGCCCCACTTCCTCGATGAACCGCTCGGCGTTCGACGACAGATGCGCGCGACGCAACGCGGTGGTGCCCCACACGAACACCGCGGTACGATCGCCGGGCGTGAGAATGTCCTGGGTATAGAGCGATAGCGTTTCACGCACGGCCAGATCGAGACGTGATGGACCGAGATCCTTCACCCACATCGACGCCGATGCGTCGATCGCGACGATGACGTCGACGTCGCCCCGCTTGAAGCTCGAACCGCCGTAGACCCAGAACGGCCGGGCGGCCGCGACGGCCACCAGCATCAGTGCGGCGACGGCGAAGAACCAGAACTTGATGTGGCCGAACAAGGGGTACGTCGAGCCCTCGGTACGAGCCGGACGCAACTGCAGCCGCAGGGCGAAGATCAGCATCCCGAAGACGAGCAGCAGGCCCCCGATGGGGACTATCGCCAGATATTCGGGGTTGGCGAACTCGACGCTTTCACGAAACAACGAACTGAGGCCGTCCATGATCCGCCCGCGATCTGTCCGCGAAGGTCAGCCGCGGCGGCGGCGGACCGGGGTGCCTTCCCCTTTCATCTGCTCCAGCTCGGGAGGCTCGATTTCCCGCGGGGCCTCGAGGGCGCGACGGATCGCCTCCGGGTTGCTGGTCAGGTCGTAGTTCCACTTGTAGTCGAAACGCTCGGACAGATCGCCCCGCAACGCGCGTTCGTAATCGGCGTTCACGGTCTCCATCACTTCGAGGATGATCGCCTCTTTCTCGATCTGCGCATTGGGATTCTCGCCGTCGATGGCGCGGTACCGCTGCCTGGCGAGCATGAACTTCGAGTTGGCCAGCAGATGCGACGCCCTGGGGTCGTCGATTTCGTCGGCCAGATCTTCGACCACCGTCTCGTAGTCGCCGGTCAGGTAGCTGTAGGACGCCTGCTGCAGGAACGCGTCCTGAAACAGATAGGAATCTGCGAACCACTGCATGCCCCAGACCCGGCTGCCCTCGTAGAAAGCGGAGACCTCGGCGAGCTGCTCCTCCGCCACGGCGAAGTCTTCGCGTTCCACGCTGTCGCTGAGCCCGTCGAGATTCGCATAGAACGCGGCCAGGCTGCGGGACGGTACCGATACCGCCAGAAAGAACAGCAGGGCCAGCACCAGGCCCACCAGGTACCGGAAGGAATGTTCCTTGTCGAGCAGGTCTGTCAGTCTCATGTCATTCTCTCTCGCACGACGCCGACTACGGACTGGTGCCCCAGAGCAGCTCGGACACGAATCCCATCGGGATACCGACCACGAGCAGCCCCATCGCCACCAGCAGGAACCGGGAGTAGATTGGCACCTTCAGCGCCCGGTGTTTCAACTCGACGCGCACCGCCTCACGCTCGTCGATCGCCTCGTATGCGCGCGCCAGACTGTCTTCGTCGGTGACGTCGAAGTAGTCGCCGCCGAATTCCTGAATCTGCGCCACCAGTTGCGGCACCGTCGGATGCAGAAAGCTCGCCGACCGCGCGTCGCTGGTATTGATGTAGATGATGTAGGGCACGATGTTCCGCCGATTCAGCTCGGCGAACTCGGCGTCGGGGAACTCGTCGACCGCCGCGTCGGTGATGATCAGCACCGCTCGGTTCTGGTTCGCACCTCGGCCGATGGTCGCTTCGTCCCGATCGAAGTGCTTGACGATGTCCTGCAGGGGACGGACGATGTTCGTATCACCCTCGGCCGGGATGATGCGTACCTTGTCACGCGGCACGACCATCGCCTTGTCCAGCCGCTGGGTCATGACGTACGGCGCGTCCCAGACCTGGAAGTAGTAGAGCTCGTCGTCCATGACGAAGTCATCCACCATGTAGGGATAGGTGGAGAACAGCCACAACGACACCCGGTCGTTCTTCTCGCGCCGCATCTCCAGGAATTCGAGATGCGCGTCTCGCGCCACTTCGGCCTTCGATTTGTTCGTGTCGGGAAACTCCCAGGCCATGGACCCGGAGGTGTCGACGAGATCGATCCGCACCCGGGACTCGACGTAACCGCTCACCTCCTCGGTGGCGGTCAGGAAGGGGTCGGCGATCGATACGATCAGCAGGATGAGGGCGGCCGCCAGCAGGAATTTTGGCGCTGTGTGCAGCCCCCGGATCCAGAGCCGTTTGCGATGGGCCGCTTCAATGACGTGCCCCGAATGCTGCCGCGCGTGCCGCTTGCGGGCGGCGGCCAGACGCACCATCGACAGCAGCAGGGCGGCGCTCACCGCAAACGCCAGCCAGACGGCGATGCCAACGTCGCCGTAGCGAATCTGCTGGAAGTCGGTTTCGAGCAACTCCCGGAATCCCGCATCCAGGAACGCGGCCAACTCCGACCAGGGCATCAACATCGTCGTTACCTGCTGCTGCGGCGGCGCCGTTTACCGTCCCACCAGCGCCTTCAGGTTGTTGAACATGCGCACGTGCGGGCGCAACCGCGCGAGCGCGTCGGACAGTGCCTGCGCGTCGAGCCCTGGATTCTCGATCGAACCGCCGTCGCCATGCTCGAGCCCGCTCTGGAACGCCACCAGCCGGCCGGCCAGCACCTGCAGCGCCTCCTTGCGCGGACCGTCGTTCAACCCCTCGACGTGACGCTGCACGTCGCGCGCCGTGTCTCCGGGGTGCAGCTCCGGCAGATCCGCCCGCAGGTAGTCGCGCATCGCCAGCACCAGACTGCGCCCGACCGCCGCCGCCCGCTCGCCATCAGCCCCGGACGGCAGGTCCTCCAGCGCCTTCAACTCCTTCGACACCTGACGCCGTGCTTCCCATATCGAGGGCGGCACCGGAATCTGCGCCTCAAGTCGGGCCAGTTCATCGGCTTCCTGCTGCTTCTCGAGGGACATCACCTTCGGCTTGCGGGCGTTACGCACGAGCATCACGAACCAGACGAGGAGCGGAAGCGGCGCCACGCTCCACGCCAGCGTCTGGAAGAATGTCGCCCGTCCGGCGAAACTTCCCAACTCGATGGTGTCCCTGATATCGAGCAGCGGCTCGTCGGTGATGGAGGTGACATACCGCACCAGCCCCTGTCCGCCGTCGACCTGCTGAACCTCGGCATCCTCGATGTCTTCGCCCAGATCCCGCAGCAGGTAGTAGAAGCTGAAATTGGGGAGCAGATACGTCATCTTGTTCGGGTCGACCAGGCGGAATCCGTAGATGAAGTCCCAGATGTGTTCGTCGTCGATCCGGCGCTTTTCGACGGTCAGCGACACGCCCTCGAAGGGATGCACCGGCAGTGCCTCGGGCGACATCCGATCTTCGAGAATGATGATCTCCTGCCCCTCGGAAACCAGATCGGGGAACCGCACCCGGTAGGGCTGGGTGATCAGGTCGCCTGTCTTTACGACCGTTGGCTCGAGCGCCAGGGTCTCGACACGCACCGGCGACGACGGCGCATCGACAGCACCGGGCGGTTGCGCGAGACAGATCACCGGCGCGGCGAGCAGGAGGATGCCGAATACGGGTATGCTGGTCATGTGCAGGTGTCTACTGGCGGGCGATACGTGAAATCAGGAACTTGGGGAGTTCCTCGATGTGATTCTCGGGAGTCAGCACGACCGAGTCGATCCCGGCCTGATGCTTCATCTTGTATTGGAGGGCCGCGCGAGACTCCTCGATCCGACGGCGGATCGCGCCCGCCTTCCGCGCCGAAATCACGGTCTGTTGTCCCGTCTCCATGTCAGAAACGCGGATATACCCCAGGCGGCTCTTGACCCGAAACTCCTCAGGGTCGTCAAGGATGATGACGATCATATCGTGCTTCGACGCCAGTGTGGTCAGCAGCTTGAAGTTGATCGCATCGTGATCGTTGACGAGATCGACGAGGTCGGTGAGGACGATGACCGAGTGCCGCATCTTGAGACGCGCGAGCATGAACTCGAGCGCAACCGTCAGATGCGCCGGCCGCCGGGCCGGCAACTCGCGCTCGAGCTTCATTTTCTCGAAAATCTGATGCGCCATGTAGAAGACCTGCGACGATCCGAGCTTCGGACGCATGTAGATCTCGATGCGGTCGGAATACCCGAGCAGCCCCACCGGGTCGCGCACGTTGGTGCGGGTCAGCCCGATGTTCCCGAGCAGGTCCAGCATCAGCAGCGCCTTGTTCGAGTCGTGCGACACCTGAAACAGCGTCGAGTAGGACAGGTCGCACGCAATCAGGGTGCGCATCTCCTTCGGCTCCATCCGCTCGATGCGATAGAGCTTCTCGGGATAGGTGCGCATACTCAGGGTCCACGACACGTCCTTCAGGGGCTGACCCGGTCTCCACTGGTCGACCCCCACGATGTCGTAGCCGGCCCCCTTGAAACCGCTCTTGTGATCGCCGAAGTGGATGCTGGTGGACCGTTTCCTGGCCCGGATGCCGTGCTTGATGTCACGGAACCTGGCGTAGACCTCCTCTACTTCCACGGCGGAACCTCCATGTCCCGCACGACCTGATCGAGCAATTCATCCTTGTTGACCGAGAATTCCATTCCTTCGCGCAGCACGAGCCTGTGCGCGAGCACCGGACCGGCCACCGCCTTGATGTGATCCGGCGTGATCACCGTGTCGCCGTTGAAGAACGCGAACGTCCGGGCCACCGCTTCGAGATGGAAATGGACGCGCGGCGAGATCCCGACCCTGATGTATTCCCTGACCGTGCGCGCGGCGCGACCCACGACCCGGTGCGGCCGCGTGTTGCGGATGAGGCGCACCTTGTATTGCTGGCCGTATTCGGACATCTGGACGGTGTCGAAGATATATTTGGCGATGTCGAGAACCTCGTACAGGTTGGTAAGCTTCTCGACCTTCCGCCCGACGACGTTGCGCGAGGTGATCTTCAGCTCGTCCTCTTCGTCCTCCGGGTCCAGCATGTTGATCGAGAGCGTCGTGCGATCGAGCTGCGCAACCGGGTTGGCGAAGGTGCCCTCCTCTTCGCCGAAAATGTTCTCGGTGCAGATCACCATGAAGAACCGTGGCCCCGTGAGGTCGCCGAAATCGCACGACAACGGGAACAACGGCAGCACCTTGCCCTCGGCCAGATTGCCGTAATCGGAGGCAAGCGTCGCCGAGCTTTCTTCCATCCCCTCGAGCACCGCCGCCTTGGTCTTGCCCGACAGCCGGTTGTCTTCGTCGATGAGCACGATATGCGCCATCAGCTTGCCCGGCTTGAATTGGAGCCTCCGGGTGCCGTCGGTGTCCTCGACGATCGTCTCGTAACCGAGGATGTCCTCGGGCATGTAGGTGGGCAGCCCCTGGATGCGCTCGAACTTGGCATCGATCGCCATGGCGCAGGCGCTCACGAGGTCGGTCTTGCCGGTACCGGTCGGACCCCTGAACATGATATGGGGCTGACGCAGCAGCTTGCTCTGGGTCAGCTTGTCGGTATAGGGCAGCAGCGTGAAGAACGCCCACGACAGAATACGAGCAGCCTCGTCGAGACCGTAGAGCCACTTGGTCGACTCCTTCTGGAACCGCTGGACCACTTCATTGGCCCGGTCGAAGTCGACGGCGCGCGTGGGTTGGACGACCATGGATACGTACTGCTCTCCTTCCGTTCCGCAACCGATCATCGGTCTTCGGAACTAGTGTCGGCGCGCGCGTCGCCCGAATCGGGCAAGGCGAGGTTACGCCACGGGCTGCAAGTGTGGCCCCGCCCTTCTGCACGCGTCAAGGCAAGACCCTCCGCGGCGCTCAGTTCAGGCCGCCCCCAATCGTGAGGCCGACGTAAATCTCCCGATCCGGCGACGGCTCGTAGTAGCGGCCGCCGAAGGCGTTCGTGATCGTTGACGAGTTGTATCGCTCATCTAACAAGTTGTCGATCCCGACGAACGGGCGCACATCCACCCCGCCCCATCTGGTGTCATACCCGAACCGCAGATCGACGACGGTGTACGCCCAGTTGAACGCGGTGTTCGCGTTGTTGACAGCATATTCGCCGACCCGCCGCACCGTGGCGCCCGAACGCAGGCCGAACGGGGCGGTGTAGTTGAACCCGACGAACGCCCGGTTCGCCGGCGCGCCAGGTTCGTCGTTGCCCTTGTAGTCGCCGGCACCGGTGGCAAACTCCGCGAACGTGAAGTTCTGGTAGGTATAGGCGATCCGCGCGCTGAATGCGGGGTTCGGTACCCACTCGAGCAGCAGCTCGACACCGTCGCGCGACGCCGCGCCGGCATTGCGGAAAAACGTCTGGTCGTCAGAGTTCTGGAATGACACGAGCGCATTGTCGACCGTCGACGTATAGAACGCCGCCTCGTAGCGCAGGCGCGCCGGCTCCAGCAGCCCGCGCAGACCCACCTCGAAGCTCCGCAGGTCCTGCGGGTCCAACTCCTGATTGAACCCGCCCTCGCCGGTCGGCGTGTTAGACAGCTCGACGGTGGTCGGCGTTTCGTAGGCGGTCGCGACGTTGGCGAACAGGTTGACACCCGGAGCGGCGGTCACCGTCACCCCGATCGACGGACTCACCGCATCCATGGTCCGGTCGCCGGACTGGTCGCCGTCTTCCAATCGGCGGTCGCCGGCCTGGAACTGGTAATAGTCCCACCGCAGCCCGGCCGTAAATCGGACGCGGTCGGTCGGGGATATGCCGATCTGCGCGAACGGACCGACCGACAGCACCTGTTCGGTCTGGTCGACCAGCAGAACCCCACTGGTCGCCCGCCCACCCGCCGCCGCGGGTCGGACCTGCGAGAACTCCATGCGGTCGTCGTTCTGCGACGCCACATCGAGCCCGGTCGCCCAGTCGACCCCGACCGTCCCAGCCTGTGCGCCACCAAGATACTCTGAGCGAAACCCGTACCCGTTGCGGCCCAGCTCGACGTTGCGAAACGCCCCGACCGCGCTCAGTTCGCGCCACATCCCCCACCCGGTGGCTCGAACACGCTGGGTCTCGCTGAAGCGATGATCGACGGTCACGCCGCCCTGCCCCTGCTGTGCGCCTTCCCCCCAGTTGCGGGACAGCGCCACGCCACGGGCCATACAGGCGCCGGCGATGCACTCACCCGCGGCATTCCGCATCGGCGAGGTGCGGGCGTCCGCTTCGTTGAGAAAGCTCGCGCTCTCGGCGAAGGGCGTGTCGGCGTAGTTGAACACGCCGCGCACCTCGGTGTTTGGCGACACCATGTGGCTGACGACGAAATTGGACTGAATGATCTCCGCCGCGCTGTTTCCACGGAACCCGTCGGTCTCGAACCGGCTCGCGCTGACCATGACCCGGGTCCGCTCGTTTCCGCCGTCTGCGCGCAGTTGCTGGCGTTGGTACCCGTAGCTGCCGAACTGCACATCCGGCGTGATCGTCAACCGCCGCGACCGATCGAAGGTGGTCTGCAGGTTGATCACGCCGCCGGCCGAGTTGCCGTAGAGCACCGAACTCGGGCCGCGCACGACGTCGATGCGCCCGACCGACCCAAGGTCGACGTTGCCGGGCTCGGTCGTCCCGTCCGCGGTGGTGATGGGGATGCCGTCTTGAATGATCGCCAGTCCGCGCAGACCGAAGCGGGGCTCGGGCGCCCTGATACTGATGCCGATGCCGCCGGAGAGTCCATAGTTGCGCCGGTTCTGCACGAACAGCCCCGGTATGCCGCGCAGCGCCTCGTCAAGCGACGTCCGACGCTGCGAGTGTTCTATCTGATCGCGGGTGATCACGGCCACCGACTGCGGCACATCGGCCAGGTCCTGGTCGGTCCGGGTCACGGTGACCGTCTCGGCGAGCGGAGCGATCGCGAGGGTCAGATTCGCCATCGCCGCACCGCCACCCACTGACACCGTCTCCGGGTCGCTCCGGAAACCAGGCAGCGTCCCTTGCACCTCGTAGCTGCCGGGCGCCAACCCGGTGATCTCGTAGCGTCCTTCATCGCCGGTCACTCCGATGCGGGTCGCGCCCGCGCCGGTCGCCGTCACCGTCACCCCCGGCAGCATCGCGCCGCTCTCATCCTGTGCGGACCCGCTGATAACGCCGGAGCCCGCTTGCCCGGCCCAGCTCAAGGGCGCGGCCAGCAGCAGCACCGCCAGCAGCAGTACTCCACAACGACGTACCCGCTCATATCTGCCCATTTCGCGTTGTTCCTCTCAGTCCGGATTGGTTGGCGCCGGTGCGCGATCAACGACCTCCGCACGCCAGGCCCGATGTGCGTGCAATGCAACAGTGCGTCTCCGCCGGACCTGCACGGCCAGTAGCGAACGCCCCACGTCACACCGAAGCTCTGGCATAGGAGCCCGTGGTGAAAGCCCCGCGGCATTCGCGCGGCGATGCATCCCGCCTGGACAGCGTTGTTTCTCGGTCACATATGCCCAATATGCTCCCTCGTCACGCCTTGCCACGCGGGCGCCTCGCCACGCTCGGTGCTACACGCGGTTTCACCACGGGCTCCTAGCGCTGCCGCACGAGGCCGGCTCACGCCTCACGAGGGTACATACCGGCAGTACGTGACCCGGGAACAGCGCCGGCAGCCGGGATGCAGCGGCGACCGTTGCCTCAGGCTGCCAGCCGCACGGACGCTCGAGACCGGCGTTCCGACACGGACGCCCCCTCAGTTAGCCAGCGGGTCGGGCCGGACCTGGAACTTCACGATGCCGGGCTTCACGCCCTGCCCACCCTCGATATGCCAGGTCGCCGCCTCGCCGTAGGTGGCCCAGACCCCGCGCCCCTTCCAGCCGGCACCCGGGTCGTCGATGCGGCCGTCCAGACCGCGCGTGAAGAAGCCGCGCGGATACGGGACGCGCAGAACCGTCCACTCCCCGCTGTCGGGATCGAGCGCCAGCAGCGAATCCGAATTCGAGCCGGTCGCAATCGGCACGTCCGCGCCCAACCCCAGGGTGTTCCATTGGTCGACCCAGTTGTAATAGTGGTAGTCGGCGCGCACCGGCGGGTCGGTGCCCTGCACCACGGGACCCGGGGTGGGATACAGCGTCCAGCCGTCCACGCAGTGCCGTCCGTCCCTCGTGGTCGGGCCGTTGTGGACCGCGCACTTCGTGCGGTCAAAACTGGCCAGGTGGCTGCTGCCCGACAACGCCGTCCAGACGATCCCGTCCCGGTCTATATCGATCCCACGGGACCCGAAACCGGTCTTGTCCGTCGGCACGTTCGGGTCGAGCACCGACGGGACTTCGTACATCTCGGTGACACAGGTCTCCGGAGGATTGTCACCGACGTGCAGGCGCGCCAACTGACCCGGGAACCGGGTCGAGCTGATCCAGACCGCCTTGTCGTCAGTGGGGTCTCCGATAACCCCGTAGCTGCCCACGACCACCCGCGTGTCCAGGGCCGGGTCGTAGCTCGACGGCTGCCCGCCCCGCCCAGGTTCGTTCCACGGTTTGGTCACGGCCCCGTCGCCGTTGGTGTCGAGCACCGTCGGGCACCAGCCCTGCGCGGCCCGCTCGTCGCCGGTCTCGTCATACAGCTTCGTGTTGAGCCATCCGACGACCTGTCCGCCGCCGCTGAAATACAGCGTGTCGTTCTCGTCCTCGGCGAACTGCAGGTGATGTGTGCCGTAGCAGGTGTCGATCAGCACGAACCTCTGCGTCGCGGGGTCGTAGAACACCGCCGATCGGAAGCCTCTCTCCAGCGGGAAGTACTGGGCGTACGGATTCTCCGATCCTGCCTTGCAGTAGTCCGGATTGGGCTGGGCACGGATGGCCGAGGTCATCCAGACCCGCCCGTTCTGGTCCATCATCGGGTTGTGCGGGTTCGCCGGATCGTTCCAGATGAGTTCGTCGCCGAAAAAGCGCGAAGGGGCCGGCATCGACCGCGCGATCATGCCGGGCACGGTGTCCGGTTCGACTCGCAGCGGAACCTTCAGGTTGGTCGTCAGATTCGTCACCGGATCGAGGATGGCCAGTTCGTCGTTCGAGATGTTGACCCCGTACACCGGACCGTTCGCGTTCACTTCCGGGTTCCGCTTGTCAGTCGCAATCTCGTCGTGGATGTAGTCGATCTCGGTACCCCACTCCCAGATGGAGACGACCACGTTCCGCTCGATCCCCTCGGGGCGGGGCGGAGTCGGCGGCACGGCTCCGGCGGCTACCCGATCGCTCCACTCGGCGAACATCTGCAGACCCCGCCGGCGGCCGAAGCGGCTCATGACGTTCGTCATCTGCGAACCGCGCTGCCCCATTTGCACCCGGTGGTCCCAGGCCGCCAGCGTCGAGTCGAACTGATCGATGTTGTCGATCTCGCGAACAATGCGATTGCCGAGCTGATGGCAGAGCATGCAGCCCTGCTTCTGAATATCGACCCACTGATTCTGGTGCTGGAGATTCGTGGCGATGCCGTTACCCTCGTCCCCGGTGCCCGGGAATTCGTCAGGGGCCGGCGGCTCGATCAGGGAATACCAGTAGTTGGCCGGATACACCCTGGCCGCATCGGCGGGAGTGGACGCCACCGTGGCTTCAAGGTCGAGGGTGTCGCCAGGCCGGGCCGTCACGCCGGCGGAATCGAGCAGGCCATACCCGCGCACCCAGACCTTGTATGTCGCCTCCGGCAGCTCCGGCACGAGATACCGACCGCCATCGGTCGTGACCACGCTCTTGATGAACTTCGTCGGCAGGTCGGTCGTCTCGGCGATGACCCAGACACCCGCTTCGGCCCCGTTCGCACTGGTCACGGCGCCGCTGATCGTGCCGTCTGCGGCCCGCCCTGACTCGGTTCCCCACAGCAACGACATTCCTGCAAGCGCCGCAACCGCCAGCGCACTCGCGAAGCGATTCCTCATGCCTGTCTCCTCTCGCTGCCGTGTTTCCACCGTCCACCTGGTAGCGACACGGTCCTGGGCGGCGCAAGAACGGCCCCCCGGATCTCAGATGCCGATGGGTAGGACAAGCGGTAAATTTTGACAGATGCCAAATAACGGGTCAAGCACACCGGCCCGCAGGGCGCAGACGCCGCCCGTACCTGAACCGCGCGAACCGCGGCGCGGGTCTCCAGGTCACTTGCGTGACGCTTCCCACTCGCCAGTGCCGTACCACGAGAACGTGCCGGGCGCCCCGGTGATGGCATCCCCGGCCAACTCTCCCTCGAAGTTGATCGGCTGGTCGCCGTCGAGGTCCGGCACGACGATGACGAACGTGAGCGTCGAGCCGTCGAGACGGCCGTCTACCGCGAGCACCTCGTTGTCGCCGAGATCGATCTCGCCTCCGACCCGTTCTCCGTTCTGTTCGAACCGGGCCTGCCAGGTCGTCACGCCGGTTTGCGTGGTGAGCTTCATCTCCCACTCGCCACTCAGCCCACCCTGAGCGAACGCCAGTGACACTGCCGACACGACCAGGACTGCAACCGCTGAGATCACACGTTTCGCCATCGTCACCGTCCCGTCTCCTCCACGACCTTCGTGTACCACATGACACCGAAATTGACGAACGCCTGATCGTCTACCGAGATTTCCTTATTCACCCGGTAGGCGAACGGCGACACCAGATAGCTGCGTCCCTTGATCACGAACTGCGAGCCGTTGTGCTCGAACGGCTCGGGCGTCTCCCAGAACTGACTGTAGTACCCGCCCAGGTCACCGCCGAGGGGGCCAGGCTGGACAGGCTGAAACCTGCGTCGTAGACCACGTATCTGGTCAGGAATGCACCGAACGCGCCGCTCTCGAACAGCATGATGCCCTTGCCGTTCAACGTCCCCTCAGGCCCCTCGAGCGTGACCGTGACATCGAAGTATCGTCCGTTCTCGATGTGGCGCACGGTTTCCGTGCCGGTATACCTTCCACCCGGCAGCAGCGGCGTCTCGAGCGGCGTCCACTCGAACTCCCAGGCGCCCACGAAATACCGCATGTCGAATGGCGGCAGCATCTCGTCGCCGGCGGTCGGTCCGCTCTGCTGGGCGGCAGCCGAGACGACGACGGACGACACTCCCGCCGCCAGCAACATCCGCATCCCTGTCTGCATGCCTGACCCCACTGGTCGCGAGTGGAACACGCGTCCGGCCTGGATCGACAACCGACCGTGCACGGAACGGTCATTCTACGGTCGCCGCCACAAACAGGTCAAGTATCGCAAGCCTCTGAAAATAAATGGATTACGTCAAATGCTCAGCCGTGAAACGGGTGCTGTTCGCACGCTCGGCCGGGCGCGCGTTCGACGCGCGTCACGGTTGATCGAGCCGTCCCGGGCATGGTACATATGAGGCCCTTTTTCATGACGCACACCGTGTGTACGCGTATGGCCACGATCGTCTTCGCGCTCGGAGTGGCGGCCGGTGCCGTCTCTGCCCGACAGAACGACGCCATCGAACTCCGCACGGTCGTCGGCTGCCTCGCAAGAGACGGTGACGCCTGGACCCTCGAACAGGCGACGAGCGGTGAGCCGAGCCCGCGGGCGTTCACGAGCCGCGAGGAACTCGACGCGTCTCGCGCCCTGCCGCTCGGTTCGCTCACCTATCGGCTGCTCGGTGTGGGTGAGTTCGACGTGGACGCCCACCTGGAGCACGAGGTGCAAGCGAAGGGGACTGCGGGTGAACGCTGGCGGAGAACTGCGACTCAACGTGACGTCGTTTCAGCATCTGACCCCCATCTGTGAGTAACAGCCCGCGCCATTCCCACGACGGTGTTCGGCTCCCCGCGGGGTTTCCCCACGGGCTGGCAGACTGATGGCGACTACACAATTGACTCTGTCGACGGTACCGTTCTGGATTGACGGGCGGCATCATGCCGCCCGGGGACCGCGATCGGGTACGGTCACCAACTCGGCCACGGGTGAGGTGGTGCGCACCGTACCGTTCGCCAACGCCGCCGACGTCGATGCCGCGGTCGGCAGCGCCCGCCTCGCGTTTCCGGCGTGGCGAGCAACGACCCCGATGCGGCGCGCCCGGATTCTCATGCGATTCCGGGATCTGCTCGATCGGCGGCAGGGCGATCTTGCCGCCGTCATTACCGAAGAGCACGGCAAGACACTTTCCGATGCCGCCGGTTCGGTGCAGCGCGGACTTGAAGTGGTCGAGTTCGCGACCGGCATCCCCCATTTGCTGAAGGGCGAGCACTCCGAGGACGTCGGGGCGGGAGTCGACTCGCACACCGTCAGACAGCCGCTGGGGTCTGCGCAGGGATCACCCCCTTCAATTTCCCGATCATGTGCCCGATGTGGATGGCGCCCGTGGCGCTGGCCTGTGGGAACACGTTCGTGCTGAAACCGTCGGAAAAGGACCCGTCCGCCAGCATGCTGGCCGCGGAACTGCTGAAAGAGGCCGGATTGCCCGACGGCGTCTTCAACGTCGTGCATGGCGACAAGGACGCGGTCGACGCCCTCCTGGCGCACCCCGACGTGGCGGCAGTCTCGTTCGTCGGCTCGACGCCGGTCGCCAGGTACGTCTATGAAGCCGGATGCGCCCAGGGGAAACGGGTGCAGTCGCTGGGTGGCGCCAAGAACCACGCCGTCGTGCTGCCGGACGCCGATCTCGACGCGACCGCCGACGCTCTGATCGGCGCCGCCTACGGCTCGGCCGGCGAGCGCTGCATGGCGATCTCGGCCGTGGTGGCGGTCGGCGAGGCAGGTGACGCGCTCGTGCCGCGGCTCGCGGCGCGCGCCGCGGCGCTCGCCGTCGGCCCCGGCGACCGCGCGGGTGTCGACATGGGACCGTTGATCACGCCGGCCCCACGCGGAACGGGTCAGCGGATACATCGACGCCGGCGAGCGCGAAGGCGCCGCCCTGGTGATCGACGGTCGGGGCGTCGAGGTCGAAGGCCACGCCGGGGGACATTTCGTGGGACCGACGCTGTTCGACCACGTTACTCGCGACATGTCGATCTATCGAGACGAGATCTTCGGTCCGGTGCTGGTGGTCGTGCGTGCCGGCAGCCACACCGAGGCGATCGAGATCGTCAACCGGAACCCCTACGGCAACGGTACCGCGGTCTTTACGCGGTCTGGCGCCGCGGCCCGCCGCTTCACGAACGAGATTCAGGTCGGGATGGTCGCGTCAACGTTCCGATCCCGGTGCCTATGGCGTTCTTTTCGTTCGGCGGCTGGAAGAGCTCGCTGTTCGGTGACCTGCACGTGCATGGACCCGACGGCGTCAAGTTCTATACCCGCGCGAAAGTCATCACTTCACGCTGGCCGGAACAGCGCGAAACCGTGAACCTCAGCATGCCCACGATGAAGTAACCTTGGGCGCACCGGCGCGACGCCGGCCGGAACGCGAGGGAAGGAACACGATGTCTGAAACGCAGACGCAAAACCGATGGCTGCCGCTGATTGGCGGCACGATGCTGAACGTCGTCCTGGGCACCTTCTATTCCTGGAGCGTGTTCGTGCTGCCGCTCGAGCAGGAGTTCGGCTGGGTGCGGCAGGAGACATCACTGACGTTCAGCATCGGCATTCTGACCATGGCGATTACCTTCGTGATCGCCGGCCGGTTGCACGCGGTGATCGGCTTCCGGCACTGGCGGCCATCGGCGGCGTGCTTTTCAGCCTGGGCTTTTTTCTCGCGAGCTTCACCTCGTCGCTGACGGTGCTCTATCTGGCCTACGGCCTCATCGCCGGCGCGGGCAACGGCATCGGATATTCGATCGCCATCCCGGTCGTCTCGAAGTGGTTTCCCGACAAGCGCGGTCTGGCGATCGGCATCGCCGTCGGCGGCTACGGCGCCGGGTCAGGCATTTTCGGTCCGATTGCCGACGAGCTGCTCATCCCGAGTCTGGGCTGGGAGGCAACCTTCCGCGTGTATGGCGTTCTGTTTCTCGTCATCGCCCTCGTAGGCGCCTGGCTGCTGAAGCCTCCGCCCGAGGGATACGCGCCCGAGGGATGGGATGTGAGCCAGCTCAAGGCCGCGGTCACCCCAATCGGCCGCGACGTCACCACCGGCGAGATGCTGCGCGGCAGCTCGTTCTACTTCCTGTTCCTGGCCTATTTCTTCGGAGCGATCGCCGGACTGGGTCTCATCAGTCAACTGGTCCCGTTCGGCACCGAGGCGGGCATCGGCAGCGTCGCGTTGATCGGGCTCGTGGTCGGCGCGATCGGCAACACCACTGGACGAGTCCTGTCAGGTGCGATGTCCGACAACCTCGGCCGACTCAACGTACTGCGATTGATGGTGGTCGTCTCGGCCGTCGCCATGCCGGCGCTGTACGTGTTCGGGTCGAGCGTGCTCTTTTTCGTCATCGGGGTATTCGCCGTCTACTACTGCTATGGCACGCTGCTCGCGGTGTTCGCCGCCACGTCGGCTGATTTCTACGGTACGAAACACCTCGGCGTGAACTATGGACTGCTGTTCCTGGCCTGGGGCATCGCGGCGGTCGCCGGCTCGCAACTCGCCGGGTTCGTGTATGACACCTTTGGCAACTACCAGTACGCGTTCTTCGGCGCCGCGGTGCTGTCCATCGCCTCGTTGCTCTGCCTGTTCGCGGCCAAGAACCCGACGGCGAAGGCCGCCTGACGCATGTCTGCACTCATTCGCCTGATCGGCAATCTCGGCGAGACGCTGTCACGCTTCACGCAGCGCTGGATTCCCGACTCGTGGGTCGTCTGCATGA